>NZ_FZNP01000053.1 GCF_900188105.1 Actinomadura mexicana
TCTAGATGATTGATTCCAAGGGGTTGCCTGCGGACATGAAGCGAGGGCGTCCAAGATCGTTGTGTGACGAACAACCTGAACACCCTCGCGACCGCACTCTATGTGAAGATCGACGACTGGCTGAAGGCGTTTCCGGAGTTGGCGCCGTGGCGTCCCCGGGTAGGGATCGCCCCCAAGCTCGGCGACGCCGAATTGGTGACGCTGGCGGTGATGTCGGCGCTGCTGGGGTTCACCTCCGAGCGGCGGTGGCTGCGTCATGCGCGCAGCGAGCTGTCGGGGATGTTCCCCTACCTGCCCGGGCAGCCGGGTTACAACAAGCGGCTGCGGGGTGCTTGGGGCCTGGTCGTGCACATGATCCAGGTGCTGGGCCGGGACACCTCGCTGTGGAGTGACGACGTGTGGGTGATCGATTCGACACCGGTGGAGTGCGGCCGCTCCCGGGAGACCGCACGCCGTTCGCAGCTGGCCGGCTGGGCCGAGTACGGCTACTGCGCCTCGCATTCGCGGTTCTTCTGGGGGCTGCGGCTGCACCTGCTGTGCACGCTGGGCGGTCTGCCCGTCGCGTTCGCGCTAACCGGTGCCAAGGCCGACGAGCGCACCACCTTGCTGGACATGCTGGACGCCGATCCCGACCTGGCCGCCCGCCACCCCGGGCAGACCATCATCGGCGACCGCCACTACTACGGCCGCGCGTTCGAGGACGCCCTCACTGAGGGTGACCTGCGGCTGCTGCGCCCGGCCCGCAAAGGCGAACCACCACGGGCTGCGACCCCGCTGTTCAAGCCGCTGCGGCAGACCATCGAGTCGATCAACCAGACCTTCAAGGGCCAACTGGACCTGGAACGACACGGCGGCCGGACCGACACCGGCGTCATCGTCCGGGTGGCCACCCGAGTCCTGGCCCTCACCGCGGCGATCTGGCACAACGACAAGACCGGCCAGCCGGTCGCCCGCTCCCTGACCGCCTACGATCACTGACCGCAACAACAGCCCTTGGAATCAATCATCTAG
>NZ_FZNP01000052.1 GCF_900188105.1 Actinomadura mexicana
GCGACCGCGATGATCCCGTTCCTGGAGCACGACGACGCCAACCGGGCGCTGATGGGTTCGAACATGCAGCGGCAGTCGGTGCCGTTGCTGCGCAGTGAGGCGCCGCTGGTCGGGACGGGTATGGAGTACCGTGCCGCGACCGATGCCGGTGATGTGATCACCGCGGAGAAGGCGGGTGTGGTCGAGGAGGTCTCGGCCGACTACGTCACGGTGATGAACGACGACGGGACCCGCACGACCTACCGGGTGTCGAAGTTCAAGCGGTCCAACCAGGGCACCTGCTTCAACCAGAAGCCGATCGTGGACGAGGGCCGGCGGGTGGAGCTGGGCCAGGTGATCGCCGACGGGCCGTGCACCGATGACGGTGAGATGGCGCTGGGCAAGAACCTGCTGGTGGCGTTCATGCCGTGGGAGGGCCACAACTACGAAGACGCGATCATCCTGTCGCAGCGGCTGGTGCAGGACGACGTGCTGTCCTCGATCCACATCGAGGAGCACGAGGTCGACGCCCGGGACACCAAGCTGGGGCCCGAGGAGATCACCCGCGACATCCCGAACGTGTCCGAGGAGGTCCTGGCCGACCTGGACGAGCGCGGGATCATCCGGATCGGCGCCGATGTGGTGCCCGGTGACATCCTGGTCGGGAAGGTCACCCCGAAGGGGGAGACCGAGCTGACCCCCGAGGAGCGGCTGCTGCGGGCGATCTTCGGTGAGAAGGCGCGCGAGGTGCGCGACACCTCGCTGAAGGTGCCGCACGGTGAGCAGGGCAAGGTCATCGGGGTGCGGGTGTTCTCCCGCGACGACGGTGACGAGCTGCCGCCGGGGGTCAACGAGCTGGTCCGGGTGTACGTGGCGCAGAAGCGCAAGATCACCGACGGGGACAAGCTCGCGGGCCGGCACGGCAACAAGGGCGTCATCTCCAAGGTGCTGCCGGTGGAGGACATGCCGTTCCTGGAGGACGGCACCCCCGTCGACATCGTCCTGAACCCCCTGGGCGTGCCCGGCCGCATGAACGTCGGACAGGTCCTGGAGACCCACCTCGGCTGG
>NZ_FZNP01000051.1 GCF_900188105.1 Actinomadura mexicana
TAGCCTCGATTTTTCGTGAGGTCGGTTGGGTCGCGGAGCGACCCAACCGGCTCTTGGTTTTCGGCGTCGGGTCAGCCGTTGGGCCCGACTGTCGCGTCGGGTGGGCGGGGTTCCACGGGCCCGGATGTTGTCCTTCCTGGTGTTGATGGGGCGGTTCGGGCTAGTCAGGGCGCCGGGAGTGTCTGCAGGCGCCCGATCGCCGAGGCGATCAGGCCGCTCCAGGGCCAGTGCCGGGCCAGCCGGAGCCGGAGCCTTCTGCCGCCGCGGGCCAGGCGTGCGGCGGCCGAGAAGATGCGCAGGCGCAGCCGTTTGGGTTCCCAGAGTCGGGCCGGATGATCGGCGAAGGCGAGCATCTGGGTCCAGGCGGTCAGGTCGGCGGCCAGCGCCACGAGTTCGAGCCAGATCTGGTTGGCGGCGAAGCTGTGCAGGGGCAGGTTGCGCAGGCCGGTGTCCTTGGCGCAGCGGATGCGGTCCTCGCAGCGGGCGCGGCGGCGGTGGCGCAGTTCCAGGTCGGCGAGCTGCCCGTGCCGGGTGCCGGTGACAAAGCACGTGAAGCGGTGCCCGTCGACGTCGGTGAACCGAAGCTGCGCGCCGGGGTGGGGGCGTTCGCGGCGGACGATGACCCGCATCCCCTTGGGCCAAGACGACAGGTCCAGCATCCCGGTCAGCTCGGCCACCCACGCGCCCCGGCGGGGCTGCCGGTCGGCGTCGTAGGCGCACTGCCACACGTGCTCGGGCAGCGCCAGGATCGCGGCGCAGATGTCCTCGGTGAGGTTGAACCCGATCGAGTACTTCAAACGGCGGGCGGTGACCCAGTCCAGGAACTCGTGGGTGCCGCCACCCGAATCGGTCCGGATGATGACCTGTTTGCGCAGGCGGGACGGGATCTGGTTGAGGGCCAGGCGGCCTGCGGTGATGTGGTCGGCGGCGGTGTTGGAACCGGCGTTGCCCGGCCGCAGCACCAGCGCGGCGGCCTCCCCGGTCCCGCCGGGGCCGTGGTCGATGAACGCGGTCATCGGATGGAACCCGAAGGTGCGCTTCCACGTCGG
>NZ_FZNP01000049.1 GCF_900188105.1 Actinomadura mexicana
TGCTGCGGCGTTCGGTGCGTGAGCTGGCCGAGGCCAAGATCGCTCCTTTCGCGGCGGAGGTGGATGAGGAGTCGCGGTTCCCGCAGGAGGCGTTGGATGCGTTGGTGGCGGGTGATCTGCATGCGGTGCACGTGCCGGAATCGTACGGGGGTGCGGGGGGCGATGCGCTGGCGACGGTGATCGTGATCGAGGAGGTGGCGCGGGTGTGCGCGTCCTCGTCGTTGATTCCGGCGGTGAACAAGCTGGGGACGGTTCCGGTTCTGCTGGCGGGGTCGGAGGGGTTGCGGGAGCGGTTCCTCGGGCCGGTGGCGCGGGGTGAGGCGATGTTCTCGTATGCGTTGTCGGAGGCGGATGCGGGGTCGGACGCGGCGGGGATGCGGACGCGTGCGGTGCGTGATGGGGATCACTGGGTGCTGGACGGCGCGAAGATGTGGATCACCAATGCGGGGGTGTCGCGGTTCTACACGGTGATGGCGGTGACCGATCCGGGTGCGGGGGCGCGGGGGATCTCGGCGTTCGTGGTGGATGCGCAGGAGGACGCGGGGGTGTCGTTCGGGGCCAGGGAGCGCAAGTTGGGGATCAAGGGGTCGCCGACGCGTCAGGTGCTGTTGGAGGGGGTGCGGGTTCCGGCGGATCGGATGATCGGGGCCGAGGGGACGGGGTTCAAGACGGCGTTGGCGACGTTGGACCATACGCGGATCACGATCGCGGCGCAGGCGCTGGGGATCGCGCAGGGGGCGCTGGATTTCGCGGTGGGGTATGTCAAGCAGCGGCGGCAGTTCGGTAGGGCGGTCGCTGATTTCCAGGGTGTGCAGTTCATGCTGGCGGACATGGCGATGCGGTTGGAGGGGGCGCGGCAGTTGACGTATCACGCGGCGGTCAAGTCCGAGCGGGCGATGGGCGGTGAGAGCGTGCCGGATCTGACGTTCGTGTCGTCGGCGTGCAAGACGCTTGCTTCGGATGTTGCGATGGACGTGACCACCGATGCGGTGCAGTTGCTGGGCGGGTACGGGTACACGCGGGACTTCCCGGTGGAGCGGATGATGCGCGACGCCAAGATCACCCAGATCTACGAGGGCACCAACCAGATCCAGCGCATGGTCATGGCCCGCCAGCTCCTGAAGT
>NZ_FZNP01000048.1 GCF_900188105.1 Actinomadura mexicana
GCGAGGCCCCGGCCTGCTCGGCGACCTGGGCGATCGTGGCGCCCTCGGCGCACAGCAGCACGATCCGCGCCCGCAACGCCAAAGCCTGCGAGGTCTTGCGGCGGCGCACCCACCCGGTCAGCACCGACCGCTCCTCGTCGGACAACACCACCGGATCCAGCTTCGGGCTCGGCATCCCCACACCCTACCGACTAACAAAGAATTATTGACTCACAACACTAGGCTGGGATTCACAGTGTCATTGCGGTTGGCGCGGGAGGAGTAGGCCTTGTCGCCGGCAACAGCGGCCGGTCGGGTCCGGAGGCGGCCGACCGGGCCGTGCACCCAGATCTTGTCCAGGACGGGGATGAAACGGGGACTGTCGGCGGCCTGCCCGAGGGTCAGCACAATCGACAGCGGACGGCAGCGCCGGTCGGCCGACAGGTGGAACTTGCTGGTCAGCCCGCCTCGGGACCGGCCCAGATCAGCGGCCTTCAGCCGTGCCTTGCGGCGCCGGCGTACCCGGCGCCGGCGCTCCTGTTCGGGGTCGGGCTCGTCGCCGGAGTGCTGGCCTATAGGCCCGGTTTGCCCTTTTGGCGTAGCCCCTTTTCCGCGGCCGCGGCCCGCTCCAACTCCTCCAGCCGCTCGGGCGCGACCCTCATCCCGGCGGCGTGGTGATGTGCGCGGCAGACGCTGGAGTCCACGCTGACCAGGTCCAGCACGACATCGCCCCGGGCCGCCGCCTCGTCGATCACCGCGACCATCAGGTTCTCGAAGACCCCCTGGCACGCCCAGGCCCGGAACCGGTCGTAGATCGTCGACCAGTTGCCGTAGGTGACGGGCACGTCCCGCCACGGGCTGCCGGTCCGGAACCTCCACATCACCGCGTTGAACTGATTACGCAGGTCACCGATCGGCCCGGACACCCCCAACGGCAGATGCGGCTCAATCAGCTCCCACTCGGTATCGGTCACATCACCGCGCGTCATACATCGGTGATACCGCCCGCTCCCGCAACGGTGGGGGTGAGTCACTCGATTGTGACCGGCGGCAACTGATCCGAACTACGAACAGGCCCTAGTACTACATGCCTAGATCTCGGTGGGCGATCCAACGTTTCCTCTACATGATCACGCTGGGTGGTGTAACGGTGTCTGTATGTTTGACCCCCG
>NZ_FZNP01000023.1 GCF_900188105.1 Actinomadura mexicana
AGGTCCATACCGAGTACCTGAGCCGACAGCGAGCGGCGTAGATCTGCCCGCAGATCACCGATCAAGAAGCTGTCCGGAAAACGCGTGGCCCCTCATACCGATGATGAGGCCGATCGCGCGGAAGCGGCCGTCGGACCGGTCGTGGTCGGCGGCGCCAACATCGAATCTGATCTTGGCGGCTTGGGCCTCGAGGTCGGCAGACGCCGCGGGATCGGTCATGGCCAGGCTCTGGGCCTTGGAGTCGAGCGTCTTGGCGTGAGCACGCTGCGCCTGCTGGAGCTGGGTCCAACCAGGCGGCGACCTCAGCTCGAAGAGCGCATGTTCGTCCAGGGCGAATCCGATGATCAGAAAGTAGACGATCGTTCCCCAACCGAGCACTCGTAAGACGAGTTCCCGCCGGGCGGCGCCGTCCATCTCCATTCGAGGACCCCTTCTCCTAGGACGCGTGGTCGGCGGTCCCGCTTCCCAGAGGCCGGCGAGGTCGCTTGGGTGAGCGGGGCTCGGTATGCGGCTTGGAGTACCTCCCCGCACACCATAGCCTCGGCCTCGGCGAAAGCCCCCGAACCGGTCAAACTCGGCCGGATGCGCCCATAGGTGGGAGGCGGGGCGACCACGACAGGCGGGGCGTAGGCCACTCGACCTCACTGGACAAGGCCGGCGCGGACCGGCTTCCTCGCGGTCGGGTCGGACCAGTGGTGACGAAACACCAATCATGACGGTAAGTAGTCACTCAAATACCATTAGTGATGCTCATGGGGACTCAGACACTCCAGTACACGCGAGATGGAGACCCCCCGTGATCAAGCACCTTCCCCTGACCGGCCTGGCCCTGGCCCTCGCGGTGATGGCCACCGCCCCGGCGGCTGCCGCCGCGGCCTCCACCCCCCAGCGCGCGGCACCGAACCCGGTGTCCCTGGACGCCACCAACAGCCGCGCGGACAACACCAACGTCTGAAGCGCCCCGGGTTCGGTAGAGGCTCTAGGTTGTGGCTGTGACCTGTGGTTCTGTGTGGTTCTGGCGGTAGTGGAGGGCTTCGTATTCGTCGGGTGGTACGTGGCCGATCTCACCGTGGAGCCGGGTGGTGTTGTACCAGTCCACGTACTCGGCGGTGGCCAGCTCGACGCCGGTCAGGTTCTTCCACGGCCCACGCAGTTTGATCAGCTCGGTCTTGTACAAGCCGATCGCCGACTCCATCAGTGCGTTGTCGAGCGCGTCGCCGACGGTGCCGATGGAGGCGTCGATACCGGCGTCGACCAGGTGCGTGGTGAACCGGAAAGAGGTGTATTGCGATCCCGCGTCGCTGTGGTGCACCAGCCCTGGCCCGACGGGGTGTCCGGCCCGGTTGCGCCGCCACAGCGCCATGTCCAGGGCGTCCAGCACCAGCCGGGTCCGCTTGGTGGTCGAGGCGGCCCAGCCGACGATCGCGCGGGAGAAGATGTCGACCACGAACGCGACGTAGACCACGCCGGCCCAGGTGGTCACGTGCGTGAAGTCGGCCACCCACCGGCGGTTCGGGCTGCCGGCGGTGAAGTCTCGGCGCAGCAGATCGACGGCCCGCTCATGTCCGTCGTCGCGCACGGTGGTACGGATCTTGCGGCCGCGGCGGGCACCGTGCAGACCGAGTTCGCGCATCAGCCGCTCAACCGTGCAGCGCGCCACCTGGTGGCCCTCGCGCTGCAACTGCCGCCAGACCTTCCGGGCGCCATAGACCCGGTAGTTGTCGGTGTGGATGCGGGTGATCTCGGTCTTGAGCCACTCGTCACGCACCGCCCTCGGCGAGGCCGGACGTGACTTGGCGGCGTAGTAGGTGGACGGTGCGATCTTGGTGCCGTGCGCAGACAGCACCCGGCAGATCGGCTCGACCCCGAACACCTTGCGGAACGCGTCGATGAACGCGATCAGTACTTGTGTGGCCGGTCGAGCTCGGCCGCGAAGAAACCCGCAGCGGCTTTCAGGATCTCGTTCGCCCGCCGCAGCTCGGCGTTCTCCCGCTTGAGCCGCTTGAGCTCGGCTGATTCCTCGGTCGTGGTCCCCGGCCGGGCACCGACATCGACCTCGGCCCGACGCACCCAGCTGCGCACCGTCTCGGTCGAGGTGACTCCCAACTTGGCCGCGACGGCCTTCATCGCCGACCACTCACTGGGGTAGTCCGGGCGGACCTCGGCCACCATGCGGACCGCGCGCCTGCGCAGCTCAGGGGGATAGGGGGACGGACGTGCCATGACTCGATCCTCTCAGGGAAACGAGCCTCCATCCGACCCGGGGCGCTTCACCTACGTCGAGCGGGCCAACGGGGAGATGATCCTCGGGCCCACCAAAGTCACGAGCAGGGATGCGGACCGTCTCTGTCCCGGCGGCGCTCGTTCCTCACCAGGCTCCCACCTGAACAAGTAAGTCCGGCCGGGTGCCGATGCCCTCGTCTTCACCGGGATCAAGGGCGGGCCGCTGAGGCGTAGCGGCTTCAACAGCTGACCCGGTGGAGCCACGTCGTCAGCTCGTTGGGGGTGCCGAACCTGCACTTCCACGACCTTCGGCATTCCGGCAACACGTTGGCGGCTGACATGGGCGTCTCACTGCGCAAACTGATGGTGCGCATGGGGCACGACAGCGAGCGGGCCGCTCTGGTATCAGCACCGATCCGCCAAGGCTGATCGGGCCATCGCAGACGGCTTCGACGCGCTCGTCCAGGCGGAGCAGACCCAGGACGATGACGAGGATGACGACGGATCAGCCGGCGCCCTGGTGCCGGGGGCCTAACGGCACGCTAATGGCACGAGGGCCTGCGGACGGCCGTGAAACGATCAAGACCCAGGCGAGCACTTACTCCCTGGCCTGGGCCTTTGCATGTGAGCGGGTGACGGGAATCGAACCCGCCCTGTCAGCTTGGGAAAAGTCCCGAACCTGCCTGCTAGGCCCGCTGACCTGGCATAGGGCCCTTCCGCAAGTAACCGTGAGTGCCCCTCGATCACCCTGGTTAATGGCCCGCCACCCTAGCCGCTGATCTGCGCGCCCTCGTGCTGATCGCAACGAGGGCACTCGACTGATCCGAGGGCGAGCAGACCCGGAGCGCTGAACCGGTCACGGCCCGCGCGTTGGAAGCCGCGCGGCGGCGATCGCCGCTCGCCCAGACGGCTGTCCCGGCGGACTGCAACGCGCTACACGATGTCAGCGTTCACGAACGGACTTGAGGTCAATGTCGAGGGCGAAGGGCTGGGTCGCAGTGATCCGGTCGTGATGCACGCCGGTGGCGACATATGCGCCGCTGGCGTCGTCCAGCTCATAGGTGTAGACCGCGAACGCCGGTGCGGTCTGGTCGGTCTCCACGCGCCAGTAGTGCCTGATGCCGGCTCCCGCGTACAGGGCCGGCTGCATCCGCCGGTCCTTACGCTTGGTCGACGGGGACACGACCTCGGCGACGAGGGTGACCGACTCGGCACGGATAGGACGGTCATAGGGGTCGTGCTCGGTGGAGTACACGACGATGTCGGGGGCGATCTCGACCGGTTCCACCTCGTCGTCGTCCAGCAGCACGTCCACATCCGTGTCCACCTGCCAGGCGTCGGGAGCAGCGTCTTCGATGCGGGTCGCCAGGCGCCGCGCGATTCGCTGGTGGATCGGGCGGGGCCGTGGGCTCACGACAAGTTCTCCGTGGATGAGGCTCACGCGTACTGGAAGGTCTTCGGGCAGCGCCTCGTAGTCCGCCCGGGTCCAGGTGTCACCGGACGGCAGGGGGAGAGTCATCGCGGGCATGGGTCCTGATGCCTCCGGTCGAGGTCGGTGCGGGTACTCGCCCAGAGTACCTTCGGCACATCTCCCCAGGCCTTCGCCCTAGCAGCTGCTCCGGCGCAAGTCTCAAGCTTCGCCCTTGCTCAGAGTCGGGAAGGAGGCTGAGGGGTGAGACGGTGGCGTAGACAGCCTCTGGTGCCGGGGGCCTAATTGCACGCTAATGGCACGAGGACCTGTAGGCGGCTCTGAAATGATCAAGGCCCAGGTGGGGTAGCACTCCCTGACCTGGGCCATCTGTGTGGAGCGGGTGACGGGAATCGAACCCGCGCTGTCAGCTTGGGAAGCTGAAGTTCTACCATTGAACTACACCCGCGTGGGGCGGCCTGGAGGCGCCCGCGCCTTGGTTACTGTACCGGATCGTCGGTGGGGGCGTGGCGTGGGATAGCTTTCTGGGGTGCTTCTCTCCGATCGCGACATCAGGGCCGAGCTTGAGTCTGGGCGAGTGAAGATCGACCCGTTCGAGTCGGTCATGGTTCAGCCGTCCAGTGTGGACGTGCGGCTGGACCGGTACTTCCGGGTGTTCGAGAACCACCGGTATCCGCACATCGATCCCGCTGTGGAGCAGCCGGATCTGACGCGGCTGGTGGAGGTGGAGGCCGACGAGGCGTTCGTGCTGCATCCGGGGGAGTTCGTGCTGGCCTCGACGTACGAGGTGTTCGGGCTGCCCGAGGATCTCGCGGCGCGGCTGGAGGGCAAGAGCTCGCTGGGGCGGCTGGGGCTGCTCACGCACTCGACGGCGGGGTGGATCGATCCGGGGTTCAACGGGCACGTGACGCTGGAGCTGTCGAACGTGGCGACGCTGCCGATCAAGTTGTGGCCGGGGATGAAGATCGGGCAGATGTGCCTGTTCCGGACGAGCTCGCCGGCGGAGTACCCCTACGGGTCGGCGAAGTACGGGTCGCGGTACCAGGATCAGCGGGGGCCGACGCCGTCGCGGTCGTACCAGAACTTTCACCGGACGAAAGTGTAGTCAGTCCGTTACCCGAATGTGACGGAAATCACCAAAAGATGAAACATGTTCTCCGGCCGGGTAGTTTCGGGCGACGCACAGGCATGGCGTCTGGTTGACAGCCTCTTTACGTGAGGCCCGGGCGCCTGGACGGACGAGGCGACCCGTTTCCGCGCATCGACGTGGAAACCCGGAAGGAGATCGTGTCAGTACTCCGCGCGGAAAGCGTTTCCAAACTCTTCGGCCGCAGGGCGGCGGAGGCGCAGCGAAAACTCACGGCGGGCGCTGATCTGTCGGCGGTTCGCGACCTCGGGGTCACCCCCGCGGTGGTGGACGCCACGTTCGAGGTCCGGCAGGGCGAGATCTTCGTGGTCATGGGCCTGTCGGGGTCGGGGAAGTCGACCCTGATCCGGATGCTGAACGGGTTGCTCGGCGTCACGTCCGGAAGTGTCGAGATCGACGGCCAGGACATCGCCAAGCTGCCGCCGAAGGCGCTGCGTGCGCTTCGGCAGAACAAGGTCAGCATGGTCTTCCAGCACTTCGCGCTGTTCCCCCATCGGACGGTTCTGGCCAATGCCGCCTACGGGCTCGAGGTCCGTGGTGTTCCCAGGGAGGAACGAGAGAAGACCGCCCGGGAGTTCCTGGCTCTGGTGGGTCTCGAAGGCTGGGAGAACAAGGCCCCCGGCGAGTTGTCGGGTGGAATGAAGCAGCGGGTGGGGCTCGCCCGCGCGCTCGCTTCGGGTACCGACATCATCCTGATGGACGAGGCGTTCAGCGCTCTGGACCCGCTGATCCGCCGGGAGGTCCAGGACCTGCTCCTGGACCTGCAGAGCCGGTTCGGCAAGACGATCGTCTTCATCACGCACGACCTGAACGAGGCCATGCGCATCGGCGACCGCATCGCGGTGATGCGGGAGGGCCGGATCGTGCAGATCGGGACGGCCGAGGAGATCCTCACCGATCCCGCCAACGACTATGTCGCCCAGTTCGTCGCGGATGTGGACCGTACCAGAGTGCTGACGGCGGCCTCGGTGATGGAGAAGCCGCTGGTCACGGTGCTGGCGTCGACCGGGCCCCGGACCGCCCTGCGGACGATGCGCGAGCAGCAGACGTCGGCGGCGTTCGTGGTCGGGCGGGACCGCAAGCTCGTCGGACGGGTCCGGGCGACCGTGATCGCGGACGCGGTGCAGGAGAACGTCCAGACGCTGGACGGCCTGATCGACCCCGAGGACCCGGAGCCGGTGGCGCCGGACACCCCGGTCGCGGACCTGTTCGTGCGGGTCGCCGAGAGCGATCTGCCGGTGCCGGTGGCGGACGAGGAGGGGACGCTGCTCGGCGTGATCCCCCGGGTGACGCTGCTGGCGGCGCTCGGCGCGATCAACTCCCACGTGGAGGAGATGGTCGGGGAGGACGAGCCGGAACTGGCGCTGGCGAAGGAGGGCGGCGGCGATGAGTGACGCGGCGATGAAGCTGCCCCGGGTTCCCGTCGGCGAGTGGTTCGACGGCCTGGTGACCTGGTGCACCGACAACCTGTCGTGGCTGTTCGACGGGATCGGCTCGGCGATCGAGGCGTCGGTGGACGGGCTGACGAGCGTTCTGACGTTCCTGCCGCCGCTGGCGCTGACGCTGGTGCTGGCCGTGATCGCGCTGGTGCTGAGCGGCTGGAGGCTCGGCCTGTTCACGATCCTCGGGTTCGCGCTGGTCGACAGCATGGAGCTGTGGGAGCCGGCGATGGACTCGCTGGCCCTGGTGCTGGTGTCGGCGGTGGTGTCGACCGTGGTGGCGATCCCGATCGGCATCGCGGCGGCGCGCAGCGACGTGGTGAGCCGGATCGTCCGGCCGGTCCTGGACTTCATGCAGACGATGCCGGCGTTCGTGTACCTCATCCCGGCGATCTTCTTCTTCAGCATCGGCTCGGTGCCCGGCGTGGTGGCGACGGTGATCTTCGCGATGCCGCCGGGGGTGCGGCTGACCGAGCTCGGCATCCGCGGCGTGGACCCGGAGATGGTCGAGGCGGGCGAGGCGTTCGGAACGCCGCCGGGCCGGATCCTGACCCGGATCCAGATCCCGCTCGCGATGCCGTCGATCATGGCCGGGGTCAACCAGCTGATCATGCTGTCGCTGTCCATGGTCGTCATCGCCGGGATGGTGGGGGCGGGCGGCCTCGGCGGCGAGGTGCTGGAGGGCATCAACCGGGTGGACGTCGCGAAGGGCTTCGAGGGCGGCATCGCCGTCGTGGTCCTCGCCATCTACCTGGACCGCCTGACCGGCGCCCTGGGCGAGGGCCCGAGCATGCTGCGCGCGCTGTTCGCGCGCCGCCGCGCCGCCGCGCCCGTCCCGGTCGCCGTCGCGTCCGCCGCGGGCACGTCCAACTGACCTCCCGCTCCCCCTTCACTATGCAAGCCAACGAAAGGACGCGCATGCGCTCCAAGTTCAAGGGCCTGACGGTCGCCGCGCTGACGCTGACGCTCGGGCTGAGCGCCGCGGCGTGCGGCGACTCCGACTCCGGCGGGGGTGGGAACGACAAGGAGATCACCATCGGCGTGGTCTCGGGCTGGGCCGAGGGTGAGGCCGCCACGGCCCTGTGGAAGCGGCTCCTGACCGACAAGGGCTACAAGGTGGAGGTCAAGAACCTCGACACGGGTCCGCTCTACGCGGGCATGTCGAAGGGCGACGTCGACCTGTTCGTGGACTCCTGGCTGCCGGGCACGCACGAGGACTACTGGAAGCAGTACGGCGACAAGCTGGAGAAGGTCGGCGTCTGGTACGACTCGGCGCCGCTGACGATCGCGGTTCCGAACTACTCCCCGCTGAAGACGCTCGACGACCTCAAGGGCAAGGGCGGCCAGTACGGCGGCAAGATCGTCGGGATTGAGAAGAGCTCCGGGCTGTACCGGGTGTCGCAGGAGGAGATGCTCCCCGCCTACGGCCTGAAGGACGAGTACAAGGTGACGACGTCCTCGACGGCGGCGATGCTGACCGAGCTGAAGAAGTCCATCGACGCCAAGAAGGACATCGTCGTCACGCTGTGGCGCCCGCACTGGGCCTACACGAAGTACCCCATCCGCGACCTGCAGGACCCGAAGGGCGCGATGGGCAAGCCGGACGGCATCAACACCATCGCCCGCAAGGACTTCGGCAAGGACCAGCCGGAGGTCACCGGCTGGCTGAAGAAGTTCAGGATGGACGACAAGCAGCTCGGCTCCCTTGAGGACCTGATGGAGAACCAGTACAAGGGCAAGCCCGACCAGGCGGTCGACGCGTGGCTGAAGTCGAACCAGAGCTACGCCACGTCGCTGACGGGCTGACGCCGGGAACGTTCCCGAAGAGGGCCGTCCGGGTTTCCGGGCGGCCCTGCGTCAGCTCGCGAGCCCGACGCTGAGCAGCACGGCGAGGAGCCCGAGCCCGGTGGCCGCCAGGGTCATGATCCGCGGGTGGACGCTGTGCGCCTCGGGCAGGATCTCGGCGGCGGCCAGGTACAGCAGGACGCCGGCGAAGACGCCGAGGTAGGGGCCGAGGACGGCGTCCGGGACGGTCGCCAGCATGCCGATGGCGGCCCCGGCGACGGGGGCGGCCGCGTCGGCGAGCAGCAGCAGGACGGCGGGGCGCCGGTCGCCGCGGTACAGCGAGGCGGCGGTGAAGGTGTTGAACCCGTCCGCGAAGTCGTGGGTGACGACGGCGAGCGCCACGAAGACGCCGGTCTCGGTGCCGCTCTGGAAGCCGAAGCCGATGCTGAGGCCGTCCACGAGGCTGTGCAGGACGAGGGCGAGCGCGGCGAGCAGCCCGCCGGAGCCGGAGCCGCGGACGTGCTCGTGCGGGGCGTACTCCTCCTCGTGGGCGCGGTGGATCGCCACCGCCTGCTCGACGACGTGCAGGAGCACGAACCCCGCCGCGAAGCCGATCATGGGGACGGGGACGCCGAACGGGCGGTGCCGCGTCAGCTCCAGCGACTCGGGGATCAGGTCGAACGCGACGACGCCGAGCATGAGCCCGCCGGCGAGCCCGAGGACGAGGTGCCGGTGGTCGCGGACGCGCATCGCGGTGAGGCCGCCCGCGAGCGTCATCAGGAACGCGAGGAGGGACACGAGCACGGCCATCCCCAGGTCTTACCAGCGAGCCGCGCCCTCAACCGCGCCCGGAGCGCGAACCGGCCCCGCCCCCGCCGGAGCGGGAGCGGGGCCGTCGAGCGGGCGCCCTATTCGGCGGCGACCGCCTCCTTCTCGGGGGCGGTGCCCTCGCCCTTGATGGAGCGGATCAGGAGCTGGGAGACGTCGACGACCTCCAGCGACTCCTTGGCGTCGCCCGCGTTCTTCTTCTCGTTGATGGCGTCGCCCAGCATGACCAGGCAGAACGGGCAGGCGGTGGAGACGGTGTCGGGGTCGGTCTCCAGCGCCTCGTCCACGCGCTCGGTGTTGATCCGCTTGCCGATGCGCTCCTCCATCCACATCCGGGCGCCGCCGGCGCCGCAGCAGAAGCCGCGGTCCTTGTGCCGGTGCATCTCCTGCGTCCTGACGCCGGGGACGGTCGCCATGATGTCGCGCGGCTGCTTGTAGACCTTGTTGTGGCGGCCGAGGAAGCAGGGGTCGTGGTAGGTGATCTTCTCCTCGATCGGCGTGACCGGGGTGAGCCTGCCCTCCTCGACCAGATGCGCCAGCAGCTGGGTGTGGTGGACGACCTCGTAGTTCCCGCCGATCTGCGGGTACTCGTTGGCCAGGGTGTTGAAGCAGTGCGGGCAGGTCGCGACGATCTTCTTGACGCCCGCGTCGTTCAGCGTCTCGACGTTCTGCTGGCCGAGCATCTGGAAGACGAACTCCATGCCGAGGCGGCGGGCCGGGTCACCGGTGCACGCCTCCATGGGGCCGAGGACGGCGAACTTGACGCCCGCGATGTGCAGCAGCTCGGCGACGGCCTTGGTGGTCTTCTTGGCACGGTCCTCCAGGGCGCCGGCGCAGCCGACCCAGAACAGGTACTCGGTGTCCTCGGAGACCTTGTCGTCGACGACGTCGACCTCGAAGTCGAGCTCCTCGATCCATTCGAGGCGCTTCATCTCGGACATGCCCCACGGGTTGCCCTTGTTCTCCAGGTTCTTCAGCATGACGCCGGCCTCGGAGGGGAACGAGGACTCGATCATGACCTGGAAGCGGCGCATGTCCAGGATGTGGTCGATGTGCTCGATGTCGACCGGGCACTGCTCGACGCACGCGCCGCAGTTGGTGCAGGACCACAGGACGTCGGGGTGGATGACGCCGTCGTCGCCGACGAGGGCCTTGTCCACCTCCATGGCGAGCTTCTGCTCGTCGGTGAACCCGTTTCGGGCCTCTTCCGACGCGGTGAAGTAGGGCGCCTTGGCCAGGGCGTGGTCGCGCAGCTCCAGGACGAGCATCTTCGGCGACAGCGGCTTGCCGGTGTTCCAGGCGGGGCACTGCGACTGGCAGCGACCGCACTCGGTGCAGGTCGCCATGTCGAGGAAGCCCTTCCAGGTGAAGTCCTCGATCTTGCCGCGGCCGAAGACGTCCTCGTCGGGGTCGGCCTCCTCGAAGTCGAGCGGCTTGCCGCCCGACATCATCGGCTGCGCGGCGCCGAGGCCGTCGGGGCGGCGCTTGAACATGACGTTCAGGGGGGCCAGGAAGATGTGCAGGTGCTTGGAGTGGACGACGAAGACCAGGAAGACCAGCGCGACGGCGATGTGCACCAGCAGGCCGACCGACTCCAGGACCTCCAGCGTGTGGCCGCTCAGCCCGTCGAACAGGTGGCCGACCAGGGTGGAGAAGTAGGCGCCCTTGCCGTAGGGGAGGTTGCCGCTGGCCCACTCCACGCCGCGGAAGAAGAACATCGTCCAGATCACGTTGAAGATCATGAACAGCGTGATCCAGGCGCCGGACAGGTGCGAGCCCTTGAACCGGGACTTGCGGTCCAGCCGCTTCGGCGAGTTCCTGATCCGGATCGCGGTGAAGACGACCAGGCCGGCGGTGCAGGCGAGGGCGATCGTGTCCTGGACGAAGCCGATCGGCGGCCAGGTCTGCACGCCGGGGATCTTGGCGTCCAGCCCGAACAGCAGCGCGACGGCCGCCTCCAGGTAGACGGTGGCCAGCAGGATGAACGCCCACATGACCGCGGCGTGCGAGACGCCGGCGACGGTCCACTTCAGCAGCTTGCGCTGGCCGAGGACCTCGACGGCCTGGCCTTCGACGGCCTTGGCGGGCTCACGCTTGACCTGCAGCGTCCGCTCGGGGTCGGGCTGCCCGCTCCTGGCGATCGCGTAGAGGAACAGCACTCGCCTCCCGGCGAGCCCCAGCGCGACCGCCGTTCCGGCGAGCCCGATGACCAATGTGATCCAGAACACTGTTCCGTCCTCCTGGGGTACGGGCGATGGCAGCCAGCGTAGGGCTCGCGTCGGACTGCTCTCCATCCGGGGCCCGAATACTACTCGGTAGTAGCTTACGAGTCACATCCCCTGGTCAGAACAGTCCGCGCCGATTTCCGGCCCGCCGAGGCCCTCGATCTCCGGTCTTACCCGCGCAGCGATGAGTATCCGGCGGTTCCCGAGTCCATACCACTGGGCGGGACGCGTCCACCGGCGTCCCGTCCAGCGGTATACGAACGGAAGGATCCCCAGATGGCCTCGATGCCCGACCTCGGCCCCGCCGCCCGGCGGATGGCCGGCCTGCTCGCGGACGTGCGCGACTCCCAGCTGACCGCGCCGACGCCCTCCGGCGACATGCCGCTCGGCGCCCTCATCGACCACGTGAACGGCCTGGCCCTGGCCTTCACCTGGGCGGCGGCGAAGGACTTCCCGGACGGCCCCTCGCAGCCGCCGTCCGCCGACGCCGCCCCGCTCGCCCCGGACTGGCGGTCCCGCATCCCCGAGCGGCTCGACGCGATGGCGGCGGCCTGGCGCTCCCCGGAGGCGTGGCAGGGCATGACCTGGGCCGGCGGCATCGAACTGCCCGGCGACCAGGCGGGCCACGTCGCGATGAACGAGCTGGTCGTGCACGGCTGGGACATCTCCCGCGCCGTCGGCCGGTCCTACGACGCCGGTGCGGACGAGATCGAGGCGTGCCTCGCCTTCGTCGCCCCGTCGGTCGAGCAGAGCGGCGGCCGGGGCGTCCCGGGCCTTTTCGGCCCCGCCGTCGACGTGGGTGCGGACGCGCCCGCTCTCGACCGCCTCATCGCCATGACCGGCCGGGACCCGTCCTGGACGGCGGAACGGAGCTAACCCTCCGAGCGCTCCGAGACCTGCAGGAGGAGGTCGTGGACGAAGCACGCCTCCATCGGGCGCCCTCCAAGCCGGAACGGCACGACGTGGTAGTACGCGTTAGGACTCCGCGTGGGCTCCCAGCCGAAGAACGCCTCGGCCTCCGGCCGCAGGACCGACCAGGGGCGCAGGTCGTCCGCCGACCGCATCGGCTCGCCCGACCTGCGCACGAACCTCCGGTCGAGGACGTACTCGCCGGCCTCGGTGTCCAGGCTGGTGTGCTCCAGCCAGAAGCCGGGCCAGAGCGGAAGGGCGAACCGGTGCCGGGAGGGGCCGCCGCTGACCGGCCCGCCCAGGATCGCCGCCAGGTCCACGATCTTCGGTGACTGCATGACGCGCCACCGGCCGGCCTCCTCCACCAGGCCGGCCGGCGGGTCGTCGTAGGGCGCGGGCAGTTCCGGGAGGGACTCCGGGGCGACGCCGCGCATGTCGTCGAGCACGGACAGCTGGTAGCCCTCCAGGGTCATCGAACGCGGGGGACGCGGCTCGGGGTCGGCGAACCGCTCGCACGACCAGCACCACCACGGCTCGGGTCCGCCCATGCAGCCGCCGGTGAAGTAGATCTCACGGCGTTCGTGCCGCCGGTACGGCTCGTCGCCGACGGGCATGCCGTACTCCACCGGGACCAGCGGACCCTCACACCGTTCGCACCTCGGGCTCATACCCCCTCAGACGCTTCCGGCCCCCGCGGTGTTCGGCCGGACCCGCTCGAAGATCGCGGCGAGGCCCTGGCCGCCGCCGATGCACATGGTCTCCAGGCCGTAGCGGGCCTCGCGGCGGTCCATCTCACGGGCGAGGGTGGCGAGGATGCGGGCGCCGGTGGCGCCGACGGGGTGGCCGAGGGAGATGCCGGAGCCGTGCACGTTGACGCGGTCCCAGTCGGCGTCCTTCAGGCCCCATTCGCGGGTGACGGCGAGGACCTGCGCGGCGAACGCCTCGTTCAGCTCGATGAGGTCCATGTCGGCGAGGGTGAGGCCGGCGGCGTCCAGGGCCCTGGCGGTGGCGGGGACGGGCCCGATGCCCATCGTCTCCGGCGGCACCCCGGCGCGGCCCCAGGACACGAGCCGGACGAGGGGCCGCAGGCCCAGCTCGGCGGCGCGTTCGGGGGTGGTGACCACGCAGGCGGCGGCCCCGTCGTTCTGGCCGCTGGCATTGCCCGCGGTCACGGTGGCCTCGGGGTCCTTCCGGCCGAGGACGGGGCGCAGACTCGCCAGGCCCTCGACGGTGGTGCCGGGACGCGGGTGCTCGTCGGTGCCGACGACCGTGTCGCCCTTCCGCGACCGGACGGTCACCGGAACGATCTCCTCGGCGAACACCCCCGACCGCTGGGCGGCGACGGCGCGCTCGTGCGACCGGACGGCCAGCTCGTCCTGCTCCCGGCGTCCGATGCCGTACTCGCGGCGCAGGTTCTCGGCGGTCTCCAGCATCCCGCCCGGGACGGGGTGGTGGACGCCGCCGGCGGTGAGGCGGCCCCGCGCGAGCGCGTCGTGCAGTTCGAGGGACGGCCCGCGCACGCCCCAGCGCGCCGCGGTCGTGTAGAAGGGCGCGCCGCTCATGCTCTCCGCGCCGCCCGCGATGATGACGTCGCCGGCGCCGGTCTGGACCTGCATGGCGGCGTTCAGGACGGCCTGGAGCCCGGACCCGCACCGCCGGTCGAGCTGGGTGCCGCCGACCGTGACGGGGAGCCCGGCGTCCAGCGCGGCGACGCGCCCGATGGCGGGGGCGTCGGAGGTGGGGTAGCAGTGCCCGAGGATCACCTCGTCGACCGCGTCCCCGGGCAGGCCGGTCCGCTCGACCAGGGCGCGGACGACGGCGGCGGCGAGCTCGGCGGGCGGGACGGTCCTGAGCGCCCCGCCGAACCGGCCGACGGGGGTACGCAGCGGTTCGCAGATCACCGCGTCGCGCATGGTGGGCTCCTCGGGACGGGGGCGCGGGGCACTTCGCAGAGTACGGCTCCTCGCCCGGGAGGGCGGCGTCCGTACTTCCGCCCAGGGGAGGGTTGAATGCTGGGTACCCATGGCGGTGGCGAACCGGGACGTGGGCCAGAGGGCTGGGCGAGCGCGGGAGGCGACGTGGAGCGGTGGGCGGGCAGGGCGACGACGATCCGGGTGATCGGGGCCGGGGCGATGGGGCGCGGGATCGCGCAGCTCGCCGCGGCGGGCGGGCTGACGGTGGAGCTGGCCGACATCCGGACGCAGGCCGTGATGGAGGCGGCCGAGTACGTCGGGGCCATGTTCGACAGGCTCGCGGCGAAGGGACGCATGACGGCCGCGGACGCGGAGGCGGCGAAGGGGCGGCTGCGGCCGGTCGGCGAGCCGCTCACCCCGCTCCAGGACTGCGACCTCGTCGTGGAGGCCGTCCGGGAGGACATGGAGACCAAGCGGGAACTGTTCAGGTCCCTGGAGAAGGTCTGCCCGGCGCACACCATCCTCGCGACCAACACCAGTTCGCTGCCGGTGACGGCGATCGCCGCGGCGCTGGACGACCCGTCCAGGCTCGCGGGGCTGCACTTCTTCAATCCGGTGCCGCTGATGAAGCTCGTCGAGGTGATTCCGGGGACGCGCACGGCCGAGTGGATTCCCGACGCGCTCGCCGACCTGGTGAGGCGTCTCGGCCACACCCCCGTGCTCGCGCCCGACGCGCCCGGCTTCCTCGTCAACCACGCAGGGCGCGGCCTGGTGACGGAGGCGTTGCAGATCCTCTCCGAGGGCGCCGCCGAGCCGGCGGACATCGACCGCATCGCGCGGGACGTCCTCGGCCTGAAGATGGGGCCCTGCGAGCTGCTCGACCTGACCGGGATGGACGTGTCGCACCCGGTGATGGAGTCCATCTGGACGGGTTTCTACACCGAGCCGCGGTTCCGTCCGTCCAGGATCGGCAGGGCGCGCCTCGAGGCCGGGCTCCTCGGACGCAAGACCGGCGAGGGCTTCTACAGGTACGTGGACGGGGTGAGGCAGGAGCCCGCCGAGGCGGGCGCCCCGGCCACCGACTTCCGGCCCGTCTGGTTCCAGGAGCCGCAGCACCGCGAGACGCTGGGGCTGCTGCTGTCCGAGGCCGGGGTGGAGGTCGAGGGGGGTGACGAGCCGTCCGGGGAGGCCGTCCTGCTGGTCGACGCCGCGACGGACATGAGCGTCGCCGACCAGGTCGCGGGGGGCCTCCCCGGGGAGCGGACCCTGGGGATCGACGGGTTCTTCGGGTTCTTCGGCCGGATCACCCTCACCGTGCAGCCCGCGCTCGACCCGGAGGCGGGCCGCGCGGCGCTCGCCGCCCTGCTCGCCACGGGACGGCCGGTGACCGTCGTGCGGGACGCGCCCGTCGCCGTCGCGCCGCGGCTGCTGGCGTCGATCGTCAACGTGGGCTGCGGCATCGCCGAGCAGCGGCTGGCCGGTCCCGACGACATCGACACCGCCGTCCGGCTCGGGCTCGGCTACCCTCGCGGACCGCTGGAGTGGGGCGACCACGTGGGCGCCGAGCGCGTGCTCGGCGTGCTGAACCAGATGCACGTGTCGACCGGCGACCCGCGCTACCGTCCGAGCGCCTGGCTGGCCGAGCGGGTCGCTCTCGGCCTGCCGCTCACCGGCACGGGGACCGCCCCGTCCGACCTCACGTCCTGACGGCCTCCGGCGCGTCCGCGGCCGCGGGACGGCGGGCGCGCACGACGAACGCGGCGAACAGGGCGGCGGCCAGCATCGCGCCGCACGCGGCGAACGAGGCGGCCGACACCGCGTGGGCGAAGGCGTCGCGTGCGGCGCGGGCGAGGCCGGGGTCGCCGATCGCCAGGGCCTCGCCGAGCGAGTGGCGCGCGGCCGCGGGCGCGGTGCCCGGCAGGCCGCGGGCGTAGGCGGCGGAGACGACGCTGCCGAGGACGGCGACGCCGAGCGCGCTGCCGAGCTCCTGACCGGCGTCGTTCACCGCCGAGCCGACCCCGGCCTCCGCGGGCGGGACGGCGGCCATGAGCGTGCTGTAGGCGGGCGGCGTGCCGAGCCCGGCGCCGAAGCCGAGGATGGCGAGCCCGAGGCCGAGCGCGCCGTAGCCGTCGTCCGGTCCGGTCAGCCCGAGGACCAGGAACCCGGCCGCGGCGACGCAGAACCCGGTGACGAGGGCGGGACGGGCGCCGAACCGCGACTCCAGCGACGCGCCGAGGCCGTTGCCGAGGCCGGCGGAGACGGCGACCGGCAGCAGCGCGAGCCCGGCCTTGAGCGGCCCGTAGCCGTGCACGAACTGGAGCAGCTGGGTCAGGGCGAACAGCATCCCGGCCAGCGCGAACCCGAACAGCGCGATCATGGCGGCGGCCCCGGAGAAGTCGCGGTCGCGCAGCAGGCGCAGGTCGAGCATCGGCTCGGGGTTGCGGTGCTGCCACGCGGCGAACAGGGCGAGCGCGGCGATGCCGGCGGCCAGCCCGCCGAGCGTGCGGGCGCCGGTCCAGCCGTGCGCGGGGCCGGAGATGACCGCCCAGACCAGCGCCGACATGCCCGCCGTGGACAGCACGGCGCCGGGCACGTCCGGCCGGCGGCGCGGCCCGCGCGGCCCGCGCGACTCGGGGACGAGGATCAGCAGCCCGGCGACGGCGGCCACGGCGACGGGAACGTTCACGAGGAAGACCGAGCCCCACCAGAAGTGCTCCAGCAGGAACCCGCCGAGCGTCGGCCCGGCGGCGAGCCCGACCATGGACGTCGCGCCCCAGATGGCGAACGCCTTGCCCCGCTCGTCCGGACCGAACACCTGCGCCATGATCGACAACGTCCCGGGCATGAGGAACGCGCCTCCGACGCCCATCAGCGCACGCATCGCGACGAGCTGGGCGGGGCTCTGCGCGAAGGCGGCGAGCAGGGATCCGGCGCCGAACAGCGCGAAGCCGACCAGCATCGCGCGGCGGCGCCCGTGCCGGTCGCCGAGGCTGCCCGCCGTGATCAGCAGGCCGGCGAACACCAGCGAGTAGGCGTCGATCACCCACTGGACGTCGGACGTGGTGGCGTCGAGGTCCCGGAGCAGGGACGGGATCGCCACGTTGAGGATCGTGTTGTCGACCACGACGACGAACAGGCTGAGGCACAGCACGCCGAGGATCTGCCAGCGCCGCGGATGCGGGGCGGGGGATTCGTCCATGACCACTCCCACTTTCTCGTACGGTGTTCGAGTGAACTCGCACACTGTACGACTGTTCTCGCACGGTGTTCAAGTCCCGGTACCCTGTACGAGAGCGGGAGGGGCATGCCGATGGCCGAGGAGAACAGGGCGCCGTCCGTCTGGGTGCGGCCGGAGCGAGCGCGGCGCGCCCAGCCCGCCCTCAGCCGGCCGCAGATCGTCGACGCCGCGCTCGACCTGCTCGACGCCGAGGGGCTGGACGGGCTCAGCATGCGCCGCCTCGGCACCCGCCTGAACTCGGGCGCGACGTCGGTGTACTGGCACGTGGCGAACAAGGACGAGCTGCTGGAGCTCGCCCTCGACCGGGTCATGGCCGAGGTGGCGGTCCCGTCCGGGGAAGGCTGGCGGTCCGCCGCGACCGGCTACGCGCGCAGCCTCCGCACGATGATCAAGCGGCATCCGTGGACGGTGACGCTGTTCGGCGGCCGCCCGATGATCGGCCCGAACGCGACCCGCGTCCTGGACGAGGTCCTCGCCGCGTTCGGGTCCGCCGGGTTCACCGGATTCGACCTCGAGTACGCCTGGTCGGCGGTGGTCGACTACGTCATCGGCGCGGCCGGCAGCGAGGCGAGCTGGCAGCGCGCCCAGCCCGGCACGTCCGCCGCCGAATGGGTCGAGAACCTCGGCTCCTACCTGGGCCGGCTGGACGAGGAGCGGCCCGGCCTCGCGTCCCACATCCGCGAGATCTGGATGAAGGAGACCGGCGACGTCCTGGAGGGCCGCTTCGCGTTCGGGCTCGCCTGCGTCCTCGACGGCCTGGAAGCCCGCAGGCCCCCCGCCCGGTAGCGGGCGGGGGGCCTGCGCGCAAGCCGGTCATGACCGGGTCAGAAGGGCAGCTCCGCGGGCGGCTTCGGCTTGGCGTCGGTCCACCCCGCCCCGCGAACGGCCTGGTACTCGATGACGAAGCCCGGCTTCATCCGCGCGTACGGACCGCCCGGCCGGGTCAGCACGTACTGCCGGGAGAGCAGCGCGCCGGTCCGCTCGTCGAAGACGATCGTCTGGCGGGCGCGGTAGGTGCCCTGCTCGGCCTCCGGCGTGCCGTACTCCCCCGTGACCGTGACGGCGCGGTCCCCGGAGGCCAGCGCGACGCCGCGGCGGCCCAGCGGGTCGGTGACGCGGCCGATCGCGTGGACGCCCGGCTGCGCGGCCAGCGCCTTCATCAGGCCCGACCGCACCTTCGGCGGCATCGGCGTGCCGAGGAGCCCCGCCACCCGCATGATCTTGAGGGTGGCGGCCTGCCCGGGCCGCAGCCGCGACTGCTCCGCCTTCGCCCGCTTCGGGTCCAGGCCCGCCCCCTTCTGCATCAGGTCGTCACCCAGGAACATCTCGGCGAGCTTGGCCGGGTCGGTCGGCAGGTTCCGCAGCTCCTCGACCGACTTTTTCATGAACGTCCCGCCTCCCTCCCGGTCGAGGCCCACCTCGGGCCCTTCCGACCGCCACCGGGTCGCCTTGGTGGTGTAGGTGGAGTAGTGGTCGTTGGACCAGACGCGGATGGCCGACGGCGACCCGGCCTTGCGCCACAGCGCCTCGTCCTCCGGGGTCTGCGGACGGGCCGGCAGGTCACGGGCGTAGTACGCCTCCCCCATGCCCTTCCTCGCCCCGGCCCAGTCGAACGTCTCGTCGTGCGCACCGAAGATCGCGTACGTTCCGGTCCGCGCCCGCACCACGTAGGCCTGACCGCTGATCCTCTCCGCGGACCAGTAGTTGCCCGTCGGCTGCTCGGCGGCCTTGTCCGCCGCCACGAGCACCGCCTGCCTGCCCAGGTCGACGGCGGCGGGCGGCGCGTCCGGCGGCGAACCCGGCGAACCCTGGCCGGTGGCCACGATGGCGACGGCCGCCGCCGCTCCGGCCGCGACGAGCCCCGCGCCCAACTGGACCGGCCGGCCGAAGCGCCGCCGTCCCGACCTGGACGGCCGGACGCGCGCGCCGCCCGGCGCCATCGCCCTCTCCAGCCTGGCCAGCGCCCGCGCCGACGCCTCCGCCGACGGGGGCGGCGGCTCGCCCAGCAGCCGGCGGACCCGGGCCGTCTCGTTCATGTCGATCTCGTTCACGCGGGCGTCTCCTCAACGATCAGCGCGGGATTGGTTCCACCGAGCGACTCCCTCAGGCGGCGCCGGGCGCGGTGCAGGCGGGACGCGACGGTGCCCGTCTTGAGGCCGAGCGCCTGCCCGACCTCCTCGTAGGTCAGGTCGGCCAGCGCCACCAGCAGCAGGACGTCCCGATCCCCCCGCGGCAGCCGGGCCAGCGCGTCGGCGAGGTCCGCGCCCGCGCCGCCCGCCGTGACGCGCGCCGTGACCCGGTCCTCGTGGCCGTGCTGGACGTGCTCGGCGGGCGTGCGCGCCAGCGCCCGGAAGCGGCGGCCCTCCGTCCGCCGGTGCAGCCCGATCAGCCGGGTCGCGATGCCGTACAGCCACGGGCGGACCGTGCCGCGGTCGGGATCGAACCGGCCGCGCTTGTTGAACGCGGCGAGGAAGGTCTCGGCGGCGATGTCGTCCGCCGCGTCGGCGCCGAGGCGCCGCGCCGCGTACCCGTGGATCGCGGAGAAGTGGCGGTGGAAGATCTCCGCGAACGCGGCGGGCTCGTGCCGCGACCGCACGATCGCCGCCGCGTCCGCCGCGTCCGAGGCGTCCGAGGCGTCGGAGCCGGACGCGTCCGGCTCCGCACCGGACCGGGACCCGGGATCCGGCGGGTGGTGGTGGGCCATGGGGTGATCCTCGTCGTCGGGGGAGTGCTCGGTCACCCGTTGTCAACCGATCCCCCGATCACCCTTCACGCGCATGCGCCCTCCGCCCGGACAACGAGCCGGATATCGCGGACAGGGCCGGGAACCGGAATAGGGCGCTCACTCGTCCTGTTGTAGAGGTCGTCAGCAAAGTTGAGTCCGGCCGACTCAAGTCATTTGACAAGGACGAGGACGCCGGGCAACCTAGCGGACAGAAGACTCAACCGGCCGCGCCTCGGGGGCGACCGGGGCTGCGATAACACCGGATACGACGGAGGACGAGAAACATGGCACGTGCGGTCGGCATCGACCTCGGGACGACCAACTCGGTCGTCGCGATCCTGGAGGGCGGCGAGCCCACCGTCATCGCGAACGCGGAGGGGTCGCGGACCACGCCGTCCGTCGTCGCCTTCGCCAAGAACGGCGAGGTCCTGGTCGGCGAGGTCGCCAAGCGCCAGGCGGTGACCAACGTGGACCGGACGATCCGGTCGGTCAAGCGCGAGATGGGCACCGACTGGAAGACCAAGATCGACGACAAGGACTTCAACCCGCAGCAGATCAGCGCGTTCGTGCTGCAGAAGCTCAAGCGGGACGCCGAGTCCTACCTGGGCGAGACGGTCACCGACGCCGTCATCACCGTGCCCGCCTACTTCTCCGACCACCAGCGGCA
Organism: Actinomadura mexicana; assembly: GCF_900188105.1. Taxonomy (GTDB): domain Bacteria; phylum Actinomycetota; class Actinomycetes; order Streptosporangiales; family Streptosporangiaceae; genus Spirillospora; species Spirillospora mexicana. Next base: position 20,529 of record NZ_FZNP01000023.1, read on the forward strand.
GGCCACCAAGGAGGCCGGCCAGATCGCGGGGCTGAACGTCCTGCGCATCATCAACGAGCCGACCTCGGCGGCCCTGGCCTACCACCTGGAGAAGGAGAACGAGGCCACCATCCTGGTCTTCGACCTCGGCGGCGGCACGTTCGACGTGTCCCTGCTGGAGGTCGGCGACGGCGTGGTCGAGGTGAAGGCCACCAGCGGCGACAACCACCTGGGCGGCGACGACTGGGACAACAAGGTCGTCGACTGGCTGGTCGAGCGGTTCAAGAACGCCAACGGCGTCGACCTGTCCAAGGACAAGATGGCGCTGCAGCGGCTCCGCGAGGCCGCGGAGAAGGCCAAGATCGAGCTGTCCGGCTCGTCCGAGACGCAGATCAACCTGCCCTACATCACCGCGTCCGCCGAGGGCCCGCTGCACCTGGACGAGAAGCTCACCCGCGCCGAGTTCCAGCGGATGACCTCCGACCTCCTGGAGCGCACCAAGGCGCCGTTCCAGCAGGTGCTGAAGGACGCCGGCATCTCGGTGAAGGAGATCGACCAGGTCGTCATGGTCGGCGGTTCCACCCGGATGCCCGCGGTCTCCGAGCTGGTCAAGGAGCTGACCGGCGGCAAGGACCCGAACAAGGGCGTCAACCCCGACGAGGTCGTCGCGATCGGCGCCAGCCTCCAGGCCGGCGTGCTCAAGGGCGAGGTCAAGGACGTCCTGCTGCTGGACGTGACCCCGCTGAGCCTCGGCATCGAGACCAAGGGCGGCATCTTCACCAAGATCATCGAGCGGAACACCACGATCCCGACCAAGCGGTCGGAGACGTTCACCACCGCCGACGACAACCAGCCGTCCGTGGAGATCCAGGTCTACCAGGGCGAGCGCGAGATCGCCGCGTACAACAAGAAGCTCGGCACGTTCCAGCTCACCGGTCTGCCGCCGGCGCCGCGCGGCGTCCCGCAGATCGAGGTCACCTTCGACATCGACGCCAACGGCATCGTGAACGTCAGCGCGAAGGACCAGGGCACCGGCCGCGAGCAGTCGATGGTCATCACGGGCGGCAGCGCGCTGCCCAAGGACGACATCGAGAAGATGATGCGCGACGCCGAGCAGTTCGCCGAGGAGGACCGCCGGCGCAAGGAGGAGGCCGAGGTCCGCAACCAGGCCGACACCCTCGCGTACTCGACCGAGAAGTTCCTGCGGGAGAACGACGAGAAGGTCCCCGCGGAGCTGAAGACCGAGGTGAACGACGCGGTCGCCGAGGTCAAGAAGGCCCTGGAGGGCACCGACGTCGACGCCATCAAGGGCAGCGCCGAGAAGCTCGCGCAGGTGAGCCAGAAGATGGGCGCCGCGATGTACGCGCAGAACCCCGAGGGCGCCCAGGCCGGCGCCGAGGACCACGGGCCGACGGCCGACGCCACGGGCGGCGAGCCGCAGGACGACGAGGTCGTCGACGCCGAGATCGTGGACGAGGACAAGCCGAAGGGTGATGCATCGTGACGTCCTCTCCCAGCGGGGGCGAGGAGAAGGAGGGCCCGGTGATCCGCGACAAGCGGCGCATCGATCCCGAGACGGGGGAGGTCCGGGCGCAGGCGGGGGAGTCCCCGCCGGCCCCGGAGGCCCCGGTGGACGGGGGCGGCGCCAAGGCCACGGGCGAGGAGGACTCCTCGTTGAAGACCCAGCTGGCGGAGCGGCTCGCCGACCTCCAGCGCCTCAAGGCGGAGTACGACAACTACCGCAAGCGCGTCGAGCGCGACCGGGTCGCGGTCCGCGAGCAGGCCCTCGGGCAGGTGCTGTCCGAGCTGCTCCCGGTGCTGGACGACATCGGCCGCGCCCGGGACCACGAGGAGCTCACCGGCGGGTTCAAGTCCGTCGCGGAGAGCCTTGAGGCGGTCACCGGCAAGCTCGGCCTGGAGCGGTACGGGGAGAAGGGCGAGCCCTTCGACCCGGTCGTGCACGAGGCGCTGATGCACTCGCTCTCGGCCGAGGTGACCGAGACGAGCGTCACCGACGTCCTGCAGCCCGGCTACCGGATCGGCGAGCGGGTCCTGCGGCCCGCCCGCGTGGCGGTGGCCGACCCCGACCCGGACTCCGCAGCCGGCGAGCCCGGCGGCGGGCCGGGCGACGCGGACGACGAACCGGACGAATGATCCCCAGGGGCCCGCCCGCGAGGGCGGGCCCCGCGAGGGCCTGAAGACATGTGGCAAGTGGCGATAGCAGAAGGCGGGGCGCCGTGAGCACCAAGGACTACCTGGAGAAGGACTACTACAAGGTCCTCGGTGTCGCGAAGACGGCCTCGCAGGAGGAGATCAAGAAGTCCTACCGGAAGCTGGCCCGCAAGTACCACCCGGACGCCAACAAGGGCGACGCCGAGGCCGAGGACCGCTTCAAGGAGGTCTCGGAGGCCTACGACGTCCTGTCCGACGAGAAGCGCCGCAAGGAGTACGACGCGGTGCGCTCGATGCCGGGCGGTTTCCGCGGGCAGCAGGGGGGCGGGTTCGGCTTCGACCTCGGCGACCTGTTCGGCCAGACCGGCGGCGGGACGCAGCCGGGCGGCGCCGGGGAGCGCATCGGCGACCTGTTCGGCGGCCTGTTCGGCGGGCGCGGCGGCGCCGGCGGCGGCACCCGCACGGCGGGGACGCGGCGCGCGCGGCGCGGCGCGGACGTCGAGACCGAGGTGACCCTGTCGTTCGGCCGCGCGATGGACGGCGTCACCGTGCCGATCAAGCTGACCAGCGAGGCGGCCTGCAACGGCTGCCACGGGACGGGCGCCAAGGCCGGCACCGTGCCGCGGGTGTGCCCGAACTGCGAGGGCACCGGGCACGAGACCCGCAACCTCGGCAACTTCGGCTTCCAGGAGCCGTGCAAGGAGTGCCGCGGCCGGGGCCTGGTCGTGGACGACCCGTGCCCGATCTGCCACGGCAGCGGCCGCGCGACCGGCACCCGGACGATCCAGGCCCGCATCCCGGCGGGCGTCGCGGACGGGCAGAAGATCCGGCTGAAGGGCAAGGGCGCGCCCGGCGAGAACGGCGGCACGGCCGGCGACCTGTACGTGAACATCAAGGTGCTGCCGCACAAGGTGTTCGGGCGCAGCGGCGACAACCTGACGCTGACCATCCCGGTGACCTTCCCCGAGGCAGCGCTCGGCGGCGAGATCCGGGTGCCGACCTTCCAGGGGCAGCCCGTCACGCTGAAGCTGCCGGAGGGCACTCCCAACGGCCGCAGGTTCCGCGTGAAGGGCCGGGGCGCGCCGCGGCGCGACGGCACGAAGGGCGACCTGCTGGTCACCGTCGACGTGCACGTCCCGCAGAAGCTGGACGAGCAGTCGCGCGAGGCGCTCGACCGGCTCCGGACGGCGGGCGCCGGCGAGGACCTGCGCGCCGACCTGCTCCAGCAGGCCAGACAGGAGTGATCTTCGTGGATCCCTTCGGCGACGACACCCCGGTCTACGTGATCTCCGTGGCGGCGCAGCTGTCCGGGCTGCACCCGCAGACGCTGCGCACCTACGACCGGATGGGCCTGGTGTCCCCCGGTCGGACGGCGGGCCGGGGACGCCGCTACTCGATGCGGGACATCGTGATGCTCCGCGAGATCCAGCGGCTCTCCCAGGAGGAGGGCATCAACCTGTCCGGCATCAAGCACATCCTCGAGTTGCAGCGCGACAACGTGCGGCTCCGCGAGGAGCTCACCAAGGCGCACGCGGCGCTGGAGGAGCTCGCGAACGAACTCGAATCGACCCGTGCGGTCGCGGCGCGGCTGGCGCAGCAGCGGCGGCACGGGGAACCGGGCGGCACTCCCGGCGCCGACCTCGTGCCCATCAGGCATACGAGCGTCGTCGTGTGGCACGAGCGCAACTCGGATTGAGCAAGGGCAGTTGTCGGGGGTCTGGGGGGTCCCCCAGATGGAACACGGCTACGGGGTGGGGTCATGGACTACAAGCTGACGCAGAAGAGCCAGGAGGCGCTGTCGGTCGCGGTCCGCAGGGCGGCGGCCGAGGGGCACCCCGAGGTGGAGCCGCAGCACCTGCTGGTGGCGCTGATCGGACTGCCGGACGGGACGGCGGTGCCGCTGCTGGAGGCGGTCGGCGCCGACTGGCAGGTGGTCCGGCGGCGGGCGGAGGAGCAGCTCGCGGCGATGCCGAAGGCGCAGGGGTCGACGGTGGCGACGCCGCGGCTGTCCGGCCAGCTTCAGCGGTCGGTCAACACGGCGGCCAACCGCGCGCAGCAGCTTGAGGACGAGTACGTCTCGACCGAGCACCTGCTGGTCGGGCTGGCGGCGGACGGCGGTCCGGCGGCCGGCCTGCTGAAGGAGTTCGGCGCGGCGCCGGAGGCGCTGCTCGAAGCGTTCGAGAAGGTGCGCGGCCACGCCCGCGTCACGAGCGAGAACCCCGAGGGCACCTACCAGTCGCTGGAGAAGTACGGCGTCGACCTGACGGCGGCGGCCCGCGACGGCAGGCTCGACCCGGTCATCGGCCGCGACCCGGAGATCCGCCGCGTGATCCAGGTGCTGTCGCGCCGGACGAAGAACAACCCGGTGCTGATCGGCGAGCCCGGCGTCGGCAAGACGGCCGTGGTGGAGGGCCTGGCGCAGCGGATCATCGCGGGCGACGTCCCCGAGTCGCTGCGCGGCAAGCGCCTGGTCTCGCTGGACCTCGGCGCGATGGTCGCGGGCGCGAAGTACCGCGGCGAGTTCGAGGAGCGGCTGAAGGCCGTCCTGAACGAGATCAAGAAGAGCGAGGGGCAGGTCGTCACGTTCATCGACGAGCTGCACACCGTCGTCGGGGCGGGCGCGGCCGAGGGCGCGATGGACGCCGGCAACATGCTGAAGCCGATGCTGGCCCGCGGCGAGCTGCGGATGATCGGCGCGACGACGCTGGACGAGTACCGGGAGCGGATCGAGAAGGACGCCGCCCTGGAGCGCCGGTTCCAGCAGGTGTTCGTCGGGGAGCCGACCGTCGAGGACACGATCGCGATCCTGCGCGGCCTGAAGGGCCGGTACGAGGCGCACCACAAGGTGCAGATCAACGACTCGGCGATGGTGGCGGCGGCGACGCTGTCCGACCGCTACATCACCTCCCGGTTCCTGCCGGACAAGGCGATCGACCTGGTGGACGAGGCCGCGTCCCGGCTGCGCATGGAGATCGACTCCCGGCCGGTCGAGGTCGACGAGCTCCAGCGCGCCGTCGACCGGCTCAAGATGGAGCAGATGAACCTGGAGAAGGAGACCGACGAGGCGTCCCGGCAGCGCCTCGAACGGCTCCGCGCCGACCTCGCCGACAGGCAGGAGCAGCTGAGCGGCGTGAACGCCCGCTGGGAGCGGGAGAAGGCGGAGCTGAACCGGGTCGGCGAGATCAAGGAGCGGATCGACCAGCTGCGCGGCGAGGCGGCGCGGGCCGAGCGCGACGGCGACCTGGAGACGTCCTCGCGGCTCGTCTACGGCGAGATCCCGGCGCTGGAGAAGCAGCTGGAGGAGGCGGCGGAGGCGACCGAGACCCGCGACACGATGGTCAAGGAGGAGGTCGGCCCGGACGACGTCGCCGACGTGGTCGCGTCCTGGACGGGCATCCCGGCGGGGCGGCTGCTCGAAGGCGAGACCGCGAAGCTGCTGCGCATGGAGGACGACCTCGGCCGGCGGCTGATCGGGCAGGAGGCCGCGGTCCGCACGGTGTCGGACGCGGTGCGCCGCGCCCGCGCGGGCATCTCCGACCCCGACCGCCCGACCGGCTCGTTCCTGTTCCTCGGCCCGACGGGCGTCGGCAAGACGGAGCTGGCGAAGGCGCTCGCGGAGTTCCTGTTCGACGACGAGCGGGCGATGACCCGCATCGACATGAGCGAGTACTCCGAGAAGCACAGCGTCGCCCGCCTGGTCGGCGCGCCGCCCGGATACATCGGGTACGAGGAGGGCGGCCAGCTCACCGAGGCCGTCCGGCGCCGCCCGTACTCGGCGGTCCTGCTGGACGAGGTGGAGAAGGCGCACCCGGAGGTCTTCGACATCCTGCTGCAGGTGCTGGACGACGGCCGCCTCACCGACGGCCAGGGCCGCACGGTCGACTTCCGCAACACGATCCTGATCCTCACCTCCAACATCGGGTCGCAGTTCCTCGTCGACCCGACGCTGGAGAACGGGGCCAAGCGGGAGGCGGTGTGGAACGCCGTCCGCAACTCGTTCAAGCCGGAGTTCCTCAACCGCCTGGACGACGTGATCCTGTTCGACGCCCTGTCGACCGAAGAGCTGACCCGCATCGTCGACCTGCAGGTGGACCGGCTGGCCGACCGCCTCGCCGACCGGCAGCTCGCGTTGCGGGTCACGCCGGCGGCCCGCGAGTGGCTGGCGCTGACCGGCTACGACCCGCTGTACGGCGCGCGCCCGCTGCGCCGCCTCGTGCAGACGGCGATCGGCGACCAGCTCGCCCGCGAGCTGCTGTCCGGCGAGGTCCGCGACGGCGACGAGGTGGTCGTCGACCTCGACGAGGCCGCCGACCGCCTGACCGTCGAGCGGTCCGGCGGCCTGAACCTGACGAAGTGACGTGCCGGAGGCGGCCCCGGGGGTCCTCCCCGGGGCCGCCTTCGCGGTGCGTCAGATCTCGAGGTTCTCCTCGATCTCGCGGAGGCGGTGGCGGGCCAGCGCCAGGTTTCCGCGGGTGCGGTCGAGGGCCATGTAGAGGAACAGCCCCTTGCCCTTGCGGCCGGTGACCGGCCGGATGACGTGGTACTGGCTGGAGATGCTGATGAGGATGTCCTCGATCTCCTCCTTGATGCCGAGCTGGTCCATCGTGCGGAGCTTGGCGCGCACCACCTCGGTGTTCCCTGCGGCCGCGACCTGCAGGTCGAGGGTCTTGGAACTGCCGAGCTGGCCGAGGGCCATCCCGCTGTTGTAGTCGACGACGGCGACGCCGATGGCCCCGTCGATCGTCATCATGTCCTTGAGGGCGAGATCGAGGTTGGACATGGGTGCTCCCCTTTCCTGGTCGTGGGTGTTTCGTGGTGGTGCGTGCCGCGCCGTCAGGGACGGCGCGTGCCCGTGAGGCAGGCGGCGACGGCGCGGGCGGCGGGCCGCGACTCCAGGTGGAGGCGGCCCACGTTGACGTCCGGATCCGCGAGGACGGTGAGGGACGCGGTGGGGCCGGCGGCGTAGATGACCACGTAGCCGTCCACGCCGCGGATCACGACCTCGTGGAAGGCGCCGCCGTGCGCGGTCTGCGCGATCCGGTGCGCGAGGGACAGGCCCGTCGCCGTCACGGCCGCCATGCCGGCGGGTTCGACCGATCCGGGCAGGTCGTGCGCGATGAGCAGCCCGTCCACGGAGGCCACGAGGCTCCCGTTGAGCTGCGGGACGCGGGCCCGCAGCGACCTCAGCTCGGCCGCCACCGCCTGCCCGGTCGCCCGCACCGCCGCGGCCCCCGCGGGCCCCGCGTCCGGCGCGCCCGGTATGCCCGCCCCCGCTCGTTTCGCCACCTTCGCCAGCCTTTCGATCAAGTGAGCCACCCGGTCCCCAGCACGGTCAGCGGAGCTCCACCAGCGCCGCGTGGAGCCGGACGAGCAGGTCGTGGTCGGTGGGCGCCCAGTCGGCGGTGACCTCGTCCCGGACCGGCGCGGCGCCGACCTCGTCCCGGACCGGCGCGGCGCCGGGCCCGTCCGGCGGACCGGTCCGCACCAGCGACGCCGCGGCGAGCCCGCGCACGGCGAGCAGGCAGGCGAACACCGTCCGCCCGAGCTCGGGGGCCAGCTGCGCGGGGGTGCGCCGACCGTCGGCGTTGAGCAGGATCTCCGCCTGGAGGCCGGTCAGGATGACGCGCTGCCGCCTGACGCGCCGGACCGGCACCACCGGCGCGGCGTCCACGCTCCCGTCGGGCCAGGCGGCGTCGAGGAGGGCGCGGCGGCGGCGCTGCTCGTGGACGAGCGTCGCCACGGTGACCCGCCGGGAGCCGCCGCTCGGCGGCCCCTCGGTGAACGCCGGCTCGGCCCGCGAGGCCAGCAGGAGGCAGGCGGCGTCGAACATCGCGAGCAGCGCCGCCAGTTCCGGGTCGGGCCCGTCCGGCAGGTCGCCGGGACCCGGCGTGTGCCGGCTCTCGGCGAGGGTGACGGCCCCGCGGTCGACGTGGAACGCGCCGTCGCCGCCCACCCGCAGCAGGCCGGTGGCCTTCTCCCGTTCCAGCGCCGCCAGGGCTCCGGCGACCCGTCCCTTGTCCGCATCCGCCATGTCATCCGCCCGTGATATCGCCGAGGAGGTCGCGCATGCGGAGCCGGGCGAGCGCGATGTTGCCCTTTTCCCGATCGAGCAGTAAATGGACGAAGAGGTGCCCGTCGAGATTCGCTCCGGTCAGGGCCAGCAAGTGATATCCGTCCGTTCCGCAAACGATGATCTCCTCGACGTCGTCCCCCGCCGCGGTGGCGCTGAGCGCCGGCGACGCCAGCACCGCCCGCACCACGTCGGTCGCGCCGGCCGCGTCCTCGTGCTGGTCGAGGACGTCCTCCCGGCCGGCCGCCGCCACGGCGAGCCCGCTGGCGCAGTCGACCAGCGTGACCCGCCGCGCCCCCGGAATGGTCATCATCGACGCGAGGCACCCGTCAATGCCCAAGCCCATTTCCCCACCGAATGAGAGTTGCAAGAACTCGACCATAGCCAGAACATTGCCGCCCGCAACGCCAATCCATAAATTTCCCGCGACAATCATGTATGGGGTATAAATACCACCCGGTATGACGGGCGGTCAGGATCGGTGTGAGGCACCGACCCCCGGAATCGGTTTCCACCGCGCCGCCGATTGAGGCGTCCGCAACCGCGTCAGTTCGCGCCGGACCTCGCCGGCACGGCGGCGGAGGCGGCTCTTTACGCTGTGAGCGTGCAGTCGTTCCGTACAGAACGTACAGAGGGCAGAGTTCTCCCATGCGGCTTCTGATGCTGGGCGGGACGGAGTTCGTCGGACGGGCCATCACCGAGGAGGCTCTTGCCCGCGGCTGGGACGTCACGGTCTTCCACAGGGGGCGCCATGAGCCGCCCCAGGGAGTCGGGTCGTTGCACGGCGACCGCACCGCAGAGGGCGGTCTCGAAGCGCTTGAGGACGGGGAGTGGGACGCCGTCGTCGACACCTGGTCCGGCGCACCGTCCGTCGTCCGAGAAACAGCGCGCCTGCTCGACGGACGTGTCGCACGGTACGTCTACATCTCCAGCCGCTCGGTGTACCGGTACCCAGAACCGGCCGGGCTCGGCGAAGCAGCCGAGGTGGTGGACGGCTCCCCGGATGACGGGGATGTCGACTACGCGGCGGCGAAGCGCGGCGGAGAACTGGCGGCACTCGGCGTGTACGGGGACGACGCCCTCCTGGTGCGGGCGGGCCTCATCCTGGGCCCGTACGAGAACATCGGGCGGCTGCCCTGGTGGCTGTCACGCATGGCGCGGGGCGGCGACGTCCTGGCGCCGGGCCCGCGCGACGCCGGCCTCCAGTACATCGACGTGCGGGACCTCGCCCTCTGGACCCTGGACGCGGTCGAGCACGGGCTCGGCGGACCCTACGACCTGGTCAGCCCACCCGACCACACGACGATGGGCGAGCTGCTCCAAGCCTGCGTCGACGTGACGGGGTCGAGCGCGCACCTCGTATGGACGGCCCCGGAAACGATCCTGGAAGCGGGCATCGAGCCGTGGACCGACCTTCCCGCTTGGCTCCCGCCTGGCGAGGCGTACGACACCCTGCACCGGGGCAACGTCGGGAAGGCTCTCTCCGCGGGGCTGCGTTGCAGGCCCGTCCAGGAGACGGTCGCGGACACCTGGGCCTGGCTCCGGTCGATGGGCGGCACCGCTCCGCAGCGTCCCGACCGTCCCGTGCTCGGCCTGACGCCCGAGAAGGAGGACGAGGTCCTGGGCGCCCGCTGACCTCCGGCGGTGGCCCGGCCGCCTCACCACCTCGCGGTGGACACATAGGGCGCCCGTCCGCTAGAGAGGCGTTCTATGACCGCTTTGGTACTCGGCCCCCACCTCCGGCACGTGAGTCACCGCACCGCGACGATCTGGGTGGAGACCGATCGTCCGTGCGAGGTCAGGGTCGTCAACCGGGAGCAGGGGGTGGACGCCGCCGCCCGCACCTTCACGGCGCACGGCCACCACTACGCCGTCGTCGAGCTCGACGGGCTCGCGCCGGGGGCGCGGATCCCGTACGAGGTGGTGGCGGACGGCGAGACCGTCTGGCCCGAGGCCGGCGCCGGGTTCCCCCCGTCCCATATCAGGACCCTGCGCGAGCACGGCGGGCTGCGCATCTCCTTCGGTTCCTGCCGCCGCTCGCCCGGCACCGTGGAGGAGTACGGGCACGACGCCCTCACCGCGTTCGCCGACAGGCTCCGGACCGGCGGGGAGGACGCCGTCTGGCCGGACGTCCTGCTCATGGTCGGCGACCAGGTGTACGCCGACGAGCTGACCCCCCAGATGCGCGAGTTCATCAGCGGCCGCCGCGCCCCGGGCTCGCCGCCGGACGGCGAGGTCGCCGACTACGAGGACTACACCCAGCTCTACAAGCTCGCCTGGCACGACGACCCGTCCGTCCGGTGGCTGCTGTCCACCGTCCCCACCTTCACGATCTTCGACGACCATGACATCCGCGACGACTGGAACACCTCCTACACCTGGCGCCGGGAGATGTGGGCCCAGCCCTGGTGGAAGGCGCGCATCACAGGCGGCATCGGGTCGTACTGGATCTACCAGCACCTCGGGAACATGTCGCCCGAGGACCGGGCGTCCGATTCCGTCTTCGAGGCCGTCCGGGCGGCCTCCGACGCGACCGGCGACGCGGGCGCCGTCCTGGACGCGTTCGCCGAGAAGGCCGACAAGCACCCCGAGACCATGCGCTGGAGCTACGCCCACGACTGGGCCGGCACACGCCTGATCGTCGTCGACAGCCGGTGCTCCCGCCTGCTCACGGCCGACCGGCGCGGCATGCTCGACGACGAGGAGTTCGACTGGCTGGACGGTCAGTGCCAGGGCGGCATGGACCACCTGCTCATCGCCAGCTCGCTCCCCTACCTGCTGCCCATGGCGATCCACCACGCCGAGTCGTGGAACGAGGCCGTCGCCGAGGGCGCGTGGGGCAGGCGCGGGGCGGCGGTCGGCGAGAAGATCCGCCAGGCCGCCGACCTGGAGCACTGGGCCGCGTTCGAACGGTCGTTCCGCGCCGTCGCCGCCGGCGTCGTCGCCGTCGGGCGCGGGGAGCGCGGCCCGGCGCCGGCGAGCATCTCGTTCCTGTCCGGCGACATCCACTACTCCTACCTGGCGCGGATCACCGCTCCCGCCACCCGGTCGAAGATCACCCAGATCGTCTGCTCGCCGCTGCGCAACCCGCTGGAGGGCAAGTTCCGGTGGGCGAACCGCATCGCCTACTCGCGGGCCGCCGGCCGGCCGTTCCGCGTCCTGGCGAAGCTGGCGAAGGTGCCCGCCCCGCCGATCCGGTGGCGGATGACGAACGGCCCCTGGTTCGACAACGCCATCGCCACCGTCGAACTGTCCGGACGCGACTGCGGCGTGCGGTGGGAGACGCCGGGGAGCAGCGGCACGATGTCCGAGATGGGACGCGCCGGGATCACGTGACGGGCGGGTCGGCTCGCGCGGATGTCTGTGACCGAACCGAGCGACAACCGGTGGTCGGTCGGTCACAATGAGCAAACATGGAGCCACGGGACGACGCGACGGCGCCGCGCGACGCCGAGCCCAGCGATGCCGCACTCATCTCCCGGGTCCGTGAGGGCGACGACGCCGCCTGCAGAATGCTCTGCGAGCGGCACCTGCCCGCCGCGCGCGGGCTCGCGGGCCATCTGGCCGGGCACGACGCCGCCGAGGACGCCGTCCAGGACGCGTTCGCGAAGGTCCTCTCCGTGCTCAGGCGCGGCGGCGTGCCCGGCTCCGGGTTCCGGCCGTACCTGCTCACGGCCGTGCGGCGGACGGTCCACGACCGGCAGCGCGCGGACCGGCACGACATCGACACGGCCGACACCGACACCGACACCGACACCGACGGCATCGAGGCGTACGGCGCCGGGGAGCCCTTCGGCGACCCCGCGGCCGAGGAGTTGGAACGTTCGATGGTCGCGCGGGCGTTCCGGTCGCTGCCCGAGCGGTGGCAGACCGTCCTCTGGCACACCGAGGTCGAGGATGGGAGGCCGGCCGACGTCGCCCCGATCCTCGGCCTGACCGCGAACGACGCCGCCGCGCTCGCCTACCGGGCCCGCGACGGCCTGCGGCAGGCCTACCTCCAGATGCACCTGGACGGCCTCGACACCGGCGACGCGTGCCGTCCCGTCCTGGACAAACTCGGCGCCTACGTGCGGGACGCGCTCCCGGGCCGCGACTCCCGCAGGGTTGAACGCCACCTGGACGGCTGCAAGCGCTGCAAGGGCCTCTACAGGGAACTGTCGCAGGTGGACACGGCGCTGCGCGACGTCATCGGACCGCTCGTCCTCGGCTCGGCGAGCACCGCCTACCTGGCGTCCAGGGGCGGCTTCTTCCTGTGGGTGCGGCACCTGCCCAGGCGGCGGCGGGTGCTCGCCGGTGCCGCGGTGACCGTCGCCGGGGCCATGGCATTCGGCCTGATGCTCGTGTCCGACGACCAGCCCGCACCGGAACCGCGCACACCGCCTGCCGCCGCCGAGCCGGTCGCCCCGCCCGCCGCCCGACCGCCCGCCGCGAAGCCGCCCACCCTGAAGCCGCCCGCCCTGAAGCCGCCCGCCGCCAGGGCACCCGTCCCTGAGCCGCTCGCGAAGCGGCACGCTTCCGTCCGACCGGCGGGGGCCGAACCCCGCGCCCGGCCGCCGCACCCGGCGCCGAAGCCTCGGGTGAGGCCGCCGCAGGTGAAAAAGCCATCCAAGCCCGACCCGGCACCGCCTCGTCCTCCGATCGAACACCCCGGTGGACTTCTGATCCACATCGAATTGTGGGTGCCGCTACTGTCGGCCGAGGTGCGCGTCCACCTGGGCATCGACACGCCGATCTGCGAATTCCGCTCCATACGGCACCGCGCCGCCTCTTAAAGCACCGCACACGGTCACGGCCGTCATCCGGGGTTGAAGCGAGGGTCGCGGGCACGCATCGACTGAACCCGCCATCTGATTCTTCCCGTAAAGATCCATCGGAAGGGCCGGACGGAGCCTAAAGGGCTGGTAGCGTCCGCCGCGGCTCCGAATCCTTGTTACCGAGGAGTCGCCAACCGGCGGCTTGCCATGAAAGAGTGGCGAATCGCCGTAACGGCCTACCGGGCAGACGGGCTTCACTACGCTATATGCGCCCGGTGTCGCTACGCCGAAAATGGGCACGCTGTGAGCTCCCGTGTTGAGGAAGGACGGTGCCGCATGGATCGCTGCGCGCTGTTCGTGGACGCCGGCTACCTGCTGGCGGACGGTGCCATGGCGGTACACGGCACGCGCCATCGCGAGACCGTCTCGTGGGATTTCGGCGGCCTCCTGCAACTCCTCGGCAACCTCGCCAGGGAACGCACCGGCATGCCGTTGCTGCGCTGCTACTGGTACGAGGCGACGGTCGAGGGGCGCCGCAACCCCGAGCACGACGCGCTGGCCGACCTGCCCGGCCTCAAGCTGCGGCTCGGCCGGATCCGTCCCGGCCGCCGCGAGGGCGTCGACACCGAGATCCACCGCGACCTGATGGCCCTGGCCCGCAACGCCGCGCTCGCCGACGCCGTCCTGGTCAGCGGCGACGAGGACCTCGCCCAGGTCGTCGCGGACGCCCAGGACCTCGGCGTCCGCGTCACGGTCGTGCACGTCGCCGTCGACGGCAACTGGACGATCTCCCGGGTGCTGCGCCAGGAGTGCGACGACCTCATCGAGATCGGCTCCGGCCACCTGCGCCCCTACGTCAACCTGCTCGCCGGGGTCGACGGCGGCTCCTCGCTCGGGACGAGCCCGCTGTCCAACGGGCACGGCGCCACGAACGGGCACGGCGCCTCACTCGGCCCGCTCCAGAGCACCTCGACCAACGGGCCGCCGCCCGCGTCCCCGCTGAGCATCCCGCCCGCGTCCCCGTCCCCGTCCCCGGCCGTCCGCGACCTCGGCCCGGCCATGACCGGCGGGCTGGGCGGCGGATCCCTGCCCACCGGTGGCCCCGGCCCTGGCACCGGCCCCATGCCGCTGCCCGGCGGCACGGGAGGCGGTCACTCCGGATCGCCCTACGGCACCGGCGGGCTGCCGCTCCCGCCGCACCCCGCCCCGGCCGCCGGGCCGTCCTCGACGCAGGCCCCGTCCCCGCCCGCGCCGCCGCCGACCCCCAGCCCGCAGTACACCTCCTCCCCCAGCAGCCCGCAGTACACCTCCTCCCCCGGTTCGCAGTACACCTCCTCCCCCATCCCGGCGCCCTCCCCGCCGCCTCCCCCGCAGACCGTCCAGCCGCAGGCGGCGCCGTCCGGCGGCCAGCACGGTCCCTACACCGGCCCGCAGCAGATCTCCCCCCTCCCGGTGCAGCAGACGCCGACTCTCTCGGACGCCGTCAAGGCCGCCCACCAGGAGGGCCAGGACTTCGGCGAGTCCGTCGCACGCGACGCCCCCGCGCTGTGGCTGGAGGCCGTCCTCGCCCGCAAGCCGCGCATGCCGTCCGACCTGGAGGCACGGCTCCTGCAGGGCTCCTCGCTGCCCATAGACTTCCTCCTGCACGACGAGGTCCGCCACGCCCTGCGCCGTGGCTTCTGGGACGCGCTCGAACGTTCACGCAGGTGACCTGACGTCCAGTCATTAGCACCGGTATTCCACGATCATCATCGATTCGCCCGCTTCGGCCGGGCGGTGCCGGGTAGCGTTGAACCGTGACGCATGTGACGGAAGACGATCTCGACGACCTGGAGTTCGACACCCTGCGCACCGGCGATCACATCTCGGCGGCCCGCAGGCTGTCCGAGCTGGCCGAGTCGGTGTCCGGCGGGGTGTCACGCGCCAACGTCCTGCTGCGCGCCGGCGAGCAGTGGCAGCACGCCGGCGACCACGCCAGGGCCGCCGAGCTGTACCGCAGGGCCATGGACGACGGCGGCGAGACCTACGGCGATCCGCGCGCCTACCTCGCCGACGCGCTCTTCGAACTCGGCCGCGGGGACGAGGCCCGCGCCCTGGTCGACCAGATCCGCGCCGACAAGCCGCGCGACCCCGAGGTGTACCGCGCCGTGGCCGAGGTGCTCTACGCCCAGGGCGACGCCACCGGCGCCCACGAATGGGCCACCAGCGGCGCCGACGTCGTCCTGGCCCTGCGCGACCGTGCCGTGGGCACCGGCATGGGCGGCGGCCCCGACGAGGCCCCCACCCCGGACGCCGACTCCCTCACTCCGGGCTTGGACGACGTCGCCCTGGCCGAGGACAGCCTTGAGGCCCTCCTCCGCCTCCGCTACCGAGCCCGCATAGACCTGGGCCGAAACGAAGACGACTACGACGCCCTCCTCGACGACCTCCTGAAGAACTCCTGATCTCCCAGGGGGTCGCCCCCCCTGGGATGACACGCCTACAGCCGGGCTATGAGTTCGCTCAGGGCCTGGGCGGCGGCGGTGGGGGGCTCGTGTTCGGTTATGGGCCAGCCGCGCAGGTGCGCTTCTCTGACGGCCTGATCGTGCTTGGGGGAGGCGGAGCGGTCCGAATGGGTGCGGAGGTAGCCGCAGGGCGCCTCCGGCCAATCTGGGGCCGTGGGGAGGTCCTCCTGCGGGGCGTCATGGTCGTGCCGGGCCGGGCGGGGGAGATCGGCGTCGACGAAGACGTAGCCGCCTACGGGACGGTGGGCGGCGCGCTGGGCCAGGCCGACGCCGGGCAGCAGGGGGCCGGCGGCGCCGTGGGCCACGAGGACCAGCGGGGGGACGGGGTCGGTCGCGGTGATGGTGAGCGAGACGCGGGCGATGTAGCGGGGGCCGGCGTCGTCCGGGACGTCCGGTGCCACGACGTCCAGGCCGTACGAGCGGAGCATCTCGGGCAGGTCGCCCCAGGAGGCCGCGGTGGCGGTGGGGGCGTGCAGCAGGACGACGGTTCCGGGTGTCACCCCGCGAACGTACACGGCGGCGGCGGAGCGCGTACGCAGGGTGAATAGGGTTCTGCTCGTGAGCGATCGTAATGAACTGCTGCAGAAGATCAAGGACCGGGCCGTGGTGCACGGGGACTTCGTGCTCTCCTCGGGCAAGCGGGCGTCCTGGTACGTAGACCTCCGCCGGGTGACGCTGGACGGGGCCGCGGCCCCGCTGGTGGGGCGGGTCATGCTGGACGAGACCGCCGACCTCGACTACGAGGCCGTGGGCGGCCTCACGCTCGGGGCGGATCCGGTGGCCGCCGCGATGCTGCACGCGGCGGCGGCGCGCGGGCGAGTGCTGGACGCGTTCGTCGTCCGCAAGGCGGGCAAGGCCCACGGGCTGCAGCGCCGGATCGAGGGGCCGGACGTGGCGGGCCGCCGCGTCCTCGCGGTGGAGGACACCTCGACCACCGGCGGCTCCGTGCTCACGGCGGTGGAGGCGCTCCGCGAGGCCGGGGCCGAGGTGGTGGCGGTCGCGACGATCCTGGAGCGCGGCGCGGCCGGCCGGATCGCCGGGGAGGGCCTGGAGTACCGGCACCCCTACGAGGTCGCCGACCTCGGTCTCGGTTAGCGGGCCTTGACGAGCCACTGGGCGCGCTGGCCGTTCGGCTCGCGCGGCTGGACCCTGCCGTAGATCGCGACCTGCAGGGAGCCGCCGTTGAGGGCGACGACCTGCAGGGGCGCCTCCTTGAACTGGAGGGTGTCGCCGGTGTTGAGCGTGCTGTTGGCGAGCACCTTGCCACCGGCGTCGGCGACGCGGACGACGACGGTCGTCGGCTGGCCGGTCACCCGGATGACCAGGGGGAGCGGCGCCGCCGGCGACGTCGTGGTCTCGTTGCTGCTCGGCGTCGTGCGCCCGCCGCCACCCGCCGGCGGGGCCCCCGTCGCCGGGCCCTTCTTGTCGGGCTCGCTCATGATCGCGTTGACCAGGGCCATGCCCCCGACGATGAGCAGGGCCAAGGCCGCCATCACGGCCAAGGCCGCGATGACTATGCGCGCGAGACCCCTAGGGTCCGACCGGTGACGTCCCACATGGGGAGGTTAGCGATAACTGTCACCGCTGAGCGACGGACGGGACTCTTCCGGACCATTCTTATTCGGACCGTGGTCCGCTTTGCGCCCCTTCAGGACCTCCCGAATGATCGGAATGACCGAGAGAACCAGGATGACCGCAACGCCCGGGAGGATGTATTTCTCAACGTCGGGCACTTCGGACCCGAGGAAGTGGCCGAGGAGGAACAGCGCGTCCGTCCAGACGATGCCGCCGATCGCGTTCCAGACGAAGAATTTCTTCGCGTCCATGCCGAGCATCCCGGCGAGCGGGTTCAGGAACGTCCGGACGATCGGGATGAACCGGGCCAGCACCACCGCCTTCGCGGGGCCGAACCGGTTGAAGTAGTGCTCGGCCTTCTCCACCCACTCCTGCTTGAAGATGCGCGAGTCGGGCCGGTCGAAGAGCCTCCGGCCGTAGCGGGCGCCGAGGAAGTGGCCGAGCTGGGCGCCGGCGATCGCCGCCACCGGGCCGCCGACCAGCAGCCAGGGCAGCGACAGCGACTGGAACTCCTGGCCGTTGACGGTCGAGACCGCCGTGAGGATCCCCGCCGTGAACAGCAGCGAGTCGCCCGGGAGGATGCAGCCGACCAGCAGGCCGGTCTCCGCGAAGATGATGGCGAGCACGCCGATCGTCGCGAACGTACCGAAAAGCTGCAGCCACGCGGTGGGATGCAGCCACTCGGTGATGTCAAGGGGAAGGGCAGTGAGATCCACACCGCGAGCGTACCTTTCCCCACGCTTCGATTAGGCGAGATACTGGGCGCGGACGGCATGCCCGACCCGGAAACCGCGTGACCTGGGCAGTCAACGGGTACGCGGACGTCCGGGAGCTACCGCCCGGCCGGATGCCCGGCGGCACCCTGCGTATGAAAGGACGCTGACAATGCCCATCGCAACGCCCGAGGTCTACGCGGAGATGCTCGACCGTGCGAAGCGCGACGGCTTCGCCTTCCCCGCGATCAACGTGACGTCCAGCCAGACGCTGAACGCCGCGCTGCGCGGGTTCGCGGAGGCCGAGAGCGACGGCATCGTGCAGGTGTCCACCGGCGGAGCCGACTACCTGTCGGGCTCCACGGTGAAGGACATGGTCACGGGCGCGACCGCGCTGGCCGAGTACGCCCGGGTCGTGGCGGCCAAGTACCCCGTGAACATCGCCCTGCACACCGACCACTGCCCGAAGGACAAGCTGGACGGCTTCATGCGGCCGCTGGTGAGGATCTCGCAGGAGCGGGTGGCGCGCGGCGAGGAGCCGCTGTTCCAGTCGCACATGTGGGACGGGTCCGCCGTCGAGCTGCACGAGAACCTGCGGATCGCCGCCGACCTGCTGGAGGAGTGCGCCAAGGCCCGGATCATCATGGAGATGGAGATCGGGGTCGTCGGCGGCGAGGAGGACGGCGTCGCCAACGAGATCAACGAGAAGCTGTACACGACGCCGGGCGACGCGCTCGCGACCGCCGAGGCCGTCGGCGTGGGCGAGAAGGGCCGCTACATCCTGGCCGCGACGTTCGGGAACGTGCACGGCGTCTACAAGCCGGGCTCGGTCAAGCTGCGTCCCGAGGTGCTCAAGGAGATCCAGGACGCGGTCGGCGCCAAGTACGGCAAGGACAAGCCGTTCGACCTGGTCTTCCACGGCGGCTCGGGCTCCACGCTGGAGGAGATCCGGGAGGCGGTGTCGTACGGCGTCGTCAAGATGAACATCGACACCGACACCCAGTACGCCTTCACCCGGCCGGTCGCCGAGCACATGTTCCGCAACTACGACGGCGTGCTGAAGATCGACGGCGAGGTCGGCAACAAGAAGCAGTACGACCCGCGCTCGTGGGGCAAGGCGGCGGAGACCGCAATGGCCGCCCGCATCGTCGAGGCCGCCGAGAACCTCCAGTCCGCCGGCAGGAAGCTGAAGTAGCGGAGCGGGCCGGGGGCCGCACGGCCCCCGGCCACGCCCGTTGCCTGACGAAACGCGGGTAGGCTCCGAAGCGTGGCACTGCCCCGCACGTACGACTCGCAGAACTGCTCGGTCGCCCGCTCGCTGGAGGTCGTGGGCGACCGCTGGACCATGCTGGTGATCCGCAGCGCGTTCCAGGGCGTGCGGCGCTTCGACGACTTCCAGGACGTCCTGGGCGTGGCCCGCAACGTCCTCACCGACCGGCTCAACCGGCTCTGCGACGAGGGCATCATGCGCCGCGTCCCGTACCAGCAGCGGCCGGAGCGGCACGAGTACCGGCTGACCCGCAAGGGCGTGGAGCTGTGGCCCGCGGTCATGACCCTGATGATGTGGGGCGACCGGCACTACGCGCCCGCCGGCCCGCCCTTGATCATCGGGCACCGGGGCTGCGACGGCGTGCTGACCCCCACGTTCACGTGCGGCTCCTGCGGCGCGCACCTCGGCCCCGCCGACGTGGACCCCCGCCCCGGCCCCGCTGCCTGAGTCGGCCGGACGTCCTCTCCGTCCGGGTGCCCCCTCGTCGGCGTCCCTTTCCGGACGCCCCGAGACGCCGCCCGCGGACTCGCGGTCCCCGCCGGGGCGGCTGTGCTTCCCGCCCTCCCTCGGTACCATCCGAGCGCAGGCGCGCACAGAGGACGGCAGGGCGCGCGGTTCGGCGCGGAGAAGGACGAGATGCCCGAGCGCCGGCAGTCGCGGTCGACCCGCGGCCGCCGGGGGCGCGGGCGCGCTACCGCCGCCCCTGACCCGCGACTGATCGGCGGTTCGATGAACGACAGTTTCGTCCGGGTGGCCCGGAGCGGCGCGCAGGAGCAGATCGCGCACGTCTCGCCCGTCCGCCACGCCGCCGCCGAGGGGCTGGTCGCGCGGGTCTACGGCCAGCTCGAACGGGACTTCGGCATCCTCGCGCCGCCGGTGATCCTGCACTCTCCCGTCCCCGACCTGCTCGCCGCCGTGTGGATGATGCTGCGCGAGACCCTGGTCGCGACGGGGAGGGCCGACCGCGCGGCCAAGGAGGCCGCCGCCGCGGCGGTGTCGCTCGGCAACTCCTGCCCCTACTGCGTGGCGGCGCACAGCACCACGTTGCACGGCCTCGTGCGCGGGCGCGACGCCGCCGCGATCGCGGCGGGCAGGCTCGACGCCATCGGCGACCCGCGCATCCGCGCGGTCGCCGGGTGGGGCGAACGGTTCGGCACGCCCGAGGCCCCCGCCCGCCCGTTCCCGCCCGAGCAGGCGCCCGAGATCGTCGGCACCGCCTTCGTCTTCCACTACTACAACCGGATGGTCAACATCTTCCTGGGCGAGTCGCCGTTCCCCCCGAACGCCCCGGCACGGGCGCACGGCGCGGTGAGCCGGGTGGTGGGCCGCCTGATGGCCGCGAGTTCGCGCGCCCACCACGCCCCGGGCGAGTCCCTCGACCTGCTGCCGGCCGCGACGGCGCCCGGCGGCCTGTCCTGGACGGCGGGCAACGAGGTGATCGCCGATGCGTTCGCCCGCGCGTCGGCGGTCATCGACCGGGCGGGCGAGCGGGTCGTGCCGGAGCCGGTCCGGGAACTGCTGGCCGCCGAGCTCGCCGGGTGGGACGGGCGCACGGCCGAACCCGCGCGGATCGACGGGGCCGTGGCGGGGCTGCCCGCGGCGGACCGTCCCGCCGGGCGGCTGGTCCTGCTGACCGCGCTCGCCTCCCACCGGGTCGGCCCGGCGGTCATCGCGGAGTTCCGCCGCGACGACGGCGCGGACGCCCGCCTGCTGGAATGCCTCGCATGGGCCGCGTTCACCGCCGCGCGGGCGACGACGGCCTGATTCGCGTACCGCGGCGACGGGGCCGTCCTGGAGAGGGCCGTCCGCCTTTGCTCTCTTGCCCGATCCCCAGGAAATTGCGACCATCAGGCCATGGTGGTTCGGCTCACCGAGGAGAACTGGGCGGCGACCCGAAAGTATCTGCGCGGAACCGGCGACCGGTTCGCCGAGCTCCTGACCTCGCCCGGTTCGGAAACGAAGGCCACGGCCACCTGGACGGTCGCCGATACGGCGGCGCACGTCGCCACCCTCGCACGGCTTTATCACCAGATGGTCGATCCCGCCGGTTGCGACGAACCACTGGCCGTGACCGGCGACCTCATCCGGAGCACGATCGTCGATACGGTCGACTCCGCAAATGAGGAATTGCTGCGCCTTTTTCCCGAGCGCGATCCGCGGGCGCTCGCGGACGTCCTGCTCCGCGATGTCGACCGGGTCCTGACGGCGACCCGTGACGCCGATCCGGCGGCGGCGCTGCCCTGGCTGGGCGGCTCGCGCGTCCCGGTCGGCGGGCTGCTGGCGCACCTGCTCAACGAACTCCAGATCCACGGGCGCGACATGGCCCGGCCCATGCGCAGGCGCTGGGACGTCCCGCCGCGGGAAGCGGCCCCCTTCTTCGAGATGTTCCTCGTCGGGGTGACCGAGTACGGGTACGGGGGGCTGCTGGACGGCCACGGCCCCGCGCCCGCAGGACGGATCACCGTCGAGTTCCGCTCCGACCACACCGCCCCCGTGGTGATGGCGATGACCGACGGGTTCGTCACCGTGGAGGAGCCCGGCGACCGCCCCGACGTGCGGCTCTTCTTCGACCCGACGGCGCTCAACCTGATGCTGTTCGGACGGATCAGCAGGGCGCGGGCGGTGCTGAGCAGGAAGGTCGTCATTCGGGGCCGGCGCCCCTGGGTGCTCCCCGCATTCCTGCGGATCGTGCGTCTTCCCTCGTAAACGGCGACGCTTCGCTTTCGCCGACCCCTCACGAGGCATTCGGCCGCGGTCACCGATGACTTCTCGCCGCGGCGGAGGTCCATACAGGTGATCATTCCAGCGAGCTGAGGAGCCGAATGCGTGAGGCGACCGGCGCATCGGCGCCCCTCCGGTCGGGCGCGTGCATCCTGGAGCGCTCGATCGGCTTTCTCCTGACCGCCGTCCAGCCCGTTACGCGGCCAATGCTCGCCCACCCGACGCCGTGTGCGGCATGGGATCTCCACATGCTGCTGCTGCACGTCGGCGACTCCCTCGCGGCGGTGCACGAGGGTCTGGCGGCGGGCCGGGTCGGCATCGGCCCGGGGGCGGCCGACGCGTCCGGCGACCCGGTGTCGGCGCTGCGCGTCCGCGCCGTCCGCCTGCTCCGCCACACCATGGCCTCCCCCGGTCGCGCGGGCCGCGGGGCGGGGACGGCGGCGATCGGCGACCTGCGCCTCCCCGTCGAGGCGGTGGCCGGCGCGGGCGCCCTGGAGGCGGCCGTGCACGGCTGGGACATCGCCCAGGCGACCGGCACGGGGCGTCCCCTGCCCCCGGACCTGGCCGCCGACCTCCTGGACGTGTCGAGGACGCTGGCGCCGCCCTGCGGCCGACGGCCGCTGTTCGGCGAGCCGGTGGATCCCGGCCCGTACGCGTCGCCCGGCGACCGTCTCCTCGCCTTCCTCGGCCGCCGTCCGACGGCGTGCGAGACCCCATGAGGTTGCGTCACGCAACTTTGTGCGGTCCAATAAGTTGCGTGAAGCAACTCGACGTGCGCACCGTCGCCCGCATCCGCACCGAGCCGGCCGACGTCCGGATCCGCCCGTACGGCGTCACCGACCGCGACCGCGTGCGGCGGATGTCGGACCGGCTGTCGGCCGACAGCCTCTACACGCGCTTCTTCTCCGGCACGCCACGCCTCCCCGACCACTACGTCGGCCTCCTGGAGGGCCTCGACCACTGGGACCGCGAAGCCCTCGTCGCGCTGGACGGGGACGAGGTCCTCGGCATCGCCGAGTACGTCCGCGACACGGCACGGACCTGGCGCGCCGACCTCGCCGTCCTGGTCGCCGACCCCTGGCAGCGCCGGGGTCTCGGCAGCACCCTCGTCGGCTGCCTGTCCGAGCTCGCCGGACGGCGCGGCATCACCGAGTTCGACGCGGACGTCATCCTCACCAACCGGCAGGCGCTCATGTTCGTCCGGAGCGGCTGGCCGGCGGCCCGATCCACCAGGGACGGCGGGTCCGCCCATTTCCGCCTGCCGCTCCCCGTGCCCGCCTGACCCCGGCCGGTTGATTCCGGACGGGGGCGCCCGCTTACCATGACCGGCATGACCCAGAACCTGCTCGGCGGCCCCGCTCCGACCGAACTTCCGGACAACGTCGAGGCCCGGACGGCCCTGGAGGAGGGCGTCGACCCGTTCGAGGTAGCCGCGCGCCACCCGGACCACCCGGGCGCGTGGGCCGAGCTGGCCGACCGCTCCTTCGCCAAGGGCAGCGTCATCGACTCCTACGCGTTCGCCCGGACCGGCTACCACCGCGGGCTGGACCAGCTGCGCCGGGCGGGCTGGAAGGGCCACGGCCCCATCCCGTGGGAGCACGAGCCCAACCGCGGCTTCCTGCGCGCCCTGCACGCCCTCGCCCGGGCCGCCGCCGCCATCGGCGAGGAGCCCGAGGCCGAGCGCTGCAAGACGTTCCTCCGCGACAGCAGCGCCGAGGCCGCCGACGCCCTCAACGGCTCCTGACGCACGGGACGGTCCGCCGCCGGCGGACCGTCCCCGGGCCGCCCGCCGGGGACCGGCGGGCGGGCTCCCACGGCCCTCGACCAGGGACCGGCCGGCCTCCGGTTTCTTTGTCGGCCGCCTGCGGGTACGCTTTGATCGCAAGAGGCCCCTTCGCGCTTGCGGCGACCGGGGCCTTCGTCGTGGGAAGGGAAAGTGGCATGCCTGCCATCGTTCTTGTCGGTGCCCAGTGGGGAGATGAGGGCAAGGGCAAGGCGACAGACCTGCTCGGTGGGGACGTCGACTACGTCGTCCGCTACCAGGGTGGCAACAACGCGGGCCACACCGTGGTCATCGGCGACAAGAGCTACGCGCTGCACCTGCTGCCGTCCGGAGTGCTGTCGCCCGACGTCATCCCGGTGATCGGCAACGGCGTGGTGATCGACCCGGCCGTGCTGCTGCAGGAGATCGACGGCCTGCGGGACCGCGGCATCGGCTGCGAGCGGCTGCTGATCTCGGCGAACGCGCACCTGATCATGCCGCACCACCGCGCCCTCGACAAGGTCACCGAGCGCTACCTCGGCAAGGCCCGGATCGGCACCACCGGCCGCGGCATCGGCCCCACCTACGCCGACAAGATCAACCGGATGGGCATCCGCGTCCAGGACCTGTTCGACCCGAACATCCTCACGCAGAAGCTCGACCTGGCCCTGCGCGAGAAGAACCAGGTCCTGACGAAGGTCTACAACCGCCGCCGTATCGAGACCGGGCCGATCGTCCAGGAGTACCTCGCCTACGGCGAGCGCCTCAAGCCGTTCGTCGCCGACACCACGCTCGTCCTGAACAAGGCGCTGGACGACGGCAAGGTCGTCCTGCTGGAGGGCGCGCAGGGCACGCTGCTCGACATCGACCACGGAACGTACCCGTTCGTGACGTCGTCCAGCCCCACGGCCGGCGGCGCCTGCGTCGGCTCCGGCGTCGGCCCCACCAAGATCAGCCGCGTGATCGGCATCCTCAAGGCCTACACGACCCGGGTCGGGTCCGGCCCGTTCCCCACCGAACTGCTGGACGATCAGGGCGAGTACCTGCGCACGACCGGCGGCGAGTACGGCGTGACCACGGGCCGCGACCGCCGCTGCGGCTGGTTCGACGCCGTGATCGCCCGCTACGCCACCCGCGTCAACGGCATCACCGACTACTTCCTCACGAAGCTGGACGTCCTGTCCGGCCTGGAGCAGGTCCCGGTGTGCGTGGCCTACGAGGTCGACGGCGTCCGGGTGGACGAGCTGCCCACCACGCAGACCGAGTTCCACCACGCCAAGCCCGTCCTGGAGTACCTGGACGGCTGGCAGGAGGACATCACGCGCGCCGAGAAGTTCGAGGACCTGCCCGCCAACGCGCAGGCGTACGTCCGGGCCCTGGAGAAGATGTCCGGCGCCCAGATCTCAGCGATCGGCGTCGGCCCAGGCCGCACCCAGACCCTCTCCCTACGGCCTCTTGTTTAAGGCGTTTTTCTCCTCCTTCGGGCCTGGCGGCCCTCCATCGTCGATAAACGCGGGCGATCGCTGGCATCGCTTCGTCTCGCCTTGCGGCTCGCTGCGCGATCAGATTCTTGCTTCGCTCGAATCTGCCTTCGGACGCGATCGCAACCATTGAGGTCGCTGCGTGGTGCGGCGCGGGCTGAGCGATGCGGTGCAGAGGGCGCGGGCTGGGCCCCGGCCGTGGCCCTTGATGTTGTCGCGTGGCGCGGCTAGGACCGGGCGATGCGGCGCAGGTAGGCGCCGACCCACGACCCTTGAGCTGACGCGTAGCGCAGCGAGGATCGGGGATGCGGAACACGAGGCGCAGGTGGGCGCCGATCCGCGACCCTTGAGGCTGACGCTTGGTTGCGGCGGGAGCTGGGGTCTGCGGGCTGTTGGGGGCCGTGGACTTGTGGGGTCTGTGCTCGTGCGTTCGGTCACGGACGGTAGCGTTCGTTCGGTGATCTCTTCCGTCGAGGTGCACGGACACCGCGGGGCGCGCGGCCTCCGTCCGGAGAACACCCTGCCCGGTCTCGCCCACGCCCTCGACCTCGGCGTCGACACGATCGAGCTGGACGTGGGCCTGTCCTCGGACGGCGTCGTCGTCCTCGGCCACGACCAGGTGCTCTCCCCCGCCGTCCTCGCCGACACGGGCCCCGCCCGGCCGGGCGACCCCGCCTACCCCTACCTCGGCAAGCCCGTCCGCGAGCTGTCCCTCGCGCAGCTGCGGACGCTCGACGCGGGCCTCAGCTGCGAGGCCGCCCTGATGCCCGGCACCCGCATCCCCACGCTCGCCGAGGCGTGCGCCCTGCTGGCCCCCACCGGCGTCGGGCTCTCCGTCGAACTCAAGACGGACCCGTCCTGGACCGGCGAAGAGGTGGAGCTCCTGACCGCCTCCGTCGCGGCCGTCCTGAGGGCCTTCGGCTGCACAGAACGCGCCCAGCTCCTGGCCTTCGACTGGCGCGTCCTGGCCGAGGCCCGCCGCCACTACCCGGACCTGGGCCGCGTCGCCCTGATGGAACGCAAGACCCTCGTCCCGGAAACCGACTGGCTGGCGGGCCACTCCCCGGCCGACCCGGTGGCCGCCGCCTTCGCACTGGGCGCCACGGCCGTCTCCCCCGAACACGAGATCACCACGCCCGCCCTGATAGACCAGGCCCACTCCCTGGCCCTCCCGGTCATCGTCTGGACGGTCAACACCCCCGCGGACATGACCCGCTTCATCACGAACGGCGTAGACGGAATAGTCACCGACTACCCAGACCGCCTCAAATCCCTCCAAGCACCAACCCCCGCCCTCTGAGTCCAGAGGGCCCAGCCACCACCGCAACCAGTAACAACCGAATGGCGGGGGTCGGCGCCCAGCCTCCGCCCCCTGAACCGCACCGCTCAGCCCCGCCGCACCACGCAGCGACCTCAATGGTTGCGATCGCGTCCGAAGGCAGGTTCGAGCTTGCGAGAACCTGATCGCGCAGCGAGCTGCCAGGCGAGACGAAGCGATGCCAGCGATCGCCCGCTTTTATCGACGATGGAGGGCCGCCAGGCCCGAAGGAGGAGAAAAAAGCAATAAATCACAACCAGCCGTTGCGGCGGAAGCCTCGGTAGAGGGCGAAGCAGGCCAGGGAGATGACGCTGAGGATCATGGGGTAGCCGTACTGCCAGCGGGTTTCGGGCATGTGGTCGAAGTTCATGCCGTAGACGCCGGCGATGGCGGTGGGGACCATGAAGATGGCGCCCCACGCGGAGATCTTGCGCATGTCCTTGTTGTCGGCGACGGTGACCTGGGTCATGTGCGCCTGGAGGATGGGGTTCAGGAGTTCGTCGTAGGACTCGACCTGCTCGCGGACGCGGGTGAGGTGGTCCTCGACGTCGCGGAGGTACTCCTTGATCTCGACCGGGACGAAGCGGCGGCCGGTCAGGTTGCGCAGCGGGCCGGCGAGCGGGCCGACGGCGCGCTTGAGCTGGATGACCTCGCGCTTGAGCCGGTAGATGCGGCGGGACTCGTCGGTGCGCTCGGGGGAGAAGACGGCTTCCTCGACCTCGTCGATGTCCTCCATGACGGCGTCGGCGACGCCGACGTAGCCGTCCACGACCCGGTCGGTGACGGCGTGCAGGACGGCGGCGGGGCCGAGGGCGAGGCGCGCGGGGTCCTTCTCCAGGTCGCGGCGGACGGGGCCGAGCGCGCCGTGGGCGCCGTGCCGGACGGTGACGACGAAGTCGGGGCCGCAGAACAGCATGATCTCGCCGGTCTCGACGACCTCGGCGCCGCCGCCGGGGCCGCTGGAGACGTAGCCGACGGTCTTCATGACGACGAAGTGGACGTCGTCGTAGCGTTCGAGCTTGGGGCGCTGGTGGGCGTGGATGGCGTCCTCGACCGCGAGCGGGTGCAGGCCGAAGACCTCGGCGAGGTCGGAGAGCTCGCCGGCGGACGGCTCGTGGAGGCCGACCCACACGAAGCCGGCGCTGTCGCCCTCGGGGACGAGCCGGCCGTCGCGGACGAGGCGGACGGCGTCGGCGACGGTGGCGGTGCAGACGCGGTGGCCGTCGATGTAGGCGGCCCAGTCGATGACGGCGGAGTCGCGGTTCGCGGCCTGCACGCCGCTGGGGCGGCCGCGCGTCTTGAAGAGTACGCGGCTGGGGCGGACTCGTGTCATGGCCATGGAGGTGCTCCTAAACCCGCCGGCCACGCACGCAGCGCGCGCTCGACCCAGGCTGGTCAGCTAAGGGAGCGCGCGAGAGCCATGACCGGGCGCCAGAGGGAGGCGGACGGTGGAACAGTCCTGCTCGGACTGTGAGGGTTCTCCGGCGAACTGCAAGGATCACCAGGACTCATCCCGACCACCTCCTTTCGGGCACCTCGACACCGGGCGGTCAAGCCCGTGGCAGCGTACCAGCCGATATGTAGGACGCCGCCCGTATCGGTGAGGTTCACACGACCCCGGTGTGACGGCGGCCTCACCCCGCCGCATGCCCCTTCGCGCAAGGGTTGTGCGCGCCCGGCGCGGGGCGGGGGACCAGTAGGCTCGCGACGTGCGAGTACTCGTTCTTGGATCGGGCGGCCGCGAGCATGCGCTCGCCCGCGCCCTGCACCGCGACCCTTCCGTCACCGCCCTCCACTGCGCCCCGGGCAATCCGGGCACGGCAGAGATCGCGGACAATCACCAGCTCGATCCGACGAACCGCACGGCGGTGGTGGAGCTGGCCGCGCGGCTCCGGGTCGGCCTGGTCGTCATCGGTCCGGAGGCCGTGCTCGTGGCAGGGGTCGGCGACGCCCTGCGCAAGGCCGGCATCCCCTGCTTCGGGCCGGACCGGGCCGCCGCCAGGATCGAGGCGTCCAAGGCGTTCGCCAAGGAGGTCATGGCCGCGGCGGGGGTGCCCACCGCCGACTCGCGGGTCTGCGAGTCGAGCGGGCAGGTCGAGGAGGCGCTCGACGCCTTCGGCCCGCCGTACGTGGTGAAGGACGACGGGCTGGCGGCCGGGAAGGGCGTGGTCGTCACCGAGAGCCGCGACGAGGCGCTGCGGCACGCCGACGCCTGCGACCGCGTCGTGGTCGAGGAGTACCTGGACGGTCCCGAGGTCTCCCTGTTCGCGCTGTGCGACGGGCAGCACGCCGTCCCGCTGCTGCCGGCGCAGGACTTCAAGCGCGCCTACGACGGCGACGAGGGCCCGAACACGGGCGGCATGGGCGCCTACACGCCGCTGCCCTGGGCGCCGCCCGGCCTGGTGGACGAGGTCATGTCCACGGTCGTCCAGCCCACCGTGGACGAGCTGCGCCGCCGCGAGACCCCGTACGTCGGCGTCCTCTACGCCGGGCTCGCCCTGACGTCCAGGGGCGTGCGGGTGGTGGAGTTCAACGCGCGCTTCGGCGACCCCGAGACCCAGGTGGTGCTCGACCGGCTGGCCACGCCCGTCGCCACGCTGCTCCAGGCGTGCGCGATCGGCGGGCTCGACCCGAGCCTGCAGCTCGAATGGCTGCCGGGCGCGGCCGTCACGGTGGTCGTGGCCGCCGAGGGCTACCCGGCCGCGCCGGCGAAGGGCGACGAGATCACCGGCCTGGAGGAGGCCGCCGCGGTCGAGGGCGCCTACGTCCTGCACGCGGGCACCGCGCTCGGCGGCGAGGGGCGGCCGGTCGCGAACGGCGGACGGGTCCTCAACGTCGTCGGCACCGGGCCCGGCCTCGCCGCCGCCCGCGCCGCCGCCTACGAGGCCGCTTCCAAGATCGGCCTGCGCGGGTCCCACCACCGGACGGACATCGCCCTGAAGGCGGTCTCCATGCCATGATTACCTGATTACATCGATACAAGGCAGGTCAGGCATGGCTTCCCCTTCCGTGCCCGCGGGCGAAGAGGTCTATGGCGTCACGACGCTGGAGCTCTTCTTCGACCTGGTGTTCGTCTTCGCGGTGACCCAGCTCAGCCACGTCCTGGTCAAGGAACTGAACGTCTTGGGCCTGGTCCAGGTCGTGCTGATGTTCGGCGTCCTGTGGTGGATGTACGGCGGCTACGCGTGGCTGACCAACACCCTCACGCCCACGACGGCGGCACGGCGCCTGCTGCTCCTGGTCGGGATGGGCGGGTTCTTCATGGTCGCCCTGGCCACCCCGACGGCGTTCAAGGGCGGCGGCGTCGTGTGGGGCCTCGGGTACCTGGTCCTGGTGCTCGCCCACGTGACGCTGTACGCGCAGGGCAATCCGAACATCCTGCGCGTCCTGCCGGCCAACCTGCTCGCGGCGGCGCTCATCATCGTCGCCGGGATCCTCGACCACGGGCCGGCCGTGTACGTGCTGTGGACGCTCGCCCTCGTCGTCCCGATCGTCCAGCCGTACATCGTGCCGGCGGGCGGGCTGTTCACCATCCAGCCCGCGCACATCGTCGAGCGGCACGGGCTGCTCGTCATGATCACCATCGGCGAGTCGGTGATCGCGGTCGGGGCGGGCGCCGAGCACGCGCACCTGGACGCGGGCCTGGTCGTCGCCGTGCTGCTCGGGCTGGCGCTCGCGGCGGCCGTCTGGTGGAGCTACTTCGCCCGGGACGACGAGCGCGCCGAGGCGGCGCTGAGCGCCGCCGACGACGTGCGCCGCACCCAGATGACGATGTTCGGCTACTTCTACGCCCACATCCCGCTGGTCGTCGGGATCATCGTCGCGGCGGCCGGCATGGGGACGGCCGTCGGGCACGCCTGGGACGGCCTGCACACCGGCCCCGCGCTCGCCCTGGCCGGCGGCGTCGCGCTCTACCTGGCGGGCGACGTGGCGTTCCGCCGGACCGTCCGCATCGGGCCGTCCCGCATCCGGCTCGGCGCCGCCGCGGCCGCGCTCGCGGTCACCCCGCTGGGCCTCTGGCTGGCCGCCGCCGAGATCGCCGCCCTCGTCCTGGTCATCGCCGCCGCGCTGGCGCTCGAACACGCGGCGACCCGGCCGGACGCCGCGGTTCCCGGCCTGGGACAATCATCGGGTGATTGAGCGCTACACCCTTCCGGAGATGGGACGCGTCTGGAGTGACGCGCACAAGTACGAGCTGTGGTGCCAGGTGGAGGTCCTCGTCGTCGAGGCCCACGCCGAGGCCGGCACGATCCCGGCGGAGGTGGTGGGGCCGGTCCGCAAGGCGCCGCCGCCGACGCCGGAGGCCGTGCACGCCATCGAGGCGGTGACGCAGCACGACGTGATCGCCTTCCTGTCGGCGTGGGCGGACAACACCGAGCCCCGGGAGGCCGCCCGGTTCGTCCACTTCGGCATGACGTCGTCCGACCTGCTCGACACGGCGCTCGCGCTGCAGCTGGTCGAGGCCACCGACATCCTGCTGGAGAAGGCGGACGCGCTCGTCGCGACGCTGCGCGACCACGCGCTGGCGCACCAGGCGACGCTGCGGGTCGGGCGCACGCACGGCATCCACGGCGAGCCGGACGTGTGGGGCCACCGCGTCGCCGACTTCGCGTTCGCCATGGCCCGGTCCCGCGACCGGCTGCGGCGCGCCCGCGAGGCCGTGGGCGTGATGGCGATCTCCGGCGCGGTCGGGACGTACTCCAACATCGACCCGGCGATCGAACTGCACGTCGCACGCAAGCTCGGGCTGCGGGCCGCGGACGTGTCGACGCAGGTCGTCCTGCGGGACGGGATCAGCGAGTGGGTCTCGTCCCTGGCGATCATGGCGACGGTGTGCGAGGCGATCGCGCTGGAGGTGCGGCACGGGCAGCGCACCGAGGTCCGGGAGCTGTGGGAGCCGTTCGGCAAGGGCCAGAAGGGCTCGTCGGCGATGCCGCACAAGAAGAACCCGATCATCTCCGAGCGGCTGGCGGGGATGGCGCGGATCGTGCGGGCCCAGATCGTCCCGGTGCTGGAGGGCATCCCGCTGTGGCACGAGCGCGACATCTCGCACTCCTCCACCGAGCGGATCGCGCTGCCGGACGCCTCCATCGCGCTCGACTACATGCTGAACCTGACGAATCGCCTCATGTCCGGACTTGTCGTTGACGAGGCGCGGATGCGGGAGAACCTGGAGTCGACCGGCGGGCTCATCTACACCTCGACCGTCCTGCTGGAGCTGGTCGAGGCGGGCATGTCGCGCGACGAGGAGGCGTACCCGCTCGTCCAGAAGGCCGCCATGCAGACGTGGGAGACCGGCACGCCGTTCCGCGAGACCCTGCGCGTGCACGCGGCGGAGGCGGGCCTCACGCTGGACGAGAAGCGCCTGGACGAGGTGTGCCGCCCCGAGCGCTTCGTGGAGCGCCTCGGCCAGATGTTCGACCGCCTGACAGCTCTCAGTTAGGAGGGGCCGTGCAGGGGACCGTGACCGAGCTGAACGCCTACCCGCTCAAGAGCGGGGGCGGGACCGCGCTGCGCAGCGCCGAGCTGACCGCGCGCGGCCTGCCGTTCGACCGCGAGTTCATGCTGGTCACCCCCGAGGGCCGCTTCCTGTCCCAGCGCGACCACGCCCGGATGGCGCTGCTGCGCCCGTCCTACGACGGGACGGTCCTCACGGTGGACGCCCCCGGCGCCCCGCGGCTCGTCCACAAGGCCGCGGACGAGGGCGAGGTGCGGGAGGTCTCGGTCCAGCGGTCGCAGTGCCGGGGCGTCGACCAGGGCGACGAGGCGGCGGCCTGGTTCGGCGACCTGCTCGGCGCCGACTGCCGCCTCGTGCGCTTCACCGGCCTGCGTCCCACGGCCCGCGGCGGCGGCGAGGTCATGTTCGCCGACGGCTACCCCCTGCTGGTCATCTCCGCCGAGTCGCTCGCCGACCTCAACGCGCGGCTGGACGAGCCCCTCCCGATGAACCGGTTCCGCCCGACCCTCGTCGTCGAGGGCCTCGGCCCCTACGGCGAGGACGAGGTGCGCCTGCTGCGCGTCGGCGAGGCCGTCATCGAGATGGTCAAACCGTGCACCCGCTGCGTCATCACCACCACCGACCAGCGCACCGCCGAGCGCGGCCGTGAGCCGCTGCGGACGCTCGCCTCCTACCGCACCCGGGACCGCGGCATCCAGTTCGGCCAGAACTGCGTCCCGCGCGTCCTCGGCACGCTCAGGGTGGGCGACCCGGTGGAGGTCGTGGCGGCCCGCCACCCCTGATGATCTTCAAAACCCCGGCGGCGAAGGCCCGCCGCCCCTAGGCTCCCCACGGGGAATTTTCCGAGGGAACGCGAACCTTTGGCGTGTTCCGGAGGTCTCAACGAGCAGACTGACGCCCGCGGGGCCGGGCCGGACGCCACACCTCCGGCCCGATGGTTTACTGGGGTCGCGTCGGCAGCGGGGGGACACCGTCAGGCACGCTCGGCCCTCGTGCTCCCAACTGGATCGCACACGCAAGCGCACCCGAGAGGAAGTTAGGCGGCATGAGCATGGGCCACGAGGTTCGCTACCGCATGCGCGGCGGCCGGCAGCTGCACGGCACGGTCTTCATTCAGGGGGCGAAGAACGCCGTCCTGCCGATGATCGGCGCCTCGCTGATGGCCTCCCGGGGACGCACCGTGCTGCGCAACGTCCCGATCATCGAGGACGTGCGGCGGGCGGTGGAGCTGGCGCGGGCCATCGGGGCCAAGGCCGAGCTGCACGAGACCGAGCGCACGCTGGTGATCGACGCCTCGACGCTGAGCAGCCCCGTGCTGCCCGCCGAGATCGCGTCCCGGTTCCGCGGCTCGTTCCTGTTCGTCCCGGCGCTGCTGCACCGCCTCGGCGAGGCGGTCATCGAGGGCGTCGGCGGCTGCAACCTCGGCAGCCGCAACCTGGACTTCCACTACAACGGCTTCAAGCGGATGGGCGCCACGGTCACCGAGCACGTGGCCGACAACGGCGACGGCATCATCCACATCAAGGCCGGCGACCTGCGCGGCGGCACGCTCTACTGCGACACCCCCTCGCACACCGGCACCGAGAACCTGATCATGGCCGCGGCGCTGGCGCACGGCACCACGCTGATCAAGAACGCGGCGCTGGAGCCGGAGGTGCTGGACAACATCGCCATCCTCCAGGCGATGGGCGCCCGGATCAGCGGCGGCGGCACCGGCTTCATCACGGTCGAGGGCGTGGACGAGCTGACCGCCGTCGAGCACACCGTGATGCCCGACCGGATCGACGCCGGCGTGTTCGTGATGGCCGCCGCGATCACCGGCGGCGACCTCAGCCTCGTCGGCGCCTCGCTGGAGCACCTCGGCGTCGCCGCCGACAAGCTGGAGCAGATGGGCGTGGAGTTCCACCAGCAGGGCGCCGTCCTGCAGGTGCGCCGCGACCGGACGCTCCGCCCGATCAACGTCATCACCGACGAGTACCCGGGCTTCGCCACCGACCTGCAGTCGCCGATCATGGCGGTGTCCTGCCTGGCCGAGGGCCCGTCCTACATCTACGAGCGGATCTTCGACGGCCGGTTCAAGCTGGCCGGCGAGCTGGCGAAGATGGGCGCCGACATCGAGATGGACGGCAACCGCGCGAAGGTCAACGGCCCGCGCGGGCTGCGCGGCGCCGAGGTCGAGGCGCACGACCTGCGCTGCGGCAGCGCCCTGGTGCTGGCCGGCCTCGCCGCCGAGGGCGAGACGACCATCACCTCCGCCTACTACCTCGACCGCGGGCACGCGCACACGGCCGAGCGGCTCTCCCAGCTCGGTGCCGAGATCGTCCGAGAAGCCGGCTAGCGCCGCGCGGCGAACGGGATCACGCGCACCGATCGGCCGAATGTGGCCTCGGGCCTGACCAACTCCTGGTTGATCCCTGACGAGCCGTGTAACGGTTCGCGACAAATCCGTTGAGCCGTGCGTTACCGCCCGGTTACGCACGGCTCGGACGGAGCTTCCTTACCACCCGAACACCGACTCTCTGACCTGCGATGTCATGCGTGGAACGGTCCGAATCGACCGGACCGTAACGCGGTAAAAAATCACCGGCCGCCCCCGACCACGCGGTCTGGACGGATCACTCGTCTTTCCGGAGCGGTCGAGATCGGGTCGCCGGATTTCGGCCCTCGCGTAAACCAAACGGACGCCGCAGGGGTCCCTCCAGTACGTAGGAGCGTCAGGAAGGGGCCCCCGCCGTGATTTCGGGTCTTGTTTTTCAACTTCGGACATCCGAAGATGCAGGATCAAGGCTGGCCGATTGGTGACAAATTACTGACCAGGGGGTCGCGTAGGTTACTTTTTCGCCGCACTCTTGATTCGATTTCGCGTCTGGGTGTCACATCGCGTCGCCCTGACCCGATCTGCCAGCTAGAAGGAGATCTCCTCCGCTTCACCGAGGCGGGCGGGAGCTCGGGACGGACGGCCCTCCTCCACTTTCCGGAGGCGGGTTCGCGGGAAGTCGAATCGCACGGGATCTGCGGGTGCTGGGTCAGAAGGCAGGGGCGTCAAGCCATGAGTCAACCGTTGGGCGGAACGTGCGCGATCAGATGGCCGGGGCGGCGCCCCCGCCGAGAGGCCGGATGGGAAGCGAGCGATCTTCGATGACGGCTGCGCGAGCGGGGTCCGTCACCCCCGACCTCACGATCGGGGTCGTCGGCCCCCATGACCTGGTCGAACGGGTCATGCTCATGGGCCACGGCCCCACACCCGTACCGAGCAGGCTGGTGGCCGCCGCGTACCGCGACGAGCAGGAGGCTGCCGACAAGGTCGTGCGCCTCGGCTCGGGCGTGGACGTGTGCCTGTTCGCCAGCCCGGTCCCGTACGACTTCGCGCGCAAGGCCGGCGTCCTGACGATGCCCGCCACCTACGTGCCGCTGAACGGCGCCGCCCTCCAGGGCGCGCTGCTGCGGGCGTCCCTCGACGAGCGCTTCGACCCGTCCCGGGTCAGCATCGACGTGCTCGGCCGCGCCGAGGTCGAGGAGGCCTACTCCGAGATCAGCCTCGGCACCGAGCAGGTGCACCTGCGCGAGGAGGCCGCCGGTCCCGGCACGCTCGCCGCGTTCCACGAGCGGCTCTGGCGGCGCGGCGCGACCACCGTCGCGATGACCTGCGTGCACGCCACCGCCGAGCGCATGGAGATGGCGGGCGTCCCGACCATCCGGGTCCGGCCGACCGGCGCCGCGATCCGCAGCTCCCTGCAGACCGCCGCGCTCCTCGGCGCCCACCACCGCCTGGAGGAGTCGCAGCTCGTCGTCGTGCTGGTGGACGTCCCGACCCTCCGCGAGACCCCGCGCCGCGTCACCCCGCGCTACTGGCGCGACGAGCTGAAGCTGGCCCTGCACCGGGTGCTCCTCCAGGAGGCGCACCGGATGAACGCCTCGGTGTGGCCCGTCGACGACCACAGCTACCTCGTCATCGCCACGCGCGGCTCGGTCACGGCGTCCACCGAGGGCTTCCGGACGCCGCCGTTCGTCGAGCGCGTCCGCGAGGAGCTCGGCCTGGCCATCGAGGTCGGCATCGGCATGGGCCGCACGGCCCACGAGGCGGAGAACCACGCCCGCGCCGCCCTGGCACGCTCCCAGAGCTCCCAGCGGGCGCAGGGCTTCGCGCTGGACCGCGACGGCCGCGCGCTCGTCCCCGCGCCCCGCACGCCGCCGCGCACCCAGCCGCAGGTCAAGCCGAAGGGCCTGGAGATCCTGGCCCGGCTCGCCGACAAGCTCGGCGACCACGAGCAACCCCTCATCGTGGACGCGGAGAACGCCGGCAAGATGCTCGGCGTCACGCCCCGCACGGCCCGCCGCCTCCTGCGCACGCTGGTCGAGGAGGGCCTCGCCTGGCCGCTGCCCCCGAACCGCACCCCCCAGCCCGGCCGCCCCCGCCAGCTCTACCGCCTGATCGTCGAAAAGCTGGGCCCGGCGAAGACGAGCTGAGGGGGCGGGCGGCGGGTCAGCGCTCGAAGGTCCTGGTGACGGCCAGGAAGGCGTCGTTCTCCTCGGGGGAGCCTATGGAGACGCGGGCGCCCTCGCCGTCGAAGGGGCGGACGCTCACGCCCTGGGCGTCGCAGGCGGCGGAGAACTCCATCGTGCGGTCGCCGAGGCGCAGCCACACGAAGTTGGCCTCGGTGGGCGGGACCGTCCAGCCGTCGGCGAGGAGGGCGGCGCGGACGCGGTCGCGCTCCTTCACGGTGCCCTCGACGCGTTCCATCAGCTCGTCGGTGGCGTCCAGGGACGCGATGCCGGCGGCCTGCGCCACGGAGTTCACGCTGAACGGCAGGAACGTCTTGCGGATGGATCCGGCGACGAGCGGATGCGCCACGAGGTAGCCGATGCGCAGGCCCGCGAGACCGTAGGCCTTGGAGAACGTGCGCAGGATCGCCAGGTTCGGGCGGTCGCCGTAGAGGGTGAGGCCGTCGGGCACCTCGTCGTCGCGGACGTACTCGCGGTACGCCTCGTCCAGGACGACCATGCAATCGGCGGGGACGCGGTCCAGGAACGCCTCGATCTCCGCGCGGCCGACGGCGGTGCCGGTGGGGTTGTTCGGGTTGCAGACGAAGACCACACGCGTGTTCTCGGTGATGGCGTCCGCCATCGCGCGCAGGTCATGGGTCTCGTCCCGCACGGGCACCTGGACGCTCGTCGCGCCCGACAGCGACACCAGCAGCGGGTACGCCTCGAACGACCGCCACGCGTACACGACCTCGGCGCCCGGCTCGGCGACCGCCTCCAGCAGCATCTGGGTCATCCCGACGGAACCGCAGCCCACCGCGACGTGGTCGGCGGGGACGCCGCAGAACGACGCGATCGCCTCGGTCAGCGAGGTCGCGTTGTTGTCGGGGTAGCGGTTGACGTTGCGCGCCGCCTCGCCGATCGCCTCGACGACCGAGGGCAGCGGCCCGTGCGGCGACTCGTTGGACGACAGCTTGAACGAGCGGCCGTCGGGCGACACCACGACCTTGCCGGGCCTGTAGGCCACGAAACGGTCGAGGACGGAGCGGAAGCGGGGTGTGGTTGCCTCGGACACCGTTGTCCTCCAGATTGCACAGGGGTGGTGATCCCCAGCCTACGCAGCGTTCCTCATCATCCAACAAACAGCCACGATGCGGACGAACTCCCAGTCCTGGGTGTCCTGCGGCCACCATCCCCGGTTGAACGCGTCCTCCGCGAAACCGTGCAGGTACCCCATCAGCTCGTCCGCGCCGGGCGGTTCGCCGGGCGCGCCGAGCTCGTCGCGGACACTGGCCACGTGCTGGTCGACGGCCGCCGCGAGGCCCGGGGAACCGGACATCTCCGCGACGCCCGCCTCTCCGATGTCCCGGACGAGCAGGCCGAGCACGTCGGGCGAGTCACCGTTCATAGGGGGTGAAACTAGCAACGGTCCGGCGCTGCTCGGAACATCGCCCCAGGTAAAGGCTCATCCGCGGGGCCGCAGCATGGGCGGCCTCAGCTGCTCGGCGTCGCCCCTGCGGTAGAGGCGCGCGGGGCGTCCGCCGTCGCGGGTCGTCGTCCGGTCGGTGGGGATGAGGAACCGGTCGGCGCCGGTCACCTTCCGGTGGAAGTTCCGCGGGTCCAGGGTGGTGCCCCACACGATCTCGTAGACGCGCCGCAGCTCCGCGACCGTGAACTCGGGCGGGCAGAACGCCGCCGCCAGGGAGGTGTACTCCAGCTTCGCCCGCGCCCGCTCCATCCCGTCGCCCAGGATCCGCCGGTGGTCGAACGCGGCCCGGTCGTGGTGGAGGAGGTCGTCCACGGCCGTCCACAGAACCTGGGCGCGGCTGGAGGCGGGCAGGTCCGGCGCCAGCCCCAGGTACGCGACGCTCACCACCCGCTGCCGGGGGTCGCGGTCCGGGTACCCGAAGGTGGCGAGCTGCTCCAGGTGGATCCGCACGTCCGCGAGGCCCGCCCGCTCGGCCATCAGCCGGGCCGCGGCCACCGGCAGGTCCTCGTCGAGCTGGATGAACCCGCCCGGCAGCGACCACGCCCCCTCGTACGGCGGCCGGTCGCGCCGCCACCGCAGAGCGCACAGGCGCTGCTCCCGGACGGTGAGCACCACGAGGTCGACGGAGACGGCAAGCCGGGGCACGGGCATGCAACGAACTTAGCGGGACCGGCCCTCCGCCGAAGCCAGGAAGGCCCGGCGGGGCCGGGCCTTCCGCGCATCGGCGCCTAGTCTTCCTTCGGGACCTCGACGGGGACGGTCGCGGCCGGGACGCCGTTGTGGCCGTTGGTTCCCCCGGGGGCGCTCTGGGCGTTCATCCCGGCGAGCAGCTGGCGCGCGACGCCGAGGCCGGTGCCGCCGAGCGTGAGGGCCTTGGCGAGCATGTCCTCGACGCCCTGGGCGCCGTTCAGCACGACCATGTTGTCGACGTTGCCGAACACGCCCGCGCCCGCCTCGACGATCTGCGGCCACTTCTCGGCGAGCTGCTGGGCGATGACGGCGTCGGTGTTCTCCGCCAGCGCCTCCGCGCGGGCCTTGATCGCCTCGGCCTCGGCCAGGCCCCGGCGCCGGGTCGCGTCCGCCTCGGCCTCACCGATCAGGCGGATGGCCTCGGACTCGCGCTGCGCCTTGAGCTGGACCTCGGTCGCCGCGGCCTGGGCGTAGGAGATGCGCTCCTCCCGCTCGGCCTCGGCCAGCTTGACCTGCTCGTAGGCGCGGGCGTCGGCGGGCTTGCGGATCTCGCTCTCCAGCCGCTTCTCGGTGCGCTCGGCCTCCAGTTCGGCGTTGCGGGTCTCCTTGAGGATGACCTCCTGGCGCGCCTGCTGCGCGGCCTGCTGCACCTGGCCCTCGTACTCGGCCTTCTTCATCTCGGTGTCCCGGATGACGGCCGCGTTCTGCCGCTCGGTCTCCTGCTCGCGCTCGGTGGCCTCCTGGTTGCGCTCGGCCTCGGCGATGCGGGCGGCGGAGGCGACCCTGGCGGCGTGCGGGCGGCCGAGGTTGGTGATGTAGCCGGTCTCGTCGTCGATCTCCTGGATCTGCAGGGAGTCCACGACCAGGCCGAGCTTGCTCATCTCGTCGGCGGCCGAGCCGCGGGTCTCGGAGGTGAGCCGCTCGCGGTTGAGGATCAGGTCCTCGACGGTGAGGTTGCCGATGATGGAGCGCAGGTGGCCGGTGAACAGCTCGTGGATCGCGCCGTCCATCGAGTTCTGCTGCTCCAGGAAGCGGCGCGCCGCGTTGGCGATCGACACGAAGTCGTCGCCGACCTTGTAGATGACCACCCCGCGGACCTTGACGGGGATGCCCTGCTGCGTCACGCAGTGGACCTCCAGGTTCGCGGCGCGGCTGTCGAGCCGCAGCCGGCGCGAGGTCTGGAAGCCGGGCAGGACGGACGTCCCCTTGCCGGTGATGATCTTGAACCCGAGGCTGTCGACCCCGTCGATCGGCTTGGACTTGGCGCCGAGCCCGGAGATGATCAGGGCCTCGTTCGGCTCGGCGACCCGCCACACCATCTTGAACAGAACGATCAGCACGATGACGGCGACGACGACGCCGATCGCCAGGACGACCACGGGCATACGGGCCTCCTCCTCCGGGGGTAGGGCGGCCGGCCCGAAACGTCAGGCCCGTCCGCGTTTCCCATCAGACGCGACAGAGGCGTGTTCGGTTCGTTCTCCGAACCGGATGTTCACGTCCGCATCAGGCCAGGCTCAGCCGGCCAGCGCGGCCGCCACGTACACCGTCCGGGGCGGGTGGTACTCGACCACGACGACGATCGAGCCGACGCCGATCTCGTCGCGCGGGTCGACGGGATGGGCGTAGAACGCCTCCGCCCCGCCGCGGACCGCGATCATGACCTCGCCGACCAGCCCGGGTCCGATCCGGCCGGTCACCCGGCCCTCCTTACCGATCAAGGACACCCCCTGGCCCGGTCCGCCCGGAGCCGCTCTCCGCGCCGCGTAAGGCGAACGCTATCCGCTGCGCGGCGGGGACGGCGAGCCGCGGGGCTCAGGACAGGACGCGGCCGGCCTGGGCCAGCGCCTCGCCGGCCAGGCGCTCGGCGTCGGCGCGGGTGGCGCCGGGCCCGAAGACCGTGATCGTGGCGAGGTAGCGGCGGCCCCGGAACACGACGTACCACGTCCGGGTGCGGGCGCCGCCGCTGACGGTGGCGACGCCGACGGTGCGCGAGCCCTCGCCGATCTCCCCCTTCGGCGCCTCGGCCACCTTGTGCGCGGCCCAGGTGGAGCCCACCCGGGTGCGGAACTTCAGGCAGCCGGGCGGGACGCGGGCGTTGACCTGCTTCTCGGCGTCCGCGGCGGACATGCCCATGAGGGTCTCGGTCGCGGTGAGGCCGCGTCCGCCGGTGAACGAGACGAGCGCGGCGGGCACGTCGCCGGCCACGTCGCCGCCCGGACGGGCCTTCCCGCAGGAGGGCTTGTCCAGGACGGCCTCCCGCTGGAGCCTGGAGGCGTTCTGGATGGCCTTCAGCGAGCCGTACTCGCCCCAGTCGGGCTCACCCGCGCGCCGGTAGCCGGACGGCTGCTGGAGCAGCGCCTGCGCGAGCTGGGCGGAGGTGTGGCCGATGCCCGCCACCTCGGCGCGGGCGGTGCCGCGCACCGGGCGGGCG
Organism: Actinomadura mexicana; assembly: GCF_900188105.1. Taxonomy (GTDB): domain Bacteria; phylum Actinomycetota; class Actinomycetes; order Streptosporangiales; family Streptosporangiaceae; genus Spirillospora; species Spirillospora mexicana. The sequence continues at coordinate 61,401 of NZ_FZNP01000023.1, forward strand.
CGCTCGGCGTCGCCGCCGCACGCGGTGGCCGCGACGGCCGTCGTCAGCAGCAGCGTGACCGGGAGGAGCCTGTGCGCCATGGCGGCGACACTACGGCGCGAAAGGGGCGCACCGCCCCGGACGACACGCGGGTCAGCCCTTTTCGGCCCGCTCGTTGTACTCCGCGGCGTACTCCTGGCCGGTCATCTTCTGGATCGTCTCGACGATCTCGTCGGTGATGGCGCGGCGGGCCTTGGCGGGCGGCAGGTCCCGGTAGTGGGAGAAGTCCATCGGCGGGCCGATCCGCACGGTGGGGCGCGGGCCGAACACGCGCGGGAGCGCCGCGCCGATCGGCTGGATCTTCTCGGTGCCCTCCAGCGCGACCGGCAGGACGCGGGCGCCGGACTCCAGGGCGAGCCAGCCGATGCCCGTCCGGCCGCGGTAGAGGCGGCCGTCCGGGGAGCGGGTGCCCTCGGGGTAGATCGCGAACGCGCCGGCGTTGTCGAGGACCTCGGCGGCCTGCTCCAGGGCGCCCATGGCGGCCCGGCGGGCGCCGCGCCGCACCGGGACGTGGCCGAGGTTGGTGAGGAACCAGCGGACGAAGCGGTTCTTGAGCCCGCCGCCCTCGAAGTAGGCCGCCTTGGCGATGTAGGTGACCGGGCGCGGGACCGCCAGGGGGATGATGAAGCTGTCGATGAAGGACAGGTGGTTGCTCGCCACGATGAGCGGCCCGTAGCTCGGCACGTTCTCGCCGCCCACGACCCGCGGACGGAAAAGCAGCCAGAGGATCGGACGCACCACGCGCGTCATGAACGTGTAGAACACCAAGCCTCCCGAATTTCGCCACCGCCACTGTAACGTCTGCACCGATCCGGGCCCCGGTCAGCATCCTCCTTTCCCGCCCCAGAGAGTGCCATGAATGGTCCAAGGACTGGTCAAAGGCCGGGTGGGCGGGATTCTCGGCCATTCCTTACCGCCAAGTAAGTTTCTCTTCGGTAAGTTATTACCCGTTTACCGGATCTCCCGGGAGGCACCCGGATGCCCCGGGCGCATCGTCAGGTACAGTCGGGACCGGGGATCAGACGGGCGTCCGGACCGGCGTTACGGTCCGGGTCACGGGCGGGCGACCTGGTCCTTTTCCCGGGAACTCCTTGGAATGCGGGCACGGGTGCGCAATCCTGAGGAGTCACCTGAGATGGCCGGGTACCACCGGAGTGGGGCGTGAGGTGACGATGGACTTCGACATCAGCCTGATGCGCGACGATCGCTGCACGCTCGTCCGCGTGAAGGGCGACATCGACGTGGTGTCCCGCGCGCGCTTCGAGGAGGCGCTCTTCGAGGCCGTCGAGTCGGGCGAGCCGATGGTGGTCGACATGCGCGAGGTCACGTTCTGCGACTCCACCGGCCTGAACGCGATCGTCGCCGCCAACCGCCGCGCCGGCGAGCACGGCACGCACATCGCGCTGGTGGCGCTGCCGCCACGCGTCCAGCGGGTCTTCCGCATCACCGGGCTCGACAAGTTCATCCCGATCCACGAGACGCTGCGGGAGGCCATCCTCGCCTTCCCGTCCACCACCCCGTAGGGCTCGGGGCCCGGCCCCGGCCGGGTCAGGTGCAGCCCTCGAACTGGGGGACGCTGGTCGTGAGCTTGAGCCCCGACTTGCCGAACCACGTGTTCAGCAGCCGCTGGGCGGTGCCGTCCTGGTACATGTCCGTGATCGCCCGGTTGACCTCCTCGCAGCCCCTGAGGTCCCCCTTCTTCAGTCCGACGCCGTACTTCTCGTCGGTGAACGGCGCGTTGATCATCCGTCCGGGGCGGCCGGTGGCGAACCCGGCGAGGATCAGGTCGTCGGTCGACACCGCGTCGAGCCGGCCGCCGGCGAGCGCGTCCATGCAGGCGCCGTAGGTGTCCACGGTGACCGGCTGCGCGGCCACCTTGCGCTCCTCGATCACGCGGCGCCAGGAGTTGGACCCCTTCACCTCGCAGATCCGCTTGCCCTTGAGGTCCCGCACGTCCTTGATCGCCGCGGCGTCGGCGCGGACGAAGGTGTCCTGGTGGGCGACGTAGTACGGCCCGGCGAAGGTGACCTTCGACTTCCGCTTCGCCGTGATCGAGTACGTCGCGACGATCATGTCGACGTCGCCCTTGGCGAGCGCGTCCTCGCGGACGGAGGAGTTCGTCGTCCTGAACGTCAGGCGGCTCTTCGGGACGCCCAGCCTGCCCGCGATGTACGTCGCGACGTCGACGTCGAAGCCCTCGTAGGTCCCGTCCGGGCGCTTGACGCCGAGGGCCGGCTGGTCCTCCTTCACGCCGACGACGAGGGAGCGCTTGTCGGTGATGGACTGCTCCTTCTCGGCCCCGAGGCCGCAGGCGGACAGCAGCGCCGCCGCGGCGAGGACGGCCCCCGGGGCGGCGATGGCACGGGTCGCGCGCATGGCTTGATCTCCTTGATCAGCGGAACTCGGCCAGCCGGGGACGGACCCCCGCGATGATCAGTGCGGCGATGACGGCCGCGGCCGCCGGCGGCACCGCGTTCCAGCCGCGCAGCCCGCCGTCGGCGTCCCTGATCGCCTTGTCGAAGGCGTCCTGGTGGACGGCGGTCAGCGAGCTCAGCGCCGCGTCGTAGGCGTCGAAGTCGCGGATCGCGTTGGACGTGCGGCCCATCCGCAGGTCGACCGCGCCCGCCCGGTTCCCCGCCGACGCCAGCTGCCGCATCCGCGCGTCGTTGCGCTGGACGGTCCGGTAGGCCGTGAGCGTCCTGGCCAGCGCGTCGCCCTCGCGGCCCCTGTCCACCGTCCGCGCCTCGTCGCCGAAGAAGCCGAGGAACGGCGACGTCTGGCCGGGCCGGTACGCGCCGGCCTTCTGCTCCAGGCCCGCGTAGTAGTTCTCCAGGTTCACCGGCTTGTCGCCGAGGTCGGGGTAGATCACCGACAGGGACTTGTCGAGGTAGGTCTGCTCGTAGGTGTCGGCGCGGCCGGGATCGAGGAGGTAGCGGCTCTCGTCCCCGAACGCGCTGTGGCTGATCGCGCGGGCCCGCGACAGCTGCAGGATCGAGTCGAAGCCGTCCTCCTTGGCGGTCCTGATGTGCCCCGCGTGCGCGGTGAGCAGGCCCGCCCCGACCGCGGTGAGGACGACTGCGGCGAGCGTCGCCAGCACCAGCGCCGGGTTCAGCACCCGCCGGAACGTCCGCACCAGGTAGAGCTGCGTCGCGATCAGGAGCAGCAGGACGAGCAGACCGGTCAGCGCGACCCAGGTGCGGCCGGTCAGCACCGCGGACCGCTTCGTCTCGTACGACTGCCGGACGTTCGCGCCGGTGTCGAGCGTGATGTTGTACGCCTTCGGCAGCAGTTGCAGCCTCATCAGGTCGGTGGCCTGCCGGTAGGCGTCCAGGACCTGCGGCGGCGTCTCGCCGGGCGCGTGGTTCGACTGCGCGTCGAGCTGCATGGCCTGGCCGACGAGCCGCTCGTACCTGCCGAGGCCGTCCAGCACCTCCTGGACCGTCCGCCGCAGCGCCGGGTCGCGTCCGGCCAGCTGCGCGGCCTGCACCGCCGCCGCGTCGGCCTCCCCGCGGCGCTTCTCGTACACCCGCAGGGTCTCGTCGTAGCCGATGCCGAGGCCGTGCTCGCGGCCGATCAGCAGGATGCTGGAGACCTGCGCGTCCATGTCGCTGAGCGCGAAGTACAGGGTGCCGGTCGCGACGACCTGCGGGCCGGCGTCGTGCCCGATCGTCTCGACGGAGTCGCGCGCGTTGCCGATGGCCACGGTGAGGACGGCCAGGAGCGCCACGAGCGCGGCCACGCAGAGCACGACGTGCGCCCGGATGCGGCCCGGGATCGTCTTGAGCCACCGTCCGCGCACGAACGTCCTCAGGCGGCCGCCGCGCTGCGTCCCGGCGGGCGTCCTGTCCGGGGGCGGCGCGGGCGGCCGCGGGGCGGGAGCCGGCGGTGCGGGACTCATCGTCATGACGTGCCCTCCTGAAGGGACAGCGTGATGGTCGTCCAGGCGCCCACATGGATGCGGTCGCCGTCACCGACCGGAACGGGCACGTTCACCGGGATCGGCTCCGTTCCGCCGTTCACCGTGGTGCCGTTGGTCGAACCGGGGTCGATCAGGTTCCAGGCGCCGTCCGGCCGTGCGAGCAGGACGGCGTGCAGGTGCGAGACGCCCGGGTCCTCGGGCGGGGCGCTGAGGTCGATCTCGGGCAGCAGCGCGCGGGAGGCGCTGCGCCGTCCGATCCGGATCTGCCCGCCGAGCAGCGGGACGCGGCGCTCCGGGCAGTACGGCGGGAACGCGAGCCCGCCGCCGTCCGATCCCATCTCCGCGACCACCGAGTCGAAGTAGGCCCGGTCGGCCATGACCAGCGCGTGCGGGCCCGTCGCCGGGACCGGTGCCGGCCGCGGGACGACGGGCACGCCGCCGTCCCGCTGCTGCGGCACCAGCGGCACCGCGTGCGCGGTTCCCGCCGGGGTGAACTCGACGGTGTAGACGGTGCCGGTCTCGAAGTCGTACCCGTCCTCCTCGCAGAAGCGGCCGGAGCGCGGCGTCCCGCAGTGCGGGCAGGCGGGCTCCTCCGCCGCCGCGGGCTCGGCGGCCGGGGCGGGCACCGGGGCGGGCACCGGGGCGGGCGCGGACTCGGGCTCGGCGAACTCGGCGCGCTGCGCGCCGTCCATGAGGTCGCCGCACACGTCGCAGTAGTCGGTGGACCGCGACGCGTGCCCGCTCGGGCAGACCGGCATGGGCCTCAGCCCCCTGCCTCGTCGCCGTGCCGGGTCCGCACGGTCCGGACGGAGCGGGTGTCGAGCGACATCTCGTCCGCCTTCGCCACGTCCCGTTTCAGCCGCACGGTGCCGCGCGCCGGATCGACCACGTCCACGACCTTGTCGAGCAGACCTGAGATCTGCTCGTTGCCGACCTCCCGCGCCAGCACCACGGCGCGCCCGAGCCGGGCGGTCGCGGTGTCCTCGTCGCCCTCCCGCCGCGCCTCCAGGCCCTGCTGGATCGCCTCGGCGAGCTCGGACTGCCCGGTGTGGTGCGCGACACGGCCGTTGATCCGCGTCGACCTGGCCTCGTCGTCGGTCCACTCGGCGATGACGTTGCCGGACGCGAGGACCCGGTCGCCCGCGACGAGCTTCACCCACGCGGCCCGCATCTGCCGCCCCACGTCGCCGGGCTGCACCTCCACGCACAGGTGGTACTCGCGGTTCTCGTCGCCCCACGCGCCGAGCGGGTAGTCGCCGGTCTGCGCGCCCGACTCGTCCCGGCGGCCGGTGAGGTCCTCCACGGCGGGGACCATCTGCTTGACGAACCGCAGCCGCGCCTGCTGCGGCGTCCACACGCGCAGCGTCACGTCCGCGACCTGCTTGCCCATCGCGGCCCGCGTCATCGCCAGGAAGTCGGCCTCCAGGTCGGCCGGGTCGGGGACGTCCAGGAACCCGCCCAGCAGCACCGAGGTGATCCTGCGGAGCTCGGCGACGTCCCAGTCGGTGCCGACCCCGCGCGCGTCACACAGGAAGCGGCCGGCGCACTGGCGCAGCGCCGCGTCCAGCTCCTCGTCGGACTCGTGCTGGTTCTTGCCGTCGGTGAGCAGGATCGCGTGCTTGACGGCGCCTCCGGCGACGGCGTCGTGCCCGGTGAACAGCCGGTCGGCGAGCCGCAGCCACGACCCGATCGCCGTCCCGCCGGCCGCCTCCAGCCGCCCCACCGCGTCCACCGCGCCGCGCCGGGACGCCGCGTCCGCCCGGACGAGCCGCTCCCCCTGCGGGTAGACCATCCGCGGCCGGTTCGCGCCCGCGACCACCGCGAAGTGCACGCCGTCGCGCAGCACGTTCACCGCCGCCCGCGCCGCCCGCTTCGCCGCCGCCATCTTGCCCCGGTAGGACATCGACCCGGAGGTGTCGATCATGATGATCTCCGCGGCGGGGGCGCCCCCGCCGTCCGCCGCCGGGCCCGGCCCGCCGGACGAGCGCGCCTCGACCGAGACGATCGCGTGCATCTCCCGTCCGCCGGCCGGGAGATAAGGGTTCTGGTCCACCCGCACGGTGAACTCCGGAAAATCGCTCATCTGCCCCGCTCCCTGCTCGGTCCTGGCGGCGGGTAGCGAAGGACCGCCACCGTCACGTTGTCGTGCCCGCCCGCGTCCAGCGCCGCCCGCAGCAGCCGCCGCGCCGCGTCCAGCGGGCCGTCCCGGCCGGTGAGGGCCACGGCCGCGAGGTCGGACGGCTCCGGCAGGTCGTTCCACAGCCCGTCGCTGCACAGCACCACCAGCCCCGGGCCCGTCGGCCGGAACGCCGCCACGTGCGGGTCGAGCGGACCCGCGTCCGCCCCCAGCCAGGCGGTCAGCACGTGCGCCCGCCGGTCGGCCCACGCATCCTCGGCGCTCATCGCCCCCTGCTCGATCATGGACGAGGCCCACGAGTCGTCCGTGGTGAGCCGGCACGAGCCCGCCGCCGAGAGCCAATAGGCGCGGCTGTCGCCGACCCACCCGACGGTGATGCCGCCCGCGTCCACGACGGCCGACACGAACGTGCACGCGGGCGAGGAGTCGGGATCGCCGGGCAGCCCCGCCACGACCCCGCCCGCCCGCGCCGCCGCGTCGCGCATCGCGCCCCGCGGGTCCGCGCCGGCCGTGACGCGGTCCGTCAGCACGGCCAGCGCCGCCTCGGCGGCCAGCCGCGACGCCTCCTCCGACCCGGGCGCCGTCGCGACCCCGTCGCAGACCACCGCGCACACGCCCGCGGGCAGCGCCGCCAGCGCGAACGCGTCCTCGTTGCGGCTGCGCCGCAGCCCGAGGTCGCTCACCGCCGCCCCGAACCGCCCGGCCTCGGCCTCGACGTGCTCCCGCCCGCTCGGCTGCCGCAGCCCGCACTGCTCGCAGTACCCGTCGGCCCCGACGGCCCCGCTGCCGCAGTCCACGCAGGCGCCCCCGGTCGCGACGGCCCCGCCCGGATCGGCCGGGGGCGTGCGGGGGGCGGACCGCCGCTGCGGCGGGCGGGCCCGGCTGGGGACGGGAGCGGACCCGGACGGGACCTCGCGCGACGCCGGGGTCGGCGAGCCGTGCGGAAGGGCGGTGCCGAGCGGCGGGGTCCTGGGCGTGGTGGGGTCGGGGCGTCCGCACTCCTCGCAGAAGCGGTCGCGTTCGTTGACGGGCTCGCCGCAGGTACGGCAGAGCGCGACGGGGGTGTGCTGGTCCGCGTTCATGGTCAGAAGAGCGTCCTCGGGCGGACGGCGTTGGCCCGCTTGACCATCGCGTGGCGGTGCTCGGCTCCGTCGGCGAGCTTGGCGAGCACGCGGTAGACGTCCTCCAGCTTCTTGCGGAGGGCCTGCTCGTCCAGGTCGGTGCCGAGGATCTGCTGCCGCACGCCGGGCGGGGCCGAACCGCGGTCGCCGCGTACCCAGGTCAGCGCCGCCTCCAGCACCTCGGCGGCGAACGCCGCCGACCGCTCGGTGTCCAGGCGCAGGGACGACAGCCGCCGTCCCGCCTCAAGGAGCGCGGGCGCGTTCAGCTCGGTCGGGCCGCGCCCCCGGACGGCGGTGGCGACGGCGGCGAGCTGCGCGGCGAGGTAGTGGCTGGAGATGCGCGGGACCGAGTCGAGGACGCTCTCGGCGGACGCGCGGTCGCCCGCCGCGAGCCGCGTGCGGGCCAGCCCGAACGCGGCGCTGACGTGGGTGGGATCGGTGCGCCAGACCGTCTCGTAGTAGTAGCCGGCGGCGGCCGTCTCGCCCAGGGTCTCGTGGCAGAACGCCAGCGCCAGCTTGGGCGCCTGCTCGCCGGGAGCGAGGTCGTAAAGGTCGTTGAACACCGCGACGGCCTCGGTGCCGCGCCCGCCGGCGAGCGCGCGCACGCCCCGGTACCAGTCGACGCGCCAGTCGTCCGGGGCCTCGGCGGCGATGTCCTCCAGGAGGTGCGCGGCGCCGTCGAGGTCGCCCAGCTCGATGCGGACGCGCACCAGCGCGAGCCGCACCTCGCGGGACGCGGCCGGCGCGGAGGCCAGGGCCGCGGCCAGGTCGGCGGGGTCGCGGGCGGTGAGCCCGGCGAGGAACGCCGCGGCCGGGTCGGAGGCGTACACCAGCGGGACGGGCAGCGCCGCCGCGGCGGCGGCCGGCTCCACCGGCGCCAGGACCGGCGGGGCCCCCTCGCTCCCCCCGGCGCCGCCCAGGCCGCCGACGATCTCCGTCCCGGCCGTCTGCTGCTCGGGCCCGAACAGCGGGGACGGCGCGGGGCGCGGGCGCCCGTCCTCGGCCGACAGGACCTCCCGCAGCACGCCGGTGAGCTGCTCGGCCATCTCGGCGGCGCTCTGGAACCGGCGGGCCGGGTCGGGGTGCGTGGCGCGGCGCAGCAGCCGGTGGTAGGACTCGTGCCGCTGGAAGAGCGCCACCTCCTCGCGCGGCGGCAGGCTGCGCAGGTGCCGCCCGGTGTAGCCGCGGAACGGGAAGCTCAGCACGGCCAGCGTCCGTCCCACGGTGTAGAGGTCGGAGCTGACCGAGGGGCCCTGCGAGCCGATCTCGGGGGCCTGGTAGCCGGGCGTGCCGAAGATGGGGCTGTCCGCGTCGAACGCCCGCCGGACGCCGCCGAGGTCGATCAGCTTGAGCTGCTCCTCGGACTGGATGGCGTTGTCGGGCTTGAAGTCGCAGTACAGCAGCCCGACGCCGTGCAGGTAGCCGAGGGCGCTCAGCGCCTCCAGGCCGTAGGCGATGACCTGGCCGAGCGGCAGCGACGCCTGGTCTCCCTCCGCCTGGCGGGCGCTGAGCAGGATGTCCTTCAGCGAGCGGCCCCCGACGTACTCCATGACGATGTAGCCGGACTCGCCGTGCCGCACGAAGTTGTAGATCTTGACGATGTTGGGGTGCTCGACCTCGGCGAGGAACGCGCGCTCGGCGGTGGCGGCGGCCAGCGAGTCGGCGTCGCCGGTGTCGAGCAGGCCCTTGAGGACGACCCACCGCTCGCTCACGTTGTGGTCGCGGGCCAGGTACACCCAGCCGAGCCCGCCGTGCGCGAGGCAGCCGAGCACCTCGTACTGCCCGCCGATCATCTCGCCGGGCCGGAGCTTCGGGGTGAACGAGAACGGGTGCCCGCAGTTGCGGCAGAAGCCCTCGGTGCGTCCCGGGCGCCCGCCCCGGCTGCGCCCGACCTTCTCGTCGCACTTGCTGCAGAAGCGCCGGTTCTCCGGCACCTCCGGGTTCTCCATGATCGCCGAGGCCGGGTCGCGGGCCGGTACGGGCGGCACCTCGACGAGCCCGGCGCCGAGCATCCCGCGCCTGGCCGAGCCGCTGGAGCCCGTCCCGCGGGTACCGCCGCGCGAGGCCGTCCGGCCGGACCCGACGCTGCCCGACCCGCTCGTCGGCGCGCTGCCGTACGAGGAGCCCTGCCCGCTGCGCCCGCTCCGGCCCGACGAGCCCGGCGGCATGCCCGAGGGCGGCGCGGGGGTCGCCGGAGCGGTCACCGGCGTCTGCCCGGGGGCGGCGGCCGGAGCCGGGCCGGGGGGCCGTCCGTAGGCGCCCGGGTAGCCGGGCATCGCGGGCCCGGCCGGACGCACGGGCGCCGCCGTCCGCGCGGGCTGCGCCGGACCGGCGGGCGACGGGCTGATGGGCGCCGGACCGGTGTGCGACGGGCTGAACGGCCCGGAGGGACGCGACGGCGCGGACTGAGGCGCGGACTGAGGCTGGGGCGCGGACTGAGGCGCGGACTGAGGCTGGGGCGCGGACTGAGGCGCGGGCCGGGGTGCCGATTGAGGCGCGGGCCGGGGAGCGGAGGGTGCTTGCCGGCTCTGCGGTGACGGGTTCGCTGTGGGCGGCGCGGTGGCGGGAGCCATGCCGCAGACGTCGCAGAAGCCGTCCGCCTCCACCGCGCCCGTGCAGCCGGGCTGGGTGCATCGGTTCATCGCCGGGTCCCCGTCTCGCTCTCGCACGCCCTGATCGCTCGCTGGTACTCCGCCAGGACCGTGGTCGCCCTGCGCAGGTCGCAGGGCGCCGTCCACAGCACCTCGCGCGCCTCCCCGTACAGCACGGTGAGCCGCTCGTCCTCGGCCAGGCCGAGCCGCGCGGCCTTCGCCCGGTACGCCTCCAGGCGCCCCCGCAGCTCGCCCCGCCGGTCGAGCAGGCCGGCACTGAGACGCAGATCACCGCGCGCCCGTTCCAGCGCCTCCTCGGCGGCGTGCTCCAGTTCGGCGAACCGTCCCGCCATCTCCACCCAGCGACCCGCCTCGCGCAGCCGTTCGAGGGCGGCGAGCCGGTCCCGCAGGGCGGGGCCGAGGCCCCGCGCGGGCTCCGGGAGGTTCGGGGAGTGGATCTTGGCGAGGGCCGTCGCGTGGGCGTCGTGGGCCCGCCGCTCCGTCTCCTCGACCTCCCCGATGGAGGCCGCGACCCGCGCCACGAGCTCCTCGTAGTCCTCGCGCATGCGGGCGACGCCGGCGAGTTCGTCGCCGAGCGAGGTCAGTATGGCGCAGACCCGGTCGAGCCGGGCGGTGTCGGCGCGGCCGTCCTTGACCAGCGACAGCGGGTCGGTGCGGACGAGCCGGCCGAGCGCGGTCAGCTCGCGGCCGACCCGGTCCAGCTCCGGATGCCGGGTGCCGTCCAGCGCGTGCGCCAGCCGGGCCGTCCTGCGCCAGCTCTCCTCGGCGTCCTCCAGCGGCTGCAGCAGCGCCGACCAGGCGGCGTCGGCGGCGGCGATCTCGCCCGCGACGAACTCGTAGGCGTCCGCCATCATCGCGACGGCCTCGTCCAGCGTGATGCGGCGCTCCTGCGGGCCGAGCAGCGTGCGGTGCTCCAGCGGGATCTGCCCGTCGGGCAGCTCCACCGACCGGCCCGACAGCAGGCCCGACAGCTCCGTCAGCGCGGCCGGGTCCAGCCGGGGCGACCGTTCGCGCAGCTCGCCCGCCGCGTCCAGGACGCGCTGGTAGGCGTCGAACAGCCGCCACAGCGTCGCCAGCCGGGCCTGCGCCGCGTCCCAGCGCCGCCAGGTCTCGCCGGTGAGCCGGGCGCCCTGGAGCAGGCGGCCGCCGTCGTGGCGCTCCAGTTCGAGGAGGTTCGAGGCGATGCGGTCGCGCTCGTCCCGCAGCGTGCGCAGGGCATGGTCGACGCCTTCACGGCTCATGGGCGCGGCGGCCCCTGCCCCGCTCTGGTCCAACGTCTGCCCCGCGATCGTCTTCTCCGGTCCCCCCTGAGCATGCCCGCAGAGCCGGTCTGGGAGCACGGACCGGTCCAGTATCGGACGTACGCTCTCATACAAGTGTGATCCGTGACACTAACCGAGACAAGGTGCTTTCCGTCTCGACAGGGCCGCGTCGCGAGACCGCCGCTCTCCCCCTGAGCCCCACGGGCCCGTACCCTGTGCAGGGGGAACCTCGTTGTCCCTGGTGACGTTACGACAGGTACGTCGTCTAACGAGAGGAGTGGTGAGTCCGCGGTGTCGGACCCCAGTCATAGACCCGGTGCCCCATGCTGAGCGCGGCGCTGGGAGTTCTCGCGGTGATCGTCCTCACCGCCGCCACCGGATACTTCGTCGCCCAGGAGTTCGCCTACGTCGCCGCCGACCGCGCGACCCTGGAGCAGGCCGCCGAACGCGGCGACACCTCCGCCCGCAGGGCCCTCAAGGTCATCGGCAGCGTCTCCTTCATGCTGTCGGGGGCGCAGCTCGGCATCACGATGACGACCCTGGTCGTCGGCTTCATCGCCAAACCCGCCCTCGCCGAGCTGATCCAGCCGCTGCTGGGCCTGGTGGGCATTCCCGAAGGGGCCACGGGCGCGATCGCCCTCGCCACCGGCTTCGTCGTGGCGACGCTCATCCAGATGCTCCTCGGCGAGCTGTTCCCGAAGAACCTCGCCCTGGCCCGCGCCGAGCAGCTGGCGCGCGTGCTGGCCGCGTCCACGCTCGTCTACCTGACGGTCGCGGGGCCGCTGATCCGGCTGTTCGACCGGGCGGCGGAGCGGCTGCTGCGCGCCGTGGGCGTCGAGCCCGTCGAGGAGCTGCACAGCGGCGCGACGCTGGAGGAGCTCGGCGACATCATCGGCAAGTCGCACAGCGCCGGGCACCTGCCCGCCGACCTGTCCGGCCTGCTCGACCGCGCCCTGTCGTTCGGCGACCTCACGGCCGACGAGGTCATGGTGCCGCGCCCCCACGTCCGCGCGCTGGAGGCGACCGCGCCCCTCGCCGACCTGGTCGCGCTGATCCGCGAGACCGGGCACAGCGCCTACCCCGTCTACGGGCAGGAGGTCGACGACGTGGTCGGCGTCGCGGGCGTCCGCGAGGTCGCCGACGACGCGCTCGACCCGTCCACCCCGGTCGGGTCCGTCGCCCGGCCCGCGCTGCTGGTGCCCGGCAGCCAGCCGCTGTACGGCGTCATCGAGCACATGCGCGACTCCGGCGAGGAGTTCGCCTGCGTCGTGGACGAGTACGGCGGGCTCGCCGGCATCCTCACCTTCGAGGACGTCGCCGAGGAGCTCGTCGGGGAGATCGCCGACGAGACCGACGGCCCCGAGGACGCCCCGACGTCCGGGCCGGACGGGTCCTGGCTGGTCGACGCCGGCATGCGCATCGACGAGGTCGGCCGCCTCACCGGCCTCGACCTGCCCGAGGGCGACGCCTACGACACCCTCGGCGGCCTGGTCATGGCGGAGCTGCGCCGGCTGCCGAGCCCCGGCGACCGCCTCACCGTCGAACTGGACGGCGGCGCCGTCGAACTGGAGGTCGTCAGCGTGGCCCGCCGGGTCGCCGAGAAGATCCTGATCCGCGCGGCCGCGCCCGCGGACGTCCCGTCCGGCGAGGAGGAGGTCGCGTGGACCCGCTGACCTCGCTGCTGATCACCGCCGCGCTGCTGCTCGGCAACGGCTTCTTCGTCGCCGCCGAGTTCGCGCTGGTCGCGGCCAACCGCCCGCAGCTCGAACGCGCCGCCGCCAAGGGCAGCCGCCCCGCCGTGGCCGCCGTCGCGGGCGTCCGCGAGCTGTCGCTGATGCTCGCCGGCGCGCAGTTCGGCATCACGATGTGCTCGCTCGGCCTCGCCATCGTCACCGAGCCCGCGTTCGAGCACTTCCTCGAACCGCCGCTGCACGCGCTCGGCGTCCCCGAGGCGGGCTCCAAGGCCATCGCGCTCGGCTGCGCGCTCGCCGTCGTGACGTTCCTGCACATGGTCGTCGGCGAGATGGCGCCGAAGTCGTGGGCGATCGCGCACCCGGAGCGGTCGGCGATGATCCTCGCCCTGCCGTTCCGCGCGTTCGCGAAGGTGTCCCGCCCGATCCTGTCGGCGCTGAACGCGGTGACCAACGCGCTGCTGCGCCTCATCCGCGTCACGCCGAAGGACGAGCTGGACAGCCACACCGACCCGGCGCGGCTCAGCCACCTGGTCGGCGAGTCCCGCCGCCTCGGCCTCATCGGGCGCCGCGACCACGAGCTGCTGCACCGGGCGATCTCCGCGCGGGAGGCCACGGTCGGGCACCTCGTCGTGCCCGCCACGTCCGTCACCACGATCGACGCGGACGCGACCGCCGCGCAGATCCGCCGGACCGCCACGGCCAGCGGCCACAGCCGCCTCCTGGTCCGCGACCTGGACGGCGGGATGACGGGGATCGTCCACGTGCGGGCCGCCATCATCGAGCCGGGCGACGAGCGCCGCGCGGGCGAGCTGGCGCACCCGGCCCCCGTCCTCACGGCGGCGACGACCGTGCTGGACGCGGTCAGCCGCATGCGCCGCGGCCGCGCCCAGCTCGCCGTGGTCAACGACGACCGCGACGAGTTCGCCGGAATCGTCACCCTGGACGACCTCCTGGCGGAGCTTCTGGCCACCAACCCGCACTGACACAGCCCGCGTACCTGCGACAACGCCGCAGGTGTCGAGGTGCTGCAACGGGTTTCCCGGTCCATCATCGGAAGATGAGCGGACACGGGCACGGTCACGGTCACGGGCACGGGCACTCGGGGAAAGGGCGCCTGGCCCATCTGGTGCGCCCGCACTCGCACGAGGCGGCCGACAAGGTGGACTCGGCCATGGAGGCGAGCGCCCAGGGCATGCGCGCCCTGTGGATCTCCCTGGCGGCCCTCGGCGCGACCACGGCGCTGCAGGCCGCCGTGGTCGCGTTCACCGGCTCGGTGGCGTTGCTGGGCGACACGCTCCACAACGCCGCCGACGCGCTGACGGCCGTCCCGCTGGGCGTCGCGTTCCTGCTCGGCCGCCGCCCGCCGTCCCGCCGGTACACCTACGGGTACGGGCGCGCCGAGGACCTGGCCGGCGTCGTCATCGTCCTTGCCATCGCCGCGTCCTGCGCCGTCGCCGGGTACGCCGCCGTCCAGCGCCTGGCCCGTCCACAGCCCGTGGACCACGTGGCCGCCGTGGCGGGCGCCGCGCTGGTCGGCTTCCTGGGCAACGAACTGGTGGCGCGCTACCGCATCCGCACGGGCCGCCGCATCGGCTCCGCCGCACTCGTCGCCGACGGCCTCCACGCCCGCACGGACGGCTTCGCGTCCCTGGCCGTCCTCTTGGGCGCCGCCGGTGTCGCCCTGGGCGCCCCCTGGGCCGACCCGGTCGTCGGCCTGCTCATCACGGTGGCGATCCTGACCGTCCTGTGGCAGACGGCCCGCGAGGTCTGGCGCCGCCTGATGGACGCCGTGGACCCCGCCCTGGTCGACCGGGCCGAAGCCGCCCTCTCCGCCACGCCCGGCGTCCGGGCCGTGGGCGATGTCCGCCTCCGCTGGATCGGCCACAGTTTGCGCGCCGAGTGCGACGTGGTCGTCGACCCCGCGTCCACCGTCGTCCGCGCCCACCAGATCGCCGTGGACGCCGAGCACAGCCTCCTGCACGCCCTTCCCCGCCTGACCGGCGCGGTGGTCCACCCGGACCCCGAGGCCCGCCCCGGTGAAGATCATCACGCCGTCCTGGCGGGACACCGCTGAGCCTGCGACCTGTGAGACGTTAGTCCTGAGCAGAAGGGGAACATACTGGCCCCGGACGATCGATCTGGGACGGGACGGCGTTGTGAACCAGCCTTCGGAAACCAACGGACCCGACGAGAGCACCCGATCCCCCTACGTCCCGGACTCCGACCTCCCCACGGCGGCAGTCCCCCTTCCCGGCGCCGACGAGCAGGAACCGTCCGCCGAGGCCACCCAGGCCCTCCCGGTCGTCACCCCGCCTCCCACCGAGACCGCCCCCGAGCCCACGCAAACCGTCGAGCTTCCCGGCGCATCGTCCCAAGCCACGCCGCCAGCCGGCGGCCGGCCCGGCGATGACCCGGCCGCGACGGCCCCTGAGCAGCCCATGGACGACGCGGCACCGGCGGCGGACGCGCCGGTCGCCGGCGGCGCGGAGGCGGCGCAGCACGTACTGGCGGAGGACGTGGAGCCCGCCGGTTACGCGCCCGGCGTGCAGGAGGGCGCCGAGGGTGAGGAATTCGATCCTCGGGCGGTCCTCGGGACCGTGCCGATCGAGGTCGCCGAGCCCACGCCTCCCTTGGGGACGGACGCGGGCGACGAGGGCTGGCGTGAGCTGGTCGAGAGCGTCTACGGGCCGCTGAGCGAGTTCTACGAGGGCATCGACGCGCGGCTGCGAGAGGTGCCCGAGGACGTTCCGCCCGTGGGGTGGGCGCCGCACATCGCGGCCGTCCGGGCGTTGCGCGACGGTCAGGTCGCGGGGGAGTGGGACGTGCTCGCCCGGCTCCTGGTGGCGCCCGGGACGCTGGAAGGCGCGGAGGGGCTGCGGCTCGTCCAGGTGGACGAGGGCGACGAGGCCCGGGTCGTCCGGGACGCGGTCAAGGAGCTCACGCAGGCCGACGGGCGGGCCCTGCTGATCGCCCCCACGCCGGAGAAGGCCGCCGAACTGCTGCGTGCCGTGCAGGGCGACCCCGATGTCTTCTCGCTGCTGATCGAGACGCAGCCGGAGACGGCGGAGGCGCGGTCGGTGCGGACGCAGGGGCTCCCGCCCGCCGAGGAACCGCCCGCCGGGGAACCGTCCGCCGAGCGGGAGCCGCCGCCGCTGCGGGAGCCGGGGTCCAACGGGACGGTCGAGTTCAGGCCCGTGGTCGGCGCGCTCCCGGAGCCCGAGGCCGCGGTGACCAGAGCCGAGCCGCTGCCCACACTGCCGCCCGTGGAGCCGGTTGAGCCCGGGGAGGGTCCGTCGGCGCCGGAGGCGCGGGTGCGGTCGGCGGCGCTCCGTCCGGTCGGGGAGGCGTGGCGGCTGTCGTGGCAGACGGAGGCGCGGCTGCTGCAGCGCGGGTTGATGTCGCTGGAGCAGTGGCCGCGGGACGCGGCGACGCTCCAGTCCGTCCGGGCGGAGAACGTGCGGCGGTCCGAGGAGCTTGAGGCGGAGCGCGCGGGCCTGGCCCGTGCGATCGAGGAGGCGCGGGCCGCGGCGGCGGGCGCGCAGGAGGCGGCCGCCGGCGCCGACGCCGAGGCGGAGCGGCTCGCCGGCGTCCAGGAAGAGGTCGAGGCGGAGCTGGCGGGGCCGCGGGACGAGGCGGAGCGGCTGCAGAGGGCCGCGGACGAGGCGGGCGCCGAGGCGGCCGCGCTGACGCGGACGGCCGACGCCACCTACGCGCGGTGCGTCCAGATCGACGAGCGGGCCAGGACGGCGCAGTCGGAGCTGCAGGGTGCGCGGCAGGCGGAGGCGTCCCTGACCGACGAGCTGACGCGGGCGCGGGAGGCGCTGCCCGGCGCGGCGGAGGAGGCGCACCGGCTGACGGCGGCCGACGCCGACGCCGCGGCGGAGGGGCACGCCGCGTACTACCGGCTGGTGTCGGCGGAGTCGGCGCTGTCGGCGCTGCGCCGCAAGATGACGCTCGGGCAGCGGCTGCACGTGGCGTCGCCGCCGTCGGAGCTGCGCGGCCTGCGCGCCGAGGTCAGGGCCCGGACGCGGGAGGCGGACGAGGCGGCGACGCGGGCGCAGGAGGCCAAGGAGGCGGCGGAGCAGGCTGAGCGGGTGCGGCGCGGGCTGGCGTCCTTCGTGTCCGAGGGCGGGGCGCGGCTGAAGGCGGCGCAGGAGGCACAGGAGCGGCTCGGGACGGAGCTCACCTGGCTCGCGGCCGAGCGGGAGAAGGTCGGCGCCGAGCACCAGGAGCAGGCGCTGCAGGCGTCGGAGGCGGTCGAGCGGGCCACCGAGGCGGGCCTGCGGGCCCGCGCGGCGCACCAGGTCGCGCAGGCGATCGAGGAGCGGGCGACCGCCGCGCGGACGTCCCGCGAGGCGGCGCTCGCGGCGGCGGCGCGGGCCCGGTCGGACGCGGAGTCCGCCGCGGCGCGCGCGGCGGAGACCGCGTCCGAGCTGGCGCGCCGCACCGAGGAGGCCGCGGCGGAGATCGCCGCGCGCGAGGCGGAGCTGGAGACGGTGGCGGCGGCCGAGGGGCGGTCGCGGGAGAGCGTCCTGGAGATCTGCGGCGCCGACCCCGCCGACGACCCGGAGGTCGTCCCCGCGCACCAGCGCCGCGCGATGGCCCGGATCGAGGAGCTCACCGGGTACCTGGAGGGCGGCCGGGCGGCCGGGAGCGAGGTCCTGCTCCGCACCGCCGACCTCGTGGTCGGGACGCCGGCGGGCGCCGGGCTGACCGTCCGCGACGAGGAGTTCGACGCGCTGATCGTCGCGGACGCGGGAACGGTGACCGACGGCGAGTTCCTCGTCGGGGCCGTCCGGGCGCGCCGCTGGATCCTCGTGGGGACGGCCGGCACGCGCCCGCCGGGCTACCGGGAGTACGCGGGCTCGCCGGCCGGGCGGCTGGAACTGAGCCCGTTCGAGCGCGCCTCGACGGCCGCGCCCGGTCTGGCGGGCTAGTCCCGGTTCCTGTTCCGGTTCCTGTCGTCGTCGTCGCCGTCGGGGAGGAACAGGTGGAGCAGCCAGCCGACGACGCCGACGACGATCGCGCCCCAGAAGGCCGGCCAGAACCCGGTCACGTGGAACGGCAGGTCGAGGCCCCCCGCCAGCTCGCTCGTCAGCCAGAGCAGCAGAGCGTTCACCACGAGCCCGATGAGCCCGAGCGTGACGACGTAGAAGGCGCAGCCGAGGGTCTTGATGATCGGCTTGAGGACGGCGTTGACCAGCCCGAAGATGACGGCGACCGCGACCAGCGTGAGAATCCGCCGGGCGGTGGTCTGGTCGCCGAGCGTGATCCCGTCGATCAGGACCGTGGCGATCCACAGGGCCACCGCGGTGGCGCCGACCTTGAGAAGAATGCGCACGCCACGCATCATGCTCGCCGCGAACCTGCCATGTCATCCCACTGCGAGGCGATCCGGGCGGATACTCCCGTCATCACCGCGGATGACCCGCCCGGCGCCGCGTCCTACTCGGTGCGGTCGAAGAACGGGGAGGTGGCGGCGGCCTGCGAGCGGGCGCCGGACCTCCCGCCCGCCACGCGGGCACCCTGCGCGGCGGGCTCGCGCGGCGCGGCGTCCCGCCGGGGCGGGGTCTGCCGGACGCGGGCCAGTTCGCGCTCCAGGCGGCGCTTCTCCATCTCCAGCGTGGTCAGGGACTCCTCGTGCTCCTCGCGCAGCTCGCGCAGGTCGCGGCGGGTGCGGATGCGGCGGGCGGCGCCCGTGAAGGTGAGCGACATGCCGGCGAGGAAGACGAGGGCCACGCCCGCGCCGGCGAGGAACACCTGCCATTCGCTCTCCAGGCCGGGGACGGACTGGCCGAAGACGGCGAGGTTCGCCGGGCCGGTGTTGTCCATGACGACACCGGCGCCGACCGCGATGGCGGCCGCGACCAGGAGAAAACCGAGGAACACCATGGGCAGATCTCCTCTGCAGTGACTCCGGAGGGGGGACGGAGGTGCCCCACCATGCCAGACCGAAAGTCGATCATGTCGGATTCGTCGGATAAATGCTGGTCAGAGGCATTCGTCCGAACCGGCCGCGCCGGGTTCCGACGTGATCGCGGCGGGTAGTGACGGGACGTCGCGACGAGATCCGTGGAGGGCCCATGTCCGTGCAGGCCATCGTGTTCGACCTGGACGGCGTGCTGATCGACTCCGAGCCGGTGTGGGAGGAGGTGCGGCGCGGCTACGTCGCCGAGCGCGGCGGGCGCTGGCTGCCCGACACCCAGGACCGGCTCATGGGCATGAGCACCGAGGAGTGGGCGCACTACATCGCCTCCGACCTCGTCGACGGCGTCACGGCCGAGGAGGTCGCCTACGAGGTGGTCGACCGGATGTCGCAGCGGTACGTGGAGGGGCCGCCGCTGCTGCCGGGCGCCGAGGACGCCGTCCGCCGGATGGCCGCATACCGCCCGCTGGGGCTGGCCAGCTCGTCCCCGCGCGCCCTGATCGACCTCGTGCTCGGGCATCTCGGGGTGGACGGCCTGTTCCGCGCCACCCTCTCGACCGAGGAGGTCGAGAGGGGCAAGCCCGCCCCCGACGGCTACCTCACCGTCGCGGCGCGGCTGGAGGTCGCGGCGCGGCACTGCGTCGCGGTCGAGGACTCCGGCAACGGGCTCCGGTCGGCGCACGCGGCGGGGATGGCGGTGATCGCGATCCCGCGTCCGGCGCACCCGCCGGCGTCCGACGCGCTGGCGCTGGCCGCGCACGTCGCGGACGGCCTGGACGAGCTGACCCCTGAGCTCGCGGAGGCGGTCGTCCACAGGTGAAGGTTCGGGGGACGGGTGTCCGCGGCGGTTCGTAGTATGGCCCGGTGACTTCCCCTGAGACCCCGGAGACCCTCGACACCCTGCGGCGCGTGTTCGGCTACGACGCGTTCCGGGACGGCCAGCGGGAGATCATCGAGCATGTGGTCGCCGGTGGGGACGCCCTCGTCCTGATGCCGACCGGCGGCGGCAAGTCGCTGTGCTACCAGATCCCGGCGCTCGTCCGGAAGGGCACCGGCATCGTCGTCTCGCCCCTCATCGCCCTCATGCAGGACCAGGTGGACGCGCTGCGCGCCCTCGGCGTCCGCGCGGGCTTCCTCAACTCCACCCAGGACTTCGACGAGCGCCGCGTGGTCGAGGCGCAGTTCACGGCGGGCGAGCTCGACCTGCTGTACCTGGCGCCCGAGCGGCTGAAGCTCGCCGCGACCGTCGAGCTGCTCGACCGGGGCGACGTCTCCCTGTTCGCGATCGACGAGGCGCACTGCGTCTCGCAGTGGGGGCACGACTTCCGCCCCGACTACCTGACACTGTCCGGCCTGCACGAACGCTGGCCCGACATCCCCCGCATCGCGCTGACCGCGACCGCCACCGAGGCCACCCGCGGCGAGATCGCCTCCCGCCTCCGGCTGGAGCAGGCCCGTCACTTCGTGGCGAGCTTCGACCGTCCCAACATCCAGTACCGGATCGAACCGAAGACCGACGCCAAGCGCCAGCTGCTGCGCCTGCTCCAGAGCGAGCACAAGGGCGACGCGGGCATCGTCTACTGCCTGTCCCGCAACTCGGTGGAGAAGAACGCGGCGTTCCTGACCGAGAACGGCATCGAGGCCCTCCCCTACCACGCGGGCCTCGACGCCGAGATCCGCGCGGCGAACCAGGCGCGCTTCCTCCGCGAGGACGGCCTGGTCATGGTCGCGACCATCGCGTTCGGGATGGGCATCGACAAGCCCGACGTCCGCTTCGTCGCGCACCTCGACCTGCCCAAGTCCGTCGAGGGCTACTACCAGGAGACGGGCCGCGCCGGACGCGACGGCCTCCCGTCCACCGCCTGGCTCGCCTACGGCCTGCAGGACGTCGTCAACCTCCGCAAGATGATCGACGGCGGCGAGGGCGACGCCGCGCACCGCCGCCGCCAGGCCATGCACCTCGACTCCATGCTCGCCCTCTGCGAGACGGTCGAGTGCCGCCGCGTCCAGCTGCTGAACTACTTCGGCCAGCCCGGCGAGCCCTGCGGCAACTGCGACACCTGCCTCACGCCGCCC
This sequence comes from Actinomadura mexicana, assembly GCF_900188105.1. GTDB lineage: Bacteria > Actinomycetota > Actinomycetes > Streptosporangiales > Streptosporangiaceae > Spirillospora > Spirillospora mexicana. Next base: position 82,187 of record NZ_FZNP01000023.1, read on the forward strand.
GAGACGTGGGACGCGACCGTCCCCGCCCAGAAGGTCCTGTCGACCGTGGTCCGCCTCGACCGCGAGCGGCGCCAGAAGTTCGGCGCCGGCCACATCGTCGACATCCTGCTCGGCAAGAAGAACGCGAAGGTCATCCAGTTCGACCACGACTCGCTGAAGGTCTTCGGCATCGGCACCGACCTGCGCGACGTCGAGTGGCGCGGCGTCGTCCGCCAGCTCCTCGCCCAGGGGCTGATCGCGGTGGAGAGCGACCACGGCACGCTCGTCCTGACCGACGAGAGCGCCGGCGTGCTGCGCGGCGAGCGCACGGTGATGATGCGCCGCGAGACCGAACGCCCCGTCGCGAAGGCGGCGAAGACCGCCAAGGCCGCCAAGGCCCAGGTCGAGCTCCCCGCCGAGGCGATGCCGATCTTCGAGCGCCTCCGCGCCTGGCGCGCCGCGACCGCCAAGGAGCAGGGCGTCCCCGCCTACGTCATCTTCCACGACGCGACCCTGCGCGAGATCGCCACCGCCCTCCCCACCTCCCTGGCGGCCCTGGGGCGCGTCAACGGCGTGGGCGAGAACAAACTCGCCAAGTACGGCGACCAGGTCCTCGAAACCCTGGCCGCCGACTAGAAGGCGGCGACCGCCGCCCCCACGCCCGTCGCCGCAAGGCCACAGGCGGTGGTCGGGGAACTCTCAGGGTTCTCCCAGGGTTCCGCGTGGACTTCTGCCAGGCGCGCCCGCTTACATGTCCGGCATGCGAAACAACCGGAACACGATCGCGGCCGGGGCCGGTGCCGCCGGGCTCCTCGGGCTCGGGCTCTACTTCTCCGTCCCCGCCTTCGCCGACGACCCTTCGCCCTCCCCCTCCCCCACGGCGCACGCGGGCCAGGGCCACCCCGGCAAGGGGCACCCGCTCCGCCGGGCGCGCGCACTGCGCGGCGTCCACGGCGAGGCCACCGTCAAGCGCAAGGACGGGTTCCACCTCGCCACCTGGCAGCGCGGCAAGATCACCGCCGTGTCGGCGACCGGGGTGACCGTCCGCAGCGACGACGGCGTCTCCTGGACGTGGACGTCCGACGGCAGTACCCACGTCCGCAGGAACGGCGAGAAGTCGTCCCTCAAGGGCCTGGCCGGCGGCGACCAGGTGCTCGTCGCCGGGGAGCGCTCCGGCGGCACCCGGACCGCGCGCCTGATCCGCGTCCCCAAGGCCCGCTAGTCCACCGGAACCTTCCATGCCGGGTAGTTTCGGGCGGGTGAATCCGATGTGCGGGCGCGAAGCCGGCGAGGGAGCGGGCTGCGGGAGCCGATGAGCGAGACCCGGCGGGTCCTCGTCGTGGACGACGAGGCCAACATCCGTGACCTCGTCGAGGTCGCGCTGCGCTTCCACGGCTTCGCGACCGCCACCGCCCGCACGGGCAAGGAGGCGCTCGGGGCCGTCCGCGAGGCGCGGCCCGACCTCGTCCTGCTGGACGTCATGCTGCCCGACCTGGACGGCTTCGAGGTGTGCCGGCGGCTGCGCGCGGACGGCGACCAGGTCCCGGTGATCTTTTTGACCGCGCGGGACACGCCGTCCGACACCGTCACGGGCCTCACGCTCGGCGGTGACGACTATGTCACCAAGCCGTTCTCGATCGAGGCGCTGATCGCCCGGGTGCGGGCCGTCCTGCGCCGGGCGGCCCCGCCGGAGCCCTCCGCCGGGCCCGTGCTGCGCGTCGCCGACCTCGAACTCGACGAGGCGCACTGGACGGTGCGGCGCGGCGGCGTCCCCGTCGAGCTGTCCCCGACCGAGTTCCGGCTGCTCGCCTACCTGATGCGCAACGCGGGAATGGTGCTCTCGCGCGCCCAGCTGCTCGACGGCGTGTGGGGCTGGGACCACGGCAACCCCCAGGTCGTGGAGACCTACGTCAGCTACCTGCGCCGCAAGCTGGACCCGCTCGGCACCCCGCTCATCCACACCCAGCGCGGGGTGGGCTACGCGCTGCGGCCATGACGCTCAACGCCCGGCTGCTCACCGGCCTGCTCTCGGTCACCACCGCCGGGCTGGCGATCATGGGCCTGGTCAGCGCGCTCGTGCTGAACGGGTACCTGATGCACCGCGTGGACGGCCAGCTCCAGGCCACCCGCGACCGCGCCGTGGCGCGTCTCCTGCGTCCCGGCCTGCCCGAGCAGGGCGTCGCCCCCGCGCAGTTCGTGGTGCTGGCCGTCGGCCCGGCGGGGCGGGTCCGCGTCCTCAGCGGCGACGCGCCCGCGCCCGCGCAGGCCGTCCGCGAGGTGCGGCGGCTCGGCCGGGACGGGCTGGCCGCCCGCGCGCGCAGCCTCGAACCGTTCTCCCTTCCCGGGCTGCGCGCGGTGGCGCGTCCCTGGGGGAAGGGCGTCGTCGTCGTGGCGTCCCCCCTCACCGAGATCCACGCGGCCGTCCGCAACCTCGTACTGTCCGAGATCGCCACGGCCGCCCTGCTGCTCGCGGTCCTGCTCGTGCTCGGCCGGTGGCTCATCCGCCGCGGCCTGCTGCCGCTGGGCCGGATGGCAGCCACGGCGCACGCCATCACCGCGGGCGGCGACCTGCGCGCCCGCATGCCCACTCCCGGACAGCGCACCGAGGTGGCCCGCCTGGCGTCCGCCATCAACGTGATGCTGGAGCGGATCGAGCAGGCGTTCTGGGCGCGCAGCCGTTCCGAGGCCCGCGTCCGCGAGTTCGCCGCCGACGCGTCCCACGAGCTGCGCACGCCGCTCACGGCCATCCAGGGCTACGCCGAGCTCTACCGGCACGGTGCGCTCGGGCCGGACGAGCTGCCCGACGCGATGCGCCGCATCGAGGAGGAGGCCCGCCGGATGAACAGTCTCGTCACCGACCTCCTCGAACTCGCCCGTCTCGACCGCGAGGCGTCCCTGCAGCCCGTCCGCACCGACCTCGTCGCCCTCGCCCGGGACGCCGTGGCCGACGCGACCGCGGCGGCCCCCGACCGTCCCATCGCGCTGGACGCCCCGGACACTCTGGCCGCGACCGTCGACGAGGCCCGCATCCGCCAGGTCTTCGCCAACCTTCTGGCCAACGTGCGGGCCCACACACCTCCCGGAACGCCCACGACCATCCGCCTGGCGCCGGGCCTGATCGAGGTGGCGGACGAGGGACCGGGCATGTCCCCGGAGGACGCCGCCCGCGCCTTCGAACGCTTCCACCGGGGCACGCAGGGCGGCACCGGCCTCGGCCTCCCCATCGTCGCCGCCATCGCCGCGGCCCATGGCGGACGGGCCGAACTGCTGTCCGAGCCGTCCAGGGGGACGATCGTCCGCGTCACGCTGGGTTCCCACTGAGCGGGACATGCCGGTGCCGCCGAGGGCGTCGTCCTGCACAGTCCGAAGGTCGGCTCCCCGAGGCGAAGGAACCGCAGCATGGCGGGCTGGAGTCATCGTTACGCGCGCATCAACGGCCTGGACGTCCACTACGTGGAGCAGGGCGAGGGGCCGCTCGTCGTCCTCCTGCACGGATTCCCGCACATCTGGTTCAGCTGGCGCCACCAGATCGGGCCGATCGCCGGCGCGGGGTTCCGCGTCGTCGCGCCCGACATGCGCGGCATGGGGCACACCAGCGGCCCCCGGGACCACCGCGAGTACGACGTCGACCGCATCGTGGGCGACCTCACCGGCCTCCTCGACCACCTCGGCGAGGAGAGGGCCGTCTTCAGCGGCCTGGACTTCGGCCTCTTCGCCGCCTACGACCTGGCCCACCACCACCCGGACCGCGTCGCCGCGATCATCGGCCTGGAGAACCCGTTCTTCACCCCGAGCGACGAGTCGCCCCTGACGCTCGCCGCCCGCCAGGCCGAGCGGCACTTCAACCACATCCACTACTTCGTCGAGCCGGGCGTCGCCGACCGCGACCTCGCCGCCGCGCCCCGCGAGTTCCTGCGCAAGGTCTTCTACGCGCTTTCCAGCGACTACCACTACCTCGACGTCTGGCGGCGTCCTGCGGGCACGTCCTATATCGACGCCCTCCCCGAGACGCCGCCGCTCCCGTGGACGTGGCTGACCGAGCCGGAACTCGAGTTCTACGTCGACGCCTACAGCCGCAGCGGCTTCACCGGCGGGCTCAACTGGTACCGGGCGATGGACCTGTCCTGGGAGTACCGCAAGTCCTACGGCGACCGGAAGAACCCCGTCCCGTACCACTTCATCGGCAGCGAGCAGGACGCCGACCTTGAGGGCTGGCACGGCGACGACCCGCTGAGCAGGCTCGGCGACCACCACGCCGACGTCCGCGGCGTCAGGATGATCAAACGGGCCGGCCACATGATGCAGATGGAGAGGCCCGCCGAGACCACGGCGGCGATGCTCGAATTCCTCGCGGGGGGCGACAGGTGAGCCGCACCGAAGACCGGATCGTCGTGGTCACCGGCGCCAGCCGCGGCGCCGGGAAGGGCATCGCGCTGGCCCTCGGCGCGGCCGGCGCGACGGTCTACGTGACGGGCCGGACCCGCAACGAGGGCGACGCCGGCCTCCCGGGCACGGTCCTCGCCACGGCCGAGGAGATCGACGCCCGCGGCGGCACCGGAGTGCCCGTGATCTGCGACCACTCCGACGACGCGCAGGTCGCGGATCTGTTCGCGCGGGTGGAACGCGAGCACGGCAGGCTGGACGTCCTCGTCAACAACGCCTTCACCATTCCGGACGGCCTCACCCGCGAAGGGCCGTTCTGGGAAAAGCCGCTGGCGCTCCAGAGCATGTTCGACGTGGGGATGCGCTCCGCCTACGTGGCCAGTTACCACGCCGCCCCGCTGCTGGTCCGAAACAACGCGGGCCTCGTCGTCAACACGTCCTCTTTCGGCGGACGCTGTTACATGCACGGCCCGGCCTATGGCGCGGGAAAGGCGGCCGTCGACAAGATGGCGCACGACATGGCGGTCGATTTCGAGCCCTACAACGTCGCCGTCATCTCGCTGTGGATGGGTCTGCTGAAGACCGAACGGAACAGGGCGCTCTTCGAGGGCGTCCCCGACCGGTACAAGTCGTTCGCCGCGGGCGCGGAGTCAGCCGAGTTCAGCGGCCGGGTGATCGACGCGCTCGCCCGGCACCCCGAGATCATGCGGTGGAGCGGGCAGGTCCACATCGGGGCCGAGCTCGGCGCCGAACTGGGCGTGGTGGACGTCGACGGAAGCAGTCCCCGGTCGCACCGCGGGCACCTGGGCGACCCTCCCACCTTCAGCCCCGCCGTCGTCAAGTAGTCGGCAACGCCTTCGCCAAGGCTTGCCCGTCCTACCGGTCGGCCCTTCAACGAGGCTTCCCAGTCAAGCGGGAATACCTCCTGCACGGGGCAAACGATTTCACATATCGCGGAACTGTGCGGCGCCCCATCGTCACAGTGACCGCGATTAGTGGAGATACGTCGGAAATGCCCCGCGAAAGGGCACCTGACCTGGCGCGCGGGCGGAGTTATGATCCGAAACAGGGCCGAGGAGATAACGGTCCCATCCGGGACGTCCGGACGTCCGTTGTCCGCATTCCTTCGTCCATCCCTGCCCGGCCGAGACCGCGCGAGACAAGGCGATGGGACTCCAGCGAGGAGGCACCATGACCCACGTCGAGCAAGAGCCGACCCCGCACACTCCGGCGGCGACCGCCGATCCGGCCCCCCTGGGCCTGGCGGCCTTCGCCCTGACCCTGTTCCTTCTGTCCGTCAAGAACGCCGGGTGGACCGACGGCACCGACGCCTGGCTGAGCTACGCCCTCGCCTACGGCGGCCTCGTCCTGATCCTGGCGGGCATGTGGGAGTTCCGCAATCGCAACGTGTTCTGCGCGACGGCCTTCTCGTCCTACGGCGGCTTCTGGCTCGGCCTCGGCCTGTACGCCGTCCTGATCGCCGGTGAGACGACCCCCGCCCAGGAGGCCAACGACCTCGGCTGGATCCTCCTCGCCTTCGCGATCTTCAACACCTACATGATGCTCTGGGCGACCCAGGTCAACCAGGCCGTCCTGGCGGTCTTCGTCGCCCTGGAGGCCACGGAGATCATCCTGTTCATCGGGAACTTCGCCACCAGCGAGACCACGATCAAGATCGGTGGCTACCTCGGCGTCCTCACCGCCATCTGCGCCTGGTACGCCTCAGCCGCCGGCGTCATCAACGGCATGACGGGCCACACCTTCCTCGGCGTCGGCAAGCCTCTCGAACACCGGCTGGCCCCCGGCACCGAACACCGCTGACCCGCGACTTGCTTCCGGGCCGGATCACGGGCACGGCGCTAAGGTGATTTCGTGACCCCCCGTCCAGAAGACTTGGCGCGCCTCGTCGGCGACGACGACCGCGACACCGCCGTGCAGCGCCTGCGCGATGCCTACGCCACCGGGCACCTCACGCACGAGGAGATGGACGAGCGCCTCGACCAGGTCCTCTCCGCCAGGACCCACGGCGACCTCGCGGCACCCCTGGCCGCACTCCCGGCCGAGGACGCGGGCACCACGTCCACGATCGGCGCCGCCACCGGACGGATCAAGCGTCGCGGCGCCTGGCGCGTACCCCGCAGCCTCAAGGTCGAGTCCGCCTTCGGGCGCGTGCGCCTGGACCTGTCCAAGGCGATCATCGAGCACCCGGTCGTCGACATCGAACTGCAGGTCGGCACCGGCCGCGCCAAGATCACCGTCCCGCGCGACGCGATCGTCGAGATCGAGGGCCTGCACACCGGACTGAAGGACGCGCGCTACACGCCCCGCCGCCCCTCCCGCCCCGGCGGCCCCAAGATCCGCATCACCGGCACCATGGGCCTCGGCCGCCTCAAGATCCATCACGCCCGCCGCTAGCGGTTCCCCGGCCTCGCGGCCGTCCGAACACGACGCGGGCCTCGATCGCCTGGTGTCCGAGCGGCACGGTCGACGGTCCTCGCCGCTCGGGGAGTGAACGCCCAGGTGACGAAGGCGCAGAGTGCGAGCGCCGCGCCGAGGGCGGTGGGGCCTGCCCAGCCGGCGGCGTCGAACAGGGCCGTGGTCGCGGCCGCTCCCAGGGCCGAGCCGAGGGAGTAGAAGACCATGTAGGCGCCGATGGTGGTGCTGGTGCGGCCGGGGTAGGCGGCGGTGAGCGTGTGCTGGTTGCTCACGTGGACGGCCTGGACGGCGAAGTCGAGCACGATCACACCGAGGACCAGCAGGGGCAGCGACCACGAGAGCTGCCCGATCGCGGCCCAGGAGGCGAGCAGGAGCCCGAGTGCGATGCCGGTGACCCGACGCGCGTGCCCGGCGTCGCCCCAGCGCCCGGACCGGGCGGCGCCCAGAGCCCCGGCCAGCCCGGCGACGCCGAAAAGCCCGATCTGCGCTTCGCCGAGATGCCACGGCGCACCGGCCAGCGGCAGGGCCAGGCCGCTCCACAGGGTGCCGAACGACGCGAAAAGGAAGAACGCGATCAGACCGCGGCCGAGGAACACCGGCTGGACGAACAACCCGCCGAAGGACCGGAGCACCTGTCCGTACCGTGCACTGTCAGAGCGGACGTCTGCGGGCAGCACGGTGAGGGTGAGCAGCGCGAGGACGCCGGCGAGGGCCGCCAGGACCAGGTAGACGCTCCGCCATCCCCACAGGTCCGCGAGGACTCCCGCCACGACGCGCGCACCGAGGATGCCGATCACCACGCCCGAGGTCACGATGCCGAGGTTGCGCCCGCGCTCGGCGGACGGGGACATCGACGCCGTGTACGCGACGGCGGTCTGCACCACCACCGCGAACACGCCCGCCGCGGCCAGTCCGGAGAACGCCGCCCAGGCGACCGGGGCGACCCCGGTGATCGCCGCTCCGGCGGCCACCAGCCCGAGGTGCGCGGCGATCAGGCGCCTGCGGTCGAGCATGTCGCCCAGCGGCACCAGCAGCACCAGTCCCGCCAGATAGCCGAGCTGGCCGGCGGCCACGAACCAGCCGAGCGAGTCGACCGGCACGTCCAGGTCCCGGCCCATCGCGCCCAGCACCGGCTGCCCGGCGTAGACGCTCGCCACCGCGACCCCGCACACCGCCGCCAGCAGCAGCCTCGTCCTCCAGTGCACCGGCCCACCTCCGTTGGTTTCATTTTGCAACTGAACGGAGGGTAGGCCAGAATGGTTTCATTACGCAACTCGTTGGAGGGCTGATGGCACGCGACGAGACCGACGGGCCGAACCCCGCGTGGACGGACCCGATCTGCCCGGTCGCCCGCACCGCCGATCTGGTCGGCGACCGGTGGAGCCTGCTCATCGTCCGCGACGCGATGGACGGCGCCCGCTCGTTCACCGACTTCCAGCAGCGCACCGGAATAGCCCGCAACATCCTCAGCGAGCGGCTCCGCAAACTCACCGCCCACGGCCTGCTCACCCAGGTCGACGCCCCTTCGGGCAGGCGCCGGCTCTACGCGCTCACCGAGGCGGGCAAGGACTTCTTCCCCGTGATCGTCGCGCTGCGGCAGTGGGGCGAACGCCACGCCTTCACAGCGGGCGAGACGCACTCAGTCCTGGTCGACGACGAAGGCGCCCGCGTACCCGACCTCCTGCCCACCGCAGCGAACGGCTCGCCACTGACAAGCGACACGACCTCGGTACGACGCCCCACCTGATCCACTGGCACCGCGTCCGCCGGGGCCTGCCGGCCAGGCCCTCGTTCCGTTCCCGATCCCCGGCCGCGTGCCAGGTCGTCCATGGTCGCCGCACGCCACTGGCCCGACGACCGCCCCACACCACGCCTGTCGTAGCTGAGGACCGCGATCCCGACCTCCAGCAGGCACCGACGGATCGGGCGGAAGTAGCCGTCGTTGTCCCGATCCGACGGCCCCGATCCCCCGATCAGAACAACGCCTGCCGCCGCGCCGCCATCAGGAACGCCGAGCGAGCCGGCCGACGTGACGACCTCAGCGCCGAACCTGATCTTCGCACCACGCTCTACAACGTCTGCGGAACCGGCGTCACCAGTCTCTCCAGGTGAGCGGCATGGTCAGGGCCAGCAGGGGCGGTCGGCGAACACCCTCCGTCACCTGCCCGGCGGGTCGAAGGTGCTGAGCGGCGGGGGCGAGTCCACCCCCCGCGGCAGCAACCTGATCACCGACACCTACCCGAGCTCGGACGACAGGACCTGGACCGTCTACGACAAGAACATCATCGACGCCAACTCCTGGATGCGCGTCAGAGCGTTCTGCGCCACCTGACACCACCACCGGCGTCCAAGGCCCTGACCGTCAGCGCAAGGGGCCACCCACGCAGGGCAATGAGCAGCTGAGCCCCTGAGCGGCGCCCTCTTCAGGGCCCGACCGAACCTGGGCTCCCAACGCGGCTCCCACGGCCCACGCAAGAGGCCCCTTCCATAACCGGAAGGGGCCTCTGAGCTGGTGCACCCGAAGGGATTCGAACCCCTAACCTTCTGATCCGTAGTCAGATGCTCTATCCGTTGAGCTACGGGTGCCTGCCGGAGTTACTGTACCGGCTCCGGGGACCTGACCGCGAATCAGTTGACGGACGCGAGGGCCTCGCAGTGTGACTTGAGTCACGGAACCCTTGGTGGGGTAGGTACGCCAAAGGTGTGATTAAGGCGGGTGTGACCTGGGAGGGTGTAGCCCGTCCGAAAGCCCAACCCCCTGAAGGAGAATCCCCATGCGCATGTCCGCCACCAAGCTGGTCGGCGTCCTCGCCGTCGGTGGACTGATGCTCGGTTCCACGGGCTGTGGCGCGGTCGACGCCATCGCCGGCGGGAAGAAGAAGACCGCCTGCAAGAACATCGAGACGGAGCTGCGGAGCTTCTCCACGGGCGGCATGTCGATGTCGTCGCCCAGCGGCGCCTCGGCCACCGCGCAGAAGTTCTCGGACACGGCCTCCAAGGTGCGCTCCGAGGGACAGAGCGCCGGCGGGGACGTCGAAAACGCCGCGACCGCGTTCGCGGGCGACCTCGACGAGACCGCGTCGATGCTGCGGCAGGTTCAGTCCGGCAGCACGACGCCGCGCCAGCCAGACCTCGCGGGAATGCGGCAGCACGGCAACGACCTCGCCGAGGCCTGCGGATTCACCGGGTTCCGGCTCGGCGGCTGACGCCCGGCGCGATCCGCTCCCGCGGCCCCGGGAGCGCGGCGCTCGGACGTGTTTCCGACTATGCTGTCGGGGCCAAGGGTCAGACTTTGCCGGTTGGCTCGCCGACCCGGTAACCTGTCCTGGGCCCGATGGCTCCTGGAGGATTCGCCTAGTCCGGTCTATGGCGCCGCACTGCTAATGCGGTTTGGGTGCAAGCCCATCCGGGGTTCAAATCCCCGATCCTCCGCCCCTTCTGACCAGGGACTTCGTCCAAGATTGCGATCTTGAACGAAGTCCCTGTCGCATTCCAGATGTCCGTTTCTCCTGGCCTGGTGTGCACATGGTGTGCACGGGAGGTCGGCGGAGTGCTTTCGTCGCCGGACGATGCGGGCGCCGACCGTCTCGACTTTGATTACCCTGCGTGTTGGCCGCGCCGGTTGCGGTGGTCCGCGAACGAGATCACGTTGGTGGCGTCGGACCGTCTCGGCTGGGGTCGGCGAGGGACGACCGCGGCCACCGCCTCGGCCGCTGCACGGGACACCTCTGGAAGTACCGAGGTGTAGGTGTCGGCGGTGAACGAGTGGCGGGCGTGGCCGAGCGTCTCGCTGATCACTTTCATGTTGACGTTGCCGAGCAGGGCGAGCGTCGCGGCTCCGTGCCGGAGATCGTGAAAGCGGATCGGCGGCAGCGGCTCACCTCCCGTCGCCACCTGGACGGTGCGGACAGAGATCCGGTGGTGACGGGCGATCCTGTCGATGGACCAGCCCTCGACGGAGTGCTTGTCCTGGACGAGTCCGTACTTCTTGATCAGGTCCTCGAACCGTGTGGAGATCCACTGGGGACGCAGCCGTGCCCCGTCCTCGCGGGTGAAGACCCGTCCGGAGTCCACCCACACCTCGGGGCCGGCGGCGGATCTTTCACGTTCCTGGACGACCCGCCAGTCCAGCAGTACCGAGATGGTCGCCTCGTCCAGCGCCACGGTGCGCTCGCCGGCCTCGGACTTGGTGTCGTCGTACTCGTCGGCCTGGCTCTCGGAGCCAGGACGCGTCTCGCGGACGGTCAGCGTGCCCGTGCCCTGGAGGTCGGTGTCCGCCCAGGCCAGTCCTGCGACCTCGGCTCGACGCAGCCCGCGGAAGGCGACCAGGTGGAAGAGGGCGTACAACCGCTCGTCCGTGATGAAGTCGAGGAAGGCGCCCGTCTGGGCGGGCGTCCAGACCATCACCGGGCCGGGCACCTTGCCGGTCTCCTGCCACCGCTGGACGCGTTCGGTCGTCCAGACGAGCGGCTTCGCCCGCCTTCCCCTGACGCGAGGTGTTTCTACGTGCGCGATCGGGTTCTCCCTCAGGCGCTTGGACTTCACCGCCCAGTTGAGCGCCGAGAGCAGAACCGCATGGATCTTCCTCACCCTCGTCGGGGAGATGGGCTTGGTCTGCTTGCGGCGGGGAGCCTCTCCGAGCTTGAGCTGTCGCGTTGAGTACGCGCGGACTTCAAGCAGGCGCCGGAGCATCTCGCTCGGCTTCGCCCCCTCGGGGAGAGGGCGGTTGATCTGCATGATCGCCTCGTTCAGGGCGACCACGTGCTTGTCCCTGAGGTCGACCAGCTTGAGGTGTCCCAGGCCGGGCACCAGGTAGAGCTGGACGATCTCCGTGTAGTCCGCGAACGTCGAGGTGGACAGGCTCTCCTTCTTGGCCGGAAGCCAGATCGTCTCCAGGTACGCGCCCGTCTTCAGGCTCCGATCCAGCTGCCGTCCATGGATCTCGAACTTGGCCAGTTCTTCCGTGAGTGCTTGCTGCGCCGCCTTCTTGGTCTTGAATGGCCCGACGGTCGGCTGTCTTCGTCGGCCGCTGCTTCCTGCGGGTGCGTCGTAGCGCGCCCACCATGCTCCGTGGTCGCGGTTGACCAGCTTCGGGCACTTGCCCGCGGGATATTTCTCGCCGGTCTCGGGATTGCGGCAACCGCAGCGCTTGTAGGTCGTGCCTCGCATGTTTTCTTCTCCGGGAACGATTACTTCGTGGTGTCGGGGGTTGCGAGACGGCTCTGCGGGAGTTGCTCTACTCGTGAGGCCGTTTCCCAGTCGGACACCACTCGAATTGCGTCGAGCTCCTCGTCGATCTCGGTGAGCGTCAGGCCGACGTCAGGGGCTTCACAGAACGCTTCGTGCCGGACAGCGAGGCCCTCGATCGCCTCACGGGCAGAGGGTGGCGGGAGGTCCCAGGGCACGGAATCGAGGTAGTGGCGTTCTGCTTCCGCTCGCTCACGGCGAGTCAACTACAACCGGGTAGATCTTTTCAAGTAGAGCCTTGAAGGTTGAACACCGAGGTCAGACGCCCTGCACCGGCATGCCGAGCTTCGTCGCCATCCCGGTGCCGAGCGTCTCTCTCCGACATGCCAGCCGCCCGTGCTTCATCCGGAATCGGCGAGCAAGCCGGCTCCTGAGGGACTACGTGACGCCGAGCAGCCTGCGGAGTTCCGCGGTCGGCACGCGGTAGGTGGTGCCGACTCGGATGATGCGGCAGGGGAAGTCGCCACGCTTCGCCAGCTCGTAGGCGTACGTACGAGAGAGTCCAAGTGCGCGAGCGGCGGTCATGATGCTGACGACCGTGGGGAGAGTGTCGAGGTCTTTGTGGTGCATGGTCTGCATTCGGATGCCTCCGTGTCTTGGTGTGTGGAGGTGGGGTGATGCTTCGCCATGGCGAACTTGTTAGCGGCGCTGGCGGCTTGGGTGAGTTGGTGCCGTGGGGCCGGTCGGTGCGGGGCGACTGGAGGCCGTGGGTGGCAGCGGAGCCCACGGGTTGGGAAACGCGGCCATGGCGAGACGCGCTTGTGAGGGCATGGCTGCCTGTGCGGATTGAAGTGGAGCGTTGTCGCGGTCGGCGGGTTTTGCTGCGCGGACCTGGGCGGTGGCTTTTCGGGCGGCGTCGGCTTGGGCTTGGCGGTGCTGGAGTCGGCGGAGCTCAGCGATGGTGTCGAGCAGGTTGATGAGGTTGGAAATCAGCAGCATCGCTGACACCGCCGTCCGGTCCATGGCCCCGGTTAGCGCAAGGAGCCGGGCTGTGCTCCGCAAGGCGTTGCCAGCAGGAGTGGGGCGAGGAAGACGCCCGTAGGGTGCACGTGCGGCGCGGTCGTAGGTGTCGGCCGCGCGGCGGAGGTGGTGGTTGCCGGTTGATTGGGCAGCCGCGTGGAGGGCGTCGGACGCAGCCCAGCAGGCGTCCTGGGCTGCGTGTGGATTGGTAGCCAGGTCGCGCCGGAGATGAGCGGTGGCGTGGGCAGCGGCACGGGCGGCGTCATCGTAGAAGGCCTGCCGTTCCTCGACAGTGAGGTCGTCGTCGATCGTTGGCGCGGGGCCGGTGGCGGGCGAGGTCCAGCGTTGCTGGAGGCGCGTCAGTGAGAGGTCATCTGCGAGGCGGCTTCCCGCGTGCCAGGTCGGTTCTTCGTCACCGTGGTCGGTGGGGAACGCGACGGCGTAGCCGGTGATCTGGGGAGGCAAGTACTGGCTGTAGCGCGCCTTGACCAGGAGGCCGGAATCCTGGAGGCGGTCAAGGAACTCGGCGGTCGTCCGGGCTTCGTCCGCGGCGCGGCGGACGGTCGTCCGCAGCACGGCCCGCTTCGTCCGCTCGGACAGGTGCCGTCCGTCCAGCGGACCGGTAGGTGTCAAGTCAAACGAGACAGGGGCAAGTGATCGTTAGGCGGCGCGTTTCTCCTGGTCAGGACTGGTCTGGTCGGTGGTGTCTTCGTCG
>NZ_FZNP01000014.1 GCF_900188105.1 Actinomadura mexicana
GGCAGAACCCGGGCGCGGACCTGGCCCTGCGGTACGTCGTGTTCGGGGGCGAGGCACTCGACCTCGGCCGCCTGGAGGACTGGTACTCCCGCCACCCCCAGGACGCCCCCACCCTCGTCAACATGTACGGCATCACCGAGACGACCGTGCACGTCTCCTACCTCGCCCTCGACCGCGTCAACGCGGCCACGGCGGCGGGGAGCCTCATCGGCACCGGTATCCCCGACCTGCGCGTCTACGTCCTCGACGGCCGACTGCAGCCCGTCCCGCCCGGCGTGCCGGGCGAGCTGTACGTCGCGGGCGCGGGGCTGGCGCGCGGGTATCTGAACCGCCCCGGCCTGTCGGCCGAGCGGTTCGTCGCCGACCCGCACGGTGAGCCCGGTACCCGCATGTACCGGACGGGCGACCTCGGACGCTGGCGCCCCGACGGGACCCTCGACTACCTCGGCCGCGGCGACCAGCAGGTGCAGCTGCGCGGCTTCCGGATCGAGCCGGGCGAGATCCAGGCCGTCCTGACCGGGCATGACGCGGTCTCCGACGCCGCCGTGATCGTCCGGGACGACCGCCTCGTCGCCTACGTCGTCGCGTCCGGCGCCGACACCGCCGAGCTGCGCCGGTTCGCCGCGAAGGCCCTGCCCGGCCACATGGTCCCGGCGGCCGTGGTGGTGCTGGACGCGCTGCCGCTGACCTCCAACGGCAAGCTGGACCGTAAGGCGCTGCCGGCACCGGACTTCTCGGCGAGGGTGTCGTCGCGGGCGCCGCGCACCGAGCAGGAGGAGACGCTCGCGCGGCTGTTCGCCGAGGTCCTCGGCCTGGAGCGGGTCGGGGTCGACGACGGGTTCTTCGACCTGGGCGGCGACTCCATCATCGCGATCCAGCTCGTCTCCCGCGCCCGCCAGTCCGGCCTGGTCATCACCCCCCGCGAGGTCTTCCAGCACCAGACCGTCCAGGAACTCGCCGCCACCGCCAGACCCGCCGGCGAAGGCGAGCAGGCCGAGGTGGAAGCGCCGGGCGCGGGCATCGGCCGCGTCCCCGCCACCCCGATCATGCGCTGGTTCCAGGAGCTGCGCGGCCCCGTCGACGGCTACAGCCAGCGCATGCTGCTCCAGGTGCCGCCCGGCCTCGGCGTCGGGAGGCTGACCGGCGCGCTCCAGACCGTCCTCGACCACCACGACATGCTCCGCCTCCGCGTGACCGGCGCCGAGTTCGAGGTCACCGAGCCCGGCACCGTCGACGCCGCGCCCCACGTCCGCCGCGTCGACGTCGCCGGCCTCGGCGCCGCGGACCTGCGCGCCGTGCTCGCCGCCGAGGCGGAGGCCGACCGCCGCGCCCTCGACCCGGCCGCCGCGACCATGGCGAAGCTCGTCTGGTTCGACGCGGGCCCCGCCGCGTCCGGGCGCCTCCTGCTCACCCTCCACCACCTGGCCGTGGACGGCGTCTCCTGGCGGATCCTGCTGCCCGACCTGGTGACGGCCTGGGCCGGGGGAGACCTCGACCCCGTCCCGACCTCGTTCCGCCGCTGGGCGCAGCGCCTCGCCGCCGAGGCGTCCGACCCCGCCCGGACCGCGGAACTGCCGCTCTGGGAGGACATCCTCGCCACCCCCGACCCGGCGCTCGGCTCCCGCCCGCTGGACCCGGAGACCGACACGTTCGGGACGGCGGGGCACCTCACACTCGACCTGCCCGCCGACGTGACCGGGCCGCTGCTCACCGAGGTCCCCGCCGCGTTCCACGGGCGGGTCAACGACGTGCTGCTCACCGGGCTGGCCCTCGCCGTCGCCGAATGGCGGCACGAGCGCGGCGCCTGCGACGAGACGGCCGTCCTGGTCGACCTCGAAGGGCACGGCCGCGAGGAGATCGTCCCCGGCGCCGACCTGTCCCGCACCGCCGGATGGTTCACCACCGTCCACCCGGTGCGGCTCGACCCCGGGCGGCTGTCGCCCGCCGACGTCCGCGAGGGCGGCCAGGCCGTCGGCACCGCCCTCAAGCGGGTCAAGGAGCAGCTGCGCGAGATCCCCGACAACGGCATCGGGTACGGGCTGCTCCGCTACCGGGGCCCCGCCGTCCGCGCCGGCGCCCACCCGCAGATCGCGTTCAACTACCTCGGCCGCTCCGCCGCGCCCGAGGCGACCGACTGGGGACCCGCGGACCAGGCCGACAGCGACGCCCTCGGCGCGGGGCAGGACGGCGCGCTCGGCCTCGTCCACGCCATCGAGGTCAACGCGCACACCCGCGACCTGCCCGGGGGGCCCGAGCTGTCGGCGACGTGGACGTGGGCGGGCGGCCTCTTCGACGCCGCGGCGATCGAGGACCTCGCCGAGCGCTGGTACGCGGCCCTGCGCGGCCTCGTCGCGCACGTCGTGGACGGTGCCGCCGGCGGCCCCGTCGGCGGGTTCACCCCGTCCGACCTGTCCCTGGTGGACGTCAGCCAGGAGGAGATCGACGAGCTCGCCGCCGAGCTCGACGGCGAATGGGAGCTGGATTGAGCACGTCGCAGCTTGAGGACATCCTCCCGCTGTCCCCGCTACAGCAGGGCCTGTTCTTCCACGCCCTCTACGACTCGGGCCGCGACGTCTACACCGCGCAGATCGTGTTCGACCTGCGCGGCCCCCTCGACGCCGGCGCGCTCCGCGCGGCCGCCGCGACCCTCCTGCGCCGCCACGCCAACCTGCGCGCCGGGTTCCGGCAGCGCAAGGAGGGCTCGCCCGTCCAGGTCGTCCACCGCGCGGTCCGGCTCCCGTGGCGGGACGAGGACCTGTCGGCCCTGCCCGACACCGAGCGCGAGGCGAGGGCGCGCGAGCTGGCCGACGCCGAACGCGCCCGGCCCTTCGACATGGCGAAGCCGCCGCTGCTGCGCTTCCTGCTCCTCAAGCTGGCGGACGGCCTGCACCGCATGGTGTTCACCAACCACCACATCCTGCTGGACGGCTGGTCCACGCCCGTCCTGCAGACCGAGCTCTTCGCGCTCTACCTCGCCGGGGGCGACGACACCGGGATGCCGCGCGTCGCCCCCTACAAGAACTACCTGGCCTGGCTGGCCGCGCAGGACCGCGCCGCGGCCGAGGACGCCTGGCGCCGCTCCCTCGACGGCGTCCACGAGCCCACCCTCGTGGCCCCGGGCGCTCCCGAGCCCGGCGCCGGCACCCCCGGACGGGTCCGGACCCGCCTCACCGAGGACCTCACCTCCGCGCTCGCCGCGCGGGCCCGCGCCCAGGGCGTCACCCTCAACACCGTCCTGCAGCTGGCCTGGGGCACGCTGCTCGGCCGCCTCACCGGCTCGGCCGACGTGGTGTTCGGCGCCGCGGTCTCCGGCCGCCCCCCGGAGCTGCCCGGCGTCGAGCAGATGATCGGCCTGTTCATCAACACGCTGCCGATCCGCGTCCGCGTCCGCCCGGCCGACACGGTCGCCGGCGCGCTGACGCGGCTCCAGGACGAGCAGGCCGCGCTGATGCAGCACCACCACCTCGGGCTGTCCGACATCCAGCGCCTCACCGGCGCCGGGACGCTGTTCGACACCATGACCGTCCTGGAGAACTACCCGTTCGACCCGGACGCCGCCGGGACCGACCTCGGCGGCCTCACCCTCCACGACGTCGACGGCTACGACGCCTCCCACTACCCGCTCACCTTCGCCGCCGTCCCGGGCCGCGGCCTGTCGCTGCGCATCGACCACCGCACCGACCTGTTCACCGGGGACGACGCCGCCCGCCTGATGCGCCGGTTCGTCCGCATCCTGGAGGCCATCGCCCACCGGCCGGACCTGCCGCTCGGCCGCATCGAAGTCCTGGACGGCGAGGAGCGCGCCCGCGTCCTCGGGGCCTGGCAGGGCCCGGCGACCGGGCGCCGCCCGCAGACCCTCACCGCCCGCTTCGCCGAGCAGCGGGCGAGGACCCCGGACGCCGTCGCCGTCCGGGCCGCGGGGGAGTCGCTGACCTACGCCGAACTCGACGTCCGCGCGAACCGGCTGGCGCACCGCCTCGCCGGCCTCGGGGTCGGCCGGGACACCCCGGTCGCGGTGCTCCTCGAAAGATCCGCCGACATCCCCGTGGTCTCGCTGGCGATCCTCAAGGCGGGCGGAGCCTACGCACCGATCCACCACGGCCACCCGCCCGAGCGGATGGCGTGGGCGGTCGCTGAGGTCGCCGCACCCGTGCTGGTCGTCAACACGCCGATGCGCGACCGCGTCGCCGGCCTCGACACCGCCGCGCGGATCCTCGTCGTGGACGACGACCCCGACCTCGGCGACCTGCCCGCGACCGGCCCGCCCGTCGAATGCCACCCCGAGCAGCTCGCCTGCGTGCTGTTCACCTCCGGCTCCACCGGCGTGCCCAAGGGCGTCATGCTGCGGCACCGGGACGCGGTCGACCTCGCCACCGACGGCCGGCTCGGGGACGGGGCGCACGACCGCGTCCTCGTCCACTCCCCGCACGCGTTCGACGCGTCGGTCTACGAGCTGTGGACGCCGCTGCTGCACGGCGGGACGGCCGTCGTCGCGCCGCCCGGCCACCTGGACGGCGAGGCCCTCGAAGAGATCATCGCCGCCGAGGAGCCGACCGGCCTGTTCCTCACCACCACCCTGTTCAACCTTGTCGCCGACGAGCGGCCGGGGGCGTTCGCGCGGCTCCGCGAGGTCCTCACCGGCGGGGAGGCGGGCTCCCCGGCCGCGATCCGCAAGGTGCTCGCCGCGTGCCCGGACACCGAGGTCGGCAACGTCTACGGGCCCACCGAGGCCACCACCTACACCACCATCGCCGGGCAGCGGGCGCCGCTCGCGGACCCCGGCGAGACGTCCGCCGTGCTGGGCCGCCCCATCGACGACATGCGCGTGTACGTGCTGGACCAGGGGCTGCGCCCCGTCCCGCCCGGCACCGCGGGCGAGGCCTACATCGCGGGCGCCGGGCTCGGCCGCGGCTACCTGCGGCGGCCCTCGCTCACCGCCGAGCGCTACGTCGCCGACCCGTTCGGCGCGCCCGGCGACCGCATGTACCGCACCGGCGACCTCGTCCGGTGGCGGCCGGACGGCACCCTCGAATACCTCGACCGCGCCGACTTCCAGGTCAAGGTCCGCGGGTTCCGGATCGAGCTCGGCGAGGTCGAGGCCGCCGTCGCCGCCCACCCCGCCGTCGCCAACGTCGCCGTCGTCGCCCGCGAGGACGCCCCCGGGACCAGGACCCTCGTCGCCTACGTCATCGCCCCGGACCTGCCCGCCGCCGGGCACGGCCTCCGCGGGTTCGTCGAGAAGCGGCTGCCCGAGTACATGGTTCCCGCCGCGTTCGTCCTGCTCGACACGTTCCCCGTCGGGCCGAACGGCAAGCTCGACCGGCGCGCCCTCCCCGCCCCCGACTACGGCGAGGCCGCCGCGGGACGCGCCCCCCGCACCCCCGAGGAGGAGCGCCTCTGCGGGATCGTCGCGGACGTCCTCGGTCTCGACCGCGTCGGCGCCGACGTCAGCTTCTTCGACCTCGGCGGCGACAGCATCGCCGCGCTCAGGCTCGCCACGCGGGCCCGGCGGGCCGGGGTCGAGCTCACCCCCCGCGACGTGTTCACCCACCAGACCGTCGAGGCGATGACCAGGGTCGGCGACCCGGGGGACCGGCTCGGCTTCGAGGTGCTGCTGCCCATCCGCGCGTCCGGGACCCGGCCGCCGCTGTTCGTCGTCCACCCCGCCGGCGGCCTGGCCTGGGGCTACCTGCAGTTCCAGCGGCACCTCGGCGCCGACCAGCCGATCTACGGGCTGCAGGCCCGCGCGTTCACCCGGTCCCGGCTGCCGGAGTCCATCGCGGAGATGGCGGACGACTACCTGGAGCAGATCCGGGCCGTCCAGCCGTCCGGCCCCTACCACCTCGCGGGCTGGTCGCTCGGCGGGCTCGTCGCCTACGAGATGGCCCTGCGGCTCCAGGCCGCCGGGGAGCGGGTCGCCCTGCTCGCCCTCATCGACGCCTACCACGGGCAGGACCTCGAAACGGAGCGCCGCGAGATCCTCCCCGAGCTGCTGGAGGCGATCGGCGTGGACGCGCGGATGGTCGCCGAGGACGGCAACCCCGACATGGCGCAGATCATGGCGGTGCTCGCCGAGCGCGACGACGCGCTCGCCGCCCTCGGCGAGGACGACCTCGTCAACGTCTACCGCAACTACGAGAACGGGCTGCGCCAGGCAGAGCGG
Source organism: Actinomadura mexicana (assembly GCF_900188105.1). Lineage (GTDB taxonomy): Bacteria > Actinomycetota > Actinomycetes > Streptosporangiales > Streptosporangiaceae > Spirillospora > Spirillospora mexicana. Next base: position 6,164 of record NZ_FZNP01000014.1, read on the forward strand.
TACCGGCCCGGACGGTACCGCGGAGACGTCGTGTTCTTCACCGCGCTCCGCGGCCGGACCGAGGACTCGCCCACCGCCCGCTCCAACTGGGGCCCGCTCGTCGACGGCGAGATCGAGGACTACCCCCTCGACGTCGACCACCACCTGCTCATGGAGCCGGGCCCGGCCGCCGAGATGGGCGCCGTGCTGGCCGCCAGACTCGACAAACTGCACAGCGCCACCGAGAGCCATTGAAGCCGCCAGAGCCGCCAGAGCCACGGAAAGGGATGACCGATGACCAACCCCTTCGAGGACCCCGAGGGCACCTACCTCGTCCTCGTCAACGACGAGGGCCAGCACTCGCTGTGGCCGTCCTTCGCCGAGGTCCCCGCCGGCTGGACGGTGGCCAAGGACGAGGACACCCGCCAGGCGTGCCTCGACTTCGTCAACGAGAACTGGACGGACATGCGGCCGAAGAGCCTCATCGAGGCCATGGGTGAGTGAGGCGGGCTGGAGGCCGCCTCCGGAGACCGCGCACCTGCGGGTCCCCTCGGTCACCGAGTGGGAGATGGAGATGCGGGACGCCGCCGACCTGCGTCCCGCGCCGCTGCCGGGCGTCGAGATGACGTTCACCCTCGCCGGGCTGCCGTCCCCCGACGTCAACCGCGCCCTCTACGCGACCGTCGGCGCCCGCGTCTGCTGGACCGACCGCTTCCCGTGGACGTACGGGCAGTGGCGGGCCTGGGTGGAGCGCCCGGAGCTCTCCACGTGGATCGCCATGGCCGAGGGCACCATCGCCGGCTTCTTCGAGATCGAGGCGCAGCCCGGCGGCGACACCGAGATCCACCTGGTCGGCCTCACCCCGGCGTTCGTCGGGCGCGGCTACGGCGGCTACCTGGTCGAGCAGTGCACCCGCCGCGCCTGGCAGCGCGGCGAGCTGTGGGCCCTCACCAGCGGGCCCGCGACGCGGGTCTGGCTGCGCACCAGCAGCCTCGACCACCCGAACGCCATCGCCAACTACCGGCGGCGGGGCTTTAAGGTGGCGGCGGAGAGCACCGCGCCGAAGCTCGTGCCGGACCCCCGGGTCGCGCCGTGGCCGCTGCCGCGCGACCCCCGCGCGGCGTCCCGCCGGCACGAGGAGGAGGAGTTGATCACGTGACCTGGTTCCGCTGTCCCGAGACGCGCCCCTGGGCGTCGATGCGGCTGTTCTGCCTGCCGCACGCGGGCGGGTCGGCGGTGTTCTACCGGTCGTGGGCCAAGGAGGCCGGCCCGGCCGTCGAGGTGCAGGCCGTCCAGTACCCGGGGCGCGCCGACCGGATGGCGGACGCGTTCGTCACCGACGCCCGGCAGCTCGCCCGCCTCATCGCCGGGGCGATGGCGCCGCTGATGGACCGCCCCGCCGCGCTGTTCGGGCACAGCATGGGCGCCGTCCTCGCCTACGAGGTGGCGCGGCTGCTGGAGGAGCGGGGCACCGCCCCGGTGCACGTGTTCGCCTCCGGGGCCCGCCCGCCCGACGACCGGGGCGACGAGCACATCCGCGACAAGGACGACGACGGCCTCGTCGCCGAGCTGGTGCGGCTCGGGGGGACCGACGCCGAGCTGCTGGCGGAGCCGGAGCTGCGCGAGCTCGTCCTGCCGTACGTCCGCAACGACTTCACGCTGATCGAGGAGTACGCCCACCGGCCCGAGCCGCCGCTGACCGTCCCGGTCACCGCGATCATCGGGGACGCCGACCCGCACGTGGACCGGGAGCGGGCCCGCGGCTGGGAGCGCGCCACCCGCGGGCGGTTCGCGCTCCGGGTGCTGCCCGGCGGGCACTTCTACCTGGCCGACCAGCAGCCCGCCGTGCTCGCCGAGATCCTGCGGACGCTGGAGGTCCCGGCCGTCTGACGCGCGGACGGGCCGCCCCCGCGGGTGTTCACGGCGGGGGCGGCCCGTCGCCGAAGCGGAGCCCTCTGGGCGTCGTTTAGTAGACGGACGCCCCGTACCGCGACAGCGGCTCGGTGATGGGCTGGAAGAACGTCGTCCCGCCCGAGGAGCAGTTGCCGCTGCCGCCCGAGGTCAGGCCGAGGGCGGTGTTCCCGGCGAACAGCGAGCCGCCGCTGTCGCCCGGCTCGGCGCACACCGTGGTGCGGATGAGGCCGCTGACGCTGCCCTCCTGGTAGTTCACCGTCTGGTTGAGGGCGGTGACCCGGCCGTTGCGCAGGCCGGTGGTGCTGCCGCTGCGGTAGACGGTCTGGTTGACCGCGGCGTTCCCGGCGCTGGTGATGTCGCGGGTGCCGCTGTAGAGGCTGACCGTGCCCTGCGTGTCGGTCGGCGTCGCGGAGTACTGGACGATGCCGTAGTCGTTGCCGGGGAAGCTGCTGCCGTAGGTGCGGCCCAGCGTCCGGCCGGAGCCGTCGGTCCAGGTGGAACCGATGTTGGTGCAGTGCCCGGCCGTGATGAAGTAGTAGGCGCTGCCCCTCTTGACGTTGAAGCCGAGCGAGCACCTGGCGCCGCCCGTGTAGATCGCTTCGCCGCCCCGGGTGAGCGTCTGGAACTTCCCGGCGACGCTCTCGGTGCGGACCGCCGCACCCTGCCTGCTCGCGGCCGCCCGGACCTTCTTGAGGTCGGCGCCCTTGACCGTGCCGTCCACGCTGAGGACGACCTGGTTGCTCGCCGGGTCCACGGCCCAGGCGGTGCCCGGGACGGTCGCCTCGCGCTTGAGCGCGGCCTCGACCTTCTTCAGGTCCGAGCCGCTGCGCGCGACGGTCCTCGGTACCGCGCCCGCGGCGCGCACGGCCTGGGCGGCCTGCGCGTCGGTGACCGTGACGACCAGCTTGCCGTCCTTGAGGTAGGAGCCCGCGCTGCGGGTTCCGAGCTGGTGCGCCAGGGAGGTCGCGACGTCGCCGGGAGCGGCCGGGGCGGCGGGAGCGGCCGGGGCCGCGGACGCGGTGGGAGCGGTGGCCAGGGTGGCGGCCACCAGGCCGGCCGCGGCCGTGGTGACGGCGGCGGCGCGAACGCGCCTGTGACGGATCTTCACTTGTGCCTCCACGGGGGATGGGGCGCACCCGAGTGGTGCGCCGGAGGTCATCGACATGGTGTAAGAACAGTCAAGGCGGACGTAAGACGCATAAAGTGACCAATTCGGCACGTGCCCGTTGGCACTCTCGGAGCGGCGTCCGTGGTCAGTCCGGCAAAACCAGCCGCCGCGCGCCGGGCGAGAACGGTGTTCGGTCTCGGTCCTTTCGCCGATAGGGCCGAAGGACCGGGACCGAAACCTTTCCGGCTTCCCGCCGCCTGGGAGCTCCGGCGGGCCGCCGAGGGGCCGGTCAGTAGATCTCGACCCCGAACGCCGACAGCGGCTCGGTCATGGGCTGGAAGAACGTGACGCCGCCGGACGAGCAGTCACCGCTGCCGCCCGAGGTCAGCCCGACCGCGCTCGACCCGGCGAACAGCGGGCCGCCGCTGTCGCCCGGCTCGGCGCACACCGTCGTCTGGATGAGGCCGCTGACGCTGCCCTCCTGGTAGTTCACCGTCTGGTCGAGCGCGGTGACCTGCCCGTCGTGGACGCCGGTGGTGCTGCCGCTGCTGGTCACGGTCTCGCCGACCGTGGCGCCGGCGGCGCCGGTGATGTCCCGGAACCGCCCGTCGACCGTGACGCCGAGCCGCCGCACCAGCTTCGCGGCCGCCCCGCCGGTGTCGGAGGGGGCGGCGGCGCGCCCGGCGGGCGGTTCGAGGGTCGCGTCCGCGGCGGGGGCGGCGGCCAGGGCGGCCGCCACGAGCCCGGACGCCGCCATGGTCATGGCGGCTCCGCGGACGCGGTCGGGACGGATCTTCACTCTGCCTCCAGGGGGGATTGGGCACGCCCGAATGGCGCGCCGGAGGTCACGGGCCATGCTGGAAGATTCCTGAACGCCCACGTAAGGCGAGAAAGTGACCAACCGAACAGCTACGGATTGTCACAATGGGTGCGGGTTCCGTGGTCGATCCTCGGGGAGGACTGCCCGTTTAACTGGTTTCGGTCAGGACGGATGCCCCAGGGGTGCCCTCCAGAGGGTGACGCCGGCCTCGGGGGCGCGGGAGACGCGGGAGAATGGTCCGGTGACGCTCCTCCTGGCCCGTTCCACCCTGGAGTCGCTGCTCGACCCCGCCCCCTGCCTGGACGCCCTGCGCCGCGGCTTCACCGCCGGAGACGGCGGGGCCGCCGCCCGGCGGGTGATCGTCGAGCTGCCGGGGCAGGGCACCGCGACGGCGCTGATGCCGGGCGTCGTCGAGGGGATCCCCGCCTACACGGTCAAGGCGAACGCCAAGTTCCCCGGCAGCCGCCCGGCGCTGCGCGGCGTCGTCTGCCTGCACGACCTCGGGACCGGCGAGCTGCTGGCCCTGCTGGACTCGGCGACCGTGACCGCCTGGCGCACCGGCCTGGCCGCCGCGCTCGGCACCCACGCCCTGGCCCGTGCCGCGGCCGGCTCGGTCGCGGTGATCGGCGCGGGCGCGCAGGCCGAACTGGTCATGCGGGGGCTGGGCGAGTTGCGGGAGGTGCGCGGCCTCACCGTGTTCGACCTCGACGCCGCCCGCGCCGCGGACTTCGCCGCGCGGCACGGCGCCCGGCTGGACGCGTCCGCGACCGTGGCGCCGGACCCGCGCGCCGCCGTCCGGGACGCCGGGATCGTCGTCCTGGCGACCTGGGCGCGCCGCCCGCTGCTGCACGCCGCCGACGTGGCCCCCGGGACGCACCTCACCTCGCTCGGCGCGGACCAGCCCGGCAAGGCCGAACTGGGGGCCGACCTGCTGGAGGGCGCCCGCGTCGTCGTCGACGACATCCCCCTGGCCGTCGAGATGGGCGTGCTGGCGGGCGCGGGCCTGGACGTCGAGCACGCCGCCGGGACGCTGCGCGACCTGATGCGCGGCCAGGTTCCCGGGCGGGTGAAGGACGGCGAGGTCACGGTGTACGCGCCCGTCGGCCTGCCCTGGCAGGACCTCGCGCTGAGCTGGACGGCCTACACCGCGGCCCGCGCCGCGGGCGCCGGCGCGGAGTTCGATTTCCTCGGCTGAACCGGCGCCGGCCCATCAGGTGTACGGCCGCTAATTGGCGGAATACCCATCGCTGGATTCCTTGTCTCCCCGGTGTCTTTACAATGACGCAGTGAATAGTGTTGGCTCCGTCCGGTAAGACTTCAGTAGTCGCGAGGCCTGTCGAAGGTGACCTAATGAAAGTTCGATTTCGCGCTGACCGAATCCCCGGCATCCCTTCTCGGCCACCGCCCTGACTTCCCATCGAAGCGTGTTCGGTGATTGTTCCTTTCTCAGGCCGCGGACGGGTGGCCGTGTTGGAGACGAAAATGATTCGGATACTGCTCGCCGAGGGGGCGCCTCTCCTGCGCGGCGGGCTGGTCGCGCTGTTCGACCGGGTGAAGGATCTCGACGTGGTGGCGGCGGTCGGCTCGGGCGATCAGGTGCTCCGCACGGCGCGCAGACGGCGGCCCGACGTCGCACTGATCGACGTCGGGCTGCCGGACCTGGACGGCTTCACGGCGGCCCGGGCGTTACGCGAGGCCGTCCCGGAGTGCCGCACCGTCCTCATGGCGGGCCGCTGCCGTACCGGCGACCTGCGGCGCGCGGTGGCCGCGCGGGCGGCCGGGCTCGTGCTGAAGGACACCTCGCCGGGCGAGCTGGTGGAGGCGATCAGGCGGGCGGCCGAGGGCGCGCGCGTCATCGACCCCGACATGGCCTTCGTCGAGCTGGGCTCGGCTCAGAGCCCGCTCACCGAACGGGAGATCGAGGTCCTCACCCTGGCGTCACGGGGCGCGTCCGCGGCGCAGATCGCCGAGGACCTCGTCCTGACGATCGGCACCGTCCGCAACCACCTCTCCCGCATCAACCGCAAGATCGGCGCGGAGAACCGGGTCCAGGCCATCCGGATCGCCGAGGACGCCGGGTGGCTGTGAGCCCTCCTCCCAGCGCCCGATCAGGTCCCGGTACAGCGGGCACACCGCGGGCAGGTCCGCGTGCCGCCCGAGGTGGGCGCGGGTCCCGTCCAGCACCAGGACGCGGCGGGCGCGCATCGCCGAGCTGATCCGGTGCGCGATGACGACCAGCGTGCCGGGCCGCCGCGCGAACGCCTCCTCCACCCGCGCCTCGGCGGCCGGGTCGAGCCGGTACGCGGCCTCGTCCAGGATGACGACGGGCTGCGGCGCGAGGTAGGCCCGGCACAGCGCGACGCACTGCCGCTGCGCCTCGGTCAGCGCGCCGGGCTCCAGCCGCGCCCCGTACCCGCCGAGGTCGCGGACGAGCGGCGCCAGCCCCAGCGCGTCCACGGCCCGGCCCGCCTCGCCCGGTCCGGCGTCCGGCGCGTAGTAGGCGAGGTTGTCGAGCAGGGTGCCGCCGAAGACGTAGGCCTCCTGCGGGACGAGCACCCGGCGGCCCGGGTCGCCCGCCGGCCGCCCGTCCACCAGCACCTCGCCCGCGCCGGGCGCGGCCAGCCCCGCGATCAGCGCCGCGAGCGTCGACTTGCCGATCCCGCTCGGCCCCACCACGGCCAGGTGGTCGCCGGGCGGGACCACCAGGTCCAGGTTCTCGATCACCGGCCGCGCGCCGTCCCCGTAGGCGAAGGTCACGCCGCGCAGCTCCACCGCCGGCGCCCCCGGCACGGGCTCGGCGGGCTCGGGCGGGACGGGCGCGTCCGGCGCGCCCGTCTCCAGGATCCGGCCGAGCGTCACCGCCAGCCGCAGGCCGCTGCCGCCCACCCCGTGCACGAGCGTGCGCAGCGCCGGCTGCAACCCGTGCAGGACGTAGGCCAGCGCGCCGACCACCATTCCCGCCGTGGCGCCGCGCCGCATCAGCCACGGCGCCGCCGCGAGGACCAGCAGCAGCGGCAGCCAGCCGCTCACCGCGAGGGAGACGGCGCGCACCGCCGCGAGCCGCGCCACCGCGCGCCCGGCCGCCGCCTGGGCCTCCACGGCGGCGCCGAGCTCCGCACGCAGCAGGTCCTCGCCGCCGCACCCGACTGCGTCCCGCAGCCCGGCGGCCAGGGCGGTGGTCCGCTCGGCGATCTCCTCCTCGCCGACGACGAGCTCCCGCTGCCGCGCCGCCGCCCTCCCGAACACCGCCCCGAACAGCGCCAGCCCGAGCACGAGCGGCGGCAGGACCAGCGCCACCACCTCCGGCGCCATCGTCGCCAGTCCCAGCAGCGCCGCTCCGGCCGTGAACGCGAACCCGCGCGCGACGACCAGCAGCCCCCCGAACGTGTCCCGGACTATCTCCACCTGGTGGGTGAGCCGCGCGACCGCGCCGGTGTCGGGCCGTCCCCGCAGCGAGCGGTGCAGCGCCCCCGTCGCGACCCGCCTCACCAGGTCGTCGCGGAACGGCTCCACGATCGCGGCCAGCGCCGGATACAGCCGGCGGCTCCCGGCCGCGCCCACCAGCGCCGACACGACGAGGACGCCGAGCCAGGCGACCGCGCCGGACGCGCGTCCCGTCCGGAACGCGTCGGTGGCCTCCCCGACGGCCCGCCCGAACACCGCCGTCGGCACGGCCTCCACCGCCGACCACCCGGCGGCCCGCGCCACCGCCCGCGGGCGCGCCCGGACGGCGTCCCCGGCGCTGCGCCACAGCACCCGCGCCGCCTCCCGCCTCCCGATCACGCCGGGCTCCCGAAGACCGCGCGGTAGTCCGGGTCGGGCCAGAGGGCCTGGTGGGGGGCGACGCGGCGGACGCGGCCCTCGTCGAGCCACACGACCAGGTCGGCGCGGGCGGCGGTGGAGGCGCGGTGGGCCACGATCAGGCGGGTCCGGTCGGCGAACCGGTCGAGCAGCGCGTCGGTGATCTGCAGTTCGGTCACGGTGTCGAGGCTGGAGGTCGCGTCGTCCAGGACCAGGACGCGCCCGGCGTGGGCGAACGCGCGGGCCAGGCCCACGCGCTGCAGCTCACCGCCGGACAGCGGCGCCTCCGCGAGCGGTGTGCCGTACCCCTGCGGGAGGCGGCGGATGAAGCCGTCGGCGCGGGCGGCCCGCGCCGCCTCGCGCAGCCAGGTGTCCGGCGGGCGGGAGGGGCCGAAGGCGATGGCGTCGCGGACGGTCGCCCCGAACAGCGCGGGCCGGGCGAAGGCGTAGCCGATCTCGCGGCGCAGCGCCGTCCGGCCGAGGCGGGGGAGGGGCGTGCCGTCCAGCAGCACCTCGCCGCGGTCGGGGTCGGCGAGCCGCCCGGCGAGCGCGGCGAGCGCGGCGGCGCCGGAGCCGGAGCGGCCCACGACGGCGACGGCGCGCCCGCCGGGGACGGTGAGGTCCAGGCCGTTCAGCGCGCCGGGGACGGCGACCCCGCGGAACTCCAGGCGGCCGGGGCCCGGCGGGGCGTCGCCGTTGCCGTGGCGGCGCGCGGGCCACGCCAGGATCTCCGCGGCGCGGCGGGCGCCGGCGCGGGCGCGGCCGAGGCGGAGCAGCTGGGTGAGGACGGGCCCGAACCCGGCGGCGAGCCCCGCGTACTGGACGGTCGCGACCAGCTCGCCCGGGGTGACGCGGCCCGCCGCGAGCTCGGCGCCGGCGATCCCGACGGCCGCGACCTGAAGGAGCAGCAGCGCCAGCAGGCCGCGCGCCGCGATGCCGCCCTGCACCCGCCACATCGCCTCGCCCTCCGCGCGCAGGCCGGGGAGGGGGCGCAGGATGCGCGCGGCCTCGCGTTCCGCCGTGCCGGCGGCGGCGATCGTCCTGGTCCCGGCGAGGGCCTCGGCGAGGCGGCCCGCGATCGTGCCCTGGACGGTGAGGTAGCGGTGCGCGGACGCGGTGATGTCGCGGACGAACGCGCGCATCAGCAGCGCCACCGCGGGCAGCGCGGCCGCGATCGCCGCCGCGATCCGCCAGTCGATGAGGCAGAGGGCCGCGAGCGCCCCGGCGGCCGGCAGCAGACCGGCCGCGGCCTCGGTCGCGGCGGCGGGGGCCACGCCGGCCTCGGCCGCGCCGCCCACCATGCGTCCGGCCACGTCCCCCGGCGGGACGCGCGGCGCCGGGCCCGCCGCCAGCAGGTGCCGGACGAGGGTGTGCCGCAGCCACGCCGTCGCCCGCGCGGCAGCGCAGCCGGTCGCGAGCTCCGACAGCACCTCCGCCGCCGCGGACGCCGCGACCAGCGCGACGCAGGGCCACAGCGCGGCGGAGGCCGGGGTCCCGCCCGGCGGGACCGCGTCGATCGCGCGGGCCAGCGCGAACGGAAGCAGGACGGCCGCCGCCGCGTCCGCCAGCGCCGTGGCCGCGACGAGCGCCGTCCAGCCGCGGGCGCGCCCGGCGGCGCGCAGCAGCAGCCGGTCCGCTCCGCGCGCCGGAAGGGGGGAGGTCATGGGGTCTCCGAACACGGTGGCGGCCATGGCCCCGGCGAGGGGGCCATGGCCGCCGGCGTCATCACAGGCAGATCGTGATGCTGTGGGAGCTGTGGCAGAGCAGGCTGAGGCTGCTGTTGCCGCCGCCGCCGCCGTTCTCGCTCACCATCCCCTGAAGGTCGAGAAGCGCCATGTTCTTCACCTCCTTTCGGGCTGGATAGAGGTGGCCGCCGTGGGGGTCCCCACGGGGGGTCGGTGCGCCGTCCCGAGGAACGGCAGTCCGGGGGCCGGGTCGTGCAGGGCCGCGCCGAGCGCGAGCAGCACCCCGGCGGTGCCGGTCGCGAGGTCCATCGACAGCCGGTACATGTGCTCGCCCGGCACCGCCAGCCCGCCCGCGTACGGCAGCGCGTGCCAGGCGAGGTCGCGGACGTGCCCCGCCACGCGGGCCCCGTCGGCCGGGCCGAGGCCCGACCGCGCGTGCCGGGCCAGGTACAGCAGCATCCCGGCGCGCCCGCTGAACAGGCTCGGCTGCGCGTAGTACCGGGACGTCGCGGCGACGCGGACGGCGTCGCGCGCCGCCTCGAACCGCTCGTCGGCCCGGTGGGCCAGGTACTCGTCCAGGACGAGGCCGATGCCGACGCTGCCGCGGCCGAGGTAGGGCAGCACCCGGCTGCCCTGGTCGACGTGCAGGGCGCCGTTGTGGTCGGTGACGCAGGCGGCGAGGTCGCGGCGCAGCGCGGACGCGGCCAGGTCGAGCAGTTCGGGGTCCCCCTCGCGCTCGTAGGCGCGGACGAACATCAGCGCCGCGCCGGCGCCGCCGTGCATGAGGCCGGGGCGCGCCCCGCCCCCTCCGCCGGACCGCTCCGCCACGATCTCCACGCAGCGGCGGGCCGCCTCGCGCAGGGGCGCCTCGCCGGTCGCGCCGGCGAGGTGGTCCAGGACGAGCGCGAATCCGGGCAGGCCGCCGTAGAGGTCGTCGCCGAGCCTCTCCCACCGCTCGCCAAGGCAGTGCCGGACGGCGGTGAGGGCGGCGTCCCGGTGGCCGAGCCGGGACAGCACGTACGCGGCGCCCATCAGGCCGTCGTACAGGCCGATCCCGGTCCCGCGGCGCGGGTCCGACGCCCGCTCCGCCAGCCACTCCTCGTGGGCCGGGACCCGCCCGGCGCCCGTCGCGTCCAGCGCGTACAGGACGCCGGCGGCGCCGTGCGCCAGCCCGAGCGAGGCGCCGGAGAACTGCTCCACGTCGCCGGGGAAGAGCCGGTCGGCGCGTTCGGGGGTGGCGCTCTCCAGGATCGCCCGCGAGAGGGCGTCCCTGGCGCGCTCCCAGCCGGGGGCGTCCGGGGTGAACACCGGTGCGGGGGCGGGCGCGACGTCCCGGGCGATCCGCGCGACCGCCTCGTCCAGGAACGCCCGGGGGACGGGGAAGTTCTCGGCGACCAGGTCGGCGAGCTGCCGCGCCTTGCCCCGGTCGATCACGAAGAGCGTGGTCAGCGGGACGAACAGGGCGAGCCGCAGGCAGGCGAGGCTGTAGTGGTCCACGTCGGCGCCGCGCCGGTCGGGCGGGGCGAGGAACGCGGGGTTGGCGAGGGTCTGCCGGCCGCCGTCCGCCGCGGGCGCCGCCGTCTCGAAGTCGATCAGCGCGACCGAGTCGTCCGGGCGCACCATCACGTTGAACATGTGCAGGTCGTTGAAGACCACGCCGCGCTCGTGGATCGCGGCGACCACGCGTTCCACCCCTTCGTGGACGCGCAGCGCCCACGTGGTGTATTCGGCGGTCTTGGCGGGATCCGGCTCGGGATCGAGCATCGGGTGCCGCTCGGCGAAGAACGTGTTGAGCGTGCGCCCCTCGATGAACTCCTGGACGAGGAAATGGTGCTCGCCGAGCGTGAACCAGTCGAGAACGGCGGGCACGCCGTCGATCCCGTCGAGCTTTTCCAGAATGTCCCGCTCACGTCGGATCCGAGTCACCGCGTCCGCGCCGTCGGCGGCGAGACCCGCATGGGGGCGCCCTTCTTTCAGCACCACCTTCCTGCCGCTCCGGGTGTCGGTCGCCGCGTAGACGCCGCCCCCGTTGGAAAAGTGGAGGGCCTTGTCGATCCGGTAGGGCAGATCGGTCGTCGTCGTGGCGCCGCGTGCCTTGAAATGCGCTTCCAGGCAGGCGGGAAGGCTCACCCAGCCGGGGACGGTGAAGACGGGGTCGCGCCGGTCCGGCACCAGTTCGCCGGAGCCGTCGCGCAGCGCGGGCACGAGCCGGCCCTGCTCGTCCAGGCACCGGCGCTCCGCGAAGCCGCCGTACCGGACGTGCAGCGGGCCCTGGCCGATGCGCAGGTCGCTGAGGATGTAGGGGCCGGGGAGGCCGTCCAGCCGCGCGCCGAGCCCGGCGAGCACTTCCGCCAGCTCGCGCTCGTCCTCGGGGTAGATCGTGACGAGCTTCCCGCTCGCCCCGCGCGGCGCGTACTTGGCGTTGCGCCTCCGGAGCGTTGCCGGACCGCGCAGATGCTTGAACTCGATTCCCCGGGCGCTGCAGTACTCCCACGTGCCGGCGAGCACTTCCTCCGCGCTTTCCGAGCACCCTGAGACATGCACTTTCCAGCCCTGCTCGGGAGCGCGCTGGACCGGCGGCACATAGACGACCCATTCGTCGCCGAATACCTTTTCCCAGCCTTCGGGGAGTGCCCGCCGCGTGATGTCGAAATCGGTGCTGCGGGTCACCGGCGGAGCATCGTAGAAGAGCTCGTCCGCGAGGCAGTAGAGCTCGTACGCCTTGTCCACGGCCGGTTTCCCCTTCCTCGTGCGCCGGTTGCCGGAAACGCACTGGGGAAAGAATTACAGGCATGTCGGAAATGGACTAGTAGCGGACATCACGAATGATCCGTGAAGATGTACCGTCCCCCGGCGTGCGACCGTCACGCGCCGCCCGTCACGCTGGTATTGAAACAGGTTCTAGTTCCTGCGTAGGCTGTGCGGGCGGCGCGGCGACGGACCGGAGGTGACGCCGGTGATCTCGGAGCGGTTCCGAATCGACGGCAGGGTGGCGGTGGTGACCGGCGCGGGCCGGGGGATCGGAGCGGCCACCGCGGTCGCGCTCGCCCAGGCGGGCGCCGACGTGGTGATCTCCTCCCGGACGCGCGAGCAGCTCGACGAGGTCGCCGCCGGGGTCGAGGCGGCCGGGCGGCGGGCCCTGGTCGTCCCCGCCGACCTCGCCGACCCCGACACCGCCGCCGAGCTGGCGGACCTCGCCGCCGGCGAGTTCGGCCGCCTGGACATCGTGGTGAACAACATGGGCGGCGCCATGCCCGCCGCCTTCCTGGACACCTCGCCCCGGCACATGGAGAAGGCGTTCCGGTTCAACGTCGGCACCGCGCACGCGCTGACCCGCGCGGCCGTCCCGCACCTGCTGGAGGCCGGCGGCGGCAGCGTCGTCAACATCTCCTCGGCCATGGGGCGCATCGCGGGCCGCGGCTACCTGGCCTACGGCAGCGCCAAGGCGGCCCTCGCCCACTACACCCGGCTCGCCGCGTTCGACCTGGCCCCGCGCGTGCGGGTCAACGCCGTCGCCGTCGGCTCCGTCGCGACGTCCGCGCTCGACGTCGTCATGACCAGCGACGAGCTGCGCACCGAGATGGAGCGCAGGACGCCGCTGCGCCGCGTCGGCGAGCCCGAGGACGTCGCCGCCGCGGTGCTCTACCTCGCCTCGCCCGCCTCCGCCTACGTCACCGGCAGCGTGCTGCGCGTGGACGGCGGCATCGAGGCACCGAACCTCGACCTCGGCCTGGAGGATCTGTGACCTACCGCGTCGTCCAGTGGAGCACCGGCAACGTCGGGCGGCACGCGATCGCCGGCATCGACGCCCGCCCCGACCTCGAACTCGCCGGGGTGTGGGTCTCCAACCCGGCCAAGGTCGGCCGGGACGCCGGCGACCTGGCGGGCCTCGGCCGCGACCTCGGCGTCGCCGCCACCGGCGACGCCGAGGCGCTGCTGGCCCTGCGGCCCGACTGCGTCGTCTACACCTCGATGGCCGACGTCCGCCTGATGGAGGCGATCGACGACCTGTGCCGCATCCTGCGCGCCGGGGTGAACGTCGTCTCCAGCAGCCCGGTGTTCCTGCAGTTCCCGGACGGCGTCGTCCCGGCGGCGATGTCCGACCCGGTGCGGGAGGCGGCCGCGGCCGGCGGCGCGTCCGTCTTCGTCAACGGCATCGACCCCGGCTTCGCCAACGACGTGCTCCCGCTCGCCGTCACCGGCATCAGCGAGCGCATCGAGCAGGTCCGCTGCATGGAGATCCTGAACTACAACACCTACGACCAGGCCACGGTCCTGTTCGACATCATGGGCTTCGGGCGCCCGCTGGACGACGCGCCGATGCTGCTGCAGCCCGGCGTCCTCACCATGGCGTGGGGGAGCGTCGTCCGGCAGATCGCCGCCGGCCTCGACGTGGAACTGGACGGGATCACCGAGTGGCACACCCGCCTCCCCGCGCCCGAGACCTTCGCCGTCTCCGCCGGGACCATCGAGAAGGGCACGGCCGCCGCCCTGCGGTTCGAGGTGCGGGGCATGCGCGGCGGCGAGGCCGTCGTCGTCCTGGAGCACGTCACCCGGCTCCGCGACGACCTCGCCCCCGACTGGCCGCAGCCCGCCGGCGCGGGCTGCTACCGCGTCGAGGTCCGCGGCGAGCCGAACTACACGGTGGACCTGCGGCTCCTCGGCACCGACGGCGACCACAACACCGCGGGGCTGAAGGCCACCGCGATGCGCCTCGTCAACGCCGTCCCCGCCGTCGTCGAGGCGCCCCCCGGCCTGCTCACCGCCCTGGACCTGCCGCTGATCCCCGGCCGCGGCCTCCTCTAGGCGCCCGCTCCTGGAAACTCCAGGGTGTCCAGGAGCGGGACGAGCCGTTCCTCCTCGCGGCCGAGGTGCGCCTCCAGCGCGGCGGTGAGCCGGTCGACCTCGGCGAGCAGCGACGCGGAGTCACCGGCGTCGAGCACGCGGCGCAGCTCCTCCAGCAGCGCGGTGATCGTCTCGTGCTCGTCCCTCAGCTCCGCCAGCGCCGGTCCGAGCTCGGGATGGCGCCGTTCCAGCAGAGGGAACATCTGCTGGTCCTCACCCATGTGGTGGTGGCCGAGCCCCTGGCACATCGTCAGGCAGTTGACCCGGAGCTGGGCGCCCACGGCGGCCCCGGACGCGGCGACCTCCTTCCGGATCAGCTCCAGCTCCCCGCGGAACGCGTCGTGCACCGCGACCAGCATGGCGCTGGGCGACGCCGGCCCGGCGGGCGGCCCGGCGGCGACCTGGACCAGGGCGACGACGGGGAGCGTCCGTCCCGACTTCTCCTCGTACGCGGCCCAGCCGGGATCGGCCTCGGCGGCCCGGGCGAAGGCGCGGTCGCGCTCGTCCCCTTCCAGGACGACCGCGTCGGCCTCGTAGGCGAAGGCGCCGCTCTCGACCGTGACGCGCGGGTTCGCGACCAGGTTGTGGAACCAGGCCGGGTTCCTCGGCGCGCCCCCGGCCGAGCCGATGACGAGGACGCGCCCGACGCCGTCGGGCAGGTAGCCGAGCGGCGTCGTGTGCGGGGCGCCGCTGCGCGCCCCGGTCGTGGTCAGCAGGAGCAGCCGCCCGCCCTCGAACGGGCCGCCGACCCGTCCGCCGTTGGCGCGGAACTCCTCGATGATGTGCTTGTTGAAATCCATCTGTCTCCTGTTTTCGGGCATGGCGAATAAGCCACGGAAAGAACACGCGGCCGTGGCTTGGGAAAGGCGGGGAAAGGGCATGCCGAAAGCGTGGGCATGCGTGATGACGTCGCACTACGCGCGCGCGAACGACGTGCGGCGCGCGCGGAAGATGAAGAAGAGGGGGAGTGGAAGGGGCGGGCCTCGGGCCCGCTCCGGCCTCACTCGGAGGCCGGGAACCCCACTCGCTCGTGGCCCATGGCCGACCCGGCAGTCACGAAATGCACCTTACCGGCGCCCGATCCGGAATTGCAAGATCAGGTTCCCTCGCGGTGGGCGACGGCGGCGGCCTGGGTGCGGCTGGAGACGTTCAGCTTGCCGAGGATGTTCGACACGTGCACGCTCGCCGTCTTGGGGGAGATGAACAGCGCCGCCGCGATCTCCCGGTTGTTGCGGCCCTCGGCGACGAGCTTCAGCACCTCCCGCTCCCGTCCGGTGAGGGAGGCGAGCGGACCGGACGGCCCGGTCCGGGGCGCCGCGCCCGCGCGGCCGGTCCCGAGCCGGGCGCGGGCTCCGAGGTCGCGCAGCGCGGCCAGCAGCGGCCTGGCGCCGAGCCGCTCGGCGGCCCGCACGGCCGCCCGCCACTGCTCGGCGGCCTCGTCCCGCTCGCCGTTCTCGGCCAGCGCCTCCGCCAGCCGCCACCGCGACCGCGCCACCTCGTAGACGAACCCGCCGTCGGCGTCGCCGTAGGTGAACAGCTCGGCCGCCCTGCGCCACAGCTCCACGTCGTGGACGCCGTCCAGGCGGCGGCGCTCGGCCTCGGCGCGCGCCAGCCAGCCCTGCCCCTCCCAGCCGAGCCAGCCGCGCGGCTGCCCGTCGACGTTGACCGCGACGACGCTGCGCGCGATCCGCAGGAGCTCGTCGCCGGTCTCCCGCGCCGCCCGCAGCGCCTCGTCGTCGCCGGCGGCGCGCGCGCGGGCCGCCCGCTCGGCCTCCGCCCACAGCCCGGTCGCCGCGATGCGGATGGCCCCCACCGTCTCGGTGTAGACGGTGTCGAGGACGTCGCGGATGTGCTCGGCCGCCGTGTCCGGATCGCCGCGCCACAGCGCGTGCTCGGCGGCGAGCCCCCGGGCGAGGTAGTTGACGAGCCCGTCCTGCCCCCACAGCGGCGTGATCCAGCGCAGCCGCGCCTCCACCGTCGGGGCACCCTGCGCGACCTCCAGGAACAGGGCGTACGCCGACACCTGCGCCTCGGGCGTGCGGACGACCTGGACCGCGAACTCGTCGGCGAGCCGGCCCGCCTCCGCCCAGTCCCCCGACGTGTAGTGGACGAGGTAGCGCAGGGACCGCAGCACGATGCCGAACGTGCTCCACACGAGCCCGTTGTCGACGGCGAACTTCACGCCCGCGTCGGCCGCGCGGACCGCGCCCGCGAGGTCGCCGCGGTCGAACTTCGTCCGGGCGTGGTGGAACGAGGCCCGCATCGCGATCATGGAGCTGTCGCCGGCCGCCGCGGCCAGCTCGTGGGCGCGGATGAACACCTCCGCGACGCCGGTGTCGGCCTCCCGCGACTCGCGGTACAGGCCGAGCGTGACCAGCAGGCTGGCCTCGGCGCCGGTGGCGCCCGCCTCGCGCGCCGTCTCGATCGCGCGCTCGGCGTACCCGGGCATCTCCCCGGCCGCGTCCCGGTACATCAGCGTCCGGGCGTAGGTGGCGAGCGCGTCGGCGCGCTCGACGGTCGGCGGGTCGGCCGGCAGCATCGCCACCGCCTCCCGCGCCACCGCCTGCGACTCGGCGTCCTCGTCGATGTCGCCGAGGTAGCCGGCCAGGTGCTCGCGCAGCAGGCAGCCGAGCCGCACGTCGGCGGGATCGGCCGCGGCCAGCACCCGGCGCAGCCGGTGCACCGCCCGCCGCAGCTCGCCGGCCCGCGCGGACGCCTGGGCGGCCGCCAGCGACAGGCGCATCCGGTCCGTGCCGGCCGCGGCCTCGGGGTCGGTGACGGCGTCCCACAGCTCCAGCGCCCGGTCGTAGTGCTCGTAGGCCTCGGCGGGCGCGGCGAGGCGGTCGGCCTCCCGCCCCGCCCGGACGGACGCGGCGAAGGCGGCGGGCAGGTCGTGCGCGGCGAGGCTGTGGTGCGCCAGCTCGGCGGCCGACCCGCGCGTGCCGGCGGGGAGGTCGGCCAGGAGCCGGGCGAAGTCGGCGTGCAGCCGGGTCCGCTCGCCGGGCAGCAGGTCGGCGTAGACGGCCTCGCGCAGCAGCGCGTGCCGGAACGTGTACCCGGCGCCGGACGGGACGAGCAGCTGGTGCGACACCACCTCGCGCAGCGCCTCGCCGACCGTCGCCTCGTCCAGCCCCGCCACGACGCGGACCAGCTCGTCGTCGACGCGGCGCCCCGCCACGGCCGCGACCCGCACCACCCGCTGGCCCGCGTCCGACAGCCGCTCGATCCGCGACAGCAGCAGGTCGGCGAGCGCGGACGGCAGCCCGGCCGCCCCGTCGTCCCCGACGTCCAGGCCGGAGGAGTACAGCTCCGCCGCGTAGAAGGGGTTGCCCTCCGACCGGTGGTGCACCCGCTCGACGGTCCGCGCCGTGACCGGGGCGGACCCGCGTGCCAGCTCGGCGAGGTACTGGGAGGTCTCGTCCCGGCCGAACGGGCGGACCTCGACGCCCGTCACGTTCGGCAGCCGCAGCAGCTCCGCGACCACGGGCCGCAGCGGGTGCCGCCGGTGCAGGTCGTCGGACCGGTACGTCCCGACGAGGCAGACGCGCTCGCGCTGCAGGACGCGGCTGAGGAACGTCAGCAGGTGCCGCGTCGACCGGTCGGCCCAGTGCAGGTCCTCCAGGACCAGCAGCACGGGCCGCTCGCCGCCCAGCTCCCCGAGCAGGCCGAGCACCGCGCCGAACAGCTGCTGCTGGCCGAGCTCGGATCCCGCGCCGGGGCCGCCCTCGCCGTCGGGCAGCAGGCGCGCGAGCGCGGGCCGGGCGTCGAGCGCGGCGCGGACCTCGTCCGCCTCCGGCGTTCCGGCGTGCGCGGCGGCCCACAGGGCGTCGGTGAGCGGCAGGTAGGGCATGCTCTCGCCCAGCTCGGCGCACTGCCCGACGAGCACGGCGCAGCCGCGGTCGGCGGCGGCGGCGGTGAGCGCGGACACCAGGTGCGTCTTGCCGACCCCCGCGTCCCCGCTGACCAGCACGACGCCCGCGCCGCCCGCGGCGGCGCGGTCCAGCGCGGTGGTCAGCTCCGCGAGCTCCGCCGCCCTGCCGATCAGCACGAACTGCCCCTTCTGGTCATCCCGGTCGAGTATTCCATCCGGGGGGACGTGAACGGGCCCCGGACCGGGAGGGTCCGGGGCCCGCATGGACGGGTGTGCGTCAGCCGACGAGGGCGGGGGCCTTGCCGGGCTCCTGCTCCGCCTCGTCCTCCTCCGCCACCGGCTCCGGGACCGGCAGCACCTTCAGGTACGCGCGGAGCGTCTCGGCGGCGATCCGCTCCAGGGAGTAGCGGGAGCGGGCGCGGTCGCCGGCGGCGATCGAGTAGCCGTGCAGGGTGGTGTCCTCCGACAGCAGCTGCCGGATCGCCCGCCCGACCACGACCGGCCGGCCCGCCGGGACGTGGATGCCGGTGATGTGGTCCAGGACCTCGTCGGCGTTGGCGCCGACCGGGGTCGCCACCACGGGGACGCCGCAGGCCATGGCCTCCAGCGGCGCGGTCGGGGACGGCTGGTGCGGGGCCAGGCAGAGCGCGAGGCTCGCGGTCCGCAGCAGCTTCGGCAGGGTCTTGCGGGGCAGCCGCCCGAGGAAGATGACCCGGTCGGCGACGTGCAGTTCCTTGGCCAGCAGCCGCAGCCGGTGGACGGCCGAGTCGTGCTCCAGCTCCTCGCGCTCCGGGCCGCCGGCGACGGCCAGCTCGGCGTCGGGGACGTGCACCAGGGCGCGCAGCGCCGTCTCGACGTCGGCGCCGAGGTCCTCGCTGACGATCACCATGCGGGGCCGGTCGCCGTGCGGCATCGCCGGTCCGACCTGCGAGAAGTGCTCGGAGTCGACGCCGTAGGGGACGACCGAGACCGAGGGCCGCGGGACGCCCGTCCGCACGACCGCGGTGGCCTCCTCGGCGTGCCCGGCCAGCACCAGGTCGGCGTCCCGCCCGATGGCCTTCTCCAGGCGGTCGCGGTGCGGGTGGACCTGGCGGCCGGCCTGCCGCTCGACGGCGGCCACGCCGTGGTAGCTCTGCACGAAGGGGATGCCGAGCTCGCGGGCGACGGCGCAGGCGGCCAGGCCGCCGATCCAGCCGTGCGCGTGCACGATGTCGGGGCGCGCCGAGCCGGACCAGCGGCGGCGCAGCCCGTCGGCGAAGTCGCGGAGGTGCTGGAGCAGCTCGTCGTCCGACAGCGGGCGGGCGGGCCCGGCGTCCAGGTTCACCTGGGCGGCGCCCGCCGCGAGCCGGACGCGGCCGCGGGCGGCCCTGTCCTGGCGGCGCGTGTAGACCGTGACCTGGTTCGGCTCACCGTCGGCGACCAGCGGACGGGTGAGGGAACGAGCAAGATCCCGGACGTGGACTGACTGCAGGTGCTCGCCGTCAAGGTCGGAGGCGGACACCAGAGCAATGTGAAGCGGGCGATGCATGACGGATCCTCCGGGACTACGCAGGGGAAGCTCGGAGGTATCTGCGTCGTAGACACCTGCTCGGTCAGTTTCCTATCCCTCCCCCCACTCCGTCAAACCTGACGAAACGGAATACCTGCCCCCGAGGCCGCCGGGAGGGCGCTCACCCTGCGACGATGCTTTCTTCCGATCGATGACGAACCGCTCCGGCACGTGGCGTGCGGCTCCCGCCTGTTCCGCGGCAGGTTCCGGCGCGGGTTCCGCGCCCGCGGGGCACCGGGCCGCCGGGGACGCCGCGGCCCTGCTCGGCTAGGTTCGACCCATGAAACCCGGTGACGTCGTCGACGACTTCGAACTCCCCGACGAGACGGGCGAACCCCGCACCCTGACCGGCCTGCTGGCCGAGGGCCCGGTGGTCCTGTTCTTCTACCCGGCGGCCATGACCCCCGGCTGCACCGCCGAGGCCTGCCACTTCCGCGACGTGGTGGCCGAGCTCGCGGAGGCGGGCGCCCACCCGGTGGGCATCAGCGCCGACCCGGTCGGCAAGCAGAAGGAGTTCGCCGACAGGCACTCGCTCGGCTACCCGCTGCTGTCCGACCCGTCCGGCGAGGTCCGCGCGCGCTTCGGCGTCAAGCGCTCCGTGGCCCTCATGCCGACCAAGCGCCGGACCTTCGTCATCGACACCGACCGCCGCGTCCTCGCGGTCGTCAAGAGCGAGGTCCGCATGAACAGCCACGCGGACAAGGCCCTGGAGGCCCTCAGGGCCCGCCGCGGCTGACCCGCCGCGCGCCGTTCAGCCGACGATCGGCAGGGTGATCGCCGACGGGTGGCCGGGGGCGTGGAAGATCTCCTGGTCGGCGGTGAGCATCTCGGTGGCGCCGCCGATGGGGGCGCCGGTGCCGGGGTTGCGGGCCACCCGGGGGTAGGCGCCGCTGGCGACCTGCACGCGGACGCGGTGCCCGCGCCGGAAGCGGTGGCCGACCGGCCAGAGCTCGACGGCGACGCGGCGGACGCCGTCGGCCCCGGGCTCCGGGGTGCCGGGGACGAGGCGGCGCATGCCCTCGCACAGGTTGAGGGACTCGCCCTCGGGGGTGACGTCGCAGAGCCGCACCACGAAGTCGGTGTGGTCGCGGTTCGAGCGGACGTGCAGGTCGGCGGTGACCGGGCCGATGACCTCCAGGTCCTCGTCCAGGACGCCCGAGGTGTAGGTCAGCACGTCCCGGCGGCGCTCCAGGCGCTTCTGGTCGGTGGACGGGTGCGTGTCGCCGAGCAGGGTGGGCCCGCCGAGAAAGGGCGTGGGGTGGTTCGGGTCGTAGCGGTAGGCGTCGGGATCGGACTCCGGGGGCTCGCCCGGGGACAGGGCGCCCGCCGGGTGCAGGTGCCAGCGCTCCTCGCGCATGCCGGGGACGGGCCAGTCGGGGAACTCGCGCCACTCGTCCGCGCCGGTGACGAAGATCCGGACGGGCTGCGCGCGCAGGCCGGACGGGTCGTCCAGCAGGTGGGCGCGGAACCACGCGATGGCGTCGGCGACCGAGCCGCGCATCATGCGCTGGTCGGCGTGGAACCAGGGGCCGATCGTCAGGTAGGGCCGCCGGCCGGCGGCGCGCAGGGCCGCGTAGTCCTTCATCTGCCAGGGCAGGAAGATGTCGTACCAGCCGCCCGTCATGTTCACCGGCGCGGTGACCTGTGACACGGTGGTGCTGAAGTCGCGCTTGTCCCAGAACGGGGTGTCGGGGCCGTTGACGAGGAGGTCCTGGAAGAAGCGCTGCTGCTCGCCGGTCGCGAGCCGGTCGAGTTCGGCCAGCGGGCGTCCCGACAGGGTGGCGCGGCGGGCGCGGCGCGGCGACATGATGCCGGTCGTGATGCCCGACAGGGAGCTCTTCATCCGCGCGGTCAGGTCGACCCAGATGAGCGCCGACTCCAGCGCAAAGGTGCCGCCGACGTTGACGGCCTCCCGGAAGGTGGACGCCGTGACCTGCATCGACAGCGCCTTCAGCTCGGGTCCGGCCTCGGCGGCGACGGCCCACTGGACGTAGCCGAGGTAGCTCGGTCCGTGCATGGCGAACGTGCCGCCGAACCACGGCTGCGACGTCAGCCACTCGATGGTGGCCAGGCCGTCCTCCCGCTCGTCCAGCGCCTCGAAGACGCCACCGGACCCGAAGCCGCCGCGCACGCTCTGCACGACGGCCTGGAACCCGTGCGAGGCGAACCCCTGACCGCACATGAGGCCGAACGGCCCGCGCCGCCCGTAGGGCGAGCGGACCAGCACCGTCGGCGCCCTCTCGACGCCGGCGGGGGAGTACCGGTCGGCCAGCAGCGTCACGCCGTCGGCGGCCGGCACCTCCAGGTCCCGCTCGACCGTCACCCGGTGGGGGCCGTTCCGCAATCCCAGCGCCGTGACCCCGAGCCGGCGCATCATTCCCACGCCTACCACTCGATCGATCGTAATGGGCAGGTCGCCGGGCCCTGGAGCCAGATGTGCCGTGATGTGCCTCGCAGTGCCTCGGGACTTCACTACGATCAGGGACTCGTAACACGCAAAACGGATATTTCAGCGGGCGGTGCCGTGCCTCCCGCCGGACAGAGGAGGAATCTTCCGCGCCATGGCAGACCTGGGCGATCTGAGCTGGCATCGGGTTGTGGGAGCCGCCGCCGTACTGGTGGTCGCGGTCGGGATCGCGGTGATCCTGCGGCTGCTGACCGGCCGGCTCTTCCGGCGCGCGGGCGACACCCGGTGGGCGTGGGACGACCTGGCCGCCCGCCTGGTCAAGGACCTGGCGGTGCCCGTCTCGGTGCTGCTCGGCCTCTGGGGCGCGGCCAGGGTGCTGGACCTGCCCCGGGGCACGCTGGACGTGACCGCGAAGGTGCTCACGGCCGCCGCCATCCTCTTCGTCTCGCTGGCGATCTCACGGCTGATCGCGGGCTCGGTCACCTCGATCGCGATGGTCCGGCAGGGCGTCGCGGCCAATGTGACGATCTTCGCCAACATCACCCGGGTCCTGGTGATCGGCGTCGGCGTCCTGGTGATGCTGCAGAGCCTCGGGATCTCGATCTCGCCGCTGCTCGGCGCCCTGGGCGTGGGCGGTCTCGCGGTGGCGCTCGCCCTGCAGGACACGCTGGCCAACCTCTTCGCGGGTGTGCACGTCCTGGCGTCCAAGACGATCGAGCCCGGTGAGTACATCAAGCTGAGCAGCGGCCAGGAGGGGTACGTCGTCGACATCAACTGGCGCTACACCTCCATCCGGACGCTGTCGGACAACATCGAGGTCATCCCGAACCAGCGGTTCTCCGACACGATCCTCACCAACTACCACCGCCCCGCGCAGGACATGTCGCTGCTGATCCAGGGGCGCGTGGCCTACGAGAGCGACCTGGAGCGCGTCGAGAACGTGGTCGTCGAGGTCGGCCAGGAGGTCATGAACGAGGTGAAGGGCGGGGTGAAGGACGCCACGACGCTCGTGCGCTTCCACACCTTCGGTGACTCGTCGATCGGTTTCACCGTGATCCTGCGGACCGACGAGTTCGACGACCAGTTCCGCCTGAAGCACGAGTTCGTCAAGCGGCTGCACCGCCGCTTCGCCAAGGAGGGCATCGAGATGCCCTACCCCCGCCGCCAGCTCATCCTGCCCGACGGCGAGGGCGCGCACGGCCTGGTCAGCGGATGAACCGGACGTCGGGGAAGCGGGGCGACGGGCGGTCGAGGACCGGGCGGTGCCGTCCGAGCAGCGCCCGGTCGAAGAACGCGGTGACGTAGGCCCGCACCGACGCCGTCATCCGCTCCGGGTCGACCGTCCCGATGAGGGCGGCGCGGTCCTCGGCGGGGATGTCGAGCTCGGCGTCCAGCGCCGGAAGGAAGGACTGGACGTCGGTGTAGGAGTAGTGGCTCGCGGCGGGCACGTTGAGGTCGCGCTTCCAGCCGGTCGAGCGGCTCCAGAACGACCCCCAGGACGGGCTCGTCCGGTGCGTCTGCGGGGAGCCGCCCGTGGCGGCCCCCATCAGCATGAACGCGCGGTCGAGCCCCGTCTCGGCGACCCGCACGAGGTCGTCGGCCGCGTACTGCATGGTGCCGTCCATGTCGATGCCCGCGTCCACCCGCCGGTCGGTGCGCATGGCCTCGGCCGCCTCGATGCCGCCCGCGGAGTGCCCGACCATGCCGACCCGGGACAGGTCGAGGGTCCGTCCGAGGCCGCTCGGCAGGGCACGTCCCTCGGCGTCGGGGTTGCGGCCGGCGCGCAGGGCGGCGAGCCGGTCGAGGACCAGGCGGGTGTCCTTCACGCGCGCGTCCAGCGCGGTCTTCAGCCGCTGCGGCCCCTGCGGGGGCAGGCGCTGCGGCTCGACCCGCCCGCCGGGGAACTCGACCGGGGCCGTCTCGTAGGTGTGGTCCACGGTCACCACCACGTACCCGCGGCTGGCCAGCTCCTCGGCGATCGTGGTGCCGAGCGCGCGCGGGACGCCGAACCCGGGCGAGTACAGGACGACGGGCCGCGCGCGCCGCGCGTCCGCGGGGGCGCCCTCGGCGGCATGGGTCCGGGCGCCCGCCCAGTCGACCGTCCCGGCCTTGAACACGCCTAGCGCGTCAGCCGCCGAAAGCGCCTTCGCGACTCCGGGACGCAGGTACGGCGCGGGCCGCCCGGAGCCCCGGGCGGCCGGATACCAGACGCTGACCATCAGCTCGCGCGTCCGGCCGGGCACCCACGGGTCGGCGCGTCCGGCGTCCGCGAGGTGCAGCTCGGTCGTCCCGACGGCCTGGTGCGGGCCCGTGGGACGGGGCAGTTCAAACGCGGCGGGCGCGGCGGCGGCGGTCTTCGTCGCGTGGGCGGAGGTGCCGCACGCGGACAGGGTCAGGGGCAGGACGGCCGCTGCCGCGAGCAGGCGGCGGGGTGCAGGTGATCGCATTCCCCCAGCCTTCCGGCCGCGGACCGCTCACGATCATGGTCGAACGGCCGCCGCGCACCCCGACTTTCGTCAGGGGCGCACGATCGGCATGAGGACCTCGTCGACGAGCGAGGCCAGGTCGTCGTCGGTGATCGGGCCGCCCTCGGTGAGGTTGCGGTACACCATCACGGCCGGGCCCACGTCCGCGATCTGCCGGGTCACGGCGCCGGGCCGGACCTCCCCGCGCGCGGCGGCCTCGCGGAGCGCCTCGTAGAGCAGGTCGCGGACGGGCTTGGACAGCCGGTCGCGCACGACGTCGTGGATGAGGCCGACGCCCTCCTCGCTCTCCTCCTTCAGCACCCGGAACGCCGCGCCGCGGCAGGCGATCAGCGTGTCGCGCAGGCACCGCAGGATCCGCAGCAGGTCCTCGCGCACCGAACCGGTCGCCGGCGCGGTCGGCGGCTCGGGCAGGACGTGCTTGAGCGCATCGGTGATCAGCTCGTTCTTGGACCGCCAGCGCCGGTAGAGGGCGGCCTTTCCGGTGCGGGCGCCGGCGGCGACGCCCTCCATGGTCAGCCCGCGGTAGCCGACGGCCTCCAGCTGGGCGAACACGGCGTCGAAGATCGCGGCCTCCAGGTCGCCGCCGCGGCGGCGGGTCGCCGGAGGCCCCGGGTCGGCCGATGGCCCCGGGTAGGCGGAAGGCTCAGGGTCGGCGGAAGGCCCCGGGCCGGCGGAAGGCCCCGGGTCGGCCGGGGGACCGGAGTTCGCACGGGTCACGGCACGATCCCGAAAATAGTGAACGCTAGCGTTCTCTTTCGCGCGCATCGGTGGTACGTTCCCCACATAGTGTACTTCGCCGTTCCTTATTTCTGGGAAGGTTCGCCTTGACCGCAGCCAGCGGGCGGACGGCCGGGCCCCGGGAGTCGACACCTCCCGGACCGGCCGCACCGCCCCTCCATCATCGTGCAGGAACCGTCCTCGCCGTCATCGTCGGCTGCCAGCTCATGATCGGCCTGGACACCTCCGTCGTCACCATCGCGCTCCCGGACGTCCGGGCCGGGCTCGGCCTGACCACCGGGGGCCTCGCCTGGATCCAGAACTCCTACATGCTCGCATTCGGCGGCCTGCTCCTGCTCGGCGGGCGCGCCGGGGACGTGTTCGGGCGCCGCCGCACCTTCACCGCCGGAATCGTGCTGTTCACCGCCGCGTCCCTGGCTGGCGGGTTCGCGGACGCGGGCTGGTGGCTGCTGGCCGCCCGCGCCGTCCAGGGCGTCGCCGCCGCCGTCGCCGCGCCGAGCGCGATGGCCCTGATCGCCACGAACTTCGAGGGCGCCGCCCGGGTCCGCGCGCTGAGCGTCTTCTCCGCCGTGACCGGCGCGGGCGCCGCCGTCGGCATGATCGTCGGCGGGGTGCTGACCGAGGCCGGGTCGTGGCGGTGGGTGTTCTTCGTCAACGTGCCGGTCGGCCTGGTCCTGGCGCTGGCCGCACCGCGCGTCCTCACCGAGACGCGGCGCCGCCCCGGCAGCTTCGACGTCCTCGGCGCCGTCGTCTCCACGGCCGGCATGACCGCCCTCGTCTACGCGCTGATCCGGGTCGGGTCGGACGGCTGGGACGACGGCCGGGCGGTCGCGGCGTCCGGGGCGGCGGCGGCGCTGCTGGCCGCCTTCGTCGCCGTCGAGGCCCGCGCCCGCCGCCCGCTCATGCCGCTGTGGCTGCTGACCGGGCGCGACCGGGCCGCGTCCTACCTGACCCAGCTGTGCCTGGCGGCCGCCATGTTCGGCGCGTTCTTCTTCCTCACCCAGTACCTGCAGCAGGTCCTCGGCTACGGGCCGCTGCGCGCCGGTGCCGCGTTCCTGCCCATGGTGGGGATGCAGTTCGCCGTCGTGCGGACCGCGCCGCGCCTGCTGGCACGCGTCGGCGCCCGCCCCCTGGTCATCGCCGGGACGATCCTCCTCGGCGCCGGGCTGCTGTGGCTGTCACGGCTCTCCGCGGGGGACGGCTACGCCGGCGGGCTGCTGGCGCCGTTCGTCCTGATGGGCGCGGGCGGCGGGCTGTCGATCCTCCCCCTGAACGCGACGATCCTGGGCAGCGTCGAGCCGGAGCAGTCCGGCGCGGCGGCCGGGGTCGCCCAGGCCATGCTGTGGTCGGGCGGGTCGCTCGGCTCGGCCGTCATGGTGACGGCCTACGGTTCCGCGGCGTCCGGACGCGGCCTCGCGGACGCCGTCGACGGCATGGACGCGGCGTTCGCGACCGGCGCGGGGTTCGCCGCAGCGTCGCTGCTGGTGGCGCTGCTGGTGCTGCGCGTCCGGCGCTGAGCGCTCACGCGGGCGGGGGAGCGACCTTCTCGAACCACGCGAGCAGCTCGGTGTCGCCGACCAGCCGCGCCGTGTCGGCGGCCGACGGCGACCCCGCCCGCGGGTCGGCCCCCGCCTCCAGCAGGACCCGCACGACCTCGGTCTCCCGCTTGAACACCGCGCTGGTCAGCGGGCGGTGGCCGCGGTCGTCGGCCCGGTCCGGGTCGGCGCCGCGCATCGCGAGCGCCCGGACGGTCTCCGGGTGCCCGTGGCAGGCGGCGAGCATCAGCAGGGTCTCGCCCCTGTGGTCGGACAGGTTCACCGGCACCCCGTCGTCCACGTGGGAGAGGATCCCCTGGGTGTCCCCGGCCCGGGCCATCTCGAACAGCCGGGCCGCGAGCTCGTCCGAGCCGGGCCGCGAGCCGTCCCCGAGCGGGATCCCGCTGTCGGCGGTGAGGAGCCCGCCCAGGCTGTCCTCCCCGTAGGACAGGCGCTTCTCCAGCGCGACCAGCGCCCCGTCCTCGGGGAACGAGGCGAACCGGACGTCGTCGGCCAGCGCCCGCATGATCATCAGGCCGCGCCCGTTCTCCGCGCCCGGATCGGGCAGCGGGACGCGCGCGGCGTCGAAGCCCGCACCCGAGTCGATCACCTTGATCACGCAGCGCCGGTCCTGGATCATCGCCCGCACGGTGTAGTCCGCCCCGTGCTCGGCGTGCTTGATCACGTTGGTGCACGCCTCGGTCAGCATCATCTCGATGTCGTCGCGGATGTGGCCCTCGACACCGAGCGCGGCCAGTGCCGCGTCCAGAAGCTTGCGCGTCGCCGGAACACTCGCCCCGTCGCGCGGAAGCACGAGGTCCATGGTGATTTCCACATCATCTCCATCCGTCCCCATGAATCGTGCCCAATCGGTCATCTTGAAACATGGGCGGACGGTCACTGCGGCTCGGCGGGCCTCGGCGCGTAGTCGTCCACGTACTCCTGGCCCGACAGCCGCTGGATGGCCTCCATGATCTCATCGGTCACCTGCCGGGCCGCCCGGCCGCGCGGAACGCCCTTGTCCCGGTCCCGGAAGTCCATCGGCGCGCCGATGCGCAGCCCGACCCGTCCCGGCCGCGGGACGGCCTGCCCCCGGGGCTGCACCCGGTCGGTGCCCTCGATCGCCACCGGGACGACGGGCGCCCCGGTCTGCATCGCCAGGCGCGCCACGCCCGTCCGGCCGCGGTAGAGCCGCCCGTCCGGCGACCGCGTCCCCTCGGGGTGGATAGCGAACACGCCGCCGCCCTCCAGCACCGCCGCCGAGGTGTCGAGCGCGTCGAGCGCCGCCCGCCCCCCGGACCGGTCGACCGCGATCGCGCCGACACTGCGGAAGAACGTCGCCGTGACGCGGCCCCTCAGCCCCGCCCCGGTGAAGTACTCGTGCTTGCCGAGGAAGTGGACCCGGCGCGGCACCATCAGCGGCAGCAGGAACGAGTCGAGGAACGCCAGGTGGTTCGCCGCGAGGATCACCGGACCGATCCGCGGGACGTGCCGCAGGCCGTGCACGCTCGGCAGGAAGGCCAGGCGCATCGCGGGTCCCATGACCACGTGCTTCATGAGGGGATAGATCAGGCGTTCGGGGTCCATGTCCGAGCAGGCTATGGTGCGCGCCGCCCTGCCGCCGTTGGTGCCCGATACAAGTTCGGCGCCCCGGACCTTGTAGGGATCCGCACTTGCCTCCGGCCGCTCCGGTCGGTCAGCCACTCGCCATGGCCGCCTTCTTCTGGCGGATCACCTTCTTGACCGCCGGCGCCGCCGGCCCCGTCCGCGCCGTCAGCTCCTCGATCCGCCGCCGGTGCCGCCGCCCGTCCCGCCCCGGCAGGACGCTCTTCAGCCCGCCCGCCGCCGCCAGCGCCACCGCCGCGGCGTCGTAGCTGTTCACATGGGCCACCGGACGCCCCCGCAGCGCCGACGACGCCCCGCCCCACAGCGCCTTCACCACCCGCGGGTCCTTCACCGCCACCTCCCGGCGGGGGACCAACCCGAGCACCCGGCGCGAGCGGACCCGGATCCAGCCGCCGCGCACCAGCTCGTCGCGGACCGCCGCCACGATCGGCCGGGCGTCCTTGCGCACCCAGTGCCGCCACGACCGGGGCCGCGACGCCGCGATCTGCGCCAGCACCCCGTACGGGTCGTCGCCCGGCGTCCCCGGGACGGGCCCGCGCCGCTCATCGCCGAGCCGCCCGTCCAGGTACAGCTCGGTCAGGGCCGCGGCGCGCAGCACGTAGCCGAGCCGCGCGCCGCCGCTGGTCATCCGCTGCTTGCGCAGGTCGTACGCCAGCAGGTACATCCGCGCCGGCAGCGACTCCGGAACCTCGACCATCGCTAGTCCTCGCCCCCGCCGTCCGGCGGGTTCCCCTCGTCCTCGTCGTTCCGGGTCTTGCGCGGCCGTCCGGGCCCTCGCATCCGTCCCGCCGACCCGGGCATCCGCCCCGCGTCCGCGAGCGCCTTGCGCAGCAGGAACTCGATCTGCGCGTTGGTGCTGCGCAGCTCGTCCGCGGCCCACCGCGCCAGCGCGTCGTGCACGGCCGGGTCCAGCCGCAGCAATATCTTCTTGCGCTCCGCCACTGGTCGCGGCGGTCACTGGTAGAGCGAGCCGGTGTTGAGCACCGGCTGGGCGTCGCGGTCGGCGCACAGCACCACCAGCAGATTGCTGACCATCGCCGCCTTGCGCTCCTCGTCCAGGTCCACCACGTTCTCCTCCTCCAGCCGGTCGAGCGCGAGCTGGACCATGCCGACCGCGCCCTCCACGATCCGCTGCCGCGCCGCCACCACCGCGCCGGCCTGCTGGCGGCGCAGCATCGCCTGCGCGATCTCCGGCGCGTACGCCAGCCCGGTGATCCGCGACTCGACGATCCGCACGCCGGCGGACGCCACCCGCAGCGCCAGCTCGTCCGACAGCTGCCCGGTGATCTCGTCGGCGTTGTCGCGCAGCGACGTCCGGTCATGGGCGTCGTAGGGGAAGCTGCCCGCGATGTGCCGGACGGCCGCCTCGGTCTGGAACGCCACGAACTCCACGAAGTCGTCCACCTCGAACACGGCCCTCGCGGTGTCGGCCACCTGCCACACCACCACCGCCGAGATCTCGATCGGGTTCCCGTCCAGGTCGTTGACCTTCGCCAGCCCGGTCTCGTGGTTGCGGATCCGGGTCGAGACCTTGCGCCGCTCCGTCAGCGGGTTCACCCACCGCAGCCCGTCGTTGCGGACGGTCCCCTTGTAGCGCCCGAGAAGCTGCAGCACCCGCGCCTCGCCGGGCGCCACCGGGGTCAGCCCCGCCGCGACGACCAGCCCGGCCAGCGCAAGCAGCGACCCGGTGACCGCGCCCGCCGCGACGGCGACGACTCCTCCCGCCGCCACCCCGCCGAGCGCCGCCGCCGCCCCGGCCGCGATCAGCGCCACCGCGACCCCGAGCATCCTCCAGCCGCTCCGGTCCGCCGCCGCTCGCTCCGTGATCTTCGGCCGTGGCATGTCCACCTTCGCCGCCGCGTCCACCATGCCGTCCTCCCGGTCCCGTGCCATTACCGATATAGCAAAGTGATATCACATAAATTTTGGACAGACCACCGCGATATGCCCGAGACGGCCGTGGTCCCGCCAGGGGCCCGGGCGGGACCACGGTGGTCAGGGGGCGGAGACGAGTTCCGGCTCCTCGGTGTCGGGGATGAGTTTGGGGACGTTGCGGAGGGTGACCAGGGCGAAGACCGCGACCAGGACGGCGAGGCCGGCGCTGCAGGTGAGGGCGGCGTGCATGCCGTCCACGAAGGCCTCGCGCGCGGCGGCGGTGACCTGGGCGCCGAGCGCCGCGGGCAGGTTCGCGGCGGCCTGGAGCGCGCCGCCGAGGGAGTCGCGGGCGGCGGACGCGGCCGGGGCCGGGACGCCGGCGGGCAGGTCCATGACGCTCCGGTACACCGCGTTCAGCACACTGCCGAGGACGGCCATGCCGAGCGCGCCGCCGAGCTCGGTGGCCGTCTCGGAGATCGCGGACGCCGCGCCGGAGCGGTCCTTCGGGACCGACGCGAGGACGGTGTCGGCGGTGACCGTCATCGCCAGGCCCATCCCGATGCCCGACAGCAGCATCGCCGGGACCATCGCCCAGTAGGAGGTGTGCAGGCCGAACGTCAGGAAGAGGGCGAAGCCGCCGGCCGAGAGCACCATGCCCGCCGCCACGACCCGGGCGCGGCCGAGCGCGTTGATGAGCGGCGGGGCGAGCGCGGCGCCGCCGATCATGGCGCCCACGGCGCCGGGCAGGCCCGCCAGGCCCGCCCGCAGCGGCGACCAGCCGAGCGCGAGCTGGAAGAACAGCGAGAAGATCAGCGACTGGGCGACCAGGGTGAACATCGCGAACATGTTGGTGCCGACCGACCCGGAGAACGCGGCGCGGCGGAACAGCCGGATGTCGATGAGCGGCTCGGCCACCCGTCCCTGCCGGACCAGGAACGCGACCAGCGAGAGCGCGCCGACCAGCGCCGAGACGGGGACCGCGGGCTCGTCCACGCCGTGCGCGGCGGCCTCCTTGACCGCGTAGACGAGGCCGAGGACGCCGGCGACCGACAGCGGCACGCTGATCAGGTCGAGGCGGCCCGGGACGGGCCCCCGGGACTCGGGCAGCACGAGCGCGCCGGCGACGCACGCCACCGCCATCAGCGGCACGTTGATCAAGAAGACGGATCCCCACCAGAAGTGGTCGAGCAGGGCGCCGCCGACGACGGGCCCGAGCCCGACCGCGAGCCCGGCGACGCCGCTGAACGCCCCGACCGCCATCGTCCGCTCCTTCGGCTCGGTGAACGCGCGCCGGAGAAGGGACAGGCAGGACGGCATCAGCGTCGCCCCCGCGACCCCGAGCAGCGCGCGGGCCGCGATCAGCAGTTCGGCGCTCGGCGCGTAGGCGGTCACGGCGGACGCGGCGGCGAACACCGCCGTCCCGATCAGCAGCAGCTTCTTGTGGCCGATGCGGTCGCCGACGCCGCCCATGGTGATCAGCAGGCCGGCGAGCGCGAACCCGTAGGCGTCGGCGATCCACAGGATCTGCGTGCCGGAGGGGTGCAGGTCGGCGGACAGGTGCGGGACGGCCTGGTTCAGCGCGGTCAGGTCGATGTTCGGCACGAGCGCGACGAGCAGGCATATCGCGAAGGTGCTCCATTTGCGGGCTGACGAGTTCATGCCCGGGAGGTTCGCGCGGCGCGCTGACCGTCGGCGCACCGTCCGCTGACGGCGGCGCCGGGGGACGGTCAGCCGCCGGTGAGCAGGGCGAAGGCCTGGTCGCGGGGGAGGGCCGCCGCCCGGGCGAAGGCCGCCGCGCGGGCGTCCTCGTCCGGCAGGGCACGGACCTGGGCGACGACGCGCTCGGTGTCGGGGTCGCCGGACACCGTCACGCCCCGCAGCGCCCGGCCCGCGCCGAGCAGCAGCGCCGCGCGCTCCCCGTCGCCCTCCCGGGCGGCCAGGCCCGCCAGCGCGGTCGCCGCGTCCGCCTGGTAACTGAAGATCGGGTGGTCGAACGACATGTCCACGGCCTCGCGCAGCAGCGCCCGGGCCCGTCCGGCGTCGCCCTCGTCCGCCGCGAGCCACCCCAGCCCGACCAGCGCCGCGCCCCGCACGGCGGCGGCGATGAACCGCTCGGAGCCGTAACCGGACAGCGCCGCCTGGTACAGGCGCCGCGCCTCGGCGGCGTCCCCGCGCAGCCGCGCGATCGCGCCGAGCCCCTGGCAGCCCCCGGCGATCTTGTCGGGGGTCCCGGCCCGGCGCGCCAGCTCCATGCCGCGCTCGTAGTCCGCCCGCGCCGCGTCCAGGTCGCCGGCGCGGATGTGCACGAGGGCGCGCTGGTAGAGCAGGTCGGCGGTGTCCTCCAGCGCGCCGAGCCGTCCGACCAGCTCCAGCGCCTCGTCCAGCAGCGCGCGGGCCCGCTCCCGGTCGCCGCGCCAGTCGGCGAGCTGCGCGAGCGGGTCGAGCGAGTTGGCCGTGCCCCAGCGGTCCCCGCACGCCCGGAAACCGCGCACCGCCTCCTCGCACGCCTTCTCCGCCTCGGCCAGGTCGCCGCCGAACTGGGCGAGGAACCCCTCGCTCATCCGCACCAGCGCGCGCGTCCACGGGTCGTCCCCGACCTGCCGTTGGAAGACCTCCAGGTCGGTGCGTTCGGGGCCCGCCGTCAGCGCCCACAGCACGATGACCGCCGGATACCGCACCGGACGGTCGATCCGGCGCAGGAGCTCGGCGGCCCGGTCGAGCCACGCCACCGCGCGCTCACCCGTGGCCCCGCCCGACACCGCGTTCGTGACGCACAGGACGTACTCCTCGTCGAGCCCATCGGGCGGGTCGGTGCCGACCACCTCCAGCAGCTCCAACGCCAGCTGCGCGCCCTCGACGCGTCCCCGCAGCCACCAGTACCACGACAGCAGCGCGATCATCCGCAGCGCCAGTGCCGGATCGGACCGCACGCACCGCCGCAGCGCCGCGTGCAGGTTCCCGTGGTCGGCGGCGAGCAGTTCGAGCCACTCCAGCTGGTCGGCGCCCCGCAGATGGGGCTCCGCGCGCCGGGCCAGCCCGGCGAAGTACCTCGCGTGCGCCCGTTCGAACCGTTCGACCTCACCGGCCGCGGCGAGCCGCTCGGCGCAGAACGCCCGGACGGTGTCGAGCATCCGGTACCGGGACCCGTCGCTCTGCACCAGCGACTTGTCGGCCAGCTCCACCAGCAGCTCGTCGGCGTCGTCCAGCCCGCACACGCCCATCGCCGCCTCCAGCGTGAGCCCCCCGGCGAACACCGTCAGCCGCCGCGCGAGGGTCTGCTCCGCCTCGTCCAGCAGGTCCCAGCTCCACTCCACGACCGCCCGGAGCGTCTGGTGACGCGGCGGTGCGGTCCGGTTGCCGCGCGACAGCAGCCGGAACCGGTCGTCCAGCCGCGTCGCGACCTCCGCCACCGGCAGCGACCGCAGGCGCGCCGCCGCCAGCTCGATCGCCAGCGGCAGCCCGTCCAGCGCCCGGAGGATCCGCAGCACCGCCCCGGCATTGCCCTCGTCCACCGCGAACCCGGGGCGCACCGCCTCGGCCCGGTCCAGGAACAGCCGCACCGCCGGATACCGGGACAGCTCACCGAGCGCCGCGCCCGCGGGCGGGACCTCCAGCGGCGGCAACGGCCGCAACGCCTCACCCGTGATCGCGAGGGCCTCCCGGCTGGTCGCCAGCACCCGCAGCTCCGGGCAGGCGCTCAGCAGCCGGTGCGTCAGCTCCGCGACGGGCGCGACCACATGCTCGCAGTTGTCCATGACGAGCAGGACCTGCCGCCCCTCCAGCGCCGTGACCAGCCGCTCCACCGCGTCCGGCGGCCGCTCGCCCGGCATCGGCAGCATCCCGGCCTCGCGCAGCCCGAGCGCCCCGAGCAGCGCCTTGCCCACCTCGGCCGCGACCACGGGCGCCAGGTCGACGAAGCAGACCTCGCCGCCGTCCCGTGCCGCCGCCTCGATCGCCAGCCGCGTCTTGCCCGCCCCGCCCGGCCCGAGCAGCGTGACGAGCCGCCCGTCCGCGAGCATCCTCCCGACGCGGCGCAGCTCCTCCTCCCGCCCGATGAAGCTCGTGAGCTGCGCCGGCAGGTTCGCCCGGACGGCCGCCGGCGCCTCCCCGCGCAGGATCGCCAGGTGGACGTCCGCCAGCTCCGGCGACGGATCCGCGCCGAGCTCCTCGGCCAGGACCGTGCGCCCGTCCTCGAACACCGCGAGCGCCTCGGCCTGCCGCCCGCTCCGGTGCAGCGCCCGCATGAGCAGCGCCCGCGCCCGCTCCCGCAGCGGCTGCGCGCCCACCAGGTCCCGCAGGGCCGCGACCGCGGCCCCGGGGTCCTCCGCGAGCACCGCCTCGCCGTACGCCTCGACGGCGCAGGCCCGCTCCTCCTCCAGCCGCGCCGCCTGCCCCGCCGCGAAGGGCGCGCCCACATCGGCCAGCGCGGGCCCCCGCCACAGCCCGAGCGCCTCCCTGAGCAGCCGGGCTGCCTCGTGCCGCCCGGCGTCCCTGGCGTCCGCCACGAGCCGCTGGAACCGGTGGACGTCGACGTCCTCCTTCGGCACCGCGATCCGGTACCCGGCGGGCGTCCCCTCCACCAGCCCCGGGTCGCCCAGCCCCCGCCGCAGCCGCGACACCTGCGACTGAAGCGCGTTGGCCGCCCCGCTCGGCGGCTCCTCCCCGTACAGCCCGTCGATGAGCCGCTCGGCCGGGACGAGCCGCCCCGCGTCCAGGAGGAGCATCGCCAGCAACGCCCGGACCAGCGGCCCGCCCACCGGGACGACCGCCCCGTCCGCCGAGACCTCGACGGGTCCCAAGATGCCGAACCGCATGGCCCGATTCTCCCGCACTACGGTGGTTCCACCGACCTCTGGAGGGACGCCATGACCGAGATCCAGATCGTCACCGACTTCCTCGCCGCCCTCGAAGACCTGAACGTCGACCGGGCCCTCGCCCACGCCGCCCCCGGCATGGTCTACCAGAACGTCCCGCTTCCTCCGGCGCGCGGCCTGCCCGCCGTCGAGAAGACCCTGCGCGCCATGACCCGCTACGGCACGGGCTTCGAGGCCCGCGTCCACAACATCGCCGCCACCGGCCCGGTCGTCCTCACCGAACGCACCGACGTCCTGGAGAGGGGCTCCTGGCGCGCCGAGTTCTGGGTCTGCGGCACCTTCGAGGTCCACGACGGCAAGATCACCCTCTGGCGCGACTACTTCGACTGGACGACCTTCCTCGCCGCCTCCGCCAAGGGCCTGCTGACCGCGGCGCTTTCCAGGGCCCGAACGAAGTGATCCCCGGGGCGGCGTGGCCCCGGGGATCGGCGTCAGACCGGCCGGCTCGTCACCGGTCGGTCGAAGTCGGCGTGGCGTCCGGGGAACCCGCGCAGGACGGGTACTCCTTGAACACCATACGGACGGTGTTGGGCCGGCAGGCCTGGAGCACGTCGGTGGAGACGTCCACCTTCCAGACCTCCGAGAGCGGCAGCGCCGTCACGTCCAGCTTCCGGAGGGAATCCTTCTGCGACGTCGCGTACTCCAGGTCGCCCTGGTCCTCGTCCATCGGTGCGAGGACGAGGAACGGACCCTCGTCCCCGTCCTCGAACGCGGCGACGACCTTGCCCGGTCGGACCGGGGTGTCGGACGACTCGGAGGCCGAGGCATCCGGCTGGCTGGTGGACGGCGCCGCGGACGGCTCCGTGGTCATGGTGCTCGCGCCGGTGAAGGAGGGCGTGGGCTGGATGTAGGCGGTCGTCGGGGACGACGGCCGCCCGTTGTCCGAAACCTCCGAGGAACATCCGGCCGCGAAGGCCACGAGCAGGGCCGCCCCACCGAGGACGGACCAGAGGATCTTGCGTGCGGAGGACTTCGGGACACGGAAAGTAAGAAACATGGTTTGTTGCCGGTGGCAGGCCCGACGCGACGCCGGGCACGCGTATGCGCACCGGTCTCCCTTCGGGGAGAACCGTCCGGCCTCCGGCCGCGTTGGCCACCCCTGGTCGGCACGCCTTGAGAACCGCGCGCGGGCGGGTCGCACGCCCCTGCCACGCGTCCGCCCCGTGCGCCCGCGAAGGCCGCTGTGGACGCGGAAGACCGATCCGGCCGACCGGCCGGGCCCCGGCCGTGGTCACCGGCCGGCGTTCACCCGCGCACGCCTTGCCGAGCGAGCCGGGGTCCGGCACGGTGTAGCCCAGCACCCGTGGTGAAGCACGGGCCTCACGCAAACTGGCCGGCGCTCGTGAAGCACGAGCGCCTCAACACAAACCGGGAATCACCATGAAGACGACCATCATAGGAACGACCATCCTTCACGGGGTGCTCGCGATCGCGATCGGCGCCATCGCCGGCATGATCATCGGAGGGTTCATCGAGGACCTGGCCCACACCGTGCACCTCGTCGAGACGTACTACCGCGACGGCAGGTTCCCGGCCGGGATCCCCGACTCCGCCCTGATATCCGACCTGGCCGGCGCAGGCGCCGGCGACCCCTTCGTCGCGGGCGCCTTCGGCGGCTTCGTCGGATTCATCGGCGCCGTCCTCCGCGATGCCTACCGCGCCGCCTACGGCGACGCGGTCGCCAGGGACGACTGCGGGCGCTTCGTCGCCGGCGGCATCGTCTTCGCCGTCGTCACCGGCTTCGCGGTCATCGTCACGACCGGCGACCTCGGTCTCATCACCGTCACCGGCGTCTTCGCCGCCGCCATCGGCGGCTGCGCGGCCGGCGCCGCCGTCGGCACTGTCAGCGTCGACGGCTGACCCACGCGCGGGGACCTGGTAACGCAGGGCCCCGCTCCGGGGGCCCGGCAACGCCGGGCCCCCGCTTCGTCTCACCCGACGTGCCTGAATCATCCGTAAGGTGTCGATTTCGGGAGGAGCGTCATGGAACAGATCGGGACACTCGTCATCGGAGCCGGGCAGGCGGGCCTGGCCACCAGCCACTGGCTGGCGAAGGCGGGCGCCGAGCACCTGGTCGTCGACCGGCGCGACCGTCTCGGCGGCGGCTGGAACGACCGCTGGGACAGCCTCCACCTCGTCGCGCCGAACTTCACCGTCATGCTCCCCGGCATGCCCTATGCGGGCCCCGATCCGGACGGGTTCATGCCGCGCGCCGAGGTCGTCGCCCACCTGACCGAGTACGCCACGGTGATCAATGCCCCCGTACGCCTGGGCGTCGAGGTCACCCGGCTGGCGCCCGCGCCCGGCGGTTTCGTGGCGCACACCGGCTCCGGCCCCATCTCGGCGCGCAACGTCGTCCTCGCGACGGGCCCGTACCAGCGTCCGAAGACCCCGCCCGTCTCCCGCCGTCTCCCCGCCCACGTCCGGCAACTGCACTCCGCCGACTACCGCCGTCCGCGACAGCTCGCCGACGGCGCCGTCCTCGTGGTCGGGACGGGCCAGTCCGGCGCCCAGATCGCGGAGGAACTGCACGACGCCGGCCGCGAAGTCCACCTGGCCGTCTCGGACTGCTCCGCCGTCCCCCGCCGCTACCGGGGCCGCGACTCCCACTGGTGGCTCACGCAGGCGTTCCTGCAGGGCGCGGAGGTCGGGGCCCCGTTCCCGACCGTGGCCGACCTGCCCTCTCCCGCGGCCCGTTTCGCCTGCAACTCGCACGTCTCGGGCAAGGACGGCGGCCACGACATCGACCTGCGGGACTTCGCGCGCCGCGGGATGCGCCTGTACGGCCGCCTGGAGTCCGCCGACGGCGCGACCGTGCGATTCAGCGACGACCTCGACCAGCGGCTGGCCCGCGCGGAGACGGGCTTCGAGAACAAGGGCCGCCCCCTCATCGACGCCTACATCGCCGCCGCCGGGATCGACGCACCGCCCGACGACCGTCCGCCCGCGAGCACCTTCGTCCCGGACACCGCCACCGAACTCGACCTCGACGCCGCCGGGATCAGTACCGTCCTGTGGGCCACCGGCTTCCGCCTCGACTTCTCCTGGGTGGACGTCCCCGTCCTGGACGAGTGGGGCTACCCGCGACACGCCAGAGGCGTCACCGACCACCCCGGCCTGTACGCCGTGGGCCTACCGTGGCTGCACTCCGAACCCTCCGCGGTCTTCGCAGGAATCGCCGCCGACACGGCCCACATAGTCGCCCACCTCACCACCCGCTGACGGGCGCAAGGCGCATAAGCGGACGCCGGCGGCAGCCAGGTCAGGCCGCTTTATGGCGGCAACGTACCCGCCCTCGTCGAGGATGGGTAGCCGGCCGTGAGTTGTGACGCATTCGGCGGTCTGCCTTGCCTTCTGGGGAGCGCCGGTCCTGCGCGTAGCTGCTCAAACGTACACCTGCGTTTGTACGAGATAGGGTGTTCCCTGTGGCGCGAGGGGACGTGATCGGCGGCCGGTACCTGCTCGGCGAGGAGATCGGCCGGGGCGGGATGGGGATCGTCTGGAAGGCGTACGACCGGGCGCTGGAACGCCAGGTGGCGATGAAGCGGCTGCGGGTGCCCGGCGACCTGGCCGAGGAGGACCGGGACGCTCTCAAGGGCCGGTTCCTGCGCGAGGCCCGCGCCGCCGCGAGGCTGGAGCACCCGTCGATCATCAACGTGTACGACGTCATCGACGACGCGGCGGAGCCGTGGATCGTCATGCAGTACGTCCGGGGCCGTTCCCTGGAGCAGATCGTCCGCGACGACGGGCCGATCCCCGTCGCCCGGGCCGCCCAGATCGGGCTCGCCCTGCTGGACGCGCTGGACTGCGCGCACAGGGCGGGCATCCTGCACCGCGACGTCAAGCCCGCCAACGTCCTGATCGCCGATGACGGCCGTGTCCTCCTCGCCGACTTCGGGATCGCGGCGGTGTCCAACGCCACCGCCTACACCAGGACGGGCGGTTTCGTCGGAACGCCCGTCTTCATGGCCCCCGAACGGTTCCAGACCGGCACGCCGGGCCCGGCGTCGGACCTGTGGTCGCTGGGGGCGACCCTCTACATGGCGGTGGAGGGCCATCCGCCTTTCCAGGCCGACGAGCTGGAGGTCCTCATCGGCCGGCTCCTCATGGGAGACGACCCCGCCTTCGTCCGGTCCGGGGCGCTGGAGCCGGTCCTCAGAGGACTCCTGGACAGAGACCCCGGCAAGCGCTGGGACTCGCGGCAGGCCGCGCAGGGGATGAAGGCCGTCGAGGACGGGCGAACTCCGACAAGGCCGCTGGTGGAGAGGTCCGTGTCCGGGAACCGGGGAAAGGGCGTGCTGATCATCGCGGGTCTTCTCGTCCTCCTCGTCTCCCTCGTCCTTGTCGGGGTCGCGGGCGGGATGCGCGCTCCCTTCCGGGGAGCGTCCGACTCGGGCTCGAAGGACAGGTTCGAGTCCGTCCCGGATGCCTGTGCCGTCGTCCGCGACGGCCCCGCCCTCAAGGAGACCCTGTCCAGCCCGGACGTGAGCGAGGCTCTGGACTGGGGCCCCTTCCAAGATCATGAAAGCGCCGACACCTGTACGTGGAGCAACGTCGTCTCCCGGGACGCGATGTCCAAGACGGTCGACGCCACGCTCGCGATCCGCGCCGACATCCCCCGGAGATCCACGGTGGCCGACCTGCCGGCTTGGAGCAAGGTCCCGGGCCTCGGAGACGCGGCCGTCCGGAAGGGCTCTTCCGGTGACGGACAGAGCGACTGGCACACCGAGATGGTCATCTTCACCCTGCGGAACGCCGAGATAGGCGTCTACCTCAGCGAATCACCTTCACAGCGCACGGAGGACGAAACGCGGACGAAGGTCCTCCAGATCGCCGAGATCATCGAGAGGGCACTCAAAGAGACCCTCTGAAACCCATCAGTGCGCTCCGTAAGCCCGTCGGCTCGCGAACGCCGCGGAGCGAGTGGCTGTGCCTCTCAGGGCACGTCGCAGCCGTGCCCGTCGTCTGTGCTGGGCCGAAAATCGCTCGCGTGGCCCCTCGCCCGGGCATCACACTCTGTATGTGATTGAAGTGGCCCTAAGCCCCCTGGACGAGCCGGCGCTGGCGCGGCTTCTCGATGCGGCCGTGGCCGGCGCGGATCCCCTGGAGGTGATGCCTCCGGTCGATGGTGCGCCGGGCTGGACGCCTGAGCGCCGGGCGGCGTTCCTGGAGTTCCACCGCGCGAGGAGCCTGAATCCGGCGACGGCGGTGGAGCGTACGTGGGTGGTCGATGTCGACGGGGAAGCGGTCGGAGCGGCGCGCTTGCAGCCCCACGGGGACGCGGTGGAGGCGGGCATCTGGTTGAGCCGCGCTTCCCGCGGCCGCGGGATCGGCACGCGAGTGACGGCATTGCTGCTGGCCGAGGCCCGGACGACTGGAGCGGCGAGGTTCCTCGCCTCGACGACGGCGGGCAACCGCGGCGCCCGCGCGTTGCTGGTCAGCGCGGGCGCCGCGCTCATCACCGATGGGGACGAGGTGACCGCGGAGCTTCCGCTCGGCTGAAGTCCGGTCCCTCCGCAGGCGTCCAGGGCCCATGCATTGCGCTCGCCGGGGTCGGCGACCGCGGTTCGGCTACCGGGCGGGGCGACGTCCGGGGATGGGCTGGGGCCGCCATGCCGTCGCGGCCATGGCCAGCAGGAGCCCGGTGAGG
Organism: Actinomadura mexicana; assembly: GCF_900188105.1. Taxonomy (GTDB): domain Bacteria; phylum Actinomycetota; class Actinomycetes; order Streptosporangiales; family Streptosporangiaceae; genus Spirillospora; species Spirillospora mexicana. Next base: position 46,927 of record NZ_FZNP01000014.1, read on the forward strand.
GTCAACCAGTAGCCGAGGTCCTGCGCACTCGACGGCGGGTTGGTCAGCGGGGAGGCCACGCCAGGCAGGACGTAGAGAGTCGCAGCCAGTGCCCAGCGCGGGCTGCGCGCGATCGCGGTGGCCAGCACTCCGGCGAGCAGGAGGACGCCCTCCGTGCCCGCCCTGGCCAGTTGCCATATCTCGCCGTACTCCCGGCTCCCGGGCAGGTAGGTGAGTGCCAGGGCGGCCGCGGGGATCACCAGCCACCACAACGGCCGCGCACGCAGATTCGCCCGTCCGGCCGCAAGCGCCACGGCCCCGAGCGCCAGCACGCCGTAGGGGGCCAGCGAGGGCCAGTCGTGGTACGCCGGTCCGAAGAACTGCGGCGGCCAGGCCGTCGTCTCCGACCCCACCAGCATGGTCCGGCCGGTCGAGAACGCCACGCCCAGGGCGAGGGGCAGGGCCAGCAGCGCCCAGCCGCGCAGCAACGCCACGACGAGCACTGCCGAAGTGGCCAGCCACCCGGCGGATGCGTGGTCGGCGAGGCCGTAGGCCAGATTCGCCAGCGCCAGCGTCAACAAGCCGAGATGCGCACCGTCCGCCCACCACGGCCCCGCTTCCCCCGCGGCCGCGCGGGCCCGGGCGGCGAAGCCCGCGGTGAGGAGCCCTGCCGTCTCCCGCGGCGAGGGAGCGCGGCGTGAGGTGTCGTCCAGCAGGGTGTCGATCATCTCGGCGCCGTACTCGGCGCGGTGACCGGGCGGGAACGCCCGCAGGAACAGCCGGTACCAGCCCCGGGTGAATGCTCCGCTCATGCTCCGGCGTCCCCTGTCACCGGGGAGGTGCGGCCCGTGACGACCCGGGCGGCCTGCTCCAGGCGCAGGGCCTCCCGGTTGACGGCCCGGCGCCCGTCCTCGGTCAGCCGGTAGTAGCGGCGCGGACGGCCCTGCACGGTCTCTTCGCCGTCCACGACGATCAGCCCGCCGCTCGCCAGCCGGTCGAGTGCGCCGTAGAGGGTGCCGACGGCCAGCCGGACCCGCCCGTCGGACAGCGCCTGCGCCCTCTTGATGATCCCGTAGCCGTGCACCGGCCCGTCGAGCAGCGCGGCCAGCACGAAGTACGTGGGCTCGCTCATCACCGCGGTTCGCTTAACCATACGGCAGACGATATATCACCTGCCGAAGTATTGGAAGAAGTGCCCGTGTGAGGCGGTCGGCGGCCGTCACTTCTTGTACGGCGCCACCTTCTCGCGCAGCTCCCGCATGGTGCCCTGGAGGAGCTGCCTGAGCCGGTCCCGGTCGGCGCCGTCGGCGTCGGCGTAGTCGTCGATGTCGATGAGCTGCTTCTTCGTGGCGGTGACCGAGTTGAGCTGGTGGTCCAGCTTGACGTCACCGAACCAGGGGCTCCGCAGCATGTTCGCCATGTCGGTGCGGAACATCGCCACCAGATCGTCGGGGTCGGCGATGTGGTTCTTGACCTCGGCGACGAACGTCAGCGTCGCCTTGCTGCCGAGGACGGCCTGCTGCAGCACGCCGTCCCCGGTCTTGCGGTCCAGGACGATGGTGAAGCTGTACAGGACGGGGTCGCCCACAGGCTTGAACCGCACGTACTGCAGGTCCCCGCCGGACTTGATCCCGATGACGGGACACCCCAGGTGCGCCATCGTGAACACCATCTCGCCGATGAGGGCCTCGTCCTTGCTCTCCCGCTCCTCGGCGTTGTTCTTGAACTTGTTGATCATCGAGAGCATGTCGGTCCTCCGGTTCAGGCGGCGATGCGGCCGTGCAGGTACTTCGCGCAGGCCTGGGTGACGGCGGCGATGTGCTCCTGCAGGACGGGGTACTTCACTGTGTAGTGGTCGGCGAAGTACTGGTCCAGGTCCAGCAGCAGAGGCACCTGCACGTAGACGTAGCCGGTGGCGAGATCCGCGTCGACGGTGAGCACGCCGGGTTCCCCGACGTCCAAGAAACCGCTCTTCACCTCGGACTTCAGCGCCTGCCACACCGTCCGCGCGTCCCGCACGTACTCGCCGTAGGCGATCGTCACGGCCGCGTGCTGGCCGAGCGTCTTGGCGGCCGTGACGGTGCCGGCCCGGTGCGTGAGCTGGAACATCAGGCGGTGCTTGCGTTCCCGGTGCTGGAACCGCAGGTAGTGGTGGTTGCCGTCGGAGTTCAGGTCGATGAGCGCGTTGCCGTGGGCGACCGCCGCGGTGATCACGGCACCGACGAGCAGATCGTCGATCTCGCGGGTGTGGAGCTCCTCGGAGAAACGCTGCCAGCTGCGAGTGACCAACTGGCCGAAGACCTGGTCGAGCTTCTCGGTCACGATCACCTTTCGTCGGAGGGATCAAGGAACGGTGGTGAGACTCCCGAACCGCCCATCCGGTTTCATGGCATCCCGGACGCGGACCGGACACCTTATACCTCACCTGGCACGGCACCCCCCAGCCCCTTCCTCAGCGACCCCCGGCAGGCACGTTGCGCCCCATGAACGGGCCTGCTGGTCGCGGTGAAGAGAAGAGCGCGGGCGATCCAGTGGATCGCCCGCGCTCAATTGGTGCGCCGGGCCCCCGTGAGGGGGACCCGGGAGATCACTCGGCCGGTGCCACCGTCGCGACCGCGAACACGTTCTGTCCGAAGCGCAGGGGCAGCCGGTCGAACGGCCGGCTCAGCGGAACGACCAGGCGGTCGTACAGCCTCACCAGCCGCGGGTCGGCGTAGCCGGTCGTGCGGCCGACCATGACCCGGTTGAACAGCCCTCCCAGGAGGTTGACGGGTCGGCTGAACTCCACGTTCAGGCCGGCGCGCCGAAGGGTGCCAGCCAGGTCCTGCGGCGTGTACCGCAGCCGGCGGCCGGCCTCTTCGCGGTCGAAAGCGCTGAACAGCTTCGGGTAACCGGCCTCCCACACGATGAGGCGGCCGCCCGGCACGATGACCTTGGCGAGAGCCTTGACCGCCGCGACGTCGTCCGTGAGATGCCCGAGAACGTTGACCAGGAGCACGGTGTCGACAGGCGCGATGTCAGGCCGACCCGGCAGGTTCAGACGCAGAACCTCGGCTTCGCGGAAACGCCGTTGCAGACGTTCGACCCAACCCTGGATCTGGTCGGTCAGCACCAGGCGTTCGAGCTTGGCGCCCAGCAGCTCCACGAGCCGCGCGGACACCTCGCCCGTCTGCGCACTGACGTCGAGCAGCGAGCGGCCGACGTACGGCGCCACCGTCTTTGCCTGGTAGGCACGGTACCGATCGGCGTCCCCACTCGGCTTCCACGACGAGATCATCGCGGAGTCGAGGTGGCCATCGCCGTCGCCGGCGGTGGGCATGACGGGCTCCCTCTTCTCGAGGAACGGGCGGAGAGAGTCGGGCAGGGGAATAGGAGCCATGATCGTCCTCCATCTGGTTTGGGTGCGGCCCCCGGTGCGTTCACCGGTCGGACCACACGGCTTCCCCACTGACCGTCAGCCCTGGATCCCCACCCGCAACCCCGATGCCGCAAAAGAAAGAAAACCCGCCGACCGCGCCCACGCCACCTCAAGATCGACAAGCGCCGACGCGGCACTGCTCGCGAGCCCTGTAAGCGCGCATGTGCGAACTTCGGCGTGTGCCGGACGCAGAGATATCGGTCACATGCGTTTCAATGCATCGCGGGTTCAGGACCGTCGATTCACTCCCGCTCGTACTGATGGCAGGACGGGCAAATGTGCCATCCGGCCCTCACTCAGGCCGGTTCCCAGCCCTCGCGACGGCTTCGTCGGTGAGTCGGTGAAGCTGGACAGGGCGTCCGCCGCCGGTGCTCCCTTTCGTAGAAGAGATCGCCCGAGGGAGGGCGTGCGGCGGCCGACATGATGTGCTCGACGGAAGCGATGACGTAGGTCGTGAACGCCTCCGCGCTCTCCAGGTGCCGGAGGGAGATCGTTCCGCACCGATCGGCCGGTGCGTACACGGCGGCGATGCGCTTGGTGTACGGGACGGCGCGTCCGGCGAAGGATTCGATGAGCTCCGAACCCGTCGGCGGCGACGACGCGGCCCGGCAGACCGGTGCACATGCCTTGGGCCGGCAACGGCCCCGGCCGTTCGAGCCGGTACCAATGGCTCGCGTCCCCCGGGCGGACGTCACGGGCGTGCGGTGCTCCAACCTCCACCATGTTTCGGCTGCCCGCATCCTCCAGCGGGGGGCATGTCACAGACAGGCGGCTCATCGTGGAGGGGGCCCACCGCTTCCGCTCCCGTGGCGGTGCACCCCAGGGAGCGCCGGTATCGCGCGTCGACGAACGTCTCGTGCGACGGGCTCGCCCCCAGGAACATGGTCTTGGCCCACCCGGGCGCCGGACGGTCGGCGCGGAGGCGGGCCAGCAGCGCGGCCGCTCCCCGGCCCGTCGCCGAGGTCGCCGCGACCCAGCGCCGGAAGGCGGCCTCGCCCTCCGGCGCGCTGAGCACCGGGTCCGCGCCCCACGGGCCCTCGTCCTCATCATCGAGAAACGAGAATTCCGGCGAGCCTACTTTCTCTCCACCTCGCGTCATCCGCTCATTCCACAATGAAGTCGAGTTGCGCGGCGGCGTCCTCGAACGCCACCAGAACCGCCCGCGAGAACCGGTTATCGTACGGTTCGCCGCGCCGGGCACGCGGAACAGCCTCTTCGTAGATGTCGTCGATGAGGATCTGCGCCCGCCGGAAAGTCGAGCCCTTGCCGTGCTCCTCGTAAGCGCGCGTCCAGTCCGGCCGAGGATCCTCCGTGATGCTCCGGTCGATCAGTTTCGCGAGCCGCCTGGTGAGAGCGCTCGAAATGTCTCCGACGATGACCTCCTGTTCGTCGGTGTCCGGCTCGGAACCGGTCCACCGGACCGGTTTCTGGAGCATCCGGTAGAGCGCGTACTCCAGCGCCGTCCGCAGACTCGTCGCAGGACGCAGATCCCTGTACTCGTCGGTGTGCCCCTCGGACAGGCGCCGGGTGAGCGCCTTGACGCTGGACCAGTGCTTCTTCGGCACCTCGGAGTCGCGGGAGAGCCCGAGACCGCCGCGCCACCGGATGTGGAAGACCCGGACCGCCTCGACGACCGCGTCCGTCAGCTGCCCGCTTTTGTAGACGGGGCGCGCCGGCCCCGTCTCGACCTGGACCGCCTCCTCGGTGAGCGCTTCGAGAAGCCCGTTGAGCTGCCGCATCGTGCGCAGGGACGCTCTCGGCCCGGCCGGATCGACCCTTCCCGGATCGATGACCCGGTCGATCCCTCCGACGAAGAAGCGCGCCTCGTCCAGGCGGCGGCGCAGGATCCGCTCAGCCAGCCCGAGTTCTTCACGGACCTCGCCCAGCACGTTCTCGGCCGATCCGAGGACATGCCGTTCACGGTCGGAGAACGAACCGAGGTTGTCACCCTTGACAAGGTCGAAGTGGGTGAAGAGGAAGAACAGCTTCTCGCCGTTTCCCGTGGCGGCCGCCGTCCGCATCACCGCGACCGGCGCCGCCTGCATCGGCTGCTGGGCGTTGTCGACCAGCACGATGGCGTCGACCTCGTCCAGGCGCTTGCGCAGGGAAGTGGAGACCTCGGCGATGGAACCGGGAGTGTGGCCCAGCCCCTCTCCATCGATCAGGACGAGCCGCGCCTCATGCTCGGCCCAGACCGGACGGAACGGCCCCGCGACCCGGATGCCGTTCACCAGGGGGGTGAGGAGCCGCCCGAAGTACGCGGCCTGGTTACTGGAGAACTTGGTGATGACGCGGAGGAACTCGGCGCGGTCCGCGCACTCCCAGGTCCAGGACACCGGCCACCCGTCCGGGTCGCGCCGCAGGGCGCCCTCCGCCAGCAGCGCGAACCGGTTCTCGACAGCGTGGAGGAACGCGTCGACGATCCGCTCGCATACGTCGGAGCGCCGAACGCGCGTTTCGAGTTCGTCCTCGATGTACTCCTCAAGGGGCCGCTCGTCCTCCCCGGCCCCGGCCGCGTTCTGGATGCCGACCAACTGGGTCGTCACCACGTGCTTGAGGGCGCGCACCGCGTTCTGGACGAGCGCCGTCGTCCCCGGGTCGGCCGCGCGGGCCGCCGTCGCGGCCGCCCCGCCGTCGTCCAGCTCGTCGTCGTCGAGGTCGTCGTCGAGGTCCGGCCCCGTGTCGGGCAGGGCCGCCCGCCCGAGCAGGTAGCTGAACCGGAAGCGCTGGCTGACATGGTCGAGCAGCCTGTTCTGGATCACCTCCTGGGGGCGGTTTTCGAACGCCGCCCGCGCGGCCTCCCAGACGTTGTCGCGGAGGTGGTCGGCGATCTCGTCGCGCCCGGCGAAGGTGACGGCGGCACGGAACGGTCCCTCGCCCGTGAGGACGATCTCGGTGTCGGCCACGGTCGTCTTAGCGGTCGAGGTGGAGGGGAACCGCTCGGTCCCCGGGTCCGTGCCGAGCAACTGCCGGACGACCGTCGTCTTCCCGGCCCCGGTCGTGCCCAGCAGGAGCACATGCCGGTATCCCTCGGCCTCCCCCGGGAGCGGTAGCAGTTCGTCCCGAACCGCGAGAAAGTCCCTGTGCGCGCCCGGTGCGATCTCGTCGCCGGAGGTGGGCCGCTCGGTGAGCTGCCATTGCTGCTCGACCGCGCCCGCCAGCTCTGCGGACATCCGCCAGTGTCCGACGACGTGGGGGGCGGGCACGGGCTCGGCGAGCGGGACCGCGTCCGCCAGCCTCCAGTGGATGAGCCGCCTGTCAGCCCAGGGCCCGCAGTCGCACGACCTCCCATCGCAGACGTCCACCAGCCGAGCCACGGCGACGATGGCGTTGCGCTCTCCGCAAAGGGCGTCGAGGCTCTCCGGCGAGCGGCCGGTCAGCCGATTGGTCAACCGCTTCAGATCATCGTCCATGTACGAGCCCGCGCAGATCGCGAGCCAGCCGCGCTGATCTGTGCCGCTCTGACGGCTGTAGACGGTCTGATGGCCTTGGGCGACAGCCCACGCTGCCGGCTGAGGGACGGTCAGTGCCCAGGAGAGTTTCGACAATTCACATCCTCCGGTAGAGGCCCCGAACCGGGGTCACAAATGCCCGTGGCACGTGGGACGTCCAAGCGGCGCCACCGGTTGCCCAGCAGCCGGCAAGTACAGGGAAACCTCGGGGAGGTGTGTCCGGAACAGGGAAAATCAGCCGCCGAGGAGAGACGCGAAACACCGCCGGACGACATCAAGCCGCGCAGCCCGACACCCCCGACCGTGGTGCCGGGGAGAGCATCGCAAGAGAGCTCGCCCTGATCGAGTTTCCGGAATCCTAACCCACTTGAAAAACTCGGAGCCTATGCGCCCCCAGAGATACCTCAAGGCAATTTCGATCCGATGCGGCGATGACCTATATGTTTGTGGCGAGTGCCTGAGGAACCGTTGCCAACGAGCGCAATATCGCGGGCGAGACGCGGAACTTCTTTGAGAGTTAACTTAATCTTCTCCGGCGGCGACCTCGGAGTCTTTGGATGCAACGATCAGGAGTGGCTCGCGCGGACGAAGAAGTGGAACTTGGACGTCTACGGCGCGTTTGCACGGGCGATGAAGTCGGGAGAAGCGCACACGCCGATCCCGGGCGACCCTCGGCGAATTGCTTCGCCTCGCTGAGAGGACAGCGTGAGCGCCCCGGAAATGCCTTCGGCCTTGAGAGGATACTTCGTCTCAAGGCCGAAGAGTTTCGTTGGGATCAGCGGCTATCCACACGGATCTCGTAGAGGAACCGCTGCCACTCTTCCCTGGTGAATTCCAGGATGGGGGCATGGCCGTGGAGGTTGCTGTCACGGACGCCGATCGTGCCGTCGGAGGCGAGGCCAGCCTCGACGCATTCACCGTTCGGTTCGCTGTGGCGTGACTTGCGCCACCTGTGGAAGTCCTTGGTCATGTTCCCGATCCTGTCTGATCGGTGAGCTCGTTGGCTACCCGTTCGAGGAAGGTAATGCTGTCGTCCCGGGGCAGCGCGGCATCTCTGACACGGTCGTACATCCGGGTGTACTGCGCCACTTCATTCCGCTGGGTGACTACGAGGTCGGTGGTGACTGTGTCGACTACCGCCAAGGGTGAGTCGCCTGGTTCGCTGAACGTGTAGAGATAGAAAGATGACTTCGCGAGGAAGCCGCCCGGAATGCGAGTGTCGTGCAGCAGCACCCGCACGCTAATCCGCTCCACCGCCGAGATTACTTCGACCATGTGGTGGAGTTGGTTGATCATCGCCAGAGGCGGAACTGCCAGCCGCCGGACAACGCACTCGTCCAAGACGATCTCGTATGACGGACCGTCCGCCCGGAGAAGTTCGCGTTGTCGCTGCATGCGAGCCTCGGCCATACGCTCGGGGACGTAGTCGAGCTTGCCTTGGCACTTGTCCAGGTCGACGAGTGCCGAAATGAATGCAGGGGCCTGCAAAACGGCAGGCATAGCAGTTTGGTTGTAGGCGCGCACGGTCGCGGCGCTGTACTCCAAGTCCGCGTAGAGTTTCTGGCGGGGTCCCATGGAGACGCCATACCGGTCCCACCAGCCCTTCTGCCCGGCCTCCCGGGCAAGTTGGCAGATCCGGTCGTAGTCGCTGCCGGTGACGTCCAAGGCATCGAGCATGTTCATGATCTCGACTAGGTCGGGGCGGATCTGGGCGTTCTCCAGGCGGGTGATCTTCGTCCGGGAGTGGAAGACGAGGCGGGCGAGGCCGTCGGTCGTGAGCCCGCGACTCTCGCGGAGTCTGCGGATCTCGACCGCCAGCCGGCGGCGGCGGACGTAGGGGCTCGGCATAACCGTCCTCCCGATATCACGTCGGACACGGTCCGTACTGATCGCTAACTCACTGCAATCGAACGTTGCCCGCCAACAGTAAAGTCACGCCCCGACATAATCCCGCCACACCGACGCGAGAGCCAAAATCCGCACGTGCGGGAATTGGAAGTTGCAGCCTTCGCCAGCCCGATTTAGTCGTAAAAGACTACTTTGTTAGCGCCCATACCTACGCGTACCGGAAGCGCGCGAGAAGTCCCCTCGGGGGGAGTCGAGCCGCCTCTTCCGTTCAATATTCCGGTTGTCGTAGCGGCAGGAGGGACCATCAGAGCAGTCACGCCCCTTTCAGCCCGCACCCCAGCGGTCGCAGCCGCCAGGAACAAGGTTTTGAGCACGGCCCCCGCGTGCGGCCGACCATCCAGCTGCTCTCTTCAGGGTGATGAAGAGGCCGAAGCGGACGCTTCGTCCCGCCGTGCCGCGAGCCACTCCTCGGTGTAGGCGGTGACCTCGTCAATGAACTGCTCAAGCCCGGCCCGATCGAGATCCATCTCAGCGACGAGGTAGAGCAGGATGAAGACCTGGGCATGCAGAGTGGCCGACACGTCGTCTGGGACGGTCGCCTTCAGTGGAGGCGCGTCGACGGCGCGGCGGACCATGTCCTCGGCGATGATCGGGTTGATCAGGTTCGCGTCCTCGCCGGCCGCGATCCGCACGTCGGCGACGAACCGAACAAGCTGACCAACGATGTAAGTTGGCGCGAACTTTCGACGCACCGCCACCTCGAACGCGCAGAAGAGCAGCGACATGTACCCGGCCGCTGTCTCGTCGTCCACCTGCATCTCGTCCTGCAGAGGCGCCCACGCCTCAGGCCCCTCCAACAGGAACGACCGCAACGCAAGAATATTTGCCTCGCCAATTCGGGTGATCGAGTAGTCCATTATTGCAATATTTCGTCAGCGAGAGAGTGCGCCTCCGCTATAAAGGCATCGAGCTCGGGCCTGTCGAACTGCGCCTGGCCGACTAGTGCGGCAAGGAGAATGATCTGATGCTCCAACTTTGTGTTTTCATCTATCCCAGTAATTGATCCTCTGCCCAATAGGGTGAGGATCATTTTCTCTGCTACTTCCGGATTAATTATTTCGGCCGAGTCGTCGCTTCTTTCGCGGGCGCTCGCAATAAAATCGATGACCTCGTCGTCGCCTGCGACCTTTTCCCCTTGCCTAAAGCGTCGTTCGACGGCAACGACAAAGGCGGCGGCGACTAGAGCAGCGTAGCCTTGCTTTGCTTGTTCGGGATCGAGTTGTCGTAGTAGTCGGCGGTGCTCGTCAACTTGTCCTGAAAGCTGGGCGCGCAACGTCGATATCTGGTCACTGGTTACGGGCATGGTCTCTCCCTGTAATCCTTCGTGCGACTCTTATGCTTTGACGTCCTGCTTCTATTACAAATACTGCGGTGCCGACTATTCCAAGGGTGATGTCCCCTCCTTGTACTTTGGCATCGACTGATTTAATGTGATCAGGGTTGGTGCGAGCAGCGCATATTTGCCCTGTCGGCTTCACCCGTTCTAGATGCTTCTGGCCGGGCTCAGCAAGTTTGTCGGCAGCATCTTTGACATCGTCTGCCTTTGTGAACATCGTACGAGTCAAGTCTCGTTTGCGGGATCGATTATCGGGATTCTCCTCCTGATAATCGCGAGATGCGCGGTCGTCTTCGAGGCGGCGGAGTTCATCGCGTCCGGGCTCTCCGCCTCTGGCTCCGACCGGGTCAAGGTCTCCACGGGTCGGGAGTCCTGCAGGTTCTATAGTCTCTGGTTCGTTTTGTAGCGGATCGTTCTCGGTCTCCTCGGTATGTTCTCGTCCGTACCGGGGTTCGACGTGTACCTGGCCTTGGCTGTCGGTGTACACGTCGGAAATGATGGGATTGGAGCGAACCTCCGGTTTCGATTCATCGGTCGCTTCTGGGTCTGACTCGGTGCCGTTGCCCTCGGCATTTTTACCATGGTTGTCGCTCTGTTCACCGAGAGCCTCTGGGGGTGTGACGTTCTCGCCGGTTCCTTCGGGAGGGGGCTTGGTCTCGTCGGCGGGTTTCGGGTCGTCTGTCTCGTTGCCCGTGGTTTTGTCGTCAGCCTTGGGCTCTGGGTGCTCGGTGCCTTGGTCGGTCGTTTCGGGGCCGATTGGGGATGCTTCGCGGCCGGGTTCGGGAACGGCAGGGCCGGTCTCGGCGGCTGGTTCGGTGGGTTGGCCGACCTCTGCGCCCGGCAGCGTCCCGTCCTTCCCGTCCCGCGTTTTGTCGTCGGCGGGCAGTGAGCCGTCCGCTGGTGGTTCAGCCGGCGGGTCGCCGCTGTTGTCGCCCGAGCCAGAGGAGTCCTGCGGAAGGCGGGGCTCGTGCTTCTGATCTTGCGGACGTGATGTCTCTTGCGCGGGGGGCTCGGCCTCGACTCCGGAGGTCGCAGGTGCGGGCTGGTCGTGACCGCCGGACCCTTCGCCTTTGCTGGCCATGTCACCGCCGCTTGACGGGTCGTCATCGCCGGTAGCGCCGGGCAATGTCTCGGTGTTCGGGGGCTGTGTTTCCGGTCCATGCTCGTCCGACACCGCGTTCTTGTTCTGCGGTGGCGCACTGCTGTCACCGGTTTCGCCGGCGGTTCTTTCTCCGGTGCCGATGGTGGTTTGGGTGTCTTGGGATATGGCTTGCCGTTGGTCGGCGGTTGCCATCTGTTGCTCTCTGGCGGCGGCGATGCTTGCCCGGCGGGAGCCGGGCGGGAACTGGGAAGCCTCGGCCGGGCGGTTGCTCGGCTGCTCGGAGGACGCGGGGTCGTCAGCGGTGCTGTCGTTGCCGTTGCCGCCGTCCTGCCCTTCCACCTTGCCCGGCTTGGGCTGGTCGGTCTTGGATTCGCGGTCGTCGCCGTCCCGGTCGCCCTTGTCTTGTTGTGGGTTCTGGGTCTTGGCCTGGTCGGGCTTTTCTGCTTCCGGGCCGCTGTTGCCGGTCTGAGTTGGGTCGGTGTCGTCGTGGTCGTGTTCTTCGCCCGATCGGGAGCCGACTTCGGTCTTGCCGGTCTCTGGTTCCTTCTCGGTCTTGGGCTCGGCTTCGGATGGCGGGTCACCGGGGGTCCGCGGCTTCTCGCTGGCCGGGCCGGTGGAGGAGGACCCGTTGGTCTGTGTGTCGCGGTCGCCGGGCTGTTGGGTGCCGGTTTCCGGCTGACCGGGAACCGGTTGGCCTGCTGCCTTGTAGCTGTCTATGCGGGGCGTTCTGCCGTCTGCTCCAGGAACGGCGGACGGTGACTCGCCGCCGGTGCCCTGCGGCGCGGGCTTGTCGGTGGTCTCGGGGCTTTTGCCCGGCCCACCGGGGGGGTTGTCCAGGCCCACGCTCGCAGCCCTTTCCATAGGGGAAGGTGAACCGGCCGACCAGACGGCTCACCGGGCGTGTCCGTGACGTGCGGGGCCAACGCCGGATCACACCGGCACCTATGTAATCGCGCACGTGCGAACTTTGCACGTGCCGATAATCCACACGCGTCCCACCGGCGCGCGTATCACGTGACTAGATGCCGGTCTCCCGCTCATTCGTCTGCTTGTCCGGACCGGTCGGAACGGAGCGGCGCCCATACGAAGGGTCATTCAAGCGTTCCGAGGATGCGACTTTCATGGCGAGATGGGTGGTATGAGCGCTTCGGAAGCCCTGTGGGGCCGCCGTGGCCCGGGGCGGCGGTGCTCACGGTGGGCGTCTGGCACGCCACGAGAGTGTTCCTCGCCCGTCCGCGATCGTGCGAGACCGATCCGGCCGTCCGGTCAAGGCGTCGACAGGGTGATGTGACCGTTGAGGACGGACCCGTTTTCCTCGCCGCCTCGCCCGCATGAGCGCGCTGAGGGTGCGCGAATTCCGCACATGCAGAGATCGGACGTGAGACGAGCACATGTGCTGAATCCCTTGCAGGGCAGGCAGAGCTCTGATCTTCCGTGCCCGGTCGGCGACCGAGTGTGACGATGTGCGTGCGAACAAGGATCGACCCGATAGATCCGCAACGTCACGTCCATCACGACCCGAGGTGCTCTGATGTCCCTGACCATGCTTCCGGCAGCACAGCCGGCGCCGCTGTGCTGGCGGCGCTCCTTCCCCGGCGGGCTCGAGCAGGCCCGCAACGCCCGCCGGTTCGTGAGCTGCCTGCTGGACGGCTGCCCCTTCCTCGACGACGTCCTGCTCGCCGCCGACGAACTGGTCGTCAACGCGCTGCGGCACACCAAGTCCGGGCAGGAGGGCGGCTCCTTCACCGTCGAGATCGTGAGGGACGGCGGCCTGATCGCGGTGTCGGTCACCGACCAGGGAGGACCCGGCGAGCCCGCCGCGCTGGACGCCGCCGAGCTGGCCGAGTCCGGCCGGGGCCTGCGCACCATCTCGCTCACCGCCGCGAGCTGGGGATGGCACGGCAACGGCGAGGGCCGGACGGTCACCGCGGTGTTCGCGGGGGAGTGGGCAGCGTGACCGAGCCCGCCTCCTGGACGCACGACCAGGTCCACCTGCGCGTCCACGCCGCCATGACCGCCGCGATGCGCGCCGACCCCCACTCCATTGACGCCGCCCTCGTCCAGGCCGGAAGCCTCGACCCCTCAAGCCGGCAGTTCGTCGCCCACTCACGGCGCCTCGTCCTCGCCTGCACCGCCGCGCTGACCTGCGTCCTCGCCTCCCACCGCCCCGGCGAGGACCCGCACGGCGCACCGGTCTGCCGCGGCTGCGGGACGCCCGAGTGCCGGACGCTGCGCGGCCTCTCGCACGTCTTCACGGCCTACAGCGTCCGCCCGGCACCGGTCGACCGGGCCGAGGCTTGGCGGCGCGCGGACGCGCACTTCTGGCGCGGAGGCCGCCCCGTCCCGCTGATCATCGAGGACTTCCCGGACGGGTTCGTCGCCCGCGCCGCTGACGGCCCCGCCGACGAGGCCGCCCCGCTGCTGGTCGTCGACCGGCACACGGGCGCCCTGACCCGCTGGCCGTCCATGCCCATCGACGTCCTCGCCTGCGAATACACCCGCTACAGAGAAGGGCTCTAGGCGATGCGCATGAGGCGCACTCGACACTTCTACGGGAATCCGCTACCGCCCTCCGCGCGCAACGGTCCGCGATCGATGAAGACCGGCGACCGGTCCATCGCCCTCGTGGACGCGGCCATGCGCCGCCGCTTCTGGTTCGCCGAACTCCATCCGGACGTACCGCCCACCCGCGACGTGCTCGCGAAGCGGCTCGGAGGGAAGGAGCTCCCCGACGCACCGGCGCGACTGCTCGCCGAGCTCAACAGCCGCATCGAGGACCGCGACCACCGCATCGGCCCGTCCTAACCGATGCGGGAGAGCGCCACCACCGAAGCGGGCCTGGCACCGGTCTGGCGCACACAGACCCTTCCGCTGCTCGAAGAGCACCATTACGCCGACGGCGCGACGTCCGGGCGAGGTACGGCCTGGACGCGCTGCGGAGCCGACTTCGGTGACCGTCGTCCGCCTCCAGGAGGACGCCCCATGGGCGGAGCACGGACTGACCTCCGACCAGGCCGCCGCTTGCCGCCACCGAACTGGTGCGGATCGCGCCCGGCCCCGCCTCGGACTCTGGCGTCTCCGCGACAACGGGCTCGGCGGAGCCGCCCGGACCGGTCCTCGCCACGGCCCCGTCGAGGTCCGCGTCCAGCCCAAGACGCCCATCGACCGCCTGCGCTTCCTACCTGGCTACGCGCGGCGGCCCCGCGGTTGGCGGCAGGACAGGGTGGACGCGGGGGAACGGCCCGTCATATTCGATCGTTTCGGCATGTCCTGTTTTGGGCGGTAACGTGATGCTCTGGGATGGTTTGTGTGATGTGGGTGCGCGGCTGGGTAACTCTGGCTCCTGACTCGGGGTGAAGGTTGACGGCGCACGTCCTACCATGGCCCGTCAAACGGTCAGGCGCCCGCCGGGCAGTGCGGCAGACGATCGTCACTGCCAGAACGGCGCATTCGGGAGATGGGTGCGATGTCATTACCGGAACGTCTGGAACTGCTCGTCACCGACGAGCCGATGCTGGATTTGTGGTCGGTCGGCCCGTGGCGGGTCCCGGACGGACTGTGCGAGGAGATCGGCGCACGCCTCGACAAGCTGGTGACCGACCCGCGCTATGCCGACCTGACCACCGAAAAGAGTGCCATTGTCAAGGCGCCGGCCCCCCTCGTGCTGTCCGAGCTCATCGTCACGACCGACTTCCTGCTCGGTGCGTCGGGCATCCGCACCGGGTCGCATACGTACCTGCAACGGCAATGCTTCGGTGCTTACTACAAGAAGGGCCGCGGCTCCCTGAACCCTCCCGATTCCTGGGATGTCTGCAGGGGAGAGTTCCTTCCACTGCATTGGCTGGACGGCGTGCCGGATCTCGAACTCGCACTGGAGTTGAACCGCAAGTCGCTGGACGTACTTGAGGGGATCGAACCGCTGGAGGCGAGGCGGAAGGCACTGATGCGCCTCTTCGAGGACCCGCCACCGGGGCTCGCCGATATGAAGGACACGGACCGGGCCGAGGCGTGGGCCGCCCGCGCCGATGACGACACGGTGGCGGCACTGCCTGAACTCGCCGGGCCGATCGGTTATCTGGAGTGGGCCTGGTCAGGGCTGCGGCCGGTGCACGAGCATCTGATGGAGGCCGCCCCGCACAAGGAGTCGACGGACGATCTGCTCGTCAATCTTCTCCTGGACGCCGGACTCGACGCCGTTCCCGTCGAACTCTCGGCCGTCCTCGGCGAAGAAGGCTTTCGGGACCTGCTGGATCGGTTCGCTGCCCAGAGCGCCGGCTTCGACCGCGATACCTGGAGGATCGCGGCCGGAGGCTGGCTCTGCAGGGCGCTGGGAGCAGGCGAAGCCGAAGCCTGCAGGCGTTGGATGGACCTGGCCGCGAGGCTCATCGGCGCGGTGAACGGACTTCCTGGCAACGCCAAGTTCCCCGACAAGGGCCAGCTCCCGGTCAGAACCTTCATACGGCAACTCAGGCGGCTCCATGCCCCCCGCCGCCGCGTCGTCAACCCCGTGATGTCGGCGCTCGCGTCCGATCGGGTCTCTGATCTGCCGGGCGACGCGGAGACCCCGGAGGACGAGGACGCCGCGTTCGGGCTGGTCGGCCAGCCCGACGTCGTCGCCGCGCTGAAGGGGATCTCCACGGTCGCGGGGGACGTCCGGCTCCTGCTGGTCGGCCCGGACGGCACCGGCAAGCGGGACGCCGCGGGGGAGGCCGCCCGGCTGCTCGCCGGCCGCATGACCGGAGACCCGCTCTGGCAGGCCGGGGACCACTACGCCGGCAAGAGCGCCTCGGACGCCACCGCGAAGATGCTGGACGCCGTCCGGGACTGCGCGGGGAAGCGAGTCCTGATCATCGATGGCCTCGACGACCTGGCGCGCGACGAGGACGCCGGTGCGGCCGCGCTGGAGGAACTTCACCGGGCCGTGGACGTCCGGGACGGCCTCCACGTCGTCGCGCTGTGCGAGCCGGGTGGCGACCAGGCGGTCCGTGATGTCAACCCCGCATTGGCGCTGCGGTTCACGGCGGTGCCCACACGTCCCTTCGACGCCGACGGTTTCGCCGAGCTGTTCCGCCGCGCACTGCGCGAGCGCGGGGCCCGCGCGGACGAGGACGCCCTGACCGCGGCGGGAGAACTGCTGGTCCGGACGCCGCCGGTGCGCAATCTCCGCAACGCCCGCCTCGCGCCCCACCTCGCCGGTCTTGTCCTGGCGACCGTGCGCGAGCGGACGGAACCGGGCGAGGAGCTCCTCGTTACGAGCGCCGACATTCCCACCTCCCTCGACGAGGCGAGGCAAGCCGATGACCCGATGGCCGGGCTGAACGCCCTGACCGGACTGGACGCGGTCAAGCAGGAGATCGAACTGGTCGCCGCCCGCGTCCGGGCCGGAAGGCTGCGCCGGGAGGCGGGGCTGCCCGTCGCCCCGGCGCCCGCCCTCCACATGGTCTTCACCGGCAACCCCGGCACCGGTAAGACGGTCGTCGCACGGCTGGTTGCCCGGATCTTCAAGAAGCTCGGCGTCCTGTCGTCCGGGCACCTGGTCGAGGCGTCCCGCGCCCGGCTCGTCGGCCGGTACGTCGGTCAGACTGCGCCCAAGACACGCGACGTCGTGCAGAGCGCGGTCGGCGGCGTGCTGTTCATCGACGAGGCGTACTCGCTCACCCAGAGCGCCTCCGGCAACGACTACGGACCCGAGGCGATCGCCGAACTGCTGAAGGCGCTGGAGGACCATCGCGACGACCTGGTGGTCATCGTCGCCGGGTACGAGACCGAGATGGAGCGCTTCCTCAGCGCGAATCCGGGTCTGGCCTCCAGGTTTCCCACCCGGGTCCGGTTCCCCGACTTCACCGATGCCGAACTCGTCGAGATCTTCACCGGCCAGGCCGCCGCGGCCGGAGTTGAGCCGTCCGCGGCCGCGCTGGGCAAGGTCACCGAGCTGCTCCGGCGGTCCCCGCGCGTCCGGTCCTTCGGCAACGCCCGCGTCATGCGCAACCTCTGCGAACGCGCCGTCGCCCTGCAGGCCCGCCGCCTCACCGCGCTCGACGCCCCCTCCGCCGACGACCTGACCGCCCTCGGCCCGCAGGACATCCCGGACGTGCTGAGCGGCACCGCCCGCGCCCAGTCCGTCACCGACCCCTTCGCCGAACTCGACGCGCTCATCGGGCTGGACGAGGTGAAGCAGGAGGTCCACCGGCTGATCGCGGAGGCCCGCGCCGCCGACCTGCGCCGCGACGTCGGCGCGAGGCCCGCCGCACCCACCCGGCACATGGTGTTCACCGGCAATCCCGGCACCGCCAAGACGACCGTCGCCCGGCTCGTCGCGGCCGTCTACGCGGAGCTCGGGCTGCTGACCAGCGGCCATATGGTCGAGGCGTCCCGCGTCGATCTGGTCGGGCCGTATCTCGGACAGACCGCGCCCCGCGTCCGCGCCGCCGTGGAGCGGGCCCTGGGCGGCGTCCTCTTCGTGGACGAGGCGTACGCCCTGGCGTCCGACGCCTACGGGCAGGAGGCCATCGCCACCCTGATCCAGCTCATGGAGGAGTACCGGGGCGACCTCGTCGTCATCGCCGCCGGATACGAGCGCGAGATGCGCCGGTTCCTCGCCTCCAACCCGGGTCTGGAATCACGCTTCCCCAAGCGCATCGCCTTCCCCGACTACACCGACGTCGAACTCGTCGAGATCTTCCGGCACCTCGCCTCGGCAGAAGGCTTCACCCTGGCCCCGGACGTCCCCGACCGGCTCCGCGCCCTGCTCCGGAAGAGTTCCCGCGGACCGTCCTTCGGCAACGGCCGGCTCATGCGCAACCTGCTCGACGCCGCCATCGCCGCCCAGGCGCAGCGCATCACCGCCGGCGACCGCCCCGACGACACCGAGATCACCACCCTGCGCGCCGCCGACCTGCGACCCGTCACCCCCGAAACGCGTTCCAAGAACGTAGGCCTGTATCTCTGACCCTTGTGCGCGCCACTCCGCTGTCCATGCCGATGCCCCGGCAGCCGGCCCCGCACCGCCGCGCGGGGGCGGCGCTCGGGGTGTCGCATCTGCACTGGCGTGAGGCATTGGAGAGGCTGACACAGCAGCGGCGGTCGCCTGGCGGGGCGTGAGGCCCGGTCGCCGAGGAGCGTCGACGGCAGCTGGACAAGCGGCGCCGTCCGACGGGTCTAGGAGGACCAGGCGTGCGGCGTGGGGGTCATGACGGTCTGTGGCGGGGCGCGTTCGGGGGCCACTCGGTTCGGTCGACCATCAGGTACAGGCCGCCGAGCCAGACGCGGTCGGCCTTCGGTACCACGCGAACGGAGACCGGGAGGGACCCGGTCCGGTTGGTCGGGAATCCGCCTGCCGCGGCGGCTCGGGCCAGGTAGGCGAGGCCCTGCCGCAGGAGGGTGCGGGGCCCCGGATCCAGGTGGCTCGCCCACGGCGGTTCGGTCTCGCCGCGCAGCCAGGCGTAGCAGGCCATGGCGTAGGCGAATTCGCGCTCGGTCAGATACCCGAGTCGTGTGTAGCCGTCATGGCGGGCCGCGTTCAGCGTGCGCTCGTCCAGATCGCCGAGTGGCTGGACGGAGAAGCCGCGGGTCGACTCGTCGAATCTCACCGCGGCGTTCGTGCTGAAGACGCCGAATCCGAAATAGACGGTGAGGAGATCGGTCAGCCGCTCGTGGTCCTTGCGCCCGTGGGTGATCCGCTCCTCGCCGAGGAGGCGGACATGGCACAGTTCGTGTGCGATCACGGCGGTCAGATAGGCGGCGTCGGACGCCTCCGTCATGTCCAGCCCGATGACCGCCCGGCCGTTCTCGACGTAGTAGTGCCCGACCGTGCGCTTGCCCTCGCGCGCCGCCGCGTCCTCGTCCTCCCGGCCGAACAGCTCCACGATGAGCTCGGACCGGTCGACCTCCATCAGTTCGCACGTCCGCGTGACCACGTCGTTGATCTGCTCCGGCGTGCCGGTGTAGCCGGCGGAGCGCAGATCCGGCCAGGGCAGGACGATCGGCCGCATCGCCGGGTCGCGGCCGAACTCCCGGACGAACCAGGTGATCGACGTCTCGATCCACGCCTGCTGCGCACCGCCGACCGGGCACTCGGCGGTGATGGCCGTGGACCATGGCGGGGGCGTCTCGCGTTCCTCGTTCATAAGGGTTCCTGACGGTCGTCTTCTCGCGGCTCCGTCCCTGCGGAGCCGCCCGGGGAAGCAGTGGGCCGACCAGACCGAACGGCGCCCCTGTCGCCCACCGTTCGGATGCGCCTCCAACGGCCGGGCCACCCGTTCAGCTTTTTATCATGCGCTCCGATCATCTCACCGGCATTGACCATTAATGGCCTGAAGGAGCTGTAAGAATGGTGTTAGTTCGGAAGTTGAATGACCGGAGCCCGCCTGTTCGGGCGGCTGACGTGCAAAGCTCGCACGTGCGCGATTCGGGTGTCGGAGCCTGCCCGCCTCGGGCCGAGGTCTCAGGGCCGTGATCAGGACGCGGTGGCGGCACGCCGCGGTGGCGGCTCCCGCGCCGATGGGGAGGCGCCGCGTCGTTGCCCACCTCCGCCGCGGCGCCGACCCGTTCTCCTCCCCTGACGGCACGCGAATGGCCTTTTCCGGCCTTGCGGCCATTACCCCTCGTCACGAGCGCCGAAGCTCATGGAGGATTGGGTCGCGTGGCGGCAGAAGGCGTCATCCGCCCGGAATTGAAGATCGTTCGATGCGGTCGCCCGTCCCGCTCTCTCGACGGAACGCGGATAGGGGAGGAACCCATGGGTGAGCTCGGTCTTGCCGAGACCATCGCCGCGCTTCGTGCGGAGTTGCTGGAGGCTCTGGAGGCGGGGAAGGAGTCGGAGTTCGCTTTCGGTGTCGGCCAGATACAGCTGGAGTTTCACGTCGGGGTCACGCGCCAAGGCGGGGCGTCCGGCAAAGCGAAGTTCTGGGTTCTCGAACTGGGCGGCGACGGGTCCTACCGGCGCGAGGAGATCCAGCGCGTGACGGTCACGCTGGAGCCGCCGCTCGACGACGATGGACGTCCGATCAAGGTGTCCCGCGGGCTGCGGGACAAACCCTGAGATGTCAGAGCTCACGGCCCGTGCGGTCGAGATCCTGCGCCGGAGCCCCGCCGGCCGGTGGAATGTGGGCTCCGGCTACCTGGTCGGGCGGCGGTGGGTGCTGTCGGCGGCGCACAACGTCGTGGACGCCGGGACGCTGCTCGTCCGGCGGGTGGACGAGACGGAGCATCCGGCCGAAGTCGTCATGGTGGACGAATCCGGAGACATCGCACTGCTGGCGGTGCCGGAGGACTCCTTGCCGGACGACCTGCTCCCGGTCCGTTTCGCCCGAGTCGATCGCTCCCGGACGGGCCGGGTCGGCCCGTGCTGGGCGATCGGCTTCCCCAGATGGAAGGAGCGTCCGCGCGGCCCGGAGGAGGTCGGGCTACGTGAAAGCGCTCAGGTGAGCGGTTTCATCCCGACGGGCTCGAACCTGCGCACGAACCTGTTGGAGTTGGGCGTTTCCCTGATGCCGCGTCCGGCGGGCGGGCGGGGCGTAAGCGAATGGCAGGGAATGTCCGGCGCGGTGGTATTCGCCCACGACGGCTCAGGCGACGAATTCGCCATCGGCGTGGTGGTGGAGCATCATCTGTCAGAGGGGCCGTCCGTCCTCACCGTCGCCCCGCTGGACCACTGGGCGGACATGACGCGCGACACCCCCTGGGGGCGGGAACTCGGGTTGCGGAACCTGGCGCGCCTCCCACGCCCGCGACGTCCTCGTCCGTTCTCCTCGGGCCACGAGAACCTGAGCAGGTCGCTCCCCGACTTCACTGACCGGGACGAGGCGATCGCGAAAGCGGGGGCCCTGCTCACCGACCGGCTCGCCGAGACGTGTCCGCTGGTCGTCCTGCACGGGATGGCGGGAGTCGGGAAGACCGAACTGGCCAACGAGCTCGCCCACAGGCTCGCCGCCACGTTCAGCCATGCGCGGATCCGGGTGGACGTGGCCGCGGCAGCCACCGCGGACGCCGTCATCATGGAGGTCCTGGCCGCGTTCGGCGTCCCCGGCGACCAGATGCCGCGCGATCCCGGGCAGCGCCGGCGCGAGTTCCAATCGCGGCTGAGGCAGGGGCCCAGCCTGCTGCTGCTCGACAACGTGTCCGAGGCGCGGCAGGCCGCCCCGCTCCTGCCCGGGACGCCCGGCGCGGCCGTGATCGTGACCAGCCGGACCACGCTGGCCTCGCTGGACGGCGCCGACCGGCTCCGGCTCGACCCGCTGCCCGACCCCGAGGGGCTCCGGCTGCTCGAACGCATCGTCGGCACCGAGGCGGTGGGCCGCGACCGGTCGTCCGCCATCCGAATCGTCGAACTCCTGGCCGGACTCCCGCTGGCCATCCGCATCGCCGCCGCGCACCTGGTGATGAGACGCGCATCGCCGGCCCGCTACCTGTCGGAACTACAGGACGAGACCAGGCGTATATCCCGTCTTGCAGGTGAGGACAGGGGAGTGCGCAGCAGCTTCGAACTCAGCTACCGGTCACTGCGGCCCGACACGGCGAGGCTGTTCCGCCATCTGGGCGTTCTGGCGGGCCGGGATTTCACCGCCGGACTGGTCGCACGCACCGGTGACGTGGACGACGAGGACGCCGAGCGCATGCTCGGCGAACTGACGGACCGGCATCTGACCGAGGTCGCGGGAGAGGACCGCTACCGCCTCCACGACCTCCTCCGGCTCTACGCCAGGGAACGCATGGCGGACGAGGAGTCCGCGTCCGCCCGGCAGGAGGCGTTCCGGCGCTCGATGAACTGGTACGGCGACCGCCTGCACGAATGGATGTCGCGGCCGGGTGCGCACGAGCAGCCTCCGGCCGATGCGATCGCGTGGTTCGCCCACGAGTCCCGGAACGTGCAGGCGAGCCTTCGAGCCGCCGCGGAGGCGCAGGAGGACCGGCTCGTCGTCAGGATCGTGGAGTCGCTCTACGGCCTGATCTTCTACCGCGCGCACTGGGAGGAGATGGAGGCGGTCAAGGTCCTCGCCGTCGAGGCCGCGCGGCGCGTGGGGGACGCCCCGGCCGAGCTGGGATCGCTGATCCACCTGGCCGAGGCGCGCCGGCTCCTCGGGCGTGGGGCTGAGGCGCCGCCGCTCTACGAGCGGGCGCTGGAAGTGGTCCGCTCCATGGACGACCCCGGCAAGGAGGCGTGGGTGCTGACCCATTTCGGCGATTTCCAGTGCGACCTCGACCGGCCCGAGCGAGCCCTCGACCGCTATGCCGAGGCGCAGGCGATCTACCGTCGCCGGGACGACACGGCGGGCGAGATCTGGCTGGCCGCGCACATCGCCGACGCGTACCGCCAACTCGGCCGCTACGCGGACGCCGCCCGCGTGCTGGAGGACGCGATGGCCGTGAGCGAGCGACGAGGCGATCGCGACGAGATCGTCTGGTGCGCATGGCACCTGGCGCTGGCCTACGACGGCCTCGGCCGTTTCGCCGACGCCGAAGCGGTGCTCCGACCGGCCGTCGCCTTCCACCGGGAGATCGAGAACGAGGCCGGTCTGGCCACCATGCTGTGCATTCTGGGCGGCGTCCACCGCCATGCCGGGCGGGTGTCCGACGCCCGGCGGGCCTACTCCGAGGCGCTCGACCTCCTCGTCGAGATCGACGCCCCCACGCGGGTCACCGAAGTGCGGCAGATCCTCGCGGAACTCTCCGCAGAGGACTGAGACCGCCTGCGCCGCCGCCACCCACCGGCATCGGTCGCGGGCCCGGGGAGCCGTGCGGGCGGGGTGCACCCTGCCGATCAGTGGCCGGTGCCGAACAATGGCCGGGTGGGTTCCGCTGGATGCGATCGAGGGGTATCGGGGGTGCGGTGTGGTGAGCGGTGAGGAGGAACTCGTCTGGGAGGAGTTCTGGGCGAATCTCTGGCCGGTGTGGCGGCGGGTGCTCGGTGGTACCGACGCCGACGAGCCGCCGCCCGCCGAGCCGATCCTGCGGCGCCGCCGGCTCACGACCGACTTCGAGTGGGTGGGGACGTTCGAGCCCGTCCGGTGGCTGACGTCCGTCACCGAGGCCCTGCTCTGGGACGAGAACGGCATGGACCTCGGGCCGCTGGCCGGACGCCCCTGGGAGCTCCTCCAACTCGGCGGCCCCGCCGCCAACGTGGACCTGGGGCAGCTCCGCGGCACGCCCGTCCGGCATCTGGTCCTCTCGAACGTCGACGTCGAAGACCTGGCCGAACTCCGCGGCATCGTCGGCCTGGAGTCCCTGACCCTCGCGCACGGCGACTTCGGGACGCTCCCGCCGCTCCCGCGGCTCACCGAGGTCGTCCTGTACGCGGAGGGGGAGGTCGACCTGTCCGCCGCGAGCCACCCCGGCCTGAGCGTGATCCGCCGCGACGAGATCTATTTCCCGCCCTTCCGCCCCGACGGGATGGACGCGTAGCGGACGGGCCTCTTCCCCGGCCCCCGGCGGGCGGTCACCGAATGGTGCGTTTGGTCATCCCTTCGGAGCCGGGGTCGATTCCCCAGCTGAAGACGGTGTGCGGATGGACGCGGATGACATCGCCGCCGAAGCGGGAGCCCTCCGCGACCGCGGCCTCGGCGCGTCCGCGGATCTCGATGCCCCGCACCCGCCACGGCTCGACGGAGGCCAGGTCGTCCACGACGAAGGCGACCTGGTCGTTGTGGCGGAGGTTGCGGTACTTGCGGGACGCGGCGAGGTTCCAGCCGCCGATGTCGATCGTGCCGGTCTCGGCGTCGTAGTCGAACCCGACCGGGTTGTTCTGCGGGTCGCCCTTGGGGCCGACGGTGGCGAGGCGGCCGAGTCGCTGGGTGGAGAGGTATTCGCGTTCGAGGTCGGTGAGGCTCATGCCGCCAGGTTGCAACCTCAACCGCGGCTGAGGTCAAGGGAGGCGATGACGCTGCGGAGGCGGGGCGACATCTCGTCCGGGAGCGCGTCGAGGGGCCACCAGCGGGCCTCCAGGATCTCGCCCTCGTCCAGGTCGAGCCGCCCGCCGACGACGCGGGCCGCGTAGTAGGCCTCGACCCGGTGCCGGAATCCGCCGGCGACGTGGAGCGGCGGTCCGGTGACCTCGACATCCAGGGCCGTCTCCTCCCGGACCTCGCGGGCGACCCCGTCTTCGAGCCGCTCGCCGGCGTTGACGTATCCGCCCGGCAGCCCCCAGGCGCGGTACGCGGGCCACAGCCGGTGCCGGAGCAGCAGGATCCGCCCCTGCTCGTCCCGGACGATCCCTCCCGCGTACACCAGGAACGTCCGGTGCCTGAGCCGCGCGAGCCGCCACTGCGCCCGGCCGCTCAAGCGCCTCCACACCGGCGCGGCCAGGACCCCGAGACGGGCCCGCGCGCCGAACGGGATCTTCATTTCCGCGATGCTAGCGGGCCGTGAACGGCGGGCGGCCGCCCTCGGGGACAGGGTGTGACTCTGGCCACACCGCACCGGATCGGGGATCTTCGGCGGCATGCCGGTTCGTCCCAGAAGAAAGCCGTGTACGCAGATCGGGGGACGATGTGACCACGACCGCCATGGACCCTGCCGGGACGGACGCCGACGCGGCGCCCGCGAGCCGGCGCGGCGCGCACGTCCGCCTGCTCCGCAAGATCGGCGTCGCGGTCGCCGGAGTCGCCCTGATCGTCGCGGGCGTCGCCATGCTCGTGCTGCCCGGCCCCGGCATCGTCGCGATCCTCGCCGGACTCGGCCTCCTCGGCACCGAGTTCCCGACCGCCCGCCGCATCAGTAACAGCGTGAACGGTCACGCGCGGGCCGCGTGGCACCGGATCCGGGGCGGAGCCTCCCGCGTCGGCCGAAAGGGCTGAGCTCCGGCTGCACGGCGGACAGGACGCATTTCCGGCGTCCTGTCCTATCTGCCGTGAATCCCACTCGGCGGGGAACATGCCCGCGCGGCCCTTCCTGTCGGGGAAGAACGTGCTGTCTTCAGCGCCCGAGTCGCCGCTGCCCGGAAGGCGGGCCTGCTGGGCCGGCGAGGGCGGGCGGACTCGGCGGAGAGCAGGGAGGCGTGGTGCGGGACGGGCTCCTGGGGCCGCTGGGAAGCATGCCGGAATGGTTGTGAGATCTTGGGGTTGACCGCCCTGGAATTCGGCTGTTTCGGATGGCAATGGCGAATCATGCCAAACAAAGTTGATCAGTCTTGAGCTTGGCGTAATGGCGCTGCGGGTATAGGACGGAAGACACAATTCGATACGTCGCTCCGGAGTGTGCCGATGCGTCCGTCCCGCCCCTGCCTGGTCGCCTTCGGTGCGGCGACCTTCGCCGCCGCCTCACTTCTCGGGTCCGGGTCCGCTTCTGCGGCCGGGCCCGACTACGTCGCCCTCGGCGACTCCTACTCGTCCGGCACGGGGGCCGGGAACTACGATCCGAACAGCGGAACGTGCCAGCGCAGCGCCAACGCCTACCCGAACCTGTGGGCGGCGTCGCACGCCACGTCGTCGTACAAGTTCGTGGCCTGCTCAGGCGCGACGACCACCACCGTCGCCAGCGGCCAGCTCGGCGCGCTGAGCTCGTCCACCTCGCTGGTGAGCGTCACCGCCGGCGGCAACGACGCCGGGTTCGCCGACGTCATGCAGACCTGCGTCCTGCAGTCGACCTCCTCGTGCCAGAGCAGGGTGACGCAGGCGGAGACCTACATGAAGAACACCCTCCCCGGCCGGCTCGACTCGCTGTACGGCCAGATCCGCTCGAAGTCCCCGTCGGCGCGGGTGGTGGTGCTCGGGTACCCGCGCCTCTACGTCATCGTCGACTGGTGCGCCGGGCTGAGCAACACCAAGCGCACCGCGCTCAACCACGCCGCCGACACCCTCGACGGCGTGGTCTCCGCGGCCGCGGGCCGCGCCGGGTTCACGTGGTCGGACGTCCGGGACGAGTTCTCCGGGCACGAGCTGTGCTCCGGCGACGACTGGCTCAACGCGGTCACGATCCCGATCGGCTCGTCCTACCACCCGACCGCGCTGGGCCACCGGTCCGGCTACCTGCCGGCGCTGACGGGCTCGGCCGGCCTGGCCCTCCAGAAGCAGACCTGACCGGCGAGCACCGCGATCGCGCCGGCCATCAGCGTCGCGCTCACCCAGACGGGCGAGCGGTAGCCGAGGCCGGCGCCGATCGCGGCGCCGCCGAGCCACGGGCCGAGGGTCCCGCCGACGTTGAACGCCGCGGTGGCGAACCCGCCCGCCAGCGTCGGCGCCGCGGAGCCCTGCTCCAGGACGCGTGAGATCAGCGCCGGGCCCGTCCCGAACGCCAGCATCCCCTGCACGAACACCAGCACGACCACCGCCGCCGGGCTCCCGGCCGTCAGCGCGAGGACGGCCCACCCGGCGGTCAGGGACGTCATGCCCGCCGCGATGAGCGCGGCCGGATGCGCGTCGGCGATCCGTCCGGCGATGGTGACGCCCGCGAAGGATCCGGCGCCGAAGAGCGCCAGCAGCGCCGGCACCCGGGCGGAGCCGAAACCGGCGACGTTCGTGGCGAGCGGCGGGAGGTAGGTGAACGTGCAGAACGTGGCGCCCTGGAACAGCGCGTTGACGGCGAGGGTGAGCAGCAGGCGGCCGTTCGCCAGGGCGCGCAGTTCGCTGCGGGCGCCGCCCGCGGACGGGCGCTCCTCCGGAATCGCCTTGGCGATCGCGGCGACGGCGGGCAGGGACACCAGCGCGACCGCCCAGAAGGCGGCCCGCCACCCCCACGCTCCGCCGAGCACCGCGCCCGCCGGGACCCCGGCGACGCAGAACATTGTTCTGGTGTGGCAGAATAATGTTCTATGAAGGAGGCCGGACGGGAGCGGATCCTGCGGGCGGCGCTGGAGCTGTTCGGGCGCGACGGGGTCGCCGGGACCACGCTGAGCGGGCTCAGGGCCGCGAGCGGGGTGAGCGTGGGCAGCTTCTACCACCACTTCTCCGGCAAGGAGCAGGTGGCGGAGGCACTGTTCGTCGAGAGCATCGGGATGTACCAGGACGCCTTCCTCGCCGAACTGAGGGCCCATGGCGGCGCGCGGGAGGCGGTGACCGCCGTCGTGGCCTTCCACGTGCGGTGGTGCAGGGAGCATCCCGACCGGGCCCGGTTCATGTTCACCGAACGCCCCGCCGGGAGCGACGGGCTGGCCGAGCGCAACGGCGCGTTCTTCCGCGAGGTGCGCAGCTGGTGGCGTGTGCAGGCACGGCACGGCGCCCTGCTCGACGTGGACGCGGTGACCGCGTTCGTCCTGTGGCTCGGGCCCGCGCAGGAACTGTGCCGGCTCTGGCTGAACGGCCAGAGCCCCGAACCGGACGGCCGACAGGTCGTATCGCTGAGCGAGGCCGCATGGCGGTCGGTGGGAGGTCCCCATGGTGATTGACGCGTGGATGCAGCACGGGACGGTGCGGTTCCTGCGGCACGAGATGCTCGACTCGCTCTGGAGGTGGACCGGGCAGAAACCGCCGGCGGAGGAGATCCCGGTCGGCACCACGGTCGCGGCGATGGACGCCGGGGGAGTGGACGTCGGACTGATCAGCGCCTGGTACGGGCCCGAGGGCGACCTCGTGAGCAACGACGAGGTCGCGTCGTTCGTCCGGCAGGCCCCCGACCGGCTCGCCGGCATCGCCTCGGTCGACCTGCGCAAGCCCATGGAGGCCGTGCGGGAGCTGAGGCGGTGCGTGGGGGAACTGGGCTTCAGGGGGCTGCGCGTGGTGCCGTGGCTGTGGGAGCTGCCGCCCACCGACCGGCGGTTCTACCCCCTGTTCGCCGAATGCGTGGAACTGGGCGTCCCCTTCTGCACGCAGGTGGGTCACACGGGCCCGCTGCGCCCGAGCGAGACGGGTCGTCCGATCCCTTACGTCGACCAGGTGGCGCTCGACTTCCCCGAGCTCGTCATCGTGGGCGGGCACATCGGCTACCCGTGGACGGAGGAGATGGTCGCGGTGTGCCGCAAGCACCCGAACGTCTACATCGACACGTCCGCCTACACGGTCCGCAGGTACCCGCCGGAGCTCGTCCGTTACATGGCCCAGGACCGGCACCACAAGGTCATGTTCGGCACCAACTACCCGATGCTGACCGCCGAGCGGGCGCTCGCCGGCCTGGACGATCTCGGCCTCGGCGAGGACGCGCGGGAGGCGTTCCTCGCAGGCAACGCCCGGAAGGTCTTCCGCCTGTAATTGATCTACAATGTAAAGGTCACCGCCGGAGCGTCCGACAGGACCCCCCGGCGCAGGTGACCGAGCGCCGTCCGCCTGAAGCGCGTGCGACCTCCGGGCCCCCTGGACGCGAACGTTGCGTGACCTGCGGGCCGCGGGCCCGCAGGTCACGGCGGTTCAGGCGGTCCAGCCCGGGTCGCGGCCGAGGTAGCGCAGGAGGGCGGCGACATCGTCGCCGCCGGTGTGCTCGATGGCGGCGGCGTAGGCGCCGTACTGGCGCAGCGGCTCGACGATCTGCCGGGCCACGTCCAGCAGGGGGCGGGCCAGGTCCGGGGTGAGCGGGGACGGGCGTCCGGTGGCGACGGCGATGTCCCACGCGTGGACGGCGGCGTCCAGCGCGGCGGCGCCGGCTCCGGTCTCGGGCTTGAGGGAGCCCGGCGGGACGGGGACGGGCACCTCGGCGGCCCCGGGGTCGACGGTGGCCCAGGCGGCGGCGCAGGCGGACACCGAGGGGTCGAGCAGGTCCATCGGCGAGCCGTCGAGCGTGCCGGAGGGGGCGAACGGGTTGTAGTCGGGGCCGGCCTGCCCGGTGATCGAAGCCGCGAAGGCGAGCTGGTCGCCGGCCGCGTGCTGGACGACCTGGGCGACGTTCCAGTCGGTGCAGGGGGTGGGGCGGCGCAGGTCCTGCTCGGAGAGGCCGCGGACCGCGTCACGGAGGGCCTTGTGGGCGGTGTCGAGGATGGTCCAGCCGGAGGTGGTGGTTTCGTTCATGCCCTTATCTTAGCAGAACGGAATGATTCGTTCCACTCATCTCGCCAGATGATCCGGTGTTTCGGCCGCCGGCCGGGGAGACCGCCGACGGTTTCGCGGAGCGGCTCTCAGGCGGCCGGGCTGTAGCGGTTCTGGCGGGTCTGGGCGCCGATGTAGCGCAGCATGCTGCGCAGGGCCCAGTGGTTGAGGCCGGTCGGCATCATGCGGTAGCCCTGCCGGTTGGCCAGGGCGAGCGCGGCGAACCGGGCCTGGTCGAGCGGGGACCAGGGGATGTCGAAGCGGTCCCGGACGACCTGCGGCAGGCAGCCGAAGGTGATCAGGCGGAGCGGACGCTCCACGACGAGGCGTCCGGCGCGGTCGATCCGGGGGCCGCCGACGGGCAGCAGCGTGACGGTGCCGGAGCCGTGCCTGGCGATCTCCAGGGCGCGGGCGGCGGCGGGGGTGAGTTCGAGGGTCCGGGCGCAGACGTGCCAGAACCTGGACTGGAAGGCGGCGTAGTCGGCGGGGACGGGGCGCATGCTGACGCCGTAGCGGGAGTACCAGGTGACGGTCTCGGCGTACATCTGCTCGTGGTCCTCGGCGGTGAGGGTGCCGGGGTGGAAGGTCTCGGCGGCCTTGAAGATCTCCCAGGTGAACGTGGCGTGCGCCCACCAGAACGTCTCGGGTTCGAGGGCGTGGTAGCGGCGGGCGAACTCGTCCACCCCGCCGATGGCGCGGTGCAGGTCGCGGATGGTGCGGGCGCGGGCGGCGCCGTCCGGAGCGAGGATCGTCGCCCAGATCTGCGGGACGGACCGGTGGATCCGGTCGAAGGGGGCGTCGAAGAACGCGGAGTGCTCGGTGACGCCGGCGCCGATGCCGGGGTGCATGAGCTGCATCAGCCCGGCGGCGGCGCCGGGGAGCAGGGAGCGCAGGTCGGCGGCGTGCCGCCAGAGGAGCGTGCCGGGGCCGAGCGGGGCGCGGGCCGCCGCGCGGGCGGGCCTGCGGGCGGCGGCGGTGACGACCGTCGGGGGCGGGGACGGGGCGGGCATCGCGCCTCCTGACCGGTGACTGCTCACATCACCGTAACCGCTGTGAGACAAAAGTCAATCTTTGTCGCACACCGGAGAGCGGGGCCGGAGAGGCGGCGGCCTGCCGCCGCCTCTCCGAGGACCCCTGCCCGGACCCCGTCGGCCTGTGCGCATCCTCCTGGCCCCGCGCCTTCCCGCGGGTCAGGCGGTCGCGGGCTTGTACACGGCGACGGCGCAGGCGCTGCCGAGGCCGATGTTGTGCTGGAGGGCGACGCGGGCGCCGTCCACCTGGCGGGCGCCGGCCTTGCCGCGCAGCTGCCAGGTCAGCTCGGCGCACTGGGCGAGGCCGGTGGCGCCGAGGGGGTGGCCCTTGGAGATGAGGCCGCCGGAGGGGTTGACGACCCACTTGCCGCCGTAGGTGGTGGCCTCGTCGTCGACGAGCTTGTGGCCCTCGCCGACCCCGGCCATGCCGAGCGCCTCGTAGGTGATGAGCTCGTTGGCGCTGAAGCAGTCGTGCAGCTCGATGACGTCGACGTCGTCGATGGACACCTGCGCCTCGTCCATCGCCTTCCGGGCGGCGCGCTGGGAGACGCCGAAGCCGACGACCTGGATGGAGGAGTGGTCGGCGAAGCTCTCCTGCGTGTCCGTGGTGATGTGGTGGCCGGCGATCTCGACGGCCTGGTCCCACAGGTCGTGCTCGTCCAGGAACCGCTCGCTGACGACCAGCGCGGCGCCGGCGCCGTCGGAGGTGGGGGAGCACTGCAGCTTGGTCAGCGGGTCGAAGATCATCGTGGCGTTCTTGACGTCGTCGAGGGAGTACTCGGTCTGGAACTGCGCGTAGGGGTTGTTGACCGAGTGCTTGTGGTTCTTCCAGCCGATCCAGGCGTAGTGGTCGGGGGTGGAGCCGTACTTCTCCATGTGCTCGCGGCCGGCGTTGCCGAACATCTGCGGCATGGGCGCCTTGTCCAGCTCCCACTCGCGGCCCGCGGTCATGGAGCGCAGGTGGTGGTCGATGATCGTGACCTTGGACTCGCCCATGCCGGCGCCGAGCGAGCCCTTCTTCATCTTCTCCATGCCGAGCGCCAGCGCGCAGTCGGCGAGGCCGCCGCGGACGGCCTGGCGGGCGAGGAACAGCGCGCTGGACCCGGTCGCGCACGCGTTCATGACGGTCATGACCGGGATGCCGGTCATACCGGTCTCGTAGAGGGCGCGCTGGCCCATCGATCCGTACATCGAGCCGGCGTAGGCCATCTCGACGGCGTCGTAGCCGACGCCCGCGTCCTCCAGGGCGTTGCCGACGGCCTCCTTGGCCATGTCGGGGTACTCCCAGTCGCGGGAGCCGGGCTTCTCGAACTTGGTCATGCCCACGCCGACGACGAAGGTGCGGTTGGCCATCGAGCTCGCCTCCTGTAACCGAATCATGTTCGGTACACCATAACCCGCGGGCCGCCCGGCGGGCGGGGGCGCTCCCGATGATCGGGATGATCGGGCCGGTCAGGCGGTCGTCTCCGCGGCGAGCGCGGCGGCGAACGCGTCCACGTCGTTTTCGGTGGTGTCGAAGGAGCAGACCCAGCGGACCTCGCCGGTCGCCTCGTCCCAGGTGTAGAAGGGGAACCGCTTGCGCAGCCGCTCGGCCGCGTCCTTCGGCATGAGCGCGAACACCGTGTTGGCCTGCACGTCCTGCGTGATCTCGACGCCGGGGACGGCGCGGGCGGCGCCCTCCAGGCGGCGGGCCATGGCGTTGGCGTGCGCGGCGTTGCGCAGCCACAGGTCGCCGTCCAGCAGCGCGACGAGCTGCGCCGACACGTACCGCATCTTGGACGCCAGCTGCATGCTCGACTTGCGCAGGTACGCCAGACCGCGCACGGCGCCCGGATCGAGGACCACGATCGCCTCGCCGAGCAGGAGCCCGTTCTTGGTGCCGCCGAACGACAGCACGTCCACGCCGGCGTCGGTGGTGAGGGCGCGCAGCGGCAGGCCGAGGGACGCGGCGGCGTTGGCGATGCGGGCGCCGTCCATGTGGACCGACAGGCCGCGCTCGTGCGCCGCCGCCGCGACGGCCGCCGTCTCCCGCGCGGTGTAGACGGTGCCGAGCTCGGTGCTCTGGGTGATCGACACGACGGCCGGCTCCCGCCGCTGGACGTTGCCGAAGCCCGTCGCGTACCGGTCCACCAGCTCGGGGGTGAGCTTGCCGTCCGGTGCCGGGACCGTGACGAGCTTCAGCCCCGCGATCTTCTCGGCCGCGCCGCACTCGTCGGTGTTGACGTGCGCCGACTCCGGGCACACCACCGCGCTCCAACGTTCCGACATCGCCTGCAGCGACACCACGTTCGCGCCCGTCCCGTTGAACACCGGGAACACCTCGGCCTGCTCGCCGAAGTGGCGCCGGACGACCTCGCGGAGCCGGCCGGTGACGGCATCGTCGCCGTAGGCGGGCTGGTGTCCGGTGTTGACCGCGGCCAGGGCCGCGAGGACCTCCGGATGGACGCTCGCCTGGTTGTCGCTGGCGAAACCGCGCGCGGCGGACGGAAGGAGGTCGGACGGCTGAGTCATGCGCCCATTCTCCAGGACGCCCGCCGATGCCCCTTATGCCAGGCGGTCGGTGAGGTTCTGCACCGGAGCGGGCGCGCTGTCCGGTGGCGGCTCGGCGGTGCGCAGCGCCATCCGGGCGCGCATCGCGTCCAGGTCGTCGCCGAACCTGGTGACGGTGGACTGCAGGTCCCGCCACAGCCCGGTCCGCTGCTCCAGCGCCGCGACCTTGGCGCGCAGGTCGGCGACGCGCCGTTCGGCGGCCTCCAGCCGGGTGTGGTTGCCGGCGGTCTCGCGGCCGGTCCGGATCAGGCTGGTGGCGACCGCGGCCAGGTCGCGCTCGGTGTCGTCCATGCGCTCGTCGAGGCGCGGCAGCAGCCGGTCGTTGAGCTGCGCGACCAGCGAGTCGAGCTCGGTGCGGATCGTGCGCAGCTCGGCGGCCTGGACGCGGGCCGACTGCTCCAGGATCGACAGGCGCTCGACGAGGGAGGGCAGCAGCCGGACGAGCTCCGCCGACCGTTCCAGTTCCCGCCCGGCCCTGCCGAGGACGCCGGCGCCCTCGCGCAGACGGCGCTCCACCTCGGCGGCGGCGCGGCGGACGAGACCCGGTATCACGGTCATGGCGCTCCCTTCCGGGGCCGGTGGGTGAAAACTCCTTAAACTGTAGGCGAATCGACCGTGCACGTTTGGTGAACCCACCGGTTTATCTCGGGACCCCGGCGCCTTTCCGGACGGGCTGCCGCCGCCACGGCCGACCGGGCGGCGCGCCGCAGGTGCACAGGCCCTCCCGCACGATGAGCGAGGCGCGTTCGGCGGTGTAGTCCGCCCGGCTCGCGGCCGGGCGAACGCGGTGGCACGTCAGGCAGAGCATGGGTCGTTCGTCCTCCCCGTAGCGCCGGGGGAGCGGGGCCGTCCCGCACGCATTCCCCCCGGACGCGTGCGGGACGGCGGACCCACAGGATGGTCCTTCGCCTCTCCGGCGCCGCTCACGGTAGGCGGTTCCACGTTGCATGCACGTTGCGATCAGTCGGTCACGGATCGTGCCGCCGCCCGGCCGTGCCGGATCCGGCGAATCGGTTGCGGCGTCCCGGCGATGGATCGATGCTCGAACGGAGCCGGATTTCCCTCCGGGAGAAAGGGCTGATGGTGGTGCGCGAGCCGGTGACCGTCCGGGCGCCGATCGCCGAGTCGTGGCGGCGCTCCAGGGACGCCGACGTCGACGCGGGCATGGAGGCGGCGCCCCTGGTGTTCGACCGGGACGTCCTCGCCGACGCCCGCGGCGCGCACCCCCTCCGACCGCACCTGCCGATGCTGGAGGCGCTGCTGCGGCGGGTCGCCGACGAGGCCGAGCACCTGATGGTGATCAGCGACGCCGCCGGGCACGTGCTGTGGACGCAGGGCCCGGCCTTCGCCCGCCGTGCCGCCGACGCCGTCGGCCTGACCGAGGGCTTCCTCTGGTCGGAGGACGCCGTCGGCACCAACGGCATCGGCACCGCGCTCGCCTCCGGGCGGCCCGAGCACGTGTACGCCGCCGAGCACGTCGCGCACGTCCTGCACCGCTGGTCGTGCGCCGGCGCGCCGGTCACCGATCCCGACTCGGGGCGCGTGGTCGGCTGCATCGACGTCAGCGCGACGGTGCAGGCACTGCATCCGGCGACCGTCGCGCTCGTCACCGCCGCGGCGCGGCTGGCCGAGGCGCGGCTGGAGAACCAGATGCTCGGGCGCGACCAGCGGCTGCGCGAGCGGCTCCTGCCGCACCTGCGGGGGCTGCGCGGCACCGGCGTCCTCGCCACCGGCACCGGCCGCATTCTCGCCGCACCGGGGGGCGCGCTGGTCGGCCGGCGCGTCGCCGTTCCCGAGCCCGGCGGGACGGTCGTGCTGCCGGACGGCCGTACCGCCATCGCCGAGCCGCTGGGCGAGGCGTTCCTGCTGCGGATCCCGGGGGCGCGCGGCCGGGTCGACGAGAGCGCCCCGCCCGGACGCGGCCTGGCCGCCAGGCCCGCGGCCGCCGGGGCGCCGCTGCTGACGCTGGCGCTGCTCGGCGACGGGCCGCACGCGCTGCTGGACGGGCGGCGCTTCGACCTGACGCTGCGGCACGCCGAGATCCTCGCGCTGCTGGCGCTGCATCCGCGGGGGCTGAGCGGAGACCGGCTCTCGCTGTACCTGTACGGCGACGAGGGCAGCGCGGCGACCGTCCGCCCCGAGATCCACCGGCTCCGGCACCAGTTCGGCGACGTCGTGCGCGCCCGCCCCTACCGGCTCGGCTGCGCGGTCGACGCCGACTTCCTCGCCGTCCGGCGGCTGCTGGACGAGGGGGACGTCGCGGGCGCCGCGCGGTTGTACGGGGGCGAACTGCTGCCCCGCTCGGACGCGCCCGCCGTCCGCGCGGAGCGCGACGAGCTGGCGGTGCGGGTCCGGCGGCAGGTGCTGGACCGGGGCGGCGCCGACGTGCTGTGGGCCTACGCGCAGACCGAGCCGGGCCGCGCCGACCTGGAGGCGCTGGAGCGGCTGCGGGGCGTCCTGCCGCTGGGAGATCCGCGGCTGGCCGCCGTGGCCTCGCGCAGGGCCCGGCTGCTCAGCGGCGAGCCGTAGGAGGCGGCACCGCGGCGGCGAGGTGGGCGCAGTCGTTGTAGCAGACGGCCGCGAGCCGGGTCCCGTCGTGGCGCCACCGGGTGACCGACGCGTTGGCGACGGGCTCCTTCTCGATCCGCATGACCTCCTTCTCGGTCAGCTCCTCCACCAGGTAGCGGGTCATCACGATGATCGCGTCGTGGGCGACGACCAGGGCGCGGCCGCCGGGGGCGCCGGTCTGGAGGTCGCGGTAGAAGCTGCGCAGCCGCAGCGCCAGATCGGCCCACGACTCTCCGCCGGGCGGCCGGTGGTAGAACTTGCCGAGATGGCGCAGCCGCTCGGCCTCGCCCGGGAACCGGGTGCGGACGCCGCGGGGGGTGAGCCCCTGCAGGACGCCCTGCTCGCGGTCGCGGATCCGCTCGTCCACCTGGATCCGCGGGGCGGCGAAGGACGTCTCGGCGAGCGCGATCCTGGCGGTGTCGTGGGCGCGCACGTAGGGAGAGGTGATCACCGTCGTGGGGCGCTCGTCCTCGGGGAGCGCCTCCAGCCAGCGGCCGAGCGCCGCCGCCTGCGCCCGGCCGGTGTCCGACAGCGGGACGTCGGCGTCCCTTTCGGGGATGTCGACCTCCTCGGCGTCGGTGCCGAGGACGGCCTGGTAGGCGAGATTGCCGGTGCTCTCACCGTGCCGGGTCAGGGTCAGCCACTGCAGCGCGTTCACGCCCGCCATGCTGCCATGCCCCGCCGCTCCCCGGCTCCGGCGCCGGCGGCGCCGGGCCCTGCCGATCGGGGGCGTCGCGGTTGCTCTACAGCCGGTAGTACTCTTTGGTGCCGTGACGAACGTGCTGTCCACCACGACCATCGTGGTGGCGCTCCTGGCCGCCGGCTACGCCCTCGTGACGGCGCTGCGCGGCCGGGCGATGGGCGCAGGCGACCTCGCCGCGTTCGGCGTCCTGGAAGTGCTGCTGGTCGCGCAGGCCGTGGTCGCCTTCGTCGGGCTCTCCGGCGGCGAGGGCCCGGACGGCCCCGCCACCTTCGTCGGCTACCTGCTGGGATCGCTGCTGGTCCCCGCAGCCGGCGCCGGGTGGGGGCTGCTGGAGCGCACCCGGTGGGGCCCCACCGTGCTCGTCGTGGCCGGGGTGGCCGTCGCCGTCATGATCGTGCGGATGAACCAGCTGTGGAGCGGCACCGGTGCCTGAGCCTGAACACGAGCCCGTCCCCGAGACCGGGCCCGTCCCCGAGACCGGGCCCGTTTCCGAGCCCGTCCCCGAGACCGCCGTCCGGGGGCCGCTGACCCGCGCGGACGACGGCGCCCGCGCCGGCGCCGAGGTCCGCACGGGCGGCGGTGCCCGCCCCGGCGCCACCGCCGGCGGGCCGGGGCGGCTTCTGGTCGCCGTCTACGCGGTCTTCGCGCTCGCGGCCGGCGCACGGGCGGGCGTGCAGATCGCCACCCGCTTCTCCGACGCGCCCGTCGCCTACCTGCTGTCGGCCTTCGCCGCCGCCGTCTACGTCCTGGCGACGGTGGCCCTGGCCCGGGGCGGCCGGACCTCGTTCCGGATCGCAGTCGCCGCCTGCGCGACGGAGCTGGCGGGCGTGCTCGCCGTGGGCACGCTCAGCATCGCCGACCGGGCCGCGTTCCCCGACGAGACCGTCTGGTCCGTGTACGGGCGCGGCTACGGGTTCGTGCCCCTGGTCCTGCCCGTGGTGGGCCTGCTCTGGCTGCGCCGCACCGCCCGCAGAGGTGGCGGAACCCCCGCGGGCGGTGGGCGCCCTGTGAGCGGCGGCGTGTGAGCCCTCCGGCCACAGGTGTCTGTCGGTCATGCCGTCCTCCTGCGAGGGGGCCCGGTCACGCCGCGGCTTGGGCCGGGCCGTGGGAGCCGACCGGCAGGGCGTGCACGGCGGCCCGGGCGATCGCCTCGATCTCCTCGCGGGAGCGGTCGGCGGTGGGGTTGCGGCGCATCCACCGGATCAGCTTCAGCGGCGGCGCGAACACGATGCCGTCGGCGGTGAACGGCGTGCGGGCGAGCTTGCCGCCGTGCACGGCCAGCACCGGCGTCACCGTCACCGCCGTCCCGGCGGCGCGGGAGATCGCCGCGGCGGCGGCCTCGGCCCGCGCGGTCACCCCGGCGACGAGCTTGGACTGCGTCCGGCCGTCGATGAACAGCCGGCCGCCGTGCTGGGACACCTCGGCCCCGGGCGACCACGCCTCGTTGTGCACGAGCCACACGCCGCCGGGCCCGACCACGAGTTCGTCGGCGATCCCGTGCCCGGGGACCGTCCGGGCGTGCAGCACGCGGTGCCCGCGCCGCTCCAGCGTGTAGCGGAGGAACCGGTTCATGCGCTGCTCGCCGCGCAGCCCGAGCCGCCACACCCGCGACGCGCTGTAAATGCGCCAATGCACGAGCGTGTCCGCCGCCGCCACCACGGCGGCCAGCACGACTCCGAAAACGGCGTTGACGAGCAGCCCGCACAACACAAGCGTCGCCGCCGCCAGAAAGGCGCGTGTCCGCAACCGCCCTTTTCGGCCACGCTGCCAGAGTTCCTCGTACACCGCCTGGGGCGAGCCGCCGGTGAAAGCGGGCCGATCCCTGAGGTAGATGGAGCTGCCGAACATGTCCCGTCCTCCCAGCACCTGCTTAGACGCCACCAGTATGGGGATGCCGCGGCATTCCCGCCACACTTTGCGAGGTGACTTAAATCAAACTCCCGCGCCACTTCTTGGGTCTGCGGCATTGCTCACCTGCTCGTTCACGTGTGATTGGGTTTATGATTCAGGGGAAGGCCCGAGAAGAGTCCTCGGAGATTGGATGAAAGGCGCGGTGCAACTATCACCGCAACATTCAAAGCCTTTTTCGCCGCAATTGATTGCCCCGCGGCACGGGCGGGGCGGCACACTGGGACGATGCACCTCAGCGCCGCCGAAGGCCTCCCCGTCCGCCACGCCGTCCCCGCCCTGAGAGCGGCCCTGGACGAGCACGGCGCGGCGGTGCTGGCGGCGCCTCCCGGCACCGGGAAGACCACCCTGGTCCCCCTCGCCCTCGCCGGGCTCGCGCTCGGCGCCCCGCCCGCGCCCGGCAAGGTCCTGGTCCTGGAGCCCCGCCGCCTCGCCGCCCGCGCCGCCGCCCGCCGCATGGCCTGGCTCCTCGGCGAACGCGTCGGCGGGCGGGTCGGCGTCACCGTCCGCGGAGAGACCCGCCCCGGCGCCCGCGTCGAGGTCGTCACCACGGGCGTGGTCCTCCAGCGGCTCCAGTCCGACCCCGAGCTCGACGGCGTCGGCACGGTCATCCTGGACGAGTGCCACGAGCGGCACCTGGACGCCGACACCGCGCTGGCGTTCCTGCTCGACGTCCGCGCCGCGCTGCGCCCCGACCTGCGCCTGGTCGCCGCGTCGGCCACCGCCGACACCGGCCCGTGGTCGCGCCTGCTCGGCGGCGCCCCGGTGGTGGAGACCGCGGCGGCGCTGCACCCGGTCGAGACGGTCTGGGCGCCGCCGCCGCGCCCCGCCCCGCCGCCGCACGGCATGCGCGTCGACCCTGGGTTCCTCGCGCACGTCGCCGCGACCGCCCGCCGGGCGCTGGCCGAACGCGACGGCGACGTCCTGTGCTTCCTGCCGGGGGTGGGCGAGATCGCCCGCGTCGCCGGGCTGCTGTCCGGCGCGCCCGCCGAGGTCCTGCAGATCCACGGCCAGGCGCCGGGCCGCGTGCAGGACGAGGTGCTGGCGCCCGCGTCCCGCCGCCGGATCGTCCTCGCCACCTCGGTGGCCGAGTCGAGCCTCACCGTCCCCGGCGTCCGCGCGGTCGTGGACAGCGGCCTCGCCCGCGAGCCGCGCACCGACCACGCCCGGGGCCTCGGCTCGCTCACCACCGTCCGCGCGTCCCGCGCCACCGCCGACCAGCGCGCCGGGCGCGCCGGGCGCGAGGCCCCCGGCGCCGTCTACCGGTGCTGGACGCAGGCCGAGCACGACCGGCTCCCGGCGCGCCCCCGACCCGAGATCGAGCTTGCCGACCTCACCGGCTTCGCCCTCCAGGCGGCCTGCTGGGGCGACCCCGGCGCGACCGGCCTCGCCCTGCCCGACCCGCCCCCGGCCGCCGCGATGGACGCCGCCCGCTCCACCCTGCACGCCCTCGGCGCCCTGCGGGACGGCCGCGCCACCGACCGCGGCCGCCGGCTGGCCCGCGTCGGCCTGCACCCCCGCCTGGCCCGCGCCCTGCTCGACGGTGCCCCGCGGGTCGGCGCCCGCGACGCCGCGCAGATCGTCGCCCTGCTCTCCGAGCCGCCGCCCCGCTCGGCGGGCGACGACCTCACCGCCGTGTGGCGCGCCCTGCGCGGCCGGGACCGGCCCGCCGACCCGCACGCCGCGCGCTGGCGCGACGAGGCGGCCCGCCTCCAGAGGTCGCTCACCTCGGGGGCCGGGGCCCCGTCCAGGCCCGGCGACGACCACGTGGCGGGGACCGTGGTGGCGCTGGCGTTCCCGGAGCGGGTGGCGCGGGCGCGGCGGGGGAGCGGCTACCTGATGGCGTCCGGGACGGGGGCCGAGCTGGCGCAGGGGTCGGCGCTGGCCGGAGCGCGGCCCGGCTGGCTCGCGGTCGCGGCGGCCGACCGTCCCGCCGGGGCGGCGTCGGCGCGGGTGCGGCAGGCCGTGGTGATCGACGAGGAGGTCGCTCGGTCCGCCGCGGCGCCGCTGGTCGAGACCGCCGAGGAGGTCGTGTGGCGCGACGGTGAGGTGGTGGCGCGCCGCGTCGAGCGCCTCGGCGCGATCGAGCTGGAGGCGCGGCCGCTGCGGGAACCCGATCCCGGGCTCGTGCGCGCCGCCCTGCTGGACGGGGTGCGCGCGGAGGGGCTCGGGCTGCTGCGCTGGACGCCGGCGGCCGTCGCGCTGCGGGAGCGGCTGGCGTTCCTGCGCGAGGCCCTCGGGGAGCCCTGGCCCGCGGTCGACGACGCGGCGCTGCTGGAGCGGGCGCCGCAGTGGCTGTCCGGCGCGCGGCGGCGGGCCGACCTGGCGAGGGTGGACGTCGCGGGCCTGCTGCGCGGGCTGCTGCCGTGGGACCTGGCGAAGCGGCTGGAGGAGTACGCGCCCGAGCGGGTCGAGGTCCCGTCCGGCTCGCGGATCCGGGTCGACTACTCGGGGGAGCGGCCCGTCCTCGCGGTGAAGCTGCAGGAGCTGTTCGGGTGGGACGCGGCGCCGCGGCTCGCCGGCGGGCGGGTGCCCCTGGTCGTGCACCTGCTGTCGCCGGCGGGACGCCCGGCGGCGGTCACCGCGGACCTGGCCTCGTTCTGGCGCGAGGGGTACCGCGCGGTCCGGGCCGAGCTGCGCGGCCGGTACCCCAGGCACCCGTGGCCGGAGGACCCGGCGAGCGCCGTGGCGACGAAGCGGACTAAGCGGGCCGGCGGGAGCTGATCAGCATGTCGATGCCGTCCAGGACGCGGGCGAGGCCGAACTCGAAGGCGCGTCCGGGCGCGATGGCGGCGCTGTACTCGTACCCGACCGCGGCGCCGACGCGGGTACCGAGCGGGTAGTCGTCCTCGGTCACCAGCGTTTCCAGGAGGGGGGCGCTCGCCTCCCACCACTGCTCGTCGGTCATCCCGCTGCGGCGCTCCGCCTCGGCGGCGTTGACCGACACGCGGGCGGCGCTCTCGGCGAAGCCGGTCACGAGCGCGACGACCGAGTCCATCTCCAGGTCGCTGAGGCCGAGGCCGTCCACGGCGCGCAGCTCGAACTCGAACCTGGCGCACGTGTTCGGGCCGAGCGGCGGCCGCGCCATGGTGATCTGCAGCAGCCACGGGTGCCGGTGGAACAGCGCCCAGTCGTCGCGGGCGATGTGCTCCAGGCGGGCCCGCCAGGAGTCGTGCCCGGGCGGCGTCAGCTCGCCGAACGCCCGGTCGACCATGACGTCGATCAGCTCGGCCTTGCCCGGCACGTAGGTGTAGATCGACATGGGGGAGACGCCCAGGTCCTCGGCGATGCGCCGGATCGACAGCCCGTCCAGGCCCTCGGCGTCGGCCAGCCGGATCGCCGCCCGGACGATCTCCTCGGCGGTCAGCCGCGGCTTGGGCCCGCGCCGGGGGCGCTCCCGCACCCCCCACAGCAGCTCCAGGGTGCGCTTGGGGTCGCCCGCCCCGCTGTACTCGGTCACCGGCCGATCCTCTCAGGGATGAAACTCTGTACTGCGTACGTTATATTGGCCGCGATGGTAAATCCGTACTGCGTACATAGTTTTGGAGGACGGGTGACGGAACCACGGTTCGCGGTCGTCGCCGAGGGGCT
This sequence comes from Actinomadura mexicana, assembly GCF_900188105.1. Taxonomy (GTDB): domain Bacteria; phylum Actinomycetota; class Actinomycetes; order Streptosporangiales; family Streptosporangiaceae; genus Spirillospora; species Spirillospora mexicana. The sequence goes on from NZ_FZNP01000014.1 coordinate 88,355, forward strand.
GCGCAAGCGCTACGGCGGCACCGAGGCCCTCGCCGGGCTGGACCTGCGCGTCCCCGCGGGGACCGTGCACGGCCTGCTCGGCCCGAACGGCGCGGGCAAGACCACCGCCGTCCGAATCCTGACCACGCTGGCCCGGCCGGACGGCGGCACGGCCCGCGTCGCCGGGCGCGACGTGGTCCGCGACGCGGTCGGGGTGCGGCGCCGCATCGGGCTCGTCGGGCAGCACGCCGCGGTCGACGAGGTGCTCGGCGGGCGGCAGAACCTCGTCATGTTCGGCCGCCTGCACCACCTCGGGGCCCGGCACGCGCGGCGGCGGGCGGACGAGCTGCTGGAGCGGTTCCGCCTCACCGACGCCGCGGCCAAGCCCGCCGGGGAGTACTCCGGGGGCATGCGGAGGCGCCTCGACCTGGCCGCCTCGATGATCCTCGCGCCGCCCGTGCTGTTCCTGGACGAGCCGACCACCGGCCTGGACCCGCGCAGCCGGGGCGAGGTGTGGGACGCGATCCGCGACCTGGTGGGGGGCGGCACGACCGTCCTGCTCACCACCCAGTACCTGGAGGAGGCCGACCGGCTCGCCTCAGGCGTCTCGGTGATCGACCACGGCCGCGTCATCGCCGAGGGCACCCCCGAGGCGCTCAAGGCGCGGCTCGGCGGCGACCGCGTGGAGGTCGTCGTGGACGACCCCCGGGCGCTCGGCGCCGCCGCCGAGGTCGTCGGCCGGGTCGCGACCGGCGAGGTGGACGTCGACGCCGAGGCCCTGCGGGTCGGGGCGCCGGTGTCGGGGCGGGCGGCCGCGCTGACCGAGGCCGTCCGGGCCCTGGACAAGGCGGGCGTCGCCGTCGCCGACATCGGCCTGCGCCGCCCGACGCTGGACGAGGTGTTCCTGCACCTCACGGAGAAGAAGGAGGTGCCTCGATGAGCGAAGCGGACGGTGGGGCGCTGGGGGTGGTCCCCCCGCAGGGTGGACGCGTGAGCATCCAGGCCATGAGGTGGGCCGCGGCCGACGGGTGGGTCCTGACCTCGCGCGCTCTCGCCCACTGGGCGCGCAAGCCGGGCGAGGTCGCCGTCGGGCTGCTGTTCCCGGTGATGGTCGTGCTGATGATGGGCTACCTGTTCGGCGGTCAGATGGACGTCCCCGGCGGGAGCGCCGGCTACCGGGCGTTCATCGTCCCCGGCATGTTCGCGCTGACGATGGCGTTCGGGGTCGAGACGACGTTCGCCGCGATCGCGAGCGACGCGAGCAAGGGGGTGACCGACCGGTTCCGGTCGATGCCGATGGCCTCGTCCGCCGTCGTCGTGGGCCGGGCCACGGCCGACATGCTCCACTCGGTCGTCGCGCTGGCCGTGATGGCGGCCTGCGGGGTGCTGATCGGCTGGCGCGTCCACGACGGCGCGGGCAGGGCCCTCGCGGGGCTCGGGCTCCTCCTGCTGCTGCGCTTCTCGCTGGTCTGGCTCGGCGTCTACCTCGGCCTGGTCGCCAAGGGACCGGAGTCGGTCGCGGCCGTGCAGGTCCTGGTCTGGCCGATCGGGTTCCTGTCCAGCGCCCTGGTGGCGCCGAGCACGATGCCGGGCTGGCTCGGCGCGATCGCCGAATGGAACCCCATGTCGGCGACCGTGACGGCGTGCCGGGAGCTGTTCGGCGAGCCGGCCGCCGGCGGGTCGTGGGCGGCGCAGCACAGCGTGCTGATGGCGGTGGTGTGGCCGCTGGCGATCGCGGCGGTGTTCCTCCCGCTGTCGGTCCGCCGCTACCGCGCCCTCGGCCGCTAGGGCAGGAGGGACACCCGGTGCCGGGCCAGCGCCAGCGCCGGGTAGCACGCCTCGGGAAGGGGCGCCGCGCCGCGCCCGGTGCCGAGCGCGGCGCGGAGCCTCGCGCCCACGGCGGCCGCGCCGTACGGCTGGACGACGCACAGCTCGGCCTGCATCGCCTGCCGCGCCGCCGCCATCAGCGCCGGGACGTCCCCGACGACCACGATCTCGGCGGGGGCGTCGCCGTAGGAGAGGCGGACGGCGAGGGCGTGCATCCCGGCGGTGCCGGCGCCCTCGTAGCGGAACTCGCAGACCAGGCGGTCGCCGTCCAGCGGCCCCTCCTGGATCAGCCACGCCTGGCCGGGGACGACCCGCCCGAGCGACTCCTCCCAGGGGGCCGCCGGGACGCCGGCGAGGCGGTCGGCGGCGCGGGCCGCGGCGGCGCGCCCCTCGGCCGGGCCGATCGCGGCGAGCGCCCGCAGGAAGGCCCGCGCGCCCGGGGTGGCCGCCGCGTGCAGGCAGCCGATCAGGTCGCCGAGCGCGGCGCGCCGTGCGGCGTCGTGCGGGGCCGCCGCCTCCAGGCCGCCGAGCTGCGCGGACGTCCACATCTCGGCCTGCAGCGGGGCCGGCTGCGCGGGCAGGGCGTCCGCCTCCCGGACGTAGGCCGCGTACACCTCGCCGAGCCCCGGCAGCATCAGCTCGGGACCGGCGGACGGTCGGGTCGCACTCACCACCTCAGCCTATGAGACACGGGAGAGCGGCCCGGCCGTGCGTCCCGGGGGGCGCGGGGCCTACGCCGGGACGGTCAGCAGCGTGCGGCCGTCGCCGATCGTGCGGACCTCGAACCGGCTGATCTCCTGCGGCCGCAGCGCCGTGCCGCCCTGCAGGGCCAGCTGGGGCTGCGGCGACCCCGGCAGACCGTAGCCCCTGTCGGGGACGGACCAGCCGACGACGGTGTGCGCCTTGCCCCGCCTGTCCACGGCGACCAGTTCGCACGCGAGCGGCCCGTCGACCCTGCTGAGCCGCAGCGCGATCCGGCTGCCCCACGCCTTCTGCTGCATCGCGACCGTCCCGGTGACGCCGGTGCCGGCGTCGGCCGCCGACATCGCCCGGCCGTCCCGCAGCAGCTGGGCGGTCCCGCCGTCCGGCGCGGAGGCGGCGGGGCCGCGGTCGGCTCCCAGCGTGTACCCGGTGCCGAGCGCCCCGCCGAGCAGCACGACCCCGGCGGCGGCCGCGGCCAGCGCCCGCGCGGCCCGGTGCCGCCGATCCCGGCGGATCCGGTGCCGGATCAGGTCGGTGACCGCCGCCGGCTCGGGCGGCGCGGGCATCGCCTCCACCGGGTCGGCGATCGGGCCGATGCCGTCCAGGGTCTGGGCGAGCCCGCTCAGCGCGCCGAGCTCCTCGTGGCAGGAGTAGCACGTCGCCAGGTGCGCCTCGAAGGCGTGGCGGTCGGGCTCCTCCAGCAGGCCGAGGGCGTAGGCGCCGACGTCGACGTGCGGCATGTCCGGCGCTCTCATGGCGTCACGCCCCTCTCCTCCAGGGCGACGCGCAGCGCCCGGAGCGCGTAGTAGACCCGGGACTTCACGGTGCCCACGGGGATCCCGAGATGCTTGGCGGCCTCGTTCACCGAGCGGTCCCGGAAGAAGGTCTCGTTGAGGACCTCGCGGTGCGCCGGAGACAGGGCGAGGAGGGCTTCGGACACGACGACGGAGCGCAGCAGATCCTCCAACCCGTCGGGCACGCGCATGTTCTCCAGCGGGCCCTCGCCCGCCTCCTGCGGCCGTGCGTTCTTGCGGCGCTGGTCGTCGATGACGATCCGGCGGGCGACGGTCGCCAGCCAGGGCAGCAGCGAGGTCGCGTTCTCGTCGAGCTGGTGCGCGCTGCGCCAGGCGCGGATCATCGTCTCCTGGACGACGTCCTCGGCCCAGTGCCGGTCGCCGCCGGTGAGACGCAGGACGAACGACAGCAGCGGGCGGCCGTACACGCGGTACAGCTCGTTCACGATCACCTGGTCGTCCACGCCGCCGGCGGGCCGCGGGCCGCGGAACCAGCTCCACGGTCCGGGAGGGCGATCGCGGGTGGCCGACGCGGCGGCCGGTGATCTGTGGGCCATCGGGGGTCTCCGGCGGGGTGCGAGGGGTGCGGGGCGACGCGGTGACCGTGGGTGTCACGTTGGGAGGCAGTACGGGACCCCTGCGCCTCGCGGTTCAACCGAGGCCGTTTCATGGGGGATTTTCCGAATTGCGCCTTACTTGTTCGCCATGTTTCGCTTACCGTGCGGTCCCAGGGATCATCGAGGTGCGTCTCAGGGGGCGAACGGGAGGCGACGACTCCGACCCGCGCATCGGAACCTTCGCCGGGCAACGCTCACTCCACGCTTTGGAGCGAATGCGGGCATCGGGCCCATTTGCCCACAGAGAGACCGAGGGCGGGGATCGGAACGGTGAAGGAGAACGGGGAAGTACAGCTCAGCTACCGCCTGCTGCTGGCGGTGGACATCCAGGGGTACAGCAGGCGCGACACGCGCGAGCAGCTGCGCGCGCAGCGGCTGCTGTCGGAGGCGCTCGACGGCGCCGCCCGCGGTGTCGGCCTCGACCGCGCCGGCTGGGACAAGCAGGTCGGCGGGGACGGCGAGCTCGCCACGCTGCCGGAGGGCGTCGACCCGGCGACGGTGGCCGGCGACTTCGTCATCCTCCTCGGCGAGGCGCTGCGCGAGGTCAACCGGGACGCCGGCCGCTTCCGGCTGCGCGTCCGGGTCTCGCTGCACCACGGCACGCTCACGGCCGGGCCGTTCGGCCCCGCGGGCGACGCGCCCATCGTCGTCCAGCGGCTGCTGGACGCGGCGCCGCTGCGCCGCCTGCTGGCCGAGGAGGCGGACCGCGACCTGGCCTACGTCGTGTCGGACTCGCTGTTCGACGACGTCGTGCGGACCGGGTTCTGCGCCCTGCCGCCGCGCGGCTTCCGCGCGGTCAGGGTCGTGGCGAAGGGCGCGGTGTTCCGCGGCCACATCCTCACCGGCCGCGCCGCCGGCGAGGAGGCGGGAGACGACGCGGGCGGACCGGGCTCCCGGTCCGCCCGCGTCCTGGACTTCCCGGCCCTCGCCCTGAGGTGAGGGGGAAGCGATCGGCGCGCCCCGTGGTTGACGCCGGTGAGGCCGACGATCGATGGAGGCGGACATGGCGGACGACGCGGCGCTGGTGAAACTTCTGGCGGGACGCGACATCGGGGTGCTGGCGACCCTCAAGCGCGACGGGCGGCCCCAGCTGTCCACGATCAACTACCACTTCGACGAGGGACGCCGGCTCGTCCGGATCTCCATCACCGGCGACCGGGCCAAGGCCCGCAACCTGGCCCGTGATCCGCGCGCGAGCCTGCACGTCGGCTCCCCGGACGGCTGGTCGTGGGCGGTCGCCGAGGGCACCGCCGAGCTCACGGCGGTCGCCGCCGATCCCGGCGACGCCGCCGTCGAGGAGCTCGTCGAGGTCTACCGCGACATCCGCGGCGAGCACCCCGACTGGGACGAGTACCGCCGCGTCATGGTCGAGGACGGCCGCCTGGTCGTCCGCCTGCACGTCGAGCGCCTCTACGGGCAGGCGCGCTGACGGCGGGCCGGGCGGAGGGTCAGGCCCCCAGCAGGGCGGCCAGGAGGCGGTTGTCGCCGCGCTGCCAGAGCGTCCCGGTCTCCTCGAAGCCCGCCTCGCGGAGCGCCGCGACGTGGGTGGACAGCAGCTCCGACTCCGACCCGTGGTGGCCGGTGGTCTCGTCGCGGGCCACCGCCGGCAGCTCGGCCAGGTCCGGGTCGGCGGCGATCGCGTCCCACCACTGGTCCCAGCCCTCGGGACGGTCACCGGCGAACCGGCGCGCCTGCTCGCGCTCGCGCAGGGCGACGTCGAGGGCCGCCAGCCCCGGCGTCCGGTCGTCCACCCCCAGGTTGTCGCCGTTGAGGAACAGCCCGCGGGGCCGGAGCACGCGCGCGAGCTCGCCGTAGGCGACCCGCAGCTGCCCGGCCGACAGCCAGTGCAGGGCGGTCGTGCTGACGGCGGCGTCGGCCTGCCGGTCCAGCCGCAGCCGCGCCGCCCAGCCGGGCTCGCGCAGGTCGAGCTCGGCGAAGGTCAGGCCCGGCCGCCCGGCGTGCACGGCGCGGCCGAGCGACAGCAGCAGCGGGTCGGCGTCGACCGCGACCACGGTCGCGCCGGGGATGCGGTCCAGGATCCGGCCGGCGAGCGAGCCCGGCCCGCAGCCGAGGTCGAGGACGAGCGGGTCGGGCCGCCCGGTCGCGGCCTCCAGCGCGTCGACCAGGGCGGTGAACCGCTCCTCGCGATCGGGGATGTAGCCCTCCTGCTGGACGTCCCAGCGGGCGGTCCACGCGCTCGCGACCTCGTGGCTGAGCTTGGTCATGACCTCTCCTATGACTGTCGTATAAGCTTTGGACAGTCACAGTGTGAACCCGAAGGGCGTAACTGGTCAAGTGGAGTTCAACAGTCATACCGATGCGGTGGTGCAGGCGGCCGCCGGCCTGGTCAACGAGCTGACCCCGGGGGAGCGGCGCGGCCGCGCCTACTCCTTGCCCCCGCCGCCCGCGCTCGCCGCCGCCGTCACCGACGTCCTCCAGCGCGTCGGGCGCGGATCGCGCGCCACCGAGGCCGAACTGCCCGCGCTCGCCGCCGTCGCGCGCGAGCTGCGCGTCGTGTTCGACGCGGTCGCCTCCGGCGACGTCGACGGCGCCGCCGAGCAGGTCAACCGGCTCCTGGAGACGACCGAGGCCCGGCCCCGCCTGGAACGCCACGACGGGCACCCGTGGCACGTCCACTACCACGGCGCCGACGAGAACGACTGGGCCGGCCCGTGCGCCACCGGCCTCGCCATCGTCATCGGCGGCGAGATGCACGACCGCCTCGGCGTCTGCATCGCGCCGCACTGCGACCGCGTCTACGTCGACACCTCCCGCAACGGCACCCGCCGCTTCTGCTCCACCGCCTGCCAGAACCGCGTCAAGGCCGCCGCGTTCCGCGCCCGCGCGCAGTCGTCCTGACCGCGCAGCCGTCCGGGCAGGGCACCGAGACCGGGATCTGCCGCTTCTCGCGGCGCGGCTGTAGCGTGTGGCGATGATCCAGGCCACCGCCACCACCGCCGCCTCGCCCGAAGCCCTCTTCCGGCACCTGGCCGTCCCCGAGGCGTGGGGCGCCTGGGGCAGGTTCCCCACCCCGGCGCGGCGGACGCGCGCGGGCGACACCGCCCCCTACGGCGTCGGGACGGTCAAGAAGATCTGGCCGGCCAGCGAACGGACCGTCGCCTACGAGCCCTACGAGCACTTCGGCTACGTCGCGCTGTCGGGCCTGCCCGTGCGCGGTTACCGCTCGGACGTCCGGCTGGAGCGCCGGGACGCCGGCACGTTCCTGCGCTGGGAGGCGACGTTCGAGCCGCTGATCCCCGGCACCGGCCCGATCGTCGGGTTCGCGCTCCGGCGGATGCTGGGGGCCTTCACCCGGTGGCTGCCCGCCCACGTCGAGCACTGCCCGCTGGACTGCCCGGCCCGCACCGCCGAGGGCATCTGACCCGGCGGAGCATCCCGCCCCCGGCCGGAGGCTCTGAGCCGGAGGCCGTGCGACCCCCCGCACGGCCTCCGGCGAAAAGGTGCAGGCCGAGAGCACCCCGCAGTTCCCTCGGCCTGCACGACCATGGACCCCTCAGGCGGGGTCGGGACCGTAGACCTCCCACAGCTCCCCGGCGAAGAACCTGCCGAAGTCGAGCAGCTTGCCCGCCCCGTCGGGCCCCGTCGTGCGGAAGGTCGTCAGCTGCCGCGCGAAGTCGGTCAGCTGGATGTGCAGCACGCCCGCCGCGACGACCCGCGCGCCGTCCTCCTCGTCCTCGGCGACGTGCCCGTCCAGCAGCCGCACGTAGAGGGTGGAGGTGTCCGGCCAGATCCGCGTCGGCGGCCCGTGCAGGACGTTCTTGTGCCCGCTCAGCGTGCGCCGCCGCCCCTCGCCGTCGGTGTAGAAGAGCCGGTACTTCATCAGCCGCCGGTCCTCGGGCGCGTCCGCGACGAGCAGGTTGAACGTGCCCCGCTCGACCGGCCGGCGCCCCCCGTGCCCGGTCGCGTCGACCCATCCGGCCGCCGTCGCCTCGTGGTCCGGCTCGGCCAGGAAGCGCTCGGTGTCCGCCGCGGTGATCGTCAGGCGGAAGGACAGGGGCCGGCGCCCCTCGGCCAGCTCGCCGATCCGCATGTCGGTCTCGCCGTAGGTGACGAACCCCTTCATCTCCTCGGTGAACGACAGCGACGTACGGCCCGCGGCCGCGGTGGACGGTCCCCGTGTCCCACCGTGGTTCCCCGATGCCGGGCCGTACGCCGAGCCGTTCCCCGCCCCGCCTGGCGAGCCGGCTCCCCCGGCCGGCTCGGCCCCCGTGGCGGGCGGGGCGGTCGGTCCCCCCGCCCCCCGGCGGGCGGACGTCTCCTCCAGCAGCCGCGTGGCCAGCCGATCGGCCTGCGCGGCGATGGTGAGCGAGGGGTTCGGGCCCACCGGGCCGGGCATCGCCGCCCCGTCGGCGATGTAGAGGCCCGGGAACCCGAACACCTCGCCGAAGGCGTCGCAGACGCCTTCGCCCGGGTGGCCGCCCATGGGGGCGCCGCCCAGCGGATGGACGGTGATGATGCGCTTGCGGAACCACATCGGGTTGTCGGCGTAGTCGGCGCCGAGCACGTCCGCGATCCCCTGCATCGTCTTGCGGACGCGGTTGAACAGCTCCTCGCTGGTCCGGGCGTTCCAGTCGGCTGCGAGCCGGCCGTCCCTGAGGTGCAGCCGCCCGTCGGCGGTCTCGCGGCCCATGCCGAGCAGCGGCAGCGAGCTGACCGTCAGCGCCCCGCCGCCGATCAGGTCCGAGAGCTCCTTGGACAGGTTGGTGTCCGGCGCGTCCTTGAAGAACTCCCGGAAGCGGCCCCACAGGAACTCCGCCGCGCGCTCGATCTCGCCGCGGACGTCGAAGCCGTTGACGATCCAGTCGGTGAACCCGGGGTAGCCGCCGTCCTGGATGTAGGCGCCGCGGCCCGCGCCGGGCACGCCGTCCAGGTCGTCCGGCAGCCGGATCGCCGTGGTGATCACCGGTCCGCGGCTGGCGTTCAGCGGGCGGACCCGGTTGCGGTCCTTGGCCCGCATCAGGAACGTCAGCAGGTCGCCGTTGCCGCAGAAGCGGGTGCCGAGCGCGGAGCTGAGCCCGGGGAACGCCTTCCGCGACTTCAGCAGCAGGTACGTGGTGCCGTAGGTGCCGGCGCCCAGCACCAGCCGGTCACAGGTGATCGTCCGGATCGGCAGGCGGCGCTTCCTGGCGGTCAGGTCCGTGTGGTGGACGTAGTCGACCTCGTACCCGCCGCCCCGCCGCGGCCGGATCGCCTTCACCTCGTGGGAGGTGCGGATGTCGGCGCCGTGGTGCGCCGCCGCCGACAGGTAGTTGTGGTCGAGGCTGTTCTTGGAGCCCTCGTTGCAGCCGATGTCGCACTCGCCGCACAGCTTGCACGTCCGGCGGCGGGCGCCGTGCAGGTTGCCGTACGCGGGGTCGGCGATCGGCAGGCCCACCCCGGGCGCGCCGCCCGGCTCGGAGGCGAAGCTGACCGCGAGCGGCGGCAGCGTGCTGTGCAGGCCGAGCTCGGCCGCCGCGTCCTGGAGCGCGTGCGTCTTCGGGGTGTCGTCGTAGGGGACCTGGTCCAGCGGGTACGGCGTCGCGCCCATCATCCGCTCGACGGCGTCGTAGTGCGGGTCCAGGTCGTCGCGCGAGATCGGCCACGGCTCGTGGCCCCCGCCGGGCACCGGCCGGTCGTGCACGAACCAGCGCTCGTCCTTGCGCAGCAGCACGTTCGCGTAGATCAGGGAACCGCCGCCGAGGCCGGCGGACACGACGGAGTCGCAGCCCTTGAACCCCCACACGTCGTACATCCCGTACAGGCCGGCTTCCGGGTCCCAGAACGCCCGGCCCATCTCGGCGGGGGAGCGCGGGAAGCTGCCGGGCGGGTACGGCTGCCCGCGCTCCAGCAGGACGACCCGCTGCCCGGCCTCCGCCAGCCGGTACGCGGTGACGGATCCGCCGAATCCGGATCCCACCACCACGGCGTCGACGTGTTCGGTGTCGGTCATGACGCGTGGCGCTTGAGGAAGTCGACGACGCGCGGGAACACGTCGATGTGCGAGTCCTTGCCGATCAGCGGGTCGAGGTGCCCGTAGCCGGGCAGCGAGGCCAGCTCGTGGCGCCCCGGCGCCGCCTTCTCCAAAATCTTGTGCAGGTGGATGTTGGAGTCGGTGAAGACGCGGTTGTTGCCGGGCGCGAGGAGCAGCAGGGGCGTCTCCACGTCCGCCGCGTTCTCCAGGTAGTTCTCCGGGAGGCGCGCGTAGCGCGCGTCCCGCGGCGCGTACTTGACCGAGTGGCCCGCCTTGACCATCTTGCGGACGTGCCGGTAGTAGTGCAGCCCCGACGCGGTGCAGATGTCGGCGACGCGCGCGTGCGTCTCGGGCAGCAGGTTCTCGTGCTCGTACATCGCGGGCCTGCCCGCACCCCACTGGAAGCTCTGCATGTGGCAGGCGCGGGTGGAGCACTCCCTGTGGAACAGCGACACCGCCCGCGACAGCATCCACGGCCGGGTGAAGCGCGGCGCGTCGCCGAACCGCGGGTCGAGGAACGGCAGTCCGAGGACGTACTCCAGGAACCAGGTGCCGAGGCCGAGCTTGACCTTCGAGAACGCCGGCACCCGAGGCGTGAGCGACACGCTGTTGCACGTGAGGGTGGCGATGTCGGCGACGGTCCCGGCGAACAGGGCCATCGAGAACGACACGGCGCCCAGGCAGTGCGCGATGACGTGCAGCGACCGGTCGCCGATGTGCTCGCGCAGCTCGGCGAGGGCGGCCGGGAAGTCGTACAGGGCGATGTCGTCGAGGGTGTAGCGGTGCGTCTCGCCGTCGTAGGGGAAGCGGCCGCTCATCCGGAAGTCCAGGGTCCAGACGTCGGTGAAGCCGTTGTCGAGCAGGTGCGACGCCAGGTTCGGGATCTCCGGCATGACGAACATGTCGCTGGAGGAGGTGAGCCCGTGCACGAGCAGGACGACGTTGTCGCTCTCCTCGCGCAGGAACCGGGTCAGCCCCAGTCCGAGGCCGTCGTCGGTCGCGACCGGATATGTCGATATCTCCGCGTCCTTGACGCCCTCGAGAGTGAACCGAGGAATCATCCGGCTCATGTCCGCCACCTCCCTTTCCCGCAGTAATGATGGGGTGACCTGCTGGAACGCAACATCGTGGTAAACCCTTACTTCTGGCACGGAACCCTGACGAACGCCTACTGAGACGGCGGTACGGGGGCGCGCGTTCGCGTCAGGGCCGGTCCGGGCGGGGCCCTGGTCAGCCGATCCCGGGGGCGTCGGGGTCCTGGCGGCTGAGGGCGTTGACCACGCCGACCCGGGAGTTCACCCCGAACTTGGCGAAGATGTGCGACAGGTGCGTCTCGACGGTGCGGATGCTGACGAACAGCCGCTCGGCGATCTGCGAGTTCGTGCACCCCTCCACGACCAGCGACGCGACCTCGTACTCGCGCTTGGACAGCCCGCCCGGCAGCCCCGTCTCGCGGCCGCCGCCCCGCGCCGGCACCCGCACCCCGATCCGGCGCTGCTCGCGGACGGCCTGCGCGTGCAGGGAGCGCGCCCCGCAGCCGGCGAAGATCTCGGCCGCGAGCCGCAGCTGCTCGCGGGCGGCCGCGCGCTCGCCGGCCCCGGCGTGCGCCTGCCCGGCCCGCATCCGGGCCCGGCCCGCGTCGATCCGGTGCCCGGCCTCCTCGAACGTCTCCGCGGCCGCGAGCGCCTCGCGCGCCGCCGCGGCCGCGTCGGTGAGCTGCAGGACGTGGGCGCGGGCCAGTCGCGCCAGGCCGTTGTGGGCCTCCAGGCCGGGGATGATGAAGTGCTCGCCGCGCTCCACCCACTTCTGGGCGGCCGCGGCGCGGCCCCGTCCCGCCTCGACGCCGGCCATGACCTCGCTCAGCGACAGGTGCGTCCGCTGGTCCAGCGGACCCTTGACCGTCGCGTCGACGGCCTCGGCGCCCTCCTCCAGCCGGCCGAGGCCGATCAGCGCCATCGCGCGCGCGTAGCGGGCCATGGACCCCCACCACTCGCCGACGCCGGCGCCGCTCTCGATGGCCTCCTCGGCGTGCCGCAGCGCGGACTCCTCGTCCCCGGACCAGCCCGCGACGAGGCTCTGCTGGGTGAGCGCGAACACCAGCTGCTGCCCCGAGTGCAGCAGCCGCGCCTCCTCCACCGCCTCCTCGGCGACGACCGCGGCCTCCTCCAGCCGGCCGGTCATGCCGTAGGCGCGGGTGAGGCCCGCCATCAGCGTGGGGACGACGTAGAGCTGCCCGGTGGCGCGGGCGACGTCCACCGCCCGCTCGAACCGGCGGGCCGCGCTGCGGAAGCGGCCCATGAACGTCTCGGCCCAGCACAGCCAGGCGATCGCGTCCATCCACTCGGCCAGGTGCTCGTCGGGGGCGGCGTCCACCAGCCGGTCGGCCGCCGCCAGGTAGCGCAGGGTGTCCTCGATGCGGCCGGCGGCGAGGGCGGGCATCGGCCGGAACGCGGCGACCGCGAGCTCCAGGCTGGGCTCCCAGTCCTCCGAGCTGTCGGGCATCAGGTCCAGGACGGCCTGGGCGGCGCGGAAGTCGATCCGCATCATCCGCTCGGCGATCAGCCGCATCCGCAGCGGCACCGCCGCCGGGGACCGGGGGTCGGGCATCCGCCGCAGCTCGTCCAGCAGCAGGGTGCGGGCCTCGTTCGGCCGGTCGAGCTGGCGTTCCATCAGCGCGGCGAGCCGGGCCGCGCGGGCGCGCTGCTCGTAGGCGTCCAGCGGCAGCATCTTCAGGACGCTCCGCGCGGTCTCGCGCCCATCGGTGAGGTGGCCCCCGACCGTCTGGACCTGCGCCAGCTCCATCATCAGTTCGAGGCGGGAGGGCTGTGCGGGGTCCCCGCCCACCGCGCCAGCGTCGCCGACCGCGGGCATCAGCCCGAGCGCGACCTTCAGCCAGTGCGCGGCGGTCGAGGGGGCCTGCGTGGCGAAGGCGCGGGCCGCCTCCACCAGGGTGGCGATGGCGGCGCGGTCGCCCACCCGGGCCGAGCGCTCCAGGTGCCGGGCGCGGAAGGCGGCGGGTGCGCCGATCTCGGCGAGGTAGGCGGCGATCCGGCCGTGCGCGGCCAGCCGCCAGCCCGCCGCGGCGGACCGGTAGGCGGCGTGCCGCACGAGCGGGTGCCGGAACCGGAAGCGCTCGGCCCGGGGCCGCACGATGTCGCGGGCGACCAGCTCGTCGAGCGCGGCCAGCGCGACCCGCTCGCTCACCTCCGCGGCCACGGCGGCCAGCGGCGGCGCGAACTCGTCGGCCGCGACGGCGGCGCTCTGAGCGATCAGCAGCGCGTCCGGCGACAGCCCGCTCAGCTCCAGCTGCAGCGCCGCGCGCACGGCCGGCGGCAGCTCGCCCTCGGCGTAGCCGGCGGCGAGGGGCTCGCGGGTGCGGGCCAGGGCCTCCAGGTAGAAGGGGTTGCCGCCGCTGGCCCGGTACAGCTCGTTGCAGCGCGCCCCGCTGACGGCGGGGCCGAGCAGCTCGGCGACCTCGGCCTGGGTGAGCGGCCCGACGGTCAGCCGGTGCCCGCCCTCGCCCCGCAGCGACGCCTGGACCAGCGCGGCGAGGCGGGCCGACGCCTGCGCGGGCCGGTAGGCGACGGCGATCAGCACCCGGGCGCGCGGCGGGTGCCGCACGAGGTGGTCCAGCAACTCGATCGTGGCGTTGTCGGCCCAGTGCACGTCGTCGAGGATCAGGACCAGCCCGGACGGGGCGGCCACCTCCTCCAGCAGCCGCCGCACCGCGCGGTACAGCTGGTAGCGGGCCACCGGGGTGGTCACCGGCGCGCTGCCGGGCGGGCCGGCGTCCTCCCCGTCGCTGAGGGAGGCGGCGAGCGCCGGGAACACCGGGCCGAGCAGCCGGACGGTGCCGCGGCCGAGGTCGCCCGCGTGGTCCTCGAGGTGGTCGTCGAGGGCGTCGACGACGGCGCCGAACGGCATCTCCTGCTCGAACTCCGAGGCCCGGCCGGCCAGGGTCGCGAGCTTGCGGGACTCGGCGGCGTTCGACAGCTCGGTCAGCAGCCGCGTCTTGCCCGCCCCCGGCTCGCCCACCAGGGCCAGGAAGCGGAACGCGTCGGCCGCCGTGGCGTCCAGCGACTCCTCGAAGACACGGAGGACGTCCCTGCGCCCGACCAGCGGGACGCCGCCCGGCGCCGCTCCGTTGTCGTGGCCGGTACGACCCTCCATGTCCACACCCCAACAGCGACAGGCGGTCGAAACGCCGTGATCATGCTTCTCGTTGGTCCCTGAGCGGGGTTCACCTTATCGGGTAGAACGTCAATAAGGTGGGGCAACCCGCCCATGCCCGAGCGCCATCACCGCGGGGGGACCCTGCTTGACCGTGTTGTTCATAGCTATGAACAGCCCTTTGCGGCCCCATGTCAACCTCGGGAGGGTAAACCGTCCCGCAGCCGTGACATCCGGGCCGGGGACCGGAGGTCAGCCGTCCAGGCCGATCAGCCGGGCGGCCTCGCTCCAGCGGGCCTCGTCGCCGGACGGGGTGTAGCGGCGCAGGTCCTCGGTGGCGGCGACCAGGGCGCGGGCCTCGGCCAGGTCCGCGACGGCGCCGTGCGCGCGGGCCTGCGCCAGGACGTTGCCGAGGGCGGTCGCCTCGACGGGCCCGGCCACCACCGGCAGCCCGCTGGCGTCGGCGGTCAGCCGGCACAGCAGCTCGTTGCGGCTGCCGCCGCCCACCAGGTGGACGACGTCGATCTCCCGCCCCGACAGGCGCGCCGCCTGGCGGAGCGTGGCGCGGTGCGCGAGGGCGAGGCTGTCGAGGATGCAGCGCACGGTCTCGGCGGGGGTGGACGGTTCGGGCAGCCCGCGGCGCCGGCAGTGCGCGGCGATGCGGGCCGGCATGTCGCCTGGCGGCAGGAACTCGGGGTCGTCGGGGTCGATGAGGCAGCGCAGGCCGGGCACGTCCCCGGCCGCGGCGAGCAGGGCCGGCAGGTCCGTCTCGCCCCAGGTCCGCAGGGACTCCTGGAGGAGCCACAGGCCCATCACGTTGCGCAGGTAGCGGACGGTCCCGTCGACGCCGCCCTCGTTGGTGAAGTTGGCCTTGCGGCTCTCCTCGGTCAGCACGGGGGCGTCCAGTTCCACGCCGACCAGCGACCAGGTGCCGCACGAGATGTAGGCGAAGCGGTCCGTCGCGGCGGGGACGGCGGCGACGGCGGAGGCCGTGTCGTGCGAGCCGACGGCCGTGACGCGCAGGGCGCCCTGGCCGGTCTCGGCCGCCACGTCCGCGCGGAGGGTGCCGATGTCCGCGCCGGGATCGCGTAGCGGCGGGAAGATCCGCGAAGGCAGGCCCAGCCGGGCGATGAGGTCCGCCGACCAGGTGCGGTCGCGGACGTCCAGCAGGCCGGTGGTGGAGGCGTTCGTGCGCTCGGCGCCGATCTCCCCGGTGAGCCAGTAGGCCAGCAGGTCGGGGATGAGCAGGAGCGTCTCGGCGCGGCAGAGGTCGTCGGCCGCGAGCTGGTAGATGGTGTTGAACGGGAGGAACTGCAGGCCCGAGGACTGGTAGAGGAGGTCCTCGCCCAGTTCGGCGCGGACCCGCTCCAGCACGCCGTCGGTGCGGGCGTCGCGGTAGTGGACGGGATTGCCGAGCAGGGCGCCGCCGGCGTCCAGCAGCCCGTAGTCGACGGCCCAGGAGTCGATGCCGACCGAGGCCAGGCCGCGCGGAGCGGAGCGCAGCCCGTCCAGGACGTTGCCGTAGAGGCCGAGGATGTCCCAGTGCAGGGTGCCGTTGACCCGGACGGGACGGTTGGGGAAGCGGCGGATCTCCTCCAGGACGAGGGTGCCCGGCCCGACGCGCCCGGCCATCACCCGCCCGCTGGACGCCCCGAGATCGACGGCCGCGAACATCGCTTCGCTCATTGGACGACCAGTACCTCCAGAGTCCTCGGTCCGTGCACGCCCTCCACGCGCGACAGCTCGATGTCGCTCGTCGCGGACGGGCCCGACACGAACGTCAGCGGGCGCCGCGGATCGAGCCGTTCGAGCGCCTCCGGCACATCGGCGGCGACCTGGCCGGCGAGGACGACGATCAGGTGGTAGTCGGGTACGAGCGACAGGGCGCGCGGCCCCTGGGCTGGTCCGTGGTCCAGCACGATCGTCCCCGTCTCCGCGACCGCGGCCGCGCAGCCGGTGACCGCCCCGGCGAGACCGTCGAGGGAGGCGACCGACGGGTCGCGCACGAGCGCCGCGCCGGTCGCGGACGTCCACTCCGCCGGCAGGCCGGACGGGACGCCGTAGGCGCCGGGACGCGCCGCGAGCCGTTCGGCGACGGTCGAGGCGACCTCGGCGGCGGCGACGCGCAGGACGGTCGCGCGGTAGTCGGCGACCCGCTCCGCGAACAGGTCGAGGATCGCGTCCTCGTGGTGGCGGCGCAGGTAGCCGCGGTCGATCCGGTCGTAGGAGGCCGCGACCTCGGCGGCGGGGCGGGCGGGCGCCGCCCGCTCGATCCGGCGCAGGATCTCCTCGCGCGCGTTCACCGTTCCCCCTCCTCGCGCCCGCCGCCGGTCCGGGCCCACCAGGCGCGGAACGACTCGGGCGGCGGCGCGGGCGCGTCCCGCGTCTCGGTCCAGGCGCCCAGCGGCCCGGGCAGCCGCCGGATCCGGCCGGCGCGCGCCACGGCGCGGCGGCTCGCGGACGCGGCGCGCTGCGCGAGCGCGAGCCGGGTGGGGGAGCGCAGCGTCCACCCGGCCGCCGCCATCGCCACCCGCTCCAGCGGATGGCGGGGCCCCTTCTCGACGGCGCGGGCCCGCAGGTGCACGAGCACCTCCGGGATGTCGATGGCGACCGGGCATGCCTCGAAGCAGGCCCCGCACAGCGTCGACGCGTACGGCAGCGACGCGTCCACCTCCGACCCGATGCCCCTGATCTGCGGGGACAGGATCGCGCCGATCGGGCCGGGGTAGGGCGAGCCGTAGGCGTGGCCGCCCGCGCGCTGGTAGACCGGGCACACGTTCAGGCACGCCGAGCAGCGGATGCAGCGCAGCGCCTGCCGCCCCACCTCGTCGGCCAGGGTGGCGGTGCGGCCGTTGTCCAGCAGGACGAGGTGGAAGTCGCGCGGGCCGTCGCCGGGGGACACGCCCGTCCAGGCCGAGGTGTAGGGGTTCATCCGCTCGGCGGTGGAGGAGCGGGGCAGCAGCTGGAGGAACACCTCAAGGTCCCGCCAGCTCGGCACGATCTTCTCCACGCCCATCACCGAGATCAGCGTCTCGGGGAGCGTCAGGCACATCCGGCCGTTGCCCTCCGACTCCAGCACGACGAGCGTGCCGGTATCGGCGACGGCGAAGTTCACGCCCGACACCCCGACCTTCGCCGACAGGAACTTGGCGCGCAGGTGCCGCCGGGCCGCCTCGGCGAGCTCGGCGGGCGCGTCGGTCAGCCCCGCCGGCACGTCCTCCATCGCGCGCAGGAAGATGTCGCGGATGTCGGAGCGGTTGCGGTGGATGGCCGGGACGAGGATGTGCGACGGCCGGTCGTCCCCGAGCTGGACGATCAGCTCCGCCAGGTCGGTCTCGTAGGCGGTGATCCCCTCCTCGGCGAGGAACTCGTTGAGGCCGATCTCCTGCGTCGCCATCGACTTGACCTTGACGACCTCGGTCTCGCCGGTCGCCTTCACCAGGTCCGCGACGATCCGGTTCGCCTCGGCCGCGTCGCGGGCCCAGTGCACCGTCCCGCCGGCCTCGGCGACCTTCTCCTCCAGCAGCCGCAGGTAGTGGCCGAGGTTCGCCAGGACGTGGTCCTTGATCTGCTTGCCCGCCTCGCGGAGCGCGGGCCAGTCGTCCAGCTCGGCCACCGCGGCGGCGCGGCGCCCGCGGATCGTGGTGGTGGCGTGCGCGAGGTTCCCGCGCAGCCGCGGGTCCGCCACCGCGCGGCGCGCCGCGTCCGGGAACGACGGCATTCCGAGATAGGTCGGCATCGCCGGCGAGGTCATGCGGGCTCCTCCTCCGTCGAGGCGAGGATCTCGGCCAGGTGGACGGTCCGCACCGCGGCGCGGGTGCGGGTGAGGGCGCCGCCGATGTGCATCAGGCAGGAGTTGTCCGCCGCGCACAGCGTCTCGGCCCCGGTCGACCGGACGGCGGTGACCTTGTCCGCGCACATCGCGGCCGACACCTCGGCGTTCTTCAGCGCGAACGTCCCGCCGAACCCGCAGCACTCGGCCGCGTCCGGGAGCTCGACCAGGTCGATGCCGCCGACCTCGCGCAGCAGCCGCAACGGGCGGTCGCCGACGTGCAGCATCCGCAGCGAGTGGCATGTCGGGTGGTAGGTGACGCGGTGCGGGTAGTACGCGCCGACGTCGGTGACGCCGAGGACGTCCACCAGGAACTCCGTCAGCTCGTGCACGCGGGAGGCGACCCCGGCGGCGCGCGGCGCGAGCCGGGGATGCCAGTCGCGGATCATCGCCGCGCAGGACGCGGACGGCGTCACGACCGCGTCGTAGGGCTCGAACGTCTCCGCGAACCCCTTCACCAGGGGCAGCGCCTGCCGCCGGTAGCCGGTGTTGAGGTGCATCTGCCCGCAGCAGGTCTGCGACTCGGGGAACTCGACGTCGTGGCCGAGGCGCCGCAGCAGCCGCACCACCGCCTTGCCCGTCCCCGGATACATCGTGTCGTTGACGCAGGTGAGAAACAGCGCGACTCTCACAGTGCCTGCCTCCCGAGGGCGGGACCGCCGAGGGCGGAGCGGCTGGACTCGCGGACGACCAGCTCGGGCTGGAACATCACCTGCTGGTGGGCGTGCCCGCCCGTCTGGTCGCACTCCTCCAGCAGCAGCTCGGTCGCGATCCGGCCGAGCTGGTAGGTGGGCTGCCGCACCGAGCTGAGCGGGACGGCCGCCGCGGCCGAGAACTCGATGTCGTCGTACCCGATCAGGGCGACGTCATCCGGCACCTTGATCCCGGCCTGCAGCAGGACGCGCAGCACGCCGAGCGCGAGCAGGTCGTTCGCGCAGAAGATCGCCTCGGGCAGGGGCGGGCCGGCCTCCAGCAGCCGCCGGGCCGCCTCCTGCCCGGCCCGGGCGTTCATCGCCCCGACGGCGACCTCGCGCATCGCGTCGCCGCCGAGCCCGGCGGCGCGCACCGCCCGCAGCGCGCCCTTGCGCCGGTCGGCGCACTGGCGCAGCACCGCCGGCCCGGTGACGAGCGCCAGCGTCCGGGCCCCCGCGTCCAGCAGCTCGGCGGCCGCGAGCTCGCCGCCCGCGACGTCGTCCACGGCGACCGAGCACTGGTTGGCGCGCGGCGTCGGGTGGTCGAGCAGCACCACCGGGACGCCCCGCTCGCGCAGCCGGTCGGCGGCCTCGCCCTCGTCGCCGACCGGGGTCAGCAGGACCCCCCGGACGCGCTGCTCGGCGAACACCCGCAGGTTGCGCTGCTCCCGCTCGTCCGACTCGCCCGAGGAGGACAGGATCACCGAGTAGCCGCGCTCGCTGGCGGTGTCCTCCACGCCGCGCGCCACGTCGGTGAAGAACGGGTTGGCGAGGTCGAGGACCATCAACCCGATCGTGCTGCTGTGCCCGGCGCGCAGCGTGGACGCCGAGCCGTTGCGGACGAAGCCGAGATCGCGGATCGCCTGCTCGACGCGGGCGCGGGTGGCCTCGGCGACGCGCTCGGGGCGGTTGAGCACGTTGGACACGGTGCCCGGCGAGACGCCGGCGTGCGCCGCGACCTGCTTGATGCCGACCGTCCGGCCCGGCGGCGCGGAGCGGCCGGTGTCGTCTGCGCCCAATCTGTGTGCCCCCGAGTCGTCCGCTGGTGTGTCGCCGCTCACTTTGGGTCATCCGATTAAAACGTGTCAACCCGAGATCGAGGTCCACGGGCGCGAAACCCCGGAGGCCGGTCCCGGCCGCGAACGACTTCTGAATATCGCCGGCCCTTGTGGAGACGGGCTTTCCGCAGCGCTGGGCGGGTTGGAGGCAGGTTCCCCCCTTGACGGGTGCTCCGGGTCACATCTAGCGTCCTCCGCAACATCTAGTTAAAACGTTTTTCATCTGTTCGTCACAGACGTCCCCCGCGAGGAGGGCCGCGATGGGTGCACCGGGCCGCTCGGCGCCGCCGACATTGGCACTGGTCAACGTGAGTAAGTCGTTCGGCGCGGTCCGCGCGCTGCAGGGGGTCACCCTGGAGCTCCACGCGGGCGAGGTGCACGCCCTCGCGGGCGAGAACGGCGCCGGTAAGTCCACGGTCGTAAAAACGTTCGCAGGCGTGCACCGCCCCGACGCGGGCGAGGTGCGGGTGGACGGCGAGCCGGTGGCCTTCCACGGCCCCGCCGACGCGCAGGCCGCCGGCGTCGCGGTCATCTACCAGGAGCCCACACTGTTCCCCGACCTGTCGGTCGCCGAGAACATCTTCATGGGCCGCCAGCCGCGCGGGGCGCTCGGCCGCATCGACCGCCGCGCCGTGCACGCCGAGACGGCGCGGCTGTTCGAGCGGCTCGGCGTCGCGCTGGACCCGCAGCAGCCCGCCCGCGGCCTGTCGATCGCCGACCAGCAGGTCGTCGAGATCGCCAAGGCGATCTCCCGGGACGCGCGGGTGCTCATCATGGACGAGCCGACCGCGGCCCTCACCGGCCAGGAGGTCGCCCGCCTGTTCGCCGTCACCCGCAACCTCCAGGAGCACGGCTGCGCGGTGCTGTTCATCTCGCACCGGCTTGAGGAGATCTTCGAGCTGTGCCGGCGGGTGACGACGCTGCGCGACGGCGCCTACGTCGGCACCGACATGGTCGCCGACATCACCCCCGACGACCTCGTCCGCCGGATGGTCGGCCGCGATCTCGACGCGCTCTACCCCAAGCAGGACGTCACGCCCGGCGAGGTCGCGCTGAAGGTGAGCCGGCTGACCCGCGAGGGCGCCTTCACCGACGTTTCCTTCGAGGTCCGCCGCGGCGAGATCGTCGCGCTGGCCGGGCTGGTCGGCGCCGGTCGCAGCGAGGTCGCCCGCGCCGTCTTCGGCGTGGACCGCTGGGACGCCGGGACCGTCGAGGTCGGCGGGCGCGCGCTCCCGGCGGGCAGCCCCACGGCCGCGATGTCGGCCGGGCTGGCGCTCGTCCCCGAGGACCGCCGCCAGCAGGGCCTGGTCATGGACATGTCGATCGAGCGGAACATGGGCCTGACCCAGCTGCGGACGCTGCGCCGCGAGACCGGGCGCGGGGGCCTGATCTCCCGGAAGGTGGAGCGGGACCGCGCCGCCGACTGGGGCCTGCGCCTCCAGTTGAAGTACGCCCGGCTCAGCGACGCCGTCGGCGTCCTGTCGGGCGGCAACCAGCAGAAGGTCGTGCTCGCCAAGTGGCTGGCCACCGAGCCGGACGTGCTGATCGTGGACGAGCCGACCCGCGGCATCGACGTCGGCACCAAGGCCGAGGTGCACCGGCTGCTGTCGGAACTGGCCGCGCAGGACCTGGCGGTGCTGATGATCTCCTCCGACCTGCCGGAGGTGCTCGGCATGGCCGACCGGATCCTCGTCATGCACGAGGGGCGGCTGACCGCGCAGATCGCCCGCGCGGACGCGACCGAGGAGAGCGTGATGGCCGCCGCGACCGGCCGCCCCGGCAGCGGAAAGGCGGCCTGAGCCGATGACCGTCCTCACCCAGTCCCCGGCCAGGCCGGAGTCGGGCGGCCCGCCGGGCGGCGGGCGCCGCCTCGTCGAGATGGTGCTGCGCGCCCGCGAGCTGAGCATCCTCGGCGCACTGCTCGTGCTCGTGCTCGGCACGACGATCGCCAACCCGCGGTTCCTGTCCGGCCAGGGCGTCAAGGACATCTTCCTCAACGCCTCGATCCTGGTGCTGCTCGCCGTCGGGCAGAGCATGGTCGTCGTCACCCGCAACATCGACCTGTCGGTCGGGTCCGTCGTCGGGCTCGTCGCGTTCAGCGCCGGGAAGTTCGCCTCCGGCGGGGACCGCAACGTCGTGCTGGTCGCGCTGGTGGGCGTCGGGATCGGCCTGGTCTGCGGGCTGGTGAACGGGCTGCTGGTCAGCTTCTGCCGCGTGCCCGCCCTCGTCGTCACCCTCGGCACGCTGTACGTGATCCAGGGGCTGGACTACCGCCTCGCGCACGGCGACCAGATCGGTGCCGCGGACCTGCCGTCCTCGCTGCTGAGCCTCGGCAGCGACGGGATCCTCGGCGTCCCCTATTTGGCGATCATCACCGTGGTGGTGATGCTGGCGGTGGGCTACTACCTGCGCTCCTACTCCTCCGGGCGCGAGTACTACGCGATCGGGTCCAGCCCGGAGGCCGCGATGCTCGCCGGCGTGCCGATCCGCCGCCGCGTCCTCACCGCCTACCTGGTCAGCGGCGCCCTCGCCGGGCTCGCCGGGGTGCTGTGGCTCGCCCGGTTCGGCACCGTCGTCGCCGACGCCGCGAACGGCTGGGAGCTGAAGGTCGTCAGCGCCGTCGTCGTCGGCGGCGTCGCCATCACCGGCGGCGTCGGCACCGTGTACGGGGCGGCGCTCGGCGCGCTGCTGCTCACCACCATCGGCAGCGTGCTGGTGGTGCTCAAGGTCAACTCGTTCTGGCAGGACGCGATCACCGGCGTCCTGCTGCTGCTGGCCATCAGCGTCGACCGGCTGCTGGCGCTGCGCGTCACCCGGGCGCTGAAACAGCGGTCCCTGGCGTCGGCCGCGCACCGCGCCGCCGCGCCGCAGAGCAAGGAGGGACGGTCATGAGCCGCCTGATGCGGTGGGAGACCGCCGTCACCGCGCTGCTGGTCGTGGTCTTCGCGAGCGGCGCCGGGTTCTCGCCGGACTTCGCGAACAACGACAACCTGTCGTTCGCGCTGGACGACCTCAGCGAGATCGCACTGATCGCGCTGCCGATGACGCTGCTGGTCGTGTGCGGGCAGGTGGACCTGTCGGTCGCCTCGATCCTCGGGCTGTGCAGCGCCCTCACCGGCAAGCTGTGGGACGGCGGCATGTCCATCGAGGCGATCATCCCGCTGGTGCTGGTGGTCGGCGTCGTGTGCGGGCTGGTGAACGGCCTGCTGGTGACCAGGCTCGGGCTGCCCTCCCTCGCCGTGACGATCGGCACGATGACCCTCTACCGGGGCCTGGCGTACGTGACGCTCGGCACCGGGGCGATCTCGGAGTTCCCCACCGCCTACACCGATCTCGCGACGTCCTCCATCCCCGGCACCCCGATCCCGTACCCGGTCGCGCTGTTCGCCGTGCTCGCCGCCGTCACCGGCGTCGTCCTGCACGCCACCGGCGTCGGGCGGTCGCTGTTCGCGATCGGCGCGCAGGAGGACGCCGCCTACTTCGCCGGCATCCGGGTCAAGCGCCTCAAGCTGATCCTTTTCACGGTGTCCGGCCTCGTCGCCGGGTTCGCCGGCATCGTCTACACGCTCCGCTACGGCAGCGCCCGCGCCGACAACGGCCTCGGCCTGGAGCTCACCGTCATCGCGGCGGTGCTGCTCGGCGGCGTCGACTTCGACGGCGGCAGGGGCACCCTCGGGGGCGTCATCGCGGCCGTGCTGCTCATCGGCCTGCTCCGCAACCTGCTGATGCTCAACGACGTCTCCACCGAGGTCCAGTCGATCGTCACGGGCCTGCTGCTCATCATCAGCGTCCTCACGCCGCGGCTGATCGCCGTGGCGCGCGAGGCCCGAGGCCGGCGGCGGGGCGCGAGACCCGCGGTCCCCGCCGCCGCACCCTGATCCACCGCACCGCCCTTGCCCCCCGCCGTACGCCCACCCACCCCGTAGCACGACCCGGAACTGTGAAAGGCACCTGATGACCATTCGTTTGCGCGCTCCGCGCCGGCTGGCGGCCGCCGCCACGGCGGGCGCCCTGGCCCTCAGCCTGGCCGCCTGCGGCGGGACCACCAAGGACTCCGCGTCCGGCTCGGGGGACGCCAAGGCCGGGGGGAACGCCTCCGCGGACCCGAACGCGCCGCTGAAGAAGGGCCTGAAGCTGGCGTTCCTGCCCAAGCAGGTCAACAACCCCTACGAGACGATCGTCGACAACGCCGGCATCGCGGCGGCCAAGGAGTTCGGCGGCCAGGCCAAGGAGGTCGGCCCGTCCGACGCCTCGGCTTCCTCGCAGGTCTCCTACATCAACACGCTGATCCAGCAGCGGCACGACGCGATCCTCATCGCCGCCAACGACGAGAACGCGGTGTGCGGGCCGCTCAAGCAGGCGATGTCCAAGAACATCAAGATCGTCGCCTACGACTCCGACACCAACCCCGCCTGCCGGGACGTGTTCATCAACCAGGCCAGCTCGGAGGAGATCGGCCGCAGCGAGGTCAAGCTGCTCGCCGACCAGATCGGCAGCGAGGGCGAGATCGCGATCCTGTCGGCGACCGCGAACGCCACGAACCAGAACACCTGGATCAAGTTCATGCAGGACGAGCTGAAGAAGCCCGAGTACTCCAAGATGAAGCTCGTCAAGGTGGCCTACGGCGACGACGACGACCAGAAGTCGTTCCAGCAGACCCAGGGCCTGCTGCAGGCGTACCCGAACCTGAAGGGCATCATCTCGCCCACGACGGTCGGCATCGCCGCCGCCGCCCGCTACATCTCCGGCTCCAAGTACAAGGGCAAGGTCGCGCTGACCGGCCTCGGCACCCCCGACCAGATGCGCAAGTTCGTCAAGGACGGCACGGTCAAGGGATTCGAGCTCTGGGACCCGAAGAACCTCGGCTACCTCGCCGCGTACGCGGCGGCGGCGCTGTCGTCCGGGCAGATCACCGGCGCGCAGGGCGAGAAGTTCAAGGCCGGCAAGCTCGGCGAGCGCTCGATCGGCGCCAACGGCGAGGTGATCCTCGGCCCGCCGACGGTGTTCGACGCCAAGAACATCGACCAGTACCACTTCTGATCCCTCCATGTCCGGAAGCACCAAGCGCGTCTGCTTCCTGCTGAAGGTCAGGCAGGACCGCCTGGAGGAGTACAAGCTGCGCCACCAGGCGGTCTGGCCCGACATGCTCAGCGCTCTGCGCGACACCGGCTGGCACAACTACTCGCTGTTCCTGCGCGAGGACGGCCTCCTCGTCGGCTACCTGGAGACCGACGACTTCGAGGCGGCCCAGGAGGCGATGGCCCGCACCGACGTGAACGCGCGGTGGCAGGCGGAGATGGCGCCGTTTTTCGAGGACCTCGACGGCCGCCCCGACGAGGGGATGCGGACGCTCCCCGAGGTCTTCCACCTGGACTGACCAGGTGACCGGAAAGAAGAGAGGCAAGCGTGAACGACACCAGCGCGGTGAAGGACGCCCTGCGCCGCCAGCAGATCGAGACTCCCTCGTGGGCGTACGGGAACTCGGGGACCCGGTTCAAGGTCTTCGCCCAGCGGGGCGTGCCGCGCACCCCGCGGGAGAAGATCGACGACGCCGCGCAGGTGCACCGGTACACCGGTGTCGCGCCCAGCGTGGCGATCCACATCCCCTGGGACCGGGTGGACGACTACGCCGCGCTGGCCGCCCACGCCGAGGAGCGGGGCGTGCGGATCGGGGCGGTGAACACCAACGTCTTCCAGGACGACGACTACATGCTCGGCAGCGTCACCAACCCCGACCCCGCCGTCCGCCGCAAGGCCCTCGACCACCTGCTCGAAGCCGTCGACATCATGGACGCCACCGGGTCCCGCGACCTGAAGCTGTGGTTCTCCGACGGCACGAACTACCCGGGGCAGGACGACATCCGCGACCGGCAGGACCGGATGGCCGAGGCCCTCGCCGCCGTCTACGAGCGGCTCGGCGACGACCAGCGGTTCCTGCTGGAGTACAAGCTGTTCGAGCCGGCGTTCTACATGACCGACCTGCCGGACTGGGGCGCCTCCTACGCGCACTGCCTGAAGCTCGGCCCGAAGGCGCAGGTCGTGGTGGACACCGGACACCACGCGCCCGGCACCAACATCGAGTTCATCGTGGCGTTCCTGCTGCGCGAGGGGAAGCTCGGCGGGTTCGACTTCAACTCCCGCTTCTACGCCGACGACGACCTGATGGTGGGCGCCGCCGACCCGTTCCAGCTGTTCCGGATCATGCACGAGGTGATGCGCGGCGGCGGCTACGACGCCGAGACGGGCGTGGCGTTCATGCTCGACCAGTGCCACAACATCGAGCCGAAGATCCAGGGCCAGATCCGCTCGGTGATGAACGTCCAGGAGGCCACCGCCAAGGCGCTGCTGGTGGACACCGCCGCGCTGCGGTCGGCGCAGCGGTCCGGCGACGTCCTGGAGGCGAACGCCGTCTTCATGGACGCCTACAACACCGACGTCCGGGCGCTGCTCGCCGAGCTGCGCGAGGAGATGGGCCTGCACCCGGACCCGGTCGCCGCCTACAAGGCGTCCGGCTACTACGAGCGGATCGCCGAGGAGCGCAAGGACGGCCAGGCCGCCGGCTGGGGCGCATGAGCATGGCGCGCCGCCCCGTCGCCCTCGTCGCCGCCGCCGGGCTCGTCCTGGCCGTGGCCGTCCCCGCGCACGCGGTGGAGACCGCCGCCCTGCGCCTCGGCGGCCTGGAGACCGAGCACGCCACGACCCCGAACGCCGTCTCGGCCGCGAAGCCGCGCTTCGGATGGGTGCTGAGCGCGGGGGAGCGCGGCCAGCGGCAGACGGCCTACCGCGTGTCCGTCGCCACCGCCGACGGGGACCGCGCCGTCTGGGACTCGGGCGCGGTCGCGTCGGCCCGCGGCTACGACGTGCGCTACGGCGGCCCGGCGCTCAAGGCGGCCACCCGCTACACCTGGCGGGTCAAGGTCGCCGACGCCCGCGGGCACTGGACGCGCTGGAGCGCGCCGACCTGGTTCGAGACCGCGCTCGGCGCGGACGGCTGGCGCGGCTCCTGGATCGGCGCCCCCGAGAGCGCCGCGTCCACGCCCGACCTGCGCGGCACCAGCTGGATCTGGTACCCCGAGGGCGACCCCAAGACGCAGGCGCCCGCCGGCTCGCGCTACTTCCGCGGCGCGTTCGACCTGGCCGCGGTCCCGCAGGGCGCCCGCCTCGCCATGACCGCCGACGACGGCTTCACCGCCTGGGTGAACGGCGCCGAGGTCGGCGGACGCGACCCCGACCCGGTGGCGGAGAACTGGCGGCGCCCGATCGTCGTCGACGTCACCGCCCACCTGCGGGCGGGCCGCAATGTCGTCGCCGTCAAGGCGACCAACGGCAAGGCCAGCCCCGCCGGGCTGCTCGGACGCCTCGAACTGCCGGGGCAGGACCCGAAGCAGTTCGACACCGGCGCGGCCTGGCGGGCCGCGAACGAGGAACCCGCCGGAGACTGGAAGGCCGCCGGCTACGACGACGCGGCCTGGCCCGAGGCGAAGGTGCTGGCGGCCTGGGGCGGCGCCCCCTGGGGCGAGGTGAACCCCGAGAAGCCCACCCTCCCCGAGCCGCTCCTGCGCCGCGACTTCACCGTCCCCGGCAAGAAGATCGCCAAGGCGCGGCTGTACGCGGCGGCCGGCGGCTACGCCGAGCTGAGCCTGAACGGCCGGCGCGTCGGCGACGAGGTCCTCCAGCCCGGGTTCGTCCGCTACGACAAGCGCGTCGAGTACGTCACCCGCGACGTGACCCGAATGCTGCGGCACGGCGGCAACGTGATCGGGGCGCGGCTCGGCCGCGGCTTCTACGGCATGACCCAGAATAACGCCTGGAACTGGAACGCCGCCCCGTGGACGGGGGAGCCGCGGCTGCTGGCCCAGCTCGTCGTCACCTACGACGACGGCGGCACCCAGACGATCGCGACCGACGGGCAGTGGCGCTACGCCGAGGGCCCCGTCCGCTACGACTCCCTCTACGGCGGGGAGACCTACGACGCCCGCGAGGAGAAGCCCGGCTGGGACCGTCCCGGCTTCGACGCCTCCTCCTGGCGGCAGGCGGCGACGGTCACGGCCCCGACCGCCACCGTGGTGCCCGAGGAGCACGAGCCGATCAAGGTCGCCCGCACCCTTCGGCCCGTCGCGGTCACCAACCCCGCCTCCGGCGTCTACGTGTTCAAGATGCCCCACAACACCGCCGGGTGGGCCCGCATCAGGACCAGCGGCCCGAAGGGCGCGACCGTCAGCCTCAAGTACGGCGAGCGGCTCAACTCCGACGGCACCGTCCAGGCGGGCAACGGCCTGGTCACCGGCCGCTTCCAGACCGACGAGTACGTCCTGGCCGGGCGCGGGACGACCGAGACGTGGGAGGCCCGCTACAGCTACAAGGGCTTCCAGTACGTCCAGGTGACCGGCTGGCCGGGGGAGCCGCCCACCGCCGACGACCTCGACGGCCGCGAGGTGCACAGCGACCTGCGCTCGAACGGCTCGTTCCGCAGCTCCAACGACCTGTTCAACACGCTGGAGACCGTGACCCGGCAGACCGTCGTCAACAACTGGCACGGCATCCCGACCGACACCCCCATGTACGAGAAGAACGGGTGGACGGGCGACGCGCAGCTCATGGCCGAGATGGAGATGGGCCGCTTCGACCTGCGCCGGCTGTTCGCCAAGTGGATGACCGACCAACGCGACAGCCAGGGCCCCGACGGGACCGTCCCGGGCATCGTGCCCGACAACGGCTGGGGCCTCGGCTACTACGGGCAGGCGCCGCCGTGGCACGCCTCCCTCACCGAGATCCCCTGGCAGATGTACCAGCGGTACGGCGATCGGGACGTCCTCGCCGCGACCTACCCGGCGATGCGGGCGTACCTGGACGGATGGCTCAAGCGCGCCGACGGGGAGGGGCTCTACCCGAGCAGCCTCAACGACTACCTCGCCCCCGGGTACAACGGCAACACCCCCGAGGACGGGCGGCTGCACGGCACCGCCTACACCTACTCCAACGCGACGATCATCGCGGACGTGGCGGAGGTCCTCGGCCACGGCGACGACGCCGCCCGCTACCGGGCCGCCGCCGCCCGCGCCAAGGACGCCTTCAACAAGGCGTTCCTGCGCGGCGACGCCTACGTCACCAAGTCCGACCCCGGCTACCGGCAGACCAACGCGCTGCTCGCCCTGGCCCTCGGCCTCGCGCCGCAGGAGTCGCAGAAGGCCGTCACCGACCGGCTCGTCCGGGACGTCCAGGAGCGCGGCGACCACCTCAACACCGGGGCGCTCGGCACCAAGTACCTGCTGACCGAGCTGACCAGGCGCGGCCACGGCGACCTCGCCTACCGCGTTGCGGACCAGCGCACCTATCCGGGCTGGGGGTACTGGACCGCGAACGGCGCCACCACCCTGTGGGAGCGCTGGGACCTGGACTCGCGGTCCCGCGACCACGTCTTCCTCGGCGGCGCCATCGGCGAGTGGTTCACCGAGGACCTCGCCGGGATCACGCCGGCCGCGCCCGGATTCGACCGGGTGCGGATCGCGCCGCAGCCGGTCGGCGACCTGACCTCGGTGAACGGCTCCACGGCCACCCCGCACGGCCCGGTCGCGGTCCGCTGGACGAAGTCCGGCTCCGGGTTCGAACTGCGGGTGAGCGTCCCCGTCGGCGCCACCGCCGAGATCGAACTGCCCGCCGCGGCCGCGGACCGGGTCAGCGAGAGCGGGCGGCCGCTGACCGCCGCCCGGGGCGTGCGCGTCCTCGGCACCGGCCAGGGCGCGGGCGGGAGCGTCGTCCGGCTGGAGGCCGCGTCCGGCTCCTACACCTTCCACGCACGTTCATGAGGCCACGCACGTTCATGAGGCCACGCACGTCCATGAAGCCACGCACACGAGGAGACATCCGATGACCGCCACTCCACCCGAGGTGGAGCGCCTGCTGGAACGCGCCAACACCCTCGGCTCGGACCCGCGCAACACCAACTACGCGGGCGGCAACGCGTCCGCGAAGGCCACGGTCACCGACCCCGTGACGGCCCGCGACATCGAGCTGATGTGGGTGAAGGGCTCGGGCGGCGACCTCGGCACCCTCACCGAGAAGGGCCTGGCCGTCCTGCGGCTGGACCGGATGCGCGCCCTCGTGGACGTCTACCCGGGCGTCGAGCGCGAGGACGAGATGGTCGCGGCGTTCGACTACTGCCTGCACGGCAAGGGCGGCGCCGCGCCGTCCATCGACACCGCCATGCACGGTCTCGTGGAGGCCGCGCACGTCGACCACCTGCACCCCGACTCCGGCATCGCGATCGCGACGGCCGCCGACGGCGAGGAGCTGACGCGCCGGATCTTCGGGGACCGGGTGGCGTGGGTGCCGTGGCGGCGCCCCGGCTTCCAGCTCGGCCTGGACATCGCCGAGATCAAGCGCGCCAGCCCCGGCGCCATCGGGGTGGTCCTCGGCGGGCACGGCATCACCGCGTGGGGCGAGACGAGCGAGGAGTGCGAGGCCAACTCCCTCGACATCATCCGCACCGCCGAGGCCTACATCGCCGAACACGGCAGGCCCGACCCGTTCGGCGAGGTCGTCCACCCGGTGCTGCCCGAGGACGAGCGGCACGCCCGCGCCGCCGCGCTGTTCCCGCTCGTGCGGGGCCTGGCGTCCACGGACCGGCCGCAGGTCGGGCACTACACCGACAGCGAGGCGGTGCTGGACTTCGTGTCCCGCGCCGAGCACCCCCGGCTCGCCGCGCTCGGCACGTCGTGCCCGGACCACTTCCTGCGCACCAAGGTCGCGCCGATGGTGCTGGACCTGCCGCCGGACGCGCCGCTGGACGACGTCAGGACGCGGCTCGGGGAACTGCACGCCGCCTACCGCGAGGAGTACGCCGCCTACTACGACCGGCACGCCGGCCCGGACTCGCCGCCGATGCGCGGCGCGGACCCGGCGATCGTGCTGGTGCCGGGCGTCGGCATGTTCTCCTTCGGGGCGAACAAGCAGACCGCGCGGGTCGCCGGCGAGTTCTACGTCAACGCGATCAACGTGATGCGCGGCGCGGAGGCGCTGTCGGCGTACGCGCCGATCGACGAGGCGGAGAAGTTCCGCATCGAGTACTGGGAGCTGGAGGAGGCCAAGCTGCGCCGGATGCCGGCGAGCAAGCCCCTCGCCTCGCGTGTCGCGCTCGTCACCGGCGGCGGCTCCGGCATCGGCGCGGCCACGGCCCGCCGCCTCGCCGCCGAGGGCGCCTGCGTCGTCGTCGCCGACCGGGACCTCGGGGCGGCCGAGAAGGTCGCCGCGGAGATCGGCGCCACCGCGCTGCGCGCCCCGGACGTCGCGATCGCCGTCGGCGTGGACGTGACCTCCGAGGACGAGATCACCGCGGCCGTCCGGGAGGCGGTCCTGGCGTTCGGCGGCGTCGACCTCGTCGTCAACAACGCCGGCCTGTCCATCTCCAAGCCGCTGCTGGAGACGACCGCCGCCGACTGGGACCTCCAGCACGACGTCATGGCGCGCGGCTCGTTCCTGGTGTCCCGCGAGACCGCCCGCGTCATGGTCGAGCAGGGCATGGGCGGCGACATCGTCTACATCTCGTCCAAGAACGGGGTGTTCGCCGGGCCGAACAACATCGCCTACGGCGCGACCAAGGCCGACCAGGCGCACCAGGTGCGGCTGCTGGCCGCCGAGCTCGGCGAGCACGGCATCCGCGTCAACGGGGTCAACCCGGACGGGGTCGTGCGCGGTTCGGGGATCTTCGCCGGCGGCTGGGGCGCCAAGCGCGCCGCCGTGTACGGCGTCGAGGAGGAGAGGCTCGGCGAGTTCTACGCCCAGCGGACGCTGCTCAAGCGCGAGGTGCTGCCCGAGCACGTCGCCGCCGCCGTCTTCGCCCTCACCGGCGGGGACCTGACCCACACCACCGGACTGCACGTCCCCGTGGACGCCGGCGTCGCCGCCGCGTTCCTGCGCTGAGGAGGAACCGCCCCGTCGCAAGAAGGCCGGCCGGCGGCCCGGACCGCGCGGCCGCGGCGCTCACCCCGCCGCGTCCGCGCCGTCCCCACCGGGCCGCCGGCCGTCCCTGCTGGGCCCGCTCGACCAAGTGAACCCGAAGGGATAACGATGCCGCCGGCTGAGAAGTTCGCGCGCTCCCACGTGTCCGCCGTCACCTCCCTGGCCCTGGGCGCCGCCGCCCTGGTCGCCGTCCCGCTCGCCCCCGCGTCCGCCGCTCCCCGGGACCCGCTCGGCCTTCCGTCCCTCACCCGCGCCGACCGCTACGTGCTCGCCCCCTCCGGCCGGAACGTCCGTCCCGTGCGGGCCGCGGAGTCGTACGGGGTCAACGGCGACCACGTGACCGCCGCCTCCGGGGCGTCCGAGAAGGGCCATGACCTCGACGCCGGGTCCTCCACCGCGGCGAAGGCCGACGGCGTCATGACCCGCCAGACGGGCGGCGGGGCGGCGGCGGCCTTCGGGTACGGCCTGCGCGTCACGCCTGGTCGCGCGGTCACCCTCCGGGTCGAGGAGGCCGGCAGTGCCACGGCGCACTACGAGGTGCTCGTGAACGGGACGGTCGTCCACGAGCGCGCACCGGACCCGGCCCAAGCCGGGGTATGGAGCGGCGACAAGGCGGGCCTCGTCCACTACGACGTGACCGTCCCGGCGCCCCTCGTCGGTTCGTCCAAGGACCTGCGGGTCACGTTCCGCAACACCGACAAGCCGGGCCCCGGCGCTCGCATCCACGCCGTGTGGACGTTGTACGAGGACGGCCGGGCCCCCGCGGCGCCCTATGGCGGGACGGTGCGGAACCCGTCCGGCGCGTTCCGGCACGGCACGACGACGCTCAGCTCCAACGAGTACGGCCGCCCTTACGTCGTCTACGACTTCGGGCAGGAGGTCGGCGGGCAGATCCAGGTCACCGCCGACGTCCGCAAGGGCTCGCCCAGGATCGGCCTGGCGTTCAGCGAGAGCGCGCAATACCTCACGACCGCCTCCGACTACAGCCAGGACCCGGTCGGCCTCGCCACCGAGACCCACTACCTGGAAACCCGGTCGCCATCTCACGACAAGAACGGGCGTTCCGTGCTCAGCGACCCCGTCATCCGCGGCGGGTTCCGCTACCTCATGGTCTTCCTGGACGGCCCCGGCGAGGTGCGGCTGTCCGACCTGCGGCTGCGGTTCACCGCCGACCCCGCCAACCCGGACCTGGACGGCTACAAGGGCGCGTTCCTGTCCAGCGACGACACCCTGAACCGGCTCTGGTACGCGGGCGCCTACACCGTCCAGATGTCGACGATCGACCCGGCCACCGGGCGCCCCTACCCGGGCCAGGAGGGCCCGGTCCGCAACGACGCCATCGTCGGCGAGGGCGACAGCGTCATCAGCGACGGCGCCAAGCGCGACCGGATGATCTGGGGCGGGGACAACGCGGTCGCCGACCCGGTGGCCTACCTGTCGACCGGGCAGGCCGGTCCGGCGGCCGGCGCCGTCGGGTTCATGGCCAAGGGCCAGGCCGCCGACGGCCAGATCCCCGGCCTCTACCTGACCGACAAGTTCGGCTACAACATGGGCTGGGGCGAGTACGCGGCCTGGTGGGTCCACAACTACTGGACGCACTACCTCTACACCGGCGACCAGGCGTTCTTCGACAAGTGGTACGACGCGATGAAGAAGAACGTCGCGTGGCTGGAGTCGAACGCGGGCGACGACGGCCTCCTCACCATGAAGGGCGCCGGCGGCACCTGGGGCTACGGCAACGAGGCCGGAGGCACCTACGTCTCGTCCCTGTACGTCAAGGTGCTCGGCCAGGCCGCGCAGGCGGCCGAGGCCAAGGGCGACACCGGGCTCGCCGGGACCTACCGCGAGCACGCGGCCCGCACCGCCAAGGCGGTGAACGACCGCCTGTGGGACCCGGCAGCGGGTGCCTACAAGGTCAGCCCGTCCGACGGGAACCACCCGCAGGACGGCAACGCCATGGCGGTCGTCGCGGGCGTCGCCACGGGCGACCGCGCCGCGTCGGTGCTGAGGTTCTTCGGCGGCAGTCTGGCCGACCCGCACGGCGACCTCACCGTGGACAAGGCGGGCGGTGCCGTGCCGCAGTACATCAGCCCGTTCGTGTCCGCCCAGTCGCTGCTCGCCCACTCCTCCCAGGGCGACACGGCCGGCGCGATGTCGCTGCTGCGCCGCACCTGGTACCCGATGCTCGGCAAGGCGCAGCCCGGGACGCTGTGGGAGAACGTCAGCCGGGCGGGCGCGCCGCAGCTCGGGTCGTACACGAGCCTGTCGCACGGGTGGGCCGCCGCGCCGACCTCGTTCCTGACCAACCAGGTCCTCGGCGTCGCCCCGGCCTCCGGCGGCTTCCGGACGTTCACCGTCCTGCCGCACCCGGCGAGCGGGCTGCGCTGGGCCCAGGGGCGGGTGCCGACGCCGCACGGCGACATCACCGCCGCCTGGAAGCGCGACGGCGGGACGTTCACGCTGCGCGTCGACGCGCCGCGCGGGACCACCGCGACGGCCGGCGTCCCCGTCCGGGTCGCGTCCGAGGTCCGGGCCGGCGGGACGGTCGTCTGGCGGCACGGCGCCGCCGTGAAACCCGGCGTCACCGTCCGGGACGGCCTCGTCCAGGTGCCCGGCCTCACCGGCACGTCCATCCTGACCGCGTCCCGCTGACTGGAGTGATCATGGCTTCCCCCACTGCCCGGCGCTCCCTCGCCCGCGCGGCCGCGGCCGCCGCCCTCTCGGTCACGAGCACCCTCGCGCTCGCCGTCCCCGCCGTCGCCTCGCCTCCCGCGAAGGGGCCCTGGCAGGACGCCTCCTACACGCCGCGCCCCGGCCAGTGGCGGCCGTACGTCCTGGCCCCCTCCGGCCGGGACGTCTCGCCGGTCAGGGTGTTCAAGGCCGACCCGCGCCAGGGCGCGATCGACGGCGACCCGCGCCGCGCGCTGAGGCGGGGAGGCGGCGCGGTCCGCCTCAGCGGCGCCGCCGACCGGGCGGGCTCCCCGCTGCTGATCGTCGACTTCGGCAAGGAGGTCGCCGGGCACCTCAAGGTCCGGGTGAACGGCGCCTCCGACGACCGGCCTAGGCTGCGCGCCTGCTTCTCCGAATCGGTCGAGTACATGGCGCTCGCTCCGGACGCCAACGACGGCCAAGGGAAGATCGCACCGGGCTGCGACACCGCCAACATCTGGAACGGGTTCCCCGGCCAGCCTTACACCCAGGACACCGACAGCCACGCCCTCCCGCTGGACGGGGTGAGCGTGCCCGGCACCGTCCGCGACAAGGAGCTGCGCGGCGGCTTCCGGTACGCGACCCTCTTCCTGGACGGCCCGGGGCACGTCGACGTCGACGAGATCTCCCTCGACTTCACCGCCGCGCCGGACCAGCGCGACCTGGACGGCTACCGCGGCCACTTCCTCTCCAGCGACGACGAACTGAACAAGATCTGGTACGCGGGCGCCTACACCGTGCAGATCAACACGGGCGCGTCGAACACGGCGAAGAAGTGGCCCTACCAGCCGGGGGAGGGCGACCACGCGGACGCGCAGGTCCCGCATGCCGACCCGCGCACCTCCGTGATCTACGACGGCGGCAAGCGGGACCGGATCGTCTGGCAGGGCGACCTCGCCGTCCAGGCGCCCGTCGCCTACGTCAGCACCTACGACCTGGGCTCGGTCGCCAACTCGCTGTCGTCGCTCGCCGCGCAGCAGCTCCCGGACGGCTACATGCCGGCCGCGAGCCTCGTCGGGCAGCACAACCAGAACGAGCTGCGCACCTACGGCGAGTACGTCACCTGGTTCGTGTCCAACATGTACGAGCACTGGTGGTACACCGGCGACCGCGCCTACCTGGACCGCTGGTGGCCCCAGCTCACCCGGGCGACCGCCTGGCTGGAGTCGGTCCGCGCCGCTGACGACGGCGGTCTGATCGGTTTCCAGGACTCCGGCTCGTGCGGCCACTACGGGTACTCCGACTGCGGCCACGAGACCTACGTCAACGCCCTCTACGCCCGCAACCTCGACCAGATGGCCGCCATGGCGAAGGCGCGCGGCGACGCCTCCGCCACCGCCTACGCCGACCGGGCCGCCGCGGTGAAGCGGGCCGTCAACGATCAGCTGTGGGACGAGAAGGCCGGTGCGTACCGCCTGTCCCGGGAGATCCCTGGCGCCTACCCGCAGGACGGCAACGTCACCGCCGTCCTCACGGGCATCGCCGGCGGCGACCGCGCCAAGCGGGCCCTCGCCTACCTGCGCGCCCGCAACTGGACGGACATCGGCTCGCTCACCGTCTCCCAGTCCACCCCCAACGCCGCCCTCCCGCCGTTCTACGCGCCGCTGCCGAGCGGGTTCGAGGCCGACGCCCGGCTGGAGACCGGCGACGCGTCCGGCCTGGAGCTGATCCGCCGCTTCTGGGGCCACCAGCTCGAGCAGGACCCGGGGTCCACCTTCTGGGAGCACCTGCAGCCCGACGGCACGCCCAACCTGAAGCAGTTCTCCAGCCTGGCGCACGGCTGGGCCGCGCAGCCGACCGTCACCCTCAGCACCCGGGTCCTCGGGGTGCGGCCCGCGGCCCCGGGGTACGAGTCCTGGTCCGTGGTCCCCTTCACCGGGGACCTGACGTGGGCCGAGGGCACGGTCCCGACCCCGCACGGCGACATCGCCGCGTCCTGGCGCAGGACCGGCCGCGGCTTCCAGTTGACGGTCACCGCCCCGCGCGGCACGCACGGCCGCCTCGCCGTCCCGATCACCCCGTCCACCCGCCGGGTCACCCTCGACGGCCGGACGGTCTGGGCGGGCGGCAGGGCCACCGCGCCCGGCGTGTCCGGCGACGGCGGCCACGTCTACGTGGACGGGGCGTCCGCCGGGCGCCACACCCTCACGGCCCGTTAGGAGAGGACAAGCAATGGCAGACACCACAGCGCCGCCGGTGAAGGTCGGCCTCGTCGCCGGCGGGCTCGGCGCCTACTGGCCGCAGTTCCCCGACCTGCTCCCGCAGCTCAAGCGGTCCGCGGAACGCGTCTCGGAGCGGATGCGCGGGCTCGGCGCCGAGGTCGTCGACGTCGGCTTCATCTCCGACGCGCAGGAGGGCGCGGCCGCGGCCGAGCGGCTGCGGGCCGCGGGCTGCGACATCATCGTCGGCTTCCTCACCACCTACATGACCGCGACGATGCTGGTCCCGGTGGCGCAGCGGGCGGACGCGCCCGTCCTGCTGATCAACCTGCAGCCGACCGAGTCGATGGACCACGCCACCTTCGACACCGGGCAGTGGCTCGCCTACTGCGGCGCCTGCCCGCTGCCGGAGATGGCGAACGCGTTCGCGCGCTGCGGCGTCCCGTTCCGCTCGGTGTCGGGCTACCTGGAGGACGAGCGCGCCTGGGCGCGGATCGGCCGCTGGGTGCGCGCCGCCGGGGTCCGCGCGGCGCTGCGGCGGGGCCGGCACGGGCTGATGGGCCACCTGTACCCGGGCATGCTCGACGTCTCCACCGACCTCACGCTCGTCAGCGCCAACTTCGGCGGGCACGTCGAGGTGCTGGAGTTCGACGACCTGCGGGTCCGGGTCGAGAAGGTCACCGATGCCGAGACGGCCGCCAAGAAGGCCGAGGCGGAGAAGATCTTCGAGCTGGACGCGTCCGTGGACGACGGCGACCTGACCTGGGCGGCCCGCGTCTCGGTCGGCCTCGACCGCCTCGTCGAGGACTTCGGGCTCGACAGCCTCGCCTACTACCACCGCGGCCTGGACGGCGAGGTGCACGAGCGGCTCGGCGCCGGGATGATCCTCGGCGCGTCGCTGCTCACCGCGCGCGGGATCCCGGCGGCGGGGGAGTACGAGCTGCGCACCTCCCTGGCGATGCTGGTCGCCGACCGGCTCGGCGCGGGCGGCTCCTTCACCGAACTGCAGGCGCTGGACTTCCAGCGCGGCCACGTCGAGATGGGCCACGACGGGCCCGCGCACCTGGCGATCAGCGCCCGCCGCCCGCTGCTGCGCGGCCTCGGCGTCTACCACGGCAAGCGCGGCTACGGCGTGTCCGTCGAGTTCGACGTCAGGCACGGCCCGGTCACCGCGATCGGGATCATCCAGCGCCGCGACGGCCGGTTCGCGCTCGCCGCGTCCGAGGGCGAGACCGTGGACGGGCCGCTGCTGCGGATCGGCAACACCACCTCCCGCGTCGACTTCGGCTGCGATCCCGGCGAGTGGACCGACGCGTGGTCGGCCACCGGAATCTCCCACCACTGGGCTCTCGGCACGGGCCACCGCGTCGCCGACCTGAAGGCCCTCGCCGACCTCCTGGAGATCGAACTGGTCCACGTGAACCCCTGACGGAACCCTCACGGCGCGACGCCGCCACCCCCCACCCCCGCGCAGTTCCGAAGGATGTCCCGTCATGCCCGAAATCCCCCCAAGACGCGGTGCCGCATGCGGTGTCGCCCTCTGCCTCTCGCTCACCGCCGTCACCGCCCTTCCCGCCCGCGCGGACGCCTCCGGGCTCCGCGCCACCGGGCTGCGGACCGACGCGCTCGACGACCCCGTCGGCATCGACGACACGACCCCCACCCTGAGCTGGCGCCTGTCGGCCCCGGGCCGCGGCTCCGCCCAGGCCGCCTACCAGGTCGTCGCGGCGACGTCCCGGGACCGGCTCGGCCGCGCCGACCTCTGGGACTCCGGCAGGGTCTCCTCCGGCGCCGCCGACGCGGTCTACCGGGGCACGGCGCTCACCTCCCGCCGCCAGGTGTGGTGGCGGGTCCGGGTCTGGGACGGCTCGGGGCACGCCTCGGGCTGGAGCACCCCCGCCCGGTTCGAGACGGGCCTGCTCGCCAAGGACGACTGGTCCGCCAAGTGGATCGGCGACGAGCGCTGGCTGAACCGGGCGCCGACTCCCGCCACCGTCGCGCTGCCCGCCGGGACCAGGGCCCGCCATCTGCGGCTGGACGTGACGAAGCTGGGCCTGCCGGTCAAGGAGGGCGGCTCGCTGCTGTCGCGGCTCCAGCTCGCCGAGATCGAGGCGCTCGACCCGTCCGGGGCGAACGTGGCGAAGGGCGCGAAGGTCACCGCGTCCGAGGTCCGCGAGTACCCCGGCAAGTGGATGCCCGAGTTCGTCACCGACGGGTCCCTCACCACGCAGAAGGCGCCGTTCGGGTACACCAGCCCGGCCTACGGCTCGCAGGACCCCGGCCACCACCTCTGGTTGCAGCTCGACCTCGGCGCCGTGAGGGACCTCGCAACGGTCAAGCTGTACCCGCGCACGGACCTGATGACGAGCGACGGCGAGACGCCGAACTTCCCCGTCGACTACACGCTGCGGACCGCGGAGTCGGCGGACGGCCCGTTCACCACGGCCAAGACCGTCACCGGCCAGGAGCCCCCGCCCGCCTACCAGACGGACCTGCCCCGGCTGCCCCTGCTCGCCCGGCAGTTCTCGCTGAAGGACAAGGTGCGGTCCGCGCGGCTCTACATCACCGCGCTCGGCATCTACGACGCCACCGTCAACGGCCGCCCGGTGAGCGACGCCGTCCTCGAACCGCCGAACACCGACTACCGCAAACGCGCCGAGTACGCGGCCTACGACGTCACGAAGCTGCTGCGGCGCGGCGGCAACGCGATCGGCGTCCGGCTCGGCAACGGCACCTACAACGTCACGTCCACCAGCGACCGCTACACCAAGTACGTCGGGGCGCAGGGCGCGCCGAAGCTGCTCGCCCAACTGGAGGTCACGCTCGCGGACGGGACGACCGCCCGGGTCGCGACCGACTCGTCCTGGCGCACCGACCTCGGCCCGACCACGTTCACGCACTGGTACGGCGGTGAGGACGAGGACGCCCGCCTCGCCCGCGAGGGCTGGGACGAGCCGTCGGCGGACCTGGCGTCCTGGCGCCCGGCGGCCGAGGCGCCCGATCCCGGCATCGCGCTCACCGCGCGCATGTCACCCGCGATCGTGCCCGTCGGCCGCCGCAGGACCGTGAAGGTCACACAGCCGGAGAAGGGCACCTACGTCTTCGACCTCGGAGAGAACGTCGCGGGCTGGCCGCAGATCCGGGTCCGCGGTCCGCGCGGAACGGAGCTGGCGCTGAGGCCGGGGGAGCGGCTCGGCGCGGACGGCCTCGTCGAGCAGGGCACGATGATCGCGGGCGGCGCGCGGCGGCCCCCGATCGAGGACCACTACACCCTCGCCGGTGAGGGCACCGAGACCTGGCATCCCCGCTTCGTCTACCACGGTTTCCGCTACCTCCAGGTGGCGGGCCTGCCGTCCGCGCCGGACGCGGACGCCGTGTCGGCCGTCGTGCTGCGCGCGGGCAACGCCTCCGCCGGATCGTTCGAGAGCTCCGACCTGCTGCTGAACGGCATCCACACGATCATCGACCGGTCGATCCAGGGCAACATGTTCAGCATCCTCACCGACTGCCCCGACCGGGAGAAGCTCGGCTGGCTGGAGGAGACCCAGCTCGTCCAGGGGTCCGTCACCCGCAACTACGACGTCGCGGCCTACTACCCGGCGCTGCTGCGCAACATGGCCGAGGCGCAGACCTCCGACGGGCTCGTCCCCGACATCGCGCCCGAGTACGTCCAGTTCTCCGGCGGCGTCCGCGACGACCCCAACTGGGGCAGCGCCATCATCCTGGCCGCCTGGCAGCACTACCGCACCTACGGCGACACCCGCCCGCTGCGCGACTTCTACCCCAACATGCAGCGATACCTGGACTACCTGACCTCCAAGGCGAAGGGGAACCTGCTCGACTACGGCCTCGGCGACTGGGCCGCCGTCGACAAGACCACGCCTCGCGGGATCGCCGCGACCTACGGCTACCAGCGCAGCGCCGCCGCGCTCGCCTCCGTCGCCGGGCTGCTCGGCAAGGACGACGACGCCGCCCGCTACCGCAAGCTCGCGGGCGACATCGCGGGCGCCTTCAACGCCGAGTACCTGGACGAGGCCGGGCACACCTACGGTTCGGGAAGCCAGGCGGGGGACGCGTTCGCGCTCGACCTCGGCATCGTCCCGCAGGCGCAGCGGCAGGCCGTCCTCGACCACCTCGTCGCCTCCGTCAAGGGCAAGGGGTACCACCTCACGGTCGGTGAGATCGCCCTGCCCGCGCTGTTCCGGGTGCTGTCGGCGGCCGGGCGCGACGACGTCATCCTCACCGTCGCGCAGCAGGTCACCGACCCCGGCTACGGCTACCAGGTCGTGCACGGCGCGACCGCGCTCACCGAGTACTGGGACGGCCCGACCGGCTACGGGTCCCAGAACCACTTCATGCTCGGCGCGATCGACGAGTGGTTCGGCGCCGGACTCGCCGGGATCGGCCAGGCCGGCGACTCGGTCGCGTTCGGCGAGCTCGTGGTCCGGCCCGCCGTCGTCGGCGACCTGACCCGCGCCTCCTCCGACTACCGCACGCCGCGCGGCACGGTCTCCAGCGCGTGGCGCCGCTCCGGGCACGACCTGCGGCTCGACGTGACCGTCCCGCCGGGCGCCCCCGCGCGCGTGGAGGTGCCGCTGCTCGGCGCGTCCGGCGCCAAGGCCCCGGCGGGCGCCCGGTCCCTCGGCGTCCAGGACGGGCGGGCCGT
Organism: Actinomadura mexicana; assembly: GCF_900188105.1. Classification (GTDB taxonomy): domain Bacteria; phylum Actinomycetota; class Actinomycetes; order Streptosporangiales; family Streptosporangiaceae; genus Spirillospora; species Spirillospora mexicana. Next base: position 129,489 of record NZ_FZNP01000014.1, read on the forward strand.
GTACGAGGTCGGATCCGGGTCCTGGACGTTCACCGTCCGCACCCCCGGCTCCGTGCGGCAGGACCGGACCCAGCTCGCCGTCGAACCCCCGTTCGGCGCCGACATCCCCGTCATCGACAGCGAGTCCTCCAAGGCCGCGTTCCGCGTCACCAACCTTGAGCGGCACGCCGTCACCGTCCCGGTGAAGGCGGCCGCGACGGACGGCTTCACCGCCGCCGCCGCGGGACGGGTCACGGTCCCCGCGGGCGGCTCCACCGAGGTCCCGGTCAAGATCGGCCGCACCGGCGGCGCGACGGACGGCACCGTCACCCTCACCGTCGACGACGAGAGCGTCCAAGCGCCGGTGCGCGTCACCGGCGATCTGGTGCGCGTCGCCGAGATGTCGGCCTCCAGCACCCACAGCGGCTCGTCGCCCGCGTGGACCAACGACGGCGGCACCGGCTCAGGCGCCTGGCTGAACGGCGTCGGCGGCTGGAACGACGACACCGCCGGGGACTTCCCCGACGCCCTCACCGCCACCTGGGACGAGCCGCGCCGCGTCGGCCGCGTGAAGGTCTTCACGCTCGACGACCCGGCGCACCCGGCCGCCAAGACCGGCATCCGCGACTTCGACGTCCAGGCCCGGGTGGACGGGACGTGGACGACGGTCGCGACCGTCACCGGCAGCACCGCCGGGACGGTCGAGAAGACCTTCGCGCCCGTCCGGGCGTCGGCGCTCCGGCTCCTCGTCCACGACTCCAACGACCACAACTACAGCCGCGTCATCGAGCTGGAGGGCTACGCCGCATGACTCACTCCAAGGCACGGCTGGTCGCGTTGCCGGCGGCCGGGCTCCTGGCCCTGTCCGGACTCGCGATCGCCGGCGCGGCCGAGGCCGCTCCGCCGTCCGGGCCGGACGTCCCGGCCCTGACCCGCGCGACCTTCGCCGACCCCCCGGCGTCCGTGCGGCCCAAGTACCGCTGGTGGCAGCCGCTGGCCCATACCGACGACAAGGAACTGGCCGACGAGCTCGAACAGATCAGGAAGGCGGGCGGCGGCGGAGCCGAGGTCGCCCCGTTCAGCGTCGAGGGCGCCGGCAACAACTCCCCGGAGTTCCTGAAGACCTACGGCTGGGGCACCCCGCTGTGGGCGCAGAAGACCCGGACGATGCTGGCCGCGGCCAAGGCGAGGGGGCTCGGCCTGGACTTCACCATCGGCCCGCGCTGGCCCGCGACCGTTCCCACCGTGAACGACGTCAACGATCCGAGCGCGCAGCAGCAGGTCGTCTTCTCCCACGAGTTCCGCAAGGGCGGCACCAGCAGGTCCGGTGCGCTGCCGGCCAACTTCAACGTCGCGCCGCCCGCCGGCGCGAAGAAGACGCTCATCGCCGCGCTCGTCGCCAGGTGCTCCGACGCGGCCTGCGCCACCTCCGGCGGCCCGCGGATGCTGGATCGCGCCGGCGTCACCGACGTCACCTCGAAGGTGGACGCGCAGGGCGGCCTCACGGTCGACTTCCCCGGCGACGACAAGAGCACCTACGCGCTGATCGCCTTCTACCAGGCGCCCAGCGGGCAGTCCCTGTCCGGCTACACCGCGACCGGCACCAACTACGCCCTGGACCCGTTCAGCGAGGCCGGAGCGAAGGCGACCACGGACTTCTACGACGAGCACATCCTCACCCCCGACGTGCGGAAGCTGCTCGCGCAGATGGGCGAGAGCGACCTGTTCGAGGACTCGCTCGAACTGGGCACCACCCAGAAGTGGACGTCCGAGCTGGTCGACCAGTGGACGAAGCGGCGCGGCTACTCCCCGGTCGAGGTGCTCCCCGCCCTCGCCGGCGCCGGCGACCAGGGCATCACCGACCGGCCGTTCTTCGACTTCGGCGGCGGCGTCGGCGCCCGGGTCCGCACCGACTACCGGCAGACCCTCAGCGACCTCTACATCCGCAACCGGCTCGACGTGCTGCGCGAGTGGGCGCACGAGCACCACATCAGCACCCGCATCCAGCCCTACGGCATCCCGGTGGACGTCGCGGAGGCCGCCTCGCACGTCGACGTGCCCGAGGGCGAGTCACTGGCGTTCGGGCAGTCGGTCGGGGCCTACAGCAACGTGCAGGACTACCGGGTCGTCGCGACCGGCGCGCACGTGTCCGGGCAGCCGGTGGTGTCCGACGAGTGCTGCGCCTTCTCCGGCTCGGTATGGGGCTCGACGGCGGGCGCCGGATCGGACGCCTCCAACCTGCAGGCGGTCTACCGGGGCCTCGCCGGCGGCGTGAACCAGGTCGTCTGGCACGGCTTCCCGTACCTGAGCAGGGGGCCCGCGGGCGCCGGGCCGCAGTCGGCCTGGCCCGGCATGACCTACGGCGGCAACACCTCCTACTCGGAGGCGTTCGGCGACAAGGGCGGCCCGAACTGGACCGACTACCGCGCGGTCAACGACAACCTGGCCCGGATGCAGCTCGTGCTGCGGCAGGGCAAGCCCCGGTTCGACCTGGCCGTGTACTGGCAGGACTTCGGCATGAACGGCACCGGCACCACCGGGAGCGGGTCGAACAAGCTGATCCAGAGCTCCTCGGCGCTGGCATCGGCCGGATACACCTACGAGTACCTCAGCCCGGCGCTGCTCCGGCGCAAGGACGCCTCCTTCTCCCGGGGTGCCCTGTTCGGTGACCGCTCCGCCTACCACGCGGTGCTCCTGAACGACCAGAAGACGATGCCGGTGGACGCCGCGGAGAAGCTGCTGCGGCTGGCGCGCCAGGGACTGCCCGTCGTCATCGTCGGGGAAGTGCCGAGCGCGGTGCCCGGCAACGGCGACGCCGCGCGGCAGGACGCGCGGCTGAGGTCGGTGGTCTCCGACCTCCTCCGGCAGCGCGGCGTGGTGCGGGTGGCGAGCGAGGCGGACGCGCCGGACGCGCTGCGGCGCCTGCGCGTCACGCCGGCCGCCACGCCGCACGACGGCTCGGGCGCGATCCTCGACGTGCGCCGCCAGGCGGGCTCCACCGACTACTACTACCTGTACAACCAGACGAACACCGCGACCGCGCAGAAGGTCACCCTGACCGGCGACGGCGTCCCCTACCGGCTGGACACCTGGACCGGCAAGATCACCCCGATCAGCGACTACACGTCCGGTCACGGCACCGTCACCGTCCCGGTCCGGCTGGCCGGGAACGACGCCACGGTCATCGCGGTCACGCCGCGGCACGACTCCACCTTCACGGGCCGCCCGCCCAGCCCTCGCCCGCCGGGTGGACAGCGTGCGGCGGCCGTCCCGCAGCCGGTGAGGCTCGACGAGTGGTCGCTGTCGGTGGACTCCTGGGGCCCCGGGCCCTCCGGCAGGCCCGGTGACACCGCGCACAAGGTGCTCGGGCCGGTCACGGTGAAGGCCGGGGCGGACGGCGCGCTGCCCGCCTGGTCGGCGATCACCAAGGCCAACGGCCACCCCGTGGACCTCGCGGACGCCTCGGGCGTGGGCACCTACACCGCGCACGTCACCCTGGACGACGGCTGGAAGGGCATCGACAGGACCGCGCTCGACCTCGGGACACCGGTGGACACCGTCCGCGTGAACGTCAACGGGCACGACCTTCCGCCGCTGAACCAGGCGGACCTGCGGCACGTCGAGGTGGGCCGGTACCTGCGGCCCGGGGACAACACGATCACCGTGCGGGTCGCCTCCACGCTGCTCAACGCGGTCCGCGCCGCGCCCGGTACCGGGGCCTCGTCGCGGGCGCCGATGGACTACGGGCTGTTCGGCCCCGCCACCCTCACCCCGTCCGGCGGCGACCGGCCGGTGCTGGCCGTGGAGGCCCTCGAACCGGAGCTGCCGCTGGCGGACGGCGGCTACAACCGCGCGACCGTGCTGGTCACCAACGCCTCCGGGCGCGCGGCGAACGTGACGGTCGCCGCGTCCGCCGCCGAGGGGATCAGCGCCCAGCCGGAGCGGGGCCGCGTCACGGTGCCCGCCGGCGGCTCGGTGACGGTCCCCGTCGGGCTGCGCGACAAGGGGATCGCGTCCGGCGCGAGCACCCTGAAGGTGACCGCGCGCAGCGACGCCGGGCCGTCCGCCGCCGCGGCGGTGACCCTGCGGCACTCCGGTGACCTCGCCCTCAACCCGGGCGGCACGCCGTTCCCGCGGGTGGTCGCCGACGCCGGCCAGGACCGGTACCCGGCCAAGCTCGCCGTGGACGGCTCGCCGAGCACGTTCTGGGTGTCGTGGGGCCGCGCCGCCGGCCAGGGACCGACCCCCGCCGACCCGGTGCGCTACGGCGTCGACTTCGGCGCGCCGGTCGAGTTCGGCTCGGTCGTCGTGGGCGGGCGCTCCAACTACGGGCCGCGCGACTACGGCGTCCAGGTCTCCTCGGACGGCCGGACGTGGCGCACCGTGGCCACCGCCACGGACACGCCGAAGGAGGGCGGGACGACGGCCTTCGCCAAGGTCAGCGCCCGCTACGTGCGCCTGGACATCACCAGGAGCTGGGACGGCGTCGGCGCGAACGTCCAGATGAGCGGGTTCTCCGTACGGCCGTAGGCCGGAAGGGCCGGGGCGGACGACGCCCAAGGCGGGCACGGTCCGCCCCGGCCCTGCCCGGCGGGTTCTGCAAGTCGCAGCAACGAACTGGAGGTTGCTTCTCGTGATTCGCCGTGATGTGACGCGCTCCGCCGATCGCCGCGCCGTCCTCGTCGCCGTCGCCGCCGTGACGGCGGTCGTCACCGGACTGCCGGGTACCGCGCAGGCCGCGTTGAAGGCAGGGCACGCGCCCCAGTCCCCGGCCGGGCTGACCGTGGGGGACCAGGCCCGCCCGCTGAGCGTGGAGGGGGCGCCGCTGTTCGGGTGGACGCCCCGCGACCGTGACCCCGGGGAGGTGCAGAGCGCCTACGAGATCACCGTGCGGGGGCCGTCCGGCAAGGCGGTCTGGGACAGCGGGCGGGTCCGGTCGGGCAGCCAGGAGTACGTGAGGTACGGAGGACCGTCGCTCGCGCCGGAGACGTCCTACACGTGGACGGTCCGGACCTGGGACGGTTCCGGAAAGCGCTCTCCGTGGGCGCGGCCGGCCGCGTTCGACACCGGGCTCTCCGACCGGGACTGGCAGGCCACCTGGATCCGGCGCACCAGCGCGGAGGCCGACGACTACACCCTCGCTCGCAAGGACTTCACGGTCGGCGAGTCGAAGGTCGTGCGCGCCCGCGTGCACATCGCGGCCGGTCAGCAGTACGCACTGCACCTGAACGGCGAGACCGTCGACCACGGCCCCGCCTTCGAGTACGCCGACGACGGCTTCTACAAGACCGTCGACGTCACCTCGAAGGTGAAGGCCGGGCGGCCCGCCACGATCGGCGCGCTCTACCACTGGTACGGATCGGGGCAGGGACGCCCGAAGGGCGAGCCGGGCCTGCTCGTCAGACTGGTCATCGACCACGCCGACGGGACGCGGCAGGTCGTCGTCACCGACGGGACGTGGAAGGTGACGCGCGCCCCCTGGAAGAAGGCGCCGAAGCGCAACGGAGACGCCGGCGACTACGTCGAGGACATCGACGGCACCGCCGCCCCGCTCGGGTGGGACGAGCCGGGCCACGACGCGTCCGCCTGGCAGGACCCCCAGGTCGTCGGTGTGCACCCCGCGTCCGGGTTCAAGCACCTGCACGGCCAGGAGACCGCGCTCTCGTACCGGACCCTCCGGCCGGTGAAGGTCGTGCGGCTGGACTCGGGCGCACTGGTCGCCGACTTCGGCAAGGTGGTCCCGGCCGTGCCGGTGGTGCGGTTCCGGAACGGCGTCGCCGGGCGGCACGTCGACATGCACGCCTCCTACGTCCTCAACGACGACGGAACGGTCTCCCGATCCAAGGACGACAACCAGGACACCGACCTCGGCTACGGCTACACCCAGCGCGACGGCGACCAGACCTTCCGGCCCCTCACCTATGTCGGATTCCGCTACCTGGAGATCGCACCGGACTCCGGGGCCGAGGCGGACGACGTCTCCGCCGTCCTCCAGCACGACGAGGTGACCCGCAACAGCAGCCTCCGTACGTCCGACGAGGGGGTGAACGCGGCCTACGACCTGATGGCGCGGTCGGCGCTGTACGGGTCGCAGTCCCAGTTCCTCGACACGCCGACCCGTGAGAAGGGGCAGTTCCTCGGCGACTCAGTCGACACCTCGCTGGCGATGATGGGCGCCTACGGGGAGCGGCGGCTGACCCGGCAGGCGATCCGCGAGTTCATCGCGTCGCAGGCGCGCTACTGGCCGGACGGGCGCCTCAACGCCGTCTACCCGAACGGCGACGGCAAGCGCGACATCCCCGACTACACCGAGATGTTCCCCGGCTGGATCTGGGACTACTACGAGCAGTCGGGCGACGCGTCCACCCTGGCGGAGGCGTACCCCGTGATGAGCGCGGTCGCCGGTTACGTACGCCGCCACATCGCGGACGGGACGGGCCTGGTCACCGACCTCGAAGGGGGCTCCGGGCAGTACAGGTACGGCATCATCGACTGGCCCGCGACCATGCGCTACGGGCACGACATGGACACCGCCGCCCGCACGGTCGTCAACGTGCTCGGCGTGGACGTCCTGAACGCCACCGCCCGAGCCGCCGACGCGCTCGGCAAGGCCGATGACGCCCAGGCGCTGCGCAAGGACGCCGGGACGCTCACCGGCAACATCAACGCCAGGCTCCGGCGCCCGGACGGCGTCTACGTCGACGGCCTGAAGGGCGACGGCGCCCAGAGCACGCACGCCTCGCAGATCGCCAACGCCTACGCGCTCGCCTACGGCGTCGCCCCCGCCGAGGGCCGGGACAGGGTCGAGTCCCACATCGCCGGGCTCGGCATGCAGATGGGGCCGATGACCGCGCACCGGCTCCTGGAGGCGCTCGGCGGGCGTCCCGCGGACGTCGTCACCCGCCTCACCGACACGAAGGGGCCGGGCTGGGGCAACATCCTCGCGCGCGGCGGCACGTTCACCTGGGAGTCGTGGGACGCCCCCGAGACCGGGCAGAGCCTCTCCCACCCGTGGGGCGCGACGTCGCTGGTCGAGGTGCAGCGGACCCTGCTCGGCGTCTCCGTGACCGCCCCCGCCTCGGCCGCCGTCCGGATCAGGCCACCGCTGGCCGGGCTGGACCGCGCGTCCGGAACCGTCCCGCTGCAGCGCGGAGACGTCGGGGTCTCGTGGAAGCGGGCCGGCCACGGCTTCTCGCTCGACACGGACATCCCGGTCAACGTCCGCGCCGAGATCCACGTCCCCGCGCGTTCGGCCGGAGACGTGCACGTCTCCGGACCGGGCGGTGCCCGCTTCACCGGCATGAAGGACGGCTACGCCGTCTTCGAGGCCGGATCCGGGCGCCTCACCTTCCGTTCCGACCACCTCCGAGGAGCCCTTCGATGACCGACCGATCGAGCGGTATGAGCCGGCGGGGCTTCCTTGGGGCGTCGGTGGCCGGGGTGGCGGGGACGGTCGTCCTCGGCTCCGCCGGGGGCACCGCGGCGGCGTCCCCGGCGGCCCGGACGCCGTCCGGGCTGCTGACCTCCCTCATGCCGGACGGGCTCGGCGTCACGGCCCGGCCGAGGCTCAGCTGGCAGGTCGCCGACCTGGGCCCGGGGACGAGGCAGACGCACTACCAGGTGCAGTTCGCCACCACGCCGGCCCGCCTGGAGCACGGCCCGCACGCCTGGGACAGCGGGAGGGCCGCGTCGGCGGCGTCCGTCGCCGTGCCCTACGGCGGCCCGGCGCTCTCGCCGCGGACGGCGTACTGGTGGCGGGTCCGGACGTTCGACGGGCACAGGGCGTCCCGCTGGTCCGAGCCCGCCCTGCTGGCCACGGGCGTCGGCGAGTGGTCCGCCGAGCCGATCTGGACGACGGCCGCGCGGGCACCCGGCGACGGCGTCCTCACGGCCCGGCTGCAGATCACCTCGGTCGCGGCGAGCCTCTGGTTCCGGGCGTCCGGGACGAGCGCCAACTACCTGTGGCAGCTGCGCGCCGGTTCTCCGGGCGTCCTGAAGAAGCACGTCTGCGTGAACGGCACCTACCAGGTGCTGGAGGAGAAGCGGCTGCCGTTCCCCGTCGAGACGGGCCGCTGGTACGACGTGGCGGTCGAGATGACGGGGTCCACCTTCCGGACGTCCATCGACGGCGCCGAGGTCGACACCGCCACCGACGCCACGTACCGGACCGGCACGGTCGGAATGCGCAACGGCTCCACCGAGGCCAACGTGTGGGACCGCGTCACCTTCACCGGCCCGGACGGCAAGGCGGTCGTCGACGAGGACTTCACCGACGGCCGCGGCACCTTCGGCGCCGGCACCGTCGCCGGCGGGGCCCTGACCCTCGGCAAGGGGCAGTCGACGCTGTCCTCCGCCGGGGCGCCCGACGACTCCTGGGCGCTGCTGCGCACCGAGTTCGTCCCGAAGGGCAAGCCGATCGCGGCCGCCGTGCTCCACGTCGCCGCCCAGTCTCCGGCGCCCATCCGCCAGTACCCGGCGAAGATCTGGGTGAACGGCGAGGTGGCCGGCTTCGCCTCCATGCGGGGCGGGGCGGCGGCGCCGAAGTACCACTCCTTCGACGTGACCGGGGCGCTGGAGCCGGGCCGGCGCAACGCGCTCGCCGCCCTGGCGTTCACCCCCGAGGACAAGCGCTTCCTCGCCGAGCTCGTCGTCACCTACGCCGACGGAACGTCCACCACCGTCCGGAGCGGCCCGGCGTGGAAGGCGCGCCGCCAGGCGGGGCTGCTGCGCGACGCCGGGACGATCGGCTCCGGCTTCTACACCGGCCCCCAGGAGTTCTGGGACATGCGGCACGAGCCGGCGGGCTGGACGAGACCCGGCTTCGACGACTCCGGCTGGGAACCGGCGGTGGTGAAGGCGGCCATCGACGGGCTGGAGCCCGCGCTGGTCGAACCGGTCGGGCTGTACGACGCCGAACCCGCGTCCGTGCGGAAGGTGTCCTCCGGCACCTGGCTCGTCGATCTCGGCCGGGAGATCGCGGGCGGTCTGCGCCTGTCCGTGCGCGGCAAGGCCGGGCAGACCGTCGAGGTCCGGCTCGGCGAGGAGCTGAACGCCGACGGGACCGTCAGGCACGCGCTGCGCGCCGGCGTCACCTACCGGGAGGTCTGGACCCTCCGCGACGGCGAGCAGACCATCGAGCACTGGGGCTACCGAGGGTTCCGCTACGCGCAGCTCATCTGCGACGACGCCCTCGATCTGTCGCAGGCCGTCACCGGACGCGCCTGGCGGGCCGCCTGGCGCGACTCCGACGCGTCGTTCTCCAGCTCCAGCCCCGACCTGGACCGCGTGTACGAGCTGTGCCGGTACTCGATCGAGGCGACGCGCGGCGACCTCTACACCGACACGCCGACACGCGAACGCGGGCCCTACGAGGGCGACGCGCTCGTCAACCAGGCGTCGGAGTACGCGGTGCAGCGCTCGTTCGCGCTGGCCCGCGCGTCCGACGCCTACCTGGCCCGCAACCCCACCTGGCCGACCGAGTACCGGCTGATGAGCGTCATGTCGGCCTGGCAGGACTACCTGCACACCGGTGACCCGGAGCAGCTCGCCGCGGACTACGACATCCTCGTGTCCAAGCACCTGACGGCGCACCTCGGCGACGACGGGCTCGTCCACAAGAAGCCCGCCTCGCCCACCCAGGACCTGGTCGACTGGCCCACGTCCAATCGGGACGGCTACGTGTTCACCGACGTGAACACGGTCGTCAACGCGTGCCAGTACGCCGCGTTCACCGCCATGGCCGACATCGCGAACGCCCTGGGCAGGACGGCCGACGCGAAGACCTGGCGGGGACGTGCCGACACGCTGGCCAAGGCGATGCGGGAGAAGCTGCTCGACGCGTCCAACGGGCGGTTCATCGACGGGGCGGGCACCACCCACAGTGCGCAGCACGCCACCGTCTACCCGGTCGCGCTCGGTGTGGCCGGGCCGGGCACGGTGCCCGACTCCGTCGTCCGCGCGTTGGGCGAAACCCTCGCGGACGGCGGCATGAAGGTCAGCGTCTACGGCGCGCAGTTCCTTCTGGACGCCCTCTTCGCCACCGGCCGGGCCGACGCCGCGATCGGGCTGATGACGGCCTCCGGCATGAGCTCCTGGCTGCACATGCTGGACGATCTGGGCGCGACCATCGTGGCCGAGGCGTGGGACCCGTCCCTCAAGCCCAACATGACGTTCTCGCACGCCTGGGGCTCGGCGCCCGCGAACGTCATCCCGCGCCACGTCCTCGGTGTGCGGATCACCGCGCCGGGAGCCGCCGAGATCGAGGTCCGGCCGCGTCCCGGCGGTCTGAGCCGGATCTCCGGGCGGGTCCCGACGATCCGCGGCCCGGTCTCCGTCGCGCTCGACAGCGGCGAGCGGTACCGCCTGGACGTGGACGTGCCGCCCGGCGCGTCCGCCCGCGTGGTCGTCGAGCTCGGCGACGACGACCCGCGCGCGTTCCGCGTCACCGGACCCCATGCCCGCGCCCCCCGCGCCACGGGTCGGGACGCCACCGGCCGGCTCCTCGCCATCGGCCCGGTCGGCTCCGGCCGCACCACAGTGATCAGGAGAAGATAGGTGAACCACGAACGCAACGGGCAGGGGGTCACGCGGAGGCGCGTGCTGCAGATGGGCACTGCCGCCGCCGTCGTGGCGGGCGCGGCCCCGGTCCTCGGCGGCGAGGCGGCCGCCCAGACCGCCCCGGGGACGGGGGCGGGTGCCGGGTTCGCCCGTCCCGCCGCGGCGGTGCGGCCGCGCTTTCGCTGGTGGTGGCCGGACGGCCTGGTCGACCCGGCGGAGATCCGGCGCGAGATCGACCAGATCGCGGACGCCGGGTTCGGCGGCGCGGAGATCGTCGCCGTGCACCACAGCATCCGGGACAAGTCCGTCCTGGACCCGGCGGGGCACGGCTGGGGCACCCCGGCCTGGAACGCCGGCGTCGAGGCCGCGCTCGACCAGGCGGCCCGGCGCGGCGTGACCGTCGACCTGACGATCGGCCCGGCCTGGCCCGCCGCCGTCCCGACGATCACGCCGGACGACGAGGCCGCCGTCCAGGAACTGGCGTACGGGACGGTGACCGTCGCGGGCGGCACCACCCATGACGGCCCGGTCCCCGAGCCCGTCACCGAGCCCGAGGGCGGCGTGACGAAGCGGCACCTCGTCGCCGTCCACGCCGTCCGGACCGCCGCCGCGAACAGCACCCGCAAGGAGACCGGCCTCGATCCCGCGTCGTTCACCGACCTGACCTCCAAGGCGGCGGGGGAGCGGATCACCTGGACGGCCCCGGAGGGCGGCGACTGGCTGCTGTTCGCCTACTGGCGGCGCGGCAGCGGGCAGCGGCCGGAGTCCGGCCCGCACTCGTCCCCGGACGCCTGCGTCGTCGACCACTTCAGCCGCGCCGGGACCCGCGCGGTCACCGCGTTCTGGGAGGCGCGCCTCCTCACCCGCGACGTCCGCAGGCTGATCAGGCGGGCGGGCGCGACGCTGTTCGAGGACTCGATCGAGCTGGAGACGGCGGCGCTCAACTGGACGCCCGACCTGCCCGCCGAGTTCAGGCGGCGCCGCGGCTACGACCTGATGCCGTACCTGCCGGTGGTCGTCCGCCTCAGGGAGAGCACCGCGTTCGCCTACGACGCGGCGACCACCTCCCACGTCCGGCACGACTTCTGGCAGACGGTGTCCGAGCTGTTCAACGAGTTCCATTTCGCGGCGATCGCGAAATGGGCGCATTCGCTCGGGCTGGAGTACCGTGCGCAGCCGTACGGGCTGGAGACCGACGCCATCCACACCGCCGCGATCCTGGACGTCCCGGAGGGCGAGTCGCTCGGTTTCAAGAACCTGGACGACTACCGCGCTCTCGCCGGAGGCCGGGACATGGGCGGCAGGAAGATCCTCTCCTGCGAGGCGGGCGCCTACCAGGGCGGCGCCTACAACACCACGTGGGGCAAGGTCCTCCGCACCATGGGCGGCGCCTATGCGGCCGGGCTCAACCAGACCGTCCTGCACGGCTTCTCCTATGCCACCGCCCCAGGGGCGGAGTGGCCGGGATTCGCGGCGTTCACCCCCTACAACGGCGGCATCGGGTTCTCCGAGTCGTGGGGGCCGCGCCAGCCGACGTGGCGGCACGTCCCCGACGTGGCCGGATACCTGTCGCGCATCCACCTGGCCATGCAGGCCGGCGAGAGCCGCATCGACGTGGCCGTGTTCCGCCAGAAGGGCTACACCAAGACCGGCATCGGCGCCGGGTGGTTCACCAAGAGCGGCGTCCCGCTGGGCTGGACGCAGCAGCTCATCAGCGCGCCGCTGCTCGATCTCCCCTCCGCGACCGTGTCCGGCGGTCGCCTCGCCCCGGACGGCCCCGCCTACAAGGTCCTGTTCGTCGAGGGCGACCGTTTCGCCGGCAACGCATGCACGCTGCCGCTCGACACGGCCCGCACCATGCTGAGGCTGACGACGGCAGGACTGCCGCTGGTGTTCCTCGGCGACTGGTCGGCCGCGACCGTCCCGGGCCTGGCGCGCGACGGCGAGAACGAGCGGCTGCGGGCCGTCCTCACGCGGGTGTTCGCGCAGCCGCGCGTCCGCGTCGTCAGCGCGGAGGCCGACGTGCCCGGGGCCCTGGCCGACCTCGGCCTGCGCCCGGCGGTCGCGTACGCGGAGGCGTCCACGCTGCTCACCGCCCACCGGCGGGACGGCCGCGCCGACTACTTCTACCTGTGCAACGGCAAGCACGCCGAAACCGTCAAGCCGCCGGTCGCCGCGATCGACCACGACGTCACCTTCACCCGGTCCGACCGCGAGGCCGTCCCGTACCGGCTGGACCTGTGGACGGGCGAGACCGAGCGGATCGCCGTCTACCGCGAGGACGGCGACACGGTCACGCTTCGGGTGGCGCTGCAGCCCTCCGAGGCCACCGTGATCATCCTTGCGCGCGGCGGGGAGGCCCCGTCCGCCACCGCCTCACAGGCCGAGCTCCGCGTCGAGGGGCAGCGCCTGATCGCCCGCGCGCGGGCCGCGGGCACCTACTCCACCACGCTGCCCGGCGGCCGCACCGTGCGGACGGAGATCGGCGCCGTGCCCGAGGTCCAGACCCTCACGTCCTGGCGGCTCCGGGTGGAGGACATGGCACCGGACGGCGTGAAGCGGCACGACCTGGAGCTCGACGGCCTCAAGGCGTGGCCCGACCTCCCCGAGCTCGCGGACGTCTCCGGCATCGGCACCTACACCACCACCGTGACCTGGACGGGCGGCGGCGCCCTGCTGGACCTCGGCGAGGTCCTCGACACCTGCCGCGTCACCGTCAACGGCCACCGGCTCCCGGTCAGCGTGATCGTCCCGGTCGTGGACGTCGGCCCCTGGCTGCGGCGCGGCGCCAACACGATCGAGGTCGAGGTCGCCACGACGCTGAACAACCGGCTCCGCGCCTGCGACCCCGGCGTCTACGGAAGCGCGTCCCGCCAGAGGTACGGGCTGATCGGGCCCGTCCGGCTCGTCCCCTACGGCGAGGCGGTGGTCCCGGCCCGCTGAACCCCGAGCGTGCGGGAGGGCGTTGGCCCGCCCTCCCGCACGGTGGACCCCTCATCCCACGTCCCGCTCAAGACCGGAATCGCGAGGAATCCATGCGCACCAGCGTATCCAGGCGCCGCCGCGGCGTAGTCGCCGTCGCTCTCGGACTGTCCGCCCTGACCGCCGCCCAAGCCGCCCCGCTCGGTACCGCCCGCGCCGAGCCGGGGCGCGATCCGGCCCCGTGGCGGCGGTACAACTTCTCTCCCTCGTCACGGACGCTCCACCCGGTGTCCGTCTTCAGGTCCAGCGGTACCGTGGCGGGCCCGGACGAGGTCCTGAAGGGCCGGACGACCAGCCTGACCGGCGCCGGATCGTCGGTCACGCTCGACTTCGGCAAGGAGGTCAGCGGGCTCACCACGCTGCGTTTCGCCGGGTCGGACGGCCCGCAGAAGGTCGGCGTCGCGTTCTCCGAGTCGTCCGCCTACGTGGACACGACGAGTGACGCGTCCACCGGAGGCCCCCGCAGCCGCGACGGCGCCCTGTCCGTGGACGTCGACGGCGCCACGTCCTACACCACGCCCGCCGAGCGGCTCCGCGGCGGCTTCCGCTACCTGACGATCTTCCTGGCCTCCGGCGGCCGGGTCGACCTGGACGAGGTGTCGCTGTACTACACCCCCGCGCCGACGATGAAGGACCCGTCCAGGTACGCCAACTACTTCTATTCGAGCGACGAGCTGCTCAACCGCGTCTGGTACGCGGGCGCCTACACCGTCCAGCTCAACACGATCTCCCCGAAGGCCGGCCGGGTCTGGGAACCCCCGGCGGCGCTGTGGGACAACTCCGGCGACATCGGCGTCGGCGACACCATCCTCGTGGACGGCGCCAAGCGCGACCGGACGGTCTGGCCCGGCGACCTCGGCATCGAGATCCCGAGCGCCTACGCGGCGTTCGCCGACACCGAGTCCGCCCGCAACGCGCTCACCACCGTGTACCGGCACCAGCGCGACACCGGCGAACTGCCCTATGCCGGGCCCGAGCTGAACAAGTACGGCTCGGACACCTACCACCTGTGGACCCTCGCCGCGAGCTGGGACTACTACCGGTACACCGGTGACACGCGCTGGCTGTCCGGCGTCTGGGACCAGTACCGGACGGGCGTCGACTTCATCACCCGGAAGATGGACGGCAAGGGGCTGGTGTCCATCACCGGGACGTCCGACTCCGTCCGGATCCTGGCCAAGGGCGAGAACCTCATCGCCAACGTGCTGATGTGGCGCGTCCTCGACACCGGTTCCCAGCTCGCCAAGGCGCAGGGTGACGACGCACTGGCCGCGTCCTACGCCGAGCGGGCCGCCGCGCTCCGCACCGCCGTCAACGCGAACTTCTGGGACGAGGCGGCCGGCGCCTATACGTTCTATCCGGACTCGGCGGTCCACCCGCAGGCGGACAACTCCCTCGCCGTCTGGTACGGCCTCGCCGACCAGAGGCAGGCGCGCCGCATCAGCGCGTCCCTCAAGGGCAACTGGAACGAGGTCACCTCGACCGCGCCCGAGAACAAGGGCAACCCGGGCGTCTTCTCCGGATCGATGGAGGTGAACGCCCACTTCGCCGCCGGCGGCCAGGCCGCCGACCAGGCCGGTGTGGACATCATCCGCCGCCAGTGGGGCTACATGCTCGACCACCCGCAGGGGACCGGCAGCACCTTCTGGGAGTCGTTCCGCAACCCGCAGGACGGGTGCGTCTTCTGCAGTTCTTACGTCAGCCTCGCACACGCCTGGGCGACGGGCCCGACACCGGCACTCACGTTCTCCGTCCTCGGCCTGAACCCCACCGGGACGGGCGGGCGGTCGTTCGACTTCGTCCCGCACCCCGCCGACCTCACGTTCGCGCAGGGCCGGATCACCACGCCGGTCGGCGCGGTCGACGCCTCGTGGAAGGTCGCCGGCGGGGCCTACTCCGCCCACCTGAAGGCTCCGGGCCGGACCGTCGGACGCGCCGGCGTGCCGACGTTCGGAGCCCGGATCGAGGTGCGGGTCGACGGACGCCTCGTCTGGGACGGCACCCGCGCACGGGCCGCGGCCGATCTGAAACTGGGCGTCCACTCCGACGGCGAGTACGTGTACATCGAGGGTCTGCGCGGCTCGCACCGGCTGCGGAGCGAGCGCGCATGACCGCCCCTCCCACCCCCTTCACCTCCCACCCCCTTCACCTCCCACCCCCTTCACCTCCCGCTCCACCCACCCCTGAGGAGCCCAGCATGAACGAGTTGTCGCGGAGAAGGTTCGTCCAGGCCGGCGGGGTCGCCGCCGCGGCGGTCACGGCGAGCGGCGCGGTCGCGGCGCCCGCCCTCGCCGCGCCCGCGGCCGCCCCGCACCGGACCCTGCGCCCCACCGGCCTGCGGGTCGACCACCTGCCGTCCCCGCTCGGCATCGACGACACGGCGCCGACGCTCGGCTGGCGGTTCGCCGCCGGGCCGCGCGACGCCGTCCAGACCGCCTACCAGGTGCGGGTGGCCGGCACGGACGCCGGCCTCGCCCGCCCCGACCTGTGGGACTCCGGCAAGGTCGCCGGGGACGCCGTCTCGGCCGTGTACGCGGGACGCGCGCTGAAGTCCCGGCAGCGGGCCTCGTGGCAGGTCCGGGTGTGGGACGGGCAGGGCCGCGCGTCCGCGTGGAGCGAGCCGTCCCACTTCGAGATGGGCCTGCTCGCCCCCGCCGACTGGACGGCCGCGTGGATCGGGAACGCGGTGTGGTCGGCCGACCCGGAGCCCGCGCCCGCGACGGTCGCGTTCGCCGCCCGCACCGCCCGGTACGTCCGGCTGAACGTGACCCGGCTCGGGCTGCCGCTCAAGGAGGGCTGGCCCTACAAGGTGTCGCGGCTCCAGCTCGCCGAGGTCCAGGTGCTGGACGGGGAGTCCGGCCCGAACCTGGCGGCGAAGGCGCCGGTCACCGCGTCGGAGAGCTACACCGTCGGAGGCCAGTGGGAGCCGAGGGCCGTCACGGACGGCAGCCTCACCAGCGACGCCGCGCCCTTCGGCTATACGAGCCTGGAGCGCCGGGACCAGGCCCTCGACGCTCCCATCTGGGTCCAGATCGACCTCGGCAGGGAGCAGAGGTTCGACAGGATCCTGCTCTACCCGCGCACCGACGAGACGACAGACGACGGCAGGACCCCCAACTTCCCGGAGGACTTCACCGTCCAGACCTCCGGCGACGGCGCGGCGTTCGACACGGCCGCCGAGGTGAAGGGACAGCAGGCGCCCCCGCCGCTGCGCCGCCAGCCGGAGGCCCTGCCCGTCTTCAGGCGCGAGTTCACCATCGGCAGGCGCGTCCGCACGGCCCGCCTCTACGCCACGGCCCTGGGCGTCCTGGACGTCACCGTGAACGGGCGGCCCGTCAGCGACGCCGTCCTCGAACCGCCCTACAGCAAGTACAAGGAGCGGATCGTCTACACCACCTACGACGTGACCAGGCTGCTCCGCCGCGGCGGCAACACCGTCGAGGTGGAGCTGGGCACCGGCATGGCGCACGTGCCGCCGACGCCCGGCCGCTACGAGAAGCTGACCCGGTCGGACGGCAGACCCGCGTTCCTGGGCCAGCTGGAGATCACCTACACCGACGGGTCGCGCGAGGTCGTGGCGTCCGACGCGTCCTGGCGCACGGCCCTCGGGGCGACCACGTTCACCAACTGGTACGGCGGCGAGGACCACGACGCGCGCCGCACCCGGCGGGACTGGACGGCCGCGGTGCCCGTCGCCGCGCCCACCGCCCGGCTCGCCGCCCGCATGGCGCCGCCGATCGTCCCCGTCGAGACCCTGCGCACCAAGAAGATCACGAGTCCGAGGGACGGCGTCCACGTCGTCGACCTCGGCACCAACTTCGCGGGCTGGCCGCAGCTGAGCGTAAGCGGCCCGGCCGGGACGAAGGTGACGATGCGCCCCGGTGAGCTCCTCAACGCCGACGGGACCGTCAGCCAGCACACCACCGGCTCGCCCATCTGGGACACCTACACCCTCTCCGGCGACGGCACCGAGACATGGCATCCCCGGTTCTGCTACCACGGCTTCCGCTACCTGCAGCTCGAAGGGCTGCCGGGAGAGCCGGACGACGGCACGGTCACCGGGATCGTCCTGCGCGCGGACAACGCCAGGGCGGGATCGTTCACCAGCTCGCACGGCCTCCTCAACGACATCCACAAGATCATTGACCGGGCCGTGCAGAGCAACATGTACTCCGTCCTCACCGACTGCCCGCACCGCGAGAAGCTCGGCTGGCTGGAGCAGGCCAACCTGGTCTTCCCCGCCGTCGCCCGCAACTACGACGTCACCGCCTACTACGGCGAACTCGTCCGCGACATCGCCGAGGCCCAGACCGAGGACGGCCTCGTCCCCGACATCGCGCCCGAGTTCACGGTGTTCTCCGGCGGGTTCAGGGACGACCCCAACTGGGGCAACGTCATCGTGTTCGCGCCCTGGCAGATGTACCGCGCGTACGGCGACGAGGCCACGCTGCGCACCTACTACCCGAACATGGTCCGCTACGTGGACTACCTGTCCGCGAAGGCGGAGGGGCACCTGCTCGACTACGGCCTCGGCGACTGGATCACCTTCGACGGCAGCACCCCGAAGGGGGTGACCGCCACCTTCGGGTACCACCGCGCCGTCACCGCCCTCGCACGGATCGCCGAGGTCGTCGGAAAGGACGCCGACGCCGCGCGGTACGGGACGCTCGCGGGCGAGATCGGCTCGGCGTTCAACGCGAAGTACGCCACCGGCGACACCTACGGGTCCGGCAGCCAGGCCTGCGACGCCCTCGCCCTCGACATGGGCGTCGTCCCGGCGGACAGGAGGGGCGCCGTCCTCGCCCACCTGGTGAGGAGCATCGAGGCCAAGGGCTACCACCTGACGGTCGGCGAGATCGCGCTGCCGTCGGTGTTCCACGTGCTGTCCGCCGCCGGGCGCGACGATGTCATCCACGCGGTCGCGACGCAGACCGGCAACCCCAGCTACGGCTACCAGGTCGTGCACGGCGCGACCTCGCTGACCGAGAACTGGGACGGGCCCACCTCGGGCGCCTCGCAGAACCACTTCATGCTCGGGGCGATCGACGAGTGGTTCCACGCCGGCCTCGCGGGCCTCGGCCAGACCGACGACTCGATCGGGTTCGCGACGCTCCTCGTCCGGCCGGCGGTCGTCGGGGACGTCACCCGCGCCGCCGCCGCCTACGAGACGCCGCGCGGTCACGCCGCGTCGTCGTGGCGCCGCGCGGGCAAGAGGCTCCGCCTGGACGTCACCGTCCCGCCGAGCACGCGGGCCCGTGTGGAGTACCCGCTCCTCGGCGGCTCCGCGAGGCCGAAGGCGCCGAAGGAGGCCACCTGGATCGGCGTCCGGGACGGCCGCGCCGTGTTCGAGGTCGGCTCGGGCGACTGGACGTTCGAGGGGGCGTCGTGACGGCCGGATGAACGTCCGCCGCGAACCCGGCCCGGGCGGCCGCCGCGCCGAGCGGGCGGTGGCCGCCAGGCGCGGGCCGGGTGCGCGGCGGGCCCGGTCATGTTTGACGGCACGTCTCCGGGCAGGAGAGCGCACGGCGGACCAGTCGAGGAAGGAGGGACGCCGTGACCGTACCGAACGTGGATCTCATCGACGGGACCGCGATGCCGCAGCTCGGCTTCGGGGTCTTCCAGGTGGGGAACGACGAGGCCGAGGGCGCCGTGACGATCGCCCTGCGGAACGGCTATCGCAGCATCGACACTGCCAGCGCCTACGGCAACGAGGAAGGCGTGGGCCGCGCGCTGCGCGCGTCGGAACTGCCGCGCGAGGAGCTTTTCGTCACCAGCAAGGTCTGGAACAGCGATCAGGGCTACGACGACACGATGCGCGCCTACGAGGCGAGCCTGCGCCGCCTCGGCCTGGAGTACCTCGACCTGTACCTGATCCACTGGCCGATGCCGGGCCGCGAGCTGTACCTGGAGACCTGGCGGGCGCTGGAGCGGCTGAAGCGCGACGGGCGGGTCCGGTCGATCGGCGTCTCCAACTTCACCGTGCCGACGCTGCGGCGCGTCATCGACGAGGCCGGCGTCGTCCCCGCCGTCAACCAGATCGAGCTGCACCCGTACTTCCAGCAGGACGGGATGCGCGCCTTCCACCGGGACCACGGCATCCGCACCGAGGCGTGGGCGCCGCTCGGGCAGGGGCACGGGCTGCTGGACGACCCCGCGCTCGACCGCATCGCCCAGGCCCACGGCCGCACCCCCGCGCAGGTCGCGCTCCGCTGGCACCTGCAGATCGGGAACGTCGTCATCCCGAAGTCGGCGACGCCGTCCCGGATCGCCGAGAACATCGACGTCTTCGGCTTCGAGTTGACGCCGGACGACATGAAGACGCTCGGCGAGATGGACAAGGGCGTCCGCTTCGGGCCGGACCCGGCGACGTTCGAGACGGACTAACCGGCTCCAGGACTAGCGCAGCTCCCCGACGCCGACGAGCCCGGCGAACCGCTCTCCGTCGGTTCTGACGCCCCCGTCCAGCCATTCGCGCGGCCCGGTGAGCCCCGGGTGCAGCAGGTCGAACCCGTCGAAGAACTCCAGGATCCGGGCGCGGGGACGGGCGCCGAGCCGCGCGCTGGCGCCCTCGTAGACGCGCTCGGCCTCCGCCATCCGCTCGGGGAAGGCGTCCGAGGCCAGGTGCGACAGGATCAGCCGGCTGCCGGGCGCCAGCGCGTCGCGGTAGCGGGCGACGAGCGCGTGCGGGTCCTCGGCGTCGTCCACGAAATGCAGCACCGACACCAGGAGCAGCGCCACCGGTTCGGAGAAGTCGAGCAGGCCGGCGACGACCGGATGGCCGAGGACGTCGTCAGGCCGGCGCAGGTCGGCCTCGGCGAACCCCACGTCCCCCGCGTCGGCGAGCAGCGCGCGGCCGTGCGCGCACACGACCGGATCGTTGTCGACATGGACGACCCGCGCGTCCGGGCGGGCCCGCGTCGCGGCCTCGTGCACGTTCTCCCGCGTCGGCAGCCCCGACCCGAGATCCAGGAACTGCCGCAGGCCGGCCTCGGCGGCGTCCCGCACCGCGCGGCCGAGGAAGGCGCGGTTGAGCCGGACGCCCCGCACGACGCGCCCCTCGGAGATCTTCACCACGCGCTCGGCGGCCTCCCGGTCGGCGGCGAAGTTGTCCTTGCCGCCGAGCCAGTAGTCGTACATCCGCGCCACGTTGGGGGAGGAGGTGTCGAGACCGGCGGAGGCGCCGTCCGAGAAGTCGGTCACCGGGTCATGATCGGACAACCGCCACCGCGCGGCAACACGAACGCCCACTCCGGCCGGTAATCGCCGGCGGACCCCCCAAGATCGTGACTGTGCGCATCCGAGCGTAACGTTCCGTGCATGGGGGAGGAGCGGGGGACCTGGACGGGGCCCGGCGGGTTGCGGGTGACGGCGGTGCGGCTGACCGGCGCGCACCGGGTGTGGGCGGAGTTCGCCGGCGTGCGGGGGGCCACGGCTCTGCTGGTGACGCGGGACGGCGTGCCCGTCGGCCGCGGCTACTACCCGTCGGTCGACGATCTCGCCGAGGTCGTCGACCTGGCGGAGCTGCGCTCGGGGTAGCGGTTGCGCGGACGCCCCCGCGCGTGTAGTCGGTTACCGGTGGGACAGCGCAGGTGTGACGTCGCCGTGGTGGGATCGCTCAACGCCGACCTCGTGGTGGGCGTGGAGCGGCGGCCCGTGCCGGGGGAGACCGTGCTCGGGTCCGACCTGGCCACGCATCCGGGCGGCAAGGGCGCCAACCAGGCGGTCGCGGCGGCGCGGCTCGGCGGCCGGGCCGCGATCGTCGGCCGGGTCGGCGACGACGGGCACGGCGCCCTGCTGCGCGACGCCCTGGCCGCCGAAGGCGTCGACCTCGCGCACCTGGCGGCCACGCCGGGCGTCCCGACCGGCGTCGCGCTGATCACGGTCGGGCCGGACGGCGACAACAGCATCATCGTCTCGCCCGGCGCCAACGCCAGGCTCGGCCCCGCCGACGTCGAGGCGGCCCGCGCGCTGATCGAGAGCGCCCCGGTCGTGTCGTTCCAGCTGGAGGTGCCGCTGCCCGCGGTGGAGGCCGCCGCCGGCGTCGCCGCCCGCGCGGGCCGCCGGGTCGTGCTGAACCTCTCGCCGTCCGCGCCCGTCCCGGACGGGCTGCTCGCCCTCTGCGACCCCCTGGTCGTCAACGAGCACGAGGCCGCCTTCCTGCTCGGCGGCGGCGGCGACCCCGGGCGGATGGCGGCGGCGCTCGCCGGGTCGGGGCCCCGCTCGGTCGCGGTCACGGTCGGCGCCGACGGCGTCGTCGTCGCCGACGGCCGGGGCACGGCCGCCATCCCCTCCCCGCGATCGGACGCGGTCGACACCACGGGTGCCGGGGACGCCTTCACCGCCGCGCTGTGCCTGCGCCTCGCGCGCGGCGACTCCCTGCGGGACGCGGCCCGCTACGCCACCCGCGCCGGCGCCGCCGCCGTCCGCAGCCCCGGCGCCCAGAGCTCGTTCCCGAGGCCGGACGAACTGCCCGCCCTCTAGGTCACCGGTCGGTGCGGGCGCGCAGCCGGTACAGCTCGTCGGCGGCGTCGTGGACTTCCGAGCCCAGGTCGAACGCGCTGAGCAGGTACAGGTCGTCGGGGGTCTCGATCTCCAGGATCCGCGTGTGCAGCAGGAGCCGGCGCCGCTCGTCCACCCGGATGGAGACCACCTCGTCCCAGCGCAGGCGGCGTCGCCCGGCGTAGCCGGTCACGACGGTGAGACCCGCGCCGTCGGCGGCGAGGCGGACCGGGGCGATCAGGTCGCGCAGCGCGAGCACGTTCAGGCCGATCGCCGCCGCGCCCGCCAGGAACCGGAACTGGGGGTCGTGGGAGTACAGCACGAGCAGCGCCGTGACGGCCGCCGCGGCGGCGCACTTGACCACCACATGACCTGGCGGTACGCGCCACCGCCGCTCCTGACCCGCCTCCATGCCGCCGACCCTAGCCGCAGCCGGGGCCTGCCCGCGCCATGGATCGGTCCGATTCGGTCCGATAGCGTCGGGCCATGCGACTCGGTGTGCTGGACGTGGGTTCGAACACGGTGCATCTCCTGGTGGTGGACGCTCATCAGGGCGCGCGGCCCCTTCCCGCGTACTCCCACAAGGCGGACCTGAGGCTCGCCGATCACCTGGAGGACGGGGAGCGGCTCTCCGACGAGGGCGAGAGGATCCTGCGCGACTTCGTCGACGAGGCGCTGCAGGTCGCCGAGGACAAGGGCGTGGAGGACCTGGTCGCGTTCGCCACCTCCGCCGTCCGCGACGCCTCCAACGGCGAGGACGTGCTGGCGCGCATCCGCGAGGACAAGCGGATCGAGATCCGGGCGCTGTCGGGCGAGGAGGAGGCGCGGCTGACGTTCCTCGCCGTCCGGCGCTGGTTCGGCTGGTCCTCGGGGCGGCTGCTGGTGGTCGACATCGGCGGCGGCTCGCTGGAGGTCGCCTCGGGCATCGACGAGGAGCCGGACGCGGCGTTCTCCCTGCCGCTCGGCGCCGGGCGCCTCACCCGCGACTGGTTCACCGCCGACCCGCCGCCCGCCGAGGAGGTCCGCAACGTGCGCCGGCACGTCCGCGCGGAGATCGCGCGGCGGGTCGGGGACCTCGCCCGGTACGGGGCGGCCGACCACGCGGTCGCCACGTCCAAGACGTTCAAGCAGCTCGCCCGGATCGGCGGCGCCGCCCCTACGGCCGACGGCCCCTACCAGCGGCGCGTCCTCGCCGGCGAGGCCCTCACCGACTGGACCGACAAGCTCGCCGCGATGCCCTCCGCCGAGCGCGCCGAGCTGCCCGGCGTGTCCGAGCGGCGCGCCCCCCAGCTGCTCGCGGGCGCGATCGTCGCCGACGCCGCGATGGACCTGTTCGAGCTGCCGGAGCTGGAGATCTGCCCGTGGGCGCTGCGCGAGGGCGTCATCCTGCGCCGCCTCGACATGATCACCGGCTGAGCGCCGGGACCGCGGCCGTCACGACCAGTTCGGGTGGCCGAGCACCCTGCCCCCGGGCGTGACGGCTCGGTCGCCGGTGCCGTCCGCGCGGACGGCGCGGATCACCGGGTCGGTGACCGCCCCGCGCACGTAGGCGAGCCAGCGGCCGTCGCCCGACCACGCCGGGTCCATGTCGCGCGCGGCCCCGGACGTCAGCGCGTGCGCGCCGGACCCGTCGGCGTTCATGATCCAGATGTCGCTTTCGGTGGCCGGGCCCCGCACGAAGGCGACCTTGGAGCCGTCGGGGGACCATTCCGGGTCGACCGCGCGCACGCCGTCCTTGCTCAGCCGCGTCCAGGCGCCGCCCGGCCGGTCCGCGTCCATGGTGTAGACCTGCTCCACGTCGGCGTCGCGCCTGCTCCAGAACACGAGCCGGCCCGTGGACGACCACATCGGGTCGTCCTTGAGCGAGCCGTCCGTGGTCAGCTGGGTGGCCGGGCCGCCTCCGACGGCGACGGCGAAGATCTGCCGGACGCCGTCCCTCTCGCCCATGTAGGCCAGGCGGGTGCCGTCGGGCGACCACGTCACGCGGGTGCCGCGCACGATGCCGGTCACCTTCCGGGCGCCGGACCCGTCGGCGTTCATCACCCAGGCCTCGGCGCTCCTGTCGCCCACCCTGGTGAACGCCACGCGCTTGCCGTCCGGTGACCTCTCGGGGAGGACGTCGCAGGTCGGCCCGCCCACCAGCGTCCTCGCGGACGCGTCGCCGGGCCGGTAGACGCCGATGTCGGCGTGGCACGACCTCGGCCACCCGGCCGCGGTGTCGATCCGCACGAACATCGGCGCGGTCGGGAACGCCGCCGAGCCCGCCGCCGCGTTCCGCGCGCCGCCGGACTCCCGGCCGGTGAAGTAGACGGCGCCCGCCACGATCCCCGCGACCAGCAGCCCCGCCGCGGCCGACGCGGCGAACACGCCGCGCCGCGACGTCCCCCGGCTTCGGCCCCGGGCCGGAGGCGCCGGGAACTCCCGCGCGGTGGGCGGGTCGGTGCGGCGCTCGTGCACGGGCTCGGTCCGGGGTTCGGTCCGGGGCTCGGTCCGGGTTTCGGTCCGGGGCTGCGGGACCGGGACCGGGACGTCCTGGGACGTGGCCGACGGGCCGGCGGCGGGCGGAACCACCGGGGTCCCCGCGGGCGGAGAGGTCCACATCTCGCCCAGTTCGGTCGTCACGGCGGCCTCGCCGGATCCGCCGACCAGCGCCAGGAGCAGGTCCCGGGCGCTCGGCCGCTGCGCGGGGTCCTTGCGCAGCGACGCCTGGACGAGCCCGGCCAGCGACGGCGGCAGATCGCCGATCTCGGGGTCGGCGTGCACGGCGCGGGCCGCCATGATCTGGAAGGAGCCCTGCCCGAACGGGTTGCGCCCGCTGGCGGCGAACGCCACCAGGCAGCCCCAGGCGAAGACGTCCACGGCCGGGGTGACCTGCTGCGTGGTGATCTGCTCGGGCGCGATCCAGCCGGGCGTGCCGACGACCTGCCCGGTCCGGGTGTGGGAGGAGGCCATGTCCAGCGCGCGGGCGATCCCGAAGTCGATCACGCGCGGACCGGAGATGGACAGCAGCACGTTGCTCGGCTTCAGGTCGCGGTGCACCAGGCCCGCGCTGTGGATGGCGACGAGCGCGGCGGCCACGCCGACCGCGACGCCGTGCAGCATCCCCGGCGACAGCGCCCCGTTCGCGCTGACGTGCTGGAGCAGCGACGGCCCGTCGATGTACTCGGTCACCATGTAGGCGAGCCCGAGGTCCTCGCCGTGCTCCAGGACCTGCGCCGTGCAGAACGACGCGACGCGCTGGGCGTTGGCGGCCTCGTCGTGGAAGCGCGCGAGGAACGTCCTGTCGCCCGCCAGCTCGGCCCGGACCACCTTCACGGCCACGGCCCGCCCGTCGGCGTCGCGGCCGAGGTAGACGGCGCCCATCCCACCCTCGCCGATCTTGGCCTCGATCCGGTACCGGCCGATCCGGCTGGGGTCGTCCGGCCGCAGCTCACCCAGGGAGGTCGCGTCCATGGAGTCTCACCTTCTCGCCCCCGCGGAGCCACGTCTTGGCGGCCGCCCCACGGCGGCACGCGGCCCCAACGCCTCCATACGATGACAGAGGAAGCGGTGAGGTTCTAGCGCGGGCCGCCCGATCTCGTCTCAGTGGAAGTTCCGGGCCCGGACGCGGCCGGGGACCGGAAGGCGGCGCAGCCGGGTCGCGCGCACGTTCGTGACCCCGTCGACGCGCTCCAGGCGGCCGCTGACCAGCAGCGCCTGCGAGTCGACGGCGAGGCCGCGGTGCCGCTGGAACACCTGCGGCGGGCACACCACGTTGATGATGCCGGTCTCGTCCTCCAGGGTCATGAACACGATGCCGCCCGCCGTCGGCGGGCGCTGCCGGTGGGTGACGAGCCCGGCGACGACGACGTTGGTCTCGCCCGGCGTCCCCGCGAGCCGCGCGGACGGCAGCGCGCCCAGCTCGTCCAGCGCCTCCCGGACGTGCGCGACCGGGTGGGTGTGGGAGACGCCGGTCGCCCACAGGTCGGCGAGGGTCTCCTCGATGGGCGTCATGGCCGGGAGGGCGGGAGCGGACGCGCCCGGCGTGACGCCCTCGATCCGCCCCGGTCCGGAACCCGCCAGCGCGCCCGCCGCCCAGAGCGCCTCGCGCCGCGACAGGCCGAACCGGTCGAACGCGCCCGCGGTGGCGAGCGCCTCCAGGGCGCCGGTCGACAGCGGCACGCGGCGGGCGAGGTCCTCCATGCTCGTGTAGGGGCGTCCCCGCGCGACGGCCTCGGCGGTGCCGTCACCCAGGTTGCGGATGCCCGACAGCCCCAGCCGTATCGCCGGCTGCGGCGCGGCGGGCGCGTGGGGATGGTCGGAGCCGACCTCGACGGGCTCCTCCAGAGTGGGATGGACGTCGCTGGCGTTGATGTCCACGCCCCGGACCACGACACCGTGCCGCCGGGCGTCGGCGAGGAGGCTCTGCGGGTTGTAGAACCCCATCGGCTGGTTGCGCACCAGGGCCGCGGTGAACGCGGCGGGGTGGTGGCGCTTCAGCCAGGCGCTCGCGTACACCAGATGGGCGAAGCTCTGCGCGTGCGACTCGGGGAACCCGAACCCGGTGAAGCCGAGGATCTTCTCGTACACGCTCTCCGCGACGGGGGCCGGGATGCCGCGCTCGGCCATCCCGTCGAGCAGCCGCCGCCGCAGCCGCTCGACGCGCTCGGGGGCGCGCTTGGCGCCCATCGCCTGCCGGAGTTGGTCGGCCTCGGCCGGGGTGAAGCCCGCGCAGTCGACGGCGAGCTGCATCATCTGCTCCTGGAACAGCGGGACGCCGAGCGTGCGGGACAGGGCCGGCTCCATCAGCGGGTGCGGGCAGTCGGCGGGCTCCAGTCCCTTGCGCCGCCGCAGGTAGGGGTGCACGGACCCGCCCTGGATCGGCCCCGGCCTGATCAGCGCCACCTCCACCACCAGGTCGTAGAACTCGCGGGGCTTCAGGCGGGGCAGCGTCGCCATCTGCGCCCGCGACTCGACCTGGAACACCCCGACCGTGTCGGCGTCGCACAGCATGTCGTAGACCTCCGGGTCGTCCGGGGGGATCGACTGGAGGTCGTGCCGGCGCCCGTGGTGCTCGGCCACCAGGTCGAAGCAGTCGTGCAGCGCCGCGAGCATCCCGAGGCCGAGCAGGTCGAACTTGACCAGGCCGGCCGCCGCGCAGTCGTCCTTGTCCCACTGCAGGACGCTGCGGCCCGGCATCGTCGCCCACTCGATCGGGCAGATCTCCCCGACGGGCCGGTCCGCGATGACCATGCCGCCGGAGTGGATGCCGAGGTGGCGGGGGAGCGCCAGCATCCGGTCCGCCAGCTCCTTCACCGGCGCCGGGATGCCGGCCTCCGTCCCGACCGGGTCGCGCGGGTCGATGCTCTTCGACCACGCGTCCTGCTGGCCGGGGGAGAAGCCGAGCGCGCGCGCCGCGTCCCGGACGGCCATGCGCGGGCGGTAGCTGATGACGTTCGCGACCTGCGCCGTGCGCTCCCGCCCGTACTTGTCGTAGACGTACTGGATGGCCTCCTCGCGGCGCCGGTGCTCGATGTCCAGATCGATGTCGGGCGGGCCGTCGCGTCCGGGCGACAGGAACCGCTCGAACAGCAGGCCGTGCCGGACGGCGTCGACCCCGGTGATGCCCAGCGCGTAGCAGACCGCCGAGTTGGCCGCCGACCCCCGCCCCTGGCACAGGATCCCCTTGCTCCGGCAGAACTCCACGATGTCGTGCACGATGAGGAAGTAGCCGGGGAAGCGGAGCTGCTCGATGACGTCCAGCTCCCGGGCGATCTGCTCGTGGGCGCCGGAGACCCGCTCCCGCTCGGGCGGCCCGTACCGCTGGAGCGCGCCCTCCTTCACCAGGCGGCGCAGCCAGCTCGCCTCGTCGTGCCCGCCGGGGACGGGCCAGTCGGGGAGCCGGGGGGCGACCACGTCGAAGTCGAAGCGGCACTCGTCCGCCAGCGCGACCGTCCGCTCGCGGACTCCGGGGAACCGGGCCAGCCGCCTCGCCATCTCCGCGCCGCTGCGGAGGTGCGCGGTGCCGCTCGCCGGAAGCCAGCCGACCATGTCGTCCAGGCCGCGCCGGGCCCGGACGGCGGCCATGGCCTGCGCGAGCCGCGCGTCGGCGCCGGGCGCGGCGAAGTGCACGTTGTTGGACGCCACCACGTCCACCCGGGCCCGGCGCGCCAGCTCGAAGAGGGCGTCGTTGCGCAGGTCGTCGTCGGGCTGGTCGTGGTCGATCAGCTCGACGAACACGTTCTCGCGGCCGTAGGCGCCGACCAGGTCGCGCAGCTCCCGTTCCGCCGCGTCCGGGCCGCCCGCCTCCAGCGCGGCCGGGACCGGACCCTTCCGGCAGCCGGTGAGGACGGCCCAGTGGCCGCCGTGCGCACCGGCCAGCGCCTGCGCGTCGTACACGGGACGGCCCTTCCGCCCGCCCGCGAGCTGCGCGGACGTGATCGCCGAGCAGAGCCGCGCGTACCCGGGGGCGCCCCGGGCGAGGACCAGCAGGTGCCGGCCCGCCGGGTCGGGCTCGCCGGTCCGCGGCCCGGGCAGGCCGAGGCCCAGCTCCGCGCCGAACACCGTGCCGATCCCGGCCTCGCGCGCGGCCTGCGCGAACTGCACCGCCCCGTACATGCCGTCGTGGTCGGTGACCGCCATCGCCCGCACGCCGAGCCGCGCCGCCTCGGCGACCAGCGAGCGGGGGTCGCTCGCCCCGTCCAGGAAGCTGAACGAGGAGTGGACGTGCAGCTCCGCCCACGGCACCTCCGCCCCGGCGCGGCGGGGCGCGCCGGCCGGCTCCGGCGGCGGTTCGGGCGCGCGCTCGCCGGGCCGCCACGACAGCCGCTCCTCGAACTCCCGCCACGGGATCGGCGGATTGTGCCACCCCATCAGCGGAAGTGCCGCTCGGTCATGGACGGCCGCTCAGTCATAGACGGCCTCGACGTGCCAGCGTCCGCCCTCGACGGCGAGCAGGTAGGCGGCGCCGTCGTCGGTGGTGACCTGGAACCGGGCGCGGCGGCGCGCGGCGGCCGGGTCCCACCAGCGCTCGTCCGCTGGCCACGGGCCGGTCCAGCCGGTCACGGCGGCGGGGCGCCCGCGCACGCAGAGCGTCGCGGGCGGCGCGGACACCTCGCACCGCGCCGAGACCACGACCGCCGCGCCGGACGCGTCGGCCAGCTCGGCGGGAGCCGGCGCCGCCGGGACGACCGCCGGCGCGGGCCCGGACACGCTCCCGGGCCACGGCCCCTCCCGCGGCTCGGCGGGGGCCAGGTCGCCGACCGGGACGCGGACGACCCGCTCGCCCGGCCCGCGCCCGCCCACCAGCACGGGCCGCGCGATCCCGTGGTGGCCGAGGAGCGCCTGGATCCGGTCGGCCGCCCGCGCGATGCGGTCGGTGACGGTGGTGCGCCCCCACAGCCCCTCCTGGCGTCCGAGGTCGGGGACGAGCTGGTCG
The DNA here is from genome assembly GCF_900188105.1 of Actinomadura mexicana. Classification (GTDB taxonomy): domain Bacteria; phylum Actinomycetota; class Actinomycetes; order Streptosporangiales; family Streptosporangiaceae; genus Spirillospora; species Spirillospora mexicana. The sequence goes on from NZ_FZNP01000014.1 coordinate 158,923, forward strand.
GGCGCCAGCTCGACCCACGTCACGCCGCCCCAGCCGTCCCCGTCCTGCCCGGCCGGCCGGTGGGCCGACAGCTGCCACCGCACCCGCTCGGCGACGGCCAGCGCCGACAGCCCGTCGTGCCGCCACAGCCGCCGCAGGACGTGCCCGTCGGCGAACCCGACCGCGACCTCCAGCCGGACGCACGCCAGCCCGCGCGCCGCGAGGCCGTCGTGCAGCTCGGCCGCGAGCCGCTTCGCCGCGAACACGACCCGCTCCGCCTGCTCGGCGGGCGGGTCGAAGCCGCCGCGCACCGACAGGTCGGCGGCGGCGCGGACCGGTGCGAGCGGGCGCGGCTCCTCGCCCCGCGCCAGCCGGTGCGCGAGGGCCCCTTCCGTCCCGAAGCGGCCCGCGACGTGCCCGGACGGCAGCGCCGCGAAGTCGCCGAGGGTCGTGACGCCGAGCCGCCGCAGCAGGTCGGCCAGCTCCGGCCGGTCGAGCACCGACAGGGGGTAGGGCGCGAGGAACGCCGCCGCGCCGCCCTCCGGCACCACGATGCCGCCCTGCCCCGCGCGCGCCGCCAGCTCGGCCGCGAACAGCCCGTCCGCGACGCCCGACCCGCAGTCGTGGCCGGCCTCGACGACCGTGTCCTGCACCAGGACGCGCAGCGCGTCCTCGCCCCCGTAGAACCGGGCGGGGCCGCGCGCCGGGATCGCGCACAGCCCCGGCCGCACCACCTCCACGCGCGGCGTCAGCTCCGCCACCGCCTGCGCGACCGCCTCGAAGCGCCGTCCCTCCGCGTCGGTGTCGCGCTCGCGGACCACCAGCTCGGGGCACCGCCGCTGCGCGTCGCGGAGCCGCTGCCCGCGCCGCACCCCCTCGGCGCGCGCCGCCGCCGAGCAGGCCGCCACCTGCCCCCGCACGACCACGGCGCCCGGTGTCGCCGCGTCGATCCCGACGGCGGTGACCGGCCAGTCCGGGCACCACGCCACGAGGACCCGGGTCACGCGATCCCCTCCTCGACCGGCACCCGCACGAGCGGCGGGGGCCCGGACGGCCGCGGGTGGACGGGCGCGCCCGCGGCCACGGCGCCGGGCACCAGCTCCAGCGGCGGCCGTGCCGTCTCCACCGGCCGGACGCTTCCGTCGGGCGCGGGCAGCCAGAGGCTCGCGCGGCGGCCGGGACCGGGGGCGTCGCGCCCCTCGGCGACGACCTGGACGCGGCGGCCGGTGAGCCGGCCGTGCCCCTCGGCCAGGCCCTCCCAGACCGGGTCCTCCAGGCGGAGGCGGAGCCGGGTGCCGGGCCAGTCGCGGGCGAACGCGCCGGTCAGCGTGAGGACGCAGCCGTGCTTGCGGGCCAGCGCCGACAGCCGGCGGACCGCGGCCGCGCCGGGACGCTCCGGCGGGCTCAGCAGGACCAGGTCGACGGCCTCGGCCAGGGCGGCGACCACGTCCGGCCAGCGGTCGCCGGGCTCGTCGACGAGCAGCAGCCGCTCGGGCGCGGCGCCCATGGCCGCCGCGGCGGCCACGCCGAGGCCGGGGAGGCCGACGACTGCACACCAGCCGCCGGCGCCGTCCTCGCCGCCGTGCCGGGACACGCCCGCGGCCAGCGCGAGGCCGAGCGAGGCGGCGCCGGGACCGTCCAGCCCGACGACCGAGCCGGGACGCAGCCCGCCGCCGGGGACCACGGTCCGCAGCGCGGGCAGCACCGGCACCGCCGGTCCGGCGCCCTGGAGCGCCGCCGGGCCGGTGTCCTCCAGCGCCGCCGCAAGATCCCGCAGGGCCGCCTCCGGCACGCTTCCCTCCTCTCGCAACCTCCCGCACAAATCTCGAACACAAGTTCGACATCTGTCAAGTTGTCGCAGGTCACGCGGCGGAGTCCGGTAGGGCCGAAAGCCCGATGGGGGCGGGCTTCACGGCATTTTTGTGCATGATGGAGACATGACGACCGATGTGCCGACCATCGAATGGACGGGCGACGCCCTGCGGCTGCTGGACCAGACCGTCCTGCCCCACCGGGTGGAGTTCCTCGCGGTACAGGACGTCGACGCGCTCGTGGACGCGATCCGGCGGCTGGTGGTGCGGGGCGCCCCCGCGCTGGGCGTGGCGGGCGCGTTCGGCGTGGCCATCGCGGTCCGCCAGGCCGCGCGCGAGGGCTGGGACGGCGCCGGACGCGACGCCGCGATCGCCCGCGTCCGGAAGGCCCGCCCGACGGCGGTCAACCTGGCCGCCGGGGTGGACCGGGTCCTGCCGTTCGTCGCGCGGGGCGCGGGCGCGGTGGCGGCCGAGGCCCAGGCCCTGCTGGACGAGGACGTGCGCGGCAACCGGGCCATCGGGGCCTTCGGCGCCGACTGGATCCTCGCCCGGACGGGGGACCGGCCCCTGCGCGTCCTGACGCACTGCAACGCCGGCTCGCTCGCCACCGCCGGCTGGGGGACGGCCCTCGGCGTCGTCCGGGAACTGCACGGCCGGGGACGCGTCGAGATCGTCTACGCGGACGAGACCCGCCCCCTCCTGCAGGGCGCGCGGCTCACCGCGTGGGAGCTCGACCAGGCCGGCATCCCCTGCGTGGTGCAGGCGGACGGGGCCGCGCCGAGCACCATCCTGCGGGGACTGGTGGACGTCGCGGTCATCGGCGCCGACCGGATCGCCGCCAACGGCGACACCGCCAACAAGATCGGCTCGGTCGGCGTGGCGCTGGCCTGCCGCGAGGCCGGGATCCCGCTGGTGGTCGCCGCGCCATGGAGCACGGTCGACCTCGCGCTGCCCGACGGCGCGGGCGTGCCGATCGAGGAGCGCGACGCCGGGGAGATCCTGGCCTGGGGCGGCGCGCGGACCGCCCCGGAGCGCGTGGGCGCGTACAACCCCGCGTTCGACGTCACGCCCGCCCGCCTCGTGACCGCGCTGGTCACCGAGACGGGCGTGCTGGAGGTCGCGGCGGGCGCGACGCCGTCGGCCGCCGCCGGACCCCGCCGGGCCCGGGACTAGCTCGGCGATTTCGCCGCGGTGCGGTCGCGGCAGGGTCGGGTCGCCACTGTTTCTCGGCCATCATGGTGGGCGTGCCGACCTCCCCGATCCCTCCCCGCGCGGACGGTGGTGCCGCCCCCCGTCCGGCCGAGCTCGAAGCCGTGCTGGAACGGATCACCTACGCCAACGAGGACACCGGCTACACCGTCGCGCGCGTCGCGACCGCCAAGAGCGGGCCCGACCTGCTCACCGTCGTGGGCGCGCTGCTCGGCGCGCAGGTGGGGGAGAGCCTGCGCCTGGTCGGGCGGTGGCGCTCGCACCCGAAGTACGGCAAGCAGTTCGAGGTCGACTCCTACACGACAGTCCTGCCGGCGACGATCCAGGGCATCCGCCGCTACCTCGGCTCCGGCATGATCAAGGGCATCGGCCCGGTGATGGCCGACCGGATGGTCGGGCACTTCGGCACCGACATCCTGCGCGTCATCGAGGAGGAGCCGGAGCGGCTCGTCGAGGTCCAGGGCCTCGGCCCCAAGCGCACCAAGCGGATCGGGGAGGCCTGGCAGGAGCAGAAGGCCATCAAGGAGGTCATGGTCTTCCTGCAGGGCGTCGGCGTCTCCACGTCACTCGCCGTCCGGATCTACAAGCATTACGGGGACGCCTCGATCGACACCGTCCGCAAGCGGCCCTACCAGCTCGCCTCGGACGTGTGGGGCATCGGGTTCAAGACCGCCGACACCATCGCGCAGGCCGTCGGCATCCCGCACGACAGCCCCGAGCGGATCAAGGCGGGCCTTCAGTACACGCTGTCGGAGGCGGCCGACGACGGGCACTGCTTCCTGCCCGAGCCCAACCTCGTCACGGCGGCCGAGAAGATCCTCGGCGTCGGGCGGGAGCTGATCGTCCCGGCGCTGGACGAGCTGGCGGGCGAGGAGGGCGTCGTCCGGGAGCCGATCCCCGGGGACGGCGAGGACGCCGCGACGATCCCGGCGGTGTACCTCGTCCCCTTCCACCGGGCCGAACGCTCCCTGGCCCGCGGGCTGCTGGAGCTGCTCGACGCCCCCGCCGACCGGCTGAAGGCGTTCGCCGGCGTCGACTGGGACAGGGCGCTGCCGTGGCTCAGGCAGCGCACCGGCCAGGCGCTCGCCCCCGAGCAGGAGGACGCCGTCAAGCTCGCGCTCACGTCCAAGGTGGCCGTGCTGACCGGCGGCCCCGGCTGCGGCAAGAGCTTCACCGTCCGCTCGGTGGTGGAGCTGGCCGCCGCCAAGCACGCCAAGATCGTCTTGGTGGCGCCGACCGGCCGGGCCGCCAAGCGGCTCGCCGAGCTGACCGGGCACGAGGCCGCGACCGTGCACCGGCTGCTCCAGCTCCAGCCGGGCGGCGACCCCAAGTTCGACCAGGACAACCCCCTGGACGCCGACCTGGTCGTCGTCGACGAGTGCTCCATGGTCGACCTGATCCTGGCCAACAAGCTGGTGAAGGCCGTCCCGCGCGGCGCGCACCTGCTGCTCGTCGGGGACGTCGACCAGCTGCCGTCCGTCGGCGCGGGCGAGGTGCTGGCCGACCTGCTCGGCGCCGAGGTCGTCCCGCGCGTCCGGCTGACCAGGATCTTCCGGCAGGCGCAGCAGTCGGGCATCGTGGTCAACGCGCACCGCGTCAACTCCGGCGAGCATCCCCGCACCGGCGGCTACCCCGACTTCTTCCTGTTCCCCTGCGACGAGCAGGACGAGGCCGCCGAGCTGACGGTGGACGTCGTCGCCAACCGCATCCCGCGCAGGTTCGGCCTCGACCCGCGCCGCGACGTCCAGGTCCTCGCCCCCATGCACCGGGGCGCCGCCGGGGCGGGCGCGCTGAACTCGCTCCTCCAGGAGGCGCTGACCCCGCACGACGACGCCCGTCCCGAGCGCCGCTACGGCGGCCGAGTGTTCCGCGTCGGCGACAAGGTCACCCAGCTGCGCAACAACTACGACAAGGGCGAGGCCGGCGTCTTCAACGGCACCGTCGGCGTCGTCACGTCCGTGTCCCTGGAAGAGCAGTCGCTGACGGTCGTGACCGACGAGGACGAGAGCGTCGACTACGCCTTCGACGAGCTGGACGAGATCGCCCACGCGTACGCGATCACGATCCACCGCTCGCAGGGCAGCGAGTACCCGGCCGTCGTCATCCCGCTCACCACCGGCGCGTGGATGATGCTGCGCCGCAACCTGCTCTACACCGGCATCACCCGGGCCAAGAAGCTGGTGGTGCTCGTCGGTTCGCGCCGGGCCCTGGCCGCCGCCGTCCGCACCGCCGGCGCCGGCCGCCGCCACACCGCCCTCGCCCACCGCCTTGCTCAGCGGTAGCGCGCCAGCTCCCAGGGGTCGTGGGCGCAGAAGACCTCGACCTCGCCGCCGCGCGCCAGCTCGCGCAGGCGCGCCACGTTCGCCAGCCGCAGCTCCCGGTCCACCTCGCCGCTCATCTGGACGAGCTCCATCAGCGGATGCGTGACCGGCTCGGGGCGGTCGACCTCCCCGTGGTACATGTACGCGTCTCCCGCGTGCAGCAGCCAGCGGGCGCCGTCGCGGACCGCCACGCCCGCGTGCCCCGGCGTGTGGCCGCCGAGCGGTACCAGCAGGACGTCCTCGGACACGCCCGCCAGCGACCGGACGCCCTCGAAGCCGTGCCAGGTGTCGCCTTCGGCGTCCGCGTAGGCGACCCACTTCGGGCCGTGGGCGAGCTGCGCCGGGGTCTTGCCGCCGTCGGCCAGCTCCGCCTCGAACAGGTGCACCGCCGCGTCCGGGAAGTCGCTCAGCCCGCCCGCGTGGTCGCGGTGCAGGTGCGTGGGGACGACGTGCCGGACGTCGGCCGCCGCGTACCCGAGCCCCTCGACCTGCCGGACGGCCGTCGCGGACGGGTCGAGCGTCGGCCCCGCCATCTCCACCCAGTCGTCCAGCAGCCGTTCGGAGGGGCGCTCGATGTCGCCGAGCCCGATCCCGGCGTCCACGAGCACGAGCCCGGCCGAGTCGGTCTCCACCAGCAGCACGTGGCCCGCGGCCCGCGCGGGGCGCAGCGGGCTCTCCGGCCCGTCGGCCGGCTCGATCTCCCGCATGGGAGCGCAGTCGAGATGGTGAACGCGCATGGACACTCCTTCAGATCAGGTCGCCGAGCTGGCGGGTGACCTCGTGGATGACGGACACGTCCCGCCGGACGCGGGCCAGCATGACGGCGCCCTGGACCGACGACAGGACGAGCGCGGCCAGCGGATCGGCGCGCTCGTCCGGCACGCCCCACCCGCGCAGGGCCATCGCGATGCCGTCCTGCCACTCGGTGTAGGTGCCGTCGCAGGCGGCGCGGATGGTCTCGCTCTCGGCGGCCGTCTCCAGCGCCACCGTCGCGACCGGGCAGCCCTTGCCGAAGCCCGACTCCAGCAGGGCGCGCGCGAAGTGGTCGCCGAGGGCCGCCAGCCCCGCCCGGCCGTCCGGCGCGGCGACGAGGGCCCCCGCGAGCGCCTCGCCCACCGCGCGGCCGGACAGCGCGACCGACTCCGACGCGAGCTGCTCCTTGCCGTCGGGGAAATGGAAGTACAGCGAGCCCTTCGGGGCCCCGCTCTCCGCGAGGACCTGGTTGAGCCCGGTGCCGTGGTAGCCCTGCCGCTGGAACAGCTCCGCCGCCGTCCGCAGCACGCGCTCGCGCGTTTCGCCCCGAGGTGTCATGAGGCGATACTAGGTAGACTGGTCTACTAAATCAAGGGCGGAGTGCGGCGTGCAGCGCCTCCACCGCCCCGGCGATCCGTGCGCGCGGTTCCGCGGCGCGGACCAGGCCGTCCTCGCCCACGTCCGGCCGGGTCACCGGGACCCGCGCGCACGCGGCCTCGACGATCTCGGTGCCCGCGTAGCCGAGCACCTTGCGCAGCGAGGCGTGCGCGTCGCCGCCGCCCGTGGGCGCGGAGGGGGACGCCACATTCAGCCAGGCGACGGGCTTCTCGTAGATCTCGCCGCCGCCGATCGTCCAGTCGAGCAGGTTCTTGAAGGAGCCGGGCAGCGCGCCCGCGTACTCCGGGGTGCAGATCAGCAGGGCGTCCGCGGCGCCGATCGCCGCGCGCAGGCCCGCGACGGCCGGGTCCAGCGGCTCGCGGTCGTCGTCGGGGTTGAAGTGCGGCAGATCGCCCATGCCGGCGTAGAGCGTCGCGTCCAGCCCGTCCGGCGCCACGGCCCGCGCGGTGCGCAGCGCCGCCTCGTTCGTGGACCCCTTGCGCAGGCTCCCGCAGAGCATCAGCACGTTCGTCATGATCGTCAGGTTACGCGTCAGTCCCCGGCGGTCAGCCGGTCGAGGCGCAGGCCCGCGAAGGCGTCGGCGGTGACGCCGCGGGCGCGCTCGGACCAGACGAGGTGGTCGTGGCGCGACCACAGCGGCATCGCGGGCATGTCGCGCAGCAGGGCGCTCTCGGCGAGGCGCGCGGGGATCACGCCCTCGTCCGGGGTGGCCGCGTGCTCGGCCTCGGCGAGCAGGCCGGTCGCGTACTCGTCGGCCAGACCGGTTCCGGCGTCCAGGAGCGGCGCCAGCGCGGCGACGGGCGCGGGGTAGGCGGCGGTGGTGTGGACGACGAAGGGGCCGTCCACCTGCTGGGAGTCCACGGCCTCGCGCAGGCCGGCGACGGGATGCGGGCGGGCGTCGAGCTTCAGTTCCCGGCCGAGCTGGTCCGCGACGGCCTTCACCCACGCGTCGTCGCCCCGGCCCGCCTCGTACCAGAGGTTCAGCGGGCCCTCCAGCCCGCCCGCGTCGGCCAGCGCGGCGGCCGCCGCCCTGGAGTCGTGGACGCACAGCCGGCACTGCCCCTCGCGGCGACCGGGGCGGATGCCCGGCGCCACGAGCGAGTCGGCGGGGGAGTACTGGTGGCCGAGCGGCCCCTCGGTGACGGCGGACCGGTCGATCGCCATCGACAGCGCCGTCCGGACGGTCGGGGACGACAGCCGCTCCACGCGGGCCGGGAACGCCAGGTAGGTGACGTCGCGGCCGGGCACGGCGAGGTGCCGGTCGCCGAAGTCGGCCTCCATCGACTCGTGCCGGTCCGGCGGCACCAGCGTGGCGACGTCCAGGTCGCCGGCGCCGGCCGCGGCGTACTGGCGCTTCGCGTCCGGCATCGCCCTGACGACCACGGACCGGCCCTCGCCCGAGCGGCGGCGCAGGACGATCTCCCGCGCGCTCCGCGACCTCACCTGCAAGGGCCCGTTGCCGACCGGGGCGCGGCCGTAGGACGTCCAGTCGCGCGAGGCGAGGACGCTCTCCGGCATCGGGAAGAACGCCGGGTCGCCGAGGAGGGCGGGGAACCCGTTCAGCGGGCGGTCCAGCGCCACCTCGAAGGTCCGGTCGTCCTTCACCTTCAGGCCCGGCACCCCATCCTCGCCCGCGCGGGCGCCCTTGACGCGGGCGACCTCGGTGAACAGCCGGGACCCGGCCCAGCGCTCGCGCAGCACGGCCGCCCAGGCGCCGGTGAACGAGCGGGACGTGACGGGCGAGCCGTCCTGGAAGGTCGCACCTGGACGGAGCCGGACCGTCCAGACGCCCCGGTCCGGGCTGGTGACCGACTCGGCGGCGGCGTTCGCGGGCGCGCCGGTCCTCGGGTCGTAGGAGACCAGGCCCGTCCACACCGCGTTCGCGATCATCCGGCCGGTGGAGTCGCGGACGTCGCCGGGCAGCAGCGTCGCGGGGGCCGCGGCGCCGACCGAGATCCGCGGGTCGGCGGGCTCGCTCCACGCCTTCAGGGCCGCGACCGGCGCCACCAGCACCACCACGGCGCCGGCGACCAGGGCGGCGGTGCGGGCTGAGCTCTTCACTGGCCTCTCCCGGGAGCTGGGCGACCCCAGGGGAGGGTAGACCACCGTGTCAGGTCTCACCAGTCCTTACGGTGCTGAGTCCATTTCGTGACCCACCGACCCGTTGATCAAGTGCGCGGTGCCGGTCACACTGGCGCTTGCGAAGATCCGTTCCGTGGAGGCGCGATGCTCCCCCGCACGTCCTTTCCCTCCCGACGCCTGCTGCAGGGCGGCGTCGCGGTCGCGGCGTCAGTGGCGCTGACGGCCGGCAGCGCCTGGGCCTGCCCGCCCGAGCCGGAGAAGACCCAGACCACGCAGGCCGCCGCCACCGCGGGCGAGGGCGCCGGCGGCCACGCCGGGCACTACCACCGGGCTGCCCCCGCGAGCACGAAGTCCGAGGCGGTGAAGGGCGTGCGGCGCGTCGGCGGCGTCTCCGACGCCAAGGGCGCCATCTCCCTGATGTTCATGGACTACGGCCGGGGCCGGCACAAGCGGACGATCATGTACGCGACCGGCGAGTTCGGGCTGAAGGCCTACGACGTCAGCGCCGACCCCCGCGTCCCCAAGCTGGTCGGGCAGCTGAACATGCCCGGCATGTGGGAGACCGAGGACACCGACTTCGATCCCGAGCGCAAGATCATCTACCTGTCCCGGGACCCGCGCGCGTTCGGCGGCAACACCGCCACCGGCGAGTCGGGCATCTACGTCGTGGACGCCTCCAAGCCGGAGAGCCTGCGCCAGATCACCTACGTGACGGTGCCCGCGGGCCACACGACGACCTGCGTGAACGACTGCAGGTACCTGTGGACCGGCGGCCCCGCGAAGGCCAGCTGGATGCCCGCCGACTGGGGCGGGCGCCCTGTCTGGGTCACCGACGTCCGCAACCCGGGCAAGCCGAAGGTCCACAAGGACCCCATCGACACGGGCCGCAACGACGGCAAGACCGACTACACCCACGACATCCAGGTCGACTCCGACGGGGTCGCCTGGGCGTCCGGGCGCGGCGGCGTGCGCGGCTACCACACCACCGGCCGCCACTACGACCCGGTGGCGAAGAAGTGGCGCAAGGCCACCGCGGTCGACCCCGTCCCGTACGCGGGCGGCGGACTGGACGAGGCCACCACCAACTCCACCTTCATGCACAACAGCTACCGGGCGGTCGGGCGGACCCGGAACCAGGCCGCCGACCCGCGCAGGTGGGGCGACGGGAAGCTGCTGTACGTCACCGAGGAGACGTTCAACGACGGCTGCGCCAACGACGGCCTCCTCGTCATCGCGTCGCTGAAGGGCTCGTACGGCGGTGAGGGCTGGCGGTCCACGCCGGAGCACAAGTTCCGCCTGAACACCGTCGCGACGTGGGGCGTGGCGGGCAAGGAGGGCAGCGACCCCGGGAGCACGGACTGCTCGGCGCACTACTTCGACGTGCGCGACGGCGTGATCGCCCAGTCGTTCTACTCGCAGGGCACCCGGTTCCTGGACGTCAGGGATCCGACGAACCCGCGGCAGGTCGCCTACTACCGCCCGGCGGACGCCGCGTCCTGGCAGCCGTACTGGCACGGCAAGTACGTCTACGTCGCCGACAACACCCGCGGCGTCGACGTGCTGGAGCCCACCTTCCGCTGACCGTCCCACCGGGGTCTCCTGCCCCGCGCGAAGGCCCGTCCCTATCCCCCCGGGGGCGGGTCTTCGCCCTGCTCGGGCCGGTTGTAGCGCGCCTCGGTCTCGCGCGCGCCGCGCTCCGCCGCGGCGACCGCGGACCCGGCCGCGCGGCGCAGCTGCTGCCCGGCCTGCTGGACGACCTGGACGGGCCGCGCGGGCAGGTGCCGCGAGGCGCCGCGGTGCCGCCGCCAGTGCTCGCGGGCGCGGGTCCGGTGCTCGACGCGCAGGTTCTCGATGAGCCGGTCGATGTCCATGGACACCTCCCCGTACAGCGGCCACAGGTCGCCGGCCGCGGCCCGCTCGTGCAGCCGCCGGGTGAGCCGGGCGCGGCGTTCGCGGGCCACGTCCACCCGCACCTCCAGCTCGTGCTCGGCGAGGAACGGCCGCGCGTCGCGGGTCAGGTCCGAGCGGGCCAGCCGGCCGTAGGAGGCGACGCCGGCGGCGATCCCGGCCAGCGCGTCGCCGAGCTCGCGGCGCAGCTCGTCGTCGGTCAGCAGCCGGCCCCGGTCGCCGAGCCGCTCGTCGTCGGCCAGGGAGCGGGTCAGCCCGCGCAGCGACAGCGTGAAGTGCTCCATCGTCTCCATGGCGTTGCGCAGCGCGACGCCCGCGTCGATGAGCCGCCGCGCCCGCGTCCGCGGGTTGAGCCGGACGCTCTCCTCGGCGGCGCCGAGATCCCGGTCGGTGCGGCCGAGGTCGCGGGCGAGCCGTTCGGCCTCGGCCTGCCAGCGGGCCGCCTCGCCCTCGGTGCGCTCGCCGCGCAGCCCGTCGGCGATGTCGGCGATCAGCTTCCGCAGCTTCTCGGCGACGTCCTGGACGGCCTCCTCCGCGGGCCGCACCCGCACCGTCGGCACCAGCAGCGTCGCCGCCAGCCCGGTGGCGGCGCCGATCAGCGTCTCCAGGACGCGGTCGGCGGCGCCCGCCTCGCTCGCCGATCCCAGCGCGAAGATCAGCATCGCGGAGATCGGCGCCTCCAGCACGTGCTCGCCGAGGCGCAGCACGTGCCCGATGACCAGGGCCGCGAGGATCGTCAGGCCGAGCGTCCACCAGGAGAACCCGATGGTCCCCGCGGCCAGCACCGCGATCAGCACTCCCGAGGTGACGGCGGCGACCCGCAGGACGCTCGCCTTGATCGTCTGGTAGACGGAGAACTGCACGACGAGCAGCGCGGTCAGCGGCGCCAGCAGCGGCTGCGGCCCGCCGGCCGGCAGCAGTGCCAGGGCCAGCACGAACGACAGCGTGGCGGTGATCGTCAGGCGGGCGATGCGGTACGCGGTGGACCGCACCTCCGTCGCCACGCGCAGCGGCGAGCGGCCGCCGCGATCACCCTCGCCGGCACGGCGGCGGAAGAACACGAGCGACATGCGGTCTGTCATTCCCGCGGGCGGGCAAAGGTCACAGGGATGGACAAAGATCACAAAAACGGCGGAGGGTGGCGAGGGGCGCGGCTCACTCCCGCCGGCGAGCGCGGAACGCGGCGACGTTCGTGCGGTTCGCGCACGCCTCCGAGCAGAACCGGCGCCGCCCCGCCCGCGAGGTGTCGGCGTACACGCGGTCGCAGCCGCCGGCGGCGCAGACGCCCGTCCGGCCGAGCCCGTGCTCGACGATCAGCTCGGCGAGGTTCATCAGCGTGGTCGCGCGGAACCGCTCCACCAGCCGGGACGACGGCGGCGCGTAGTGCATGTGCAGGCCGTGCGGCTCGTGGTCGGCGAGGTGCGGGTGCATGGGGATCTCCAGCATCAGCCGGTTCAGCATCGCCGTCGCCTCCTCCGGCCGGCCCGCCTCGAAGAAGGGGCGCAGGACGCGCCCCCAGCGCCGGAAGTCGGCGGCGTCGGCGTCCTCGAACTCCTGCCAGAAGAACTGGTTCTCCCGCAGGACGCGGCGCAGCGCGTCCGGGGAGTCGTCCCCGTCGGCGCTCGTCACGGCGTTGACCAGCGCGGCGGCGGCCGCCACCCCGTGGCTCTTGTATCCGGTGATGCGCATTACCCGGGCCTCCGGTCCCGCAGCCGATCAGTAACTGTTATCTTACCTATAACCATTACAGACGTCCCTGGATGCGCGGTGGAATGCCCACGCTGTGGCTGGCCTGAGTCCGATGTCCACGAGGTGCTGTCGCGGCACCTGACCTCCGAGGGAGTGGTCACGTATACCCGCTGCGCCTGCGGGAGGCCGCAGATGCGCGTCCAGGGCTTCGAGCCGGGCCCGGTCGTGGCGGCCGGACGCGACGACGCGCCGAAGCACCGCTAGTGCCGCCAGCGGGTGGCGGCGGCCACCTGCTGCGGCGTCGCCCCGTCCAGCAGGGCGATCTCCCCGCGCCGCACCACCGCCACCGTGTCGGTGACGGCCTCGCCGAGTGCCTCGCGCAGGACGGCGTCGGCCTCGAACGCCGCGACCGACTCGGCCAGCGACGCGGGGAGCGGGGCGATGCCCCGCGCGGCGCGCTCCTCCTCCGCCAGGCCCGCCGGGTCCACCTCGACCGGCTCCGGCAGCCTCAGATCGGCGCCGAGGCCGTCCCGCCCGGCCGCGAGCAGCGCCGCCAGCAGCAGGTACGGGTTGGCGGCGGCGTCCAGGCACTTGACCTCCAGGTTCGCGGCGGTCGCCCGCTCGCCCTCGGCCCCCGTCACGAACCGCAGCGCGGCCTCCCGGTTCTCCAGCCCCCAGCACGCGTACGCGCCCGACCAGTGCGACGGGACCAGCCGCAGGTAGCTCGCCACCGAGGGCGCGCCGACCGCGAGCAGCGCGGGCAGCCGGCGCAGGATGCCCGCGGCGAACGCCTCCCCGGCCGCCGTCATACCGTACGGTCCGGGTCCGCCCGCCATCGCGTTCACCGCGCCGTCCGCCGTGCCGTCCCGCCACAGGCTGAGGTGGGCGTGCGCACCGTTGCCGACCGATTCGGCCTCGACCTTGGGGGAGAACGAGGCGGCCATCCCATGCCGGATCGTCACCGCCCGGATCGTCTCCCGGACGACCACGGCGGTGTCGGCCGCGCCGACCGGGTCCTCGGCGGCCACCGACACCTCGTACTGCCCGGCCGCGTACTCCGGGTGCAGCTGGACGACCGTCACGCCCGTGGCCTTGAGCGACTCCAGAAGGTCACGCAGATAGCCGGCCAGCTCGGTGACCCGCGTCATCCCGTACGCGGGGCCCCTGCAGGCGGGGGAGAACTCCTCGCCGCCGCCGTCCGACACCGCCCACTCGATCTCGAACGCGGCCTGCACCGCGAAGCCGCGCCCGGCGAGCCGGTCCGCCTCGCGGCGCAGCAGGGCCCGCGCGTCCAGCGGGTGGACGGATCCGTCCTGGCCGTACCGGAGCGCCGGCGCGTGCGCCCAGCCCGGCAGCGCGGCCAGCGGGACGAGCCGGTCCAGGTCGGGATGCAGCCGAAGGTCCCCGCTCGGGCCGCCGATGTGGCGCCCGGACACGATCGAGTCGTCCAGCAGGAACACGTCGAACACCGGGGACATCCCGACGCCCCACGCCGCGGCGTGCTCCAGCCGCTCCACCGGGACGGTCTTGGTGCGGGTGATCCCGCTGACGTCCACCCACGTCAGCGCGACCGCCACGATGCCCTCGCCGGCCAGCCTGCGCGCCGCCTCGGCCGCGCGGGCGCCGAGCCGGGCGCGCTCCCGCCCGTCCAGGGCCTGCCCTCCGGCGTCGTTTCCCTGGAAGGCGGTCTGAGAGGTGGGTTCCACGGTTGCTGGCTCCTGGTCGGACGGCGGCGGAGGTGAACACGCTCCGTAAGGGCATCGTAGGGAGAACGCAGTCGTGTTTCCGGGAGGATGCGAGAGCCGTGCTGGAGTATCTGGAGTCGCTGCGGCTGGTCGACCACCACTGCCACGGTGTCCTCGGCAAGGACCTCGGCAGGACGGCGTTCGAGGAGATGCTCACCGAGGCGGAGACCGCGGGACCGCCCGGCGTGAGCATGTTCGACACCCAGGTCGGGTTCGCGCTGCGGCGCTGGTGCCCGCCCGTCCTGGACCTCGGCGCCCACGCCGAGCCCGACGAGTACCTGGCGCGCCGGGCCGAGCTGGGCGCCGCCGAGGTCAACCGGCGGTTCCTGGCCGCCGCCGGGCTCGACGCGCTCTGCGTCGACACCGGCTACGCACCGGAGGTGATCCTCGACCCGCCCGGCCTCGGCCGGCTGGCCGGGGCGCAGGCGCACCAGATCGTCCGGCTGGAGTCCGTCGCGGAGCGGGTGGCGGCGGACGGCGTCGAGGCGGGGCGGTTCGCCGGCGAGGTGCGGTCCCGGCTCCAGGCCGCGGACGCCGTGGGGGCCAAGTCGATCGCCGCCTACCGGGCCGGGCTGGAGCTGTCGGGCGCGCGGCCGTCGGAGGCGGAGGTCGCCGGCGCGGCCGGGCGGCTGATGCTCGCGGCGGAGGGCACCGGCGCCCCGCCGCGCGTGTGCGACGAGGTCCTGCACCGGTTCCTCGTCTGGTGCGCGGTGGACGCCGGGCTGCCCGTCCAGTTCCACGTCGGCTACGGGGACGCGGACGCCGACCTGCGCCGCGGTGACCCGCTGCTGCTCGTCGAGCTGCTGCGCGCCATGGACCCCGTCCCCGCGATGCTGCTGCACAACTACCCGTTCCACCGGCACGCCGGGTACCTGGCGCAGGTGCTGCCGAACGTGTACGTCGACGCGGGCCTGGCGACCCACAACCTCGGGCACCGCTCGCCCGTGCTCATCGCCGAGCTGCTGGAGCTGGCGCCTTTCGGGAAGGTGCTCCACTCCTCGGACGCCTTCGGGCTGGCCGAGCTCTACCACCTCGGGGCGCTGCTGTTCCGGCGCGGGCTCGCCGGGTTCCTGGCCGGCGGCGTGGAGGACGGCGCCTGGACGGCCCGCGACGCCGAGCGGGTCGCGGGGCTGGTCGCGTCCGGCAACGCCCGCCGGGTCTACGGTCTGGGGTGAGCTGATCTTTCGGATGGAACGGGTAAGTCGGGAGGAACCGGGATGGCCGCACGTGAACGCCTGCTCGTCGTCGGGGGCGACGCCGCGGGGATGAGCGCCGCGTCCCAGGCCCGCAGGCTGCGCGGCCCGGACGAGCTGGAGATCGTCGCCGTGGAGCGCGGGCACCACGCGTCCTACTCGGCGTGCGGCATCCCCTACTTCGTCGGCGGCGTGGTGGAGGAACTGGACGCGCTCGTCGCCCGCACGCCCGCGCAGTTCCGCGAGCGCGGCATCGACCTGCGGCTGCGCACCGAGGCCGTGGAGATCGACCCGGGCGGCGGCCGGGTGCGGATCCGCTCCCTCGACGGGGGCGGCGAGCGCTGGGAGCCCTACGACCAGCTCGTGATCGCGACCGGCGCCGTTCCCGCGCGCCCGGACCTGCCCGGCGTGGACGCGAAGGGCGTGCACGGCGTGCAGATCCTCGACGACGGCGTGGCGATCCGCCGCGCCGTCGAGGAGGGGAGTCCGCGCCGCGCCGTCGTGGTCGGCGGCGGCTACATCGGCCTGGAGATGGCCGAGGCGATGGTGATGCGCGGCCTGGAGGTCTCGCTCGTCGACTTCGCCGACCAGCCGATGCGCACCCTCGACCCGGACATGGGCGCGATCGTCGCGGACGCGATGCGCGGCATCGGCGTGCGGCTGTACCTGGGGGAGCCGGTCGAGGGCTTCGACACCTCCCCGGACGGGCACGTCACCGCGGTCCGGACGCGGAACCACACGCTGCCCGCCGACCTGGTCGTCCTCGGGCTCGGCGTGCGGCCGGCCTCCGGGCTGGCCGAGGGCGCCGGGATCGAGACCGGCCCGACCGGCGGGATCGTCACCGACCGGCGGATGCGCACCCGCGCCGAGCGGGTGTGGGCGGCGGGCGACTGCGTCGAGACCCGCCACCTGGTGTCGGGCGCGCCGGTCGCGATCGCGCTCGGCACGCACGCCAACAAGCAGGGCCGCGTCGCCGGGATCAACATCGGCGGCGGCTACGCCACCTTCCCCGGCGTGGTCGGCACGGCCGTCTCCAAGATCTGCCGGGTGGAGGTCGCGCGGACCGGGCTGAACGAGGCCGAGGCCGCCGCGGCCGGGTTCGAGACGCTGAGCGCGGCCGTCGAGTCCACCACCCGGGCCGGCTACATCCCGGGCGCCGCCGCGATGACCACCAAGCTGATCGCCGAGCGCCGCTCCGGGCGGCTGCTCGGCGCGCAGATCGTCGGCGAGGAGAACGCCGCCAAGCGCGTCGACGGCCTGGCGATCGCGCTGTGGAACGGGATGACGGTCGAGGAGATGACGGGCCTCGACCTCGGTTACGCGCCGCCGTTCGCGCCCGTCTGGGACCCCGTCCTGGTCGCCGCCCGCAAGGCCGCCGACGCCGTCGAGCGGGACATGCGCTCCGAGTCCTGATCCGCTCTGTCGGTGATCTCCCCTACGGTGTGACCTCATGGCGACTGCGGGGCCGGTGGCGGCCGGCGAGAGCATCTGGGAGATGCCGGACGTGTGGCGGCGGATCGCCCATCCCCGCCGGGACCGTCCGGGCCCGTGGCCGCGGGCGCGGATCGACGCCGCGGCGGCGGGCAGGGCGCGGGCGCTGGTGGAGGCCTCCAGAGCCGATGTCGAGGACGTCCTCGCGCTGCCCGGCACGGCGCCCGAACTGGCCGAGAACGGCCTGCCGTTCGCCGCCTGCGCCTTCGCCGGGCTGTCCGACATCACGGCCGACTACCCGCAGGTGGGGAGCAAGGCGACCTGGAGGGTGTGCGGTGGGGCGAGCCGTCCCGAGCAGAGGTGGCTCGGCGGCGGCGCCACGGGGTCCTTCGCCGACCTCGACCCGGTCACCGTGTCCGAGATCCTCGCCGACCTGGCGACGCTCAGCTGAGGAAGAGAACCCCCATGGATCTGCCGAAGGCGCTGCTGGACCCGCCGTGGGCGCGCAAACCGGCGCCCCTGCCGTCCGGCGACGACCCGGTCATCGTCCCCGGGCTGGCCGCGCCGGACGACCGCGCGGTCGTCTGGGCGCCCGGCGAGCGCGAGAGCTGGGCCGCGGTCCGTCCTTACGGGTCCTGGCAGGACGGCGAGTGGGAGGAGGCCGCCGAGAAGTTCCGCGACGGGCGCATGGGTTACGAGCCCACGCGGGCGGGGTTCCTCGCGCAGGCGCCCGAGCATCTCGCGCGGCCGCTGCTGGCCGGGTGGGAGCCGCACGTGACCTGGGACTTCGGCCATTCCCTCCAGCCGATCGTGGCGCGTTTCGAGACCGCCGCCTGGGACGTGGCGGTCCGGCTGGCCAAGCAGAACCCGTACGGGACGGGCACGGTCGTGCTGCCGTTCCTGTCCGCCGAGGTGGCCCGGCTGGTCGCCGACTGGCTCTACCGGCTCACATCGGCTCAGAAGCTCGCGCACGCGTGGTTCGACCGGCACGGACTGGCGGCCGTCCCGTACCTGGTGCCGGACGCGCTGGGCAAGCGCGTCGGGCCGCGCCGGGGCGCGGTCAAGGCCCTGCGGCTCATCGAGGGCGACGTCGTGGGGGCCGCACGCGTCCACGGCGACGAGGCGGCCGAGGCGGTCGCCCGGCTCCTCGCCGCGGCGCCGCCCGGCACCGCGCCCGTCGAACCGCCGGTCAGGGCGCCGTCCCTGCCGAAGTGGCTCGACGCCGACGCCCTCCCCCGCCCGGTCCTGCGGGACGGCGGGGAACTGCCCCGCGAGGCGGCCCGCACCCTTCTGCTCGCCCTGACGGTGAGCCCGGGCGGCCGGCTCGACGCGACCGGCGTCGTGGACGGCGCCGCCCAGGTCTGCGAGCCGGAGTCGCTGACCGCGCTCGTCTGGGCGCAGTTCGAGGCATGGCAGGCGGCGCGCATGCCCAAGGGCAGCGGGTTCGTGCTGTCGGCCCTCGGACGCTTCGGCGACGACGTGGTCGTCCGGCGGCTCGCGCCGCTGGTCAGGGAGTGGCCGGGGCGCAGCGGCGGGTACAGCAGCGCCGTCCAGGGGCTCGAAGCGCTGGTCGGCATCGGCACCGACCTCGCCCTGACGCACCTCAACGGCATCGCGCAGAAGTCCCGGTACAAGGGGCTGCGGGGCGAGGCGCAGCGCAGGCTGGCGCAGATCGCGGAGCGGCGCGGCCTGACGGCCGGGCAGCTCGCCGACCGGCTCGTCCCCGACTTCGGCCTGGACGCCGACGGGGCCCTCACCCTCGACTACGGCCCGCGCCGCTTCGTCGTCGGCTTCGACGAGCAGCTCAAGCCGCAGGTGTCGGACGAGGGCGGCGCCCGCCGCAAGGCGCTGCCCAAACCCGGCGCCAAGGACGACCCCGACCTGGCCCCGGCCGCCTACCGGCGGTTCGCGGAGCTGCGGAAGGACGTCCGCGCGGTCGCCTCCGCCGAGGTGGCCCGGCTGGAGTCCGCCATGGTCACGGGCCGCGCGTGGACGCGCGGCGAGTTCGGCGCGTTCCTCGTCGCGCACCCGCTGATGCGGCATCTCGCCCGCCGGCTCGTCTGGCTGAGCGGCGACCTGGCGTTCCGGCTCGCCGAGGACCGGACGTTCGCCGACCTCCACGACGAGGCCGTCGAGCCCGCCGCCGCGGCGGACGTCCGGATCGCCCATCCGGTGCTGCTGGGCGACTCCGTGGCCGCCTGGTCGCAGGTGTTCGCCGACTACGAGATCCTGCAGCCGTTCCCCCAGCTCGGACGTCCCGTCCTCGCTCTCGCCGACGGCGAGGGCGAGGGCGGCAGGCTCGAACGCTTCGAGGGGCCGACCGTCCCCACCGGCAGGCTCCTCGGCCTCACCCGCACGGCGTGGAGGCGCGGCGCCCCGCAGGACAACGGCATCGAGCACTGGATCTCCCGCACGCTCGCGCCGGGCGTCACCGTCGTGGTCGACCTGAGTCCCGGCATCGCGGTGGGCTACGTCGACCTGCACCCCGTCCAGAAGATCGAGCGGGTCTGGATCGGCGCGGCGCCCGGCGACCCGTCCCGCACGATCGGGAACGGTCTCGCCGGCGTCGACCCGGTGCTCGTCTCGGAGCTGCTCGCCGACCTGACCAGCCTGACCGCGTCCTAGGCGAAGCGGCTGCTCGGCACGGGGCCGGGGGAGCGCACCATGTCCCTCGGCCCGGTGAGCCAGTGGCCGGCGACCGACCGGACGAAGCCCGCCAGGCGCTCGTCGGGGTCCGGCGGCGCGCCGTCGTCGCCGTCGTCCGGCAGGGGGGCGGCGGCGACGATCTCGGCGGCAAGCTCCTGTTCGGGGCGCTCGTCCGGCGGCATGGTCTCCGGCTCGCCGCCGGGCGTGACCCGCAGCCGCTCGCCCCAGGGCGCCACCGCCACCTGGTGCAGGAAACCGGTGACGTCGGCGCTCACCACGGGCGGGTCGGTCCAGCAGGACGCGTGCTCGAACAGCACCTGCCCTTCGGTGCGCTCCCGCAGGCCGTCGGCGTCCGTCTCGTTCAGGTCGTAGGCGACCACGAGCGCCCCGGGGCGCCCCGGGGCGAACGGTTCGGCGGGCAGCCCGAACAGCCGTGCCGCGGCGAGCCCCACGATCCTGCTCGACCGGTCGGGCAGCAGGCCGACCGACACGGGACGCCGCCCCGCCGCTTCCAGGACCAGCCGCAGCCGGTCGAGGGTCCGCCGGCACAGGGCGAAGCTGTCGGAGGTGTAGGCGTAGCGCCCCGTCATGCCGTCGTCGAACCCGTAGGGCGAGATCGTGGCGAGGACGCCGCCGCCCAGGGCGAAGTGCCAGCCTCGCAGGTCGCGGGAGTCGAGCGGGCCGGCGGCCCGCGCCCGCGCGACCATTCGCGCGAGCCGGTCGCGGGCCGGGACCCAGTCCTCGTCCGGCGCGGGCAGCCGCGCCGCCTCGCGGGCGGCGCGGTCGAGGTCCCCGGAGAACAGCGCGTTGTAGGCCAGCAGGTACCGGGCGGGCCACGGGTCCAGCGCGTCCACGCGCGGTTCCAGGGCCGCGACGGCCTCGGCGTGCCGGTTCTCGCGTTCCAGCGCCGACACGAGCTCCATGAGCAGGACGGGTTCGTCCGGCATCATCTCCAGCGCGCGCCGCAGCGCCGGGACCGCCAGGAAGGCGATGCCGCGCTCGACGCAGGCGTAGCCGAAGTCGTAGAGCTGCTGCGGCTCCTGCCGGACGGCCAACGCCGCGGCCGCCTCCCGCATGTCGTCGAAGCCGGACAGCGCCGCCGCGCCCTCCATGAGCCGCGCGACCTCGCCCGGCTCCATCGCCTCGGCGTTGAACCGCAGATGCCGGATCAGGCCGGCGATGTCGCCGCTTTCCAGAAGTGCCCGCGCGTCGCTCATGGGCGGCCACGCTAGCGCCGGCCGCCCGCGCCGATCACCCGGTTTTCGCGCTACCCGATCGCCGCCAGCGCCTGCAGGACGTCCGCGACCAGGTCGTCGGTGTCCTCGACGCCGGCCGAGAAGCGCACGAAGCCGGGTGGCACGGCGTCGCCGCCCCACCGGGCGCGCCGTTCGGCGGAGCTGTGCACGCTGCCGAAACTGGTGGCCTGCATGACGTGCCGCAGCGAGCCGAGGAACCTCTCGGCGGACGCCTCGTCCCTCAGGGCGAACGACACGACGCAGCCGAACCGGCGCATCTGCCGGGCCGCGACCTCGTGGGACGGGTCGTCCGGCAGCCCCGGATACCTGAGCCCGGACACCTCCGGACGCCCCCGCAGCGCCTCGGCCACGGCCAGCGCGTTGGCCGCCTGACGGTCCAGCCTCAGCTGGAGCGTGGCGAGCGACCGGTGCGCCAGCCACGCCTCCATCGGCCCGGGGATCGCTCCCACGGTCCTGCGCCAGACCCGGACCGCTTCCGCCAGCTCCGGGTCGCGGGTCGCGACGTGCCCGAGCAGCAGATCCCCGTGCCCGCTCAGCGACTTGGTGTCGCTGGCGACGGAGAAGTCGGCCCCGAGGTCCAGCGGCCGCTGCCCGAGCGGGGTGGCGAGGGTGTTGTCCACCGCCACGAGCGCGCCCTCCCGGTGCGCGGCCTCGGCCACCCGCCGGATGTCGCACACGTGCAGGTCGGGGTTGGACGGGGTTTCGAGCCAGACCAGCCGCGCCCCCTCCAGCAGCCCGATCTGGGCGTCGCCCGCGGTCGGCCCCATGCGGACCACCGCCCCGTACGACTCCAGGCGCTCCTTCAACGCGCGGGTCGTGTGGTAGCAGTCATCGGGCAGGACCACCACGTCGCCGGACCGGACCTGCGACAGGAGGACGCCCGCGACCGCCGCCATCCCCGAGGAGAACGAGACGGCCTCCGCGCCGCCCTCCAGCTCGCCGATCGCCCGCTCCAGCAGCGTCCAGGTCGGGTTGGAGTCGCGCCCGTAGGTGTAGGGCCCGCTCGCCTCCCCGGTCAGGTGGTAGTGCGCCGCGAACACGGGCCCGGGCAGGGCCGGGGCGAAGTTCTCCGCCTCCGGCCGCCCGGCGCCCACGGCCAGCGTCCCGTCCCCGATCTCCATGCGCACCCTCCCCGGCGAGTCCGGCCCCCATCGTCCCACCTGCGGAACCTCGCGACCGGGCGGCCCCCTCAGGGGTTGCGCAGAGAGTCGGCCATGCCGCGGGCCGTCTCCGATTCCTCGATGCGGTCCCCCGTGTCGATCATTCACCGGATCCTACGGATTTGTCGGCGCGCTCCTCTACGGTTGGGCGGCATGGAAGATCAGCTCCCCGGCGAGGACGACCTGGTGGTCCCGGACGCGTGGCGGCGTTCGCTGCACGCGCGGCGCGGCGGCGCGCCCGGTCCCAAGATCAAGGTGAACGGATCGGCGGCGCGCGACGTCCACGACTTCGTGGAGGGGACGGCCGGAGCGGTCGAGGCCTTGCTGAAGGACGGAGCCGGCGAGCCCGAGCTCGCCGAGGCGGCGCGGCGGCACCTGGACGGGCGGGCCGATCCGTCCGGCGCGGCGGCGGTCGCGGCCGTCACCTCGATGGGCGTGGGCGGCCACCACCAGGACAAGGTGTACCGGGCGTACGTCGACGCATGGGTCGGTGAGCACGGGGTCGCGTTCGCGGCGTGCGCGCTGGTGGAGCTGAGCCGGACGCAGGCCGTCAGGCAGGGCGGCGGCGGCGGCAGCTGGCGCGGCACCTCGGTCGGCGCCCGCCGCATCGCGGACGAGTACGCGCTCAGGGTCCCGGAGCAGGAAGCGCGGCGCGTCCGCGGGCTGCTGGCCGTCGCGTCCGAGGCCGACTACGCCGACGCGGTCGAGCGGCTCGCGGCGTACAGGTCCGGCTGGTGCGCGGGCTGGCTGGTGTCCTACCTCGTCCCGACCCGGGAGGACTGGGTCGACGAGTGCTGCGCGGCCCCGCCCCCGCAGGCGCGCCGCCATGACCTGCTGTGGACGGTGATGCCGGCGCTGGGCAAGCCGGAGCAGCTGGCGGCGCCGTACCCGGCACGCGGCCTGTACTACGGCCAGGCGACCCGGGCCCTGCTCGCCAGCATGGCCGACGGCATCGGCCCCGGCGTCCTGCCCTTCCTTCTCGCCGAGGCGGACCGCGACCACCTGGAGTCCGAGGACCGCAAGCGCATCTTCGAGGCGATCGCGATCCTGCCGACGGACGAGGCTTTCCAGGCGCTGCTCGACCGGCTCGACCACAGGCACGTCCGGGCCGCCCTCGGGGAGGCCGCGCGCAGGTTCCCGCTGCGGGCGCTGCGGCTGCTCGCCCGCGCGGGCGCCCACGACCTGCTCGCCTCCCATGTCGAGGCCAACCCCGAACTGGTCGCCGCGGCGCTGCCCGGCCTTCCGGAGGACGCCGCCGCCGCCGTCCGGCGCGTCGCCGCCGGGTCCGACCGCGTTGCGGAGGCGGCGCCCGAAGAGCTGCCCGCCGTGCTCACCGAACCGCCGTGGCTGCGCCCGCGGCGCCCCGTGCTGAAGGGCCTCACGGTTCCGGAGCCGCGGCTCGCGTGGCGGGACGGCGAGCTGCAGGAGTGGCTCAACTGGGACCCGAAGACCGAGAAGCCGGACGACCCCGACTGGGAGGCGCTGGTCGAGGCCTACGAGTCCGCGGGCCACGACTCCGGCAACGTGCAGCTGATGGTGTACGGGCCGCAGGAGCTGATCCGTCCCCTCATGCCCCGCTGGAAGGGCTACGGCGTCCGGTGGGCTCACGTGTGGATGCGGCCGCTCGCGGCCCGCTACGGACTCGACGCCCTGCCCCCGGCGCTCCGCACGGCCAAGGCGTTCCCGGACACCTGCTGCGAGCCGCTGATGCCGTACCTGGACGGCGACGTGGCGATGTTCATGGCGGAGGGGCTCGTCAGGCGCGGCGCGCTCCTCGTCCCGGCCCGCCAGTGGTTCGGCCGCCACGGGCTCGGCGCGGTGCCCCTGCTCGTCCCGGCGGCGCTCGGCGAGAAGCCCAAGGACTGGCGGCACGCCGAGACCGCCCTGCGGTACGTGCAGGACTTGCGCGGCCTCGACGGCGTGGTGGCCGCGGCCCGCGACGCGCATGGCGAGGAGGCCGCCGAGGCGATCCGGACGCTGCTGTCCACCCCGCCGGTGGAGACGGGTCTCGACCAGCCTCCCAGGATCGGCGCATGGGTGGATCCGACGCCGCTCCCGCAGGTGCTGCTGCGGGGCCGTGACCGCGCCCTCTCCCGGGACGCGGTCGGCCACCTGGTCGGGCTGCTCGCCCTCCCGACCCCGTACGGGATGGACGAACTGGCGGAGGCGTGCGCACCGGGCACGGTGGCCGAGTTCGGGTGGGCGCTGTTCCGGCAGTGGCTCGACGCCGGCAAGCCGTCCAAGGACGCCTGGGCCCTGCGGCAGCTCGGCCGCACCGGCGACGACGACA
This sequence comes from Actinomadura mexicana, assembly GCF_900188105.1. Taxonomy (GTDB): domain Bacteria; phylum Actinomycetota; class Actinomycetes; order Streptosporangiales; family Streptosporangiaceae; genus Spirillospora; species Spirillospora mexicana. The sequence continues at coordinate 183,014 of NZ_FZNP01000014.1, forward strand.
CCGTCCGGCTCCTCACTCCGGTCATCCGGGCGTGGCCGGGGGAGGGCGGGCACAAGAACGCCGTCCACGGCCTGGACGTGCTCGCCGAGATCGGCACCGACGTGGCGCTGATGCATCTGCACGGCATCGCCCAGAAGGTGAAGTTCAAGGGCCTGCAGGCGGAGGCGCAGGAGAGGATCCGGCAGGTCGCGAGACGGCTCGACCTGACCACCGACCAGCTCGCGGACCGGCTCGTCCCGGACCTCGGCCTCGACGCCGAGGGGGGCATGACCCTCGACTACGGGCCGCGCCGCTTCCTCGTCCGGTTCGACGAGCAGCTCAAGCCGTTCGTCGCCGACGAGGACGGCAGGCAGCGCAAGTCCCTCCCCAAGCCCGGCGCCAAGGACGACCCGGAACTCGCGCCGGCCGCCCACAAGGCGTTCGCCGGGCTGAAGAAGGACGTCCGCACCGTCGCCGCCGACCAGCTCCGCAGGCTGGAGCAGGCGATGGTGACGCGGCGCCGCTGGACGCTCGCCGAGTTCGGCGAGTACATCGTGCGGCACCCGCTCGTCCGGCACATCGCCCGCCGTCTGGTCTGGCTGTCGGAGGACGGCGGCACGACCGCCGCGTTCCGCATCGCCGAGGACCGGACGTTCGCCGACGCCGGCGACGACGCGTTCGCCCTCCCCGAGTCGGCGCGCGTCGGCATCGCCCACCCGCTGGATCTCGGCGACATGGCGAAGGCGTGGTCGGAGGTCTTCGCCGACTACGAGATCACGCAGCCGTTCCCGCAGCTCACCCGCGCGGTCCACACGCTGACCGAGCAGGAGCGCGGCGGCGGCCGGCTGGAGCGGTTCGAGGGGCTCAAGGTGCCCTTCGGCAAGGTCCTCGGCCTGGTCAAGCTGGGCTGGGACCGTGGCATCCCGCTGGACGCCGGCGGCGAGCGGTGGATCTCCCGGCGCGTCGCCGACGGCCGTTACGTCGTCGTCGGCCTCGACCCCGGCATCTCGGTCGGCGCCGTGGACGCCACCGGCGACCACCAGGTCCTCGATTACGTTTGGCTCGCGACGGAGCCCACCGACTTCTGGCCCGGCAAGGGCACCTCGCTGACGTTCGGCGAGCTGCACCCCGTCACGGCGTCCGAGATCCTGTCCGACCTGACCACCCTCGCCGAGGCGGCCGAGAAGTGAGCGACACCACCGGCCGGGCCCCGGCCGGCCACCAGCGGCCCCCGGCCGAGATCCGGTTCGCCGGCGAGCTGGAGAGGCTCCGCGAGAGCGACCCCGGGCCGAGGCCGCCCGGATGGGCGCTCGGCCTGACGGCCGCGCGGCGGTTCATCGTCGGGGACGAGACGCTCGGCGTCCGCCGCAAGTTCGTCGGCGACACCGCCCTCATCGACCGGGCCCTGGTCACCCTCGCCACCAGCCGGGGGCTGATGCTCGTCGGCGAGCCCGGGACGGCGAAGTCGCTGCTGTCGGAGCTGATCGCGGCCGCGGTCAGCGGCACCTCCACGCTGACGATCCAGGGGGGCGCGGCCACCACCGAGGACCAGATCAAGTACTCGTGGAACTACGCGCTGCTGGTGTCGGAGGGGCCGTCCACGCGCTCCCTCGTCCCGGCGCCGCTGCTCACCGGGATGGCCGAGGGCAGGGTCGTCCGGTTCGAGGAGATCACCCGCTGCCCGCTGGAGGTGCAGGACTCGCTGCTGTCGCCGCTGTCCGACCGCGTCCTGGCGATCCCGGAGCTGTCCCGCGCGGCCTCCGCGGGGAGCGGGGCGCCCTCCTCCCACGGGGGGCAGAGCGCGGACGCGATGGTGTTCGCGCGCGACGGGTTCAACATCATCGCGACCGCCAACACCCGCGACCGCGGCGTCAACGAGATGAGCGCCGCGCTCAAGCGGCGGTTCAACTTCGAGACCGTGTTCCCGATCGCCGACTTCGCGACCGAACTGGACCTGGTCGAGCAGGAGGCGGGACGGCTGCTGGAGCACAGCGGCGTCGAGGTCGCGCCGCGCCGGGACGTCCTCGAAGTGCTCGTCACCGTGTTCCGGGAGCTGCGCGACGCCACCACCGAGGAGGGCCGGTCCATGGACCGGCTGTCGGCGGTGATGAGCACCGCCGAGGCGGTGTCGGTCGCCCACCAGGTCGGGGTGCGCGGCTGGTTCCTGCGCGGCGAGGAGGGCGGAGCCGCCGACATCGTCGAGTGCCTCGCCGGCACCGCCGCCAAGGACAACCCCGAGGACCTGGCCCGGCTGCGCCGCTACCTGGAGCAGCAGGCGCCCCGCCGCGACGGGGAGCAGTGGAAGGCGCTGCACGCCGCCCGGCACCTGCTGCCCGGCTGATGGGCGTCACGTTCGTCGGCGTCCGGCACCACAGCCCCGCCTGCGCCCGGCTCGTCCGGGAGACGATCCGGCGGCTGCGGCCCGCGTACGTGCTGGTGGAGGGGCCCGCCGACTTCGGGGACCGGATCGGCGAGCTGCTCCTCGGCCACGAGCCGCCCGTCGCGGTCTTCAGCTACTACCGGGACGCCGAGCGCGTGCACGCGTCCTGGTCGCCGTTCTGCGCCTACTCCCCGGAATGGGTCGCGCTGAACAAGGGCCGCGCCGCCGGGGCGGAGCTGCGGTTCATCGACCTGCCGGCCTGGCACCCGGCGCTCGCCGGCCGCAGCAACCGCTACGCCGACGCCGAACGCCGCTACGCCGAGGTGACCGCGCGGCTGTGCCGGGAGTTCGCCGTCGACAACACCGACATCCTCTGGGACCACCTGTTCGAGATCGACGCCGAGGGGGCGGGGGAGCGGCTCGACGCCTACTTCGGGCTCCTGAGGGGCGAGGCGGAGGCCGGGGAGGACGACACCGCCCGCGAGTCGTACATGGCGCAGTGGGTGCGGGCGGCCGAGGCCGACGCCGGCGACCGCCCCGTCGTCGTGGTGACCGGCGGCTTCCACAAACCGGCCCTCGAAGCGCTCGCCGCGTCCGGCGGCACGGCGTGGCCCCGCGTGCCCGAGCCGCCCGGCGACGCCGCCGGCGGCAGCTTCCTCGTCCCGTACTCGTTCCGGCGCCTCGACGCGTTCACCGGCTACCAGTCGGGCATGCCGTCGCCCGAGTACTACCAGCGGCTCTGGGAGGAGGGCCCCGACGCGGCGGCCGGGGCGCTCGTGGAGACGGTCGTGGCCCGGCTGCGCGAGCGGGGGCAGGTCGTGTCGACCGCCGACCTGATCGCCGCCCGCACCCTCACCGGCGGCCTCACCCGCCTGCGCGGCCACCCCGCGCCGGCCCGCACCGACCTGCTCGACGGCCTGGTGTCGGCGCTGGTGAACGACGACCTCGACCAGCGGCTCCCGTGGACCTCCCGCGGCGCGCTCGCGCCGGGGGCGCACCCGGCCGTCGCCGAGATGGTCGACGCGCTGAGCGGCGACCGGGCCGGGCGCCTGCACCCGGCCACTCCCGCCCCGCCGCTCGCCGGCCATGCGGCGGCCGAGCTGGCGCGGCTCGGGCTCGACCGCGACGGCCCGGTCGCGCTGAAGCTGACGACCCCGCGCGGGCTGGAGCGCAGCCGGGCCCTGCACCGCCTGCGCGTCCTGCGGATCCCGTTCGCGGACCGCGAGTCCGGCCCCGCCACGGGCGCCGACCCGGTGCTGGAGGAGCGCTGGACCGTGCACGCCTCCGACCGCGACGGGCGCCGCCACGCCGCGCTCATCGAGGCGGGTGCCTATGGGCCGACGCTGGCCGACGCCGCGGCGGCCGTCCTGGACGAGCGGATGAGCGCCGCGGGCGCCGACATGGAGCGCCTCGCCGCCGTGCTGTTCGACGCGGCGCTGTGCGGCTGCGCGGACCAGTCCGGCCGGATCGCCGAGTCGATCTCCGCCGGGATCGCGGGCGCCTCCGACATCGCCGCGCTCGGCGCCGCGCTCGGATCCGTCCTCGGGCTGTGGCGGCACGACCGCGTCCTCGGCACGGCCGGCAGCCCCCTGTTCGGCACCGTCATCGAGGAGTGCGCCGACCGGATCCTGTGGCTGGCCGAGGGCGTGCGCGGCGGCCCCGCGCCCGCCGACCTGCGCCGGCTCAGCGCCCTCGCCGCCGTCCGCGACGCGCTGCTGCACGCCTCCGGCACGCTGCGCCTCGACCGGGAGGCGGCGCTCGGCGTCGCCCGCCGCGTCGCCGCCGAAGGCGGCGCCCCGCCCGACCTGCGCGGCGCCGCCTTCGGGCTCGCCCGCGCCCTCGGCGACGCCTGCGACCCGGCCCGGGCGGTGCGCGGAGCGGCGGGCCCCGCGACGTTCGGCGACTGGCTCGCCGGGCTGTTCGCGCTGGCCAGGCAGGAGGTGCTCGACCCGGGCGCCGCCGTCCTCGGCGTCCTGGACGAGCTGGTCGCCGGGCTGAGCGAGGACGACTTCCTCGTCGCGCTGCCCGCGCTGCGGCAGGCGTTCGAGTTCTTCCCGCCCCGCGAGCGCGCGACCATCGCCCAGGGGCTGCTGGACCGCCGGGGCCTGCGCGGCTCCGCCCGCGCGCTGCTGCGCGCTCCTGACGCGCCGCTGCTCACCGCCGAGGCCCTGGCGCTGGACGCCCGCGTGGACCGGGCTCTCGCGGCCGCGGGCCTCACGGCGGATCCGGAGAGCCGGACCACCGCACAGAGCAGCGAGGAGGCATCGTGATCCCTCCCGACCTGGAACGCTGGCGGCTCGTCCTCGGCTCGCCCGCCGAGTCGTGCACGGGCGCGCTGGGCGGCGAGGCCGCCGAACGGGACGCGGCGCTCGGCTGGCTGTACGGGCGCGACCCCGACCTCGGCAGGCGCGGCGTGCGGCGCGGCTCCGGCGGGGGCGGCGACGCCGGGACCGACCGGTCCGACGACCGCACCGGCGGGACCGGGCCGTCCCAGCTCACCACCGTCGACTGGCTCGACGCCGTGCACCGGCTCTTCCCGAAGGGGACGATCGAGCGGCTCGAACGCGACGCCGTCGAACGCTACGAGATCCACGAGATCGTCACCGACCCGGCCGTCCTGGAGCGCATCGAGCCGGACGAGGCGCTCCTGCGCGCCGTCCTGCGGACCAAGCACCTGATGAACCCCGAGGTCCTCGCGCTGGCCAGGAAGATCGTGGAGGCGGTCGTCCGGCAGTTGACGGAGCGGCTGGCCACCGAGGTCCGGCAGGCGTTCCACGGCACCCGCACGCGGCGGCCCAGCCGCGTGAAGAACTCCCGCAACTTCGACTTCCACGGCACCGTCCGCGCCAACCTCGCCCACTACCGGCCGGACGAGCGCCGCCTGTACATCGAGAACCCGAGGTTCGTGTCCCGGACCAGGCGGCACGTCGAGCAGTGGCAGATGATCCTGCTCGTCGACCAGTCCGGCTCCATGCTCGGGTCCGTCGTGCACGCCGCCGTCACCGCCGCTTGCCTGTGGGGGCTGCCCGGCCTCAGGACGCACCTCGTCGCGTTCGACACCGCCGTGGTCGACCTGACCTCCGACGTGACCGACCCCGCCGAGCTGCTGATGAAGGTGCAGCTCGGCGGCGGTACCGACATCGCGCGGGCCGTGGCCTACGGCGCCGGCCTGGTGGAGAACCCCCGCCGGTCGATCGTCGCGGTCATCACCGACTTCTTCGAGGGCGGGAACGAGTACCGGCTCGTCGAGGAGGTGCGGCGGCTCGTCCAGCAGGGCACCCACGTGCTCGGGCTGGCGGCGCTCGACGAGGAGGCCAACCCCTCCTACGACCGGAGGACGGCGCAGCGCCTCGCCGACGAGGGGGCCCACGTCGGCGCGATGACGCCGGGTCGGCTCGCCGCGTTCGTCGCGGAACGGATCGGCCGATGACCCGCGCCGACCTGCTCGCGCTGACCCCGGACGCGCTCGCCGCCCTCGCCAACCGCGGGCTGGTCAAGCGCGCCGCCAAGGACCTGGACGCCGGCGGCGGTCCCGAGGTCACCGTCTCCCCGGACGGCGGGATCGACGGCGCCTTCCCCGACGGGACCACGGCCTCCCTGCCCGCCGGAGCGGGGCTGGAGGCCGCGCGCTGCTCCTGCGGGGCGACCGGGACGTGCCGCCATCGCATCTGCCTCGTGCTGGCCTACCAGCGGACCGCCGCCGGGCCGGAGGCCCCCGAGGTCCCGGAGCCGACCGCCGGCTGGTCGCCGGGAGCCTTCGACGACGCCGCGCTCGCCCGCGTCCTCGGGCGGCGCGCCCTCACCGCCGCGCGCCGCGGCCTCCGCGCCGGGTACTCGGCGAAGATCCGCCGTCCCACCGCGCAGGATCCGGTGGCGCGGGTCGAGCTGCAGACCTGCACGGTCCGGTTCCTGGTGCCGGGCGAGCTCGGCTACGTCCACACCGACGCGGTGGCGGCGGTGCGCGGCGAGGTCACCGTGCTGGCCGTCTGGGCGTTCCGCGCCGCCGACGAGCGCGGCCTGGAGGGCGAGGAGGTCCGGCTGGAGGTCGGCGGTTCGGCCGAGGCCGGCGGGGACGGCCTCGACGCCGCCCTCGACCTCGCCGACCAGGTCCTCCTGGAGGGCGCGGCGCACGCCGGGCCCGTCCTCGTGACCGCGCTGGGACGCACCGCCGCCGACCTCGCAGCGGCCGGCCGGCACTGGCCGGCCGCCGCGTTCGGCGACCTGGCCGAACAGCTGGCCGCCCACCACGACCGCCGCGCCGACCACGACCCGGCGCGCGTCGCGGAGCTTCTCGCCGAGGTCCACGCCCGGCACCGCGCCGTGCGCGGCGGCGCCGCCCGCTCCCAGGTGCTCGGCACGGAGGAGGCCGCGGACACGCCGCTGCGCCGCGTCCGCCTCGCCGCCCTCGGCTGCCGCGTCGGCGGCACGCCCGCGGCCCGCACCGCCGACGTCTTCCTCGCGCACACCGGCACCGGCATCGTCCTCGTGCTGAAACGGCGCTGGGACGTCCCGGACGGCGACCGGCTCACCGGCGCCGACCTCGCCGGACGCCGCGTCCTCGGGTCGGCGCTGCGGTCCCTCGCCGCCGCGAACATCGTGTCCGAGAGCGCCTCGCGCAGCGCCGGGCGGGTCGTCCGGGTCGCCGCCGGGCGGATCGCCAGGACGACGGTCACCCCGCTCGGCGACACCTGGGAGAACCTGCCCGCCGCGCTGCTCGTGCGCGACCTGGCCGCCGAGGGGCGGGCCCTGGACGCGCTGCCGCCCCGCCTCGTGCGGCCCCGCGTGGAGGCGGAGCTGGTCCGCGTCGTCGAGATCGCCGAGGTCCGCGACATCGGCTTCCATCCCGGGGCGCAGCGGCTGGAGGCCGTGGTCGCCGACGCGGCGGGCACCCCGGCGCGCGTCTGCGCCGACTACAGCCCGCACCGCCCCGCCGCGCTGGACGCCCTGGCCGGAGCGCTCGCGGCGGAGCCCCGGTTCGTCTCGGGCGCCGTCCGCAGGGACCGCGGGGGCCTCGTCATCGACCCGTTCGCCGTGCTGACCGACGGCGGCCTCGTCGTCCCCGACCTCGCCCCCGGCGACGGCACCGCCGCCCTCGGGGCCCCGCCCGCGGCCCCGCCCGATCCGCTGGCCGGGGCGCTGGACGAGGCGCTCGCCGCCTGCGCGGAGGCGGCCCACCGGGGCCTGCTGCGCCTGCCGTCCGGGACGCGGGAGCGCATCGCCCGCGCGGGCGGGACGCTGGAACGCGCCGGCCTCCGCACCTCCGCCGGGACGCTCGCCGCCCTCACCGCCGCGCTCGGGGCCGACGACCCGCAGGGCATGACCCGCGCCTGGGCCAGCGCCCACATCCGCCTGGTCACCGCGGCCGAGCTGCGCTGACGCGCCGCTACGCGCGGCAGGTGAGCGGGCGGCCCCCGTTGAAGGCGACCATGTCGTTCAGGGCGGCGGCCAGGTCGATCGGCGCACCGGGCGCGTGCCCGTCCAGTTCGGCGTAGGCGCGGTACAGGTTGCCCACGAGGCGCTCGGGGTCGGTCAGCTCCGCGTACGGGCCGAGGTCGGCCTCGCGGGCGGCCTCCAGCGGCGACAGCCCGGCCGGCAGGGCCTCGGCCGCCGTCGCCTGGACGAACCGCGCGTAGCCGAGCACCTGATCGATGAGCTCGGGACCGCCGACGGGTCCGTGCCCGGGGACGATCGTCTCGGCGCCCAGCGGCGCGACGACCTCCTCCAGGACCTCGACCGCGCCCGCGACGGAGCCCTGCATCAGGAACGGGGTGCCGCCGTTGAACAGCAGGTCGCCGCAGAACAGCACCCGCCGTTCCGGGATCCACACGATGGAGTCGTTGGTGGTGTGCGCGGGCGTCCCGACGTGCCGGACCTCGCAGCGCAGGTCGTCCACCCACAGCGTCACACCGTCGGTGTAGGTGAGGAACGGCGGCTCGATCTCGACGCCGCCCCAGTCGACCTTCGTCCAGAACGGCTCGTCGAACGGCATGCCCCAGCTGAGCGCGCCCTCCCGCGTGCCCTCGTGGCCGACGACGGTCGCGCCGGAGAACAGGTAGTTGCCGAAGGTGTGGTCGCCGTGGTGGTGGGTGTTGACCAGCGTCCGGACGGGACGGTCCGTGACCGACCGGATCGACTCCAGGTACGCGCGGGTGCGGCGCTCGGTCGAACAGGAGTCGACGCTCGTCACCCCCCGCGCGCCCGTGAGGAAGCCGGTGTTGTTGATCCACCAGGTGCCGTCGGGCTGGAGGTAGGCGAAGATCCCGTCGGAGACCTCCTGCAGCCGCGGGCTTCCCGGTCCCTCGCGGTCGGGTGCGTCGCTCATGGGAGTGGGAGTGTAACCGGCACGGCAGTGCCCTCGGCAGCGCGCGGCGGGCCGCGTTCAGTACTCCGCCAGGCTCGTCAGCAGGTGCGGGCGCGGTGAGACCTCGCGGGCGGACGGCTCCCGGGACCCGGCGGACCGCAGCACCTCGCCGGCGCCGAGCACGGCCGCGTCGCCGGTGTCGTCCCCGACCCGCGCGCTCAGCCCCGTCCGGTCCTGGATCAGCCGTTCCAGGCCGGGCAGCCGGGCGCAGCCGCCGGTGAGCGTGATGCCGACGCCGAGCAGGTCGCCGGAGATCTCGGGCGAGCAGCCGGCGAGGCCGGCGCCGATCGCGTCCACGATCCGCGCCACCGGACCGGAGATCGCGCGGGCGACGTCCACGGTGGTCAGCACGACGCCGCGCGGCATGCCCGTCGCGATGTCGCGCCCGTGCGCGACGGTCTGCCGCACCGGGCGGCGGCCGAGCGGCGGCACGGCGCCGACCTCCAGCTTGGCCGCCTCCGCCCCCGCCAGCGACAGCGCGATGCCGTGCTCCTGCCGGACGAGCGCGGCGATGGCGCGGTCCAGCGCCGACCCGCCGACGTGCGCGGTGTGCGAGGTGACCAGGCCGCCGAACGCGATGACGCCCACGTCGGTGACGTCCGCTCCGATGTCGGCGATGATCGTGATGTCGGGCCGCCCGCAGGAGGTCATGCCCATCCCGATGGCGGCGGCGATCGGCGTCGGCACGAGCGTGAGGCGCCGCGCGCCCGCCTGGTAGGCGGAGAACTGCAGCGCCCGGTAGTGGACGGAGGTCAGCCCGCTCGGGACCGTGACGACCAGGCGCGGGCGCGCGGTGTAGTGGCGCCTGTGGTGGCGGCGCACCAGGTGCCGCATCAGGTACTCGGCCTCGTCGGTCTCGGTCGGCGCGCCTTCGCGGATGGGTCGCACGAGCGTGACGTCGGGGTTGCGCCCGGCCATCTCCCGCGCGGGGACGCCGAGGGCGAGGATGCGTCCGGTGTCCCGGGACCGGGCGAGCAGCGACGGTTCACGGCAGACGACGCCGCGGCCCTTCACATGCATCCGCACGGTCGCGCTGCCCAGGTCGATAGCGGTGTCCCGGCCCGCGAAATCCCACATCGCGCCCCTCCCAATCGCCCCGTTCGTCGCAAGAGTCCAGATGATTCCCGTGCAGGTCGCGGCGATGCCCACGCCCGGGTAAGCGAATCGCAACGACCTGGCGATCCAGGATCCGAAATGTCGGGAACGCGGGGCACGGTGCGGCGCTCGACCGGGAGGCAATCCCGGGCGGGCGCCAAAAGATCATGTTGGGACGGTGCCGAGCCGCGCGCCCCGCCGTGCCGTCCACCCCCGCCGGGTCCGGACGGCGCCCACCGCGCGGCACGCCCCGTACAGCAGGAACGAGACCGTGGTGACGTACGGGCTGATCGGGATGCTGGACCCGATCGACAGCAGGATCCCGCCCAGCACCGACACCGTCGCGAGCGCCGCGCTCAGCAGCGGCGCCAGCACCGGCGACGCGGTGACCCGCACCGCCGCCGCGGCCGGCGTGCAGAGCAGCGCGAGCACCAGCAGCGCGCCCACGACCTGCACGGACACGGCCACCGCCAGGCCGAGCACCAGCATGAAGGCCGGTGACAGCGCCCGCACCGGCACGCCCCGCGCCGCCGCGACGTCCGGGTCCAGGCTCGCGAACGCCAGCGGGCGCCACATGACCGCGAGGCACGCCAGCACCACCGCCGACGTCGCCAGCAGCCACGACAGCCGCGGCGTGTCGATCGCGACGATCTGCCCGGTGAGGATCCCGAACCTGTTGGCCGACCGGCCCTGGTAGAGCGACAGGAACAGCACGCCGAGCCCGAGCCCGAAGGGCATCAGCACGCCGATGGCCGACCCGCGGTCGCGCGCCTTCGCGCCGAGCGCCCCGATCAGCCCGGCGGCCACCAGGGCCCCCGCGATCGAGCCGCCCGCCACGCTCGCCCCGGCCAGCAGGGCGGCGGCCGCCCCGGCGAACGACAGCTCGCTGATGCCGTGCACGGCGAACGCGAGGTCGCGCATGACGACGAACGTCCCGGCGAGCCCGCCGACCAGCCCGAGCACGGCCCCCGCGACGAGCGAGTTGCGCACCAGCCCGAGGAGCGCCCCGTAGTCCTGGAAGTTGAAGATCTCGTGCCATGCCTCCTGCCAGCTCATGCCGTCTCCTGGAGGGAAGTTTGCGCACCGTGGGCGGCGCCCATGTCGAGGATCCGGTCGGCGAAGGGGAGGATCGGGTCGATCTCGTGCGTGACGAACACGACCGCGGTGCCGTGGTCGCGGCGGCGCCGCTCCACCAGCCCGGCGACGATGCGCTGGTGCTCGGCGTCCAGGGAGGCCAGCGGCTCGTCGCACAGGAGGACGCGCGGGCCGGTGGCCAGGGCCTGCGCGACGCGAACGCGCTGCAGCTCGCCGCCCGAGAGGAGTTCGAGCGGGACGTCGGCGAACGCGGCGGCGCCCACGTCGGCCAGGACGGCGTCGACCCGGCGGCGCGCGTCCCGGCGCGGTCGCCAGGGGCCCCAGCGGTGGCCGTCGATGCCGAGCCGCACGAGGTCGCGGGCGCGCAGCGGGGTGTGCGGCGGGACGGCCCTGTGCTGCGGGACGTAGCCGACGGTGTCGCTGCCCCGCCGGGGGCGGCGCCCGTCCACCGCGACTGTTCCCGACGACAGCCGCTGGAGCCCGAGCAGCACCCTGAGCAGGCTGGTCTTCCCCGACCCGTTGGAGCCCACGACGGCGAGGAACTCGCCGGGCCGCACGTCGAGGTCCAGCCCGCGCCACAGCGTCCGCTCGCCGTAGGACAGCGTCGCGCCGCGCAAGGTGATCACGACAGCGCCTTCCGGAGCGCGGCGATGGTGCCGTCCATCCAGGCGACGTAGTCCCGGCCGGCCGGGAGGGTCTCGGTGACCGGCACCACCGGCACGCCCGCCTCGCCCGCCGCCTCGCGGACCTTGTCGGTCTGCGGGCCGCTCGTCTGCACGTTCGCGACGAGCGCCCGCACCTTCCCGCCGGTGAGCAGCGACAGTGTGTCGCGCAGCGCCCGCGGCGGGACGTCGTCCCCCTCCTCGATGGCCTCGCTGAACTCCTCCGGCGTTCGGTCGACCAGTCCGGCCGCCGCCAGCAGGTGGCCGGGGACGGGCTCGGTGACCGCCACGCCGTCCCCCGAGTGCGCGGCCCTGACTGCCGCCACCTTCCCCTCCAGTGTCTTCAGCCTCGCCTTGAAGGAGGCGGCGTTCGACGAGAACGTCCGCGCGTCCTCGGGGTCGGCCTCGGCGAGCGCGGCGGAGATCCGGTCGGCCAGCAGCGCGACGGAGGGCAGGTCGTACCAGACGTGCTCGTTCAGCTCCTCGCCCGCCGGGGCGGTCTTCCCGGAGATCTGGACGGCGTTGAGCACCCGGGCCTTCGACCCGGACCCCCTCAGCAGCGTGTCCATGAAGTCGTCGTAGCCGCCGCCGTTCTCGATGACCACCCCGGCCTTGGACAGCGCGAGCCTGGTGCGCGTGCCCGCCTCGAAGGAGTGCGGGTCCTGCGCGGGGTCGCTGATGAACGAGGTCACCTTGACCTCGTCACCACCGATCTGCCGCGCGATGTCCCCGTAGACGTTGGTCGAGGCCACGACCGAGACCGCCTCCGCGGCCCCGGCGCCGGAGGACGATCCGCAGGCGGCGGCCCCGAGCGCCGAGGCGGTGAGGGCGGCACCCGCCCCGAGGACGCGGGCGCGCTGAGCAGACATCATGGAGGCTCCTGAAAATGAAAACGATTTTCAGTGGCAACTTAGCATGACTCGTCCCCTTGGTCCCGTCCTCTTGCCGCTTCGGCAACGCCTCGCACGGAGAAGGCCGCCGTCCCGGGTCCCGGGACGGCGGCCTTCGAGGCGGTCGCTCTAGCGCTTGCGGAGGACTCCGCCGTACTCGTAGATGCCGCGGTCCAGCTTGGAGGCGCCCTCGTACTGCTCCAGCTCGGGCGGGACGGGGGCGAGCGGCGGCTGCACGTCCAGCGGGCGCCAGTCGACCAGGTTGCCGAGGCCCGGCTCGACGGGGTCGAACTCCGACAGCAGCGCGTCGATCTCGGCGGGCGTCCGCGTCTGCCACGGGATACCCGCCCCGGTGACCTGCGCGGTCATCTCGGCGCTGCGCACCGGGTCGTCGCAGGCGACCTGGGAGAAGGTGAGGTGGCTGCCCGGCGCGGCCCGGTCCATGATCGTGTTCAGGACGCGGCGGGGGTCGTCGGCGTCGGGCAGGTGGTGGCCGACCGACAGGAACAGGGCCGCGACCGGCTCGTCGAAGTCGATCAGCCGCTTGACCTCGGCATCCTCCAGGATGGCGTCCTGGTCGCGCATGTCGCCCTGGATGACCGTGGTCGAGGAGTCGCCGGCCAGCAGCGCCCTGCCGTGCGCGAGGACGATCGGGTCGATGTCCACGTACACGACCCGCGAGTCGGGCGCGAACTCGCGGGCGACCTGGTGCACGTTCGCGTCGGTGGGCAGCCCGCAGCCCATGTCGATGAACTGGCGGATCCCCGCCTCGGCGGCCAGGTACCGGACGGCGCGGTACAGGAACAGGCGGTTCTGCCGGGTGATGTCGAGCCCGGCGGGGTGGTGCTCGAGCTGCCCCCGGATGAACTGCCGGTCGACCTCGTAGTTGTCCTTGCCGCCGAGCAGCCAGCCATAGGCGCGGGCGGACGTCGGGACGTCGTGGGGGATGTCCGCCAGGGACGGCCTGTCTTGATCGTTCACAGGGGGAACGCTACCCCGCCGCGACCCGGGCCGGGGGCCTGTCCACTCCGCACCGGCGGCCGCGGATCACCAGGCGAACGCCTCCGGCGCGAACGGCCCTCCAGGTCGACTGTGACGCGCCCCCCGGCGCCGTGCGCGGCGCGCACGGCGCCGGGGCGGCGGAAAGGGGCTAGGGAGCGACGTACTTCGCCCACGGCTCGATGCCGGGGCCGTTCCAGAAGGACTTCGGGTGCGCCACGGCTCTCGGCCGGGGCTCAGGCTTTGACTCGTTCGACGGTCCGTCGCTTCGCGGAGCCTGTGCCGCGGAATCGTCCGGCCTCGCGGAGTGGCCGCCGGGTGGCGCGGCCTTTCCCGCCGGGATGTGTCCGGGGGCGGTAATTGGGGGATTGTCTGATTTCTTTGGAGATGTGCTGCGGTGTGGCGGAATCTGGGGGGTCCGCTCGCTATCAGGGGGCTGGTCGGCTCGCTTTTCCGCGCCCATCCGGTCGATCTTCTCGACGAGCTCCCGCACGGACGGCGACCACTCCCTGTAGGCGGGCGCGCCGGGTCTCACCGCGCCCGCGAACTGTCTCTTGCGGGCCGCGCCGAACCTGTCGATGCGGATGCTGGCCCCCGCATGGGGCGCGTGCAGGAACCGGCCGTGCCCCACGTACATGCCGACGTGGCTGCGGCCGTGGAAGAAGATGAGGTCCCCGGGCCGGAGTTCCCCCATCCGCACCTTCCGGTCCACTTGGCGGTACTGGGCGTAGGTGACGCGGGGCAGCCTGACGCCCGCCTTGCGCCACGCGGCCATCGCGAGACCGGAGCAGTCGTAGCCTCCCGGCCCGTCCCCGCCCCAGCGGTAGGGTTTGCCGACCTGCTTGCGGGCGAACCGCAGAGCCTTCTTGGCGCGCTTGCGCTGGACGGTCTCCCGCGTCCGGTACTTGTCGTACGCCTGGACCTTCTCCAGAGTGGCCGCGTCGAGGTGCAGACTCTTCAGCACCGTCGGGTTGAGCGCGGCGAAGGCCGTGGAACCCAGCGGAACCGTCAGGGCGAGCCCGGTCACCGTCGCCGTGACGGCCGTTCGGAGCATGCCCCGTTTTCGGTCGGCCGCCCGGCCGCGGCCGCTATGGCCCGCGATCGCTCCGCTTGCGCTTCCGGTCTCCTGCGAGTGGCGTGCGGTGGACATTCCTCTGCTCTCCGTTTCCGTTCGGGTTTCGGCAGGTGATCATCATCCCGCCGAGGGATCGGGTACCCGTTGATCGGCACGGAATTGTGGGAGCGGGCCGATTTTACGTGATCATGGCGCGAAAATGGAGGCGGCCTTCAGTGTCTTTGATCATGCGGTCAGATGGGCCAGGGATTTCAGTGGAACGGCGAGCCAGGCCGGCCGGTTCTGCGCCTCGTAACGCACTTCGTAGACGGCCTTCTCGAATTCGAACGCGCGTATGAGCACCGAATGCGCGGCCGGATCCGGGCCGCCGCCGGCCGCGTAGCCGCGGCAGAACGCGGCGCGGTTGCGCGCCGCCCAGGCGTGCGCCCGGGTCTCCAGCCGCGGCCCCGACTCGCTCGGCACCGAGCCCGCCTTGGTGATGAGGAACCGCGCGGCGTACTCGAACGAGCGGAGCATTCCGGCGACGTCGCGCAGCGGGTGCGCGAGGGCCCGGCGCTCGCTCCGCGTCCGCGCCGGCTCGCCCTCGAAGTCCAGCACCGTCCATCCCGACTCGGTGCGCAGGACCTGCCCGAGGTGGTAGTCGCCGTGCACGCGCTGGACGGGCAGCGGCCCGGCCCGCGAGGCCAGGTCCAGGAACGCCTCGGTGAGCGCCTTGGCGTGGGGCGCGAGGCCGGGCACCGCGCGGCACGTGGCGGTCAGCTCGGCGTTCATCCGCGCGGCCATCGCGCGGACCTCCCCGGCCGGGACGACCGTCACGCCGAACGCGTCGGCGAGCGCCCGGTGCACCTCGGCGGTGGCCGCGCCGAGCCGTTCGGCCTCGGCGGCGAAGTCGCCGCCGGCGGCGCTCGCGTCCAGCTCCGCCCACTCGCCGCCGCCGGGCGGCGGCGTGTGCGCGAACCAGTCGCGGACGCTGGCGATCGCGAGGCTCCACCCGTCCACTCCGGTGTGCAGGTAGTCCGACAGGAGGGCGAGCGTGACCGGCTCCCCGCCCCCGCCAGCCCGTGCCCCGGGCCCCGGGTCCAGCTCGATCCAGCCGAGGACGGCCGGGACGTGCGCGCAGCCGCCGCGGGTCAGCGCGAGGTTGACCTCCAGATCGAGGTTGACGCCGGGGGACAGGCGGCGGAAGAGCTTGCAGATGTACTCGTCTCCGAACAGCAGCGAGGTGTTGCTCTGCTCGGCGGTCATGGGCAGGCTCGCCAGGTCCGTCCGGATGCGGGCGCCGTCGGCGTGGTGGAACCGCAGCGGGCCCGCGGACGCCCCGCTCGCCAGGGCGTCCAGCAGCACCCGGGTCAGCTCCGGGTCGTGCGCGGCGTCGTACAGCCGGGCCTTCGCGGCCCGGTCGCCGCAGGGCCCGCCGATCTCGACGTGCCGGAGCCGGTCGGGCAGGTCGCGGCGGGCGCCGAGGAGGAGCTGGTAGTGGTCGGTGGTGCCATCCTGGCGGACGTCGAGGACGAGGTGGTGCAGGGCGGGGTCGCCGTGCCGGAGGTCGGTGGCGGTGCCGATGGTGATGTCGTGGATGGGGCCGTCCTTGCCGCCGAACCACCGCTGCCGCGGCAGCCACTCGGCGAGGTCCCGGACGAGGTCCTGCTCTGGAGGAAGCACGGTCAGACGGTCCTTCCCGCGCGCGTGCCCGGCCCTGCGCCCGCGCCGGGATCGCCGTCCTCGGGAGGAACCAGCTGGAACCAGAAGAATCCGTGCCCGGGCAAGGTGAGCAGGTAGGGCAGTTCGCCGATGGCCGGGAACTGGACGCCGCCCATGCACTCGACGGGGGAGTAGCCCTCGAAGCGCCGCAGGTCCAGCTCGACCGGCTGGGGGAACCGGGACAGGTTGCTGACGCACAGGACCGTGTCCATCTCGTCCCACGGGCTCTCGTCCTCGGTGATCTCGCGGGTGAAGGCGAGGACGGAGGGGTTGGAGGCGGACAGTTCGACGTAGGAGCCGACGCCGAAGACGGGGTGGCGCTGGCGGATCTCG
>NZ_FZNP01000013.1 GCF_900188105.1 Actinomadura mexicana
GCGAGGCCCCGGCCTGCTCGGCGACCTGGGCGATCGTGGCGCCCTCGGCGCACAGCAGCACGATCCGCGCCCGCAACGCCAAAGCCTGCGAGGTCTTGCGGCGGCGCACCCACCCGGTCAGCACCGACCGCTCATCGTCGGACAACACCACCGGATCCAGCTTCGGGCTCGGCATCCCCACAGCCTACCGACTAACAAAGAATTATTGACTCACAACACTAGACTAGATGACGCGGCTCGCCTCGATGGCCATCCCTCGCCACGCGCAGGACGCAACGGCGCGGGGGATCCGCCGACCTGCTGGACCTCTGACGGGGCTGTTTACAGCCTCTGCGGGCGCAGGCGGACCGCGCCCGATCTGATGCGCCGTGGGCACCCTACTCAGCGGCCACGGAAACCGTTTCAGCGTCGATTGCGAGATACGAGTCCAAGGTCGCACTCTCCAGCTGATTGGCTTGTGGTTCGACGTCAAGCTGCGGTTCAATGTCCAAAAGCTCCTGCCAAGAGCTTTCTCTTCCGCGCTCATACGCCCGACGTGTCGTTCCGAACAGGCGCTCACGTTCCCCGGCTTCTCGTTCAGCGAACCATGCTCGGCGTTCCCTGATGCGTTCTTCGGCCATATCTTCGATAACCACCTCGGGAGCGCTCTCCCAGAGGTCTGGGAAATCAGCTTGGGCTTCGAGCAGCAACCGGTCCTGCTCAGCAGCAAGGCTGTGGCATGCCGCAAACAATCGACGCGACATCCCCAGGGTGAGATCAGTTCCGGGCACCTTGCCGGTTAGCATGTCCCATCTCTCCGAAGGTGGGCGACGAGCATATGCGGACCGATCGCGCGCCACCACACGTTCCCTGCGGGTGCTGTCGTCCCGCTCAAGCGGAACTACCAGATCAGTCACTTGCCCCAGAAATGCTCCAAGGTCCGCTACTGCGGGCCCTATTGGCCGCACGGACAGCAGTGAGCGAGGGAGGGATCGTAGTACGTAATAGGTCAGCATCCGTGATCGCGCGAGCGCGACCAACTCTGTGTCGTCCTCATCTGGAAGACGGCGGCTATTCGCCAGAACACTGGATTCTCGTTTCCTGCCTGCAGCCTCGATATCGACCGTGACGAAAACCCTGTGCTCGATGCTCGTGCCGCACAGAACACGCAGGTGCGGACCCGCCATCAGGCCGCTCACGGAGAGCTGACTCGCCCCCTTCGCCAGTTCTGGCTTGCCCGTACGGCGAGCTCCCTTAGCTTCGATAAGCCAAGTCCGAGGTTCTTTCCAATGGAGTCCGACAAGGTCGGGTTGACTATTCTTCTGAGACCAGCGCGGTCCGCGTCCAGGTAGCAAGGGGAGAGCCTCAGCGTGGATCGTCGGCCCCAGACCCATCAAGCCTCGGCATACCCACTCTGCCATCGTCATGCCAATGCGGTAGGCGAACATAGCGCGCGCCGTCTTCTCCGTTCCCTCCTGGTAAACCACGTTCGGCTCGAGACGGAAACCGGTTGATCCGGAAAGACGGATACCGTTGCGAGTACGGCACAGGTATGCACTCAAAGGGAAACGCCGGGCAATGATCTCCGCAGCAGCAAGCCCAGGAACGGCAACCAGCCAAGCGTAAGGGTCCCGCCCGTACGTCATGGCTGCATCGACTACCTCGCGCCACGTCGTGGATACCAGGTAGTCACCCGGCGGCACCACATCCCGGATATTCGGCCAAGGTGACCAAGCTTTATCTATGCGGCCTCTCGATGGTCGACGCTCAGGCTGGAGCGGCGAACTATTTCGCACAATCACCGGCACATCGAACGCGTCGGCCAAGTTGACCGGCTGCCCCGAAGCATTGGCTGGCGGCATCATGACGCAACAGCCTGCCACAGTCAGAGTGTTAGCGCGATTGACTGAGCCGCGCGTCATTCCTCTCGGATCGAGGACGCGTTGTTACGTCACGTTGCTCAGGCGGCTGGACTCCCGGTCGAGCGCAGGGCGACCGACCCGGCACCCGGCACAGCGGAACTGGTCGCGGCCATGGCCCCGGACGGCCTGCGCTACTCAAGGACCGCTTATGCCTCTACCAGCTTCACAAGAGCTTCCCGCTTCCCCGAGGGAGCTTCACGTAGAACCCGCCGAGCACGCAGAAGTGCGTCCACGTCAGCGGTGGCGGCGGCGACCTCCGCAGCAACCGAGTCAATCTTCCCTAGTCCAGCATCAGCAAGCCAGCGAGACACCTGAGCCCAGGAGTACAGCTTGACGCGACTACCGCGATGAATGACCGGAGCGGGGAAACTTCCAGGGCCGCGTTCACCGGTCGTCCAGTGTCCGACCGCTGGGGCCGACCTGCCGGTCTTCTCAGCAATGTCGTCGATGGTCACCAGATCCTCCATGACACCGGTCACCAAAAGCCCGCTGCGCTCGCTGTCGTCGATGGCCGACAGGATGGCCCCGATTGCGTTGGGCGCCTCGCGCGAGAACAGGACCGTGCCACCCTGCTCGTCGCCGGAGAGTTGACCGTCACCACAACGCGAGTACAGCCGCTCTGCGGCCTCCTCAAGGTCACTGACCGGGCCGATCTCAAGCTCGAACCAGTAGGTGCTCATCAATCCTCCCCTTCATGCCGTGCGGCCACCTTGGCGTCGTGCTGTCGCATCCGCCTCCGGATCTTCTGAGCCTCATGTTCGTCAACGTCGGGAGTCCCGTTGATCGAGAAGGGTGGGGCGCAGCAGCCGGCGCCGCCAGGGCAGGAGGCCCTCGCATAGGCGTGAGCCCGTCCGCTGGTGTAGGTGATCTTCCACCCGGCTTCCTCTAACTCCTTGATGGCCGCTCGCGTATGCTTGCCTGGCATGTAGCGATAGTACTACACATGTAGGGCTAGGCTAACACCTCACTCCGACGCCATCCAACGCAGTTACTCTCACCAAAGCTGCACGGGCCCAGGCGATCGCACCCATGCGGACCGACCGGGGGCCGGCCCAGGCCGCCGACAGGCACCGTGCCGAACGAGCACTTGGAGCCCCCGGAAGACATCGAGGGCCGGCGGCGCACCCTCTCGATCTGGACGATGAGCCCACCGCCGTCACCCCGAGCGTCTGACCGAGAGTCGTGGAGCCGCAGACGCTAGGTAGTTGCCGCAAAGCTCAACGTGCTAGCCTGGCTGGGAACGCAATCCGCTTATCGGCTTCTCGCTCGTGAGCGACCTGGGTTTTCGCAAGTCAGTACGGCGCTCAGACGCTGTGACCTGAAAAGCGGAAGGTCGGCGGTTCGACCCCGCCCCTGCCCACTTCTCTGAACTGCAAAGAGGCCCCTGGACATTAGTCTCGGGGCCTACTTTGTGACAGCAACGCGCCAGCGAACTACCGTCCGCCTTGCGCCTCACGGTCAGCGCGACGCAACGGGCCAGAGGGGAAGCTGCTCGGCCGTAGGGCCTTCTGACAGCATGGAGCAGAACGCGGAACTCTGCGGATGGCGGTCACGCTGCAGCGGGCCCGATCGCAGCGGGTCAGCTGTCGCGAACGCAGCCAAGCGACTCTGACGGCCAGCCTCGCCTGATTCCTGAGTTGGCCTCAATCTCGTGGTGACACGACCAGCCCAGGGGTGCAGCAGGTCGCCCAAGAAAGGATGGGCGACCTGCTGAGCCGCGAGGTGGCCGGCCCGTTGCCATCTCCCCGACTCCTCGCCGTTGCCTTGGCGCGACGCGCCGCGGTCAAGTCCCGCGAGCGTCGCCCGGTTGCCTATCTGCCGACGCGCTCGGTTGTCGCGAATCGCTGGGAGCGGCGGTTTCGTGCGGGACGGCGGTTACGCCCGGCTCCGCTGTCTCGCCGTCCTTCGGAGGCCGGAGCGGACATGGTGATAGGGACGCCGGAGGGCGGTCGGGCACCGGTGATGCGGTTGAGTTCGGGATCGCCGGACCGCACCCGCGCGGAATGCGGCGTGATGCCGGCCGTCACCATCATCCGGTCCATCTCATGACGCTGCCTGGGCAGCACCAGGGTGACCACGGTGCCGGACTCGCCCGCGCGTGCAGTGCGGCCGCCTCGGTGCAGGTAGTCCTTATGGTCGTTGGGCGGGTCGACGTTAACGACCAGATCCAGTCCATCGACGTGGATGCCGCGCGCGGCCACGTTCGTGGCGACCAGGACGGAGACGTCACCGTTGCGGAACTGCTCCAGAGTACGGTTGCGCTGCGGCTGGGACTTGCCTCCGTGCAGTGCCGCAGCGCGTACGCCGCTGCTCAGGAGGTTGCGGGTCAGCCGGTCGGCGGCATGCTTCATGTCGACGAACATGATGACGCGGCCGTCGCGGGCGGCGATGTGCGTGGCGGCATCCTGCTTGTCCGCCTCCGTGACGTGCAGCAGGTGGTGCTCCATGGTGGTCACCGCTCCCGCCGACGGATCGACCGAGTGGACGACCGGGTCGGTGAGGAAGCGCCGGACCAGACGGTCGACATTGCGATCCAGCGTCGCGGAGAACAGCATCCGCTGACCGCCTGGGGCGACCTGGTCGAGCAACGCGGTGACCTGCGGCAGGAAACCCATGTCGGCCATTTGGTCCGCCTCGTCCAAGACGGTGGTGCGTACATGCTCCAGGCTGCAGGCGCCCCGGTTGATCAGGTCCGTGAGCCGTCCCGGGGTGGCGACCAGGATCTCCGCGCCGCGGTGGAGGGCGGCGACCTGCCGGGAGATCGATACGCCGCCGACAACGGTGGCCGACCGAAGCTTGAGCGACTGGGCGTAGGGCATGAGGGCGTCGGTGACCTGCACGGCCAGTTCGCGAGTCGGGACGAGTACCAGGGCCAGCGGCTTACGCGGCTCGGCGCGCCGACCGGCGCTACGGGCGAGCATTGCCAGGCCGAAGGCGAGGGTCTTTCCCGAGCCGGTACGTCCACGGCCGAGGACATCGCGGCCGTTCAACGCATCCGGAAGCGTCGAGGCCTGGATGGCGAACGGCTCCGCCATCCCCTGTCGAGTCAATGTGGACAGCAGGGCCGCCGGCATTTCCAACTCGGCGAACGACGCGGCCGGAGGCAGCGGCGGCGTGGAGCTGACGGGAAGCGCGAAGTCGTTCTGCCGCCGGGCGGCCGGTTGGCGCGAGGCCCTGGTGGGCGAGTGGGAGAAGCGACGTTGAGACGGACGGGTGCCATGGGTCATGTGCAAGGCTTTCCTTGAAGTGGCACGTTTCGAGGAAGACTCCGCAACCCGTGGCCGGAGCGATCGCAAGAACGAACCAAATGAACCGCGAAGCAACGCCGAAGCTGATAAGGGCGTTGCGTGATACCGCGCGGAAGGCGGCTGGAGGACGGCCTCTGGCTGAGCGGTGTACAGCCGAGAACCCGCAGCCAAGTACTTGGGGGAGCCGTATGGCGGAACGCCAGAGAAGGGCTACACCCCTGAAAGATCAGACGTGGACATCGACTGGAAGATCGTTTCCTGCCGACAGGCGGGGCGCCGGGCTCAGGTTTGGGCCCGGCACGGCACTGTTCGGTTCTCAGGCGGGAACGATGTTCTCCGCTTGCAGGCCCTTCTGGCCCTGCGTGATATCGAACTGGACCTTCTGGCCCTCCTGGAGCTCACGAAAGCCCTGAGCCGCGATGTTGGAGTAGTGCGCGAAGACGTCGCTGCCGCCGCCGTCCTGCTCGATGAAGCCGAAGCCCTTTTCCGCGTTGAACCACTTTACGGTGCCGGTGGTCATATTCGTCCCTTCCGAAAGGCAATTACGGAGCCCACACTCTGCGAGCCACTCGTCGCCGCAATGACCCCATCCGGATGGACTACCGGGGAAACAAAAAATGCGCCTGAGGTGAGTACCAGCAGGCGCACATAAGCTTATGGGAACCACAACTGCAACTGTCACCAAGCTACCACCGGTGGGGGGATCAGGCAACATGCCGCATGGCGGTGTCCGGCCGAGGTGCTCCATTGGCTCGCCGTCCGATCGGAGCCAGATGACCCGATCGCGCGATCTTCCTTGTTGCCGGAGACAAGGCCGGACCGTGGTCCCGCGGGTACGACTTGGAGACGCTCCGTGCCTACGCCACCGCACTCGGCGGCCACGTGGACATCACCGTCAGCGTCGGCCTCCACTCGATCAAGGTCGCTTGACGCGAAGGCTGACAGCAGCGGTGACAGCAACAGCGGGCACCAGCGCCGGCCACGAGCGCACGCCGACTGTCGGCCAACCTCGGTCGACGTTCATCCGGCAGAGACACTGCCATAGCTGAAAAGCGGAAGGTCGGGGGTTCGCCCCCGCCCCTGCCCACACCTAAGACCAGCAGAAACGCCCCGGAGCCACACGGTCCGGGGCAATTTTGACGACAACGCTGACGACACTCCTGGACGTCGTTGATCTTGCTCGTGAACAGGTGGTCCGCGGCTCAGCCCTACGCCACAGCTTGGCTGAGGTGGACTGCGTGGCTGGGGGCGATCGCTGCCGCGCGGCTTCCGGTTGCTCGGGCCGTGGCCGGCCCTGTGCTCCGGGTCCGCTCGCCCTCGGATGGTCGAGTGCTGTCGCCGTCCCGAATAGCCCGAGGGCGCGCGGGTCAGCCGCAACGACGCCGTGGCATCAACGTGCGATTAGGGGCGGTCAACGTACCCCACGGTCACGTGCGGGACGGACAGACGCCAGGTCAGCGAGGGTAACGGCCGAGTTCGCATTGGTTCCCAAGCTGACGGCGTGGGTTGTAAACATTCACGTCTCGGTGCGGCGGTATTTACGATTTGTGGGTTATCCAGAGCATTTCTGCTGGCCAGTGGTGTGCCCAGTCGGGCGGGTCGGTTTCGTTGTAGCCGTTGGGTGTTCCGGGTTCGGGCCGCGGCTCGATGAGGTCGTCGATGATGAGGCCCGCGCCGCGCAGGGTCTTGATCCAGTTGCCGTAGGTGAGCTGATAGCTGGCCGCTCCGTGGTCCTCGGCGATGGCGTTCAGCCCGAAGTAGTCGTGGTGCAGCGTGGTGGTTACGCGGCGGGCGTCGTCGTCGTAGCAGGCTTCGAACCACGGGCTGGCGGCGTTGAACACCAGGCGCCCGCCGCGGCGCAGGACGCGTGCGGCCTGCGGGACGGCCAGGTGCGGGGGTGCCCAGCTAAGCCCGCCATGGTCGCAGAACACCAGGTCGAAGCTGTCGGCGGCGAACGGGAGTAGTTCGGCGGCGCCTTGTACCAGCGGGTAGCGGGCCGTTCCCATCGCGCGAGTTGCTGCGGCGAGCTGGGCTTCGGACAGGTCGAGCCCGACCACGGTGGCGCCCTCGGCGGCGAGTGACCTGGACCACTGGCCGGCGCCGCAGCCGAGTTCGAGGACGCGCTTGCCGGTGACGTCGCCCAAGGCGCGCAGGCGCGCGTCGGGGATGGCGTACATGCCCCAAAGCCGGGGCGTGGCGCCGATCTGCGGGTCGTGCTCGTGCTGGTAGGCGGGGCTGATCTGGTTCCAAAACCGCCGGTTGGCGGGGATGCTGTCCACCTGCCGACTCCAGCATTGCCTGCCAGGGGCGGTCAACACGATTAGGTGGGAGCCGCCGACGATGCTCTCGCAGCGGCCAAGCTGGCCCGAGAGGCGGCCCTGGCCGCGGGCGCAAGCCCGGAACAGGCCGAGGACGTGGGCGAGGCTGCGCTCAACGAGGCGCTGGGGTCCTAGCCCCGACCGAGAATGAACCGGGGCCCTCGTGGCCTCGATGAACCCGGGCGGCCCCTCCGCAGAGGGGCCGCTTTTCCGTCTCCTAGGCACCGCCGAGGCCGCCGGGACGAGGAACGCAGCGCTCGTGGACGGCAGGCGTAAGCAGCGAGCGAACGCAGGGACGGTCTTCAGCACGACGGTCACATTGCGTTCGTCGAAGAGGATTGCCGGGGCGGCAGCCCTGCCGTGCGCCGGCAGCACTCGAGACTGCCGGCCTTCGAGGACTTCCTCGGCCAGCGGCCGGCCCCCGCCCCTGACCGGCTTCCCGGCGGCGGATGTTCGGCTTCGGGGGACGGCGAGACCGCGCTTGCCCTCAACCTTGCTTGAGGTTCTACCGTCATTGCATCAGCAAGCATTCCCAGGGGGAAACGCACATGACGACCCAGCACATCTCCGCCGCGCAGCCGGCCGCGTACTGGACCGGAGTTGCCTACGAGGCGCTCATCTCCTTCATTCGGGCCCGGTTGGCCGAGCAGGGCGTCACCCAGCCCCAGTTCTGGCTGCTGCGCAACCTGTCGAAGAACGACATCTCACCCGACGGCCACGGCATGACCATTCCCGAGCTCCAGCAGGCCATGAGCTCTTACCTCAGACCCGAAGACGATGTGAGGGCCGAGGCGGACGTCCTGCTGGAGCGTGGCTGGCTCACGCGCGATGCCGAGGGACTGCTGTGGATCACCGAGTCGGGGGACGAGGCTCGTGCCGGCGTCAAGCAGAACGCCCCGGCGATCGGGGCCCTCATCCACCGGGACATCGACGACGCCGACTACGCCACCACAGTGAAGGTGCTCCAGCAGTTGATCCGGAACACCGGCGGCACCCCGGCCTAGCCGGTCACTGTTCGAGCGGCGCGGGCGGCGGCCAGCGCCAGCCGGTAGGGCGGGGCCGCCGTTTCCGGTGGCCGTTGCGCGCCACCCTGTTACGCCAGCCGATGCAGCCCGCCGTCGAAGCCGAGAGCGTCGCCCGAACGGGCCAGGCGGGCCGTGCTGTCATTTCGCGCATCGGGTGCGGGGGGTGACGCTGCCGCCTGCCTGCCGGGGGTGGGACTGGCTTAGTGTGGGCGCGTGGTCTTCGAGGAACGCTTGGAAGCGCACCGGGTTGACCTGACCGGTTATTGCTACCGGATGCTCGCCTGCGCCGCCGAGGCGGAGGACGCCGTTCAGGAGACTCTGTTCCGCGCCTGGAAGAACGCCGACCGCTTCGATGAGCGCAAAGCCGGTCTGCGCACCTGGCTGTACAGGATCGCCACCAACGTCTGCATCGACATGACCCGTAGCGTTCAGCGGCGCGCGCTCACGATGGATCTCGGCCCGTCCGCACTCGCCGGCGGTTCGCTCGGCGCGCCGTTGAGTGCCGCCGCCTTCGTGCAACCGGTTCCCGACCGGCTTGCGGTGCCGGTCGAGGGCGACCCGGCCGAGCTCGCCATCGGGCGTGAAACGATCCGGCTGGCGTTCATCGCCGCCCTTCAGCACCTGCCGCCACGCCAGCGGGCGGTCCTCATCCTGCGTGAGGTGCTCTGCTGGACGGTGGAGGAGGTGGCCGGGCTGCTCGACAGCACCCCGGCCGCGGTCAACAGTGCCCTGCAACGAGCACGTGCCACGATGGCCGCGCGGCGCACACCGGGCGGGAGCGGCGAGGTCGACGAGGACCTGCTCGAACGGTACGTCGAGGCGTTCACCGCCTACGACGTCGACGGCTTGGTGTCGCTGCTCCACCAGGACGCCACCATGTCGATGCCGCCGTTCGCCTGGTGGCTGAGCGGCCGGGAGGCGATCCGGGCCGCCCTGGTGGGTTCAGCCGGTGCGTGCGCTGATGACCGGCTGGTCCGCACGGCGGCCAACGGCTCGCCGGCATTCGCGCAGTACCGCGAGGGGAAGGCGTTGGGCCTGGTCGTCCTCGATCTCCGCGACGGACTGATCGCCGGCATGACGACCTATCTCGAACCATCCCTGTTCGCGTTGTTCGGATTGCCGATGACTCCCGGGCCGCCGTCCCGTATATAGAGCATGACCGACATCGTTCACATGTGGCATGACGTGCGCGGCAAGGGCGACCCTGTGGTGCTCCTGCACGGCGGGCTGACCGACAGTCGCTGCTTCACCGGCAACCTCGACGGGCTCGCCGACACGTTCGAGCTCTACCTGCCCGACCGCCGCGGCCACGGCCGCACGCCCGACGCCCCCGGCCCGATCACCATGGAGCTCATGGCACGGGACACGATCGCGTTCCTGGAGCAGGTGGTCGGCGGTCCGGCACGGGTGGTGGGCTACAGCGCCGGCGGCACCGTGGCGCTGCGGGTGGCGATGCTCCGCCCCGACCTGGTCGAGCGCCTCGTCCTGATCAGCACGGCCTACGACCTGGACGGCCTGATCTTCAAGCCGTCGGCGGAGGGCGAGATGCCCGCCGAGATCGTGGACGCCTACGCCGAGGTGTCGCCCGACGGCCGTGACCACTTCCCGGTCGTCCTCGGCAAGATCGCGCACGCGGCCGCGACCGAGCCGGGCTGGGACCCGGCCGAACTGCGCGCGGCGACGGCCCGGACCCTCGTCCTGTCCGGCGACGACGACCTGGTCACGCTCGACCACACGGTGACGCTCTACCGCGCGCTGCCCACCGCCGAGTTGGCCGTGCTGCCCAACGCCAGCCACCTCCTGTTGATGGAGCACGCCGAAACGGTGCGCGCCATGGTTTCGGCGTTCCTGACCACTGACGCCGCCCCGACGTACATGCCCATCGCACGCGCCCACCGGAACACCCCCGAAGTAGGGCGGACATAGGCGGCGGCACGGTGCAGGATCCAGTGGGGTTCCGCGGACGGCGTCGATCTCCCCCGGCTACGTCCGCACCGAGCTCATCGACAGCACCGTCGACGATCCGGCCGACTCGTCAAGGCCGAGGTGGCCCCTTCGGTCGCGCCGGTCGTTGTCGTGGCCATGCTCGCTCGGCGCGGCGCCATCGCTGCGGGGTGACGCCGTAGCGGTTGCGGAAGCGGCGGACGAGATAGGTGGCGTCGCGCAGGCCGGTCCGGGCGGCCACGGCGTCGAGCGGCAGGTCGGTCTCGCGCAGCATCCGCCGGACTTCGATCATGCGCCGTTCGGTGATCCATTCGAGGAGGGGACGGCCGGTGCGCCTGCGGAGCACGGTCGTGAGGTGTCCGGGGGTGTAGCCGAGCGCGCGGGCGACGTCCGCGGCGGAGACGGGTTCGCGGAACGTCGCCTCGATCTCGGCGAAGACCCGCTCGACGAGCGGGTCCGGCGCGCCGGGAGCGGAGGGTGCCAGCCTCGCGGACGCGACCAGGAGCCGGGTGAGCGTGGCGGCGATGGCCTCGCGGGCTCCGAGACGGCTCGGGTCGGCGAGTTCCTCGGCCAGGTCCGTCAGCAGTGCCGACCAGGTCGCCCGGCCGGGCTCGGCGACCCGGCCGTGCCCTGCGCCGGGGGCGAACAGGGCGAGGTGGGGGTGGTGCGTCCAGGTCAAAGGAGAGACCGAGGCCAGGGCGGGGACGGCGTCCGGTGTGAACGCCACCGACCACGCGCGGCTGCGGGCGAGTTCGGTGACGTCCGCGACGCCGATCACCTGTCCGGGCGACACGGCGTGGACCTCGCCGGCGCGCAGCAGCCGTTCGGCGCCGCCGATGGCGACCGAGCCGGCGCCTTCCTCGACGTAGACGAGGACGAGGAAGTCGTGGGCGTGCCGGTGGTCCGGCGGCAGGTCGGCGTGGGCGGCCTCGGTGTCGAAGCGGGTCACCGAGACGGGAGGCAGGCCGGGGCGCTGCTGGTAGCGGTAGACGGGCGTCCCGTCGAGCCGTACGGTGCGCAGCCTCGACGGGGAGTCCATCGGGGTGCCGACCGAAGGATGTCCCATGACTCCCAACGTATGTCCTGCTGAGTGGCCGTGAAATGTCCAAGACTTGAGGGGACGAGAGCAGGCCTGCCCCGGGCTCGTCCCGGGCGGACCCGCCACCGAATGCGCGAAGGGGCACCCATGGACGTACGCATCCTCGACCAGCGTACTCCGGAGGAGCGGGACCGCCCGTTCCTGCCCGGTGCGGGCAAGACCTGGCTCCTGCCGTTCTATGACGTCTTCTCCGGGGTGGCCGGCGTCCGCGCGCTGCACGAGCGTGCGGTCGAGCTCGCCGGCATCGAGTCCGGCCAGGCGGTGGCCGACGTCGGCTGCGGCACGGGCAACCTGTCGTTCGCCGTGCTCGCGGCCCAGCCCGCCGCGCGGGTGACCGGCCTCGACCCCGATGCGGACGCCCTGCGCAGGGCCGCACGCAAGGCGCGGCGCCGCGGCGTCGATCTCACCCTCGTTCAGGGATACGCCGACCGGATCCCCGCCCAGGACGCCTCACTCGACCATGTGGTCACGTCGCTGGCCCTGCACCACCTGGATGACGACGGTCGGAGGGCGTTCGCGCGCGACGCGTTGCGTGCCCTTCGACCTGGAGGAACGGTCACCATCGTCGACTTCGGCGGCCCCTCGTCCAACGTCGAGCACGCCGATCACACCACGCATGGCCACCGCCGCGGCCTCGCCCACGCCCTCCGGCACCTGCCCCGCCTCAAGCGCTCCCGGGCGGCGCACGCCCCGGCCATGTCCCGCGACCATGGCGACGGCGTCATCGCCCTGCTCGCCGAGGCCGGGTTCGGCGACGCCAGGGAGGTCGCGCACGCCGTCCGAAGATTCGGCCGTGTCACCTTCGTGCAGGCGACCCGCCCCTTGGGCTGAGACCTGACGACGAGCGCGTACGCCTTCGACGTCGGCGGACCGGGGCACCGGTGCACGATCAAGGTCAGGGAACGAAGGTGATCTCGGGGAACTTCGCGGACGGGCCCGACAGCAGCGAGCCGTCACGGTGCCGCAGATGAAGGTCGAAGAACGCGTTCAGGTAGGCGCGCTGGGCGGCGATGGCCCGGTCCGCGGGGATCGTGCCGAAGCTGGAGTCCAGCCTCGCGACCACCTCGGGTGAGAGCGGGACGGCCTTCTCGAGCTGCTGGACGAGCGGGGGCATGTCGGTGAAGGTCTGGTGGGCGGAGTCGCTCAGCCGGAGGTCGAGGCGCCAGCCCCGCAGGTTCGACCAGAAGTCGTTCCAGGTCGAGTCGTTGTCCCGGGTGTGGGTGGCGTTGCCCATCAGCATGAACGGACGGTCGAGTCCGGTGGTGGCGACGGGCCCGTTGACGCTGCCGTCCAGGTCGACGCCGGCGCGGACGCGGCGGTCCTCCGCCATGACCTCGGCCGCCGTGTCGCCGCCGACCGAGTGCCCGAACATGCCGGTCTTCGACAGGTTCAGAGTCCCCTGCAGACCGCGAGGCAGCCTGCGGTGTCCGGCGTCGGGGTTCTTCCCGGCGTTCAGCTTCGTGAGTTCGTTGAGGACGAACCTGGTGTCGGCCTGGCGGACCCTCAGCGACTTGGCGTGCTCCTCTTCGGACGGCTCGGGCGGCTGCGTCCCGAACTCCAGCCGGCCACCGGGGAATTCCACGAACGGGGCCTCGTAAGTGTGGTCGATGGTGACGACCACGTAGCCTCGGCTGGCCAGGTCCTCGACCAGCGCCGTGTCGAATTGGCGCAGCCCGGCGAATCCGGGGGAGAAGAGCACCACCGGATGGCTGCGCGGGCTTTTGCCGGCGACGGGGGCGTCCTGGTAGGCGTGGGTCACCGGGAGGTCGACATCGTCCAGTGACGTTCCGAGGTTCTGGCTGGTCTGCTTCTTGTAGAGCGCCGCCGACTTCGGCGGTAGCCAGGGGGCCCGGCGTTCTCCGCGGGTCCTCGTGGCCGGGTACCACACGCTGATCATCAATTCGCGCGGTGACGAGCGGGGAATCCACGGGTCATTGCGAGAATGGTCGACCAGGTGCAGAGACGTCGTTCCGATCCGGCGCGGGCCGGTCGGCTCCGGCAAGGTCAGCTGGACGCGGCCGTTCTGCCGCCCGGACGCGGCGAGAGCGGTCTTCTCCGCCGGAGCGTCCCCTTTCGCGACGGCCACTCCCGCGGCGGTGAGCACGAGGCCGACGGTCCCGGCCCCGGCCACCGCCGCCCGGAGCCGCACCGATCGGTGCTTCGCCGTGCCGGAATTCATGTTGGAGATCATCGCCTGAGACTGACATCGCGGAAAGGCGAATGACAGGCCGCCCGCACCGGCTCAGGGTAAGACCGGGGACAACCCTGACGCGGTCTCCGGAGCCGTGCGGCCCTGGCGCCGGTCCCCTCCCCCTCAGGTAGGGGCGGCGGGTTCCCCTCGCGGGACGATGCGCGGTCGATCATCCGGCGTTCATGCTCCGTGCATGCAACTGATCTCCAGGACGGTGGGACTGCTGGCGGCCGCGCTCGCCGTGGTCGCGGCCGGTGGCATGGCCGCCGGCCCGGCGGGCGCCGGGACACCGCGGCCGGCGCCGCAGAACGAGGCGGGCTGTGTGCCGGTGTCACGTGCGGTGTGCGGAACGGTCCGGGTGCCACTGGTGCGGGCTCGTCCTGAGCTCGGCAGCACCAACGTGGCCTATACGTTGATCGGGCACCGCGATACGTCCCGGCCCGCCAGGGGAACGGTCACGATCAACCCCGGAGGCCCCGGCAATTCCGCGATCGCGTCCGCCTCCCAGTACGCGCGGATGTTCCGCGGCCTGCTGGAGGACCACGACCTGCTGCTGGTCGATCCACGCGGGGTGAACCGCTCGGATCCGGTCACTTGCGGGGCCCTCGGTTCGCTGCCCGCGACCCGTGATGATTTCGTACGGGCGATCGGCGAGTGCGGCCGGACGCTGGGGGCTCGCGCGCGCGGCTACACCTCGGCCGAGACCGCCGACGACATCGACGCCGTGCGTGCCGAGCTGCGGATCGGGCGGCTGGACCTGTTCGGAGAGTCCTACGGCACCTACCTCATGACCGTCTACGCCCAGCGGCATCCCGGCCGGGTTCGCTCCGTGGTGCTCTCCAGCGCCTACCCGCTCGACTTCGACATGTGGGCGCGCCCCAACGCGGGCGCCGCCCGCCGAGCGCTGCGGCTGATGTGCCGGCGCAGCGCAGGCGCCTGCGACGCTGACCAGGTCCTGCGGGATGTCGCGCGGCTCGCCCAGCGGCTGCGCGCGCGGCCGATCCCCTACACGTTGGACGGCCGGCGGCTGCTGCTGGACGACACCGCACTGGCCGCGATCATCTACAACTCGGCCAAATCAGCCCCCAGCGCGATCGGCGACCTGCCCGCCATGGTCCGCGACGCCCTGCACGGCGACGACACGGCGCTGGTCGACGCCGCCCGGCAGGCGGCCCCCCTGAGCGGGTCGGCGCTCCGCCGAGACGAGCAGCAGCCTTTCAATCCCGAACTGGCCGCGGCCGTGATGTGCAACGACTACCCGACCCTGTGGAAACGCCGAGCGCCGGTCGCCACCCGGCTCCGGCAGTTCTCGGCCGGACGCGCGGCACTGTCCGAGCGGACCTACTGGCCATTCGGCAAGACGGCCTGGACCAGCATGAGCTACGACCAGGGCAACGCGTGCATCCGCTGGCCCGACCGCCACGGCCCGGTGCAGCCGACCGGCGGGCCGTTCCCCGACGTCCCGGTGCTGGTGGTGTCCGGCGACCTGGACGCCAACACCCCGACCGCCATGGGACGGCAGGCCGCGCGCCAGTTCCGCCGCGCGACAGTGGTGGAGGTGCCCAACGTCGGTCACGTGGCCGAACAGGAACCCAGCGGCTGCGTGGCCGCGATACAGACCGGCTTCATCCGCGACCTGCAGGTCCGCGACACATCCTGCCTGGCCGAGATCCCGCCCGCCCCCGTGCGGCCCTGACCCGAGGGAACCCCGACGCCCGACGGACCTGCGGTGGCACTTCGTCGGCCCGCCGTCACGGTAAGGGGCAAAGGAGAGGGCGCCGACCGCAACAGCGGCGCCCACAAACGAAATGAACGAGCAAGAGCCGCTGCATGTACTGCAGCAGAGGCTCAGGGCGATCCGGGAAGCGATTCCGGATCTCCCTGGAGCGAATTTGACCGGACCCGCCTGGACTCTCAGTGCCGAGAAGAGGGGGCTGGATCTGCTGGTCGCCACAGCGCTCTCCCCGGTGTACGTGCCAACGGCCGCCGTCGGAGCAACGCTGATGTTCCTGGAGGACGGCCGTGCGCCGATCTTCCGGCAATGGCGGATCGGCAGGGACGGCGTCCCGTTCAGGCTCCTCCATGTCCGGACGATGCGGGACGGCCGGGGTCTCGACGCGAGCCGCGGCTCCGACGACCCTCGGGCGACCCGCCGCGGGAGAGTCCTGCGCAAGGGCACCTTCGACCAGTTCTTCGAGGTGTACCACGTGATCCGCGGGCACATGGCGTTGGCCAACCCACGTCCCCTGCTGACGTTCGACCGGGAGCTGATGAGAGAAGTTCTGTCCCCCTCCGACTACAGGGAGTGGGACCGGGCGACGACGATCGGCAGGCCCGGGATGTACAGCACGTTCGGAAACAGGAGCATCGAACTGGACCCGCAGAGCGAGGCGTACCTGCTCCAGCGGTTCGATGACGATGTCGAGGACGCGCACTGCGCGAGCCTGGAGCGGGATCTGAAGATCCTCAGTGACACGGCGAAGATCGGCTGGTCCTTCATCAGCCGCGATTCGTAGTGGCCGAGCAACCCAGGAGGAGGGCGTGGCGGCTTGCCGCGCCCTCCCCCCTTCGTCCTTCTCACCGCATCGTGCCGGGCGGCGAGGCGCCGGTACATTGGTGCGTCACCGGCGCGGCACCGCACGGCGACCGGCCGGGGGCGGTCGGTATACCACTTCCCGGGTACGGCGCGGCGGTGTTCGACGCCGCGGGCGACCCCTGTCCGGCGGGTGTTTCGGGGAGGCTGGGCGTGCGCGGCCCGACCGGGCCCGTCTGAAAGACCGGCGCACCGGCGGGCGGCGGTGCACCGGGGGTACACCCTCGCCGGCGACTGGGCGCACGCGGACACCGACGGCTATCTCTGGCTGCACGGCCGGATTGAGCGCGGTGGGCGACGCCGTAGCTGCGCGGACGACCTCGCCTCGCTCCCCGGGAAGGCGGGTGGACATAGGGTTGAGGGGTGTTCTCGGCTCGGGGTCCTTCCTTGCGGGAGTTGTCGGTTCAGGCGCTGTCTTCGGTCGAGCGCGGGTACGACCTGCTGGCTCCGAAGTTCGATCACACGCCTTTCCGGACGCCCGACCGGGTTCTCGACGCGACCGCCGAGGCGCTGCGGCCGTACGGGCCCTTCGGTCAGGGGCTGGACGTGTGCTGCGGCACGGGTGCGGGCATGCGCGTCCTCGACACCCTGTGCGATGGGAGCGGCACGGGGGTCGACTTCAGCGCGGGGATGCTCGCGGAGGCGCGGCAGGCGCACCCGGAGGCCGCGTGGGTCCGGGCCGATGTTCGGGCCCTGCCGTTCGACCGGGCTTTCGACCTCGCGGTCACCTTCGGAGCGCTCGGGCATCTGCTGCCCGGCGAGCGGCCCGCCCTTTTCGCCGGGGTTCACCGCGCGCTTCGGCCCGGCGGGCTCTTCGCCTTTCCCGTCGGGGCGCCGCCGCCCATCGCGTCACGCCTGTACTGGGCGCTGCTCGGGTTCGATCTGGTCATGCGGGTCCGCAACGCGGTGTGGCGTCCCCCGTTCGTCATGTACTACCGGACCTGTCCGCTGCACGCGCTCCGGAGCGACCTGGCAGATGCCGGGTTCGCCGTGACGACCGTCCCGTTGGCGGCCTTGGGCACGCGTGAGGACGGCAGTCCGCGGGGGCGGCTCGTGCTGGCGCGGAGACCCGGGTCGCAGGGCTGAGGTCCACGCTCAGCCGGGGTGCGACGGGAGGTCCCGATGGCGGCGGAACGGGCCTGCCAGGAGGGTCGGACCTGTGAGGGCCAGCGCGCCCGTGGTGATCCACATGGCGGACCGGACGCCCAGGGCCGCGCCCAGGGCGCCGCCGAGCAGGGCGCCGAGGGGAATGGTGCCGTAGCCGACCAGTTGCATGCTCACGGTGATCCGGCCGAGCAGCGGACGGGGGCTGTAGGTCTGCCGGAAGGTCCCCTTCAGGACGTTGCCCGCCGCGACACCCGCGGAGATGACGAACCCGCCGGCGAAGGCGGGAAGGAGCCCGGCTCCCGGTGCGGCGAGGGGGATCAGCAGGCCGAACGGGGCGGCGCCGATCTCGGCGGCGAGCAGGGTGCGGGCCGAGCCGAAGCGGCGGGACGGGACGGGCGCCGCGGCGGCGCCGAGTACGGCGCCCAGGCTGGTCGCGGCGGCGAGGGCGCCGACCATGCCCGGGGTGACGCCGACCTCGCGGACGAGGAACACGACCAGGATCGACTGGTACCCGAACAGGCAGATGTTGCTGACGGCCGAGAACAGGGTGAGCACCCGCAGGTAGGGGTCGCGGGCCACGAAGCGGAGGCCCTCGGCGATCTCCTGGCGCAGCGTCCCGCGCCGGACGCGGGCGGGACGGGGCTCGCGTGTCCGGATCGCCAGCAGGCACACGGCCGAGACGACGTAACCGGCCGCGTCGAGGAGGAGCGCGTTCACCGCCCCGGCGAGCTGGGCGACCAGCCCTGCCAGACCGGGGCCGCCGACCTGGGCGGCGGCCTCGGTCGCCTGCACTCTGGCGTTGCCTTCGGCCAGTTCGTCGCGGTCCAGCAGGGACGGCAGGTAGACCTGGTAGGCCGTCTGGAAGAACACGCTCGCGCAGCCGGCGCCCAGCGCGACGGCCGCCAGGTGGGCGATGGTCAGCCGGTCGAGCCAGGCGGCGGCCGGGACGCTGAGGAAGAGCGGCAGGGCCAGGAGGTCGCAGGCGAGCATCACCGGCCGGCGGGGCAGGCGGTCCACCCAGGCGCCCGCCGGAAGGCCCAGGAGCAGCCACGGCACCCAGGCCGCGGCCGAGAGCAGCGCCACCTGGAGGGTGCTCGCGCCGAGGGTGGCGACCGCGACCAGCGGGAGGGCCACGCCGGTGACGCTGCTTCCCAGCTTGCCGGTGGCCTGGCCGATCCAGAGCAGGCGGAAGTCGCGGTGCCGGCGCAGGCCGCCGCGCGCCGGGGCGATGAGGGTCACGGCTCCGCCAGGGCGATGATCAAGGCTCCGCCCCTGCCGACGATCACGGCTCCGCCGGGACGGCGTGGGCGAACAGGAAGACCGGCTCGCGGGCCTGCCCGTCGTCCGGGACGTCCCGCCGCTTCCAGCGTTCGAGCAGCGCGAGGATCTCCTGCTCCAGCTCGCCCAGCTCGGCGGGGGTCAGGTGCAGCCACTCGTCGACGGAGAAGGCCGCCCCGTTCCATGCCTCCCGCTGCTCCCGGACGGCGTGCCACGCGCGGACCAGGCCGATCTGCCGGTCGAGGGCGAGCGAGACCGCCGCGCCGGCCACCGCCTGGCGGGACGGGTCGTCGTCGAAGTCGCCGGTGACCCAGCGGAGTTCCGGCGCCGCGAGCCGCCACCAGCGTTCGCGGCGGTCCCTGGCCAGTTCCGGCGCCTCCACGATCAGGCCAGCGGCGGCGAGCACCTTCAGGTGGTGGCTGATGTTGGCCACGGCCTGGTCGGTCCGGTCGGCGAGGGCGCTCGCGGTGGACGGGCCGTGGACCTTGAGGACGTCCAGGAGGCGCCGGCGGAGCGGGTGTGACATCGCGGCCAGCACCCGCGAATCGGTCACCTTGGCCACGCCGTTCGGATCGGTCATGCGGCCATCCTCACATGCACAAGAATCGTTGCGCAATAATTCTTGCATGATCGGAGCCGATGGTGGCCACGTCGAGGCGGGTCGAAGACGGCCGGGCCGGGGAATGCTGGCAACGGAGGCGGTCGCGGGTTTGGGGGGCGTCATGCCGGTACGGGTGGGCGGAATCGAGTTGCACGCGGGGCCGACGGCGCTGGGCGGGCCCGACGACCTGGACGCGGTGATCCGCGAGTTCGTCCGCGGGGCGCGGCACACGCTGCGGATCGCGGTGCAGGAACTGGACTCCCGGGCGGTCACGGACGCGATCCTCGCCGCGCGGGCGGCCGGGGTGCGGGTGCAGATCATCCTGGAGGGGGACTACCTGCGGGAGGACCGGCCCGCCGCGGACCCGTGGGCGGCGGCGGGGGCCAACGAGGAGAACCGGCTCATCTACGCGGCGCTGCTGCGCGCGGGGGTGGACCTCATCACCGACCTGAACCCGGCGATCTTCCACCAGAAGTTCATCGTGCGGGACGACGGGGAGTCGACGGCGGCGGTGCTGACCGGGTCGGCCAACTTCACGCTCACCGACACCGGCACGAACCCGGCGGGGACGCAGAAGGCGGGCAACAACCTCAACCACGTGGTGGTGCTGCGGGGCCAGCGTGCCGCGTCCCTCTACCTGGAGGAGTTCCTGCGGATGCGGTCGGGGACGTTCGGGGCGCTGCACGAGCGGGTCGAGGCGCGTCCCGCGGAGTTCCAGCTGGGCCGGGTCCGGGTGAAGCCGCTGTTCGCGCCGCGGCACGGGCCCGAGATGGAGATCATGAAGCAGATGCTGAAGGCGTCGGCGAGCGTGGACTTCGCGATGTTCACCTTCGCCCGCTCGTCCGGCATCGACGACACCATGATCCGGCTCGCGCGGTCGCTGCGGATCCGCGGGGTGCTGGACCACGGGCAGGGCGCCCAGGCCTGGGCGGCGACCGAGCCGCTGAAGGCCGCCGGGGTGGAGCTGTTCACGAACAGGCGGGGCACCGGGGTGCGGAAGGTGCACCACAAGCTGATGGTCGTGGACGAGCGACTCGTGATCGCCGGCAGCTTCAACTACACCGCGCCCGCGACGACGCTGAACGACGAGAACATCATCGTGCTGGGCGACCTGGAGGAGACCCGCGAGGACGCCGAGACCGGCCAGCGGGCCATCGCCGCCTACGCGCTCAAGGAGATCGAGCGCATCATCACCGAACTGGCCGAGCCCGCCTGACAGTGCCCGCCTGACAGTGCGCGCAGCGGGCCGGCCGGCCACGGGCACACCGCCGCCACATTTGCCTTAAGGGGACGTCAAATGCCATGGCGGCATGGTTTACCTAATACGCGTCAAAGGGGACTTCTCGACATGAACATGCAGCTCGATCGGGAGGTCTCATGACGACGAGGATGTCCCACGGGGGCCGGTCGGCCACGGCGCGCCAGGGCTACCGGCTCTCCGGATGGCTCACCTTCGCGGGGACGCTGTCCATCGTGGTGGGCGCGTTCAACGTCATCGACGGGGTGGTGGCCCTGTTCAAGGACAGCTACTACGTCGTGAACTCCAATCAGATCCTGGTCTTCAACTTCACGGCATGGGGCTGGTACTGGCTCGTCCTCGGCGCCCTGCAGATCGTCGTCGGTGTCGGGATCCTCACCGGGAAGATGTGGGCGCGGGTGGTCGGCGTGCTGTTCGCCTTCCTGGCCGCCATCGGGCACCTCGCGTTCCTCGCCGCGTTCCCCCTCTGGTCGGTGCTGACCATCGCGCTGTGCATCCTGCTGATGTACGCGCTCATCGCCCCGCCCGCCGGCGCGCGCGGAGACTGACGCCGGGCACGGGACACCGGCGGCGGAACCCCAGGTCATCGTGGCCGCGGCCGAACATACCCCGGCCGCGCACGGGCAGGAGAGCCCAATGGCACCGGCGTCGGCCCCGCGGCCGTGGAGGCGGGTGGGCACCGCACTGGCGGACCGGCTGGGCGGGCGGCGCCAGGCGCGCGTCGTGGTGCTGATGGGCTGCGTCCTCGCGCTGAACGCGGCGGACGTCGGGGTCATCGGGGCGATCGTGCACGAGCTGCGCAGCTCCCTGCACATCGGCAACACGCAGGTCGGGGTGCTGACGGCCGCGCCGGCGGCGGTCGGCGCGGTCGCGACGGTGCCGGTGGGGCAGCTCACCGACCGGGTGCGGCGGGTGCCGCTGCTGGCGGGCAGCGTGGTGCTGTGGAGCGCCGCGATGGTCGTCGGGGGGCTGGCGGAGTCGTACGAGTGGCTGCTGGCGTCCCGGGTGGCCCTGGGCGCGGTGACGGCGACGGCGGGGCCCACGGTCGCGTCCCTGATCGGGGACCTGTTCCCGCCCGAGGAGCGGGCCGCGACGTACGGGCGCATCCTCGCCGGGGAGCTGGTCGGGGTCGGGGTCGGGCTGCTGGCGGGCGGCAACATCGCCGCGTTCGCGAGCTGGCGGGTCTCGTTCTGGTTCGTCGCGATGCTGGGGTTCGTGCTGGCCGTGCTGCTGTGGAGGATGCTGCCCGAGCCGGCGCGCGGCGCGCGGGGGGCCTCCGGCGGACGGGGCGGGGAGGAGCTCGCGCAGCGGCGGGTGGACGAGGCGGGCGTGCGGCCGGACCCGCGGACCGTCCTGGCCGAGGACCCCGAGCGGATGACGCTGCCGCAGGCCGCCCGGTACGTGCTCGCCATCCGCACCAACGTGATCATCATCCTGGCGTCCGCGATCGGCTACTTCTTCTTCGCCGGGCTGCGCACGTTCGCGATCGTCTTCGTGCTGGAGCGGTACGCGGTCGGACGGGGCGGGCTGTCGGCGTTCGTACTGGTCGTCGGGGCGGCCGCGCTCGCCGGGGTGCTGGTCGGCGGGCGGCTGGCCGACCGGCGCCTGCGCGGCGGGAAGGTGACCGCGCGGGTCGGCGTGCCGGGCGCGGCGTTCGCCGCGTCGGCGCTGCTGTTCCTGCCCGCGCTGCTCACCGACCGGGCGCTGATCGCGCTGCCGCTGCTCACGCTCGGCGCCGCCGCGCTGGCCGCCGCGAACCCGCCGCTGGACGCGGTGCGGCTGGACGTCGTCCACTTCCGGCTGTGGGGGCGCGCGGAGGCCATCCGGACGATCGTGCGCATGTCCGGGGAGGCGGCGGCGCCGGTGCTGTTCGGCTGGCTGTCGGGGGTGCTCGGAGCGGGCCGGTCGACGGCCGTCGGCCTCGACCGGGTGTTCCTGCTGACGCTGATACCGCTGCTGGGCAACGGCCTGCTGCTGCTCGGCGCGCGGCGCGGCTACCCGCGGGACGTGGCGTCGGCGCTGGAGTCCGAACGCCGCTACCCCGGCCCCTCCCGGTCGTCCTTCGGCGGGTCGTTCAGAATGCGGTAGCGGTCCAGGACGCGTTCGAGCTCGCGGCGGTCGCGCTTGGTGGGACGGCCCGCGCCGCGCTCGCGGCGGCCGATCGGGATGAGCGCCTCGCGCGGCGGCGGGGGCGGGCTCCTGTCGATCAGGCACTCCTGGGCGGCGGGCGCGGAGACCCGCTTGCGGACGATCTTCTGCACGACGACGATCCGCTCCCGCCCGTCATGGCGGAGCCGGACGACGTCCCCCGGCTTGACCGCGGTGGACGGCTTGGCGCGCTCGTCGTTCACGCGGACGTGGCCCGCCCGGCACGCGGTCGTCGCCATCGAGCGGGTCTTCAGCAGCCGCACGGACCAGACCCAGAGATCGACCCGCACGGACCCCTCATCGCCCATGCGTCCATGATGTCACTTCGGCGCGGGCACCCGCTGCGCGCTGATCCACGCGTCCGCGCGCTCCCAGTTCTCGTAGAGCCAGCTGACACGGGCGTCGCGGGCGCCCGGGACGTCCTCGGCGGGCACGCGCCACCAGCGGGCGCGGACGGGCCCGGTCAACGGGACGCGCCGCCAGATGTCCCCGGCCGTGGCCATGTGCTCGAGCCCGCAGTGCGCGACGAACACCACGTCGGCGGACGGGGCGGAGTCCAGCGCGGCCAGCACGCCGCCGGGGCGCGGCGGCATCACGTTGCGCATCGCGGCGGCGCGGGCGGCCTCGTCCGCGCGGCGCATCCGGGCCAGCCGGCGGATCGCGCGGCGGCGGCGCGCCGGGGAGAAGTTGCCGCCCTCGGGGAAGATCAGCAGCGCCTCGCCGGGGCCGAGCCCCTCGGCGAGCCGGCCGACGGCGCCGGCGGCGCCGCCGGGGGTGACGAACACGTTCGGCACCCGGTTGGCGGCGATGTCGATGCAGGGGTCGAGCTGGAGCAGCGCCTTCATGACCACCCGGGGGCGGCGCCGGTACTCGGTCAGTAGGTGGTGGACGATCAGCAGCGCGTCACCCGGCCCGGCGTGCCGGCTGAGCACGATCAGGGGACGGGCGCCGCCGGAGCCGTCCCAGGTGCCGTCCACCTCGACGCGCAGGCCGAGCCGGCGCTGCGCGGACGCGTAGAGGGCGCCGACGTAGCGGCGGATGATGTCGTAGTGCCGCTCGTCGTGGGTGCGGCGCCGCAGCCACAGCCACCCGCACTCCAGGACGGCCGCCGTCTCCCGCGTCCCCCACGTGAGGGTGAAGCAGAGCAGGCGCAGGGCCCGCTTTCGCTCGCGTCCGGCCAGGGACGCCACCACGTAGCCGACCGGGAACAGCACCACGACCACGCAGGTCAGGACGAACAGCAGTGGCGTGCACACCAGGCGGCGCACGAAACGGGGTGGCAGCATCTCACGCTCGCTCTTTGAGGTACTTCAAAGATGCCTGATAGGCGCGTTCGATGTGACCCTGGATCCCGGACGCGTTCCTGTAGCGGACCTGGGTGAGGTCGACTCCTGCCTTCTGCGTCCTGGCCCCGGCGGGCAGGACATGGACGTTCAGGCCCTCCGGGAGGTTCGCCATCTCCTCGAAGAACCGGTGCCGGCGCGCGATCTCGAACGCGACGAGGCCGACCTCCCAGGGCCGGCTCGGGGGCGCGAGGTCGCGCTCGATCCGGCCGACGTGCAGGACGTAGATGTCGGTGGCGCCGAGCATGACGGCCCGGCTGACCGGGATGCTGTGCACGAGGCCGCCATCGTAGTAGTGCCGCTCGCCCATCCGGACCGGTGGCAGCAGCCCCGGCGCGGCCGACGACGCGAGCACCGCCGGGATCAGCGGACCCTCGGTGAACCAGTGCGCCATCGCGGTCTCGATCCCGGCGGCGACGCACTGGAACGGGACCTCCAGGTCCTCGAACGAGGGGACGGGGAGCAGCTCGTCCAGCATGCGGCGCAGCGGCTCGTTGGAGTGCAGGTGCGTGCCGGACCGGGCGAGCCTCCACAGCCGGGCGAGGACGGGCGAGCCGAACACGTCGCGGACGGCCTCGTCCGACCACAGGCTGGTGAGCCGCTCGACCGCCGCGTCCGGCCCGGCCGCGACGAACACGCCGTTGAGCGCGCCGATCGAGGTCCCGACGACGAGGTCGGGGCGGACGCCGGTCTCCCGCAGCGCCCGGAGCATGCCGACCTCGTGCGCGCCGAGCACGCCGCCGCCCCCGAGGACGAACGCCGTCCGCGGTTCCCGTTCCACCCGGTCTCCCTTCGCGCTCCGCCCGTCGGGCGCTGGAGGCAGCCTCACCCATGGGAAGCGGGATAAACCGGGCCACCGACGGGCGGGGCGTGACCTGCGGAGCCGCGGCCGGCGGGGCCGGCCACCCGGGGGCGGCCGGCCCCGTGGACGCGGGTCAGTGGTGGACGCGGGTCTTCAGGCCGTAGCCGTAGGGGAACAGGGGCCGGTAGTCCCGGTCGCCGACGTTGATCGGCTCTTGGGCCTCGCTGCGCGGCCAGGTCACCGAGAGCTCGCCGGTGAACGGGCGCCTGCCGAACAGGACGTCCGCGACGCCGGCGCCCTCGCTGCCGGGCAGCCAGGACATGACGAACGCGTCCGTCTTCGCCAGCTGGTCGGTGACGATCTGCGGGCGCCCCGCGACGTCCAGGACGACGCAGGTCCTGATGGCGGAGCAGACCTTGTCGACGGCGGCCTTGTCGGCGTCGGACAGGTTCAGCGTGTGGCCGTTGCCGACGTCGCCGACGCCCTCGGCGTACGGCTTCTCGCCGACCACCACGATGCCGACGTCGTTACCGGCCGTCGGCGCCGACGCGTCCTGGCTGTAGGTGACCGCGGAGGAGTTCTGCCTGATGCCGTCCAGGATCGTCGTGCCCGGGATGATGTCGCCGGACGAGCCCTGCCAGGTGACCGTCCAGCCGCCGGCCTGGTTGCCGATGTCGTCGGCGTTGGCCCCGGCCACGTAGACGCGCTGGTTCCTGCGCAGCGGCAGCGCGTTCCCGGAGTTCTTCAGCAGGACCTGCGACTTGGCGACGGCCTCGCGGGCGACCGCGCGGTGCTCGGGCGACCCGATCGTCTCGGCGTTGCCGCGGTCGGTGTAGGGGTGCTCGAACAGGCCGAGCTCGAACTTCGCCTTCAGGATGCGGCTCACCGCGTCGTCGATCCGCGCCATCGGCACGCGGCCCGCCTGCACCTCCGCCAGCAGTGTCTGGACGAACTGCGGCGTGCTGTAGGGCTCCATGAACATGTCCATCCCGGCGTTCACGGACGTGCGGACCTGCGTGGCGTAGTCGCCCGGGATCTGGTGGATTGCCTCCCAGTCGCTGATGAGGAAGCCGTCGAACCCGATCTTCTTCTTGAGGACGTCGGTCAGCAGCTCCTTGTGCGCGCTCATCTTGACCGGGTTGCCGACGCCGTCCTCCTTCCAGTCCACGCTGGAGAACGACGGCATGATGCTGCCGACGCCGTACTTCTTGACCGCCACGACGTAGGGGGCGAGGTCGACCGCCGCGAAGTGCTTGCGGTCGGTGACGGTGACGCCCTGGTCGATCGTGTACGTCCCGCTGGTGGACGAGCCGAACACCGTGTCGCCGTCACCGGCGAAGTGCTTGGCCGTGGCCAGGACGTGACGGTTCGTGGCGAGGTCGCTCCTGCGCCGTCCCTCGAAGCCCTCCAGGCCGGTCTCCATCTGGACGACGAGGCGCGGGTCCTCGCCGAAGCTCTCGTAGGCGCGCCCCCACCGCAGGTCACGGGTGACGCAGACGCAGGGGGCGAACACCCACTGGGGTCCGGTCGCCTTCGTCTCGATGGCCGTGATCTGCTCCTCCCGGCGGACGAGGCCGGGGTCGCGGGTGGCGCCCATCGCGATGTTGTGCGGGAAGACGGTGGCGCCGACGAGGTTGTTGTGGCCGTGCACCGAGTCGACCCCGTACAGGAGCGGGATCTTCAGGCGGGTCGCCAGCGCCCTGGACTGGTAGGCGTCGACCATGTCCGCCCAGCCCGCGGGGGTGTTGTCGGCGGGCGTCGATCCGCCGCCGGAGAGCACCGACCCGAGGGCCAGGTTCGTGATCTGGTCCCGGTCGCCGTCGATGGCGCCGCGCTCGGCCTGCGCCATCTGGCCGATCTTCTCTTGCAGGGTCATGCGGCCGAGCAGGTCCTCCACCCGGTCCGCCGCGGGCAGCCGCGGGTTCAGGTACGGGGCGTCGCGGGGGGCGTCGGCGATGGCGGGCTGCGCCGCGAGGGCCGACGGAAGGGCGGCGATGGTCGCGAGCGCGACCAGTGGCCGCCCGATCCGGGTGGCGATGGCACGTGTGCGGGAGTGTGGCAACTCGTCCCTCCTGGGTCGCTCCGAAGGACGCCGCGCGGCCCGGCGGACCGCGCCCGGCCGGACGCCGGGGTCACGGCTCGCCCGGACGGCCATGACCCCTGCGCCGGCGACGTCACCTGGAACCTCCCCCG
This sequence comes from Actinomadura mexicana, assembly GCF_900188105.1. Taxonomy (GTDB): domain Bacteria; phylum Actinomycetota; class Actinomycetes; order Streptosporangiales; family Streptosporangiaceae; genus Spirillospora; species Spirillospora mexicana. Next base: position 27,050 of record NZ_FZNP01000013.1, read on the forward strand.
CCGCCGGGCGGCTGTCAATGGATCTTCACCGGCCCGGCAGCGGCCTTGTGGAAACATGGAAGAGGGCTTGACGGAAACTAAATTCACGAGTTGAATCATGGACCGAACAAAGCCGGTCGGACGGGTGGAAGGCGAGCGTGCCCCACCCGTCCGGCCGCTGTGCGTCCGGGACGCGCGCACCCGCTGGAACGTGCGGCAACTCCGGTCCCACTGGCCACACCCGGCCATCCGGCGTCCGCGCGGCGGCTTTCCGCCGCGGGCCCGCCGGAGCGGGTGCCCCGCCGGCCGGCGGGTGAGTATCGACCGGCGGGACGCTCCGCCATCCAGGGTGGCTCGAAATCAGGTCACGCGGAGGGACCGCCGCCCTCTCCGCGCTCCTCGCGGCGGGGGCCGCGGGCGCCGTCGTCGCGCGTGACCTCGATGCGCTCCTTGCGGAGTTCGCCGCGGACGGTCTGCTCGTCCTGCACCTGCTCGGTGCGGAGCCGGACGCGCTCGACCGGCACGGTCTCCTTGGAGATGACCGGGCGCTCCTCGTAAAGGATGATCTCCTGGTCCGCCTCGGCGATCGTCGCCTTGGGGTCCGGGCGGCCGCCGGCGATGGGCTCGCGGTCGATCCGGATCTCCTCGTGCGAGACGGGGATCGTCTGCTCGACCGTCTCGGTCTCGATCCACTTGCGCACCCGGACGCGGCCGGCCTCGTGCCGCTCGGTGCCGATGCGCATCTGCTCCTCGGACCGGGTGATCTCGGTCATCGGCGTCTCGGCGCCCTCGCGCGCCGACTGGGGCGGCATGGTCCGCCCGGCGCCCCGCTCGCCGGCCGTGCCGCGCTTGCCGCGCTCGGGGTGGACGGCCATCCCGGCGGCGCCCGCGGTGCCCGCCGTGCCCGCCGTGCCCGTGGTTGCGGCCGTTCCGGCGGAGCTCCTCGTCTCGGCGGCGCCCCGGGTGCCGGCGGTCTCGCTCGTCTCGGCGGTGCCCGTCGCGGCGGCCGTGCCGGCCGCGCCCGCGCTCTCGGCCGTCTCGGAGGTGCCCGTCTCCGAATCCGTCTCCCCGCCCGTGCGACGGCCGCCCGGGGGGCGCACTCCGTAGTGCCGGTAGAGGTCCACGATCTGCGCATGCGACAGGTGCTCGTCGGCGTCGACGTTCGGGGCGCCCTTGATCGTCTCCTTGTCGTACGGGACCTGCAGGGCGTCCTCGGCCTTGCGGGCCCCGGACAGCGGGACGAAGCTCTCACGCATCCCGAACCAGCCGGTGTGCACGGTCACCCACTCCGGGGAACCGGAGTCGTCGTTGAGGTAGACCTGCTTGACCGTGCCGACCTTCGTCCCGTTGGTGTCGGTCACGCTCATCCCCATGAGCTCCCGCACCTGTGTCTGCGTCTGCACTTGAGCACCTCCGCTTCCGTGAACGCTCCCGTACGGCGGGGGGCCGGGGGGAGGTGGAGCCCGCCACTCGGTAGCGGTGTTCAGTTGATCCCGAGTTGCCGCATTACCTGCTGCTTTTCCGGACACGGACGCCATAAACGCGTTTGCGAAGTTATGGAGAACGATTTACGACATATTTACGGCGACCCCCCTGCACCTCCTCGTACCTTTTCGGACATAAACCAACAAGCAACTCATGTGCGATCGACACCTTGGTCAATATGGTGATCATTTTATTCGCGCGCGGTTTTCCCCGCCCCGCTCCGCGCGAAGACTGCGAGAGACGTTCCCACACATCGGAGAACCGAAATGCGCGACTTTTCTCGGGCGGCCCGGCGGCCGTGGGCGGGGCCGGCCCCGCTGGCGGTCACGGCGGCGGCCACGGTGGCGGCGGCGGTGTCGGCCGCCCTGGCGTGCACGGCTTTCACGGGGGCCGGGGCCGCCGCGGTCCGGCGTCCGCCCACCTGGTGCAAGCCCGGCGGGACGCTCACCGCCCGCGCGATGCCGCAGAAGATCAAGATCGCCGACTGCGACCTGCGCGGCCGGGCGGTGCGCGGCGCGAACGGGCTCACGGCGACCGTCCCGTCCGACGGGACCTCCCTGATCGCCTACGCGCTGCGCACCGACGGCGCCGCCGAGCTGCGCATCCGGGTGGACTCCCGGGCGGGTGAGATCAGCATCGGCACGTACGGCGACCGGGTCCCGCAGGGCAGGCCGCGCCAGTTCCGGGCGCCGGCCGACGCGTGCCAGGACGGCGCCTACCGTCCCCAGCCCAGCAAGTGGCCGAAGAGAACCGCCGTCCGGTGGAGCTACTACGCCGGAACGGCCGGCCTGCCGAGGGACCCCATCGCCAGGGGCATCGCCGCCATGGCCGAGGCCCGCACCGACTGCACGGGCACGGGGCGCTTCACGCCTCCGCCGGACGTGACCGAGCGCTACGCCGGCCAGAGCAGCCGGCCCCCGAACGTGACGGGCGCGGCCGCCTGCGGGACCCGGGACCGGGCCAACACGTTCGGCTGGCTGGCCATGCCGAGCGCGGAGACCCCGGTCCTCGCGGCGACCTGCTCGTGGTTCTCCGGCTCGACGACGGTCGAGACGGACATGGCGGTGCAGGCGCGGGGCAAGCGGTGGTGGACCGGCGGGACCTGCCCGTCCGGGAGCTACTCCGCCGAGGCGGTCGCGGCGCACGAGGCGGGCCACGTGTTCGGCCTGTCCCACGTCGAGGGCGCCGAGCACCGCTCGCTCACGATGACGCCGTCCCTCGCGTCCTGCGACAACGGCCCCGCCACGCTCGGCAAGGGCGACTACGACGGACTGATCGCCCTCTACGGCGGACGCTGAGCGGCGCGAGCCGCACGCGCCGCCCCAGCGTCCCGCCGCGGAGCTCGGATGTGGAGCCGTATCAGAGGCGGAAGAGGCCGGACATGGCTCAGCGCCTGGAGTCGATCTTGCCGACCACGACGAGGCGGTGCCGGTCGGAACCCTTGGGCGTGCAGGTGACGAGCGTGAGGTACCTGCCGTGGGGCGCGCTGGCCCGCTTGAACGGCACCGGTTCCAGGGCCCGCCGGTCCCGGGGGTCGACGACGCGCTTGGTCCGCACCCGGTACACGTAGGATCTGCGGCCCACCCGCAGGACGATCCGGTCGCCGCGCCGCATCCTGTCGAGCTGGTAGAACGGGGCGCGCCAGGTCGTCCGGTGGCCGAGCAGGACGGTGTTGCCCACCTGCCCGGGGAGCGCCGTCCCCGGGTAGTGCCCGGCGCCGCGCCGCAGCACCGCCTCGCTGACACCCTGCCTGACGCCCATCTTCAGGCCCATCCGCTTGATCCGGATCTGCGCGATCACCGCGCCGGTCCGCGGCCGGGCCGCGGTGGCCGCCGCCGGCGCGGCGTGCGCCCCGGTCACGGCGCCGAGGACGGGCAGGGCGCAGCACGCGGCGAGAGCAACCGCGAACAGGGACTTTCGGTCGAGCATGGTTCCCCTCCATCGATCGGGGCTCTGCTGACACTGCTGACACTGCTGACATGGGAAGGGGCGGCACGTCTGCCGCCCCTTCTCCGCTGTTCATCGGCCGCGGATCGTCATCCAGGCCGACGCGGGCTCAGCGCAGGATCGGAGAGCCGAGGGTGACGGGCGCGTCCTTGCCCGCGGGGACCTTCGGGCCGATCTGACCGGGCTTGACGTCCACTCCGGGCACCTTCACGGCGCTCCTGAGCCCGTCCACGAACCCCTTGACGGCGGGCAGGGCGTCCGCGCGGCGGTAGTTCGGGGCGGTCTTCGGCGCGGTGTTCGCGATGCGGGAGCCTTCCGAGCGCATCGTCGAGGGCAGCTTCTTGTGCTTGGCGGCCGGACGGTGCTTGGACGGCTTGTACGGCTTCTTCTTCGGCGTCCGCAGGGTGGGCGGCAGCTCCTTGTGCCCGTGCCCCTCCTCGACGGTCGCCCCGCCCTTGCACTGCGCCTCCGCGAGGCCGAGCAGCGAGATGGCGTTGCCGCACACGTTGATCGGGGCCTTGATCGGGATGTAGGCCTGGGTGCCGTTCAGGGCGCCGAAGTTGCCCGCGCTCGTCATCTTCACGTTGTGGTCGCCGGTCCGCTTGACGGACGCGCCGCCCTTGCACGCGGCCTGCGCGGCGCCGAGCACGGCGACGGCGTTGCCGCAGACGTCGATGGGGATGCTGATCGGCGCGAACACCTGGGTGCCGTTCAGCAGCCCGAAGTTGCCGGCGCTCGTCATGTCGACGCCGTGGCCGCCGCCGTGGCCGCCGCCCCAGTCGCCGCCGCCCCAGTCGCCGGCCGTCCGGTAGGCCGAGCCGCCGGCGTGCCGGTGGTTGCTCTCCTTGACGGACGCGCCGCCCTTGCACTGGGCCCGCGAGAGCCCGGCGATCGCGATGGCGTTGCCGCAGACGTTGACGGGGATGCTGATCGGCGCGAACACCTGGGTGCCGTTCAGCAGCCCGAAGTTGCCGGCGCTCGTCATGTCGACGCCGTGGCCGCCGCCGTGGCCGCCGCCGTACGCGGCCTCGTCGGCGTTGGCCGGGACCGCGGTGGCGAAGGCGGCTCCGACGGCGAGGGCGCTCGCGGCCACCAGAGCGGCGCGGCCGGTGTTCCTGGACCAGATACGCATGATGTGTTGCTCCTGTCGGTTCTTTGCGAATCGGTGGTGATCGGTGGTGATCGCTGCGCTGCACCATCCGGGTGGGCGCAGGACTGGCAGTGGCCAGGCGCGGCCGTTGCCTTCCGGGAAAGATCGAGGTGAGGGCGGGCGGCGTGCGTCGCGCACGCGGCCGCCGTGAGCCGGCCGTTCAGGGCCGGGCGGGGGTTTCTAGTCGGGGACGACGGAGGGTCCGCCGGGCGCGGCCAGGTCGCGCAGCGCCGTACGGCGGAAGGGGCCCGGGTCCGCGGCGGACGGCGCCGCCGGGTACTGGCGGTTCAGCAGGTCGGCGACCGGGGCGAACGGATGCCCGCCCGCCGGGCCGCCGCCGCGCGGGCCGTCCTGACCGGACGGCAGCGCGGGACCGGGAGACGGAGTGCGGTGGTCGCCGCGGCAGCCCGTGCAAGGGTCGGTGCTCTCGTGCGCCGGTCCGCCCGCGGCCACCGTGAGCGGGACGGCGGCGGACCTGGCGTGCGCCTTGGCGACCGGCGCCGCCTCGGCCCGCGCCTGCTCGACGCCGTGCCGCGCCTGCGGCCCCCGCTGGACCCCGGGCATCGCGCCGTCGTCCAGGAGGGACTGCTGGTCCGTAACCCGGTGGACGAGCCCCCCGATGACGGGACGGGCCTGCAGGAGATCGGGAACCGGCACGGGCGGGATGCCTGCCTCGCCGGCCACGTCCCGCACCTGGCGGACTGCCCGGTCCTTGCCGTCGAGCACATCCTGCTGCCGCGCCCGGAGGTACCGGACAGGATGACCGCCGATCTCCCCCACACCGCCGGAGACGGCGTCAGGAACAGCGCCCGAGCCGAGCCCGGAACCAGAACCCGGAAGAGCTCCGGAACCAGAACGCGTCCCAACTCCGGCCACCGCGCTCGGAACAGAGCCCGAGACGGCATCGGGAAGAGCCCCCGAGACGCCGCTGACCGGAGACGCAGAGTGCCGAACCTCCCGCTCGCGACCACCCCGCCCGTCGTAACGAACCTGCCCGTCGCGACCGGCCTGCCCGTCGTGGTGGGCCTGCCCGTCGTGGTGGGCCTGCCTGTCGGGGCGGGCCTTTCGGTCGGGGCGGGTCTGCTTGCCGTGGTGGGGCCGGCCGTCGTGGTCGGTGGTGAGGTGGCGGATCGCGGCCGTGGCGTCCAGGTTGGCGACGCGCGGGGCCTGGTCGAGCAGACCGCGGTCGTTCCGCGCCGCGTCCGGGCCGGCGGCGGGCCGCTCGGCGGCGAAGGCGGAGTGGGTCAGCGCGGAGAGCGTGAGCCATCCCGCGAACGCGAAGCCGGCAATGGCGACCAGGCGCACCAGAACGGAAGGGAGGGCGTGCCGAGGCCGACCCTGCGGGCGCTCGGCCCCGCGCTGGATCGGTTCGGTGTGCACAGCCGCTTCCCCTCGTCCCGTGGCCGTGTTTCAGGCCGCTTTCCGGTCCCGGTCGTTCCGGTCGGCATGAACGTAGCACCGCGACGGAACCGATCAAGGAGCCATTGCTTCAGTTCCCGCCGTGTCTCCCCATCATTTACCGTTGCATTAATCTGGCTTTTATCGCGGCCGGTTTCCCGGCACTCGCCGCCCTTTTTGCCAGGCTCTGGCTTTTTGTCGAGACGCACGCGCTTTCTTCGGGGTGCCGGTGCCCTGGCGGGACCGGCAGGGACGCCCGTATGCCTGGCGGCCGGGAGAAGCATGGCGGACGGTATCGGTGCGCTACATTCGGTGAACAGGCGGTCACTCTTGGCCGTCCAGCGAGGAGCCTGCGATGATCGATCCCTCGTCCGCGATGGCGCGCCTGCTGCCCGCGCGTTCCCAGCGCCCCCGGCGCGAGACCCGCCGGTTCGTCACCCGCGCCGACGCAGACCTGATCATGCTCTCCGCCGTTTCCACCGCTCAGGAGTCGACGCCCGCGCGCGGCCGGCGCGGCGCGTGGACGCTCTACTCGCGCCTGCAGTGGTCCGTGGCCGTCGCCAAGGCCGAGCGCGCGCGCCGCCGGGCGCGACCGCCCTGGGTGTGACGACCGGCCGGTCCCGGAGAACCGGAAGCCGGCGGGCGCCCTGGGGCGCGCCGCCGGCTCGGAGGAGGATTCTTCACCGCTGGGAGGACGTTCCCGGCTCCAGAAAGCCGGACGGCCGGCCGGCCGGCACCCGCACGCGCGGCGTCCGCCGGACGATGTGGTGCGCGATCCGCCGCGCGGCGAAGTCGGCGCCGTGCACGAACCGCATGACCGGGCCGAAGGTGGAGGCGGCGGCGAGGCCGGCGAAGTAGAGGCCGGGCGTGGACGCCTCGAAGTCGCGGCTGAGCACCGGCGCGCCGAGCCGGGTCGTGATGCGGTCGCGCAGCTCGGGCGCGAGCAGGCTGAGCCGCTCGACGTCCGGGACGAAGCCGGTGGCGGCGATGACGTGCTCGACCTCCGTGACGAGGCGGCGCCCCTCGTGGTCGGTGGTGGTGAGGGCGACGCCGTCGTCCTGCTCGACGGCCTTGGCGAGCAGGCGCCCCGTCGAGACGCGGATCCGCTCGTCCAGCCGGTCGCGCAGCCACCACGCTCCCGCCGGCGGGAGCGTCTCGCGGACGATCCGCCGCCGGGTCCGCTCCGGCAGGTACCGGACGAGCCCGGGCCGCTCCGCCCACAGCCACGTCCGGTAGCCGGTGCCGAGCCCGGACCTCGGGCCCTGCCGCAGCATGGTGCGCGGCGACCGGCGCTCCTCGGGGACGGTGTTCCAGTCCAGGACGCGCCGCCGGGCGATCAGGTGCGGCCGCGCCCCCGCGTCGGCCAGCAGCACCGCCGTCTCCAGCGCGGACTGCCCGGCGCCGACGACCGCGACCTCCTTGCCCGCGAACAGGCCGAGGTCGCTGTGGGCGCTGCTGTGCGAGACGAGCCAGGACGGCATGCCCGTCAGCTGCTCCGGGATGTGCGCGAACGGCCCGACGCCGACCGCGACGACGACCGCGCGCGCCGCGATCGCCTCCCCCGAAGACAGCGAGACGCGGTAGCCGCCCGCGACGCCCTGCTCGACGTTCACGACCTGCCCGTCCTCGGTCCCCGGGACGGCCTCGGAGGCGAACCAGCGCCCGTACTCCACGAACGTCTCCAGCGGGATGGGCTGCCCGACCCGCCATCCCGGGTGGCGGTCGGTGAACCGCAGCCCCGCCTGGGGCGCCCCGAGGTCGGAGGCGAACGGCTCGGACTTGAGGTACATGCCGAGCGGCATGTTCGCGTCCCAGAACCGCATCGGCTCGCCGATGATCCGGACGTCGAGTCCGAGGTTCTGCAGGTAGGCCGCGGTCGACAGGCCGTAGGGCCCGGCGCCCGCGATGACGACGTCGCTGGCCGAGTCGCTCATGTTCGATTCCCCCCGTGTGTGCGTGTTGTTACCTGGTGCGGAGCCGTTCGACCGCGCGGAGCGCGCTGCGCCGCCCCATGGCGAGGAAGGGCTGCAGGTCGTCGCGCGCGTACCAGGCGAACTCGTCGGCCTCCCGCAGCGGGCGGAGGGTCTCCCGCAGCGGGGGCAGCCGCGTCCAGAGCCGCGGTGTTCCGGGACGCGACGGCGTCACATGGCGCGGGCGCCGGGCCGACCGCGCGAGGTAGTGGTTCTCCACGAGCAGGTTGCGGCCGGGCGCGGGGCGCGCGGCCGGGACGGGCCGGCCCGACTGGTGCAGGTGCAGGACGCGGGCGAGGTCGAGGCCGTCCCGGTCGGTGAACAGCCGGAACTGCGCCCCGATGCGGGGGTTGAAGTCCAGCAGGTGGTGGACGCCGCCGCCCGCGTCGAACCGGAAGTCGAGGTCGACGAGGCCGCGGCAGCCGAGCAGCCGGACGATCCGGAGCGCGAGGCGTTCGAGCTCGGGGCTGGCGATCCACTCCCCCGCGACCGTGTGCCCGGCCTGCGGCGGGTGCGCGAGGTGCTTGCGGCCGGTCCCGCCGAACAGGCAGTCGCCGTTGCCGTCGAAGTAGCCCTGGAAGAACCAGTCGCCGCCCGCGGGCGGGATGCGCCGCTGCAGGATGAGCGGCCCCGCGCCGCCGTCCGCGCCGCCGTCCGCGCCGCCGTCCGGGGTGCGGTCGCGGGTGGCGGCGAACAGCCGGTGCAGCTCGCCGAGCGTGGGCACCAGCGTGGTGCTGCGCATTCCGGGGCGCATCCGCCACGGCCGCGCCCACTTGGCGATCAGCGGCAGCCCGAGCGCGGCGGCGGCCTCGTCGACGTCGGCGGCCGACTCCGGCGTCAGGCTCGGCGGGCATGGGAGGCGGTGCCGTCGGCACGCCTCCAGCAGCCGGGCCTTGTCGGCGACGCCGCGGGGGACGCCGGGGTCCTGGCGGGGGAAGACGAAGTGGGGTTCGAGGCCGTCCGCGTGCTCGGCGACGAAGATCGCTCCCGCGTCGTCCATCGGGACGAGGAGCGCGGGGCGGCCGATGCCCTCAGCGATGGTCCGCAGGTGGGCGAGCAGTTCGTCCGGCCGTTCGGCGGGCGGGCCCCAGGGGTGCCCCCGGTACAGGTAGCGGGAGCGGGACGAGGGATTGCCGCGCCCCTCAAGGATCGCGTGCACGGGGACCCCGGCGCGGCCGAGGCTGCGGATCGCCGCCAGGGTGCCGTGGTGGAAGAGGTTGCGGTCGGTGCGCAGCAGCAGGACGGGAAGGCCCGGGTCGAGGCGCACGCTGGAGGGCTGGGCGGCCCGCAGCCGACTGTCGAGGAACATTCGTTCAGGCCCATTCACTCATATCGCGGCGCACGGCACCCCTTCCCCACGGTAAATTTTCACATTTCCACCCGGCCGGCTTTTTCGCGGCGGGTCCCCGAGGGCATACGATACGCATGCGAGCTGCGAATATCCATTCGGCAGGACGGTCGTTGGAACCCCGGCGGAAAAGGTCGCCGTTCTGGTGTCCGCTCCCTCCTATTCTGGCCGCATCCGTGGTGTTGTTCGCCCTCATGGCGTCGGCACTGGTGACGTGGCAGCAGCCCCGGGCAATTCACCGATGGACGGCACATGTGCCGTTGGGGGCGTTTCTGGGATCGGGTCCGGAGGGCGTGGCGCGGGTGGCCCGCTTCGAGCGCTGGCTCGGCTCGACCGTGACGGTCGGTCGCACCTATCTGCCGGGCGACGACTGGGGGGCGATCGAGGGACCGCGCGGGATGCTGGCCGCGTGGGCGCACTGGAAGGCCGCCGACCAGCGCCGCATGCTCGTGGTCAACGTCCCGATGATGGCGCCGAACGAGGCGGGGATCCCGGTGCCGGTGCTGGCCTCGCTGCTGCGCGGCGGCGCCCGCGGCACGTTCGACGGCCACTACCGGACGCTCGCCGGCCGGCTGGTCTCCCTGGGCGCGGGCGACGCGGTCATCGTCCTCGGCTGGGAGATGAACGGGGAGGTCTACGCCGGGCGGTGCGCCCCGGATCCGTCCGCGTGGAGGGCGTATTGGCGCAGGATCGTCGGCACCATGCGCGCGGTGCGGGGCGCGCGTTTCCGTTTCGATTTCGCTCCGTCGCGGGGGCCGGACGCGATCCCGTGGACGGACTGCTATCCAGGTGACGACGTCGTCGACATCGTCGGGTCCGACAGTTATGACCAACCCGAGGGAAAGTCATTCCAGGATTTCGTTGAAGAGCCGTACGGTCTGCGCGAGCAAGCCGAGTTCGCGACCGCGCACGGCAAGCCGCTGTCGTTTCCTGAATGGGGCCTGTTTCGCAATTCCGACAATCCCGCCTATGTCCGGGGGATGCACGACTGGATCATGTCGCACGACGTCGTCTACCAGTCGATCACCGACTACTGCCCGCACGGGGTCTGGTCGTGCGGCGGAGGCAACCCTCGCTCCTCCGCCGCCTACCGGGAGTTGTTCGGCGGCGTGACCGCCCCGTCGCCGCCGGGCAAGGGCCCGTTCACCCCCACACCGGCCACCTCCGCACCGGCCGCCTCGGCGGCCCCGGCACCGGCGGTTCCGGCGCCCTCACCTGCGGCTCCCTCACCCGCAGGGCCCTCACCCGCAGCGCCGTCCGTCGAACCGTCGATCGAGCCGCCCGCCATGCCTCCCGCCGGGCCGGTGACGCCCCGGAGGCCGCCGTGGACGGGGCCGCCCGCCACCGCCCGCGGGTCCACCAGGGCCTCCGCGGGGGTCTCCCCGAACCCGGCGACGTCGCGGGTGACGGCCGCGAGCAGCGCCACCGTCCGGCCGATGTCGTAGGCGGCGGACGCGGCCGCCGCCGCGCGCCCCTCCCGCTCGGCGATCCCGGGGAACAGCAGCCGCCCGGCCATCTCCTCGGCGAGCGCGGCGGGATCCTCCATGGGCACCAGCGCGCCCAGCCCCGGGCGGACGACCTCGGTGATGCCCGGGATGTCCGTCCCGACGAGGGGGCGGCCGGTGGCCAGCGCCTCCAGAGCGGTCAGCGGCAGGCCCTCCCAGCGGGACGGCAGCACGACGAGGTTGGACGCCGAGAGCCAGTCGCGCGGGTCCTCCACGGCCGGGACGAACCGGACCCCGGCCACCCGCTCGCGGCGCAGCCGGTCCAGGTCCTCGCCGTCCCCGACGATGGCGAGCTGGGCGGAGGGGCAGCGCGCGGTGACACCCGGCCACGCCGCGACCAGGACGTCCTGCCCCTTCTGCCGGGTCAGCCGCCCGACGCACACCGCGAGCGGCACGGCCGCCTCCAGGCCGAGCCGGGTCCGGGCGGCGAGGCGCGCGGCGGCGTCGGCGGGCGTGAACCGGTGCCGGTCGACGCCGTTCCGGACGAGCCGGTACGGCCCGCGCACGCCCGCGCGCATGCCCTCGCGCAGCTCGCCGATCCCGACGCAGACCAGGGCGTCGCTCCAGCGGGCGCCGGCGCGCTCCCACAGGCGGCTGAGGGCGTCCAGCCGCCCGGTGGCGGCGAGCCACGACCAGCCGTGCGGCTGGAAGATCGTGGGCGTGCCGCGCGGGCGGCGCAGCAGCCGGCCGGCCAGGCCCGCCTTCGAGGAGTGCAGGTGGACCACGTCCGGGGCGAAGCCCTTCACCAGGCGGCGGAGGCTGAGCGCCTCCAGCAGGGTGCGGGGTCCCGGGGCGCGCCCGGCGTCCCAGTTGAGCCAGGGCACGCCCGCCGCCATGCACCGCTCGGGCAGGTCGCCGCCCGGCGGGCAGGCGACGGCCACCTCCCAGCCGCGCCGCCGCTGGTCGCCGGCCGCCTGCCCGACGTAGACGGCGACCCCGCCCGCGTTCGGCTGGCTGACGTGCAGGATGCGCAGCGGGGTGTCGTCCCGCGGGTCAGTCATGGAGCAGGGGGGACGCGATCCCGGACAGGCCGGCGTGCGCTCCCGGCCCCCCGCGCCGCCGCTCCGCCAGGTAGGCGCGGGTCCGGGCGAGCCCGGCGTAGGCGGCGGCCGAGGCGGTCCGTCCGAGGATAATCCGCTCGTTCCGGACGGGCGTCGGCCGCCACTTCAGCTTGTACGGCTCGTCCCCGCGCAGGAGGCTGACGCCCTGGCGGTCCCGGTCCCGGGCGAGGGCGAGGTCCTCGCGCAGCATCATCAGCGAGACGTCGACGCGGGACCGCAGGTCCGGAAGCGCCCCGTACAGGTAGGCGCCGACGTGCCGGTGCCCGATCAGGACGAGGTCGCTGGCGACCAGCCGGTCGTCCCACCGGTACTGCAGGACGGCGGCGCGCCCGTCGCGGACCATCCCGGTCGCCGCCTCGGCGAGGTGGCGGCGGAACCGCCCGCGGGTGTGCTCGGGGTTGATCGGACGGCCCCGCCACTGCCGGGCGTGCAGGTCGAGCAGCGCGTGCACGGCGTCCGGGACGCGGTCCGCGGGAACCCTCTCCGCCGTGATGCCGCGCACGTCGATCTTGCGGAGCTTGGCGCGCATCTTCCCGGCGGTACGGCGCGGGAGCCGGTCCAGGACGGCGTCGATGCCGGCGTCCCCGTCGCCGGCCGGCAGTTCGAGGCACACCGAGGACGGCGTCCGCCACGCCCGGCGCGGCCACTGCGCCGCCACCAGGTGCGCGGCCGAGCCGGGCCGGACCTCCCGCAGGTCGAGCGCGCACCATCCGCGCTCGTCCAGCAGGGCCCGGGCGAGGTGCCGGACGGCGCCGTCGGTGTAGTCCGGGTCGAGGAGGACGTCGGTGAAGTCGCTCTGGTCCGCGGAGATCGGGACGAGCACCGGGAACCCGTGCCGCACGCCCGCCGCCATCGGCGCCGCCGCGACGAGCCGGCCGCGGCACCGGACGGTGGCGAGGCGGAGCCGCCCGCGCGTCCCGTACCAGCCCCACCAGGACTTGATCCACTCGTACGCCTGGAAGGGCGTCGCGGCCGGGCTGCGGTCGTAGAGGTCGCGCAGGTCGTCGGCCAGGGCGATGAGGGCCTGCTCGTCCCGGTGCACCTCGGCCGACCACTCGGCGGAGGCGCTCGACGAGGCGGCCGGCCGTGCGGCCGGCCGGCCGGACGGCACGGTCACGGTCACGAGCCCACCTCCACGCGGCCGGTGTGGACGGGACCGGGGACGGCGGCCGTGTCCGCCGCCGTGCCCGCCGCCGTGCCCGCCGTCGTGCCCGCCGTCGTGCCCGCCATCGAGGGGATGCGGCCCCTCTCCCGCCGGCCGGCCGGCCCGCGCCGTCCGCTCGTGACGGCGGCGGCGAGCCCGGCGAGCAGGACTCCGGACGCGGTGCCGACGGCGACGCCGAGCGGCAGGTTCGGCGACGACGGCGCGGCGGGCGGCTCGGCGAGCGTCATCAGCGCGACGCGGACGCCGGTGTCGGAGCGGTGGGACGTCCCGTACCGCACGAGCGCGTCGGCGGCGGCGTTGGCGAACGCGGCGGCGTCGCGGGCCGTCCGGCCGCTCCCGGCGAGCTTGATCAGCGGGGTGTCCGGCGAGGTGGACGCCTGGATGTGCTCGCGGGTGGAGCCGTTCCCCCCGTCCGGCAGCGGGAGCGAGGAGTAGGCGAGGGTCTCCGGGAGCGGCGCGAGCCGTCCGAACGCCTGCGCGAAGCTGACCGCCGCCGGGCCGGACCGGCCCTCCCCGGACTCCACGACCAGGACGAACGCCGTCGCGGTGTAGGTGGTGGGCGCGAACAGCGCGTAGCCGAGCCCGCCGAGGAGCCCGGCGAGCACGAACGCGATGGGCGGCCCGAAGCGCCGCGCGGTCACGGTGATCCGACCGCGCAGGCGCCGGGCGGCCGGGCCGACCCGGCCGGCCCGCCGCACCGACCTCGGCGGTCTCGGCGGCCTCCTCCTGGCGTCACGTCGCTGCATCATGAGCCCTTTCTCGTGTCGGTTCGGCCCCGCCGGCGAACGGCTCGGGGCGGTAGAGCCGGGCGAGCTCGGCGGCCCGCTCGGCGACGGCGTAGCGGGCGACGGCGGGCGGCACCCGCGTCCGGTCCCGGGGTTCGCGCAGGACACGCCCGAGTTCGGCGCTCCAGACCCCGGCGTCGGAGGGCAGGCGGCGCGCGTCCGGGGCGTCGCCCGGCGGGAGGCAGTCGAGGGCTGGGCAGGCGGTGTAGCGGACGGGCAGCCCGGCGGCCAGCCCCTCCAGGACGCCGAGCCCGAACGTCTCCTGGACGGACGGCGCGGCGAGCACGTCCACGGCGGCGAGGACGCCGGCGACGTCCGACGTCGCCCCGGCGAAGAGCACGCGGCCGGAGACGCCGCGCTCGTGCGCCAGCCGGACGAGCGCGTCCCGCGCCGGACCCGCGCCGACCAGCAGCAGCCGGACGCCGTCCAGCCGCGCGACCGCCTCGACCAGCAGGTCGAACCGCTTGGTCGGGACGAGCCGGCCGACGCCGCCGACGACGGGCTCGTCCCGGCCGATCCCGAGGCGGCGGCGCGTCGCGGCCCGGCGGGCCGGGTCGAACGCGAAGGCGGCCGCGTCGACGCCGTTCGGGATGACGACGATCCGGCCGGGGCGCACGCCCCAGGCGCGGAGCCGGGCGGCGACGGCGGGCGACACCGCGACGGTGGCGGACCCGAGCCGCTCGGTCGCCCGGTACAGGGCCCGGACGCCGCGCGTCGTGGCCCGCCCCTCGATGTGGCCCTCGCCGAGCGAGTGCTCGGTGGCGATGACGCGGGGCGCCCCGGCGATGCGCGCGGCGATCCGGCCGTACACGCACGCCCGGTAGAGATGGGTGTGGACGACGTCGTACCGCCCCCGGCGGATCAGCCGGGCCAGCCGGGGCAGCGCCCCGAGGTCCCGGTTGCCGCGCATCCCGATCTCGTGGACGGGCACGCCCGAGCGGCGGATCTCCGCGCCGACCGCGCCGCCCCGGGTCAGGGTCGCGACCTCGCAGGACACCGGCAGGTGGCGCAGCAGCAGCGCGAGCTGGCGTTCGGCGCCGCCGTGCTCCAGCCCGGTGATGACGTGCAGGACCCGGGTCACACGCGGCTCCTCCGGCGCAGCTCGTGGCGGGCGAGCTTGACGCGCAGCCGCAGCGGCCCGTCCCGGTCGCCGACGTAGGTGCGCGGCAGCGCGTGCCGTCCCGGCTCCTCGGGGCGGATGTCGCACGCGTAGTCGTATCCGGCGGCGCGCACGGCCTCGACCTCGCGGGCGGTGGCGTGCCCGTAGGGGTAGGCGAAGCCCGTGACGGGGCCCTCGACGAGCTCCTCCAGGACGGCGCGGCTCTCCTCCAGCTCCTCGCGCAGCTCGGTGTCGTCCGTCTCAGGGAGCGAGACGTGGTGGCGGCCGTGCGAGGCGACCTCCATCCCGACGCCCGCGACGGCGCGGATCTGCTCGGCCGTCATGAGCGGTTTGCGCGGGCCGTCGTCCCAGGCGTTGTAGGTGCCGATCCGCCCGGTCACGACGAACACCGTCCCGCCGAACCCGTACCGCACCAGCGCCGGGACGGCCCGGGTCGCGAAGTCGGCGTACCCGTCGTCGAAGGTGAGCCCGACCAGGCCGCGGGCCCGTCCGGCGGCGTGCGCGTCCAGCAGCTCGCGCATGCCGACGCCGCGCAGGCCGCGCGCCCGCATCCACGCCATCTGCCGCCCGAACCGCGCCGGCGACACCGTCACCAGGTGCGGGTCCTCATCGAAGTGGTCGACCGAGTGGTACATCAGCACCGGCGGCGCGTGCCGGATGCCCTCGGCCGTCCGCGCCGGCCCCGGCGGCCGGGCCGGTTCGGTCAGATGAGTCGGTTCTGTCGGCTTGCTCACTGCTGTCCCCCGATTCGGTGCGGCCGCGCCGGTGGCGCCCACCGAGCGGCCGTGTGGCGATCCATGGAGCGAGGAGGCCGGGTCCCGCCAGGACGGCGAGGACGGCGAAGGCGGCGGCGACCGCGAGCCCGCCGACCGCCAGGCGGGCGAGCACCGGCGCGTCCAGGGCCCCGGCGGCGAGCATCCCCGCCGCGCAGGCCCCCGCGGCGGCGAGCACGAGCCGCGACACGTCGGCGGCGATCCGGCGCAGCGGGACGGGCGCGACCCCGCGCCGCAGCCCGAGCAGCATCAGGACGGCGGCGAGCGTGATCCCGGCGGCGTTCGCGGCGGCCAGCGCGAGGGTCCCGGCGGACGCGGCGAACGCCCCGCCGATCGCCGCCGTGACGGCCAGGCCCACGGCGAGCACGGCCGCCGGGCGCCAGGTCGGCTTCCTGCGCGCGAAGAACGCGCGGGCGGCGAGGCCGACCGCCATCTGCCCCCACAGGCCGAGCGCGTACACGCGCAGGATGGCCGCGGTGCTCGCGGTGTCGGCCGAGGTGAACTCGCCGTGCTCGAACAGGACCCGGATGACGGCCGGCGCGCACGCGATCAGGAACGCGGTCGCGGCCAGCACCATCGCGCTGGCGACGGCGAGGTCCTGCCGGATGCGGCGGGCGACCTGCGCGGTGTCCCCGTCCGCCGACGCGCGGGCGAGCCTCGGGAACGTCACCGTCACGATCAGCAGCGACAGCACCATCGGCACCTGCGCGACCTTCTGCGCGTAGTTCAGGTGCGAGATCGACCCGGCGGCCAGCCCGGCCCCGAGGAACCGCTCCACGAACACCTGCGACTGCCGCGTGACCGTGTAGACGACGATGGGGGCGATGGCCGCCAGACCGAGCCGCGCGTCCACGCTCCCGGACGGCGCCGCGTCCGGCTCCCCGGGCGCGTCCCGCAGGCAGCGGAGGAACGCCGGGAGCTGCACCGCGACCATCAGGAAGCTGCCGGCGGCGACGCCGATCGCCGCGCTGGTGATGCCGGCCGCGCCGGACAGGCCCGCGATCAGCGCGAGGATGCCGACGTTGTAGGCGAGGTAGATGGCGGCGGGCGGCCCGAACCGGTGGTGGGCGCGCAGCGTCGCGCTCATGAAGCCCGCGACGCCGAACGTCACGACGGTGACCGCGGTCAGCCGGACGCACTGGACGGCCGGCCCCTGCTCGGCCAGTCCGGGCGCGAGGACGTCCACCACGGCGGGCGCCGCGACCGCGAGCGCGCCGGTGATCACCGACAGGCCGAGCACCATGCGGGGCAGGGCCGTGCCGACGAGGGGGCGCAGGCCGTCCCCGCGCGCGAGGAGCCGCGTGACGACGGGGACCATGAGCAGCGCCATGGCGTCCTCGATCAGCAGCGGCGAGACGGTCTCGGGGATCGTCCAGGCGACGAGGAACGCGTCCGTGCTGCCGCTGGCGCCGAACAGGTCCGCCATGACGAGGTCGCGCAGGAACCCCAGCCCGGTGCCCGCCGCGATGAGCACCCCCGACACCATCGCGGCCCGTCCCACGGAGCTGACGGCCCGCTCCTGCGGGCGACGCTCGCAGCGCTCGGTCACGGCGTCCTCCCGCAGGGGGACGCCGCGGCCGGAGAGGCGCCGGCCGCCCCGAACGCGCGTGCCGCCGTGAGGCCGAGGATGACGCCGACGAGCGCGCACGTGGGCCCGCCCAGGTCCGCGTACAGGAAGTTGATCAGCAGGAAGGCCAGCAGCGCGACGCTCGCCAGCCAGTACGGGTCGCGGGGGTCGCGGCGCCTCCACAGCCCGGCGACGACCGTGGCGAGCAGCGCGGCGAACCCGGCGAGGCCCACCGCGCCCTGCTCGGACAGGAACAGCAGGTACTCGTTGTGCGGCGAAAGGAGCGGCTGCCGCACGTACCCGTTGACGGGGTCCGCGGTCTCGCTGCCGGACGACAGCTCGATCGTGGCGTAGGTGTCGCGGTAGGCCGGGAAGTTCTTCACTCCGACGCCGGTGGCCGGATGGTCCTCCCAGATCCGGACGGCGGCGGTCCACAGGTTGTACCGGTCGTCCACGGACTGGTCCGGGTGGCTGACCGAGCCCACCGTCGACTTCGCGCGCTCCACGACGGCCTGCGATCCGCCGCCCGCGGCGCCGAGCAGGACGAGCATCAGCGCGCCGCAGCAGGTCAGCACCTTGACGGCCGTCCACCGGTCGAACAGCACCAGGGTGAGGACGGCGGCGGCGCCGAGCGCGATCCACGTCCCGCGGCTGAGCGCGAGCGCCAGCGCGGCGCCCATGACGGCGATCCCGGCGAGCGCGGACGGGACGGCCGCGGCGCCGTGCGCGGGCGCCGTCAGCGCGAACGCGGTCAGCACGAGGAACGCGAACCCGACGACGATCGACATGGCCATCACGTCGAGCGCGCCGAACGTCCCGACCGCGCGGATGTTCTGGCCGCCCATCGACGCGCCGTTCCCGGTGACCGCCTGCCAGATCCCGTACACCGCCTCCGCGAGACCGAGGCCGAGCACCGACCAGCAGACGGTGGCGAGGTCGCGCCGGTCCCGGACGAGCACGACCACGGCGAGCGGCACCAGCACGAAGACCTGGAGGTCGCGGACGAACCCGGCGAGGCTGGAGCCGATGTCGGCCGAGTGCACGGTGCTGATCCCGAGCGCCGCGACCAGCGGCCCGAACGCCGGCAGGACCCGGCGGGGCAGCCGCGCCCTACCCGCGACCAGCATCCCGACCGCGACCAGCACGAGCACGGCGCTGACGACGTCCCCGGCCGTGACCTGCGTGCCGGGCCCGAACGCCTGCGCGCCCGGCGGGATCCCGGCGCACGCCACGGTCGCCGCGACCAGAAGGCTCGGGTGCCTCGGCAGCGGCCTCGCCAGGAGGGGGGCGGCGACGGCGGGCGCCGTCATGCGGCGTCTCGCAGGAGCATCGCCCGCGCCGTCAGCAGCAGGATCTTCAGGTCGCCGGTGAACGACCAGTGGTCGATGTAGTGGTTGTCGAGCCTCGCCCGAAGCTCGATGGAGGTGTCGCCCCGGAACCCGTGGATCTGCGCCCAGCCCGTCATCCCGGCAGGGACGCGGTGCCGCGCCACGTAGCCGGGGCAGGTGCGGGAGAACTGCTCCACGAAGTGCGGCCGCTCCGGGCGCGGCCCGACGAGGCTCATGTCGCCGCGGATGACGTTCCACAGCTGCGGGAGCTCGTCCAGCGACGTGGCGCGCAGGAACCGGCCGACCCGGCCCATCCGCTCGTCGTTCTTGACGGTCCAGCGGGTGTCGGCCTCCTGCTCGTCCGCGGGCTTCAGCGTCCGGAACTTCAGCAGGACGAACTTCCCGCCGCCGAGCCCGATCCGCCGCTGCCGGAACAGCACGCCCGGGCCGCCCTCGGCCCGGACGGCGGCCGCGCACGCCGCGAGCAGCGGCGACGCGAGCACCAGGACCAGGGACGCCACGACGACGTCGAGCAGCCGCTTGGCGCAGCGGGCCGCCGGGTCGCGCAGCCCCCACTCGACCCGCGCGCACGGCAGCCCGGCGAGGTACTCGCGCCGCCCGGGCACGACCGGGACGACGTCCGACGGCGGCTGGACGAGCAGCGTCTCGCAGGGCAGCCCGAACGACGTCCGCAGCACCGCGTCCAGCCGGTCGGGCGGCACGTCCTCGGCGACGACGACCAGCGTCTCGATCCCGTGCGCCGCGACGATCGACGGCAGGTCGGAGATCTCCCCGAGGACGGGCGCCGCACCCGGAGGCCCGTCCGGGCCTCCCGCGGACACCTGCCCCGCCACCGCGAGTCCGAGGTCGCCGCGCTCGCGCAGGACGTCCAGGACGTGGGCGGCGGTACCGCCCGTCCCGACGACCAGCGCGGAGCGGGCCCGGGACCGGCGGCTCCGGTACGTCCGGACCATCGCGTTCACGAACCCGCGCGTGCCGAGCTGCACCGTCCCGCACAGGGCCGCCGTCCACAGCCAGGCCGGGGCGTCCGCCCGCAGCAGTGCCGCGATCCCGCAGACGAACAGCGTGCGGAGCAGCAGCGGCGGCGCGTCGGCGAGCAGGGACGGGGCGCGGCGCGCCCGGTACAGTCCGCCCGCGCCGTTGAGCGCGACGACCGTCAAGGCGGCGAGGCCCGGCAGGGCGCCGCCCCCGGTGAGGGAGACGGCGGCGGCCATCGTCCAGCCGTCCAGCACGGCGAGGCCCAGCGGGCACAGCCCGGCCGGCATCCGCGTCCTTCGCGGAGCGACCGGCCGGCCGCCCGCCGAAAGGAGTTCCGGAGGAGCCGCGCCGGAGTCGACGGAGAAACTCAGCCCCTGCGTTCTCATCGCGCGTCCCCTTCACAGACAAGCACCTTGCGGGGCCGTCGCAGGCGGCCACGGATCAGCATCGCACCTGGTCAGAGCACAAATCGCCGCTTTTAACCGGGGCCGCCGCAGTCTTGAGAAGAAGATCGACGGGACGGTCGCCACGGCCATGGCCTCAGAAAGATCATGCGAAGTGGCCACCACATGCGAACCTCTGCGAGACCATGGACGTCTATAGGTGAGTCGGACGCCGAGACCTGCCGTCCCGCCCTCCGGGCGGGATGGGAATAAAAGGCCGTTCCGTATTCGATCTTGTTGCCGGTCCCGCGCCACGCGGGACCCGGCGGGCTGGTGAGGGAGAACGGTGCGAGGTAAGGCGTTGGTGGTGGCGCTCGTCCTGGGCCTGGCGACCGCGTGCGGCGGGAGCAGCGGCGGCGGCGATGGCGGCGGCGGGACGACCACGAAGGGCGACGACGGCGCCCCCCAAGTGACGATCACTCCGGCGAACGGCAGCGGCAAGGCGCGCCCCGACCAGGGCGTCATGGTGACGGCCGCGGGCGGCAGGCTCGGCGACGTCTCGGTGAAGCTGAAGGGCGCCGACGTCCCCGGCAGCCTGTCCGCCGACAAGACCAAGTGGCGCTCGACGTGGACGCTGCAGCCCGGCGGCAGCTACCAGGTGTCGGCCACGGCGACGTCCGACAAGGGCAAGTCCACCACCGCGACGAGCGCGTTCCGCACCACCCGGTCGACGGCCGCCACCCGCGTCAACAACGTCGTGCCGAGCCAGAACGAGACGGTCGGCACCGGGATGCCGGTCTTCGTCCAGTTCAACAAGGCCGTCCCGGAGAAGGCCAAGCCCGCCATCGAGCGCGCCATCGAGATCTCCTCGACCACGCCCACCGAGGGCGCCTGGCGCTGGCTGACCGCGGGCGAGTCCTTCAACGGGCTGCCCTCGGTGGTCTTCCGCCCGAAGCACCCGTGGAAGGCGCGCCAGACCGTCACCGTCAAGGTCCACTTCGCCGGCCTGAAGATCGGCGACGACGTCTTCGGCGACCGCGACACGGTCCGCACCTTCAAGGTGGGCGACTCGCACGTCGTCAACATCAACGCCAGGACGCACCGGGCCGTCGTGAAGAAGAACGGCCGCACCGTCCGCAACTGGGGCGTCAGCCTCGGCAGCGGCGGCGACGTCCAGGGCGACGGCGTCGACCACCTGCTCACCACCAGCGGCGTCCACCTGACCATGGACCACGTCCGCCTGGAGCGCATGCGCCCGCCCGGCAAGAAGAAGGGCGACCCCGGCTGGTACGACGAGAAGGTCCCGTGGGCGACCCGCATCTCCAACAGCGGCGAGTACATCCACCAGAACATGGACGACCCGACCTGCCTCGGCAACCGCAACTGCAGCCACGGCTGCGTCCGCTCCCCGGCGAACGACGCGCAGTGGTTCTTCCACTGGTCCTACCGCGGCGACCTCGTCACCATCACCGGCACCAAGCGCAGCCTCCAGTGGACGAACGGCTGGGGCTACTGGCAGCTCTCCTTCTCCAAGTGGACGAGCGGCAGCGCCCTCGGAAAGCCCATCACCACGTCCCACGCCTGACCCGTCCCGGCCACTACCCTTCGTGACCAACAGGTCGCGGGGGGAGTGCCAGGGTGGCGGGCAGAATCATCCTTCACATCGGCGTGCAGAAGTCGGGCACGACGTTCCTGCAACAGGTGCTCCAGGCGAACGCCGACGCACTTGCCGCAGCGGGCGTCCGCTACCCCGTCAGCCCCGACTGGGCCCGGGGGAAGCGGACGGTCGCCAACCACGAATGGGCGAGCTACGGGCTGCTGGGCACGGAGTTCCCCTGGGTGTCGCAGGACCGCGCGTCCGAGGAGACCTCCTCCTGGCAGACCCTGCTGGACGACGTCCAGTCGACGCCCGGCACAGTGCTCCTGTCGGCCGAGGCCCTGTCGGTCATCCGGACACCCGCGATCCACCGCCTCCTCGACGCGCTCGGCACCGACGACGTCGAGGTCGTTGTGACGGCCCGCAGCCTGGGTTCGGCCCTGCCCTCCCTCTGGCAGCAGCACATCCGCAACGGCCGGACCATGAGTTTCGAGGGGTACCTCTCCGGTCTCGCCGCCGCGCGGGAGAAGGGCCGGGACCACATCGAAACGGACGCGTCCGCCCACCTGTGGCGCGCGTTCCACCTCGGCGGGCTGGCCCAACGCTGGTCCGACGCGGGAGCCACCCGCGTCAGCGTCGTCACCACTCCCGGCAAGCCCCCGCACCTCCTGTGGCAACGCTTCGCGGAGGCGATCGGTGTCCCCGCCCTCGCCGAACCGCCCGACATGCCCACCGACCGCGCCCACACCGGGCTGACTGCACCGGAGACGCTGGTGCTCTCCTCGATGAACGCGGCCATCCGGGAGGCCGCGTGGAGCGGCCAGAACGCCGACTGGATCCGCCAGGCCGTCACGGCCCGCTTCCAGGCCCGCACCGAGCGCGGCAGCAAGGTCGTCACTCCACCGAATTGGCAGACCCGCCTGGCGGAGTGGAGCGAGGAAGACCTGACGGCCCTGCGACACACGCCCGCCCAGATCGTCGGCGACATGGAAGACCTGCGCTGCGACCCGTCCTCGGAGACAACAGCCCCACCGACTCACGAGGAGATAGCCCAGGCCGGCGCCGAAGCGGCCCTGGCCCTGGCAGCGGTGGCCCTCCAGGAGACCCTGGTCCAACGCAACATCCGCCGCCTACGCCACCGCCTCACCACGTAGCCGGAAACAGCCGCTCCTTCAGCACCGAATCGATCCGCTCCCCCGCGGCCTCGGCGTCCCCGCAGGGGAAGAGGGCCCGCCCCCGCTGGACGTCCTGGTAGGCCCACGCCCCGCCAACGGCCCGCACCCGAACGACCACACCCACGTCTTCCGCGACTCCGCTCGCGTACACCCAGAGCAGCGGCGTGGGGAACTCGCCGACGCCACCGCCTCAGCACGAGACCCTCGCCCACACCCACTTGCCGGTCTCGCCCTCGGCGACCCCGCACCCGGACGCCAGCGCCTGGACGAGCGGTAACCCCCACCCGCCGGTCCCGTCGTCGTACCCGTCATCGAGCGCCCGAGCGTCCGGCCCGAAATCCCCCGGCCCCATCACCGGCCGCGTCACGGGCCTCTCCGCAGACGAGTCCCACACCGCCACCAGCACGCCCCGGGCCTCCCGCACACACCGCACCCGGATCTCCCCCTCCCCCGCGACCCGCACGGCATTGGTGGCGAGCTCCGCGACGATCAGCAGAACGCTCTCGGCCACCCTCTCCAGCCCCCATTCCGCGAGCCGCAACCCGACCACCGTCCGCACCATCCCCGGCACCGTCCGATCAGCCAGACAAGATATGTCCACCTCGCCCGCATCCACGGCTTCTACTGCCATTTGCCCGCCTCCATTTTTTGCATTCCAGAGACAAGCGTGACCGCGCCGAGTTAATTTCGAAAGGTTCGTGAAGCAGATGCAACGACGGAGGAGAGCAAATGAGCCGCGCCGACTTCCTGCGCCCCGACTTCTCGCTCTGGCATCTCATCGCCGTTGAGCTGCGCAGACAACGCCAGATGAGGCGGATCTCCGGAGCCGCCCTGGCCGTCATACTCGACTGCGACCGGTCGACTGTCGCACGCTATGAATCGGGCGACGTGCAACTACCCACCGGGCGCGCCAGGGTCTTAGATCAAGAATGGGGCCTTCAAGGCCTCTTCGAGAATCTTGTCAAACACGCCAAAAATGCCCGAGACCTCGACTGGTGGGAGACATTCAAGGATTACGAGCGCCGAGCGAACCTCATCAAGACCTACGAGCCCTCACTGATCCCTGGGCTCCTCCAACGCGAGGCCTACGCACGCGCCATCTTCACGTCCAGCCGCAGGACGGACGCCGACGACGCGGTCACCGAGCGCTTGGCCCGCCAGAAGATTCTCACCCGCGAGTATCCCTGCAAGCTCATGGCCATCCTCGACACCGCGGCCGTGTTGCGCTCGTTCGGCGACACGGACGTTATGCGCGACCAACTTGGCTACCTTCTCGAAGTCTCAGTCTGGCCGAACGTCTACCTGCGAGTGACCTCTGACAAGCTGATCGGCTACGGCGGCGTAGGAGGCGGATTCACCGTGATGCAGACTCCCACCGGCGACCTCGGCTTCGCCACCGTCGGCTCCACAGGACACATCTCTCTCGATCCCATCGATATCCAGGAACAAGCGATACGGTATGACGAGATCGGTATGTCCTCACTGTCGGTCGAGGCATCCCGTGCCTTCATCACCAAGACGCTGGACTCTCTTTCATGAACATTCACTGGCGCAAATCCACTCGGTCGGAAGATCACGGCAACTGCGTCGAGTTGGCCGCGCTCCCCCACGCGGTCGCCATCCGGGACAGCAAAGCTCCCGGCGCGGGCCACCTCGCCCTCACCCCCCAAGCCTTCGCCGACCTGCTCACCCGCGCCAAACTGGATAGCCTGCCGGGCTGACCTGCCCGCCTTCGGGAGCGGAACGAAGTAGGAGTCGATGTGACGGAAAACCGTCCCGTGTGGCGAAAAAGCAGCCAGAGTGCCCAGGGCACCTCCGAGCAGGGCGTTGAAGTCGCTCGACTTCCCCATGCCATCAGCATCAGAGACGGCAAGGCACCCGACGCGGGCCACATCACCCTCACGACTCACACCTTCGCCGCCCTGCTCGACCATGCCAAGCAGGGCGAGTTGCCGCACTGACCCAGTCGCCTGTGGGCGCGGAGTGGATAGCCCACCGGCCGGCCTGGAGCGACATGGCCGGTTGCCGGAACAGTCCGCACCAGGGTGAGAACGACGGTCAGTACGAGGCGGTCGGCGTCGACGAAGGTTCCGTTGGCCGGTTCAACTGTGGTCCCGGAGGCCTTCCCCGCCGTCCGGGTCCAGATGTTCGACCATGGCGTTGATCGCCTTGTCCACTTCTTCGGTGACGCGTCTGGAGCAGAGCGCCCCGGGGGTACGGGAGCGCAGATGCTCGGGGGTGTCCTTCAGGTCGAGGCTCGGATGGCCTTCGGCGTGGTCGCACGAACCGGCGGTCGGGTCCAGCGATGTCAGGGCGTCGTGGAAGAACCTGATCACGCCGGGTGCGGGAGAGCCGAAGCGGCCGGCCTCGACCATGAAGCAGACGGCCAGTGCCAGGCACGCACGTTCGTCAGGCGGGACGTCGTCCCGGAGCCTGCGGGCGGCCCAGACGGAGGCGGCCTGGGCGTCTGGATCGATCGTGGTGGACCGCTGCCGTTCGAGGTCGGCGGGGAAGGCGTCGGGGTCGGCGGCGTAGCGTTCGTCGAGGTGGCCGGTGGCGGGCACCAGGAACCGTTCCTGCTTGGCCGCCTCCAGGTCTCGCACGACCTCGGCGGCCAGCATCGCCAGAAATGCGGGGCAGCCGTACTTCTCGATCTTGGCGGCGTCGACGGCGGCGTCGGGTTCGGCGGAGCTCCACGCCTCGGCGTCGATGATCGACGCGGCGATCGCTCCCGCCTCCGCGGGGCCGGCCTCATCACCCAAGGAGGTGTGCGAATGCCGCTCGGGCGCATTGCACGGAAGGCCGCGCAGGACCGTTCCGGCCTGGGCGGCGTTGTCGATGTAGTCGTCGAAGTCGCCCTCGGAGGTGCTTCGCCACTTGATGTACCAGCGGCTGGCCCAGAGCGCCACCAGCATCGCCCTGCCGGTCGGTTCGGTCGGTTCCTCGCGTAGCAGCACGCTCATGTGCGCCAGCGTGTACTCGGGCTCCATGCTGGGATAGCCCTCCAGCATGGTTTCCAGTTCGTAGGCGAAATCGACGACGTCCAAGCTGCCACTCCAGAGGAACCGCTGATGTGACCGCTCAACTTAGTGTCCTCGCGTCGGGACATGCCACGGCGCGTGTTCCATCTGAGTGTCCCGTTGCTCCCCACTCCGGCGGACGTAGCTGACGGGTTCGTCGAGGTGATTCCGGTCGGCGCTGCCGATGTGCGGGAACCCGTTTCTCGACCGCTTGAGGATCCCCCGGCAGCACGGACAGCTGGGGTGAGATCGGTCGTGGTCGAGGCGCGGTGTCGTTCCTCGTAGTCCAACGGACGCAGGGTGCCGACGCTGTCGGGTGCGAGTCCCGCGGTCAGAATGTGGCGATCGGGTTGACCGGGCTGCCGGACGTACCGGCGAAGCGGATCGGCGCGACCGCGAGGTGGAAGTCCCACTGGCCGAGCTCGGCAGCCGTCGTCGCGCAGGCCTCCAGGTCGCAGTTGTCGAGCAGCCACAGACCCATCGCGACGAGGCCCACGGCGTGGACCGGCATCAACACGTCTTCGTACCCCGACGGCTGAACGTCCTGGGGGGTGTCGGCGCCGATCAGCGCGACCTCGCGTTCACGCAGCCAGGGCAGGCAGGACGCGTGCCAGCCGGCCTGCGTGAAACCGCCGGTCTCACCGGCCTCGTGCCGGGCGCGGCCATAGCCGGTCCGCAGGAGTACCGCGTCACCGGATCGCACCCGCACACCCTGGCGACGCTCGGCCTCCTCAAGATCGTCGGGGTACACGGCCTGCCCCGGTTCCAACCACGGCACATCGCGGACCCGCGCGATGTCCAGCAGGACACCACGTGTGATGATCCCGTTCGCCGCCGCCGTGACGGCCGCCCACGCCGATCCCGCCGCGGCGTCGACCAGCGAGTGCGACCGCCCGTTGTACATCGTGCCGTCCCAGAAGATGTGGCACGGCGAGTCGACGTGGGTGAGGGTGTTGCCGTGGAAGGTGATGCCGAGCCGCTCGGACGAAAAGCCCCAGCGCCGGTCGTTGTGGAATGCGGGCACCGGCATGTTCTCCGAACCCGGCATGTCGGCGGCGCACGGGCACGTCGTCGTCGACCGCTCCATGTCCTCCGGTGCGGCGACCTCCCACGCGCACGACACGCTCCTGCCGTGGCGCACGGCCCGCGCCGCCGCCAGCCGGACGTCATCGGTGATGTGGTTCAGAGTGCCGAGCTGGTCGTCGTCGCCCCAGCGCCCCCAGTTCGACAGCGTGTCGAAGTATCCGAGCACGTCGTCCTGTGTGGGCATCGGTCGCCCTGCCGTCATCCCAGCATCGACTCCTCCGGTCACGCGGTTCGAGGCACCAGGGCCCGCTGAACGGCATGACACTAGATCAGCGGGCCGGCGATCGGCCAGTCGGGAGGCGGGCACCGAACCCGACCACCACACGTCCCGCGACAGCAGGGACCCGTTCCGCGCGGCCGGAGCACCGGCACCGCTGCGGCAAGCTCTTGAGAGGCCGATGAGGGGGACGATGCAGGCGTGAGCGATGTTCAGGATGATCTCGTGGTTCGGCCGGACTTCCGGACAGGACTGATCGTTCTGGTCGTCATGGCGGTGGCCGCTGTGAGCATCGTCGCCGCGATCCTGATCGGCGACGCCCCGGCCGTGTTCGCGCTGATCGTGGGCGGCGTGTTCGCCGTGCTGATCCCCCTGGCGATCGGGACCCTTCTCAGCGCCCGGGTCACCCTGACGGCTCACGAACTCGTCGTCCAAGGACTGTTCGGCCGGAAGCGCTGGCCACGCTCACGCGTCGCGGAGGTGGTGCGCGCCAGCATCACCGCGCCCCGTGGAGGGGCCGGGGTGAGCCTGTTCGTGCTCGACTCGCAAGGCGCCCTGCTAGTCAGGGTGCAGGGCGGCCTCTACTCGCCCGAGGACCTCGCCCGGCTGGTGGACGCGCTCGGCGTCCCGTGCAGTGGGCCGGACCGTCCCGTCAACGCCAGTGAGTTCGCCGAGACGTATCCGGGCCTTGTGTCGTGGGTCGAGCGGCATCCCTACCGGCTCGCCTTCGCGGCCAGCGGCGTCGTGTGCGCGGCAGCCATGGCAGTGGCGCTCGTTTCGCTCGCGACGGCGTCCTGACCGGTCCTGAGTTCCCCCACTGCACGGCACTTGGGCGAGATAGTCAGAGAGCGGGTTCTCCGTCCTCCCACCAAGGCGCGGGCACGGGCGGGGCCGGTCGAAACCACCGGCCCCGACCGCGCCGTGGGCTCAGTTCACCGCCGGGGGCTGGTCGGCGATGGAGACCTTCATCTGCGCCGAGTTGGTCAGCACGCTCCCGACCGGCGCTTCCGCCTTCGCGGCCTCGGTGACGACGCTGCGCCGGCCGAGGAACTCGTAGGTCTTCTCGTCGAAGATGTACTCCTCGCGGACGCCGCTGCCGGACGGGTTCAGCGTGACGGCGATGCCGGTCCTGCCTGCCGCGTCCACCGCGCGGCCGACGGTGGTGACGCCGCGGATGGCCGCCGCCGCCCGGAACAGCGCGGCCCGCTGCACGCGGGGCATGTAGGCCTCGGTGAGCATGCCGCCGACGTTCTGCCACGCCGTGGCGTCGGCTTCGGGGCCGGTGCCCAGGCCGATGTACAGGTGCTGGTACATCTTGGCCGGATCGGCCGGCAGGCGGCTCAGGTAGGCGTAGTCGTTGCGCAGGTGCTCGGCGCGGTCGTCGAAGTCGGCGGCCTTGGACATCGAGCC
This sequence comes from Actinomadura mexicana, assembly GCF_900188105.1. Taxonomy (GTDB): domain Bacteria; phylum Actinomycetota; class Actinomycetes; order Streptosporangiales; family Streptosporangiaceae; genus Spirillospora; species Spirillospora mexicana. Next base: position 55,518 of record NZ_FZNP01000013.1, read on the forward strand.
GCGTCCCACGTCCTGGCGGGCCTCGGCCGGGATGGGCCACCCCGGGTACGGCTTGGGCTCCAGCTTCCTGGCCCACAGGACGCCGTGTGTGGCGTCGCCGTCCACGGGCAGCCAGATCTTCCGTTCCTGCCGGTCCAGGTAGCGTCCGTGGCGACCACCGGAGTTGCTCTCGACGGTGTCCGTGGTCCTTGAGACGATGACCAGGAACTGGCCGGGACGGGGACGCAGCTCCGGGGCCCTGGCCGCGTGGTCGGCGGCCCGCTTGAGCACCTGCACCGACGCCACCGGCATCGTGTGCACGACCGGGGGCGCGCCGGGCTCCCCGCCCGCGGTGACCGCGACGACTCCGGCGGCGGCGGCCGCGACGCCCAGCCCCGCCGCCAGGCCGATCCGCAGCCGCACGGCCCCGCGGGGGCGGCCGGGGACGCGCCGCCCGGAGTCCGGGGCCGCGTCCCGCATGACGCTCAGCAGCCGGCGCTCCTCGGCCCGCACGTCGGTCAGGTCGAGTTCGGGGACATCCGAGCGGAACCGCTCAAGCTCGGTCATCTCATTCATGGACGGGCTCCTCACTGACGTAGATCACGGATTCGGTCGCACCGAGGTGCCGGCGGAGCCTGTGCCTGGCCCGGTTGATGCGCGACCGCACCGTCCCGACGCGCACGTTCAGCGCCTGCGCGGTCTCCGCATAGCTGAGGTCGCCCCAGGCCACCAGCAGCAGCGCGTCGCGGTGCCCCTTCGGCAGCGCGGCCAGCGCGCTCGCCAGGGCCCTGCCGGACGCCCCCGCACTGAGCCGCTCGTCACTGCGCTCCGTGAACGGCTCCATCACCGGGTCGTTGCCCATCCGCTCCAGGACGCGCAGCTGCCGCACCTCCGCCCGCACATGCCGGCCCATCAGATTGGTGGCGATCCCGTACAACCAGGGCCGCGCGTTCGGACGGGCCAGGTCGTACCGGTCGCGCTGCCGGAACGCCGCCAGGAACGTCTCGGCCACCACGTCCTCGGCGGCGTCGGCGCCCAGCCGGCGAATCACGTACCGCTTGATGTCCGGGGCGTACCGGCGGAACACCTCGGCGAACGCCTCGGGTTCCCGGCGGGACCGCCCGATGACGGAGGCGTCGTCGGCGTCCTCTTCACTCGCAGTGCTCATACACGGCCTCTCGGCTTCAGGTCAGGACACCCGTTGTTGCCGAGCCACCCGCATCCGGTTCCCACTCTCGCGCAGAAGCCGCCGTCCAAGTATCCGTCTCCGACATCCGAGGCGAAGACGACGAGGCCGGTTCCGACATCCGTTTGATCATTCATGATCCCGGCCACGCCGTGATTCTGAACGGCGCGACCTTTCGCCGAAAGGAGGCTTTGAAGGCACTCAAGCCCTCACCCGCGGTCGACACCATGTGTGTGGCGGTCCCGCCGGTCAGTCCTTGCGTCAGGCCGGGAGGCGGGTGCCGCGGCGCCAGACGGCGCGGGTGTTGAGGGTGTCGGAGATGGTGGTGATGGGATCGCCCTCGACCAGGAGGAGGTCGGCGCACAGGCCCTCGGCGATGCGTCCGCGGTCGTCGAGGCCGAAGCGGCGGGCGGGGACAGAGGTGGCCGCGCGCAGAGCCTGGACGGGGCTGAGGCCGGCGCGGACCAGGTACTGCAGTTCGTGGTGGACGCTCGCGCCATGGGCGAGCCCGCCCAGGAACGTCAGGGGAACGGAGACGTCGGTGCCCGCCAGCAGGTCCACGCCCGCGTCGCCGAGGGCCTTGACCGTGGCCAGGACGTCTTCGATCTCGCCCTGCGGGTAGTGGCCGAAGCTGGAGCGCAGCGCCCTGTCCCAGTCGGCGCTCAGCCGGGAGGCGACGCGGGGGTCGGCGGCGAGCTCGCCGCCGGTGATCCCCATCATCGAGGCGTTCAGCACGACGCAGGGGACGACGAACACTCCCGCGTCCTTGACCAGGTCGATGATCTCCGCGGTGTGGGGCCGGTCCATGAACAGGTGGGCCAGGCCGTCGATGCCCGCCTCGATGGCCATGCGGGTGGCGTCCACGGTCAGGGTGTGGGCGACGGTGAGCATGCCGCGCCCCTTGGCCTCGGCCACGCCGGCGTTCAGGGTGGCCTGGTCGAGCATCGGAAGGCCGGGGTGCCCCTCGACGCTGCCGTCGTCGACCATGAACTTGATGTAGTCCGAGCCGCGTTCGATCAGCTGCGGGACGAACGCGACGGCCTCCTCGGGGGTGGTGGAGAACGGTATGAGCGGCGGCTGCCCGGCCGGTTTCGCGCCCGGGGGCGGCCCGGGGCGGAAACCCGGCGGGAACAGCTCACTGGGGTGGCCGCCCGGCGGTGTGATGCCGAACCCGGAGGAACGCACATCGGCGACGGTGTCGTCCTCGGCGATCCCCCCGCGGTTGTCGCGCGTGTGGAGGCCCTGCATCTCCAGCTCGGTCGTCACGCCGAACCGCAGCGCCAGGGCCAGGGCGTCCCGGTCGGTGTGGACGTGGGCGTCGATCAGGCCCGGCAGGAGCGTCGCCCCGCTGCCGTCGACGGCCTCGGCATCCTCGGGGGCGTCACCGCCGACGCGGGCGATCCGCCCGTCCTCGACGAGCACGGTGGTCACGCCCAGGGTCTTCTCGCCGTCGAAGACCCTGGCACCGGTGATAGCGGTCATGGACATGGCTTACCTCGATCCCTGGGGAGACGGGCCGCTCGGTCGGTGACCGCGCGGGGCCTCAGCGGGGGACGGTGACGACGACCTTGCCGATCTGGGTGTTCGACTCCAGGTGGCGGTGGGCGTCGGCCACCTCGGTCAGGGGGAAGGTGCGGTCGATGACGGGGCGGAACGCGCCTGAGCGCAGGCCGGAGGTCACGAAGGCGGCGGCGCGGCGGAGGCGTTCTGGGTCCCTGGTCGTCTCCAGCATCGTGTACGTGCGCATGTTCAGCGCCGGCATGCCGAGGTCGATGCCCGGATAGGGGGTCGGCTCGCCGCTCAGCGCCCCGTACACCAGGAGAGTCCCGCCGGGTGCGACGAGCCGGGCCAGGTCCGTCACGCCGGGGCCCGCGACGGCGTCGAAGACGAACTCGGCGCCCCGGCCACCGGTCGCCGCGAGCACGCGTCCGGCCACGTCGTCCGACTCGGTGACGATCACCTCGGCCGCGCCCTCCCTCAACAGTGCCTCCTTCTTGGCGGCGGTGCGGGTCAGGGCGATCGCGGTCGCTCCGATCCGGTCGGCGACATGGATGGCGGCCAGCCCCACGCTGCTGGACGCCGCGTTCAGCACGACCGTGTCGCCGGGCCGCATGCCGCCGACCTCGACCAGCGCGCCGTAGGCCGTGAGGTACGGCATCCACACCGCCGCGCCCTCGACCGCACCGAGGCCCTCGGGACGGGGCAGGACGGCCGAGGCGGGCACGATCGCCCGCTCCGCGTAGATCCCGTACTCGTTCTGGGAGAACCCGGGCACGGTGCTGACCGGCTGTCCTGGCCGAAACGAGTCGACTCCTTCGCCTACCGCCTCCACCACGCCCGCCGCCTCGGTGCCCAGCCTGGCCGGGAACGCCTTCACCGGCTCGATGTAGCGACCGGTCCGGAACAGCACCTCGGCCCTGTTCAGGCCGATCGCCTCCACCCGGATCCGCAGCTCGCCCGGACCGGGCTCGCCGACCTCCACGTCCTCCAGCCTCATCACCTCGGGACCGCCGAGCTCGTGGAACATCACCGTCATCGCCATCGCGTGGGTCCTTCCTCGTAGCAGGTCGGTCTACTGTCACCGCTAAGTACGATGACTGTCAAACTTTGACGGATGTCGTATTATGGGCTCCATGGAGGACGACCGCATCCCGCAGCACCCCGACGTCGGGACGATCCCGCTGCAGCAGATCCTCGAAGCCCTTGTCGACCCGGTGCGGCGGAGCATCGTCACGAAGCTCTGCGAGGCCGCCGCCGACATCCGCTGCGGGGCCTTCGACCTGCCCGTGAGCAACTCCACGGCCACGCACCACTTCCGGATCCTCCGCGAGGCCGGGCTCATCCGGCAGTACTACGTCGGCACCTCGCGGATGAACGCCCTCCGGCGCGACGAGATCGACGTGGTCTTCCCGGGCCTGGTCGACGCCATCGTCACCGCCGACCGCACGTCCCCGCAGCCCGCCTAGCGTCCTCGGAATTCGGCGTACACGGCGGGGTTCGTCGAGAGCGAGCCGCCCGGTTTCGGTGCCGTGCGGGCGGAGCGTCATCTTTTGTGATGGGAGGCGATGATCCGACGATGTGGATGCCGTACCGGGATGAACGATCGCGGACGGTGGTGGGGGGAAGGCGGGCATGGTCGAACCTGCGGCGCGGCTGTGGACGTTGGACGGCCTCGGGGGTCTGCGACTGATGCGGGCACACTTCGCCGGGCATGCGTTCGCCCGCCATGGACATGAGACCTTCGCGATAGGCGTGATACAGGCCGGTGCGGAGGAGATCCGGTTCAAGGACGGGGTCGAACGCGTTGGCCCAGGCGCCGTGGTTCTCATCAATCCCGAGGTGGTTCACACTGGGACGGCGATGGCCGGCGGCTGGCGGTATCGGGTCCTCTATCCGAGCTGCGAGGTTCTGACAGAACTCGGCGGAGACCGCGGCAAGCCGTTCTTCCCCAACCGGGTCAGCTATGACGACGGGGCTGCTCGGCTGCTGGTGAGGGCGCATGCCGCTGCTGAGACTGAAGACGCGCTAACTGCCGAGTCGGTGCTGCGCTTGGCGTTGGCATGGCTCTTGCGTGCCCACGGCAATTCCTCGGCAGTTTCAGTGCCTCCGCCCATACGGGGTGACTTCGTCGTTCAAGCTCGCGCACTGCTGTATGAGCGGCTCCTCGATCCGCCTAGTCTCGAAGAGCTCGCCACCGCGACCGGCACGCGGCCGTTCACCCTGCTGCGTTCGTTTCGCGAAGCGTACGGCTTGCCGCCGCACGCCTTCCTCACACAGGTCCGTGTCCGCAACGCGCAGCGGCTGCTGGAGGGCGGATCGCCGCCGGCCGAAGTCGCCGCCAAGGTGGGCTTCTTCGACCAGGCGCACCTGACCCGGCACTTCCGCCGGATCCTCGGCGTGCCACCGGGTGTCTATCAGCGGGGCTGCAATTTCGTACAAGCATCGTCCAGCGCACCCTCCTAGCATCACCGGACCAGCTCGGACCCCGGAGGCGCGACATGTACGAGGGCAATCAGGCGTTGGAACCCGATCGCTCAACGATCGAAACGATGGGACGTGCGATCACGGCACGGATCGCCGACTATGTCGACAGCCTGCCCGGGGCACCCGCCAGTCGATTCGGTGAAGCCGAGCACGCTGTGGCGCGGATGTTGCAGCCGCCACCGGAAGAGGCCGGGCGCTTCGAGCTGCTGCTGGACGCCTTCCAGGACGCCGCCGCGCACGGCCTCGATTCGTCGGGCCCTGGATATTACGGCTACTTCCCGGCCGGCGGCCTCATCTCCTCGGCTTTCGCCGACGCGTTCGCCCAGGTGTACAACCGGTTCACCGCAGTGGCCCAACTCGCCCCCGCGCTGGTCGCCATGGAACAGGGCCTCCTGCGGTGGCTGGCAGATCTGTTCGGGCTTCCGGCGAGCGCCGGTGGTCTGGTGACCACGGGCGGGTCGATGGCGACGTTGGCGGCGATCGTCGCTGCCCGCCACGATCGGCTCGGTGAGGATCTGACCGGCGGCACGCTGTACGTCACCGAGCACACTCACTTCTGCGTGGCCAAGGCGGCACGGATCGCCGGTCTTCCCGCGTCAGCGGTGGTGACCGTGCCGACCCGGCGGCTCCGCATGGACCCTGGGGCGGCCGCCCGGATGATCGATGACGACCGGGCCCGTGGGCGTCGCCCCTTCCTGCTGATCGGGACCGCGGGCACGACCAGCACCGGGACGGTGGACCCGCTGCTCGACCTCGGCGAGCTTGCTGCGCAAGAGGGATTGTGGTTTCACGCCGACGCCGCCTACGGAGGGGGCCTGCAACTGACAGCCCGGGGCCGCAGGCGGCTCACGGGGATCGAGCGTGCCGACTCGATCGTCCTTGATCCGCACAAGAGCCTGTTCCTCCAGTACGGAACAGGGGTCGTCCTGGTACGGGACGCCGCCAGGCTGCACGCCGCCCACGCCGACGACGGCCACTACCTGCAGGACCTGGAGACAGTGGCTGCGCTGCCGGACTTCGGACACCTCGGGCCAGAGCTCACGCGGGAGTTCCGCGGCCTTCGGCTATGGCTCCCACTACACCTGCACGGCGTCGCCGCCTTCCGCGACGCTCTGGACGAGAAACTCGACCTGGCCGAGGTCATCCACCGAGAGCTAGCCGAAGATCCGCGCTTCGATGTGCCGTGGGAACCCGACCTGTCGGTGGTGGTGTTCCGGACGTACGGCAGCGACGAGACCAACCGCCGACTGCTCGAACGGATCAACGCCACCCAGCGGCTCTTCCTATCGAGCACCAGCATCGAAGGACGGTTCTTCCTGCGGTTGAACCCGACCAGCCACCGCACCCACCTCGCCGAGGTCCAGAACGCGCTGGCCGTCATCCGCCAGTGCACCCGCGCTCGACCAGGGCGATCAGCGCCTTGATCTGCGAGGAGCGGCCGTTCTTGGGCCCGGCGCCGGTGGTGACGCTGCGGTGGTGCTCAGTCGCCGGCGGCGACGCAGAACGGGTGGCCCTCCGGGTCGATGAGCACGGTCCATTCGCCCTCGCCGGGCTGGGCGTCCGGGCGGCTCGCGCCGAGAGCGAGCAGTTCCTTCACCGCGACCTCGACGTCCGCGACGGCGAAGTCGAGGTGGGCGTGCTTGGCGGGGCCGGGCCAGACGGGGGGCCGGTAGCCCACGATCCGCTGGAGCGCCAGCTGCGGCGCGGACCCGTTGCCGAGGTAGACGACGTCGTCGTCGCCGTAGCTGACCTCCCACCCGGTGGCCTTCCGGTAGAACTCGGCCAGTGCGGTGTGATCGGCGCAGTCGATGATGACCGCGCCGAGAGCGTTGAGGACGGACATGGGGACCCCCTGCTGACGTACATGGCTGGAACGGACGGCCGGGCGCTTCCTCAGCGCCCCGCGTGCGACCAGCCTGCCCGCACCGGAGGGCCCCGGGCTTGAACATCCTTGCGCTGAGACCCCCCGGCCGGCCGTGCCGCTCGGTTAACCGATATGTAGCTGTTCGCGGGGGAGGTGCGAAACAGGGTGGTTCACTAGGATGCTCGCGTGCGCGAAGATCAAGAGGTCCCGGACGACGGCGTACTGACCGCGCCGATCCGGTTGCCGGGCGGCGCGCCGGCGGCCGCGGATGAGCTCGTGGAGCGCGCCCCGAGCGCCGTTCCCGCGCCGGTGGGCGCGTTCGGGCAGGACGTGGAGCGGCTGGCCGGGCTGGTCGCGCAGCTCGTCGAGAGCGCGGGCGTGCTGGGCGTGCGGCTGGACGGCGAGGTCCGCGACGTGCTGGAGGGCGCGGAGAAGGCGTTCGCCGAGGCGCGGGACGCGCGGCGGGAGGCCGCCCAGGCGGACATCCTGGCGAGCGAGGCCGAGGCCCGCGCCGAGGCCGCCCGCCAGGAGGCCGTCGAGGCGCAGGAGGAGCTGGCCGAGGGGCTCGCCGCCGCCAAGGCCAGCATCATGGCGGCGCAGGAGAGCGAGGCCAACGCGTGGAAGGAGGCCGGCGCCCACCAGCAGGCCCGCGCCACGTCCGCCAACGAGGCCGCGAGCGCCGAGGGGCTCCGCAAGCGCGCCGAGGCGGCCTGGAGTACCGAGCACCAGGCGCGCACCGAGGCCGAGCGCGAACGCGACGATCTCGCCGCGCGGCTGAGCAACGACCAGCTCGCGCTGGCCGCGGCCAGGAGCGACCTGGCGGACGCGCGGGTCGAGCTGGCGGGCGTGCGGGCCGAGCTGTCGGAGGCGCGCGCCGGGCTGGAGGCCGCGGCCGAGACCGAGCGGCGGCTGCGCGCGGAGCTGAGCGTCGTGCAGGCCGAGGTCGCGGGGCTGAGCGTGGAACGCGACGCCGCCACGGCGCGGGCCGTGGATCTGGCCGCGCGGGCCGAGCGCGCCGAGCAGCTCGCCGACACCGCCGACGCCCGGATCGACGGCGAGCGGGCGCGGGCCGACCGGGCCGAGGAGCGCGCGGACGCCGCCGAGATCCGCATCGACCGCGACGCCGCGACCGTGCGGGCGTTGCAGGACACCCTGCGCGCGGCGCTGGACCTGCCGTCCGTGGACGATCTCGACGACGGCCGCGGCGTGCGGGTCGGCGACGTGGGCGCGGTCACCGCCCGGCCCGGCGGCCTGGTCGGCGTCGACCAGGTCCCGGAGGTGATGGACGGGGAGATGGCCGGACGGTTCGCCCGCGCGATCCTGGCCGTCCGCGTCCACCAGGCGACCCGCCGCGCGATCGAGGACCCGCCGGCAGAGCCCGAGATGGCCGGGGCCGAGGAGTAGCGCCAGGAGCCCGAGCCGTCAGGCTTTGCCGGGTCGCCCGGGGGCCCTGTTCCTGAGCGGGAGTTCCACGAGGCGGACGCAGAGCATCGTCACGGCGAAACCCGCCAGGCACTCCACCAGGAGGTGGGTGAGTATCGGAGAGTCGCCGCCCTCCTCCATGTACGACAGGCCCACGCGGACGAGGAGCGGCAGACCCGCCATGGCCAGGAGTGCGCAGGCCCGGCGGCCCTGGCCGGACCTCGACAGGGCGGCGCAGGCGACTACGGCGATGACCAGAGCGGCTGTGAGTTGGAGGCGACTCCACGTCTGCACGAAGCCGTAAGCCCGGTCGGGGTCCCTCATCAGATTCGGCAGGCCGAGGTCGCCTTGGAGGAGGAGGGTGAAGAGCGGCTGCGACGTGAGCGCGACCAGGACGCCCGCCATGGCCGCGACCCCGGCGACGCGGGCGCGTCCGAGCAGGCGGGCGCCATGCCGGGGGCCGGGGGATGCGACCAGCGAGGCTGTCGCCAGCAGTGCGAGCGGCAGCGGGACGCCCGCCGTGGAGGACGCCACCGACGCGTACGGGGCTTCCGGGAAGTTCGCGGCCCCGAGCACGAGGACGATCTGCGCGGCGGTCACCGTGCAGGCGGCGGTGGCGGCGTGTCGGCGGGCTCCCCGCCAGGCCAGGACCGTGATGGCCGCCCACGCCAGCCAGAACGGCGCGGTGCCGTAGTAGACGGGGAGCAGGCCCCAGAGGCTGGCGCCGTCGTCCAGCCGCATTTCGAGCAGGATCCCCCTTTGGGGGATGTTGACGGCGAACCGCACCCCGTCGGCCAGCAGCATGAGCATCGAGACGAACCCGGCCACCGCGAACGCGCCGGGCCACGGCGAACCGGTGGCGTCGCCCGCGGCGCGGCGCAGCCGGATGCGGACGGCGCCGGAGAGCAGGTCGGCGGCGTCGGCGAGGGACGGCCGGGTCTGCTCGGGGCGGGCGGCGGACATCAGCACGTCCAGCATCTCCTCCCCGTGCTCGGCGCGGTGCCCGGCCGGGTAGCAGGCGAGGAGGCGGCGGTAGCGGAGTTCGAGCGCGCTCATCGGAGCCCCCCGAAGGCCGGGGTCGTGCCGCCGCGCAGGTTCGGGAAGGCGGCCAGGCGGCGGGCGGCGACCCGCGTCCGGTGCTGGAGCGCCTCGACCTCGGCGCTCAGCGCGGCGGCGCCGTCCTCGGTGAGCCGGTAGTAGCGGCGCAGCCGGCCGTCCACGACCTCCTCGCGGTCGGGGGCGATGAGCCGCTCGTCCTGCAGCCGGTCCAGCGCGGCGTAGAGCGTGCCGGCGCGCAGCCGGGCGCGCCCGGCGGAGATCTGCTCGACGTCGGACATGATCCCGTAGCCGTGCTGCGGGCCGTCCGCGAGCGCGGTGAGGATCAGGAACGTCGGCTCCTGCATCGATTTGGGCATGTCATCGTTATATATCGATCATTTGACTATGGCAAGGCGTCACCTGAGCGCGGCGGGGGCCGTGGGCGGGACGGCGGGGTTCTCGGGCAGGACGCGGTCGATGCGCTCGTAGGGGCGGCCGGGTTCGGGACGGGGGTCCTTCTGGCCGCGGTTCGGCCAGAAGGCCATGGCGCGCTCGGCCTGGGCCGTGATGGTGAGGGACGGGTTGACGCCGAGGTTCGCGGTGACCGCCGAGCCGTCCACGATGTGCAGGCCGGGGTGGCCGTGGACGCGGTGGAAGGGGTCGACGACGCCGGTCTCGGGCGTCTCGCCGATGACGCAGCCGCCGATGAAGTGAGCGGTCGTCGGGATGTTGAAGAGGTCGAACCACGTCCCGCCGGGTGTGGCGTCGAGTTCCTCGGCGAGCATCCGGACGGCCTTGTGCGCGACGGGGATCCAGGTGGGGTTGGGCTCCCCGGCGCCCTGGCGCGCGACCAGCCTGCGGCGGCCGAGGCGGCCGCGCTTCTCGCCGATGGTGATGGAGTTGTCGGCGGTCTGCATGACCAGGGCGATGACGGTCCGCTTGGCCCAGTCCCTGAGGGACAGGCCGCGCAGGATGACGGTCGGGTGCCGGGCGGACTGGCCGAGGAACTTCAGCCAGCGGGGCGCGCCCCCGCCGTCGACCAGCAGGGTCCGGATGACGCCCATGGCGTTGTTGCCCGCGCCGTAGCGGGTGGGTTCGATGTGGGTCTTGTCGTCAGGGTGGAAGGACGAGGTGATGGCGAGGCCCGTGCTGTGGTCGACGTCCTTCCTGCGGTGCCAGACGGTCATGCGCTCGACGCCGAGGAGCGCCTCGGAGTTGGTGCGGGTGAGCTCGCCGAGGCGCGGCGACAGGTGCGGGAGGCGCCCGGCGGCGCGCATGCGGTGCAGGAGGCGCTGCGTCCCGTACGTCCCGGCGGCGAGGACGACGTGCTCGGCGGTCAGCGTCCGGCGGCGCCTGCGGAGCGGGCCGGTGTGCTCGACGGTCACCTCGTACCCGCCGGACCCCCGGGGCGCCAGGGCGGTGACGGTGGTGTCGGGGACGACCCGCACGCCCGCCTTCTCCGCCAGGTACAGGTAGTTCTTGGTCAGCATGTTCTTGGCGCCGACCTTGCAGCCGATCATGCAGGAACCGCAGCCGGTGCAGGTGGTGCGGCGGGGGCCCGCGCCGCCGAAGTAGGGGTCGGCGGTGTCCTCTCCGGGCTTCGCGCCGAAGAACACGCCGACCGGCGTCGGGTGGTAGGTGTGGCCGACGCCCATCCGGTCGGCGACGCGTTTTATCGCCTCGTCGGCGGGCGTGACGAGCGGGTTCGCGGTGACGCCGAGCATGCGGCGGGCCTGGTCGTAGAACGGCGCCAGCTCGTCCTGCCAGTCGGTGATGTGGCCCCACTGGCGGTCCTTGAAGAACGGCTCCGGCGGGACGTAGAGGGTGTTGGCGTAGACGAGGGAGCCGCCGCCGACACCCGCCCCGGCCAGCACGAGGACGCCGGCCTTCCCGCCCACCAGGTGGACGCGCTGGATCCCGCGCATCCCGAGGCGCGGCGCCCACACGTACTTGCGCAGCCGCCAGGACGTCCGGGGGAGCGTGCCCTCGTCGAAGCGGCGCCCGGCCTCGATCACCGCGACCCGGTAGCCCTTCTCCGCCAGCCGCAGGGCCGACACGCTGCCGCCGAACCCCGAGCCCACCACGATGACGTCGAAGTCATCGTCACCGGGCACCGCGCTTTCCTGGGCCATCGCGCTTTCATCGGACACCGCACACCACCATCGTCGGGGGAACGAAGGGGCCGAGTGTGGCCCTTCGAAGCGTCGCGCGCCAGGCGCGCACCGCAGCGATTCAGAACCCGTGTTTGTCATCGGAGTGACAAAGCGCGGCTCAGCGGGCGGCCGCCTGCCCGCGGTCGCCGTTGACCATCCGCGAGTGCAGGATCAGCTCCATTTCCAGGCATCGCCGCGGGTCGCGCAGTTCGTCCCCGAAAAGGTCCTTCAAAGCGCGCAGGCGGTAGCGGACGGTCTGCGGGTGGACGCGCAGCCGGCGGCTCGCGTCGGCGGCGTTGAAATTGTGCTCCAGCAGGGCCAGCAGCGTTTCGGCGAGCCTTTCCCGGCGGGGCGGCGGGACGGCCAGCAGCGGCGCGAGCCGGACGGCGGCCGCGTCGTCGATCAGCTCCCCCGCCCGCGACACCACGAGGACGGGGACGTGCTCTGCGCTGCGGATCAGCCCGCCGTCCGGGATGACGCCGCGGGTCGCGAGGGCGAGGGTCTCGCGCGCCCAGCGCAGCGACTCGGCGGCGCGCGCGACGGGGACGGCGGGGCCGAGGGCCACCGTCCAGTCGCGCAGCAGCGCGGCGGGCAGCAGGCCCGGTCCCCTCCCGTCCGGGCCGGGGACGATCAGGCACGGCTCCGCCGCGGCGAGGTCGGCCAGCAGCCCGTCCGGCAGCGCGAGCGGCGCGCGCGCCGGGCCCGATCGCCGCCGCCGGGCGGTCGCTACGGCGACGGTCGCGGGCAGCGGCCAGCGCGCGTCCGCGGCGAGCGCCGCGACCCGCGCCGGCGCGGCGGGCGGCTCGGCGAGCAGCAGGTGCAGCAGCTTGGCCCCGCGCCGCCGCCGGTTCGGCTCCTCGCGGCGGTCCCGGCGCTCGGCGACCTCCGCGGAGTACCCGACGGCGATCACCTCCGCGACCGCGTCCATGTAGCAGAACTGGGCGTCCACGACGAGGCTGAGCGCGGCGCGGTCGAGGTCGAGGCCGCCGGGGACGGCGCCGAGCGTCCGCCACGCGACGAGCGCGGAACGGCGCAGCGCCTGGTGCGTCTCCACGGGGTCGCGGCCGTCGCGCGCCAGGTGCCGCCCGACCCGCAGGTAGAACGCGGCGACCCGCTCCCAGCCGGCGCCCGGATCCTCGACGAGGTCGCAGAAGTGCCGTATCCCGGCGGCGATCCCGGCGCGGGCGCGCCCGGCCTCCTCCTCGCCGATCTGCGGGTCGCCGCGGCGCAGCTCGGCCAGCAGCCCGTCGGCGGCCCGGTCCACGTGCGGCCTCAGCCGCCGCGCCACCCACGCGGGCACCGCCTCGAACGCGCGGACGTCCAACCCGGTTCGCACCATGCGCCATTCCCCCTGCCTGAACCCCGCCGAAGTGCGGAGCGCTTCTCCAGCATTCCGGACGGGCCGGGGGTCCGGTTGTCGCTGGAATAACCTGTTCCTCGCCCATTTCTGGAGTCGGTTGATAAAGCGCCAGGTCGGCGCGGGCATTTCGACCCTCGCTTTTCTTGCCCCCGCACGGGAGCGGGAATTGCGGGATCAGCCGGGGGTGAAGGTGTCGAGGGCGGTGATCTTCCAGTGGCCGTCGCGGCGGACGGCGGTGACGGTGAGCATGGCGGGGGCGTGGGTGCTCTCGCCGTCGCTCGTGCGGGTGGTCTGCTGGTCGGCGAAGACGAGGACGGCGGCGCGGTCCCCGGTCAGGGTGGTGACGGCGCTGTCGGTGACGCGGGTGCTGAGCACGGTCCTCGCCTTGGGGGCGTCCTCGCGGACCTTCCCGAAGACCGCCTCGTACTGGCGGACGGCGTCGCCGGTGAGGGACGTGCGGGCGGCCTCCGACGTCCGGCCGGGTTCGGCGTGGTCGTAGGAGAACACCTTGCCGATCATGTCGGCGACGGCGCCCTTGACCTCGCTGGTGGCGGCGCCGTCGGTGAGGGCGGTGTTGCGGGCGGACGGGTCGTCCCGCAGCCCGTCCGCCTGCCGGAGCGCCCACACGCCGAGCGCGGCGAGCAGGACGGCGGCGAGGCCGAGCGCGATGGGCGAGGACGCGCGGGCCCGCCACCACGCGGCGCTCCGTACGGTCCGCGCGGCCATTCCGCCAAGCTCCGCCCTGCCACCGAGCTCCGCCCTGCCACCGAGCTCCGCCCTGCCACCGAGCTCCGCCCTGTCACCGAGCTCCGCCATGTCACACTCCTTCAGCAGGTGCCTGGCCCAGCTTGCTGAGCTTCCAGCCGCCGGACGTCCTGGTCAGTTCGCCGACCAGGCGGCTCTGCCTGGTGGCCGGTTCGCCGCCCGGCGGGGTGACGGTGATCTCGACGGCGACCAGCAGCCGGGCCCTGCCGGAGCGCTCGTCCAGTTCGGCGACGGCGGCGTCCAGGATGCGGGCCCTGGTGATCGTCCGGGCCTTGGCGACCTGCTCCTCGAAGGCCGGACGGCCCTGCGTGATCTGCCGGTGCAGGTCGCCGGTGCTGGAGTCCTGCCAGGTCTTCAGGCCGGGCCCGAGGGAGCGGTAGTCGAGGGTGTTGAGGTTCTGGACGCCCTGCTCCCCCGCCTCCAGGACGTCGTCGCGCGCGCGGGAGTAGGCGGCGGCGTCGTCGTGCGCGGCCGAGTACCAGGACCGGCCGGCCCAGGCGGCGAACAGCGCGGCGAGGACGAGCAGGGCGGTCGCCGTCCGTTGCAGGGTGTCGTCCGGGCCGTGCAGGCCGTCGTCCGTACGGTGCAGGGTGTCGTCTGCCATGCGAGCCCCTCAGGCCGAGGTGAGACCGGTGATCGTCCAGTGGCCGCGGTCGCGGTGCGCGGTCACCATGAGCTGCGCGGCGGCGGGCGTGCCGTCCGGTCCGCCCGCGCGGGTGGCGGTCTGGTCGAGGAAGACCAGGAGCCGGGCGGTGTCGCCGGTCAGCGAGACGACCCCGGCACGCACGACGCGGGTGGCGAGCGTGACGCGCTGGGCCGGGGCCTGCTGCCTGACCTGCGCGAAAAGCCGCCGGTACTCCTCCAGCGCCCGGCCTGACAGCTCCCGTCCCGCGGCCTGCCCGGTGGCGGCGACGTCGTCCGGCGCGTAGCTGAACACGTGGACGAGGGCCGTCGACACGTCCCCGATGACTTCGGTCGTGGCGACGTCGTCCAGGACGGCGGTGTCCCCCGAGGTCTCGTCGCCCGTCAGGCCGTTGCCACGTGCCAGCCCGGCGGCGGGACGCAGGGCCAGCGCGAGCACGACGAGCGCGAGCGCGACGGAGAACGGCCGGTAGAGCCTGAGCGGCCGCCTCATCGTGCACCGACCGGGATCGCGATGAGCGATTCGAGCTTCCACCCGGACGGTGTGCGGACCGTCCCGGTCTCGAACCGCTTGCGCTGCAGAGTGGGCGCGCCGCCCCGCAAAGCCAGCTTCACCTGTACGGACGCGATGACCTTCGCCTTCCCCGCCCGGACGTCGAGCGACGTGACGGCGGCTCCGGTGACGGTCGCCGCGGCGGTGGTCCGCGACTGGCCGATCCTGGTGCGGTTCCGCGGCTCGTCCCGGGCGAGCTGGTCGTGCAGCGCGCCGGTGGAGGCGTCCCGCCAGGCGCGCAGCCCGGCGTCCACCCGCGCGGGATCCATCGAGTTGAGCGCGGCGATCTGCTCCCGGGCGCTCCGCAGCACGACGTCCCGCGCGCGTTCGGGCGCGCTCCGCGCATCCGGCTCGTCGCGCAACACCGTCCAGCCCGACCAGGCGAGGAACACGGCGGCGGCGGCGATCGCCGCCCATCCGACCAGCCCCCACCCGGCGAGGAGCCCGTCCCGCCGGCCCCGGGTCTCCCGCTCGGCGGTCGCGGTCATCCGCCTGCCCCCTCGACGCCGAGAAGGCCGCCCATGCCGGCGGGTCCGTCCGCGACGCCCGGCAGAGCGAGCGCGCCCGGCAGGGCAGGCGAACCCGGGAGTGCGGGCGAGCCGGCGGAGAGGACCGAGCCCGCCCGCGCCGGAGCCGGGACCGGACGTCGCGGAGCATTGCCCGCGCCGCGCACGTTCACGCCGCTGGACGGCGGCGCACCGCAATGGGCGGCCGTGTTGAGCGCTGGGCCGGGCGAGGTGTCCAGGCCGTTGCGGTACCTCGTGCCGCCGTAGCCGCTCGTGCAGTCCGGCGGGTCGAAGAACGTCGTGACCATCCCGAAGTCGAGCCTGCCGTCCTGGGCGACCGACATGCCGGTGGAGACCGCCGCGGGCAGCTTCGCCAGGAGCTGCTCCAGACCGTCCGCCCGGGGTTCCAGCAGATCGGACGTGGTCAGCAGGTTCGCGACCAGGACGCTGAGGGACGGGTCGAGGTCGCGCACCAGCGCCCGGAACTCGCCCGCCGCGCCCGGCGCCGTCGACACCAGCTTCCGGAAGGCCGGGTCGGACCTGCGCAGCTGCTCGGAGAGGAGCCGCGCGTCGCGGCCGAACGCCTTCAGCGACGCGGCCTCCTGGTTCTGGGTGCGCAGGACGGTCCCGGCGTCGCCGATGAGCGAGGTGGTCGGCCCGGCGTTCTCGTTCGCGGCGCGGGTGAGCGATCTCGTGCTGTCCAGGAGGACCCGGAGGTCGGGTCCCTGCCCGGCGAACGCCTGGCCCAGCTCCCCGACGACCGTCCGCAGCGCGTCGGTCGGGACGGACGAGGCGAGCGCGTTCACGCTGGTGAGCAGGTCCGTCACCGGGGCCGGAGTCGCCGTCGACGAACGCGGGATCACCGAGCCGCCCGCCAGGAACGGCCCCGCGCTCGTGGCCGGGCGGAGGTCGATGTACTGCTCGCCGATCGCCGACCGGTTCGCGACGACGGCCCGCGTGCGTGCGGGAACCCGCGGCGCCGACTTCTCGATCTTCAGGTCGGCCAGCACGCCGTCGCCGGTCAGGTGCAGCGTGCCGACCCGTCCGACCGAGGTGCCCCGGTAGGTGACGTCGGCGTTCTCCGCGAGGCCGCCCGCCTCGGCGAGGTCGGCCCGCACGACGTAGTAGTCGCGGTAGCCGACGTACCCGCCGAGGTCGGCGTAGGAGAGGCCGACGTGGCCCATCGCCAGTAGGCCGACGACGAGGAAGACGAGGTTCTTGACCCTGGTGGCCGCGGTCGGCATCAGTCCCCCTGCGCGGGCTTGACCGGCGGGACGACCTGGGTCCCCGGCCGGGCGGTGATCTGGAGGTACACGTTCAGGTAGTCGCCCTTCACCGCGGGCAGGACGGCGTCGGTGAACGGATAGGTCGCCAGCACCTGCAGCGCGTTCGGCAGGTCGCGGCCGGCGTCGGAGAGTTCGCGCAGCGTCGGTTCGAGGGCGCGCAGGTCGGCGATCATGTCGTCCCGGCTCCGCCGGACGGTCGTGACCGCCGCGCGCGACAGGTCGTCCAGCGATCGCAGCATCCGGACGAGCGCCCCGCGCTGCTCGGCCAGCACCGCGAGGCCGGGTTCGATGTCGTCGAGGGCGACGCCGATCTGGTCCCGGCGGCCGCGCAGCGTGGCCGACAGCCGGTTCAGGCCGTCGATGGCGTCGGTGATGCCCCGCCTGTTCGCGTCCAGGTCGCCGACGAGCCTGCGGGCCTGCTCCAGCAGCGACCGGACCTGCGGTTCGTTGCCGCCGAGCGCCCGGTTCAGCTCGACGGTGATCGTCCGGAGCTGCGCGATGCCGCCGCCGTTCAGCAGCATCGACAGCGCGCCGAAGACCTCCTCGACCTCGGGGTTCCGGTTCGTCCGGGACTCCGGGATCACCGCGCCGTCCGCCAGCGCGCCCGGCCCCGCGGCAGCCTGGGCCCCGCCCGGCGGTCCGGCGCTGAGCTGCACGAACTTCTCCCCCAGCAGGCTCGACTGGCGCAGCTCGGCGTAGGCGTTCGCGGGGAGCCGGACATCGCCGTCGACCTTCATGGTGACCTCCGCCGTCCAGCCGTCCCGGGGCAGCGCGACCTTCACCACCCGCCCGACCGCGACGTCGTTGACCTTCACCGCCGACTGCGGGACGAGGTTCAGCACGTTCGCGAACCGCGCCCGCACCGTGTACGGGTGGTCGCCGAGGTCGGCGCCGCCCGGCAGCGGGAGGTCCGCCGCGCCGGAGAAGCCGCACCCGCCGAGGGCGGTGCAGGCGAGGGCCGTCCACACGACGTGCCGGATCATGGCGCCGCCCTCCGCTGCCCGGCCACCGGCAGCGGCGGGGCCAGCTCGCCGAGGTTCTGCCGCCCCATCAGCGACCGCGTCGCCGGGTCGTAGGCGTTCAGGATGTTGGTGGCGTTGAGCGGCTGGACGTCCAGGGCCTCCGCCAGCGACCGGCGCTGCTTCACCAGCAGCTGCGTGATGTCGGCGAGCTTCCCGACGTTCCCGGCGATCTGCCGCCGGTTGTCGTGCACGAACGCCTTGACCCGGGCGAGCGCCTCGGCCAGCGCCTTCAGCGCGGCGTCCAGCTCCTCGCGGTCGTCGGCGAGGAAGCCGGAGACGTCGGCGAGCTGCCGCTCCGCCTCCCTGACCTGCCCGTTGTTGGTCCTCAACGTCGTCGTGAACGTCTGGAGGCCGCGGATCGTCGCGAACAGGTCCTTCTGCGAGCCGGACAGGGTCCTGGCCGCCTGCGCCATCCGCTCGGTGGTCGTGCGGATGTCGTGCCCGTTGCCGCCGAGGTTCTCGGCGCCCGTTTCGAGGAGCCGCGACAGCGCGCCGTCCTTGTTCAGGCCCTTGGGCCCGAGGTCGGCGGCCAGCCTGCGGATGCTGTCGTAGACCTTGTCGAGCTCCATGGGCGTCGCGGTCCGGTCGGCCGGGATCACCGTCCCGGCCGCCATCCTGGGGCCGGACGTGTAGGCGGGCGTGAGCTGGACGTACCGGTCGGCCACCAGGCTCGGCGCGACCGCCACGGCCTTCGCCCCGGCCGGGACGTCCACGCCGCGGTCGACGGTCATGACCGTCCGGACCCGGGTCCCCTCGGCCCGGACGGAGTCGACCGCGCCGACCTTCACACCGAGGACCCGCACGTCGGAGCCCTTGTAGACGCCGACCGCGGTCGGGAAGTACACGGTGATCCGGGTCCCGCCCGGGTCGCGCAGGGCGACCAGGACGACGGCGGCGACCACGACGGCGAGCCCGGCGGCGACCAGCGGGGTACTCAGCCGGCGCAGCATCAGCCACCCCCCTTCTTGGGCGGCATGCACCCTTGGTCGGGGGCCTTCGCCCCGTACTCCTTCGGGACGAGCCCGCACAGGTAGCCGTCCATCCAGCGCCCGTTGCCGAGCGTGTTGCCCAGCAGCCGCGTGTAGGGGCCGGCCGTCTTCAGCGCCCTGTCGAGGTCGTCCTGGTTCTCGCGCAGCAGGTCGGTGACGCGGCCGAGGGCGCGGAGCGTCGGGTCGAGCTGCCGCTGGTTGTCGTCGACGAGCCCGACGAGCTGCCGCGACAGCGCCTGCGTGCCCGTGAGCAGCGCGTGGATCGCCTCGCGGCGGTGCCGGATCTCACCGAGCAGCAGGTTCCCGTCCCGCAGCAGCGCCTCGACGTTCGCGCTCTGGCCCGCCATCGTCCCGGTGACCTGCCGCGTGTTGGCGAGCAGCCGCGCCAGCTCCGCGTCCCGCGACGAGATCGTCTTCGACAGCGCCGAGACGCCGTCCAGTGCCCTGCGGACGCTCGGCGCCGTCCCGGCGAACGTCGTGGAGATCGCGTCGAGACTCGCGGCGAGCTCGGCCGAGTCGATCCGCCCGACCGTCCCGGCGAGGTCCTCGAACGCCCTCGTCACGTCGTAGGGGGAGGTCGTCCGGGCGAGGGGGATGCGGCGGCCCGGATCCTGCGGCCGGGCGCCGAGCGGGTCGACGGCGAGGAACTTGTCGCCGAGCAGCGTCTTGATCGCGATGGCGGCGGTGCTGGCGTCCCCGATCCAGGTGCGGCGCACCCGGAACGCGACGGCGACCTTCGCGCCGTCAAGCCGGACGCCCGTGACCTCGCCGACCTTCACCCCCGCGACGCGGACCTCGTTGCCGGGGCGCAGCCCGGCGGCCTCGCCGAACTCGGCGGTGTAGCGGGTGCCGCCGCCGATCACCGGCAGGTTCCGGGCGTTGAACGACAGCAGGCCCAGCGCGGTGATCAGCGCGAGCGACACGACCGCGACCGCGACCGGGTTCCGCTCCCGGACGGGCCTCAGCCGGGGCCGCCGGCCCTTGACCGGCCGTCTCTTCGTCATGCGCCGCACCTTTCGGCCGTGAGCGGGACACCGGTGGGCGGCGGATGCTCCTCGCCCGGGTACTGCCGGTAGGCGGCGCCGCCGAGGTCGGCCTCGCAGAGGTAGAGGTTCATCCACGACCCGTAGGAGGCGATGCGCCCGATCGCGGTCATCTTCACCGGCAGCAGCCGCAGGAACGACTCGACCTTCGGGGAGTCGTCCGACAGGTTCTCCGACAGCCGCCCGAGCTGCGCGATGTCGCGCTTGAGCGGTTCGCGGCCGTCGCGCAGCAGGCCGGTGGTGGTGCTCGCGAGGTCGTCCAGCGCGCCGATCGCCTCGCCGATCGCGGTGCGGTCGGCGGCCAGCCCGGACACGAGCCGCCGCAGCGTCCCGATCAGGTTCCCGAGGTCGTCGCCGCGCGAGTTGATCGTGTCGAGGACGGCGTTGAGGTTGTCGACGACCTGCCCGATGACCTGGTCCTTGTCGGCGATGCCGCGCGTCAGCGACCCGACGGTGGACAGCAGCCCCTCGACCGTCCCGCCCTCGCCCTGCAGCACCTGCACGATCGACCCGGCGAGCTGGTTCACGTCCCGCGGGGACAGCGCCTGGAACAGCGGCTGGAACCCGTTGAAGAGCTGCGTCAGGTTCAGCGCGGGCGCCGTCCGCTCGACGGGGATGGTGGCGCCGGGCCGCAGCGTCCCGCCCTCCCCCGCGCCGCGCCCCAGCTCGACGTACCGCTGCCCGATCAGGTTCAGGTACTTGATCGTCGCGGTGGACGAGGCGGGCAGCCGGCGCCCGCGCTCGACGGAGAACGAGACGAGCGCGACGCGGCGGTCCACGACCTCGATGCCGCCGACCCTGCCGATCTCGACGCCCGCGATCCGGACGCCGTCGCCCTCGCGCAGCCCGGAGGCGTCGGAGAACCGCGCCCGGTAGGAGACGGTGTCACCGCCCCCGGTCCGGGTGATGCTGAGCGCGAGCATCGCGGTCGCGACCACGGTCACCGCGACGAACGCCAGCGACTTGACCAGCGGCCTCGCCAGGCTCCTCCGGTTCACACGAGCGGTCCGGTTCACACGAGCGGTCCGGTTCACACGAGCGGTCCGGTTCACACGAGCGGTCCGGTTCATCCCAGCCTCACCTCCGTGCCCCGGTAGACGGGCCCGACGAGGACGCTGCTCCAGTCCGGCAGCGCCTCCGGGACGTCCTGGAGCCCGGGTGCGAGCAGCTCGTTGACGAGGCGGTTCTCCTCGGGCGAGTTCGGCAGGCCGAGCGCGCCCGGCGCCACCGCGACCGGCGTGGCCGCATTCGGCGGCGCCGATCTCGGGAGGGCGGTCCCGCCCACCGGATAGCAGTGCGGGCCGCTCCTGTCGGTGTAGCGCGGACGGTCCTTACCCGGGACGTAGCGCCCCTTGGACGGCAGCGTCCTGACGTTCACGTGCAGGCCGGGCCGGTCGGTGCCCTTGCCGAGCACCTTGTCCATCACCGGGACGAAGTCGGTCAGCATCCGCAGCGTGCACGGGTACTCGGGCGCGTACCTGCTCAGCAGTTCGAGCGTCGGCCGGCTCGCCGCCGAGAGGCGGATGACGTTGCCGGAGTTCTCGTGCAGGAAGTCGGCCAGGTCCGAGGAGGCGTCCGTCACCGACGCGTACAGCCGCGCGAGGTCGTTCCTCTGCTCGACCAGCGACCGGCTCGTGTAGGCGAAGTCGTTGAGAGCCTGGAGGATGTCGGGCGCGGCCTCGGTGTAGTCGCGGCTCACCTCGACGAGCAGCCTGATGTCGCGGTTGAGGGCGGGCAGGCTCGGGTTGACCTTCTTGAGGTAGGCGTCCAGCTCGACCATCGTCCGGCCGAGGTCGGCGCCCCGCCCGTCCAGCGCCTGGGAGACCGCGGTGAGCGTCGCCGCCAGCTCCGCCGGCCGTACGGCCGTGAGCAGCGGAAACAGGTTGTCCATCACCTGCTGGAGCTCGATCGCGTTCGCCGACCGGTCCTGGCTGATGACGCTCCCGGCGGTGAGCCGCTCGGGGGACGGCCGCGCCGGCGGGACGAGCGCGACGAACCGGGCCCCGAACAGCGTCGTCGGCAGGAGCTGCGCCGACACGTTGCGCGGCAGCAGCCTCACCTTGTCCGGCCGGATCGCCAGCCGCAGCGTCGCGACGCCGCCGTCCGAGGAGATCTCGCGGACCTCGCCGACGACCACGCCGCGCAGCTTCACGTCCGCGTGCGGGCGCATCTCGCTGCCCGCGCTCGCCGTCCGCAGCGTCACCCAGGCGACGTCCGTGAACTTCTTGCCGTAGACGGCGACCGACAGCCAGACCAGCAGTACCGGCACGAGCAGGAACGCCACCCCCGCGAGCCGCCGGCCCAGGACCCCCCGGGCGTTCACCCGGCCACCTTCACCGTCGTGCTGGTGCCCCAGAGCGCGAGGCTGAAGAAGAAGTCGCTCACGCTGATCAGGACGATGGACGTGCGGACCGCGCGGCCGACGGCCCGCCCCACCCCGGCGGGGCCCCCGGCCGCGCGGTAGCCGTAGTAGCAGTGCGACAGGATCACCAGGACGCTGAAGACCAGCACCTTGAAGAACGACAGGACGACGTCCACCGGCGACAGGAACAGCCCGAAGTAGTGGTCGTAGGTGCCCGCCGACTGCCCGTTGACCACGACCGTGACCTCCCGGGACGCCAGGTAGGCGCACAGCAGCCCGATCGCGTAGAGCGGGAGGATCGCGACGGCGCCCGCGACGATCCGCGTCGTCACCAGGTACGGCAGCGACGGGATGCCCATGACCTCCAGGGCGTCCACCTCGTCGCTGATGCGCATGGCGCCGAGCTGCGCGGTGAACCCCGCGCCGACCGTCGCCGAGAGCGCCAGGCCCGACACCACCGGGGCGATCTCGCGGGTGTTGATGTAGGCGGAGGCGAACCCGGTGAACGCCGAGGTCCCGATCTGCTGGAGGGCCGAGTAGCCCTGCATGCCGACGACGACGCCGGTCGCGAGGGTCATCGCGACCATCACGCCGATCGTCCCGCCGACCACGCCGAGGCCGCCGCTGCCGAACGCGACCTCCGAGAGCAGCCGCTGCACCTCCCTGCGGTAGCGGTGGACGGCGCGCGGCGTCCACAGCAGCGCCCGGACGTAGAAGACGCCCTGGTCGCCGGGCTGGTCCAGCCACGCGAACCATCCGGCGGGCCCGGCTCTGAGCCCGGCGAGGCCCCTGCCGGGGGGTCGCCCCCTCGGAAAGACGAGGTTCATGCTCAGCCTCCCTTCGGCGGGACGACCTGGAGGTAGATCCCGGTGATCACGAGGTTGAGCAGGAACAGCAGCAGGAACGTGATGACGACCGACTGGTTCACCACGTCGCCGACGCCCTTCGGGCCGCCCCTCGGGTTCAGGCCCCGGTAGGCGGCGACGATCCCGGTGACGAAGCCGAACAGCAGCGCCTTCGCCTCGCCGACGTAGAGGTCGGGGAGCTGGGCGAGGGCGGAGAAGCTCGCGACGTACGCGCCGGGCGTCCCGCCCTGCATCATGACGTTGAAGTAGTAGCCGCCCGCGACGCCGACGACCGAGACCAGGCCGTTCAGCAGGAACGCCACGGCGACGCAGGCGAGGACGCGCGGGACGACGAGCCGCTGGACGGGCGAGACGCCGAGCACCTCCATCGCGTCCAGCTCCTCGCGGATCGTCCGGGCGCCGATGTCCGCGCAGATCGTCGAGCCCGCCACCCCCGACACCAGCAGCGCCACGATCATCGGGCTGGCCTGCTGGATCACCACCAGGACGCTGGCGGCGCCGGTGAACGACTGCGCGCCGAACTGCTGGGTGAGGGAGCCGACCTGCAGCGACGTCACCGCGCCGAACGGGATCGACACGAGCGCCGTCGGCAGGATCGTGACGCTGGCGATGAACCAGAACTGCTCGACGAACTCGCGGACCTGGAAGGGCCGCCGGAACGCCATGCCGAACACGGTGGCGCCGAGCGCGAACATGCGGCCCGCCTCGCGCAGCGCGCTCAGCGGATACGTGGCCGGTGACGGCATGCCCGCACCTCCCCTCCGCGCTCCCGGCGCCTCACGCTCTCCCGATGTCCCGGTTTGGCCCGATATCGTCGAGGCCCGATCCCGCTGGAGGGACCCCTGTGAACCGACTTCATCTGGCGGCTCTGCTGCTCGTTCCGGCGCTCGCCCTCAGCGCGTGCGGGGGCGACGGCGAGAAGCCGAAGCCGTCGGCCCCGGCGCAGGCCGAGGTCTCGGACCCGCCTTCCGGCGCCCCGGGCGCGGGCGACTCGGCCAAGGGCGGCTCGGCGAAGGCCCCGGCCGGGGTGCCGACGTCCGCGCCGCCGAAGGTCGTGAACGCGTTCGTGGCCTGCATGCGCAAGCGGGGCGTCAAGGTGCCGAAGGACACGACGGGATGGCGGCCCGACCCCCAGGACGGCCGGACGCAGAAGGCGCTCATGGCCTGCATGAAGTCCCCCGGCGCCCCCGGGTCCTGACGCGGCGTCACCCCTTGCATGCCGGCGCCTTGGCGAACGCCGCGGCCAGCTGCGGGTTCTTCCGGAGATCCTGCGCGGGCCCCTGATAGCCGTTGTACTGCCCGAACGCCTTGCCCATCTGGTCGACGGCCCGTTGCAGCGATCGCTTGTCGTTCACCTTCGCGCGCTTGAGGTTCTTGGACGCGGTGGAGACGGTGGAGTGCGTCCGGGTGAGGTTGTTCATCGTGGTGGAGAACACGGCCTCGCCGTTGTCGACGGGCGGCGCGCCCAGCCCGGACAGCCTGGTCTCCAGCGTCCGCATCCGGTCGGAGATGCCGTCGAGGAGCTGGACGAGCGACGCCTTGGACTTCAGCACGCTCGCGCCGTCCAGCTTCGGCGCCTGCATCGGGGCGCTCTGCGTGAGGACGCCGCAGGCCCTGCCCGCCCAGGCGACCTCGGGGCCGTCCTTCTTCTCCGAGCCGCATCCGGCCGCGGACAGTGCGGCCGCCGAGGCCAGCGCCACAAGGGCGACGGATCGCCGAACCATGGTTGTCTCCTTCTCGGGGGTGGGCGACGCTTCAGCGAGTCGGGTCTCAGCAGTTGGAGGTGGCGGGCTTCCCGGCGAAGCGGTCCGCGAGGAACGCCATCGCGTCCTCGCTGCCGCGGTGGACGAGCGTGATGTGGCTGACGCCCTCCCACGTCTTCCAGGTGACGGGGACGCCGAGCTTGCAGTAGTCGTCCCGGAGCTGCTTGGCCTGCCCGTACGCGACGATCTCGTCGGAGGCCGAGTGGTACTGGAACACGGGGACCTTGACGGGTTCGGCGCCGAGCTGGTTCTCCGTCACCCGGTTCAGCCACGCCTCGGTCGCGAACGGGCTGGTGGTGAAGTAGTCCGGGATCGTCTTGCCCTTGTAGTCGAGCAGCAGCTCCAGCGTGCAGGCGCCGCCCTCCAGGCCGTCCACCATGGCGCGGCCGGCGTCGTTGAGGTAGGACGCGAGGTCCAGCTCGGGATAGGCGTGGTCCATGCCGACCATCGAGTAGAGGAGGAAGCCGAACGGGTCCCGGCCTTCCAGCGGCAGGCCCACGGCGGCGAGGTCGGACGGCACGCCGCCGCCGGCGACGCCCGCGAGCCTCAGCTCCGGCGCGTACTCCGGCTGCTTCTGCCCCGCCCACATCGCGGCCGCGCCGCCCTGCGAGTAGCCGCGGAACGCGACCTGCGCGTCCTTCGACAGGCCCGACTCGGGGAGCCGCTGCGCCGCGCGGACCGCGTCGATGACGGAGTAGCCCATGGAGTCGACCACGTAGGTGGTCGCCGGGTTCTCGTGGTAGCCCTGGTAGTCGGTGACGGCGACCGCGTAGCCCTTCCCGAGCATCTCGTTCAGCGCGGCCTGCTCGTAGAAGGCGCCCTGGTCGATGAACCTGGACGGCGCGCAGCGGAACGCCGGGCCGCTGGTGCCGGGGCCGAACCCGACGACCGGTGCCTTCGCCGCGTCCGCCTTCTTCGGCACGAGGACGATCCCGGTGACGGCGACGGGCCTGCCGAGCGCGTCGGTCGACAGGTACATGACCTGCCAGGCGTCGGCGAGCGAGCGCGCGGCCGGCGGGCCCGCCTTCGCCGGGCGCGCCCGGACGACGTCGCCCGGGGAGCCGGCCGGCAGCGGCGAGGGCGGGGTGTAGAAGGCGTCCCCCGCCGGGCCGGGGGCGGTCGCCGGGGCCGCCGACGCGGGCGCGGTGGACGCGGGGACGGCGCAGAGCGCGGCCAGCAGCGCGACGGCCGGGGCGAGGAGCGCCGTGCGCCGGTGGTGGTGGTTCGGCATCCCTGCTCCTAGCTCGTCTTCTTCTGGGTGCTCGGCTTCGGGGTGAGCGTCACGGTGATCGCGTTGCCGGGGCCGGCGAGGGAGGAGCCGAGCGCGCCGGTG
The DNA here is from genome assembly GCF_900188105.1 of Actinomadura mexicana. GTDB lineage: Bacteria > Actinomycetota > Actinomycetes > Streptosporangiales > Streptosporangiaceae > Spirillospora > Spirillospora mexicana. The sequence continues at coordinate 81,634 of NZ_FZNP01000013.1, forward strand.
AGCGCGCCGCAGCCGTCGATCGGCGGCAGCTCGTAGACGCCGGTCAGGGCGCCGCCCGCCTTCGGGTCGAACCCGGCGGCCGACGTCAGCGTGATGCCGGACGGCTGGGACGTCCGGCACGCGTCGCCGCCCCCGACCGGCAGGAAGCCGAACACCGTGAACGAGGGGAAGCGCGCCGTCATCTCGGAGGTCGTGGTGAGGACGCCGTCCTTGTACGTCCCGGTCGTCCCGCCTTCGGCGGCGAACGTGACGTCGGCCGTCACGGGCAGGAAGCCGAGCATCGTGAACCGGGCCTTGGACGGGTCGAGCGTGAGCCCGCCGGTGACCGCGCCGCCGCCGACCTTCGCGTCGAGCGCGCCGGTCAGCGGGAGCGTCCCCCCGGACGCCTTGATCGTGGAGGAGCCCTTGAGCGCGTAGGAGTACGGCGCGGCCCCCGGGCCGCCGTCCTCGTCCACGATCTCGAAGGAGGCGAGGACGTCGTCCTGCCCCGGGTCCTGCGCGCATTCGGACTCGAACGTGCCGAGCCCGGAGGCGCCGCCGTCGTCCGTCCGCGGGGTCAGGGTCAGGACGAGGTTCCCGATGGTGACCTTGCCGGGCCCGGACTGCGTGAACGTCAGGTCGGGCGCCGTGCCGCGTCCCTTCACGGTGAAGCCGCCGGACGCGGGAATGGGCGTCGTGTCCAGTGCCGAGTCGACCTCGACGGGCAGGCCGTCCGGCATCTCGGGGACGGTCAGCGTCGCGTCGGCCAGCGCGTGGCCCTCCAGGGCCGTCGCGTACAGGGCCCGCAGGCCCCGCGCGGACTCGGCGCTCACCGCCGACACCGAGTCGACGACGATCCCCGGCATCACCTCGCCGATCGCGACCCGGTCGGGGACGTCCGCGCTGAGCTCCACGTGCACCGGCTGGGGCCCGAGGAGCGGGAACGTGCAGTGGTAGTCCAGTCCGAGGGTGGCCGGGCCCGCCGCGGCGGTGCCCGCGCCGGCGAGGCTCGACGCCAGCAGGGCGGCGGCCAGGGCCAGGGCGGCGCCCGTTCTCTTCTTCTTCGTCACCTGTCGACCTCGCCTCGTACGGGACGGGCCCCTCGCCGCACCTGCGGCGAGCCGCGTTCGCGGCACGGCGGGGACCCGCCTTGGTTGACCGTCAGCTCACCGCCGCCGTCACGCCTTGGGCGTGAGGGTCAGGTCGATGGTGTTGCCGTCACCGGCGGTGAAGAGGTTGAGGATGCCGGTCAGCGGCCCGCACTGGTCGATCGACGAGAGCGAGTACCGGCCGCTGATCTTGCCGCCGACGCCCGGGTCGAAGAACTCGCCCGCGGGCGACTGGAGCCGGATGTCGGACGGCTCGGTCGTCTGGCAGTTCTCACCGCCGCCGATCGGGATGGCGCCGAACGCGCTGAACGACGACATCTTGGTGATGACCTTGCTGTTGGTCGTCAGCTGGCCGTCCTTGTAGAGCCCGGTGGTCGGGCCCTGCGTGACGAGGCCGATGTCGGCGGTCACCGGCAGGAAGCCGAGGATCTGGAAGTTGCCCTTGGTCGGCTCCAGCCGCAGGTCCGCGGAGACGGCGCCGGTGTCCAGGTCCAGGTCGGCGCCGACGGAGCCGGTCAGGGGCGCCTTGCCGTTCGGCGCCTTCACGAACGTCTCACCGGAGAGGGTGAAGTCGTAGTGCTCACCGCCGGTGGGGGGCGTGGGGGTGGGCGTGGGGGTGGGCGTGGGAGTGGGGGTCGGCGTGGGGGTGGGGGTGGGGGTGGGTGGGCGTGGGAGTAGGAGTCGGCGTCGGCGTGGGAGTGGGGGTCGGCGTGGGAGTGGGGGTCGGCGTGGGGGTGGGAGTCGGCGTGGGGGTGGGCGTGGGCGTCGGGGTGGGGGTGCCGCCGTCGGTGATGGTGAAGTGGGCGAACGGCTCGTCCTGCCCCGGGTCCTTGGTGCAGACGACGTCCTTGCCGCCGGCCCAGACCTCGCTGCCGTCGGCCTTCTTCGGGTTGATGTGCTGCGTCAGCCCGACGATCGTGATCTTGCCCTCGCCGGTCTGGCTGAACACCAGCTGCGGCGCGTCGCCCTCGGCGACCAGGTCCCAGGTCGCCCCGGCCTGCTGCGGGATGTCGACCTTGTTGATGACGACGTCCGTCGCGACCGGCAGGTTCGGGTCCTCGGGCACCGACACGACCGAGTCGGCGGAGGCCGTGCCCTCCAGCGTGACGGCCTTCACCGCGCGCAGGCCGTTGGTGATGGTGCCGGTGATGTGCGCCGTCGACTTGATGTGGAACGGCGGCGACAGCTCCCCGACCTTGATGGTGGACGGGAAGTCGCTGTCGATGTCGACGGTGAGCGGCTGGTTGCCGATCAGCGGGAAGACGCAGTGGAAGTTCAGCGTCTGGTGGATCGGGTCCGCCAGGGCGGGGCCGGCGCCGACGACGCCGAGCAGGGAGAGGCCGAGGCCCCCGATGGCCGCGGTCGCGAGGCCCTTGGCCGTGCGCCGCTTGCGCGTACCGAGCTTGTCGTCCAACTTTCTGCCTTTCGTTCGTCCGGAACCAGATTTCCCGTACGTTTCGAAGCGGTAAATTACCGGCCGCCATCGGGCGAGTCTCCACGATCGACTGACAAAAACGAAGGCGTTCTCGCTCACCGTTCAACGGCTTTTGAAAATTGCTGCCCCGGGTACAGGATTTGACATTTCTGCGACTTTTCGAGGGCAGCATCCGATCACCGGACGACAGCATTTCCGCATTTTGTCATCCGGTGCTCGAATCACCGGCGCGAATCGATCAGAGGTGCTGGTAGGTGGTGTAGTCGGAGGCGAAGTCGTTGTACTTCAGGAAGTTGGTGAAGCTCATCGTGATCGTGGCGTCGAGGCCCTCGACGTAGTGCCACCACCCGATCGGGATGAACAGCAGCTCACCGGGGGCGAGCGTGCACTCCAGCACCTGCGCCCCGCGCATGGCGGGGAACTTGTCGTAGTCGACGTCGCTCCCGTCGACCTCCGAGTAGCAGTGCAGCGTGTTGTAGACGTGGGCGGTGTCGTGCATCGGCACCATCCTGACCTTCTTGCGGCCCATCACCTGCGCCATGAAGTTGTTGGTCAGGTCGTGGTGGTAGGGCGTCTTCGTGCCGGGCGGGCCGAGCCAGAAGAAGCTGCGGCCCTTGGCCTCGTCGCCGTCGAGGTACTCGGAGATCGGGTCGATGTCGTCCCACAGGACGTCCAGTGCCCGCTGGTTGCGGGACGCGTTGTTCGCCGTCATGTAGAAGTCGTTGGTCGTCCCGGCCGCCTCGACCATGTCGACGTACTCGCGGAACGGCATCAGCCGCTTGTGCTTCGGCCCGTTGATCTCGTAGTTCTCGTCGGACTCGCGCCCGAACTGCACCTCGACCTCGTTGCCGCCGCACGTCGCGCGCAGATGGTCGAAGTCCCACTTCGTGAGCGCGGGCCACGATTTGAGCATCCCGGTGATGATGACCGGCCTGTTCTGGAAGTAGTACTCCTCGAAGAACTCGTCCCGGGAGAGGCGCTCCCGCCGGGCGATCTCGCCGCCGCCCGCGCGCATCCGGGCGAGCCTGGCGTAGACGGTCAGCGTCCACTCGCGCTTGCGGAGCCGGTTGGCGACGCGGGTCGCGCCCAGCACGTACGGGCTCGCCAGCGCGCCGGCCACCTCGCGGGCGGCCTCCTCCTCGCTGAACCCGTTGCTCGCCAGCGCCGTGCGGATCACCTCCGGCGGGTTGCCGAGCAGCAGGTTCTCGGCGATCCAGCGGCGCCACTGGTCCTTCGGTCGGGTGGTGGTGGTCACGGCGTTCCCTCCGTGTTCGGTCAGCAGGCGTGTTCGGTCAGCAGGCGTGTTCGGTCAGCAGGCGTGTTCGGTCAGCCGGCGGGGGGCGGGGCGGTGCGCGCGGGCGCGGGGACGACCGGCGGGCAGCTGATGTCGGCGTCGGGGATGCAGGTGGCGCCCAGGCTGACGCGCAGCAGGTTCCCGGGGCCGGAGACGGTGCCGTCGAAGAGCGGGCTGAGGTCCTCGCCGGCTCCGCAGCCGGTGAAGCGCGGGATGCTGAACGAGCCGTCGAGCGTCCCGCCCTCCAGGACGCTGGTCATCTCGCCCTTGAGGGCGATGTCGGCGTCCGTCGCGGTGCGGCAGTTCTCGCCGACGTTCAGCGGCGTCCCGTTGACGGAGACGTCCGAGATGCGGATCGACATCCGCATGTGGGCGTTGACCGACTGGATGCCCGTCTGCATGTCGCTGACGGCCTCGAACGTCCCGTAGTCCTCGCCGGGTCCGAGGGGACGCTGCGTCATCTCCATCGTCGCGGTCGTCGGCATGAACCCGAAGGTCAGAAACGTCGACCGCGACCGCAGCGGCGAGACGAACCGCTGCCGGACGGAGGCGCCGGTGTCGGTGAGCGAGTAGACGAGGTTGGTGAGGGCCGGGCGGCCGAACTCCGGATCGTTCAGGATCGCGGCGCCCTTGAGCTTGGTGACGTTGGAGAATCCGGACAGGTAGACGCAGCCGGGGTACCAGTCGTCGGTGGGCCCGGTGAACTTCCCGCACTCGGCCGGGGTCCCGCCGGGCGCCTCGGCGGCGGCCCGATCCCCCGTCTTCGGCGGCGCGGGCTTCGGCGGCGCGGGCGTCGCCGGGGCCGTCCCGGCGGGCACGGGCACCGTGGCGAGGACGTGCTCCCCGGACGGCTCGCACCCGATGGTGATCGCCGGCTTCGCGTCCTCGGGGACGCCGCCGTGGGCGTCGCGCGGGCTCAGCGCCAGCGCCAGGTCCCCGGCGGTGAACGTGAGGTCGCCGGTCCCGGCGGGCGTGACCGCCGGGACGTCCCCGGACGCGGCCAGTACCAGGTCGGCGCCGTCCGCGACCGGGGTGGCGGGCGTGGTGAGCCCCGGCCAGGTCGCCGGGGCGGCCTTGCCGTTCTGCCGCACGGAGATCCCGAGCTCCGCGATGCCGGCGACCGAGGCTCCCCCGAGCGCGCTCACCTCGGGCACCGCGGCCTTCGGGACCGTCACGGTCGCCGTGACGCGCCCCGGCCGCACGGGGCGCCCGGCCTTCCCCGCCGCGGGGAACGTCCCCCGCACCCGGACAGCGACCTCCTGCGACGTCCCGGACGGCAGGCGGCACGCGTAGGTCAGGGCGGCGTCCGCCTCCTGCGCCCGCGCCACGCCGCCCGGCACCGATCCGGTCACGAGCGCGCCCAGCCCGACGGCCGTCGCGGCGCCGAGCCTCCAGCGGGCCGGGGTCCTCATCGTCGATCACCTCTCCTGAACTGCTGCGGATGTGCGGGCCGGCGAGAGGTCACGTCCAGCCGGGGAGCCACAGGCGCGCCTGCCAGTCCGCCTCCGGGACGGGCCGGCCCGTGAGGATCGGCAGGAGGTGGGCCAGGTTCACGGCGACGAGCGCGAGGTAGGCGGCCCCGGCGGCGCAGAGCAGCAGGCGCGGCACCGGGCGGTCCCGGTACGGGGCGCGGACGCCGTCGAAGAGCAGGACGATCGCGAGGATCGCGAACGGCAGCATCGGGAGCGCGTAGGTGGAGTACATCGTCCGGTCGGCGAGCGCGGCCGGGAACCAGGGCAGCCAGCTCGCGAGGTAGCCGCCCGCGACCGCCGCGGCCCGCCACTCGCGCGCCGCGAACGCGCAGACCACCATGCCGAGCAGCGCGACGATGGAGAACCACCAGATGGCGGGCGTTCCCAGGTGGGAGATCTCGCTGACGCACGTCGCGGCGCCGCATCCGTCCCGCCCCCGCGGCACGGAAGTGCGCCAGAAGACGGCCGGATGCCCGAGGACCGGCCACTGCCACGGCCACGACTGGCCGGGGTTCGCCTGCGTCACACCGTTGTGGAAGTCCAGCGTCATCGCGTGGTAGTGCCACAGCGACCGCAGCGGATCCAGGAACGACGGCCACAGGCCGCTCGGATGCGCCTCGGCCCAGCGCCGCTGGAACCCGGAAACGTTCTGGCCGAAGAGTGTCTTCTGCAGCGGCGTCCCTGAGACGAACCAGCCCCACCAACTGGCCAGATAGACGGCCCCGGCGACGGCCCACACCTGGACCAGCGACGGCAGGAGGTCGAGCCTGACCATGCCACGCCACGGCCGGAGGGCCCCGGCGTCCCTGCGCGCATTCCTGTCCCAGATCAGCGCCAGCGCCCAGAAGAACACGAGCACGTAGAGGCCGGACCATTTCGTGGCGCAGGCGAGGCCGAAGCAGACCCCGGCGGCCAGGCGCCACCCGTGCCGGAGGAACGGCCCGCCGGGCCGCCCGCCCTCGATACGCGTGACCAGGGCTTCCCGCGTCCTGTCCCGATCGGCGACGAGGCAGCCGAACCCGGCCAGCACCCACACCAGCAGGAAGATGTCGAGCATGGACGCGCGGCTGGACACCAGCCATGTGCCGTCCAGCGCGAGCAGCAGCCCGGCCGCGCAGCCGAGCACGGTCGATCCGGTCAGCCGCCGGGCGATGCGGGCCAGCAGCAGAACCGCCAGCACGCCCGCCGCACCGGCGGCGCAGCGGAAGCCGAACGGGCCGGAGCCGAAGACGGCCGTTCCGGCGGCGATGAGCCATTTCCCGAGCGGCGGATGCGCGGCCCACTCACCGCCGCCCGCGAGCCCCGCCACCGGGTGCCCGGCGAGGAAGTAGGAGTTGGCCGGCTCGCCGTCCGGTCCGCCGCGCCAGTTGTGCTCGACCCCGTAGTGCAGGAGCGCCCAGGCGTCCTTGGCGTAGTACGTCTCGTCCCAGACGAGGGCGTGCGGGGAGCCCAGCCGATCGAACACCAGGAATCCGGCGAAGGCCGCGACGAGCAGCGGCCCGAGCCAGCCCCACGCGGACGCGCGCCAACCGGCCGGCGGATCGGTCGCGGACGCCGGTTCTTCCACCGCTACGAAGGCGGTCACCATGCTCCCCCCTTCGCTACGGCGTGGACGGGGAGAAGAACCGTATTGAGCGGCGGACCACCGGATGAACCAAGTCCGCGACGAAGAAAAGGGGCCGTTCACTCACCCTCGTGAGTTTTCTAACGTCCCGCTCCGGAAACCCGAATGCCGTTATAGAGACCAGCGACAACATTCCCGGACGCCGCTGTCCCGCAATGCGCAATTTCCGCACCACGAAAGCGGCCGGGCGACTCCGGCGGTGCCGCCCGCGCGATCTGGATCGCCGGGGCGCGAAAGGTGGTGCCCGTCCACGGGTGGCCCAGCGCCGTCGACCCCCGTTCTCATCCTCAATGCGGAGTACCAGCCTGGACGCGGCACCGTCCTGCTGCTCCGCGAGGCCATCGGAATCCGAACCGGCGGCGGAAAGCGTTCAGGGCCGTCAGACCCGGTGGTCTGACGGCCCTGTTCGGCCGGTTCACGGTCAGGCCTTGTTGTAGGTGCGCTTGGCCCAGAGGTAGGAGAGGACGGCGAGGCCGGCGCACCAGGCGGTGGCGATGGCGCCACTGTTGCCGATCGGGGTGCCGAGCAGGAGGCCGCGGACGGTCTCCATGATCGGGGTGAAGGGCTGGTACTCGGCGAACCAGCGCAGGGCGGTGGGCATGGAGTCGGTGGGGACGAAGCCGCTGCCGAGGAACGGCAGCAGGATCAGCGGCATCGGGGCGTTGCTGGCGGCCTCGGGGGTCGAGGACTTCAGGCCGAGGGCGACCGACAGCCAGGTGACGGCCACGGCGAACAGGGTCAGCATGCCGGCGGCCGCCAGCCATTCGACGGCGTCGGCGTTCGGGCGGAAGCCGATCGCCAGGGCGATGCCGATGAGGACGGCCATCCCGAAGAGCTGCTGGACGACGCTGGCGACGACGTGGCCGGTGAGGACCGAGGCCCGGGAGATCCGCATGGTGCGGAAGCGGGCGACGATGCCCTCGGTCATGTCGGTGGCGACCATGACGGCGGTTCCGGTCGCGGCGGTGGCGGCCGTCATGAGCAGGATGCCGGGGACGACGTAGTTGACGTAGGCGTCGCGGCCGCCGCCGAGCCCGTTCCCGAGGGTGCCGCCGAGGACGTAGACGAACAGCAGCAGGATGATGACGGGCGTGATGATCAGCTGCACGGTCATGGACGGGTAGCGGAGGATGCGCTTGAGCTGGCGCCGGACCATGGTGGAGGAGTCGCGCGCGGCGAGGGTGAGGGTGCTCATCGGAGGGCCTCCTTGCTGTCGGCCTCCCGGCCGGTGAGGGTGAGGAAGACGTCGTCGAGGTCGGGCGTGTGCACCGACATCTCGTCGATCTCGATCGAGTACTCGTCCAGGACGGCGAGCACGTCCCGGATCATCCGGACGCTGCCGTCGCTCGGCACCTGCAGGGTGAGCGCCTCGGGGTCGGGGGCGCCGGCGCCGAGGGCAAGCGCGGCGGCGTCGAGACGGCCCGGGTCGCCGAACTTCAGCTGGATGTGGCCGCCGGGGATGCGCCGCTTCAGCTCATCGGCGGTGCCCTCGGCGATCAGCCGCCCGTGGTCGAGCAGGGCGATGCGGTCGGCGAGCTCGTCGGCCTCGTCCAGGTACTGCGTGGTGAGGAAGATGGTGACGCCGTTGCGGACGAGGTCGCGGACGATGCCCCACATGGCGCGCCGGCTGCGGGGGTCGAGGCCGGTGGTGGGCTCGTCCAGGAAGATCAGGCGCGGGTCGCCGACCAGGGTCATCGCCAGGTCGAGCCGGCGCTGCATGCCGCCGGAGTAGGTGGAGGCCGGTTTGCCCGCCGCGTCGACCAGGTCGAACTTCTCCAGCAGATCCTTGGCCTTGCGCCTGCCCTCGCCCTTCGGCAGGTGCTTCAGGTCGGCCATGAGGAGGAGGTTCTCCTCGCCGGTCAGCAGCTTGTCGACCGCCGAGTACTGCCCGGTCACCCCGATCGCGCCGCGCACGTCGTCGGCCTGGCGGGCCAGGTCGAACCCCGCGACGCGGACCTCGCCGCCGTCGGCGCGGATCAGGGTGGACAGGATCTGGACGGCGGTGGTCTTGCCCGCTCCGTTCGGGCCGAGCAGGGAGAAGATCGTCCCTTCGGGGACGGCCAGGTCGATGCCGTCCAGGACGACCTTCTCGCCCTTCTTGTCGCGGTAGGACTTGCGCAGTCCGTTCGCCGCGATGGCCAGGTCGGTCATGTGCTGCTCCTCGGGGGGGTCGCTTCGAGGCCGGGGGTCAGAGGCTGCGGGCGGTGATGTCGCCCTGCGTGGTGGTGGCGTGGATGTCGAGTTCGGCGGTGCCGTCGTTCTTGAGGGCGTTGGTGATGCGGCCGTGGCCGGTGCCGGCGTCCAGCGAGGCCGAGACGCCGGGGGCGGCGCCGACCGAGATGTCGCCGGACAGGGTGCGCAGGACGACCTTGCCGCGCACGGCCTCGGCGATCCGGATGTCGCCCCGCTGGGCGCTGATCTCCGCGGGACCGCCCAGCCGGCCGACCTCGACGTCGCCGTCGATGGCGGTGAGGCGGACGCTCGCGGCCTCGTCCAGCTTGATCGAGCGGTAGGCGCCCTCGAAGGCGACGTCGCCGAACCGTCCGACGGCGCGGAACTCGGTGCCGGCCGCCTTCGCCTCCACCTGGGAGCCGGTGGGCAGCTGGACCGTCACCTCGATGGCTCCGGAGGGGCCGAGGTACTGGTTCTTCACCGGGACCGCGATCCGCAGGACGCCGTCGGCGTACTCGACCGTGGTCTGCTCCGCGGCCTTCACGTCGCGCCCCTTGGAGGCGTCGGCGGGCAGGACCTCGACCGCGGTGTCGGCCCGGTCGGCGGCGATGAGCTGGACGCGCCCCGCGGGGACGTTCAGGACGGCGGAGACCGGGGCGGGGGTTTCGAACTTCTGCATCGTGCTCTCCTCGCGGTTCGCCTCGCGGCTCGTTGTTTCGAACAACGCAAAAGCTACGTTGCTTTCCAGATTCGCACAACGAAATCTTTGCACTGAGACAGCATTTGCCCAGGTTAACTCACTGAAATCATTGCAACGGTCTATCGCCTAACGCAACACTGGACCCAACAGGCGTTGCAATGTGATGAAGGTGAACGCTATGGTGAAGGCGTCAGGCAACGCCGGGGCCCCGCGGGGCACGAAGGGGGTCGTGATGCCGGGAGGCAGGCTCACCCAGCAGGAACGCCAGCAGATCGCGGTCGGGCTGGCAGACGGCCTCGCCTACGCCGAGATCGCCCGCCGTCTCGACCGTCCGACCTCCACGGTCACCCGCGAGGTGATGCGCAACGGCGGCCCCACCGGCTACCGCGCCGACCTGGCCCACCACGCCACCCAGCGCCGCACCCGGCGGCGCGCCCAGACCGCACCCCGGGGTGCGCAGGCGGCCCCGCAGCCCCACGGACGCGACGCCGAGGCCGTCCAGGAGTTCCAGGAGACCCTCACCACCGTCCTCATGACGTCGGGCCTGCCCAAGATGATGGCCCGCGTGATGGGGTGCCTCTACACCTCCGACACCAGCCTCACCGCGTCCGACCTCACCCAGCGTCTCCAGGTCAGCCCCGCGTCCGTCTCCAAAGCGGTGACGTTCCTGGCGGATCTGGAGCTCCTCCGCCGGGAGAGCGACGGCCGCCGCGAGCGCTACGTCATCGACAACGACCTCTGGTACCAGTCGATGGTCCGCAGCCTCCGGGACAACGACCGATTCAGCGAGACCGCACGGCGGGGCGCCGGCATCCTCGGCCGCGAAACCCCGGCCGGCAACCGCCTGGAGAACGCCGCCCGCTTCCTCGACTTCGTCGGCGAGAGCCTCACCCGCGCCTTGGAACAGGCCCGCGACGTCCTCTACACCCGCCCCGAAACCACCCTCGAAGCCCCCGCCAAGGCCGCCTCAGATCACGACTAGGTCCTGCGGATTCACTCGGGGGCGGTGCCCGGGGGGCGGCCTCGGAGGTAGGTCAGGACGGCGAGGACCCTGCGGTGCGTGTCGTCGGTCTGGGGAAGGTCGAGCTTGGCCAGGATGCTGCGGACGTGCTTGCCCACGGTCGCGTCGGTGACGACCAGCCGCCGGGCGATGGCGGCGTTGGAGTGCCCTTCGGCGATCAGCGCGAGCACCTCGTGCTCGCGCGGGGACAGGGCCGCGAGCGGGTCCCGGCGGCGGCCGATGAGCTGCCGGATGACCTGGGCGTCCACCACCGTGCCGCCGCCGACGACCTGGCGCAGCGCGGCGACGAAGTCGGCGACGTCCACCACCCGGTCCTTGAGCAGGTAGCCGACCCGGCGGCCGTCGCCGGAGTCCAGCAGGTCGGCGGCGTAGCTCAGTTCGACGTACTGGCTGAGCGCCACCACCGCGAGCCCGGGGTCGGCGCGGCGCAGCCGCACGGCGGCCCGCAGGCCCTCGTCGGAGAAGTCCGGCGGCATCCGGATGTCGGTGACGACCAGGTCGGGACGGTGCTCGGCGACGGCCGCGAGCAGGGCCCCGGCGTCGTCGACGGCGGCGACGACGTCGAAGCCGAACCTGGCGAGCAGCCCGGCCAGGCCCTCCCGCAGCAGGACGCCGTCCTCGGCGAGGACTACCCGGACGGCGGTCGGTTCGGTTCGCAAGGGAGCTCCACACGGACGAGGGTCGGGCCCCCGGCGGGGCTCGACACGAGCAGTCTGCCGTCGATCACCGCCACCCGGTCGGCGAGGCCGGTCAGCCCGGTGCCGCGGGCCGGGTCGGCGCCGCCCGCGCCGTCGTCGGCGACCTCCACGGTGAGGACGCCGCCCGCCAGGCGCGCGGACACCGCGGCCCGGTCGGCGCCGCTGTGCTTGGCGGCGTTGGTGAGCGCCTCGGCGGCGGCGAAGTAGGCCGTGCTCTCGACCTGGCGGGGCGGCCGTGCGGGCAGGTCGGCCTCGACGGTGACCGCGAGCGGGGACCGGTCGGCCAGCTCGCCCAGCGCCGCTTCCAGGCCCCGGTCGGTGAGGACGCGGGGATGGATCCCGTTGACGAGTTCCCGCAGCTCGGTCATGAGCCGCTTGGCCTCCGCGTGGGCGTCCGCGACGCTGTCGGCCGCCGGGGAGCCGGGCGGCAGGTCCACGCGGGCGATCCCGAGCTTCAGGGTGAGCGCGAGCAGCCGCTGCTGGGCGCCGTCGTGCAGGTCGCGCTCGATGCGGCGGCGCTCGGCCTCGAACGCGTCGACCAGCCGGGCCCGGGACCGCGCGACCTCGACCAGCTCGGCCTGGAGCCGGTCGCCGGAGCGGTGGCGCAGCAGGGCCCGGGCGAGCGCGCCCTGCGCCGCGGCGACCACGGCCAGCAGGTACGGGACGGCGGGCAGCAGCACCAGACCGCCGACCGCGTAGGGCAGCGAGTCCCCCGGGGTGGCGACCTTCACGGGACCGAGCACCATCGGCCCGGTGTCACCGAGCAGGATCAGCGGGGCGGCCACGGCGCCGAACTGGAAGACCAGCACGGACAGCAGCGCCGCGTACAGGACGGGGACGGCGGCGGCCAGCAGCAGGAAGTAGCCGAGCGCGCGCCAGGTGACCGGCTCGGTGTAGCGGGTGCGGAGCCACGGCAGGACGCCCCGTTCGGGCGGCCGGCGATGCCCCGGGCCCACCGGGCGGGCGTCCACCAGACGGAGCCGGCGCCGTTCCAGCCCGGTCAGCGGGATGGTCGCCACCGGCCCGAGCCCGCCGACCAGCAGGAGGCCGACGACGGCCGGCAGCGCCCGCCCGCCGAGCGCGGCGTCCGAGGCGGCGGCAAGGAGCAGCGGCATGCCGAGCAGCACCAGCGGCACGCCCGCCGCGACCACGACGGCCGCGGTCGACAGCAGGTAGGCGGCGGCGCGCCAAGGCCAGGCCGTCAGCAGGAACCCGGGGCGCCCCATCGCGGCCGGCAGGGTGGACGGCGGGTCGTTCGGCACAGCCGTACGGTAGCCGACCCCGCGGCCTGCCCGACCCGGGCGAACGCCGAGGTAGTGCCAGGCATACCTCCAAGTTGGTGGTTCACCGTGATGCGGCCGGCGGTGCCCTGGCGGTGGGATCGAAGCATGACACGAACACTTCCCTCACGGGTGGTCGCGCCCCTGGCCGTCGTGACCGCCGCGGCACTGATCGGCGGGCTCGGATACGCCTGGCCCCGTCCCGCGCCGGCCGAGGCGCAGGCCGCGTCCCACCGGACCGCCTCCCCGCGGACCGCGGGCTGGTCGCAGAGCTGGGGCGCGGCGATGCAGCGCCCGATCGCCGGCGGTGAGGACGAGGGGCCGAACTGGTCCGTGGAAGGCTTCGGCGACCACTCGCTGCGCCAGGTCGTCCGGCTCAGCGCGGGCGGCGCGAAGGTGCGGATCCGGCTGTCCAACCGGTACGGGACCCGGCCGCTGCGGGTCGCGGGCGCGGCCGTCGCCCGCTCGGCGGGCGGCGCCCAGGCGTGGCCGGACACCACGACGGCGCTGACCTTCGGCGGCGCGCGGTCCGTCGCCGTGGCGCCGGGCGCCGAGCTCGCCAGCGATCCGGTGCCGCTGGCCACCGTGGCGCTGGAGAAGCTGGCGGTCACGCTGCGGTTCACCGGCGCGACGGGGCCCGCGACCTTCCACCGCTTCACCACCCAGCCCGCCTACCGCGCCTCCGGCGACCATCTGTCCGACGTGGGCGCCGGCGCCTACACCGGCTCCACCGACGCGCTGTACTACCTGACGGGCGTGGAGGTCACCGGCGGTAGCGGTCGGTCCGGCGAGAACAGCGCGGGCACGGTGGTCGCCTTCGGCGACTCGCTCATCGACGGCGTCGGGGCCGCGAACGGCGCCCACGCGCGCCTGCCGGACGCGCTGGCCGAGCGTCTGGCCGCCGCCCGCGACCCGCTCGGCGTCGTCAACGCGGGCATCGGCGGCAACCGGCTGCGCCACGACTCGGCGTGCGGCGGGGAGAAGGCCACCGCCCGGTTCGCCCGCGACGTCCTGGACCGCCCCGGTGTGCGGGCAGTGATCGTCCACCTGGGCGCCAACGACATCCGCGTCACGCCCGGGGACCCGTGCCTGCGGCCCGGCGGACCGGCGACGGCCGCGCAGGTCATCGACGCGCAGCGGCAACTGGTCCGCGCCGCCCGCGCCCGCGGCCTCACGATCGTCGGGACGACCATCGGACCGATGAAGGGCGCCCTGTTCCCCGTCTGGACGCCGCAGGTCGAGAAGACCCGCGACGCCGTGAACCACTGGATCCGGACCGGCGGCGCCTACGACGCCGTCCTGGACGCCGACCGCATCATGGCCGATCCCGCCGACCCCGACCGTTCCCGGCTCTCGTACGTCTACCAGGACGGCCTGCACCCCAACGACGCGGGCTACCAGGCCCTGGCGCGCGGCATCGACCTGCGGGTCCTGCGATGAGGGGTCCCGCGATGGCGGGCCCCGGCCCAGCGCCCGCCGCCGTCCCGGTCGCGCCGGTGCAGCTCTACCAGGTGAGCAGGCACTACGGGACGGGCGAGGCACGGGTGCAGGCGCTGACCGACGTCAGCGTGACCTTCCCCGCCGGTTCCTGGACGGCCGTGATGGGCCCCTCGGGGTCGGGGAAGTCGACCCTGCTGCACTGCGCCGCGGGCCTCGACAAGGTGACGTCCGGCCGCGTCGTGCTCGCCGGGCGGGACGTCACCCATGCCGCCGACGCGACCCTGACGGAGCTGCGGCGCCGCGCCGTGGGGTTCGTCTTCCAGAACTTCAACCTGATCGCCTCGCTCACCGCCGAGCAGAACGTCGCGCTCCCGCTGAAGCTGGCCGGCGCCCGGCCGTCGCGCAAGGACGTCCGGGCCGCCCTCGCCGATGTGGGCCTGGCCGACCGCGCGCGGCACCGTCCGCGCGAGCTGTCGGGCGGGCAGCAGCAGCGCGTGGCGATCGCCCGCGCGATGGTGACGCGGCCGTCGGTGCTGTTCGCCGACGAACCCACCGGAGCCCTGGACACCGGGTCGGCCCGCACGGTCCTGCGGCTGCTGCGCCGCATGGTCGACACCGCCGGGCAGACCGTCGTGATGGTCACCCACGACCCGGTCGCGGCGGCGAGCGCCGACGCGGTCGTGTTCCTGTCGGACGGCCGCGTCGCCGACCGCCTGATCCGCCCGTCCGCCGCCCAGGTCGCCGAACGGCTCACCCGGTTGGAGGGCTGACACGTGCTGCGCATCTCCGCCAGCACCGTCCGGGACCGCTGGCCGCTGTTCGCCGGGGCGCTGCTGACCGTCTCCCTGGGCGTGGCGCTGGTCCAGTCGTCGGTGCTCGTGCTGCTCTCGACGGGCGAGCCGAAGATCCCGCCGGGCACCTCCGGCAGGACGGCCGAGCAGATCCGGGAGGGGTACGTGGGGGCGGCGACGCTGCTGGGCATGGCCACACCACTGGCGATGTTCCTGGCGGTGTTCATCGTGGGCTCGACGTTCGCCTTCGCCGTGGAGCAGCGGCGCAAGGACCTGGCTCTGCTGCGCATGCTCGGCGGGAGCCGTCCCCAACTGGTCAGGCTGCTGCTGGGCGAGGCGTTCCTGCTGGGGCTGGCGGGCAGCGTCCTCGGGATCCTGCTGGGCGTGCCGGGCACCTGGCTCCAGGCCCGGCTGCTGATCGGGATCGGGCTGCTCCCCCGCGACTTCTCCGCGCACTGGTCCCCCGGGGTCCTGCTGCTGTCACCGAGCGTGGGCATCGGCGTCGCCGTCTTCGGGGTGCTGTCGGCCTCCTACCGGGCGGCCCGGGTGCGTCCCTTGGACGCCCTACGCGACGCCCCGCGCGCGACCCGGGTGATGACCGTCGGCCGCTGGCTGTCGGGCCTGTCCTCGCTCGCGCTGACGATCATGCTGGTCACGGCCGGGCACGGCGCCGACCTGCTCGGCGTCCTGCTGATCGCGATGGGCGTGTCGGTGTTCGGGTCGATCGCCCTCAGCGCGCTGAGCCCCCTCGCCGTCCCGCTGGTCGGCCACGTGCTCGGGACCGTGCTGCGCACCGGGGTGCTCGGTGAACTGGCGCAGGCGAACCTGCGCGACGCCGTCCGGCGCAGCGCCTCGACGGCCGCGCCCGTCATCGTCCTCGTCGGCCTGCTCGTCGGCCTGACCGGCGCGCTGAACTCACTGGCCCGCGCCACCGGCGCGGACCTCGAACGGATCACCGCCGCCGACCTGGTGGTCACCTCGACCGGAGCCGCCGCGGCCCGGCTCCCGCAGGTCCCGGGCGTCGCCCTGGCGTCCCCGCAGAGCCAGGTCGAGATGTCGGTGACGTCCCGGCATCGTGTGGGCCAACGCTCCTACCGGCGGACGCACCACTCGGGGATCACCGCCGTGGACGGCACCGCCTACCGGCGCACCCACCGCCTCACCCTGCTCTCCGGCTCCCTCGACGCGCTGCGCGGACGCACCATCGCGATCGGCCCCGGCATGGCCGGCACCGGCGTCCGCAGCGGTACGGCCACGGCACGGATCGGCTCCAGCAAGCTCAAGCTGCGCACGGTCGCGCGCCTGCCGGAAGTACTGGAGAACGGAAGCGACAACTTCCTGGTGCCGCGCGACCTCGTCCCCGCCGAGATGCTCGCGGGCGCGCCCACCGAGACCCTGGTCCAGGTCGCGCCCGGGACGTCGCCGCAGGCCGTCGCCGCCCGGATCCGCGCCGCCGGACTCGGCGAGGTGCGCACCCTCCACGAGTGGGCCGACGCCAGAGTGGCGGACCAGCAGCGCGGCACCACGGGGATCATGTCCGTCCTGATGGGCATGTCCGGCCTGTACGCCGCCATCGCGGTCGTCAACGCCGTCGTGATCGCCGCCGCCGAGCGCCGCACGGAGTTCGCCGTCGCCCGCGCCACCGGCCTGACCCGCGCCCAGGTCGTCCGGATGGCCGTCATCGAGTCCGCCGCGGTCACCTTCATCGGCCTGTCCCTGGGGGTCCTGGTCGCGGCGGGGGCCTTGGCGGGCTTCCTCCCGGCGATGCAGGGCGTGCGTATCCTCGCCGTGCCGTGGACCTTGCTCGGATTCCTGATCGCAGTGTCCCTGGCCGTCACCGCGGCAGCCGCCGCCCTCACCGCCCTGGCCGCGACCAGGCCGTCCCCCACGGCCCTGGTCGCCGCCCGCGACTGAAGCCCCACGTGAGCCCGTCCATAGGGCGGGGTCGGGCCATGCGCTCGACCTCCCCCGGGCGGCGTCAGGCGGACTCGGTGGGAAGGCCGGCCTCCACCCAGTCCTGGATGCCCTCGCGGTACTTGCGGACGTTGGTGTAGCCGAGGCCGGTGAGCCGGTCGGCGACCTGCCCGCTGTTGGCGCACCCCGGGTTGGAGCAGTAGGTGACGATCGCGGCGTCGCGGTCGGGGAGCAGGGACGGCGCCCGGGCGTCGACGTCGGCCAGGACAAGCTCGCGGGCGCCGGGCAGGTGCTGCTTGGCGTAGTGCTCCCCGCCCAGGGTGTCGAGGACGGTCACGGAGCCCGCCTCGATCGCTGCCTTCAGCTCGTCGCGGGTGATGAGTGCGGTCATGCCGTACCCTCCAAGAGTTTAGGACTGCGGTCCGGTTATTGCCATCGTACCGGACTGTAGTCCGTTTACAAGGCGCCGCAGAACCCGAAGCTCGCGACGAGAGCCCGATCGGGGGCCTACCAGTCGGCCACCCGCCCGTCCGGCGAAGGTGGGGGGAAGCGAGGTCGCACCCCAGGGGGTCGGGTGCGTCCGCTCGCCGGACGGGCGGGGGTTCTAGAGGGTCGGCCGCGCCCAGACGACCTTGCCGCGACCGCCGCTGATGTGCCGGTATCCGCAGCCGCCGGTCGCCAAGAGCCGCACCAGCCCCCACGCCTCACACGCCTCCGACACGAGCGAACGCGTCAGATACACGCTCTCCGGATGTGCCCGCCACCGAAGCCCGAACTCGTTAGGCGCCTTTGACGGACGCTTGTCCCGCCTGTCCTGAATGCCATTCATCCCGGGCCATCCTTCTCCCTGAACCCTGCCCACACCTTCCCGCCGCCCGGTTCCGCTTGTCGCGTTTCAGTGATCCCCAAGCGAAGGATCTTGAATGGCACGAGTGGATCGCCTCGACCCCGATCACAACCTGCGGCACTGGCTGTCCGTTGACCTGCGGGTTTGGCGCGAAGAACGCAACCTTTCGCAAGTGGACGTCGCCTCGCTCTCTCCCCCGCCAGCTTCTTCCAGCTCATCACCCGCGCGAAGCGCGGAGATCTGGACATCTAGTGTTCTGCGCCTGAAATCCGTTGTGGCGTTCCACGGGCCGGCCGATGGGCCCCGCCTCGGTCGTCCGCCCTGGATCCTCCTGGACAAGGTCCATGAGGTGGTCACGCTGACTTTTGAGCAGACGCCGCCGGACGCAACGCACTGTTCGTGGAGCCCAAGCCCGAGCACCGGCCGGCCTGCGCGCTTTCGGACTGAACGGTGCGAGAAAGCCGTCAGGAGAGCAACGCGGCGGCGATGGTCCGCGCGCGCCAAGCGGCATCGGGAGTGCCCTCCCGCAGCGCCGTCACGATCGCACCGTCGATGAGCAGGATGAAGGCTTCGGCGAGCGCGGCGTGGTCGGTTCGTCCCGCCTCCGCGAGCAGTTCGTCCAGGTAGGCGCTGACCTTCTGCTTGTGCTCCACCGCCACCAGGTGCGCGGGGCTGTCGACATCGGCGGCCTCGACCATCGTGTTGATGAAGGCGCAGCCGCGGAAGTCACGTCGGCCGAAGCGCTCGGCCAGGGCGGCGAAAACGGCCAGAGGGCGCTGCTCGGCCGGCGCGCCGATCGCCGCGACGCTGTCCGCCAGCCACCGGCGCCAAGCACTGTCACGGTGCCGAAGGATTTCGACGACCAGGTCGTCCTTCCCGGGGAAATGGCGGTAGAAGGACGCCCGGCCGACGCCCGAAACCTCCAGGATGCGCTCGATGCCAACAGCGCGGATGCCCTCGGCGTAGAAGAGTTCCTCCGCCGTCGACATCAGGCGTTCGCGGGCTCGGGTGGGCATGCCGTGAGAATACAGGCCCGCTTGACCGAAACGGAACTGAGCAGTACCGTCCTGACCGCCAGACGGTACCGATCGGTACCGTCGCCATGTCAAGGATGAGGCTGCCATGCCCCGGATCCCCCAAGCCACCGTCGAGGAACAGCGCGAACTTCTGGACGCCGTGCAGAGGCAACTCGGCCGAGTGCCGAACCTCTACCGATCGATGGCCGCCAGTCCGGCGGCACTGCGCGGTTACCTGGCGTTCCGTGACGCTCTCACCCGCGGTGTGCTCGGCGCGCGCACAGGTGAGCTCCTCGCGCTGCTCGTCGCCGCCGAGAACTCCTGCGCCTACTGCGTGTCCGCGCACACCGTGCGGGGCGGCCTGATGAAGATCACCGAAGAGGAACTCCGCGCGGCGCGCCGGGCGGAGTCAAAGGACCCCCACACCCAGGCCCTCCTGCGGACCGCCCGCGAGATCATGCGCACCCGCGGCCGGGTGGCCGATGAGGTACTCGGACAGATACGGGACGCGGGAGTCACCGACACTGAGCTCGCCGAGGTGACGGCACATGTCGCGCTCCACACCTTCTCCAACTACTTCAATCACCTTGCCCGACCGGAACTCGACTTCCCCCAAGCACCAGACGTTCAGCAGGAGGAAGACTCAGGGATGATGATGGCGACCGGATGGCGAGTGGCGACCGTGGTCGAACTCATCGACGGGTACACCGTGCTCGACGCGGCCGGTGAGGCGGTGTCCACCGTCTGCGATGTGCGGATCTCGTTCGAGGGTGGTTTCGCCCACATCGACGTGCCAGGGCAGACTTCTGTCCAGGTGGTCTCGGCCCCGGCGGTACGACGGATCGCCTATCCCCACCCGTAGGCCACCGGCACCGGCTGCAACGCCGCGTTGCCGTCGGAGCGGCTCGGCTCGTCCCAGATCGTCAGCGTGGACATCGACCCCGAACTGGTCAACGCTGCCCGAGACCGGCTGGCCGAAGGTAGAGATCGCGCGTTGCGCATGTGTCGTTCGCCGCGCTCGGCAGCGGCCATGTCAGGACGATGAGGACGGTGACCGCCATCGGGGGTTGCGACGGACGCCGATGTCCTCCAGCGCGACAGGGTTTCCTGCTTCACTGCGCAACTCGACCCGGACGGCGGTACCGGTGTCGTGTTCGACGTGCAGAACCGGTGGACGGCCGTTGTGGAGGTGCTTGTCGCCCCACTGGATGAGGCCGAGGACGGCCGGCAGTAGGTCGCGGCCCATCTCGGTCAGGACATACTCCTCGCGAGTGCGGTCACCCTCGTCTCGGTAGGGGCGCTTGGCGAGGAGACCGGCCTCGGTGAGCTGGCGCAGTTGCTTCGCGGCGGCCCGTTCGGTGATGCCGACGCGCTGCGCGAAGCCGCCGAAGCGGGTGGTGCCGTAGTAGCACTCGCGCAGTATCAGCAGCGCCGACCGGGTTCCCACGACCTCCAGGGCCTTGACCAGCGAGCAATCGGCGGGTTTCCAGGATCCGAGGTCGGCGAGCGCGCCTTCCATGACAGCAGACATGGCCCCCATGCTATCCGCGGTGACTGAACCGGGATATAGTCAGCGCCTGCTGGCTATACCAAGGGTCAGTCAGCATGTCGCTGGCGAGTTCGACCGGCGGACCCAGGACCCCACCCGGATTGGAATCCCTCATGCCCCCTGACGCACTGACGGCCCGGACGTCACCGGCCCGGATTGAACGCCCGACCGCCATCGTCGTCGTGCTCTGCGCGGCGGCGTTCATGGCCATGCTCGACGTCTTCGTGGTCAACGTCGCGTTCACCGCCATCGGGCGCAGCTTCCCGGGCGCGTCGTTGCCGGACCTCAGCTGGGTTCTCAACGCGTACGCCATCGTCTACGCGGCGCTGCTGATCCCGGCCGGACGTCTGGCCGACCGGCACAGCCGCAAGAGGGGATTCCTGGTCGGCCTGGCCCTGTTCACCCTGGCCAGTGCCGCGTGCGCGTTCGCTCCCTCACTGTGGTGGCTGGTGGCGTTCCGAGTTCTGCAGGCGGCCGGCGCCGCCGCGCTCACCCCGGCCAGCCTCGGACTCATGCTCACCGCGCTGCCTCCCGAAAGGCGCGCGGGCGCGGTGAAGATCTGGGCGACCACCAGTTCCCTCGCCGGTGCCCTCGGCCCCGTCGCCGGCGGCGTTCTGCTCCAGGTGTCCTGGCACTGGATCTTCCTGATCAACCTGCCCGTCGGGCTGCTGGCCTTCGTCGCCGCGCAGCGCCTGGTCCCGGACAGCCGTGACGAGTCCGTCGTCCGGTCGCCCGACCTCACCGGCGCGGCCGTCCTCGCCGTCGCGATCGGCGCGGCCGCGCTCGGCCTGGTGAAGGGCGACGAATGGGACTGGGCGGACGCCAGGACCCTGACCGCCTTCGGCGTCGCGATCCTCGGCATCGCCGTCATCGCCGCCCGGATCTCACGGCGTCCCGATCCGGTCATCGACCCGGCGCTGTTCCGGGTGCGGACCTTCGTGTGGGCCAACGTCACCGTGCTGGTGTTCTGCACCGCGTTCGGCGCGCTCTTCTTCAGCGTCGTGCTGTGGCTGGAGAACGCCGCCGGGTTCTCCGAGATCCGCACCGGACTCGCCATCGCTCCAGGGCCGCTGATGGTGCCGATCTTCGCTGCCGTCGGCCAGCGACTGGTGCGGCGTATGCCGGTCGGTCTCCTGGTGGCCCTGGGCAATCTGCTGTTCTGCGTCGGCACGCTGATGCTCGCCGCGGGCGCCTCCACCGACCCGCGCTACCTGACGCAGATCCTGCCGGGATGGATCATCGTCGGCATCGGCATCGGCCTGGCCCTGCCCAGCATGATCGGTGCCGCCACGAAAGATCTGCCGAAGACCCAGGCCGCCACCGGCAGCGCCGTGGTGAACACCTGCCGGCAGCTCGGCTACGTCCTCGGCGTCGCCGTCCTGATCGCCGTCCTCGGCTCCCTCGACGGCTCGTCCGATCACCTGCCGACGACCTTCCGGCACGGCTGGTGGTTCATCGCCCTCGCCGCGGCCCTCAGTGCCGTCACCGCGCTCGGCATCACACCCGTGCGCGCGACCCGCCGGTCCAGACCGGCGGCTTGACCGACGACGTTCCGCTCGTCGCCGCCCTACAGGAATTCACCTCAGCGGGCGGGCTAAACAAATGGTAATTACCCAGTCGAAGCGGCGTACACTGAGCCTTTTTCAGCGTGATGAGGTCTCGCGGATTTGCAGGGTGTGGATGGCCTTGGCGAGGCGGGCGGCACGATGGAGGCAGCAGCGCAGCTTCAGCAGGATGAGTTTGGGTGCGCGGGCGGCGAGCAGGTCGACGGCCTCGCTGACGTAGCGCCACGCGGTGGGGATGAGACGGCGAATCCGGCGCCCAGCTCGGCGTAGGTCTCGCCCTTGCGCAGGTAGACCAGGGTCATCAGTGCCTGCGTTCCCGGGGGTAGGCACCGGCCCTTGCTGCCGAGGGCCTGGCGGTGGCGGCGGACGACACCGGTGGCGTAGGCCAGGGTCGATCAGCGCACACCGAACTGCCGCTGAGAAAGGCTCAGTGTGAGTCGGCACCGCCCATGCGGCATCTCTGCGGGCCGGAATACTCAGACTCCCCCTCGCGCCAGGGGCGGGAGCGCCCTGCGGGCTTGACATGCGGTGGGCCGCGTCCGGAAGAATCGGGGGCCGGCGGGGTTGATCAGTGGAGGCTTTCATCAACGAGTGGGCGCGGGAGTGGCTGCCTGTACACCTGGAGCGTATGGAGGACAAGCTTCCGGATACGGTGACCTCTCGGGAGACCTGGCGGTGGCTCGCCCATCCGAACCTGATCGACCATGTTGTGCGAGCTCCGGTCCCGGTCACGCCCGGGCGGATTATGCACCATACTCAGACGTTCGGGCAGCTGTTCCTGATGATCAGTTCCTTCCCGTCGGCGAACTTCCGGAAGATTCGCAAGAAACTGCTTCCGGAGGGTTACATGGCGATGCTGGATCCGGTGATGCACTCGTCCGGTTTCTCCAGCGGCTCGGTGGACCTCGCGCATTGGCTGCTGTTCAAGGACGAGGACGGCAGCGCGCTGGTGCTGCTTTGCTACCTGGCGGCCAACCGAGAGGCGATCCCGCTGCTGCCGTTGGAGTTGCTGTCCTCCAAAGAACGCCGCCAAGTCGGTTCTTACATCATCTGATGCTATGAGGAGCGGGGCCTCCGATCCTCGTGACGGTTCCGGTGTCCGGGCGGACACCGGGGTCATCACACCAATCCGCTCAGGGATGGAGGCCGTCATGTCCTTCGTGGTCCTGCACGAGGGCCGCTGGCCTTCGGGCCCGGCATGACTGACCCTTTTTCATCCTCAGGTGAGCTCGTAGTTCTGCAGGACGGCGATGGCCTTGACCAGGTGGCCGGCCTTGCTGGGGCTGCAGCGGAGCTTGTGGAGGATTCGCCATGATTCGAGCTGGGCGTTCGCGCGTTCGCCGGGCCCGCGGAGCTTGGCGTGCGCCCGGTTGGCCTGCTTCTGCGACTCGGGCTTGTTCTTGCCCTTGTAGGGCGGGATGACGACCGAGGCTTCGGCTCCTTGGTAGGACTTGTCGGACAGGGTGAGGATTCCGGCCTTCTGCAGCGCGCGCAGGATGCCCCGGACGCGGACGGCGGTGAGGTCGTGGATCTTGCCGGGCATCGTCCCCGAGGTCCAGGTCGCGGCGTCCGCCTCCTGCCGGCTTCGAGCCCGCCCGTCCGGCGAGGTGGGGGGAAGCGCGGTCGCACCCCAGGGGGTCGGGTGCGTCCGCTCGCCGGACGGGCAGGGGTTCTAGAGGGCCAGCCGCGCCCAGACGACCTTGCCGCGACCGCCGTCGATGTACCGGTATCCGCAGCCGCCGGTCGCCAGGAGCCGCACCATCATCAGGCCCCGCCCGCCCTCGGCCTCGACATCGGTCTCCGGCATGACCGGTGGCGCGTGGGACGGATCCCACACCCGGAACTCGACGGCACCGTCCAGGAGTGTGACCCACGCCTGGATCTCATGCCCCTCGACGGCGTGCACCACGGCGTTCGTCGCCAACTCCGACATGATCGTCCGCCCGACATAGTCGAGATGCGGCAACCCCCACGCCCCACACGCCTGCGACACGAGCGACCGCGTCAGATACACGCTCTCGGGATAAGCGCGCCAGCGAAGCGCGAACTCGTCGGGCGCCTTCGACGGACGCTTGTCCCGCAAGTCCCGAATGCCATTCATTCCGGTCCACCTTTCGTGACCAATCTCTGGCGAAAGAATGCCGCCTCCAGATACAGTCAGCATCATTCAATCAACCGACCTGTACTTTGGGGATCTTGATTGACTTCCGCGAATGACCTTGATCCAGACAACGATCACTGGCACTGGCTTGCCTCTGACCTGCGCATATGGCGCACAGAAAGGAACATGACACAGGAAGCCCTGGGAAGACTTCTGGGTGTGACTAAATCTCACGTTTCGAACTGGGAATCGGGCCGCGAAAACCTACCCATGAAGCACGCCGAAACTTTAGACCTGGTTTGGCGCACTCGCGGCCATTTCACCCGGCTTCGACGATTAGCCGTGAGAACACACGACCCAGGCTGGTGGTCCCAATACACTCCCTTGGAGGCGAAAGCGACCTGTGTGAGCTACTGGGCACTCGCAATCATCCCTGGGCTGCTCCAGATCGAGGACTACGCCCGAACGCTGCTTGAAGATGGCCAGATCATTGAGGACGTCGAAGCGGCCGTTGCGGCACGCATGGCGAGGCAAGCGGTCCTCCAACGAGAGAGGCCTCCCGAGCTGCGCATCCTGCTCAACGAGGCGGCGTTAGAACAGCCGGTCGGCGGACCTGAGGTCATGCGACAACAGCTCACCCATCTGATAACCCTTAGCCACAGACGAAACGTCATCCTTCGCACTGTGCCACGCGACGTGGGGGCGCATATCGGCCTGGACGGCTCGTTCACCCTTCTAAGCGGAGGAAACTGGTCTGCGGCCTACATGGAAGCGAATACAGGTGGCAGACTGACGCACGACCCCACGATGCTTGACGACTTCGTAAGGCGCTTCGACCTCATAGGCTCGGAAGCCTTGTCAGCGTCCGCCTCACGGAGTCATGTCGCCCGGATTATGGAGGCCATGAAGTGATCGAATGGCGGAAGGCCAGTCGGAGCAACGCGTCCGGAAACGAATGCGTGGAGGTAGCCGCTCTCGCAGAGGGACGCGGCATCAGAGACAGCAAGGCACCCGAAACCGGCCACCTCACCCTAACCTCCACAAGCTTCGCCCAGCTCATCACCCGCGTGAAGGGCGGAGACCTGGACCTCTAACCCTCCCGCCAACGCGGACGGCCTCGCCTTCGACCTACGGTGAAATCGACTGGTCGAAGGCAAGGCCCCAGGGCCGGCCCACCAAGCGGAGGCCATGCAGTGAGCGAGCCGATATGGCAAAAAACCAGCTCTAGAGGACCGTCCACCATGACCGAGAGCCCGTTGGTTCACGCTCGTGACCGCTTCCCACTCGGCCTCCCGGGGCACGTTGTGCCCGTCAGCGCCCAGCAGCCGACTCCCGACGCTCGCCCGTGGGGAATGGACCAGGCCGTCGATCCCGCCCCGGTCCGGGCCATGGGCAAGCACGGTAAGCCCACCAGCACCCGGCAAGAGAAGGTTGCAACCGAGTACACCGACGACAGCAAGACCAAGAAGGACGACTACACACAGACGGTGACCGACTGATGCCAGATTCGCTGGTTCTCCTGCTCGCCGAGCAGGACGACGGGGAAGCGGCATACGTCCGTGATGCGCTCGCTCAACGCGGCGCCCGCGTGATGCGGTTCGACACCGCCTCGTTTCCGTCTGCGTCCAGCGCGAGTTTCCGCCTTGCCCGCGAAGGATGGCGGGGACGCCTCACCACGCCCGACGGAGTCATCCCACTAGAAGACGTCACGGCGGTGTACTACCGGCAACCGCAACCGTTTCGATTCCCGGCCACCTTAAGCGAGCCGGAACGGCGATTCGCCACCGTGGAAGCCCGGTTCGGTTTCGGCGGGGTGTTCATGTCGCTGCCCGCCCGTTGGGTATCGCACCCGGCACGGTTGGCCGACGCCGAGTACCGGCCGCTCCAGATGGCCACAGCCGCCCGCTGCGGCTTCACCCTCCCCGCGAGTCTGCTCACCAACAGCCCCAGCGACGCCGAGACGTTCGCCCGTTGCTGTGAGGGCGTGGTCTACAAAGCCACTATGCACAAGCTGGTCAGCGAGGCCGACCGGGTGAAGCTGATCTACACCACACCCGTGGACCCGGACGCCCTCGACACCCGGGTGTCCACCACCTTGCACCTCTTCCAAGCCAACATCCGCAAAAGCCATGACGTCCGCCTGGTCGCCACCGCCGGCGGCCAGGCGCACGCTGTCGCGATCTTCACCGAAGACCTGCACGGACGTCAGGACTTCCGCACCGCCTATGACACCCTCAGCTACGCCGTCATCGCCGTCCCCTCCGACGTGGCCGATGCCTGCCACGCCTACCTCTCGGCGCTCGACCTGGCGTTGGGTGTGTTCGACTTCGCGGTGACCGACGACGGGGCATGGTGGTTCCTAGAATGCGGCCCCGGCGCCCAATGGGCCTGGCTGCAGGAACGCACTGGGGCACCCATCTCCGACGCCATCGCCGACACCCTTCTAGGGGCCGCAGCATGACCGTCCCACCCGACACATGGCGAACCCACGCACAAGCCCTAGCCGATTTGCTCAGCGACCAAGGCGCTATCACCGAGCCTGTGTGGCGCAGGACAGTCGCCCGCGTTCCCCGCCACGTTTTCGTCCCCGCCTTCTACTCCGACGACGACCCGCCCGACCTGGTGGACGCCACGGACCCGCGCTGGCTTCGACTCGCCTACTCCAACGACACGCTCGTCACCCAGCGCAAGGAACACCCCGATCAGCCCGGCATGCTGTGGTCCACCAGCTCCAGCACCCGCCCGAGTCTGATGCTCCGGATGTTACAGATCCTGGACGTGGCCGACGGCATGAGCGTTCTGGAGATCGGCACCGGCACCGGCTACAACGCCGCGTTGCTGTCCGAGCGGCTCGGCTCGTCACAGGTCGTCAGTGTGGACATCGACCCCCACCTGATCAACCTAGCCCGGAAGCGGCTGGCCGATGCCGGCTATCACCCCTCACTCATGGCGGGAGACGGCGCCCGGGGTTGCCCCGCCCGCGCTCCCTACGATCGGCTCATAGCCACCGTGGCCACCGAACGCGTCCCGAACACATGGGTGGACCAGACCCGCCCCGGCGGCATCGTCCTGGCCGACGTCCGGCCGCGCGGCATGACATGGGCCGGGGCACTCGCACGCCTCACCGTGGCCGACGACGGCACCGCGACCGGCCCTCTGGTCTCCTGCACCTGGGGATTCATGTCCGCCCGTCGCGACGTCGCGCTACCCGGCATCCCCGAAGGCGTGCCCATCGACACCAGCACCGCCCATACCCGCACCAGCGACGTCGGCCGCAACGCCCTCCGCACTCCTGGGCTGTCCCTGCTGGTCTGGCAGCGCCTTCCCGGCGTCAACGCCTTCCCTGGTACCACCACGACCCGGCTCACCACTCCTGACGGCTCATGGGCGAATATTTCGGGCGACGCCCCCGCCAAGGTCGAGCACGGCGGCCCATCCGACATCTGGCGTCAAGTCGAAAACGCCCACGCCTGGTGGACCGCGCACGACCGCCCCGACGTCGAAGCGTTCGGCCTCACCATCGGCCACGACCAGCACCGCCTGTGGTTCCAGACGCCCGAAGGCGAGAGCTGGCCCGCCCCCGGACAGCCGTAGCCGCTCAGCAGGCGCACATCCCCTCGCGTCCATGGCCGCCGTCCGGGTCGCTGTAGATATCGGTCTCAGCGGCCGCACCGTCCACCACCAGCAGAGGCTCATGCCGCAGCAGGAACCCGAAGTTCCGCGACCGCCTTGCCCGCTCTCCGAACGAGTCGGCCATATCTCATCACCTCGCACCCCGAGCATTACGACGAACGTTGCAGGATATCTACTTCGCCGTATTCTTCCTAGGGGTCTGCCGACTTGGGCATCAACTTCCTTAGCGTCCCAGTCAGTCGGGGGCGCCGTCGACCGTTAAGGGGTGCGCCCCCGTGAAACCACGGGCTATTTCCACTGAGGGTCACGGTTTGCCGTCTCAAGCGGGCCAGATCATTCAGAGGCACCAGCGCATGCGCCGCCCGGCCGTACGATTTCTGAAAAGCTTGGAGGGAATCTTGAAGATCGGTGCGGTCGACAGCCTAGCGACGAACGTGGTCATCCCCGGATCGGCCCAGGAGCCGATCGATGTCTACATCGATCATTTCGCCCTGCGTATGGCCATCGTGGAACGCGCGGGGGCAAGAACTGTCGGCTCCGACTGGGACGTAGCCGGTGTCTACGCACTCCTCGACCCCACCGCCTCCGACGGAACGTGGGGCGCCTACGTAGGCAAGGCTCCTGCGGGCATCAGATCTCGGCTATCGACCCACCTCAGCCAGAAAGACCACTGGTCGCGCGCTGTCCTGGTACGCAGGGACACTAAGTACGGCTTCCACTCGGCCCAGGTCGGATGGCTTGAGGGGCGCCTGTACGACCTCCTCAACGCGGCCTCGAGCGCCCGTCTCCACAACATGCGCCGCCCGGTCGACGAAACGCTTCCGCCACACGATCGCCAGATGCTCGAATCCTGCGTCATTCCGTTCGTCCGCGTCCTGCGTCTCCTCGGCTACGACACCGCGCCGCCCAGCGTGAGAACCGAACAGACGCCCCTCGCCCCGCAAATGTCGAGCGGTGACGGCAAGAGGGTCAGGCGGAGGATTCACGGCACGGTGCGAGACCTCCTGGTTGCAGGCCTCCTTGAACCACAAGCGAAACTCGTCTCCACCAGCCGGGCTCACCCAGCTGAAGCAACGGTCTTGCCCGACGGGCGCATCGAGCACGACGGGCGCATCTTCGGCAGCCCCTCGGGCGCGGCCGACTATGTCACCCAGGGTGACGAGAACGGCTGGACATTCTGGGCGGTGAAGAGCGAGACCGGCAGGATCACCCTCGCGTTCCTCCGAGAGCGTCTCAACGCGCCCTCCGCAGACTGAGCCGCGAAGGAAGCGTTGTGAGCCACCCGCCATCAAGGGGTAGTGATCGCGGGGCTTCAACTGAGACACCTCTGACCTGGTCTCAATCGGAACCCGCGTCCGACGTGGTCGCGGCGCGGTCGAGGCGGTCGCGGACCTCGCGCAGCACCGGGACCAGCTCGGGCGGCTCCAGCACCTCGAAGTCGAACCCCTTCACCGCCAGGTGCACCGCCAGCTCGCGCAGCGAGTTCGAGCCGGCCGTGAACAGGCAGGTGCGCGCGTCCACGGCCTCCAGCCGTCCGGCGCCGGGCGAGGTGTGGGGGGCCACCTCCTCCAGCGGGGCCTGGAAGAGGACGCGGGCCTGGTACGTGTACGGCGCCGAGGTGATGGCGCGCGAGACGTAGGCGGCGGTGTCCTCCTCGGGCGGCGTGCGCGGCGTGGAGCGCGCCCCCGGCGGCCCGAGCGGCTCCTCGATCCGGTCGACCCGGAAGGTGCGCCAGTCGTCCTTGACCACGTCCCACGCCACCAGGTACCACCGGCGCGGGGTGTGCACCAGCCGGTGCGGCTCGACCTCGCGCACGGTGACCCCCTCGCGCCCCCGGTAGCGCAGGCGCACGCGGCGCCGGTCGCGGCACGCGGCGGCGATCGCCGCCAGCAGATCGGCGCCGACCCCCGGATCGGCCGCCCCGGGCAGCGCCACGGTCGCCGTGCGGAACGCCTCCACGCGGTGTCGCAGCCGGGACGGCAGGAGCTGCTGGAGCTTCGCCAGCGCGCGCACCGCACCCTCCTCCAAGCCCGCGACGCTGCCCGTCGCGGCCATACGCAGGCTGATCGCCACCGCCACGGCCTCCTCGTCGTCGAGCAGCAGCGGCGGCAACGCGGCCCCCGCCCCGAGCCGGTACCCGCCGGCCACTCCCGGGGTGGCGTCCACCGGATAGCCCAGCTCGCGCAGCCGTTCGACGTCGCGCCGCACGGTGCGCAGGCCGACCTCCAGCCGGTCGGCGAGTTCGGCGCCGGTCCAGTCCGTGCGCGCCTGCAGGAGCGACAGCAGGCGCAGCAGCCGCGCGGAAGTCTCCAACATGGCGTCATTGTGGCCCCGATCAGTGCCAGAGGCTGACACCAATAGCTCATACCGTGACGGACATGACGAATGAGATCCAGCCCTACCGCGTCGAGGTTTCGAAGGCCGACCTCGACGACCTGCACGAGCGGCTGCGCCGTACTCGCTGGGCCCCCGAGCTGCCCGGCACCGGCTGGGAGCGCGGCGTGCCGACCGGCTACCTGCGGGAGCTCGCCGCCTACTGGGCCGACGGCTTCGACTGGCACGCCCAGGAGGCCGCGCTCAACGCGTACCCGCAGTTCACCAGCACCGTGGACGGGGCGCAGGTGCACTTCCTGCACGTACGCTCCCCCGAGCCCGACGCCACCCCGCTCCTGCTGCTGCACGGCTGGCCCGGCTCGGTCGTCGAGTTCCTCGACCTCATCGGCCCGCTCACCGACCCAGTGGCCCACGGCGGCGAGGCCGCCGACGCCTTCCACCTGGTGGTCCCGTCGCTGCCGGGGTACGGCTTCTCCGGCCCGCTGCCCGGCACCGGCTGGACGGACGGCCGCACCGCCGCGGCGCTGGCGGAACTGATGTCCAGGCTCGGCTACGACCGGTACGGCGTGCAGGGCGGCGACGTCAGCGCGTTCATCGCTCCACTGCTGGGACGCGCCGCGCCGGACGGTGTCATCGGCGTGCACGTCAACGGCCTGCTCACCTTCCCCACCGGCGATCCGACGATCATGGGGTCGCTGAACGAGGCCGAGCGTGGACGGCTTGCCGGGATGAAGGAGTGGCAGGAGAAACTGGGTGCCTACATGCAGCTCCAGGGCACCCGCCCGCAGACGGTCGCGGCCGCGCTGCACGACTCCCCCGCCGGTCAGCTCGCCTGGATCGTGGAGAAGTTCAAGGACTGGACGGACCCGGCCGCCGAGCTCCCCGAGGACGCGGTGGACCGGGACCGGATCCTCACCGACGTGAGCATCTACTGGTTCACCGGCACCGCGGGCTCGGCGGCGCACACCTACTACGAGCGGTTCAACGACTTCACCATGTGGGCGCCGAAGGAGCGCGGGACGGTGCCGACCGCGGTCGCGGTGTTCCCCACGGACTTCTCGGTCCGCCCGCTGGCCGACCAGGCGCACAACGTGGTGCGCTGGTCGGAGTTCGAACGGGGCGGCCACTTCGCGGCCCTGGAGGCCCCCGACCTGATGATCGCCGACCTCCGGGCCTTCTTCCGGAGCCTGGACTGACCGGAACGGCATAGGTCCGCGCCGTGTCCCGCCCGTGAGCGGCCGGGTCCCCGGCCAGCCGCTCACGGCCCAGGCCCGCACCAGCCCGGCGTACTACGGCGCCGGGCGGAAACTTCGCGATCTCGTCGCCGCGGATGTCGAGAACGTGGGGGCGGCTCCGTCCCAGGTGCACGAGCAGCCGAGAACGGCCGCTCGACGGCACCAGGACAGGAGCGACGACCATGGAGCAGCACGAGATCAACGAGATCCTCGACAGGCCGTTCAGCCAGGAACTGCTGGCCCGCGACCTGACCCGCCTGGCCTACGTCGCCAAGGACGGCACACCCCGCAACGTGCCGATCGCGTTCACCTGGAACGGCTCGGAGATCGTCATGTGCACGAGCAGGAACGCCCCGAAGCTGGCGCACCTGCGCGAGCGTCCCGAGGTGGCGCTGACGGTCGACACCGAGGTGCACCCGCCGAAGATCCTGCTCATCCGGGGGCGCGCCGAGCTCGACGCCGTCGACGGCATCCCGGACGAGTACCTCCAGATGAACGGCAGCTACGAGATGACGCCCGAGCAGCGC
Organism: Actinomadura mexicana; assembly: GCF_900188105.1. Lineage (GTDB taxonomy): Bacteria > Actinomycetota > Actinomycetes > Streptosporangiales > Streptosporangiaceae > Spirillospora > Spirillospora mexicana. The sequence continues at coordinate 113,370 of NZ_FZNP01000013.1, forward strand.
GTCGAGTGGGAGGCCGAGGTCCGCTCGCTCTACGACGGCATGGTCCGGATCGTCGTCACCCCGACCTGGGTGAAGCTCATCGACTTCGAGACCACCCTGCCCACCGCGGTCGAGGAGCTGATGCGGCAACGGGCCGAGCGGCAGAACGCCTGAGGTCGACGCGGCCGTGACCGGACCACCACCCGAGGAGAAGTCGATGGCCAGGTACCTGCTGCTCAAGCACCATCGGGGCGCGCCCGCGCCGGTCAACGACGTGCGGATGGACCGGTGGACCCCGGAGGAGCGCGCGGCCCACGTCCAGTACACGGAGGACTTCGCCGCGCGGCTGGAGGCGTCCGGCGAGTACGTCGAAAGCCAGGCGATCTCCCCGCAGGGCACCTTCGTCCGCTCGGACGGCGAGGGCCGCCCACCGGTCACCGGCGGCCCGTTCGCGGAGACCAAAGACCTGATCGCCGGCTGGATGGTGGTCGACGTCGAGACCTACGAGCGCGCACTCGAACTGGCCGCCGAACTGTCCGCGGCGCCCGGCGCGGGCGGGAGGCCGATCCAGGAGTGGCTTGAGGTGCGGCCGTTCTTCACCGCGATGCCCACCGTGACCGAGTGAGCACGTCGCCGGTCAGCGTGAGTCCTCGTAGCGGGCGGCGACAGCGGCGGCGCGGTCGCGCAGCGAGGTGCGCAACCACTGCGGGGCGAGAACTTCCGCGCTGGTGGCGAGCTGCCACAGCGCCCATACCGCGTGCCTCGAATCCTGGAAGGTCACCTCCAGGCGCAGCCAGCCGTCGGCGGCGTCCTCCTCGGTGAGGACGGCCAGCGCGGTACCCACCAGTTCCTTCCGCCGCGCCGGGTGCACCCGAGCGAGAACGGCGACCTGGTCGCCGCCCGTCCGGAACCGCGTGCTGCGCTCTTGCCAGGCCCGGTCCAGATCGACCCGCTCTGTCCGCTGTGCGGGTTCGTCGAGTTCCTCGGCGGCCACGATCCGTGACAGCCGGTACGTACGGTCCGCGCCGGACCTCGTGGCCAGCAGGTAGCCCTGGCCGCGGACGGTGACCAGGCCGATCGGGTCCACCGTCCGCCACTTGGGGGTCTGGTCCATGGCCGCGTAGTGGATGCGCAGCTTGTGCCCGGCGAACACCGCGCGCCTCACCTCGGCCACGACCGCGTCGGGCAGTTCTTCGGCGACCTGCCGGCGCGCGAGGAGGTCGGCCTCCGGATCGATGAGCAATCGCTGGGCAGCGTCGGCCGCGGTGTCCCGGTAGCTCGCGGGCAACGCGTCCACCACCTTGAGCATGGCCGAGGCGAGCGCCGAGCCGAGACCGAACGCCTGCGCGCCGCGCCGCGATCCGGCGACCAGCAGGGCGAGCGCCTCGTCGTGGTTCAGCCCGGTCAACTCGGTCCGGAAACCGGGCAGCAGTGCGAAGCCGCCGTGCCGACCGCGTTCGGCGTAGACCGGGACACCGGCGGCGGACAGCGCCTCGATGTCGCGCAGCACGGTGCGCGTGGACACCTCCAGCTCGCGGGCCAGCGCCGTCGCGGACAGCCGACCGTGCCGGCGCAGCAACAGCACCAGCGAGACCAACCGGTCGGCACGCATGCGAGGAACCTACCGAATACACGACAAAGGATGTCGTGATTCGTTGGGAGGCTCTCACCACGACGTCACAGCGCGGCTACTGAGCCGGCGGACGACGCACTGCCAACGAACCGGATGGAGCTGATACGGCAATGGAGCGAACGACGGTCAACCCGTGGACGTGGTCGGTGGACCTCGGCTACAACCAGGGCGAGGTCGCCTCCGGGCACACCCGGACCCTGTACTGCTCAGGACAGACCGCGATGAGCGCGGACGGCGAGCCGCAGCACGCCGGCGACATGGCGGCGCAGCTGGCACTGAGCATCGACAACCTGGAAGCCGTGCTCGGCGAGGCCGGCATGTCCCTGGTGGACCTCGTCCGCCTCAACGTCTACACCACCGACGTCGACCTGCTCTTCCAACACTACGGCGTCCTTGCGGGTCGGCTGGGCGCGGCCGGAGTGGCGACGAGCACCACGATGCTGGGAGTGACCCGCCTGGCGATCCCCACCCTGATGGTCGAACTCGAAGGAACCGCCGTAGCCTGACGCGACCTCGCCGCCCCTGCGCCATTGCCTCTGACGGCTGAACTTCTCGGCGCTCCGCCGGGCATGGGGATCCGGTAGGAGAAGAGCGCCGGGCCCCGTTGAGGGGTCCGGCGCTCTTGGAGTTGTTCGCGGGGTGTCAGATGCGGGTCATCGTGGACTTGTAGCCGCCGCCGCCCGGGTAGACCCACTCGCCGGTGAGGGAGGAGCCGTCAGGGCTGAACGTGCCTTCGAAGTAGGCGGGGCCGCCCTTCGCGCCGCCCCAGATGGTCAGCTTGTCGCCGGTCAGCTCGTAGACGTAGTCGAAGGTGTTGCCGAACGAGTCGTAGTACCGCGACATCACGTCCTCGCCGGGGGGCTCGCCGAACGGGCGCAGGTTGCCGATCACTTCGATGCCGGTGACGGGCTCGCCGAACTGGGTGAGGTCGACGTGCTGGAGCAGGAAGTAGCGGCCGGGCATCCACTCGTAGCGCACGGTCCCCTCGGCGCCCCCGGTGACCTTCCAGGTGCCGACCAGGCGGTCGAGGGCCTGCACTTCGGCACTCGGCCGGTCGGTCTCGTCCGGGATGGTCTCGTTCAGGGTGGTCTCGTGCGGGGTGGTCTCGGACATCACGTCCTCCTCTGTGTGGGTGTTCGCCGGTACCTCGGAGCGGCTGGACGCTGTCGGACATCACGTTGGTGTGATGTAGGTCACTCGGCGATGGGGTCGAGATCGCGGACGCGGTCCCGAGGTAGCGGCGAGACCCCATCGAGGAGGAGGATTCCATGGCCACCGCCATCGCCCCCACGGCCCCCGGCGTCCGCCGGACGTCCCGCACGCTGGTCGCCGCCGGGCTGCTGCCGAGGCGTGCTGAACGGCGCCGCCGCGCTCGTCCTGCTGGTGCCCATGTCACCGGATCACATGAGCCTTCAGATCGCGCTGAACGGCGTGGTCGCCTTCACCTGGACGACCGTCGTCGGGCTCGTCCTGCGCCGCCGGGACATACACCCCGGCTGACGTGGCTATACAGCGGGAACCCGGCCCGCGCACCGTGGAGACCGAAGGGAGCATCGTCATGAAGTACCTGCTGCTCAGCTACACCCTTGCCGCCGCCTGGGACGCCGCGACCGCCGGCGCTCCGTCGGAGGAGGCGCTCGCCGCGTTCGCCGAGTACCAGAAGTTCGAGCAGGAGCTCACCGAGACCGGCGAGTTCGTCGCCAGCGAGGGTCTCGGCCACCCGGTGGTCAGCACTACCGTCCGCAGGGCGGCGGACGGCGTGGTCGCCACCGACGGGCCGTTCGCCGAGCTCAAGGAGGTCCTGGCCAGCTTCGCCGTGCGTGAACTCGCCCGCGTCGACCTGACCCGGGAGGCGATCCGGCTGACCCGCATGCTCCACGCCGCGCTCCCCGACGACGCCGAGGCGACGAGCCTGCTGGCGCTGATGCTGCTCACCGATTCCCGGCGCCACGCGCGCACCGGCGCCGACCGCGAACTGGTGCCGCTGGACGAGCAGGACCGCACGCGCTGGGACCCCGACCTGATCCGTGCGGGCACCGAGCTGATCGACAGCGTCTGGAACCGCGGCGCGGCGGGCCCGTACCGGCTCCAGGCGGCCATCGCGGCCGTGCACGCGGCGGCCGCGTCGCCGGAGGAGACCGACTGGCCGCAGATCGCGATGCTGTACCTGTGGCTCGAACGCCTCACCCCCACCGCGCCGATCCGGCTCAGCCGCGTGGTGGCGGTCGCCCAGGCGTACGGGCCGGCCCGGGGCCTGGCCCTACTGGACGACCTCAACACCCGGCATCACCTGGACCTGGATCCCCTCACCCGGCAACGCGAGCGCGCGGTGCGCGCCCATCTCCTGCAGATGACCGGCGACACCGCCTCCGCCGCCGACCTGTACCGCCAGGCGGCCGCCCTGACCGGCAACCAGGTCGAGCAGCGCTACCTGCTCGGCAAGGCCGCCCGCCTCGGCTGACCGCACCGCTCGGCCGCACCCGTCTGACCGCACCGTCCGGCCGCACCGTCCGGCCGTTGCGGGAGCAGGCGGCCGCGGGCCCGACGGGGCGACTGGATATCGAGATATCGTGGTCTGTCGGTCCGACTGGTGAGGGAGATGGCGGATGGCCGCGGCGGCGGGATTGGGCTCGGAAGAACTGATCGAGGTCTTCAAGGCCCTCGGCAACCCGGCCCGTCTGCAGATCATGCAGTGGCTGAGGGACCCCGAGAAGCACTTCGGCGAGTGGGAGCCGATCGCGGACCGCCAGGCGGTCGGCGTGTGCGTCACGCACATCCAGGCGAAGGCGGGGCTCGCCCAGTCGACCGTCTCCAGCTACATGAGCACGCTCGAACGGGCCGGGCTCGTGCGTCCCACCCGGGTGGGCAAGTGGACGCACTACCGGCGGGACGAGGAGCGGCTGGCGCGACTGGCGGAGGCGCTCGCCGTCACCATCTGATTGACGAATCGAGATATGTCGATATGATCTCCTCATGCCGACCCTGGACACCGCTCCCGTGGCCCTGATCGTCCACGCCCACCCCGAGCCCCGCTCGTTCAGCACCGCCCAGATGACCACTGCGGCCCAGGCCCTGCGGGACGCCGGGTACCGCGTCGACGTCCTCGACCTCTACTCCGAGGCATGGTCCCCGGCCCTTGCCCGCGACGACTTCGCGTCGGTGGAGGGCCACTTCAAGCCGCAGGCCGAGCAGATGCGCGCGGTCGAGGACGGGACGCTCGACGCGACCGTCCGGGCCCACCTTGATCGCCTGCTGGCCGCCGACCTGCTGGTGCTGTCGTTCCCGATGTGGTGGTTCTCGCTGCCCGCCATCCTCAAGGGCTGGGTGGACCGGGTCTTCGCCATGGGCGCGGTCTTCGGCGGAAAGTACGGCCTCTTCGGCGACGCGGCGCTCGCCGGGAAGCGGGCGATGCTGCTGTTCACGACCGGCGGAGCCTGCGAGTCGTTCCAGCCTGGCGGCGCCTTCGGCCCCATGAACGACTTCCTGTTCCACATCCATCGCGGAATGCTGGAGTTCGTCGGCTACCAGGTGCTCGACCCCGTGGTCACCTACGGCCCGGCCCACATGACCGACCGGGAGCGAGCAGCGGCGCTGGAGACCGTCAGGGAGTCCATCGCGCTCAACTCGCCGCGGCCCTGAACCTGAAGCGGCGGCACGCGGACGTGCGCGTGAACCGGATGAAGGAGCAACTGGAGACCGGGCGGCTGGTGGTCCGCGCCCTCGCGGCGCGACCGCGGCTGAGATAAAGCGCTTTCACTCGCTGAGATCTTGCGTATTCTCCTCGTGACCTCTGGGCACGGCGACGGGAAGGACGCGTGATGAGCGGACGCGGGGGCGGGGCGCGGTGAATCCCTACGGAGGAGGGCAGGCGCCGGGACCGGGGTGGCAGCCCGGACCGCCGCCGCAGGGCCCGTGGCAGCCGCCGCAGGGCCCTTGGCAGCCCGCTCGGCCGCGCCGGTTGACCTTCGGACGTCTCTTCAACCCGTTCGCCGTGGGGCGTGCGGTGTTCACGCCGTCCCGGCCGGACCGTGTGCACGACCCGGCGGTGAAGACGGTGCAGGTCTGGCGAACGATCGTCGGCCTGGTCGCCGTCACGTGGATGCTGCTCTCCTCTGGGCTGGCATCGGACGCCGACGCCGTGATCGACGACCGCTTCGCCCAGATCCGCACCACCCTCATCACGCTGGCGGTGACCTTCCCGATCGCCGTCGCCGTCTTCATCGCGGCGGCCCGCCCGCCCAACCGGAGCCTCTTCCTGCGCCGCGCCGCCAAGCCCGCCGGGGCGCTGCTCGCGCTGTTCCTCACGCTCGGCACGCCGAGACTGATCACGGGGCGGGGCTGGGTGACCGAGGACACGAACTGGACGGCGTCACCGGGGCGGGTGGTCCTGCTGTTCGCGATCGGCGCCTTCCTGCTGTGGCTCGCCCCCTTCGGCCTCTACGGCATCGCGCAGTCGCTCGTGCACGTCTTCCGGACGGCGGACCTCCACGAGACCGTTCCACCGCTGCTCGCGACACTGCTCGTCTGGGAGGTCGCCCTCTTCGACGTGTTCCGGGGCGCCTACGACAGCGTCCCGTTCGGGGTACGGGTGGCCTTCATCCTGGGAGCCCCGCTGTCCGTCACCGCTGTGGCGATGTGGGAGTTGCGGCGGCTGCGCACGCGGCACGGCATCACCCTGCGTGGAGCGCTGCGCCGCTGAGACGCCGCGCAGGGTGACCTGCGGCGCAGCCGGGCGAGCCGGCCGGAGCCGAGCTTCGCGGAGAAGCCGTTCAGCACCTTCCCGAACCGGTGGCCTGTGCGGATGCCCTCCTTGGAGACGGTCTCGCCGACCGAGACTCCGAGCGCGAACCATCGTCGATCATTCGACGGCGATGTTGGGAGAGGGGCGATACGAAGGATGAGACACGAGAACTACGGCCGCCTTCTACGGCTCGCCTACCTGACGCTTGACGACGGTGACCACCCGCTCTCGCGCGCTCGCCGGGCCGTCGCCAGGGCCATGCGGACGCGGCGCGGCGGCTATCCGGCCATGCGGGCGCGACTCGTCGCGATCCTGCTCACAGACCCGCCGACCGGGCGGCATCGGCTGAACGGTCTCCTCTTCGAACCCGCGCGGATCGGGCCTGGCCCCGTCCGGGCGGCTCTGCTGGAATTCCCGCGGCACGAGCGGCTCGCCTACCTGCTGGGCCGGGACGGTCTCACCGCTCCCGAGACCGTCGCGGAGCTGAGCGTCCATGTCCCGGTCGACTTCGGGGACGTGGACCGGATCATCGGCGCCGTGGACGACCGGACCGGCATGGACGAGGTCGCGCAGCGGGCCGAGATCGAGGCGTTCGACCCCGACCTCGTGCGGCTGCGCCCGCCGCCCGCCGTCCCGCCCGCAGGGCGCGCCGCCGTGGCGGGCGTGGTCGCGGTGGTGCTGCTGGCGGTCGCCGGGACCGCCCTGACCGGGGAGGACGAGCGCCACGGCGCACCCGCTCTGATCAGTGCGAGTACGTGGCAGGCGAGCGACGCGCCCACCGTCGACGTGTGGCCCTCCCAGGGCGGGCTGCTCCACGACGCGAAGCTGCTGCGGCGGGCCGCTGATGCCTGGCGGAACGACCGCCGCGATCCGCCGCTCGGCCGCGTCGCCGTCCTGTACGCCGGGCCGGTGGACGGGGCGTCCCTGGTCGTGCTGCGCGACTCCCCCGGACCGCGGGACACGCCCAGCGTGGCGCAGTACTTCGAGCGGCGGCTGTCGCGGGGCGTGGAGTCGGTCCGCAAGCTCGTCACGAACGCGGGGCAGCTCGTCATGGTGGGCATGACGTGGCGCTACCTCGTTCCGCCATGGCTGCGGGACGTGCGGGCGGCGGTTCCGTCCGGGCGGTCTCCGGACTGGCAGCCGGTGGCCGTCCGGGACGGGCTGACCGCTCCGCTGCCGTGGCAGTGGTTCACCCCGCGCTGCCAGAACTATGTGGTGTTCCAGATGACGTCCGGGACGCAGACGGTCACCCAGCTCGCCTCGAACGATCCGCGGTCCGCGGCGCCGAGCGTGTGGTTCCGGGACCCGCCGGAGCGGGGGAGACGGTCCGAGTGGGCGGCGTTGAACGCGGTCGCCTGCGCAGGGGCGGCGACGCTGAGCGAGTCGGGCGACCTGCGGCTCGGGCGGCTCTGGAGCGGCGACCTGCCCGACGGCGGCGGCCGGGCGACCCTGCTGACGGTGGACGCGTCCTCGCCGTCGGGTGCCCCGGGCGGCTCGCTCCTGATCTCCGAGGACGGGCAGGCGCTGTCCGAGCGGGGCGGGACGAACAGCGACCATGCCTCGTCCAGCTGGACGGAGGCCGCCGCCGTGTGGTGGCGGTCCCCCCGGCGCTGGCATCTGGTGGCCGCGGCCGGGCCGGGCGTCGCGCGGCTGAAGTCGGTCGGTGAGCTCGGCTCCCACGAGACCGCGGCGGACCGGCGGGGCGGGGCTCCCCTGCTCGTGGTGCCGGGCCCGCGCTCCGGCGCCGCGGCCCGCCTGCCGGTCGTCCAGGTCGTGGCGTACGAGCCGGACGGAGACCGCACGGTCGTCACCCCTCGGTGACCGGCCCCGGAGCGCCGGTCACCTGAGGTTGGCGGTGAGGGTCCCCTCGGCGCCGAAGAGCTTTTCGCGCCAGCGTTCCAGCAGGTCGGTGCTGTCGAAGTCGTCCGGGTGGAAGCCGGGCTCGTTGTAGGCGCGCAGGCGCCGGATCACCTCGCGCCCGAGGAACGGCGAGTGCCGGAGCGCGGCGAGGCTGCGGAGCAGCCGCCCCGGACGGTAGGTGGCGGGGTCGCCCAGCAGCGAGACGAACGTGCCGGTGACCATGAGGAACAGGAATCCGGCGCTGATGAACCGCATGGTCCGGATGCGTGTGCGCTCGGTGCCGCCGACGTGCCGGAAGACGTCGAACGCGACGGCCTTGTGCTCGGACTCCTCCAGCGCGTGCCACAGCAGGATCGACCGGACGCTGGTGTCGCCGAGCAGCTCCTGCGCGCGGGGGTCGGTGAGCAGGCACTCGGCCGCGGTCGCGGTGTAGTGCTCCAGCCCGGCGGTGAAGCCGAGGCGGACGATCGGCGGCAGGAAGCGGTCGGCGAGGCGGAGGTCGCGCCTGACGACGGCGGAGATCCGATGGGTCGGGTAGCCCATCGCGCGGAGCGTCCTGTTGAGGTGGTCGTGCTCGCGGCCGTGGACGACCTCCTGCCCGATGAAGCCGCGCACCTGCGCGGCGAGGTCCGGGTCGGTGATGCGGTCGCGGTAGTGCCGCACCGACCGGACGAAGAAGTCCTCGCCCGGCGGGAACGTCGCCGACAGCAGGGCCACGAGGTGGCTCATGACGAGGTCGCCGTCCACGTAGTGGCGGCGCAGGGACCCCTTCGGGTGGTCGAAGGCGACCCGGCGGGTCTGGATGGCGTGCTGGGTCATGCGGACTTCTCCTCGGACGCGGGGGACGTGTCGGGGGCCGAGTAGGCGTAGTCGTCCAGCGGGAACGTGCGGGCGGCGTGCGCGGCCTGCGCCGCGCTCGTCGGCCGCAGGTAGGGGGTGTCGCCATGGTGGTCGAAGTAGTAGCTGTTGGCGGTGGCGCAGCCGTTGGTCGCCCACAGCGAGCCGGCGAGCCGTTCGCGCATGCGGTTCGTCCAGCGCTCGGTCGGTCCGGGACGCACCTCCACCGAGGTCGCGCCCCGGCGGCGGGCCTCCTGGATCACGCGGACGACGTGGGCCGAGGTCGTCTCGACGAGCTGGTGCCAGGTGCCGCCGACCCAGCCGTACGGGCCGAACATCATGAAGTGGTTGGGCAGCCCGGGGATGCTGATGCCCTCGTAGGAGGCGAGCCGGTTCTCCGCGTAGAACGTCGCGAGGTCGAAGCCGCCGCGGCCGCGCACCGGGGTTCGGCGGTAGACCTCCGGGTCGCTGGCCAGGCGGAACCCCGTCGCGAGGACGATGGCGTCCACGTCGCGTTCGCGGCCGTCCACGGTGCGGACGCCCGTGGCCGTGACCCGGTCGATGGCGTCGGTGACCAGTGCGACGTCCGGCCGGTTGAAGGTCCTGAGGTAGGTGTTGGAGACGGACGGGCGCTTGCAGCCGAGGCCGTAGCCGGGTGTCAGCCTCCGGCGCGTGCCGGGGTCCTTGACCTGCGTCCGGTACCAGAGTGATCGGGCCAGCCGCGCGCCGCCGCGCGCGAGGTACGGCGCCTTGCCATGCCCGACGACCAGGTCGACCAGAACCATCTCGACACCGCGGGTGGCCATGCGGCGGACGGCGTCCTGGACGCGGGGGGCGCGCCGGAACAGCCACCGCACCGGGCGCGGGACGGGCGCGTCCAGCTTCGGGCCCACCCAGATCGGAGTGCGCTGGTAGATGTCGAGGCGTGCGGTCCGTGGCGCGATCTCCGGGACGATCTGGACGGCGCTGGCGCCCGTCCCGATGACCGCGACCCGCTTCCCGGTCAGGTCGTGGCCGTGGTCCCAGCCGGACGAACGCAGCACCGTGCCCTCGAAGTCGTCGAGGCCCGCGATGCCGGCCGGCTTGGGGTCGACGAACGCGCCGATCGCGCTGACCACGAAGCGGGCCGTCACCTCCCCGGCGGGCGTCCGCAGGCGCCAGAGCCCGGCGTCCTCGTCCCAGACGCGCTCGGTGACCTCGGTGCGCAGGCGGACGTGGCGGCGCGTGCCGTACCGGTCGGCGAGCCGGTCGAGGTACTCCTTGACCTCCGAGCCCGGGGCGAACACCCGGCTCCAGCGGGGGTTGAGGGCGTAGCTGAACTGGTACGCCTGCGCGGGCACGTCCACGCCGATGCCGGGGTAGACGTTGTCGCGCCACGTCCCGCCGATGTCGCCCGCGCGCTCCAGGATGACGAAGTCGTCGATGCCGGCGCGCCGGAGCGCGATCCCCATGCCGATCCCGCTCAGCCCGGCCCCGATGATCGCGACCTCGGCGTCGGGCCTCGCGTCGGGCCTCGCGTCCGGCCTCGCGTCCGGCATGGCGCACCTCCTGCTATTGGAGCACTTGTCGAATATACCGCCGGAGGCCCACCCCGTCAGGTGTCGTCGGGTACACCCTCCGCTCGGGTTCTGGGCCCAGTGCCGCCGGGGGCGCCCGCCGGAAAGCTTGATCACGTTCAGCGGACGACCTTCTCAGGAGGAACCCATGTCACGGATCTCCCTCACCGCCTCCCTCGCCTCGGCCACCGCCCTGATCGCCGGGACGGCCCTCGTCGCGGCCCCGGCGGCGAGCGCCGCCCCCTCCCGCGGCCCGCACGGGCTCGACCGGAAGGTGCGGGCGGCCGCCGACCGGCTCGTCGCCGACGGCGCGCCCGGCGTGATCGTGATGACCCGCCGCGGCGGGCACGTCTCGCACGTGGCCTCGGGCGTGTCCGACAAGGCCGCGGGCGCCCCGATGGACCACCGGCTCCTGTTCCGGATCGCGAGCGTGACCAAGTCGTTCACCTCGACGGTCGTGCTCCAGCTCGCCGCCGAGCACCGGCTGTCGCTGGACGACACCGTGGACAGGTGGCTCCCGGGCGCCGTCGCCGGCAACGGCAACGACGGCTCGAAGATCACCGTCCGGCAGTTGCTCGCGCAGACCAGCGGCCTGAACGACTACACGCCGGATCCGCGGGTGATGTCCGACCCCGCGCGGTCCTGGACGCCGGAGGAGCTCGTCGCGATCGCGATGGAGAAGCCGCCGCGGTACGCGCCCGGGACGGGCTGGAACTACTCCAACACCAACTACGTCCTGGCCGGAATGATCATCGAGAGGGCGACCGGACGACCGGTGGGCACCGAGTTCCAGCGCCGCATCTTCACGCCGCTGCGGCTGCGGCACACGTCCTACCCGACGACCGATCCCTCGTTCCCCGGCCGGTACGTGCACGGGTACTACTACGAATACGGGGACGTGAGCACCCAGATCAGCCCGTCCAGTGCGCGGACGTCCGGCGGCATCGTCAGCACGGTCGACGACGTGGCCCGGTTCCACCGCGCCCTGTTCACCGGCAGGCTGCTGCCGCCGAAGCAGATGCGCGAGTTGCGGAACGTCCGGCCGGTCGACGACGACGGGATCGTGGAGGACTACGGCCTCGGCGTCGCCCGCATCAAGTTCTCCTGCGGGTACGCGTGGGGCCACGACGGCGGCTTCCCCGGGTACCGGACGTGGACCTACACCAGCGCCGACGGACGCAGCCAGGCCGTCATCACCTACAACGAGTCCAAACTGGAGTACGACAAGACCTTCCGGGCCGACCTCGCCAAGGCCGCCGACACCGCCTTCTGCGCCTGATCCCGTTCCCTGGGCGGGCGTCCGGGCGTCCACCCGAGGAACCGTCTCGGCGTGCGCGCCCGGTTGTCAGCGGATGAGCAGCGAGCGCTGGGTTTTGTTCCTCCGCACTACAGAAGAAGAGTGCGCGCGGTGCGTACGGTCGGGACGTCCCGCCGCACTGCCGGGCAGACGGAGGTGTGCCGATGAAGAGCATCGAGGTGTGCCGATGAACCGAGCCCTCGCAACCGGCGTTCCCGCCGAGCGCGCCGCGCACCTCCCGCCGCGGCTCGCCGAGCTGATCCGGCCGGAGCTGCCGAGCCTCGCCGAGGAGATCGTCGCCGAGATCCGCCGCGCCATCCCCGAGTACGCCCGGCCGCTCGACGGCCCCTACGGCCACGTGCTGCGGCTCGGCGTCGAGCGCAGCCTGGCCGTGTTCACCGAGCGGATCGCCGCGCCGTCCGGGTCGCCGGCAGGCGAGGACTCGGCCGGGACGGCGCGGATGCTCGGCCAGTACGAGGCCCACGAGGGGCGCAGCATGGACAGCCTCCAGGCCGCGTACCGGATCGGCGGGCAGGTCGCGTGGCGCCGCGTCATGAAGGTCGCGCCGCGCCACGACATCTCCTCGGCCGTGCTGTCGCGGCTGGCCGACGCGCTGCTGGCCTACATGGACGAGCTGGCCGCGCAGTCGCTCGACGGCTACCTGCACGCCAGGGCGCGTCCCATCCTCGCGCTGGACGAGCGGCGCCGGCGGCTGCTGCGCCTCCTGCTCGCCGCCCCCGGCCCGGACGGCGCCGACCATGACGCCGACGGCGGGCTCAGGGGGGCGGCGGACGGGGCCGGGTGGCCGCTGCCGGACGCGGTCACGCTGGTCGCCGTCGAGCCGGACGCCCACTGCGTCTGGACGGCGCTGGACGAGGACGTCCTCGCCGAGCTGGAGTGCCCGGAGCCGCACCTGCTCCTGCCCGGCCCGTTCACGCCCGAGCGCCGCGCGATGCTGGGCGAGGCGCTCCCGGACCGCCGGATCGCGGTCGGCCTCGCCATGCCGGTCGGCCAGGCCGCGGACTCCCTGCGCTGGGCGCGGCAGGCGCTCGGCCTCGCGCTCGACGGCGTCCTCGACGGACCGGTGACGCTGTGCGAGGAGAACCTCGTCACGCTGTGGCTGCTGTCGGACCCCGCGCTGGTCGAGCAGCTGACCCGGCGGCGCCTCGGCGTCCTGGACGACATGACCCCGGGCCAGCAGGACCGCCTGACCGAGACCCTGCGGACCTGGCTCGTCACCCGCGGCACGGCCGCCGAGATCGCCGAGCAGCTGCACATCCACCCGCAGACCGTCCGGTACCGGATGCGCAAGATCGAGCAGACCCTCGGGGACGCGCTGGCCGACCCGGAGGCCCGGTTCGGCATCGAGGTCGCGCTCCGCGCCGCCCATCTGCGGTCGCGCCGTCCCGCCCCCGCCCCGCACCGCCCGGCGGCGGGGCGCCGCACGCCCGCCCGCCCGCCCCACCTCCGACATTTGCGATGATCTGCGGGTGAACGTTACGAAGCGGACCCGTATCCGCCTGCTCGGCGCGGCGGGCGCCGCCCTCGGCGCGCTCGGCCTCGGCGCGTGCGGCTCCGCGGCCGTGCCCACCACGGGGCACGGCGCGGGGTCCGCCACGGGGCCCACCGCCGCGACGCCGCCGCCCACCATGCCCGGGGTGCAGCGGCTGCCCTCGTCGCCGCCCCCGCCTCCCTGCACGCCGGAGGGCATCGCCGTCTCGATGAGAGAGCCGGACACCGCGATGGGACTGCGCGCGGCGCAGATCGAGCTGCACAACTGCGGGCACCGCCCGTACCGGCTGAACGGCTACCCGGCGCTGCGCGTCCTCGACGAGAAGCAGCAGCCGTTCGACGTGACGACCGTGCGCGGCACGAGGCAGGTCAAGGACGCCGGCGCGAAGCCGCTGACGATCCGTCCGGGCCGCAAGGCCGTGTTCGTGATCGTCTGGCGCAACACGGTCACCGATGCGAACACCGTGGCGGTGGCCGGGAAGTACCTCGAAGTCCGCCCGGCGCCGGGACGGCCCGTCGTGATCGTCCCGGCCAACGGGCCGATCGACCTCGGCACCACGGGCCGCCTGGAGGAGACCGCCTGGCGGCTCCCGACCCGGTGACTCAGCGGGGCGGCGCCTGGACCCTGCCGATGCCGAGCGTGTTCTGCGCGGGCATCAGCCCGGTCTCCAGCACCTTCACCAGGATCGGCAACGTGAGCTCCGCCAGCCGGTCGGCCTTGGCGGCGCCGAGCGTCCGCCACGGCTCGCAGGCGAGGTCGTCGGTCGTCCGCTCGACGTCGTCGCGCAGCTCGCGCCCACGATCGGTCGCGGAGCCGTCCGCGTCGACGAGCCCGCGGGACGCGAGGCGGTCGCGGGCGGCGGCCCACTCCTCGCCCGTCCAGCCGCGGCTCGCGAACGTCTCCACGGACGCGGCCCCGACGGCGGCGAACGACACCAGCGCCTCGACCGGGTCGAGCCCGCGGCCGAGGAGCGCGGCCACGTGCCCGTCCCCGCGCTGCTCGCGCAGGATGCCGATGGCGTGCCACAGCACGAGGTGCGGCTCGTCCGGCCAGGGCAGGTCGGCGTTGGCGGCGGCGATCGGGCGTCCGGCGGTGCTCGCGGCCTCGGCGGCGGCGCGGGCCAGCTCGGCGGCCTCGGCAAGGTCCGGGCCTGCGACGCCGTCGCCGAGGAGCGTCCGGTACATGCGGTCGACGGCACGCATGCGGGCCTCCAGGACGCGGCCCGGCGGCGCGACCGTCCAGGCGGCGGGGATGTGCTCGGCCACCATGCGCGGGCTGAAGCTGTAGAAGGCGGCCGACACGGCCCGACCGCCCGCGGCGCCGAGCGGCGCGGCGCGCCAGGCGAAGTAGCTCGGCCAGCGCGTCTCCACGTCATAGCCGAGTCCCCGCGCCTCGGCGAAGACCTCGGGGGAGTACCAGAACAGGGCGTGCAGGGGTTCGAGGTTGTGCCACATCCGCCGTGCGAAGCCGGGGTCCTCCACCATCACGCGGTCCTCTCTCTCGGAATCACCTCCACTCTATCTTGACATTGCCTAGATTGGTCCTGCCCAGATGGGTGCCGCCTGGCTCGCCCTCCGGGGCCCGCCCGACCGGCCATCCGCCGGGAGGCGCGCTGATCTGGGACGGCGGCACCGGCGGCGCCCCGCCCGGACGGGACGGCGGCACCGCGGGCAGCGTGTGCGGCCGGGACGGCAGGACGGAGGGCAGCTCGCGCGGCTCGCCCGGTCCGGGGGACCTCCGGCCGTGCGGAGCGAGCAGGGCCCGGCGCTCGTGGCGGGGGAACGCCAGCAGCGCCAGCACGGCCAGCCCGACACCCGCGGCCCGGAGCCAGAAGGGCCCGGGCTCGCGCGGCCACGGTTCCGCGTACAGCAGCGTGGCCGACAGCAGCAGGTGCGTCTTCGCGGTGACCGTGACGACGGTGACGATGACGGTGAGGCGGCAGCGCTGGAGGCCGATCGACAGCAGCCCGACGCCGAACGCGCCCGCGAGCAGGAACAGGTAGGGGTGCGGAGAGGACGGCACGCCCGTCCCCCGTCCCGCGGCGAACATCATCGCCATGCCCTGCCCGAAGACCTCGGTCGCGCCGAGCAGGACGCCCGCGCCGATCCCGTAGGCGATGCCCGTCAGCGGGCGCGCGTGCCGGCCGCCGACCGGGCGGTCGCGCACGCAGAACATCCACAGCGGGACGGCCAGCGAGGGCACGCACACCAGCGCGGCCTTCCACATCGGCAGCGCGGCCGCCGCGGCGCCGACGCGGTGCGGCGCCGCCCCGCCGTGGCCCGGCAGCACCGGCAGCACCGACAGCGCCGCGGTCACCATCGCGGCGACCGTGATGAGGACGGCGAGCCACTCGCGCGAGGTGGGCCGCTCGCCGAAGCCGCTCATCCCGACGGCCAGCAGCAGGACGAGGCCGAGCCCGTAGGCGGGCAGCGTCGCCGCGACGGGCAGGGCGACCAGCGCGGTGGCGGAGAGTCCGAAGCCCGCCATGAGCACCGCGAGCCCGGCGAGCCAGCGCGGGCTCCGCACGAGCAGTCCGGCGGCGTGCAGCGGGCGGCGGCCCGAGAGCGGGCCCATCCGCCCGGCGGCCGTCTTGAACAGTACGTACGCGACGATGTAGACGACCTGCGCAGCGCAGGCGAGGACGACCGCGTGCATGGCGTTCCTCCCAGGGGTGGGGCCCCAGCGTGACATGAGGAAGGTGTGCGGTGATTCTCGCCGGAAGACGGAGAAGTTCCCGGTTTTGTGCGCCCGGGTGAGTAGTGCCCCACGCGACGGAGATGTTTTTCATGATGTGCGGTTGGAGCGGCGACTCCTGCCGTAAGCTCCGCCAACTAAGGCCGCCCTGTCCCGGAAAGCCCAAGATCAAAGCGTCCGTAGCGTTGCCCGGTCACTCAGCGCAGATGAATGATTGCGGAACGCTTCCCGAAACAAGTGTGGTGAATGCAGTGACCGAGGGGATGGAACGGCTCGGCGAACCGATCGGCTTCACCGGGGAGGGCGACGGCGGCCGCCGCGCCCGCCGCGCCGTCCGCGAGCGCGCCGCGAAGGTCTTCGCGGACGAGGCGCTCCTCGACGACGTCGAGCTGATGACCGCCGAGGGCGTCGCCAACGCCATCCTGCACGGCTCCGGCCTCATCAGCGTCGCGGTCGCCACCGACGGCGGGCGGCTCCGCGTCGAGGTGTCCGACGACGGCCCCGCCCGGTCCGACCCCGGCGGCCCGCCCCGCCTCGACCACGGCCGCGGCCTCACCGTCATCGACGCCCTCGCCGACGAATGGGGCCTGGACCAGACCCCCCACCGCACCCGCCTGTGGTTCGTCATCGACGGCCGCCGTCCGCCCGCCGCCGTCTGACCCGTCAGGCGGGGAGGGCGCTGCGCACGACCTTGCCGGTGGCGTTGCGGGGCAGGGCGTCCAGGAAGTGGACGTCGCGCGGGACCGCGTAGCGGGCCAGATGGTCGCGGACGTGGGCGCGGACGGCGTCCGCGTCGAGGGTCTCGCCCTCGCGCAGGACGACGAACGCGGCGGCGCGCCGGCCGAACTCCTCGTCCGGGACGCCGGTCACGGCGACCTCCCGCACCTGCGGCAGCTTCTCCAGCACCTCCTCGATCGCGCCGGGGAAGACGTTCTCCCCGCCCGAGACGATCATGTCGTCGCCGCGGCCGTGCACGAAGAGCCGGCCGTGCTCGTCGAGGTGGCCGACGTCGCCGAGGCTCATCAGGCCGTCGCGCATCTCCTTGGTGTCGCCGCTGGTGTAGCCGGCGAACGGCAGCTCGTTCGCGGCGAAGATCAGGCCCGTGGTGCCGGGCGGGACGGGGGCGCCCTCCTCGTCCAGGACCGCGACCCGCGTCCCCGGCGGCGCCGTGCCCGCGGTGTCGGGGCAGGCGCGCAGGTCGGCGGGCGTCGCGATCGTCACCCAGGACGCCTCCGTCGACCCGTACAGGTTGTAGAGGACGTCGCCGAATTCGTCCATGAAGGCGGTGGCGAGCGTCGCGGGCAGCGCCGAGCCGCTGACGGCCGCGATCCGCAGGGAGGACGTGTCGTGCTCGCGGCGCGCGGCCTCCGGGAGGTCCAGGACGCGTTGCAGCATGACCGGGACGGCGACCAGCGCGGTCGCGCGGGTCCGGTCGATCGTGCGGAGCGTCTGCTCGGGGTCGAAGCGGGCCCGCAGGACGATCGTGGCGCGCAGCGAGACCGCGATCTGGAGCATCGCGTAGCCCCAGGTGTGGAACAGCGGCGCCTCGATGAACATCCGCTCGTGCACCCGGCAGGGGATGCGGGACAGGATCGACGTCAGCGGCGACAGCCCGGGGCGCGAGTGCCGGTCGGCGCCCTTGGGGCGGCCGGTCGTGCCGGAGCTGAGCACGATCGTCCGGCCCGCCCTCCGCGGGGGGCCGATCGGTGCGGCGGGGGCCGTGACGATGAGGTTCTCCAGCTCCGAGCCCGTCCCGCCCGCGGTGACCACCCGCACGGTCTTCGGCACGGCCGCGATGAAGCCGGCGAACTCCGCGTCGGCGATCACCACCTCGACCTCCTGCTGCCGCAGGACGGTCACGAGCTGCTCGGTGCTCATCCCGGTGTTGAGCAGGACGAGGTCGGAGCCGCGCTTGCTGCACGCGACGAGCGCCTCGACCATGCCCCGGTGGTTGCGGCACAGGACGGCGACGCGCGGCGCGGCGCCGGAGCCGGAACCGGGGCGGGACAGGGCGGCGGCGAGACGGTCGGTGCGGGCGTCGACCTCGCCGTAGGTCAGCTCCCCGTCGTCGTCGACGATCGCGACGGCGCCGGGGTCGCGGGCGGCGGCGGAGGCGAGCGTCCCGCCGAGCAGGGTGCCCCAGCGGTGCAGGGCGCCGAGCTGGCGGGCGACCTTCAGCGGCGGTCCGGGCCGCCACAGGCCGCTGCGGGCGAACATCCCGCCCGCCCGCACGGCCGACACCGCCCACCCGGCCGACACCGTCCGTCTGGCCGGCCTCGCCCGCCTGGCCGGCACCGCGCGGGGCCCGAACTGCGATCGTCCGCTCATCTACCGCCTCCGGGGTACGGGGTTGGGGGTATCGACCGTACGGACGGAGGCTCTGGTCCTCTTCTGACTCGGCCCAGCTCTTCGGCCGGGCTTTTGTCAGGAGCCTGACAACGTGCGGCCCTCCGCGGCGGGCACGGGGACGTCCTGCTTCGCGGGTTCCGACGAGCCTGCGAGGTCGAGGCTGTCGCGCAGGGTCACCGGCTTGAGGAACGCCGCCGCGAGGATGCCGACGATCGCGATCGCCGCGGAGATCAGGAAGATGTGGCCGGTGGCGTCGCCGTAGGCGGCCCGGACGATCTCCTGGACGGGGGCGGGCAGCGCGCGGATGTCGAGGGTGCCCGCGTCGCCCCCGCCCGCGCCCGGGTTCACCCCGAGCTCGCGCAGCCCGTCGGCGATCCGGCTCGCGACCTGGTTCGCCAGGACGGCGCCGAGCACCGAGACGCCGACCGTCCCGCCGAGGGAGCGGAAGAACGTGACCGTCCCGCTCGCGGCGCCGACCTCGTGCAGGTGCACCGAGTTCTGCACGACGAGGACGAGGTTCTGCATCGTCATGCCGACCCCGGCGCCGACCAGGAACATCGCGGCGCCGATGAAGACGAGCGAGGTCTGGTGGTCGATGGTGGCCAGCAGGCCGAACCCGGCGGTCAGCACGATCGTCCCGATGAGGATGTAGGGCTTGACCTTGCCGGTCTTGGACGCGAGGCGCCCGGCGACGGTGGACGCGCCGAACACGCCGAGCATCATCGGGAACGTGAGCAGGCCCGCCTTGGTCGGGCTGTAGCCGCGCCCGATCTGGAAGTACTGGCCGAGGAAGACGGCGCCGCCGAACATCGCCATGCCGACGGCGAGGCTGGCGGTGATCGCGAGCGCGGTGTTGCGGCGCGCCACGATGTCCAGCGGGACGATCGGCTCCGCCGCGCGGGACTCGACCCACACGGCCGCGGCGAGCAGCACGACGCCGGAGCCGGCCATCGCGGCCGTCTGCCACGACAGCCAGGCGAAGTTCTCGCCGACGAAGGTGACCCAGATCAGCAGCACGCTGACGCCGGCGGCGATGAGCGTCGCGCCCACGTAGTCGATCCTGACGTTCGGCCGCCGGACGTGCGGGAGGCGCAGGGTCTTCTGCAGCAGCCCGAAGGCCACGACCGCGAACGGCACGCCGATGAAGAAGCACCAGCGCCAGCCGAGCGCGGAGTCGACGATGAGCCCGCCGAGCAGCGGCCCGCCGACCGTGGCGACGGCCATCACGCCGCCGAGGTAGCCGTAGTAGCGGCCCCGGTCGCGCGGGCTGATCATCGCCGCCATGATGATCTGGACGAGGATCTGCAGCGCGCCGACGCCGAGGCCCTGCACCGCGCGGAACGCGATGAGCTGCGCGGTGCTCTGCGCGAACCCGGACGCCACCGACGCCAGCACGAAGATGCCGACGCCCGCCTGGAGCAGCATCTTCTTGTCGTAGAGGTCGGCCAGCTTGCCCCAGATCGGGGTGCTGGCGGTCGACACGAGCAGCGTCGCGGTGACGACCCAGGTGTACTGCGACTGGCTGCCCTTGAGCGCACCGATGATCTGCGGCAGAGCGGTGGACACGACGGTGCTGCTCAGCATCGCCACGAACAGCACCAGCAGCAGGCCGCTGAGCGCTTCGAGGATCTGGCGGTGCGACATCGGGACCGATCTCGCGGGGACCTGCTCGGTCAAGGAACGCCTCCGGCTGAAGTGGGCCACGGTGGGGTGGGCCTCTCCGGGTGAAGTGGGAACGAGGGGATCAACTTCCGTCCCGCCAACTTTATTCCCACTGCGCAAATTTTCGCGTTGGGCATCTTTTTGCCCGCTAGGCTGGGGCGACCATGGAGACCACCGGCGGGCTGCGCGAGCGCAAGAAGGAGGCGACGCGCCGCGCGCTGCACGAGGCCGCGGTGCGCCTCGCCGTCGAGCACGGCCTGGACGAGATCACCGTCGAGGCCATCGCCGACGCGGCGGGCGTGTCCCGCCGCACCTTCTCCAACTACTTCGCCGGCAAGGAGGACGCCCTCCTCTACGGCGACGAGCAGCGGATGAACGCCGTGCTGGAGACCTTCGCGTCCCGCCCGCCCGGCGAGTCGTCCTGGACGGCGCTGCGCGCCTCGCTGGACGCGCTGCACGCGGAGGCCGGCGAACTGGACCCCCAATGGGCCGCGCAGACGCGCCTCGCCCGCAAGCACCCGTCCGTCCTCGGGCGGCAGCTCGCCACCTACGCCGAGTTCGAGCGCGCCCTCGCCGACCTGATCGCCTCCCGCGACGGCCTCCCGCACCTGCGCGCCCGCGTCATGGCCGGCGCCTTCATGACCGCGCTGCGCATCGCGTCCCTGACCTGGATCGAGGAGCAGCCCGTCCGCCCCCTCGCCGAGGTCGCGGCCGAGACCCTCACCGAGATGGCCCGCGAGTTCCGCTGAGCCCGGCCACGGCGGACGGCCGATCGAAGACCTTGAAGTCCCGAATGATCGACCCGAACCCCGGGAGCCGACGTGTCAGGGGCGGGGGATGTTGCGCAGGTTGCTGCGGGCCAGGTCGAGCATCTTGCCGACGCCGCCGGTGAGGACGGTCTTGCCGGCCGACAGCGCGAAGCCCTTCACCTGCTGCGCCGTGATGCGCGGCGGGAGGGACAGCGCGTTCGGGTCGGTCACGACGTCCACCAGGTAGGGGCCGGGCGCGGCGAGCGCCCGCTCCATCACGGTGCGCACGTCGGACGGGCGCTCCACCCGCGCCGACTCGATGCCGGCCGCCTCGGCGATCGCGGCGTAGTCGACGGGCTCGTGGTCGGTCTCGTAGGACGGCAGGCCGTCCACCATCATCTCCAGCTTCACCATGCCGAGCGACGCGTTGTCGAACAGAATGATCTTCACGGGGACGCGGTGCAGCCGCACCGTGAGCAGCTCGCCGAGCAGCATGCCGAGACCGCCGTCGCCGGAGATCGAGACGACCTGGCGTCCGGGCGCGCCGAACTGGGCGCCGATGGCGTGCGGGAGCGCGTTGGCCATGGAGCCGTGGACGAACGAGCCCATCACGCGGCGGCGCCCGTTCGGGGTGATGTAGCGGGCGGCCCAGACGTTGCACATCCCGGTGTCCACGGTGAAGATCGCGTCGTCGTCGGCGAGGTCGTCCAGGACGCCGGCGACGTACTCGGGGTGGATCGGGATGTGCCGGTCGATGTCGCGGGTGTAGGCGGAGACCACGTTCTCCAGCGCCCGCGTGTGGCGCTGCAGCATCTCGTCGAGATAGGAGCGGTCGTGCTTCTGCTCGACCTTGTCCAGGACGAGCCGGATCGTCTCCCCGACGTCCCCGTGGACCGCGAGGTCGAGCGGGGTCCGGCGGCCCGGCTTCGACGGGTCGTCGTCCACCTGGACGGTGTTCTTGCCCGGCAGGAACGGGTCGTAGGGGAAGTCGGTGCCGAGCAGGAGGACGAGATCGGCGTCCTGCATCGCCTCGTAGCAGGCGCCGTAGCCGAGCAGGCCGCTCATCCCCACGTCGAACGGGTTGTCGTACTGGATCCACTCCTTGCCGCGCAGCGCGTGGCCGACCGGCGAGAGCACCCGGTGCGCCAGCTCGATCACCTCGGCGTGGGCGTCCCGGACACCGTATCCGCAGAACAGCATCACCTTCCGCGCCCGGTTGAGCGCGCCGGCGAGCTGCTCCACCTGGTCGGACGGGGGACGGACGATGCCCTTGCGGACGAGGAAGTCATGCTCGCCGGTGGGGGCCGCGGCGTCACTGCCCGCGACGTCGCCGGGAAGCGTCAGCACGGAGACGCCACCGAGCCCGATCGCGTGCTGGATCGCGGTCCGCAGGAGGCGCGGCATCTGCTCCGGGGTGACGATCGGCTCGCAGAAGTGGCTGCAGTCGACGAAGAGCCGCTCGGGGTGGGTCTCCTGGAAGTAGCCGCTGCCGATCTGCACGCTCGGGATCTGCGACGCCAGCGCCAGCACCGGCGCGCCCGACCGGTGCGCGTCGTAAAGGCCCTGGATGAGGTGGGTGTTGCCGGGGCCGCAGCTGCCCGCGCACACGGCGAGCCGTCCCGTCGTCTGCGCCTCGGCCGCCGCCGCGAACGCGCCCGCCTCCTCGTTGCGGACGTGCACCCAGTCGATCCCGCGCGTCCGCCGCACGGCGTCCACGACCGGGTTGAGGCTGTCGCCCACCACCCCGTAGATCCGCCGGACGCCGGCCTGCCGCAGCACCTCGATGAACTGGTCGGCGACGGTCGCCATTCGCCTCTCCCCCGCTGAGTCCCCCGGCACTTCCCTCCGCTTCGGCAATGCCCCCTGGCTTACGGCTGACACCGCTTGACGGCTGACACCCGCGCCCCACGGGGGTTAAATAGTCAATCCATGAACTAGATCGATGGGACGGCGAGCGGATGAGCACGCACAGATGAACACGCACAGATGAGCACGCACAGATGAGCACGGACGGCGAACCGGAGCCGGACTTCTGGTCGTTCGTCGATCTGGCGGGACGGCGGCTCTCGGCGGAGTTCGGGTTCCGGCACCGGCTGGCGACGCGGCTGCTGCTGACCCTGAACCGGGCGTCGGCGATCGTCACCTACGACCTGGAGTCCACGGTGCACCGGCCGCGCGGCCACTCCTGGTCGGCGTTCCGGCTGCTGTTCGTGACCTGGCTCGCCGGTCCCCTGGAGCCGGGCCGGGCCGCCGCGCTGGCCGGGATGAGCAGGGCCGCCGTCTCCAACCTGAGCAAGACGCTCGTCGCGAACGGGATGCTCGTGCGCACCCCGGGCGAGCGGGACGGCCGGTCGGTGATCCTCGCGCTGACCGAGCGGGGGCAGGACGCCATGCTGGAGATCTTCGCCGGGCAGAACGAGCGCGAGCGGCAGTGGGCGGACGTGCTCACCGAGACCGAGCAGCGGATGCTCATCATGCTGCTGGACAAGCTCATGGCGGGGCGCGGCTCCTTCGACGTCCGCGAGCGGAGCTGATTAGGGCCTTCCCCCCGGAGGGAGAACAGCCGTAGGGTCGGCAGAAAATAGTTAATGCGTTAACCATCGGAGGCGAGGGAGCATGGCCCACTACCGCCGGGTCGGCCACGTGCCGCCGAAACGCCACACCCAGCACCGTCACATCGGCCGCGGGGACGGCGAGGAGCGGCTTCACTTCGAGGAGCTGATGGGCGAGGAGGGCTTCTCCTCCGACTCGTCGCTGCTGTACCACCGGGAGATCCCGTCCGCGATCGTCGACTCGCGGGTCTGGGACGTCCCCGACCAGACCACGACGCCCAACCATCCGCTGCGGCCGCGCCATCTCAAGCTGCACGAGCTGTTCCCCAAGGAGACGTGGTCCGAGACCGACGTCGTCACCGGCCGCAGGGTCGTCCTCGGCAACGGCGACGTCCGGCTCTCCTACGTCGTGTCCGCCGCCGACTCGCCGCTGTACCGCAACGCGACCGGCGACGAGATCGTCTACATCGAGTCCGGCACCGCCACGGTCGAGACGATCTTCGGGACGGTGCGGGCGGAGCAGGGCGACTACGTCGTCATCCCGGCCTCGACCACGCACCGGTGGCTGCCCACCGGCGACCAGCCGCTGCGCGCGTACGCGATCGAGGCCGCCGGTCACGTCGCGCCGCCGAAGCGCTACCTGTCGCGCTACGGCCAGTTCCTGGAGAGCGCCCCGTACTGCGAGCGGGACCTGCACGCCCCCGCCGAGCCCCTCCAGGCCGACGGCGCGGACGTCGAGGTCCTCGTCAAGCACCGCACGTCGCGCGGCATCGCCGGCACCCGCCTGACCTACGCGCGCCACCCGTTCGACGTCGTCGGCTGGGACGGCTGCCTGTACCCGTTCACGTTCAGCGTCCACGACTTCGAGCCGATCACCGGCCGCGTCCACCAGCCGCCGCCCGTCCACCAGGTGTTCGAGGGCCCGGGCTTCGTGGTCTGCAACTTCGTGCCGCGCAAGGTGGACTACCACCCGCTGTCGATCCCGGTGCCCTACTACCACTCGAACGTGGACTCCGACGAGATCATGTTCTACTGCGGCGGCGACTACGAGGCGCGCAAGGGCTCCGGCATCGGGCAGGGCTCGGTCTCGGTGCACCCGGGCGGCCTCGCGCACGGCCCGCAGCCCGGCGCGTACGAGCGCAGCATCGGCGTCGAGTTCTTCGACGAACTGGCGGTCATGGTCGACACCTTCCGCCCGCTCGAACTGGGCGAGGGCGGCCTGGCCTGCGAGGACGAGGCGTACGCCTGGACGTGGGCGGGGCGGCGATGACCCCCCGGTTCGCGGTCCCCCCGCTGACGATCCCCCGGTTCGCGATGGGCCTGTGCGACGACGCCGCCGTCTTCCCGCCGGGGCTCGCGCCGCTCGCCGGCGCCGTCCCGGCGCACCGCGGCCACCGCGCCGCCGCCTACGCCGGCCTCGTCGGCCCGCTCGTGCTGCCCGCGACCGCGCTCGACGCCCTGTACCCGCTGCTCGGCGGCGAGCCGCTCGACGTGTCGATCACCGCGCCGAACGGCCCGTGCGAGGCCGCGAAGGCGGTGGGCGTCGCCGCCGACCTGCCCGTCGAGGTGCACGGGCTGGAGGTCGCCGTCCCGCCCGCCATGGGCCCGGAGGAGTTCTTCCGCGTGCTCGGCCGCCCCGGCGTGCCCGTGTACGTCGAGATCCCCCGCGACGAGCGGCGGCCCGCGTTCATCGAGGCGGTCGCCGCGCGCGGCGACCGCGCGAAGTTCCGCACCGGCGGGGTGAAGGCCCACCTGTACCCGGGCCCGGACGAACTGGCCGCCGCCGTCACGGCGGTCGTGGCCGCCGGCGTGCCGTTCAAGGCGACGGCGGGGCTGCACCACCCCGTCCGGAACACCGACCCGGAGACCGGGTTCCACCAGCACGGCTTCCTGAACCTGCTGCTCGCGACCGACGCCGCCCTGGACGGCCGCCCGGACGCCGAGCTCGCCGCCGTCCTGGCCGACCGCGACGCGCCGTCGGTCGCCGCCCGCGTGGCGCGGCTCGGCGAGGCGCGCACGGCCGCGGCCCGCGCCCGGTTCCTGTCGTTCGGGACGTGCAGCATCACCGACCCCCTGACCGAACTCGCGGACCTCGGGCTGCTCGGGTCCGCACTCCTGGAGACCACCCGATGACCCGCGTCGCGATCCCCGAGGACTCCCTCTTCGGGCTCGCCAACCTCCCCTACGGCGTTTTCTCGACCCCGGGCACGGCGCCCCGCGTGGGCGTCCGCGTGGCCGACTCCGTCGTGGACCTCGCCGCCTGCCTCGGCGACGGCGTCTTCGCCGCGCCCTCGCTGAACCCGTTCATGGCCGAGGGCCACGCGCGCTGGGTCGAGGTCCGCGAGCAGGTCCTGGACCTGGTCTCCGAGGACGTCCCGGACGAGGCCGTCCACCTCCTCGACGCGGTGACCCTGCACATGCCGTTCGAGGTCGCCGACTACGTGGACTTCTACGCCTCCGAGCACCACGCGTCCAACCTCGGCCGGCTGTTCCGGCCCGGCTCCGAGCCCCTCATGCCGAACTGGAAGCACCTGCCGGTCGGGTACCACGGCCGCGCCGGGACGGTCGTCCCGTCCGGGACGCCGATCGTGCGCCCGAGCGGGCAGCGCAAGGGCGAGACCGCGCCCGCCTTCGGGGAGAGCCGCCGCCTGGACATCGAGGCCGAGGTCGGCTTCGTGGTCGGCACCGGCTCGGCGCTGGGCGACCCGGTGAGCGCGGACGACTTCGACGAGCGCGTGTTCGGCGTCGTCCTGGTCAACGACTGGTCGGCCCGCGACATCCAGGCGTGGGAGTACGTCCCGCTCGGCCCGTTCCTGGGAAAGAGCTTCGCGACGTCGGTGTCCCACTGGGTCGTCCCGCTCCTCGCCCTGGAGGCCGCCCGCGTCGCCACGCCGCCGCAGGACCCCGAGCCGCTGCCCTACCTGCGCGAGAAGAACCCGTGGGGCCTGGACCTCGATCTCGCCGTCTCCTGGAACGGGCAGGTCGTCTCCCGCCCGCCCTACCGGGAGATGTACTGGTCGCCCGCCCAGATGCTCGCGCACATGACGGTGAACGGCGCCTCTTCCCGCACCGGCGACCTGTTCGCCTCCGGGACGGTCTCGGGCCCGGCCAAGGACCAGCGCGGCGCCTTCATCGAGCTCACGTGGGGCGGCACGGAGCCCGTGACGGTCGACGGCGAGCCGCGCACCTTCCTGGAGGACGGCGACGAGGTCTCGATCACCGCCTCGGCCCCCGGCCCCTCCGGTACCCGCATCGGGTTCGGAGAGGTGACCGGCCGGGTGCTCCCCGCCCGCCGGCGGTAGGTCACAGGCCGGCGAGGAAGGCGAGCATCGCCTCGTTGACCTCGCCGGCCGCCTCCATCTGGACGAAGTGACCGGCGCCCTCGATGACGTGGACATTGCGTAGGCCCGGGACGTGGACCTCCATCTGCCTGAGGGCGTCGGAACCCATCATCTGGAGGACGGGGTCACGCTCGCCGACGAGGAACAACGTGGGAACGGTGACGGGCTCGTCCGGGCGGCTCTGCTTCTCGTTCCAGACGTGGTCGTAGGCCCGGTACCAGTTGAGGCCACCGGTGAAGCCCGTCCGGCGGAACTCGTCGGTGTAGAAGGCGAACTCGTCCTGTGACAACCACGGCCATGGCAGGGGCGGGGCTTCGGGGAGCACGTCGAGGTATCCGTTGCCTTCGCTCGGGTGCTGCCAGATGTCGAGGTACCGGTAGCCGCCGCTGAGCGCCCAGAAGACGTTCGCCAGGAAGCGCTCCGGATCGGCCCCCAACTCCTCGTCCGCGGGCCCCTCCTCCTGGAAGTAGTGCACATGGACGAAGTGCTGTTCGGCCATCCGTGCATAGAGCTCGGTGGGCGGGCGCTTCGAGACGGGCATGCGCGGCACGCTCAGCTGCATCAGTGCCTTGACCCGCCCAGGAGCCCATTGAGGCAGATCCCAGACGACAGCGGCCCCGAAGTCGTGGCCCGCGAAGACGGCCTGGTCGATGCCCAGGGCGTCCAGGACGCCGACGAGGTCGGCGACGGTGTGCCGCCGGTCGTAGGCGTGCGGCGAAGGCGGGCGGCTGCTGCGCCCGTATCCCCTCATGTCGAGGGCGATGGCCCGGTATCCCGCCTCGGCCAGCGCCGGGAGCTGCCGCCGCCAGCTGTACCAGAGGCCCGGGAAGCCATGGCACATCACCACGGGGAGGCCGTCGCCCTGCTCGACCACATGAAGGGTGACGTCGCCCGCGTCCAGCATGTGGCGACGTTCGCGGAAGCTCATGCCGGGCCCTCCCTCCGGTAGGACCGATCCTGAAGCCTCGCGCGCGGCACGGCGCGCCGATCTCCCGGTCACCGGGACGGCGGGTGGACGGGCGGCCGTCCCGTCGGCCAGGGTCGGGCCACCATGTCGCACCCCCCGAGTCCCGACCTCGCCGCGCGCGTCGCCCGGCTGGAGGCCATCGAGGAGATCAAGGCGCTCAAGCACCGCTACCTGCGGGCCTGCGACGCCAAGGACCCGGAGGGGTTCCGGGCCTGCTTCATCACCTCGGGCGCCTCGATCGACTACGGCCGGCTGGGCGCGTTCGACGATGCGGAGGGCATGGCCAGGGTCTTCGAGTCGATCGCGCTCCGGAAGGTCGACGGCAGGAACGTCATCCTCGACATGCACCACGCGACGCATCCGGACATCACCGTGCACGACGGGACGCGCGCCTCGGGACGCTGGACGCTCAAGTTCCGCCAGGTGAACCTGGAGGACGGCACCGAGTCGGTGAGCACCGGCGAGTACGACGACGAGTACGTGGTCGAGGACGGCCGCTGGAAGATGGCGAGATGCCACTTCCGCCGCCACTGGACGATCACCCGTCCACTCGGCCCCGGCTGCCGCGTCGACCAGGCGACCGGCTAGGAGCCGCGCGGCCCGGCTAGAGTCGCACCTGATGAGCGGCACGAACCTGGTGAGCAGCATGGAACCGATATTCCGGACGGCCACGGCGGACGACGTCCCGGCCCTCGTCGCGCTCGTGGAGAGCGCCTACCGCGGGGACTCCAGCCGCGCCGGATGGACGACCGAGGCCGACCTCCTCGACGGCCGGCGCACCGACCCGGACGCCGTCGCGGCCGTGGTGCACGACCCGCGCGCGGTGATGCTGGTGGCCGAGCTGGACGGCGCGCCGATGGCCTGCTGCCAGCTGGAGGACCGCGGCGGCCACGCCTACTTCGGCATGTTCGCCGTCGACCCGTCCCAGCAGGGCGGCGGGCTCGGCCGCCGGGTCCTCGCCGAGGCCGAGTGGCGGGCGCGCGAGCAGTGGGGCGCGGCCGAGATGCACATGACGGTGATCAGCCTGCGCGAGGAACTGATCGCCTGGTACGTCCGGCGCGGCTACGCCCGGACCGGCGAGACGAGCCCGTTCCCCTACGGCGACGAGCGCTTCGGCCTGCCCAGGCGCGACGACCTGGAGTTCGAGCTGCTGGTGAAGAAGCTCCGCTGACGCCCACGGGCAGAACGCATCGCCGGTTGAGGGTTTCCGAGTGCCGGTCAGCGCTTTGGCGGCCAAAGCCTCACTGGGAGCTTCAATGACACACTTGAAGGCGTCGATCGTTGGGAGGCGGGCGCGTGAAGTTCGTTCTTGAAGTGGACCTGAGTGAGGGCGCCGTCGCCGAGGACGCCGTCGCCGAGTTGGGGCGGATCCTGCGCTACTGGGGCGGGAACGTCCGGCACTACGCGTTGAAGCCGGGGGACGGGTCCGCCGTCTACGACTCGGACTACCGCGAGGTGGGGCGCTGGGAGATCGCCGAGACGGCCGCATAGCCCGGCGCAACGGGCGCACGGCGAAGCGCCCGGCCGGGAGGGGTCCGGCCGGGCGCTTCGCGGGGGAGCTCCGCGGCGAGCAGGGTCAGGTCAGGTGATGTTCTTCGGCCGGTAGGCCTTGTACTGGCTGCCGCTGGACAGCCCGTACGTGCGGGTGCGGTGGTCGGTGCCGTAGCCGCCGCGCTGCTCGTACGCCCAGTAGGCGGTGTGCTTGCTGCTGGTCCACTTCTCGAAGATGACGACGTGCCGGGTGGTGTTGCTCCCGATCGCGTCGATGACGAGGTCGCCCTTCTTCAGCTGCGACATCGAGATCCGCTTGCTGTAGGTGGAGGAGGCCAGGCCGACGGTGTTGGGGCCGGACTTGGGCAGGCGCAGCGTCATGGACGCGTAGCCGGAGCAGTCGGTGCGGTAGCCGCCGTGGGTCTTCGACTGGCTGTAGGGGACGCGGCTGCTGGTGTGCGGGTGCCAGGTCTTGGCCCGGGTGATCACCTGGGCCCGGGTGACCTTCGGGACGGCCGCGACCGCGACCTTGGCGTCCGCCGCCTGGAGCTGGACGCCCTGCGCCGGCGCCGGGTGCGCGGCGGGGGTGGACACGCCGTACAGTCCGAAGGCGGTTCCGCCGGCCAGCGCCAGCGAGCTGACGCCGAGGAGAACGGTCCGAGGGGAAACCATTGGTAATCCTCCGTGAATTGTGCGGGAATTGCGCCCCGTCGGGCGCCGAGTTGGGGGGTGTCGATCGACCCGGCACACGATAGGGATCACCACGTGCCATTCGGCAGGCCCTTCGGAAAGGTTGGGACACCGGGACGCGCGAGCCGCTCTCGACCTGCGAGAACGTCGTCCCCGTAGGGGCTGACGCGGGACAGTGAGACAGCGCGGAATGCGCACGGCGATCACATGTGGTGCCTATTCAGGAACGCTGGGTGATCAAGCTTCGGTTCGCTTACCGGCGCAGAGGGAACTGGGCATAATGGCCAGCCCTGCCCGAGGGAGGCAAGCAATGAGCCGAAGACGACCGCCGACTCCGCTGCCCGACGGCCTGCCCGAGGCGGTGCGGATCCTGCTCACCGAACTGCGCGCCCTGAAGGAGGGATCCGGGCTCGATCTGCGCACCCTGGAGCGCAGGACGCATGCGAGCCGCTCGTCCTGGAGCCGCTGGCTCGGCGGGGAGACGTGGATCCCGGCCGACGCCGTCACCTCGCTCGCGGACCTGTGCGGCGCGGACGCGCGCCGCCTCGCCGTCCTGTGGGAGGTGGCGGACGAGGCCCGGCGCTCGGCCCCGTCCTCGGTGGAGGCGGCGACCCCGTCCGAGCCCGTCACCGGCCTCGGGCCCAGCGAGCCCGCGCACGCGGGGTCACGGGCCGGGCGGCCGCGCTCCCGCCGGCTGCTCCTCCTCGGCGCCGTCGCCGGTTGCACGCTCGTCGCCGGGAGCGCCGGGGTGGCTTTGGGCGCGGCGCTGCAGACGCCGCCGGTGGCCGGGGACGCGGGCGCCCGGCCGTCCGAGACGGCCCGGCGGCCCGTCAGAACGATCAGCCGCGACGCCGTCCTGGCCCGGGCCCGGTCCTGGCATCCGCACGGCGCCCGGCGGGTGCCCTACGACCAGAACGCCGGCTACCAGGGCTACCGGACCGACGGCTCGGGGTATGCGTCCATGGCGCTCGGGCTGCCGAAGCCCGGCCCCAACTCGGCGCTGCTCGAGGCGTCCTACTGCCGCCGGGTCCCGATGGCGTCGCTGCTGCCCGGCGATCTCGTGATCAAGGCCAGCGGCGGAGCCCGCGTGCGCGAGGTGCTGGTCTTCGAGCGGTGGACGGGCCCCGCCCGCCGCGCCTACTGGGCCTACCAGCAGCGCCGCGGCTACGGCACCGACCACCTGGTCCGCAGCGACGGCCTCGCATCCGGCGCCGACCATCACGGCTGCCGCCCCTACAACGTCCAGGACGATCCGGTCGGCTGACCCGCCGCCCCGCCGCGCATCGGTGCGACGGGACGCGAGGAGTCAGGAGCGGGCCGGGACCAGGCGGAAGGCCACGAAGGCGGGAGCCTGCTCCAGCTTGGCGTGGTCTTCGGGGTAGCGGTCGGCCATCTCGGCGGCGGGACGCGGCTCCAGGAGCTCCTCGATCAGGAACCCGGCCGCGCGGAACTCGGCGCAGATCGCCGTCAGGGGGCGCCGCCACGCCCGGATCGGCCAGTCCCGTTCGGGGCTCAGCGACTCCTCCACCGGCTCTTCGAGGAAGTAGGAGCCGCCCAGGCGCAGCCACCCCGCCATCGGGTGCTCCGTCGAGAGGACGAGCGCGCCGCCCGGGGCCAGGATGCGGCGGAACTCCCTCAGCAGCGCGACCCGGTCGTCGAAATAGTGCAGGGCCAGCGCGAGCAGCACCAGGTCGACGGAGGCGTCCGGCATCCAGGCCACCGGCGTGGACAGGTCATGGACGCGCAGGTCGGCGCGCCCTCCGGTGCGTTCTCGGGCCATGTCGACGAAGGTGGGGCTGACGTCGCAGCCGACGACGCGGGCGCCGCGGTCCAGCAGCTCCCGCGCGTAGAGGCCGGGACCGCACGCGGCGTCGAAGACGGTGAGGCCGGCCACGTCCCCCGCGAGGCCGAGCACGGCGGGACGGTCGTAGTGGGCGTTGTAGGAGCTGTCCTCGGCATGGGTGGCGTACTCGTGGGCGAAGCGCTCGTACATGCCTCCGATCGTGCCAGAGAGATCAACCGTTCGTGTCATGGGGAAAGACCGGCCTCTGTCAGGTCCTGGGAACCTCCGACGGGAGGGAGGTGAGGATGCGGCGGCGGTGGCCGGGTCCGGCCACCGACCGAGCCGCGTGCCGGGACAGGCCCGGCCGCCCGATCTCCACGAACCGCTCGCCGTCCCGGGAGTCGTGCGGCTCGGACCACGGCAGGTCCAGCCCGCCGGCCGACGACTCCCCTGGCGGGGTGAAGACGACATGCATCGGCTCAGGGTTTCGTCGCGGACGTCCTGCCCGCGGCTTCGGCGGACGGCTCGCCCAGGGCCTCCCTCCGCGCCTCCCGGTGGGCGGCGCGCGACTCCTCGGCGAGCCGGTCGAGCTGCGCGACGCGCTCCTCGTCGCGGGTCAGGTTCTCGCCGGTGGCCGGGTCGAACAGGTGCGCCCGCGCCGTGTCGATCCACAGCTCGGCCTCGCGGCCGGGCGCGATCACGCTGGCCGCGTCCAGGGCCACGACCGCCTGGGTCCGCAGCTGGTCGCCGTCGAGCTCCCGGGACAGGTCGCGCAGCCGGGCGGCGAGGTCCTCGGGCGCCTCGTACGGGATGTAGGCGTACTGCTCGTTGCCCAGCCATTCGGTCACGTCCACCCGGACCCGCACGAGGCTGCCGCGCGCCTGCTTCTCCCCGCCGACGAGCGAGGCGTCCTCGAAGTGCTCCGGGCGGATCCCGACGAGCACGACCGACCGGTCGCCGATCGCGGCGGCCTTGCGCGCGTCGCGCAGCTCGAACCGCCCGAGCGGCGTCTCCAGGAGCACGCCGTCGCCGGAGCGGTCCGGCGCGGCCGGTGTCACGGAGGCGGGCAGGAAGTTCATCGACGGCGACCCGATAAACCCGGCGACGAACAGGTTGACCGGCTCCTCGTACAGCTCGCGCGGGCTCCCGACCTGCTGCAGGACGCCCCTGCGCAGCACCGCGACCCGGTCGCCGAGCGTCATCGCCTCCGTCTGGTCGTGCGTGACGTACACGGTGGTGACGCCGAGGCGCCGCTGGAGCCGGGAGATCTCGGTGCGCATCTGCCCGCGCAGCTTGGCGTCCAGGTTCGACAGCGGCTCGTCGAACAGGAACGCGTCCGCCTGCCGGACGATCGCGCGTCCCATCGCGACCCGCTGCCGCTGCCCGCCGGACAGGTTCGCGGGCTTGCGGTCCAGGTGCTCGGTCAGCTCCAGCAGCTCGGCGGTCTCCGTCACGCGCCGCCGCACCTCGTCGTCGGCGACCTTGGCGAGGCGGAGCGGGAAGGCGATGTTCTCGTACACGCTGAGGTGCGGGTAGAGCGCGTAGTTCTGGAACACCATCGACAGGTTCCGCCGCCGCGGCGCGATCTTGTTGACGACCCGGTCGCCGATGAGCATCTCGCCGGAGGTGATGTCCTCCAGCCCGACGACCATCCGCAGCAGCGTGGACTTGCCGCAGCCGGACGGCCCGACCAGGATCATGAACTCGCCGTCCCGCACGTCCAGGGACACGTCGTTCACGGCCGGGAAACCGTCGCCGTACCGCTTGACGATGTTCCTCATGGTGATGGCGGCCATGGTCTCCCCCTCAGCCTTTGACGGCGCCGGACGTCAGCCCGGCCACGATGCGGCGCTGGAACGCCAGGACGATGACCACGACCGGGACCGTGACGACGACGGCGGCGGCGCAGATGGCGGTGGTGGGCTGCTCGAAGTAGGACTCCCCGGTGAAGAACGCCAGCGCCGCCGGGACGGGCCGGGCCCGGTCGGTGGAGGTCAGCGAGATCCCGAAGACGAAGTCGTTCCAGCAGAAGAAGAAGGTCAGGATCGCGGCGGTGAACACGCCCGGCGCCGCCAGCGGGACGATCACCTTGCGGAACGCCTGCCAGGTGGTGGCCCCGTCCACCTGCGCGGCCTGCTCCATCTCCCAGGGGATCTCGCGGAAGAACGCCGACAGCGTCCAGATCGCGAGCGGCAGCGCGAACGAGATGTAGGGGATGATCAGGCCCGGCCAGGTGTCGTACAGGCCGATGTTGCGCCACAGGTCGAACAGCGGCCCGACCAGCGACACCACGGGGAACATCGCGATGGCGAGCGCGAACGACAGGATCAGCCGCTTGCCGGGGAACTCCAGCCGCGCGATGGCGTAGGCCACCAGCGTCGCGAACACCACCCCGACGAACGTGGCGATCAGCGAGATGCCGATCGAGTTGATCAGCGCCGAGGTGAACAGGTCGGTCTTGAAGACCGTCTCGTAGTTGTCCCACGTCCAGGTCTTCGGGAAGAAGCCCTGGACGTTGCCGACCTCGCTGGGCTGCTTGAACGACAGCATCACGATCCACACGACCGGGAAGGCCGTCCACACCAGGATGAGCAGCGAGGCGACGATCCACAGCGACTTCGAGCGCGCCGACTCCATCAGCGATCACCTCGCACCTGGGACAGGTCCACCCGGAACCCCTTGATGAACACGGCGGCGATCAGCACCACCGACAGGAACAGCAGCACCCCGACCGCGTTGCCGAGGCCGAGCTCGGTCCGGGTGATGATCTGCTGGTAGGTCAGGAACGACAGAACCTGGGTCTTCTCCTGGCCGGACGTCATGACGAACACGTTGTCGAAGATCCGCCACGCGTCCAGCGTCCGGAACAGCACCGCGACGAGGATCGCGGCCTTCATGTTGGGGATCGTGACCCTTCTGAGGCGCTGCCACGCCGTCGCGCCGTCCACCGTCGCGGCCTCGCCGAGGTCGGCCGGCACCTGCGCCAGCCCGGCGAGCAGCAGCAGCGACACGAACGGGGTCGTCTTCCAGATCTCCGACAGGATGATCACGAACAGCGCCGCCCAGCGGTCGGAGAACCAGGCGAAGTCGCCGAGCCCGAACCAGGAGTTGACGAACCCCGACTGGACGTCGAACGCGTACTTCCACGCGAACGCCGAGATGACCGTGACGATCCCGTAGGGCAGCAGGATCGCGGTCCGCACCGTCCGCCGCCCGAAGACGGCCCGGTGCATCACCATCGCGAGCGCGAACCCGATGACCAGCTCCACCCCCACCGTCGCCACCGTGATGACCAGGGTGGTGAGCACCGTCTGCCAGAACAGGGCGTCCGACAGCGCGGTCGCGTAGTTGCCGAGCCCGACGAAGTGCCGGTCCTCGGGCGCGGTGATGCGGTAGCTGTACAGCGACTCGTAGACGGCGTTGACCAGCGGGTACGCGGTGACCAGCAGCATCACCACCACGGCGGGCAGCGAGAGCAGCAGCCCGAGCCTGCGCTCGGCGCGGCCGCGGTCGGAGATCTCCGCGCGGGCGGGAGCACCGTCAGTCCGGTTGATCTTCGGTGCCGTTTCTGCGGACGTCATCCGGACACCTTCCTTTCCGAGCCTTCCTCACAGCGGTACCTGCCTCACAGCGGTACCTGCCTCTCAGCAGCGCCGGGCCTCACAGCAGCGCCTGGTCGCCGAGGACGGCCCGGGCGAACTCCGCGGACCGGCGCGGCGTCGTCGCGGGATTCACCGACGCGGGCGGATGCCAGCGGTTCTGGACGGCGCCGGACAGGTCGGCGTAGTAGGGGGTGGCCGGACGGGGCGCGGCCGCGGCGATGGAGTCCCGCATCAGCGGGGCCATCGGGAACTCCTTGAGGATGTCGGGATCATCGAAGATCGCCGGGCGGGCGGCGACGTTGCCCTCGTCGAGCATGTACCGCTTCATGCCGGCCGGCGAGGTGATGCACCGTGTCGCCTCCACGGCCAGGTCCTTGTGCCTGCCGTAGGCGCCGACACCGATCTCGATGCCTCCGAACGGCGGCCTGCTCGGCTGCCGCGGGTCGACCCGCGGGTAGCGGGCCCAGCCGAGGTCGCCGACGATGTCCCTGCCGATGGAGCCCGCGTCGGCGTCCCCCTTCTCGGCCCGCCAGACGTAGCCCCAGTTGAGCAGGAAGCCGCCGCGCGCGCCGTTGATCGTCGCCCGGGACTGCTCCTCGATGTCGGTGGACAGCGTCGGGCTCGCGGCGGAGGACCGGGCGAGCCTCCGGATGATCGACGCCGCCCGCCCGCCGGCCGGCGAGTCGATGTCGATGCGCGCGTCGTCGCCCTTCTCGGCGTCGCTGATGACGCGTCCCCCGGTCGAGGCGATCAAAGCGTTGATCCACACCATGTAGCCCTCGTACCGGTTGCCCTGGACGCCGATCGCGGTGTTCGTCCGGACGGCGGCGTCGATGAGCTCGTCCCAGGTGAAGTCGGGCGCGTTCGGATCGATGCCCGCCTTCTTCGCCACCGACTTGCGGTACCACAGCAGCTGGGTGTTGGCCCAGAAGGGCGCCGCGTAGAGCTTGCCCTCCCACATCGAGCTCTGCACCGCGGGGGCGAACACGCCGTCGGTCAGCGGCGCGGCCTCGCCCTTGGTGAACGGGCGCAGGAACCCGGCGTTGGCGGCCTCCGCGACGAAGACCGGGTCCAGGCTCATGAGGTCGAGCCCGGAGTCCTTGGCGGCCAGCCGTCTGATCAGTTGTTCGCGCTGCTGCGTGGCGTCGCTCGGCAGCGGGGACGTCTCGATCCGGTACCGGCCGCCCGCGGCCTGCGTGCAGGACTTCGCGAGGGCCGCCTGGCCGCCGTTGTCGGGATTGACGTACCAGGTGAGCTTCGGCGTCCCGCCGCCGCCCCCGCAGGCCGTCAGCCCGCCGGCCAGCAGCGCCAGCGCCACCGCGCCCCTGAGCCATGCCGATCGCGCCCGCTCCGCGGGACCGCGCCGCCCGGCCGCCCTCTCCCGGGGCCGGGCATGTCCCGCCTGGTCGCTCTCCGTTCGATCGACTCGCTCGCCCATGGGGCCTCCCGGAGGTCCCACCGGACTGCGGGCACTTCGCCGGGCCGCACCCTGGGCGGGACTGGTCCCCCATTCGACCATCGGATCCCGTGAGTGTCGAGATGCGGAGCGTGATCGGACGGACTGCGAGGGGCCTCGGTCCGGGTGCGAGGGAGATCCTGGTCAGCGCGTGAAGAAGGCGCGGAGGGAGCGCGGGCCCCGACCGGCCCGCGCCGCCCTCCGCGCCTTCGCCTGATGGGCGGGTACGGCGTGGTGGACGGCTCTAGTAGCCGCCGCCCGATCCGTAGCCGCCGCCTCCGCCGCCGGACCCCGTGCCGCCGGACCCGGTGCCGACGGCCTTCTTGCCGGTCGGGGTGGTGGCCCACCAGACCCCGCCGACGCCCTGGCCCTTGGTGTCGCCGGGCTGCTTGTCCTGCTCGTAGTAGTACATGGGCCAGCCATCGATCGTGAGCTGGCACTTGCCGTCGTCCTTGCGCTCGATGAAGTTGACGACCTTCTTCGAGACGCCTTCGAGCTTGAGGTGCTTCCAGCCGTTGAAGACGGCCGGCGGCCACGCCTTCTTGCACGAGCCGAAGCAGTTGGTCGTCGGCGGCTTGTTCTTGTCCTTGTCGTAGCGGTAGAGCGTCATGCCCTTGCCGTCGGTCAGGATCAGGCCGAGCTTCGGGTCCCGCTTGGCCTTCACGACCGTCCAGCCCTTCCAGCGGTTGCCGTTCGCCTGCTTGAGCGGGGCCGCCTTCTTGCCGGTCGGTGCCGCGGCATACCAGGTGCCGCCCACGCCCTGCCCCTTCGTGTCGCCGGGGCTGCCGTCCTTGGCGAACCGGTAGAGCGGCCACCCGCCGAGCGTGACCTGCCACTTGCCGTCCGGCCGCTTCACCTTGCCGACCAGCGACTGCCGGACGCCCTTGACCTCGGTGTTCCCCTGGCCCGCCCACACCGGCGGCCACGCCTTGGCGCACGCGCCCGCGCAGGTCGACGCGGGCGGCCGGGCGGTGTCGTTGTCGAAGCGGTAGAGCGTCTTGCCCGCGCCGTCGGTGACGACCCTGCCGAGCTTGGTGACGCTGGCCACCTCCAGCACGGTCGGCGCGGGGGCGGGCGACTCGGACGGCTCGGCCGACGGCTTCGTCTGCGTCTGGGAACCGGCGGCGTTCTGCTTCCCTCCGGCCTTCTCCTGCCCGCACCCGCTCAGTACCAGTCCCGAGGCCGTGAGGGCGGCCGCAGCGGGGATCGCCCAACGGGGGAATGTCATGTCGTGTCCTCCAGGTCGTCCTGGGCCCCGGCTCCGTTCCAGGTCCCGCACGTCGATCGAGGTGGAGCCGACGCTCTCCCGGATCGAGGAGGAATACGGTGAACCCCGTGGAACGGGTTCAACCGCCTGGAACCGGGTGCCCCCGCGCCGAGTCACATGCTGGGGCCGCATCCCTGCGGCGGCGGACGAGGAAGGCAGCGGTGACCACGGGAAACGACTCAGCGGGCGGCCCCGTCGACCTGACGAAGCAACCTCCCCCGACGCCGGTACCGGATCGGGGCCCGGGGCCGGCGTGGATCGTCGTGCCGGCCCGCGTGGTGGCGCTGATCGTCGTGATCCCGCTGCGGTTCGGCTGGGACCTGGCCGTGCTGGCGGCCCGCGGCGTCCGGGCGGCCTGGAGCGTTCTCAAGCGGGTGCCGGGCCGGTTCGCCCGGCTCGTCGGCCGGATGCTGCGCGGCACCTGGCGCGCCCTGTACCGGTGGCTGCTCGCGCCGACCGGACGGCTGCTGGCCGCCGTCGGCCGGGGCGTCGCCGCGCTGCTCGACCTCCTTCTCGTCCGGCCGCTGCGCTGGCTCGCCGTCGTCGTGGTCCTCGGCTTCCTGCGATGGTTCGGGCGCGGGACCGGTCGGCTGGCCCGGTGGGTCCACCGCGTCCTCATCGCGCCGACCGGCCGTTTCCTGGCCCTGCTCGGACGCGGCCTCGGAGGACTGCTCGCGCTCCTCCTGCTGCGCCCGCTCCGGGCGCTCGGCCGCGGGCTCGCCTGGCTGTTCGGCGTCCTCGCGCACGGCCTCGGCCTGCTCCTCAAGGGCATCGGCCTGCTGATCGGTGTGCTCGTCGTCCTGCCGGCCGTACTGCTGTGGCGCTACGTCCTGCGCCCACCGCTGCTCGGCCTCGCCTGGCTGGCCCGCGCCCTCTGGGCCGGCCTCACGTGGCTCGGCCGCGGCACCCGCACCGTCCTCGGCGCTCTCGGCGGCGCGCTCGCCGCCGGCCGGCGCGCCTTCGCGGCGGCGGTGGCCTGGTCGTGGCGACTGATCGGGCGCTGCCTGGCCTGGCTGGGACGCGTCCTGATCCTCGCGCCCGCACGGGCGGTGTGGCGGTACCTCCTGGCTCCGGTCGTCGCGGGGGCCGTGGGAACGTGGCGCCTCGCCGCCCGTATCCTCCGATGGCTCTGGCGAACGCTGGTCGTCGTCCCGGTACAGGTACTGGTCGTGGCCCCGGCCCGCTGGGTGCGGCAAAGCGTGCTGCGCCCGATAGGACACGGCATCCGCTCGACGTGGCGGGTCACCGTACGCGCCCCTCTCCGCGCCGCCCGGCAAACGATGCGGGAAGCAGCCCGCGACGTCCGCCTCATATTCCGCCGCTGAGTTCGCGAGTCTGGGCACTTGCTCACAAGAGTGGTGGGCGCCACCGATCCGTTGGGGTCCTACTTGGCCGGTTGATGGGCATCAACGGCTGCGCTGGCGAATGCGCGAATGAGCGGAGTCTCGCTTGAAGTACGCCATACGAAGCACCACTGGCAGAGGGGGGCGTCTCGGATCGGGACGAACGCCAGGCCGGGCCAGGAGTAGAAGTCGGCCACCTCGGCGGTGACCGCGGCGGTGGCCTGGCCTGAGGAGACGACGCTGAGCGTCTCCTGCCAGGTGGTGACCTTGGGGCCCCGGCGGACGGGGCGGCCGGAAGGGGTGTGCCGGGGGTTGAAGACCTCCTCCATGTAGGAGGGGATCGACCGGCCTTCGACCACGGTGCAGTCGCCGAGATCTTCAAGGCAGATCGTGCCCCGTTCCGCGAAGGGGTGGTCGGCGGAGACCATCAGCAGCACTTCGGAGGTGCGCGGGGTCGCTCTGACGGTCAGTTCGGGCTCGCGGACCGGCAGCCACAGGTACGCCACGTCCAACTCCCCCGACTGGAGCAGGTCCAGGGGGGAGGCCGGCTGGATCTCGCGGTGCTGGAGGCGGGCCTGGGGATGGCGGGCCAGGAACAGGTCGAGAACGTTCTTGATCTGCGTGGAGTACGGGCCGAGGGTGCCGAGGGTCAGTGTCCCCGCGGTGCCCTCGGCGGTCGCCTGAGCAGTCGCGATTCCCTGCATGATCTGCCGGTGGCCGTCCCTGAGCGCCTGATGCAGCTGCTCCCCGAGTGGGGAGAGGCGGACGGCTCGGGTGGTGCGGTCGAACAGGGGCGCGCCGATGCGCCGCTCCTGCTTTTTGATCGATTGGCTGACGCGGGCGGGGCTGATGCCCAGCCGCTCGGCCGTACGGCTGAAGTGCAGCTCCTCGGCCAGCGTCAGAAAGATCTCGATCTCCCGCATCTCCACGGGCGGGCCTCCCGATTCCTTAGCTCAGAGTTCAAGGACGTTATCGGATCCGTCGTTGATGCGACGCGGGTGAGGCGAGGAAGCTGGGGGACGCAGAGCGTCCCGGATGAGGGCGTGCTCAGAGGCAGCGCAGGAAGCTGCCGTCCTTGGAGGTTCGGTGCCCGTCGGTTATCTGATCCCTGTGGTGCTCGCCGCGATCGGCACGCTGTTCGCGCTGCGGCCGGTGCCGTGGTCGCGCCCCCTCGGGCGCCTGAGCTACTTCCTCGGCCTGGCCGTGAACGAGTTGCCGTTCTTCGTGGCCGTCTACTGGCTGGGGGTCTGGACATCGCTGGCGTTCGCGCAGGGCGACATCGACTCGGCGGGCGGCTGGGCGGCCGTCGCTCTGGCCGCCGCGACCACACTCGGGCTCGCTGTCGTCGCCCATCGCGCGCTGGGCGACAGGGGCAGGATCGAGCACGCCATGGCCGAAGGGCTGGGCACCGGATGGCGCGCCGCCATCGATGCCGACCTCGCCGAAAGACTGCGGCGGCGGCTCCCGCTGGCCCGCATCCTGCTCCTGCCCTTTTTCCGGCGACGCCGGGACGTGCGGCGCGTGGCCAACCTCGCCTACGGCGACGCGGGTCGCCGCAACCTGCTCGACCTCTACCACCACCGCTCGCGCCCGCAAGGCGCCCCCGTCATGATCCACCTGCACGGAGGCGGCTACTCCGGGGGACGCAAGAACAGCCAGTCGCTGCCGCTGCTCTACCGGCTCGCCGGCCGCGGCTGGGTGTGCATCAGCGCCAACTACCGGCTACGACCCCATGCCGAGCATCCCGACCACCTGATCGACCTCAAGAAGGTCATCGCCTGGGTGCGTGAGAACGCCCACCAGTACGGCGCCGATCCCGCAACGCTGTTCGTCGCGGGCAGTTCGGCAGGCGGGCACATGGCGGCGCTGGCCGCACTCACCCAGAACGACCCCGCCTTCCAGCCCGGCTTCGAGAACGCCGACACCTCGGTCAGCGCCGCCATCTGCCTGAACACCTGGTACGGCCCCTATTTCGGCCAGGGACCCGAGTCGTCACCGGAGTCGCACATCGCGGCGGACTCACCGCCCTTCTTCCTGGCACACGGCGACAAGGACACGCTCGTGCCCGTGGCGGACGCCCGGCACTTCGCCGACCGGCTACGCCGGACCTCGGCCGCCCCCGTCGTCTACGCCGAGCTGAAAGGCGGGCACCACGCCTTCGACCTGTTCCACTCGCTCCGCTTCGAAGCCGTCATCGACGCGATCGAGGCCTTCGCCGCCATGGTGAGATCACGGGAGAGAACAACGCCCCGGCACTAGGTTCCGACGGCGCGGCGCCCCCACCGTCCTGCGCGCTGCTCGGCGGCGCACCTGATCGTCCGGCCCGGCACGGACGGCCTGGCGGTACCTCCTGGCACC
Source organism: Actinomadura mexicana (assembly GCF_900188105.1). Classification (GTDB taxonomy): domain Bacteria; phylum Actinomycetota; class Actinomycetes; order Streptosporangiales; family Streptosporangiaceae; genus Spirillospora; species Spirillospora mexicana. The sequence goes on from NZ_FZNP01000013.1 coordinate 155,090, forward strand.
GGTCGCCGCCGAGGCTGTAGGAACGTGCCGTACGCGCCCCGATCCACACCGCACGGCGCAGGACGCCCGCCGCACCTGCGGCGACGATGAACCGCGCCGGTCCCCGAGTGGGGGCCGGCGCGGTCCTCTTGCTACTCGTCGTTGTCGGAGGTGCGCTGCTCGGTGCGCTCGCGCATCTTGCGGAGCAGCTCCTTCTTCCTCTCGGCCGCCGTACCGGCGCCGCCGTCGGCTGCTGGCGCCTTCCCGCCGCGCAGCTCGCTGCGCGACAGGTTCCTGCGCTGGCCGCCCACGCCGAGCATGCCGTTGCGGCCTCGGCTCTTGGACATGAGGTTCTCCCGTTCGGCTGGGTGTGTCGTGGTTCGTTCGCACCCAGGTCCGGCCGTGCGGGAGCGTGCTGCTCAGGCGCCGATCACGCCCGGCCGGACCCGCCGGCGGGACGGTCGCGGTAGACGCGCTGCGGCTTGGGCCACCAGGCGGTGGCCTCGGCATGGAGAAGCATGCGGTCAGGGTAGGCAGCGGCTCGCCGACCCCTCAAACGATTTTCCCGCTGCCCGGCTGAGATACTGGCGGGTGATGTATCGACTCCTTTTCTCACTGGTCATCGCCCGCGTGTCGGCGGAGAACGTCCACCACCTGACCCTGCGCGCGCTGCGGGCGATCCAGGCGGTGCCCGGTGCGGTGCCGCTGCTGCGGCGGCTGTTCGCGCCCCGCGACCCGGCGCTCGCCGTCCGCGCGTTCGGGCTGGACTTCCCGAGCCCGCTCGGGCTCGCCGCCGGGTTCGACAAGGACGCCGTCGCCTACGCGGCGCTCGGCGCGTTCGGGTTCGGCCACGTCGAGATCGGGACGGTGACCGGCCGCCCGCAGCCCGGCAACCCGCGCCCGCGGCTGTTCCGGCTCGTCCCGGACCGGGCGGTCGTCAACCGGATGGGCTTCAACAACGCGGGCTCGGAGGCCGCCGCGCGGCGGCTCGCCGGCCGGGCGCCGGGGACGATCGTCGGCGCCAACATCGGCAAGACCAAGGTCGTCCCGGAGGTCTCGGCCGCCGCCGACTACGTGGCGAGCACCGAGCGGCTCGCCCCGCACGCCGACTACCTCGTCGTCAACGTCAGCTCCCCCAACACGCCCGGCCTGCGGAACCTCCAGGCCGTGGAGCATCTGCGCCCGCTGCTGACGGCCGTGCGCGATGCCGCCGACCGCTCGTCCGCCCGCCGCGTCCCGCTGCTGGTGAAGATCGCGCCGGACCTGGCGGACGACGACGTCGACGCCGTCGCCGACCTCGCCCTCGAACTCGGCCTCGACGGCATCATCGCGACCAACACCACCATCGGCCGGGACGCCCTGCTCAGCCCGCCCGCGCTGGTCAAGGAGACCGGCGGGCTTTCGGGCGCGCCGCTGCGCGAGCGGTCGCTCGAGGTCCTGCGCCGGCTGCGGTCCCGCACGGGCGGGCGGCTCGCGCTGGTCTCCGTCGGCGGGGTCGAGACGGCCGACGACGTGTGGGAACGCGTCCGGGCGGGCGCGACCCTCGTCCAGGGCTACACCGGCATGATCTACGGCGGTCCGCTCTGGGCGCACCGCGTCAACCGCGGCCTGTCGCGCCGCCTGCGCGGCAGCGCCTTCCGCACCCTGGACGAAGCCCGCGGCTGACCCGGGGACGCGCGCCCGGTCAGGCGAAGAAGCCGTCGGCGATCAGCTCCGGCAGGACGGCGCCGGCGTGCGCGCGGACCTCGCCGGGGTCCATGTCCGTGAGCTGGGCGATGGCGTCCAGGAGCGGATCGAGGGGCAGGGTGCCGTCGCAGACCCCCGCGAGGGCGGCCTCGACCGTCCCGACGCCGGCGGCGCGGCGGAGCCGATGCGCCTGCCGCAGGACGATCCGCTCCGGGTCCTCGGCGCCGGGCGGGCCGATCTGCTCCTGGACGAGGCCGGGCACCGCCAGTAGCTGTCCACAGGCTGTGGAAAACTCCTCCGCCTTCGCGAGGCCGTCCAGCACCTCGTGCGCGTACGCGCCGACGGGCTGCTCGACGGCGTGCCGCAGCTCCTCGATCCGGACGGACGGGCGTTCGCTGCGCCGCAGGGTGATCCAGCCGAACCCGATCCCGGTGACGTCCCGCCGCTCGAACTCGTCGAGCCACGCCCCGTACCGGGCGCGGTACTCGGGCGTGCCCGCCTCGCAGGAATCCCGCAGCCACAACTCGGCGTACTCCGCCGGATCCTGGACGTCGCGCTGGACGATCCACGCGTCGCAGCCGTCCACCCACGCGCCGACGCGCTCCTCCCAGGGAACCCCCTCGACATGCAGCCAGTTGGCCAGGAGCTGGCAGTATCCGCCGTCGTTCAGGTACCGGGAGGCGCTCTCGACGAGCCGCCGGCAGAAGTCGTCGCCCGCCATCCCGGACTCGCGGTAGGTGAACCGCCGGTCGCCGGGCGGCGCGACGACGAACGGCGGATTCGACACGATCAGGTCGAACCGGCGGCCCTCGACCGGCTCCAGCAGCGACCCGCGCAGCAGTTCGGCGCCGTCCACGCCGGACAGCGCGAAGCTCATTCCGGCCAGCTCCAGCGCCCGCGGGTTCACGTCCGTCGCGGTGATGCGCGCGCCCGGCGACCGCCCCGCCGCGTGCACGGCCTGGACGCCGCAGCCCGTGCCCAGATCGAGCAGGTTCTCCACAGGCCTGTGGACAACCAGCCGGGCGAGGTTCCCCGACGCGCCGCCGGTTCCCACCACATGGTCGTGCGCCGGGACGCGCCCGTCCCCGGGCCGCACCTTCAGATCGGACACGGCGTAACCGGCGTGCCCGTCGCCGTCCACCGCCTCCAGCGGCTCGACGCGCAGCAGCGCCCGCGCCTGCCCGCCCGACACCTCGGCGAGCCCCGCCGCCACCAGCCCGTCCGCGGCGATCGCGTCTTCGGGGACGGGCACCTGGAGCCAGAACAGCCGGGTCAGCACCTCGACCGGCGAGCCGCCGGCCGTCGCCCGCAGCGCGGGCACGATCTCGTCGCGCGCCAGCGCCCCGCCCGCGACGGGGCCGAGCGACTCGCGCACTCCCGCGACGGTGTAACCGGCCCCGAGCAGCAGTTCGCGCACACGACGAAGATCAGGCATCCGCTCATCCTGCCCGCTGCGGACCCGGCGCGCGTCCCGGACCGCCGTTCGCGGTCAGCCCAGGTAGGTCTGGAAGCCCTCGGCCAGGGACTCGGCGATGCGCTGCCGGAAGGACGCGCTGGACAGCTTGTCCGCGTCGCCCTTGTTCTGCATGTTGCCGCACTCGATGAAGACCTTCGGCACGGTCGACATGTTGAGGCCGCCGAGGTCGTCGCGCCGGTCGATCGCCTTCTTGCCGAGGTAGTTGGAGTACGGGATGCCGGTGCCCTCGTGATAGGCGTTCCGCAGCGCCTCGCCGAGCTCGGCGGAACCGGACACCATCTCGGCGTTCCGGCCGATGGAGAGCGGCTCGATGATGTGGAAGCCATGGCCGGACGCGGCCGCCCCGTCGGCGTGGACGGACAGCGCGGCGTCGGCCTTCAGCCGGTTGCCGAGCGCGGCGCGCTCGGTGACGCAGGGCCCGACGCCCTTGTCGTCCTCGCGGGTCAGCGAGACCTTCGCGCCCCGGGACCTCAGGATGCCGGCGAGCCTCTTCGACACGTCCCAGGTGAAGGCGTGCTCGGCGTAGCCGGCCCTGGTCTCGGTGCCGGTCGTGTCGCACGCCTTGCTGCCGTTGCCGATCTTCACCTGCCGGTTGATCTCCGACGGGTGGTCGGCGTTGCCGCCGTTGTGCCCGGGGTCGATGACGATCACCTTGCCGTCCAGCGACTCCGCGTCCCCCTTGGCCGACGCGGGCGACTTGCCGCCCTCGGCGCCGGGGGAGGCCGCGGCCGTCGGCGGCCCGGCGGCCTCACCGCCGGACGTCCCGGAGGATCCGTTGCACGCGACGAGCGCGCCCAGGCACAGCGCGATACCGGCGACCGCGGGGCCGCCTCGATGAATTCGCAAAGGCCGTTTTCCTCCGTGATGACTTCGTTACCGACCCTGACAGTCTGCACACCGCCGCAGGTTCGTCAAACGGAGTCGGGAGAAATCAGCCGCGCAGGGGGTCCTCCTTGCCCAGCAGGGCCGCGAGCGCGCGCGCCTCGTCGGCGTCCAGGCCGAGGACCACGCGGGGACGCCCCCAGGGGTGGTCGATCGAATGGGCCACGTAGCTGGCGACGGACTCCGACACCTGCTCGGCGAGGCCGCGGGCGTGGCGCCACTCCGACCACGCGCGTTCCAATTCGCTCGCCGCGCGCTGCGCGCACGACACCAGTTCCGGATCACGCACGACCTGTTCCCCTCTGGTGAACGGACCCTCTCCCGGCCGCCGGCAGGTCCGGCCCGGCGGCCCTCGCGAGGCCGCCCGGGACTGCTCGCCGACGGTGAAGTCCCATTAACCACCTGGCCGCGGGGCCCGTCCCGGCGAATGCGGCAGGTTTGGCCTCCCCCTTACCCGGCACGCACCGGTCGCGAGAAACGATCGACCATCCCGCACCCCGTCCATAACCGACCCCGGCGGCGCCGACGCCGTAACCGAGCACGGCCTCAAGAACGATGGCGCCGCGACCGCGGGTCACATGGGCGGACCGACCACCAGAACGACGGCCAGGCGCACCGCGTCATGCGCTACCGCGTCCCGGGCCTCAGGAGCACAGGCCACCGCATCACAGGCCACCGCATCACAGGCCACCGCATCACGGAGCACCGCGGCGTGGGTCACCGCGTCACGACCGGAGCGGCGCTGCTGTGACGGCGTGCGGCGGGCGGCGGGCGTCACGACGTGGGATCACGGCACGGACCGGGCCGACGGGAGCGAGGGGAAGGCGGGGGGACGTCCTACGGCGCCGCACGGGCGGGTTCACACGGCGGGAGCGGGCCCCGTCGTCGAGCGGACCACCAGGTGCGGGACGACCAGCTTCTGCCGCGCGACGCGCGACGGGTCGCCGATGCGCGCGGTGAGCATCTCGGCGGCCACCCGGCCCATGTCGCGGCGCGGCTGGTCGACGCTGGTCAGTGAGATGTGCCGGATCGCCGCGAGGTGGGTGTTGTCGTAGCCGATGATCGACAGGTCCGCCGGGACCCCCATGCCGAGCTCGTCGGCGGCCGACAGCGCCCCGGTGGCGACCAGGTCGTTGGGAGCGAAGATCGCGGTCGGCCGGGCGTCGCGGCGCAGCAGGGAGAGCGCGGCCCGGTAGCCGCCGTCCTCGGTGAAGTCGCCGGGCTCGACGACGATCTCGCCGGCCAGGTCGTGCCGCCGCATCGCCTTCTCGTAGCCGGCGCGGCGGTAGCGCGCGGTGGTGGAGCGCGCGCCCTCGATGTGCGCGATCCGGCGGTGGCCGTGCTGGACGAGATGGTCGACGGCCAGGCTCGCGCCGAGCTCGTCGTCGTCAACCACGATGTCGACGCCGACCACGTCGCGCTCGCCGACGACCACCACGGGGACGCTGGCGGCGGCCTCCTTGAGCGACTCGGGGACGACGCTGAGCAGCACCAGCCCGTCCACCCGCATCTCCAGGAACGCCTCGACCGCCTCGGCCTCGAACATCGGGTCCCAGCGGCCGCTGCCGACCAGCATCCGCAGCCCCGCGCCGTGCAGGCTCTCCTGGAGCCCGTCGAGGAACTCGGCGAAGAACGGGTTGTGCAGGTCGGCGACGATGGCGCCGATCAGCCGGGTGCGTCCCTCGACCAGGCTGCGCGCCACGGCGTTCGGGCGGTAGCCGAGCTCCCGGGCGGCCTGCAGCACGGCCTGCCTCCGGCGTTCGCTCACGTGCGGTGACCCTCGCATGACCAGCGAGACGAGCGATTTGGACACACCGGCGCGTTCGGCCACATTGCGGATCGTCGGTTTCGGCGCGGGCACCGTCTGGCCCCCGTCGCGCGGTACGGGAGAGGGCTCGCTGCGCGGCCGGGGCACCGCGCCCTCTCCCAGCATGTCGTGCGGGGGATTTGCTTCATCGGCTGACATGGCACTCCGTCCAGGGGAACCTGCAGGACCTGCCGCGGCAGCGCCCCGGTGGGGGGAATTCGGCGCGCCGCCCTCCGCTCAGGAGGAGATGCCATGATGCCGCGCCTTCCCCCCATACCGCCGCGACAGTGAGTAACGGGCATCCGTCAATAGTGGTTCGGGCCTGTGGTGTTCTGGATCACAGTCGCCCCGGGGAGCGGCCGCGCGCCGGTGGCGGGCCCGCCACCGGCGCGCTCGGTGTGCACCCTGACCGTGCCCGGCTCGGATACCCTGCCCAGGTGGGAGATCGTGCGGTGGCCGGTGCGAAGGCGCGCAGCCGGCCGAGCGGCGGGCGCGGCCGTCGCCGACTCAGCGTGGACGAACGGCGGGACGAACTGATCGAGGCGGCGCTGCAGCTGTTCAGCACGCGCTCGCCCGAGGACGTCTCGATCGACGACGTCGCGGCGAAGGCGGGAGCCTCCCGCGCGCTGGTCTACCACTACTTCGGCGGCAAGAACGAGCTGTACATCGCGGCGCTCGGCAGCGCCGCGAAGCACCTGTCGGTGCTGCTGGAACCGCCCACGGAGGGCAAGCCCCTCGAACGGCTGCGGATCTCGCTGAAGCGCTACTTCGACTTCGTGGAGAGCCACGCGGCCGGTTACACGGCGCTGCTGCGCGGCGGGCCGGCCGACCGCTCGGGCGAGGCCGGCGAGATCGTGGACGGGATCCGCCGGCTGCTGCTCGACCGGATCCTGCACTCGCTGGACATCGACGTTCCGCCGCCGATCCTGCGCATCACGCTGCGCTGCTGGATGGCGACCGTGGAGACCGCCGGCCTCGACTGGCTGGAGAACCGCGACGTGTCCCGCCCCGACCTGGAGCGGCTGCTGGTCGACCAGCTCGTGGTGATCATGCAGATCTCCGGCAGGCACGACCCGGGCACGGGCGCGCTGTTCGACCGCCTGGCCCACGAAGAGATGAGCCATTAGTCGCGCGGAGACGAACCGGTAACCGTTCTACCTGCGGTTATCGCGCTGACATGGGCGGAGTTTCGGACATCCAACTCGGTCGCGTCCACAACCGGACACAACCCCCGGAACGGAACCGGGCCGCGGTCTGTCCCCGGGAGCGGGCGATCTGGTGCCCGTCCCGGGGACAGTGCGGCTTCGGCGTTCGGGACCGACGATTCTCGGATGACCGTGGTCCCGTGTCGGCCAGGAGACCACCGAGCGGGTCCCCGCACACAACTCGGGCGCGAGGTCCGTTCAAGAGCCTCCTGGCCGCCCCCCTCTTGCGCTGTGCGCCCGGAGGGCTCCCCAGGAGCCCTGCCGGTCGGCGTGACTACTCCGAGCGCTGCTGCGGGATTCCCGCGAGCAGCGCCCGCACCTCCGCCTCGCGGTACCGGCGATGTCCGCCGAGCGTGCGGATGGACGTGAGCTTTCCCGCCTTCGCCCAGCGCGTGACGGTCTTGGGGTCGACGCGGAACATCGTCGCCACCTCCGCCGGCGTCAGCAGGGGCTCGGCCTCTGGCGTACGTGCTGACATGTTTGCGGCCTCTCCTCCGTGGACCGATGACAGCGATCCTGCGATTGATCCTCGCGTGGTCACTGATGTCCCCTATGGCCCGAAAGAGCCACTATGACATCACAACGTGTAACCTTGCCACCACTCAGCGCAACAAGCAAGTTCCTGGCGGTAGTTGCGTGCAAACATCCCCGCGAGAGCGGGGAAGTGTGCATGTCCGGTGGTGCCTGGGTCACGCTGCGTGATTCTAGCGACACGTATAGTCGTATCGCGCGCGGATTCGGGAAATTTGTTTTAGTTCGCGGCCTCCAGCGCCCGCACGGGGCGCCAGCGGGCGAGGAGACGTTTGTACATCGCGACGGTCAGCTCGACCTCGCCTCGCTCCATACCGGTGAGGGCCACGGTCATCTCCGCGACCGACTCGTCGGTACGGAGCGTGGTGTCGTCGAGGAGATGGACGAGCCCGCCGTAGTCGAGCTCCACGAGCGCGCGGGGGTGGAACTCGCCGAGCCACCGGCCGAGCGTCTCCAGCCGTCCCGCCGACAGGAGGTAGACGTCCTCCGTCCCCTCGCCGAGGTTCTCGCGCACCACCGGGAGCGCGGCCGCCACCCGGCGGCGGGCCTCTTCCATCGAGGTGACGTAGATCAGCGTCCGTGCGGGCGCCGCCGTCGCCGGGCCGTGGGCCGTGAGCTCCTCGGCCGTGTCGTCCGCGAGCCGGTACCCGCTCCCCGGCGTGCCGAGCATCAGGCACCGCTCACCGCGCGCGAACGGCACGAACCAGTCCAGCGGAACGTGCCAGGTACTCGTCAGGATGTGCGGGCGCAGGGAGCGGCCGGCGTTCTTCCACTGCTCGAAGTCGCTCCGCACCCGCTCGGACAGGGGCGGCGGGACGAAGGCCGCCGCCACGCCCGCCGCCTGCTCGCCCCGGAAGCGCTCGAAGGCCAGCCAGGACCGCAGCCGCGTCCCCCACGGGCACACGTAGATCATGTCCTCCAGGCGCCGCACGTAGGCGTCCCTGCTCTCCCGTTCCGGGACGACCTCGGGCGGCGAGCCCGTCAGCCTGAGCACGGACTCCCGGTGCTCCACCCCGAGCGCGTGGATCCGCCTGGGACGGCGCCTGGAGTCGGCGTAGACCGTCCACAGGGTCCGCGCGGGCTCCGGGAAGGCGGTCACCGGTTCATAAACCCGTAGGTACGCCGCGTACGGAAGCACCATCGCATCGTGACATGAGAATCGCATCGCGGCATGAGATTCGGTCGGGCGTGGCGCCATCGCGCGCCCTAGGCTGATCTTAGAGACAGAGAGGAGGGCACTACCGTGCCTAATGTCTTCGGGGCGCCCCACAAGGGCACCGAACCCCGACACGAGCAGGTCGTCTTCTGCCAGGACGAGGCCAGCGGCCTGCGCGCCATCATCGCCGTCTACTCCACCGCGCTCGGCCCGTCTTTGGGAGGGACCCGCTTCTATCCGTACGGCTCCGAGGAGGAGGCCCTCGCCGACGTGCTGAACCTGTCCCGGGGAATGGCGTACAAGAACGCCCTGGCCGGGCTCGACCTCGGCGGCGGCAAGGCCGTCATCATCGGCGACCCCGCCAAGGACAAGTCCGAGGCGATGCTGCGGGCCTACGGGCGGTTCGTCCAGTCGCTGAACGGCCGGTACTACACGGCGTGCGACGTGGGCACCTTCAGCGAGGACATGGACATCGTCGCGCGCGAGTGCCGCTTCGTCACCGGGCGGACGGTCGCGCACGGCGGCGCCGGCGACTCGTCCATCCTCACGGCGTTCGGCGTGTTCCAGGGCATGCGGGCCGCGGCCGAGACGGTGTGGGGCCGGCCGACGCTGCGCGGCAGGCGGGTCGGGGTGGAGGGCGTCGGGAAGGTGGGCCACCGCCTGGTCGAGCACCTGCGCGAGGACGGCGCGGACGTCGTGATCTGCGACGTGGACGAGACCGCCGTCGACCGCGTCCGGGCGCTGCACCCCGAGGTGGAGGTGGTCGCCGACGCCGGCGCCATGGTCCGCACGGAACTCGACGTGTACGCGCCCTGCGCGCTGGGCGGCTCCCTCGACGACGACACCGTGCCCGTGCTGGCCGCCAAGGTCGTCTGCGGCGCCGCCAACAACCAGCTCGCCCACCCGGGCGTGGAGAAGCGCCTCGCCGACCGCGGCGTCCTGTACGCGCCCGACTACGTGGTGAACTCCGGCGGCGTGATCCAGGTCGCGGACGAGATCGAGGGCTTCAACTTCGACCGCGCCAAGGCCCGCGCCGCGGGCATCTACGACACCACCCGGAAGATCTTCGCCTTGGCCTCCGACGAGGGGGTCCCGCCGGCGGTGGCCGCCGACCGCCTCGCCGAGCGCCGGATGTCGGAGGTCGGCAGGCTGCGCGGCATCCTCCTCTGAGCTCCCGGAGGGCGCGGCCGGGGGGTGGGATTCCTAGACCTGTTTAGACCGTTGCAAAACCGTTGTGAGGGCCGCCGCGGGGCGGCGTACGACCGTCCCACGGTGGCCTTCGCACGTTGACGTGACCACCGGATACACTGTTGTCATCAGCAACAGGGGCGCCGCCACGTACCGTCGATGTACCGAGCCAGGCGCAAAACGGGTACGGTTGTACTCGTGACTGACGCATGGCTCATCAGGCACCGGTTCGTGTGGTACACGCGCGCGTTGATGGGCCCACGAAAGCCCTGACCATCGAGGGGGTCGAGCCAATGGGTCGCGGCCGAGCCAAGGCCAAGCAGGTGAAGGTTGCCCGGCAGCTCAAGTACAGCACCGGCAACACGGACCTCGACCGCCTTAAGGACGAACTAGGAGTCAGCGACTCCGGCGAAGACTCCTACGACGAGCTCGTCGAGAAGTACGCCGACTACGCCGACGACTACGGCACGGAGCCCCGCAAGGACGGCACCTCCGGTTGACCGGCAGACAGCACGCCACCGCCCGCACCGCCGGGCGGTGGCGTTTGTCATGAGCCGGAGCACGCCCGCGGGCCGCCGCTCACGCTGAGCGACCCCACGGGCCACGTCCCGTGTCCGGCATGCCCTTCTTGGCCTGAGAGGTCGAAGAGGCGCTCAGCGTCACGTTCAGCCCGTCCGCGAGGTCGGGCGGGGCCGGCCGGTCAGCGGAGGGTCGCATGGCCGGTGCCCTCGGTGATCTCGCCGAGGGGCCAGGACGGGACGCCGCGGGAGGCCAGCAGGCGGAGCGCCTCGTCGGCGCGGTCCGGGGCGACGATCGCGGCCATGCCCACGCCGAGGTTGAACGTCTTGTCCATTTCGGCCTGCGGCACGTCACCGTGCGCCTGGAGCAGGCGGAAGACGGCCGGGACCTCCCAGGACGAGCGGTCCAGCGCGGCGTCCACCCCCGGCGGAAGGGACCGGGCCAGGTTCGCCGCCAGCCCGCCGCCCGTGATGTGCGCGAACGCCCGCACTCCGCCGGTCTCGGCCAGGGCCAGGCAGTCCCTGGCGTAGATGCGCGTCGGGGTGAGGAGCTCCTCACCCAGCGGACGGTCGAGTTCGGCCGGCCGGGTCTCCAGCGTCAGATCCGTCGTCGCCAGGATGTGCCGGACGAGCGAATAACCGTTCGAGTGGATGCCGGACGACGCCATGGCGACCACGACGTCGCCCGCCTTCACGCGTTCCGGCCCCAGGACCCGGTCGGCCTCGACGACGCCCGTCCCGGCGCCCGCCACGTCGAACTCGTCGGCCTCCAGCAGGCCCGGGTGCTCGGCGGTCTCGCCGCCCACGAGAGCGCAACCGGCCAGGGCGCACGCGTCCGCGATCCCGCCGACGATGTCGGCGATGCGCTCCGGGACGACCTTGCCGCAGGCGATGTAGTCGGTCATGAACAGCGGTTCGGCGCCGCAGACGGCGAGGTCGTCGATGACCATGCCGACCAGGTCGTGCCCGATCGTGTCGTAGACGCCGAGACGACGCGCCAGGTCGACCTTGGTACCGACGCCGTCCGTGGACGTCGCGAGCAAGGGCCTCTTGTAGCGCAGCAGGGCCGAGGCGTCGAAGAGCCCCGCGAACCCGCTGACGTCGTCGACGACCTCGGGCCGCCGCGCACGGGCCACCCGCGACTTCATCAGCTCCACGGCGCGCTCGCCCGCCGCGATGTCGACGCCTGCGGCCTCGTAGGAGGTCGTCGGGCGGTCCGTCATCGGGTGGCCTCCAGCAGGTGCTTGCCGCGGGCGTCCTGCTCCACCGGAATGGGGTACTGGCCGTCGAAGCACGCCCGGCACAGCCTGTCCTTGGCGATGTGCGAGGCGGAGATCAGCTCCTCCAGGGAGACGTAGCCGAGCGAGTCGGCGCCGATGGAGTCGCGGATCTCCTCCACCGACAGGTTCCCGGCGATCAGCTCGGCCCGGGTCGCGAAGTCGATGCCGTAGAAGCAGGGCCAGGCGACGGGCGGGCTGGAGATGCGCACGTGCACCTCGGCGGCGCCCGCGTCCCGCAGCATCGACACGATGGCGCGCTGGGTGTTGCCGCGCACGATCGAGTCGTCCACCACGACCAGCCGCCGGCCCTCGATCGCCTCCCGCAGCGGGTTCAGCTTCAGCCGGATGCCGAGCTGGCGGATCGTCTGGGACGGCTGGATGAACGTCCGGCCGACGTAGGAGTTCTTCACCAGGCCCTGGCCGTAGGGGATGCCGGACGCCTCGGCGTAGCCGATCGCGGCCGGCGTGCCCGACTCGGGCGTCGGGATGACCATGTCGGCCTCGACGGGGTGCTCGCGGGCCAGCCGCCGCCCGACCTCGACGCGGGTGGCCTGGACGCTGCGCCCGGCGATCGTCGTGTCGGGCCGCGCCAGGTACACGTACTCGAACAGGCAGCCCTTCGGGCGCGCCTCGGCGAACCTCTCGGACCGCACGCCCTCGCCGTCGAGCGCGAGCAGCTCGCCCGGCTCGACCTCCCGGACGAACCGGGCGCCGACGATGTCGAGCCCGGCCGTCTCCGAGGCGACCACCCAGCCGCGGTCCTCCAAGGAGCCGAGCACGAGCGGCCGGATGCCCTCGGGGTCGCGGGCGGCGTAGAGCGTCCCCTCGTCCATGAAGACCAGGGAGAACGCGCCGCGCGTCGCCGGGAGGATCTCCCGGGCCGCCTCCAGCGCGCCGCCCTGGCCGCGCGCGGCGAGCAGGGCGGTCAGGACCTCGGTGTCGGTCGTGGCGGTCAGCTCGCCGGGGTCCAGCCGCGCGGCCAGCTCCGGCGTGTTGATCAGGTTGCCGTTGTGGACGAGCGCCAGCCCGCCGTCGTCGGTGGACCGGAACGTGGGCTGCGCGTTCTCCCACGTGGGCGAGCCGGTCGTGGAGTAGCGGCAGTGGCCGACGGCGATGTGGCCGCGCAGGGTGTTCAGCACCGACTCGTCGAAGACCTGGGCGACGAGGCCCATGTCCTTGAACACGACGATGCGCGAGCCGTCGCTGACGGCGATGCCCGCCGACTCTTGCCCGCGGTGCTGGAGCGCGTACAGCCCGTAGTACGTGAGCTTGCTCACTTCGGCCCGGGCCGCCTCCTCGGCGGGAACCCAGACGCCGAAGACCCCGCAGGCATCCTGCGGAGCACGGTCGGAGGGGTCGATGTCGTGGCTCAGACGTCCGTCACGGAGAGGCACGTTCGCCAGTCTAGATGCCCGGTTCACCTGCTCCGATCGGTGGGATCTCCTTAACCGACCTTTACTCCCCGAAACCAAGGGCGACACGGGGTGCGGGGGAATCTGGGGGACGACACGTGGAGGAGCGCATGACCATGCCCGGGTACCGCACCCACTCGCCCCCGTCGCCGCTGCGGCGGAGCACCCTGGCGCGGGCCTCCCGGCTGCTCGGCATCGTCGGGCTGGCCGGGCTCGCGGCGTGCTTCGCGGGAATGATCCCGGCGCTCGTGGGCCTCGTCCTCGGGACGGTCTCCCTCGTGCGCCGCGACCCCGACCGGCGTCCCGCCCTCGTGGGGGTGGTCTGCTCCGCGGCGGCCCTCCTGATCGGGTCCGGGACGCTTCTGTGGCTGCTGAGCAAAGCGGCCCAGTGCGGGGACGCGGCCCGGTACCCCGACGACCTGTCGCGGCGGAACTGCGTCGAACGCGAGTTCCCCTTCGCCCGGGCGACTCCCCGGTAGCCCGGCCCAGCCGCCCGATCTAGCCGCCTGGCTGGTCGGCCAGGGCACGGACGGCCTCCTGCCCGAGCGCCGAGGCGTACACGCGCAGATCGTCGATGAGGCCGCCGAAGCCGGGCTTGGCAGGCTCCCTGCCCAGGTAGATGGGCCCGGCCGGGGTGACGACGGGGTGTTCCAGCGGGACGGCGGAGTCCTGCTCGCCGTCGATGTGGAGGGCCATGCCCCGGGTGTCCACGACGAAGGCGATGTGCGTCCATTCGCCCACGGTCAGCCTGGCCCGGCTGTCGATGTAGTCGGGGCCCTTGACGGTGAACACCTGGACGCGCAGCCTCATCGCGTCCGGGTAGAGCCACAGGCCGAGGCCGCGCGCGTCGTTCTCGGCGACGGGCTTGTAGAGGAGGCTGCGCCACTCGCCGGTGGGTCCCTCGTCGACCCGGACGAACAAGGCCAGGCTGAACCCGAAGATCTGGCTCAGGACGAGTTGCGGCGCCGCGGGGATCAAGGCGCGGTCGTTCTCGCCGAGCGACAGCGCCTCCCCGTCCCGGCCGGGGACGATCCGGGCGGTCTCCGCCAGTTCGGCGGCGGGGCCGGCTCCGGCGGTGTCGGCGGCGCGGCGGCCGTCCACGGTGCCGGCGTCGAACGTCCAGTGCGCGATCAGCACGGGGATCACCTCCGGTAGGGCGCGCGTTACCCGCGCACGCTATGCGCGCCTTCCCGTCCCGTCGAGGGGGAACCGTCAGTCGAGGGGGGGGAACCGTCAGTCGAGGGGGGGAACCGTCAGTCGAGGGGCAGCGGGAGGTGGGGCGTCAGGTCGGCGCGCGGGCCGCTCGCCCGGACCCGTCCGTTCGCCGCGGCGTCTTCCCAGGTGAGGCGCCCGGTGGCCAGCGCGATCCAGGTGGCGGCGTCCATCTCCACCACATTCGGTGGCGTACCCCGGGTATGGTGCGGGCCGTCGATGCACTGAACGACGGCGTGCGGAGGGACCCGGACCTCCACCGAACGGCCCGGGGCGAGCTCGGCCAGCCGGTCGAGCAGGTACCGCACCGCTCCCCTGACCACCGGACGGCTCGCTTCGGCCCCTCCCGCCTCGATGCCGGCGAGGACCGTGTCCAGAGCCGCGCGGCGCAGCGCGGCGGGCTCGTCCGCGCCGGTGTAGGGCGCCATCCCGAGCGCGGCGCGCTGCTCGTTCAGGACGGTGGGGGAAAGCGGTGTTCGCGGCATCGCGCACGACGCTACCGGGTCGGCCTCGGTACCGCGCAGGCGGTAGAAAGGACCCCGGTGCCAGGCATGGGGGTGCAGGGAACGGGGAGGCCGGGGACGCCGTCCCCGGAAGAGACGGAGGTTCGTCAGATGCCCGAGGCGCTGCCCCTGCAGCCGGGCGACCCGACACGGCTCGGTTCGTTCGAGATCACGGGACGGCTCGGCGTGGGCGAGCAGGGCGCCGTCTTCCTCGGCGGGGACCCCTCCGGGCGCCCCGTCGCCGTGAAGGTCCTGCACGTGCGGTTGAGCGGCGAGCCGGTCGCGCGGTCGCGGTTCGCCGACGCGTTCACCCCGGCCCGGAAGGTCTCCGGCTTCTGCACGGCGGCGATCCTGCACGCCGACGTCGAGGGCGACCGTCCCTACGTGGTGAGCGAGTGGGTGGACGGGCCGTCCCTCCAGCAGCTCGTGGACGAGGAGGGCGTGCGCGGCGTCGTCGTCGTGGAGCGCGTGGCGATCGGAATGGCGATCGCCCTGGCCGCCGTCCATCGCGCGGGCGCCGTCCACCACGGTCTGAAACCCGGGAACGTACTTCTCGGCCGGGACGGTCCCCGGATGAGCGATTTCGCCATCGCCCACGCGATGGAGGCCGTGAACGTGGCGTTCCGCGGGCACATGACCGAGGACCCCGCCTACAAGTCACCCGAGCAGTTGAGCGGCATGGGCATCGGCCCGGCCGCCGACGTGTTCGCCTGGGCGTCGACCGTCCTGTTCGCCGCCGCGGGCAAGCCGCCGTTCGGCGAGGGCTCGCCGTCCGAGGTGATGCAGCGGATCGTCTACGACGAGGCCGATCTGTCGGAAATGCCCGACTCTTTGCGCGAGGTGGTGACGGCCGCCCTGGCCAAGGACCCGGCCGAGCGTCCGATGGCCAGGACGATCCTCGAACAGCTGCTGGGCAGGGGCAGCGCCCTCGCCGAGCGCCTGCCGGCCTCGATGGTCGAGGAGGGCCGCGCCCTCGCGACGGGCGTGATGGTCCGCCACACCCTGCCGCGGGTCACGCCGCCGCCGCGTTCCCCCGCGGACGCCCCGGGGAGCCCCATGGGAGCCGCCGCCCCGGCCTGGTTCACGCCGGGCCCCGCCACGCCTCCGGGCCCGCCCCCGGGTCCAGCCGCGGACTCCGCGTCGCCTTCCGTGCCGCTGCTCGAGAAGCTCTCGCGCTCCCGACGCGCGCGTCCGGAGCCCGAACCGCCGCCCGCCGACCTGGACCCCACCGCGTTCGAGGCGACCGCGACCTTCAACGCGGTCGGCCCGAACCGGTCCGAGCAGCACGCCCACGCGGGCGGGCGCGACCAGGCCGAGCAGACCGCCAGGTTCGACGCCGTCGGGACCGACCGGACGGCCACGTTCGACGCCGTCGACATGCCCGCCCCGCCGGACCCCACCGCCCCGAACCCCCTCATCCCGGGGCTGGGGCAGGGGCGCGAGGGCGGCGGCGGGCACCGCTCCCCGAACCGCACCTCGCCCTTCGCGGCCCTCGCGAAGATGCGGCGCCCCGGCAACCACGTCCTCGGCCTGGCGCTGTCGCTGGCCATCGGCGTCAGCGTCGGCATCGCCATCATCGCCCTGGTCCTGTGGCCGCAGTTGAAAGCCGACGACGACGGGTCGCCGCCCGACAGCACCAACACGTCCGACAACCGCCCGGTCACCACGATCCCGGCCTCGTTCGCGGGGACGTGGAAGGGGACGGTGGTCAACACGGGCCGCAACGCGTCCTTCCCGGTGGAGATCACGTTCCAGACCGGCGGGACGACCGGGCGTGCCCTGTACCCGCGGGAGAACTGCAACGGCACCCTCCGGCTCGCGCGGGGCACCGAGAGCGCGCTGAAGATGAATTTGGAGATCGGCAAGCCGTGCACGTCCGGGGTGGTCCAGGTCACCCGGCAGCCGGACGGGACGCTCCAGTACACCTGGACGAGGCCGGGCACGAGCCTCGGCTACGGAGGACGGCTCAACCGGACCTGACCTGCTTGTGCCAATTCCGGCAAGGCGTCCATTTTGTCGTCTCATATCAGGACAGTTCCGCTAGGGTTTCCCCTCGATCGAAACCATCGATCATGAGCGGGACGCCTCCGCGCGCTCCCCGGCAGAAGGAGACGCCTTGCGGACCGTCCACCGAAGGCTGCTGCTCGTCGGCTCGGTCGCGGCATGCCTCGGCGCCGCCGCGGCGTTCCCGGTGCTCGCCGACGACTCGTCGTCCCTGGTGAAGGTGACGGCGGCGGAAGGCACCCCGGTGCCCGGCCGGTACATCGTCACGCTGAAGACCGGCGCGTCCACCGACGCCGCCGCCAAGAAGGTCAAGGCGACGGGCGTCCGGCGCTTCGACGGCGTCCTGAACGGCTTCGCCGCGCGGCTGAGCGGCGACCAGCTGAACAAGCTGCGCCGCGACGGCCGCGTCGCCGCGATCGAGCAGGACCAGATCGTCAAGGCCACCACGACGCAGCGCGCACCTCTGCCCTGGGGGCTCGACCGCATCGACCAGCGGTCGGCGAAGCTGTCCAAGACCTACACCTACAAGTCGTCCGGCAAGGGCGTGAACGCCTACATCATCGACACCGGCCTGGACGTCAAGCACAAGGAGTTCGGCGGCCGCGCCTCGATCGCGTGGGCGGCGAGCGGGTTCAACGGCGACGGACGTGACTGCAACGGCCACGGCACCCACGTCGCGGGCATCATCGGCTCCAAGACCTACGGCGCCGCCAAGTCCGTGAAACTGCGGGCCGTGCGCGTCCTCGACTGCAACGGCGAGGGCTCGATGTCGGACATCGTCGAGGCCGCCAACTGGCTGCGCGCCAACGCCGTCAAGCCGGCCGTGGCGAACATGTCCCTCGGCGGCCCCAAGTCCACGGCGGTGAACACCGCCGTGATGAACCTGTCCAAGTCCGGCGTGTTCACCTCCGTCGCCGCCGGCAACTCCAACGCCGACGCCTGCAAGGTCTCGCCGGCCGGCGCGGGCTGGGTCATGGCGGTCGGCGCGACCACCAAGAGCGACACGCGCGCCTCGTTCTCCAACTGGGGCAAGTGCGTCGACATCAACGCCCCCGGCTACGGCATCTACTCGACGTGGCCCGGCGGCGGCCGCAAGGCGCTCAGCGGAACGTCCATGGCCGCCCCCTACGTCAGCGGTGTCGCCGCCCTCTACCTGTCGACCCACCCGAAGGCCACCTTCCCGACGGTGCAGAAGGTGCTGAACGACAATTCCACCCACGGCCTCAAGGGACTGCGTTCGCAGCCCAACAGGCTCCTGTGGAAGGGCAAGCTGTGAGTCCCGTCACGTAAGATGGCCCGGCTCCCAGCAAGGGAGCCGGGCATCTCGCACCTACGCCCCGTCCCATGACCGCAGGGGTTTACCCTTGGCGAGGCAGACGGCTCTTTAACGTTCATTGACCTTCGGCCATGACGAGAGGAGAACACGTGGAGACCCCCGCCTCCACCCCTCGGAACGCCGGCAGCCGCCGTCGCCGGCGCCACGCCACCGCGGCTCTCGTGGCCCTCGCCGCCGCGGTGCCCCTGGTCGCCGCCGCCACCCCGTCCGCGGCCGCGCCGGCGTCCCTGCCCCTCGACCCGGGCGACAGCGGCAAGTTCGCGAAGCTGAACCGCCAGATCGAGCAGCTCGACAAGGAGTACGGCGGCGACCTCGCCAAGCTGAAGGACGCCGAGTTCGCCGCGAAGAGGGCGCTGGACAGGTCCAACGACCTGCAGCGCGACCTCCGGGAGGCCCGCGGCGTCGTCGCCCAGCTCGCCGCGTCCCAGTACATGACCAACGGCGAGGACCCCACGGTCACCTTCCTGGCCGACGCGAACCCCTCCGACCTGCTCAGCAACG
This sequence comes from Actinomadura mexicana, assembly GCF_900188105.1. Classification (GTDB taxonomy): domain Bacteria; phylum Actinomycetota; class Actinomycetes; order Streptosporangiales; family Streptosporangiaceae; genus Spirillospora; species Spirillospora mexicana. The sequence goes on from NZ_FZNP01000013.1 coordinate 173,767, forward strand.
CCACCTTGGTCAGCCACCTCGCCCAGAACAAGGCGGGCAAGGTCGCCCAGATCCAGAAGCTCGTCAACGACCAGCTGGCGGCCCGCAGGCAGGCCCAGCAGAAGATGACGGAGCTGAACAAGGAGATCAAGGACCTGAGGCGGCGCAAGTCGCAGATCCAGTCCCTGGTCAAGAAGTACAAGCCCGAGTCCCCGAGCGTCGGCATGGGCGGCGTCACCCCGCGCATGCTCAAGGTGAAGAACACCCTCGACCTGGAGACGGGCCCCTTCCCCACGATCGGCTGCGTCCGGCAGACCGGCGACCCGCAGGACCACGGCACCGGCCACGCCTGCGACTTCATGGTGACCACGGGCGGCGTCATGGCCTCCGGCAGCGCCCAGTCCCTGGGCGACCGCACCGCCGCCTACGCCATCGCCCACGCGAGCGCCCTCGGCATCAAGTACATCATCTGGCGCCAACGCATCTACGACCTCCGCAGCCCCGGCTGGCGCGCCATGGAGAACCGAGGCGGCGTAACCGCCAACCACTACGACCACGTCCACGTCTCGGTCTTCTAATAAGGGGACGCCATCCCCACACCAACGCGCAACGAGCCGAGCCGGTTCACCCCCGCTGACGTCCGCTGGGACCTGGCCCGCCGCATACTCACCGACGACACCCTCAACACCGCCGATCGCGTCGCCGCATGCCTGGTGCTGCTCTACGCCCAGCCCGTCACCCGGATCGTCACCCTCACCGCAAGCACCTGCTCCACACTCCGGACGGGCGGACCCAACTGCGCCTCGGTCAGACCGACCTCGACCTACTCCCGCCACTAGATCACCTGATCAACCAGCTTCCCCTCCGGCCGCCCAGCGGCATCGCCGGCCAACTCCACCAGGCCCCATGGCTGTTTCCCGGCAAGAAGCCAGACAGACCCCTTCACCACACGAGCCTGGCCCGCCGCCTCACCGCGATAGGCGTCGACCCCCGCCCCGACCGCAACAGCGCCCTGCTCGAATACGCCCGCCAGCTCCCACCGCCCGTGATCGGCAAACTCCTCGGCCTGCACCCGGGCACCACCGACCACTGGGCCTCGATCGCCGGTGGCAAGTGGGCCCGCTACACCCCGGGCAACCGCGGCCGATGACCTGCCCGCCGCGCTGAACGGGGGTTGACGAGCATCGGAACGAGATCTGCCGGACAGCCCCCTGGGCCGAGCCGAGATCCCGGCCCATCAGGGGCGCGGAAGTCTTCGTTTCGTGCCGGAGCGGAATCCGAGGCCGGGTGCCGCCGCCTCAGCGCATCTCCTCCCACATGGTGCGGGTCATCTCATACTCGACCTCGCCGAGGTGCGCGTCCGGCAGCGGATCGTCGAACTGCGGGTAGTACGTGCGCACGTACCGCATGCCGATGGCCCGCATCACTCCTATGGATCCGGCATTGGCGGCCATGGTCTGCGCGATCACACGGCTCTGCCCGACCGTGTCGAAGGCGTGCCGCAGAAGGGCGCGGGACGCTTCACTGGCCAGGCCCTGCCGCCAGTACCGGCGGACGAGCCGGTACCCCAGATCGCAGACCGTGGGATCGTCGGGCTGATCGGGACCATGCGCAGGCGGCAGCATCATGAGCCCGACGAACTCACCTTCCTCCCCTCCATCGGAGAGGTGGGCCATCCAGAAGCCCAACCCGTCCACCTTGCCTGCCACGGCGATCCGCCGCTGATGAGTTGCGACCACCTCGTCCCTGGTCGGCGTCCTCGCGTCGAGATAACGCAGCACCTCGAGGTCGGAGTCCAGGTGGACCTCCAGGTCGAGATGCCGATCGGCCAGCGGCACCAGCAGCAGACGCTCGGTGCGCAAGATCGGTTGAGGCATGGGGCAACCGTTTCACGCCGACATCGGTGAAGCGATCGTTTTTCTCCCCGGCTGTATCCAGGCCAGTGCCATGCCCTCGCGGGTGCGTAGGTGACCGAGGTTGGCCTCGAACTCGGCGACCATCGCCAGGTCTGCAGGAACAGCCCGTCGAACGGGTCATTCCAGTCGTAGACCGACCCGCCCAGCCCGAACAGCACGCCCCGGTCGGACAGGTCTGTGAGGACCTAGGATTCACACACTTTGAATAAGACCCTCCGCCACTGCCCCATCCGAGCCGACCAGCGCCGCGGTGACCATCCTTCCACTGGGCCCGATGGGTTCGGGGCCCCTAGTCTTCGTCGTCCAACTCGTCCCACGTCGGTTGGTCCCCTGCCGGTCTGCGTAACCGGCGGGTGACCATGCCTCGTGGCGCCAGGTGGATCCCGGCCCCATACCGGCGGCGACCGGATGGTCGGCTTATGATCGCCAGATGCCCCTAGGACACATTGGCGTGAATGTCCGGGACCTTGGTCAAGCCAGGACGTACTACGACGAGTTCATGCCCCTGGTCGGTTTCGAAATCTTCTTCGCTGCCGACGAGGAGTTCTCCTACCGTCCGGCGGGCGGCAAGCCAGGCACGTACCTGTTCTTCTATCCGGCCCTGGAGGACGGCGACTACTCGCGCCACCGTCCAGGTCTCCAGCACCTCGCTTTCATGGTGAAGACCCGAGAGGAGGTGGATCGCCTGCATGAGTGGGCGGTCAAGCGGGGCGCGAACGTGCTCTACGAGCCCCAGGAGTTCCCCCAGTACGGCCCCACCTACTACGCCGTGTTCTGGGAAGGCCCGGACGGCGTCACTTTGGAAGCCGTCTGCCACCGGTGACCGCCTGACACCCCCCTGGACCCGCGCCGGGGCGCTCGTAACGATGCGCGTCCCTTGCGGAGAGGTGGGCGGCCCTCCCGGTGAAGGGAGGGCCGCTGCGGTGGGGGCTCGACGCGGCGACGCGTCGGGCCTCAGGTCGTCGGATCAGCCTTCCAGCACGGTCACCTTGGCCGTGAACTTCCCGGTGAACTCGTGCATGTACACGTCCGGCGTGACCGTGTAACCGGGCACGATCGTGTACGTGCCGGCCTCTCCGAAGCAGGCTTGCGCCCACTCCAGAGCGACCTTCTCGATCCGAGCCGCGTCCTTGCAGGTCGTGTGAACGACGAGCGTGCGGGACGGTTCCGTGACGAACTTCCGGGACGGGTCGAGCACACGGATCAGCACGCAGAGCCAGTTGGCCAGTGTGGTGCGCAGGGCTTTCATCAGGTTTCTCCCCGACAGGTAGAGGTGGTGCGACCGCGAGGCCGCCTCACCGATCTGATTTGTGTTCGCGGAGAAGGACCGTCCAGCCGCACCCGGTCTCGGCAAGCGCAGGACGGCGCCAGAAGATCAAAAAGGGGCGGCCGCCGTGGGGAGCGCAAGGATTCGCCGCCCTGTGCGGAATGGCGGGAGTCGTCACGGGCGACAGCGCCGGATCGCGGTCCTCTAGGGTCGAGATATGGGTGACAAGCGGGAGCTGCCGCGGTATCGGGTTCTTACCGGGCCTGACGATGAGACGTTCTGCCGGCGGGTCAGTGAGGCGCTCGACTTGGGCTATGAGCTGCACGGGTCTCCGTCGGTGACGTTCAACGGGGATCGCGTCATCGTGGCTCAGGCGCTCACTCGTCGCCCGGAGTAGCGCGGGCGGACGTGACATGCGAAGGGGCGCCCCCGAACCGGGGGCGCCCCTTCGCTGGTCGCGTCAGTCGGCGTAGGTGGGGAGCATCCGTTCGTGGGCCTCGCGGAGTTCGGAGAGGCCGATGCTGAACAGCTCCTGCTGGTCGCCTTCGGGGCCGCGGCCCGTCACGTGCAGGCTGTCGCCGCCTGCCACGCCGAGCTGGCTGACCGGGACGCCTGCCGACTCGCACAGGGCCACGAGGCGTGACTCGGCGCCCGGACGGACGACGACCATGGCGCGGGCCACCGACTCGCTGAACAGCGAGACGAACGGGTCGCCCTGCAGGGTGATGCGGGCGCCGAGGCCGCCGCGCAGGCACGACTCCACCAGCGTCTGCGAGAGGCCGCCGTCGGACAGGTCGTGCACGGCGTTGACCAGGCCCTCGCGGACGGCCGCGACCATCACCGAGGCCAGTGCCGCCTCGGCCTTCAGGTCGACCAGCGGCGGCAGGCCGCCCAGGTGGCCGTAGACGACGTGCGCCCATTCCGAGCCGCCGAACTCCTCGCGGGTCTCGCCGAGGAGGGCGATCGTGGCGCCGTCGGTGGTCAGCGACATGTTCACCCGGCGGCGCACGTCGTCGTGGACGCCGAGGACGCCGATGACCGGGGTCGGGTTGATCGGGGTGCTGCCCGTCTGGTTGTAGAAGCTGACGTTGCCGCCCGTCACCGGGATGCCGAGGTACTGGCAGCCGTCCGCCAGGCCCTCGACCGCCTGCGCGAACTGCCACATGACACCCGGGTCCTCCGGGGAGCCGAAGTTGAGGCAGTTGGTGACGGCCAGGGGCCGCGCGCCGGTCGCCGCGACGTTGCGGAACGCCTCGGACAGCGCGAGCTGCGCGCCCGCGTACGGGTCGAGCCGGGCGTAGCGGCCGTTGCCGTCCAGGGACAGCGCGATGCCGAGGCCCGACTCGTCGTCGATGCGGACCACGCCGGCGTTCTCGGGCATCGCCATCACGGTGTTGCCCAGGACGTACCGGTCGTACTGGGAGGTCACCCACGTCTTGCCGGCGAGGTTCGGGGACCCGGCCAGCCAGAGGACGGTCCGGCGCAGCTCGTCGCCGTTGGACGGGCGGGTGAGCCGGCCCGGGGTGTCGGACTGCAGGGCGCCGAGGTCGTGCGGGGGCGCCAGCGGGCGGTTGTAGACCGGGCCCTCGTCGGCGGCCGTGACCGGCGGGATGTCGACGATCGTCTCGCCCCGCCACGTCATGACCAGCCGGCGCGTGTCGGTGACCGTCCCGATCACGGTGGCCGGGATCTCCCAGCGCGCGCAGATCTCCATGAAGCGCTCGACCTTGGCGGGCTCCACCACCGCCATCATGCGCTCCTGCGACTCGCTCATGAGGATCTCCTCGGGGAGGAGCGTCTCGTCGCGGAGCGGGACGGTGTCGAGGTCGACGTGCATGCCGCCGGTGCCGGCCGCGGCCAGCTCCGTCGTCGCGCACGACACCCCGGCGGCGCCGAGGTCCTGGATGCCGACCACGAGGTCCTCGTGGAACAGCTCCAGGCAGCACTCGATGAGCAGCTTCTCCATGAACGGGTCGCCGACCTGGACCGACGGCCGCTTCTGGTGCGACTCCTCGTCGAAGGTGGCCGAGGCGAGCACGGAGGCGCCGCCGATGCCGTCCGGGCCGGTCAGGGCGCCGAACAGGATCACCTGGTTGCCGGGGCCGGGGGCCACCGCGCGCTTGATGTCCTCGTGCTTCATCACGCCGACGCACAGGGCGTTCACGAGCGGGTTCTGCTCGTAGCAGGCGTCGAAGACCGTCTCGCCGCCGATGTTGGGCAGGCCGAGGGAGTTGCCGTAACCGCCCACGCCGGCGACGACGCCGGGCAGGACGCGCTGGGTGTCGGCGGCGTCGGCCGGGCCGAAGCGCAGCGAGTCCATGACGGCGATGGGTCGCGCCCCCATCGACATGATGTCGCGGACGATCCCGCCGACGCCGGTCGCGGCGCCCTGGTACGGCTCGACGTAGGACGGGTGGTTGTGCGACTCCACCTTGAAGGTGACCGCCCAGCCCTGGCCGATGTCCACGACACCGGCGTTCTCCCCCATGCCGACGAGGAGCTTGTCCGTCTTCGGGGCCTTGTCGCCGAACTGGCGCAGATGCACCTTGGAGCTCTTGTAGGAGCAGTGCTCGCTCCACATGACCGAGTAGATCGCCAGCTCGGCCGAGGTGGGCCGGCGTCCGAGGATGTTGCGGACGCGCTGGTACTCCTCCTCGTTCATTCCGAGCTCGGCGTACGGCTGCGGACGCTCGGGAGACGCGGCGGCGACGGCGACCGTGTCCGTGCCCTGGTCGTAGCGCCCGGACGCCTCGATGGCGGGCTGCGGACCGGTACCGCGCCCGAGGGCGGGCTGCGGGCCCGTGCCGTGGCCGACGGCGGGCTGCGGGCTTGTACCGGAGCCGAGGGCGGGCTGCGGACCCGTGCCGTGGCCTACGGCGGGCTGCGGGCCGGTACCGGAACCGGAACCGACCGCGGGCAGCGGACCCGTCCCCGGGCCGACCCTGGGCAGCGGGCCCGTCGCCGGGCGGACGGCGGGCAGGGGGCCCGTGCCGAGGCCGACCGCGGGCTGGGGACCCGTGCCCCGTCCGACGGCGGGCAGCGGGCCGGTGCCGGGGCGCACGGTCGGCTGCGGGCCCGTGCCGTGGCCGACGGCGGGCAGCGGGCCGGTACCGGTGTCCACGGCGGGCTGAGGACCCGTCCCCGGGCCTACCGAGGGCTGCGGGCCGGTGCCGGGGCCCTGCGACAGCGGACCCGTGTTCAGGTCGATGAGAGGCTGCGGGCCGGTGCCCGGGCGCACGGTCGGCTGCGGGCCCGTGCCATGACCGACCGCGTGAGAGCCCGTGCCGTGGCCTACGGCGGGCTGGGGGCCCGTGCCATGGCCCACGGCGGGCTGCGGGCCCGTGCCATGGCCCACGGCGGGCTGCGGGCCCGTGCCGTGACCGACCGCGGGCTGCGGGCCCGTGCCCGTGCCGCGGGTGGGCGGCGCGGCGAAGGCGCTCAGGTCGGGCACGGTGAGCGGCGGGTCCACGACGGTGGACGTGGGGTCGCCGCCAGAGCGCTCCTCTTCCAGGGCGCGCGCGAACTCCTGGTCGGACATCCCCGGGGACGCCGCGGGGCCCGGAGCGGGCTCCTCGTCGTTCAGCACCGGGATGGGCCCGGTGAAGGGCCCGGGGGCCGGTTCGGGCGCCGGCTCCTGGGGGCCGGGCTGGGAGGAGGGCTGATCCTCTTCGAGGATGGCCTTGAAACCCTGCGTCACAGCAGGGTTGATGGGCTGGAGCTCCGGGTCGTCGGCGTCGGACTTGAGCTCGCCGAGCCACTCCATCGAGGGCTCGTCCTCGTCTCGCATAGCCCTTCCGGAAGCGTTGGGCCGTTGCTCACTCATGCGTTGACCAGTCTCTTGACGATCGAGGTGAAGAAGCCGAGGCCGTCGGTGGACGGCCCGGTCAGCGACTCGACGGCGTGCTCGGGATGGGGCATGAGCCCGACCACGTTGCCGGCCTCGTTGCAGATCCCGGCGATGTCGTCCTGGGAGCCGTTCGGGTTCAGGTCGAGGTAGCGGGCGACGATGCGGCCGGAGTCGGCCAGTTCGATCAGCGTCTCCCGGTCGGCGGTGTAGCGGCCGTCCCGGTTCTTCACCGGGATCACCAGTTCCTGGCCCTCGTGGTACTCCGACGTCCAGGCGGTGTCGGCGTTCTCGACGCGCAGCCGCTGGTCGCGGCAGACGAAGTGCAGCCCCGCGTTCGGGAGCAGCGCGCCGGGCAGCAGGTGCGACTCGCACAGCACCTGGAACCCGTTGCAGATGCCGAGGACCGGCAGGCCGTCGCCCGCGGCGGCCACGACCTCGGACATCAGCGGCGCGAACCGGGCGATCGCCCCGGCGCGCAGGTAGTCCCCGTAGGAGAACCCGCCGGGCAGGACGACGGCGTCGACCCCCCGCAGGTCGCGGTCGCCGTGCCAGAGGGCGACGGGCTCCGCGCCGGCAAGCCGCACCGCGCGTGCGGCGTCCTTGTCGTCAAGGGAACCTGGGAAGGTGATGATCCCAACCCGGGCAGCGTCCATCTGTTCTGTTCCTCCGAAATGAGGTGCGGCCGAGACGATCGGGATCTCCTCCGCCGATCAACCCCGATGCGCGTCGCATTCCCCCGCGCGCGGGTCCCAATCTACCCGGCGTTGGGAATGAGGCTGCGGTCGAGGCGCCGTACCAGCGCCCCGTCCCTCCAGGTCAGCCGCTTTCGCAGGTGAACGACGGTGCCCCGGCCGGGCGCGGAGTCGATGTCCAGGTCGTCCACCAGCGCGCGCATGAGCGTGATCCCGCGGCCCGACTCGCTCAGCGGCTCGGGCTCCGGCGGGGCGGACCGGAGCCCGCGGCCCCAGTCCATGATCTTGAGCAGGCAGGTGCCGTCGTCCACGTGCCCGGTCACGTGGTAGTCGCCGTTCGCGCGGGCGTGCTCGATGACGTTCGTGCACGCCTCGGATATCGCGACCAGCAGGTCGTCGACGCAGTCCTCGGAGACGCCGAGCCCCCGCAGGGCCTCGCCCGTCACCCGCCGGACCACCGGGATGCTCAGCGCGTCGCGCGGCAGCGCGAGCGAGAACCTCATATCCACCCGGACACCTCGTGTCATGCTCCGGGCGTCCCGACCGTGCCCCCGGTCCCGGAGCGTGCTCGACGACTCAACGCAGCTAACACTTCCCCGGAAAAATCTTCCGTAACCGCCACAGTCGCGGGCCCGGCATTTGGAACGGGCCATGTCACAGCCGGAAACCGAGCGGTGTTCTACCGCCGACTCGGGCGGAGGGCCGGTACCGGCCACCCGGCCGGGCGGTTACAGAACGTGCACCTCGTAGTTCTCGATGACCGGGTTCGCCAGCAGCGTCTCGGCGATCTTGCCGACCTTCTCCAGGGCCGCCTCGTCGGCGTCCCCCTCCAGTTCCACCTCGAACCGCTTGCCCTGCCGGACGGCCACGACCCCGTCGAACCCCATCTGCGGCAGCTTGCGGGCGATCGCCTGCCCCTGCGGGTCGAGGATCTCCGGCTTGAGCATGACGTCCACGACGACACGCGCCACGGTCGCCCCCTCACTGATCTGCGCTTTTGCTTACGATCCTGAAGCGTACGGCACCATGGCCCATCACGAGCCATCAGCACCCCCGGAGCCTGCCGATGAACATCGAGGACCTCACGCCCGTGGAGCGCCGCCTGTGGGAGGCGTTCCCCAAGGGCGAATCCGTCGACCTGTCGTCCGGCGACCAGGCGATGGACGACATCACGCGCTCCGACCGCTGGGGACGTGACCGGATGGTCAGGGCGGAGGTCCTCGTCGCGCTGCTCGTCGGCGCGGTGGAGGCCGAGCCCGGCCAGGTCGCCGCCGTGCGGCTCGGCGGCGCCCGCATCACCGGCTCGCTGAACCTCGGCCACGCCGAGGTCCACGTCCCGCTGGCGCTCACCGGCTGCGACTTCGACGAGGCGCCGCACCTGTACTGGGCGAGCATGAACAGCGTCCACCTGATGCGCTGCCGGCTGCCCGGCCTGATCGCCTCCGGCACGCGGGTGGACGGCCACCTGTGGCTGGAGGGCAGCCGCATCAACGGCGGCCTGTGGCTGGACGGCGCGAACATCACCGGCATCCTCAACATGTCGGGCGTGCACCTGTCCAACCCCGGCGGGGACGCGATGCTCGCCGACCGCCTGTCGGTCGAGGCGAACGTCTACTGCGACCAGGGGTTCACCGCCAACGGCGAGGTCCGGCTGCCGGGGTCCCGCGTCGGCGGCCAGCTGATCTTCCGGGGCGCGCGGCTGTACAACCCGTCCGGCGCCGCCCTGTACGCCAGCCGCCTGGACGTGGCCGCGAACGTGTTCTGCGACGGCGGGTTCAGCGCCGAGGGGGAGGTCCGGCTGCGCGGCGCCCGCGTCGGCGGATACCTGTCGTTCGTCGGCGCCCGCCTGGCCGCCCCCAAGCGGACCGCCCTGAACGCCGACGACCTGTCCGTCGAGACCGACGTCTACTGCTCGGACGGGTTCACCGCCGTCGGCGCCGTCAGCTTCTCCGGAGCCCGCGTCACCGGGCAGCTCAGCCTGCGCGACGCCCGCCTGCTCCACGACGAGGGGACGGCGCTCGGCCTGCAGCGCCTCCAGGCCGAGGAGCTGCTGATGCGCACCGCCGAGCCGATCAAGGGGACCGCGGACCTGTCCTACGCGCGCATCAACCTGCTGCGCGACGACGCCGCGTCGTGGCCGGAGCGCCTCCAGCTCGACGGCCTCCAGTACGAGACCCTCGAACCGCCGCTCACCGCCCGCGAGCGCCTGGCGTGGCTGCGCCGCGACACCGACGGCTACGCCCCGCAGCCCTACGAGCGGCTCGCGCAGACCTACCGCTCCCTCGGCCTGGACGCCGACGGCCGCTCCGTCCTGCTCGCCAAGGCGCGGGACCGGCGCAGGACTCAGGGCGTCCCCCGCAAGATCGTCGGCTGGTTCCAGGACGGGCTGGTCGGCTACGGCTACCGCCCGTTCCGCGCCGCGAGCTGGCTGATCGGCCTGCTCGCCTTCGGGACGATCGTCTTCTCGATCCACCGGCCGGACGTCCTGGACGAAGGCCACAAGCCGCATTTCAACGCCTTCTTCTACACGCTCGACCTCCTCCTGCCGATCGGCAGCCTCGGCCAGGAGATGGAGTTCGCGCCCAAGGGCCTCTACCAGTGGATCGCCAACTTCATCGTCGCCGCGGGCCTGCTCCTCGGCCTGACGGTCGCGGCGGGCGCCACCCGCGCGCTCTCCCGGGAGTAGCTGGCGCCGGGAACGGCGGACGTAACGTGCGTCACGTCAGGGTCGCCGGGTAGGGCCGGGGGTAGGACCTCCGGTGGCGGGGCTCGCATCGCGGTGGCGGGGAACTTGCACCGCAGGGTGTGATGTCTGCCACGATGGCATTGCGGCTTTTGTCCCCTACCGGGGACGGGGCCGTTGGCATCGGCCGGCCGCGCGGCGACCCCGCGTGACGGCCCCGAACGAGGAGTGTCATCGATGACGATCGACTCCGTGCGCGGCGCGCCCGACACCCCGAAGGTCGCCGAGCCCGAACTCGTCCAGCTGCTCACCCCCGAGGGCGAGCGGGTCGAGCACCCGGACTACCCCCTCGACCTCGGCGCCGAGGACGTGCGCGGCCTCTACCGCGACCTGGTGATCGTGCGGCGGATCGACCAGGAGGCCGTGGCGCTCACCCGGCAGGGCGAGCTCGGCCTCTGGGCGTCGCTGCTCGGGCAGGAGGCGGCGCAGATCGGCTCCGGGCGGGCGGCGTCCGCCAACGACATGGTCTTCCCGACGTACCGCGAGCACGGCGTCGCCTGGTGCCGGGACGTGGAGCCGCTGAAGCTGCTCGGCATGTTCCGCGGCGTCAACCACGGCGGTTGGGACCCGAAGGAGCACGGCTTCCACCTGTACACCGTCGTGATCGGCAGCCAGACGCTGCACGCGACGGGGTACGCGATGGGCATCCAGCGGGACGGCGTGCTCGGCACCCCGTCGGCGGGCGCCACGATCGCCTACTTCGGGGACGGGGCGACGTCCCAAGGCGACGTGAACGAATCGTTCGTGTTCGCCTCGGTCTTCAACGCGCCGATCGTGTTCTTCTGCCAGAACAACCAGTGGGCCATCTCCGAGCCCCTCGAACGGCAGTCCAGGATCCCCCTCTACAAGCGTGCGCAGGGTTTCGGCTTCCCAGGCGTCCGCGTGGACGGCAACGACGTGTTCGCTTGCCTGGCCGTCACCAGGAAGGCCCTGGAGAACGCCAGGACGGGCCAGGGCCCCACTCTCGTCGAGGCGTACACGTACCGGATGGGCGCCCACACCACGACCGACGACCCCACGCGCTACCGGCTGAAGGCCGAGGAGGAGGCGTGGAAGCTCAAGGACCCCATCGAGCGCGTCAAGGCGTATCTGGTGCGCGGCGACCTGGCGGACGCCGGGTTCTTCCAGAAGGTGGAGGACGAGGCCAAGCAGATCACCAGGGAGCTGCGTGAGGCGTGCCTGGCGCTGCCCGACCCGGGGCCGCTGTCGATGTTCGACCACGTGTACGGGGACGAGCACCCGCTCATGACCGAGGAGCAGGAGCAGTTCGCCGCCTACCTGGCCTCGTTCGAGGAGGAGGCGAAGTGAGCACCCTGACCCTCGGCAAGGCCCTCAACGAGGGCCTGCGCAAGGCCATGGAGAACGACCCGAAGGTCCTGGTCATGGGCGAGGACGTCGGCAAGCTCGGCGGCGTCTTCCGCATCACCGACGGCCTGCAGAAGGACTTCGGCGAGGAGCGGGTCATCGACACCCCGCTCGCCGAGTCCGGCATCGTCGGAACGGCGATCGGGCTGGCGCTGCGCGGCTACCGTCCCGTGGTGGAGATCCAGTTCGACGGGTTCGTGTTCCCCGCCGCCGACCAGATCATCACGCAGCTGGCGAAGATGCGGATGCGCTCGCTCGGCGCGCTGGAGCTGCCGGTCGTCGTGCGGATCCCGTGCGGCGGCGGCATCGGCGCGGTCGAGCACCACTCCGAGTCGCCGGAGGCGTACTTCACGCACACCGCCGGCCTGCGCGTGGTGGCGTGCTCGAACCCGCTGGACGCCTACTCGATGATCCAGCAGTCGATCGCCTCCCCCGACCCGGTGGTCTTCTTCGAGCCGAAGCGCCGCTACTGGGACAAGGCGGAGGTCGACACCGACTCGGACGCGACCGGCTGGACGCCGCTGCACCGGGCCGCGGTCGTGCGGCCGGGCGGGCACGCGACGCTGCTGGCCTACGGGCCGGCGGTGAAGACGTGCCTGGAGGCCGCCGGTGCCGCAGCCGAGGAGGGGCGGGAGCTGGAGGTCATCGACCTGCGCTCGCTGAACCCGCTCGACATCGGCACGGTGACCGACTCGGTGAACCGGACGGGACGCTGCGTCGTCGTCCACGAGGCCCCGGTCTTCAACGGGTACGGCGCCGAGCTGGCCGCCCGGATCACCGAGAAGTGCTTCTACCGGCTGGAGTCGCCGGTGCTGCGCGTCGGCGGGTTCTCCACCCCGTACCCGCCGTCCCGCATCGAGGACCATTACCTGCCCGACCTCGACCGCATCCTGGACGCGGTCGACCGGACCTTCGCGTGGTGACGCCGGTGAGCCAGCCCAAACTGTTCAAACTGCCGGATGTGGGCGAGGGCCTGACGGAGGCCGAGATCGTCAAGTGGCACGTCCAGCCCGGCGACACCGTCGAGGTGAACCAGACCATCGTCGAGATCGAGACGGCGAAGGCGATCGTGGAGCTGCCCTGCCCGTTCGAGGGCGTGGTGGCCGAGCTGCTGGTCACCGAGGGGCAGACCGTGGACGTCGGGGTCCCGATCATCGCGGTGGACGCCGGCGGCGAGGGCGGCGTGGCCCCTGCACTGGCCGAGCCGGTGTCGGAACCTCCGGCGCAGGCGGCCGCGCTCCGCGAGGAGGGCGTCCCGACCGTCAACGAGCCGGGCATGGTGTCGCCGCAGGGGCCGCCGAAGCGCACGCCCGTCCTCGTCGGCTACGGCGTGAAGGAGGGGACGACCAAGCGCCGTGCCCGCAAGTCCGCCAACGGGGCCTCCGCATCCCCGGCCGCCCCCGCACCGGCCCCGCAGGCGCCTCCGGCGCCCCGTCCGAGCCCTGCGGGCGACGGGCTGCCGCTGGCCAAGCCGCCCGTCCGCAAGATGGCCAAGGACCTCGGGGTGGATCTCATGTCCATCACCGGGTCGGGCCCGCAGGGATCGATCACGCGCGAGGACGTCCTCGCCGCGCAGGCCGGGGCCGAGGCACCCGGCACGCCCGTCCAGGCGGGCCCGCGCGAGGAGCGCGTCCCCGTCAAGGGCGTCCGCAAGGCGACCGCGGCGGCGATGTCCGGTTCGGCGTTCACCGCCCCGCACGTCACCGAGTTCCTCCAGGTGGACGTGACGCGGACGATGGAGACCGTCAAGCGGCTCCGCGAGCTGCCCGAGTTCGCGGACGTGAAGGTGTCGCCGCTGCTGCTGGTGGCGCGCGCGCTGCTCACCGCGGTGGCGCGCAACCCGATGGTGAACTCCACCTGGGCGGACGGCCCGGACGGCGCGGAGATCGTCGTCAAGCGCTACGTGAACCTGGGGATAGCGGCCGCCACCGACCGCGGCCTCATCGTCCCCAAGGTGAAGGACGCGCACGACCTCGACCTGCCTGGCCTCGCGCGCGCTCTGAACGAGCTGGCGGCGAAGGCCCGCGCGGGCAAGGCGTCCCCCGCCGACCTGTCCGACGGGACGATCACGATCACGAACGTCGGCGTGTTCGGGGTGGACTCCGGGACCCCGATCCTCACCCCGGGCGAGGCCGCGATCCTGGCGTTCGGCCAGGTCCGGGACATGCCGTGGGTGCACGAGGGCGAGCTCGCTATCCGCAAGGTGACCACGCTGGCGCTCTCGTTCGACCACCGCATCGTGGACGGCGAGCTGGGCTCCCGCGTCCTGCGCGACGTCGGGGACATGCTGGAAGACCCCATCCGCATGCTCGCCTGGAGCCGCTGACGGTTCCGTGGGGGCCGGCCTGGAGCCGGCCCCCACACTCAGGAAACGGGGACCTTCTCGACCTTGCCGAAGGGCCCGGCGTCGAAGGTCACGGACGTGACGTTGCCGGGCGGGGCGGGAAGGTAGACGAAGCCTCGGACGGGCTCGTTGACCGCGGTACGGAAGACGGCCCGTCCAGCGTCGACATAGTCGGTGGGACGGCCCGGCGTCGCAGGACCGACGCGGACGGCGCGGTAGACGTCCTTCTGGCCCGGCGCCTGGATCGAGAACGCTCCGAACACGCCGCCCGGGTAGCTCGGGTTCGGGTAGGACGCGTCCGGCGGCGTGGTACCGGGCCCCTCGTTCACGATGTCGAACACGGCGACGACGTAGGCGCCGTCCCGATAGAAGGGTTTGACCTCAAGGCGCCTCTTGGCGGCGCCAAAGGGAGCCGTGCGGGACGCCACCTTCTGACCGTCCTGCGCACGGAAAGAGGCCGGCTGGACGGAGCCCGGCGCGGTCGACTTGAGCTGGTAGGTGATGTCGACGCCGTCACCGTCCTGCTTGCCGTTCGCGGCGTAGGTGAATCCGGCACCGAGCCTGCCCTTCACCTCGCTCAGAACGGCCTGGGCCCGCTCCCCGGACAGCTTCGCGTCGCCGGCATGCCCCTCGAACGCCAGCGCCCCCGCCGCCTTCGCCTTGATCTGCTGAGCGACCTCGTCGAGGAGGGCCTTGCCCTGACTCGACAGCTTGCCCGAACCGCTCTCGAACAGACCATCGCCGCGCAGGCTGACCGTGGCGCTCGATCCGCTGGACGAGACGGTCCGCTTGTCCCCCTCGACGAGGTCGTACAGGTCGACGGGGTTCCCACCCGGCGCGGTCGTCGAGGGCGACCCTGATGGCGAGGTCGTGATCGGGGACGGAGCCACCGCCATGAACGGCTCGGCCCCGACCTCCGGCTCGGCACCGACCGACGGGGAGGACGGCGCCGAGGGAGACGAGGAGACCGTCCCGCCCGGCGGCGCGGACGAGGGGGAGGGCGTCGCCGTCGCGGACGGCGCGGCCGACGCGGCCGCCACCGGGATCCCGGGGAACTCTCCGGCCGTCCCGGGCGTGATCGCGGTGACCTTCTGGACGGTCGCCGGGATCGGCGGGTAGTCGGCGGACATCTCGCGGGTCGTGCCCGGCGCGAAGCCGGAGCCGCTGGTGGTGCCGGTCGGCTTGTAGAGCCGGCGCCCGGCCGTGTCCAGCAGCGCGATCTCGAACGGGACCGACTTCACCGACGAGTCCAGCGACGTCACGCTGTAGCGCAGCACCGACTTGGCGGCCTGCCGCTCGACGCCCCTGATGGCCACCCGCGCGTGCAGGCCGTCCGCACCACCGAACCACCCCTCCTTGGCGTACGCGCCCGCAGGCTGCACGGTGGGCAGAGCCCCGCCCGCACGCACCGTCGGCGGAGCGACCTTCCGAGCCTGGTCGGGATCGGCGCACCCGGCGACGACCAGCAGTCCGGCAAGAGAAACGGCGAGGGGCAGCGCACGCATCGTTCATCCGCTCGGGAGGGGGACGGGCGAGGAACGCGGGCAACAGTAGTCAACCGCACCACCCCCCGCCAGAACCTCACAAGCCCCACCGCCTCAGGCCCCACGCGGAACCCGAGCCTTGAGCCGACATCCGATCAGCCTGAGCGAATCGGACATCCAACATCCGAGAGCGGGACCTGGCCGATCGCACTCCCGGAGCCGAACCTGCGAGTCCCCGGAGTTACCGGCATGCGGTCCCGTCGTTCATCGGCAGCCGAACGGTAGCGGCGCCGAAGACGCGGGTCACCCACGGGTCCACCGTGTTTTCGAAAGAGACATTCGCTCATACGATCAGCGAAGCGTGCCAATCTCCCACAATCACGCTTCAATGGGCAGTCGATGTGACCGAACGTCAGCCCCGCACGCCATCGGAAACATCTGACAGTACGCGAAACGGATCGACCGTGGTCGGGTTTCATCTGCGGAAGGGCTGAGGCGTGGGCGTCGAGCATCCCACCAGGACCGATACCAAGGTGGAGACCGGCGACCAGCCCAAGGCGTCCGATCAGGCTCCGTCCCTCCCCCAGGACCAGCCCGGCGCGCCCGGGCAGAAGTCCCGCCTGGAGAGCCGCGCCGCCGCGCAGCAGCCCTACGAACCCGGGACAGACCAGAAGCGCGAGACGCCGCCACCCGCCCGCAGCATCCGAGCCGAGAACAGCAACGACCCCAACGACGACCCCAACAGAATAGGCACCCCCCGCGCCGACTCCCTCGCAATCGCCCGAGGCGAGAAGCTCGAAACCGACGAGAACGAAGCGGACGCCGCCGAGACCGAACCCTCGGACACATCGAAAGCGCGCCCCGACGAGGCAGAACCTCCCGCCGACGACAATCGCGAACCGGACAACGCAGACCCGGCGGCCCCCGGCGAGCAGGACACCGAGGCTTCGGAGCAGGTCACTCCGAGCCATCCGAAGCCGCAGGAAAACCGGCCACCGGCCCCGGAGACTTACAGAACCGACGAGTCGGCCGACGTCACGCCGGAGCCGGGCGACGGCACCGGACCGACTCCTCCGCAGGATGCTCAACCGCTCGACCACGGCATCCTCGACGATCGGGCGGAGGACGTCGAACGCCCGGCCGAAACGAACCCCTCCGAGGTCGCGGACGGAAAGCCCCCCGCCGAGATCGGTGAGCAACTCGAAGAGGCCCCGCCGGTCCCCGAACCCGAGCCGGACGCCGAAGCACCGCCCGCACCCACCGACGGCGAGCAAGACCATGGTAAGAAAGCCGAGGGCGAAGCCGTGGCCCCGGTCCCGGAGAAGGCGAAAGAACCTCTCGCTCACTCATTCACTGACAAAGACCTCGATCCCATAGCCGCCGGCGCACCCGACTCGCGAAGCAAGGACGACGGCAAGGGGCGGGACGGGGACCAGGAGAGGATTCGCTCACAGGACGACCCGCTCGAAAAATACAGAAGGGCAGTTAGAAATCCCCAGCGAGTGTTTCGGGGGGACACCAGAAGTCCGGACGACATCTTCATCAATGGAGATGGCTTCCGCGCACGCGGAACGAGTAACGATCTGAAGAGGTATGCAGAACTCAACGAGCCGTCGAGATTCATCGGCACCTCGATGACGGAGGATGCCGCCAAGCCGTTTACGGTTGCCGTTCAGGGCAGCAAGCGAAAGCTTCATGGCTGGGTATACGAGGTTGAATCCCCCGCACCAGCCATCAATGTCAACAAGGCATTGGGACTGAAATACCGCCTCGTCCTCTGGGGGCAGTCCGAAAAAGAGATGGCCTACCTTGACCACATTCCCCGTGAACACATCAGGCGTGCCCGCGAGGTAAAAGGGCTTTCCTATACCGGCAAGGTAGTCGAGAATCCGCACTTCCAAGGAAGGTGACATGCAGTCCGAGTCTATTCCGGTACTGACTGCGGATGGCGTGCGCGGCACCTGGACCGTGTCAGCCTCGGAGGTGGGGCCGCCGTGGCTGCTGACACTGCGCGCCGAAGACGGGCGGGAGTGGAACTCGGAAGCGGACGACCTTTTCTCGGCATTTCAGGAGATACGTCGACACACTGATGCCGAAGGCATCAGGTTGTGCGTGAACGGCGCGAGGCGCGACGCCCATCCGTCGGGAATGTCCAGAGACATGGGCGGCGGTAGGATGCTGTACGTCCTCCCACCCAGGCGCGGCTTGAAGATGCTGCTCAGCCTCTTCAAGCGGCCGACACGCCGGAACATGATCTATATCTTCGACCCGACCTCCTGCGAATCCGTGGTTCCCGTCGGCGAACAGATCCGCTACTTCGATGATTGGGTTGGCTCTGATGACTGACAACGACGGCGCCCTGACGCCGCCCGATTCACCGGAGGCCTTGGAGTACGCCAATCAGCACCCCGGCTCCTGGCTCTACGAGATCGACCCCTTCTTCGACTCAGATGACGACGTTCCCGCATATGGCATTGTCGGAGCATGGAGCATCGACGAAGATGGGAAAATAACAGACCTCTTCAAGAAGAATCCTGATTACCGACCTTCACCTGAGGTGCTTGGCTTTCCCGAGCCGACCGACCAACTGGACGCTGCGATCCAACTGGTAGTGGCAGGGTACGGAGACGAAAGTCAAGCGCTTGCCCAGTTGCGATCCTCCGAGGTATTGGTCGCGACCGGTCCCGAAGCAGGCAGCGGCTCCGTCTGGGTTCATGAGACCGACGGCATCGAGGGCGTCTTCGCTTTCACCTCCCGAGAGCAACTGCCGAAGGAGCCACTGTTTGAGGGAGGGTCATGGCGGGCCCTCCCTGCGACAGAACTCGCTTCGTCCGTCCCTGACAACATCGACATCGTTATTAATATCAACAGCCCCGCGCGCTGGAAGATCGACTCTCAGAATCTGAGACTGCACTCAGGGCGTTGATCCACCAAGCCGCTCTTCTCACTGAAGTGCAAGCCCGCCTCCTGTCGGGAGCGGCTCTCACTTGAGCTGCCGTGGAAATAAGAAGCGACCTCCGAAGAGGTCGCCCATGAAACCAGATGGAACCTCGGCGAGCCGAGAAATCATCCTTCTGTGGAGTTACTTGCCCAGGACCTTACTGGGGTCGAACCCCGCGAGGTCCAGCGCTTCTTCCAGCTCTGCGTCGCTGGCGACGTCGTCGTCGCCCTGTGGACTGCTCATGTTGATCATCTTCGTTGCTCCCTGCCTCGCAGTGAGTCGACGTTCCCTGCCGCCGACAATGATGATCGTCCGCGCGTCGGGGGCAAGGTCAAGCTTCGGGCGGCCGGCCGGCCCTGTGAGCTCGGCGACATCGCTGGGCCGAGGGCTTCCGCCGCTCGCCAGGCACAGGGCAAGGCCGTTGGTGCGTCCGCCGGTTCCGGAGACCCGACCGGATGCGCGCGCTCCACCACCCTTCTTCGGTGACCTCGCGATTCACTCGGCTCCGTGGCGGCCGGATCCGCCAAAATCCCGTTGGCGGGGCGCGGGGACCGCTGCTACTTTTCTGAAGGCCGTGCCAGAGAACGAGGAGGTGGTACCCGTGAACGCAGTATCGACATGGGTGCTCCTCTCTGGGGTCACGGTCGGACGTTAGGTCGTCCGGGAGCGCCGTTATGAGCTCTCCCGAAAGGCACGACCATGCAGTTCACCTCCGAGCAGCGCCTCGACGACGGCGTCCTCGAACGCGAATTCACCCTCGGCGAGATCCCCGGCATCCTGTGGACGCCCGGGTCCGCGTCCGCCGACGCACCGGTTCCGCTGATCCTGATGGGCCACCCCGGCGGACTGGACAGGATGCGTCCCCGCGTCACGGCCCGGGCCCGGCACTCGGCGAGGGACGGCTTCGCCGCGGCCACCATCGAGCTCCCCGGAGGCGGAAACCGACCCCGTTCGGCCACCGCCGAGCAGGCCCGCGCCGACCTGCAGCGGGCGGTGGCGGCCGGCGGGCCGGTCGACGGGGAGATCGTGGACCGGCTCGTCCTCCCGCTGGTCGAGAAGGCGGTCCCGGAGTGGCAGGCCACCCTGGACGCCCTCCTCGCACTGCCCGAGATCGACGGCCCGGTCGGGTTCTCGGGAGGGGTGACCGCCATCGGCGTCCGGCTGGCGGCGGTCGAGCCGCGCGTCTCGGCCGCCGTTCTGTTCGCCGGGAGTTTCGTGCCTCGCACCCTTCTCGAGGAGGCCCGGCAGGTCACCATTCCGCTGCACGTCCTGCTGCAGTGGGACGACGAAGGGAACGACCGGCAGGCGGCCCTTGATCTGTTCGACGCCTTCGGTTCCAAGGAGAAGACGCTGAACGCCAACATGGGCGGGCACACCGGCGTCCCGCAGTTCGCGGGGGACGCCGCGGCGGCGTTCTTCATCCGCCATCTGACCTAGTCGCGGGCCGGCCCCGCCCCGATCGCGCCGGTACCGGACATCGCCGGTGCCGACCGGTCGGGGCGGCGCACGGCCACCGGCGCCTCCATCGGCTGAATCGTGGGTGGCCGGGACGCCCCCCGTGCCCTGACGTGGGCGGGGTCGTCGCAGGCGTTCTCAGTTCTTGATCTCGTAGCGCAGAAGTGTGATGCCGTTCTCGAATGCCGCGGCTTCGGCCACCTTGAGGTCTTGCTGGTCTTCGAAGACGCGGGTTCCCTTGCCTCGTGAGGCCGGGCAGACCAGCATCCGGATCTCGTCGACGACGCCGGCGTCCGGCCGGCCTGAGCAACCACCGACGCCACGAGGAACCCGAGCCGACCACAGAGGTCAGCTCCGAACCGGAAGGGTCTCGGCACACCCGGGCAACCGGGACTCGATAGAATAGGGCAGTTTTTCACCCGGAGACCGGTTCGGTCGACGCTTCCCAGTGCCAAACCAAGAGTCGTCGCGGCAGCGGCTGTCGCATAGTCGGCATACGCGAGCAGCGGGCATTCAACCCAGCAGAATGAAGAGGCGAGACGATGCCGGTGACCGACCACCAGATGGCGACCTTGCGGGCCCAACTCACCGGACGAATCGACGAGCACCGGCGACTGCTCTCCCAGATGGACAACGCCATGGCCAACCAGTACCTGTCACTGGCGACCGCCGCCTTCTTCGAGGCGGCGATGCGGCGCTTCGTCCGCGATGGATCACCTGTGGACGACGCCGAGATCATCGAGTTCGTCACCTCGGTGCGCCTGCGACTCGGCGATCCCGACGACCTGGACCCCCAGGCGGCCGAAACCCTCATAAAGATCGCGATCGAGAAACTGCCCGTCGAGGCCAAGAACGGCATCAGCCCCGAACTCTCCAACAGCACGAAGATCATCCTTCTGTCAGGAATGGTCGGCGATCTGGACCCGACCCCCGACCAGCTCGAGGAATTCCTGAACGCGGCCCGAGCCATGACCGACAAAGCATTCTCGTGACGAAATCTCTGAGGCCGTGGTGACGGGAACCGGCGGCCCGGGCCCGGCACTCGGTGGCGGACGGCTTCGCCGCGGCCACCATCGAGCTCCCCGGAAGCGGCGACCGGCCCCGTTCCGCCTCCGCGGAGCAGGCCCACGCCGACCTGCACCGGGCGCTGGAGGCCGGCGAACCGGTCGGCGAGGAGATCGTCGACCGGCTCGTCCTCCCGCTGGTCGACAGGGCGGTCCCCGAATGGCAGGCCGCCCTGGACGCCCTCCTGTCCCTGCCCGGGCTCGGCGGTCCGGTCGGGTTCTCGGGGGGAGTGATCGCCGTCGGCGTCCGGCTGGCGGTGGTCGAGCCGCGCATCTCGGCCGCCGTCCTGTTCGCCGGGAGCTTCATGCCACCCACCACCTTCGAGGAAGCCCGCCAGGTCACCATTCCGCTGCACGTCCTGCTGCAATGGGACGACGAAGGGAACGACCGGCAGGCCGCCCTGTACGCGACCCCGCGTCCTAGCCAGACACCGGCCGCGAAGTAGGCCGTTTCTTTCTGCGGCGGAGGAGGACGGCTCGGCTGCCTGGTAGCACTGTGGCCCTGCCCGGGGGCAGGGCCACAGTGCTGCGGGTTAGAACGCGTCTTCGGGGAGGTCCATCACGTCGAGGGTGGTGGACTCGGTGACGGCGCGGTCGGAGGCGAGGCGGGGCAGGACGGTCTGGCAGAAGAACTGCGCGGCCGCGACCTTGCCGGTGTAGAACGCCTTGTCGGAGTCGGACACGTCGCCGCCGTCCAAGGCGTTGAGCGCGACCTCGGCCTGGCGGCACAGGAGCCAGGCGACGATCAGGTCGCCGAGGGCGAGCAGCAGGCGCGAGGAGTTGAGCCCGATCTTGTAGAGCTCCTTCGGGTTCTCCATCGAGCCGAGCGCCCAGCCGACCATCGGGTCGATGATGCCCTGGACGTCGTCGAGGGCCCGGCCGAGTTGCGCGCGCTCGTTCTTGAGCCGGCCGTTGCCGGCCTCGGAGCCGGCGAACGTCCGGATCTCCTCGACGAGCACCTTCAGCGCCTCGCCGTTGTCTCGCAGGATCTTGCGGAAGAACAGGTCCTGGCCCTGGATCGCGGTGGTGCCCTCGTACAGCGTGTCGATCTTGGAGTCGCGGATGTACTGCTCGATCGGGTACTCCTGCAGGAACCCGGACCCGCCGAGCGTCTGCAGCGACTCCGCGCCGAGCAGCGCGTACGCCCGCTCGGAGCCGAAGCCCTTCACGATCGGCAGCAGGAGGTCGTTGACCTTCTCGGCGGTCTCGTCCTTGCGGCCCTCGAACTCGGCGAGCTGCACGGCGTCCTGGTAGGACGCGGTGAGCAGCACGAGGGCGCGCATGCCCTCGGCGTAGGCCTTCTGCGTCATGAGGCTGCGCCGGACGTCCGGGTGGCGGGTGATCGTCACCCGCGGGGCGGACTTGTCCGTCATCTGGGTCATGTCCGCACCCTGGACGCGCTCCTTCGCGTACTCCAGCGCGTTGAGGTAGCCGGTCGACAGGGTGGCGATGGCCTTGGTGCCGACCATCATCCGCGCGTACTCGATGACGAGGAACATCTGCCGGATGCCCTGATGGACGTCGCCGACCAGGTAGCCGATCGCCGGGTGCCTCTCGCCGAGGGTGAGCTCGCAGGTCGTGGAGACCTTGAGGCCCATCTTCTTCTCGACGTTGGTCACGTAGGCGCCGTTGCGCTCGCCGAGCTCGCCGGTCTCCACGTCCACCAGGTACTTGGGGACGAGGAACATCGACAGGCCCTTGGTGCCGGGGCCGGCGCCCTCGGGGCGGGCCAGCACCAGGTGGAAGATGTTCTCGGACATGTCGTGCTCGGCCGAGGTGATGAAGCGCTTGACGCCCTCGATGTGCCAGGTGCCGTCCGGCTGCTGGACGGCCTTGGCGCGCCCGGCGCCGACGTCGGAGCCGGCGTCCGGCTCGGTCAGCACCATCGTGGCGCCCCACTGCCGCTCAAGGGCGAGCTCGGCGAACTTCTTCTGCTCGGGCGTGCCGATGTGCCAGAGGATCTGCGCGAAACCGGGGCCGGAGGCGAACATGTAGACGGCCGGGTTGGCGCCCAGCACCTGCTCGGCCACGGCCCAGGTCAGCGAGCGCGGGGCGCCGCTGCCGCCGAACTCGGGAGCGAGGTCGAGGCGGTACCACTCGGAGTCCATCCACGCCTTGAACGACTTCTTGAAGCCCTCCGGCATCGTGACCGTGCCCGCGGCGGGGTCGAACGACGGCGGGTTGCGGTCCGCCTCCTCGAAGGAGGCGGCGAGCGGGCCCTCGGCCAGCCGGTTCACCTCGTCGAGGATGCTGCGCACGGTGTCCTCGTCCAGTTCGGCGTACGGGCCGCTGCCGAGGAGGTCCTGGCGCCTGAACACCTCGAAGAGGTTGAACTCCAGGTCCCGGAGGTTGCTCTTGTAGTGCCCCATTCGAGACTCCGTCTGGTTCCGGCGGCGACCGGCGGCCCCGCTGCGTACTGGTTAGTAACTCAACAGCATGCTACCCGCTGGTAACCACTGACAACCACCCCAATCGTGCGCTTTCCGGGAAGGCAGGCCACATCGATACCACGCCCGCCTCCTCCGCGTGACCCAAGTCACGAAGCCCCCTTGAGTCGCACCCTCCTACGCCCCGCGCGGCGGGGGTGGCAAGATCAGGCGGGCCGAATTCACCGCGGTGCACGAGGAGGTGCGCAATGAGGCTGGAGGAGGAGGCCGCCCCGAGGCTGACCGTCATCGGGACCGGCTACCTCGGCGCCACGCACGCGATCTGCATGGCCGTGCTGGGGTTCGAGGTCCTCGGCGTGGACGTCGACCGGCACAAGATCGAGCGACTGGCGTCGGGCGAGGTCCCGATCTTCGAACCGGGGCTGCCGGAGCTGCTCACCAAGGCGCTCGACTCGGGCCGGCTCCGGTTCACCACCTCCTTCGCGGAGGCCGGGGAGTTCGGGGACGTCCATTTCGTGTGCGTGGGGACGCCCCAGCAAGCCGATTCGGACGCCGCGGACCTGACCTACGTCGACGCCGCCGTCCGCTCCCTGGCGCCGCATCTGCGCCGCAGGTCCCTGGTCGTCGGCAAGTCCACCGTGCCGGTCGGGACGGCCGCGCGCCTCACCGGCCTCGTGCAGGAGCTGGCGCCCGCCGGGACCGATGTCGAGCTGGCCTGGAACCCCGAGTTCCTCCGCGAGGGCTTCGCCGTGGACGACACGCTGCGCCCCGACCGGCTGGTGTTCGGCGTCGCGTCCGACTGGGCGCACGAGCGGCTGCGGGCGGCGTTCAAGCCCGTCCTCGACCTCGGCACCCCGGTGATCCGCACGGACCTCGCGACCGCCGAGCTGGTCAAGGTCGCGGCGAACTCCTTCCTCGCCACGAAGATCTCCTACATCAACGCGATGGCCGAGGTCTGCGAGGCGGTCGGCGCCGACGTCAAGGACCTGGCCGACTCGCTGGCGCTGGACGACCGCATCGGCGGCAAGTTCCTGCGGCCGGGCCTGGGCTTCGGCGGCGGCTGCCTGCCCAAGGACATCCGGGCGTTCGCGCACCGCGCCGAGGAGATCGGCGTCGGCCAGGCCGTGTCGTTCCTGCGCGAGGTGGACGACATCAACCGGCGCCGCAGGGCCCGCACCGTCGACCTCGTCCGTGGGCTGCTGGGCGGCGACCTCGCCGGCAAGCGCGTGGCCGCCTGGGGCGCCGCGTTCAAGCCCAACTCCGACGACATCCGGGACGCTCCCGCGCTGGACGTGGCGCGCACCATCCACGGCCTCGGCGGGGACGTGCGCGTCTACGACCCGGTCGCCCTCGACAACGCCCGCCGCGCGTTCCCCGAACTCACCTACGGCGAGAGCGCGTTCGACGTGGCGCGGGACGCCGACGTCGTCGTCCTGCTGACCGAGTGGTCGGACTTCCGGGAGGTCGAGCCGGAGGCGCTGGCCGGGGTCGTCCGGCACAGACGGGTCGTGGACGGGCGGCACGCGCTCGACGCCGCCCGCTGGCGCGCGGCGGGCTGGGAGTACCGCGCCCTGGGCCGGTCCTGAACAGGGACCGGCCCCCGCGCCGAGTGGGCGCGGGGAACACCGCGCGTTCCAGGGCCGTTGGTCAAGACGAGGGCCACGCCCATGCGGGCGACGGGTCTCTCCCGGACGAGGTGCGCCGTACCCGGAACGCGAAGACGGCGCGTGACAGCACTCGTCTCGTTCTCCGGGAGCACCACCATGGCCTGGATCCTCGTCATCGTCGCCGGCCTCTTCGAGGTCGCCATGGCCCTGTGCCTGAAGGCAAGCAAGGGCTTCACCCAGCCGCTGGAGTCGGCGGGATTCCTCGTGTTCGCCGCAGCGTCCTTCGGCCTGCTCACCATCGCCCTCAAGCACCTGGAGGTCGGCACCGCCTACGCCGTCTGGGTCGGCATCGGGGCGGTCGGGACGGCGGCCCTCGGCATGCTCGTCATGGGCGACGAGGTCTCCGCGACCCGCATCGTCGCGCTCGCGCTCATCGTCCTCGGGGTCGTCGGGCTGAACCTCGCCGGAGGCGGCCACTGACCGGCAGGGCGGAGCAGCAGCGCGAACGGCCGGCAACGGCCAGCAACGGCCAGCAACGGCCACCGCCATCGCAGGTCAGCCAAGTTCCCCGGAACGTAATCTCCCGTAACAGCGTCTATGGGACGAGAGCGCGGGGAGTCGCTCGAACACGGGAGGACGGACCTTGGTCTTCAAGAAGCTGCGTCAGGCGATGGGCATCGGCGGCCCCTCGATCGAGACGATCCTGCACGACCCGAACACGACGCCCGGCGGCGTCGTCACCGGCGAGATCGCCATCATCGGAGGCCAGCACAACTCCGACATCAAGGCGGTGAACCTCGCCCTGCGCACCAGGGTCGAGGTCGAGTCGGGCGACAACGAGTACACCTCGAACCTGGAGTACGCCAAGATGCCGGTCGCGGGCGGGTTCAGCCTGCAGGAGGGCGCGCGGCACAGCATCCCGTTCCAGTTCCCCATCCCGTGGGAGGCGCCGCTCACCCACATGTACGGGCGCCAGCTGCACGGCACGACCGTCGGGATCGCGACGGAGCTGGAGGTGACGGGCGCGGTCGACCCGGGCGACCTCGACCCGATCGCCGTCCACCCGCTGCCCGCGCAGGAGCGCCTCCTCGTGGCGTTCTCCAACCTCGGCTTCCAGTTCCGCAACGCCGACTGCGAGAAGGGCCGCATCTGGGGCGTCCACCAGGAGCTGCCCTTCTACCAGGAGATCGAGTTCTATCCGCCGGGGCAGTACGCGCGCGGCATCAAGCAGCTCGAAGTGACGTTCGTGTCCTCCCCGCGGTCGATGGAGGTCGTGCTGGAGCTCGACAAGCGCGGCGGGGTGTTCACCGAGGGCCATGACGCGTTCAGCCGCTTCACGGTCGACTACGCGACCGTCGAGCAGACCAACTGGGAGCAGCAGCTCGACGGCTTCCTGCGGGACGCCGGGCGCAGGCGGGGCTTCTTCTGATCGCCGTCCACACCGTCCAGCCGTTCACGGGGATCCCCTCCGCGATGCCGATCGCGGAGGGGATCTCCGCGTGGAGAGAGGTCCCGTGCCCCTGCCCCCCGGACTGAGCAACGCGGAACGGCGCCTGTGGACGGCGTTCCCCAACGGCTCGACCGTCGTCCTCGGCGAGGACCGGCCGGCCGGCCCCCTGCCCGACCGCATCGTCCGCGCCGAGATCATCACCAGGCTGCTGCTCGGCGAGTGCGAGCCGCGGCCCGGCGCGGTCGCGGCCGTCCGGCTCCGCGGCGCCTACATCACCGGGCGGCTGGACGTCGCGGGCGGGCGGGTCGAGGCGGAGCTGCTCCTGGAGGACTGCCGGCTCGTGGAGGAGCCGGTGTTCGCCAACGCCGCGACGCGCCAGCTCCGCTTCTCCGACTGCCGGATGCCCGGCTTCGACGGCGGCGGCCTTCGCGCCGACGGCTTCCTCAGCCTGTCCGGGTCGGACATCGAGGGGGAGGTCCGGCTGCCGCGGGCGCAGATCCTCGGCGGCCTGCGGATGAACGGGACGCGGGTCACCGCGTCCGCCCCGGAGAAGTGGGCCGTCTCCGGCGGCGCCCTCGTCGTGGAGGCCGGGGCGTTCATCCGGGACGCCGAGATCACCGGCGGGGTGCGGTTCGCGGGCGCGCGGATGAACGGCGGGCTGTTCATGGAGCGGACCAGGCTCGTCAATCCGGGCCGCCTCGCCCTGGACGCGCAGAACATGGTCGTCGAGGACACCGCCGAGCTGAGCCACGGGTTCAGCACGTTCGGCACCGTCCGCCTGCGCAGCGCCCGCATCAACGGCATCCTGTCGTTCGCCCGGGGCCGCCTGGACTCCTCCGATCCGGCCCGGATGGCCCTGCACGCCAGCCACATGCAGGTCGACGAGCTGCTGCTGTGGCCGGAGGAGCGGATCAAGGGCCGGGTCTCGCTGTCGTACTCCAGGATCGACCTGCTCATGGACCACCCGGACATCTGGCCGGACGAGCTGTACCTGAACGGCATGACGTACCAGACGCTGCGCGGCGCCGAGTTCAAGGACCGGCTCAGCTGGGTGTCGCGGGACGAGGAGTTCCATCTCCAGCCGTACGAGCAGCTCGCCGGGTGGTACCACAGCATCGGCCACGACGACCTGGCCCGGAAGGTCCAGCTCGCCAAGCTGCGGGCGCGCCGCCGCGGGCTGCACCCGGTCCCCGGGGCGTGGAACCACGTGCTCGACTGGACGGTGGGGTTCGGCTACCGGCCCTGGCTGGCGTTCGCATGGTTCGCCGCGTTGCTGGCCGTCGGGACGACGGTGTTCTCGATCGAGCATCCCCGTGCGGTCAAGCCGCCGAACGAGCTGCCCTCCTTCCACGCGCTGATCTACACGCTGGACCTGCTGATCCCGCTCGACACGTTCGGGCAGCAGCTGTCCTACGACGCGGTGAGCTGGTCCCGCTGGGTGGCGTACGCGCTGGTCGCGACGGGGTGGGTGCTGGTGACGGCGCTGATCGCCGGCGCGACGCGGGTGCTGCGCCCGAACTGAGCCGCGGACCGGCCCGGGGCGGGACCGAACCAGGGCGCCGCCCCGAACGTCCATCCGGGGTAGGGGATCGACGAGAATGGGACGCCATGGGCACGTATCTGATCACGGGCGCGACGGGCGGCATCGGCACGGCGGTGGCGGAGCTGCTGCGCGAGCGCGGGCACGACCTCCTTCTCACCGGCCGCTCCGCCGAGCGCCTGGACAAGCTCGCCGCGACGCTGCGCGGCGGCGCGCACGCGGCCACGCAGGTCATCCACCGGGGAGCGGTCGCCTCGCCGCCGCGCGCGGCGTCCATCGGCACGATCGCGCTCGACCTGACCGAGCCGCGCCGCATCGAGGCGCGGCTCGCGGCGGCCGGGATCCCCGCCCGGCTGGACGGCGTCGTCCACGCGGCGGGGATGGTGCATCTGGGGACGGTCGGCGCCACCGAGGCCGACGAGTGGCTGGAGCACCTGTCGGTCAACCTGGTGTCGGCGGCGGAGCTGACGCGGCTGCTGCTGCCCGCGCTGCGCGCCGCCGGGGGGCACGTGGTGTTCGTCAACTCCACCGCCGGGCTGCGCGCCAACCCCGAATGGTCGGCGTACGCGGCGAGCAAGTTCGGGCTGCGCGCGCTGGCCGACTCGCTGCGCGCGGAGGAGCCGTCCCTGCGCGTCACGACCGTCTACCCGGGGCGGACGGCCACGGAGATGCAGCGCAGCGTGCGCGCCCAGGAGGGCCACCCCTACGCCGAGGACGACTTCGCGGCACCCGCCACCGTCGCGCGCGTGCTGGTCGCCGCGCTGGAGACGCCGCGCGACGCGGTCGTCTCGGACGTCACCATCAGGCCGAACCCGTCGCGGAGCTGACGGCCGCGTCGCCGCGCCACGGCGACGCGGCCGCCCTCACCCGTGCGGAGCGACGGGGCAGGAGTCCTACGGCCCCGTCGCCGCCGCGCCGATCAGGCGGGACCGGTCGCCCGTCGCCGTGCCGCGAGCGCGATCCCGCCGCCGGCGAGGACGGTGGCCAGGCCCGCCGCGGCGAGCGCGGAGTCCGGGCCGGCGGACGTGCCGCCCGCGCCCGTCTCCACGCCGCCCGTGGGGATGACGCGGATCCTGTGCAGGTACTTGACGTCGATGAACCCGTGCCGGAGCTGCACCGGGACGTTGCCGCGAATCTCGGTGAAGCCCGTCTTCCTGCAGTCGGCCCACGGCCTCTGGTGGTACTTCAGGACGCCCACGATCTTCGAATGCACGTTCGGCAACTCGTGGACGTTGAGTCCGTCCCGGGCCGTGACGGAGTACTCGCAGAGCTGGGTGTCCGCCCGCGCCTCCGCCGCCCCCGACCCGATCACGACGAACGCCCCCGCGGCCGCGCCAGCGGCCGCCACGGCCATCGCTCTTCGCACGCTCATCCTTCTCCCCCTGCTCGTTCCCCCTGGTGGGCGGGGTCGCCCGCCTCGGGATGACCGATACCCGGCGAAGATCAAGAAAAGCCATGGCAACGACAAAACAATGGAGTCACCAGATTGGCATCCATTAACGACAAAAAGGGGCACTTAGCGACATATTCGGGCCGACGGGCGGGTGGCGTCAGCCGGACGTCCCCCTGGGGGCCTCGGCCTTGCCGCGGCGCAGGAACCACGAGGCGAGGACGCCGCCGAGCAGGCCGAAGAGGTGGCCCTGCCAGGAGATCGTGGGGTCGCTCGGAAGGACGCCGAGCAGCATCGTCCCGTAGACGGCGACGACGGCGACCGCGATGGCGATGTCGGGCACCCGCCGCTCGAAGATCCCGCGTCCCACCAGATAGCCGAAGAACCCGAAGATCAGGAGGCTGGACCCGAGGGTGTTGGCGGAACTGAGGAACCACACCCCGAGCCCGCCGACCACGATGACGATCAGGCTGGCGGCGAGGAACTTGGCGATGCCCCGCGCCGCCGCGACGAAGCCGAGGATCAGGAACGGGACCGTGTTGGCCGTCAGGTGCCCGAAGCCGGCGTGCATGAACGGCGCGGTGAAGATGTCCGGCAGGTCGTCCACGTCGCGCGGCTGGATCCCGAACCGGTCGAGCCGGCCGTTCGTCGTGTAGTCGAACGCCTCCAGCATCCACATCGCGGCGGTCACCGTGAGGATCAGCACCGCCGATGCCAGGGCGCGGACGCCGTGCTTCGCCAGGCCCTCGGAACGTTGCCGGTCTGGGGTAAAGCTCATGTCAGCCACCGTAAAGTCTGTGCGTCCCTGACTCCCCCAACGCACCGGACGGTCGATAGGTGCCGGTGGCCTTCCGGCGGGGCGGCCCCTCGTCGGGCGGCCGCCCGGGCGCCTGCTAGGCGGCCGACGCGTGCTCCGACTCGGAGGCGTCGCCGCGCACCACGATCACCGGCAGCGGCCGCCGCGCCGGGGCGTCGGCCGTCCGGCGCAGGTAGCGCCGCTCCTCGGGGGTCGTCCCGCCCCAGATGCCGTCGGGCTCCCCCACCCGCAGCGCCCACGCGAGGCAGTCGGCTTGCACGGGGCAGTTGGAACAGATCGCCTTGGCGGCGTCCTCCTGCGCCTGGAGCACGGGCGCGGAGTAGCCGATCGGGAAGAACAGGTCAGGATCCGCGCCGCGACAGATGGCGTGGTCGGTCCAGTGCTCCTCGTTCTCGGTGTCGTGCATGGACCCGGTGTTGTGCATTGGCTTCTCCCTGCGCGGCGATGAGACCGCCGTCCGAGCCGGGGGGTCTCCACTCAGCGTAGTACTACACATCGTAGTACTACAAGACATGGGCGAACGCTGCAACTTAGCGCCCCGATAACCTTGGAGGTGTGCAGAGTGATCAAGAAGTGACCTTCCGCGAGGCGACGGTCGACGATCTTCCCGAGATCGTCCGGCTCCTCGCCGACGATCCCCTGGGCTCCACCCGCGAAACACCGGGTGAGGGGATCCCGGAGGCCTACTTCACAGCGTTCGCCGCGATCGCGAAGGACCCCAACAACAGCCTGGTCGTGGCCGAGATCGCCGGCGCGGTCGCCGGCACGCTCCAGCTCACCTTCATCCCCGGCCTCACCTACACCGGCGGCGAGCGCGCCCAGATCGAGGGCGTCCGCGTGGCCGCCGAGCAGCGCGGTGCCGGGCTCGGCCAGCTCATGATCACCTGGGCCATCGACCGGGCGCGCGCCCGCGGCTGCCGCGTCGTCCAGCTCACCACCGACCGCCAGCGCCCCGACGCGATCCGCTTCTACCAGAAGATCGGCTTCCGCCCGTCCCACATGGGCATGAAATACCACCTCGCCTGAACCTCACGCGGTTCGCGGGACGAGGGCGTCCCACCACCGCGCGGTGTCGGTGAACTGGTGCAACCAGGAGATCCTGCCCTCGGTGACGCGCCAGAGATGCGCGAACTCCGCCTCGTACGAAGAACCGGTGGCCCTGGCCGTCCCCCGGTACCTCCCGGTCACCACGACAAGGCCGTCACCGGTCTCGTGCCAGGTCTCGGCATAGCGCCGTCCTGGCCCCGTAGGCACCGGAACGGTTTCTGTTGGTGTTCACCTTGGCGTGGAATGCTGGCTACCTGGGTGTGTACCCGATTCGTCACCGATCCCTGAGGAGCAGCGCGTGGCCGAGCGGCATCTGGAGATCGAGCAGAAGTACGACGCCTCGGCCGGGTTCGTCCTGCCGGATCTGGACGGGCTGACGGGCGTGGCGTCGGTCGGGGAGCCGGAGGTCCGGGAGCTGCACGCCACCTATTTCGACACCGCGGACCTGCGCCTGGCGGCCAACAGGATCACGCTGCGCCGGCGGCGGGGCGGGCCGGACGCGGGCTGGCACCTGAAGATGCCGGCCGGACAGGACGAGAAGCACGAGTTCAGGGCGCCGCTGGGACGGCCCCTGCTCGTTCCCGCGCGCCTGGCCGGGCTGGTCGCCGCGCACATCCGCGGCGCGGAGCTGCGCCCCGTCGCGACCCTGGAGACCCGCCGGACGGTCGTGCGCCTGCTCGGCGCGGACGGCGAGGCCCTCGCGGAGATCGCCGACGACCTGGTGACCGGGCGCGGGCGCGAGGCCGAGCCCGAGCGGTGGCGGGAGATCGAGGTCGAACTCGGCACGGGGACGCCGGAGCTGCTGAAGGCCGCGGGCAAGCGCCTGCGCAAGGCCGGCGCGAAGAAGGCCAAGTCGGCGTCCAAGCTGGCGAGGCTGCTCGGAGACGGCGTCACGCCGTCGCAGGCCGCGCGGCAGCGGGCGGAGGCCCGGTCGCGGATCACGGCGGCGACCAGCAACGGGAAGGCCCCTTCGATCACGACCGGCGAGGTCGTGCTGGCCTACCTCGCCGAGCAGGTCGAGGCGATCCTGCGGTTCGACCCCGGGGCGCGGCTCGGCGAGGACGACGCCGTCCACCGCATGCGGGTGGCCGTGCGAAGGACGAGGAGCGTCCTGCGCAGCTACCGGCCCGTCCTGGACGCGGAGCGGACCGCGCAGCTCGGGCCCGAGCTGCGGTGGGTGGCCCAGACCCTCGGCGAGGTCCGCGACCTGGAGGTGCTCCGGACACGGTTCGCGGAGGCGCCGCCCTTCCTGCTGGCCGACCTGGAGCGGCACGAGCGGGCCGCGTACCGGCACCTGAACTCGGCCCTGCGGGACGCGCGGTACTTCGCGCTGCTCGACGGCCTCGACAGGCTGGTCGCCGACCCGCCGCTGGCGGCCGCGGCCGGCAAGAAGGCCCGCAAGGAGCTGCCCGCGCTCGTCACCCGGGCCTGGGAGCGGATGGCCGGGGACTACGCGTCGATCAAGACGTCCGCCGACCCCGACCTCGCGCGCCACGAGACGCGGAAGGCGGCCAAGCGCGCCCGATACGCGGCCGAGCTGGCGGTCCCCGTGCTGGGCGCGGCGGCCAAGCGGGTGGTGAAGGACACCAAGCGCATCCAGGAGGTCCTCGGGGCCCACCAGGACGCCGTGATCGCGATGGAGCACCTCGAACGGGCCGCCGCCCGCGCCCGCACGACCGCGGACGCCTTCGCGGTCGGCGTCCTCTACGGCAGGGAGCAGGGAGAGGCGGAGAAGGCCCGCGACCTCCTGGCGACCACCTGGTCACGGACGCTGGGCCCCTCGTTCTAGACCCGTGTCGGTCCAGGGTCCGGTCGAAGCGGCCCCCGCCGCGCAAGAGCCCTGGTCAGCGGATGAGGTTCACGGGGCGGCGGAAGGCGGTGGCGGCCTCCAGGGCAGGTCCGCGGGTTCCTGGCTCGTCCTCACACGTGAGCGATCTTTCATTGCGGGCCGGGACGGCGGCCCGGGACGACGATGCCGTGCTCGTAGGCCAGCACGACGGCTTGGACGCGGTCGCGGAGGTGGAGCTTGGCGAACACGCTGCCGACGTGGCTCTTGACGGTGGCCTCGGTGACGACGAGCCGCGCCGCGATCTCCTGGTTCGACAGGCCCTGGGCCACGAGCAGGAGCATCTCGCGCTCGCGCGGGGTCAGCGCGGTCAGCAGATCCGGTGCGGGCCGGACCGGGTCGGTGCGGTCGGCGTAGTCCTCGATCAGGCGGCGGGTGATCGACGGGGACAGCAGCGCCTCGCCCTGGTGGACCACGTGGATCGCCTCCAGCAGCCGCTCGCGGGGGGCGTCCTTCAGCAGGAACCCCGAGGCCCCGGCGCGCAGCGCCCCGAACACGTACTCGTCGAGGTCGTAGGTCGTGAGGATCAGCACGCGAGGCGGACGGTCGGTGCCGGTGAGGCGGGCGGTGGCCTCGACGCCGTCCATCCGCGGCATCCTGACGTCCATCAGGACGACGTCCGGCCGCAGCTCCGCGGCCCGCGCGAGGGCCTCGCGGCCGTCCGCGGCCTCGCCGACGACCTCCAGGTCGGCCCGGGTCTGCAGGAACAGCCGGAAACCGATCCGGATCAGTTCCTGATCATCGACGATCAGCACCCGGATCGTCACGCCCGCTCCCCGACCGGAAGCCGGGCCGCGACGCGGAACCCGCCGCCGGGGACCCGGCCCGCCTCCAGCTCACCGCCGAGCAAGGCGACCCGCTCCCGCATCCCCACCAGGCCGTGCCCGCCGGGGCCCGGCTCGCCGGTTCCCGTCCCGTCGTCGTGCACCCGCACCTCCAGGTCCGCTCCGCCGTAGCTCAGCCGTACCGTGACCAGTGTCGCCCCGGCGTGCTTCAGCGCGTTGGTCAACGCCTCCTCGACGATCCGGTAGGCGGACAGCTCCACTCCGCTCGGCAGGTCCGACCGCTCCCCGGCGACCTCCAGCCGGACGGGCAGTCCCGCCGCGCGGTACCCGGTGACCAGGTCGTCCAGGTCCGCCAGCGACGGCTGCGGTCGCGTCTCGGCCGCGTGCCGCCCGCGCAGCAGGACCAGGATCCGGCGCAGTTCGGCCAGGCTCTGCTCGGCGCTGGTCTCCACCCGCTCCAGCGTCCGCGCGGCCACCTGCGGTTCGGTCTCCAGGACGTCGCGGGCGCCGCGGACCCCGATCAGCATCACCGTCACCGAGTGGGCGACGATGTCGTGCAGTTCGCGGGCGATCGAGCCGCGTTCGCGCTGCGCCGCGATCAGGTCGAGCTGCTCCCGTTCGCGTTCGAGGGTGGCGGCTCGTTCCTCCACCGCCTGGACGTAGCGGCGGCGCGTCTGCATGTAGGCGCCCAGCATCCACGCCCCGATCGACACCGGCGGGCTGCAGACGTTGTCGGCTTCCAGGAACACGGCCACCGGTGCCAGCACCGCGAGCGAGAGGCGCCGGTCGCGTGTCTCGGCGAGCGACCACAGCGCGACGACGGCCGGCGCTCCTCCGGGCGAGTACCCGGCCGCGGTGACCGCGGCCGCCGCGGCGACCGTCACCGCGGTCACCGTCACCCCGAATCTGCGGCGGCCCAAGAGCACGGCACCGGTGAGGACGGTCACCGCGATCGGCAGGGGCGCGGGCCGGGTGCCGTCGTTGAACAGCAACCCCACTTCCACGATGGTCGCCGCCACGGCGAGCACGATGTCGAACAGCACCGGGCGGTGCGCGGCCTGCAGGCCCCGCACCGCCCAGACCCTCGCCGGGACGTTCACGCCAGGTCACGCCGTCGTTCGCCCTCGACCGCGACCAGCACCGCGAGCACCGCCCAGATCGCGAGCACCGCGCCTGCCTGCGTGACCGTGAGAGTCGTGTCGTGGGTCCCGCCCGTCATGATGTCTGCCGCGCCGAACGGCGAGAGGTTCGCCGCCCGCTCCCACGCCCCGCTCACCAGGGGCTGCACCACCAGAGCCAGGATCAGCAGCACCACCGCGCCGACGACCGGGCTGCGGATCAGCGCACCGAGCGCCGCGCCCAGCACCGTCGCCAGGACGAGCGCCGAGACGTTGCCCGCCACGACCTCGGCCGCCTGGCCGGACGTCAGGTCCGGGCCGGGCTGGTCCGCCAGCAGCGGCAGCGCCACGCCGACCGCGACCGCGTTGACGAGCAGCGCCAGCCCGAGACCGGTCAGCGCGTACGCCGCGATCCGCACCGCCAGGACGGTTCCCCGGCCGCGCCGGGCCACCAGTGCCGTGGGCGCGGCGGTCCGCTGGCGGTACTCGCCCGCCGCGCCGACCAGTCCCCACAGCAGCAGCAGGACCGGAAACCCCGACAGCGCCTCCTTCTTCTCCGGCACCTCGTCGAGCGTTCCCGACGCCACGGCGACGAGCACCGCGTTCAGGGCGGCGAAGGCCGTTCCCCCGGCAGCGAATCCCCACACGGCACGGGTCGTCACCGACTTGAGCAGTTCCCCCCGCAGCAGGCCGATCATCGCTCCAACCCCCCGGTCAGCTCAAGGAACACGTCCTCCAGCGACTCCACCTCACTGATCGGCCCCTCGTGCACCAGCCTGCCACGGTCGATGACGACCACGTCGTCGACCGTCTGCGCGGCCTCCGCGAGCAGGTGGCTGGACAGCAGCACCGTGCCGCCCTGGGCCGCCCGGTTCCGCAGCATCGTCCGGAGCCAGCGGATCCCCTGCGGGTCCAGCCCGTTGGCCGGCTCGTCCAGCACCAGGATCTCCGGGTCGCCCAGCAGCGCGGCCGCCAGCCCGAGCCGCTGCCGCATCCCGAGTGAGTAGGCGCCGACCCGGCGGCCCGCCGCCCGCGTCAGCTCGGCGACCTCCAGGACCTCCTCGACGCGGTGCCGCGGCAGCCCCGCCGACAGCGCCAGCGCCCGCAGATGCGCGCGGGCCGACCGGGCGGGATGCGCGCCGCACGGCTCGATGTGGACGCCGATCCGGCGCGCGTCCGGCGCCACCGAGGCCACCGGCGATCCCAGCACCGACACGGTGCCCGCCGACGGCCGCGCCAGTCCCACGACCGCCTTCAACGCCGTGGTCTTGCCAGCCCCGTTCGGGCCGAAGAAGCCCGTCACCGCCCCCGGCCTGACCGTGAACGTCAGATCGTCGACCACCGTGCGCCGGCCGTACCGTTTCGTCAGCCCCTCGACCCTGATCGCCGGGGTGGCCGTCGTCTGTGATGTCATGACGCCCAGCTTCGGGCGCCCGCGTCTCGCGGTCATCCGACCACGGTCGAAATTCGTTCTCCGACCACGGCATGACTTTCGCCGGGCCGGTCTCCGCTCAGGGCTCGCAGCCGCCTGGGGACGTCTGGGGCTCCGCCGTGCGGGGGGTGTGGCGTTCCAGGGCGGCCAGTGTGCCGTCGGCCAGGTGGACGGTCCAGAACTCGGCCTTGTCGAGGGTCGTGTCGTCCGGGGCCTTCTCGCCGAGCTGCCGGCAGAGGCCGGCGATGAGCTCGGTGACGATCTCGCCGTGCGTGCTCACCACCGCGGGCGTGCCCGCCATGGACAGCAGCCGCTCCACCGCCTGGCCGGGGTTGGTCTCGCCGACCGTGAACGCCGCCTCCGTCTCGACGGGGACGCGGACGCGCCGCGCGTAGGGCAGGACGGTCTCCAGGCAGCGCGCGGTCGCCGAGCTGACGGTCCGCAGGGGCCCGTAGGAGTGCAGCAGCCCGGCGAGGTCCGCCGCCTCGGCGCGGCCGGCCTCGTCCAGCGGGCGCAGCTCGTCGGCATCCCGCCAGGCCCTCTTCTCCCCCGCTCGCGCATGCCGCAGGATCACCAGCGGCGCGGTGTGGAGCGGCCCGCGCAGGAACTCGCGGAGCAGGTCGGCGTCGTGCCGGTAGGTGAGCCGGGCCTCGGCCTCCTCCGCCGGCAGCCACACCACCTCGTCCACCTCCTCGTTGGGGGTGAACCCGCTCACCGCGGCCGGGCGGGCG
The DNA here is from genome assembly GCF_900188105.1 of Actinomadura mexicana. GTDB lineage: Bacteria > Actinomycetota > Actinomycetes > Streptosporangiales > Streptosporangiaceae > Spirillospora > Spirillospora mexicana. The sequence goes on from NZ_FZNP01000013.1 coordinate 211,014, forward strand.
GCCCAGTACTCGACCCGCTTGGTCCGGGTGCCGATCGGATAGGAGACGGTCGGCAGCCTTCGCCCGAGGCGGGGGACGACCCCGGTCTCCTCCTCGATCTCGCGGACGGCGGCGCGCAGCACGTGCTCGCCCGGATCGACCTTGCCCTTGGGGAACGACCAGTCGTCGTGGCGGGGGCGGTGGATCAGCGCGAACTCGGGGCCGTCCCGCCACAGCAGCGCCCCGGCCGCCCGGATGACGTCAGGCATCGATCGTCCTCCACCGGCGGCTCTTCACCAGGTGGGTCTGGATGTCCTGGAGGATCTCGCCGGGGCGAGCCCGGCTGCGCGTCCAGGTGCCCTCCGCGTCGAGCGCCCAGGCGTGGACGTCCTCGTCCATGGCCCGGTCCATCAGGGCGAGCAGGTCGTCGCGCTGGGGCCGGTCGGTGACGGTGACGAGGGCCTCGACGCGGCGGTCCAGGTTGCGGTGCATCAGGTCGGCGCTGCCGATCCACACCTCCGGCTCGCCGCCGTTCTCGAACGCGAACACGCGGGAGTGCTCCAGGAACCGGCCGAGGACGCTGCGCACCCTGATCATGTCGGACAGGCCGGGCACGCCGGGACGCAGCGCGCAGATGCCGCGGACCCAGACGTCCACCGGCACGCCGGCCCGCGACGCCCGGTAGAGCGCGTCGATGATCACCTCGTCCACCAGGGCGTTGCACTTGATCCGGACGCGGGCCGGGTGCCCGGCCCGCCGGTTGTCGATCTCGTGCTCGATCCGCTGGACGAGCCCGGAGCGCAGGCTGTTCGGCGCGACGAGCAGCCGGTGGTAGGAGCTCTGCCGCGAGTAGCCGGTGAGGTGGTTGAACAGGGCGCTGACGTCCTCGCCGACCTCGGGGTCGGCGGTGAGCAGCCCGAAGTCCTCGTAAAGGCGCGCGGTCTTCGGGTGGTAGTTGCCGGTGCCGATGTGGCAGTAGCGGCGCAGCTGGCCCTCGGACTCCTGCCGGACGATCAGCGCGAGCTTGCAGTGCGTCTTCAGCCCGACGAACCCGTAGACGACGTGGCAGCCGGCGGTCTCCAGCTTGCGCGCCCAGGCGATGTTGGCGCGCTCGTCGAACCGGGCCTTCAGCTCGACGACGACCACGACCTGCTTGCCGGCCTCGGCCGCGCTCATCAGCGCGTCCACGATCGGGGAGTCGCCGCTCGTCCGGTACAGCGTCTGCTTGATCGCCAGGACGCGCGGGTCGGTCGCGGCGTCCTCGATCAGCCGCTGGACGGTCGTGGTGAACGAGTCGTAGGGGTGGTGGACGAGGACGTCGCGCTCACGGATGGCGCTGAAGATGCTGACGTCCTCGGGCAGCGCCTCCTTCGAGGGGACGAAAGGGGGGTACTTCAGCTCCGGGCGGTCGAGGTCGGCGAAGGCGGCGAGGCCGCCGAGGTCGAGCGGCCCGACGACGCGGTAGATCTGGCCCTCGTCCACCCCCAGCTCGGAGGTGAGCAGGTCCAGGACCCCCTCGGAGATCGACTCCTCGACCTCCAGCCGGACGACGGGGCCGAACCGGCGGCGCAGCAGCTCGCGTTCGAGCGCCTGCAGCAGGCCCTCGCTGATGTCGTCGTCGATCTCCAGGTCCTGGTTGCGGGTGACCCGGAACGCGTGGTGCTCGACGACCTCCATCCCGACGAACAGCTGCCCGAGGTGCGCGGCGATGACGTCCTCCAGCGGCGTGAACCGGTCGGGGGACGCCTCGATGAAGCGCGGCAGCAGCGGCGGCACCTTCACCCGGGCGAACATCGTGGCGTCGGTCTCCGGGTCGCGGACGATCACCGCGAGGTTCAGCGACAGGCCCGAGATGTAGGGGAACGGGTGCGCGGAGTCGACGACGAGCGGGGTGAGCACGGGGTAGATCCGGTCGCGGAAGAGCCGCCGCAGCCGCTCCTGCTCGGTCTCGGCCAGCTCGTCCCAGCGCAGCAGGTCGATGCCCTCGTCTTCGAGCGCGGGCAGGATCTCCTTGCGGAAGCACGACGCGTGCCGCTGCATCAGCTCGTGCGCGACCACGCCGGTGCGCGCGAGCACCTCGCGGGGCTGGCGGCCGCTCGCGGACTGGACGGCCAGGCCGGTCGCCATCCGGCGGGCGAGCCCGGCGACGCGGACCATGAAGAACTCGTCCAGGTTGCTGGAGAAGATCGACAGGAAGCGGACGCGTTCGAGCAGCGGCAGGTCCGGATCCTCGGCGAGCTCCAGGACGCGCTGGTTGAATCTCAGCCAGCCCTCCTCCCGGTCGAGGAAGCGGTCGTCGGGCAGCGCCTCGGACTGTGGGGGGACGTGTCCTGGATTGACGGTCATGCCAGAATTTTCCCTGACTTAGGTTAACGAAAGTCGAACTTGCGGGTTCCACCGATGTATCTGATACGTCGATCATTCCCGCGGTTCCCGCAGATCACTCCGCCCCGGTCCTCCCCGCCGGACGTGGCAGGGGGTCGCAACGACCTGGCCACCGGGAGACCTTCACTGCGCGCCCCCGCGTGGGTAGAACGAAGACCGTGACTCCTCACGAGGCTTCGCCGCCCACGGTGTTCTGGCCGCGCTGCACCGCCGTCGACGGCTGCACCGGCCGGGCCGTGGGCGGCCTGGGCGGCTGCCCCGCCCACCTGCGCCCCCGCGAGTTCGAGCGTTTCATGGGCTCGCTGCACCCCGGCGCCGATCTCGACCTGCGCGGCGTCACCGTCCCGCCGTGGCTGCTGGACGGGGTGCTGGACACCGTCACCGGGCCCGACGGGCGGCCCCACCTCGGCCGGACCCGGTTCGACGGCGCGGTGCTGCCGGCGGACGCGGGGCTGCGCGGCTTCTGCGTCGAGGGCGACAGCTCGTTCGACGGCGCCCGCTTCCTCGGCGGCGCGTCGTTCTACGACGCGCGGTTCTTCGGCAACGTCTCGTTCCGGGGGGCGCGCTTCGGGCGCAACGTGTCCTTCCACGAGGCCCGGTTCCACCGGCACGCCTCCTACGAGGAGGCCGTGTTCACCGGCGACGCCCTCTTCGGCGAGACGCGGTGGCACGCCGACGCCGCCTTCCGCGGCGCCGTGTTCATGGGCGCGGCCTGCTTCGACCGCGCGCGGTTCGGGCGGGACGCGGCGATGCAGGGGGCCTGCTTCCGCGGCGACGTGTCGTTCAAGCGCGTCGAGGTGACGCGGCACGCCCGGTTCGAGCGGGCGCGGTTCCGGCACGGCGCCTGGCTCGGCCCGCTGGCGGCGGGCGGCCGGATCGCGCTGTCGGACGCGACCGTGCACGGCGGGCTGCGGGTGCACGCGGCGGCACGGCAGGTCATCGCCCGCGGCGCGATCGTCCACGGGGAGGCCGACTTCCGGCTCCGGCACGCCGAACTCGACCTGGAGGACGCGGTGTTCGAGGGCCCCGCCGCCGTCCGGGCGCTGGCCCACCCGATCCAGGGGCTCGCCGAGCCGCCCGCCGGGCCCGGCCCCTCCGGCGTCCGGCTCCTCTCGCTGCGCCGCGCCGACGCGACCCGGCTGCTGCTCGCCGACGTCGACCTCAGCGGCTGCGGCTTCCTCGGGCTGCGGCGGCCGGACGCGCTGCGGATCACGGGCGACTGCGCGTTCGCGACCGCGACCGGGCGGCGCCGGACGCGGCCGTGGCACCGCCGCGACCGGGCCGTCCTCGCCGAGGACCTCGCCGACGGGGCCGGCCACGACGACCGGCTGCGCGCGCTGTACCAGGCGCTGGCGCGCGCCACGGCCGACTCCGACCGCGACCGCCTCGCCCGCGACTTCCGCTACAGCGCGCTGGAGATGCGGCGGCACGGCGAGCGCGACCCGTGGCGCCGCGCCGGCCTGCACCTTCTGTGGATCACCTGCGGATACGGGCTGCGGGCGGGACGCGCCGTTGCCTGGCTCGCCGTCATCATCGCGCTGCTGTGCTGCGGCGCCTCACTGGTCCGCCACGACGACCGGACGCGGCACGACAACCGCACGGGGAGCGTCCGCGCCGCCCACCCGAGCGCCCGTAGCACATAAGCGCCCGGCGGCCCGCTAAAGGCGGGGGTTGTTTTGTCAGACCCACGCGTAATGATTCTTGTTATGAGCAGAGACACCCATCCGGGGGTGCAGTGCCCGCACTGCCAATCGCATCTCGCGCTCGTCCCCGTGACTGGAAACCCCGTGTCCGGAAACTCCGCCGTCGCACCCGTCCCCGTCCTGCCGCTCGTGGCGAAGGAGGAATGGCAGCCTCCCCCCGTCGCCGAGGTGCTCGCCGTTTACGCCGGGCGCGCCAAGGACACCGTGACCGCGGCGCGCGGCGCCGCCAAGGTCCGCGAAAGCCTGAACCGCGCCAGGGCGGCCGCCGCGGGTCGCAAAGCCGCACAGAAAACCGCGCGCCGCACTCCCAGAAGCGCCTGATCACAACCCGGCCACTAACGCCGGGAAGGGACGGCACCGTGCCGGCACCGTCCCTTCCGCAATGACGTCAGCGCGGCTTGGAATCCGTCCATTCGGCGCCGACCAGGGCGGTGGAGTTCATCGTCCGCCCCGCCGGGACGTCGACCCCGGCCGCCGGCGCCACCATGACGTTCCTACTGGCCAGCGCGGCGCCCGCCGCCAGATCAATGATCATTTCTTCCCGGACCACGCCCCGCGGCGTCTTCTCCTCCAGCGCGATGGCGCTCCCCGTCCGCCCCTGCGAATCGGTGACCTTTCCGAGCGACCGCACCGCCGGGAGCCCCGCCAGCATCCGGAACGCGGCCGCCCGCACCCCCGGCTTCACCGGCATCTCCATCACCAGGCCGCGCGCCACGGTGTACAGCCACCGGTCCGACGCCATCGGCCGGTTCGACTCGGTGTCGTGGCCCTCGTACCAGCGCAGCAGTTCGGCCTTGAGCCGCTTCGGGTCGGACGGCAGTGACCGCAGGTCCTTCATGGTCACGTTCCGGCCCAGCCAGAACACCTTGTCGCCGCCGACGAGCGCGGAGCCGCTGAAAGCGCGCGGACCGGGCGCCGTCTTCGCGGTGAATTCCTTCGGCCGGCCCTTGGCCGCCGGCCCGACGGGGATCTCGATCTTGAACGTCCCGGGCGATCCGGCGCGCCGCCACGCCTCCTCGTCCGCCTTCGTCGCGGGCTCGGCCCCCAGCTCCTGCTGCGCGCCCCACGCCTTGCCGCCGGGCCTGCTCGGCGTCCAGCTCTCCGCCTTGCTCCTGACCGTGACGGCGTAGCGGCCGCCGCCCTCGCCGACCGTGTACGTGGCGGACGAGACCGTCACCTGGTACCAGAAGGCCCGCATCGTCTCGGTCTGCCCGTCCGCCCCCTCGGCCGCCGCGAGCAGGACGGTCTTCGCGTCGAGCACCCGCTCGCCGCCTCCACCCGGCCGGGGCGGCGCAGTCCCGTCCCCGCCGGGAGCGACGAGCACCGCCGCCGCGGCGACCGCACCGGCCGCGACCGCCCCGGCCAGCCCCAGTCCCCAGACCGGCCGCACCCGCCGCCGCACGGGCGCGGCGCTCCCGGCCTCCGAACGCGGCGCCGCCATGGCCCGCGCCAGCTCGTCCCGCCGCACGCCCTCGTCCACCGGCGCACCCGGACCCATCTCCTCAGGCCTGGCATCCCGCAACACCCGCATCACATCCTTCATCCCGTCTCCCCGCGAAGGACCGGCCCCCCGCGATCCGCGCTTCACACCACTCATGCCGTCTCCCTGCGAGACACCGGTCCGCCGCGTCCCAGACCCGCTCCCGCTCATGCCGTCTCCTCCTTGATGAACCGGACCTGCGACCGCGATCCGCGTACCGGCGCGCCGCCCGTGCCGGGCTCCGTGTCGGTTCGGGCGGGCGGGCGGGGCGGATCCGGTCGGGCGCGTGCCGTCCGGGCGCCGGTCTGCTCGTCCTCCGCCGCGCGGACCAGGCGGCGGCGCGCGCGGTGCAGGCGCACCCGCAGCGCCGCCGGCGAGCAGCCGACCACCCGGGCGGCCTCGCGCGGGGTCAGGCCCTGCCAGGCGATGAGGATCAGGATCTCCCGGTCCCCCTCGGGCAGCGCCGCCATCGCGCGCAGCACCGCGAGCCGCTCCGCCACCTCCTCGGCGACGTCGCCGGTCTGGCGCGGCGCCCACCGTCCGAGCTCGGCCGCGAACGACTCGCGCCGCACCCGCGCGCGGTGCCCGTCGCGCAGCACGTTCCGCGCGACGCCGAGCAGCCACGGCAGCGCCGGGTCCGGGACGTCGGCGAGCCGCCGCCACGCCACGGCGAAGGTCTCGCTCACCACCTCGTCCGCGACCTGGCCGCCGGCGCGGGCGGCGGCGTAGGCCCACACGCGCTGGCGGCACTCGTCGTAGATCGCGGTGAAGCGCTGTTCATCGGGGCCCTCGTCTGCCACCGCGTGCTCCTCCGTCCGTCCGTTCGGGTCATGTCACGAGGTAGTGGCGCGGGAGAGGACATCGTTACCGGAAGGCGAGCAGGTTCCTCCGGGCGAGCCCTTTTGGCCGCTCCGCGTGCGCCCCGAGCGCTCGATACCTCTAACATTTGCTCGATGGCAAGGGCCTCCCGCCTGACATCGACCCGGCCGCGCCGGACAGAAGGAGCTGAGACATGGCCGCGATGCCCAGTCGCGGTGCGGAGCGGCTCCTCGGTGTCGCCGGTTCCCCGCACCTCCTTCTCGTCGAGGACGATCCCGGCGACGCGTTCCTGTTCGAGGATCTGCTGACCGAGGCGCAGCCCGGCCTGCGGATCACCGTCGCGGCCACGCTCGCCGAGGCCCTCGCCGCGCTGCGGGCCGACATCCAGTGCGTCATCGTCGACCTGTCCCTCCCGGACGCGCAGGGCCTCGACGCCCTCCACCAGGTGCGCGAGCACGCGCCGACCACCGCCGTGCTCGTGCTGACCGGCCTCGCCGACGCCCACGTCGGCGTCGCGGCCGTCGCCGCCGGCGCCCAGGACTACCTCGTCAAGCAGGACGCCGACGGCGCGCTGCTCACCCGGGCGATCAGCTACGCCATCGAGCGCAAGCGCGCCGACGAGTCCGAGCGGCAACTCGTCGAGGCGCGCGCCCTCAGCCGGGAGAACGCCCGGCTGGAGCGCGGCCTGCTGCCCGTGCCGATCCTGCACGACACGACGCTGCGGCACCACACCCGCTACCGGCCGGGACGCGACCGGGCCCTGCTCGGCGGCGACTTCCACGACACCGTGGAGACCGCCGACGGCGCCGTGCACGCCGTGATCGGCGACGTGAGCGGGCACGGCGCGGACGAGGCGTCCCTCGGCGTCCGGCTCCGCATGGCGTGGCGGACGCTCGTGCTCGCCGGGCACACGGGCCCGCGCCTCCTCGACACCCTCGACGCCGTGCTGCAGCACGAGCGGTGGAGCGACGAGATCTTCACGACCGCCTGCATGGTGACGATCGCGCCCGACCGGCGCACCGCCCGGGTGCACCGGGCCGGGCATCCGTGCCCGCTGTTCTTCTCCCCGGGCGGCGTGGAGGCCCTCCCGGACGAGCCGCGGGGCCCGGCGCTCGGGCTGCTCCCGGGCGCCCGATGGCCCGCCGCCGACCTGGAGCTCGGCGACCGGTGGGGCCTGCTGCTCTACACCGACGGACTGATCGAGGGGGCCGACGGTGAGGACGGCGGGCACCTCGACATGGCCGGCCTGCTGCGGCTCGCCAGGGCCGCGCACGAGGAGGGGAGGCACGGCGACGTGCTCGTCGACGGACTTATCGCAGAGGCCGAACGGCTGAACGGGGACGTTCTGGCCGACGACCTCGCCCTGCTGATGCTGAGCCGGGGGGACGACCGGTGACCGCCGCGTCCGCCGAGACCGGCGAGGAGCCGCGGGCCGCCGGACCGGGCGCCGTGCTGCCCGGCGCGCAGATCCCCGAGGGCCAGGGGATGGGCCGGGTGCGGCTCGTCCAGATCTACCGGATCGGCTCCGCCGTCCTCGGCGCCCTCCTGCTGGCCGCGTTCGTGCAGGCCGGGATGGCGCTGTACGAGAACGAGCAGGCCCGCGACGTCCTGATCGAGCGCGTCGACCCGGCGACGCTGGAGCAGTTCCGGCTCTCCACCGCCGTCACCGGCCAGGACACGGCCATCCGCGCGTACGCCGAGGACGGCGGACGCGAGCACGTCGAGCAGTACCGGGCCGCCGTGCGCCAGGAGGCGGCGTCCGCGGCCCGCATGCGCCGCCTCCTCGCCGGGGTGACCGGGCACGAGGATGTCGACCGGCTCCTCGCCAAGGCGACCGCCGACTCGCGCGCCTGGCGGGCCGGGTTCGCCGACCGGATCGCGGCCGGGCCCGGCGGGCAGGGCATCGACCGCGGCCAGAGCCGGGTGGCGAGCCGCCTGCTCGTGCAGGCGCGCGGCGACATGACGCCGCTCCAGGCCGGCATCACCGCGCTGCACGACCGGGCGGCCGCGAAGCTGAACTCCCGCGCGAGGACCGCCCAGTGGTCCACGTTCGCCGCGCTCGCCATGGTCGTCGTCGCCGCGCTGCTGCTCGCCGTGCTGTTCCGCCGGACCGTGCTGACACCGGTGTCGACCCTGAGCGGACGCGTCCGCGCCGTCTCCGAGGGCGACTTCGGGCACCGCCTCGACGTCCCCGGCCCGGCGGAGATCAACGAGCTGGCGGCGATCATCGACGCGATGCGCGCCCGGATCACCGAGGAGTGGCGCACCAGCGAGGACAAGTCCCGCCGGCTCGACGAGCAGACCGAGGAGCTGCGCCGCTCCAACGCCGAGCTGGAGCAGTTCGCCTACGTCGCGAGCCACGACCTGCAGGAGCCGCTGCGCAAGATCGCCAGCTTCTGCCAGATGCTCGAACGCCGGTACGGGGACCAGCTCGACGAGCGCGGGCGGCAGTACATCGCGTTCGCCGTGGACGGCGCCAAGCGCATGCAGGCCCTGATCAACGACCTGCTGAGCTTCTCCCGCGTCGGCCGGACGGCGCGCCCCGAGGACTCCGTCGACCTGGACGAGGTCGTCCGGCAGGCGCTGGACAACCTTTCCACGCTGCGCGAGGAGACCGGCGCCGAGGTGGACGTGGCGGAGTTGCCCGACGTGCCCGGCGACCGCACCCAGCTGGTCCAGCTGTTCCAGAACCTCGTCGGAAACGCGATCAAGTTCCGCCGGGAGGGCGTGCCGCCGCGCGTCACCATCGACGTCCGCCGGGCCGGGGACGAGTGGGAGTTCGGCTGCGCCGACAACGGCATCGGCATCGACCCCCGCTACGCCGACCGGATCTTCCTCATCTTCCAGCGGCTGCACTCGCGCGAGGAGTACACCGGAACGGGGATCGGCCTGGCGCTGTGCAAGAAGATCGTCGAATACCACGGCGGCCGCATCTGGCTCGCCGCCGACGAGCACGCCGAGCCGGATGCGGCCGCCCCCGGGACCACGTTCCGGTGGACGCTGCCCGCCCAGCCGCCGACCGGCACCGCAGAGGACGCCGAAGGCTAGGCGTCCTCGCCGGCCACGACGACCTTGCCGGGGTCGCCCTCGCCGGGGTCCGGGTCACGGCCCGTCCAGTCGACGCACACGATCACGGCGTCGTCGGACGGCTCGGTGCCCTCGTGGAAGCCGACGTAGTGCCGGACCATGGTGCGTACGGCCTCGGGCGGCTCCTGCAACCGGGTGGCGCGCATCGCCTGGGGCAGCCCGGCGTCGCCGTACAGGACCCCGGCGGGCGACCGTGCGGTGTGCACCCCGTCGCTGACGATGACCAGCCGGTCGCCCGGCTCGACGGCGAACTCCTGCGGCACGTAGCGTGTGTCGCCGAACATCCCGAGCGGCATCTGCGCCTCGAACCCGATCCGGTCCGTGGCGCCGCCCCGCATCCGGGTGATCACCGGTGAGCCCGCGTCGATGGCCCGGACCCGCCCGTCGGCGAGGTCGAACTCCAGCAGCAGCGCGTCCACGAGCCGCTCGCCCCGGTACCGTCCGAACACCGCCTCGTCGGCGAGCTCGGCCTGCTCGACGATGTCGCCGCCGGACCGGCGGGCGTTGCGCAGCGCGCTGATCGCCAGATGGGTGAGCTCCGCCGCCTCGGTGCCCGACCCCATCCCGTTGCTGACGGTCAGCGTGAACCGCTCACCCGAGGTGGCCCAGTCGTAGGCGTCGCCCCACACCGCGTACGCGGGCTCCAGCTGGCCCGCGAAGCAGAGCTCGGACGCCTGGTAGGCGGGCGCGGGCAGCAGATCCCACTGCATCTCGGCGGCCAGGGTCAGCCGCGTCCGCCGGCGCAGGCGCCGGTACCGGTCGGTGGCCTGGTCGGCGATCTTGAGGGCGCGGGCGAGCACGCCGGCGAAGTCGTCCAGCCAGGGCGGCCCGCCGTCCGGAAGCCGCACCGACAGGATCCCGATCCGCTCCCCCTTCACGGTCAGCGGCAGGTGGGCGAGCCCGCCCCCGTCCTCCCGGACGGGCCGCTGCGAGGCGAACGCCCGTCCCGCCGGCGTGTTGTCCACGGGGACGTCGTCGCCGGCGGAGCGCGTCCGGACGAGGAACGTCTGCCGGTAGTCGATCACCAGGACCTCGGTGTCCGCGCCGCCGGCGTGCCGGTCGAGCATGTCGGCCGCGACGGCGATCACCTCGTTCGGCGGGGCCGCCCACATCGCCTTCCTGGCGGCCTCGAACGGCCCGTTCTCCCCGGGTGCACCGTGCATCTCGATCCTCGCCTCGTCGCCGCAGGGCCCCGGCGGCCGGTGGACCCGCGGCCGCCGGGATGCCGTGGGCGACGTCGTGTGTAACAGTGGAGGGCATGGTGGCCACGTCGGGTGAGGACGCCGCGGAATCCGCGGCTGCGCTCGACGATGCGGCCTCCACCCTCTTGAACGTGTGGTCGCGCGCCCACAATGCCCCGGATGTCCCTATTCCGTCCACGCAACTGCGTGCGCTGTTCGTCCTGGAGCGGGGGCCCGTCAACATCAGCAGGCTGGCGGGCGAGCTCGGCGCGCTGGTGTCGTCGGCGAGCCGGCTGTGCGACCGGCTGGAGGCCGCCGGGCTGCTGACGCGCGACCCGGGGCGCGACCGGCGCCAGGTCACCGTCCGGCTGAGCTCCGACGGGCAGGCGCTCCTCGACCGGCTCCGGCTGCGGCGGCGCGAGGACCTCACCCGCGTGCTGGCCGAGATGCCGGCCGCCGCGCAGGCCGCGCTGCTGCGGGGGCTCACCGAGTTCCACGAGGCGGCCACCCGTCCCGGCGACGACGGCGGTTCCCTCTCCATGCTCGCGTGAACCGTCCATGGAATCCGTTTTCCCCGAAAAGTCGTGACCCTCCGCAAAGCGCCTTCCAAATAGAGCATTATATATATTTACAACGGCGGTGTCCGGAGCGTTTTCGCCATTCTCGATACGGCCGCCTTCACCACTACTAACATCCCCGCTCATGGCGACCATACGTGCCCCTCGGCATTCCCTGCGCGCCGTCACCGCGGGCGGGATCACCACTGCCCTGCTCCTTTCCGCCGGCGGCTGCGGCGGCTCCTCCTCCGGGCACGGCACGGCGTCGGCCGGGACCAGGGGCGGGAACGCCGCGCCGGCCGAGGTCCCCGAGGCCACGACCTTCACGACCGTCACCGGCGCCCCGGCCGACACCACTCCCGGCGGCGCCACCGACGGCCTGGTCGTCCACCCGACCAGCCCGGCGCCGGTGTTCGACCGTCCGGCCGGACACCGCTTCGCCACCCTTCCCACCACCGAACTCGGCGGCCCCACGTGGGTGCCCGTCGTGGAGACCTCCGGCGACTGGCGCAGGGTGCTCCTGCCGAGCCGTCCCAACGGGGCGACCGGGTGGGTCCCCGGCACCGCGCTGAAGACCGCGCGCACGCCCTACACCGTCCGCGTCGACCTCACCCGCAGGCGGCTCGTCCTGGAGAAGTCCGCGCGCCCGGTGGGGCGCTGGCCGGTCGCGGTCGGCGACGTCAAGACCCCGACGCCGACCGGCCGGACGTTCGTCATGGCGACGCTCGCCCCGGCCGGGAAGACGCCGAGTCCCATCGTCCTGCCGCTCGGTACCCACTCGGCGACCCTCGACACCTTCGGCGGCGGTCCCGGCACCGTCGCGCTCCACGGCTGGCCCGACGCCTCGGTGTTCGGCAAGGCCGCCACGCACGGCTGCGTGCGCGTGCCCGCGGTCGCGCTGAAGGCGCTGTCCCGGGTGCCGCTCGGTTCCCTGGTGTTCATCTCGGCCTGACCGGCCGGGCACCACTCCCAGCCCTCACCAGAATCGGAGTAAGTTCATGCGCCACATCCATGCCGCCAAACGGTTCGCCACGGCCGGGCTGCTGGCCACCGGCCTCGCCGCGGCCGCCGCCCCGGCTCCGGCGTTCGCCGCCGCCCCCGGGAGCGAGGGCTCGGCATACGGGCTGACCGTGACCGGGCCGCTCGCCGTCCCGCCGGTGCCCGCCGTCTCCTCCAGCACCGGCCGGGTCAGCAAGAGCCTGCTCCGCGAAGACCGCACCAAGCTGGTCAAGGCGTCCGCGCTGGACGTCGACGCCTCCGCCGCCCGCGCCCGCTCGACCGTCGCGCACCTGTCCGTCCCGTCCGCCAAGCTGCTGGCCGACGCGGTCACCGCCAAGTGCACCGCGGGGCAGGGCGGCGCCCATCTCGCCCGCGCCACGATCGCCGGCAAGCACCTGGACTCCACCCCGCCGCCCAACACCACCGTCCCCGTCGACGTGGACGGCCTCGGCCGGACGGCCCTGGTCCTCAACAAGCAGCAGCGCACGGCCGACGGGCGCCTCGCCGTCACCGGCATGGAGCTGGCCCTGCCCGGGAAGAGGGGCGCCATCCGGGTCGCGTCCGCCACCTGCGGCAAGGCCGCCGGCCCCGCGCACGGCCCCTCCGAGGCACCCGCGCCGACCCCGGTCGAGCACGACCTGCCGGTCACCGGCTGACGGGCCCCGGGAGCCGCGGCCCGGCGGGCACCCGCCCGCCGGGCCGTTCCCTGCCGTCAGCTCGCCAGCGACTTCTCGAAATGCACGATCGACCCGTTCCGGTGAGGGCGCCCGGCGATCTGGACCCCCTCCGTGAACGCCCGCATCAAGCGAAGCCCCCGCCCGTGCTCGGCCAGCGGCGGCGCCTCCGCGTGCTCCCACACCGCGGCCCCGTCCGCCCCGTCCACCGTGCCCCCGTCGATGACGTCCACGACGCACCGCGCCCCGTCCATCCGCGCCCGGACCTCGTACTCCATTCCGGCCGCGGCATGCTGAATGACGTTCGCGCACGCCTCACCCAGCGCGAGCGCGATATCGGCACGGACCTCGGAACCCACTCCGAGCCCGCGGAGAGAGGCGTCGAGCGTGTGCCGCACCAGCGGAGCGCTCTCTGCGTTCCTCGGCAGGGTCATTTCAAGAACGACCTCCATGCCAATCGCCTCCGTTCCCTCTAGCACACAGATTTCCCAGTGCTAACCGAGAGAAACTTTTTGGCGCCTATTGCAGTGCCTCCTCCGGTCGACGCGTGGGTCGTGGCGGGGCGCGGTCACCGGGATGGTGAGGCGAACCGTGCAGGCGCGCCCATCGTCCCGGGGCTTTCCCGCGCGACGGGCCGAGCGGACGGCGAGTTGCCGTCCGTGGACCGCCCTCCTCGCGATCACCTCCCCGGCGCGAGGAGTTCGAGGACCTCCTCGCGCCGGGGCGGCGGTCTCCGACGGCGCGCGTGTGCGTCAAGTTGTTCTGACGTCAGCAGCCTTGACTACTTTTCCAGGTCGCGCGCCTGCTCCACCCAGCCGGCGAACAGGTCGGCGTCGACGTCGTCCAGGCTGCGCAGCTTCACACCGGCCATCTGCCTGGACATGGCCTCCAAGCGGTCAGCGCCGCCCTCGATCAGTTGGCCTTGCCAGAAGCCGAACGTCACATGCCTGGGGTACGCCTTGAGGAAGCACACCGGCTTCTGTCCCGGCTTGTCCCCGAGGCTCCAGGTCGGCTGACCGTGCCACAGCGCGGGCTCGACCTCGGGCATCGCCTCGCCGACCACCGCGAGCGCCTTCTCCAGGACCTCCCGCAGCCCCTCCGGCACGTCCGCCGCGTACTCCTGAACATTCGCGTGCTTACCCATGTCGATCCCCTCTCGTCACCAACACGTCGCTCGGCGGACGGGCGGATCGACAATCGGGAGAAACTTCTTGCCTGTGGCGTGGGTGACTTGACCCGGGGAAGGCGCCGGGCAGACTGGGGCCCGTGGTCAAGTCGCTGCGTCCGCAGAACTACAACGAGGTCCTGTACGTCGGGCACTTCTTCCGCAAGGGCGTGCCCGGGCTCATGGACCTGACGGACCTCCCGGACGGCGACGCCAAACGCCTCGTCGACTTCGCCACCGGCCTGGTCGTCGGCCGCGGCGGCGCACTCGACCGCGTCGACCGGAAGCTCTTCCTTCTCCAGCCCTGAGAGCGCCGGATGCGCGCGGGGATCGCGCTCCCTTCGGCGACCATGGCCATCACCTGAACCTCGGTCGATTCGGCGCCATGGCCGGACGCGAGGGCCGTCCCACCAGGAGCGAGGACGGGAAGTGCGGGAAATCGCCTCGGACACGCGCGAATGCCCTTCCATGGTCCCCTGATTCTGTCGGACGACGGCACTAATCTGCCCACATGCCCAAAAACGAGAATCTTCTCGTCATTCCTGATGATTGGCGCGCCGCGCTCCATCCACGTCGCGGCGGGACGCACGGACCTTCGTTCGAACTCGACACTGGCGCCGTCTCCACCGTTCAGCAGTGGGTGAAGGAGACGCGCGACGAGATCGACCATCTGCTCGACGACCCGCGGAGCCGCGCAGATCTGGTCGGGTCCGCCCGCGCATATCTGCGGGGCGAGGCGGACCCCCAGGGCGCCGCCGTCATCGCGGCCTGCCTCGCCGCGGAGTGGCCGCTGAGGGACGACTACGACTACTACGAGGAACCGTTCGCCACTTTCGCGGACGCGTGGATCGCCGAGCACGGCCTGGTGTTCGCCGCCGCCGCCACGGTCGAACTGAGCGGCGTCTTCGTCGACGGTTACGAATGGCAGGAGCGGAAGGACTCGCGTCATCTGCGGCTCCGCCGACTGGACGAGCAGGATCCCGGTTACAGCCGGGGGCTGGATTGCCTGGAGGCCGGTGCCGGCACACCCGGGAGGTCTTCGGGTGGAGGACCTCGCTCGGGGTGAGGCCGGTTCCGTCTAGCCGAGTTTCTTGAGGATGCGCTTGGCGGTGCTCTGGATGTGGACTTCGTCCGGGCCGTCGTAGATGCGGGCCTCGCGGGCGTGGCGGTACATGCGGGAGAGGGGGGTGTCGTCGGTGAGGCCGGCGGCGCCGTGGGTCTGGATGGCGCGGTCGATGACGTTGTGCAGCATGCGGGCGCCGACGACCTTGATGGCGCCGATCTCGATGCGCGCCTGGTCGCCCGCGTCGATCTGCTCGGCGGCCTGGAGGGTGAGCAGGCGGGCGGCCTGGATCTCGGTGTAGGAGTCGAAGACGTGCTGCTGCATCAGCTGCTTCGCCGAGAGGGCCTCGCCGAACGCGACGCGGGAGCCCAGGCGGGCGCACATCAGCTCGAAGGCGCGCTGGGCCTGGCCGAGCCAGCGCATGCAGTGGAAGATGCGGCCGGGGCCGAGGCGCTCCTGCGCGATGACGAAGCCGTGGCCGCGCGGGCCGAGGAGGTTGTCCGCCGGGACCCGGACGTCGTTGTAGGCGACCTCGTAGTGGCCGCCGTTCAGGCCGAGGACGGGCGTCTCCCGGACGATCTCGTAGCCGGGCGTGTCCGTCGGGACGATGATCATGCTGAACGAGCGGTGCGGAGGCGTGCCCTCGGGCTCCGTCCGGCACATGACGGTGGTGTACGCGGCCTCGCCGGCGCCGGTGGTGAACCACTTGCGGCCGCTGATGACCCAGTGGTCGCCGTCCAGGACGGCCCTCGTCTGGAGCTGGGTCGGGTCGGAGCCGGCGTAGGCGGGCTCGGTCATCGCGAAGCTCGGGGAGACCTCGCCCGCGACCATCGGGGCGAGGTAGCGGTCACGCCAGCGGGGGCTCGCATACGTGTGCAGCATCAGCGAGTCCTGGAGGGTGAACGTGCCGAGGGCGAGCTGCCCCCACTCGCTGCGTCCCTGCACCTCGTTGATGTAGACGTAGTCGAGGAACGGCATGCCGCCGCCGCCCAGTTCGGCGGGGTGGCCGAGTGCCCAGAGTCCCTCGTCCTTCGCCTCCTGGCGCAGTTTCAGGAGTTTCCCGCGGTCGCCCGCGTTGAGGGCGGGCTCGGCCGGTTCGACGCGCTCGGTCATGAACGCGTGGACGGCGTCGCGGACGTCCCGGACGCGGTCGGGCACGGGGAACAGCATCAGCCCTCCCCGGTGAGGTCGGCGGAGATGTCGCGGGTGCCGTACCCCTCGGGCGCCGCCACCTCGACGACCGGTTCGGGACGGTCGTCGAACTCCAGCCGCAGGGCCCGGGACATCGTCGCGTGCATGTCGTACATGCAGGTGATGTAGGTGAGCTGGAGGATCTCCTTGTCGGGGAGGTGCTTCTGCAGCACCTCGAAGACGGCGTCGGGGACGCGGCCGCCGTCCAGGACGAGGCAGTCGGTGTAGGCGAGCACGGCGCGTTCGAGGGGCGAGTAGCAGTCGGCCGTCTGCCAGTGCGGAATGGACTCGATCTTCTCCTCGGGCATGCCGAGGGCCCGCATCTGCTTGCAGTGCTGGGAGAAGACGAACTGGCTGCCGCGCGCCCACCCGGCCCGGCACTGGCCGAGCTCGCGCAGGACGGGGTCGAGGTCGGCGCCCCGGTACAGGGCGAAGCCGCGGACGGCGTGCCGGAACACGTCCGGGGACTGGGCGAACACCGTCCACCAGTCGCCCGGCGAGCCGGTCGCGGTGCCGTGGTCGACGGCCGGGTCGCGGTCGGGCGCGAAGAGGCGGTCGTAGAAGAAGAGGATCTGCTCGTCGGTGACTTCGGCGCGGGGGACCTCACGCAGTCGCGGCATGCCTGTCCTTCCCTGCGGTCCGGTCGGCGGCGGTCTTCGGTTCGTGGGAGACGTCGGAGGCGTCGAACGTGCGCGTCCAGCAGGCGAACTCGAGGAGGATCCCGTCCGGGTCCTGGAAGTAGAACGACCGGACGAAGACGCCGTCGTGCACGTCGCCGGAGACGCCCAGCGGGCTGTCGTCGTGGTTGAGGACGGGGCTGACGGTGACGCCCTTGTCCTTGAGCCGCCGCCGGTACTCGTCGAACCTGTCGGTCGGGACGTGGAACGCGACGTGGTTCATCGATCCGACGGCGCTGAGCAGTTCGCCCTGCTCGGGCCGCCCGGCGGGGGCGGAGACGCCGGGGACGCCGTTCGGCGCGTCCGGGAACCAGAAGAACGCCACGCAGTCGCCGCCGCCGCAGTCGAAGAAGAAGTGCTGCCCCAGGCCGCCCGGCAGGTCGATGGTCTTGATCAGGGGCATGCCGAGGACGCCGGAGTAGAAGTCGACCGTGCGTCTCATGTCCGACGACACCAGCGCCAGATGGTTGATGCCGCCGAGTTCGAACTCGGTGTTCATGGAACCTCCTTGCGGCGGAGCGCGCCGCGGAAGTTGACTTGACAGTCATATCAACTTGCCTGATGCTCGGATACCGTTCCCGGGTTGTCAACCCCGGCGGGAGGAAGCACGGCGATGCGCAGCGGCGACGATCCCGGCGGCCGGCCGCTCACCGAGCGCGGCGCCCGGACCAGGGAGCGCCTGCTCGCCGCCGCCCGCGAGGTGTTCGAGGAGCGCGGCTTCCCCGAGACCCGGGTCGCGCACATCACCCGGCACGCGGGCGTCGCCTACGGCTCCTTCTACACCTACTTCCCCACCAAGGAAGCGGTGTTCCTGGAGGTCGCCGACCGGCTGTTCGAGGAGATGACCGACCACGCGCTGGTGCCGTCCGCGGGGCCGGGGCCCGCCGACCGCGTCCGCCGCGCCAACCGCGCCTACTACGAGGCCTACCTGCGCAACGCCCGGATGATGGCGATCATCGAGCAGGTCGCCACGTTCAACGAGGAGTTCCAGGAGCTGCGGCGCAAGCACCGGGCCTCATCGGTGGGACGGTCCGCGCGGGTGATCGCGCGCTGGCAGCGGGAGGGGCTCGTCCCGCCCGACCTCGACGCGGAGACGGCGGCGGGCGCCCTCGCCACGATGGTCGACCACTCCCTGTACCTGTGGATCGTCCAGGGCAGCGATCCGCAGGGCGCCGAACGCCTCCTGGAGACCCTGGACACCCTCAGCGTCCGCGCCCTCGGCCTGCCCGACTAGGAGAGCCATGGAACCGACCCGCGACCTCGCCGCCGCGCTGGCGGACCGGCTCGGCGCCCAGGTCACCGGGCTGCGCCGGCTGTCCGGCGGGGCCAGCCGGGAGACCTGGTCCTTCGACGCGGACGGCCGTCCGCTCATCCTGCGCCGTGATCCGCCCGGCTCCCTCGACCCCACGGCGATGGGCCGCGAGGCCGGCCTGCTCGCCTCGGCCGCGCGGGCCGGCGTCCCGGTCCCGGGTCTGGCCGATCACGGCGACGACCTGGAGGGCGCCCCCTACATGATCATGGAGCGGCTGGCCGGGGAGACGATCCCGCGGCGGCTCCTGCGCGACGGGCGCTTCGCGGGCGTCCGCCCCGGCCTCGCGCGTGAGCTGGGCGGCATCCTGGCACGGCTGCACACGATGTCGCCCGTTCCCGGGCTGCCCGACGACGACGCCCTCGCCGGGCTCACCGAGCACTACGCGGCGTTCGAGGCCCGTCCGGCCGTGGAACTGGCCCTGCGCTGGCTGGACGAGCACCGCCCGGCGCCCGGCGGCCGGACGGTCGTCCACGGCGACTTCCGCAACGGGAACCTGATGATCTCCCCCGGCGGCGTGACCGGCGTCCTGGACTGGGAGCTCACCCACCTCGGCGATCCGGCCGAAGACCTCGGCTGGCTCTGCGTGAAGGCGTGGCGTTTCGGCTCCCCGCGCCCCGTCGGCGGTTTCGGGACGCGTGAGGACCTCCTCGCCGGCTACGCCGCCGCCGGGGGAACGCCGCCCACGCTCGAAGAGCTCCACTGGTGGGAGGTCTACGGCACCCTCCGCTGGACGATCCTGTGCCGCCACCAGGCCGAACGCTTCCTCAGCGGCGCGGACCCCTCGATCGAGTACGCCGTCCTGGGCCGGAAGGTCTGCGAGCAGGAACACGACCTCCTGCTGGCGCTGGGCATGACGGAGCCGACGACCGTCCAGGATCCGCTGGAGAGCGCGGCGGGGCCGGACAGCGCACCGCACGACCGGCCGGACGCGCACACTCTCATCGACGCGGTAGGGGCGTTCCTCTCGGAGGCCGAACAGCCCGACGACCGCCTCCGCTTCCATGCGCGCGTCGCCGCGTCCGCCCTCCGCATGGCCCGCAGGGAACTCCTCCTGGGCGACGCCCACAGGGTCGCCCATCAGAACCGGCTGAAGCCCCTCGGATGCGCGACCGACACCGAACTCGCGGAAGCCATCCGCGCGGGTGCTCTCGACGACCGGACGGGCGAGGTGGTGGCCGCGGTGCGAGCCTCGGTGACCGACAAACTGACGGTCGCGAACCCCCGCCACCTCGCACTCCCCAGCGTCTGAGGCCGCCTCCCGCTCACGGCGCCTCGACGGCGGAGATCACGTACCTCGTCACCTCGGCGTCGCGGATGCGCGCCGCCTGCTCGGGCTCCTGGCCGTCGCCGCGGAAGCGTTCGACGTCCTCGCCGGACTCCCAGCGCTCGTACACGTTGATCCGGTCCGGTTCCAGCAGGTCGGCGGACAGCGCGAAATCGAGGCAGCCGGGCGCGGACCGCGCCGTTTCGACGACCGTCCGGCAGCCCGCCAGATAGGCGTCGCGGGCCTCGGCGTCCACGTGCAGCCTTCCCGCAATGATGATCATGTGGGCCTCGTCATCCACTCGGTGCGGGCGGCTCGCCTTACACGAGCGTCCTCGCACTCCCTGCCGGACTCTGGTCACCAGTACGGACCGGGCCGGTGCGGAGAAGTCATCGCCGTGCGGAGAAGTCATCGCCGGTGCGACGCGGCGAGCCACCGGCCCGGGAGGGCCGGTGGCTCGCGCTCAGGGCGACGCGGACCGTTCAGCAGTACTTCGAGGAACCCGTCCGACCCCACGAGCACTTGTCCGCCACCCGGCCGCCCCACCCGCCCGACCGGATGGAGCAGGCGCATCTCGTTCTCGATGCGCGGCCTCCCGGCGCGACGACCACACCCGGCGTCCGGGTCCCGGGCGCCCCGGGTGGCGGCACCGGCGCGACCTCTTCGGACGTTTCCGCTGATGCGGCCCGCGGCCAGCACTCTCCGCGATAGGTTCACTACGTTCCGGAATGGATCGCGACAAACCGGAGGGGCCATGCACGCCCGGGACTCACTCGACCCGTCACGCTCGATGTGGCATTTCATCGCGGTTCATCTGCGCCGCTACCGCGAAGCGAACGGCATGTCGGGGCAGGCCCTCGGCGACGTCCTCGACTGCGACCGCTCGACCGTCTCCAGGTACGAGTCCGCGACGCTTCGACTCCGGCCGTCCCACGCCGAGACCGTCGACCGCCTCTGGAGCACCGGCGGGATGTTCACGAACCTGGTCGGCTTCGCCGGCACGGCGGACGAGGGCGACTGGCTCTCGTCCCTCGCCGAGTTCGAGCGGCGCGCCTCCCGGATCCGCATGTGGGAGCCCACGATGATCCCCGGCCTGCTCCAGACCCCGGACTATGCCAGGGCGGCGCTCACGGCCGGGCCGGGAAACGATCTCGACGCCGACCTGGAACGACGGATGGCACGCAGGTCCGCCGTCTTCGACAAGGAGAAACCGCCCCGGATGACCGCGTTCGTGAGCTGGGCCGCCCTGGCGCAGCTGATCGGTTCACGCGAGGTCATGCGCGACCAGCTCGCCCACCTCCTGGCGCTCGGCGAACTGCCGCAGGTCAGCATCCGCGTGGTCGAGAACCAGGCGGGAGCCCATCCGGGCCTCGACGGACCGATCACGGTCCTCACGGTGGACGACCGCGATCTCGCATATGACGAGGCGACGACGCGGGGGCGGTTCCTGATGGATCCGCTCGCCGTCCAGGAAGTGGTCGTGAAGTACGATTCGATCAGTGACATCGCCACTCCGGTCGGCCCTTCCAGGCTCCTCCTGGAAGCCCAGCTGGAGCGATGGACATGACCTCGTGGCGCAGGTCGAGCCGCAGCGGCACCGGCGGGCAGTCCAACTGTGTCGAGGTCGCGCGGCTGTCCGGCGATATCGCAATCCGCGACAGCAAGAGCCCGGCCGGCCCACGGTTCACGCTCTCGGCGGACGACTTCCGCCGGCTCGCCGCCGATATCAGGCGCGGAACCCACGACGCGCCCTGATGCGCCGTCCCTCGTTTCCGCCGCCGTGGCGGCTCTCGTTCGGCCGGCCGTGAGCCGCGCCGAATATCCAGGAACACGGCGCAAGTCAAGTTACAGCGATACGGGGCCGCAGTTCGACGGTGCCGACAATGCACGACTCCTGCACCAGTCGTCTTCGTGACGGCGAGGATCCGCCAGCCCCACGGTCCTCACTATGGGGGAAGAATTTTCGGCACCTGACCGCCAGGATCAAGTGCGGCACCCGTGACCTCCACCGACTCGCCCCGTCTTCCGGCGAAGGTCCCGCGGGCGGGACCCTTTTCGGAAGTGCCATAAACCGCGCCGCGGCAGTATCCAGGATCGAATGGCAAAAGTCGAGTCGCGGCGGGACCGGCGGGACCGGCGATACCGTCCACCTGTGGCCGCTCATGAGAGCAATTCGTAATACGCGCCCATCTGCGATACGTGTTGAGATGAGGAAGGTCCCCGTCATCTCGTGAAAGGTGATCGCCGGTGGCGAACGTACTGGAAGAACGCGGCGGGCTGCGGTCGGTGGTGCATTTGCTCAACACGCGTCACCACCGCGCGGCCCTGAACATCTACGCATTCATCGTCATCGCCCACTGGGCCGAGCACGTCGTGCAGGCCATCCAGATCTGGGTGCTCGGCTGGCCGGTCCCCGAGGCGCGCGGAGTGCTGGGTGTGCCGTTCCCGTGGCTGGTCACCTCGGAGTGGATGCACTACGGCTACGCGCTGATCATGCTGATCGGGCTCTTCCTGCTGCTGCCCGGGTTCACCGGGCGGGCCCGCACCTGGTGGGCGGTCTCCCTCGGCATCCAGGTCTGGCACCACTTCGAGCACCTGCTGCTGCTGGTGCAGGCGATGTCCGACTCCAACATCGCCGGACGTCCCGCGCCCACGAGCATCATCCAGCTCCTGGTGCCGCGCGTGGAACTGCACCTGTTCTACAACACGCTCGTCACCATCCCCATGGTGGTGGCGATGTACCTGCACCGCAGGCCGAACGCGTCCGAGCGCGAAGCCATGCGCTGCTCTTGCGCCGCACCGCTCCAGCGCAGGCCCGTCCCCGAAGCGGCGTGACGGCCGGTGACGCTCGAAAGGCCGCGGACCGCGCCGCCCCCGCGCCCGCGGGGCGTCTCGCCGTTCGGAGTGCTCATGGCGCTGTTCGGCCTGGTCCTGATGTTGCTGGTGATCCCCAACGCCGGGCCCGTGCTGCGCGCGTCGCAGGCCGGGAAGGGAACGCCCGGTGTCTTCACCGCGCGCGAGCGGAGCTGCATCCGGCACCCCGGTCATGAGGCGTGCACGCTGCGCGGGGGCTTCCACTCCGACAACGGCTCGGTGGAGCGTCCCACCGTGGCCCTGTACGGCAGCGGCAAGGGCCTGCGCGCGGGGGGCACCGCTCGCGCCCGGGACGTCGGCCGCTCGGGGACCGTGTACCTGCGGGACGCGTCCCACGAGTGGATCATGAATGTGCTGCTGCTGGCGGCCGGCGGCCTGCTGATCTTCGTGGGCCTGCGCCGGCTGCCGGGGCGCCGCAGGCGGGAGGACGGACCGCCGGTGGCGGACGCGTGAGCGAGGGCGGCCTCCCGCGACCGGCGACCGCGCGGGCCGGCGTCAGGCGGGTGAGGACTCGCAGAGTTCGACGATCCGCTCGCAGGCTTCGGTGATGTCGGTGATCGGGAGGCCGCCGGACTCTCCGGAACCGGTGCGCCATCGGAACATGGCCGCCTCGCACCAGACGGTCAGGCCGCGGCCGTCGGTGAGGGCGGTCCTGCCCGCGTCGGCTTCGAAGTGCCCGAGGCCCCGCTGGACGAGCATGGTCTGGAGGTCCTTGGTCGCATAGGGGCCCTCGACCCTCCACACGTGGCGGCGGCGGACGGTGTGCGGGAGCGGCAGGGCGAACCAGGTCGCCTTGCCGCGGGCCGCCGGCGTCCGCAGCCGCGACCGGGACGGGTGGTGGCCCCACCTGCCCTGCGCCAGCAGCTCGACGATCTTCAGGCCGCGGCCGTGGTCGGACCGGCCGGGGGCCGTGCCGCAGGGACGCCAGTCCCTACGCGTGTCGAATGCCTTGACGACCAGTTCGTCGCGGCCGTGGCCGTCGCCGCGCTGGTAGACCCAGAGTTCGGCGCCCGACGGTCCGTCCGAGGGCAGCGCATGGTGCAGGACGTTCGTGGCGAGCTCGCTGACCATGAGCTTGATGTCGTGGACGTCCTGTACGGACAGGCCGAGCGCCGGGAGCAGGGCCGTGACGTGGGAGCGGGCGACGCGGGCGATGGAGTCGTCCGCGGGCAGGGGCAGTGCCGCGCAGCCGCCGTCCTCCAGCCTCCAGGGGATCTCGCACATCGTCGAGGCCTTCGTCATGGCGCCCACCCTCGGGGTTGCGGGGACATCGCATTCAGACAATCGCGACATGAGCCTTTTACTTCGCAAGTCGCTATGTGTGAATCACAGATCAAGCCTCGCACATCCTCCGCCACCGAGCCCGCGTCATGACAAGAAAGTTTCAACTGCGAGTGAGACGTTCACGGATACGCCCAATTACTTACATAGCACGCTTCGCTGTCGCGTCCCCTGCGTGTACCGGCAGGTACCGGGACGGGCCGGCCCCCACGCGGTAGCGTGGTCGGCGCCTGAGAGAGGGCCGCACACATGAAGGATCCCCCAGGAGTGCAGCCCTGGGGGATCCTGTGTGCGGCCCGGCCTCAGCGGTCGTAACGGCCCGCCCGCACGTCGTCGAGGAACGCGGCGAGCACGGATCGGGATACGACGTGCGCCCCGGCCTCCGGTGTCCTGCTGTCGCGCAGCGCCGCGGCCGTGTCGAGATCGGCGACCTCGACACAGCCCCCGTTGCTGCTGGCGCTGGCGGTCGCCTTGACCCACCGCGCCTGAGAGAGGTCCATGTCGGTGCTACTCCAGAGTTGAGATCACTTTCCTCAGATGCTCCGCGGTGTCGGCGGGACTGAGCGCCGCCTGGCGGATCTGCTCGAAGATCTCGTCATAGCCCTCCACGTCGTCGGGGGTGTCGATCTCCTGGACGTCCGCGTCGTTCTCGAGGAAGACCATGGGCGGCTCCCCGCCGGGGAACCGGAAGATGTTGACCAGCGTGGACATGCCCGGGTGCATCCCGTCGGCGAGCCGCAGCAGCCTCAGTTCCACGTTCGGCCGCCCGGACATGGCGAGCAGGTGGGCGAACTGGGCGCGCCGGTCGCCCGGATCGCCCCATTCGTACAGCAGGGACGCCTCGGTGATGACCGCGGTCAGCTCCGGCGCCGTCCCGTCCCCGCGGTCGAGGATCTGCTGCCGGCGCAGCCGCGCCCGCATCGCGCGCTCCCGCCACTCCGGCGTCCTCGTGCCGACCGACAGCAGCGCCTGCATGTACGGCAGGGTCTGCAAAAGCCCCGGCAGGACCAGCGGCATGACCACCCGGATGCTCGACGCGTCGCTCTCGAAGCCCGGGAACTCGTTGTCGAACACCTCGGGGTAGTCACGCCACCAGGCCCGCCGCCGAGCACGGCCCGCCAGTTCCTCCAGCTCACCGAGATCGCTGCCCTCGTAGATGCGCGCGAGGTCGCGGATATCGCTGAGCTCGGGCCGAACCCAGTTGTTGGCCTCGAACCGGCCGACCTTCCCCCGTCCCCAGTTCAGCCGGTCGCAGACCTGGTTGGCCGTGTACTCGGCCTCGACGCGCAGCTCCTTCAAGCGGCGTGCCAGCCCCCGCTTGGCGATGGTGGCCCCGTAAGCGTCGCTCACCGGTGCCACCTCCCTCGACCTACGGCCGGCATCAGCCTACGCCTTCCGAATTTGTGAATCACAGATTTGGCCGGTTCAGGAAGCGGCGTGGTCGAACTCCCCTTTCCGTACCCCGTCGAGGAAGCAGGCCCACTCGTGCTCGTCGAACACCGAGATCAGGCTTCCGGACGTGCGCAGCAGCGTCCACTCGCCGGCGAAGGCGACCTCGATGCCGCCCTGGCCGGTCTGCGAGCGTCGCCATTCCAGGGCGCCGGGGTCGAGGCCCAGCTCCTCGACGGACGGCTTTCTCACCCTTCCCTCCTCGCCACCGCGCAGTACGCCCACCGCGAGCCGTCACTGTCGGCCGCGTCGGGGTCCTCCGCACCCCATTCACCGATGTAGCAGACCTTCGCCGCCGCCCCCTCCCACGGCGGGACGATCTGCATACCGGTGAAGAAGCGCTCGACCTCCGTACGCGACCGCAGATGAACGCTCGCGGTGGACCTGGCGTACACGTCCCTGAGCGTGCCGACCACCCGGTCGGCCTGCCGGTCGCCGGTGCCCGCGGACAGCACCAGATAGCTGCCGGGCGCGAGCCGGTCCATGTAGCGCCGGACGACGCCCCACGGGTCGTCCTCGTCCGGCACGAAGTGGACCAGCGCCACGACCAGCAGCGCGACGGGCTCGGTCAGGTCGATCATCTTGCCGGTGACCTCGTGCCCGAGCACCCCGTCGGGGTCGCGGAAGTCGGCCGTGATGAACGCCGTCCCGGTGGACCCGGCCAGCAGTCTCTCGGCGTGGGCCCGCACCATCGGGTCGTTGTCGACGTACAGGACGCTCGCGTCGGGCGCGACCGCCTGCGCCGCGTCGTGCGTGTTGTTCATCGTCGGCAGGCCCGCGCCCACGTCGATGAACTGCCGGATCCCGAGCTGGGCCAGCCATCGCACCGAGCGCTGCAGGAAGCCGCGGTTCGCCCAGGCCGCGTCCCCGGCCTCCGGCATGTTCGCCAGAACCTTCTCCGCCGCCGCGCGGTCGACCTCGAAGTTGTCGGTGCCGCCCAGGTAGTAGTCGTACATCCGGGCCGGGGTCGGGACCGTGGTGTCCACGCCGGGCGGAGCCGGTTCGGTGTCGGTCACCCTTCGCTCCCTTGCCACAACTTGTGATGCACGAATTATGAAGCAAGGGTCGCCCCTCCCGCACCGCTTCCGCAAGGGTTCCCGGGCCTCGTTCCGCCGCGCCCCGAAGGGTTCGCACTCCCTTCCACGGGCATGACCGGCCCAAAGGGGGAAAGGCATGAAAACCGAATCGGATCTCGCGCTGCGCCAACTCTCCATGCAGTTCATCGGCAACGCGACGACGCTGCTGCGCTGCGGGCCGTTCACCCTACTGACCGACCCCAACTTCCTGCACCGCGGGCAGCGGGCGTATCTCGGATTCGGGCTGTCCTCGCGGCGGCTCACCGAGCCCGCCCTCCAGGCCGGCGACCTCCCGCGGCTGGACGCCGTCGTCCTGTCCCACCTGCACGGCGACCACTGGGACCGGATCGCCCGCGCGAAACTCGACCGCGGGCTGCCCATCGTCACCACGCCCCACGCGGCCCGGCGCCTCCAGGGCTGGCACCGTTTCCGCCACGCGGTCGGCCTGCGCACCTGGGAGTCCCACACCCTCGTCAAGGACGGCGCGCTCCTGCGCATCACGTCCATGCCGGGCCGGCACGCCCCCGGTTCCGTCCAATGGCTGCTGCCGCCGGTCATGGGCAGCCTCCTGGAGTTCGGCCCCGCGAACGGCGACGTGCAGTTCCGCCTCTACATCACCGGCGACACCCTGATGTTCGACGGCATCCGGCAGATCGCCCGCCGCACCCCCGACATCGATCTGGCCGTGCTCCACCTGGGCGGCACCACGCTGCCCGGCGGGCTCGTGGTCACCATGGACGGCGCCCAGGGCGCGGACCTCGTCGAAACGATCCGCCCGGCGGCCGCGGTGCCGGTCCACTACAACGACTACACCGTCATGAAGTCGCCCCTGGACGACTTCCGGCGCGAGTTGGAGCGTCGTGGACTGTCCGACAGGGCCACGTACGTCGCGCCCGGGGAGACCCACGCCTTCCGCCATTCGTGAGACCCGGTATATCCACTGTGAGCTGGGTAAATGCAGTGGAGAACCTACGGTTGGACAGGACATGTTCGAGATCGAGGACATCCGGCAGTGGCGCGGCCGGGACGTGGTCGACCCGTCCGGCAGCAAGATCGGGCCGCTGGAGGCCGTCTACGTCGACACGCTCACCGACCAGCCCTCGTTCGCCACGGTCAGGGTCGGCATGCCGACCCGGCAGCGCCTGGTCTTCGTGCCGCTGGCCGGATGCACCCTGGGCCCGGGCCACCTCCGCGTCGCGCACGACAAGAAACAGGTCAAGGGCGCCCCGGGGATCGACACCAATGGCGAGCTGTTCGCCGAGGCCGAACCGGAGGTCTTCGCCTACTACCGGCTCCCCTACCGGGCGGCGCCCGAAAAGCGGCTCCTCGCCCGGCGCTGACGTCCCGCCCTGCGCTCACGTCCGTCGGGCAGAGGCAACGCAAGTCCGACGCCCCCCGGCGCGGGCGACCGCGTACACCGCCTCCCGCAGTGATCGGATGGAACGCCCGGCAGCCCCGGAGTACATCCGACATCGCCGGCGTCGCAGACCGTGCGGTCACCCTGGAGTCCGTCCACCCGCCGGGCCAGGGACGTGACTCCACCGAGGCGCTCCGGTGGCTGCGCCTCGGTGGAGGCCGTCGGCCTGGACCGGGCCGTGCTCCTGTCGGGCGGGTGTCAGCCGCCGACGCCGGAGCCCTCCGCGGCCGCGATGATCGTCGCCGCGTCCTCGGGCAGCAGATGGCCGGCGCTCACCGACGCCTGCGCGGCCGCCCGGACCTTGCCGGCATAGTCGGCATGCGTCGGGTACAGCACGCCGAGCACCGGCTCCGCCGTCCACGGCAGGGACGGATCGGACGGGTCGCCCGCGTCATGCCGGTCCCAGGGATCGGCGCCGCCGTTCCACGGGTCCCGGGCGCCGTAGAGGCCGCAGAAGAGGCCGCTGCCTGCGGTGTCGCGCATCCCGGTGAGCGTCCGGGTCGGCACCGCGACGTCCGGCAACCGGACTCCCCCGGTCGCCAGCCCGGTTCGCGGGTCGCGCAGGACCGTGTCGAGCGGCGCCCCGCTCGACGGCCGCGCCCCGCCGCGCGCCCACGCGTCCAGCCGGCGCAGCGCCGCGTTCATCGAGTAGTGCCCGGGTCCGTCGTTGTACGGGGCCGACCCGGCCGCGCAGCCGGGCGCGGGCGCCGCCGACCCCGCCGACTTCTTCAGCGTCGGGCCGCCCAGGTCATAGGCCCACTGGTCGCCGTGCGAGGTGCCGGCCAGCTCCCAGTGCACGACCCGGCCGGTGTCCGGCTGCCGCGCGGCCGCCGCCAGCGGGACGTCGGTCTCGGTCAGCACCACGAAGGTGGGCACGGTCAGGTCCGTCCTGATCCGGGACGGGTTCGGCATCCACAGGGTGTCGGCCGGCTCGCCGCTGATCGGGGCCCCGACCGCGCCGTTGCTGTGGATCATGAAACCGTCGTAGACCCGCGAGACCGGCTGGACGGCGTTGGCGTAGGTGGTCATGAGCCCGGCGGACTGCGACTCCCCGTCCGCCAGCAGCGTGTCCACCGCGAGCCCGCCGAGCGGGTCGGGCCCGTCCGGGCTGCGCAGGGCCCGCCCGGCCTGGGTGAAGATGTCGTAGGAGAAGGCGTCCCCGGGGTGGACGAGGCTGCCGTACCGGGCCGGGTCCCACCCCTTGAGCCCGCGGATCTCCCCCGACCCCCCGTTGACGCCGACCGACTGCGCCGAGACGCCGACCCACGCGTACCCCTTGCGCAGCAGCTCGTCCCGGGCGAACCAGTAGTCCGGTGACAGCTCCAGCTGCCCGCTGACGTTGAGCCACTCGACCACGACGGTCCCGTTGAACCTCGCCGGATCGGAGGGGCGCCGCACGAGGAGCCTGGTCTTGTAGGGGGCCTGCCCCGACGCCCGCACGTCCCATCGGCCGTTCGACGTCCACAACCCGGACTTGGCGTACGAGGTGGCGGTGCCGGTGATGAAGTACTCGCTCTCGGTGTACCCGAAGGATCCGAGGTCCTCGGCCGCCGCCAGGAACGGGAAGCCGTGGCCGCCCGGCGGCGGGACGGTGACCACGGGGCCGGGGGCCGCGGCCAGGGCGGGCGGCGAGGCGCACAGCAGGGCGGCGAGCAGCCCCGCCCCCGTCGCCGCGGCGGCGACCCGCCGCCAGGGAACCCGCAGGGAGAAACGCACGGTAACCTCCACGATGTCAGGGGGCCACAGTGTGCGCCGCACGCCCCGTCCTCCACATCGCGTGAATCACCGGTCGTGGAAACGGCGCCGCCCCGTCCAGAACCCGGACGGGGCGGCGCCGTTCTATGTGCTCGTTACCAGCGGTACCAGCGACCGCGCTTGCCGGACGGGCCGGCGCTGCGGAGCACGAAGCCCAGCAGCCACAGGATCAGGACGATCGCGGCCACCACCCACAGGATCTTGAGCGTGAAGCCGACGCCGAACAGGATCAGCGCCAGCAGGAGCACCAGAATCATCAGCCAAGGCATTGGGGGTCCTCCTCGGGGGTCTGCCTTCGGTCTGTACGGGCCGTTTTGTCCCCGGCAAATGGCACTTGATGCACGACAAAGATCTCATTTCGGACACGCAGCGGAATGGTCCGGGAAGCGCGCTCGATCACACGGCCCGCACCTGACCACCGCGCCCACGACCTCGGCAGGGACTCTCACGAGGAAATGCCCGAGACCAGACGGTCCGGTACCAGGAGCCGGGTCGCACCGGCGTCACGGAGGTCAAGCCGCCACCCTCCGTGAGGGCCCGGACGCTCAGTGCGACGAATCCAGTTCGATGATCGAACTTCAACGCCCCCGCCAGGGTCACTTCCCCACGATGGCCTGGACGGTCTCGACCTCTTCGCCGGCCTTCATGGAGAGCGTCGTACCGCCGGCGAGCGCCAGGCTCAGCGCCACCGCGGCCCAGCCGATCGCGGGCCGCCACCGCGGCCTCCGGGCCGCCCTCGGCTCGATCGCGGTGACGGGACCGCCGACCGCGATGCGCTTCCTGGCGGCCACCCAGGACGCCGCCTCGTCATCGTCCAGCCCGCACGCCAGGACGAAGGCGACCAGCAGTTCCTCGCGGGGCAGGCTCTTGCGGCCGAGCGCGGTGGACGCGGTCGAGTAGGGCAGCACTCGACCGGCTTCGGCGGCCCGACGCTCCAGTTGCCGGTAGCTGAGGCCCGACCAGGCCTTGAGCCGGCGCAGCGCGGCGATGAACTCGGCCTGGTCGGTGGCCACGTCCGGGGACGGTGGCGGTGCGGTCACGGTCTCACCCCGATGCTCGTCGATCGCTCCACTATGCCCCACTGCTGAACAGGCCGTACAGCGTCTCGCACAAGCTCGAACGGCATGACCTCTTGATCACCGCGGCCTGCCGCGGCCAGCCTCTGGCGCAACCCCCGCAAGACACCGCTCTGGAGGTCGCATGCAACGGATCAATCCGCTCTACCTCGCCATGGCGCTCACGACCGCGCTGGCCGCGGCGGGCTGCGGCGGCAACGCCATGGGCGTGCCGAGGGCCGCCCGGAGCGCGGCCGAGCCCGTCGACCGTTCGATCGCCCGTTACCTCGACCGCACGCTGCCCGAAGGACCGGGCGGTACGGTGGTCGCCGCCCGCGGCGCCGAGCTCGTGCACTGCAAGGGCTTCGGCCTTGCGGACCGGACGGCCAGCACCCCGGCCACCTGCGACACCGTGTACGACGTCATGTCGATCACCAAGCAGTTCACCGCAGCCGCGATCATGAAGCTGGAGATGATGGGCAGGCTCCGGACGACCGACCGGATCAGCACGGTCCTCGGTCCGGTGCCCGCGGACAAGCGCGGCATCACCCTGCATCACCTGCTGACGCACACGGCCGGGCTTGCCGAGGGGCTCGGTGACGACTACGAGCCCGTCTCCCGCGACGAAATGCTGGACAAGGCACTGAAGTCCAAGCTGCTCTCCCGCCCCGGCGCGAAGTTCCACTACTCGAACACGGGATTCAGCGTGCTCGCCGCCATCGTCGAGAAGGTGTCAGGAACCAGCTACGAGCGGTTCCTGGCAACGCGCTTGTTCGCACCGGCGGGAATGACCCGTACGGGCTACGTACTGCCGAAATTCGCCCGTGCGCAGGTGGCCGTCGAGTACGACGAGAACGGCGCGGGCCAGGGCCGCCCGTTCGACCATCCCTGGGCCGCCGACGGACCGTACTGGAACCTGCGCGGCAACGGCGGCATGCTGTCCACCGGTCGTGACATGTTCAAGTGGCACCGCGCGCTGCTCGGCGACACGATTCTCAGCGCCGCCGCCAAGGCCAAGATGTTCGAGCCCCACGCTTCGATCCCCGGTACCGAGGCCGCCTACGGTTACGGCTGGGGCGTCCTGCACACCAAGGATGGCCGGGTCGCCTGGCACAACGGCGGCAACGACTGGTCCTTCGCCAGCTACAGCCGGATCCTGCCCGACGGCACCATGGTCTACTGGGTCACCAACCAGGCATCCCAAGCAGACAAGTGGAACCTTGAGGAACGCGAACTGGAAATGAACCAGGCCCTGGCCGACCACGCCCGCGACACCGACTAGCCTCGATTCCCCGCGAGGCCGGTGACCAGCCGCGACACTCCACGCCGGCATCATCGCCAGATCCGCGGCGACCTGCCCGGTCGGTGGACGGCCCGCGGCTTGCGCCACGTGTCCCGACGTCACTCGCGACCCCGCCGCCGTCCGGTGAAAGCCCGAGGTCAGAACTTGGTGAGGGGTTCAGCCCTGTAGGCCTGGTGGAGCAGGTCCAGGAAGCGCGGGGCCGCGGGGACGGGGGCCGGACCGATCCGGTGGACGGCGACTCCCGGGGTCCAGGAGTTCATGACCACGGCGCCGGCCAGGCCTGGTAGGTCGGCGGGCGTGATCTGCTGGACGCGCTGGGGGGCGCCGAGCCGGTCCAGTTGCCGGCGGACGATGCCCATCGTGGTCCCGACCAGCATCTCGGCCTCCGGCCACACCACGGCGTCGCCGTCCCAGAAGGCCAGGTTCCAGATCGTGGCCTCACTGAGGCGCCCCCGGCGGTCGAGGAACGCGGCGTCGTCGAAGCCTTCCTGGACGGCCCGACGCATGAGGTGGGTCTTGGCGACCTCTCCGACGTGCTTCACGGCGGGCAGGAACCGGTCGTACTCGACCGTCGTCAACGTCAGCGGCCCCTCCGGACCGGACGCGGGAGGCCCTGTCCGGACCAGGACTTCGAGCTCGGCAGGCTCGCCGCCCGCAGTGAACTCCCCCGGGGACGAGTACACGGTGGCCGTCAGGGAGACGTCCGCGGGTCCCGCCTCCACCGCCGTCCGCAGGTAGGAGCGGACCCGCTCGTCCGGCAGCGCCCCGCCGAACAGCTCCATCGAGGCGGACCGCAGCCGTTTCAGATGGAGGTCGAGGCCCCGGACCTGGCCGCCGCGCACCTGCATGGCGGTGAAGTGGGCATGGCCGGCGAAGGCGAGCGGCGCGAGTTCGTCGGTGGTCGCCGCGTGGCCATTGCGTTGGACGACGAGAGTGGTCATGCGCTTCTCCAGTGTTGCGGAATGATCGCGTGCAGGACGACGTTAGACATTCACACTGGTGAGAAGGTCAATCCAGGACGGTGACATGCTGATCGGGGAGTTGTCCCGACGGACAGGGGTCAGCCCGCGGCTTCTCCGGTACTACGAGGAGCAGGGCCTGCTCCAGGCCGAGCGCGGCTCCAACGGCTACCGCCGCTACGGCGACGACGCCGTGCTGACCGTGCGGAAGATCCGGGTGCTGCTGGACGCGGGCCTGTCCTCCGAGGTGGTCCGGCAGGTGCTCCCCTGCACCCGCAGCGACCAGCCGGACTTCGACTGGTGCGCGGACATCCGCGACCTCCTGCACAAGGAGATCACGGCGCTGAACGCACGCATCGAGGGCCTCCAACGCAACCACGAGGCCCTCACCGGGTTCCTCGGCCCGCGTTCACCAGCCGAGTAGCCGCCGGTCCGCAAGCGGGGCCGCCTCCTCCGACGACTTCTGGCCCGCGAGGGCGGCCCGACTTCTCCAGCGACCGGCTGGAGTGATCCTCGGCCACCCCCTAGACGACCTCGGCCGCTGGGGGCGGTGTCATGAGGCCGGCGTTCGGATGAGGTGGTGGCGAGCCCTTCGGTGGGTGCCCTCGTCGGCCATGTCGGACTGGGTGCCCGGTGGGGGCACGCGGACTTCGATGCGTCCGTCCTGGATCCGCGTCTCGTAGGACGGTTGCGGAGAGGTGGCCGGGCCCCGCTCGATACCGCCGTCTTCGAGGCGGAACGTGCTGCCGTGCCACGGGCAGGTGACGCAGTCGTTCTCGATCGTCCCCTCGCCCAGCGGGCCGCCCAGGTGGGTGCAGGTGGCGGCCACGGCGTGCAGCTTCGTGCCCGTCCGGTAGAGCAGGATTCGCACGCCGTCCGCGTCCGCCGTGCGGTGTTCGCCCTCGGCCAGTTCGGACGCCGCCAGTACCGGCGTCCAGTCCTCCGGGCCATGCTGCCACGCGGTGCGGTTGACGTTGAGGCCCCTGGTGAAGGTCAGGTGACCGCCGAGGTAGGCGCTGGCCCCCATCGCCGCGAGGCCGGCGAGCCGCAGGGCCTTGCCCTTGCGACGGCCCCCGCGGGCGCTTGCGACGAGAGACGCCGCATACAGCCCCAGCGCCGCGGTGTTGAGGCCCGCGTGGACGAGCCCCACCCGGCGCTCCGCTCCCAGCGTGTCGGCCCAGTCGTTGAGCCCGGTGAGGGCGGTGGGCACGGCGGCGGCCACTCCGGCCGCGGTCAGCAGGTCGGCGGCCGGTTCGGCGCCGGGGCCCCCGGCGACGTCCAGCAGCCCGGCCATGCTCCACGCGCCGATCACCACATCGGTGAGCACCGGATGCAGCGGGTGCCCCAACTTGGTCCCGCTGAGCAGATCGCGGACGAGGCGCGGCCGGACCGCCCGTTGGACCGCGGAACTGACCGGTTCGGCGACCTTGTCCAGGGCCTCCGCGTTCTCCAGCCGGTGGACCGCTCTGTGCGGCATGCTCATGACGCCCTCCCCCAGACACGACTACACCTCCGCTCCCCTATCCCACGAACACCCCCTGAAACCGTCCACCCGATTCGCCGGCGATATCGCTGCGTCCCGGGGAGCGTGTCGGCCCTGCCCAGAACGATTGATTCCTATAGTGGATATGTTCACTATCCTGGACGTCGACCGCGGCGGTCCTCCCGAGCAGTGACGCGGAGACTGGATGATGTTGCGCTTCGAGCTCGACGACCTGGCCCGGCCGGAGGTGCACCGGCTGCTGGAGGAGCACCTGGCCGACATGCGCGCGACCTCGCCCCCCGAATCGGTCCATGCGCTGGACCTGACGGGGCTGCGCGGCCCGGCGGTCGCGTTCTGGTCGGCCTGGGAGGGCCCGGAGCTGCGCGGATGCGGCGCGCTCAAAGACCTCGGCGGCGGCGACGCCGAGCTCAAGTCCATGCGGACGGCGCGGGCCGCGCGGGGCGCGGGGATCGGATCGGCCATGCTCCGGCACCTGCTGGCCGCCGCCGCCGAGCGCGGGCACCGGCGGGTCCTGCTGGAGACCGGCAGCCAGGAGTTCTTCGCGCCGGCCCGGCGGCTCTACGCGCGGCACGGATTCACCCCGTGCGAACCGTTCGCCGAATACGTGCACGACCCCAACAGCGTCTTCATGGAGCTGCGGCTCGGCGCCGAGGTGACGGCATGTCCACTTTGATGGACGACCCGAACGTCCTCGGGCGGCGCGTCAAGGCGGAGCGCGCGCGCCGCGGCTGGTCACTGGCCCGGCTCGCCGATGTCTCCGGTGTGTCCCGGGCGATGATCAGCAAGGTGGAGCGAGGGCAGAGCAGCCCGACCGCCGCCCTCCTCGGCAGGCTCTCCGCCGCCCTGGAGCTGAGCATGACCGAGCTGCTGTCACCGGCGGACGGCCCCGCCCCCGGCCAGGTGCGGCGCGCGGCCGAGACCCCTGACTGGACCGACCCCGATTCGGGCTACCTGCGACGACAGATATCGGGGCCGGGCTTTCCCGCAGACGTCACCGAGGTCGTGCTGCCCGCCGGTGCCCGGGTGCCCATGCCGGCGGCGTCCTACGCGTTCATCGCCCAGCTCGTCTGGATGCTGGACGGCAGGCTGAGCATCGTCGAAGGGACGGCCACGCACGTCCTCACCGCCGGTGACGCGTTCGAACTCGGCAGGCCCCAGGCGCGCGAGTTCGTCAACGACGGCGACGTCGAATGCCGTTATGCCGTGATCGTGACCCGCAAGGCCACGGCCTGATGCGACCGGCGGCCGAACCGCGTTCTCGGCCGACCGGCGCCGCGGAGAGCACGTAGCTCCGCCGGGCGATGCGCCTACTCAGGATCGACGCCATGGCAACGCGGCTTGTTCAGATTGCGGTCAAGGCTCACGACGACTCCGCACTCGGGAGGTTCTGGGCGGAGGCGCTCGGCTGGAGCATCTCCAGCGAGGGACCCGGCGTCACCAACCTCCAGCCCGAGGGCTTCACCTATCCCGCCCCGCCGCCGTCTGCATGGACATTTTCTCCGTCCCGGACCGCAAGACGGTGAAGAACCGCGTGCACGTCGACCTCGCCACCACCTCCGCGACCCACCAGACGGAGCTGGTCGCGCGCCTCCAGGATCTCGGCGCGACGCCCGCCGACGTGGGCCAGGGCGACGTCCCGTGGACGGTCCTCGCCGGCCCGGAGGGCAACGGGTTCTGCGTCCTCACGCCGGGCTGACGCAGGGCCTCACACTCCGCGACGGCACCCGGCGCTCCGGTCAGGGCACGCGGGCCAGGGCCTGCAAGAGGTGGCGGAGCGCGGGTCCGGGCGGGCCGGGAGCGACGGCCAGTGAGGTCGTCATGGCGGGTCCGGCCAGGCGGCGGACGGCGACGCTGGGCATCTCCGGCAGACCGGCCACCTCGTAGAAGACGGTCCAGGACGCGGCGCCGACGCCGATGTCGGCGAGGGTCTCCTGGAACGTGGTGAACGGCGGCCCCGACGGCGGTGAGGTCCCGGCCGTCCGGCACGCATCGATGATCAGGTCGTGGAAGGGCGGGTTGCCTTCGCGCGGCGCGAGCCGCAGGGGCAGGTCCGCGAGGTCGGCGAGGCCGAGTTCGGCGCGGCGCGCCAGCGGGTGCCCGGCGGGCAGGGCCACGTACAGCGGGTCCGTCCAGACCGGGAGCAGTTCCAAGCCGGGTGCGCCGGTGAGCGCGCGGATCAGCGCGGCGTCCAGTTCGCCGGAGCGCACGGCGGACAGCCGGTCGGGCATCGGGAGGCGGCGCGGGCGGACCTGAAGGCGGGGCGCGGCGGCGGCCAGCTCGCCGAGGACGCGGTACATCCGGTCGCCCGGTCCGTGCACGGTGCCCAGCCGCAGGACACCGTCCCTTCCCGCGCGGACATCGGCGGCGACGTCCCGGGTTCGTCGCATGGCGGCGAGGACGGCCCGCGCCTCGGGCAGCAGGCGTTCGCCCGCGCCCGAGAGCCGCACACGCCGGGTCGAACGGTCGAACAGCGGCACGCCCAGCTCACGTTCCAGCCTCCGGACCTGCTGGCTCACCGCCGACTGCACGATGCTGAGCCGCTCCGCCGCGCGACCGAAGCCGCCCTCCTCGGCCACCGCCACGAAGTACTCCAGCTGGCGCAGCTCCACCCGGCCCCTCGATTCATCTCGATCCGTGATGACCGAAGGTCGAAAGCGC
Source organism: Actinomadura mexicana (assembly GCF_900188105.1). GTDB lineage: Bacteria > Actinomycetota > Actinomycetes > Streptosporangiales > Streptosporangiaceae > Spirillospora > Spirillospora mexicana. Next base: position 247,881 of record NZ_FZNP01000013.1, read on the forward strand.
CTGTGGTTCACGAGATGTTCCCGCGCTCGAATGGAGCTCGACCGCATACCGGCGGAACCACCGGCTCAGGAGCCATGATGACCACTAACTCGTCACCTCCCCTCGTCGTCTCGGCAGAAGCCGCGGAGGTCGTCGACCTCCCGGCGGGCGGGGCGTTCACTCTCCTCGCCGACGCGGGTGACACCGCAGGTGCGCTCGGCGCCAACCGGCTCTCCATGGGGACGGGCCGCGACGGCGCCAAGCCGCACTACCACGCGCTCTCCACGGAGCTGTTCTACGTCCTCGCCGGGACGATCGAATTCCTTGTGGGCGACCGGATGGAGACCGTCGCCGAGGGCGGCCTGGTCGTCGTGCCGCCCCGCCTGCCGCACGCCTTCGGCGCAGCGCCCGGTTCGGACGCCGACCTGCTGGCCGTCCTGACGCCGGGTGTCGAGCGCTTCGGCTACTTCCGGCACCTCGCCCGCGTCCCGCACGGGTTGGAACCCTTCGACGGCCTGCTGCCCGAGCAGGACCGTTACGACGTGCATTTCGTGGACGCCGCCCGCTGGACGTCGCTGCGAACCTCCCGGTGACCGCCACGGTCGCCGCACCTGGGAGAGAGATCGGGCGCTCATTTCCTGCCGCTACCGCTGGAACGGCCCCTGGCAGATGGTCAGGACGTCTGGCTGGGTGACACCGACCCCAATGGGCCCCGAGGCTCGACGACCAGAAGTAACGGGGCGCCGAGCAGTCCCTTGTTCCCAGCCCGGCCCCGGTCCCAGCGGTCAGCGAGGTCGTACGTGATGAGCATCGAAGCAGGACTTCGGGGCGCCTCCGGGATTGTTCGGTTCGACCCGGAACCAATCGGCCGTCACAGGCATCACATAAGGCGAGAAAGGTGCAACGGCACCCGGCAGTCTCCCGCTGCGGTACCTTGCACGCTCCCCCCATTTCCGAGCATGGAGGAAATACATGCGGCGTGTCGCCATCGTGACCGTCCTCTCCGGCGCTCTGGCCGCCGGTGTCCTCGCCGCGGGCCCGGCCGCGCAGGCGCAGACCAAGCCCGCCGACAAGTCCGGCAAGGAGGTGACCACCACCAGCCAGGGGGCGCTCTCCAAGAAGGAGCTCATCTCCGAGGCCCAGCGCTCCGGCCAGCCGGTGACCGCCAAGGAGAACGCCTCCATCCAGGCGGCCCAGCGGTGCGGTTACTACCAGCGCACCCGCGGCCGCAAGGCCTCCAACGGCAAGTGGATCATCGCGGTGACCAACCGCCTCACCTGGTGCTGGGACGGCAGCTCCGTCCGCTCCTACCGGGCGAACTTCAAGGCCTACACCTACAACAAGAACGTGTGGCGCTGGCGGGGCTGGGCGGTGAAGAAGGTCACCCACCCGAGCAACTGGAGCTACGTGACGTCCTACGCTCAGGGCGCGTTCTACTACACGGGGAACCGCAAGACCTACAAGCCGTTCGTCAACGTCCGGGGCTACAAGAACGGCAAGTACGCCTGGGACACGGGCGGCTGAGCCCGCATTGGCGAAGCATGACCTCGCCATGAGTCGCCGCTCCATTCGCCGGCAGTGGTGAGCCACTGTCTGGGGCCGGCCCGGGCGACCGAAACGGCGCCATGGTGACGATTGCAGATCACGCGGGCTGAATTCACAGGCCGAGCACAGCCCGCACAGCGTGATCACAGGAAGCTCCTGGTCGGCCGAGGTGTGCGCACACCCCGGCCACCAGGAGCTTCACTGTTCCCCGCCGACGATGCTCCAGGTCCGCAGGGTGATGCTCTGACCGTCGCGCATCGAACGCAGGAAGCGAAGGCCCCCTGTGCGAGAAGGCCATGGGCAGCGCCTCGCCACCATGGTCGGAGCGGTCTCCGCGCGAACGGCGAGACGATGCGGCAGACAGATAGGCGCGAACGCCTTTCGGCTGACTGTGTCGGTTCGTCCGCGGTTCCTTCACCATTCCCGGCTGCGCACTCGACCGTCTTCTAGGCGTTGCGACGATCGGGGCCCGTCACCGAAGAGGATTGCAGTCGTTCAGCAAGGAGTCCCTGGAAGCGCGGGCACGTCATGATGTCGTCGTGCGGGCATTCACCCTCGATCATGTCGAGCGCGGCCTGCGCCTTGGCGATCCGCATCAGCAGCCTCTCGCGGTGGCGAACCGTCACCTCATGGCGGGCCGACGTGGAGCGGGCGGCCAGCATCGTCCGGATGTCCGCGAGTCCGAAGCCCGCTTCCTTCGAGATCAGGATCGCCGCCACCCGGTGCACGTCGGCGTCGGCGTAGCGGCGGCGGTCGCCTGCGCGGGCCGGTGCCAGCAGCCCTTCCGCCTCCCAGTACCGCAGCACGTGGGTCGGCAACCCGAACTGCGCCGCCACCTCACCGATTGACTTCATGTCGACATTAAGTCGCACAATGACGGCCATGTCCAAGCTGCTCACCATCCTCGACGCCTATGACGCCCTCCCTCAGGCCCGCGACCTGCGAGAACACACCTACGAAGCGCTGGGCGACACCGTGGTCGACGTCGGCTGCGGGAGCGGCCGCGCCGTCGGCGAGCTGGCCGCCCGCGGGGTGCGGGCCATCGGCGTCGACCTGGACCCCGCCATGATCGAGGTCGCCGTCGAACGCTGGCCCGCAGGCGAGTTCCACGTCGCCGACGCCACCGCGCTGCCCCTCGATGACGGCTCCGTCACCGGCTACCGCGCCGACAAGATCCTGCACGCCCTCGCCGAGCCCGAACGAGCCGTCGCCGAGGCCCGCCGGGTCCTGGCCTCCCACGGCCGCGCGGTGCTCATCGGCCAGGACTGGGACACGTTCGTGATCGACTCCGACGATCCCGAACTCACCCGCTCCCTCGTCCACGCCCGCGCGGACCGCATGCCGAACCCGCGGATCGCCCGCCGGTACCGGAACGTCCTGCTGGACCACGGGTTCACCGACGTCTCCGTCGAAGTCCGCACGATCGTGTGGACGGACGCCGCCTGCCTGCCGACGCTCGCCAACATCGGAGGAGAGGGCCCCTGGCTCGACGACCAGGCAGCCAGGGCCCGCGACGACCGCCTGTTCGTCGCCATCCCGATCTTCATCGCCTCGGGAACCCGCGCCGACTGAGCGCCGCTTCACCATCGGGGCCGGCATCCGCTCACCCCCACCCGTCCTGGAGGGTGCGCTCATGCAAACGCGGCGGGGAAGCTGTGATACCTCCCCGCCGCAGGTTTAGTGCGGTGTGATGCAAAACCGCACTCGTAGTACCGACCGGCCTGGGTCACCCGTAGGCGAGCCTGCAGCCGACCAGCTTCTTGAGACGCTTGACCATCCCGCGGAACCTTCTCCACTGAACGGCCTTCGCCTCGGGCGGCAGCCGGAGCAGGGACGCTCCGGCGGCGATCGCGCTGATCCAGGACATCCCGACGATCTGCCACATCGTCGGGACCTTCTGCTCCATGATCAGGTCGACCAGAAGCCCGAGCAGCGGAATGACGCTCCACAAGATGGTGTAGACGGCGTCTCCGAGCGCCTTTCTCGCCCTCATGTGCAGGTACCTGGGAATGACGACGGTCATCAGCGCCGTGCAGAGCAGCGCCAAGAGGACCTCCCAGGACCAGCCGACCGACGGGTCCTCGCCCGCCAGCTTGGCCCAGATGGCGAGACCGACCACGCCCAGGCTCGTGCCCAGTGCCTGGAACTGGTCGGCTTCCGCACCGCCCCGCTCGACGTAGCTTCGGGACAGCGCCATGTAGATGAGGCCGGAGAGAGCCGATCCGATGGACCAGATGACCCCCCACGGACGCGCCGAGATGTGCCATGCCTCGATGGAGACGGCAAGGCCCAGCACGATGAGCAGCGGCACCAGCATCGCCGCGAACCGCTGCCCCGTCTGCCAGACCTCATTCGAGTAGGTCATGGTCGAGACGGCGAACGTGATGGCGTTGATGGTGGCGAGAGCCGTCCCCGCCGACGTCATCGCCAGGACCATCATCCCCCGGCCCATGATGTTGCAGCCGGCGAAGACGACGATGGCCGTCACGGCCTGCCAGGTGAACTGGAGCCGCTGAGGGCGCGGTTCCGTAAGACGGAACAGCCCCCGTATCCGGAGCCTGTACCCGTACGCCACCAGCAGCAGAACTGCCGCGCCGAGGCCGTAATCGGGCACCGCGATGACCAGAACGGCCATCGAGATCACACCGATGGCCTTCACGACTCTCCGGGTGTACCGGAGCCGCTCAGGCCGCCGCATGTGGCGGAACAGCCCCAGTATCCGGAGCCTGCACCCGTACACCACCAGCAGCAGAACTACCGCGCCGAGGCCGTAATCGGCCGTCACGATGACCAGAACGGACAACGCGATCACACAGATGGCCTTCACGGCTCTCCGGGTGTACCGGAACCGCTCAGGCCGCGGCTGCGTGCGGCGGAACAGCCCCAGTATCTGGAACCTGTACGCCACCAGCAGCAGAACTGCCGCGCCGAGGCCGTACTCGGCCGTCGCGAGTACCAGAGCGGACATCGAGATGCCCGCAAGCAGGTAGTTCGCGAAGATCGACCGCCCGAACAGCTTCGACGAACCTTCGACGAGGGTGAGACCCGCGCCTACGGCCATTCTCTCCGGCCCTGCGGCCGGTGAAGTTTTCATTTTCCTGATCCCCTCGAACAGGCGCGCAAGGAGATCAGCTCTGAGCCGGTCCCCTGGAGATCGCGCCGATGGATGCGACGAGACTCCGCAGAACCGAAGATTTCTCTGGTTTGTGAAGTTCGAGGTGATCATATGCCCGGCGTGCCCTCGGACGGCAGGGCCGCCGGGGGCGGGGACAGAGCATTTGCCTACGGGGCAGCTCGGACGCCGCCGAGACCGCTCGGTCAAGCGATGCCCGGGCAGGAACGCGGAAGCCCCCCGAGAGCGATCGGGGGGCCTGCGCAGACGCACCGTCGGCAAGCCCGGGCCCCCGCGCCGGCCGGTCCGGGTACTCGGGGCACCGCGCGTCGCCCTCTGGTTCACGCAGCCGGCCGAGACCTCCGCCGACGAGTTCACGCATCGCACTTGCCGTTGGCGGCGACGCCGTCACGGTCTTCTCCGAAGCATGCCCTACGGGCATCACTACAAAGAAAAGAGACGGCAATGGTATTCGCCTACATCATGACTGGCCTGCTGGGCTTCCTGGGGGGGCAGTTCGCTCGGGAGAGGAAGTGGGCGCTGCTGGGCCTGGCCCTCCTGGGCATCCTGATCTTCCCGTTCCAGGACCACGACCTCCTGACGATCACCTGCGTGGCCGTTCCGGCCCTCGCGGCCGGGGTGTTCGCGAAGAGGGTTGAATGGACGATCATCGTCTTCACCCTCGCGAGCGCCCTGATCGCCTACTACACGGAGACCGTCCTGACCGCGCTCATCTTTGCGGGCGGGTCGGGCGTCCTGGTCTGGAAGCTCGCGAAGAACAAGAAGAAGGGCGCGGCCGGCGTCGTGGCCGTCATCGCGATCGTGATCACGATCGTGCTGCTGCCCTGAACGACCATCCGGACGACCAGTAGTCCCATGGTCTGACAAACAGATCCGCGAGGTCACTCGTGGACGGGCACCACCCAGTGTCCCGGCAGCGAGGCCTTGAGCCTCCTGCCGGGACACTTTTTCGTAGGACCCGCAGGCGGGGCCATCCCACACTGGGAAGCCTTCTCGACTGGACGGGGCCCACCGAACTCGTCGCGATGCTGGGGGCAGAGCTGTTCGCAACCGCTCTCGCCGCCGTCATGCAGATGCGTGCGGGCATCCACCTGACCAAGGGCGGCATGGGTCTGGGCGGCCACCGAGGTCCGGGCGGCTACCGCCCCGGCCCTCCAGCCGATGGTGGCGGTGGCCGAGAGGACGGAATCGCCCCGCGCTCACTGATAGGCCGTGGTGAAGCCGGCTATGACGGTGATGACGCTCATGACGACGCCATAGGCGAGAGCGGCCTTGAGGGGAATGAGGTCGGATGTCGTATGAGCGCCGGTGGGATCAGTGCGGCGGTAGGTGAGGTAGACGAGGGCGGGGTAGAGGAGCGCGAAGGCGGTCGTACTGAGGTGCCACGGATCTTCCGGACAGGCCCCCAACTAGAGTTGGGGGAACCGGAGAGGAAGGCAGTTGGCGAGACAGAGGCGGCATTTCACCCA
>NZ_FZNP01000017.1 GCF_900188105.1 Actinomadura mexicana
CACCGCGTGCGCACCCCCACCGGGCTGGACGGCGACCCCATCCCGGTCGACCTGGCCGCCAACGCCGCCAGCCTCGGCGCCGACGTCATCCGCGCGGCCACGTCCACCGACCTGCGGGACGCGCTCCAGCAGGCGCGCGAGTCCCCGAGGACCACGGTCGTCCACGTTGAGACGAACCCCCTGGCAGGCACCCCCGACAGTGCGGCATGGTGGGACGTCCCGGTCGCGGAGGTGTCGGCGCTGGACTCCACCCGGGAGGCCCGCGCCCGATATGAGAGGGATAGGCGCACGCGCCGTCATCATCTGTGATCAACTCCTCAGACCGACCAATCGGGGAGAAACGGAGAGCAGCCGATGAGAGGCGTTTTCGCGCACGGGACGTCCAGAGGTCTCGCGGTGCTGGCCGCCGCGGGGCTGCTGGCGCTGAGCGCCTGCAGCAGTTCGGGCGGCAAGAAGTCCGAGGAGACGCCGGAGGGCGCCGGCCCCCGGTTGAAGATCGCGATGGTCACGCACTCCGGCGCGGGCGACACCTTCTGGGACATCGTCCAGAAGGGGGCCAAGGCCGCCGCCGCGAAGGACAACGTCGAGTTCCTCTACTCCGCCGACCCGGACGGCGGCAAGCAGGCCCAGCTCGTCCAGGCCGCCCTCGACAAGAAGGTCGACGGCATCATCGTCACCCTCGCCAAGCCGGACGCGATGAAGGACGTGCTGGCCCGCGCCGCGGCCGCGAAGGTGCCGGTCGTATCGATCAACTCCGGCGCCGAGGAGTCGGCCGGGCTCGGCGCGGTCGCGCACTTCGGGCAGGACGAGTCGATCGCCGGTGAGGCGGCCGGCACGGAGCTGGCGAGGATCGGCGCCAAGAAGGCGCTGTGCGTCGTCCACGAGCAGGGCAACGTCGGCCTGGAGGACCGCTGCGCCGGAGCGAAGAAGACGTTCGGCGGCGACCTGGAGAACCTGTTCGTCCAGGGCACCAACATGCCGGAGGTGAAGTCGTCCATCACGGCCAAGCTCCAGGCCGACAAGAGCATCGACGGGATCCTCACGCTCGGCGCCCCGTTCGCCGCGACCGCGGTCGACGCGGGCAAGGAGACCGGCAGCAAGGCCAAGATCGGAACGTTCGACCTGAACAAGGACCTGATCGCCTCGATCAAGTCCGGCGCGATCGAGTTCGCCGTCGACCAGCAGCCCTACCTGCAGGGCTACGAGGCCGTCGACGAGCTGTGGCTGCTGAAGAACAACGGCAACGTGCTCGGCGGCGGGCGCCCCGTGCTGACCGGGCCCGCGATCGTGACCGAGCGGAACGCGGCCCAGCTGGAGGCGTTCGCGAACCGGGGGACGCGATGACCCAGGCGGTGGCCGGGCCGCCCGCGGCCCGCCCCGACGAGCGCCTGGCCGGGCGGTCGCCGCTGCGGCGGCTGCTGGGCCGCCCGGAGCTCGGCGCGCTGCTCGGCGCGGTGGCGCTGTTCGCGTTCTTCTCGATCGTCGCGGACGCGTTCCTGCGCGCCGGGTCGTTCTCCACCGTGCTGTACGCGGCCTCGACGTTCGGGATCATGGCGGTCGGGGTGTCGCTGCTGATGATCGGCGGCGAGTTCGACCTGTCCGCCGGGGTGATGGTGACGTCCTCGGCGCTGATCGCCGCGCTGACCGCCTACCAGTTCACGCTGAACGTGTGGGCGGGCGTGGTGATCTCGCTGGTGCTGACGCTGGCGCTCGGCATGGTGAACGGCGTGCTGTACGTCCGGACGCGGCTGCCGAGCTTCATCATCACGCTCGCCACGTTCTTCATGCTCGCGGGCCTGAACCTCGGCGTGACGAAGGCGCTCACCGGCAACGTCGCCAGCGACTCCGTCCGCGACATGGACGGCTTCGCCTCCGCCCGCGCGGTCTTCGCCTCCGACGTGGACGTGCTCGGCGTCAACGTCAAGGTCACGGTGTTCTGGTGGCTGCTGTTCACGGCGATCGCCACCTGGCTCCTGCTGCGCACCCGCGTCGGCAACTGGATCTTCGCGGTGGGCGGGGCCGCCGGCAGCGCCCGCGCGGTCGGCGTGCCCGTCGACCGCGTGAAGATCGGGCTGTTCATGGGCGTCGCGCTGTGCGCCTGGTTCTCCGGGATGCACCTGGTGTTCGCGTTCGCGACCGTCCAGTCGGGAGAGGGCGTCGGCAACGAGTTCCTCTACATCATCTGCGCGGTCATCGGCGGGTGCCTGCTCACCGGCGGCTACGGGTCGGCGATCGGCGCGGCGATCGGCGCGTTCATCTTCGGCATGACGAACAAGGGCATCGTGTACGCCGAGTGGAACCCCGACTGGTTCCGGTTCTTCCTCGGCGCGATGCTGCTGATCGCCACCGTGGTCAACCTGGTCGTGCGGCGCAGAGTGGAGCGGTCGCCATGACGGACGCGAAGGGGGCGCCGCTCATCAGGCTCAGCGGCGTCGGCAAGAACTACGGCAACGTCATCGCGTTGCGCGACGTGGACCTGGAGGCCTCCGCGGGCGAGGTCACCTGCGTCCTCGGCGACAACGGGGCCGGCAAGTCCACGCTCATCAAGGTCGTCGCGGGGCTGCACCGCCACGACCTCGGCACCTACGAGGTGCGGGGCGAGGAGGTGAGCTTCGGCTCGCCCCGCGACGCGCTCGAACGCGGCATCGCGACCGTCTACCAGGACCTGGCGGTCGTCCCGCTCATGCCGGTCTGGCGCAACTTCTTCCTCGGCTCGGAGAAGCGGGTGCGCTTCGGGCGCATGGACGTCAGGTCCATGCGCGCGACCACCCACCGGGAGATGGCCGCGATGGGCATCGACCTGCGCGACGTGGACCAGCCCATCGGCACCCTGTCGGGCGGCGAGCGGCAGTGCGTGGCCATCGCCCGCGCCGTCCACTTCGGCGCCGAGGCCCTCGTCCTGGACGAGCCCACCGCCGCCCTCGGCGTCAAGCAGGCCGGGGTGGTGCTGCGCTACATCGTGCAGGCGCGGGAACGGGGCCTCGCGGTCGTCTTCATCACCCACAACCCGCACCACGCCTACCCCGTCGGCGACCGCTTCCTGATCCTCAACCGGGGGCGCGGCATCGGCCACCACACCAAGGAGGAGATCACCCGCGAGGAGCTCACCGCCCTCATGGCGGGCGGCGGCGAGCTGGAGGAGCTCGCCCACGAACTCGACGCGGCGGGCTCGTCCGCCGCCGCCGTGCAGATGGCGAAGGAGGCCGAGAGCCTGGGCCTCACCGACGACTGACGGGCGCCCCGGGCCGCCCGCGCGGCCCGGGGCGGAGACGGCGCGGGCGCGCTCCCCAGACCGAGACGGCGAAACCGTGGCGGACCACGCAGCGCGATGCCACACTCACAGGGCCATGACGGACGTCCTGGCCCCGCGGCGACGCGGGCACGGAACGGCAGGGACCATGACCGCGCCGGAGACCCCCGTGAAGACCGACCTCCCCGCCGAGCCCGGCCCGGACGAGGGCGAGGCCCTCGTCCGCGGGCCCGGCCGGGAGTGGTGAGGTGTGGACCACGCCTACCCGGCGGTCACCGTGACCCGCGCGGTGCTCGGCACCGCCCCCGACCCCGGGAAGACCGCGGTGCTGGACGCGTCGTCCGGACGCTCCCTGTCCCACGCGGAACTCTCCGCCCTCGTCGGGACCGTGGCCTCCGCCCTCGCACGCGCCGGATCCATGCCGGGGGACGTGATCGGCCTGCGCCTGCGCGAGCCCCTGGACCTCGCCGTCGCCCTGCACGCGGTGATCGCGGCCGGCGCCGTCCCCTTCCCCCGCACCGGCCCGGACACGTCCCGACTGCTCGAAGAGACCGGCGCCCGCTCCGCCATCACCGACGACCCCCGCGGCGACGGCGGCCCGCACACCGGCGAGGCGACCCTGCTGCGGCTCACCGACCTGCTCGCCGCCCCGGCCCCCGCCGACCCGCGCACCGCCGGTGCCCGCACCTGCGGCGACGTCGCGCTGCTGGCGTGCACGCGGGGGACCGGCAGGGGGCCTGCCCGGACGGTGCGGCTGACGCACGCGGAGGTCGTGGCGGGCCTGATGAGGGTCGCCGAGTCGGCCATGTTCGGCGGCGGGGACACGGTGCTGAGCGCGCTGCCGTTCAGCACCGTCCTCGGGCTGAACGGGGTGCTCAACCCGGCGCTGCGGCTCGGCGCCACCGTCGTCGCCTTCTCCGGGGCGGGACGCCACGACCTGCTCCGCGCGCTGCGGGACCACCGGGTGACCGTCGCGGTACTGCCGCCGGAGCTCCTGGAGGCCCTCGCCTACGAGCGCGCCGTCTGCCGTTACGACCTGCGGGCGCTGCGCGCCGTCGTGGTCGCCGGCGGGCCGCTCGCGGCGGAGGAGGCGCGCGCCGCCGCGGCCCGGCTCGGCTGCCCGGTGCGGCAGGCCTACGGGCTGGCCGAGGCCGGCGGGTTCACCCACCTCAACCTGCGCGCCGCCGAGGAGGGGACGCTCGACTCGGTCGGGCGCGGCCTGCCGGGCGTGGCGTGGCGGGTCGTGGACCCGCGCACCGGGGCGGTGCAGCCGGCCTACCAGCCGGGCGAGATGTGCGTGCGGCTCCCGGTGGCGCGGGCCGCCGCGGGGCCCGCGCGGTGGCTGCCCACCGGGGACTCGGCGTTCGCCGACGAGCACGGCCGGGTGTTCATCCTCGGACGGCTCGCCGGCGCGCACCGCGAACCGCCCGGCGACCCGGAGGCGGTGCTGGCCGCGCATCCGTCCGTGGGGGACGCCGTCGTGGCGCCCGCCCCCGACGACGACCTCGGGCTCGCGCCCCACGCGTTCGCCGTGCTGGCCGAACCGGTGTCCGAGGCCGACCTCCTCGCCCATGTCAACGGGCGCGTGCCGAGGACCCGGGAGGTGTCGGCGGTGCACGTCGTGGACGAGATCCCCCGCACGCCCGACGGCCGGGTCAGGCGCCGGGAGCTGCTGGAGCGCGCCGGCCTCTCCCCGTGACGTGCACCCGCGACCGGGCACTTCTTCGATGCGCCGCCGGACGCGCGGGCTGCCTTCGCCGCATGGCCTGCGCCGCCACGAGGCCCGGCACGGCGACGCCGTGCGCGTTCCCGCGCGCCCCGGGGACGCGCGGGAGCGGCGGGTGTCAGCCCGCGGGGGCGGGGTGGGGGATGGACTTGTGCTCCAGGTAGGCGTGCATGCCCTCGGGGCCGAGCTCGCGGCCGAGGCCGCTGTTCTTGTAACCGCCGAACGGGGTGTTCGGGTCGAGGGTGTACATGTTGACGCCGCAGCTCCCGGTGCGGATGCGGCGGGCGACGTCGACGCCGTGGTCGACGTCGGAGGTCCAGACCGAGCCGCCGAGCCCGTAGTCGCTGTCGTTGGCGATCCTGATGGCGTCGGCCTCGTCCTCGTAGGGGATGAGGACCAGCACGGGGCCGAAGATCTCCTCGCGGGCGATGCGCATGTCGTTGCCGACGTCGCCGAAGACGGTGGGCGCGACGTACCAGCCGCGGTCGTGCGGGCGGTTCAGCCCGCCGGTGATCAGCTTGGCGCCCTCGTCCTGGCCGATCCGGATGTAGTTCTCCACGCGCTCCTGCTGCCGCCTGGCGACCAGCGGGCCGATCTCGCAGCCGTAGTCGGAGGGGTCGCCGACGGCGAGGCCGCCGACCATGGTCGCGAGGGCGTCGGCGACCTCGTCGTAGCGGCGGCGGGACGCCAGGATGCGGGTCTGCGCGGCGCACGCCTCGCCGTTGTTCATCAGCGAGGCGAGCTTGAAGCCCTCGATGGTGGAGGCCAGGTCCGCGTCGTCCAAAATGATCGCGGCGGACTTGCCGCCGAGTTCGAGGGTGACCCGCTTGAGCTGCTCGCCGCAGACCGCGCCGATCTTGCGCCCGGCGGCGGTGGAGCCGGTGAAGGACACCTTGTCGACGTCGGGGTGCGCGACGAGGTAGGCGCCGACCTCGCGTCCGGCCGGGACGAGGTTGACGACGCCCTCGGGGATGCCCGCCTCGCGGATCCACTCGGCGAGCAGGTAGGAGTCCAGGGGGGTCTCGGGGGAGGGCTTGGCCACGACCGTGCAGCCGGCGATGAGCGCGGGCGCGAGCTTGAGCATCAGCGTGAACTGCGGGACGTTCCACGGGACGATCGCCGCGACGACGCCGACCGGCTCCTGGGTGACCGTCACCGGGCCCAGCATGCCCTGCCGCTCCTCCTCCCAGGTGTAGGAGGCGGCGAGGTCCACGTAGTACTGCAGCACCATCTGCGGGATGGCCGACTGCCCGAACACCGAGAACATGATGGGCGATCCCATCTCGGCGGTCACGAGGTCGGCCATCTCCTGCTGCCGCTCGGCGTAGATCGCCGAGAGCCGGCCGACGATCTCCGCGCGCTCGGCGGGGGTCATCCGCGGCCAGGGGCCCTCGTCGAAGGCGCGCCGGGCCGCCGCGACGGCCGCGTCGATGTCGCCCTCGGTGCCCTCGGGGACCCGCCCGATGACCTCCTCGGTGTGCGGGGAGACGACGTCGATCACGCCGGTCCCGGCCGGTGCGGCCCACTGGCCTCCGATGAACAGCCGATCGTGCTCGCGCATGCTGCTGTGCCTCCCCTGCCCGAGGGCCGACGCGGGTAACCGAATGCTTGCTTGGTCACAGCATCGCATGACGTCCCGGGGCGTTGGCAAGAGGAATGAGACTGGAGTCTCATCCGGTCCGGCCCGTCGAGCCGCGGCGGCGCCCGCTGAGCCCGGCGGCGCCGAACGAGGGCCGGGACGACATTCCCGACGAGCGCGCGGCGAGGACGCCGGGCGGCTGCGGGACGGGAACCTCCCCGCCGCCGGAACACGCTGCTTCCACGAGCGCGAGGGGCGGCCCCGCGCGGCCTCCGGCTTCACCTAGAGCAGGTGCGCGTTCGGGCGGCGGGCGCGCTCGGCGAGCTCGGGCAGCTCGACCGCCTCGACGCCCGCGGCCGCGAGGATCCCCGCGCCCGCGCCCGCGGCGAACAGGGCCGGCTCGCGCCAGGCGAACACGACGCGGCGGGCGCCCGAAGCGACGATCAGCTCCGCGCACGTGCGGGGGCGCGACGCGCGGTGCCCGCACGGTTCGAGCGAGCTGTAGACGGTCGCGCCGGCCAGGTCGCCGCCGGCCCTGGCGAGCGCGGCCTCCTCGGCGTGGTCGTGCGGGTCGTCCTCGCGGGAGAAGCCGCGTGCGAACTCCCGCCCGTCCGGCCCGACGACGACCGCGCCCACCGAGAACGCGGTGCGCGAGGGCGGGCACAGGGCCGCGAGGTCGCAGGCCAGGGCCAGCCAGCCGAGGTCATCCACGCGCACCGCCGACCAGGTAGCGCAGCAGGGCGAGGTCGCCGATGCGGGTGGCCTCCTCCAGCCGCATCGGCCGAGACGGCGACTGCGGGAACACCCCGGACCGCACGAAGCGCGGCGCGGACGGGTCGCCGACGAAGAACGGCGCCACCACCAGCTGCAGCTCGTCCACCGCGCCGGCGGTGAGGAACAGCGTGTGGATCCCGCCGCCGCCCTCGACCATCAGCCGCCGGACGCCCCGGGACGCGAGGTCGCCGAGCACCGTGCCGAGCGCGAGCGGGTCGCCGGCGTCCACGACCTCGGCGAAGCCGGCCAGCCGGGCCGCCAGCACGCCCGCCGTGCCGGTCGGGGCGTACACGAGCTTCGGGGACTCGCCCGTGGTGAAGAACCGCGCGCCGGGGTCGAGGTCGCCGCTCCAGGTCATCGTCACCTTGGTGAGGTCGGGCGGCAGCCCGCGCGCGACCCGCTGATCCCGCCGCGAAGCCGACCGGACGAGCAGCCTCGGGTCGTCGGCCCGGACGGTGCCCGCGCCGACGAGGATCGCGTCGCAGCCGGCGCGCACCGCGTCGACCCGGTCCCAGTCCGCCGTGCTGGACAGCCGCAGCCGCTCCGGAGTCGCGTCGTCGATGTAGCCGTCGGCGGACATCGCGCAGCTCAGAAGCACGTAGGGACGGTCGCTCACGCCGCCACCCTACGGGAGCGCCGCGTCCTTGATCGCATCGCCCGCGCAGATCGTTTGAGGCGACTCGGCGTTTCTGCGCCGGATGTGTCGGAGGGGGTGCCTATGGTTGCTGCGACATGCGAATCCTGCACACCTCCGACTGGCATCTCGGCAGATCGTTCCACCGCGAGGACCTGCTGGCCGCGCAGGCGGCGTTCGTCGACCACCTGGTCGAGACCGTCGCGGCGGAGCGGGTCGAGTGCGTGCTGGTCTCCGGGGACGTCTACGACCGGGCCCTGCCCGCCGTCGACGCGGTCCGGCTGTGCAACGAGGCCCTGGAGCGGCTCGCCGCCCGCACCCGGGTCGTGCTCATCGCGGGCAACCACGACTCCGCGCGCCGCCTCGGGTTCGGGTCGGCGCTGATGGACGCCGCCGGCGTGCACGTCCGCACCGACTTCGCGACCGTGGGGGAGCCCGTCGTCGTGGGCGACGCCGCGATCTACGGCGTCCCCTACCTGGAGCCCGAGCTCGTCCGCCACCCGTGGGAGCTGGACGAGCGCAGCCACGCCGCCGCGCTCACCGAGGCCATGCGCCGCGTCCGCGACGACGCTGCGCGCCACGACCGGCTCTCGGTCGTGCTCGCGCACGCGTTCGTCACCGGCGGCGAGTCCAGCGAGAGCGAGCGCGACATCTCGGTGGGCGGGTCCTCGCAGGTGTCGGCGTCGGTGTTCGACGGCGTCGACTACGCGGCGCTCGGCCACCTGCACGGCGCCTGGCCCGTCAACGACCGCGTCCGCTACTCGGGCTCGCCGCTCGCCTACTCCTTCTCCGAGGAGAGACACGTCAAGGGCTCGTGGCTGATCGACCTGCGCGCCGGCGGCGTCGCGGCGGAGTTCGTGGAGGCCCCCGTCCCGCGGCGCCTGGCCCGGGTCCGCGGCCGCATCGACGACCTGCTCTCCGACCCGTCGTTCGACCAGGTCGAGGACCGCTGGCTCCAGGTCACGCTCACCGACGCGCGCCGCCCGTCCGCCGCGATGGAGCGGCTGCGCCGCCGGTTCCCGCACACCCTCGTCCTCGGCTTCGAGCCCGAGGGCGGCGGCACGGACGGCGGCCGCACCTGGTCCGAG
Source organism: Actinomadura mexicana (assembly GCF_900188105.1). GTDB lineage: Bacteria > Actinomycetota > Actinomycetes > Streptosporangiales > Streptosporangiaceae > Spirillospora > Spirillospora mexicana. The sequence continues at coordinate 9,052 of NZ_FZNP01000017.1, forward strand.
CGCGTCCGCGAGCGCTCCGCCCTCGAGATCGCGGGCGACTTCGTCGCCGAGGTCACCGACGGGCCGGCCACCGGCGCCGAACGCGACCTGCTCCACGAGGCATTCGAGGCCTGCCGCCGGAAGGAGGCCCTGGCGTGAGGCTGCACCGGCTGGAGATCACGGCCTTCGGGCCCTTCTCGGGCACGGAGGTCATCGACTTCGACGCGCTGTCCGACGCCGGGCTGTTCCTCGTCCAGGGCCGGACGGGCGCGGGCAAGACGAGCATCCTCGACGCGGTGTGCTTCGCGCTCTACGGGCAGGTGCCCGGCGTCCGCAAGGCGGTGAAGGGGCTGCGCAGCGACCACGCGCCGCCCGGCGCCGGGCCGCGCGTGGTGCTGGAGACGACCATCCGGGGCCGGCGGCTGCGCGTCTCGCGCTCGCCCGCCTGGGAGCGGCCGAAGCTGCGCGGGTCCGGGACGACGACCGAGCACGCCAAGGTCGTCCTCGAGGAGTTCGAGCACGGCGCGTGGGTGGGGCTCAGCACCCGGCTGGACGAGGCGGGCGACCTCGTGTCGCAGATGCTCGGGATGGACGCGACCCAGTTCTGCCAGGTGGCGATGCTGCCGCAGGGGGAGTTCGCCGGGTTCCTGCGCGCCGGCGTCGACGAGCGCCGCAAGGTGCTGGAGCGGCTGTTCGCCGCCGAGGTGTTCGCGCAGGTCGAGAAGTGGCTCGCCGAGCGGCGCGCCGCGTCCGGCCGGGAGGCCGCCGAGCTCGGGGCGCGGGCGGTCTCGGTCGCCGACCGGATCTGCGAGACGACCGGCGCCGCCCCGCCCCGCGCGCCCCGCCCGCCCGTCCCGGCGCCGCGCCGCGGCGAGCCGGCCGTGGAGCCGTTCGCCGAGGTGGAGGCGCTGCCCGCGTGGGCCGCCGAGCTGGCGGGCGGTCAGCAGGACGTCCGCGCCGTCGTCGAGGAGCTGCGCGCGGGCGTGGCGGCGACGCTGCGCGGAGCCCGCGAGGAGCTGGAGGAGGCGCGGGCGCTCGCCGACCGGCGGCGCCGCCATGCCGAGGCGCTCGCCAGGCGCGACGCGCTGGCCGAGCGCGCGGAGGAGAAGTCGGGGCTGGCCTCGCGGCTGGACGCCGCCGCCCGCGCCGACCGGGTCGTCCCGCTGGTCAGGGATGTGCAGGCCCGGTACGGGGAGGCGAGCCGCGCCCGCCGCTGGGCCGAGGAGACCCGGTCCCGGGCCGCCGCGCTGCTGCCGCCGAAGGCGCCGCAGGACGTCCTCGCCAAGGCCGAGCGCGACCGCCGCGACGAGGCCGCGGCGCTGGAGGGCCGCAGGGCCGCAGCCGCCCGTCTCCGGCAGGTCGGCCGCGAGCGGGAGGCGCTGGCCGCGGAGCTGCTGCGGCTGGAGCCGGAGGACGCGCGGATCCGCGCCGCGCTCGCCGAGCTTCCCGCGCTCGTGCAGGACCGCCGCGCCGAGCTGGACGAGGCCAGGACCGCCGCCGCCCGACGCTCCGGCGCCGCGGCCGCCGTCCGGGACGCCGGGCGCCGCCTCGACGCGGCGCAGCGACGCGACCAGGTGGAGCACCGGCTCGCCGAGGCGGAGGCCGGGTACCGGACGGCGGTCGACGCGGCCCAGGACGCCCGGCAGCGCGTCCTCGACCTCCGGCAGGCGCGGCTGGACGGCATGGCCGCCGTCCTCGCCGAGGAGCTGGCGGACGGCGAGCCCTGCCGGGTCTGCGGCTCCACCGAGCACCCGGCCCCGGTCACCTCGCTCGCGCTGATCCCGACCGAGGATCAGGTGGAGCGGGCGCAGGCCGAGGCCGACGAGGCCCAGGACGTCCGGGAGCGGGCCGGGACCGCGGCCGGGGAGCTGCGCACCGAGCGCGACAAGCTGCTGGAGATCGCCGGGGAGGCCGACGCGGACGCCCTCGCCGCCGAGCTCGCCGGGGCGGAGGCGGCGCTGGCGGCCGCGGAGGCCCGCGCGGCGGAGGCCGAACGGCTGGAGGCCGCGCTCCACCGGCACGAGCAGGAGCTCGACCAGGTCCGCTGCGCGCAGGAGGAGACCGGCCGCGCCCTCACCGAGAACCGCACCCACGACCGGGAACTGGCCGCCGAGCAGACCCGCCTGTCCGCCGAGCTGGACGAGGCCCGCGGCGGCGACCCGACGCTGGAGGCCCGCATCGCCAGGCTCGCCGGCGAGGCCGACGCGCTCGCCGCCGCGGTCGAGGCGGCCCGCGCGTACGGGCGCGCCGACGAGGAGCTGGCCGCCGCCCGGGCCAAGGCCGCGCAGGAGGCCGAGGAGCAGGGGTTCCGGACGCCGGAGGAGGTCCTGGAAGCCGCGCTGCCGGACGAGGACCAGGGCGTCCTGCGCGACCGGATCCGCCGGCTCGACGACGAGGAGGCCGAGGTCCGCGCCCTGCTCGGCGACCCGGAGCTGGTCGCGGCCGCCGCCGCGCCCGCGCCCGACCTGCCGGCCCTGGAGGCGGCGGTGGCCGCGGCGGACGCGGCGCACACCGGGGCCGCGAACGCCGCCGACCGCGCGCGGCACCGCTGCGAGCGCCTCGCCGAGCTGCGCACGGACCTCGCCGTCGCCGTCGGCGCGTGGCGGCCCGCCGCCGGGCGGCACGAGGTCGCCGAGCGCGTGGCGGGGCTCGCCTCGGGCAAGCACGCCGCGAACCGGCACGCCATGTCGCTGTCGGCGTACGTGCTGGCCGCCCGCCTCGAACAGGTCGTCGCCGCCGCGAACGAGCGGCTGCACCGCATGTCCGGGGGCCGCTACGCCCTCGTCCACACCACCGACAAGGCCGCGGGCGACCGCACCAAGGGCGCCGGGGGGCTCGGCCTGCGCGTCGCCGACTCCTGGACGGGCCTGATGCGCGACCCGGTCACCCTGTCGGGCGGCGAGTCGTTCATCACCTCGCTGGCGCTGGCCCTCGGCCTCGCCGACGTCGTCACCGCCGAGGCGGGCGGCACCGAGATCGGCACCCTGTTCGTCGACGAGGGGTTCGGCACGCTCGACGAGGAGACCCTCGACGAGGTCATGGACGTCCTGGACGGCCTGCGCGACGGCGGCCGGGCGGTCGGCATCGTCAGCCACGTCGCCGAGCTGCGCGCCCGCATCCCCGCCCAGCTCCGCGTCACCAAGGACCGCGCGGGCTCCACCGCCGCGGTCGTCGTCTGACGCGGCCGGGGCGCCGGTCAGCCGGAGATGTACTGCAGGATCACGTTGTGCACGTGGTGGCTCTTGTCGGCGCCGCGGAACTCGACCTCGTAGGTGTGCGTGCCGACGTTGATCGCGATCGAGCCGGTGGAGAAGTAGGACCCGGCCCACGACTTGTTGCTGACCACGCTCACCGAGGTGACCCGGGAGTAGGGCACGCTGGTGATCGCGAACTTCTTGCCGGCGAAGCTGCGGTCCTGGATGATCACCCTGCGGTCGGTGAGCCCGATGAACCCGGTGCCGGCGCCGACCGCGTCGTAGACGGCGATGATCTGCTCGCCGGGCAGCAGACCGCTCTCGATCTGCTTGAGCTGGCCCGACCTGTCGTGCTGGACCCCGTCGCCCATGGCTCCTCCGGTGCTCGCGGCGTTCGTCCCGTTCCGTAGGGAGTGTCTCAGCCGCCGGGCGCGGACCGGGCGGCTTCCAGGAAGCCGACGCACCGGCCGAGCAGATCGACCAGCGCCTGCCGCTCGGCGTCGGTGAACTCGGCCGCGAGCCCGCGCTCGACCTTGACCGCGCGGGCGTCGGCGCTCTCCAGGACGGCCGCGCCCTCGGCGGTGAGCCGCGTCTCCAGGATGTTGCGGTGCCACTCGTGCGGGGTGCGCTCGATCAGCCCGCGCTCCTGGAGGTTCTTCAGGACGGTGTTCATCGTCGGCGGGGTGACCGCGCACGCCCGGGCCAGCGCGGCGGCCGACATGCCCGGGTTGTCGTCGAGGTGGAGCAGGGCGGCGTACTGCGGCACCGTCAGCCCGCTCGGCTTCAGCGCCGCCTGCTTGGCGCCGTTGAGCGCCTGCTCGGCGCGCTTGAGGTGCGAGCCGAGCCGCTCCTGGGCGGGCAACGAGGTCATGACCGCATGGTATCGAGCCCTGGAGGAGATGACTGTTGACGAGCATTAGGGTTCTAACTATCGTATGTGTGCGTACTAATGATGTAACTCGAACGGAGATGTCATGTCGCGCATCCAGCGCTCCACCGCGGCGGCCGTGGCGGGTCTCGCCGTCGCCGCTCTCACCGTCTCCGCCGCGCCCGCGTCCACGGCGGCCGGCCCGCCCGCAGGCGCCGCCCCGCAGGCCGGCGCGGCCACGGCGGCCGCGCCGCGGATCTCCACGGCCTTCGTCCTGCCGGGCGACCGCGTGTACCCCGAGGGCATCGCCGCGGACCCGCGCACCGGCACGATGTACGCCGGGTCCTTCGAGGACGGCACGGTCTACCGCATGCGTCCGGGCCACCGCACGGCCGAGGTGTTCCTGCCCGCGGGCGCCGACGGCCGCCACACCGCCAACGGGCTGAAGGCCGACCGGGCCGGACGGCTGTGGGTGGTCGACTCCTCGTCCGGCGTCGCGGTCTACGACGCCCGGAGCCGCGCCCTGCTGGCGCGGTTCGTCGTCCCCGGCGACGGCGCCCGGTTCGTCAACGACCTCGCCGTCGCACCCGACGGCGGCGTCTACCTGACCGACAGCTCCCGCGCCGTCGTCTACCGGGTCACGCCGCGCGATCTGGACGCGGCCCGGGGCGGGACCGGCACGTTGTCACCCCGGTTCGACCTGGGCGACGTCCTCGAACCGCACAAGCCGACCGACTTCACCCTGAACGGGATCGTCGCCGACCCCACCGGGCGCTTCCTGCTGACCGACGACATGCTGGGCGGCGACCTCTACCGGCTGGACCTCGCGACCGGCGCCGTCCGCAAGGTCGCTCTGAGCGGCGGCGACGTGCACAACGCGGACGGCCTCGAACTCCAGGACGGGCGCCTGTGGACGGCCGACAACGTCGACAACGTCCTCACCCGCTGGCGTGTCGCACCCGACGGGACGCGGGCCCGCCTCGAGCGCACGTTGGCGGACCCGTCCCTCCAGGTGCCGACGACGCTCGTCCGCCGCCACGGGACGCTCTACGTGGTCCGTTCGCAGTTCGACAAGGGCGGCCCGCTCGGCGACGGCACCCCGCAGATCCCCTTCACCGTCGCCGCCGTCCGGGGCCTTTGACCGCGGGACCGGACGCCGCGCGGATCGAGGCCGTCCGCCGGCGTCCGCCGCCCGCCGTCACAGGTTCGTGATCAGCACGGCGGGGTTCTCCACGCAGTCGGCCACGAAGCGCAGGAACCCGCCCGCCGCGCCGCCGTCGCAGACCCGGTGGTCGAACGTCAGGGAGAGCTGGGTCATCCTGCGCGGCACGACCGCGCCGTCCACCACCCAGGGGCGGTCGATGATCCGGCCGACGCCGAGCAGCGCCGCCTCGGGGTGGTTGATGATCGGGGTGGACCCGTCCACGCCGAACACGCCGTAGTTGTTGAGGGTGAACGTGCCGCCCGTCAGCGCCTCCGGCGGCAGCCCGCCCGAGCGCGCGAGCCCGGTGAGCCGGGCCAGCTCCGCGGCGATCTGCGCGGTCGTCATCAGGTGCGCGTCCCGCACCACCGGCACGACCAGGCCGCGGTCGGTCTGCGCGGCGAAACCGAGGTTGACGTGCCCGTACCGGACGATCTCCTGCCGGTCGGCGTCGACCGAGGAGTTCAGCTCGGGGAACTCCCGCAGAGCGGCCACGCAGATGCGGGCCAGCAGGGCCAGCAGGCCGACGCCGAGTTCGGGGCGGGACCGCCGCAGCGCGTCCCTGGCCTCGACCAGGGCGGTCGCGTCGGCGTCCACCCAGGTCGTCGCGTCCGGGATCTCGGCGCGGCTGCGGGTGAGCTTGTCGGCCACCGCCCGGCGCAGCCCGCGCAGCGGGATCCGCTCGGGCGTCGGACGGGCCGGCGCCGGCGCCTCGGCGGCCTTTGCGGCGGCCGTCTCGGCGGCCGTGCCCGCCGTGGCGACGGCCTGTTCGACGTCCCGCCGAAGGATCACGCCGCGCGGCCCGGTGGGGGCGACGGCGGCGAGGTCGAGGCCGTGCTCGCGCGCCATCCTGCGGACGAGCGGGGAGATCACGCGGGGGGCGTCCGCGCGGCGGGGCGCCGGAGCGGGAGTCACCGCGACGGGGGCCACCGCGACGGGGGCCGCCGCCGGGGCCTTCGGGCCGCCCGCGCGGCGGCGTCCGCGCCGGCCCGGCCCGTGCCCGGTGCCGTAGCCGATCAGGACGTTGCCGGATCCGGCCTGCTCCTCCTCGCGGTAGCGGGCCGCGTCCCGGTGCACGTCCGCGACGCGTGCGGGCCCGGCCTCGGCGCCGGCGGGGCCGACCTCGATGAGCGGCTCGCCGACCGCGAGGATCGCGCCCGCCTCCGCGTGCAGCCTCAGGACGGTCCCCGCGTAGGGGACGGGCACCTCCACCGCCGCCTTGGCGGTCTCGACCTCCACCACGACCTGGTCGACCTCGACGGTGTCGCCCGCGGCGACCTTCCATTGGACGATCTCGGCCTCGGTCAGGCCCTCGCCGAGGTCGGGCAGCCGGAACACCTGCGGGGCGGCGGCGGTCACGACGCCTCCCTGTCCAGGTGCAGGACGTCGGGGACGTCGTCGAACTGGAGCCGGTCGACGGCGTCCAGGACGCGGTCGGCGTCCGGCAGGTGCGAGTGCTCCAGCTTCGGCGGCGGGTAGGGGATGTCGAACCCGGAGACCCGCAGCACCGGCGCGGCCAGCGAGTGGAAGCAGCGCTCCTGCACGCGGGCCGCGATCTCCGCGCCCACCCCGGCGAAGCCCTGGGCCTCCTGGACGACCACGCACCGGCCCGTCCTGCGCACCGAGGCGGCGACGGTCCCGTCGTCGAACGGGACGATGGTGCGCAGGTCCACGACCTCCAGGTCGCGTCCCTCCCGCGCGGCGGCCTCGGCGGCCTCCAGCGCCACCGGAACGCTCGGCCCGTAGGCGACCAGCGTCGCGTCCCGCCCCTCGCGGCGCACCACGGCCCGCCCGAACCCGGCGGCGCGCCGGTTCTCGCGGGTGATGTCGCCCTTGGCCCAGTACAGCCGCTTCGGCTCCATGAAGATGACCGGGTCCGGGTCGGTGACGGCGTCGCGCAGCAGCCAGTAGGCGTCGTCGGCGGTGGCGGGCGTGACGACCTTCAGGCCCGGCGTGTGGGCGTAGTACGCCTCGCTGGAGTCGCAGTGGTGCTCGACGCCGCCGATCCCTCCCGCGTAGGGGATGCGGATCACCATCGGCAGCGACAGGCGGCCGCGGGTGCGGTTGCGGAACTTGGCCACGTGCGAGGCGATCTGCTCGAAGGCCGGGTAGGCGAAGGCGTCGAACTGCATCTCCACCACGGGACGGAAGCCGCCCATCGCCATGCCCACGGCCAGGCCGACGATCCCCGACTCGGCCAGCGGGGTGTCGAAGCAGCGGTCCTCGCCGAAGTCCCGGGTCAGGCCGTCGGTGATGCGGAAGACCCCGCCGAGCGGCCCCACGTCCTCGCCGAAGACCAGCACCCGATCGTCCTCGGCCAGCGCGTCCCGGAGCGCGGCGTTCAGCGCCTGCGCCATCGTCGTCGCGGGCATGTCAGTCCTCCCCGGCAAGCATCTCGGACGCCAGCAGGGCGCGCTGCTCGCGCAGCTGGGGCGTGGGTTCGGCGAAGACGTGGTCGAACAGCTCGAACGGGTCGGCCTCCGGGTCGGCGGCCATCCGGTCGCGCAGCCGGGCCGCGTACTCCTCGGCGGCCTCCCGCGCCGACGCGACGTCCTCCTCCGAGAGCAGGCCCCGCGCCCGCAGGTGGGTCTCCAGCCGTGCGAGGGGGTCGGCCGCCTCCCACCGCGCGACCTCCTCGTCCGCGCGGTACCGCGAGGCGTCGTCGGCGTTGGTGTGGGAGTCCATGCGGTAGGTGTGCGCCTCGACCAGGAACGGGCCGTTCCCGGAGCGGGCGTGCTCGGCGGCGGCGGTCAGGACCGACAGCACCGCGACGAGGTCGTTGCCGTCGACCTGCTCGGACCGGACGCCGTAGCCGATCCCCTTGTAGGCCAGCGCGGGCGCGGCGGTCTGCTTGGCCAGCGGCACCGAGATCGCGTACTTGTTGTTCTGGACGAAGAAGACCACGGGTGCGCGCAGGACCCCGGCGTAGTTGAGCGCCTCATGGAAGTCGCCCTCGCTGGTCCCGCCGTCGCCGACGAACGCCATCACCACGCCGTCCTCGCCCTTGCGGCGCAGGGCGTCGGCCATGCCCACGGCGTGGATCGTCTGGGTGGCCAGCGGGGTGCACTGCGGCGCCACGCGCGTGGCCGCCGGGTCGTAGCCGCAGTGCCAGCCGCCGCGCAGCAGCGTGAGCACCTCGACGGGGTCCATGCCGCGGGCGACCAGCGCCACCGAGTCGCGGTACGTCGGGAACAGCCAGTCGTCCTCGCGCAGCGCGAGCACCCCGGCGATCTGGCAGGCCTCCTGCCCGCGGCTGGACGGGTAGACGGCCAGCCGGCCCTGCTTGGTCAGCGCGGTGGCCTGCCGGTCGAACCGGCGGCCCAGCACCATCCGGCGGTACGCCTCGACCAGCGCCCCGTCCTCCGGAGCGCGGTATCCGGCCGGCCGGCCGGCGTCCGTCCCGTCCTCGGCGACGAAGCGCACCGGGACGGCGGAGGGGAGAAGGCCCTCGACCTCCTGACGAGGTGTCCGCACGGACATGGCGCCGCTCCCTTCCCGTGGACGGTTGTCGGTTCGATCGTCCGCTCGGACGACGATCTGCTCAAGACATCGGGCACAATGAGCGACAAATGGCTCGTTCAGTGGCTATGGGGGCACCAAATGTCATCTGACGTGGACACTGAGGGCGTCCGGCCCGGACGTTCTGCCGCACGGCTGGACGCCGTGGACCGCGCGATCATCGCCGAGCTGCTGCGCGACGGCCGGCTCTCGGTGCGGGCGCTGGCCGAGCGCGTGCACGTCTCGCGCGCCAACGCCTACGCGCGGCTCACCCGCCTGCTGGACGAGGGCGTCATCACCGGCTTCACCGCCGAGCTCGCCCCGCACAAGGCCGGCCTCGGCACCAGCGCGTACGTCTCGGTCACGATCGAGCAGAACTCCTGGCGCTCGGTCTCCGCCCGGCTCCAGGACACCCCCTACGTCGAGCACTTCGCGATGGTCGGCGGCGACTACGACGTCCTGGCCCTGGTCAGGGCCCCGGACAACGAGGCGCTCCGGCACGTGGTGCTGGAGCGCATCCAGGACATCCCCGGCGTCCGGGCGACCCGCACCTGGCTGGTCTTCGACGAGGCGCGGGGCAGGGGAGCGCAGTGGGAGGCCTGGGGCGACTGAGGCGTCCATGCGCCCGCGGCCAGGGCGTTCCGCCCTTCTTGCACGCGCGCGCGGCCTATGTCACTCTGGAATACAGACCGCTCGGTCAGTAAATAGGCCGAGTTCGACCGGGTCCCCAGCGGGAGGAGCCCATGACGACGCCGCAGGCCGCGCCCCAGCCGGCGCCCGCCGAGCAGTTCGAGGCGACGATCGCGCGCAACGACCGGATCGAGCCGCGCGACTGGATGCCCGAGGCCTACCGCAGGACCCTGGTCCGCCAGATCGCCCAGCACGCGCACTCGGAGATCATCGGGATGCAGCCGGAGGGCAACTGGATCACCCGCGCCCCCTCGCTGCGCCGAAAGTCGATCCTGCTGGCCAAGGTCCAGGACGAGGCCGGGCACGGCCTGTACCTGTACTCGGCGTGCGAGACCCTCGGCGTGTCCCGCGCCGAGCTGACCGACATGCTCCTCACCGGACGGCAGAAGTACTCCTCGATCTTCAACTACCCCACGCTCTCCTACGCCGACGTCGGCACGATCGGATGGCTGGTGGACGGCGCGGCGATCTGCAACCAGGTCCCGCTGTGCCGGACGTCCTACGGCCCCTACGGCCGCGCGATGATCCGCATCTGCAAGGAGGAGTCCTTCCACCAGCGGCAGGGCTACGAGCTGCTGATGACGATGATGCGCGGCACCGCCGAGCAGCGCCGGATGGTCCAGGAGTCGGTGGACCGGTTCTGGTGGCCCTCGCTGATGATGTTCGGCCCGCCCGACGCGAACTCGCCGAACTCCGAGCGGTCCATGGCGTGGGGCATCAAACGCAACGGCAACGACGAGCTGCGCCAGCGCTTCGTCGACATGACCGTCCCGCAGGCCGAGGCCCTCGGCGTCACGCTCCCGGACCCGGACCTGCGCTGGAACGAGGAACGCGGGGCCCACGACTTCGGCGAGCCGGACTGGTCGGAGCTCTCGGCCGTCATCAAGGGCGAGGGCCCCTGCAACGCCCAGCGGCTGGCGCACCGCCGCCGGGCCCACGAGGACGGCGCCTGGGTCCGCGAGGCCGCGACCGCCTTCGCGCGCAGGCAGGCGGCCCGGAGTGGGGAAGCCGGGCGCGGGGAAGCCGGGCGCGGGGAAGGAGCCGGGAAATGAGCGAGTGGCCGCTCTACGAGGTGTTCGTGCGCGGCAAGCGCGGCCTCAACCACGTGCACGTCGGGTCGCTGCACGCCCCCGACGACGAGATGGCCGTCCGGCACGCGCGCGACGTCTACACGCGCCGCAACGAGGGCGTCAGCATCTGGGTGGTGCGGTCGGACGCGATCACCGCCTCCAGCCCGGACGAGAAGGACCCGCTGTTCGCCCCCAGCGGCGACAAGGTGTACCGGCACCCGACGTTCTACGAGATCCCCGAGAACGTCCCCCACATGTGAAGGCCGCCATGGACTCTCAGCACGGCTCGGTGTACGACGGGCTTCTGGACGGCGACAGCTCCCAGTGGGCGTTCGGGACCGACTTCGAGGACCCACTGGCCGGCGTCGACACGACCGTCCCCGACGGCGTCGACCCGCACGCGCTCGCGACGTACTGCCTGATGCTCGCCGACGACGCCCTCGTCCTGTCGCACCGGCTGTCCGAGTGGTGCAGCAACGCGCCCGACCTCGAAGAGGACATCGCCCTCGCCAACATCGCGCTGGACCTGCTCGGCCAGGCGCGGCTGCTGCTCGCCCGCGCGGCCACCGCCGACCCGTCGGTCGTCCCGGCGCTGCCGGAGGGCTCGCCGGTCCCGGCCGAGGACGCGCTGGCGTTCTTCCGGGACGCCGGCGCCTACCGCAACGTGCGCCTCGCCGAACTGCCGAACGGCGACTTCGGGCACACCATGGCCCGCGTCCTCGTGTTCGCGACCGCCCGGCTGGCGCTGTTCGAGCGGCTCACCGGCAGCCGCGACGCCGTCCTCGCCGCCGTCGCGGCCAAGGGGGCCAAGGAACTGGCCTACCACCGCGACTTCGCGGGCCGGTGGTTCCTCACCCTCGCCCAGGGCACCGAGGAGTCGCGGCGCCGCGTCCTCGCCGGGCTCGACGAGGTGTGGCGCCACCACGACGAGCTGTTCCGCACCCACCCGGTGGAGCGGGCGCTCGCCGACGCGGGCGTCGCCGTGGACCCGGCCTCCACCGCCGCCGACGCCGACGCCGTGCTCGCGCAGGTCTTCACCGCGAGCGGCGTCGAGCGGCCCGGCGTGCCGCAGACCGGGCTGCTCGGCGGGCGCGCCGGACGCGACGGCGTCCACACCGAGGCGCTGAGCCGGATGCTGGCCGAGATGCAGGTCGTCGCCCGAGCCCACCCGCTGGGACGGTGGTGACCGCCGTGCCCGGCACCGCGTACATCGGCACGGCCCGCGCCGTCGCCGCGTCCGTCCGGGACCCGGAGATGCCGATGCTGACCCTGGAGGACCTCGGCGTGCTGCGCCGCGTCGAGGAGCACGGCTCCGCCGTCACCGTCGCCATCACCCCGACGTACTCGGGCTGCCCCGCGCTCGCCACGATGCGCGACGACCTGGTCCACCGGCTCACCGACGCCGGATACGCCGACGTGCGCGTCGAGATCGAGCTCTCCCCGCCCTGGTCCAGCGACTGGATCAGCGAGCGGGGCCGGGCGGCCCTCGCCGCCGCCGGGATCTCGCCGCCCGGCCCGGCGCCGGCGCCCTCCGGGCCCGTCGCGCTCACCCTGGCGCCGACCCGCCGGAGACTGCGCTGCCCGCGGTGCGGGTCGGCCTCGGTCGAGCTGACCTCGGAGTTCGGCTCCACCTCCTGCAAGGCGCTGTACCGCTGCACCGGCTGCCTTGAGCCGTTCGAGCACGTGAAGGAGATCTAGCGGTGGCGCCTGCGACGTTCCACCCACTGAAGGTCGCCGCGGTCGACCGGCTGACCGACGACTCAGCGGCGGTGACCTTCGACGTCCCGCCCGAACTCGCCCGCGACTACGCGTTCGCGGCCGGCCAGAGCCTCACGCTGCGCAAGGTGATCGACGGACGGGAGCACCGCCGGTCCTACTCGATCTGCGCGCCGGCGGGCGCCCGGCCCCGGATCGGCGTCCGCGAGATCCCCGAGGGCCTGTTCTCCTCCTGGCTCGTCCGGGAGGTCCGCCCGGGCACCGAGATCGACGTCCAGGTCCCGTCCGGCAGCCTGCGGGCCGACCCCGCCGAACCCGGCCGGCACCTGCTGATCGCGGCGGGCTCCGGCATCACCCCGATGATCTCCATCGCCGCCACCGTGCTCGCAAACCCGGACACCCACGTGCGGCTGCTGTACGGCAACCGCACCAGCGGGACGGTGATGTTCGCCGAGGAGCTCGGCGACCTGAAGAACCGCTACGGCCCCCGGTTCCAGCTCGTCCACGTGCTGAGCCGCGAACCCCGCGACGTCGAGCTGTTCTCCGGCCGCCTCGACGCCGGCCGCCTGCGCCGCCTGCTGAGCGCCGTGACCCCCGTCGACGACGTCGACCACGTCTGGCTGTGCGGCCCGCTGCCCATGGTCACCGGCGCCCGCGACGTCCTCGCCGAATTCGGCGTCCCGCGCGAGAAGGTGCACGTCGAGCTGTTCTACGTCGACGAGCCGCCCCCCGAGGTGCGGCGCGACGGCCCCGCCGTCACCGGCGAGACCAGCGAGGTCACCGTCGTGCTGGACGGCCGGTCGAGCACCGCGCCGATGCCGCGCGACCAGCGCATCCTCGACGCCGCCCAGGCCACCCGCGCCGACCTGCCGTTCGCCTGCAAGGGCGGCGTCTGCGGCACCTGCCGCGCCCGGGTCACCGAGGGCGAGGTCGACATGGTCCGCAACTACGCCCTGGAACCCGCCGAGGTCGCCGCCGGGTTCGTGCTCACCTGCCAGTCCCACCCGGTCAGCGCCGCCGTCACCGTCGACTACGACTCCTGAACCGCGCCCGCCCGGCTCAGGACGGCGGCGCCGCCAGACCGTCGAACGCGATCGCGGTGATGGCGTCCGACAGGGCGTCCGCGCTCACCTCGCCGCCCGGCCGGTACCATTCGACCAGCGAGTTGACCATCCCGAACAGGAGCCGGCTCACCAGCTCCGGCGGCACGTCGCCGCGCACCGCCCCCTCCGCGGCCGCCGCCCGCACCAGCTCCGCCAGCCGCGCGTCGATCCACCGGCGCCGCCGCAGCGCCGCCAGCTCCACCTCGCTGTTACCGCGCACCCGCAGCAGCAGCGTCACCGCGGGCTGGTGCGCCACCAGCACCCGGACGCTCTCCCGCACCACCGACCGCAGCCGCTCGTACGCGCCGCCCCCCGACTCGTCCTGCGCCTCGCGGATCACCGCCGTCAGCTCGTCGAGCGCCTCGTCGAGCGCCAGCGCCAGCAGATGCGTCTTGCCCGGCACATGATGGTAGATCGCCGACTTGCTGAACCCGAGCTCCTCCGCGAGGTCCCCCATACTGGTCCCCTCGTAGCCCTTCCGATTGAAGAGCTCGATGGCCCGGCGCAACACAGTCGCCTGGTCGTACCCCGGACGGCCTCTTTTCATTTGCTTTTTTCTCCTCCTTCGGGCCTGGCGGCCCTCCATCGTCGATAAAAGCGGGCGATCGCTGGCATCGCTCCGTCTCGCCTGGCGGCTCGCTGCGCGATCAGATTCTCGCAAGCTCGAATCTGCCTTCGGACGCGATCGCGACCTTGGGGTCGTCGCATGGTTGCGGTACGGGCCGAGGTCGTTGCGGTAGTGGGTGACGGTGTGCGGGTATCGCTCTGTGTTTATTGCAGTGCTCTCCTCCTTCGGGCCTTGGCGGCCCTTCCATCGTCGAGTACTGCTTGCGATCGCTGGCATCGCTCCGTCTCGCCTGGCGGCTCGCTGCGCGATCAGATTCTCGCAAGCTCGAATCTGCCTTCGGACGCGATCGCGACCTTGGGGTCGTCGCATGGTTGCGGTACGGGCCGAGGTCGTTGCGGTAGTGGGTGACGGTGTGCGGGTGGCGCTGGGGTTGGTCTCGTGGCGGAGCGGCACCACGTGACGGCTTGGTGGAGACGGTCAGGGCGATCCCGCCCCTCTTCGGCGGCTGACCTCGGGCTGCCGGAGGACCCCCACGAGGGCTCGGAGCGCTGCCCCGAAGGCATGGTCAGGGGGTGTCGCGTAGCCGACCACCACCCCGTCCTCGGGCGGGAGGCGGGCGGCGGGGTGGCGGAACGTCGACAGGGCGTCGACCGCCACTCCGGCGCGGGCCGCGGCTCGCAGGGCGGCGGGTTCGGTGCCGGGCGGCAGGCGCAGGACGGCGTGCAGGCCGGCGGCGATCCCCGTCGCGTGGACGTGGGGCGCGTGCTCGGCCAGGGCGGTGACGAAGCGGTCGCGGCGGGTGCGGTAGCGCTGGCGCATGCGGCGGACGTGGCGGTCGTAGGAGCCGGAGTCGAGGAAGTCGGCCAGGGTCAGCTGGTCGAGCACGCCCGCCCACGCCTCGCGCTCGCCCTTGGCCTTGAGGACGTCGTCCACCAGGCGGTCGGGCAGGATCATCCAGCCGAGCCGGATGGCGGGGGACAGGCTCTTGCTGACCGACCCGATGTACAGGACCCGGTCGGGCGCCAGGCCCTGCACCGCGCCGACCGGCTGGCGGTCGTAGCGGAATTCGCCGTCGTAGTCGTCTTCGAGAATGAGCCCATCCGACGAGGCCGCCCACTCCGCTACTGCCGTGCGCCTGCGCGAATGGAGCGGCCCGCCTGTGGGGAACTGGTGCGCGGGTGTCAGGAGTACGGTGCGCTCGGCGTCGGTGAGTTCGTCGATCCGGGCTCCGTCGCCGTCGACGGTGAGCGGGCGGGTGCGCGTACCGGTCTGCTTGAGCAGGGCCCGGTGGAAGGGCAGTCCGTACTCTTCCACCGCCAGCGGGCCTGGCAGCACCCCGCCGCCGAACAGCAGGCGCAGGGCGTGCGCGAAGCCGGAGCAGACCACGATGTGGTCGGCGTCGGTCCGCACGCCGCGCGTGCGGGCCAGGTACGCGGCGAGTGCGCGGCGCAGTTCGGGGCGCCCGCGCGGGTCGCCGGGGCCGAAGGCCTCGTTCGGCGCCGCGGTGACCGCGCGGCGCGCCGACGCCAGCCAGGCGGCGCGCGGGAAGGACGCGGCGTCCGGCTGGCCCTGCCGCAGGTCGTGCACCGGTTCGGGTGGACGGTCCGCACCGGGGCGCGGCGCGGGACGTGCCGGGGGCGGATGCGCGCCGAGCGCCACCGTCGTCCCGGAGCCCTGGCGGGCGGTCAGCCAGCCCTCCGCGACGAGTTCGGCGTAGGCGTCGGCGACGGTGTTGCGGGCCAGGCCCAGGTCGGCGGCCAGCGATCGGTAGGGCGGCAGCCGGGTGCCGGGGGCGAGCCGCCCGGAGCGGACCGCCGCGCGCAGCGCGCGGGTCAGGGCCGCCCGGCGCCCGCCGCCGCCCGGCAGGTCCAGGTGGAGGTCGGCTCCGAGCCCTTCCGCCAGATTGACCCAGTCTTCCGTCACGAGATTGCACCCTATCGCCGGTCTTCTTTCCTTCTAGATTGTGGTGCAGAGCCTGATCGACCTGCTACTTCGGAGGAACGATGAACGACTTGCGCGCTGCCGTCCGCGGCCGGGTCCTGCTGCCCGGCGACGCCGGTTTCGACGCCGCCCGGCGTCCCTGGAACCTGGCCGTGGAGCAGCCGGTCGAGGCCGTGGTCGAGGCCGCCGACGCCGATGACGTCGCCGCGCTCGTCCGGTACGCCCGTTCCGCCGGGACGGCCATCGCCACGCAGCCCAACGGGCACGGCGCCACCGGCCGCACCGGGGGCGCGATCCTGCTGCGCACCCGGAATCTGGACGGCCTGGAGATCGACCCCGCGGGCCGCCGCGCCCGGGTCGGCGCGGGCGTCGCCTCGGGACGGCTCCAGGCGGCGGCCGCGCCGCACGGCCTGACCGGGCTGCCCGGGAGCTCTCCCGTGGTCAGCGTCGCCGGGGTCGCCCTCGGCGGCGGGCTGAGCTGGTTCGGCCGCGCCCACGGCTGGGTCGCCGACAGCGTCACCGCCTTCGAGGTCGTCGACGCCGAGGGCCGCCGCCGGCGCGTCACCGCGGACACCGACCCCGACCTGTTCTGGGCACTGCGCGGCGGGGGCGGCGACATCGCCGTCGTGACGTCCCTCGACCTGGCGCTGCATCCGGCGCCGCACCTGTACGGCGGCCGGATGCTGTGGCCGGCCGTGCACGCGCCCGAGGTGATGGACGCCTACCGGCAGATCACCGCCGCCGCCCCGGACGAGCTGACGGTCTGGCTGGACCTGCTGCACTTCCCCGGCGCCGATCCGATGGTCGCCGTGGACGTCACCCACCTCGGCCCGGCGGACGAGGCGCGCGACCTGCTGCGTCCCCTGGACCGGCTCGCCCGGCCGCTGTCCGACGGCAGGGCGACCATGGCGGTCTCCGAGTTGGGCGGCATCACGGCCGAACCCACCGACCCCGGCGCCGGCCGATCGCGTGCCGAACTGCTCACGGAACTGGACGACGGCGCGGTCAAGGCGCTCCTGGCCGACCCCATCGCCCCATTGCTGAGCGTGCAGATCCGGCATCTGCAGGGTGCGTTCGACCGGCCCTCCGACAGCCCGCACGGCCCGCTCGTCGAGCCCTATGCGCTGTATATGTTCGGCATCCCGGCCGACCCGGAGACCGCAGAGGCGGTCCAGGGCAGACAAGCCGCGCTCGCCGACGCGCTGCGCATTAGCGGACGCAAGCCCCTCACGCTCCTCAACCCCGAGGAGACCGTCGCGAACGCCTTCGCCCCCGAGGCGCTGACCCGCCTCCGCCGAACCAAGGCCCGCCACGACCCGCACAACACCATCCGCAGCAACTTCCCCGTGAACCC
The DNA here is from genome assembly GCF_900188105.1 of Actinomadura mexicana. Taxonomy (GTDB): domain Bacteria; phylum Actinomycetota; class Actinomycetes; order Streptosporangiales; family Streptosporangiaceae; genus Spirillospora; species Spirillospora mexicana. The sequence continues at coordinate 26,234 of NZ_FZNP01000017.1, forward strand.
CTGAAACCCGCAGCCAGGGCCGCCCGAAGGAGGAGGGCACTGCGATAAACACACCAGGGCGCTCAGCGCCCGAAGGAGGAGAAAAAGCAATAGATTCGCCAAGACAGGGTTCCAATTGCGGGAGCAGTGTGTCCGCGCCGGTCTGCTGCCTTTATACCGGGACATGGGGGCGGTGCCTTGCCCGGACGCGGCCATGGCCGGTGCGGTTTCGATGACCTGGCCTGTTCCCCGGCGGCCTAGGATGAACACGGGACCGTCATTCGTCACTGAACGAGGGGGAAGGCAATTCATGGCGCAGCAGGTCAAGATTCGCCTGGTCGACGACATCAGCGGCGGGGAGGCGGTGGAAACCGTGTCGTTCTCGCTCGACGGCAGGGCCTATGAGATCGACCTGAACAAGAAGAACGCGGCCAAACTGCGCAAGGTCATCGAGCCTTACCGGGAGCACGGCCGCAAGGCGCGCCGCGTCGCGGCGAGGAGCGCCGCGCGCACGGCGGGCAGCCGCGAGCGCAGCGCCGAGATCCGGCGGTGGGCGAGGTCGGCGGGAATTCCCGTCAACGACCGCGGGCGCATTCCCGCCGATGTGATCCAGAAGTTCGAGGCGGCGCACTGACCCGGCGCTCAGGGAGGCGCCGGGGGTGCCGGGTCAGACCAGGTCGGTGGCGGCCAGGCAGATGCCCAGTTCCAGGCGGCTGCGGGCCCCGAGTTGCTCCATCACGTCGTGCACCTGGCGCTGGACGGTGCGCGACGAGATCTTCAGAGCGTTGGCGGCCGCCTGGTCGGTCATGCCCACGGCCAGTTTGCGCAGGATGTTGAGCTGGAGTTCGCTCATCGGCCGCGCCGGGACGGGGGCGATGGGGTACGCCTTCTCCCAGTGGCTCTCGAAGATGGCGACCAGCCGGTCGATCTCGGCGGGCTGGACGACCGCTGGGGCGAGGTGGGGACCGTTGCCCCTGACCAGGGCGGCCCGGCGGTCCACCACGAGTAAGAAGGCCGGCAGGGCGCCGCCGAGCCGGATCTCGGACGGTCCCTGCCCGGAGGCCGCCTGGAGGCGGCAGGAGCGGGAGACGACGATGCGGGAGCGGGGGCGGGCCGTGGTGCGGCGGCGCAGATAGGCGTTGCGCAGCGGGGCCGGCCACGCCGGGACGAGCGAGAGGATCTCGTGCCGGGCCGTCGCGAGCAGACCGGTGACCTGCTTTTGATCATGAACCGAAAGGTGCATGCGTACCCTCGTTCGATCGGTGTGCGTATCACCAACTTCGGCATTGCCAGCGGGCGGGGGGTGCAATGCGCTTCTGACGCTATAACCGCGGCCCTTACCGGACGCTAACCGGCGCCGCGGTGTATTTTTCGTTATTGTCTACTTGTTTACTGGGAAATCTTCCCCGTCAGGTCGTCCGCCTCGGCCCGCGCGGCCGCGGCGGCGTCGTGGTCGCCCGCCGCGGCGTAGGCGTCGCCCAGCCGGTGCAGCGTCCGCGCGAGGAACGGGAGCCAGCCGCGGGTGCGCCAGACGTCCACGGACTCCTCCAGGCAGCCGACGGCGGCGGTGATGTCGCCCGCGGCCAGGTTCAGCTCGCCGAGGATGGCGAGGGCCTCGGCGAGGTGGTGCCCGAAGTTGCCCGCCCGGCTGTAGGCGAGCGCGAGGTCCGCGGTGGCCCTGGCCCGCTCGTCCCCGATCGCGGTGAAGAGCTTCGCGAGGTAGATGAGGGAGAACGTCTCGAGGTACCGGTCGTCCAGCTCGCGGGCCATCGTGATCGACCTGTTGAGCATGTCCTGCCCGGTGCCGAGGTCGCCCGCGAAGGCGTGGCCCACCCCGAGGAACTGGACGACCGTGGCCTTGAGCCGGACGTTGCCGAGCCGCTCGGCGATCTCCAGGGCGCGCTCCAGGCAGGACACGGCCCGGAGCGGGTCCTCCTCGCCGTGCGCCACCGCCTGGATCTGCAGCGCCCGCGCCTGCCCGCCCAGGTAGCCGGACGGCTCGGCGAGCCGCAGGGCGCGCGCCGCCGTGGCCAGGGCCTCCTCCTTGGCCCCCTGGGCCACCAGGCCCCAGCTGATCTGGATGAGGGCGTCCGCCATCCCGCGCTCGTCGCCCAGCTCGGTGAACAGCCGCAGCAGCCGTTCCGCCGTCTCCCGCATCACCACCATCGCGGGCTTGGTCCGGCCCTCCGACGTCCAGGTGATCACCTCCAGGAGGCCCCGCAGCAGGACGGCCTCGCCCCGCTTGTTCCGCGCCGCCCGGCAGAGCCGCAGCGCCCGCTCGTTGGTGTGCCTCCAGTCGTCGTAGGCCCCCCTGATGTCGCAGAACTTCTCCAGGGAGGCGGCGAGGTCCCAGGCCAGCTCGTCGAGTTTCAGGTCGCACGCCTGCCGGGCCGCCGCCGTCAGCGCGGGCAGCTCGGCGGCGAACCACTGCAGCGGGTCGGCGAGCAGGCGCGCGGCGGTGGCGGGGGAGAGGGGCCAGCGCGGCGCGGTGCCGTGCATGGAGGCGTAGGCGGGGCCGGGGATGCGCTCGGCGGCGTTCTCGGCGAGCCACAGCCAGGCCCCGAGCGCCCGGGCGAGGGCGGCGGTGCGCTGGCGGGGCGCGTCCTCCGCCTCCGCGCACTCGCGCGCGTACAGCCGGATCAGCTCGTGCATGCGGTGCCGTAGTCCGCCGGTGGCGTCGGTGCCGACCACGTTCACGAGCTGGGCGTCGATCAGCCTCTCCAGGTGCGGGCGGGCCTCGTTCAGCGGGACGCCGAGGAGCGCGGCGACCGTCCACAGGGAGAAGTCCGGCGCGTCCAGCAGGCCGATCATCCGGAACGCCCGCCGGGTCGCGGGCGGCAGCGGCCGGTAGCTCATCCGGAAGCTCGCCCGGACCGCCAGGTCGCCGACCGCCAGCTCGTCCAGCCGGCCGCGCTCGTCCCGCAGCACCTCGGCGAGGTGGGCCAGGGTCCAGTTCGGGCGGCCGGCCAGCCGCCCCGCGGCGATCCGGACGGCCAGCGGGATGTGCCCGCACAGCCGCACGATCTCCATCGCGCCCTCGGGCTCGGCCGCGACGCGGCGCGGGCCGATGACGCGGGTGAGCAGGTCGACGGCCTGCGGCGGCGACAGGACCTCCAGGTCCAGCAGCGTCGCGCCCTCCAGCCCGGTGAGGCGGTTGCGGCTGGTGACGAGCACGGCCGTGCCGGGCGAGCCCGGCAACAGGGGCCGCACCTGCTCCTCGTTCAGGGCGCCGTCGAGGACGACCAGCACCCTGCGCCCGGCGACCCGGCTGCGGAACAGGGCCGCGCGCTCCGCCGGCGCCGGCGGGACGCCCGAGCCGCTCACCCCGAGCGCGCGCAGGAACCGGTCGAGGACCTCCGAGGGCTCGGGCCGGGCGTCGGCGTCGCCGTCCAGGTTCGCGTAGAGCTGGCCGTCGGGGAACGCGTCGGCCAGCAGGTGCGCCACGTGCACGGCGAGGGCCGTCTTGCCGATGCCGCCCATGCCCGCGACCGTGGTGACCGCCACCGTCCGCGCCCGCCCGTTCACCGGGTTCATCAGGCTGCCGGCGATGAGCGCCGCCTCGTCGAGGCGGCCGGTGAAGTCGGGGATGCCCGGCGGCAGCTGCGCCGGGACCGGGACGACGGCGCGGGGGCCGGCCGCCGGCTCCGGCGCGGCGGCGAACGGCCGGTCGCGGTCGAGGACGCGCAGGTAGGCGTCCTGCACCTGGCTGCTCGGCTCGACGCCGAGCTCGTCGGCGAGCCGTTCGCCGAGCCGCCGGTAGACGTTCAGCGCCTCGGCGGGCTGCCCGCCGGCGGCGAGCAGGTCGATGAGCGCCGCGTGCAGCGGCTCGTCGAAGGGCAGGTCGCCGGCCAGGGCGCGCACGGCGGCGATCGCGGGCTCGGGGTCCTCGACGCGCTGGGCGGCGGTCGCCAGGTCCATCACCGCCTCGCGCATGTGCTGCTCGACCGAGCGCAGCAGGACGTCGGCGCGGTCCAGGTACTCCATCCCGGCGAGGACGGGCCCGCGCCGCAGCCGCAGGGCGGACACGAGCACGGCGGCGCGCGGCTCCGGCTCCTGCACCGCGCGGGCCCGTTCGATCAGCGCCCGGAAGCGGTGCAGGTCCAGGTCGTCGCCGGGGACCGCCAGGCGGTAGCCGTCCTCGTAGTCGATCGACGGCGCGCCGTCGCCGAGCTGCCTGAGCCACTTGCGCAGCCGGGAGATCCCGACGTGCACCGACTCCCGGCTCGTCATCTCGGCGCGGTCGGCCCACACCAGCCGCGTGAGCCTCTCGGTCCGCAGGGGCTCGCCCTGGGCCAGCAGCAGCGCGCCGAGCAGCCCCTGCAGGACGTGGGACCTCGGCGGCGGCACCTCGGTCCCCCCGGCGCTCACCGAAAGCCGGCCCAGCACCCGGAAGGCCGGAGCCCGCGCGGGCGCCGGGCGGCTCGCGTCCTCTCTCGGTTCCAAGATGGGCCACCTGCCCTCGATGGGTGAGCGGTCTCGGCGGACGAGGTCAGCGGACGGACCTGACCGGCTGGATGGCCAGGCCGCCGGCGACCGCGAGGCAGGCGCCGGCCGTGAAGAGCGCGGAGAAGCCGCCCAGCAGCAGCGTCCCGGCGGCCACGAGCGGGGCGACGGCGACCGCGCCGCTGCCCGCCGCGTTGATCAGGCCGAGGTCCTTGGCACGGTCCCGTTCCAGGGGCAGCACCTCGGTGACGAGCGCCTGGTCGATGGCCAGGTAGACGCCGTGCCCGGCGCCGAGAACGGCCGCCGACACCAGCGTGACGGGCCAGAGGGGGAGCAGCGCCATGCAGGTCAGCGAGCCGGCCATGAGGAGCGAGGCGACGATGACGAACGGTTTGCGCCGGCCGGTGCGGTCGGAGCGGCGCCCCGCGAGGACGCTCGCGACGACCACCCCCGCGGTGTAGAGCAGGCTGAGCACCGCCACGCTCCCGGCGGGGTCGTCCACGCGCACCTCGTCGCGCAGGAAGTAGAGCAGGTACAGCGTGGCGAGGGAGATCGACAGCTGGGCGAAGAACCGCCCTGACAGCGTCCAGGCGAAGTCGGGGTGGCGACGCGGGCTGACGTACAGGTCGGTTATGAATGCCTTGGGCGACCGGCGCGGGGCGCGCGCTCCGGAGACCGGGAGGGCGGGTCCGTCCGGCGGGCCGCCGAGGCCGGGCGAACGGAGCGGCGCGTGCTCTTCGAGCATGGAGTACGGGAGGACCAGTAAGAGCGTCAGCCCGCCCATCAGCGCGTATCCGGCCCAGGTGGGGATCGTCGCGACGAGCATCGTCCCGACGACCAGCCCGACCGGCATCGCGAGTCCTGCGATGCCGGAGACCAGGCCGCGCCGGGCCACCGGGACGCGGTCGGGGATCGCGGCGCACAGGGCCGCGCCCATGGCGTTGGCGGCGCCGTGCACGAGGACCCAGCAGACGCCGACACCGGCGACCGATGTCTGGAGCGGCAGCGCGACCAGGGCCGCGGAGCAGACCAGGGCGGAGGCGAGCACCCAGGGCCGCCGCCGCCCGAAGCGCGAGGCCGTGCGGTCCGACAGGGATCCGGCGACGGGGGAGGAGACGATGGCGGCGCCCGCGCCGAGGGCGGTGATCAGGCCGAGGTCCCAGACCTGGCGGGCCGGGTCGAGCGCCGCCAACTGGGCGGGCAGCAGGATCTGCGCCGCCGCGAGCAGGCCGGTCCACATGGCGAGCGTCGCCAGGAAATAGGCGACGATCCAGTGGCGGGGGACGGTGGGTGTCGGGGCCGGGCGGGGAGGGGCGGATCCTTCTTTATAGGAGATCTCCATTTGAGATGACAGCCCTCGCATCGCGTCGTCTGGTAACAGGAGCTCGAACGCGCTGATTGGGAGCGTTCGTCATTCGTGCTCGGACGTCTCTTGATCATATGCGGGGCCAATAAAGGAGTCCGGTGAACATCATGACCAATGGATCGTTGGACTGTCAACCAACTGTCAGTTTCGCTTGGACCAACGTGTCCCGGCCGGCGGTGCCCCGCCCCGGCGGGGCCGCGTCCGGTCTTCACGGCCCCGCCTGATCCGTCCCGCCCGTGTCAGTGCCCCAGGCTGCCTCCCCCGTCGATGGTGATCACCTGGCCGGTCACCGACGCGGCGCCCTCGGAGGCGAGCCAGACCGCGGCGGCCGCGATCTCGTCGAGCGTGGCGGTGCGCCCGAGCGGGACCTCGTCGAGGATCTGCTGCTTGTGGCGGTCGGTGAGCTCGCTGGTCATGTCGGTGTCCAGCAGTCCGGGCGCGATCACGTTCGAGGTGATGCCGCGGGCGGCCAGCTCCCGGGCCAGGGCCCGGGCGAGCCCGATCAGGCCCGCCTTGCTGGCGGCGTAGTTGGCCTGGCCGGGCACGCCCTTGGTCCCGGCCACCGAGGAAATGAAGATCATCCGTCCGCGCCGTCCGCGGATCATGTCCGAGACCGCGGCCTTGGCCACCCGGTACGCCCCGGTCAGATTGGTGTCGATCACGCGGGTGAACGACTCCTCCCGCATGCGCAGCAGCAGCGCGTCGTCGGTGATCCCTGCGTTGGAGACCAGGACCTCGACCGGCCCGTGCGCCTCCTTGATCTCCTCGAAGGCGCGGGCGACCTGGTCGGAGTCGGTGACGTCGCACTTGACGCCGAGCAGCCCGTCCGGGGCGCCGGATCCGCGGTGGGTCACCGCGACCGCGTCGCCGGCGGCGGCGAACGCGCGGGCGATCGCGAGGCCGAGGCCGCGGTTCCCGCCGGTGACGAGTACGGAACGGGTCATGAGTCCCCTCCAGCAAGGGTCGGTCCGGCCGGCTCGGCCACGGAGGCGGCGAGGTCCCCGCCCCCGTCGATCGGGTGGTTCCACCAGAAGCGCCCGGTGGTGGCGAACGCGTAGGGGGTGAGGCGGCGCCGGACCCGCTCGCCCGGCTCGTAGAGCTCGTCCCAGTCGGGGTTCAGGCCGTCCCGGTAGAGGCCCGCGACGATCCCGGCCAAGGCGTCGCCGCCGGTCCCGCCGGGGAGCAGGCGGAGGCCGTCCGTGCGCTCGCCCATGACCTCGATCAGCCGGACGGGTTCGGACTCCCGGGCCGCACGGAGCGCCTCGTCGAACCGCGGGGCGCCGCCTGGACGCTCCGTCCAGAACGCGGCGTCCAGCACTTCGTCGTCGAGCCGCCCGCCGCGGCGGGCCGAGTAGAGCGGGGCCGCCGGCGGCCGGCAGACGAGGTCCGCGGCGGCCGGTGCCGGCGGCTCGGCCGCGCCGTGCGCGGCGACGAGCCGGCACGCGTCCGCCAGGGCGAACACGCCGGACAGGACCGCCGCCGCGTACTCGCCGACCCCCTCGCCGACCGTCCACGCAGGCTTGATCCCGACGTCGGCCAGCGTCCGCCCGGCGGCGTAGGCGACGGCGAAGGCGACCGGTTCCGCGGCGGGCGGCTCCGCGCCGGTCAGCAGGGCCTCCCGCACGGACCAGCCGAGGAGGGGCCGGAGCGCCGCGTCCGCGGCGTCGAGCGCGCGCCGGTAGGCCGGGACCCCCTCGGGCGGCCGCGCCGGGATGCCGGCGGGCAAGGCGGAGCCGCCCGAGATCACCCATCCCGTCTTCGGCCGCGCTCCGGCAGTCCCGGACAGGGCGGCGAGCCGGCGGTCGTCCGCGGCGGCCTCCAGCAACGCCGCCACGGCGGCGGCCTGGTCGGCCGCCGGGAGGGCGAACCGGACCGGCCCCGACGCCTTGACCTTGTTGGACGTCCAGCAGAGCTGCCCGAGCCGTCCGGCGGGCGCGGCCGCGACGTCCTCGGCCAGCCGGCGGACCGCGCCGCGCAGGCCCTCGGTGTCGCGCGCCGACACCGTCAGGATCCCGCCGCGCGCGCGGCCCGGGGGCGCCGCGCCCGGCCCCCCGGCGGCCTCCGGGGCGGTGCCGAGCACGATGTGGGCGTTGGTGCCGCCGAGGCCGAAGCCGCTGACCCCGGCGAGGACCTCGCCGTCCGGCAGCGGCAGCGGCTCCTTGACGAGCCGGAGCCCGTTCGCCGCCAGTTTCAGCCGCGGGTTCTCGCTGTCGGAGAACCGGCTCAGCGGGACCACGCGGTGGTGCAGCGCCAGCGTGGTCTTGATCAGCCCGGCCATGCCCGCCGCCCCCTCGGCGTGCCCGATGTTGCCCTTGACGGACCCGATCGCGCACGGCCGCTCCCGGGGGACGCCGTGCACCTTGCCGAGGGCGCGGGCCTCCAGCCGGTCGCCCAGCAGCGTTCCCGTGCCGTGCGTCTCCACGTAGGCGATGTCCTCCGGCCGGACCCCCGCGCGCTTGTAGGCCTCGACCATCACGGCCTGCTGGGCGTGCGGGTTGGGCGCGGTGACCGTCGTGCTGCGGCCGCCGTGGTTGACCGCGCCGCCCTTGATGACCGCGTAGACGGGCAGGCCGTCGGCGAGGGCGTCGTCCAGGCGGCGCAGGACGAGCGCGGCGACGCCCTCGGCGCGGCCGAAGCCGTCGGCCCTGGAGCTGAACGGCTTGCAGCGGCCGTCCGGGGAGGCCACCTTGGCCTGGGCGAAGTAGATGCTGGACGAGGGGGTGATGAACATGTTCACCGACCCGACCAGCGCCTGGTCGCAGATGCCGGCCCGCAGCGCGTGGCAGGCCTCCTCGGTCGCGACCAGGGAGGACGAGCACGCCGTGTCGACGGCCATGCTCGGGCCCCGCAGGTCGAGATGGTAGGAGATGCGGTTGGCGGCCATCGCGTAGCCGTTCCCGGAGCCCACGTGGCCGGTGATGCTGGTGAAGTTGGTCATCAGCAGGCTCATCCACTCCGAGCCCATGATCCCGACGTAGACGCCGGTCCTGCTGCCCGCCAGCGAGCGCGGGTCGATGGTCGCGTCCTCCAGGGCGCGCCATGCGGTCTGCAGCAGCAGCCGCACCTGCGGGTCGGCGACCTCGGCCTCCTCTTTGGAGAACCCGAAGAACTCGTGGTCGAACGCGTCGGCGTCGTCGACGAAGCCGGCGTAGCGGGTGTTGGTCTTGCCGACGCCCCCGTCCGGGTCGTAGTAGACGTCGGCGTTCCAGCGGGACTTGGGCACCTCGACGATCCCCTCGTCGCCGCGCATCAGCAGATCCCACAGGGCCGCCGGATCGGGCGCCTTGGGGAAGCGGCAGTCGATGCCGACGATGGCGATGTCCGTCATGTTCCTGGTCCTCCTCGGCCGCCGGTCCGCAGCAAGCAGCACGCGGCGTGCCCGTCGGTGTCGATGGTGGTGATCAGTGCGAGACCACCGGCGGGGTCGAGGGAGGCTCGCTCCCGGCTCGCGTCGCGGACCGCGATCGCGGCGGCGACCTGGAGCGCGGCGGCGGCGCCGAAGGCGTCACCGACGATCTCCGAGGGCCGCAGGACGGTGTGCGCCGGAAGGCGCAGGCCGGCGTCCTCCTGCCCGGAGGGCACGAGGAGGCCGACGTTCTCGGGGCCCGCGCCGCCGGTGCGCAGCGCCCTGCGCACGGCGGCGTCCAGCGCGGCGGGGGCGTGGCGGGGCTCGTCGAAGACGCGGCTCTCCAGCGCGAGGATCTCCGCGAGCACCGGCCGGCCGTGGCGCCGCGCCCGGTCCCCGGGCTCGACGAGGAACACGCCGCAGCCTTCGGCGGCCCGGGTCTCGCGCCCGGCGGCCGCGGCGATCGCCGCGCGCCGCTCGTTCAGGTCCTCGTAGGCGCCGCACACCACGGCGTCGGCCCGGCCGGAGGCGAGCAGCCGCCGCGCGTACCGCAGCGCGGCGAGGCCGGTCGCGGCGCCGGCCGTGACGGTCGCGTTCGGTCCCCGCAGGTCGAACGCCATCGCGGCCTGCGCGCTGGCGTAGTTCATCACGCACGCCGGGACGAGCGCCGGGTTGACGTTGTCGGGGCGGGGGCGGGTCAGCGAGTCCCGGGTGAGCGTCATCGACTGGTCGATCCCGGCGGCGCCGCTGCCGAGCACGAGCGCCCGGCGGTGGGGCGGCCATCCGGCGAGGACGTCCGGGCCGAGGAGGTCCCCGATCGCGGCGAGCGCCATCGCGGAGGGGCGGTCGACCAGCCGGACGGGACGCGCGGAGGGGTCGGGGGCCTCGGTGCGGAAGTCCTCGACCGCGCCGCCGGGAAGCCGGTCGCCGGCCCGGATCGCCTCGGCGAACGGGCCGGCGCCCACGCCCGCGGGCGACATCAGTGCCATCGCCGAGATGACGGTGCTCACGCGGCCCCCTCCTTCGCGGCGGTCCCCTGTTCGGCGGACGGCCCGCCCGCGAGGGCCCCGGCGTGGCGCAGCACGACCGCGGCGTTGTTGCCGCCGACGCCGAGCGAGTTGACCACGGCCGTGCGCACCCGGGCGGGACGGGGCGCGCCCGTCACGCAGTCCACGGGGCACTCGGGGTCGGGCGTGGAGAAGTTGACGGTGGGCGGGATGAACCCGTGCTCCATGCCGAGCACCGCGGCGATGCACGCGTGCGCGCCGGCCGCGCCCTGGGTGTGGCCGATCATGGATTTGAGCGCCGTGACGGGCGGCGGCGCGTCGCCGAACACGTCCGCGAACACGGCCGACTCCATCGCGTCGTTGATCTTCGTGCCGGTGCCGTGCGCGAACACCACGTCCACCTCCGACGGTGCCGCGCCCGCGTCGCGCAGCGCGCCCGACAGGCACTCGGCGACGCGCTCGCGCAGCGGCCTCGTGGGGTGCTCGGCGTCGCAGTTGAGCCCGAAGCCGGCGACCTCGGCCAGGACGGTCGCGCCGCGCCGGCGCGCGTGGTCGAGGGTCTCCAGGACGAGCATTCCGGCGCCCTCGCCGAACATGAACCCGTTCCGGTCGAGGTCGAAGGGGCTGCACCTCTCCGGGGCCCACGCCCGCAGCCGGTAGAAGCCGGCGAAGGCCATCCGGCTCACCGAGTCGGCCCCGCCGCAGACCGCGAACTCGGCCTCGCCGCCGCGCAGGGCGTCCAGCGCGTGGCCGACCGCGTAGTTGCCCGCGGCGCACACCGTCGGGATCGTGACGGCCTCCACGTCGGTGAGGCCGAGCTCGACGGCCACCGCGACGGGCAGGCGGCCGGGGTGCACCCGCCGGGCCCGCGGCGCCGGCAGCCGCCGCAGGCCGCCGGTGACCTCGGCGGCGGCCAGCGCGTCGACGTCGAGCGACTCGCCGCAGGTCGTGCCGACGGCGATGACGCCGGGTTCGTCCCGGACGGCCGCGGGGTCGAGCCCCGCGTCGCGCATCGCCATCCGCGCGGCGGCCGCCGCCTGGGCGCCGACCTTCCCGAACCGGCCCGGCTCGATCCGCCGCAGGAGGGTCTCGGGGTCGAACCCGGGCACCTCGTAGGCGCGGGCGTACCGGAAGCCCGTCGTGTCGAAGCCGCTGATCGGCGACGCGCCGCACGCTCCCGCGCGCAGCGCCGTCAGGAAGTCCTCGCGGCCGATCCCGATGCTGGAGATGACGCCCAGCCCGGTGACGACGACCCGCGGCCGGGGATCACCGGCCGGCCCTCGCGCACGGGGACGGTCGTGGGAAACGGCGGATATTTCCAAATTGGTTCACCTCGAAGGGAGGATTTCGTGCCCCGGCGAACGGCTCAATGGCCGTTCGCGCGCCCCATCGTGCTGCGCGCATGGCCATGCCCGCCCTGGTATGTCCGACGCACCTGCCCGGAATCGGACGTGGACCGGCGAAAGAGCGGCCGAATCGGCAGTCCGCGAGCGGATCGCCGCGTCTAGTGTGCGGGGGCGAAGTCGTCCCGGCCGGTAGTGCCTTTGATGAATGGGATTCGAGTCGCATGGTGAATATGAGTGGGCGGGTGTTCGCGGAGCCGAGGATCAGTGCCGCCCGGCGCCCCGACGGGACGGTGCTGCTGTCCTCGCAGGTGCCGCTGGAGCCCTACGACGCCGACCTCGCGCGCCCGCTGCACCGGTGGGCGGCGGAGCGGCCGGGCGCCGTCCTCGCCGCCGAGCGGCGCAGCGGCGGATGGGACGAGCTCACCTACGGCGCGGCCCTGGCGGACGCCGAGGCGCTCGGGGAGGCCCTGCTGGAGCGCGGCCTCGCCCCGGACCGCCCGCTCATGGTGCTGTCGGGCAACTCCCTGCGGCACCTGCGGCTCACGCTCGCCGGATACCTCGCCGGGATCCCGGTGGTCTCGCTCAGCACCGCGTACTCGCTGAGCGGCGGCCACGAGCGGCTGCGCACGGTCGCCGGCATCGCCCGGCCCGGCGCCGTCTACGCCGAGGACGGCCGGGAGTACGGCGCGGCGCTGGCGGCGCTGGCCGGGCTGGCGCCGCGCACCCTCGTCGGCCGGGAGGGCGGCGGGGAGCCCCTCGACGAGCTGCTGCGCACCGCGCCGGGGGAGCGGCTCGCCGCGGCCCGGGCCGCGGTCGCCCCGGACTCCGTCGCCAAGATCTTCTTCACGAGCGGCTCGACCGGGCGCCCGAAGGCCGTCCCCAACACCCACCGGATGCTGTGCGCCGTCCAGCAGATGATGCGGCAGGTCTGGCCGTTCCTGGCCGAGACCCGGCTGACCCTCGTCGACTGGCTGCCGTGGAGCCACACCTTCGGCGGCAACCACAACCTGCACATGGTCCTGACGCACGGCGGCACCCTCGCCATCGACGACGGCGGGCCGACCCCCGAGCTCCTGCCGCGGAGCCTGCGCAACCTCACCGAGTTCTCGCCGAACGTCTACTTCAACGTGCCCGCGGGCTTCGCGCTGCTGGCCGAGGCGCTGGAGTGCGACTCGGGGCTCGCCAAGACCTTCTTCGCCCGGCTGGGCCTGCTGTTCAGCGCGGGCGCCCCGCTGCCCGCCGAGCTGCGGGAGCGGATGCTGAGGCTGGCGGAGCGGTTCTCGCCCGGGAAGGTCCGCTTCACCTCCTCGTGGGGCCTGACCGAGACCGCGTCGGCCGTGACCTCCGCCCATCTGGACACCGGCGTGCCGGGCGCGATCGGCGTGCCGCTGCCGGGGATCCGGCTCAAGCTGGCCCCGGTCGACGGGCGGCTGGAGATGCGGGCCGCCGGGCCCACGGTGATGTCCGGCTACCTGGACGATCCTGACCGCACCGCCGAGGCGTTCGACGAGGAGGGCTTCTACCGGACGGGCGACGCCGGCGCGCCCGCCGACGAGAACGACCCGGACCGCGGCCTGGTGTTCCAGGGCCGCATCACCGAGGACTTCAAGCTGACCACCGGGACGTGGGTGCGGGTCGGGGCGCTGCGGGCGGCGCTGCTCGCGTCCGCCGACCAGCTCGGCGAGGTCGTGATCACCGGTTCGGGGCGGGCGCACGCGGGCGCGCTCGCCTGGCCGCGCCGCGCCGGCGACCCCGCGGCGGTGCGCCGGGCCCTGGCCGAGACGCTGGCCAGGTTCAACGCCGGGCAGCGGTCCTCCCGGCGGATCGAGCGGCTGCTGCTGCTCGCCGACCCGCCGGACCGCGACGCCGGGGAGCTGACCGACAAGGGGTCGGTGAGCCAGCTGGAGGTGCTCCGCAACCGCTCCGCCCAGGTCGATCTGCTCTACCGCGACCCGCCGCCGCCCGAGGTGATCCTGCCCGCCGACCATGCCGACTGAGCCGGGCATCCCCCCACAAAGGCCAGGCATGCCCATAAAGGCAGCGCGTGAGCGCGGCGGCATAGGGATTAACCGGTAACGGAGGCCGTGCCCAGACTTTCGTTACCGGACGCCTGAACGAGAATGGAGTTCGCACATGGCCGACAAGCTCTCCGCGGCGTTTTCCTCATCACCTGGATCACCTGGATCGTTTGAACCGCCGATGCTGCCGCTCGACGGTCATCGGCTGACCCTGGCGGAGACCGTCACGGTCGCCAGGGCGCCGCGCCGCCCGCGCGTCGCGCTGGCCCCCGAGGCCGTGTCCCGGATGGAGGCCACCACGAGGGCCAAGGCCGATCTCATCGCCGCGGGAGTGCCGATCTACGGGGTGACCGCGGGTTTCGGGGACAGCAACACCCGGCAGATCCACGGGGACAAGGCCGCGGCGCTGCAGGAGAACCTGCTGCGCTTCCTGAACTGCGGGACCGGGGCGGCGGCCGAGCCGGACGTCCTGCGCGCGACGCTGCTGGTCCGTGCCAACTGCCTCGCCCGGGGCTACTCGGCGATACGGCCGCGGGTCGTCGAACTGCTGCTGGACTGCCTCAACCACGACATCTTGCCCCTCATCCCAGAGCGCGGGTCGGTCGGCGCCAGCGGCGACCTCGTCCCGCTCAGCTATGTGGGCCGGATGCTGACCGGTGAGGGCGACGTCCTGGACGGCGGCGAGCGGCGCCCGGCCGCCGCCGCCCTCGCGGGCGCCGGGCTGAGCCCGGTCGCGCTGGAGGCCAAGGAGGGGCTGGCGCTGGTCAACGGCACCTCGTTCATGTCGGCGTTCGCCGTGCTGGCCGCCCACGACGCCGGCGAACTGGCCTACGCGGCCGAGTTGTGCACGGCCATGGCGAGCCAGGTGCTGCTCGGCAACCCGGCGCACTTCGACGACTTCCTTTTCCAGCAGAAGCCGCACGAGGGCGTCCTCGCGAGCGCCCGCACCATCCGGGGGCTGCTGGCCGGCGGGGGGCACGGCGGCGGTCCGGGGGCGGACGAGGCGTGGACGGGCGACGGCTTCCGCCAGCTCGAACGCCCCATCCAGGACCGCTACTCGGTCCGCTGCGCACCGCACGTGGTGGGCGCGCTGCGCGACACCCTCATCTGGGCCGAGCAGATGCTGGAGATCGAGGTCAACTCCTCCAACGACAACCCGCTGTTCCATCCCGACGGGACGGTCCTCAACGGCGGCAACTTCTACGGCGGGCACGTCGGCCAGACGATGGACTCGCTGAAGATCGCGGTGGCCAGCGTCGCCGACCTGCTCGACCGCCAGCTGGAGCTGGTCGTCGACGAGAAGTTCAACAACGGCCTGACGCCCAACCTCATCCCCCGCTACGAGGCCGGGAGCTGGGACGCGGGCCTGCACCACGGCTTCAAGGGCATGCAGATCAGCGCGTCGTCGCTGGTGGCGGAGGCGCAGCGGTGGACGATGCCCGCGACGTCCTTCTCCCGTTCCACCGAGGCCCACAACCAGGACAAGGTGAGCATGGGCACGATCGCCGCGCGGGACGCGCGGTCGGTCGTGGAGCTGGCGCAGGAGGTCGCCGCGATCCACCTGATCGCCCTGTGCCAGGCCGCCGACCTGCGGGGGCTGGAGCACCTGAGCTCCGCGACCGCCGCCGCCCACACCCTGGTCCGCAAATTGACGCCGTTCCTGGACGGCGACCGGCCCCTCCAGGAGGACATCGGACGGGTCCGGAACGCCATCCGCTCCGGAGAGCTCCGCCGGACCCTCAGCGAGAGCGGGAGGGGCGTGGCCGCCCTCGGCTGAACCGGCCGTCGCCCCGAAGGGGCGCGCCCGGCGAACGCGGGAACCAGAGCGGCCCCCGGCCTCCTCCCGGATCCACGGGAGGAGGCCGGGGGCCGCTCGCCGACGCGAGGTCCCACGGCGGGGCGGGGTCAGCCGAGGTCCACCCAGAACCGGCGGCGCTGCCAGCGCTGGGCGGGCAGCGGGACGCGCCGCCCGGCCGCCCGCACCCGCGACCAGTCGGGCGTGCGGCCAGCGGCGTAGACGGCGCCGAGCGCCGCCAGCAGGGTCTCCATCTCGGGCTGCCGGCGCACCAGGGACGCCACGGTCCCGGCCGCCGCGCCCGTGGCCTCGATGGCGTCGCCCACCGCCGAGACCAGCAGCGGGTGCGGGCTGATCTCGACGAACAGCACCGGCTCGCCGCCCGACAGCACGGACCGGACCGCGGGCGCGAACCGCACGGGGCGCCGCACGTTCTCCATCCAGTACCCGCCGTCCAGCTCCGGCCCCGCGACCGGGCGGTCCCAGACCGTCGAGTGCAGCGGGATCGCGGGCGCCTGCGCCCGCACCCCGGCGAGCGCCTCGCGCAGGCCGTCGCGGATCGGCTCGACCTGCGGCCCGTGCGAGGCGTACCCGACCGCCACGCGGCGGCAGAACACGCCGCGCTCCCGCAGCGGCCCGACGATCCGCGCGATGGCCTCCGGGTCGCCCGACAGGACGGTGAAACGGTCGCTGTTGAGCACCCCGGCGCAGACGAGGTCCGCGTGCTCCCCGATCGCCTCCTCGGCCTCCTTCTCCCCGATGCCCACCGCCCACATCGCGCCCGCCGCGCCGAGCTCCCGCAGCAGGGCGCCGCGGCGGCAGACGACCGCGGCGGCGTCCCGGACGGAGAGGGCGCCGGCGGCGGTGGCGGCGGCGATCTCGCCCATGCTGTGCCCGATGATGAGGTCCGGCTCGACACCCCAGTCCAGCCAGACCGCGGCGAGCGCCACCTGGAACGCCCAGAGCGTCGGCTGGATCTCCGACACCGCCGACAGCGGCTCGTCGCTCTCCAGCCGCCGCCGCGGCGACCAGCCCAGCTCCGCCTGCACGGCGGCGGCGCACTCCTCCAGCGCGCCGGCGAACACCGGGCTCGACTCCAGCAGCCCGCGGCCCATGCCCACCCACTGGGCGCCCTGGCCGGGGAAGACGAACACCAGCCGCGGCGGTCCGTCCAGGTCGGCGGTGATCGTGGTGGTCCTGTCCATCAGCGTCACCCTTCTCGCGTCACCCTGCTCGGACCCGTCCCCGGCCCGGGGACGGGAAGGGCCGGGCCGCTCGCGCGGCCCGGCCCGGCCCGGTCGTCACCGTGCCGTCACCGGCCGGTCTCACCGGCGATCCAGCGGACGAGGCGCTGGCGGGCGACCTGGTCGGACTCCTGGGCGACCGCGCGCGGCGGCGCCTTGAACAGCCACGCCGACACCCACTCGTCGACGGTGGTGTCGCCGCGGTCCATGGCCAGCTTGGCGATCCGGGCCGCGTCGATGACGACCCCCGCCGAGTTCGGCGAGTCCGGGACGGTGAGCTGGATCTCCATCTCGATCGGCGCGCCGCCGAAGCCGCGGCCCTCGCAGCGGATGAACGCCTTCTTGGTGTCGCCGAGGAACCTCACGTAGTCCGACGGCCCGATGTGGACGTCGTCCTCGCCGAGCTCGCCGTCGTAGGCGTCGGTGACCGCCGAGGTCTTGGACTCGCGCTTGGAGGCGAGGCGGTCGCGCTCCAGCATGTTGTAGAAGTCCATGTTGCCGCCGACGTTCAGCTGGTATGTCCGGTCCAGGGTGATGCCCCGGTCCGAGAACGCCCGCACCAGCACCCGGTGGAGGTAGGTGGCGCCGAGCTGCGACTTGATGTCGTCGCCGATGAGGGGCAGGCCCGCCGCGCGGAAGCGCTCGCGCCACTGGTCCCGACGCGCGATGAACACCGGCACGTTGTTGACGAACGCGACGCCCGCCTCCAGCGCGACACCGGCCCACCACTCGGTCGCCTCCTGCGAGCCCACGGGCAGGTAGTTGAGCAGGACGTCGACCCTGGCCGCCCGGACCTGCGCGACGATCTCGGCGCGGTCGTCGGGAGAGTCGTCGGCCACGGTGATCCGCTCCCGGTACCTGGCGCCTGCGCCGTCCAGCGTCGGGGCGCGCAGCACGCGCACGTCGGCGCCGACGGGCAGCAGGTCGCCGCCGATGCCGACGGGCAGGTTCTGCCCGGCCGCGCGGGCCGCCCACAGGTCCTTGCCGACCTTCTCGACGTCGACGTCCCACGCGGCGACGGGCTCCAGGGCGCCGGGGCCGTACGGGCCGACCTCGGGGAACATCAGGCCGGCGGTGACGCCGGGCGTGGAGCGGTAGTAGGCCGTGCCCTCCAGCAGGGCGCGGGCGCAGTTCCCGACACCGATGATGCCGACCCGAACGCGAGGAGTATCCATTTCAGCTCCCTATGATCGTTTCCAGGATGCGGCAGACCCGCTCTACCTCATCGTCGTTCCACGTCATCGGCGGCGCGGCCTCGGTGCCGAGGCACAGGGTGCCCGCCGCCGCGGCCTCCGCCACCGGCGGCCCCGCCCCCGCGGACCCTCCGAAGGCCGGGTGCCGGTTCAGCGGGACCAGGCCCCAGCGGTGCGTGGGTACGCCCGCCCGCGCGAGGGCCCGCTCCATCCGGGCCGCCTCCTCCGGGGGCCATCCGGGGGCCCCGAAGCGGATCTTGTGCCAGGCGGGCCTCGCCGCCTCCCCGGCCGACTGCCGCCACAGGCCCAGCCGGTCCAGGGCCTCGTGCACGCGGGCGGTGACGGCGCGGGCCCGCGCCGTCCACCGGTCCAGGCCGTCCAGCCGGTGCGCCACCATGGCCATGCTGAGCTCGGACGGGCGCCAGTTGTGCCCGCCGGCCCGCACCACGGCCGCGTTCGAGCGCGACTCCCCGGCCGGGACGCCGTAGTCCCTCAGCTCCCTGAGCCGCTGCGCGATCCCGGCGTCGCCGGTGGTGACGGCGCCGCCGTCCGGCGCGGCGATCAGCTTGGCGGAGGAGAACGACCAGGCGTGCGTCCCGGCCGCGCCGACGTGCCGGCCGTCCAGGACGGTCCCGATCGACTGGCACGCGTCGGTCAGCACGGGACGCCCGGCCGCGCGGACGCGGTCCAGCCCGTGAGGGACCCCGTGCAGGTCGACGGCGAGGACGATGTCGGCCTCGGGCAGGCGGCCGGTGACGTTGAGGGTTCCGGGATGGACGTCGGTGAACACCAGCTCCGCGCCGATGTGCGCGGCCCCGGTGACGGTCCCGGCGAACGTCAGTGCCGGGACCGCCACGCGGGTGCCGCGCACGCAGCCCATCGCGTGGAGCGCGGCGTGCAGCGCCGAGGTGCAGCTGTTGAACGCCACCGCGTGGGGGCGCCGGTCAGCCGCCGCACGCGGCGCTCGACCTCGGCGGTCCACGGCCCGTCCGTCCAGATCCGCGAGCGCGCCACCTCGGCGAGGAGCTTCAGCTCCTCCTCGGCGGGTTCGGGAGGCCAGCGCCGCTGCCGGAGGTCCATCACCCGGCGCCTCCGCCGGAGGAGCCCGTGGTCACCGGGACGCCTCGGTCTCGGCGGCGGTCCTGATGAGGAAGTCCGCGAGCTTGTCGATCGTGGGGTGGTCCCAGGCCAGAGTGGGCTCCACGACGAGGCCCATCTGGTCCTCGATGTCGTCGCAGAGCGTCAGCGCGGCCATCGAGTCCAGTCCCTGCGCCTCGAAGGTGGCCTCGGCGTCGATCTCGGTCGGGTCCTTCTCCAGGTACTCGGCGATCCGCTGGATGAGCCACGTCCGCAGCTCGGCGGTGGATGTCGTCAGGGTCGAGCCCGTCATGGGGTCTCCTTGCCTCGCTCGTCTCGTCTCGTCTGAGAGCCGATTCCCGGCGATTGTCGCCACCATTTCCAGGGCGGCGTCACCCCTGACCAGCCGCGCTTGTGCACTGCCTGGATGGGCATACCCTGAGAAACGGGACTTCGCCGCGTCCCGCCTCCGGCGCGGGAAATCACTTTCACCGCTCGAACCGGCATGCCCGAATGGGCGGCCGAATTTTTCCGCGGCCGAATAATGTGCGCGAATGGATATCGAAGGAATTCGCGGGGACGATGTGGAGGCCCTGGTCGGGGCGGCGGCGAGGGTCGCGCGGCGGGCCGGCCGGGCACTGCTGGAGGCCTCCGGCACGATGACGGCCGCGCGCGCCAAGGCGGGCACCCACGCGCACGACGTGGTCACCGAGGCGGACGCCGCGGCGGAGGCGATGATCAGGATGGAGCTGACCGGGGCCTGCCCCGGCTCGGTCGTCGTGGGAGAGGAGGGCGGGACCGGCGGGGCCGGAGACGGCCCCGGAAGGGAAGTGCGCTGGTACGTCGACCCGATCGACGGCACGCACAACTTCTCGCGGGGCCTGCCGCTGTTCTGCGTGTCCATCGGCGTCACCCTGCGCGGGGAGCCGGTCGGCGGGTGCGTCTACGAGCCCGCGGTGGACGAGACCTACACCGCCGCGGGCGGCCGGCTGCTGCGCGGCGGCCGTCCGGTACCGCCGGGGCCGGCGCGGGCGGTGCCGATGGTGCTGACCGACCTGCCCCGCGCCGGCACCGCTCCCGATCCCGCCGAGCTGGCCCTGTTCGCCGAGCTGGTCGCCGCCGCCGACGTACGGCGGATCGGTTCCGCGGCGCTCGCCCTCGCCTACGTCGCCACCGGCCGGGCGGACATGGCCGTCACGCCCGACGCGTTCGCCTGGGACTGCGCGGCGGGCCGGGTGCTGGTCACCGCCTCCGGCGGCACGTTCGCCGCGGTGCCCGCCGAGCCGTCCGTCCGCCGCCCCGGCGCGTTCGCCGCGTGGCGGCCGGGTCTGGACGGACTCGGCGCGGAGGTGGTCGCCGCGCTGGAACGGTTCCCGTTCCTGCGAGGGTGGCTGGAAGACGACAACTCTCTGGCCTGAACGATGGCCGTCGCCTTTGATGGCTGATGGCCCGCACTAACGGGCGCACGATCCGCCATGAGGGAGAGAGCGTGAGCATGACCGAGAACATAGCGACCGCCTGCCTGAACGTCGTGATCTATGTGGACAACGTGGTGGTCGGGCGCGGCCTGGAGGCCGTGCTGGACCTGTTGCCGAGCGTCGGCTCGGTCAGGCACTGCACGACCCTGCGCGCGGCGGAGTCCGCCGTCGCCGGGGGAGACGTCGACGTGCTCGTGGTGACGAGCGCGGAGGGCGCGGCGGCCTCCGAGCTCACGGCCGCGCTGCCGCGGACGAAGGTCCTGATGCTGCTCGACGAGATGGAGGCATCCGGTTCCTCCTTCGGCGGCGCGGCCGTCGCCGACGGGTTCGTGATCCAGCAGGACGTGACCGCGCCGGACCTCGGCGAGGCGCTGAACAGGATGATGCTCGGCGAGATGCCGATGCCCGCCCGGGTGGGCCGGGAACTGCTGGCCCGCGCCGGCTCGCCCGTGCCGTCCGGTTCGGTGCGGCCGGCGGTGCTGACCCCGCGCGAGAACGAGACCCTCGCGCTGCTGGCCGAGGGGCTGAGCAACAAGCAGATCGCCCGCCGGCTGTCGATCTCCGACCACGGGGCCAAGCGGCTGGTCACGAGCGTCATGCTCAAGCTCGGCGCGCCGAACCGGACCGCCGCCGTGGTGATCGCCATCAGGCAGGGGATGATCCCGGCGGCATAGCGGCCTGACCATCCGGACATGCACATCCATCCGGCTGGTCGCGCGTCCATCGGTGCCTTACGCGTCCCGCTCTCCCGGGCCGAGCATGACCTGAGCCGGTCCGGGAGACCGCCCGGCCCGATCGAGGGCACCCCCCGCGCGCCCGATGCCCGCTGGACCAGGAAGGCCGTTCGCGATGCCGCCAGCCAGGATCACCGACACCACCTTCGCCTCGCCTCCCCAGCTCAAGATGGAGGAGCTGGCCTCGTTCCTGCGGGACGACCCGGGCGGCGGCGCGGTCGCCGAGGTCGTGCGCAACTCCGCCATCGAGACCAAGGGCATGGCGGTGAACCCGATCGACGAGGACCCGCGGAGCTGGACCACCGCCCGCCGGATGGAGCGCAGCCTGACCGAGGCGCGCGCCCTCGGACGGGAGGCGATCGGGCAGGCGCTGGAGCGCGCCGGGCTGCGCCCGGACGAGGTCGGCCTGCTGATCACGACGTCCACCACGGTGCACTCCGCCCCCGGCCTGGACGCCCTCGTGCACGAGACGGGCATGCGGCCGGACACCGAGTTCCTGTCGCTCGGCCCGATGGGCTGCTACGCCGCGATCCCCACGCTGGTCACCTGCCGGAACTGGGTCGAGGTGCACCGCAGGCCCGCGGTGGCGCTGTGCGTCGACCTGTTCTCGCCGCACCTCCAGCCTCCGCCCTACGACAAGGAGCAGGCGGTCGTGCTCACCCTCTTCGGCGACGGCGCCGCCGCCGTGGTGATGCGGCCGGGCGAGGACGGGACCCCGGGCCTGGACGTCCTCGATTCCCGGCTGCTGTCCGTCCCCAGGTACGCCGACGACCTCCAGGTCCACGTCGGCGACCGGGGAATGAGGATCCGGCTGGCCCCGACCATGCCCGACGTCACCGCTTCCGCAGTCGCCGCCCCCACCGACGGGCTCCTGGCCCGCAACGGCCTCACGCGGGAGGACGTCGCCTGGTGGGCGACGCATCCGGGCGGCCGGCGCATCATCGACCGGGTCTCCGAGGAGCTGGACCTTCCGGAGGAGTCGGTCGCCGAGTCGCGCGCGGTCATGCGCGAGTACGGGAACACCGCGGCGCCCGCCGTCCTGGCCGTCCTCGGACGCCTGCAGGACTCCCGTCCCCTCGGGCCGGGGGAGCACGGAGTCGTGATGGCGTTCGGTCCCGGCGCCACGGTCTGGAGCGTCCTGCTGCGCGGCGCCTGATCCGGCCACCCAGAGCACAGCGTCACCCGAAGCACAGCGTCACCCGAAGCACAGCATCACCTATCGGAGGAAGCCGTCATGCTGGAAGTCATCGGTGCGGGGTTCGGCCGCACCGGCACGTTCTCGCTCAAGGCCGCGCTGGAGACGCTCGGCTTCGGCCCGTGCCACCACATGCTGGGGCTGCTGGAGCGCCCCGAGGAGATCCCGCGCTGGCGGCGCGCCGCCCAGCCGGGGCGCACGGACTGGGACGAGGTCTACCGCGGCTACCGGTCGAGCGTCGACTGGCCGGGCGCCCGGTTCTGGCGCGAGCTGGCCGCCTGGTCCCCGAAGGCCAAGGTCGTCCTCACCGTGCGCGACCCGCGGCGCTGGTACGACAGCGCCGCCGCCACCATCCACCGCGCCGCGATGGACGCCTCGCCCGCCCCCACCCCGGTGCTCGCCGAGATGCGCGCGATGTCCCGCGAGGTGGTGTGGGACGGCCAGTTCGGCGGGAGGTTCACCGACGCCGAGCACGCCATGCGCGTCTTCACCGAGCACAACGAGGCGGTGCGCCGGGAGATCGATCGAGACCGGCTGCTGGTGTTCGAGGTCGCCCAGGGCTGGGAGCCGCTGTGCGCGTTCCTCGGGGTCCCGGTGCCGGACGCGCCCTTCCCCCGGTCCAACGACCAGGACGAGTTCGGCGCGCTGCTGCGCGAGCACGTCACCGGCGCCACGACCGCGCCGTCCTGACCCGTCGAGGACGGCCGCGGCCGCGAGACCACCGAGGTGACCTGATGACCGAATCCCGGACGGGCGACGCCGGCTGGTTCCGGCGGTTCCACCCGGCCGAGCCGGACGCGCCGCGGCTGCTCTGCTTCCCGCACGCGGGCGGCTCGGCGAACGGCTACCACCGGCTGTCGCAGTCGCTGAGCCCGCGGGTCCAGGTCATCGCCGTCCAGTACCCCGGCAGGCAGGATCGCCGCCGCGAGCCGGCCCTCACCGACCTGGCGGAACTGGCCGGCCTGATCCGCGCGGAGGTCACCGCCCTCGGCGCGCCCCCCGCCTTCTTCGGCCACAGCATGGGCGCCATGGTCGCCTTCGAGGTGGCGCGCGGGCTGGACGCGCCGCCCCCCGTGCTGTTCGCCTCCGGGCGGTCGGCCCCCTCGCGCAGCAGGCCGCAGTGCACGCATCCGATGGCGGACGAGGCGATCCTGGCCGACGTCGAGCGGCTCGGCGGCACGAACGCCCGGCTGCTGGGCAGCCGGGCGTTCGCCCGGATGATGCTGCCCGTGCTGCGCGCCGACTACCAGGCGATCGACACCTACCGGTACGTACCGGGTCCGCCGCTGCCCTGCCCGATCGTCGTGCTGGCGAGCTCGGACGACCCGATGACCCCGATCGACGACGCGCTCGCCTGGCGGGCGCACGGGGCCGCGGGCGGAGACTCCCACGTCTTCACCGGCGGCCACTTCTTTCTGGACGCCAGCACGGACCGGATCACCCGGATCATCCGGGACCGCCTGCCGTGACGGCACCGGTCCCGCCGAGCCGAAAGGACGCCATGAACATCATCGACCCCGCCGTCGGGGACTACCTGCTGGCCCACTGCCCGCCCCCCGACGACGTGCTCAAGGAACTCGCCGCGGAGACGGAGGCGACCGCCCCCGACATGCACGTCACCCACTACGAGGGCGAGCTTCTCGGCATGCTCGTCCGTATGGCGGGCGCGCGGAACGCCGTCAGCGTGGGCGTGTTCACCGGGTACTCCTCGCTGTGCATCGTCCGGAGCATGCCGGCGGGCGGCCGCCTGCTCGCCTGCGAGATCGACCGCAGGTGGACCGACATCGCGGAGAAGTACTGGAAGAAGGCGGGGGTCGCCGACCGGATCGACCTGCGCGTCGCCCCGGCGATCGAGACGCTGCGGGCGCTGCCCGCCGACCCCGTCCTCGACTTCGGCTACATCGGCGCCGACAAGGCCAACCACCGCCTCTACTACGAGGAGCTCCTCGCCCGGCTGCGCCCCGGGGGCCTGCTCCTGCTCGGGGACGCGCTGCGCGGCGGGCACGTGGTCGACCCCGCCTGCGACGCGGCCGACGTCGAGGCCGTACGCGAGCTGAACGACGCCGTCGTGCACGACGACCGCGTCGACGCGGTCATCCTGCCCGCCGGCGACGGAGCCCTGATCGTCCGCAAGCGCTGAGCGCGCGGCGTACGGCCGTTCCGGGCACGACCATCCGAGGCACGACCATCCGAGGCACGACCATCCGAGGCACGACCATCCCAGGCATGCCCGACCGGGCAGTGCACAAGCGCGGCCGCTCAGGGATTCTCCGGCGGCCGGCGGGCGGCGAGCCTGGTGAACCGAGGAGCCGCGAAACCGGGAGCCGCGAAACCGGGAGCCGCGGACCCGGGCGGCGGCTCGGCCGAGCCGCACGCCGCTTCCGACCTGAGATCCGAGGAGAGACCATTGAGTGACGTGATCACGTCCGGTCCCGTGGGCACAGCATCCGGGCCCGACACGACGGCTTTGCCCGCCTACGCGGAGATTCCGCGGATCAAGGTGACGCTCGCGCGCGAAGGCGTCGCGCCGGGATATCTGTTCCTGTCGCCGCAGTCCATGCTGGAGCCGGAGGCGCCGCACGGGCCGCAGTTCGTCGACGACCAGGGCCGCCTGGTGTGGTTCCGCCCGATCCCCCAGGGGCAGTACGCCACCAACGTCCGGGTGCAGGAGTACCGGGGAGAACCGGTGATCACCTGGTGGCAGGGCAGCGCGACGAACACCGGGGTCGGCAAGGGCGCCGTGTACATCGCCGACCGCGGCTACCGGGTCATCGCCACCGTCGAGGCCGGCGGCGAGCACGGGGTCGACCTGCACGAGGCGATCCTGACCGAGGAGGGCACCGCGATCGTGGTCAGCTACCAGGTCGTCCCGTACGACCTGACCTCCATCGGCGGGGCCGCGGACGCCATGACGCTGGACAGCGTGATCGAAGAGGTCGACGTGGAGACCGGCGAGGTGCTGTTCCACTGGAGCGGTCTGGAGCACATCCCGCTCAACGAGAGCAACATGCCGGCGCAGCTGCGCCCCGAGCTGCCCTACGACCACCTGCACGTGAACGCCGTCGGGATCGACACCGACGGCGACCTGGTCCTCACGGCCAGGAGCTCCTCCGCCCTGTACAAGATCGACCGGCGGACCGGCGAGGTCATCTGGAAGCTCGGCAGCGGGCACAGCACGTTCGTGCTGGACGTGGGCGTCCGGTGCAACTGGCAGCACGACGGGCAGCCGGTCGGCGGCGACGTCTACCGCATCTTCGACAACGGCGCGAACGACTTCTTCGAGGGGTTCGAGTCGCGCGTGGTCTGGGTGCGCGCCGACGCCGGGACCGGCGTCGCGACCCACGTCCGGCAGATCACCCACCCCGAGCACCTGTCCTCGATCGCCGAGGGCAACGCCCAGGAGCTGCCGGGCGGCAACACCCTGGTGGGATGGGGGCGGGCGGGCCGGATCTCGGAGTTCTCCCCGGAGGGCGAGCTGCTCTTCGACGCCGAGACGCCCTCCGGACCGGGCTGGACCACCTACCGGGTGTTCCGCCAGGAGTGGGAGGGGCGCCCGGACGCCCCGCCGGAGGCGCTGTTCGACGGCGAACGCGTGCACGCCGTCTGGAACGGCGCCACGGGGGTGGACCGCTGGCGGCTGCTCGCCGGCCTGTCGGAGGACGCCCTGCGCCCCGTCGCCACCGTGGAGTGGGACGGCCTGGACACGGCCATCGCGCTGCCCGAAGGAGTGCCGGCGCGGGTGGTCAGGGTGGAGGCGCTCGACGCCGACGGGAAGGTGATGGAGACCTCGCCCGCGCAGCCGATCGGGGCCTGAGCCGGGGCTCGGCCGGTTCCGGTGCGGCGACCGCGGCCGTCGCGGAGCGGCTCGGGCTCGGCACGAGCCGCCCCGCGCCGGCCCTTCCGAGACGATCCTGGGAGACGAGCAGATGACGCGGCCCGGCCACCATGCCATCCCCTTCGCCGGCGCTGGGGCCGGGGAGCATCCGTGCACCTGGGGACAGCTCGACATGTGGCGCGAGATGGAGTGGGCGGGCGACCCGGCGCACGGCAACGTCGTGGGCGGCGGCTTCCTGCCGTCCGGACACACGACGGACCGGCTGCTGCGGGTCGTCGGCGAGCTGGTCGAGCGGTACGAGTCGCTCCGCACGGGGTTCCGCCCGTCCGATGACGGCCGGCTCGTCCAGCGGGTCGCGGCTGCGGGGGAGCTGGACGTCGAGGTGCGGGAGCTGGACGGCGACCCGGTGTCGGCGGCCAGGGAGTGGGTGGCCGCCTCCCAGGCGCGGCCGTACGACCTCGCCGGCGGCGTGCCGTTCCGCGTGTGCGTCGGGACGGGCGGCGGCGAACCCCGGCTGGTCGTCCTCGGCATGCCGCATGTGACCGCCGACCTCGCCGGCAGCCGGGTGCTCTTCGACGAGCTCGTCCGCGGGCTGGAGGGCCGGGCCCCGGCCGCCCCGCCGGGGCTGCAACCCGCCGAGAGGGCCGCCTGGGAGCGGTCGGCCGCCGGGCAGAGGGCTCTGCACAGGTCACTGGAGTACTGGCGCCGGGCCGTCGCCGCCGCGCCCGAGGCGGGCTTCGCCGTGGCGCGCCACGCGCCGGAGTCCCCGCGCTACCGGACCGGCGGCCTCACCTCGCGGGCGGTGCCGCGGGCGCTCGACCTGCTCGCCGCCCGCTACGGGGTCAGCACCTCGCACGTGCTGCTGGCCGCCGTGGCGACGCTCGTCGGCCGCTACACCGGTGAGCGCCGCTGCCTGGTGCGCGTGGTCGTGGGCAACCGGGGCCGGCCGGAGCTGCGCAACGCGGTGGGCACGGTCAGCCAGGAGGTCGCGGCGGTCGTCGACCTGAGCGCCCACCGGTTCGGGGACATGGTCCGCGCCGCCCGGACGTCGGCGCTGAACGCGATGCGCCACGGGCAGTACGACCCCGACCTGGCGGCGGGCATCGTGGCGGAGGCCGGCGTCGAACTGGACGTCTACTTCAACGACATGTGGACGGCCACGAGGAACGGCAAGGGCGCACCGGGGGGCCGGTACGAGGGGGTCATGGACGAGACCGTCGAGACCAGGTTCGAGTGGGGGGAGCAGCTCGACCGCGCCAGCGTCAGGTTCTTCTTCGAGTCCGTCGAGGTGGTCGAGGATCCCGCCGCCGTCACCCTGAACCTGCTGACGGACACGGCGTACGTGCCGTCGCCGGACCTGCGCGCCTTCCTGTTCGCCGTCGAGGAGCTGCTGGCGGCGCTCGTCGCCGACGACGGCCCGCCCCTCGACGAGATCAGGCTCCGCAACGGGCCCTGAGCCCGGCCCACCCGATCCGGCCGCCCATTCGTCCGCCCGCCCGGCCGACCGACAGCGGATATCGGAGCCCCCGCGCCTCCCCGCAGAGTGGCAGGGACGCATCGGCCACCGGGCCGACACGTCCTTCCGTAGCCCGTGACACCCGGGAGAGAGGCGATCAGGCATGAGCGAAGCCCTGCGCGGCCGGACGAAGCGGCCGGAGCTCGCGGCCCACGGCGGGCCGCCGGTCCGCTCGGCCCCGTGGCCGGCGTGGCCGAGATTGGACGCCGAGACCGAGCGCATCGCCCTCGACGCGCTCCGCAGCGGCCGATGGGCCATCAGCGAGATGCACAACGGCCAGGAGCTGTACGAGCGCCGCTTCGCCCGCGAGTTCGCCGGGTACCACGGCGTGGCGCACTGCATCCCGACCACCAGCGGGACCAGCGCGCTGACGATCGCCTTCGAGGCGCTCGGGCTGAGCCGCGGAGCGGAGGTGCTCGTTCCCGGGCTGACCTGGGTCGCGTGCGCCTCGGCGGTGGCGGGCGCCGGCCTCGTGCCGGTCCTGGTGGACATCGATCCGGAGACGCTGTGCATGTCCCCGGCCGCCGCGGCCGCCGCGCTCACCCCCCGGACCGAGGCGATCCTCATCGTCCACTACGCGTGCAACACCGCCGACCTGGACGCCTTCCTGGACCTGTCGCGGCGGCACGGCCTGGCGCTGGTCGAGGACTGCGCGCAGGCGCACGGGGCCGAGTACCGGGGCAGGCCGGTCGGCACCATCGGCGCGGTCGGGACCTTCAGCATGCAGGAGTCGAAGGTGCTGACCTGCGGCGAGGGCGGCGCGTCCATCACCGCCGACGCGGCCCTCGCCGGCCTCATGGAGCAGTACCGCGCGGACGGCAGGGTCTACTCCGAGAACCCGGCCGTGGGGGAGCCCAACCTGCTGGACCGGGGCGACGTCCAGGGGCGGAACCTGTGCATGTCGGAGGTTCAGGCCGCGCTGCTGCTGGGGCGCCTGAAGCAGATGGACGTGGAGAACGAGCAGCGGCGCAGGACCGCCGCCCTGCTCGACGACGCCCTGACCGAGATCGGCGCGTTCTCTCCCATCGCGCTTCCGGACGGCTGCACCAGGCGGACCTACTACCGCTACTGCTTGCGCGTCGACGCCGGCGTCGATCCGGCCGAGGTCGCCGCGATGCAGGACGAACTCGGCCAGGAGCTCGGCGTCACGTGCGAGCCGCTGCACGACCCGCTGAACGACTGCGCGCTCTACAACCCGCTCGGATCGCCGCAGAAGTACGACCCGGGGATGCTTGCACGGATCGACCCGAAGAACTTCGCGCTTCCCGAGTCCCTCGCGGCCCGGCGACAGATCATCACGATCCCGCACTTCCTGCTGCTGGGCGACTACGAGGACTTCGCCGACATCCGCGACGCGCTGCTGAAGGTCTCCGCCGTCCACGGCCTCTGACGAAAGAAGGGTGCCATCATGCGAAGCCGTCTCACGGTCGACGTCGTCGGGTGCGGCGAGATCGCGCAGATCATGCATCTGCCGTTCCTGCTCGAACGCTCCGACGTGTGCACCGTCCGCGCGGTCTGCGAGCGCGACCCGCACGTGCTGAAGGGGGTGGCCGAGCGCTTCGGCGTCGCCGCCGCCTTCACCGACCACCGCGAGATGCTGGAGAACGCCCCGGCAGACGTGCTGGTGGTCCTCACCTCCGGCGACCACGCGCCCCTCATCCACGACGCGTTGGACGCCGGGATGGACGTCTTCGTCGAGAAGCCGCTGTGCTACTCGACCCGCGACGCCCACGAGATCGCGCGGAGGGCGAAAGAGCTCGGCAGGACCGTCATGGTCGGCTACAGCCGCCTGTTCGACACGGCGTTCGACGCGCTCCGGGAGGCGGTGAGCGGTGAGCCGGGGCCGGTGTACCTGCGGGCCGAGGCCGCGCTTCCCATGGACTACTACTACCGGGCGCACCTAGACGTCGTCCGGCCGCTCGACTGGACCCCTCCGCCGGCGGCGGCCCCGCAGTGGGGCGGGTCCTGGGAGTACCTCCGCGGGGAGGTGCTGTTCAACCTGGCGATCCACGAGGTCTACTGCCTGCGCGTGCTCACGGGCGTGAACAGGCCGGAGCTCCTGACCGCGTCGGAGGTCCTGGACCGCCGCGGAGTCGAGGTCACCTGGCGGAACGGCGACGACCTCCACGTCGGCATGAGCGTCCTGACGCTCGACACCATCGCGGGCGGCTACGTCGAGGAGTTCCGGGCGGTGACGGCGTCACGGACGCATGTCCTGGAGTACCCGTCGATCTACCTCAAGCACGTCCCGGCGCGGCTCACCACGACGGGGCTGCGGGGCGACGCGCTGGTGACCGAGTCGTCGCTCGGGTCCTACGTCAGCCCGTTCAAGGCGGAGCTCGACCACTTCTTCGATGTGCTGCTCGACGGGCGGCCCTGCCTGAGCCCGGCGGAGGACGCCGCCCACGACGTGGAGACGCTGAACCGCGTCTGGGCGGCGGCGAAGGACCGCCGGGAGGGTCCGGACCTCCGATGATCAAGATCAGTGCGGCCATCATGCACCATCCGCGCCGCGCCGAGCGCATCCCCTCGCTGGTGCGGGCCTGCGCCCCGCTCGTCCCCGCGGTCGTTCCCGACCCGGAGCCGGACGGCAGGCCGAGCCCGCTGCGCACGGCCAAGCGCGCGTGGGCGGCGATCGGCGGCGACGCGACGCACCACCTGGTCCTGCAGGACGACGTGCGGCCGGCCCCGGGGTTCGCCGCCCAGATGCGCGAGGCGGTCGGGCGGCGTCCCTCGCACGGAGTCGCGCTGTTCTGCCTGTGGCACACCCCGCACAACTCCTACCTGGTACGCCGGGCGGCCGTCGCCGGAGCGGCCTACGCGCCCCTCTCCCTTCACGAGTGGACGCCCACGCAGGGGTTCGTCCTGCCCGTGGAGCACGCGCACGCCCTCGCCGATTATCTCGCCGGCATCCCGGACGAGGTCCAGGACGACGACGAGATGGTCGTGGTCTTCTGCCGGGAGCGAGGCATCCCGGTCGTGGCCACGGTGCCCCACCTCATGGACCACGGGCATGCCGAGTCGCTCGTCGAAGGGCACCATGACGGGCTCCGCGCCACCGTCTTCACACCCGGTCGGAGGTGGCCGGCCGGCCAGCGGACGGCCGGCGGCGACCTGCCGCCGGGAACCTTCACCGTCGCACTGGAGGACTCGGTCTGCTCGATCCGGCTGATGCACGGCGACCCCGTCGAGCACCAGTTCTCCTGGTACTGGTACGACGCCTGCCCGCTGGCCGGGGTGGATCCCGAGGAGGTCCTGGATGCGGGCGCGCCCCACCTCTCCGGGCTGCCCGCCCGGCGGCTCCCGGCGATGACGGAGGTGTGGGCGGCGTGCTACCTCCTCGGCCTGGACGTCCGGAGGTCCGCCCCCGCCGCGGCCGGCTGCGGGCCGCTGACGCCCGTGGCGATCGCGTCGTGGATCGACCAGGGTCTCTCTCGGCGGGACCACGGCGCGCTGCGGGACGCCGCTCTCCGGCTGGCCCTGACGGCGGTGCGGCAGGGGATGCGGGAGCGGAGCCGCGCCCATGCGTCCTGACATCGCGGCCCTGGTCGGGAAGATGGCCCGGCGGGAGGCCGGCGCCGCGCTGCGCGCCGCGCCCCGGGTGGAGTTCGGCAGGGAAGGGCCGTCGGTCCGCGTGCGCCTCGTGGCATGCCCCTCCTGCGGGGCGCGTCCTCGCGGCAGGGACTGGAGCCCCCCTTTCCGTGACGGCGCGCCGCCTGGCCCCGTCCTGCGCATGCTCGCCTGCGAGACGGTCACCGCCCGCGCGCTGCTACCGATCATCACCTCGGTGGGGCACGCGCCCGGCCTTCGGCGCGCCGAGTTCGAAACCCGGGGCCTGACCTGGCTCGAAGCGGCGCCCCTCGGTCTCGGCCCCGCGCTGGAGATGGTGGACGAGGCCGAGCGCTGGGTCACCGACCCGGCCGGGGCCCGCGGACGCACGCTCCCGGCCTCCACCCGCCGCCACGGGCCGGGCCCGGCCTGGCCGGACCACCGCGAGCGGCTCGTCCCCTCGTTCCTGTCGCCGCACCCGGCCGTTCCTCCGGAACTGGAACTGCTGTACGCGCAGGAGCTCCGCGCGGCGATCGCACACGGCTACGAGCAAGCCCAGAAGGAGCAGAGCCTCCTCTGAAGGCCGGCACGACCACACCGACCTGAAGGCTTGCGATCGCGTCCGAAGGCAGGTTCGAGCGGAGCGGGCACCTGGTCGCGAAGCGAGCCGCAAGGCGGGCCGGAGCGATGCCGGCGATCGCCGGCAGTGCCCGACGACGGAGGGCCGCCAGGACCGGAAAAGGAGCAAAGGCTATAGATACAAACCAGTGCCGTGTTCGGGGCGTTCACTGGCTATGGCGTGGAGGTCGCGTTCGCGCATGATCAGGTAGTTCTCGCCCTGGATCTCGACCTCGAACTGGTCGCCGGGGTGGAACAGCACGCGGTCGCCGGGCTTGACGATCCGCACGTGGTGGCCGGCCCCGCAGACCTCTCCCCACACCAGGCGGTTCTGCTGCTCGACCGTCGCGGGGATGACGATGCCGCCGGTGCTGCGGCGCTCACCGCTGTCCTTCTCGGATTTGATCATGACACGGTCGTGCAGCATCTGGACTTCGAACTTCGGCTCGGGCACGCCGGCGAGTTTATCCGCCCGCGCGGCCGGAACGTTCCGGGCGGCCTCTGAGCCTGTGCGGCGGCCGGTCAGGGCAGGGAGGTGAGCTTGGCGTAGACGCCGGGGTAGCCGGGCTTGCCACAGCCGTAGCCCCAGGAGACGAGCGCGGCCACGCGCCCTCCCGCGATCAGCGGGCCGCCGCTGTCGAACTGGCACGAGTCGGCCTTCGCCGACCCGGCGCACAGCATGTCGGACGGGTCGAAGGAGCCGCCGTAGGCGCGCCGGCACGCCGCGTCGCCGGGAAGCGGCACGCGGGCCGCCCGCAGACGGGTGTTGAACAGGTCGTTCTCGGAGGTGAAGCCCCACCCGGCGATCTCGGCCGTGCGGGCGGAGCCGGGCGTGCCGAGGGGCGCTTGCGGGCGGTTCACGCGGCGCGCGAGCGTCAGGACGGCGAGGTCGTGGTGGCCGACGGTCTCGTCCTTGAAGGACGTCTCGTGGTACTTCGGGTGCATGCGTACGGACTTCACCGTGACCGTCTCCCCGCCGCGGCCCGTCAGGTCGTCCCGGCCGAAGGTGGCCGTCAGGACGCCGGGCACCGAGCGGAACATCGACACGCAGTGCCCCGCGGTGAGCAGCCGGTCGGGTTTCACCAGCACCCCGCCGCAGAACTGCCCGGACGGGCGGACGAAGAAGATCGGCGAGCCCACGGCGGCCAGCCACGGGTACCGCGCGGCGGGCGCCGGGGCACCGCCCACGACGGCGTCGGCGGGGGCGGCGAGCGGGGCGAGCCCCAGGGAGGCTCCGAGCAGCGCGAGGCCGAGGGACCGGCGGGACAGCAGGGCCATGGCCGCACTGTAAGCGATCAAGGGACGGCGCGCACCCGTTTCCCGGCGGCGGCCTGGTGCGTCCGGGCGGCCGGGTCCTCGTAGCGGGGGAACAGCGCCAGCGCGGCCAGCGCGAGCGCGAAGCCGCCCGCCCGGAGCGCGAACGGCCCGGTGTCGCGCGGCCACTGCTCGCCGAACAGGACGGTGCTGCTGAGGACAAGGTACGTCCGGCCGATGACGGTGAGCACGACCGCGACGATCGCGATCCGGCAGCGCTGCAGCGCGACCTGCAGCTGCCCGAGCGCGATCGCGGCGAGGCCGATCGTCAGGTACGGGTAGGGGGACTCCAGGACCGCCCGCGCGCTGCCGGTGTCCTGGTAGAGGAGCGAGATGCCGCGGATGCCGGCCTCGGCCAGCCCGGCGCAGGCCCCGGCGCCGATCCCGTAGGCGACCCCGGCGAGCCTGCGGGCGTGCCGCCCGCCCGCGCGGCGGTCGCCGACCAGCCACACCAGGGCCGCGACGACCACCGCCGGGGCGCACACGGCGAGCATCGCCCAGGGCCGGGCGAGCGTCCCGGTGAGGGTGGCGTCGGCGCGCGGCTCGCCCTCGGTCGTGGCCGACAGCCCGATCAGCCCGGTGGCGAGGACGAACAGCGCGACGCTCGCCCACTCGCGCAGGCTCAGCCGCTCGCCGAGGATCCCCACCGCGAAGGCGACGAGGAGGACCAGGCCGAGGGCGAAGACGGGCTGCGCGACGGCGAGCGGCATCGCGGAGAACGCGACGACCTCGTAGCCCAGGCCGAGGAACAGCAGCAGACCGCCGCCCAGCCAGACGGGGTCGGTCAGCATGAGCCGGGCGACGCGGAACGGGCGGCTGCCCCGCAGCGGCTCCATGCGGCGCGCGGAGACGCGGAAGACGAGGAAGGCGATGTAGTAGAGGGTGGTGGCGAGCAGGGCGAGGGCGGCGTAGCCCAGGTCGTGACCCATCGGGAAAGACCCTTCGGCGGACGGGGACGGGAAGAGTCGTCCGGCGCGCCCTCGAATCGACTCGCCCTGCCACCTTGCCCTCTCGCACCGCCCGTGACAAGGCCGTGACCCCTGACTACATGATCAATCGTATTGACGCCCGGCGGTGGACGACAGGCGGGCGACGAGCCCGCGCGGCAGCAGCCGCGTGGCCCCGACGACGGCCTTGTACTGCGCTCCCGGAATGCTGACCTGCACGCCGCGGCGCAGGTCGCGCAGGGCGGCGGCCACGACGTCGTCCTTGTCGAGCCACATGAATCCCGGGACGGCTGACATGTCCATCTGGGCGCGGTCGTGGAACTCGGTGCGCACGTACCCGGGGCAGAGCGCCATCACCCGGACGCTGCCCCGCGACCGCTTCCGGATGTCGGCGGCGACGCCCTGGCTGAAGTTCACGACCCACGCCTTGGACGCCCCGTAGGTCCCGCGCGTCGCGAACGCCGCGACCGAAGCGACGTTGACGACGCCGCCCCTGCCGCGCGCCAGCATCCCGGGGAGGACGGCGTGCGTGAGCCGCAGGACGGCCTCGCAGTGCACGCGCAGCATGGTCAGCTCGTCCGACACCGGGACGTTCAGGAACACGCCCTTGTGGCCGAACCCGGCGTTGTTGACCAGCAGGTCGACGTCCTTGCGGACGCGCTCCTCCGCCGCGGCCAGCCCCTCCTCGGTGGACAGGTCGGCGGGCAGCGTCTCGGCGCGCACACCGTAGGCGGCCCGCAGGTCGCCGGCGGTCCGCTCCAGGCGCTCGGCGTCGCGGGCGAGCAGGACCAGGTCGAACCCGTCGGAGGCGAGGCGGCGGGCGAAGGCGGCACCGATCCCCGCGGTCGCGCCGGTGATGAAGGCGGTCGGCATGGCACCGAGCCTAGGCCGCGTTCGCTACCGGGCGGTAGCGCGCCGCGCGCGGAAGTGGCGCGGGTCGGGGCGGCGGGTCGCGCGGCGGTAGGCGAAGGTGTAGCCCGGCCAGTTGTTGACGACCTTCCCGCCCGCCGTCATGTACCAGCTCTGGCAGCCCGCCTCCCAGACGGTCGAGCGCATCCGCTCCTGCATCTCCCGGGTGAAGGCGTCCTGCACGTCGGGCCGCACGTCGATCCAGTCCAGGCCCGCGCCGCGCAGCGCCTCCACGCACCCGAGGACGTACCGGAACTGCGACTCCAGCATGTAGATGATCGAGTTGTGCCCGAGGTTGGTGTAGGGCCCGTACAGCAGGAACAGGTTGGGGAAGCCGCTGACGGTGATGCCGAGGTGCGCCTGCGCGCCGTCCCGCCACGCCTCGTTCAGCTCCCGCCCGCCCCGTCCGACGATCTTCATGGGGGACAGGAACTCGGTGGAGCGGAACCCGGTCGCGTACACGATGACGTCGGCCTCGTGCGCGCCGCCCGCCGTCCGGACGCCCGACGGGGTGACGCGCTCGATCGGGTCGGTGACGAGGTGGACGTTCGGCCTGTTCAGCGCCGGATAGTAGTCGCCGGAAAGCAGGATCCGCTTGCACCCCATCCGGTATCCGGGGACGAGTTCGGCGCGCAGCGCGGGGTCGGCGACCTGCCCGGCCAGGTGCCGGCGGAAGCCGCGCTCCATGACTCCCATCAGCCGCGGGTACCGGATGAAGCCGAGCGCGCGGGCCTCGAACAGCGCGTAGATCCGGGCGCGGCTCAGCGCGTACAGCCCCGGCACGGCCCGCAGCGCGGCCCGCTCCCAGTCCCGGTACGGCCGGTCCGGCTTGTCGATCACGTACGGCGCGGACCGCTGGAACAGCAGCAGCTCCGCCGCCTCCCGGGCGATCTCCGGGACGATCTGGATCGCGCTCGCGCCCGTCCCGATCACCGCGACGCGCCTGCCCCGCAGGTCGGTGCCGTGGTCCCAGCGGGAGGAGTGGAAGGCCGGCCCCGTGAACGACTCGCGCCCCTCGATCGGCGGCAGCTCGGGCCGGTTGAGCTGCCCGCACGCCGAGACCAGCACCCGCGCCGCGAGGTCCCCGGTCGTAGTGGAGATCCGCCAGAGCGCCGCGTCCTCGTCGAACCGCGCCTCGGTCACCTCGGCGCCGAACCGGATCTTGTCCAGGACGCCGTGCTCGCGGGCGCAGTGCCGCAGGTACTCCAGGATCTCCGCCTGCGGCGGGAAGCGGCGCGACCAGTCGATCTTGCGCTCGAACGAGAACGAGTACAGGTGGGACGGGACGTCGCAGGCCGCGCCCGGGTAGGTGTTGTCGCGCCAGGTCCCGCCGAGGTCGCCGGCCTTCTCCAGGATCATCACGTCGTGGACGCCGGCCTGCCGCAGCCGGATCGCCATCCCGATCCCGCCGAACCCGCTCCCGATGATCACCACGCTGTGCGTCATGGCCGTCCCGAATCTCATTCTGCATCGGTACCCCACGAGCGTAGGTGACCATGAAGTCACTGAGAAGGTGTCGCCGCGGCGCGTTCTGTCGGTCGGTTCTGCCAGCATCCCGGCATGCCCGACGACGCCCTCGCCACCGAAGCGCGCCCCGACGACGGCCCCGGTGCCGTCCAGGCGATGATGGCGCGCGCCTGCGAGTCGCAGGAGCACGGCTCCCGGTTCGCCCTGCTCCTCGAAGAGGCGCTGCCCGCCGCCGCGCGCCTCGACGCCGCAGCCCTGCGCGAGCTGGCGCCGATGCTGAAGCAGGTCAACGGCCGCTTCGCGCGGGCCGACGTCCCGATCGGGTACCGGCAGCGGGTCGACCGCCGGCTGCGGGCGCTGCTGGCGAGCGTGGACGAGGCCTACCTGCCCGAGGGGGTGCTCCCCGTGCACGGCACGTGGGCCGCGCCGCTCCGCGAGCGCGCGCGGACGGCGCCCTCTGCCGAGCTGACCCGGTTCGTCCGGCACCTGGCGAGCCTGTCGGCGCCGCGCCCCACGCGCACGTGGCATCGGGCGTGCGTCACCCTCGCCGACGAGGCGGCCGCACGCGAGGACGTCGCCGAGTCCCTGCGCGCGCTCGCCGAGGACGAGCCGCACTGCACCCGCGAGGACGGCCCGCACACCGACGCGGCGTGCGGATACCACCATCTGGTCCTCCCGCACCACGGGGACGTGGCGCGCGGTGTCGTCTGGGCGGCGGCCCTCACCGGCGGCCCCGAGGCCGTGCCCCGCCTCCAGTCGCTCGCGCTGCGCATGGGCACGTCCGGCCGCGAGCTCTACGAGGGCCCCAAGCTCGCGGGCGCGGCGATCAACGCGCTGGGCGCGGTCGACGATCCGCGCGCGCTGGAAGCGCTCTGGCGGCTCCGCGCGCCGATCAAAAACCGCGCGCTGCGCAAGCAGCTCGACACGGCGCTCCAGGCGGCGGCCGAGCGGCAGGGCATCACGCGGGCGCAGCTCGTCGAGCGCACCGTTCCCGCCCACGGCCTGGGTCCGGACGGCTCGGTGGAGCGGACGCTCGGCGTCCACACGGTGCGCCTCGCGGTCGAGGACGCGGCGACCGTCCGGATCACCTTCACCGGCGCGGACGGCCGTGCCTCCCGGACGGCCCCGGCCGCGGTGAAGGACGGCTTCCCCGCCGAGCTGGGGCAGCTGAAGGCGCTCGCCAGGGAGGTGCGGGCGACGCTGTCGAGCGAGCGGGCGCGCGTCGAGGGCCTCATGTCGCAGGACCGCGCCTGGCCCTACGCCGAATGGTGCGAGCACTACCGCGACCACCCGGTCACTGGTGCGCTCGTCCGCGGCCTGATCTGGGAGTTCCAGGGCGATGACGGCCTCTGGCGCGCGTCCCTCGCCGCTCCCGGCGGCGACGCCGCGCACGTCAGGCTCTGGCATCCCATCCGGGCGGCCGCGGACGACGTGCGGGCCTGGCGGGAGCGCGTCGCCGACGCGCGGGTCCGGCAGCCGTTCAAGCAGGCGTTCCGCGAGATCTACCTCCTCACCCCGGCAGAACAGGACACCGCGGCCTACTCCAACCGGTACGCGGCGCACATCGTCCACTACCGGCGGCTGTACGCGCTGTTCAAAGAGCGCGGCTGGCAGGCGAACTTCCTCGGCCGGCACTACGGCGGCCACGACGGCGAGGCGCGCGGCGAGTTCGGCGGCGGCGAATGGCGGGCGTGCCTCTACCACGAGCCGGTGGACGAGGCCGACGGGGCGTATGAGTACGCCGCGACCGACCAGGTCCGCTTCGAGCGCAGGCACGGCCGGCGCTGGCGGGAGGCGCCGCTCGCCGACGTCCCGCCGCCGGTGTTCAGCGAGGCGATGCGGGACGTGGACCTGTTCGTCGGCGTCACCTCCATCGCGGCCGACCCGGACTGGGCCGACCGGGGCGAGGACCGCCACGCCGCCTACCGGCGCGAGGCGGGCTCCGGCCCGCTGACCGCGAGCGCCGAGGTCCGCCGCGCGGCGCTGGAGCGCATCCTGCCGCGCACGAGGATCGCCGGACGGTGCGCCCTCGACGGCCGCCACCTGGTGGTCCGCGGCGAGCTGCGCACCTACCGGATCCATCTGGGGTCGGCCAACGTCCTGATGGAGCCGGACGGCGCCTACCTGTGCATCGTCCAGGGGCGCCGGGCTCCCGGCACGCTGTACCTGCCGTTCGAGGACGAGCGGCTCTCGCTCATCCTCAGCAAGGCGTTCCTGCTGGCCGCCGACCACAAGATCACCGATGCATCGATCCGGCGGCAGATCGGCGGGTGATCACCTGAACCGTCCCGGAACCGGCGCCTCCATCTGGAAAGATCACCTCATGTCCGACGACCTCCGGGCGACGCCGGCCGCGCTCGACCTTCTGGACCGCCCGCCCCGCCCCGCCGAGCAGGGGGTGGTGCCCGAGCCCGGGGTGCCCGCGCACGGGCTCGGCCGCGACGGCTCGCTCGCCCGCGTCCCCGGCACGGCGTCCCTGCTGCCCGCCGGCCACCGGAACACCGACGAGGCCGTCCTGCGGCCGATCACGAGGGGCGCCTGATGGAGCTGACCGCGCGGCTGCTGCGCGCCATGACCGATCCGGCGGCGGAGGACGAGGAGCTCCGCACCTGGTATCCCGACCTGTCGGCGCTGTCCGACCACGACCTCGGCACCCTCGTGCCCGCCGCGTACGCGGTCGGCCGGGAGGCGCCGTTCGTGTCGACGTCCGTCCGGTTCAGGGTCGAGGACGAGGCCAAGCAGCGGCAGCCGCGCTACACGCCGGAGGCGTGCGAGCGGATGTTCCAGGCGCTGGTCGGCGGGCTGGCCCAGCGCAAGTGGGCGGACCTCGTGCTCGGTGCGGGCGCGCTGGTCCGCTGCACGGGGCCCTGGCCCGACCTCGCGGGCCCGGCCCGGAGGCTGGCCGAGTTCCTGCTCGGCCACGAGCGCCTCGAACAGCCGTTCGCGCTGCTCGCGATCGGCGGACTCGCGGGCGACGGCGTCCTGCGCGCGGTCGCCGACCGCCTCGAGAGGGTCAGGCAGGGGCCGATCGCGCGGGACGAACTCGACCTCGTCCTGCGCCTGGCACCGCAGGAACGGGTGCTGCTGGCCGAGCTGTTCGAGACCCGGTCGTTCACCTCCCCGCCGGTCGCGCCCCAGGTGTGGGAGCGTGTCGCCGCCATACCCGCCTGCGTCGAGTACGCCCGCGCGGCCCTGGAGGCCGCCGCCGACCGCGCCCGTGCCGTCCAGGACGGAGAGATCCCGTTCCGCGCGGACAAGGCGTTCACCGGGGACGAGGTCGCCGCCGTCGGGCACGCCGCGCGCATCGCGCTGCTGCGCGACGAGCCGTGGCTGCCCGACCTGTTCGACCGTCTCCTGCCCGGCGTCGCCGTCGCTCCGACGGAGGCGAGGACGCTGCCGTCGCAGGCGCTGCTGTACGAGATCGTCCGGGCCGCGCAGGAGTTCCCGACGCCCGAGCTGGTCACCGCGATCCGGACCGTCCGCGGGAGAGTCCGGCACGCGGGGGTGCCCAAGCAGCTCGACAAGATGCTCAAGAAGGTCGAGGCGGCCCTCGCCGAGCGGACCGAGGTCGCGCTGCGCCTACCCGATCTCGGCTTCGGCCCCGGGGGCGTCCTGCGCCGGGAACTCGGCGGCTACACGGCGCTCGTCACCGTCACCGCAGGCAAGGCCGAGCTGACCTTCGAGAAGGACGGCACGGCGCTGAAGGGCGTGCCCGCGCCCGTCCGCCGCGACCACAAGGCCGAGGTCGCGGAACTGCGCGACCTCGCCAAACGCGTCAGCGCCCAGCTCATCACGCTCGCGCGGGCGCTGGAGGGCGGCTTCACCGTCGACGCCGTCCACCCGTTCGGCCGGTGGCGGAAGGCGCTCCTGCGCCACCCGGTCGCCGGGCCGGCGGTGCGCACGCTCCTCTGGCAGATCGAGACCGCCCCCGGCGACTGGCGCACCTTCCTGCCCGAGGCCGGCGAAACGCCGGACGCCGCCGACGACGCGCCCGTACGGCTGTGGCACCCCATCAGGTCACGGCCGGACGAGGTGCGCGCCTGGCGCGACCTGCTCGTCGAGCGGCGGATCCGGCAGCCCTTCAAGCAGGCGTTCCGCGAGATCTACCTCCTCACCCCCGCGGAACAGGACACCGCGACCTACTCCAACCGGTTCGCCGCGCACCTCGTCCACTACCGGCGGATGTTCGCCCTGTTCCGGGTCCGCGGCTGGACGAGCGCCCTGCTCGGCCCCTGGGACGGCGGGAGCTCCGACGAGGCGGCCCGGACGCTCGCGGCGGGGGAGTGGCGGGTCAGGTTCTCCCACGTCCTGGCCGACTGGCAGGGCGAGCACGAGATCGCCGGGACGAACCGGGTGGTGTTCGACCGCCGCGGCGACGGCGGCGGCTGGCGGGAGGCGGCCCTCGCCGACGTCCCGCCGCTGGTGTTCAGCGAGGCGATGCGGGACGTGGACCTGTTCGTCGGCGTCGCCTCCATCGCCGCCGACCCCATGTGGGAGGACGGCGAGGCGCACGAGTACTGGGTGCGCGCGTGGTACGCCGACCTCGGCGAGTCGACCCGGACCCGCAGGGACGCACTGGAACGCGTCCTGCCGCGCACGAGGATCGCCGACCGCTGCGAGATCGACGGCCGCTACCTGGTCGTACGCGGCGAGCTGCGCACCTACAGGATCCACCTGGGCTCGGCCAACATCGTGATGGAACCGGACGACACGTTCCTCTGCATCGTCCCGGAGCGCCGCGCCGCCGGCGCCAAGGTCTTCCTGCCGTTCGAGGACGAGCGGCTCTCCCTCATCCTCAGCAAGGCGTTCCTGCTCGCCGCCGACAGCGCGATCGAGGACGAGTCCATCCTGGCGCAGATCAAGAGAGGTGCCTGATGCCCGCCGTCAACTTCCGCGACGAGACGGCCGCCGGCGCGCCCGTCGCCGGCTTCCAGGTGGCCGGGCTGCCCGACCGGATGACCGTCCGGGAGCTGATCAGGCTCCGGGTCCGCGAGGAGGTCGCCCGGCACAACGCCCGCCCCTCCGACCGGTTCCACGGACTGGTCCGCCCGGACGGCGCCGAGGCGGAGCTGAACGGCTACCGGCTGCGCGAGCCCCGCCGCCTGGACTGGGAGCGGCAGGCCGACATCGCCGAGCGCGCCTTCCTCGGCAACGGGTTCTTCGTGCTCGCCGCCGACCGCCAGGTCGAGGACCTCGATGAGGAGATCGACCTCACCGGCGACCCCGACCTCGTCTTCATCAGGCTCGTCCCGCTCGCGGGCGGCTGAGGGCCCGCCGGCCGGGCCCTCAGCCGACCAGGCCGAACTCGTGGGCGCGCAGTCCCGCCTGGAAGCGGGAGTCGGCGTCCAGCAGGACGAGGATCTCGGCGACGCGGCGCCGGTAGGTGCGCAGCGACATGCCGAGCCGCCGCGCGGCCGCCTCGTCCTTCAGCCCGCCGCCGAGCAGCTCCAGGATGCGCAGGCTCTCCCCGCCGAGCGCGGGCGGCCGGTCGCGCCGGTGGTCGGCCAGTTCGGTCGCCGTCTCCCACGTCGCCCGGAACAGCGAGACCACGCCCTTGACCACGCCCGGCGACCGGACGACGGTGTACTCGCGGACGCCGCCCTCCACCGGGCCCGCGAGGATGGCGACCCTCCCGTCCACGATGATCGTCTCGTGCGGGAGCGGCGTCGAACAGATCCGCACCCGCGCGCCCGCGGCGGCGACCGCGAGCAGCCGCCGCTCGGACTCCTCGTCGGCGAGGGCGGCCGGGTTGTACAGCTTGCGGACGGCCGGGGCGGGCCGGATCCGGCGACGCTCGGCGACGATCCGCTCCCGGAGCCCGGGCAGGGCCCAGGTGTTCTGGTCCGTCGCCGCGCACGCGAACTCCTCGCACGCGAAGAACAGCCGTCCGGCGCGCTCGACCAGCTCCGCCTCCCCGCGAAGCACGACGTTCCGGTCCAGATCGACGCTCACGGACCCAGTCTGCCACGCGGCCCGCCGGGCGATCGGCTGGCAGCAAGCTGCCAGCCGATCGCCCGGACCCCGCGGTCTCGGCACAGTGGACCGCATGACACGACACTTCGATCTCGGCGGCGACCTGCGGATCTCCCGGATGGGCTTCGGCGCGATGCGGCTGCCCGCCAGTACCCGCGGCGGACCCGCGAACGACCGGGACACCGGAATCAAGATCCTTCAGCGGGCCGTCGAGCTGGGCGTGGACCACATCGACACGGCGGCGTTCTACCACCACCAGGACGGCCTCGCGGCCAACGAGATGATCCGGGCCGCGCTCGCCCCCTACCCGCCCGGCCTGGTCGTCGCCACGAAGGTGGGACCGTACCGGGGACCGGGCGACCCCTACCCGTCCGGGCAGCTCCCGGCGTCGGGGCTGCGCGCCGAGGTGGAGCGCAACCTCACCGAGCTCGGGCTCGACCGGCTCGACCTGGTCTACCTGCGGCCCGGCGGGCTGGAGGCCCCGGCGGACGAGCCGGTCGGGGAGCGCTTCGCCGTCCTGGCCGGGCTCCGCGAGGAGGGGCTGATCAGGCATCTCGGGCTGAGCCACGTGAGCCCCGCCCAGCTGGAGGAGGCGCGCGGGATCGCGCCGGTCGCGGCCGTCCAGAACCGGTTCGACGTGACGCGGTCGCGGGACGTCGAGCTCCTGGCCGCCTGTGAGCGCGAGCACATCGCCTACGCCCCCTACTTCCCGCTCGGCGGTTTCGGCATCCCCGACGACGCGCGCGTCAACGCGGTCGCCGCCCGCCACGGCGCCACCGTCCCGCAGGTGCTCCTCGCGGGGCTGCTGGCCCTCTCCCCGGTGATGCTGGCGATCCCGGGCACCGGCTCCCCGGCCCACCTGGAGGAGAACGTCGCCGCCGCGGATCTGGCGCTCGACCCGGAGGATCTCGCCGCCCTGAAGCGGTGAGGACCGCGCGCGCGGACGCCGGACCCTCTAACCTGAACAGGTTTGCGATCAGGGGGAGAGCATGTCGACGACGCGGCTGCTGGTGCTCGGCGGGGTGCGCAGGTTCGGGCGGGCGCACGGCTACGAGGTCCGCCGCGAGCTGCTCTCCTGGGGCTCGGACGAGTGGGCCCACGTCAACCCGGGCTCGATCTACCACGCGCTCAGGCAGCTGGCCAAGGAGGGCATGCTGCACGCCCACGAGGTGGAGGAGAGCGAGGCCGGCCCGCCGCACACCGACTACGAGATCACCGACGCCGGCCGGGCGGAGTTCCACCGGCTGCTGCGCTCCGCCCTCTCCGCGGTGGACGTCCGGCACCCGGAGATGCTGACCGCGGGCCTGGGGTTCCTCACCGAGCTGCCGCGCGCCGAGGCGCTCGCCCTGCTGCGCGAGCGCCTCGACGGCCTGGCCGCCTGGCGCGCCTCCGTCGCCCCGCCCCTGGACGAGCTGGACCGCTCCGACCACCTGCGCGAGCTGCTCGGCTGGTGGGTCCACTCCGCCGACTCCGCCAGGGCCTGGACGCTGGGCGTGATCGAGCGCCTGGAGGCGGGCGCCTACGTCATGGCCGACGAGCGCGGCCCCGCCCGGCCCTAGCGGCGCCGGTCGCCGGTCAGGTGTCGACGAACGTCCTCGGAACGATCACCCGCAGGGCGTTGCCGCGCAGCTTGATCGACACCGGGGTGCGGCCGCGGACCTCGCCGTCCACGTCCACCTGCATCGGCGGGTCGGTCTCGATCTCCACCTTCGTCGTGGTGAGGAAGGCGTCGTCCGCCAGCGACCGCCACGGGCCGGTGAGGACGTGTCGGGCCGTGGCCGACGCCAGCCGCACCCGCCGCTCGTCGCCGAGCCGGTACACGGCCAGCAGCCGGTCGTCCGGGCTGGCGTCGCGGGCGATGCGCTGCCCGCTGTGGTGCGCGCCGTTGGCGACGTTCAGCTGGTGCGTCGCGACCTCGTGCGTCTCGCCGTCGATCGTGATGCGGGCGGTGAACGCCTCGTGCCGGGGCAGCAGCCCCGCCGCCGTCAGCGCGTAGGCGGGACGCCCGACGAACCGCTTGAGCATGTGCGGGACGTGCCCGGCGACCTGGACCGACAGGCCGAGGCTGACCATGTTGGCGAAGATGTGCTCGCGCTCGTCGCCCGGCCCCTCGCCCTGCGGGTCGCCCGTGGACTCGAACCAGCCGACGTCGACGTCGGCGACCTTCCCGCCGTCCGGCCGGCCGACGGCGAGGGTCGCGACCGCGCCGGGCAGGTCCAGCGGCAGCTCCAGGCTGCGGGCGAAGTTGTTGGTGGTGCCGAGCGGCAGCACCCCGAGCGCGATGTCGCGGTGCGCCAGGTGCCCGACCGCCTCGGCGACCGTGCCGTCCCCGCCGCCGACGACCACGAGGTCGGGCTCCAGCGCGATGACGTCGGCGAACAGCTCCGGC
Source organism: Actinomadura mexicana (assembly GCF_900188105.1). Classification (GTDB taxonomy): domain Bacteria; phylum Actinomycetota; class Actinomycetes; order Streptosporangiales; family Streptosporangiaceae; genus Spirillospora; species Spirillospora mexicana. The sequence continues at coordinate 70,972 of NZ_FZNP01000017.1, forward strand.
AGCCGGGAGGGATCGGTCACCGGGAAGACGTGCGAGAACTCCAGCCCCGCCTCGCGCAGCAGGCGGCGGGCCGTGCCGTAGAGCCGCCGGCCCCGCCGGGAGCGGGAGTTGATCACCAGCGCGGCGCGCCCGCCGTCCGCGATCGCCGACTCCAGCTCCGCCTTGCTCCGCATCCGGACGCTCCGCATCTCCTCCGGTCGCCCCCTTCGTCCGCGCCACCCCTGGAAGGAATGTGGACCGGAACTCCCGGCCCGACATTTTATAAACCGATTACACAGCGTTGAAACATTCCCGTCAGAGGGAACCTTTACAGCAGGCACCTCTGAACGACCGGGGGCGGGACATGCGGTTGCGCGCTTTGGCGGGAGCGGGACTCATCGTTGCGGTCGCCGGACTGACCGCGTCCATCGCGGCGGGCGGCACGGCCCCGCCCGGCGCACCCGCCGCCGACGACGGCGCCACCGTGGTCGGCGAGCGCCGCCCGCGCCGCCGCGTCCTCGACCTGGCCGTGCGTTCCCCCGCCCTCGGAGGCGTCGCCCGCGCCCGCCTCCTGCTGCCCCCCGGCTGGTCGCGGGACGCCACCCGCACCTGGCCGGTGCTCTGGCTCCTGCACGGGGCCTCCGCCGGCCGGGACGGCCACACCGCGTGGAGCGAGCACAGCGACATCGAGGAGCTGACCGAGGACGCCGAGGTGATCGTCGTCATGCCGGACGGCGGCCCGTGCGGCAGCTACACCGACTGGTGGAACCGCGGCGGCGGCGGCGCGCCGAAGTGGGAGACCTTCCACCTCGCCGAGCTCCGGCAGATCCTGGAGCGCGGGTACCGCGCCGGCCCGGACCGCGCCGTCGCCGGCAACGCGATGGGCGGGCTCGGCGCGCTGGCGTACGCGGCCAGGCACCGGGGCCTCTTCCGGGCGGCGGCGTCGTTCAGCGGGCCGGTGCACACGCTGCACCGCGACCCGTCCGGGCTCGACGTCGCCGACCTCGTCGAGCTGAGCGTCGCGATCGGCGCGCCGTCCCTGGACTGGACGGACATGTGGGGCGACCCCGACGAGCAGCGCATCGTGTGGCGCCAGCACAACCCCTACGACCTCGCCGGCCGGCTCTCGGGCGTCCGCGTGCACGTCAGCGCCGGCGACGGCGCCCCGGGCCCCTTCGACCACCCCGGCCGGGGCGCGCGGGAGGCCGTCCCCCGCGACGCGCTGGAGGCCTTGTCCCACACCGTCTCCCGGGAGTTGGCGGGCAAGCTGAAGAAGCTCGGCGTCCCCGTCACCACGCACTTCTACCGCGGCACCCACACCTGGCCCTACTGGCGCCGCGAGTTGCGGGCCGCGCTGCCCGCCCTGCTCGCGGAGATCACCTGAGCGGCGGCTAGGGTCGGGGCGTGGCCGAACCTCGTTCTGATTCAGCTGTCCCCGCGTTCTGGCGGTCGCTCGGGCTGCCCGGCATCATCGACGTCCACGTCCACTTCATGCCGCAGCGGCTGATGAGCGCGGTGTGGGGGTACTTCGACGAGGCCGGGCCGCTGATCGGCACCGAGTGGCCCATCCGCTACCGGGACTCCGAGCAGGAGCGGCTGGACTTCCTGCACGGGCTCGGCGTCCGCGCGTTCACCTCGCTCGCCTACCCGCACCGGCCCGGCATGGCCGAGTCGCTGAACGAGTGGGCGGCCCAGTTCGCCGCCCGCGTCCCCGAATGCCTCCAGTCCGCCACGTTCTACCCCGAGCCCGGCGTCGAGGAGTACGTGCGCCGCGCGCTGGACGCGGGCGCCCGCGTCTTCAAGGTCCACCTCCAGGTCGGCGGCTTCGACCCGCGCCTGAAGGAGCTGGACGCGGTGTGGGGGATGCTCGCCGACGCCGGCGTGCCCGCCCTCGTCCACGCCGGCTCCGGACCGGTCGCCAACGGCTTCACCGGGCCCGGCCCGTTCGGCGAGGTCCTCGCCCGCCACCCGGGCCTGACGGCGATCGTCGCCCATCTGGGCGCGCCGGAGTTCGAGGGCTTCTTCGCCCTCGCGGCCGTCCACGAGGGCGTCCACCTGGACACGACGATGATCTTCACTCGCTTCGCCGCCCTGGCGCCCTTCCCGGACGCGCTGCTGCCCCGGCTGCGCGACCTCGGCCTGGAAGGGCGGATCCTGCTCGGCACCGACTTCCCGAACATCCCCTACGAGTACGCGCACCAGCTGGAGTCGCTGGCCGCGCTCGACCTCGGCGACGACTGGCTGCGCTCGGTCTGCTGGCGCGGCCCGGCCCACCTGTTCGGCCTCTCCTAGGCGGCGGGGCGAAATTGTTGCGGGATGCCCAGTATCGCGGACGATCCCCGTTGTGGCCGGGGTCAAGGGCTCCGACCTCCTTAGGGATGAAACGAGAAGGAGTGATAGATATGGCTGGCAACGGTTTGCCGAAGAAGCGCGACGACTGGGCCGACAAGCAGCCGGTGGTCAGCGGCTCCCCGGAGGACGTCGACCAGGTGATCGACCAGGTGGCGGAGAACCTCGGCGTCGAGCGCGGGAAGCAGGACTGACGAACTGATGTTGTTGGTTGCCTGAACAACTGGCCCCGCCTCGTGCGGGGCCAGTCTTTTTCACGGGTTTTCACACGGGATGCCTGGTCACCGGGGGCAACCGGTGGCCGTCCTTGACGGGCCGGGCGCCTCCGCTGACGGTGGGAGCGCTCCCACTCGATCGACTGAGGACCCAGCATGAGAACGACCGTGAGACTCCGGCGGACCCGCCTCGTCCCGATCATCGTGGCCGTGCTGCTGGCGCTGGCGCTCGCCCAGGCCGTGCCGCGCCCGGCCCGCGCGGACGGCGCCGGCTACTGGCACACCAGCGGCCGGCAGCTGCTCGACGCCGCCGGCCGGCCGGTGCGGATGACGGGCGTCAACTGGTTCGGCGCCGAGACGTCCAACTACGCCCCGCACGGCCTCTGGTCGCGCGGCTACAAGGACATGCTCGACCAGATCAAGAGCCTGAGGTACAACACGCTGCGGCTGCCCTACAGCAGCCAGCTGTTCGACTCCGGCAGCGCCCCGAACAGCATCGACTACGCCAAGAACCCCGACCTGCGGGGCCTGAACGGGCTACAGATCCTGGACAGGATCATCGCGTACGCGGGGCGGATCGGGCTCAAGGTCGTCCTCGACCGGCACCGCCCGGACTCCGGCGGCCAGTCCGCGCTCTGGTACACCGCCGCCTACCCCGAGTCGCGCTGGATCTCCGACTGGACGATGCTCGCCCGGCACTACGCGGGCGACGCCACGGTCATCGGCGCCGACCTGCACAACGAGCCGCACTCCCCGGCGTGCTGGGGCTGCGGCGACCAGACGAGGGACTGGCGGCTGGCCGCCGAGCGGGCCGGCAACGCCGTCCTCGCGGCCAACCCGAACTGGCTGATCATCGTCGAGGGCGTCAACGACCACGGCGGCGACAACTACTGGTGGGGCGGCAACCTCCAGGGCGCCGCGCAGTACCCGGTTCGGCTGAACATCGCGAACCGGCTCGTGTACTCCGCCCACGACTACGCCACGTCGGTGTACCCGCAGCCGTGGTTCGACGACCCGTCCTTCCCGGCCAACCTGGCCGGGATCTGGGACAAGAACTGGGGCCGCCTCTACAAGGACAACGTCGCGCCGGTCCTGCTCGGCGAGTTCGGGACGACGCTGAGGGATCCGCGCGACCAGACCTGGCTGCGCACCCTGACGGCCTACCTCGGCAAGGGCACGGGTGGGATCTCCTTCACCTTCTGGTCGTGGAACCCCAACTCGGGCGACACCGGCGGCATCCTCAACGACGACTGGACGACCGTGAACACGGCGAAGCAGTCCTACCTCGATCCCTACCTGCTCGGCGCCGGCGACCCGGGCGGCGACCCCGGCGACCCGGGCACGCCGGGGACGTCCTGCAAGGTCGCCTACACGGTGCAGAACAGCTGGTCGGGCGGCTTCACCGCCCAGGTCACCATCACCAACAGCGGGTCCACGGCGCTGAACGGCTGGACGCTGGAGTTCGCCTTCCCCGGCGATCAGAAGGTCGCCCAGGGGTGGAGCGCGGCCTGGTCGCAGAGCGGCGCCGCGGTGACCGCCAGGAACCTGGACTGGAACGCCTCCGTCGCGCCCGGCGCCTCGCTCTCGGTCGGGTTCCAGGCGACCGGCGCGGCGAGCGGTGCGCCCGCCGCGTTCGAGGTGAACGACAAGGCATGCGAGGTGTGACATGACCCGGAAGGTCTTGCTCGCCGTCGTCGCGGCAGCCGCGCTCCTGCCCTGGGCCGCGCCCCCGGCGCGGGCCGCGGACGGGCCCGCGCTGACCGTCGACCCGTCCGCGTCCCGGCACGCGATCAGCCCCTACGTCTACGGGATGAACTTCGCCGCCGAGGACCTCGCCGAGGAGCTGCGCCTCCCCGTCCGGCGGTGGGGCGGCAACGCGACGACCCGTTACAACTACCGTTACGACGAGACCAACCGGGGCTCGGACTGGTACTTCGAGAACGTGCCCGGCCCGGCGCCGGATCCCGCGAAGCTCCCCGACGGGTCAGAGACCGACCAGTTCACCGACCAGGACCGCCGGACCGGCACCGGCACGCTCCTCACCGTCCCGCTGATCGGCTGGATTCCGAAAGGCCGCGACTACACCTGCGGGTTCGGCATCGCCAAGTACGGGCCGCAGCAGGGCGCCGACACCCAGTGGCGGCCCGACTGCGGCAACGGGGTGAAACCGGACGGCTCGAACGTCACGGGCAACGACCCGGCCGACACCAGCGTCCCGGCCGGCCCCCGGTACGTCACCGACTGGCTGTCCCACCTGACGGGCAGGTACGGCCGTGCCGACGGCGGCGGCGTGCGCTTCTACGACCTCGACAACGAGCCCGACCTCTGGCACGCCACGCACCGCGACGTGCACCCGGACGGCGCCGGCTACGACGAGATGCGCCGCCAGACGTACGCGATCGCCTCCGCCGTGAAGGCCGCCGACCCGGGGGCCAGGACGCTCGGCCCGGTCGGCTGGGGCTTCCAGTCGCTGTCCCTGTCGGGCCTGGACAAGCAGACCTGCGACCGGGTGGGCGGCGACTGCTGGGCCGACCCGCCGGACCGGGCGGCGCACGGCGGCGTTCCCTTCGCGGACTGGTACCTCCGGCAGATGAAGGCCTACGAGGAGGAGCACGGGACCCGCATCCTCGACTACTTCGACGAGCACATCTATCCGCAGCAGGCCGGCGTGTCCTCCGGCGACCCGGGCGGCGCGGCGACCCAGGAGCTGCGGCTGCGCTCCACCCGGCAGCTGTGGGACCCCTCCTACACCGACGAGAGCTGGATCGGCCAGCCGATCAACTACATCCCGCGGATGCGCGAGCTCGTGAACCAGAACTACCCGGGCACCAAGCTGGCGATCACCGAGTACAACTGGGGCGCGCTCGGCCACCTGAACGGAGCGCTGGCCCAGGCGGACGTGCTCGGGATCTTCGGGCGGGAGGGCCTCGACCTGGCGACGCTGTGGGCGCCGCCGGGCACGTCCGACCCGGGCGCCTACGCCTTCCGCATGTACCGCGACTACGACGGCGCGGGCGCCGCGTTCGGCGAGACGTCCGTCCGCGCGTCGAGCGCCGACCAGGGCAGGCTCGCGGTGTACGCGGCGGAGCGCTCGTCCGACAAGGCGCTCACCCTCATGGTCGTGAACAAGTCGCCGACCGACGACCTCACCAGCACCGTCTCGATCGCCGGGCGGTCCGGCTCGGCGGCCGGGCACGTCTACCGGTACAGCGGCGCCGACCAGGCCGCGATCGTCCGCGCCCCGGACGTGACGGTCGGGGCGGCCGGGTTCACCTCGATGTTCCCCGCGTCCTCGATCACGCTGGTCGAGATCCCGGCGGGCGGCGGCCCGGCCGCCCCGGCGTGCGAGGCCGGCTACGCGGTGCAGAGCCGGTGGGGGACCGGCTTCACCGCGCAGGTCACCGTCGCCAACACCGGGACCTCGCCCATCGAGGGCTGGACGCTGGGGTTCGCGTTCGCCGCGGGCCAGCGCGTCACCCAGGGCTGGAACGCCGCCTGGTCGCAGAACGGCCCGGACGTGACCGCCCGCAACCTCGACTGGAACCGGACCATCCGGCCGGGGGGCTCGGTGACGATCGGCTTCAACGGGGCGAGCGGCGGAACGAATCCGCCTCCGAGCGCCTTCAGGGTGAACGGCGCCGCCTGCACCACCCGCTGATCACAGGACGGCGCGGCGGCGCGGCCCTAGTGGTCGCACGGCGCGCCGCCCGCGTGCTCGTGCGGCTCGACGGCCTCCGCCACATGGCGGGGGCCGTGCGGGTCGTCGCAGTGGACGTGCCCGCCGCCGGACGGCTCGTCCACATGGTCGACCTCCAGCGTGGTGTGCGTGATCGCGTAAGCGTCGCGCAGCAGCTCCTGCAGGTCGCGGCGGACGGCGTGGCAGTCGCCCTGGGAGTCGACGAGCACGTGCGCCGACAGCGCCGGGTAGCCCGAGCTGACCTCCCACACGTGCAGGTCGTGCACCTCCTCGACGCAGGGGCGCCCGGCGAGTCGGGCGCCGAGCTCGGACGGGTCGAGCCCCGCGGGCGCGGCCTCCATGAGCACCCGGCCCGCGTCCCGCAGCAGCCGGTACCCGGCCTTGAGCATCAGCGCGGCCACCACCAGCGAGGCGATCGCGTCCGCGCGGGCGAAGCCCGTCGTCCACACGACCAGGCCCGCCACCGCGGTCGCGACGAACGCGAACAGGTCGTTCAGGATGTGCTGGAACGCGCCCTCGACGTTCAGGCTGCGCCGGTCCGCCCGGCTGATCAGCACGGTCGCCGCGATGTTGACGGCGATGCCCGCGAGGGCCGTCCAGAAGACGAACTGGCCCTCCACGGCGGACGGCTCGATCAGCCGCCGGACCCCCTCGTACACGAAGTAGACGGTGAGCAGGATCAGCGTCAGCCCGTTCAGCTGCGCGGACAGTATCTCTGCGCGGCGCAGGCCGAAGGTGTACCCGCCCTTCGGCGGGCGGGCGGCGATGCGCATCGCGACCAGCGCCAGCGCGATCGCGAACGCGTCGGTCATCATGTGCGCGGCGTCGGTGATCAGCGCCAGCGACCCGGCGAGCAGGCCGACGACCACCTCGCCCGACATGTAGGCGATGATCAGCGCCAGCGCGCCGGTCAGCAGCCGCCGGTCGGCGCCCGCGGAGACGGCGTGCCCGTGCCCGTGGCCGTGCCCCCCGTGCCGAGGTTCCCCGTGCCGAGGTTCCCCGTGCTGGAGTTCCCCGTGCTGGTGCCCCCGCTTCCCCGGCGTGTCCTCGCGGTCCCCGATCATGTGCCTTCCTCCCCGTGGCCGACGTGGGTGAGGGCGAGATCGAGCAGCAGCCGGACGTGCGAGTCGTCAAGCCGGTAGTAGGCCATCCGGCCGGCGCGGCGGACGCGCACGACCCGGTTGGCGCGCAGCAGGCGCAGCGCGTGCGAGACCGCCGACTCCGAGTGCCCGCAGGACGCGGCGATGTCGCACACGCACATCTCTCCCCCTTCGAGCAGCGCGGTGATCACCCGCAGCCGGCCGGGGTCGGACAGCAGCCCGAACACCTGCGCCAGCTCGGTGATCGTCTCCCCGTCCGGCAGGGACGCCGAGACGGCGGCGACCTTCGCGGCGTCGACCACCCGGACGGCGCAGGCGTCCGGGGCGACGACATCTGAAGCACTGCTCATATGAACAAAGATAGCGCACGGTGTCAGGAGGTCGCGGGTGCGGGCTCCTTCGAGGGCGGCAGGGAGACCGGCCCGTGCGCCCCGTCGCCCGGCGCGTCCTTCCCACCTGCGCCCGTACCCGGGTCCGGCGTGGCCACGCCCGGTGACGGGGACGAGAGCGCGGGGCCCGGGGTCTGCGGCCCGGGGGACTCGGTCCCCGGTGTCTGGGTGCCGGGCGTCTCCGGCCCGGGCGTCTCCAGGCCGGGCGACTGCGTGCCGGGGGACTCGGTGCCGGGCGTCTCCAGGCCGGAGTCGGACGGCGCGGGCGAGTCGCTCGCCACGACCTCCGTCTCCGTCCGCGGCAGCGCGGTCGGCGGCCCGTCCGCCGCCCCCTCGGTGGCGCGGGGCCGGGCGAATCCCATCGTGGCCTCCGGGTCGACCAGGACGAAAGTGACGATCGTCCCCTTCTGGGAATCCCGCGGCCGGATTCGGGTGACATTCCCCTTCTCGAATCCCGGCCAGGATCGGCCACCGTACGACGCGTTCCGGGTGGAGATCTTTTTGTCGGGCGGAGTGAGGGGATTGCCGCAATTGCACTTCACCGTGGGCACTCCGTAGCCATTGACCAGAACGCCCATTCCGGCCTGAAGGACGGCGGGGTCGCTCGTCGCCTTCCCGGCCCGGTACCCGTGGTTGGTGACCAGCGTGTCGGTGCGCAGCAGGACCGGCGTCTGCCGCGACACGTACCGCGGGATGTCGCCCACCGGGATCCCCTGCACCCGCGCCCACGCCTGCGCCTTGTCGGGATGGGCCCGCAGGAAGGCGGCGAGCTTCTCCCTGTCGCAGGTCGAGGCCCGGCGCGTGCCCCCGTAGAGCCCAGGTGCGTCCCCCTCCTTCGTGCCGCCTGCCTGCGGCCTCGCCTTCACGTCGACCCTGTCGGTGCCGGACGCCAGCGTGTACGGGTCGGGCCCCGGCGATCCCACCGTCAGCCGCGTGATGGTCGCGCCGGCGTCCCCGCAGCCGGTCAGCGCGCCCGCCGCCACGAGGGCCGCGACGGACCCCGCCAGCGGCACGGCGCCGAACCTGGACCGCGCAATCGTCGAACGAATCTGCAGCATCTTCTTCTCCCGCTTCGGGCTCGCCGAACCTATACTCTTCGATGCCGGGCGGAGCGGTTTTGTGCCCGCGGGAATGCTCAATTTTTTTCGAGGGGGTGCGAATGGCGGGTCCGGTTCCCCTCACCGCGGCCGATCCCACCCGGCTCGGGCGCTGGGAGCTGCTCGGGCGGATCGGCGCCGGCGGCCAGGGCACGGTGTACCTCGGCCGCCCCGCCGAGCCGGGCCCCGGGCCGGCCCGCGTCGCCGTCAAGCTGCTGCACGCCCAGCTCGTCGGGGACGCCAACGCGCGGGAGCGGTTCGTGCGCGAGATGGCCGTCCTGGAGCGGGTCGCCGGGTTCTGCACGGCGCAGATGCTCGCCGCCGACGTGGTGGGCGACCGCCCCTACATCGTCAGCGAGTACGTGCCGGGGCCGTCGCTGCGCGCCCTCGTCCGCGACGAGGGGCCGCGCACCGGCGCGGCCCTCGACCGGCTCGCGATCAGCTCGGTGACGGCGCTGTCGGCGATCCACCGCGCGAACATCGTGCACCGCGACCTCAAGCCGCAGAACGTGCTGATCGGCCCGGACGGGCCGCGCGTGATCGACTTCGGGATCGCCCGCGCGTTCGACGCGAGCGCGACGATGACGAGCCAGGTCGTCGGCACGCCCGCCTACATGGCCCCCGAGCAGTTCACCGGCCGGGTCGGGCCGTCGGCCGACCTGTTCGCCTGGGCGAGCACCCTGCTGTTCGCCGCCACCGGCCGCGACCCCTTCGCGGGCGGCCCGCTGCCCGCGGTGATGTACCGGATCCTGCACGAGACGCCCGACCTCGGCGCCCTGCCCGGCCCGCTGGCCGAGGTCGCCGCCGCCTGCCTCGCCAAGGACCCGCAGGCCCGCCCCACCTCCGAGGACGTCCTGCTCTGGCTGCTCGGCGAGAGTGAGCGGCACGCCCGGCTGGAGATCCCCGCCGAGCACCTCACGGAGGACTTCACCGGCCCGACCGGCCCGGTCCCGAGGCCCGCGCCCGAGAGCACGCCGCAGCCGACCGCCGACACGTTCGCGGAGACCTCCTGGACGCAGACGCCGACATGGCCCGGCTCACCCACGTCCGCGCCCGCACCGCCGGCACCGCCTTCACCCGGACCTGCGGCCGCGCCCGGACCCGCGCCCGGACCTGTGCCTATGCCCGGACCTGCGCCCACGCCCGCTCCGCTGCCTCGGACGCCCCGAGCCGTCCGCACGCTGCGGCGCGGCCCGGCGGTCGTGACCGGCCTGCTCCTCGCCGCGCTGCTCGCCGCCCTGGACGTCGCAGCCCTCGCGATCCTGATCGCCCGGCCGTCCCTCAGCGAGGGCCACCGGGGCGGCCTGCTGCCCGTGGTCGCCTCGTCGTTCGCCGTCGTCGCCGTCGTCACCCTGGTCGGGGTGATCCTGGCGTGGCGCGGCAGCCGCCCCGCGGCCGGGACGGTGATGGCCGCGCGCGTCGCCCGCGTCGCGATGTGGGCGGCCTGGGGCGCGCTCGTCCAGATCCAGCCGTCCGCACTGGCCGGCCACGCCCTGCTGACCGCCCTGGTGGTACTGCTCCTGGTCCGCGGCCTGGTCCGCTCACCGGTCTGACACGACCACCTGGCCAGGTCAGGTCAGGCCGGGGTCGGGGCGGCGGTAAGCGGGTCGCTCTCCCGTCCGGTCGGTCATCGGTCTCCGGTGGCGCGCTCGGACCATTCCTTGAGGTCGCGGCGCTCGATGGCGGCGGCCATCAGGCCGGGGAAGGCGTCGGGGGTGCACGCGAAGGCCGGGACGCCGATCGCGGCCAGGGCCGCGGCGTTGTCGTGGTCGTAGGCGGGCGCGCCCTCGTCCGACAGGGCGAGCAGCACGACGACCTGCACGCCCGCCGCCGTCAGCGCCGCGACCCGCTGCAGCATCTCGTCGCGGATCCCGCCCTCGTACAGGTCGCTGATCAGCACGAGGATCGTCTCGGCCGGGCGCGCGACGAGGCTCTGGCAGTACGCGATGGCGCGGTTGATGTCGGTGCCGCCGCCGAGCTGGGTGCCGAACAGCACCTCCACCGGGTCGTGGAGCTGGTCGGTGAGGTCCACGACGCTGGTGTCGAAAACCACCAGCGACGTGCGCAGCGACCGCATCGACGCCAGCACCGCCCCGAACACGCTCGCGTACACCACCGACGCCGCCATCGAGCCGCTCTGGTCGATCGCGAGCACCACGTCCCGCTTGACGGCCTGCCGCCGCCTGCCGTACCCGATCAGCCGCTCCGGCACGAGGGTGCCCTGGTCGGGCAGGTAATGGCGCAGGTTCGCGCGGATCGTGCGATCCCAGTCGACGTCGGCGAGCCGCCTTGGGCGCAGCACCCGCGCCGACCGGTCGAGGGCCCCGCCGACGGCCGAGCGCGTCTTCTGCGCGAGCCGCCGCTCCAGGTCGCGCACGACCGCGCGCACCACCGCGCGCGCCGACTCCCTGGCCTGGTCGGGCAGCACCCGGTTCAGCGACAGCAGCGTCCCGACGAGGTGGACGTCGGGCTCGACCGCGTCCAGCATCTCCGGTTCCAGCAGCAGCCGGGTGAGGTCGAGGCGCTCGATCGCGTCCTTCTGCATCACCCGCACGACACTCGACGGGAAGTAGGCGCGGATGTCGCCGAGCCACCGGGCCACGGAGGGCGCCGAGTCGCCGAGCCCGGCGCCGCGCCGCCCCGGCCGGGGCCGGCCCTCGCCGCCGCCGGCCCCGTAGAGCCGCTCCAGCGCGCCGTCCATGCGGACGTCGTCCCCGGCCAGCGTCACGCCGGTCCCGTCGGCCTGGTCGCCGCCGAGCACCATCCGCCAGCGCCGCAGCCGGTCGTCCACGCTCTCATCGGTCACGACGGCTTCTCCCATCCGAGGATCCGCAGGGCCGTGGCGGCCGCCGCCGCCGCCCGGGCCTCGTCGACGTCGTCCTCCGGCGGCCGTGCCCGCCCGGCGAGGGCGCGGTCGCGGCGCCGGAGCCGCTCGCCGATGGCGCGGCGCTCGGCGGCGGGGTAGGCGCCGAACGTGCGGCGCAGGAGGGGCAGGACATCGGTGAACGAGTCGGCGGGCAGGCCGGCGATCCACTCGTCGACGAGCCGCAGGAGCGCCTCGTCGTGCATGAGCAGGAGACCGCCGCCCGCCAGGAAGCCCTCGACCCAGGCCGCGGCGCGGTCGGGCGCCGCGCCGACGGACACGGCGCGCGCCATCCGGTCGGGGACGTCGTGCAGCCGCCCGGCGTCGAGCAGCAGGCGCGTGAGGCGTCCCTCGATGAGGCCGTGCAGGGTGTCGGGGCGGCCGAGCAGGCCCTCCAGGGTGCGCCGCCAGCGCTCGATGTGGCTCTCGTCGGCGAGCAGGGACAGGGCGCCGTGGACGGCGTCGACGTGCCCGAGGAACTCGCGGGCGGCGTCGTCGTCCAGCCCGGTGATCGCGGGCGGGAGCCCGACGCAGACGCGGACCACGAGGCCGTCGACCACCGTGCGGAGCGGGCCGGTGGAGGTGCCGCGCACGTCGCCGTAGCGCAGCGCGCGGACCAGCGCCGGCATCGCCGCCATCAGCTGCGCGACGTCGGTGTCGACCGCGGCGCGGTCGGCGAGGGCGCGCATGACCGCGGGGAGCGCGTCGCCGAGGTCGGCGAGCAGGCAGCGCTCGGCCACGGAGGTGAGGTCGGCGAGGGCGGTGGCGCTCTCGGCCGCCTCCCGCGCACGGGCGGTGCTCGCGCCGCGCACGGTGGTGCCCCACGCGCTCGCCTCGATCAGCTCCACGTCGAACTCGGGCCGCCAGGCCAGCGTCCACGTCTCGCGGAACGTGCCCTTGGAGCGGCTCTCCGACGGGACGCCCCAGTTCACGTCCAGCATGCGGAGCCGGTGCAGCAGGCGGCTGCGCTCCAGGTCGGTGGGCTTGCGCAGGTCGAGGTCCTGCTCCTTGCCGAGCGCGGCCGGCTTCAGCCTGAGCCGCCGCTGCTCGGCCTGCAGGTCGCGCTGCAGCGGCACCATCGGGGTCCGTTCCGGGACGGCGCCGAGCCGCTCGCCGACCACCATCCGGTCCTGGATGAGCCGGACGGGCAGGTCGGCGCCCTCGCACAGGACGGCCCGGGTCGCCTCGGTGACCTCGTCCAGCCCGGCGAGGGGGCGCCCGCGCAGCGCGGCCAGGGCCTCGGCGAGCCGGACGGCCTCGATCACGTGCGCGGAGGAGACGTGCAGGTCCTCCTCGCGCAGGACGCGGGCGGCGGCGGTCAGCCAGCGCTCGATCGGGCGGTCGCGCGCCGCGAAGAGGTGGTGGTACCAGCCGGGGGAGCGCACGCCCGCGCCGTAGCCGGACCATCCGGCGAGGCGCCCGTGCGTCCACGGCACCCACGTCATGGCGACCTTGGTCTTCGGCAGGCCGCGCAGCGTGCCGTCGTCGCGGCTCGCCGGGACCTTGGCGCGCAGGGCCGGGACGTGCCACGCCCCGCAGACCACGGCGACCCGCTCGTGCCCCTCCTTGAGGGCGCGGCGCACCGTCCGGCGCATGTGGGCCTCGCGCCGCTCCTCCATCGGCGCCGGTTCGAGCTCGCCGCGCAGCTCCGCCATGGCCTCGGCGATGGCGGGGAACGGGGACGGGCCGCCGTGGCGGTGCTCGACCACGTCGTCCCACCACCGCTCGGCGTCGTCGTACCCGGCGGCCTTCGCCAGCCAGCCGAGCGGGTCGAGCCTGATGCCCTCCTCGGGCGGCTCCTGCTGCGCCGGGACGAGCTGGTTCGCGGCGGGAAGGTCGCAGAACCGGACGGGCACGCCCGCCGACAGCGCGTATCTGATCGCCTGCCACTCCGGGCTGAACTCGGCGAACGGCCAGAACGCGGCCCGGCGGTCGCCGTCGGCGGGGACGGGGGAGTAGGCGAGCAGCGCGACCGGCGGCACCATCCCCGGCTCGCCCGCCAGCTCCACGATCGCGTCGGCCTCGGGCGGCCCCTCGACCAGCACCGCGTCCGGCTCGAAGTCCTCCAGCGCACCCCGCAGCGCGCGGGCCGACCCCGGCCCGTGGTGCCGGATGCCGAAGACCTCGACCTGGCTCAAGAGACCTCCCGGCAGGCGCGGTAGAAGTCCCGCCACTCGGCGCGGTCCCGGACGACCGCCTCCAGGTACTCCTGCCACACGACGCGGTCGGACACCGGGTCCTGCACGACGGCGCCGACGATCCCGCCCGCCACGTCGGCGGCGCGCAGCACGCCGTCGCCGAAGTGCGCGGCCAGGGCCAGCCCGCTGGTGATCACCGAGATGGCCTCGGCGGTGCTGAGGGTCCCGCTGGGCGACTTCAGCTTGGTGCGCCCGTCGGCCGTGGCCCCGGACCGCAGCTCCCGGAACACCGTGACGACGCGCCGGATCTCCTCCAGGCCCGCGGGGCTCTCCGGCAGCTCCAGCCCGGCGCCGATCTGGTCGACGCGGCGCGCGACGATCGCGACCTCGTCCTCGACGGACTCCGGCAGCGGCAGCACGACCGTGTTGAACCGGCGGCGCAGCGCGCTGGACAGCTCGTTCACGCCCCGGTCGCGGTCGTTGGCGGTCGCGATGACCGTGAAGCCCTTGCGCGCCTGCACCTCGGCGTTCAGCTCGGGCACGGGCAGCGTCTTCTCCGAAAGGACGGTGATGAGGGCGTCCTGGACGTCGGAGGGCATCCGGGTCAGCTCCTCGATGCGGGCGACGGCGCCGCGCCGCATCGCGCGCATCAGCGGGCTCTCCACCAGCGCCCGCTCCGAGGGGCCCTCGGCCAGCAGCCGCGCGTAGTTCCAGCCGTAGCGGATCGCCTCCTCCGCCGTACCCGCCGTCCCCTGCACGAGCAGCGTGGAGTCGCCGCTGACCGCGGCGGCGAGATGCTCGGACACCCAGGTCTTCGCCGTGCCGGGGACGCCGAGGAGCAGCAGCGCCCGGTCGGTCGCGAGCGTCGCCACCGCGACCTCCATCAGCCGGCGCGGCCCCACGTACTTCGGGCTGATCGCCGAGCCGTCCGGCAGCTCCCCGCCGAGCAGGTACGTGGTGACCGCCCAGGGCGACAGCCGCCAGCCGGGCGGCCGGGGCCGGTCGTCGTGCTCGGCCAGCCGCGCCAGCTCGCCGGCGTGCTCCTGCTCGGCGTGCGGCCGCAGCACGGCGCCCGCGGCCGCGGCGGGGGAACCGTCGTCGAAGCCCCCCGGGCCTGCCTCTTCGGTCACTGGTCGAGCTCCTTCAGCATCTCGTCGCGGAACCGCAGGGTCGCGATCAGGTCGGTGACGGCTTGCGGTGCGGCCGGCCCGAGGGCCGCCAGGCGGGCCGCGGCCGCCGGGGCGAGCCGCTGGTCGGCGAGCCGGCACAGCTGCGTGATCAGGTGCTCGTCGCGGCGGGTGGGGCGCTCGGCGGACGCGCTCAGCGTCTCGACCACCGCCGCCGCGAGCGGCCCCGCCCACGGGCCGGGCACCCGCTCCAAAACCCGCAGCAGGCCGGGGCGCCCCTCCACCCAGCGGATCAGGTCGGCCGCCGCCGCGTCGCGCTCCGGGCCGGGCAGGACCGACAGCAGGTCGGCGAGCGCCTCCGGCTCGTCCACCATGACGCCGCCTCTGAGCAGCGCCCGCGCCCATCCGGTGTCGCGCTGGCCGAGGGCGGCGCGGGCCCATCCGATGTGGACGTCGCGCCCGTCGGAGTCGGAGACGGGCAGGCACACGATCTCCGTGGGCGGCAGCCCGAACAGCTCCGTCCAGGTGGACAGCGGGGTGCGGGCCAGGATCTCGCGCAGCCACGCGGCCCGCGTCCCCACCGGCGCGCCCCCGCCGCGCGGCGCGAACGACCCGGTCGGATGGAACGGGACGCCGTCGCGCGCCATGTCCTCGTCGTGGGAGTGCGGCGGCTCCACCCGGATCCACGTCTGCTCGCGGCCCCGGACCGTGCGCTCCCCGGCGGTCAGGCAGGCACGGGCGCGCGCCGCCATGCGCGCCCCGTACGCGGAGCCCGGCATGCGGGCCAGCAGGTCGGACGCCAGTTGCCGGACGTCCTTCCCGCGGTCGCCCAAAGCCGCCTCGAGGAACTCCTCGTCGTCGAGGGAGAGCCCATGCGCGAACGTGGCGACGAACGCCGCGCGGTCGGGCGCCGGCTCCTTGGCCCAGGTTCCCTGGAGAAGCTCCCGCGCGCGTTCTGGCTCGGTCTCGCGAAGCATGGTCAGGTAGGCCACGCGCCGGTTGCGCGTCCCGGTCTCCCACACTTCGGGGCCGCCGCCGGGGTCGTCACCGGATCCCACCAGGTAGGCCCAGTCCGTGTTCTGCAGGGCCAGCCACACGCCGCGCCGCCCGCACGCCCGCGCGATCGACGACCGCAGCATCCGGTCGCTGCGCCCCCGCTCCAGCAGGTCGGGAAGCGACTGGGCGGGCACCCGCAGGCCCCGGGCGGCCGCCGCGTCCAGCCATTCGGGCAGCACCCGGATCTGCTCGCCGCCGAGGATCCGCCGCAGCCGGACCGCCGCCGCCCTCGGAACCGCCGGGGCGTCCTCCACCGGGGCCAGCGCCACCGGCTCGGGGGCCGGGCCCGAGGGGACCTGCCCCGCCCGCCGCCGGACGGCCAGCAGCGCCGCCTGGTCGAGCAGCCGCCCCGCCTTGTCGCCGCCATGGCCGCCGCCGTCGCCGGGCGCCTCCGCCAGGGCGGGCGGGTCGCGGCGCTCGGTGCCCAGCAGCGCGGCGGTGACGTGCTCGTCCCACGCCGTCACAGGATCACCGTCCCCTCGTCCTCGTGCCACGCGGCCAGCGGGCGCAGGCCGCGCGGGCGCCACTCCCCGGCCAGGGTGACCGGCCCGCCGCCCGACAGCGCGAGCAACCGCCACGGATCGCCCGTCCGCAGTGGCAGCGCGTCTCCGGCGCCGTCGAGGACGTGCAGGTCTCCTCCTTCGGTGCGCGCGAGCCGGACCTCCTCCAGCGTCGCGGGCCAGCGGTCCAGCCACGGGTCGAGCGCGAGGGCCGCCGCGTGCTCGTCCAGGAAGCCCCGGACGGACGTCCCCGCGGGCGTGCCCCGCATGGGCGCGCCGTAACGCTCGGCGACCAGCGCCCGCAGCGGCTGCGCGCCCGGGTAGAAGGCCAGCTCCGCATCGACCTGCGTACCCACGACGAGCGAGCCGTCCAGCGTCGTGCCCGGCGCGGCGAAGGACAACACGAGTGCGGGGCGCCCCGTCCGGCTCCCGCGGAGCCACACCCTCCGCGTGGTGACCAGGTCTTGCGCGGTGTCGCGCGACCCGGTCACCGACCACAGGTCCCGGACGCGCTCCCCGCCGGACAGCACCTCCTCCTGCGGGACGGTGAACCCGACCCGCGAGCGGACGGTCCCGCGCAGCCCTTCGGGCAGCTCCTCCTGCCGCCGGTAGGCCCGGACGAGCAGCCGCAGCAACGCGTACTCCTCCAGCAGGAGCCCCGGCCAGCCGGGCCGGCGCGGGATCGCGGCCAGGCCCCTGACCGGCCCCGCGAGCGCCCCCGCCTGCGCGTCGACGAGCCGCCGGGCCGCGTCGTCCCACAGCCGGTAGGGGGCCTTCTCCGCCTGCGCGAGCCCGTGCGCGACCTGGTCGCGGAGCCACTGGTCCAGCTCGGCGAGCCCGTCGTCCACCCGCCTGGCCCGCCGCTCCGCCGTCTTCGGGTCGCGGACCTTGGCCGCCGGCGCGGCCCGCCGCCCGGCCGCCCGGCCGGCCCGCTCCCGGCGGTCCTCGACCCACTCGGCGACCCACCCGGGACGAGCCCCGCCCTCGACGAGGCCGTCCGACCATACGAACAACAGGGCCAGGGCGTGCTTGCACGGGAACTTGCGGCTCGGGCACGTGCACCGGAACGCGGGGCCGGTCAGGTCGGCGCACGTCCGGTAGGAGGACTTGCCGCTGCCCCGGCACTCGCCCCAGACGGCCTCGTCGTCGCATCCCGTCCCCGCCCACCTGGCGGGCTTGGCGACGCCGCCCGCCGCCTTGGCGGACGACGCGTCGGGCGCGAGCCCGAGCACCTGCTCACGAGACCACCGATCCCTCACACCCCCGAAACTATCGGCGCCCTCGGACAATCGGCGCCATGCGGCCCCGTCCGGCGTCAGCCCACCCCGCCGAAGCCCGGCGGCGTGGGCAGATCGGGCAGCGAAACGTCCGGAATGAGGAGCGCGCCGCCCGCCAGCAGGGCCACCAGGGCGGTGGCCGCGAACAGGCCCACCCAGACGAGCCCGGGGACGCCGGTGAGGTGGTGGAGCTGGTCGGCGTCGGAGCTCGGCGCCATGTGCCGGGCCCGCATCCGCTGCAGCTCGATCACCGGGCGGGTGCCGGCCGTCAGCAGGAACCAGGCGGCCAGGTAGGCGAACCCGGCCTGCACCGTGGCGCTGCCCAGCCACGAGACCGCGAAGACCACCGCGCCCGTGACGATCACCGTCAGCGCGCCGTAGGCGTTGCGGATCATGATGAGCATCCC
Organism: Actinomadura mexicana; assembly: GCF_900188105.1. Lineage (GTDB taxonomy): Bacteria > Actinomycetota > Actinomycetes > Streptosporangiales > Streptosporangiaceae > Spirillospora > Spirillospora mexicana. The sequence goes on from NZ_FZNP01000017.1 coordinate 89,166, forward strand.
GGCGAGCAGGGCCAGCGAGAACCACAGCATCAGCGTGATGCGGCCGTCCGCGAGCAGCAGCGCGAACAGCAGCCCGAGCAGCGGCGGCGTCACGTACCCCGCCATCGCCGTGAAGATCATTCCGATGCCGTGCGGCTTGCCGCGCGACACGGTCACGCCCGAGGTGTCGGAGTGCAGCTTGATGCCGTCCAGCTTGCGGCCGAAGATCAGCGCGACCAGCGCGTGCCCGCCCTCGTGGGCGATCGTCACGGTGTTGCGCGCCACCCGCCAGGTCGGGCCGTGGGCCACGCAGGCGAGCGCCACGAGACCGACGAGGGCCACCAGCCACCACGGCGGATCCGGCTGCGTTCCCGTCACCCGGTGCCACAGGTCGGCGATGCTCACATTTTCCACGTCCACCTCGGAGTCGTCGTCGCGATGCCCAACATTAGGACGTCCCGGATAACGTTCGCGTTCGGTTCTCCTGCCGACGGACCGGGCATGTCGCCTCCTGGCCTCCATGTGATCGATGTCATGGCGAATCACCCGTAACCCGCCGGACGGGCATGGCGCTACCAGGCCGATCTGCGCAAACCTGTTCCGGAGCGCCCCCTATTGCCGTTATGGTGCCTTCGCGCCCCGGGTCAGCGGCTCCCGCTCCCGGCGCGCCGAGAGGGTGAGCGGGGATTGAACGGGGACCGATCCTCCGCGCGGACCACCGGCCCGCGCGGTCTTTTCCGATTCTTCCGGCGTGACAGGCTGACGGGCCAGATCGCCGCCGGGCTGGTCGGCGTGCTCGCCGTGGGCGCGCTCGTCTACGGCGTGGGCACCGCCAGCGCCCGGTACAGGCTCTCCGACGTGGGGGCCTGGCTGAGCGCGAGCGGGAAGGGCCTGGTCGTGCACGCCAACGGGCTCGCCGGCAAGGTCGACGGCAAGGCCCCGGTGGTGCCGCAGATGCGCGGCCACCGCATCACGGTCGTGCAGGACGGCACGACGGTGCTGCTGGTCGACGAGAACACCGGCGTCGTCAGCCGGATCGACCCCTCCCAGCTCAAGATCACCAAGAGCCGGCAGGCCGGCGGGCCGGGCATGCAGGTGCTCTCCGGCGCCGGCGCCGCCTACACGGTCGACCTCGTCAAGGGCGCCGTCCAGCAGATCGACCCGGTGTCCCTGGCTCCGCTCGGGAGCCCCGCGACCCTCACCGCGCCGCTCGGGCAGGCGGGCATCGACGCCGACGGCGCGCTGTGGGTGCCCGTCCCGCAGACGGGCCACGTGGTCCCCTTCAAGGCCGGCCGCCAGGGCGAGCCCGTGGCGGCCGGGAAGGCCGGCGACCGCCTCGCGCTGACGATGGCCGCCGGGCGGCCCGTGATCACCGACAGCACGTCCGCGACGGCGCTGGTCGTCCGGCCCGAGGGCACGCAGCGGATCAACCTGCCCGCGCCCGTCGCGCGGGCCGCGAACGGCGTCAAGGTCCCGGCGGTCGCCGACGGGCAGATCGTCCCGATGCTCGGCGCGGGCGGCTCCCTCTACCTGCTGGACATCGGCGTCGGACGGGTCGACTCGGTGGCCCTGCGCGTGCCGGAGCACGCCTTCGAACCCCCGAACGTCCTCGGGCAGCGCGTCTACCTGCCCGACCGGACGTCCGGCCGGCTGCTGGTCTTCAACACCGAGCGCAACGCCTGGGAGCGGCCCGTCACGGCCACGCGTCCCGGCGGCGCGATCGAGATGCTCGTCCGCGACCACATGCTGTGGGTGAACGACCCCGACGGCCCCATCGCCCTCGCCTTCGGTCCGGACGGCGGCGTCAAGCGCGTCAAGAAGTACGAGGACAAGGTCCCCGGCAGCGCGCGGCGCCCGCTGCCCGTCCAGGCCGGCCCGGGAGGCGGCCAGGGCAACCGCAACGGCGGCGGCGGGGGCACCGGCGGCTCCAACACCGTCACGCCGCCGCCGGGCAGGCCCGCCAAGCCGCCGGTGAAGAAGGACCCCACCGCGCCCGACCCGCCGACGCCGGCCGCGTCAGGCGACAACGGCTCGATCAAGGTGCGGTTCACGGCGGCCGCGCAGCCGCAGGGCGTCTACCCGGTGACCCGGTTCGTCCTGCTCGGCCGGGACGGCAGGCCCGTCGCCGGTGCGAGCCCCGCCCAGTTCCCCGGCAGCGGCCAGGGCGGGACGTTCTCCGTCGGCGGCCTGACCTGCGACACGACCACCCACATCTACAAGGTGGCCGCCGAGTACAAGGGGAAGAACGGCAAGCCCGCCTACAGCGAGTCCGGCGAGGTCGGCGCCACCGCCTGCACCGCCCCCGGCCCGCCGACCGGCCTCACCGCCACCCCCGTCAACCACGGCGCGGACCTCAGATGGTCCCCCTCGTCCGGCTTCGACGTCACCTATGACATCACCTGGAACGGCGGATCGGCCTCGACCAAGGCGACCTCACACCAGGTCAGGAACCTTGCCAACGCGAGGACGCACGAGCTGAACGTGACCGCCCGCAACGGCGCGGGGTCGTCCACGGCGGTGTCCACGTCAGCGGATCTCAACCCGGACGCGCACGCCCGGCCCTACCCCGGCCACAACAACGACAGCACCAGCACGTATCTGCACACCGGTCCGGGTACGAGCACGCCGCGCAACGGGCAGTTCCCCAAGGGCTTCACGGACCAGGTGACGGTGTACTGCCAGCAGAGAGGCGACACGGTCAAGGACGAGAACGACCCCAGCCTGGTCAGCAACGTCTGGGACAAGATCGAGTACGACGGCCAGACGCGGTGGGTCAGCGACCTCTACGTGAACACCCCCGGCTCGAACTCGGGGACGTTCTCCTCCTCACTCTGGGAGTGCACCTGATGACCGAGAACCCCGGGATGAACGCGGCGGTGGACGCGGACGCGCTGGCCGGGCGGTTCGCGCAGATGTTCGCGGCGCTGGCGGGCAACATCGAGCGGGTCGTGCGCGGCAAGCGGGAGAAGGTCGAGCTGGCGCTGACCTGCCTGCTGGCCGAGGGGCACCTGCTGGTCGAGGACGTCCCGGGCGTCGGCAAGACGACCCTGGCGCGGGCGGTGTCGGCGTCGGTGGAGGCCAAGTGGGCCCGCATCCAGTTCACGCCGGACCTGCTGCCCAGCGACATCACCGGCGTGTCGATCTTCAACCAGGGGACGAGCGCGTTCGAGTTCCACCCCGGGCCGATCTTCGCGAACCTGGCCGTCGCGGACGAGATCAACCGCGGCTCACCCAAGACGCAGTCGGCGCTGCTGGAGGTCATGGAGGAGCGCCGGGTCACCGTCGAGGGCGTCTCGCATCCGGTCCCGCGCCCGTTCATGGTGCTCGCCACGCAGAACCCCGTCGACATGGACGGCACCTACCCGCTGCCGGAGGCGCAGCTCGACCGGTTCCTGATGCGGATCTCGATGGGCTATCCCGACCACCAGGCCGAGGTGGCGCTGCTCGCCGGGGCCCCGACCGGGGCGATGCTCGACCAGATGCCGCCGGTGTTGAGCCGCGAGGACCTCACCCGCATGATCGACTTCGCGCAGCGGCTGCACGTCGCGCCGCCGCTGCACGACTACCTCGTGCGCGTCGTCGCGGCCACCCGTCAGCACCCGGACCTGCGGCTCGGCGCGAGCCCGCGGGCCAGCATCGCGCTGCTGCGCGCCGCGCGGGTGCGCGCGGCGGCGGCCGGCCGCTCCTACATCGTTCCCGAGGACGTGAAGGCGCTCGCGGTCCCGGTCATCGCGCACCGCCTGATCGTCACGCCGGAGGCCGAGCTGCGCGGCCGCTCGGGCGCCGACGTGGTCGCCGAGGCGCTGGGCAACGTGCCGACGCCGCAGGCCGCCGGGGTGTGACGTGCTGACGCCGCTCGGGTGGGGGACGGCGGCCGGCTCGGTCCTGCTGTACGCGGCGGGCTGGTGGCTCGGCTACCCCGAGCCCGCCGTGCTGGCCGTCGCGGGCCTCGTCGCGGTGGGGGCGGCGGCGCTGTGGACGCTGCCGCGCCCGAAGCTGGAGGTCGGCCGGGAGATCGCGCCGGCGAGGGTCGAGCGCGGCGAGCCCGCCGTCGGGGTCCTGCACGTGACGAACAGGGGGCGCGGCGTCCGCGGGCTCACCGCCGAGGACGCGGCGGGCCCCACCCCGGTCGCGGTCGACATCCCGCGGCTGCGCCCGGGCGGCGGGCGCACCGTGACCTACCGGCTGCCGACGTCCCGGCGCGGCGAGATCCCGGTGGGGCCGCTGCGGCTGGTGCGCGCCGACCCCCTCCGGCTGGCGCGCCGGGTGCGGGAGTACGGGACGCCGCGGGTCCTGCTCGTCCGGCCGAGGACGGTGCGGCTGGGGCTGCTGCCGTCCGGCCGCGCCCACCACCTGGAGGGCCCGACCAGCGACAGGTCCCCGGCCGGGACGGCGACGTTCCACGCGCTGCGCGAGTACGTGATCGGGGACGAGCTGCGCCACATCCACTGGAAGTCGTCGGCCCGCACCGGGACGCTGATGGTCCGGCAGCTCGTGGACGCCAGCCTGCCGACGACGACGGTCGTGCTGGAGGCGCGCCCCGGCTCGTGGCCGGAGCCCGACGACTTCGAGCTGGCCGTGGACGCGGCGGCGTCGGTCGCGGCCGGGGCGGCGTCGGCGAGCTTCCCCGTCCGGATCCTCACCGGCGAGGGCCAGGTGGCCGACACGCGGGGCGGGCCGGACGACGTGGAGGTGCTCCTCGACCGGCTCACCTCCGTCCAGACGCTGGAGGGGACGCGCTCGGCCGTGGACGCGATGCGCCGCGTGCGCGCGGGCGGGTCCCTCGTCGTCATCACCCCGGACGCCGCCGAGCTCGGGCGCGTCGCGGCCGTCCGCAGCCGGTTCGACCGCATCGTCGTGCTGCGGGTCCGCCCGAACGGGCCCGCGGCGGCGCCGCCCGGCGTCCAGCTCGTCGACTTCGCCGACCTGGAGGAGCTGGCGGAGGCGTGGCGGCGGCTGGGGAGCGCCCGGTGACCCGGTACGCCTCGATCGCCGTGACGGCCTGCCTGGTCGCCGTCGCCGGGCTGGCGTTCCAGCGGGTCTTCGGGCTCGGGCCGGTCGTCCCCGTCGCGGCCGTCGCGGCGGTGGTGCCGACGCTGCTGTGCGGGCTGCTGTCGGGTCCGCGCAAGGACAAGGGCCCGTGGCCGCTGTGGATCTCGCTGGTGCTGACCGTCGTCGCCTGGGCGGGGACGGTCTCGGTCACCGTCCTGCGCCCCGCCCTCGGGGACGGGACGCTTCCGCAGACGCTGCGCGAGGGCGTGCTCGGCGCGTGGAAGTCGATCCTGACCACGCTGCTGCCCGCCCCCGCGAAGCCGGAGTACCTCGTCCTGGTCCACGTGGTGGTGTGGCTGGCGGCGTTCGCGGCGGCGGAGCTGGCACTGCGCACCTCGCTGCGCGCCCTGCCGTGCGTGCCGGCGCTCGGCGTGTGGGCGGTCGCGCTGCTGCTCGGAGTGGACGGCCCCGGCTCCAACCTGCCGCTCGCCGCCGCGACCGTCGTGCTCACCGCCGTGCTGGTTCTCGTCCGCGCGGACGGGCCGGGCCGGGGCGTCGCGTGGCGGCCCCTCCTGATCGGCGTCCCCGCCGCGGCCGTCCTCGGGGCGCTGGCGTTCGCCGCCGGCCTCGTCGTCCCCGTCAGCGCGGACCCCTACGACCCGCGCGAGCAGGTGCAGGCGCCGCCGCCGCAGCAGCGCGACGGCGTCAGCCCGCTGGACCGCGTCGGCGGCTGGCTGCTCAGCCCCGACCAGGTGATGTTCACGGTCCGGTCGGAGCGGAACGAGATCGAGCGGCTCGCCGTCCTGGACCGGTTCGACGGTGTCACCTGGTCGTCCACGGCCCGGTTCGTCCCGACCGGAAGCCGCGTGCCGCAGGGGCCCGACCCCGACCGCGAGCACGAGGTCGCGCAGCACATCACCATCCGCGACCTGCCGGGCGTGTGGGTGCCCGCCGCCGACCGGCCGCGGGAGGTCACCGGGCTCCCCGTCGTCGTCGACCCCGGCAGCGGCGCGCTGGCCGCCGCGCAGCCGCTGCGCCCCGGCCAGAGCTACCGCGTCGGCTCCGTCGTCCCCGAGTGGACGGCCGACGACCTCGCGGGGGCGGCGGTCGCCGGCGACGCCGAGGCCCGGGCGGCGCGGGAGCTGCCGTGGGGGCCCGGCGCGAAGGAGCCGCCCGTCCAGATCGCCGAGTTCCGCAGGTTCGCCCAGGCCGCGACGCAGGGCGCCGTGTCGCCCATCCAGAAGGCCGCGATGCTCGCCGAGTACCTCAAGCGCTACGCCCGGTACGACGTCACCGCCCCGCCGGGGCACGGCTACCGGCAGCTCGACTACTTCCTCGGCGAGGGCAGGCGCGGCACGCCCGAGCACTTCGCGACCGCCTACGCCCTGCTCGCCCGGACGATCGGCCTGCCGTCCCGCGTCATCGTGGGCTTCGACGGCGGCGACCGCGCGGGCGACACCGTCCAGGTCCGGTCCGGGGACGTGATGGTGTGGCCGGAGATCAAGTTCGACCGGCTCGGCTGGATCCGGTTCAACCCGCTCCCCGAAAGCGCGCGCCGGTCCAAGAAGAACGACTCCGTCGCGGCGGGGGAGACCGAGCAGAAGCTGGAGCAGGCCCAGAAGAACGCGGCCTCGCAGCAGCGCGGCCAGGGGCCGGGCGACACGACGCAGAAGGGCCCGCAGAAGCCGGCCGCCGCCGGCGGCGACCGGCCCACGCCGTGGTGGGTGCTCGCCTCGATCGCGGGAGGCGCGCTCGTCATCGCCTACCTGGGCGCCGTCCTCCTCGCCCCCGCCCTGCGAAGACGGCGCCGGAGGGCGGGACCGCCCGCCGCCCGCATCACCGGAGCATGGCACCAGGCGCTCGACCACCTCGCCGACGTCGGCCTGTCCACGGCCCGGACGCTGACCGCGCACGAGGTCGCCCGTTTCGGCGCGTCGGCCGTCGGCGAGGACGCCCACGGCCAACTCGGGCCGCTCGCCGACCTCGTCAACCGGAGCCGCTTCGCGGCGTCCCACCCGGACCCCGGAGCCGCCGACCGGGCGTGGCGGCACACCGACGAGCTCGGCCGCCTCGTCACCGCCAGGGCCGGGCGGCTGCGCCGGCTCCGGCGCCGCCTGCACCCGCGGTCGCTGCGGGACCGCCGGGCCGTCAGGACGCGGGGACGCTGACCGCGATCTCGCCGCCGAGCACCGCGCCCGTCTCCAGCTCCAGATCGTCCCCGCTCCAGAACCGGCCCGGGTCGAACCAGTTCGGGCGGCGCCCCTTCGGCAGCAGCCCCATCGACTGGTACGTCACCGCGACGATCTCGGCGCAGAACGCCGTCTCCAGGTTCGCGTCCCGCTCGGCCGGCCGCCGGATCGGCACCCGCCCGCGCAGCCACCGTGTCGCCAGCTTCGACGTCGAGGGGAACGGCGTGCCGTCCAGCCGCGCCACCGCGCGCAGTGCCGCGTCCTCCATCGCCCCGGTCGGCGGCGGTTCGAGCTGCCGCAGCCACGCCCGCTGCCCGTAGCGGTTCCCCCACGCCAGGACCGCGTCCCGCAGGTCGTGCAGCTGCGCGCCGCGGTGGTGCCCGCCGGTCCACATGTCCCGCAGGGAGCGGCCGAGCTCGGCGTGCCACATCAGCGGCGGCAGATCGTCGATCACCACCGCCATGCCGACGTGGTTGACGGGGCTGTTGGTCGTCATCTGGATGGCGCGGTCGGCGACCGTCCGGCCGCGGAACAGCCACACGTCCCCGGTTCGGGTCAGCTCGACGGCCTCGTCAAGGGAGATACTTGTGCCCGGCATAGCTCGCTAACAGTATCGTCGGCAAGGCTCCGGCCGTCAGGCTAAGAGTGAAGCCGATTCTCCCGCTTAGCGGGAACAGCCGATTCGCCGTCGGGCGAACCAGTGTATTCCGGCCCAGACCGGGCGATTCTGCTGCTCGATGAGTTGGCGGAGGGCGGTCAGCGGTGCCCCGCCACGGACCCGGCGAACTCCCGCCGCGAACTTGGTCACAAAACCAAGTGTTCGCGAAAGCAGTGCCTGTCAGTGCGGATGCCTTCACACTCAGCCATACACCGACGATAGGTTGTGGTCGTGCAGCTGCGTTACAAGGGCGTGGGACTGCACCTGCGGAGCGACCCATGACCGGGATCTCAACGCCGCCCTCAACATCCTGGCCGCCGGGCAGGCGGACAGGCTAAACGACCGTGGAGGGCAGGTAAGACCGAGCCTCGTCCCGGCGCCGCGCAGTGAAGCGGTAACCCACCCGGACGCCGCGCGGTCCACGCGCAGCGTGGAGGGAATCTGCGTCCTTCAGGGCGGAGAGGATGTCAAGGTAGCCGTATGCGCACGAGCCGGAAACCCGTTGATCTTTTGAAGGCATCTAATCTCTGGAAGGCGCTGGGGGTCGCCGGGTTCCTCGGCGTCGCCGCGACCGGGGCCGTGATCGTGCGGGCCGAGCGCCGCCGCCGCTCCTACACCCCCGACGAGATCCGCCGGCGCCTCCACGAGCGGCTGGACGGGTCGCCCGGGGAGGGGGCATGAGGGTGCGCGCCGTCCGGCCGCCCGCCCCGGACGACCTGGACCGCGCCTGGCGGGCCGTGTCCGCCGAGCTCGCCCCGACGCCCCTCGTCCCGTCTGGCCTGGCGCCGGGTGCGCTGCTGAAGCTGGAGACGTTCCAGCCGATCGGCGCGTTCAAGGTGCGGGGCGCGCTCGCGGCCGTCGCCGCGCTCCCCGAGGGGGAGCCTGTGGTCACGGCGAGCGCGGGCAACCACGGCCTCGGCATGGGGTACGCCGCCGCGAAGGCGGGTGCGGACGTCACCGTCGTGGTCTCGACCCGGGCGTCGCAGGTCAAGGTCGACAGGATCCGCGCGTTCCCGGTGCGCCTCGTCCAGCACGGGACGACCTACGACGAGGCCGAGGCGCATGCGATGACGCTTCCCGGCCACTACGTCTCGCCCTACAACGACCCGGCGGTCATCGCGGGGCAGGGCACCCTCGGGCGCGAACTCGACCGGCAGGCGGACGGCCCCCTCACGGTGGTCGCGCCGGTCGGCGGCGGCGGGCTCGTCGCCGGCCTGTGCCTGTGGGCGCGCGAGCGCGGCGACGTGCGGGTCGTGGGCGTGGAGTCGGCGGTGTCGCGCGGCGTGTCGGCGTCGGTGGCGGCCGGACGGGTCACCCGGGTCGAGGTCGGCGACACGTTCGCCGACGGCCTGCCCGGCAACCTCGAACCCGGTTGCGTCACCCCCGAGGTGATCGGGCGCACCGCCGAGCTGACATCGGTCACCGACGACCAGATCCGGACGGCGCTGCGCCTGCTGTTCCACGAGCACGGCCTCGTCGCCGAGGGCGCGGGCGCCGCGGCGGTCGCCGCCGTCCTGGCCGGGAAGGTCGAGGCGGCCGGGCGCCTGGTGGTCGTCGTGTCCGGGCGCAACATCACCGTTCCGGCGTACGCCGCCGCGATCGGCGGGGGCTGAGCGCCGCCGATTTCCGGGAACTCCGGCGCCGCGGGACGCGAGCGGCTACGGTGTCCCCTGCGAAACGGGTGGGGGATTTCAGGACATGGCCGGCCTGGGCGTTTTCTTTCGGCGTGATCGGCTGACGGGGCAGATGGCCGTCGGGCTCACCGGCGTGCTCGTCATCGCCGCCGTCGTCTACGGGGTGGGCGTCGCGAGCGCCAAGTACCGGATCGCCGACGTCGGCGCCTGGCTCACCGCGCGGAACAAGGGCCTCGTCGTGCACGTCAACGGGCCCGCGGCCAAGGTGGACGGCAAGACCGGCGTGCCCCCGCAGATGCGCGGCCACGACATCAAGGTCGTCCAGGACGGCGCCACCGTGCTGATCGTCGACCAGGACACCGGCGTCGTCAGCCGCCTCGACCCCTCCCAGCTGGACGTCGGCGCGAGCCGCCCGCTCGGCCGCGGCCTCCAGGTCCTCGCGGGCGGCGGGAAGGCCTACACGGTCGACTCCGTCAAGGGCGTCCTCCAGCAGATCGACCCGGTCGGCCTGACGCCGGTCGGCGCGCCCGCCACTCTTCCGCCCGTCCTCGGGCAGGCGGGCATCGACGCGCGGGGCGCCCTGTGGGTGCCCGTGGCGCGGGACGGGCAGGTGGCGGCGTTCAAGGACGGCCGCTCGCAGCCGCCGGTCCGCGTCGGCGGGCCCGGGGACGACCTCGCGCTCACCATGGCCGCGGGCGACCCGGTCGTCGTGAACTCCACGAACGCCACCGCCACGGTCGTCAAGCCGTCCGGGACGCGGCTGACGGTCGCGCTGCCCGCGACCGTCCGGCAGGCGGGCCGCGGCGGCGTGCTCGCCCCGCCCGCCACGGAGGGCAAGACCGTCCCGCTGCTGGTGCCCGGCGCCGGGTCGCTGGTGACCGTCGACACCGACACCGGGCGGTACTCCAGCACGCGGCTCGCGATGCCGAAGCACCGGTACCGGCCGCCGCAGATGCTCGGGCCCAAGGTCTACATCCCCGACGAGACGGCCGGTGCGCTGCTGGTGTACGACGCGGCGGGCAACCGGTTCGAGGCGCCGGTCCCGGTCAGCGGGCGGCCCGCCAGGCTGGACGTCTTCGTCCGCGACGGCCTGCTGTGGGCGAACGACCCGTCCGGCCCGCGCGCCGTCGTGATCGACGGGCAGGGCGGCCGCAGGGGCATCGACAAGTACCGGGACAGGGTCGCGGGCGGCCCCGTGCGCCGCACCATCCCGCAGCCCGGCGGAGGCGGCGCCCCGCCGCCGCGGACCGCCCCGCAGGATCCCCGCCGCCCGCGTCCCGGCGAACCGCCCGGCGCCCCGCTGAACGTGTCGGTCACGCCCGGGGCGGGCACGATGCGGATCGACTTCCAGCCCTCGGACGGCGAAAGGATCCTCGGGTACGCGCTGAAGGACGTCCCGTCCGGCCTCGCGGCGAGCCCGGCCGCGATCGCGCCGGGCGCCGGCCCCTTCTCGTTCACGGTCACCGGAGGGGACTGCGCCCGCGAGTACCGCTTCCGCGTCGCCGTCCGCTACCGGGACGGCCGCGGACGGACCCGCGAGCAGGTGTCGGCGCCCAGCGATCCCGCCCGCCCGTGCGTGACGCCCGGCGCGCCGACCGGCCTCCAGGCGCAGGCCACCGCGTCCGGGACGAAGGTCTCCTGGACGGCCCCGCCCGGCGCGTCCGCCTACCGGATCGGGTGGGACGGCCCGGTCAAGGGGACCCGGACGGTGCCCGCCGCGACGGGTTCGGCCATGACCGCGACGCTCGGGGACGTGTGGACGAACGGGCCCTACACCTTCACCGTCGCCGCCGTGAACGGCGCGGGCACGGGGGCGGTCGCGACGCTCGGCGCCAGGCTCACCGGGCCCGCGGCCAAGTACCCGGTGGAACGCAACGGGAACTCCAACGCCTACATCCGGGCCACCGCCGACGCGAACAACGGCACGACCGTCGCCACCATGAACGACAACAACGGCGAACTCGTCGTCGTGCACTGCCAGAAGAAGGGCGTCTACTACAAGCACAAGAACGACCCCAGCCTCGCCGGCGACACGTACGCCAACATCACCTGGAGCGGCAAGACCGGCTACCTCATCGGTTACCTGGTCAACACGCCGGGCGACTGGAAGAGCTTCGCGGGGCCGGCGGTCTGGACGTGCGAGCCCTGACCCGCGGCCCCTCCGCGAGCGTTACGGCCGAGTGCGCTTCTTCGCCTTGCCGACGCAGGCGGGCGCCGACCACGCCACGTCCGGCGCCCGGCCCTGGTTGAGGCGCAGCACCGCGCCGACCTTGAAGCAGTGGGCCGTGTTCGGCCGCAGGCCCGGCATCGTCGCCGACTGCGAACCCGCCTTCACCGACACGATCGGCTGGGTCCCGGCGGGCTGCTGCTGGACGAGCAGCGGCAGCCCGCGCGCGGCGGGCGGCAGCGCCCAGAGCAGCGCCGCCGTCCGGCCGACCTGCCGCGCGACCACCTTGCGCGGCCGGGTCGCCGCGAGCTGCGATTCCGGGACCGGCTCCGGCGGCGCCTGGGTGGCCTGCCCCTGCGGGACGGTCCGGGTCCCAGACGGCGGCGCCGACTTCGCGGCGGTCCCGCCCTTACCGTCGCCGCCCCCGGACAGCGCGAGCGCTCCGATCCCGAGGGCCAGCCCGCCGGCGAGCACGATCCCGGCCACGACGACCAGGCCGCGGCGGGGCCCGTCGTGCGGACGGGCCCAGGTGGTCTGGTGCGGGCCCTCCTGCGGCGTCGTGTGCGGCGTCGTGGAGGAGCCGCTCGCGTGCCGGTCGTCCGCCGGGGGCGCCGGGGCCGGGGGCCAGGCGGCCTGCGGGGCGGGCCGCGAACCCTCCTGGGGGAGGACGGCTTCCGGGGCCCGCGGCGGGAGGGCGTTCGGCGCCCACGGCGACGGCGGCGGTTTCGGCGCGGGGACGGGCGCCGGAGCCGGGGCCGGCGGCGCGGCGGCGGGCAGGGACGGCGCCTGCGCGGTCGGCGCCCACGCGGGCACCGGCGGCGGAGCGGAGGTGTCGGGGAACGAGGGGCGCGGGCCGGTGTCCGGCACCGCCGGCGCGCCGAGGCCGCTGTGCGCGACGTCCGTCACCGGCAGTCTCAGCTCGGCCTGCACGCGCTGGAGCGCCTGCGCGAACTCCACGGCGCTCGCGAACCGCTCGTCGGGCGTCTTGGCCATCGCGCGCACGATGACGTCGGTGACCTGCCGCGGGACGTCGGGACGGGGGATCGGCGGCGGCGGGTCGTTCAGGATCCGCAGCATCAGCGGCGCGATGCCCTCGCGGGGCGGCCCCTTGAACGCGGGCCGCCCGGCCAGCAGCTGGTAGAGCGTCGAGCCCAGCGAGTAGAGGTCGGACCCGATGCCCGGCGGCCTGCCCTCCAGCACCTCGGGGGCGGCGTGGTGCGGGGTGAACGCCTGCGTGTGGGTGGCGTCGAAGCTGTCGACCAGGCGGGCGATGCCGAAGTCGGCGAGCGCGGGCTCCCCGTACCGCGACAGGAGCACGTTCTGCGGCTTGACGTCCCGGTGCAGGACGTCGGTCTCGTGGGTGGCGGCGAGCGCGCCCGCCATCTTCACCCCGATCCGCAGCACCTCGGCGAACGCCAGCGGCCCCTCCCGCGCGAGCCGGTCGGTGAGCGCGCCGTGCTCGAAGTACTCCATCACGATGTAGGGGCGCCCGGACCGGGTGGTGCCGGTGTCCAGCACGGTCACGATGTTCGGATGCCCGGAGAGCCGCCCGGTGATCTTGCACTCGCGCTGGAACCGCCGCATCGCCGCGTCGTCGACCGCGCTGATCGACAGGACCTTCAGCGCGACCATCCGGTCCAGGCGCTCCTGGTGGGCGCGGTAGACGACGCTGAAGCCGCCCTCGCCGACCTGCTCCAGCACCCGGTAGCCCGGAACGTCCTCGGTCATGGGTGGGGGGTTCCCTCTCGGTCGCTCGTCTCGTCCGGGGCGCGGCGGGGCGCGGTCATTCGATGCGGCGCGGCCCGGGGCGGTTCCCCGAGGGCAACAGCGTAGTACGGGGAGGAAACGGGCGTGCCTGCTCGCGCCGGGAAGGCCCGGCCCGGCCGTCCCCCGGCGCCTCGTACGGAAATGAGATGACATTTCCACTCGGCCGGTTAATCGTTGTGCCAATTGCGCTCCGGTGCCGACTCTCTCCGTCCTAACCTCGGGATTCGCGACGAAGGAACTGCCTTAGAGGGAGTGGCCCGCCGTGACGGACGATGTCATGACGAATCCTTACAAGGAAACACCGCCGCCCGAATCGGCTTATGGCGACCTTGTCCGGATGGCGTATTTCGTTCTACCGGGACGGGGAAAGCGCGTCTACCGGCTGGCGATCGCCCGCCGGATCGTGGACTCCACCGCGCGCGGCGCCCGCGAACGCTCCGCCGCCGGGCACGCCCGGCGGCGGACCCGCGTGCTGCGCCGGTCGCTGCGCCCGTCCCGCCGCTTGCAGATCGGCCTCGGCCCGTGGCTGCGCGCGCTGCCCGCCCGGCTGCCCGACCCGGCGCTGACCGCGGCGCTGTCCAGGCTCGACCCCCACGTCCGCGTCGCCTACGTGCTGCGGAACGTGGAGGGGATGCCCCGCTACGCCGTCCGCGACCAGCTGGTCGAGCTGCGGGTCCGCGACCCCTGGCCGGTGATCCGCGCGGCCGAGGCCGTCGAGGTGCCCGAGCCCCGCCGCGCCGACCGGTTCGAGCCGGAGCTGCTGCGCCCCGTCCGCACCCGCTCGATGCTCCCGCTCGCGGCCGCGGCCTTCCTCACCACCGCGCTGGTCGGGGCGCTGCTGGTGACCGAGCGGGAGGGCCCGCGCGAGGCGTCCGCCCGCGGTCTCGGCCTGGTCGCGGCGGCGCCGGACGCCTGGACGCGCGGCGCCCGCTCCCTCGACGTCTGGCCCGCCCGCGGCGACCTCGCCGGCGACCGGGCGTTCGGAAGGCGCGCCGCCGCCGCGTGGGCGGCCGCGCCCGGGGGCCGCCGCCCCGACAGCGGCGTCGCGCAGCTCCTGTACGCCGGCCGGGTGGACGGCGCGCCGCTCGCCGTGATGCGCAGCGGCGGGCGCCTGGCCCGCTACGCCTCCGGCCGCCTCGACGTCGCCGCGATCGGCGCCGACCCGTCCGCGCCGATCGCCCTCGGCGGCGGCCGCTACCTCCTCGCGCCCTGGGACGCCCGGCCGGAGACCTTCGCCGGGGGGCGGCTCGCCACGTCCGGCGGCGTGACGGCGCCCGTCCGTCCCGGCACCGCCTGCGGCCGCGGCCCGCTCTTCCACCTCGGCCCGCGGACGGTCGGCGACCTCGGTGGCCCGCGCGCGGCCGTCCTCGGCTACCGCGCGCCGGACCGCCTCCCGGGCGGCCCCGACCGGCCGGCCGCGCTCGGCCGCGCCGCCCGGTCGTTCTGGAAGAGGCTGGCCTGCGCGATCCCCGCGCCCTCGCGGCCCGTCTCCGCGGCGATGGCGTTCGACTTCTGGTCGGGGACGCTGCCGCACGGAGGGAAGAGCGCCGACTGGACCTGCACCCGGCTGGCGTACGCCGACGGCGGCGCCGCCGCCTTCGCGACCCTGCTCGGGGCGCAGAACCGCGCCACGGGCGCCTGCGACGTCCGGCGCCCGGTCAGCGGGACGTGGTGGCGCGCCCCGTCGGGCCGCTGGTACTACCTGGCCGCGACGGGACGCGGTCTCGTCCCGCACGCCGAGGGGGTCCGGGACCCGGCGACGCGCGGCCGCCTCCTCTCCGCCCGGGCCGCCCCCGGCACGCCCGTGATCCTCACCGCCCGTTAGGGCGGGCCGGGTCAGCGCCCGCTTACCTGGATCGGGCACACTGGAGGGGTACCGAACGAGATTCAGGGAGTCGCAGATGGGCAACGGGCCGCTCTCCGGAGTACGGGTGATCGAGCTGGCCGGGATCGGGCCGGGGCCGTTCGCGGCGATGCTGCTGGCCGACCTCGGCGCCGACGTGATCCGCGTCGACCGCGCCTCCGCCGTCCGCGACGGCGAGACCGCCGGCGGCACCGACTTCACCAACCGCGGCAAGCGGTCGATCGCCATCGACCTCAAGAGCGAGCGCGGCAGGGAGGTCGTCCTCCGGCTGGTGGAGAAGTCCGACGTCCTGCTCGAAGGGTTCCGCCCCGGCGTCACCGAGCGCCTCGGCATCGGCCCCGACGACTGCCTGGCCCGCAACCCCCGCCTGGTCTACGGGCGGATGACCGGCTGGGGGCAGCGGGGGCCGCTGGCGCACACCGCCGGCCACGACGTCGGCTACATCGCGATCACCGGCGCCCTGCACGCCATCGGCCGCGCGGGCGGGCCGCCCCAGGTCCCGATGAACCTGCTCGGCGACTTCGCGGGCGGCAGCATGTACCTCGTCACCGGCGTCCTCGCGGCGCTGCTCGAGGCACGGGCGAACGGGCGCGGCCAGGTGGTCGACGCCGCCATCGTGGACGGCACCGCCCACCTGTCCACCTTCATCCACGGCTTCCTCGCGGGCGGCATCTGGGAGGACCGGCGCGGCGTCAACATGCTCGACACCGGCGCCCCCTGGTACGACGTCTACGAGACCTCCGACGGCCGCCACATGGCCGTCGGCGCCATCGAGCCGCAGTTCTACGCCGAGTTCCTCCGCCGGCTCGGCATCGACGGGGAGGACATCCCCGCCCAGTACGACCGCGACCGGTGGCCCGCCATGCGCGAGCGCTTCGCCGCCGCCTTCCGCGCGAAGACCCGCGACGAGTGGACGGAGGTCTTCGTCCCCAGCGACGCCTGCGTGGCCCCCGTCCTGTCGATGACCGAGGCCGCCGAGCATCCCTTCAACACCTCCCGCGAGGTCTTTCCCGACCTCGCCGGCCACCGCCAGCCCGCCCCGGCCCCCCGCTTCTCCCGGACCCCGGCCGAGACCGACGGCGTCCCCGTCCTTCCCGGCGGCCAGACCAGGGCCGTCCTGGACGAACTGGGCTTCGACGACGCCGAGACCCTCCTCAAGGAAGGCGCCGTGGCCCAGGCCTGACCGGACCGGTGGCCGTGCCCGCCCCGGACACGGCCACCGGGGCGCGTCAGGCGGTGCGCCTCTCCTGGCGGGAACCACGGCGCAGGGTGACGGACATGACGTCGCTCGGGGCGTCCAGTTCCAGGCGGTGCCAGCGGCCGCGGGGGACGACGACGGCCGTGCCGGCGGCCAGCCGCACCATCTCCTCCTCGCCGCCTGGCTCCTCGGGACGGAAGTAGAGCCGCAGGGCGCCGGACAGGCAGCACACCGCCTCCTCCGCGGCCGGGTGCACCTCCCAGTGGTCGGCGTGGACGTCCTCGTCGGTCTCGACGTGGAACGCCGCGATCTGCCAGCCGCCGTCGTCGCTCGTCATGCGGCGCTCGGCCGCGCGGACCGCACCGTCAGGGTGGAAGGTGAGGGCGGAGGCGAACATGTCGATCGGGTTCATGAGCGTGTTCCTTCCAGTCGGTTCTCCTTGGGGGCCGGGGAGGACCCGGCGGGGGACCCGCGGCGCGGGAGGGCCGCGGCGACCGCGGCCGCGATGAGGAAGAGGGCGGCGGAGACGGCGAGGCTCAGGGCGTAGCCGTCGTTCAGCGCGGACGCGGTCGGGGCGCCGCCGGTGCGGTGGGCGGCGACGGTCGCCAGGGCCGCCAGGCCGACGCAGCCGCCGAGCTGGCGGGAGCTGTTGAGCAGGCCCGAGGCCATGCCCGCCTCGCGGGGCGCGACGCCGGTGGTGGCCGCGACGGCGACCGGGGCGAGGACGAGGCCGGTGCCGACGCTGCACAGCAGCGAGGGCCCGAGGACGTCGGTGAGGAAGCCGCCGCCGGGGCTGATCATGGCGAACCAGCCGAGCCCCGCGGCGGCGAGCAGGCCGCCCGGGACCAGCGACGCGCGCGGCGAGCGGGCCGAGGTGATGCGCGTGGCGGCCACGGTCCCGGCCACCAGCCCGGCGGAGAAGGGCAGGAACGCGGCGCCCGTCGCGGCCGCCCCCATGTGCAGGACCTGCTGCATGTAGAGGGAGACGAAGTAGAAGGCGGAGAACTGCCCCGCGGCGGCGAAGAACACGATCAGGTTCGCCCCGGCCACCCAGCGGCCGCGCAGCAGGCCGAGCCGGACGATCGGGGCCGGGGACCTGGACTCGGCGAACACGAACGCCGCGAGGACGACCGCCGCCGCGGCCAGGGTGGCGAGGGTCGCGCCGGAGGTCCACCCTCGGGTGTCGGTGCGGACGACGCCGAACACCAGGAGCCCGATGCCGCCGGTGGCGAGGACCGCGCCGAGCACGTCCGCCCGTTCCCGCGCGGCGGACCGCGCCGCCGGGACCCCCGCCGGGACCAGGGCCAGGGCGGCGGCGACGACGGGCAGGTTGACCAGCATCACCCAGCGCCAGCCCGCGTACTCGGTCAGGACGCCGCCCGCGAGGACGCCGAGCGCGCCGCCCGCCGCGTTCACCGCGCTCCACACGCCGAGCGCCCGCACGCGGGCGCGGCCCTCGAACGTGGTCGTCAGCAGCGCGAGGGCGGCCGGGGCGACCATCGCGGCGCCGACGCCCTGCCCGGCCCGCGCGGCGACGAGCTGCCAGGGCGCCTGGGCCAGGCCGCCGCCGAGCGAGCAGAGACCGAAGACCGCGAGGCCGAGGACGAACAGCCGGCGCCGCCCGTACAGGTCGCCGGCCCGGCCGCCGAGCAGCAGGAACCCGCCGAAGGTGAGCGCGTAGACGTGCACGACCCAGGCAAGGTCGACCGGGGCGAAGCCGAGGGACGTCCGGATCGAGGGCAGCGCGACGTTGACCACCGCCATGTCCAGGGCGACGACGAACTGGGCGACGGACGCGGCCGCCAAGACCACCCCTGGTCTGGAGTTTTTGTACATGTATAGAAAGCTACCCGGGAGCTCGTCCGGTTGTCCAGCCGGGGGCGTGCGGATGGGCGATGATGGGGGGATGGCGTCCCCAGAGCGGCGGGGCGGCGGCAGGCCGCCCCGCATCTCCCGCGCGGAGATCATCGAGACCGCCCGCCGGATCGTGGAGGAGGAGGGGGCCGGCAGGCTGACGATGCGGCGGCTGGCCAAGGAGGTCGGCAGCACGCCGATGGCGCTCTACCACCACGTGCGCGACAAGGAGGAGCTCCTGCTCCTGCTGCTGGAGGACTACGCGGCCCGGGAGCTGCGCAGGCCCGATCTGCCCGCCGATCCCCGCGAGCGCGTCGTCGTGCTGACCGCGGCCATCCGCGAGACGCTGGCCGGCTGCCCGTGGATCGTGGAGGTCCTCACCGCCGACGACCTGATGGCGGAGCAGGCGCTCTGGTTCAACGAGCGGATCGTGGACGCCCTGATGGAATGCGGCCTCACCATCGAGCAGGCCGTCCACGGCTACCGGGCGGTCTGGTACTACACCGCGGGGGAGATGCTCGTGCGGGCCGCGTCCTCCCGCAGGCGCGCCGCCGACGACCGGCCCACCTACCGCGACCGGGTCTTCGCCGGCCTCGACCCGGCCGAGCTGCCGCGGCTGGCGTCCCTGTCCGGCCGCTGGGCGATGCTGACCGCGCAGGACACCTACCTCGACGGCCTGCGGGCGCTCGTCGACGGGCTCACCCGCGTTTGAGATCGCAGGCCACGCCGCCCGCGCACCGAGCCGATTGTGAACCGGCTGACAATTCCTTCGCGGCAACCGGCGGTCATTCCACAAGACTGCGCCGGAACCCGGTCGTACGTTGTGGGCACCCCACCCCGATCAACACGACGACCAGAGGCCGGACACCGGCCGTTCTCGTCGTGCCCGCATTAGGGAGATGCCCATGCGTTTCACACGACTCCGCTCGTGGGCGGTCATCGCCGCGGCGGTCCCGGCCGCCCTCGGCCTGGCCGGGACGGTCGCCCCCGCCGCGCACGCCGAGACGAGCCCGGAAGGCGCGAACGACTGGAACTGCAAGCCCTCCTTCTTCCACCCCCGCCCCGTGGTGCTCGTGCACGGCACGTTCGAGAACATGGCGTTCAACTGGCAGAAGCTCTCCCCGGCGCTGAAGAAGGCCGGGTACTGCGTCTACGCCCTCAACTACGGCGGCCCGAAGGACGGCCCCATCCAGGGGATCAACGACATTCCCACGTCGGCCGGTGAGCTGTCG
The DNA here is from genome assembly GCF_900188105.1 of Actinomadura mexicana. GTDB lineage: Bacteria > Actinomycetota > Actinomycetes > Streptosporangiales > Streptosporangiaceae > Spirillospora > Spirillospora mexicana. The sequence goes on from NZ_FZNP01000017.1 coordinate 108,700, forward strand.
GCCTTCGTCGACAAGGTCACGGCCTCCACCGGGGCGTCCAAGGTCGACATCGTCGGGCACTCGCAGGGCGGCATGATGCCCCGGTACTACATGAAGTTCCTCGGCGGGGCCGCGAAGGTCAACAAGCTGGTCGGCGTCGTGCCGTCCAACCACGGCACCAACATGTCCGGGCTGGTGGAGCTGGGCAGCCTGCTCGGCATCACGCAGGCGGTCGTGAAGGCCGCGCCGGCGGCGGGCCAGCAGATCGTCGGCTCGGACTTCCTGAAGAAGCTGAACGAGGGCGGCGACACCGTGCCCGGCCCGACCTACATCGTGCTGTCCACCAAGTACGACGAGGTCGTCACGCCCTACACCTCGGAGTTCCTCAACGGCTCCAACGCGCAGAACGTCCTGCTGCAGGACAAGTGCGCGAACGACGCCAACGCCCACGTCGGCATCGCCTTCGACCCGGTGATGGTCAAGTTCGTGCTGAACTCGCTCGACGTCTGGGGCCCGTACTGGCCCATCGACTGCGCGAACCCCCTCGGCTGACCGGGAGACGGCGGCGCCCGGCGGCCCCCTTTCACCGCCGGGCGCCGCCGCGTGGCGGTTCACCGGGGCGGCGCCGGTCCGAACCCGGCCGGCCCGCCGTCCGCGGCGCCCCGCGCGCGGGCCCTAACCGAGGGCGTCGGCGACGGCGTCCGCCCACAGGGCGAGCCCGTCGTCGATCTGCTCGCCGGTGACGATCAGCGGTGGGATCATCCGGACGACGTTGCCGTACGCGCCGCAGGTCAGCAGCAGGAGCCCGCGCTCGGCGGCGGCCCCGTGCGCCCGCGCAGCGGCGGCGGCGTCGGGCTCCCCGTCCGGCGTGGTGAACTCGCTGGCCTGCATCAGCCCGAGCCCGCGCACGTCGCCGATCGCCGGGTGGTCGGCGGTGACCTTGCGGAGCCCGTCGTTCAGCCGCGCGCCCTGCACGGCGGTGTTGCCGACCAGGTCCTCGTCGGCGATGACCTGCAGGGTGGCGAGCGCGGCGGCGCACGCGACCGCGTTGCCCCCGTAGGTGCCGCCCTGCGACCCCGGGCGGGCCTTCGCCATCAGCGCCGCCGGCGCCGCGATGGCCGACAGCGGGAACCCGCTCGCCAGGCCCTTGGCGGTGATCAGGACGTCGGGACGCGCGGCCGAGTGCTCGTGGCCCCAGAACCGGCCCGTCCGCCCGAACCCGGTCTGCACCTCGTCCATGATCAGCAGGATGCCGTGCCGGTCGGCGCGCTCGCGCAGCCCCTCCAGGAAGGCGGGCGGCGCGGGGATGTAGCCGCCCTCGCCGAGGACGGGCTCCACCACGAACGCGGCCGTGTCGGACGCCGGGCTCGCGGTGACGAGGAGGTAGTCGAGCTCGCGCAGCGCGAACCGCGTCGCCTCCTCCTCCGACCACCCGTACCGGTAGGCCTGCGGGAACGGTGCGATCGCGGCGCCCGGCATCAGCGGGCCGATCCCGGCGCGGAACTTCGTGCCCGCCGTGGTGAGCGCGGCGGCGCCCATCGTCCGGCCGTGGAAGGAGCCGTGGAAGACGACGATGTTCTGCCGGCCGGTGGCGTGCCGGGCCAGCCGGATGGCCGCCTCGACCGCCTCGCTGCCGCTGTTGAGGAAGAACAGCGAGTCCAGGCCCTCCGGCAGCACCTCGCCGAGCGCCTCGGTCAGCCGCAGCAGCGGCCGGTGCATGACGGTCGTGTACTGGCCGTGGATGAGCGTGCCCACCTGCCGCTGCGCGGCCTCGACCACGCGCGGGTGGCAGTGGCCGGTGTTGGTGACGCCGATGCCCGCGGTGAAGTCCAGGTGCCGGCGGCCCTCGGCGTCGTAGAGGTAGACGCCCTCGCCGCGCTCGGCGAGGACGGGGGTGGCCTGCTTGAGCAGGGGAGACAGCGTCGCCATGAACGTCCTCCGGTAGATTGTCGACAATCTGCAATCTAGGTGGCCCCGGCACCGTTGTCCAGGGCCGCGGCCCCTGTGTGGCGGGGCCGGAAGCTAGGACTCGCGGAGCCGGTGGATGGAGTCGGTCATGTGCTCCTCGATGAGGGTGAGCAGGTGCTCCTCCTCCCCGTCGCCGATCGCGTCGACGAGCCGCCGGTGCTCCTCGACGAGGTCGGCGGGCTCGGGATAGGTGTCCTGCAGCGCGTTCAGGCACATGCGCGTCTCCACCAGCAGCGTGTGCGCCATCCGCTCCAGCCGCGGGCTGCCCGACGAGCTGACCAGCACCTCGTGGAACGCCTGGTCGGCGTCGCTCATCGCGACCCGGTCGCGCTCGCGGGCGGCGGCCACGAGCGCCTCCAGTGCCTCGGTGAGCCGGGCCACCGCCTCGCCCCGGTTCCGGTTCATGATCAACCGGCAGGCCTCGCGCTCGATCGCGAGCCGGGCGAGGTAGACGTCCTCGACGTCCCCCTCGTCCAGCGTGATCACGAACAGCCCGCGGTGCGGCTCGCTGACCAGCAGCCCCTCCTGGACGAGGCGCTGCATGGCCTCGCGCAGCGGTCCGCGGCTGATGCCGAGGCGCGCGGCGAGCTCGGCCTCGCCGAGCTGCGCGCCGGGCTCCAGCGACCCGTACATGATCGCCGAACGCAGCTCGTCCGAGACGATCTCCACCGTCGACCTGCGGGGAACAGGCTCCAGCTCACCCAGTCGGCCCATGCGCGGTTCCCTTTCGGCTCTCATGTCTGCCAGGCATCTCGCCCCTGCGAGGCGACGGCGGCGGGGACGGCGAACAGCCGGCCCAGCCCGGTGCGCGGCGGGAGCCCCTCGGGACCGGACGCGAGCCGCAGCCCCTCCCAGACGCTCACCTGGTTGGCGGTCAGCACCGGCTTGCCGACCCGCGCCTCCAGCTCGCCGAGCCAGGACACGGTGTGCAGCGCGGTGTCGGGCACCAGCACCGCCTCGGCGTCCGGATGGTCGTTGGCCGCGACGAACGCCAGCACCTCGTCGCGGCCGAGGGTGCCGACCTCGGCGGCGGTGACGATGCCCCGGCAGGACAGCGCCACCACCTCGATGCCGGCGTGGGCGAGGAACGCGACGAACCGCTCGGCGACGTCGGCCGGATAGGTCGCGGCGACCGCGACCCGGCTCACGCCGAGCGCCCGCGCCGCGTGCACGAACGCGAAGGACGTGCTGGAGGCGGGCACGCCCGCCGCCTCGCGGACGCCCGCGACCTGCTGCGCGGCGCCGTCCCAGCCGAACACGAAGCTTCCGCTGGTGCACGCCCACACGGCCGCCTTCACGCCGAGGCCGCGCAGCGTGCGGGCGCCCTCGCCGAGCACGTCGGCACCGCCGATGTCCAGCAGCGCGTCGACGCGGTGGGCGTCCTCGCGCATCAGCGTGTGCACGACCGGGAGGCTGACCTCCCCCAGGGCGCGCTCGATGGCGGGGTAGTCGTCCTCGGCGCTGTAGCCGGGGTAGAGGAACCCCGCGCGCAACCCGTTCTGTCGCATGTTGTCGACAATCCTACCTTCGGGGATCATGGTGGCTAGGCCGCCGTGAAGGGGGCCAGGCCGACCAGGGACTGCCCGGGACCTGACGCCGCGCGGCCCATGGCGCGCAGCGCCGAGCACATCGTCACCTGGTTGGCGGTCAGCACCGGCTTGCCGATCATCTGCTCCAGCGGCGCGATGATGTCGTAGGTCGGGACGTTCGTGCAGCTGATGAAGACGGCCTCGGCCTCGGGGCGGTCCACCGCCGACACCGCCGACACGATCTCGCCGTAGCCGACCTTCCAGATGTGGCTGAGCAGCCCCAGCCCGACCGAGGTGACCACCTCGATGCCGTGCTCGCCGAGGAACGACACGAGCCGCTCGGTGACGGCGTCGATGTAGGGCGTGACGACCGCGATGCGCCGGGCGCCGAGCAGCCGCAGCGACTCCACCAGCGCGCCCGAGGTCGTCGTCGAGACCGGCGCGCCGGCCTGCAGCATCGTCCGGTGCAGTTGCAGCTCGCCCGCCTTGCCGCGGATGAAGCTGCCCGACGCGCACGCGTAGGCGACCGCCAGCGGCTCGGGGGCCAGGACGTCGCGGGTCGCCTGCCGGACGATCGACTGGTCCGACAGCGCGGAGGCCATCTCCACCGTGACCGGGACCGGCACGTACGGCAGCCGGGTCATGAACAGCGACACGTCGTCGGGCGTCCAGCGCCACAGTTCCCGGTCGAGGGCGAAGTCGAACGGCGCGACCACCCCGATGCCGTGCTGGGCGAGCAGCTCTGGGCCGACGACCAGCGAGGGGTCGAATGTCATCTGCGCGGCCGTCACTCTAGGACTCTGCGCGCGCGTAGAGGAGGCGCTCGCCCACGCCGCCGGACCGCCACACGTCGTTGCACGCCTCGGCCATCCGGTCCAGGCCGTCGACGATCGTCGCGTAGACGTTGCCGGGGACCCAGCCGACGTCCCCGTTCAGCAGCAGGTTGTTGCGGCCGTAGAAGATCGCGAGGTCGATGACGCCGGGCAGCGCGTGGATGTTCTTCTCCTCCTTGAACTTACGGTCGAGCATCCCGCCCGGGAAGGAGAAGTAGACGACGTCGCCCGGGATGGGGGTGATGGTGGGGTTCTCGAGGCCGACCTCCTCCTCGGAGAACCGCTCGACCATCGTGTACACCTCGTTTCGGGCGTACTTGGCGTGGTACGCCTCGCCGCCGAGCGGTAGAGCGTTCCAGACCGCGTCGCAGGTCCTCGGCGCGTCCTTCTCGAGGAGCTCCGCGACGCAGGTCACACCGCGGCGCTCCAGAGTGATGGTCATGAGCTTGGGCATGCTGACCTCCCCGTGAACAGGGGTGGGCGAGAGCGTCGCCACCCGAAGGACTCTCCATGTTCGTGGGAGGACGTCCCCCCACACCCCCGACCGGGGGCTGTTAGAGCGCTCTGGGATCCGTCCTGGCCCTGCTGGGCACGGGTTGCGACGGTCTTGCAGCACATATCCCATCGCGGTGGCCGGGGCCGCGGTCCACCGCGTTGATTGTTGACAATCCTACGAACGGTTCCTAGCGTGTCAATGCCTCCCGCCGTTGCCTTCTCGTAAACTCCGCACACCCCGGAAGTGACGCCGATGAACCCTGCTCAGCACGCCTCCGGAAGACCGCCTGACGTGGTGGTCCTTGTGGGCGACGCCGATCCGCGCGGCATGGGGGAGGCGGAGGGCCTCGCGCGAGTCCGTTACGTGCGCGAAACCGAGCTGGGGGAGGCGCTTCCCGGTGCCGACGTCCTGTTCATGTGGGACTTCCTGTCGGACGCCCTGGCCGGCGCGTGGCCGGAGTCCGGCGGCCCGGGGTGGGTCCACATCGCCAGTGCCGGCGTCGACCGGCTCATGTTCCCCGAGCTCACCCACAGTGACACAGTTGTCACCAACTCGCGCGGCGTCTTCGACGAGCCGATCGCCGAGTACGTCCTCGGGCTCGTGCTGGCCTTCGCCAAGGACCTGCACACCACCTTCCGGCTCCAGGGCGAGCGGCGCTGGCGGCACCGCGAGACCGAGCGGATCACCGGCGCCCGCGCGCTGGTCGTCGGCACCGGTCCGATCGGCCGCGCGATCGGCCGCCGGCTGTCGGCGGCGGGCCTGTCGGTCTCCGGCGCCGGGCGCACCGCCCGCGACGCCGACCCCGACCTCGGCGTCGTCCACCCGATGGAGCGGCTGGGCGAGGCGCTCGCCGCAGCCGACTACGTCGTGCTCGCCGCGCCCCTCACCCCGCAGACCCGGGGCATGATCGACGCCGCGGCGCTGGAGCGGATGCGGCCGTCCGCGCGGCTCGTCAACGTCGGCCGCGGCGGCCTGGTGGCCGAGGACGATCTCGTCGAGGCGCTGCGCGCGGGCCGGATCGCGGGCGCCGCGCTCGACGTCTTCGAGGACGAGCCGCTGCCGGCGTCCTCGCCGCTGTGGGAGATGCCGGGCGTCATCGTCTCCCCGCACATGTCCGGTGACGTGGTCGGCTGGCGGGACGAGCTGGTCCGGCTGTTCGCCGACAACCTCGGCCGCTACGTGTCCGGCCGCCCCCTGCGCAACGTCGTGGACAAGCGCCTCGGGTACGTGGGCTCGGAGCGGGCGGCATCACACCAGAGGGGGTAGCCATGGCCGATGCGGCCGATCTGACCGCGACCGAACTGCTCGCGGAGTACCGGGCCGGGGCGCTGTCCCCGGTCGAGGCCGCCGGGGCCGTCCTCGCCCGGATCGAGCGGGACGACCCGGAGCTCAACGCGTTCTGCCTCCTCGACGAGGAGACCACCCTCGACATGGCGCGCGCCGCGACCGAGCGGTGGCGGCGCGGCGCGGCGCTCGGGCCGCTGGACGGCGTGCCGGTCTCCGTCAAGGACGTGCTGCTCACCCGCGGCTGGCCGACGCTGCGCGGCTCCAGGACGATCGACCCCGCCCGCACCTGGGACGAGGACGCGCCGTCCGTCGCCCGCCTGCGCGAGCAGGGCGCGGTGTTCGTCGGCAAGACCACGACGCCGGAGTTCGCGTGGAAGGGCGTGACCGACAACCCGCTGACCGGCGTCACCCGCAACCCGTGGGACCCCTCCCGCACGCCGGGCGGGTCGAGCGGCGGCGCGGCGGCGGCGGTCGCGGCGGGCATGGCGCCGCTCGCCCTCGGCACCGACGGCGGCGGCTCGGTGCGCATCCCCGCCGCCTTCACCGGCACCTTCACGATCAAGCCGACGTACGGCCGCGTCCCGCACTACCCGGCGAGCCCGTTCGGGACGCTCGCGCACACCGGCCCCATGACCAACACCGTGGCGGACGCGGCCCTGCTGCTCGACGCCGTCTGCGGGCCCGACGGCCGCGACTGGTCGTCGCTGCCGCCGCCGGACGTCGCGTTCGCCGAGGCCGGGGTCGCCGGCGCCGGGCGGGACGACCTGACCGGCCTGCGCGTCGCGTTCAGCCCCGACCTCGGGTTCGCGGAGGTCGATCCGGAGGTCGCGGCGCCGGTCGCGGCCGCCGCCGAGGTCTTCGCCGAGCTCGGCGCGAAGGTCGAGCGGGTCGACCCCGGCTTCGGGGATCCGGTCGAGGCGTTCGAGGTCCTGTGGTTCGCGGGCGCCGCCAAGGTCGTCGAGCACCTGTCGCCCGAGGAGCGCGGGCTGCTCGACCCGGGCCTGCGGGAGATCTGCGAGCAGGGCGCGCGGTACTCGGCGCTGGACTACCTGACGGCCACGGCCCGCCGCATGGAGCTCGGCCGGGTGATGGGCCTGTTCCACGAGCGCTACGACCTGCTGCTCACCCCGACGACGCCGATCGCCGCGTTCGAGGCCGGCCTGGAGGCCCCGCCGGGCTCGCCTTCCCCGCGCTGGACGGGCTGGACCCCGTTCACCTACCCGTTCAACATGACCCAGCAGCCCGCGGCGAGCCTGCCGTGCGGCTTCACCTCCCGCGGCCTGCCCGTCGGCCTCCAGGTCGTCGGCGCACGGCACGCCGACGCCCTGGTGGTGGCGGCGTGCGCCGTCTACGAGCGGGCGCGGCCGTGGACACGGTTCACGCGAAGGTGATGACCGCGCGGCCCCGGTGGGCGCCCTCGTCCATCGCGGCGAGGACGCCCGGGGCCTCGTCCAGCGTGACGGGGGCGACCTCGGGGACGATCCCGTGCGCCACCGCGAACGCGAGGGTGTCGCGCAGGTCGTGCGGGGAGCCCGACGGCACGCCCATCACGCGCAGCCGGCCGGCGACCAGGGCCATCGGCGGCACGCTCACGTTCTCGGCGCCCATGCCGAGGTAGAGCAGGGTCCCGTCCGGGCGCAGGCCGCCGAACGCGGCGAGCCCCGTCGCGGTGTCGGGCGCGGTGTTCACCACCAGGTCGGCGCCGCCCCACGCCCGCAGAGCCTCGGCCGGGTCCTGCTCGCCGGTCGCGACGAACAGTTCGGCGCCGAGGCCGAGGGCCTCCTTCTCGGCGCGGCGCGACCGCGACACCACGGCGACGCGGGCCCCCATCGCGGCGGCGAACCGCTGGGCCATCGTCCCGACGCCGCCGGTGCCGAGCACGGCCACCTTCGACCCGGCGACGGCCCCGGCCTGCCGGAGCCCGTTGAACGCGGTGAGGCCGGCGCACATCAGCGGCGCGCCCGCGACCGGGTCCAGGCCGTCCGGCAGCGGGGTGACGAACCCGGCGCGGCCGACGAAGTACTCGGTGTACCCGCCGTCGCGGTTGACGCCGGTGACCTGCTTCGGCGCGCCCGTGCACAGGATCTGGTCGCCGCGGGCGCACTGGTCGCAGTGGCCGCAGGACCCGTGCAGCCAGGCGGCGCCGACCGCGGTGCCGGCCTCCGGCCAGCCGACGCCCTCGCCGAGCGCCGCGACGACGCCGCTGATCTCGTGTCCGGGGACGACGGGGAACGTTCCGAACGGGTAGTGGCCCCGCAGGTGGTTGACCTCGGAGTAGCACATCCCGCAGGCGGTGACCCGCACCAGGATCTCGCCGGGGCCGGGCCGGGGCACCTCGCGCTCGACGATCTCCAGCGGCCCGCCCGGGGCGGTGAGCACGGCGCTGCGCATGGCGGCGCCCCCTCTCGTGTCGTGACGGCCGGTCGGCCGTTTCGTAGCATCGGTATAGCGATTACTGTACTCGCGCTATACGACACTGCATAGCGCTGCTCGGAAAGTTTTGTAACATCGTTGTTGTGACCGCTCAGAAGGATCCCGACACCCGCGACCGCATCCTGCGCGCGGCCGCGCGGCTGCTCACCGAGGCCGGCGGCGAGCCGGTCTCGACGCGGGCCGTGTGCACCGCCGCCGGGGTCGGGGCGCCGACGCTCTACCACCACTTCGGCGACAAGCGCGGCCTGTTCGACGCCGTCGCCGCCCACGGGTTCGAGGAGTACCTGGCGGGCAAGCGGGCGCAGGGCGGCACCGGCGACCCGGTCGAGGACCTGCGCCGCGGCTGGGACCTGCACATCGAGTACGCCGTCACCCATCCCGCCTTCTACACGCTGATGTACGGGACGCCCCGGCGGGCGGCCGCCGTGGAGGAGGCGTACGGCATCCTGCTGGGCCTGGTCGAGGCGGCGGCCCGCGCGGGACGGCTCCGCGTCCCGGTCGCCACCGCCGCCCGCATGATCCACGCCGCCGGGATCGGCGTCGCGCTGACGCTGATCGCGAGCCCGTCCGGCGGCGCCGCCGACCGGGACGCCTCGGTCCGGACGCGCGAGGCCGTCCTCGCCGCCGTGACCACCGGCGGCGGCGGTCCGGCCGACACGCCCCTCGCGGCCCGCGCGGTGGCGCTGAAGGCGGCACTGCGGTCCGCTCCGCCGACCGGGCTGACCGCCTCGGAGGCGGCGCTGCTCGGCGAGTGGCTGGACCGCCTGGCCGATCAGTCCTGAGGGGCCTCGTCCTTGCGGCGCCTGCGGCGCTTCACGCTGACGCCGCCCCAGGACGCCAGGTCCCTCACCACGACCGTGGGGGAGCCCGCTCAGGGGCCGGGCGGCTCCAGGCGGACGACGACGGACTTGGACGTGGGGGTGTTGCTGATCTCGGCGGTGCTGTCGAGCGGGACCAGGACGTTCGTCTCCGGGAAGTAGGCCGCCGCACAGCCCGGCGCGGTCGGGTAGGAGACGGCGCGGAAGGCGGGGGCGCGGCGCTCGGCGCCGTCCGGCCACTCCGAGACGAGGTCGACGGTCGCGCCGTCGGCGATGCCGAGGCGGGCCAGGTCGGCGGGGTTGACGAGCACGACGCGGCGTCCCGCCCTGATGCCCCGGTAGCGGTCGTCCAGGCCGTAGATGGTGGTGTTGTACTGGTCGTGGCTGCGGATGGTCTGCAGCAGCAGCCGCCCCTCGGGGACCCGCAGGACCTCCAGCCGGTTCACCGTGAGGTTGGCCTTGCCGGTCGCCGTCGGGAACCTGCGCTCGTCGCGGGGCGCGTGGGGGAGCGTGAAGCCGCCCCGCTCGCGGAGCCGGGCGTTGAAGTCCTCGAAGCCGGGGACGACCCGGGAGACGTGGTCGCGGATCACGTCGTAGTCGCGCTCCATCGCCTCCCAGCCGATGCCCGAGCCGGGCAGCGCGGCCCTGGCGAGCCGGCAGACGATCGACACCTCCGAGAGCAGGTGCCCCGATGCCGGGGCGAGGCGGCCGCGGGAGGCGTGCACCATGCCCATCGAGTCCTCGACGGAGACGATCTGCGCCCCCGTCTCCCGCACGTCGCGCTCGGTGCGGCCGAGCGTCGGGAGGATCAGCGCCACCTCGCCGGTCACCGCGTGGGACCGGTTGAGCTTGGTCGACACCTGCGCGGTCAGCCGGCATCCGCGCAGGGCCGCCTCCGTCACGGCCGAGTCGGGGGTGGCGCGCACGAAGTTGCCGCCCATGCCGAGGAACACCTTCGCCCTGCCGTCGCGCATGGCGCGGATCGCCCCGACGGTGTCCAGGCCGTGCTCGCGGGGCGGCTCGAAACCGAACTCGGCGGCGAGGGCGTCCAGGAAGGCGGGCTTCGGCCGCTCCCAGATGCCCATCGTCCGGTCGCCCTGCACGTTGGAGTGGCCGCGCACCGGGCAGACGCCGGCGCCGGGACGGCCGATGTTGCCGCGCAGCAGCAGGAAGTTGACGATCTCGCGGATCGTCGGCACGGAGTTGCGGTGCTGGGTGAGGCCCATCGCCCAGCAGACGACGATCCGCTCGGCGGCGAGGACGTCGCCCAGCGTCGCGGCGATCTCCTCGCGGGTGAGGCCGGTCGCCTCCAGCACCTCGTCCCAGTCCAGGCCGAGGGCGTGCTCCCGGAACGCCGCGAAGCCGTGCGCGTGGGCGTCGAGGAACTCCCGGTCGAGGGCGCCGGGCGCGTCCGACTCCAGCAGCATCCGGTTGAGCGCCTGGAACAGCGCGAGGTCGCCGTTCAGCCGGATCTGCAGGAACCGGTCGGCGAGCACCGTGCCCCGCCCGGCCATCCCGGAGGCGCGCTGCGGGTTCTTGAACCGCATCAGCCCCGCCTCGGGCAGCGGGTTGACCGCGATGACGCGGGCACCCTCCTTCTTCGCCCGCTCCAGCGCCGACAGCATCCGCGGGTGGTTGGTCCCCGGGTTCTGGCCGACGACGAAGACGAGGTCGGCCCGGTAGAGGTCCTCCAGCAGCACCGAGCCCTTGCCGATGCCGATCGTCTCGCTCAGCGCGGACCCGGACGACTCGTGGCACATGTTGCTGCAGTCGGGCATGTTGTTCGTGCCGAACGCCCGCGCGAACAGCTGGTAGGCGAACGCGGCCTCGTTGCTCGTCCGCCCGGAGGTGTAGAAGACGGCCTCGTCCGGGGAGTCCAGGGCGTTCAGCTCGGACGCCAGCAGGCCGAACGCCTCGTCCCACGACACCGGCTCGTAGTGCCCGGACCCGGCGCGCTTCACCATCGGCTCGGTCAGCCGCCCCTGCTGCCCGAGCCAGTGGTCGGACCGCGCGGCCAGCTCCTCGACGCCGTGCTCGGCGAAGAACTCCCGGGTGACGCGCCGCGCCGTGGCCTCCTCCGCGACGGCCTTCGCGCCGTTCTCGCAGAACTCGGCGGCGTGCCGGTGGTCGCCCTCCGGCCAGGCGCACCCCGGGCAGTCGAACCCCTGCTTCTGGTTGACGCGCAGCAGCGTCAGCGCCGTCCGCCGCACGCCCATCTGCGCGTAGGAGTGGCGCAGCGCGGCCGTCACCCCGGGAACGCCCGCCGCCCAGGTCTTCGGTTCCGAGACCTCCAGATCGGCGTCGTCGGAGTCACCGGCGGGCGCCTTGCGCGTCATAGAACACATCCTCGTGGTCGGCCGACATCCCCACTGTCGCACGCGGCGCCGGTTCGGCGCGCTACTGGGGCGGGCCCTCCGTCAGGTGGACGGTGCCCGCCCTGCGGTCGCCCTGGCTCGTCGTCCACTCGATCCGGACGGCGTCGCCCGGATGGCGGGTCAGCATCAGGGTCGTGAGGGCGGCCGGTGTGTCGACCGCTGCGTCGCCGAAGGCGACGATGACGCCGCCGACGGGGACCCCGGCGGCCTCGGCGGGGGAGCCCGGCACGAGCTCGGCGACCAGCGCGCCGGGGGAGCGGCCGTTCGGGCGGACCTTGACGCCGAGCATCGCGGTGCGGCCGATGTGCACGGTCGAGGACGCCTCGCCGCGCTGGATCTGCCGCGCGATCTCCAGCGCCCGGTCGGACGGGACGGCGTAGCCCCGGTGGTCCTTGCGCTTCTCGGCGCCCTTCACCGAGAACCCAGCGGACGCCGCGGTGTTGATGCCGATGACCTTGCCGGAGGTGTCGAGCAGCGGTCCGCCGGAGTCGCCCGGCCGGATCGGCGCGTTCGTCTCGATCAGCCCGGTGAGCCGCTCGGAGGTGCCGTTGCTGTCGTCGCGCGCGGTGACCGACTGCTCCAGTGCGGTGACCTTGCCGGTGACGACCGTGGGCGTGCCGCCCTTGCCGCCCGCGTTGCCGACGGCGGTGACCGTGTCGCCGACCGCGACGCCGCCCGCGGAGGCGAACGCCGCGGCCTTCAGCCGGGCCGCGCCGGCCAGCCGGATCACCGCGATGTCGCCCGCCCGGTCGTAGCCCACGACCTCCGCGGTGTAGCCGCGGCGGTTGTCGACGTCCGTCCCCTTGATCGCGGTGGCGCCCTGGATGACGTGGTTGTTGGTCAGCACGAGGCCGGACGCCGTGAGCACGATGCCCGTGCCGGCGGCGCGGGTGCCGTTCAGCGTCTGCTCGGTCTCGATGTTGACCACGCCCGGCCGGCGCCCGCTGGGCTTGGCGTGCTTGTGCCGGGGGGCGGTGACGGAGGGCGGGACGTCCTGGGGGGTGCCGCTCTCCACGACCCGGCAGCCGGGGGCGAGGAGGGCCAGGAGCGCCACCAGCAGCAACGGGACCGCGGCGCGGGCGCGGCGGCGCCCGGAGTCCTCGCTCACCTGGATGCCTCCTCCCGCAGGTTCCTCCCATGATTCCCGATTCCGGGGGATTAGTCCGAAGTAAGGGGGACTCCGCCGCGCGAACGCCGGCCTGGGCTCAGCGGGTGAAGTAGCGGCGGGGGTTCTCCACGAGCATCTGGTCGATCCGCGCGTCGGAGACGCCGGCGGCGCGCAGGGCGGGCAGGACGTCCTCGCTGATGTGCCGGTAGTTCCAGTTCGGCTGCAGCGCGGGCACCGTCGCGGGGTCGGGGCCGAACCAGTCGATGAAGCAGGACGCGTCGTGGCTGAGGACCATCCGGTCGGCGTAGCCCCGCTCGCACAGGGCCGCCACGGTCGCGACGCGCTCCGCGGTCGAGTTGATGATGTCGAGGCCGAAGCGGTCCATGCCGAGGATCGCGCCGGTGTCGGCCAGCCCCATCAGGTAGTCCAGGTCGTTGCTGTCGCCCGCGTGCCCCACCACGACCTTGGCGAGGTCCACGCCCTCCTCGCCCAGCAGGTCCACGACCGTCCGGCCCGCGTGGATCGAGCTCTCGGTGTGCACGGTGACCGGCGCGCCCGTCTCCCGGTGCGTCGCGGCGACGGCCCGCAGCACCCGCTCGACGCCGGGCGTGAGGCCGGGGGCGTCCACGGCGCACTTGAGGAAGGCGGCCCGGACCCCCGTCCCGGCGATGCCCTCGGTCAGGTCGCGGGTGAAGTCGGCGATCATGGGGTCGGGGCCCTCGTCCACCAGCGTGCCGGGACCCCGGTGGTGGAACTGGAACGGCAGGTCGTTGTAGGTGTAGATGCCCGTCGCCACGAGGATGTTGAGCTCCGGCACCTGCTCGTTGACCCGCTGGATCCGCGGGAGGTAGCGGCCGAGCCCCCACACCGTGGGGTCGGCGATGGTGGTGACGCCGAGCCCGGCCAGCTCGCGCAGCTTGCCGACCGCGTCGGCGACCTTCTCCTCCTCGTCCCACCAGTCGCCCGCGCCGTAGTTCTGGACGTTCTCGGCGCCGAGCACGAAGACGTGCTCGTGCATCAGCGTGCGCCCGAGGGCGGCGGCGTCGACGGGGCCGCGGACGGTCTCAACTGCGGGCATCGGTTCTCCTGCGGTGCGCGGTGCTGCTGCGGGTGCGATACTGGCTCTGCGGGGGGGCATACCGACCGGTCGGTTTCTGGCAAGCTAGGGCGCGGGGCACACCGGAGTCAATGCGGCGCGCGAGGGAGGTGCCCAGGTGACGCATGCCGAGTCGGCGCCCGGCCCGGTGCCGGAGTCCACGGCGCCCGTCCGGCAGAGCGCGGTCGAGCGGCGGATCCTGGAGGCGGCGCTGCGGCTGTTCGCCGAGCGCGGCTTCGACCAGACGCCCGTGCAGAGTGTCGTGGAGGCCGCCGAGGTCACCAAGGGCGCGCTGTACCACTACTTCGACTCCAAGGACGACCTGCTCTACGAGATCTACCACTCGCTGATCGCCCGCCAGCTCGCCGACCTCGGCGCGGTGCTGGCGCGCGGACTGCCGCCGCGCGAGGCCGTCCACGCGGTGCTGACCGGGCTGATCCGCAGCACCGCCGAGCACATCGACGAGGCGAAGGTGTTCGCCCGCGAGATGCACCGGCTGGACCACGCCCGGATGCGCTCGGTCCGCGCCGACCGCCGCCGCTACCACGTGACGTTCCGGGGCCTCATCGAGCAGGGCCAGCGGGACGGCGTGTTCGCCGCCGGGACCCCCGCCGAGACGATCACCATCGTCGCCCTCGGCATGGTCAACCAGATGCCGGCCTGGTACCGCGCGAACGGCCCGAAGCCCGCCGCCCGGCTCGCCGACGAGGTCGCCGGGTTCATCCTCGACGCCCTGGACCGGCCCACGGCCTGACGGCGCCGGGCGGGACGCGGCCTCAAGCGCGGGCAGCCGATCAGAAGGGGAGGCGCTCGGCCGCCGCGACGAGCGCGCCCGCGATGGTGGCGACGGTCAGGACCGACACGCCGGCGAGCACGGCCCAGCGCCCCACCTGGTATCCGGCGGGTACGCGGCCGGCGTCACGGCCGCGCACCGGCCACGGGGCGCGCAGCGGCGCCGTTCCCGGGGGCTCCGGCGGGACGTCGGCGGGCGCGCGGGCGCCGTCCTGCGCACTCGCCGCGGGCAGTCCGGTCACCCAGCCGAGCAGGTCGGCGACGGCGGCGGGCTCGGTGCCGAGGCCGGAGGCGAAGTACCGCACCTGGGCGGCGACCTGGTCGAGCGTGCGCACGGTGTTGCCGAGCCCGACGCGGTCGAGCCATTCTCGCGGGTCGGCGTCGGGATCCAGGCTGCGGCCGATCTCCGTGCGCAGCAGCAGGTCCGTCTTGGTGACGACGACGGCGACGCGCTTCTGCCGCCCCTGGTCGGGACGCGAGCGCAGTTCGTTCAGCACCCGCTGGAGGGTGTCGGCCGGGTCCTCCTCCGACGAGGCGGCGGCCTCGTCGACGAACTCCCTCTCGTCCCCGGTCAGCGACCGGCGGAGCTGGGGGAGCGCGAACGGGTCCACGACGAACAGCAGCGCCTCGCCGTGGTCCAGGTAACGCAGCGACTCGACCTCCGTCGCGCCCGTGTAGTGCTCGCCCGCGGGGTCGAACAGGTAGAGGATGCGCCGCACGCGGCCGGGCAGTTCCACGTCCACCATGGTGGCCTGGGGAAGTTCGGGGCCGGTCTTGGCGAGGCGCCCGCCGCGCTGGAACTCGCGTATCGCGCCCGCGTACGCCTGCGCGTGCCGCTGCTCGACGAACGACAGCCGCCCGTGCACGGCGCGGGCCCGCGCGTGCAGGGCCCGGATGCCGAGGACCATGAAGGTGGTCTTGCCGGCGGCCGGTCCGCCCACGAACGGCAGGGGCTCCACGCGGACGCGCCCGATGCGCTCGGGCAGCCGCCCGCCGCAGTGCGGGCAGTACGCGGCCAGGCGGAACCGCCCGAGCGGGACGGTCGTGGGAAGCCGAGCCCCGCAGCGGCACACGTGCCGGAACGCGCCGCCCGCCCCCGGCGAGAGGCGCCGGTGCCGCGCGCCGCAGCCCGGGCACGCGTACTCCGGCAGCCCGATCCGCTCGTAGCAGAAGGGGTGCGGGCACGTCTGCAGGATGCGGCCGTACCCCATGAAGACGCGTTCGACCGCCGCCAGGACCAGCACGCACGCCAGCCACACCGCCAGCCCGACCGCGGCGACCAGCCCGTACAGGACCGTCAGCGCGAGGACGAACACCGACGCGGGAGCGGCGGCGGCGACGATGCCCGCGCACAGCGCCAGCCAGACCGGGAAGACGAAGAACCCCCACGGACCGCCGAGAAGCGTCCGCGTCAGGCTCAGCACGACGCTCCGGGCCGTCCGGTACACCTGCGGGACGACCGTGCGGCTGATCGTCCACCAGTCGCGCCACACCTGCCCGAGCAGGTAGTGCCGGTAGGCGACGGCGGGCTCGGCGACCGGGGAGGGCCCCTCCAGCGTGGACGGCGCGAGCGTCCGGCACGCGTGCAGGCAGTACACGCCGAGCGCGGCGGCCCCGGCGACGACCAGCGTCGCGGCGAACAGCACGGGGAACACGTACAGGAAACCGAGCCACATGGCGCCCACCCACACGGCGATCAGCAGCAGCACGATGACGGGGTTCACGGTGCGCCCTCCGCGAGAAGGGCCCGCAGCTCGGCCCGCAACTCGGGGCGGCGCGCCAGATGGGAGTCGAGCTGCCTGGCCGCGAGCCACCGCCGGGCCGCCGCCCGCGCCCACGCCTCCAGGGACGGCTCGGCCGCGCCGCGCCCGCGCAGCCGCAGCACCACCTCGACCAGCTCGTTGCGCCGCTCGACCTCGCCGCCGCGCAGCGGCGCGCGGCCGGCGCGGACGCGGCCGGGCAGCTCGGCCGTCCACCGCTCCGCGAGCCGGGCCCTGACGGGGGCGGGCACGGCCGCCAGCAGCTCCGCCCGGAACCCGGGCGGCCGCGGGGACAGCCGCCGCGCCGCGTCGGCGAACGCCTCCCGGGCGAGGCGCTCGGTGGCGCCGCCGGGTTCGGCGAGGCGCTCCAGCGCCCGCGCGGCCCGCGGCGGTCCCGCGGTGATGGCCGTCCCGTACGCCTGGACGAGGGCGGCGTCGCGTCCGGCGGGCCCGTCCGGCATGAGCTCGCGTACCCGCTCGGCGAGCCGCAGGGTCGCCGGGTCGGCGAGGCCGTCGCCGCCGGGGGACGCGAGCCGCGCGAGGGTCCGGGACGCCAGCTCCGCCAGTGCCGGGGGCGGCGGCGCGGGCCCGCGGGCGTCCAGCAGGTCGAGGCATGCGGCGGCGGACGGGGGCGCCGGCCAGATCTCCCGGAGCGCCCCGCCGACGTCGAGGGTGTCACCGCCGTCCAGGCGCAGCAGCTCGCCCGTCACCGCGATACGGCGGGCGGGACGCCTCCGCCCGACCGATGCCAGCACGGCGACCGCGACCACGGGGGCTGCGCGCAGCCGCCCGGCGTGCTCGTAGAGCAGGTCGCAGGTCTCGGGGGTGAGGGCGTCCGCCCGGTCCCTGGATCCGGCGAGCCCGGCGACGACCCCGTCCAGCAGCGCGCCCCGAAGCCCGGCCGGGCAGGCGGCGAGCGCGCCCTCCAGCCCGGCGGGACCGCGCCGGACGCAGCGCGCCGCCGACGCCGCCACCTCGCGAGGGCCGACCGGGACGCCGGCCCGCTCCGCCACGCGGGCCGCCTCCGCGACCTCCGCCAGGCGGGACGCCCCGGCGAGCCTCCCGGACACCAGCTCGCCGACGCGGAGCGCGCACCGGGGGGCGAGGTCCGCCGCGCCGGCCGCCCGCGCCCGGTCCTGCACGGTGAGCGCGAGATCGAGGCCCATGGACGGGACGCCCGGCGCCAGGTCGCGCCACACCCAGGCGGGGACGGCGGTCCCGCGCCGAGCCAGCAGCTCCGCCGCCGCGCCCTCCTCGTCCGGCGTGACGCCGGCGCCGCCCCGGCACAGCGCCAGCAGCGCGGCGGCGCCCTCCCGTGCGGGGTCGTCCGGCGGCGCCAGCTCGGCGAGGGCGTCCAGGCCGCCGAAGTCGCGGGTGCGCCAGCAGCGGGCGACGGTCTCGGCGAAGCGGCCGGCCCGGCCGTCCGGGACGCCGCGGCGAAGGTCGAACGCGGACGCGTGCGAGGCGTGGTTCTGGGCGGTGGCCCAGACGGCGGGCGTCGTGCCGACCAGGCGCTGCGCGGTGCCGTCCGGGTCGGCGGTGTAGGTGACGAACGACAGCCGGGCCGCCGCCGCGACCGGCAGCGAGTACGACACGACCGCGATCCAGCGGGCGATCGCCTCCACGTCGTCGGCGACGAGGACGACCCGCCCGTGGCCCCGCCCGAGCACGCCCGCGACGGCGTCCACCAGATGGGCGAGCAGCGCGTACGGGTCGCCGGGCCCGGCGGCGGCGAGCCAACCGGCGAGGGCCTCCGGATCGAGCGCGGATCCCGGCGTCAGCTCCTCCAGCGGTGCGAGGACGGCCCCGGGCGCGGGCAGCGGCGTCCAGTGCGCGGCCTGCCACAGCTCGGCGGGCCGCAGCCCCTCCAGCTCCTCGGGCTCGGCGACCACCGCGTGCGCGAAGAAGTTGCCGTAGCGGCCCGAGTAGTCGCGGCCGAGGTAGCGGCAGCGCAGCAGCAGGGGCCGGCCGTCCACCTCGTCGTACAGCAGCGAGACGGGGAACAGGTCCAGCTCGGCGTCGCCCGGCGACAGCGGCGCGTCCGGCGGCGGGCGGTAGGACAGGTAGGGCGTGACCGCGGCCCGCGTCCCCTCCGGCAGGCCGGGCGTCTCGGCGACGAACTGGAACCCGGCCCGGCCGGTGGGGCCGCTCCGTGCGGAGGTGTAGTGCAGCTGCCAGGCCACCGCTACGCCCCTCCCGGGCGGACGCCGTCGAGCATCCCGAACCGGTACAGCAGCCACAGCAGCGGATCCTCCGCCCGGTACGGCCGGACGCCGCCCGCGCCGACGCGCCCCTCCTCCGGGACGCCGCCGAGCGCCGACAGGCCGAACAGCGCGTGGTCGGCGTACTGCTGCCCGAGGTAGGTGTCGAGCCGCCCGGCCTGCCAGTCGTGCAGGAGCGCGCGGACCTGCTCGTTCACCGCGTCCCTGTCGTCGAGGTCGAGGACGCCCTGCCCGGACCGCGACCGGTGCAGCGCCGACTGGCGCAGCAGCCCCGGCCGCAGCACGTCGATCTTGGTGAGCGCGACCGCGACCGGGACGGGCAGCGGCTCGCCCGGACGGGTGCCGTGCCGCAGCCGCAGCGCCTCGGTGACGCGCGCGATGACGTCCAGCGGCTCCCCGCCCGGATCGCCTCCGCCCGGATCGTCCCCGCCCGGATCGTCGCCCGCGCGCGGGCCCGGCACCGCGTCCAGCACGCCCGGCCGCGCGCCGGGCAGCTCCAGCGGGTCGACCAGGAAGATGATCGCGTCGGCGGCCTCCAGGTACCGCAGGTGCAGGCCGGTGGCCTCGCGGCTGCGCAGGTCCTCGCCCGCCGTGTCGAACAGCACCAGCGCCAGCGAGTCGTTGCGGGGCCGGGTGAAGCGGCCCTTCCGCGTCCGGGTCCTGGTGAGCAGGTACACCAGCGGCTCGCGCGGGCCGGTCGCGGCGCTCGGCGTCGTCGGCAGCAGCCGCCGCTCCTCCAGCAACGGCCGGGCGAAGTCGCGCTTGTAGCGCTCGATCGTCCGGTCGTCGCACGCGACCAGCGACGCGTCCAGCTCGGTCCCGACCCGGTTCATCAGCTCGTGCAGCAGCACCGCGATGTAGGTGCTCTTCCCGGCGTTCTTCGCCCCGACGAGCGCGACGATCCGGCCGGGGGAGTCGCAGTACGCCGACGGCAGCGGGTTGTGGCACTCGGGGCAGGCGCGGTTCCCGGTCGGCAGCCCGCACCCGGGGCAGTCGGCCCGGCCCCTGCGCCCGTGCGCGGCGAACACCGGCGGCAGCGACGCCCCCGCCGCCGACCCGGTGTACTCGGCCAGCCGCTCGTCCATGACGGGGATGCAGCCCTGCCGCCGCCCGGACTGCCCCCGGCACCGGAACAGGATCCGCTGCGGCGCGACGGAGGCGAAGCAGTAGGGGCAGGTGATGCCCTGCCGGGACGGCGCGCCGGGGATTCCCACCCGGGCCAGGGGTCTCGTCATCAGGGGACCTGGAGTCGGCGGACGGGGGGATCGCTCAGCTCGACGGCGTCGTCGTCGGCGAAGCAGCGCAGCCAGTACGGCCCGGACGCGGACGGCGCGCCGAGCGACAGCTCGCCCGGCACGGGCACCCGGTCCCACGCGCCGAGGGTCTCGCCGTCGGCGGCGCGCTGCGGCATGACCCGCCCGGCGCGCAGCACCAGCGCCAGCCGCGCCACCCGCAGCGGGCGGGAGGAGGTGAGCCGGAGGGTCAGCGTCCGCCGCCACGGCGGGCCCGACCGCAGCACGTCGTAACGGACGATCGTGCGCGCCGCGACCTCCGCCGTCGCCGGCGGGCCCGTCATCCGCGCGCCGCCCACCGTCCCGGCCGCGGCCACGGACAGCGCGACGGGCGCGTCCTCGGGGACGGGCAGCCGGATCCCGCCCTGGGTGTCGTATGCGGCCCGGGTGACGCTCTGCGCGGCCCGGACCGGGACGTGCGCGGAGTCACCGGACGGCGCGGCCTCCGTTCCGGCGTCCCGCCCGATCCGGTAGGCGACCTCGACCTCCGCGACGTCCGGCGGCCAGTCGAACCCGACGTGCACGTACGCGCCGCGCCGCTCGGCGACCAGCCGGCGCGGCGGCGGCAGGTTCACGTGCCGGTGGTAGGCGCCGATCGCGGCCGTGCCCTCCGCGACCGTCACCGCGAGCAGCCACCCCCCGCCGCCCGGCCGCGCCGCGAGCCCGCCCTCCTCCTGCGCGCACGCCAGCCGCCGCGTCTCCCGCCGGACCTCCTCCAGCGGGACGAGCGCGCTGCGCGGCCACGGCGGCGGGCCCTTGCAGAGCACCAGCTCCACCGTCCCGTGCGCGGGCGGCGCGAACCGTGCCCGCACCAGCCCCGGGTCGGACGCGTCGGTCTCGGCGGTCAGCTCGAACACCGGCTCGGGCGGCGCGCTCGGCGTGGCCGACGCCCGCACCCCGTCCGTCACGACCTCGCGCCCGGACGCGTCGAGGTAGACGGCGGCGATGCGGTAGTGGTGCGTCCGCCCGTTCGGGACGCGTTCCCGGAACCCGTCCCGGCCCGCCGCGACGGTCCGCCCCTCCCGCGCCACGACGACCCGCACCGCCTCCGCCGGGCACCGCCAGCGTCCCGTGACCTGCCCGTCCCCGGCGGTCAGCTCGACCTCGCCCGGCTCGGGCCGCACGACCACCGGCCCGGCCACCGCGGGCGCCGCGGCGGCCTCGCCGCGCACCGCGGCCACCCCGTAGTACAGCGGCACGTTGACCGGGGGGCGGGTGTCCAGCGCCCCGCCGACGGCCGTGCCGTCCCGCGCGTCGCGCGGTGCCCTGCCCTCCCGCCGCACGACGTGGTAGGTCACCTCGCCCCCGGTGGACGGCGAATCCTCGAAGGACAGGCGCACCGACGCGCCGTCCACGTCGAGGTGCACCGCCGGCACCGGGCGCGGCGGCAGGCGCCGCTGGTGGGCGGCGGCGCCCGGCAGGTCCCGGACGAGGCGCAGCGCGTCGGCGAGCAGGCGGTGGGCGCGGTCCGGGTCGGGCTCGCCGGCCGCGGCCTCGCGCAGGCGCAGCGCGGTGCCGAGGCGGTGCCGGGCCTCGGCGGCGAGCACCTCCTCCTCGGGCGGCTCGGCGCCGGGGGAGGGGTGCGGGACCCGCGCGGCGTCGGCCAGCGCGGCCGCCGCGTGCACGTCGCCGGCGTCCAGCAGCGCCCGGAGCCGCCCCGCGAGGCCGCCGCCCGGGTCGGTCTCGCGCACGACGGCGAACACCAGGCGGCGGGCGTCGCCCTGCTCGACGCCCAGCTCCTCGGCGGCGTACCGGAGCAGGGCGCGCTCGGACGCCCGCTGCCGCAGGCGCTCGCGGAGCCGGTCGGCGATGTCGAACAGCAGCAGCCCGGGCAGGTCGGCGCCCGAGCGCAGCGCGGCCAGCACGGTGTCGGCGTGCGTGGTGGTGGTGTCGCGGCTGCGGCGCGCCCACTCGGCTCCGGCCGCCGCGACCGCGTCCGCGTCCGGGCGCGGGCCGCCGCCCGGAACGGCGAAGCCGTCCAGGACGCGGATCGGGCCGGTGAGGCCGGCGCCGAAAAGGAAGTCGGCGAGGTGGCGCCTGCCGAGGATCTCCAGCGACTCGCGCACCTTCCGGTACGCGGGATAGGGCGCGGCGGACGGCAGCGGGTCGGGCTCGCGGATCTCGACGCCGTCGGCGGCGGCGAGGCCCGCCAGCTCGGCGCCCCGCACCCCGGTGGTGCGGGCGATGGCCTCGACCTCCGCGGGCGTGGCCATCCGCAGCGTCCCGGCCGCGTCCGCGAGGCGGGCCCGGGCCTCGCCGAGGCGGCGCTCGGCGCGCTCGCGGCCGCCGCGCAACCGTGCCTCCAGCGGGCGCGGGTCGCCGCGCCCGGCGGCGGAGAACAGCGGCGCCAGCTCGCGGTGCTCGGCCTCCAGCCGGTCGATGAGCTTGCGGTACTTCAGCTGCCCGCGCGCCCGCCGCCAGCACTGCCGGACCTGCCTGACCCGCGCCGTGACGGCCGCCGCCTCCAGCGGACCCTCCAGCGCGTACCGGACGCGCAGGTCCTCGGGGGGCCGGTCGCCCGCCGCCCGCGCGGGTTCCAGCACCTCCCGCCGGTAGTCCTCGTCGAACGCCACGGGCGCCTCCAGGGGATCCGCGGCCCGCTCAGCTGACCTGGACCCGGGAGAGGGCCTTGCGGGAGCGCTCGACCTCCTCCTCCGACATGCCGCCGACGTCCACCTTCAGCTCCAGCCGCTCGCCGGTCTCCTTCTCCATCGCCGTGACGTTCAGCAGGCCGGAGGAGTCGAGCGCGAACGTCACCCCGATCGGCCAGCCGGCCTTCTTGCCCGGCGGGACGCGGATCTCCCCGGTCGCGATCTCGGTGTTGTCGATCAGGTCGGCGGACTCCACGACGCCGGCCTGCTCCATCACCCGGATGTCGGCCGAGGACTGGTCGTCGTAGACGGTGAAGAAGTCCTCGGTCTTGGCGGCGGGCAGCTCGTCGTTGGCGTGCACGAGGTGCGCGACGCTCTCGGCCCCGGTCTCCCGGTCGACGACCACGATCCCGAACGCGTGCGAGGCGACCGTCCTGATCTGCCGCCCGGCGATCTGCCGCTGCTGCTCGGCCGACAGGCCGGCCCGGGTCGCCATCTCCTCGGCGCGCTCGGCGGCGCCCTCCCGGACGAGCCGCCGGTAGGTCTCCTCGAACGCGTACAGGGCGGCGCCCTTGGCGACCGCGAGGTCGGGGTCCTGGAGGCGGGGGGCGAGGCCGAGCTCGGTGTGCAGCCGCGCCGCGACGACCGGCATCTTCGTCGAGCCGCCGACGAGCACGAGGTCGTCGTAGTCCTCCACGCCCTTCTCGGCGGCGGTCGCCAGCGTCCGGCCGGTGATCTCGACGGTGCGGTCGAGGAGGTCCTTGGTCAGCTCCTCCAGCTTCTCCCGCGTCACCTCGACCGAGGCGACCCGCCCGCCGTGCATCACCCGGACGGTGTGGGACGTGCGGGTGGTGAGGGCCTTCTTGGCGTCCTCGGCGTCGCGGCGCAGCTGCTGCTCGGTCTGCCGGTCGTCCAGCGGGTCGCCGGCGCCCGGGTGCTCGGCGCGGAACCGCTCGGCCAGGTGCTCCACGAGCCGGGCGTCCCAGTCGGCGCCGCCGAGCTCGTGGTCGCCGTCGGTGCACACCACCTCGATGTGGCCCTCGCGCAGCGCGATGACCGTGGTGTCGAACGTCCCGCCGCCGAGGTCGTACACCAGGATCGTGCGGTCGCTCTCGGGGTTGAGGACGCCGTAGGTGATCGCGGCGGCGATCGGCTCGGACACGATGTCGATGACGTTCAGCCCCGCGATGCGGCCCGCCTTGCGGGTCGCGTCGCGCTCGGCCACGCCGAAGTAGGCCGGGACGGTGATGACCACGTCGCGGGCCTCCTCGCCCGTCGTGGTGCGCGCGTCCGTCGCCAGCTTCAGCAGGATGAACGCCGACACCTCCTCGGGCGTGAAGTCGATCCCGTGGACGGGGCGCGTGACGTCCCGGCCCATGTCCCGTTTGATCAGGCTGACGACGTTGTCGGGCTCCAGGACCGCGGTGTCCTTCGCGGTCTGGCCGACGACGACGTTCTCGCCGCTCTCGAAGAACACGACGGACGGAGTGGTGTCGGTGCCCTCCAGGTTCCGCTGGACCGCGGGCCGGCCCACATCGTCGATGGAGGCAATGCAGGAGTACGTCGTTCCCAGGTCGATCCCGTAGACGGCCATGTCCCTCACCCGCTGTTCGTCGTCTGTCCGTTGTGCGCCGCCTCGCCGGCGGCCGCCGGCTCGGCGAGCCTGCCGACGCTGACCGCCGCCTTGCGCAGCACCTTCCCGCTCTGCTCGAACCCGTCGGACTGCACGGCCGTGACGGTGCCGTCCGCCACGGGGTCGTCGACCGGCGTGACCGCGACCGGACGGTGCCGGGACGCGTCGTAGGGGGCGCCCGGCTCGACGGTGAACCGCTCGACGCCGAGCCGCGCGAGCGCGTCGGAGACGTCGTCGGCCAACGCCGCCAGCAGCACCGCCGTCCGCCGCGGGTCGGGCGCCTCGGTGAGATCGGGTGCGCGGAGCCGGTCGGACTCGCGGCGCGCCTGGTCGTGCAGCCGGTACAGCGCCGCGCGGACGGGCTCCAGCATCGCCTGCAGCTCCCCGCGCCGCAGCCGCTGGTTCTCCTCGTGCAGCCGGTCGATGACGGCCTCGCGGTGCTCCGCGCGCTCCCGCTCGCGGTCGAGGCGGGCGGTGAGCCCGGCGAGGGCGTCCCTCACCTCGGCGTGCAGCATCGCGCCGGCGTCCCCGGCGTCCCCGGGGCGCGCCGGCTCGGGCCCGGTACCGGAGGCTTCACTGACTGGGGGTTCCCCGTCCCTCGACACGTAGAGTCACCTTAATGCTGGACGGCAGGAGACGTCAGGCCAACCGATGACCTCCACCGGACTCTAGTTTGACCCGCGCCCGCCGTTCCAGCACCGACTTTCCGTGCCGCTTTCTTGGGACGACACGTCTGGGTAACACGGGGGAAACGGGTGTCGCCGAAGCTGGGGGCCTCGCACGGAGACTGGAGGTGGCCGATGTTGCTGCGGATAAGGGTGCGGCTGCCGGACCGTCCCGGTTCGCTGGGGCAGGTCGCGCGCACCCTGGGCGCGGCGGGGGCGGACGTCGTCCAGATGGCGGTGCTGGAGCGCGACAACGGCCGGGCGATGGACGACTTCACCGTCGTGTGGCCCGCGGGGGCCGACTCCGAGCGGCTGGCCGCGGGGCTCGGCACGGTGCCGGGGGTGGAGGTCGTCGGGATCTGGCCGACCGCCGAGCCGCAGGGCGCCTTCCCCGACGCGGCCGTGATCGGTCAGGTCGCCGCCGTCCCGGAGCGCGGCCTGGAGATCCTCGCCGACGCGGTCCCGGCCGTCCTGAGCGCCGACTGGGCGGGCCTCGCCGAGCTGAAGGGGGAGGACGAGGCGGTCCTGGTGCACGCCAGCGCCGGCGGCGAGCCGGGCGCCGGCCTGCCGGAGCTGCGGCCGCTGCGGCCGCGCGCGTTCACGGCGCAGGACGGCACGCGCTTCGCGGTCTGCCCGCTCGCCTCGGGCGGGGTCGCGCTGGTGGTCGCCCGGACGGGCGCGCCGCCGTTCCACCGGACGGAGGTGTTCCGGCTGGAGCAGCTCGCCGGGGCCGCGGACGCCGTCCTGCACCGCGCCCGCGGCGCGGCGCCGCTCTGAGCGCCCGTGGCGCCGCTTCGAGCGCCCGTGGCGCCGCTTCGAGCGCCCATGTCACTGCTCTGGCCGCCCGTGTCGCTTCGGTTCCGTGTCAGTCCAGCAGGGCGAGGACGGCGTCCAGGTCGGTGAGGCCGGCGTCGGAGCCGAGCCCCTGGGCGACGGTGGCCGCCGCGGCGGTGCCCCAGCGCGCGGCCTCCAGGACGTCCTCGCCGTGCGTGAGGCCGGTGATGAACCCCGCGCAGTACGCGTCGCCGCAGCCGGTCGTGTCGACCACCTCGGCGGGCAGCGCCGGCAGCCGGTGCACGCCCTCGGCGGTGGCGACGAGGCTGCCGTCCCCGCCGAGCGTGACGACGACCGTGCCCGGCCCGCGTGCGAGCAGCGCGGCGGCGGCCCTCTCCGGGTCGTCCTCTCCGGTCATGAGGGCGGCCTGCTCCCCGTTCGGCAGGAAGTGGTCGACGTGGGGGAGGAACGCGGCGGCGCCGTCCAGCAGGTCGGGCATGTTGGACAGCAGGTCCATCGTCACGACGGTGCCGGCCTCACGGGCCGCGGCGAGCACGGCGAAGAAGGCCGGGTCGTTGAGGCCGAACGTGACGTCGGGGCCGCCGAGGTGCACGGCGCTCGCCGCGGCCAGCAGTCCCGGCCCGACCGCGTCCGCGGTGAGGGTCAGGTTCGCGCCGGGGACGTGGAAGCTCGGCCGCCCGCCGTCCGGCCGGATCGGCAGGATCGACGCGCTGGTCTGGTCGGCGGCCCGCCGGACGAGCCCGCGCACGTCCACGCCCTCGCGCGTCATGATCGTGACCAGCAGGTCGCCGAGGTCGTCGTCGCCGATCGCGCCGACCGAGACGACCTTGTTGCCGAGGCGGGCCAGGGCGACGGCGGTCCCCGCGGCGGCGCCCGCCGCGGTCACCCGGATCTGCTCGACGACGACGGTGTCCTGACCGTCCGGGATGCCCTCCACCGGGCGGGCGAGCACGTCCAGGACGTGCGCGCCGAGAGTGACGACGGTCATGGCCGGCCCCCTTGTGATCGTCAGGGCCGTAGCGTACGCGGTGCAGGCCACAGAACGTGAGAGGTATTCGCATGTTGTTGAGGGACGAGCGGGACGCGCTGTGCGGGATCGGCCGGCGGCTGGCGGGGACCGGGCTGGTGACGGGCGCGTCGGGCAACGTCAGCGTCCGGTCGGGCGATCTGGTCGCGGTCACGCCGGGCGGGATGATGCTCGACCGGATGGAGCCGGCCGACTGCCCGGTCGTGGACGTCGCGGGCCGATGGGTCGACGGGGACAAGGCGCCGTCGTCCGAGACGCCCATGCATCTCGCCCTCTACGAGGCGACCCCGGCCGCCGCCATCGTGCACACGCACTCCACCTACGGAGCCGTGGTGGCGACGACCATGTCCGAGCTGCCGCCGATCCACTACAACACGCTCCTGCTCGGCGGCGTGGTGAAGGTCGCCGAGTACGCCACCTACGGGACGCCCGAACTGGCCGAGAACGTCCGGACGGCCATGGCGGGCGGCAAGCGCGCCGCGCTGATGGCCAACCACGGGGGCGTCACGATCGGCCGCGACCTGGAGGAGGCGTACGAGAACGCGCGCCTCCTGGAGTGGCTCTGCGGCGTCTACGTCCGCGCCAGGACGATCGGGGAGCCGCGCGTCCTGACGGAGGAGGAGCTGGCGAAGGTGGTCGAGCGGGGGCTCGCGCCGCCCGACTTCCCCCGCGTGTAACCTAACGCTTGTTAGGTCACTCTGGGAGGCCCGCCTTGCCCTTCGTCCTGGTCGACAGGCCGCGCCCGAACGTCACCCTCATCACCCTCAACCGGCCCGAGCGCATGAACGCGATGGCGTTCGACGTGATGGTCCCCTTCCGGGAGGCGTTGGAGGAGGTCGGCCGCGACAACGGCACCCGCGTCGTCGTCATCACCGGCGCCGGGCGGGGGTTCTGCTCGGGGGCCGACCTGGAGAACCCGGGGAGCATCCCGGGCATCGACGGGCTGACGCTCCCGACGATCGCGCTGCGCTCGATGGAGCTGCTGGACGACGTGGTGCGGGCGATGCGGCGCGTCCACCAGCCGGTCATCGCGGCGGTCAACGGCCCGGCGATCGGCGGCGGCCTGTGCCTGTCGCTCGCCGCCGACATCCGGCTGGGCGCGGAGACGGCCCTGTTCCGCGCGGCCGGGATCAACAACGGGCTGACCGCGAGCGAGCTCGGCCTCAGCTACCTGCTTCCGCGCGCGATCGGCGCGTCCCGCGCGTTCGAGCTGATGCTGTCCGGGCGCGACGTGGAGGCCGCCGAGGCCGAGCGGATCGGCCTGCTGTCCCGCGTCGTCCCCGGGGACGAGCTCCTGGACGCCTGCTACGAGCTGGCCGAGCGGATCGCCGGGTTCAGCCGCCCCGGCACCGAGCTGACGAAGCGGATGCTGTGGTCGAGCCTGGACGCCGCGAGCCTGGACGCCCATATGGGGCAGGAGGGGCTCGCCCAGCTGTTCGTCCGCCTCACCACCCACAACTTCGAAGAGGCGATCAAGGCGCGCCGCGAGCACCGTCCCCCGGACTTCCAGGACTGACGCACACCGGCCGGGTCCGCCGCTGGTACGACCACGCCGCGGCGCCCAGCGCCACGCCGTAGGCGGCGAACGCGCCGATCCCGCACGCCGCGACCGTCCAGCCGGACCATCCGCTGATGAGCCCGTCGCTGGGACGAGCCTCTCCGCGCCACCGCCGCAGGGCCTCCCGCCGCGGGGCGATCGCCCTACCCCGCCCGGGGGAGCGGCATGGCAGGCTGAGGGGGTGCCCAAGCTTGCGCCGGACGAGGCGCGCCGCCTGCTGACCACCGTGCCGGTCGCGCGCCTCGCGACCGTGGGGGAGGACGCCCGCCCGCATCTCGTCCCCGTGACGTTCGCCGTCCACCGGGGCGCCGTCTACACGGCCGTCGACCACAAGCCCAAGACCACCCGGGATCTGCGGCGCCTCGCCAACATCCGGGCCAACCCGCGCGTCGCGCTCCTGGCCGACCACTACGAGGACGACTGGGACCGCCTCTGGTGGGTCCGCGTGGACGGCCACGCGACCGTCGTCGACGACCCCGCCCGCAAGGCCGCCCCCGTCCGCCTCCTGGCGGACCGCTACCCCCAGTACCGCGAACGCCCGCCCGTGGGCCCGGTCATAGCCATGACGATCGAAGCCTGGACAGGCTGGTCCGCGTCCTAGAGGGAGCGCTGGAAGGTCGTGACGGCTTCGGCGACCTTCTCGGGGAACTCCACGTGCGGGTGGTGGCCGGCGCCGTCCAGCAGGACGACCTGGCCGTTCAGCCTCCGGCCGACCCATTCGGCCTCGGCGGCCGGGTCGGGCCAGTCGATGTCGCCCGTGCCCATGATGACGAGCGTGGGCGCCTGCACCCGGTCGAGCCGCGCCTCGGACTCGGCGTGCGACATGCTCAGGTACTCGGCGATGACCTTGTCGCGGCCCGGCTCCTTCAGGTTCGCCCTCAGCCTCGCCTTGTGCTCGGCGAAGTCGGCCGGGGGCTTGGGCTCCCACTTGGGGTAGTAGGACAGGTAGAGCGGCAGGGCCAGGCCGGGGGCCCGCATGAGGGCGATGGTCAGCTTCATCGCGAACCCGGCCTTGCCGTCCCGGACGAACGGCGCGGCCAGCACGAGTCCCCTGACGAGTTCGGGTGCCTCGGCCGCGACCCACACGGCCGCGGCGGCGCCGTTGGAGCAGCCGTAGACCAGCGCCGGTCCCGCGTCCAGGTGCTTGAGCAGGGCCAGCAGGTCGCGGGCCAGCGGCGTGCTCCCGTACTCCGGCCACCGGGCGCTGGTCTCGCCCATCCCGCGCTGGTCGACGGTCACGACGCGGTACCCGGCGTCCAGAAGCAGCGGCCGCAGGAACCGGTACTGCGACCGCAGGTCGAGCATCGAGGGCAGGCACACGATGAGCGGGCCGTCGCCGTCGTCGTCGTAGGCCAGCCGTCCGCCGGGAAGGTCCAGGAACCGGGTCTCGCTCATCGCGCACTCCTTAAAGGTCTGTAGCCCTATAGCTAATGAGATTAGCTTTGGGGTGGACGGAAGTCAAGAGCAGTGCTCTCGGAATCAGTCCCAGGCCTCGCCGAGCCTCGCGAGGTCGCCGGCGTACTCGATGCGGGCGGACCACTCGCCCGGCCAGGCGTCCATGCCGAGGTGCGCGCCCGCGAACGCGCCGGCCAGGCACGCGATCGAGTCGGAGTCGCCCGAGCTGGCGGCGCCGCGCCAGATCGCCTCGACCGGCTCGTCCGGGAAGAGCAGGAAGCACAGCAGACCGGTGGCGAGCGCCTCCTCGGCGACCCAGCCCGCGCCCGTGGCCGCGCAGGGGTCGGACGTCCGGTCCCCGCGCGCGACGGCCTCGTCCAAGCGGTCGAGGACGGCCAGGCACTCGTCCCAGCCCCGGGCGATGAACGTCCCGGGGGTGTCCATGCCCGGCCGCTGCCACAGGGTGCCGAGCCAGCGCTCGTGGTAGACGGTGCGCTGCTCGCGGCAGCGGGCCCGGAGCGCGGCGGGCAGGTCGGACGGGGCCATGCCGTCGGCCAGCCACCGGACGGCGAACGCCGTCAGCTCGCTCGCCGCGAGCCCGGTCGGATGCCCGTGCGTGAGAGCGGCCTGGAGCTGCGACGCCCCGGCCCGCGTCTCGTCCGTCAACCCCGGGGCCAGGCCGACCGGCGCGACGCGCATGTTGGCGCCGCACCCCTTGGAACCCGCCACGGTGGCCTCGACCCAGGGTGTCCCGGCGGCCAGGTTCCGGCACGCGTCCAGGCAGGTGTGCCCGGGCGCGCGGTTGTTGTCGGGGCTGTTCAGCCAGTCGACGAAGCGCCGCCGCCACATCGGGGTGATCAGATCGGGCGTGAACGGGGGGCTCGCCAAGGCGTCCAGCAGTCCGAGCCCGACCGCGATCGCCATCTGGGTGTCGTCGGTGACCAGGGCCGGGTCCCCGTTGAGCTGCGTGGGGCCGTGCTCACCGAACCGCCGGTGGATCTGCTTCATGGTGAGGAACTCGGTGGGCGCGCCCAGCGCGTCCCCGTACGCCAGCCCGAACATCGCCCCGCTCGCCCGTCTCATGGGCGGCATTCTTCCCTAAACCGTACAAGCGTCGCGGTAACCGCCAGGGGTCACGCCGTAGCAGCGGACGAACCACCGCGTCAGATGGCTCTGGTCGGCGAAACCGGTGCCGGCCGCCACGTCCCCGATCGCCTCGCCCCTGGCGATCAGGCGGCGCGCCGCGCGGAGGCGGAGCTGGCGCTGGTAGTCGCTCGGCGCCATCCCGTACTCCCGCCGGAACCCCCGGTAGAGCGCGAACCGGCTGCACCCCGCCGCCTCCGCCAGCGCGTCGGCGCCGATGTCGTCGGTGTAGGACTCCTCAAGGCGCCGCCGGGCCCGCTCGACGAAGCCGCCTGCGGGCGTCGCGCGCAGCCGCCGCGTGGCGGCCCGGTCGACCAGCGTCCCGACGGCCGCGGTCAGCAGCTCGTCGCGCCGCAGGGCCGGCGCGCCGCCGAGCAGCGCCGCGTGCAGCCCGCGCAGGGCCCCGGCGGCGGCGGGGTCCGCCACGACGGGCGCGTCGAACAGCGGTGCTCCGACCGGGCGCGCCGCGATGTCGGCGAGCACGTCCGAGATCAGCCCCGCGCCGATATGGACGATGCGGTAGGTGAAGCCGAGCTCGTCGGCGGCGTGGCCGTCGTGCGGGTCGTCGGGGTTGAACGCGATGACCATCCCGGCCGCGCTCGTGTGGGCCCCGCCCCGGCACCGGAACGCCTGGTAGCCGTCCTCGGTGACGCCGAACGAGTACGTCTCGTGGCTGTGCCGGTGGTAGGCGTGCCGCTCGAAGTGGGCGTGCATCGCCTCCAGGGGACGGTCGGGCGACCGCCAGTACCTGCTCCAGTCCACGCCTCAAGTCTGGCGCACGAGCGTTCAAGACGGCGCCCCCGGGCCGGGGCAGGCTGGACCGCATGCGTTTCGACACCAAGATCGGGATCGTGGTCCGCGACGACCTGGCCGCCTGGCAGCGGCTCAACGTCACCGCGTTCCTCGCGAGCGCCGTCGCGGGCGGCGTCCCCGGCGTCGTCGGCGAGCCGTACGAGGACGCGTCCGGCAACACCTACCTGGCGATGTTCCGCCAGCCCGTCCTGGTCTACGAGGCAGAGGCCGAGGCGATCTCAAGGGCCCACGCGCGCGCCCTCGCCCGGGAGATGGACGTCGCCGTCTACATCGAGGACATGTTCAAGACGGGCCACGACGAGGCCAACCGCGCGACCGTCCGGGCCGTCGCCGCCGAGGAGATGCCCCTGGTCGGGTTCGCCGTCCACGGCCCGAAGAACGGCGTTGACAAGGTCCTCAAGGGGCTGCGGCTGCACCCGTGAGCCCGGCGAGGGCGGCCAGGCGCTCGCGGTGCCGGTCCGGCGAACCGAACAGCTCCCGGGACGACTGCGCCCGCTTGAAGTACAGGTGCGCGTCGTGCTCCCAGGTGAAGCCGATGCCGCCGTGCAGCTGGATCGCCTCGCCCGCCGTGTGGAAGAAGGCCTCCGAGCAGTACGCCTGGGCCAGCGCGGCGGCGGCGGGCAGCTCGTCCGGGCTCTCGTCGGCGGCGGCCGCCGCGTTCAGCACGGCCGACCGCGCCGACTCCACCAGCACGAACATGTCGGCGCATCGGTGCTTGACCGCCTGGAACGACCCGATCGGCCGCCCGAACTGGTGCCGCACCTTCGCGTACTCGACCGTCATGTCCAGGGTCCGCTGCGCCCCGCCGAGCTGCTCGGCGGCCAGCGCCACGGCCGCGACGTCCAGGGCCCGCGCCAGCGCCTCCGGGCCGCCGACCCTGCGCGCCGGAACCCCGTCCAGCCCGATCCGCGCCAGCCTCCGCGTCTGGTCGAGCGTCGGGAGGGCCCGCCGGACGAGCCCCGCCGCGTCCTCGACGGCGTAGACCCCGACGCCGTCCTCGTCCCGGGCCGCCACGAGGACCAGGTCGGCGATGTGCCCGTCCAGGACGAAGTCCTTCGTCCCCCGCAGCACGCCGCCCTCGAACGCGGCCCGCACCGAGCCGGGATCCCAGGACCCGCCGTCCTCGGCCACCGCGAGCGTCGCGATCACCGACCCGTCCGCGAGGCCGGGCAGCAGGTCGTGCCCGCCCTCGCCGGCCTCCAGCGCCGCCGCGGCCGTGATCGTCGCGAGGAAGGGGGCGCACACGACGGCCCGCCCCATCTCCTCGAACACCACGGCCAGCTCCCGCACCCCGAACCCGGCGCCGCCGTGCTCCTCGGAGATCGCCAGACCCTGCAGCCCGAGCTGCTCGGCCATCTGCCGCCACACCCCGGGGTCGTGGCCCTCGGCCGTCTCCATCAGCCGCCGCACCTCGGCGCCGGGGGACCGGTCGGCGAAGAAGCGCCGCAGCGCGTCCCGCAGCTCCCGCTGTTCCTCGGTGACGACGAGCTTCATCGGGCGTCCTCCCACACGTGTCCCAGGCCTACCGGGTCATCGTGCCGCGCGCCCGCCGCCGCCTCCGCGCCCTTCCCATCCACCGGGACGGTCAGGGCGCCCAGTCGTGCGGCCCGAGGACGTACCCCTTGCTCGTCGAGTGCAGATGGTTGATCGACACGAGGTGCCCGAGCGCGGCCCACAGATCCTCCTCGGGCGCGTCGACGAGCGCCCCGATCGTCTCGAAGTCCGCCGCCCCGCTCTCCTTGTCGATCTCGGCCACGGTCTCGTACACGACCAGCTCGAAGTCCGACAGCTCCTGCACGTCCCCACGCGGAACATCTCGCTCATCCATAGACAGACCGTGCCCACTCGCGCTCGTTCTAAGTCCCGCGCGAGGCGCGGCGCCGTACGCTGGGACCGTCAAGCTCGGCAACTACGATCCGTATGCGAAAGGTGGCGCTCTGCTTATAAACTCGCTCGCGAGGAAAGGAGCAGGGCATGACTGTGATGGTTCAAGAGCCTCTGTCGCACGATGACGCTGACGTCGTCCTGGAAGGTTTCCTCGCCCTCGACACCCCGGAGGGCTTCCGAGCGGAGCTGATCGACGGAGAGATCGTCGTGACCCCACCCCCCCTTGGCGACCACGAGGACTGGATCGCCGAGCTCTCGCTGCAGATCGTCCGCGACACGCCGCGCAGGTTCCACTGGGCGGGCCAGAAGGGACTGATCCTCCCGGGTGACGACGCGCACCGGGAGAGCCGCGTGATCCCGGACATGGTCATCGCTCCCGCCGAGCTGCGCCTCTTCCGGGGGTCCCCCGAGTGGATGCGGGTCGAGCCCGACGGCATCGCCATGGTGGTCGAGGTGACGTCCTCCAGGCCGGAGGCCGACCGGAACGGCAAACGGTTCGGATACGCGCGAGCCGGGGTCCCGCTCTACCTGCTGATCGACCGGGGCGAGCAGAAGGCGGTCCTGTTCAGCGGGCCGGACGGCAAGGACTACGGGCACATCGATCAGGTGCAGTTCGGCAAGCCGCTGCCGCTGCCGGAACCGTTCGAGATCGAGCTGGACACCTCCGAGTTCGGCTGAGCCGGGGGGCGGTGGCGACCGAGGGCTCACCCGGCCGTGGTCGCCACGCCGTCCGCCCCGAAGGCGATGGCGGTCCGTTGTGGCCGAAAGCGGGGCCCTTCGTGCGATCCGGAACTAGAGTGATCACCGATCTGGAGGCACGAGCGAAGGCGGGTACCGGATATGTCGGACTCTCCGCAGGGCCGGCCGGCCGAGGCGGACCTGCAGACCGACAGGCCGCACTCGGCACGGGTCTACGACTACATCATCGGCGGCAAGGACAACTACGCCGCCGACCGGGAGACCGCGGCCACGGTGCTGGCGAACTGGCCGGGGCTGCGCACCTCGATGATCGCCAACCGGGCCTGCATGCAGCGGATGGGCCGCCATCTCGCCGAGCTGGGCGTGCGGCAGTTCATCGACGTCGGAACGGGCATCCCGTCCTCGCCGAACCTGCACGAGGTGGTCCAGGAGGTCGCGCCCGACGCGCGGGTCGTCTACGTCGACAACGACCCGATCGTCCTCGCCCACGCGCGTGCGCTGCTCACCAGCACTCCGGAGGGCCGCACGGCGTACATCGAGGCCGACATGCGGTCCCCCGAAACGCTCCACACCGATCCCGTGCTGCGCGACGTCCTCGACCTCTCCCGGCCGGTCGCGCTGACCGTGATCGCCATGCTCCAGTTCGTGGAGGACGCGGCGGGCCTGGTGGACGCGCTCGTCGCTCCGCTCGCCCCCGGCAGCCACCTGGCCGTCACCATCCCCACCGCCGACCTCGCCCCCGAATCGCAGCGGCTCGCCGATGACTACACCAGCAGCGGCATCCCCATGTACCTGCGGGACCACGCCGAGGTGGAGCGCCTCTTCGCCGGGCTGGAGCTCCTCGACCCGGGCGTCGTCCCGATGCCGCGCTGGCGCCCCGCACCCGGTGCCGCGCCTCTGCCCGACACCGCCACGAACATGTACGCCGCCGTCGCCCGCAAGCCCTAGCCGTACCCGCCCGGATCGGGTCCTCCGGATCGCTGGCGGTCCAGCCTCCGTCCGCGGCGGCGAGGGCGCCGGTGATGAAGCTCGACACGTCGGACGCGAGGAGGGCGACGGTCTCGGCGACCTCCTCGGGGCGGCCGATGCGGCCGACAGGGTGGGGCCGGGGCCGAAGGACGCGCGCCTGCGAGTTGCTCGCCGCGACCGGGCGTCAGCCGTAGCGCTTCATCTCGTGGAAGAAGCCGGGGACGGTGTTCAGCTCGCCCGAGGACGCGACCTGGTCGTAGACGAACTTCGCCACGGCGAGGTCCAGGACGCCGAGGCCGAACGGTGAGAAGACCACCGGCTTGTCGGCGGGCGGGGCCGTCGTGCCCGTCAGGACGTCGTACAGGGTCCCGGCGACGAAGTCGCGGTGGCCGACCCGCTGCTCGGCCAGGTGCGGGGACGTGTTGGCCTTCATGCAGTGCTCGACGTCGTCCACGACGTTGTACGACGACAGGATGATCTCGGGGGAGAGGTCGCGCAGCGACACGTGCAGGACGAGGGGGTCGTGCGCGAACCAGTCCGGGTCGGTGACGTGCGGCTCGCCCGCGACGGTCGCGAAGACGACCAGGTCGGACGAGCGGATCAGCGACTCGGCCGAGTCGTGGATCGTGATCTCGCCCTTCTCGGTGCGCTCCAGGTAGCCCTGGAAGCCCTCGGCGTGCTCGCGCGACAGGTCGTGGACGCCGAGCTCGTCGAAGGCGAAGCCGTTGCCCGCCAGGTAGGTGTGGATGTAGCGGGCGATGAGGCCGACGCCGACGAAGCCCACCCGGCGGGGGCGCGGGCCCCGGCGGTCGGCGAGGGCCGCGGCGGCCAGCGCGGCGGACGCGGCGGTGCGGGCGGCGGAGATGATGGAGCTCTCCAGGCACGCGAACGGGTAGCCCGTCTCGGCGTCGTTGAGGATCAGCACGGCCGACGCGCGCGGGATGCCGCTCGCGACGTTGCCCGGGAAGCTGGAGATCCACTTGATGCCGTGCACGCCGACGCCGCCCTTGACCGAGGCGGGCAGGGCGATGATCCGGTCGGACGGGCGGTCGGGGAAGCGCAGGAAGTAGGAGTCGGGGTTGACCGTCAGGCCCTCGCCGTGCAGCCGGTAGGCCGCCTCGACCATCCGGGTGACCTCCGCCTCGCGCCCGGCGACGGCCTCGTGGACCTGGGCGCCGGAGACCACGGCGAACGTTGGGGCCTGCGTCATATGCGGAACTCCGTATTCCTGTAGATGATCAGTCGCCGAGGATAGCGGCCGGGTCGCCGAAGTGTTCGCGCAGCCAGTTCTCCTCGTAGATGGAATCGAGGTAGCGTTCGCCGAGGTCGGGGGCGATGGCGACGGCCACGGGGTCCTCGCCGGGGTACTTGGCCTCCAGCCAGCGGGAGGCGCCCGACACCACGGTGCCGGTGGAGCCGCCGAACAGGAACCCGCGCGAGGCCAGCGCGTGGACGGTCCGGATCGTGTCGGTCTCGGGGACGTGCACCACGTCGTCGATGAGCGACTCGTCCACCAGCGCCGGCCTGCTGCTGGTGCCGAGGCCCGGCACCATCCGGCGCTCGGGGAGGCCGCCGAAGGTCACCGAGCCGACCGCGTCCACCGCCACGATCGTGACGGGCCGGCGGTGCTCGCGGAAGTAGCGGGCGCAGCCCATCAGCGTGCCGGTCGTCCCCGCGCCGACGAACAGGACCTCCAGGTCGGGGAACTCGCGGTCGATCGCCGGGGCGGTCCCGCGGTAGTGCGCCAGCCAGTTGTTGCGGTTGGCGTACTGGTTCAGCCACACGTACCCGGACCCGGACGCGCACAGGTTCCGGACGTAGTCGATGCGCCCGCCGAGGTAGCCGCCGTTGGCGTCCCGGTCGGACACCACGCGCACCTCGGCGCCGAGGGCCCGCATGACCCGCATCGACGCCGGGTTGCAGCGCGGGTCGGTGACGCACACGAACCGCAGGCCGCGGCTCGCGGCGATCAGGCTGAGCGCGATCCCGAGGTTGCCCGACGACGACTCCACGATGATCGAGTCAGGGGTGAGCGCGCCGTCCCGCTCGGCCGCCTCGACCATCGCCGCGGCCGCCTTCAGTTTCACCGAACCGGCGAAGTTAAAGCCTTCGCATTTGAGGTAGAGCGGGCGTTCGATGACATGCCGAAGATCGATGTAAAGGTCGTCGACATTGAATTCCTGCGGCGAGGTTATGATCGGCACGCTGCCACCCTGAAATGAAGAAGCAATTCCCTCGTCTTCCCCCGAAGTTCGCCGCGGGCTTCACGCCAGAGCCATGGCGAGGCATCACGGTACCTTCGGGCATCTTGCGGCCGCAACCCCCCTGATTACCCGTCGGTAGGGCAGAATGCGTGGTGCTTCTGCCGGGTCGGACTTAGGCTATGGCGGCCGCTTGTTTTGCTGTTACAGCGGAGATGTCCTACAACACGGAGAGTAAAGATGAGTGCTCGCGGACCCGCCGTGGACCGGCTGCTCCCCCTGGCCGGGCTGCCCGCCCTGGACGTGCCCGCGGCGCAGGCGGAGCGCGCCCGCGAGCTGGCCGCGCGGCTCGGGATGCTCCGCGAGCGGGACGTCGACCTCGCCGGCCCGGTCATCGCGCGGGTGGAGCGGATCGCCGCCGAGCGCGACCGCCCCGCCGTCGCCGACGGGCACCGGACGCTCTCCTATGCCGAGCTGGCCGGCGAGGCGCGCCGGCTCGCCACGCTGCTGGAGGACGAGGGCGTCCGCCCCGGCGCGGTCGTCGGCGTGGGCGGAGGCCGGTGCGCGGGCGTCATCGCCGCGTTCCTCGCGATCGAGCTGGTCGGCGCCCTGTACGTCCCGGCCGACGAGACCTGGCCCGCCGCGCGCGTCCGCGACGTCCTCGACCAGGCGGGCGCCTCCGTGCTGGTCACGGTGGACGTACCGGATCGAACGGCGCCGGCGTTGCTGGAGGGGGCGGCGGAGGCGGGGTGCCGCGTCGCCCCCGCCGCGCGGGCGGACGGCCTCGCCCCCTGGGCGGGGGAGCCGCGCCTGAGCGCGCCCGACCAGCCCCGCTACGTGCTGTTCACCTCGGGTTCGACGGGCCGCCCCAAGGGCGCGGTCGTCGAGCACCAGGGCATGCTCAACCACCTCTGGGCGAAGATCATCGACCTGGAGCTGACCGGCGACGACGTGGTCGCCTTCACCGCCCCGCTGGGGTTCGACATCTCGATCTGGCAGATGCTCTGCCCGCTGCTGCTCGGCGGCCGGGTGGACGTGATCGGCGACGAGGTGGGCCACGACCCGGTCGCCTTCGCCCGCGCGGTGGACGGGCAGGGCATCACGGTCGTCGAGCTCGTCCCGACCATGGTCAGGCACCTGCTGGACGACCTGGCCCCCGGCGCCTCACCGGCGGAGGGCGGCGCGGCCCGACCGCTGGCGGGCCTGCGCTGGATGATCGCCACCGGCGAGGAGCTGCCGGCCGAGCTGTCCCGCCGCTGGCTGGAGGCGATGCCGCACGCCCGGCTGCTGAACGCCTACGGCCCGACCGAGTGCTCCGACGACGTCACCCACCACATCGTGACGGCCGGCGACCTGGGGCTCCTCCGCCTGCCGATCGGGACGCCGATCGTCAACGCGCGCCTGTACGTGCTGCGGCCGGAGGGGGACGGCGGCACGGCCGGAGGCGCCTGGTCGGCGTGCGGCGTCGGCGAGACCGGGGAGCTGTTCGTCGGCGGCGTGGTGGTCGGCCGCGGCTACCTCGGCGACGACGAGCGGACCCGGGAGGCGTTCTACCGGGACCCCTTCGGCGCGTCCCCGACCGGGCGCCTCTACCGGACGGGCGACGCGGTGCGGCTGCTGCCGCCCGGCGCGGGCGGCGAGGACCGTCCCACCCTCCAGTACCTGGGGCGCGTCGACCGCCAGGTCAAGATCGCCGGGGTGCGGATGGAGCTGGGTGAGATCGAGGCGGTGCTGCAGCGCCACCCGGCCGTGCGGGCCGCCGCGGTGGTGGTGCACGAGTACCCGGGCAGGTAGCGGGCCCGCCGTTCACCGAGCGTGACCGGACTGGCCGGATTCGGTTGTCAACCTTTGTCACCCGGCGCGCGTCCGGCCGGTCCGGAACGGACCTGGCGGCCGATGGTTTTGTCACTCCTGTTAGCAATGGGGCGGGGCAAGTTCTGCTTTTGAGGGGATTGCGAGGCATGTGACCGGCTGGTTGACTGTGACCCCGCTACTCCTGAGTAGATCGTGGGACGCGGACGGAAGACGGGCGAGGGCGGAAAGCGGCGGCGCTCCGTATTGGCCGGAACACAGGGCGTTGACTCCGGGATCGCGCGGGCGATGTGCGTCCCCCGGAGGGGACTCGGGGTGAAAGGGGACGGGGAAACCCGATCAGTTCTGTGGTCATTCTCTTTGAATTTCTGCCCGCCGGCGTCTTGTCGGACCCGAAACCGGGCGTGAAGCAAACCCCCTGCGACCGGGAAAGCACCGCTTGATGTCCACCGAGTACGTTCCCCTTTCGGCCGCTCAGCAGAGCGTCTGGTACGCGCAGCAGTTGGCGCCGCGAACGCCGATCCACATCGCGCAGTACATCGAGATCGAGGGCGCGGTCGACCACGAGCTGTTCGACCGGGTGGCGCGCCTGGCGGCCCATGAGTCGCCGGCCATGAACGCCCGGCTGGCCGAGCGGGACGGCGTGCCGCACCAGGTGCTCGACCCGGACGCGATCGCCACGATCCCGCTCGTGGACCTGTCCGGCGAGCCCGACCCGGACGCCGCCGCCCGGGCGTGGATGCGGGAGGCGATGGCGGAGCCGCTGCCGCCGGACGCCGAGCGCCTGTACTCCACGGCCCTGCTGCGGCTGGCCCCCGGCCTGCACCGCTGGTTCATCCGCGCGCACCACGTGATCCAGGACGCCTACAGCGGATCGATCATCAGTCGCCGCGCCGCCGAGATCTACACGGCGCTGGCGAACGGCGGCGAGTACGTCCCGGCGGAGGCCGGCGACTACCGCCGGGTCCTCGCCGAGGAGGAGTCCTACCGGGCGTCGGAGAAGTTCGAGCGGGACCGCGCCTACTGGACCGAGCGGTTCGCCGACCGGCCCGTCGCGGTGTCGCTGTCGGAGGAGATGGCCGAGCCGACCGCCGACTACCTGAGCCTCATCTCCGTCGTCCCGCCGGAGCGGACCGCCGAGCTCGCGGTCGGCGCGCGCCGGCTCCGCACCGCGACGCAGGGCCTGGCGATCGCGGCGACGGCCGCGTACGTGGCGCGGATGACGGGCACCGAGGACGTCGTCCTCGGCCTCGCCGTCACCGGCCGCACGACGCAGATCGCGCTGGACACCCCGGCGATGCTGGCGACGATCCTGCCGCTGCGCGTCCGGGTCCGGCCGGACATGACGGTGGACGAGCTGGTCCGCGCGGCGACGCGGGCGAGCGCGCGGGCGCTGCGCCACCAGCACTACCGGCGCGAGGACCTGCTGCGGGACCTGAAGCTGCTCGGCGAGCGCCGGCGCCTCCACGGGCCGGTCATCAACATCATGGCGTTCGACTACCGGCTGGACTTCGCGGGCCTGCCGGCGCGGATGCACGCGATCACCACCGGGCCGATCGACGACCTGTCGATCAACATCTACGACAACTTCGACGGCGCCGGCATGCGCGTCGACTTCGAGGCTCACCCGGACCTGTACACCGAGGACCAGGTCGCCACGCACCTGGACCGATACATCCGGTTCCTCGGCGCGCTCGCCGACGTCGACCCGGCCACGCCGCTCCGCGAGGTCGAGCTGCTCGACGACGCGGAGCGGTCCCGCGTGCTCGAGGAGTGGAACGACACGGCGGCTCCGGTCGAGCCCGCGGTCGTCCCCGCGTTGTTCGAGGCGCAGGCCGCCCGGACGCCGGACGCCCCGGCCGTCACCCGCGGCGGCACGACCCTCGCCTACCGGGAGCTGGACGAGCGCGCCAACCGCCTCGCCCACCACCTGATCGCGCGGGGCGTCGGCGCGGAGGACTTCGTCGCCCTCGCTCTGCCGCGGGACGAGAACCTGGTCGTCGCGGCGCTGGCCGTGCTGAAGGCGGGCGCGGCCTACCAGCCGATCGACCTGGCCTATCCGGCCGACCGCGTCGCCTACATGCTGGAGGACGCCGCCCCGGCCTGCGTCATCACGACGTCCGGGGCCGACCTGCCCGGCACGACCCCGCGCGTCCTGCTGGACGCCCTCGACCTGGCCGGGCACCCGGCGGTGAGCCCGTCCGACGCCGACCGCGTCCGGCCGCTCCGGCCGGGCAACGCCGCCTACGTCATCTACACGTCGGGGTCGACGGGACGCCCGAAGGGCGTCGTCGTCTCCCACGCCAACGCCGTCGACCTGTGCGCTTGGGCGGGGAGGGACTTCGGCCCGGAGCGGCTCGCCCGCGTGCTGTTCTCCACGTCGCTGAACTTCGACGTGTCGGTGTTCGAGTGGCTGACGCCGCTCACGGTGGGCGGCCACATCGAGGTCGTCCGCGACCTGCTGGAGGTCGCCGAGCGCGGCGGCTGGTCCGGGACGCTGATCAGCGGCGTCCCGTCGGCGATGTCCGCGCTGCTCGGCACCGGCGCGCTCCCTCCGGACGCGGGGGACGTGGTGCTGGCGGGGGAGGCGCTTCCGGCGCGGCTCGTCCAGGACCTGCGCGCCCTCCTGCCGGACGCGCGGATCTCCAACATCTACGGCCCGACGGAGGCGACCGTCTACGCCGCGGCCTGGTTCGACGACGGCAACGCCGCCGGCCG
Source organism: Actinomadura mexicana (assembly GCF_900188105.1). Taxonomy (GTDB): domain Bacteria; phylum Actinomycetota; class Actinomycetes; order Streptosporangiales; family Streptosporangiaceae; genus Spirillospora; species Spirillospora mexicana. Next base: position 150,594 of record NZ_FZNP01000017.1, read on the forward strand.
CGCCCCGATCGGCGGCCCGATCGCCAACACCCGCGCCTACGTGCTGGACGCGTCGCTGAGGCCCGTCCCGGCGGGCGTGCCCGGCGAGCTGTACCTCGCGGGCGAGGGGATCGCGCGCGGCTACCTGCGCCGCCCCGGCCTGACCGCCGACCGGTTCGTCGCGTGCCCGTTCGGCGGGCCGGGCGAGCGGATGTACCGGACGGGCGACCTCGTCCGCTGGGACGACCGGGGCCGCATCGAGTACCTCGGCCGCCTCGACCACCAGGTGAAGGTGCGCGGCTTCCGGATCGAGCCGGGCGAGATCGAGACGGCGCTGTCCGCGCACCCGGCCGTCACGCAGAGCGTGGTCGTCGCGCGCCGGGACGACGCGGGCGACACCGTCCTCGTCGCCTACGCCGTGTCGGACGGGGCGGACCCCGCCGACCTGAAGCGGTCCCTGGCCGCCGTGCTGCCCGACTACATGGTCCCGTCGGCGATCGTCGTCCTGGACGCGATGCCGCTGAACCCGAACGGCAAGCTCGACCGGGCCGCGCTCCCGGCGCCCGACCTGGCCGCGCCCGCGGGCGGGCGCGCGCCGCGCGACGCCCGCGAGGTGGCGCTGTGCGCCGTGTTCGCCGAGGTCCTCGGCGTCGAGCGGGTGGGGATCGACGACAACTTCTTCGACCTCGGCGGCGACTCCCTCAAGGCGACCCGCGTGGTGTCGCGGGCCCGCGCCGCGCTGGGCGCCGACCTGGGCGTCCGCGCGGTGTTCGAAGCACCGACCGTCGCTGCGCTCGCCGCCGCGCTCAAGGAGGCCGGCGGCGGCGTCCGGCCGAGGCTCGTCCCCGCCGAGCGTCCGGCCCTCGTGCCCGTGTCGTACGCGCAGCGGCGGCTGTGGTTCATCCACGACCTCGAAGGCCCGAACGCGACCTACCACATCCCGATCCCGCTGCGGCTGACCGGCGAACTCGACGTCGCCGCGATCCGCGCCGCGATGCGCGACATGATGGCGCGCCACGAGGCGCTGCGCACGGTGTTCGTGCAGGTCGAGGGCGAGCCGTACCAGCGGATCCTCGCGCCTGGCGAGATGGGGCGGGAACCGGAGTTCACCGACGTCACGCCGGAGAACCTTCACGCGGCGGTGTTCGAGGCCGCGACGCGCGGGTTCGACCTGGCCGCCGAGCCGCCCGTGCGCGCGCACGTGTTCCGCGTCGCCGAGGACGACCACCTGCTCCTGCTGGTGATGCACCACATCGCCGGGGACGGCTGGTCGATGGAGCCGCTCGCCGCCGACCTCATCGCCGCCTACGCCGCCCGCGCCGCCGGGGGCGAGCCGCGCTGGGAGCCGCTGCCCGTCCAGTACGCCGACTACGCCCTCTGGCAGCGGGAGGTCCTCGGCGGCGAGGACGACCCGGGCAGCGTCATCGCCGCGCAGCTGGCCTACTGGCGCGAGGCCCTCGCGGGCCTGCCCGCGGAGCTGGCCCTCCCCGCCGACCGGCCGCGCCCGCCGCGCGCCACCTACCGGGGCGCCCAGCACCCCTTCACGCTCGCGCCCGCCCTGCACGAGGCGCTGGCCGCGCTCGGGCGCGACCACCGCGCCAGCCTGTTCATGGTGCTGCAGGCCGCGCTCGCCGGCCTGTTCACGCGGCTCGGCGCCGGGACGGACGTGCCGATCGGCTCGCCCGTCGCGGGCCGCTCCGACGAGGCCCTGAACGACCTGGTCGGCGTGTTCGTCAACACGCTCGTCCTGCGCACCGACACCTCGGGGGACCCGACGTTCGCCGAGTTGCTCGCCCGCGTCCGCGAGGCAGACCTCGCCGCGTTCGCCCACCAGGACGTCCCGTTCGAGCGCCTGGTCGAGGTGCTGAACCCGCAGCGGTCCATGGCCCGGCACCCGCTGTTCCAGGCGATGATCTCGATCCAGAACGACCCGTCCGCGCGGGTCGCGCTGCCCGGCCTGACGGTCGCGCTGGAGCCGGTCGACCCGGGCGTGTCCCGCTTCGACCTCGCGCTCCTGGTGGACGAGAGGCGGGACGCCTCCGGCGGCCCGGCCGGGATCGCCTGCCGGCTGGAGTACGCGCTCGACCTGTTCGACCCCGAGACCGCCGCGTCGATGGCGGCCCGGCTGGAGCGGCTGCTGGCACAGGTCGCCGCCGACCCGTCCCTGCCGCTCAGCGCCGTGGACCTGCTGGACGACGCCGAGCGCGACACCCTCCTGCGCGCCTGGAACGCCACCGACCTGCCCGTCGCCCCGGCCGTCGTCCCCGATCTGGTCGAGGCGCAGGCCGCCCGGACGCCCGAGGCCACCGCCGTGGTCGCGGGCCGGGCGCGGCTCACCTACGCCGAGCTGAACGCCCGCGCCAACCGCCTCGCCCGCCACCTCATCGGCCGCGGGGTCGGTGCGGAGGACTTCGTCGCGCTGGCCCTGCCGCGGGACGAGAACCTGGTCGTCGCGGCGCTGGCCGTGCTGAAGGCGGGCGCGGCCTACCAGCCGATCGACCTGGCCTATCCGGCCGACCGCGTCGCCTACATGCTGGAGGACGCCGCCCCGGCCTGCGTCATCACGACGTCCGGGGCCGACCTGCCCGGCCCGACCCCGCGCGTCGAACTCGACGCGCTCCGGCTGGACGGGCTGCGCGGCGACGACGTCACCGGCGCCGAACGCGTGCGGCCGCTGCGCCCCGCGAACCCCGCCTACGTCATCTACACCTCCGGGTCGACGGGACGCCCCAAGGGCGTCGTCGTCTCCCACGCCAACGTCGTGGACTTCTGCGCCGAGTCGATGGCGAGCTACGGGCCCGCCCGGTTGGCGCGCGTGCTGTTCTCCACGTCGCTGAACTTCGACGTGTCGGTGTTCGAGTGGCTCGTTCCGCTCACCGCCGGCGGCGAGATCGAGGTCGTCCGCGACCTGCTGGAGGTCGCCGAGCGCGGCGGCTGGTCCGGGACGCTCGTCAGCGGCGTGCCGTCCGCGGTGTCGGCGCTGCTGGCGCGCGGCGGCCTGCGGCTGGAGGCCGGGGACGTGGCGCTCGGCGGCGAGGCGCTGCCGCCGCAGCTCGTCCGGGACGTCCGGGCGCTGCTGCCGGACGCCCGCGTCTCCAACATCTACGGCCCCACCGAGGCGACGATCTTCGTCACCGGGTGGTACGACGACGGCAACACCGAGGGACTGGCGCCGATCGGCCGCCCGATGGCCAACACCCGCGCCTACGTGCTGGACGACCGGCTCGGCCCCGTGCCGGTCGGCGTGCCCGGCGAGCTGTACCTCGCGGGCGACGGGCTGGCGCGCGGCTACCTGCGCCGCCCCGGCCTGACCGCCGACCGGTTCGTCGCGTGCCCGTTCGGCGGGCCGGGCGAGCGGATGTACCGGACGGGCGACCTCGTCCGCTGGAACCGCGCCGGCCACATCGAGTACCTCGGCCGCCTCGACCACCAGGTGAAGGTCCGCGGCTTCCGGATCGAGCCGGGCGAGATCGAGACCGCGCTGTCCGCGCACCCCGCCGTGGCGCAGAGCGTCGTGCTCGCGCGCCGGGACGCGGCCGGCGACACCGTCCTCGCCGGCTACGTCGTCGGTTCCGCGAGCCCGGCCGAGCTGCGCGCGTTCGTCGCCGGGACGCTGCCGGACTACATGGTCCCCTCCGCGATCGTGGTGCTGGAGGAGATGCCGCTCACCCCGAACGGGAAGCTCGACCGCGCCGCGCTCCCCGAGCCGGACTTCGCCGCGTCCCTCACCGCCCGGGGGCCCCGCGACGCCCGCGAGGAGATCCTCTGCGGGATCTTCGCCGGCGTCCTCGGCCTGGAGCGGGTCGGCGTCGACGACGGCTTCTTCGACCACGGCGGCGACTCCCTCAAGGCGACCCGCGTCGTCGCCCGCGCCCGCGCCGCGCTGGACGTGGAACTGCCGGTCCGGGCGCTGTTCGAGGCCCCGACCGTCGCGGGCCTCGCCGAGTACATCGCCTCCGCCGGGGACGCCGGGCGCCCCGCGCTGCGGGCGGCGGAGCGCCCCGTCCCGCTGCCGGTGTCGTACGCGCAGGAGCGGCTCTGGTTCCTGAACCGGCTCGAAGGGCTCACCGCCACCTACAACATGCCGATTCCGCTGCGCCTCACGGGCGCGGTCGACCCCGCGGCGATGCGGGACGCGCTGCGCGACGTCGTCGCCCGGCACGAACCGCTGCGGACGCTGTTCGCCGACGCCGACGGCGAGCCGCACCAGGTGATCATCGCGCCGGACGAGGCCGACCCGCGCCTGACGGTCGGCGAGCCCGCCGACCTGCGCGCCGCCCTCCTCGCGGACGCCACCCGCGGCTTCGACCTGGCGAACGAGCTGCCGGTGCGCGCCCACCTGTACCGGCTCGGCGAGGACGAGCACCTGCTCCTCATCGTCCTGCACCACATCGCCGGCGACGGCTGGTCGATGGCGCCGCTCGCCCGCGACGTCATCACCGCCTACCTGGCCCGCCGCGACGGCGGCGCCCCCGGCTGGGCGCCGCTGCCCGTCCAGTACGCCGACTACGCCCTCTGGCAGCGCGCGCTGCTCGGCGACGAGCGCGACCGGGCGAGCCTCGCCGCCCGCCAGATCGCCTACTGGAAGGACGCCCTCGCCGGGCTGCCCGACCAGATCAGGCTGCCGCACGACCGCCCCCGTCCGGACCGCGCGTCCTACCGGGGCGGCCAGGTCGCCTTCGAGGTCCCGGCGGAGCTGGCGGACGGGTTGCGCGCCCTCGCCCGCGACCACCAGGTCAGCGTTTTCATGGTGCTCCAGGCCGCGCTCGCCGCGCTGCTCACGCGGCTCGGCGCCGGGACGGACGTGCCGATCGGCTCGCCGATCGCGGGCCGCACCGACGAGGCCCTGGACGACCTCGTCGGCGTCTTCGTCAACACGCTGGTGCTGCGCACCGACACCTCCGGCGACCCGTCGCTCGCCGAGCTGCTCGCCCGCGTCCGGGAGACCGACCTCGCCGCCTACGCCCACCAGGACGTCCCCTTCGAGCGGCTCGTCGAGGTGCTCAACCCGGCGCGGTCGCTGGCGCGGCACCCGCTGTTCCAGGTCATGCTGACCCTGCAGAACAACCCCGAGGCGTCGGTCGAGCTGCCGGGCCTGAACGTCGCCGTCGAGCCGGTGGACGCCGGGGTCGCCAAGTTCGACCTGGAGTTCCTCCTGGAGGCCGCCCGCGACGGCGCGGGCGGGTACGCGGGGACCCTGGAGTACGCCCTGGACCTGTTCGACCGCGCGACCGCCGAGCGGCTCGCCGGCTGGTACCGGCGGACCCTGGAGGCCGCCGTCGACTCCGGCGGCGCCGTCACCGTCGGCGCCCTCGACCTGCCCGGAGCCCCGCGGGACCTCCCGGAGGCCGGGCAGACCGGGCAGTCGGCGGGGGGGCCGGGCGAGAAGCGCCTCGTCGCGTACGTGGTCGCCGCGCCCGGCCAGACCCTCGACCCCGAGGAGCTGCGCGCCCACATCCGCGAGAGCCTGCCGGAGCCGATGGTGCCCGCCGCCGTCGTCGTCCTGGACGAGATGCCGCTCACCCCGAACGGCAAGGTCGACACCGGGGCGCTGCCGAAGCCGGAACTGGCGATCGCCCCCGCGACCGCGTACCGCGCCCCGTCCGGGCAGGCGGAGGAGGCCGTCGCCGCCGCCTTCGCCGACCTGCTCGGCGTGGACCGGGTCGGCGCCGACGACGACTTCTTCGCGCTCGGCGGCAACTCCCTCATCGCGATGCGGGTCGTCAGCCGGGTCCGCCGCGCCCTCGCCGTCGAGCTGCCCGTCCGGGCGCTGTTCGAGGCGCCGACCGTCGCGGGCCTCGCCGCCCTCCTCGGCCGCGGCGCCGCGCCCGTCCGGCCCGCGCTGGAGCCCCGCGAGCGCCCGGCCGTGATCCCGCCGTCCTACGCCCAGCAGCGGCTCTGGTTCCTCAGCCGGTTCGAGGGACCGTCCGCCACCTACAACATGCCGACCGCGCTGCGCATCCGCGGCCCGCTGGACGTGGACGCGCTCCGCGCCGCCGTCGGCGACCTCGTCGAACGGCACGAGTCGCTCCGCACGGTCCTGCCCGACAGCGGGGGAGTGCCGCGCCAGCTCATCCTGGACGCGGCCGCGGCACGGCCCGAGCTGGAGATCACCGAAACCACCGGGGCGGAGCTGCCGGCGCGGCTCGCCATGGCCGCCGGGTACGCCTTCGACATCTCCGCCGAGCCGCCGCTGCGCACCCACCTGTTCCGGGTCGGGCCGCGGGAGCACGTCGCGCTGCTGCTCATGCACCACATCGGCGGCGACGGCTGGTCGATGGCGCCGCTCGCCCGCGACTTCATCGCCGCCTACGCGGCCCGCGCGGAGGGCGGCGAGCCGCAGTGGGCGCCGCTGCCCGTCCAGTACGCCGACTACACGCTCTGGCAGCAGGAGTTGTTCGGCTCCGAGGACGATCCCGGCAGTCTGGTCTCGCGGCAGATCGCGTACTGGCGCGAGGCGCTGGCGGGGCTGCCGGAGGAGCTGCCGCTGCCCGCCGA
>NZ_FZNP01000015.1 GCF_900188105.1 Actinomadura mexicana
GGTGATCCCGGAACGACAGGGACATGGTTCCGGAGAAGTCCTCGATCGGACTGATCTCTTCGAAGATCTCCTCCAGCCCCGACTGCGTCGGGACGCTCTTACTTCCGGCCTTCTGGGCCGCCTCGACCCGGGCCTTCCAGCGCTCGTTGCCCAGCAGCCAGTCGAACGAGTTGGTCTGCAGAGCAAGGAGGTCCGGGACTTCGAGCGGCTCCTTGATGCGCGCGAAGGAGACGCGGTTCGGACCGGTTGCGGTATTCGAGGCGTTGCGCGAGGCTGCCAAGAGTGGTCCTTCCGAGGGCTCGCGGCGTAAAACAGATGACACGCACGCCAGACGATCCACGTTCGAGGCCTGCTCAAAGAGGTCCAAACCGGACCCTCACAGGGGTGCTCTCACACGTGGATAGTCAGAGGGCAGCGCAAAGGGGCAGTGTAGCCGAACCGGTACACCGCTCGCAACTCTAGCGCCGCAGTATGCATCACGTTGCCATGGAGCATCGCCCCTCAGCGCCTCTCAGTCAAGAGCGGACTTGGACTTTTCAGGCCCTGACCTGCAGTGAGGAAGGCCATAGTTTAGGGATCCGGGTTGACAGCCCGCGAATCGCCGCGGGCGGCGGGTCGCGCGCCCGCGGGCCGCGTGAACCGCGACCTCGGCTAGGTGCGGCCCGCGAGGGTTAACAGCGACTCGCCAGAGGCCCTGTCGGGCGTCTGGAAGACCCTGGGAGAGACGGGCCTCCAGGGCCGGAGCAGGGCCAGGGCCGGGGGTGGCAGGCGTCCAGGAGGGGACAGGCGTCTAGGAGAGGACGGTGAGCTCGGAGGCGAGCCACCTGCCGTCCTGCTCGACCATCGTCAGCTTGATGCGCAGCGGCTCGGGGAGGCGCTGCTGCTTGTCGCCCTTGGTCGCCGACGACCGGTTGGCGTACACGAGCGCCACGACCTTGTCGGGGGTCGCGCTCACGACGCCGACCTTCATCACGGTCGTGGTGGAGACGGCCTGCTGCTGGACGGCGACGGTCTTGAGCTGCTGGGCGAGCTTGTCGTACTGGGTGTGCAGCTTGCCCGTCGTGGTCGCGGACGCGGCCTTCAGGTCGGTGTCCAGCGTCTGGTAGTCGTACGAGGACAGTTTCTGGGCCGCGCGGGAGGCCGCGAAGGACGCCTCCTTGGACGCCTGCTCGGTCGCGTTCTGCTCGCTGACCTTCAGCGCCAGCGCCGTGGTGCCGGCCGCGAGCGCGACCGCCAGGACGACCAGGACGGCGATCACGGTCGACCTTCCGCCCAGCCGGGACCGGCCTGCCGGCTCGTCGCCGTCCTCGTCCTCGTCGGCTTCGGCGTCCTCGTCGGTCGCCTTGGGGGACTTCCCGAGGTTCAGACGCCTGGTCCTGGTGGCCTTGTCGGGCTTCGCGGCCTCCGCGTCTTGCTCGACCTCGGCGTCTTGCTCGACCTCGGCGTCTTCCTCGACCTCGGCGGCCTTGGCGCTCTTTCCAGCCTTGGCCGTCTTAGCCGTCTTAGCCGCCTTAGCCGTCTTAGCCGCCTTGGCGGTGGAGGTGGCCTTGGTGCTCTTGGTCGTCTTGACGGCCTTCGCGTCGTCGTCGGACGCGGTCTCGTCCTCGTCCTGTCCGACCTTCGCGTCGTCGTCGACGGCGGTCTCGGCGTCCAACTCGGCCGCTGAGTCGTCCGCTGCGGCGCCGGTGCCATCGGGCGTGACTTCGGACGCCTTCCGACCACGACGGGGCTTCTTGGGGGATTTGAGGGCCTGAGGAGTCTCCTCCGGGATGCTCTCCTCCGGCTCCTCGTCCGCCTCGGCCGCAGCGGCCTGTTCGGCGGCGGCGGCCTCCTCGGCGGCAGCCGCCTCGTCCGCGGCGATCTTGGCTAGCCGCGCGGCCTCCCGGGCCTTCGCGGCGGCCTCCTCCGCCAGGCGCGCCGCCTCGGCGGCCTCCTCGGCCCTGGCCGCTCGATCCGCCTTGATCGTCACGGGACAACCTCCAGTCCGGACACGAGCCAGCGCCCGTCGAGCCGCGTGAGATCCATCTGGTACCGGTAGCCCTGCGGCGTACCGTTCTGCACCTTGTCGTTGGTGACGGTCCCGGTGAGGGACACCATCACCTCGGCGGAGTCACCGTCGATGGAGACCAGCGCGGCGTCGACGTCGGTGACCGTCGACTTGGCCTTGGCCTTGGTGATCTGCTGCATGAAGGCGTTGGACTGGCTTCCCAGCTTGTTCTTGAGGTCGCCGGTGGTGCCGCCCACGATGCGGTCCAGGTCGCGCTGGGCGGTGGCGGCGTCGAGCGACATCAGGTTGACGCCCATCTGGCGCGCCGACTGGATCGCCTTCGCCTTCTGGTCGGCCTCGTCCTTGTTCCTGAGGGAGACCACGCCGAGCCAGCCGGACGCGATGGCGAGCCCCACCACGACGACGCTCAGCGCGATCGCGGTGATCAAGGGCAGACGGCGCCTCATCGTGCCCGCCTCACTGGCTCAGCGGTCCGAGCAGGAGCCACTTCCACGAGGATTCCTCTCCCAACTGACGTGTACCGGCGCTGCGCGGCATGACGTATCGCTTGCCATCGGGGCCGTAGACCGCACCCGTCGATGGATCGTATCCAGCGAATTCGACTGAACCGGCCGGATACGACAGGTACAGGTTCCCGTCCGTGAGCTGGCCCGTCGGGGCGGCCGCGGCCTTCGCCTTGCTCTTGCCGGAGCCCTTGGCGTCCGTCTTGCCGCCGTCGCCGTCGCCGTCCCCGTCGCCGCCACCGTCGCCGCGGGTGCCGTACGCGCCGCCCTCGGGGAACCCGGCGCCGGTGGTGGCGCCCGGGGGGACCTGCGGGAAGGGCGCGAGGGCGTCGCGCGGGAAGTTGCGGGCGCCGCGGACGGACGTGGGCGCGTCGTGGGGCGCCTTGCAGCCGACGTCCAGGCGCGGCTTCTTCTTCGAGGTGTCCTGCGGCCAGCGGTGCTTGACCTTCTCGTAGCCCTCGGTGCAGGCGGGCGGCGCGTCGATGTTCAGGTCGAGGCCCAGGTGCTGGGTCCCGTCGCCGGGCGTGACGGTGAAGGCGCCCGCGACCGTCACCGGGTAGAGGATGAACAGCGACCGCAGGCCCGCCTTGCGGGAGGCGATGATCTGGCCGGTGGTGGTGAGGTTAGCCAGCAGGACGGGCAGCGTCGGCGCGAGCTGCTTGATGGCCTGGTGGGTCTCGTTCACCGCGCCCGGCGCGTTGTCGATGGTCTTGCGCAGCGCCGGGTCGTCGTTGCGGAGCGAGGTGGTCAGCGCGTTCAGGTTGCGGGCGAATCCCTGGATGTTGGCGGCCTGGCCGCGCTGGGTGTCGAGGACGGTCGCACTGTTGTTCAGCAGCCGCTCGGTGTCGGGGTAGGCCTCGTTGGCGGTCTTCAACAGCCGGTCGGTGTCGTCCAGGATCGACTGCAGGTCCGAGGCGGAGCCGGAGAACGCCTTGTCCAGCTCGTCCACGATGACGCCGAGGTCCTTGGTGTTCACCGAGCCGACGAGGGAGTCGACGTTGCGCAGCAGCTCGGCGGTGGACACCGGCAGCGTGGTGCGGCTCCGCGGGATGGTGTACGGGTCGCCCTGGTCCAGGTAGGGCCCGGACTTCGCGGTGGGCTCCAGGTCGATGTACTGCTCACCGACCGCAGACCGGTTCGCCACGACGGCCTTGGTCCCCTCGCGCGGGATCCGCTTGCCGCGCTCCAGCAGCAGCTTGACGCGGATGCCGTCCTTGGTCAGTTCGAGGGGGCCGACGCGCCCGACCGGGACGCCCCGGTAGGTGACCTCGGCGTTGGTGAACACGCCGCCGGAGTCGGTGAGGTCGACGTAGGCGATGTACTGCTTGCCGAGCAGGTCGCGGCCGATGCCGATGTAGTTGACCGAGACGATCGCCACGCCGACGACGGTGATGACCGCGAAGGCGATGAGCTGGACGATGACGCCGCGCTTGAGGATCACGAGAGGCCCCCCGTCATCAGGGTCCGCAGACCGCCGTCACCGGGGTCGGGGGCGAGCGCGCCCGGCCGTCCCTGGTCGTTCGTGCCGGCCGGGTTCCCCGGGGTCTGTGTGGTGCCGCCGGGAAGGCCGGGCAGCCCGCCCTGTCCCGCGCCGCCCTGGCCGCCGGCGCCCGGCGTCTGCGGCAGGACGCCCAACGGGGAGTCCGGCAGCGTCACGTTCGGGACCTGGAGCATTCCGCGCATCTGCTTGCCGCTGCCGAGCAGCCCTTCCAGGTCGGTGCCGCCGAGCAGGTTCTGCGCGATGGACTCGAAGTCCAGGTCGACGGTCAGCCGCACGTTGCCGTAGTCGCCCGCGATGACGTTCTCGAACGTGGAGGGGAACGGAAAGGTGATCAGCGTCTCCAGCGACTTCGGCAGGTCGGAGCCGGCCTTGTTGAGGTTGCGCAGGATCGTGTCGAGGTCCCGCAGGTTGGCCAGCATGTCGGCCTTGGACTGGTCGATCACGTAGGTGGTGGTGCGGCTGAGCTTGTTCAGCGCGACCAGCATCTTGGTGAGGTCGGCGCGGTTCCGGTTGAGGACGGCGATCGCGGGCCCGGTCTCGTCGAGGGTGTCCTGGATCGTCCTGCGCTCGTCGGACAGCTTGCCGGTCAGCCGGTCGATGCTGTCCAGCGCCCGGGTGATCGCGGCGCGGTTCTGGTCCAGCGTCCCGGCGAAGGTGTTCACCCGCTGCAGCACCGACTTGATCGTGGACTCCCGGCCGCCCATCGCGGCCTGCAGCTCGTGGCTGATCGTGGAGACCTGCTCCAGGCCGCCGCCGTTCAGCAGCAGCGACATCGCCGACAGCACCTCTTCGATCTCGGTGCCGCGGGACGTGCGGTTCAGCGGGATCAGGTCGTCGTCGGCGAGCTCCCCGACCGGCGCCTCGTTCTTCGGCGGTTCGAGCTGCACGAACTTCTCGCCGAGCAGGCTGGTCTGGCTGACCGTCGCGATCGCGTTGTCGGGGAGCTTGACGTCGCCGCGGAACTTGACCGTGACGACGGCGTGCCAGCCGCCCCCCCGCCCCGCCTGCCCGCCCGGCTCGCCGGCCAGCTCGATCTTCTCGACCTTGCCCACCGACACGTCGTTGACCTTGACCGCGGACTGCGGGACCAGGTCCAGCACGTTCGCGAACTCGATCTTCACGGTGCGCGGGTGCGGGCCGAGGTCGGGCCCGCCGGGCAGCGGCAGCGACTCCACGCCGTTGAACGAGCAGCCCGACAGGACCGTCACGCCCGCGAGCGCGGCGACACCGAGCAGCCGCGCCCCGCCGATCGGCCGCCTGCCGATCGGCCGCCTGCTCATCGACCGCCTGCTCATCGGCCACCTCCAGGCAGCAGCGCCGTGATGTCCGTGGGCTTGTTCCGGGTCCCGGTCGCCGCGGTCTTGTTCGTGGTGCTCGTCTTGCCGGACCTGCCGGACCTGCCCTGCGGTCCGTAGGCGTCCGGCGGGACGGGCACCGGGTCGTAGTGCGTGGTCAGCGCGGTGATCCAGGACAGGTCCAGGCTGAACCCGGTCAGCGCCTTGCCGATCCCGTTGTAGGGCTTGACGAAGTCGAGGCACTCCTTGGCGGGCGTGCCCACCGAGTACGCCAGCGAGCAGATCCAGTCGGCCAGGTCGTGGAACTGGCGGAAGTTGTCGCGGGTGTGGATCGTGCCGCTGATCGGGTCGTAGGCGCGGGCCAGGTTGTTGACGGCGAGCGGGCCCGCGGTGAGGATCTCGGCGAGCGCGCCCTTCTCCTTCACCAGCACACCGGTGATCTGCGCGAGCTGCCGGACGTTGGCGGCCAGCTCGGTGCGGTTGCCCTTGACGAACCGCTGCACGTTCCTCAGCGTCGGGGCCAGGGTGTTGAGGGCCGCGCTCAGCTCCTCCTTCTCCCCCGCGAGCTGCCCGGAGACGCCGTTGAGATGCCCGGAGAACGACTTGATCTGCTGGTCGTTGGCCTTCATCGCGTCCGTGATGATCCGCAGGTTCTTGATCGTGTCGGCCACGTCGCCGCGGTCGGTGCTCAGCGTGCTCAGCGCCTTGGACGCGTCGGCGATCGTCTGCCGGATGTCCTCGCCCTGCCCGTCCAGGTTCGCCGCGCCGACCTGCAGGAGCCGCGACAGCGAGCCCTGCTCGCCGTTCGCGCCGGGCGCGTTCGCGCCCTGCGGGCCGAGCGCCTTGGACAGCTCGTTCAGGCTCCCGCCGACCTCGTCGACCTCGACCGGCACCGCGGTGCGGTTCGTGCCCAGCGTCGCCCCGTCGGCGAGGACGGCGCCGCCCTTGTAGACGGGCGTGATCTGGACGTAGCGGTCGGCGACGAGGGTCTGGTTGACGATCACGGCCTGCGCGCTCGCGGGGACCTTGTACTTCGCGTCGTACCTCAGTTCGACCTTCACCGCGTCGCCGACGGGCTCGACGCCGGCGACCTCGCCGACGGGGATGCCGAGGATGCGGACGTCCGCGCCCTTGTACAGGCCGACCGCCTTGGTGAAGTACACCGTCATGTGGCGCTGCTTCGGCTCCTGGAGGACCAGCAGGAGCACGGCGGCCAGCACCGCGACGGCGAGGACCGCGCCGCCCAGGCGGAGGATGCTCGTGGAGTTACGCACTGGTGACCTGCCTGCTCACGGGAGGAAGGGCAACGGGTTGTCGCTGTTGCCGGTCTTGCCGGGGCCGGACGATCCGCCGCCCGGACGGGCGCCCTGCCGGTTCGTCGTCGCGCCTCCGCCGGACGGGGGGTTCTGGATCGAGGCGGGGATCGGGATCAGGTTCTGGATCCACGAGTCGAACCAGCGGCCGGTGCCCGTCACGTCGGAGAACTGCCGGGCGAACGGTGCGAACAGCTGGAGGATCCGGTCCAGGTTGTTCTGGTTCTTCAGCAGGATCCGGTTGACCTTGGCCAGGTTGTCCAGCATCGGGCGCAGCTGCTTGTCGTTCTCGTTGATCAGCGCGTTCACCTGCTGCGACAGGGTCACGGTGTTGATCAGCAGCTGGTGGATGACCTCGCGCCTGGCCTGCACCGCCTGGAGCACCTTGTCGCCGTCCTGGACGAGCGCCGCGAAGTCCTGGTTGCGGTCGGCGAGCAGCTGGGAGACGTCCTTGGCCTTGCCGGCCAGCTCGTGCAGCTCGTCGTCGCGGGAGGCGACCGTGTTGGACAGCCGGCGCAGCCCCTGCAGGGACGCCCTGACCTCCTCCGGGGAGTTCTTGAAGGTGTCCGACAGCACGTCGAAGGACTTGGCGACCTGCTGCACGTCGATCGCGCCGACGCGCTGGCTCAGCTCGCTGATCGCGGGAACGACCTCGAACGGGGTGTGCGTCCGCTCGATCGGGACGCTGCGGCCGAGCCGGCCGCGCCCGCGCGGGGTGAGCGCGAGGTAGTGCGCGCCGAGGATCGTCTTGATCTTGATGTCGGCCTCGGTGCGGTCGCCGAGCCGCACGCCGTCGTCGACCCGGAAGGTGACCTTGACGTGGTCGCCGTCCAGCTCCAGCCCGGTGACCTTGCCGACCTTGACGCCCGCGATGCGGACCTCCTCGCCGGCCCGCAGCCCGGCCGCCTCCCGGAACGCGGCGGTGTGCGTCTTGCCGCCGGAGATGAGGGGGATGTTCTCCAGGTTCATCGCCAGCGCCACCAGCACGATGATGATCGCGAACGCGGACAGCCCGATGGGGACCGGGTTGCGTTCCCGGAACGGGATCCTCATCTACTTGCACCTCGCGTTCTCGTTCACGATCGCCGGGGTCTGGTAGACCGGTCCACCCGGCAGCCGCACCCGCGCGTCGAGGCCGCAGATGTACATGTTGAACCAGGATCCGTAGGAGGAGATGTTCACCAGCCCCTCCAGCCGCTTCGGCGTCCGCTGCAGGCCCGCGTCGAGCTCCTTGCCGTTCGCGTCGAACGTGGCGGTGAGCTTGCGCAGCCCCGCGATGTCGTTGCGGATGTCCGGGCGGGCGTCGGCGAGCAGGTCCTGCGTGGTGCCGGTCAGGTCGTTGATCGCCGCCACCGAGTCGAAGATCGCCCTGCGGTCCCCCGAGACCCCGCTGACGAACCCGCGCAGGTCCGTGATCAGCTGGTTGACCTCGTCGTGCCGCTCGTCGATGGTGCCGAGCACGGTGTTCAGGTTGTCGATCACCTGGCCGATGACCTTGTCCCGGTCGGCGAGCGTGTTGGTCAGCGAGGCGACGTGCGCGAGCAGGCTGTTGATCGTCCCGCCCTCGCCCTGGAGCACCTGGATGATCTGCATCGCCAGGGTGTTGACGTCCTTGGGCTCCAGCGCGCGGAACAGCGGCCGGAACCCGTTGAACAGGGTCGTCAGGTCCAGCGCGGGCGTGGTCTGCGCGACCGGGAGCGTTCCGCCCGGCCTGAGGTAGTCGTTGGCCTGCCCGGCGCCGTCGGTCAGCGCCAGGTACCGCTGGCCCATCAGGTTGCGGTACCGGATCTGCGCCTGGGTGGACGAGGGCAGCCCCGCCCTGAACACGTTCTCCTTCTGGAGGCTGAACGTCACCTCGGCCTTGTCGCCCCCGTACAGCTCGATGTGCTCGATCTGGCCGACCCGGACGCCGGCGACGCGCACGTCGTCGTTGTCGAGCAGGCCCGTCACGTCCGAGAAGATCGCCTTGTAGACGGTCGTCTCCCGGAACCGCATGTTGGAGATCGTCATCGCCAGCACGCCGGTGGCCAGCGAGGTGACGACCACGAAGATCGTCAACTTGATCGCCGCACTGGTCGTCCTCACCTGACCGTCACCACCGATCCGTCGGACAGCAGCGGCCCGAACATCAGCGCCGCGACGTCGGACAGCTGGTCGGCGCGGGTCCGCGTCACCGGGCCGAGCACGTTCTTGATCTTTTCCTTCTCGCTCATCGAGCCCGGGTCCACGAAGACGTTCGACAGCGCCCGGCCACGGCCGCCGCCGCCGCCGTTCGGGTCATCGGGGTTCTTCCACCACAGGTCGTCCTGCGTGCCGTCCAGCGCGAGGTAGGTCGGGGACGGGACCTTCGGGTTCGGCAGCCCGTAGCAGCGCGGGTTGCGCTGGTCCTTGGCCTCCGGCTTGTCCAGCGGGTACTTGTAGCCCGGCACCGGCTTGACGATCTCGACCGTCAGGTTGAAGGTCTTGGACCCGTTGCCGCCCGCCACCCGCTGGGACTCCGGCTTCAGCTTCATCATCCCGGCGAACACGCACGGCAGCGACGGCGAGTAGCGGGCGACCAGGTCCAGCCCGTCCCGGTTCGCGATGTTGAAGCCGATGATCTTCGGGGCGTTCTGCCGCATGAACACGTCGCCGTCCTGGGCCAGCGCGGTCGTCGCCGGGATCAGCTGCTCGATCGTCGCCTTCTTGTCAGTGATCGTCCGGCTGGTGACGTTGAGGTTGCGGAGCGTCTGCAGCAGGTCGGGCGCCGCGGCGCTGTAGATGTCGGAGACGTCGGCCAGGGCGTTCAGGTCGTGCACCAGCGTGCCGAGCTGCGGGTTGATCTTCCGCAGCAGCTCGTCGGCCTCCTCCAGGTTCCGGCCGATCTGGTCGCCGCGACCCTGCAGCGCCGTCGCCAGGGCGTTCAGCGTCGTGTTCAGCTCCGCCGGCTTCACCGCCTGCAGCAGCGGGAGCAGGTCGTTCAGCACCTTGTCGATCTCGACGGCGGCCTGGGACCGGTCCTGCTGGATCACCTGGCCCGAGCGCAGCCCGAGCGGGCCCGCCTGCGCCGGGATCTCCAGGTCCACGTACTTCTCGCCGAACAGCGTCTTCGGCAGCAGCCGCGCCTGGACGTTCCGCGGGATCAGCTTCGCCTTGCCCGGGTCCAGCGCCAGGTGGAGCGTCGCTCCCCGCACGTCGGCGTCGGCGCCGCGCACCTCTCCGACGATCAGTCCGCGGACCTTCACGTCCGAGTGCGGCAGCAGTTGCAGGCCCGCCCGCTCACTCCGCACCTTCACGTCGAGCGTCGGTGTGAACGCCTTGTTGTACAGGGCGACGGTCAGCGCCAGCAGCAGAATGATCACGACGATCATCGACGTGCCGAGGACCCGGTAGCGCACACGCTCACTCATGGCAGCCCTCCTGTGGGGGGACGACCCCCCACACCCCCGGTTCGCTCCGCTCATGGCCGTCACCCCGCGATCCGGACACTCGTGGTGGTGCCCCAGATCGCCATGCCGAGCATCAGGTCGACCACGTTGATCACCACGATGCTGGTGCGCACCGCGCGGCCCACCGCCACGCCGACGCCCGCCGGGCCGCCGGAGGCGTGGTAGCCGTAGTAGCAGTGGATCAGCATCACCAGCACCGCGAAGACGATCACTTTTCCGAACGACCACAAGATGTCGTACGGCGGTAGGAACAGATGGAAATAGTGGTCGTAGGTGCCGGTCGACTGGCCGTAGAACATCGTCACGATGACCCGGGTCGCGCCGTAGGAGGCGAGCAGGCCCACGATGTACAGCGGGATGACCGCGATCATCCCGGCGAGCATCCGGGTGGTGACGAGGAACGGCATCGACGGGACGGCCATGACCTCCAGCGCGTCGATCTCGTCGGAGATCCGCATCGCGCCGAGCTGGGCGGTGAACCCGCAGCCGACCGTCGCCGAAAGCGCGAGCGCCGACACCAGCGGCGCGATCTCGCGGGTGTTGAAGTAGGACGCGACGAACCCGGTGAACGCGGCCGTGCCGATCTGGTTCAGCGACTCGTAGCCCTGCAGGCCGACCTGGCTGCCGGTGAAGAACGTCATGAACCCGACGATCACCACCGAGCCGCCGATCACCGCGAGGCCGCCCGTGCCGAGGCTGACCTCGGCCAGCAGCCGCAGGACCTCCGTCCGGTACCGGCGCAGCACCCGGAACACCCACGCGAACGCGCGGGCGTAGAACGACATCTGGTGGCCGAAGTCGTCCAGGCGGTCGAGCGGCGCGCTCACCACCCGCCGGGCGGCCTTGCCCGTCTTGCCAGGGGCAGCCATCTACATCCCCTTCGACGGGACGAACTGGAAGTACAGCGTGGAGATCAGGAAGTTCTCCAGGAAGAGCAGCATGAACGTGATGACGACGGTCTGGTTGACCGCGTCGCCCACGCCCTTCGGCCCGCCCTTGGCGTTCAGGCCCTTGTACGCCGCGACCAGGCCCGCGGTGATGCCGAAGACGAACGCCTTGAACTCGGCCTGCAGCAGGTCGGGCAGCTGCGCGATGGCGTTGAAGGAGGCCAGGTAGGCGCCGGGGGTGCCGCCCTGCAGCATCACGTTGAAGAAGTAGCCGCCCAGCAGGCCGACCACCGAGACCAGCCCGTTGAGGAACAGCGCGACGAACGCGCAGGCGAGCATCCGCGGCACCACCAGGCGGTGCAGGGGGTTGATCCCCAGCACCTCCATGGCGTCGATCTCCTCGCGGATCTTCCGGGAGCCGATGTCGGCGCACATCGCCGACCCGGCGGCGCCCGCGACCAGCAGCGAGGTGACCAGCGGGCTGGCCTCCCGGACGATCGCGACCACCGCGGTCGCGCCGGTGTAGGACTGCGCGCCGAGCTGCCGGATCAGCCCGCCGACCTGGAGGGACAGCACGCCGCCGAAGGGGATGGCGACCAGCATCGTGGGGACGACGGTGACGCTGACGATGAACCAGGCCTGCTGGATGAACTCGCGCCACTGGAACGGCCACTGGAACATCGCGCGGCCGGTGTCCAGGCACAGGGCGAAGAACCGTCCCGGTTCCTTGATCGCGACGTTGGCCGCGCCGTCACCGATCTTGCGGAACGTCGCCGAAGAGCCCCTGCCCTTCCTTGCCCCTCGCTGGTCCGCGCCGATACCAGGAGTGGACATCAGTAGCCTGCACCCGCTCCCGGCCGGCCGGGCGGCGGGTTGCCGGGGAACCCGCCGGGGGGGCCGCCGGGCGGCGGACCGGAGGGCGGCATGCCGCCGGGCGCCCCGTGGGCGCCGCCGGAGGGGGCGCCCACGGGCGTCATGGACGCCACGTACCGCGGCCACTCCTCCACCCAGTTGCGGCCGAGGTCGTCGATGAACGAGCCGGGCGGCGGCGTGACGCCGTGCGCCGCGCACCACGCGCCGGGCGCGTGCATGCCGGAGCGGATCAGCCCGTTGCTCGGCATCTGCTGCGGCGGGATCGGCGGCAGCTTGCCGGGGTCGTGGCCCATCTTCGCCTCGGCCTCCAGCTCGGACTCGTCCTTCTCCTCGGACATGCCGATCGGGCCGATCTTGCTGGCGTTGAGGAACTGCCGGACGACCGGCTCCTCGCTGGACAGCAGCATCTCCCGCGGGCCGAACATCGCCAGGTGCCGCTGGTACAGCAGGCCGATGTTGTCGGGGAGGGTGCGGGCGGTGTTGATGTCGTGGGTGACGATCAGGAACGTCGCGCCGATCTGCGCGTTGAGGTCGATGAACACCTGGTTGAGGAACGCGGTGCGGACGGGGTCGAGGCCGGAGTCCGGCTCGTCCACCAGCAGGATCTCGGGGTCCAGGACGAGCGCGCGGGCCAGGCCGGCGCGCTTCTTCATGCCGCCGGAGATCTCGCCGGGAAGCTTGTGCTCGGCACCGAGGAGACCGACCAGGTCCATCTTCTCCATGACGATGCGCTTGATCTCGGACTCGGACTTCTTGGTGTGCTCGCGGAGCGGGAACGCGATGTTGTCGAACAGGTTCATGGAGCCGAACAGGGCGCCGTCCTGGAACAGGACGCCGAACAGCTTCCGGGTGTCGTACAGCTGCGACTCGGGCAGGTACGGAAGGTCCCTGTCGCCGATCCAGATGTGCCCGCGGTCGGGCTTGAGCAGCCCCACGAGGGACTTCAGGAAGACCGACTTTCCGGTGCCGGACGGACCCAGGAGAACGGAGATCTCACCTGCGGGAATGGTCAGCGACACGTCCTGCCAGATCACCTGGCGGCCGAAGGACTTCGTCAGGCCCTCGACTCTGATCTCGACGCCCACTCGTCACCTTTCGTCCAGGCCGGGGGAATCCCGAACCAATGAGCGAGTAGCACTCAGGCTCTTTCTGTCGTCACACCGCGTTCTGTCGTCACACCGCGTGTCCGCCGCATTGCTACCGTCCGGTAGCCGTGACGGGTGCCACTACCGTAGCGGCCCCCCGTCCAAATGGAAGGGGTTGCCACCCAGATCAGCGGCTAAATGCGACGTCGTAAGACAATCGTTACTTAGACGCCTATGAGACTAGTGGTCCAAGAACCGCGGCCTCAAGACCGGGGGTGCCGGGGACGCCGCGACCGTCCGGCCCGCCGCACCGCGGAGACGTGAGCGGCCGGGTGTGGCCACAGCGTCAGACGGGACGCTACGCCGCAGGCGGGAAGCCGCACAACCCGCCGGGGCACACGCTTTTCCGCAGGTGTTTGTCACCTCAGCACAGAAAACGGACCTTCCCGGTGGCGCCGGTCCACGCTTCGCGACAAGTCCGTCCGTCGGTCGCCTGGCAGGCGCCGGCCCGCCGCCTGGCCGCCGGACGCGGGCACCGGCATGAACGGACAGCGGCACAACAGAAGGAGGCGGCCACCCCTCGGGGTGACCGCCTCCTGGAGAGCGATGGAGCCGCGCGGCTCCGGAGCTCTGGAGCGTCCTTACTTGACGGTGACCGAGGCGCCGGCCTTCTCCAGGGCCTCCTTGGCCTTGTCGGCCGTCTCCTTGTTGACCTTCTCCAGCAGTGGCTTCGGCGCGCCGTCGACCAGGTCCTTGGCCTCCTTGAGGCCGAGGCTCGTCAGGGTGCGCACCTCCTTGATGACCTGGATCTTCTTGTCGCCGGCACCCTCGAGGATGACGTCGAACTCGTCCTGGACCGCGGCCTCTTCGGCACCGGCCGCCGGGGCGCCGGGGGCCGCGGCCACGGCCGCGACGGGGGCGGCGGCCTTGACGTCGAAGACCTCTTCGAACTGCTTCACGAACTCGGAGAGCTCGAGAAGGGTCATCTCCTTGAAGGCGTCGAGCAGGTCGTCGGTGCTGAGCTTCGCCATGATGATTCCTCCGCTATGGCTTGTGATCTGGGGTGGTACGGAACCGCGGGTTGCCTACTCGGCGGACGCCTCGGCGGCGGCGGGTGCCTCGGCGGTCTCGCCCTCGGCCTCGCGCTTGGCGCGCAGCGCCTCGGCGAGCTGGGCGGCCTGCGTCGGCAGCGCGTTGAACAGCGCGGCGGCGTTCGCCATCGAGCCCTTCATCGCACCGGCCAGCTTCGCGAGGAGCACCTCGCGCGACTCGAGGTCCGCCAGCTTGGTGATCTCGGCCGCGTCCATCGACTGACCGTCGATGAAGCCGCCCTTGATCACCAGCATCGGGTTCGCCTTGGCGAAGTCGCGCAGGCCCTTGGCGGCCTCGACCACGTCGCCGCGGACGAACGCGATGGCCGAGGGGCCTTCGAGCAGGTCACGGAACTGCTCGTCGATGCCGGCCTCGTTCGCGGCGCGCTTGGTCAGCGTGTTCTTCACCACGCGGAACCGCGCGGTCTCGCCGAGGTTGTCGCGCAGCTCCTTGACCTGCGCGACGGAAAGCCCGCGGTACTCGGTCAGCACGGCGCCGTTGGAGCTCTCGAACTCGCTCTTGAGCTCGGCGATCGCCGCGTCCTTGTGGGCCTTGGCCATAGCCCTCCTTCCGATTACCTGGGTGGTCCGATCCACGCCGCAGTCCGCGGACGAACTGGGGCGCCGATCCACCAAAAAACGCCCCGGCGCAGGCGCACGGGGCGTTCAGGCACGACACGGAGGCCATGCGGGAAGCTCTCGTCTCACCTACGCAGGCCGCCCGAACTGAGTCGGGTCCTTCGGTCACCTCGCGGGAGGTGACGACCGGCGGTCTTCGGCAGGTGACAGCATACGTGCCCTGACCGATGGGGCCAAATCGGCGGACGGAGCGAGGGACCGCGCCCCGGGCGGGGTGCGGTCCCTCGGTCGCGCGCGGGCTCGGGTCAGGCGCCGGGCGTGCCGCCGCCGCCGAGCCGGCCCATGATCTCGGCGAAGTCGGTGACCTCGCTCGCCGGCGGCTCGGTGACCTGCACCGGCTTGCCGAAGTCGCGGTACTTCATCGTCATGGTCATGTCGCCTTCGGTCGACTGCGTCGACTTCATCGTCATCTGGCGCGGCAACTGCTGCCCGTCGACCCACAGGTCGAAGTGCATGGCCTGCGTGCCCGTCGTGCCGAGGCTCTTGCGGTAGGCCTCCCGCGTCTCCGGGGAGAGCTTCGCGACCGCGTCCTCCATCTTGTACGTGCCGGTGTAGTGGGTCGTCTGGACGCCGTCGATCGTCTCCTTGCCGACCTCGCGCGCGTCCTTGGACGCCGTCAGCATCTTGGTGTTCTGCACCGGGTCCATCTGCCGGGACTGCTGGAGCAGTTCGTCGATGTTCATCCCGGTCTTGGCGCCCAGCTCGTCCAGCGAGATCTTGATCCACGGCTTGCCGCCGCCGAGCTGGGACAGCATCGGCATCTTCATGTACATGTTCCGGCCGACGAGCCGCTGCTCCATGCCGGACATCGGCTTGCCCGCCACCGTCATCTGCCCGAAGTTCATGCTGTAGGCCAGATCGGGCTTCGTGCGGTACTGCATCGTGCCGTTCATCGACACGTTGCCGTCGGACGAGCCGGTCATCCGCATCGCCATGTCGGCCTGGAACGAGTCGACCTGCCCGGTCTTCTCGGCGGCCTTGCCGAGGACCTGCGCCGCCGACAGCTTCAGCCCCTTGCCGGCATCGTCCACCGTCTTCCCGGCTTCCCCGAGGCAGCCGGTCAGCGAGAGGGCGAGGCCGGTGGCCAGCGCCGTGCCTGCCGCGAAACGACGGATCATCAGGGGGTCTCCTTGGTCTTCTTGGCACCCGGGCGGTGGGGCCGAACGGTACATCAGACGCAAATGACCCCGCTGAGGTTCACCGTTATCAGTTACCGCCCAGCAGACCCTGGAGGGACAGCTGCCCGACCTGGTCGGACGGAGGCGTGTTCACGTTGAACGACTTGCCGTAGTCGCTGTAAAGGACGGTCACCGAGCCGTTCTCGCCCTGCGAGCCGGTGGCCTTGGAGACGAGCTTGCGCGGCAGGTTGGCGCCGTCCGTCCACAGGTCGAAGTTGATCTTGCCGTTGGCGCGGTCCTTCGGCAGCCACTTCTGGACCTTCGTGCGGGCCTGCGCGTCCAGCCGGTTCAGCGCCTCCTCGACGGTGACCGTCCCGGCGTAGTGCGTCGTCCTGACGCCGTCGACCGTCTCGGTGCCGACCCTGCGGGCGTCCTTGGAGCCGGTGAACATCTTCGTCTGCTCGGCCGGGTCCACCTTCTGCACCTGGTCGACCAGGCCCCGGACGTCGAAGCCCGTCCGCTGCGCCATCTGGTTCACGTCGATCTTCACCCACGGCTTGCCGCCGCTGACGAACTGCGCGAGCTGCGGGACCTTCGCGTACAGCACGTTGCCGGTGAAGACGGCCTGACCCTTGGCGCCCGGCACGCTCTGCCCGTTCTGACTGAAGTCGTCCAGCTTCGCGCTGAACTCCAGCGACGGGCGCAGCCGGAACTGCCCGTTGGCGTGGACCTTCCCGCCGCCGTCGCCGGTGCCCGTCACCGTCAGGTCGGCCTTGAACGTGTCGGCCTTGCCGGTCTTCTCGGACGCCTTCAGCAGCGCCTGGTTCGCGCTGAGCTTCATGTTGCCGGTGTTCTCCGCCCCGTCCCCGTTACATCCGGAGAGGAGGAGCGCGGTACCCACTGCGGTACCGCCGACCGCCACCACGAGTCGTCGGTTCATGAGGGTTGAGCCTCCCTTGTCGCCCTGCTGGTGTTCCCAGTCTCTTCGGGCGCTAACGGCGAGGCATCCCCCGGTGGTACGAATGGGCCCCCGCCCGGTACGACCAACGGCGTAGCCGTTCCCCTGACCCGACGTCAGGGTGGTCCGGCGTTCCGAACCCGCCTCAGCGGTAGGAACCGAAGGTCATCGACCCTGCGAATCCCGCGCCGGGCGCCTGCGCGCCGAGGCTGATCGTGGTCGGGCGGGCCTCGCTGTCGGCCAGCAGATCGAGCCCGCATCCGGTGTAGTCCGGCACCCACTTGCGGAACGCCGTCGCCGCGTCCTGCGGCAGCAGCGCGTACACGCCGCCCATGAGCGCCTGCGCTGTGAAGCGTGTCAGCCCGGCGGCGTCCGGCTCGCCCGCCGTCATGCCGGGCAGCGTCCCGATCATGAAGGTGAACTGCCGGGGGTCGGAGTCGTTCTGCAGCTTGCCCAGCTGCGCCGGGGTCAGCGTGGACCGCGTCCACTTCTGCCCGTCGTAGCCCTTGAGCGTGCTCCCCTGGACGATCACCTTCTGGGTGACCTTGGACAGCTCGCCGCCCTTCATCGTCCGCGTGACGCCGGTGGCGCTCATCGCGAACTTCGGCCACAGCGTGAACGTGGCCGTCTCGGTGGCGTGCTGGTAGTCGCCGTCCGGCCCGACCGTCACCTTCATGTCCGTCCTACGGGTGAAGGAGTGCAGGCTGGGACCGGGCTGGGGCGGCGCCGTCGGCAGACCGTGCGCGGCGCCCCCGTTACCGGGCGCCCGGGTGCCGGGACGCGCGCTCGCGCCCGGGCTGGACCCCGGCGCGCCGGGCGTGCCCGGGGAGACCGTGGCGGCCGCGGCGCCGTTGGGATTGGCGGGGTCGCGCTGGGCCATCGCCGCGGACGGGGGCAGCGCCCCCGCGTCCTTCGGGGAGTCGCCGCCGGTCTTCACCACCATCAGGATCGCCGTGGGCACGACGGCCACCGCGGTCACGGCGGAGATGGCGATGGCCCGATCGGTGCGACGCTTCACGCGGCAATTCAACACCAGGTTCCTCGGCGGTAACAAAACGATCAGGTACCAAATTGTCCGGTTCCGGACTGCGAGCCGTGTATCCGCCGGTTCAGGGGCTTTCGGGGCGGTCGGCCGGCTCCGCGCGGCCGGCCAACTCGGAGCGGAGCACGGTCTTGCGGACCTTGCCGGTCCCGGTGCGCGGAAGGGCCGCCACGAACTCGATGCGCCGCGGCGTCTTGAAACCGGCGAGCCGGGCGCGGCAGGCCGCGACCAGCTCCTCCGCCCGCGGCGGGACGCCGTCCGGCACGATCACCGCGCACACCGACTGGCCCCAGCGCGGATCGGGCAGCCCCACCACCGCGACCTCCCCGACCCCCCGGACCGTGCGCAGGACGTCCTCGACCTCGCGCGACGAGACGTTCTCCCCGCCCGTGATGATCACGTCCTTGAGCCGGTCGGCGAGGAACAGGTAGCCGTCACCGTCGACGCGGCCCGCGTCGCCGGTGCGGAACCAGCCGCCCGCGAACGCCTCGGCGGTGGCCGCGGGCTCGTCCCAGTACCCGTCCGCCACCTGCGCTCCCCGGACGACCACCTCGCCCAGCGCACCGGGCGGCAGCGGCGTCCCGTCCTCACCGATCACGGCGATCTCCACGCCGTCGCCCGGACGACCCGCCGACGCCGCCAGCTCCGGCCGCCCCGCGAGGGCGGCACGGTGGTCCGCCGGGGACAGGAACGTCGCGTTGCCGGACAGCTCGGTCATGCCGTACCCCTGGTTCAGGTCGCAGCCGAGCACCGCGCCCGCACGGCGCAGCAGCGGCACCGGCATCGGCGCCGACCCGTACGCGATCACCCGGACGGTGGCCCGCAGCGCCGCCGGCGCCGCCGGGTCCCCGTCCAGGTGCGCGAGCAGATCCTCCAGCATCGTCGGGGCGAGCGACAGGTTCGTGACGCCGTGCCGGCGCACCGCGTCCACCAGGACGGCCGGGCCGAACCGGCGCAGCACGACGGCCTGCCGCCGGAACAGGTGATGCAGGATGACCTGGTAGCCCGCCACATGGCACAAGGGGAACGGCGTGCAGAACACGTCGTCCGGCAGCACCGGGCGGCCGGACGCTGTGACCGCGATGCCCGCGAGCAGGCTCCTGTGGGTGAGCCGCACGCCCTTCGGCCGGCCGGTCGTGCCGCTGGTGAACATCAGCCAGGCGACCTCGGCCGGATCCCGGTCGCCCTCCCGTGCGGGAGCCGGGCCGTCCCACGGCAGGTCGGCGACGTCCACGAGCGGCGGATGGCCGGCCGGAAGCCCGCCCTCGCGGGCCAGCCTCTCCAGCGGCTCCGGCTCACCGATCACGAGCTCGGCGCCGCAGCGGACGATCTGGTCGGCCCATTCGCGCGGATGCAGCCTCTGGTTGAGCGGCACCAGGATCCTGCCGTCGCGCGGGACCCCGTAGTAGGCGGCCACGTACTCCAGCCGGTTGTGCGCGAGCAGCGCCACCCGCGCCCCGGGCGAGCACCGCGCCGACAGGTGGGCGCTCAGCGCGTCCGTCCGGGCGCGCAGCTCCCGGAACGTCCACGTCGTCCCGTCGACCGACAGGGCGGGGGCCCCGGGGGCGTCCTCCGCGGCCGCGTCGAGCACGTCGTACAGCCGGTGGACGTCCCGATGCTCCAACCCGCCCATCACATCCCCTTCGCCGACGATCCGGGCGCCGAATCTAGCGGCGGACCAGTCGGTGAGGCCGGTCGCGTCCCGCTCAACGCGACCCCCGGAACGCCGCCCGTTGGTGGCAGCCCTGCGGCGACCGGACCTGCGAGAGCGGCCCGTCGAAGGCGGCCCGGTGAAAAGCGAGCAGGGCGCCCCCGGTCGTACCGGTGGCGCCCTGCTCGACGACGTTCGACGTCGGGCTCGATCAGGCCTCTTCGAGCTCGGCCGTCAGGTTGCGGACCGCGTTCGGGTCCACCAGGATGCTCGGGCCCATCGACGTGGTCAGCGCCGCCTTCTTGACGTACCGGCCCTTCGCGGCGGACGGCTTGAGACGCTGGATCTCTTCGACCGCGGCGGCGTAGTTCTCCACCAGCTGGCGCTCGTCGAAGGACGCCTTGCCGATGATGAAGTGCAGGTTCGCGTGCCGGTCGACCCGGAACTCGATCTTGCCGCCCTTGATCTCGGTGACGGCCTTCGACACGTCCATGGTGACCGTGCCCGTCTTCGGGTTCGGCATCAGGCCGCGCGGACCGAGCACCCGGCCGAGCCGGCCGACCTTGCCCATCTGGTCCGGCGTCGCGACCACGGCGTCGAAGTCCAGGAAACCGCCCTGGATCCGCTCGATCAGGTCGTCCGAGCCGACCAGGTCGGCGCCCGCCGCCTCGGCCTCCTGCGCCTTGGCGCCGACGGCGAAGACGAGCACGCGGGCGGTCTTGCCGGTGCCGTGCGGCAGGTTGACCGTGCCGCGGACCATCTGGTCGGCCTTGCGCGGGTCGACGCCCAGCCGCATGGCGACCTCGACGGTCGCGTCGAACTTGGTGACCGCGGTCTCCTTGGCCAGCTTCACGGCCTCGACCGGGCTGTACAGCCGGTCGCGGTCGATCTTCTCCGCCGCGGCGCGGTAGCCCTTGCTGCGCTTCATGTGCGTTCCTCCAGATGGAACTCGTGGTAGGGGCCGGCGCAGGCCCTCCCACTGGACGGCTTACTTGACCTCGATGCCCATCGACCGCGCGGTGCCGGCGACGATCTTCTCGGCGGCGTCCAGGTCCTTGGCGTTGAGGTCGGGCATCTTGGTCGTGGCGATCTCACGGACCTGGTCGCGGGTGACCGAGCCGACCTTGGTCTTGTGCGGCTCGCCGCTGCCC
The DNA here is from genome assembly GCF_900188105.1 of Actinomadura mexicana. Taxonomy (GTDB): domain Bacteria; phylum Actinomycetota; class Actinomycetes; order Streptosporangiales; family Streptosporangiaceae; genus Spirillospora; species Spirillospora mexicana. The sequence goes on from NZ_FZNP01000015.1 coordinate 20,544, forward strand.
TTCTCCACGCCCGCGGCCTTCAGGATGAGCTGCGCGGCCGGCGGGGTCTTGGTGACGAAGCTGAACGACCGGTCCTCGAAGATGGTGATCTCTACGGGGATGACGTTGCCGCGCTGGGACTCCGTGGCAGCGTTGTACTGCTTGCAGAAGTCCATGATGTTGACGCCGTGCGGACCGAGCGCGGTACCGACCGGCGGCGCCGGCGTGGCCTGGCCGGCCTGCAGCTGGACCTTCACCAGAGCGGCGATCTTCTTCTTCTTGGGAGGCATGCCTCTCCCTCGTGTTCCGTTTCAGTGTGGTCCCGACTCCCGGAAACCGGGCAACACGGCGGGCGGAACTAGACCGCCGCGTTGGGACCTTGGCCGACCCCGTGCCCCCGCGTGCGCGGGGAGCGAAGCTGCGCCTTGACGAACACTGCGACTTCTTCGGGATCATCCCCGCACGAGCGGGGCCGATGGGTGCCCGTCCCCGAGGATCGGAGACCGGCAACCCGAACCCGTCCCCGCCTGGGCGGGGACGGCCCGTCCAGGATACGGCCTGGCCGGAGCGGCCCGGACGCGCCACGGGGACGGGGTGGGATCGTGGAGACCCGTCAGATCTTGGAGACCTGGTTGAAGGAGAGCTCGACCGGCGTCTCGCGACCGAAGATGGAGACCAGCACCTTGAGCTTCTGCTGCTCGGCGTTGATCTCGTTGACGGTGGCGGGAAGGGTGGCGAACGGGCCGTCCATGACGGTGACCGACTCGCCGACCTCGTAGTCGACGGTGGCGGGGGCCTTGGCCTGCTCCTTGGCGGTCCTGGCGACGCCCTCCTCCGGCTCGGGCGCCAGCAGGTTGGCGACCTCGTCCAGGCTGAGCGGGGACGGCTTGTTCAGCAGGCCGACGAACCCGGTGACGCCGGGGGTGTTGCGGACCGCGGCCCACGACTCGTCGGTGAGCTCCATGCGGACGAGGATGTAGCCCGGCAGGACCTTCTCGTTGACCTTCTGGCGCTTGCCGCCCTTGATCTCGGTCACCTCGTGCTGCGGGACCTCGATCTGGAAGATGTAGTCCTCCATGTTGAGGGTCTGCGTGCGGGTCTCGATGTTGGTCTTGACCCGGTTCTCGTAGCCCGCGTAGGAGTGCACGACGTACCAGTCGCCCGGCTGGAGGCGGAGCTGCATCTTGAAGTCGGCGTACGGGTCGGCCGGCGGCTCGGCGGCGGCCTCCGCCTCTTCGCCGTCCTCGCCCTCGACGGCCTCCTCCTCGGAGGCGGTCTCGTCCTCGGCGGACGGGGCCGGCTCTGCGCCCTCGACGGACTCGGCGAGCTCGGCGGCGCCCTCGGCCGCGTCCGGCGCGGGGCCCTCGCCTTCGAGCTTCGTGTCCGCGGGCTCGGCGTCGCCGGCGGAGACGACCGCCTCGGCCGTCTCGTCGGCGGGCTCGGCCGCCTGGTCGGCCGCAGCAGCCGCAGCGGACTGGGCCTCTTCCACGGCCTCGTCGTAGGGCTGTGAGGGCTCGGACACGGTCAACTCTTCTCTCGGTCTGCGGTGATGGACTTGCGAAGGTACGGCGGGGCTCGGCACCCGGCCCGGGCCGGCGGCGTCAGCCGAAGAGCTCGTAGATGCCCTTCTGCAACCCGTAGTCGACGCCGGAGACGATCGCGACCATGACCAGCACGAACACCAGCGAGACGGTCGTGTAGGTGATCAGCTCCCGCCGCGTCGGCCAGATGACCTTGCGCAGCTCGGCAATGATCTGGCGCACGAACAGCGCGGGCGAGGTCCGCTTGGAAGGGGACTTGTTCTTGCCCTTGCCCTCGTCCTTGGCCTCGGGCTCGTCGCGAGTCTCAGTCGCCATGTGCCGCCGTTCACCTCATAGGTCGTGATTCAACCACCCTGTGGTTGCCGCGCGGTCCCGTGCCGCGGAGTGCCACGGCGACGCCATGGCGCGGCCGGCACGGGTGCGCGCACCGCACCTCGCAGGGCAGGAGGGACTCGAACCCCCAACCGCCGGTTTTGGAGACCGGAGCTCTACCAGTTGAGCCACTGCCCTTCACTTCTCCGGTTAGGGAGAAACCCGACCACAGGATCGGGTGGGTGCCGGTCCCAGCTTACGGCCTGATCGGATGCCCGCGTGCGGACAGGCTCGTATAGCGGCGACACGTCACTTGGAGGAGGAGTCTACGTGCCGGAGGGGCCCGCGTCGAACCGAATGCCGCGGCGCTCCGGGAGGCCGCGGCGGCGACCCGTCCGACCGGCCCGGATATATGGCTGCGGGTCCCGGCGCGCGGTCTGTAACGATAGGGGCATGAGCATCGACCGTCCTCGCATCTCCAAGCGCATCGCCGCGATATCCGAGTCCGCCACGCTGGCCGTCGACGCCAAGGCCAAGGCGCTGAAGGCGGCGGGCCGCCCGGTCATCGGCTTCGGCGCGGGCGAGCCCGACTTCCCGACGCCCGACTACATCGTCGAGGCGGCGGTGACCGCGTGCCGGGTGCCGCGCTTCCACAAGTACACGCCCGCGGGCGGCCTGCCCGAGCTGCGCGCCGCGATCGCCGAGAAGACCGAGCGCGACTCCGGCTACCGCGTCGAGGCGTCCCAGGTGCTGGTGACCAACGGCGGCAAGCAGGCGGTCTACGAGGCGTTCGCGGCGCTGCTCGACCCGGGCGACGAGGTGATCGTCCCGACGCCGTACTGGACGACCTACCCCGAGTCGATCAAGCTGGCGGGCGGGGTGCCCGTGGACGTCGTCGCCGACGAGACCACCGGTTACAAGGTGAGCGTCGAGCAGCTGGAGGCGGCCCGCACCGACCGGACGAAGGTGCTGCTGTTCGTGTCGCCGTCCAACCCGACGGGTGCGGTCTACAGCCGCGACGAGATCGAGGCGATCGGGCGCTGGGCCGACGGGCACGGCCTGTGGGTCGTCACCGACGAGATCTACGAGCACCTCGTGTACGGGGCCGCGGAGTTCCACTCGATGCCCGTGGTGGTGCCGGAGCTGGCCGACCGGACGCTCGTTCTGAACGGGGTGGCCAAGACCTACGCGATGACCGGCTGGCGGGTCGGCTGGCTGGTCGGCCCTGCGGACGTGGTGAAGGCCGCGCAGAACCTGCAGTCGCACGCGACGTCCAACGTGGCGAACGTCTCCCAGGCCGCCGCGCTCGCCGCGGTGACCGGCGACCTGTCGGCGGTCGCGGAGATGCGCAGGGCGTTCGACCGGCGCCGGCAGACGATGGTGCGGATGCTGAACGAGATACCGGGCGTGGTGTGCCCCGAGCCGGAGGGCGCGTTCTACGCCTACCCATCGGTCAAGGCGCTGCTCGGCAAGCAGGTGCGCGGCAAGCGCCCGGAGACGTCGGTGGAGCTGGCGTCGCTGATCCTGGAGGAGGCCGAGGTCGCGCTGGTGCCGGGCGAGGCGTTCGGCACGCCGGGCTACTTCCGCCTCTCCTACGCGCTGGGCGACGACGACCTGGTCGAGGGCGTCTCGCGCGTCGCGAAGCTGCTGTCCGAGGCGAGCTGACCTCCACGGGCGCGCCGCGTCAGCGAAGCGGCGTACACGAAACCGGCCCCGGGTGCACAACCCCGGGGCCGGTTTCGTGTGGGACGGGTTCCGCCGGTTCCCGTCCCGGGAAGTCCGGCGGGACGTCCCGCGCACGGCCCCTCTCCGCCGTGGGACGCCCCACCGGAACGGGGTTCAGGGGCGCACGCCCTCGGCGATGCGCATGAGCCGGTCCTTGGCCGGGCCGGAGGCGGTCACGGTGACGCCGACGCCATGCCGCGCCAGCCAGGAGATCTGCCGCGCCGAGTCGGGGCGGTCGCCGGTCAGTGCGGGCATGCCGTGGACGGACGTGCGGCCGGGGATGCCGGGCACGCGCATCAGGTCCTGCGGGCCGCTCAGCCCGCCACCCTTCACGAGCGCGATCTCCACCCAGCCGCCGCTGCCGCGCCACGCGCAGGTCGTGGCCTTGCGGTCGGCGCCGCCGGAGACCGCGCACGGGCCGGTGGCGGCCAGGCCCTCCGGCAGATAAGTGATCCACTTCGGCAGCGCGCCGGCGACGCCGCCCGCGCCCGGCCTGGACGGGGCCCGCCCGTCGCCGGACGGGCCGGGCGCCTCCGGCTTCCGCGAGGCTCCCGCCTCGGTCCTCCCCTGGGGAGACGGGGACTCGGGGAGGCCCGAGGCGGGAGGTCGCTCCGGCAGCCGGAGAGCCGAGACGGTGCTGCTGGGACGGGTCGTTTCGGTGTCTCCGGCCGGTGTGGCCCGGAACGACTGATAGGTGGGTACGAGGGCCAGGGCCGCGACCGAGGCCGCCGCGACGCCGGCGGCCGCGTGGACGCGGGCCCTGCGGCGGCGGTGGCGGCGCTTGACGTCGGTGACGAGCGACTGTGACGCGGTCGCCCCGGCCACCTGCTCGGCCATGGCCTTCCGCAGTTCACTCTCCAGATCCATCGCTCATCTCCCCAATGGGGCCAGGTTCGTGTCGAGGCGTTCCCGGAGCCTGGCGAGCCCCCGGGAAGCCTGGCTCTTCACCGTTCCGACCGAACAGCCGAGAGCCTGTGCCGTCTCCGCCTCCGAAAGGTCCTCCCAGAAGCGCAGGACCAGCACCGCGCGCTGCCGCGGGCCGAGCTTGCGCAACTCGTCCATGAGGGTCCCTCTCAGCTCGACGGAATGGTTCGGTGAGTCGGCCGGCGTCTCCGGGAGCCTCGCCATGTGGATCTCCCGGAGCACCTTCCACCGCCGGGACCGGCTGATCACCAGGTTGACCAGGATCCGGCGGACGTACGGCTCGGGATCGCTGTCCGTCTCCAGCCGCCCCCAGTGGCGGTAGGCCTTCTCAAGCGCGGTCTGCAGGATGTCCTCGGCGTCCTGCCGGGCCCCGCACATCAGTGCGGCGGTGCGCAGCAGGGCATCGCCGCGTGCCGCCACGAACTCCACGAACGACTCGTCGTCTCGACGCCCCACAGTGCTCCGTCCCGGCTAGAGCGTTCCGGCAGTTTGTCCTGTCGGGGGCGGGCGGCCTCCGCGCCAGAGGCCGCCCGCCCACGTCTGTGTTGTGTTACTGATGTAGCCCTGGTCCGTTACGGGGTGTCAGCCCGCCTGGCGCAGGGCGGCGGCCATGTCCTTCGTCCCACCGGCCAGGACGGGGCTGCCGTTGACGAAGAGCGAGTAGCCGTTCGGGTCGAACAGCAGCACGCCGCCGCCGTTCGGGCTCTGCCACGCGGCCAGGCCGGCGACGGTCAGCGGGGTACCGCCCCGGGGCAGGCCGAGCGCCTGGCGCAGCTGCTCCTGCGTCATGCCGGCGCGCGTCTTCAGGGTCTCGACGGTGAGCCACTGGCCGGCCTTGCCGGTCCACTTCTGCGTGACGGCGCAGATCTGCGCCTTGCGCAGGTCGGCGGAGCCGGGGACGGCCGACACGTAGCGCAGGCCCTTGGCGGTCATGACGGTCTTCTCGACGGTGCCGCCGACCTTCACGGCGGGCTTCAGCGTGCTGCAGTCGAGCTTGGGCAGCGCGGGCAGGGCGGGCTTGGCGGGCGCGCCGGGCACGCGCGCGTCCGGCTTGGCCGCCGGGGCGCCGCCGGGCAGGTCGCCGGTGGACGGCACGCAGGTGGGCAGGTTCGCCGGGACGCCGGGCTTGGCGGGCACGCCGGGCTTGGCGGGCACGCCGGGCTTCGCGGGGACACCGGGCTTCGCGGGGAGGGTCTTGCCGTCCGGGGCCTTCACGCCGGGGAGCTCGGTGTTCGGGATGCCGACCTCCGGAAGGTCCTTGCCCGGGAGGTTCTTGGTGGCCGGGTTCTGCTCGAGGTGCTGCTCGACCTGCTTCTTCACCCCGTCGGCAGGGACCTTGGGCAGTCCGGGCTTGGCCGGGAGGTCGGCCGGGAGGCACGTCGGGGCGCTCTTGGGCGCGGCGTCCTGCACCTTGCGCTCCACGGCGGGGGCCTTGGCGCCGTTCGACTGGAGGCCGGCCTCGTGGTGGGAGCCGGTCATGGCCCACGTCGCGCCACCGCCCACCGCCACGGTCCCGACGGCGGACGCTGCGATCAAGGCGGCCTTCAGTGTGATCATCGTGATTCCCTTCTGACGCGGGGTGCTGCTCGGGGGTGCCTGTCTCTCTCTGGCGCCCCTCGTATACGCACGGTGCCGGTGCGGGGTTGCACGGGATTCCAAAGTTTTTTCAGGGATGCCCATGGGCGTGATGGCCGCCGCGTGTCATGCGAGGTAGTCCGGTGTGAGGATCCTGCGGGGGCGGACGTTCGAGGAGAACGAGGATCCGGCAACATTGGCTCATGGAGGCCCGTACCGTTTCAGCCCGTCCGGCCGAGCACCGTCCCATGCCGGACCCCCGGGAGCCCGCGCCCGCGCGCGGCCCCGCCCGTCCGGACGTGGCCCTGCTGCCCAAGGCGCACCTGCACCTTCACTTCACCGGGTCGATGCGGCATTCCACCCTCGTGGAGCTCGCCGGCCTGCACGGCGTCCACCTGCCGGACGCCCTCGTCGAGGACTGGCCGCCCCGGCTGCGCGCGACCGACGAGCGCGGCTGGTTCCGGTTCCAGCGCCTGTACGACATCGCCCGCTCGGTCCTGCAGACGCCGGACGACCTGCGCCGGCTGCTGCGCGAGACGGCCGAGGACGAGGCCGCGGAGGGATCGGGCTGGCTGGAGATCCAGGTCGACCCGAGCGGCTACGCGGCGCGCTTCGGCGGGCTGACCCCGACCGTGGAGCTGGTGCTGGACGCCGCGCGCGACGCGTCGGAGGCGGCCGGCGTCGGCGTCGGCGTGGTGATCGCGGCGAACCGGACCCGGCACCCGCTGGACGCCAAGACCCTCGCGCGCCTCGCCGTGCGCTACACCGGCGAGGGCGTCGTCGGGTTCGGCCTGTCCAACGACGAGCGGCGGGGCCGCGCCTACGACTTCGAGGGCGCGTTCCGGATCGCCAAGCGCGGCGGGCTGCTGTCGAACCCGCACGGCGGCGAGCTGCTCGGCCCGGCGAGCGTCCGCGAGTGCCTGGAGACGCTGGAGGCCGACCGGATCGGGCACGGTGTCCGTGCCGTCGAGGACCCGCGGCTGCTGGAGCGGATCGTGGACCGCGGGGTGACGCTGGAGGTCTGCCCGGCGTCGAACGTGGGTCTCGGCGTGGCCGCGACGGCGTCGGACGTCCCGCTGCGGCGGCTGTTCGAGGCGGGCGCGTCGATCGCGCTCGGGGCCGACGACCCGCTGCTGTTCGGCTCGCGGCTGGCGCGCCAGTACGAGCTGGCCCGCACCGACCACGCGTTCACCGACGCCGAGCTGGCGGAGCTGGCCCGGCAGTCGATCCGGGCCTCGGCGGCCCCGGAGGACGTGCGGCGCCGACTGCTGGCGGGTGTCGACGCCTGGCTCGGCGACCAGCCGCGGTAGCGGTCGTGCGGTCGGCGCGGTAGCGGTCGTGCTGCGGCAGCGGTCACGTGGCCGGGCGCCACAGGCCCCGGCGTTGGAGGTGGGACACCAGCAACTCCCCGGCCCGGACGATGTGGGCGCGCATCTCCTCGCCGGCCGCGCGGGCGTCCCCGTCCCGGAGCGCCGCCAGGATCCGCCCGTGGTCGCGGACGGCGACGTCCGGCCAGTCGGCGAGCCGCCCGTACAGGCCGCGCGGCACGTACCGGGCGGCCGTGCCGAGCGACCAGGCCAGCTTCGGCGAGTCGGCGGCCAGGTTGATCTCGCGGTGGAAGAGGTGGTTGCGCTCCTCCATGAGGTCGGGGCGGTGCGCCGCCTTGTCGCGTGCCAGGGCGTGCTGGAGGCCGTCCAGCCGCCCGAGGGCCGCGGGGCCGATCCGGGGCGCGGCGCGCACGGTCAGCTCGGCGGCGATGCCCGCCTGCACCCAGAACAGGTCCTGGACGTCCCGCTCCGACAGCGGCGCGACGACGAACCCGCGCCGCGGCTCCAGGACGACGAAGCCCTCGCTGCGCAGCGACTTCAGCGCCTCCCTGACGGGCGTGACGCTGATGCCGAACTCCAGGGCCAGCCGTTCCAGCCGCAGGTGGGCGCCGGGCCGGATGCGCCCGTCCATGATCAGTTCGCGGATGCGGGCGGCGGCCTCGTCGCTCAGCTGGAGCCGGGCGCCGAGCGCCTGCCGCGGCGGGGGAAGGGAGGCGGGTAGGGCCACGGTGGTAACTCCCGTCCGGCCCCTGCCGCGGTGGAGCCTCGCGGTTGCTCAAGGGCCCTGGAGGGAGTGTTCCCGCCGGGTCACGCGGTGATGCCCTCGATCAGCAGCAGGACGCCGAATATGGCGAACCCGGCGGCGGCGCCGTACCTGACGACCCGCTCGGGCAGCCTGCGGCCGAGCATCTGCCCGGCGACGATGGCGAGCGCGTCGGCGGCGACCATCCCGACCGTCGAGCCGAGCCACACGCCGGTCAGCCCGGCGAGGCCGCCGTGGTCGGCGGCGAGGGTGACGGTGGCGAGCATCGTCTTGTCGCCGAGCTCGGCGAGGAAGAACGCCCCGCCGACGGCGAGGATCGCCGATCCGGTGGCGCGCCGCGCCTTGTCGCGCTCGTCGTCGTCCAGCTCGTCGCCGCGCAGCGTCCACAGCGCGAAGCCGAGGAACGCGATCCCGGCGATGACCGAGATCGGGCCGGTGGGGAGGGCGGCGCCGAGGGCCGCGCCGAGGGCGACACTGGCCAGGTGGACGATCGCGGTCGCGGCCGTGATGCCGATCAGCACCGGGAGCGCCCGGAAGCGGGTGGCGAACGTCATGGCCATGAGCTGGCTCTTGTCGCCCAGCTCGGCCACGAAGATCACGGCCAGGCTGATGAGGAAGGCGGTCACCCGATCCCTTTCGCTCGTGCTGCCGGGCGAAGGGCGGGGGCTCGCGCGCGCGACCTCGGCCCGGCATGACTGCCAGGCCGAAGGTCTCGTCCGCCGCGATGCGAATCGGGCCCGCGCGACCGGGCGCCGTCGGCGGCGCCAGCATGTCGACCACGCGATTGGGACTACTCCCCCTCGACGCCGCCCACCCTACCAAGGCGGCTCGGGCGGGCCCGTGGTCAGAGGGTCACGCCGACCATGACGGGCTCGTTGACCAGCTCTACGCCGAACGCGTCCCGGACGCCGCCGCGGACCTCGCGGGCCAGCGCGAGCAGGTCGGCGGTGGTGGCGCCGCCCGGGTTGGTGAGGGCGAGGGTGTGCTTGGTCGAGATGCGGGCCGGTCCGCGCGCGTGGCCCTTGGCGAACCCGGCGCGGTCGATGAGCCAGGCGGCGGACGTCTTCACCCGGTCACCGGCCTCCGGATAGCGCGGGAACGTCGCGTCCGGGCCGAGGCGCTCGGCGACGCGGCGTTCGAGCTCGGCGAGCCCGTCCGGGGCGAGGATCGGGTTGGTGAAGAAGGATCCGGCACTGCGGGTGTCGGGGTCGGCCGCGTCCAGGACCATGCCCTTGCCGCGCCGCAGTTCGAGGACGGCGTCGCGGGCCTCCTTCAGCGTGACCCGGTCCCCCGGCCTGACGCCCAGCCTCCGGGCGAGCTCGGCGTAGGCGACGGGCTGCGACTCCTCGGCCTCGTCCAGGGCATAGGTCACGTCCAGGACGACATACCGGTCGTCGCCCTTGAAGGCACTGTGCCGGTAGGTGAACCGGCAGGCGTCGCGGTCGAGGGTGACGCAGGCGCGGGCCTCCCGGTCGTAGGCGCGGACCTCCACGATCGTCTCGCTGACGTCCTGCCCGTAGGCGCCGACGTTCTGGATCGGCGTGGCGCCGACGCGGCCGGGGATGCCGGACAGGCACTCGACGCCGGCGAGCCCGTCGGCGACGCAGCGGGCGACGAACGGGTCCCAGTCCTCGCCGGCCTGGACGCGCAGGAGCACCCTGCCGCCCTCGGCGGCGACGCGTTCGGTGCCGCGGGTCCCGACGTGCACGACGGTGCCGGGGAACCCGTCGTCGGACACCACGAGGTTGCTGCCGCCGCCGAGCACGAGGACCGGTTCGCCCTCGTCGTCGGCCTTGCGGACGGCGGCGACCAGCTCCGCCTCGGTCGTCGCCTCGACGAAGCGCCGCGCGGGACCGCCCAGCCGCAGCGTGGTGTATCCGGCCAGGTTCACGTCTTCGGCGAACACCGCCACGTCGTCTCCCCCTCCCGTGCCGTGCCCCGCGCCGCCGGGCCGGCCCGCCCTCGTCCCCTTGACGTGCGCACCGGCCGGGGCGGCCCCGGCCGGTGTGCCGCCGTGCTCAGGCGAGCCTGACGACCGCCTTGGCGCGCGTGAGGACCTTCTGGTCGTTGGACCTGGCGGTGAGCGCCACGACGACCTTGTTGTCGTCGAGCTTCTTCTCCACCTTGCCGCTGATCTCCAGCGTCGCGCCGCCCTCGTCCGGGACCACGACCGGAGAGGAGAACCGTACCCCGTAGTCCACGACGGCGCCCGGGTCGCCCGCCCAGTCGGTGACGAACCGGCCGCCCTGCGCCATCGTGTACATGCCGTGCGCGATCACGTCCGGGAGGCCGACGGCCTTGGCGACGCCCTCACGCCAGTGGATCGGGTTGAAGTCGCCGGACGCACCCGCGTACATGACGAGGTCGGCGCGATCGACGGCGTAGGTCTGCGCGGGGATCTCGGTGCCGACCTCGACGTCGGCGTAGTTCACCTTGGCGGTCATCAGGCACCCCGCTCCACGATCGTGTTGTAGGACTTGCAGACCGGCTCGCCCTCGACGGTCGCGATCTCGGTCTCCACGACCATCTTCTCGTTGTTGCCGATCGACCTGATCTCGGTGATCGTCGAAGTGCAGGTGATGACGTCCCCGGCGCGCAGGGGGCGGGTGTACTCGAAGCGCTGCTCGCCGTGCACGACCATCGCGTAGTTGAGGCCGAGGTCGGGGTCGGCGAGTCCGGGGTTGCCGAGGGAGACCACGATCGGGAAGGTGGGGGGCGCGATGACGTCGGGGTATCCGGCCGCCTTGGCCGCCTCGCGGTCGCGGTAGACGGGGTTGCGGTCGCCGATCGCGTCCGCGAACTCGCGGATCTTCACCCGGCTGACCTCGTAGGGCTCGCTGGGCGGGAAGCTCCGCCCGATGAAATCACGGTTGAGTGCCATGCAGTCCGTTCCCTCCAGATGGACCGGGGCCCCGCGGACTCGCCGGCCGCACCGCTACGCCGGCCGGGGGGCCCGGGCGCCCTCTGAGCGCGCTGGTTCCGTCTCTTCGGACGGACGGTAACAGAACGACATTCACCCCGTCCGCGCGGGTCTCACTGCCAGAACGGGACGGTCGCGCAGATGTGAGCGGCCTGCGGAGTGAGCGGGTCGGCAGCAGAAGGGCCGTACCCAAAAGCGAGACTCCCGGCCGGACAGCGAACCGCTGTCCGGCCGGGAGCTCTTGACGTTCAGGAATCCGGCCCCAAAGGGCCGGATCCCCACTTCACGCCGCCCCTAGGAGACGGCGCGCTTGGGCATGAGCTCCACGACCTCCTCCGCCGTGTCGACGACGTGGAACAGGTCGAGGTCCTCCGGGGAGATCTTGCCGGTGCCGAGCATCGTCCGCTGGATCCAGGAGACCATCGGCCCCCAGAACTCCGTGCCGACCAGCACGATCGGCCTCGGGGCGATCTTCTTGGTCTGGACGAGGACCAGCACCTCGAACAGCTCGTCGAGGCTGCCGTTACCGCCCGGCAGCACCACGGTCGCGTCCGAGTACTTCACGAACATCACCTTGCGGGTGAAGAAGTACCGGCACTCGATCCCGATGTGGAGGTACGGGTTGAGCCGCTGCTCGCGGGGGAGCTCGATGCCCACCCCGATCGACAGCCCGCCGTTGCCGTACGCCCCCTTGTTGGCGGCCTCCATCGCACCGGGACCGCCACCCGTGATCACCGCGAAACCCTCCGCGGCCAGCGCGGCGCCGACGCTGACGCCCAGCTCGTACTCCTCCGTGCCGGGTGCGGTGCGGGCACTGCCCATCACCGCGACCGCCTTGCCGATGCCGTCGAGGGCCCGGAAGCCCGTCTCGAACTCGGCCTGCGACCGCAGGCCCAGGGACGAGCTGGACTCGACCACCGCCGGCTCGGTCGCGGCGGCCACGGTCGCCTGAGCGACGCGCCCCTCAGCCGACCTGGAGTGAAAAATCGGTTCTGTCATTTCGTGTTCTCCGTTGAAGCTCCTTACGCCGTCCGAGACGTCGTAAGGGCACCCGGATCTCGGGCACGGTCTTGATCGTCCGATGGTCCGGGCCGACCGCAACCGTCCGAGACGGACGAGTTCCCCGCTGGTGATGGCCCGTGTGCGCACCGCGGTGACCAGTGGGCGCACCGCCCTGAAACCGTCGCCCGTCGAGGCGTCTTCGGCCATTGCCGAAGGCCGCCGGTTCTGGACTGTCCCCACTGCGGCAAAAGGCCGCGAGAGATCCGACAAACAAGAAGAAAAAGGAGTGAAGCAGCGATGAACGCTGCCCAAAATAAGCACCCTGAAGGGTGCGACGGTCATTCCGTCGGCGTCATCATCATCGATCCGGAGCTGGGCGTCCTGATCGGCGACATCTCCGACGGCCGGGGCGCGTCCGGCGTTGGCGGACACGTCAAGGACCACTTCAAGGACTTCCCCGAAGCGGCCTACGGTGAGGTCTGGGAAGAGACGGGTCTGACCGTCACGTCGCTGGACCCGCTGTTCCCGGAGCCGAAGTGGCGTACCAACCCCTGCAAGCGGGGGGACGGCCCGTTCGGACTCGGCCACAAGTGGCAGCTGTACCGCGCCACCGTGGCCGACGTGGAGGAACTCCACTGCGACGCGAAGTCGTTCCGCAACCTGCGATGGGTCTCCGAGGCACAGTTGCAGGAACTGGCTGAGCGCACCCTGTGCTACGTCAGGGGCGAGATCACCCGCGAGGAGTGGGAGGAGTACCCCGGCCTCACGCTGTCGTGGGTCCTGTGGTTCGTCCTGGCCGGCATGATCGAGATGGCCGAGTCGGAACTGCAGGAGATCGAGGACGCGATGCTCAAGGACAAGAGCAACCGTCCGTGACACCCGCCCGGGGACCGGTCGGCAGCCGAGCTGCCGACCGGTCTCCGGGACCTTCGCTTCAGACGGACGGCACCAGAACGACGTTCAGCCCGTCCTCGCGGGTCTTACTGCGAGAACGGGCTGATGTGCGTGTCAGGGGCAAGCGTGCGAAGAAGCCTGCGGGGCGGACTCGCGCCGTGGACGGGTTTCCCGGTGCGGACGATGCGTCCGCGGCCAGCGGGTCGTCCCGATGCGGACGGTGGGTCCTTGCCCTGCTGTCAGAGCAGCACTTCTCCGTCCGGACCTCGGTTAGCGGGTCTCCCGGTGCGGACGGTGCGTCCGGCAGTTCGGGCAGTACTTCTTGATCTCCAGGCGGTCCGGGTCGTTGCGCCGGTTCTTCCGCGTGATGTAGTTGCGGTGCTTGCACTCCTGGCAGGCCAGCGTGATCTTCGGCCGAACGTCGGTGGCAGCCACGATGGAGTGCCTTTCTGAGCTAGGGACATGGACTTTCGGACCTCGGCCGTCCCCGGGGGACGGCCGGCGATTCGACCCAGCCTGCTCACCCCCGTCGAGGAGTGAGAGACCTGGGTAGTAGCGAGGGCCGGACTTGAACCGGCGACACAGCGATTATGAGCCGCTTGCTCTGCCTGACTGAGCTACCCCGCCGCGATGGTCGGTGTGGACCGGATTGCCAGGATACCGGATGCTCACCGAGCCCTGAGAACACGAGAACCCGGATGAGGATCGGGGAACCGGTTCCGCGGGCTCCGCGGGACCGTCTCACAGGTTACCGGGTGCGCCGATGAGCTGCGAAACGTCCTGCTGGAACCGGTGGGACGGTACCACAGGCCCAGGTATGGAGCGAATCAGGGCGCTCGCCGCCGCCGGGACGGCGGCGGCCGTGTCCCGGTACGACGAAGGCCGCCGTCCGGAGTGCGGATGGCGGCCGGTGTGCCGTGAGCCCCTTTACGGAATCGAACCGTAGACCTTCTCCTTACCATGGAGACGCTCTGCCGACTGAGCTAAAGGGGCCTGGTCGTTCGCGCAGTGAAACCATACACGGCCCGGGCGCGCGGTGCGAACCGGATTCCCGCGCCGCTGTCCGCGCTGGTCAGCGCAGCAGGTTGCGGGCGATGACGAGCTGCTGGATCTGGCTCGTCCCCTCGTAGATGCGGAAGAGCCGGACGTCTCGGTAGAAGCGCTCGACGGCGACGCCGCGCATGTAGCCCATGCCCCCGTAGACCTGGACGGCGCGGTCGGCGACCCGTCCGACCATCTCCGAGCAGTAGTACTTGGCACAGGACGGGCCGAGTTTGGTGTCCTCGCCGGCGTCGTAGGCGCGGGCCGCCTCCACGACCATCGAGCGTCCGGCGTACAGCTCGGTCTGGGAGTCGGCGATGAGCCCTTGGACGAGCTGGTACTCGCCGATCGTCTTGCCGCTCTGGCTGCGTTCCTTCGCGTACGCGACGGTCTCGTCCAGGATCCTTTGGGCGAGACCCACGCAGACGGCGGCGATGCTGACCCGTCCATGGGCGAGTGACGCCATCGCGGTGCGGAAACCCGTCCCCTCCGTCCCGACCATGGCGTCGGCGGGGACCCGCACGCCGTCGAGGAAGACCTCGGCCGTGTGGGCGCCGCGCTGGCCCATCTTCTCGTCGGACGGGCCGACCCGCAGGCCGCCCGCGCCCTTCTCGACGAGGAAGGTGGAGATGCCGCGGGAGCCGGGGCCGCCCGTCCTGGCGAAGACCATGAAGACGTCGGCCTCGGGCGCGTTGGTGATGAACCGCTTGGCGCCGTCGATGACGTAGTCGTCGCCGTCGCGGGCCGCGGTCGTGGTCAGCGCGCTCGGGTCGGATCCCGCCTCGGACTCGGTCAGCGCGAACGCCCCGACGACCTCGCCGGACGCGAGCCTCGGCAGCCAGGCGTCCTTCTGCGCCGCCGTCCCGGAGTTCACCAGGACCTGCCCGGCGATGCCGTTGCTGGTGCCGAACATGGAGCGGAACGCGGGGCTGGCGTAGCCGAGCTCGAAGACGAGCCGCACCTCCTCGCTCAGCGAGAGGCCGAGCCCGCCGTACTCCTCGGGCAGCGCGTACCCGAACAGGCCCATGTCGCGGGACGTCCGCCGCAGCTGCTCCGGGATCGCGTCGGTCTCCTCGATCTCCTCCTCGCGCGGGACGACCTGGTCACGGACGAAGCTGCGGACGGCCCTGAGCACGTCGGCGAAATCCTGTGGCTCCATGGACGCCATTCTAGAATCAGATTCCAGGATGGTGGGCGGGTTCCGGCCCGGCGCGCCCGATGTGCCAGGGTGATCATTTATGTCGTTCCAGCATCTCGTCGATCAGATCGTCCGGGCCGCGGTGGTCGAGGACCGCACTTTCGGCGACCTCCTCCCGCAGCTCATGCAGGCGTCCCAGACGGCCTCCCCCGCCGAGATGACCGCCGCGCTGCCCCGCCTGGCCGAGGGCCTCGCCGAGGCGCCCCCGAACCTCGGCGGCTGGCTCGCCATCGTCTCCGGCGCCTGGATCGAGAACGGCGCCGACCCCTCCGCCGTCGGCGAGCCCCTCGTCCACCGCATCTCCGAGGTCACCGCCGCGGCGCTGGCGTTCGCGAACGCGTGGGACCAGGCCGCCGGCGGCAAGCCGCCGCCGGACATGCAGGAGGAGCAGCCGTCCCAGCAGGTCTTCGACACCGTCGCGCCGCACCTCGGGGACGGGGCCGTGACCGCGATGATGTCGTGGTTCGCGCTGCCGCAGTTCACGATGGCGGGCTGCACCCTCCTGCAGATGGGGCCCTCGGTGCGGGCGGGCCTCGCCGACCGCGACTTCCTCGCCTTCGCCGCCGGGCAGGCCGCCCGGTACCTCGGGCAGATGGAGCACTACCAGGCGCTGCTGCGCGTCCTGGACGGCGAGCGCCTCCTCGTCCTCGACCGCGCGAGCCGCAGGGGCTGGACGGTCACCGTCGGCGGGATCGGCGACAACTTCCAGCTGCACGTCCTGCTCGGGGGCGCGCTCATCGGACGTCCCGGCGGGCTGACCGGCGACCGTCCCGCCCCCGAGATCATCGCCTGCTTCCTGAACGCCGACGCCCCGCCCGGGCCGCCGGTCGTCTCCAGCCCGTGGAACCTCGTCGACGCGCACGGCGAGTGGATCTGGAACGAGGGCGTCCCGGCCGACATCCCGGTCGTGAACGGCACCCGCGTGGTCGTGGTCGACCCGCCGTCCTACGAGCGCACCTTCCCCGCCGGACGGCGCTTCCCCCTCATGCCCGCCACCCTCCGCGTGGACGGCATGCACCTGCCGGAGGACCTGGGCGCCTGGTGGCCGCACATCGCGGCACCGACGCGCTGACGGCACGGCGGCACCGACGCGCTGACGACATCGCGGCACCGACACGCTGACGACACGGCGGCACCGACGCGCTGACGACACGGCGGCGGCGCGGTTGCGGTCAGGTGTCGAAGCGCACGAAGACGGCGGTGGCGTCGTCGTACCGCTTCCCGCGGGCCGCGGGCGCCGCCGCCTCCGCGACCCTGGTCCGCCTGACCAGTTCCCGCGGCCCCTCCTCGTCCAGGAGGCGCAGCAGCTCACCCCACTCCATCCGGCCGAACCTCTCCACGAGCCTGGACGCGCCGTCGCTCAGCACCGCCGCCCGCCGCAGCCCCTCGACCGGCACCTCACCGGTCAGTCCCTCGTACGCGGCCTCCGGCCTGGTGCTCGCCACCCAGAACCCGCCGGGGCTGTTGCGCGACCGCCGCACGCCCTCCAGGGTGTAGTTCGGCAGATGGTCGACCCGGTCGTCCCGGAAGACCCTGATCTCGCCGACGTCCACCACGATGGGCGAGTCGGCGAGGACGTACCACTCCACGGCCCCGCCGCGGCGGCGCAGCAGCGACACGGTCGCGGACGGGCTGTCCGGATTGTCCAGGTCGCACGTCTCGGTGTGCGCCTCCCCGGTCACCTTGATCGCCTCGGCGACCAGGTCGGGCAGCGGCTTGCCGTCCTCCAGCGCCAGCAGCGCCGCGATCCGCCCGCCGAGCCTGCGCACCAGCCACGCCGGGTCGTGCCGGCACCCGCTGTCCACCCCCTGCGGCGCCGTCGCGCCGTCCAGCAGCACCACCCACCCGGGCCCGGCCGCCACGAAGTCCTCGTTCTCCCGTCCCGGCGTCGCCACGCTCACATAACTCACCTGCACAGGTGCAGGTCTACCCGCTGGCCCGCCCGTTTCGGGCCGCTAGACCAATTCCCTCACCCCGCGTCCCGATGTGGTCGCCCGGCCTGTTCGCACCGGAACGACGAGCCGAGGCGCTCCTGTAGGTTCCGTCGGGTGGGCGGTATCGCAGGCACGGTCGCGACGGCGTGCGGCATGTTCGCGGCGACGAACGTCGACGACCTCATCGTCCTGACCGTCCTCTTCCTGTCCGGAAGGGCGACCGGATCCCCGAGGCCCTGGCAGATCTGGGCGGGCCAGTACGCGGGCATCACCGCCCTGGTCCTCGTCTCGGTGGTCGCCGCGCTGGGCCTGACGGTCGTCCCGGACGGATGGATCGGCCTGCTCGGCCTCGTCCCGCTGGGCCTGGGGGTCCGCGGCCTCGTCGCAGCCGTCCGGTCCCGTGACCACGACGGCCCTCCCGCGGTGGCCTCGGGCCTGCTCCCTATCGCCGGCGTGACGATCGCCAACGGCGCCGACAACATCTCGGCCTACACCCCGGTCTTCCGCACCATCGGCCCGGGACCCACCCTCGTCACCGTCGCGGTCTTCGCCGCCGGCGTGGCGCTGTGGTGCCTGGCCGCGTCCGGGCTGGGCTCGCACAAGAAGGTCATCGACCTTCTGGACCAGCACGGCCGGTGGCTCGTCCCGATCGCCTTCATCACCATCGGGACGCTGATCGTCCTGGAGTCGGCCAACGACCTCCGCCACGCCCTCGCCCTGTAACCCGGTCCCGCTACGATCGCGCACCGCTCTACAGACGCGCATGTCTCTGGTGGTGGGCTCCTTCGGCTACACAGTCGGCCTCATGATGGGCGAGCTCCCGCAGCTAACCCCTTGCCTCCGCGGGCGACACGACATCGGGCTTGAGTACTTGCAGAACCTGCTGGTGGAAGCGCTCCATGGCCGTATCGACGATGCGGACGAAGCCGGCTTGCTCGGTGCCCCGCCTGGTGCCCATGCCGGTCGACAGGGCGAGGCGGAAGAGGCGGTCTGCGCCCCGTCCGCGGGAACAAGGCCGGGCTCGGCTTGAAGGTTCCTGAGCAGGTCGCAGGGCCCGCTCGAATGGCGCGGAACAAGAGCCTCGATTCGCAGTTCTGGCGGAGCATCGGCCGGCCCCGTCTCTCCGCTGAGCCGCAGGCACGGCTGCCGGACATGCCTTTCCCGGTTCTCCGGTGGGGCCTGCCTTCACTATCGCGCGCATTTTCCGGTGGGAAATCTTCGCGCGGTGCCTAACCGAGATCCAGCTTTGCGCGGCCGTGCTCACACGGCGAGTCCTCGACCATCTGAGTCTTCGGTGCAAGATCACCGCTGCGCGCGGCGCACCGACGCTTCTGCCTGGAGCCTTCATCCTTGGGCTTTCCGCACCGGCGGGCTTCGTAGTCGTCCGGAAACCCGAGTAGAGCCGATCGGAGATGACAGGCGTGTGATCCCAGCAGGACCCTGAAAATGAAGGGGGCCGGGCCCTCTCTCGTCGAGAGAGGGCCCGGCCGGCGCGACGCGATCAGTTGCTCGGTCGCTCTTGGGTGGTCTGGCCGGAATCAGGGGTCTCCTCCGGGGAGGTGGAACCCCGACGTTCCTCGCACTTCGAGGTCGCCGCCAGGACGACCCCCGTGATCGCAGCCGCCGCCAACTGGCGCCGGGTGAGCTTGTTGTCTTGGCCCATTGCTCTGCTCCGTTCCTCTGGTTTTTTCATTCGCTACGGGACTGAGGCCCGCAGATGGGACCGTCCGTGGGCGATGCCCGGTAGCAAGTGCGCGGTAGCCCCCGACCGCTCATGCGCCCGAACCGGAGCCTCACTCAACACCCCGGACGGCCTCGCCTCAGCACCATCCAGGTTCATCGCGCTCCCACTTCTCGCCTGTGAAGCAGGGCACCCGTCGGATCGGCAGCCGGCGACCCACGCCCACGCCGCAGGGCCCGTGCGAGCACCGTTGCTTATTGATCGGTGCCCGAAAGGGCTCTAGTGGACGAAAACCCTTAGACAAGCGTGACCGTGACGGCCACTGGCCGAACCATATGAGGGCTACAGCGAGAAGGGCCACCGCCATGTCCGGCGAGGCATGCGGTACGCTGCCGGTGCGAGAGCCGGGCTAACTCTTGCTTCGCACCCAAGGAATCGCACGTGAGAAGACGTGGGTGTATGCGGGTGTGAACGAGGGCCGGCAACTCTCGTTATACATCCAAGAGAATCGGTGTCTCGGGCAAGACACCCCATCGTGAGGTCGAAGGTCCGCCCGACCTGAAACCCCATGCACAACGATGGGAGTGGCATCCCCTCGATGAGTTCAGCGGCCAGACTGCTGAACTTACCTGCGGAGAGAGGTGCTCCTCTCTGCCGCTATTGCGGGCGTTGGGGGGTCCCTCCCCATCGCTTCCCAACCGACGGCGGGCAGGTTCATCCTCCCCGCCGTCTTCTTCATGCCCCTGACGCCCGTCGCCGAACGAGTTTGACGCGCCGGCATCGATTCGCCGCGGCCGCCGCGCGACTCTGGGGTGGGCGATCAACTGGGCGCGCCGCGCGGTGACCGGTGCCCACACCGCGGATCTTCCAGATCGACGCGGCCGTGGACGCCACGGCCTCAAGAGAGGGCCTCTGCGGCCATGAACGTCAGCATCATGTCCCCGCGATACCAGCCGCCGAAGCCGGCCGCGGGCCTGACTGCTGGAGGCGATCGCCGCCCCCGTTCAGGGCCTGGGCTCAGGCGACGCGGGAGAACGTCACATAGTCAGCGACGGGCTGGAAGCCGAGACGTCGGTAACCGGCGGGGTTCGCCGGGGTCGTGACATGCACGACCTCGGTCACACCGGCGGCCAGCAGTGAGCGGGTGACGGCGGCCACCACCGCGGTCGCGTAGCCGTGTCCCCGGTACTCGCTCGCGGTGTAGATCGGGTCGATGCGCACCGCCGAGCCGAACCGGGGCCCGTGACCGGCCACCGCCACCACGCGGCCACCGGTCTCCCAGACGTTCAGGTCGCCGGAGGCGATTCGGCCGGCCACGGCGCCGAGCGTGCCGTGGCCCCGGGTGACGGCCTCGTACCAGCGGTCCAGTAGGTCATGGTCGGTCGGCGCCGCAGGCCGCGCGAATCCCTCCGGCGTCGGAAACGGCCTGAGTGTCTCCAACCGATGCAGCCGCAATCGAGGACCGACCGGATGCCCGGGACATGCCGACGCGAACGCCTCGACCAGGTCACTGCGCCCTTCCCACGCATGAGGCTCGCCGTCCAACTGCCCGGGCAACGCAGCAGCAGCCTCCACCGGCATGTCACCAAGGAGCAGCGGACCGAAAAGCGGGCGGACGAACGCGCCGCCGACTGCTCCCTCACAGCCCGTCCACCAGCCGAACGACGGCGGTGTCCGCCCACTGCCCGAGCGCCGGACGGCGGCCAGCGCGATCAGCAGGGGGAGGTTGGTCGCCGCCCGCGCGAGCAGGAATTTCTCGCCCACGACGAACTCGGCCGGGTCATCCGTCAGAGACCAGCCAAAGGTCAGCGTCACCGTCGCCCCCTGCAGGACACGGGGGAAGGGACGACCATCGAGTCCAGCCGCCGACTTCGCATGTTCAGAAGGTCGCTTGGATTGGGGCCAGTCGACGACCACAGCGGCAGCACCGGTCCCGTCGGATAGTCCGTCATCTGCTCATGATCTCGCGCGGAATGGGGCACGCCGTCAGACTCCCGTAGAAGCCCTTTGAAGATCAGCAACAACCGGACACGACAAGAACCGGTCCCCCGACCAAGTTGCGCCTGGCCAGGGGCTGTTTCCACCGGTGTGGCGGGTGCACCGCTCTGACCTCTGCCCACGTCGACCGGCTGCCGTCGCCATCCAGGCTCGCCATCAACATGCCGCTGCGCCCCAGCAGGGGACGGTCTTTCGTGTTCCCCCGTCGACGCGACGGGGAAGTCACCAAAGGAGAAGCCATGCACAACTGTGCTCGCACGGCACTCACCGGAGCTGCCTCCGGTGCCGCCGGGGCTCTTTCCGGAGCCCTCGCCCTCATCGTTGCCCTCGGTGTCTGGGCCGGCGACCCGCGCGCCGTGGTCACCGTCCCCGGCACGGGGTGGGTCGTCATCACCGGCGCCATCTTCGGTTTCGTCGGCGGGTTCATCGGGGGCCTGGTCGGAAGCCGCATGGGGCCTGGTAACGCGGCCCTTGTCCTGGGCCTGTTCGGGGGCTACGGTCTGCTGATCGCCTACATGGAGACCGTCGGCGACGGTGTTCTCCACTTCTACCTCGTCGATCTCGGCGTTGTCCTGTTCAGCATCGGCATCAACGCTTGGATCGCCAGCATCATCGCCACTGCAAGGCGGCGGTGACTACTTGAGAGAGCCCGGCAAGCCGGGCACCACTTGGGGGGCCCGGCGCGCCGGGCCCCTCACCACGCAGGCCTCTGCTGCGGTACTCCGCTGCTGTACAGCTCTCATGAGTCATCCGACACGCCTTGGCTGTCACCGGCCAGCGCCTGAAGGTCTCGCGTCGACTCGGCCCCCAGGGGCAGACCATCCACGCCCAGATGCCTTCGCACTCTGGGCGAGACCGTCATCGGTGCCGCCCAGCCTTGATGTACTTGAGCAATCTGACTCGAAACAGGGGTGACCGGATAGGTAGGGATTCCCCGCGCCCAGTTGATGAGCAGCCCTTCCGTCCCGTCGATGTCGGTCATGACGAGCGACACCGACAGCCCCTGCTCGCTCCAGGTGTTCCAGACCGCCCACCCCTCGGGGCGCGGGTCCACGTGGAGTCGCTGACATGCCGTCTCGTAGTCGTCGTCCATTCCAAACGGCATGGCCGCCGGCCTCACCAGGACGACTCCGGCCAAGCGCATCCGCGGCCGGTCGTCCTCCTCATCCAGGCATCCGTCACCTTGGTAGTGGTAGTGCCGGAGCGTCTTGGCCAACTCGTTCAAGGCCCTGCGCAGTGGGTTCGTCTCCTCGACTTCCTCATAATAGGCAAGCCATCCTTCGCCGGCAGCCTCGTCGACCACGGCGCGACTACGAGCTTCGACCTCTCGCAGGTACTCAATTTCGCTCATCTCAGGACCAGACACGGCGTCAGTCTGACAGGGCGATCCCAATCGGGGCGCCTGTTTTTCCCGGTGCCATAAAGTTGGTTACAAGCGGGATCCGTGACGACCGCCGCCGGTGTTCGGTCCGTCGGGCGTCGTCCCGCCACTTGCATGGCGACAAAGGCTACGGCTACACCGACCTGCGGTTCTGGCTACGCGATCGCGGCACCACCCCGCGCATCGCCCGACGCGGCATCGAGTCCTCCGACCGGCTCGGTCGGCACCGCTGGGTGGTGGAACGAACGGGGTCCTGGCCGAGCGGCTGCCGCCGACTACACCGCTACTACGAACGCATCGGCGGTGCGCCCGGTCAGCTCCTCCAGTGCTCCGCGGTAGGGCGGGTACGGCCATAGGACCTCTCCGCGCTCCCAACGTCGGATCCGCTCCTCGTCGCCGATCAGTGCCTTCTCACGTGCCGTGGAAGTCCGGCAAAGCACGTCAGCCATATCCCTCCGCGGGGGGTGGTCCGCCTCGCGCCATGCGCTGAGCTGCACGTTGGGGATGGAGTCGGACATTCAACCTTGCCTCGTCGGGAAAAGGGACCTATTGGGGTCGGATTAACGGTCCTCGCGGAAGGTGATGGCTGGTTGTCTTTCTGTTAGTCAACACCGTACGTCCGGATCACTGTGATCAGTGACTTCCGGGAGGCACGCTTGGCGGTCCCCCGTCCCGCTAACAGCCCACCAGTGTATTTGGCCCCGCGAAGACGAATGTCAGCATGGCCAGAGTTGACACCTTCCTACCCCTGCCCTGAGCGCGCCCGATGGGAGACACTTCCTTGTGCACGGAAAGCGAATCCCCCGACGTGGGGAGGACGATTGGAGAACCGATGCCGCATATCGCCTTGGGGAACGACGCGTCCGGAATCATCTCGCTGTTCGCCTACCGGCCCGAGACCGCCCGCCCGTTGAGCGAGCTGGCCGAGGTGCTGCTGCGCGGCCCGAGCACGCTGGGCCGCGGAGAACGGGAACTGATCGCCTCCTACGTCTCGGCCCTCAACGACTGCGAGTTCTGCACCACCTCGCACGCGGCGTTCGCCGCAGCCCAGCTCCCCGAGGGCATCGCGCTGGTCGACCAGGTACGGGCCGACCTAGAGAGCGCGCCCATCCCGGCGAAACTGAAGGCCCTGCTGCGGGTGGCCGGCGCCGTCCAGCGGAGCGGGCGCGACGTGCGGCCCGAGGACGTGGCCGCCGCCCGCGCCGAGGGCGCGACCGACGTCGAGGTGCACGACACGGTGCTGATCGCCGCCGCATTCTGCATGTTCAACCGGTACGTGGACGGCCTCGGCACGACCCTGCCCGATGACACCGCGGAATACGCGGCGTCCGCCGACGCGATCGTCAGCGGCGGATACCTGGCCATACTCGGCCACCCGGAGGCGTAAGTCGGCAAGTGCGCCGGTGAGCACTCCGGGAGTAGCCGCCCGCGCCGTCCACTCGCTTCGATTTACACGAGACTGCCGGATTCAACGGCGTAACTCGGCTAGGTCGGGGAGGCTTTTCCGGGAGCACGTCGCCGAGTTCAGGACTGCTGACGATGGGCGGATCCTCCAAACAGAGCGAGGCGGCAACGTCGGCTCCACCGCCTACGGCGATGTCCGGGCGGTGGCTCGGGCTCTGGCCCTGACCCCTGAACAGGCCGCCCCCTCCCCTGGCGCGGCGGCCGTACGACCTGCGGCACGCGGTGGGGCATCGCACTGGCTCAACTCAGGTGTTCCAGCCACCGAGGCCGCCGAACCGGGGGAAGATCAAGGTGTCCGTGGAACCGGGGAAAGCTCCACCTCTCTGTTGCTACCTCCTGCGGTCGCCTCTTGCCGCGCTGGTTTGGCACGACCTGGACAGGCAGCAAGTGCTGGCCCGCGTAAGGGGCGGATGCTAACCGCTCGATCATGTTCCTCGCCCTCAAGGGATGGATGAGACGAGGCTGCGGGCGCCGTGGCCGGGTCTGCCGGGGGCGTGTGATGGGATCGGGCGAATGGATCACCAGTCGGAAGCCGCCCACATTCGTTCGGTCTGCGTCGAGTTCCTCGGGGAGCACTTGGGACCTCAGTTGGCCGCGCTGGCCAGACCGGGATTCGGTCTCAGCCCGGCCGGCGAATCCCGTCCGGCGGCGGGACGCAGCCGCCTAGGCGGCGCGGCCCTCATGGACCCGGAAACGCCGTGGCCATACGCCGATGAACTGCCACTCAGCCTGTACGCCGTGCTCGACACCGACGAACTCGCCCCGTGGCTCGGGGACGAGCTGCCCGTTCGGCCTGGACTGCTCAACTTCTTCCTCGATGATTTCGAAGACTGTCGGGTCATCCCTGCGGACCCGGCTAGTGCCGTTGAGCTCAGGTCGCCCGACGATCACGTCTTCGCAGCCGTCCCGCTGCACGCCAAACCTGGCCTGTCGCTCCCCGACATGTGGTGGGGCGGAACGTTGGACGATCTCATCGAGGGCTTCGGGCTCGACCCGGGCCCCGACCTCACAAGCATCTGTGACCCAGCGGAGTCGGTGACCAGCCTGTTCGCCGGAGATGACTCCCCGGGCGGGTATTACCCGGGGGCGATCGATGTCGACCAAGCCTTCGGCTGGCCGCTGTGGACAGCGCCGGGCGACCCGCTCCCGGATCTGCGGGGGGAGTACACCCACCTTCTCCACCTCTCCAGCAACCTCGGCGAGTGGGAATTCCCTAAGGGAGGTTCGCTGAACTTCCTCATCCCGAGGCAGGCGCTTCGCGACGGCGACTACTCACAGACATTCGTCGCGTTGGACGCTGGTTAGAGGAAACCCGTTCGGTGGGGCGAGGGATGGGCCAAATCTCACAAGAACATAATCCGCCTCACCACGGTGGAGCCACTCCTCAATGGAAGCTGGGCCACGACACATCCGTAGGACCAGCCGCACGTTGTCAACGTCGGGCGAATCCACGCGTCGTCGACAGACGTGAGGGCCGCGACTTCCCTGTGCGCTGGCATGGCCGGCCGAAGGCCAGGTTACGCCCTGGTGAGAGCGTCGCGGTGTGGTCGCGCCGGTCAGTCGTCCACCATAGATTGTGCCGCTGCCGTCGATCGTTGAGAGCGGGACGCTGATTCACCCGTCCGGGGGAACCACTTAACCCCTCGTGGGCGATCTGCGGTATTCGCAGGCCAGGCAATCTATGCATATGGCGATCAAGCTGATTCACAAGGTCCCGGCCACCAGCGACACCGAACGGCCGGCTCCCCGCTGGGCTCTGCGGCTGGCCTACGCGCTGCCGCTGCTGTTGCTGCCCTCGTGCCTGTGGCGGCTGCCGTTCGCGTTCCACTTCCCGATGGGACAGGTCCAGGACACCAGCCTGCCCCGTCTGGCGATCTCCATCCCGTACGTGTTCGGGCTCAGCATCCTGACCGAGGCCTCAGCGCTGGCGGCGATCGGCCTGGTCAGTCGGTGGGGTGAAGTGCTCCCAGCCTGGGTCCCGATCGTCGGCGGCAGGCGCGTCCCGCCGATGCTGGTGGTCATCCCCGCCGCGCTCGGCGGACTGGTCATGACGGTCGTGACGGTAATGATGGGACTCACCCGGTTTGGAGTCATCGACGGGACCCCGTACGAGAACATCTGGTGGGAGGCGTTGGCCGAGACCGCCATCACCCCGATCGCTGCGTGGGGACCGATCTTGCTCGCCCTGACCGCCGCCTACCACCTGCGCCGCCGCCAGCCCGCCCCCACCGGGTGTCGGTGAAAATCATCAACGAACGTGGTCGCTACACGCGGGCGAATCCAAACGGCGTTCGATCACAGTCACGCCCTGGTGCTCATCACCAAACAGCCTTGGAAGCTCCGGCGTCGACTCGTCAGGGCGGCGGCGCGCCCCTGCGGGGAGCGGTCCGGGCGGGGCCGGCGGGCGTGGCACGGCGCGCGGCCCTGCGCGGCCGTCCGGTGACCGGCGTCCACGCCGCACGCTCCGGCCGACCTGGCGCGGTACCGCGCAGCGGCCTGAGCGCCGCGGCCCCTTGACACCAGTGACCTGGTGATCGGGGCTCCCGAGTCTCGGACGAGCAAGCGCACCGTGAGTTTCCCAGCGGGCCTCGTCCCGTTGATCCGGGAACACCTGCGGCCACCCGTCGCCGAGGATGCGTCGCATCTCGTCTTCGCGGGCCCGAACGGCGGAGTACTGCGGCGGGGCAACTTCCGGCGGGCGTCCCGGTGGGCCCTGGCCGTGGAAACAGCTCGCCCGCCACACGGCGCTCACACCCGCACAGGTGGCCTCTCCCCTGGCCGGACGGCCCTACGACCTCAGCCACAGCGGCGTCACGCTCGGCCTCAACGCCGGCGTTCCGGCGCCCGAGGTCGCCCGCCGCGCCGGGCACGGCGTCGACGTGCTGCTACGGGTCTACGCCGGGTGCATCGACGGCCATGATCACATGAGGAACGGCCGTATCGAGGACGCGCTCAAGGACGACGACTAGGCGCGTCCAGCATCGAGACCACGCTCCCCCCACACCGGTCACTGCTGCGTGGAGTTCGGCCCGCGCGGCGAATGAGTCCGGCGTCCGCCTCCAGCGTCTTCAGCCGGTCTATGGTCATTTCGTCGGAAACGTGCGGGAGGTCCGGGTGGCGGTAGGGCGGGTTCTGGCGGCGGTCGTGCTGGCGGGTGGAATGCTGACAGCGTGCGGGCAGAGCGGCTCCGAGTCGTTGCTGGACGAGCCGACCCTGGTGGTAGGGGTGCGGCCGGACCTGCCGGGGCTGGGGCTGCGGCGACCGGACGGCCGGTTCGAGGGGTTCGACATCGATGTCGCGCGGTACGTGGCGGACCGGCTCGGGAAGAAGGTGCGGTTCGTCCAGGTGCTGGCGTCCGAGCGGATCACGGCGCTGACGTCGGGGCGCGCCGACCTCGTCCTCGCGACCCTGTCGGTCACGCCCGAACGCAAGACGCAGATCGCGTTCGCCGGGCCGTACTACATGTCCTACCAGGACGTGCTGGTCCGGGCCGACGAGCGCGGCGTCAAGGGCGTCCGGGACCTGACCGGGCGCCGGTTCTGCGCCGTCGAGGGGGCCGACCCCATCCAGCGGCTGCTGGCGGTGCACGGCATGACCGCCAGGACCGTCCCCGCCAAGAGCTATGACCAGTGCATGAGCATGATCAAGGGTCGGACGGTGGACGCGATCACGACGAACGACGTCATCCTGGCCGGCCTCGTCCGGCGGGAGGGCCGCGGGTATCGGCTTGTCAACGCGCGGATCAGCGAGCAGAACACCGGCATCGGGCTCCGCCGCGGCGACGTCGAGGGGTGCGAGGCGCTGAACCGGGCGATCACCCGCATGTACCAGGACGGGACGGCGGCGAGGTTGACGCACCGGTGGTTCGGCGGCACCGGGCTGGACCTGTCGATCATCGAGGTGCCGCAGTTCGAGGGGTGCGCCTAGAAGACTGCACGCCCTGCCGTGTTCCGTGACTGTTCCGTGAACACCCGGCAATGGCCGGTAGGAGTGAGGATCTACCGGGTAACAACGAGAACGGCCCCTGACCGCGTTTTAGCTGGTCAGGGGCCGTTCTACATGACGGTGGCGGGTGCAGGGTTCGAACCTGCTTAAACTAAGCCGACGGATTTACAGTCCCACCGCGGGACTCCCCTGATCTGCACTAACGCCGCCCGCCCGTCGAACTTCGGCCCGCATTAGGCACAATCGCCGGAGCCTCACACACCGCTCCGGAGGGCTCACCCGCGCGAACGGCGCCCAAGGTGTGACAGACAGCTTCGCGCGGGTGTGCCCTCCGGCCCGCGGGGGGCTGGGGGCCGCGAGGCCCCCGCTTCACGCTCGCTGAGCCGTCAAAGTCCAAGCAGTCGTACAGACCGCTGCTGTACCCATGCTGTACGGCGGTCCTCCATGCGCTGCGTCAGCACCCAAGCCGAGCGGCTCGGAACCATAGGCCGAAGCCGGCCAAGGTGAGCTCTGGCAGCAGGGCGACAGCGATCGTTCAGTGTCCCCCACCCTCAACCGTGCCTGGGACTGCCGGGCTGCCCGTTGACGACAGCCATGCGGGACTGCCCTGTGGGCAAGGCAACGGGCTGGGTTCTATACGTGATCTCTCGGGATAAAACCACTAGCCTTCACGTATGAGCGTTACTCTGCCCCAGAGCCTCGCCCACGTACTGGATGGTCTCGACTACGTGGGCTCCGATGGCTTGGTGACCGTGGGTGATGCTCCGTCGGATGGTCGGGGGTACATCTGGCATGACTTGGAGCACAAGGTAGGGCTAGACGCTGCCTTTTTCTATGACGGAGTCCCGCTCGTCGGATTCGCTGCCATGGACTCGCAGGTCGATGGCCTCTCCGGTCTACGGAAGCGCTTGTGGAACTATGGTCGGGTTCCACTATTGATCGTTTCCGATTCTGACAGCTCAACTACTGTTTTTAATGCTCTCTCTAACCCCAGAGACGACTCAAACCCGCATGCGAGACCACTCTCGACTGCTTCGCATTCGGAGCGAGCAGAAGAAGTACTCAAAGCATTTGCACGAAAGCAAGTCGAGGCGGGCGTGTTCGCACGTGACCATCTTGCTTCCTACCGCGATAGCCGTCGCGTCGACCGAAGCCTGCTTAAAAATCTTCGATACTTTCGTCAGCGCCATGGGAGAGAGTCGCTTAGGCGTGCTTCGGCCATTGATGACCTGGTCGGCGGGACTCTGATTGTCAGTTACCTAGTTGACCGGCAGGTCCTAGATGCTAGACACCTGTATGAACTAACTGGGACGCAAGACTTCAACTCCTTGTTGATGGGTGGAGTGTCCTCGACTCTGCGACTTTTTGAAGGCCTAGCGCAAAAATTCAATGGCGACGTTTTTGGAGCAATGCCCGACGCCATCATGGCGCTTGATGACGAGGATCTCCAGGCAGCAGCTGCCTTGTTGCGTGGTGACGACCTCGCAACGGGCCAAACATCTCTATGGCCATACGATTTCTCGATCGTTCCACCCGACCTAGTGAGCAGCGTCTACGAGCAACTACTGGAAGACAAGCGAGCGTCAGAGGCTACGCACTATACCCCCAAGTTCCTCGTTAACCTCGTCTTGGATGAACTGCTACCACTCGATTCGGACGATATGCCACGAATAGTGGATCTCGCCTGCGGAAGTGGAGCCTTCATCACCGAAGCTTTTAGACGACTCGTTTACCGACAGAGCAGAGTTAGTTCCACCCTCGGCTACAACCAACTCACCGAAGTACTTCAAAAGCACATATTCGGCATTGATATCAACAAACCAGCGGCTCGGGCTACAGTATTTGGTCTCTATCTCAGCCTACTGGAGCAGGTCGATCCACCGACGATTTGGGACAGTGTCGTCCTGCCCCAGCTTATCGGGAAGAACGTCGTCGTTGCTGACGCATTTGATGATCATGCCCTGTCGGGAGAGACTTTCGACATTGTCGTAAGCAATCCACCCTGGGTGAGTAAGATTACCGGCCCGGCACAACGTTTCCTCAAAGAAAAAGATCGTCATATCGGCGATAAGCAGCTAGCCCAAGCCTTCGTGTGGCTGGCCACGGAGATGCTGAAGCCAGGGGGCTCCCTCGGCCTTGTCATGCCAGCGAAGGCGATGCTTCACAATCGCAGCAAGCCGAATCTTGCTTTTCGGGCTGCCGCCTTCAAAGAGCTAGAGTTCAGGACAGTCGTGGACTTGTCAGCTCTGAGGAAGAACATCTTTGCGCACGCGATTGCACCGACCGCAGTTGTAGTTGCGCGTCGGCCCGATTCAAGAAAGGAAGATAATTCGAGGAGAGCCGATCGGTCCATCCTCCATGTAGCCCCTCATAACCGCACGCTTAATGTAGCCATAGATGGGCTCGTCATTGCACCAGAAGAGATTCGGGCAGTGAGTAGTCTGGCTGCTATCCATCGCCCCGATATCTGGAAAGTTCTGCTATGGGGTTCCGTTCGGGATCTAGAACTGATCGACAAGTTGCGCCTTGAGCATCCCACGCTAGAAAGCGTAGTCGCGGAGAATAACTGGGCTATGGGACAAGGCTTCAAGGATGCGCCCAGGTCTCGCCAGAAGGATGCCAGCGAACTCCGAGGCCTCCCTGAACTCGACTCCAGTTTGATCGATCCGCTGCACGTTTCTTCCTTGCCAACCAAAGTATTTGATCGCCCGACTCTTCACCGGCATTCGCCAGCACTATACAGAGGACCTATGGTTCTCATCCGCCGAACGATGCCGAGGGGCCGCCTTACGGCCGCCTTCTATGAGAATGATGTCGTCTATTCGAGTGACGCGACCGGTATCGCTGGAGCAACGGAAGATAGCTACTTCCTGAAGGCAATAACAGCAGTCCTCGTATCATCGCTTGCCCAGTATTGGCACTTTCTCACCGCCGCCTCCTGGGGCGTAGAACGCGATTCCGTAGACCCCAACGAGTTGCGAACGATGCCAATCGCCAAGCCAGATGAGCATCAGATGCGAGTTCTCGAAGAAATATTCAGTACGCCCGCGCCCTTCGAGGACCTGGCAGAGGACATCGATAACGTCGTCTTCGACATGTACAAGCTCGACGATATGGATAGAGAGCGGGTGCTACAAGGGGTCGTTCAGGGAGTCCGACGCTTCCAGGCAAATGCTCGGGCCGTTCCGACAGTTGATGACGCTACAATCGGTAACTATCGTTCGGTTCTTGCCTCACGTCTATCAGCCAGTCTTCCGGACCTTGTCATCAACACCAGTCACTATTTCGAGACAGGGTACTCGATGGTGTCAGTACATTTTTCGCCAGAATCAAGACAAGCAGGTCTCACCGAACAACCCTCAAGTATCGATTTGGGTCGTTTTACTGACTCCCTTGCCTCAAATGCACGGACGACCGCTGTTATCGCGCAACCTGCAGGCTTCTTTATCGATGGCGACTCGGTTTATATCGTCAAGACTCTCGACCGGGATCGCTGGTCTTATAACGCCGCACTTGACGACGCCGATCGCATCTTCTCGGCCCTAGCTTTTGAGGCGTAGATGCTTGGCGAGATTCTGCCGAACATTCAGGGACGCGCGTCTGTTTGGCTTGCCCGCAAGGCGGCAGCGGACGCCGATTCTCTCCTATACGACCTATTTTCTGGTGCAGCTACTCTTTGGCAGAAAGAGTCGTTCAGTAGCTACAATCATCATGAACGCTCTTGTACGGTCAGACTTTACGCATTCTGCCGTCAAGTAATTTTGGCGGAAAGATACAAGTACGCCCAAGTCAAGCTTTATTATGAGGCGGCTCAGCCCTCTCAAGAGATGTTAGATGGCCTAGCGGATCCTCTCGCGGCGCCTATTCCGGATTTGACCCTTGAAGTAGGGGGCGTTGAGATACGACTGGAAGCGAAAGTGCTGCGGGGTGATCGCTCTTTTGCCCGTCTCTATGTCACCCAAGGAATGGCACGTTTCCTTGATGGACGTTATGGACAGCCGGGCGTGCCTGGTCTCATGGTGGGTTATCTCCAGAGCGGAGATGTTCCAGTTCTTGTCGACTGGATTAACTCGGCCCTCGTCTCGCTCGCACGCAATCCACAGGAGTCGCTGACTTCGCAGGCGAGCACTCACCCACGAGTCTTCGTCCATCACAGTCAACACGCGCCGGATAGTCGACTAATCCACAAGTGGATTGACCTGCGCTGAACCGCCGCTTAGATCGCATACGGCCAGAGGCGGTCGGGCGATCCGGCGCGGCGGGACCGGACGGGACAGGCCGCATGCCCGGCGCGCCGGGGCGGGCGGCCGCCGGCGACCGCGTAGCGGGCGCCCTTGAAGACGTATTGAAAGTCCTCATCCGGCAGGGTGTGATGGCTGCTGACCTGCGGGTTTGGTTGGTGGTGTTGCTCGTCTCGTCGTGAGGGCCTTGGTTGGGGCTCGTGGGTGGTAGAACGCTCGGTTATGGGTGCTGAGCGGCTGGAGGAGATCGGGCGGGAGTTGCGGCGGCTTCGGACCTCGGCGGGGTTGTCGGGGGTCGGCCTGGCGGCTCGGGCTGGGGTTCCTCAGCCGACGGTGTCTCGGGTGGAGACCGGGCGGCGGGTGTCTGATCCTGAGGTGCTTGCCCGGTTGGTCGGGGCTCTGGAGGTTGGGCCGGCTGAGGCCGAGCGGCTGCTGGGTCTGGTTCGTGAGGCTTATGCGGAGACGTCCCGTCGGGTGGATGCGGGGGTTTCGTTCCGGAGCGGGGCCGGTGTGGAGCTGCTTGCGGGGGCTCGGGTTGTCCGGGCGTTTGAGCCTGTGGTGATGCCTCGGCTGTTGTGGACGGCGGAGTATGCGGCTGCGATCGGGGCGGCTGTCGCCGGCGTCTCGGTTCTGGAGGACGAGGGCGGCCGGTTCGTGGTCCTGGTGGCGGAGGCCGTCTTGCGGACGTGGCCGGGGTCGGGTGAGTGCATGGCGGGGCAGCTCGCCCACCTGGCGGAGGTGTCGGGGCGGGCGAACGTGCGGCTCGGGATCGTGCCTGGGGCGGCGGTGTCGCGTGTGCCGCTGCATGGGTTCTCGGTGTACGACGATGCGGCGGTGTCGGTGGAGACGTTCACGCGTGAGTTGACCTTGACCGACGAGGACGAGGTGCGGGCGTACGTGGAGATCTTCGAGGGGTTCGAGCGGGTGGCCGTGTTCGGGGACGAGGCTCGGGCGTTGGTGGAGCGGGCGGCCGGTGATCTGCGGAAAGTTCTGCGCTCTATTCACTGAGCGTATTGAATAGCCCCCTAGACCTGTCATACGCTGCGTGTCCCCCGGGGTGTTCAGCCCCCTAGACGCGCGGGTGGTGATCGACGTGACGCGCTTGTCCCGGCTGTTCGCGGGCCGACCCGAATCGATCAGTGAGGCGAGAGCCTTCGGGCGGGCATTCATCGCCGGCCGTGTCCCGGACGAGGTTGCCGGGCTGGTCGAACTGGTCGTGAGTGAGCTGTGCACGAACGCCGTGGAGCACACGGCCAGCGGGGAGGACGACGGGAACTTCGTCCTCGAACTGGGGTTGCAGGACGGGCATGTCCGGGTGGCCGTGGTCGACATGGGAGCCCCGACGCAACCGACGGTGAACGATGAACCGAGCGGCCCGGATGCCGTATCCGGGCGTGGGCTGTTCCTCGTCGACGCGGTCTCCAAAGCATGGGGCAGCGAACATGTTCGGGTCGGGCGGCGGGTCTGGGCGGACGTCGTCGGCGCGGCGGTGTGAGCGGTCCGCCGATACCGCGTCGTCGGCGGCGGCTGCGCGTTGTCAGCTCCTCAACGGGGCGTGAACTTTCCGGCGCAGTGTCTAGAGTCCTAGACTCCCTGGTGGATGCTGGAGGGGGTGTCATGCCAGGCGAGTTGGAGCGCATCGCGCAGATCGATGACCCATACGAACTGCTTCGGGCTGCTACTGAGCGCTTGGCGGAGGCTCAACAGGAGGTCACCGAACTGGCGCGGCTGCGGCGGCGGCTGATTCAGGACCTGCACGCGCAAGGGATGTCGTACGCGCAGATCGCCCAGGCGGCGGGGCTGAGCCGCGGGCGTATCCATCAGATCCGGCACACGGGGCCGGCACCTGAGGGCGCGTTCCTGGGGGCGGGTGAGGTCACCGTCGTTACTCCCCTGCGTCCTGACCCTGCGAGCGATCGGACGTATGTCGCGCTGGACGACCTGAAGACCGGGCAGCGGCTGGAAGACCTGGCGCGGACGTTCGATCTGACTGTGAAATCCGATCATGTCGGGCTCGATGGCGGGATCGACCTCAACCGCTCCGGGATGCTGGTGATCTGCGGGCCCCGGATGTCCCCCGCGATGCACGAGGCGTACGGCAAGGATCCCGTTCTTGAGTGGGAGCGGGATGAGGTCGGGTGGCTGCTTCGCGACACTCGGACCGGCGAGGGGCACCGGTCCGGACAGGAAGACCGTCCGGCGCGGAACTATGACGTGGGCTATCTGGGGCGGCTGCCTCGGCCGGACGGCAAGGGGAGCTTCCTGGCCATCGCCGGTATCCACCCTGAGGGGTCGCTCGGTGTTGTCCACCTGCTGACCACGGATATCGGGAGCCTGTGGGGGCAGGTCGGCAACGAGCGGTTCTCGGTCGTGGTCGGCACCGAGTACACGGCGGACACCCATGAGCCGGTGCGGACGGAGTTGCTGACCCCGATCTACCGGCACGACGAGGCGCCGACCTGACGAGGAACGTATGCGCGTGCTGATCGCCAGCGAACCGGGACGTCCTGAGCGGGACAACGAGGACTTCGCGGCGGCGGCGCCTGGTTTGCTGCTCGTGGTGGACGGTGCCGGCACTCCGGCGGGTGTCGAGTCGGGGTGTTCGCATTCGGTCGCTTGGTACGCGCGCAACATCGGCGGGCTGCTGCTGGCTGCGGCTGGTGACGTCGCCGTGGGCCTGGACGAGGCGCTCGCGACGAGCATCGACCGCGTGAACGCGTTGCATGCCACGTCGTGCGATCTCGGCCACCCTGGATCGCCCTCGGCGACCGTGGCGCTCGCAAGGGTCCATGACGGGCACCTTGAACACCTGGTGCTCTCGGACTCCGTTCTCGTCCTTGACCGCCTCGACCAGGCGCCGACCGCCGTCAGCGATGATCGGCTCGCCGACGTGATCGCACGGTTGGACGAACCGGGCGGGCCCTGCGGTGTCGGCAGTGACGAGCACGCGAGACGCCTGCGGACGCGGGTCGAACGGCTTGCCTCGTATCGTAATCAGCCGGGCGGTTTCTGGGTGGCGAGCACCAAGCCGGAGGCGGCATACGAGGCGCTGACCGGGTCGACACCGCTCGCCGAGCTGGCGGCGGTCGCGCTACTGAGTGACGGCGCTAGCCGGCTGGTCGACCACTTCCAACTGATGGGCTGGGCGGACTTGCTCGGCATCCTCAGCAAAGACGGGCCGCGAGGACTGATCGCACGAACACGCGAGGTCGAGTCGACCGACCCGGACGGGACCCGGTGGCCCCGCGGCAAGGCATCTGACGATGCCAGCGCCGTCTACTGGACCGTCCAAGACTGAACTTCGAACGAGCTTGTAGACCCCCCCTAGACAGTCGTCACTTCCTCGCCTATGTTCTACGCGTACCCCCCTAGACAGTCCGCTCGCGGATCGGGTCGGATTGAAGTGTCTAGGGGGGTGGACGATAGGAGAAGCTCTTGCGGAACATTCCGGTGGACGTGTCGGCGCTGACGTTCGTCTGCGTCTCGCCGCCTCGTCCCAAGCTGGTCAACCAGGACACGGGGGAGGTGAAGACGGACCGCAACGGGCAGACGGTGTTCACGGTCGGTCTGTCGGCCGCTGACCCGATGGGGCGGGTTGACCTGCTCAACGTCGCGGTGACCGGGGACCAGTCGATCACGCTCGGGGAGGTCGTTACACCGGTCGGGCTGGTCGCCTTCCCCTGGGAGGCGGTTCTCGGCGGTGAGAAGCGGTGGGGAGTTGCCTACCGGGCTGAGCGGATCGCCCCCCTGTCGGCCGTTCCGGCCTCGGACTCGTCCGCTCCGGCGGGCGTGGCCTGAACGGCGGCCCGGTCGTGAACGACTCGCTTCTGGTGCTCGGGGTCCTGGCCGCTGCGGCGGCCGGGCTCTGGGCCTGGCGCCGGTTCCACCCGGTGTCGTTCTGGTACGGCATCGGCTTCCCGCTCCGGGCGGTGCTGGTGTACCTGACGTGGCATCACGTCGCCTCGGGCTGCAAGCTGACCCGCAACCGGCGCCGGTTCCGCCTCACCCTGGACGCTCTCCCCGTGGTCGGGCCCGCCTCGCGTTCGGCGGCGACGGTGGTCGAGCACAAGCGGCGGGTGCGGCGGGTCGACGTCGAGCGCTCGCCCCGGCTGGGCATCCTGCGGCCGACTCGGCTGGGGTGGCGGATGCGGCTGCGCCTGCACGACGGGCAAGTCCCCGCCGACTACGAGAAAGCCGCGGAGGGCATCGCGCACGCCTGGCGCGTCCATTCGGTCCGGGTGGTCGATGTGCGGCCGGGCTCAGTGACGCTGTGGGCGACAATGCGTGATCCGCTGGTCGAGGTGGTCACCACTCCGGAGACCGGTGAGCTGCTGACCGTGCGGCCGGGGAAGCTGGAGAACGGCCGTGACTGGGTGATCGACTTCCGCGCCGTGCCGCACTGGCTGAACGTCGGCGCGACCCAGTCCGGTAAGTCGAACCTGGCCAACGCCCTGCTCAAGGGCTTGGCGCCGCAACCGGTCGCCCTGGTCGGCTTCGACCTCAAAGGCGGTGTCGAGTTCACCCCGTACGCGCCTCGACTTTCGGCCTTGGCGACCACCCGCAAAGAGTCGGTCGATCTGCTCGTCGACCTGGTGGGCGAAGTCGAGAACCGCATGGCGCTCTGCCGGGCGCATGGTGCGCGGAACGTGTGGACGCTGCCGGAGGATCTGCGGCCGGTGCCCGTCGTGGTCCTGGTCGACGAGGTCGCCGAACTGTTCCTCATGGCCGACAAGTCTGAGAAGGACGAGGTGGCCAAGACCGCTACCGCGCTGCTGCGGGTGGCCCAGCTCGGGCGGGCGTTCGCGGTCTACCTGGTCGTGTGCGGGCAACGCGTCGGCTCCGACCTCGGCCCCGGCGTCACCGCCCTACGCGCCCAGTTGTCAGGGCGGGTGTGCCACCACGTCAACGACCCGGAGACGGCGAACATGGCGCTCGGCGACCTCGACCCCGCCGCCCTGGACGCCGCCCGCGCCATCCCCGCCGAAACCCCAGGCGTGTGCATCGTCGCCGGACAAGACGGCTCATGGCACCGGGCCCGGTCGGTCTACGTCCCCGAGAGCGAAGCCGAGCAAGCCGCACGCGACTCCGCGCACCTGACCCCTGACTGGGAGACCCTCGTCGGCTCCGCCCCGGTCGTCCGCCCCGCCGCGTAGACAGCTCTCTTCCCCCCTTCCCGGCTCGGCGTGAGCCCTGATCACGCCACGTCCCTACCGCCCCATGCCCGAAACCCGTCCCTGGAGGCTGCCCGATGGTCGCCCGCGTCCGTCCCCTTCGTCCGCGCCCTCGTCCCCGGTTCGTCGCCGTCCCGTCCCCCTCGTCCCCGTCCTCGCCCTCGTCCCGGGTGGCGTCGGTGTCGTCCTGGGACGTGTGGCCGGTCGGGATCGAGTGGGACGAGTTCCGCTCACTGCACATCGCCCGCTGCCAGCAGTGCGCCGACTCGTTCGCCTCCTCGTCCTCGACGGAAGCCGACGACTGGACCGACTTCCACCGCTGTGACCCCGAACTGGTCGCGCTGCTCGCGCTTGTCACCAGCGGGCGGGCGGCGTGATGCGGCGGCTCGCCGGGGCGGTGGCCGATTCGGGGCCGGTGGTGGTGCTGGCCGGGATCGCGGCGGCAGGCTCGTTCACCCACATCCGCGACACCGCGACCGAGCATGGTCAAGACGGGTGGATGGCCTGGGCCATCGCGGTCTGCATCGACCTGACATGCGTCATGGCGGCGGGCGAGCGCCAGCGGGACAAGAGCACCGGACGGGAGACGGGGCGGCTGTCATGGCCCACCGTCGTCCTGGTCGGCGGAATCCTGCTGTCCCTGGCTGCCAACCTCGCACAGGCCGATCCCTCGGTGTGGGGCTGGATCACCGCAGGGACTCCGGCGGGCGCGTTCCTGGTCGCGGTGTCGATGCTGGAGCGCCGAAAGGCCGGCACCCGGGCGGCGGCTCGCACCTCGCCCGTCCCTGAGTCCTTCGGCCGTCCCAACCCGGCCCCGGTCGTCTCGTCCGCGTCCGGCTCGTCCTCGCCGCCGTCCCCGTGGGTGGTCTGGGAGGACGAACACCCAACCGTCGCCGACGTCGTCCCCGCTGCCCAGGACGGACCCCGCGACCACGACGAGCAGGACGGCCAGACCTCCATCCTCGTCCCCGCCGAACAGTCCCCCGCGTCGCCGTCCGCCCCGCTGCCCGCCCCGTCCTCGGGTGCAGCGGGCCCGCTGGTCGACTTCGCCCGCCGCGTCGCTGCCGAACACGAAAGCCGCCACGGGCGCCCGATCACCCGTGACGCGCTGCGCGCACGGCTTGGCGTCTCCAACCAACTCGCCTCAGACCTGCTCCGCCAACTGCGCACCGAACGGCCCCACACAACCGCGTCCGTCGCCTGACCACTGGAGGAACCAGCCATGACCTCGCCCGCCGAACTGACCGGCCGGACCTCTCTGCCGGTGCCTGGTGACCTGTTCGCCCGCCACCAGACCATCACCGGCCTGCGCGCCCTGGCCGACTTCCTGGAAGCCAACCCGGCCGTTCCGGTCAAGGAGTACGGCGGGGACTACCACGTCTTCACCAACGAGGGAGACGACGCTGCCGGGGTCGCCCTGGTCGACCAGGCCGCCGCGCTCCTGGGCGTCCCGATCTACGACAACCGCTCCCACGGCGGCCACTACGGCGCTCACAAGTCCTTCGGCCGCATCTCCTACCGCATCGTCCACATCCCCGACCGCCAGATGAACGAGCACCACGCCCACATGAGCTACCGCGACAACATCCGCCTCGACCCCGAGCAGTCGGCCTAATGACCGCCGACCAGCGCTCGACTCCGTCCCTTGTAATCGCCCCGTCCGCCTGGCTGTTCGCGGGCTGGAAGTGCGGGACGTGCGGCGGGGGCGGGGTCGCCTCCGACGGGTCCACCTGCCCCGACTGCAACGGCCACGGCCACACCTGACAGAAGGGGCACCCGATGTTCCTGCGCCGCTGCGCCTTCTGCTGCTTCTGGCTGGTCCTGGGCCTGTTCGTCATCCGGCAGCCCGAATCCGCCGCGCACGCCATTCGCGCTCTCTTCGAGGGCCTGGCCCTACTCGCCGACGCGCTCTCGCTGCTGGTGTCGGCGTTCTAGCTCCGCCCCCGGCGCGGCCACAAGCCGCCAAGCAAGAGCGCCGCGCCGGGGGCCCATCCCCACCAACCGCTTGAACGGATAGGGAGACCCGTCCATCGTGCCGCAAGCTGCTCCACACGTCTCCGAGATCGCCGCGCGGGACATGGCCACGCGGTTCAACCGCCGCGACTTCCGCCGATGGGCCGCCCGCGCACACTCCACCGGAGGATGCGCCCAACCCGTCCACCTCCGCGGCCGCGTCACCCACCTGGACCCCCAAACCGGCGAGATCCTCCGCCACTACTCCACCGCTCAGGAACCGGGCGGGGCTCTGCGGGTGGCCTGCAAAACCCGGCGCGCGTCCCGGTGCCCGGCGTGCGCCGAGACCTACCGCGCCGACACCTACCAACTCGTCCGGGCCGGGCTCGTCGGCGGCAAGGGAGTACCGGACACCGTCACCCAGCATCCGGCGGCGTTCGTCACGCTCACCGCGCCCTCGTTCGGGCCGGTCCACTCCCGCCGCACCGGCAAGGCCGGCGGCGTGGTCGCATGCCGTCCTCGACGCGACGGCGGAGCCTGTTCGCACGGGCGGCCGGTCTCCTGCACCGTCCGGCACGGGGACGCAGACCCGCGCCTCGGTCAACCCATCTGCCCGGACTGCTTCGACTACGCGGGCGCGGTGCTGTGGAATGCCCACGCTCCCGAACTGTGGCGCCGGTTCACCCTGGCCTTCCGCCGGTACGTCGCCCGGTCGGCGGGCCTGCGAGTCGCCGACCTGCGGGACGTGCTCACGGTGTCGTTCGCCAAGGTCGCCGAATACCAGCGGCGCGGCCTGGTCCACTTCCACGCCGTGATTCGGCTGGACGGTCCCGGCGGCCCTGACGCGCAACCGCCCGCTTGGGCAACCCTCGCCCTCCTCGAAGCGGCCGTAGACCATGCGGCGGGCGCGGTCACCGTCTCTACTCCGGCGGCGGGCGGTGTCCCGGCCCTGACGCACGTGTGGGGCTCACAGGTCGACGTTCGACCGATCACCACCACAGGGGAACTCACCGATACCGCCGTGGCGGGCTACATCGCCAAATACGCCACCAAAGCCGCCGAATGCGTCGGCACCCTCGACCGCCGCATCCGCCCCACCGACGAACTGACCGACCTACCCGTCAGCGGCCACGCGCGGCGACTCATCGCCGAATGCCTCCGTCTGGGTGCCGTCGAGGAGTACGCGGCGCTGCGGCTGACCGAGTGGGCTCACATGCTCGGCTTCCGCGGCCACTTCTCCACCAAGTCACGCCGGTACTCCACCACCCTCGGCGCACTCCGCCAAGCACGTATCGACCACAACCAGCACCAACACGACGACATCACCACCGGACGCCTCCCCTTCGACGACGACCGGGTCCTCGTCGTCGCCCACTGGCGCTACCTCGGCCAAGGCATGACACCCGGCGAAGCACTCCTCACCGCCGCACTCACCG
Organism: Actinomadura mexicana; assembly: GCF_900188105.1. Lineage (GTDB taxonomy): Bacteria > Actinomycetota > Actinomycetes > Streptosporangiales > Streptosporangiaceae > Spirillospora > Spirillospora mexicana. The sequence goes on from NZ_FZNP01000015.1 coordinate 60,950, forward strand.
GCAAGCCCATGCCGCCCCTCAACCCGAACGATCACGCGCAAGGGAGCCTCGCTTGACCGCGTCCACCGCCCGGGACCAGCTCACCGTCTCGCAACTCTGCGAGGAGCTCCAGATCTCCCGGTCCACGTTCTACGAGTGGCGGCAGAAGGGCCGCGCGCCCGTCTGCCTGGTGCTGCCGAATGGCAGCCTTCGCATCCGGCGACGTGACCTTGACCGGTGGCTGGCTACCTGCGAAGAGGCCGCCTGATGGACGACACCACATACGACGTCGTTGTCCACCAGACCGAGGTCTACAAGGGCAAGCGCACCACCAGCTACATCGTCCGGTGGAAGGTCGGTAAGAAGCGGTGGAAGGAGTCGCTTCGCAACAAGGCCCAGGCGGACAGCTTCCGGTCCTCTCTGGTCAGTGCAGCTCGCAAGGGCGAAGCGTTTAGCCTCAAGACCGGTCGCCCGGTGTCGTGGCAGCGCGACGAGGACGCGATCACCTGGTACGCCTTCTCGGTCGACTATTGCGCCGCGAAGTGGCCGTACGCCTCACCCAACCATCGGCGGGGCATCGCTGAGGCCCTGACGGATGCGACGGAAGTGCTGCTTACCTCGTCCAAAGGTGCCCCGGCGGGGGCGCTCCTGCGTGAGGCTCTGCGGGGCTGGGCGTACAGCGGACTTCACCAGAACGGGGGCGAGCCGCCTGAGCATCTGCTCCCCGCGCTGCGCTGGCTGGAGCGGAACACGATCGACCTGCGGGATCTGACACCAGATCGGCAGGGCTCGCAGCTCGCGCGCCAGGTGCTCGACCGGCTGAGCAGGAAGCAAGACGGGTCACCGGCCGCCGGCAGTACGGCGACCAGGAAGCGGGCGACGTTCAACAACGCCATGGAGTTCGCCTGTGAGCGGCGCATCCTGCCGGTCAACCCGCTGACCCTGGTGAAGTGGACTCGGCCTCGGGTGGCGCAGACGCTAGACCTGCGGGTGGTCGCCAACCCCGACCAGGCGCGGCGGCTCCTCGAGGCCGTCCGGGCCCAGGGCAAGCGCGGTGAGCGCATGGTGGGGTTCTACGCCGTCATGTACTACGCCGCGCTCCGGCCAGAGGAAGCGGTGGACCTGCGACGGGATCACCTGGTGAGCCTGCCCGACGACGGATGGGGCGAGATGCGGCTGACACACGCTGAGCCTCGCAGCGGTTCCCGGTGGACCAACAGCGGGAAGCCGCGGGACAAGCAGCCGCTCAAGCACCGGGCCCCCGGCGAGACCCGGTCGGTCCCCATCCATCCCGAACTAGTGACGCTGCTGCGCCACCACATCAAGGCTTTCAACATCCAGCCGGAGGGGCGTCTGTTCGTCGGGCCGCGGGGTGGGATCATGACCGACCGGACGTACCTCGGCATGTGGCACAAGGCCCGTCAGAAGGCGCTCAACCCCCATGAGGCAGCCTCACCCCTGGCCGAGACTCCGTACGCCCTCCGGCATGCGGCCGTCTCCACATGGCTTGGCGCCGGGGTGCCGGCGGCTCAGGTGGCCGAGTGGGCCGGGCATAGCGTCGCCGTCCTGCTGCGGGTGTACGCCAAGTGCGTGGCCGGGCAGGAGGAGGACGCCAAGCGGCGAATTGCTGAGGCGACCAGGCCAAAGGACGGCTGAAACTTCGGCCCGTATTTGGCCCGGACGCTCGTAGAGGGCCACTCACAGCCCGATACAGCCGGACACAACGAGAACAGCCCCCGACCGGGTTACGCCTGGTCAGGGGCTGTTTCACGTGGTGTGGCGGGTGCAGGGTTCGAACCTGCGTAGGCTAAGCCGACGGATTTACAGTCCGCTCCCATTGGCCACTCGGGCAACCCGCCGTGGTGTTTCGCTGGAAAGGATAGCGGACCGTCGGGGTGGGTGTGACATCGAGGCGGGGCATGCAGGGCGTGGGGAGTCGATACGCTCTGTAGATCGTGATGCTGCTGCTGAGGGGATGTGTGGGCGATGGCCGACTCGTCGTTTGACATCGTGTCGAAGCTCGACCGGCAGGAGGTCGACAACGCGTTGAACCAGGCCGCCAAGGAGGTGGCGAACCGGTTCGACTTCCGGAACGTGGACGCGGGGATCAAGTGGTCCGGGGAGTCGATCGAGATCCAGGCGAACACCGAGGAGCGGGCGAACGCCGTGCTGGACGTGCTGAGGGACAAGCTCGTCAAGCGGGGGATCTCGCTGAAGGCGATCGACGCGGGTGAGCCGAAGCTGTCGGGCAAGGTGTACAAGCTGGGCGTCGGCCTGAAGGAGGGCATCGCCCAGGAGGACGCGAAGAAGATCGGCAAGATCATCCGGGATGAGGGGCCGAAGGGCGTGAAGGCCCAGGTCCAGGGGGACGAACTGCGGGTCAGCTCGAAGAAGAAGGACGACCTCCAGCAGGTCATCACCCTGTTGAAGGGCAAGGACCTCGAGGTCGCGCTGCAGTTCGTGAACTACCGGTAGGACGAGGGGAGCGCGCCGGCCCCATCCCCCGCAGAAGTGGCCGGCGCGCTCTTGGTTGTTATGACGCGGCTGCGCCCGGAGTGGTTCGGCCGAATTCCGCGGGGTCGTGAGGACGCGGGCCACGGGCGCGACGGTGAAGAATCCCGGGCGGTGATCGCGCCGCGTTCGATCTTGCGGAGGGTGGGCGGGAGATGGCCGGCGCGGCGGCCCCGTGCGCCGTCTCGGCACCTCTGGCGGCGCCTTAGCGGCGGCCGGCCATGCGTTCCAGGCGGGCGATGCGGTCGGCGGTCGGGGGGTGGGTGGAGAAGAGCTTGCCTATGCCGGCGCCCTGGAAGGGGTTGGCGATCATGAGTGAGCTGGTGGTGGCGAGTTCGGGGTCCTGCGGCAGGGGGAGCGCGCGGGTGCCGGCGTCGATCTTCCGGAGGGCGGAGGCCAGGGCCAGGGGGTCGCCGGTCAGGAGGGCGCCTGCGGCGTCGGCGGAGTACTCGCGGGTCCGGCTGATGGCCATCTGGACGACGGCGGCGGCGACCGGGCCGAGGATCAGCATCAGGAGGGCGCCGAGGATGCCGGGGCCGTCGTCGTCCTCGGACCGTCCGATCGGCAGGAAGATCGCCAGGTGGGACAGGTAGGTGATGACGGTGGCGATGGCCGCGGCGACGGAGGAGATGAGGATGTCGCGGCTGTAGACGTGGGACAGCTCGTGGCCGAGGACGGCGCGCAGCTCGCGCTCGTCCAGCATCCGGAGGATGCCGCGGGTGCAGCAGACGGCGGCGTTGCGCGGGTTGCGGCCGGTGGCGAACGCGTTGGGCTGGCGGGTCTCGGAGACGTACAGGCGCGGCATGGGCTGGCGGGCCGAGGTCGACAGCTCCCGGACGAGCCGGTACAGCACCGGCGCCTCGACCTCGCCGACCGGGTGGGCGCGCATCGAGCGCAGCGCGATCCGGTCGCTGAAGAAGAACGCGACGCCGTTGGTTCCGAGGGCGATGACCAGCGCGATCGTCAGGCCGGCCGCGCCGCCGAACGTCCAGCCGACGACCAGCATCAGTGCCGACAGCGAAGCGATCAGTGCTGCCGTCTTGACGCCGTTGAACCGCACCTGCATTGCCTCCCCGTCGACTCCGGCATGAACATCAACGGTTTGACCTGGGGGAACGTTCCCAGACGTTTCCCCGGTTACGTGGCCTGCCCGACCGTCTGCAGGACGATCTGCGGCGCGACCGACAGCACGACGGCGCCGGCGGCCGCCGCGGTGACGGCGACGCGGACGCCGAGGCCGGGCGCCGCGTCGTAGTCCTCGCTGGTGGCGGACGGGGTGAAGAGGCGGACCGCCCATGCGAGGTAGTAGTACAGGCCGATGACCGTGTTGACCGCCATCACGACGGCGAGCCAGGTGACGCCGCCGGCGAGGGTGGCGCGGAACACGACGACCTTCGCGAACAGCCCCATGACGCCGGGGGGCAGGCCGGCGAGGCAGATGAGGAAGAAGGCGAGGGCGGTGGCGACGGCGGGGCTGCGGCGGGCGAGGCCGCGGTAGTCGTCGAGGGTGTCCCAGCGTCCCGTGGCGGTGCCGCGGCGGTGGAAGCCGATCACGACGGCGAAGGCGCCGATGTTCATGACGGCGTAGAGGGCGACGTAGGCGGTGGTGGCGGCGACGGCCTCGGGGAGGCGGCGCGAGCCGACCGCGAGGGGCGCGAGCATGTAGCCGGACTGGGCGACCGACGACCAGGCCAGCAGGCGGATCGCGGTCCGCTGGCGGAGCGCGGCGAGGTTCCCGAGGGTCATGGTGAGGGCGGCCAGGACGGCGACGACGGGGCCCCACACGTGCCCGTAGGCTGGCAGGCCCAGGGCGAGGACGATAGCGAGCCCGGCGAACCCGGCGGCCTTGGAGACCACGGCGAGGAACGCGGCGACGGGCAGCGGGGAGCCCTGGTAGACGTCGGGGGCCCAGAAGTGGAACGGGACGGCGGCGACCTTGAACGCGAACCCGGCGAGGACGAGCACGGAGCCCAGCGCGGCGACGGGGTCGAGGTCGGCGGGCAGCCGGGCGAGGGCGGGCGCGATCCGGTCCAGGTGCATGGCGCCGGTCGCGCCGTACACGAGGCTGATGCCGAACAGCATGACCGCGGTGGACACGACGGAGACGAGGAACAGCTTCAGCGCGGCCTCGGAGGACGTCCCGTCGTAGCGGCGCAGTGCGGCCAGCGCGAACACCGGGAGGGAGAGCGTCTCCAGCGCGACGACCAGGAGGATGAGGTCGCGGGCCGCGACCAGGGTGAGGGCGCCGATGACGGCGGCGAGCAGCAGGAAGTGGTACTCCCCCACCGGGATCTTCGAGTCGGTGATCTCCTGGAGGGACAGCAGGACGACGATGACGGCGGCGCCGAGGATGATCCCCTGGAACAGCAGGGTGAAGTCGTCCGCGACGTAGGAGCAGGAGGCGGGGCCGCCGGAGCGCAGGCCGTCCGGCAGGCAGAAGGTGGCGCGGCGGTCCCCGGCGGCCAGCGCGATCACGGCGGCGAGCGCGGCGGCGAGGGACCCGCCGGACAGCAGGGACAGGACGCGGCGGGGCGCGTCGAAGGCGTCGGCGAGGAGCAGCCCGATCGCGGCGACGGCGAGGACCAGCGGCGGCGCGACCGCCGCGTAGTCGATGTCCTGGATCATCAGCCGCCTCCGAACAGCGCGCGGACCGGGCCCGTGGTCACGTCCAGCAGGGTCTTCGGCCAGAGGCCGACCAGCAGTGTCAGCGCGATCAGCGGCACCCAGGCGGCGTACTCCTGGAGGGAGACCGGCGCGACCGGTCCGCGGGGGACGGCGACGCCGTCGGACGGCCCGTGGGTGAGCCTGGCGAGCATCCGCAGGAAGTAGGCGGCGGTCAGGACGGTGCCGAGCGCGGCGACGACCATGAACGTCACGAACGTCTCGCGGGGCAGGTCGGCGTGCGGCCGGTACGCGCCGATCAGGGCGAGCACCTCGCCCCAGAAGCCGGCGAGGCCGGGGAGCCCGAGGGACGCGACGGACGCGAAGGTCAGGATGGACGCCAGCCGCGGGGAGGTGCTGAGCATGCCGCCGCCGAGGGCGTTCATGTCGCCGGTGCCCCAGCGCTCCTTGACCGAGCCGGCGAGGAAGAACAGCAGGCCGGTGATGAGGCCGTGCGCGATGTTGCCGAACAGGGCGGCGTTGACGCCGACCGGGGTGAGGGTCGCGATGCCGAGCAGGACGAACCCCATGTGCCCGACGGACGAGTAGGCGATCATCCGTTTGAGGTCCCGCTGGGCGAGGCAGGCGAGCGCGCCGTAGACGATGCCGATGACGGCGAGGAGGCCGAGCCACGGCGCCCAGACCCGCGCGCCGTCCGGGGCGAGCGGCAGCGCGACGCGGACGAGGCCGTAGGTGCCCATCTTCAGCAGCACCCCGGCCAGCAGGACGGACCCGACCGTCGGGGCCTCGGTGTGCGCGTCCGGCAGCCAGGTGTGCAGCGGCCACATCGGCGCCTTGACCGCGAACCCGATCCCCATCAGGGCGAACGCCGTGACCTGGAGGCCGTGCGACAGGCCGGACCCGTGCCGGGCGGCCAGGTCGGTCATGTCGAGCGTGCCGGCCTCGGCGCCGACGAGCAGCATCCCGGCGAGCAGGAGCCCGGATCCGAGGAGCGTGTAGAGGATGAACTTCGTGGCGGCGGCGCGGCGCCCCGTCCCGCCCCACAGCATGATCACCATGTACATGGGGACCAGGACGGTCTCGAAGAACACGAAGAACAGCACGAGGTCGAGCGCGACGAACGTGCCGAGCATCCCGGCCTCCAGGACGAGCAGCAGCGCGGTCAGCAGCCGGATCCGGCCGCCTTCCGGCGGGTGCCGCAGCGTGTAGAGGAAGCAGAGGAACGTCAGCAGGGCGGTCAGCACGACGAGCGGCAGCGAGATCCCGTCCGCGCCGAGGTGGAACCGCAGGCCGATGGCGGGCGCCCAGGGCCGGTCGACCTCCAGTTGCATCCGGGACGTGTCGCCGAAGTCGAACGCCGTCATGGCCGAGACCGCGACGAGCAGGGTGGCGGCGGACACGGCCGTCCCGAAGGCGCGGACGGCGAAGCCGGTGCGCAGGAACCGGTTGGCCGGGACGAGCATCGCCAGCGCCCCGAGCAGCGGGATCGCCATCATCAGCACGAAGATCACTGGAAGATCACCACCACGGCCGCGATGGCGGCGACACCGGCGAGCAGTCCGGTGAGGTAGGTCTGCGGGTTTCCGTTCTGGACGAATCTGACCAGGCCGCCGAGCCGGCCCGCGCCCCGTCCGGTGCCGACGACGGCGGCGTCCACGCGTCGCTGGTCGAACAGGACGACGTGACGCGCCAGCGCCTGGACGGGCCGGACGATGACCGCCGTATAGAGCTCGTCCACGAAGAAGGCCCGCGCGAAGACGGTACGGACGGGGCCGAGCGCGCGCGCGGGGTCCAAGGCCGGGTCGCGGTTCCACACAAGGAACGCACCGCCTGCCCCCACGGCGAGGAGCAGCACGCTGAGAAGCGAAGCCCCGAGATGGGGACGCAGTTCCGGGGCCCCGAGGCCGAAGAACCCGAGGATCGCGGCGGGGACGGCCAGCGCCGCCACGGTCCACGACATGATGCGCGCCGGGTCACGGACCTCGTAAGTTCCGCGCCGCTCACCGAAGAACGTCATCAACCACGCACGCATCGCATAGGCGGCCGTCAGGACGACCGTGACGAGCAATCCCAGATAGACCAGCCACGCGATCCCGCCCGATGTGACCTCGCCGCCATGCAGGGCGGCGTGCTGGGCGGCCTCGATGACGGCGTCCTTGCTGAACCATCCGCTGAACGGCGGGACGCCCGCGAGGGCGGCGAAACCCACGGTCATCGACCAGAACGTGAGGGGCATGCCGCGCCGTAGGCCGCCGTAGTGGGCGAGCATGTTCGACCCCGCGGTCACGATGACGCACCCGGCGGCCAGGAACAGCAGCGCCTTGAACGCCGCGTGCGTCAGCAGGTGGAAGACCGCGGCCGACTCCGCGCCCACCGCGAGCCCGGCGGCCATGACGGCGAGCTGGCTGATCGTCGAGTAGGCCAGGACGCGTTTCAGGTCGCCCTGGGCGAGGGCCGCGCACGCCGAGCCGACCATGGAGACCACCGCGACGGCGCCCAGCACGGCGAGCGCGGACGGAGCCGCGAGGAACACCCCGTAAAGGCGCGCCACGACGTAGATCCCCGCGGCGACCATCGTCGCCGCGTGGATGAGGGCGCTGATCGGGGTGGGGCCCGCCATCGCGTCCGGGAGCCAGGTGTGCAGCGGGAACTGGGCGCTCTTGCCCGCGACCCCGGCGAGCAGCAGCAGCGCGGCCGCCGTCGCCGTGGACTGCGGGAGGTCGCCGGCGGTCCGGACGATCCGGTCGATCTGGAACGTCCCGGCGCCCGCACCGAGCACGATCACGCCGATGAGGAAGCCGACGTCGCCGAGCCGCGTGACGAGGAACGCCTTGACCGCCGCCCGCGAGTTGGCGCGCTCCTCCCAGTGGTGCCCGATCAGGAAGTACGAGCAGATGCCCATGACCTCCCAGCCCACGTACAGCAGGAGCAGGTCGCCGGAGTAGACGACCAGCAGCATCGCGGACGTGAAGAGCGAGATGAACGCGGCGTAGGAGGAGTACCGGCGGTCGCCGGACATGTACGCGACCGAGAACACCTGGACGGCGAGCGCCACGCAGCCGACCATGAGGCCGACGACCGCGGCCAGGCCGTCCACCTGGAGGCCGACGCCGATCGGCACCGACCCGGTGTCGACCAGCGTGAGGGTGCCGGTGCGCTCGCCCGGGTCCCGCCAGACGGCGAACGCGACGACCGCCGAAAGGACGAGCGACACCGCGACCGGAGCGCACGCGATCAGCGCCGGTCCGTTGCGCAGCGGCGAGCCCATGCGCGGCGGCGAGCCCGCGGGGGCGCCGCGCAGCAGCCGGGTCAGGGACGGGCCGAACAGCATCCCGCCGAACGCGGCGAGGAACGGCAGCAGCGCGACGAGCGACGCGAGCCAGATCACGGCGACGCCTCCTCGCGCTCGGGCGCCGGTCCGGGACCGGCCTCCCCTCCCGCGGATGCGCGTCCGGCGGGACGGGGCGCCGCTTCCTCCGCGTCCTCGGAGAGGGCGCGGAGCCGGTCGACGTCGATCATCTGCCGGTTGCGGAACACCAGCAGCACGATCGCGAGGCCGAGCCCGATCTCCGCCGCGGCGATCACGATGGTGAACAGCGTGAGGACCTGGCCGCCGTGCAGGCGGTCCCGGTACCAGACGTCGAACGTGACGAGGTTGAGGTTCACCGCGTTCAGCATCAGCTCGACCGACATCAGGACGAGGATCGCGTTGCGGCGCGCCAGCACCCCGTACACACCGACGGAGAACAGCAGGGCGGCGACGACCGTCGGGTAGGCGAGATGCATCAGGCGTCGCCCTTCCCGCCCGGCTTCGCGTCCGGCTTCCCGCCCGGCTTCCCGCCCGGCTTCGCATCGGCGCCCGGACGGGCCCGGATGTCCGCCCGCGACAGGACGATCGCGCCGACCAGCGAGGCCAGCAGCAGCACCGAGAGGACCTCGAAGGGCAGCACCCATGTCCGGAACACGGCGCCGCCGAGCTCCTCCGCCGATCCGCCGCCCGCGCGCAGTTCCATCCGCGCGTCCCCGAACCCCATGACCATCACGGTGACCAGGACGGCGGCCGTGGCGGCGGCGACGGCCAGCGCGGCCCACCGGTTCTCCGAGTCCAGGTCGGCGGACTCCCCGATCGGCGCCCGCGTCAGCATGACCCCGAACAGCAGCAGCACCACGACGGCGCCGACGTAGATGAGGACCTGCACCCAGGCGACGAACTCCGCGGTGAGGACGAGGTAGCCGCCCGCCAGCGCGCCGAACGACACCACCAGCCACAGCGCCGCGTGGACGAGCTGCCGCGTCGTGACCACGAGGATCGCGGCGCCGACCGCCACCACGCCGAGCAGCGTGAACACGATCTCCTGGCCGCTCATCCGCGCTCCCCCGGCTCGCGGGGCGGTCCCGTCCGGGGCGGCCGGGCGGCCCGCGCGGCGGCCTTCTCCGCCGCGGCCACCTCCTTCGGCGGCTCGGCGGACGGGTCGTGCGCCTGCGGCGGCGGGACGGTCCACATCCACTCCCGCAGCCGTTCCTTCTCGTGCGTCAGCTCGGCGATGTCGTACTCGGCGTACTCGAACTCCGGCGACCAGAACAGCGCGTCGAAGGGGCACACCTCGATGCAGATGCCGCAGTACATGCACAGCGCGAAGTCGATCGCGAACCGGTCGAGGACGTTGCGGGTCCGGGGCCGCCCGCCGCCTTCGGCGGGGAGCGTCTCCTTGTGCGAATCGATGTAGATGCACCAGTCGGGACACTCACGGGCGCACAGCATGCACACCGTGCAGTTCTCCTCGAACAGCGCGATGACGCCCCTGCCGCGCGGCGGCAGGTCCGGTTGCACTTCGGGGTACTGGCGCGTTATGGACCGCCGCGTCATCGTCCGCAACGTGACCGCCAGCCCCTTGGCCAGCCCGCCTCCTGGTAGCCGTCCCACGCGCCCCATGATTGCGCACGATCGGCGCGGGGGGAACGCGGCGGGTTCCGCGTTCGTCCAACGAGGTATAGGTCGTGTGCGGGAGAGCAGGCTTGCGGCCGGGGAGGGCATGTGGGTCATCACGCGGAGCGCCCCTACGACCCCGAGCCCGGGCATCCCTCTCGGCCGGCGTCCGACCAGCCCCTTCCCCCGTACCGGCGACCGCCGCATCCGCGCCGTCCGCCCGCGGCGCCCGGCTGGCGTCCCCCGTACCCGGTTCCGCCCGTGCCCCCGCAGCCGCCCGTGCCTTCGCCGATCCCGGCGCCGTCCCCGCAGACGGCCCACGGCATCCTGTGGGCTTTTGTGCCCTTTGTCACCCTCGGCTACGGGACACCGGTCTCGTTCCTGTACGCGGCCGTCCGGCGGCGGTCCCTGGGGCTCGGGATCACCGCCGCCGGTTACGGCGCCGGCACCGCCGCCGTGCTGATGATGCTCCAGTCCGGCGACCCGTTCCTCCTTGTCTTCGGCACGTTCGCGGCGATTCTGCTGTGGCTCGCCGGGACGGGTCACGCGTTCGCCGTCCGGTCGTCCGTCTTCCCCCGCGAGGTCCCCCGGAGCGTGCTCAACGAGCACGCCATCGAGGTCGCCAAGTACCGGCGGACGCTGCGCGAGCAGGCCCGCGCGCTCGCCTCCGAGGACCCGGCGCTCGCCCGCGAGCTGCGCATCGGCCGCCCCGACGTGCCGCGCACCTACGACGACGGCGGGCTCGTGGACGTCAACCACGCGCCCCCCGCGATCATCGAGGCGCTGCCCGGCATGACCCCGGAGATCGCCGACCGGATCGTCCGCCGCCGCGCGCAGACGGGCGGGTTCGTCTCCGCCGAGGAGATGGCCGTCGACGCCGACGTGCCGCCGGACGTCCTCCCCCAGCTGGCCGACTTCACGATCTTCCTGAGGTGACGTCCGGGCGCCGGCGGCGCTCAGAGGGCGACCCTGAGGACGCCGGTCAGCGCGAGCTGGGCCAGCGACAGGGGGACGAGCCACGCCCAGGCGAGCTTCTGCAGCTGGTCCTCGCGCATGCGCGGGTAGCTGACCCGCAGCCAGATCACGCAGAACGCCAGCACGGCGACCTTCAGCAGCGTCCAGAGCCAGCCCAGCTCGGTGTTCAGGAACGGGCCCTTCCACCCGCCGAGGAACAGCACGGTCGTCAGCGCGCACAGCACGACGATCCCGGCGTACTCCGCCAGGATGAACAGCGCGAACCGCAGCCCGCCGTACTCCGTGTACGGACCGAAGATGATCTCCGAGTCGGCGACCGGCATGTCGAACGGCGGGCGCCGCAGCTCCGCCAGGCCCGCGACGAAGAAGACGACGCCGCCGACCGCCTGCCACGGCAGCCACCACCAGCGCCACTCCTCAACGACGCCCTGGAGTGACAGCGTCCCCGCCGCCATCGCCACCGACGACGCCGCGAACACCATCGGCAGCTCGTAGGACATCAGCTGCGCCGCGACCCGCATCCCGCCGAGCAGCGAGTACTTGTTCGCGCTCGCCCAGCCCGCCATGATCGCGCCGATCACGCCGACGCCCATCACGGCGAGCGCGAAGAACACCCCGGGTCCGAGGTCGAGCGCGACCTGCCCGCCGGGACCGACCGGGATCACCAGCAGCACCAGCAGGTACGGGACGATCGCCACGCCCGGCGCCAGCTTGAACACCCACCGGTCGGCGTCGCGCGGGACCACGTCCTCCTTCTGCGCGAACTTGACGCCGTCGGCGACGAGCTGCGCCCAGCCGTGGAAACCGCCCGCGTACATGGGTCCGAGGCGGCCCTGCATGTGCGCCATCACCTTGTGCTCGGCCTGCCCCACCAGCAGCGGGAGCACCGCGAAGGCGCCCGCGACCAGCACCAGCTTGACCACGACCTCAAGCATGGGGCCCCCAGCCCTCCGGGACCCCGGGCGGACGGACGCGGCGGCGGCTCGGCGCGCCGTGCCCCGACTCGCCCGGCTCCTTGGCTCCCGGCCACGGCTTGGCGACGCGGGCGGCGAGCACGAAGTCCTTGCGCAGCGGGTGGCCCTCGAACCCGTCCGGCAGCAGCAGCGGGACGAGGTTCGGGTGGCCCTCGAACAGGATGCCGAACATCTCCGACGTCTCCCGCTCGTGCCACGCGGCGCCCCGGTAGACGCCCGTCGCCGTCGCCAGCACGGGTGCCCGCTTCGTGACGCGCGTGCGGACGAGCAGGTGGTGGCGGCGCTCAAGCGAGTACACGTGGACGACGACCGCGAAGCCCTCCTCCAGTTCGTCCACGCCGGTCAGCCAGTCGAAGAAGCCGCAGGCCAGCTCGTCGCGCGCGAAGGTGAGCGCGTCCACCCAGAGTTCGGGCGCCACCCCGACGGCCAGCCCCCCGAAGGTCTCCTCGGTGGAGACCTCGTCGCCGAAGCGTCCCGTCCAGGCGTCCGCGAGCTCCGCTCCCGGGGGCCGCGGGCTCATCGGTCACGTCCGATCTGGTCGTCGTGGTCGTCGTCCACCAGTCCGGGGATGATCGAAGGGTCATGCGACGGGTCCGCGCCGAGGTCGTCGTCCTCGACCACCGGGACGGGCGCGGTGACGTACTGGTCCTCGACCAGGTGAACGGGCTGCGTGGTGTCAGTCGGCCCGGCCGGAGGCGTGGTGCCCTCCGGCTCCGGTTCGTGTTCGGCCTCGGCCTCGCCGAGGTGCGAGACGGGCTGGGTGATGTCGGTCGGCTCGGGCTCAGGTGCCGGCTTCGCCGCGACGTCGGCCTGGGCCTCGGTGAGATGCCGGACCGGCTGCGTGGTGTCCGTCGGCTCGACGGGCGGCGCCTCGGGCTCCGGGCGGGACGCGACCGCGGCTTCCGCATCGCCGAGGTGCCGGACGGGCAGCGTCTCGTTCTCCGTGGCCTGGTGCTCCGCCGCCTCGTGCTCCGCCGCCTCGTGCTCCGCGGCCTCGTCCTTCGGGGCCTCGCCCTCCTGGCCGGCGTCCTCCAGGCTGTTCCAGTGCTCGAAGGTCTCGTGCTGGTCGGATGGAGGCGGCGGCTGGAGCGGGCGGCGCAGGACGGTGGCCGGGATCGGACGCGGCGCCGGTGGCGGGGCGACGGGCTCCCCGCCGTCGCCGGCCCCGCCGTAGCGGTCGCCGAGCGACTCGGCCGCGATCTTCTCCTGGAGGTGGACGATCCCCTGGAGCAGCGCCTCCGGGCGGGGCGGGCAGCCGGGCACGTAGACGTCCACCGGGATGATCTGGTCGACGCCCTTGGTCACGCAGTAGGAGTCCCAGTACGGCCCGCCGCAGTTGGAGCAGGCGCCGAAGGAGATGACGTACTTGGGCTCGGGCATCTGCTCGTAGAGGCGGCGCACCGCGGGGGCCATCTTGTCGCTGACGGTGCCCGAGACGACCATCAGGTCGGCCTGCCGCGGGCCGGGCGCGAACGGGATGACGCCGAGCCGGATGAAGTCGTGCCGGCTCATCGACGTCGCGATGAACTCGATGGCGCAGCAGGCCAGGCCGAAGTTGAAGACCCAGAGCGAGTAGCGGCGGCCCCAGTTGAGCACGAACCTGATCGGCTTGGGCGCGAGCCGCGACAGCGGCCCGACGCTCGGCGGGGGAAGATCGATGGTGCCCACGACGCCATTGTTACAGCGTCCGGGGGGTCAGACCCAGGACAGGACGCCCTTCTTGCCCGCGTACGCGAGGCCCGCGGCCAGGAACGCCAGGAAGACGAACATCTCGCCGAGCGTCGTCGCCCCGTAGCCCGGGGCGGAGAAGACGGTCGCCCAGGGGAAGAGGAACACCGCGTCCACCGCGAACACCACGTAGAGGTAGGCGAAGACGTAGTAGCGCACGTAGGAGTGGGCCCAGCCCTCGCCGACCGGGTCGACGCCGCACTCGTACGTCGTCAGCTTCTCGACCGTGGGACGATGAGGGCGCAGCAGCCGGTTCGCCGCGAGTGCTCCCCCGACGATCGCGGCGCCCAAGAGGAGCAACACGGCCAGAACGACATATGTGTCGAAATAGTTATGCACCAGATCCTCCTCGCGTGCGTCACATCCAGTATCTCGCGTAGCAGCATCGAGGAGTGTGACTTCGTACCTCCACCCTGAAGGATCACGATGTCATGCTCTTGCTGCACACTAGGTTCGTATGGGTCTGTTTTGACCTGGAAGGACGTGACCGGATGAGCAACCCCCCGCCTCCCCCGGGCTGGGAATCCCCGGGTGGGGCCTCCTGGCCGCCTCCGCCGCCGCCAGCGGGCCCGGGCGGGCCCGGTCCCGGCGGTCCGGGCGGGCCGCCCCCGCCCGGCGGCTTCGGAGGTCCCGGAACGCCGCCCCCCTTCTTCCCCCCGCCCCCCGGCGCCCCGATGGGCCCGCCGATGCCGCCGCCGAAGCGCGGCGGTGGCGGCGGCCTGGTGATCGGCCTCGTCGGCGGCGGCGTCCTCCTCCTTGTGATCATCGCGGTCGTGGTGTTCGTGGTGGCCAAGGGCGGCGGCAAGTCCCCCGAGGAGAAGCTGACCGCGGCCGCGACCAACATGGACGCCGCCCGCGCGGTCTCGCTGAAGGGCACGTTCGGCGGCAGCGAGACGCTGCGCGGTGAGCTGAACGTCACCAAGGGCGGCCGCGCGATGGGGCCCGTCACCTGGAACAGCGACCAGGTCACCGTGCTGGCGGCCGACGGCAAGCTGTTCGTCAAGGGCGACAAGACCTACTGGACGCGGCAGATCTCCTCGACCGACACCCCCTACTACCTCACCTCGGGTGACCAGTGGGGCCGGCTGAACGCGGACGAGCTCGACCTCGACTTCAAGGAGCAGCTGTCGCCGACGGCGCTGGCGAGCAAGATCCGTTCGGCCCGGCTGTCGCGCGTCAAGCCGATCGAGACGACGTGGATGGGCAAGAAGGCGCTCAAGTTCAGCACCTTCTCCTCCACGCTCTACATCACCGACGAGGACGACGCCGAGCTGATCCGCTACGAGGCGACCACGCCGCGGGTCGCGCTGGACGTCACCCCGAAGGACTCCGGCGACGCCTCGTCCCTCATCTCGGACATGCGCACCAGCATGGGCGAGCTGAAGGACTCCTTCAACGCCTCGTCGAAGCCGACGGTCGACGAGTGGAAGAAGGGCGGCTGCAACGGCAACTCCGGCTGCACGGTGGAGGCCAAGATCCGGCCGCCGTACGACGTGGAGAAGCCCGTCACCATCGACGTCCGGTTCCGGCTCACCGCCGGCACGCTGACCGGCCGTGACCTCGGCAACTGCACCGCCCACGTCACGATCACCAGCAGCCTCTCCCAGTGGACGAGCTGCCGGGTCATCAGCAGCGCGTGGACGAGCTGGGCGAAGGCGACCGGCGGCACCTTCTACAAGCACGCGGAGTACAAGGTGATCGGCGCCACCTCCGAAGAGGTGTCCGGCCTGCAGAACGGCCTCGACAGCGAATGACGCCGCAGGTGAGGCGCCCCGGGCGCTGAACCGCGGCCACAAGGGTGCCCGGCGGCGCTCCTCCCGTTCCGGGAGGACGCGCCGCCGGGCACCCTTATGCTCTTGGTGGACGGCCCCTCCAGGGCCCGGCGGCCGCCCTTCCCTGAACGCTCCCGAGCCCGTCGGCGCCCGCCGGGGGACGCCTCCATGATCCCTTGCTTTGTGTCTGACGGTCGGGCCGGTACCTGGCCCCGGAAGTGAGCAGAGTGAGTGCCGAGTGAGCGCTGAACAGGACGAGCCGTCACCGACGGCCTCTTCCCGACCCCCGTCCCCGGACGATTCCGGGGCGGCCGCCCCCCGCCCGGACGGCCGCCCGCACCAGGGCGCCCCCGTCCAGCAGGGGCCCCACCCCGGGGACGTCCACGTCGCCGGCGGGCAGGCCCCGCCCGGCGCGGGCTCTCCCGCCGAGGCGGAGGCGGCCCGCACGGCTCCCCCCGGTTCGGATCCGGGTGCGACCCCTACCGATCCGCGCGGTACGCCCTCCTTCGTCCCCCCAGCCGACGCCGCTCCGCCCGGCGCCGACCTCCCGCCTGATGCGGGTTTCGCGGGCGATTCGGGTGCGGCGTTCTCGCAGGGTGGTCCCGTCCCGCCGGGGCGGCGGCGCGGGCCTGGGGGTCGGCGCGTGGTGGTCGCCGCCGGGGCGGCGGCGGTCGTGGTCGTGGTCGGAGCGGTGGCGGCCGTTGCGCTCTCCGGGGGCGAGGAGTCCCCGAAGAAGAAGCCGAAGGCGACCGTGTCGGCTCCGCCTCCCGCGTGGACGGTCGCGGCGGGCCAGGCCCTCACCGCCGGGACGGGCCTGCGCTACGACGGCACTCTGACGATCAGCGGCCGGCCCGTCCAGGCGCGGCTGCGCGTGACGCCGGCGGGGGCGGCGAGCGGCACGCTCACCGCGGGCGTGCTGACGGCGGAGGTCGTCGCGATCAGCGGCGACACCTACATCAGGGCCGGGACGGCGTTCTGGCAGACCTACGCGAGCGGCGTCGGGCACCCCGAGTACTACGCGGGACGCTGGTCCAAGGCGCCCGCGTCGGTGCCCGGGTTCGACGTCCCGGACGTCCTCGGCCCCAAGGCGATCGCCAGGTCGCTGAAGAAGGCCCCGGCGGAGCCGCCCACGGAGAACGTGAACGGCGTCCGCGCGTTCAGGGTCAAGGCGTCCGGCGCGGAGTACGTGCTCACGGCGCAGGCCCCCTACCGGCTGCTGGCGGTGCGGCCGGACGGGCAGGCGGCGCCGCGCTTCACCGTCGCGCCCGTGGCGGCCCCGGCGACGCTGTTCGCCGAGCTGCGTCCGCGGGTGGCCCGGCTCGGCGGCGCGGCCGATCCCGGCCTGCGCTTCACGCCGGGCACGCTGGCGTTCAGCAACTGCGACCAGAACACCAGCGGCTGCACGGTGAGCATGCCCGCCACGCTCACCGAACCCGCGTCGGCGCCGGAGGGCGCGCGCGCGGCGCTGCGGGCGGCGATCTCGTCCAAGGGCGAGCCGCTCGGGACGTGCACGGGGTCGGGACCGGTCCCGGCCAACCGTTCGCTCGTCCTGCGTTGCACCGTGACGAGCAAACTGTGGCGGCACTGGATGCGCGCCGCCCTCGACAAGCCCGGCTCCTACCCCTACGAGGCGAAGGCGCGCGTCATCGGCGAGGCCGTCGACGTCGCCGACGTGCCGAAACTCCTCGCCCGCGTCGACCGCGAGCGCAAGGCGGTGATGAAGGCGGCTCCGGGCCCGACGGTGTCGGGGGAGCCGTCCGTCAAGCGCTCCGAGCGGCCGGAAATCGCCACATCCCAGACACCAGGGGCACCGTGAGCCCCACGATCAGGGGCGGTGCGGTCGAACGGGATTCCGGCTGTCTACACTTCGGGTCGTGAACTCCACGCCTCTGGGGAGCGGATGCTCCTCGACGAGTCCCGCGCGGCTGCTGGTCCGGCGTCTGCACGTCGACCTGTGCCGCCAGCGCAGCTGCCTGTGTTCGGGATGAACCCGGGGACCCGTCCAGGTCGTATCGCCCGATAGGACCTGCGGAGCGTTCGCCGCCCGTCGCTCGCCTCCATGACGCGCGGCCACCGGCACCGGACGAGGAACGCGCGTCTTCCCTGCGCGGTCATCCCAGTGTGCGGCCCGTCCCCGCTAACCCATCCCGTCCCGGACATACCATGAAGGTAAGCCTAAGTAGCATCACGATCCTGGGTGCCTCCCCCAGGACGGATGCTGCGCGTCGAGGAGGTCTTCCTCTGTGACCAAACAGGTCCAGCAGCTCGACCGCGTCATCATCCGCTTCGCCGGAGACTCCGGCGACGGCATGCAGCTGACCGGCGACCGCTTCACCCAGGAGACCGCGGCGTTCGGCAACGACCTTTCCACGTTGCCGAACTTCCCGGCCGAGATCCGCGCCCCCGCCGGGACCCTCCCCGGCGTGTCCAGTTTCCAGTTGCACTTCGCCGACCACGACATCCTGACGCCGGGCGACGCGCCCAACGTCCTGGTCGCCATGAACCCCGCCGCCCTCAAGGCGAACGTCGGGGATCTTCCGCACGGCGCCGACCTCATCGTCAACACCGACGAGTTCAGCAAGCGCAACCTCGCCAAGGTCGGCTACGCGACCAGCCCCGTCGAGGACGACTCGCTGTCGGAGTACCGGGTCCACGCGCTGCCGCTGACCTCGATGACGGTGAAGGCGCTCGAAGGCTTCGACATCTCCAAGAAGGACGCCGAGCGCGCGAAGAACATGTTCGCGCTCGGCCTCCTGTCATGGCTTTACCACCGTCCCACCGAAGGCACACTGGCCTTCCTGGAGCGCAAGTTCGCCAGCAAGCCCGAGATCATGAAGGCCAACATCGCGGCCTTCCAGGCGGGCTGGTCCTACGGCGAGACCACCGAGGCGTTCTCGGTGCAGTACGAGATCAAGCCGGCCGAGCACGAGCCGGGGCTCTACCGCAACATCACCGGAAACATCGCGCTGGCGTACGGGCTGGTCGCGGCGGGCGTGCAGAGCGGGCTGCCGATCTTCCTCGGCTCCTACCCGATCACACCGGCCTCCGACATCCTGCACGAGATCTCCAAGCACAAGCGGTTCGGCGTCCGCACCTTCCAGGCCGAGGACGAGATCGCCGCGGTCGGCGCGGCACTCGGCGCCTCGTTCGGCGGGTCCCTCGGCGTCACCACCACCTCGGGGCCCGGCATCGCGCTGAAGAGCGAGACGATCGGCCTCGGCGTCGCGACCGAGCTTCCACTGCTGGTCATCGACGTGCAGCGGGCCGGCCCGTCCACCGGGCTGCCGACCAAGACCGAGCAGGCCGACCTGCTGCAGGCCATGTACGGCCGCAACGGCGAGGCGCCGCTCCCGGTCATCGCGCCGCAGTCCCCGTCGGACTGCTTCGACGCGACGATCGAGGCGGCGCGGATCGCGGTGAAGTACCGCACACCGGTGATCCTGCTGTCGGACGGCTACCTCGCCAACGGCTCCGAGCCGTGGCGGCTGCCGGACGTGGCGGCGCTGCCGAGGATCGAGCCGAACTTCGCCGAGCCCTCGCAGGAGGAGTTCCAGCCGTTCGAGCGCGACCCGGCCACCCTCGCCCGCCCGTGGGCGGTCCCCGGCACGGCCGGGCTGGAGCACCGGATCGGCGGGCTGGAGAAGGCCGACGTCACCGGCAACATCTCCTACGACCCCGCCAACCACGACCACATGGTCCGGCTCCGCCAGGCCAAGATCGACGGGATCGCGGCCGACATCGAGCCGCTCGCCGTGGACGACCCGTCCGGCGCGGCCCGCGTCCTGGTGATGGGCTGGGGCGGGACGTACGGGGCCATCTCCGCGGCCGTCCGGCGCGTCCGGGCGTCCGGGCGCGCCATCGCGCAGGCCCACGTGCGGCACCTCAACCCGTTCCCCGCGAACCTGCCCGAGGTGCTGCGCTCCTACGACAAGGTGATCGTCCCTGAGATCAACCTCGGCCAGCTCGCGCTGCTGCTGCGCGGCCGGCTGCTCATCGACGTGATCGGCTACAACCAGGTCCGCGGCCTGCCCTTCAAGGCCGAAGAGCTCCAGGGCGTCATCCAGGATGTGATCGACAGTGAGTGACAACGGAGCCGGCGGCAACGGTTCCGCCAACGGCAACGGCTCGGCGAACGGCCGCGGGCTGCTCTCCCTCGTCCCGAAGGCGGACGGGAAGCAGTCGATGAAGGACTTCAAGACCGACCAGGAGGTGCGCTGGTGCCCCGGGTGCGGTGACTACGCGATCCTCGCGGCCGTCCAGTCGTTCCTTCCCGAGCTCGGGCTGCGCCGCGAGAACATCACGTTCATCTCCGGCATCGGCTGCTCGTCGCGGTTCCCGTACTACATGAACACCTACGGGTTCCACTCGATCCACGGCCGCGCGCCCGCGATCGCGACGGGCCTCGCCACGTCCCGCCCCGACCTGTCGGTGTGGGTGGTGACCGGGGACGGCGACTCGCTGTCCATCGGCGGCAACCACCTGATCCACGCGCTGCGCCGCAACGTCAACCTCAAGATCCTGCTGTTCAACAACCGGATCTACGGGCTGACGAAGGGCCAGTACTCGCCGACCTCGGAACTCGGCAAGATCACCAAGTCGACGCCGATGGGCTCGCTCGACGCCCCCTTCAACCCGCTGTCGCTCGCGATCGGCGCGGAGGGCACGTTCGTCGCCCGCACCATCGACTCCGACCGCAAGCACCTGCAGTCGGTGCTGCGGGCCGCCGCGCAGCACCGCGGCACCGCGCTCGTCGAGATCTACCAGAACTGCAACATCTTCAACGACGGCGCGTTCGACCCGCTGAAGGACGCGGCGGTGCGCGACGACGTCACCGTCCGGCTGGAGCACGGCGAGCCCATCGTGTTCGGGGCGGACCGCGCCAAGGCCCTGCGCCGCACCCCGTCCGGGTCGTTCGAGGTCGTGAACGTCGCGGACGTGGAGCCGGCCGAGATCGCCGTGCACGACGCCCACGCCCCGGACCCGTCGCAGGCGTTCGCCCTGTCGCGGCTGGACCAGCCGGCGTTCGAGCACACCCCGATCGGCATCTTCCGGGACGTCGACCGCCCGTCCTACGACGAGCTGATGCGGGCCCAGCTCGACGAGGCCGTCCAGGCGCAGGGCGAGGGCGACCTCGCGGCCCTGCTCGGCAGCGGCGACACCTGGCGCATCGACTGACGGCGTCTTCCCGGCATCTCCGCAGGCCCGGCCCCGCGTCACCGGGGGCCGGGCCTGCGCGCGCTTGGAAGCCCCCGAACGGGGCACGGTTCCTAGGTGCCGGCCGTCCGGCGATCCGCGGTGGTCTTCCGGGCGGGACGCCCTGCGCGGCCGCGTCCCCGCCTGACAGACTGAGGAGATCACGAACCGGGAGGTGACGATGCGGGTCATACCGCGCCGTAACAAGGGTCGTCCGCGGGACGACGAGCCCGCACCCGCCCCGGCGCCTCCCGCCCCTTCCGACGAACCGGCGACGCCGGACCCGAGCCTGAAGTGGCCGCCCCCGCAAACCCCGCTCATCCCGGAAGACGCCGCCGAAACGACGCGGCCCCAGCCCCCCGTCCCTGCCGGCGAGACGCGTCCCATGAAGGCCGGGCTTGAGCCGGGCCGCGACCCCGCGGAGGCATTGGGGCAGGAGAGCCTGCGCGGCTCCCAGGCCACGACGGCAGTTCTGCCCGCGGCCGCGGGACCGCCGGGCACGGAGGCCGAGAGGCGGCGGGCGCGGGCCGCGCAGCGGCAGCGGGAGGCCGCGGAGATGAAGCGGAGCCGGGCGGCGCGGCGGCAGGGCCGCGCGTACCGGGAGGCCGCGCCCGCGAGGGCCGCCGACCAGCACCGGTCGGCGCTGCTGGCCATGGTGCTCACGCTGGGGCTGCTGATCGCGGCCGTCGCGGTGACCGGCGGGATGATCGCGTCCTCGATGCGGACGCGCCCGGTGACGCTGGCCGCGCCGCTGCACATCTACCCGGTCGCGCAGGTGCTGCCGGGGCAGTGCCCGGCCGGGACGCAGGGCATCACCGGGCAGGCCGCCACCGGGGCGACCTGCTACCGGCTCACGCAGGGGATCGCGATCCACAAGGTCGCCGACCTGCGCGTGCAGAAGTCGCGGGTGAAGCCGGGCGGGTACGACGTGGCGGTGACGCTGCGCCCCGGGGACCGCCGCGCGTTCGCCGAGCTGACCCGCGCGACGGTCGGCCGCGACCTGGCCTTCGTCGTCCGCGACCGCCTGGTCACGCTGCCGCGCGTCGACATGGCCATCACCGACGGAAAAGTCATCGTCACCGGCTCCCCCGACCGCCCCTCCGCGAACGCTCTGGTCCGCCAACTCCGTTCTTGATTGCTTTTATCTCCTCCTTCGGGCCTGGCGGCCCTCCATCGTCGATAAAAGCGGGCGATCGCCGGCATCACTCCGTCTCGCCTTGCGGCTCGCTGCGCGATCAGATTCTTGCTTCGCTCGAATCTGCCTTCGGACGCGATCGCAACCTTTGAGGTTGTTGCGTGGTTGCGGGGCGGGCTGGGGTGGCTTCAGTAGTGGGTGCGGGGGGCGGGTCGGCGTTGAGCGGCCCTGTGCGCGGCTCGGTGGTGGCTACGGCAGGTCTTCGCCTTGGACGGCTTGGATCTCCAGTTCTACCTTCAGGCTTTCGCCGACGAGGGAGATACCCGCCTCCAGGATCTGGTTGAAGCGGATGCCGAAGTCGGCGCGGGGGAGCTCGGCGGTCGCGCGGAACGCGGCGCGGAGGCCGCCCCACGGGTCGGAGCCCATGCCGAGGTAGGTCATGTCGAGGTCGACGGGGCGGGTGACGCCGTTGAGGGTGAGGCTGCCGTGCACCGTCCAGCGGTCGGGACCGGAGCCGGTCAGCCCGTCGCCCTCGTAGGTGAGGACGGGGTGGACGTCGGCGTTCAGGAAGTCGGCCGAGCGCAGGTGGTCGTCGCGCATCTTGTTGCCGGTGTCGATCGACGCCGCCTCGATGCGCGCCGTGACGCGGGACTCCTCGACCGGCTCGGCGATCTCCAAGCGCCCCTCGAAGGCGGCGAACCGGCCGCGGACGCTCGACAGGCCGAGGTGCTGGGCGACGGCGCCGATGTTGGAGTGCGCCGGGTCGATCGTCCAGACGCCGGGCGGCGGGAGTTCGGTGCCGCCCGCCCGGCCGAGGACGATCTTGCCGATGTCGGCGGTGCCCGCGCTGGACACGATCATCGTGGAGGCGGCCGGCTGGAAGCCCATGGCCGTGATGATCACCGTGTAGGTGCCCGGGGGCAGCGGGCCGGCGGCGAGCACGCCGTCCGCCCCGGTCTGCTCGCGCGCGATCTGGTCGCCCGCCAGGTTCGTGACCGTGACGATGGCGTGCCGCACCGCCCAGCCGTCCTTCGTCCGCACCGTTCCGCGCAGACCTCGGTTCGCGTCCATCAACGACCCGCACTCCAGGTTCCGTGTCTAGTGGCCGCCGTTTGCGGGCGGCCCGGCTCGCTCGCGTCCGTCATTCGTCCGGGTAGCCGAGCTTGAGGTCGTGGTCGTCCAGCCCGCCGCCGGAGAGCGACAGACCGGTCGCGACCGGAGGATATCCGGACGCGATCACCGTGTACTGACCACCGGTGAGGTCGGTGAAGGCGTACTCGCCGTCCGGTCCGGTGATGACCATCGCGATGACGTTGCCGGCGGCGTCGACGAGCGTGACCCGCGCGTCCCCGACCGGCTCGCCCGACTCGTTGCGGACCGTTCCGCGGATCCGTGCGCCGGGCGGCATCTCCACGTCCAGCCGCGTCTGGCCGTTCCCCGTCACCTCTACCGGCATCGCGACCGGACGGTGCGCGGCGGCGCTGACGGCGAGCGTGTAGCCGCCGGACACGATGTCGTTGAACGTGTAGCGGCCGTCGGCGTCGCTGCGGCCGGTGCCGACGACGTCGCCGCGCACGTCGGTGACGACGACCATCGCGTTCACGATGGGGGTGCCGTCGGCGCTGCGGACCGTTCCGGCGAGGCCGCCGCTGCCGGCCAGCAGCAGGTCGAACTCGATCGGCCGGTCGCCGACGACGAGTGTCGCGGCCTGCGGCTCGTGCCCGCCGGTCGCGGCGATCAGCACGTAGCTGCCGGGGCCCGGCGTCGGCAGTGCGTACCGGCCGTCCTCGCGGGTGATGGCGCGGGCGAGCTGGTGGCCGTCCACGCCGATGAGGGTGAGGGCCGCGGACGGGACGGGTTCCCCGTCGCGCGTCCGCACGACGCCGCGCACGGGGACGCCGCCGGCGTGGGCGTTCTGCCCGTTCTGCTGGGCGAGGAGCTGCACCTGGGCGGCCAGGTCCGTGGCGGCCGGGGCCGCCGCCGCGTGTGCGGGCGCCTCCGGCGGGGCCGGGGGTGAGGCGACCGTGGCGTAGCGGCCGTCGTCCAGGTGGCCGTTGCCGCGCGCGTGCCTGCCGGCGCCGACCGCGCCGACCGCGCCCGTCCGCACCGCCGCGGACGGCGGGCGCACGACGCCGCTCTCGGCGGGGACGTCGGTCACGGGCGCCCCGGGCGGCGGCGCGTCCTTGCCGCGGTGCGCCGAGCCGCGCAGCGGGTGCTCCTTCAGCGCGAGAATCGCGAGGAAGCCCACCAGGGCGACGGGGATCCCGACGAGGAAGACCGTCTCCAGGGAGTTGGTGAAGGCGTCCTGGATGATGTGCCTGACCTGCGGAGGAAGCTTGCTGATCTCTTCCGGGGAGCCGAGGTTGGACGCACCGCCGCCGGCCGGCACGGGGATGCCCGCCGTGAGGAAGCCGCTGGTGATCTCGTCCGCGACCCGGTTGGTGAGGATCGCGCCGAACGCGGCCACGCCCATCGCGCCGCCGAGGTTGCGGAAGAACGAGACGCCGGACGTCGTCGAGGCGAGGTCGGCGGGCGCGGCGGCGTTCTGCGCGGCGAGGATGAGGATCTGCAGGCTGAGGCCCATCCCGACGCCGAGGACGGCCAGGTCTGCGCCGACGATGACCTTGGGAGAGTCGGTGTGCAGCATCGACAGCAAGTACAGCCCGCCGGCGACGCACAGCAGCCCGACCACCGGGAAGATCTTGTAGCGGCCCGTCCGGGTGACGACCTGGCCGGAGCCGGTGGAGGTGACGAGCATCCCGACGACCAGCGGCAGCGTCAGCAGGCCGGACGCCGTCGGGCTCATCCCCTTGACGATCTGCAGGTACTGCGGCATGTAGATCATCACGCCGAACATCGCCATGCCGACGCAGACGGAGACGAACGAGGTCAGCAGGAACGTGGGGTTGCGGAACAGCCGGGGAGGCAGGATCGGGTCGCGCGCGATGCGCTCGGCGACGATCGCCAGGACGAGCAGCAGGGCGGCGGCGCCGAGCAGGATGTAGGTCCACTGGGAGTTCCACTCGAACTCCGTCCCGCCCATGGACAGCACGAGCATCAGCACGGCGGCGCTGCCGGTGATGGTGAACGCGCCGAACACGTCGATGCGGGTGTCGCGGCGCACCTTCGGCAGCTTGAGGACCTTCTGGATGACGAAGAACGCGACGACCGCGAGCGGCACGCACACGTAGAAGCACCAGCGCCAGCCGAGGCTGTCGGCGTCCACGATGAACCCGCCGAGCAGCGGCCCGGCGACGGTCGAGACGCCGAACACCGCGCCCATGAACCCGGCGTAGCGGCCGCGCTGCCGGGGCTCGACGACGTCCCCGAGGATGACCTGGGCCAGAGCGGACAGGCCGCCGACGCCGAGGCCCTGGAACGCGCGGGCCGCGATGAGCTGGCCGATGTTCTGCGACAGCCCCGCGCCCACCGAGGCCACCACGAATATGATCAGGGCGGTCTGGAACATGAGCTTGCGGCCCGCGATGTCCGACAGCTTGCCCCACAGCGGCGTGGACGCGGTCATGGTCAGCAGCGACGCGCTCGCGACCCAGGACAGCTTGTCCTGGCCGCCGAGGTCGCCGACGATCGTCGGCAGCGCCGTGGCGACGACCGACGTCGAGATCATCGACGTCAGCATCGCCATCATCAGACCGGCGAGGATCTCCAGGATCTGTCGGTGCGTGTACTGCGGTCTCGCTTGCTCGGGCGCCGCCGGGCCGTGCGACGCCACGCTCGCCTGAGCCACATTGCCCCCACAACTCAGATGCATTACCTGTGTTTTGCACATATCTTATGTAGACGCATGTTTACTTGCAACTCGGCACATAATGGACACGGATTGTAACGACGACCGGGGGCGGGCGGAATGCAGGTCGAGGAGAAGGTCGAGGGCGCGGCGGCGCGGCGGCGCAAGCGCGACCGGAAGGCCACCCGGCGCCGCATCCTCGACGCCGCCCGCGACCTGTTCGGCGAGCACGGCTACGACGGCGTCACCGTCCGCATGATCGCCGCGCGCGCCGAGGCGAACACGGCGCTGGTGCACCGGTACTTCGGCTCCAAGGCCGCGCTGTTCGGCGAGGTGCTGGCCGGGGAGTCGGTGATCCGGGGCGTCATCGCGGGCGACCCCGAAGGGCTGCCGCGCCGGCTCGCCGAGCACTTCGTCCGGCAGGTCGACCAGCACT
The DNA here is from genome assembly GCF_900188105.1 of Actinomadura mexicana. Classification (GTDB taxonomy): domain Bacteria; phylum Actinomycetota; class Actinomycetes; order Streptosporangiales; family Streptosporangiaceae; genus Spirillospora; species Spirillospora mexicana. The sequence goes on from NZ_FZNP01000015.1 coordinate 86,950, forward strand.
CGGTCACCGCCATGTCCCGGATGCTGGACCGGTCGGCGGGCCACCCCGAGGTCAAGGCGATCCTGCTCCGCTACCTGGAGGACGTGATCGTCCAGCCGATGGTGGCGCAGCTGGAGGGGCCCGACGCGCGGGCGCGGGCGCTGCTCGCGTCCACGATCATCATGGGCGGCGGGCCGGTGCGGCGCCTGGTCGGCCTCGGCGACCTGCGCGCCGCCGACCCCGCCGACCTCACCGACCGCCTCACCGCGATGTTCACCGCCGCCCTCGCCCCGCCCGTCCACCGCGAGGCGTAGCGTCCCGGGACCGCCTACACCGGTGGGAGCAGGCGGGATCGGCTCCAGGGCGGAGCGGCCGGTCGCGGGGCGCGCATAGGGTTCTGGTCATGGGGCGGGCGGGCGGGTTCAAGGCGCGGTGGGACAGGACGGGACGGCCCGCGCGCTGGGCGTCGGCGGCGGTCGCCGTGGCGCTGGCGGGCGGGGCCGCGGCCTGGGGCGCGGCGGCCGACGGCGAGCCCCGCGTCCAGACGTCCGAACAGCGCGTCGCCGTCGTCGACGGGCCGAAGGACGACCAGCGCGTCACGCTCGACACGACGTTCTACAAGCCGGTCGGGCGGGCCGAGGGCCCGGCGGTCCTGCTGGGGCACGGCTTCGGCGGCACCAAGGGGGACGTCGCGGGCGAGGCGCGCGGCCTCGCCCGCGCCGGGTACGCGGTGCTGGCCTGGTCGGCGCGCGGGTTCGGGCGCTCGACCGGCGAGATCGCCCTCAACTCGCCCGACTACGAGGTGAAGGACGCCCGGCAGTTGATCGACTGGCTGGCGCGGCGGCCGGAGGTCCGGCTCGACGGCCCCGGCGACCCGCGCGTCGGGATGGCGGGCCAGTCCTACGGCGGCGCGATCGCGCTGATGACCGCCGCGTACGACCGGCGGGTGGACGCCATCGCGCCGCAGATCACCTGGAACAGCCTCTCCGACGCGCTCTTCCCCGATGCCGCCTCCGGCGCGAAGCCGACGGACGGCGTGTTCAAGAAGCTGTGGGCGGGGCTGTTCTTCACGGGCAGCGCGGAACGGACGGCGTGCGGACGCTTCCTGCCCTCCGTGTGCGAGATGTACCAGGAGGTGGCGCAGAAGGGCCGGGCCACCGGATCGGCGATCGCGATGCTGCGGCGGTCGAGCCCCGCATCCGTCGCCGACCGGATCAGGGTGCCGACGCTGCTCGTCCAGGGGCAGTCCGACTCGCTGTTCCCGCTCGACCAGGCCGACGCCAACGCGCAGGCGATCGCGCGGAACGGCGCGCCGGTGTCGGTGGTGTGGTTCCAGGGCGGGCACGACGGCGGCGACCCGGAGACCGCGCGGGTCGAGGGGCTCGTGCGCGACTTCTTCGACGCCCGGCTCATGCGGTCGTCGGCGCCCTCCTCGGACGGGTTCACGGTGACGCGGGCGGGCGGGCTCGACTCCTCCACCCAGGCGGTCGTGGTCGACGAGGCGTCGACGAGGCGGTATCCGGGGCTCTCCGGTGATGCGGCGGGGCTGCCGCTGAGCGGGCGCGAGCAGACGATCTTCAATCCGGCGGGCGGGTCGCCCGCGTCGATCTCCGCTCTGCCGGGGCTGGGGGCGCTCGGATCCCTGGGCGGGTCGCTGGGAGGCTCCCTGGGCGGGCAGTTGCCTTCGGATATGCCAGGGCAGACCGCCAGGTTCGAGACACGTCCGCTGGACCGTCCGCTGCGGTTGACGGGCGCCGCGACCGTCCGGCTCAAGGTCAGCGGGGACGGGCCCCTGTTCGCGAAGCTCTACGACGTCTCGCCGGGCGGGGCGGCCGCTCCGGCACGGCGGCTCGCGGCGCCGTTCCGGGTGTCCGGCGGCGAGGTCACGGTGACGCTCCCGGCGATGGACTACCGCTTCGACCGCGGGCACCGGCTCCGCCTGGTCGTCGCCACCACCGACATGGGATTCGCGACGCCCGCCGAGCCGTCGTCGTACAAGGTGCAGGTGGTGTCGCCGCTGACCGTCCCGTCCGTCCCGTCGTTGAAGGCCGCACCGGCGCCTCTGCCCGTCTGGGTCTGGGCTCTGCCTGTCGCTGCCGTCGCGCTGGCGCTCGCCATCCTTCTCCCAGGACGCCGTAGGCGCGACATCGAAACGGACAGCGACGTGCCTCTGGAGATAACGGGGCTAACGAAGGCGTACAAGAACGGGCATCTCGCCGTCTCCGACCTGTCGTTCCGGGTGGAGAAGGGGCAAGTGCTAGGGCTCCTGGGTCCGAACGGCGCGGGGAAGACAACGACGCTGCGCATGCTGATGGGCCTGATCCACCCGGACTCCGGCTCGATCCGCATCTTCGGGCACCGCGTGTACCCGGGCGCGGCTGTGCTGTCCCGCCTGGGTTCCTTCGTGGAGGGGCCTGGGTTCCTGCCCCACCTCTCCGGTCGCGACAACCTGGACCTCTACTGGCGCGCCACCGGCCGTCCACTGGACGAGGCCCACCTGGACGAGGCGTTGCAGATAGCCGACCTCGGTTCAGCGCTTGACCGGGCCGTCCGCACGTACTCGCAGGGGATGCGGCAGCGTCTCGCCATAGCGCAGGCCATGCTCGGGCTGCCGGACCTCCTCGTCCTGGACGAGCCCACCAATGGCCTCGACCCGCCCCAGATCCGCGAGATGCGGGAGGTTCTCGTCCGGTACGCGGCGGCCGGGCGGACGGTCATCGTCTCCAGCCACCTGCTCGCCGAGGTCGAGCAGACCTGCACGCACGCCGTCGTCATGGCGGGCGGGCGGCGCGTCGCCGCCGGCCCGGTCGCCGAGATCACCGGGTCCGGCCGCCGCCTGGAGGACGCGTTCCTGGAGATCATCAGGGAGGGTTCATGACCGCCTACCACGTCCGGCGCACCCTTCCGCTGCGGGTCGAGGCCGTCCGGCAGTTCCGGCGCCGCCGCACGCTGGTCGCCTTCGCGTTCCTGCTCGTCCTTCCATGGGTGCTGGTCGGCGCGTTCAAGATCGGCGGGGATCCCGGCCCGGACGGCGTCCCCAGCCTGGTCGACGTCGCCACGTCCTCCGCCCTGAACTTCGCCCTCTTCGCCCTCTTCGTCTCGACCGGTTTCCTGCTGGTGGTCGCGGTCGCCCTGTTCTGTGGTGACACAGTGGCGAGCGAGGCGGGCTGGTCGTCCCTGCGCTACCTGCTCGCCGCGCCCGTGCCGCGCGCCCGGCTGCTGCGCCAGAAACTGATCGTCGCCCTCTCCTACGCGGTCGTCGCCGTCGTCAGCCTGCCGCTGATGGCGCTCGTCGCGGGGACGGCCGGGTTCGGCTGGGGCGACGTCGAACTCCCGACCGGAGGCACCGTCCCGGTCGGCACCGCGCTCGGCCGCATGGCGATCATCATCGGCTACTCCCTGGTCGCGCAGCTCGTCGTCGCCGCCCTGGCGTTCCTGCTCTCGGTGACGACCGACTCCCCCCTCGGCGCGGTCGGCGGCGCGGTGGGACTCGTCATCGTCAGCAACATCCTGGACGCCGTCACCGCGCTCGGATCCTGGCGCGACTTCCTCCCGACGCACTGGATGTACTCCTGGATGGACGCCCTGCAGCCCGAGATCCAGTGGGCTGGCATGGCCAAGGGCGCCGCCCTCTCCGTCTCCTACGCCGCCGTCCTGTTCGCCGTGGCCTTCCGCCGCTTCCGGTCGCGCGACATCGTCTCCTGATCCCGGACACGTTCCGCGGTCCCCCGGACGCGAACCGTCGATCACGGCTGCCCGAAAATCGGTCGAACGGGCAGTGTCGGTGACATAAGCTCAGCGAACCTCGTCCGGCCCGGCCGCGTCATACGAGGTAACGGCTCGATCCCCGGGTTTTAAAGGCAGCCCGGCAGGGGGAGATGATCACCATGGCACGGCAGCAGCTCATCAAGCGCCCCAGGCCCCCACGTCAACCGAGCCCATCCGACCTGCGGACCCCTTCGGGCCGCCTCCTGCCGTACTGACCCTCATCTGGAGAGCCGCGAAAGGAAGCCCTCCCTCCCGACGACGGCCCGCTCGATGCGGCCGTCCCCCACGACCCTGCCCTGCTCGTCGACGGCCTCGAAGGCGAAGGCCAGGCGCGTCCCGTCCACGTCGCGCAACTCCGCCGTGACGGTCACCCGTCCACCGGCGGGCGTGGCGACGCGATGACGCACCTCGGCTCGCGTCCCGACCGAGGTCTCGCCGTCCCCCAGGCAGGCCCGTACGGCCTCCACCGTGGCGGCCTCGGCGAGCGCGAGCAGCCTGGGCGTCGCCAGCACGGGCACGTCCCCACTCCCCACGTGGACGGCCGTGTCGGCCTCGGCGACAACGATCTCGACCTCGGCCCGCAACCCCGGCGTCAACTCCATGCGCCCATCCTGCCCGCCCGGGCGCGAGGCTCCACCCCGCGGCCACCTCGAACCCCTTGTTCCGGCCTTTTCGACAGCCAGGGTCTTAGGCTCCACCTCGCAGACATCCAGGCGTTATAACGCCATGTGGCACATCGCGAGGTTACCGACCGCCACGCCGCAACATACAACGTCACACCCGAGAGGCCATCTTCCCAGGTCATCGCTTTGACTCGCGTTCAGCGCCGCCTTTGGTCGAGCTACCGGCGAAGTGCCATATTGCTAACCGACCTATGTTTGCCTGCACAAAGCGGGTTGCATCGGGCACAATCGAACCGACGGCGGCTCCGAGGACGGCAGATGATGCTTCGACGGCCCTGGCCCACCGGCGGGAGGCGGCTCGTGTACCGCCTGCTCCTCGCCGTGGACCTGGAGAAGTACAGTCACCTGGACGCGCAGCGGCAACTCGCCGCCCAGAAGGACCTCCGCAGGTTGCTCAACAACTGCGCGCGGCGGTCCGGGCTGCGCACCAACGGCTGGTACCGCCAGCCGGGCGGGGACGGGGAACTCGTCGTCATGCCCGCCGGTGTCGACATCCCGCACGTCGTGGGCGCCTTCACCTGCGACCTCGAGGACGCGCTCGCCGAGCTCAACGAGCACCGGGCCACCCGCCTGCGCATGCGGCTCGCCTTCCACTACGGCACCATGATCGAAGGGCCGCTCGGCCCGGCGGGCGACGCCCCCGTCGTGGTCTCCCGATTACTGGACGCCCCGCCCCTGCGCGACCACCTCACCGAGCACCCGCACCGGGACCTCGCCCTGGTGGTGTCCGACACCCTGTACAAGGACGTCGTGGGGAGCGGCTTCTGCGCCCTGGACCCCACGGACTTCGTCAGGCTGGAAGTAGTGATCAAAGAGAAGCCGTACAGCGGCTACATCCACCACGACCGGCTCCCGCCGCGAGAGCGCCACCTCCCGGTGCCCGCCGCATGAGGATCTTCAGTCCGCCGCACCGCCGTACCGTCCGCGGAGGGAGCGCCGCAGGAGCTGCCACTGCACGCTCGAAATCGTCAGGACGGCGCTGAGGCGATCGGTGGAATCCCGCATCAGAACGGATTCCCCGTCAAAGGCGATCTCGACGCAGTTCCCCCCGCCGCTGCGACTGCTCTTTCTCCAGACCACCCGCGATCGTTTCGTCCGGTCCACACTGGCCCCTTCCAACCGCCGGCCTTCGCGACGCGGCCGTCAGAATTTCGGGGCACAACCTTGGAGGCGTCCTCGCAGGCCAATCAGGATGCGAACGGCGACCCTCAGTTCGGGCGAACGTCCTCAAGCCCGGCCATGCCCTTCGGCGCACGATCCCAGGCACACCACAGTCCTGTGTCGTGCTCTGTCAATGTGAGAGTGTAAGTGTTCACCGAAGATCAAGCCATAGGTGTGTCACTCACCCCGCGCCGGTGGCCGCGGCGAGACGCCTCAGAGCGATTCGGCGACCGTGTTGAGCAGCACTGCCGAGCCTTCCGGGCCGAGCGAAATACGGCGCAGCACCTCGAACTTCTCGCGATAGCGAACGATGTCCTCGCGATAGTCGCGACCGATCAGTTCACCCTGCGCGCCTTCCAGGTACAGCACGTCGTCGTCTTCGGCCTCGACGAACTCGAGGAGCTTGAACGGTCCGCTCAGCCCCGGATGGGCCCCCCGGTCGAGCGGAACGATCTCGATCGTCACGTTGGGGCGCTTCGTCATCTCCAGCAGGTGCGACAACTGGGCCCGCATCACCGCGGCGCCTCCGACCAGCCGCCGGATCGCCGCCTCGTCGATGACGAAATAGAACCGGGGAGGATCGTCGCCTTCGAAGATCTCCTGCCTTCGCAGCCGCACCTCGACCAGCTCGTTGATCTGCTCGGCGGTGACCTCGCCGCGCAGGTTCGTGAGGATCTCCTTGGCATAGGCGCTGGTCTGCAGCAGGCCCGGGACGAGCACGGGATCGAACTCGCGGCACACGCCGGCGGCCGACTCGAAGCCGATGAGCTCCGCCATCTGCGGGCTGAGGACCCTGCGATAAGCGCTCCACCAGGCCGTTTCCCGAGCCGCGCGCGCCAGCCCCAGGAATTCGTCGTATCGTTCTGACGGCACCCCGTACTGCTGCAACATGACGCGGACGTCGCTCACGGCGACCCTGACCATCCCGCCTTCGATGCGGATGATTTTCGACAGCGACCATTCGAGGGCCTTCGCCGCCTGCTCCTGCGTCAGCCCGGCGGCCTCGCGGGCCCTGCGGAGCTCTACCCGAAGGCGTCGCTGGTGAACAGTCGGACTGTCCGGCATGCCCCACACCTTCCACTTCTCTGCCAGAAAGCAGAGTGCAACCTTTCAAAGCGCCTAGGTCGCAAAGACTAGTGCACCACCAGCCGTATGGGGCCGGTTCGCCCGAGGATTTACCCAGCCTCGACACTCACTGTTCTCAGAAGAACACAAACCGCCACATGAGGCACACCCTGCCCACCTCGCCGACCGACCGCAATCCGGCCTGCGCACCGCGGTACCGGCACTTGCCCGAATAGCCACCGAACCGGTCATTGATCTCGGAGACCGGCCGGCCATGCCCCGATAAAAGGTCAGGGACGCCGCGCGCGGCCGCCATCCAGTAGCGACGCATTAAAGGACCACTGATGAGCACGCCAGCCGACGTTGACGCCTCGCGGCACCTGATTCCACCGCCGAACCGCGGCGGCAAGGCCGTCAACCGGAGCCAGATGGCGCAGTCGCACGACCGGCCCTTCCCCTACAAGACCCCAGAACTGAACGGAACGTCTCCCCGCATGATCGCCTGAGCCGCGGCGGCTCCAGCGCCGACATCATCTGCGGGGACCGCTGAGGGCACAGGCTCGATGACGGGACGCCCCGGACCTCGTCCGAGGCTTCTCATGCCTTTCGGGGCGAGCGGCCATTACGACGGAGGACGCCGCCCAGGGTGCCGTTGTTCCGCGCCTCGACAGCCTCCAGGAGCCGGTCGCCGTAAACGCAGAGGCTGGCTTCCCAGGGATGCCCGAACGTCCCGAACGAGAGATCCTGCGACAAGAAGATGTAGTAGTCGCCGTCAGGAAAGACGGGGATGGCCCAGGAGACGTCATTCTCCGGCTCAGTCATGCGATGCGGCCAGAACCGGTAGCAAGGATGCTGCCAGTCCAGGACGTAGAGCCACTCGTCCCCATCGACGCAGGTCTTGAAGGCATCATGGAGCAGGACATTGACGTCCGCGGGCTCTACGGCGAACAGCCAGTTCATCGCCGAGAGTGCGGGACGTTCCCGAGCAAGATCCCACGTCACCGACGGCTGGGGCTCCAGAATGCCTGGCCACCGGTCGGGGCGGACGGAGGCACGAAACGACGTCAAGTTCATGAAGGAGTCCCAGACCCGGGTCTCATCCGAGTCGGAGAGCCTGGCCCAAGCTGCCGAGCCGTCCGTCACTGTCCCTCCCACGGGTCTGGCCAGAGATCCTCAGCGAGGATGCCGCTCAACTCCGTGAGGACGTCCTGCCAGCCCGGCATGCGCGCGTAGGGAGGGGCTGCGGGGTCGAAAAGGACGTGGGCGCCCATCGAGCGGAGGGCATCCACGTTCCGGCCGAATGCCACATGGCCGGCCAGTTCGGCCTTGACCTGCGGGACCGCCAGCGTCGGCACGCCCATGCCGAGGTGCTCGCAGAGCATGCCGACGGCGACCGTGTCCGTGATGCCCAGCGCCCATTTGTTGATCGTGTTGAACGTCGCCGGGGCCACCACGATCGCGTCGGCGGGAGGCAGTCCGTTCGACGTCTCGTGCGGCTGCCGGAAGTCGGTCCGCACCGGGCCGCCGGTCAGGCCCGCGAGCCGGTCCATGTCCAGGAACTTGGCCCCCATGGGAGTCGCGATCACCCGGACATGCCAGCCCGCCTCCTGCGCCAACTGTACGAGGGTCTCCAGATCGGACGCCGCAGGCGCCCCACATGCGATCGCGTAGAGCACTTTCGCCGAGGTCATGCCTCACCAACCGAGGGCTCCGGCCGAGGGAGGCCAGTGCCGCCCAGCCGATGAGGGACATCGGGGACCGTGGGCGAGTCACCAGCAGTACGGAGAAGCCGCGGCCGGGGCGCGAGGGGTTGCCGAGTCATCCGGCGACCACGCGCTCGCGGCCGGCATGGATGTCGCCGGCCCCCGGCGAAACGCTCGCCTTCACCGCCGGCCCTGGACCCGGTCCGAACTCCTCCTGTGCATCCACATCAGCAAACTACTTGAGGTAGCAAACTGCCGAATGCAGGACGGCCACGCGACGACGGAACCACATCCTGGTGGTGCCTGAGTTTCGCTGTGCCCTGGCCGGTAACCGGCGGCTGGGCGCTTCTATGGAGCAGAGAAGGGTGTTCAGACCGGGCCGTACGGCCCGGTCTGAACACCCTCGTGTTCCTGCCCTCAGGCAAGCGGCAGGGCGATCGCGACCGCGATCACGGCCACGACGTTGTGAACGGTGTGCACCAGGCTCGCGTCGAGCAACCCGTGCGCAGACCTGAGGTTCGGTGCGGTGGACTCGGAGCGACGAACGCCGCGCAAGTACACCCAGGTGAGGACGCCTCCGGTGAGGGAGAGCGCGAGTGCGGCGGCCACCGGGACACCAGCGGCCAGGTGCATGAATCCGAAGGCGAGTGCCCCGCGGATCCGCGCCCCGGCCGTCTGGTGCTCCGCGCCGTTGCGGAACAGGATTTCCTCCATCATCGCGAGAATCGGAAGCGCGGCGACGAACGCCAGGATCATGGCGACACTGACCGCGATTCCCACGACGGCGGTGCCGCGCGTCAGCCCGAACGAGAGGTTGCCGACTCCGCCGATGGACTGCCACCAACTCCAGGTGAGGAAGTCCCATCCGGGTGCCTTGAAGACGACCACGCCGGCGACCGTCACGCCGAACGCTGCGATCCCGGCAACCATGTGGCGCGGGTGCAGTTTCTTGAGCATTCGGTACGCCAACCGGTAGTCGATCCTACGGGAGGCGTACACGGCCGCGATCACCATCAGGACGGCGATGACCAGAGTAATGATCTTCATTCGGTGTCTCTCCTTTGCAGTGACGCCCTAGGCGTGCTTCAAGGAGAACCGTCCGGGAATGCTTGTCGCCGGCCACTGGCTGTCGCCCATCGGAGCTTCGCCGAGCGCCGGATCCAGAGAATCGAAATCTCCGAATCCGACTTGACCACCGCCCTGAAATGGGCCTATCAGTTCTCACCCCGAAAAACTCGACGTCATGGACGCCCGTGCCTCCCCCGACCCCCCACGAGCCGTCCCGCACCTGCGAGAGGTGCTCGGTGGGCAATTCGATACACGCCAGAACTGGCCCTCTACCTCTCAGGCTCGCCATCGCCCTGGTGGACGCAAGCGAGCCCGAATGGCGGCCAGCACCGCGCGGCACGTACTCGCCCTCTCGCTCCGCTTCCCGAGTGACCGCACAGGTTCCGCCATGCGGAGCAAGCGGGTCACATACTCGGCGTCCTAAGTCCCGAATGCCCTGCCCAATGGACCGAGCCCCTGTCCGCCGTCCAGGTCGCTCGGCCGGGGCTAAGCAGCAGGTGGGCTTATGCCGCACCTGTACAGGTGTTGCTGGTGATAGTGCCGCCCCAGAGGCAATTGGACGAAGTCCTCTGTGAGCCGTGGCGGTCGAGCTGGAGTGTGGTCGGAGCGTTACCCCGAGATTCGCACCGCCGGCAGAGGCCGCATTGTCAGCGTCGGCGCTCGATGAAAGGGGCGCCGGCAAGGGAACTGGGCAGGCCGGTCGCCCAGATCGAGCGCGTTCCCGGCACTCGGGCCAGGTCACGGATCCAGACGGCGGTGCCGGGGCGCCCCTCGCCGCTCTCGGCGGTCCAAGCCCCGCCGCTGTAGTGCAGGTAGCTCTTGTCGTCGTCGACCGTGCTCACCGAGACCCACGCGCCCTGGCCGCCGTCGTCGGCGAGCGCGGGGAAGTGGTAGGCGTACGGGGTTGCGGGAATCGTCGTCGACGTCCAGGTCTTCCCGTCCCAGTGCATGAGCTCGGGAGTCGCAAAGCTGGTGCTGGCACGGTAGGCCCAGACGCTCGTGGCCGAGACCGGCGCGATCTTCGCGATGTAGGTCTTCTCTTCGGACGGGTACCGGATCGTGCTCCACTTGGTGCCGTTCCAATGCAGCATGGCCTCAGTCGGGCCGGCTCCCGGGATGTCGCAGGTGCAGGCGATCCAGATGTCCTTCGCCGACCGGACGGCGACGGTGGAAGCACTGACCATCCGCACCGGAGTCTTCCGGCGCACCCATCGTCCGTCTTGGAAGCGCAGGGCGACGGCCTTCTTCGCCTTCGAGTCGTACCCGAGTGACCAGGCCGGTCCGCCGGGCGCCGCCGAGACGATCTGCAGATACGTGGGCAGAGGAGACGGCATGGTGGGCTGGACCCCGGCCGGGTAACCGACCCTGCGCCAAGCGATGCCGTTCCAATGCAGTGCCGGCGAGCCGTCCTCGTTCAGGTAGATGCCCCAGGCGTTCCGCGGTCCGGCGGCGGCGAGGTCGACGACCTGGCCCGTGCCCGGCGGCAGCACCTGACGCTGCCACTGCCGACCATTCCAGGCCAGCATGACGGGCTTCCCACTCGACGTCGCGTCCTCGATCCCGGCTGCCCACGCGGCCCGCGGTCCTGCCGCCGCTATCTCGGTCACCACCCCGAGACCGTCGAAGGGCGGCGTGGGCACCTTTTCCCATTCCGGGGGTGCCGCGTTGGCGGCGGACGGCGTGAGCAGCAGACCGGAGAGGGCGGCGGCCCAAGCGGTGACGCGGAGAACTCGATGTCCTGCCATGAAGACTCCCGGGGGCGGTCTGGGGGCATCCTTGGAACGATCTTGCCGCCATTTGCTGGCAAGCTACTGGGGAACTACCTATCCCCGAGATCGACGCCTCAAACAGACGGCTACGTTCATATGAACGCCACGTTGATCGTGTGGGCACCCGGACGCGCCGGCCCGCAGCAGCCCGTTGGACGTACTGCAGGAGCCCGCGCCGACCAAGCAGCCGCCCGCAACCGCATCCAGCAGGCAAGAGCCATCCGCAGGCAGCTCACCGAGCGTGACGGGAAGCGGAAGGCAAGCTAGCCCGGACTACCCGGGGTCGAGGAGTTCCATCACAGGGTCCGGCTTGCGCGGCCAGATGGCATGCCGGGCGTGCTCCGAAGCCGTCCCGCCGAGCAGCACCAGACCGCCAAGCCCCAAAATGACCAGACCATGCGGGACGCGGCATGAGCGCCCCGGAGATGCCCGAGAGTTAAGCGGCCCCTCAAAGCTGAGGGGCCGCTTTGGCCAGGGTGCAGGCACCCGCTGTCAACGGGAACCGGCAATGGTTATGACCACGCCGTTGGCGACCATTGCGACGGCGCCGAGGACGATGTTCATCGAGTTGAGGCCATTGCCGTCGTTGGCGACAACGCTTGCGATGCCGGAAACGAGGCACAACAGCCCGAGGAAGAGGCCGACGACGCCACCCCTCAGGGCAAGCTGCCGGTCAGTGACAGAGCTCATGAGGACTCTCCTTTGTACGCGATCGACCGCGTTATCCACTTCCACCGTCCGGGAGCATGCTCATGCGTCAACGCGATGGCCCGGGTTGAGCCGGGTGTCATCAGCGGAGAGTGGAGGCGTGCCTCTGAGGGGGCGGGGCGGGGTTGGGTCCGTCCACCGCAGTACGAGACCGTGGACGGCCACCGCCTCGCCCCACCGTGGACGGCCCGCCCGTACCTCACCGCCCCACCCAAGGCAGGCCCCGCGCAAAGGTCCGCCGCACAGTGCCGGGCAGCGGCTTTCAGGTCGGGCGACGCTCGAGACGAAGTACCGCCTGCGTTATGGACACGCTGCAGGACTGAGCGTTCAGCAGGCGTAGCGCGGCCTACGCGAACTGACAGCCTCGAATATCCTTGAATTGGTTCGGCCGCACTCGGGCCCGCTCGTACATCGCAGGCCGTCGCTTCCCCGAATCGGTCCCTGCGGCGGCGAGGACTCCCACGTCACTGATCGACGCTTACCGTCGCTGGCGCCCTCGGCCGTCGATCCGAATACCAGTGGAGTCTCTGTCGCTCATTAAGCAAGGGCCCCCATGCTGCTACTCGGCGGGGCTACGCCTACGGGGCGGGAGGGGCCGGTGCCGCCTATGCCGCAGTAGCCGTTGGGACCTTGTGGAGGTTCTGCTGGTGGTAGCCGTCAGTGCACAAGAGCCGGGTCTGGCGGCGGGGCCGGGTCATACGGCTACTACCTTGATGGCCTTTCCGCACAGGGTCGTCATGTCGTCCTCGTCGGAGGTCAGCAGGACGACGGGTTTGGGAGCCCGGAGCGCAGTCGAAGCGACGACCGCGTCGATCGCGTATTTATGCCCGGGAAGGCGGTGAGCACGAAGGAGGTCGACGGCCGCCAGGCTGATCTCTTCGGTGACCGGTTCGATGCGGAGCCTGGACAGGTACCAACGGAGCCTCTCCGACTTGGTCCGGACGTCCTGGACTTCGATCGGAGTGAGCGCGCTGATCACCACGCGGAAGTCGTTGTCCTGGGCTTCGCGGACCAGAGCGGTGACGCGTTGATCGGCCCCGCACCACTTGACCAGGCCCTCGCAGTCGAGGACGAGCGTCCCCGCACTCAGCCTGCTTCGTGTCCGGCCCACTCGGCGCCCTCCTGCAACTCGGGTGCCGCCTTGACCGCACGGAAGAGATCTGCGGCCTCGTCGCGAAGCGCCTGCGGGATCGGCCCCGAGGCGTTCTCATTAGCCTGTAGTGCCTCTTCGAGCAGGTCCCGCTCTATCTGACGCTCGACGGCGGCGTCGACGTAGGCGGAGAAGCCGCGGGTTCCCACCCGTTCGCGGACGGCACGGATGTTTCCTGCTCTCAGTGAGACGCTCGCCTTCACCGCCGGGCCTTCACCCAGCCCGAACTCCTTCTCCTCCGCAGCCATGCCCACAGTTTACTACCTCAAGTAGCAAAACTCGTTGCCGCTACTCGGCGGGGGCGACGCCTACGGGGCAGGAGAGGCCCGTGCCGCCTATGCCGCAGTAGCCGTTGGGGACCTTGTAGAGGTACTGCTGGTGGCAGTACTTCGTCCTAGGCCATAGAACGGAGCCCGCAACCGCATCCAGACTTCTGGCTTGCAGTCGGCTGATTCGGCCGCACGGTCGTGCTTGTAGTAAGCGGTTCAAACTAGAAGCCATAAGGAGGAGACTCGTGACTACGAGCTTCTGCAAGGTAAGTGCGTCTGCTGTGCTGTCCCCGGTGGTGGAGACTCCGGCGAAGGCGGCTCGGCTGCTCACAGAGGCCGTGGCCGACTGGGACCTGCCGGTCGCGATCAAGGAGAAGGCGCCCGCGATCATCTCGTTCGTCATGGCCCACGCGGTGACCTGGGCGTCCAACCAGCCGGAGCCTTCCACGATCCCGGTGGAGTTCCACCTCATGGAAGGACCGATTTGCCCCCGTCGCTGGCTGGTGATCAAGGTGATCGGCGTGAAGCTGGACCCGAAGACCCTCGACAAGTGCATCTGAGGGGAGTCGGGCGACTTCAACGGTGAGGCGGGTTCCACCCCGGACGGCCCCTACTTCACCATCACGGATGTCGGACGATTCTGATCGACGTCCGCGCTGGCCGAACCGACGTCGACCACGGGCTTGACTGACGCCTCAGTGGGCACGTGATCTGACTGTTCACGCACTGGCCTCCATACCCCGTTCATACCGTGGGTGGAGGCCAGTTCTGTCTCGGGTTGTCATCCTTCGAGGCCAGGCCCGCACTCCGCCGCAGGCCGGTTCCGTACCCGCGCGGGGACCCGCGCGGGGCCTCGCGACGGGCCATTGCGGGCAGGCAGGTGCTGCCCGTCCGCCGGTCAAGGCTACGAGGCCCCACCCCCGCGCAAGTCCGGAACCGTCCAGCTTCGATCTGCGGCGTGACCGATGCTTGAGGTCCGAACTCGTCGCAAGTGGGGGCGGGGCCGGGTGTGGGGTTGGGCCCGTCCACCGCAGGGCGGGACCGTGGACGGCCCGCACGTACCGCACCGCCCAAGCCGAGGAAGGCCCCGCCCAAAGGCTCGCCGCCCAGGCGCCGGGCAGCCGCTTCCAGGCCGGGCGACGCTTCAGACGGAATTGCCGACGCGGCGCCGGCTGACTCCCTTCGGTCGCCCCTTTGGGGTGGCCTTTCGGCCATCGACCGGCCCCGACCCCGTCAGCGCGAAAGGGAAGCCGCGGCCCTCGACTCGTCGCAGGAGATCAAGGGAAGGCCCCGCCTCTCTGCCATGGGGGCAAGGCAGAGAGGCGGGGCGGCGGACGACAGCAGCAGTCTTACTCCCCGGTCCAAGACCGCACGTCACCGCCAGGAATGAGGGACGACTCCTGAGCCCGCCCCATAAAGTCGTCCCTCTTGTGGCCCTGTTGGGTGTGCTTGATTAGCGCTGAGACGCGGGAACGAACTTGGAGAGAGGCCACGGCCAGGCCGCCGGGTTCCGAAGTGCTTCCCGCAGTTCGTCAGGGGTGGTCGCTTCCACCAGCCGCGCACCATCTTGCGAGGGGGCCAGCGCCCACCACGTTCCCGTTGCGCGTCCGTACCAGGTGACCGCACCGGCCGACGCGTGGCTACCCGTCGGCTTGCGCGGCGAGCTGGCCCTTCACTGTTACCACCGCGTCAGGAATGTGCGCGTCATCGGCCGGAGCGATCGCGCCACCACCAGCGAAGACGAACCACAACTCACCCCCACAGATCGCCCGCCGATCACAACGCACCCCGACCGGCGGCCCACACGCGGCCGGAACCGCCAGGAGCGGAAGAGCCTCCGCGATCTCCACTGCGTACCCGTGCGCCCGAGCGCCTGCGCCAGCGCCCACACCCGCAGACGCCGCGCCTCCGTCACCTCCGAAGCTTCCGTTGCCATGGAAGCCGTCCCTTCGTCGAGGCGCAGGACGGGGGTTGACCGTTGGCGCCTGCCGCCTCTTCCATGGCTAGAGCCTGTCTTTCGGGCTGTCTCCTCAGAGGCGCCTACCAGGGGGCCGGAGAGGGGCCAGACTGAGGAGCGAGGGAGGGGCCAGCGTGATCAACGAAAAGCGGCAACGGTTCGGTCTGTATCTCGCGGGGTTGCGACGAGACGCGCGCAAGAGCCAGCGCCAGTTAGCGGAATCGTTGTGCCGCATCTCAGGAACGGCCTCCGTGACGCGCCACGAGATCAGCCGATGGGAACGAGGCGAGAGAATCCCCGATGTCTGGATTTCTGCCCTCTCCGAGGCCCTAGACGTCCCCCTTCAGACGCTTGAACGGGCAGCCGCCCATGCGCGCGGCGAGGACTTCTCGCCCGAAGCGCCCAGCCCAGCGGAAGCGCTCTCCTATTTCCTGCCCGAAGACGTCGAACTCGGACCAGTGGCGAGCAGCACAGGCCGTCGAGTCGGGACGTCCACGGCGGAGGCGCTTGCCGACCGGGCGCACGGCCTGCGGCTCGGGGACGACGTCATCGCCAGCCGCGATCTACTTGCGCCAGCCTTCAGAGAGTTGGACGGCGCAGTCCAGCTCTATCGGGAGACGACGCATTCCGAGCAGACCGGCCGCTCACTCCTCGGCAGCATCGGCGAGATAGCCCAGATCACCGGATGGATCGCCAGCGACGCAGGCCAGCACGACCAGGCGGCACGCGCATACCGGCTCGGAATTTCGGCAGCCAGGGAGGCCGGAGACCTCGCACTCGTCGGACACCTCGCGGGGAGTCTGGCCTACCAGCTCACCAACACCGGCCACGAAGAGGACGGGCTGAGTCTTGCCCGCGCCGCACTGGAAGAGGCCGGACCGGACGCACCACCCAAGGCCCGCGCGCTCTACCTCGACCGGGTCGCATGGGCGAACACCAAGGCGGGCAACGCCCAACCAGCCATGCGCGCACTTGCCCAAGCCCACGAGGCCATGGACGAGGAGGGCTCGCGTGAGGCCCCGGATTGGGCCTACTGGGTGTCGCCCGAGGAACTCGACGTGATGGACGCCCGCGTCTACACCGAACTCCACAAACCCCTACGGGCCGTCCCGCTTCTGCAAGAGGTGCTCAGCCGGTACGACTCGACACGCACGCGCGAGCTTGCTCTGTACCTCTCTTGGCTCGCGGTCGCCCTGGCGGACGCCAACGAGCCCGAAGAGGCAGCCAGCACCGCGCGACACATGCTCGACCTCTCGGCACGCTTCCCCAGCGACCGGACTGCGAAGCGCGGTCGCGTCGTCCTCTCCAAGCTGGAGCCCTACCGGGACGTCCCCGAAGTGCGCGAGGTACTCGACACCTACGCCGCATGACCGCTGGCGCAGCAGGTCAGGCGTTACTCGGCAGGAGCAACGCCCACGGGGCAGGAGAGGCCAGTTCCGCCGATTCCGCAGTAGCCGCCCGGGTTCTTATTGGCTGAGAGGTACTGCTGGTGGTCGCCGTAGGTGCGGCAGATGTGCACGTTCACCAACCAGGGGGCAAGTCGATGGGGCGCCGGGTCCACCACCATCGGATCTCTCGCCTCTCGGCCAGTGGCTGCCAGGACTGTGACAGCTCTGCCCCGCCGTCCTCCCACGTGACGGCTCGGTATCGCGCGTCCAGTTGCTCCACGCAGCGGCCGATCTTGGTACTCAAGGCTGAGGGCATGGCTTCGAGGAAGTCCTCGATGCCATCTCGGAAGGTGAGGACGTTCAGGTATCCACCCACCATGTAGTAGTCCTGACCGGCCCAGCCATCTTCCATGCGGGCGATCAAGATCTCCCACATGCGCAGGCAAGCGAGCACGCCGTACGCAGGCTCCGTCGCCTGGAAAATCCGTTCACCGTTCTCACGTGCCAGAGTCTGCAGATCGAGAAGCGCGATCGCCTGCTTGTCTTCGGGGTCCAGTGACCGGATCAGCCGGTCCGTTCCTTCCACGCTCACTCCACCGGAGCGACTCCGACGGGGCAGGAGAGGCCGGTTCCACCGATTCCGCAGTAGCCGTTGGGGACCTTGTAGAGGTACTGCTGGTGGTAGTCCTCGGCGTAGTAGAAGTCGGTGGCCCTGGTGATTTCGGTGGTGATGGGGCCGTAGCCGGCGTTGGTGAGGACCTGCTGGTAGGCGTCTCGGGAGGCTTCGGCGGCCTTCTGCTGGACGTCGGTGCGGGGGAAGATCGCTGAACGGTACTGGCTGCCGACGTCGTTGCCCTGGCGCATGCCCTGGGTGGGGTCGTGGGCCTCCCAGAAGACGCGGAGCAGGTCGTCGTAGGTGACCTTGGCGGGGTCGTAGACGACGCGGACGGATTCGGTGTGGCCGGTCAGGCCGCTGCAGACCTCTTCGTAGGTGGGGTTCGGGGTGTAGCCGCCCTCGTAACCGACCGAGGTGGAGATGACGCCGGGGGTCTCCCAGAACTTGCGTTCGGCGCCCCAGAAGCAGCCGAGGGCGAACTCGGCGATTTCGGCGCCGCCGGGGTAGGGCGGTGCGAGGGGCGCGTCGAGGACCTCGTGGCGCGGCGGTACCGGGATGGGCTCGTCCCTGCCGGGGAGCGCCTTCTCCGGAGAGACCATCTGGGTCTTCGCAAAGCCGAACATGCCCCCAGGCTACTCGGCGGCCTGTCAGGACCGTTGTGCGTTTTTGTTGATTACACCTTCGTGAAGCGGGGTGTGGCGTGCGGGTCGCGGCGTAGGTGATGTGGGCTGTTCCCGCTCTACCGACCGCTGCGGGCGGCGAGATTTCGCGCGGCTGATCATGTGGTCGCCGGCCGTTCGGCGGAGCCGGGGTCGGCGGGGGGCGTGCCGGCGGCGCTGTTGATCGTCACGAGGGGACGGACACTGGGAAGCGGTGCCCGAAACCGCCTATAGGGGCTAAAGTGCCGGACGTCACACGCCCGAGTGAGGGAGTTGTCGTTGCGTCTGCTCAGCGTCACCGTGTTGGGAACAGCGCTCGTTGCGGCGGGCATGCTGGCTCCGGCGACGGGGCAGGCGACCGCGGGCGGGGACGGTCCGGTCTCGGTGGAGCCCCGCGCCGTGCGGCCCGGTGAACGGGTCCGGCTCTCGGTGCCGGGATGCGCGGGCCGGGTGGCGGCGGGTTCCGAGGCGTTCGCCGGACGGGCCGTGGACGGGGCGGCCGTCGTCAGGCGGGACGCCGCGCCCGGCACCTATCCGGTCGCGGCACGCTGCGGATCACGGAAAGTGATCGGCGAGGTCCAGGTGGCGGGTCGGGTCGCGTGGCCCGATCTGGTCCCGATCGACCGCGCGGCAAAGTAATTCGGTATAAACCGGAAGAGAGCTCCATTTAACGGGCGTCACTCTCCGTGTCCCCTCGCGCCTTGCAAATGCCCTTATCGCGGGCTCCTCATGCATGCCTGTAAGGCCGACCCGGACAATGAGACAACACAGCCGGCAAGTGATAAGGGTCACGTCGAAACGGTTGAGATTTCTACCGGCCGAAGCCTTGCCCATGTTAATTGATCATGTGATACTCCCACAGAAAGCTACATAACACCGCAACCTTCCCACAAAGCCCGAATCACTCATTCACGTCGTCCCGCCGCGAGGGACGCCGTGCGTCCCGGGCGGCCCGCGTGCCCCGGGACGGCCATCCGCGAGCACTGGTACTCCAACTCAACATCGAGGGGCAGTCGGTAAATGTCCGTTGACGTCGGCGCCGTCCCAGTCCAGAAGGCAAAGAACTTCCCCCTTTACCGCACGGTCGCCGGCTTCGTCCGCGACCCGCTTCGCCAGCTGGAACGGATCAGCACGGAAGGGGACGGCCGGCTCATCCGGCTCGACCTCGGTGCGTCCCACCCCTACCTGGTCACCCATCCCGAGCACATCCAGCAGGTCCTGCGGCGCGAGTCGGGGATCTTCCAGCGGGACGGGGTGTTCTGGCGGCCGCTGCGCGAGCTGATGGGCGGCAGCATCCTGTCCGAGGGCGCCGAGTGGGAGCACAGCAAGCGGGTGCTGCAGCCGGTCTTCACCACCCGCAACGTCAACCGGCTCACCGGGCTGATGGCGGAGGCGATCAACGACGCCGTCGGCAAGCTGGAGGAGCCCGCCCGCGCGGGACGGCCGATCGACGTACTGCCGGAGATGAGCCGGATCGTCAACGAGACCGTGATCAAGGTCCTGTTCGGCGACAAGATCTCCCCGGTCGAGGCCAACAAGCTGATCCCGACGTTCGACCAGATCGCGACCTCGATCTCGGTCCGGTTCCTGCTGCCGTTCCTGCCGCGCGTGCTTCCGATGCCCGGCGACCGGGCGTTCAAGGACGCCGTGCAGGTGATGGACGAGGTCCTGTTCGAGCTGGTGGCGCGCTACCGGGACGACCCGGGCGACGGCAGCGACATCTTCACCGCGCTCTGCCAGGCCCGGGCCGAGGACGGCACCCCGCCGGACGACAAGTGGATCCGCGACAACCTGCTCGCGATGTTCGCGACCAGCACCGAGACCACGACGCTGGCGCTGACCTGGCTGTGGCCGCTGCTGCACGACCACCCGGACGTCCTGGACAGGCTGGTCGAGGAGATCGAGGGCGTGGTGGGCGCCGAACCGGTCCGCCCCGACCATCTTCCGAGGTTGCCGTACGTGT
Organism: Actinomadura mexicana; assembly: GCF_900188105.1. Lineage (GTDB taxonomy): Bacteria > Actinomycetota > Actinomycetes > Streptosporangiales > Streptosporangiaceae > Spirillospora > Spirillospora mexicana. The sequence goes on from NZ_FZNP01000015.1 coordinate 106,856, forward strand.
CGCAGGTCGTCCAGGAACTGCTGCGCCTGTACCCGGTGGGCTGGATGTTCCCGCGCATGGCGACCGCCCCGACGATCCTCGGCGGCGTGCACATCGAGCCGGGCGACTCGGTGCTCATCAGCCCCTTCCTCACGCACCGGCTGGCCTCGGTGTGGGACCGTCCGCTGGAGTTCGACCCGGAGCGGTTCACGCTGGAGAACTCCCAGAAGCGGCACCGCTACGCCTACTTCCCGTTCGGCGGCGGACCGCACCAGTGCATCGGCCGCCACGTGTTCGACGTCGAGGCGCGGATGATCCTGACGAGCCTCCTGAGCCGGTTCCGCCCGGCCCTGTCCGACGCGATCCCCGCCATGCCGCGCATCGGCGCGACGCTGCGGCCGCGGGAGTCGATGGAGATGACGCTGACCCCGGTCGGGCGGGACGCGTGAGGGCTGCGGACGGGGCGCCTCCGCATCCCGGCGGCCCCGCGACGCCCGACGCCCTCCTGGACGCGCGGCACAACGGGGCCGTGATGGCGCAGGCCGTGAAATGCGCTCGCGACCTGGCGAGATGCGCCGAGAGCTATCCCGACCTGTTCGACGCCAAGCCGATCGACGAGACCCTGTTCAACGCCGTGGCCTGCGCGAACGCGTTCGGGTCGCCCTGGCTCACCGCGTCCGGGATCCGGATGGCGGCGCGCACCTCGCTGTGGATCTTCGGCCTGGACTGGCTGGTGGACCACGTCGCGACGTCCCGGGACGAGGTCGACGACATCAACCGGCGCTGCCTCGCCGTCGCGGAGGGGGCCCCGCCGGCGCCGGGGGACGGGCTCACCCGGTTCCTCGCCGACATCCGGGACGACGCAGCCGGATCGCCCGCTTTCGCCATGCTGCGCGACCACTGGCTGACCGAGCTCGGGCGGTTGCTGGAGAGCGGGGCCCGCGAGCTGGCCTGGAAGTCGGGCGACCGGGCGGACCGGCCGACCTTCGACCAGTACCTGGACAACGCCGACAACATGGGTTCGGCCTGGGTCAACATCTCGCACTGGGTCGTGCACGCCGACCAGGGGATCCTCGACCACATCGACGAGCTGCAGGTCGTGAGCCGGGACGTGCAGCGGATCCTGCGCCTGCTCAACGATCTCGCCACCTACGAGCGGGACGTCTCCTGGGGCGACCTGAACGCTCAGATGCTCGGTGTGGACCGTGCCCAGATCACCGCCCGGATCGACGAGCTCGTCGCGCGGTGCGGCGGCCTGCTCCGGCCGCTGCGCGACGACTGCCCCGAGGCCGTGGCCTATCTCGAACGGCAGATCGGCTACAGCACCGGCTTCTACGAGCTCGGCGACTACTGGGGTTCGCTGTGACCGCCGAGGAGGTGGGTCCGGACGCGGCCGAGGCCGCCGACCCGGATCCCGACGATCTTTACGCGGCCGCCGGGGCGCTGGTGGCCGATCTCGTGCACCACCCGTGGGGACGGTCGTCACCGTCCATATACGAGACCGGACGGTTGGTGAGCCTTGCCCCGTGGCTGGCCGGGCAGTCCCGGCGGATCCGGTTCCTGCTCGACACGCAGCGGTCGGACGGCGGCTGGGGACCGCCCGATCCGGGATACGCGCTCGTCCCGACCCTCAGCGCGACCGAGGCGCTGCTGTCCGCGCTCGCCCCGGAGGAGGGCCGCCGGCCGGCCGGCGTCCATGCCGCCGAGGTGGCCCGCGGCGCCGGGCGCGCCCTGCGGGCCCTCGCGCGGCGGCTCGACGGCGCCACCGCGGCCGACTTCCCGGACATGCCGGCCATCGAGCACATCACCCCGGCCCTCATCGAGGCGATCAACGGGCACCTCGACCGGCTCCGCGGCGCCCCCGCCCTCGCCGCCTGGTGGACGGGCGGACGGCTGGCCCCGCCCGCCGGGATGGACGGAGCGTTCGTCGCCGCCGCCAAGGCCCACCTGGAGAACGGCGGCGCCGTGCCGCTGAAGGTCCAGCACGCCCTGGAGGTCGCGGGGGCGTCGGCGCGCCGGGCCGGTTCGGTCAGTCCCGTGCCGCTGCCGGCACCGGCGCGCCCCGTCCGCGAGTTCTCCGTGGTGGACCGGCCGGGACGGTTCGCGACGGTCGGCGCCTCCACCGCCGCCACCGCCGCGTGGCTCGGCGGTCCCGACGTCGACAGGGCCGGTGGCCAGGCGGCGCGGCGCTACCTGGAGGCGGCCGTCGAGCAGCACGGCGGTCCCGTCCCGGTCGCCGTCCCGGTGACCAACTTCGAGCGCGGGTGGGTGCTGGGCTGGCTGGCCCGCGCGGGGCTCGCGCCGGCCGTCCCGCCGGAGCTGATCGCCCAGATGCGGGCCTCGCTCGGCGAGGACGGCGCGCCGGGCGGCACCGGCCTGCCCCCCGACGCCGACACCAGTTCCGGCGTGCTGTACGCGTTGTCGCTTCTCGGTGAGCCTCACCCGCCCGACCTGCTCTGGAAGTACGAAACGAGCACGCATTTCTGTAGCTGGCCCGGTGAGAACGGACGGTCGGTCACGACCAACGCGCACGTGCTTGAGGCGTTCGGCCATTACCTGGAGTGCGGTGGCGCCGACCCGACCGGCCGTTACGCGGCGAGCGCGCGGAAATCGGCGTCCTGGCTCATCGGCGAGCAGTTGGACGACGGCCGCTGGGAGGACCGGTGGCATGCATCGCCGCTCTACGCGACCGCTTGTGCCGCCCTGGCACTGAACGAGTTCGGGGGGCCGGAATCGGCGGACGCCGTGCATCGGTCCGTGGAGTGGGTGCTGCGGGAACAGCGCACGGACGGCTCCTGGGGCCGCTGGTGCGGGACCGCCGAGGAGACGGCCTACGCCGTCCACATCCTCGTCCTGGCCCGCCCGTCCGGCGATGCCGCGCCCGACTCGGCGGTGCGGGAGGCGGCGGAGCGCGCGGTCCGGCTGGGCGACGCCTACCTCACCGCGGCCCTGCGGAGCACGCCCGGCACCCTGACCGGCGGTCCAGGGGACGTTGACTCCGGCAAGCCGCCTCTATGGCACGATAAAGACCTATATCGCCCAACGACGATCGTGCGGGCGGCGGTCCTGGGCGCCCTTCGTCTGGCACGGCGTGACACGAGTGTTTCGGCGCGGTGAATTTCACCACCCTGTCAGAGGGTGACCTGCTTGTACGCCTGAGCCGGAAACCATTCACCTTGAGTGGGTTTGGTGGCGTTGGTAAGGTTCACCGGTGCGTTGCCGATCACACGGCATAGCGCTACCCGCACTCACCGCCACCAGTGTCTCGCAGCCGGGCCCCAAGACCTCGCATTGCAGGCACCTTGACAATTGTTGGGGCGATCCATAATGCGTTTCCGCAACTCACGGCTGCGGACCAAGATTGCGGCCCTGCTGGTCTCACTGACCGCGCTGTGGGCCTTCGCCGCCTGGGTGACGTTGCGCGAAGGTGTGAACCTGCTGTTCGTCAGCACCCTGGACAGCGTCGCCGCCCCGAGTGACCCGCTGCTCGTCGAGCTGCAGAACGAGCGCCGGCTCACCGTGACCATGCTCGGGTCCGGCCAGCGGCGCCCCGACCTGCTCACCGCCCAGCGCGCCCGCACCGACAAGGAGCGGGCCGTCGTCGTCGAGAAGGCGCGCAGCGGCGCCGTCCACCGCGCCGCCGACGACGCCATGGACCGGCGGCTGGACGAGATGGTCGGCCTGCTCGGACGGTTGGACCAGGATCGCCGGGCGATCGACACCGGCTCGTTCGACCGGGCCCGCGTCATTCAGACCTACTCCGGCGTCATCGAGTCGATCTTCCACATGTACGACGGGACGACGACGCTCAGCGACAAGGGACTCACCACCGACCTGCGGGCGGAGATCGCGGTCAACCGCTCCTGGGAGCTGCTCTCCCAGGAGGACGCGGTCGTCGCCGGCGTGCTCGCGTCCGGCCGGTTCACCGCCGCCGACCAGATCGGCATCGCGCAGATCGTCGGCGCTCGGAGGCTGCACTACGACCGGGCCATGGTCGACCTCGAAAGCGCCGACCGGCAGGCGTGGAACGAGCTGAAGGCCAACAAGCGGCTCGCCTCCGTCGGCACCCTCGAGGACGCGCTCCTCCTGCGCACGAAGGCGCAGCGGACCCGGGTCACCGCCGAGCAGTGGCGGGGCACCACCGAGCCCGCTCTCACCCAGATGCGCAAGACCATCCAGGACGCCGGCGACCGGCTGGTGGACCGCGCCACCCCCATGGCGATCTGGGTCATCATCCGGCTGCTGCTCGCCGGTGGACTCGGCCTCCTCGCGGTCATCGCGTCCGTCGTCGTGTCGATCACCACGGCGCGCGCCCTCGTCCGGCAGCTGGAGCGGCTGCGCGGCGCCGCGTGGGAGCTGGCCGAGCAGCGGCTGCCCGGTGTCGTCGAGCGGCTCGGGCACGGCGAGAAGGTGGACGTCGAGGTCGAGGCGCCGCCGCTGCGGTTCGGCAACGACGAGATCGGCCAGGTGGGCCGTGCGTTCAACGCCGTCCAGGAGACCGCGATCCGCACCGCCGTCGAGCAGGCGGAACTGCGCCGCGGCATCCGGGACGTTCTGCTGAGCCTGGCCCGCCGCACCCAGACGCTGGTGCACCGGCAGCTCACCATGCTGGACACGATGGAGCGCCGCCGCGACATCGAGACCAAGGAGCTGGAGGAGCTGTTCCGGCTCGACCACCTCGCGACCCGCATGCGGCGCAACGCCGAGAACCTCATCGTGCTGTCGGGCGCCCTCCCGGCCCGCGGGTGGCGCAACTCCGTCCCGATGGTGGACGTCGTCCGCGCCGCCGTCGGCGAGGTCGAGGACTACACCCGCGTGACCGTCCTGCCGTTCGGCCCGGTCGAGCTGGCCGGACGCGCGGTCGGTGACATCACCCACCTGCTCGCCGAGCTGATCGAGAACGCCGTGTCGTTCTCCCCGCCCGACACCATCGTGCAGGTCGGCGGGCACCTGGTCGCCAGCGGCTTCGCCATCGACATCGAGGACCGCGGGCTCGGCATGACCGACGAGAAGCTCGCCGAGATCAACGAGCGGATCGCCGACCCGCCCGACTTCAACCTGCAGAGCTCGGTCCAGCTCGGCCTGTTCGTGGTCAGCAAGCTCGCCGAGCGGTACAACGTGCAGGTGTCGCTGAAGCGGTCCGCCTACGGCGGCACGACCGCCGTCGTCGTGGTCCCCAGGGACCTGATCGTCGAGCAGGGTCCGGCGCAGGTGCCGGCCGGCACCACCACCCAGAACGGCTTGGAGGTCCGCCGCCCCGCCGCCGTCGGCGCCGCGATCCGCTCCGCCTCCCCCACGGTGACGCTCCCCCCGGCGGGCACCGGACCGCAGCCCGTCGGACCGGCTCTCGTGGCGGTCCCCCCGCCGGCCGCGGAGCCGCTGCCCATCCGGCCCGCCCCCGGACCGGAGCCCGAGGCCCCCACGTCCGCGTGGCGCGACGATCCCGCGGACGGCGCGCGTCCCGACCCCATCGAGCCGGAGGACCTGCCACCCGTGCCCGACATCTCCACCACACCGTCCGGTCTCCCCGTCCGAGTGCCGCAGGCGAACCTGGCCGAACCCCTGCGCACCGATGAGCCCGTCGTCGCCGACGAGCAGGACGAGCAGGAGGACCCGGGCCGCTCCCCCGAGGAGATCCAGCGGATCATGGGTTCCTACCAGCGCGGCACCCAGCGGGGCCGCGTCGACGCGGCGGAAGCCCTCGGCACCAACGCAGCGGAAGGCGAGGCAGAGCAGTGACGCAGAAGACCGGTTCCTCCTCCGATCTGGGCTGGCTGCTGGACGACCTGGTCCACCGGCTGCCGCACGCCCGCAGCGCGGTCGTGCTCTCGGCGGACGGCCTGCTCATGGCGTCGTCCGAGGGCATGACGCAGGACGACGGCGAGCACCTCGCCGCCGTCGCCGCCGGCATCCAGAGCCTCGCCAAGGGGGCCGGCACCCGCTTCGGCGGCGGGCCCGTCCGGCAGACGATCGTCGAGATGGCCTCGGCGTTCCTGCTGGTCACGGTCGCCGGCAAGGGCGCCTGCCTCGCCGTCCTGGCCGGTGAGGAGGTCGACGTCGGCCTCACCGCCTACGAGATGGCGATGCTCGTCACGGCCATGGGCCACCACCTCACCTCGCCGTCGCGTTCGGAGTCCGCGCAGGAGGGGCGCCCGGCATGATGCCCCCCGAGGATCCCTCCCAGGAGCCCTGGGCGGACGAGGCCGCGGCGCCGCGCCCGCTCTCCGGCGACCGGTTCCTGGACGAGCACGCGGGCCCGATGGTGCGGCCGTACGTGATGACCAGCGGCCGCATCGAGCCGACCCGCGGCAAGTTCGACCTCATCACCCTGGTGGTGGCGGCCGGAGCCGAGCCGGAGGGCGCGATCGGCCTCGGACCCGAGCACCTGTCCATCATCCGGCTCTGCCAGTCGGTGATGTCGGTGGCCGAGATCACCGGCCATCTCGACCTTCCCGTGGCGACCGTGCGGGTGATGCTCGGCGACCTGCTCGACAAGGGGTTCGTCTCCCTGCAGGAACCCGAACCGGAAGCGGACATGCACGACATCAGGCTCTACAAGGCGGTGATCGATGGTCTCCGGGCCCTCTAGGCGCGACGTCCGCGCCCGCCGGCTCCCCACGGCGGTCAAGATCGTGATCGCGGGTGGCTTCGGGGTCGGCAAGACCACGATGGTGGGCACGGTCTCGGAGACCCGCCCCCTGCGCACCGAGGAGTTGCTGACCGACGAGAGCGTCGGCATCGACGACATCTCCGGGGTGGAACGCAAGCAGACCACCACGGTCGCGATGGACTTCGGCCGCATCACGATGCGCAACGAGTACGTCCTCTACCTGTTCGGCACCCCCGGCCAGGAGCGCTTCTGGTTCATGTGGGACGAGGTCTCGCTCGGCGCGCTCGGCGCCGTCGTCCTCGCCGACACGCGCCGCCTGTCGGACTGCTTCCCGTCCGTCGACTACTTCGAGCGCCGCGGCACCCCGTTCATCGTCGCCGTGAACTGCTTCGAGGGCGCCCAGCGCTACGACCTCACGGAGATCCAGATGGCCCTCAACCTGGGGCCCAAGGTCCCCGTCATGCTCTGCGACGCCCGCAGCCTCGGCTCCTGCAAGGAGGTCCTCATCGACCTGGTCCTGCACGCCATGAAGACCCGGGGCCTGAACGAAGAACCAGAACCCCAGAACGCCTAGCAGGGGGTGCCGCCGGCGACGGCCTCGGCGAAGGCGCGGAGGCCGGCCGTGGCGCGGTCCCGGTGCCAGACGAGCGTGAGCGCCGAGTCCGGCAGCCCGGTGAGCGGGACGAAGACGACGTCGTCCCGCCTGTGGCGGCGGGCGGTCGGGACGCAGAGCGGCATCGCGCCGCGCCCGGCGGCGACCATCGCGAGGCCCTCCTGGATCGTGCCGACGGCCGGTCCGGGCGGGATCTCGCGGCCGCCGGGCGTGAGCCGCGGCGACTGCGCCTCGCGCCAGTACCGCGGTGCCGGGCCGGCGATCCCGACCAGCGTGTGCCCGGCCAGATCCTCGGCGCGGACCGACGGGCGGGCCGCGAGCGGATGGTGCGCCGGGACGGCCAAACTCAGCGGCGCTTCGGAGAAGACCGGGCCGACGACCAGGCCGGGCTCCCGCACGGGGGTCAGGACGATCGCGGCGTCCACGTCCCCGCCCAGGACCGGCCCGAACGGGTCGGCCAGCCGCATCTCCACCGAGTGGACCTCGCAGCCGGGATGGTCGCGCTGGAACGCGCGGACGAGACCCGTCAGCGTCTCGTCCAGCGAACCGAGAAAGCCGATCCGCAGCACCCCGTCGACACCGCGTGCCCTGGCCCTGGCCCCTTCGACGACGTCGAGGAGGGCTGCGTAGGCCGGGCGCAGCTCCTCGCGCAGGGTCGCGCCGAGCGGGGTCAGCCGGACGCGGCGGCTGGTGCGCTCGACCAGCCGGGCCCCGATCCGCGACTCCAGGGCGCGCAGCAGTTGGCTGACGCGGCTCTGGGAGAGGTAGAGGCGCTCCGCCGTCCGCCCGAAGTGCAGTTCCTCGCTGAGGACGAGGAAGCACTCCAGCTCCCGGGCCTCCAGTTCCGGCACGTCGCTCCCCGGGTCCGCGATCGATGAGTCTCGCTCATACAAGGATGCGGTCTTCGCCGTTGTTCCCTGGGGAGGCGGCGCGCAAGGGTCGGAGCCATGACGGTTCCTTCTGCTCCCTCGCCGCGCCGGGGGTGGCCGGCGGTGCTCGCGGTCGCCGCGGCCACGTTCCTCGTCGTCACCAGCGAGATGCTCCCGGTCGGGCTGCTGACCTCGATCGGCCCGGAGCTCGGGGTGTCCGCGGGCACGGCGGGGCTGGCGATGACCATTCCCGGCCTCGTCGCCGCGCTGTCCGCGCCGGCGATCTCCGCGGCCACCGCCCGGCTGGACCGCCGGGCGGTGCTGGTCGTGCTCGCGGGCCTGCTGGCCGCGGCCGACCTCGGCTCGGCCGCGGCGCCCGGACTGCCGGCGCTGCTGGTGTCGCGGGTCCTGGTCGGCGTGGCGATCGGCGGGGTGTGGGCGATCGCCGGCGGGCTGGCGGCACGGCTGGTGCCGGAGCGCTCCGCCGGCACCGCCACTTCGGTGATCTTCGGCGGGATCGCGGTGGCGTCGGTGGCGGGAGTCCCGGCCGGCACGCTGATCGGTGACGTCGCGGGCTGGCGGGCCGCGTTCGCCGTGGCCGGAGCGCTGTCGCTGGCCGCCTGCGCCGCGCTCGCCGTCCTCCTGCCGGCCCTGCCCGGAACCGGCCCGGCGGGCTTCCAGGACATGCCGCGGGTGCTGCGCTCACCCCGCGTGCGAACCGGTCTGCTGGTGACACTGCTCCTGGTCACCGGGCATTTCGCGGCGTACACCTATGTGCGTCCGGTGCTGGAGCGGGTGTCCGGCGTGGACCCGACCCTGATCAGCACCCTGCTGCTGCTGTACGGCGCGGCGGGCATCGCCGGCAACTTCGCCGCGGGAACGGCCGCCGCCCGCGCCCCGCGCCGCACCCTGGTGCGGATCGCCCTTCTGCTCGCGCCGGCCGTCCTGCTGTTCCCGGTCGTCGGCCGGTCAGCGCTTCCGGCGGTCGTGCTGCTGGTCCTGTGGGGCGCCGCCTACGGCGGCGTATCGGTCACGTTGCAGAACTGGCTGCTACAGGCGGTGCCACCGCACACCGCCGAGCCGGCGTCGGCCCTGTTCGTCGCCACGTTCAACATCGCCATCTCCATCGGGGCGCTGTCAGGCGGCCAGGTAGCCGACACCGCCGGTGAGACGGGCGTCATGTGGCTGGGCGGAACCCTAACCGCCCTAGCCCTAGCCCTAGCCGCCGCAACCATTCGACGACCAGACCCCTCAATCTCACGCCCGAGAAGAGATTCAAGCGCAGCAAGAACCTGAAAACCCGAAGCACCCCTCGCACCCACCACTGCAACTCCCCCCACCCGCACCGCAACCACGCAGCGACCCGAAGGCCCGCGATCGCGTCCGAAGGCAGATTCGAGCGAAGCAAGAATCTGATCGCGCAGCGAGCCGCAAGGCGAGTCGAAGCGATGCCAGCGATCGCCCGCTTTTCTCGACGATGGAGGGCCGCCAGGCCCGAAGGAGGAGAGAAAAGCTATCCAGTACGAGTGATCACGTAGTCGCAGAGGTTGGTGAGGGCCTCGCGGGCGGGGATCTCGGGGAGGGTGAGGAGTTCGGTGCGGGCGTCCTCGGCCCAGCGGCGGAGGTCGGTGCGGGCGCGGTCCATGGCGGGGTGGGCGCGCAGGAGGGTGAGGGTCTCGGCGTGGAGGGCGTCGTCCGTGAGGTCCTGGGTGAGGAGTTCGCGGAGGCGGGCGTCGTCGGGGCCGGAGCCGATGCCGGCGAGGACGTGGTGCATGGGGAGGGTGCGGATGCCCTCGCGAAGGTCGGTGCCGGGGGTCTTGCCGGACTCCTCGGTCTCGGAGGCGATGTCGAGGATGTCGTCGGACAGCTGGAAGGCGATGCCGATCTTCTCGCAGGCGGAGGTGACCGTGTCGACGACGTGGGCGGGGGCGCCCGAGAGCAGGGCGCCGAACTGGCCGGAGACGGCGATCAGGGACGCGGTCTTGTCGGCGACGACCTGGAGGTAGTGCTTGAGGGGGTCGGCGTCCTCGCCGGGGCCGACGGTCTCCTGGATCTGGCCGCGGACCAGGCGGGCGAACGCGCGGGCCTGGATGCGGACGGCCTCGGGGCCAAGGTCGGCGAGCAGGTCGGACGCGCGGGCGAACAGGTAGTCGCCGGTGAGGATGGCGACGGTGTTCGTCCAGCGGGAGTTGGCCGACTCCTGGCCGCGGCGGACGGTGGCCTCGTCCATGACGTCGTCGTGGTAGAGGGTGCCGAGGTGGGTGAGCTCGACGACGACGGCGGCGGGGACGACGCCGGGCGCCGCCGGGTCGCCGAAGTGGGAGGCCAGCAGCACCAGCATCGGCCGGAACCGCTTGCCGCCCGCCTCGACGAGGTGCTGCGAGGCCTCGGTGAGCAGCGGGTCCTCGCCCCGGACGCAGTCGAGCAGCAGGGACTCGACGGCGGCGAGGCGCTCCTTGGCGTCGGACGCGAGCGCGGCGTCGACGGGAAGCCCGAACGGGCCGGTCTCCTGGATGGCCGGCCCGCCGGACTTCTCAGCGAATGGGTTGCTCACCCAAGACTCCCTACCGGACGAACATGTGGGTCGTGGCCTGCCCCGCGAGGTCCAGAACGGGCTGCGGGATCACGCCGAGTACCACAGTAGCCGTCACTCCGACCGCGACCGCGACCGCGGTCGCCGGGCCGGCCACCACGACGGGGCCCTCGGCTTCAGGCTCGCTGAAGAACATGACGACGATCACACGGACGTAGAAGAACGCGGCGACCGCGGAGGAGATCACGGCGACGATCACCAGGGGCGTCGCGCCGCCCTCGACGGCCGCCTTGAACACCGCGAACTTCCCGGTGAATCCGCTGGTCAGCGGGATGCCCGCGAAGCCCAGAAGGAAGAAGGCGAAGACGCCCGCGACCACCGGGGACCGCTTGCCGAGGCCCGCCCACCGCGACAGGTGGCCGGCCTCGCCGCCCGCGTCCCGCACCATCGTCACGACGGCGAACGCGCCGATCGAGGTGAAGCCGTAGGCGACCAGGTAGAACATCGTGCTGGACAGGCCGTCCGCCGAGCTGGCGATCACGCCCATGAGCAGGAAGCCCGCGTGCGCGATCGAGGAGTAGGCCAGCATCCGCTTGATGTCGGTCTGCGTGATCGCGATGATCGACCCGGCGACCATGGTGAGAATGGCCACACCCCACATGAGGGGCCGCCAGTCCCACTTCAGCGTCTCGAACGCGACGTAGTAGACGCGCAGGATCCCGCCGAACGCGGCGACGACGGTGCAGGACGCCATCAGCGCCGTGATCGGGGTGGGGGCGCCCTGGTAGACGTCCGGCTTCCACATGTGGAACGGGACGCCGCCGAGCTTGAACAGCAGCCCGACCGACAGCAGCGCGACGCCCGCGAGGAGCAGGGTCTCGCTGCCCGCGTCCTTGCCGATCTGTGCGGAGATGTCCGACAGCCGGACGGACCCGGCGTACCCGTACAGCAGCGCCGCCCCGTACAGGAAGAACGCCGAGGAGAACGCGCCGAGCAGGAAGTACTTGACCGCCGCCTCCTGCGAGAGGAGGCGCCGCCGGCGGGCGAGCCCGCACAGCAGGTACAGCGGCAGCGACATGACCTCCAGCGCCACGAACATGGTGAGCAGGTCGTTGGCCGCCGGGAACATCACCATGCCGCCGACGGCGAACATCATCAGCGGGAACACCTCGGTCTGGGTGAACCCCGCCTGGGCGGTGCGCTGCTCGGCCTCGCTGCCGGGCAGGGCGGACGCCTGCGCGGCGAAGTGGCCGCCGGCCCTGCCGTCGCCCCGCTCGGCGATGAGCAGGAGGCTGACCAGGGCCAGCACCAGGATGGTGCCCTGGATGAACAGGGTGGGGCCGTCCACGCCCAGGGCGCCCTCGGCGGCGACGTGGTGCGGGTTGTCGCGCCACGCCAGCGCGATCGTCCAGCCGAACCCGCCCGCGAGGCCGAGGAACGCGAGCGGCACCTGCACCCAGTAGCGCGCGTTCCGGCCGACGAACGCCTCGACGAGCACGCCCACGACGGCGACGCCGAGGACCAGGAGCAGCGGGCCGATCTGCCCGTACTCGATGTGCGGTGCGGGGATGTCACCCCCCTGCGCGAGGACCGCGCTCACCTGACTGGTGGTGCTCATGGACGGGCTCCGTTCTCGGCGACGTTACCGGTGATGTCCGGCGCCGGGTCGTGCTGGCCGACCCGGGCCAGCGTGTGGCCCACCGACGGGTTGATCACGTGCAGCACCGGCTGCGGGAAGAAGCCCATCGCCACGATGATCGCGATGATCGGGGCGAGGGCCCACTTCTCCCGGGCGGACAGGTCCTTCATGCCCTCGACCGCGGGCGTCTTCGGGCCGCCCATGGTCCGCTGGTACATCCACAGGACGTAGACGGCGGCGAGCACGACGCCGCTCACCGCGAGCGCGCCCGCCCACTCGTACCGGCTGAACGTCCCGACGATGACGAGGAACTCCGACACGAACGTGGACAGCCCGGGCAGCGACAGCGCGGACAGGCCGGCGACCAGGAACATCCCGGCGAGGACGGGCGCGACCTTCTGCACCCCGCCGAAGTCGGAGATCCGCGCCGACCGCCGCCGGACGATCATGAAGCCGACGACGAGGAACAGCGCGCCGGTGGAGAACCCGTGGTTAACCATGTAGAGCGCGGCGCCGGACTGCCCCTGCGACGTCATCGCGAAGATGCCGAGGACGATGAACCCGAAGTGCGACACCGACGTGTAGGCGATGAGGCGCTTCATGTCGACCTGGCCGATCGCGAGGACCGCGCCGTAGATGATGCTGAGCACCGCGAAGGCCAGCACGACCGGGGTCGCCCACTTGGCGGCGCCGGGGAACAGCTCCAGGCAGAACCGGAGCATGCCGTAGGTGCCGACCTTGTCCAGGACGCCGACGATCAGCACCAGCGCGCCCGCCGGGGACTGCTGCGCCGCGTCCGGCAGCCAGGTGTGCACCGGCACCATCGGCGCCTTGATCGCGAACGCGACGAAGAAGCCGAGGAACAGCCACTTGGCCGTCGTCGGGTCGATGTTCATCTTCGACAGCTCGTCGAACATGAACGTGCCGTGCCCGAGGCCGCCCTCGTCGACCGACCGGCTCGACAGCGGGTACAGCCAGATGACGGCGACGAGCATCAGCAGCCCGCCGAACAGCGAGTACAGCAGGAACTTCACCGCGGCGTAGGAGCGCTGCGCGCCGCCGTAGTACCCGATGATGAAGTACACCGGGATGAGCATCGCCTCGAAGAAGACGTAGAACAGGAACACGTCCGTCGCGGCGAAGACGCCGATCATGGCCGCTTCCATCGTCAGCAGCAGCGCGAAGTAGGTCTTCACCGACCGCTTCGCCGGGACGTCCACGCCGCCGGACCGGTCGGCCTCGTTCCACGAGGCGAGCATGACCAGCGGGACGAGGACCACCGACAGCAGGATCAGCACCAGCGCGACGCCGTCGACGCCCACCGCCCAGTGGACCCCGAACTCCTTGATCCACCAGTACTTCTCGGTGAACTGGAACCGCGCACCGCCCGCGTCGAAGCCCGCCGCCATGACACCGGCGAGGACCGCGACGAGGAGGGAGACGCCGAGCGAGAACTGCTTGACCAGTGCCTCCCGCTCGCGCGGGATGGCGCTGAGCAGCACCGCGCCCACCAGTGGCAGCGCGATGAGGACGCTCAGCCAGGGAAAGTCGCTCATGACACGTTCACCACCAGGAGCGCCGCGACCACGAGGGCCGCACCGCCCAGCATCGAGAGGGCGTAGGAGCGGGCGAAGCCGGTCTGGACGCGCCGGAGCCGGCCGGAACTGCCGCCGACGCCGGCGGCCGTTCCGTTGACGGCGCCGTCGACGCCGCGTCCGTCGAACCAGACCGCGAGCCGGGTCAGCCACTGGCCGGGACGCATCAGCAGCGACTCGTTGAGCGCGTCGCCGTAGAGGTCCTTGCGGGCCGCGACGGTGACGAACGAGCCCTTGGGCGCCTCGCGCGGCACCTTGCGGGCGCCGTACTGCATCCAGGCGATCCCGGCGCCGACGATCATCAGGACGAAGGTGGCGGCACCCGGCGCGGTGAGCCACTTGAACTCGTGCTCGTGCTCGGGCGCCCCGACGACCGGTTCGAGGAAGTCGGGGAAGCCTCCGAGGACCAGGAACCCGCCCGCGAAGACGGAGCCGACCGCGAGCAGCATCAGGGGCCAGGTCATGACGGCCGGCGACTCGTGCGGGTGGACGTCGTCCTCCCAGCGCTTCTCACCGAAGAACGTCATGAACATGACCCGCGACATGTAGTACGCGGTGATCCCGGCGCCGAGCAGCGCGCAGGAGCCGAGGATCATTCCGGACGTGCCGCCCTTGTCGTAGGCGGCCTCGATGATGCCGTCCTTGGTGAACCAGCCGGACAGGCCGGGGAACCCGATGATGGCGAGGTACCCGAGCCCGAACGTCGCGTAGGTGATCACCATCACCGTGCGCAGCGCGCCGTAGTGGCGCATGTTCACGTCGTCCTTCATGCCGTGCATGACGGAGCCGGCGCCGAGGAACAGGCCCGCCTTGAAGAAGCCGTGCGCGACGAGGTGCGCGATGGCGAACACGTAGCCCGCCGGGCCGAGCCCGGCGGCCAGCACCATGTAGCCGATCTGCGACATCGTCGATCCGGCGAGGGCCTTCTTGATGTCGTCCTTGCCGCAACCGATGATCGCACCGGCGAGCAGCGTGGCCGCGCCGACGATCGTCACCACCAGCTGCGCGGTCTCGGACATCTCGAAGATCGGGCCGGACCGGACGATCAGGTAGACGCCCGCGGTCACCATCGTGGCGGCGTGGATGAGGGCCGAGACCGGGGTCGGGCCCTCCATCGCGTCCAGCAGCCAGGACTGCAGCGGGAGCTGCGCCGACTTGCCGCACGCGCCGACCAGGAGCAGCAGCCCGATGGCCGTCGCGGTGCCGGTGCCGAGCTTGGAGGCGAGCCCCACGTGCTCGGCGCCGGTGCCGAGGACCGAGCCGAAGTCGATGCTGCCGAACGAGGCGAAGACCAGCGCGATCGCGATGATCAGCCCCATGTCGCCGACGCGGTTGACGACGAACGCCTTCTTCGCGGCGGTCGCGGCCGTCGGCTTGTGCTGCCAGAACCCGATCAGCAGGTAGGAGGCGAGTCCGACGCCCTCCCAGCCGAGGAACAGGATCAGGAAGTTGCCTCCCAGCACCAGCAGCAGCATCGCCGCCAGGAACAGGTTCAGGTAGGCGAAGAACCGGCGCCGGTCGGGGTCCTCGGCCATGTAGCCGATGGAGTAGATGTGGATGAGCGAGCCCACCCCGGTGATCAGCAGGACGAAGGTGATGGACAGCGGGTCCACCAGCAGGTCCATGCCGACCTTGAACGTGCCGACGTCGATGAAGTCCCACAGGTGCAGGGTGCGGCGCCGGACCTCGGCGTCGTACCCGATCATCTGGGCGAACATCGCGGCGCCCACCGCGAACGACGCCACCGACATCGCGGCGCCGAGCAGGTGGCCCCACCTGTCGGTCCGCCGCCCTCCCAGCAGGAGGATCGCGGCGCCCGCGAGCGGGAGCGCGACGAGGAGCCAGGACGCGGCCTGGATGCCTTCCGCTTTCATCCCTGGCCTCTCAGTACTTCAGCAGGTTCGCGTCGTCGACCGACGAGGACCTGCGGGTCCGGAAGATGGTCATGATGATCGCCAGACCCACCACGACCTCCGCCGCGGCCACCACCATCACGAAGAAGGCGATGATCTGGCCGTCCAGGTTGCCGTGCATGCGGGAGAACGAGACGAACGCCAGGTTCGTCGCGTTCAGCATCAGCTCGACGCACATGAACACCACGATGGCGTTGCGGCGCACGAGGACGCCGAGCGCTCCGATGGTGAACAGGATCGCCGAGAGCGCCAGGTAGTGCCCCGGACTCATTCTCCTGCCTCGCCTTCACTCGCGCCGCCGCCGGCGGCCGGCGTCCCCGACTTGACCGAGCGCCCCTCGGCGCCCGAGTCGCGGACGTCCTCGGTGACCGCCTTGACCGCGGCCACGTCCCGTTCGAGGGCCTCCTCCTCGGAGCCGCCGTACAGGTCGGCGTGCCGCTCCGCGGTATCGGTACGGGCCGCGATGACCGGGTTGACCGACAGCTCCGAGGGCGTCCCGTCGGGCAGCAGCGCCGGCATGTCGACGGCGTTGTGCCGGGCGTAGGTGCCGGGGCCCGGCAGCGGGCCCGGATGGGAGCCGGACAGGAACCGCTGCCGCGACAGGTCCTTCTGCGTCGGCTTCGGCTCGGTGCGCTCCCGGTGCGCCAGCACCATCGCGCCCAGCGCCGCGGTGATCAGCAGGGCGCTGGTCGCCTCGAACGCGAACACGTACTTGGAGAACAGCAGCCGGGCCAGCCCGACGACGTTGCCCTCGGAGTTGGCCTGGGTCAGCCCGGCCGAGCCACCGAGCGCGGCGTTGCCGAGCCCGACGGCCAGCAGGACGATGAAGCCGATCGCGGCGATCACCGCCCAGAACCGCTGGCCCCGGATCGTCTCCACCAGCGAGTCGGTGGAACTGACCCCGACGAGCATCAGCACGAACAGGAACAGCATCAGTACCGCGCCGGTGTAGACGATCACCTGCACGAACGCCAGGAAGGGCGCGTTCTGGATCGCGTACAGCGCGGCCAGGCAGAGCATCACGGTCGCCAGCAGCAGCGCCGAGTGCACCGCCTTCCGCATGAAGATCATGCCGAGCGCGGCGAGCACCGAGACGATCGCCAGCAGCCAGAAGAAGAACGGCTCTCCGGACTGCTTGTCGGCGACCTCGGCGGCAAGCACCTGCGCGCCCGCGACGGAACCGGTCACTTGCCCTCACCGCCCTTGCGCGCCTTCTCGCGCTCGACGTCCTTCTCGCGCTCGACGGCCTGGTCGGCGCTCGCGCGCCCGCCGCCCTCGGAAGGGATCTTCGGTGCCGAAGGCGTTCCTGAGGACGGCGACTGCTCGCTCTCCTGGAGACCGAGGCGGTAGTAGTCCTCCTCGGTGTCGCCGAGCCGCATCTCGTGCGGGGGCGCCTCCATGCCCTCGCGCAGCGGCGCCAGCAGCATCTCCTTGGTGTAGATGAGGCTCTCGCGGCTGTCGTCGGCGAGCTCGTACTCGTTGGTCATCGTGAGCGCCCGGGTCGGGCACGCCTCGATGCACAGCCCGCACAGGATGCACCGCAGATAGTTGATCTGGTAGATGCGGCCGTAGCGCTCGCCGGGCGAGTACCGCTCCTCCGCCGTGTTGTCGGCGCCCTCGACGAAGATCGCGTCCGCGGGGCACGCCCACGCGCACAGCTCGCAGCCGACGCACTTCTCCAGGCCGTCCGGCCACCGGTTCAGCTGGTGCCGCCCGTGGAAGCGAGGAGCCGTCGGCTTCTTCACCTCGGGGTACTGAACGGTCTCGCTCTTCATGAACATCTGGTGGAACGAGACCCCGAACCCCTTGACCGGGTTCAGGAAATCAGTGAGTCCCACTGGTGACCTCCTCGGAGGGGGTTTCGATCGTGGCCGGCCGGACCGGCTCGCGGGCGCGGCCGTGGTAGTGGGGCGCGTCCATCGGCGGCACCGGGAACCCGCCCGCCGACGGGTCGGTGCGCGGCCCCGGCGTCGCCCCCGGGACGATCTCCTTGTCGTCCTCGCGGCCGCGGGCCATCTCCCAGATCACCGTGGCGACCAGCACGATCGCGGCGACCACGGCGGCGGCGATGAACAGCTGCCGCATCTCGTAGCCGTCGTTGCGCAGGGCGCGGATCGTCGCGACCAGCAGGATCCAGCCGAGCGAGAAGGGCATCAGCACCTTCCAGCCGAGCTTCATCAGCTGGTCGTAGCGCACGCGCGGCAGCGAGCCGCGCAGCCAGATGAAGAAGAAGATGAACAGGAAGATCTTGATCAGGAACCACAGCACCGGCCACCAGCCGGAGTTGGCGCCCGCCCACACCGTGGAGATCGGAGCGGGGGCGCGCCAGCCGCCGAGGAACAGGGTGGTGGCCAGGGCCGACAGCGTCGCGAGGTTGATGTACTCCGCGAGGAAGAACATCGCGAACTTCAGCGAGGAGTACTCGGTGTGGAAGCCGCCGACCAGCTCGCCCTCGCCCTCGGGGAGGTCGAACGGGATGCGGTTCGACTCGCCCATCATCGTGATGACGTACACGACGAACGACGGCGCGAGCAGCACCACGAACCACTTGTCGTGCTGCGCCGCGACGATCTCCGAGGTGGACATCGAGCCCGCGAACATGAACACGGCCACGAACGACAGGCCCATCGCGATCTCGTAAGAGATCATCTGCGCGGACGAGCGCAGCCCGCCGAGCAGCGAGTACGGCGACATCGAGGACCAGCCGGCCAGCACGATGCCGTAGATCGCCATCGAGGACATCGCGAGGACGAGCAGCACCGCGACCGGAAGGTCGGTGCCCTGCAGCGCCGTCTGGTGCCCGAAGATCGAGACCGTCGGCCCGAACGGGATGACGATGAAGGAGATGAACGCGGGCACCGCCGCCATCACCGGCGCCAGGATGAACACGATCTTGTCGACCTGGCGGGGGACGATGTCCTCCTTCAGCGCCAGCTTGACGCCGTCGGCGAGGCCCTGCAGCAGGCCGAAGGACCCGGCGCGGTTGGGGCCGACGCGCAGCTGCATCCGGCCGATGACGCGCCGCTCGATCCACATCGTCATCAGCACGGTGACGACGAGGAACACGAAGATGGCGAGGACCTTGCCGCCGATCAGCCACCACGGGTCCGACCCGAAGTCCTGCAGCTGCGGGTCGGGCGCCGGCGCCGCGGCCAGGGAGCTCATTCGATGCCTCCAGCGTTCTCGGTCGCGGCCGCGGGCACCGCGGCCGCGATCTTCACGACGCCTCCCGCGGCCGCGCCGAGGTCCCGGTGCAGGGCGCAGCCGGCCGAGTTCGTCGGCAGCCACACCACCCGGTCGGGCAGGTCGGGGGTGATCTCCAGCGGGAGCGTGACCTCGCCGCGCGGGGCCGAGACCGTCACCGCGACGGTCGCGCCGATCTCCGCGGCCGTCGCGGGCGACAGCCGGGCGGCGGCGGGCTTGGCGGTGCCCGCGAGGAACGGCTCGCCGTCCTGCAGGCGGCCCCGGTCGAGGAGCAGCCGCCAGGTGGCGAGAAGGGCCTCGCCCTGCTCGGGGTGCGGCGCCAGGCCCTGCGCGACGCTCGGCGCGTCCGGGCGCTCGCCGCGGTAGGCGCCGAGTCCGGCCATCTCGCGGCGGGCGGCCTCCGGGCCCGGCAGGCCCAGGTGGACGTCCATCTCGTCGGCCAGCGCGTCCAGCACCCGCAGGTCGGACATCCGCCCGGCGGACTTGAGCACGATGTCGAACGGGCGGCCGCGGCCCTCCCAGTCGACGAACGTCCCGGACTTCTCCGCGACCGCCGCGACCGGCAGGACGACGTCGGCGCGGTCGGTGACCGCGCTCGGCCGCTGCTCCAGGCTCACCACGAACGGGGTGGCCTCCAGCGCCCGCAGCATCGCCTCGGGGTCGGGCAGGTCGTAGGGGTCGACGCCGCCGACGAGCAGCGCGCCGCGCCGCCCCGCGGCCGCCGCCGCGATGATGCCGGCCGTGTCCTCACCCGGACCGGCGGGCAGGTCGGCGACGCCCCACGTGCGGGCGACCTCGGCGCGCGCGCCCGGGTCGGCGACCGGGCGGCCGATCGGCAGCAGCCCGGGCAGCGCCCCGGCCTCGATCGCGCCGCGCTCCCCGGCCCGGCGCGGCACCCAGGCCAGCCGGGCGCCGGTCGCCTGCGCCACGCGGGTCGCCGACGTCAGCGCGCCCGGGCTGGTGGCGAGCCGCTCGCCGACGAGGATGACGGCGCCGGGCGTCTCCAGCAGCGTGCGGACGTCTGGCCTGGCGTCATCCCCGATGCCGGCGTCGTCCCCGATGAGGGAGCCGAGGACCTCGGCCTCCGAGCCGGGCGGCGTCGGCAGCAGCGTGCCGCCGACCTTCGCCAGCCCGCGCGTCGTGAACGGGGCCGCCGCGAACACCTTCAGGCGGTTCTTGCGGAACGCCTTGCGGAGCCGCAGGAAGACGATCGGCGACTCCTCCTCGGGCTCGAACCCGGCGAGCAGGACGACCGGCGCCTTCTCCAGGTCGGCGTAGGTCACCTCGATGGGGTGGCCCGCGACGGACGAGGCGAGGAACCGCGACTCCTCCTCCGACAGCGGCCGGGCCCGGAAGTCGACGTCGTTGGTGCCGAGCGCGATGCGGGCGAACTTGGCGTAGGCGTAGGCGTCCTCAAGGGTGACGCGGCCGCCGGTCAGGACGCCGGCCGAGCCGTGCGCCGCCGCGAGGCCGCGCGCCGCGATGGTGAGCGCCTCGGGCCAGGACGCCGGCTCCAGCTCGCCGTCCTCGCCCCGGACGAGCGGCTGGGCGAGCCGCTCGGGCTGCGTCCCGTAGGTGAACGCCCAGCGGCCCTTGTCGCAGTTCCACTCCTCGTTGACCTGCGGGTCGTCCCCGGCCAGCCGCCGCGTGATCTTCCCGCGCCGGTGGTCGGTGCGCAGCGCGCAGCCGGACGCGCAGTGCTCGCAGACGCTCGGCTGCGAGACCAGGTCGAACGGGCGGGACCGGAACCGGTACGCGGCGCCGGTCAGCGCGCCCACCGGGCAGATCTGCACGGTGTTGCCGGAGAAGTAGGACTGGAACGGCTTGCCGTCCGCCGCGCCGACCTGCTCCTTGGCGCCGCGCTCGAACAGGTCGATGAACGCGTCGCCGGCGATCTGGTCGGAGAACCGTGTGCAGCGGGCGCACTGGATGCAGCGCTCCCGGTCGAGCAGCACCTGGCTGGACAGCGGGATCGGCTTGGGGAAGGTCCGCTTGGCCTCCACGAACCGGGACTCGCCGCGGCCGTTGGACATCGCCTGGTTCTGCAGGGGGCACTCGCCGCCCTTGTCGCAGATCGGGCAGTCCAGCGGGTGGTTGATCAGCAGCAGCTCCATCACGCCGTGCTGCGCCTTGTCGGCCACCGGCGAGGTGAGCTGGGTCTTGACCACCATGCCCGGCATCACCGCGGTGGTGCAGGACGCCTGCGGCTTCGGCATGCCGCGGCCGTTGCCGGCGTCGGGGATCTCCACCAGGCACTGCCGGCAGGCCCCGACCGGGTCCAGCAGCGGGTGGTCGCAGAACCGGGGGATCTGGATGCCGAGCAGCTCGGCGGCCCGGATGATCAGCGTGCCCTTGGGCACCTCGATCTCGAAGCCGTCGATGGTGCAGGCGACCATCTCCACCGGCGGAACATCCCCGCGTGCGCGGGGCGCACTCTGGGCCGCCGAGCTGCCACTCACAGTAGTACTCATCGGGCACCTCCATCAGCCCAGAGGGTGGACTTGGCCGGGTCGAACGGGCAGGCCCCGAGCTCGAAGTGCCGGAGGTACTCGTCGCGGAACAGCTTGATGGACGAGACGACCGGGCTCGTGGCGCCGTCGCCGAGGGCGCAGAACGATCGGCCCAGGATGTTGTCGGACAGGTCCAGCAGGGTCTCCAGGTCCTCCTCGGACCCCTGGCCCGCCTCCAGCCGCTTCAGCATCTGCTTGTACCAGTAGGTGCCCTCGCGGCACGGCGTGCACTTGCCGCACGACTCGTGCGCGTAGAACTCCGACCAGCGCAGCACGGCGCGGACGACGCAGGTCGTCTCGTCGAAGATCTGCAGGGCCCGGGTGCCGAGCATGGACCCGGCGGCGCCGACGGACTCGAAGTCCAGCGGCACGTCCAGGTGCTCGTCGGTGAAGATCGGGGTGGACGACCCGCCGGGCGTCCAGAACTTCAGCCGGTGGCCCTCGCGGACGCCGCCCGCCATGTCGAGCAGCTCGCGCAGGGTGATGCCGAGCGGCGCCTCGTACTGCCCGGGCCGCGTGACGTGCCCGGACAGCGAGAAGATCCCGAAGCCCTGGGACTTCTCGGTGCCCATCGAGGCGAACCATTCCGGCCCGTTGGCGATGATCGAGGGAACCGAGGAGATCGACTCGACGTTGTTGATGACGGTGGGCCCGCCGTAGAGGCCCGCGACCGCAGGGAAGGGGGGCTTGAGCCTGGGCTGACCGCGGAACCCTTCGAGGGAGTCCAGCAGCGCCGTCTCCTCGCCGCAGATGTAGGCCCCGGCGCCGCTGTGCACGACCACGTCCAGGTCGTAGCCGGACCCGAGGATGTCCTTGCCGAGGTAGCCGGCCTCGTACGCCTCCGCCACCGCCTGGTGCAGGCGGCGGATCACGTGCAGCACCTCGCCGCGCACGTAGATGAACGCGAGGTTCGACTTGATCGCGTACGAGCTGATGATCACGCCCTCGACGAGCACGTGCGGGTTGGCCATCATCAGCGGGATGTCCTTGCACGTGCCCGGCTCGGACTCGTCGGCGTTGACGACGAGGTAGCGCGGGTTCGGGCTGGTCGGGGGCAGGAAGCCCCACTTCATCCCGGTGGGGAAGCCGGCGCCGCCGCGGCCGCGCAGGCCGGAGTCCTTGACCGCCTGGACGATCTCGTCCGGCTCCATCCGGAACGCCGCGCGCAGCGCCTCGTAGCCGCCGTCGCGCTCGTAGCCCGCGCGGGTGAACGAGTCGGCCTGGTCCCAGTTCTTCGTGAGGATGGGGGTCAGCGTGGTCACTTGTTCCGCCCCTCCTGCGATCCCGGCTTGGCCGTGCCGCCCATGGGCTTGCCCGGCTCCTGCGGCGGCTCGGCGATCTCCTCGGCCTTCACCGGCTCCTCGGGACGCTCGCGGTCGACGTCCGTGCGGGGCGCCTCCCAGCCGCGCTCCTGCGCCAGCTTCAGCCCGCGCAGCGACTCCGGTCCGGCCTGGACGCCCTCGCCGGCGCGCCCGTCCGGGAACCCGGCGAGCACGCGGGACGCCTCCTTCCAGGTGGCCAGGCTCTCCGGCCCGCGCGAAGGAAGCACTTGCTTACCCGAGCGCAGGTCGTCGACGAGCCGCTTGGCCTTCTCGGGAGTCATGTTGTCGAAGAACTCCCAGTTGACCATCATCACCGGCGCGAAGTCGCAGGCCGCGTTGCACTCGATCCGCTCCAGGCTGACCTTGCCGTCCGGGGTGGCCTCGTCGTGCCCGATCCCGGCGTGCTCGCTCAGCTCGTTCCAGATCTGGTCGCCGCCCATGACCGCGCACAGCGTGTTGATGCAGACGCCGACGTGGTACTCGCCGACCGGCGCGTGCTTGTACTGCGTGTAGAAGGTCGCGACGCCCGTCACCTGGGCCGCGGTGATGCCGAGCTGCTCCGCGCAGAACTCGATCCCGTCCTCGGTGACATGGCCCTCCACCGACTGCACCAGGTGCAGCATGGGCAGCAGCGCCGAGCGCGGCCGGGGGTACCGGCCGATGATCTCCTTGGCGTCGCGCTCCAGCCGTTCGCGGACCTCAGGTCCGTATGTCATCGGTCCACTCCCCCCATGACCGGGTCGATGCTGGCCACCGCCGCGATGACGTCGGCGATCATGCCGCCCTCCGCCATCGCCGGGGCCGCCTGCAGGTTGACGAAGGACGGCTCGCGGAAGTGGACGCGGTACGGCCGGGTGCCGCCGTCGCTGACCACGTGGGCGCCGAGCTCGCCGCGCGGCGACTCGATGGGCGCGTACGCCTGCCCCGCGGGCACCCGGAAGCCCTCCGTCACCAGCTTGAAGTGATGGATCAGAGCCTCCATCGAGGTGCCCATGATGTGCGCGATGTGCCGGGGCGAGTTGCCCATGCCGTCCGCGCCGATCGCCAGCTGCGCCGGCCAGCCGATCTTCTTGTCCTCGATCATCACCGGGCCCTTGACCGACTGGAGCCGGTCCAGGCACTGCTCGACGATCTTCAGCGACTCCTCCATCTCGTCCATCCGGACGAGGTAGCGGCCGTAGACGTCGCAGGTGTCCTGCGTCGCGACCTCGAAGTCGTAGGTCTCGTAGCCGCAGTAGGGCTGCGACTTGCGCAGGTCCCACGGGAGGCCGGTCGAGCGCAGCACCGGGCCGGTGACGCCGAGCGCCATGCAGCCGGTCAGGTCCAGGTACGCGATGTTCTGGGTGCGCGCCAGGTAGACCGGGTTGGCGTCCATCAGCTTGCGCAGCGCCTGGATCCGCTTCGGCATCCGGTCCAGGTAGTCGCGGATCTTGCTGGTCGCGCCGCTCGGCAGGTCCTGCGCGACCCCGCCCGGACGGACGTAGGCCATGTTCATCCGCAGGCCGGTGATCTCCTCGAACAGGTCGAGGGTGTACTCGCGCTCGACGAAGCCGTTCAGCATCACCGTCGTCGCGCCGAGCTCCAGGCCGAACGTGGCGATCGCGACCAGGTGCGAGGAGATCCGGTTCAGCTCCATCATCATCACGCGGATGATCTGGGCCCGCTCCGGGACCTGCTCGGTGACGCCGAGCAGCTTCTCCACGCTCAGGCAGTACGCCGTCTCGTTGAAGATCGGCGCGAGGTAGTCCATCCGGGTGCAGAACGTGGTGCCCTGCGTCCAGGTGCGGAACTCCATGTTCTTCTCGATGCCGGTGTGCAGGTAGCCGATGCCCACCCGGGCCTCGTTCACCGTCTCGCCGTCGAGCGTCAGGATCAGCCGGAGCACCCCGTGCGTGGACGGGTGCTGCGGGCCCATGTTGACGACGAGCCGCTCGTCGCCGAGGTCCTCCGCGCCGGCGACGACCTGGTCCCAGTCCTGCCCGTTGACGTCGAAGACCTTGCCCTCGGCCGCCTCCTCGGCGGCGTAGGCGTCGTACTCGGTGTACTTCGTGGAACTCATACGTACGACCTCCGCTCGTCGGGCGGGGGGATCTCCGCTCCGCGGTACTCGACGGGAATACCGCCGAGGGGGTAGTCCTTGCGCTGCGGATGGCCGACCCAGTCGTCGGGCATCTCGATGCGCGTGAGCGCCGGGTGGCCGTCGTAGACGATCCCGAAGAAGTCGTAGGTCTCCCGCTCGTGCCAGTCGCTCGTCGGGTAGACCGGCACCAGCGACGGGACGTGCGGGTCGGCGTCCGGGCAGGTCACTTCCAGCCGGACGCGCCGGTTGTGCGTGATCGACAGCAGGTGCACGACCGAGTGCAGCTCGGCGCCCTCGTCCTTCGGGTAGTGCACGCCCGACACGCCCGAGCACATCTCGAAGCGCAGGGACGGCTCGTCCCGCATGGTCCGCGCGACCTCCAGGAGGTGCTCGCGCTTCACGAAGAACGTGATCTCGCCGCGGTCGACCACGACCCGCTCGACGGCGTCCCCGAAGTGCGGGTAGGCGCGTTCCATCTCGTCGGCGACCTCGTCGAACTCGCCGGCCTCCGCGGCGCCGCCGGGCCCGCCGTAGGGGCGCTGCGCGGACACCTTCGGGCTCTGCCGGATGACGAGCCCGCCGTAGCCGGAGGTGTCGCCGGTGGTCCGCGCGCCGAACATGCCCTTGCGGACGACCGGCTGCTCGCGGCGCTCCTCCTCGGTCTGCGCGGGGAGCTTGTCGGCGCCCTGCTCGGCCCGCTGCTCAGGGTTCTCGGAACTCATGTCACGCTCCCTGTCCCAGCAGCGGAAGCCTGCGGCGCTTGGCCTCTTCCAGCTCGTCGATCTGCTTCGCGCGCTGCGGCCCGAGCTTGGTGTTCTGGACCTTGTCGTGCAGCTTGAGGATCGCGTCCAGCAGCATCTCCGGCCGCGGCGGGCAGCCGGGCAGGTAGATGTCCACCGGGACGATGTGGTCCACGCCCTGCACGATCGCGTAGTTGTTGAACATGCCGCCGGACGAGGCGCACACGCCCATCGCGATGACCCACTTCGGCTCGGTCATCTGGTCGTAGATCTGCCGCAGCACCGGCGCCATCTTCTGGCTCACCCGGCCCGCGACGATCATCAGGTCGGCCTGGCGCGGCGTCGCAGAGGCGCGCTCCATCCCCCACCGGGAGAAGTCGTGCCGGGGGTCGCCGGTCGCCATCATCTCGATCGCGCAGCACGCCAGGCCGAACGTCGCCGGCCACATCGAGCTGCTGCGCGCCCACCCCGCGACCTGCTCGACCGTGGTCAGCAGGAAGCCGCTGGGGAGTTTCTCCTCTAGACCCATGTCAGTCCCACTCCAGACCGCCGCGCCGCCAGATGTAGGCGTACGCCACGAGGACGGTGACGATGAAAAGAACCATCTCGACAAGGCCGAAGAGCCCCATCCGGTCGAACGCGACCGCCCAGGGGTAAAGGAAGATGATCTCAATATCGAAGACGATGAACAGCATCGCCGTCAGGTAGTACTTGATCGGGAAGCGCCCGCCGCCGACCGGTTGCGGGGTCGGCTCGATGCCGCACTCGTAGGCGTCCAGCCGGGCGCGGTTCCAGCGCTTGGGCCCCGTGAGCGCGGCCATCGCCACCGAGCCGCCGGCGAAGGCGAACGCGAGGACCCCCAGCACGATGATCGGAATATAGAGATCCATATCTCTACAGCCTCTCCTCGGGACGTACGACGTTGTACGGGACGGGCCGCCTGCGACCCGCCACCCTAGCCAAGGTGATCAATAGCGCTCCCCTCAGGGGGTCGGGTACTGCACTTTAGTCCGCTCACCTGCGGAAGCTTGAATTCCACGCGCGCGTTCATGCCGCCGGCGCCACCTTCTGCATCGCGTTGATGACACGGTCCATCGCGTCCCCGCCCTTGGGGTCGGTGAGGTTCGCGAGGAGCTTCAGCGTGAAGCGCATCAGCGTCGGGTGCGGCAGGCCGTGCGCGGTCAGGAACTTCATGATCCGCGGGTCGCCGATCGCCTGGACGAACACGCGGGCGAGGGTGAAGTAGCCGCCGTGCTCGTCCTTGAGGATGCGCGGGTACTCGTACAGGGTCCGCTCGCGCTGCGCGGGGGTCCGGCGGGCGAGCGCCTGCACCATGATGTCGGCGGCCAGCCGGCCGGACTCCAGGGCGTAGTCGATGCCCTCGCCGTTGAACGGGTTGATCATGCCGCCGGCGTCGCCGACGAGCAGCATCCCGCGGGTGTAGTGCGGCTGCCGGTTGAAGCCCATCGGCAGCGCCGCGCCGCGGATCTTGGAGGTCGCGTGCTCCTCGTCGAACTGCCAGTCCTCCGGCATCTGCGCACACCAGCGCTTGAGCATGCCGCGGTAGTCGACGTTCTGGAACGCCTTGCTGGTGTTGAGCAGGCCGAGGCCGACGTTGGACGTCCCGTCGCCGACGCCGAACACCCAGCCGTAGCCGGGAAGGAGGCGCTGGCCGTCCCACAGCTCCAGCCACGCCTCCATGAAATCGTCGTCGTGGCGCGGGGTCTGGAAGTAGCGGCGGACCGCGACTCCCATCGGGCGGTCCTCGCGGCGCCGCAGCCCCATGGCGAGCGACAGCCGGGTCGAGTTGCCGTCGGCGGCGACGACCAGGGGCGCGTGGAACTCGATCTCCTCGCCCTCGTACTCGGCGGTGACGCCGGTGATGCGGTCGGTGCGCTCGTCGACGATCGGGCCGGTCACGTTGCAGCCCTGCAGGAGCTGCGCGCCGGCCTTGGCGGCGTGCTCGGCGAGCAGCTGGTCGAGGTCGGTGCGCTTGCGGACGAGGCCGAAGTCGGGGAAGGACGCGAGCTCCGGCCAGGGCAGCTCGACCTTGACGCCGCCGCCGTAGATGCGCAGGCCCTTGTTGCGCCCCCAGCCGGGATCGTTGAGGTCGACGCCCATGCCGATGAGGGCGCGGACGGCCCGCGGCGTGAGGCCGTCGCCGCAGATCTTGTCGCGCGGGAAGGTGGCCTTCTCCAGCAGGAAGACGTCCAGGCCGGCCTGCGCGAGCCAATAGGCGGTCGACGATCCGGCGGGGCCCGCCCCGACGACGATGGCATCCGCGTGTCGGGTGGAGTCGGTCACGATGGTCCTCTTCGCTCGTTCGCTTGTGAAGTACTTCACAAGGATCCGGTGGGGAGTCTATTCCTTTATCACGACTGGTGGGTACTTCTGGGCCGATCCAAGTTTGGACCGGTCCGAACCACCGGCCGCCGTCTGTCAAGCAGGCTTGACGGACGGGTTGACGGCATGGTGCAGGGCGACCACCCCGAACGTGAGGTCGCGCCAGCGCACCTCGCCCCATCCCGCGTCCTGGATGAGCCGCGCCAGCCCCGCCTGGTCGGGCCAGGCGAGCGTCGACTCGGCGAGGTAGCGGTAGGAGTCGGGGTTGGAGCTGACCCGCGCCAGCAGCGGCAGCCCGCAGCGCAGGTGCGCCTTGTGGCCGAGCGCCAGCAGCGCGTTCGGGGGGTGGCTCACCTCGCAGATCACCAGCCGTCCGCCGGGTCTGGCGACCCGGCGCAGCTCGCGCAGCGCGAGCCCGGTGTCGGCGACGTTGCGGAGCCCGAAGGAGATGGTGACGGCGTCGAAGGAGCCGTCCGCGAAGGGCAGCCGCAGCGCGTCCCCCGCGACGAAGCGCAGGCCCGTGACGTCCGCCTGGCGGCGCACCCCGACGCGCAGCATGCCGAGCGAGAAGTCGCACGCGATCGTGTCGGCGCCCGCCTCGGCGAACGGCACCGACGACGTCCCCGTGCCCGCCGCGAGATCGAGGACCCGCTCACCCGGCCGCGCCTCCAGCGCCCGGACGACCTCCCGCCGCCACCGCCGGTCCTGGCCGCCGGTCATCAGCGAGTTCATCAGGTCGTACCGCTCGGCGGTGCCGTCGAACATCGCCGCGACGTCGGCGGGCTGCTTGTCGAGTGAAGCGCGGGTCATGGCTCCAGCCTAGGCCGCGCGAGGCCCTGCGCGCGGGGGCGGGGGTCAGTCCGCGCAGGGGCTCCCCGTCATTCCGCGCGGGGCGCGTCCTCCTTGGCGACCGACCTCGCGAACTTCTCGCGCTGCGAGCGCGCACCCCGCACGACGACGGCGGACATGCGGTCGCGCTGCGCGGACAGCAGGACGTAGCTGACGACGCCGCTGATCAGCAGCGCCAGCAGCAGGAGCAGGAAACCGCGGGCCCCGAAGAGGGCGAGCACCCCCGCGGTGACCGCGAAGATCACGGCCCGGGCCAGGGTGTAGAGGATGACGGAACGCATGGCCCTTCGAGGTTATCCCCGGTCCTGGCCGCCTTCTCCCCGGGGTCGGCTCAACACGTCCAGGAAGAGGGCCGGGTCGACGTTGCCGCCGGACAGGATCGAGACGTACGTGCGTCCCTCGGGAAGCTCCGCGCGGTGGTAGAGGTAGGCGGCGGTGGCGACGGCGCCCGCCGGCTCGGCGATGAGGCGGGTCTCGCGGGCGAGGCGGCGCATCGCCTGCCGGATCTCGTCCTCGGTGACCGTGACCACGCCGTCCACGTGGGCCCGCATGTGCGCGTACGGCAGGTCGCCGACCCGCTGGACGCGCAGCGCGTCGGCGATGGTGCGGCCGGTCTCCTCCGCCGCCCACTCGACGGGGCGCCCCGCCGCCATCGAGTCGCGGGCGTCCGCGGCGAGCTCCGGCTCGACGCCGACGACCTTGGCCTGCGGGCGCAGCGCCTTGACCGCGGCGGACACACCGGCGATCAGGCCGCCGCCGCCGACCGGCACGAGCACGACGTCCACGTCCGGGCGGTCCTGGACGATCTCCAGCCCGGCGGTGCCCTGGCCTGCGATGATCCGGGCGTCGTCGTAGGGCGGGACCAGGGCGAAGCCGTGCGCGGCGGCGAGCTTGGCCGCGGTCTCGGCGCGGGCCTGGGATGTCGGTTCCACGTAGACGACCTCGGCGCCGAGCGCGATGCACGCGTCGACCTTCACGCCCGGGGCGGTGTGCGGCATGACCAGGACGGCCCTGGTCCCGAGCGCGCGGGCCGCGTAGGCGACGGCCTGCGCGTGGTTGCCGCTGGAGTGCGTGACGACGCCGCGCCCGCGCTCCGCCGGGTCGAGGGAGGAGACGGCGGAGTAGGCGCCGCGCAGCTTGAAGGCGCCGATCGGCTGCAGCGACTCGGCCTTCACCAGCAGCGCGGGCGCGCCGGCGGCGGACGGGGCGGGGTCGCGGGAGAACGGGACGAGCGGCGTCCGGACGGCGACGCCCGCGATGCGCTCGGCGGCCCGTTCGATCTCCGGCGGCGATACGAGGTCGGACATGCCCGGAGACTACTTCTCCCGGGTGGTCGCGGGGCCTCGGCGGCGTGACATGGCAGGTCAGCGGGGGTCAGGGTGATCACTGTGACCCATGCCGGAATCACGGTCCGTCATCGCCGCTGTTGGGCGGACTACGGTCGGTGATCTTTTCCGAAAACAAGGGAGAAATCGGTCTTGACCCGCCACACTGTTAAACAGTCCACCCGCGCCGAGAGCGGGACAAAGGGGGAGAGAAGACGTGGAAAGCACGAGCGAGCGCCTGCTGACTCCAGGAGAGGTCGCCGCCCTCTTCCGGGTCGACCCGAAGACGGTCACCCGGTGGGCCGCCGCGGGCCGGATCAGCAGCATCCGCACTCCGGGGGGCCACCGGCGCTTCCGCGAGTCCGAGGTGCACGCGCTGCTGCGCGGCGAGGAGCCCGTCCCCGAGCATTCGGCCCACTGACCTGGGCCCATCGCCCGGACCCCGGTCCTGGGCCGCCCGGACCGCCCGCCGAAGCAGTCCTTGGCCGAAGGCAGTCCTCGCCGGGCGGCCGGGGCGCTCCCCGCCCCGCCCCCGCTCACTCTTCAAGACCAGCCCCTCAGGGCTCGGACCCACGCCCACCGATTCGCGCCCACTCCCCGGTGCTCGTTTCCCCCGTGTTCACTCTTCGGCGCCGCCCGCCTTCCATTCCTCGAAGCGGCGGAGCAGGTCCGCGTCCTCGTCCCGCCAGCGGCGCCGCCGTTCCGCCAGTTCCTCCTCGGTGAGCGACTCGCTCAGCAACCGGTCGTAGTCGGGATCGTCCGGGCCGATCTCGACGTAGGCGTCGGCGATGATCCGTCCCTCGCTCGCCTCGGGCCCGGGCTCGCCGCCGTCGGCGAGAACGCTGTGGGGGACCCGGAGCGTGCCGTCGGGAAGCCGGATCACGTACATCGTCGATCACCTTCGCCGTCTGTCGTCGCGCGGCCTGTCATCTCGGTGTCCTAGATCCCGTACCTGCGGTTGAAGAAGAGCATGACCTCAAGGGCCGTGCGGATGTTGCCGGCGAGCATATCCACCAGGGCGGGGCGCTGCCGGGAGGAGATCGCGGCGAACGCGTCGGCGAAGAACTCGCGGCGGCCGAGCGCGTCGGGCTGCTTGTGGAACTCGCTCGCCAGATACGGCAGGCACTCCTCGTACAGCTGCCGGAAGGCGGGGCTGTCGGAGGTCCACTCGCCGTCGTCGCCGTCGATGTCGTCGAGCGCGTGCCCGACCTCGTGCAGCATCACGTCCGGCGTCGGGGACGGCCGGTCCCCCACGACGATCTTGCGGTCGCCGTAGGCGCCGGCGCAGATGTCCCAGGTGGCGCGGCCCGACGGCAGCGGCCGGTCGCGCAGGTGGCCCATGTCGTCGAGCTGGGGGACGCCGCCGGGGCCGACGTAGATGCCGTCGAGGCCGCCGGCCAGCTTCTCCTTCAGCGGCTCCGGGAGCGACGCCAGGCTCTCCACGGCCCCGATCACCTCGGGCGGCGGCGGCCCCTCCAGGACGTCCCACTGCCGGTGCAGGACCCCCTCCAGCACGCCGCAGTCGCGGCGGCCGTCCGCGGCGTGCGGCATGCCCGGCGGGTGGGGCTCCACGCGCGGCCGGTCGTCCTCCAGTTCGAAGTCGCTCCAGGAGTAGTCGCCCGAACGCGGCCGGCCGTGCCCGCGCCGCCCGAGCCGGCCGGTCATCCCGCGCAGGCCGCCCGCCGTGTCGACGGGGCCCGCCTCCGGGCGTTCGGGCCCGAGCGCGTAGTCGTCGTCGCGGCCCGCCTTGCGGAACCGGCCGAACCGGTCGCGCGGCTGGTTGCTGCGCGGCCGCACCTGCCCCGAGTCGGGCGGGGACGGCGCGTAGGGGACCTCTTCGCCGGCCGCGTCCGTGCGGAACCGTCCGCCGCGGAACGTCTCCCGGGGCTTGCGGTGCACGCCTTTGAAGCGCATCGGGCTCCTCTGTCAGCCGGACCCGCGGGGGTATCGAGCGGCGACCGCCGCTGGACCGGGTCCCTGAGGAAGGGTAAGCCGGAACCCGACTCTCCGTCATCCCGTGGAGTCACGCGGCCGCGGCGCGGCGCCGCGCGTCAGGCGTAGGAGTGCAGGCCGGAGAACATGTAGTTCACGCCGAAGAAGTTGAACAGCAGCGCGGCGAACGCGAGGAGCGACAGGATCGCGGCCTTGCGGCCCTTCCAGCCGGCGGTGGCGCGGGCGTGCAGGTAGGCCGCGTAGATGATCCAGGTGACGAAGGACCAGATCTCCTTGGGGTCCCAGCCCCAGTAGCGGCCCCACGCCTGGTCGGCCCAGATGGCGCCCATGATGATCGCGGCCGTCCAGATCGGGAACGCGAACATCGTGACCCGCATCGACAGGCGGTCCAGGGCCTCCACCGACGGGACGCGCGACAGCGCGCCGCCCGCCGCGACCCCGCCGCGCGACTCGGCCCGCTCCTTCAGCAGGTACAGGATCGTCGCGGCGCCCGCGACGGTGAACGCGCCGGTCGCGACGATCGCGGCGGTCACGTGGATGGCGATCCAGTAGGAGTTCAGCGCCGGGCTGACCGGGCCCACCGAGTCGTACAGCCAGATGTTGGCGACGCCGAGGGCGACGACCGCGGCGGCCATGACGAACGCGCCGAGGAACCGCGCCTTGTAGCGGAACATCACGACCAGGAACGCGGTGACCGCGGCGAACGAGATGGCGGTGAGGAACTCGTACATGTTCCCCCACGGCCACCGGTTCGCGGCGAGCCCGCGGGTCACGAGGACGCCGAGCTGCGCGCCCCAGCCGAGCACGTTCAGCAGGACGGCGAGCCGGATCCAGTCGACCCGGGAGCGCTCGGCCCCCCCACCCGCGGCCCCGGCGGAGGCGTCGTCACCGGCCGTGTCCGAGGTGCCGGCCCCGGCCGTGTCCGAGGTGCCGGCCCCGGCGGCGCCCACCAGCACCTTCGCCCCGCTCTCCGCCGGGACCGCCTCCACCGCGCGGCGGCGGCCGAAGCCCATGTCGGCGGCGTAGGCGACCAGCGCGATGATGTACATCACCACGGTGGTCAGCATGAGCTTGTCGCTCAGGTTCGCGAGGTCGGCGTTGCTCACCTCGTCACTCCTTCGGTTCGGTCGCCGCACCCGAGGGGCCGTCGGCGGAGGGGGTCTCGCCGGGCTCGGAAGCGGGCCCGTCCTGCGGACCGCGCAGCGCGGTCACGATGTCGTCGAACTCCGAGGTCGGGTTCCCCAGCGTGAGACCGCCGACCTCCACAACCGTACGCCCGCCCTCCGCGGCGCTCGCACGGACCCACACCCTGCGCCGGCGGACCATGAAGGAGGTCGCCACGCCGAGCACCGCGAGGACGGCGGCGATCAGCGCGGGGATGCGGCCCGGGTCGCGGTTGACCGACAGGCTCGTCCACTCCTTGAGCCCGTCGAAGGTCACCGTGCCGGCGTCGCCGGGCAGTTCGAAGGACTCCCCCGGCTCCAGCAGCTTCTGGCCGCCCTTGACCGGCTGGAGCGTCCTGCCGATGCCCTCCAGCTTGTAGACCGACTGCGGGCTGCCGGAGTCCAGGCCGAGGTCGCCCTTGAAGGCGGTGATCGTGACGACCGGGCGCAGCGGCCCGGGGAACGCCGAGACGATCTGCTTGCCGTCCTCGCTCGCCACCGCGGTCGGCCACAGGATGGCGTAGAAGGCGAGCTGGTCGGGTTCGGCGTCGGGGGCCTTGATGACGCCCTCGGACGTCAGGTTCCGCGGCTCCATCTCCAGGAACGGCACCGAGTCCTGGAAGGCGACGTTCCCCTTGGCGTCCCGGACGGTGAACACCGGCGCGTACCCGTGGCCGAGCAGGTACACCTTCGCGCCGCCGACCTTGAGCGGATGGTTGATCTGCAGGTCGTAGGGCTTGTTCGGGGCGTCCGGGCTCGACCGGTAATGGATCTTGGCGTTGAACGCGGTGGCCTGGCCCCGCTTGGCGCCCCTGGCCTCGTACTCGGCCCTGAAGTCGTCCAGCGTGATCGTGAAGGGGGCGAGCTCGCCGCCGCTGAACGCGCGGCCGGGCTGGAACTGGTCGTAGAGGCCGAGCGAGTTGGCGAACGTCTTGCCCTCGGTCAGCAGGACGTTGCCCCGGTAGCCGAACAGGTTGCCGAGGCCGAGCGCGAACAGCAGCGCCAGCAGCGCGAGGTGGAAGAGCAGGTTGCCCGTCTCGCCCAGGTAGCCCTTCTCGGCGGAGGCGGCGCCGCCGGACACGTCCACGCGGAAGCGGCGGGCGCGCAGCGCCGTGCGGGCCTCGGCGAGGACGTCCTCCGGGGAGGCGCCGGTCTCGTACGTCGCCGACTGCGGCAGTCTCGCCAGGTTGCGGGGGGCCGCCGGCGGGCGCGCCCGCATCGACCTGTAGTGCTTGACGGCGCGCGGGACGACGCAGCCGGCGAGCGAGACGAACAGCAGGATGTAGATGGCCGCGAACCAGGGGGCCGCGAACACGTCGAACATGGAGGCCCTGTCGAGCCAGGGCCCGAGCGTCTCGTGCTTCTCCAGGTAGGCGGCGACCTTCTCGGGCGCCTGGCCCCGCTGCGGCAGGATCGAGCCCGGCACCGCGCCGAGCGCCACCAGGAACAGCAGGATCAGCGCGGTCCGCATGGTGGTGAGCTGCCGCCAGCCCCACCGCAGCCAGCCGAGCGGGCCGATGCCGGAGGGGCGCGGCACCTCCTGCGGCGCCTGCCGCGCGGCGGGCGCCTCGGTGCCGGTCTCCGCCGCGTCGTCCACGGTGTGGTCGGTGCCGGTGTGGTCGGTGCCGGTGTGGTCGGTGCCGGTGTGGTCGGTGCCGGTGTGGTCGGTGCCGGTGTGGTCGGTGTTGGTGTCAGTCATCTCACATCACCGGTTCGAAGCCGCTGATCCACGACCTCAGCTCGATGGTCAGGTCACCCCACAGGCCGCTCACGAGCAGCACCCCTATGAGGACGAGCATCCCCCCGCCGATCCGCATGACCAGGGGGTAGTGGCGCTTCACGGCGCCGAACGCGCCGAGTGCCCTACGGTAGGCGATCGCGGTGGCCACGAACGGCAGCCCGAGGCCCGCGCAGTACGCCAGCGACAGCAGCGCGCCCCGCCCGGCGCTGGCCTCGCTGATCGCCAGCCCCTGCACCGCGCCGAGCGTCGGGCCGATGCACGGCGTCCAGCCCAGCCCGAACAGGACGCCGAGGAGCGGCGCCCCGGCGAGCCCGGCCGCCGGGAGGCGCCCGGACCTCACCGTCCGCTGGAGCCCGGGGACGAAGCCCATGAACGCCAGGCCGAACACGATCGTGATGACGCCGAGGACGCGGGTGATGGTGTCCTGGTACTCCAGCAGCCACCGTCCGAGCCCGCCGAAGACCGCGCCGTAGCTGACGAAGACGACGCTGAACCCGGCGACGAACAGCAGGACCCCGGCGAGGAGCCGCCCCCGCCGCTGCTCGGCGAGATCGGCGCCGGTCATGCCCGTCACGTACGACAGGTAGCCCGGCACGAGCGGCAGGACGCACGGCGAGGCGAACGAGACGAGACCGGCGAGGGCCGCGAGCGGCGCCGCCGCCACCAGCGACCCGCTCACGACCGTCTCGTCCAGGGAGCTCACTTCTCCGCGAGGACCTTGCCGACCAGGGGGTCCAGCTTGGTGAACGTCGTCGCGCCGATGATGCGGGCGGCGACGCGGCCCTGCCGGTCCAGGACGAGCGTGCTCGGGATCGCGCTCGGCGGGACCTCCCGAAAGGCCAGCGTGACGCGGCCGTCGGTGTCGAAGAGGCTCGGGTAGGTGACCTTGAACTTGCGCTCGAACGCCTGCGCGTTGGGCTTGGAGTCCTTGAAGTTGACGCCGAGGAACTCCACCCCCTGCGCCTTCTTCCCGTCGTAGACGTGCTGGAGGGACGGCGCCTCGCCCCGGCAGGGCGCGCACCACGACGCCCAGAAGTTGACGACGACGACCTTGCCCCTGAGGTCGGCCAGCTTGAAGGACGCGCCGTCGAGCCGTTCCCCGGTGACGTTCGCGAGGCTCTTGCGCTGCGCCGCCTTGTACTCGGTGACGTTGCCGTCGCCGGAGATGAAGCGGTTGTCGCCGCCGTCGGGCCCGCCGTCCGCTGCGCCGGTGCCGGCGCAGCCCGCGAGCAGGCCGCAGAGCGCGACGGCGGCGCCCGCGCGGAAGGGAGCGCGCGAGGGTGAGATGCGGCGGGGGTACACGTGCCCCTCCTCGGTGCGACAGGGCGTTCAGTACAGGACGCGGAGTACTACAGGATGTAGTACAAACTTAGCGGTGCGGTCAGGCGCCCGCGACATCGGGGCCCGTCGCGATCCCGGCGGCGGGCTCGTGGTAGGCGACCTCCACCAGCCGGCTGCCCTCGAAGGTCAGGCTCGTGAGGCTGGCGAGCGAGCACTCCCGGCGGGCCGGATGGTGCCAGAGCCGGCGGTGCTCGGCGTGCAGCCGCAGGATCCAGATCGGCAACTGGTGGCTGACGCAGACGGCCTCGTGACCGCGGGCCGTCTCCCGGGCCCTGATGACGGCGCCGCGCATCCGGGCGACGAGCAGCTTGTACGGCTCGCCCCAGGACGGCCGGAACGGGTTGACGAGGTGGCGCCAGTGCTCGGGGCGGCGCAGCGAGCCGGTCCCCACCCCGAACGTGAGCCCCTCGAAGTGGTTGCCGGCCTCGATCAGGCGGTCGTCCACCGTGACGGGCAGGCCGAGCGCGTCGGCCAGCGGCGCGGCCGTCTCCAGCGCCCGCTGCATGGGCGAGGAGAACAGCGCGGTGACGTCCCTGTCGGCGAACCACCGGGAGGCGGCCTTCGCCATGAGGACGCCGTCCTCGCTGAGGCGGTAACCGGGCAGCCGCCCGTAGAGGATGCGCTCGGGGTTGTGCACCTCGCCGTGCCGCAGGAGGTGAACGATCGTCGTGTCAGTCATGGCGTCGTCAGATTACCCGCGCCGCCGCCTCCTCCCCGCCACCGGCCGGGACGGCGGCGCGCAGGGCGGTCACGGCGGCGCGGATCGCGGGGCGGCGGGCCGCCTCCTCGCGCCAGACAGCGTAGACGCGGCGCGACAGCGGGGCCGAGAGCGGGACGATCGCGACGCCCGGCGGGACGTCGCAGCGGCCGAGGCGGGGCAGGATGACGTTGCCGAGCCCGGCGGCGACCAGGGAGAGCTGGGTGGCGAACTCGTAGGCCATGTGGTCGATCCTCGGTTCGCTGTCGATCGCGCGCAGCGTGCGCAGCAGCCAGTCGCAGCAGATGCTGTCGGGCGAGGAACTGATCCACGGGTCCCCGGCGAGCTCCTTGAGGTCGATCGTGTCGCGCCCGGCCAGCTCGTGGCCCGCGGGCAGCGCCGCGTCCGCGACGTCCTCGCAGATGACGCCCTTGTGCAGGCCCTCGGGGAGCGGGAGCGGCTCGTTGTTCCAGTCCTGGACGACGGCCATGTCGAGGTCTCCGCGCTGGACGAGCGGCATGCTGCGCATGGGGTCCTCCTCGCGGAGCAGGACGCGCAGATCGGGGTGGTCGGCGCGCAGGGCGCGCAGCGCGGCGGGCATCAGCCCGCGGATCGCGGTCGGGAACGAGGCGACGGTGAGCTGGCCCACGACGGAGCCGCGGTGCGCCTCCAGGTCGGCCTGCGCCTGCTCGACGAGCGACAGGATCCGCTCGGCGTGCGCGACGAGCAGCTCGGCGGCGTCGGTGAGGCGGACGCCGCGGCCGTTGCGCTCCAGGAGCTTCTGCCCGGTCTCCCGCTCCAGCTTCGCCAGCTGCTGGGACACGGCGGACGTGGTGACGTGGAGGACGTCCGCGGCGGCGCTGACCGAGCCGTACGTCGCGACCGAGTGCAGGGCCCGCAGCCGTTCCAGATCAAGCATGAAGCAATACTAAAACGAGGTGTCAAGAAGTTCTCGCTTGTCCTAAAGCAAGTGTTTCCTCACGATCGAGGCATGAGATCGCGCCACGTCCTGCTGGCCACCCTGATCGCCGCGCTGTGGGGCTTCAACTTCGTGCCCATCAAGGTGGCCCTGGACGACTTCCCGCCGCTGCTGATGGCAGCGCTGCGGTTCACCGCCGCGGCGGTGCCCGCGGTCTTCCTCGTCCGCCGCCCGCCGGTCGCCGCGCGCTGGTTCGTCCTGGTCGGCGTCCCGCTCGGCGTGGGGCAGTTCGGCCTGCTGTTCCTCGGCATGAACATGGGCATGCCCGCCGGCCTGGCGTCGGTCGTGCTCCAGGTGCAGGCGGTCTTCACGGCGCTGTTCGCGGGCGTGCTGCTGGGCGAGCGCGTCGGGAGCCGCCAGATCGCCGGGATGGTCGTCGCGTTCGCCGGCATCACGCTGCTCGGCGTCGCGCAGGGCGAGGGCGGAAGCCCGGTGGGGGCGTTCCTGGTCTGCCTCGGCGGCGCCGCCGCCTGGGGTCTGGCGAACGTCGCCATGCGGGGGATGAACCAGTCCACCGGGGAGCCGGTCGACGCGTTCGCTTTCATGGTGTGGATGTCGCTGGTGCCGCCGCTCCCCCTGCTCGCCCTGTCGCTGATCTTCGAGGGGCCGGGGGCCCTGCCGGAGGCGGCGCACCACCTCTCGTTCGCCGGGGTGGCCTCGCTGGCGTTCATCGCCTACGTCGCCACGCTGTTCTGCTTCGGCGGATGGGCGTGGCTGATCCGCCGCTACGAGGTCGGCACGGTCGCCATGTACTCGCTGCTCGTCCCGCCGTTCGGGCTCGTCTCGGCGGCCCTGCTGCTGGGCGAGCACGTGGACGCGGTCCGGCTCGCCGGCGCCGCCCTGATCATCGCGGGGGTCGCCGCCGGCAGCGTCCGGCCGCGGTCCCGCACCCGGAGCGTCCCCGCACCACCCGCACCACCCGCGCCGCCCGCGCCCTCCGCGCCGGCCGCCCGAACGAGGTGAGATCCATGCACGGAATCCACGCGTCGCTCGTCACGCCGTTCACCGGCTCCGGCGAGGTGGACGCCAAGTCCCTCGAACGCCTCGCCCGCCACTGCCTGGAGAACGGCGCGGACGGCCTGGTCGCGCTCGGCACCACCGGCGAGGCCGCGCTGCTGAGCGCCGCCGAGCAGCGGACGGTGCTGGAGGTGTGCCGGGCCGTCTCGATCGAGCACGGGACGCCGCTGACGGTGGGCGCCGGGACGATGGGCACCGAGGACTCGATCCGGCAGGCCCGCGAGCGCGCCCCGCTCGCCGACGCGCTGCTCGTCGTCGTCCCCTACTACCTGCGGCCGTCGGAGGAGGGCGTGATCGACCACTTCGCCGCCGTCGGCGCGGCCGTGGACGTCCCGCTGATCCCGTACAACGTGCCGTACCGGACGGCGAAGCCCCTGTCCGCCGACGCCCTCCTCGCGATCCTCTCGCTCGACTGCGTCGCCGGCCTGAAGCACTGCGCGGGCGCCATCGACCAGGACACCCTCGCCATGCTGGCGGCCAACCCCGGCAAGGCGATCCTGTCCGGGGACGACGCCTGCATCTACCCCATGCTCCAGCTCGGCGCGGCGGGCGGCGTCGCCGCGTGCGCGTGCCTCGCCCCGGCCGCCTACACCGCCATGGCGCGAGCCACGCGGGAGGGGAACGCGGCGCGCGCGCTGACGTTTCACAACGCCCTGCTGCCGATGGCGGAGGCGCTGTTCAGCGAGCCGTCCCCGGCCGTCCTCAAGGCATGCCTGGCCGACGAGGGGCTGATCGACGACCCCGCGGTGCGCGCTCCCCTGCACGCACCGCGCCGCGAATCGGTCGTCGCCGCCTTGAAGTCTCTCCGCCGCCTGCCGTTCTAGGGCGCCGTTCCGCCCCTCAGGACCCCGCCGCTCGGGCGGCGGCGCGTGCGGCGTGCGGAAGGGCCTCCAGGACGCGTTCCAGAGCCTCGTCGTCGTGCGCGGCCGACAGGAACCACACCTCGTACGCCGAGGGCGGCAGGTACACCCCGCGCTCCAGGGCGGCGTGGAAGAAGGCGGCGTACGCCTTGGGGTCCTGGCGCTGCGCCGCGGCGAAGTCGCCCACCACGCCGTCGGTGAAAAAGATCGAGAAGAGGTTCCCGGCGTTCTGCAGCGAGTGCGGGACGCCCTCGCGCTCCAGCGCCTCGGACGCGGCCTTGGACACGATCTGCGCCGAGCGGTCGATCGCGGCGTACACCTCGTCCGTCGCGCCGCGCAGCGTGGCGAGCCCGGCGGCGGTGGCCAGCGGGTTCCCCGACAGGGTCCCGGCCTGGTAGACGGGCCCGGCGGGGGCGAGGTGGTCCATGACGTCGGCGCGCCCGCCGAACGCGGCGGCGGGCAGCCCGCCGCCCATCACCTTGCCGAAGGTCATCAGGTCGCCCGGCACGCCCTCGATCCCGAACCATCCGGACCGCGACGCCCGGAACCCGGTGAGCACCTCGTCGATCACCAGCAGCGCCCCGTAGCGCTCGCACAGCCGCTTGAGCAGCGCGTTGAACCCGGCCAGCGGCGGGACCACGCCCATGTTGCACGGCACCGCCTCGGTGATCACGCAGGCGACGTCGTTGCCGTGGTCGTGGAAGGCCGTCTCCACGGCCGTGACGTCGTTGTAGGGGAGGATCAGCGTGTCGGCCGTGGTCGCGCCGGTCACGCCCGGCGTGTCGGGGAGCCCGAACGTGGCGACGCCGGAGCCCGCCGCGGCGAGCAGCGAGTCGACGTGGCCGTGGTAGCAGCCCGCGAACTTCATGATCTTGGTGCGGCCGGTGAACCCGCGGGCCAGCCGGATCGCCGACATCGTCGCCTCGGTCCCCGAGTTGACCAGCCGGACCTTGGCCGCCGCCGTGCGGGACACGATCTCCTCGGCGAGCTCCACCTCGCCCTCGGTCGGCGCGCCGTAGGACGTGCCGCGCCCGGCCGCGTCCCGGACCGCCTCCACCACGGCCGGATGCGCGTGCCCGAGGATCATTGGGCCCCACGAGCATACGAGGTCGACGTATGTGGTCCCGTCGACGTCGGTAAGGTACGGACCACGCCCGGACGCCATGAAACGGGGCGTCCCGCCTACGGCGCCGAAGGCCCGGACCGGGGAGTTGACGCCGCCGGGAACAACGGCGGCGGAACGGTCGAACAACTGCCGGGAGCGATCGAAGTCAGTCACGGTTGCAGTCTCTCAGTTGCAGTTCGGCGACTTGCCTTGACCCGGTGGCGTATGGGCCGATATTCCACCAAGTACGACATCGGAGGGATGGCTTTCACCGTGGTCAACGGCTGGACGGTCCCGGGGTTCACCCACGAACGCGAACTGGGCGGCGGAGCCTCGGGCCGGGTAGTGCTGGCGGTCGACGACATGACCGGCACGCGGGTCGCGATCAAATACCTCGACACGGCGCTCGGCGCCGACGAGGCGTTTCTCGCGCGCTACCGCGTGGCGGCACGAGGCCTGTCCCAACTGGAAGACCCGAACGTGGTCGACCTCTACGACTTCGTGGAGAACGCCGACGGCGCCGCGATCGTGATGCAGCACGTCGAGGGCGTGAGCCTGCGGCGGATGCTCGCCGCGCAGGGCCCGAGCGGTCCCCTCGCGGCGCTGTCGATGCTGGGCGGAACGCTCCTCGGCCTCGCCGCCGCGCACGAGCACGATCTCGTCCACGGCTCGATGCGCCCCGCGAACATCCTGGTCGACGCCGAGGGCAACGCCCGCCTCGCCGACTTCGCGACGGCGCCCCCGGGCACCGAGGCGCAGCACGGCCCGCCGTACGCGGCCCCCGAGCTGTGGGACGGCGCGCCCGCCACCGTCGCCGCCGACCTGTACGCCGCCACCGCGATCTTCTACGAGTGCCTCACCGGGCGGCCCCCGTACGCGGGCCGCAACATGGCGCGGCAGCACCGCGAGGCGCCGATCCCCGCCGAGGAGGTTCCGGGGCCGCTGCGCGACCTGATCCACCAGGGCCTGGCCAAGGAGCCGGAGAAGCGCCCGAAGTCCGCCGCCGACTTCCTCGGCGCGCTGGAGGACGCCGCCGTCTCCGCCTACGGGCCGTCCTGGGAGGCGCAGGGCCGCGGCCGCGTCACCGAGCTCGCCGCGCAGGCCGCGCAGCGGCCCGAGCCGCCGAAGGCGAAGCCGTCCCGCAGCAGCGGCCGCACGCCGGTCGTCGCCGGGCCGAAGAGCGGCGGGCGGTCCCGGACGCGCTGGGTGGTCGCCGCCGTCGCCGTCGTGCTCGTCGCCGCCGGGGCGGGCGCGGCGGTCCTGCTCAAGGACGGCACCTCGCTCGGCGGTGACAAGCAGCCGCCCGAGCCGACGCCCGCGCAGAGCAGCAGCCCGCAGCCGACGCTGCCGGTCGGCGGCGTCGACCCCGCGCCGCTCGTCGCCCGCATCGACCAGGCCGTCGCCAGGACGCCCGGCGCCGCGTTCAGCTACCGCCAGGCCGGCTGCTGCGGCTTCCCCGTCACCGGCCAGGGGACGATCGGGCTGGTGCAGGGCGCGGCGCCGTCCTACACCCTGACGCTGGCGGGCACGGGCGCGGCGCGCAAGCCGGTCCGGGCCGTCATCGTCCAGGACCGGCTGTACGTCCGCGCCGGCAAGAAGTGGCGGCAGTCGCCGCTCGGAGGCCGCGGCTACCCGGCCGCCGGCGACCAGGTGCGCCAGGGCGGCTCGGTCGCGAACCTGACGACGCTGCTGCGGTCGGCGACGAAGCTCAGCAGATCTGGAGCGGTCTACGAGGGCGAGGCGCCCGCCGCG
Organism: Actinomadura mexicana; assembly: GCF_900188105.1. GTDB lineage: Bacteria > Actinomycetota > Actinomycetes > Streptosporangiales > Streptosporangiaceae > Spirillospora > Spirillospora mexicana. The sequence continues at coordinate 149,588 of NZ_FZNP01000015.1, forward strand.
AAGCTGGCGCAGGCGCCCGGCGTCGGACCGCTGTACGCGCAGATGGCGCAGGCCACGGGCGCGCAGCAGATCGCGTTCGCCGTCAAGCTCGACGCCGGCTACCGCCCCGTGAAGTTCTGGGTGCGCGCCGGGCCCGAGAAGGGCCGCAACCAGATGCAGCGCGGCTCCTACAGCGGCTGGGGCCGCAAGGCCCCCATCAAGGCGCCCCGCTGAGGGGCGCCCTGCTCGCCGGAGGCATCCGCATGAGCGGCTAGGCGCCCTCGCAGGCGTCCGAGAGCACCTCCAGGAGGCGCAGCGGGTCGGGCAACGGGCCGCGGGACGGCGGGCGCAGCCAGGCCGCCTCGCGCCCGTTCGGCAGGACGGACGGCGGCGCGACGACGTAGCTGTCGCGGCAGTGCCACCGCATGCCCGGCGTCTCGGCGACGTCCTCCGGCGAGCAGTCCAGCTGGCAGGACCACCACTCGTCCTCGTCGACGGGCGCGCCGCGCGTGGCGACGAAGAACAGGTGCCGGTCGCCCCCGAAAGACGCGACCGGACCGACGGGGAGGTCGTCCCGTTCGATCCGGTCGAGGGCGATGGTCCCGGCCGCGGCCGGTACGTCGAACACGTCGAACACCCGGCCCGTCGGCAGGATGATGTTGGCCTGCGGCCGCTCGGCCCACCAGCGTTTGATCACGGCCGCGTCGACGCTCGCCAGGTGCGCCCAGGCGGCCGACACCGGATGCGCGCCCGGGTCGGGACAGCCGAGCCGGTCGCACGAACACGCCCGGTCGCCGCCCGCCGGGGGGTGGGCCCCGGGATAGCAGGGCCACCCCAGATCGGCGTACTCCCGCGCCGCCGCGGCCACCCGGTCGCGCGCCGCCCGCTGTCGCCTGCTCCCCGAGACCGCCAGCATCTCCGCCCCCCAATACCCAAGGTCGCACGTGGGTTCCTGGTTGACGATGATGCCCGCCGGGACGAACTCCGGACACGGCAACCCCGGTAATACGACCCTAAGTGACTAGAGGGGAGGTGGTCGAAGGGTGAACTAGGCCAGTCGGCGGGCGACCTCGGTGGCCCAGTAGGTGAGGACGATGTCGGCGCCGGCGCGGCGGATCGACACCAGCGACTCCATGATCGTGCGCTCGCGGTCGATCCAGCCCTTCTCGGCGGCGGCCTCGATCATCGCGTACTCGCCGCTCACCTGGTAGGCGACCACGGGGACGTCGACGGCGTCGCGGACGCGGCGCACGATGTCGAGGTAGGCGCCCGCGGGCTTGACCATGACCATGTCGGCGCCCTCGTCGAGGTCGAGGAAGACCTCGCGGAGCGACTCGTCGGCGTTGGCCGGGTCCTGCTGGTGGGTGGCCCGGTCGCCGAACCGCGGGGCGCACTCGGCGGCCTCGCGGAACGGGCCGTAGTAGGCGGAGGCGTACTTCACCGAGTACCCCATGATCGCGATGTCGGAGTGGCCCGCACCGTCCAGGGCCTCGCGGATCGCACCGACCTGGCCGTCCATCATCCCGGACGGGCCGAGGACCGCCGAGCCCGCCTCGGCCTGGGCGAGGGCGATGGAGGCGTACCGCTCCAGCGTGGCGTCGTTGTCGATCTCCCCGGACGCGGTGAGGACGCCGCAGTGCCCGTGGTCGGTGTACTCGTCCAGGCACAGGTCGGTCATGACCACGATCGCGTCGCCCAGGTCTGACCTCAGGTCGCGCAGCGCCTGCTGGACGATGCCGTCCGGGTCGTCGGCGGCGGAGCCCGCTCCGTCCTTCACGGCCGGAACGCCGAACAGGATGAGGCCGCCGACGCCGGCCTCGGCCGCCTCGTGCGCGGCCTTGCGCAGGCTGTCGCGGGTGTGCTGGAACACGCCCGGCATGGACGCGACCGGCTGCGCCTCGGAGATGCCCTCCTTGACGAACACGGGCAGCACCAGCTCTGCGGGGCTGAGCCGGGTCTCGGCGACGAGCCGCCGCAGGGCGGGCGTGCGCCGCAACCGCCGCGGGCGTGCGGCGGGGAACTGTGCAGACATGATCCCTCTTGTGTCTCGGCTTGCCGGGGCCTACTTCCGGCGACGGGCGCCCCGGCGCATCTGGCTGGGCTTGCGGAGGGGGTCCCCCGCCTCGATCTGGGCCGCCCTCCGCTTGGCACCGTACTCGGCGAGCGCCTCCGCGAGAGCCGATACCGACGGCTTCTCCGCCATGACGTCGACGCGCAGCCCGTACTCCTCGGCCGTCTTGGCGGTCTGCGGCCCGATCACGGCGATCACGGTCACGTTGTGGGGCTTGCCCGCGATCCCGATCAGGTTCTTCACCGTGGAGGACGAGGTGAACAGCACGGCGTCGAACCCGCCGCCCTTGATCGCCTCGCGGATCGGCGCGGGCGGCGGCGCGGCCCGGACCGTCCGGTAGGCGGTCACGTCCTCGCACTCCCAGCCGAGCTCGGTGAGCCGGGCGATGAGCACGTCGGTGGCGATGTCGGCGCGCGGCAGCAGGACCCGGTTGATGGGGTCGAGGTCCTCGTCGTAGGGCGGCCACTCCTCGGCCAGGCCCTCGCCGGACTGCTCGCCGGACGGGGTCAGGTCCGGGTGGACGCCGAACTCCACCAGCGCGGCGGCGGTCTGCTCGCCGACGGCGGCGACCTTCAGCCCGGCGAACGCGCGGGCGTCCAGGCCGTAGTCGGTGAACTTCTCCCGGATCGCCTTCACCGCGTTCGTGGAGGTGAACACCACCCACTCGTACCGGCCGGTGACCAGGCCCTTCACGGCCCGCTCCATCTGCTGGGGCGTGCGCGGCGGCTCGACGGAGATCGTCGGGACCTCGTCCGGGACGGCCCCGTACCCGCGGAGCTGGTCCGACAGGGAGGCGGCCTGCTCCTTGGTGCGCGGCACGAGGACCCGCCAGCCGAACAGCGGCTTGGTCTCGAACCAGGACAGCCTGTCGCGCCAGTTCACCACGTCCCCGACGATGATCAGGGCGGGCGCCTCCATGCCCTTGGTGTCGGACGCCAGCCTGCTCAGCGTGGAGACGACGGTCTCCTGCTCGGTGGTGGTGCCGAGGCTCGTCATCGCGGCCGGGGTGGAGTCCGGCCGTCCCGCCGCGACCAGGCCCTTGGCGACCTCGGCGACCGCGCCCTCGGCGCCGAGGACGACCAGGGTGGCGTCGGGGGCGGCGAACCGCTCCCAGTCGACGCCGCCCTCGGAGGCGTCGACGACGCGGATCTCGCGGTTCGCGGCGTCGGTCAGCGGGATCCCCGCGTACCCGGGCACGGCGGTCACCGAGGACACGCCCGGCACCACCTCGAACGGGACGCCCGCCTTGGCCAGCGCACCGCCCTCGGCGGCGTAGTTGCAGGCCACCCCCGGGTCGCCGCGGAACAGCCGGACGACCCGGCGCCCCGCCTTGGCGGCCCGCGCGGCGAGCTTCACCGGGTCGCCGTCCGCCGTGTCGAGGATCTCGGCGTCCGGGCGGCAGTGGGTCAGGATCTCGGCCGGGCAGTGGGCGCGGCTCACGACGACGGTGTCGGCGCGCTCCAGCTCGGCGGCGGCGCGCAGGGTCAGCAGGCCGGGGTCGCCCGGCCCCATCCCGACGATCGCGACCGTCCCCGGCCCGGCCGTCCGGCGCGGCGCGGCCGGAGCCGCGCTCTTCGCGGGCCCGCCGGTCTTCGCGGGCGGGACTGTCGTGTCGGCGGTGGTCGTCTCGGCGGTGGTCTCGTCGGCGGTGGTCTCGTCGGCGGTGGTCTGGTCGGCGGAAGTCTGGTCGGCGGTCGTCTTCGGCGTGGCGCTCTTCGCGGCGGGGCTCACTCGCGTTCCCCCATCAACTGGTCGGCCCCCTGCGCGAGCAGCCGGTCCGCGAGATCGCGTCCGAGCTGCTCCGCGGCGTCCGGGTGGCCGCTTGCGGACAGCCGCACCTGCCGGCTGCCGTCGTACGCCGCGACGGTCGCCGTCAGATGCAGCTTTTCATCTACTTCGGCAGCGTATGTTCCCACGGGCGCGGAGCAGCCCGCCTCCAGCACCGCCAGCACCGTCCGCTCGGCGGTGACGGCGCGCCTGGTCGGGGCGTCGTCGATCGTCCCGAGCAGGGCGCGCAGATCGTCGCGGTCGGCGCGACATTCGAGCGCGAGCGAACCCTGCCCCGGGGCGGGCAGCATCTGGTCGGGGTCGAAGACCTCGCTCACCGCGTCCAGCCGGCCGATCCTCTTCAGGCCCGCGTGCGCCAGGACCACGGCGTCCAGCTCGCCGTCGGTGACCTTGCGCAGCCGGGTGTCGGCGTTGCCGCGGATGGGGATGATCTCCAGATCCGGGCGGAGCGCGCGCAGCTGCGCGACGCGGCGCGGCGAGCCGGTGCCGATCCGGGCGCCGCGCGGCAGGTCGGCGAGCTTCGCGGGGCCGCACAGGGCGTCGCGCGCGTCGTCGCGGGCCGGGGTGGCCGCGAGGACGATCCCGGGCGTCTCGGACGTCGGCAGGTCCTTCAGCGAGTGCACCGCGAAGTCCACCTCGCCGGACAGCACCCTGTCGCGGAGCGCGTTGACGAACACACCCGTCCCGCCGATCTGGGCGAGCAGGGCCTTGGAGACATCACCTTGCGTCGTTACCCCGACAAGCTCCACCGCATGCCCCGTGAGCCGCGACAACGCGTCGGCGACGCCCTGCGACTGGGTCGTCGCCATCAGGCTCTTGCGGGTGCCCAGCCGGAGCGGGCCCCTGCTCCCGGTACTCACGCTTCGTCTCCTTCGTGCGCCGGGACGGCGTGGCGGGCGCTGACCGCCCGCACGCTCGCGGCCCGCGCGTTCACCGTCTCGACGTTCACGCCGTCCGACGGCGGCTCGGACATCGCCGCGGAGGCGGTGCCGGACATCGCCGCGGAGGCGGCGCCGGACATCGCCGCGGAGGCGGCGCCGGACATCGCCGCGGACACGGCGTCGGACATCGCCTCGGACACGGCGTCGGACATCGCCTCGGACACGGCGTCGGACATCGCCGCGGAAGCGGTGCCGGACAACGCGTCCTGCCCCGGCCCGGACGCGGGGCTGACGCAGTCGGCCTCCACGCACTCCGGGCTCGGATCCCAGGCGGCGCCGTCGCGGACGTCGGCGTCTCCCATGTCCGCGCGGGCCACCGCCTCGGGGGCCTTCGGGTCCAGGTCGAACAGCTCGCGCAGCGCGTCGGCGTAGGAGTCGCCGCCCGGCGCCGCCGCCAGCTCCTTGACCTTGACGGTCGGCGCGTGCAGGAGCTTGTCCACCACGCGCCGCACGGTCTGCTCGATCTCATAGCGGGCCCGGACGTCCATCTCCGGCAGCCGCCCGCTCAGCCGGGTCAGCTCGGCCTCCACCACCCCGGCCGCCTTGCTGCGCAGCGCGACGACGGTGGGCGCGACGGCGGCGGCGCGGGCGGCGCCGAGGAACGCCTCGACCTCCGTGCACACGATCCGCCGCGCGGCCTCGACCGCCTCCGGGCCGATGGCCCGCGCGGCCTCCTGCGCGGTCCGCAGGTCGTCCAGGCCGGCCAGCTCGACGTCCGGCAGGGTCCGGACCTCGCGGTCCACGTCGTGCGGGAGCGCCAGGTCGAGGAGGAAGCGTCGCCGGCCGTCCGCCCCGATCCCCTGGGCCGCCAGCTGCTCGGCAGTGATCACCAGCCCGCTGGCGCCGGTGCACGACACCACGAGGTCCGCCTCGGCGAGGGCCGCGTCCAGCTCGGCCAGCTCGATCGCGCGGGACGGGACGTCCAGCGACTCGGCGAGGCGTACGGCCCGCGCGGGGGTCCGGTTGGCGACCACGATCTCGCGCGCCCCGGCGCGGCTCAGCGTCGCGGCGGCCAGCGAGCTCATCGAACCGGCGCCGACCACCAGCGCGCGGGCGTCCCGGAGGGGGCCGAGGTGCCGGGCGGCGACGTCCAGGCCCACGCTGACCAGCGACGCGCCGGCCTTGTCGATCCCCGTCTCGTGGTGGGCGCGCTTGCCGACCCGCAGCGACTGCTGCAGGACGTCGTGCAGGTCGCGGCCGAGCGTGCCCTCCTCCTGGGCCAGCCGGAACGCCTGCCGGATCTGCCCGAGGATCTGCCCCTCGCCGACGACCATCGACTCCAGCCCGCACGCCACCGCGAACACGTGCTGGACGGCCCGCTCCTCGTAGTGGACGTACAGGTGCCGCGACAGGTCGTCCATCGGGACGCCGGAGTGCAGGGCCAGCAGCTCCGAGATCGCCGAGACGCCGCCGTGGAACTTGCCGACGACCGCGTAGATCTCGACCCGGTTGCAGGTCGAGACGATGGCCGCCTCGGCGACGTTCGGGGAGGCGTGCACGGCGTGCAGCAACTTGACGAGATCGTCACCGGCGACCGCGGCCCGCTCCAGCACCGCCACGGGCGCGCTCCGGTGGCTGAGGCCTACGACCAGAATGCTCATTTGCCGTCTCCAGCATCTTCCGAGTCTCCGCCCACCCGCGCCGTGCGAGCTCCTGCCGAGAAGGGGCCGTCCACTGCCCCCTGGTCCGCTCCACTCATGGCCGTCGTTCGAAAGGGGGCGATCCTCCACGCCCTCCGGTTTGTCCCCCTCATGCTTCCACCGTTTCCACGTACTGCGCAGCGCCGGCCGGCGCCTCGGCGGACGCCAGCGGGGCCGAGCCGTCCGGCCCGCCCGCCTTGCGCTGCTCGTGGAACGCGAGAATCTGCAGCTCGATGGACAGATCGACCTTGCGCACGTCCACTCCGTCGGGCACCGACAGCACCACGGGGGCGAAGTTCAGAACGCTCGTCACGCCGGCGGCCACCACGCGGTCGCACACCCCCTGGGCGGCGCCGGCCGGGGTCGCGATCACGGCGATGGACACCCCGTGCCCGGCGATCATGTCCTCCAGGCGGTCGGTGTGCTCCACCGTCATGCCGGAGATCTCCTGGCCGACGATGGACTCGTCGGCGTCGAGCAGGCCCGCCACGCGGAAGCCGCGGGACGCGAAACCGCCGTACCCGGCCAGGGCCCGGCCGAGGTTGCCGACGCCGATGATGGCGACGACCCAGTCCTGGGTGAGGCCGAGCTCGCGGGAGATCTGGTAGACGAGGTACTCCACCTCGTAGCCGACGCCTCGGGTCCCGTAGGAGCCGAGGTGGGACAGGTCCTTGCGGAGCTTGGCCGAGTTGACGCCGGCCGCGGCCGCGAGCTCCTCGGAGGAGACGGTCGCGACGCCGCGCTCCTGGAGCCCGGTGAGGGCCCGCAGGTAGACCGGGAGCCGCGCCACGGTGGCTTCGGGGATGCCGCGGCCCGCGCGGTCGCGGTGGCGGTTCTGTCGAGGTGTCACGGCCTGCTCTTCGGCTCGACGGTGTGTCCCCCAGGCTAAGCCCTTGTGAATACGCGCACAAAGTCGCCCCCCGGTTCGGCGGACCGCCCGCGCTCCGGATGATGCCCCGGAAAGGCGTCCATCAGGGGCTTTTCAGCATACGGGCGAAGCGCTGGGAAGCAGCCGGGTGTGACCAACCGGACATGCCCTGGCAGGCGGCATGGCCGGTGGCGGAGGGACGGTCCGGTGCGGGCGGCTAGCGCAGGTCCGCGATGGCCGCGCGCAGGCGGTCCTCGTCGACGCGCCAGAAGTCGTGCTGGACGCCGTTGATCAGTGTGACGGGGATCTGCTCCCAGTACTGCTCGGTGTCCTGCTCGGACCGCGTGATGTCGCGCTCCTCCCACGGCACGTCGAGGTCGCGGGCGACGCGCTCGATCACCGCGCGGGCGTCCTCGCACAGGTGGCAGCCGGGCTTGCCGAGCAGCGTGATCATGATGTCGGGCGCCATGTCACCTCCCGGGGAACTCCGGCGCCGGGAGCGGCACCTTGGCGGGCCCGAGCTTCAGCTCGATCACGTTCGTGGCGATCACGTGGGTGCGCGACTCGGCCAGGAAGCGCTGCAGGTGCGGCTGGCGGCGGTGCGCGGCGAACGCGGCCTCGTCCCGGAACAGCTGGTAGAAGATCCGCTGCGTGGGGCCGCCGACCACCTCGTGGCAGGCGAAGACCAGCGTCTCGGGCTCGGTCACCAGCGCGGCCTTCACCAGGTCGGCGACGAGCCGGTCGAAGGCGTCCTCACGGCCGTCCAGCAGCGTGTAGACGGTGATCTGGCCGCACGCGTTCGCCAGTTCGCCGCCGAGCGCGCCCGGCTTGGCGAGGCCCGCGAGCGGGGACCGTTCGAGCGGGGCACGGTCGAGCGGGGCACGATCGAGCGGGGAACGATCGAGCGGAGACCGGTCGAGCGGTCCGCCGAGCGGGCCGTCCACCGTCGTGGGCCCGGCCGGGTCGGCCGGCGCGTGGTAGGCGGGCCGCTCCGGAATGCTGGTGTTCTCGGGGTAGCGCAGTTCCTCGGAGGCCGGCTCCGGGAAGCGCAGCTCGCCGCGCCGGGAGTCCGGGGGCGGGGTCGGGGCCGGGACGGGCTCGGCCTTGGCGGCCTGCGCGTAGCCCTGCTCCTCGTACCCCGTCGCGGGCTCGTCCCCGTACTCGTCGTAGCCCTCGCCGTCCTCGTCGTACACGGGGATCGTGCGCATCGAGCCGTACCAGACGAGGCCGGCGGCGGCGCCGAGCGCGATCACCGCGAGCGGGGCGGGCAGGAACCCGCGGGTCCCGCTCACCACCAGGACGCCCGCGAGGGCGACCAGCGCCACCGGGATGAGCAGCTCGGCGGCCTCCTGGTCGCGCTTGCTGGACAGCCACGCGGTCACACCGGTGCACCCCGCCAGCGCGAGCACGGCGACGACGTGCGCGCCGTCGACCAGCAGCAGCGGCAGCGCGTCGTAGGTGGCGCTCGGCTTCGGCAGGCTCTTGCCGAGCGAGCCCTTCAGCGGGTCCAGGATCAGGATCACGATCGCGACGACCGTGTAGGAGATCGTGAACAGCCAGGCGGCGAACCGGACCTGCACGTACCGCGCGATCAGTTCGATCATGCCGAGCGCGAGCCACACCGGCCCGACCAGCGCGGCACCGAGTTCCATGACGCGAAAGAACGCGCCGTTGAAGCCCATCATGAAGCCGAGGCTCATGCACAGCAGCGCGAGCGTGAGTCCGACCTGCGTGAACGACCAGGCGATCAGGTAGAGCAGCCGGTCCTTGTAGGCGCGCTGAACCAGCAACCCGGTGGCCGCCAAGGCACCAAGGGTCGCCAGCAACGCGAGAAGAGCATCGACCATCGCGCACCCATGGTGCCCGATCCGGGGGGTCGACGGGTAACCGCGGTCAGGAAACGCACCATTGCCTCGCGTACCTTTCGGTATCTAAGGTGGCACTTCACGCCGGAGGTCGCGTACGCCCCGAGGAGAACTGCATGAGCAGCTTGACCCTCGATGCCGGGGTAATCCCGCTTCCTCGCCATTCCCGAGGTCCTCTCGCGCGTCCGGCCGACCGCACCGCCGACCAGGCGTCCGAGCGGGCCGAGATGCTCAAGGCGCTGGTGCTGCGGGCGCGGGACGGTGACGCCGAGGCGTTCGGATCCCTCTACGACCACTACGTCGAGCTCGTCTACCGGTACGTCTACTACCGGGTCGGGACGCACCCGCTCGCCGAGGACCTCACCAGCGAGACGTTCCTGCGGGCGCTCCGCCGCATGTGCGACTTCCACTGGCAGGGCAAGGACTTCGGGGCCTGGCTGGTGACGATCGCCCGCAACCTGGTCACCGACCACTTCAAGTCCGGCCGCTACCGGCTGGAGGTCTGCACCGCCGAGCTGATCGAGCCGGACCGCCCGCAGGAGGGGCCGGAGCGGGCCGTCCTGGACGCGATGACCAACCGGACCCTGCTGCGGGCCGTCCGGCGGCTGAACTCCGAGCAGCAGGAATGCGTCGTGCTGCGCTTCCTGCACGGGCTGTCGGTCGCCGAGACCGCGCTGGTCATGGACAAGAAGCCGGGCGCGATCAAGGCGCTGCAGTATCGCGCGGTCCGCTCGCTGGCCCGTATGCTCCCCGACGACCTGCGCGGCTGACCGGGTCACCGCGCCGGCCCGCGGAACCGCGAGGCCTCCGGATAGTTTATTGATGAACTTTCGGGCCGTAACCCGGCCCACCTTCCGATCGTTCAAGCGGGCAGGAGCACGTTGGCGCCACGAGTCCGCAAGGGAGCGGCCAGTGAGAACCCGGTGTTGACGAGGCGAGAGAAGATCGCAGAGCGGGGGAACGCGCTGGCCCGGCTGCGGGAGAGCGCCGCGGGGCCGGACCCGCGCTTCCGCGCCGACCTGCGCGAGCGGCTGATGGCGGCCGCGAGCGACCGGAGTGAGGACTGTCGCAATCACGGCCGCGGGGACGGCCGCGGGGAGGCGGTTGACTAGGCTTCGCCTCATGCGGCGATTCTGGCAGCCCGAGTTCTGGGGCCGCGGCAGGGACGAGGACCACAAGAGCGCGGGTCAGGTGGCCGCCGCCGCGGCGGCGGAGTTCGCCCCGCTCCCGACCCCCGACCCCGCCGCGGCGGCGTTCTTCGACGTCGACAACACGATGATGCGCGGCGCGTCCATCTACTACTTCGCGCGCGGCCTCGCCGCCCGCAAGCTGTTCACCATGCGCGACCTCGCCATGTTCGCCTGGGGGCAGGCCGCGTTCCGGCTGCGCGGCAGCGAGAACTCCGAGCACATCGGCAGCGCCAAGGAGGCCGCGCTCGCGTTCGTCGCCGGGCAGCGGGTCAACGCGATCGTCAAGCTGAGCGAGGAGATCTACGACGAGGTGATGGCCGACCGCATCTGGCACGGCACCCGCACCCTCGCCCTCCAGCACCTCGACTCCGGGCAGCAGGTGTGGCTCGTCACCGCCACGCCCGTCGAGGTCGCCCGGACGATCGCGCACCGGCTCGGCCTCACCGGCGCGCTCGGCACGGTCGCCGAGACCCGCGAGGGCGTCTACACCGGCCGGCTCGTCGGGAACCTGCTGCACGGGCCGGCGAAGGCCGAGGCCGTGCGGGCCCTGGCCCAGCGCGAGGGGCTCGACCTCGCGCGCTGCTCGGCCTACAGCGACTCGATCAACGACCTGCCGATGCTGACGGTCGTCGGCCACCCGCACGCCGTGAACCCGGACGCCGAGCTGCGCGCCCACGCCCGGGACCACGGCTGGCCGATCCACGACTTCCGCACGGGCCGCAAGGTCACGATGGTCGCGCTGCCCGCCGCCGCGGGCGCCGGGGCCATCGCGGGCAGCGTCGCGGCGGGCATCGCCCTCCGCCGCCACTACCGCACGAACTGACCGCCGCCGCTCCGGACCGCCGACCGGAAAACGCGACCTATCGCGTCTTGCCGAACACGTCCTACCCTGTCCCCGTGAGCGTGGAGCTGAGGGTGCTGTCCGGGGTCACCTGCCGTGGGCGGGACGTGACGAGTCCGCGCCTGCGCGGGCTGCTCGCGCTCCTCGCGGGCGAGCCGCGGGCGGGCCTGTCCGTCGTCCGGCTGGTGGAGGGGCTCTGGCCGCAGGAGCGCCCGGAGAACCCGGCCAAGGCGCTCCAGGTCGTCGTGTCCCGGGCGAGGTCGCAGCTGGGCGCGGACGTCGTCGCCAGCACGCCGACCGGGTACCGCATCGGCCTGGACGAGTCCGCGGTGGACGCCTCCGCGGTGCTGCTCGCCGCCTCCGCGAGCGCGCGCCGCTCCCGCGACGGCGACCACGCGGGCGCGCTCTCGCACGCCGAGGCGGGAATGGCGCTCTGGGACGGGCCACCCGAACCGGACGGTGCGGACGATCCGGTGGCCGTCCTGCGCGCGGACCGGATCTCGACCTACTGGACGCTGGCGCGAGCCCGCGCCCTGGCCCTCGCGCGGCTCGGTCGGCACACGGAGGGCTTCGAGGCGCTCGCCCGCGCCGCCCGGGAGTACCGGCGCGACGAGGAGGTGCTCGCGGAACTCCTGCGGTGCGAGGCCGCGACGGCCGGGCCGTCGGCGGCGCTGGCCCGGTACGAGTCCTACCGGCGATCGCTGCGCGACGAGCTGGGCACCGACCCGGGAGGCGCGCTCCAGCGCGTCCAGCGGCAGCTGCTCCAGGACGAGGCGCCCGCCGTCCGGCGCGGCGTGGCGCACGAGCCGAACCCGCTGGTCGGCCGGGCCGGGGACCTCGCCGCCGTCCTCGACCTCGTGCGCGCGTCCCGCGTCACCTCGATCGTCGGGGCGGGCGGGCTGGGCAAGACGCGGCTGGCGAACGCCGCCGCGCGGGAGGCGCCGCAGCGGGCGGTGCACTACGTCCCCCTCGCCGGCATCGCGCGGGACGAGGACGTGGCGGGCGAGGTCGCGTCCGTCCTCGGGGTCGGCGAGTCGCCGCGGGGCCGCGGACGCGCCGCCGGGCCCGCCGACCTCGTCTCGGCGATCGCCGAGGTGCTCGGGACCGGCTCCGTCCTGCTCGTCCTGGACAACTGCGAGCACGTCGTCGAGGGCGCCGCCGCACTCGCCGGCGCGCTGGTGTCGATGACCCGGGACCTGCGGATCCTCACCACGAGCCGCGCGCCGCTCGGGCTGTCGTCGGAGTCGGTGTACCCGCTGCCCGCGCTGGACCCGCCGACGTCGGCCGAGCTGTTCCGCCAGCGGGCGCACGCGGCGCGTCCCGGCGCCGGCGTGCCCTCCGACGCGGTGGCGGAGCTGTGCCGCCACCTGGACGGGCTGCCGCTCGCGATCGAGCTGGCGGCTGCGCGCGTCCGCGTCATGTCCGTGCCCGAGATCGCCCGCGGCCTGGACGACCGGTTCGCCCTGCTGCGGGGGAACGCGCGCGACGCGCCGTCCCGGCACCGGACCATGCGCGCGGTCGTGGACTGGAGCTGGAACCTGCTCTCCCCGTCCGGCCGGGCGGCGATGCGGTCGCTGTCGGTCTTCCCGGCGGGTTTCACCGCGGACTCGGCACGCCACGTCCTGGGCGGCGACGTTCCCGGCGGCGACGCGCTGGAGACTTTGGAGGACCTCGTCGGCCAGTCCCTCCTGGAACCCGCGGAGGGCGGCCCCGGGACCCGCTTCCGGATGCTGGAGAGCGTCCGCGAGTTCAGCGCGGCCCACCGGGAGGCCGAAGGCGAGACGGACCGCGCGGTGGGCGGCCTGCTCGCGTGGGCGCGGGAGTTCGGCGCGGCGCACCACGAGGCGCTGTTCGGCGCCGAGCCGTTCGCACCCGTGGAGCGCGTGCGGATCGAGCAGGACAACCTCCAGCAGGCGCTCCGCCACGGCCTCGCCCGCGGCGACGGCCCGGCCGTCGCGGCGGTGACCGCCGTCCTCGGCGGGGTGTGGGCGCTGGAGGCGGGCTACAGCCGGCTGCTCGTCCTCGCGGAGGAGACCGCCGGGCTCCTGAGCCGCTACCGCCCCGGTCCCGGGGACGTCGAGATCACGCGGGCGGCACTGGCCCTCAGCGTGCTCGCGACGGTCCTGTTCCAGGGGCCGCAGGCGACCCGCGCGCTCGTCGCGCTGCGCCGTCTCCCGCCCGCGCCCGCGGCCGGGCTCGTGCCCTCGATGGCGACGGTGCTGGCGGCCCTGCCCGAGATCCTCGCCCCCGGCGGCTCCGCCCTGGACGAGATGTGCGCCCGGGACGAGCCGCTCACCGCCGCCGTCGCCAACTGCGCCGCCGGATACCTGCGCGAACGCGACGGCGACCTGCCGGGGGCGCTCGCGGCGACCGAGTCGATGATCGGGTTGACCGGTGCGCCGGACATCCCGTGGTGCCGGCTGCTCGTCCACTCGCGCCTCAGCGAACTGCTGATGCAACTCGACCAGGCCGACCGGGCCCTGCACCATCTGCGGATATCGCTCGGCCTGCTGGAGCGGTACGAGTGGCCCGACATGTTCGGGCTGATGTGGGCGCTCGCGTCAGGCCATCTGGCGCTCGGCGAGTACGACGAGGCCGAGCGGTGGCTCGACCGTTCGCTGGTCCACGGGCCCGACGAGTCCTTCGGCACGGCCGCCTTCCACCTCGGGGCGCGCGCGGAGATCGCCCTCGTCCGCGGTGACGCCGACACCGGTCTGCGCCTCTGGCGGGAGGCGGTGCGGCGGCTCGCCGCCGAGGACGGCCCGATGCCGCTCACCGGCCTCGACCCGTGGACGCTGGAGGCCCACTGCGTCACCGCCGTCGCGCACGCCCGGCACGGGCGCGCCGCCCTCGTCGAGGACATCGTCGCCGGCCTCCCCGCCAAGCTGGCGGCGCTGGTCGAAGACCCGCCGTTCCCGATGCCCGCCTTCTACATGGACCTGCCGGTCACCGGCGGGCTGCTGCTCGCGCTCGCCATGGTCGACCTCGCCCGTCCCGGCACCCCGCCGAACGTCCGGACGCGGGCGGCCCGGGCGATCGCACTGGCGCAGCGCCTCCACCACATCCGCTCGTTCAAGGCGACCATGTCCACGGCGGCGATCAGCCGCGCCGCCGAGGACGCCGACGGGCCGGCGTACGCCGACGCGGTGTCGGAGTACGCCGGCCTGGGCCGCGCGGAGCTGCGGGCCGCCGCCCGCGGGCTCGCGCGCGAGTTCGGGCGGGGCTAGCGGGGCGCCTTCCGGTTGAACAGCACCTTGGAGTACACGTAGCCGGCGACGGCGAGGCCGACGCACCAGGCGACGGACAGCGCCGCGTCCCGCCCGCTCGGCGTGCCGGTCAGCAGCCCCCGCAGCGTCTCGATCATCGGGGTGAACGGCTGGTACTCGGCGAACCACCGGACCCCGGCCGGCATCTGCTCCGGCGGGACGATCGTGCTGCCGACGAACGGCAGGAACTGAATGATCATCGGCGTGTTGCTCGCACCCTCCGGGTTCTTGGCCAGCAGCCCGAGCATGACGGCGAGCCAGGTCAGTGCGAACGTGAGCAGCACCAGCAGGCCGGCGGCCGCGAGCCAGTCCGCCGCGCCGCCGCTCGGCCGGAAGCCCATCGCGACCGCGACGGCGACGACGGCGGCCGTGCTCAGCAGCGTCTGGATCATGCTGCCCGCGACGTGCCCGGTGAGCAGCGACGACCGGGAGATCGCCATCGTCCGGAACCGGTCGACGATGCCCTCGGTCATGTCCACGCAGACCGAGACCGACGTCGCCATGCAGCCGGACGCGACGGCCATCAGGATGATCCCCGGCGCCACGTACTGGATGTAGTCGCCCTTGGCCGCGCCGCCGACGCCGTCGCCGAGCGCGTTGCCGAACACGCCGACGAACAGCAGCATGATCAGGATCGGCGTCATCATCCCGGCCATCGTCAGGGACGGGTAGCGCAGCGCGTGCCGCAGGTTGCGGCGCAGCATCGTCGCGGAGTCGGCCGCCGCGTGCGGAAGCGCGGTCATCGCGAGGTCACCTTCTCGGGAGTCGTGCCGGTGAGGGCGAGGAAGACGTCGTCCAGATCGGGGGTGTGCACGGACAGCTCGCCGACCTCGACCGACGCCGCCTCCAGCCGTCCGAGCAGCGCCCGCAGGGAGGCGACGCCGCCGTCCCCGGGCACCTGGAGGGCGAGCGCGTCGTCGTCCCGCGTCACCGAGCCGAGGGTGCGCGCCGCCGCGTCGAGCGACGCCAGGTCGGCGAACCGCAGCCGGACGTGCCCGCCCGGGACGAGCCGCTTCAGCTCGTCCGAGGTCCCCTCGGCGACCAGCCGGCCGCCGTCCAGCACCGCGATCCGGTCGGCGAGATGGTCGGCCTCCTCCAGGTACTGCGTCGTCAGGAAGATCGTCACACCGCCCCTGACCAGCCCGCGGATGATCTCCCACATGGTCCGGCGGCCGCGCGGGTCGAGCCCGGTCGTCGGCTCGTCCAGAAAGATGATCTGCGGGCCGCCGATCAGCGTCATCGCGATGTCGAGCCGCCGCCGCATCCCGCCCGAGTAGGCGGCCGCCTTCCTGCCCGCCGCCTCCACCAGGTCGAACCGCTCCAGCATCGCGTCGGCGGCCCTCCGCCCGGCGGCCTTGCCGAGCCGGTGCAGGTCCGCCATCAGGATCAGGTTCTCCCGTCCCGTCAGCAGCCCGTCCACCGCCGAGTACTGACCGGTCACCCCGATCGCCCGGCGCACCCCGTCGGGGTCCCTGCGCAGGTCCCGCCCCGCGACGCTGACCTCGCCGCCGTCCGCGCGGATCAGCGTGGACAGGATGCGCACCGCCGTCGTCTTCCCCGCCCCGTTGGGCCCGAGCAGCGAGAAGACGGTCCCGCGCGGCACCTCGAAGTCGATCCCGTCGAGGACCGTCTTGTCCCCGAACGCCTTCCGCAGCCCGGACACCTGGATGGCCGTCTGCCGTGCCTCGATGTTCATGCCCCGAAGCGTGCGCGCCCCCGCCTTCAGGCCGCTTTCACCCCGGCTTCAGCCCGCCTGGCCGCCTGAAGGTCACCAGGTCAGGGGCAGTGTGTCCAGTCCCAGAACGAGGCTCGCGTGCTCCAGGGGCGCGGTGCCGGGGGCGATGCGGTAGTCCGGTATGCGGGCGTGCCATTCGCGCAGCGCGATCTGGAGTTCGAGCCGGGCCAGGTGCGCGCCGAGGCAGCGGTGCGGTCCCGCGCCGAAGGCCAGGTGGCGGGCCGGCGGGCGGTCGATGTCGACGGTGGAGGCGGCGGGCACGGCCCGGGGGTCGCGGGTCGCCATGGCGGTCGGGAGCATGACCATCTCCCCCGCCTTCATCGGGCAGCCGCGCAGCTCGACGTCGCGGGTGAGCCGGCGCGCGGGCAGGACGGGCGCGTAGACGCGGAGGAACTCCTCGATCGCGTCCGGGACGGCGTCGGGGTCGCGGACGAGGCGGGCGCGGTCGGCGCCCTCCCTCGCCAGGTGCCAGAACGTGTAGGACAGCTGGGCGGCGACGGTGTCGAGGCCGGCGAGGAAGAGCAGGATGCACAGCTGGAGCAGTTCGTCGTCGGTGACGGGCCGCCCGTCGACGGCGAACCTGGTCGCGGCGCTGACCAGGTCTTCGCGCGGGCGTGCGCGGCGGTCCCGGATGAGCTCGGTGAGGCAGGCCGTCAGCGCCGCCATGGCCTCGGCCCGTCCGCCGGTGGAGGGCCGCGAGTGCAGGATGGCGCGCTCCCACCCCAGGAACTCCTCCAGCCTCCCGGTGGGCAGGCCGACCAGTTCCAGGAAGATGGCGGTGGGGTAGAGGCGGGCGAAGTCGGCGACGAAGTCGCACGAGCCGCGGGACGCGAGACCGTCGATCAGGGCGGCGCAGTGCCGGGTGATCCGGTCCCGGAGCACGGCGGCGGCCACGGGGGTGAAGAACGGCCGGAGTAACCGCCGCCACGTGGTGTGCAGCGGCGGGTCCAGCATGACCGGGATCCACTGGTGCGCCGGGTCGGGGTCGATGACGGCGATCGCGCGGCTGGAGAACGTCCCCGGGTCCTGGAAGGCGGCGAGGATGTCGTCGTACCGCGTCAGCACCCAGAAACCGGGCCCCGCGGTACTGCGGAAAGCCGGATGCGCCTCGCGCAGCTCGTCCATCCGCGCATGGGCCGTCCCGGCGGGCCGCGGTCCGGCGAACGGATCGAAGCCCACCTGCGGGCCGGCTGACTCGCTGCGTTCCGTCCCGTCCTGCACCGCGGCCTCCCCGCAGAGGGTGTGTTCCGTTGGCCAGGATGACACGAGTCGGCCGGAACGGCCCGCCCTCAGGCGGGGGGCAGTTCGGAGGCGAGGAGGGCGCGGACGCGGGACCAGGAGTCTTCCGCGGCCGACTTGTCGTAGGGCCCGCGGTCGGGGAGGAAGAACGCGTGCTCGGCCCCCGGGTAGTAGCTCAACTCGATGATCTCATGTCGGCGGTCCGGTCCCGCGGCGCCGGACGGATGAGGGTGGTGGCGAGGAAGAGGGCCAGGAGCGCGGCTATCAGGAGGAGGGTTCCCGGGATGCCGATCGCGGGGGCGGCCAAGGTCGCGAGGAGGACCAGGACGGCCGTGGCGAACAGGACCCCCGGATGCGCGTTCATGCGCCGCATCGGGGCGTGCAGCACCCACAGCATGACCAGGACGACGGCGACGGGCACGGTGACGGAGGCGGCCACCAGCCGCGCGTCCGCCTCGATGTGATGGCCCGAGGAGGCCACCGCCGTCTCCAGTCCGGCGCCGATGGCGGCGAGCGCGGCGAAGACGAAGTAGTGGCCGTACCCCCACAGGAAGGACCGGTCGCGGCGCCGTTCCAGGCCCTCGCCCGCGGGCTCGGAGAAGTAGGTCCACCAGAGCGCGAACAGGATGGCGAGCCCGGCGAGGGCGATCGTGACCAGCGCGCCGCCGCCCCCGTGCTCCACGGCGTCCTGCGCCGCGTTCGTGGAGGCGAGCACGCTCTCCCCCAGCAGGATGATCGTGAACAGCCCGTACCGTTCGGCGATGTGGTGCGGGTGCCAGGTCGTCATGCGGGGCCGCTCGGCGATCGGCGGCACGGACAGGTCGAGCGCCGCGCAGACGAAGAACACCCACATCGGGCCCTGGTCCGGCAGGGCGAGCCGCGCCAGCCAGAACACCTGGACGACCGACAGGCCGATCGCGTACCGCAGGGCCGTGGCGCGGCCCTCGGGATGCGCGGCGGCCGCGCGCAGCCAGAGGGCGACCAGGCCGGCGCGCATGACGAGGTAGCCGATCGTCACGGTGGTGAAGTCGCCGTCGAACGCGTCGGGCACCCCGGCCGCGAGGACGAGGACGCCCGCCATCTGCACGAACGTCATGAGCCGGTACGGGACGTCGTCGGTGTCGTAGGCGGAGGCGAACCACGTGAAGTTCATCCACGCCCACCAGATCGCGAAGAACGTCATGAGGAACGGCGCGAGCGAGTCCCCCACGTGGCCGCTCTCGGTGGCGTGGGCGAGCCGCCCGGCGACCTGGGACACCGCGGCGACGAACGTCAGGTCGAACAGCAGCTCCAGGGGGCTGGAGACGCGGTGGGGTTCGCCCAGGTCGCGAGCGACCATGCGGCTTCGCAGCGGCGGCATGGCGCTCACTCTAGGGCCGCGCGCGGGCGGTCAGAGAAAGGCGGGACCCCGGCGCAGCAGCGTCTCGTAGAGCATGTGCTGGACGTTCTCGCGCACGTGGTCGGTGATCTCGAAGACCGTCATGGGGTCGTCGGCGGCGTCCGCGTCGTAGCCGTCCAGCGTCATCGGCTCGCCGAACCGGATCACCCACTTGGACGGGAGCGGGACGAGCCCGGCGGGGCCGAGCAGCGGGAAGGTCGGCGTGACCGGGAAGTAGGGGAGGCCGAGGAGGCGGGCCAGCGGGCGCAGCTCGGCGATCTTGGGGTAGATCTCCTCGGCGCCGACGATGGCGCACGGCACGATCGGGACGCCGGCGCGCAGCGCGGTGCCGACGAAGCCGCCGCGGCCGAACCGCTGGAGCTTGTAGCGCTCGGAGAAGGGCTTGCCGACGCCCTTGAAGCCCTCGGGGAAGACGCCGACCAGCTCGCCCTTGCCGAGCAGGCGGGCGGCGTCGGCCTGGCAGGCGAGCGTGTGGCCGGCCTTGCGGGACAGGTGCCCGAGCAGGGGGATCTGGTAGACGAGGTCGGCGCCGAGCAGGCGGACCTGCCGGTCGGCGTGGTCGTGCAGGGCGACCGACAGCATGAGCGCGTCGAGGGGGACGGTGCCGGAGTGGTTGGCGACGAGGAGGGCACCGCCCTCGGGGATGTTGTCCAGGCCGTCGATCTCGACGCGGAACCAGTGCTCGTAGAGGGCGCGGGCCAGCGGCAGCAGGACGGTGGAGTTGAACTCGGGGTCGAAGCCGAACTCGTCGACCTCGTACTCGCCCGTCAGCCGTCGCCGCAGGAACGCCAGGCCGGACGCCAGCGACCGTTCGAACCGGCCTCGCTCGGGCGGCCGGTCGTCGCCGGGCGGATCCCCGCCCGGGGCGTCCTCGCGGACCGCGGCGAGCCGGATGACCTGAGCGCCCTCGTCGTCACCGGGGGGCGCGTCGTTCATCATCTCGGCTCTCCTCTCAGGCGGGTCCAAGCGGCTCAGGCCCGTCCCAGCAGGGCCGTCAGGCCGCTGCGGACGAAGCCCCGGGCGGCGGCGAAGTCGCTGAAGGCGGCCTCGGAGCTGTACTTCGGGTGCCACGCCAGCTCGCGTTGCAGCGCGCTGGTGTCGAGGACCCGGCCGTAGGTCAGCCAGCGCAGCAGTTCCGGCGAGAACCCCGACAGCCCCGCGAAGCGGCGCCCCATGTCGCCGAGGACCGAGATGGACGGCGACGGGACGGGCAGGTAGGGCCGCCCGGCGCGGCGCAGGGCCTGCGACAGCAGGAGGACGCCGTCCCCGGCGACGTTGTAGCAGCCGGGGTGGTCCTCGACCGTCATGCGGCGCAGCACCTCGACGCCGTCGTCCTCGTGGACGAACTGCAGCCGCGGGTCGAACCCGAGCACGGTCGGGACGACCGGCAGGCGCAGGTACCGGGTGAGAGGCGAGTCGACGCCCGGGCCGAGGAAGTTCGCGAACCGCAGCACCGACACCGCCAGGTCGGAGCGGCGCCGCATCAGCCCGCGGACGTAGCCCTCCACCTCGACGGCGTCCTTGGCGTAGCCGGACCTGGGCGCCTCGACGGGCTCGTCGCGCTCGGTGAACACGGCCGGGTCCATCGGGGAGGAGCCGTACACGGCGGCCGACGACCGGACGACCAGCTTGCGCATGTCGGGCGAGCGCTGGCAGGCCGCGAGCAGCTGCATCGTCCCGATGACGTTCAGCTCCTTGACCTTCGCCCGCGGAACCGACGAGGACGTCACCAGGTTCAGGTGCACCACCGTGTCCACCGACGCCGACGCGATGATCTTCGCGATGCCGGGCGTACGGATGTCGACCCGGACGAACTCGGTGCGGCCGAGCGACTCGGCCGGCGGCACCGTGTCCACCCCGATGACACGCTCGATGCCCGGGTCGGCTTGCAGGGTGTTCGCGACCCGCGCCCCCAGGAAACGGGAGACGCCCGTGACGAGGACGACACGGGCCGCGGCGGCGGGCATGGACGACACTGGGCCCTACCCCTTCACGGCTGGACGGCCGGTGTGGTCGCTACTTCTTGTTGCGGCGCTGGATGCGCGTCTTCTTCAGAAGCTTGCGGTGCTTCTTCTTGGCCATCCTCTTGCGGCGCTTCTTGATGACAGAGCCCACGGAACCTCGCTCGGAGTCTCGGGTGATGTGCAGGAGACGGGCGTGCCGCTGGAGAGCGGGTCTCGGTAAGCGCGCACGGTCCGAGGCCCCAGGGTACCGCTGCGCGGGTGGAGATCACGCCGCGGCCTGCCCCGCGGCCCCGGGACGACCGGCACGGACGGCGGCCGGCACCGCGCGTCGCACGGCGCCGGGCACCGTCCTTCCCGGGCGGGCGTGGCCGCCGGCCATCGCCCGTCCGTTCGGTGTCCGGACCGTTCTGCCGGTCCTCGTCCTGCTTCCCCAGCTTCGGGACGGTCCCTCGGGACCCTCCCGACGCCCCCTGCACGGCCGGGTACTGAGTTCGCGGCGAGGTCATGCCCCGCCCCTACCCGTTATCCGGCTTCGATGTACGCGTCGCGCAGGTAATCGTGGACGGCCTGCTCGGGAACCCGGAACGAGCGGCCCACGCGGATCGCGGGCAGCTCGCCCGAGTGGACGAGGCGGTAGACGGTCATCTTGGACACCCGCATCACCGCCGCCACTTCGGCGACGGTCAGGAACCTGACCTCGCTCAGAGGTCGCTCGCCTGAGGTCATCGGACGCCCTCTTCCACACGTGCCGCGCACCGGCCCTTCGGGTGACTTTGATCACGCACGTGTACTTCCTCCAGCGTAAATCGCGTACCGGCAGTCGCAAGAGGGGAGTTCCGCACATTTCCGTATCCGACCTGACCGCAGGGATACAGTGCTGATGCCCTACCGAAAGTAGACACGGCGGTACCGCACGTGGCGTGACGAACACTTGTTAACCGAAACCACGAAATGACCTGCGGTTCCGCAGCGTCAGACGCCTCTCGGCACGCTCATGCGCCTCGTTACGGCAGCCCTGTCACAGGGCGTGACAGGCGGGAAGCCGCCACCCAGGCGTCCCCCCGGAGCAGTCCTCCGGATCGGCGCCTCAGCCGGACGGCCGCAACCCCGCGTGATCGAGGATGTAGGCGGTCAGCGGCTCGTAGTGGTACGCGGGGACGCCGTCGTCGAGCGGGACGACCACATCGATCTTGCCTTCGGCGGCCCCGGCGAACAGCGCCGGGTCGTTACAGTCCGCGAACCCCACGGTGTCGATGCCCGCCTGTCCGGCCGCTCCGGCCCAGCCGTGGTCGCCTATGGCCAGATCCGGCCAGATATCTGGTTTAGCTTCCGCATCTTCCTCGGACCCGCTAACGGCCAGCTCCCTGAGCATGGCCTCCATCGGGCGCGAGTCATGCGTGTGGTGCGTGCGGAGGTCCTCGCCCTCCAGCATCGCGACGCCGGGGGCGGCGTAGACGATGCGGCGCAGCTCCGAGCCGCCGTACCCGGCGTCGATCTCGTAGGTCCAGCCGGCCGCGGGCGTCAGCACCCGGCAGCCCGCCTCCTCCAGCGCCAGCGCGACCGCCTGGTACAGCGGCGTCAGCGTGGACGGATGCCCGGTCGCGAGGACCACGCACTCCTTGCGCCGGGCCGCGAGGCCGATGCGCTCCCCCATCGCCTCCAGCGTGTCGAGCGTGATCTCGGGATCGATGGTGTCGTCCCCGTACAGATGCATCGGATCGGGATGGACGCCGCACCGCTCGACCATCATCTCCAGCACCGACCGCTCCGACCACGACGGCTTCAGCTCCAGGCCGAACTGGTAGTGCGGATCGCCGTTGGCCATCCGCCGGTAGTGCAGCAGGTTGTTCTGGCGGGGCGTGGCCACGTCGCCGGCGATCATCGTCCGGACGAGGTGGGCACGCAGATCGTTCCTGGTGGGCACGGGGCCTCCGGACGCGGGGGTCGTCTGGTTCATGGGCGAAGGCCCCCTGAGGGCTTCACTCGTCGGTCATCGGGTCGAGGCCGTGCTCGGGGAAGACCGCGCGGCGCGTCGCCAGCACCGCCTGGTCGACGGGGCTGCCCGGGTCGTAGCCGTCCCCCCACCTGCTGATCTCCACCGTCTCCGTCCCGTCCGTCATGCGGCGCGGGGCGATCTCCTCGGTCCGCCGCCGGACGAACTCGCGCCAGTCGTCCGGGGTCGCGGTGCCCGGCGGGACGGGGCCGCCCGCCGCCTCGGCGAGCAGGTGCGTCCACGCCCGCGGGACGACCTGGACCAGCTCGTAACCGCCGCCGCCGGTGAGCACCCACCGGCCGCCGGCCGTCTCGTGCGCCAGCCGGTGCAGCATCGAGTACGCCGTCCGCTGCCCGTCCACGCTGAGGATCAGGTGGGCGAGCGGGTCGAGCGCGTGGCCGTCGGCGCCCTGCTGGGTGACGAGGACGTCCGGGCGGAACCGGCGCAGCAGCGGCGGGACGACCGCGTCGAACGCGCGCAGCCACGGCCGGTCGCCGGTGCCGGGCGGCAGCGAGATGTTGACCGAGGTGCCGTCCGCACCGGTCTCGTCGGGGAACCCGGTGCCGGGGAACAGCGTCCGCGGCGACTCGTGCAGGCTGATCGTCAGCACGCGCGGGTCGTCGTAGAAGGCGGCCTGGACGCCGTCGCCGTGGTGGACGTCGATGTCGACGTAGGCGACGCGCTCGGCGCCGTTCTCCAGCAGCCACGCGATCGCGACGGCCGGGTCGTTGTAGACGCAGAACCCGCTGGCGGCGTCGCTCAGCGCGTGGTGCAGGCCTCCGGCGATGTTCGCGGCGTGCTCGGCGCGGCCCGTCCACACCGCCTCGGCGGCGGCCACCGACGCACCCGTGACCAGGGCGGACGCCTCGTGCATGCCGAGGAACACCGGGTTGTCGGGGGTGCCGAGGCCGTGCCCGGGCTCCGGCAGTCCGGTGGCGCCGGAGTGCTTGACCGCCGCGATGTAGGACTCCTCGTGGACGAGCCGGAGCAGCTTGTCGTCCGCGGCCTCGAACGCCGAGACCCGCACGTTCGGGCGGTCCAGGACGCCGAGCCCGCGGGCGAGCGCCATCGTCAGCTCGACCCGCACGGGGTTCAGGGGGTGGCCGGGACCGAAGTCGTAGGAGATGAGCCGCTCGTCCCAGAAGATCTCCAACCCGCAGTTCTCGGGACCGGCGGACGAATCGGGACTGCTCATGACCTCACGGTATCGCGCGGGACATGTGACCTGGCCCACAGCCGCCGCCCCCTGGACGGGGCGCGGGACCCGGCCGGAGACCGCCGTCCGCAACACACCTGTGACGTGAGTTACATGCCGGAAACGGGCATACCCACATCAGGCAGATATCTCCTACGGGAGGGTCAATGGACGAAGGCCCCAGCGTTCGCAGCCGCGCGATCAGCAGCGCGCTCCGTCTGGGCGTCCGTCCGTTCCTGCACTACCTCCCCGGCCACGCGACCAGCATCCGCACCGCGCGCTCGACGGTGGACGCCGCGTCCCTGCTGCTGCGGCACAGCCCCCACGTGCGGGTCGAGTCGCTGAACGACCCGGCGCCCGGGGCGGACGGCGGCCTCCCGGTCAGGGGCGAGTGGATCGTTCCGCGCGACGCCGCGCAGGAGAACCCGCCCGGCGCCGTCCTCTACCTGCACGGCGGCGGCTACGTCGTCTGCTCGCCGCGCACCCACCGCCCCATCACCTCGCGGCTCGCGCTCGACACGGGGCTGCCCATCCTCGCCCCGCGGTACCGGCTCGCGCCCGAGCACCCGTTCCCGGCGCCGCTGGAGGACGCCGTCGCCGCCTACCGCTGGCTGCTCGCGCGGGGCGTGCCGGCGTCCGGCATCGTCCTCGCGGGCGACTCGGCGGGCGGGCACCTGTCCGCCGCGCTGACCGGCGAACTGTGCCGCCAGGGCCTGCCGGGCCCCGCCGGGCTCATGCTGTTCTCCCCGTGGGTCGACCTGACCTGCGAGCTGTCCATGGGGGCGCAGAGCCGCGCCCGCGACCCCTACATCAGCGCGTCGTCGGCGCGCCGGGTCGCCCGCCTCGTCGTGGGGCCGACCGGGTTCGAGGACCCGCGGCTGGCCCTGCTCACGTGCGCCTGGAACGACATGCCGCCCGTCCTCATCCAGGTGGGCGGCGCCGAGGTGCTGCGCACCGAGGCCGAGGCCTTCGCCGACGCCCTGCGCCGGGCCGGGGCCCACTGCGACCTGCAGATCTGGAAGGGGCAGATGCACGTCTTCCAGATCCTGAACCGCGTCCTCCCGGAGGCGAGCGCCGCCATGCGCGACGCCGCCCACTTCGTGCGGACCGTCACGAGCGGCACGGGCAAGCACCCGAGGGCGAGGAGGCGCTCCAAGGCCGCCTAGGCCCGGCGGTCCGGGCGTCTTGCCAGGAGCCCGGCCAGCAGGGCGGCCGCGTGGTCGGCCATGAAGCGCGGGACCCGTGCCCTGAGCAGCGCCTTGTGCAGGACGGACGCCGGAAGGGGCTTCTCGCTCGGACGTTCGCGCCGTTCTTCCATCCGGGCCCCCAGACTTCAAGATCAATTCGATGGTAGCCGGGCGGGACCGGCCATGCCGCCGAATTCATGATCTTTTCCTACGCCCCGCACGGACCTCGTCACGCTCGGTCCGCATCGCGCGGCGTCACTCCGCGGCCCTTCGCTCCGCCCGCCCTTCCGCTTCCCTGGTGCCGGGGGGACCAGGGATGAGCGCAGCCGGCGGCGATCAGGCCGCTCGTGGCTCCGGGGTCAGAAGCGGCCGGCGGGTTCGGGGGCGGGGAGCCCGTCGTCCGCGCGGCGGCCGCGTCCGGCGGCGAAGACGCCGACCAGCGCTGCCAGCGCCGCGCCGCCCTCGCCGGCGAGGCTGATCGTCTTTTCGAGGTACCAGACGGGTTCGTGCATGTCGGGCAGCGGGCCGAGCGCGCCCACGTCGACGTAGTAGTAGAGCACGACGGCGCCCGCCGCGCTCGCCGCGACGACGAAGGCGAGCGCGTACGCCCAGCGGGTCGCGTAGGTGAGGACGATCACCGCGACCACCCCGGCGACCGCGGCCTGGACGCGGAACAGCAGGTCTCCGTCGATGGAGCCGCCCTGCACGAAGGCCATGTCGGGCGCGAACTTCCAGTGCACGATCGCGTCGGCCGCCAGCCCGGCGGCGACGATCAGGCGGAGTATGAGTCCCATACCTCTTACACGGACGCGGCTTCGGCTCGGCTCAATGTTCGAAGCCGGACGATCCGGGGCGCGCGTCCAAGGTCAGCCGCTCGCGAGCTCGCGGCCCCGGTTGCGGGCCGCCTCGATGGCCTCCAGGACGGCGGCCCTGACGCCGTGCCGCTCCAACTCGCGGATCGCCGAGATCGTCGTCCCGCCCGGGGACGTCACGGCCTCGCGCAGCAGCACCGGGTGCTCACCGGAGTCGCGGAGCATGACGGCGGCGCCGACCGCCGACTGGATGACCATCTCCAGCGCGGCGGCGCGCGGCATGCCGAGCAGGATGCCCGCGTCCACCATCGCCTCGACGAGGTAGTAGAAGTACGCCGGTCCGCTGCCGGACAGGGCCGTCGCGCCGTCCTGCAGCGACTCGGGGATGCGCAGCACCTTGCCGACCGGCGACAGCAGCTCCTCGGCCAGCTTCAGGTGCTCCTCCCCCGCGTGCGACCCGGGCGAGATGACGCTCATCGCCTCGTCCACGTGGACGGGGGTGTTCGACATGACGCGGACGACGGGCACCCCCGCCGGCAGCCGCGCCTCGACGAACCCGGTCGTGATGCCCGCCGCCATCGAGATCACCAGCCGGCCGGGCGGCACGTGCGGGCCGACCTCGTCCAGCAGGGCGCCCATGTCCTGTGGCTTCACCGCGAGGACCAGCGTGTCGGCGGCCGCGGCGGCCTCCGCGTTCGGCACGATCTCGACGCCGTAGCGCTCCCGCAGCAGCGCGCCGCGCTCCTCCCGGCGCGCGGTGGCGATCAGCTCGGACGGGCGGCGGCCGGCCCGGAGCACCCCGGACAGCAGCGCCTCGCCCATCTTCCCGGCACCCAGAATCGCGATCATCGACATACCTTGACGTGGGGTTCCAAACGACCCGTCCAGCCTATCGCCGGGCCGGCCGGCGCCGCCCGGCGACCGGTCCCGGGACACCGCCCTAGGACCGCCCGACGAGGGAGCGCATGAAGAAGCGCAGGTTGGCGGGGCGCTCGGCGAGCCGGCGCATGAAGTACTCGTACCACTCGCGGCCGTAGGCGACGTAGACGCGGACCTGCGCCCCCTCGGCGGCGAGGCGGCGCTGCTCCTGCGGGCGGATCCCGTAGAGCATCTGGTACTCGAACGTGTCGTCGTCGCGGTCGTTCAGCACCGACAGCGCCCCGGCGACCTCGATGAGCCGGGGGTCGTGCGTGGCGAGCATCGGGTAGCCCTTGCCTGCCATCAGCACCTTCATGCACCGCACGTACGACCTGTCGACCTCCTCCTTGTCGGTGAAGGCGACCGCCGCGGGCGCCGCGTAAGCGCCCTTGCACAGCCTCACCCGCGAACCCTCGTAAGCCAGTTCCGCGCAGTGTTCCTCCGCGCGACGCAGGTACGCCTGGACGACCGCGCCCACGTCCGGGTAGTCCCGCCGCAGCTCGTGGACGATTCGCAGCGTCGAGTCGACGGTCGTGTGCGCTTCCATGTCGAGGGTGACCGTCGTACCGGCCGAGCGGGCGGCGGCGCACACCCGGCCCGCGTTCGCCAGGGCGAGGTCTTCGTCGAAGGTCTGGCCGACGGCCGACAGCTTGAGCGACACCTCGGCGCGCCTCCCCAGCCCGGCCGCGCCCAGCCGGCTCAGCAGCTCGACATAGTGCGCGGCGTTCGCCTCCGCGCGGCCCTCGTCGTGCGTGTCCTCGCCCAGGACGTCCAGGCTGACGAGCAGGCCCTCGCCGGTCAGCCCGCCGGTGACGCGCAGGGCGTCGTCGATCGTCTCACCGGCGACGAAGCGGCGGACGACGTCGCCGGTGAACGGCGCCGTCTCCACCACCCTGCGCGCGCCGCCGCTGCGCGACGCGACCAGCAACGCCTGACGAAGCACTGTGCGAACCCCTCGTCCCCTGGGCCTACCGTCCCAGGTTATGCCGCCCGGGGCCCGGTGCTCACGACACGGTGCCGAGGCTGTTCCCGGCGCCGTACTGCCGCACGTACTCCTTCATCCGCGCGGTCTTGACCGCTTCGAAGAGGGCCTTCGCCTTCGCCCCGTCCAGGAACACGACGCTCTGCCTCTTGCGCATGCCGGTGCCCTTGTGCGGAAGCGTCATGAACATCACGTCGGACGCGCGGACGCTGCGCATGCTGAGCGCCAGCGAGCGCAGGTCGCCCGCCGACACCCCCTCGTCCACGCTGATCGACTTGGTGAGCGCCGACATGAACCGGTCGAGCTTGAGCGGGTTGGTGAGCGTGCCCCGGTCGGCGGCCTGCTTGGCGAGCGCGCCGAGGAACGCCTGCTGCCGCTTGATCCGGTCGAAGTCGCCGTTCGGCAGGTTGTAGCGCTGCCGGACGAACAGCAGCGCGTCCTCGCCGTTCAGCTTCTGCCGTCCGGCCTCCCAGCGCTTCTTGCGCGCCGGGTCGTACACGCCCTGCTTGATGTTGACGGTGACGCCGCCGAGCGCGTCCGTCATCGACTTGAAACCCTCGAAGTCGATCGCGCCGTAGTGGTCGATGCGGATGCCGGTCAGGCTCTCCAGCGTCTCGATCAGCAGCTTCGGCCCGCCGAAGGAGAACGCCGCGTTGATCTTCTGCTGCCCGTAGCCGGGGATCTCCACCCACGAGTCGCGCGGGAACGAGACGATGTAGGCCTTCTTCCGGTCCGCCGGCAGGTGCAGCAGCATGATCGTGTCGGTGCGCTGCTGCCCCGGCTTCCAGACCTGGTTGCCCTCGCCGGTCGTCGCGGCGTCGGCCCGCGAGTCCGAGCCGACGAGCAGCCAGTTCTCCGTCCCCTCGACGTTCGCGCCCGGGCGGTTCGGGGAGTCGTCCGGCATCACGCCCTTGAGCCGGTCGATGTTGCCGTTGTAGGACGACTGCCGCTGCCACGCCAGCCCGCCGAGGCCGGCCACGACCAGCGCCACGAAGACCCCGACGGCGATCAGGACGCGGGGCCACCGCCGCTTGCGCCGCGTCCCGCCGCCCCCGTCCGAGCCGCCCCAGAACGCGGCCTCGGCGTCCGGCCCCGGGACCCCCGGAGCACCCGGAGCACCCGGAGCACCCGGAGCCTCGGGCCCGGCGGGCGCGGGCGCCCCCTCGTCGGGCCGCTGCGGCACCTGCGGGCCGTGAAGATCAGGGGAGGTCATGGCGCGAAGCTACCAGCCGCGCCGAACGGGGACGGCCGACTTCGCCCCACCTGTCCGGTTACGGCGGACCCGCGAATCCGTGTAAACCCGGTCCCCCGCTCGCGGGTCGGCCGTCTGCCGGCGGCTCAGCCGCTCCGGCGGCGGAGCGTCACCGCGCCCAGCAGGAGCGCGACCACCACGAAGGCGGCTATCACGGAGACGTCCAGGGCCAGGGTGCCGGTGAAGTCGGGACTGGCGCTGATCTCCTGCATCCCCTCGACCGCGTAGGACAGCGGCAGGACGTCCGCGATCGCCTGGAGCCAGGACGCCATGTTCTCGCGCGGGATGATCAGACCGCAGAGCAGCAGCTGCGGCAGGACGAACGCGGGCATGAACTGGACGGCCTGGAACTCGGTCCGGGCGAACGCGCTGGCGAACAGGCCGAGCGCCATGCCGAGCAGCGCGTCCAGCAGGGAGACCAGGACCAGGGACGCCAGCGAACCGCTCAGGTCGAGGTCGAGCCAGGTCAGCGAGACGGCCAGCACGACGGCGACCTGGACGAGTGCGAGCAGGCCGAACGCCAGGGCGTAGCCGAGCAGCAGGTCCAGCTTGCCGAGCGGCATCGTCATCAGCCGTTCGAGGGTGCCGCCGGTGCGCTCGCGGAGGGTGGCGACGCTGGCCACCACGAACATGACGACGAACGGGAACAGGCCGAGCAGCATGGGCCCGATCCGGTCGAACACCATCGGCTGGTCGTACACGTACCGCAGCAGGATCATCAGCAGCGTCGGCACCCCGACCAGCAGGGCGAGCGTGCGGTGGTCGTGCTTGAGCTGCGCCAGGATGCGCCGCATCGTGGCGAAAGTGATGGCGAGGCTCATGACGGGCTCCCGGCCTTCTCGTGGATCAGGTGGAGGAACGCCTCTTCGAGGTCGGAGGCTCCGGTGCGCGAGCGCAGGCCGGCCGGCGTGCCGTCGGCGAGGACGTCGCCCTCGCGCATCAGCAGCAGCCGGTCGGTGCGTCCCGCCTCGTCCATGACGTGGCTGGACACGACCAGGGTGGCGCCCTGTTCGGCCAGCTCGCGGAACAGCTCCCACAGCTCCTGCCGCAGCACCGGGTCGAGCCCCACGGTCGGCTCGTCCAGGACGAGCAGTTCGGGCGCGCCCAGCAGGGCCACGGCGAGGTTGACGCGGCTGAGCTGCCCGCCCGACAGCGTCGCCGCCGTCTGGTCGCGGCTGCGGCCGAGGCCGACCTCGTCGATGACGCGGGCCGGGTCCGAGCGGGGGGCGCCCAGGACGGACGCGAAGTAGCGCAGGTTCTCGGCGACGGTCAGGTCGGCGTAGACGGCCGGCCTCTGCGTCGCGTACCCGACGCGGCGCCGCAGGCCGGGCGACCCGGCGGGCTCGCCGAGCACGGTCACGGCGCCGCTCCGCACGATCTGGACGCCGACGAGCGCCCGCATCAGGGTCGTCTTCCCGCAGCCGCTCGGGCCGAGCAGCCCCACGATCGAGCCGCGCGGGACGTCGAAGGTGAGCCCGTGCAGCACCTCCCGGCCCCCGCGATCGACCCGCAGGTCGCGCACCTGCACCGCGGGCCCGGAGGCGCCCGCCGGACTGGAATTCATCATGTGTTGAATTTAGGCCGACGCGCGTCCCCGGTCAAGAGGCGGAGGTCCCGGCGAGAGGAGAGCCCGGCAGAAACGCAGGGAGTGCGCGGCCTCAGGAGGTGAGGTAGCGCTGGAGGGTCGGGGCCACCAGTTCGATCAGCTCGTCCTCGGAGGCGGAGGCCAGCGGCTCGATGCGCAGCACGTAGCGCAGGATCATCAGGCCGATCATCTGGCCGGCCGCCGCCTGGATGCCGAGCGGCGGCGCCTCCGTGGCCTGCGAGGCCCGCCCGAACAGCGCGGACGTGACGAACTCGCGCAGCAGCGAGGCCGCCTGCTCGTTCGTCATCGCCGAGCGGAGCATCGCGAGCATCGGGGCGCGGCGGTCCTCGTCCCCCCACACCTGGAGGAAGGTCCGGACCAGGCCCTCACCGAGGCGGTCAGGGGGGAACGACATGATGCGCGGCAGCAGGACGGACGGATCCACCGGAAAGCGCATCGCCTCGACGAACACGCCCTCCTTGTTGCCGAAGAAGTGGTGCACCAGCGCGGGGTCGACCTCGGCGGCGCGGGCGATGGCGCGCAGCGACGCGCCGTCGTAGCCCTTCTCGGCGAACAGGTCCCGCGCCGCGGCCAGGATCTTCTCGCGCGTCTCGGTCGGGCCGGGCCTTCGGCCGGGGCCCCGTCCGCGCGCCCCGGACCCCGCGGGCCTCGCGGGTTCCCCGGGGCCGCTCACCGGCGCACGCCCCGGCGGGTGACCTCCCCGGCCGAGGTGACCTCCCACGTGTGGGCGGCGGCGGCCAGGTGCAGGCGCGCGAACGCGAGGGCCTCGGCGAGGTCCTCCATCCGCTCGATCCGGCTGGACGCGCGCCGCGTGTTGACCTCCAGGACGATGTGCCCCTTGAAGCCGCCCTCGGCGAGGGTCTCCAGCATCGTCCCGCACGGCTGGTTGCCCCGGCCGGGGACGAGGTGCTCGTCCTTGTTCGTGATCCCGACCCCGTCGGCGAGGTGGATGTGGCGCAGGCGGTCGCCCAGGCTCCCCGCCATGTCGATGGCGTCCGAACCCGAGACGGCGGTGTGCGACAGGTCGAGGGTCACGTACGGGTAGTCCTGGTCGACGGGGTTCCAGTCGGGCAGGTACATGCCCGCCTCGGCGCCGCGCGCCTTGAGCGGGAACATGTTCTCGACCGCGAACAGCACGTCCGTCTCGTCCTGCATGCGGGCGAGGCCCTCGACGAAGTCCTTCGCGTAGTCGCGCTGCCAGCGGAACGGCGGGTGCACGACGATGACCTCCGCGCCCAGTTCCTCCGCGACGTCCTTGGAGCGCACCAGCTTGCCCCAGGGGTCGCGCCCCCAGACCCGCTGGGTGAGCAGCAGGCACGGCGCGTGGATCGACTTGATGGGGACCTGGTGGTAGTCCGACAGCCGGCGCAGGACGTTCAGGTCCTGGGACGAGGCGTCCGTCGAGACCATGACCTCGATGCCGTCGTAGCCCAGCAGCGAGGCGATCTCGAAGGCGCTCGGGACCTTCTCCGGATACACCGACGCCGTGGAGAGCGTGATCGGGGCGTCCGGTACGCGGAGCGCCGGTGAAGGGGCGCCGTTGTGCTGCGGGGCCAAGGCTTCCTCGCCATGAATGATCGCTCGGCTGTGTCGTAGAAGAGAGCCTATGCCGCTGCGGCCGTGATGAAACACTCGCCGGGAGTGATCTCGCTTGCTCCGCCGGTGGCGCCGCTACCCTCTGTCTCCGTGGCCGAGATCGCGCGGGGCGCCGTGCCCAGCCCCAACATCTGGAACTCCCCCCAGGTCTACGAGCTGGAGAACCGCGCCGTCGACCCCGACGGCGTGCTGGCCGCCGCCATGCGCGCGGTCCGTCCCTGGGACGGCGCCGACGTCCTCGACGTCGGCTGCGGGACCGGCTTCCACCTGCCGTTCTTCGCCGAGGACGCGCGCCGGGTGATCGGCGTGGAGCCGCACGCCGGCCTCGCCTCGGCCGCCGCGCGCCGGACGCGGGACCTCCCCAACGTCACCGTGCGCACGGGCACCGCGCAGGCACTGCCGATCCCGGACGCGTCGATCGACGTCGCCCACGCGCGGTGGGCCTACTTCTTCGGCCCGGGATGCGAGCCGGGCCTCGCCGAACTGGACCGGGTGGTCCGGCGGGGCGGCGCGATCCTCATCATCGACAACGACGCCACCCGCTCCACGTTCGGCCGCTGGTTCCAGCGGAGCCTGCCGAAATACGATGCCGCCGCCGTCGAGCGGTTCTGGACTCGGCGCGGCTTCCACCGGGAGCCGCTGACCATCCGGTGGGCGTTCCAGAACCGCGAGGACCTGGCCGCCGTCCTGCGGATCGAGTTCCCCCGCGATCTCGCCGACGCCTGCCTGCACGAACTCCCCGGTGTGGAGGTGGACTATGCCGTGAATTTGTGGTGGCGTTGCCCCTGAGTTACCAGCCAGTTGGAACCGGGAGGAACGCACCATGGGTCGCGCCGCCGCCACGAGCCGAGTCACCGCCGGGAGGGCGCTCGGCGGTCTCCTCGCCGCCACCGCCCTCGGCGCGGCCGGCGCCGGCGCCGGGCTGGTCGCCCAGCGCCGCGCCATGCGCCGCCTGCAGCTGCGTCCCGACCCGTTCGCGGGCGAGCCGTTCGGGTCGCTGCGCGGCCGCCCCCTGCCCGTCCGCGCCGACGACGGCGCCCGCCTGTACGCCGAGATCGACGGTGAGGACCGCACCGACCTCGCCGTCGTGTTCTGCCACGGCTGGACGCTCACCCAGGACTCCTGGCACTTCCAGCGCAAGGCCCTGCGCGGCCTCGGCCGCCTCGTCTTCTGGGACCACCGCGGCCACGGCCGCTCCGACGGCGGCGCCCGCGACGGCTACGCCGTCCCCCGCCTGGCCCGCGACCTCGGCGCCGTCATCGAGGCCACCGTCCCCGCCGAGACGCCCGTCGTCCTGGTCGGCCACTCGATGGGCGGCATGACCATCATGCGGTACGCCGACGAGAACCCCGGCCTGGTCGGACGCAAGATCCTCGCGACCGGGCTGCTGTGCACCTCGGCCGGCGGCCTCGGCGAGGTCACGCTCGGCATGCCCGCGCTCATCGCGCGCACCACCCACCGCCTCATGCCCGCCGCCCTCGGCGCGCTCGGCGCCGGCTCGGGCGTCGTCGAGCGCGTCCGCCACCTCGGCCGCGACGCCGCCGCCCTCGTCGAGGACCTGGTCGCCTTCGGCCCGGACGCCAGCCCCGCCGCGGTCGCCTTCGCCGAGCAGATGATGGCCGACACCCGCATGGACGCCTTCGTCGACTTCTTCCGCTCCATGATCACCACCGAGGTGATCAGCGACTGCGCGTCCCTCGGCGGCGCCGACACCCTGGTCATCGGCGCGGAGAACGACATGCTCACCCCGGTCGAGCACAGCCTGAAGATCGCCTCCTGCGCGCCGGGCGGGCGGCTGGAGGTCGTCCCCGGCGCCGGGCACATGGCCATGCTCGAACGTCCGAGCATCGTGTCCGACCACCTCGGCGACCTGATCGAACGGGCACGCAAGCAGAGCTGACCCCCGCAGGGCCGCGCGCGGGATGGATACTGTCGGTCCCCGGCCCTACGCTTCCGCGCATGGCGAAGGCGAAGACGGCCAAGGCCCTCTACCGGTGCTCGGACTGCGGCTGGCAGACCTCCAAGTGGGTCGGGCGCTGCGGCGAGTGCCAGACGTGGGGAACGGTGACCGAGGCCGCATCGGCGACCCCGGCACGGGTGGTGTCGGCCGGGCCGGTCAGCTCACCGGCCCGCCCGATCGGGCAGGTCGACGTACGGTCCGCGCAGACGCGCCCCACCGGCCTGGACGAGCTCGACCGCGTCCTCGGCGGCGGCATCGTGCCCGGGGCCGTCCTGCTGCTGGCGGGCGAACCCGGCATCGGCAAGTCGACGCTGCTGCTGGAGGTCGCCGCCCTGGCCTCGACGGCGTCCGGCGGCGCCGGGGGCCCGGCCGGAGGTGAGGGCCCGGCGGGAGCTGAAGGCGCGGCGGGCGGGAACGTCCTGTACGTGACGGGCGAGGAGTCGGCCGAGCAGGTCCGGTTGCGCGCCGACCGCGTCGGCGCGATCACCGACCGGCTGTACCTGGCGGCCGAGACGGAGCTGTCGGCCATCCTCGGCCACATCGACTCGGTGGGGCCCGGGCTGCTCGTCATCGACTCCATCCAGACGATCGGCACCTCCGAGGCCGACGGCGCGCCCGGCGGCGTCACCCAGGTCCGCGAGGTCGCCGCCAACCTGATCAGGGTCGCCAAGGAGCGCGGCATGACCGTCGTGCTCGTCGGCCACGTCACCAAGGAGGGCACGATCGCCGGGCCGCGCCTGCTGGAACACCTGGTCGACGTCGTCCTCTACTTCGAGGGCGACCGGCACTCCCGGCTCCGCATGATCCGCGCCATGAAGAACCGGTACGGCCCCACCGACGAGCTCGGCTGCTTCGACCTGTCCGAGGTCGGCATCGTCGGGCTGCCCGACCCGAGCGGCCTGTTCCTCACCCGCCGCGAGGAGGCCGTCCCCGGTACCTGCGTCACCGTCACGCTCGAAGGGCGTCGCCCCCTCGTCGCCGAGGTGCAGTCGCTCGTCGCCAAGTCGCACCTCCCGGCGCCGCGGCGCGCCACCTCCGGTCTCGACACCTCCCGCGTGGCGATGATCCTCGCCGTCCTCGCGCAGCGCTGCAAGATCTCCATGCACGAGCAGGACGTGTACGTCTCGACGGTCGGCGGCGTCCGGCTCACCGAGACCTCCGTCGACCTGGCCCTCGCCCTCGCCGTCGCGGGCTCCACCGTCGAGCAGGCACTGTCCACCAGCCTCATCGCGCTCGGCGAGGTCGGCCTGGCCGGGGAGGTCCGCGTCGTGCCCGGCGTCCAGCGGCGGCTGGCCGAAGCGGCCCGGCTCGGGTTCCGGCACGCCGTCGTCCCGCGCGGCTCCCTGGAGCTGGCCGACGGGCCCCTCAAACGCGCGGATCCGCAGCTCAGCAGCTATGAGGGCATGAAAGTCATGGAGGTCGACAGCCTCCAGCAGGCGCTGCAGGTCTCGTTTACCGCGCCCTGACAGGCGTCCCGCCAGAGTATTACTTCACACAACGCACGCTTGCGACCTGGGGAGGAACCAGCGCGCGGCCCGCCTCGGTAAACTGGCGCCGTCCAGCGACCTCCGGGGGCCAGGTGCCATCACACGACAAGGGTCATGACGAACGACGCCGCGCCACACTCGCCGCGGTGGCTCCCGGCACCCAGATCCGGGACGGACTGGAGCGCATCCTGCGGGGCCACACCGGCGGCCTGATCGTGCTCGGCTACGACGGGCCCGTCGCCGAGCTGTGCACGGGCGGCTTCGAGCTCGACGTCGAGTTCTCCGCCACGCGGCTGCGCGAGCTCGCCAAGATGGACGGCGCGATCGTCCTCGACGACAGCCACACCCGCATCGTCCGCGCCGCGGTCCACCTCGTGCCGGACTCCACCCTCCCCACCGAGGAGTCGGGCACCCGCCACCGCACCGCGGAGCGCGTCGCCCGCCAGACCGGCCTGCCGGTCATCTCGGTGAGCCAGTCGATGCACATCATCGCGCTCTACCTCGACGGCACCCGCTACGTCCTGGAGGACTCGGCGGCAATCCTCTCCAAGGCCAACCAGGCCCTGGCCACGCTCGAACGCTACAAGCTGCGCCTCGACGAGGTGTCCGGCACGCTGTCGGCGCTGGAGATCGAGGACCTCGTCACCGTCCGGGACGTCAGCGCCGTCGTCCAGCGCCTGGAGATGGTGCGCCGCATCGCCGACGAGATCGAGGGCTACGTCGTCGAGCTCGGCACCGACGGCCGCCTGCTGTCCCTCCAGCTCGACGAGCTGGTCTCCGGCGTGGACGTCGACCGGCAGCTGATCGTCCGCGACTACCCGTCCGACGACACGCGCAGCCGCGGCGTCGACGCCATCCTGTCCTCCCTGGACACCCTGTCCGCCAACGAGCTGCTCGACCTGTCCACGGTCGCCGAGGTGATGGGCTTCGCCGGCCCGGACGCCCTCGACCTGCCCGTCAGCCCCAAGGGCTTCCGGCTGCTCGCCAAGGTCCCCCGCCTGCCGGGCTTGGTCGTCGAACGCCTCGTCGAGCACTTCGGCGGCCTGCAGAAGCTCCTCGCCGCCGGCATCGACGACCTCCAGGCCGTCGGTGGAGTGGGCGAGTCCCGCGCCCGCAGCGTCCGCGAGGGCCTCTCCCGCCTGGCCGAGTCGTCCATCCTGGAACGCTACGTCTGACCCGCCTCGGCAGAGGCCGGGTCAGTACGGCCGTCGGGGCGGGTCAGCGGAGGCTGAAGATCTGTTTCTTGGCCTTCGCGCCTTGCAGCGTGGCCACATAGGTGCCGGGGCGGGCCCGGACGGCGCCCTTGCAGTCGCGCCGGCGGTCCCAGACGACGTCGTCGACGTAGGGGATGCCGCGCCGGAGCGTCGCCCTGGGCGCGCCGCCCCTGCGGCACTTGGCCGACGACCAGACCCGGTCCGCGCCGGAGGTGATGCGGACCTCCAGCGACCCCGTGTCGAACGCGCAGGACCCCTCACCCGTGCTCACGACCGTGACCCGGAACTCCGGCCGATCCGACCCTGCGTAGAGGTTCTTCGCGGCGGTCATGTTGACCACGAGGTCATCGCGGTCGCAGGGGCCGCCGTCGGCCTGCTCCGGCACGGGCGTCGTCGTCGTGGTGACGGTGACCGTCGGCATCGCGCTCGGCGGCGGCGAGGGGCGCGTCCCCTCGGCCGCGCCCGCGTTGCGGCCCGGCGCGTCCTCCGCGGTGCCGCCCTGGCACGTCCACGCCAGCAGGCCGACGGCCCCGAGGACGCCCGCCAGGGCCCACACGCGGCGCCGCCAGTATGGATCGAGTCCAGAACCGTCCCGGTCGCGCTCAGTGTTCGGCCCCATGCGGGCAGTATGCATTCACCGAACCGGTAAGAGCGGGCGACCCGCCGCGTGCCACAATGGCGGCG
Source organism: Actinomadura mexicana (assembly GCF_900188105.1). Lineage (GTDB taxonomy): Bacteria > Actinomycetota > Actinomycetes > Streptosporangiales > Streptosporangiaceae > Spirillospora > Spirillospora mexicana. The sequence continues at coordinate 187,260 of NZ_FZNP01000015.1, forward strand.
CGCCATGAACACCGACTCCGCCTACACCGCACCGATCCTCGACTGGTACGACGCGAACGCACGGGACCTCCCGTGGCGGGCACCGGACGCGACCCCGTGGGGTGTCCTCGTCAGCGAGATCATGCTTCAGCAGACACCGGTCTCCCGCGTCCTGCCCGTCTGGGACGCCTGGCTGACCCGCTGGCCGACACCCGCCGCGCTCGCCGCCGAACCGTCCGGCGAGGCCGTCCGCGCGTGGGGCCGGCTCGGCTACCCGCGCCGCGCGCTGCGCCTCCACGAGGCCGCCCGCGCGATCACCGAACGGCACGGCGGCGACGTCCCCTCCTCGCACGCGGACCTGCTGGCGCTCCCCGGCATCGGCGCCTACACCGCCGCCGCCGTCGCCAGCTTCGCGTTCCGGCAGCGGCACGCCGTCCTCGACACCAACGTCCGCCGCGTCCTGGCCCGGCTTCTCTCCGGCGTCGAGTACCCGCCGAAGACGCAGACCAAGGCCGAGGTCAGGCTTGCGGAGAGCCTCCTCCCGCTCGACCCGCCGACCGCCGCCCGCTGGGCCGTCGCCGTCATGGAACTGGGCGCACTGGTGTGCACCGCCCGCTCGCCCCGCTGCGTCGACTGCCCCGTCATCGACAGGTGTGCGTGGCACCTGAACGGCCGTCCCGCCTACGACGGGCCGCCGCGAAAGGGCCAGACCTACGCCGGCACCGACCGGCAGTGCCGAGGCCGCCTCCTGGCCGTCCTGCGAGACGCCGAGGGCCCCGTCGAAAAACCGGCCCTGGACATCGTCTGGTCGGACGCCACCCAACGCGAACGCGCCCTGGACGCCCTCATCGCCGACGGCCTGGTCGACCCCCTGGAAGACGGCCGCTATGCCCTCCCCGGCTAACCCGCCCGACTCCTCCATAGGGCCACCGGCTGACGAGAACGCCCATCCGCCGTCTCCTAAACGGGCAGCAGGCCGGACCTCTGCGCGCAAAGCTCGGAACGGACGAGTTCCAGTAGCCGGCCCACCCAGTTGCGACCGGTGTCTCCGCGCGTGATCCAGTGGTCGGATTCGATTCCGCCGTATCCGATCGGGGCGTCGCCCGTACCGATCAGGATCTCCGCCAAATCGGGATGCTGCGCGTACTTCGCGCGCAGGAGTCCGGCCATCACCGCCGTCCTGGCCTGCGGCCATCCCTGGACGCGGGACGCCTCTTCCGCGATCTTCTGAGCGTCGTAGGAGTGTTCGGCCGCGCGAACCTGCTCCCGGACCTGGGGATCCTCGACTGAAAGGGCCCAGTAGGCGTGCGCGACCGACGGGTAGAGGACGCCGCCGACTTCGATCGGGGCCGGGCAGTCGTTCTGCAGGGCGTCGATTCCCGGGTCCTCTGGCCACCCCCGCGGAAACACGCGCCCGCCAAGGTGGATCGTCCCGCCCGGAGCTTCCGGCGGATCGTCCGCCGACCGTTTCGACGCGTATTCAGCGCGATCGCGGGCTTCCTCGGCGAAGTAGTCCAGGGCCCATTCCCGCATGGCCTCGGTCACCACGCCATCGTCGAACCAGCCGCCGATCGGGTGCTCCCCGACATCGGTGCACAGGAAGACCAGCGGACGGTCCTTGTTGTTCATGTCGCCGAGCGAGTAGCAGCGCTTGTGCGCGGGAATCGCCAGGTACGCCTCGCGCAGCGCCAGCCGGTCGGCCTCGTCCCTCGACTCCAGGTACCGGTCCAGGGCGGCCAGGCAGCGGTCGGTGGAGTCCGGACGGTCGTTCAGCCGCTCGATGTCGTCGGCCACCTCCCCCAGCAGCATCTCCGGGGTGAGACCGAACGCCGGCTCGGCGGCCTTCCAGCGGCCCAGCTCGAACGCGCTGATCTCACCGCCGTCGGGTACCTCCGTCACCACCCAGCCGCATTCGAGCTTCTCCCGCAGGCCCTCCAGGTCGACCCACTCCCAGCAGCTGATGGCGCCGTCCGCGAACACCAGAAGGTTCGTGAGGTGGTACGTGAAGTTGTGGATGAAGACGGGCCGCGCGACTCCCTCGATGCGCTGCCCGTCCTCTATGCGGTGGATCCGTAGCAACAGGGAGACTCCTCGATCCTCGTCCAGTGAAGCGAAGCGCAGCCGCTCGGCCGCCGACCGGACCGCGCATCCGGCCGAATCATGGGGCGGGGCTCCCCATGCCGGTCAACGAATAATCGTTCGTCAGCTCAGGCTCCGGACTCGTACCGTACGCCAGTGCGCGATCTGCTGACCCTGCCCAAAGCCCACCTGCACGTCCACCTTGAGAGCACCGTTCGCCGCGCCACTCTCCGCGAGATCGGCGCCGCCAACGGCGTGCGGGTCCCCGACGACGTCGGCGCGTTCGGCGACTTCGCCTCCTTCTTCGCACAGAACGACCTCGTCCGCGCCTGCCTGCGGCGGCCCGATGACTTCCGCCGCGTCGCCTACGAGTTCTGCGAGGACGAGGCGGCCCAGGGCGTCCGGTACGCCGAGGTCTCGTTCACCGCCGCCGCCCACGGCGAGCGCCTCGGCGACCTCGGCATGCCCCTGTCGGCCGTCCTGGAGGGCCTTGAGACGGGCCAGGAGGACTTCGGCATCGAGTGCCGCCTGATCCTCGACCACTCCCGCCGCCGCTCCGTGGAGCGCGCCTGGCGAACCCTCGACCTGGCCCGCCGCCACGACCGCGTGGTCGCCGTCGGCCTCGCCGGCGACGAGGCCCACCCCGGCGACCCGTTCACCGAGGTCTTCGCCGCCGCCCACGACGCCGGGCTTCACGTGGTCCACCACGCCGGCGAGGGCGAGGGCCCTGCCAGCATCCGGCAGGCCCTCGGCCCCGGCCGCACCGAGCGCCTGGGCCACGGCATCCGGATCCTGGACGACCCCGACCTGGTGGCCGAGGTCCGCGAACGCGGAATCCCCCTGGAGGTCTGCCCGTCCTCCAACGTCGCCCTGGGCTTCGTCCCGTCCCTGGAGGCGCACCCCCTTCCCCGCCTCCGCGAAGCCGGCCTGCCGGTCACCCTCAACACCGATATCCCCGCCCTGATCAACACCCCTCTCGCCACCGAGTACGCCCGCGTCCGCGCCACATTCGCCTACGACGACGCCACCCTGGCCGACCTGGCCCACACCGCCGTGACCGCCTCCTTCGCCCCGCCCCAGACCAAGAAGACCCTCCAAGAAGCGATAGGGGCCTGGCTGGCCACCCCGCCCCCCTCGCTCTAGTCCCGTTCAGGGTCCATGACGGCGGCGAGCACTCGCGACCGAACGGCGTTCTGTGGATAACCCGCCGGGGCCTCGGGCTCGGCGACGTTCTGTGGATTAACCCGCCGGGGCCTCGGGCTCGGCGAGGAAGAGGCAGAACGGGTGGCCCAGAGGGTCCAGGAACACCCGGACGTCGTCATCCGGCTGGAAGGCGGCCAGGACGGCGCCCACGGCCTCGGCGTGCTTCACGGCGCCGTCCAGGTCGTCCACCTCGAAGTCCAGGTGGACCATCTGCAGTTGGGCGCCCTCGGCAGCGGGCCACGTGGGGGGTTGGTAGAGCGGCTCCGTCTGGAACGACAGGCCGGTGCCGCCGCCGGGGGGACGCAGCTTCACCCAGTCGGGCTCGTCCTGCACGACCGTCCAGCCGAGGAGGCGCCGGTAGAAGTCCGCCAGCGCGTGCGGATCGGGGGCGTCGAGGACGGGGGCGGACAACGTCAGACGGCTCATGGCGGCTCCCTGCGGCAGTCGATCATGTGCGGGCATGCTGCCCGGGAGGAGCGCGAACATGCGAAAGGCCCGCTGCCGGCGGGAACCGGCAGCGGGCCTTTGCGCACGGGACGTCAGTCCTTGTTGAAGTTGACCGCGCCCTCGATGGGCGGCGGACTGTCAGGGACGGTCGACGGCTTGGGCACGCCCTTGAAGGTGAACTTGGCCTTCTCGGTGGTGTCGGTGTCGGCGGGGTCGAAGCCCTCGGTGCCGACGATCACGATCTGGCCGG
>NZ_FZNP01000012.1 GCF_900188105.1 Actinomadura mexicana
CAACGCCTCCTGCGGGAACCGCGACTCCTCATCCACCTCCGCCGCGAAAGGAGCGATCTTGGCCTCGGCCAGCTCACGCACCGAACGCCGCAGCAACTCATGCTCCTCAGACGGCGCGTACGTGGGAAAATCAGTACTCATGGCGCCGATGCTACCGGCCGGTAGGCAAGGGTGGCGGGCGCGGGTACCCGCCCGCGGCGGGCACGTGTCCAGTAGGGCCGCTAGTCGGCGACAGCGAACGGAGAGGAGCATGCCTTGTCCCACCGGCTGACGGTCATCGGAACCGGTTACCTCGGCGCGACCCACGCGGCGTGCATGGCCGACCTGGGCTTCGAGGTACTGGCTCTCGACGTGGACGAGGAGAAGATCGCGCGGCTCTCGGCCGGCGACCTGCCCGTGTACGAGCCGGGGCTCGAACCCGTGCTGCGCAGGGGGCTGGAGACCGGGCGGCTGCGCTTCACCACGTCCTACGAGGAGGTCGCGGAGTTCGGCGACGTCCACTTCCTGTGCGTGGGGACCCCGCAGAAGGCCGGGGAGTACGCGGCCGACCTGACCTACGTCGACGGCGCGATCGCGTCGCTGGCCCCGCTGCTGGAGCGGCCCTGCCTGATCGTCGGCAAGTCGACCGTGCCGGTGGGGACGGCCGCGCGGCTCGGCGAGGCGCTCGCCAAGGCGGCCCCGGCGGGCGGGGACGCCGTGCTCGCGTGGAACCCCGAGTTCCTGCGCGAGGGCTTCGCCGTCCAGGACACCATGCACCCCGACCGGATCGTGGTCGGGCTGCCCGCCGAGCAGGGCGCCGCCGAGCACGCCGAGAAGGTGCTCCGCGAGGTCTACCGGACGATGATCGCCGAAGGGACGCCCTTCATCACCGCCGACTTCCCCACCGCCGAGCTGGTCAAGGTGTCGGCGAACGCGTTCCTCGCCACCAAGATCTCGTTCATCAACGCGATGGCGGAGGTGTGCGAGGCCGCCCACGCGGACGTGACGAAGCTCTCGGAGGCGCTGTCCTACGACGACCGGATCGGCGGCAAGTTCCTCGGCCCGGGGCTGGGGTTCGGCGGCGGCTGCCTGCCGAAGGACATCCGGGCCTTCATGGCCCGGGCGGGCGAGCTCGGCGCCGACCAGGCGCTGAGCTTCCTGCGCGAGGTCGACGAGATCAACATCCGGCGCCGGATCCGGATGGTGGACCTCGCCCGGCAGCTGCTCGGCGGCTCCTTCGCCGGGCGGACGGTCGGCGTCCTCGGCGCCGCGTTCAAGCCGAACTCCGACGACGTGCGCGACTCCCCCGCACTGGACGTGGCCGCCTCCATCCGCGCCCAGGGCGCCAGGGTGACCGTCTACGACCCGCAGGCCATGCGCAACGCGCGCCGCGCCCAGCCGACGCTGGAGTACGGCGAGTCGGCGATGTCGGCCGTCCAGGACGCGCACGCCGTCCTGCTGCTGACCGAGTGGGCGGAGTTCCGGGACATGGACCCGGCCACGGTCGCCGAGGCCGTGGCGGAGCGCAACATCGTGGACGGGCGCAACGCGCTCGACCCCGAGCTGTGGCGCGCGGCCGGGTGGAACTACCGGGCCCTCGGGCGCCCCTGACGCGGAACTAAAGCGGCCGCGGGCGGTGTTGTGGCGGCATGAGCGCTGACTTCGCCGACCAGGCCGTGATCCGCCGCCTGCTGAACGAGTCGAGGACGTGGGCCTTCGTCGGGCTGGGGGACAACCCGGCCCGGGAGGTCCACAGCCAGGCCCGGCTGATGCAGCAGCGCGGGAAGCGGATCATCCCCGTCCACCCCGAGGCGCGGGAGGTGCTCGGCGAGAAGGGGTACGCCTCCCTCGCCGACGTCCCGGACGCCGCCGAGGTGGACGTGGTGGGCGTCTACCGCCGCGCCGAGCACGCCGGGCAGGCGGTGGACGAGGCGATCGCGGCGGGCGCGAAGGCGGTGTGGCTGCCGCTCCAGGTGGTCGACGAGGCGGCGGCCCGGCGCGCCAGGGACGCCGGGCTCGACGTCGTCATGGACCGCTGCCCCGCCGTCGAGTGGGCCCTGCGGCGCTGACCGGTCCCGCGGCGCCTGCCGGCCCGGCGGCGGGCGCCGCTCAGAGCCGCTCTCGGAGCCGCTCTCAGAGCCGCTCTCAGAGCCGCTCTCGGAGCCGCGCGCCCTTCGCCTTGGCCTGTCCGTAGAGGTCCTGCTGGAACACCGTCATCTTGGCCCGCAGGTCGTCGTCGGAGGCGGCCAGGATCCGGACGGCCAGCAGCCCGGCGTTGCGGGCCGCGCCGACCGCCACCGTGGCGACCGGGACGCCCGCGGGCATCTGCACGATCGACAGCAGCGAGTCCATCCCGTCCAGGTACTTCAGCGGGACGGGCACGCCGATCACCGGCAGCGGCGTCACCGAGGCCAGCATGCCCGGCAGGTGCGCGGCGCCGCCCGCCCCCGCGATGATCACGCGGAGGCCGCGGGCGGCCGCGCCCTCCCCGTAGGCGATCATGTCGTGCGGCATGCGGTGCGCGGACACCACGTCGGCCTCGTAGGGGACGCCGAACTCGTCGAGCGCCCTGGCTGCGGCCTCCATGACGGGCCAGTCCGAGTCGCTCCCCATCACCACGCCGACGACCGGGTCGCTCACGCGCGCCTCCCCTCGAACTCGCTCACTGATGCTCTTTCATCGCGGGGCCCCAGCGCAGGTAGTCGGCGGCGTGCCGGGCGCGCTCGCGGACCTCGGCCAGGTCGGCGCCGAGCGCGGTCACATGGCCGATCTTGCGTCCCGGACGGGACGCCTTGCCGTACATGTGCACCTTGACGCCCGGGTCGTGGGCCATCACGTGGATGTAGCGGGGGTAGACGTCCGGGTCGTCGCCGCCGAGGACGTTGGCCATCACCGTGTAGGGGGCGGTGGGCTCGGTGGAGCCGAGCGGCAGGTCCAGGACGGCCCGCAGGTGCTGCTCGAACTGCGACGTCCGGGCGCCCTCGATCGTCCAGTGCCCGGAGTTGTGCGGGCGCATGGCCAGCTCGTTCACCAGCAGGCCGGCGCCGGTCTCGAAGAGCTCGACGGCGAGGAGGCCGACGACGCCCAGCTCGTCCGCGACGCGCAGGGCGAGGCTCTGCGCCTCGGTGGAGAGGTCCTTCGACAGGCCGGGGGCGGGCGAGATCACCTCGGTGCAGATCCCGCCCTCCTGGACGGTCTCCACGATCGGGTAGGCGGCGCCCTGCCCGTACGGGGAGCGCGCGACGAGCGCGGCCAGCTCGCGGCCGAAGGCGACGTGCTGCTCCACCATCAGGTCGACGCCCTCGGCCTGCAGCCGGTCGGCGACCCGGGCCTCCTCAAGGTCGCCGACGACCCACACGCCCTTGCCGTCGTAGCCGCCGCGCGTGGACTTCAGGACCAGCGGCCAGCCGTGCTCGCGGCCGAACGCCTCCAGGAACGCCCGCGGCTCCGGCGACGGGACGGGCGCGTAGGCGGGGCAGGGAACGCCGAGCTCGCTCAGGCGTTCGCGCATGACGAGCTTGTCCTGGGCGTGCGCGAGGGCGGCCGACCCGGGCCGGCACGGGACGCCCGCGGCCTCCAGCTTCTGGATGTGCGGCCCCGGGACGTGCTCGTGGTCGAACGTCACCACGTCGCAGCCCTGGGCGAAGGCCAGCAGGTCGTCGAGGGCGCGGTCGTTGCCGACCCGCACGTCCGAGACGACCACCGCCGCCGACTCGTCCGGCGCCCCGGCGAGCACGCGCAGCGGAACGCCGAGCGCGATCGCGGCCTGCTGGGTCATCCTTGCGAGCTGCCCTCCGCCCGCCATCCCGACCACGGGCATCTCACGAACCTTCACGCCGAAAGGCTATCGGGCGGGCGGGCGAACGAATCACGCGGCGTCCGCGTCGAAGGTGCGTGGGGGTCGAAATGCGTGGGATCGTCGACGGTGTGTGGGGAGCTCGGCAATGGGCACGGAACGGGGCGTGAGCGTGAAACGTTCATGTTCCGCCGTCCCGGGAGGCACGGGCGTCTATCCTCGTGGTGCCTCCCCCGCAGTCGCCGGCCGCCGGCCGCGCCCCAAAGTGCAAGCCTGGAAGGACGGTTTCCCTTCGTGAGCCTGGTCGCCAAGATCCACCGGCGTTTCGCGCACCTCGTGCGGGAACTGGCCCAGTTCGGCAGCGTGGGCGCCATCGCGTTCGTCATCACGTTCGCGATCGGCAACGGCCTGCACACCGGACTGGGGGTGGGCCCGCTGACGTCCAACGGCGTCGCCACGGTGATCGCGACGACGTTCTCCTACCTGGCCAACCGCTACTGGACGTTCCGGCACCGCGACCGCACCGGCATCGGCCGCGAGTACGTGCTGTTCTTCGCGCTGAACGGCGTCGGCCTGGTGATCACCGAGCTGTTCCTCGGCTTCTCGCACTACGTCCTCGGGCTGGACGGCGCCGTGTTCTTCAACATCGCGCTGATCGTCGGCACCGGGGTGGCGACGCTGTTCCGCTTCTGGTCCTACAAGAAGTGGGTGTTCCTGCCGGCGAGCGCCCCGCACGTCGACCCGGCGTCCGGACTGCCCGAGGCCCCCGCGGGCGAGCCCGCCGCCGAGGGCCCCGGCGCGACCCGCGCCCCCGCCCCGGGCCCCGCGCCCCGGCTCCCGCGCCCCCTCGACCGCACCGCCGAGGACTACGCCGAGATCTGACCGGCACCCGGCCGGTTCTCAGGCGGGGCCCATGACCACGCGTTCGGCGGCCAGCCGGACCTCGGCGGCCTGGCGCAGGAAGACCCCGAACACCGCGGGACGCGACTGGATCAGCTCCAGGCGTCCGCCGTCCACCACCGCCAGGGAGCGGGCCAGGTAGAGGCCGAGGCCGGTGCCGCGGCCCCCGGAGACGCTGCGCTCGAAGATGCGGGGCTCCAGCTCCGACGGGATGCCCTCGCCCTCGTCGCCGACCTCCAGCACCACCGAGCTCGCACCCGGCTTGGTGTGGATGGTCACCGTGCCGGCGCCGTGCGTCAGCGAGTTCTCCAGAAGCGTGGCGACGATCTGGGAGAGGCCCTCGGGGTGGGTCATGCCGACGAGGCCCTGCTCGCCGATGATCCGCACGTCCCGGCCGGCCTTGCGGAAGCTCGGCCGCCACTCCTCGACCTGCTGGGCGATGATCTCGTCGATCGGGGACGGCACGGCGCCGCCGGTCCGGTCGTGCCGGGCGCGGGCGAGCAGCTGCTCGACGACCGCGACGAGCCGCTCGGCCTGCGCGACCGCCGCCGCGCCCTCCTCCCGGACGACGTCGGGGTAGTCGGCCGCCTCGATCATCTCCTCCAGCCGCATGGACAGCGCGGTCAGCGGGGTGCGGAGCTGGTGGCTGGCGTCGGCCGCGAACTCGCGGCTGGCGACCAGCAGGTCGGTGATGCGGACGGCGCTGCGGTCCAGCACCTCGGCGACCCGGTCGACCTCGGGGATGCCGTAGCGGCGCGGGCGCGGCCGGGCGTTGCCGCTGCCGAGCCGGTCGGCGGTCTCGGCGAGGTCGACCAGCGGCAGCGTCAGCCTGCGGGCCTGCACCATCGCCAGGCCGACCGTGACGGCCACGCCGAGCAGGGCCAGGCTGCCGACGAGCAGGAGCAGCCGCAGCGCGGCGTCGCGGACCTGCGCCTCCGGGCGCGACACCCGCACCCTGACCCGGCCGTGCACCGCCGTCGCCGCCAGGACGCGCCCGCGCCGCTGCGGCCCGGCGGTGAGCGTCCGGCCGTCCGGCAGCGTGATCGAGACGTGCCGGCCCGGGTACTCCCGGGCGAGGACCGCCGGGGTCACCGGCTGGCGCGCCTCCAGGCTGTAGCCGACGCCGCCGGCGATGGAGGACGCCTCCCGGTCGAGCGACCGGCCGGCCTCCTCGTAGACGAGCTTGTGCGCGGCGTAGGCGAGGGGTATGCCGAGCAGGAGCAGCGCGACCACCGCCACCGCGAGCGTCGACAGGAGCAGTCGGCGCCTCATCAGGGCTCCTTCGAGGGTGGGGCCGCGGATCGTGCGGCACGCGCCCCGGGGGCCTCTCGGGAAGGCCCCCGGCGTCCCGCCCGACCGCGGCGGCCGGTGCTAGTCGCCGCGCTCGAACCGGAAGCCGACGCCCCGCACCGTGGTGATGTAGCGGGGACTGCCGGCGTCGTCGCCGAGCTTGCGGCGCAGCCAGGAAATATGCATGTCGAGGGTCTTGGTGGAACCCCACCAGTTGGTGTCCCACACCTCGCGCATGATCTGTTCGCGGGTCACGACCTTGCCCGCGTCCCGCACGAGGACGCGCAGCAGGTCGAACTCCTTGGTGGTGAGCTGCAGCTCCTGCTCGCCCATCCAGGCGCGGCGCGACTCGGCGTCGATCCGCACCCCCTGGACGATCGGAGTCTCGGTGCTGCCCCGGCGCAGCAGAGCGCGCACCCGCGCGAGCAGCTCGGCGAGCCGGAACGGCTTGGTCACGTAGTCGTCGGCGCCCGCGTCCAGCCCGACGACGGTGTCGACCTCGTCGGCGCGGGCGGTGAGGATCAGGATGGGCACGCCATGCCCCTCGGCCCGCACCCGGCGGGCCACCTCAAGGCCGTCCAGCTCGGGAAGGCCGAGATCGAGGACGATCAGGTCCACGCCGCCCCCGAGCGCCCTCTCCAGCGCCTGCGGGCCGTCGGGGCTGACTTCGACGGTGTACCCCTCGCGACGCAGCGCGCGGGCGAGAGGCTCGGAGATGGACGTGTCGTCCTCGGCGAGCAGTACTGAGGTCATGAACCGATCGTATGACCAATCTTGACCTTTGCTGGGCTACCGCCGCGCTCTTGACCTGCGGTTTGCCACTCGTAGTACATCGACGAACACCCCTTTTCGGGTGTGATCGGGATGTAGGCCGTATCATGCCCGCAGTGCGGGGGGCCCGGCCAGGTCGAGCACCGCGACCGAGGCGCCGGGCAGCACGACCGATGCCGTTCCGGAATCGCCGAGACCGACCGGGTCAAGGCGAATTGCCGGATCCGACGCGAGCAGCAGCCCGGGGGCGGCCTCGCCGGGACCGGGCACCGGAACCAGGACGGGCCGGTCACCGAGGTTCGCCGCCACCCACACCGAGCCGCGCCGCACGGTCAGCCGGCGCGCCGCGACACCATCCGCCCCGCCGCCCGTCTCGACCGTCGTCGCGGTCAGCCGGGGGTCGTTCAGCTCGGGCCGCGAGCGCCGCAGCGCGATCAGGTCGCGGTGCCATCCGAGCAGGTCGGCGTGCGGCGGCCGGTCCGGCTCGGCCCAGTCGAGGACGGACCGGCGGAACGTGTCCACAGCCTGTGGATCGGGGACCTCGCCGCTCCAGCCGTGCCGGGAGAACTCGCGCCGCCGTCCTTCGCTGACCGCGCGCGCCAGTTCGGGGTCCTGATGGTCGGTGAAGTAGCACCACGGGGTCGTCGCGCCCCATTCCTCGCCCATGAAGAGCATGGGCGTGAAAGGCGCGAGCAGGAGCAGCGCCGCGCCGACTTTGAGCAGGCCGGGGGACGGCAGAAGGGCGCCGATGCGGTCGCCCGCAGCGCGGTTGCCCACCTGGTCGTGGTTCTGCAGGAAACCGAGGAATCTGTGTGCGGGCGTCTCCCGGACATTCACCGGTCGGCCGTGGTGCCGCCCCCGGTAGGTCGACATGGTTCCGTCGTGCACGAACGCTTTGGTGAAAGCCTTCTCCAGCGTTTCCAGAGAGCCGAAGTCGCAGTAGTAGCCCTGCCTCTCGCCGGTGAGCGCGGCGTGCAGGGCGTGGTGGAAGTCGTCGCTCCACTGGGCGTCCAAGCCGTACCCGCCCGCTTCTCTGGACGTCACCAGGCGCGGGTCGTTCAGGTCCGATTCGGCGATGAGGAACAGTTCCCGGCCAAGGTGAGCCGAAAGCGCCGCCACGGCGCGTCCCATCTCTTCCAGGAGGTGGACCGCGCCGTGGTCGGTGATGGCATGGACGGCGTCGAGGCGCAGCCCGTCGAAGTGGTGGTCGCGCAACCACATCAGCGCGTTCTGGACGACGAACGCGCGGACCTCGTCCGAACCTTCCTGGTCGAAGTTCACTGCGTCGCCCCAGGGAGTGGCATGGGCGCTCGTGAAGTACGGGCCGAAGCTTCCCAGACGATTTCCGTCCGGCCCCAGGTGGTTGTAGACGACGTCCAGGACGACGGCCAGACCGCGCGCATGGGCGGCGTCCACGAAACGCTTCAGACCGTCCGGGCCGCCGTAGGGCTCATGCGGCGCCCAAAGGTGGACACCGTCGTAACCCCAGCCGTGATCGCCGGGGAAGGACGCGACCGGCAGCAGTTCCACGGCGTCTATGCCGAGCGCCACCAGGTGGTCGAGACGCTCGATCGCCGCGTCGAACGTCCCCTCGGGCGTGAACGTGCCCACGTGCATCTCGTACAGGACGCTGCCGGCCAGCGGGCGGCCGTGCCAGTGCTGGTCGGTCCAGGCGAACCGTCCATGGTCGTAGACGCGGCTCTGCCCGTGCACGCCGTTGGGCTGCCAGGGCGAACGGGGGTCGGGCAGTACTTCGTCCGCCTCGTCCAGGACGAACCCGTAGTCGGTCCCATGGGAGGCGTCCGCGACGTCGGCCTCCCACCATCCGGACGGCCCCGATGCGGAAGACCGCGCCCGCATGGCGAACCGGACGCCGCCGGCCTCGACGTCCACGCGGCCGGCGGCCGGGGCCCAGACCTCGAAACGGGTGCTCACCGATCGATCTCCCGGGGGACGAGCAGCGCGACGGGAAGGTGCTCGAACACGCGCGAGACCTCCAGGATCGGGCCCATGTGGGTGCAGCCGGTCAGGACGTCCCGCCAGCCCTGGCGGCGGACGTCCACGCGCGTTCCCTTCCAGCCGCCGCGGCGTTCCAGGCCCACGGGAAGCCGGGTGGCGAGCGCGACGGCCTCGCCCCGGGCGAACCCCACGACGTGCTCCGCCGCGGGCCCGCGCGCGGCGACCGGCTCGTGCCGGGAACCGGGACCGAACCACTCGGGATGGGACCGGCGCAGCCGCAGCGCCCGGGACGTGAGCAGCAGCTTCTCGTCGTCCACTTCCTTCGGCTGCCGCCCGGTGTCGAGCCGGAACAGGTGCTCGCGGCGCCGCCCGTAGTCGACCGGCCGCCGGTTGTCGGGGTCGACCAGTGACAGGCCCGTCATCTCGCAGCCCTGGTAGACGTCGGGGACGCCCGGCATCGCCAGCTGGACGAGCTTCTGCCCGAGCGTGTTCACGCGCGCGTACGGGGCCAGCTTCGCGACGAACGACGTCATGTCGGTCACCAGGTCCGGATCGGCCAGGACGCCGCGCGCGTACTCCAGGACGGCCTCCTCGTAGCCGGGATCCGGTTCGGCCCAGGAAGTGCGCGTCTTGGCCTCGCGCATCGCCTTGGTGAGGAACTCCTCCAGCCGTCCGATGGTGAGCGGCCACGCACCGACGAGCGTCTGCCAGAACAGGTATTCCAGGTCCGGCTCCAAGGGTGATGCGCCGGGACCCCAGTTCCGCCACCGCTCCACCGATTCGGCCCACTCGGCGGGCAGTTCCGACAGCACCGCCAGCCAGGCGCGCACGTCCTCCTCGCGCTTGGTGTCGTGTGTGGACAGCGTCGTCATCGTCAACGGCCAGTCGCGGGCAAGCCGTATGCAGAACGAGTGGAAGTCCGCCTGGCCGACGCTGAACCGCCCTGGCGCACCACCGACCTCGTTCAGCGCGGCCATGCGGTTCCACCGGTAGAACGCCGTGTCCTCCACGCCCTTGGCGGCCAGCGGGGACGACGTCTGCTGGAACCGCACGATGAACTCGGCGTCGGTGCGCTCACCGCGTCCGAGGGCCAGATCCACGATGACCTCGAGGTCGCCGTGCATGTCCTCCGGCAGGTGCGCGCGCGCACGGCGGGCGGCCTCGTTCACGACGTCCACGGCCTGCTGGGGCGCGTCCTCCCCGGGCACGACGTACGCGCGGTAGACGGGCATGGCGACCAGCAGTTCGACCAGAGCCCGTTCCAGGCCGGGACGGCGCTCGCCCACGACCCGGTCGAGGACGCGCTGGAGCCGCCCGATCTCGGGCGTGAGGCTGTGCGTGGCGGCGTGCATCCGGGCGTCGCGCTCGACCTCCTCGAAGTCGGCGGGATTGCCGGTGAGCGACACGTAGTAGTCGGTCAGCGGCTTCTCCCCGGCGGGATCGAGGAACAGCCCGCCGACCATGCCGAGCGCGTCGTAGCCGGTGGTGCCCGCGCACGGCCAGTCCGGCGGCAGCCGCTCCTCCCCCTCGGTGATCTTCTCGACGAGCAGCCAGCGGTCCGGGGCGGCCTCGGCGAGCCACCGCAGGTAGCCGCGCGGGTCGGCGAGCCCGTCGGGATGGTCGACGCGCAGCCCGTCCACCATGCGGTCCCGGAGCAGGCTCAGCAGCAGCGCGTGCGTGCGCTCGAAGACCTCCGCCTCCTCCTGCCGCAGCCCGATCAGGCCGGAGATGTCGAAGAAGCGCCGGTAGTTGGGATCGCCCTCGCCGGGCGGCACGATCCGCCCGCCGCCCGCCTCCCAGTCGATGTCGAACCACCCGGCGAAGCGCGACCGCGGCCCCTCCGCCAGGACGTCCGCGAACGGCAGGTTCAGCTCGGCCGGCTCCGGGATCGCCATGTGGTTCGGGACGACGTCCACCAGCACCCGCAGCCCGTGCGCCCGGAACCGGGTCACCATGGCGCCGAACGCCTCGGGCCCGCCCAGCTCCTCCGAAAGCCGGGCGTGGTCGACGACGTCGTAGCCGTGCGTGGAGCCCGGCGCGGCCTGCAGGACCGGGGAGAGGTAGACGTGCGACACGCCGAGAGCCGCCAGGTAGGGGGCCAGCGCCGCGGCGTCGGCGAAGCCGAAGTGCTCCTCGGGCGTCCCGCGGAGCTGGAGGCGGTAGGTGCCGGTCGGCGGCGCGGCGAGGGCGTCCTCCTCCGGAACGCCCCTGTCCACGAGTTCGGATGTCTCCGCCCGTTCGGGCCTGTGGTCCTCGGACACGGTTTCCTCGGGGGGTTCGGCGACGGGGGGCGGTTCCTCGGGGACGGGCTCGGCCTGGATGCCGCCGTCCGCCGGCGCGCCGTCCGTCCGGATGTCCTCGTCCATCTGCGTATCCCTGCCTCAGACCCGGCGCATGACCTGGACGGAGCGGGCGGCGACCGGCACGTTCTCGCGGGACTTCACGACGGGCGACTCCTCCTCGGCGAGCAGCGGATCTGCGGTGTCGAGCACTTTTACCCACATCTGCCCGTACAGCACGGGCGGAAGCGCGAACGCCAGGTCCCCGTCGTGGGCGTTGACGAGCAGCAGGAACGAGGCGTCCCTGACCTGCCGTCCGCGCCGGTCCGGTTCGCCTATCGCGTCGCCGTTCAGGAACACGGTCAGCGACTTGTTGAAGCCGGCGGACCAGTCCCGGCCGGTCATCTCCGCCCCGCCGGGCGTGAACCAGACGAGGTCGGGCAGGTCCTCGGGCCCCGCGCCCGCGCGGGTGCGCCTGGAGCCGTCGCCGCCGCCGCGGAAGAAGCGGCGCCGCCGGAACACCGGATGCTCGGTGCGCAGCGCGGACAGGCGGCGGACGAAGTCGAGCAGCGGGCCGCGCTCGTCGAAGAACGTGTCGTCGCGCAGGCCCGTCCAGTCGACCCAGGACAGCTCGGTGTCCTGGCAGTAGGCGTTGTTGTTGCCCCCCTGCGTCCGGCCCATCTCGTCGCCGTGCAGGAGCATCGGCACGCCCTGCGACAGGAACAGCGTGGTCAGGAAGTTGCGCTTCTGCCGCTCGCGCAGCGAGATGATGTCCAGGTCGTCCGTCGCGCCCTCGTGGCCGCAGTTCCAGGACCGGTTGTCGTCGGTGCCGTCCCGGTTGCCCTCCCCGTTGGCCTCGTTGTGCTTGCCGTCGTAGGAGACGAGGTCGTGCAGCGTGAAGCCGTCATGGCAGGTCACGAAGTTGATCGAGGCGATGGGGCGGCGGCCGTCGTCGGCGTACAGGTCCGAGGAGCCCGTCAGCCGGGAGGCGAAGTCGGGCAGCGTGCCCGGCTGCCCGCGCCAGTAGTCGCGCGTCGTGTCGCGGTACTGGCCGTTCCACTCCGTCCACAGCGGCGGGAAGTTGCCGACCTGGTAGCCGCCCTCCCCCACGTCCCACGGCTCGGCGATCAGCTTGACCTGCGAGACCACCGGGTCCTGCTGGACGAGGTCGAAGAACGCCGACAGCCGGTCCACCGCGTGCAGCTCGCGGGCCAGCGTGGCGGCGAGGTCGAAGCGGAACCCGTCCACGTGCATCTCGGTCACCCAGAACCGCAGCGAGTCCATGATCAGTTGCAGCACGTGGGGGCTGCGCATCAGCAGGCTGTTGCCGGTGCCCGTGGTGTCCATGTAGTAGCGGGCGTCGTCCTCGGTGAGCCGGTAGTACGAGGCGTTGTCGATCCCGCGGAACGACAGCGTCGGCCCGAGGTGGTTGCCCTCGGCGGTGTGGTTGTAGACGACGTCCAGGATCACCTCGATCCCGGCCTCGTGCAGCGACTTCACCATCGCCTTGAACTCCAGCACCTGCTCGCCCCGGTGCCCGGACGAGGAGTACTCGTTGTGCGGCGCGAAGAAGCCGATGGTGTTGTAGCCCCAGTAGTTGCGCAGCCCGCGGCCGATCAGCGCGTCGTCGTGGACGAACTGGTGGACGGGCATCAGCTCGACCGCCGTCACCCCGATCGAGCGCAGATGATCGGTGATCACCGGATGGCCGAGCGCCGCGTACGTGCCGCGCATCGCCGGCGGGATGTCCGGATGCCGGGCGGTGAGCCCCTTGACGTGCGCCTCGTAGATCACCGTCTCGTGGTACGGGGTGCGGGGCGGGCGGTCGTCCCCCCAGTCGAAGTACGGGCTGACCACCACCGACCGCATGGTGTGGCGCGCCGAGTCGGCGTCGTTGCGCGACCAGGGGTCGCCGAAGTTGTACCCGAAGCACGCCTCGTCCCAGTCGACCTGCCCCTCGACGGCCTGCGCGTACGGGTCGAGCAGCAGCTTCGCGGGGTTGCAGCGCAGGCCGCGCGGCGGATCGTAGGGGCCGTGCACGCGGAACCCGTAGCGGCGTCCCGGCATGACGCCCGGCAGGTAGCCGTGCCACACGAAGGCGTCCACCTCCGGCAGCGTCAGCCGCGTCTCCTCGCCGTCGCCCGCCGGTCCGTCGAAAAGGCACAGCTCCACCTTCTCGGCCACCTCGGAGAAGACGGCGAAGTTCGTTCCAGCGCCGTCGAACCGGGCCCCCAGGGGGTAGGCGTCACCCGGCCAAACCTGAGCCAATTGTTCCGCCCTTCGTCGGGTGCGGCGCCGGCGCCCGAGCGCGCACGTTCCGGGGGCCGCACCCCCGAAGCTCTTCCCCCTGGGGGATGGATCACACCGATCGGGACCCCACTGGCCAGAACGGACATCCGTGGGTTACGTTAGGGGAGCCTTACCTTAATGAGGGCGCCCTTACCGGCGCTGGTGGGGCACGCTGCGAAGAGGACGAGCCGCACGGAAGGTCTCCCACCGGAATGTACGTCTGCATCTGCAACGCCGTCACAGAGGACGACGTTCACGGCTGCATGGCGAGTGGTTGCACGACCGCCAAGGCCGTCAAGGCGGCCTGCGGCTTCAAGCCGGGCTGCGGGCTGTGCACCAAGCGCATCCACACGATGGTCAGCGAGTACCGCGCCTCCGCCACCCTGGCGGACGCCCTGGCCGGCGGCCCGCACGCCCTGGCGGCCGTCCCCGACGCGCCCCTCGCCGGCCCGCCGCTCCCGGAGCCCGCGCAGGTCATGCGCGAGACCGCCGGCAGCGGCCCCGCCTCCTCGACCGCCGCCTGAGCAGACCCCATCCTTACTGTCCGTTTCCATATGGGAACGCACTGTGTGTGATTAGGTACTGTCCCGGATCCACTCCGGCATGGAAGCATGGGGCCATGGAAGGCGACAACGACATCATTGCTCTGCTGAACGAGCAGCTCACCGCCGAGCTCACGGCGATCAACCAGTACTTCCTGCACGCGAAGATGCAGGAGAACTGGGGATTCACCCGCATCGCCAAGCACACCCGCGACGAGTCCTTCGACGAGATGCGGCACGCGGAGCGGCTCACCGACCGGATCCTGTTCCTGGAGGGCCTGCCGAACTACCAGAAGCTCGGCACCCTGCGCATCGGGCAGACCATCGTCGAGCAGCTCAAGGCGGACCTGGAGGTCGAGATGGAGGCCGTGGCCCGGCTCCGGCCCGGCATCGAGCTCATGCGCTCGCGCGGCGACGTCACCTCCGCCCGGATCTTCGAGGAGATCCTCGCCGACGAGGAGGAGCACATCGACTACCTGGAGACCGAGCTGAGCCTCGTCCAGGCCCTCGGCGAGCAGAACTACCTGCAGCGCCTCACCGGCTCGCCCGGCGAGGGCGGTCCGAGCCCCGTCTGAGCCCTACGTCGCCCGCCCACCGCTCCTGCGCAGCACGTACGGCTGGACGATGCCGAGGCCGCGCACGGGGCGCTTGACGATCCGCGTGACCTCGTAGCCCGGCGCCTTCTCCAGGCGCGCCGCCAGCTCGGCGTCGATCACCACCGCGCCCGGCCGGGCGAGGGAGGTGAGCCGGGCCGCGAGGTTCACGGTCGTGCCGAACACGTCGCCCATCAGCGGCAGGACGGGCCCGTGGGCGACGCCGACCCGCACGTCCGGGACCTCGGTCTCGTCCTGGATCGCCGCCGCCACCGTCAGCGCGATCTCCGCGCCGATCTCCGGCGTCCCCGCGCTGAACAGCACCTCGTCGCCGAGCGTCTTCACCAGCCGGCCCCCGCAGGAGGCGATGATGTCGGCGGCGGTCTCCTCGAACCACTCCACCACGCGGGCCAGCTCGATCTCCTCCAGCTCCCGGCTGACCTGGGTGAAGGAGACCATGTCCGCGAACCCGACCGTGGTCATCGGCCGGCCCGCGGAATCGCCGTTCTCCCGGCTCGCCGCCGCGGCGAGCGCCCGCGTCCCCGCGGCCGCGAGCTGCCGCCGCCAGGCGTGCAGCACCAGCGGCTCGAAGTCGCCGATGTGCTTCTCGGCGATGTCCACCACCGTGTCCACCGCCTGCGCGGACGGCGTCTCGGTCGGATCCTGCGTCAGCATGCTGCGCAGCAGGTTGACCTGCCACTCGGCGAGTTTGGTCATGGTCTGGCCGAACGCCCTGACCAGCCGGATCACACCGTCCTCGTCCAAAATCCCGTCGTCGACGAGACTGCGGAGCTTGTTCAGCGCCGCCACGTCGCCCTCGGTGTAGGCGATCGTCTCGTCCGGCATCGACGGGTAGCCGAAAGCCCGCCAGACCCGGCCGGCGAAGTCCCGGGACACCCCGGACCGGCGGACCGCCTCCCCGCGGTTGTACCGCAGCTCGCCCCCGAGCAGGAGCTCTTCGATCTCCTTCGGATCCGGCAATCCGGCCGCCATCATCCGCCCCTCAGTCCGCAGCCGCCGTGGGCCGTGGCGGCGGCGTCGTGCATCGGTACCCGCACATATCGTCGCAGATCAGCATCAACGTCAACGGCCGGATGCCGGATCGTCCCGTCTCGTTCACCGGACGTGCACCACATCGCCCGCACTGACCGCCGTGTCGCCGTCCGGTCCGGCCACCACGAGCCGCCCCGCCTCGTCCACGTCCCGCGCCGTCCCGGCCAGCCGCCCGCCGCCGGGCATCTCCACCCGCACCTCGCGGCCGAGGGTCGCGCACAGGTCCCGGTACGCGGTGCGCAGCCCGCTGCTCTCCGGATCGCCGCCGAGCGCCGTCCACTCCTGGTACCAGGTGCCGAACTCGCGCAGGATCGCGCGCAGCAGCGGCGCCCGGTCGCTGAGCGGCGCGCCCTCGATCGCGAGGGACGTCGCGGTCGGCACCGGCAGCTCCTCCTCGCTCAGCCCCACGTTCAGCCCGACCCCGACCACGAGCCCGCCGTCGACCATCTCGGCGAGGATCCCGGCGATCTTGCGGTCCCCGACCAGCACGTCGTTCGGCCACTTGAGGCGGACGTCCACCGCGGTGTCGCCGGCCTCGCCCCCGTCGCCGCCGTCGCCGAGGAACCCCTCGCCGGCCTGCGACCAGGCGGTCATCCGCCGGAGGGCGGTGGCGACCGCGACGCCCGTCAGCAGCGACGCCCACGCGAACCGCGCCACGGGCAGCCGGGGGCGCAGCAGCACCGAGAACGTCAGCCCCGACCGCGGCGGCGCCGTCCAGGTCCGCCCGAGCCGCCCCCGGCCCGCCGTCTGCAGCTCGGTGACCAGCACGGTCCCCTCCTGCGCGCCCTCGCGCGCCCGTTCCGCGAGGTCGGCGTTGGTGGACCCGGTCTCCTCGACCACGCGGACGTCCCGCCACAGCCCGCCCTCCCGCACGAGCGCGCGCCGCAGCGCCGCCTCGTGCAACGGCGGCCGGCCGAGATCCCCATACCGTGAGTCGCTCACACCACCAATCCAACCCCATGACGTTCTCGATCTTGGGACCGGCGTCCGGCCGCGGCGGCCGCGCTCGTTAGGGTGCCCCCATGGATGGTGTGACGCTGCGGCGCGACGGGCACGTCGCGGAGATCGTGCTGGACCGCCCCGAAGCCCTCAACGCCCTGTCGACCGCGATGGCCCGCCGCCTCGCGGCCGTGTGCGCCGAGGTCGCGGCCGACGCCTCGGTCCGCGCGGTCGTCCTCGGCGCCGCCGGGGAGAAGGCGTTCTGCGTGGGCGCCGACCTCAAGGAGCGGGGCGCGATGACCGACGAGGAGATCCTCGCGCAGCGCCCCGTCTTCCGCGCCGCGTTCGGCGGCGTCCTGAACCTCCCGCAGCCGGTCGTCGCGGCCGTGCACGGCTACGCCCTCGGCGGCGGCTGCGAGTTCGCGCTGTCCGCCGACATCGTCGTCGCGGACGAGTCGGCCGTGTTCGGCCTCCCCGAGGTGGGCGTCGGCCTCGTCCCCGGCGGCGGCGGAACCCAGCTCGCCCTACGCCGCCTCGGCCCCGGCAAGGCCGCCGACCTGGTCTTCACCGGCCGCCGCCTCCGCATCGAGGAGGCCCTCGCCTACGGCCTCGCCGACCGCCGGGTCCCCGCCGGCACCGCCCGCGAGGAGGCCCTCGGCATCGCCGAAGTGATCGCCCGCAACTCCCCCACCGCCGTCCGCGCCGCCAAGCGCGCCATGCGCCTCGGCGGCGGCACCGCCCTGGACGCCGCCCTCGACCTCGAAGAGAACGCCTGGCGCACGGCCGCCTTCTCCGCCGACCGCCGCGAAGGCATCGCCGCCTTCAACGAAAAGCGCAAACCAGTCTGGCCTTCCTAGCCCAGGGGGGCGACCCCCTGGAACCCCCGTCACGGGGGTGCTAGGGCTGGACGGGGGTTTGTTTGGTCATGTGGACCACGGTGCGGCCGGCTATGCCTTCGCGGGTCGTCTCCTGGTAGCCGAGGCGCTCGTAGAGGGCGATGTTCTGGGTCATCAGCTCGTTGGTGTAGAGGCGCAGGCGGGGCAGGGCCAGGGTGCGGGCGCGGTCCTCGGCGAACGCCAGGAGGGTGCGGCCGATGCCCCGGCCGTGGCGGTCGGGGGCGACGGCGACGTTCTCCACCAGCAGGGCGCTGTCCTCGGGGATGAGGACGATCAGGCCGTCCGGGCCGGGGCCGGTCACGAAGACCTGTCCGGCACCGATCAGCGCCGCGTAGTCGGCGTCCATGGGGATCGGGCGCGCGCCGATGATCTCGGCCCAGGGGGTGTAGGCCGCCTCGACGATCTCCTCGACGCGGGGGCGGTCCGCCGGGACGGCAGGTCTGATCATCGTCATCCCGTGTTCTGGAGCCCGGCGGCGACGCCGTTGACCGACAGCAGGAGCAGGTCCTCCAGGTGGGCGCGCTCCGCGTCGTCGTGCACGCCGGCGCGCAGCACCTTCAAGGCTCGCAGCTGCAGGTGGGAGAGCGCGTCCACGTAGGGGTTGCGGAGCTCGACCGCGCGGGAGAGGACTTTGCGGTTCTCCAGGAGGCGGTCGTGGCCGGTGACCGCCAGGACGAGGCGGCGGGTGCGGTCGTACTCGGTCAGGACCGTCTCGGAGAGCTCGGGGCGCCCGCCGAGGTCCAGGTAGCGCTCGGCGATCGCGCGGTCGGACTTGGCGAGGCTCATCTCGGCGTTGTCGAGGAGGGTGTTGAACAGCGGCCACGCCTCGTAGGCCTCGCGCAGCTCGGCGAGGTCGCGGCCGTCGTCGGAGACGGCGGCGAGGCCGCTGCCGAGCCCGTACCAGCCGGGGAGGTTGACGCGGGTCTGCGTCCAGGCGAACACCCACGGGATGGCGCGCAGGTCCTCCAGGCCGCGGGCGGCCTTGCGGCGGGCCGGGCGGGAGCCGATGCGCAGCTGGGCGATCTCCTCCAGGGGGCTGACCCGGGCGAACCAGACGGCGAAGTCCTCGGTCTCGATGAGGGCTCGGAACGCGGCCCTGGCCGCCTCGCTGATCTTGTCGGCGAGGGGGCGGAAGCGGGCGGCGGCCTCGCGGGCGCGGTCCTGGACGGCGTCGGTCGAGGCGAGCAGGACGGCGCTGGTGACCTGCTCGACGTGCCGCTTGGCGATCTCGGCGTGGCCGTAGCGGGCGAAGATGACCTCGCCCTGCTCGGTGACCTTGAAGCGGCCCGCGACCGAGCCCGGCGCCTGCGCGAGGATCGCCCGGTTGGCGGGCCCGCCGCCGCGGCCGAGGGAGCCGCCGCGACCGTGGAACAGCGTGAGCCTGACGTCGCCCCGGGCCGCCCACGCGGCGAGGGCCTCCTGCGTGTCGTACAGCCGCAGGGTGGCGCTGGTCGGGCCGAGCTGCTTGGCGGAGTCGGAGTAGCCGAGCATGACCTCCAGGCGGCGGCCGGTGTCCTCCAGGCGGCGCCGGACGGCCGGGATCTCCAGCATCCCGTCGAGGACGGACGGCGCGCGCTCCAGGTCCTCGCCCGTCTCGAACAGCGGGATCACGTCCAGGACGGGCGCGCCGTCGCCGAGGGTCTCGGCGAGGGCGTGCACGTTGGCGATGTCGTCGGCGGAGCGGGTGAAGGAGACGATGTAGCGGTGGCAGGCGCGGACGCCGAACCGCTGCTGGATCCAGGCGATGACCCGGAGCGTCTCCAGGATCTCCTCGGTCATCTCCGAGCGCGGACCTCCGGAGCGGACCTCGGCGAGGGCCTTCTCGTGCAGCTCGGAGTGCTGGCGGATCTCCAGCTCGGCGAGGTGGAAGCCGAACGTCTCGACCTGCCAGACGAGATGCTGGACGCGCCCGTAGGCCTGCCGGGGGGCGCCCGCGGCGGCGAGGGAGTCCTGCACGGTGCGCAGGTCGGCGAGCAGCTCCTCCGGGGAGGCGTAGGCGAGGTCGGCGTCGCGCTCGCGGGTCGCGGAGATGCGGGCGGCGGCGTGCAGGAGGAACCGGCGGTGCGGCTCGCCGGGCGAGCGCTTGGCCGTCTCCCCGACCAGCCGCGGGTGGGCGGTGCGGGCGGCGGCGAGGGCGTTCAGCAGGTCGCCGGACGCGGGGGTGGTCGACTCGTGGACGGTCAGCTCCCGGCCGATCCGGGCGCACGCCGCCTCCAGGGCGCGCAGCACGTGGTCCGCCTGGATCATGACGGCGTCCCGGGTGACCTGCGCGGTGACGTAGGGGTTGCCGTCGCGGTCGCCGCCGATCCAGCTGCCGAACCGCAGGTACGGGCGGACCTTCGGCGGGCGGGCACCGAGGGTCTCGCCGGCGGCGTCGCCCTCCAGGGCGCGGTCCAGGGACCGGTAGACGTGCGGGACGACCCGGAAGATCGTCTCGTCGAACGCGGCCATCGCGGTGCGGACCTCGTCCAGCGGGTCCATCTGCGAGACCCGGCGCAGCGCGGTCCGCCACAGCAGGTCGATCTCCTCGCGGAGGCTGCGCTCGGTCTCCTCGCGCTCGCTCGCGCCGGGGTCGCCGTTCAGCCGGGCCAGCAGGTCGCTGATCCGCTGGATGGCGGTGACGACCGCGCGGCGGCGGGCCTCGGTGGGGTGCGCGGTGAAGACCGGCCGGAACTCCAGGCCCCGGGCGACCGCGTCGAGCCGTCCGTCGCCCGCGGCGCGGATCTCCTCGACCGCGGCGGCCACGGACCCGGCGACGGTGCCCCCGGTGTCACGTTCCCGCAGCGTCCGGATGCGGTGGTGCTCCTCGGCCAGGTTCGTCAGGTGGAAGTACACGGTGAACGCGCGGGCGACCTGCCCGGCGCGCTCGGGCGACCAGCCGTCGACGAGGGCGGCGACCTCGTCCCCGCCCGTCTCGCCGCGGCGGGCCGCGATCACCGCATGGCGGAGCCGCTCGACGTCGTCCAGAAGCCCCTGGCCGCCGTACTCCACGAGGGAGTCGCCGAGCATGGCGCCGAGCAGCCGCACGTCGCGGCGCAGCGGTTCGGGCATGTCCTGCCGGAGGATGTCTCGCGTCTTCGTAGCCACCCGCCCAAGGGTAACGAGAGGCCGCGAGGCCCCTTCCCACCGGGCCGCGCCTCCCCCCCGGGCCCGCGTCCGTCCCGGTCAGCGGGCCCCGGCCGCGACCGCGGCATCAGCGGGCGGTTACCCTGGCGCGCATGGCGATGGAAGCCCCTGAACCCCCGGTGGACTACGACGTCCACACCACGGCGGGAAAGATCGCGGACCTGGAACGGCGCCGTTACGAGGCGGTGCACGCCGGCTCGGCGCGTGCCGTGGAGAAGCAGCACGCCAAGGGCAAGATGACGGCCCGGGAGCGGATCGACGCGCTCCTGGACCCCGGCTCGTTCGTCGAGTTCGACGAGATGGCGCGGCACCGCTCCACCAACTTCGGGATGGAGAAGAACCGCCCCTACGGCGACGGCGTCGTCACCGGGTACGGCACGGTGGACGGACGTCCCGTCGCGGTCTTCAGCCAGGACTTCACCGTCTCCGGCGGCTCCCTCGGGGAGGTCTTCGGCGAGAAGATCTGCAAGGTCATGGACCACGCGGTCACGACCGGCTGCCCGGTGATCGGCATCAACGACTCCGGCGGCGCGCGGATCCAGGAGGGCGTGGTCGCGCTCGGCCTGTACGCGGAGATCTTCAAGCGGAACGTGCACGCCTCCGGCGTCATCCCGCAGATCTCGCTGGTCATGGGGCCTTGCGCGGGCGGGGCCGTGTACTCCCCCGCGATCACCGACTTCATCGTCATGGTGGACCGGACGTCCCACATGTTCATCACCGGGCCGGACGTCATCAAGACGGTCACCGGCGAGGAGGTGACCATGGAGGAGCTCGGCGGCGCCCACTCGCACAACGCGCGCTCCGGGGTCGCCCACTACCAGGGGTCGGACGAGGACGACGCGATCGAGTACGTCAAGGCGCTGCTGTCGTACCTGCCGTCGAACAACCTGTCCGACGCGCCCGCGTTCGACGTGCCCGTCGACCCGTCGGAGGTGGACGAGGAGCTCGACTCCCTCATCCCCGACTCGCCGAACCAGCCCTACGACATGCACACCGCCATCGAGCACGTGCTGGACGACGGCGAGTTCCTGGAGGTCCAGGCGCTGTACGCGCCCAACATCATCGTCGGGTTCGGCCGGGTCGAGGGCCACTCGGTCGGCATCGTCGCCAACCAGCCGATGCAGTTCGCCGGGACGCTCGACATCGACGCCTCCGAGAAGGCCGCCCGGTTCGTCCGGACCTGCGACGCCTTCAACATCCCGGTGCTGACGTTCGTGGACGTCCCCGGCTTCCTGCCCGGCACCGACCAGGAGTGGAACGGGATCATCCGGCGCGGCGCGAAGCTGCTGTACGCCTACGCCGAGGCCACCGTCCCGCTCGTCACGATCATCACCCGCAAGGCCTACGGCGGCGCCTACGACGTCATGGGGTCCAAGCACCTCGGCGCCGACATCAACCTGGCGTGGCCGACCGCGCAGATCGCCGTGATGGGCGCCCAGGGCGCGGTGAACATCCTGTACCGGCGCGAGCTGGCCGCCGCCGACGACCCCGACGCCCGCCGCGCCGAGCTGATCACCGAGTACGAGGACGCGCTCGCCAACCCCTACATCGCGGCGGAGCGCGGCTACGTCGACAACGTGATCAAGCCGTCCGAGACGCGCGGGCAGGTGGTGCGGGCGCTGCGGGCACTGCGGGAGAAGCGCAAGACGCTCCCGCCCAAGAAGCATGGGAACATCCCGCTCTAGCGGGGACACGCCCGGAAGGTGGGAGATCTCGTGACCGCCGACAGCAAGCCGTTCCTGCGGGTCGTCCGCGGCGACCCGGGTCCGGAGGAGGTCGCGGCGCTCGTCGCCGTGCTGACCGCCCGCGCCGGGGCGGCCGCCGCGTCCCGGGACGGCGCGGCCCCGCCCGCGCCGTCGCGCTGGGCCGACCGCTCCCGGCTCGTCCGCGCCGCGCTCGCGGACGGGCCGATGCCGCGGGGGCCGGGCGCGTGGAGGGCGAGCGGCCTGCCGCGCTGACGCCCGACGCGGGCCTCGCCGGGCCGCCCCGCGACATGTAACCGTGGTTCGCACCCGGCGGGGCGCTCCGCACGAATAGGGTGGAAGGCCATGGCCACCTCGGAGTACGTCCCACAGCCAGCGCGATATGCGATCTTCGTCGACGCGGGGTACCTCTACGCGGCCTCCGGGGCCCTGCTGCTCGGTTGCGGATCCCGACGGGAGTACCGGGTCGCCGCCGAGAAGCTGATCAAGGCGCTGACCGACCACGCCGACGAGCAGCGGCGCGGCGAGCTGCTGCGGGTGTACTGGTTCGACGCCGCGCCGAAGCGCCAGCCGACCGTCGACCAGCGGGTGATCGCCAACCTGCCGCTGGTGAAGCTGCGCCTCGGCAACCTGAACGCGCAGGGCCAGCAGAAGGGCGTGGACGCCCAGCTGCGCGCCGACCTGGAGGCCCTGGCCCGGCACCGCGCGATCACCGACGCGGTGCTGCTGGCCGGCGACGAGGACATGCTGCCCGCCGTGGAGGCCGCGCAGCGCTACGGCGTCCGCGTGCACCTGTGGGGCGTGGAGCCGACGCACGGCTCCAACCAGGCCGAGTGGCTGGTGTGGGAGTCCGACACGGTCGAGGTGCTGCCCGCCGAGTTCCTGCGCCCGTACTTCACCAAGGCCAAGGTGCTGCCGGCGCCCGCGCCCGGCTCCGCCGCCGCGGTCCGCGACGCCGCGGCCGCCGCGCAGCGCGCCAACCCCGTCCCGTCGCCGTCGCAGGTGTTCGCGGGACGTCCCCCGTCGGTCAAGCCGACGCCCGCCGCGGCCCGCGCGGCCGTCCCGGTGCCGGGCGCCGCCACGCCCGCGACGGTGGCCGCGTCGCTGAACTCCGCCACGGCCGCGCCGTCCGACGGCAAGCTCGGCCCCGACCGCGACCACATGCTGGAGATCGGCGAGCACGTCGCGCAGAAGTGGATCTTCGAGCGGGGCCGGGACAACATCCGCGACCTGCTCCCCGGCCCGATCCTGCCGCCCGTCATCGACAAGGAGCTGCTGATCGAGGCGGAGAAGGAGCTCGGCGGTTCGCTGCGCCCCTACCAGGAGGCCCGCACCTGGCTGCGGGACGGCTTCTGGGAGCGCGTCTACCGCGAGTTCGGCATAGGCATCGGCAAGTCCGTCTAGCCGATACCGCGATACCGCCGCCGCCCGGAACACGTTTGGCAATGCGCCGGATACCGAGCGTCGTCCCTAGGTAAGGTCCCCGCCGTGATTGGGGGAGACCGAGCATGCAACCTCACAAGGGACGATCACGGGCCGCCGCGCTGCCGCTCGCCGCGGCCCTCGCGCTGACCGGCCTGGCCGGATGCGAGTCGCCCGTCCCCTTCTACCGGCCCGGGGAGGGCTCCCCGGACGACCCGGTCGTCGGGCTCGGCGGGCCCGCGCCCTACCTGCCGGCGCACCCGGGCGGAGCCGCTCCGCGCGCGTCCGAGTCCGGGCCGCCCGTAGCGCCCGCGGGCGACCGCGTCTACGCCGCCACCGGCCCCGGCATGCTCGCCCCGGCGGCGCGCGGGCTGCCGCCGCGGCTGTACGTGCCGAACGGCCCCTACATCGACGTCCTCGACCCCGCCGGGCTCCGGCTCGTCGGCCGGTTCCGCACCGGGGCGACGGTGTCGCAGGTGGCGCCCTCGTGGGATCTGCGGCGGCTGTGGGCCACCGACCGCGCGAACGGCCTGCTCGTCCCGCTCGGGCCGCGCAGCGGGAGACGGGGCGGCCCGGTCGGGGTCACCGCGCCGACCCGGCTCTACTTCACCCCCGACGGGCACGACGCGCTGGTCCTGGCGCGCCGTCCGGACCGGATCGACCTGCGCGACCCGCGCACCATGGCGCCGCGGGCGTCGGCGCCCCTGCCGTGCGCGGCCGGCCACGCCGACTTCACCCCCGACGGCGCGTCCATGGTGGCCACGTGCACCGCCGCCGGCCTGCTCGCCCGCGTCGACCTGGCGGGCCGCGCCGTGTCCGGCACGGTCCGGCTGCCGGACGGGGCGCGGCCCGGCGACCTGCGGCTCTCCCCCGACGGGTCCGCCTTCTACGTCGCGGACGCCCGCCACGGCGGGGTGTGGCTGGTGGACGCCCGGCGGTTCGCCCTGCTGGGGTTCGTCCGGACGGGGCCCGGCGCCCGCGGCCTGGCGATCAGCCGGGACGCGGGCCGGCTCTTCGTCGTGGGCGGCGGCGCCGTCACCGCGGTCGAGTTCGGATCGCGGCGGGTCGCGGCGCGCTGGCCGCTGCCCGGCGGCGGATCACCGGCGCCGGGCGGGGTGTCCTCGGACGGGACGGTGCTGTGGCTCGCCGACCCCGCCGGGCTCGTCTACGCCGTCTCGACCCGGACCGGGCGCCTGGTCCGGTCCGTCCGGGTCGGCGGGCGCCCGGCGGGGCTCTGCGTGCACCCCCAGCCCGGCCGCTACTCGCTCGGCGGCACCGGCCTGTACCGCTAGCGGGATCCGACGTGGTGCCAGTCGGGGAGCAGCTCCTCGACGAGCGCCTCCGTCTCGGGCTGGAGCCCGTCGAACAGCGGGTCCCGGCCGACGCGGCCGCGCAGCTCGTCCACGGCCACCTGGACCTGTGCGACGTCGCCGGTCGCGTGGGTGGCGCGGAGCAGGTCGCGCCACAGGCCCTCGTCCTCGGGAGCGAGCCGCAGGCCGGCGCGGGCCGCGCCGACCGCGCCGCGCGGGTCGCCCTCCTCCAGCCGCAGCACCACGAGGCGGTGCGCGACGTCGATGACCCGCGCGGGCGCCTCGAACTCCAGGTCGTGGTCGGCGAGCCAGACGTAGCGGCCGCGCGGCCGGTCGGCGAGGAGCGGGCCGCGGACGAGGTCCAGCGCGTACGCCATGTAGGCGGTCTCGGACGCGGGCTCGGCGGCGGACCGCCAGATCAGCCAGCGGAACACGTTCAGGTCGACGCGCACCTCGGAGCCGAGCCGGATCCGGCCCCGGTCGTCGTAGTACAGGTTGGGGCGGCCGCGGGCGTCGCGGCCGAGCCAGTCCGACACGCGGGCCACGCACGCGTCGCGGACCCCGGCGCTGACGCCGCGCGGCCAGACCGCGCCCGACAGCACCGTCGGATGGACGCCCTCCGGGTGCGCCGCGAGGTACACCAGCAGCTCCGTGCACAGCTCGCGGCGGGACTCGTCCATCGGCCCCGGCGCCTCGACCTCGATGGGGCCGAGAAGCCGGACCTCCACCGACGACTCCTGCGCGGTCGGCGGCTCCTCGCCGCCGGCGAGGCCGGGCAGCTCCACCGGCTCCAGCCGCGCGGCCGTCCGGAACAGCTCGAACACGCCGCGGTAGTCGTCGTCGCCCACCATCTGCGCCTCGACGTCGAAGCCGAGCACGCCGGCCTGCAGGCGACCGGCGGCGTCGACGTCCCACGTCCAGGTGGCGCCCTGCACGTCGCCGGGGACGAGGTAGCCGGCGGCCATCCGGGTGCCGGTGCGGGCCAGCGCGACGAGCCGGTCCGCCTCCCGCTCCGGAGGCTGGTCCGCCATGATCAGGTAGTGCGGCATCCACGCCTCGCCGAACACGCCGCGGCAGCGCCCGGTGAGCACCGAGTCGACGCCGGACGCGGCGAGCGCCTGCCGGACCTCCTCGCTGCGCGCCTCCAGCTCGGGCAGCGCGTCCTCCAGCGTCGGGACGGACCGGACGCGGTCGGGTGCGATCTCCCTCAGGCCCTCGCCGAGTTCGGCGTCGAACCCGACGAGCGTGATCCGCATGTGGTCGGACCAGCGGTTGGTGGCCAGCTCCAGCGCGACCGCCGACAGCACGGCGCGGCGGGTGTCCTCGGGCCCGCGCAGTGCGATCAGGCCGTGCGCGGCCTCCAGGTCGACGAGGATGCGGCCGTTGTCGTTCGTGCCGACCGAGACCAGGCCGGGGTAGGGGGCGAGGACGTCGACGAGGTCGGAGGCCTCCAGGCCCGGCAGCGCGTCGGCGCTCAGCCGCCACACCTGCCCGTCGTCGAACGCCTGCCAGGGCGCGGGCGGGTTCCGGTCGGCGGGCGCGATCCACAGGTCGAGGCTGCCGCGCCCGAGGTGCACGCCGTAGATGGTCGGCAGGGCGCGCCCGCCCGCCGCCATCGACTTGGACATGTGCCGCAGCCCGAGGTCGAGCAGCCGCGCCGCGTCGTCGTCGGCACCGATCCGCAGCGCGCGCTCCGCCTCGACCGCCGCCCCCTCGGGCCGGACGATCATGTGCCCGAACGCGCGGTTCCACATCTGGGTACGGCGCCGCCGGCCGAGCGCGCCGAGCAGCCCGGCGGCGAGCAGCGACGCCGCCGCGAGGCCGTGCGGCCAGCTCACGTCGAACGCGCCGGCGGTCTCGCCCGAGGGCCTCTCCGGCCCGCCGTCGTGCGCGGGCGGCTGCGCGGTCTCTGATCTCTCCTGCGCGGGCGCCTTCGGCTCGGTGTGCTGCGGCGCCGGGGTCTGCGGGGCCGACGGCCGCGGGGCGGCCGGCGGAGCCTGCGAGGCGGGCGGCTGCGTCGGCGGCGCCTCGTGCGCGGGCGGCTGGTGCGCGGGCGGCGTCTGCTGGGCCGGCGGTGTCCGCTGCGGCGGCGCTGTCTGCTGCGGCGGTGTCTGCTGCTTGGGCGGCGTCTGCTGCGCCGGCGGGGTGGGCTTCGGCGCCGTGGGCGGCGCCGGGCTCGGCTTGGCGGGCGCGTCGGGGACGGCGTGCCCGTGCTTGAAGTAGTCGTGGAGGTCCTTGGTGGGGATGACCTGCGCGTGCTTGGCGTCCGCGGGCATCTCCAGGATCCAGCCGGGACGGATCAGGCTCGCGATCGTCAGGCGCGTCCCGTCCGGCTGGATGTGGCCCTTGTTGAGGGAGTAGACCTCGTTGTAGCGGCGGCCCTCGCCGAGGCACTTCTCGGCGATCTCCCACAGGGACTCGTGGTGCCGGCCCTCCGGCGGGTGCACCCGGTAGATCTTGGTGGTGGCGGCCTTCTCCGTCGGATGCGCGGCGAGGTTCTCGGCGGCCGGGGCGGCGGCCGGACGCTCCGGCGCCTCGGGGATCCGGTGGAACTCCTGCGACTGCGGCTGCATCTGCACGGCGGGCGGACGCTGGGCCAGCCCGCCGCCGGCGAGCGCCGGCATGATCGCCGTGGTGGCGGTGAACAGCAGCAGCGCGGCCACGACGAGCCGGTGCACGAGCGACTGCGTCCCGCCCGCGAGCGGCACCCGGGCGGGGACGCCGACGCCGCGGATCCCCGCGTACACCTCGACGACCACGCACGCCGCCAGCTGGATCCAGGCCAGCCACACCAGCACCACGAGGATCGCGATGAGCGAGCCCGGCCCCACCTTGTGCGTGAGGTCGGACGCCGACGGCACGTGGTCCGGCAGCGGCGACCCGAAGATCGTCAGCAGCGCGAACGGGACGCCGGCCATCAGCGCGGCGAGCAGGACGAGCGCCCCGATCCCGGCCAGCACGTCGCCCGTGCTGCGCCGCCTTCCCACCCGGACGGGTGTCCTGCGCCCCTGCCGCGTCACCATCGCGCCCCTGCCGTTCTCCGGTCCCTGGACGTCGTCCTCATGGTAGATCTGTTCTCGCCGATGCTCACGGGTTGGCTCCTCCCGGTCCGCCCGTAACGGGGCGGGCGGTCGCGCTGGAGGTCAGCTGGAACTCGCCGAAGCCCGGGATGATCCCGAGCAGCTGGGGCCGGACGCTGATCCGCACGCTGACGGCGACCTCCTGCTCGCTGGCGTCGCACTGCGACCCGGTCACCTGGTCGCTGTAGGAGGCCAGCAGGTCGCACGCCGCCGCGCGGGCCCTGCCCGGGTCCAGGACGGGTTCGCCGGTCCGCCGCAGGGCGTCGGTGTCGATCTGGTTCGCCCCCGCGCGGGCGGCCTGCTCGGCCATGTCCGCGGCGCGCTGCCGGGCGTGGATGGCGAGACCGCCGTCCACGAGCAGCCCGGCCAGCAGGATGACCACGGGGGTGAACAGCACCGTGTACATCGCGATCGTGCCCCGGTCGCGGCCGTCGCCCGCGGCCGGTGCTCCCCGCGCGGCCCGGGCTCCCCGCGCGGTGCGCGATCTCGTCATGGCGCGTCCTCCGGCGGCTCGCCGTCGGTCCCGCGGAAGGTGAAGGTGTCGACGGGCGCGATCGCCCGGCCCTGGAGCCGCTTGCTGCCGGGCAGCCCGATGAACGCCAGGTCGCCGAGGTCGACGTCGCAGGTGATGGTCACGCCGACGCTGCCGCCCGGCCCCCAGCGCGACACGTCGGTCCGCACGGAGGGACCGCCCGAGCACCAGGCGGTGCCGCGCAGCCCGGCGGACGCCGTGTCGGCGGCGAGGCTCTGCGCGGCTCCCGCGCTGCGGGCGATGGACGCGGCGCGGGCGGCGTCGCGGGCTGCGCCGTCCACCTGGCTCTTGGCGTCCACCATCCGCCCCGCGCCCGCGAGGAACAGCAGGAAAGCGACGAAGATGGGCGTGACGAGGACCATCTCCAGGGACATGGAACCGCCGTCGGCGGCGGGACGCGGCACGCGGGCGCTCATCGGCCGGCTCCCCGCTGGCAGGCCGTCCCGGAACCGGCGTCGGGACGGAAGCACTCGATCGGGCCCTGCGAGCGCTGCGACACGTGGAACGACATGAACGGGACGACCTGGACGGCCTCACCGCTGACCTCGACCCAGCGCTCGTCGTCGTCCTCTCCCGCCCTGACCTGGAGTCCGCTGAGCAGGTCGGGGCCGATCTCGCGCACGCTGCCGCTCGCCTTCGCGGTCGCCGCGCCCTCCCAGCCGCCGCCGACCGGGGAGGTGCGCGCGACGCGGGCGCCCGACTGCGCCGCCGCGAGGGCGACATGCCGGGCGTGGAAGACCATGGCGAACTGCACCGCGACGAGCATCATCAGGATGAGGACCGGGGTGAGCAGCGCCCACTCCATCGACGAAGCACCCGCGTCTGAGGAGACGCCGGGTTCCCTGGGCCGCACGGCGGTCAGCCCGTGTTGATGCTGTTGGCCTTGTCCTGGATCTTCTTCTGGATCACCGCCCCGATCGTGATCGCGATCAGCGCGAGGATCGCGGTGATGATCGCCCATTCGATCGCGGACGCGCCGCGGCACCGCTCCTCCTCGTCTCGCAACCGCGCCAGGCGGGTGCCGAGCAGGGCGCGCAAGTAGACGACGGCCGGGTCGTTCAGGGGATTGAGCGGACTCATCGTGACACCTCCAGGGGGCGTTGGGCGGGGACGGTTCGCGGTCATGAGGCCAGCACCCGCATCAGGGCCGGATAGGCGAGGAAGATCAGGAAGCCGGCGCACAGGAACAGCTGCGCGATGAGCATCGACTGGGAGCGCTCGCCCGCCTTGCCCTCCAGGTCCGACAGCTCGCGGCTGCGCATCGACGCGGCACGGGCGGCGAGGGACTTGCGGACCTGGGCGCCGTCGTCGGAGACCAGCGCGAGCGCGCCGGCGAGGTCGCGCAGCTCGGCGATGTCGACCTCCTCGCCCAGCCCGCCGAGCGCCTGCCAGGGGGTCTGGCCGGTGATGCGGGCGCTGGACAGGGCGTCGCGGATGCGGTGCATGGCCCAGCCCTCGCCGACGTTCGAGGCGGTCATCAGCGCCTCGGGGACGCCGCGGCCGCCCGCGAGGTTCATCGAGACCAGGTCGAGGAACGCCCCGACGACATGCCGGAAGTCCTGCCGGCGCGACTGCGCCTCCTGCCGGAGCTGCATGTCGGGGAAGAAGAAGAACAGGACGGCGAACAGCACGCAGATCCACACCGGGACGGCGACGGACGAGCCGAGCCCGAGCAGCGTGAAGTAGGCGACGATCAGCGGGATGAACAGCAGCGCGGCGGCGGGCAGCAGGAACTTCGTGGCGAGGAACGCCTCCAGCGACCGCTCGGTGATCGCCAGATCGGCGCGGACGGACCGCAGCCGCCAGCCGCGCGCCTCGCAGACCCGCGCCAGCTCCCGTCCGATCTTCGCCCGCGTCCCGCCGACCCGCTCCAGCGTCGGCGAGGCCGTCCCGGCCCGCTGCGCCTCCAGGTCGCGGCGGCGGGCGGCGTCGAGCGCCGCCATCCGCGCGGCGAGGCCGGGACGGGACGGGAACAGCGCCCGGACGAGCACGTACAGGCCGAAGCCGACGACGGCGCCGGCGATCATCGCGCCGTTCACGGGGCGCCACCGCCCTCGGCGGTGCGGCCCTGCCAGCCCGCGACGGTGCTCGGCACCTCGCCGGGCACGCCGGGCTGGGCGGCGGCGCGCGGCTCGCTGAGGAACCGCCCGGGCATCTCGTACCGCGACAGGCGGCGCAGCCACAGGAACGCGGCGCCGTACAGGGCGACGACGATGCACAGGACGAGCTGCCCGAGCACGTCGTCGTACGGCTCGACGTAGGAGTGGTTGAACACGGCGAGCGCCAGGGCCGTCCCGACGGAGACGGCGACGACGATCCGGACGCTGCGCCGGGTCGCGCGGCGGTCGGCCTCCACGCGGCGCCGCATGTCCAGCTCGGCGCGGGCCGAGTTCGCCAGGGCGCCGAGCATGTCGCGCAGCCCCGGGCCGCGCAGCTTGGCGTTCAGGATCAGGGCGGCGATCACCAGGTCGGCGGACGGGTCGTCCAGGTCGTCGGCGAACCGGCGCAGCGCCTCCGGCATCGGGACGCGGGTGTGCAGCCGGTCGACGAGGTTGCGCAGCGGCTGCTGGAGGGCGGGCGCGGCGGCGCGCTGCGAGGCGGGGATGGCCTGCTCCAGCCCGACGGCGCCCGCGATGGTGTCGCGGAGCGACTCCGTCCACGCGGCGAGGGCCTCCAGCCGCGCCATGCCCCTGCGCTCCTCGGCGGCGCCGCCCGCCAGGCCGTTCCAGGCGAGGACGAGCGCGCCGGTGCCGGCGGCGGCGATCGGCCAGCGCGTCACGATCAGCACGAGGGCGCCGACGGCGACGGCGACGGCGGTGCGGGTGGTGAGGGTGCGGATCAGGTCCTCGCGGCTGCGGCCGCGGGCGGGGCCGCGGCGCGGCGGCAGCCCGCGCATCGCGACGATCAGCAGCAGGAGGCCGCCGCCGACCGCGGCGCCGGCGACGACGGCGAGCAGCGTGTCCGGCGCGTACATCACCCACCACCCCCGCGCGTCACCAGGCACCCCCGACGGCCGGGTCGTAGCCGTGCTCGACGAGGTCGGCGATGCACGCGATCGGCGCGGCGGGAACGGCGTATCCGGCGGGCCCGAGCGCGAACACCTCCGAGGACAGGACGCGCCCGTCCACGCCGGTGACCTCCCGGACGCTGGCCACGTAGCGGCGCAGCCGCCCGCCGGAGGCGTACTCGTTGCGCTTCTCGATGAACACGACGAAGTCGATCGCGCCCGCGATCAGCATGTGGGTCGCCTCGACCGGCAGCCGCTCCTCCGCCTGGATCGCGTACGTGGCGACGCGGTTGAACACCTCCGCCGAGGAGTTGGCGTGGATCGTCGACAGCGACCCGTCGTTGCCCTGCGTCATCGCGTTCAGCATCGTGACGATCTCGTCGCCGAGCACCTCGCCGACGATCACCCGGGACGGGTTCATCCGCAGCGACCGGCGGACCAGCTCGGCCATCGAGATCGCGCCCTGGCCCTCGGAGTTCGGCAGCCGCTGCTCGAACGCCACGCAGTTCGGGTGCAGCTCGGGGAACGCGTCGAGGCCGAGTTCGAGGGCGCGCTCGACGGTGATCAGCCGCTCGTGCGGCGGGATCTCGTTGGCGACGGCGCGCAGCAGCGTCGTCTTCCCCGCGTTGGTCGCGCCCGCGATCATGATGTTCTTGCGGGCGTGCACGGCGGCGCGGAAGAACTGCCCGACCTCCTGCGTGATCGTGCCGTTGCCGACCAGGTCGGCGAGGAACACCTTGCCGAGGCGGGCGCGGCGGATCGACAGCGCGGGGCGGACGGTCACGTCCATCACCGCCGACAGCCGCGACCCGTCCGGGAGGCGCAGGTCCAGCTGCGGGTTCGCGGTGTCGAACGGGCGCGAGGACAGCCCGCTGTAGGCGGCCAGGATCTGGATCAGCTCGACCAGTTCCTCGTCGCTCTCGGCGACCGGCTCGCCCATCGCCTCGCGGCCGTCGGCGTAGCCGAGGAACACGCGGTCGCAGCCGTTGATGTCGATGTTCTCGACCTCGGGGTCCTCCAGCAGGGGCTGGAGCCGGCCGACGCCGAACAGGGCCGCGTGCACGCCGGCGGCGAGGGCCTCCTCCTCTTCGGCGTTGGGCGGCCGGCGCCCCGAGGTGATCTCGCCGCGCGCGTACTCCTCCAGCACCTGGCCGATCAGGGCGCGGGCGAACTGCCGCTCGTCCTCGCCGGACATCGACGGGAGCCCGTTGGCGGCGTCCAGCCTGCGCTGCCGGGCCAGCCGGTCGCCGACCTCCTGGCGGAGACGTTTGACCAGAGCGTGGTCCATCTAGCGCCTCCCCTCCTCGGGCCCGCCGCCCGCGGGCACGTGCGGCGCCTGCAGCGGGGGCGGGTGCGGACCGGGCGGCTGCTCGGCCGGTCCCGGCGGGGACGGGACGTCCTCCCGCGCGGGCGGCGTGGCGGGGTGCCCGGCGGGAGGCATGGCGGAGGGCATGGCGGAGGGCGCGGCGGGCAGGCGCCCGGTCAGGTCGGCCGCGACCTCGCGCGCCGACCGGATGAGCAGCGAGCGGTCCAGCCGTCCGCCCCAGCTGCCGGACAGCAGGTCGGCGCCCTTCGGGTCGAGGGCCAGGCCGCCGAGGACGGTGACGTCCGGCGGCGGGGGTCCCTGCGCGGCGTCGGGGGCGCGGCCGCGCACGCCCGCGAGGATCCGGTCGACCTCGGCGATGGAGCCGCGGAAGTCGCGCGGGTCGGCGAGCACCAGCACGCCGACGGGCGGCCCGCCGCGCAGCTCCGCGGTCAGCGCGGCGACGCGCTCGCGCAGGTGGGCGACCTGCTCCAGGGTGGCCCTGGTGAGCAGGACGACGAGGTCGGCCTCGTGCATCAGGTCGATCAGCGGGTTGGCCGCGCCGAGCCGCCCGCAGTCGGCGATCACGTCGACCGGGGCGAGGCCGGCGAACGCCCGGCCGAGCGGCCCCCACAGCCACGTCATCGCCTGCGCCTGCTCGGCGTTGGTGACGCCGACGAGCACGTCGAGACCGCCGACGAGCCGCTGGCAGTGCTCGGCGACCTGGTCGGGGCGCAGCCCGCGGCGGGCCGTGGCGGCGAGGCTGAGCAGCCCGCGCGAGGGGTTGAGCATGCCGCCGTCGGCGTCGCCGTCCGGCTGGGCGGAGGGCAGCCGGTAGACCAGGTCGCCGCCCGCCTGGTCGCACTCGGCGACCAGCACGGGGCGGGGCCACACGGCGCCGAGCGCGACCGCCGCGGTCGTGACGCCCGGCGCCCCCTTGTCGGCCGCCAGCGCGATGAGTGCCACCGTCAGTTACCGCCCGTGCCTGGGCCCGGGGTGCCGGTGCCGGTGCCGGTGCCGGGGACGGGCTGGACGCCGTCGCCGCCGTCCGGCCCCTCGGGCGCCGCGGGCGGCACCGAGACGTTCGTACCGGGCGGGATCAGCGCGAGCGCGACCGTCCCGGCGGAGGCCGCCTGCGTCACCCGCGCCGCGTCCGCCGGGAGCACGGCGACGTCGACGCTCGTCTGCTCCGAGCGCAGCCGCGTCGGGCCGCCGCCGTCCCCGCCGCCGACGTTCAGCACGACCGCGTCCCGCGCGAGGACGGTCCCGGCGCGCGGCCCGCCGCCCGTCCCGCCGCCGACCGCGAACAGGGTGACGTGCGCGCCGCGCGAGACGTCGCCGGAGGGCATCTGGCCCGGCTTGAGCGCGAGTCCGACGACGAGCCGCCCGCTGGCGGGCGCGTCGGCCGGGCTGATCATGGAGTTGGTCAGCAGCGCGCCCCTCACCAGCGGGACGGCCGCGAAGTACCGGTTCACCTTCGCCCGCTCGGACCACTTGAGGTACTGGATGCCGGTGTCGCCGATCTGCACCTCTTCGAGGGCGTTCGCCGGGATCCGCTGCCCGGCCGCGACCGGCTGGGCGATCCGGATGGCCGACACCCGCTCACCGCTGGCCATCACGAGGTAGGCGCTGGCGAGGGCGCCGCCGAGGATCAGCAGCACCGCGAGCGCGGCGAGCGCCGGTTTGCGCTCGCGCGACGACGCGGGGAGCCGCTGCCCTCCCGAGGTGCCGAGCCCCGACCGCCCGAGTCCCGTCCCGCCGGACGAGCCCGCCGCGCCGCCGCCGGAGATGGTCGACTGGTTGGCCTTCATCGCGCTGCCCACGCGCTCCTTTCCGCCCTGACGCGCCCCGTCCCACCGGAGTCCGCGCCTTCGAGCGATCCATGCTCGCGGGGGCGGAGAGGCCGCGTCAATGGATTCGCGGGAGCCAAGCGCCTCCATATCCGAGCAGAAGGCGATGACCTGCGAATTCACGGATCACATGACTACTTACCACCAGTCACATCCGTCACTGACCCCCGGGCCGGACGGTCCGGAAGGCCCGCCGGGTCACGGCTCCAGGCCGACGAGGCGTGCGAGCAGCGTCATCGTGTGGTCGAAATAGGCGGCTCGTTCCTCGATCACGTTGTTGTACTGGCCGAACAATTCGAAGCTGACGGTCCCGTACAAAGCGGCCCACGCGGTGAACGCCCTCGCCATGACGTCGTCGGGGACGTCCATGGGGAGCATCGCGCGTGCGCGGGCCATGTCCTCGGCGATGGCCGGCGGCGGTGGCGGGCAGGGCCCGGCGGGGTCGAGCGCACCGGCCGCATGCGCCTCGGAGACGATCCGGGACATGACGACGGTGTCGCGCATGGCGGCGGGGACGGTGTCCTCCGGGGCCTTGTAGCCGGGCACCGGCGACCCGTAGAGCAGGGCGTACTCGTGCGGGTGCGCGAGGGCCCACTCCCGGACGGCCCTGCACACGGCGAGCCAGCGGCCGCCGTGGCGTTCCGCCCCGGCCTCCGCGTCGGCGCGCTCGACGGCCTCGCCGACCGCGTTGTAGCCGTCGATGATCAGCGCGGTCAGCAGGTCGTCGCGGCTCGGGAAGTACCGGTAGATCGCCGACGACACCATGCCCATCTCGCGGGCGACCGCGCGCAGCGACAGCCCCGCGGCGCCCTCGGTGGCGAGCTGCCGCCGCGCGATCTCGGTGATCTCCCGGACGAGCTCCGCCCGGACCCGCTCGCGCGCCGTCTGCCCCGCGCCCATGCCCACCTCCTCGGGGACGGTCTCCGGCCGCCCCTTCGCCCTGCCCTTCTTCCGAAGGTTAGCAGAGCACCGCGCTCGTTCAAGAGCGACGAGCTACTTCGAGAGCACTGCTCTTGACAACACCGCTCATCAGAGATGAGCATTGCTCTCGAAACAGAGCACCGAACACAGGGGAGAGGGCCATGGGCAAGCACGTGATCGTCGGAGCCGGGCAGGTCGGGAGGCACCTCGCCGAACTGCTGACCGGGCGGGGGCACGACGTCGCCGTCGTGACGCGGTCCGGGTCGGGCCCGGACGGGGTCGAGCGGATCGCGGCGGACGTCGCCGACCGGGAGCGCCTCACCCGGATCGCCCAGGGGGCCGACGCGCTCTACAACTGCGTCAACCCGCAGTACCACCGGTGGGCGCAGGACTGGCCGCCGATGGCCGCGTCCTTCCTCGGGACCGCCGAGGACACCGGGGCCGTTCTCGTGACGCTGAGCTGCCTGTACGGGTACGGGCCGGTGGACGGGCCGATGACCGAGGACCTGCCCCTCGCCGCGACCGGCACCAAGGGGCGGGTGCGGGCGAAGATGTGGAA
The DNA here is from genome assembly GCF_900188105.1 of Actinomadura mexicana. Taxonomy (GTDB): domain Bacteria; phylum Actinomycetota; class Actinomycetes; order Streptosporangiales; family Streptosporangiaceae; genus Spirillospora; species Spirillospora mexicana. The sequence continues at coordinate 36,100 of NZ_FZNP01000012.1, forward strand.
GGACGCCCTCGCCGCGCACGAGGCGGGCCGCGCCAGGGTCACCGAACTGCGCGGATCCGACTACTACGGACCGCGCAGCACCGACCAGGCGTACATCGGCGAGACGCGGTTCGTGAAGCCGCTGCTGGCGGGAAAGCGCGTCCTGTACTTCAGCGACCCGTCCGTCCCGCACGCGTGGACGTACCTGCCGGACGTCGCGGAGGCCCTCGCCGTCGCCGGGACCGACGAGCGCGCCTGGGGACGGCCCTGGCACGTCCCCACCGGCCCGGCGGTGTCCACGGACGAGGTCGGCGAGCGGCTGTGCGAGATCGCGGGGGCGCCGGCGCCGCGCATCCACGAGGTGCCCCGCGCGGTCTTCCACGCGGCCGGGTTCTTCACGCCGATGCTCCGGGAGTTGCGGGAGACCCGGTACCAGTTCGACAAGCCCTACATCCTGGACTCTTCGGCGTTCGAGTCGACTTTCGGGATGGCTCCGACGCCACTGGACGACGCCCTGAAGACAGTCGTGTCGGCTTCCCGGATGGCGGAGGGGGCGGGTAATTAAGCTAGGCCCGGTTGTCCCGAGGACGTCGGAGGGTTCGGATGCGGATCTCGTTCACGGCGCTGACCGGCGAAGGCCCCCGCGACGTCGTGCTGAACCTCGACCCCGAGGCCACCGTCGACGGCGTCGCCCAGACGCTGGCCGCCACGCTGGACGGCCGTCCCGCGGTCCCCGCGCCGCGCTTCTCCAAGGACGCGCTGCTGTCCAGGGGCGCCCGCAAGGCCCTCTGGATGGACGGCCGGATGCTCGACCCGCAGGCGCTCGCCGTGAAGGAGCTGCGGGACGGCGCCGTCGTGGCGGTCGAGCGGCGCGGCGCCGCCGCCACCGTGCTGACCGAGCCGACCGGGCTGGTCGAGGTGCGCGTCGTCGGCGGCCCCGCGGCCGGGTCCGTGCACCGGCTGGGGCTCGGCGTCTGCACGATCGGGTCCGGGCACGACGTCGACGTGGTGCTGGACGACCCGTCCGTCCCGGCCCGGTCCCTGCGGCTCACGGTCGAGCGCGCGGCCGTCCAGGTCGAGGCGTCCGCCCTGACGATGCAGGGGGCGGCCGTGCTGGACGGGACGCCCCTGGGCGCGAGGACGGCGTGGCCGATGGGCGCGCTGCTGACGGTGGGGGCCAGCGTGCTGTCCCTCGCGCCGTGCGCCGCCCCCGACACCCATCTGGAGCCGCTGCCGGAGGGCGGCCTCGCGTTCAACCGGCCGCCGCGGCTGAACCGGCCGCAGCGGGCGCGGACGCTGGAGGTCCCGCGGCGTCCCGAGCGCAACCCGCGCGAGCGGCTCCGGCTCTTCGGCGCGCTGCTGTTCTCGGCGTTCGGACTCGCCATGGCGTTCGGGCTCGGCCAGTGGTGGTGGGCGCTGTTCGCGCTGGCCTGGCCCGTGATGACGCTCGGCGAGTGGCTCGGCGACCGGATGCACGGCCGCAAGTCCTACAAGAAGTCGCTGAAGGAGTACCACCGCAAGGCGGGCGAGTTCGACGGCGAGCTGGAGCGGCTGCGGCGCGAGGACGAGGCCGAGCGCCGCGCGCTGCACCCCGACCCCGCCGAGGTCCTGCTCACCGCGACGGGCCCGCGGCGCCGCCTGTGGGAACGCCGCCGCGACGACCCCGACGTCCTCCACCTGCGGGTGGGCCTCGCCGACCTGCCCGCCCGCATCGAGCTGACCGGGGACGCCGGGTCGGCGGGAGGCCGCGGGGGCGAGCGGGAGGGGCACGAGGAGCCGTCCTCCGGGCACGCGGTCCGGGTCCCGAAGGCCCGGCAGGTTCCCGTGGTGCTGCCCCTCACCGAGCTCGGCGTCATCGGGCTGACCGGGCCCCGGCACGCGTCGCGCGCCCTGGCCCGCTGGATGGTCGCGCAGGCCGCCGCGCTGCACAGCCCCCGCGACCTGGCCGTCGTCGTGCTGTCCGCGGACCAGAACGCCGGGCACGAGTGGAACTGGGTGCGCTGGCTGCCGCACTGCGCGCCGCGCGAGGGCGAGGACTGCGTGGCCCTCGTCGGCACCGACCCCGAGTCGGCGGCGCACCGGGTCACCGAACTGGCGATCCGGGTGACCGAGCGGCGGCGGGCCGCGCAGGCCGAGTCGTCGTTCCTCGGGCACGGCGCCCGGCCGGCCGACGGCGCGCCGTACAACATCCTGATCGTCCTGGACGGAGCCCGCGCGCTGCGCCGCATCCCGGGGATGCCGATGCTGCTGTCGCGCGGCGCCGAGTTCGGGCTCTACGCCATCTGCCTGGACGACGAGGAGCGGATGCTCCCCGAGGAGTGCAGCGCCGTCGCCGCCTGGGACACGCAGCGGCACTCGACGGTGCTGCTCCGCGGCCAAGGCCTGGACGTCATCGGCCCCGTCCTGGCCGACCAGGTGTCCGCGACCTGGACCGACCGGGTGTCTCGCGCGCTGGCCCCCGTCCGGGACGTCTCCCGTGAGGACGCCGAGGACTCGCTCCCCGCCGACGTGCGGCTCCTGGACGTCCTCGACATGCCGGAGCCCACGGCCGAGCACGTCCTCCAGTCGTGGAGCAGGACGGGCGGGCGGACGACCCGCGTCCCCATCGGCCTCGCCTCGGGCGGCCGCTACGAGATCGACCTGCGCGTGGACGGCCCCCACGGCCTCATCGCCGGGACCACGGGCGCGGGCAAGTCGGAGCTGCTCCAGACCCTCATCGCCTCCCTCGCCGTGGCGAACCGCCCCGACGAGATGACGTTCGTCCTCATCGACTACAAGGGCGGCGCGGCGTTCAAGGACTGCGCGAACCTCCCCCACACCGTCGGCATGGTCACCGACCTGGACGGCCACGCCACCGAGCGCGCCCTGGAGTCGCTCGCCGCCGAGCTCCGCCGCCGCGAGGAGATCCTGCTCGGCGCGGGCGCCAAGGACATCGACGACTACGACGACCTGCGCCCGGCCGATCCGGGGCTGCCGGCCATGCCGCGGCTCGTCCTCGTGATCGACGAGTTCGCCGCCATGGTCACCGAGCTGCCCGACTTCGTCGCCGGCCTGGTCGACATCGGCCGCCGGGGCCGCTCCCTCGGCGTCCACCTGATCCTCGCGACGCAGCGTCCCGCCGGGGTCGTGACCGCCGACATCCGCGCCAACACCAACCTGCGCATCGCGCTGCGCGTCACCGACCCCGACGAGTCCGCCGACGTCCTGGACTCCCCGGACGCGGCGCAGATCTCCAAGTCCACGCCCGGGCGCTGCTACGTCCGCTCCGGGGTGTCGTCGCCGCAGGCCGTCCAGTCGGCGCGGATCGGGGGCCGCCGCGCCGGGGCCGGAGCCGGGTCCGGCGGTCCGACCGTCCACCCGCTGCCGTGGCAGGGCCTCGGCCATCCGCTGCCCGCGCCGCGCGAGGCGTCCGACGACGCGGTGCTCGCCACCGACCTCGGCGTGCTGGTCCAGGCGGTCGACGAGGCCGCCCGCCGCGCCGGGATCGCCCGGCAGCCGTCGCCGTGGCTGAGCCCGCTGCCCGAGCGGGTCGCGCTGGCGCCCCGCACCGCCGCGGGCGGCTCCGTCGTGGACGTGCCGCCGGTCCCGTTCGGCGTCACGGACCTGCCCGCCGTCCAGTCCCGCGAAGAGCTGACGCTCGACCTCGCGGCCGGCGGCCACCTCTACATCGCCGGGTCCGCGCAGTCGGGCCGCTCCACGGCGCTGCGCACGATCGCCGGGTCCCTCGCGGGCGCCTGCTCCCCCTACGACGCCCACCTGTACGCCGTCGACTGCGGCGCGAACGCGCTGCTCCCGCTGGTCTCCCTGCCGCACTGCGGCGCCGTCGTCACCCGCGACCAGCTCGACCGCTGCGAGCGGCTCCTCACCGCGCTCACCGCCGAGGTCGCCCGCCGCCAGCAGGTGCTCGCCGAGGCGGGGTTCTCCTCGCTGGCCGAGCAGCGCGCCGCCGTCGCCGCCACCGACCGCCTCCCGTGGATGGTCCTGCTCCTCGACCGCTGGGAGGGCTTCCTCGGCGCGTTCGAGCACTACGACTACGGGCGCCTGGTGGACCAGGTCGTCCGGCTGCTGCGCGAGGGCGCCGCGGCCGGCCTGCGCGCCGTGTTCAGCGGAGACCGCTCCGGTCTCGGCGGCCAGGTCTCCACCGTCTTCGACCGCCGCCTCATCCTGCGCATGGCCGACCCGAACGACTACGGGTACGGCGGCCTGCAGGACAGGCAGGTCCCGGCCGAGATGCCGCCCGGCCGCGCCCTGGAACCCGCCGGGCCCGGCGCGCCGCCCCGCGAGTCGCAGATCGCGCTCCTCGGGGACGACGCGTCCGGCGCGGCCCAGGTCGCGGCCCTGCAGGAGATCGCCCGCACCTGCGTGTCACGCTACGGGCGGCTACCGCGCCGCAGAGGCCCCCTGCACGTGGACGAGCTGCCCGTCCGCGTCACCTACCGGGAGGCGATGTCGCTCGACCCGGAGTTCCTGGCCCCGTCGGCGCTGTGGGCGCTGGTGGGCGTCGGCGGCGACACGCTCGCCCCCGTCGGGATCGACCTGCTCAACGAGGGCCCGGGGTTCGCCGTCGCCGGGCCGCCCCGCTCGGGCCGCTCGACGACGCTGCGGACGATCGTCCAGTCGCTGCTCGACCCCGCGGTCGGCGGGGGGCTCGTCCCGGTCGTCCTGGTCACCCCGCGCCGCTCCCCGCTTCGCCTGCTGTCGGGCCGGCCCGGCGTGCTCGGCGTGCTGACCTCCGACGCCGACGCCGGCGACCTGGAACGCGCGATCGGCGACGAGCACCGGTACGCCGTGGTCGTGGACGACGCCGAACTCCTGGACGAGACCGAGCTGGACGAGGCCCTGGGCGGCGTCCTGCGCACCGCCCGCGACGGGGAGCACGCCGTCGTCATCGGCGGCACCACCGACGATCTGGGCCGCGGCTACCGGGGCTTCCTGTCCGACACCCGGCGCTCCCGGTCGGGCGTCCTGCTGTCGGTGGACTCGCCGGACGACGGCGACCTGTTCGGCCTCCGCCTGCCCCGCAACGCCCCGCTGGGCGGGCCCACCGGCCGCGGCCTGTTCGTCGCCGCGGGCGCCACCACCCGGATCCAGGTGGCGCTTCCCCCTCCGGTCAGCGCCGACTGATCGCGCCCGGCCTCCGCCGGGGAAAGGCCGGGCGAGGAACCTGTGCCGACCACACCGGCCGGAGAATTCCGGCCGGAGAGCATCGGGCGAAGAAAAAGGCGGGTCCCGGCCTCGGGGGGATGGGCCGGGACCCGCGGTTCGGGGAGGGTCAGCGCGTGGCCGCCTCGATGTTCTGCTGGGACCGGCGGATGTCCTGGCTGCCCTGTTCGAGGGCGACGGCCATCTTGTCGAAGGCGGTCTTGGCCTCGGCCCAGGACGCGCGGAAGCGGTCGGCCCCGGGGCCCCACCAGGCCGCGCTGCTGCTCACGGTGCGGCCGTTGAGGTCCTTGATGAGGGCGTCGAGGTTGCGGGAGTGCTTGCTGAAGATGCGGGACAGTTCTTCTAGCTCGCCCAGGTTGGCGCCGCGCTTGTCACCCATCGCCCCGGCCCTTTCCTCGCTGATCGTGGAACGTTTCCAGCCGCTACCGCAGGAATGGCGCCAGCCTACGCCCCACCGATCACATCCAGCCAGCGGCCACTGGCGGATCTCCCGTCGAAACGGCCACATTCCCACCATCCCGGCCTGTCCGGATGTGGCCAGCAAGGCCATGACCGCATGGCTTGTGACGAGCATCATTACTGCCCGTCAAGGGAGTTTCAGAGCGGTTCCCAAGCCCGAATGGGCGATCGCGGCGGTAAAGGCGAAACGGCGCGTCAGCGGCTCTCGCCGACCGGGTCGTTCACCGGGTGGGCCCCCGGGTCCAGGACGCGCTCGCCGACCATGGTGATCTGCTCGCCGGTCGCGCGGAAGTCGAACCGGCGCCGCACCGACTGGGTGACCTTCCCGCGGCCCCCGCTGCCGTAGCGCATCTCGGTGTGCTCCACCGCCTCCAGCGTGATGCGGTCACCCGTGCGGACGGCGCGGCCCCCGTCCAGGCGGGTGCGGGCGCCGGTATAGGCGGGGCCGCCCTCGACGGGGGCGCGGTTGCGGGTCTCCAACTCCCGGACGGCCCTCTCCTGCGACCGCTCCAGCGAGGGTGAGATCCGCACGCCGAGCACCTCCGTGGGCGCGGCGCGGCGGTCCCGGCCGCCCCTCTGGACGAGGGCCTGGGAGCGGCGCTCCAGGTAGGAGTTCGCGGCGACGGTGAGCTGGCGGGTGACGTAGTCCTCCACCACGGGGGTCGCCCCGCGCACGCCGGACGAGGGCGCCAGCAGGCAGGCGGCCAGGGCGAGCGCCAGTCCGGCCCGGGGCCACGGGCGAGCCATCGGCCTCTCCCGCTGATCAAAAGGCTGGTAGGTCCGAGCCGACATTACACGGCCGGGCCCCGGGCGGAACGCCGGTTCAGTCCACTTCGCTCTCCAGTGCGGCGACGCGTGAGCGGGCCTGCGCCATCGCCTCGTGGTAGTGCTCCTCCCATTCCGGATCGGCGTCCGGAATGGCGGCGACCGTCTGGCGGCCGATCTCCGCGAGCACGTCCCCGGCGCCGCCGCGGGAGACCCGCCGGACGACGACCGTGGTGACGCCGCCGGACGACTCGGTGTGCGGCTCCCACCGGGCGCCGCCCTCCAGCCGCGCCCGGCCGCGCGACGACCGGTCGGAGAGCCCGTAGAGCAGCAGGACGACCACCACGGCCGGCACCGCCAGCGCCACCAGAACGATCAGGAACCGCACGACCGCCTCCTCGCCGTCCGCGTCCGGCGCCGCCCCGGCGCCTACCTGCCCCGCAGGAGCGAGCCGTTGGGGTTGCCGGGCGCGTAGACCGTGATGCCCTGCGGGAGGGCCTTCAGCTCCTCGATCCTCGCGCAGGTCGGGCATTTGTTGTACCCGTCCTGGCGGGCCTTGTTGGCCGCGGCCTCCGCCTTGGCCGAGGCGACCTTCGCCTGGGCCTCGCTGATCTGCGCGAACGCGGCCTGCGCGCGGTCCACCGCGTCCTGCACCTTGGACGGCAGCGTGATCCGCACCAGGTTGAAGTGGATGTTGGTGACGAACTTGCCGCCGAGCGTCTGCTCCAGGTCCGCCGCCAGGCTCGTGTTGATCGCGGTCTGCACCTTGGCGATGTTCCCGTTGTTGCTCTGCGCCTGCTGCCCCGCGCTCTGGACGTTCCTCGGCGCGGAGGAGTTCTGCACGAGGGCGCAGGAGGAGACGAGCTCGGCGCAGCGGAAGCTGTTGATCTGGCTGCGCAGGTCGTTGTCTATCACCGGCCGGACGATCTGGTCGAGGAACGCCGACCATCCCTTGTCGCCGTCGTAGACGTTGTAGGTGTCGCCGCCCGCGCTGCGGAACTTGCGGGTGCCGTACTTGTCGTCGAACTGCCTGAGGGCCTGGTGGTCCTGGTTGAGCGTGAAGTACAGCGTCCCCTCGATGCCCATGTTGACGCCGTCCGAGCTCGGCACGGTGACGACGTCCACGCCGGACTCGTCGCCCTTCCCGGCGTCCGAGGTGATCGTGTAGAAGCGCTGCTGGGCGGGGTACTTGTGGACCTGCGAGTAGAGCCCGACCCAGACGCGGCCGGATCCGGGGTCGATGACCTGCCGGATCCTGTTGTTGTCGAAGAACCCGCCGTTGCGGACGACGGCGATCTCGCCGCCGCCGGTGCGCTCGAAGCCGCCGAACAGCGCGCTCAGCACCGGCCATCCCACGACGACCAGCAGCACGGCGGCGACGATGGCGGTGCGCCGGCTGGGCGCCCTCACCCCGGAGCGCCGGGACGCACCGGCCTCCCTGGCTGCGGACGTCTTCTTCTCGGCCACGATGGCTCCTCTCACACCCGCACGGGGGTCGTGCCGCGGGTTCCCGGATGAGACGGAGCGGAGCCCCGCCGGGATCCCCGTGGGGGGTACCGCTTTCTCGTGAATCCTCCCGCTATCCGGGACCTCGCCCCCAATAAGGAGGGGCTTACGAAAACCTGGGATCGGGGTTATCTAGACTGCCTGCGAGGTTGAAGGAGGAGACCCACGTGCGCAAAGTCCTGATCGCCAACCGCGGCGAGATCGCGGTCCGTATCGCCCGTGCCTGCCGCGACGCGGGGCTGGCCAGTGTGGCGGTGTACGCCGAGCCCGATCTGGAGGCGCTGCACGTTCGGGTCGCCGACGAGGCGTTCGCCCTGGGCGGGCGGACGGCGGCGGAGAGCTACCTGGACATCGACAAGCTGCTGAAGATCGCCTCGGAGTCGGGCGCCGACGCCGTCCACCCCGGCTACGGGTTCCTGGCGGAGAACGCCGACTTCGCCGCGGCGGTGCAGAACGCGGGGCTGACCTGGATCGGTCCGCCGCCCGCCGCGATCACCGCGCTCGGCGACAAGGTGCAGGCCCGGCACATCGCGCAGCGGGTCGGCGCGCCGCTGGTCGCCGGCACCGCCGACCCGGTGTCGGGCGCGGACGAGGTCGTCGCGTTCGCGCGCGAGCACGGCCTGCCCATCGCGATCAAGGCCGCGTTCGGCGGCGGCGGGCGCGGCCTGAAGGTCGCCCGGACGCTGGAGGAGGTGCCCGAGCTGTACGACTCGGCCGTCCGCGAGGCCGTGGGCGCCTTCGGGCGCGGCGAGTGCTTCGTCGAGCGGTACCTCGACAAGCCCCGGCACGTCGAGACGCAGTGCCTGGCCGACAAGCACGGCAACGTGGTCGTGGTATCCACCCGCGACTGCTCGCTCCAGCGGCGCCACCAGAAGCTCGTCGAGGAGGCGCCGGCGCCGTACCTGTCGCAGGAGCAGCTGGAGCTGCTGTACTCCTCGTCCAAGGCGATCCTGAAAGAGGCCGGCTACGTCGGCGCCGGGACGTGCGAGTTCCTCGTCGGCCAGGACGGGACGATCTCGTTCCTGGAGGTCAACACGCGCCTCCAGGTCGAGCACCCCGTCACCGAGGAGGTCGCCGGGGTCGACCTCGTCCGCGAGATGTTCCGCGTCGCCGACGGCGAGGAGATCGGCTACGGCGACCCGGAGCTGCGCGGCCACTCGATCGAGTTCCGGCTGAACGCCGAGGACGCCGGTCGCGGGTTCCTGCCCGCCGTCGGCACCCTGACCGCCTGGCACCCCCCGACGGGCCCCGGCGTCCGCCTGGACGCCGGCTACGAGGCCGGGCAGACCGTCCCGCAGGAGTTCGACTCGCTCATCGCCAAGCTGATCGTGACGGGCGCGACACGGCGGCAGGCCGTCGAGCGGTCCCGCCGCGCCCTCGCCGAGTTCGTCGTCGACGGCATGCCGACCGTCCTGCCGTTCCACCGGGCGGTGCTGGACGACCCGGCGTTCGTCCCGGCCGACGACGAGACCCCGTTCAGCGTCCACACCCGGTGGATCGAGACGGAGTTCGACAACCGGATCCCTCCCCACGAGGCTCCCCCCGCGGGCGAGGAGGACGAGGGCGAGCGCGAGCGCGTCACCGTCGAGGTCGGCGGCCGCCGCATCGAGGTCGTCCTGCCCGCCGGGTTCGGCGCCTCCGCCGCCCCCGCCGCGGGCAGGGCGGGGCCCGCCAGGCGGCGCGGCGCCAAGAAGGGCGGCGGTGCGCAGGCGTCCGGCGACTCCCTGGTCAGCCCGATGCAGGGCACCATCGTCAAGCTCCTCGTCGAGGAGGGCGCGACCGTGGCGGCCGGCGACACCATCGTGGTCCTGGAGGCCATGAAGATGGAGCAGCCGCTCACCGCGCACAAGGCGGGGACGCTCACCGGCCTGTCCGCCGAGGTGGGCCAGACCGTCTCGGCGGGCGCCGTGATCTGCGAGATCAAGGACTCCTGACCGCGGCCGCCCTGCCGCACCCCCTTCCAGGACCGGGGACACGGGTCCTGGAAGGGGAACGGGGTGCGGTGCCCGTACGGGGCGTGCGCAAATCCGTCCGGCGAAGGACGTATCGGCGCGTTCACGTGGGCAGACTGTAAACATGAGCACCGAGAACCGGGCCGTCCGGGCCGCTCGCGGGGGCGCCGTCGCGGCGATCGTCGCCGCCGTCGCCGCCCCGGCGTTCGCCCTGGCCGCCCCGGCGGGCGCCGCCGCGTCGCAGGCCACCGCACCGAAGACCGCGACGACGTCGGGAGCCGCGGCGGCACCGGCGGCGGCCGTGCGGGCGGCGGTCCCGCGGGCGGCGGCCGACGACACCGTCGGCCAGATCGCCAAGGGCCTGATCGACTCGCGGCTGTTCGTGACGAGCGGCGCCGGGAACCCGCTGTCCCCGGCCGACCGGAACGAGATCGAGACGTCCCTGGGCGGCGACAGCGACGCCGACATCCGCGCCGTCGTCGTCCGCAGCGACGTCACCGGCACCGAGGTCCGGCAGCTGCTCCCGGCCGTCGCCGAGCGCGTCGGCAAGGGCGGGACCTACGTCGCGATCACCGCCGACGGCGCCCGGATGGGCGCGGTCTCCAAGAAGCTCGACCGCGCGGAGATCAACCAGTTGGTCACCCGCACCGAGGGCGCGCCGCTGAAGCAGCGGCTGATCCAGTTCGGCGGCCTGGCCGAGAAGAAGGTCGACAGCGACTCGCGGTCCAGCGCGACGGTCGGCTACGTGCTGCTCGGCCTGCTCGTGCTCGTGGTGGCGGCCATCACGGGCGTCATGCTCACCGCCCGGAAGAAGCGCCGGGAGCGCGCGGCCCGCGAGATGGCCGACCTCAAGGCGGGCGTGCAGGAGGACGTGACGCTGCTCGGCGAGGACATCGCCCGCCTCGACCTGAACGTCATGGACAGCGGCCTGGATCCCGACACCCGCTCCGACTACGAGCGCGCGATGAACTCCTACGACCGCGCCAAGTCCTCGACCGAGCGCGCCGCCCGGCCGCAGGACATGCAGGAGGTCGCGACGGCATTGGAGGACGGCCGCTACCACATGACCGCGACGCGCGCCCGGCTCGCCGGGGACCCGGTGCCCGAGCGGCGCGCGCCCTGCTTCTTCAACCCGCAGCACGGGCCGTCCGTCCAGGACGTGACATGGGCGCCGCCCGGCGGCGTCGCCCGCTCCGTCCCGGCGTGCGCGGCCGACGCGGAGGCCGTCCTGCGCGGGAGCGACCCGGACGTCCGCATGGTCCCGGTGGGCGGGGAGCGGCAGCCGTACTGGAACGCGGGTCCCGCGTACGCGCCCTACGCCGGCGGCTACTACTACGGCTACGGCGGGGTCGACCTGCTCAGCGGCCTGCTGATCGGCACCGCGCTCGGCTCGATGTGGGGCGGCGGCTTCGGCGGGGGCTTCGGCGGCGGTGACTTCGGCGGGGGCGACGGCGACGTCGGCGGCGGCTGGGACTTCGGCGGGGGCGACTTCGGAGGCGGCGGCGGGGGCGGCGACTTCGGCGGCTTCTGAGGCACGTGCCCCGTGGTGGCCGCCCTCGGGCACACCGGCGCGGCCTGCGCTGCTTCTAGCCGGATCTCCGGACGGCCCGGCCGGGCACGCCGCTAGTAGGCGTGCTCGGCCATCAGCCGGCGGGACGCCTCGGTGATGCTGCCCGACAGCGACGGGTAGACGGCGAACGTGTGCGCCACCTGGTCGACGGTGAGGTGCTGCTGGACGGCGATCGACACGCCGAGAATCAGTTCGCTGGCCCGCGGCGCCACGATCACGCCGCCGAGCACGATCCCCGTGGACGGGCGGCAGAACAGCTTCACGAAACCGTCCTCGAAGCCCTGCATCTTGGCGCGCGCGTTGGTGAACAGCGGCAGCATGACCGTCCGGGCGTTGACGTCCGCGGAGTCGACCATGTGCTGCGTCACGCCGACCGACGCGACCTCGGGATCGGTGAAGATGTTGGAGGAGACCCAGCCGAGCTTCAGCGGCTGCACGGCCTCGCCCAGCGCGTGCCACATCGCGATGCGCCCCTGCATGCCCGCGACGGACGCCAGCATGAGCACGCCCGTGCAGTCGCCGGAGGCGTAGATGTGCGGCACGGACGTCCGCGACACCTTGTCGACCTCGACGAAGCCGCGCGCGTCGCACCGCACGCCGACCTCCTCCAGGCCGATGCCCCGGGTGTTCGGGACCATGCCCACGGTCATCAGGCAGTGCGTGCCCTCGACCTTCGTCCCGTCCTCCAGCGTGACGATCACACCGTCGCCCGACCGCTCCACGGCCGCCGCCCGCGACCGCGACATGACGTTCATGCCGCGCCGCAGGAACACGTCCTGCAGGACGGCCGCGGCGTCGGCGTCCTCCGTCGGCAGGATCCGGTCCCGCGACGAGACCAGCGTCACCTTTGAGCCGAGCGACAGGTACGCCCCCGCGAGCTCGGCGCCCGTCACGCCGGAGCCGACCACGATCAGCTCCTCGGGCAGCTCCGGCAGGTCGTAGAGCTGGCGCCAGTTCAGGACGCGCTCGCCGTCGGGCTCCGCGCCGGGCAGCACGCGCGGCGTCGCGCCGGTCGCGAGGAGCACGATGTCGGCGTGGATGCGGCGCTCGCCGACCGCCACGACGTGCGGCTCCACCAGCCGCGCCTCGCCGCGGACGATCTTCACATCCTCGTAGGCGAGCCGTTCCGCGACGTCGAACGACTGGGCCCGTGCGAGGTCCTTCACACGCTTGTTGACGGTGGCCATGTCGGCCTCGAGGGCGCCGACGATCCCGTCCGGGCCGCCGTTGAAGCGCAGCCCGAGGCCGGCGGACTCCGACATGACCGCGATGCGGGTCGAGGTGGCGATGAGCGTCTTGGAGGGCACGCAGTCGGTGAGCACGCACGCGCCGCCCGGACCGTCCCGTTCGACGACGGTCACGTCGGCGCCGAGCTGCGCCGCGACGAGCGCGGCCTCGTAACCGCCCGGGCCTCCTCCGATGATCACGATGCGGGTCACATCTTCCATTGTTTCCTACTCACGGCAGTGAAAAGTCCCGCTCCGGACCCTTTCTTCCTGCGACAACCCCCTGGAGGCCCATCAACCGGTGTGGCGCGCTCCATCGCAGAGCCCAACCGCCACGCCCCGCCACCCACTTGGCGCGTCCCCTGTGGGGGGCGTCCCCCACACCCCCGAGCCCTACTTGGCGCGTCCCCTGTGGGGGCGTCCCCCACACCCCCGAGCCTTACTTGGCGCATCCCCTGTGGGGGGCGTCCCCCACACCCCCGAGCCTTACTTGGCGTAGCCTTCCCCCGTGGCTCTGTACGCGGCGTACGCCTCCAACATGGACCCCGAGCAGATGTCCGGCCGGGCTCCCCACTCGCCCATGCGCGGCACCGGCTGGCTCGCCGGGTGGCGCCTCACCTTCGGGGGGCAGGACAAGGGCTGGGACGGGGCCCTCGCGACGGTCGTCGAGGACGACTCCGAACAGGTCTTCGTCGTCATCTACGACGTGCCCGACTGGGACGAGAAGGAACTCGACGCCTGGGAGGGAGCCGCCCTCAACGTCTACCGCAAGATCAGGGTGCGGGTGCAGACGCTCGACGGCGACGCGCTGTGCTGGATGTACGTCCTGGACGACTACGAGGGCGGAGTGCCGTCCGCGCGCTATCTCGGCATCCTCGCCGACGCCGCCGAGAAGGCCGGCGCGCCCGACGACTACGTCAAGGAGCTGCGCACGCGTCCCTGCAAGTCGCTGGGCGACTGATCTGCGGCGGCGCGGCGACGCGGCGGTAGTGTCGGCGATGTGAGCAACGACGCTTCTGCACTGGCACGGGACGCGGCGGACGAGCTGCGTTCCCGCACGTCCATCGACTCCTTCGACGTCGCCCTCGTCATGGGGTCCGGCTGGGTTCCGGCGGCCGACGAGCTGGGCGGCCCCGTCGCCGAGCTGACGGTGACCGAGCTGCCCGGGTTCGCGCCGCCGGCCGTGGAGGGCCACGCCGGGCGGATCCGCGCCGTGGAGATCGGCGGACGCAACGCGCTGGTGTTCCTCGGCCGCACGCACCTGTACGAGGGGCGCGGCGTCGAGTCCGTCGTGCACGGCGTCAGGACGGCGCTCGCCGCGGGCGTCAAGACGATGGTGCTCACGAACGCGGCCGGCGGGCTGCGGCCCGAGCACCAGCGGGTGGGCGACCCGGTGCTGATCTCCGACCACCTGAACCTGTCCGGCGCGAACCCGCTGACCGGCGCGACGTTCCTGGACCTGACCGAGGCGTACTCGGGACGGCTGCGGGCCCTGGCCAAGGAGGCCGACCCGAGCCTGTCGGAGGGCGTCTACGCGGCGTTCCGCGGGCCGACCTACGAGACGCCCGCCGAGATCCGCATGCTGCGCGCACTGGGCGCCGACATGATCGGCATGTCGACCGTGCTGGAGACGATCGCGGCCCGCCAGGGCGGCGCGGAGGTGCTCGGCATCTCCCTGGTCACCAACATCGCGGCGGGACTGTCGGACGAGCCGCTCGACCACGAGGAGGTCCTCGCGGCGGGACGCGCGTCGGCGGGCCGCATGGGCGGCCTGCTCGCCACCGTCCTGGCGAAGCTGTGAGCGACCTGCGCGCGCGGGCCGAGGACTGGCTCGGGCAGGACCCCGACCCGCGGACGCGCGCCGAACTGCGAGCGATCCTCGACGCGGGCGACGAGGCGGCCCTCGCCGAGCGGTTCGGGGCGCGGCTGGAGTTCGGGACGGCCGGGCTGCGCGGCGAGCTCGGCGCCGGGCCGAACCGGATGAACCGGGTGACGGTCATGCGCGCCGCCGCCGGCCTGGCCGCCCGGCTGCCCACCGGCGGCCGTGTGATCGTCGGGTTCGACGCGCGGCACGGCTCCCGGCGGTTCGCCGACGACACCGCGGCCGTGCTGAGCGGGGCGGGGCTGCGCCCGGAGGTGTTCGCGGGCCCCGTCCCCACGCCCGTCCTGGCGCACTTCACCCGGGCGTTCGACGACATCGTGGCGGGCGTCATGGTCACGGCCAGCCACAACCCGCCGCGCGACAACGGCTACAAGGTGTACTGGGCGGACGGGGCGCAGATCGTCCCGCCGACGGACGCGGAGATCTCCGCCGCGATCGACGCCGTCGGCCGCGTGGACGAGCTGCCCCTCGGCGAGGGCTGGCCCGTCCACGCGGGCGCCGGCCTGTACCTGGACGCGGTGTCGTCCCTGCGCCTCGGCGGCGACCGGGACGTCTCGATCGTCTACACGCCCCTGCACGGCGTGGGCCGGGACGTCCTGCTCGCCGCGTTCGAGCGCGCCGGGTTCCCCGCGCCGATCGTCGTCCCCGAGCAGGCCGAGCCCGACCCGGACTTCCCGACCGTGGACTTCCCGAACCCGGAGGAGCCGGGCGCACTCGACCTGGCGCTGGGCCTCGCCGAGGCCCGCGGCGCCGACCTGGTGATCGCGAACGATCCGGACGCGGACCGCTGCGCCGTCGCCGTCCCGGGCCCGTCCGGGTGGCGGACCCTCACCGGCGACGAGGTCGGCGGGCTGCTGGCCGAGCACGTGCTGCGGCACACCACGGGCGGCGACCGCCTGGTCGCGACGACGATCGTGTCGTCGTCGCTGCTGCGCTCGATCGCCGCCGCACACCGCGTCCGGTTCGCCGAGACGCTCACCGGCTTCAAATGGATCATGAAGGCGGGCGGGCTCGCCGGGGGGCGCGGGGGGTCGTCCCCCCAGGGGAGACCGGACCGGCTGGTGTTCGGCTACGAGGAGGCGCTCGGCTACAGCGTCGGCGACGAACGGGGCGTCCTCGTCAACGACAAGGACGGCATCGGCGCCGCCCTCGCCGTCGCCGCGCTCGCGGCCGACGCCAGGCGCGACGGCCGCACGCTGCTCGACCTGCTGGACGCGCAGGCCCGCCGGTACGGGCTGCACGCCACGTCCCAGCTGTCGATCAGGGTGAGCGACCTCTCGCTGATCACCGCGGCGATGGCCCGGCTGCGCGCCGCACCCCCGCGCGAGCTCGGCGGGCGGCGCGTCGAGTCGCTCGACGACCTCGCCCGGCCCGGCGGGGACCTGCCGCCCACCGACGGGCTGCGGTTCCGCCTGGCCGGAGGGTCGCGGGTGGTCGTGCGCCCCTCGGGGACGGAGCCGAAGCTGAAGTGCTACCTGGAGGTCGTCCTCCCGGTGGACGGGGACGTCGCCGCTGTCCGCGCGCGCGCCGCCGCCGACCTGGAGGCCCTGCGCGCGGACGTTTCCGCGGCCCTCGCCTGACCGGGCCCTCGGCCGGCCCCGGCCGGGTTCACGAGACCGCGCCCACGATCAGCAGGACGACGACCACCGCCAGCGGGACGGCCAGCGAGGCCAGCGCGGGAACGGACCAGCGGACCGTGCCCCTGGCGGGCCCCTCCTCCTGCGACCCGGCCCTGGCCTTGGCCGCCCGGTCGGGCGCGCCCGACCGGGCCTTGGGGCGCTGCCGGTCCTTCATCTCGTTCAGCTGCTGCGCCGCGTACGCGGTCGGCGTCCGTCCCCGCAGGTCGAAGCCCTGGCCCTGCTCCTTGCCCTTGCGGGCCTCCTTCTCGGCGCGGGCCTCCGCCTTGGCCTGCGCCCGCGGCGAGGTCTGCAGCACCCACGCCCGGGTCTCCAGGTCCGTCCCGTCAGGCCCGGCGAACACCACCGTCAGCGCGTTCTTGCCCTCGATCCGGCGGACCGCGCCCCACGGCGCCCGGACGTCCCGCAGCGGGTTGCGGACCGTCACCCCGCCCTCGTCGCCGGCGATCAGCGGCCGCATCCCGACCGTGTAGGCGATCCCGCAGCCGAGCAGCAGCAGGAACGCGATCGTCACCGTCGTCAGCGAGTAGTCGGGGTCACCGGTGATGCCGACGAACAGGTCGATGAGGTTGAGGGCGGCGAACACCAGCCACGCGTACGCGGCGACGCGCCCGCCGGTGGAGCGAATGGTCATGGCTCGATCATGCCAGGGGCCGGGCGCCGCTCCACTTGAGCTGCGCGAAACCGGGCTTGATCACCCCGTTGATCAGTTCGAGCCGCTCGTTGAACGGCGCGAACGCCGACTTCATCGCGTTCACCGTGAACCACTGCAGGTCGTCCCATCCGTAGCCGAACGCGTCGGCGAGCTCGGCGAACTCCTCCGACAGCGTCGTGCCGCTCATCAGCCGGTTGTCGGTGTTGACCGTGACGCGGAAGCTCAGCCGCCGCAGCAGCCCGATCGGATGCTCGGCGATCGACTTCGCCGCGCCCGTCTGGATGTTGGAGGTGGGGCACATCTCCAGCGGGATCCGCTTGTCCCGCACGTAGTCCGCGAGCCGGCCGAGCCGCGCCTCGCCGCCCTCCACCTCGATGTCGTCGATGATCCGCACGCCGTGCCCGAGCCGGTCGGCGCCGCACCACTGGATCGCCTGCCAGATCGACGGCAGCCCGAACCCCTCCCCCGCGTGGATCGTGAAATGCGCGTTCTCGCGCTGGAGGTACTCGAACGCGTCCAGGTGCCGGGTCGGCGGGTACCCGGCCTCGGCGCCCGCGATGTCGAACCCGACGACGCCCGCGTCCCGGTACCGCACGGCCAGCTCCGCGATCTCCATGCTGCGCGCCTGGTGCCGCATCGCGGTGACGAGCGTCCCGACGCGGATGCCGAAGTCCTCGCGGCCGCGCGCGAAGCCGTCCAGGACGGCCTCGACGACCTGCTCCAGCGACAGCCCGTCCCGCAGGTGCTGCTCGGGCGCGTACCGGACCTCCGCGTAGACGACCCCGTCGTTCGCGAGGTCCTCGGCGCACTCGTAGGCCACCCGGGTGAGCGCCTCGACGGTCTGCATCACCCCGACCGTGTGGGAGAACGTCTCCAGGTACCGTTCGAGCGATCCGGAGTTGGACGCCTCCTCGAACCACGTCCGCAGGGCGTCCGGGTCGGTGGTGGGCAGGTCCCCGTACCCGGTCTCCCGCGCCAGGTCCACGATGGTGGCGGGCCGCACCCCGCCGTCCAGGTGGTCGTGCAGCAGCACCTTCGGCGCGCGGCGGATGTCCTCGAGAGTAGGCCGATCGTTCATTCCCCGAACCTACCCGCCCCGGCCTCCCCGGGCGCCGTCATTTCTGGCCGGCGCCGCGGCCGCTCCGCCGTCCTCGACCTGGGGACGGCCCCGCCCGTCATCCCCGGAGACGGTCGAGGAACGCGGCGACGAGCGGCGCGATCTCGCGGAGGTGCGTTTCGAGGGCGAAGTGGCCGGTGTCGAACAGGTGGAGCTCGGCGTCCGGGACGTCCCTCAGGTAGGCGCGCGCGCCGGGCGCGGGGAAGAACGGGTCGTCCGCTCCCCAGGTGATGAGGGTGGGCGGCCTGTGCCGGCGCAGCCATGCCTGCCAGCGGTCGTAGCGCTCGATGTTGGAGTGGTAGTCGAAGGCCAGCGCCACCTGCGCCTCCTTGCGTCCCGGCAGGTCGAGGAAGTGCTGGTCGAGGGTCCAGCCGTCCGGGGCGATCGATTCGGGGCAGGCGACACCGGCCTCGTACTGGCCGCGGGTGCCGTCCAGGGTCAGCAGGCCGCGGACGGTCTCCTCCGCCCCCGGCGCCTCGGGGCGCAGGGCGATGAACTCGCGGGCGCCGTCCGAGAGGCCCTCCTCGTAGGCGTTGCCGTTCTGGACGACCAGGCCCGTGATCCGCTCGGGGTGCCGTTCGGCCAGCCGGAAGCCGACCGGGGCCCCGAAGTCGAACACGTACATGGCGAACCGGGTGAGCCCGAGCCGCTCCACGAAGCCCTCGACGACGTCGGCGAGCCTGTCGAAGCCGTAGCGGAAACCGTCCGGCGCCCTCGTGTGGCCGAAGCCGGGGTAGTCCGGGGCGATCAGCCGGTAGCGGGCGCCGAGGACCTCGATGAGCCGGCGGAACTGGTGCGACGCGGACGGGAAGCCGTGCAGCAGCAGCAGGACGGGCGCGTCCTCCCGCTCCGGGAGGGACTCGCGGTAGAAGACGCGGACGCCGCCGACGTCGACGTGGCGGTGGACGGTACGGGCGATCGACAGCATCACTAATGCCTTTCAGAGACAGTGATGCATTAGGTATAGCGATCAGACGCCTAACGGGTCAAACCATCGATGTACCGTTAGGTCATGAACGATCCGAGTCCGCTGATCGGTGAGCCGCCGGCCCTGGACCTGGTCAACACGCGTCCCGCGGGCGCCGACCTGCTGTCCGCACCGGACGACCTGCGGGTCTGGCTGCACCTCCAGGCCGACCGGTTCGACGAGGCGCGGGCCTTCGCCGACGCGGGCGCGGCGGCCGAGTCGCTGGCCGCCGTCCGGCACGTCCGCGAGCACACGGCTCGGGCCCTCGACCGCGTCCGCCGCGGCGAACCGCCCTCGGCCGGCGACCTGGAGGCCCTCAACCGGGCCCAGCTCGCCGCGCCCGCCGTCACCGAGCTGACCTGGAACGGCCGGGCCCTGCTCGCGGCCCGCCGCCGCACCGGCCCGCCCGGCCTGCGGCCGGCGGCGTGGCTGGCCGAGGCCGCCGCCGACCTCCTCGCCGACCCGGCGGTCACCACGGTCCGGGAGTGCGAGGCCGAGGACTGCGTGCTGCTCTTCCTGCCCGCCCACCCTCGCCGCCGGTGGTGCTCGGCGGCCCGTTGCGGCAACCGCGTCCGCGTCGCGCGCCACTACCGGCGTCACAGGCCCGCGGAAACCGGCCCCGTGTCCCCCTGACGCGCCGGGGCGGGGGCGCGCGGCGGCGCCCCCGCCCGACGTGACCGGACGATCAGTGCCGGGCCTTGGCGTACTCGCCCATGCCGCCGGCGAAGTCGAACACGACGCAGGCCTCGTCCCCGACGACCCACGCGTCATGGCCGGGCGCGACGACGAACACGTCCCCGGGACCGACCTCCTGCTCGACGCCGTCGCGGGTGAGGATGTGCATCCGCCCCTCGACGACGTAGCCGTTGTGGTGGACCTCGCAGAGGTCGGTGCCCGCGATCTCCCTCACCGACTCCGTCCAGCGCCATCCGGGCTCGAACGTCGCCTTCCCGAAGACGAGGCCGCTGAGGTTGGCGATCTCCAGGTGCCCCCTGGGGAAGTCCCGCCGGTCGTCCGGCTTCTCGATGCTCTTGATCTCAATCATGATGGGTCCCCCTTCCCCTTCTCTTTTCACGCTTGCACTAGCGCTGACCTGCGTCAAGTCGTCCGGGCCCGACAGTGCGCGGCGGTTGCGGAACAGCAGCGCCGGGGTCGCCATGGACAGCACGCCGGCGACCGCGACGGCGGTGCGGGGCCCGGTGAGGCCGGCCAGCAGGCCCCACAGGCCGGTCATCGCCGCGGTCGTGATCCTGCTCGTCACCGACCATGCCGACAGGACGCGGGCGACCCGGTCGGGCGGCGTCCACTCCAGCCGGTAGGTGGCGTACAGCGGGTTGAACACCCCCATGCAGGTGATCAGCCCGAGTTCGACGGCGATGACGAGCAGCAGACCGCCGACGCCCGGCCGGACCAGGGCCAGCCCGAGCAGCCAGCACGCGCGCAGGGTCCCGAAGACCAGCATGATCCTGGGGCGCCCGAACCGCGCGGCGAGCCGTCCGGACGACCGAGAACCGACGAGACCGCCCACGCACGGGGCGGCGAACGCCAGCGCGTACTGCCAGGGCGCGAACCCGAGGCGGCCGAGCATCAGGACGGCCAGCACCGGCGCCGTCGCCATGATCAGCCCGCTGACCAGGATCGTGTTGAGGAACAGCGGGCGCAGCGCCGGGCTGGTGAGGATGTGGCGCCACCCTTCGAGCAGGTCCCCGGCCCGGAGCCGGGCGCCGCCGCGGGCCGGGCACGGCTCCGTCCCGCCGATCGCGCGGATCCCGGCCGCCGACAGCAGGAAGCTGACGGCGTTGGCCGCCACGGTGACCAGCGGGCCGAACAGCCCGATCGCGGCCCCGCCGAGCGGCGGCCCGAGCATGGTGGCGGTCCAGGCCGTGGACTCCAGCCGCCCGTTCGCGGCGAGCAGGTCGTCCGGCCGGACGAGCGCCTTCAGGCAGGCGCCGCTCGCCGCGGTGAAGGCGATGTCGGCCGCGGCCACGACGACCGACACGACCAGCAAGTGGGTGAAGCCGAGCCCGCCGAGGACGAACGCGGCGGGCAGGCTCAGCAGCGCCGCGCACCGGACCAGGTCCATCGCGATCATCACGGGCCGCTTGCGGCGGAACTCCACCCAGGGCCCGAGCGGCACCGCCACCACCGCACCCACCAGCAGGCCCGCGGCGGCCAGCGCCGACACCCGGGCCGGTCCGGCGTGCAGCACGGTGATCGCGATCAGGGGGAACGCGTCGAAGGCGAGCCACGTCCCGAACGCGCTGACCGCGTAGGCCGTCCAGAGCCATCCGAACCGCCGCCCGAGCGACCGTCTTGTCCCCATGCGCCCGCCTCCACCCCGCCCTCGTCGGCCAGAGGGCATTGAAGCGGGCGCCGGGACGGCTGATCAAACAACCGGCGGCCGGCCATCACAACCAGGGGTTGTCACCGCAGGCGGCCCGGCCGGCCGGCGGGGCCCCCTCGTCAGCGGCTGAGCCGCCGGTAGGGGCGGACCGCGAGCGGCAGGAACGCCGCCGTGATCACGATCGGCCGGACGACCGCCATCAGGAGGGCGTGCTGCTCGCCCCAGGTGTTCCCGGCGGCGGCCGGATCGCCGAACAGCTCGCGGGACGCGGTCACCGTCGCCGACACCGGGTTCCACCGCGCGACCGCGCCCAGCCAGTCCGGCATGAGGGACGGCGCCACGAACGCGCTGGAGATCGTCGCGAACGGGAACGCCACCGCGAACAGGCTTCCGGCCGCCTCCTCGTTGGGCACCAGCAGCCCCAGCAGCACACCGATCCAGATCAGCGCGAACCGCAGCAGCAGGAACAGGGCGAACGCGGCGAGAGTGCCGAGCACGCCGCCACTGGAGCGCCAGCCGATGATGATCAGCACGCCGGATGACCGAGGCCGCCCGGTCTCCAGCGGGCTAGCGGACCGCGGTCTCGGCGGCGTAGACGATGACGTTGTCGCGGTAGCTCCGCTCGGCCCGGTCGAACGCGCCGCCACAGGTGACCAGGCGGAGCCCGGGATGGTCGAGCGGGCCGTAGACGCGCGCGGTGGGGAACCGTCCCTTCGGGACGCGCTCCACCGACTCCACGGTGAACACGGCCACCCTGCCGTCCGCGCGGCTCACCTCGATGCGGTGCCCGGGCCTCAGCCGGCCCAGGTCGTAGAAGACCGCGGCGCCCTTCGCGGAGTCGACGTGGCCCAGGATGACCGCCGCGCCGCGCTCGCCGGGGGTCGGCCCGCCCTGGTACCAGCCGGCCTCCCCCGGCCGGTCGGCCGGGGGGACCTGCACCTCGCCGCCGGCCCCGAGCCCCAGGCGGGCCAGCGGCGCCCGCACCCCGATGGACGGGATGGACACCCGGACGGGCGGGGAGCGGTCCAGCACCGGCCCGTGCCCGCCGGCCGCCCGGGGGGTCGCGGCCCATGCGGGCGGGCTCGGCGGACCGGCCGGGCCGCGCAGCCCGAGGACCACCAGGGCGAGGCCGGCGACCGTCAGGATCGCCGCCAGCGCCGCCGGGCGCCACCGGCCGCCCATTCCCCTCATCGCCCTTCCCGTCTCATTGGAATCGTCGGAGTCAGCCCTCGCGAGAAAGGCTCGCCATCACGCGGTCGTGCCACTCCTGCGGCGGACGGCAATGGCGCCGGCACCGATCCCGCCCAGCAGCAGGACGCCTCCCCCGGCCAGAAGGGCGGTGTTTCCGCCGCCCGTCCCGCCGCCGAAGCCCGTCTTCGGCCCGCCGGTCGGGGTGGGCTGCGCCATCGGGCGCGCCCTGCCGTCGACGACGTGGACCTCGCCGGTCCCCTTGAACGTGCCGCACCGCACCAGCACCGTGTAGGTGCCGGGGACGGTGTCCTTCTTGATGGTCGCGAGACCGGCCCGGCCGTCGACCTCTTCCGCGCCGTTCAGCGGGACGGCCCCGCCCACGAAGGCCAGCGAGCCCGCCGTCCCGTCCACCTGGCACTTCTTCCCCACGACGGTGATCTGCTCACCGGGGCGGGCCTGCGCGGGCTTCACGATGACGTCGCCGGGGTCGGCCATCGCGGGCGCGGCCATGCCGAGCGTCGCAGCACCGATCACGAGGCCGAGAACGGCCGCCTTACCGAGTCGCATGTTCTCTCCGTATCGACACGGCGGCTTACTCGACTTTCAGCCCGTGAGCCCGTGCCCCCTTATGCCTTGTCTGATGAGGACGGTACCTGTTTGGTTCGGTGATCCTTTTTATTGGCCCGGCGATGAGTCGACCGGCCAATCCCAGAAAGGTTGGTGTGATAGCCGTCACATTGCGACTCCGTTCCAGGACGGCGGCATGGCGGGGCCGGGGCGACCTCCGGCCGACGGCGCGGACGTCCCCGTCCTGGCCGGCAGGGCCCCCGGCCGATGCCTTTGGGGCCCTAGGGCCCTGGGGCAGGAAAATGCGCGTTCGTAGCATTCAGGTCCATTCGGAAATGAGCGCAGCGGAGCTCGGAAGGCAGGGTCAAAATGAAGAAGAAACTCGCGACGATCGCCGTGTTCGGTGTCACGGGGGCCACCGCGGTGGCCGGGTGGTCGGTCGCGGGCGGCGGATCGGACGACCCGGCGCCCCCGAGAACGGTCTCGGCCGTGGCGGGGAAGTCGTCCGAGACGAAGAAGGCGAAGGAGAACCGGCCCTGCTCCTTGGGCCGCTACTCCAAGTACCGGAAGTTCGTCCGGACGGAGAAGGCGTGGCCGAACAGCCCGGGCTGGCGCGTCTCGGGATGGGGTCCGCACTCCACGCTGAATCTGAGCAAGGCCGTTCAGATCAGCAACAGCGTCAGCGGCACGTTCGGGGTTTCCCCCAAGGCCATCAGCGCCACGGTCGGATTCAACGTGACGAAGAGCTACACCACCGCCATCTCCTACACCGCGGAACTGAAGAAGAAGGCCCACTACACCCTTCGCGCGGGCACGGCCCACAAGGTGTACGTCTTCAACGTCTACGAGAAGCGCGGCACGTACCACTTCTTCAGTCCCACCGCCGCCCGCTGCGCCTGGGACGGAAAGCCCGGCCATTACGTCGGTACCGGCACCGCGAAGAAGTTCTGGACCGTCGACTACCGGCTGACCAAGGGCCGCAAGGCCTGAGCGGGCGTCCGGCGGGCCGCCCCTCGGGGACGGCCCCGCCGCCCGTGGGGGCGCGGCGGGGCCGTCGGGCGGGTCATTCCTCGGTGAGGGGGAGGGTCAGGGTGCTGCCGTGCAGGTCGACCTTGACCTTCGTGCCCGCCGGGTAGCGGAGCGTGTAGGCGTGGTCGGTGGCCAGCACCATCAGGCCGATCCGGTGGCCGGGCTTGAAGACGTGGTCGTACGGCTGCATGGGCCAGCTGAACGTGTAGTCCTTGCCGGCCTTCACCGGGGTGCTCCGCCAGATCGACTCGCGGTTGCGGACGTCCGTCCAGCCGCGCGTCACGATCTTGAACGGGGTGACGGCGGTGGTGTACCGGCGGACGGTCCGGCAGCCCTCGTCGCCGGGGATCGAGTCGCCGTAGCACCACCTGTCGGACGTCGGGGCGAAGCCGGAGACGCGCTCGTCGGAGCCGTAGTCGACCAGGAGGGCCGACAGGTACGGCGAGCGGCCGTCGACGGAGGCGCGCAGCCTGATCCGCGCCGTGCCGCTGAGCCTGGCGGCCCTGGTCAGCTTCGGCGTGAGGTAGATCAGGCGGTTCGGGTCCGCCGCGTCCGGGGTCGCCGCCAGTTCCTCGGCCTTGCGGGACGGGTCGTCCACCAGCTGCTGCGTGCCGCGGCCGCGCTCTCCGAGGCCCTTGGCCGACAGGCCGAGCGGCACGGGACGGGCCGAGGTCTCCGGCCAGTCCTTGTGCGTCTCCCACTGGCCGGGGGTGCGCTCCAGGTCGACCTTGGGCCGGCGCATGACGTCGTTGCGGACGTTGTAGAGCTCATGCGCGAACCACAGGTTCAGCGATTCGAGCCACACGCTCTGGCGGACGTCCAGCGGCTCGTCGTGCGCGGCCTGGTGGATCCAGAGCTTGCGGTCGACGCCGGCCTTCTTCAGCCCCTCCCACAGAAGGGACATCTGGATCGGCTTGACGTTCCAGTCGGCGAGACCGCTGGTCATGAACACGCTGGCCTTGAAACGGGGCGCCGACTTGGCGAAGTTCCGTTCGTCCCAGGTCCGGTTGTAGTCGCCGGTGACCCGGTCCATCTTCTTCTCGAGGTCGTGCATGACGGGCGCGCACACCGCGGGGTCGCGGCGGGTGAGCACCGCCTTGGCGTGCAGGTCGAGGTCCTCGCCCTCCCAGCCGTCCGGCGCGACCACGCCGCCGTTGGCGCGGTACTCGTCGTACCAGTTGGAGACGCCGGAGATGGACACGACCGTCTTCAGGCCGGACACCCGGGTCGCGGCGGTCGCCAGGGGCAGCGTCCCGTCGTAGGACTTGCCGGCCATGGCGACGTTCCCGGTCGACCAGCCCGCGCGGATCCTGTTGCCCTGGGCGTCGAACGCGGTGGCCTTGCCGGTGAGCCACTCGACGACCGACTTCATGCCCTGCGCCTCGTTCGGGCCGACGGCGGTCGGGCAGCCGTCGGAGTCGCCCGTGCCGAGGGTGTCGGCCGCGAGGACGGCGTAGCCGCGGGAGACGAAGTAGTTGTCGTAGTAGACGCGGGAGTAGCTCGTCGCACCGGGCGGGCCGGGCGGCGGCGTCCACGGCGCGAGGCGCGGGTGGTCGGTGACGTCGGCCGGGTGGTACGGCGGGTCCTGGAGGCCGGCGTAGTAGGGGCTGCCCTCAAGGATCGAGGCGACCTTGAGGCCGCCGCCCGTCTCCTTGGGGCGGGTGATGTAGACGGACACGCGGTCGCGTTTGCCATCCCGGTCGCTGTCCACGGTCGTCTCGACGAAAACCTTCTCGCGGATGGCGTCCTTGAACGAGAACGCGGGCTGCGTCTTGCCGTCCTTCACCACGATGTGGGGACGGCCCGCGTCGGCGTACGCGGGCACCGTGCCGGCTGCGAGGCCGACCGTGCCCGCGAGCGCCGCGACGGGCAGGAGTGAGAGTCGCAACGTCCGCTCCTTGGCTGCTGAGAGAAACCTGATCAGCTTCCAGAGCGGACACAACGCCCGTCAACGGTGATTCTTAACAAATCATCTGGGTCCCGCGATCCGGTCGATGACCAGCGGGAGCGCGGGCACGGTGCCGCCTGCCCCGATGTCGAAGGCGCCGTCCAGAGCCTCCAGCGCGCGGCCGAACCTGGCCTCGTCGTCGGCGTGCAGCGTCAGCAGCGGCCGGCCCGCCTCGACCGTGTCGCCCGGCTTCGCGTGGCAGATGACGCCCGCGCCGAACGAGACCGGGTCCTCCTTGCGGGCCCGGCCGGCGCCGAGACGCCAGGCCGCGACGCCCACCCCGTAGGCGTCCAGCCTGGTCAGCACGCCCGAGGACGGGGCGGTGACCACGTGGGTCTCGCGGGCGGCCGGCAGCGGCGCGCCGGGGTCGCCGCCCTGCGCGGTGATCATGCGCCGCCAGGCGTCCATGGCGGAGCCGTCCTTCAGCGCGTCGGCCGGGTCCCGGCCGGAGATCCCGGCGGCGTCGAGCATCTCCCGCGCCAGCGTCAGCGTCAGCTCGACCACGTCGGGCGGGCCGCCCCCGGCGAGCACCTCGACCGACTCGGCCACCTCGACGGCGTTGCCGACCGCGCTGCCGAGCGGACGGTCCATCGCGGTCAGCAGGGCGACCGTGCGCAGCCCGTGGTCGGCGCCGATCGCGACCATCGTCTCGGCCAGCTCCCGGGCCTGGTCCACCGTCTTCATGAACGCGCCCGAGCCGACCTTGACGTCCAGCACCAGCGCGCCCGTGCCCTCGGCGATCTTCTTCGACATGATCGAGGAGGCGATCAGCGGGATCGACTCCACCGTGCCGGTCACGTCGCGCAGCGCGTAGAGCTTGCGGTCGGCCGGCGCGAGGCCGCCGCCCGCCGCGCAGATGACCGCGCCGGCCGAGCGCAGCACGCCCAGCATCTCGGTGTTCGACAGCGACGCCCGCCAGCCCGGGATCGACTCCAGCTTGTCGAGCGTCCCGCCGGTGTGCCCGAGGCCGCGCCCCGACAGCTGCGGGACGGCCGCCCCGCACGCCGCCACCAGCGGCGCCAGCGGCAGGGTGATCTTGTCGCCGACGCCCCCGGTGGAGTGCTTGTCGGTGGTCGGACGGTCCAGCCCCGACCAGTCCATCCGCTCGCCGGACCGGATCATCGCCTCGGTCCACCGGGCCACCTCGGCCCGCGACATGCCGTTCAGCAGGATCGCCATCGCCAGGGCCGACATCTGCTCTTCGGCGATCACGCCCCGCGTGTAGGCGTCCACCGCCCAGTCGATCTGGTCGGGGGTCAGCGTCCCGCCGTCCCGCTTGGCGCGGATGACATCGGTGGCGTCCACGAGATCCTCTCAAGGGTCGAGCCGGGCCGGCCAGGGTGTGCCGGCCGGATTGTGCCGGTCAGGCCCGGTCCACGAGGTCGTCGGGACCGAACGCGTCCGGTAGGACGTTCGACATGGGCAGGATGCCGCGCGTCGTCTCCAGCAGCATCGGGGCGCCGCCGTGCTCCCACAGCAGCTGCCGGCAGCGGCCGCACGGCATCAGCGGGTTCCCGTGCCGGTCGACCACCGCCATGGCGACCAGCCGGGGCCGCTCGGACTTGCCTGGCCCGTGCAGCGCCGACACGACGGCGCATTCCGCGCACAGGCCGACGCCGTACGAGGCGTTCTCCACGTTGCATCCGGTGATCACCCGGCCGTCGTCCACCAGCGCGGCGGCACCGACCGGGAACCCGGAGTACGGGCAGTACGCACGCCCCATCGCCTCCCGCGCCGCAGCACGAAGAGCAGGCCAATCAATCTCCATAAGGCCCTACCTTTCTGGGGGGACGACCCCCCAAACCCCCCGGAAAGAGCAGCTGACCGGCGTCCTCCGCTTCGCTCCGGCCGCCGGTCAGCGTGCCTCACCGCGCCGGTAGCTCAGCCCGTTGGCGGCGGGCATGCGGAGGCGCTGGCTGGCCAGGGCCAGGACGAGCAGCGTCGTCAGGTGCGGGGTGAAGGAGACCAGTTCGCCGGGGACGATGTCGCTCAGCAGGAACCACGAGAGCAGCGCGGCGGCCGCGACGAGCGACAGTGCCGAGCCGACGATCGCGGCCCGCATGTCGCGGCGGTGCGCCACGTCCAGCGCCGCCTGCGAGGCCAGCCGGTTCGCGCGGACGCCCTGCCAGACCGCCACGCCGATCAGCAGGATCGCCACGAACAGCAGCAGCGCGTGCACCGCCTGGCCGCCGCCGCGCACGTTCATCGCGTCGGTGTAGCCGAACAGCAGCGAGCCCGCGGCGAGGCCGCCCGGACGCCAGTTGCCGAAGATCATGGCGGCGAGGCCGATGAACCCGCGGCCGTTGGTCTGGCCGTCCTGGTAGAACGGCGCGGCGACGGTGACGAGGAACGCGCCCGCCAGGCCCGCGAAGCCGCCCGAGATCATCACGGCCGCGTACTTCATCCGGTAGACCTGCACGCCGAGCGACTCGGCCGCGTACGGGTCCTCGCCGCACGAGCGGATCCGCAGCCCGAACGCCGTCCGCCACAGCACGAAGAAGCTGGCCGGGACGAGCAGCAGCGCCACCAGCGTCAGCAGCGACATGTCGCTGGTCAGGCCGCGCACGATGCCCGCGATGTCCGACACCAGGAACCAGTGGTGCTTCTCCAGCGAGCCGAGCCAGTCGGGGCTCTGCCAGCCGCCGATCCTGCCGCCGGACAGCACCGGCATGGTCAGCGTCTGGACCGGATCGACGGGGGGCGACTGCCGGGGGCCGCCGCCGAGCGCCTTCGCCTCCCCCTTGTCGAAGATCAGCCCGGCGAGGAACTGGGTGAGCCCCAGCCCGAGGATGTTGATCGCTACGCCGGACACGATGTGGTCGACGCCGAACGACACGGTCGCGACGGCGTGCAGCAGCCCGGCGAGCGCGCCGCCGATGATCCCGGCGAGGACGCCGATCCACGGGCCCCACTGGTAGCCGGCCCAGGCGCCCGTCCAGGTGCCGAGGATCATCATGCCCTCAAGGCCGATGTTGATCACGCCGGACCGCTCGGACCACAGCCCGCCGAGCCCGGCCAGGAAGATCGGCACGGCGAGGCGCAGCGCGGCGCTGACCGTCCCGCTGGAGGTCACCGGGTCGGCGTCGTCGATCACCCGGACCAGCGACAGCAGCACCAGCATGCCGGACGCGATGAGCAGGTGGTGCGGCCAGCGCAGCCGGCGCCTGCCGCCCGCGGCCTTCCTGGCGGGGGCCGTCTCGGTGGCGGTGCTCATGAGGCACTCCCAGCGGCCTCGCGGGCCAGGTCGTGGCCGGTGGCCAGCTCGGCGGCGACGGCCCGCTGCTGCAGCCGGATCTCCCAGCGCCGGACGAGCTCGTACACGATGACGACGGTCAGCACGACCACGCCCTGCATGACGCCGACGATCTCCTTCGGGACGTCGACCTCCTGGAGGACGTCGGAGGTCTGGTCGAGGAACGCGAACAGCAGCGCGGCGAGCGCGATGCCGGCCGGATGGTTGCGGCCGAGCAGCGCGACCGTGATGCCGGTGAAGCCGAGGCCCGCCGGGAAGTTCAGCGAGTACTCGTAGGACGCGCCGAGCAGCTCCGGCATGCCGATCAGGCCCGCCACCACGCCGGACGCGATCATCGTGTAGACGATCATGCGGCGGGCGTTGACGCCGCTGGCCTGCGCCGCCGACGGCGACAGGCCCGACACCTTCAGGTCGAACCCGAACCGCGTGTGGTTGATGACGACCCAGAACACGACGCCGACCAGGATCGCCAGCGGCAGCAGCCCGTACACGTCGCCCGGCAGGTCGATGCCGATCGAGGACAGGAAGCCGTTCAGGCCGCCGACCCGCCCCGACTCGGAGATCTGCGGCGTGGCGACGTTGTTGCTGTCCGGCCGCACCTCGGCGAGCCGCTTGTCGTTCAGCAGGTAGGCGATCAGGCCGGTCGCGATCGCGTTCAGCATGATCGTGGACAGCACCTCGCTGACCCCGCGGGTCACCTTCAGCACGCCCGCGATCGCGGCCCAGAGCCCGCCGACCACCATCGCCGCGATGATCACCAGCATCTGGCCGAAGGGGGCGGGCAGCGCCACCGCCCCGCCGAGCGCGGCGGCGAGGAACGCGGCGAGCCGGTACTGGCCGTCCACGCCGATGTTCAGCAGCGCCATCCGGAAGCCGATCGCCACGGCCACGGCCGACAGGTAGTAGCGGGTGGCGCGGTTGAGGATGTCGACGATCGAGTTCTCGGTCGTGCCGTAGTCGACCATGCTCTGGATCGAGCTGACCGGGTCGGCGCCGGTGATCCGCAGCAGGATCATCGTGATGCCGAGGGAGATCAGCAGCGCCAGCACCGGCGCGCCGATCTTCAGCCCGAGACCCCGCGGGCCGAGGCCGCGCAGCATCGCCTTCCACGAGGGCACCGTCTCCGGCTCCACCGGACCTGACGGCTCCGGACCGGACGCCTTCGCGTCGGACGGCCCGGTGCCGGAGGTCTGGCCCGGTCGCGGGGCGGGGACGTCGGCCGGCCGCTTCGCTGTCCCGGACTCACCGCCCGCGGGCTTCCCGTCCGACGGCGTCGTGCCCGACGGCTCGTCCCCCGGCGGCCTCCCGCCCCCGGGCTCCTCGCCCGCCGGGGTCGGGTCCTTGCGCTCGTCGCTCATGCGGGCGCTCCGGCGCCGGTCATGGCGGAGCCGAGCTCCTCGGGGGTGACGGTCCGCGGATCGACCTCCGCGACCAGCCGTCCCCGCAGGATCACGTGCAGGGTGTCGGACATTCCGATGAGTTCCTCAAGATCGGCGCTGATCAGCAGCACGGCCAGCCCGTCCGCGCGGGCCTGCCGCAGGTACTCCCAGATGGCGGCCTGGGCGCCGACGTCGATACCGCGCGTCGGGTGCGCCGCGATCAGCAGCCGCGGGTCGCCGGACATCTCCCGCCCGACGATGAGCTTCTGCTGGTTGCCGCCCGACAGCGCGGCGGCGGGCACGTCGATCCCCGGCGTCCGCACGTCGTAGGCCTGGACGATCCGGGTGGTGTCGCGGCGGGCGCCGCGCCGGTCGACCCACGGGCCGCGCACGTTCGGGCGCCGGGTCTGGTGGCCCAGCATGCGGTTCTCCCAGAGGGTCCCCTCCAGGACGAGCCCGTGCCGGTGCCGGTCCTCGGGGATGTAGGCGATGCCGGCCTCGCGGCGCCGCCGCGTCGCCCACGAGGTGATGTCCTCGCCGCCGTGGCCGATGGTCCCGGCGTCGGCGCGGCGGATCCCCATGATCGCCTCGATGAGCTCGGTCTGCCCGTTGCCCTCGACGCCGGCCAGCCCGACGATCTCGCCGCGGCGGATGCGCAGCGACACCCCGTCCACCACGGGACGGCCCTCGGGGGTCAGCACGGTGAGCCCGGCCACGTCCAGCTGGACGTCCTCGGTGACGGTCGACTCGCGCAGCTCCGGGGTGGGCAGTTCGGACCCGACCATCAGCTCGGCCAGCCGCCGGGACGTCACCTCCCGCGGATCGAGCCGGGTCGCGACCGTCGTACCGCGCCGGATCACCGAGATCGTGTCGGCGACGGTCAGCACCTCGTCCAGCTTGTGGGAGATGAACAGCACGGTCAGCCCCTCGGCGCGCAGCTCGCGCAGGTTGCCGAACAGCTCCTCGACCTCCTGCGGGACGAGCACCGCGGTCGGCTCGTCCAGGATGAGCACCCGGGCGCCGCGGTAGAGCACCTTGAGGATCTCCACGCGCTGCCGCTCGCCGACGCCGAGCGTCTCGACCAGCACGTCGGGGTCGACGCGCAGCCCGTACGCCTCCGACATCTCCTCGATCTTGGCGCGCGCGGCGGCGAAGTCGACCTGGCCGCGCCGCCGGCCCCTGGCGCGGGGCTCGGCGCCGAGGATCACGTTCTCCAGCACGGTGAGGTTGTCGGCCAGCTTGAAGTGCTGGTGCACCATGCCGATGCCGCGGGCGATCGCGTCGGCGGGCGTCCGGAAGGCCATCTGCTCGCCGTCGACCTCGATGGCGCCCTCGTCCGGCCGCTGCATCCCGTAGAGGATCTTCATCAGCGTGGACTTGCCGGCGCCGTTCTCACCGCAGAGCGCGTGCACCTCGCCGCGCTCGATGGTGAGGTTGATGTCGCGGTTGGCCACCACTCCGGGGAACCGCTTGGTGATCGATGTCAGCCGCACGGCCGGCACCTGGTCAGGCACGAGTGCCCCTCCTCCTGCCTAGAACGTGAGCGAGGACGTGGACCGGGAGAACGCGCCGCCGCACCGGGCGCCGCCTCGCAGCGGTACCCGGTGCGGCGCTCGCGGCCGGCGGAACCGGCCGGCACGTCGCCGCACGGGCGCGGAGTCCCGTGCCCGGCCGCGGCGTCACGCCTTGGTCGGAACCGTGATCTTGCCGCTGACGATGTCGGCCTTCAGCTCGTCCAGCTTGGCCTTGATGTCGTCGACCTTGCCGCCGGAGGTGGCGTAGCCGATGCCGTCGTTGCCCAGGTTGTACTGCGTGGTGCCGGCCTTGAAGGTGCCCTTGGCGACGCTCTCCACGAAGTTGTAGACCGCGACGTCCACGTGCTTCTCCATGGACGTCAGGATCTGCTCCTTCACCCCGGCGACCGCGGGCTGGTTGTACTGGTCGGAGTCGACGCCGATCGCCCACTTCTTGGCCGCGCCGACCGTCTTGATGACGCCGATGCCCGCGCCGCCGGCCGCGTGGTAGATCACGTCGGCGTTCTCGTCGAGCTGGCCCTTGGCCGCCTCGTTTCCGAGGCCGGCGTCCTTGAAGCCGTTGAAGTTCGGGGGCTGCGTGAGGTACTTGGCGGGGAGAACCTTGATGCCCGGCTTGGCCTTCTTCGCGCCCGCCTGGTACCCGGCGAAGAACTTGTTGATCAGCGGGACGTTGACGCCGCCGATGAACCCGATCGTGCCGGTCTTGGACTTCAGCGCGGCCGCGGCGCCCACGAGGTAGGACCCCTGCTCCTCGGAGAAGCAGGCGCCGCTGACGTTCGCGCCCTCGACCTTGCACTGGTCGGCGTCGACGACGAGGAACTTGGTGTTCGGGAAGTCCTTGGCGACCTTGTTGATCGAGGCCGTGTAGGCGAAGCCGACGCCGATGACCGGGTTGTAGCCCTTGTTGGCCAGCAGCCGCAGGCGCGACTCCTTGTCGGAGTCCGGCTCGTCCGGCTTGGCGGAGATCTCCTCGGTCTTGACGTCCAGGTCCTTCTTGGCCTTGTCGAGGCCCGCGGCCGCCGAGTCGTTGAAGGACTGGTCACCGCGGCCGCCGATGTCGAAGGCCAGACCGATCTTGAGGGTCTTCTTGCCGTCGTCGCCGCCGTCACCGCTGTCGGCCTTCTTGCCACCGCACGCGGAAGCGCTGAGCGTCAGCGCCGCACCCGTCACGGTGACGAGCGTTATCTTCAGTCCACGGCGCAAGGTAGCGCTCCTTCCGTTCCCCACCCACGGTCCGGTGACCGATCCGGTCACCGAAATCGTTGGGACGCTACCTCGCTAATGAGGGCAAACTTCCCGCTTGCACGGTTTCGCAACAGGTCCGTTACCAATGCGTAGGCATATCGCCACAGGTCAGCGCCGCCATAGACGGCGCTGACCGGCACGCGAGCCCTCGTGCGCGGGCGTCCGGGAGGACGGAAGGCGGCAGGCCGGGTGATCACCCCTGGTGATCAAGCCCGGTCGGCGAAGGGGGTCTAGGCCAGCGCGGCGCCCTCGATCGACTCGGCGTCGCCGGGACGGCCGCCGTCCCACAGCGCGGTCAGCGCGGTGGCGCTCAGCACCTTCATGCCGACGGCGATGCACCGCTCGTCGACGTCGAAGTCGCCGCGGTGCAGGTCGTACTCGCCGGGCGAGCCCGGGGTGCGGACGCCGAGCCGGGCGAGCGCGCCGGGGATCGACTCCAGGTACCAGCCGAAGTCCTCGCCGCCGAGGCTCTGCGGGGTCGGCACGACACCGTCCTCGTCCATGACCTGGGCGGCGGCGTCGCGGAACATCTGCACGCTGGCCGCCTCGTTCACGGTCGGCGGGACGCCCCGGACGTAGTCCAGCGACGCCTCCACGTCGTAGGCGGCGGCGACCGACTGCAGCAGCGCCTTCATCATCTCCGGCGCCCGGTGCCACGCCTCGTCGTCCAGGCAGCGGACGGTGCCCTCGGCGATCCCGTCGTCGGGGATGGCGTTGGCGACGGACCCGGCCGAGACGCGCCCCCACACCAGCGACAGGCTGGAGCGCGGGTCGACGCGCCGCGACAGCGCGGACGGCAGCTCGGTGACGATCTTGGCGAGCGCGTAGACCAGGTCGGCGGTCAGGTGCGGCCGGGCGGTGTGCCCGCCGGGCCCGGTGACCTTCACGTAGACCTTGTCGCAGGCCGCGGTGATCGGGCCGGTGCGCAGCCCGAGCTGGCCGACCTCGATGCGGGGGTCGCAGTGCAGCGCGAACGCGCGGTCGACGCCCGCGATGCCGCCGGCGGCCATCACGTCCAGCGCGCCGCCGGGCGTCTCCTCGGCGGGCTGGAACAGCAGCCGGACGCGGCCGGGCAGCAGCCCCGCCTCCGCCTGCTGGGCCAGGAACAGGCCCGCGCCCAGCACCATCGCGGTGTGCACGTCGTGGCCGCACGCGTGCGCGACGCCGGGGACGGTCGACCGGTAGGCGACGCCCTCCTTCTCGTCCTGGAGCGGGAGCGCGTCGATGTCGGCCCGCAGCGCCACGGTCGTGCCGTCGGCTGGGCCGATGTCGCAGAACAGCCCGGTGCCCTTCGGCAGGATCACCGGCTCCAGCCCGGCCGCGCGGAGCCGCTCGGCGAGCCTGCGGGTCGTGCGGTGCTCGGCGTAGCCGAGCTCCGGGTGCATGTGCAGATCGCGGCGGAACGCGATCAGCTCGGCCTCGTGGCCGGCGAGGAACGCGTCGAGCTGCGGCTGCAGCACGGCGCCGCCGAGCACCGCCGGGGCGCCGGGCACCACGTGGGCACCGGTCGCCGCGGCGGAGGCGTCCCGCCGCTGCACGGGGCCCTCGGCGTCGCGCGGGGCGGGCCCGCCGGGCGCCGTGCCGTTGGCTCCGGCGGCGCCGGAGACGGCGCCCCGGTCCTCCCGGCCCTCGGGACCTTCCTGTCCCGGGGCGGCGGGTGGTTCAAGGCCGGGCATCACCCCGGGTCCCGAATGTGTCATGTGCGCCCCCTGCGCGATGGCGGAGCCTAGCGGCGCCCGCCGGGTGATGTTCTCGTTGGTGGAAGCGGTGCGGTTCTCGGGTCTGCTCGCGGGATCGGTGCTCGCGGAATCGGTGCTCGCGGAATCGGTGCTCGCGGGATCGGTGTTCGCGGGGTCGCCGGTGCGGTCCGGTTGCTCAGGCTCCGGCATGTGCGACCTCCCCCAGTGTGACGAACCTGTCCTCCGCGAGCTCGGCGATCGCCGCGTCGACGATGTTCTCCAGCGTCCCTCCGCCGGCGCGGATCGCGCGCTGGCGCTCGTACGGGGCGCCGTGCTCCAGCACCTCGCCGGCGACCTTGAGCTCCTCGGCGCAGCCGAGCCGGTCGGCGACCGGCTCCAGCTCCCTGATCAGCTCGTACAGGTCGTCGCGGAGCGGAGCGGTGTTCCCTGTGTCATCGGTGATGACGATGGCGTCGAGCCCGTACCTGGTGGCGCGCCACTTGTTGTCGCGCACCACCCAGGCGGCCGGCCGCGGCAGTGTGTACCCGCGGTCCAGTTGCTGCTCGAACAGCGTGACCAGGCTCTGGCACAGAGCGGCGGCCATCCCCACCTCACGCAGCGTGGGAATCCCGTCGAACATCCTGATCTCGACGGTACCGAAGTCAGGATGCGGCCGGATGTCCCACCAGACCTCCTTGATGCTCCTTATGGTTCCGGAACGCATCAGCGTGTCCATGTAATCCTCGAAGGCCGCCCAGTCGTCTAGCAGGTGGGGCGGCCCGGCCGTGGGCAGTTGGCCGAACACGACCGCCCGGCAGGACGCGAGGCCGGTGTCGCTGCCGCTCCAGAACGGGCTGGACGCGGTGAGCGCGAGGAAGTGCGGAAGGTAGGACGAGAGCGCGTTGACGATCGGGATCGCCTTGGCGCCGTCGGAGATGCCGACGTGGACGTGAACGCCGAACGTCTGGATGCGCCGGGCCAGCCACTGCATCTCCTCGATCAGCTGGGCGTAGCGCCGCATGGGCGCCATCACCGCCTCCCGCCAGTCGCTGATCGGGTGGGTGCCCGTGCAGGCGAGCGCGAGGCCGCGGTCGGCGGCGGCGGTGCGCAGGGCGGTGAGGGTACCGGACAGGTCGGCCTTGGCCTCACCCACGGTGTCGCTGATCCCGGTCACCACCTCGATGGTGGACTCCATCAGTTCGTGCCGGACGCGGGGGTTGTCGCCGTCCTCGCTGAGCGAAGGCAGCGCGGCGAGCACCTCGCGTGCGTCCTGACGCAGGTGCCTGGTCTCCGCATCGACGAGCTGGATCTCCCACTCGACGCCCAGCGTCGCCCCGTGCGATGCGTTGAAGTCAATGGCCACGGCCAACCTCCGTCCACAATCCTTGCAGGTCGTTGCGTGGCACGTGGCGCAATTCAGCCAGCGGGTCCCTAAGCCTGGACGAACGCCGGTCCAGGTCACGTGTTCGTTCCATGATGGCGTCCGTGCCCGCCCCCTGCCGGGCGTCCATGCCCTTTGCGGATCAATTGACTCATGCGAGCCGTCGGAAGGTGGGCGGACGTCCTACTTTTCGGTCATCGATCTTGGCCTGTGCACCACTAGATCGAACTAGTCAGCCCGTCCAAAATACCGTCAGCCGGTCTCAAAATCCCGTCAATGACGGATGGTAACCGATCGGCCCCGCCCCTTACGTACCGTGATAGGACCGCTGCGCCCTCCGTCACGTCCGTCACGTCCGTCGCTTCCGCCCCGCGCTTGCCGGATTCGCGATCGGGTACCTCTTCGCCGGATAGGTCGCCTAGTCTTCGGGGGGAGTCATGGGCATTGGGCGCCTGCGCGCCGGGAGCGATCGCGCTCCCACGGGATTGAGGAGCGTCGGGAGCTTGCCACGACAGCGACGAGGGCCGGCCGGCGTCCGCCGCGCCCTGACGTTGATCACCGTGCCGGTCACGGCCGCCTCGCTGGCGGCGGCCCCGGCGTTCGCCGCCGCCCCGGCCGGCGTCGCCCGCACCGGAGGCCCCCCGGGCGCGGGAGCGCGCGCCGCCGCGTCTCCCGGGGCATCGCCCGCCGCGTCGCCGTCCGCGCAGACCGTGGGCGGGCCGCGGCTCGCGAGCCGCGGCGTCGTCGCGGGCACGGCCCCGGGCGTCCCGGCCCCACCGAAGATCAAGGCGGGGTCGTACATGATCGCGGACGCCGACACCGGCCAGGTCCTGGCCGCCAAGGACCCGCACGGGCACTACCTGCCCGCCAGCACCCTCAAGACCCTCACCGCGCTGGCGCTCGTCCCCAGACTGGAGCCGAACCGGCTCGTCCGGCCGTCCCAGAAGGCGTGCGACACCGAGGGCACCAAGGTCGGTCTGACCCCGAAGATGCAGTACAAGGTCTCCGACCTGTTCCACGCGCTGCTGATGATGTCGGCCAACGACGCGGCGGTGACGCTGGCGGAGGCCGACGGCGGGATGCGCAGGACCCTCGCCGACATGAACGCCGAGGCCAGGCGGATCAACGCGCGCGACACGCTCGCCGGGTCCCCCAACGGGCTGGACAAGGACCTCGGGCTGGACGTCCGGACGCAGCACACCTCGGCCTACGACCTCGCGCTCATCCTGCGCGAGGGCATGAAGAACCCCCAGTACCGCGCCTACATGCAGGCGATCGACTTCCAGTTCCCGGCGCCCCCGACCAAGAAGGAGCGCAAGAAGGGCAAGAAGGTCGGCGGGTACCCGATCCACACGCACAACCACATGCTCCCGGGCGAGCGGCTGGCCTACCCCGGGATGCTCGGCGGCAAGAACGGCTACACGATCGCCGCCCAGCAGACCTTCGTCGCCCAGGCGCGCCGCGGCGGGCACACGATCGTGATCTCGCTGATGCGGGCCGACATGCCGCCGTCGGCGTACGCGGCCAAGCTGCTGAACTGGGGTTTCGCCGCCCGCGGCAAGGTCCAGCCGGTGGGCACGCTCGTTCCGCCCGGCGACATCGAGCAGACCCGCGAGAACGGCGGCTCGGGCGTGCTGCCCGACGCGCCGCTCGCCTCCGACGACGCGTCCCGCATGTGGCTGCTCGTCGGCGGCGGCACGGTGGGGGCCCTGCTCGCGATCGCGGTGCTGTTCGTGGTGCTGCGCCGCAGGCGGCGGCTGGAGGCGGTCCGCCCCCGCGGCGACCGGTAAAGCTTCTCCCACCCCTTCCCACGGGCCTGGCACCCTCGCGTCCGGTCGGCTTACGCTCGCCGTGGCGCCGGTGATCGCGTCACCGCCGGAGAACGGCGCCGCGGGGAGGAATTGCGCCATGTCCGACTTGTATGTCCCCATGCCCGGCGCCCCCGCCCTCGCGACGGAGCCGCCGCCGACGTACGAGCATCCGAACGTGACGCTGCTGAAGGACGGCTACACGGCCTTCGCCAAGGGCGACATGGACCTCATCCGCGGGCTGCTCGCCGACGACGTCGTGCACCGCGTCCCCGGGCGCGGGCCCGTCTGCGGCGAGTACCGGACGCCCGAGGAGGTCCTGGGGTTCTACGTCCGGCTGTTCGAACTGTCCGGCGGGACGTTCCACACCGAGCCCTACTCGGTCATGGCCAACGACGAGCACGGGGCGGCCCTCGTGCAGACCTACGCCGAGCGCCCCGGCCGGATCCTGGACGGCCGCGCCGTCGACCTGTTCCGCATCCGCGACGGAAAGATCACCGAGATCCGGACCCTGGCCGAAGACCAGTACGCCGACGACGCCTTCTGGTCCTGACCCGCCCTCTCGGCCCACCGGCCCGAGCAGCCTTCATGCTTCCGGGCCTGGGCCCAGGTTTCCCGGTCCCGACCCGCTTCCCGCCGTCCATCGGCTTCCCGCCCCGGATCAGCTTCTCGGGTTCGATCGGCTTCCCGGCGTCCACGGGCCTCCCGGCTTCGACGCGGCTTCGGCCCCGATCGGCTTCCTGTCCTAGGCCGGCTTCCCGGTCCCGACTGGCTTTTCGCCTTCCGCCGGCTTGCCGGTCTCGACCGGTTTCTTGTCTTTCAGCGGCTTTCGGGCCTCGATCGGCTTCTCGTGGCGCCCCGGTCTCTTCTGCCGGTCCGGCTGCTCGTCCCG
Source organism: Actinomadura mexicana (assembly GCF_900188105.1). Lineage (GTDB taxonomy): Bacteria > Actinomycetota > Actinomycetes > Streptosporangiales > Streptosporangiaceae > Spirillospora > Spirillospora mexicana. The sequence continues at coordinate 75,229 of NZ_FZNP01000012.1, forward strand.
GACCGGGTCCTCGCCCTCCCCCGGCCTCTCGTGGCGGCCCGGCCTCCCGCCGGCGCGTTCCTGGAGCGCCTCGACCTCCGCGCGGTCGGCGCTGTTCTCCGGGTTGGCGGCGTCCGCGGTGAGGACGACGCGGCGCGTCGCCGTCCAGGCGGCGACGAACAGGGCGAACCGGGTCGCGACGTTGATCCACACCATCAGCCCGACAAGGACGGCGAACGTGCCGTAGACGGGGTTCTGCGTCGTCCGCCCGACGAGGAACGCCGCGATCTGCTTGAGGATCTCGAAACCGACCGCGCCGAAGACCGCGCCCCGGATGATCCGGCGCCAGGGCGCCCGGGTGCCCGACAGCCGGGTGAACAGCGCCAGGAAGACCACGGTGTCGAAGAAGATGGCGCAGGCGAGGGACAGCAGCCGCAGCCCGGTTCCGGCGCCGGGGACGTCCTCCAGGCCGAGCCAGCCGAGGACGGTGTGGGTGGCGGACGTCGTGACCGTCGTCACCGCCATGCCGCAGATCAGGATCAGGCCGAGGAACGCCAGCACGCCCCCGTCCCAGAGCCGCTTCAGGAAGAAGTTGCCGCCGCCGCCCGGCTCGTTGCCCCAGATGTCGCGCAGGGACTCGCGCAGCACCTGCACCCAGCCGATCCCGGTGAACAGCAGCGCGACCAGCCCGAGGACGCCGACGGCGGTCTTGGACTGGGCGATCTGCTCGACGTCCAGCTGTCCCGCGAGGCCCGGCAGCTGCGAGTTGATCGCCCGGACGAAGTAGGCGCGGGCCTCGTCGCTGACCCCGACGAGATAGCCGAGCAGCGCGTACGCGAGCGCCATCAACGGGAAGAACGACAGGAACGCGTAGCTGGTGAGGGCGGCCGCCAGCCGGTCGCCGCGGCGTTCCTGGTACCGCTCCAGCGCGCGCACCTGGTGGTCGAACCACCGGGACCTCTGCCGGGAGCGTCGCAGCAGGGCCTTCCCGTCGCCGTACAGGGACTCGCTCCGCCGTCGGACCCCGCCGATCACCTGCCGCATGCACGCAACGTACCCAACGCGGGCCACTCGATGCCGCAGACGGTAATCGAAGGGTCAACGCAGCGTCTCGTGGCGCCGCTCACCGGAACCCGGTTCACCCGGGGGCGGACCCGCCGCGGTCGCCGCCCGGGGACGGTACGACGCCGTCCCCGAAGATGAAGTCGCACTGAGGGCGCCACACGCCGTCCTGCCCGTGCTCGTACAGGGAGAAGCCCCACGCCTCGAAGTCGGCGCTGTAGCCGGCGAGCTCCTTGAACGCCTGGTCCATGACGCTCTCGGGGAGGTGGTGGGCGATGGTCACGTGCGGGTGGTACGGGAACGGCAGCGGCCGGGCGAGCGGGCCCGACAGAACCTTCGCCTGAACCCGCTCGCAACCGCCGATCCCCTCCGCGAGGGCCACGAACACGACCGGCGATACCGGTCGAAACGTTCCGCTGCCTCGCAACCTGATCGGGAACGGGGTCTCGGTGCCCACGACGCCGCGCAGATGATCCTCGACGGCGTCGATCTCGGGCTCGGGGATCTCGGTCGGCGGCAGCAGCGTGATGTGCGTCGGGATCGCGTGGGCGAGCGGGTCGCCGAACGAGGCGCGCCGGGCCTGGAGAAAGGCCCCGTACGGGTCGGGGATGGGGATGGCGACGCCGATCGTGCGCACGCCGCCGCCCCCGCCGGGGGGCACGCCCCCGGTGGCGGAGGGCGCCTTCCCGGGGCCCTCCGCGGCGAGAGCGCGGCCGTCAGCGACCACGTCCCACGAATCCCACCCGTTCGCGCACGGTCTCCATCGTCGCGGTGGCGACCCCGGAGGCGCGCTCGGCGCCGAGGGCGAGCACCCGGTCGAGCCGCTCCTCGTCGTCCAGCAGCTTGAGGGTGCGCTCCCTGATCGGTGTGAACGTGTCCAGGACGACCTGCGCGAGGTCCTTCTTGAACTGCCCGTACCCCGACCCCGCGTAGCGGCCTTCGAGGTCCGGGACGGAGGTGCCCTCCAGCGCGGAGAAGATCCGCAGGAGGTTGGTGACGCCGGCCTTCTTCTCCTCGTCGTAGACGACCTCGGAGCCGGTGTCGGTGACCGCGCGCATGATCTTCTTGCGCATCGGGCCGGGCTCCTCCAGCACGTCGATGATCCCCTGCGGCGAGGACGCCGACTTGCTCATCTTGGCGTCCGGCTCCTGGAGGTCGGTGATCTTCGCGGCGCCCTCGGGGATGTGCGCGTCCGGCAGCACGAACGTCTCGCCGAACCGGTGGTTGAACCGCTGCGCGAGGGTGCGGGTCAGCTCCAGGTGCTGCCGCTGGTCCTCGCCGACGGGGACGCGCAGCGCCCGGCCGCCCTCGACGGTGGGGTCGGGCGAGTAGAGCAGGATGTCGGCGGCCTGCAGGACCGGGTAGGTGAACAGCCCGACGCTCGTCCCGCCGGTGCCCTGCTTGGACGACTTGTCCTTGAACTGCGTCATCCGCTGGGCCTCGCCGAAGCCGGTGAGGCAGCCGAGCACCCAGGCCAGCTCGGCGTGCTCGGGGACGTGGCTCTGCACGAACACCGTGGCGCGCTCGGGATCCAGGCCCATCGCGAGGAGCTGGGCGACGGCGACCTTCGTCCGGCGGCGCAGCAGCGCGGGGTCGTGCTCGACGGTGATCGCGTGCAGGTCCACCACGCAGTAGAAGGCGTCATGGGTGTCCTGCATCGAGACCCACTGCCGGAGCGCCCCCAGGTAGTTGCCGAGGTGGAACGAGTCGGCGGTGGGCTGGATGCCGGACAGCACGCGCGGCGGTGCCGCGGCCGTTCCGGCGGACGCTTCGGGGCTGGGCGCTTCGGGCATGTGCACGGACCGATTCTCTCAGGTGTCACTCGAGGCTTCGCCGCCGGTGGCCTGCCGGGTGCCGGGGCCGGCGGCGGCGTCGCCGATCGCCGCCCGCGGGGTCGCGGACGGCGTGCCGGGCGGCACCGGTGCGGCCTGCGGCGACGCCCCCGGCATGACGCGCACGCGGGCCACCCGCCGGCCCTCCATCCGGGCCACCGCGAGCCGGCGCCCGCCGGCCTCCACCGAGTCGCCCTCGGCGGGCACGCGGCGCAGCACCGCCATGATGTGCCCGGCGACCGTCTCGTACGGGCCGGCCGGCAGCCGGATGCCGGTCTCGGCGGCGAAGTCGTCCAGGTTGAGCAGGCCGTCGACCTCGACCACCCCGCCGTGCAGGCGCCGTGCCTGCGCGTCCTGGACATCATATTCGTCGCGGATGTCACCGATGAGCTCCTCCAGGAGGTCCTCCAGCGTGACGATGCCGGCGACGCCGCCGTACTCGTCCATGACGATCGCCAGGTGGCAGCGCTCGCGGCGCATCTCCGACAGCGCCGGCAGCACCCGCTTCGAGGGCGGCAGGAACTTCACCGGACGCACCAGATCGCCCACCGGGCCGTCCCCCCGGAGATCCCGGGCGGACCCGTCCGGCAGGACGGGCGCCAGCAGGTCGCGGATGTGCACGAAGCCGATCACCTCGTCGTGGGAGTCGCGGCACACGGGGAACCGCGAGTGCGGGCTGCCCGCGGCGACCCGCGCGGCGGCGGCCAGCGGGAGCGAGGCGTCCAGGAACTCCACCTCGGTGCGCGGGACGAGGACCTCGCGCAGCGGCCGCTCCCCCGCCGCGAACACCTCCCCGATCAGTGCCCGCTCGTCCTGGGTGAGCTGCGTGTTCTGCGCGACCAGCGCCCGCATCCGCTCGGCGGTGAGCTCCTCGCGGAGCGCGCCCGGGTCGCCGCCCGACAGCCGCACGACGAGGTGGGTCGAGCTCGACAGCAGCCGCACCAGGGGGCGGGCGAGCGCCCCCGCGGGCCACGCGGGCGGCTGGGACGGCGTCCGGTCCATGGGTTCAGCCTTCCCCGTTCGGCGTTCCGGATAGCCTGGGTGGACGCCCTAGCCTGGACGCGTCCCGCCGTCCCAGACCCTCGTCGTGGAGGTCCGTCAGTGAAGCTGCTCGTCACCGGAGGCGCCGGCTATGTCGGCAGCGTCGTCTCCGCTCTGCTGCTGGAGGCGGGGCACGAGGTCGTCGTGCTGGACGACCTGTCCACCGGGCACGCGGACGCGGTGCCCGAGGGCGCCCGGCTGGTGCGCGGCACGCTGCGCGACACGGCGGCGGAGGTGCTCGGCGGCGGCGGGTTCGGCGCCGTGCTGCACTTCGCGGCCCGCTCGCTCGTCGGGGAGTCCGTCGAGAAGCCCGCCCTGTACTGGGACAAGAACCTCGGCGAGTCCCTCGCCCTGCTGGACGCGATGCGCGTCGCGGGCGTGCCCCGGATCGTGTTCTCCTCGACCGCCGCGACCTACGGCGAGCCGGAGTCCACGCCGATCCTGGAGACCGACCCGACCCGTCCGACCAACCCCTACGGGGCGTCCAAGCTGGCGATCGACACGGCCCTCGCCGAGTACGCGCGGCTGCACGGCATCGGCGGGGTGTCGCTCCGGTACTTCAACGTGGCGGGCGCCTACGGCGGGCTCGGCGAGCGGCACACGGTCGAGACCCACCTGATCCCGAACGTGCTGAGGATCGCTCAGGGCGGCGACGGCGCCGTGAAGATGTTCGGCGACGACTACCCGACGCCCGACGGCACCTGCGTCCGCGACTACATCCACGTGACCGACCTCGGCCGCGCCCACCTGCTCGCGCTGGACGCCTGCGAGCCCGGCCGCCACGAGATCTTCAACCTGGGCAGCGGCACCGGCGCCTCCGTCCGCGAGGTCGTCGAGGTCTGCCGCGAGATCACCGGCCGCGACGTCCCCGCCGAGGTGGCGCCGCGCCGCCCCGGCGATCCGGCGGTGCTGGTCGCCTCCTCGGAGAAGATCCAGGAGCGGCTCGGCTGGAAGCCCGAACGCGATCTGCGCACCATGGTCGGCGACGCGTGGACCTTCCTGCGCTCCCGGTGACCGGCGCGCTCGGCGGGAGCTTCGCCGGGGCGTTCGGGCGGGCCCCGGAGGGCGTGTGGCACGCGCCCGGCCGGGTCAACCTGATCGGCGAGCACACCGACTACAACGACGGGTTCGTCCTGCCGTTCGCGCTCCCGCGCGGCGTCTCGGTCGCCGCCGCCCGCCGCGACGACGGCGTGCTGGAGGTCCGCTCGCTGCAGGCCGCCACCGCCGTCACCGCCCCCGTGGACGGGGGGACGGTCGCCGCCGAGCACTGGCCCGCCGACCGGGAGTGGGCCGCGTACCCGGTCGGCGTCGCGCGCGTGCTGCGCGAGCACGGGACGGGCGGCGCGTCCCTGCTGATCGACTCCGACCTCCCGCAGGGCGCGGGCCTCTCCTCGTCCGCCGCCCTGGAATGCGCGACCGCGCTGGCGCTGTGCGACCTGCACGGCGTGGAGATCGACCGTCCCGCGCTGGCCAGGCTGGCGCAGCGCGCCGAGAACGAGCAGGTCGGCATGCCGTGCGGCCTCATGGACCAGTCGGCGTCCCTGCTGTGCACGCCCGGCCGCGCGCTGATGCTCGACTGCCGCACCGGGCTGTCGTCGCAGGTCCCGTTCGACCCGGCGGCCTCGGGCATGGTCCTCCTGGTGGTCGACACGCGGGCCTCGCACGCGCTGACGGGCGGCGACTACGGCCGCCGCCGCGCGGAGTGCGAGGAGGCGGCGTCCCTCCTCGGCGTCGAGGCCCTGCGCGACGTCAAGGACCTCGCCGCCGCCCTGGCGGCGCTGCGCGATCCCGTCCTGCGCCGCCGCGTCCAGCACGTCGTCACCGAGAACCACCGCGTCGAGGCCGCCGTCGGGCTGCTGCGCGCCGGCGCCCTCCCCGAGCTCGGCGCCATGCTGAACGCCTCGCACCTGTCCCTGCGCGACCAGTTCGAGGTCTCCTGGCCCGAGGCCGACGCCGCCGTCGACGCCGCGGTCCGCGCGGGCGCACGGGGCGGCCGCATGGTGGGCGGCGGCTTCGGCGGCTCCGCCATCGTCCTCACCCCGGCCGAGCGCGCCCGGAAGGTGCGGGACGCGATCACGGCCGCCTACGCCAGGCGCGGCTGGACGCCCCCCGAGTTCCTGGAGGCGCCCCCCTCCGAGGGCGCCCGCCGCGTCAGTTGAGGGCCGACCTCAGGTCGTCGTGGAGGCGGGCGGCCTCCTCGGCGGCGTCGGTCTCGTCCAGGGTGGTGAAGCCGTCGGCGGCGGCCGAGGCGTGCGCGACGGCCTCGGGGAGGCGGCCGACCTGGGCGAGGACGCGGGCCTGGTCGTAGGAGACGAGGGCGGTCTCCCAGACGCGGGCGGGCTCGTTGTCCGGAGGGAGCCCGGCCAGGGCCGCACGGGCCGTGTCCATGACGGAGCCGGCCTCGTCGGCGTCGCCGCTCCACAGCAGGCACATCGCGGCGCGGCGGCGGGTGCGGACCACCCCGTAGGGGTCGCCCGCCTTCTCGTTGGCCTCGGCGGCCTCGGCGAACCGGGCCGCGGCCAGGGCGTCCCTGTCGAGGGCGGTCAGGACGCCGCCGGCCTCCTCCAGGAAGTGCGCGACGGCGTCGTGGCGGCCGTCCCGCGCGGCGTCCTCGGCGAGGGCGGCGAACGTCGCGGCGGCGTCCTCCTCGCCCATCTCCTTCTGCGCGTGCGCGAGGATCAGGCGGCAGCGCCGGGCGGTGTCGCCGTCCAGGCCGGGCAGCGCCTCCTCGGCGGCCTCGGCGGCCTCCAGGTGGCGGCCCACGGCCAGGTACGCGGCGGCGAGGTCCACCCGGAGGTGGACGGCCTGCTCGTGCATGCCCCCGGCCGTCCAGGCCGCGATGGCCTCCGCGAGGTCGGCTATGGCGTCCGCCGGCCGGTCGGCGGCGAAGAGCGCCAGGCCGCGGTCGCCGTGCGCCGCCGCGCGCATCGGCGACGGGGGCAGCACGGCGATCACCTCGTCGAGGAGGGCGAACACCTCCTCGTCCGGGCCGGTGTCCCGGCGCGCCAGGGTGCGGGCGAGCAGCAGCGCGGGCGAGGCGACCGTCTCCGGTTCGCCGGAGGCGCGCGAGGCGTCGGCGGAGCGGCGCAGCGCCGCCGCCGCCGCGTCGGTGTCGCCGGTCCGCAGGAGCGCCTGCCCCCGCAGGAACCACAGCTCACCGGCGCGGTCGGGCGCGTCGCCGGTGTCGACCCGGTCCAGCGCGGCGAGGGCCTCGGCCGGACGGTCCAGCCCGAGCTGCGCGGTGGCGAGGCGCAGCAGCGCGGCCGTGGCGTCGCCGTCCTCCCCCGGATGCGCGGTGAGGTGGTCGGCGGACGCGGCCACCTGCTCCAGGCCGCCCTCGTCGCCGAGGTCGACGCGCATCGCGCCGAGGCGGCCGAGCGCGCGGTGCCGGCGCGTCTCGTCGCCCAGCTCCGCGTACAGCCGGGACGCCTCCTCCCAGCACCGCGCGGCGCCCTGGTCGTCGCCCTCGACGGCGAGTTCGACGCCCCGGCCGTCCAGGCGGCGGGCCTTCTGGAGGGGCGTCGGCCCGGCGGTCTCGGCGACGGCGTCGAACCGCCGGAAGGCCGCCAGCATGCCGGGCAGGTCGCCGGCCCTGCGGCGCCGCTCCACCAGGTCGAGCAGTTCGTCGAGATCGTCCACGGACGCGAGGTCGTCAGCGGAGGCGGAGTCGTCCGCCGAGGGGTTGCGCGGTGCGGGCGCGGGTGCCGGGCGGCGGTGGTGGGGGGCCAGCGGCAGGAAGTCGACGACCGGCTCGGCCTCCAGCGTGGCGCGCACCTGGTCGCCCTGGTGGGACGTGCCGTTGCGGGCGTCGAACCGGGCCGCCAGCGCCGTCGCGCGTCCGGCCAGTTCGGCGCGGAGCTCGGGCAGGGGCACGTCCGCCGCCGGGCGGTCGTCGGCGGCCGGGCGGCGGATGGTCGCCGCGCCGTGGCCGGCCGCCTCGACCACCCGCAGCAGCAGGGCCGCCGCGGCGGAGAACTCCATGTCGGCGTGCGCGCTCGGGGCCCGGTCGAGCCAGCCGAGGTGCCGCTGCAGGATCTCCAGGCCGCGCGCCCCGTTGCCCGTGACCGCGCAGAACACCACGTGCTCGGCGACGTCGCCGAGATCGGCGAGGCGCGCCCGGTGCACCCGGTAGGCGCGGCGGTGCGCGCCGGCGGCCTCCTCGAGGCGGCCCATGCGCAGGTACACCGGCAGCAGCGCCGTCTGGATCGACTGCGGCTGCTCGTTGCAGGACAGCCGCGCGCTCAGCACCGGCGCGGCGATCTCGAACGCCTCCTCGTGCCGTCCGGCCTCGACCAGGTGGCGGGCCATGCCGGTCGGGTCGCAGCCCTCGCAGTCGGACAGCTCGTCCCGCTCCGCCGCGCGCCACTTCACGAACCACTCGTGCGCCGAACCGTCGCCGATGTGCCGCGCCACCACGTTGCGGTAGTGGTACACCGCCTGGAGGCTGTGCCCGCCCGCCTTGTAGCGCCGCTCCATGTCGTCCAGGACGGCGTGGGCCCGGTCCAGCGGGATCTCCGGGAACGAGGTCAGGGAGCTGACCACCGCCTTCATTTGCCACAGCAGGCTGTGCGTCTCGTCGAACCGGGCGGGGTCGCGGTCGTGGTCGGCCAGCGTGCGGCTGAACGTCGCGAACGCCTTCACGGGCTCCCCGCCGTACCGGTAGGCGTCGGTCAGCCTGACCCGCACGTGGAACGCCAGCACCTCGTCGCCGGCCGCCTCGGCGCGGCGCAGCGCGTCCTCGATCAGGACGGTGCGGGCCTCCCCGTAGGGCAGCTCCTGCGACCGCGCCATCAGCGCGTAGACGTCATCCATGCTCATCAGGGCCCTCCGGGGAGTGGACGGCCCACTCCAGCAGGCCGATGAAGGAACGGTTCAGGACCGCCGTGTCGACGGGCCGCAGCGGATGGTGGCCGAGCAGCAGCGCCTGCCCGTACAGGGCCTGGACGGCCGCCTCGACGGGCCCGCCGTCCCCCAGCGAGGTGACGCGCCGGGCCAGCGGGTTGCGGTAGTTCAGCACCAGCTGGGGACGGTCGGCGCCCGTGGTGGCGCCGACCGCGCCGAGCACGTCCGCCCACAGCTCGCCCGCCTCCTCCCGCGCACGCGCGAGCTCGTCGCGGAACTGCGCGTCCCGGCTCGTCAGGTACAGCGCGGGCAGCGACGCGGGGTCGAAGTCGCGGACGACGACCTCGCAGCCGAGCCGCTCCACCGCCCGCTGCGCCGCCGCCAGGAACGGCCGCAGCGCCAGCTCCGCCGCCGGGTCGAGGACGCCGAACGTGGTGGTCAGCTCAGCCGCGTCCAGCCGCGCGAGCCGGATGTCGGGGTCGAGGTCCGGCAGCCGTTCGATGATCTCGGTGTCGTGGACGTAGCCGCCGTTGACCAGGCCCACGCCCTGGGCGCCCGCGACCGCCGCGAGCCGCCGGAACTCGTCCACGTCCGCGGTGAACCGGCCGCCCGGATGGCGGCGGCGGAACTCGTGCAGGGTCATCGGCCCGGATGACGTCTCGTACTCCAGCCACCGGTCGACGATCCGCAGCATGTCGTCGTCGTGCAGGGCCATCGCCTTGACGCCGAGCTGGTGCAGCCGCAGGAAGGCGCGCAGCCGCGCCGGGTCGGTCTCGGCGAGCTTCACCAGCCACTGCCGCAGCACCTCGCCGAGGCCGTGCCGCGTCGATTCGAGGAGCTCGTCCTCGTAGAGGGCCTCGCGGCTCGCGGTCGGCCGCAGCTCCCCCGCGTCCACGACGCAGCGCGCGAAGAACGCCCAGTCGGGGAGGAGCCCCTCGACGTGCTCGGCCAGCAGCATGCGCTTCAGGTAGACGCGGTGCGCGGCGCGCGCGGACGGCGACACCGGCTCGGGCAGGACGAACGCGACGCCGGTCAGCCCCGCCTCCGGCACGTCGAGGTCCACGACGTCGAACGGGGTGAACCCGCAGACCTCCTCGCAGTACCGCTCCAGCGCCCGCCTGCGGTCGGCGGGGTCGCGGTAGGAGGCCCGCCACGGCGGCCCGTCGCCGGTGACGGCGGCACCGTCCACGACCAGCTCGACCGGGAGGAGCGACCCGTACACGGCGGCCAGTTCGGCGACGACCGGCGGGCTCAGCAGCTCCGCCGCGCCCGGCCGCGCCCGCAGCGTCACCGTCGTTCCCGGCTCGTCCCGCTCGCCGGGCTCGACCCGGTAGCTGCCCTCGGAGCGTCCCGTCCACCGGACGGCGCCGCCGCCCCGCGCGGACCGCGTCACGACCTCGATCTCGTCCGCGACGAGGAACGCCGACAGCAGCCCGATCCCGAACTGGCCGAGGAAGTCGTGGCGCGCGAAGCCCAGTTCGTCCCGCTTGGACGACCGCCCGATCGTCGCCAGCAGCGTGTGCACCTCGTCCTCGGTCAGGCCGACGCCGTCGTCGTGGACGCGCAGAACGCCGCCGCCCGTCTCGATCTCGACGCGGCCGCCGGCGCCGCGCGCCGTGATCGCGTCCACCGCGTTCTGCAGCAGTTCCCGCAGGTAGACCCGCGGGCTCGCGTACAGATGGCGGCTCAGCAGGTCCACCACGCCCCGCAGGTCCACCTGGAACGCCTGTTCGACCACCGGCACGCCTCCCCGATCACTTTCCGAGCGATCACACCCTAGCGACCGATACCGACGCCTTCAGATTTTTTGTCCGCAGATCATGCGTCCGCGGGCGCCGCGGGCGCCGGCCGGGACCGGGCGCGGACGAGCCCCGGACCGGGGTGGTCCGGGGCTCGTGGCGCATGCCCGCTCGGGGCTCGCGCAGGGCGCTCAGGCGAGGCTCAGATGAGGCCGAGCTTGCGGACGGCCTCGCGCTCCTCCGACAGCTCCGCGACGGACGCGTCGATCCGGGAGCGGGAGAAGTCGTCGATCTCCAGGCCCTGGACGATCTCCCACTCGCCGCCCGCGGTGGTGACCGGGAAGGAGGAGATCAGGCCCTCGGGGACGCCGTAGGAGCCGTCCGACACGACCGCCATGGACGTCCAGTCGCCGTCGGCGGTGCCGTTCACCCAGGTGTGCACGTGGTCGATCGCGGCCGACGCCGCCGACGCCGCCGACGACGCGCCCCGCGCCTCGATGATCGCGGCGCCGCGCTTGGCGACGGTCGGGATGAAGTCGTTCTCCAGCCAGTTCTGGTCGTTCACCGTCTCGGCGGCGTTCCGGCCGGCGATCTCGGCGTGGAACACGTCCGGGTACTGCGTGGCGGAGTGGTTGCCCCAGATCGTCATCTTGCGGATGTCGGCGACCGAGGCGCCCGTCTTCTTCGAAAGCTGCGCGAGGGCGCGGTTGTGGTCCAGGCGCGTCATCGCGGTGAACCGCTCGGCCGGGACGTCCGGCGCGTGCTGCTGCGCGATCAGCGCGTTGGTGTTCGCCGGGTTGCCGACCACCAGGATCCGGACGTCGTCGGCCGCGCCGGCGTTGATCGCCTCGCCCTGCGGCTTGAAGATGCCGCCGTTGGCCTCCAGCAGGTCGCCGCGCTCCATGCCCTTCGTGCGCGGGCGGGCGCCGACCAGCAGCGCGACGTTCGTCCCCTCGAACGCCCGCACGGCGTCGTCGAAGATGTCGATGCCGGACAGCAGCGGGAACGCGCAGTCGTCCAGTTCCATCGCGGTGCCCTCGGCGGCCTTCACCGCCTGCGGAATCTCCAGCAGGCGCAGGCGTACGGGCACGTCGGCGCCGAGGAGGTGGCCGGACGCGATGCGGAACAGCAGCGCGTAGCCGATCTGGCCTGCGGCGCCGGTAACGGTAACGGTGACTGGGGTGCGAGTCATGCGTCCTTCTCCTGCTGTGACCTGACGGGCTCAGGCGGCCATCCTTGGAACCCCGACCGCCCGAGAGGCCGCCCGCCTGCGCTGCGTGGCGCGGGTTCTCTCGCCGTCGAGATAGTTGCGGTGCCAGGCTATCGCGCACCTCCCGCCCGCCACCGCCCAGGTGCGCCTCCCGGCATGCCACCCCGCCCCGAACAGGCGGAAGGCCGTCCCGGACGGATCCGGAACGGCCTTCACCCCCGCATGCGCGGGGAGCACGGCGGCGGCACCCCCCTGGCTGACCGCGCAGGGAGGATCAGCCCCGCCGCGGCGGGGAGCACTCGCGGGAGTACTAGCCGTTGATCTTCTTCTGGAGGTTGGTGTCGAGGGCCTCCAGGAAGTCCTGCGTCGTCAGCCACGGCGTCTGGGAGCCGACGAGCAGGGCCAGGTCCTTGGTCATCTGGCCGCTCTCGACGGTCTCGATGCAGACCTGCTCCAGCTTGCGCGCGAAGTCGATGACCTCGGGCTGGCCGTCGAGCTTGCCGCGGTGCTCCAGCCCGCGCGTCCAGGCGAAGATCGACGCGATGGGGTTGGTCGACGTCGGCTTGCCCTGCTGGTGCTGCCGGTAGTGCCGGGTCACCGTGCCGTGCGCGGCCTCCGCCTCGACGGTCCTGCCGTCGGGGGTCATGAGGACGGAGGTCATGAGGCCGAGGGAGCCGAAGCCCTGCGCGAGGGTGTCGGACTGGACGTCGCCGTCGTAGTTCTTGGCGGCCCAGACGAACCCGCCCTCCCACTTGAGCGCCGCCGCGACCATGTCGTCGATCAGCCTGTGCTCGTAGGTGAGGCCCTTGGACTCGAAGTCCGACTTGAACTCGGCCTCGTAGATCTCCTGGAAGAGGTCCTTGAACCGGCCGTCGTAGGCCTTGAGGATCGTGTTCTTCGTCGACATGTACAGCGGCATCTCGCGGCTCAGCGCGTACCGCATGCTCGTCCGGGCGAAGTCGCGGATCGAGTCGTCGTAGTTGTACATGCCCATGGCCACGCCGCCACCGGTGAAGTTCGCGACCTCGAACTCCATGGGCTCGTCGCCGTTCTCGGGGGTGTAGGTGATCGTCACCTTGCCCGGGCCCGGCACGACGAAGTCGGTGGCCTTGTACTGGTCGCCGTGGGCGTGGCGGCCGATGATGATCGGCTTCGTCCAGCCGGGGACCAGGCGGGGGATGTTGGACGCGATGATCGGCTCACGGAAGATCACGCCGCCGAGGATGTTGCGGATCGTCCCGTTCGGGGACCGCCACATCTTCTTCAGGCCGAACTCCTCGACGCGCGCCTCGTCGGGGGTGATGGTCGCGCACTTGACGCCGACGCCGTGCTCCAGGATGGCCCTGGCGGCGTCGACGGTGACCTGGTCGTCCGTGGCGTCACGGTGCTCGATCCCGAGGTCGTAGTACTTCAGGTCCACATCGAGGTAGGGCAGGATCAACTGGTCCTTGATGAATTTCCAGATGATCCGCGTCATTTCGTCGCCGTCGAGTTCGACGACCGGGCCCGCTACTTTGATCTTGGGCATGCTGTTGCTGTCCCTTTCCTACACCTGGCCAGCAGTCCTTGTAAGGCTCAACTGGCTAGGCTAGCCGAGGCGGTCATGAGGTCTAGACCTGGCCTTGCCCCGCGGCCCACCGTCTAGGAGTTGACCTGCGCCGACGCGCTAGCCGGGCGGCTCTTCGACCGTCCGGGAGGAGCGCCCGGCGATGAGCAGCCGCGCACCGCGCACCAGCATCGTGAGCGCGATCAGGACGCCGAACGCGCCGGCGAGGACGAGCCCGGTCTTGTTCATCGGCGGGACGCTCAGCGACACGAACGCGACCATCTCGCCGAGGATCACGAGCGTCCAGCAGTCGACCGACCGGCTCCGGACGGCGAGCGGGCCGAGCTGCGACTCGGGCAGCAGCAGCCGGGCCAGCGCGCCGATGAGCAGCGCGGCGGCCATCAGGCCCGAGCCCTTGCGGAAGTAGTTGAAGGCGCACAGCGTGAGCCCCGCGCCGACGCCGCTGAGCACGAGGAGGTACGGCAGCCGCGCGAGCCAGTGCGGGGCGGCGCTCCTCCGACGCGGCGCCTTGCGCCTGCGCCGGTGCACCTGGGTGCTCATGGAAGTCACGGTATAGGCAATCGGGTCCCGGCACGACATCGCGCACCCCCCCGGCGGGAGGGGCCGGGAGGGGACGCGAATGAGTCGGACCGGAGACGCAAGGGAGGCGGCGGGGGAAGAGTCCGGCTTGTCGCCCGCCGCGAAATGCGGATGGGACCTATGTGCGCAAGGTGATGGCCGAGAGCCCGGAATCCCCTGTGCCATCGGTGCTACTCGCCAGTAGGAGGGTGTGACGGCATGGCACCCGGGTAACCCGGCAGACAGGGGTCGCTAACTAGCTGGGAGGACTGCCGTGGAGGGGCCGTTCATGCGGATCGAGGACAGCGGGCTGGTGGTGCCGCTGCGCCCCGACGTGACGACGGTCGGGAGAGGGAGAGGAGTGGACGTCCGCCTCGACGACCCGAGTGTGTCCCGTTTGCACGCAGAGATCATCCGACGTGGCCCGTACGTCTACGTGGTGGACATGGGCCTGTCCCGCAACGGGACGCGCGTCAACGGCCGGCCGATCGCCCGCCGTGTGCTGGAGGACGGTGACGTCGTGAGCTTCGGCACGGCGCGCTGCCGCTTGGGGGGCATCCCCCGTGAGGAGGTCGACCCGGACGTCGAACTGCGGCGCGCCGTCGCGCCCGAGCTCACCCGCCGGGAGGTCGACGTGCTGACCTCGCTGTGCCGGCCCGCCCTGTCCGACGAGGCGTTCGTGGCCCCGGCCACGGCACGCGACATCGCCGGCGAGCTGGTCGTCACGGAGGCCGCGGTCAAGCAGCACCTGCTGCGCCTCTACCAGAAGTTCCGGATCCCCGAGGGCGCCAACCGGCGCACCCGGCTCGCCAACGAGGTCATCGCGATGGGCCTCGTCCGCCCGCTGCCGCCGGTGCACGTGCCCCAGCAGGGCCGTCCGCCGATGGACGGGCGCGTCCCCGGGGTGCGCGGCACCACCGAGACGCGCCGGCCGGGCGCTACGGGTCACGCCCACGGCCCGGGCCGTCCGGCGCCCAGCACGGCCGCGGGACGGAGGGCCAGCTGATGTGAGACCCGCGGTCGCCCTCCCCCGGCAGCGCTACCAGAGGGCGATCGCTCAGCCCCGGTTCGGCCGCGCAAGGGACGGCGCGGCCCAGGGCGACGCGAACGGGGGCCGCCACCTTGGTGCCGGTGGCGGCCCCCGCAGCGCGCCCGTCTCCGGACTGCGCCCGATCAGGCGATCCGCGCGGCGGTCTGCTCGGCGGCCTCGACGACGTTCGAGAGGAGCATGGCGCGGGTCATCGGGCCGACGCCGCCGGGGTTGGGCGCGACCCAACCGGCGACGTCGCGGACGTCGGCGGCGACGTCCCCGGCGAGCTTGCCGTCCACGCGGGACACGCCCACGTCGAGGACGGCGGCGCCGGGCTTGACCATGTCGGCGGTGATGAGGCCGGGCACCCCGGCCGCCGCCACGACGATGTCGGCCTTGCGGGTGTGCTCGGCGAGGTCGCGGGTGGCGGTGTGGCAGAGGGTGACGGTCGCGTTCTCGGTGCGGCGGGTCAGCAGCAGGCCGAGGGAGCGGCCGACGGTGATGCCGCGGCCGACGACGGTCACCTCGGCGCCCCTCAGCGGGACGTCGAAGCGACGCAGCAGCTCGACGATGCCCTTGGGCGTGCACGGCAGCGGGCCCGGCTGCATCAGGACGAGCCGTCCGAGGTTGACCGGGTGCAGGCCGTCGGCGTCCTTGGCCGGGTCGATGCGCTCCAGCACCCGCTGCTCGTCCAGGCCCTTCGGGAGCGGCAGCTGGACGATGTAGCCGGTGCAGGCGGGGTCGGCGTTCAGTTCGGCGACGGCGCGCTCCACCTCGTCCTGCGAGGCGGTGGCGGGCAGGTCGCGGCGGATGCTCTCGATGCCGACCTCGGCGCAGTCGCGGTGCTTCATGTTCACGTACGAGTGGCTGCCCGGGTCGTCGCCGACCAGGACGGTGCCGAGCCCGACGGAGACGCCGCGGTCGCGCAGCGCCTCGACGCGGACCTTGAGGTTCGAGCGGATCTCGGCGGCCGTGGCCTTGCCGTCCAGAAGCTGTGCCGTCATGCGTTCCTCCGCGTGGATCTCGGGCGGGACCGGGCCCCGGGCGCAGAGCCCGGCCGGAATGGGTCCCGTCCACCCAGGCGCGCGGTGTCCGGACTGTCGTTCGCTCCCCGGTGGTGATCCACCTTGACCGCGCCAGTCGCGTAGGCCCCCATGCTAACCGGCCGCCCCGGAGACGGCGGCCTCGCGGCTTCGTGGAAGGAGGCCGCGCGAGTGGCCTGCGGAAAAGGGCGTCAAGTGGCTCTGCCGGATGCCGACCCAGGGCTCCTAGGGTGCTCCGCATGAGCGACGAATGGTTCGAGCGACCCGTCCTGACCGGGCGATACGTGCGGTTGGAGCCGCTGTCCGCCGAGCATGCCGCGGGTCTGTTCGAGGCGTCCAAGGACCCGGAGCTGTGGACGTGGATGAGCCGGCGGCAGCCGGAGAGCGCCGGCGACATGCGCGCGGAGGTCGACCGGGCGCTGGCGGACTGCGGGCGCGGGCGGCGCCTGCCCTGGGTGCAGATCGACGCACTCACCGGCGAGGTCGCCGGGACGACGTCGTACTACGAGATCTCCCCGTCCGACCGCGGCCTGTGCATCGGCCACACCTGGATAGGGTCGCGGTGGCACCGGACGGGCCTCAACACCGAGGCGAAACTGCTGCTCATGGGACGCGCGTTCAGCGATCTCGGGGCGATCCGGGTCGGCTGGCACACGCACGTCCGCAACGAGCGGTCGCGCGCGGCGATCGAGCGGCTAGGGGCGTCGTTCGAGGGCGTCCACCGCAAGCACCGGATCCGCGCGGACGGCTCGATCCGCGACACCGCCGCCTACGCGATGACGGACGACGAGTGGCCCGCCGCCGAACGCGCCCTGCGCGCGAGACTGCGCTGACCGGGACCGGTTTCGGCCGGGAACCGGTAAGGCCGGTTCCCGGGCGCTCAGTCCTCGGAGCGCTGGCGCCAGCCGATGAGGCGGTCGGTGCCGTGCCAGCCGAACTGGGCGGCGAGCACCGCGGCCAGGAACGCGGCGATCAGCCCGATCACCTGCCGGGACTCCATCAGCAGCAAGTCGGCCTGATAGACGACGCCGAGCATGAGGGACATCAGCAGATTCATCCCGCCTCCACCACGGAACGCCCGCGCCGAGGTCAAGGGAGGGTCAGAAGGGGGGCGCGGCAGCCCCGAGGGTACCCGCCCGGCGGCGGTGCGCGGTCCCGCGGCGGGAAACAGGTGGCGAAGGCCCGCCGTCAGTGGATGATCGCGATGAAGATCAGGCAGCAGATGATGTTGATCACCCAGCTGTTGCCGGTCATCCACTCCCGCACCCGGGGCATGGCGCGTTCGGCGCGCCGGTGGAACAGAAGCAGGGCGAGCAGCGGCAGCGCCGCGATCAGGAGGGTGGCCCCGACGAAGACGGCCGCCGCCGCCGCGCCCTCGTGGTGCTGCTCCAGGTTGGCCCCCACCGTGAGCATCACGATGAGGTCGGAGGGCATCAGAATGATCAGCAGCAGCCCGGTCCTGAACGCCCGGCCGGGTCCGGCGTGCATCAGCGACCCGAGCCATTTGGGCGGCTCGATCGTGGCCCGTTTCACGTAATTGCGCAGGATGGCGAGCAGCAGCAGCGCGATCAGCGCGTACTGGACGATCTTTCCGACCGAGCCGTCGTCGGACGCACTACCGATCGACACGTTGCCGCCCACCAGCGCGAAGACGCCCCGCGCGGCGGCGGTCCCCGCGCTCGCCGAGACGGCCACACCGGCCAGGAACGCCAGGGAGGCCCGCACGGGCCGCGGGGTCGTCACGAGGATGATCGCCGACATGATCTGCGGCCCCGCCATCATCGTGATGGCCAGCGGGAGCACCTGAAGACTCATGACCCCTCCCCGCCGTGACTCCCGCGACGGGGGAAGCGCCCTCGTCAGGACTCACGGTAGGGGAGCGATCGAGGCCCGATGCGCGGGTCGACGCGTTCTTGACCGGGGGCCGATCCTTTCCGTACGCGGGCGCGCCGGCGGGATGTCCCCCGCCGGCGCGCCCGGCGGCACGGCGCGCCTCGTGAACCCTCAGTGGAAGAAGTGCCGGACCCCGGTGAAGTAGAGGGTGATGCCGGCCTTCTCCGCCGCGGCGATCACCTTGTCGTCGTTGACGGACCCGCCGGGCTCGACGATCGCGCGGACGCCCGCCTCGGCCAGCACCTCCAGGCCGTCCGGGAACGGGAAGAACGCGTCGGACGCGCCCACCGAGGCCGCGGCCCGCTCCCGCCCTGCCCGCGCGACCGCGAGCTTGGCGGAGTCGACCCGGTTCACCTGGCCCATGCCGACGCCGACGGTGGCGCCGTCCGCGGCCAGCAGGATCGCGTTGGACTTCACCGAGCGGATCGCCCGCCACGCGAACGCCAGGTCGCGCAGGGTCGCCTCGTCCGCGGCGGCGCCGGTCTTGAGCTCCCAGCCGGACGGGTCGTCGCCGCCGGCGTCCACGCGGTCCACGTCCTGCAGCAGCACGCCGCCGTCGACGCGCCGGTACTCCACGCCGCCCGCCGGAGCCTGCGGGCAGACCAGCAGGCGGATGTTCTTGAAGCGGTCCTTCAGGACGGTCACGGCCTCGTCCTCGAAGGACGGGGCGACCAGCACCTCGGCGAAGCTCTCGGTGACCTGGCGGGCCAGGTCCGCGGTGACCGGCCGGTTCGCCGCGATCACGCCGCCGTACGCCGACACCGGGTCGCAGGCGTGCGCTCTGCGGTGCGCCTCGGCGATGTCCGCGCCGACCGCGATGCCGCACGGGTTGGCGTGCTTGATGATCGCGACGCACGGCTCGGTGAAGTCGTAGGCGGCGCGGCGCGCGGCGTCGGTGTCGACGTAGTTGTTGTAGGACATCTCCTTGCCGTAGAGCTGCTCGGCCCCGGCCAGGCCCTTCTCGCCCGGCGAGCGGTACAGGGCGGCCCGCTGGTGCGGGTTCTCGCCGTACCGCAGGGTGTTCGAGCGCTCCCAGGTGGCGCCGAGGAAGTCGGGCCACCGCGTCTCGGCGGCGGTCTCGTCGGGCGCGTAGTCGCCGGCGAACCAGGAGGCCACGGCCACGTCGTAGGACGCGGTGTGCGCGAACGCCCGCGCGGCCAGGCGGCGGCGCTCGTCCAGGGTGAACCCGCCGGCCTTCACGGCGTCCAGGACGGTCCCGTAGGAGGACGGGTCCACCACGACGGAGACGCTCGCGTGGTTCTTCGCGGCGGCGCGGACCATCGTGGGCCCGCCGATGTCGATCTGCTCGACGCACTCGTCCGGCGTCGCGCCCGAGTCCACCGTGTCGGCGAACGGGTACAGGTTCGCGACCACGAGGTCGAACGGCTCGACGGCCAGATCGTCGAGCTGCTGGAGGTGGTCCTCCTTGCGCCGGTCGGCGAGCAGGCCCGCGTGCACCTTCGGGTGCAGGGTCTTGACCCGCCCGTCCAGGCACTCGGGGAACCCGGTGAGCTTCTCCACCTTCATCACCGGGACTCCGGCGGCGGAGATCCGGCCGGCCGTCGACCCGGTCGAGACGATCTCCACTCCCGCCTCGTGCAGGCCGCGGGCCAGCTCCTCCAGCCCGGACTTGTCGTACACACTGATCAGCGCGCGCTTAATCGCCACCCGACTCACCGGCCGAGCTCCCCTCTTGATCGGACGAACCCCTGTCAGACGAACCGCTGTCGGACGAACCGCTGTCGGACGAACCGCTGTCGCGGGGACCGGTCGCGGAGGCCTCGCCGCCGGGCGAGTCCGCGCAGGTCCGGCACTTCATCGAGACCCGCCTGCCGCGCGCGGTCCACCCGTCGCGGGCCAGCCGTCCGACGACGTCGACGAGGAGCCGGCGCTCCACCTGCTTGATCCGCTCGTGCAGGGAGTCTTCGTCGTCATGCCAGCCCACGGTGACGCTCTCCTGGGCGATGACGGGTCCGGTGTCCACGCCTTCGTCGACGAAGTGAACCGTACAGCCCGTGACCTTCACCCCGTACGCCAGGGCGTCCCGTACGGCGTGCGCGCCGGGGAAGGACGGCAGCAGCGCGGGGTGGGTGTTGACCGTCCGGCCGCCGAAGCGCGCCAGGAACCGCGGGCCGAGGATCTTCATGAAGCCGGCGGACACCACGAGGTCGGGCTCGTACTCGGCGACCGTCTCGGCGAGGGTCGCGTCCCAGTCGCCCCGGGACGGGAAATCCGGTATGCAGAGGGTGAAAGTGGGCAATCCCGCTCGTTCGGCACGCTCGGTTCCGCCGATATCGGGGCGGTCCGCCCCCACGGCCACCACTTTCGCCCCGTAGGCTGGATCCGCGCACGCGTCGAGCAGCGCTTGTAGGTTGGTCCCCGCGCCGGAGACGAGGACGACGAGCCGGGCGGACACCATTTCTCCCCGGTGGACGTTGCTGGGACATCACGAAGCCTATCGGGCGACCTCGGCGCCGCCTCACCCCAGACCGCCCGAACCGGAGCCCGAACGAGCCAGACAGTACGAACGCCGGACATACGAACCCACCGCATGGAACCGAGATGCGCACGCCCCAGGAGGAGAAGAACGTGAGCGACCAGCCGGACCGTCCGGCCCAGCCCGAAGACCGCCCGGACGGGCGGCCGGCGGGAGAGCCGCCCGCGGAGCCGCGCCAGGGCGGGCGGGGCACCGGCTGGCGGGCCCTGTGGCTCGGCGGCATCGCCCTGCTGACCGCGTTCTTCTTCTACCCGCTCGGCCTGGTGCTCGGCATCGCCGCGCTCGTCGTCGGCATCAGGGCCCGCCGAAACGCGCGCCGCACGCGCGACGCGGCCCCCGGCGCCGTCCCCGGCATCGTGCTCGGGTCGATCGGGCTGGTGTTCTCGCTGCTGTCGGTCTCCCTGACGGCGTTCCTGTGGACGGAGCTGAGCGGCTACCAGAGCTGCGTCAGCGCGTCCAACACCACCACCGACAAGCAGGCGTGCCGCGCGGAGTACTACCCGAAGATCGAGAAGAAGCTCGACCTGCCCGCCGGCAGTATGGACAAGTACGGCGACCTGCTCTGACCCGCCCCGCCGCAGGTCAGGGCGGGGCGGTCTAGGCGTTCTCGTCTGGGTCGTCGCGCAGGACGTAGATCGCGCCGCCCCGGTTCTCGGTGCGGCCCGAGTCCTCGCGGGGCGGTGGGACGGGGCGCCGCTCCTCCGCGGGCTCCTGCGCGCCGGGCTCCTCGGGCTCCAGGTGGCCCTCGACGACGACCGTGCCGTCGCCCGGCGGCTGGGGTTCGTCCTCGACGGGGTCGGGAGCCGGGTCCGTCCGGCGGCGGGGCCGCCGGGGCGCGAGGACGGGCTCTGCCTCCTCGAACTCCAGCGGGTCCGGAGCGTGGGGGGCCTTCGGCGCCGGCTTGGGCGGGCCCTCCAGGCGCAGGTCGTAGTCCGCGGGAACGGGCGCGGACAGCGGCATGGCGGGCTCCGGGACCGCCCGCACCGGCTTCTTCGGCTTGGCGGGCTTCTTCGCCGCCCCCTTCCTGGAAGGCGCCTTCGCGGCAGGGGCCTTCCCGGCCGCCCGCTTCCTGGAGCCCGGCTTCCTGGACGGGGCGCTCGCCAGACGCCGCAGCACCAGCCAGTTCGCCACCCACGCCGCGATCGCCGCCGAGATCCCCACCTCAAGGGCGGCCAGCAGCCCCACCTGCCACGCGGACGGGCCCACGGTCGCCATCCGCCCGCCGCCCAGCGGCCCTCCCGCCAGCGCGCTCAGCAGCGCCGCGACGGCCCCGGTCAGGGCGCCGGACACGAAGCCCCACAGCGGCGCGCCCTCCGACACCGGGCTCGGCAGCGACCGGATCGTCAGGACGCCGCCCACCGCACCCGCGACGAACGGCGCCGCCAGCGCCAGCAGTGAGACCGCGGGCGCCGGGCCCGGCTGGGGAAGGGCGGCGAGCGGCGGGAACGCGGGCACGGCGTCCAGGAACACCCCGGTCGGGGAGACGCTCGTCCCGGCGCCGACGGAGAAGCCGGGCCCGACCGCGTACGCCATGCCCCAGATCGCCGCGTTCGGCAGGAACGCCAGCTCGACCAGCAGCAGCAGGACGCCGCCCACCGCGCCGGGGGCGAGCATGTCGTAGAGGTCGCCGGCGTCCGACAGGTGCGTGGCGAGGGACCCGCCGACGAGCAGCGCACCCGACGCGAGCAGCACGCTCAGCGACCCCGCGACGCCGATCACCAGGGAGCGCGGCCGTTCGGGCAGCAGCCGCAGCAGCGCGCCCAGCCCGGACCGGACCCGCCGGCCGCGGGCCTCCGCCGCCACGACGGCCCGCGCCGCCCCGAGCCCGCCCGCGACGGCGGCGACGAGGAAGCACCCGACGAGCGCCTGCCACGCCGACGGCCGCACCTCCTCGGACGACGCCGCGAGCGCGAGCAGCCCGGCCAGCGCCGCGTACGGGGCGGCCAGCGCGACGGCCACGTGCAGGACCGCGGTGCGCTGCCGGTACGGCAGCCCGGCCACCCGGATCATCCACCCGCCGCCCCGGTACAGCAGGACCCCGGGCAGGACGAGCACGCCGAGCGGCAGGAGCCCGAAGCGGCCCTGCCCGTAGGAGAACCCCGCGTGGTGCGAGACCAGCCAGAAGTTCACGGCGGTCCGGAACACGCCGGCCAGGCCGTGGCCGAGCGCGGTCTTCGGCGCGGCGATCCAGCCGATCAGCGTGATCGTGGTGAGCACCGCGAGCCCGATGCCGATGCACCACAGCGCCGCGACGAGCCCCGTCACGTACAGCGGCCTGGCGGGCGCGGACGGCGGGCGTCCGCGCCCCGGGTCCGCCCCCGGCGGCGCGGCGGCCCGGCCCGCTCCGCCCGGCGGCGCCGCCTTGGACGCGGCCGTCGACGGTGCGGGCGCACCCTTCGACGGTGCGGCCTTGGACGGCTCCCGCTTCGCACGCTGCCCGGGGGTCTTGTCGCTCACCGGTCCATGCTGGCACCGCGCCCGCCCCCGCAAGGCCCGCCCGCCCGGCGTGTCGCCTTTGTGATCACGCCCCGCGGCTTCGCCGCCGCGGCGGCCGGCACGCGAAAGACGCCCGGGCCGCCGGGCGGCTCGGGCGTCTTTCGGGTGGTTCCGGGGAGATCAGCGGTTCTGCATGAGCTCCCGCATGAGGACGGCGGTCTCGCTCGGGGTCTTGCCGACCCGGACACCGACCTTCTCCAGGGCCTCCTTCTTCGCCTGCGCGGTGCCGGCGGAGCCGGACACGATGGCGCCGGCGTGGCCCATGGTCTTGCCCTCGGGCGCGGTGAACCCGGCGACGTAGCCGACGACCGGCTTGGTCACGTGCTGCTCGATGTAGGCGGCGGCGCGCTCCTCGGCGTCGCCCCCGATCTCACCGATCATCACGATGGCGTCGGTCTCCGGGTCGTCCTGGAACGCCTGGAGCGCGTCGATGTGGGTGGTCCCGATGACGGGGTCGCCGCCGATGCCGACGCAGGTGGAGAAGCCGATGTCGCGCAGCTCGTACATCATCTGGTAGGTCAGCGTGCCCGACTTGGACACCAGGCCGATGCGGCCGGGCGTCGTGATGTCTGCCGGGATGATGCCGGCGTTGGACTTGCCGGGGGACGCGATGCCGGGGCAGTTCGGCCCGATGATGCGGGTCTTGTTGCCCTTCGACTCCGCGTACGCCCAGAAGTAGGCGGTGTCGTGCACCGGGACGCCCTCGGTGATCACGACGCAGAGGGGGATCTCGGCGTCGATCGCCTCGACCACGGCGTCCCTGGTGAACTTCGGCGGGACGAACACGACGGAGACGTCCGCGCCGGTCTCCTGCATGGCCTCCTCGACGGTGCCGAACACCGGGAGGGTCGTGCCGTCGAAGTCGACCGTCTGCCCGGCCTTGCGGGCGTTCACGCCGCCGACGACCTGGGCGCCGGAGGCGAGCATCCGGCGGCCGTGCTTGGTGCCCTCGGAGCCCGTGATGCCCTGGACGATGATCTTGCTGTTCTCGGTGAGCCAGATGGCCATTGTCATGCACCTGCCGCTGCGAGTTCGGCGGCGCGCCTGGCCGCGTCGTCCATGGTGTCGACCTGCTGGACGCCGGGCAGCGCCGCATCGTTGAGGATCTTGCGCCCGAGCTCGGCGTTGTTGCCGTCCAGCCGGACGACGAGCGGGCGGTTGACGGCCTCGCCGCGGTCGGCCAGCAGCTTGTAGGCCGACACGATGCCGTTGGCGACGGCGTCGCAGGCGGTGATGCCGCCGAAGACGTTGACGAAGACGGACCTGACGTCGGCGTCGGACAGGACGATCTCCAGCCCGTTCGCCATCACCTCGGCGGACGCGCCGCCGCCGATGTCGAGGAAGTTCGCGGGCTTCTGGCCGTCGAACTGCTCGCCCGCGTAGGCGACCACGTCGAGGGTGGACATGACGAGCCCGGCACCGTTGCCGATGATGCCGACGCTGCCGTCCAGCTTGACGTAGTTGAGGTCCTTGGCCTTCGCCGCCGCCTCCAGGGGGTCGGCCGCGGCCTTGTCCTCCAGCTTCTCGTGGTCGTCCTGGCGGAACGAGGCGTTCTCGTCCAGGGAGACCTTGCCGTCGAGGGCCTTCACCTGGCCGTCGGCGGTGAGGATCATCGGGTTCACCTCGACGAGGGAGGCGTCCTCGTCGGTGAACACGGCCCACAGCCGCTCGATCAGCTCGGCGGCGCCGTCGAGGGCCTCCTGCGGGAGGCGGCCCTTCTCGGCGATCTCGCGGGCCCGGGCGCGGTCGACGCCCTCCAGCGGCGAGACCGGCACCATCGCCAGCCGGTCGTGCGGCACCTCCTCGATCTCCACGCCGCCCTCGACGGAGCAGATGGACAGGAAGGTCCGGTTGGCGCGGTCGAGCAGGAAGGAGAAGTAGTACTCCTGCGCGATCGCGCTGCCCTCCTCGACCAGGACCTTGTGGACCGTGTGGCCCTTGATGTCCATGCCGAGGATCTGGCCGGCGAGCTGCTCGGCCTCGTCGGCGGAGTCGGCCAGCTTCACGCCGCCGGCCTTGCCGCGGCCCCCGGTCTTCACCTGGGCCTTGACGACGACCTTCGAGCTTCCCGCGGCGAACAGCTCCGCCGCGATGGCCCGGGCTTCCTGGGGAGTATGGGCGACCTTGCCGGTGGGCACCGGTACCCCGTACTCGGCGAAGAGTTCCTTCGCCTGATGTTCGAACAGGTCCACGAGGGCGTCCTTTTACGGATCGACAGCCGAATGTGCGACCACACGAGTGGGGGTTACACGGGTGTCCGTGCGGCCGGCACTCTGCGGTCCGCTCCGTCGATGCAGCCTAGTCAACCCGCCTCCATGGTGACGCCGCCGGGTCCGTATGTCACGCGGACTTCCCTTGAACGGGAGCGCGCCGGGCGGCGGGTGTGCTCATCCTCAGGGGGGGGCACGAGTGGCTCGTGAGGATGATGAACCGATTGACATAGTTTGATGTACTAATTCGGCGAGACGGCCAGGCGGACAGGGGGCGGATGCATGGCGATGGCGGAGAGACGGGACGCATCCGTCGCGAGACCTCTCACCGTCGCGCCCGTCATATCCGTCCCGCCGCCCGCAGGCGGGCCCACCGATCCGCGCAGGCGTGCCGCGCCGCGCGGCCGCGCGGGCGCCCGCAAGGTGCGGCGCACCGCGGCCCTGCTCATCGTGGCGGCGCTCGTCGCGACCGGCGGCGCCACCGTCCCCGAGCCGCCCGCCCCCGGCTGGGCGAGCCCCGGACTCGTCGGCGGCGGCGGATGGCCGTTCGCGGGCGTCCCGCTGGCCCCCGACCAGGCCGAGGGGGCCTCCTACCTGGCGGGCAGCTCGGTCGTCAGGCTCGCGGACGGGCGGGTCAGGCTCGTCCCCTCCGGCGGCGAGGCGCCGATCACCGTGGACGCCTCCGACCCGCGGGTGGGCCGGGCGGTCCGGTCCGACGGCGCGTGGCTGGCGCAGGGCACCGTCCCGGGGGGCGGGACGGACGACGCCTACCGCGACATGGCGACGCGCGCCCTGCTCGACCTGCGTCTCCTCACCCGCCCGAACGGCGCGTCCCTCGCGTCCTGGTACTCGAAGTGGCGGTACTGCTGGCCCCGCGACTCCGCGTTCGCCGTGGCCGCGTTCACCGTGACCGGGCATCCGGCCGAGGCGCGCCGCATCCTGTACTTCCTCGCCCGGGCGCAGCACGACGACGGCATGTGGGCCGCGCGGTACAACGCCGACGGGACGGCCGTCGCCGACGGCCGGGCCCCGCAGCTCGACTCGCTCGGCTGGGTGCTGTGGTCGGCCTGGTTCTACCGCGTCCAGGCCGCCGGCCAGGACGAACCGCCCACGCTGTGGCCGATGGTGCAGCGCGCCGCCGACCATCTGGCGCGTTCCCTGGACGCCGAGGGGCTGCCGCCCGCCTCGTCCGACTACTGGGAGCGCGACCACCGGCGCGAGCAGGACCCGCGGCGCCCGACGCTCGGCGTGGCCGGCCCCGCGCTGGCGGGCCTGCGCGCGGCGGCCGACCTCGCGCGGATGCGCGGCGAAGGCGCGAAGGCGGCGGAGTGGCGGCACGCGGCGCAGCGGGTCTCGGACGCGGTGGCCAGGCAGTTCGCCCCCTACGGCTACCCGCGCTCCCCCATCCCCGGCGGGCTGATGGACACCTCGGTGACGTTCCTCGCGCCGCCGTTCGCACCGGCCGATCCGGGCGTGACCACCGCGATCGCGGACGCCGCGCGCAAGCAGGCGCTGCCGAACGGGGGCGTCCTGCCCGGCGAGCGCTGGTCGGGCGACCCCGACGTCGCCTGGACGCCGGAGACCGCGCTGTTCGGGCTGAACTCGGCCGCGTCGGGCCGGAAGGACGAGGCACTGGATCGGCTCGACTGGCTCTCCGCGCACCGCACGTCCCTGGGCGTCCTGCCGGAGAAGGTCGGCGTGACGGGCAGGCCCGCGGGCCCGGCGCCGCTGGGCTGGACGGCGTCGCTGGTCCTGCTGAGCCTCTCCGCGCTGGACCGGCCGCTCCCCGTTCCGTGAACGGGGGGCTCTAGCCGAACTGCTCGTAGCCGAGCTTCAGCACGAGGGCGCTGACGACGCAGAGCAGGACGGCCCGGACGAAACCGGCACCGCGGTTGATCGCCATGTGGGCGCCCACCTGCGCGCCGACGATGTTGCAGACCGCCATGGCCAGCCCGATGGCCCACAGCACGTGGCCCTGCGCCGCGAACACGGCGAGCGCGCCCAGGTTGGTGCCCGCGTTGATGATCTTCGAGGTGGCGGAGGCGTTGACGAAGTCCATGCCGAGCAGCGCGGTGAACGCGATCACCAGGAACGTCCCGGTGCCCGGACCGAGGAGCCCGTCGTAGAAGGCGATCGCGACGCCCGGGACGAGGACGGCCGCGGCGACCCTGCGGCGCGTGCGCAGCACCGGCCGCGGGAGCCGGCCGAGGTCCGGCCTGAGCACCACGATCGCGGCCACCGCCAGCAGGACGACCATGATGACGGGCTTCAGCACGTCCGAGGAGATCGCCGCCGCGCAGAGGGCGCCGCCGGCGGCGCAGCACACCGCGAGCAGGCCCGCCGGGACGGCCACCCGCACGTCCGGCTTGGCCTTGCGCGCGTAGGCGATGGCGGCCGAGGTGGTGCCCGCGATCGAGCCCAGCTTGTTGGTGGCGAGCGCGGTCGCGACCGGCTGCCCCGGGTTGAGCAGCAGCAGCGCGGGCAGCTGGATCAGCCCGCCGCCTCCCACCACGGCATCGACCCAGCCCGCCGCGACGGCGGCGGCCAGCAGCAAGACGACCTGCTCGGCGTGCACGGGGACTCCCGGAGGTAAGGAGTGAAAGTCAACTGACCGATTACCCTAGCGGGCCTCCCCGACCGGCCGCCCGCCGCCTCCGGTCCGGCCTCCATGCCTCCTGGAACCAGGACCCCCTCGCCGTCAACGAAACCGTCCACCCGAGTTCCCGACCCCGCTCGGAAGCCGCTCGCTCCTCGGCACACCGTCCACTCCCCCTCAGGGGCGCTCGCTCCCTCCGGAGGCCCGCCACTCGCCGGCGAGGACGGCCCATACCTGGACGTCGCGGCGGTCGCCGTCGAGCACGAACGCCTGCCGCAGGACGCCCTCGCACGTCATCCCGAGCCGTCCGGCCACGGCCGCGCTCGCGGTGTTGCGCGGGTCGCACAGCCACTCCACCCGGTGCATCCCCCGCGTGCCGATCGCCCAGTCGATCATGATGCGGACGGCCTCGGTGATCAGCCCGCGCCCCCGGGCCCCGGCCGCGAGCCAGACGCCCGCCTCGCAGACGCCCTGCGCGGCGTCGAACGTCCGGAACACCGTGCCGCC
Organism: Actinomadura mexicana; assembly: GCF_900188105.1. GTDB lineage: Bacteria > Actinomycetota > Actinomycetes > Streptosporangiales > Streptosporangiaceae > Spirillospora > Spirillospora mexicana. The sequence goes on from NZ_FZNP01000012.1 coordinate 103,331, forward strand.
CTGGAGGACGCCGTCCACCCAGATGCCGTAGAGGCGGCCCTCGTCCCTGGCCTGCTTGTGGGCGTACGCCTGGAGCAGTTCGCGGGCCGTCTCCTCGTCCACCACGGTCCGGGCCCAGGGGATGTACCGGTCGATGTCCGCGCGGACCCGGTCGGCGTGCTCGGCGAACTCGGCCGCCTGCCAGGGCTCGAGCGGGCGCAGCTCAGCGCCCTCGGCGAGCGTGCGAGCGAACATGGGGCCTCCCCGGGGAGTACGTACCGAACGTTTGTTATGTATCCTACGGGAATGCCCGCCCGAGGTGATCACGACGCCCGGCGCCGGGACGTGTCCGAGGCCGTGTGGCGCGTCCTGGCCGGCCGCGGCTTCGGCGGCCTGACCCTGCGCGCGGTCGCGGCGGAGATGGACGCGTCCACCGGGCTGCTCACCCACTACTTCCCGAACAAGAGGGCCCTCGTCGCGTACGCCCTGGACCTCGCCGACGAGCGCACCGCGAGCCGCGCCCTCCGCAAGGCCCCGCCCGGCCTGGCGTCCCTGCGGGCCGCGCTCCTGGACGTCCTGCCGCTGACCCCCGCCGCGTCGGACATGAACCGCATCTGGGTGAGCTCGTGGGACGTCGCGCTCGCCGATCCCGAGCTCGGCGAGCACCAACGGCGCCGCTACGAGAACTGGCGCGCCCGGCTCCGCCCTCACGCCGCCGCCGCCGTCGAGCGCGGCGAACTGCCCGCCGGGCCCGGCGGGGACGACACCGTCGCGGACGACACCGTCGCGGCCGCCGCCGCGTTCACGCACGGCCTGGTCGTGCACGCCCTGTTCGACCCGGACGCCTACCCGCCCGCCCGCCAGACCGCGATGCTGGACGCCTTCCTGGCCGCCCTGGCCACGGGCTCCGGCCCCCCCGCGGCGCCCGGCGCGGGCGGGATGATGCCCCGATGACCAAGTCGCGCACGCTGCGCTGCCCGCGCCACCTCGGCATGATCCTCGCCGGAGGCGCCCTCGCCGCCCTCTTCGGCGTCGTGGCGATCCAGAAGGCGGGCGACGGCGCGGGCGCCCCCGCGCTCGCCGCCGGTACCGCATGCTTCGTCCTCGCACTCGGAGCCGTCCCCAAGCTGCGGACACGCATGGTCCTCGACGCGGAGGGCCTCACCCTCGTATCGGGGTACGGCCGCCGCCGGTTCGCCTGGACGGAGATCATCGAGATCACCGCGGACGCGCTCCGGCTCGCCCCGGGCGCACGGCCACGGCGACGGGCCGGACGCCGCTGAGCCATCCTGGTCCCATGACGATCAGGACGCGCCCCCTCGGTGACGACTTCACCGCCCCCATCGACGCCCGCTACTTCGAGGACTACACCGCCGGCACGACCTACGAGTACGGCCACGTCACCGTGGAGGAGGCGGAGATCATCGAGTTCGCCCGCCGCTTCGACCCGCAGCCCATCCACGTGGACCCGGACTTCGCCGCTTCAGGCCCGTTCAAGGGCATCATCGCCAGTGGCTGGCACACCGGCTCGATCATGATGCGGCTGTTCGCCGACCACTTCCTGTCCCGGGTCGCCAGCCTCGCCTCCCCCGCGTCGACGAGCTGCGCTGGCCCGCCCCCGTCCGTCCCGGCGATACCCTGCGCCTGCGCGTCGCCGTTCTGGACGCCCGCCCGTCGCGTTCCAAGCCGGACCGCGGCATCGTCAGCACCCGCGCCGAACTCCTCAACCAGGACGACCAGGTCGTCCTGCACACGCTGCCGGCGAACCTCCTGCGCCGCCGCACGGCCTGATCAACGCACGGCCTGATCACCGCACGGCCTCCCGCGCCGGCCCCGGCTCGGCGGCCGGAACCGGGACGGCGGGCTCGGGCAGCGTCCGGAACAGCAGCCAGGCCAGCGCGGGCAGCGCGACCAGCGGGGCGAGGGCGACGCGCAGCGACGCGGCGTCGGCCACGGCACCGAGGACGGGGCTCGCGAGGCCGCCGGCGCTGACCGCCAGGCCGAGGGTGACGCCGCCCGCGGTGCCGACGCGCGTGGGCAGGTAGTCCTGCCCGAGGGTGACCTGCAGCGAGAACGGGACGTAGAGGCCGGCGGAGGTCAGAGCGACGAACAGGTACAGCGCCGGGCCGGGCGCGAACACGATGCCCGCGACGGCGGCCACGGTCAGCAGGTACGACCAGCGCACGACGGTGACCCGGTCCCACCGGGCGGCCAGGGAGCCGCCCGCCACGGTCCCCACCGCGCCGCCGGCGTACAGGACGAACAGGGCCGCCGTGCCCGCCGCCACTCCCCCTCCGGTGCGCTGCCGCGCGTAGAACGAGATGAACGTGCTCAGCCCCACGAACACGATCGACCGGCAGATCACGGCAAGCGACAGCTTGACGAAGGAGCGTGCGTCGTCCACCCCGGTCGTCGTGCGGGCGCGCCCGCCGGCGGCCGTCCCCCCGAGGGCGCGCAGGACGGGCAGGCAGACGACGCTGCCCGCGAGCGCAGGCACCACGAGGAACGGCGTGCACCGCAGGCCGCCGCCGGTCGCGACGGCCGCCGCCACCAGGAGCGGCGCGAGCGCGAACCCGATGTTGCCGCCGACGGAGAACCAGCTCATCGCCGTGTGGCTTCCCTTGCTCGCCTTCCGGGCGACCCGGGCCGACTCGGGGTGGTAGGCCGCGACCCCGATACCGGAGACCGCCACGAACGCCAGGGTGAGGGCGTAGTCGCCGCTGAGGCCGCTGAGGGCGATCCCCACCCCCGCCAGAAGCGTGCTCAGCGGGAGCAACCAGGGCATCGCCCACCGGTCGGTGAGCGCCCCGAACAGCGGCTGCGCCACCGAGGACAGCAGCGACGCGGCGAGCACGATGCCCGAGGCGGCGGCGTAGGTGTAGGCGCGCTCGGCCACGAAGAACGGGACGAGCGCCGTCACGGACCCCTGGTAGACGTCCACGCACGCATGCCCGGCGGACAGCAGGAAGACCGACCCCGCTCCTGGTGAACTCGTCGCTTCTCGTGAACTGGTCGACACGTCCCTCATGCTCGCGTCGCGGACCCGTGTCGGACTTCCGATAATCTGCCAACCAATGCAGGAAACCCGCCATCAGTCGACCGCACCGACCCGAGCGCGCTCGCTCGCGCCGGGCGCCGCCATCGACGCCCACCGCCACGACGACCACCAGATCACCTACGCCGGACGGGGCGTGGTGGCCGTCACCACCGGCGCGGGCTCCTGGGTGGCGCCCGCCGACCGCGCCATCTGGATACCGGCCGGGGCCGTCCACGCCCACCAGGCCCACGGCGAACTCGAACTGCACCTGGTCGGCCTGCCCTCGACCGAGAACCCGCTCGGGCTGGACGAGCCCGCGGTGCTCGGCGTCAGCCCCCTGCTGCGCGAACTGATCCTCGCCTACACCCGCGACCCGGACGACGGAACCCCCGCCAGGGCCCGGCTGCGCGCCGTCCTGCTGGACCAGCTGCGCGTCTCGTCCCAGCAGCCGCTGCATCTCCCCGCCCCGACCGTCCCGCACCTCAGGGCGCTGTGCGACATCCTGCACGCCGATCCCGCCGACGACCGGACGCTCGCCGAACTGGGCAGGGAGATCGGCGCGAGCGACCGCACCCTGTCGCGGCTCTTCAGGAGCGACCTCGGGATGACGTTCCCGCAATGGCGCACCCAACTGCGCCTCTACCACGCCCTGATCCTCCTGGCCGAGAACACACCGGTGACCACCGTCGCCCACCGGTGCGGCTGGTCGTCCGCCAGCAGCTTCATCGACGTCTTCCGCCGAGCCTTCGGCCACACCCCGGGCGCCCACCACCCCGCATGAGCGGGCCGGCCGGAGGGCTCAGTTCTTCAGGAAGTCCAGAAGGTCGGCGTTGAACCTCTCCTTGTCGCCCGGAACGAGGGCGATGCCGTGCGAGGACCCCTCGTAGACCTTCAGGACGGCATTTGGAATGATCTTGGCGCCCTTGCGGGCGGTCGCGTCGATCGGCACGATCTGGTCGTCGTCGCCGTGCACGATCAGCGTCGGGATGTCGAACTTGCGCAGATCCTCGTGGAAGTCGGTGCGGGCGAAGGCGTCCACGCACTTCACGCCGGCCTGGATGGTCTCCTGCATGCCCATGAACCAGAACGCGTCGCGGTTGCCCTGGGTGGCCTTGGCGCCCGGACGGTTCGCGGAGAAGAACGCCTCCGAGGCGTCCTTCCAGTACTGCGAGCGTTCGCGCAGGATGCCGTTCTTGATCTCCTCGAACGCCTGCTGGGGCACGCCCTCGGGGTTGTCCTCGGTCTGGAGCATGAGCGGCGTGATCGCAGACAGCAGGACGGCCTTGCGGACCCGCCCGGTGCCGTGGCGCCCGATGTAGCGGGCCAGCTCGCCGCCGCCCATCGAGTGCGCGACCAGCGTGACGTCCCGCAGGTCGAGCCGGTTGATCAGGTCGTTCAGGTCATCGGCGAAGGTGTCGAAGTCGTAGCCGTTGAAGGGCTGGCTGGAGCGTCCGTGCCCCCGGCGGTCGTGGGCGATGCCGCGGTAGCCGTTGTCGGCCACCATCTTCAGCTGGTCCTCCCACGCGTCGGCGTTGAGCGGCCAGCCGTGGATGAAGACCACGGTGTGCCCGCTGCCCCAGTCCTTGTAGAAGATCTCGTTGCCGTCGCGAGTGGTGACGAATCCCATGCTCGAACCCCCGTAGCGCTCCTGTGGACACGATGGCCGGGACGACCGCGCCGCCCGGCGACATAAGGACCGTCCAGCAACCAGCCGCACCGATACCCCGACTACCGCCCGAAACGCCCAACAGCCAGTCGAAAGGTCTTTACCTCACCTCCTCCGGCAAGGGCCGGAGCGGGCCCACTGGTGATCACGGCCGGCGGTTCTCCACCCAAGCTCAACCTTGGATAGAGCGAAGCCAACCCCTGGATTGACGAGGGTCTGTTCCAGCGCGCAGCCTGTCCACGGAGCCCCGGGGACGGAGCCTGGCGACGAAGGAGCGGCCGTGACGGCAGAACAGGACGACCGCTTGGACGGCGAGGCCGACGCCACCGAACTGCTGCGCGCCGAACGCGCCGACGTGATTCGGCATCCCGGTGGCACTCTCATGGAGCACCTTCACCGGGTGCACGCTCTGCTGGACTCCTGGGGCGCGCGGCGCGCACTTCGCCTTGCGGGACTGTGCCACGCCTTCTACGGAACCGACGGTTTCCCCGTCGCGCTCGGCTCCATTCACCGGCGCGAGGAACTGAGCGTGGTCATCGGGACCGAAGCCGAGGACCTCGTCTACCTGTACGCCAGTTGCGACCGCGCCCGCACCTACCCTTCCCTGCACCGGCCCGACGGCGCCGTGGCCGACCGCTTCACCGGCCTGTCGTCTCCCGCCTCACCAGGTCAGCGCCGGGACCTCGCCGAACTCACGGTCGCCAACGAACTGGACGTCGTGCGCACGGCCGCCCTGGAGAGATCCCAGATCACGGGTCTTCTGGACCTGTTCGTCACCTGGAGATCCCTGCTGAGCGACCCCGCCTTCCACGCCGTCGAAGACGCCCGCCGAAGCATGCACCTCGCCTGATGTGCCGGAGACGTTCGGCCGGCACGCCTCGGGTGAAGTCAGCCTTCCGGGTAGAAGAGGAACAGCGTGCAGCCGGTCGACGTCTGCGGGACGTGGGATGAGCCCGCGGGGGCGTGGATGAACGATCCGGCCGGGTAGTCCCGGTCGCCGTCGTTGAAGGTTCCGGAGACCACGAAGACCTCCTCAGGGCCCGGTTCGTGGACGTCGACTCCCTCCCAGCACGTGTTCGGGTCCATCTGCAGGACGAAGGCCTTCGCGCCGGCGTCCCCGCTCCACAGCGGCCGCAGGCGGATGCCCGGGAAGAGTTCACGGACGGGGGCGTCCTGAACGTTGGACCACGCATAGCCGGGCGCGCTCTGTTCTGTCGTCATGAGACCAGCCTGACGGCCGGCGCCCCAGCCGGCCGAGTGTCAGGAAAGACATGATCCGGTACTTTCATGCCATGCATCGCGTCGCGGCTCTCGTGCGTCCACCGCAATCGACCTTCGAGCTCGGCTGTGCGGCCCAGATGTTCGGGGTCGAGCGAGCCGGGCTCCCGGTCCGGTACACCTTCGGCGTGTGCACGGAGCGGCCCGGCCCCGTCGCGACGCTGGCCGGGTACGACATGCTCGTCACCGCCGGGCTGGACGCGCTCGACGAGGCCGACACCGTGGTCGTCCCGGGTTGGCTGCCCGCTGAGAGGCCACCGTCCCCCGCGGTCGTCCAGGCCCTCCGCCGCGCGCACTCCCGCGGCACCCGAGTGGTCAGCATCTGCTCCGGCGCCTTCGCCCTGGCGCACGCCGGTCTGCTGGACGGACGGAAGGCGACCACCCACTGGGCCCTGGCGGACGAGCTCGCCGCGCACTTCCCGCACGTCCAGGTCGACCCGGACGTGCTGTACGTGGACCACGGTGACGTGGCCACCAGCGCCGGCGCCGGAGCCGGCATCGACCTGTGCATGCACCTGATCCGCACCGACCTGGGCGCCCGGTACGCCGCCCAGGTCGCAAGGACCATGGTCATGCCGCCCCACCGCGAGGGAGGCCAACTGCAGTACTCGGCGCCGCCGCACCCCGCCCAGATCGACGGCACGCTGGCGCCGTTGCTGGACTGGATCACCGAGCGGCTCGGCGAGCCGGTGACCATCGAGACCATGGCCGCACACGAGCGCGTCTCCACGCGCACCCTCGCCCGCCGGTTCTCCGAGCAACTCGGCACCAGCCCGGGACAGTGGCTGCTCACCCGACGAATCGCCGCGGCTCAAGACCTACTGGAGTCCTCCGACCTGCCCCTGGACACCATCGCCCGTCGCGTCGGACTCTCCTCGGCCACCAACCTGCGCAGGCGCTTCCTCACCATCCTGGGCACGACACCGGGCGCCTACCGCCGCACCTTCCGCGCAGAGCAACGCTGACAGGACTCGCAGCACCGGCTGTGACCTGGAGAATCAGCGCCTTCGGCCACCTCGTCCCCGCCATCCGCCCAGCACGGATCGACAGGGCGGCATTCGGGCGCGGAACACTAGTCGTCGCCGGATTGGGAAAGGCTCGCCTTGGCCTTCTCGTAGTCGCCGTCCGGCGCCTCGTCATCAAGGCGGTAGACGAGGTGGACGACACCGGTTGCGAAGGTCTTGGAGGAGATGAGCTTCAGCGGCAGCGGCGCATCGGCGTCCTCGAACAGCCGCATGCCCTTGCGCACGGCGATCGGGTGGACCAGCAGGTGCAACTCGTCGAGGAGACCTGCCGCCAGAAGCCGGCGGACGACCGAGACCGAACCGCTCATCGCGATGTCGGACGTGGACGGTTCGCTCTTCAGCGCGGTCACGGCCTCGATGAGGTCGCCCTGGAGCCGTTCGGAGTTGCGCCAGGTGAAGTCGAGGTCCTGGCCGGACACCACGATCTTGCGGGCGTCTCCGAGCTTCTTGGCGAAGCCGGCGTCCTCGCCGCCGGCCTTCTCGCGGTCCGGCCACGCCCCCGCGAAGCTGTCGTAGGTCCTGCGACCGAGCAGGAGTGTGTCGGCCGACCCCATCTGGGCCTCGACGGCCTGACCCATCTCCTCGTTGAAGTACGGGAAATGCCAGTCCTGCGGGTCTTCGACGACTCCGTCGAGCGAGATGAACAACCCTGCAGTGATGTTCCGCATTCTGGGACTCCTTCGACGGCCTGACGGACATGGCGCTCACCAGGTTCGACCAGTGCCACCGCCAGAACTCATCGGTTCCGGTCGTGCCCGAGGGCCGCGGGCCGGGCACCGGCGGTGTGCGGTCAGAGCTTTTCGATGGTGGCGAAGCGGAGGACCAGGGTGCGGACGCCGTAGTCGCCGCCGAAATCCACGCTGGCCTTCTCGCCATTGTCGTAGACGGAGACGACGGTGCCCAGTCCGAAGGCGTCGTGGGTGACCTTGTCGCCTGGGGACAAGGACGGGACGGGACGGTTGCCCGGTGAGCGGGTTCCCGGGCGTCCCGCCATCCGCGACATGGCGGAGCCGGACGTGGAGGAAGCCTCGCGTTCCCATTCGACGAGGGTCGTCGGGACCTCACCGAGGAAGCGGGACGGCGGGTTGACCTGCGGCGCTCCCCACGAGCTGCGCATCGTGGCCCGGGAGACGTAGAGGCGTTGCCGGGCGCGCGTGATGCCGACGTAGGCGAGGCGGCGTTCCTCTTCGAGTTCCTTGGGGTTGCTCATGGCGCGCAGGTGCGGGAAGACGCCGTCCTCCATGCCGGTGAGGAAGACGACCGGAAATTCGAGGCCCTTCGCGGTGTGCAGCGTCATCAGGGTGACGACGCCGTGCTCGCTTTCCTCGGGCTGCTCGCCCGGCGGGACGGGCCCGCCCTTCGCGCCCCCGGGAATGGAGTCGGCGTCGGCGACCAGGGCGACCTGTTCCAGGAATTCGGGGAGGCGGCCCTCGGCGGACTCGCCGTCGAGGCGCTCTTCGAATTCGCGGGCGACGGCTTCGAGTTCCTGGAGGTTCTCGATGCGGGTCTCGTCCTGCGGGTCCTTGGACGCCTGGAGCTCGGCGAGGTAACCGCTGGCCTTCAGCACCTCGGCGACCAGGTCGGCGGGGGTGAGCGACTCGGCGGCGGCGCGCAGCTCGTCCAGCAGGGCGACGAAGTCGCGGACGGCGTTGAGCGAGCGGGTCGCCATGCCGGGGACGTCCTCGGGCGTCCGGAGGGCCTGCCAGAACGAGATGCGCTCGCGGGACGCGTACGCCTCGACGCAGGCCTCGGCGCGGTCGCCGATGCCCCGCTTGGGGACGTTCAGGATGCGGCGCAGGGAGACGGCGTCCTCGGGGTTGGCGAGGCAGCGCAGGTAGGCGAGCGCGTCGCGGATCTCCTTGCGCTCGTAGAACCGGACGCCGCCGACGACCTTGTACGGCAGCCCGACCCGGATGAAGACCTCTTCGAAGACACGGGACTGCGCGTTGGTGCGGTAGAAGATGGCGACCTCGCCGGGGCGGGCGTCGCCGTCGTCGGTGAGCCGGTCGACCTCGCGGGCGACGAACGCGGCCTCGTCGTGCTCGTTGTCGGCCACATAGCCGATGATCTTGTGGCCCTCGCCCTGGTCGGACCAGAGCTTCTTGGGCTTGCGGTCGGCGTTGCGCTCGATGACGGCGTTGGCGGCGGACAGGATCGTCTGGGTGGAGCGGTAGTTCTGCTCCAGCAGGATCGTGGTGGCGTCGCTGTAGTCGCGCTCGAACTCGAGGATGTTGCGGATGGTCGCCCCGCGGAACGCGTAGATCGACTGGTCGGCGTCGCCGACGACGCACAGCTCGGCGGGCCCGACGCCCTCCACGGGCGCGGTCAGCTCGCGGACGAGCTCGTACTGCGCGTGGTTGGTGTCCTGGTACTCGTCCACCAGGACGTGCCGGAAGCGGCGCCGGTAGTGCTCGGCGGCCTCCGGGAACACCTGCAGCAGGTTGACCGTCATCATGATCAGGTCGTCGAAGTCCATGGCGCCGGACTGCTGGAGCCGCGCCTGGTACATCTCGTAGGCCTCGGCGAGCGTCTGCTCCATGTGCGTGGACGCCCGCGCCTTGAACGTCTCGTAGTCGATCAGCTCGTTCTTCAGGTTGGAGACCTGGGCGCCGAACGACTTCGGCGGGTAGCGCTTGGGGTCGAGGTCGAGCTCGCGGCACACGAGCGCCATCAGCCGGTTGGCGTCGGCCTGGTCGTAGATCGAGAAGCTCGTGGGGAAGCCGAGGCGCTTGGCCTCGCGGCGCAGGATCCGGACGCACGCGGAGTGGAACGTCATCACCCACATGGCCCGCGAGCGCGGCCCGACGAGGGCGTCCACCCGCTCCTTCATCTCGGCGGCGGCCTTGTTGGTGAAGGTGATCGCGAGGATCTGGCCGGGGTGCACCTCCCGCTCGCCGAGCAGGTGGGCGATGCGGTGGGTGAGCACCCGGGTCTTGCCCGAGCCTGCGCCGGCGACGATCAGCAGGGGGCTGCCGGAGTGCACGACGGCGGCGCGCTGCTGCGGGTTGAGGCCGTCCAGCAAGGGGTGAGCTTCGGTCTTCGACATCACGTGCGAGTCTACGGCGCCGCACGGACGTTTTCGGCGCGTCCGCCGAGCCGGGGTGTCCCGTCCCCGCCCGCCCGCGCTCGGGACGACCCCCTGCGCGGCCCTCGCCCGGCGCCCGGCGGACACCCCCGGTCACCTTGATCGGGGGTCCGGCGGCAGCATGTGGACAGATGGGGTGCCTTTTGGACACGGTGGGTTGACTCGATCTCACGTTCCGGCGGACGTTGGAGACGAAGCGGATACCGGTCGGGCCCCGGCCCGTTCTCGGAGTGCAAGTGCTCCGTATTGCATCCCCGCATGTCCGCGTACAGCGGCGCAGAGTCAGCAGGGACTCGCGCACTGTCACAGGGGAGGTGGCTTCAATGACCCATCCGCAAGAGCTCCAGACGCAACTGGACGCCGAGGTCGTGATACCCGCGCAGTGGCCGGGACGGGCATCGCAGGCGGCGGCTCCGCCGCTTCCGCAGTCCGTCCCGCGGCCGGTGCCGGTTCCGGTTCCGGAACAGCCCGGCCACAGATTCCTGATCTACAAGCAGGACCCGTCGGTCGCCGAACTGGGCGCGCGGCTGACCTACCTCCCGACGGTGGTGCTGAACGGCCCTATGGACGTGCGCGTCCAGACCGAGTTGCAGGGCGTCACCCCGGTCGCGCGCAACATCAGCGGCGACTTCATCTTCACCCCCGGAACCCCGCAGTTCGACTGCGCGCACACGTTCGCCGTCGTCCGGGAGACGATGGCCATGTACGAGCGGCACAACGGCGGAGTTCCGATCCCGTTCGCGTGGAACGTCGGGGGCAACACCGAGCGCATCACCGTGTTCCCGCACGCCGCCGAGGGCGCGAACGCGTTCTACACGCGAACGGCCAAGGCGTTGAAGTTCCTCTTCTTCACGCCGAAGGGGCAGCCCACGTCGAACGTCCTCTTCACGTGCCAGTCCCTCGACATCGTCGCGCACGAGACGGGCCACGCGATCCTGGACGGGCTCAAGCCCGGCTGGCTGTCGGCGGACGCCCCGCCGCAGACCGGCGGCCTGCACGAGGCGTTCGGCGACATCACGGCGATCTTCCTGGCCCTGGCCCAACCGGACCAGGCGGAGGCGCTCGTCTCGCTCACCAAGGCGAACCTGCACGACAGGTCGTTCCTGGCGGACCTGGCCGAGCAGTTCGGCAAGGCGCTCGGCATGCCGGCCGGGCTCCGCAACGCCGACAACGACCTCAAGCTCAGCGAGGTCGGCAACGAGGTGCACTCGATCTCGCAGGTGTTCACCGGCGCGATCTACGACATCCTCGCCGACGTCTACACCTTCGAGCTGAGCCGGCAGCAGCGCACGAAGGACGCCACGATCGTGCTGATCGAGACGGCGTCCGCGCTGTGCAGACTCGTGTTCGACGCGATCGTCGCGTCCCCCGCGACCGGCGCCCGGTACGTGGACGTGGCGAACAAGATGCTGCAGGCCTCGGCGACCCGCGGCGACCCGGCCGTCTACCGGACGTTCATCCGCAACCGGTTCGCCGTCCGGGAGATCACGACGGCGGCGACGCCGCTGCGCGACCTGATGAGCGGGCGGATGGCGATGACCGAGGCCGCCTACACCGGAGACGGTCAGGACGTCACCGAGGTCGAGCCGCACGACGAGAACTCGGCGAGCCTGCTGGCCGCCCAGGACAGGTCGCGCTGCTGCGGGACGATGCAGATGCCCGAGTACCAGGCCATCTCCGCGGAGAAGCTGGCCCAGGGCGGCTCGCTGGAGGACGACGACATCCTCCGCAGCCAACTGGACGAGCTGCGCAGCGCGTTCAGCAAGTAGCACCGCCCACCGAGCAGGGAGGTAGCGACCCGCGCAGGCGGGTAGCGAGAGAGCAGGCGAGTCGACGGGGAGGTGCGCGGCATGCGCGTGACGATCGAGAGCACCGGCGGTTTCAGCGGGCGCAGCGCGGTCGTCGCGCAGTACGACACCGCGGCCCTCCCCGCCGGGCAGGCCGGCCGCGTCCGCGAGGCCGTGGACGCGCTGGCCGCCGCGCACGCCCGCGGCGAGCCGGGCGAGATCGGCGCCGACCTGCCCGCGTACCGCATCACGGTCTCCGGGGACGGGGCGGAGGAGTACGGGGCGGCGGGGGAGTCGCGCGTCTTCGAGGTACGAGGCGACCCGACCACGGGAGTCGCCTCCGTCCTCGGCACCCTCCTCGAAGGCCCCGACGCCACCCCCTAGCTGTACTGCCCGCGGGCGGCCGGGGCCGCGTCATGGCGGCCGGGGCCGCTGGCGGCCCGGGGCGCGGAGGTCAGTTCGTCTTGCGGTGGTCGCGGGCGGATTCGGCCGCGGCGTGGACGGCGGCGAGGTCCGCGCCGGTCGCGGCCATGGACGCGGCGGCCACCGCGCCCTCGACCAGCGGGGCGTCCGCGAGCAGCACGTCCTCGCCCTCGGCGTCCTCGATGAGCATCTTGGCGGTCAGCACGGAGCTGCCGAGGTCCGCGAGCAGCACGACCCCGTCGCCGCCGTCCGCCGCGGCGACCGCCTGCTCGACGAGGTCGATGCTCGTCCCGAGGCGTCCTTCGGAGTCGCCGCCGGCGGGTTCGACGACGGCCTTGCCGACGCCCATGGCGCGGGCGACCTCGGCGACGCCTTCGGCGAGCGTCCGGCTGTGGGAGATGATGACGATCCCGACCATGTCACCCCTCCCCCGCGGCGCCGGATCCCGCGACATCGGCGAGGGTTTCGAGCAGCAGTGCGGTGGACGAGGCGCCGGGGTCCATGTGTCCCTCGCTGCGCTCGCCCAGGTAGCTGGCCCGGCCCTTGCGCGCCCGCATCGGGACGGTGCCTTCCGCGCCCTTCGCGGCGGCCTCGGCGGCGGCCCGCGCGCATCCGGCGAGGCCGGAGCCGTCCGCCAGGGCCGCCTCGTACGCCGCGACGGCCGGAGCCAGCGCGTCGACCATCGTCTTGTCGCCCTCGGCGGCCTTCCCGAGATCCTGGACGCCCCCAAGGGCGGCCCGGAGCGCGGCGCCGAGCGCGGCGGCGTCCACATCGGCGGCGTCGCCGAGCACCTTGCCCGCGCGGCGCAGCGCCGTCCCGTAGAGGGGGCCGGACGCGCCGCCGGTCTTCGACACGACGGCCCGACCTGCGGCGATCAGCACCTTGCCCGGCGGCACGTCCCCGGGGAGCGCCTCCACGGCCGCGCGAAAGCCCCGGTCGAGGTTGAGGCCGTGGTCGCCGTCGCCGATCGCCGCGTCGAGCCGGGTCAGCCGCTCGGCGTCGGCGGACACCCGTTCGGCCGTAAGCCTGATCCAGGCCGCGAAGTCCCCCGCGTCCATCGGACCCGCGCTCATCGGCCCCACCGCAGCCCCGGAGTCTCGACGGGCGCGTCCCACAGGCGGATCAGCTCGGGCGTCACCCGGCACACGCTGATCATGCAGCCCGCCATCTCCAGACTGGTCACGTACGGCCCGACCAGGCGGCGGACGACGGTCGCGCCGTGCCCCTCCAGCCATTCGGCCGCGGCCGCGTAGGCGACGTACTGCTCGATCAGCGGGGTGCCGCCCATCCCGTTGACCAGCACGAGCAGCTCCGAACCCGACAGCGGCATGTCCGCGTCGATCGCGCTGAGGGCGGCGTCCACGATCTGCGCGGCGGTGCCGACCCCGACGCGTTCGCGGCCGGGCTCGCCGTGGATGCCGATGCCGAGCTCCATCTCGTCCTCGCCCAGGTCGAACGTCGGCGTCCCGGCCGCCGGGACCGTGCAGGACGACAGCGCCACGCCGAACGACCTGCTGCGCTCGTTCACCTCCCGCGCCACGGCCGCCACGTCCGCGAGGGACCCGCCCTCCTCGGCGAGCGCCCCGGCGATCTTCTCGGCGAACAGGGTGGCGCCGGTGCCGCGCCGGCCGGCGGTGAACGTGCTGTCCTCCACCGCGACGTCGTCGTCGACGATGACGGACACGACCTCGATGTCCTCGTCCTCGGCGAGTTCGGCGGCCATCTGGAAGTTCATGACGTCGCCGGTGTAGTTCTTCACCAGGTGCAGCACGCCGGCGCCGCCGTCCACCGCCATCGTCGCGGCGATGATCTGGTCGGGGACGGGAGAGGTGAAGACCTCGCCGCAGCAGGCCGCGTCCAGCATCCCGTGGCCGACGAAGCCGGCGTGCAGGGGTTCGTGACCGGATCCGCCGCCCGAGACCAGGGCGACCTTCCCGGTGCGCGGGGCGTCCCCCCGTATGACGGTCCCGTTTCCCGGGTCGACCTTCAACGACGGGTGTGCGGCGGCCAGTCCGCGCAGGGCGTCGGACACCACGTCCGCCGGAGCGTTGATGAGTTTGCGCATGTCTCAGCTCTACCCCGGCGGAGCGTCCCGTCCCAGACCCAATCGCCGATCATGCGATTCGGGGGGGTGCCCGGACGGTCCGCGCCCGCATAGGTTGCCTCCGTGACGAAGGCACCGAAGATTCTTTACGACTGCGACACCGGCATCGACGACGCGATGACGCTGCTCTACCTGGCCTCGCTGGTCCAGGCGGGGGAGGCGGAGCTGGCGGCGGTCGGCACGGTGCACGGCAACATCGACCCGATGACCGGCGCGCTGAACACGCTGCGCGTGCTGGAGGCCGCGGGAATCCACTCGGGCGGGCGGGAGGCGGACGGTCCGGTGGTGCCGGTCGCGGTCGGCGCCGCCCGGCCGATGGCGCAGGACGTCCACTACGCGCTGGACTGGCACGGCACCGACGGCCTCGGCGACACGCGCCTTCCCGAGCCCGCGGGACGCCCGGTCGCCGAGCCCGCCGCCGCGCAGATCGTCCGGCTGGCCCGCGCGATGCCCGGCGAGCTGACCCTGCTCGCGACCGGCCCGCTGACCAACCTCGGCTCGGCGCTGCTGCTGGACGGCGAACTGCCGTCGCTGATCCGCGAGGTCGTGGTGATGGGCGGCGCGTTCGACCACCCCGGCAACATCACCACGCACGCCGAGGCGAACATCTGGCACGACCCCGAGGCCGCCGACCTGGTGTTCGCGGCGGACTGGCCGATCGTCCTGGTGCCGCTGGACGCCACGCACCCGACCGCCGTCCACGACGACTGGCTGGACCGGCTGGCCGCGCACGACACCCCCGTCGCCCGGTTCGCCGCGAGCATCCTGGAGTTCTACGCGGACGCCTACACGCCCACCCTGAAGCGCCGGGGCGCGGTGATCCACGACGCCCTCGCGGCGATGCTGGTCGTCGACCCGGACCTGGGCGAGTACGTCCAGCGTCCGGTGCGGGTGGAGCTGCGGGGCGAGCTGACGCGGGGCACGACCGTGTGGGACGCCCGGTCGCTGCCCGCCGAGGACACCCGCCGCCCGGTGAAGGTGGCCGTCGGCAGCGACGTCGCGCGGTTCCAGGAGCGCCTGCTGTCGGCCCTCCTCACCTTCTGAGCAGGGCGCGCATCCCGCCTGCCTTCGCCCCCGGCCCCCGGTGCGGGCGCGCGGCCGTCCGACGCACCCGGAACGTTCGCTGAAAGCACGATATCCGGGTATGCCGGAACCGATGTCCGACCTTATTGTTGAAGATGTGACCAACCTTCTGGACGACAGCGAAGTGCAGCGGATCCTCGCCGTGATGGCCCATCCCGACGACGTCGACTTCGGCGCGGCCGGAACGGTGGCGGGCTGGACGGATCGCGGCATCGAGGTCGCCTACCTCATGGTCACCGACGGCGACGCGGGCGGCTTCGACGACGGCGTCACCCGCGAGGAGATGGCCGAGCTGCGCCGTGAGGAGCAGCGCGCCGCGGCCAAGTGCGTCGGGGTGAGCGACGTCCGGTTCCTCGGCTACCCGGACGGGCGGGTCGAGGTGAGCTTCGATCTGCGCCGCGACATCGCCCGCGTCATCCGGCAGGTGCGCCCGGACCGGGTGCTGATGCCGAGTCCCGAGCGCAACTACGAGCGGATCTACCCCAGCCACCCCGACCACCGGGCGGTCGGGGCGGCCGCGCTCGACGCCGTCTACCCCGACGCCCGCAATCCCTACGCGTTCCCGGAACTGCTCGCCGACGAGGGCCTGGAGGCGTGGACGGCGCGGGAGGTGTGGCTGTCCGGCGGCCCCGTCGTCGACCACTACGTGGACATCACCGACCGGTTCGACCGGAAGGTGAACGCGCTGCGGGCGCACGCCAGCCAGACCGCGCACATGGGGGACGGCCTGCTGGAGATGCTGCGCGGCTGGCTCGGGGGCAACGCCGCCGCCGCGGGGCTGCCCGAGGGACGTCTCGCCGAGTCGTTCCAGGTCATCGACACCGCCTGAGCCCCGCCGCTCGCGCGGACACCCGACCGCGAGGCAAAAGGCGCCCTCGCGAGGGCGCACCGGAGCGGCCAGGTCGCCCAAGTATCGGTCACGCAGCAAATACAGTCTCTTACAAGCCGTAATCGGCCTCCGAGCGGGCATGTACCCCCTTGTGACAGAACTCGGGGGGTCGTCATGCCGCGTGAGATCGAGGCCACCGCCACATCCGCCGCCGCGCCTGAGGTGATCTTCAAGCACCTGTGCGTGCCGGAGGCATGGGACGAGTGGGGCGGTTTCTGGACCAGGGTGCGGCGGGAGACCGCCGGTCAGGAGCACCCGAACGGGCTCGGGGCCGTCCGGTACGTCCGGTCGTGGCGCGAGGAGGTCGTGGCCTGGGATCCGCCACGCCACTACGGCTACATCGCGCTGGCCGGCCACCCGGAGCGGCGCCTTCGGGCGGACGTCACGCTGGAGCCGCACTTCGCGGGAACGCTGATCCGCTGGCGCGGCGAGGTGGACGGCTTCCCGGGCACCGGACCGCTCACCAGCGCCGTCCTGCGCCGCCGGCTCGACACCTACGCACGCCGGGTGGCGCGGCATTCCGAGCGCTGCGAACCGGGCTGCCCAGCCCGCCTACCGGGCGCCCTCTAGGCCCCGCCCGCACCCGGGCGCGCACGGCCGCCGGGACATGCGCGCCCGCCGGGTGAAGCACCACCCGCGGAGTCGTGCACGCCGCCAGGTCATGCACGCCCAGTGGGCCGTTACGCGTCCATCAGGTCATGCACGGCCAGGGGGTCACGCACGGCTGGGGAGCCGTGCGGGGCCGTCCGGTGAATGCACGCCCGCCAGGTGATGAGCGGCCGGTGAGTGATGCACGGCCGGTGGGTCACGCACGGGGCCGGCAGGTCACGCGTGCGCGTGGGGGCGCGGCGCGGGGGTGCGTGCGCTCGGCTTGGGCGCTCGCCGGTTCGGGTCGGACGTTGGTTTCGGGTCGCATGACATTCGGGGGAATCGATGCGGCGTCATCTGATCGTGCTCGCTCTGGTGGCGGGCGGCGGGGCGGGGTCGGCCGCCTACTGGTTCATGGCGGACGGGGAGCCGCGTGGGCGCCGGGTCGTCGCGAGCGCGGGAGAGTCCGCGGCGGCGGGACGGGACGTGTCCACGGTCCGGCTGGCGCTCCGCCCGTTCGACTCCGAGGCGCTGCGCCGGGACCTGCGGGCCTATATCCGGAAACGTCCGGGCAGGGCGGGGGTGATGGTGACGGACCTGCGGACGGGGCGGTCGTTCGGCGAGAACGCGGACGGCCGGTTCGTCACCGCCAGCATCATGAAGGTCGACATCCTGGCGAGCCTCCTCCTGCGGCGGCAGCGCGACGGGCGGGGGCTGACCGGCACGGAGCGGGCGCTGGCCGGAACGATGATCCGGGAGAGCGACAACGCGGCGGCGAACGCCCTGTACGCCGAGGCCGGGTACGGTCCCGGCGTCACCAGGGCGAACAGGGCCTTCGGGCTGAAGCACACGAAACCGTTCCCCACCTCGTGGGGTTCGTCCGTGACGAGCCCCACCGACCAGGTGCGCCTGCTGACGAACCTGGTGTCGGACGGGAGCCCGTTGAAGGCGCGCGGACGCCGCTACGTCCTCGGCCTGATGGGTTCCGTGCTGGACGAGCAGGCGTGGGGCATCAGCTCGGCGGCGGGCCGGGAGAGAGGGTGGCGCTGAAGAACGGCTGGGTACCGCTCCGCTTCCAGGGGCACGGCTGGGCGGTCAACAGCATCGGCCGCGTCAGCGGACGCGACCACGACTTCCTCATCGCGGTGTGCAGCAGCGGCAACCCGACGATGGAGACGGGGGTGTCCACCGTCGAACACGTCGCCGACATGGTCGTCGACGGCTTCCGCGCGTCGGGGCCGTGAGCGGGTTCGTGCGGCGTGAGTGCACCCGTAAGGGGCTTGTGATTCGGGGAAACCGGCAGGGAAATCGGCGGGGTGCGCAGAACCGGGGAGCCGCGCTCCCGGACCGGGCGGCGGGCCGGCCGCCCAGCGTGCGCCGGGAACGTCAGCGGTGCAGGGGCCGGGTGAGCTTCTTGCCGTCGGCGGCGGCCACGGCGACGCAGGTGACGGTGCGGTCGCCGGACTTCCACGAGTCGGCCGTCGGGTAGTAGTAGGAGTTCGCGATGCCCCGCGCGGCCGGGTCGCGCCGGATCCGCGCCTGCGTGCGGAGCTTGCATCCGTTCGAGGCGAGCTGCTGGAGCCGCGACTCGGGCGGGATGACGAAGCCCTTCAGCCGGAAGACGGCCATCACCTCGCCGTCATGCGGCCCCGCGCAAGGGACGATCTTGACGCTCTCCACCTCGACCGGTTCCTCGGTCGCGGAGCTGGCGGCGCCCGAGTTGTCGTTGATGCAGTCGCCGACCTTCATCTTCTTGGCGTCCACCTCCTTGGGCTTGGTCTGGGTGACCTTGGGCGTCGCCCCGGCGCCGTCGGACGAGCCGTCCCCGCTCAGCACGAAGCCGACGATGCCGCCCACGATCCACAGGCAGGACAGGACGATCCCCGCGATCGCGAGGCCGCGGCCCTTGCCGCCCTTCTTCGCGATCTGGTTGAGGGAGATGGCACCGAGGACGAGGCCGACGATGCCGAAGCATCCGAGGAGGCCGGTCACGAACGCGGCGATCGCCATCCCGTTGGTCTTGTCGGCGCGGGATCCGTACGGGGAGCCGGGGCCGTGCTCGCCCGGCATCGGCGGGGACGGGGACGGATAGGGGGCCTGAGGGCCCTGCGGCGGGGGCCCGGTTGGGGGATATGTCATGACGAGCGACTGTTCCACACCGGGGGGTGGCCCTGATCATGATGCACGGCAGCCGAGGATTACGATTCGCTCACGACTACAGTGAGAACGTTTACTCCGAGCCCGGTAGAGGACGTTCTCACCGCGCCATCAGACGAGACGGCGGGCGGCGGCCCAGCGCGACAGCTCGTGCCGGTTCGACAGCTGGAGTTTCCGCAGGACGCTGCTGACGTGCGTCTCCACCGTCTTCACCGAGATGAACAGCTCCTTGGCGATCTCCTTGTAAGCGTAGCCGCGCGCGATCAGCCGCAGCACGTCGCGCTCCCGCTGGGTGATCTGGTCCAGTTCCGGGTCGACGGCCGGGACGTCCGAGGCGGCGAACGCGTCCAGGACGAATCCAGCGAGACGCGGCGAGAACACGGCGTCCCCGTCGGCGACCCGGCCGATCGCGTCCGTCAGCTCGGGGCCGGAGATCGTCTTGGTGACGTACCCGCGGGCCCCGCCCCGGACGACGCCGATCACGTCCTCCGCCGCGTCCGACACCGACAGCGCGAGGAACTTGGACGAGACGGCGCCGTGCAGCCGCCGCAGCACCTCGATCCCGCCGCCGCCGGGCAGGTGGACGTCCAGCAGCACCACGTCCGGCTGCGCCCCGCGGATCACCGCGACCGCCTCGTCGACGTCGCCGGCCTCCCCGACGATCTCCACGCCGCCGCCCAGCTCCGCCTTCACGCCGGTCCGGAACATCTGGTGGTCGTCGACCAGCACGACCCTCTTCAACGCCTCGCTCATGTCCACGTCCCGCTCATCTCGACGCCTCGCTCGTGCCCTGTCCTCGGGGACGCCCCGGCGGCCGCGCTCACGACTTCCTGATCTCCAGGCGCACCTCGGTGCCCTCGCCCGGCGCGGTGCGGACGGTGGCCTTGCCGCCGTGGCGCTCCATACGTCCGATGATGGACCCTCGGACGCCCATCCGGTCCTCCGGGACCTGGTCGAGAACGAATCCCTTGCCCCGGTCGCGGACGAAGATGGCGATCTCGTCGCCCTCCACCTCGGCGTACACCGACACCGAGGGCGCCTCCGCGTACTTGGCGGCGTTCACCATCGCCTCCCGCGCCGCCTGCAGCGCGGAGCCGAGCCGCTCGTCCAGCGCCGAGTCGCCCACGCAGACGACCTCGATCGGGACGTTGTGGTCGTCCTCGACCTCTCCGGCCACCTCCCTGATCGCGGCGGCGAACGTCTGGTCGGGGTCGGCGCGCGGCTGGTAGAGCCATGTCCGCAGCGTCCGCTCCTGGGACCGGGCGAGCCGCTGCACCTCGCGGGTGTCGTGCGCGTTCCGCTGGATGAGGGTCAGCGTGTGCAGGACCGAGTCGTGGATGTGCGCGGCCAGCTCGGCGCGCTCCTGGGACCGGACGCGCTCCTGCCGCTCGGCGTCGAGGTCCTGCCAGAGCCGCACCACCCACGGCGTCATGATCACCGCGACGCCGGTGAGAATGATCAGCATCGCGATGAGGACGGACCGCGCCTGGTCGGCCTCCACCTTCTGCGCCACGAAACCGCCGATGCCGCCGACGACGAGGAGCAGGCCGAGCAGGCTGCGCAGCCACCGCTGGCGCAGCGGCAGGGTCCAGCGCTGCCGCTGGTCGCGGTCGGCCTGCTGCCACAGGATCGCGGCGCCGACGCCGCCGACGATGAACGGCCACAGCGCCCACCGGACGACTCCGGCCGCGCCCCACGGCAGCGCCGCGAGTCCGCACGCGACGGCCGCGTAGGCGAGCAGCTGGCCCCAGTCCCGGCCGCGCCGCCGCCCGCCCGCCTCGGCCGGTGCCCTCTCCCGGACGGGGACGAGGATCCAGAGCGCGGCGTAGGCGGCGACGCCCAGCCCGCTCGCCATCGTGAGCAGGACGAACGCGCCTCGCACGAGGAACACGTCCACGCCGAGGTGCTCGGCCAGGCCCCGGCACACTCCGGCGACGAGCCGCCCTTCGGCCGCCCGTTCCAGCCGGGCGGGCCCGAGGGGTGTCGCGCCGACCGGTCCCGGCGGCGCCGCCGGCCGTCCCGCCGCCTCCTGGCTCACCGTCGCCCTTCCCAAGGTTCTCCCACGTCATCGATCGTCACATGCCCGGACATGATGCGCATCAGGGGCCCACCCGGGGCCGGTCTCAGGGTCGGAATCAGGGACGTCCCCGATACCGCGCCGTACGCGCGACAGGCGACCATGGTCGGCATGGGCGAGAAAGAGGACCAGAGCGAGGACCCCCGCGGCCGCACCGCCGGCGGGCCGGGTTCGCGAGAGCCCGGCGTGGGCGAGCCCGGCGTGAGCGAGCCCGGCGTGAGCGAGCCCGGCGTGAGCGAGCCCGGCGTGGGCGAGCCCGGCGTGGGCGAGCCCGGCGTGGGCGAGCACGGCCTCGGAACGCAGGGCCTCGGAGGGCACGGGGTCGGCGAGTCGACGGCGGGCGGCTACCGGCGCCTTGCGCGGGACGCCGAGCGGAAGGTGCTCGCCGGTGTGTGCACGGGGCTCGCCCGCTACACCGGCATCGACCCGGTCGTGTTCCGCGTCGGGTTCGCGATCCTCGTCCTCGCGCAAGGGCAGGGGATCTTCCTCTACATCGTGGCGGCGCTGCTGATGCCGGCGAGCCCGGGCGAGTCGTCGCTGGCCGAGCACTGGCTCAAGCGGTGGTTCGACGGGCAGGCCGTCCTGACGATCCTCGGTGCGCTGATGTGCGTGGGCGTCGCGTTCAACCTGTTCGGCGGGGTCCCCACCGACGCCATCGCGCCCCTGGTGGTACTCGGGCTGGTGCTGCTGGTCGCGCACTCGCGGGGCGTCGACCTGGTGTCCGCGGCGCGGACCGTCCCCGAACGGATCACCGGGCATGCCCCGCAGCCCTCCGCGAGGTGGACGCGGACGCAGACCGCGTCCGTCGGCGGCGTCTCGCTCGACAAGGACGTCCCTCTCGGTGAGCACGGATCTCCCGGTGAGCACGGGACGTCCCGGCCGGGGGCGGGCGGCCTGCCCGAGGGCATGATCGATCTCGCCGCGTACTCCGCCGCGTGGGCGGACACGCCCGATGCCGCGGTACCCCGTGGCACCGCGCCGGCTCAGCACGGCGGCGGCAGGACATCGCCGGTGACGGCGATCGCGCTGCTCGCGGCGATGGCCGCCGGCGCGGCGCTGATCCCGGTGGCCCGGCCCTACCCCGCCCCCGACTCCTGGTTGATCGTCATGGCGCCCGCGCTCGCCGTCCTCGGGCTCGGCCTCGTCGTCGGCGGCTGGTTCCGGACGCGCGGCCTCGCGGCGGCCGGGACCGTGCTGACCCTCGCCATGCTGACCACGGCGGTCGCGGGCGACGTCCCGCGCAACGCCGAGTACGGGGAGATCGACTGGCGTCCCACCGACACCTCGCAACTCGGCCGGGTGTACAAGGTGGGCGTCGGGCAGGGCGACCTCGACCTCACCGCCCTGCCGGTCGCGGCCGGCCAGCAGGTCACGGTCAACGCCGAGGTCGGGCTCGGGGGGCTGGAGGTCACGGTGCCGCCCGCCGCCCGCGTGCTGGTGGACGCGCGGATCGGTCTCGGCGACGTGCGGGTCGACCACCGGACGACGAGCGGGCCCGCCGCCAAGGTCGTGCGGACCCTGGAACCGGCGGACGCGCGCGCCGCGAACCCGCCGGTGATCGTCCTGCGGATCCGCGGGAAGCTCGGAGACGTGGACGTGCACCGTGTCTGAGCGCGGGCAGGCCCGCGTGACGGGTCACGGCGAGACGGGGCAGAGCGGGACGGGGCACGGCGAGACGGGGCACGGCGGATGAGGGCGGGCGGGGAGATGGCCGGTAAGAAGGCGGCGGGTCAGAAGCGGTTCCGGTTCGATCCGGCGGGGCCGGTGACGGGGGTGTTCTTCCTCTTCCTGGCCGGGCTGTTCCTCGCGGACGGCCTGACGGACGGGGACGTCCTGCCCGTCACCACGATGGTCCCGGTCGTGCTGATCGGGCTGGGGCTCGTCGGGACCGTCCGGGTGCTGACCCGCTCCCGGCGCCGCCACCTGCGCTGACGCGCCGGCGCCGCGGGACCGCTGTGACCCGCGCCGCACGGCCCGGGGCCTCCCCCGCGCAGGGAGCGCCAAGTAACGTGACCTCGACGGCAGGTGACGGATCGGGGGCCGATGGCGGGGAAGACCGGGACACCGGAGACGGGCTGCGCCGACGCGCTGCCCGGTTCCCGGTCCGCGCTGGACCGGGCCGCGCCATCAAGCCGGGCCGCCACGGGCTCTCCCCCGAGACCGTCGCCGGGATCCAGCGCGAGCGGCTGATCGACGCGTTCGTCCACGTCGTCTCCGAGCGGGGCTTCGCGCACACGACGATCAGCGCGGTCACCGAGGGCGCGGGCGTCACGAAGAAGACGTTCTACGCGCACTTCCCCGACCTGGACGAGTGCTTCCTCGCCGCCTACCAGCGCGGCATGGCCATCCTGCTCCGCCGCATGACGGAGGCCTACGAGGCCGCGCCGTCCTGGCCGGACGGGATCCACGCGGGCCTGCGCACGCTGCTCGCCGCCCTCGCCCGCGAGCCCCGGTTCGCGCGGGCGTCGCTGGTGGAGGTGAACGCGGCGGGGCCGCAGGTCAGGCAGGCGCGCATCGACGACCTCACCCGGTTCCGCTCCTTCTTCACCGATCCGTCCCTGGCGTCCGTCCCGATCCCGGTGGTGGACGCGATCGTGGGCGGCATCCACAGCGCGATCCACGTCCAGATGGAGACGGGCGAGGCGGAGGAGTTGCCGTCACTGCTGCCGTCCCTCACCTATTTCGCGCTGCTCCCCCTCGTCGGCCGCGAGGCCGCCTCCCCCTACCTGACCGGCGACCCCGGCTGACCTGCCATGACCCGGACGTGTTCGCCGCCTCGCCGGCCGGATGCAGCGGTTCGGCCGAGCCCGTAGCCGGGCTTTTGCACCGGCACCGTGGACGCGAAGGGCCGGATCAAGCTGAGCTGCGCGAACGGCTCCCGTGACCGGCTCGACGGACGCGCCGCACTGCGCTCGGGGAAGCTGGTGGTCACGTGGACGGGAGGACCCGAGGACGTCCTGCATCGGCGTGCAGGCTGACCGCGAACGCCGGCCCCGGATTCGTCAGCGCGTGCGGGCCGCCGTGCACCCGGACCCGGTTGGCCCGCAGCGGTCGCTCCGTGACGCCGCGCGCGGTGATCGTCACTTCCGCCAGCTCGCCCGCGATCAGGGTGCTGACCTGGGCGCGGATCGTCTCGCCGTGGTCGGGCGGCCAGGTGGTCAGCCAGGTCTGGCCGTCCAGCGGGACGTGCACCGGCCCCGAGGCGTCGAAACGGACGAGCCGCCACCACTCGGCGGGGCGGCCGGCGAGGTCGCGGACGCGGGCGGCGAGCTGTCCGACGGTCGCGGGACGGACGGCGGCCGCGCGGCCGTGCGGATCGTCCTGACCGCGCATGGTGAGGTCGGGAACCACGGAAAGGTCCACGGGAAGTCCTTCGTGCAGGTGTGCCGGCTGGAAAGGGATCGTCAGCGAGAGCGGCGATCGCCCGGAACGGGGATCAGCGACAACACGAAGGACACAGCGCGCTGGCCACGCGGCCCAGGGCCACGGGGCTGTCCGTCAGCACGCGCTTCGTCACGCACACAAGGAGACACTCGGTAACCGAACCTTGTCAAGCTGATCACCCAGAGTCGACCGGAATCTGTCCGCCGGGGGCCCGGCCACCCCCGGCAGGTCCTCGCCTCCCCGTCGCGGGCTCAGCGGCTGAGGAACACGTAAACGACCCAGGTGAGCACCAGGGTCACGAGCAAGGACCCCAGGCAACCCAGCCGAGAAGAGAAAAAGAAGAACATAGGCGGCCCCTACCCCGGAAACGGCGAATATCCCCTGCTCAGAACGCCACAGCCCGCCCGGAACCACCCATTTTGCCTGGCCACGCTCTCCGCTTCGCCCTTCCGCCATGGAACGTTCCCAGCCGCCACCGTGAGGCGCCTCGGCCTCCGCCCCTCCGAGGGATCGGCCACGGAAGGCACGCTCCGGCCGATCGGCCGTCTTCGCTGGTGAACGGTAGAAATCCAGCGAGCGCGTGTTTTCGCGCAAAATCCGGAGAAAGTGGGGTTGTTCCCATTACGGTCGGCCCGGAGCCGCTTATGAAACGGAGGAGGCTCCCGACCGATCGGACAGTCCGACGCTGCGGAGAAGCAACGTGACCCCCCAGAGCGAAACAGACGCCGCGGAAGCGGCCCACATGGACGAGGTGGACCTGAACCCGGACGTCCACCGGGCCACCGAACCCGACGAGGAGCAGGTCCTCCGGGAGCTGTACGGGGAGCCCGACGCCGACGGGATCTTCCGCGGGCAGGGTCAGTCCCTCCAGGACGACCCCGAGCTGGACGGCACCGAGCAGGAGGGCCCGGCATGAGCGCCGCGGGGTTGATCGCCGAGGCCCGCAAGTCGCTCGGGATGTCGGGCCGGCCGAACACCATCACCCGGGAGTACGCCTCCAGGCACGGAAGCGAGTTCCTCAGCGCGCCCTGGTGCGACATGGCCATCACCTACTGGGCGCGGCACAGCGGCAACGCCAGCGTCGTCCTGCCGGGAGGAGACCGCGCTTACACGGTGAGCCACGCGGAGGACTTCAAGAAGGCCGGGAGCTGGCACAGCGGGACGACCGCGAGCGTCGACCAGGCGAAGCCCGGCGACATCGTGTTCTTCGACTGGGGCGCCACCAACAGCATCGGCGCGATCGACCATGTCGGCGTCGTCGAGAAGGTCCTCGGCGGCGGGCGGCTGCAGACGATCGAGGGCAACACGAGCGACTCGGTGAGGCGCCGCGTAAGGGGCTCCAGTGTCATCGCTGGTTACGGACGGCCCGCGTATGGCGGGGGCAACTGGACGGAGGACATGGTGAAGAAGCTGCCGGAGCTGAACAAGGGCGACTCCGGGGAGCACGTGGAGACCCTGCAGGGGCTCCTCCTGGCGCGCAGCCACCCCGAGGTGACCATGACCGGGAAGTTCGACGACACGACCGAGTCGGCCGTCAAGGCCATGCAGCGGTGGGGCGGCGTCGACGACGACGGGATCGTCGGGCCGAAGACCTGGCCGGTTCTGCTCCGCGTGCACTAGCGGCCATCAGTCCCCCAGACGTCGGTAAATAAGCGACGTCGGGGACTAGTACGGCATTCAACCCCGGCATAGGTTCGGAGGGTCGCCTTCCACGGAGGTGGCCCCGATGACGTGGCCGGATCAGCGCGCTCCTCCCAGGGACGCCCCTCACTGTCCACCCCGAGACGTCCCTGGGAGATAGCGCATGCCACGTATCCGTATGGAGGTCGACGGAGCGACGTACGAAGACGACGTCGAGCCGCGCCTCCTTCTCGTCCACTATCTGCGCGAACGGCTGGGAAAGGTCGGGACCCCGGTCGGGTGCGACACCAGCAACTGCGGAGCCTGCACCGTCCTGATGGACGGGATGAGCGTGAAGAGCTGCTCCGTGCTCGCCGTCCAGGCCGACGGCCAAGACGTGACGACCGTCGAGGGGCTCGGCGTCGAACCGTCGACGCCAGGCGGCACGCACCCGATGCAGCGGGCCTTCCACGAGGAGCACGCGCTGCAGTGCGGCTACTGCACGCCCGGCATGATCATGGCGTCGCTCGACCTGCTGAGGGAGAACCCCGACCCGTCCGAGGACGAGGTCCGGGAGGGGCTGGAAGGCAACCTGTGCAGGTGCACCGGTTACCAGAACATCGTCAAGGCCGTACGGCGGGCGGCGAGCGAGATGCGCGAGCCCGGCCGCCAGGAGGTGACGCCGTGACCGTGCAGGAGGTCGGCACCCCGCGCAAGCGGTCGGAGGACGCCCGGCTCATCACGGGCCGGACGCGGTGGACCGACAACATGACCCCGGCGGGGACGCTGTACGTGGCGTTCCTGCGCAGCCCGTTCGCGCACGCCCGGATCACGGGGGTCGAAACGGCGCCGGCGAAGGAGCGTCCCGGGGTCGTCGCCGTGTTCAGCGGCCAGGACTTCGCGGCGGAACAGGGTTCGCTGCCCTGCGCGTGGGTCGTGACCGAGGACATGAAGCATCCGGCCCATCCGCCCATGGCGGTGGACGAGGTCCGCTACGTCGGCGAGCCCGTCGCATGCGTCGTGGCCCGCGACAGGGCCGCGGCCGTCGACGCCCTGGAGGAGATAGACGTCGACTACGAGCCGCTGTCCGCCGTGGTGGACATGGAGGCGGCCATAGCCGGGGGCGCCGATCTGGTGCACGAGGACCTCGGCACGAACAAGTCCTACACGTGGGTGTTCGAGAACGGGGATCTCGACGCCGCGATGCAGGACGCGCCGGTCGTACTGGAGCGCCGCTACGTCCAGCAGAGGCTCATACCGACGGCCATGGAGCCGCGGTCGGTGCTGTGCGTCCCCGAGGGGGACGAGTTCACGCTGTACTCGGCCACGCAGATCCCGCACATCCTGCGGTTGATGCTGGCCACGGTCACCGAGATCCCCGAGCACCGGATCCGGGTCGTCGCGCCGGACGTCGGCGGCGGCTTCGGCTCCAAGCTGCAGGTGTACGGGGAGGAGGTCCTCGCGCTGCTGCTCGCCCGCAGGCTCGGCCGTCCGGTCAAGTGGACGGAGACCCGCAGCGAGGGCAACATGACCGTCCACCACGGCCGCGACCAGATCCAGCGGCTCACGCTCGCCGCCGAGCGCGACGGCCGGATCCGCGGCCTGAAGGTCGAACTGCTGGCCGACATGGGCGCGTACCTGATGCTGGTCACCCCCGGCATCCCGCTGCTGGGCGCGTTCATGTTCAACGGCATCTACAAGATGGACGCGCTGTCGTTCACCTGCACGGGGGTCTTCACCACCAAGACGCCCACGGACGCCTACCGGGGCGCGGGCCGCCCAGAGGCCACCTACGCCATCGAGCGGATGATGGACGAGCTGGCCGCCGAGCTTGGCATCGACCCCATCGAGGTACGGCGCCGCAACTGGATCGCTCACGAGGAGTTCCCGTACGAGACGATCGCGGGCCTCACCTACGATTCCGGCAACTACGAGGCGGCCACCGACAAGGCGCTGGAGCTGTTCGAGTACGACAAGCTCCGCGCGGAGCAGGC
Source organism: Actinomadura mexicana (assembly GCF_900188105.1). Classification (GTDB taxonomy): domain Bacteria; phylum Actinomycetota; class Actinomycetes; order Streptosporangiales; family Streptosporangiaceae; genus Spirillospora; species Spirillospora mexicana. The sequence goes on from NZ_FZNP01000012.1 coordinate 131,507, forward strand.
GGACCGGCGGGAACGGCGCGATCCGGTGCAACTGGGCATCGGGGTGTCCACGTTCACGGAGATGTGCGGTCTCGCCCCGTCCCGGGTCCTCGGGTCGCTGTCGTACGGGGCCGGGGGCTGGGAGCACGCGGCGGTGCGGGTGCTCCCGTCCGGCAAGGTCGAGGTGGTCACCGGTTCGTCCCCGCACGGGCAGGGCCACGCGACGGCGTGGGCGCAGATCACCGCCGACCGGCTCGGCGTGCCGTTCGAGGACGTGAAGGTCCTGCACGGCGACACCGCGATCTCGCCCAAGGGAATGGACACCTACGGGTCCCGTTCCCTGGCCGTGGGAGGCGTCGCACTGTTCTCCGCCTGCGAGAAGGTGGTGGACAAGGCCCGCAGGGTGGCCGCGCATCTGCTGGAGGCGTCCGAGCAGGATCTGGAGTTCTCCGGCGGGCGGTTCAGCGTCCGCGGCGTCCAGGAGGAGGGCAAGACGATCCAGGAGGTCGCGCTGGCCGCGTTCGCCGCGCACGACCTGCCGGACGGCGTCGAACCGTCCCTGGACTCCGACGCCACGTTCGACCCGGAGAACTTCTCCTTCCCGCACGGCACGCACCTGTGCGCGGCCGAGGTCGACACCGAGACCGGGATGGTGAAACTGCGCAAGTACGTGGCCGTGGACGACGTGGGCAAGGTCGTCAACCCGCTCATCGTGGAGGGCCAGGTCCACGGCGGGCTCGCGCAGGGCATCGCCCAGGCCCTCTACGAGGAGGCCGTGTACGACGCGGACGGCAACCTGACGACGACCACGATGGCCGACTACCTGGTCCCGTCTGCCGCCGACCTGCCGACGTTCACGACCGACCGGACCGAGACGCCCGCGACGTCCAACCCGATGGGCGTGAAGGGCGTCGGCGAGGCGGGCACGATCGCCTCGACCCCGGCGGTCGTCAACGCGATCGTGGACGCGCTGCGCCCCTACGGGGTGCACGACGTGCCGATGCCGTGCACGCCCGAGCGCGTGTGGCGCGCGATGCGCGCGGAGGAGAAGCCGGCGGCCGCGGAACCGGGCGCGGGCGGCGGGCTCGGCTCGGCCGGAGGTGACCAGTGATCCCCGCGACGTTCGACTACGTCCGCCCCGCCTCGGTGGACGACGCCGTCCAGGCGCTGTCCGACGGGGGCGAGGACGCCAAGGTGCTGGCGGGAGGGCAGAGCCTGATGCCGCTGCTGCGGCTGCGGCTCGCCTATCCCGACTCGCTGATCGACCTGGGCCGGCTCGACGCGCTCCGGGAGATCCGCGACGAGGGCGACTCGCTGGTCATCGGTTCCATGGCGACGCATTACCAGGTGATCCGCGATCCGCTGGTGCGCGAGCACCTCCCGCTGATCGTGCAGGCGACGGAGACCGTCGCCGATCCGGCGGTCCGGCACCGCGGCACCTTCGGCGGGTCGCTCGCCCACGCGGACCCGGCGGGCGACCTGCCCGCCGTCGCACTCGCGCTGGACGCGGTGCTCCTCGTCCGGTCCTCGCGCGGCGAGAGGGAGATACCCGCGTCGGAGTTCTTCGTCGACTGGATGACGTCGGCGATGGAGCCGGACGAGCTGCTCGTGGGCGTGCGCGTGCCGAAAACGGGTGCGGGCTGGGGCGTGCACTACGAGAAGTTCCACCGGACGGCGCAGGCTTGGGCGATCGTCGGGGTGGCCTGCGCCGTCCACCGCAACGGTGACGGCATCGAGGAGGCACGCGTCGCGCTGACCAACATGGGCGCGTCCCCGGTCAGGGCGAGCGCGGTGGAGGCCGCCGTCAGAGGGGGACCGGCGACGGAGGACGCGTTCCGGACCGCCGCCGCGCAGGCCGCTGCGGGCACGGAGCCGCCCACGGACCTGCACGGGTCGTCGGAGTACCGGGCCCATCTGGCGACGGTGCTGACGGCGCGCGCGCTGGCGGCCGCCGCGGGCTGACCCGCCCGCGCGGCGGGAACACGCGGCCGGGCCCCGTCGCCCCGGGGCCCGGCCGCGTGTTCTCCCGTGCCGCATGATCACTGCGGGGCGGGGTACCGGTGCCTGAGGCGTACCGAGGAGCCCGGGGGCCACTGGCGACGCGGCGGGCGGCCGCCGTAGGGTCGCGGGCAAGGTCTCCGGACGATAAGGACACTGATCATGGAGCTCGACCACGATTTCACCGTCCCCGTGCCGGTGGATCAGGCCTGGTCGGTGCTGCTCGACGTGGAGCGCGTCGCGGCCTGCATGCCGGGCGCGACGCTCGACTCGGTCGACGGCGAGGAGTACTCGGGCCGGATGAAGGTGAAGGTCGGCGCGATGACCATCACCTACCGCGGCACCGCGCGGATCGTCTCGGCGGACGAGTCGTCCCGGGTCGTGACGATGGAGGCGTCCGCCAAGGAGGCCCGCGGTTCCGGGACGGCGGCGGCGACCGTGCAGGCGAGGCTGCACGGGGAGGACGGCGTCACCCGCGTGACCGTCCACACCAAGCTGAACGTGACGGGCCGCCCGGCGCAGTTCGGCCGCAACATCCTGTCCGAGGTCGGCTCCAAGATCATCGCGCGGTTCGCCAGGCAGCTGGCGGCCGAGCTCGAGGCGCCCGGCGAGACCGCCGCCGAGGCCCCGGCCGCCGCTGCCGCTCCCGTCGAGAAGCCCACCGAGAAGCCCGTCGAGAAGCCCACCCGGAAGCCCCCCGGTAAGCCCGCCGGCAAGCCCGCCGAGGCCACTGCCGATACACCGGTGTCCGCGGCCGTGGCGCCCGCGGACACGCCTGCCGCCGCCCGGAAGGGCCCTGAGAAGGCCGCCGAACCGGAGGCGGAGGCGGAGACCGGTGCGGCCCCCGCGGCACCGGAGGAGCCCGCCGACAAGCCCGGCCCCGTCGAGGCCGAGCCCGGGGAGCGTCCGTCGCTGCACGTGGCGGGCGACCACGAAGAAGGCGGGCGTGTGCAGCCGGTGGAGGAGAAGGACGACGCGATCGATCTGCTGGAGTTCGTGGGCCCGTCGATCGCCAAGCGGGCCGTTCCGGCGGTCGGTGGCCTGGTCGCCGCCCTCCTGGCCGTCCGCTTCCTCGTGCGCCGCCGCAAGAAGCGCTGACGGGCGCGCACCTCCGGGACGGGGTCAAGCCGGCGTCAACGATCCGTGCGCGGGCGGCGGCGTCGATGGAACGCGCCCTCGCCGGTGCGGTCGGCTGGTCCGGTGGACACCATCGAGCTCCAGCGGATCGCGCGGATCGAGAACGACAACTGGTGGTACCGCGAGCGCCGCGAGATCCTGTCCGCGGAGCTGCTGCGGTTCAGCGTGCCCGGGGCGGCCGTGGAGATCGGCGCCGCGTCCGGGGCGTCCTGCCGCGTGCTGGCCGGCCACGGCTGGAGCGCCACCGCGATCGACCTGAGCCCGGACGCCGTCGCGCTGGCCCGCGCCTACGGCGTCGAGGCCTACGTGGGCGACGCGCGTTACCTGCCGCTGCCGGCATGCGAATACGACCTGGCGCTGGCGTTGGACGTGCTCGACCAGGTGGAGGACGACGAGCGAGCGGTCGCGGAGGTCGCGCGGGTGCTGCGGCCGGGTGGGACGGTGCTGGTGTCGGTGCCCTGCGACATGGCTCTGTGGTCGGCGCATGACGTGGCTCTCGGACGCGTCCGCCGCTACTCCCGCCGGACGCTGGTCGAACTGCTGGAGGGCGCGGGGCTGGTGCCGGAGCGCGTGTGGAGCAGGGGCGTCCTGCACCGTCCGCTCCTGCGCCTGCTCAGGAACCGGACGGTGCGGCGCGAGGATCTGGCTCCGCTGCATCCGCTCGTCAACGAGGCGCTGCGCCTGTCCGCCTCGCTGGAGCGGCGCCTGCCGGTCGCCTCGTGGCCCGGCGTCTGGCTGTTCGCGCGGGCCCGCCGCCCAGGCTGAACGGCGGGCTCCGCCGCCGTCAGGCTTCGCCGAAGACGCGGTCGACCACCCTGGACGCGGCCTGGCCGTCGTCGTGCGGGCAGTACTTCACGAAGAAGCGGTCGTAGGCGTCCGCGTAGCGCTGCTCGCACGCGGGCGCCGCCCGCACCGCTTCGGCGACCTCCGCGGACGTGCGCACGACCGGGCCGGGCGCTTCGGCCTCCAGGTCGAAGTAGAAGCCGCGCACGTGGTCGCGGTACCAGTCCAGGTCGTAGGTGTAGAGGACGATGGGGCGGCCCAGGATCGCGTAGTCGAACATGGCGGACGAGTAGTCCGTGACGAGCACGTCGGCGGCCATGTACAGCTCGGCGATATCGGGATACCGCGACACGTCGATGACGAAGGGGCCGGAGTCGCCCCCGGCGGGTCGAACCGCAGCGGAGCGGTTCGCGACGGCTCCGCCTGTGGATATGCGGTCCCGGTCGGTGATGAGGTGGTGCGTCCGAAGGAGGAGGACGTAGTCGTCGCCTAGGGCCTGCCGCATGGTCTCCACGTCCAGCTCCAGCGAGAAGCCCTGCCTGCCTTCTGCGTGGTGCCGGTCGTCACGCCATGTCGGCGCGTAGAGGACGACTTTCTTGCCCTGCGGGACCCCCAGGCGCTTCCGGATGCGGGTTCCGATGCGTTCCCACTCGGGCGTGCTGAGGATGTCGTTGCGCGGGAACCCCGTCTCCAGGATTTCGCCCTCGTACCGGAAGGCCCGCCGCATGACCTGGGTGGCGTACGGGCTGGAGGACAGCAGGAGGTCCCAGCGCGGCACCTCCTGCTCCATCCAGTCCAGCCGCTCGGTGCGCTGGTACGGCATGTCCTGCAGGTCGTAGGCGAGGCGCTTCAGCGGGGTGCCGTGCCAGGTCTGGAGGTAGATCTGGCCCGTGCGCTTGAAGAACCAAGGCGGCATCGCGTGGTTGGCGACGACGTACCGAGCGCGCGCGAGGGCGCGGTAGTGCTCGCGGCTGCCGGCCAAGACGGTCGCGGCCTTCCCGTCCACCGCGAACTGGTCGTCCCCGGAGACCCACACGCATTCCAGGTCGGTGTCGCGGCGGATGAGTTCCTCATAGACGGCCCGCGGGCTGCAGCTGTACTGGGAGCCGTCGTAGCTGCTGAACACGGCCATGCCGGCCAGAGGGCTCCGCAGGTAGACGGAGTAGTCCCTCTGCTGGAGGAGGCTCTGCGCGTGCACGCCGCGCTCGTCGTCCTCCAGTGACACGCGGCTGTGCAGCATCAGGGCGTCGATCTGGTGGACGCCGATCTCGAATTCGTGCGTGCCCGCGCGGTGTCGGTCGGGCAGGTCGGGGATGGCCTCGCGTTCGACGACGACGGCCACCTCACCGGAACGCGTGTGCGCCACCAGGTCCCAGGTTCCGCTGCTCAGCGGCAGGTCCGTCCCGAAAACCGAGACCGTCGCGGGGGCGAACGAGGCGGCGAACCGGTGTCCCTCCCAGGTGACGGGGACGCGATGCTCGTCACCGGACCGGCGCCGCCGCAGGACGAAGTGGTCGCAGCGGTGCTCCGGGTCGGCGAAGTCGCCTCTCAGCGTGAGAAGCCCGTTGGCGTCCCACTCGGCGGCCGTGACGACGGGACGGAAGCTGCGCTCGACCCCGCGCAGGTTCCCGAACGCGGTGCGGCTGACGGCGAACTCCCGGCCGCGCCCCACGCTCTCCGGCAGGGCGAATCGGGCGGGACCGACGTTGCTCGCGACGGTGAGCCGCAGCGGGCCGCCTTCGCCCGTCAACCGGACGTCCCAGTCGATGGCGTCGCGCAGGTGCGTCCCGTACGGCTCGCCGTTCGGCACGGACGCCAGGTACTTCAGCGGCAGCCGCGCCGTGAAGTCGAACCCGGTGCCCTCCGCCATCCGCAGGACGGCCGCCTGCCGCAGCGTCACCTCTCCGCGGACCTCGTCTCCCCCGTGCCTGCGGACCGCGACCATCGCGGCCCCGGCGCCGAGCGCGCGCCGCGTCCAGCCCGACAGCACCAGCACGTCGCCGTCGAGACCGATCGCGGTGAGGACGGCCTTGGCCCGCTTGACGTGGACGACGAACACGTCGTCGTCGCCTGCCGCCGGCTGGACCGCCACGTGCTCGTCCACCTGCCGCGGCAACGTCCACCGGACGGCCGGAGCCATCGCGGTCAGCCGCTGCACCGCCCTGCGCCCGGCCGTCGTCACCTCGGCGAACAGCTCGTAGGTGGCCGTCCGCCACTCGTCGTTGTCGAGCAGGTACTCGGGCTCCACCCGTACCGTGAAGCCCGACCAGTCGAGGGAGACGTTCGCCTGCCCGGAGCGCACCGTGACCTCCGGGACGTACCGGCGCTCCACCGGCAGCCGGATCTCCTTGCCGGTCCGCACGTCGCGCATCCAGACGCGGATCCGGGAATCGGCCACCGTCGCGACCGCGAACCGGTCGAAGTAGGCGTGCCCCTCGACGATGAGGGTGTCGACGTCCCACTCCACGCGGTCGACGTCCGCCCACAGCGCCAGCTCGTCGGTGACGTCGTACACGTCCTCCGGGACGCCCCGGTCGGCGTCGCCGAAGAAGGGGTAGCGGGCGTACCAGCGCTGCCGGAGGCGGCCGCGCGACACCAGCGGGACGTCCCGCAGACCGTTCTCCTCGAAGCGCAGCACCTCCAGCAGTTCGGGCAGCATGCACTCGCCGAGCAGGTACGTCTCCAGCCGCCTGATCGCCTCAAGGCCGGCGGTGGCCCGGCGCCCGGCGCCGATGACGGCCCTGGCGCCCAACTCGACCAGGTGTTCGCGCTCCTCCCAGGTGGCCGCGGGCAGGGCGAGCATCAGTTCGCGCACGTCCAGGTCGAGCGCGTACATGTCGTGGACGGCCAGCAGGTCCGGCTCATGCGTGCCGACGAATTCCCGGATCCTCGCGAGGATCGCCATGCGTTCGGTGATGTCGGCCGGGTCGGGGCGTGTGCGCAAGGCCGTTCCGGGACGGTCCCGCCAGAAGTAGACGGTCGCGTCCAACACGTCCACGGCGGAGGCCAGCACATGGCTCTGCACGGCGAGGAGGAGGTCTCCGCCGGCCCCGAACTCGAAGCCGTAGGCGTCCCAGAACGAGCGCCGGTAGACCTTGTTCCATACCGTCCTGTCTTGCAGGAGGGCGGGGTGCCGGGTCACGTGCGTCGACAGCATGGTCTCCGCGTAGGGGTCGCTGTGGAGCGGCGACTGCCACGCCTGTTCCTCGTCCAGGCACATGACGTTTCCGCCGGCGAGGTCCGATCCGGTGCCGTCCAGCGTCCCGACCAGCAACTCGTAGGCGTAGGGCGGCACCGCGTCCTCACCGTCGGCGAAGGCGAGGTAGCGGCCTTTCGCCTGCTCGACGCCCGCGTCGGCCGCCGTCGTGCCGGGGGCGGGCTGCAGGAGGGCGAAACGGTCGTCGCGTCCCGCGAACTCCTTGGCGACGGCCGTGTCCTCGGTGTCCGCGGCGTGCTTGGCGGCCCTGCCGTCCTCCACCATGAGCACCTGGATGTCGCGCAGCGTCTGCCCGGCGATCGACTCCAGGCACTCCGCCAGGCGGCCGCCGGTGTTGCGGATGGGGACGACGATGCTGATCTGCGGGGACACGAGCGGCTCCGTACTGGGCTTTCGGGGATCAGTGGGGTCTCGGCGGTCGGGGCGGGTTCAGCGCAGGACGCGGTCGAGCACGCGGGCGCCGGCGTGGCCGTCGTCGTGCGGGCAGTACCGGGCGGCGAATGCGGCGCGCGCGTCCCGGAACCCGGTCTCCAGCGCGGCGGGCTCGCGCAGCGCCTCGACGACGTCCTGCGTGGTGGCGAGCAGCGGCCCCGGCGCCTCGGCGTCGAAGTCGAAGTAGAAGCCGCGCACGTGGTCGCGGTAGCGCTCCAGGTCGTAGGTGAAGAACACCATCGGGCGGCCGGTGACGGCGAAGTCGAACATGGTCGACGAGTAGTCGGTGACGAGCACGTCGCTGATGAGGAACAGCTCCGAGATGTCGGGGTAGACCGAGACGTCCATGACGCAGTCGCCCGGCCGGAGCCTCGGACGGTCGGTGACGAGGTAGTGCGTCCGCAGGAGGAGGACGTGGTCGCGGCCCAGCGCGGCCCGGAACCGGTCGGTCTCGAATTCGAGGCGGAACGCGCGCTTGCCGATCGCGTGGTGGAAGTCGTCCCGCCACGTCGGCGCGTACAGGACGACCCGCTTGCCCTCCGGGATGCCGAGCCGGCGCCGCACCGCCGCGGCGATCTCGTCGCGGTGCGGGCTGCTCAGCACGTCGTTGCGGGGGTAGCCGCTTTCGAGGACGTCCCCGGCGTAGCCGAACGCGCGCCGGAACAGCGGCACGGAGAACGCGTTCTGGGCGAGCAGGAGGTCCCACTGGGGGACGTCGTGCTCCATCCAGTCCACGCCCTCGGTGCGCTTGAAGGGCATCTGCTTGACGTCGTATCCGAGCTTCTTCAGCGGCGTCCCGTGCCAGCACTGCACGTAGGTCTGGTCCTCGCGCCTGATGAACCATTCCTGCTGCGCCCAGTTACCGAAGATGTAGCGCGCGCGGGCGAGCGCCTCGTAGTGCTCACGCGTCCCGGCCAGGACGGTGCGGGCGCCAGAGGGCTTGCCGAACTGTCCGTTCTCGGTGACCCACACGCATTCGAGGTCGGTTTCGCGGCGCCGGAGCTCGTCGTAGATGCCGCGCGGGTTGCACGAGTACTGGCGTCCCTTGTACGCGTCGAACACGGCCATCTCACGAACGGGCAGGTTCAGGTGGCGCCGGTAGTGCCCGGACCGTATGCGGCTCTGCGCGTAGGCTCCGCGCTCGTCGTCGTCCAGGGCCGTCTCGACGCGCAACTGCAACTGGTCGGTCTTCTGGGCCCGGACGGTGATCCGGTGCAGGCCCGCTTCGAACGGCTCGGGCAGGTCGCGGAGGGTGTGGCGGCGGACGACCACCGGCTGCTCCCGCCCTCCGACGGTGGCGACGGCGTCCCAGCGGCCGGAGACCAGCGGACGCGACAGCCCGAGCACCGGCATGCGCGCGGGCGAGAGCACGGCGGTGAACCGGTCGCCTTCCCAGTGCAGCCGGACGGCGTGCTCCTCGCTCGACCGCCGCCGCCTGAGGATCAGCGCGTCCGGCCGCCCGATCCGGTCCGAGCACGTGCCCGCCAGGTGAAGCACGCCCTCGGGCGACCACGACACCTCCTCGACGGCGAGGACGCGGCCGCGGGAGACGATCCGCAGGGTGCTGCGCCGCGTCCTGGCGATCTCCAGTTCGCCGCCGGGAATGGGGAAGGCGGCGCCCGCCGGGTCCTCGTCCAGGTACGGGCGGACCCCCTCCGAGAGGGTGATCTCCCAGTCGCCCGGCCGCCGGGCCAGCCCGGCGACCGGCAGCCGCGCCCGGAACCCGTCGGCGCCGACCGGCTCGACCGGCCCGAGCACGGTGGCCCGCCCCGCCCTCGGGGTGGCGGTGACGCGCGGCTCGTCCCCGAACGGGACGCGGCTCCAGCCGTCCAGCCACAGCTCGCCGCCCTCCAGGTGGCAGCCGACGACCGCCGCCGGCGTGCGGCGCACCTGGATCACGAACCGGTTCCGTCCCGCGACGCCCTGGACGAGCACGCCCGGCGCGCACTCGCGGTCCCGCGGCCACTGCAGCCCGGTGAACCGCGGGCCCGCGAACGACGACCGGCGCCGCAGCCCCCGGTTGACGATCTCGACGCACGGCACCCAGTCGACGTTCCGCCAGCGCCCGAACATCCGCAGCGCGGACGGATCGATCTCCGCGACGAAGCCGGACCAGTCGTAGGAGACGTTCGACTGCCGCGACCCGGCGGTCACGTCCGGCCGGCGGACCCTCCTGACCGGGACGCGCATGAGGCCCCGCTTGTTGGCCGCGACCAGCCAGATCCGGATGCGGGACCCGTCCTCGCTGGAGGCGTCCAGATGCCGGATGTAGGCGTGGCCCTCCAGGCGGAGCCGGCCGTCCGACCAGGTGGCGCGGTCGATCGCCGCGACCGGTTCGAGCTCGTCGGTCACGTCGTAGACGTGCGCCGGGACGCCCCGGCCCTCGTCCTCGAAGAAGGGGTACTCGGCGTACCAGCGGTGCCGCAGGCCGCGCCGCACGCGCGGCGCGTCCGCCGCCTGGCGCAGCTGGGCGAAGCGCAGCACCTCCAGCAGTTCGGGCAGCATCCGCCGGCACAGAAGGTGCAGTTGCAGGCGCGTCATCGCGGGCTGCCGCTTCAGCACGCGCGCGCTCACGTGCCGGGCCAGGGCCGCCCCCATGGCGACGAGTTCCCCGCGGTTCTCGTCCTGCGTCCTGGGGAGGGCCTCGAACAGGACGCGAAGCTCGATGGGGATCAGGACGTGCTCGTCGTAGGCGTTCAGGAGCTGCGGCGCGTAGCCGGCCAGACCGTCCCGTACGGCCCGCGCGGAGCGCATGCGCTGGCTGAAGTTGTCCCAGTCGTAGCGGTCCTCTGTGATGGACCCGGGGCGCCTGCGCCAGAAGTAGACCGTCTCGCTCAGGACGTCCACGGAACGGGCCAGGGCGTGCGCGCGCGCCGTGACGGGCGGGTCCTCGTAGTAGCCCGGAGGGAACTCCAGTCCCGTCCGGGTCCAGAACGCGCGCCGGTACACCTTGTTCCACGGCGTCCGGTCGCGCATGAGCACCGGCATGGACGACACATGCGTCTTCGAACGGGACACCGTGAACAGGCCGTCGTGCAGGTGCGACTGCCAGGTGCGGTCGTCGTCCATCCGCTGGACGTTCCCGGACGCCAGGTCCGACCCGGTCCGCTCAAGGGACGCGACCAGCCGCGCGTACGCCTCGCGCTCCACGACGTCGTCGGCGTCGGCGAACGCCAGGTACTCGCCCCTCGCCTGCCGGACGCCCGCGTTGCGGGCGGGCCCCGGACCCTCGTTCTCCCGCGTGAGCAGCCGGAACCGCGGGTCGCGGCCGCACATGTCCTTGGCGATCACGGCGCCGTTGTCGGTGGACCCGTCGTCCACCATGATCACTTCAAGGTCGTCCAGCGTCTGGCCCGCCAGCGACTCCAGGCACTCCTGGAGAAACTCCTCGGTGTTGTGGAACGGCACGACGACGCTGAGCTTCGGGGACATGGGGCCTCCTCCTCGCCCCCGAGCATGGTGAGGTCGCGCCGCCGCACGAACGCGCATCGCGATTGCGAGGCCGTCCCCTGACGCAGACTTGACCTCGCCTGGCGGCCACTTGACCTGGGCGTTAATCCACCAGGCCAGGAATCCCGCAGATCAGGCGGGGCGGATGCCCGGGGCCACGCCCGACTCGGCGACGGCGGCGCGCAGGCTCGCCGCGAGCTCCTCGAACTCGTCCGCGCGCGGCGACGTCGACCGGAAGCCCAGGCCGATGCGGCGGAAGGGCGCGGGTGCCGCGAACCGGTGCAGGCCGAGGTTCGGCGCCCGGCGGGTCTCCACGGGCAGCGCCGTCTCGGGGACGAGCGTCACGCCCAGCCCGCCCGACACGAGCTGGACCAGCGTCGCCAGGCTCGTGGCGTACGTCGCCGCGGCGGCGCGCGCCCCCACCTCCCGGCAGACGTCCAGCGCCTGGTCGCGCAGGCAGTGGCCCTCGTTCAGCAGGATGACGTCGAGGTCGTTCAGCGCCTCCCGCGCGACCCCGGTGGCGCCCAGCTCGAACCCGGCGGGCGCGACGAGCACGAAGTCCTCGTCGTACAGCGGCAGCTCCGTCACGCCCGACGCCGGCACGGGGAGCGCCAGCAGCACCACGTCCAGTCGTCCGGCGAGGAGTTCCGCGACGATGTGGCCGGTCTGCTCCTCGTGAACGGACAGCTCCAGGTCGGGGAACTCCTTGGCGAGCCTCGGCAGGACGAGGGGCAGCAGGTAAGGCGCGACGGTCGGGATGACGCCCACCCGGAGCGGCCCGACGAGCACCCCTCGGACCGCCCGGACCTCCTCGACCAGCCGGTCGAGTTCCGCCAGGACGGCCTCGGCGCGCCGCGCGACCCGCTCCCCGGCGGGCGTCAGCAGGACCTTCCGGGTGGTCCGCTCGACGAGCCGCGCACCGAGCGCGTCCTCAAGGGCGGCCACGGCCCCGGACAGCGCGGGCTGGCTCATGCGGAGGGCCGCCGCGGCGTCGCCGAAATGCAGATGCCCGGCCAGTGCCCGGAAGGCCCGCAACTGGGCCACCGTCGGCCTGCTCATCGTCGGTCCGCTGGTCGCCATCCCGACCGGAACACTACCGAACGGCGATCACGGACCGTGAGGCGTCCCAGGTCACACGATCATGCGATTCATCACAGCATGTTCCCGGTCACGCCCGCCGGCGACCCGCCCGCCGTGGTCACCTCGCGGGGGCCCTGCCGCACCGGCGCCGGAGGGAAGACGCCGGTCAGAGGACGGGGAGGCGGTCGGGGTGGGGTATCGGGGCGCCGGGGTCGGCGATGCGGGGTGTGAACGTGCCATGGAAGCCGAACGGGAGGTGGTGCGGGAGGTGGAGGTCCGCGACCGGGGCTAGGTCCCGGGCGTCCAGGACGGTGAGCCGCGAGCGGTGCTCTGCGGCGAGGTACACCACGGATAGGAGCCACCCGTCGTCCTCGGCGGAATCCGGCGCGCGGGGCACGAAGATGGGCTCGCCCACATAGGTGTGCGGGCCGACCTCGTGCACCTGCGTGCGGCCCGTGTCGTTGTCGACTTTCAGGACGCTGTCGTACGCTCCGCTCGGGCCCGTCCGTCCCGTCATGTAGGTGTAGCGGTGCCTTCGCGTGGAACGGCGCCAGTCGTACTGGGGGAACTCGCCGGGCCGGTCGGACAGCGGCGTCTCGATCACGCGTCCCGCCGGGGTGATCCGGTAGCGCATGAGCCTGCTGGACGGCAGGTCGGTGAAGCGCGTGCGGAACTCGGACAGGTCACGCCTGATCGCTTCGAAGTCGTCGAAGAGCACCAGGTCGACGACGGTGTCGGCGCCGTCCTCGAAGGCGTTCGCCAGGTGGACGTGCACGAGCGCCTCGTGCTCCACGACCCGGGCCGGGCCGCCGTCGCGCGGCACCAGCACGAACCGCGTCCCCTTCTCGGGGCGGTGCCGGATCGCGTCGAACACCGTCCCGCCGCCGCCGAACATCGTGCGCAGGTCGACCATGTACGGGTCCAGGACGAACACCATGTGCTCGGTCGTCAGCGCCACGTCGTGGTTCCACGGCATGTTCAGCATCCGGACCCGGGCGAGCCGCCGCAGCCGGCCGCGCCGGTCGACCTTCCAGCAGTTCAGGGACGGCAGCGGGCTGAAGTCCTGACCGAAGTTGAACATCTCGCCCGTCGCCGGATCCCACTTCGGGTGGGCGGAGAACGCCTTGAGCGCGCCGCGCAGCCGTCCGTCGAAGTCGTACGTGCCGAGCGTCTCCAGGGTGTCGGGGTCGAGGCGGTGCGGCGGGCCGCCCTCCCACAGGGCCAGCAGCCGGTCGGCGTGCAGCGCGACGCCGGTGTTGGCGGCGTTCGCCGGCCCCTTCCCCTTCACGAAGTTGGCCCAGAAGCCGCCGGGAAGCGGGGTTCCGACGCCCGGATGGACCGGCCCGCCGGAGACCATGCCGTGTTTGAACTGCGGCGTCCGGACGTACCGGTTGCGGAACCGCACGGACCGCCCGTCGAAGGCGAACTGGGAGACCATTCCGTCGCCGTCGAAGAGGTGGTGCATCAGCGTGCGCCCGACCTCCCACTTGCCCGGGCCGATCCGGTACAGCGTCCCGGTGAGGCCGGACGGAAGCTCCCCGTCGATCTGGTCGACGACGTAGTCGTGCTCGCGCATCAGCGGCGCGAAGACGCGCGCCATGTCCGGCTCGGCTTCGGGAGGCTCCGCGGTCCGGCCGGTCTCGCTGATCTGAGGCACGGGGCCTCCCCATCTGGCTACGCCTGTTGCCAGAAAAATAGGTTCCGGCAACGGCCGTGTCAAGATTCGCCGGTGCCGCACACGTCCGCCGGGACGACGACGGCCGCGGGGATGGGCGCCTGTCGCCTGTCGCCCGTCGCCGGAGACCCGATGCCTAGGCCGGGCGGACCTGCCGGATGACGCGCTTGATCCCGATGACGGTCCGGTACCGGTCACGGGCGGCGAACTCGTCCATGCGCCACACGACCGGGCGCCCGACCTCGGAGCAGAGATGAAGAACCTGGTCGTCATCGGTCCAGACGCCGACATGGGCGCCCCAGGGGTCTCTCGTGGCGTTGAAGAGCACCAGATCCAACGGCCGGGCGTCCGAGACCGACGTCGTCGCCGCCGTGTCCGCCCACAACTCGCTCGACCGCAACTCGGGGACCTCAAGCCCGAAGTACCTGAGCACCTCGTACGCGAACAACTGGCAGTTCGCGCCGTCGGCGATGCCGGGGTGCTCGACGACGGCCTGTGATCCCGGATACCGGGCTCCGACGTACCGGACGACCCAGAAACCAGGGGGAAGCCGAGCCAGGAGACCGCTCACGAGCCACCGTCCAGGCACTCCCATGACCGAAGGCACCACCGAAGGGATATCGCTGCAGGCATATTGGGAGGATCTCGGAGGTCCCGGTCCATCGGCAAGAGCGGGGAATATGCCGAGAAGTCGGATCCTGCACGCAATCACCGACTTCGAGGTATTGGTCACAGCATGCGTATTGTGGCACCGGTGGCCCTACACTGACTCGCCACCGAGTGTGAAGTCCGTTTTGGGCGACTCGATGTGACGTACATCTACTGCCCGGCTTCCCATCCGCGCCATACATTCCTTCCGGCGCAGGTCAGAGGGCCTTTGAGGGCGATTGATAAGAAGCTCCTATAGATCACTTGGGATCGATCGATTTCTCTTGGGATTCGGGCCGCGGCACGCTGAGTGACACGGCCGCCGAGGCGGAAGCCCGCGGCCCTCCCGCGCCTCTTACGGCGAGGCGATTCCTTTCTCATGACGAAGGAGCATTCGTTGCTTACTGTCGGTGACAAGTTCCCCGCGTACGAGCTCACCGCCTGCGTCTCGCTGGACGCCGACAACGCGTTCAAGACGATCGACCACAAGACCTACGAGGGCAAGTGGCGCGTCGTCTTCTTCTGGCCGAAGGACTTCACGTTCGTCTGTCCGACCGAGATCGCGGAGTTCGGCCGCCTCAACGAGGACTTCGCCGACCGCGACGCGCAGGTGCTCGGCGCGTCCGTCGACAACGAGTTCGTGCACTACGCGTGGCGCAAGGACCACCCGGACCTGCGGGAGATCCCGTTCCCGATGCTGTCCGACCTCAAGCGCGAGCTGTCGGAGTCGCTCGGCATCCTCACCGAGGACGGCGTCGCGCAGCGCGCGACGTTCATCGTCGACCCGAACAACGAGATCCAGTTCGCCATGGTGACCGCCGGTTCCGTCGGCCGGAACGTCAAGGAGGTCCTGCGGGTGCTGGACGCGCTGCAGAGCGACGAGCTGTGCCCCTGCAACTGGAACAAGGGCGAGGACACGCTCGACGCGGCCAGGCTGCTCGCCGGGGCCTGAGCCTCTCGCCGGGCCCGGCCCCGGCGGAGCCCGAGCACGGACCGACGGCGGCCGGCCGCGCGACCCGCGGCCGGCCGTCCGCACGAAAGGACGCATGATCATGAGCGTTGACGCGCTGAAGGGCGCCCTCCCGGGCTACGCCAAGGACACCAAGCTCAACCTGGGCTCGCTGACCTCGACCTCCCAGCTCAGCGACCAGCAGCTGTGGGGGACGGTCCTGGCCTGCGCCCTCGCCACGCGGAGCACCGTCGTCATCCGGGAACTGGCCGAGGAGGCGGGCGGCAACCTGTCCGCCGAGGCGTTCGAGGCGGCCAAGGGCGCCGCGTCGATCATGGCGATGAACAACGTGTACTACCGCGCCACCCACCTGATCGGGGACGAGGCGTACGCGACCCTCCCGGCCCGGCTGCGGATGTCGATCATCGGTAGGCCCGGCGTGGAGAAGGTCGACTTCGAGCTGTGGTGCCTCGCCGTGTCGGCGATCAACGGCTGCGGGCGGTGCCTGGAGTCGCACGAGAAGGTCGTCCGCGAGGCCGGCCTGTCGCGCGAGCTCGTCCAGGAGGTGCTGCGGATCGCCGCCGTGGTGAACGCGACCGCCGCGACCCTGGAGGCGGAGGCCGCACTGGCCCCCGCCGCGGTCTGACGGCCGCCGCGTCCGACGGCAGGCGAAAGGCCCGGACGGATCCCGTCCGGGCCTTCGCCGTGCTCACCTCTGAGTGCTCACCTCTCAGTGCTCACCTCTCAGTGCTCACCTCTGAGTGCTCACCTCTGAGTGCTCACCTCTGAGTGCTCACCTCTCGTGCTCACCTCGCCGTGCTCACTCCCACTCGATGGTGCCCGGGGGCTTGGAGGTGATGTCGACGGTGACGCGGTTGATCTCGCGGACCTCGTTGGTGATGCGGGTGGAGATCCGCTGCAGGACGTCGTAGGGCAGCTTCGCCCAGTCGGCGGTCATCGCGTCCTCGCTGGTCACCGGACGCAGGACGATCGGGTGCCCGTAGGTGCGGCTGTCGCCCTGCACGCCCACCGACCGCACGTCCGCGAGCAGGACGACCGGGAACTGCCAGACCTCCCGGTCGAGGCCGGCTCGGGTGAGCTCCTCGCGGGCGATGGCGTCGGCGTCCCGGAGGATGTCCAGGCGGTCGCGCGTGACGGCGCCGATGATGCGGATGCCGAGGCCGGGGCCGGGGAACGGCTGCCGCCAGACGATCTCGGCCGGCAGGCCGAGCTGCTCGCCGAGCGCGCGGACCTCGTCCTTGAACAGCGTCCGCAGCGGCTCGACCAGCTTGAACTGGAGGTCTTCGGGGAGGCCGCCGACGTTGTGGTGCGACTTGATGTTGGCCGCACCGGTGCCGCCGCCCGATTCGACCACGTCCGGGTAGAGGGTCCCCTGGACGAGGAACTCGACCGGTTCGGCCGGTTCTCCGGCCGCACCCGCCCCGCCGTGCACGATCTCGCGGGCCGCCTCCTCGAACACCCGGATGAACTCGCGGCCGATGATCTTGCGCTTCTCCTCCGGGTCGGTGACGCCGTCGAGGGCGGACAGGAAGCGCTCCTGGGCGTCCACGACGTGCAGGTTCACCCCCGTGGCGGCGACGAAGTCCTTCTCGACCTGTTCGGGCTCGCCCTTGCGCAGCAGGCCGTGGTCGACGAACACGCAGGTCAGCTGGTCGCCGATGGCCCGCTGGACGAGCGCGGCGGCGACGGCGGAGTCGACCCCGCCCGACAGCGCGCAGATCACCCGCTTCTCCCCGACCCGCTCCCGGACGGCCTCGATCGACTCGTCCGCGATGTTCACCATCGTCCAGTTCGGCCGGCACCCGGCGCCCTCGTAGAGGAAGCGCCGCAGGATCTCCATGCCGTGCTCGGTGTGCAGGACCTCGGGGTGGAACTGGACGCCGAAGAAGCCGCGGTCCAGATCCTCCATGCCCGCGACCGGGGTGACGTCCGTGCTGGCCGTCACGGTGAAGCCGGACGGGGCGCTGCTCACGAAGTCGCGGTGGGACATCCACACCGCCTGCTCGTGGGGCAGGCCCGCGAACAGCATGCCGGGGGACGCGACGGCGACGGTGGCGCCGCCGTACTCGGCGACGTCGGAGTTCTCGACCGTCCCGCCGAGGGCCTGCGCCATCACCTGGTGGCCGTAGCAGATGCCGAGCGTGGGGACGCCGATGTCGAACAGGCCGTCGGGCACCACCGGCGCGCCCTCGGCGTACACCGACGCCGGGCCGCCCGACAGGATGATCGCCTTCGGCCGCCTGGCGAGCATCTCCGCCGCCGGCATGGTGGACGGCACGATCTCGCTGAACACATGGCACTCGCGGACCCGTCGTGCGATCAGCTGCGCGTACTGCGCGCCGAAGTCGACGACGAGGACGGTGTCAAAGGATTGGTCTGCGACCACCAACTACGCCTTTCGCCCGGCCGGAAGGGACTCCCCAGTCTACGGGCCGCTGCCTGCGCCGATGCGCCGCACCCCGAACGTGATCGTTACAGACTGCGACTGGCCGATAACGGTCAGCGTCCGTTTACCCTGATCACACGCTCAGGATGACTGCGGTCTGATATCAGTTGATGACGCCCTGTATTCGGTGAAGCGCTGTTTTCCTCGGGAACGCCGTGCTCGCCACGACACCGTGCTCGCCGAGATAGCCGTGCTCGCCGGAACGCCGTCCCTAGGAGTGCCGTGAAGCTGCTCGCCGCCGCCGCTCTGCTCGCCGCCCTGGTCCCCGCCGCGCCTTCCGGGCAGTCCGCGCCGTCAGCGAGCACAGGACCGTCAGCGAGCACAGGACCGTTCGCGAGCATAGGACCGTTCGCGAGCACAGGGCAGGAACGCCGGGGCGACTGCGCGCACCCCCCTGCGGCGCCTGAGGCGCGCCACCGTGCCGACGGCCATGCCCGGGATCAGATGGATCTGAGCCCCGCCGAGGCCGCCGCCGTGGAGACGCGCCTGAACCGGATTCTGGACGGTCTCCTCCAGGGCGGGCATGGGGCTTCGAAGAGCGCGAGCCTGCGCCGGGCCGCGCCGATCACCATTCCGGTCTACTTCCACGTGATCCACGCCGGCGCGAGGGGCGAGGTGTCCGACGCGATGATCCAGCGCCAGATCAGCACGCTGAACACGTCCTACGGCGGAGGAAACGGAGGCGCGGACGCGAACGTCTCCTTCACGCTCAAGGCCGTGAGCCGTACCGACAACGCGGCGTGGTTCGGCGACCCGGAACGCTACGAGGGCACCTACAAGCCGAGGCTGCACAAGGGCGGCAAGTCGACGCTGAACCTCTACAGCACCTACATCGGCGGCGACCTGCTCGGCTGGTCGACGTTCCCCTGGAAGTACAAGTCCGACCCGACGATGGACGGCGTGACAGTCCACTACGCCAGCATGCCGGGCGGTTCCATCGAGAACTTCAACAGGGGCTTCAGCGCGACCCACGAGGTCGGGCACTGGCTGGGGCTCTACCACACGTTCCAGGACGGCTGCAGCGGCCAGGGCGACCGCGTCGCCGACACCCCCGCCGAGCGCGATCCCACGAACGGCTGCCCGTCCTCCAAGGACACCTGCCCCGCCCCCGGGGAAGACCCCGTGCACAACTACATGGACTACAGCTACGACACCTGCATGACGTCCTTCACCCCGGGCCAGGGCACCCGCATCCACGACGTGTGGACCGCCTACCGCGCCTAGAAGCCGCTCCGAGCCCCGGGCTCGCCCCCACCCCGACTTTGCTGCGGCCCCGCGTCTCCCGGCCGCGATGTCGCCTCAGCGCGCGGGCTTGGGTCTGGGGCCTTTCCTGGGAGCGGGCTTGAGGCGGGTGGCGGCTTCGGGTGGGAGGTGGCGGAGGGCCTCGCGTAGCGTGACGCCTGAGAGGGCGTCCACGCGTGGCTCGACCCAGGCGGCCACCCACTCGGGGTCCTTCTTGGACAGCTCTCGGAGCACCCATCCGAGGGCCTTGCGGATGAAGAACTCGCGCTCGCCTCTGAGCGCGTCCCCGTAGCGGTCGATGCGGTCGAGGTCGGGGTCGCCCGTCCGGACGCCCGCCAGGAGCGCCAGCACGGCCGTGCGCCTCACCCACATGTAGGGATCGGCGACCCACGCGTCCAGCACCTTCGCCAGGTCCGGGTGGCGGACGACCAGCGCCCCGACGACCTTCTCCGCCAGCTGGTCGACGTACACCCAGCTCGCCGAGTCGCGGATGAGCCGTTCGGCCAGGCCCACGTCGCGCGGTTCCAGCAGCGCCGCCCGCTTCACGAGGACCTCTATGGCGGCCATGCGGGCCTCGTGCACCGGGCGGCCTTGTTCGGTGACGTCCCAGAGCGTCCCGGCGAGGGCGACCAGTTCCTCCCGTGCCGGCCTGCTCTTGACCGCCGGCAACGCGACCTTGCGCAACGCGGGGACGGGCACTCCGATATGGACGAGACCGCTCTTCAGGTAGCGCTTCTCTCCCTCGGCCCGCACCGGATCCGCCTGCGCCCTCAGCTCGGCCAGGATCCGCGCCGCCTCCCCCTCCACGTCCATGGGAGACACGCTACGCCGCCGCGCTACGGTGCCGTATTCAGTAATACTCACCCCTGTTCGTCCAGGTTTGCTAAAGACGCACTGTTCCTTCGCATTCACCCTGGTTCCAGCGATGACTCCGCTCCCACGCGCGCGCTCCCCCGCACGCGCCGCACCCCCAAGGAGTTCCATGAAACGCGCCGGAATCGCCGCCGTCCTCGGCATGGCCGCCGCCTTCACGGCGTACGCCCCCGCCGCCCCCGCCACCCTGGCCGCCCCGCCCGCCTCGTCCGCCCGGTCAGCCTCGCCCGCCCGGTCAGCCTCGCCCGCCCGGTCAGCCTCGCCCACGGTGTGCGCCGACCAGCCCGCCCAGGCCCGCGTCCGCGCCGGGGCCCACGCCACCGAGCGGAACCAGCCCGGAGCGGCCCAGGTCTCCGCGATGGAGAAGGACTTCCAGAACCGCCTCGGCAAGCTGAGGAAGGCGAGCACGGCGGCGGCCATCACCGTCCGCGTGCACTTCCAGGTCGTCTACGGCAGCGCGGGCAACGTGTCCGACTCGGCCCTGACCAAGCAGCTCAGCGTCCTCAACAACGCCTATGCGGGCAGCGGCGTCACGTTCACCCTGGCCGAGACCAGGCGGACGAAGAACGCGGCCTGGTTCTCCGACCCCGAGGGCTACGAGCGGCAGATGAAGTCCGCCCTGCACACCGGCAACGCGCAGGACCTCAACTTCTACACCGCCGACCTCGGCAGCAGCCTCCTCGGCTGGGCCACGTTCCCGAGCGGCTACCGCTCCCAGCCGTCGATGGACGGCGTCGTCATCCACTACCAGAGCCTGCCGGGCGGCTCGCTCGGCAACTACAACGAGGGCGACACCGGAACCCACGAGGTGGGCCACTGGATGGGGCTCTACCACACGTTCCAGGGCGGGTGCGGCAGCACCGGCGACGGCGTCTCCGACACGCCCGCCGAGCAGAGCCCGGCCTCGGGGTGCCCGACCGGCCGCGACACCTGCTCCACGGCCGGCGCCGACCCGATCCACAACTTCATGGACTACAGCTACGACTCGTGCATGTACGAGTTCACGCCTGGCCAGTCCACGCGCATGAAGAACCAGTGGGCCGCCTACCGCGCCTGATCCCCGCACCCGGCGCCGGAGCGGGTCACCGCCCCGGCGCCGGACTCGTCCACCCTCAGGTGATGTCGACGATCGGGAGCCTCAGGGCCGCGGGGGCGTCGGCCGGGACGACCGGGTTCTTCGGGACGACGGGGGCGAGGCGCCGGTAGGCGTCGCCGAGGGCGGGACGCGGGTCCTCCTCCGAGCGGTTCGGCCAGAAGGCCATGGCGCGCTCGGCCTGGGCCGTGATCGTGAGGGACGGGTTGACGCCCAGGTTGGCCGAGACGGCGGAGCCGTCCACGACGTGCAGGCCGGGGTGCCCGTAGACGCGGTGGTAGGGGTCGATCACCCCCGTACCGGCGGAGTCGCCGATGGCGCAGCCGCCGAGGAAGTGCGCGGTCATCGGGACGTCGAACAGGTCGCCCCAGGAACCGCCCGGGATGCCGCCGATCTCCTCGGCGATCCGGCGGGTCGCCTCGTGCCCCTCGGGGATCCACGTCGGGTTCGGCTCGCCGTGCCCGGCTGCGGCGCGGACGTCCCAGCCGAACGGGCCCCTCTTCGGGCTCAGCGTGATCGAGTTGTCGCGGGTCTGCATGACCAGGGCGATGACCGTGCGCTCCGACCAGTGGCGGACGTCGAAGAGCTGGAGGAGGTCGCCCGGCCGGCGCGCCACCTCGCGGACGAACTTGCGGATCCGGGGGGTGTGCCGCTCACCGGGCCGGTCACCGTCCACCAGGAGGGTCTGCAGGGAGGCGAGCAGGTTCGAGCCCCGGCCGTACCGGACGGGCTCGATGTGGGTGTCCGGCGTCGGGTGGAACGACGACGTGATCGCCACGCCCTCGGAGAAGTCCGGGCCCGGCCTGCCGCCCCGGCGCCCGCCGCCGAGGATCGCCTCGGAGTTGGTCCGGGTCAGGGTCCCGAGCCGGTCGGACAGGCGCGGCAGCAGCCCGGTCGACTTGAGCTTGTGCAGCAGTTTCTGGGTCCCGTAGGTGCCGGCGGCGAAGACGACCTGCTCGGCGGTGAGCGTCCTGCGGTTGCGGCCGAACGAGCCCGTCCGGACGATCTCGACCTCGTACCCGCCGCCGGCGCGCGGCCGCACCGAGGTGACGCGGCTGAGCGGCATCACCCGGGCGCCCGCCTTCTCGGCCAGGTACAGGTAGTTCTCCGTCAGCATGTTCTTCGCACCGTGGCGGCAGCCCACCATGCACTCGCCGCACTCCAGGCAGCCGCGCCGGCGCGGGCCCGCCCCGCCGAAGTAGGGGTCGGCGCTCTCGACCCCGGCGCCGCTCCCGAAGTAGACGCCGACCGGGGTCTTCACGAACGTCTCGCCCTTGCCCATCCGGTCGGCGACCCGCTTCATCACCTTGTCGGCCGCCGTCGTCGTCGGGTTCTGGACGACGCCGAGCATGCGCTTCGCCTGCTCGTAGTAGGGCGCCAGCTCGTCCCGCCAGTCGGTGATGTGCGCCCACTGCCGGTCCTTGAAGAACGGCTCCGGCGGGACGTACAGCGTGTTGGCGTAGTTGAGGGACCCGCCGCCGACGCCCGCACCCGCCAGCACCATCACGCGGCTCGACTTCGCGCCCCGGATGAGGTGCATCCGCTGCATGCCGGTCAGGCCGAGCGCGGGCGCCCACAGGTAGCGGGCGATGCGCCAGTTCGTCTTCGGCAGTTCCGGATACCGGGCCCCGGGCGCGCCGCCCGGATCGGTGTCGAAGCGGCGGCCGGCCTCGATGACGCCGACCCGGTAGCCCTTCTCGGTCAGCCGCAGCGCCGAGACGCTGCCGCCGAACCCCGACCCGACGACGAGCACGTCGAAGTCATGCTTCACAGGCGATCCCTACTTGATCCGCAGCTTCTTCATGAGCTTGATGCCGGTGGCCATGTAGTCGGCGAACGTGTCGTAGCCGATGGCGCCGGGCGGCTCCAGGTCCATGATGTGCTGGCTCGCGACGGTCTGGACCTCGGTGAACTTCAGCAGCCCCTCGGACCCGTGGCGGCGTCCCACACCGGACTGCTTCATCCCGCCCATCGGGGAGTCGTAGGAGGCGTAGGCGGCGCCGTAGCCGTCGTTGATGTTGACCGTGCCCGCCTGGATGCGGGCGGCGAGGCGGCGGCCCCGCGCCGGGTTCTTCGTCCACACCGACGCGTTCAGCCCGTAGGACGTGTCGTTGGCGCGGGCGACGACCTCGTCCTCGTCCCGGTACCTGTAGACCGCGACGACGGGGCCGAACGTCTCGTTCGCGCACAGGTCCATGTCGCCGCTGACGTCCGCGAGGACCGTCGGCTCGTAGAACAGCGGGCCGACGTCGGGACGGGCCTTCCCGCCGGCCAGGACGGTCGCGCCCTCCTTGACGGCCTGGTCGACGTGCGCCGTCACCGCGTCCAGCTGGCGCTGGTGGGTCAGCGAGCCCATCTCGGCGTCGAAGTCCAGGCCGGTGCCGAGCCGCATGCCCTTGACCAGCTCGACGAACCGCGGCACGAACCGGTCGTAGACGTCCTCGTGCACGTACATCCGCTCGATCGAGATGCACAGCTGACCGGCGTTGGTGAAGCACGCGCGGACGGCGCCGCGCGCGGCGCGCTCGACGTCGGCGTCCGGCATGACGATCATCGGGTTCTTGCCGCCGAGCTCCAGCGAGTAGGCGACCAGGCGCGGCGCCACCCTCTCCGCGATCGCCTTGCCCCCGCGCGTCGAGCCGGTGAACGAGACGTAGTCGGCGTTGTCCACCAGCGGGTCGCCTATCTCGGCGGGATCCCCGACGACGATCTGCCAGAGGTCCCGGGGCAGCCCCAGCGAGACCAGCAGGTCCAGCACCCACAGGCTGGACAGGCACGTCTGGGTGTCCGGCTTGTGGACGACCGCGTTGCCCGCCATCAGCGCCGGCGCGATGTCGCTGGCCCCGAGCGCGAACGGGTAGTTCCACGGTGCGATCAGCGCCACGACGCCCTTCGGGTGCCGCAGTTCCTGGACGCGGGTCAGCCCCGGCACCATGCCTTTGCGGCGGCGCGGCCTCAGCAGCCGCGGGGCCCGCCGGGCGTAGTAGAGCGAGCACAGCGCGACGTCGAGGAACTCCTCCATCGCGTGGCGGCGCGCCTTGCCGGTCTCCAGCTGGATGATGTCGAGGATCTCCGCGCGCCGGTCGACCAGCGCGTCCGCGAGCCGCAGGAAGGGCTTGACCCGCTCCCCCGCGGGCAGCGCCGCCCAGGCCCGCTGCGCCTCGCGCGCCCGCTCGTAGGCGGCCCGGACGTCCTCGGGGCTCGACAGCGGAACGGTCGCGAGGGGCTCGCCGGTGAAGGGGCTCGGGATCGTCGCGGTCCCGGCACCGTCCGAGGCGACGTGCGAGACCAGCCGGTCGACCAGCGTCTGGGGAAGTGAGTGCTCTGCCGCGCCTTCGGCCGAATCCGCCGCGCCCTCGGCAGGGCCCGGTGCGCCTTCGGCAGGGTCTGCCGCGCCTTCGGCAGGAACCGTCGGGGATGCCATGCAGGCAGGGTATGACCACCCGCCCAGTTTGGCTACCCGCAAGTAACGCGCTACTTGCAGTGATATGCCCCACTAGGGCCTGTTAGCTCCGTCAGTGCACCCGGCTTCTCCGTCCGCCACTGACAACCCCCGCCAAACGGACCGTTCCAAGCCAGGTGGAGTTGTGCAAGTCGAGGACTGGCCGCCCCCACCCGGTGTATCCCGAAGCAGAAGGAGAATCTCAGCGCCGTCGGGGGGCGGCACTGCCCAGGGGAGGGGACAGCGATGACGGACGCCCGCGGCCAGAGGCCCGAGAGCGGCTCCGGCCGCCCCGGAGCGCGCGGGGACCGGCGCGAGCAGACCCGCGCCGCCCTGCTCGCCGCCGCCGAGCGCCTCTGGGCCGAACGCGGCATCCACGGCGCCTCGCTCGACGACATCGCGGCGGCCGCCGGCCTCACCAAGGGCGCCGTCTACTCCAACTTCGCCGGCAAGACCGACCTGCTGCTCGCCCTGATGGAGCGCATCACCAGCGCCCGCACCCGGACCGACGTCTGCGACGAGCTCCGCGCCGCCGCCGAGGACGCCGACCGCACCGGCCGCCCGTCCCGCCGCGACTCCGACGAGGCCCCCCGCCGCCTCGCCCTGCTCCTGGTCGAGTTCTGGCTCTACGGCATGCGCGACTACGCCGCCGGCTGGCGCATCGCCGACTGGTACGCCGAACGACGCGCCCAGCTGGCCGAGGAGCTGGAACCCGCCGACGGCCCCGCCCCCGGCGGGCTCGCCCCCGGCGACCGCGCCACCCTGACCATGGCCCTCGACTTCGGCCTGGCCTTCCAGCACCTGCTCGACCCCGTCCGGGTCCCCGCCGACCTCTACAGCACCGGCAAGACCCTCGTGCAGGGCCGCCCCCGGCCCTGAACCGCGGGCGTCCGGGTCAGGGGGTGGCGATGGGGACGATGTCGGGAGCGCCGCGGCGGTGGGCGTCGGCCTCCTGGTCGTCCTCCTGGGTCTGGGAGGCGCGTTCGGCCTCGACGCGCTTGCGGTAGTACTCGATCTCGCGGTCGCGCTGCTTCTTGGACCAGCCGAGGACGGGCGCGAGGAGGTCGGCGGTCTCCTGGGCGACGCCGACGCCGCGGTCCCAGGTCTCGATGGAGATGCGGGTGCGGCGGGCGAGGACGTCGTTGAGGTGGCGGGCGCCCTCGTGGCTGGCGGCGTAGACGACCTCGGCGCGCAGGTAGTCGTCGGCGCCGCTCAGCGGCTTGGCGAGGTCGGGCTTGTCGGAGACCAGTTCGAGCAGGTCGTCCAGGAGCGTCCCGTAGCGGCGCAGGAGGTGCTCGATCCGGGCGACGTGCAGGCCGGAGCGCGCGGCGAGGCGGTGCCGGGCGTTCCACATCGCCTGGAAGCCGTCGCCGCCGACGAGCGGGATGCGGTCGGTGCAGGACTCGGCGACCTTGCCGTCGAGGCCGTGCGCGACGGCGTCGATGGCGTCCTTGGCCATGACGCGGTACGTCGTGTACTTGCCGCCCGCCACGAGGACCAGGCCCGGGACGGGGTGCGCGACCACGTGCTCGCGGGAGAGCTTCGACGTCTCCTCGGTCTCGCCGGTGAGGAGGGGGCGCAGGCCCGCGTAGACGCCCTCCACGTCGTCATGGGTGAGCGGTGTGGCGAGGACGGAGTTGACGTGGTCCAGGACGTAGTCGATGTCGGCCTTGGACGCGGCGGGGTGGGCCCGGTCGAGGTCCCAGGCGGTGTCGGTGGTGCCGATGATCCAGTGGCGGCCCCACGGGATCACGAAGAGCACCGACTTCTCGGTGCGCAGGATGATCCCCGTCGAGGAGTGGATGCGGTCCTTCGGCACGACCAGGTGGATGCCCTTGGACGCCTTCACGTGGATCTGGCCGCGCCCGCCGACGAGTTCCTGGATGTCGTCCGACCACACTCCGGTGGCGTTGACGACCTGCTTGGCGCGGACCTCGCTGGTCGTGTTGCCCTCCAGGTCGCGGATGCGCAGGCCGGTGACGCGCTCCCCCTCGCGCAGGAACCCCAGGCACTGGGTGCGCGAGGCGATCTGGGCGCCGTACTCGGCGGCCGTCCGCAGGACGGTCATGACGTAGCGGGCGTCGTCGACCTGCGCGTCCCAGTACTGGATCGCGCCGGTGAAGGCGTCCTTGCGCAGGGACGGCGCGAGGCGCAGCGCGCCGCGGCGCGTCAGGTGCCGGTGGTGCGGGACGCCGCGCGTGCTGCCCATCTGGAAGGCGAGGAGGTCGTAGAGGGCCACGCCCGCCCCGAAGTACGCGCGCTCCCACACGCGGTGCGTGGTCGGCAGGATGAACGGGACGGGCTGCACCAGGTGCGGCGCGATCTGCTGGAGCAGCAGGCTGCGCTCGGTCAGCGCCTCCCGCACGAGGTCGAAGTTGTACTGCTCCAGGTAGCGCAGCCCGCCGTGGATCAGCTTGGACGACCGCGACGACGTGCCGGACGCGAAGTCGCGGGCCTCGACCACCGCGACCGACAGGCCCCTGGTGGCCGCGTCGAGCGCCGCGCCCGCGCCGACGATGCCGCCGCCGACGACGACGACGTCGAACTCCTCGCGGGCCATGCGGTCGAGCGCCGCGGCGCGCTCGGCCGGGCCGAGCCGCGAGCTTCCAAGGCCGGTCACCGGTGATCCCGTCATCGCGCATCCCCCCACAGCGGTTCGGTTTCCGAACGGTTCTTACCCAAGAGTAAGGACCGGTTCACACCGAGATGCGAAGGAACGGACGTGGGGTCGCTCTCAGTCGGTGGACTGACCGGGGGCCACGACGACCTGGACCCGCTGGAACTCCTTCAACTCGGTGTATCCCGCGGTGGCCATCGAACGGCGCAGCGCGCCGATGAGGTTCATGGAGCCGTCCGCGACATGGGAGGGGCCGTGCAGGATCTGCTCCATCGTCCCGATCGTCCCGAGCTCGATGCGGGTGCCGCGGGGCACGTCGCCGTGGTGGGCCTCGCTGCCCCAGTGGTGGCCGCGCCCGGGCGCCTCGGTGGAGCGGGCGAACGGGGAGCCGACCATCACGGCGTCGGAGCCGCAGGCGAACGCCTTGGCGATGTCGCCGCTGTTGACCATGCCGCCGTCGGCGATCACGTGGACGTAGCGGCCGCCGGACTCGTCCATGTAGTCGCGCCGGGCGGCGGCCACGTCGGCGACCGCGGTGGCCATCGGGACCGCGACGCCGAGGACGGTCCGCGTCGTGTGCCCCGAGCCGCCGCCGAACCCGACCAGCACGCCGGCCGCGCCGGTGCGCATCAGGTGCAGCGCCGCGGTGTAGGTGGAGCAGCCGCCGACGATCACGGGGACGTCGAGGTCGTAGATGAACTGCTTGAGGTTCAGCGGCTCGGCGCGCCCCGACACGTGCTCGGCGGACACCGTGGTCCCGCGGATCACGAACAGGTCGACGCCGGCGTCGATCACGGCCTTGTGGAACTCGGCGGTGCGCTGCGGCGACAGCCGCGCCGCGACCGTGACGCCCGCCTCGCGGACCTCCTCGATCCGGCGGCCGATCAGCTCCTCCTTGATCGGCTCGGAGTAGATCTCCTGGAGCCGCTGGGTGGCGCGGGCGTCGTCCAGCGAGGCGATCTCGGCGAGCAGCGGCCCGGGGTCGTCGTAGCGCGTCCAGAGCCCTTCGAGATCGAGCACGGCGAGGCCGCCGAGCCGTCCGACGGCGATCGCGATGGCGGGGCTGACGACGCTGTCCATCGGCGCGACGACCAGCGGCATGTCGAACCGGTAGGCGTCGATCTGCCAGGCGACGCTGACCTCCTCGGGATCGCGCGTCCGGCGGGACGGCACGATGCCGATGTCGTCGAAGGCGTACGCCCGGCGGCCGCTCTTGCCACGGCCGATCTCCACCTCAGCTGCCACTGCGCGCTTCCTCCACCTGAATCGGTCCTCCCGCGGTTCGCGGGACCAAGCCCCGGAAGAGCTTACGTCAGGTCAGCGGCCCTGGTAGTTGGGGGCCTCCACGGTCATCTGGATGTCGTGCGGGTGGCTCTCGCGCAGGCCCGCGACGCTGATGCGCATGAGCCGGCCGCGCTCCTGGAGTTCGGGGACGGTGCGGGTGCCCGCGTACCACATCGACTGGTGCAGCCCGCCGACGAGCTGGTGCGCGACGTTGGCGAGGGGCCCCCGGAAGGGGACCTGGCCCTCGACGCCCTCGGGGATCAGCTTCTCCTCGGCGTTGACGTCGGCCTGGGCGTAGCGGTCCTTGGAGTAGGAGGCGCCGCGCTCGCGGTTGCGCATCGCGCCGAGCGAGCCCATGCCGCGGTAGGACTTGTACTGCTTGCCGTGGACGAAGATCAGCTCGCCCGGGGACTCCTCGACGCCGGCGAGCAGGCTGCCGAGCATCACCGTGTCGGCGCCCGCGACCAGGGCCTTGGCGATGTCGCCCGAGTACTGCAGGCCGCCGTCCCCGATCACCGGGACGCCCGCCGCCTTCGCCGCGCGGGCCGCCTCGGAGATCGCCGTGATCTGCGGGACGCCGACGCCGGCGACGATGCGGGTGGTGCAGATGGAGCCGGGGCCCACGCCGACCTTGATCGCGTCGGCGCCGGCGTCCACCAGCACCTGGGCGCCGGCCTCGGTGGCGATGTTCCCGCCGACGACCTGGACGGACGAGTTGCCCTTGATCGCGGCGATCGTGTCGGCGACGCCCTTGGAGTGGCCGTGCGCCGTGTCCACGATGATCACGTCGGTGCCGGCGTCGATGAGGGCGCTCGCGCGGCGCAGGGCGTCCTCGCCGACGCCCACCGCCGCGGCGACGAGCAGGCGGCCGTCGGCGTCCTTGGTGGAGTCGGGGTACTGCTCGCTCTTGGTGAAGTCCTTGGTGGTGATCAGGCCCTTGAGGCGGCCCTCGCCGTCGACGAGCGGGAGCTTCTCCACCTTGTTGCCCGCGAGCAGGCGGAACGCCTCCTCGCGGGACACGTCCACCGGGGCGGTGATGAGCGGCATCGGCGTCATGACCTCGCGTACGGGGCGCGTCAGGTCGGTCTCGAAGCGCATGTCCCGGTTGGTCACGATGCCGACCAGCACACCGCGCACGTCGGTGACCGGCACACCGGAGATCCGGTAGCGGGCGCACAGCGCCTCGACGTCGGCGAGGGTGGCGTCCGGCAGGCAGGTCACCGGATTGGTGATCATGCCGGCCTCGGAGCGCTTGACCCGGTCGGCCTCCGCGGCCTGCTCCTCGATCGACATGTTGCGGTGCAGCACGCCGATGCCGCCCTGGCGCGCCATCGCGACCGCGGTGCGGGCCTCGGTCACGGTGTCCATCGCCGCCGAGACCAGCGGGATCCGCAGCGAGATCTCGCGGGTCAGCCGGGTCGTGGTGTCGGCCTCGCCGGGCTGCAGGTCGGAGTAGCCCGGCAGCAGGAGCACGTCGTCGAAGGTCAGGCCCTGCGGAAGGAACTTGTCGGGCTCGGCGGCGGGGTTCATGACAACCTTCCCGTGGTAATGGCGGCATCGGGCCAGGTCACAAGCGACCCTGTCCCCATGGTAGGGGCCTGAGCCCGCGACCGGCCGGGCTTTGCGCGCGGCGGCCGCGTGGTCTTGGTGACATCTCCCAACACGCCGGGCGGCCCGTCGAATTCCCCTTCGCGCCCGCACGCCTCGCGCTCGTTCGCGCATGGAGGAGACTCCGGGGGGTGCACCTCTTGGGGCGTCGCGCAGTAGCGTGGGTACGTGCACGACGATGCTCCGCTCGACCCGTTCGCCGGAGATCCGGAGGATCCGGCGGCGGCGCTCGGCGACCCGGGCGACGAGACCGCTCCGCTCAGCGTGACGGAGCGGGAGGACGTGCTGGCCGACCTCGCCGACCTGGAGGTCTTCCGCGCCCTGCTGGAGCCGCTCGGGGTGCGCGGCCTCACGGTCGACTGCGGCGACTGCGGCAAGATGCACTACATCGACTGGGACCTGCTGCACGGGAACCTGCGCCACCTGCTGGACCAGGGCCTCCCCCGCGTGCACGAGCCCGCGCTCTCCCCCGATCCCGTCGACTACGTCAGCTGGGAGTACGCCCGCGGCTACGTCGACGGCGTGATCGACAGCGAAGAGGGCCGCGAGGAGAACTGACCGCGCCGACCGCACCGGTCTCGACGCGGAGGACGTGAAAGACCTGGAGGGCCGCGGAGGACGCGGCCGTCAGTCGTCGGCGGGGCGGTTCTGGTAGTCGAGGGCCCGCTTGCGGGCCATCCGTCGCAGGTCGTCGAGGCGGGTCCGCGGGCCGGCGACCGGCTTCGCGTCGGGCCTCTCGAACGGCTCCGTGAACATCGTCGGGGCCTCCTGCCTGTGGGGAGGGCGACGCGGCAGGTGACGGGGGAAAGGCTTCTCCAGGCGCCGCTTGAACCGCCGGTCCTCTCCGCGGCCGGGGTCGCCGGACGGCGTGCGGGCGGCGGGACGTCCCGCCTCCGGAGCCGGGCGCACGGGCGGGCGCGGGCGGGCGCGGGTGCCGGGGTCGGTGTCGGCCGCCCTGTCCGCGTCCTCCGCCACGCCGGACGCGCTCGGCGCCGGAGAGGCGGTGCCGCGTTCGGCGACGCCGCCGCCCGCGGCCGCGACGCCGCTGCTGGCGAGGACGGCGCCCGCCACGCCAAGGGCCACGATGGTGCGCGGCCCGCGGCGGCGCGGGCCGGGGCCCGAGGGGGCCGGCGGCCCGGGGGCGTCACGGGTCTGCTCGTCGACGTCGACGATCAGCGCGCGCAGCAGCCGCACCGCGGGGTCGCGGTCGTCGTCCTGCGGGGCGGCGCGGCGGGCTTCGGCGGGCATCTCGGCGGAGCCTTCAACGGGGGCCGCGGAACCGGCAGCGTCCCGTGCCGCCAGCGACTCGAAGAGCGCGTCGGTACGGCGCACCGCGGACAGGTCCACGGGCGGGACGGCGGACAGGCGGGCCTGCGGCGCCTGCGCCGGGGCGTCGCCGTGGGGGGCGGGCTCGTCCGGATTCGGGGCGCCCCGCAGGCCGGTGAGGGGGCCGCGCTCCGTCAAGCGATCGACTCCTCTCTGGCCATCGCACGGAGCCGGGCCAGGGCCCGGTGCTGCGCGACCCGTACCGCCCCCGCGGACATGCCCAGCACATTACCGGTCTCCTCCGCCGACAGGCCCGCGACGACCCGCAGCAGCACCAGTTCGCGCTGGTGCTCGGGCAGCCGGGTGAGCAGGTCGCGGGCGCGCTGCGCCTCGATGTAGCGGACCACCGTCTCCTCGGGGCCGGGGCGGTCGTCCGGACCGTCCGGCAGGTCCTCGGTGGGCACGGCGGCGCGGACCGCGCTGCGCAGCGCGTCCGCGATCTTGTGTGCGGCGATGCCGAAGACGAAGGACGCGAACGGCCGGCCCATGTCCCGGTAGCGGGGCAGGGCCGACAGGACGGCGATGCAGACCTCCTGCGCCACGTCGTCGGCGATGTGGTACTGCCCGGAGACCCGGCCGAGCCGGGCCCGGCAGTACCGGACGATCATGGGGCGCACCTCGGCGATGAGGATCTCGATGGCGCCCGGGTCGCCCTGCACGGCGAGATGGGTCAGCTCCCTGAGGTCGCCGTCGCCGGCGTCCGCGGCGCGCAGCGCCCGCGCCGCACGGGCGGTGTCGCGGGGGGCGGGAGGGGCCGGCCCGTTCGAGGGGTCGGCGGCGCGCGCGGTCACGGTCCCGGCGAAGCATCCCTCGGTCACGTCAAGCATGATGCCCAGCACCCCCGGGCGTGTCTCCACTGTCCTCTACAACGGAATGGTCACAGTGCGGGAGCGAACCTGGAGTTACTACGCGTCGTGGTCATCTCACTGCCGGGGGTGGCGGACTCTTCCCGGCGAGATGGTGCCTTCTCCGGCGGGAACGCACCATCCGTCGTGTCCCCCGACACAGCGCCTCTGGGGGGACACATGGACACAGCGCCTCCGGACACAGCGAGACCCCCGCCCGGACGGACGGGGGTCTCGCCTACGCTCCCCGGACGGGACGAGCCCGCCGGTCGGCCGATCTCAGTGGCCGTGACCGTGGCCGTGGCCGTGGCCGCCGCCGGCGGCCTCGTCGGCCTCCTCGGGCTTTTCGACCACGAGCGCCTCGGTGGTGAGCAGCATGCCCGCGATGGAGGCGGCGTTGGTGACCGCCGAGCGGGTGACCTTCACCGGGTCGATGACGCCCTGGGCGATCAGGTCGCCGTACTCGCCGGTGGCGGCGTTGTAGCCGTGTCCGGCCTCCAGCTCCTCCACCTTGGAGACGACGACGTAGCCCTCCTGGCCGGCGTTCTCGGCGATCCAGCGCAGCGGCTCGGGCAGAGCGCGGCGGACCGCCTCGGCGCCGGTCGCCTCGTCGCCGGACAGGCCGAGGGCGCCGAAGCCCTCCTTGGCGACGTGCACCAGGGCGCTGCCGCCACCGGAGACGATGCCCTCCTCGATCGCCGCGCGGGTCGCCGAGATGGCGTCCTCCAGGCGGTGCTTCTTCTCCTTCAGCTCCACCTCGGTGGCGGCGCCGACGCGCAGCACGCAGACGCCGCCGGCCAGCTTGGCCAGGCGCTCCTGCAGCTTCTCGCGGTCCCAGTCGGAGTCGCTGTTCTCGATCTCCACCTTGATCTGGTTGATCCGGGCGGTGATCTCGTCCGCCGCGCCCTCGCCGTCGACGACGGTGGTGGCGTCCTTGGTGACGGTGATCCGGCGGGCGCGGCCGAGGTCCTCCAGCCCGATCGAGTCGAGCTTGAGGCCGATCGCCTCGCTGACGACCTGGCCGCCGGTCAGGGTGGCCATGTCGCCGAGCATCGCCTTGCGGCGGTCGCCGAAGCCGGGAGCCTTGACCGCGACGGACAGGAAGGTGCCGCGGATCTTGTTGGCGACGAGCAGCGCCAGCGCCTCGCCCTCGACGTCCTCGGCCACCACGAGCAGCGGCTTCTTGGTCTGGGCGACCTTCTCGGCCAGCGGCAGGAACTCCTGCACGTTGGAGATCTTGCCGTCCACGATGAGCACGTAGGCGTCCTCCAGGACGGCCTCCATGCGCTCGTGGTCGGTGACCATGTGCGGCGACAGGTAGCCCTTGTCGAACTGGAGGCCCTCGGTGAACTCCAGCTCGAGGCCCATGGTGTGGGCCTCCTCGACGGTGATGACGCCGTCCTTGCCGACCTTCTCGAACGCCTCGGCGATCAGCTCGCCGATCTGCGGGTCCTGCGCGGAGATGGTCGCGACGTGCGCGATCTCGCCCTTCTCCTCGACCTCGCGGGCCGTCTTCAGCAGCTGGTCGGAGACGTACTGGGCGGCGGCGTCGATGCCGCGCTTGAGGGCGAGCGGCGAGGCGCCGGCCGCCACGTTGCGGGTCCCTTCGCGGACCATCGCCTGCGCGAGGACGGTCGCCGTGGTGGTGCCGTCGCCCGCGATGTCGTTGGTCTTGGTCGCCACTTCCTTGGCGAGCTGGGCCCCGAGGTTCTCGTAGGGGTCCTCCAGCTCCACCTCGCGGGCGATGGTGACGCCGTCGTTGGTGATCGTCGGCGCGCCGAACTTCTTGTCGATGACGACGTTGCGGCCGCGCGGGCCGATCGTCACCTTGACGGCGTCCGCGAGAGCGTTGACGCCGCGCTCAAGAGCCCGGCGAGCGTCCTCCTCGAATTCCAGGATCTTCGCCATGCGGATACTCCTCTTTCACGCGATCCGCCCCGGCGGGCCGCCCGAAGGCGGCGCCGACCGGGGCGGGTGCATCACGTCTCGGTGATTACTTCTCGATGACCGCGAGCACGTCGCGGGCCGAGAGGACGAGGTAGTCCTCGCCGTTGTACTTGACCTCGGTGCCGCCGTACTTGCTGTAGAGCACGACCTCGCCGACCTTGACGTCGACGGGGACGCGCTCGCCCTTGTCGTCGACGCGACCCGGGCCAACGGCAAGGACGGTGCCCTCCTGGGGCTTCTCCTTGGCGGTGTCCGGAATCACCAGGCCCGACGCGGTGGTGGTCTCGGCCTCAAGCGGCTGGACGACGATGCGGTCCTCAAGCGGCTTGAGAACAACCTTGGTGGCGGTCGTCACGATCTGACCTCCCCTTCGATTGGTCCTCGGCCGGCCATGGATGACCGACCAGCACATGTGACAGAAGAGGCGACCCTGGACCGGCCTGCCGTCGCGGGTGCCAGACCGACCTTCGTCGCTGTATTTGGCACTCTACCCTTGAGAGTGCCAGTCGTGAGACTATTCCGTGCCCGTTGGCCCGTCAACACGGACACGAGTCCGCCCGGGGGCCGTCTCCGGACGTTCACCGGCCGCCGGTCTCCGGCTCTGCCGCTAACTTCCACCCTATGGACATCGCGTCGTTCCGGGACCTGCGCACCCCGTCCGGTCAGGCGCTCCTCAGGGAGGCGGCCGAGGCGGACGTGACCGAGGACGGCCTGCTCGCCACGGCGTCGCGGCTCCGCGAACGGCACGATTCTCCGCTCGTGGCCGCCGCGCTGACGCAGGTGCGGTTGCGGCAAAGGGCCCGGGCCAAGTTCGGGGCGGACGCCGACCGCATGTACTTCACGCAGGCGGGGCTTGAGCAGTCGACCCGCAGGAGCGTGGCGGCCTACCGTGCCGGACGGTTCGCGGACCGGCTGCCCGGCGCGAGCGTGCTGGAACTGGGATGCGGGATAGGCGCCGACCTCATCTCCCGAGCGCGCGCGGGCCTGGCCGGGGAAGGCGTGGAGCTGGACCCGTTGACCGCTGAGGTGGCTCGCGCCAACTTGGCCGCCTTCGGACTGGACGGTCTCGCCTCTGTACGGGTCGGGGACGCCGCCGAGGAGGACCCGTCGGGATTCGATGCGGTCTTCGCCGATCCTGGACGGCGCACGGCGCGGGGCCGTGTCTTCGACCCCCGTTCGTATGAGCCGCCGCTCGACGTCGTCCTGGCCATGGCCGGCCAGGTGCCCTCGGCCTGCGTGAAGGTCGCGCCCGGCATTCCGCATGAGGCCGTCCCGGACGGCGCGGAGGCCGAGTGGGTCTCGGTCGGGGGCGACGTCAAGGAAGCGGCCCTGTGGCTGGGCGGGCTCGCAGGCGACGTGGGCCGGCGGGCCACTCTCCTCTCCTCCGACACCCATCTCTCGGAAGCAGAGCCCCGCGTGTGGACCCTGACGCCCCAAGGGCTGGACGACCCAGACGTACGCGCGTGGGGCCGTTACCTGTACGAGCCTGACGGCGCCGTGATCCGAGCCCACCTTGTCGGCGAAGTCGCGGAACTGGTCGGCGGCGGCTTGGCGGACCCCCGCATCGCGTACGTCACGTCCGACGAGCTGCGTCCGACGCCCTTCGCCTCCGCGTACAAGGTGGAGGACGTGCTGCCGTTCTCCGTGAAGCGGCTGCGCGCGGAGTTGCGCCGCCGCGAGATCGGTGTGCTGACCGTCAAGAAGCGCGGCTCCGCCGTCGACGTCGACCGGCTCCGCCGCGACCTCGGCTTCGGCGGGCGCCGCGCGGGACGCGGCGCCAAGGAGCTGACCCTCGTGGTGACGCGCGTGGGACGCGACCCCGTCGCCCTGCTGACGCACCCTGTCGCCGGGGGCTGACCGGCCTTCCACCGGGGGGCCTGGTCGGCCGGCCACCGGGGCATGACCCGCCCGGACGAGCGCGGCCCGGCAACCCTGCCCAAAGATCTTCCACTCGGCGGCGCAATGCCAAGCGGGACCGGGCGACGCGCCACGGCGGTGCAAATCATCGACACTTTCCGGCATTGCGCGCACCAGGGATTGCGGCCGCCCGGCAAGGGCACGGCGCGGCGCGAGAATCGGCGGGCCGAGATCAACCGGCGGGAAAACACCAAGGCAGGTTCACCGGGCGGGACGCCGGCTCCCCAAAAGCCTCCCGAAAAGGCCCGGACCCCGCCCCGCGGCATCACGCCCGCCGCACACGCGTCGGGTCGATGTACCCGCCCGGGGGGTTCGGCAACTGCCGATGTTGGACGAGATGTACGGACAGAACGGCACCCGGAACGCCGGACCCGTCCCGCACCGCCCGCCAGCGTCCACCCCACTTATCCCCCCAAGCAGGGCAATCGCCATAAAGCGGGAAAGTCACCATGCGCTCGGCGATATCTCGCTATCCCACCTAGTCGGATAACAGGCACATTCCGCAGAACTCGCAATCTTCTCTGCTACCCGTTTTGGCCGCGCTCTACACGCACTACAGTGGCCACTCCAGAGATTCATTTGCCGTGCGTCATTTCGTCGCGCCGGCACACGAAGGAGCATCGGGTGGAAACGAATCACAACTTCCTGCAGACAGGGGGTCAACCGGTCTCGGATCGGATGCGGGAGTTGCTCGCCCGTGCGGCGCAGGACCACGTCTACGAACAGCGCTCACAGGGGCAGGTCCTGGACGAGATCCGCCAGCGCCTGGAAGGCATGGAGTGGCTTCTCCGCGAGGTCCGGGAGCGGGAGCTCACCGGGCTGACCGGGCAGATCGAGAGCGTCCGCGGGCAGGTCGACGACCTGTCCGGCAAGCCCCCTGAATGGGCCGAGGGCCTTGCCGAGCACATCGAGGCGTTCGGCGAGCGGGTCAAGCCCGTCGCCGAACTGCCCGCGCTGTGGGCCGACGTCGGCGTGGTGGCCGAGAACGTCGACGAGGGCCTGACCCGCATCCAGGCCGTCCTCGACTCCGCGCAGCAGATCACCGACGCGACGCAGCAGGCGTCGCAGCGCATGGACGAGATGACCAAGCGGCTGGACAAGCTCCAGGGCAGCATGGAGGCCGGGTCCGTCCGCTTCAACCGGCTCGACAAGTCGCTCGCCGAGCTCGGCCACCGGTCCGAGCGGCTCGAACACTCGGTCAACGGGGTCACCTCACGGGTCGACCAGGCGCTCGGCGAGATGGCCGAGCGCATGGAGCAGGGTCTCGAGGCGGTCAACGGCCGCGTCGAGGGCGTCGGCGGCCGCCTCGACGGGCTCGACGGGCGGCTGGACGGCGTCGACGGCCGCCTCGAAGGCGTGTCGGGCAAGCTGGGCGGGCTGGACGGCCGGTTCGAGAGCCTCGACGGCCGCCTCGACGGGCTCGGCGAGCGGATCGGCCGGCTGCCCGCCACCCTGGAGATCGCCGAGGTGCACCGGCTGCTGACCGAGCTCGCGCGGCGCCCCGCGGCCGAGTACGGCGACCGGTTCGACGCGCTGGAGAAGCACCTCGCCGAGGCCGTCGACCCGCTGATCGAGGAACTGCGCGCCCGGCCGGACCGCGACGAGGTCAAGGCCACCATGGCGCAGATCGCCGAGACCGCCTACAGCGACGTCGCCAAGCGCATGGACGAGTTCTCCCGAAGGTTCGAGGACGTGCACGACGACGTCCGCAAGCGCATCGAGAACATCCACGAGGAGGTCGCCAAACGGGTCGACAGCGCGCTGGAGGAGTTCACCACGCAGGTCGACATCGTCTCCCGCCGCGTCGAGTCGGTGCACGCCGACGTCGCCAAGCAGGTCGAGTCCGTGCACAGCGAGATGTCGCGGCAGGTCAGCGGCGTCCATCACGACTTCGGCAAGCGGATCGGCGACATCCACCAGGACGTCACGCGGCAGGTCGGCAGCATCCACGACGACGTCGCCAAGCATGTCGGAACCATGCAGGAGGACGTCGCGCGGCAGGTCGGCGGCGTCCAGGCCGAGTTCGCGAGGCGGGTGGAGAGCATGCAGGACGAGGCGGCGCGGCGCGCCGACGCGGCGCAGGCCGATGTCGCCAAGCGGTTCTCCCATGTCGAGGACGAGGTCGGCCGGAAGATGGACGGTGTCCACGACGATGTGTCCAAGCAGGTCAACGCGGTGCACGAGGATGTGCTGAAGCGGCTGTCCACCTTGGAGGAGACGATGCTCGCGCTCGCCGAGGCGCTGCTGCGTCCCCGCCGCGAGACCAAGGACTGACGAGCGTCCGGGTGGGGCCGGCGCGGGCCCCACCCGGCATTCGGATACCTCCCGGTATCCGCGGCATTCGTCCCGCGAACCGCCGGGACGACCGAAGATGCTTCCTTCATGTCACCCCGATGACGTGCGTTTTGTTACTTTCCGTCTTCGCAAAATCACTCCCAATACCCTTCGGAATCCGTTTTCATGGATCAGGTGACCCACCTACCGGCTCCCTGCCTGCCGACCGGCGTCCCGCCCGGGCACACCACCCTGCGTTGGGTGGAGGAGTGCCTCGGCAAGGGCGCCGAGGTCCGCATGGTGCGGCCCCTCGCCGGCGGCTCCGCACACGCCAACCACGCCCTCCTCGTCGAGAGCCGCTCCGGCGAGGCGCACCATCTCGTCCTGCGCCGCTGGACCTCCCGCGAGGCCGCCCCCCGCCGCTGCTACGGCGACGCCGAGTTCTCCCCCGAGCGCGAGATCGCGGCGCTCGCGCTGCTCGCCGGCTGCGAGATCCCCACACCGTCCCTGGTGGCCGCCGACCCGTCGGGCGCCTACTGCGACGTCCCCGCCCTGCTCATCTCCCGGCTCCGGGGCCACCCGCCGCGCCCGTCCCACGACGACCTGCCCGAGTACCTGATCCAACTGGCCGCCGCGCTGCTGTCGGTGCACGAGCTGAACGGCGCGTCCACGATGCCGCCGTACGTCCCGCACAACCGCCTCGACGTGCGGCTCCCGCCCAGGCACGCGCTCCGCCCCGACCTGTGGGAACGCGCCTACGAGGTCGCCGCGCGGCCCGCGCCGGAGGCGCCCGCCCGGTTCATCCACCGCGACTACCACGCCGACAACACCCTGTGGTCCTACGGCAGGCTCACCGGAATCGTCGACTGGTCGGACGCCTCGTCCGGCCCCATCTCCGTCGACATCGCCTGCATGCGCCGCGGCCTGGCGCTGCGCTACGGCGCTTCCGTCGCCGACCGCTTCCTGCGCTCCTTCGACCAGGTCTCCGGCGGCCACGCGCACGACCCGTACTGGGACGTCCGCAGCCTCCTCGACCTGCTCCCCGAGGACGGCGCCCGCATGCTCGACGAGCCCCAGGTCCCCCTCTACGAGGACTACCTCGACAGGCTCCTCGCCCAGTGCTGAGGCGCCGCCTCACGGGCGCGCCGGCGCGTCGGGCGGCCAGGCCGGGCGCGACGGCGCGCGCGTTCAGGGCAGGATGACGGCCTCGATCGGGAGGCTGGAGTCGGCGGGCAGTTCCAGAGCGGACGGGCCGATGCCGGAGGCGACCAGCTCCGAGCCCAGGGCGGCGACCATGGCGCCGTTGTCGGTGCACAGCTTCGGACGCGGGACCCGCAGGCGGACCCCGGCGGCCGCGCAGCGCTCCGCGGCGAGCGCGCGCAGCCGCGAGTTCGCCGCGACGCCGCCGCCGATCAGCAGGTGGTCGACGCCGTTGTCCTTGCAGACCTGCAGCGCCTTCCGCGTCAGGACGTCCACGACGGCCTCCTGGAAGGAGGCCGCGACGTCGGCGACCGGGACGGGCTCGCCCGCGCGCTCCTTCGCCTCCACCCAGCGCGCCACGGCCGTCTTCAGGCCCGAGAACGAGAAGTCGTAGGTGCCGTCGTTGTACTTGCCGCGGGGGAACGCGATCGCGGCCGGGTCGCCCTCGCGGGCCATGCGGTCGATGACGGGACCACCGGGGAACCCGAGGTCCAGGACGCGGGCGACCTTGTCGAACGCCTCGCCCGCCGCGTCGTCCACCGTGCTGCCCAGGGGCCGGACGTCGCCCGCCACGTCCGGGACCAGCAGCAGCGAGGAGTGGCCGCCCGAGACCAGCATCGCCACGCACGGCTTCGGCAGCGGGCCGTGTTCGAGCTGGTCGACGCACACGTGCGCGGCCAGGTGGTTGACGCCGTAGAGCGGCTTGCCGAGCGACAGCGCGTACGCCTTGGCGGCGGCGACGCCGACCATCAGCGCGCCGGGCAGCCCCGGGCCCGCGGTGACCGCGAACGCGTCCACGTCGGTGAACGCCACCCCGGCGTCGGCGAGCGCGCGCTCGACGGTCGGCCCCATCGCCTCCAGGTGCGCCCGCGACGCGACCTCCGGCACGACGCCGCCGAACCGGGCGTGCTGGTCCACGCTGGAGGCGATCGCGTCCGCCAGCAGCGTGTGCCCGCGCACGATCCCGACCCCGGTCTCGTCGCAGGACGTCTCGATGCCGAGCACCAGTGGCTCGTCCCGAATCACGTGAGTCTCCCTGTCTCCCCGTTCACCCTGTCCCGCCCGCTTCCAGGGCGCCTTCTGCCGCTCCGGCTCATTCGGCTCTGGTGAAGCCCATGGGCGGACGGTCGCGGAGCTTGCGGCACATGACGATGGCGTCCACGTCCGAGGGCTGGTAGTAGCGCTTGCGGATGCCGACCCGCTCGAAGCCGAACCGCTCGTAGAGGCGGTGGGCGGCGTCGTTGTCGGCCCTGACCTCCAGGAACACCGACTCGCTGCCGCGCCGGACGGCCTCCTCCAGCAGGGCGGTGAGCAGCACCGCGCCGATGCCGCCCTTGCGGCGGTCCGCGCGCACCCCGATGGTCTGCACGTCGGCCTGCCCGCCCGCCGCGGCCAGGCCCGCATAGCCGACGATCTCGCCGCCGGGCGCCTCCGCGACGACGTAGAACCGGGTGCGGGGCTGGTCGGCGAGTTCGCCGGCGAGCATCTCCTCGCTCCAGGTGTCCTCCGGGAACAGCAGCCGGTCCAGCCGGTGGACGGCCGGGAGGTCCGCAACGGTCATGGGGCGCAGGGCGACGTCGCTCACGCCGGCGTCACCTTCTTGCGGGGGCCCGGCTCCCTCGCGTCCGGCCGGCGCAGGTAGAGGGGCTCCGGCGGCAGCAGCTCGGGCCCCTTCAGGCCCGACAGCCGCGCGACGACGAGCTCGGCGAGGGCGCCCGCGGTGGGCAGCAGCGGCTCGTGCCCGGACTCTCCGAGGACCTCCGGGTACAGGGTCGCGCCCTCGCCCACGACGGGCAGCCCCCCGGGCGCGCCCTCCAGGACGTCCGCCGCCGGGCCCACGGCGGGCTCGGTGGCGCGGAAACGTGCCGAGTCGTACCGCGCCCAGTAGACCTCCTTGCGGCGGGCGTCGGTGGCGACGGCGAACGGCCCGTCCCGCTTCGTGGCCCAGGCCATGATGTCGAGCGTGCAGACACCGTGCACGGGAACGCTGAGCGCCTCGCCCATCGCGCGGGCGGTGACCAGCCCGACCCGCAGGCCCGTGTAGGGCCCCGGCCCGACGCCGACGGCGATCGCGCTGAGATCGGCGGGCGCCGCCCCCGCCTCCGCCATCACCTGCGCGATGGACGGGGTGAGCAGCTCGGTGTGGCGCCGCCGGTCGACGGCCTCCGCCAGACCGCGCGGCGCCGCGCCCTCTCCCGGGATCCACTCGTACAGCGCCACGGTGATCGCGGCGGTCGCGGTATCGAAAGCCAAGACCAGCACGGGTTGTAAGCCTACCGGCCGCCGGCACGGCATGGTCCGGCTCTCGCCCGGCCGTGCTCAGGGGCCGGGGGCGGGTTCAGGGGCACGGGCGGGCTCAGCGCCGGCTCAGCGCGGTGACCACGGCCTTGGTGACATCGGTGGCGCCGCCCGTGGCGGCGTCCGACGACAGCGGATCGCCCTTGTCCGAGCCCGAGTAGTGGACGGTGACCAGGACGTTGGCGACCCGCACGTTGCCGATGGCCTCGCCGGAACCCTGGTTGCGGTCCACGCTGTAGACGATGTAGCCCTCGTCGCCGACGCCGGTGAGCCGGATCTTGTCGGTGAGCTTCTGCCCGGCCAGCAGCCCCTTCCCGGACTCGTCGGCGGTCCGCTCGGTCGCGAACGTCCTGCGGGCGGCGTCCGTGGGCGACGCCGCGGCCCCGGCCGCGATCGCGCGCAGCTCGATGGTGAGCTGCCGCCTCTGCTCGCCCGCGTAGGCGCCCCACACGCACTGGTTCTGCTGGTCGTCGCCCTGGTAGTTGTCGGCGTCGGTGCGCTCGGACCGGGGCGCCAGCCGGCCGATCAGGTCGTCGCCGACGATCGTGCAGGAGTCGGGGACGGCGGTGCGCTCCCCCTTGGACGCCGGGGAGTCGTCCGTGGCGCCGCTGCCGACGACCTGGCCGGCGCTCTTGTCGCCGCTCGCGCCGACGCCCGTCAGGACGGCGAACGCCGCGAGCCCGCAGACGGCGACGCCGGCGACGGCGCCGCCGAGGACGACGGCCCAGCGCCGCCCGGTGCGGCGCTCGCGCGCCCGGTGGCTGCCGGTGCGGTATCCGCCGCTCCCGGTGCGGTATCCGCCGCTTTCGGCGCGGTATCCGCCGCTGCCCGTGCGGTAGCCGCCGCTACCGGTCTCGTAAGGGCCGGTCTCCCGCTGGTAGGGACCGCTGCCCGGCCGTCCGGAGGAGTACCGCTCGTACTCGTCTCCGCCCGCGCCGTATCCACCGCCCTCCGGCCGGTAACCGCCACCTGATCCCTGGCCACCGCCTGAAGCGCGGTAACTGTCGCGGTAATTCCCGCTGCGATGGCTACCACTCACCGGCCCCACTCCCGTTCGGAATCGATATGTCGCGAAGGTGAGGTTCGTTCCGGCAAAGAGTACGACATCAAGCCAAAGAAAGGACCAACCGGCCAGGCAAAAACCGTAAAAGTTGCCAGACCCAGGTCATCCGGGGCCGAGTTCCAGGTCGGACCAGCGATCACCGACCCCGACGATCCTTACCTCGCGCCCCTCGCCGGGCCCGTCCCCGCGAGAAATGATCATTTCCAGCCGGTCCTCGGCGAGGCCTTCGGCGAGCCCTTCTCCCCATTCCACGATCGTCACCGATTCCGCGACGGACGCGTCCAGATCGAGATCGTCCAGCTCCGCGAAACCGCCCAGCCGGTAGGCGTCCACGTGCACCAGCGACGGGCCGCCCGCAAGCGACGGATGCACCCGCGCGATGACGAACGTGGGCGAGGTGATCGGGCCGCGCACCTTCAGCCCCTCGCCGATGCCCTGCGTGAGGGTCGTCTTGCCCGCGCCGAGGTGGCCCGTCATCACGAGCAGGTCGCCCGCCCGCAGCAGCCCGGCCAGGCGCAGCCCGAGCTCGCGCATGTCCTCGGCGGTCGGGACGGTCACGCTGACGGCTTTCACGCGGTGCGCTCCTCTTCCTCGTACGCGGGGCGGACCCGTTCGACCAGACGGCGCAGTCCCCCGGTCACCACGCCCGGGTACTCCAGGGGCAGCACGTGGCCGGCCTCCTCCACCTCTACCAGTTCCGCGTCCGGCAGCGCCGCGGCGATCCGGCGGGCGTGCTCCGCGGGGGTCAGCCGGTCCCGGCCGCCCGCCAGCACCAGCATCGGCACCCCGCCGAGCACGTCCAGGCACCCGATCTTGTCGTGCGCCATCAGCGCCGGGTAGTACTCCGCGATCACGTCGATCGGCGTCTGCCTGATCATCTGCTCCAGGAAGCCCACCACGGAGGGGCTGACGTGCTTGTCGGCGAACGCCATCTTCCGCGTGACGACGAACGCCAGGTCGGCGCCCAGCCCGCGGGCCTTGTCGACCAGCTCCGCGCGGCGGCCGAGGCCGCGCAGCGTCCCGGGGGCGAGCGGCCGGACGGCCTTGGCCAGCAGGAGCGGCAGCCCCAGCGTCATCTCCCCCATGTCGCCGCAGGAGGTGTTCACCAGCGCCACGCCCACCACCCGCGACTCGAACAGCTCGGGGTACCGGTCCGCCAGCGCCATGATCGACATGCCGCCCATGGAGTGCCCCACGAGGACGACCGGACGGCCCGGCGGGACGGCCGCGTCCAGTACCGCGCGCAGGTCGTCGCCGGTCTGCTCGATCGTCGCGTCCCCGGGCCCGCCGCGTCCCGAACGGCCGTGGCCGCGCTGGTCCCAGAACACCAGCCGCAGCGACCCCCGCAGGTCGCGACGCTGGTAGTGCCACGAGTGCTGGTTGAGGGTGTAGCCGTGGCAGAACACGACGGTGAGGTCGGCGTCGTCGGGGCCG
Organism: Actinomadura mexicana; assembly: GCF_900188105.1. GTDB lineage: Bacteria > Actinomycetota > Actinomycetes > Streptosporangiales > Streptosporangiaceae > Spirillospora > Spirillospora mexicana. The sequence goes on from NZ_FZNP01000012.1 coordinate 175,785, forward strand.
TCCACCTCCACGTGCAGCGGGACGCCGTCGTCGGCCCGGACCGCCAGCTCCCGCCCGCGCAGCTCGCCGAAGGGCTCGGCCGCGTCGGGGTCCGGGCGCAGCCGCACCCGGCCGACGGCGAGGCGCCGCAGCCCGACCGCCGCGCCCACCCCGGCGGCGCCCACGCCCGCGACGACGCCGGCGACACCGATCCTGCGCCTGTTCCTGCTGTCCATGCCCGCGCCCCCTACAGCCCCCCTCCCGGGTACGCCCTCGGTACCCGGGCTCCGATGCGGGTGACGATCTCATACGAGATCGTCCCCAGCGCCTCCGCCCACTCCCGCGCGGTCGGCTCGCCCCGGTCCCCCGGGCCGAACAGGATGATCTCGTCTCCTGCCGCGAACGGGTCGTCGCCGAGGTCGACGACGAACTGGTCCATGCAGACCCGCCCGGCGATCGTCCTGCGGCGCCCGCCCGCCAGAACCTCCAGCACGTTGGACCCCTGCCGCGGGATCCCGTCGCCGTACCCCACGGGCACCACGGCCAGCGTGGTCTCCCGCTCGGTGTGGTAGGTGTGACCGTACGACACTCCGCTCCCTGCCGGAACCCGCTTGACCAGCGCAGCGTCGGCCACGAGCGTCATCGCGGGCCGCAACCCGAACTCGCCGAGCGACGGCACCGGGGTCAGCCCGTACGTCGCGATGCCGGGCCGGACGAGGTCGAACCGCGCCTCCGGCAGCGTCAGCGCCGCCGCCGAGTTCGCGATGTGCCGCACCTCGAACCGCGCCCCCGCCTTCTCCGCGTGCGCGACCATCTCGGTGAACGCGCCGACCTGCGCCGCGATCGAGGGATGGCCGGGCTCGTCCGCGCAGGCGAAGTGCGACATGACCCCGGCCACCCGCACGTGCCCCGTGGCCTCCGCCTTGAGCGCCGCGTCGACCAGCGCCTCCCACCCGGCGCCGCGCGCGCCCCCGCGCGACATGCCCGTGTCGGCCTTGAGGTGGATCCGCGCCTCGCGCCCGGCCCGCTCCGCCGCCCGGACGATCTCCTCCAGCAGCCAGACCGCGCCCACGGTCATGTCCACGCCCCGCGCGACGGCCTCCTCGTAGGGCTCGCCGGGAACGCCCAGGCAGACCAGTGTGCGGACGGTGAGCCCCGCGTCCCGCAGGCGCAGCGCCTCGGCCAGCTTCGCGACGCCCAGCCAGGACGCCCCGCCGGCGAGCGCGGCGCGGGCGGCCTCCACCAGCCCGTGCCCGTACGCCTCGGCCTTCACCATGGCCATCACCTCGGCGCCCCCCGCATGCCGGCGCAGCACCCCGATGTTGTGGCCGATGGCGCCGAGATCGACCCGTGCCTCCGCAGGAACCCTCATGGGCTCATTCTCCCAGGGTGGCGTCCCTCTGGAAGACAGAACTACCCCTGGGAGGAAACTGTCCTGAAGGCGGCGGGGAGGGCTTCGACCACGTCCTGGGCGCTGATGGGGGCTTCGGGGCCGGGGGCGGGGGCGGCGGCCAGGCGGGCGGCGAGGCCGTGGAGGTAGGCGCCGGCGGCGGCCGCGTCCAGGGCGGGCATCCCGCCGGCGAGGAGCGCGCCGATCAGGCCGGACAGGACGTCGCCCGTGCCGGCGGCGGCGAGGCGCGGGGTGCCGGTCGGGTTCACGCGGACGGGGCGGTCCTGCTCGGCGACCAGGGTCGTGGAGCCCTTGAGCAGGACGGTCGCGGAGAGTTCGGCGGCGGCGCGGCGGACGTTGTCGAGGCGGGCGGCCTCGATGTCCTCGCGCCGGGCGGCGACGAGGCGGGACAACTCGCCCGCGTGCGGGGTGAGGACGGTCGGGGCGGCGCGGCGGAGCAGGTCGCGGCGGCGGGCCAGGACGGTGAGGCCGTCGGCGTCCACCAGCACGGGCAGTTCGGTGGTGAGAACCGCCTCCAGGAGCGACTCGGCGGCGTCGCCGGTGCCGAGGCCGGGGCCGGCGACCCATGCCTGGACGCGCCCGATGCGCTCCAGGATGCCCGTGTCGTGGCGGCCGGGCTCGACGACCGTGGTGACCACTTCGGGCCAGCGCTGCCGGACGAGTTCGACCGGGCGGGCCACCGAGGCGAAGCGGACCATTCCGGCGCCGCCGCGAAGGGCGCCGCCGGTGCTGAGGACGGCCGCGCCGGTGAACTGGTCACCGCCGGCGAGGATCCCGACGACGCCGCGGCGGTACTTGTCGGACTCGGGACGGGGCTCGGGCGGGGCGATGTCGGCGGGCCGGGCCGCGACGACGTCGGGGTCGGGCAGGTCGGGGCCGAGCCCGATGTCGACCAGTTCGACCACGCCGCAGTGGGCCGCGCCCGGGTCGACGAGCAGGCCCGGCTTGTGCGTGCCGAAGGTGACGGTGACGTCGGCGTGGACGGCCGCGCCCTCGACGCGCCCGGTGCTCGCGTCCACGCCGCTCGGGACGTCGCAGGCGACCACGAGCCCTGCGGACTCGGAGGCGAGCGCGGCGTACCGGGCGTGGGGCTCGCGGAGGCCGCCGGTGCCGCCGATGCCGGTCAGGCCGTCGATGATCAGGTCCGCGCCGGCGATCGCGGCCTCGGCGCCCGCGTCCAGCAGGCGGCCGCCGGCGGCGCGCAGGTCCGCCAGCCCGCCCGGGTGGATCTTCGACCCGGCCTGGACGGCCCGGACGCGGGCGCCGCGGCGGGCGAGGCGGGCCCCGGCGTACAGGGCGTCGCCGCCGTTGTCGCCGCCGCCGATCAGCAGGACGACGCGGGCCCCGTACACGGCGGGCAGGAGGCGCGCGCACACCGAGGCCAGCCCGGCGGCGGCGCGCTGCATCAGGGCGCCGTCCGGGAGGCGGGCCATGAGGGCCCGCTCGGCCGCCCGGACCTTGCCGACCTCGTGCGCGTACCTCATCCGCGGCTCCCCAAGTCGATCACACACTTAGAGTGCCACGTGGGGACCGTCCGCAACCGTCGGCGAAGGTGATCACAACTTGCAGCGCAAGTTTCGGTGTCATGTGCGTAAAAGAATCATCAGCCGTAGAATCTTGCTCCACCGGTCCGATGTATTCGCGCCGCCACCCCCCGGTGCGGCAGAATGCGCCCAGATCAGTCCGCCGGGACTGGAGAGGCCCGAGCAATGAGCACTTCCCGAGGTCCCTCCGTCCGGCAGCGGCGGCTGGCCGCCGAGCTCCGGAGACTGCGCGAGAGCAGGGGTCTGACCGGAGACGAGGTCGCCGAACGGCTCGCCTGGTCCACGGCCAAGGTCAGCCGGATCGAGAACGCGCGGACCGGCGCGAAGATCGGCGATGTGCGGCGGCTGCTCGATCTGTACGAGATCGAGCGCGCGCGGCACGACGACCTGATCGCCCTGGCGCACGACGCCGCCCAGCGGGGCTGGTGGGAGGACTACCGCGACCTGCCGAGCCAGCTCGCGAACTTCATCGCGCTGGAGTCCGAGGCCACGGCCGCGAGGGAATGGGGCAGCACCGTCATTCCCGGGCTGCTGCAGTCGGAGAGCTACGCCCGAAATGTGATCGGCGGCTGGAGCGACCTGGCCACCCTGCCCCCGCAGGAACTCGAACGCCGGCTGGACGTGCGAATGCGGCGGCGCGAACTGCTGGACGGGCCCACTCCGCTGGAACTGTCGGCGATTATCGACGAGGCGGTTCTGCGGCGCCGCATCGGCGATCACAAGGTCATGCGCGAGCAACTCGAACATCTGTACCAGATGACCGAGCGGCCGAACGTGAACGTGCAGATCTTGCCCTTGGACATAGCACACTCGGTGTTGGCTGAATCGTTTATCCTTCTAGAATTCTCTTCGGTGCACGACATCACCTTCCCTGATATCGTTCACACGGAATCCCTGACGATCAGCCACTTCGCGGAAGAAGCCGTCACCTATATGTACCGGCTCGCCTATTCGAGCCTGTCCCGGCAAGCACTGGACGCCGCGGAGTCGCGGCGGCGCATAGCCGAGGTCAAAGAGGCGTGGTGACGGTCCGCCAAGGGGCTCAATCCTTGTGAAAGGCACCGAGTGTCCCCTTTCGCCACTCCTGTACCACAATGGAGGAAAAGCGCCTACTGCGGGGCGAGCAATACCTGCGTCGAGATCGCCACACTGGTCGATTCGTCCCGTTTTATCGGGGCGCGAGACGCTAAGTACGGTACGCAGAGTCCAGTTCTGTCGTTCTCCCAGGCTGAATGGCGGGAATTCCTCAAACGAGCCAAGAAGGGTGATTTCGACCTGGGCTGCTGACCCGGCGCCGACGCGCCGTCCGGCCCCGTCCGCCCAGGGCGGCGCGGGGCCACGCCGCACGGGCCGGGTCCATCGTTGACCCGGCTCGTCGCCCTCCCACCCGGCACTCTGCAACTACCTCGGCACGCCTGTCACACGGGTACCGCGCCACCCGGACGTGATCAGGCGTTTTTTGCGATCTTGTTACCGTGTGCTTGAGCACCGGCAGCGCGGCCGCGGGCAATGCAACTTTCAATGCAGGGAGCCGGAATGAGTTTCCAGGGGACACCGCCCGCCCGATGGAGAAAGAGCGCTCGATGCGGCGCCAGCAACGGCTGCGTCGAGGTCGCACGGCGCGACGAGGACGCCATATCCGTGCGCGACACCGAGGACACCGCGACGATCCTTTCGTTCGGGCCCGACGAATGGCGCAGGTTCACGGAGGAGGCCAAAGGCGGCCGTTTCGACCACCCGCTGAAATAGTCACTGCAACTTGCATCGCCGGAGAGATTTCCAACCGGCCAGAGAATTGCGATCAGCGGGAGCGGATACGCGCCGCCGCATGATATGCCACACGTTTTTCCGCGGCTCCCCGCTCCCGCTGATCGCATTTCTCAGAAGATGATCGATTTGTGAGTCCGCTCACGCCACCCGAACGCCCCGGGGAACCCGGTGAAGCGGCGTCCGCAGCCGGGATGCCGTGATCATTACCGCGCCTCCCGCGAGGGCCAGATCGAAGGCCAGCCCCCACGGCCACACCGCGGCCCCGTCCGAGCGGTTCGACCCGTAGTCGCCGTCCCCCGCGCGGATCTCGCGCACGCTGCGGCTGATCTGCCCGAGCGGGTCGGAGGAGGACGAACGGTGGATCATCACGTCGCCGACGAGGACGCGGCGCTCGGGCAGGCGCGGCGCCGCGTCGGCGAGCGCGACCACCGGGTTCGGGGCCAGCAGCCACCAGATCCGCTCGGTGTGGTCCCGGCCGTACCCGCCGTAGGAGCCGCCGGCACGCTCGGACGTGAGCGGGACCGCCAGCGTGAACAGCAGCGGCGTCCCGACGAGCAGGCCGAACACCGTCAGGTACGACAGCAGGATCGAGGTGACGCTGCGGGCCAGCACCGCCGACCAGGCCTGCGAGACCGCGCAGACCACGCCGATCATCAGCGCCGTCACGAGCAGGACGACGAGGGCCCGACCCGCGCCGATGGCGCCCTCGGCGACCGGCAGCAGCAGGCTCGGCAGCGTCAGGAGCAGCGTGACCAGGCCCGTCCCCCAGGCGGCGGCGAGCTTGCCGAGCGCGATCTCGCCCGGCGTGAGCCGGGTGACCTGGAGGGTCGCGAGCGTCCCGCGCTCCCGGTCCCCGTTGACCGACTGGCCGCCGAGCGCCGGGGTGACGAGCAGCGTCAGCACCAGCACCCCGAGCAGGACCCCGCCGAACATGGGGACGCCGGGCTCGCCGTAGGAGGAGGTGTCGCCGTGCTCCAGCGCCACCCGGAACAGCAGCCCGAGCCCGTTGACGACCAGGAACCAGGTCGCGAGCAGGATCTTCCAGCGGCCGGTCCGCAGCCGCGTCCTGATCTCCTGCCGTGCCACCAGGCCGATTCCACGGGCGGTCACGGCGCTCACCTCCGGTCCTCGGTCATCGCCAGATAGGCCGATTCGAGCGCGCTGCCGGCGGGCGCGAGGCCGCAGACGGGCACGCCGGCGGCGACGAGCCTGGCCAGCAGCCCGGCCGCCTCGTCCTCGGTCAGCGGCCCGACCTCGGCGGCTCCCGCCGCGTCGGCCGCCCGCACCCAGGGCAGCCCGCCCGGCTCGCGGTCCAGGGCCGCCGCCAGCGGCTCGGGGTCGAGCGAGCGGATCCGCCACCGGACCCGGGCCGACGCGCCGGCGATCTCCGCCATCGCGTGGACCCCGGCCGTCCGGCCGTGGTCGACCAGGACCACCCGGTCGGCGATCTCCTCCAGCTCGCCGAGGATGTGGCTCGACACGAGCACCGCGACCCCGTCGGCGGCGAGGGAGCGCAGCAGGTCGCGCAGCTCGATGCGGGAGCGCGGGTCGAGACCGGACGCGGGCTCGTCCAGCAGCAGGACGCGCGGCCGGTGCACGAGGGCCCGCGCCATCCCGAGTCGCTGCTTCTGCCCGCGGGAGAGGGCGTGGACGGGCTGCCCGAGATGGTCCTCCAGGTGGACGAGGCTGAGCAGCGCCCTGATCCGGCGCGGGCGCTCCTGCCTGGACAGCCCGTAGGCGTCGGCGAAGAAGGCCAGGTACTCGTCCACCGTGAGCTGGTCGTACACGCCGAACGTGTCCGGCATCCAGCCGAGGGCTTCGCGGGCCCGAGCGGGCCGGGCGAGCGCGTCGTGCCCCGCGATCCGCACCGTGCCCGCGTCGGGCGCGAGCAGGGTCGCCAGGATCAGCAGGAGCGTCGTCTTGCCCGCGCCGTTGCCCCCGACGAGCGCCGTGACCTGCCCGTACGGGACGGTGATGTCGAGTCCGCGCAGCGCCTCCACCGGCCCGAAGCGCCGCACCACCCCGCGTGCCTCGATCGCGAGGCCGCCGTCTCCTGCCACCCGTCACCTCCGCCGCCGGGCCGGTTTCGATGGTGATGGGACGCGGCCCGCCGCCGGCGGGTTCAGTCGATCTCGGGCTGCTCGCCCGAACCGGCCGCTATTCGACGGTGACGGACTTGGCGAGGTTGCGGGGCTGGTCGACGTCGTGGCCCTTGGCGGTGGCCAGCTCGCACGCGAAGACCTGCAGCGGGACGGTCGTGACCAGCGGCTGCAGCAGCGTCGGGACGGCCGGGACGCTGATCAGGGTGTCGGCGTACGGCTCGACCGACGCGTCGCCCTCCTCGGCGATCACGATCGTCCGGGCGCCGCGGGCCCGGATCTCCTGGATGTTCGACACGATCTTGTCGTGCAGGACGTCCCGCGCCCGCGGCGGCACGACGACCACGACGGGCAGGTCCTTCTCGATCAGCGCGATCGGGCCGTGCTTCAGCTCGCCCGCGGCGAAGCCCTCGGCGTGCATGTACGCCAGCTCCTTGAGCTTGAGCGCGCCCTCCAGGGCGACCGGGAAGCCCACGTGGCGGCCGAGGAACAGCACGCACCGCTCGCCGGCCAGCGAGCGGGCCAGCTCGCGCACCGGCTCCATGGTCTCCAGGACCTTCTCCACCTTCTCCGGCATCCGTTCGAGAAGCTGGACCATGGCGAAGACCTCGTCGCCCCACTTGGTGCCGCGCACCTGTGCGATGTAGAGGGCGATGAGGTAGACGGCGACGAGCTGGGTGAGGAACGCCTTGGTCGACGCGACCGCGATCTCCGGCCCGGCGTGCGTGTAGAGGACGCCGTCGCACTCGCGGGGCAGCGTGGAGCCGTTGACGTTGCAGATGCCGAGCAGCTTGGCCTTCTGCTCGCGGGCGTGCCGGACGGCCATCAGCGCGTCCATCGTCTCGCCCGACTGGGAGATCGCGATGACCAGCGTCGTCGGGGACAGGATCGGGTCGCGGTAGCGGAACTCGCTGGCCAGCTCGACCTCGCAGGGCAGCCCCGCCCAGTGCTCGATCGCGTACTTGGCGATCAGCCCGGCGTGGTAGGACGTCCCGCAGGCCACAATGATGATCTTGTCGACCTCGCGCAGCTCCTGGTCCGGGATGCGCATCTCGTCCAGGTGCAGGCGCCCGTCGGCGCCGATCCGGCCGAGCAGCGTGTCGGCGACGGCGCGCGGCTGCTCGGCGATCTCCTTGAGCATGAAGTAGTCGTAGCCGCCTTTTTCCGCGGCGGACACGTCCCAGTCGACGTGGTACTCCTTCACCTCCGCGGGGCGCCCGTCGAAGTCGGTGACCGTCACCCCCTCGGCGCGCAGCTCGACGATCTGGTCCTGGCCCAGCTCGATCGCGTCCCGGGTGTGCTCGATGAACGCGGCCACGTCGCTGGCGAGGAAGTTCTCGCCGTCCCCGACGCCGACGACGAGCGGGGAGTTGCGGCGCGCCCCGACGACCAGGCCCGGCGAGCCGGTGTGCGTCGCGACCAGCGTGAACGCGCCCTGCAGCCGGCCGCAGACGCGGCGCATGGCGTCGGCGAGGCCGCCGCCGCCCTTCAGCTCGTCCTCCAGCAGGTGGGCGACGGCCTCGGTGTCGGTGTCGGACCCGAGCCCGTGCCCGCCCTCCTCCAGCTCCGCGCGCAGCTCCGCGAAGTTCTCGATGATGCCGTTGTGGATCACCGCGACGGAGCCGGTGCAGTCGACGTGCGGGTGGGCGTTGCGGTCGTTCGGCGGGCCGTGCGTCGCCCACCGGGTGTGCCCCATGCCGAGCGTCCCGGCGGGCGGGGGCTCCTCCTCCAGGGCGGCGCGCAGGTTCACCAGCTTGCCCGCGCGCTTGGCCGTCGCCAGCTTCCCGTCGGCCAGCACGGCCACTCCGGCCGAGTCGTAGCCGCGGTACTCCAGCCGCGCCAGCCCGTCGACGACCACGTCGAGGGCGGAACGGCCGCCCACGTACCCCACGATTCCGCACATGGCGGCAACTCTATTCGGTACCGCGCACCGGACCTACCTGCAAGGGCCACCCGGCATGACGCTAGCGTGGACGACCGGTGGAAACCCGGTGACCGGAACGCGGCCCGGTTAGTGTTCAGCCATGACGAGCGGATGGGACAGCGTGCCGAGCCCCTACGTGGAACTCCTGCGTGAGGCCTGGCGCGGCCTGCGCGAGAACACCCCGCTCCCGCTCACGCCCGGTGAGCTGGACGCCCTGCGCGGCCTGCGCGACCCGATCGACATCGCCGAGGTCGAGGAGGTGTACCTGCCGCTGTCCCGGCTGCTCAACCTGTTCTTCCTGTCGGACGGCCGGCTGCGCGACACCGTCAGCGGCTTCCTCGGCGGCGCGGTGCAGCCCACCCCGTTCATCATCGGCGTGGCGGGCAGCGTCGCGGTCGGCAAGTCCACCACGTCCCGGCTGCTGCGCACCCTCCTCGCGCGCTGGCCGGAGCACCCGAGCGTGGAACTGGTCACGACCGACAGCTTCCTGCACCCGAACTCGGTGCTGGCCGAGCGCGGGATCATGGACCGCAAGGGGTTCCCCGAGTCCTACGACCGCCGCGCCCTCGTCCGGTTCGTGTCGGCGATCAAGTCCGGCGCGGCGGAGGCGTCGATCCCGGTGTACTCGCACCTGGAGTACGACATCGTCCCCGGCGCGACGCAGACCGTCCGGCGCCCGGACATCCTGATCGTCGAGGGCCTGAACGTCCTGCAGGCGCCCCCGCCCGGCACCCTGGGCGTATCCGACTTCTTCGACTTCTCCATCTATGTGGATGCGCGGGTCGAGGACATCCGGCAGTGGTACATCGACCGCCTCTTCGCGCTGCGCCGCACCGCCTTCACCGACCCGCGCTCCTATTTCCACAAGTACGCCCGCGAACTGGACGAGGACGAGACCGCCGCGTTCGCCCAGCGCGTGTGGCGCGACGTCAACGAGATCAACCTCGTCTCCAACATCCTCCCGACCCGCGCCCGCGCCACCCTCGTCCTCCACAAGGACCGGAACCACTCGGTGCAGAGGGTGAGACTGCGCCGTATCTGATGCGGGTCAGCGGGACCAGGGGCCCGTGACGGCGAAGGTGGTGCCCGGGGTGTAGGCGTTGACGTACATCGTGCGGTTGTCGGGAGAGAACGTGACTCCCGCGAACTCGCCCCACTCGGGTTCGGTCTCGGTGCCGATGTTCTGGCGGTTCCGGGCCATGGGGTAGACGGTGCGGCGGCGGGAGACGCCGAAGACGTGCTGGGCGCCGTTGCCGTCCTCGCACACCATCAGGCCGCCCCGCGGCGCCAGGCAGATGTTGTCGGGCGACTCGCCGGGCTTCTCGACGTCGGTGGCCGGGCCGAACACGATGACGAGGGCGAGCCTGCGGTGGCGCGGCTCGTAGGACCACACCTGCCCGAAGTGGTCGGCCCGGGAGCCGTCCTTCGTCTTCGCGAAGCTCGACACGAAGTAGACGCGGTCGCCGCCCCAGTAGCAGCCCTCCAGCTTCTGAGCGTGCGTGATGCCTCCGGATCCGAAGTCCTGGAACCGGATCGGCGTCAGCGCCGCGAGCGGGTCGGGCACCTTCTTCCACTCGACGCGCTCGAAAACGGTGCCGGGCTCCTGCACGACCGACAGGTCCGGGACGCCGGGGACGCACAGCGCCTCAAGCCGCCCGCCGGCCCGCAGGCTGCCGAAACCGCCGCGCGGCCGCTTCGGCTGGAACCGGTAGAACAGCCCGAACGGCTTGTCGAAGGCGTCCTCGGTCTCGTAGACGGTGCCGTCGCGCGGGTCGACGGCGATCGCCTCGTGCTGGAACCGCCCCATCGCGGTCAGCGGCTCGGGGACGGTGCGGCCCTGGTCGTACGGGTCGACCTCGAAGATGAACCCGTGGTCCTTGGTGTAGTTCCCCGTGCCCGCCTTGTCCTCGGTCTCCTCGCAGGTCAGCCACGTGTGCCACGGGGTGGGGCCGCCCGCGCAGTTGACGGCCGTCCCGGCGATGGCGACGCGCTCGGTGTGCACGCGCCCGGCCGCGTCGACCTCCAGCGCGGTGCAGCCGCCGAGGCCGCCCGGGTCGTAGGTGACGCCCTCGACCGCCGGCACCCGGTGCGCGGCGTCCGGACGGTTCTCGTGGTTGCGGACGAGCCACGTGCGGCCCCGGCGCCCGGGGAAGGCCGACATCCCGTCGCAGTGGCTCGGCACCGGCCCCTCTCCGGAGCGCAGCGGGTCGCCCTCGCGGGACAGGACGGTGTAGCGGAAGCCGCGCGGCAGGTCCAGCAGCCCCTTCGGGTCGGGCACGAGGGGCCCGTACCCGTCGTGGCCGCCGGTCGGGGCGGCGGACGCATCTCCGGCGAACAACTGCTCCACGGATCCGGTGAAGGCGATCCCCGCCCCCACCGCACCCGTCCTGGCGAGGAGCTGGCGGCGTGAAACTGTCATGAGCACACTCCCTGATGGATCGTTACAAGATCCTCTTGCCCGTTGTAACACGCGTCACATCGATTGTGAACCGACCCCGGCGCGGAACCGGCCGAACCGGGCGTCACGGGCGTGCGTCTGACGATCGATACTGTCCGTGCCTGTCGTGAAACTGGAGCGATGACCGACATTCCCCGCGTTGAGGACGCCCCCGACAGCGATCTGCCCCGCCTGCTCGTCGATCCGCCGTGGACGCGCCGGACCCGCGCGAGCGCCGAGCCGATCGTCGTGAAGGGCCTGAAAAAGCCCAAGACGTCCGTTGTCGAGTCCTGGCCGCCCGGGCTGCGGGACGAGTGGCTGAACATGCCCCACCGCATGTTCCCCGACTCGTACCAGCCCTACCCCGAGGAGCCCGACTGGAAGGTGCTGGCCGAGCGGTACCGCAGCGGTGAGGCGCTGACCGCCCCCCGGGGCGGGGACCGCCGGCACGGCTACTACTGGCTGGTGATGCAGGGTCCCGACGACCTCGCCGAGGAGCTCCTCGGCGACGAGCGCTACTACGACGACTGGGACAGCAGCATCTTCGACGTCGCGCTGAAGCACTTCGCGGCCCGGCGCGGCCTCGCCGCCCACCGGCTGCTGCTCTTCGCGGCGAAGGAGCAGATTCGCTGCGCGGCGGCGCTCGTCCCGTTCCTGGACGACGCCACGGCGCAGCTCATGATCGGCGCGCTCGGCCGGGTCGACGAGGCCGCGCGGCTCTGGTTCACCTGGCACGGCGCCGGGGCGGCCCCGTTCGTGATCCCGGACGCGCTGCGCAAGCCCGGCCCCAAGCGCACGAAGGCCGAGCAGGCCCTCACGCTGATCGCCCGCGAGCACGGCAGCGGCTGCGTCGTGGACGCGGCGCGGGGGTACGGCGAGGAGGCGGTCGCGGCGATCGAGGCGCTGCGCACCGACCCGCTGGACCAGTATCCCGACGATCTGCCGGAATGGGACGAGGAGACCGTCGGCAGGCTCCCGCGACTCCTGCTGCGCGGTCGCGACCGGGCGCTGCCGGTGGAGGCCGTCCGGCACTTCGTGACCATGTTGCTGATCTCCACACCGGAGGACCCGTACCCGGGCTGCGAGCAGGTCGCCGAGCTGTGCGACCCGGCCTCCCTGGCCGAGTTCGCCTCGGCTCTCGGCGTCAACGACCGGGGCAGCGGGCTGTGGGCGTCGCAAGGCGTGCAGTACGCCCTCCGGCGTTTCGGCGACGCCGCCACGGCCGCCCGCCTGGCCGACCGCATGGTGCGCTGGGACAACTACTACACCTGGACGTTCAAGGGGTGGACGGCGCTCGACGTCCTCATGGCGATCGACATGCCCGCCGACGACCGGCTGCGCCACCTGGACCGCATCGTCCGCCGGGGCGCCGACGCCAAGCACCTGCGCCCCCGCGCGCAGGGCCTGCTGAACGCCGCCGCCCGGAAGCGCGGACTGACCTCCGAGCAGCTGGCGGACCTCCTCGTCCCGGACCTCGGCCTTGACGCCGAAGGCTCGATGACGCTCGACTACGGCCCGCGCCGCTTCGTCGTCGGCTTCGACGAGCAGCTCAAGCCCTTCGTGACCGACGAGGACGGCAAGCCCCGCATGGCCCTGCCGAAGCCGGGCGTCAAGGACGACGAGAAACTCGCGCCGCTCGCCTACCAGCGGTTCGCCGACCTCAAGAAGGAGGCCCGCGCGGTCGCCGCCGACCAGATCAAGCGGCTGGAGAAGGCGATGGTCACCGGGCGCTCCTGGACGCCCGAGGAGTTCCGCTCCGTCTTCGCGGGGCACCCCCTGATGCGCCACATCGCACGCCGCCTGGTGTGGTCGGCGGACGGCGCCGCGTTCCGGGTCGCCGAGGACGGCACGCTCGCCGACGTCCACGACGACGAGTACGTCCTCCCGCGGGACGCCCGCGTGACGCTCCCGCACCCGGTCCTTCTCGGCAAGGACACCGTTGCGGCCTGGGCCTCGGTCTTCGGCGACTACGAGATCCTCCAGCCGTTCCCGCAGCTCGGACGTCCCGTCTACGAACTGCGGGACGGCGAGCGCGACGCCGCCCGGCTGGCCCGCTTCGAAGGGCTCACCGCCCATTTCGGCAGGTTCATGGGCATGACGTCCCGCGGCTGGGAGCTCGGCGACAAGGAGACCGGCGGGTTCCGCCGCCAGGTCAACCTGGTCACCCCGGACGAGCGGCACGTGATGGTCGCGTTCGAGCCCGGCATCCGCGTCCTCGACCCCGAGGAGTTCGCTGAGCAGACGATCGAGCGCGTCATGCTGATGACCGGCCGCTACTCCGGGAAGGCGCATCCCTTCGGCGCGCTCGACCCGGTCACCGCGTCGGAGATGCTCGCCGAGCTGACCCGCCTGACCGGCTCCACCACCTGACCGGTGCCTCCGTCCACCGATCGGTGGACGGAGGGTTCCACCGGTCGAGGCTCATGCGCGCCAGGGTGCCGCGGCCAGCATCTCCGGTATGACGGATCTTCTCGTACGCATGGCCCGGTGGAGCGCCGGGCATCCCTGGCGCGGCATGGCGGCCTGGCTGCTGTTCGTGGTGCTGTGCCTCGGCATCGGCGTCGCGGCCGGCGGGCACGCGGCCACGACCGAGGACTACCGGATCGGCGAGGCCGGCCGGGGGGAGGCGATCGCCGCCGAGGGCGGGCTGCAGCAGAGGCCCGTCGAGCACGTGCTGGTCACCGGCAGGGGCGCGGCCGCCGACGCGGCGGCGCGGGACGCCGCCGCGCGGATGGGGCGGCTGCCCGAGGTCGCGTCGGTGTCCGCGCCCGTGCGCTCCGAGGACGGCTCGGCGGTCCGCGTCGACGTGACGCTGAAGGGCCCCGAACTCCAGGGCAAGGAGCACGTCGAGCCGCTGCTGGCCGAGACCGCCGCGGTCCGGGCCGCGCACCCGGACGTGAGGGTGGAGGAGACGGGCGGCCCGTCCATCAGCAAGGGCGTCGGGGAACTGCGCGACGACGACCTCGCCCGCACGGAGATGATCGCGTTGCCGATCACACTGGTCACGCTGCTGCTGGTGTTCGGCTCGTTCGCGGTGGCGGTCGTGCCGGTGGTGCTCGCGCTGACCTCGATCGCGGCGGCGATCGGCCTGTCGATGCTCGCCTCGCACGTCTTCCCGGACGCCGGGGTCGGCGCCAGCGTGATCCTGCTGATCGGCATGGCGGTGGGCGTCGACTACACCCTCTTCTACCTCAAGCGGGAGCGGGAGGAGCGGGCCCGCTCGGGCGGCCGGCTGGACGCGCGGGCGGCCGTGGAGACCGCCGCGGCGACGTCGGGGCGCTCGGTCGTGGTGTCCGGCCTGGCTGTCGCCGCGTCCAGCGCGACCCTCTACCTGGCCGACGACGTCATCTTCTCCTCGATCGCGACCGCGGCGATCGTCGTCACGCTGATCGCGGTCGTCAGCTCGCTGACCGTCCTCCCGGCGGTGCTCGCGAAGCTCGGCGGATGGGCGGAGCGGCGGGCCGTCCGGCGCGGCCGGGCGCCGAAGCCGCCGCGGACGGGCGGCGGCCGGATCACCCGGGCGATGCTGCGCCCCACCGGAAGGCACCCGGCCGCGACGCTGGCCGTGGCCGTCACGGCGATGCTGGCGCTGACCGCGCCGCTGCTGAGCATCGACCTCACCGACATGGGCCGCGACAGCCACCCGCGCGAGATCCCGGCGATGCGGGCCTACGACCGGCTGAACGCGGCGTTCCCGGAGCTGAAGGCCATGCACCAGGTCGTCGTCAGGGCCGACGCCGGACGCGCGGACGAGGTGACCGCCGCCCTGCGGGCCCTGGCCGAGCGCGCCGGGGGCGACCCCCTGCTCGCCGGGACGTCCCAGTTGCGCACCTCGCCGGACGGGCGGATCAGCATGCTCGAACTCGCGGTGCCGCACCACGTGAGCACCGGCGCGGCGCGGCGCTCCCTGGAGCGGGTCCGCGGCGAGTACGTCCCGGAGACCGTCGGGATGCTCGGCGTCGAGACCGCCGTGACCGGGGACGTGGCCCGCTATGCCGACTATCCCGAGCACCAGGAGGGCAAGCTGCCGTTCGTCGTCGGAGCGCTCCTGCTGGTGACGTTCGCGATGACCGTGTGGGCGTTCCGCTCGGTGGTCCTCGGGCTGATCGGCGTGGTGCTGAACCTGCTGTCGGCCGGCGCCTCGCTCGGCCTGCTCACCCTGGTGTTCCAGGGGACGTGGGCGGAGGGGCTGCTCGGCTTCACCTCCACCGGCTCGGTCGGCTCCCGCGTCCCGCTCTTCCTGCTGGTGATCCTTTTCGGGCTGTCGATGGACTACCAGGTGTTCGTGATCAGCCGGATCCGGGAGGCGGCGCTGCGCGGCGTCCCGACCCGGCAGGCGGTGCTGGACGGGGTCGGAGGCTCGGCGAGCGTGGTGACCAGCGCCGCGTTCGTCATGGTCACGGTGTTCGCCGGCTTCGCCACCGTCCACATCATGGAACTGAAGCAGATGGGCTTCGCGCTGGCCGTGGCGGTGCTGCTGGACGCCGCCGTCATCCGCATCACGGTCCTGCCCGCGCTGATGCTGCTGCTCGGCGACCGGTGCTGGTGGCCCTCGCGCGCCGCCCGCCGGACGCCAGGCCGCCCCGCCCGGCCGTCCTCGATGACCGTAGGCTGATCGGCATGGCGCGGCCCGGCGAACGACCCCAGGTGCGAGCGCTCCGCAGGTGGTACGCCGGGGCCTGGGTCCTGTTCGGGCTGGCTCCGTGCGCCCTGGGGGTGGCGGACCAGCCCGACTCCTCCCGGGCCCCGGCGCTGGGGCTGCTGTCCGTGCTCGGGCTCTGCTACCCGATCACCGAGACGTTCCCCGGGAACCCGGTGGTCCGCCGGAACACGTTCCTGGGCGTGCTGATCGCGGGGATCGGCGCCGTCTCCTACCTGATGAACGGCGCCGCGTCCCTGCTCATCACGTCCCTCCCGCACTTCTGGATCCTCGCGGGCGGCCCCCGGCGCGCGGTGGCGCTCAGCGGCGCCGCCACCGCGGCCGCGGTCGCCGGCGGCACCGTCCGGGGCGCCCCGGACGGGGAACCGCTCACCGGCAACTCGATCGCCGCGCTCGTCGGGTACGCGGCCGGGGTCCTGCTCGGGTTGTGGATGCACCGCGTGGTCGGGCAGCACGACGAGCGCGCCCGGATGCTCGAAGCCGACCTGGCCGACGCCGAGCGCCGCCTCGCCGAGGCGCAGCGGCAGCAGGGCGCCGCCGACGAGCGTGAACGGATCGCCCGCGAGATCCACGACACGCTCGCGCAGGGGTTCGCGTCCATCGTCGTCCTGGCGGCGGCGGCCCGCGACGGCCTCCGCTCCGACCCGGACCGCAGCGGCCGTCAGCTCGTGTCGATCGAGGAGACGGCGCGGGAGAACCTCGCCGAGGCGCGCGTCCTCGTCGGGGCGGCGTCGCAGGGCAGCGTCGCGCCCGCGTCGGCCGCCCGGACGCTGCGCCGCACCCTCGACCGGTTCGCCGAGGACACCGGGCTCACCGTCCACGCCGAGCTGCCCGACGTCGAATGCGACCAGACGACCCGGATCGCGCTGCTGCGCTGCACGCAGGAGTCGCTCGCCAACGTCCGCAAGCACGCCGCCGCGTCCACGGTCGGCATCGTCCTCGAACGGCACCCGCACGGCGTCGAGCTGGAGATCACCGACGACGGGCGCGGGTTCGCGGTGGCCGGGTCGCGCGGCTTCGGCCTCGACGGCATGCGCCGCCGCCTCGCCGAACTGGGCGGCGAGCTCACCGTGACCAGCTCCCCCGGCGAGGGCACCCGGATCCTCGCCATGATCCCCGCAAGGGCGTGAGATGACCGCGAGACTCAGAATCATCGTGGTGGACGACCATACGGTCATGCGCGCGGGCGTCGTCGCGCTGCTGGCCGCCGAGCCCGGCATCGAGATCGTCGGCGAGGCGGGCGACGGCCGCGCGGCGATCGCCCTGGCCGAGCGGCTCCGGCCCGACGTCGCGCTGCTCGACCTGCGGATGCCCGTGCTGGACGGGGTCGCGGCCACCGCCGGGATCGGCCGGCTCGGCACCCGCGTCCTCGTCCTCACCACCTACGACACCGACACCGAGATCGAGCGCGCGATCGAGGCCGGGGCCATCGGCTACCTGCTCAAGGACACCACCCGCGACCAGCTGGTCGACGCCATCCGCGCGGCGGCGCGCGGCGAGACCGTCCTCGCGCCGCGGGTGGCCGAGAAGCTCGTCGCCCGGATGCGCCGCCCCGAACCGGCCGCGCTGACCGCCCGGGAGATCGAGGTGCTCCGGGCGGTCGCCGACGGCCTGTCCAACGCCGAGATCGGGCGGCGGCTCGTCATCGCGGAGGCGACCGTCAAGACGCACCTGCTCCGCGTCTTCGCGAAGCTGGACGTCGGCGACCGCACGCACGCCGTCGTCGTCGCCATGGACCGCGGCCTCCTCGCCCGCCAGTACGGCTAGTCGGCGCTGGCGACGGGCAGGGAGCGGAGCCGGAAGGTGGCGAGGAACGCCGCGACGAGCGTCACCGCCACCAGCAGCCCGATCGCCACGGGCAGGTCCACGGTCGACCTCACCGGCGACGCGTCGGTCAGCGCGTCCGTCACCGACAGGCACCACTGCTGGATGGACGCCGACTTGGCGCCCGGCGCGAAGTTGCCGAGCAGCGACTCCCACACCAGCGCGTACAGCAGGCCGATCGTGACGGCGTTGCGGCTGGCGACGGCCAGCGCGACGAACACCGCGCTGTAGACGACGCCGCCGATCAGCACGCCGATCGCGAACGCCGGCGTCAGCTGCGCGGTCGTCCCCGTGAGGACCAGCCCCGCCAGCAGCGTCGGCACCGCGGCGAACGCCGTCACCAGGACGATCGCCACGACCAGCTTCGTCAGCACGATCACCTCGCGCGGGATCGGCTTGGTCAGCACGTACATGATCTGACCGTCGTCGATCTCCGGTCCGATCACGCCGGTCCCGGCGATCAGTGCGAGCAGCGGCAGCAGCGTCGCCAGGCCGAACTTCTGCAGGACGTTCGCCGAGACGTCCAGGTCGTCGTTGCCGGTCACCTTCAGCGCCGCCGCCAGCACCAGCAGGAGCAGCGGCAGCCCCAGCAGGAGCAGCGCGCGCTTGCGTCCGAGCATCGCCCGGAACGTGATCATCGCGATCGTGCCATTCATCGGGCCACCAGGTAGGAGAAGACGCTTTCGAGGGACTCGTCGGCCGGGGAGACCTCCCACAGCCGCACGCCGGCGTCCCGGGAGACCTGCGGGAGCAGCCAGGTGAAGCGCTGGAAGTCGACCGCCTCGACCTGCAGGCCCTTGTCGGTGAGCTGGACGCTGCGGGCCGACCCGTCGGCGATGACGGCGGCGGCGAGCCGCCGGTCGTCGGACGAGCGGACGAGGAAGATGTGCGGCCGGTCGGTCATCAGCCGCCGGATCTTGCGGAAGTCGCCGGACGCCGCGTGCCGCCCCGCCACGATCACCTCGATGTGGCTGGCGAGCCGCTCCACCTCCTCCAGGATGTGCGAGGAGAACAGGATCGTGCGGCCCTCGGCGGCCATCCGCTGGATGAGGTCCATCAGCTGGAGCCGCTGCCGCGGGTCCATGCCGTTGAACGGCTCGTCCAGCAGCAGCACGGGCGGGTCGTGCACCAGCGCCGACGCCATCTTGATGCGCTGCTTCATGCCCTTGGAGTAGTTGCCGATGGGGCGCTCGGCCGCGTAGTCCATCTCCACCAGGCCGATGGCGCGGCGGGCGGCGGCCTTTGGATCGGGCAGCTTGTGCAGTTTGGCCATCGCGAGGATGAACTGCCGGCCGGTGAGGAAGTCGTAGGCCGACTCCCGTTCGGGCACGAGACCGAGGCTGCGGTAGACGCCCGGGTTCCGCCAGATCGGCGTCCCGTCCAGCGTGACGGAGCCTGACGACGGGGCGAGGAACCCGCCCATCATGTGGATGAGCGTCGACTTGCCCGCCCCGTTCGGGCCGAGGAGCCCGGTGACGCCCGGCCCGACCTTCATCGTGACGCCGTTGACGGCGACGACGTTCCCGTACCACCGGGACACGTTCTCCAGGATGAGCTCGCTCATTGTTTCCTCCCATGTGGGGAGGCGACCCCCCACACCCCCCGGCTCGCTCCGCTCATACCTGCTCCATGTGGGGGGACGACTCCCCACACCCCCCGGCTCGCTTCGCTCATCCCTGCACCCCGTGGGGGGACGACCCCCCACACCCCCCGGCTCGCTCCGCTCATTAGGAGAGGCCCGCCTTCCGGAACCTGCGGTACAGCACCGCGATCGAGCCGACGACGATCAGGGTGCACACCGCGAGCGCGACCACGCCGCCGGCGACGCCGGACGGCACCCCGGCGGACGACGACTGCGCGCCGAGCAGCCGCACCTGGACGATGTCGACCAGGTTGAACGGCGTGAACAGCCCCGCCCAGCCCTGGAGCGTGAAGTTCGTCTGCGCCTCGGCGATCCCCTGGACGGCGCCGACGAACGCCGCACTGATCATGTAGACGGCGATGACCGCCGCGACCCCGAACCCGCGCCGCGGCGTGAACGCCGCGACCACCATCCCGATGGCGGCCAGCACGAGCGCGAACAGGACGCAGCCGACGAGCGCGCCGAGGTACTTCAGCAGCTGCTCGCCCGGGTCCGGCATCTTGGAGATCAGGCCGCCGACGTACAGGACGGTGACGGGCACCGCCATCAGCGCGAACAGCGCGGTCGCCATCGCGGCGGCCTTCGCCAGCACGAAGTCGAGATGGCCGACCGGGCGTGAGAAGTACAGCGGGATGACGTGGAAGCGCACCTCCCGCGAGGCCAGCACCGGCGCCTGCGTGGCCAGGAAGATCGCCACGATGACCTGCATGATGTTGGCGTAGGACGCGTAGCGGAAAAGCGCGTCCTCCTGCTTGGTGAAGGCGAACGCCGCGACCGACCCGGCGGCCGGCAACAGCATGATCGCCGCCAGCAGGAACGGCATCACCTTCGCCCGCGCGGGACGGCCGAGGCCGTAGGCGGCGCGCAGGTTGTGCACGTACAGGGACCGCAGCACGTACGCGCGGCCGTTGCGACGCCCCTCGTAGTGCCGGTAGCCGATGTCGTGGATGGTGCTGGTGCTCATCGCGGCGCCCCCTGCTGCACGTCTCCGGGCCGCACGTCTGCGGCCGGGCCCTGCGGCGCCGGCGGCGTCTGGAAGACCTCTTCGATGTGGTGGCGGCGCTGCTCCATCCGGATCAGCCGGAGCCCGAGCTCGGCGACACCGTCGCGGACCAGGTCGTAGGTCTGCTCGCCGACGATGTCCACGACGAGGAACCGGCCCTCCGGATGGACGGTCACGCCCTGGTCGTGGAGGTGCCGCCCCAGCGTGTCGCGTCCCTCCTCCACCTCGACGGTGAGGAAGCCGCTCTCGGCCGTGTACGCCTCGACGGCCTGGGAGCGCAGCAGCTTCCCGCCGTCGATGATGACGACGTGCTCGCAGACCCGCTCCAGCTCGCCCAGCAGGTGCGAGGTGACCAGGACGCTGATCCCGAACTCGGTGCCGATCCGGCGGATCAGGTCGAGCATCTCGTCGCGTCCGGCCGGGTCGAGGCCGTTGGTGGGCTCGTCCAGGAAGACGAGCTTCGGATCGTGGACTAGGGCCTGGGCGAGCTTCACGCGCTGTCGCATCCCCGTCGAGTAGCCGCCGATGGGACGGTAGCGCTCCTCGTACAGGCCGACGTGCCGCAGGGTGTCGGCGGCCCGCTCGCGGGCCGCGGTCGGAGGCAGCCCGCACATCCGGGCCATGTGCACCACGAACTCGGTCGCGGACACGTCCGGCGGCAGGCAGTCGTACTCGGGCATGAACCCGACGCTCTCCCGGATCCGCAGACCCTCGCGCGCGATGTCGAGGCCGAGCACGGTCGCGGTCCCGGAGGTGGGGGGCATCAGCCCGAGGAGGATCTTGATGAGCGTCGACTTGCCGGCGCCGTTGGCGCCGACCAGGCCGACCACTCCGGGCTCGACGGCCACGGACAGGTCGTCCAAGGCGGTCACCCGAGGGAACCTCATCGTCAGGCCCTGGGTGGCGATGATGGGCATACCGTCGAACCTAGCCGCTGGCTCCGCGTGGCACGTCACCCTGAAGAGCGATCAGGGGCAGCCTTTGGTCCGGTGCCGGAACGACCTAAGTTCCCCGCATCGCACTCCTTCGGCCACGCTGCCGCAGCACCGCGGCCCACACGGCCCGCTGGAGGAGCAGGGTCAGGGCGCCCGCGATGATCATTCCGGCGACGTTGACGCCCAGCTGGAGCAGCGAGCCGTTGATCTCGCTGCCGTGCTTGAGCGCCATCGCGACCGCGAGGTTGCCCGCCGCGGGCACGGTGGTGACCGAGATGAAGACCCCGACCAGCGCCGAAGACTTGCCCGCGGTGAGCGACAGCACCCCCGCGGCGCCGGCGAGCAGCGCGACGATGAACGACCAGCGGTCCGGGCTGTAGATGAACGCGGTGAGCGGGCGGTCGTCCGGCAGGCGGTCCAGCTCGATCACGCCGGTCCACCGGGCGGCCAGCGCGCACACGTAGGTGACCGCGATCGCCGTGGCGAACCCGATGACCAGTGCCCGCACCGCGTGCACGATCCGTCCGGGCTGGAGCCGGACGAGCCCGTAGCAGATCGCCGCGATGGCCGCGAACTCCGGCCCGAGGACCATGGCGCCGACCACCAGCACCGGCGAGTCGATCAGCGCCGCGATCGCGGCGAGCTGCGTGGCCAGCACGAGGAACGCCACGAACGACCAGGTCAGCGCGGTGCCCTCGCTGACCTGCCGGTCCAGTTCCTCCCAGACGACGGCGTCGTCGCCGTGCCCCGGCGCCAGGTCCTTGGCCACTTCGGCGCGGTCGGAGAGCGTGAGATCGACCTTGTCGAGGGCGATCGACCCGTCCCGGTCGACGCCCAGGGCGCGCAGCGCGTCCAGGACCTCGTTGGCCGACTCGCGGGCGATGTCGGCGGTGACGAGGTCGCCCCGCGGAGCGCGGGCGGCGCCCTCGATCACCACGACGTTGGTGGCCCCCGCGCAGGCCGCCAGCTCCTTGCAGACCACTTCCGTGCGCTCGGCCGGGACGATCGCTCTGAGATGCAACACGGGCCAATCGTGCCGCAAACACCGCGGCGCCGTGTCACCAGCACATCCGGAGGAACGCCAGGCCAGAATGTTTGATCGATTATTTGCCTTCAAGTTGGCAAAAACGCCTAGAAACTCCCCCAGGACGGTGAAGTCATGACACAGCCTCCGGTGCTGTTGAAGGCCGCGCGGACGGCTGCGGCGGGTCTCGCGCTCGTCGTCCCGCTGGCGACGGCGGGCTGCGAGGGCGACGTGGGCCTCTCGCAGACGGGATCGCCCTCGTCCGGCTCGACCAGGCCCGCCTCCGGCGACGAGGCCAGGGCCCGCAAGAACCTGTCCGGGCTGCGGATCGCGTCCGCGACGGACGGCGGCTACCGGCGCGACGCGTTCGGCACGCGCTGGAAGGACACCGACCACAACGGCTGCGACCAGCGCAACGACGTCCTCGCCCGCGACCTGACGAAGGTCGAGAAGAAGGGCCGCTGCATCGTGCTCGCCGGGAGGCTGGACGACCCCTACAGCGGCAAGCAGATCGACTTCGAGAAGAAGGACGCCGCCGAGGTGCAGATCGACCACGTCTACCCGCTCGCCCTCGCCTGGCGGATGGGCGCCTCCCGCTGGAGCGAGGACAGGCGCGAGCAGTTCGCCAACGACCACGACAACCTGCTCGCGGTCTGGGGCGTGCCCAACCGGCAGAAGAGCGACTCCGGCCCCGGCGAGTGGAAGCCGCAGAAGGGGTTCCAGTGCGTCTACGCGATCAAGTACGTCGCGGTCGCGAAGGAGTACTCGCTACCGGTGACGCGCTCCGACCACGACGCGCTCCAGGACTTCCTCGCCCGCTGCTGAGCGGCCCTAAGCTCGTCCCATGAGCGAATTTCGCGGCAAGGACGCCGAGAACGACGTGGACAGCGCCGAGCGGGAGCTGCCGAGGGTGCGGACGGAACGGGGCGTGGGGGCGCGGGCGACCGGTGCGGAGGTGACCGGCGCGTCCGCGACCGGGCTCACGCTGCGGGCCGGGAACGGGCTCGGCTCCCTCGCGCTCGGGGCCATGGCCCTCGGCGCGGTCGCGGTCGGCGCGGTCGCGATCGGCAAGCTCGCGGTGAAGCGGGCGGTCATCGGCCATCTCCAGGCCGGGACCGTCGAGATCCAGCACCTGAAGGTCGGCCGGCTGGAGATCGACGAGCGCTAGCCGGGCGGGCGGCGTCCGTCCGGCTGGCCGAGGGTCGTGCGGACCACGCCGGCGAGGTGCTCGGCCACCGACCGGGCCTGCGTCTCGGACGCCGCCTCCACCATCACGCGCACCATCGGCTCGGTGCCGCTCGGCCGGATCAGGACGCGTCCGGTGTCGCCGAGGCCGGCCTCGGCGGCGGAGACGGCCGCGGCCAGCTCGGGGGAGGTCTTGGCACGGTCCTTGTCGACGTCCCTGACGTTGATGAGGACCTGCGGCAGCCGCGTCATCACCTTGGCCAGCTCGTCCAGCGGGCGCCCGCGGCGGACCATCGCGGCGAGCAGGTGCATGCCGGTCAGGACGCCGTCCCCGGTCGTCGCGTGGTCCAGCATGATGACGTGGCCGGACTGCTCGCCGCCGAAGCCGAAGCCGCCCTCCTTCATCGCCTCCAGGACGTACCGGTCGCCGACCGCGGTCTCCACGACGGTGATGCCCGCCTCCCGCATGGCCAGCTTGAAGCCGAGGTTCGACATCACGGTCGCGACCACGGTGTCGGCGGCGAGCGCGCCGGCCTCGCGCAGGTCCAGGGCCAGGATCGCCATGATCTGGTCGCCGTCGACGACCTCGCCGCCCGCGGTCACCGCCAGGCACCGGTCGGCGTCGCCGTCATTGGCGATGCCGGCGTCCGCGCCGTGCTCGCGGACGGCCTTCTGCAGCGCCTCCAGGTGCGTGGAACCGCAGCCGGAGTTGATGTTCAGCCCGTCGGGGGCGGTGCCGATCGTGATGACCTCGGCTCCCGCGCGGCGCAGCGCCTCCGGGGCGACGTCGCTGGACGCGCCGTTGGCGCAGTCGATGACGACGCGCAGGCCGTCCAGCGACACCGGGACCGTGGTCAGCAGGTGCGCGACGTACTGCTCGACCGCGCCGTGCGCCTCCCGGACGCGGCCGACGCCCGCGCCGGTCGGCGGCTCCCACGCCTCGCCGAGCCGCGCCTCGACGCGGTCCTCCAGATCGTCGGGGAGCTTGTAGCCGCTGCGGTCGAAGAACTTGATCCCGTTGTCGGGGGCCGGGTTGTGCGAGGCCGACAGCATCACGCCGAGGTCGGCGTCCAGCGTGTGGGTCAGGTGCGCCACCGCGGGCGTCGGCAGGACGCCGAGACGCAGCACGTCCACCCCGGCGCTCGCGAGGCCCGCCACGACGGCGGCCTCCAGGAACTCGCCCGAGGCGCGGGGGTCGCGGCCGACCACCGCGACCGGGCGGTGCCCCTTGAACGCGCCCTGCTCCCCCAGCACCCGCGCCGCCGCGACGGACAGGTCCATGGCGAGCGGGGCGGTCAGGTCGCGGTTGGCGAGTCCGCGCACGCCGTCGGTCCCGAACAGACGAGCCACAGTTCAACTCCCGATCAGAGAGAAGGTTCCGGAAATGAGGGAGAGGCCACCCGGAAAAGCGGACGAGCCGCCGCACCCGGGTGCGCCGGCCGTGCGGGCCGGCTGCGGAGAAGCCACGGGGTGCGACGGCTCGTGCCGTCGATCAACGCTTGCTGTACTGCGGAGCCTTGCGGGCCTTCTTGAGACCGGCCTTCTTGCGCTCCGGCACCCGCGCGTCGCGGGTGAGGAAGCCGGCCTTCTTCAGCGCCGGGCGGTGCTCGATGTTGGCGAACTGCAGCGCGCG
Source organism: Actinomadura mexicana (assembly GCF_900188105.1). Taxonomy (GTDB): domain Bacteria; phylum Actinomycetota; class Actinomycetes; order Streptosporangiales; family Streptosporangiaceae; genus Spirillospora; species Spirillospora mexicana. Next base: position 200,855 of record NZ_FZNP01000012.1, read on the forward strand.
GGAGATGCCGAGGCGCAGCGCGCCGGCCTGGCCGGTGGTGCCGCCGCCGTTCACGCGCGCGAGCACGTCGAACTGGCCCTCCAGGCCCAGCAGCACGAACGGCTCGTTCACGATCTGCTGGTGCACCTTGTTCGGGAAGTACTGGTCCAGGGTGCGGCCGTTGATCTTCCACTGGCCGCTGCCGGGAACGAGGCGGACCCGCGCGATGGCCTGCTTGCGGCGGCCGGTGCCGGCCGACGGGCCGGTCGCGACCGGCTGGCCGAGGAGGCCCTCGCCGGCGGCCTCGGGGGTCTCGGTGCTGTACTCGGACGGGGCTTCCTCGTACGAGTCGAGCTCGGCGGCCTGCTCGGCGCCGGTGGTGTCGTCCACGGTTCTCCTCGGGGTTTTCTGGCCAGGGCGGCTGACCCGTCAGGCGGGTGCCCCGGCGGCCACTGCTTCCGGGTCGCGCGCGATCGGCTCGCGCGCGGGCGTCACTTCTTGATCTGGCTGATCTGGGTGATCTCGAACGGGACCGGCTTCTGCGCCTGGTGCGGGTGCTCCGGCCCGGCGTAGACCTTCACCTTGCCGAACATCTTCCGGCCGAGGGAGTTCTTGGGCAGCATGCCCTTGATCGCCTTCTCGACCGCCCGCTCGGGGTGCTTGGCCAGCAGGTCGCCGTAGCTCACCGAGCGCAGACCGCCCGGGTAGCCGGAGTGCCGGTAGGCCCGCTTCTGCTCCAGCTTGTTGCCGGACAGCGCCACCTTGTCGGCGTTCACGATGACGACGAAGTCACCGGTGTCGAGGTGCGGGGCGTAGATCGGCTTGTGCTTACCCCGGAGCAGCTGTGCGACCTGACTGGCGAGACGGCCCAGCACGACATCGGTCGCGTCGATGACGTACCACTGACGCTGGACGTCAGCGGGCTTAGGGGTGTACGTGCGCACGGGCGTCAGCCTTCGTTTCTCGTCGACTCTCAGCGGTTTCGATCCTTCACCCGTCCTCGCGGACGGGCTGCCACTGGCAGCGGAATCCTGCTCGCGCCGATCAGAGGATCATCCGACCCGGCGCTCCGGGATGCCGGGGCCCGCACGCGGCCACGGGGGCGCACATGACGGGGACACACCGGCAGGTCGTCGCGCCTCCCGCCTGCAGCGAGCAGGCGCCGACGCACACAACAAACACGCAGGATACTCGGCCGCGTGCACACGGGTCAAAACGAGCCGCCGTGGCGCTTCGGGCCGCGTGCCAAGTATGCCGCATGCGCCGAATGCCAGAAAGAGAACGTTCAGCACCGCAACGATCACACTTCGTAGCGACTAAGCCTTTCTGGGATCATTTCGGTAACGGAGGGTCCATATCGGGATATGGTGCCGGGCGACCGGTCCATGCCGGCTCACGCCGGCCCGCACCCGGGAGCCCCCGCTGACTACTCCCCGCAGACCAGCCGATCCCGCCGGAGGCCGCCCGCCCGGCAGCGCCGGGCGCTCCGGCCCCGCACGGCGCGACGCCTCGGCGCCGCGCGACGTCCCCCCACGGCCCGGCGCCCGTCCCTACCGGGACGAACTCGTCGCCAGCGGCCCGCGGCGCGCCCGCCGGGAGCCCCCGCCCGCCGGGCCGGGGCCGAACGACGGCGACACGTTCTGGAACGACCGCCCACCGCGCGGGAAGCGTCCCAAGAAGAAGGGCGCCAAGGGGCTCGTCGTGGCCGCCACCGCGTCCGCGCTCGCCATCGGCACCGGCGTCGTGATCGACCGGCTCGTCCTGCCTCAGTTCCGGTCGGAGAAGACGTCCGCCTCCGGGGCGGAGCGCAGCCCGTCGGTAGAGGTCCCGACCGGACCGCAGAGCGACCCGCTCGCCGCGACCGGCAAGGGCTCCGGTACCGGCTCGGGATCCGGTTCCGGGACGGGCACCGGCGGCGGCCGGACCGGCGCCTCTCCCGCGCCGACCGCCGAGGAGCAGACGCCGCCGCTGAAGGTGATCCACCCGCCGAAGAGCGCGTCGGCCAAGCCCTCCAAGGCCAAGAGGTCCCCCGGATCGGACGCCCCCTCGACGCCGGGCGGGGGCACGACCCCGGGCGGCGGGTCCGGCGGCTCCGGCGGATCGTCCGGTCCCGAGGCGAGCGTGGTGTCGCTCACCAACGCCGAGCGCGCCAAGCACGGGTGCCCGGCGCTGCGCAGCGACGCGCGGCTCGCCACCGCGGCCGGCAAGCACTCGGCGGACATGGCGGCCAACAACTACTTCGACCACACCTCCCGCAACGGCGACAGCCCGTGGAAGCGGATGGAGGACGCCGGCTACAGCAGTCCCGGGGCGGAGAACATCGCCAAGGGGTACCCGACCGCCTCGGCCGTCGTGAAGGGCTGGATGGACAGTCCCGGCCACCGGGCCAACATCCTGAACTGCGGGCTGCGCGCCATCGGCGTCGGGATGGCCTCGGGGTCCGGCGGGCCGCTGTGGACGCAGGACTTCGGCTGGAAGTGACCCTCCCCGCCCCGCGGGGACATGACCTTCGGCAAATCACCGGCGTCCGGTTCGCCCCCATGTCATGGTGGGTGTCGCGAAGGTCCAGAGCCCTGAACGAGGAACGGTAAGGTCCAACCCATGGGTTATCCGGGCGATCAAGGCAAACCCGGCGACTGGCCTCCCCGGCAGTCGCCGCACGCGCCGTACGGACCCGGAGCCGAAGCGCCGCCGTACGGCCACGACAACGACGAGTCCCCTTTCGCGCCACGTGACCAGGGGCCCGGCGCGCCCCCGCTCGGCAGTGACAGCTTCGGCAGTGACAGCTTCGGCGGCGACGCGTCCGGCCAGGACAGGTTCGGCGGCGCCCCCTACGGCGGCGGTGCGCCCGGGGGCGCGCCCGGGGGCGAGGCGCCCGGCGAGCAGACCGCGGCCTGGTCCGGCCAGCCGCCCGCATGGGGCGACGAGCCCGCCGGCGGCGCCGCCTTCGGCGAGAACGCCCCCGGCGAGGGCGGCTTCGGCTCCTACGAGGGCATGCCGCCCGGTCCGTCCGACGCCCCCGAGCGCCCCGAGCGCCGCCGCAACCTGCCGCTGATCATCGGCGGCGCCGCGGTCGCCGGGATCCTGCTCATCGGCGGCGGCGTCGGGCTGTCGTCGATGCTGAAGGGCGACTCCGAGCCGGAGCCGAAGCCGACGCAGGCCGCGTCCCGGCAGCCGCAGGCCACGCCGAGCCCCACGCAGCCCGTCCTCGCTCCGGTGAAGCTGCAGAGCCGCACCACCGACCCCGCGCCGCTGACCCTCAAGGAGGTCTTCGGCAAGGCGACGTTCAAGTCGGGCGGTCACAAGTACGTGCGGACGGCCGCCACCGGCAAGAAGTCCTGCACCGGCGTCGTCGGCGGCACGACGCTGGCGGCGGCCCTCAAGAAGGGGCGCTGCACGCAGTCGCTCCGGGCCACCTACGCGCTCAGCAACGGCTCCCTCATCGGCACGGTCGGCGTGTTCAACCTGCAGACCGAGGCCGCGGCCAAGAAGGCCGTCAAGGCCGCCGCCGCCAAGGACGCGTTCCTGGTGGCGCTGCCCGGCAAGGGCGTCAGCAAGAACAACGGCAAGGGCGAGGCGCTCGGCACCTCGCAGGCACGCGGCCACTACGTCATCATGACCTGGGTGCAGCGGCCGGACGGCAAGAAGATTTCCAGCAAGTACCATGCCGCCGTCCGGGTCTTCGGCACCCAGCTGGTCAAGGGCAGCAACCTGGCACTGGCGCTGCACTACCGGGAGACCGAAGGCAAGCCCCTCCAGAAGTGACCCCCATGAATACCCTCACTGCTTATGTCTGGACCTAGAGACGCACGGGAGCACGGCGAGCAGGCCGGCGAGGCCGCTCCCCTCAAGCTCCCCGCCTTCGGGCTGGAGGCCCCCTGGTGGGCCGCCGAGTCCGTGGACGCCGCCCCGCCGGCCGAGCAGGCGCCCGCGGCGCCGGAGATGCTGTCGGCGCCCGTGCTCGAAGCCCCCCTGGTCGAGGACGCCCTCGCCGGGCAGGCCGAGGACGAGGCGGACGTCCGCGCTCCCCAGGTCCCCACCGCTCCCCACCTCGCCTCGGCACCGCCCGGGACGCTCGTCGCCGGGAGGGGCGTCCCGCAGGTCGACTCCCGCGGCGCCGTCCCCGCCGAGCCGATCGTCAAGCCGCCGATCTCCCCCGACGAGACCGACCCCGAAGGCTTCCCGCCCGTCCCGCCCGCGCAGGGCGGGTCCGGGGGCGCGACGCCGCGAGGCCAGGACGCGGGGGCCCTCACACCAGAGACCGAGGCCACCGTGGACCACCCCGCCGCGACCGACACCGCGACGGACATCCCCGCGTCGCTTTCGGCGTTCGAGAAGGCCAAGGAGGCGGAGGACGCCGCCTCGCTCGCGCCCGTGCTCGTCCCGGACGCCATCCTTCCGCCCGGCGTCGTCCCGCCCACCGGAAGCGGCCCGTTCCCGCACGCCGATCCGGCCGCGGTGGGCGCGGCGGCCGCCGAACAGCCCCAGGTGGGCACGCCGCCCTTCCACGCCGAGGGCACCGCCCCGGCCGACGGCCCGCCCGGACGCCCCCCGCAGGGCATGCCCGTCACCGGCCGGGGCGGCGGCAAGGGACGCCCGGTGCTGATCGGCGGCGTCGCCGCCGTCATCCTCGCGGCGGTCGGCGCCCTGTTCCTCATCGGCGGAACGGGTTCGGACGGCGACGACGGCAAGGACGGCAGGACGCCCGAGGCGCCCGCGGCGGCGCAGACCACGCCCGCGGTCACACCGTCCGCCACGGCCGCCGCCCCCGTGGACATCACCAGCGAGAAGACCGACACCGCCGACCTGACGTTCCACGACGTCTTCCCGACCGAGACCATCCGGTTCGGCGACCGGACCTACCTCCGTGACCGCTGGTCGCTCAACCGGGACGTCACCTACGCGGCCCGCGGCTCCATGCTCGCCGCCCTGCGCAAGGACCAGTGCCGCAAGATCGTCCGCGCCACCTACATCGACCCGGCCAGCAGGCTCGCCGTCACCTCGGGGATCGCGGTGATGCCGACGAAGGCGGCCGCGATCGCCGTGAGCAAGGCGGGCGACCCCGCCCGCTACGAGTGGTTCCGCGGCATGGCGGGCAAGCGGTCCCCCGACATCGACCAGGCCGGCGGGTACGCGGCGGCGACCGTCCGCGGCCGGTACGTCGCCTACGCCTACGTCCAGTGGGCGAACGGCAGGAAGGCCAAGCCCGGCGACCCGACGATCAAGAAGGCGGCGCAGCTGTTCCTGGACTACGACCTGCGCCCGATCGTCTCGCGGTCCCGGGGCTGAGCCCCGGGACCGCGGATCAGCAGCCCTGCCGGGGCGCGGCGCCGCCGGGCGCGGCGGGCTGGTCGGCGGCCGCCGCGGCCGTGGCGTTCAGCGTCCGGACGCGGCGGGTCTCCTGGGCCCGCCTGGCCAGGCTCTCGTCCTCGGGATAGCGGATCTCCTCCAGCGACAGGCCGTGCGCGGGCGCCACGTTCACGCCGGAGTCGCGGACGCGCGCCGCGAGCACCTGCGCGGGCCACTCGACCTCGCGCCGCCCGTCCCCCACCATCAGCATCGCGCCGACGAGCGCGCGGACCATCGAGTGGCAGAACGCGTCGGCCTCCACGGTGGCGAGCGCGAGGTGCGGGTCGCGGTCGTCGCGCGCCCACTCGTAGCGCAGCAGCTCGCGGATCGTCGTCGCGCCCTCCCGCCGGCGGCAGTACGCGGCGAAGTCGTTCTCGCCGACCAGCCTGCGGGCGGCCTCGTTCATCCGGCCGAGGTTCAGGGGGCGGGGATGCCACAGCACGTCGTGGCGGCGCAGCGGCTCCACCCCGAAGGGGTTGTCGCACACCCGGTACACGTAGCGGCGCGACAGCGCGGAGAACCGCGCGTCGAACCCCTCCGGGGCGATCGACACGCGCCACACCCGGACGTCCGGGGGCAGCAGCCCGGCGAGGCGGCGCGGCATCGTCCCGTTGATCGCCGAGTAGGCGGCGACGGGGACGACGAGGTGGGCGACCTGCCCGCGGGCATGGACTCCGGCGTCGGTGCGGCCGGCGACGGTGAGCATCGGCGGCGGGTCGAGGCGCAGCATCCGGGCCAGGGCGTCCTCGATGACGCCCTGGACGGTCCGCTGGTTCGGCTGCCGCGCCCAGCCCGCGAAGTCCGACCCGTCGTAGGAGATGTCGAGACGGAGACGTACCAGTGCGGTCATGTCAGCCGAGTCGTCCTTCTGCACCGTCCGTCATCCCTCCGGGCACCCCGCGTTCGTCGGGCACTCCCCTGACACGCTCCCCGCTGAACCGTCGCCCTCCTGCCATGACCATGCGATCAAGTCTGGCAAAGTTCGGGCCCGCCGTCCCGATGGAAACGGCGGGCCCTCACGAATGTCGAGCAAACGCTCGCCCAGTTCAAACGGCGGATTACTCCTTCTCGCCCTTGTCCTTGGCTTCCGCGTCACCGGCGGCCTCGTCCTTGGCGTCGACGGCGGCGGTGTCGTCCGCCTCGGTCGCGGCCTCGGTCTCCTCGGCCTCCGGCGCCGGGGCGGCCTTCGCGGCGGGAGCGGACCCGCCGGTGGACGCCGCCAGCTGCTCCTGCACCAGCTCGATCACGGCCATCGGGGCGTTGTCGCCCTTACGCGGCCCGATCTTGGTGATGCGGGTGTAGCCGCCGGGACGGCTCTCGAAGCGCGGCGCGATCTCGGTGAAGAGCTCGTGCAGGACGCCCTTGTCGCGGATCGTCTTGGCGACCAGGCGACGGTTGTGCAGGTCGCCCTTCTTCGCCTTGGTGATCAGCTTCTCCGCCAGCGGACGCACCCGCCGGGCCTTGGCCTCGGTGGTGGTGATGCGGCCGTGCTCGAACAGCGCCGTGGCCAGGTTGGCCAGGATCAGGCGCTGGTGCGCCGCGCTGCCGCCGAGGCGGGCGCCCTTGGTGGGCTGAGGCATGTCGTTTCCTTCCTGCACCGGCCGTGTCAGGTACCGGTGTCAGCTGGTTCCGGCCGGCCGGGGACCGCGGGCCCCCGGCCGCCGGACTCGGGTTTCCTAGTACTGCTCGGTCTCGGCGTAGCCCTGGTCGTCGTCGCCGTAGTTGTCGGCCGCCGCGCTCGGGTCGAACCCGGGCGGGGAGTCCTTCAGCGACAGGCCCATGTCGTTGAGCTTCTGCTTGACCTCTTCGATCGACTTGGCGCCGAAGTTGCGGATGTCGAGGAGGTCCTGCTCGCTGCGGGCGACGAGCTCGCCCACCGAGTGGATGCCCTCGCGCTTCAGGCAGTTGTAGGAGCGGACCGTGAGGTTCAGCTCCTCGATCGGCAGGGCCAGGTCGGCCGCCAGCGCGGCGTCCGTCGGGGACGGGCCCATGTCGATGCCCTCGGCCTCGACGTTGAGCTCCCGGGCCAGGCCGAACAGCTCGACGAGGGTCTTGCCGGCGGAGGCGACCGCGTCGCGCGGCAGCATCGCCTGCTTGGTCTCCACGTCCAGGATGAGGCGGTCGAAGTCGGTGCGCTGCTCGACTCGGGTGGCCTCGACCTTGTAGGTGACCTTGAGCACGGGCGAGTAGATGGAGTCGATCGGGATCCGGCCGATCTCCTGGCCCGGCTGCTTGTTCTGCGCGGCCGAGACGTAGCCGCGGCCGCGCTCGACCGTCAGCTCCATCTCCAGCTTGGCCTTGTTGTTCAGCGTGGCGATGTGCAGGTCCGGGTTGTGGACCTCGACGCCCGCCGGCGGCGCGATGTCGGCCGCGGTCACCTCGCCCGGGCCCTGCTTGCGCAGGTACATGACGACGGGCTCGTCGTGCTCGGAGGAGACGACGAGCTCCTTGAGGTTCAGGATGATGTCGGTGACGTCCTCCTTCACCCCGGGCACGGTCGAGAACTCGTGCAGGACGCCCTCGATCCGGATGCTGGTGACGGCCGCACCGGGAATGGAGGAGAGCAGGGTGCGGCGCAGCGAGTTGCCGATCGTGTAGCCGAAGCCCGGCTCCAGCGGCTCGATGGTGAACCGCGACCGGTACTCGTCGACCTGCTCTTCGGTGAGAGTCGGACGCTGTGCGATGAGCATGGTGGTGCCTTCTTTCCGCGGTGCCCGCTATTTGACTACCGCGTTCTGGATTCTTCCCCGATCCGCCGGGGCCCCAACGGGGGACCCCGGCGGGCGTTGAGCCCCTACTTGGAGTAGAGCTCGACGATCAGCTGCTCCTGGACGGGAGCGTCGATCTGCTGCCGGACGGGCAGCGAGTGCACGAGGATCCGCATCTTCTCGCCGTCGACCCCGAGCCACGCCGGGACCTGACGGTCGCCGACCTCGGCCTTGGCGACCTGGAACGGCGTCATCTCCAGCGACTTGGCCTTCACATCGACGATGTCGGCCTCGCCGACGAGGGCCGACGGGATGTTGACCTTCTTGCCGTTGACCCGGATGTGGCCGTGCCGGATGAGCTGGCGGGCCATGTCGCGGGACTTGGCGAAGCCGGCCCGGTAGACGACGTTGTCGAGCCGGCGCTCCAGCAGCGTGAGCAGGTTGTCGCCCGTCTTGCCCTGCTGGCGGGTCGCCTCGACGTAGTAGTTGTGGAACTGCCGCTCCAGCACGCCGTAGATGCGCCGCGCCTTCTGCTTCTCGCGAAGCTGCAGCAGGTACTCGGTCTCCTTGGGCCGACCGCGACCGTGCTCACCCGGCGGGTAGGGACGGATCTCGATCGGGCACTTCGGGCCCTCGCACTTGCTGCCCTTGAGGAACAGCTTCATCTTCTCGCGGCGGCAGAGCTTGCAGTCCGCACCGGTGTAACGAGCCATTGTTCTAGATCTCCCCTGCTCAGGCCCGGCTGGCCAGCGCAGTGGCGGGCGCTGCCGCCTGCGCAAATTCCAGATTGCTCATGACGGGTCAGACCCTCCGACGCTTCGGCGGGCGGCAGCCGTTGTGCGGAACGGGCGTGACGTCCTGGATCGAGCCCACCTCGAGGCCGGTCGCCTGCAGCGACCGGATGGCGGTCTCGCGGCCCGAGCCCGGGCCCTTCACGAAGACGTCGACCTTGCGCATGCCGTGCTCCATCGCGCGCCGGGCGGCGGCCTCGGCGGCCTGCTGCGCGGCGAACGGGGTGGACTTGCGCGAGCCCTTGAACCCGACGTGGCCCGAGGAGGCCCAGGAGATCACGTTGCCGTTGGGGTCGGTGATCGAAACGATCGTGTTGTTGAACGTGCTCTTGATGTGGGCGTGCCCGTGAGCGACGTTCTTCTTTTCCTTGCGGCGCACCTTCTTGGCGCCGACACGGCTCTTAGGAGGCATGTGCTCTCTCTACTCTTGAGGTCATCGATCCGGAGGACCGACTCCGGACTACTTCTTGCCGGCCTTCTTCTTGCCGGCCACGGTCTTCTTCTTGCCCTTGCGGGTGCGCGCGTTGGTCTGCGTGCGCTGACCGTGCACCGGAAGCCCCCGGCGGTGCCGGATGCCCTGGTAGCACCCGATCTCGATCTTGCGGCGGATGTCCGCCTGGACCTCGCGGCGAAGATCGCCCTCGATCTTGTAGTTCGCCTCGATCCAGTCCCGGAGCTTGATCAGCTCGTCGTCGCCGAGCTGGTGCACGCGCAGGTCGCCGCTGACGCCGGTACCCGAGAGGGTCTCCAGCGCCCGCGTCCGGCCGATGCCGAAGATGTAGGTGAGAGCGACCTCGAGGCGCTTTTCGCGCGGGAGGTCGACGCCGAGCAGGCGTGCCATCGTGGGCAGTTCCCTTCATTCGTTCGGAGGTATGGACGCACCGCGTCCGCGAACACCCTGCCCGGGTGGCGGCCCCGGCCTCCGAAGGTCCGGGGGTGCTCCTCCACACGACACTGCCGTACGTGCCGGATCCCGGAGTTCCCGGACCCGGCACGTACGGCCGTGTGAAGGCTGCGGTGCGCTTGCTGGGTGGTGAGCGTCAGCCCTGACGCTGCTTGTGGCGCGGGTCGGAGCAGATGACCATGACCCGGCCGTGCCGGCGGATGACGCGGCACTTGTTGCAGATCTTCTTGACGCTCGGCTTGACCTTCACTGGGTCTCCTAGAGATAAGGGTCACCCCCGCGCCGCCACGCACGGGGAAGGCAACCCCAGTGGGATTTACTTGTAGCGGTAGACGATCCGACCGCGCGTGAGGTCGTAGGGGCTCAGCTCCACAACAACGCGGTCGTCCGGCAGGATTCGGATGTAGTGCATCCGCATCTTGCCGCTGATGTGGGCGAGCACCTTGTGCCCGTTGTCGAGCTCCACCTTGAACATGGCGTTCGGCAGCGACTCGATGACGGTGCCCTCGATCTCGATGGCCCCTTCTTTCTTGGGCATGTCCTCCGCGCTTCGCTGATCGGCTCATGGGACGCGGCCCGGCTCTCCAGAGGAGAATCGGCCGCAAACCCGCAACGCGGCACGGAAGCGCCAGGAAGGGGAAATCGGACGGCCGTCGACGGACCGACAAGGGAGTCTACGTCAACCGGCCGTCCAATGCGAAATCGACGCATGACACGCGTCCGGAGACTGCTCCCGAGTCAAGCATACATCGCCTGCGCGTTGTACCTTTCGGGGAGGAGAGACGTTCGAGGAGGGTCAGCATGCCGAGCTATGACTTCGCGCTGATCCTCAGCCGTCCCCTCTACGAGGACGAACTCGACCCCCTGTTCGACCGCACGTACGGCGCGGTCACGGTATCGATCATCAGCGAGCCGCAGCACGCCGAGCGCCGCGGCAACGCCTCGTGCACCTGGCCGGGCGCCACCCTCGCCGCGGCGATCATGGAGGTGGTCGGGCACGTCGAGGAGAGCGCGGCCGGCCTGCACGTCCTGCAGGTGGAGGCCGACCCGCTGCTGACCATCCGCGACATCGCCGAGCGGGTGGGCCGGTCCCTGGACTCGGTCCGGCACGCGATCACCGGGGCGCGCGGCGCCACCGGCTTCCCGTCCTCGGAGATGTCCACCGCCGGCCACCGGCTGTGGCGGTGGTCCAAGGTCGCCGCGTGGTACGGCGTGGACGACCCCCAGCTCATCGAGGCCAAGCCGACCGTCCAGGCCATCAACGGCTGGCTCGCCCTCCGCGACGTCGTCCCCGACGTCGCCCCCGCTCCCGAAGAGATCACTTCGGCCCTCTCCCTGGTCATCCCGCACGTCGCCTGAGCGCGGCGCTCAGGCGGCCGGCCTCCCGCCGGGGGGCGTGGGGCCCCCGCACAAGGATCCGCCCGGCGACGCCCGGAGCGCGGCGTAGGGGCGGCGTAGGGGCGGCGTAGGGGCGGCGCTCAAGCGGCCGGGCTCGTGCCGGGGGGGCGTGGCGTGTCGCCCAGACACACATGCACGGCCGGCGACGAGGCCCTCCCCGGGGGGCGAGTCGACAGTGCCGCCGTGCGGGCGCGAAGATCGTCCCGGCGCCCGCCGCCCGGGGCTGCCCGGAGCGTGGGGTTCCGTGATGTGCTGGGGGCAACGGGGAGGGGATCGATGGCGATCATCGCGCAGCTGAGCGATATCCATCTGGCGGCCGGACGCGACGGCGGGATGAACGACGACTCCGGGCCGGTCCGCGCGCTGCGGGCCGCCGTGTCGAGCCTGCTGTCGCTGCCCGCGCGGCCGGACGCCGTCGTCCTGACCGGCGATCTCGCCGACCGCGGCCTGCCCGCCGAGTACGCCCGGCTGCACGCGCTGCTGTCGCCGCTGCCGATGGCCGTCTATCCGATGTGCGGCAACCACGACGACCGCGACGAGATGCGCCGGATGTTCGCCGACCATCCGGCGGTCGCGGCGACGGGGACCGGGCCCGGGGCGCCCGTCCAGTACGCCGTCGACGTGGCCGGCGTGCGCCTGGTCTGCTGCGACACCACCGTCGACGGCCATCCCCACGGGCACATGAGCGAGGAGAGGCTCGACTGGCTGGAGGAGACGCTGAGCGCCGCGCCCGGCGTCCCGACGCTCATCGCCACCCACCACCCGCCGTACCCGATCGGGATGCGGTTCATCGACGACCTGCGCTTCGTCGACCCCGCCGGTTTCGCGTCCGTGATCTCCCGGCACCCGCAGGTCGTGCGGGTGATCTCCGGGCACGCGCACCGGGCCACGGTCGGATCGCTGGCGGGACGGGTCTGCACCACCTGCCCGAGCACCTACCGGCAGCTGTTCCTCGACCTCACCCAGCGGGGCCGCGCGGCCGTCACCGGGGAGCCCGCCGGGTTCGCCCTCCACCTGGTCGGCGAGGACGGCACCGCCACCACCCACTTCGCCCCGACCGGGAACTACCGGCCCCTCATGGACGTGGAGTGAGCCCTGCCGGGCGGGCGCGTCAGCAGCCGTCCTGGCGCCCGCCGAAGATCGTGCGCATCAGCAGGAAGGCGCCCCACGGGCCCGCCACCCAGATCCACCACGGGTAGACCGCGCCCGACGCCACCAGGATGATCAGCCACACCGTCACGTTGATCGCGCTGACCGTCGCCCAGGCGCCCCACATCGCCCGCATCCGCCGCGGTTCGAGGTCGCCGGACGGCCGCCGCGCCGGCGACGCGGTGCCCTTGCTCTGCGTCGCGGGGACCGGGAGCTGGTACAGGTCCTCCTCCGGCAGGTCGGACGTGACCTCCTGGAGCTGCCCGACCGTCCTCGCCCCGTAGACCGCGTCCAGCCGCTCCTGCAGCTCGTCCATCGTGATCCGGCCCTGCGCGCAGTGCTCGCGCAGACTCTCCGCCACCCGGTCGCGGTCGGCGTCCGACGCCCGGATCTCAGGGTTCGGCGCCATCGCTCCTCCGCTCCTCCGCTCCTCAGGACCTGCCTTCTCTATCCATTCTGCTGCGCGGATCCGAGCTTGGCGAACCGGTCACGGCCCTCGTCGAGCGCCGTCAGGACGCGGGGGCCGTCCTCCGTGACCGCGAAGGTGTGCTCGAAGTGCGCCGAGGCGCGCCCGTCGGTCGTCACGACCGTCCACCCGTCGTCGAGTTCGGCGGTCTCCTTCGTGCCGAGGTTCACCATCGGCTCCACCGCAAAGCACATGCCCGGCTCCAGGACGGGCCCGTGCCCCGGCGCCCCGTGGTTGGGGATCAGCGGGTCCATGTGCATCTCGGTCCCGATGCCGTGCCCGCCGTAGCCCTCGACGATGCCGTAGGGACCCTGAGAGCGGATGTGGGCCTCGATCGCATGGGAGATGTCCGTGAGGCGCGCGCCGGCGCGCCCGGCCGCGAGGCCGCGCCACAGGGACGCCTCGGTGACCTCCAGCAGCCGCTGCCGCTCGTCGGTGATCTCCCCCACCGGGACCGTGATCGCCGCGTCGCCGTGCCAGCCCTCCACGATCGCGCCGCAGTCGATGGACAGCACGTCGCCGTCGCGCAGGATCTTGTCGGCCCGCGGGATGCCGTGCACGATCTCCTCGTTCACCGACGCGCAGATCGTGCCGGTGAAGCCGTGGTAGCCCTTGAACGACGGGACGCCGCCGTTGTCGCGGATGTGCCGCTCGGCGAGCACGTCCAGGTCCAGGGTGCTCATGCCGGGCTCGACGGCCCCGCGCAGCAGCTCCAGCGTCCGGCCGACGAGCAGCCCCGCCGCGCGCATCAGCTCGACCTGCTCCGCGGTCTTCATCTGGATCATGAGCCTACGCCGTTTGAACATCTCTCCCCTTGCACCGGTTCTGGCGCCTGAACAGCCGCGCGGACGCGGGATCGCCCGCGTCCGCGCCTACGGCTTCACGGCGGCCCGTCACCCCTCCGGCGTGCCCGTCATCTCTCCAGCGGGCCCGTCATCTCTCCAGCGGGCCGTCATCTCTCCAGCGGGCGCAGTGCGGTGAGGGCGCGCTTGGTGACCTCTTCGACCGGCCCCGTCGCGTCGATGCCGACGAGGATGTTCTCGTCGGCGTAGAACTGCACCAGCGGCGACGTGTCGTCCCGGTACACCTCCAGGCGGTGCATGACGACCTCTTCCTTGTCGTCGTCCCGCTGGAACAGGCGGCCGCCGCAGTCGTCGCAGATGTCGTCCTGCTTGTCGTCGAAGTCGACGTGCCAGATCCGGCCGCACTTGTCGCAGGTGCGCCGGCCCGACAGCCGCCGGACGACCTCGTCCTCGTCGACGACGAGTTCCAGCACGATGTCGAGGCGGGTGTCCCACTCGGCGAGGATCTTCTTCAGCGTCTCGGCCTGCGGGACGTTGCGCGGAAAGCCGTCCAGCAGGAAGCCGTCGCGGGCGTCGTCCTCGCCGAGCCGGTCGCGGACCATCGCGATGGTGACCTCGTCGGGGACGAGGTCACCGCGGTCCATGTACTGCTTGGCCTGCCGGCCGAGCGGCGTCCCGCCGCTGACGTTCGCGCGGAAGATGTCACCTGTCGAGATCTTCGGGACCGACAGGTGAGAAGCGATGAACTGGGCCTGCGTCCCCTTGCCCGCACCCGGGGGGCCCACCAGGACGATACGCACTACCGGAGGAAGCCCTCGTAGTTGCGCTGCTGGAGCTGACTCTCGATCTGCTTCACGGTATCCAGTCCGACGCCGACGACGATGAGGATGCTCGTGCCGCCGAACGGGAAGTCCGAGCTCGCCTTCATGAGTGCGAAGGCGACCATCGGGATGAGGGACACGAGCCCCAGGTAGAGCGCACCGGGTGTGGTGATCCGGGTCAGCACGAAGTCGAGGTATTCGGCGGTCGGCCGACCAGGACGGATACCTGGGATGAATCCACCATACTTCTTCATGTTGTCGGCGACTTCAGCGGGGTTGAAGGTGATCGCCACGTAGAAGTACGTGAAGAAGATGATGAAGACGAAGAAGATCCCCATGTGCCAGGCGTTGTCCTGCTGGAGATAGGGCTGCACTTTTTGCAGCCACTTGGTGTTGGGCCACAACTGGGTGGCCAGCACCGGCAGGTAGAGCAGCGAGGACGCGAAGATGATCGGGATGATGCCGGCCTGGTTGACCTTCAGCGGGATGTAGGTCGACGTGCCGCCGTACATGCGGCGCCCCACCATCCGCTTGGCGTACTGGACGGGGATGCGCCGCTGCGCCTGCTCGACGAACACCACCCCGGCCATGATCGCCAGACCCACCAGGATCACGATCGCGAAGACGAACCCGTTCTTGGTCTTGTAGATGCTCCAGAACTGGGCGGGGAAGACCGCCACCACCTGGGTGAAGATCAGGATCGACATCCCGTTGCCGACGCCGCGGTCGGTGACCAGCTCGCCCAGCCACATGATGACGCTCGTGCCCGCCACCATGATGACCACCATGGTGATGATCGGGAAGATGCCCGTGTCATAGAGGATGTCGCCGCTGCCGGAGATGCCCTGGAACAACTGGCCGGTGCTCGCCATCGCGACGATGCCGGTCGCCTGCAGGATCGCCAGCCCGACCGTCAGGTACCGGGTGTACTGGGTGATCTTCGTCGTGCCGGCCTGGCCCTCCTTCTTGAGGGCCTCCAGCCGCGGGATCACCACCGTCAGCAGCTGCAGGATGATGCTGGCCGTGATGTACGGCATGATGCCGAGCGCGAAGACCGACAGCTTGAGCAAGGCGCCGCCGCTGAACAGGTCGACCAGTCCGTAGAGCTGGTTGCTGTTCTTGGCCGCGTCCGCGGTCTCCTTCAGCACCTTCACGTTCACGTTGGGCGTCGGCAGGATCGAACCGATCCTGAACACCACGATCATGAACAACGTGAAGAGGATTTTCTTACGCAGGTCAGGCGTACGGAAAGCCCGAGCGAACGCGGTCAGCACCATTCCTCCTGCGCGACTGGCGGGTTCATGGCCGCCGAGGGGGCGGTTTCAGGTCCATGAGTTCGGGCGGAGGATACCCGGTGTGACGGCAGAGTGCGCAATCTCACGCGGAGTACCTTCGCTCGTGTGACTCTAACAGCAGATGACACCGGGGCCGCCCCGCCTGACCCGGCGGCCTGACGGCCCCGGGCCTCACGCGGGTACGGCCCCGGCATCGAAGATGTTCCTTCTTACAGCTCGTCGGCGGATCCGCCGGCGGCGGCGATCTTCTCCTTGGCGGCGCCGGAGAAGGCGTGCGCCTTCACCTGGACCGCGACGGAGATGTCGCCCGTGCCGAGGATCTTGACCGGACGGCCGCGGCGCACCGCGCCCTTGGTCGCCAGGTCCTCCGCCGTGACCTCCCCGCCCTCGGGGTAGAGCGCGGCGAGCTTGTCCAGGTTCACGACCTGGAACTCGACCCGGTTCGGGTTCTTGAAGCCCTTCAGCTTCGGCACCCGGCGGATCAGGGGCATCTGGCCGCCCTCGAAACCGACGGGGACGGTGTTGCGTGCCTTGGTGCCCTTGGTGCCGCGACCGGCGGTCTTGCCCTTGGACGCCTCGCCGCGGCCCTTGCGGGTCTTGGCCTTGTTGGCGCCGGGGGCCGGACGCAGGTCGTGCACCTTGAGCGGGGTGCCCTCGGTCTCCGAGGCGGAGTCCTTACCGAGATCAGCCGCCATGTCAGTCGACCTCCTCGACGGTGACCAGGTGCGCCACCGTCCGGATCATGCCGAGCACCTCGGGGCGGTCCTCGCGGACCACGCTCTGCCCGATCTTCTTCAGGCCCAGGGTGCGCAGCGTGTCACGCTGGTTCTGCTTCTCGCTGATCACGGACTTGGTCTGCGTGATCTTCAGGTTGCTCACGACGACGCGGCCTCCGCCCTCGGCTCGCTGCCCGCGGCGCGCGCGCGCAGCATGGCCGCCGGGGCGACGTCCTCGATCGGCAGGCCGCGCTTGGCCGCGATCTCCTCGGGACGCTTCAGCGACTTCAGACCCGCGATCGTGGCGTGCACGATGTTGATCGCGTTGTCGCTGCCCAGCGACTTGCTCAGCACGTCGTGGATGCCGGCGCACTCCAGGACCGCGCGCACCGGGCCACCGGCGATGACGCCGGTACCGGGGCTGGCCGGACGGAGCAGGACCTCGCCCGCCGCGTCGCGCGCCTGCACCAGGTGCGGGATGGTGCCCTGGATCCGCGGCACCTTGAAGAAGTGCTTCTTGGCCTCCTCGACGCCCTTGGCGATCGCCGCGGGCACCTCCTTGGCCTTGCCGTAGCCGACGCCGACGGTGCCGTTGCCGTCACCGACGATCACCAGGGCGGTGAAGCTGAAGCGACGCCCGCCCTTGACGACCTTGGCGACACGGTTGATCGCCACGACCTTCTCGATGTACGACTGGCCCTTGTCGGCGCCACCGCGGCGGTCGTCGCGGCGGTCGCGACGGTCGCCACCCTGACCGCCGCCACGCCTCTGCGCTGCCATCAGTGGTTCCTCTCGTTCACCTTGTTAAGGGCCATCAGAGCTCCAGGCCCCCCTCACGCGCACCGTCCGCGACAGCGGCGATGCGACCGTGGTACTTGTTGCCGCCGCGGTCGAACACGACTGCGTGGACGCCGGCCTGCTTGGCCCGCTCGGCGACGAGCTCGCCGACCTTGCGGGACTTGGCCGTCTTGTCGCCGGAGTCGGCGCGCAGGTCCGCCTCCATCGTCGACGCGCTGGCCAGCGTGTGGCCCTTGTCGTCGTCGATGACCTGGACGAACACGTGCCTGCTGGAGCGGGTCACGACCAGGCGCGGCCGTGCGGCGCTGCCCACGACCTTCTTGCGGACCCGCAGGTGCCGGCGCTTGCGAGCAAGCTGGCGACCACTCGTGGCCTTGCCGGCCAGGGTCTTGGTGCCTGCCATGACTACTTACCAGCCTTTCCGACCTTGCGGCGGATCTGCTCGCCCTCGTAGCGCACGCCCTTGCCCTTGTACGGGTCGGGCTTGCGCAGCTTGCGGATGCGGGCGGCGATCTCACCGACGAGCTGCTTGTCGATGCCCTCGACGACGAGCTGCGTCGGCCTCTCCACCGTGAAGGTGATGCCCTCCGGCGCCTCGAACGGGATCGGGTGGCTGTAGCCGAGCGAGAACTCCACGTTCTTGCCCTTGGCCACCACCCGGTAGCCGACGCCCTGGATGACCAGGGTCTTCTTGTAGCCGTCGGTGACCCCGACGACCATGTTGTTGATCAGAGTTCGGGTGAGCCCGTGCAGGCCGCGCACCTTGTTGACGTCATTGGGCCGGGAGACGACGAGCTGGCCGTCCTCCTGCTTGACCTCGATGGGCTCGACGACGGTGTGCGAGAGCGTGCCCTTCGGCCCCTTGACGGTGACCTCGCGGCCGTCGAGCTTCACCTCGACACCGCTGGGCAGGCTGATGGGGAGACGTCCGATACGAGACATTAGAAGTGCCCTCCCCTCACCAAACGTAGGCGAGGACTTCCCCGCCCACTCCACGCTTGCCGGCCTGGCGGTCCGTCATCAGACCGGAGGACGTCGAGATGATCGCGACGCCCAGTCCGCCCAGGACCTTCGGCAGGTTGTCCTTCTTCGCGTACACGCGCAGACCCGGCTTCGAGACGCGCTTGATGCCGGCGATCGAACGCTCGCGGGTCGGGCCGAACTTCAGCTCGATCAGGAGCTTCTTGCCGACCTCGGCGTCCTCCACGGTCCAGCCCGAGATGTAGCCCTCCTGCTGGAGGATCTCGGCGATGTGCGCCTTGATCTTCGAGTACGGCATCGCCACGGAGTCGTGGTACGCCGAATTCGCGTTGCGCAGACGCGTCAGCATGTCTGCGATCGGGTCGGTCATCGTCATGGCCTACTGGCCCTCCCTCGCCACGGTTTCCTCGGGTTGATGCGGCCCGTGGACCTTTGGCGCGGTCGTGGACGCCCTCTCAGGCGCCCGGTTGGTCATTACAGGCCGGCTCCCGCCGCCCCCGGAGCCGCGCTCCGGGGGACGGGGTCACCAGCTGGACTTCGTGATGCCAGGCAGCTCGCCGCGGTGGGCCATCTCCCGGAAGCACACGCGGCACAGGCCGAACTTCCGGTAGACGGAGCGCGGACGCCCGCAGCGCGAGCACCGAGTGTACGCGCGCACGCCGAACTTCGGCTTCCGCGCCGCCTTGGCGATCAGCGACTTCTTCGCCATGCTCAGCTCTCCTTGAAGGGGAAGCCCAGGAGCTTGAGCAGCGCCCGGCCCTCGTCGTCGGTCTTCGCGGACGTCACGACCGTGATGTCCATGCCCCGCGAGCGGTCGATCTTGTCCGGGTCGACCTCGTGGAACATGACCTGCTCGGTCAGCCCGAAGGTGTAGTTGCCGTTGCCGTCGAACTGCTTCGGCGACAGCCCGCGGAAGTCGCGGATACGGGGCAGCGCCGTGGCGAGCAGGCGGTCCAGGAACTCCCACATCCGGTCGCCGCGCAGCGTGGCGTGCGCGCCGATCGGCATGCCCTCGCGCAGCTTGAACTGCGCGATGGACTTGCGGGCCCGGTTCACCGCGGGCTTCTGCCCGGTGATCGCCGCCAGGTCGCGGATCGCGCCCTCGATCAGCTTGGCGTCCTTGGCCGCGTCACCGACCCCCATGTTGACCACGATCTTGGTCAGCGAGGGGATCTGCATGACGTTGGCGTAGCCGAACTGCTCGCGCATCTGGCCCGCGATCTCCTCGCGGTAGCGCACCTTGAGCCTCGGCGTCGGCACGGGACGCTCGGTAACGGTCTCGGTCATCGGTCTCAGATCTCCTTACCGCTACGGCGCGAGATCCGAACCTTCGTGCCGTCGTCGTTGATGCGGTAACCGACCCGTGCCGGCTTGCCGTCCTCGACGATCGCGACGTTGCTGACGTGCAGCGGCGCCTCGACCGTGACGCGACCGCTCTCCTTGCCTGCACGCTGCTGGTCGGCCTTGATGTTCTTGGTGATGAGGTTGACGCCCTCGACGACGACCCGCTCCTCGCGCGGGATGACGCGCAGGACCTTGCCCGTCGCGCCCTTGTCCTTGCCGGCGATGACGATGACCTCGTCGCCCTTGCGAATCTTCATCAGAGCACCTCCGGCGCGAGCGAGATGATGCGCATGAACTTCTTCTCGCGCAGTTCGCGGCCCACCGGGCCGAAGATACGGGTGCCGCGGGGGTCGCCGCCGTCCTTGATGAGGACGGCGGCGTTCTCGTCGAAGCGGATGTAGGAGCCGTCCGGACGCCGGCGCTCCTTGCGGGTGCGCACGACGACCGCCTTGACGACGTCACCCTTCTTCACGCCGGCACCGGGAAGGGCGTCCTTCACCGTCGCGACGATGATGTCGCCGACTCCCGCGTAGCGCCGACCCGAGCCACCGAGAACCCGGATGCAAAGGATCTCCTTCGCACCCGTGTTGTCGGCGACCTTGAGTCGCGACTCCTGCTGGATCACGTCTAACTCCTGTTCGTCACACCGGTTCTCGGCGCCCCCTTGTCGGGCGCCGAGCCTGGTGGAACCAGACTGTGGTCAATAGCGGGACTGCGTCCCGCGGGCCTGCGGCCCTACTTGGCCTTCTCGAGGATCTCCACCACGCGCCACCGCTTGGTGGCCGACAGCGGGCGGGTCTCCATGAGACGGACGCGGTCACCGACGCCGCACTCGTTGGCCTCGTCGTGCGCCTTGTAGTTCTTCGTGCGGCGGATCACCTTGTGGTACTTGGGGTGCTTCACGCGGTCCTCGACGGACACGACCACGGTCTTGTCCATCTTGTCGCTGACCACGAGACCCTCAAGGATCTTGCGGCTGCTCCGCTGCTCGGTCTGCTGCTCGGTCATTCGTTGCCCTCCGCGGCGTCCTCGACCGTCACGATGCCGAGCTCGCGCTCCCGCATCACGGTGTAGATGCGGGCGATCTCGCGCTTGACGGTGCGCAGCCGCCCGTGGCTCTCAAGCTGGCCGGTGGCGGCCTGGAAGCGGAGGTTGAACAGCTCCTCCTTGGCCTCCTTGAGCTTGGTGACCAGGACGTCCTCGGGCTCGGTCCGCAGGTCGTCGGCGGTAAGACCCTTGGCCATCAGGACTCACCCACCTCTCGCTTAACGATCTTGCACTTCATGGGGAGCTTGTGGATCGCGCGGGTGAGCGCCTCCCGAGCGACCTGCTCGTTCGGGTAGGAGATCTCGAACAGCACGCGGCCCGGCTTGACGTTGGCCACCCACCACTCCACCGAGCCCTTGCCGGAGCCCATGCGGGTCTCGGCGGGCTTCTTGGTCAGCGGACGGTCCGGGAAGATGTTGATCCAGACCTTGCCGCCGCGCTTGATGTGGCGGGTCATGGCGATACGCGCGGCCTCGATCTGCCGGTTGGTCACGTACGCGCTCTCGACGGCCTGGATGCCGTACTCGCCGAACGTCACCCTCGTGCCGCCCTTGGCCATGCCGCGGCGCTTCGGGTGGTGCTGCTTGCGGTGCTTGACCTTGCGAGGGATCAGCATCGGTTACTCAGCTCCCCTCACCCTGCGGAGCAGCCTCGGCGGTCGGCGCCGGCTGCTCGGAACCCTGCTGCTTCTGCTCACCACCGCGGCCGCCGCCGCCACCGGCACCGCCGGCACCGCCACGCCCGCCGCGGCCACCACGGCCGCCGCCACGACGCTCACCGCGGCGCTCACGGCTACCGCCGCCGCCCGCGGCGCGCTGCTGCGCGGCCTGCTGCTCGCGCTCGGCGCGCGTCTGCGCGGCCTCGCCCTTGTAGATCCACACCTTCACGCCGATGCGGCCGAACGTCGTCCGGGCCTCGTAGAACCCGTAGTCGATGTCGGCGCGCAGCGTGTGCAGCGGGACCTGGCCCTCGCGGTAGAACTCCGACCGCGACATCTCGGCGCCGCCGAGGCGGCCGCCGCACTGGACCTTGATGCCCTTGGCACCGGACTTCATCGCGGACTGGATCGCCTTGCGCATGGCGCGGCGGAACGCGACGCGGCTGGACAGCTGCTCGGCCACGCCCTGCGCGACGAGCTGCGCGTCGATCTCGGGGTTCTTGACCTCGAGGATGTTCAGCCGGACCTGCTTGCCGGTCAGCTTCTCCAGGTCGCCGCGCAGGCGCTCGGCCTCCGCGCCGCGACGGCCGATGACGATGCCCGGCCGGGCGGTGTGGATGTTGACCTCGACACGGTCACGGGTCCGCTCGATCTCCACCTTGGAGATGCCCGCCCGGTCCATGCCCTTCTGCAGCATGCGCCGGATCTGGACGTCTTCCTTGACGTAGTCCTTGTAGAGCTTGTCGGCGAACCACACGGACTTGTGGTCGGTGGTGATGCCGAGCCGGAACCCGTGCGGGTTGATCTTCTGACCCACTACCGGGCCCTCCTCGTCTTCTTACCGCCGCCGGACGCGGCAACAGCGTCGTCTCGCGACTCCACGACCACGGTGATGTGGCTCGTGCGCTTGTTGATGCGGTAAGCCCGGCCCTGGGCGCGAGGGCGGAAACGCTTCAGCGTCGGCCCCTCGTCCACCCACGCGCGACTGACGACGAGCGTCCCCGAGTCGAGCTTGAAGTTGTGCTCGGCGTTGGCAATGGCACTCGCCAGCACCTTGCCCACCGGCTCACCCGCTGCCTGGGGGGCGAACCGCAGCACCGCCTGAGCCTCCGCGGCAGGCAAGCCGCGGATGAGGTCCACCACGCGGCGGGCCTTCCTGGGCGTGACGCGGATGAACCGCGCCTGGGCCCTGGCTTCCATCGCTGTTCCCTCTCTCCTACGTGCTGACTGCTCAGCCTCGGCGGCTGCGGCGGTCTTCCTTGACGTGGCTGCGGAACGTGCGCGTCGGCGCGAACTCGCCGAGCTTGTGTCCCACCATCGAGTCGGTGATGAACACCGGGACGTGCTTGCGGCCGTCGTGCACGGCGATCGTGTGACCGATCATGTCCGGCACGATCATGGAGCGCCGCGACCACGTCTTGATGACGTTCTTGGTGCCCTTCTCGTTCTGCACGTCCACCTTCTTGATGAGGTGGTCGTCCACGAACGGGCCCTTCTTCAGGCTACGTGGCATGACGAGCGACTCCTACCGCTTCTTCTTGCTGCGACGACGGACGATCAGCCGGTCGCTCGACTTGTTCGCCTGGCGAGTGCGGCCTTCCTTCTTACCGGCCGGGTTCACCGGGTGCCGGCCACCGGAGGTCTTGCCCTCACCACCACCGTGCGGGTGGTCGATCGGGTTCATGGCCACGCCGCGGACGGTCGGGCGCTTGCCCTTCCACCGCATGCGGCCGGCCTTGCCCCAGTTGATGTTCGACTGCTCGGCGTTGCCGACCTCGCCGACCGTCGCGCGGCAGCGCACGTCCACCATCCGCATCTCGCCGGAGGGCATGCGCAGCGTGGCGTACTTGCCCTCCTTGGCCAGCAGCTGGACGCCGGCGCCCGCGCTGCGGGCGATCTTGGCGCCGCCGCCGGGACGCAGCTCGATGGCGTGCACGACCGTACCGGTCGGGATGTTGCGCAGCGGAAGGCAGTTGCCCGGCTTGATGTCGGCGCCCGGCCCGTTCTCCACCCGGTCGCCCTGACGCAGGCCACGCGGGGCGAGGATGTAGCGCTTCTCCCCGTCCGCGTAGTGCAGCAGCGCGATCCGCGCGGTGCGGTTCGGGTCGTACTCGATGTGCGCGACCTTGGCCGGAACGCCGTCCTTGTCGTGCCGGCGGAAGTCGATCACGCGGTACGCGCGCTTGTGCCCGCCGCCCTGGTGCCGGGTCGTGATGCGGCCGTGGTTGTTGCGGCCGCCCTTCTTGGGGAGCGGACGCAGCAGCGACTTCTCGGGCTCGCGGCGCGTGACCTCGACGAAGTCGGCCACGCTGGACCCGCGACGACCCGGAGTCGTCGGCTTGTAATTACGGATGCCCATCTTTTTCGTTCATCCCTTGTCTGTCTTCGGGTCGACCTGGCCTGTTTAGGCCGGGCCGCCGAAGATGTCGATCCGCTCGCCCTCGGCGAGGCTGACGATGGCGCGCTTGGTGTCCTTGCGCTTGCCGTAGCCGAACCGGGTGCGCTTGCGCTTGCCCTGCCGGTTGAGCGTGTTCACGCTCGTCACCTTGACACCGAACACCGACTCGACAGCCTGCTTGATCTGCGTCTTGTTGGCGTCCGTGCGGACGACGAAGGTGTACTTGTTCTCGTCCAGCAGCCCGTAGCTCTTCTCCGAGACGACCGGCGCGATGATGATGTCGCGGGGGTCAGCGATCTTGTTCATGTGCGACCCTCCTCACTTCTTCTTCGCGCGCGCGATGAACTCGTCGTACGCCGTCTTCGTGAAGACGACGTCGTCGTTCACCAGCACGTCGTAGGTGTTGAGCTGGTCGGAGACGATCACGTGCACGCTCGGCTCGTTGCGCAGGCTCTTCCAGGTCACGTCGTCCTCGCGGTCCAGGACCAGCAGGACGCGCTTGGCCTCGGTGACGTCGCGCAGCGCCTTCAGCGCCGTCCTCGTCTTCGGGGTGTCGCCCTCGATGATGTTGTCGACCACGTGCACCCGGCCGAACCGGGCGCGGTCGGACAGGGCGCCGCGCAGCGCGGCGGCCTTCATCTTCTTGGGCGTCCGCTGCGAGTAGTCCCGCGGCTGCGGGCCGTGCACGACGCCGCCGCCGGCGAACTGGGGCGCGCGGGTCGAGCCCTGGCGGGCGCGGCCGGTGCCCTTCTGCCGGTACGGCTTCTTGCCACCGCCGGAGACGTCGCCCCGGGTCTTGGTGGCGTGCGTGCCCTGGCGCGCCGCGGCCAGCTGCGCCACCACGACCTGGTGGATCAGCGGCACGCTGGTCTTCGCGTCGAAGACCTCGGCGGGCAGTTCGATGTCGAGCTTGGAGGTCACTTGCCCGCTCCCTTCACTGCGTCGCGGACCAGCACCACGCCGCCGTTGGGACCGGGAACCGCGCCCTTGATGAGCAGCAGGTTCTTCTCCGCATCGATGGCGTGGACGGTCAGGTTCTGCACGGTGGTACGGGCGTTGCCGTGCCGTCCCGCCATGCGGAGGCCCTTGAAGACGCGACCCGGGGTCGCGCAGCCGCCGATCGAACCCGGCGAGCGGTGCTTGCGCTGGGTGCCGTGCGAGGCGCCGAGGCCCTTGAAGCCGTGGCGCTTCATGACACCGGCGGTGCCCTTGCCCTTGCTCGTCCCGGTAACGTCGATCTTCTGGCCGGCCTCGAAGACGCTGGCGGTGATCTCCTGGCCGAGTTCGAACTCGGTGGTGTCGTCTGCCCGCAGCTCGACGAGGTAGCGGCGCGGCGTGACGCCGGCCTTCTCGAAGTGACCCGTGCTCGGCTTGTTCACCTTGCGCGGGTCGATCTGCCCGAACCCGATCTGGACGGCGCTGTAGCCGTCCTTCTCCTGGTTCTTGAGCTGGGTGACGACACACGGCCCGGCCTGGACGACGGTCACCGGAACGATCCGGCCCTCATCGTCGAAGACCTGGGTCATGCCGAGCTTCTCGCCCAGGACGCCCTTCCTCTGCGTACTCATCTCTCGGTGCGTCCCTTAGAGCTTGATCTCGATGTCAACGCCGGCCGGAAGGTCGAGTCGCATCAGCGAGTCGACCGTCTTGGGCGTCGGGTCGATGATGTCGATCAACCGCTTGTGCGTGCGCATCTCGAAGTGCTCGCGGCTGTCCTTGTACTTGTGCGGCGAACGGATGACGCAGTACACGTTCTTCTCGGTCGGCAGCGGCACCGGGCCCGCGACCTTGGCGCCCGTCCGCGTCACCGTCTCAACGATCTTCTTCGCGGAGGTGTCGATGACCTCGTGGTCGTAGGCCTTGAGCCGGATGCGGATCTTCTGTCCCGCCATGGTGGCCTCGGTGTCCTTTGCTGTAGTGCCGCTGGTTACTTCAGTGGTCGTGACGCGACGGCCCGGTTGAGGTTGCCCGACGACCGGGCCGCCGCGTGACGAGAGGTGTTACTTGATGACCTTGGTGACGCGACCGGCGCCGACCGTCCGGCCACCCTCGCGGATGGCGAACTTCAGGCCCTCCTCCATGGCGACGGGCTGGATCAGCTCGACGCGCATCTCGGTGTTGTCGCCCGGCATGACCATCTCGGTGCCCTCGGGGAGGTTCACCACGCCGGTGACGTCCGTGGTCCGGAAGTAGAACTGCGGGCGGTAGTTGTTGAAGAACGGCGTGTGCCGGCCGCCCTCGTCCTTTGACAGGATGTAGACCTGCGCCTCGAACTCGGTGTGCGGGGTGTTCGTGCCCGGCTTGATGACGCACTGGCCGCGCTCGACGTCCTCGCGCTTGATGCCGCGCAGGAGCAGGCCGACGTTGTCGCCCGCCTGGCCCTGGTCGAGGAGCTTGCGGAACATCTCGACGCCGGTGACGGTGGTCGAGGTGGACTCCGGCTTGATGCCGATGATGTCGACGGTCTCGTTGACGTTGACGACACCGCGCTCGATGCGGCCGGTCACGACGGTGCCGCGGCCGGTGATCGAGAAGACGTCCTCGATCGGCATCAGGAACGGCTTCTCGGTGTCGCGCACCGGCTCCGGCACGTTCTCGTCGACGGCGTCCATCAGCTCGACGATCGACGCGGACCACTTCTCGTCGCCCTGCAGCGCCTGGAAGGCGGAGACGCGCACGACCGGGAGGTCGTCGCCCGGGAACTCGTACTCCGACAGCAGCTCGCGGACCTCGAGCTCGACGAGCTCCAGGATCTCCTCGTCGTCCACCATGTCGCACTTGTTCAGCGCGACGACGATGTAGGGGACGCCGACCTGGCGGGCCAGGAGCACGTGCTCCTTGGTCTGCGGCATCGGGCCGTCGGTGGCGGCGACCACCAGGATGGCGCCGTCCATCTGCGCCGCACCGGTGATCATGTTCTTGATGTAGTCCGCGTGACCCGGGCAGTCCACGTGCGCGTAGTGCCGCGCCTCGGTCTGGTACTCGACGTGCGCGATCGAGATCGTGATGCCGCGCTCGCGCTCCTCCGGCGCCTTGTCGATGTCCTCGAACGGCGTGAACGGGTTGAGGTCCGGGTACTTGTCGTGGAGCACCTTGGTGATCGCCGCGGTAAGCGTGGTCTTACCGTGGTCGATGTGACCAATGGTGCCGATGTTCACGTGCGGCTTCGTCCGCTCGAACTTGGCCTTCGCCACTGGTTGCTCCTTGTTGCGATCCTCGGCCGCCTAGACGACCGCTTCGTTTACGTTCTGGTGATCTGTGGGCAGGCCCGGGTGCTTACTCGCCCCGCGCCTTGGCGATGATCTCCTGCGCGACGTTCGTCGGAACCTCGGCGTAGGAGTCGAACTGCATGGTGAAGACAGCCCGGCCCTGGGTCTTGCTGCGCAGATCACCCACGTAGCCGAACATCTCGGACAGAGGCACGAGCGCCTTGATGACGCGCATGCCGTGCCGCTCGTCCATGGACTGGACCTGACCGCGACGGCTGTTGAGGTCGCCGATCACGTCGCCCATGTTGTCCTCGGGCGTGGTGACCTCGACGGACATCATCGGCTCCAGCAGCGTGGGGGACGCCTTGCGGGCGGCCTCCTTGAACGCCATGGAACCGGCGACCTTGAACGCCATCTCCGACGAGTCGACCTCGTGGTAGGCGCCGTCCTTCAGCGTGACCTTGACGCCCACCATGGGGTAGCCGGCGAGGACACCGAACTCCGCGGCCTCCTGGCAGCCGGCGTCGACCGACGGGATGTACTCCCGCGGGATGCGGCCACCGGTGACCTTGTTCTCGAACTCGTAGCCGTCGGACCCGCCGCCGAGCGGCTCCAGGTCGATGATCACGCGGCCGAACTGGCCGGAGCCGCCCGTCTGCTTCTTGTGGGTGTACTCGACCTTCTCGACCTTGCGGCTGATCGTCTCGCGGTAGGCGACCTGCGGCTTGCCGACGTTGGCGTCGACCTTGAACTCCCGCTTCATCCGGTCGACGAGGATCTCCAGGTGGAGCTCGCCCATGCCCGAGATGACGGTCTGGCCGGTGTCCTCGTCCGTGCGGACCTGGAAGGAGGGGTCCTCCTCGGCCAGCCGCTGGATCGCGGTGCCCAGCTTCTGCTGGTCGGCCTTGGTCTTCGGCTCGATCGCGACGTGGATGACCGGCGCCGGGAAGTTCATCGACTCCAGCACGATCGGGTTCTTGTCGTCGCACAGCGTCTCACCGGTGGTGGTCTGCTTGAGACCCATCACCGCGACGATGTCGCCGGCGCCCGCGCGCTCGATCTCGGTGCGCTTGTTGGCGTGCATCCGGTAGATCTTGCCGATGCGCTCCTTGCGCTCCTTGACGGAGTTCATCACGTTCGCGCCGGACTCCAGGACACCGGAGTAGACGCGCACGAAGGTGAGCTTGCCCAGGTGCGGGTCGCTCGCGATCTTGAACGCGAGCGCGGAGAACGGCTCGTCCTCGCTCGGCTTGCGGATGAGCACCTTCTCCTCGTCGCGGACGGCGTGGCCTTCGATGGCCTCCACGTCCAGCGGCGAGGGCAGGTAGCGGACGATCGCGTCCAGCAGCGGCTGCACGCCCTTGTTCTTGAAGGCCGTGCCGCAGGTCACCGGAGTGAGCTTCGCGGCGATCGTCGCGCGCCGGATGCCGTCGTGCAGCTGCTCCACGGTGGGCTCGTTGCCCTCCAGGTACAGCTCCATGATCTCGTCGTCGTTCTCCGCGAGGGTCTCGACGAGCTTGTCGTGCCACTCGCGGGCCGTCTCGGCGTGCGACTCGGGGATCTCGATGGTGTCGTACATCTCGCCGAGCTTGGCCTCCTCGTTCCACACGAGGGCCTTCATCCGGACGAGGTCGACGACGCCCTTGAAGTCCGACTCCGCACCGATCGGGAGCTGCAGGACCAGCGGCGTCGCGTTGAGCCGGTTCTCGATCATGTCGACGCAGCGGTGGAACTCCGCTCCGACCCGGTCGAGCTTGTTGACGAAGCACATGCGCGGCACGCCATACCGGTCGGCCTGGCGCCACACCGTCTCGGACTGGGGCTCCACGCCGGCGACCCCGTCGAACACCGCCACCGCACCGTCGAGCACCCGCAGGTTGCGCTCCACCTCGATGGTGAAGTCGACGTGGCCGGGGGTGTCGATGATGTTGATCGTGTGCTTGGCGTCGTCGACGGGCCATTCGCAGGTGGTGGCGGCGGAGGTGATGGTGATCCCCCGCTCCTGCTCCTGCTCCATCCAGTCCATGGTGGCGGCGCCGTCGTGCACCTCGCCGATCTTGTAGCTCATCCCCGTGTAGTACAGGATGCGCTCGGTCGTGGTGGTCTTGCCCGCGTCGATATGGGCCATGATCCCGATGTTGCGGACCTTGGCCAGGTCTACACCGGTTTTGGTAGCCACTGCCGTCCTCGCGTCGTCTCTCGTCGTTGCAGATCCGCCGGGATTACCAGCGGTAGTGGGCGAAGGCCTTGTTGGACTCCGCCATCTTGTGCGTGTCCTCGCGCTTCTTGACAGACGCGCCAAGGCCGTTGCTCGCGTCGAGCAGCTCGTTCATCAGCCGCTCGGTCATGGTCTTCTCGCGGCGCTGCCGGGCGTAGAGCACCAGCCAGCGCAGGGCGAGGGTGGTGCTGCGAGCCGGCCGCACCTCGACGGGGACCTGGTAGGTCGCGCCACCGACGCGGCGGCTGCGCACCTCCAGGGTGGGCTTGACGTTGTCGAGCGCGCGCTTGAGCGTGACGACCGGGTCGTTGCCGGTCTTCTCGCGGGCGCCCTCGAGAGCCTCGTACACGATGCTCTGCGCGATGGAGCGCTTGCCGTCCAGGAGAACCTTGTTGATGAGCGCGGTGACCAGCGGCGAGTTGTACACCGGGTCAGCGATCAGCTGGCGCTTGCCAGCGGGGCCCTTGCGCGGCATCAGCTCTTCTCCTTCTTCGCGCCGTAGTGGCTGCGGCCTTGCTTGCGGTTCCGGACGCCCTGGGTGTCGAGGGAGCCGCGAATGATCTTGTACCGAACGCCGGGGAGGTCCTTCACACGGCCGCCGCGCACGAGCACGATCGAGTGCTCCTGCAGGTTGTGGCCGACGCCGGGGATGTAGGCCGTGACCTCGATCCCGCTGGTCAACCGGACACGGGCGACCTTCCGGAGCGCGGAGTTCGGCTTCTTGGGCGTCGTTGTGTAGACGCGCGTGCAGACGCCCCGGCGCTGGGGGCTGCCCTTGAGCGCGGGCGTCTTGTTCTTGGTCACCTTGTCCTGGCGGCCCTTGCGGACCAGCTGCTGGATCGTGGGCACCGCGTCTCCGTCTTCCTCGTACCGAGCCGGTAAGTCCTATTGCTGCAATCACCACCTCAGGTGAGGCTGTGACCTGCCGGTTTCCCGACCTCTCCGACCCCCGCGGTCGGGCGTGTCGCCGCCCCACGGAAGTACAACCGCGCGAAACCGACACAGACCGCCCGGCCCTTAACTGGGCCGAATCAAGCCGGGGAGTAGATGCGGCACGCTGGGGCTGGCCAACCGGCCTCGCCGACGCGCACGCATAGCGGCCCGCACACAGCGGGCACAAGTGAAGAGGTTACCGACCACTACGCCAAAGTGCAAAGCGAGGGAGCGAGGCGCGCCTGTTGCAGCGCCTCCTCCTTCGGGCCCGGCGGCCCTCCATCGTCGACCACTGCGGGCGATCGCCGCACCGCTCCGGCCCGCCTTGAGGCTCGCAGTGCGATCAGGTTATTCCCTCGACCAAACCTGGCGTCGCACGCGATCGCGGGGGGCCGGGTCGTCGACGGCCGGGGTCGCGTCTGCTGCATTGTGACCCACGTTCCCGCTTTTGGGGAAGTCGTGGAGCAGCTTTTATGCGTCCCCGGCCGTGTCGGCGATCTGAGAGTTTCGCGTCTTACAGGACGAAAGCGACCACCAGGACGACGAGGATCACCACGACCGCGACGGCGCCGCCGACCAGCAGGAGCGTGTTCTTGCCGCCCTTGCCGCCCTCTTCGGCACCGTAGGTGGACGGCTGGCCGTACTGCCCCTGCTGCCCGTACTGCTGGTGCTGGCCGTGCTGCCCCTGCTGAGCATGCTGCCCCTGCTGGCCGTACTGCGGCTGGCCGAACTGCTGGCCCTGCTGCTCGCCTCCGGGCTGGCCGAACTGCTGCTCGCCCCCCGGCTGGCCGAACTGCTGCTCGCCTCCGGGCTGGCCGTACTGCTGCTGGCCGTAGCCCTGCTGTTCGCCGTAGCCCTGCTGCTGGCCGTACGCCTGCTGGCCGAACTGCTGTTGCTGCTGCTGCTCGCCCTGCTGGCCGCCGAACTGCTGCTGGCCGTAGCCCTGCTGCTCGCCGCCCTGGCCGTAGCCCTGCTGATCACCCTGGCCGTACTGCTGCTGGCCGTAGCCCTGCTGCGACTGCTGCTGGCCCCACTGCTGCTGTCCGATGTCGAGCCGGGTGTGCTCGGCCAGGCCGGACGAATCGGCGGCGTGCCGTCCCTGGGAATCGGCTGCGTGCCGCCCCTGAGAGGCGGCGGACGGGGCGAACGCCTCGGTCGGGCGCGCGTCCTCCACGCCGCCCTCGCCGGGCGGACGGTACAGGTCGTCCACCGAGGGACCGGTCTGCGGCGACCCCACGCCGTAGCCGGCGTCGGGCGGCGGGACCATCATCGTCCGCTCGTGGTCGGCCTGCCCCGGCTGGCCCGCGGGCTGGGACGACTCCGGCGACCACGGCTCGGGCGTGGACGGCGGGGTCGGGGCCGGGGCCTGCCACGGCTCGGCCGGGGGCTCCTGCCTGCGCTCGGGGCCGGTGGCGACCGGGATGTCGGTTCCGGGCGACCAGTGCAGCGTCGCCTGGTCGTCCACCACGGGCCGCTGCGGCCGCTCGGGCGCGCCGGCGGCCGGACCCGGGACGATCAGCGTCCGGTCCGTACCGGACTCCTGCGGCTGCTCGGGCCGCACCTGCTCGCCGGGCACGCCGTACTGGGGCTGGCCGTACTGCGGCTGCTGGTCCTGGGGCGCCCCGTGCATCGGCTGCTGCGGGTACCCGGACTGCTGCTGCGGGGGCTGCTGCTGCCCGTACGGCTGCTCGGGCTGCTGCCCGTACGGCTGCTCGGGCTGCTGCCCGTACGGCTGCTCAGGCTGCTGTCCGTACGGGGACTGTTCCGGCTGCTGCCCGTACTGCGGCTGACCGTACTGTGCCTGCTCGTACTGCGGCTGCTCGTACTGCGGCTGCTGCTCCTGCGGGGGCGGGAATCCGCCCGGCCCGGGAGGCGTGCCGTAGGGCATCTGCCCGGCGGGCGGCTGCCCGTACTGGGGCTGCTGGTCCTGCGGACCGCCGTAGGGGGGCGGGGGCGGGGGCTGCTCGCCGAACTGCTGCATCGGCTGTTCGACCATCGTGGGGGGCGGCGGGGGCGGCGCCGGCCGATCCTCGTCGCGAGGCTGCGCCGGCTGTGCCGGGGGCTGGCCGCCCAACTGCGGAGCGCCGAACACCACGGTGCGGTCACCCAGCGGCCGGGCGGGGGGCTCCTGGCCGTCCGGCGACCTGGGATGCCCCTCGTCCTCCGGCATCGGCCGCTGCGGTCCCTGCGTGCCGTCGTTCTCGGTCATCGTCGGGCTCCTTCAGCGCCGTCGTCCCGGGGCTCCTCAGCTCCCGGAAGTCCGGAGACGCGCGGCGCATAACGCGGCCTCCGAACCTTGACACCCATGTCCCCACAGGCGGGCTTGCCATGCGTGGGCGTTCTCGCCACCAGCCTGCCCCGATCGCCGGTGGTATCGCAAATCACCACCCCTGATAGACGCGGGACGCCTCCGGAGCGTTCCGCCCCGGAGGCGTCCTCCGCCGGCTCTGTCAGAAATGCCCGATGACCGTGTGCGGCCGGTACGGGGCCTGCATCCGCTCGATCGCCTCGTCCTCCAGCCGGAGGTCCGCCGCGGCGATCGCGTCGTCCATGTGAGTGAGCTTCGTCGCTCCCACGATCGGCGCGGTCACCCCCGGCTTGGCGAGCAGCCACGCGAGCGCCGCCTGCGCCGCCGGGACGCCCAGTTCCGCCGCGACCTCGCGTACGGCGTCCACGACGTCGAAGTCCGACTCCTCGTACAGGGTGTCGCCGAAGGAGTCGTTCTGGGACCGGAGGGTCTTGCGCTCGCCGCCCCTCTCCCGGTTGCCGGCGAGCATCCCCCGCGCGAGCGGGCTCCACGGGATGAGGCCCACCCCCTGGTCGAGGCAGAGCGGAACCATCTCCCGCTCCTCTTCTCTGTAGAGGAGGTTGTAGTGGTTCTGCATCGCCACGAACTTCGTCCAGCCGTGCTTGTCGGCGACGTGCTGCGCCTTGGCGAACTGCCAGGCGTACATGCTGGACGCCCCGATGTATCTGGCCTTGCCCGACTTCACCACGTCGTGCAGGGCCTCCATGGTCTCCTCGATGGGCGTCCCGTAGTCCCAGCGGTGGATCTGGTACAGGTCGACGTAGTCGGTGCCGAGACGCGTGAGGGATGCGTCAATGCCCGCCATGATGTGCTTGCGCGACAGGCCCTGGTCGTTCGGGCCGTCCCCCATGGGGAGGCACACCTTGGTCGCCAGTACGTAGTCGTCCCTGCGGGGGAAGAACCTCGGCAGGAGACGTCCGGTCATCTGCTCGCTGACGCCGTCCGAGTACACGTCGGCGGTGTCGAAGAACGTGACACCGCCCTCCACGGCCCGCCGGACGATCGGCTCCGCCGCGTCCTCGTCCAAGGCCCACGGCCGCACCGCGGGATCGCCGTAGCTCATCATGCCGAGACAGATCTGCGACACCTTCATACCGGTCTTCCCGAGCCGTACCTGTTCCATGGTCTTTCTCCTCTCAACGTTCTCCACGGTGTTCCGCCACCCCGCCCCCATCCACGATCCCGTGCGCGGGGCCTCCAGCCTCGATCGGCGGCCGGTGCGACCGGAGTCTCATACGAATCCTCAAGGCTGCTCTTCACCTCGCCACTCCCGATGACACTGAACCGGCCTGCCGGGTGCCCGAAGTCAGCTCGCCCGGACGGTCTCTTCGCGAAGTGACGAAGTCACTGGACACTCACCGCAACGAAGAGAAGGGGAAGAGCGCCATGAAGTTCATGCGCTTGTCTGCGGCCGCCGCCCGTGAGGTCGCGATCGCCGCCGACGTCGATCCGTCCGATGCCGAGGTGCTCGACGGGCTCGACCAGTACAGCCGCGACCCTGCCGTCACCGCGATGGCGGCGGGCGCCACTGGCGAGGAAGCCGTGGACGCCATCCGCCGGGGCGTCGACATGGGCCGCTACAGCCGAGAGGTCGGCTACAACCGACCGCACGAGGAGGCCATCCGCAGGAGCGGGCCGCTGGCCTGATCCGGAGGAGATCAAGTTGATGGCCGATGCGGTTCCGCCCGCAGAAGCGATCATCGTGAGCACCGCCTTCTGACAACGGGGCAATCGCCCTCGCCCACCGGCCTCCGCACCCACTGTGCGGAGGCCGGGCTTTTCACCGGACCCGTTGCGCCGGGCCGGTCGTAGGCTCCGAGCCGCCGGTGGATCATCCGGAACCCTCAGCGTTCTCCACGGTGCACCGCCACCCCGGCGATCACCAGCCCGACTCCGGCGATCTCCGCCGGCGCGGGCACCTGCCGCAGCACCACGAGCCCGGTCACGGTCGCGGTCGCCGGGAGGAGCGACACCATCAGCGCGTAGGTGGCGCGGCTGAGCCGTGCCATCGCGAGCTGGTCGCACACGTACGGGATGACGGACGAGGAGATCCCGACACCGATCCCCGCGGCCAGCGCGACCGGATCGACCAGCGCCGGCACGGCCTGCACGCCGCCGATGGGGATGACGACCACGCTTGCGACGGCCATCGCCATGGCCAACCCGTCGATGCCCCCGGCCTCGGACCGCGCGGCCTTGTGGGCGACGACGATGTAGAGCGCGAACAGCGCGGCGTTGGCGAACGCGAAGAGGAACCCGAGCGGTTCCCCTTCTATCCGCACCTCTGTCAGGACGTACACGCCCCCGACGGCCGCGCCGAGCGCCACCAGGTTGCGTCCTGTCCTCACTCCTATGGCGGCCAGGACGATGACGGGCAGGAACTCGATCGCCGCCACCGTCGCCAGGGGCAGCCGTGCGATCGCCATATAGAAGGACGAGTTCATCGCCGCGAGCAGGGCGCCCCACACCAGGACCGTCCGCCACCCCTTGCCGGTGAACGTCCGCCATGGTCTGCGCCAGAGCGCGAAGACGGCGGCGGCGCTCCAGATCCGTATCCCGGCCACGCCCAGGACTCCGAGGCTGGGGAACAGCAGCACGGCGAACGAGGGTCCCAGGTAGTGAAAGACCGCACTTCCGACAAAGTACGACCAGGGCGGAAACAGCATGGTCGTATCGTCGGCCTGTCCGTAGGTTGGGGGAATGGCGAACCGAAGGGGCCGACCGGGCCGCGCCTACGAACCCAAGCCGCTCGACGCGATCGACCTACGGATCCTCACCGAGCTTCAGCGGGAGGGCCGAGCGTCCATGGCCGAGCTGGGCCGGCGCGTCGGGCTGTCCGCCCCGGCCGTCGCCGAGCGCGTCCAGCGCCTGGAGGACACCGGGGTCATCACCGGCTACCACGCCACCGTCGATCCGGTCGTGCTCGGCTTCCCGATCAGCGTCCTGGTCATGGTGAGCCCGAGCCCGCGCGAGCTGAGCCGCATCCCCAAGATCGCCGACGAGGTCCCCCAGATCGTCGAGTGCCACCGCATCACGGGCGACGACTGCTTCTACTTCATCGCGCACCTGCGCGCCGTCGACGAACTCGAACCGATCCTCGACCGCTTCACCCCGTACGCGAAGACGACGACGTCGATCCTCCAGTCGTCCCCGGTCCCCCGCCGCCCGCTGCCCCTGGCCTGACGCCCCCGCACGGCCATCGGGCCGGCACGCTCGGGAAGGTGTGCTCGATCGCCGGCGGGCGGCATGGGGCAGGTCCACCTCTCCTACACCCCTGGCGGGCGCGGTCGCCGTGAGAGTCGTCCGAGCGGCTTTCCCCTGGCCTCGCTGCGGATCCCGGCGGCCATCGCCGTCTGGTCCGCGGCGGGATGGCAGGCGGCCGACGAACAGACGCAACCGGGGCGCGGGCTTCGGGATAGAGGGGATGACAGCACTCCCCCCCGGACACGGAGACCGCACTCCATGAAGAGACGCCTATGGCCATGGTGAGCCATGCCAGGGACGAGCTGGACGATTCGCGGATCGTCGCCGCCTCCCTGGACGACCCCGAAGCGTTCGGCGAACTGTTCCGCCGCCACTCGCCGCGGCTCCACGCCTACGTCAAGAGGCGCCTCGGCGGATCCCTCGCCGACGACGTGGTGGCGGAGGCGTTCGCGACCGCGTTCCGGCGGCGCGACAGGTTCGACGGGCGCGCCGAGTTCGGCGCCTGGTTGTGGGGCATCACCAGCAATCTGATCGCCAAGCACCACCGCCAGGAGACCCGCATGTACCGGGCGTTCGCCCGGACCGGCGCCGACCCGGCCGAGGACGGCGTCGCCGACAGGGCGAGCGAGCGCGCCTCCGCGGCGGCGTGCGGCCCCGGCCTGGCGCGGGCGCTGGCCTCGCTGGGCG
Organism: Actinomadura mexicana; assembly: GCF_900188105.1. Taxonomy (GTDB): domain Bacteria; phylum Actinomycetota; class Actinomycetes; order Streptosporangiales; family Streptosporangiaceae; genus Spirillospora; species Spirillospora mexicana. Next base: position 237,019 of record NZ_FZNP01000012.1, read on the forward strand.
CGCAGGACCGCAACGCCGTCCTGCTGCTGGCCTGGGGCGAGATGTCCTACGCCGAGATCGCGGTGACGCTCGGCCTGCCGGTCGGCACCGTCAAGGCCAAGATCCACCGAAGCCGGGCCAAGCTGCGCAAGGCCCTCTCCGAGGAGTAGACATGGATGAAATCGACGCCCTGCGGGAGATGCGGACGGGTCTCGCCGTGGAGGAGCCCCCGGAGCGGCTCGCCCAGCGCATCCACTGGCGCGACGGCGGCGGAGCGCGTCCCCGTTCCCGGCGCCGTGTACGGATCCAGCTGGTGAGCGTGGCTGCGACGGCCGCCGTCGCCGCCGGGGCGATCGCCGCCGTCGTCTCCACGGGGGACGGGGACCCGGCCGGCGACCCCGGCGTGGAGAGCACTGTCCCCCTGAAGGGCAACGCGCTGCTGGTCGCCGCCACCAATGCGCTGAAGGCGCCCACCGGCAGGTACTGGCACACCAGAACCGTGATGGGGGATATCTACGCGGTCGGCAAGAGCGCCGCGAACCACTACAAGGTGGACTCCAGGCAGGGGAACGAGACCTGGTTCGGCCCGGACGGCAGGGGGCGCGGCTCCCACATCGAGTTCACCGACGTCCCGATCACCGCCCAGGACAAGCAGAGGTGGGTGGCGGCGGGGTCTCCCAAGATGGTCCCCGTCCCGGATCCGGAAGGCACGGGACAAACCGTGTTCCTGGACATGGCGTCCGGGGAGGGTACGCCGAACTGGATGCCGTTCGACGACGACTTCGACGGCATGACCATGAAGCAGCTCACCGAGCTGCCCACGGAGCCGAAGGCGCTGGAAGAGGCCCTGCTCGCGCTCAAGGGGCACTGGCACGCGGTCTCCACGGACGGCGAGAGGTCGGAGACGATCCGCGACTTGCGGGGGAAGGAGCGTGTGCGGGCCCTGAGCGACGTCGCCGGGGACCTGCTGTCCACCGCGCCGGCGCCGCCCAAGGTGCGCGCGGCGGTGTTCCGGATGCTCGCCGGCCTGCCCGGCGTCAAGCCCGAGGGCCGGACGACCGACCCGCTCGGCCGCACCGGAACGGTGGTCTCGCTTCCGCTGACGACCACCGCGCCCCTCGGCCTGTTCACCGCTCCCAAGCAGCTCGGCACCTACCGGCGCCAGTTCGTCGTCGACCCCGCCAACGGTTCCCTTCTGGCCATCCGTGATCTCGTGGCGAGGCCACCGCACGGCAGCCGGCGGATTCCCCCCGGCGACAACGGCCGGCCGCGCGCGTTGCGGGCGAAGGACATGCCCGACCGCTTCCACAAGCCCGGCGAGGTCGCCGCCTACCGGGCCTTCGAAATCGCCGAATGGACCAACGCGCGACCTCCGCGCTGACTCCCCGGCGATCTTGAAGGGGCCCGCTCCGCGTGGAGCGGGCCCCTTTCGCAGGCAGCGTCCTATGCGAAGGCGGAGCACTCCACGGTGGCGCGGCGGTCGGTCATGCCCTGCTGGACCGCCGAGGTCACGCACGCGCGCTGCTTGTCGTTCAGCTTCGGCTGGCCGCACTCCTTGACGCTGGAGTAGGTGCGGCAGTCCTGGCGCGTGTTCTGGTCACCGGGATCGGACGCCTGGGCGGCGGCCGCGCCGCCCACTCCCCCGAGCCCGACCACAGCGGCGATCAGTGCTCCGGTCATGACCCTCTTCATCTGCTCTCCCCCGTCGCGTACTTCTGGCGCTGCGTCTTTCAGGCAACGACGGGGTTCCTCCCCGGGCCCCAAAACCCTAAAACCCGACAAAAAGTCAAGAAAACGGCGCCAGTTCCTTGGCCGCCGTCCGCCTCGCCCGCGTGTTCTCACCGAAGGCCCGCCGGTAGGCGCCGGGCGTGGTGCCGCGGTGCGCCCGGAAGCGGCGGCGCAGGTTGACCGCCGAGGCGAGTCCGACCCGGGTGGCGATGGTCTCCACCGGAAGGTCGGCCTCGCCACGTCGCCGTGGTCCAGGTAGAGCACGTCCGAGTCCACCTGCACCTCGGGGAAGGCGGCGGCGAGTCGGTCGGTGTGACGCCAGTGGGTGGTGGCGCGGCGGCCGTCGAGCAGTCCGGCCTGGGGAGGACGACGGCTTCGACAGGGGTCCCGCCATCGGCGGAAATCATCGGGCGAACTCGGCACGGACGCCCAGCAGCCGCACCGGACGCCGCCCGGTGAACCGGTCGAGCGCGGTGAGGGCGGCCTCCTCGATCCGGGCCGGCTCGCTCGACGGCCCCTCCAGCGTCCGGCCGTGGGTGCGGGTGATGAACGGGACGTACCTGACCTTGACGACGACGCGCGCGACGTCCCTGCCGTCCGCGGCCACGTCTCCGGCGACCCTCCGCGCCAGCCGGACGACCTCGCGGCGCACGTCCTCCCACTCGTCCAGATCACGCTGGAAGGTGGTCTCCCGGCCGCACGAGCGCGGGACGTACGGCGCGTCGCTGACGGGGGAACGGTCCCGCCCCTGGGCGAGCCGCACCAGCCACGGCCCGGTCGTGGGGCCGACCTCCGTAGCCAGGGCGCCCGGATCGGCCGCCGCGAGGTCGCTCACCGTGGCGATGCCGAGGCCCTTCAACCGCTTGGCCGTCTTGGCCCCGATGCCCCACAGAGCGTCGGTCGGCCGGTCGCCGAGCACCTCGAACCAGGTCTCCCCAGTGAGCCGGAAGACCCCGGCGGGCTTGCCGAACCCGGTCGCCAGCTTCGCCTGGAGCTTGTTCTCCCCGATGCCCACGGTGCATTCGAGCCCCGTCGCCGCCCGCACCCGGTCACGGATCTCCCGGGCCATCGCCTCCGGATCGTCGCCGTCGACGGCCAGGAACGCCTCGTCCCAGCCGAGCACCTCCACCACGACGCCGAGGCTGCGCAACGTCGCCATGACCTGCTCTGAGACGGACTCGTAGAGCTCCCTGTCGACGGGCAGGAACACCGCGTCCGGGCATCGACGCAGCGCCGTGCGCAGCGGCGACCCGGAATGGACGCCGTACTCGCGCGCCTCGTACGAGGCCGTGCTGACCACGCCGCGCTTGCTCGGATCGCCGTCCCCGCCGACGACGACCGGCCGCCCGCGAAGCTCCGGGTGCCGCAGCACCTCGACGGCGGCGATGAACTGGTCCAAGTCCACATGCAGGACCCACCGACCCACACCCCCTTTGTCCCCCACTCGCCCGGACACACCCCCCGTCGGCCGGCCCGATCAGGGATCGAGAGGCGCAGGTCGCGGGCCTGCTACTCGCGTTATGGCGCTCGAACCGCCCGCGCCCCAGGAGAGATCATGACCGGCCTTCCGCTTCCCGGATCCCCGTCCGTCCCCTGTGAGCGCGCAGCCCCGCTCGCGGGCCGAGCGCCGCCGCGACACCGAGCACTGATGCGCGAGGGCCACTGGCTGGCCTGACACCCTCGGCGAGTCCACCCCGGGCCCGGACGTCGCGCGCCTATAGGCCGGCCACCGGGAAGAGCCACTCCAGTGCGGCGAGAGACTTGTCGAGGTACTTGCCGTGCCCGGTCTGGAGCCCGTAGGCCACGTCCTCCAGCACGCCGCACCTGGCGTAGAAGCCCGCGCGTGCTGTGACATCTCCGGCGTCGGCCCGGTATCCGCTCAGGGCCAGGTCGAGGGCATCGGGTCCGAGGTCGCGGTAGAGCAGCCCGAAGTCACGGGCCGGATCGGTGATCGCGGCGTCACTCCAGTCGATGACTCCGGTCACGGTCCACGCGTCCGGGTCGATGAGGACGTGTTCGATTCCCAGGTCGTTGTGGGAGAACACCAGGTCACGCGGACCGGCCGGCGGCGAGGCGGCGAGGAACGCCTCCACGGCGGGACGGTGCGGCGGCGGCACCGCTTCGATGATCGCGGCGTAGATCTGCGCGGACTCCTCCACCCACACCGCCATCGGCTCGTCATCGGTCTCCACCAGGCCCGCCATCTCGCCGACCGGAACGGCGTGCAACGCGCCGAGGAACTCCCCGAGCGTGACGGCGACCGAGCCACCGCGGGCCGCCCGCCGTGCCGGATCGGCGTCGATCAGCGGAAGGCCGGGGAGTTTGAAGTAGGCCAGGCAGCCCTGCTCGGCGACCGTGAAACTCGGCTCGGGCACGGGCACCGGTGACACGTCCGCAACTGCGGCGAGCAGGCGGGCTTCGCCGCGAACCTGCGCGGCCCGGCTCTCGGGGTCGGGCTCCTTGCCGAAACGGACGATCAGCTCGTCGTTGACCTGGAAGGCGATGTTGTCCTCGCCCTCCCCCAGCAGCACCACGGAGTCAATGCCGTAGGCGGGCAGTTGCGCAGCCACCACATCCCGGACGTCCACGCCCCGATCACTCCTCTGCTCACCCGACGCCGGGGCCGCCCTCGCGCCCAGTCGTCCGCCGACGCTACCGCTTGAGGTCGTCCACCAGCACCGCACCGGCCCCTCCCCGAGTCAGGGTCGGGTGGCTGACCCGATGCGGCCCGAGGACATGCCGGGGATGGTCAGCCGACGCCGCAGGGTGCGCTGTTGACGGTGGAGATGTCGCCGCCGGGGAAGGTGAAGTGGTCGTGGGTCGTGATGGCGGCCAGGAGGAGGGCGACCACGGCGATCAGTGCCGTCGGGTAGCAGAGGAGGCGGGCCCAGAGGGGAGATCGGGCGCCGACCGCGAGGACGGCGACGGCGAGGACGAGGGCCAGCACCGCGGCGGTGAGGACTCCGATGGGGAGCCAGGCCCCGTACCCGTGGCTCCAATGGGCGGCGGCCCGGTCGTGGAGGCAGTCGAGTTCCCGGGCCCGGTCGGCGCTTGCCTGTAGAGCGGACATGCCCCAGAACCCGAGCACGCAAAGGCCGATGAGGACGGGTGCGAGCGTGCCCAACCAGCGCCAGAGGAGCGGTTCGGTCATCCGGGGATGCTAGGGCATGACCGGGCGGGCGCGGCCTCAGCGGTCAGGGCAAGGCAGGCCACTTCACCGGAAAGCCTGGTGCGCCCGACCCTCGTGAAGGCGACCGCTTGCGCCGAGCATCATGCGCTCATCCCCCCTGACCACTTGCCGTTGCGGCCTGGTTTCGAGCGCGGGTTTCGCACGGCTTGGTTGACGAGTTACCAGGGCACTACGCCGGCGTCTTCGAAGAAGGAGCCGGTTGGGCCGTTGCCGGGCAGGGTGGCCAGGTGGATGGCTATGGCGGCGCCTTGTTGGGCGGTGCGGATGCCGCGGAAGCCGTTGAGATCGGTTGCGCAGTAGCCGGGGCAGGCGGCGTTGATCAGGATGTTGGTGTCGTGCAGTTCCCTGGCGTACTGGAGGGTCACGGCGTTGAGGAAGGTCTTGGAGGGCGAGTAGGCGGCGGAGATCGGGCCTACGGCCTCCACGCCGGACTGGGAACTCTGGCGGGTGAGAGACCCGACGCTGCTGGACATGTTCACGATCCGCGGTGCGGCGGACCGCCTGAGCAGCGGCAGCAGGGCGTTGGTGAGGCGGATGACGCCGATCACGTTGGTCTCCACGACCGTTCGCATGGTCGCGGGGTCGACGGTCGTGGGCGTCTGTGGCATCCCACCGGTCACCCCGGCGTTGTTGACCAGCACGTCGAGCCGTCCGAAACGCTCGGAGAGCAGGGAGGCCGCGGCGGTGACGCTCTCGTCGGAGGTCACGTCGAGGGGTACCGCGAACGCGTCGACCCCCTCGGCGCGGAGTTTCTCGACGGCCGATGAGAGCCGCTCCGGCGACCTGGCCCCCACGCCGACGGTGTGGCCAAGGGCGCCGAGCCCGACGGCGATCTCGTATCCGATTCCCTTGTTGGCGCCGGTGATCAGCGTGATCGTCTGTTCGCTCATACCCGAGATCCTGGCCGTACGGCCGCGAGCACTCCAACACCGACTGGGTAGCGTTCGATACCTCGCGGGTATTGATCGCCGGATACGGTGAGAGCATGGAGACGCGAGAGTTGCGGTACTTCGTCGCCGTCGCCGAGGAACTCCATTTCGGCCGCGCCGCCGAAAGCCTCGGGATCGCCCAGCCGCCCCTCTCGCGGGCGATCCAGCAGCTGGAACGCCGCCTGGGCGTTCGGCTTCTCGAACGCACCAGCCGTACGGTCGAACTCACCGAGGCCGGAAAGGTCCTGCTCAGAGAGGGCCGGGCCGCCCTCGACGCGGTCGACGCCGCCGCCCGCCGCACCCGCCGCGCCGCCGCCGGGGAGCCGAGACTGGTGCTGGTCACCAAGGCCGGGGCGTCGAGTGAACTGCTGCCGAAACTCCTGGACGCCTACGCCGCCGAGCCCGGCGCGGTCGCCGTCGAGGTCCTGCTGTGCGGGATCGGAGAGCAGGAGCGGCTGCTCCGCGACGGCCGGGCCGACGTGGGTTTGCTGCACAGGCCGTTCGACTCGACGACCGGCCTGGACACCGAGGAGCTGAGCACCGAGGGCCAGATTCTGGTCCTTCCGAAAGACCATCCCCTCGGAGGCCGTACGGACCTGCGCATGGCCGACATCGCCGGCCTTCCGCTGCCACGCTGGCCGCACGGCGACGGCGGCTACCCCGACGGTCCGGGACCCGAGGTGCACGACCACGCCCAGCTCCTGCAGCTGATCGCTCTGGGCAGGGCGGTGGCCCTACTGCCGGAGACCGCCCGGACCCATCTCCGCCGCGACCTGGCCTTCGTGCCGATCCTGGACGCGCCGACGGTCACCACCGTGATCGCCTGGCCGCCGCACAGCCGGTCCCTGGCCCTCGCCGGGCTGATCCAGACGGCCACCCGCCTTTAGAGCCGGACTCATTTGGCGCTCAGATCTCCCAGGGGGCGGTTTCGAGGACGTCGGTGATGTGGTCGGCGGCTTCCCGGCACAGGCGTGGCATGCACTCGCGGAGAGGCTGGACGATGGCATCGGGGACGGTGCCGTACTCGACGAGATGTCCCAGGGAGTGAGCGATCTCCTCTTGGACCACCGGGTCGGCCTCTCGCGTGAGCGCATTGACGAGCGGCAGCACTATCGAGGACGTCTCCAGGCCGGCCCTGCATGCGCCGATGAGCAGATCCCCGAGGGAGGCGGCCGCCAGCTCGCGGACCTCAGGTTCCCCGCCGGTCAGCCGTCCCGTCAGTCTCCCGATCGATGCCGCGTCATTCATGTTCACCTCCCGCACGCTCACTGCCTCAGCGGATGCTCGCCAGATGCGTGGCGATGCCGTCGAGGACGTAGTCGAGGCCGGTCTCGAACTGCCACTGCAGGGAATCCTTGCGAGTGGCGGTGTCGAGGTAGCGCCGGAAGGTGGGGTAGCGGCCGGTCTGCATGTGCCAGGTCATCTGGGGGGCCAGGTCGGCGCGCACCTGACCTCCCTCGGTCCAGCCGTGCTCGTGCATCAGGCTCTTGAGGGCGAGTTCGTAGTTCATGGCGCCGTTGACGTAGGCGTCCACGGCGCGGAAGACGGCCATCATGGTGTCGGCGTCCAGGCCCTGGTCCTTCAGGGACGCGAGTGAGCGCTCGGCGATCGCCATCCGGGCGGGCGTGAGCGCGAGCAGGGCCCGGGGCGACAGCTGCGCCAACCACAGGTGCTCCAGCATCAGCTTCCGGCTGCCCAGCGCCAGGGCTCGCATGGTCTCCCGCCATTCGGCGGCCTCGGGCAGGCGCAGGTCGGCGTAGATGTGGTTGACCATCAGTTCCAGCAGCTCGTCCTTGCCGGACACGTGCCGGTACGCGGCCATCGGCGCGACGCCCAGCTCGGTGGCCAACCGCCGCATGGTGATGGCGTCGAGCCCTTCCGCGTCGGCGACCGCGACGGCCGCGGCCGCGATGCGCTCGGCGGTGAGGGTCTGCCGCGGGGCGGCCGCGGGGCGCTCCAGGCGTTGCCAGAGGTGCTCGCCGGGCCTGTCCTTGTCAGCCGCCATCGGGTACGGCCTCCTTCCTGCTCGCGACGCGATACAACGTATCAAAAGTAGACAGCGTACACATCAGTGTGTACGTTGTCCGTCGGAAGATACGTTGTACACATAGGAGGAGTTGGCTATGAACGACGACCGGCTACGCGTGGCGATCATCCTCGGCAGCACCCGCGACGGCCGCTTCGGCCCGGCGGTGTCCGGCTGGATCGGCGCCCACGTGCGGCGCCGGGAGGACATGACCGCCGATCTGGTCGACCTGGTGGAGACCCCGCTGCCCACCGTCTTCCCCGTGCTCGGCGAGCCGCCCGCGTCCCGGGAGGACGCCGACCTGCTGGCGGCGGTGTCACCACGGCTGGCCGCCGCCGACGCGTTCGTCATCGTCACGCCGGAGTACAACCACAGCTTTCCGGCACCGCTGAAGAACGCCATCGACTGGCACGGCACGGAGTGGCGCGCCAAGCCGGTCGGCTTCGTGTCCTACGGCGGCTTCTCCGCCGGCCTGCGCGCGGTCGAGCAACTGCGGCTCGTGCTGGCCGAACTGCACGCCGTCACCATCCGCGACGGCGTCGGGTTCCAGGGCGCCTGGTCGCAGTTCGCGCCCGACGGATCGGCCCTCGACCCGGCCGCCGACGCCGCCGCGACGGTGATGCTCGACCGGCTGGCCTGGTGGGCGCACGCCCTGCGCAAGGCCCGCGCCGACCGCCCGTACGCCGCGTGACCACCTTGACGGACGTGACCGCACCGGCGCGTCCGCGCTCCTTCCATCTCGGCGTGCTCGGACTGCTGCTCGGCATGTTCCTGGCCATGCTGGACGGCCTGATCGTGGGCACCGCGCTGCCCACGATCATCGGCGACCTGGGCGGCCTGGACCACCTGTCATGGGTGGTGACCGCCTACATGCTGGCCGGCGCCGCCACCACCCCCGTCTGGGGCAAGCTCGGCGACCTGTACGGCCGCAAGGCCGCCTTCGTCACCGCCATCACGATCTTCCTGGCCGGCTCGATGCTGGCCGGGCTCGCCCGGGACATGCCCCAGTTGATCGCGTTCCGCGCGCTCCAGGGGCTGGGCGCCGGCGGCCTCATGGTCGGCGCGATCGCGATCATCGGGGTGCTCGTCCCACCCCGTGACAGCGGTCGCCTGCAGTCGATGATCGGCGCCATCATGCCGGTCGCCTACGTCGGCGGACCACTGCTGGGCGGCCTGCTCACCGATCACCTGAGCTGGCGCTGGACCTTCTATGTCAACGTGCCCGTCGGCGCCCTGGCCCTCCTGCTCATCGCCACCCGCATCCACCTGCCGCCCGTCGAGCGCGTCAGGGCGCCCATCGACTACGCGGGCGCGGCGCTGCTCACCGTCGCCGTCCTGGCCCTGACGCTGGTGGCCGGCTGGGGCGGCGCCGCCTACCCCTGGACGTCCCCGCAGGTTCTGATTCCGACCGCGGTCGGCGTCCTGGCCCTGGCCGCCTTCGTCCCCGTCGAACGCCGCGCCGCCGAGCCGGTCATCCCGCCCCGGCTGTTCGGTGACCGCGACTTCACCCTCGCGCAGATCCTCAGCTTCCTGGCCGGGGCGGTGATGCTCAGCGTGGTCAACTACCTGCCGCAGTACATGCAGTACGTGCAGCAGGCATCCCCGACGGCCAGCGGCATGCTGCTGCTGCCCCTGATGTTCGGCATGCTCGGCGCGCAGACCCTCACCGGCCACCTCATCAGCCGTACCGGTCGCTACCGCGTCTACCCCATCCTGGGCGGCGCACTGATGACCGCCGGAACCCTGGTCCTTCTCCTGCTCGACGCGGACACCGGCACGGCCACCGCCTCCGCCCTCACCACCCTCGTCGGGATCGGGATCGGACTGGTCATGCAGAGCACCCTCCTCCTCACGATCAACAGCGCCGATCCCCGCGACATGGGGGCCGCCACCGCGACGGTCACCCTCCTGCGCACCATCGGCGGCTCCCTGGGCATCGCCTTGCTCGGCGCCCTCTACGCCACCCGGATGCACGCCGGACTGGCCGACCGTCTCGGCCCCGCGCAAGCAGATCGGCTGCGCGAACTGACGCCGGTGATGCTGGACGACCTGTCCGCGCCCGCCCGGGAGGCCGTCCGCACCGCCGTCACCAGCGGCCTGCACGGCATACTCCTCGGTGCCGCAGCCCTGTCGGCGCTCGCCTTCACCGTGACCTGGCTGATCCGGGCGGCCCCGCTCCGCACCGACCCGAAGCCGTCATCTCCGACACGTGCGGACGAGGCGTCGGAAAAGGGGGCATGAAGTCCTTCTGCCTGGAGTGCCGGGGCGGTGGCGTATCCGGTCAGGGGTGGAGGACGATCTTGCCGTGGGTGTGGCGTCGTTCCAGTTCGCGGAAGGCGTCCTGCACCTGGGCCAGCGGGTAGACGCCGGCGATAAGCACCTCCAGTTCCCCGCGGGCGGCGAGCCGGGCCAGCTCGCCGAGGACGGCCGCGCACGCCGCCGTGCTCTCTCCTGCGGTCTGCGCGCCGACCTTGGCCGCGGTCCCCCAGTCGCGGATCGTGTTGATCCGCTCGGGCCGCACGCCCAGCTCCACCGCCAGGTCGACGTAGCCGATCCCGAACGTGTCGATGAACGCGTCGACGGGCCCGCCGGATGCCTCCCGGATCCGCTCGGCCACGCCGTCCCCGTACTCGACCGGGATGACGTCGTGCTCCTTCAGCCAGGCGTGGTTCGGCTCGCTCGCCAGCCCGATCACCGTGGCGCCCCGCCGCCGCGCGAGCTGCACGGCGAGGGATCCGACGCCGCCCGCCGCGCCGGAGACCACGACCGTGTCGGACGGTCCGGGGTCGACCGCGAAAACGCTGGCGTACGCGGTCGCGCCGGCGACGTGCAACGACCCGGCCACCTCCCAGGACAGCCCCTCCGGACGCGGGGTCAGCCGCACGTCGTCGACCGCGACGAACTCCGCGTGGCTCGCCCTGTCGTGGGTGAACCCGAGGACCTCGTCGCCCACCGCGAAGCCCCGCACCTCCGGACCGAGCTCCACCACGACACCGGCCAGGTCGGTGCCCTGCCCGGAGGGGAACGTCGCCGGCCAGCGCGCGTGCAGCCCGCCCTGCCGGATATGCGTCTCGCCCGGCTGGATACCGGCCGCGCGGACCTCGACCAGCACCTGCCCGGGACCGGGCACCGGACGCTCCACCTCCTCCACCCGCAGGACATCGATCCCGCCGTACTCGTGGAACCGCACCGCCTTCATCGCGTGATCACCGCTCTTCCTCGTTCGCACGGGCCCGGATGGCCACCCCTCGAAGCCTGCCTCCGTCCCGGCGGCCGAGAAACGGACCGCTTTCCCTAGGATCAACGATCCGACGATGTGGGGGGCGAACGGTGCGATCACCCCAGCTGTGGGGACGCACCACACTAAAAGGGACGGAAGATGCCGACGTCCTGGCCGCCAGCGCACCGGCGGCTCCGATGGCCGACCCGTGTCGGGCGTCGCTGCTAGCGTCGCGGCCGTGATCAACAACCCCCCGTCGGCCTCCCCCGACGAAGACGTGCTGATCGTGCCGGAGCGGTGGCGGAGCCGCCTGGATCCGCGGCACGGCGGCACCCCCGGACCCGAGGTCACCCTCGACGCGGGCGCGGGCAAGGCCGTCGCGCGGGCGGTGGACGAAGCGCGGGACGAGATCGAACGGACCTTGCGCGACCCCGGCACCGAACCGGGGCTCGCCGCCGCGGCGCTCGCCCATCTCGGAGGCGATCCGGACCCGCGCGGCGCGGCCGTCCTGTCGCTGGTCACGGCGGGCGAGTCGGTCTGGGCGCGCGAGCACCCGCAGTACGTGGACGCCTGGGCTTTCGAGCACGGCGCCGTGTTCGCCGCGTGCGCGCTCGCCGACCGGTGGGGCCTGAAGGCGAGCCGGACCGGGGAGTCGCGGGACGGGCGGCGAAACGTGGTCGTCCGTCCGGTCGACCCGGGAACGCACGCCGTCCCAAGGCTGCCCGACGGTGCTCCGCGTGTCCGCTCCCTGCTCGCCGCCGCGCCCCCCGAGCAGTACACCGAGGCCGCCGCTCGGCTCGCCGAGCGGCGGACCTCGGTCCGGCAGCGGCTCCTGACCGCCTACCTGGTCCCGACGCGTGACGACTGGGTGGAGGAGCTGTGCGAACACCCGGACGGCGTACCGCGCACCGTGCTCCTCAGATGCCTGGGGACTACAGCGCACCTCGACGTTCTCGGCGGGCGCGCGGCGCTGACCGCTGCCGACTGCTACGAGCCGGAGAACCTGTACGCGCTCGCCGACGGCCTCGGGACGGCCGCCGTCCCGCTCCTCGTCCCCGCGTTGGACGAGTACCTGGACTCCCCGCGACGTCGGGACGCGCTGCTGGACGTGCTGGGCGTCCTGCCGTCCGACGAGGCTTTCCGCGCGCTGCTCCAGCGGCGTTCCGACCCGCACGTCAGCGGTGAGCTGATGGCGGCGATGAAGCGGTTCCCGATCCGGGCGGTACGGGAACTGGCCGCGGAGGGCGACACCGACCTGCTCGACGGGCACGTGCGCGGCAACCTCGCCGCGATCAGGACCGCGCTTCCCCGGCTTCCGGAGGACACCCGCACGACGGTCGAACGCGTCATCGCGGGTCTCGACACGACCGCCGACGCCGAACCGGCCGACCTGCCGGCCATCCTGGCGGACCCGCCCTGGGCCCGGAATCGGGAACGGCCGGAACCGGTGGTCGTCAAGGGGCTGTCCGCGCCGGAGCCGTCCGTCGCCTGGGCCGAGGACGGGCGCGACACCCGGTGCGAGTGGGCGCTGCCCGTCCCGCACGGATGGAGCCGCCACGGCGAGGCGCGCGGGCCGTGGGAGGGACGGATCGCCGACTTCGAAGCGGGCCGGCTGAGGAGCACTGAACAGGTGGCCCTTCTCTGCCTCGCTCCCATCGAGCAGGTCCGGCATCTCGTCGCGGGCTGGTACGTGCCGAAGGACGGCTACGGCACCCACCAGGAACCGGAGAGGTGGGTGCCGAAGATCGCCCAACGGTTCGGCCTGGACGCGCTGACCACCGTCGTGAAGGGCGCCCGGAGCCGGCCGTCGGACTGCGGGCACGTGGTCGTCCCGTACGCCGCCGAACCGGCCGCCGAGCTCGTCGCCGGCTGGCTGCTGCGCGGCGGCGCGGGCGGCCCGCACGCGGAGGCGTGGCTGCGCAGGCACGGTCCCCAGGCCGTCCGGCTCCTGCTCCCCGCCGCGTTCGGCAGGCTGGGCAGGCGCCGCGACGCGGCCCAGTACGCCCTGCACTTCCTCGCCCGCGAGCTGGGGCGCGGCACCGTGGTCCAGATCGCGCGCGAGACCCGGGACGAGGTGGGCGACGCCCTGGCGGCGGTGCTGGACCGCGGCACCGACGACCTCGTCCCGCGGAAGATCCCCGAGATCGGGCCGTTCGCCGACCCGGCCGTCCTGCCCCGGGTCCGGCTGGCGGACGGCGGGCGCGCGCTGCCGGCCGCCGCCGTCCGGCACCTGCTGACCATCCTGGCCATGTCCCCGCCGGGCGCCCCCGACCCCGGCATCGACACCGTGCGGGCCACGTGCGACGGCGAGTCGCTGGCCGCGTTCGCGTGGGCGCTGTTCGAACGGTGGCGGCTCTTCGGCGAACGGTCCGAGGACGCGTGGGCGCTCACGGCGGTCGGGTGGTTCGGCGACGACGACGCCGCGCGGCGCCTCACCCCCGCCATCCGCGCCTGGCCGGGCGAGAACGGCCACCACAAGGCGGTCAAGGGCCTGGACGTGCTGGCGCTGATCGGCACCGAGACCTCGCTGATGCTGCTCGACGGCATCGCGCACAGGGCCCCGTTCAAGGCGATCAAGAAGCGGGCCGAGGAGAAGATCCAGGAGGTCGCGACGCGGCTCGGGCTGACCGGTGAGGAGCTCGCCGACCGCCTCGTCCCCGGAGTCGGCCTGGACGCGGACGGGAGCATGACCATCGACTACGGTCCCCGGCGCTTCGTCGTCGGGTTCGACGAGCAGCTCAAGCCGTTCGTGGCGGACGGGGACGGCCGCCGCCGCGCCGCGCTGCCCAAGCCCGGCGCCAAGGACGACCCCGATCTCGCGCCCGCCGCCCACGCCGCGTTCACGCAGTTCAGGAAGGACGTCCGGGCGACCATGCCGAACCAGGTCCGGCGGCTGGAACTGGCCATGGTCACCGGGCGCCGGTGGACGCCGCGCGAGTTCGCGACGCTGCTGGTGCACCATCCGCTGATGTGGCACATCGTGCGGCGCCTGGTCTGGCTCGCGGAGACGGAGACGGCCGTCACCACGTTCCGGCTCGCGGAGGACCGCACCTTCGCCGACGCCGGTGACGACACCCTGGGCCCACCGGACGGTGCGCGGATCGGGGTCGCCCATCCGCTGTCGCTCGGCGAGGCGCTGCCACGGTGGTCGGAGGTCTTCGCCGACTACGAGATCGTCCAGCCGTTCCCCCAGCTCGGCAGGGACGTGTACCGGCTCACCGGCGAGGAGCGGCAGGCCGTCCGGCTGGAGCGGTTCGAGAACCGCACCGCCCCCTGGGGCAAGGTCGTCGGACTGGAGCGGCGCGGCTGGCGGCGCGGCACGCCGATGGACAACGGCACCGAACGCTGGATCTCCCGTCCCGTCCCCGGCGGCCTGCACGTCGTGGTCGCACTCGACCCGGGAATCCAGGTCGGCTGGGGCGACGGCAACGACGACCAGGTCCTCCGCACGGTGTGGCTCGCCGATGAGCCCGGCGACCACCACAGCTGGAAGTCCGGCTCCGAGCACCGGTTCGCCGAACTGGACGAGGTGACCGCCTCCGAGGTCGTGGCGGACCTGCGGTCGATCACCTGACGCCGCCCACGCGGAACACGCGAAGGGGCGGCCTGCGCTCGTCTCAGCGCAGTGGAAGCGGGCCCGGCGTTGCCGGGCCCGCTTCACCTGAGCGATGACCAGGTCACCGCCGCGGGTTCTGAGCCTCCTCGCGCAGGTCGGCCACGACCTTGTCCACCGAGGTGCCGGGGTCGACCGTGACGGTCAAGCCCTGGTGGTGGACGCCGTCGAAGACGTCGTCGAGGACGCCGGTGAAGCTCAGCCGCACCGGCCCGCTGACGTCGGCGGCCAGGTGTAGCGCCTGCTCTGCGGCCGCCCTGGGGTCGCCGCTCAGGGGCAAGTTGTGGGGCATTACGTCTCCCTCTGGTATCTCGATTGGGTCCCGCAAGCGGGGACGTCCTACCTGAGATCGTCCGGAAGGAGGAGAGCGACGCCATTCGGCGCCCGGCCGGGAGCACGCCCGGCCGCCGGCCTCGGAGGCGGCTCGTCCGGGCAGGTCCCGCTCTGACCATGCCGGTGTAGGTGCGCGGTATCCGGCGTCCGGCATCGGAGACCGCCGTGGCCCGGAGACGGGCGAGGCCCCTCCCGGAATCCCGGAAGGGGCCTCGCCTTGCGCTTCGTCAGTGCGCGCCAGCCGCTCAGCGGTTGTACTGACCGAAGTCGTACTCCTCCAGCGGGACGGCCTCACCGGAGCCCTGGCCGAAGGCGTACTCGGCGCCGTCGTCGTAGGAGCCGACGGAGTACACCGCCGCCTTCGCCTCCTCGGTCGGCTCGACCCGGACGTTGCGGTACTGCGGCATGCCGGTACCGGCCGGGATGAGCTTGCCGATGATGACGTTCTCCTTGAGGCCGAGCAGCGGGTCGCTCTTGGCGTGCATCGCGGCCTCGGTGAGCACCCGGGTCGTCTCCTGGAAGGACGCCGCCGACAGCCACGACTCGGTAGCGAGCGAGGCCTTGGTGATGCCCATCAGGACGGGGCGGCCGGCGGCGGGGACTCCGCCCTCGGCCACGACGTTCCGGTTCGTCTCCTCGAAGATCGGACGCTCGACCAGGTCACCCGGGAGCAGGTCGGTGTCGCCCGACTCCAGGATGTTCACCCGCTTCAGCATCTGGCGGACGATGATCTCGATGTGCTTGTCGTGGATCGACACGCCCTGCGACCGGTACACCTCCTGCACCTCCTGGACGAGGTGGAGCTGCACGGCGCGGGGACCGAGGATGCGCAGCACCTCGTGCGGGTTGATCGCACCCGCGATGAGCTGCTGGCCGACGCCCACGGACTCGCCCTCCTTGACCAGGAGGCGGGACCGCATCGGCACCGGGTAGGCGATCTCGTCGGAGCCGTCGTCCGGGACGACGACGACCTTGCGGGCCTTCTCCGTCTCGTCGATCTTGACGCGGCCGGCGACCTCGCTGATCGGGGCCACACCCTTGGGGATGCGGGCCTCGAACAGCTCCTGGACACGCGGCAGACCGTGCGTGATGTCGCCGCCCGCCACACCGCCGGTGTGGAAGGTGCGCATCGTCAGCTGCGTGCCGGGCTCGCCGATGGACTGCGCGGCGATGATGCCGACGGCCTCACCGACGTCCACCCGCTTGCCGGTGGCCAGCGAGCGGCCGTAGCAGGCGGCGCAGACACCGATCTTGGCCTCGCAGACCAGGGCGCTGCGGGTGCGGACCTTCTCCACGCCCGCCTCGACCAGGCGGGACACGACCGCGTCGGACAGGTCGGTGTCGGCGGGGAAGATGACCGTCCCGTCGACGACGACGTCCTCGGCGATGGTGCGGCCGACCAGGCTCGTCTCCGAGGTGGCGAGCTTGACCAGGGTGCCGTCCTGCAGGCGGTCGGCGACCTCGAAGGGGATCGTGCGGTCGGTGCCGCAGTCCTCCTCGCGGACGATGACGTCCTGCGCGACGTCCACCAGGCGCCGGGTCAGGTAACCCGAGTCGGCGGTGCGCAGCGCGGTGTCGGCCAGGCCCTTGCGGGCGCCGTGCGTCGAGATGAAGTACTCGACGACCGACAGGCCCTCGCGGAAGGACGACTTGATCGGACGCGGGATGGTCTCACCCTTGGGGTTGGAGACCAGGCCGCGCATACCGGCGATCTGGCGGAGCTGCAGCGGGTTGCCTCGGGCGCCCGACTGGATCATCATCCAGATCGGGTTGGCCTTCGGGAACGCCTTCTCCATGTCCACCGCGACGTCCGCGGTGGCCTTGTTCCAGATCTCGATGAGCTCCTGCTTGCGCTCGTCGTCGGTGATCAGGCCGCGGTTGAACTCCCGCTGCACCTTCTCGGCGCGCGCCTCGTAACCGCCCAGGATCTCCGCCTTGTTGGGCGGCGTGATGACGTCGTCGATCGCGATCGTGACGCCGGACCTGGTCGCCCAGTGGAACCCGGTGCTCTTCAGCGCGTCCAGCGCGTTGGCGACGGCCACCTTCGGGTAGGTCTCCGCCAGCTCGTTGACGATCGCCGAGAGCTGCTTCTTGCCGATCTCGTCGTCCACGAACGGGAAGTCGTCCGGCAGCGTCTCGTTGAACATCGCGCGGCCGAGCGTCGTCTCCAGCCGGTAGGGCCGGCCGGGCTCGAAGCCCTCGGGCGCCTTCCAGCCGCGCGGCGGCGGGACGTCCTTGAGCCGGATCTGGATCCGGGCCTGCAGGTCCAGCTCGTGCCGGTCGTAGGCCATGATCGCCTCGCCGATCGAGCCGAACGCGCGACCCTCGCCGACCGCGCCGTCCTTCTGCGTCGTCAGCCAGTACAGGCCGATGACCATGTCCTGGGTGGGCATGGTGACGGGCTTGCCGTCCGACGGCTTCAGGATGTTGTTGGTCGACAGCATCAGGATCCGCGCCTCGGCCTGCGCCTCGGCGGACAGCGGCAGGTGCACCGCCATCTGGTCGCCGTCGAAGTCCGCGTTGAACGCGGTGCAGACCAGCGGGTGGATCTGGATGGCCTTGCCCTCGACCAGCTGCGGCTCGAACGCCTGGATGCCGAGCCGGTGCAGGGTCGGCGCCCGGTTCAGCAGCACCGGGTGCTCGGTGATGACCTCTTCCAGCACGTCCCACACGACCGGGCGGGCCCGCTCGACCATCCGCTTGGCGGACTTGATGTTCTGCGCGTGGTTGAGGTCGACCAGCCGCTTCATGACGAACGGCTTGAACAGCTCCAGCGCCATCTGCTTGGGCAGGCCGCACTGGTGCAGCTTCAGCTGCGGGCCGACGACGATGACCGAACGGCCGGAGTAGTCGACGCGCTTGCCCAGCAGGTTCTGCCGGAACCGGCCCTGCTTGCCCTTGAGCATGTCGGACAGCGACTTCAGCGGACGGTTGCCCGGCCCGGTGACCGGACGGCCGCGGCGGCCGTTGTCGAACAGCGCGTCGACGGCCTCCTGCAGCATCCGCTTCTCGTTGTTGACGATGATCTCGGGAGCGCCGAGGTCGAGCAGGCGCTTGAGCCGGTTGTTGCGGTTGATCACCCGGCGGTACAGGTCGTTCAGGTCGGACGTGGCGAACCGGCCGCCGTCCAGCTGGACCATGGGACGCAGGTCCGGCGGGATGACCGGGATGCAGTCCAGCACCATGCCGAGCGGGCTGTTGCGGGTGTTGAGGAACGCCGAGACGACCTTCAGCCGCTTGAGGGCGCGGGCCTTCTTCTGGCCCTTGCCCGTGCGGATGATGTCGCGCAGCTTCTCGGCCTCGGCGTCGAGGTCGAAGTTCTGCAGCCGCGCCTGGATGGCCGCGGCGCCCATGCCGCCCTCGAAGTACTTGCCGAACCGGTCGCGCATCTCGCGGTAGAGCAGCTCGTCGCCCTCGAGGTCCTGGACCTTGAGGTTCTTGAAGCGGCTCCAGACCTCGTCGAGGCGGTCGAGTTCGCGCTGCGCGCGGTCGCGCAGCTGCTTCATCTCCCGCTCGGCGCCGTCGCGCACCTTGCGCTTCTGGTCGGCCTTCGCGCCGGCCTCCTCCAGCTCCGCCAGGTCGCCCTCCAGCTTCTGCTGGCGGGCCTCGACCTGCGCGTCGCGGGCCTGCTCGATCTGCTGGCGCTCCACGGAGATGTGGGCCTCCAGCGTCGGCAGGTCGCGGTCGCGCCGCTCGGCGTCCACGCTGGTGATCATGTAGGCCGCGAAGTAAATGATCTTTTCGAGATCCTTCGGAGCCAGGTCCAGCAGGTAGCCGAGCCGGGACGGGACGCCCTTGAAGTACCAGATGTGCGTGACCGGCGCGGCCAGCTCGATGTGGCCCATCCGCTCACGGCGCACCTTGGCGCGGGTCACCTCGACGCCGCAGCGCTCGCAGATGATGCCCTTGAACCGGACGCGCTTGTACTTGCCGCAGTAGCACTCCCAGTCGCGGGTAGGACCGAAGATCTTCTCGCAGAAGAGCCCGTCCTTCTCCGGCTTGAGGGTGCGGTAGTTGATCGTCTCCGGCTTCTTCACCTCACCGTGCGACCACTGGCGGATGTCGTCGGCGGTCGCCAGACCGATGCGAAGCTCGTCGAAGAAGTTGACGTCAAGCAACTGTTTTCCCCTTGAGTTCTCAGACCTCGTCGACGCTCATCGCGCCCTCGTTCGGGCGGCGGGAGAGGTCGATGCCGAGCTCCTCCGCGGCGCGGAAGACGTCCTCGTCGGTGTCGCGCATCTCGATGGAC
>NZ_FZNP01000047.1 GCF_900188105.1 Actinomadura mexicana
CTGAGGTGCCACGGATCTTCCGGACAGGCCCCCAACTAGAGTTGGGGGAACCGGAGAGGAAGGCAGTTGGCGAGACAGAGGCGGCATTTCACCCAGGAGCACAAGGATGAGATCGTCCGCATGGTCCTGGACGGCCCGCGCCCCATCGCCCATGTAGCCCGTGAGGTCGGGATCCACGACACCACCTTGGGCAATTGGGTCAAGGAGTACCGCAGAAGGCACGGCGGTGGTTCGTCCGCCACGTCGGCCGGCGAGCCGAAGAGCCCCCGGGAACGGGAACTCGAACGCGAGGTCCGCAAGCTCCGCGATGAGAACGAGTTCTTGAAAAAAGCCGCGGCCTTCTTCGCGAAGGATCACCGGTGAGCGCCAGGTACGAGTTCATCGACGCGGAGAAGGCCGACCACGCCATTGTCGACATGTGCGCCTGGCTGCGGGTGTCGCGGTCGGGGTTCTATGAGTGGCGGAGCCGGCCGTTGTCGGCGACCGCCGAACGCCGTGAGCGCCTCAAGACGTTGATCGAGGCGATATTCGCCGCCAACCATGAGACCTATGGGTATCGGCGCGTCCACGCGGTGCTGGCCCGCTCGGGCGAGGAGGCCTCACCCGAGCTGGTGCGGCAGCTGATGCGCGAGCTCGGTCTCCAGCCGGTGCAGCCGCGGCCGTGGCGGCCGGTCACCACCCTGACCGGGGATCCGGGCGCGATCCCTGACCTGGTCGACCGGGACTTCACCGCGACACGGCCCGGGACCAGGCTGGTCGGGGACATCACCTACATCCCGACCTGGGAGGGGTTCCTGTATCTGGCGACCGTGATCGACTGCCATTCGAAGATGGTGGTCGGATGGGCGATGGCCGACCACTTCAAGACTTCACTCATCACCGCTGCGCTGGATTCAGCGGCCGGGAGCGTCCACATCGAGGAAGGGTGCATCTTCCACTCAGATCGCGGGTCGAACTACACCAGCGACGAGTTCGGCCGGCACATGGCCAATAAGTACAAGATGCGGCGATCGGTCGGCAGGACCGGCGTGTGCTGGGACAACGCGATGGCCGAGTCGTTCTTCGGGGCACTGAAGAACGAGTGGCTCAACCGTATGGTATTTGCCACACGAGCCAAGGCACGCCGTGCGGTTGTGCAGTACATCGAGGGCTTCTACAATCGACGGAGGCTTCATTCCGCGAACGGGTACCGGACACCGCTTGAGGTCCATACCGAGTACCTGAGCCGACAGCGAGCGGCGTAGATCTGCCCGCAGATCACCGATCAAGAAGCTGTCCGGAAAACGCGTGGCCCCTCA
>NZ_FZNP01000045.1 GCF_900188105.1 Actinomadura mexicana
TCGACTGCCTTTTTCCAGCCTGCGTAGCCTTGTTGGCGTTGGTCGTTGTTCCAGGTGGGTTGCCAGCGTTTGTCTTCGTTCCAGTTCTGGCGGAGTTCTTCGGTGGTGTTCCAGAATCCGACGGCCAGGCCGGCGGCGTAGGCGGCGCCCAGGGCGGTGGTCTCGGCGACGACGGGTCGCGAGACCGGGACGCCGAGGATGTCGGCCTGGAGTTGCATGCACAGTTCGTTGGCGGTGACGCCGCCGTCGACTTTGAGGACGTCCAGGGAGACTCCGGAGTCCTCGCGCATGGCTTCGACGACGTCGCGGGATTGGTAGCAGATGGATTCCAGGGTGGCGCGGGCCAGGTGGGCGTTGGTGTTGTAGCGCGAGAGGCCGACGATGGCGCCGCGGGCGTCCGATCTCCAGTAGGGGGCGAAAAGGCCGGAGAAGGCCGGGACGAAGTAGACCCCGCCGTTGTCGTCGACCTGCCGGGCCAGCGACTCGCTCTGCGCCGCGCCGGAGATGATGCCGAGCTGGTCGCGCAGCCACTGCACCGCCGACCCCGTCACCGCGATCGAACCCTCCAGCGCGTACACCGGCTTCTCGGATCCGAACTGGTAGCAGACGGTCGTCAGGAGCCCGTTCCTCGAACGGACGAGTTCCTCACCCGTGTTGAGCAGCAGGAAGTTGCCGGTGCCGTAGGTGTTCTTGGCCTCGCCGGGGGAGAAGCACACCTGCCCGACCGTCGCCGCCTGCTGGTCGCCGAGGATGCCCGTGAGCGGGACCTCGCCGCCGAGCGGGCCGTTCGGGCGGGTCGTCCCGTAGGCGTCGGGTGCCGAGGACGGTTTGATCTCCGGGAGCATGGAGCGCGGGATCCCGAAGAACGACAGGAGCTGGTCGTCCCAGGAGAGGGTCTCCAGGTCCATCAGCATGGTGCGGCTGGCGTTGGTCGGGTCGGTGACGTGCACGCCGCCGTCCGTCCCGCCGGTGAGGTTCCACAGCACCCAGGTGTCGATGTTGCCGAAGACCGCGTCGCCGTTCTCGGCGGCCTCGCGGACCCCGTCGACGTTGTCCAGGATCCACTGGATCTTGCCGCCGGAGAAGTACGTGGCCGGGGGGAGGCCGGCCTTGCGCCGGATGAGGTCGCCCTTGCCGTCCCGCTCCAGGGCCGCGGCGATGCGGTCGGTGCGGGTGTCCTGCCAGACGATCGCGTTGTAGTAGGGGCGCCCGGTGCGCCGGTTCCACACCACGGTCGTCTCGCGCTGGTTGGTGATCCCGAACGCGGCCAGATCGCCGTGGGACAGGTTCGCCTTGTTCAGCGTGCTCTCGATGGCCGAGCGGGTGCGCTCCCAGATCTCGGTCGGATTGTGCTCGACCCAGCCGGCCTGCGGCAGGAGCTGCTCGTGTTCGAGCTGGTGGCGGGCGATCTCGTTGCCGCCGTGGTCGAAGATCATGAATCGGGTGCTGGTCGTGCCCTGGTCGAGGGCCCCGACGAAGTC
>NZ_FZNP01000002.1 GCF_900188105.1 Actinomadura mexicana
GCGACAGTCGGGCCCAACGGCTGACCCGACGCCGAAAACCAAGAGCCGGTTGGGTCGCTCCGCGACCCAACCGACCTCACGAAAAATCGAGGCTAGAACCGGTCCGTCATCAGCCACGAGACGAGGTCTGGTCTCAACTTCGACTCCCGAGGTGCAGCCTCATCAGACGAAGTCGGCTTTCGTCATGCCTGCCGGATGGCCGGGCGGCCACTGCACGAGCTCGATTCGGTAGCCGTCGGGGTCGGTCAGCCATGATGTCCGGAGCCCCGGCCCCGGTTCACCCGGCGGCTCGGCCCTGACGCCCTTGGCCTCCAGATCGGCGATCGCGGCATCGAGATCGTCCACCTGGACGACGAGGTGGTCGACGGCGCTGGTGTCCTCGACCGGTCTCGCGGGATCGTGCACGAGTTCAAGGCTGACGAACGGATCGTCAGGCAGTTGGAGCATGGTGAGGCTGCCGAACCCCGTTTCGGGAACGCTGCCCAGCTTGGCGTACCCGAGCGCGGTGTAGAAGGCGAGCGAGCGTTCCAGGTCGGTGACCCGCAGCCCGAGGTGCAGCATGCGCATGCGCGGCAGACTAATGCGCCCCGGACAACCGCACCACGCCCACGGGCGACCCCGTCCAACACCAGGGCAAGCCCCCCCACCCCGCTGGAACACGGCCAAAGGGCGCCACAAGCCCAGTCCGGCGGCGGCCACAACCGCACCAAACCCGCCCCTCTCCCTCGGGCCCCGCCAGCACAAAGGGCCCCTCCCGAAATCGGAAGGGGCCTTTGAGGTGGAGCCGCCTATCGGAATCGAACCGATGACCTATTCATTACGAGAGCCCTTGACAAGAGTTCGCGGTGGTGTACCGAAGTTCGTTATCGCTGGTCAGTAGTGGTTTCCGGACTTCGCCGAACCTTGATGATCGCGGGCAAACTGCAACACGAACTGCAACCCTGGTCACCCCTCCTTCGGCGGTCGGCCGCCCTTACGTCCCCGCCGCTCGGCAAGCTCCCGCTCGGCTGCCTCCAGGTCGAGGAGGTCTTGCTCGTCGCCGTGCTCGCGGATCCGCGCACGCATGTGGTCGAGCAGATCAGGCGTGCGGTCGGTGTCGAGCCGCCGGCACACGCGGCCATAGGCATCCCACATCGGGATGGGGACCCGGATGGGTCTGGTCGGGGTCCTGCCGGACTTCTCGGCCATGGAGCACTCCTCCGCATGTCGTGTAGCTACGGAGAATCTTCGCACAGGACTTGTGTAGCTACCAGCTTTCTGCTTACTCTGTAGCTACCAAGTTTTACGAAGTCCCCCCGCTGACACGCAGGCGGGCCCGGACACAGCGATTGCGCCGCTGGCCGGGCCCTTGATCAGACAAGGAGGTCTGACCCATGCACGACCTTACTGACGTCAGCGGGGACCCGAAGGCGAGCATCCCCGGGCAGTGGCCCGGCGGCGAGCCGGACGACGTCCGCGACATGGCGCGGCGGCGCGGCGACCTCGCGCAGCGCGCCGACGACCTCGCGGCCCGGCTGGAGGCCGAGCTGTACGACGGGATCGAGGTCGACCTCGGGCTCGCAGTCCGCGAGGCGGCCGAGGCGAACCGCGCGTTCGCCGCGGCGTGCCGGAACGGCGACGAGGAGGAGTTCGACCGGGCCCTGCGCGAGACCAGCAGGACCATCGCGCGCTGCGTCGACCTGGTCGAGGCGCTCGACAGCAAGTAGCAGACACAGCGGTCCCCGCCGAGGCGACGCTACCGCCCGGCGGGGACCTCGATCCGGATTCAGGAGGTCCGAACCGTGAGCACGAACCTACCGGCCGACGTCGGCCCGTACGAGACCGAAAACCAGGCGGCCGACACGACCCGCGACGCCTACGGGCACCCGGGCGCCGGCCACATGAAGGCGTTCAACCGGGGCCGCCTCACCGATGCGTGCGAGGCCGCCGGCGTCGAGCTGGGCGCGTACGACCTCCGCATCCTGGAGTGGCTCACCGTCTGGGAGCCCGAGGTGGTCGCGGTCGTCGCCGGCCTCATCGTGCGGGCGGCGCGATGAACCGCCGGGACCGCGAGGCCATGGAGGCCGTGCTCAGCGTCCTGTGCCTGCTGGGCGTCGTCCTGGTCGGCTTCGGCACGTTCGAGTTCCTGGCCGCGCACCCCGCCCTCGCCGCGGCGTGGGCACTGGGTTCCACGGTCGGCGCGGTGTGGTTCGGGTGCCTGTGGTCGGGCCGGCGTCACGCCGACCGGCTGCGCGCCGCGACCGAGGCTCACCGGGCCGTGCGACCCCGGCGCCGCACCGTTGACGACGTCCTCCACCAGTTCCGCAACGGGGACCGCCTCGGCGACGACGAACGCACCATCGTGGCCGACGCGCTGCAGGAGCACTTCGCGGCCGGGCGCCTGGACGTCGCCGAGCTGCAGGACCGGCTCGCGGTGGCGCTGTCGGCCAAGACCGTGCTCGAACTCGCCCCGGCCGTGAAGGGCCTGCCGATGGAAGGGACCGGCCGATGAACCGCACGACGAGAATCGCTCACCTGACATCGGTCGCCCTCATGGGCCTGTTCGTCCTGGTCGTCACCGGGGACGGGTTCGCGCAGTCATACGCCGGACTGCACAAGTGGGCCATCGAGCAGGGCGTCAAGGGGTGGAAGGCGGACAGCTTCCCCCTGCTGGTCGACCTGTTCATCCTGATCGGTGAGTTGGGCCTGTTCGCCCTGGCGCTCGAAGGGCACCGGCTGACCCGGCAGGCGCTGGCGTGGGCGGACATGGCGTTGCCGTTCGGGCTCGCGTCCGCCGGGTGGGGCGTGTCCCTGGCGTTCAATATCGGCGCTGTCGACGGCGGGACGCAGCAGATGACCGCGGCCGTCGCCCCGGTGGCGTCGATGATGGGCCTGCTCGTCCTGCTGCGGACCGTTCACCGGCTGATCGCGCGAGCGCCGGTCGCGACCACCGGTCCCGTCCCCGAGTTTGCGGCCCCCTTCGAGGGGGTCGCAACGGCCGTCGCCACGCCGTCCTGGTGGCCACTCCCGGACCTCGGGTCCGCTGGTGAGGGCCCGGACGGGTACGCGCTGTGGGAAGAGATCGAGCCCTCTCGCGACACCCCCGTGCCTGCGCTCACGGAGGCGCCGGACGATGGGCCGGGGAAAGAGGCAAATTTGCCTCTTAAGTCGGAGCCCGATCCCGGCCTCGCCGAGGTGGTCGCGACCGCCCGCGACCGGTTCGCCGAGGTGCTCGCGACCGGTGCCGTCCCCTCAGTCCGCCGACTCCGGCGAGAGCTGCGGATCGGGCACCCGAAGGCCAAGCGCGTCTACATCATCCTCGCCGCGGAGGCCGCCGCGGCCCTCGGTGCGACCGGCCAGCCGGTCGCCGCAACTCACTAGCTGGCCGGGCCCCGGGACACGCCTCCAACAGCACCCCCGGGGCCCGGTCCTCACAGGAGGAACCACAAGGATGCCCGAAAGCATGAACGGCCACGCGTGGCCGACCGGCCAGACCCGGACGTACGTACCCGCCGGCCAACAGCCGCGGCCCGTCCTGCTGGACAAGCCGCCGGCCGGGGCTCGCCCCGTCGACCCGGTCGAGCTGCTCGACGTCGAGGAGATCCAGGGCCAGGCCGTCGTCGCCGAGCCCGTCGACCAGCCCGACAACGGGCCCGGCGTCGGGTGGATCGCCGAGCGGCGCGGCCGTCTCGACGCCGCCCCGCAGGTGTTCCCGGTGTGGCTGCGTGACCGTAGCCAGCTCACCGACTCGGCATGGTTCGTCGCCCGGTGGTACGGCCAGGAGGCCGCCTTCCACAGCGTCCGGGCGCCGCTGTACACGCTGCGGCTGTGGGCGGGCGCCCCGCGCGGCACGACCCGCGCCGGCCGCGCCTGGTGGCGTTGGGTCACCGACGCCGACGCGCGCCCGGTGGAAGCGAAAGCGGCGCTGTCGGACCCCGACACCTGGACGCGGTTCATCACCGTGCAGTCCCGCCGGACCGGGCCCCGCCGGCGGCTGTCCCTCGTCGTCGCCGTCCCGGCCGTCCTGCTCGTCACGCTCGCCGCTGTGCTGCTGCCCGGGTGGGCGCTCACGGCGGCCGGCGCGGTCGCGTTGTCGGTGCTGGGATGGGTCGGTAAGGACCCGGACCGGCCGATCGTCACCCGGTACGTTGCCGTGCACCTGCAGCGCCGTTTGGACTCCAGCGAGATCGAGACGGCGCTTGAGGCGATCGGCATCAAGGGGAGGGTGGACTTCACCGCGCCGATCCAGGTCGACGGGCCCGGCTGGCGCGCCGAGCTCGACCTTCCCCGCTCGACCACCGCGGCGAAGGTGCTGGACAAGCGCGAGGACCTCGCCGCGGCGATGCGCCGGCCGATCTCCACCGTGTGGCCCGAGGGCGACCGGGCCGCGCACCCGGGGCGGCTGGTGCTGTGGGTCGCCCGGGAGGACCCGGCGAAGTCGCCGCGCAAGCTGTGGCCGCTCATGCGCGACGGCCAGGCCGACGTGTTCGGGGCGCTGCCGTTCGGGTTCGACCCGCGCGGCAACCTCGTCACGATCACCCTGATGTACTCCAACCTGCTCGTCGGGGGCATCCCGGGCAGCGGGAAGACGTCGTGCGCGCTGGCGATCGTGCTGGCCTGCGCGCTCGACCCCACCGCCAAGCTCCACGTGTTCGAGCTGAAAGGCTCCGGTGACCTGCACTCCGTCCAGGCGGTGTGTCACCGGTACGTGTCCGGCGACGACGACGAGGATCTCCAGGCCGCGCTGGAGGGGTTGCGCGCCGGCATCGTCGAGCAGAAGCGCCGCGCCGAGTTCATCAAGGGCCTGCCCGCGTCCCAGACGCCAGAGGGACGGCGGGTCACCCGCGCCCTGGTCGAGCGGTACCCCGAGCAGGATCTTGGGCCGCGCGTCATCGTGGTCGACGAGGCGCAAGAGCTGTTCACCCACCCCGACTACAAGGATGAGGCCGCCGACCTGTGCACGCGGCTCATCAAGAAGGGCCGCGCGTACGGGATCATCCTCATCCTGTTGACCCAGAACCCGGACGCGCCCTCGCTGCCGTCGTCGGTCTCGTCCAGCGTCGGGACCCGCCTGTGCCTGGCGGTGATGGATTGGCGGTCGAACAACAATGTCTTGGGGACCGGCGCGCACGAGCGGGGGCTCCGCGCGACGGAGATCTCCGCGAGCGAGCAGGGGACGGGCATCCTGGTGCGCGGCCGTGACGGCCTCACGGTCCGGGCCGCGTTCATCAAGCAGACCGAAGCGGAGGAGATCGGGAAGCGGGCCCTGGCGCTGCGCATCGCCGCCGGAACGCTGTCGGGGCAGGCCGCCGGCGAGACCGTCCAGGCCGCCGACCAGACGACCCTGATCGACCACCTCCGTGCGGTGTGGCCTGCGGGCGAGGACGCGGTGCACTCGTGGCCGCTCGTCCAGGCCCTCGCGGTGTACAGGCCCGACCTCTACGCCGAGTGGGTCCCCGCCGACTCCGAGGGGCTGGACGAGGCCCAGGTGAAGGAGGCCCGGACGGCGGCGGCGACGATGCTCGCGAACGCGCTCAAGCGCTACGGCGTGACCACCCGCCAGATCAACCGGCGCGGTGCCGGCGGCGGCGGGAAGGGCGTCCGCTGGGACGATCTCGCGGCCCTCGACGAGGACTGACCCGAGTTCACCACCCCCGAAACCGGTTTCGGGGGTGGTGTCGGGACTGACCTGCGATGTTTCGGGTTTCGGGGGTGGCTGGGACGGGCGCAATTGCGCCCACGAGGGCCCCGCACGGTGTGCGCAATTGAGCACATCGGCGGGGCTCTTTGCCGTCTCGGCAACCAGGGTTGCCGGATCAGCCCTCAGCGACGTACGAGCCCTTGCCGCGCACGGTGACCACGAGTCCGCGCTCGACGAGCAGGCGGATAGCGGACCGGGCGGTCGGACGGGCCACGCCGAACTCCTCACAGAGGCCGGCCTCGGACGGGATGCGGCGGCGCGGCGGGTAGGTGCCATCGGCGATCCGAGCCGCGATCACGTCGGCGATCTGCTCGTACATCGGTTCCGGCCCGTCGAGATCAACGCCCATATCTCGACCGTAGGCAGCACGGGGCAATGCCTATCGTCACGTTTCGCCACGTGACGTCATGTGACAAGTAGGCGTAGGGTGGCCGCCACGTTCAGCAACCGGGAGGCCACCCGAATGGATGAACAGCAACGCGCGTACGCCATGGGACGGCTCGCGGCCCTGAAACCGAAGCTCGATGCCCGCGGCCTGGTCTGCGCGCTCAACGGCGCACAGCTCACCGTGTCCGAGGTCGGCGCCGGCCCCGTGCTCGACACGATCACCTGCCGACCGCGCGTGACCGACTTCGGTCGCTGGTGGTACTTCGACAGGGGCGGCAACCCGATCAACGAAGCGGACGACGTGACCGGCGCCGCTCTCACCATCGCCACCAACGTGCGGAAGCGGATCGGCGCGGCGGGCGGTGGTCGCCGTGGCTAGGCGTCGGCCCAACCTCGACGAGCCGGGCCTGCCCGAAGCGCTCGCCGCGTACGAGCTGTTCCTCGACGATGTTGTCACGGAGTCGGAGCACGGGACGCGGGAGGAGAACGGCGACGTCGTCGCGGCGTGCGGCGACATCATCGAGCGCGCGGCCCGACGTGCCGAGCGCGAGCAGCGATGTAACGATAAGGCCCGTTGACCTGCGGTGATGCGTGGCCTAAGTGGAGACGTGGCGCGGTGCCGACCCCTCGCGTTCGAGGGTTCCGGGAGGTCGATAGGGGCTGTACGGCCTCATGAGACGCGCTGAGAGGCACCGGGCCCCTACCTGGCCAGACCCGTACGGAGGGGCGGCCCCAGCATTCTCCCGGTGAACTGACCCCCGGGGGGGAGGGTCGCCCCCCGCCCCTTGACCGCCGTCCCAGGGCACGCAGAGAGCCCCCGGCGGCGACCTGAGAACCGCCGGGGGCTCTGCGGAACCGGCACGTCCTGCGGGACCTCACGAGCGCAGGACGCGCCGGCGGCTATGCGGCCGGGGGGCCGGGCGTGACCTCTGTCGGCTCGTCGCTTCCCGCCTCGATGCGGCCGAGCGCGAGACGTGCGACCCGTCCGTCCTCGTCCTGGCCGTGCCGGGCCCGGTAGAGCGTGCCGCCCCGGGCGATGCCGCTGCCCTCGATGCGCTCGGCCTCGGTGTTGACCGCGGTCTCGTCGAACGGGCCGCGGCCGTTGCGCTGGTCGTACAGCAGGCGGCCCTTGTCGATGTTCTGCATGGTGTCCTCCCTCAGCCCTGCGGGGCGAAGTTCGCGCGGTGCCATCCCTCGTCGGGCGTGCTCTTGCGTCCGCTCCTGCGTTCGGCCTGGCGCTCCCGCTTGCCGGCGGCGGCGGTCGCCTGGTCGTAGTTCTCGCGCAGCTGCTCGGCGGTCGGCGTCCAGATCTGCGCTTCGCTGTCGACGGCCCACAGCAGGTACTCGACCCCGTATCGACCGGCGATCAGGTCGGCGCTCGACGGCCAGGGCGGCGGGGCGAGCGCGGCCGCGCCGAGGTTGAGGGACGGCGCCGGGGTGCTGGCCGCCTGGTGGCCGGTCTGCCATGACGGCCAGAGGTCGTCGAGGTTGCCGATCTCGGCGAAGAACCGCAGGATGCGGGAGCCGTTCCACTGCGGCCCGTCCGAGGGCCAGGACGCGCGCAGCAGGTCGCGGTGCGCGCGTCGGATGTCGGCGTACTGGTCGGCGAGCGCGCACAGCGTGGCGTACGCCTCTCGGCCGGCGGGCGGGGCGCTGACGGACTGCTCGGCGGTCCGGACGTCGCCGAGGTCGGGCAGCAGTGCGCGGACCCGGTCGAGCGTGTCGTCGACCATCTCGGCGAGGACGGCGATTGCCCGGGATGCGCCCGCGCGGAGAAGGCGCTCAGCGTCGGTCTCCAGCGACTCGGCGGCGACCAGCAGCGCGCGGACCTGGGGGCCGGTGGACTCGCCGGCGTGCTCGGCGTCCCACGCCTGCCGGGCGAGTTCTTCGGGCGGGGGCAGTTCGCCGGCGCGGGCGGCGGCGACGAGCCTGGCGGTCAGGGCGCGCTGTGCCTCGCCCGCCCGGGGGACGTCGTCGCGCAGCTGCTGGACGCGCTCGCGGATGAGCTCGGCGGCCCGGAGCGTGTCGGGGTAGTCGGGGATGGCGTCGACCGCGGTCCGGTAGGCCGAGGCGCGTTCGGTGGTCGGCATGGTCTCTCCCAGGGGTCGGGGGTCTGTTCCTCGCCCGGCGGGCGGGGGCGCATGGTGGGCGCTCACGGCTCGCCGCCGGTCGGCAGGAGGCCGTGGTCGCGGTGGAGGCCGCGCAGGATGTCCACGACGTTCGTGGAGTTGTAGCGGGCCTGCAGCTCGTTGGACCGGCGGCGGGCCCAGCGCTGCCAGTGCTTCGGGAACTCCAGCCGCCCGGCCTTGATGCCGTCCTTCACGGCCTGGCCGTGCTCGTCCCAGAACGCGGTGAACTCCTCGACGGACGGGGCGATGAGCAAGCCCATGACGCGCGGCGACATGACGACCTCGCCGTCCAGCGGCGAGCCGGGCGAGCGCAGGACGGACACGTGCGGGAACAGGTCCGGGCATTCGGGTGCGGGCTTGTTGCTGGTCATGATCGATTCCCTTCGCAGTTGGGATGAGTGGTCTGTCCGGCCCCCGCCAACTTCGGGTCCATCGGGCTCCCGCACGCTTCACAGCAGGGGGTGTCCGCTACTCGCGCTACTTCCGCTACGTCCCTGGTCAGAGAGGGGGTAGCGGTAGCGGGTAGCGTTCGCTGTCCGCTACCCGCTACCTCGGCCGTGCCGTTGACCTGCGCAGTAGCGGAAGTAGCGGCGGTAGCGGTCCCCTCCTGCGCAGGACGCAGATAGCGGCTCCATGCGTCGTACAGGTGCTCCCGGCGGTAGCCCTTCCGGTTGATGCCGCCTTCCTTGACGTCGAGCGAGGCGACGCCGTATGGCTTGAGCATCTTGGCCAGATCACGGGCGCTGAACGGGCGGCCGTACCAGTCCGCCCACGGCGCCTCGTCGAGCTTGCAGAGCGCGTCCAGGATCGTGACCCCGTGCAGCGCCTCGGCATCGCCGAACACCTCGCGCAGGTCGGCCAGCAGCCGCACGCCGAGCGTGGTGTCCTCCTCGGCCGCGTTCGTCAGCGTCCGGCACGCGGTCCGGGCCCGGTCGGGCCATGAGCCGCCGGCGGCATCGGCGACAGCGATCAGGGGCTCCCAGTTGTCCGCGGCCCGGTCCTCGACCGGCATGTCGGGTTCGGCGTCGGTGAGCGCGTCCAGCCGGCTGCGAATCCACGCGGTGAGGGAGTCACGCAACTCGTGCAGGGCAGGGGCGTCTCGGCGGGTGCGGAACGGCTGGACGCGCTCACCGGGGCCGCGGCGGCGCATCTTCACCATGACGGCCCGGTCCTCGATCGTGTCGGGCATCGAGCCAATGCCGGCGAGCGCGGCCATGGAGAACGTCGGGCAGTGCTCAGGCTGGCGGAGCGCAGCATCCCACCGGATGTAGGGCCGGTTGCGTTGGTGACCGGCGTTGATCAGGCCGCGCAAGTCCTCGTGGTTGTCGGCCGCCTTCTTGCCGAAGAAGGTGTCAGCCTCGTCGAGCAGCAGCGTGGGCGGGTCCTGGCTGATGGACCGGACGAGCGCGGCCGGGGAGATGTTCACCGCGATCAGCGGGTCATGGCACGTCGTCTCGACGATGTCGAGCAGGCGGGACTTGCCGCACCGCTTCTCGGGCGCGGTGATCACGAGCCGGGTCGCGTGCTGCCACGCCGGTTGTGCGTGCGTGGCAGCGATCCACAGCGCCACGGCGTCCCCTGCCTCGGCGGACGGCAGGATCACGTATTGGGCGAGCGCGGCGCGCAGCTGGTCGAGCAGGACGGCGCCGGGAGCTGCGGTCACGCGGCCGTCCCCCGTCCCAGCGGTCGCCCGGTCTCCCAGTCCACGGGCCCGCCCGTGTAGTCGCCCGGCCTCGGCAAGCCGAAGTCCTCGCGGCGGCCGTCCCAGCGGCGACGCTCGATCTCCTCGAACGTCAGCGTCCGGCCGAGGCGCCGCACGCTTTCGGCGACGGGGCGCCATGCCTCGGTCATGTCCGTCTCCGCCTGGTCGCGGCCGACGTCGACGCCGGCGGCGAGGCCGAGCGCGTAGCCCTCCCCGAACGCGGCCGACTCCCGGCGCTGCTGCCCCTGGATGTCGTCGACCATCTCCGCCGCGGCGGTGGCGAGCGCGAGCAGCTCGTCGACGTGCTGGCGGGGTATCGTTGTCTCGACGTAGCCGCCGGTCAGCTGCTCGTCCTTCACGCCCCCGGTCTCGCCGCCGGGGGCGTTCTCGTTGGTGGCCATGTCAGGCGGCCTCTCCGCCCTGCTCCTGCTGCTTTCGCGCCACATAGTCCTTGATGCCCTCGACGGGGACGAACCGGCGCCGGCCGATCGTCACGCTGGGCAGTTCGCCCGACTTGATGAGCTGATGTGTGGTCGTCCGACCGATCCCGCCGAGCGCCTCGGCAGCGTCCGGCCACCACGGAATGAGCATTGGGTCCATCTCTGCGCCTCCGAAGAAGGATGACCACCTACGCGCACAACTGCTGTTCGTTACGCGCTCCGCCATCAGGAATAGCAGGATCCACACCGGACGCGCAAGTGCGTCGAGATACGCGCACTGCCGACGACACTTGCTCGCGTAACTGATGTCGGCGCATGATGTTCGGGTGAGAATCGCTGACATCGACCACCCCCGGGGCGGCGGCCCCTGGGTACGGCTCATGACGCTCGCCGCCACCGCTGATGAGGACGCACCGACCGTCCTAGCTCAGATCACCGAGCGCACCGACGGCCGGCGCGTGATCAACCGCCTGTACGTAGCTGGAGGCGAGCTAGACCTGAAGGCGCTTCGGGCTATCCCTCTCGACCGCCTGGAGATGGCGATCAATCAACGGCCTGACTGGCCGCTGGAGACGGCGCCCGGACCGAACGAGACTGGCGAGCAACATCGCCTCACCGCTGTTGGGGACGAACTCCTGTTGGCGGACGGCGACAAGGTCCCTCCAGTCCAAGGGGGTGTGAAGGGAGAGCGCCCACGCCTACAGCGCCCGGATGGCTCCGATCCGGACGCCTTCTATGCACTGGTCGCTGAGGCTTACCGCGAGGCTCTCGACGAGTCGGCGCCCGCGCAGGTGCTGGCCGAAGAGGCCGGTGTGCCCGTCCCGACAGTGCACCGCTGGGTCCGAGAGGCACGGCGGCGCGGTGTGCTGCCACCCGCGAAGAAGCGCGGGCGCGCCGGATGAGCGAGCGCAGCGACGGCACCCGCAAGCCCAACGGCCGGTCCTCGATCTACCAGGGCAGCGACGGGAAGTGGCACGGCTGGGTGACCATGGGCGTCCGGGACGACGGGTCCCCGGACCGGCGTCACCGCACCGGGAAGACCGAGACCGAGGTCACCGCGAAGGTTCAGAAGCTCGAAGCGCAGCGGGACGCGGGCAAGGTCGACAAGCCGGGCCGGAAACCGACCGTGGGCGAGTGGTTCACGACGTGCCTTGAGGACATCTGGCCGCGGGAGGTCGCGCCGAACACCCTCCAGTCCTACGGCTCGGACGTGCGGAACTGGATCGTCCCGAACCTCGGCAAGCACCGCCTTGACCGCCTCCAGGCCGAGCACTTGGACAAGCTCTACACGAAGATGTACGCGGCCGGTAAGGCGCCCTCGCACGTGCTCAAGGTGCACCGGATCCTGTCCCGCGCGCTGGAGCTCGCGGTGCGGCGGGACAAGGTGTCCCGGAACGTGGCGAAGCTGCTGGACGCGCCCGGGGCCAATGACAGCGAGATCGAGCCGCTGACGCGGGCGGAGGCGCGGCGCATCCTCGCCGCGGCTCAGACGCGCCGCAACGGCACCCGCTGGTCCATCGGCCTGGCGCTCGGGTTGCGCCAGGGCGAGGCGATCGGCCTGCGCTGGAAGTACCTCGACCTTGAGGGCGGGTCCGCGCGGATCTGGTGGCAGCTGGTCCGCCAGAAGTGGCAGCACGGTTGCGAGGACGTCGCGGCGTGCACTGAGGGCAAGCACCGGCGGCCGTGCCCGAAGAAGTGCCCGAAGGCCAAGCGGACGTCCGGCCGGCCCCACGTGTGCGTGCCCGCGGACGCGCCGCGGCTGTGCCCCAAGGGATGCGACCGGCACGCCTCCACGTGCCCGAAGCGCACCGGCGGCGGCCTGGTCTTCCGCAAGCCCAAGGGCAAGAGCAAGCGGACCGTTCCGCTTCCGCCCGAAGTGGTGGAGGTGCTCAAGGCTCACCGGACCGCGCAGAAGCGCGAGCGCCTCGCCGCGGCGAACGTCTGGGAAGAGCACGACCTTGTGTTCTGCCAGCCGAACGGCCGGCCGATCGACCCGCGCCGCGACTGGGACGACTGGAAGGACATCCTCGCCGCGGCGAAGGTCCGGGACGCGCGGGTGCACGACGGGCGCCACACCGCCGGAACGCTGCTGATCGAGATGGGCGTCCACGTGCGGACCGTGCAAGAGATCCTCGGGCACTCCGACGTGCGGACGACGGAGCGGTACACCCACGTGGCCACGCCGATGGCGGAGGACGGGATGCGCCGGATGGGCGGCGCTCTGTGGGGGGTGTCCGCGCCATGATCAGAACCGGAACTGCAACACAAACTGCAACCGGAACGACTCAGGGCACCCACCCGGTTCGGGTGAATGCCCTGGTCAAGTGCCGAGCCGCCTATCGGAATCGAACCGATGACCTATTCATTACGAGTGAATCGCTCTGCCGACTGAGCTAAGGCGGCGTGCCGTGCGGGGCACGGCGGGAAGCAGTCTACCGGGTGTTGGGGGGTGGGCGTGCACTGGTTATTCAGCGGCAGGTGGTCCCGTTCTTGGGCGGGTCGGCGCTGATCAGGTAGTCGTCGGTGGCCTTGGTGATGCAGGAGTTGCCTTGGAGGTAGGCGGTGTGCCCGTCGCCGTCGAAGGTGAGGAGGACGCCGCTGGAGAGCTGGCCGGCCAGGCTCTGGGCCCACTTGTAGGGGGTGGCGGGGTCGCGGATGGTTCCGATGACGACTATGGGGGCGGCGCCCTTGGCGGTGATGGGTTCGGGTGCCTGTTCGGTCTGGGCGGGCCAGTAGACGCACGGGAGGCCGCCCCAGACGACGAACGGCCCGAAGCGGGGCGCGACCTTCTTGGCTTGCTCGGCGGCCTTGCCGTAGGCGGCGAGGTTCGACGGGTTGGGTTTGTCGACGCAGTTGACGGCCATGTTGGCGTCGGTCTGGTTGCTGTACGTGCCGTTCGCCTTGCGTTCGACCATCTCGTCCGCGAGAGCTAGGAGGAGGGTGCCTTCGCCCTTCTGCATCGCCTGGGTGAGCGCCTGGCGCAGGACGGGCCAGTACTCCTTGACGTAGAGAGCCCGGGCGATCCCCATCACGGCCAGGGACTCGGTGACCTTGCGGGAGTCGCGCGTGTTGCTCAG
The DNA here is from genome assembly GCF_900188105.1 of Actinomadura mexicana. Classification (GTDB taxonomy): domain Bacteria; phylum Actinomycetota; class Actinomycetes; order Streptosporangiales; family Streptosporangiaceae; genus Spirillospora; species Spirillospora mexicana. Next base: position 13,416 of record NZ_FZNP01000002.1, read on the forward strand.
GGGCTTCTTGTCCGTGGACGTGAGGAACGAGGAGACCTTGCCGATGACCGCGTCCGCGGTGTTGCCGAAGGGGCAGCTACCCGACTTCACGCAGTCGTCGGCGAAGGCTCGGAGGGCGGTCTCGAAGCCCTTGGCCTGCTCGATCAGGAGGTCGGTGGACGACAGCTTCGGGTCGACTGCGCCGTCCAGGACGAGGGCTCGGACGTTCTTGGGGAACTGCTCGGCGTAGAAGGCTCCCAAGTATGTGCCGTAGGAGGCGCCGTAGTAGGTGAGCTTCTGGTCGCCCAAGGCGGCGCGTAGGACATCCATGTCTCGGGCAGCGTTGACTGTGCCGACGTAGGGAAGCTCCGAGTTGGCCTTGCAGCGCTGCGCGAAGGCCTTGCTTTCGCTGCCCAGGTCGTTGGTCTCGTTCGGGTCGTCCGGGGATGCGTCGGTGGCGAAGAACTCGTCCAGTTGGGGTCCGGTGTTGCAGCGGACTGGGTTGCTGGACGCCACCCCACGCGGGTCGAAGCCGACGATGTCGAAGCGGCGGCGCAGGTCGTCGCCGAAGGTGCGTGCGGCTTGGCGGACGAAGTCGACCCCGGAACCGCCGGGCCCCCCAGGGTTGGTGAGCAGCGAGCCGATCCGTTCGGACTTGTCTTCGGCGGGGAGCCTGATGAGCGAGATGCCGACCTTCTCGCCGGACGACTTGGTGTAACTCAAAGGGACCTGAACGGTTGCGCACTCGAACCCGTTGCCACAGCCCTTCCAAGACGGTTTCTGACCGTAGAACTGCCCGAGGCCCGTGGGGACGCTCGCTGCCTGGCTCGTGTTCTTGTCACCGCTGTCGCAGCCGGTGGCAGTCGCCAGGACCAGCACCGTAGCCACGCTGATGAGTCTCGCTGCCCGCACCCGGTCCCCGTCTCGTCGTAGCGGCACGTACGCCGCCGCCTACGCTACGTCGGCACGGTGGTCGAGGGCTACTTCCCTCGGTATTCGTGTTCGATGCCGTCCAGCAGCCACTTGAGACCCAGCTCGAAGCTGTCGCTGCGGTGGAAGCTCGTCTCCAAGAAGGGTTTGAGGTGAGGGAGCTCGCCTCGTTCCACCAGCAGCTGTACGTACGACTGCTCCAAGGGGGTCGTCTGGGGGCGTTGCGGGGCGGCCTCGGCGACCTGCTGCTCCATCGTGATGAAGCCCAGCATGTAGTGGTCGATCGTCTTGACGATGGCGAGCATGCCGTCCGGGTCGTCGGTGAGCCGGGCGGCGGCGGCCATGGACTGCTCGATGTGGCGCAGGCCGTTGGGCCCGATGCGCAGGGAACGTCCCGCGAGTCGCAGCATCCACGGGTGCCGGAGCCCCGCCTCGCGCTCGTTCCGGGCGATCTCCGTCATCGCCTCGCGCCAGCCGTCCGGCAGCCCCCCCTGGACCAGCACCTCTTCGGCGACCTCGTCGTACATCAGGTCGAGAAGGTCTTCCTTCGCGTCGATGTGGGTGTAGAGGCTCATCGCCCGGACGCCGAGCTCGCCGGCGACGCGGCGGATCGACACCGCGTCCAGGCCCTCCGCGTCCGCCAACTTGATCGCCGCTTCGACGATCGCCTCGCGCGTCAGCTTCGGCCGGCGTCCGCCGCGCGGACGTGTCCACACATCGCCTGACCTCGGTGTTGCCGCCACGCCAGAGATCGTACGCGATACGCCGTATCGATACGGCGTACGGATCGACCGAGACACTGTATGGTGTTGCCGATACGGCGTACGGGAACCGGAGGGGAACGGAATGACCACGGCAGGCACCGCACCGCCCGTCCAGAAGGCACCCATCGATCCGCACCTGCGCAATCTCGCGGTCGTCGTGGTGCTCGGCGCGATCATGACGGTCCTCGACAGCACGATCGTCAACGTCGCGATCACCGCGCTGGGCCGGGACTTCGGCACCTCGCTCTCGACCATCCAGTGGGTCGTGACCGGCTACACCCTCGCCCTCTCGATGGCGATCCCGCTGACCGCGTGGTCGGTGCGGCGGTTCGGGGCCCGGACGATGTGGCTCGTCTCGCTCGGCCTGTTCATCGGCGGATCGCTGCTGTGCGGGCTCGCCTGGTCGGTGCCCTCGCTGATCGCGTTCCGCGTCCTGCAAGGGTTCGGCGGCGGCATGCTGATGCCCGTCGGGCAGACGATGCTCGTCCGGGAGGCCGGGCCGGACCGGATGGGACGCGTGATGAGCATCGTCTCTGTGCCCGCGATGCTGGCCCCGGTCCTGGGCCCGCTGCTCGGCGGCGTGATCGTCGACAACCTGAGCTGGCGGTGGATGTTCTTCGTGAACGTCCCCTTCTGCGCGCTGGCGCTGCTCGCCGCCCTGCGGATGCTGCCGCGCGACGGTGACCGCAGCACGGACGCCCGGCTGGACGTCATCGGCATGCTGCTCCTGTCCCCCGGGCTTGCGGCCCTGGTGTACGCGCTTTCGGAGGCCGGCAACGGGAGGCATCTGACCAGCGGCCGCTTCCTCATCACCGCGATCGCCGGCGGGGTCCTCGTCGCGGCGTTCGCGGCGCACGCGTTCCGCAGGGGCGACGGTGCCCTCATCGACCTGCGCCGCCTCAGCACCCGGGCCTTCACCGCCTCGACCGGCGGGTTCTTCCTCTACAGCGCCGCGATGTTCGGCCTGATGATCCTCGTTCCGTTGTTCGCGGGGATCGTCCGCGGGGAGTCGGCCCTGGACGCGGGCTGGCTGCTGGCCCCGATGGGGCTCGGAGCGATGGCGACCATGTCGGTGTCGGGACGGATCGGTGACCGCTTCGGCGGACGGTGGCTCGTGGTCGGCGGCATCCTCTGCGTGCTCGCCGGAACCGTGGCCCTCACCACCCTCTCCCCCGACACCGGGCGCGCCACGATCATGGGCGCGATGCTGGTCGTCGGGCTCGGCCACGGCATGATCGCGCCGCCCCTGATGGCGATGGCCTACCAGGGCCTCCCCCGCGAAGCGGTGCCGGCCGCGACCACCGGCGCGAACATTTTGGTCCGCATCGGCAGCTCGTTCGGCACGGCGGTGACGGCGGTCGTCCTGCAGATCGGGATCCGCAACGAGATTCCCGGCGCATCCGGCAGCCTGGACGAGGCCGCCGCACACCGCACGACGGATACGCCGTCCCTTCTGGCGCACGCCTTCACCGACACCTTCTGGTGGACGGCCGTGTTCCTGGTGGCGGCCCTGGTCCCCGTCCTGGCCGTCCCACGCAAACCGAAACGGACCCCGCTCACCCCCGCCTGACCGGGCTCGGCCGGTCTCGTCGCATAGGAGAGAGACCGCTGGTTTCGGGGAGTGGTCGGTGGCGGCGGTGCGCCACTCGGGTCCGGGCTGATCCGGGTTCGGCTGGTCCAGCCCGGTCTTGGGCGGGCTCGGCTGGTTCGGCTCTGGGGCATACGGATCGAGATGATCCGAATCGGCGCGGCTTCGAGCCTGTAGCGGGCGGTTGGTTGGTAGCGGGCGGTTGGTTGGTAGCGGGCGGTTGGTTGGTGGCGGCGCGGGCTGGGGGTGCATGGGGTCCTTGGTTAGTCGTGGCGTAGGGCGTCTATGGGGCGGAGCTTGGCGGCGCGGTTGGCGGGGTAGCTGCCGAAGAACAGGCCGATCGCCAGGGAGACGGCCAGGGCCAGGCCGATCGACGAGGGCACCAGGACGGGCTTGACGCCGGCGATGGTGAAGAGGCTGCCGATGACGCCGGCGAGGACGCCGAGCAGGCCGCCGGTGAGGCTGAGGACGGTGGCCTCCGCGATGAACTGGCCGAGGATCGCGCCGCGCGGGGCCCCGATGGCCTTGCGGATGCCGATCTCGCGGGTCCGCTCGGTGACGGTGACCAGCATGATGTTGGTGATGCCGATGCCGCCGACCAGGAGGCTGATCGCCGCGACGGCGCCGAGGAGGACGGTGAAGGTCCGGCTCGACTCGCTGACCGCCGACTGGACGCTCGCCTGGCTGGAGACCGTGAAGTCGGCGGCGCCCGACGAGGTCACGTCGTGCCGCTGGCCGATGATCTGGGTGACCTCGGCCTCGGCGGCGCCGACCGCGTCGCTGTCGGTGGCCTGGACGATGATCTGGTCGAGCGCACCGTAGCCGGTGAGGGTCTCCTGGACGGCCGGGAGCGGCGCGACGGCGATGCTGTCCGGGTCGGAGAAGGTGGACGAGGAGGAGCCCGTCGCCTTGAGGACGCCCGCGACGGTGAAGCGGATCCCGCCCACGTCGATCTTCTTGCCGATCGGGTTCACGCGTCCGAACAGGTCGGACGCCGCCGTGCTGCCGAGCACGACCGTCTTGCGTGCGGCGGCGGCGTCCTCGGCGGTGAACGCCGTGCCGGACGCGAGGGTCTTGTTCGCCGCCGCGAAGTAGGACGGGGTCGTCCCGACGAACTGGCCGATGGTCGCGCTCGTGCCCGCGTACCCAGCGGTGACGGACTGGCTGGTCACGACGGGGGACGCGGTCCTGACCGACGGGGCCTGGCCGGCGGCGGTGAGGGCTTCGGCGTCCTCCGCGGTGAGGTCGCGGGCCTGGGTGCGCGGGCCCGAGGCCTGGTCGGCCGTCCCGAAGCCGCCCGGGCCGCCGCGGCCGGTGGTGGACGGCGTGACGGTGAGGGAGTCGGCGCCGAGGCGCTGGATGCTCTTCTTGATCTGTTCGGACGAGCCGTTGCCGACCGCGACGAGCAGGATGACGGCGCCGACGCCGATCAGGATGCCCAGCGTGGTGAGGGAGCTGCGCAGCTTGTTGGCCGACAGTCCGCGGACGGCGAAGCGCAGGATCTCCAGGACGCTCACCCGGCCTCCTTCGGTGCCGGGGACGCGGCGTGCGGCCGGGCGGTGGGGAGATCGCGAAGGTCGGTGGGGCTCACCGTGCGACCCTCCCTGCGGGCGTCCTCGACGACGCGGCCGTCCACGAGGCGGACGATCCGCTTGGCGTGCGCGGCGACGTCGTCCTCGTGGGTGATCACGACGATGGTGCGGCCGGTGCGGCTGAGCCGGTCGAAGACGCCGAGGACGTCGGCGGTGGAGGCGCTGTCGAGCGCGCCGGTCGGCTCGTCCGCGAGGAGCAGCGTCGGCGCGGTGACCAGGGCGCGGGCGACGGCGACGCGCTGCTGCTGGCCGCCCGACAGCTCGTTCGGCTCGTGCCGGGTGCGGTCGGCGAGACCCACCTCGCGCAGGGCGGCGAGGGCGCGCCGCCGCCGGTCGGCGCCCTTGAGCCCGCCGTAGGCGAGGGGCAGTTCCACGTTGGCCTGCGCGGTCATCCGCGGGATCAGGTTGAACGACTGGAAGACGAAGCCGATGCGGCGGTTGCGCAGGATCGCGAGGTGGCGCTCGCCGAGGCCGACGGCGTCGATGCCGTCGAGGAGGTAGCGGCCGGCGCTCGGCACGTCCAGGCAGCCGATGATGTTCGTCAGCGTCGACTTGCCCGAGCCCGACGCGCCCATGATCGCCACATAGTCGCCGCGTTCCACGGTCAGCGAGACGCCCCGCAGGGCGTGGACGGCCGTGTCGCCCGTCCCGTACACCTTGGTCACGCCGCGCACGTCGAGCACGGGCGGGACGCGGGCGGGCTCCGGCGCGGTCATCGACGGCCTCCGCCGCCCGGCGCTCCGCCGCCCGGGGCGCCGCCGAGCCCCGGTCCGCCGCCGCCGGGGAAGCCGCGCTGGTTGGTGTTCCCGCTGCCGGACGTCGAGGTCACGGCGACCTGGTCGCCCTCGTTCAGCCCCGAGCTGATCTCGGTTCCCTGGTCTCCCCTGACGCCGATCTCGACCGTGGTGGGGACCTGCCTGCCGTTGCGCACGACCGTGACCGTGCTCTGCCCGCCGGCCGTCCTGACCGCGGCGCTCGGCACGTAGAGGACGTTCTCCGCCCGCGCAACGGTGATCTCCACCGTGGCCGTCTGGCCCAGCCGGACCCCGGACGGGACGTCTCCCAGCGCGATCGTGGCCGGGAACCTCACGACGTTGTCGGTGGTCGCCGGCGCCGCGCCGATCGCGGTGATCTTGCCGGTGGCGGTCCTGCCGGTGAGCGCGTCGAACGTGACCGCGGCGGCCTGGCCCGTCTTCAGCCTGGTGGTGTCGGCCTCGGTGAACTCGCCCTCGACCTGGAGGTGCGCGGTGTCGGCGAGTTCGACGAAGCCCGAGCCCGACGACGTGGACGAGGTGGAGGACGAGGTCGGCGAGGAGGACCCGCCGCCCGACCCGGAACCCGAACCCGAACCCGAACCCGAGGAAGACGAGGACGAACCGCTCGAACCGCCGCCCACCGTTCCGTTGACGGCGGTCACCGTCCCGGCGAACGGGGCCTTCAGGACGGTCCCCTCGTACGCCCGCAACGCGGAGTTGTAGGAGTTCTTCGCCTGGACGTAGCCGGCGTACCCCTTCTCGGACGAGGTGTCGCCGCCGGCGGCGACGGCCAGGTTCGCCTTGGCGGCGTCGACGTTCTCGATCGCCTCGGTCTGGTCGAGGCGGGCCAGGACGTCGCCCGCCCGCACCTTCTGCCCCGCCTTGACGTAGATCTTCGCGACCGTCCCCGAGGCGCCGAAGGACAGCGAGCGGCTCCGGGCGCTCTCCACCGAGCCGGACGCCGACACCGACGAGACCACCGTTCCGCGGGTGACGCGGGACAGGCGGGTGGAGGCGGCGGCGCCGTCGCCTCCGTCGCCGAGGGCGAGGTACGCGGTTCCGGCCCCGGCTACGAGCAGCACGCCCAGCGCGCCGTTGACCAGGAGTGTCCGATTCATGCGGATGAGGCTCTTGAGGGCTCATGTGGCGTTCGTGAGTCACGGGTGAGAATTGGATGAAATAGGGTCCGGACCGGTGCGGTTGCCCAGGCATGGGCACACCGCGGAAGACCAGCCTCCGGACCGAGGAGAGCGGCAAGCGCGTCAGGGCTTACCTCGGCGGCCATCTGGTGGCCGACTCGACACGTCCGTCTCTCGTCTGGGAGATCCCCTACTACCCGACCTACTACTTCCCCGAGGCGGACGTGCGGGCCGAACTCGTCGAGGACGGTCCGGGCACCCGTTCGCCCAGCAGGGGCGAAGCGACCGCCTACACGGTGAAGGTGGACGGCGCGCAGGCTCCGGGCGCCGCGCTCCTCTATACCGGGCTGCCCGGCTTCGTCCGGCTCGACTGGGATGCGATGGACGCCTGGTTCGAGGAGGACGAGGAGGTCTTCGTCCACCCCCGCGACCCGTACACGCGCGTGGACGTGCTGGCGGCGTCGCGGCACGTCCGGGTCGAGGTGGACGGGGTGACGGTCGCGGAGTCGTCCAGCCCGCGGCTGCTGTTCGAGACGGGCCTGCCGGTGCGCTACTACCTACCGAAGCCGCATGTCCGTATGGACCTGCTCGAACACACCGACACCGCCACGCACTGCCCGTACAAGGGCACCGCGGAGTACTGGTCGGTGCGGGTGAACGGCACGCTGCACGAGGATCTGGCCTGGTCGTACCGGACGCCGCTGGACGAGAGCCGCAAGGTCGCCGGGCTGGTCTGCTTCTACAACGAGAAACTCGACATCTTCGTGGACGGGGTTCTGCAGGAGCGGCCGAAGACCAAGTTCTGAGTACGGCCTCTCGTCGGCCGAGGACGGCCGCTCATCGGCCGGGCACGAAGAATCGTGCCCGGCCGATGATTTCCCCACTGCTTTTTGTCAGCGGACATCACATCACCGGATGGAACATCATGCGATGGTGTGATGCCTGTCGCTTTGATGGCCGAGGACTTGAATCCTCCGCGATTCCTACGCGACCGTAGGTTACGCGAGCGTAAGTTAGCGCGCCCTCCGGGGAGGAACCTTGACCATCGCACAGCGCCGCCCACGCCGCTCCACCGCGGGGCGGCGGATCGCGTCGGCCGCCCGGCTTCTCACGACCCCGCTTCTGCCCGAGGACTACCTCGGCCTGGTCAACCCGCTGTGGTCCACGGCCGAGCCGCGCGGACGGATCGAGGCCGTCGAGCACGAGGCCCCGTCCACCGCGACCTTGGTGATCAGGCCGGGGCAGGCGTGGGACGGCCACCGCCCCGGCCAGTGGGTCAGGATCGGCGTGGACGTCGGCGGCGTCCGGCACTGGCGGACGTTCTCGCTGTCGTCGCCGCCGCGCCGGGACGGCCGCATCACGGTCACCGTCAAGGCCGCGCGCGACGGGTTCGTCTCGGCACACCTGGTCAACGAGGTCCGGCCCGGTGCGGTCGTTCGCCTGTCGCCGCCCGAGGGCGAGTTCACGCTGCCCTCGCCCGTCCCCCGCAAGCTGCTGTTCGTGACGGCCGGCAGCGGGATCACGCCGGTCATGGCGATGCTGCGGCATCTCGGCGGCGCGTCCGACGCCGTGCTCGTCCACTCGGACCGGACGGCCGGGGACGTCATCTTCGGCGACGAGCTCCGCAGGATGCCGGGAGTACGGCTGCACGAGCGGCACACAGTCCCCGACGGCCGCCTGAAGCCGTCCGAAATACCCGACATCTGCCCTGACTGGGCGGAGCGCGAGGCGTGGGCGTGCGGGCCGGGCGGCATGCTCGACGACCTCGCCGCGCACTGGCGGGCCGCCGGCATCGAGGAGAGGCTGCGCGTCGAGCGCTTCCGCACCGTCCTTTCCGGCGGCGGGGGCGAGGGCGGGCGCGTCACGTTCACCAGGAGCGGCGTCACGGCCGACGCGGACGGGAGCACTCCCCTCCTGGTGGCGGGCGAGGACGCCGGGGCGCTACTGCCGAGCGGATGCCGGATGGGCATCTGCCGCGGCTGCGTCGGGCGGCTGGCGTCCGGCAAGGTCCGCGACCTGCGCACCGGCGAGGTGCACGGCGACGAGGGCGAGATCATCCAGACCTGCGTCTCGGCGGCCGCCGGGCCCGTGGAGATCGAACTGTGAGAGGAGCGGCATGACCGACCATCTGACGGCCGAGGACTACGAGACGATCGCCGCCGAGCTGGACGCGCTGCGCGAGGAGATCATGTCCGGTCTCGGCGAGCACGACGCGTCCTACATCCGGCGGGTGATCCGCTGGCAGCGCGGACTGGAGATCGGCGGCCGGACGCTGCTGTTCGCCTCCGCGCTGCCGCCCGCCTGGATCGCCGGGACCGCGACGCTGGCCGTCGCGAAGATCCTGGAGAACATGGAGATCGGGCACAACGTCATGCACGGCCAGTGGGACTGGATGCGCGACCCGAAGATCCATTCCACGACCTGGGAGTGGGACAACGTCTCGCCGGCCGAGCAGTGGAAGCACTCGCACAACTTCGTCCACCACACGTTCACGAACGTGCTCGGCAAGGACAACGACGTCGGCTACGGCATCCTGCGCGTCGCCCCCGAACAGCCGTGGTCCCCGGCGCACCTCCCGCAGCCGCTCTACAACCTGCTGCTGGCGATGTTCTTCGAGTACGGGGTGGCGCTGCACGACCTGGAGATCGACAAGATCCGGCAGGGGACGGCCGACGAGGCGGTGACCAAGGAGAAGCTGCGCGCCATCGGCCGCAAGATCCGCCGCCAGTGGGGCAAGGACTACCTGGCGTTCCCGCTGCTCAGCGGGCCGCAGTTCCTGTCCACGCTGGCCGCGAACGCCACCGCGAACGTGGTCCGCAACGTGTGGGCGCACATGATCATCTTCTGCGGCCACTTCCCCGGCGACGTGGAGGTGTTCGAGGAGGAGCGGCTGGACGGCGAGACGAGGGGCGAGTGGTACGTCCGGCAGCTGTGCGGCTCGGCCAACATCACCGGCGGTGAGTTGTTCCATCTGATGACCGGCAACCTCAGCCATCAGATCGAGCACCACCTGTTTCCGGACATGCCGAGCAACCGGTACGGCGAGATCGCCCCGCGCGTCCGCGCCCTGTGCGACAAGTACGACATCCCGTACCACACGGGCTCGCTGTCGAAGCAGGTCACGGGCACCTGGAAGAAGATCGTCCGCTATGCGCTGCCCGGCGGGAGGCCGCCCGCGGCGGAGCCGGAGGCCGGCTGAGATCAGCCGAGGGCCTGGGCCACGGGGAGGTGGAGGCGGGACGGGTCGTTCGCGATGGGCGCGCCGTACTCCATGACCGTGGTGGTGAACGCGGGCTCCAGGCCGTGCCGCCGGGCCCAGTCGACCAATTCCGGATGCCGGTGGTCGATGTCCAGGCGGATCGGCCCCGCCGGAACGATCTCCTCGACGAGCGCGAGCGCGGTCTCGCCGTCCTCAGCGACGACGGGGCCGACGACGGCCCTGTCGTCGTTCCACCACACGCCCCCGAACCCCCTGAGGCCGGACTCGTCCCGGACGACATGGAACGTCTCGCAGAACGACGGCAGTCCGTCGACCAGCCGTGAACGGTCTGCGCCGAAGACCTCGGTGTCGAGCGCATGGACGGCGGGCATGTCCGCCGCCTCCACGGGGACGGAGGCGCCTCGCCTGGAAGGCCCCTTCCCCAGGCCCGTATACGTCGTGCAGAGCCCGACGGAGCGATATCCCAGTCGCTCGTACAGCGGGCGCCCATACTCGGTGGCCGTCAGGCAGAAGCTCTTCGTTTCGGTGTTGTCCATCACGTGCCGCATGATGCGGCCGCCCAGACCACGCCGTTCGTAGCGTTTCGCCACCAGCACCATGCTGATGGCGGCGATGTCCGCGCCGTACTGGGTCGACACCGCTGCCGCGGCGAGTTCACCCTCTCCGTCGTCGATGCCGTAGACGTCGCCGACCGAGAACAGGAACCGCCACTTGCGGTCTTCCCGCCCCCAGTCGCGGTCTTCGGCGAGCCGCTGGCAGGCGGCCAGGTCGTCGATCCCGAGCCGCCGTGCGGGCCTGTCCCCATCCATGGGACGGGACGCTAGATCGCCCACCGCGGGCCGCACAACCCAATTACGCGGCATTACCCCACAGGTCATCGCCCTCACGACCTCCCCGGCGAGATCGTCTAGGTGCGGATGACGACGACTTGAGGAGAACCATGTCGCAAGCGGCGACCCCAGTGGCGGGACGGCACCCGCGCGAGGCCGCGCCCTCGCCCACCGCGTCCATCGGCGCCCTGCTCGTCCTGCTCACCGGCGTCTTCATCACCACGCTCGACTTCTTCATCGTGAACGTGGCGATCCCCGACATCCAGCACGATCTACGCGCCGGTGCGACCGCGATCCAGTGGGTCGTCGCCGGGTTCGGGCTGGCGCTCGGCAGCGGGCTGATCACGGGCGGCCGCCTCGGCGACCTGGCCGGACGCCGCCGGATGTACGCGCTCGGCCTCGCGGTGTTCACGATCGCCTCGCTCGCCTGCGGGCTCGCCCCGTCCCCCGGCACGCTGATCGCCGCAAGGGTGGTGCAGGGGATCGCGGCCGCGCTCCTGATGCCACAGGTTCTCGGGATCATCAACGGCGTGTTCACCGGGGAGGCGCGCGCCAGAGCGTTCACGGCCTACGGCCTCGCACTCGGCTTGGGCGGCGTGTTCGGGCAGCTCATCGGGGGTGCGCTGATCCAGGCGGATCTGTTCGGCACCGGATGGCGCAGCATCTTCCTGATCAACGTCCCGGTCGGGGTCGTCACGCTGGCACTGGTCCGCCGGACCGTCCCGTCCCAGCCGCGCACCACCGGAACCCGGCTGGACGTCACGGGAACAGTCCTGGTCACCCTCGGCCTCATCGCGCTCGTCCTGCCCCTGATCGAGGGGCGCCGCCTGGGCTGGCCCGCCTGGACGTGGACGTCGCTCGCCGCGTCGGCCGTGCTGCTCGCCGCGTTCGCCCTCTCCCAGCTTCGCGGCAGCGCACCGCTCGTCGCGCCCGCTCTCTTCCGCGAGCCCGCGTTCCGTGTCGGCAGCGGCCTGGCGCTCGTCTACACCCTGGCGATGGCGTCCTTCTTCCTGTACCTCGCCCTGTACCTTCAGCAGGGACGCGGTCTCAGCGCCCTGGAGTCGGGCCTGCTCTTCGTCGCCCTGGGCGCGGGCTACTTCGCCGCGTCCACCCGCGCCACGGCCATCGCCGCCCGCCTGGGACGGCAGGTCCTCGCCCTGGGCGCCGCGGTGCAGGCGGCCGGGTGCGGCCTCCTGCTCACCGCGATCGGGCACGCCATCGGCTGGCTCGTCCCGGGCCTGGCCCTCGTCGGGGCGGGCATGGGGCTCGTCCTGGCGCCGCTGTCGGCGCTCGTCCTGTCCGGCGTGACCGACCGGCACGCCGCCTCGGCCGCAGGTGTCCTGTCCACCGCCCAGCAGGTCGGCAACGCCCTCGGCGTCGCGCTCGTCGGGATCGTCTTCTACGGAGCGCTGGGCGAGGTCGCGGACGCCTTCCGGGCGTCGCTCTTCCCGGTCATGGCCTTCTGCGGCGTCACCGCGGCCCTCGCCCAGTTCCTCCCCAGGCGTTAGTACACGCTGACGCCGAAGACGCTGAGCACCGGGGAGATCGGCTGGAAGAAGGACGACCCGCCGCTGGCGCAGTCCCCGATTCCGCCGATCCCCAGCCCGACCGCGGTGCCGCCCGAGAAGTACGGAGCCCCGGGACCGTCCCCGGGCTCCGTGCATACGGTCGTCCTCGCGAGCCCGGTGATCGTCCCCTCGGGGTAGTTCACGGTCACGTTGACGGCCGTCACGCTGCCGCAGCGCACGCCCGTGGTGGGCCCGCTGCGGCAGACGCGCTGGCCGACGACCGGCCGGCCCGCCGTCGTGATGTCCTGGGACCCCGGGTAGAGGTGGACGCTGCCGGGCCGCTCCACGGAAGGCTCCACGTACCGGACGAGCGCCACGGCGAGGTTCGTGACCGAGACGACCGTCCCGAGCTGGACGGTCAGCCCCGGATCGGCGTACAGCACCTTGCCGACCTGAGCGCAACCGCCCGCGGTGAGGAAGGAGTACGTGCCGTTCTGCCGCACGTTGAACCCCAGGGTGCAGCGCACTCCCCCGGCTCCGTAGACCGCCTGGCCCCCTTCCGCGCCCGGCGCCGCGACGGGACGGACGTCCCTCGGTGAAGCGGACGCTCCAGGGCTGACGGCGGCCAGGACGGCGACGATGCCCGCGACCAAGGTCGCGACGCGCAGTCTCACGGAATACCTCCTGCGGAGAAATGGCGGCTTGCCGGAATGGTGCGGAAACTTGAGGGCCCCCGGCAAGGGGAGGAAGGTGCCAAGGTTGCCCGCGACCGTATAGCAACATCACGACGGAGGCCGACGAGAGAGCCGGTCGGTGAGCCGGACGGGAGGTCGTGCCGGGCGGTCCCGGGTGCTCGTCCCCTGCGCGCTTTCGCGGCGCATGAGGAGCCGGCTGTTTCGGGATGGAGAGGGCGAGGAAATGCGTGCGCCGAAAACCGCCGCCCCGCCCGCGCAATGCGGTACCCGGCCACCGCCCCGACGCCCTGGAGGCCCGCGAACGAGAACCGGCCTCCGTCCAGGGACGGAGGCCGGCGGCTGTCGGTAGAGGTACAGAGGACGCGCCCGCCTGCGCGGCGGCTCACGTCCTCGTGCGATCACTGGCCCTTGGGGCCCCTCAGGTGGTTGTACAGGTCGAGCCCGCGAAGCCCCCGGAGATGGGCGTCGAGGACCTCGTCGGGGTTCACCTGCTGCTCCTGCGCCTCCACGAGGCAGAGCAGGTCGGCCCCGCGGAGACCCTTGTCGTTCGCCTCCAGCAGCTTGGCGATGCCGAGGCCGCTTTCGATCGCCCGCAGAGTGATGTCCGGGTGGATCTCCCGCTCGTGCAGGACGATGAGCTGGTCGGGCGTCGCGCCCTTGTTCAGCAGGTCGAGGTAGCCGGACCGGCCGATGCCCCAGGCGTAGGCCGAATCCGCGGCGACCTGCTTCTCGTGCGCCTCCATGATCTGCGCGGGGGCGGCGTTCGCCCTCAGCGCCCTGACGAACACCGAGAGCAGGATGCCGGCGTCCACGGCGGCGTGGATGCTCTCGTCCGAAGCGTCCGCCTCCAACGCCTCGACGTAGTGGCCCAGGTCCATGCCCTTGGCCTCGGCGGCACGAAGGTCATCGGTGGTGGCGCCCTTCCGCCGAGCCCGCGCGAGGAGCCCGTCGCGACGTTCCCAGCCTCCTGAGAAGCGCCTGTACACGTCTTCCATCGGAAGTCCTTCCGGAGTTTTGGTTTGTAGGTGCGACTCTGACCGTCCGCCGCTTCCGGACATCGTCAGATCCAGCGTCCCGGGGACCGGCGAAGAGGAGACGGAGCCCGGCCGGCGGCCCGGGCTCCCGCGCGCGAGGTCATCGCCGCCTTTCGGCCCCTGCCGCCGTGACCTGCTGGCCACAATCGGCTGCCCTGCAACGGCTGACGTGCCGTCGGCGCCAGGGAGATAATCCTGGCGTCTCCCTTGGAGGCCCCATGGACACTCGTCGCCACCGCGGCCCGGCGATCGGGATCTTCCTCGTGCTCGTGGTCACGGTCGCGACGCGACCGTCCGACCATCGAGGATCCTACGGCGATCCGACTCCGAGCTCGTACGTGTACATCTGCCAGAACCCCCACTGTGGCAAGCGGCGGCGGTTCAGGTCCAAGCCGAGAATGCCGGGCGGGCCGCGGTGCAAGGAGTGCAACGGCAAGATGAAGCGCAAGGATGACGACTCGTGACCGGAGAGACGAGGTCGTGGCCGCTCTGACTGACATCGCCAAATCCGGGGCCGACGCGCTGGGAGGCGCGCGATTCACTCTCGTCAACGTTCTGCCCGGGACGCTACTCGCAAGCTTCGTGGCCGTGCTGTATCGCTCACACGCCTTCGACTTCGACAGAAGAATCAACCTTCACGACGTCCTCCCCAGTAAGAACGACACCGCTGCGGTGACCATCGTCTTCGTCTTCGCGCTGTTCCTGATCGGCATCCTCCTGCGTCCATTCCAGGTCGCGCTGGTGCAGATGCTGGAGGGATACGTGAACCCGCGGCCCCTGCAGTACCTGTACGCGCTGGGAGTCGAGCGGCATCGACGGGCCAGGCACACGGCCTCGATCCAGCAGGACCACCTGGACGAGGAGGAGGCGGAGCCACCGCGGACCTTGCGAGCCGCCGCTGTGGGCGCACGGCGGGAGCAGCGGAGGCGACGGCTCAGCGCTCGCGCCGACAGGGTCCTCGACCGGTATCCCGAAGCTGATGACCTTCTGATGCCGACCCTCCTGGGTAACGTGCTCCGCCAGGGGGAGGAGGCTGCCGGGCGGCCTTACGGCCTCGACGCCATGGCCGCCTATCCGAGGATGTACCCGTCAGTCTCCGCGCTCCTACGCGCAGACATCGGTCGCCAACTCGATCTGATCGCCGCCACCGCGACGCTCTGCGTGGCTTTCGCCTCGGCCACAGCGGTCTCCCTGCCGCTGCTACTGCGGCCTGACCTGTGGCGGCTCGTACCCTTGGTGACCTTGATGTTGGCAGTGGTCTCCTACCGCGGAGCCGTCCGCGCGTCGGCCGAGCACGCCGTCCTGCTGGCCACCGCGTTCGACCTCCATCGCTTCGACATTCCGAAGGCCCTGCACCTGGCGCTTCCCGAGACCCCCGAGGGCGAATTGAGGCTGAACAGGAGCCTCACCGCCTTCCTCAAGGAGCGTCAGTCGCTCGCCGAATCCGGATTGGGGCAGGAATTCTTCGTCCACCCCGGCGACCCGCCGGCCGGCTGACGTCATTCGCGGGACGTCCGGCGAAGGACGACCGATCCGCCGATGCCGGAGATGTTCAGTACCACGCCGCCGCGCCCGCCGTGCCAATCTGGCCCGTCCGCATCGGAAGCCGGTGGAGGACTGTAGACATAGGGCGGATCGAGCTTCCCGTCCAGCCGGATCCGCCGGGCGGTCTCAAGCCTTCCGCGTACGACGGCCCAGCCTTCTGGGATGAGGATCTGAACGTAGCCGTACAGCAAGGCCAGATCGATCTCCATCTCCTGTTGGCGAGGCAACCGGGCCTCGCTCAGATCGATGACCACATCCCCGGCCAAGGCGCGAACGACCAGCTTCCGTGGTGCCTGGGCAAAGCGAGATACGCGTGGCATGACGATGGCCATGCAGCGCCTTACCCCTGTATCGATGTCCAGGTCGCGCCGCCCGCTGCTCATGGCCACCGCCACTCCTCCCACAACGAGCACTGCGGACGCGAACGGTCGCATCGTTTCCGAGGCGAACCAGTCCCGGGCCACGGCCAGCCACGTCAGGCCGGCCACGACCAGGAACGCAGGTCCCGCCACCGTCTGTTCTCGCGGCAAGACCGACTTCAGCAGAATTATCGCTCCGGCCGCCAACAGCAGGTAGGGGGCGGTCTGCGCAAAGACCTCGACCCCTCTCCGGAGCGCATCTGACCCCCCAGCGGCCAGAGCGGCCCCCGTCGCCACAGCGACCAAGCCCAGCAGAACACGCGTCCGGGTCACGCGCCGCTCCCGTCGGATCGAGGAGTCATCGGACCGTGATCTTAGGAAGACCGGATGCTCTGCGGTCCCGACTCCACGCATCACGCCAGGTTCGATGTTCAGGCCGACATCAGCCCGCACCCTCGGCCCTCGAAACCACAGGTTTCGAGTGAACCGCCTCATCGGCCCTGCAAACGGCGGAGCGCTCCTGCTGGAAGAGGGGCCGCCCCGCGACTCCTAGCCGGGCTCGCTGTCGTCTGAGGGGTTGTAGTGGGCGTCGTGTTGCTGGCGGGGGGAGCAGACGGAGGCTGAGGGGCAGGAGCAGCGGCCGCCGCTGTTCAGGCGGACTGTGACCTTGTCGGACGGGACGTTGCGGCCCACGACCTGGCCTGGGCCGTTCGGGGTGTCCACGCGCGATCCCAGGGCCGGCATGGTGTCGTGCGCCTTGACGTACAACGGGTGCTCGTACTTGAGGCAGCACATCAAGCGGCCGCAGGCGCCGGCTATGCGGAGGGGGTTGACCGGGAGGTCCTGTTCCTTCGCCATCCGGACGGACACGGGTTCGAAGTCCTTGAGGAAGGTGGCGCAGCACAGGTCGCGGCCGCAGGGGCCGATGCCGCCCTGGAGGCGGGCCTCGTCGCGAGGGCCGACCTGGCGCAGTTCGACGCGGGCCTTGATGCCGCGGGCCAGGTCGCGGACGAGGGCGCGGAAGTCGACGCGGTGCGGGGCGGTGAAGTAGATCTTGAAGATGTTGTCGGCGTCGAGGTAGTCGACGCCGATGACCTTCATCGGGAGGTCGTGC
This sequence comes from Actinomadura mexicana, assembly GCF_900188105.1. Classification (GTDB taxonomy): domain Bacteria; phylum Actinomycetota; class Actinomycetes; order Streptosporangiales; family Streptosporangiaceae; genus Spirillospora; species Spirillospora mexicana. The sequence continues at coordinate 30,468 of NZ_FZNP01000002.1, forward strand.
TTGCGGATGAGGCGCTTGGCGATGAGGCGGCCCTCGGCGCGGCGGCGGCGGTTGGCCTCGTCGCGGGCGAGGTGCTCGTCGGTGGCGGGGCCGGCGCACTCGGGGAGGCCGTCGACGTCCTCGGAGACCCACTGCGGGGCCCACACGCATTCGGCGACCTCGGGGCCGGAGTCGGTGGGGACGAGGACCTTGTCGCCGACCTTGGGGCTGTGCGCGCCCGGATCAAGGTAGAACAGGCGGCCGTAACGGGTGAAGCTGACGGCCATCATCATGCCCACGTTCGCTCCGTTCGCCCGGTTTTGTGCGACCCACTCTAGGTCTCACCAGGCGGCGTCGGCGAGATCCTCTGCCGGGACGGTCGGGACGCCCTGCGCGTACAGGTCGCCCGCGGTCGCGATGACGCCGTGGCCGGTGTGGGCTATGTCGAGGCCCGTGGGGTCGCCCTTCACCTTCTGGGTCCACAGGGTCTTGGCGGGGCTCCCCTGCAGCGTGAAGGTCTGGAGGGTCAGTTCGGAGTTCTTCGCTATGGCCGCGATAAGGGAGGTGCCGTCCCGGCTCATGACGGCGTTGGAGCTGCCCTTGGGGAGGGGCATGACGGCCTTGCTCGTCTTGAGGTCGCCCCCAGCGCCGTTGGTGTCGAGTGTGCGGACCTGGTGCCTCGCCGAGCCGACCGGGCTCCAGACGAAGGACAGCGTGGTGCCGGACCAGGAGAGGCTTCCGACGCGGGCGCGCAGCTTGGTCGTCCACACCTTGTGGACACCGGTCTCCGGCGTGACGACGTCCACGCGGGCGCTCGCGCCCTTGTAGGTGACGTAGGCGAGTCGTGCGCCGTCCGGGGTCGCGGCGAGGTCCGACCAAACGGTGGAGGCGCCGGGGACGGTGGCCTTCGGGATGGGCTTGAGGTCCTTGGGACGCCCGTCGTCCAAGCGGAGGCGCTCGAAGGTGACGTCACGGGCGCCGGGGGTGGCGACGATGTACGAGCCGTCCTTCAGCGCGGCGACGCGGTGGAAACGGCGGCCCTGCGGGGCGGCGATGGGCAGCCCCACGTTCGTCCCGGTGCGCACGTCCCGGACGAGGAGGGAGGCGCCCTTCTCGGTGACGCCGACGACGAACGGCGGTTCGGTCTTCTCGGCCTTGGCGGCGGGCTTGGCCTCGTGCTCCTTGTCCGCGGCACGCTGGTGGCGGTGCACCATGTCAACGCCCCCTCCGATGAGCAGCGCGGCGGTCGCGGCCACGCCGAGAGGGACGAGACCCTTCCACGAGCCAAGCCGGGTACCCGGGTCCTCGCGCCTGCCGTCGTCCATGGGGTTGCCTACCTAACCTTCCTGCCGGATCGCCCGTCGTTTCTACCGCATCTGGATCGCGACAAAAACCCATGAACGCGGAGTTACCAAGTCGTGAGCCGCCTCAGCCGAGGGAAGCGCGGGCCGCCTCGACCAGGGACGCCCGGTACGACCCGCCGAACAGCGCCACGTGGACGAGCAGCGGGTGCAACTGGTGCAACGGGACGCGGGAACGCCATCCGTCCGCCAGGGGCGCGGCCTCATCGTAGGCGCCGAACACGGCGTCGAGGTGCGGCGCCCCGAACAGCGCCATCATGGCGAGGTCGGTCTCGCGGTGCCCGCCGTGCGCGGCCGGGTCGATGAGCAGCGCCCGCTCGCCCGTCCACAGGACGTTTCCCGACCACAGGTCGCCGTGGATGCGGGACGGCGGCTCCGGCGGTCCGGCGAGCGTCTCGATGTCCGCCATGACGCGCTCCACCAGGCGGACGTCGCCGGACGACAGATGCCTGGCCCCGAGGCGAAGAAACGGTTCGAGGCGGCGTTCGGCATACCAGGCGGGCCAGGAGCGATCGTCCGGAGTGTTGTCCAAGGGGAGGTCGGCGATGAAGCCGTCCCAGGGCGCGCCGTAGACGTCGGGGCGGTTCCCGGTGTGCAGGGCGGCCAGTTCCCGTCCGAGACGTTCGGCCGCCTCGCGGGACGGTGGAGCCGAGTGCAGCCACGGCAGGACGAGCATGTGCTCGTCCGCCGCGACCACCTCGGGGACGGGCGTCCCGGGGCCCGCCTCCCCCAGCCAGCGCAGCCCGGCCGCCTCCGCCGCGAACACGCCGGCCGGGTCCTGCGCCGCCTTCACGAACACCTCGCGGCCGTCGGCCAGGGAAGCCCTGTGCAACGTCCAGGAATGGCTGGAACCGAGGTCGTGCACCTTCTCGACCCCGGTTCCGAGCAGCGTCTCCAGCCGCACGCGCTCAGGCGTCCTCAAGCGCCGAGCGGATCTCCTTCAGCAGGGCGGGCATCGCCGCCTCCACCTGCTCCAGGACGAGGTCGAAGTCGGCGCGGCCGCCGTAGTAGGGGTCGGGGACGTCGAGATCGCCGTCCGCGTCCGGGTCGAACTCGCGCAGCAGGCGGATGTTCCCGCGCGCCTGCCGGTTCGGTGCCATCGAGCGCAGCGCCTGCCGGTGGCTCGCGTCCAGCGCGATGATCATGTCGTACCGGTCGAACCAGCCGGCGTCGAACTGCCGCGCGATGTGCGCCGACCGGTAGCCGGCGCGCTCCAGTGCCGCGGCGGTCCGCTCGTCGGCCGCGTCGCCGACATGCCAGCCGCCGGTGCCCGAACTGTCCACCTCGACGTCCAGGCCCTCCTTCTCGGCGTGGTGGCGCAGGACCCATTCGGCCATCGGGGAGCGGCAGATGTTGCCCGTGCAGACGAAGGTGACTCGGTACGGCATCCCCCCATCATGCACGAGGGGTCCGCGGCCGTAGGACGCGGAAAGAACGCGACCCCCGGCCGGAGCCGGGGGTCGCGTCCTGGGGTGGTCCAGGCCGGGTCAGCGCGAGACGGCGTTCAGCGCGTCCACGATGCCGCTGCCGAAGAACCCGTTCTGGCCCTTCGAGCCTTCACAGGTCTGGGTGGAGGTGTGCTTCACCCACTGGCCGTTCGACTGGGTGTACCAGACGTACTCGACCGTCCGCGGGCTCGGGCAGTCCTTGGCGGTCGCGGTGCCGCGCAGCGTCCGCTCGACGAGGCGCGGGTCCAGCGTCAGGCCGCTGCGGTCCCGGTGCCCGTACTTGCTGACGATGAGCGCCGCGACGCCGACCGCGTGCGGGGACGCCATCGAGGTGCCCTGCAGCGACTGGTAGTAGGCGCACTTGTCGCCCTTGCAGCTGCGGATGATGTACGGCACGTTCGGCGTGCCGTCGGCGTTCAGCTCGCCGCGCTCCTTCGCGAGCCGCTCGGGGTAGGCCGCCCAGATGCCGCCCTTGTCGTCCGGACGCTGGCCGGCGTTGTCGACCTTGTCGCCGCCGGGCGCCGCCACCGCGACGTAGCCGTTGCCGAAGCTGCTGTAGTACGACTTGCGGCCGCTCGGGCCTGTGGCCGAGATCGGGATGACGTTCTGGCCCTCGGACGGCATCGACACGCAGCTCGCCGGGACCGTGCGGTCGTGCGGCTCCTCGCCCGGGGTGGACGGGAAGTCGGGGCTGCTGTCGTCCGCGTTCGTCTTGGTGTAGTCGACCAGGTCGTTGCCGGCCGCGGAGATCAGCGTGACGCCGCGCTCGTGCGCGAAGTCCAGGGCGCGCTGCGCCGCCTTGATGATCGTGCGCTGCTCCAGCTGGTCCTCGGGGCTGTCGGCGGGGTTGTCGCCGCAGTTCCACAGCCACGGGTCGATGTAGTACGACATGTTGACGACGTCGATGCCGTGCCTGGCCGCGTAGGTCAGGCCGTCGACGGTCGGCTGGAGGAAGAAGAAGCCGGAGTCCTGGCCGACGCGCAGGTTCACGAGCGACACGTTCGGCGCGACGCCCGCCATGCCGAGGCCGTTGCGGGGCGAGGCGATCGTGGACGCGACGTGCGTGCCGTGGTCGTTGTCGTCCCAGTCGTTGGGGTCGACGCACGACGTGAACTCGCAGGGCCCGTCGACCTCGTTGCCGTTGGCGTCGGTCGGGATGTCGTGGGTGAAGTTGCGGCTGAGCTTGCGGTTGAAGTTCGGCGCGATGTCCGGGTGGTCGCCGTCCACACCGGTGTCGAGGACGCCGACCAGCACGCGCCGGTCACCCGGCTCCTTCTTGTAGGAACCGTCCGCCGTGGCGTGCATCTGCTTCATGTCCCACTGCAGGTCCGCCAGAGGCTCGGTGTCCTTGGACGGCTTGCCCGCGGGGGCGGCCTGCTGCCTGGCGCCGTGGACGGCCCCGGTCAGCTTCTCGACCTTCGGGGCCTTCTTCTTGGCCTTGGGCGCCTCGCCGATGATCCGGTTGTGCGCGACGCCGTCCAGCGCCCGCTGGTTCGTGACGGCGTGGATGAACTCCGGGTTCTGGGACGTCACGGTCGCGACGCCCACGTCGCGGTTCTCGTGCACGACCTTGCCGCCGGCCGCCGAAACGGCCCGGTGAGCCTGTCCGAGGGACGCGCCGTCCCGGTAGAGGACGACGTACTCCGAGACCTCGCCCTTCGCCTGTGCCGGGGCCGGAGCTGCGGATGCTGGGAACGCGAGCGCCGTCACGGTGGTGACGGCGCACGCGGCGGAAATCAAGGCTCGCCGCAAGGCAGACCTCCTGGCTGTGGGGGTTAACCAACCGGTTTTCGGTCGATCAGCCAGCGAACGTTACGGGGGCGCTCATTGAGAGTCGCGTACGGAAATGTAACGAATGGGGACAAATTATGTAAGCCCCACCCGTATCACCCGTGACGCAACGCCAAGGTCAGCGCCTCGAACGCCAGCTGCGGGTTGACGTTCGCCGCCAACCGCTCCCTGCAGTCCATGATCGCATCAAGGCGCCGGAGGGTGTCCTCCGGGCGCCCGTCCCCCGCGGCCGACCGCAGCTCGGGGCCGAGCTCGATGTTGACGAGCTCGCTGCCCGCCCCCAGCTGCAACGTCAGCACGTCCCGGTAGTAGGACGCGAGGTCGAGCAGCGTCCGGTCCAGGGCGTCGCGCAGGATCCGCGTCGCCCGCGACTTCTGCCGGTCCTCCAGCTCCTTGAGGGCGCCCGCCGTTCCGCGCGGCATCCGCCCTTTCTCGCTCTCGCCGAGCGCCTTGCGCAGGGCGGAGGTCTCCACGTCGTTCAGCTCGGCCGTCTGCGCGTCCCGCTCCGCCTTCGCCGCGCTCACGAGCGTCTCCGCCGCCGCGACCGCCGCGCTCACCCCCGTCAGCCTGCGCGGCACCGCCACCACCTGCTCGCGCACCCGCCGCATCCGCGGATCCGAGGCGAGCCGGCGCGCCCGGCTGATGTGCCCCTGCGCCGCCCGCGCCACCACCTCGGCGGTGTCGCGCTCCACGCCGTCGCGCTGGACGAGGAAGTCGGCGATCGCCGCGATCGGGGGCGTCTGCAGGGTCACCAGCCGGCAGCGCGACCTGATCGTGACGAGCAGGTCCTCCGGCGACGGCGTGCACAGCAGCCACACCGTCCGCGGCGGCGGCTCCTCGATCGCTTTCAGCAGCGCGTTCGCGGCGCCCTCGGTGGCCCGGTCGGCGTCCTCGAACAGCACGATCTGCTGAGCGCTCCCGCTCGGCGAGGACGAGGCCCGCAGCACCAGCGCCCGGGCGTCCCTGATGCCGAACGACAGCCCCTGCGGGCGGACGACCTCGACGTCCGCGTGCGTCCCCTGGAGAACCTGGTGGCAGGACGCGCAGTGCCCGCACCCGCGCGGCGTCTCCGTGCACTGCAACGCGGCGGCGAACGCCCGCGCCGCGGTCACGCGCCCCGACCCGGGCGGCCCGGTGAACAGCCACGCGTGCGCGAGCCCGCCCGTCCGCCCAGCCGCCGAGGACAGCTGCGCGATGACGGTCTCCTGCCCCACCAGGTCGTCCCACACGCTCATGGAACAGAGGCTAGCGGGCTCAGAAGTCGGTGATGACCGGGAACGTGCTCGTGGCGTCCTCGGTGCCGAGCGGGACGGGGTCGGGCAGGATCTCCCGGATGCGGTACTGGATCTCCCGGCTCAGCTCGCCCTGCGGCCGGCTCGCGTCCAGGATCAGGTAGCGGTCCGGGTCGGCCTCGGCGAGGGCGTGGAAGCCCGCGCGGACCCGCTCGTGGAACTCCTGCGACTCCGACTCCATGCGGTCGGCGGGGGCCGACAGCCGCCGCAGGCCCGCCTGCGGCGGGATCTCCAGCAGCACGGTCAGGTCCGGGACGAGCCCGCCGGTCGCCCAGGCGTTGACGCGGGCGATGTCCTCCACCGGCAGCTGCCGGCCGAAGCCCTGGTAGGCCAGGGACGAGTCGACGTAGCGGTCGCTGACCACGATCACGCCGCGGTCCACCGCCGGCTTGATCACGTTGGCGACGTGGTCGGCGCGGTCGGCGGCGTACAGCAGCGTCTCGGCGCGGTCGGACAGGCCCGTGGTGTCGCGGTCCAGCAGCATCGCGCGCAGCCGCATCCCGATCTTGGTGGCGCCCGGCTCGTGCGTGGTCACCACGTCGTAGCCGTGGTCGCGGAGCCAGATCGCGGCGAGCCGCGCCTGCGTCGTCTTCCCCGCGCCCTCACCGCCCTCGAACGCGATGAACACGCCGCGGTTGCGGCGGACGGGCTGCGGCGCCGCCGCGGCCTGCTCCGGCGGCGTGTAGATCTCGCCGTGCAGGGCGGCGCGCAGGTCGGGGACGAGCGGGACGCCGCGCCGGTCGTCCAGCCGCCGGTAGGCCAGCAGCCCGGCCGGCAGGGCGATGACGGCCGCGACCAGCAGGGCCACGCCGGTCCCGTAGGCGTCGTAGACGCCGCCGCCGAGGTCGAGGCGGTGGGACCCCACCGCCGCCGCCAGCAGCGGGACGGCGGCGAACGCGAGCAGCGCCGCGATGAGCGCGACCGACCGCAGGTACGCCGCGGGGCGGGCGTCCTCCGGCGCCTCGGGGTCGTGCACCGCCGCCTTCGCGGTCGACCAAGCGGCCCCGGCGAAGACGCCGAGGAACCCCGTCGCGAACACCATGACGACGAGGTTCTGGACGAGGGCGAGCACGACCAGCGCGAGCGCGGCGGCGATCACCGCGAGGCCGAGGAGGCGGCGGCGGCTGAACGGGACGAGCACGCGCGGCCCGACGAACAGCCCGAAACCGAGCCCCACCGTGAGCGCGGTCAGGACGGAGCCGTACCCGGCGTCCCCGCCGCCCAGCTCGCCGGCGTGGACGCGGGCCACCGCCACGACCGCGCCCGCCGTGACGGACGCCGCCGCGATCGCGAGGCCGATTCCGCGCGCGGCGGCCGACCCCGCGCCCTGGAAGATCAGTTTCAGCGGCGACACGGCCGCGACCGGCTCGGTCGCCGGGATCTCGCCGGCCGTCGCCGCGACGGCGGCCGAGACGAGGAACAGGCCCGCCGTCACGTACACGGCGAGGTCGGCGCGGGAACCGGCACCGAGCGTCCCGTTCGCGACGAGCGCGAGGAGGGCGAACAGCAGCGCGGCGGCGGGCGCCGGGCCGTAGAGCACGCGGGTCGCGGCGCGGCGCGCGGCGAGCCGCAGCTCCTCGTCCGGGACCAGGGCGGGCAGGGCCGCGCGCGCCGCCGGAACCCACAGCAGGCTCAGGCACGAGACGAGGAACGCGGCGGCGAACGTCCACGGCAGCGCGTGCACCAGCGGCACCGTCACCACGACCACCAGCCGCAGCGCGTCCGCGATGATCAACATGAGCCGGCGGTCGACGCGGGCGGCGAGCAGCCCGGCGACCGGTGGGAGCACCACCGCGGGCAGCAGCATCAGCGCCAGCGTGCCGCCGACCGCCTGCGCCTGCGCCGCGGCGCCGTCGCCGCGCGTCAGCATCGCGGCCATGGCGGTCAGCGCGGGCACGCCGATCCACTGGCCTGCGCCGGACAGCGACAGCGCGATCCGGAGCCGCCGGAACGGCCCGATCGACGAAAGCGACGAACCGCCCGGCGGCGATGGCGCTGCGGGGTGCGGCCGAGGTGCGCCCGTTCTGGTCATGTCGGTCAGGGTATCGGCGTAGATGTCCCTATGAACCGGACTTTGCGGAGGTTCGACGCCGCGGCGCCGTCTTCTTCTTCCCGCCGCCCGCGGCGACCTTCTCCCGGCGCTCCGCGAGCAGTTCCGCGGCGCGCTGGATCGTGATCGACTCGACCTCGTCGCCCTTGCGCAGGCTGGCGTTCGTCTCGCCGTCGGTGACATACGGGCCGAACCGGCCCTCCTTCACCACCACCGGCTCCCCGCTCGCCGGGTCCTTGCCCAGCTCGCGCAGCGGCGCCGCGGCCGCGGCGCGGCGGCCGCGCTGCTTGGGCTGCGCCAGCAGCTCCTTCGCCCGCTCCAGCGTGACCGTGAACAGCTCGTCCTCCGAGCCGAGCGACCGGCTTTCGGAACCCCTCTTGATGTACGGGCCGAACCGGCCGTTCTGCGCGGTCACCGGCTCGCCGTCCAGCTCTCCCAGCGTGCGCGGCAGCGACAGCAGCTTCACCGCGTCGTCGAGCGTGATCGTGTCGAGCGACATCGACTTGAACAGCGACGACGTGCGCGGCTTGGCGGCGTCGGCCTTCCTCGTCCGCTTCTTGCCGTCGGCCGGCGGCGCCGGCTCGGGCAGGATCTCGGTGACGTAGGGACCGAACCGCCCCGACTTGGCGACGACCGTGTGGCCGGTCCCGGGGTCGGTGCCGAGCTCCCGGTCGCCCGACGGCTGCGCGAACAGCTCCTCGGCCTTCTCGGCGGTCAGCTCGTCCGGCGCGATGTCCTCGGGGATGTTGACGCGCTCGCCGTCCCGGTCGAGGTAGGGCCCGTACCGGCCGACCCGCACCATGATGTCGGTGCCCTTGATCGGGAACGAGCTGATCCCCTTGGCGTCGATGTCGCTGATGTCGCCGACCAGCTCCTTCAGGCCCTCCTCGCCGGAGTCGCCGAAGTAGAACCGGCTCAGCCAGCGGACGCGCTCGGCCTCGCCGCGGGCGATCTCGTCGAGACCGTCCTCCATGTGCGCGGTGAAGTCGTAGTCGACCAGGTTGCCGAAATGCCGCTCCAGCAGGTTCACCACGGCGAACGCCAGGAACGACGGGACGAGCGCCGTGCCCTTCTTGAACACGTACTCGCGCGCCAGGATCGTCCCGATGATCGAGGCGTAGGTCGACGGCCGCCCGATCTCCCGCTCCTCCAGCTCCTTGACCAGGCTGGCCTCGGTGTAGCGGGCCGGCGGACGGGTCGAGTGGCCCTCGGCGTCCACGGCGCTCGCGGTCAGCGGGTCGCCCTCGGCCAGGTTCGGCAGCCGCCGCTCCTGGTCGTCCCGGTCCGTGGCCGGGTCGTCGGCGCTCTCCACGTAGGCCTTGAGGAAACCGTGGAACGTGATGGTCTTGCCGGTCGCGCCGAACTCGGCGCGCTCGTCCCGCGTCGAGACCCCGGTGACCCGGATCGACACCGACTGGCCGACGGCGTCCTTCATCTGGGACGCGATCGTGCGCTTCCAGATCAGCTCGTACAACCGGAACTGGTCGCCGGACAGGCGCGTCTCGGCGGGCGTGCGGAACGTGTCGCCCGCCGGGCGGATCGCCTCGTGCGCCTCCTGCGCGTTCTTCACCTTGGACGTGTAGACGCGCGGCTTGTCCGGGACGTACTCGCCGCCGAACAGCGACGCCGCCTGCCGCCGCGCCGCCGTGATCGCCGTCTCCGACAGCGTGATCGAGTCGGTTCGCATGTAGGTGATGAAGCCGTTCTCGTACAGCTTCTGCGCGACCGACATCGTGTACTTGGCGGAGTAGTTCAGCTTGCGGCTGGCCTCCTGCTGGAGGGTCGTCGTGCGGAACGGGGGGTACGGGCGGCGCGTGTAGGGCTTGCGCTCGACCGACTTGACCTCGAACGGGCGGCCGCGGAGCCGCTCGGCGAGGGCCGTCGCCGCGGCCTCGTCCAGGTGCAGCGCGTCCCGCGTCTTCAGGGCGCCGTCGGAACCGAAGTCGCGGCCCTGCGCGACGCGCCTGCCGTCCACCGAGACGAGCCCGGCCTTGAAGGCCGTCGGCTCCTCGTCCCCGCCGGTGTCGAACTGGGCCGCGATGTCCCAGTAGTGGGCGGGGACGAACGCGATCCGCTCCCGCTCCCGCTCGACGACCAGCCGCGTCGCCACCGACTGCACGCGGCCCGCCGACAGCTTCGGCATGACCTTCTTCCACAGGACGGGGCTGACCTCGTACCCGTAGAGGCGGTCCAGGATGCGGCGCGTCTCCTGCGCGTCCACCAGGCGCATGTTCAGCTCGCGCGGGTTCGCGGCGGCGCGCTGGATCGCGTCCTTGGTGATCTCGTTGAAGACCATCCGGTGCACGGGGACCTTCGGCTTCAGGACGTCCTGGAGGTGCCAGGCGATCGCCTCGCCCTCCCGGTCCTCGTCCGTCGCGAGGAAGAGCTCGTCGGCCTCGGCGAGCAGCTTCTTGAGCTTCTGGACCTGCTGGCGCTTGTCGGAGTTGACGACGTAGAGCGGCTCGAACCCGTGCTCGACGTTCACGCCGAGCTTCGCCCACGGCTCGCCCTTGTACTTGGCCGGCACCTCCGAGGCGCTTCCGGGCAGGTCCCGGATATGGCCGATACTGGACTCCACGATATAGCCGCGGCCCAGGTAACCGGCGATCGTCTTCGCCTTGGCGGGCGACTCGACGATCACCAGGCGCGTCCCCGCGCCGTTGCCCGGGCCACTGCTCGCGGTGCCGTTCTTGGCTGGCACAGTCGCTCCAACCTCGCTGTCTCGGGTTCTCTGGTTCAGGCTCTTCCTACCGGCTTCGTACAACGTCGCGTGACGGCGTGTTTGTGCCCGCGCCTTCTCGCCACCGCCTCGCGATCATCGTGCCGCCCCCGCTGAGGGGCGGGATTCTCACCGCCGCACGCCCCCGACAGGATGACATGCCGCCGCGCACGGCGCGGACCGGGAGGCCACGGTACGGTGCCGCACGGCCGGTAGACCACGTAATAATGGTCGCAATGGCGGAGTACACCTACCTCGTTCTGTCACTGCCGCGCGGTACCACACGCGACGCCGCCCGGCAGGTCATGACCGAGCACGCGGAGCACGGCGGCTGGGAACTCGATCGCTTGCGCCTGTACCCGGACGGCCGCCGTCGTATTCAACTGCGCCGCAAGGTCATCCGCGCCGTCCGTACGTTCTGACCGTTCCCAGCGACCTGTCCGGAGCGTAGCACTGCGTACGGATTCCCTGACGTGACGTTACTGTGTCCGCCGCAGGCACGCCTACACCCGCCCGTCAACACGACTTAGCCCGCGTCCACCCGCCCCGCGGACAAAACCTCCCCCGCCTGCGGGCACTCGCATCGCCCACCCCGCGGACACGACCTCCCCGCCTGCGGGTACGGCTTCGCCCGCCCCGGTCCGCGCCTCCGGGACGGGCGAAGGTCTTCCGCACACCGGCCCTGAGGCCGGCTCACCCGCGGTCTGGTGGATCTAGCGGCGGCCCACCCGGACCCGCCGGGTCAGCGCCAGGGTTCCGATCGCGGCGGCCAGCAGCCCCGAGACCGCCACCAGCAGCGTCGCGCCCACCCTGGTCCCCGGCGTGATCGTCTGCGTGGACGCGACCGGGCTGATCCGGCCGATCTCGTCCGGCACGTCCGCGATCCTGGCGGTGGCCGCGCCGTGCACGTCGACCGGGACGACCGCCGTCGCGGGCAGGGCGATCGTGCCCGGCGCCCCCGCGGCCGGCCGGACGCGCTGGGCACCGGCCCTCACCGGCGCACCCTGTCCGATCAGGCCCTGGGCCTGGGGAAGCGCCTTCGTCCCGGGAAGCACGGGCGACGCACCGTTCACACCCGGAAGACCGGCCGCCGCGCCACGGCCGTTCACCTTGGGGAGACCGGTGCCGCCCGGCAGGGCCTGCGTGTCCAGGAGCGAGACGGCCGCCGGGGCGTCGTCGCCGCCGAGCGCGGTGCGCTGGTTCCGGCCCGCGGACTTGCCCTGCGCCGGCAGGCCGTCGACCAGGCCGGCCCCGCCGCTCAGGACGGGAACGCCGTCGAGGCCGCCGACCGCGGGCGGGTCGATCTTCGAACCGGGGCGCGGGGCGGTGCCGGCCGTCCGGGAGTAGGGCTCGTACCCGCCGTTGCCGGGCTCTTCGCACACGGCGGAGGCCCGTCCGACCACGGCGGCGGCGTTCCCGCACACCTCCGCGGGGACCTGGACCGGCGCGTTCGCCTGGTTCCCGGAGCCGGTGCCCTGGTCGCCGGACGTCTTGGCGCCGGAGCCGTGCGGACCCTTGACGAGCGTCTGGCCGTTGCACGCCGCCGCCGCACCGCCGACGACGGCCGCCGCGTTGCCGCAGACCTCGGCGGGGACGGAGATCGGGGCGTTGCCCTGGTTTCCGGAGAGGATCCCGCGCACCCCGGAGGTCTGCTGGTCGCCGCCGGAGCCGCTGCGCACGTGCGCGCCGCCCTCGCAGAGCGCGCCGGCCTCCCCGACGAGCGCCGCGGCGTTGCCGCAGGCCGTCACCGGGATGCTGATCGGGGCGTTGCCCTGGTTTCCGGAGAGGATGCCGCGGGCGCCGGAGGTGGTCTGCCGCCCCGTCCGGTGGCCGCCGTTGCGCACGGAGGCGCCGCCCTCGCACGCCGCCACCGCGTTGCCGACCGCGTTGCCGCAGACGTCCACCGGGACGCTGATCGGAACATCGGCCTGGTTGCCGCTGCCGACGCCGCGGACGCCGGACGTCTTCTGCCTCGATCCGGTGTTCCCGCCGCTCTTGACCTTCGAGCCCCCGTCGCAGCCCGCGAGCGCCCCGCCGACGACGGCGACGGCGTTGCCGCACGCGTTGACGGGCACCGAGATCGGGGCCTTGACCTGGTTGCCCGCGAGGACGCCGCCCGTCCCGTCCGTGGTCTGGCCGCCCTGGCCGCTGCCCTTGACCTTGGCGCCCCCCTCGCAGCCGGCCTTCGCCCCGCCGACGATGGCGACGGCGTTGCCGCAGGCGTTCACCGGCAGGGAGATGGGGGCGTTGACCTGGTTCCCGGATCCGACGCCGCGCTTGCCGGACGTCCGCTGGCCGCCGCCGCTGCCGCCCTGGTCGACCTTGGCGCCTCCGCGGGACTTCGCCTTGCTGCCGCCGACCAGCGCGACGCCGTTCCCACTCACGTCGACGGGGGCGGAGATCGGCGCGTTCACCTGGTTGCCGCTCAGGACGCCGCCGTGGCCGGTCGTGACGTCGGCGAAGGCGTTGACGGGGATGGCGCTGACGCCGAGGGCGACGAAGCCTGCGGTCAGCACGGCACGCGAGGTGCCCTTTGCCCACGTTCGCATGATGCTCCTAAAGAAGAGTTGGTGGAGAAGAGACATGTGTGTCTCGGGGGGAGTGCCGCGCATGAGGGCACGGCGGAAGACCGGATCGGCGTGCCCGAGCCGCACGGGCACGCGTCCGGAGACTGTGGTCAGGAACTAGTCGGGCGCGAAGGAGGGCTCGTCCGCGGCGGTGCGGACGGCCGGCGGCACCGCACCGAAGACAGGGCGCAGCGATGCGCGATGAGGTGCGGGGGCCCATGTCCCGGCCGCCGGGAACCCGGCGGCGGCACCGGTCATGACGAAGCCGCCGGACGCCGAATGCGTACCCGGCTTCTCAGGCGCCGGCATCGGCGCAGGGTGGTGCTGGACGACGACATGGCGGGCCGCATGGCCGACGCTCGGTCGTGTCCGGGAAGAGCTGGAAACAGCGGGCGCCGGCCGATGGTGCGTCTCGGGCGCGGCCGCGACCTCGGTCACGACCGGCCTGGGCTCCTGCTCGGCCACCGGCTCGACCCGAACATCCGGCCGAGGCGGTGACACGTCCTGCGCGACCTTCTCTGCACGCGGCTCGGGCGCCACCATGTGCACGACCCCGACCGGGTCGGCGACGCCGGGCGCCTCCCGCACCGGCGGGCGCTCGCGAACGGTCTGGACCGCGTCGCCCAGCAGGGGCGTCTTCTCGACGACCCCCGTCACGGGCGCGGGCGGCGGCTCGTCGGCGTGCGCGGACTGCGCCGCGCACCCGAGGAGCCAGCCGGCGATCAGCAGCCCGCCGAGGACCAGCAGGCGCCGCACGGAACGTCCGAGGGCAGCACGGCGCAGCAGGACGGATACCGCCCCGACACACACCGCGCCACCTGCCACCGGAAACCCTCCGCTGCGACCGATCCGTCCTCAACAGAGAGTGACGCTAGCACCACGGAAGGCTCTGGTGATGGCAAATTCAAGAGCGATCAAGGAATTTGTCGAGAACCCTGACGCCGAAGCGCAGCCCGTCCACGGGAACGCGCTCGTCGACCCCATGGAACATTCCGGAGAAGTCCAACTCTGGGGGCAATTTCAGCGGCGCGAAACCGAAGCACCGCATGCCCAGCGTGGAGAACGCCTTGGCGTCCGTCCCGCCGCTCAGGCAGTACGGCACCGGCAGCGCACCCGCGTCCTCCGAGGTCAGCGCCGCCTCCATCGCCGCGACGAGCGCGCCCTCGTAGTCGGTCTCGACCGCGCGGTCATGGTGGACGAAATCTCGTTGAACGTCCGGACCGAGAAGTTCGTCCACCACCGAGAAGAATTCCGACTCATGCCCGGGAAGAAATCGTCCGTCCACCTGAGCCGTGGCGGTCTGCGGAATCACATTCGCCTTATAACCGGCATCCAGCCGCGTCGGATTGAGCGTGTTCCGCAGCGTCGCCCCGATCATCCGCGCGAGCGGCCCGATCTCCTCAAGGCACTTTTCCGGATGTTCCTGGTCGAACTCGACGCCGTACGCCATGCAGGCCCGCTCCAGAAAAGCCCGCACCGACTTCGTCAGCCGCACCGGGAACTCGTGCGCCCCCAGCCGCGCGACCGCCGCCGCCACCGCCGTGACCGCGTTGTCCGGATGCACCATCGACCCGTGCCCGGCCGTCCCCCTGGCGGTCAGGTTCATCCAGGCGATGCCCTTCTCCGCCGTCTCGATGAGGTACATCCGCCGGTCACCGGGCACCGTCAGGCTGAACCCGCCGACCTCCCCCACGGCCTCGGTGCACCCCTCGAACAGCTCGGGATGCTCCCGCACCAGCCAGTGCGCGCCCCACTTCCCCCCGGCCTCCTCGTCGGCCAGGAACGCGAGCACCACGTCCCGCGGAGGTCTGCGCCCCTCCCGCATCCGCTGGCGCGCCACCGCGAGGATCATCGCGTCCATGTCCTTCATGTCGACGGCCCCGCGCCCCCAGACGCACCCGTCGGCGATCTCCCCGCCGAACGGATCGCGCGTCCAGTCCTCCTTGCGCGCCGGCACCACGTCGAGATGCCCGTGCAGGAGCAGCGCGTCGCGTGCCGGATCCTCCCCCTCGATCCGCGCGACCAGGCTCGCCCGCCCCGGATGCGACTCGAAGATCTGGGTCTCCAGCCCGACCTCCTCCAGCTTCTCCGCGACGTACTCCGCCGCCACCCGCTCCCCCGGCCCCGAATGATCGCCCGGGTTGCTGGTATCGATCCGGATCAGCTCCTGGCAGAGCCGGACGACCTCGTCCTCAGCGGTCGGCTGCCGAACCACATTGATCACCTCGCGTCGCTTGCGTACCGTCCCATGGTGCCCCGCCGATCGACTTCGCCGCGACTCGCCACCTTTGGTATGGTGAACTCCGCCGCCGCAGCCCCGCTGCGGCCTGCGACCGGTCCGGGTGGCGGAATAGGCAGACGCGCTAGCTTGAGGTGCTAGTGCCCTTTACGGGGCATGGGGGTTCAAGTCCCCCCTCGGACACTTCACGACAAAGTGGGGCAGATGCTCATCTGTCCCATTTTGCGTTTCTCTGGTTTTCCGGCGAGGGACGTCTGCGTACATGGCGGTGCCGGGCAGCAGGTGGCGCAACCGCTCGGCCGGCGGGCGGTGGCCCTCCGGGGCGGGGTAGTCGTGACCTCGATCTACCCGCCGGTGGCCCACCACGACCGCACTGGTGGAGGACGTCACCCGGACCGCGACCGCGGCGCCGTCTTCGACCCGCCGCACGGCGCTAGGCGGTGGAGATAGCCGAAGTCGCCGAGTGGGGCGCGCAGAAGGCGGAAGCCCTGGCGATAACGCAATCCGCGGGGATCGTGCCACCGTGACATCAAGCTGCTGCACGAGGTTCTTGCGGTGGTTGCCGGCGGCGTTCGGATCGGTGGGGTCGCGGTTGACGGTGTACTTGGTGGCGAGGACGAAGCGATCCCGGCGTCCGGCGAGCAGTTCGCCGACGACCCGTTCGCTGTGCCCGTCCCCGTAGAAGTTCGCCGTGTCCACGACGTTGCCGCCGGCGTCGGCGTAGCGGTCGAGGACCCGCCTGGCGTCCGCTTCGGGCAGGCCGCCGCCGGGCCGCCGTAGGCCATCGTGCCGAGGAAGAGCTCGGAGACGCGCAGGCCGGTGTTGCCCAGTAGTCGGTATCGCAAGTCAGCTCCTGGATCGGTGTGGAAAGGCGAGGGCGCTGCGGGGCCGGGTGCCCCCGCGGAAATTCACGTCCCGCTGCGCGCTCGCAGCGGTGCCAACGCCCCCGCCCACGCGACCAGCTGGTCCAGCATCTCGCTGAGGGCCTCCTCCTGGTGCGGCATGGGGCGGAGGTGCTGGAGTTCCTCGAAGTCGGCGAAGAGTCCGAGCCCGACCTGGGCCGACACATCGGCGATCTGAAGCTCGCCCATCATCGACCGGAGCTGCTCGACGGCCCGCGCGCCGTGGGGAACGCGGTTACCGCCGAGCCCCGGAACCGCAGGTTTCACCGTGCTGCTCCGCGGGTCATGCTCGCTGCTGGTCGACGGCCTCGCACCGGTCGCCGTCGGACCCGGCGACGTGATCTTCACACCGCGCGGAGACGGCTACGGCATGGCCGACGACCCGGCCACACCGTTGGTCGAGGCCGTGCACCCGCCGCGGCGGCCAGCCGAAGACGGCGATGTGGTGACGCTGTGCGGCGGCTACCGGCTCGACCCGGACCGCACCCACCCGCTGCTGCGCGACATTCCCGCGGTGCTCCACCTGCCCGCGCAGGTCGGACGGCACGACGACCTGCGCACGACACTCGACGCTCTCGGCCGGGAGCTCGGGACCTCTCGTCCCGGCGGCGCGGCGCTCGTCCCGCTCCTTCTCGACATGCTGCTGCTGCACGTGCTGCGCGCCTGGTTCGAGAACCGGCCGCGCGATCCCGGTGGCGCGGGCTGGGCCGCGGCACTGGCCGACCCGCCGGTCAGCTCGGCGCTGCACGCCATCCACCAGGATCCCGCGCACGCCTGGACCGTCCAGTCGCTCGCGGATCAGGCGGGGCTCTCGCGGGCGGCGTTCGCCCGCCGGTTCACCACCGCGACACGCCAGCCGCCACTGACCTACCTGACCTGGTGGCGGCTGACCGCCGCGGCCAGCATCCTCCGCGAGACCGACGCCCCGCTGGAGCAGATCGCCGCCCAGGTGGGCTATTCGTCGCAGGTCGCTCTCGCCAACGCTTTCAAGCGGCAGTACGGCGTCCCACCCGGACGGTTCCGCCGCACGGCACGGACGTGACGCACCCCTGCCTCGGCGCGGGACCGGCCGAGGATTCGCGGAGTGGCATCTGCTTCTGCTTGAACGCCTTGAAGGCACCGATGCCGACCATCTGCTCGACCGGCTCGTCACCCATCCCCAGCTCGCCGGTCCCGAACTCACCTACCTCCAAGCCCGCCGCGCGATCCAGACCGGCGCTCCAGACAGAGCTCGTGGCCTGATGCGCGACTGTCGGAAAGAGTCGCCCGGTCATGAGGGCTTCCTCGCGTTTGCGAATAGGACCAGCGCCCATTGAAGGTCACCCACGTCGCCGGCACGCAGCCGAGCGCCACTCAAATGCAACTGAATCGGTGGCAAATGTAACCGCGTCTCCGTTACCTTTGGCGCGTGAGCATGAATCTGGACGACCTGGTTGAACGCCTGCGCACAGTGGGCGGCGACTCGTCGGACGTGGAGGTCAAGTCGGCCGCCGGCGGGCTGCCGCAGTCGTTGACCTCGACACTCAGCGCCCTGGCGAACCTTCCGGGCGGCGGCACGATCATCCTGGGGCTCGATGAAGCGACAGGCTTCCGCCCCGTGCCGCTCACCGACCCGCAGAAGCTCAAGCAAGGCATCGCCGTGAAGGCACGCTCCTTCACTCCGCCCGTCCGGATCACCATGGAAGACGGGGTTGTCGAGGGAATGCCGGTCGTCGTCGCGCACGTGCACGAGTGCGATCCTTCGGCCAAGCCGTGTCGCGTGAGCGGATCCGGCACAGCCTACCTGCGCGGGTACGACGGGGACTTCGAACTGTCATCCCTCGAGGAGCAGGCATTCCTCGCCGCACGACAGCCACCCCTGTTCGACCGGACCCCGGTCGACAGCGCCACCCGCGACGACCTCGACCGTGATCTCGTTGAAGGCTTCCTGCGATCGGTGCACGAACGGGACCCCCAGGGGCTGGGCCGTTTCGACGACAGCGCGGAGCTTCTCCGCCGTGCGGGGGTGACGACGCCCAACGGGACGCCCACGGTCGCCGGCCTGCTGTCTCTGGGCATTCACCCGCAGGAATGGTTTCCTCGGTTCGTCATCCAGGCATCGGCCGAACCACTGCCGAACGACCCAGTGGGATCACGCGCCCGCAACCAGGCCACCATCACCGGCCCGATCCCCCGCATGCTCGACGAGGCACTCGCCTGGGCAAGACGCACCTTCGACACCGCAATCGTCTCGGCACCCGATGGCACCGTCCACGACGAACCGGCCTTCCCCCTCATCGCCTTCCGCGAGATCATCGCCAACGCGCTCGTGCACCGCGACCTCGACCACTGGTCGGCGGGCATGGCCATCGAGGTACGCCTGCGCCGTGACCGCCTCATCGTCGCCAACCCCGGTGGCCTTTACGGCATCACCGTCGAGAGACTCGGTCGCGAGGCCGTCACCTCGGCCCGCAACGCCCGGCTCGTCGCCATCTGCCAGCATGTCCGCACCCCCGACGGCGGCGCTCGCGTCATCGAAGCCCTCGCCACCGGCATCCCCATCGTGACCAAAGCCCTTGCCGAAGCGGGACTCCCACCCGCCCACTACATCGACGCCGGCATTCGCTTCACGGTCCTCCTCCGGAGGGCCGCCTCCACCACGCGGCGCGGCGACGACCTCAACCAGACAGAACTGCGCGTCTACGACGCGTTGGCGGCCGGCGCGCGTACCGTGGCGGAACTCCAGGATCAGCTGAACCTGACCGCCCCCAACATCCGCAAGGGCCTCCGCGAGCTACGCCGCCGGGGACTCATCGAACAACACGGCGGAAGAGGCCGAATCACCACCTACCATCGACCGGCGGACTAGCCACCCGAACCTCCGATCGTGATCCGGCACGGGTCACGAGCGGGCACCAGCGAGGCCATGGGCTGTCGGGGCGTGTCGCCCCTCGGACACATATCGTTCGAACATGTGGGGCTCCGGAATTATTCGGGCCTCCACTTCGTGTTTCCGCACCGTCCCGCCGGTCAGGCGGTCGTCAGTTCGGTGAGGTCGGCGAGGACCTCGGAGGCGGTGATCGCGTCCAGTTCGGAGAAGCGCCGGGGCCGGGACTCGGTCCGCCGACCGAGGCCGGCGTCCTGGTCGAGCCGGACGCGGGCGATGCGCTGCTCGGGCCACTGGCCGATGTCACCGGCGATGACGCCCGGATCGACGTCGATGACGAGGGTCCGGCCGCCGGGCAGTTTCCGGAGAACCGTGGGAACGGAATCAGGATAGACGAGGGGGATCCGAACAACCCCCAGCCTGCTCAACGAGTCGACCATGTCGTTGTTCGCGTCAAAGGAAAAGTGATCGGCCGAGATGGTCAGCCATTTGAAGGGTCCATCAACGAGAACTGGGATCAGGCCCTGGTCCCCTTGTCGGAGTGATTGAAATGGGATAGTTGGAAATCTCCATGCTAAGGTCGATCTCGTGGTCGTACAGTTTCCTGACATGCGCCGTAGCCTCATCGAGGCCCTACAGGCGCTCTCGGATCTGGAGTATCAGCGTCGCGTCTGGGTGGAGCGCAACTACCCCCAGCCGGGCTTCTATGATGACCTGACCCACAATGTCAAAGTCCTGTACGACGACACCTTGGTCGCAGAGGACCCGCGAGCTCAGATCGGTGTGACGCTTGAGAGCGAGGCTGAGGCTGCGGCGATCGAAGGTCTGACCGCTGTCCTAGATCCTCTCTTGGACTCCTCGCCCACCGAACTCGAAGACGCTCAAGTGATCTCCCGACCCGAATGGAGTGCCGTTGTGAGGGCGGCACAGGCGGCTGTCGGCATCATTCGCTGAGTACCGTGTCGCCTGATCGTTGAGCCGCACGGGGCCGCCCCCGCCACCGCACGCACGGGGCCGCCCATGATGCGGCATGCGCGCTCGTCATCAACGTCCAGGAAAATGACCCGGCAACTGCCTGACGCCCGTCTGCCTGGCCTTGTGGATTCGGTGCCATCCGTCGATGACGATCGGCGCCTCCACGGCGATGGCGGACTTGAGGACGATCGTGGTGCCGTCGTCCAGGTGGACGCGCTCAACGGCCGACAGCGTCCAGACATGGATGGGGTCGCGGCTGACCGCTCGGGCGACACCACCACCCCGCGGAGCTAACGGTCAACCCGCATCGTCCGACCCAGTACGTACGATCGGCGACGGCGCCGCTCCACCGGGCGTCGACCTGGCGACATGCAGATCGTTACGGAACGGTTCCCCGAAGCTGACCCCGCTCCTCGGAGGCGACTTTGCCCAGGCACACGATTGGTTTCGTCTATGTCCTCAGCAACGAGGCGATGCCGGGAATCGTCAAGGTCGGCATGACGACGAAGCTGGCTGAGGATCGCGCTCGGAAGCTCCAGCACACCGGAGTCCCCCTACCCTTCGACGTGGAGTTCCGCTCTGCTACCTCCCACCCCAGAGCTGTCGAATCGACCGCCCACGTCGAACTGGCCCCTTTTCGGGTGGCCCCGAATCGCGAATTCTTCAGATGCCCTCCTTCCGTCGCCATCGGAGCGGTCGAAAATGCTCTGCTGGACGCCGCCGGTCTGCCCGCCTGGGCCACAGATCACCAACATTTTGTTAAACATGGTGACCGCATCGCGATCACCATGCGTGCCGGTGATCTTTTCGTCGTACTTTCCTACCCGCACCTTATGGCGCGGCAAGCCGACCCGATTGACATCTGGCAAGCACACAGCAACGGCGACAGCCTTGAATTGATGGGATCCGCTACCCCTGGTCATGTCGCCGGGTTCAGTGACGGCGATCCCGGTGGTGAGGCTGATCCCGTCCCCTATGTCGACCGCGCGGGCACAACGCCCAACGGTTCTATCAACGGCCGCGAGCGCTTGATGCCCGGCGAACGCCTCCTCTGGCTTCGCCCTGTCGCTAACGGCGAGTCCTGCGCGCTTGCCATGTTTGAGATGCAAAACCACTGCCAGGTCATAAGCCGCACCTGGAACTTGAAGCTGACTCCGCACGGCCACCCACTTATCCTAAACATTCCTTCCATCGAGGAACTGCCTCCGTGCGCGGTCCGAGCAGTAAGAGGAGCGATGCGAATGGCCTTTCCACGACGATGGGCGCCTCGAAGTCCCGATCCAACGGAAGGATGGACTCCAGTAGCCAGTGACCCCCCGCCCCCGGAGTACTGGCTCAGACAGCTCGAACCTCCGACACGCCGGCGCGGGGACCGCATTTGACCGATCCCGTGGATCCCGGCAATCCCAGATGCGGCGGGCAGGCGGGTGTGCCGTGCGCGGGGTTCTCCGCACTCGATTCGGAACCGGCACGCGGATGTTTATTCCGTCTTCTTGCAGCGAGCAGATACTCAGCCGGACAGCTCCATATAGCGTCGGGCCCGCACACGGTCACTCTGCGTACGGACCCGGCTAGCGCTACGACGTGCGGTCGGGTGGCCAGGGCCCCACCGTGACGCGGTAGACGTCGCCGATCGGGGTGGCAGTGGGCATGTGCAGATGCTTGTGATCACCCCTCGGACACACGCACTGAACGCTTATGTGGGGGCCCGGAGTTGTGAGGGCCTCCGCTTCGCGTTTCTGGGGATGGTGGGTCATCGTCTGGCCCAGCCGCTGGTGGGACCGCTTCCAGAGCCGTAACGGCCGGATGGGGGCGGGGCCCCATCCGGCCTTCGTGCCGGGTCAGCCGGTGTGGCGGGTCTGGTCGGGGACGTTGAAGCCGCTGACGCGGACATCGGGCCTGGCGGACGTGGCCGAGTAGCGGGCGGTGATGGTCTGCTGCTCGCCGGGCCAGAGTGTGACGGCGTTGTCGCTCCAGCGGATCGGCAGCACCTGCTTCCCACCGGCGAACAGGTCGGCCCGGGTGGACAGGGCCGGAGTGCCGCCGTGGCCGACGTTGCGGAGGGTCACGTTCGTCACCATCTCGCGGCCTTCACGGTGGGTGGTGGCCTGGACCTTGACGTCGGCGGGCTTGAGCGCGCGCAGGCCGGTCAGGTCGGCGTAGCCGTCCTTCTGGAAGACCGCGAACCCGTTGGACGGGGTGTACTGGCCGGGCGCGTGCGTCTTCGGCCAGTCGACCTGGTCGGCCTTCGTCGACAGCCAGTACACGTTGCGGCTGACGACCTTGGAGCCGCGGGTGAGGGTGAGCTTCTCGAAGTAGGTCTTGGAAATTCCGGCCGGGACCTTCGGGTGCAGGACGGTCCGTACGTCCTGGCTGCTCAGCGCCCCGACGGGCGCGGTGGCGGTGGCGCGGACCCGGCCGTCGAGGTCGATGATCTGCGCGGTGGCCCGCAGGCCGTTCTGGCGGGCGCCGGTCAGGTTGGCGACCTTGATGGAGCCGTCGTCGTAGGAGTACATGACATGGACGGGCTCGTTGGCCTTCTTCGCGCCGAAGTAGACGCCCGGTTGGTCGAAGTCGGAGCCGTACATGCTCCACTGGAGCGACGGCCATGCCTTGTTCAGCATCCAGTAGATGATCCCGGTGCTGGGGTTCGCCTTGTCGGTGGAATTGCCGATGTACGACTCGAACTGCGCGCGGGCGACCTCGTACTCACCGATCTGGACGGTCTTCTGGTAGGAACCGGCGTCCTTCCAGGGGCCGTACCGGTGCCACAGCGGGGTGTTGTAGACGCCCATCCGGGACAGGCGTGTGTAGTCGGCGTAGAAGAACGTGTGGTACATGTCCTGGCCGGCGGTCTGGCCCTGTGCGGTCGCCGGGTCCCAGATCTTTTTCTGCTCGTCCGGAGGGAGGAAGCGGTTCAGCGAGTCCTGCGTCGGAATGGTGTTCCCGGTGCTGACCTCGGTGTCGAACCCCCAGGCGCTGCCGGTCATGCTGAGCGTCGGGTCGTCGGTGTTGACGGTCTCCCGCCTGTTGTTCCACAGGGCGTTGGGCGGGAAGTAGTTGTAGCCGCCCTCCTTGGTGCCGGCCGGCCCGAGCTTGGGCGACGACTTGTACTCCGCCGCGGCGACCTGCGGGAGCCGGAAGTCGGCCTGCTCGAACGCCTTCAGGTAGAGGGCCTCCTTCTCCGGGTCGGGCGCGTCGTCGCTGCCCTGGAAGAAGGTGAAGACGCTCGGGTGGTCGCGGAGCCGCTCCGCCATCGTGCCCGCCTGGTTGGACGCGTTGGCCTTGACGCCGTCCGACCAGGTCGACGACTTGCCCTCCCAGAGGGCGCAGCACTGCCAGCCCGGCATGGCGAGGACGCCCGCCCGGTCGAGCTGGGCGAACATGTCGTCGGGCGGGAAGTTGCCCTCGAACCGGACCGCGTTCATGCCCATGTTCCGGATGTAGGAGATCTGGACGGAGACGTTGGACGGGGAGTAGCGCAGGAAAAGGTCCGGCGACCATCCGGCGCCGCGGATGACCAGCGGCCTGCCGTTGACGATGAACTGCCGGTAGCCGTCCTTGCCGTGGGTCTTGCCTGGGACGGGCTTGGTGAGCCGCGACGTCACCGTCCGGATGCCGAAGTCCTCCGCGGCGGCGCTGGACACCGTCGCGCCCACGGACGCGTCCAGCGCGAGGTGGTACATCGGCTGATCGCCCATCTGGTACGGCCACCACACGGCCGGGTGCTCCAGGTGCAGGCCGGGGCACTCCGCCTTGGTGATCGCAACGGTGCGGGTCGCGTGCGCGGGCAGCGTGACCGCGGCCTTGCAGGCGACACGGGTGGAGCCGTGCGTCACCGTGCCGGACACGAGCACCCGTTGCGCCGACGCGGTGTTGTTGCGCGCGTCGGCCTTGACGGTCAGGTCGGCGGTGGACAGGTCAGGGGCGTCATCCTGCAGGACGTGCGCGTTGCGGACCGAGACCGGGCCCTCCTGGACGATCTGCGGTGCGTAGTGCAGCCCGGTGTTCTGGTCGGGCGCCATGGGGTTCCAGTCGACCTGGTTCTGGGTCAAGTACCGCATGGGCGTGTCGAACTTGGTGATGTCGGCGTCGTTGCGGGAGACGTTGAGCGCGATGGCGTTCGCCCCGTCCCGGACGTAGGGCGTGATGTCGTATTCCAGCCGGGCGTACGAGCCCTGGAGCTGCCCGCCTCCGGCGATCTTCCTCCCGTTGACCCAGAGGTCGGCCTTTCCGGAAACGCCGTTCATCACCAGGGACGTGCGGCCGCCTTTCCGGGGGTGGACGGTGAGTTGCTCGCGGTACCACCAGTTCACATCGAACTGCTGGGCCGGGACCTTCGCCATGTTGTCGTTGTGGAAGATGTTCGGGTACCGGCCGTTCTCCAGCAGGCCCGCCATCAGCGTCTCGGGCCGGGACAGCGGCAGCCAGCCCTTCGTCGAATAGTCCGGCCTGGAGATCTCAGCACCGGTGTCGCGAGTGTCGGCGGACGACCGGATCGCCCAGCCGGAGGTCAGTTCCGTCGTCCCGGAGGACCGGATCGCCTGCACGGTGGGCCGGTGCCCGGCGAGGGCGTGGGCCGTCATCGCAGGGGCCAACGTCCCGGCGAGGGCGAGCGCGGTGCACAACGCCGTGGTTCGAGTCCTGGACCCGCTCATGTGTCCATCACTCCTTCGTGCGGCCGGGCCCGGGCGTTTCCCGGTGGCCGATGCCACCAATGCTCGGGCCGGGACACCCGCAGGGCCGTAGGGCCAGGGCGTCAATGGGGGTAGTGCTAAGCCCACTTCGCGGTGAGAGTGGAGACGGCTTTGTGGGTGGCTCAGGGCGGGGCCGTTCGTCGTCAGCGCTTTCTGCGGCAGGTGGGGCTGCGGGCGAAAGGCAAAAGAGTGGCCCCCGGATGTCCGGGGGCCACAGGTGAGCGGCGACGGCCCTGCAGACGGTCGACTACGGAGCCGGCGCTATCGGGCGGGTGCACCCCCCAACGCTCGGATGAGCGGGAGAACGCCCCGCGGCGGGCCGGGCACGAACAGGTCGACCCCGTCCCGCAGGTTGCGAACGCCCACCTTGAACGTCGGTGTGCCCTCGCGGCGCATCCGGTCGAGCTCCTCCATGATCACTCTGTCGGGCAGGTCGCCCACGTTCATGACGACGGAGGGTGTGAACGGAACGCACTCCTTCAGGATCCGCCGGAGCGCGACCCTCTTGTCGAGTCTCGCGGGCGCGAGCTTCACCAGGCCGAGATCCTCCAGCAGCGTCAGATCCCCGGCGGCCTCGCAGACGTCCCTGAGCGGGGCGACCAGTTGCTCGACCACCTTTTCGCCGGTCTCCACCGGGAAGCGGAAGACGAGCGAGTGAGATTTGACGTAGATGCACTCGGTGTCCAGACGGAGGTCCTTCACCACCTCGTGCAGCTTGTCGTGGGCCATGCTCAGCCCGGATGAGGGCGGCACCATCTCGTGCCGGGTCTGCGTCTGCCAGTCCCAGTGCTCGCTGGCGAACTGCCCCCAGACATGACAGTTGGGGACGGCCAGGCCGATTTCGCTGACCTGGTCGTACGCCCAACCCGTCAATATCCCATTGACGGCGTACCGCTCCCCCAGTCGGGGGAGCTCCCGGCGAACGTCGGGGTCGAGTCGCGGTGTCCCCCCGAGGGGGGCGAGCTCAAGGGTCGCCCCGTTGAGGTCCCACAACACGACGGCACGCTCGGGGCACTCCATAAGAGCGTCCCAGCCTTCCCGTCCTTTATTCGTCCCGATGACGGAACGTACGTCCCCTCCCGTGTAGAGAGGAGCATTCTGTCTCATGCGCGATTTTCCGCATGCCGGATCCATGGGTTATCCCCATTCTTGTTTGCTACGTGGCGGCCCTACTTTTCTACGCCACTGTTGAAAACCGTCCGCTGTTCGAAACCAGCCGCAAGCGCCGCGATGAGCGGCTCACGAGGGGGGAGAAAATGATCAAGGTTCCGAAAGCCCCGATCCCGCAATCAATGCCTGGTTCGGGGACTGGAAATGAAACCTCGTTCGGCGCGCGGCCGGCGGGCTGCACCGCGGACAGGCGGCGCGGCCACCTCCACACCAGCGGGCAAGGTCGGTGCGGCCTCAGCGGCTCAGGGCGGTCTCCCGTTCCACACGCGACAGTTTCTCGGGATTGCGCACGTGGTAGGCGCCGGTGACGTAGCCGCCCTCGACCCGCACCGCCAGCACGCCGTCGATCTCCCCGTTGACTCGGACGAGCAGCCCCGGGCCGCCGTTGACCTGGACCAGCTCGACCGACCTCTCGGCGCCGCGCCTCCACCAGCCCGCGGCCAGCAGGCGGGCCACCTTGTCCGCGCCCGTGACGGGCCGCAGCAAAGCGTGTTTGACCCCGCCGCCGTCGGCCAGGGCGACGACGTCCGGTGCGAGGATGTCGAGCAGGCTCTGCAGGTCGCCGGTTTCGACCGCTCGCTGGAAGGCCTGGAGTGCGGCTCGGGTCTCGGCCGGGGAGGCGATGCCGCGCGGTCGGCGCGCGGCGACATGGGCCCGCGCCCGGTAGGCGAGCTGGCGGACCGCGGCCGGGCTCCTGCCGACGGCTTCGGCGATCTCGTCGTAGTCCAGGTCGAACACCTCGCGCAGCACGAACACCGCACGCTCGGTCGGCGCGAGCGTCTCCAGCACCAGCATCATCGCCATCGAGACGCTGTCGGCCAGCTCGACGTCCTCGGCCACGTCCGGCGTGGTCAGCAGCGGCTCGGGCAACCACGGACCGACGTAGGACTCCTTGCGCCGGCCGAGGGTGCGCAGGCGGTCCAGCGCCTGCCGGGTGACGATCCGCACCAGGTAGGCGCGCTGCTCCCGCACGGTGGCCGGATCGACGTCCACCCAGCGCAGCCAGGTCTCCTGCAGGGCGTCCTCGGCGTCGGAGGCCGAGCCGAGCATCTCGTAGGCGACGGTGAACAGCAGGTTGCGGTGGGCGACGAAAACCTCGGTGGCGGAGTCCGCGGAGTCCGTCCGGTCAGCATGGTCGAGCGGCTCGGATGTGCTCGTGGTCCGGTCGCTGCGCTCGCTCATCCCCGGCTCCTGCCTGTCCGTTCCCAGCCCTGCTCCACACACTGGACGCCGGTCACCGCCGTCTTGTAACACGCGCGACGGGGTGTCCTACGTCACAGGGGCCCGACTGTTACAGGAGTCGGCGCGCCGGCGTCTTGTGTTCGTCAGGACGTCGCGCGACGGAGTCTCACCCGTCCGACCAGCGCTGAGCGGCAACGCCTCCGCCGGGACGCCGTCCTGTGCCGCAGCGCGATGCCGACCCGCTGCGGTCACCCCGAACCGACCCCGAGCACGAACACGTGGAAGGTATCCCGACACATGGCTGAAACAGCCTCGCCCGAGAACACCCCCGAACGCCGTCCCCGGCCCGGCATGGCGAAGGAGGGAGAAGCCGCGCCGCCCGCCGACCCCCGCCGCTGGTGGGGGCTGGTGGTCATCGCCCTCGCCCAGCTGATCGTGGTCCTGGACATGACCATCGTCAACATCGCCCTGCCGTCCGCCCAGCACGACCTCGGCATGACCGACGGCAACCGGCAGTGGGCCATCACCGCCTACACCCTCGCCTTCGGCGGCCTGCTCCTGCTCGGCGGACGCCTCGGCGACCTTTTCGGACGCAAGCGCAGCTTCATCACCGGCCTGCTCGGCTTCGCCGCGGCCTCCGCGCTCGGCGGCGCCGCCACCGGCCCCGGCATGCTGTTCGCCGCCCGCGCCCTGCAGGGCGTCTTCGCCGCGCTGCTGGCCCCCGCCGCATTGTCCCTGCTGACCACGACCTTCACCGACCCGCGCGAACGCGGCAAGGCGTTCGGCGTGTTCGGGGCCATCGCCGGCGCCGGCAGCGCCATCGGCATGCTGCTCGGCGGCCTCCTGACCGAGTACCTGGACTGGCGCTGGTGCCTGTACGTCAACGCCCCGGTGGCCGCCCTCGCGGTGATCGGCGCGATCGTGATGCTCCGCGACCCCGGTCGCAGGACCGGCGCGCGGCTGGACGTCCTCGGCGCCGCGCTGGGCACCGCCGGCGTGCTGTCCATCGTCTACGGCTTCAGCGAGGCCGAGTCCCGCGAGTGGGACGACACCCGGGTGCTGACCCTGCTCATCGGCGGCGTGCTGATCCTCGGGCTCTTCTCCCTGCGGCAGACCCGCGCCCGGACGCCGCTGCTGCCCCTGCACATCGTCAAGGACCGCCAGCGGGCGGGCGCCTACCTGACGATGGGCCTGGTCACCGTCGCCATGTTCGGCGTCTTCCTGTTCCTGACCTTCTACCTGCAGGGCATCAAGGGCTGGTCGCCGCTGAAGACCGGTACGGCCTACCTGCCGATGACCGCCTGCATGATCATCGGTTCCACGCAGATCTCGGTGCGGCTGCTGCACCGGGTGCCGGTCCGGGCGCTGATCATGCCCGGCCTGACGCTGGCCGCCGGCGGTCTGGCCGTCCTGGCCTCCATGGACGTCCACGCCACCTACCTCGGCCACGTCCTGCCCGGCATCTGCATGATGGGCCTGGGCATGGGCGTCACCTTCATGGCGGCCATGTCCACGGCCACCGGCCGCGTCGCCCCGCACGAGCAGGGGGCGGCCTCGGCGACCCTCAACACCATGCAGCAGGTGGGCGGATCGGTCGGCACCGCGCTCCTCAACACGATCGCGGCCGGCGCGACCGGGGACTGGCTGACCGGGCACCGTGTCGACCCCGTCCGGCAGGGGCCGCAGGCGAAGGCCGCGCTGGCCGAGGCGACCGTGCACGGCTACTCCGTGGCGACCTGGACCTCCGCGGGCATCATCCTGCTGGCCGCACTGGTCGCGGGCGTCCTCATCAACGCCAAGGCGCCCGGCAGGCAGACCGGCACGGCCGCCGCTGACCCGACGGACGCCGACCGCGAGGCCGAGGCCGTCGAGGCGCCGGCCCACGCGGGATCGTCGGCCGACTGAACCGGGGTGTTCGCCGCGGCTTCCGTCCCTCACCCAGCACGACGACCACCACGGAGTGATTTCATGTCACCGACCAATCCGCCCGCCGGGACTCACGCGGATCGGAACTTGTTTCCCCGGTTCTTCGGGCTGATGAAGGCGACCACGGTGTTCCTGGCCGCCGCGCTGCTGACGCAGGGGATCACCGCAGGGCAACTCCTGTCGAACGCGGACGGTGGCCAGTTGCACCGGACCACGGGCGGCGTCCTCGCCTTCGCGCTGGTCCTCCAGGCCATCGCCGCGCTACTGGTGTGGCGGGTCGGTCACGGGTCGGGACGGTACCCGGCCGTCACCGCGCTGCTGTTCGTGTTCGTCGGCATCCAGTTCATGGTCGACGGCAACGTCGCCGTCCACGTCCCCCTCGGCGTGGCGCTGTTCGGTGCCGGTGCCGTCCTGACGGCACGGGTATGGACGACCCCGCCCGGAAATGCCGGCTGAACTCCGAACTGGGCGATGACCGGGCGCGGGCATGGCTGGTCCTGATACTCCGTTCACCTTCGGCGATGGGCCGGCTTGGTCGGCAACGGGCGCCAGCAGGGGCTCGTGGTCGGATCTGGGCACTCCGGCAACACGCGGTCACGTGACCGTGAAGCGGGAGGGGGCCGTCAGGCGGGCGCTGGGCGGGCCATGTGGCGCCGGGGGGGCCGCCCCGGCGTCCAGCGCGGTATTCGTTCTACTGGGCGTGCGGAACGTCGAGGGCGGGGACCGACCGAACAGCGGCCCTGGTCAGCTCCGCCTTGTTCCCGAGTTTGAGCTTGCCGCGGATGCGCTTGACGTAGGTGTCCACCGTGTGGCGGCTGATACCGAGATGCCGGGCGATCTGGCCGTGCGTGTACCCGCTGGCGATGCAGTCGAGGACCTGTTGTTCGCGGAGGGACAGCTGATCGGTGGCCGCGGGAGTCTCCAGGAACGACGACATCTCGTTCGGAATCACCATCCGTCCCTCCGCCGCCGTCCGCACGGCGTCCAAAAGGATGTTGACCGGAGCATCGGGATATAAGACGCCGCAGGCTCCCGCGCGCAGGCACCTCGCGGCCTCCTCCTTTTCTTCGGGCCCGCGAGCCCAGCTCAGAATGAGGACAGAGGTCTTGCGAGACAACTCCGTGATCTGCCGTCTACAAGTGGCGCCGTCGGACGGGCGGAACCCCAGAAGGACGACGTCGAGAGCGCTGGACGGCACACCGGTGGCATTCGACTGAGAAACCTCAATCGATACTTCCTGGGTTTTATTGAACACATATCGTAACCCGTGCAGAACGACAGGTCGTGGATCGATGATGCCGAGACGGATCATTTCACCCCCAACGATTGCGGACTTAATACTCTTCCCGCGTGCCGGACGGATGCCATCCGGGCCACGCTAGAGAAAGGTGAGTTGCCGTAAAGGAGCTCGTGAGGAAGGTGTTCCCCGCAGGGATTTCGGATTGTCCTGTACCCAATAATCTATGAGGTACGCCAGTTATTCAAGACTCCCGGGCGATTATTGAGACGATTCCTTCGGAGGATCGGATGACTGCAGGTAGATCAGCCATCGGAGCGATTCATGGCCGCCCGGCGGCCCGTGCCGTCCCGATCCGACCGGTCAAACGGGACCGGCCCGTCAGCGCTTCGTATCCGCCCGGTCACCGTCGAACAGGAGTTGCGGCAGGCGTTCCCTTGGCCGGTCAGGGAACAGGGCCGGCCAATTCATATCCACACCCTCCACCCACAGTCGGCCCAAGGCCGTGAACACGCCGGCCACGTCCGAATCGCGCGCGGTGGTGGGAAGGGTGCCCAGAACCGTACCGTCCGGTCGCCGGCCGGGATGCTGCTGTACCAGCGTGCCGAGTGTCCGGCCCGCACCGACCTCGAGCAGTATTGGTGCCGGCAGGCGCCAGAGCTCGGCCAGTTCGTCCTCGAATCGGACAGTCCGGGACATATGCTGCGCCCAGTAATGAGGGCTGGTCGCCTGGGCTCCGGTCAGCCACGTTCCGGTGACATTCGACAGTAGCGGAATGGTGGGCGGGCACAGCGCGGGCTCGGCGGCCAGTTCACGCATCGCCTCCTCGAATGGCTGGAGCATCGCCGAGTGGAAGGCATGCCGGGTGGGCAGGCGCAGGCTCGCCACGCCCTCGGCCGCGAGCCGCCGTTCGAGGCGTTCCACCGCCGTCACCCGGCCGCCGACCACCGAAAGCCGAGGGCCGTCGGCCGCCGACAGCGACAGCTCGCCGTCGAGGTACTCGGCGAGGTGGTCGGCGCCGAGCAGCACCGCGACCATCGCACCCTCGGGTGCGGATTCGATCAGCTTCGCCCGGCGGGCCACCAGCTTCAGCGCGTCCTCCGGCGCCAGCACCCCCGCCGCGCACGCGGCGACGTACTCCCCCAGGCTGTAGCCGGCCAGAGCGGTGGGACGGATTCCCGAACCCGCCAGGAACTCGGCCAACGCGTACTCCACGGCGAAGACCAGCGGCTGGGCCGTCGCCGTCCGGTCCAGTTCGGAGGACCGTTCGTCCCGGCCGAGGAGCCGGGCCAGGTCGGGCCGGCCGGGCGGCCCGCCCGACGGTGGCGCGGGCTCGGAGTCCTCCGGATAGAGGATCTCGCGCAGGTCCCGGCGGAGCTGGTCCATGAGGACCTCGGCGCAGAAGTCGAGCGCACTGCGGAAAAGCGGCTCGCTGCGATAAAGGCCGGCCGCCATTCCGGCATAGTGGTCGCCGACGCCGGGGAAGAGAAAGGCGACCGGACGCTCGGTCGTCGTCACGTGCCCGATGTGCGTTTCACGGGCAGCCGGTGCCTGGAGCCGCCGCGCGGCGTCGGCGCAGTCGTGCGCCACCAGTGCCAGGCGGTGCGGTGACTGCGGCCGGTCATGGACCAGTGAGGCGGCCACCGCGGCCAGCGGAAGGCCGGGCCTGCCGGTCAGGAACCGAGCCAGCCCGCGTGCGGCCGCGGCAAGTTCGTCGCTGGATGAGGCTGACAGGACGACGAGCTCGTATGGCCTGCTCACACTGTTCCTCTCGGTGTGGGGCCCCGGGGACGGCCCCGCCGGGCGGTCCCCGGGCCAGGGTCGTGCGGGCGGGGTCAGGAAGATCCGGGGACGGCCTGGGAGTCCATCTGCCTGCGCAGGCTCAACGGCCGCATGTCCGTCCACGCCTGGTCGATGTGGGCCAGGCACTCCGACTTGGTTCCCTGGGCGCCCTCTGCTCGCCACCCCGCCGGGATCTCCCGGTCCTCCGGCCAGATCGAGTACTGCTCCTCGTGGTTGATCACGACCCGGTAGGTCCGCTCGTCGTCGTCATCGAACATGTCTCTCTCCTCTCGCGTTTCCAACAATTCCGTTCCGCTCAGTCCTGCTCCACCCGGCCGGCGTGCGCATCCCCCGGAAGGGATTCGTCGGCTTCCCACAGGTGGCGCATCTCCGCACAGTTCTCCAACAGCTCGTCCAAGGTGCCGGCTGCGGCCATTTCACCGTCGACGAGCACCACGATCTGATCGGCCCGGCGCAGAATGGACGGTCGGTGCGAGACGGCCAGAACGGTCGCGCCGCCATCGTCCAGAAGCCGGTCCCACAACCGGCGCTCGGTGGTGACGTCCAGCGCGTTGGACAGGTCGTCGAAGACCATCAGGTCGGTACGGCGCACCGCCATCCGGGCGGCGGCGATCCGCTGCCTCTGGCCGCCGGACAGGCGCAGACCCCGCGGCCCGATCACCGTGTCCAGGCCCTTGTCCAGGCCCGCGATGTCGTCTTCGAGCACGGCGAGGCGTACCGCCTCGGCCACCTGCGCCGGCGAGGAGGGGGCACCGAGCACGATGTTCTCCCGGATCGTGCCGCTGAACAGCCGCGGGACCTGTGGCACGAAGCTCGACCGCGGCGGGACCAGGAACGTCCCGGGATGGTCGATCGGCATGCCGTTCCAGAGGACCGTGCCGCGCTCGGCGGGGAGCAGCCCGAGGAGCACCTGCAGGAGGGTGCTCTTGCCGGAACCGACCCTGCCGGTCACGACCGTGACCGTCCCGGCGGGCAGGTGGAGATCGATGTCGCGGATGCCGCGCGAGGTCCCCGGGTAGCGCGAGGTGAGGCCCTGGGCCTGCAGCAGGCGCAGGGGAGCGGAGCGGTCCTCGCGCGGCGCCGGCCGCGGCGGCTCACGCCGCAGGTGGGTCTTCGTGCGGGCGATCACCGCTGCTTCGTCGCCGGCGAGTTCGGCCACCCGGCGCGTGGAGAGTTCGGCTTTCTGGACCCGCGCGAAGAACATGCCCAGCGCGGTCACCGCCTCGGTGATGAACTGGATGTAGAAGACGAAGAGCGCCAGGTCGCCCACGGTGAAGTCGCCGCCGCGCATGCTCGCCGCGGCCAGCAGCAGCACGAATCCGGTGCCGAGCGCGGCGGTGCCGTTGAACAGGGACGTCTGCACGGTGGTCAGGAGCACCTCGCGGACGGCGATCCGCAGCCGGACGGCGTTGGCCTGCCGCAGCCGCGCGACGAACCGCTCCTCGGCACGTCCGACCTTGATCGCCTGGACTCCGCCGACCGCCTCCCCGACGACGCTGCTGACCTCCGCGGCCGCCCGGCGACCGGAGGTCTGGCACTCGCGCAGCGGCCTGGCCAGCGCCCGGCTCGCCAGCACCATGACCACCACCGGGACGACGAGTCCCAGGGTCACGACGGCGTCGATGCCGAGCATGATGACCAACGCTCCCACGGCGATGATCAACCGCGAGAGGTTGGACGCCGACCAGATCGCGAAGACGCCGACCTCGTCGGTGTCGGCGCCGAACCGGCTGACGGCGTCGCCGCCGGTGCGGTCCAGCGCCCGTCCGGCGGGCCTGCGCAGGAGCGCGCGCAGCGCATTGACCTGCAGGGCCGCGCGGATCCGGTAGGTGAAGTGCGGTTCGACCCGGCTGAGGATCACGCCGTACCACACGGCCACCTTGGTGGCCTCCGCGGCCGCCACCAGGGCGATGAGCGACCATGCCGACATGCCCGCCCGCTCGGTGCCGCTGAGGTCGTCGAAGATCAGCTGCAGCAGCAGCCCGGTGGCCAGGAGCGCGCCGCGCAGCAGGATCCACAGGCCGGTCAGGCCGAGGTAGGTGGGGGCCGACCGGGACAGCAGGGGAAGCAGCAGTGACCGCCGGATGGAATGCCCCCGGGGCGCCGCGGGCGGCGGCTCCGACCGGCGTGTCCGCGGCGCCCTCATGCCAGGGCCTCGTCGGCGGCGAGCAGGCGGGAGAACTGGGAGGACGGATCGGCGACCAGCCGGTCCCGGCGGCCGTGCTCGACGACGCGTCCGTCGCGGAGCAGGAGCACCTCGTCGACGGAGCCGAGGGTTTCGAGACGGTGCGCCACGATGACCGCGGTACGGTCGGCGAGCAGGCGTTCCATGGCCGTCTCGAAGACCCGCAGGCTCGCCGGGTCCAGTCGCGACGTGGCCTCGTCCAGGAGCACCAGGCCGGGGTCCTGGATCAGGACGCGGGCGAAGGCCAGCAACTGCTCCTGCCCGGCCGACAGCCCGGTGTCGCCCGGGCCGAGGAGGGTGTCCAGCCCGGCGGGCAGGCTTTCCAGCCACTGCCGCAGGCCCACCTCCGCGAGCGCCTCGCGTATCCGGGCGTCATCGACCGTGTCGTCGAAGAGGGTGACGTTGTCGCGGACCGTGGCGGCGAACAACTGGACTTCCTGGGTGACCAGGCCGACCTGGCCGCGCAGAGAGGCCACCGAGATCTCCCGCAGGTCGCGGCCGTCGAGCCGGACCGTCCCCTGGGTGGGGTCGGCGAACCGGAACAACAGGCGCAGCAGGGTGCTCTTTCCGCTGCCGGTGCGGCCGACCACGGCCAGCCGGGCCTTCGGCCGGAGGCGGAGGGAGATCTCGCGGAGCGCGTCCTCCTCGGGCCGGTAGCTGAAGGAGACCCGTTCGAGTTCCACGGCGGGCGCCCCGGCGGGCAGGGCGGCGCCTCCGGTGTCGACCGCGCTGCGCTCGCCGAGCAGGCCGTGGATGCGCCGCAGCGCCCCCAGCGCGGCTTCGAGATCATGGAACTGCGCGGTGATCACCAGCATCGGGGTCTGCACCATGACCGCGTAGACGACCAGGGTGTAGGCCGCGCCGAGGCTCATCTGGCCGGCCGTGTAGAGCCACACGCCGGCCCCGAGGGCCATGACGAACCCCGCTGACGCCAGTGACTGCGCGGCCGCCGGCCAGCGCACGCCCAGCAGCGCGGCGCGGCGGCTGGCCCGGAACATCGTCCCGGCGTACGCCCAGAAACCGTGCACGGTGTGTTCCTCGGCTCCATTGGCCCGCAGGTCGGGAAGTCCGTTCAGGCGTTCCTCGAAGAACCCGAGCAGTTTCGCGTTGGCCTCCCGCTGGGCCGCCATCGCCGGCACGGCGGTGCCGACCAGCCGCCGCAGCAGGACGAAGGAAGCGGTGACGAAAGGGGCGTAGACCAGGCCGATCCGCCAATCCTGAACGAACAGCGCTATCCCGATCCCGACGACCAGAAGCGCGTTGGAGAACACGAGCAGGAACATCTGCGAGAAGTAGTTGGCCAGCTTGCTCACGTCTCCGTCGATCCGGTCGATCAACTCGCCGGGAGCGTGCCGCTCGTAGAAGGACATGTCCAGCCGGAGGCAGTGCTCGGTCAGATCGGCGCGCAGCTCGTTCGTCGCGTCCCAGGCCACCCGGGCGCCCCGGTACTCGGCGACGATCCAGATCACCTGCGCCACCACCGCGACCGACAGGTAGGCCGCGCCGAGCCCCAGCAGGGTCGACAGCGGGGCACCGGAGCGGACACCGTCGATGAACCTCCCCAGCAACTGCGGGTTGGCCACCTGGAGGGCCGTGTAGAACAGTGTCGTCACCGCGAGCACTGCGGCGACGGCCCGGTGCGGCCCCAGATAGGTGCGAAGTGTGCTTGCGGCATTCGGTCCCACGGTGCCGTCCGCGTTCCCGGTCCTCGAAGGCTCGGCACTCGCTTGCGCCATGCAACGGTTCCTTCAGACGATGGATTCTTCAGCATTCGGGGCGGTCACCCCATGGCCATGATGTCGGTCGACGCTCCTTGGTCAACGGTCTTCGGTCAACGCGGTCAAAAGCGTGTCCAGCCCGCCCTGGTCGAGTCCCGACTCGGGGAAATCGGAAGGGGTGTAGCCGCCGGCTCCCCGCCCGGTGCAGTGCGAGATCAGCTCGCGGAGATTCGCGATGGTCTCCTCGGCGAGCCGCTCGACCGCCTGGTCGCTGTAGTGGGCCGCGCTGTAGGAGAAGGTGATGTTCAGGTGCCCGTCGATGGTGATCGCATCGATGTCGAGCAGGTGCGGGCGCGAGTTGTCCGGGTGGAATGCGGGCGGCGGCGATTCCGGTGCCCGCCGCAACCGCAGCGCCGGTCCGTCATGGCCGCCCGGTTCCGTGTGCTCACCGGTGATGGCGCTGTCGAACTGACCCAGGTAGTTGAAGCCGACGCGCGGCGCCGGCCGTGCAGCCAGGGTCGATGCGTGCGCCGAATGCAGATGGCGCAGCAGGCCGTAGCTCAGTCCGTGGTGCGGCACCGCGCGCAACTGCTCCTTGACCGCCTTGAGCGCCGTTCCCGGATCGTCGCCCGGGGGGAGGCTGAGCCGCACCGGTGCGATGGAGGTGAACCAGCCCAGTGTGCGGGACAGGTCCGCTCCGTCGACCAGGTGCTGCTCCCTGCCGTGGCCCTCCAGCCACAGCGACACGTCATTCGACGGGGTCGTCCTGGTCAGCGCCCGCGCCAGTGCGGTGAGCAACACGTCGTCGATATGGGTTCGGTAGGCCCGCGGAACCTCGCGCAGCAGCAGCCGGGTCTGTTCCGCGTCCAGGCCGACCGTCGTGCGCGCCGTGTCCGCCTCGCCGGCGCGCTCCGGTGGGTGCCGCAGATCCGGCTCCGGGCCGGCGGGGTCCGCCGCCGTCTGGGCGAGCCAGAACTCCAGGTCGGCCTCTGTCTCGGGGGCGTGCGCCAGCTCGCTCAGGGCCCGCGACCAGGCGGAGGTCGGCGTGGTCGCCGGTGGCAGGCGTACCGGCGCGCCGGCGGCGGCCTGCCGGAATCCCGCGTGGAGATCGTCCAGGAGGATGCGCCAGGACACTCCGTCGATGATCAGATGATGGGCCAGCAGGGCCAGCCGGCGCCGGTCCGGACGGCCACCGTCGATCACCAGCACCCGCAGCAGGGGCGGTCTGCCCAGGTCGAACTCGGCGGCCGCCGCCAGCGCCTCGTGCAGCGACGCGTCCCAGTCGTCACGCCCGGTCACGTCGACCAGGGCGACCGACGCGTCGGTCGCGGCGCGGTCCACGGCCCGCACCCCGGCGCGCCATCGACCGTCCGGGCCGCTCCGGTCGAAGCTCAGGCGAAGTGCCTCGTTCCGGTCGACGAGGGCGGCGACCACGTCCCGGAGGTGCTCGGCGATCCGGGCGCAGTCGGCGTCGGCGTCGGCCTCGGCGTCCAGCGCGAACAGCCAGCCCTGGTTCCAGTGGCCCGGACGGGCGAGGTCCTGCTCGAAGAACCAGTGCTGGACGGGTGTGAGCGGCAGGTCGCGGGCGTCGGCGGCCGCGCCCTTCCCGGCGCGCCGCACGCCGATGGGGCGGGTCATGGGCTCGGCCACCGCGGCGAGTTCGCGGACGGTCTGCTTGTCGAAGAACTGCCGCGGCGTGATCCGCAGCCCCTCCTGGGCGGCCCGGGAGACCACCATGATGCTGAGGATCGAGTCGCCTCCGAGTTCGAAGAAGTTGTCCAGCGCGCCGACCCGGTCCACGCCGAGCACGTCGGCCCATATCGCGCTGAGGGTCTTCTCGGCCGGGTCGCGCGGCGGGACGAACTCCTGCGCCAGCTCGGGACGGACGCCGTCGGGAGCCGGCAGCAGCGCCCGGTCGACTTTGCCGTTCGCGGTCAGCGGGAGGGCGTCCAGCCAGACGAACACGGCCGGCACCATGTAGTCGGGCAGCCGCGCGGCGAGGTACTCGCGCAGCTCCGAGACCGGGACCGGTTCGGCGCCCAGCGCCGGCAGCACGTAGGCCACCAGCCGCCGCGAGGAGGTGTTCTCCTGGTCCTGGGCCGTCACCACCACGTCGCGGACCGCGGGATGGCCGGAGAGCACCGCCTCGATCTCCCCCAGCTCGATGCGGAACCCGCGGACCTTGACCTGGAGGTCGGCCCTGGCCACGAACTCCAGTGATCCGTCCGGCAGCCTGCGCACGAGGTCCCCCGTCCGGTACAGCCGGCCGCCGCCGGTGCCGAACGGGTCCGGCACGAACCGTTCCGCGGTCATTCCGGGTCGCGCCAGGTATCCCCGGGCCACGCCCGAGCCGCCGACGTACAGTTCGCCCGGGACGCCCACGGGCACCGGGCGCAGTTCCGTGTCGAGCACGTAGCCCCGGGTTCCGGTCAGCGGACGGCCGATGGGCACCCGGGTGACGTCCGACCGGTCCGGCACCGGCCAGATCACGCACGACACCGATGTCTCGGTGGGGCCGTAGACGTTGGCGGCCTCGGCGTGGCAGACCTCGCGGAAGGCGTTGACCAGGCCCGCCGGCAGGGCCTCACCGGCGATCAGGACGAGCCGCAGGTGGTGACCGAGGCGGCGCCCGGGGTCGACGAGCACGGTGTTGAGCAGCGACGGCACGTAGGACACGACGGTCACCCGGTGTTCGTCCATCACCTGGGCCAGGCGCTCGGGGTCCTTGGCGTCGGTGTCCGGCACCACCAGGGCGGCGCCGGTCAGGAACGGCCAGAAGACCTCCCAGACCGAGGCGTCGAAGCCGACCGAGGTCCGCTGCGCGATCCGGTCGTCGGGCCCGATCGGGAAGGTGCGCTGCATCCATCCCAGATGGTTGAGGACGCCCCGGTGGGTGACCATGACCCCCTTCGGGCGGCCCGTCGAGCCCGAGGTGCAGATGATGTACAGCAGGTTGTCCGGGGACACGCCCGGCTCCGGCGGGGTGGCCGGTGCGCGGTCGATCTCCTCCGCCTCGGCGTCCAGCCTCAGCAACCGCGGCGCGCCGGCCCGCGGCAGCCGGTCGGCGGCGGCGCCCCCCGTCAGGACGAGCCGCACGCCGGTATCGGCGATCAGGGAGGCGATGCGGGCCTGCGGGTACTCGGGCTCCAGGGGCACGTAGCAGCCGCCCGCCTTCACCACGGCCAGCAGCGCCACCAGCAGTTCGACCGAGCGTTCCAGGCACACGGCGACCGGCACGTCCGGGCCCACGCCCGCGGCGCGGAGGTGGTGCGCCAGCCGGTTGACGCGCGCGTCGAACTCCCGATAGGTCAGCCGCTGCTCTCCGCAGATCACCGCGAGCGCGTCGGGGCGCCGGCGGGCCTGCTCGTCGAGGAGTCCGGGAACGGTGGGGGCGAGGAGTTCGGGTTCGCCTCCATCGGCCCAGTCGTGCAGCAGGCGGTCCTCTTCGGCGGAGGTGAGCAGCCGCAGTCCCCCGACCGGGCGGTCCGGGTCGGCGGCGAGGCCGTCCGCGATGTCGGTGAGGAGCGTGCGGAGGTGTCCGAGCATCCGCTCCGCCGCCGGATCGGACAGGCGCCGCCGGTCGTGGTGAAGGCGCACCTCCAGGTCGTCGGTCCCCGCCACGACGAGCGTCACGGGGTAATGGGGCCGTTCGTGCGCACGGACGCCGGTGACGCGAAGGGGGTCGTCGGCGCCGAGCCACCCGGTGCGCACCGGATAGTTCTCATAGGCGACGATGCTGTCGAACAGGGCGGTCCCACCGGGGACGTCGCTCCAACGCTGCACCTGGGCGAGCGGGCTGTAGTCGTATCGCCGGCCGGCGGCCAGGTCCGTCTGCACGGTGGCCAGCCACCGCAGGAGCGGTGCGGACTCGTCGACGCGGACCCGGATCGGCAAGGTGGCGCTGAGCAGGCCCACCATCCGCTCGACGTCCGGCACCTGCGGCGGGCGGGTGGACACCACCGAGCCGAACACCACGTCCCGCTGCCCGCTGTACCGGCTGAGCAGGATCGCCCACGCCCCGTGGACGATCGTGCCCAGGGTGAGGCGCCGGCGCCTGGCCAGATCCTCCAGCCGGGCCCGCAGCCCGTCCGGCATGACATCGGTGATCTCGCCGAAGCCGGGCTCGCCCCCCGCCGCCGAATGGCCGACGGACAGCGGCGTGGGTTCGCTGAACCCGGCCAGGTGCTCCCGCCAGTGCCGCTCCGCCTCGGCGAGGTCCTGCCGGTGCAGCCACGCCACGTACTCCCAGTACGGCGGGCCCGGTGCGGCGTCTTGCGCGTCTTGCGCGTCTTCGGCGCCGGCGGCGTCCGGGCGCCGGTACCGGCCGAACGCGTCGTCGATGACCAGATGGACCGACCAGCCGTCGAGCAGCAGATGGTGGAAGGTCAGGACGAGGTGCCAGTCCTCGTCCGTGAGCCGCGCCAGCACCAGGCGCATCAGCGGGGCGCGGGCGAGTTCGAACGGCCGGGAGCGGTCGTCCTCCAGCAGCCCGCTCAGCTTCCGCTCCCGCTCCTCGGGAGGAGCCGCGCGCCAGTCCAGCTCCGTCCAGGGCACCGCGACGGAGGTCCGTACGGCCTGCAGAGGCTCGTCGGTCCCCTCCCATATGAAGGCCGTGCGGAGCGCCGGGTACCGGTCGGCCGCCCACTGCCAGGCGTCGCGCAGGCGGGACGCGTCCAGCGGACCGCGCAGCGTGAGCACGATCTGGTTGACGTAGAACCCGGCGGCCGGGTCGCCCACGCTGTGCAGCAGCATCCCCTGCTGCATCGCCGTGAGCGGGAAGACCTTTTCCACCGCACCGTTGTCGATCATCATGATCCTTCGCTGAGTCGGTCCTGCTCACGCATGACGGCGAGGACGTAGTCGAACGTCTCCCCGTCGATCCGGGTGACGGGGAACCGGTCGTCGCCGGATGCGCCGGGGACGTCCCGGCGGTCCGGTCCGGACCATCGGGCGAGCCGGGCCAGCTCCGCGATGGTCTGCTTGTCGAAGAACTGCTCCGGCGTGATGTGCAGGCCCTCCCGGGCGACCCGTGAGACGACCATGATGCTGAGGATCGAGTCGCCGCCCAGCTCGAAGAAGTTGTCGAACACGCCGACCCGGTCCAGCGCCAGTACGCGGGTCCAGGCGTCGGCCAGGATCTCCTCGGCGCGGTCCCGAGGCGGGACGAAGCGCCCCCCCGCCTGCTCTCTCGTGGCCCCGGGCGCCGGCAGTGCCGCGCGATCCACCTTTCCGCTGGCCGTGAGCGGCAGGGACGTCAGCCACTGGAAGGCCGACGGGACCATGTACTCGGGCAGCCGCGCGGCCAGGAACTCCCGCAGGTGGGGAACGGGAACCGCGGAACCGTCGCCGGCCGGGACCAGGTGCGCGACGAGGCGCGTCGTGCCGCCGCCGTCCTGCCGGGTCGTGACCACCACGTCGCGGACCGCGGGGTGTTCGGCCAGCACGGCCTCGATCTCGCCGAGCTCGATGCGCAGCCCCCGCACCTTGACCTGGAAGTCGGCCCGGCCGAGGAACTCCAGTTCCCCGTCCGGCAGCCGGCGGACCCTGTCCCCGGTGCGGTACAGGCGCCGGCCGTCGCCGGTGAAGGGGTCGGGCGTGAACCGCTCGGCGGTCGTTCCCGGCCGGTTCAGGTAGCCGCGGCCGACCTGGACGCCGCCGAGG
The DNA here is from genome assembly GCF_900188105.1 of Actinomadura mexicana. Classification (GTDB taxonomy): domain Bacteria; phylum Actinomycetota; class Actinomycetes; order Streptosporangiales; family Streptosporangiaceae; genus Spirillospora; species Spirillospora mexicana. The sequence continues at coordinate 72,236 of NZ_FZNP01000002.1, forward strand.
CACAGCTCCCCCACCACGCCCACCGGGACCCGCTGTCCGTCGCCGTCGAGCACCTCGGCTCGCGTGTTGCTCACCGGCCGGCCGATCGGGACCGTCCGCTCAGCCGGGTCGCAGGTATGCCAGGTGACGTCGATCGTCGCCTCGGTCGGCCCGTACAGGTTGTGCAGGGCGACGCCGGGCAGGACTTCGGCGAAGCGGCGCGCGAGCTCCGCCGGCAGGGGTTCACCGGAACAGAGCACCCGCCGCAGGCAGGCCGGGCGGCCGAGTTCCCGCACCCGGTCCAGGAACGGGTTGAGCATGCTCGGCACGAAGTGCACGGTCTGCACACCCGCACGCGTGATGAGTCCGAGGAGGCGGTCCGGGTCGCGGTGCCGTCCCGGCTCGGCGACGACCAGGCCGGCCCCGGCCGTGAGCGGCCAGAACAGCTCCCACACCGACACGTCGAAGGTGAACGGCGTCTTGTGCAGGACGCGGTCCCGCGGGCCGAGCGGAAAGGTCTCCTGCATCCAGCGCAGCCGGTTCGCCAGGCTCCGGTGGCTGATCCCGACGCCTTTCGGGCGCCCCGTCGAGCCGGACGTGTAGATGACGTAGGCGAGTTCGTCCCCGGCCTCGGCGCCGTCGTCCGTGAACGTCGGCGTGTCGGCCTCCACGGCCGTGTCGAGGTCCCCGGCGTCCCAGCACAGCAGCCTCGCCCCGGTGCCGGCCAGGTCGTCGGCAAGCTCGCCGGCGAGGTCCTCGGAGGTCAGTAGGACGACGGCGCCCGAGTCCGTGAGGACGAAGCGCCGGCGGGACGCCGGGTGATCCGGTTCCACGGGAAGGTACGCACCGCCGGCGGCGAGCACGGCGTGCACCGCGACCACCAGTTCCACGCCGCGGTGCAGGCACACCCCGACCACGCTCTCCGGGCCGACGCCGGCGCGGCGCAGCCGCGCGGCCAGCCGGTCGACCGCGGCGGCGAACTCGCGATAGGTGATCCGGCGCTCGCCGAACCCGACCGCGAACGCCTCCGGCGAACCCGCCGCCTGCTCGGCCACCAGGTGCGGCACGCGCTCGCGCCGGTGGGCGCGGCGGGTCTGGTTCCACTCCGCGATCTGGGCGTGCTCCCCGGCGGTGAGCATGGGGAGCGCCGGCACCGGGCGCTCCGGCTCGGCCACCGCGGCGGCCAGCAGTGTCAGCAGGTGGCCGGTGAGCCGTTCGACGGTGTCCGCCGTGAACAGGTCCGCGTCGTACTCGAACACGCCGCGCAACCGGTCGGCGTCCTCGACCAGGTAGAGCGCCAGGTCGAACTTCGCCGTGCCGGTGTCCGGGGGGAAGAGCTCCTCGGGCTGCCCGGCGGTCCCGTCCAGCGGCGCCGCGGCCTGCAGGGTCAGCATCACCTGGAAGACGGGGTTGTGCGCCATGCTCCGCCGCGGCGCCAGCTCCTCCACGAGCCGTTCGAACGGCATCTCCTGGTGGGCGTAGGCGCGCAGGCAGGTGCGGCGGACCCTGTCCAGCAGCCGGCGGAACGACGGCCGGCCGGAGGTGTCGGTGCGCAGCACCAGGGTGTTCGCGAAGAACCCCGCCAGCTCCTCGACATCGGCGGACGGCCGGCCGGCGACCGGAGCGCCGACCACGACGTCCGTCTGGCCGGACCAGCGCGACAGGACGGCGGTGAAGCCGGCGAGCAGCGTCATGAACAGCGTCGCGCCCTCGGCCGCGCCCAGTCTCCGCATCGCGGCGAGCAGGGGCGCGGGAACGTCCACCTCGTGGCGGGCTCCGCGGTGGGCCTGGACACGCGGTCGCGGGCGATCGGTCGGAAGTGCCAGGAGTTGCGGCGCCCCGGCGAGTTCGTCCGTCCAGAAGCCGACCAGTTCCGCCTGCCGCTCGCTGGTCAGCAGCTCGCGCTGCCAGGTGGCGAAGTCGGCGAACCGCACCGGCAACGGCTCCAGGGTGTCGGCGGCGAGGAGGCGAAGCAGATCACGCAGCAGCACACCGCCCGACCAGCCGTCGGTGATGAGGTGGTGCAGGGTGAGACCCAGGACGTGGTCTCTCTCGGACAACCGGATCAGGCAGGCCCGCCACAGCGGGGCCGCGCCCAGGTCGAAGACGCGCCGTGCCTCGGCGTCCAGCAGGCGGCGCGCCTCGGCGAGCGGATCCACCGGTCCCCCGCCCGCGGCCGGCGGGCCGGATCCGTCGAGCTCGATCTCCTTGATCTCCACGTCGACCGACGCGTGCACCGTCTGGAACGGACGGCCGTCCACCGCCGTGACCGAGGTGCGCAGCACTTCGTGGCGCTCGGCCAGCTGGGCCAACGCGGTGCGCAGCCGGGCCTCGTCCAGCGCGCAGCGCAGCCGCACCGCCACGGGGACGTTGTACGTGGCCTGACCGGGTTGCAGCTGTTCGAGCACCCACAGCCGCTCCTGGGAGAACGACGTCTGAAGCGGCCCGCCGTCGCGCGGCATCCGGCGCAGCTCCGGGATCGCGGCGGCGGCCTCGTGCCGTCCGAGCGCCCCGCGGACGGCGGTCGCGGCGCCCGCGACGGTCGCCTCCTCGAACAGTTCGGCGATCCCCAGGTCGACGCCGAAGACGTCCCGTACCCGGCTGAGCAGCCGTACCGCGAGGATCGAGTTGCCGCTCAGCGCGAAGAAGTTGTCGAGCACCCCGAGGCGATCGGTCCGCAGAACCTCGGCCCAGAGCCCGGCCATCATGCGCTCGATGTCGTCGCGGGGCGGGACGGAGTCCTCCGGCGGCTGCCCGTCCACCGTCTCGGGGATCGGCAGCGCCTGCCGGTCGATCTTCCCGTTGGCCGTTACCGGAAGCGCCTCCAGCAGCACGAACGCCGCCGGCACCATGTAGTCGGGCAACCGGGAGGCCGCGAACCGCCGCAGCTCGGCCGGACGAGGCCGCTCCGCCCCGGCCGGCACCAGGTAGCCCACCAGCCGCCGCGAGTCGGGGCCGTGGTCCTCCCGAACCGTCACGACCGCTTCGCCCACCCCGGGATGCCGGGTCAGCACGGCCTCGATCTCGCCGGGCTCGACGCGGAACCCGCGTATCTTCACCTGGAAGTCGGCTCTGCCGACGAAGTCCAGGGTGCCGTTCCGCGTCCACCGCACGAGGTCTCCCGTCCGGTACAGCCGGCCGCCCCCGCGCTGGAACACGTCCGGCACGAACCGCTCCGCGGTCAGCCCCGGTCGCCCCGCGTACCCCCGGCCGACCCCGGTGCCGCCGAGGTAGAGCTCGCCGACGACTCCGGCGGGCACCGGCTGCATCTCGCCGTCGACCACGTAGGCCCGCATCCCCGGCACCGGGCGGCCGATGGTCGCGATCGGGCCGGCCGTGCCGTCCGGCGGCGCGTCGATCACGGCGTGGCACTGGTCGTCGCTGCACTCGGTGAGGCCGTAGGTGTTGAGCAGCGGGACGGTGGGGTGGAGGGCGAGCCACCGGCGGACGAGATCGCCGGGCAGCGCGTCACCCGTGGGCACCAGCCAGCGCAGTCCCCCCAGCCGCGACGCGGCGGGGCCGGCGAGCATCATGCTGATCGCCGCGGGCACGGCCTGGAGCACGCTCACCCCGCCGCCGCGCACCTCCTCGGCGAGGCGTTCGGGATCTTCCAGGGCCTCGTCGGGCACCACGTGCACCCGGCCGCCGATCGTCAGGGGGGCGAGGCACTGCCAGACCACCACGTCGAAGGTGGCCGGTCCGTTCTGGGCGAGCACGTCCTCGGGCCCCATGCCCAGATCGCGGATCTTGGCGGTCATGTGGTTGACCAGGCCGCGATGCAGGACGCCGGCTCCCTTCGGCGCGCCGGTGGTGCCGGAGGTGAACATGACGTAGGCCGTGGCGTCGGGGAGGCAGCAGGCCGGCGGATCGCCGGCGGGCCGGTCGAGGTGGGCCTGCGGGCCGATGTCGACGCAGGCGGGGCGCCGGTCCGCCGGCGCCGCCGCCGTCGCGGCGGTGAGGGCCGCGCGGCCCGCCGCGTCGACCAGCACCACGCCGCAGCCGCTCTGGGCGATGATGTAGCGCAGCCGGTCGGCCGGCTGGTCCGGGCTGAGCGGGACGAACGCGCCGCCGGCCTTGAGCGTGGCGAGCATCCCCGTGATGAAGTCGGGACCGCGCCGGGCCATGAGACCGACGAACATCTCGGTGCCGGGACCCGGCCCGCGCGAGCGGTGTTCGCGGAGCCGGTGCGCCAGCCGGTTGGCGCGCGCATCGAGTTCCGCGTAGCTGAGGCGTTCGGAGCCGCTGCTGACGGCGACGGCCTCCGGGGTGCGGGCCGCCTGCGCCTCGAACAACGCCGGCAGGCAGTCCTCCGGCCGGTCCACGGTCACCGGGCTCGGTCCACCGTCGGCCCAGTCGGCCAGGGCCCGGTGGCGTTCGGACGCGGTCAGCAACGGCAGGACGGTCACCGGCCGGTCGGGTTCGGCCACGGCCGCGGCCAGCAGCGTCCGCAGACCGCCGGCCAGCCGCTGCGCCGTGTCCCTGTCGAAGAGGCCCGCGTCGTAGTCCAGTGCGCCGCGGAGAGCGTTCTCGTCCTCCGCGAATCGCAGAGCCAGGTCCAGTGCCGTCCCCCCGGGGCCCATGGCCGGCTTCACCGGAGTGTCCAGCGCTTCGTCGTCCAGCGTGATCGACACCTGGAACACCGGGTGGTGGGCCGGGTCCGGCGGCAGCGCCAAAGCCTCCACCAGGGACTCGAAGGGGAGATCACGATGCGCGTCCGCCCGCGCGCGGGTCCGGCGCAGCCGCCCCACCACCCGGCGGAACGACGGGCGCCCCGAGAGGTCCGCGCGTAGGGGCATCGGCGAACCCACCACGACGTCCGTGAGACCGGACCATCGCGCCAGGACGACGGAGAAGGCCGCCAGCAGCGGGACGAGAAGCGTCGTCTCCTCAGCGGCCGCCAGTCTCCTCAGGGAGGACAGGGTCTCCCCGGTCACCTCGACCGGGATCCGTTCGGTCCGATGGGACGCCGCATGGCGGGGCCGATCGGTCGGAAGCGTCAGGACCTCGGGTGCACCGGAGAGCTCCTCCCGCCAGAAGGCGACGTGCGGGATCATCTCGACCTCCTTGCTGCGTTGGACCGGCGGGCGGCCAGGGGTTGACCGGGCGCCGGCCTCACGAGCGGCTCAGCGGGCGGCGCGGGGCCGGCGGCGACCGGTCGGACCGCTGTTCGGCGGGGGCGTCCGCGTAGAGCAGGTCGAGATAGCGCTCACCGCGGTCGGGTAGAAGGGTCAGCACCCGTACCGGGCGGGGCAGTCGCGGCAGGAGCTGCCGGAGCCCGGCGACGACGGACCCGGACGAGCCTCCGGCGAGGATTCCTTCGGAGCGCAACAGGTCATGGCAGCCTTGGACGGCCTGCTCGTCGTCGACGCGGACCACGTCGTCGATCTCGTCCCGGCACAGGAGCTCGGGGACGCGGCCCGCCCCGATACCGGGCACCCGGCGCGGGGCCGGCGGATGACCGAAGATCACCGAGCCGACGGCGTCCACGGCGACCGCGCGCAACCGCGGGTACGCGACGCGCAGCGCCCGGGTGACCCCGTGGATGGTCCCCGTGGTGCTGACCGCCATGACCACGCAGTCCAGCGGCCCGTCGATGTCGGCGAGGATCTCCTTCCCGGTGGACTCCGCGTGCGCCTGCCAGTTCAGCCGGTTCGCGTACTGGTTGATCCAGACGGACCGCGGCACGGCGCTGACGATCTCCCGGACCCGGCGCAGACGCTGCTCCAGGTAGCCGCCGCTGCCCTCGCCCTCGCCCACCATGTCGACGTTCGCACCGTAGCGGCGCAGCAGGTCCAGGTTCGTGGCGGTGATGTTCGGGTCGACGACCACCGTCAGCGCCAGGCCGTGGATCCGGCACACCATGGCCAGCGCGATGCCGAAGTTGCCCGAGGTGCTCTCGACCAGGTGCGAGTCGGGGGCGATGGCGCCGTCCCGCAGGCCCTCCTCGATGATGTGCCGGGCCGGACGGTCCTTGACGCTGCCGCCGGGGTTGAGCATCTCCAGCTTGGCGAGGACCTCGACACCGGGCTCGTCGAACAGCCGGCGCAGCGCGACGATCGGTGTGCGGCCGATGCAGCCGAGCACTGATTCGTGGATCACCGGTCCGCTCCCGCGTCGCCGGGCGCGGGCTCGTCCAGGCATGCCTCCAGCCGCCGGGCCACCTCGGGGACGGCCGGTCCGTAGACGAACTCCAGATGGGAGCCGGCGTCGATCTCCTCGACCCTCAGGCCGCCGATCGGGAAGCGGGCCCACTCGGCCGCCAGGTCGCGGTCGGTGCGGTTCTTCTGCGTCAGCAGCGTGACCGTCCCCGGATAGGACGGCCGGTAGGCGGAGACGGCCCGCGCGTTCAGCTCCAGGCGGCGGCAGAACGACTCGAACTCGGCCGGCTCGACGTCGGGCGGCAGGTCACCGGCGCGCTTCCCGGCCTCCAGCGCCCGGTGCAGCTGCACCTGCGGTTCCAGACCGCGCAGTTCCTCCTCCGGTGGGGAGAACAGCAGCCAGCCCGCGAGGATGAACGCCAGGTCGGGTTCGGGCGGGGCGTCGGTGAGCGGTGCCGAGTCCAGCAGCACCACCGAGCCCACCCGGTGGCCCGCGGCGTGCAGGCTGTCGGCGACGGCGAGCGCGAACCTGCCCGCCCCCGAGAAGCCGCACAGGTGGTAGGGCCCCTCCGGGTGCACCCGGCGCACCTCTTCGGCGTAGCGGTCCGCCATCTGCTCCATGGTCAGCACGCCGGGGTCGGCGCCGCCGTGGAAGAAGCCGTCAGCCTGGACGCCGTAGAGCGCCCGGCCGCTGCCCAGCGCCCTGGCCAGCTCGAAGTAGTGGTACAGCTCCCCGATCACCGCGTGCAGGAAGAAGATCGGGGCCCGGGGCCCACCGGGCTGCAGCTCCACCACGAACGGGGGGTCCGCCGAGAGCGGCTCGCTGGAGCGGATCCAGTCGGCCAGCGCCTCCACCGTGCGGGTCGCGTACAGGTCGTGGAGGGTCACCGACCGGCCGGTGAGCCTGCACAGCCGGTCGACCACCAGCATTCCCGGCATGGAGCTGCCGCCGAGGTCGAAGAACTCGTCGTGCGCGCCGATCGGCGTGACGCCGAGCACGTCCGACCAGACCTGCGCGACGTAACGCTCCCAGCGGTCGCGCGGCTCGACGAAGCCGGGGGAGGGCGCCCAGCCGGACGGGGCGGACCGCTCATCCGGTGCGCCGCTCTCCGGGGGGCTCTCCGACGGGGTTCCCGGCCGCTGTCCGGGTCGCGGGTCCGGCAGGTGGGTGATCGGCAGATCGGGATCGGCGGTGACGGCGGCGAGGACCTCGACCAGGTACCCCGCGAGCCGCTCGATGGTCGTCGCGTCGAAGATGTCGGTGGCGTACTCGAAGGTCCCGGTCAACCGGCCCCGGGCCTCGTTCAGGTAGAGCGACAGGTCGAACTTCGCGCCGGCGCCGCCGGGGACGGCCACCGGCTCGGCGACCGTCCCCGGGAGGTCGAGGTGGCCCTGCGGTACGTTGCCGAACCCGAAGTTGACCTGGAAGAGGGGGTTGTAGGCGGTGTCGCGCGCCGGCGCCAGGTGCTCGACGAGCTTCTCGAAGGGCAGGTCCTGGTGCTCGAACGCGCGCAGGGACCGCTGGCGCACGCGGTGGAGAAGCCGCCGGAACGACGGCCGGTCGGACACGTCCGTGCGCACCACGACGCTGTTGACGAAGAAGCCGATCAGGCCCTCCAGGTCCGGGTGGTGGCGCCCGGCGACGGGTGTGCCCACGACGACGTCGGTCTGTCCCGACCATCGCGACAGCACGGTGACGAACACGGCCAGCAACGCCATGAACAGCGTGACGTCAGTGCTGCCGCTCAGATCCCGGGCCGCGCGCAGCAGGTCGCCGGGCACCTCGAAGTCGTGGCGGGCGCCGCGGCCGGTCCGCACCCGCGGTCTCGGCCGGTCGGTGGGCAGAGCCAGCGGTTCCGGCGCGCCGGCGAGTTCCTCTTTCCAGAAGGCCGCCAGGCCCGCGACCATGTCGTCGGTCAGGCGCTCGCGTTGCCAGACCGCGAAATCGCCGTACTGCAGGGGCAGCGGCGGCAGCACCGGGTGCTCCGGAGCCGGATCCTTCCGCGATGCGGTGTAGAGCCGTCCCAGCTCGGAGAGGAACACGCCGACCGACCATGCGTCGGTGATCGTGTGGTGCATGGCGACGCCGAACAGGTGATCCCGCGGGCCCGTCCGCACCAGCCGCGCCCGCCAGAGCGGCGCCGCCGTGAGATCGAAGCCGCGCTCGACGTCGCCGGCCAGGAGCCGTTCGGCGGCGGCGCGCGGGTCCGGTGCGGCCGACAGGTCGGTCATCTCCCAGGGCACGGTCACCGAGTCGTGCACGATTTGGGCCGTCCGGTCGCCGGTCCAGGCCAGGGAGGTCCGGAGGATCTCGTGCCTGGCGGTCAGGTCGGCCAGTCCGGCGCGCAACCGGTCGGCGTCGAGGTCGCCGCGCAGCCGTCCGGCGGTCGAGACGACATAGGCCGCCGAGTCGGGCCGGAGCCGGTCCAGCAGCCACAGCCGTTCCTGGGAGAAGGACGCGGGCAGCGGGGCACCGGTGCGGGGCACCGGCCGCGGATCCGCCGGGCCCGCCGCCGCGGCGCCGTCCCGTGCCGGGCCGCGCATCCGGCGCAGGACGAGTTCGCGTGCCTGCGGGCTGAGCGCGGCGAGGCGCTCGGCGAGGCCGGACGGGCCGGACGTTGCCTCATTCATGTGACTTCCCGCCTTCCGCGAGCCGGGCGGCGATCTCTTCGTCGGAGAGCCCGGCCACCTCGTCCACCAGCGCGTCCAGGTCGGCCGCATCGCTGAGCAGGCGCTCGACCGCGGCCGCGCATCCGGCGATGGAGGGGGCGGCGAACATCTCCGGCAGGGTGTAGTCGGCCGGGAAGGCTTCGCGGATCCGCCCCACGACGCGGACGGCCATGAGGGAGTCTCCGCCGAGGGTGAAGAAGTTGTCGTGGACCCCGATCCGGGAAACACCCAGAACCTCACTCCACAACCCCGCCAGAACCCGCTCGGCCGACGTCCGCGGCTCCACGAACCGCTGCCCCAACCGCGGACGCTCCCCCTCCGGAACCGGCAACCTCTCCCGATCCACCTTCCCGTTCACCGTCAACGGCAACGAACCCAGCCACACGAACACCCCCGGCACCATGTACTCCGGCAACCGCGAACCCACGAACTCCCGCAACTCCTCCACACCCACCCCACCCCCCTCCCCCGAAGCCACCACATACGCCACCAGACGAACCGCCCCACCCCCACCACCAGACCGAGCCACCACCACCGCATCACGCACCCCCCGATGCCCCCCCAACACCGACTCCACCTCCCCCAACTCCACCCGGAAACCCCGCACCTTCACCTGAAAATCAACACGCCCCACAAACTCCAGACCACCATCAACCGACCACCGCACCAGATCCCCAGTCCGATACAAACGCCCACCCGAACCACCACCCCCAAACAAATCAGGCACAAACCGCTCCGCCGTCAACCCCGGCCGCCCCAAATACCCACGCGCCAGACCAGCACCACCCACGAACAACTCCCCCACCACACCCGGAGGGCATGGTTCAAGTTCTCGATTGAGCACGTGCACCTGCGTGTTGGCGATCGGACGACCGATGGGGACGGCGCCTCGCCGCTCGGCGAATCCCCGGGGCAAGGCCTGGTATGTCGCATAGATCGCCGATTCGGTCATTCCGTAGATGTTGGCGATCCTGCCGTTGCGGAAATGCTTGTCCCACTCGACGGCGAAGGACTGCGGCAATGGCTCGCCGCCATTGAAGACCCGGCGCAGCCGCGGCAGCGGATCATCGCCGCCGCGCCGCGCGGCGACGGCCATGAAAAGGTCGAGCTGGCGCGGCACGAACTGGCAGTAGGTGACGTCGTACCGGTCCAGTGCCTCGTACAGGGCGTCCGGGTCGCGGACCGTGGCGTCGTCGAAGACGGCCAGTGCGGCTCCGTGGCAGAGCGGCCAGAGCACCTCGCAGACGGAGTCGGTGAAGCTGACGGGGGTCTTGAAGGCGACCACGTCGCCGGGACCGCAGCCGAGTTCCTGCTCCATCCACCGCAGCGTGTTCAGCACCGCCCGGTGACTGACCATCACGCCCTTCGGCGTTCCGGTGGAACCCGACGTGTAGATCACGTAGGCGAGGTCGTCGGGGTGCGCCCGCGGCGGAAGCGGGCGGGCGGGCGCGTCCCCGCCCGCGCCGTCGCCGGGCCGAGGCGAGTCCAGGCAGACGGTCCGGACCGCGGCTCCGCAGGAGGCCGGGAGCCGGTCGAGAAGACCGCTGCGGGTGAGCACGGTGCGGCAGCCGCCGTCCTCGATCATCCAGGCGATGCGGGCCGCCGGATACCCGGGATCGACCGGGACGTAGGCGGCCCCGGACTTCAGGACCGCCAAGGCCGCCGTCACGAAGTCCACGGAACGCTCCAGCAGGACCGCGACCCGTTCCCCGGCTCGGGCGCCCTGCTCGACGAGCGTGCGCGCCAGCCGGTCGGCCCGCTCGTCCAGCGCCCGGTAGCTCAGCCGGGAGGCGGCGTCGATGACGGCCGGCTCGTCGGGCGTCCGCCCGGCCTGCGCGGCGAAGAGCTCCGCGACGGTGTGCGGGGGCGGGAACCGGTGCTCGGTGGAGTTGACCTCGTCGCGCAGGCGATGATGCGCCGACGTTCCCGTGCCGAAGACCGGGACCGTGCTGACGGGCCGGTCCGCGCCGGCGGCCAGGCCCGTCAGCGCCGTGAGCACGGACTCGGCGAGGAGCGCGGCACTGCCGCCGTCGACCGTCGCCCGATCGTGCACCATCCGTATCGCGAGCCGCTCGCCGGGAACCGCGAACACCGTGATCGGGTAATGGGTGGTCTCGAACCCGTGCAGGCCGCTGACGCGGTATCCGGGGTCGATCTGCCCGGTCTCGTCCAGCCTCGGGTAGTTCTGGACGACCAGCACGGTCTGGAACAGCTCCTGCCCGCCGGACAGCTCGCTGCACCGCTGCACCTGGGACAGCGGGGTGTGCTCGTACTCCAGAGCGGCGGACTGGCGCGCGTGGAGCCCGCGCAGCCACGCCCCCACCCGGTCGCCGGGCCTCGCCGCCACACGGACCGGAACGGTGTTGGTCAGGAGCCCCACCATGTCCTGCACTCCGGGAAGGCCGCCGCCGCGCCCCGAGACGACCTGGCCGAAGACGACGTCGTCGACCCCGGCGTACCGCATCAGCGCCAGCGCCCACGCCCCTTGGACGATGACGCCGAGCGGAACCCGGTAGGCCCGGGCGGCCGCGCTGACGCGTTCCGTCTCCGCCGGCGAGAGCAGCGCGGTGTGCTCGGCCACCCCCGTCCGGCCAGCGCGGTCGGAGCCGCCGGGCCCGGTGACCGGCAGTGGCGTCGGCTTCGTGAAACCGCGCAGCGTCCGGCGCCAGTGGCGCTGGGCGTCGTCGTGGTCGCGCAGGCGCGTCCATTCGACGAAGTCCCGGTACGGCGCCCGGTCGGGCGACGGCACCACATCGCCGGCGCGGGTCGCCGCACCGTGCCGGACCAGGTCCCGCATCACCATCGCCGTGCTCCAGCCGTCGAGCAGGATGGCGTGGTACGTCCAGACGAACTGGTAGTCGTCCTCGCCGAGCCGCAGGAGCGCGTAACGGGCCAGCGGCGCACGGGACAGCTGGAACGGCTCGTTACGGTCCCGGTAGAGGAAGTCGGCGAGGCGCCGTTGCCCGACCTCGGGCGGCAGGCCGCGCCAGTCCTGCGTGTGGAAACGGACGGGCAGTCTCCGGTAGACCACCTGGACCGGCTCGTCCGCGCCCTCCCACAGGAAGGCCGAACGCAGGGCCGGGTGCCAGGCCACCGTCTGCTCCCAGCTCCGCCGGAAGGCGACCGGATCGAGCCCGGACAGCAAGGCCGTGGTCTGGCTGAGGTAGACCGCCGAGCCGGCCTCGCGCAACGTGTGGAACAGCAGTCCCTGTTGCAGGGGGGACAGCGGATGGATGTCCTCGATGACCTCGGCCGCCGACGGCCGCTGCCGCTGCACCGGTCCCACGGTCTCACTCATCGGGTCGCGCCTCCGTCACATCGGCCGTGGCCGTCGGCGCCAGGGCCAGCGCCTTGTCGAGCAGCGTGTGGAACCGCGTCCCGCCCGAACGCCCGCAGTGGTCGATCAGTTCGCCCAGCCGGGCGACCACCTCGCCGGTCAGCCGGTCGATGGTCGCCCGGTCGTGGTGAGCGCGGCTGTAGCCGACGCGGATGCGGAGCCGGCCGTCGACCACGGCGGCGGTGGCGTCCAGCAGGTGCGTCCGGCGGTTGCCGGGATGCTGCGGCGGGGGCATCGGCTCGGGAGCGGAGGCCAGGTACAGGTGATCGCCGGACGACCGCGCCGTCCGCGTCTCGGCGTTCACGTCGAAGCGGCCGAGGTAGTTGAAGCTCAGCTGGGGAGCCGGTGGTCCGGCCAGCGCCTGACCCCGCACCGGGTCGAGATGGCGCAGGATGCCGTGGCCGAGACCGCCGTGCGGGACGGCGCGCAGCTGCTCCTTGACGGCGGCGAGAGCCTCGCCCGGGGCCGAGCCGTCCGGCAGGCGCAGCAGCAGCGGAGCGATCACCGTGAACCACCCGACCGTGCGGGACAGGTCCGCGCCCTCCACGAGGTGCTGCTCCCGGCCGTGCCCCTCCACGTCGACGTACAGCCCGGTGGTGCCGAACGTCGTGGTCATCGCCAGGGCGAGCGCGGTGAGCAGGACCTCGTCGACGCGGCTGTTGTGGATCGCCGGCAGGTCGCGCAGCAGGGCCGTCGTCTCCTCGACGCCGAGGAGCCCGTCGACGTGCTCGGCGTCGCCGTACGTTCCGGCGCCCTCCGCCTGGTGGTCGAGGGGCACCGCCCACCGTCCGGAGGGGCGCTGGGCGCGCCAGAAGTCCAGGTCGGCGGCCACCGCGCCGGGGAGTTCGGTGAGAGCGCGCGCCCAGGCCGCGAAGGATGTCGTGGCGCCGTCGATCCCGGCTTCGCCGTCTTCGGCGAGCCGCCGGTACGCGCCGCGCAGGTCGTCGAGGAGGATCCGCCAGGAGACCGCGTCGATGACGAGATGGTGGGCGATCAGCGCGAGGCGCCGCCGGTCCTCCCGGCCGCCCTCGATCAGCAGCGCCCGCAGCGGCGGGTCCCGTTCGATGTCGATCTCCTGGGCGTCGGCGAGGACGCGGGCGAGTGCGGGTTCCCACTGCGCCGAGCCGGACAGGTCCACGCGGCGGAACGCGGCGGACGCCGCGGTCGCTTCCGGCGCGGTGTACTCCGCCCGGCGGCCTCCGGCCGCCCGGGTGTCCCGCGGGAACCGCAGCCGGAGCGCATCATGCCGTTCCAGCAGGCCCGTGATCGCGGCGGCGAGCCGATCGGCGTCCACCGTCGCGGGGACGCGGAAGAGCCACCCCTGGTTGTAGTGGCCGGGATGGGAGAACTCCTGGTCGAAGAACCAGCGCTGGACGGGCGTCAGCGGCGCGGGACCGACGACCGGCGCCGCCGGATCGGCCCGGTCTTCGACGGCCACCACCGGCACCGCCACCTGGGCCTGCCCGGCGACGGTCTGGTTCTCGAAGAACTGCCAGGGAGTGATCCGCAGCCCGCGGCGGGCGGCCCGCGACATCACCACGATGCTGGTGATCGAGTCTCCGCCGAGGGTGAAGAAGTTGTCGTGGACCCCGATCCGGGAAACACCCAGAACCTCACTCCACAACCCCGCCAGAACCCGCTCGGCCGACGTCCGCGGCTCCACGAACCGCTGCCCCAACCGCGGACGCTCCCCCTCCGGAACCGGCAACCTCTCCCGATCCACCTTCCCGTTCACCGTCAACGGCAACGAACCCAGCCACACGAACACCCCCGGCACCATGTACTCCGGCAACCGCGAACCCACGAACTCCCGCAACTCCTCCACACCCACCCCACCCCCCTCCCCCGAAGCCACCACATACGCCACCAGACGAACCGCCCCACCCCCACCACCAGACCGAGCCACCACCACCGCATCACGCACCCCCCGATGCCCCCCCAACACCGACTCCACCTCCCCCAACTCCACCCGGAAACCCCGCACCTTCACCTGAAAATCAACACGCCCCACAAACTCCAGACCACCATCAACCGACCACCGCACCAGATCCCCAGTCCGATACAAACGCCCACCCGAACCACCACCCCCAAACAAATCAGGCACAAACCGCTCCGCCGTCAACCCCGGCCGCCCCAAATACCCGCGCGCCAGACCAGCACCACCCACGAACAACTCCGCCACCACACCCGGAGGCACGGGATGCAGTTCTTTGTCGAGGACGTAGGCGCTCAGATCCGGTAGCGGAACTCCGATGGGGCTGCGCTCGGAGGACGGAGAATCCGTCGCCTCCGCGGAATCGGTCGCGGTGACGGGGACGTCGGCCGGGGAAAGGGGGTAGTACGTCGCGTGCACCGTGGTCTCGGTGATGCCGTACATGTTGACCAGCCGCGGGGCCCGGTCGCCGTAGCGGGCGAACCAGCCGCTGAGCATGCCGGGCATGAGGGCTTCACCGCCGAACACCACCACGCGCAGTGCCAGCCGCCCCCCGGTGGCGTCCGCGTCCTCGGCGGCCAGCAGGTTGCGAAAGGCCCCCGGCGTCTGGTTGAGCACGGTCACCCGCTCCCGCACCAGCAGGGCGCGGAATTTATCCGGTGAACGCGTTACGGCCGTCGGCACGACGACCAATCGGCCGCCATTCACCAGTGCGCCCCAGAGCTCCCAGGCCGCGAAGTCGAACGTGACGGTGTGGAACAGCGTCCAGATGTCATCAGGTCCGAAGGAGAACCATGGTTGAGCGGAGGTCAGCAACCGGACGAGATTGGCATGGGTGCCCATCACCCCTTTGGGCCGTCCGGTCGAACCGGAGGTGTAGATGACATAGAGCAGATTGCCGGGCACCGTGTTCGGCGGCGGCGCCTCGGCAGGCCACCGGTCGATCGCCGCCGCGTCCTCGTCCAGCCGCACCGTCCGCAGATCCGATCCCGCGGGTGTCCGCTCGCTCGCCCGGCCGGAGGTGACGAGGATGCGCACGCCGGCGTCACCGAGCACGTAGGAGATCCGCTCGCCGGGATGGTCCGGATCCACCGGAACATAGGCCCCGCCCGACTTGGCGACCGCGAGCAGTGCGACGACCAGTTCGATCGAACGATGCAGGCAGACGCCCACCCGCACCTCCGGACCGGCCCCGAGCGCGCGCAGGTGGTGGGCCAGCCGGTTGGCCCGCCGTTCCAGCTCGCCGTAGGTCAGCCGCCGCGTGCCGCACACCACGGCCACGTCCTCGGGCCGCCGCGCGGCCTGCTCCGCCACCAGCTCCGCGAGGCACGTCCGGGGCGGGACGCTCTCCCGGTCTCCGCCCGATCGCAGGAGCAGCCGTCGTCCTCCCGCCCCCAGAAGGTCCAGGTCCCGGCAGGCGCTGCCGGGACGGTCCAGCGAATCGGTCACCACCGCGAGGAAGGACTCCATCAGTTGCCCCGCGGCAGAACGCGGCAACGCGTCGCCGTCGTACCCGAGGGTGAACCGCATCCGCTCGCCGATGCCCTGGCAGGACAGGCGGACCAGGAACCTGTCGTGGTGACCGTACGACTCGGCCGGACCGGCGCCGGTCTCAGCGTCGGCGTGGCCTGCGGGCCAGTGCGCGGCGTCGAAGTCGAAGCCGATCGGGAACCACGGCGGCCGGCCGGGTGCGGCGGGTGAGACGCAGCGCTCCCAGCTGAACCACTCGGCGTGCGCGTCGCCCGCCTCGACCTGCTCGGCCGCCTCGGAGGCGGCCGCCGAGACGGCGGCGTCGAGCGACCGGTCGAGGCGCACGGGCAGGCTGACGGTCAACGGCCCGGAGCAGCCCCGCAGCTCCTCGTGCCGGCGCAGGTCCGTCGCCACGCCGACGACCAGGGCGCCGGCGCCGGTCGTCCGTCGCAGCAGCACCTGCCAGCAGGCCAGCAGCCAGCCGCGCGCCTCCTTCGGCGAGGAGCACCGGCGGCGGAGCGCCATGGTCTCGGCGGGAGGAAGGAAACCGGTCAGCGCCTCAGGACGGAACGGCCCGGGCCGGTGCTTGCGCTGCCCCGGCAGCTCTACCGGCTGATCCCACCCGGCGCAGCGAGAGCGCCAGAACTCCCGGGCCGTCGCCCCCTCCGCCAGTTCGGCCATCTCGCTCCACCAGGCGGCCACGCCGTCGAACGGCAGCCCGGACGCGGCGCGGGGGGCTCGGCCCGCCGCGCGTTCGACGACCTCATGGGCCAGGCTCCGCATCGTCGGGCCATCGGCGCAGATGGCCGGCAGTGAGAAGGTGACCGCGTGACGGTCCTCGGCCAGCCGTTCGACGAGGACGTCGAGTTCGGCGCCCTCGGTCAGCGGAGCCCGGTGTTCCACCTCGGCCGCGCGTCCCGCCGGTTCGGCCGCGCGCCCGGCACGGTCCACCAGGTCGCGGCGGCGGAACGTGACCCGGGGCCGGGCGGCGACCGTCTGGACGGGACCCGGCCGGGCCGTCGCGGGACCACCGTTCGCGGAGCCACCGTCGGAGGAGAACACCAGCCGCGGCTCGGTGCGGCGGGCGGCGACGGCCTCGGCCGCCGCGGCGAGGTGGCCGACGTCCAGGCTTCCGGTCAGGTGCACGGTGCACGTCGTCGTGTACGGGCCCACCCGGGGGCCTCCCTGCAGCCGCCAGAGCCGGCGCTGCGCCGGAGTCAGCGGAATGGCGGCAGCGCGGGGGTCGCGCGGAAACCCGGCTTCGAATTCCCGGTCATCCATGTTCTGGTGGCCCTCCTCGCTTCCGCGCATTGGGTGCGCCGGTGCCGCGCCGAGTGGCTCGCACAGCCTCCATATTCTGTGGATCACGTTTGTATTTCATGTCCCACAAACCGGTGACATGCGATACCGGGAAGTCGTTCCGTTACCATTGTTGTTCTAGCTCGTCAAGGTCAACTTCACTATCGGCGTCCAGCGCGTCGGGCATGCCGAGGGCGGCGACGGCGTGCAGGTCGGCCGCCACCGGGATCGCGCTTCCACCGTTCGCGGAAGGCGCGGTTTTCAGGCCGCTGCCGGTGTTGAGCAGGACGACATGGTCCGCACTCCCGAGTTCTCCCCGCGCCACCAGCGCGGGCAGTGCGGCGGCCCCGGCCGCACTGGCCGGCTCGGCGTACACGCCGCTTTCCGCGGCGAGCCAGTCGACCGCGGCGAATATCTCCTCATCCTCCACCGCGGCCATGAGTCCCGCGGTGTTCCGCACCGCCGCCAACGCCCGGAATCCGTCCTGCGGCTCCCCGACGTTGATGCTCTCGGCGCGCGTGCCCGCCGGCGCCGGGCGGACGTCCGCGGCGCCCCGCGCCCAGGCGCGGTGAACCGCCGGCGAGGCGGCGGCCTGCACCCCGATCAGGCGCGGCATGCGATCGATCCAGCCCATCGCCCGGGCGTCGCACAGCCCCCGGTACAGGCCGACCAGGATGTTCCCGTCCCCCACGGGTGCCACCACCGCGTCCGGCGCGGACCAGCCGAGCTGCTCGACGATCTCCAGAGCGGCGGTCTTCTTGCCCTCGGCGGTGCACGGGTTGTACGCGGTGTTCCGGCAGTACCAACCCCATCGCCGGCACGCCGCCGTGCTCAGCCGGACGGTGGCGTCGTAGTCGCCGTCGACCACCAGGACCCGCGCCCCGTACCGGCTGATCTGGGTGACCTTCGCCGGCGGCGTGCCGCGGGGAACGAAGACCACGCACCGCAGTCCGACCGCCGCGGCCGCTCCGGCGAGCGCGGCCCCCGCGTTGCCCGAGGACGCCGTGGCGATCACGTTGCGGCCGCGGTCGAGCGCGTCGGCGACCGCGACGACGCTGGCCCGGTCCTTGAGGGCGCCGGACGGGTTGCCGGCCTCGTCCTTGATCCACAGTCGGCCCAGCCCCAGCCGGTGGGCGAGCCGGTCGGCCCGGTGCATCGGGGTCCAGCCCGCCACGTACCGGGACCTGACCCGGCGGGCACCGCCTCCACCCGCGCCGAGGGGCAGGAGGCGGGCGTACCGCCAGAGGGAGTGCTCGTCGGTGAGCAGCACGTCGGCGGGCGGCCGGCCGGCGCCGATCCGCTCGTAGTCGATGACCAGGGTCAGCCTGCCGGACCACCGGCACCGGGTGCAGGCGTAGCGCAGGTCGCCGACCGGTGAGAAGGCGGCGCACCGCGAGCACTGCCACCGCAGATGGTCCGTGCCGGCGGCGCCGGCCGCGGGTACCGGCGGCGTCATCGCCGGTCCCTCAACCTCGTGGCACGACGTCGGCGTCGACATCGGCATCGACGACGGCATCGATTTCCGGGGGGACTCCCGTGAAGAAGCCGGCCAGACGGTCGATGCCCTCCTCGTAGCGGGCGGACGTGTAGGAGAGCCGCAGCGTGTCCGGCAAGCCGAAGTCCGAGCCGGGCACGGTCGCCACCCGCGTCGTCCGCATGATGTGCTCGGCCAGGGCGAGCGAACCCGGGATGTCGTGCCGGCGCAGGTACTCGGCGCAGTCGAGGGTCAGATAGAAGCTGCCCCGGGACGGAACGGCCCGCACCGCGGGGACCTCGCCGAAGCGTTCCAGCGTGTGATCGCGCCGGGCGCCGTAGCGCCCGGTCAGCGAGCGCACGCCGTCCTGGTGGTCGAGCGCCGCGATGGCGCCGAACTGCGGCACCGGGTCGGTGGTGAGAAGGGTGTGGTGCTGGATGACGGTGAGCGGGCGTACCAGCTCGTCCGGGACGATGGCGTAGCCGACCCGCCGCGCGTACATCCGGTGAGCCTTGGAGAACGCGTTCGTCACGACCAGCGGACTGGTCATCTCGTCCGCCAGGGCGATGGCCGAATACGGTTCGTCGTCGAAGTGGACGTTGTTGTAGATCTCGTCGGCGATCAGCACGGCGCGACCGGCGACGATCTCGTCGATCCGCCGGAAGGCTGCGGGATCGACGACGTTCCCCAGCGGGTTCCCGGGGGAGTTGACCACCACGATGCGGGTCCGTTCGGTGATCGCCTCGGCCAGCGAGTCCATGTCCACCTGGAGCGTGTCGAGGTCGACGCGGTAATGCCGGACCCCGGCGCCGGCCAGTCGTGCGGTGAACGGGTAGAGCGGGTAGTAGGGCAGGGGCACGACCACCTCGTCGCCCGGGCCGACGAGCAGCTGGGTGAGATTCCGGAACGCCATGCTGGTGCCCACGCTCACGACGAAACGTTCGGCCGGCACCTCGACGCCGTAGCGACTCTGGTACTCGGCGGACAGCCGGCGGCGCAGCTGCGGAAGCCCCCCGGGGTAGACCAGACTCGCCTTGCCGTAGTCCTGCGCCGCGTCCAGCATGGCCGCGATGATGGGCGGTTCCGGCGGCAGCTCGGACTTGCCGAGCGTGAGCCGGATGACGTCGTCGTACCGCTGCTCGTAGTCGTCGGCCATCTCGTCGAGGACGAACATGAGGAACCGCTCGTCCTCGAAGGAGATCGCCGGACGCAGCCGGCTCCCCGCGAGCGTGTGCGGCCGGGTGTCCTGTCGAACGGTCATGATGCCTCCTGGGACCGGCGAATGAGATGATCCGGGCTGATCACGATGGGCCTCGGCGTCGGTCGGGTTCGACGGCCTCCGCCAGCTGGGAGACCGTCGGCCGGCTGAGGACGTGGGCGGCCGAAACGGGGCCGCCGGCCTCCCGGGCGGCCCGCGCGGCGAGCCGCAGTGCCCGCAGCGGGCGGGCTCCCAGCCAGACCAGGTCGTCGGACCTCCCCACCGCGTCCAGGCCGAGCACCTCGGCGAAGCCGGACGCGAGCCGTTCCTCGACGGGCTCGGCCGGCGGCCGGTACCTCTCGCCGTTTCCGGCGGCGTCGATGGTCCGGAGCCGCCGGCGGTCGAGTTTTCCGTTGGGCAGCAGCGGCGGGTCCGACAGGGTGATGAACGTGGTCGGCACCATCGCCTCGGGAATCCGTCCACGCAGGTGGTCCCGCAGTTCGGCGACCGCGTCCTCGTCCTCGGCCGGCGGGCCGCCTGCCCAGGACACGAACGCCGTCAGCGTGACGCCGTCCGACGCCTCCCCGGCTCCGTCCCGGTAGGGGACGACAGCGGCGTGCCGTACTCGCGGATGGTCGGCCAGCGCCGCCTCCACCTCGCCCGGCTCGGTCCGCACACCACGGACCTTGACCTGGTCATCGGTCCGGTTGAGGAACTCCAGCTCCGCACCGGGCAGGCGGCGGGCGCGGTCCCCGGTACGGTAGAGCCGGTCTCCGGGCCGGCCGGACAGGTGGTCCGGCACGAACCGTTCGGCGGTCTCGCCCGCGCGGCCCCGGTAGCCCCACGCCAGCTGGGCGCCGCCGATGAAGATCTCGCCGGGGGTTCCAGGGGGGACCGGTTCGCCCAGCTCGTCCAGCAGGTACAGCCGCACACCCGTGACCGGGCGCCCGATCGGCACGGTCGTCCCCGGCGCCCCGGCCTCCGCCCGCCACCAGGTGGCGTCGACGCAGGTCTCGGTCGGGCCGTAGAGGTTCAGCAGCGTGGCTCCGGTGTCGCCGATCACCGCGTCCGCCAGGCGCTGCGGCAGCGCCTCACCGCCGCAGCACAGCAGCCGCAGTTCCGGGCACCGGGTGAGCGTGGAACTCTCGGCCAGCACGGCGAGCAGGCTCGGCACCACCTGCAGGACGGTGACGGCGCCCTCCGTGAGGACCGTCTCCAGGGCCGCGATGTCCCGGTCGGCCCCCGATGGGACGGTGACGACGGCCGCTCCGCAGCTCAGCGGCGCGAAGAACTCCCACAGCGCGGCGTCGAAGGCGACGGGCGTCCGCTGCGCCACCCGGTCGCCGGGCCGCAGCCCGAAGGCCTCCACCGCCCACCGCATCTGCTCCACCGCCGCGCTGTGCGGCATCACCACGCCCTTGGGGCGGCCGGTGGAGCCGGAGGTGTAGAGGACGTAGGCGGGGAACTCCGGCGGTATCCGATCCAGCGGGGACCGCCGCCCCTCGGGGCCGCCGCCCTGCCGGTCGAGGATCAGCGTGGGCCCGGCGAAGTCGAGCCGGTCCGCCGCGTCCGAGCGGGTCAGCAGCAGGTCGGCATCGGCGTCGCCGAGCGCGAACTCGCAGCGGCGCCGCGGATACCGGACGTCCAGGGGGAGGAACGCGCAGCCCGCGGCCAGCACCGCGACCAGTGCGACGACCAGGTCGGCCCCGGGCGGCACGTGCACTCCGACCAGGCTCTGCGGCGCCACGCCGGCCGTTCGGATCCGGTCGGCCAGGTCGGTCGCCCGCTCGTACAGCTCGGCGTAGCCGATCACAGTGTCCCCGTCGATGACCGCGGGCGCGTCCGGGGTGCGGGCCGCCTGCCGGGCGATGAGTCCGTGGAGTGTGACCGGGTCTTCGGCGGCCGCGGACGAGGGAGGCGCCGGCTCGGCGGGCCGTAGGGACACCGATCCGGCGGGGACGGGACCGAGCAGCGGGGCGCTGGAGCGGGGATCGCGTTCCGCGTCGACGGTGATCTCGGTCAGCGCACGCAGGTAGTAGCCGAGGATCTCGGCGGGGTCGCCGCCGTGCCGGAACAGCCGCAGGGTCATGCCGCCGGTCTCGGCGGCGTCCTCCACGGTGAGGGTCAGTGGCGCGACGGGAGAGTCGGTGACGGTGCGGTCGACCGCGCCCGGCAGTTCGCCGGCCGGCGGTCGAGCGGCGGGCGGCATCTCGCAGTACTCGAACAGCGCACCCGGGACCGAGCCCGTGTCGACGAGTTCGGCCACCGGGAAGAGCCGGTACGGCCGGTGGGCCGCCAGTGCGGCGCCCGTCCGCTCCACGAGCGACGCCCAGGTCGGGACATCGCAGCACATCGAGACCGGCAGCAAGGAGCGGAAGTCTCCCAGAGCCTCTCCGTCGATGCCCGCTGGTCCCCGCGCGTCGTCGAGCAGCCATGCCCCCGCCGTGCCGGTGCCGGCGATCAGGGCGAGCACGCGCAGGTAGGCGGCCAGCAGCAGCGCGTCCCCGGAGGTCCCCAGCATCAGGGCGGTCCGCCGCAGCCGCGCCACCAGGTCGGGGGCCAGGGCCGCCACCGCGGGAACGCCCCGCGCGACCGTCGCGTCGGGTGTTCCCCAGACGTCGGGCGTCCGCCAGGCCAGGCCGTCCGCGGCCCGGTCCAGCGTTCGCCGCCAGTACCTCGTCGCTTCGGCCGTGACGGCGCCCCACTCCGCGGCGACCATGTCGCGCATCCCGGTCACCGGCGGCGCGTCCGCGGACCGCCGACCGCGGAGCTCTGCCGCGTAACCGCGAAGCAGGGCGGTGGTGAGCAGCGCGCCGCTGCGCCTGTCCAGCATCGGCCCGGCGAGCCGAAGCGAGACCTCCACCCCGCCACCGGACGATCGCCGCACCGTGCAGCACGAGGAAGCGGGCAGGCCGAGCGGGCCGGTCGGCAGATCGGCGACCTCGCCGCCTTCGGCCCGCGTTCGCGGCCGGCCGTCAAGGGCGAGCTCGGCCGGGTCCGTGGCCGGGGCCGGATGCACCAGGTGCACCGGTCCGCCGGACGGCGGCAGGTCGACCGTGCTGCGCAGTACGGGATGGCGCCTGACCAGATCGGCGAGCGCGCGGATGAGCGCGGGCCTGTCCCACGGGCCCTCGAACGCGACGCTCACCTCGCCGGTCCGGCCGGGATCGGCCAGCAGCGCCACCTGCTGCCAGGCGGTCAGCGGAAAGACGTCCGCGACCCGGCCCGGTCGCGCGCCGGTCGCGTCGCCGTACTTCACCGGCCCCTGCGTCGTCATCACGGTCCTCCCATCGGCTCGCCGCGGCCTCAGCCCTGACCCGACAGGGCTCGCAGCCGGTTCACGCTTGAGGTGTCCAACGCCTGCCGCACCTGTGCGGGCACGTCCGCGGCACCGTCCGCGGTGGCGAAGACCAGGCCGTCCGGTTCGGCGGTCAGGCGCCGCACCAGGTCGAGGTACTCGTCGGCGAGCTGCTCCACGAACGCCGGTTCGAACAGATCGGCCGAGTAGTGGAACATGCAGTGCACGCCGTCCTGCCATTCGTAGAGCTCGGCGACCAGGTCGAAGCGGGCCACCTCGTGCTCGGTCTCGAACGGGGTGGCCTCCACCTCCCCGAACCGCGGGGGCGCGAACGGCGCGTTCTGGAAGTTGAACGCCACCTGCACCAGCGGGAAGCGGTCCGTGGCGCGGTCCGGTCCGAGCTCGCTGACCAGCCTCTCGAACGGCAGATCCTCGTGGGCGAGGGCGCCCAGATGGACCCGCCGGACATGCTGGAGAAGGCGGCGGAACGTCGGTTCCCCGGAGAGGTCGAGACGTAACGGGAGGGTGTTGACGAAGAACCCGACGAGATCCTCCAGATCCGGGTGGGAGCGGCCCGCCACCGGCACCCCGATGACGAATTCGCGCCGGCCGGCGCGCCGGGCCACCAGGACGGCGAACGCCGCGAACAGGACCATGAACAGCGTGCCGCCCTCCTGCCGGGCCAGGCCGCGCACGATCCGGAGGTCGTCGGGCGTGAGGTCGACGTCGCACCGGCCGCCCTCGTAGGAACGTTCCGTCGGACGCGGCCGCCCGGGCCGGAGTTCGAGCAGCTCCGGCGCGTCCCTGAGCTCCCCGGTCCAGTACCGCAGCAGTTCGTCGAGCGGCTCGCCGGTCAGCCGCCGGCGCTGCCAGGTCGCGAAGTCGGCGTACTGCGCCGACAGCGGCGTGAGCGCCGCCGCCTGTCCGGTGACGAACCTCTGGTAGTACTCGCCCAGGTCGCGGAAGAGCACGCCGGTCGACCAGCCGTCGATCGCCACGTGGTGCAGGCAGATGCCGATCACGTGGTCGTCGTCGTTCAGCCGGACGACCCGGACCTTGAACAGCGGGGCGGCCGACAGGTCGAAGCGCAGGGCGCTGTCCTCTTCCAGCATCGTGCGCGCTCCGCGCTCGGCCTCCGGCAGCGGGAGGGACGAGAGGTCGCTGACGGCGAGCGGCGGTTCCACCGACCCGTGGACGACCTGGACCGGACGTCCGTCCATCTCGCCCAGGCAGGTCCGCAGCATCTCGTGCCGCTCCATGACCGCGGCGAGCGCGGCCCGGAACGCCGGCACGTCCAGCGGCCCGCGCAGCCGGCAGGGCAGCAGGATGTTGTCGTGCCGCGCCGCGCCTCCGAGCCGGTCCAGGATCCACAGGCGCTCCTGGGCGAAGGACGCCGGAATCGGTCCGGTCCGGTCGCACCTCGGAATCGCCCGTTCCGGCTCCAGCGTGTCCCCGGAGCGCAGCGCCGCCATCACGGCGCGCGCCGTGCCGATCACCGTGGGGTCGCCGAACAGGTCGTTGAGGGTGAAGTCCACGCCCACGGCCGAGCGGATCCGCGACACCAGTTTGATCGCGAGGAGCGAGTGACCGCCGAGGTCGAAGAAGTCCTCGTCGAGGCCGGGGGCGCGGTCGAAGACCTGTGCCCAGATGCCCGTCAGGACCTCCGCCATCACGGCGGCCGGCGACGCCACGGGCGGGGCGTCCCGCCCGCCGTCGTCCTCCGGTGCCGGCAGGGCGGCCACGTCCGGCTGCCCGTCCCGGGCCGTCGGCATGTCGGCGAGCGGGACGAACGTCGCCGGCACCAGCCGTGCCGGCAGCCGGCGCGTGAGGAACTCCGCCAGCTCCGCGGCGTCCGGCGTGCCGTGCGCGGAGTCGCCGGCCGGGACGACATACGCGGTGAGCCGTGGTTCGCCGGAGGGCCCCGTTCCCACGGTCACCGCCGCGTCCCGTACGCCGGGATGCCCGGCCAGCGCCGCCTCCGCCGCCCACTGCCGGGCGCCTGCGTTCCTCGCCGGCACGGGGCCGCCGGCGTCGGCCGGGGACGGCAGGACCCGCGCATGGCCGCGGCGGCGCGCCGCGACCGGCGCCGCGAGCAGTTCCCCCGTCCCGGCGTGCCAGAACGAGCTCTGGGGCACCGGATCGGGGAAACGGTACTCCTCCACCAGATCCGCTCCGGTCGCCTGGGTGAGTTCAAGCCGCGACGCCGTCGGCAGCGGGCCGGGGGCGAAGACGAGGCGCAGCGAGCGGCACCGCCCGAGGGCGGATGCCACGGTGGACGAGTCCGGTGGCGAGCCGGGAATGACGGCAACGGTGACCTCGTTCTCGGCGAGGACCTCTTCGGGGACGTCCGGGGCCGCCCCGGCAGACGACCGGGCAGCGGGCGGCAAGAGAACCAGCGCCGCACCGGAGGACATCGTCCAGAGGACGTCGCGGACCGACTCCGCCGAACCGGGCGAGCGCAGGTGCGCGACGCGGTCCCCGGCGGACAGGGGGAAGTGTTCGCCCATCCAGTGCAGCAGCTCTGCCAGCGCGTCGTACCTGATCAGGGTGGCCGCCGGCTCCCGCGCGTCATGCCCCAGCACAGCCCAGCGCGCCGCGAGGGAGGCGTCCGCCGTGCCCCCCGCCGGGGTGGGCCCGGTATCGGGCCTCGCGCCCGGGTACTCCGCCTCCCCCAGACGCAGGAGGCGCAGGTCGCCGTCCACCGTCAGCCGGTCGGTCGCGACCGGCCGGTCGATCTCGGCCAGCCGGTCGGCGCCGGAGCCGTCGCAGAGCGCCAGCGTGGCACCGGCGGCGCCCACCGCGGCGCGAATCCGCTCCGGGCCGTCATCCGGGTCGAGCGGCAGGATCGTACCGCCGGCTCTGATCACGGCCAGCAGGCCGACCGCCAGCTCCGCGGACGGGCCCAGCACGACGGCGACGGGGCCGGCCCCGGAGCGGCGCAGCTCATCGGCGAGGCGTTCGGCTCGACGATCCAGCTCCCCGTACGTCAGCGTGAGATCGCCGCAGATGACCGCCGGCGCGTCCGGGGTGCGCCGGCACTGGCCGGTCAGCCGATCGAGGGCCCGTCCGGAGGCCGGAACGCCGGTCGCGGTGACCGCGTCGTCCGCGGCGGCCCGCCCGCCGGGTTCCGGCCACCCCGGCAGTTCGCCGACGCGGCGTTCGGGATCGGTGGCGGCGATGGTGAGGATCTCCACCACCAGGTCGCGGACGCGCTCGACCGTGCCCCGCCGGAAGCGCGCCGGGTCGTAGCCGAGGACCATCCGCAACCGCCCCTGGTCGGGTACGGCCGTCAGGTGCAGGGGATAGTGCGGCTGCTGGATGACCCGCAGGTCGGCGACCCTGACCGTCCCCCCGTCGGTCCAGCTGGGCCGCACCGGATAGTTGATGTAGACGACCAGGCTCTCGAACAGCGCGGTGCCGCGCGGTACCTCGCTCCATCGCTGGACGTGCGCCAGCGGGCTGTAGTCGTACTCCCGGCCGTCGGCCAGCTGCGCCTGGAGATCGGTCAGCCAATCGGCGAGCGCGGCGTCTCCGGGGACCCGGGCCCGGACCGGGAGGACGTTGATGAACAGCCCCACCATGTCGTCCACGCCGGCGAACTCGGGGGGACGGCCGGAGACCACCGAGCCGAACACGACGTCCTCTCGCCGGCTGTACCGGCTGAGCGTCAACGCCCACGCCGCCTGGACCACCGTGCCCAGGGTCAGCCGCCGCGTCCGGGCCAGCGCCTCCAGACCCGAGAACACCTCCGCGGGCAGGGTCGCGTGGACTTCGCCGAACTCCGGCCCGTCCCGGTCCGGGAGATCAACGGGCGCTTCGCCGATCGGCGTGGGCGAGGTGAATCCGGCGAGGCGATCGCGCCAGAACCGCTCGGCCTTCCCGAGATCCTGCCGCTGGGTCCAGGCGACGTACTCCCAGAACGGTCTCGGCTCCCGCCGCTCGGGCAGCCGTCCGGCGGCGAGTTCCCGATACCAGCCGAACACGTCGTCGAGCACGAGATAGGTCGACCATCCGTCCAGCAGGAGGTGGTGGTAGGACCAGATCAACCACCACGCCTCGTCGGCGACCCGGACCACCTCCAGGCGCATCAGCGGAGCCTGCCCGAGTTCGAAGGGACGGGTCCGGTCCGTGTCGAGCATGGCGTTCAGCCGCTGCTCGATCTCATCGGCGGGCGTTCCTCGCCAGTCCGACTCCCGCCATGCGGGATCCGCGTCACGGCTCACCACCTGCACCGGCAGGTCCAGCCGCTCGTAATGGAACGAGGTGCGCAGGATCGGGTGCCGGCGCAGGACCGCGCGCCAGGACTCCCGCAGGAGCGACGGGCTGAGAGGGCCCTCCAGCCGCAGGCAGAGCTGATAGATCGTCTCGCCGGAGTCCTGCTTGCGCAGCGCCTCGAAGAACATCCCGTCCTGCAGCGGTGTCAGCCGGCAGATCCGTTCGATTTGGTCGGGGCGCATCGGTAACCCACCTTCGGGGGGACTGGGAGAGCGAGTGGCGATCGACCGGCTCGTCGGCCCGCGGGCCGACGGACTCAGCCGGCGACCGGGTCGGGAGCGGGTTCCACCGTGGGCCGGCAGTCGGCCAGACTGACCTGCTCGCCCATCGCGACGAGGATCTTCCGATCGCCGCGGAAGGCCTCGCGGCCGTGGCAGGACAGGATGTTGTCGACCAGCAGCAGGTCGCCCGCCCGCCACGGCTCCCGGCGCTGGGCGCCGTCGTACGCGGCGTTCAGCGCGGCGACGTCCTCGGCGTCGATGGGGCAGCCGTCGCCGTAGAACGTGTCGAAGGGGAGCCCGTCCGGTCCGTAGCTGCTCAGGAGCACGTCCCGGATCTCGGGGTCGAGAGAGTGCTGGTTCCAGAAGGCGATGTGGTTGAACCACACCTCCTCGCCCGTCACCGGATGGTGGATGGTCGTCGCCCGCCGCTGCGTCGTCGCCAGCCCGCCGTCGGGCAGCCACCTGTATCCGATGGAGCTGCGACGGCAGTAGTCCTCCACCCGGGCGCGGTCGGAAGTCCCGAAGGCCGTCGACCAGGGCAGGGAGACATGTTCACGGTAGTTGCGCGCGAGCACCCAGCCCAGCCGCCGGAAGCGGTCGGCCAGCTCCGGGGGGATCCGCGCGAGCACCTCCCGGGTGTCGGCCACGGTGGTGGCCCCGCCCTCCTCCGGTGGGACCAGGCAGCCGAAGAGCAGGATCCCGGGGAAGTCCAGGGTGTAGCTGTTCTCGTTGTGCAGCCGGATCACCTGCGCGCTGGGCAGGTCGGTGGACGACAGGACCCCCTCGCCGTAGTCGCTGCGCGGTGTCGCCTTCTCCCGGTAGCTCACCCTCTGGTCGAGCAGCACATCGCGCGCTTCGGCGAAGTCGTGGACGCTCGCGATGGGCAGGCCCCGGAGCAGCAGACATCCGTGTCGGGCCAGCGCCGCGCTCAAGGCACCGCGCCGCTCGGTCAGCCATTCGCAGGCGGCCGCCATGGACGTGGCCCCGTCCGCCGGCGCGATCGGCGGCCCGGACTCTGCGACGGACAGTCCCAGTCCGGCGATGGCCTGGTCGTTCACCGTCACGTCCATCACTCCTCCCCTGATCCGCGCGCCGCCGCCGGACCGATCGGCCCCGAGGGCGAGCAGTCCGCCATCCGCCGCGGCTCGCCCATGGCGACCAGCACCCGGCGGTCCCCGGTGAACGGTTCGCGGCCATGGCTGCACAGGAGGTTGTCCACCAGCACGAGATCGCCCCGCCGCCAGCTCTCGCGGACCATCACCTCGTCGAAGGCCCGGTTGATGACGGCCACGTCCGCGGGATCGATCGGCGAGCCATCGCCGTAGTAGGTGTTCTGCGGCAGCCCGTCCGGACCGCACGCGGCGACCAGGATCTCCCGGGTCTCGGGATCGTGGGTCCACTCGTTGAACACCGCGACGTGGTTGAACCAGCTCTCCTCACCCGTCAGCGGATGCCGGACCGTGGCCGAGCGGACTCCGCTGGTGCGCAGCCGGTCGCCCGGCAGCCACTCATAGCCCAGTTGGTACTGGTCGCAGTACTCTTCGACGGCCGCGCGGTCCGACGTGCCGAAAGCCTGCTGCCACGGCATTCCCATATGCTCCTGGAAATTCCGGACGATCATCCAGCCGCGACGTCTGAACCGGTCGACCAGGTCGGCGGGCAATGCGGACAGGACCCGGCGGGTGTCGCCCAGGGTGGTGGCACCGCCCCGCTCAGGCGGAACCAGGCACCAGAACAGCAGGATTCCCGGGAACACCACGCTGTAGCTGTCCTCACAGTGCAACCGGATGCGCTGCACCGGGGGCAGATCGGTGGCCGAGAAGATCCCGTTCCCGTAGCCGGTTCGCGGGGTCGTCTCCTCCCGGGGAAGTTCCAGGTGGTCGTCGAGGAGCACATCCCGTGCCGCGACGAAATGCTCACGGGACGCTATCGGGAGTCCGCGGATCATCAGGCTCCCATGGCGGCGCAGCTCAGCAAGGATCTGCGCCCGGTTGTCCGCCAACCAGGTCCCCGCGGAGGCCGCGTCGGCGACGCCGTCCACCCGCATGAGGCTCGGCCTCCCGTCGGCCGCGGCCGCATCCGTACCGCTGGACGGGACCCGTCCGGCATGACCGGCCATCAGTCATCCTCCGATCGTCCCGGTCGACGCGACGGCGCGCTTCCCCACCACGAACCGGGTGATGGCATCGACGCTCAGGAAATTCGCCATGTCCAGATCGTCGCCGGCCACCGCGAGATCGAAGGTGCGCTCGACCCAGGTGAGGATCTGCACCGCGAACAAGGAGCTGACGTAGCCGGTGGCGAAGATGTCGACATCGTCGGCGATCGGCACTCCCCCGGTGTGCTGGAACACGAATTCCCGCACCATGGCGAGCACCCGCTCGTCTTCGGGCGCCCGCGGGTTCCCGCCGGGTTCACCGTCCATGCGTCCCTGCCCTCCTCCTCGTCGATACGAGCCGGCGTCAGCCGTGGTCATAGACATGGAAACCCCGTCCGGTCTTCCGTCCGAGCCGACCGGCGTCCACATATCTGCGAAGCAGCGGGCACGGCCGGTACTTCGGATCCTTGAACTCGTCCAGCAGGACCTCCAGCGAATAGAGAACCGTGTCGAGACCGATGAGATCGGCGGTCTCCATAGGCCCCATCCGGTGGCCGAAGCATTTCTTGAAGAGGCGGTCGATGTCCTTGGGCGAGGACACCTGCTCGTGCAGCAGGAATATCGCCTCGTTGATGGTGAGCATGAGCACGCGGTTGGTGACGAAACCGGAGGAGTCGCCCACGAGCACGGTCTCCTTGCCGATGCCGGCCAGCAGTGCCCGGGACACCTCAAGGGTCGCGTCGCTCGTGTGGACGCCCCGGATGACCTCGACGAGCGGCATGATCGGAACCGGATTCATGAAGTGGTTGCCGATCACCTTGTCCGGTCGGCTCGTGCGACCCGCCAGCCTGGTGATGGGGATGGCCGACGTGTTGACCGCCAGTACGCACTCCGGCCCGCAGACGCGGTCCAGAGCGCGGTAGAGGTCCTTCTTGACCGCCCACTTCTCGGTCACGTTCTCCACCACGTAGCCGGCCCCGCGCAGGTCGTCCAGGTCGGTGGTCGGCGTGATCAGTGCGAGGATCTCGCCGGGCGTGCGCGCCGGGGGCCGGCCGGCCACCACGGGCAGCAGCCGGGCGTTCTCCGCGATCGTCTCCCTGGAGGTCTTCAGCGCCTCCTCGGAAGTGTCGACCAGGATGACGGGGTGCCCCGCCTCGGCGAAGGCATGGGCGACTCCGGTGCCGATGGTGCCGGCGCCGACGACTCCGACCGCGTGGATCATCGATCGATTCCCCTCCCGTGCGGGCGACCGCTCTCGCCGCCGTGCAACCCTTCCGGCCAGTCGCTCTCGTCGAGCCCGTGCTGGCAGACGAAGGCGTAGGCCAGCCGCTCCAGCCCGAACCCCACGCACCCGGTCCAGATCGGTCCGCCGTCACGGCCGGTGATGTCGAACGCCTTCCCGAAGTGCTGCTCGTGGAAATTGAACGACCCGACGGCGACGGTGGCGTCCGGGGCGATGTCCAAACGCAGCTCGTACTTCAGTTCGAGCAGCCGTTGCGCGGAAATCCGCTCCGCGCCGTCCACAGCGCCGAAGAACGGGTCCGTGGCCACCTCGCAGCGTCCGCGAAGGCCGAACCGGTCCACCAGCTCTATGGCACGTTGCAGGAAGCGCTCCCGGCGGTCCAGGACCTGGTCGCGTTCCCCCATGAACACGATCTCCCGGATCGTGAAGTCCCAGAGCCGCTCCAGCGATGCGTGGTAACGGCCCTCGTACCGGAACGACTTTCCGCGGGCGCTGACCACCATGGCCGACGACGGCAGCCGTTTCCCCGCGTACTGATGGAAGGTGTGATAACACATGGTCGGCGGCAGGCAGTAGTCCGCATTGCGGCAGTGGGCGAGCATCGCCTCGCCGACGTTCCCGTCGTCATGGTCCCGTTCGGTGAACTTCCGGTAGACGTCCAGGTCGCCCTGAAGCCGGGTGGCGAGCATGACGTGCTGGGGAAACGCCGAGAAATATCCGCTGCGCTGCAAAGCCCCGGTGGGAACGAGCGTGGGATAGCGGAACTCGGCGGCACCGAACTCCGTGACGGCGATGTCCCGCAGCAGGCCGTCGAATCGGTCCATGATCGTCAAAATGGGCTCGCCGACCGCGACCTGCCCCTCGCCCGTCTCGAACGCCGCACCCCGGTCCGCCAGCGCTCCGAAGACGCCGGGCCGCGTGTCCGCGGTTCGCGTCGATCGCCAGATCACCTTGGCGGGCCGGGCCAGCTGCCCGAGGACGTCCGTGCGCACCATCTGCCGGAGCTTGCGGGAGAGCGCGGCGGCCGGCTCGGCCGCCCCGGTCCGCAGCACCACCGCGTCCACGGCTTCGTCCTGGCCGTGCAGCAGCCGGAAGCCCACGATGTCCTCGGAGACGAAGAAGATCCGTCTGGCCAGCTCGGTGGCGAGTTCGGCGGGGACCGGGCGAGGCAGCGGGACGGTGTGCTCGGTCGTCCCCGGTCCGGGCCGGCCGTGCCCGCTCGCGGGTTCGCTCATGTCGCACCCGGCAGACCGAGCAGGCTCGCGATGATCGACCGCTGGATCTGCGACGTACCGCCATAGATCGTGCCGGCGAGCGCATCGCGCAGCTCCCGTTCGATCCCGCCCTCGGTGAGGTAGCCCCGGGCGCCATGGAGCTGGACCGCCTCCAGGGCGGTTTCGAGCAGGCCCTCGCTGACGACGAGCTTGAGGATCGACGACTCCAGCATGGCCAGCCGTCCCTCGCGTTTCAGCCAGCCGAACTTGTACAGCATCAGCCGCGCGAGCTCAAGCCGTATTCGCATGTCGGCCAGCGTGTGGGACACGGCCTGGAAAGAACCGATCGACCGGCCGAACTGCTCGCGTTTCGCAGTGTGCTCGACACACGTCTCCAGCAGTCGCCGCATTGTCCCGACGCCGCTGGCGAAAAGGAAACCGCGCTCCCACTCGATCGTCGACGTGAATATCTGATGCCCGGCGCCCTCCCGGCCCAGCAGGTGCTCCGCCTCGAGCCGGACGTCCGAGAAATGGATCTCCCCCATGGGGGCACCGCGCAGCCCGGCCTTTTCCAGCTCGCGGGTGATCCGCACTCCCGGTGCGTCGGCGCGGACGAGGAACGCCGACAGCGCGCGCTCGGGGGCCGCCGACTCACTGGTCCGGGCAAAGGCGACGAAGAGGTCGGCACACGGTCCGTTGCTGATGAAGGTCTTGGTCCCGTTCAGTACCCAGCCCGCGCCACTCCGGTGCGCGGTGGTGGCCAGCGCCAGCATGTCCGAACCCGCCTGCGGCTCGGTCAGCGCGTGCGCACCGATGACGGTTCCCTTGCACAGTTCCGGTAGCCAGCGGGCCTTCTGGCCTTCGGTGCCGTGCTTGACCAGGTAGATCTCGCAGGCCCAGACATGATTGTTGATCGCGAAGAGCAGGCCGTTGTTCGAGCATCCGTAGCCGAGCGCCTCGAAGGCCAGCGCCGAAGTGAGCGGATCGAGCCCGGAGCCGCCGTGGTCACGGGGCACCGGCCAGCCCAGTGCCCCGAACTCGGCGGCCTTCTTCCAGCCGTCGGTGTCGAGGCTTCCCGACCTGTCGGATTCACCGGTGCGGCCGCCCAGCTCCTGGCGTGCAAAACGAACTGTTTCCGCACACAGCTCCTGCTGGCGCGGGGTCATCGCAAAATCCACGCAGTACCTCCTGGGGCATGGCCGGCGATCGGCACCTGGCGAACGATGCGCGTTTGTGCCGCCGGGCGACCCACATGCAGATCATGTCTGCTCACTTCGCCCCGGGCATGTCACGCAAACGCGGGACTTGCCCGCCCGTCCCGCTCGGGTGCATCTGTTAGAGCAGCCGTAGGCGTGTACTCCAGAACTGATGGGCGTCTTCACTAAGGAGAAAGCGTGCTGTTACGGATGGCCACCCCGGCAGATCTCGGCGCGCTGCTGGACATATACGACAGCACCCTGAGATGGCTGGCCGAGCGCGGCAGCGACCAATGGCAGGAGCCCCGCCTGGAACCCGAGCTGATGAAGGCGGCCATCCTGGCGTCCATCCACCACCGGCAGACCTGGTGCGCGGTCGACGAACGGGGAAGGCCCGCCGGCCTGGTGACCATCAAGCCGCACACGCCCCCCGGCCTCTGGCGGCCGGAGGAGGAGGCCGAACCCCACCGGTACATCTACCTGTCCCTTGTGTCCAGGGAGAACGCCGGCACCGGACTCGGGGCCGACCTGGTGGACTGGGCCGCCACCCGGGCGGCCAAGGCCGGAGCCCACTGGATCCGCGGTGACGCGTGGACCGGCAACAAGCCCCTCCAGGACTACTACCTGCGGCAGGGATGGGAGCTGGTGCGCATCGTCCATCGGCCGGACCAGCCCTCGGGTGTGCTGCTCCAGCGGCGGGCCGAGCCACGCGAGACTCCGCGCCTGGTCGAGGTGGCCGGGACATGAGAAAGCCCGAGGGCGGAATGCACCGGAGCCCGTGATGGCCGCCGGCATCGTCTCGGTGAACGGCCACGTTCCGCAGCGGGTCGTGGGCAATGCGGAGATCGCGGCATGGTCGGGAGCCGCACCGGACTGGGTCGAGCGCAAGACCGGCATCCTCGAACGCCGCTACGCACCCGCCGGCACGCCGACTTCGACGTTGGCGGTGAACGCGGCACGCCCGCTTCTCGACGACGAGGAGACCAGGAGCGACGTCGGTCTGATCATCGTCGCCACTTCCACCCCTGACCGGCCGCAACCGTCCACCGCCGTGCTGGTCCAGGAAGAGCTCGGGCTGGCCTACGTTCCCGCGTTCGACGTCAACGCCGTCTGCTCGGGCTTCCTCTACGCGCTCACCATCGCCGAGGCGTTCCTCGCCGCCCGCACCGACCTGCGGCTGGTGCTGGTCATAGGCGCCGACAAGTACTCCGCGATCATGGACAGGACCGATCGGCGCACGGTCAGCCTCTTCGGTGACGGCGGCGGCGCGGCACTGGTCGGCAGGGTGCCGGAGGGGTACGGCATGGCCGGGTCGTCCCTGCTGGCGGACGGGGCGGGAGCCGCGCACGTCCACATCAGGGCCGGGGGCACCGGCAGGGCGCTCACCCCTGATCGGCTGGCGGACGGGGAGCACCTCTTCAGGATGGACGGCCGGGCCGTCCGCGAATGGGCGCTCGAGTTCGTGCCGAAAGTGGTGCGCCGGACGCTGGACGAAGCCTGCGTCTCCGTCCGGGAGATAGACAGAATCGTTTTCCATCAAGGCAACGTCCGCCTCGTCGAGGAGTTGGCGGCGGCGATGCGCCTCGATCGCGAGAAGCTCGCGCTGACGGCGCCGCACTACGGCAACACCGCTGCCGCGTCCATACCGATCACGCTCGCCGCGGAACACGCCAGGCGGCCGTTGCGGCGGGGCGAGCGGGTGCTGCTCGCCTCCATCGGTGGAGGAATGACCGCCGGGTCCGTGCTCCTCACCTGGTACTGACCCTGGCGGGTCCGCGGCCACCCGGCCCGGAGAGAAGACCGTCTCGCCAACGCCCGAAAGGCGGAGAGATGACGCCGTTTCCTGCCGTGCCCGAGCCCGCCGACATCCGCATTCCCGTGCATCCGTCTTTGATCATTGAGGACCGCGCCGGCGACCGCTACGTCCTGGTCGCCTCCGTCTTCAAATTGGATCTGTCACTCTGGGTGTACGAACTCCG
This sequence comes from Actinomadura mexicana, assembly GCF_900188105.1. Taxonomy (GTDB): domain Bacteria; phylum Actinomycetota; class Actinomycetes; order Streptosporangiales; family Streptosporangiaceae; genus Spirillospora; species Spirillospora mexicana. The sequence continues at coordinate 107,218 of NZ_FZNP01000002.1, forward strand.
TCGTGACGACAGGGGCATCGTGCACATGGCCAGCCTCGCCGGTTGCCGCATAGCAGGTGAGGCCGGCGGACCCGTGGACGATGACGCTTCCTGAACCGGTCAATGCCGGCGCCAATGCCGCAGCACCGCCGGGCCGGAGACGCCCATCGCGAATCGACCTGGACATTGACGACCCGATAAGGACTGTCTTTTAGCGACCGCACGACTTGGAACGTTCGAACGAGTTCCCGAACGAGCGTGATCAGTCCGACTGTGGTCACGCGCGAGCCGCCGCGCTGTCAACGGACTGTCCCGGCGGGCGGTCGGGCTTTGCGGCGCCGCCACTCCGGAAGCGACCCGGCCGACCTTTTTAGGAACGATCCAAAATAGCGGCCGTCCTGGGTCGACTCACGTCCTGCCAGGGCCTGTGATCTGCGAAGACGGGAAACGGCGGACCGGTCTCATGCACCGGGTGGAGTACTCGATGAGCGCTCCACGCCACCAAGACCGATCCGCCGTCAACGTGCGCCCCTGCCGACAGGTGACAAGTCCGCCGCGATCAAGAGGGGCTTACACACTTGACAATATATCACTTTCGACGAATCGATCATCCTGTTACCATCCGTTTCAACTCAAAGAAGAGCCCGTTCCGGCTCTCTCAGAGAGTTGCACTGTTCACCAGGTGCAACCAGGGAGAGCCGGGCTGACAACCCGGGACTTCCTGGTGCACCCATGCACCGAAAGGGGAGTCCAAATGGGCTTCACCAACCGAGACAAGACGGCCGAGCTGGGTAAAACCAGCAAAGCCGCCCCGCCGCCGCAGGGCAGACTCGCCGCCCTCGTGGTGGCAGCACTCGTCGTCGGCGAAACCGGCGTCATCCTCCAGCTCTTCTTCAACGTGATCAAGGAGGAGGGCGCCATCATGACCTCCTTCCTGCAGACCGTTGTGGGAACGGCGCTGCTGTGGTGCGTCGTCCGGCCGAACCTGAAGGTCGGATGGCCGCTGTGGTGGCGTGCGCTCGCCATCGGCGGTTCGAGCGTGGTCAGCCTCGTCGCAGCGAGGGAGGCCATGACGCTCGTCCCCTACGGGACGATCACGTGCCTGGCGTTCGTCTTCGGCCCGATGGCCGCGGCGAGCTTCAGGATCGTCCGGGCCCGGATGATGCGTGCGCTGATATGGCCGCTCATGGCCGCAGCGTCCGTGTTCCTGCTGGTCGACGGGCTCGGGTCCGGCGACCTCGTGGGCTTCGGGCTCATCGGGCTGGTGGCACTCGCCTACCACGTCTACGCGACGACCACCTCCGGCCTCCAGAAGGACGAGGTGAACACCGTGGCGACGCTGGCGAGGCTGCCCACCGTGCTCCTTCTCACCGGCATGCTGTTCTCCGCCGAGGAGCCCAGTGCGCTGCTTCACGTGAGCGGGGAGGCCTGGTGGGTCTGCTCGGTCTCGGGCGCCGTGGGCGTCGTGGCCCTGCTGATGATCAACGCAGCATGGAAGCGGGGCCTGACGGTCACGACCCACGCCAGCGTGATGCCTGCGGACAACGGGCTGGCAATGGTCGACGGCATGATCGCCGGCCAGTTCCCGTCCCTGTTCAACTGGTTCGGGGCCTTGCTGGTCATCATCGCGGAAGTGGGCGCCACGCGCGCCCGGATCCCGGACCCGAAGACGTCGCCGAGGTTCTCCAAGTTCCTCGACGGCCTCCCGGCCAGGATCGGCCGCTGATCTGACGCGCGCCACGCGCGTCCAGAACAAGGAGAAGCCTGAGGGCTGATCCCGGCAACCGCGGCGGGGAGGACGAACCTCCCCGCCGCACTTTCGTGTGCGCGGCGTGTTCGGCGGCCCATGTGCCGTCCTGCCGTCGTCCCGAGTCCGCGGGCCGCGTTCGTCCGCCCTTCTTCGCTACTTGCGGCGCGCCACGTCGTAGAGGGCGCAGCCGATCAGTTCGAGGGACACCTGCAGCCGTTCCAGGCTGACGTTCTGGGCGATCGTGTCCTCGGGGGTGTGGTAGAAGGGCTCCAGCTGGCTGGGCGCCTCGGCGCCGCGCCAGCTGAAGTTGCCCGCCGGGATACCGCGCTCGTAGAAGGCCTCGTGGTCGCTGGAGCCCCGGGCGGTGGGGCCCTTGGTCTGACCGGCGTAGCCGAGCCGGTGCGCGGCGGCGTTCACCGCGGCCGTGGTGGTGTTGTCCGCGCCGTCCACGGACAGCAGCCAGTACGTGCCCGCCGGGGGATGACTGGTGGCGACCATGTCGTTCTGGAAGCAGCCGGTGATCTGTGCGACCTGCGCCGCGTCGAGTTGCTTCACATAGTGCCGGGCACCGACCAGGCCGTTCTCCTCCGAGCCCCACAGGCAGACGCGGATCGCCTGCTGGGTCGGCAGCCGCTTCAGCGCGCGCGCCAGCTCCAGGCACAGCACGGTTCCGCTGCCGTCGTCGTTGGCGCCGGGTGAGCCGGGGACGCTGTCGTAGTGCGCGCTGACGATGACGGCCTTGCCGGTCGGGTTGGGCAGCGCCGCCCGCCGCTCGGCCAGGACGTTGTACGAGGTCAGCCCCGAGTGGTGGGTGACCGCGAAGGACAGCCGCCGGGCGCCGGCGCGGATCCGCTCGCCGTGGTATTCGGCCAGGCCCAGCACCGGGGTCGCGACCGCCTCGTTCAGGGTCGGGACGAAGGAGCCCGCCTTGCGCTCGGGATAGGTGACCGAGCGCGCGTTGACGATGAGCGCCGCCGCGGCTCCCGCGCCCGCGGCGGCCTTGGCCTGCTCGGTCTCCTTGCCGGGTATCCGGTCGAACAGCACCAGCCTGCCGCGCACATCACCGGTGACCTCGGTGACCTGGCCCACGTCCACCACCGTCCCCTGCACGGAGGCGACGGCGCCCTGCGGGGAGGCACTGCACTGCCAGGCCCGCTCGCCCCGGGAGCGGATCTCCGCAAGGTATTTGTCGGCGACCGGGAAGGGCTGCAGTTCGACCTTGTAGCCGAGATCGCGCAGACGTCCGGCGATGTAGCGGGCGGCGCGGTGCTCCGACGGGGTGCCGGCGATGCGCCAGCCGATCTCGTCGCTCAGCACTTCCAGGTGCCGCAGCGCCCGGCGGGCGTCGACGCGGGCGACCACCGCCCGGTCGCCGGGGGTGAGGGAGGGCGACCGGAGGGCACCGGGGCGCTGCCGGGCGGCGGCCGCGGCGGTGCCGGGGAGCAGGCCGACGGTCGCGAACCCGGTGAGGGCCGCGGCCCCGGCCAGCAGATCACGGCGTTTGACCTCGGACATGGCGTCTCCTCGGGGAGATTGGCGGCCGGCGCCGCCGGCCTCGGATGTCGAGTCGGCAACGGACGACGGGACAACGGACTTCCCCCGGTTGGGGCGAACATACAAAATCGCCACTAAACCGACAAGACTCTTACCGTCTGCAAACCAAATCGTGATCAAGCTCGCAAGGAAGGCCAGGCCAATGGCCACCCGTTCCGGCCGGGTCATCCGGCCGGAACGGGATGCCGATAGGGAAAACGGCTGGATTGAGCGTTCAGCAGACTGCGTTGGATTCCGAGGCGAACTCTGATTTCGGATTCTTAACGGCGGAGTGGGCAGATGGCCTCTTTTCCGCGTTCGGTATGGCCCGCACGTCGCGCTGGTCCGAGACAGTGTCAACGGTCCCGCACGGTTGCCGGTAGAACCGGTCCGCCCTGTCCAGCGGCATGGTCGGGTCGGACGCCCGACTGCAGGCACTTCGCAGGCGTCGCCCTCGGGAATGTCAGCCGATTCCGGTGAAGGGGCAGCGCATCGGTCACGTGGATCGGTGCCGCAATCTCGGACTCGCGGGTGGGCGAGGCCGGTGGGCTTCTCAGTGGTGGCGGCCCGTTCCCGGGCCGAGCGCGGCGGGGAGGTCGGTGAGGGACCTGATCACGATGTCGGGTGGGCTGCCGTCCGGTTCGAAAACGCCGCCCGAGCGGTCGACCCAGGCCGCGCGGAGCCCGGCCGACTCGGCGCCGATGATGTCGAAGGAGTTGCACGACACCAGGCGCACCCGCGACGGCACCCGGTCGAGGCGCGCGGCCGCATGATGGTACGGGCGGGGGGACGGTTTGAACGCCCGCACCTCGTCGACGCTGATGACCTCGGCGAAGTACCGCCGCAGTCCGCTGGCGTCCAGGACCGCGTCGAGCATCGCCGGCGCGCCGTTGGACAGGACGGCCAGGACGTGCCCTCGGTCGAGCAGGGCTTCCAGCGCCGGGACCGCGTCGGGAAACGGTTCGAGGTCGTTGTAGCCGGCGATCAGCGATTCCTTGGCACTGGTCTCGAGCCTCTTGTCCAGCAGGGCGAGCGCGTGGTCCAGCGCTTTGCGGGTGCACCAGCCGAAGTCCTCGTACCGCCCCATGGCGGTAAGGCGGAAACTGATGTCGAGTTGCTTCCGGCGCCAGAGTCGGGCGACCTCGGCCGCGTCGGCGGGAGGCAGCCGCTCTTCCAGGTCCGTCGCGATCCCAAGGGGATCGACGAGGGTTCCGTACACGTCGAAGACGAGCGCTTCAGGGCTCGGCAACCTGGTCTCCTTCCGTCACTGTGCCACGTCCCGGGCCCGCGGGCGACCGCCCGGCGCCGCCGTGGAAGACCGCGAAGTTCTCCACCGGCTCGCGGGTCGTGCGCCGGGCGCAGAGCACATGCCCGGGATCGGCGTACCCGAGCGCGAGGCCGCACACGATGGTCTGGTCGTCGGGGATCGACAACTGGTCGCGCAGCACCGGATGAAAATGGATCAGCGAGGCCTGCGGGCAGGTGTCCAGGCCGGCCCCGCGAGCGGCGAGCATCAGGGCCTGCAGGAACAGCCCCGCGTCGAGGAGCGCGCCGGCGAGCAGGTGCCGGCTGACCGTGACGACCAAGCCGACCGGAGCCCCGAAGAAGGTGTAGTTGCGGGCGTGGTAGGCGTTTCGCAGCACCATGTCGGCCCGGCCGATCCCCAGGAGGTCGCCGTACAGCCATTCTCCGAAGCGGTGCCGTCGCGTGCGAAAAGGCTCCGGCCAGGCGTCGGGGGCGGGCTGGTACGGGTATTCCAGAGCGGTTTCCGGGAGCCGCCGACCGTTCTCGAACGCTTCGAGCAGCGCGGTCGCCAGCCTGTGCTTGGCCGCCCCCATGAGGACGTGCACCCGCCAGGGCTGGCTGTTGGAGTTGCTCGCCGACATCGATGCGAGCGCGAGCAGCCGTTCGACCTCCTCCCGGGTCACCGGGACCGGGAGGAAGGCCCGCACGGACCGGCGGGTGCGAAGGGCTTGTTCGACGCTCACCGCGGCCCGCGGAGGCGGTGGGCCGGCCGGCCCCGTCTCCGGGGCGTCGTCCTTCCGCCCGGAACCGGTCTCACGCATCGGCGGGCGGGGCGATGTCGTAGGAGATGCGTCCCGCGGGCAGGTAGAAGAGCGCGATCAGGGCGCCTCCCTTCACCTCGGGATAGTGGTGACTGCCCGGTGCCGGCGCGGTCCATCCCGCACCCGACCAGCCGAGCGGACCCGCCAGGCGGGCGTCGGCGTCGAGCGGCACGACCAGGTTGAGCTCCCCGTAGGGGTGCTGGTGGTACTGACCGCGATAGGGCGGGACGCTGTTCATGTAGACGGCGGTGATGCTGAAGTAGTGGAGTTCCTCACTCGGCTCGGCGATCCGGCTGCGCCGGTAGTCGGGGCCGTCCACCTCGATGTTCGCCGCCCAGCCGGCCTCCACGCCGTCGGTGACCATTCCGGCGAGGTCGTCCCAAAGGGAGGAACCCGGGCCGTGGGTCGTGTTGAGCCAGGCTTCCAGGTCGGGCCCCGCAGTGCGGTTCCTGACCTCCGAGAGAAAGGGGATACTGCGCTCGACCAGGGCGCGGGCGCTCGGTTCCATGATGTGTCCTTCTTGCTGGGTGACGGATAAGGGTGCAGGCCCTTAGGGACGGGCCGGACGAGGAGTTCCCGCCGCTCAGACCGGTGCGGTTCCCTCGGCCGCCTTGGCCGTGCGCTCGGCCAGGTCCATGAGGCCGGCGAGCAACTCCCGCAGGAGCTCCCTGGTGATCTCGTCCCCGGTCATGGTGCCCTCGGCGTCGAAGCGCTCGTGGGACCGGAAGACCGTCACCTCAGGGTGGGCGACGACGGGAGCCTGGATGCGGTGGAGGATCTGGCGCAGGACGAGCTGGGCCCGGGCGGTGCCGAACTGGGACGGGGACGCCCCGAGGACGGCGACGGGTTTGTCGCGCAGGCCGGGGTCCTCGGCCGGGCGGGAGAGCCAGTCGAGGGCGTTCATCAGGGCGCCCGGGATCGAGGAGTTGTACTCGGGTGTGGCGATGACGACCCCGTCCGCGCACCGGACGCGTCGGCGCAGGTCCGCGACGTGCGCGGGCTCCGGGCCGTGCTCCAGATCCTGGTCGAAGTGAGGCAGGGATCCGAGGGAGTCGACGATGTCGATGGTGACGCCGGCCGGGGCCAGCTCCCGGAGGGCACGCAGCAGGCCCGTGTTGTGCGATCGGCGCCGGAGGCTCCCGGAGATCGCGACGAAGGTCAGGTCAGGCATGCTCTTGGGCCCCTCGGTGTCGGTGTCGGTGGCGTCGAAACAGCGGCTTGGTTGTCCGATTGCCGCACAAGAGTTCGCGCGATACGGTCGAGACCTGACGACGAACCGGAAGGGCACGATGGGGCGCTTGGCTGAACGGGACAGTGAGGCACGACGGCAGCGGCGGATCGCCAACGCGCCCAACGCGGCGGACTTCTCCGAAGCGCTGGCGCGCGGGCTGGCGGTGCTGTCGGCCTTCTCCGCCGAGAACCGGCGGCTGACCCAGGCCGACCTCGCCCGGGAGCTGGGCCTGTCCCGTGCGACGGTGCGGCGGGCCGTGCTCACCCTCGAACACCTGGGTTACCTGGCGGCCGACGGCCGGGCCTACGAGCTCACCCCGCGGATCCTGCGCCTCGCGTCCGGCTACCTGACCTCCAACGTGACCAGTGCCGTCATGCAGCCCGTCTGCGACCGCGTCTGCGCCCGGCTGCAGGAGGCGTGCTCGGTCGCGGTCCTCGACGAGGCGGACGCGGTGATGGTCGCCCGTTCCGTGCCCAACCGCCTGATCCAGGTGGGGAGCGGGATCGGGTACCGGACGCCCGCGGCGGTCTCCTCCCTGGGCAAGGTCCTCCTCGCCTGCCTGCCACCGGACGAGAGCGCGCGCGGCCGGGCGGCGATCGAGGCGGCGGGCGGCTCGGTGGACGAGGAGGCGCTCGACCGGATCCGCGAGGACGGCTACTGCTACGTGGCCAACGACGTCGAGGCGGGCGCGCACTCGATCGCCGTCCCGCTGCGGCGCTGGGACGACCGCGTCATCGCGGCCATCCACGTCGGGTGCAACATCGAGCGGTTCTCCGCGGAGGTCATGCGCGGCGAGGTCCTGGCGCTCCTGCGGGAGGCCGCTGACGAACTGCACGCTCAACTCCTCTGAACCGGGGCGGTGTGGATCGCCGCCGGGCGGGTCGCGGCGTCGTAGGCGGCCTGCGCGCCCCAGGCGCCCATACCGCTGTCCCCCGCCGGCTCGAAGATCCGCCCCGGGCCGCCGCCCTGCCACGCGTTCACCCAGAGCAGCCCGGCGGGGATCGCGCGAGCCGCGGTCACGTGATCGGGAGTTCCGGAGTACACGGTCGCGGCGAGGCCGAAACGTGAGCGCGAGGCGAGTTCCACCCCCTCCTGGAAGGAGTCGACGACCCGTACCGGGGCGACCGGGCCGAACGTCTCCTCGGTCATGATCGCCATCGAGTCGTCCACACCGGTCAGAACCGTGGCCGGGTAGAAGAAGCCCGGCCCGGCCGGCACCTCGCCGCCGGTGCGGATGCTCGCTCCCTTGGCCGCCGCGTCGAGGACGTGCCCGTGGACCAGGTCGCGCTGGCGCCGGTCGACCAGCGGCCCCAGGACCGTCGACGCGTCGCGCCCGTCGCCGTGCGCGTACCCGCGTGCGGCCTCGACCAGCGCGTCGACGAACCGGTCGGCGATGTCGCGGTGAACGTAGACGCGTTCCATCGAGGTGCAGATCTGGCCGGAGTTGAGGAAGGCGCCGTGCGCGACCGCCGCGGCCGCCGCGACCGGGTCGACGTCCGAGTCGACGATCACGGGGTCCTTTCCGCCTAGTTCCAGGATCGCGCGGTGCAGCCGGCCGCCGGCGCCGGCGCCGACCGCCCGGCCCGCCGGGACGGATCCGGTGAAGTGGACAAGGCCGATCCCGGGATGCTCGGCGAGGGGCGCGCCGGCCCGCGCGTCGCCGAGGACGAGGTTCACGACTCCGTCCGGCAGCGAGAGCATCTCGCACAGGCGGACCGCGGACAGCGGCGAGCGCTCCGACGGTTTGACGACCACGGTGTCGCCCGCGGCCAGCAGCGGTCCGATGATCGACAGAAGGGTGGCGACGGGGAAGTTCCAGGGCGTGATGACCGCCGCGACGCCCAGCGGATGACGGACGATCTCGGTCGCGCCCCCGTCGTGCGCGACCGAGGTCGTGAACGGGTAGGTCAGGGCGGCTTCGGCGTCGGTCCGCAGCGCCGCCGCCCCGGCCTCCACGAAGGAGCGGCCGAGCACGACCGGCTGCCCCATCTCCTGGCACTGGAGCCGCGCCAGTTCGTCCGCGTGGGCCCCGACGGTGTCGGCGTACGCCCCGATCCGCCGTACCCGTTCGGCGACGGGCAGGGCCCGCCACCCGGGCTGCGCCGCGGCGGCGGCGGCGACGGCGCGGTCCACGTCGTTCGCGGAGCCGCCCGGGAGGCGGGCCACGGTCTCCTCGGTGGCGGGGTCCACCAGGTCGAGAAGTGAGGGGTCGGCGGACGGGGTCCAGACTCCGCCGACCAGGTTGCGCAGTGTCCGCATGGTCGTCCCCTTTTCAGCCGAGCCGGTCCGCCATCAGTTCGCCCGCCATGATCGCCACGAGGTTCGTGTTGGCGCGCGGCACGGTCGGCAGGATCGAGGCGTCCACCACCCGGAGCCCGTCCAGCCCGAGGACGCGGCAGTCGGGGTCGACCACCGTGCCCGGGGCGGACGGGCCGCCCATGGCGCAGGTGCTGGTCGCGTGCTGGGCGTCGTACGCGGTGGCGAGCAGGTAACCGTCCAGGGCCGCGTCGTCGTCGATGACCTTGAGCAGGTCCTCGTTGAGCCGGTCCGGCGAGTGGGCGGTGATCGGCGCGACCTCGTCACCGCGGGCCAGGTCGGCGACGTGCCGGATGCCGGCCCGCAGCCGGGCGAGGTCGCGGGGGTCGGCGAGCATCCGCTCGCGCACCTCGGGCTGGACGGTCGGGTCGGCGGAGGCCAGCCGCACCGTCCCCCGGGAGTAGACCTGGTTGACCCAGACTCCGAAGGCCCCGGCACCGAAACGCAGGTCGGCGAACTCCATCGCCAGCACGTTCTGGTTGCCGGACGAGAGCAGCATGTCGTTCGGCTGCCCTTCCGGATCGCCGCTGGAGTACCGGACGCACACGTTGGTGTGCCGGTCGTCGGGCGTGCGCACCGCCGACTCGGCGTTCAGCGGGATGCCGAAGAAGACCACGGGGTGGTCCTGGAGCCCCTGGCCGACCGGCAGGTCCCGCAGCACCTCGATGCCCAGCGCGCGCAGGTCGCCGGCCGGGCCGATGCCCGACCGCATCAGGATCGCCGGGCTGTGGACCGCTCCGGCGCTCAGCACGACGAGATCGGCGTACTCGCTGGTCACGGTGCCGCCGGTGAGGACCCGGACGCCGACGGCCCGCCCGCCGGCGATGAGGACGCGATCCACGAGGGAGTCCCCCCGGATGGTCAGCCCGGTTCCGCTCCGCGCCGGTTCGAGGTAGGCGTCGTTCGTGGTGACCCGGCGCCCGCCGCGGGAGTTGATCGGGTAGGGGGAGAGCCCGGTCGCGCCGGGCGCGTTCACGTCGGGAGCCCAGGGGTGGCCCGCCGCGGTGGCCGCGCGGTGCAGCGCGGCATCGACGGCGCCCCATCGGTCCTCCGGCGTCCGGTGGATGGGGATGGGCCCGCCGCGCCCGTGGTACCCCTCGTCACCGAACCACTCGTCGTCCTCCAACCGGGCGAAGTAGGGCAGCACGTCCCGCGGTGACCAGCCGGCGCATCCCGCGCCGGCCCAGTCGTCGAAGTCCTCCATGGGCGGCCGGATCGCGATCTGCCCGTTGACCGCGGAGCTGCCGCCGACGCCGCGGCCCCGCCAGAAGGGCGCCGGGGCCTGCTGCTCGGTCCTGGTCGCGTCGAGGCCCTGCCAGATGAGGCGTTCGGACGCGGTGGGGTCGAGGAGGGCGCGCATCGGGTTCGGCGACCGCCACACCTCCGGCATCTCGGCGGTGGTGTAGTCCGGGCCCGCCTCCAGGAGCAGTACCCGCGCGCCCATCTCGGCCGCGCGGGCGGCGAGCGGGGCCCCCGAGGAACCCGCCCCCACAACGATCAGATCCCAGCCGTTCCCGCTCATGGCGTCCTCCAAGTTCGATTAACGCACAAATGTTCGTCTTTCGCACGAGCCACGCTACGTCCTTCGGGCGCACGGCGCAATGCCCTGACGTGGCGTTCCACCGAAATCTGCCATTGCCAGCGCGGCAGAGTCGCCTTACGATGCTCGAACAGCGCACAGAAGTGCGTTAATCGAACCATATTGGAGCTGCCATGCCCGCACCGGACGTGCTGCGGTCCCTCCCCCGGGCCATGCCTGATCTCGAGGCCGTCTACCGGGATCTGCACGCGCACCCCGAACTCGCCTACGCCGAACACCGGACGGCGGCCGTCGTCGCCGCCCGGCTGCGGTCGGACGGGTTCGCGGTGACCGAAGGGATCGGCGCCACCGGGGTGGTCGGCGTGCTGCGCAACGGCGACGGCCCCGCCGTCATGCTCCGCGCCGACATGGACGCCCTGCCGGTCGAGGAGCAGACGGGCCTCGACTACGCGAGCACGGTCACCGCGACGGATGAGAGGGGCGAGACCGTCCCGCTCATGCACGCGTGCGGCCACGACGTGCACGTGACCTGCCTGCTCGGCGCGGCGCGGCTGCTGGCGGCGTCGGCCGGACTCTGGTCCGGCACGCTCGTCGCGGTCTTCCAACCAGCCGAGGAGGGACGCGGCGGCGCCAAGCGCATGCTCGCCGACGGTCTCCTCCAGGTCGCCGGGAAGCCCGACGTCGTGCTGGGCCAGCACGTCTTCCCCCACCCCGCCGGCAGCGTGGGATACCGGGCCGGTCCGTTCCTCGCGGCCTCCGACGGCTTCGACGTGCGGCTGTACGGCCGGGGCGCGCACGGCTCCTGGCCGCAGTCCGGCGTGGACCCGGTGGTCCTGGCGGCCTCGACGGTGATGCGGCTCCAGACCATCGTCTCCCGCGAGGTCGCCGCGGACGAGCAGGCGGTGCTGACCGTCGGCTCCCTGCACGCCGGGACCAGGGCCAACATCATCGCCGACCACGCCGACCTCAGCCTCAGCGTCCGCAGCTTCGACCGGCAGGTCAGCGCGCGCATGGTGGCCTCGGTGCGGCGCATCATCGAGGCCGAGTGCGCCGCGTCGGGCTCGCCCCGGCCGCCCCGGTTCGCCGAGCTGGCCGGCTTCTCCCCCACGGTGAACGACCCGGCGGCGACCGAGCGGGTCGCCGGCGCCCTGCGGGCGCTGCTGGGAGAGGACGCGGTCACCGAGATCGCGCCGATCATGGGCAGCGAGGACTTCGGCGAGTTCGGCGAGGCCGCCGGCGCCCCCTCGGTGTTCTGGTCGCTGGGCGGCGCCGATCCCGAGGCGTACGCCGCCGCGCTGGAGGCGGGGACGGTGGACGAGGACATACCGTCCAACCACTCCCCGCTCTTCGCGCCGGTCGTGCGGCCCACGCTCACCACCGGAGTGAGCGCGCTGGTCGCCGCCGCCATGGAATGGCTGAGCGCCTCCCATGGCTGACGGGCGCCCCCTCCCACCGCGGCGGGACTTCAGCAGCGACAACGCCTCCGGCGCGCACCCCGAAGTGCTGGCCATGGTGGCGGCGGCCAACATCGGCCACGCGCCGAGCTACGGCGCCGACGCGTGGACCGCGCGGGCGGAGGACCTGCTCTCCGCGCGGTTCGGGGCCGGCGGTCAGACGTTCCTGGTGTTCAACGGCACGGGCGCGAACGTGTCCGCGCTCGCCACGGTGCTGCGGCCCTACCAGGCGGTGGTGTGCTCGGCCGACGCGCACCTGCACACCGACGAGTGCGGGGCCCCGGCCCGCTTCACCGGAAGCACCGTGATCCCCGTGCCCGCGGAGCGCGGGCTGCTCACCCCCGAACGGCTGGAGGCCGCCCTGCCGCCCGGCCGCCGCGGGGAGCACCAGGTCGTCCCCGCGGTCCTGTCGCTCACCAACGCCTCCGAACTCGGCACGGTGTACGGGCCCGAGCAGGTGGCGGAACTGGCCGCCTGGGCCCACCGGCGGGGCCTGCTGGTGCACATGGACGGGGCCCGGCTGGCCAACGCGGCCGTGTCGGCGGGAAGCTCGCTCGCCGAGGTCAGCACGGCGGCGGGCGTCGACGTCCTCTCCTTCGGCGGCACCAAGAACGGGCTGCTCTTCGGGGAGGCCGTCGTCTTCGCGGGGACCGCCGGAGGTATCGCCGCCGCGCGGCACTACCGCCACACCCGCAAGCAGGCGACGCAGTTGGCCTCGAAGATGCGTTTCCTGAGCGCGCAGTTCGTGGCGCTGCTCAGCGACGGACTGTGGCACCGCAACGCCCTGGCCGCGAACACCGCCGCCTCCCGCCTCGCCGCGGGCCTCGGCTCCGTCCCCGGCATCGAGGTCGTCCACCCGGTCCAGGCGAACACGGTGTTCGCGACGCTGCCCCCGCCCGTGACGGCACGGCTGGCGGACGAGTTCTCCTTCCACACCTGGGACCCGGCGGCCGGCACCGTCCGGTTCGTCTGCTCCTTCGACACCGGGACCACCGACATCGATCCCCTCGTCACCACGGCACGGACCTTGATGAACGCCTAGAGGAAGGGCGCCACCATGACCACAACGAGTGCGGACCCGGCAGGACCGGCAAGGATCGTGGACCAGCCGCGAGGCTTGGCGACACTGGTGGGAATCGGCCTGTGGGAGCGATTCTCCTTCTACGGCATGCAGGTCGTCCTGCTGTACTACCTGTTCTTCTCGGTGGCGGAGGGCGGGCTTGGCCTGTCCAAGGCGGAGGCCACGTCGGTCATCGGCGCCTACGGCGGCCTGGTCTACCTCTCCACGGTCATCGGCGGCTGGGTCGCCGACCGGCTGCTCGGCTCGGAGAGGACGCTCTTCCTCAGCGCCATGCTCATCATGCTCGGCCACGTCGCGCTCGCCGTCGTCCCCGGATTCACCGGCGTCTGGATCGGGCTCGCGCTGCTCGTGGTGGGAAGCGGCGGCCAGGTCGGCAACGTGACCTCCTCGGTCGGGCACCTGTACGGGCAGGGGGACCGGCGCCGCGACAACGGATTCCTGCTCTTCTACATGGGGCTCAACGTCGGGGCCCTGGCGGGCCCCCTCCTGACCGGGCTCGCGCGCACCCGCCTGGGATTCCACTACGGCTTCGGTATCGCGGCGATCGGCATGGCCATCGGCCTGGTCCTGCTCTTCGGAGGACGGCGACACCTCGGTCCCCGCGGGCGCAGCGTCCCGGACCCGCTGCCCCGGTCCGCGATCGCGAAGGCCGGCGGGACCGCGGTCGGCGTCCTCCTCCTCGTCGCGCTGGCGGCGACGGCGGGCGTGCTGACGATCCGCCACCTGGCGACCGCGATCACCGTCGTCGTGCTGGCGGTCATCGTCGGCTACTTCGCGACCATGCTGCGCAGCGCGAAGGTCTCCCCCGCGGAACGGCGCCGCGTGTACGGGCTCATCCCGATGTTCCTCATCAACTGCGTCTTCTGGGCGCTCTACCAGCAGCAGTTCACGGTCGTGCAGATCTACGCGGCCACCCGCGTCGACCTCCACGTCCTCGGCTTCGCCATGCCGCCGGAGTTCTTCAGCTCGGCGGTGCCCTTCTTCGTCATCCTCCTCACCCCGATGCTCGTGTCGCTCTGGTCCCGTGCCGGGTCGCGCGAACCGTCCACGCCGGTCAAGTTCCTCGCCGGGGTCGTCCTGATCGGCCTGTCGTTCCTGCTCTTCCTCCCCATGGCCGGAAGCGGCGGCGCGGTCAACCCGCCGCTCGCGCTGGCCGGGATCCTCCTGGTGTTCACGCTGGCCGAACTCTTCGTGTCACCCGTCCAACTGGCGCTGTCGACCGAACTGGCGCCGAAGGCGTTCCAGACCCAGACGGTCGCCCTGCTTTTCCTGTCCACGGCGGCGGGATCCGCCGCCTCGGGCATGCTGGCGGGCTTCTACTCCCCCGAGCGCGAAGGCGCCTACTTCTCCACGCTCGGCCTCGCCTCGCTCGCGGCGGCCGTGCTCTTCGCCACGACCCTCCGCTGGGTCAAGTCCATGGTGAACGGCGCCCGGTGAATCCGCGAGCGCAGTCTCCGAAGGCACGGAAAGGAATCCGATGATCACGCGCTACGACTCGCTCCCCCTGGGCGGCGACTGGGTCGCCCCGGCGACCCGTACGACGATCCGCGTCGTGTCACCGAACACCGAGGAGCCGATCGGCGAGGTGCCGGCGGCCGGGCCGGCCGACGCCGACGCCGCCGTGGCCGCCGCCCGCGCCGCGTTCCCCGCGTGGCGGGACCGCGCCCCCGCGGAGCGGGCCGCGCACCTGCGCCGGTTCGCCGACCTGATCGAAGCCCGCAAGGACCGGTTCGCCGAAGTCGTCTCCTCCCAGAACGGGATGCCGATGGCGGTCGCGTCCCAGCTGGAGGCCCTCTACCCGGCCCTCCTCCTGCGCTACTACGCCGGCCTCGCCGCGGCGCAGCAGGAGGAGAACCGCCAGGGTCTGCTGGGCGGCACCATCAAGGTGCTCAGGGAACCCGTCGGAGTCGTCGCGGCGATCGTGCCGTGGAACTTCCCGCAGACGCTGGGCTTCATGAAGATCGCCCCTGCGCTGGCCGCCGGCTGCACCGTCGTCGTCAAGCCGTCCCCGGAGACCGTCCTTGACGCCTTCCTCCTGGCGCGGACGGCGATCGACGCGGGCCTGCCGCCGGGCGTGCTCACCATCGTCCCCGGCGGCCGGGACCTCGGCGCCCACCTGGTCGCCCACCCCGGTGTCGACAAGGTCGCGTTCACCGGGTCCACCGCCGCGGGCCGCGAGATCGCCCAGACCTGCGGGCGCTTGCTCCGCCCGGTCACCCTGGAACTGGGCGGCAAGTCCGCCGCGATCGTCCTGGACGACGCCGAACTGGACCTCGGGACCATCGGCGGCGACCTCTTCGTCGCCACCCTGGCGAACAACGGCCAGACCTGCTTCCTCGGGACCCGGGTGCTCGCGCCGCGGCACCGCTACGCCGAGGTCGTGGACGTCTTCACCGAGTTCGCCCGCTCGATGAGCGTCGGCGACTCGCTCGACCCGGGCACGCAGATCGGACCGCTGGTCACGGCCCGCCAGCGGGACCGCGTGGAGGCCTGCATCGCCAGGGGCCGGGCCGAGGGCGCCCGCGTCACGACGGGCGGCGGCCGGCCCGCCGGCCGCGACCGCGGCTGGTTCGTCGAGCCGACCGTGTTCGCCGACGTCGGAAACGAGGCCGCCGTCAGCCGGGAGGAGATCTTCGGACCGGTCCTGACCGTCATCCCCTACCGCGACGAGGAAGAGGCGGTGCGGATGGCCAACGACTCCGACTACGGTCTGGGCGGCACCGTCTGGTCCGCCGACGCCGACCGGGCGCTCCGCGTGGCCCGCCGCGTCCGCACCGGGACGATCGGCATCAACAGGTACATGCCCGACCCGGCCGCACCCTTCGGCGGCGTCAAGGCCAGCGGTATCGGCCGCGAACTCGGCCCGGAGGGCATGGCCGGCTACCAGCAGCTCAAGTCCGTCTACTGCTGACGCGCGAAGCGCCGCCGCGTGCGGGACCCGTGAGCGAGCTCCGGGTCCCGCCGCAATCCTCGGGCCTTCCTGCCGGGTCAGTGGTTCGGGTCGACGGCCATGACCACGGCCTTGGGCTCGGTGAAGAACTCGCGGCTGTAGGTGCCGCCCTCGCGGCCGAGGCCGGAGTCCCCGACCCCGCCGAACGGGGCGCGCAGGTCGCGGATGAAGAAGCAGTTCGTCCACACCGTGCCGGCCTTCAGGGCCGCCGACACCCGGTGCGCTCGGGAGAGGTTCTCGGTGAACACCATCGCGTTCAGGCCGTAGGGGGTGTCGTTGGCCGCCGCCACGGCCTCGTGCTCGGTGTCGAAGGGCGTGACCACGGCGACCGGACCGAAGATCTCCTCCCGGCGCACGCGCGCGGTCGGCGGCGCGTCGAGGACCACGGTCGGCCGGACGAACAGCCCTTCGGCGCCCACGCCGCCGGTGGCGATCTTGCCGCCCTCGCCGGGCACCCCGTCGAGGTACGCCTTCACCTTCGCGTAGTGCTCCTCGGAGGCCAGGGGGCCGAGCTGGGTCGCGGGGTCCTTGGGGTCGCCGGGCACGAGGGCCTCGGCCGCGGCGATGAAGCGGTCCAGGAACTCCTGGTAGACCTCGCGCTGGACGAACAGGCGGCTGCCGGCGAGGCAGACCTGCCCGGCGTTGCTGAAAATGGCCTTGATGGACCAGGAGACGGCGAGGTCCAGGTCGGCGTCGGCGAACACCAGGTTGGCGCCCTTGCCTCCGAGTTCGAAGCTGACCGGCGTGAGGTTCGCCGCCGCGGCCCCGGCGATGGCGCGGCCGGTGGCGGACTCACCGGTGAAGGTGATGCGGTCGACGCGCGGGTCCCTGGTCAGCGCCTCGCCGACGGAGCCGGGCCCGTAGCCGTGGACGACGTTCAGCACGCCGGGCGGCATCCCGGCCTCCAACGCCAGGCTCGCCAGCAGGGACGCGGAGGCGGGGGTCTGCTCGGCCGGCTTCAGCACCACCGTGTTGCCCCACGCCAGTGCCGGGGCGATCTTCCAGGTCTCCAGCATGAGGGGGAAGTTCCACGGCGCGATGGCGGCGACGACACCGGCCGGCTCGAAACGGGTGTAGGCGTGGTGGCCGCTGTCCATCGGCAGTGCCTCGGCGGCCGACAGCCGCGCGTGGTCGGCGAAGAACCGGAAGTTGTAGGCCGACCGCGGAACGTCCTTGCCGCGGGTGTCGGAGACGGGCTTGCCCATGTCGGTGGTGTCGGCCAGTGCCAGCTCGTCGAGGTCGGCCTCCATCAGGTCGGCCAGCCTGTGCAGGATCGCGCCCCGTTCCGCGTACCCCATGCGCGGCCAGGGGCCTTCGTCGAACGCGCGGCGCGCGGCCGTGACGGCGAGCCCGGCCTCCTCCCGGCCGCCGAGCGCCACCTCCGCCCAGGGCTGCCGGGTGTACGGGTCGACGGTGGGGAATCGGCTGCTCTGGCGGGACTCGGTCTCCCGGCCGTCGATGACATGGGGGATCAGGTTCATGGCTGTTCCTCGTTGCGTTCTTCGATGGTCACGTCTCCGGCGGCCCAGTGGGCGGCGGGCACCTCGCGGAGGATGACGCGGATGTCGCGCCGGGGTGCCCCGATGGCCGCCTCGGCGGCCTCCGTCAGGCGGGTGATCAGTGTGCGCAGCTGCTCCGCCGGCCGGCCGGCGACCAGGGTCACCTCGATCAGGGGCATCAGCGGCCTCCCGGCGTCCGGACGGTCCGGGCCAGTGCGCCGGCCGCGTCGGCGACGGGGACGACCTCGGCGAAGACGGTGCCCATCAGCCGCAGGCTGCCCAGGTGCAGGTCCTCGACGTATCCGGCGACCGCCTCCCTCGGAACGATCGCGCGCAGGTCGCGGAAGAAGGCGGCGCGGACGGTCGACTCGACGCAGAAGTCGGTGCGCACACCGGCCACCACGAGCGTGCCGACGTCGAGGTCGCGCAGCAGTCCGTCCAGCCCGGTGCGGTGGAAGGCGTCGAAGCGCGGCTTGGTGATCTCGTGGTCGCCCGGGGCGCGGTCGAGACCGGCGAGCAGTTCGCCGCCCCACGTCCCGCGCCTCAGCCCGCTCGCGCGCAGGAACGGGCTCCGCTCGGCCAGCAGCCCCACCTCGGCGTCCTGCGCCCACTCCATCCGCACCCAGATGACGGGCCGGCCCGCGGAGCGGGCGGCGGCGGTGAGGGTGTTGACGTGCCCGACGAGGTCGTCCAGTCCGGTGACGCGAAGCCCGGCCCGCGCGAACACGCCGTCGGGATGGCAGTAGTCGTTCTGCATGTCGATGACGAGCAGGGCCGTCCGCGGGCCGTTCATGTGCCGCCTCCGCGGGCGGCGGTCAGGGCGGCGTGCGCCGCGACGGCCGCGTCCAGGCGGTCGGGGTCGTCGCCCGCGATGGCCTCCACCAGTTCCTTGTGGACGGCCGGTCCGTCCACGTATCTCGTGGACGGACCGTTGGGCGTGACGCCGCGCAACCTGTTCTCCACGAACTCCAGCAGGGAGACATAGGTGTGCTGCAGGACCTTGTTCGGGGTTATCTCGGCGATCCGGCGGTGCAGGGCCCAGTTGGCGGCGAGGTACCCGACACCGTCCTCGGAGTCGCTCTCCACGGCCGCGGCCATCGCCTCGGCCAGCCGGCGCAGCTCCGCGACGTCGCCTTCGGTGCGGTGCCGCATGGCCTCCCGCGCGAGCAGCGGTTCCAGCGCTTCGCGCATGACCAGGCAGTCGGAGACCGAGACCGAGTCTCCGCTGAGTTCGAGCATCTTGCGGCCCAGGCGCACCATCGGGGGCGGGGTCGCGACGAAGATCCCGCCCTTGACGCCGGGACGGACGGAGATCGTGCCGCGCGAGATCAGCAGGCGGACCGCCTCGTTGAGCGTCGCGGCCGCCACGTCGAACTCGCGGCGCAGGCTGTCGCGGGTGCCGAGGCGGTGGCCGCCGGCCAGGGCGTCCTCGGCGATGCGCGCCTCGATCCTGCCGGCGACGGTCTCGGCCAGGGAGAGCCGGGGCAGGTCGGACGCCGCCTTGTCGGTGCTCATGTGGGGTGTCCTTCGACTGGGATGGGGGGAGCGGAGGGTTCTTCGACCCGCTCGGGCGGGTCCGGCCGGGCGACGTGCAATCCGAGCAGCCGCGCGGCGTTGCCTCCCAGGATGGCGGTCTCCTGCCCGGCGTCCACGCCCAACGCGCGCACCGTCCGCAAGGGGTCGTGGTCGACGAGGTCGAACGGGCTGTCGGTGCCCAGGAGGACGTGGGCGGCCGTCATGTCCTTGACCAGCCGGCCGAGGGCCCCGGTGTCGAACACCGCGGTGTCGTACAGGAGCCGGCGCAGGTAGTCGCTCGGCGTGCGGCTCGTCACCCGCGCGACCGGCTTGCGCCGCCAGCCCAGATCGAGGCGGCCGCTGACGGCCGGGACGCACCCGCCGCCGTGCGCGAGGCAGAGGATTAGGTCGTGCCGGTCCAGCACACCGCCGAAGACCAGCCGGGACGTCGCCAGCGCGGTCTCCATCGGGTAGCCGAGCAGCTGGACCAGGTGGTAGTCGGCCAGCCGGTCGCGGGAGGAGACGCGGCTCGGGTGCAGCAGCGTGAAGCAGCGCCGGGCGGCGAGGGCCCGCCACAGTTCCTCGTTGACCGGGTCGTCGAGTTCGCGCCCGCCGCCGAAGGTGCCCATGGTGGCGCCCACCATGCCGAGCTCGTCCAGGCAGCGGGCCAGCTCGTCCGCCGCGCCCGGGTGCCCCACGGGCACGGTCGCCAGCCCGGACAGCCGGCCGCCCGAGCCGGCGACGAATTCGGCGAGCGCGTCGTTGGCCAGGCGCGTGACCTCCAGCGCGAGCCGGTCGTCGCCGGACTCGGAGGCGAACAGGAACGGCGGCGCGGCGACGACCTGGTGATCCACTCCCATCGCGGCGAGGGAGGCCAGGCGGAGTTCCATGTCGTGCTGTTCGGGAGCGAGCGGGATGGGCGATCCGGGCGCGAGCCCGCAGATCGCCGGGTCGAGGTTCAGCACGCGCTCCGCACCGCGGGACAGGTCGGCCAGCCCCTTGCGCTCCAGATGCCGCAGGAGCGGCATCGGCATCGCGTGCGTGTGAACGTCGATGACCGGCGTCCGCGGACGGGGCCCGCGCCCGGTCGCGTCTGCGTGGGGCACGGCCCTACTCACCACGCTCGGCCATGTAGGAGTCGTACCGGTCTCCCAGCAGGGACCTGAGCAGCGCGGTCGCGGCGCCGGAGGTGCCCGCCGTCTCGCCCGTGCCGTAGATCAGCCGTGCGAGCTGGGAGAGCAGGTAGGGGTGCAGGCCGAGTTCGAACAGCGTGCGGAAGTCCCGGTCCAGGATCGCCGTGCGTTCCTCGCCGGTGAGCGGATAGGCGTCCAGCACCTCCTTCTCGGACGACTCGAACCGGGCCCGCAGTTCGCGGTCCCACTTCAGGTCCTGCACCAGATCGTTGGTCCGCAGCAGCGGGTCGAAGTATTCGAGTGCCATTTCCGGGTCGTCCATTCGTGTAGGCGGCGGGGTCATGGAAGGTCCCAGCGGACCGCGCCGAAGCCGCAGCGCCACTGGTCGACGGCCGCGTAGCCCAGCGCCTTGCACGGGCGCGGGCCGATGGCGCCCATGACGACCATCCAGGACAGCAGTTCCGCGGTACCGCCGGAGCCTGCCTCCTCCATCCGCTCGAACGTCGCGTCGGTGAGGACCTTCTCGTGGTCGCCCTCGACCAGCAGGTCCATCCACCAGCGGTCGAACTTCTCGTCGATCTCCATGTAGCGGGGCCCGCCCGGCTCGTGGGAGAGGCCGCCCGAGCCGAGCAGCCCGACCCGCAGGCCCGCGGGCAGCCGGGTGCGGATGGCCTCGCCGAGCGTCTCGCCGAGCGCGTAGCAGACACGCTCGTCCGGGACGGGCGGCACCGTGCAGTTCTGCAGCACGGGGACGACCGCCACCCCGGTCGAGACGAGATCCGCCATGGTGACCGGGACCGAGAGGTTGTCGTCGTAGCGGAGGTTCTCGCGGACCGCGCGAACGCGCGGCGCCCGGTCCTTGACGCTCTCGTACAGGACTTCGGCCACGTCCGGGCGCCCGGGAAGCTCGTAGTCCGCGACGCGCAGCCAGGGCTTGAACCACTCGTCGGGGCCGGAGTGCCGTTCGGCCATGCCGAAGGTGAAGTCGGCGTAGTCGCTGACCAGGCCGTTGGCGATGTGGTCGTTGGCGATGACCAGGAGCACGTCGGTGCGGGACTCCACGACGGCGGCGTGGATCTCGGCATAGGCCGCGAGCACGGTCTTCCGGTCGGCCTCGGGGGCCTTGTCGAACCAGCCGGTGAGGCCGGGAGCGTGGCTCGCGGCCATCGCGACGCTGATCTCAGCCATGGTTCCTCCGTCCTGTTTGGGGGTGGGCCGAAGCGCTCCGCCGCAGGCGATGCGTGTCGCGCCGCAGGCGAAGCATGATCGCCTGCGCGGCCTGCTCGGCGGCGGCGGTCTGGATGCGGTGTCCTTCGGCGGCGTCGGCGGCGGCCGGGTCGCCGAGGTAGCCGGCCGGGGTGACGCGGCGTGCGTGCTCGTGGCCCTGGCGCCATATGGCCAGTTCGCCGGGGCCCAGGCCGCTGGGTTCCAGCCGCGCCCGGACCTCCTCGCGCACCAGCCGCGGGTGGGTGTGCATCATGAGGGACGTCTCCCAGCTCCCCGCGTGGACGTCGACCGGACCGTCCGGCGGACCCTCGTCCGGCCCGTAGAGAGTCAGGTAGGGGTCGTCCGCTTCGAGGCCGATGCGCCGGGCCAGCGCCGGCTCGGTCACGAAGCTCGCGTCCGCGTCCGTGCGTTCGCAGGCCGCTCTGACACCGTCGTGGACGGTGCGGTTGTGCAGCGCGTCGCCGTGCCCGGAGAAGCAGAACACGTGCCGGAAGCCGTCGCGCGCCATCCCGGCGAGCAGGTCGACCATGACCTCCCGCATCGACTCGGGCCGCACGCCGTAGGACGCGGGGAACGCGCCCGAGACCACGTTGACGCCCCAGTAGTAGGGCGGCACGATCAGCGCCTGGACGCCCCGCTCGGCCAGCAGTGCCCGGACGGCTCGCAGCCGGGCCGCCGGCAGGTAGACGTCGGTCCCGGTCGGCAGGTGCGGACCGTGCTGCTCGATCACGCCGAACGCCCAGAGCAGCACCGCGCCCGACCGGGCGGCCGCGTCGACCTCGTGCCAGGTCAGCTCCGCCAGCGTGCCGGCGAAGACGTCACGGGCGCCGTCATCCATCGCGGCCCTCCCCGGGATCGGCGGCGGGACGCGCTCGGTCGCGCCGGTGGTAGGTCTTGGCCTGCTGCACCTGCGAGTAGACGTGCGCGCGCAGCTCAGCGAAGCGCGGATCGGAGCGCGTCGCCAGCTGCTCGCGCTCCGCGGGCAGGTCGATCAGGGTGTCGTCCATGATCACGGTGGGGGCCGCGGAGAGCACCAGGACGCGCTGGCCCAGGTACACCGCCTCCTCGATGTCGTGGGTGACGAACAGCACCGTCATGCCGAGCCGCCGCCACAGTTCGCGGGTGAGGTCCTCCAGCTCCGCGCGGGTCTGGGCGTCCACCGCGGCGAACGGCTCGTCCATGATCAGTACTGCCGGCTCGTAGGCGACGGCGCGGGCGATCGCCACCCGCTGCTGCATCCCGCCGGAGAGCTGCCAGGGGTAGGCGCCCGCCGCGTCCGTCAGGCCGACCGACTCCAGCGCCTCGGCCACCAGCTCGCCGCGCCGCCGCTTGGGCACCTTCTTCTGCTTCAGCGGCAGCTCGATGTTCTGCGTGACGGAAAGCCACGGGAACAGGCTCCGCCCGTACTCCTGGAAGACCACCGCCATGTTCTCCGGCGGCCGTACCACCGGACGGTTCTCCAGCAGCACCTGTCCGCCGCTCGGGGCCAGGAGGCCGGCGACGCACTTCAGCAGGGTGGTCTTGCCTGCGCCCGACGGCCCCACGATGCAGACCAGCTCCCCCGCGGCGATCCCGAACGTGAGGTCGCGCACCGCCTCGACGGTGCGGTCGGCCGCCTGGTAGGTCTTCCTCAGCCCCCGCACGTCGAGCAGGGCCGAGCCGCTCCCGGTGCCGACCGCGGCGGGAGACGCGATATCCGTGCCGGTCATGACTTTCCTCTCTGGGCTTGGCGCCACCCCCGGTACCAGCGCAGCGCGCGGGCCTCGAACCGCCCGAACAGCAGCGACAGCAGGAACCCCAGCAGGCCGAGCAGCAGGATCCCGCTCCACATCTCGGGGATCTCGAACCCGCGCTGGAACTGGACGATCGTGTAGCCGAGGCCGCTGGAGCTGGCGAACATCTCGCTGATCACCATGAGGATGATCGAGATCGACAGTGCCTGCCGCATGCCGGTGACGATCTGCGGGGAGGCGGCCGGCAGCACCAGGCGGCGCAGCCTGGCGGCGCCGGTCAGGCCGTAGGAGCGGGCCGTGTCGGCCAGCACCTCGTCGATCGCGCGGACGCCCTCGGCGGTGTTGAGCAGCACCGGCCACATCGACCCGATGACGATGACGGTGATCTTCATGGTGTCGCCGATGCCGACGAACAGCATCAGCACCGGGATCAGGACGGGCGGCGGGACCGCGCGGAAGAACTCCAGCACCGGCTCGGCCAGCAGCCTGACCCGGCGGCTGGACCCGATCAGGACGCCGACGGTCACGCCCAGCGCCACCGCGCCGAGGTAACCGGCCGCCAGCCGGGCGACGCTGGGAAGCACGTCGTCGACGATGCGGTCGGAGAACCACGTCTCGCCGAACGCGCTCAGGATGGTCCGCAGCGGGGGGAAGTAGAAGTCGGTGCTCGAAGCGGTCAGCACCCACCAGAGGGTCAGCAGCACGGCGGGCAGTCCCAGCAGGTAGCCGAGCCGTCCGGCGCCGCGGAGCACGGTCCTCATGCCGGCGCCTCCGTCCGCATCGACGCGTGCCAGGCCAGGACGCGCCGCTCCAGCGCCCGGGTCAGCAGGTTCACGCAGACCCCGAGCGCACCGGTGACGAAGATCAGCGCGTACATCTCGGCGACGGCGTTGCTCGCCTGGGCCAGCCCGATCGCGCTGCCGAGCCCCGGGGACCCGATGATGAGCTCGCCCGCGACGGCCAGGACCAGCGCCACCGAGGCCGCGAGCCGCACGCCCGTCAGCAGGTACGGCAGCGCGGTCGGCCAGATCAGGTACCGCAGCCGGCCCCACCGGGAGAACCGGTAGGCGGCCGCGGTCTCCCGCGCGACCGGGTCGACGTCCTGAACCCCGTGGATGGCCTGCACCAGCACGGGCCAGCCGGCGGCGTACACCACCAGCAGGAGCGTGGAGCCGAGCCGCGTGCCGTAGAGCAGCACGGCCAGCGGGACGAGGGCGACCGAGGGGATCGGCCGGAGGAACTCGATGGTCGAGGCGGTCGCCTCACGCAGGACCCGGACGCTGCCGATCAGCAGGCCCAGGCTCAGGCCGGCCGCGACCGCGATGGCCAGCCCGTACCCCCAGCCCCGGAGCGTGTCGAGCAGCGAGCCCCAGAACCCGGCGCTGCCGGCCTCGTCGGCCAGCGCCCGGACGATGGCGCTGAACGGGGGCAGCTCGTCCGGCGAGATCACGCCCGTCCGCGGCAGCACCTCGAGGAACGCGGCGAAGGCGGCGACTCCGAGCGGGCCGAGGAGCGAGTCGGGCACGACGCCTCCGCGCCGCCGGCTCTTGATCATCATGATGTCCTCGTCAGGTCGCACGGCAGGTCACTCGTCATGTCACACGGCATGTCACTGGGCGAACAGCTCGTCCAGCGGACGGGTGCTGCCGATCAGGCCGGTGTCGACGGTGAGCTGGGCGAGCGGGGCGATCTCGGTGCGCCCGGCCTCCGGGTTCCAGCCGGGCAGGGTCACCTTGCCGCTGAGCCCCGGGTCCAGCTTCAGATAGCCGTTCAGCGCGGCCCGAGCCTCGTCCGGGTGCTCCTGGGCGTACTGCAGGGACTCCTTCAGCGCGGCGGAGAACCGCTTCACGACGTCGGGGTTCTTGGCCGCGTACTGCTTGGAGGTGAACCAGCCGGCGAACGGCAGGTTCGCGCCCATCGCGGCGTAGCTGACCGGCAGCGGCTCGGCGCCCTGCCCCTTGGCGATCGTGATGAACGGCTCGCTGAGCATCGCGGCGTCCACCTGGCCGGCCTTCAGGGCGGCGGGCATGTTGGGGATGGGCACCTCCACCAGGGTGACGTCGCCGGTCTTCAGCCCGTTCTTCTTCAGGACCGAGGCGACGGCGACCTCGTTGATGCCCTTCAGGGTGTTGACCGCGATCTTCTTGCCCTTCAGGTCGCCCACCTCGGCGATCCCGGGGTTCGCGGTCATCAGCTGCCCGGATCCGTCCTTCATCGCGTCCTCGGAGGCGCGGGCGCCCACGGAGACCATCGTCACCGGCACGCCCTTCTCGCGGGCGACGAGCAGGCTGACGAGGTTGGAGTAGCCGAACTGGAAGTCGCCGCTGACCACGGCGGGGACGATGGCGGCGCCGCCCTGGGCGTCCTGCGTGGTGACCGTCAGCTTGTGGCGGGCGAACACGCCCTTGCTGATCCCGAGCTTCACCGGGGCGATGTCGATGATGGGGATGACGCCGAGCTTCACCTTCGCCGCGCCGGAGGCGGAGACCTCGCCGTCGGCGTTGGAGCCGCAGCCGGTGAGGGCCGTCAGCCCCAGCACGGCCGTGGCCGCGCCTGCGACGAGGGGTGTGAGGCGCCTGGGGCGGCCGCGGTGGAAGAAGGACATGTCGGTACTCCTGGGCGAAGGCGCGGTGGGCGCGGAGGGGGTTAGCGGGTTCCGGTGAGTGACAGGGCTCCGAGTGAGTCGAACGCCACGGAGATGGCGCGGCCGGGATGCAGGGGGACGGCGTCGGTGAGCCCGCCGGTGAGGACGATCCAGCCGGGTTCGATGGCGAGCCCCCGCTCGGCCAGCCCGTTGGCGGCGAGCGCGAGGGCGTTGGCCGGGTGCCCGAGGACGGCCGCGCCGGTCGCGGTGTCGGCGGTCTCGCCGTCGACGCCCAGCCGGCAGGACTCCTCCGCCAGGTCCAGGCCCTCGGGTGAGACGGCGCGGCCGGAGACGACGTACCGGCAGGCGGAGGCGTTGTCGGCCACCACGTCCGGCAGGGCGAAGTCGAAGTCGCGGTAGCGGCTGTCGATGACCTCGAACCCGGCGTGCACGCTCCGGACCGCGCTCATCGCCTGCTCCGCCGTCACGCCGGGGCCGCTCAGCCGCGCGCCCATGATGAAGGCGATCTCGGGTTCGACGCGCGGGTGGATGAACTCCCCCACGGCCACCGGCTCGCCGGGCGCCAGGGTCATCGCGTCGGTGAGCCAGCCGGTCAGCGGGACGTCGACGCCCATCCGCCGCTGCTTCGCCCGCGAGGTCAGGCCGAGCTTCACCCCGACGACGCGCTGCCCGCCGCTCGTCTTGCGGCCGAGCAGGGCGTCCTGGATCCGGTAGGCGGTGCCGAGGTCGAGATCCGGCCACCCTTCGGTGATCTTGACTCCGTCCTCGCGGACGTGCTCGCGGCGCAGCAGTTCGCCGACGGTGGTGTCGATCGTCCACTCGGACATGGCGTGGTCCTTCTCTCGTGCGGAGCCGGGACGGACGTCCCCGGGCGGACGGCTCAGCCGGTCCCGGCCACCACCGGCGCGATGACCTGCGGTGTCGAGGTGTCTCCGTGACGCATCAACCTAAAACACCTAATGGATATATTCAATAGATCCATACGATCTGTTCAAGATCTGGTGAGACGAGGGCGCCATGGGCCGAGGGCAGGAAAGACCACGGCGCCCGCCCCGCGGCTCTTGCCGCAGGACGGGCGCCGTGGCGACCGCGCCGGTCAGATGGCCGCGGCGGGCGGCCTCGTGGTCGAGTTGGTCCAGCGCTTGTTGGTGTCGTTGACGTCCCGCTCGACGGAGGTGAGCTCCACCCTGAACGGGATGCCGGGGCGGCCGCCGACCTTGACCAGGAACCTGCCGCGTCCCGGGGGCTCGCTGTCCCGCTTGAGCTCGGGGTTCCAGGACGGCGGCGTCGACCAGTCGACGATCATGCGTTCCTCGATGGAGGACATCCGGACCACCTCGTTCACCATCGCCATCTCCGCCTGCGGCAGCCCGCCGCAGATCACCATGCCCGCGCGTTCGGCGAAGCCCTTGGCCTTGAGCCGGTCCGCCTGGTCGCTCAGCGACAGCAGGTCGGCCATGGTGTGCGTGATCATCACCTGCCCCGTGCCGCGCTGCCGGTTGAGGCGGGTGAGGGCGTCGACGCGGTCCACCAGACCGCGCCCGGACCGCAGCACCCGCCACAGCTCGTCGAGGACGACGAAGAAGTGCCGCTGCGGTTCGAGCCCCTCGTCTGCCAGCGCGTGCGCGGCCTCGATCGAGCCGAACCCGTCCGACCAGCACGCCAGCAGGACGGCGGCCTGCAACTCGGCGTCGGCGTCGTCGATCCCGCTGATGTCGATGCAGACGCCGCCCGGGTTGTCCAGCTGGATCGCGGTGGTGGTCTGGTGCGCGAACGTCTCGCCCATCGGACCGTCCAGGATCCCGAGCAGCGAGGCGTGCAACGGGTCGACGGCCGCGCGGTACCGCGCCTCGTCGCCGCGCGCGAGGGTCACCGCGCGCAGCCGTTCCGGCCCGTCGTCGATCACCTTGATGAGGTCGGGCAGGACGGGCACGCCGCGGTGGCGCTCGTCCAGCACCCGCAGGGCCGCGTTGAGCACGGTGCGCTCGGTGTCGGCGATCGGCCCTCCGCGCAGCAGCGTGAGCAGCGCGCTGACCATGTTCAGCCGGCGGCCGTGCGCGTCGGCGACCAGCTTGGTCCGCGCCGCCTCCGGGAGCCTGGCCGCCGCGCCCGCCGTCGCGCCGGGGTCGAGCACGTTCAGCGAGCCCAGGCCGCGGCCGAGCTTGATGATCTGCCCGCCCATCGCCCGGACCAGATCGACGTAGTCGGGCTTCAGGTCGCCGAGCACCATGGGGAACACCCCCTGGCCGACCAGCCCGACCACCATCCTGCGGATCAGCGTCGACTTGCCCAGCCCCGGCTTGCCCAGCACCAGGGCCGACGGGTTGTGGATCAGGTTCGCGCGCTGGAACCACGAGATCGGATCGCAGCACAGCGCGGCGCCGGTGGTGAGCTCCCGGCCGAGCGGCACGCCGACCATCGGCGTCCCCGACCCGGCCCCGAACGGCCACAGCCCGCACACCTGGACCGTGGTGCCGCGCCATTCCGACGGCATCTCCACGTAGGAGGCCCGGCCCCCGCCCCTGCGGGTGAACCCCCTGAATCCGGGCTTGATCTCGGGCTTGCCCTTCTTCTTCCCCGTCTTTCCCTTCCCGCCGTCCCGCTCGGCGGGCGGCTCCCCGGCCGCGCCGCCGGGGACCGACTCCGGAGAACGCTTCACAGGGACTCCCTCACCAGCGCCGGCACCTGAAGGTGGTCGGGAAGGACGATGCCCAGAGGGAGGGCGGCCGCGAACGCCGACGCCTGCGACCCGTACATCTGCCGCAACCGCAGCCGCGCGGGGCCCGTGAGCGTGTCGACGGCGGCCGCCGCGACCGGTAGCTCCTCGGCCGAGCGGACGGTGGCGGTGACGAGGACGGTGAACCGGATCACCCCCGCTCCCCTGGCCTCCTCCAGAGCCGACTGGTCGCTCTTGATGACGTCGATCTCGTTCCGGGCGGCGCTGGCGGCGCCGTCGAGGCGGAAGCGCGAGTCCCGCCGGTCCCGTTCCACGATCCGGGCCGCGGAGGCCGGATCGTGCGGCCGGTAGAGGAAGGTGACGCGCTTACGGGCGATGTCGTGGTGCGGGGCCACCAGCCCGGTCATCACGTTGGACAGCACCTCGCCTCGCGGCGCCTCCGACATGCCCCACGTGATGGAGCAGCCGCTGTCGTGGACGTAGTGGTCCCACGACTCCTGCGCCGCGACCGGCCCGGCGTCCTCCCAGCGCGTCTCCTGGTCCTCGGAGGCCTCCAGGACCGACTGCGCGCCCGGGTCGTAGGCGATCCGCACGGCGCGGGCGAGTTCCTTCGCGGTCAGCGCGCGGGCGGATCCGGCGCCGGTCATCGACAGCCCGGAGACCAGCCCGGGGATGCGCATCCCGATCTCCCGCACCATGGCGTCCTGGTCACGGCGCTTGCCCCCGAGCTGCGGCAGGGACGCGTAGGTGACGGCGATACGGGTGGAGACCCGCGCGCTGCCCACCGGGTAGTTCCAGACGATCTCGTCCAGAGCCTGCCGGGCCAGCTCGGGCGCGTTCGGGTCGGTGTTGGCGTAGATCTCCTCCCGGAGGCGGGTTCCGGTGTCGGGGGCCGTCTCGATGGTCACGCTCGCGGCGACCAGGCCCGGCTCGTAGCTCAGCGAGGCCAGCCACTGCCCCCAGTGGGAGACCCACGTGTCGACCTGGCTCTGGTCGACCAGGGCCGCCCCCTCGGCATTGCACTCGAACACCACGGTGTAGTGCTTCGTGGACGGGATCACGACCAGGGCGAACGGGCGCCCGTAGGAGTCGCGCCCCTCCACCAGCCGGGACTGGGCGAGCAGCCCCGGCAGCCGGCACGAGCCGTGCGGGACGACGCTCAACGGTCCCGAACGGTAGAGGTGCCAGCCCTGGGAGCGGCCCGACCACCAGGTCACCCGTGCCGTGAGGGACTGCAGGGCGGTCCGCCCGTGCGCGTCCTGGATGACCAGCGGCAGCATGACCAGCCCCAGCAGCACGGCGCCGACCAGGCTCACCGTCAGCGAGACCGTCGCGATCAGGGTGATGAGGATCAGCCCGACCATGAGGATCAGCGTGCCGGCCAGTCCCAGCCGCCCGATCCCGGGGGACACCGGCTTCCGCCAGTTCCCGTACGTGGGTTCACGATAGTCGGACGTCACGCCGCCTCCACCTCATTCCTTCGGCCTACGCACTGCCGCTTGGACCGCTCGTGCTTCCGCCACTGCCGCTTGGGCCACCGCCCCCGGAAGGGGGCGTGCGCCCGGTGCCTCCACCTGAGGAGGGACCCGGGTCGGGGGGCCGGTAGCTGGGAACCTCGCTGCCGCTGCCTCCGATGGAGGTGAAGTCAGGAGCGGGAACGTCGTACGCGGGAACCTCGTACGGGGGAACACTGGAGGAAGGGTCGGCCCCCGTGGGGCCCTGCGATCCCCCGCCGCCGCCCGAACCGGTGTCCGGACCGCTGCCCGAACCACCACCCGAACCGCCGCCCGTTCCGCCGGGCGGTCCACCGCCCGGTCCAGCACCCGGTCCAGCACCCGGTCCGTTGGTCGGCCTGGGAGTCGACGCTCCGCCACCCGAACCGCCACCCGAACCGCTACCCGAGCCACCGCCCGAACCGCCGCCCGAACCGCCGCCTCTACCGCCCCAGCCGGCCCAACCGCCCCAACCGCCGCCCGAACCTCCACCCGGTCGGTTGCTTCGTACAGGAGTTGACGCGCCGCCACTGCCGCCGCTCATCAGGCCCGCGAAAAGGCCCGTCGCCTGCTTGCGCATGGTCATCGCGGTGCCGCCGTACGTGAAGTGGCCGACCTGGCGGATGCCGAAGAAGCTCTGGCCTTCCGTGGCGGCGGGCATCACGGCGCGCAGGGTCGCCGGCAGGGCGAACACCGACCCGGCGGCGAGGGCCAGGCCGAAGAGCCGGTCGGCCTCGTACTCGGAGGCCATCAGCTTCAGAGCCCCGGCGTCGATCACCGCGATGACCGGCTTGACCGCGGTGAAGGCGACCAGCAGACCGACGCACTGCCTGTAGGCGGCGTTCCCGTAGGTGCTGAACCTGGCCGCGGCGAGGGTCGGGAGGATCCCGACGAGGATGATCAGGGCGCCGCTCCGGAAGAGCATCAGCACGAACTGGATCGCCGACGAGAGCGCCGCGGCGAGAGCGAAGAAGGCGAGGATGAAGGACGTGTCGTCCTTGTCGCCCCCGAGCAGGCCGAGGCCGTTCTTCCAGTTGTCTATCCAGGCATCGTTCTTCGGACCCATGCCCTCGATGATCCAGTGGGAGAACCTGTCCCCGGCGATGTTCGCCAGATTGACCAGCGTGGCGAGCGTCAGGATGATGACGGCCAGTTCGAAGAACTGGGTCATCGCCTGCCGGAAGGGTTCTCCCTTGCGTTGGATCGCGATCCGGAAGGCCGCGACGAGGAAACCGGCGAACGCCATCGCGGCGGTCAGCCAGTTGGTGTACTCGCGGAGCATGTAGAGGACTCCGCCTCTTTCCCCGCCCAGGTCCACGCTGTAGGCGCTGTCGCTCATCCACCAGGTGAGGAACGTCTGAAAACTCGACAGCGCCCAGTCCAGCAGCTTGTTGACGAGCCACGCCCATGCCTCGTTGAGGAGATCATCCACAGAGATCACCTGGACGGCGGGGAGCGGGAACCACGAAGTCGATCAACTCGCGCACGATGGGCTTTCTTCTCAGAAGGGATCGAGCAGAAGGCTGACGAAGGCGATGGCCAGTCCTGAGCCCGCCATGACGCATGCGACCATCACCCATCCCAGGCCGACCGCATGCGCTCCGAACTCGCCCCGCCTGTGCTTGAGCGCCATGGTGCCGCCGACCAGTATGAAGCCCAGCACACAGGCCGCCAGAGCGGTCCAGATCAACCAGCGGAGCATGGGCTCCACCGGTTCGGTGACCCCGCTCACTCCCTTCGCGTGGCCATGCGGCAGCGACGCGTCTGGTCTGGCGTTGATATCCGGCTTTCTTCCGGTGGGAGGCTTGAGCGCGGTCGTCTTCTTATCGGAATGCTCTTTCTTGCACTCCTTGGGGAACATTCCGCTGCTGTGCTGCCACTGGTCGCAGTACTCCTCCGGCCCCCCCACGCAGTCGATCTTCTCCTGGTCGGTCTTCAGATCCCAGCAGGAGTCGTTCTTCTTGTCTTCTTTCGGCCACTGGCCGCTGTCACTGGTGTTGCAGTACCCGTCCGGATCCGAATCGCTTCTGCGAAGGCAGACCTTGAACTGGTACTTCGCATCCGCGGTGCGCTTGTAGCCGGGGATCTCGGCCTCGTCGCACTTCCCTTTTCCGGCCGCACGAACATCGATCACCTCTTGCCCGTCGACAATGGCATAGCCGCGCACGAGGTGGCCGTCGTTGTTGTGGTCGCACGCTCTGATCCGACCGGTGGCAGGGTCGAACTGGAGCTTGCCGCCGGGGTCGGTGTCGATGGTCTCGATGTCCTCCGTCTTGCCCCAGTCGACCGGGGCTCCCAGTGCCGCGTGGCCGACGCTCCTCATCCGGCCCGGCGCCTGAGCGGCGGGGAGGACCTCGACCGCGAGCCGCACCGGGCCCGCGGCGAGCGGACCGGCCGCCTGGGGGCGTCCCGACGGGTCCGCCCCCCGCCGCCCGCTCAGGACGACCTCGGAGGCGGGAGCGGGCAGCAGGCTGACCACGAGCAGGGCGGCGCCCAGCGCGAGGAGCGCGGCGGACAGGACGGACACGCGCCGCCGCACGGGCGCCCGCCTCTGGCGGCCCCTTCCCCATGCCGCGCGGAGGTGCCGGGACGCAGTCATCAAGTGGCGAGATTTCTGACGATCAATCCCGCGCTCACGATGAGCAGGCAGCCGAAACCCACGATGAACATGCTTCCGAGGTGACTTCCCCCCTCGCCCTTCTTGTGCTGGATCCCCATCCTGGCGCCGATGATGACGAAGCCCGCCACACAGGCCAGCAGGCCACCCCAGGCCGCCCAGCCGAGCAGCTTTTCGATCTTGTTCGCGAACGGCGGCGCCTCGCCCTGCCCGGGATTCGGGATGTCCCGGGCGAGGGCTGCCGCATGGTCGAACAGGTGGGCCGTCCACGTGATCGTCGCGTCGAGCATGCGCGTCCTCCGAAGTGATGCGATCGAGGTTCTGGCCGGCCGAGCGCAAGCGGACGGCGGTTCGGCCGGGGCTCACCGCCGCGTCACGGCAGGACCGCCGCACTCTGGTCGATGAGCCCTCTCAGAAGGGGTCGCCGCCGGTCGGGGCTGGACCGGTGGGGCGCCTTCCGAGCACGGTTCTGTATTCGTACTGAACGGTCCGGGAGCCGCAGTGATCGTCAAGCGCCGGGGAGCGGTAACTCTGGCGCGGTCACACGGGGGCCAGACCGCTCATGTCGCGGACCAGACGTGCGTACGCGGAAGGAAGCCGGACACTGTCCGGAGGATCGCCGAGGCGGAAGGCCTCCACCCAGGGCAGGTCCCACAGTTGCGGCAGGCCGCCGGCGATCAGGCGCAGGAGGTCGGCCAGAGGTTTCGGGCGCTTCCCGGGAGCATCGGCCACCACCGCCAGGCCGACCAGTTGCACGCTCGGGAGGCCGCCGGCGGCCCACTGGGCCACGGCGGCCTGGGCTGCGCACAGGCCTGCCGCGTGGCTCCTGGCGACCAGCAGCACATGGGACCGGCCCGCGGGTGCGGGCGTCGGCCAGTAGCGTCCCGCGCTCACGCTGTCGGCGATGAGAGCGGCAAGTGTGGAGGCGCCGGCTCCTCCGTGACAGGAGGAGAGCCAGAGCCCTGGGGTTCGTCCATGATAAGTGACCAGACCGAGCGAGCTCCTCGGGAGGGGGCCCTGCTCGGCCTGTATGACCGCCTGTGCCGCGAACCCCTCGCTCTGGGGCCGCCTCTGCTGAGCCGCGTACGCCGATGGATCCGGCGTGCTCGGCGAGGACTCGGGGCCGATCCCCCCGTACTGCCGGGCGTCGCTCGCTGTTGCCCGCACCACGGGTGTCCACCTCCGGAAAAGTCGCGAGCGGCTCCGCTCTGGCTTGGTCCACCTTCGCACCAGCGAAGATCAACCTACTGGGTCGGACCGTCCGCGAAGCGCCGTTCCCGTCAACCCGAAGTCCGCCCGTGAACTCGCCACCGGGCCGGCTCCACGGCGTCCGCCCGCCGCGCCCGCCGCGCGCGTCCGCAGGACGCACCTTGCATCACCGCGCGTTGACCGCACTGTCTTGGTCGGCGGGTCCCAGGAGGACGGGGCATGCCCCGGAGAGCACGCCGACGGTGGCGGTCCGGCGCTCCACCCCCTCGGCGGGAGGAGCGGCGCCGTCACCGCCGATCTTGGAAGGCCACATCATCAACTGTTCCAGGAATGACCCTCGATGGTGACTTTCAGTCTGGGAAAGTTCATCCTCAGAACGGGCTGCCTCGGGACGGTCGCCATTCTGGTGCTCATGGTCGCGACGCTGTTCGTAGCGATCCAGAACGTGTCTTCGCTCGGCATCACCAATGTGTGCGGACCGCTGAACCCCGACGGCCCCGAACTCCTCAGTCCCGCGCCCAGGCCGAGCCCTGGGACCGGCGGCCCGACCGTGGCACCGGCGGCCTACAACCGTGGTCCGGACGGAGGGCCGCTCGAATCCGGAGCCGTGCAGAACGTCGCCGCTGCGGCCAAGGCCCCCGCGAACAGCATTCCCGCCAACTACGTCAAGCTGTACAAGGCCGCAGGCCCGAAGTACAACATCCCGTGGTATGTGCTCGCCGGAATCGGAAAGGTGGAGACCGACCACGGCCGTTCCACCCTGCCGGGCGTTCACTCAGGGGCGAACTACGCCGGTGCGGGCGGCCCGATGCAGTTTCTGCAAGCCACCTTCGACGCGTATGCGATCGACGGTGACGACGACGGCCGCAAGGACCGCTACAACCCGGCGGACGCGATCTTCAGCGCCGCGAACTACCTGCATGCCAGCGGTGCGCCCGCCCAGACCAGGAAGGCGATCTACGCCTACAACCACTCCTGGGACTATGTGAACCTGGTGTTGTCGTGGGCCGAACGCTACGCGGGCGGCGGATTCTCCCTCGGCGGGGCCAACAATGCCGGAATGTCATGCGCCTCGTTCGGCGGCGGCGCCCCGTCGGCGCTCGGCCAGAGCATCATCTCCTACGCCAAGCGCTGGCTGAAGACCCCCTATGTGTGGGGCGGCGGCAATATCAGCGGCCCCACAGGCGGTGGCTTCGACTGCTCGGGCCTGACCCTGTACGCGGTGTACCAGGCGACCGGCGGGAAGATCCAACTGGCGCACTACACCGGTGACCAGATCAGGGACTCGCGCGGCACGAGGGTGAGCCGCTCGAATCTCCAGCCCGGCGATCTGGTCTTCTTCACCAAGCCCGGCGATGCCGATCCGCATCACGTCGGAATCTACGTCGGCGGGAACCAGATGCTGCATGCGCCGTACACGGGCACCGTCGTCAAGATCGGCCCGATGGACGAGAAGGAATTCAGCGGCGGCGTCCGTTTCTCCGCTCCGGAGACGGTGAAGGCATGAGGCGGACACTTCACCGGCAACGACCGTTCGGGCGCTGCCCCCGCCCGGGCGTTCTGGCCGTCACCGCGCTGCTGCTCGCCTCGGGCTGCGGACTGCCGCCCCGGGGCAGAGCCGACGGCGCCGCCACGTCCCCGCCGGCCGCCGTTCCTTCGACTCCTCCCGCGCCGACCGGGACTCCCCACGGCGGCCTACCCGACCCGAAGACCGTCGACCGGCAGGACGCGACCGCGGTGTCGCAAGCCGCCGTCCAGGTGATGTGGACCGTCGACGCGGCGATCGACCGCGGCCAGGGCGACGCCTACCGGCGGGCCCGGCCCTTCCTGACTCCCGAGTACGCCGCGCGGTCGGACGCCCAGCCGCTCGGAGCGGTCCCCTCGGCCTGGCGCGACCACCGCGCCTACGCCCGCGTCCGCTTGGCGCCCCAGACGCCCGAAGACGGGGTGCCCCCGGACAACGCGCGAACCGCCCACCGCCAATGGGAGGTCACCGTCACCCCCGTCGGCCGGGACGGCTGGAAGGGACCGTCCACCCGCGCTGTCGCCTTCGTGACCCTGACCCGCGGCGCCGGGGACGCCTGGCGGGTCTCCGGGGTCACCACGGCATGACCCCCGGACGATCCCCGCAGCACCGGCGCCCGCCACGGCCCCGGGCCGGAAGTGTCGTTCCCGCTCGCTCCGCTTCCGCGACGTATGGCGTATCCCGGCACGCCGGGACATCACGAATGAGGAGAATCTATGGCCGGTAACGACGACGATGACGTTTACGTGGCCTTCATCGGTATTGGCCTGGTGTGTGCGCTGCTAGGCGGGGCGAGCAGTTTCCTGACATGGCTGGCGGGCCAGTTGTCCGGCGTCCTCTCGGGCGGCGGATGGCCGGACTCCAGCCCCGCGGACTGCCTGCGCATCACCTTCAACCTGGTGCGCCATCCCACAGATCCGCGCGGTGCGTGGCCGCCCGCTGCCGCGGCGGCCCTGGGCTCGGGCCCCGTCTTCTTCACCCTGCTCGCCGTGCTGCTCGCGTCGGCCGCCCTGGGCGCCTACGTTCTGGTCCGGCTCCTGCTGAACTGGCGGCGCCATCGGACGTTCCGCCGGCTGCGGCTGGGATTCGCCTCCGGCTGGGAGGTCCGCCAGTTGCTGAGCGCCCGGACCGTCCAGAGAAAGGCCGCACAGGTCCGGCCGTCCACGCAGAGCCTTCCCAAGCGCTCGGTGAAGCCCGAGGAGGTCGGGTTCTACATCGGGAGGGACATCAGGTCCCGGCGGAAGCTGTACGCGTCCCTGGAGGACACCGCGATCGTCGTCGCGGCGCCGCGGCAGGGAAAGGACGTGCACTTCGTCACGCCGTTCACCATCGACGCGCCCGGCCCCTGCATCGTCACGTCCAGCCGGCGGGAGACGTTCATCAACACCGCCATGGTGCGGGCGCAGTTCGGCGAGGTGTACGTCTTCGACCCCTACAACTGGACCGGCTGGCCGAACCGGATGCGCTGGTCGCCGCTGCAGGGTTGCGAGGATCCGAACGTGTGCGCGGTCCGGTCGGGGACGCTCGTCCAGTCGAGCGGTTTCGACATCGGGCACGAAGGGGGCAGCACGCTCAGCGGCATCGTCACCATCATCCGCTGCCTGCTGCACGCCGGGGCGATCGGCAGGCTCAACTTCCGCGAGGTGATGCGCTGGGTCTACGAGGCCAGCGGGGAGGAGGCCCTGGAGATCCTGCGCCAGGGCGAGCGCGAGGGGCGGACCGCCCCCGGATATGCGGGGGCGCTGGAGTTCAGCATGCGCGACGAGCGCCTGTGGTCCGGCGTGATCCAGGTCATGTCGTGCTTCTCGCAACCCGAGGTGCTGGAGGACTGCACGCCGGATCCCGGAGAGGAGTTCGACTTCAAGAAGTTCCTCCAGGGCCGCAACACCCTGTACTTCGTCTCCAAGAAGCAGAGCGACTGGGGAGGCATCGCCCCCATCGTCACGACCATCATCGAGCAGTACTTCCGCAGCGCGCGCGGCACGGCGATGAAGAACCCGACCGGTCGCCTCGACCCGCCGCTGACGATCGAGTTGAACCAGGTGGCCGACATCTGCCCCCTCGGCGGCCTGGCCACCTACATGGGAGAGTCCGGCGGTTACTCCATCAGCCTGCACGTCTACCTGACGTCGCTGGCGGAGGCCCGCAGGGTGTGGGGCTCGGACGGTGCCTCGTCCCTGTGGGACAACGCCACGGTCAAGATCATCTCGGGTGGTTCCGGTACGGCCAAGGACCTCGCCGACCTCTCCGACCTCGTGGGCA
Source organism: Actinomadura mexicana (assembly GCF_900188105.1). Lineage (GTDB taxonomy): Bacteria > Actinomycetota > Actinomycetes > Streptosporangiales > Streptosporangiaceae > Spirillospora > Spirillospora mexicana. The sequence continues at coordinate 144,613 of NZ_FZNP01000002.1, forward strand.
AGCACGACGGGAAGCAGATCCTCAGCCCCGAGGAGCTGCGCACCATGCCCTTCGGGCGCGCCGCCGTCGTCGCCGGCACCGCCCGCCCCGTCGAGATGTGGCTCACCCCCTGGTGGAAGCGCAAGGACCGGGACGCCATCGCGCGAGGCAAGGCGGCGGCCGAAGCCCTGATCCACCAGATGCACGCCGGTCAGCAGGCCGAGACCGCCACCGCTCGCGACGTGGCCATGGCGGGCGACGATGACGGCGACACCTCGGCCATCGTCTGGTGAGACCGATCGTGGGATCGGAAGCGCGAACGGGTTGCGCAACGGCGGCGCGCCCGGACGTCTAGAGGGGATGGCACTACACTCGACGGGTCAGCGAGGAGGGTCTCTGTGCCGACGCCCGACCATCTCGGCCCGAACCCGGCGGCCGAGGACCGAGGCCGCGGGAACCCGCATCGTGCGGTCCGGTCAGGCCGGCTCCGCTAGGTGGGGCCCGAAGTGACGGTCACCGTACCGAGCCTCATCGTGGCAGGGCACCCGGACCTCGCACGGAGGCTGCGCGCCACCGGGCGTTTCCCGGCCGTGTTCGACGTCGCCTCCGCCAGCGGGCTCCGGGACCTGTCCAAGAGCGGCGAGGTCCGCGCCCCGGCGGCGTTCCTGTTCGCGCCGGACTTCGACGAGGACCTGCCCGAAGCCCGGGTCCCCTTCCTGGCCGACAGGCTGGCGGCGAGCGGCCACACCGTGATCGTCCACGGTTTCTTCACCGAGCGCGGCGACGTCTTCGCCCCGGCGGTGATCGCGACGGCCAAGCCGCTGACCCTGGCGGAGCTGCTGGAGCTGCTCGGCGCCGCCCAGCCCGCGCCGGCGCCGGCCCACGCCGGGACGACGTTCACCTGGCCGTCCGACGGTCCACCGCCCGAGCTGCGGGTCGGCGGCCCCCGCGCCGACTCGCCGAGCCTGATACCCGGGTACGGCGGGCTGTCGATCGTCCGTCGCGGCACCGCCTCGGTGACCTACCGCGCCGTGCGCGAGGAGTCCGGCGGCGCGGTCGCCGTCAGGGTGCGGCTCGACGGTTCGGAGACCCCGGCGGAGGAACTGGCCGCCCTCGAACGCGCCTCCCGCAGTGATCACTTGGTGAGCGTGCTGGAGAGCGGCCGCGCCACCACCGGGCAGATGTACACGGTCTCCGTGTACGTCCCCGGCGGCGCTCAGGCGCCGGAGCCCCTCCCGGTCGAGGACGCGGTCGGGAGCGCGGTCTCGACGGGCTGGGCCCTGCAGGCGCTGCACGACGAGGGACTGGTGCACGGCGACGTCCGTCCCAGCCGGATCCTGCGCGGCGAGAGGGGACCGCTGCTCACCGGTACGGCCACCGCACGGGGGCTGGCGACGCACGCCGCGCCGGGCGTCCTGGAGCCGGTCGCCCGGGAACGCGTCGATCCCGGGTTCGCCTCTCCGGAGGCGCTGCTTGGGCAGCCGCAGACCGTGCAGGCGGATGTGTACGGGCTCGCCGCCACCCTGTGGGGCCTTCTGGCCGGGCATGCGCCCTTCGCCGCCGGAGAGCGCGCCTCAGACGACACAGCTCCCCCGGTGCCGCGTGACGACGTGCCGGAGTGGCTCGGGAACGTTCTCGTCAAGGCTCTGGCGAGCGAGCCCGCCGACCGGTACCCGACGGCGCGGGCGTTCGCCGAGGCACTGGAGGAGGGGCTTCGCGCCGTTCCCTCTCGGGAAGTTCCAGTGGCAGGCGCGACGTGGCCGCCGGGGGACGCGGCGCCGGAACCGGATCCGTCTCCGGTCCCCGACCCGGAGCAGCAGGCGCCCTTCGCGGACGAGCAGGTCCACTTCGCGGAGCCGCAGACCCCGGTCGCGGGCCGGCAGGTGCCCGCCGCGGAGCAGCAGCCGCCGTTCGTGGATCAGCCGGTGCACTTCGCGGGGCCGCAGGCGCCCTTCGCGAACCAGCAGGTTTCGTTCACGGAATCACAGACGTCCTTCGCGGAACCGCACGCCCCCTTCGCCGAACCGCACACGCCCTTCGCGAACCAGCAGGCACCTTTCGCGGAGCAGCACACGTCGTTCGCGCAACCGTCCTACGTGCAACCGTCCTACGTGCAACCGCACACGCCCTTCGCGGAATCGCAGGTCCCCTTCGCCGAACCGCTCACGTCCTACGCGAACCAGCAGCCCTTCCCGGGGCAGCAGGCGCCTTTCACCGAACAGCCGGTGCCGTTCGCGGAGCAACCGGTGCCGTTCACGGAACCGCAGACCCCCCTCACAGAACCGCGGGGCCTGTTCGCGCCGCCGCAGCAGCAGGCGGCGCCCGCGGGGGCACGCCGTCGCCCGATCGTGCTGCTGACCCTGGTGGCGGTCGTCCTCGCCGCTGTCGTGTTCGCCGTGGTCTCCCTCTTCGCGGGCTCAGGGACGGCTGAGCGGCGCCGCGCGGACCCCCCGCCGGCGCCCGTTCCCACCGCGCCGGCGCCCGCTCCCACTTCGCCGGCGCCCGGCTTGGGCACGCAGGCGCCCACGTCCGGCCCGACGGCGGTGCGGCCGGAGAACCGGTACAGTCCGAGCCAGGTGCAGATCGTCGACAGCCGGGTCTCGATCGAGATCAGCTGGCGGGACGCCACCGGGGGCAGGGCCGCGTACTACGTGGTCGGCGGCCCGACGGGGCGCACGCCGTCCACCATGGCCAACGTGCCCGCGGGGACGGCGAAGGCCGTGATCCTCGCTCTGAACCCGAGCGTGGAGTACTGCCTGACGGTCGTCGCCGTGCTGGACGTCGACCGGGTCGCCTACGCCAAGCCCGTCTGCACTCACCGCGGCAAGCGGGCGGGCTGAGCCGCCCACAGCGGCGCGCGCGGGTCCCACCACCAGAGCAGGCGGCGCGGGAGCGGCCGGGAGCGGCGCAGCGCGGCGGTCACGGAACGGGCTTCCGCGACCGTGAACGCGGCGTCCTCCAAGGTGACCGAGCCCCCGTAGCGGGCGGCGTTCACCAGTCGGCCCACCCTGCGCAGCCGTTCGGGGTCGATGCGCGGCAACTCCCGCGCGAGCCGCTCCGCCATCTCGACAGGGGTGGCGGACGCGGGGACGGGCAGGCCCGCGACGCGCGTCGCCACCAGCACCTCCGTCCAGGCCGCCCGGATCCGGTCGGGCGCGGTGCCCCGGTGCAGCCTGCGCAACCGGATCGCGCCCAGCAGCGGGGCCCCGAGCAGGAAGGCCAGCAGGGCCACCGCCGGGAGAACGAGCAGGCTCTCCGTGCGCGAGCCCGACCCCGGGCGCCCGCCGCCGCCCGCACCGCCCTGGTCGCCGAGACCCTGGGCGTCGGGATCGTCGGACTGCGCATCGCCTTCCTCGATCTGCTGCCCGGAACCGGCTTGGGGGGACGCCTGCGAACGCTCGCGCGGGTTCGGGTCGTAGGGCACCCAGCCCAGGTCCCGGAAGTAGATCTCGCCCCAGGCCACCGCGTCGCCGGTACGGACCACGCGGTCGCGGTCGCCGCTCCCGGGCCCGAACCCGACCGCCACCCGGCTCGGCAGCCCGGCCGCCCTCGCCAGCACCGCGAACGCGCTGGCGAACTGCTCGGACGTCGCGCCTCCGCCCCTGCGGCCCGGGGTGACCAGCAGCTTCGCGAGTTCGGCGTAGCCGTGCCCGCCCGGGGCGCCCGCCTTGAAGGTGTAGGACTCGCGCAGGTACCCGGCGAGGCGGGACGCGCGCTGGTGCGCGGTGCCGTCCCCGGCGGCCCTGCGGGCGATCTCCTCCAGCTTCGGCGGCGCACCGGGCGGCAACCGGAGGAAGCGCTGGTACCCCTCGCCGGAGTCGATCACGGCTCCGGCCGTCTTCGAGCCGCTCCACTCCGGGACGTCGCCCGTCACGGAGTACCTCCGCCCCGCCACCGGGCCGTCCGAGGAGAGGAGCGTGCCGGAGTCCTCGTCCTGCTCGACCGCGAGGCCGTCCACCCGGGTCGGGATGCCGGGAACCGGCACCCAGCCGCCGGGCAGCGTGCCGACCGAGACGCGCACCCTGGTCCGCACCGTCTTCGGAGGCATGACGGCGGGAGGCAGCAGGCTCGCCCCGCTGGGAAGGTAGGTGCTGTCGGGCAGCCAGGCCGGCCCGGTGAACTCGGAGAGCACCGCCCACCGCAGTTCCGTCCTCGGTCCCGACACGCTCATCAGCGGCACACCGGGATCGGCTGACCACGCCGACAGGTAGGACAGGGGGTTGCGCTGCTCGGTCGGCGCCGCGGGGGGACCGGCGGCCCTGCGGGGATCGGCCGCCTTGACCGGCCACTGCTCCAGCACGCCGGACCCGCCGACCACGGCGACGGCGCCGGGCAGGGCCGCCGCGCAGGCCACCGTCGCGACCGCCGCGCCGATGCGCGGGCTCGGCCGGCGCCGGGCGGGCGTGGACGCCGCACCCGCCGGGTCCGCCACCCGCACGGTGAACCCGGCGCTCGCGGTGTCCGGGCGGGCCTGCGGCGCGGCGGTCAGCAGCACTGCGGCGCCGGCGGCCACCAGGGCGGCCGACCAGTAGCCGGGCCCGGTCGCCTGCGGGTTGAGCGCCGCGGCCCCGCACAGGAGCAGCGCACCGGGCAGCAGCGCGGGCAGGACGCGGCTCTCGCGGAACAGCACCGTCGCGATCGCCGCGGCCAGCCAGACCGCCGCCACCGGGAACGCCAGCAGGTCCACGGTCACCGGAGCCCGCGGCGAGGTCGTCAGGATGCGGGCGCCGGAGTGCAGCACCGCGTCCACGGCGGCCGGCACCGGGCCCTTGACCGGCCCGGGGGACCACGAGGCGAGGGCGACCAGCCAGACGGCGGCCACGGGCAGACCCGCCGAGATCGCGGCTGGTCCGAGCCCGCGCAGCATCCGGTACGCCGCCGACGTCACCGCGACGGCGAGGGCCGCGGTGACCGCCAGCACGGTGAACGCGGGAAGGGGCCGGTCGTACCCGGCCGCCAGCAGCGGCGCCGGCGCGGCGGCGGCCAACGCGACGGCGGCGGACGACAGCGCGGTCCGGATCCGGGTCACTGCGCCCACCATCGGCCCTCGTTCCACCGCTCGGCGAAGCCGGCCGGATCGGCCGCGCGCAGGAGCCGCACCCCGGCGGGCGCCGCGAGGCCCCCGCCGCCGCCCGTGTCGCCAGGGCCGATCAGGCCGACCAGCGAGACGGTGTGCCGCGCCGCGAGCGGCCGCATGGCCGCGGCGGTGTCCTCGCCCGCCGCGCTCGTGGACAGCAGCACGATCGCGCGTCCCGTCGGCGCGGAGCGCAGCCCCGCGCAGGCGGCCGGGAAGTCCGCGCCGGGCCGGGCCGCCGCCTCGGCGAGCACGTCCAGGTGCGCGGTGACGCCCGCGGTCGCGGGAGAACGCACGCCGCCGGCGAGCCGCAACTCGACCGGGACGTCCGGGCCGGACCGCACGATCGACGCCGCGACCTCCACGAGGATGTCCAGCTCGTCCGGACCGTACCGGTCGTCGACCAGCACGGTCATGCCCGTGCCGGCGGAGTCGGCGTGCTCGCGGACCATCAGGCGCCCGCGGCGCGCGGACGTCCTCCAGTGGATCTGGCGGACGTCGTCGCCGGGCGCGTGCTCGCGCAGGCCCGCGAAGGCCCCCTCGGAGGCCCGGACCGACGCCGACGAGGTGTCCCGGCCCCCGCCGCCGGCCGCGGGCACGGGGACGAGGTGGTGGTGGCGCGGATGCACCAGCAGGCGCACCGGCACGTCGTCGGCCGCCCGGACGGCGCGCGCGAGCCCCAGCGGGTCGGTGCGGACCAGGTTGAGCGGCCCCGCCTCCACCACACCGCGCCGCTGCGGGGTCAGCTCGTACCGGATCGCGGGGCGGGCGGGGCCCAGGGGCAGGACGACCGGCTCCCCGACCCCGGTGACGCGCTCGGCGACGGTGGCCCTCCCGGTGCCGCTGCCCGCCGTGACGTCCAGGACGACGGTCACGGGTTCTCCCGCGCGGACCCGCGGCGCCGTGATCCGGCGGCCGACCCGGGCGGCCGGGAGCCGGCCGGCGAGGACCATGGCCAGCGCGACGGCCGGGAAGGCCAGCGCCCCCAGCGCGCCCGGCGCCAGGTAGCCGAGACCGAGGCCCCCGCCGCACAGGACGGCACCGGACGCGAGCAGCGCCCAGCCACGGGCGGTGGGGCGGAGGGTGCCGCCTGCCACGGCCTAGCCGTTCCCCTGCGCCGCCGGGACGGGGACTTCGGCCAGGACGCCGTCCAGGAGCTCCGCGGTCTCCGCCGCGCCGGCGGCGCCCGAGAGCGGCACCAGCCGGTGCGCCCAGACCGGCCGCGCCAGGGCCTTGACGTCGTCCGGGGTGACATAGCCGCGGCCGTCGGCCAGCGCGTAGATCCGCGCCGTCCGGCACAGCGCGATGGAGCCCCGGAGGGAGACGCCGGCCCGCAGGTGCGGATGCCGCCGGGTGCGCTGGGCCAGGCGCAGGACGTACTGGTGGACGGAATCGGCGACCGCGACCCGGTCGGCGGCCGCGCCGAGCCGCGCCATCTCCTCGCCGATCAGCACCGGCGCCAGGTCTTCGGGCTCGGTCAGGGACGAGCCGCGCAGCAGCGACAGCTCCGCCTCCTCGCCCGGATATCCCAGCGACAGCCGCATCAGGAAGCGGTCGAGCTGCGCTTCGGGCAGCGGGAACGTCCCCTCCAGGTCGATGGGGTTCTGCGTCGCCACCACCAGGAACGGGCGCGGCACCGGGTGCGCCTTCCCGTCCACGGTGATCTGCCCCTCCTGCATCACCTCGAGCAGCGCCGACTGCGTCTTCGGGGAGGTCCGGTTGACCTCGTCCACGATGACGACGTTGGCGAACACCGGGCCCGGGTGGAACTCGAACTCGCGGGTCCGCTCGTTGAAGATCGTCACTCCGGTGACGTCGGAGGGCAGCAGGTCGGGCGTGCACTGCACGCGGCCGATCTTCCCGCCGGTGACCGCCGCCAGCGCGCGCGCCATGGTCGTCTTGCCCATGCCGGGCAGGTCTTCCAGCAGGACGTGCCCGCCCGCGGCGAACGCCGTGAGGATCAGCCGCACCGTGGCGGGATCGCAGCGGGCCGCCGACTGGATGCCGGAGGCCATCCGCTCGAAGGCGGCGGCGGCCAGCAGCGCCTCCTCGTCAGGCAGCGCGGGCGGCGCGGTCGTGGTGCTCACTCATAACCCTTCTTAGCCGCAGTTGCCCCAGCCGGCCGAGGCGCTGGCGCCGGACGCGCCGCCGGAGTACCGGACGCAGTCGCCCGGCGCCAGGACGAAGACCGGTCCGGCGTAGTACTTGAACGTGCCGTTGTCGGCGGCGACCTTGCCGCCCTTCTGGCTCTGGAGGCGGACCCAGACGTTGGTCCCCTTGCCGATGTCCGCGGTCTTCATCGTGACCGCGCAGTTCTTCTTGGTGCTGGCGCTGTAGAGCTGGTAGATCCGCCCGCCCGAGAACGACGAGGACCGCTGGACCTGGTAGTTGCCGCCCGCGGTCGCGTTGCAGACCTGCGCCGGCGTGTACGGGTTGCGGGTCTGGGTGGGCTTGGGCTTCGGCTTGGTCGGGGTGGGCTTCGGCGTGGTGGGCTTCGGCGTGGACGGCCTGGGCGTGGACGGCCGAGGCGTGCTCGGCCTGGGCGTGCTCGGCCTGGGCGTCGTCGGCCTGGACGTGGTCGGCCTGCTCGTGGGCGTCGTTGTCCTGGTAGGCGACTTCGTCGTGGGCGCCGTCGTGGGCGCCGTCGTGGGCGTCCGTGAGGGCAGCCGAGGCGACGGAGTACGCGAGCCGGGCGTCGCCGGAGCCCGGGGCGCTTCCGTACGGCCGGTCGCAGGGGGCGTCTCGGGCCTGTGGGACGGCGGCGTCTCGGGCGCCTCAGGAGAGGGCCTCGGGTCGAGCGGGTACGGGAGGACCGGATCGGCGGGCGGTGCCGGCACCGGAGGCGGGCTGCTCGCCCCGTCGCCCGGCGTTCCCGGGCGCTCTGCGCCCCGCCCCGGCCCACCCGGGTACTTGCCGACCTTCCGGGCCACCCCGTCACCGCCGACGACCAGGGCGTCCGTGCTGCCCGGCGCGTTGACGAACAGGTTGCCCTCGCGGACCTGAAGCTCCATGTCGCCGCGCCCGGCCGGCATGGTCAGCATGCCGGTCTGCCGCCCCGCCGGCTCGAAGACCCGGACCTGCCCGGTCTCCCGCACGGGCAGGTACACCTTGCCGGCGAACGGCACGGCGGGCTCCTGGACGGGATCGGTCAGGGGGAACGACCGGACCGGGCCGCCCTTGCGCACGTCGCCCAGCGTGACCACCGAGCCGGCGCCGGGCACCGTGACCGCGGCCAGCGCGCCGTGGGTGCGCGCCGGAACCATCGCGCCGGCGAGCGACACCGGCGCCGTGACCTTGCGGGTGCCGCCGCCCGTCGCGACCACCAGCTCGCGCCCGCCGCGGTCGACCACGAGCGCACCCTCGTCTAGGACGGTCATCGTCAGATCGTGGTCGGGCGGGGCGGCCTCGGACGTCCCGACGACGGTGGCGCCTTGGGCGGAGACCTTCAGGGCGATGACGGTGCCCTGCCGGGGCACGGCCACCCACAGCCGGCCGGCGTCGTCGAACTCACCGCCGACCAGCGGTCCGGGCAGTTGCAGGACCGGGCCCACGGGACGCAGCGTGGCCGGGTCCAGCGCGCGCACCGCGCCGGACGTGCGCTCGACCAGCGCGGCCCCGTCGGCGCCCATCGCCAGGTGCGGATCTCCGCGGGTGCCGATGTCCAGCCGTCCCGAGAAGCCCAGGCCGCTGAGGTCGAGCGACGACACGCGGCCGGTGTCCAGGTCGTGGATGAGCAGGAACTTGTCGTTCTGGGTGACCTGCACCCGGTGGCCGCGGGCGTCCCTCACCTCGCGGCGCTGCTCCACCCGTCCGCTGTCGGGGTTGACCCGGTCCACCTCGCCGGCCGTCCGGCTCCACAGCCAGGCGCTGCCGTCGGTGGCCGCGACGGCGAGACCGACGCGCCCCCCGCCGAGCAGCGTGGCCAGCAGCAGGACCGTGACCAGGACGGCGGCGGCCCACCAGCCGCCTCGCGCGCGAACCATCTCGGCGCCCTTCATCCGCGACTTCACGGCCGCTCCTTCGTCCCGGGGGCTTGGCGTCGCGGGCTCGGCCCGCTCATGTCGGCGGCCATCAGGGCAGGTCTTCTTCCCAGGTCAGAGATGCTTGTCGAACCGGTCGGCGGACGGCCGGTCCGCGCCGGCGTCGGCGATGCCGTGAAGCAGGGCACTGCGGCACCTCCGCCGCCTCGGAGACCGACTCGCGAGTCCATCAGCGGTGGGTCCGCCCGGCCTGCCGCCGCGGCCGACACCACGCTACAGATCACCGTCCGGAGCCCGCACGATCTTGCAACCGCCGAAACCGCCGTGTGGCGGAGACGGACGCGTTCGCCGGCTGGAAGCCCGCGCGCGGGCCGGGGCGAACCTGGGCTGTGCCGTCCCCCGCCTCGGCCGCGGCCGGGCGAACGCACTCGGCATGATCGACCTCGCCCGGGTCACCGCTCGCGGGACCCCGAGCATCTCGTCCGGAGGGTGCGCGGAGTCGACGACTACCCCAGCGCCACGTTGGCGTGCCCCTTCCGATATTCGTTGAGCGTGAAGACGGATCCCGCCCTGTTGCGCGCGATGACCTGAACGGCGAGGAAGGCGTCGACGATGGTCGGCAGCGAACGCAGCGATCCGCCGATCAGCTCTTCGGCGCGGCCGATCCGGTACCGCACCGAGTTCGGGTGGATGTTCAACTCGTTCGCGGTGTCGTTGATGCTGAGGTCGTTCCGCATGTAGACGATCAACGTTTCGAGGAGGTGCTCGCTGGCTTCTATCTTGGCCAGCAGGTCGTGCGACCGCCGTAGCAGCTGGTCTTCGTCGGCGGTGCTGATGGCGATGTCGGCGACGGCGAAGTCCTCGAACCGCTGCACCGCGGGACCGTCGGCCGCGCGGGTCAGGCTGCGGGTGAGTGCCAGCCGCGCGTCCCGGTAGCTGTTGCCGATCAGGTCCAGCGACGCCACCCTGCGGCCGATGCCGGCCGACGCCTGGAACTCGCGGCCCCTCAGGACGCCGACGGCCTCGTCGATGAGGCGGCTGTCGCGGCACTGGAGGATCACGACCGCGACGCCCTCGTGGGAGCCGACGAGGTGGGGCGACGAGGAATTGGAGACCAGCCCCCGAATGATCTGCGTGACGTCCCTCAGCTGCTGCGAATGCAGTTCTGGGTCGAGTCGGCGCTGGCTCCAGTGAGGCAGGGCGACGGCGGCGACGAAGCACGGTCCGTGCGGCTCGAACCCGAAGCGACGGACCTGGTCCCAGCCGAACTTCTCGTAGCCGTTGTTCATGACCAGTCGTTGCAGGACGTCGGCCCGCTGCAGTGCCTCCTCGGTCGCCGCGGCGCGCCGGCTGAGGGCGATGACGTCGAGCAGCTGCTCGACGGTCGTGATCAACTGCGAGACGATCTCCTGCGGGGTCGGATGGCCGCGCCTCGCCAGCACGATCCAGCGGTGCGCCTCTTCCGGCCCGTTGATCAGAGAGGCCACGACGTGCCACTGCCCGACGGTGAACTGCTGCCGCTCTTGGGATGACTTGTCGATGCGCTGCCAGATGACACTCGCGGGGCCGTCCCCCGTGGCCGCCAGGAGCCGCCCGTCGGGGTAGTAGAGGATCACCGTGCTGTTGACCAGGGCGCCGAGACGGCGCAGCAGCGAGTCCGTCGGATCAGGCGTGGAGACGGCGGCGATGAGGCTGGACTGCAGCGCGAGCAACTGCTGGTAGAGGACGAGCTCGCTGCGGGCCACACGTTCGTTGACGGCGTCCTTGATGGAGCGCAGGGACGAGTTGGCCGGCGCTGAGAGCAACGGCATATCCAAGGCCCCGGCGGCTGCCACGATCGCCGGCGGCAGCCGGGTGGCGTCCGCTGCCAGCGTGTGGACGATACCGACCGCGCCCGCCGTCTTCGCGGCGGCGACGAGCGCCTCCGCGCCGCCGGGACCCGCGCCCTCGGGCAGTCCGCTGGTGAGCAGCAGTACCGCACGGTGTTCGGCCGCGGGAAGCCGCCCGAGTTGCAGTACCTCGGCCCGGGCGATCTCCGCGGTCCTGGCCCGGTTGCCCCCGACCATCAGCTGAAGCTCGAGATCGACGTTGCGTTGCAGGTCTCCGATAGTGAACATGGCACTCGTCCCATACGACACATTGACGGGGGAGCGTATCCCACACTCTACGACGCCTCATTGAGTTCGATCCAGCCTGAATTCGCTGGTCAGGAGGCTGAACTCGGGCGAGGACCGGACCGGTCCGGTGACGTCGCCCCACAGGCCGTCATGGGGTCACGTCCCGCAAGCCGTCCCTCGGAGACCGGTCCGGTATGTTCGGGTTATCCGACGGCAGTCGATTCCCGGACGAGAGAGGCCCGGGCGCTCGCCGCCGCCCTCCTCACCTCCGCGCCGAGATCGCTCCCGGGCACCAACGCCTGGCAGTACGCGTCGATGGCCGCGTCGCCGAGCGCGCCCCACTTGTCGAGCCAACCGCGGACCAGGTCACGGTTCGCCTGCCCGTGATCGCCGGATTGCAGGGCGTACTCCACGAGCGCCTGCGACCACTTCTGGGTGCGATCGCTGTCGATGAGCTGGGCACGGCACAGCAGCGCCAGCAGCGTGTCCCCGTTCTCCTGCGCGACTGCCGACAGAGCCCGCAGAATGGCCGCGTCGATCGCCGGCCGGGCCACGAGATTCACCGCGACGAACTGCTCGGCCCAGTCCCACGTGACGAGGGCGCGCTCCATCAGCTCCCGGAACCCCTGCCAGGCGTCGTCGTCCTCCCAGCGGGCGCGTTCCTGACGCCCGAACCCGGTGGAGGGGTGGGAGCCGGCGAGCTCCGCCGTCCGGTAGGCGACGCGCGAGACCCATCGCAGATGGTCGCCCGACTCGAAGATGAAGCAGTTCTCGATCGTGCTCGACGGCGCGAGCGCGGCGAGGTAGGCGGCCGACATCTGCACCGTGTGCAGCAGGTACCGGCTGGGCGTGTAGAGGCGCGCCAGCTGCGCGACCCACTCGTCCGACAGCCCGCTGTCGTGCTCGTTCTTGTTGTGGTCGTCGAGCAGGGCGTCGACATGCGCCTCCTGCCCGTCCTGGATCATGTTGTACGTCCGGTAGACGATCTGGTCAGGATCCCGGAAACCGTCCCAGTCGGCATGCCTGAGGGGCGATTCATTGCGGTATTTGACGTACCACTTGCTCAGCGGCACATCTGGCCCCATGGCCCAGGGAGCCTCGTCGTCGGTGCTCCAGAGCAGGTTCGTGGAGACGATCTCGTACTCGGTCGGCCTGCGCCGGTTCTTCGTGAGGTGACTCCACGTCTTCAACGGCCTGGAGACGTCGTTGGGATCGCTCATGAGTTTCTCCTCGGTCTTGTCCTTGCGGGGGTAGGCGTCAGGACTGCTTCATGAAGTACCAGCGCATGTATTCGTCGTGCGTCTCGATCTGGCCGGAGTAGCCGGTGAGACTGATCTCCAATTCCTGCATCGAGAACGCCCGGCCAAGCAGCTCCTCCATCGTTCGGCGCCGGATCACCAGCCCCCCTTCCGCCTCGACCCGAACGTACGTTCGGTGATCGTCGACAAGAATCTCCTTTTCCGGGTTGTCCCGCTCGATCGCCTCGACGGCTACGACCGACATGTCGCCGCCGCGAAGCAGCGGGCCGGCGAGATTCGACCTGCTGTGCACCGGTGTGCTGGTCATGTTCTTTCCTGTTCTCGCCTCGGTACGGTGATGGACACTCACCGCTTCAGGCGTGCGAATACTTCGGCTTGATTCCCTTGACCGACACGAGCACGTTGCCGTCGCTGACCTTGACCGGGTATCGAGCGAGTTCCGCGTCGTCGGGATTCACACCGTGCCCCGAGGACGCGTCGAACTCCCAGAGGTGGGCCGCACAGGTCAAGGTCGTTCCGTCGAACTCGCCGTTGTCGAGGGGATGCTCCTGGTGCGGGCAGATGCTCTGCAGGGCGCGGACTTCACCGTCGTCGGTGCGGAGCAGCAGCACCTTGACTCCGGCCACCGAGCAGAGCCGCATCTCCCCCACCCAGAGGTCGTCCCCCTCGCAGACCTCATGGAAGTCGGGTTCCGGCGTCGCCGTCACCTGCGCCCACCGCCTTCCGCGCGCCGGTCCGCCGACCCGACCCCTGTCGACGGGTCGGCGGACCCGGCGCAGTTCACTGGCCCTCCGCCACGAACACGTCGATCTGCTGGAAGTGCCGGAGTCCGGCCTCCTCGACCGTCATCGTCCGCGGGAACGGCACCGCGTCGTCGGTCTCGGTGGTCAGCCGGACCAGCAGTGTCGCGCCGGGCTTGGGGTGGCGGGCCTGGTAACCCACCGCGGGGGCCAGGCATGCCTCCACGACCTGGTCCATCGTGTAGCCCGTCTCGACGTCGATGATCCGGGTGTGCGCGTCGTACTGAAGCCGTCCGATCACGGCAAGGGGCGTCGACATCTCAGTCTCCTCTCGTTCCTGAACGACGACCGGCGGCGCGGGCCGCGACCCGCGCCCGGCCGGCGCGGCCGGGGCGCGGCGTCAGGCGTGCGCCCATGCCAGGTCGTGTGCGTCGGTCCCGCCGGGGCTGATGACACCGGCGCCCATGTACCTGAGGATGTTCTCGGGCGTGTTGGGGGAGATCTCGCCGTTGTACATCCGGTCGGCGATGCTGGTGAACGTCTTGTACCGGTCGGGCTCAAGCTCGAAGATCCACTTGCAGACGCTGCTGCAGAAGCTGTACAGCCGGCCCTCGTGGTCCAGTTGGTACGCGCGGGCGTTCCAGACCGTCCCCCCCTTGTTCGAGATCGGGATCTGGCACATGTTGCATATGGCCGGCATCCCGATCGCCTGGGACTTCTCGGGGTGCCCCGCGCGGATGTTCTCGATGATCACGTCCCAGTACTGTCCGAACGTGTCGTTCCAGCCGGGGTACTTGCTCTCCAGCCAGGCGCGCTCGCGGGGGCCGACGTTGCCCGTCGGGTTCCACCACAGCGTGTTGCGCCACGCCCACGTCGCGGCCGCCTGGCAGTGGTGGTGGGTCTCGACGTCCTCAAGGAAGATGTCCCAGTACCACGGGCGCTCCAGCCCGAGGTCGAGCAGCTGGCGTTCGAACTGCTCGCCGACGAACTCGGTCATGTACTCCTTGAAGGAGCGGTCGCGCTTGTCGAGCGGGATCCAGTAGTCCATCGGGATGCCGGTGAGGATCGCGAAGAGCCGGTGGATGCGCCAGAAGGCGATGTCGACCGCCTGCTGCGCCTCGGCCTTCCTGCCGTTCCTGATCAGGATCTCGAGGACCGGGGTGCCGATCTGCGCGTGCCTCGCCTCGTCGGACTGGATGCTGGTGATCAGGTTGGAGAACGTGAAGTCGCCCATGTTGGCCGCGTCCGCCGACAGCCCGATCATCTGGATGTTCGTCAGTCCGGTCTCGAACGCGAAGTTGAGCATGACCGAGGTCGTCACCGCGTCCCGGGTCATCATCACGTCGTCGAGCGCGTGCCTGCCGGCTATCGCGGCCCAGTTCTTGCTGTGGTGTGCCTGGTGGGCCCAGTCGAACTGGCGGTCGAGGCTCACCAGCTGGTGCGGGAAGTACAGCTGGATCTGCCCGTGCCGCATCTCGTCGAGCATGCCGAACGTCGCCATGTTCCGCATTCCCGGCGCTTTCGAGAAGCGGGTCATCCGGGCGTCGGACTGGCACGCCGCGTACTCGGACAGGGCGATCGCCCCGTAGTGCAGCTTCAGCATGCTGAGGTATGCGGGGTCGGCGTCCTCGTAGTAGCGGGACCGAGCGAGCGCGGCCTTCACCGAGTAGGCGCCGGCGTCCTTTTCACGCTGGACGCTCACGTACTCGCGGTACGAGACCTTGTAGGGCTCGTCGAACGACTCCCACTCCTCGGTCGGGATCCCGTACGGATCACTCTGGTCCGGCGGGAAGAGCTCGTCCATCTCGACGTACCGCGGCGTCCAGTTGGTGTCGCGGGCGATGTCGTACCAAGTCGATCGTTCCAGTAGCGCCATGTGGAATCGCTCCTATCGATTTTCCCGTGCGTGTCACGCCGGGGATGGCGACCGTGATGTGTCAGATTTTGTGCCGCTACTCGGCTGCCCAATGCGAGCAGCAACGCTCGCGCAATATCGCGCGGTATTTCTTGGTGGTCTCGGCGAGCAGTTCGCCCGAGCCCCAATCAACGATCACGCCGTACTGCCGGACAAGGTCGTAGGCCGTCAGCTCGCCGTCCTTGTACCGCTGGGCGACGTGCGCCGGGTCGGTCTCAAGGAGGCCCACCCGGGTCGACCGCAGCCTCCGCCGCTCGGCGGCGGTCGCGACTTCGTCGACCCTGTACAGGTCCGGGTCGCCTGCGTCGTGGACCACCACCACGCCGTAGTCCTTGCGGGCCCGGTCGATCGAGACGTAGCCGTCGATGACGTCTTCGCGGACGGACCGGGGAGCCCGCCGGAGGGGATCGCCGTAACCGCCACCGCCCGCCGACGGCCGCTCCAGCGAATCGCCGGGAACCACCGGAACCCGCGACGCCAGGGATCCCAGGTAGCGTTCACCGGTGGAACCCGGGTTGATCCACAGGCCGTGCGGGCAACTGGGCGCCCCGCCGAGGCTGCCGACGATCACCGATCTGGCGCGGTCGGAGCAGTACGACACGACGGCCCCCTCGCAGTCGGTGAGGATCACCTCCTTCACCATCCCGAGCCCGCCGCGAAATTCGCCTGGTCCGCCCGAGTCGGTCTTCAGTTCACAGGTGCGGGTCACGATGGGGGAGGTGAGTTCCTGCATCTCGGTCGACTGCAGGGCGTGACCGACCCCGAAGATCGACGCCGTGGCGTTGGATCCGTCGCTTCCGTTGCGCCCGCCCCAGCCGCCGGCCATCCAGTCGTAGTACATGAACTGCTCGTGCCCGTGGTGGCGGACATCTCTGCCACCGAGCAGCACGTACTCGAGATTGAACGACGTGGCGATCGCGCGCTCGGGCATGATCTGGGACCAGATCTGGAAGATCGCGTTCACGATCTTCTCGTACGGTCCCGCGTAGAATCCGGTGACCGCGGTGGGCCAGGACGCGTTGACCACCGTCCCGCGCGGACCGAAATCCACGGTGACGGCCCGATAGAACCCGGAGTTGAGCGGTACGTCGGGGAAGAAGGTCTTGGTTCCGGCGATCACGGCCGAGTAACTGCCGCCGAAGGCCGAGTTGAGAAAGCTCCCGATGGCGGGATGCGACCCGCTGAGGTCGTAGTGGACACCGTCCCCGGAGATCCGCATCCGCACCTTGATCGGGACGAGGCCCTCGCCCCTGCTCGGGTCGCTGTCGATGTGGTCCTCCGCTTCCCACGACCCGTCGGCCAGCATCGAAAGCCGCCGGCGCACGACGCGTTCGACGTAGGCCTGAGACGCGCCGAACGCCGCGATGACCGTCTTCTGGCCGTAGCGCTCGACGAGCCGGTGGACCTCGCGTTCGCAGACCCGGGTCGCCTCGGCCTGTGCGCGCAGGTCCCCTTCGGCGTCCTCTGGTGACCGCGTGTTCGACGCGATGAGCCGTCCGACATCCGCCAGGTAGCGTCCGCGCGACCAGATCCGGACCGGGGTGATCCGGAGCCCCTCGCCGAAATGTTCCGTCGCGCTGGGATCGAACGAGCCGGTCGCGGCACCGCCGACATCGGCCCAGTGTCCGTTGCACTGGGCAACGGCGATCAGCGCGCCGGCGCTGAAGATCGGCCGCAACACCCTGACGTCGCTGAAGTGCGTGCCCCCGCAGTACGGATCGTTGAGGATGAAGACATCGCCTTCGTAGATGTCCCCGCGGAACGCGTCGAGCACCGCCTTCGCAGCGAAGTGCAACGTTCCCACCTGCACGGCGACGTCTCGGCTGCCCTGGGCGACGGTGTCGCCGCCGGCATCGCACAGCCCGCCGGAGAAGTCACGTGCGTGTATCACGAAGGAGTGGCAGGTGCGCAGCAACTGTTCGGCCATCAGGTCGACAGCGGTCACGAAGGCGTTCCGCAGGACTTCGGCGGTCACCGGGTCGAGGTCGTCCGTCTGGTCGTCTTCTATCATCTGCAGCAGTGCACGCTGAGTGACCATGGGTGCCTACTTGTCCGCGTTCATGGAGATGCGCAGGTTCTCCATCGGGTCGACGACCGCCGCCCAGTCCGGAGGGACCAGCGTCGTCGCGTCGGGTTGAGCGATGACCGCGGGACCGGTGACCTCGGCGCCGGGGTAGAGGTCGGACCGGTTGTACACCGGTGTCTCCAGCCGGCCCCGCGGTTCGATGAACCTGACCATCCGCCGCCCCACCGGTTCGATCGGTCTCCCGTTTCCACTACTGACCGCACCGAACTGCGGCTTGTCGAGGACGCCCAGAGCCGAGACCGACAGGTGGTAGAGATCTACCTCGCAGAGATCGCGGCTGAACCCGAACTCCCCGCGGTGCTGGACGTGGAACTTCTCGACCAGGCCGTCGATCGCGCGGACCGGCTGGTCGACGGCGATGGGCATCGAGCGCGACTGCCCGCGGTACCGCATCTCGATGAACCGCTGCATGCTGATGCGTTCGGTCTCGACGCCGTCCTCCAGGAGGCTCCTGCGGGCGTGCGACTCCAACCTCAGGAACGTCGATTCGATCTCGTACGGGTCGGCGGCGTGCGCCTCACGGATGAACATGGCGCCGAAGTCGTGCCTGATGTCGACGAGCAGGCAGCCGAACGCCGAGGTGACCCCCGGCCACGGGGGGACCACGACCGCGGGGAGGGACAGCTCGCGGGCCAGGTGGACCGCGTGCATGGGGCCGGCGCCGCCGAACGCGACGAGCGCGAAATCGCGCGGATCCTGTCCACGGCGGATTGACACGATCTTCAAGGCGTCGGCCAGATTCGCCGACGCGACGCGCAGGATGCCGACCGCGGCCTCCTCCAGCGAACTGTTCAGTTCCTTGGCGATCCGGCGCACCGCCCGCTTGGCGAGTTCGACGTCGAGGAGCTGCGACCCCGCGGCCAGCGAGGTGTCGATCTGCCCCAGGACGAGCTGCGCATCGGTGGTCGTCGCCGCCGTGCCGCCGAGTCCGTAACAGGCGGGGCCGGGATCCGCGCCGGCCGATTGCGGGCCGACGCGCAGCGCCCCGCCGTCGTCGACCCATGCCATCGAGCCGCCGCCGGCCCCGATGGTCAGTACCTCAAGGTTCGGGAAACAGATCGGGTGCCCGAAATCCACCGACCAATTGCGCGTGATCTTCAATTCTCCACCGGAGACGATGGAGATGTCGGCGCTGGTACCACCGATGTCCAGGCCGAGTGAGTTCTCATAACCACAGGCGAGCGCGATGTGCCTGCTCGCCACCGCGCCTGCCGCAAGGCCGGAGGACGCGAGCCGCGCGGCGTGCTTCTGCGCGGCCTGCGTCGTCATCACGCCTCCGCCGCCGTGCATCAGATGGAGCCTGCCGCCATACCCGGATTCGGCCAGCCGCTGCTCCAGGCAGGTCGCGTAATGGCCGACCAACGGCGACAACAGGGCGTTGGCCACTGTGGTCGAGAAGCGTTCGTGTTCGAGGATCTCGTCCAGCACGGCGCTGGAGATCGAGACCGCGACGTCGGGGAGCTGCGCGCGCAGGAACTCCTGCATCGCGATCTCGTGCACCGGGTTGACATAGGAGTTGACGAAGCAGACGGCGACCGTCCGCACCTGCCTGCGCCGGAGCGTGTCGACCAGCTCCCGGGCCTCCCGCATGTCCAGCGGCTCGATCACGCGGCCGGTCGCGTCGACCCGTTCGGCGACGGCCAGTCGGTCGCGGCGCGCGATGTAGGGAGGGGCGACGTCCTTGTAGGCGTCCCACAGATCCTCCTTCGTCCCCCTCCTGATCTCGATCACGTCGCGGAATCCGCGAGTCGTGACGAGAGCCGCCCGAGGAAACGTCCGGTTGAGCAGTGCGTTGGTGGCGACGGTGGTGCCGTGACAGAAGAACGAGGTGTCGTCCAGATTCGCACCGGTCTGTGCGATGCCACGCATCACACCGTCGATCGGGGACACGGCCGTCGTCGGCACCTTGGCCACGCGGGGCGCTTCTCCGTGCTCACCCAGTACGCAGACGTCGGTGAAGGTCCCGCCGACATCGACCGCGACACGCAATGCCATCCCGCACCTCCGCACCTCGGTTCTCGCACCGGGGCCGGTGCCCTGGTGAGTACCCGATCCAGGGCATCACCCCTGGTCGTTGCCCTAGATACTCGTGCGGCCCCCTGGGGCAAGCAATAGTGAAGAGTGAGAGAAGAGCACGACCGGATTGTTCAGGTCTCCCACGCACCGGCTGTGGATTCGTGATCGCCGTGACGACAGACCCGGGCGGGCGGCGGCCGTGGAGGCGTCCGGCGGCGGGACGAGACCGGGCCTCAGCCGCGCGGCAACCGCCTCTGGCCGGTGGGCCTGTGTACCGGGTCGGGACGGGGCGGCACTGCCAGGCGGCCCACCGACCCTGAGATGACGGCGGACCCGCCGCCGACGGCCCGGTCGCAGCGGATCACCCCAGCGCGGCGGCCGCGTACCGGTCGGCCCGGGGAGGGGATGCACCGATCGGAGACCTGCACAATCCGATCACCCCGTTCTCTCACTCTTCACTATTGCCCGCATTCGGAGGGCCGGACGAGTATTCAGGGCACCCCGCACGGCAAAGGAGCCGGCGACGGCCTGGCGAGATGAACTCCATTCTTCGCATCTGGATGGTGGAGCCGCCATCACGCCCGTTCAGTGTCGACTGAACGTCTGTCTACGAACGTTGGCGAGGGCGTGCCGGCAGGCATCGCTGTCGCAGAAACGCTTTCAGCCGGTGATTCAAGGGATACACCATGAGCGAATCGAACACCGCAGGCCGACCCGCCGACCGGACGTACACGAGCTGCGTCACCGGGTCACGGACCAGTCGGCTCGACCTCACCGACGCGGCCCGTCCGGTAGCCGCCGCCTGCCGGCACACCCACGACACCCTGCTTCGCTGGGGGCTGGCCTCCGACCTGATCGACGAGGCCCTGCTCATCGCCTCGGAGCTGGTCACCGATGCCGAGAAGGGCGAGGCGAGGGCCGGAGGGGCCCAGGAGATCCGGCTCACCCTGCGAGCCGGCCACGTGAGCATCGCGGTCAACGATCCCGATCCCTGCCATCGGTCCTCCGCCGGGCCGTCGCCGATGTCGCCGAGTCACGCCGGGTCCTGAGCATCAGCTCTTCGGCCGGACCGAGGCCGGCGGTTCACCGCCGGCCAGAAAATGACGGGCCGAGCTTGGCGACAAAGGCGACCTGGTCCCGCGCATGCGGCGGCAGGAAATGCCTGTGACCGCACCGGTATCCGCTATCTCGACAGCCTCCAACCGGAGGCTCCACAAACTCCTCTGTCACGGACCCGACGATTCCTCTCCAAGGAGACGGCAATGAGCGAACGCCCGACAACGGGAAACAGACCGCTCCAGATCATCGATCACGACGACCCGGAGGTCGTGCGGAGCGCCTCGACGGAGGACTACGCACTGCATGTCGCCCCTTTCACGTGGCGATCGGGCCGGGTGTCGCTGCTGATGGCCTGGTACGCGTTCGCGAGCGCGATGTTCTGGCTCATTCTCGGCGCCACCGTCGCCCTCGTCGCGGGCACGGTGGACACCCTGATCGGGCTCGGCCTCTCGGTGATCGCCTACAGCGTGATCGGCGGGCTGATCAGCCGCTACGCCGCGCGCACCGGAATCTCGAGCGCACTGTTCTCACGCTGCCTCTTCGGCTACCTGGGGTCGGTGGTGGCGCCACTGATCATCGGGGCCACCGCGCTCTACTACGGCGTGTTCGAGGGATCCGTCATCGCCTCCGTACTGCACCAGTACACCGGAGCGGGCTCCATCCAGCTGTGGTACTTCCTCGTCGCCGCCTACAGCATCCCCCTCGTCATCGGCGGGGTGCGCCAGTGGCTGGACAAGATCAACGGCGTGCTCCTGCCCTTCTACTACATCGGACTCATCGTGGTCATCGTCTGGGCGGTGGCTCGCCACGGCTATTCCAATGACTGGCTCACCGCCGGTCCGGTGACCGACACGTCCCTGCACGCGCCCGGCTGGTTCTTCGCGTTCACGACCTACATGGGTGTCTGGATCATGATTCCGTTCACCTGGGACTACGCGCGGCTGGCCAGGACGAGCGACTCCCGGTACCACCGGCGGCTCACCTTCGGCCCTCTCTTCTACATTCTGACCCTGGTGGTCAACGCGGTCGTCGGCATCTACCTGGCGCACACTCTGGTGACCAATGCCCCGCTCAGCGAGCTCTCCGCGGTCGAGGGCATCGTGAAACTCGCGGGCATCTTCGGCGTGGGGCTGGTGTGGATCAGCCAGACCAGGATCAACACGGCCAACTACTACCTCGCGAGCATCAACGCCGAGAGCTTCTTCGCCCGAGCGCTGAAGATCCACCTCTCGCGGCGCGTATGGGTCGTGCTGGTCGGCATCGCCGCGTTCGGGCTCATGCTCACCAATCCGATCTCGTACCTGCTCAAGTCCCTGCAATGGCAGGGTGTCTTCGTCGTGGCGTGGGTCGCGATCACGCTGGTGTACCTGGCATTCGCCCGGCGTGACGGGCGTGCGGCCGAGGACTTCGAGTTCAGGCCCGGCCGGATTCCCGCCTTCAACGCCGTCGGACTCGTGTCCTGGCTCGTCGCGTCGGCGGCAGGCATCATCCTGGTCCAGGCGGCGGGCTCGTTCGGCGCGACCTGGTCCGCGCCGATCACGTTCCTGCTGGCGGCGGCCATGTACGCGATCGGCCGCTTCGCCACCGGAGAGCGGCACGTTGTGGTGCGCCGCCCGTTCGACCCGCGTTCCGAGGTCGAAGACCCCTGGGAGGCCCGGGTCCTGTGCGCCTCATGCGAGCGGCACTACATCGCTCAGGAGATGGACCGCAACCCCTCGACGCCCGATCGCGCCCCCATCTGCGCCGAGTGCGGCAGCGACGACACCGCCTACCTGCGCGCCTCCTACGCCGAGGCTCGGTCCAGTTCGGTCGGCCACAGCGATGTGAACCTGGTCGCCTCCGACTGACCACACGGTCGCGGGCGCGCGGAACCGCGCGTACGACACCGCTGCCCGCACCGGCGGCCAGCGAACAACACACTGGGCAACTGAAGGACTTCCGATGCAGCAAGGAACTGACACCGTTGGCCAGGGGATCGCCGGATTCACCTCTCCGCCGACCGGGATGCTCGTCGGTGGCGAGTGGCGGGAGGCCCGCGCTGGTGCGAGTCTCCCCGTCTTCGACCCCGCGACCGGAGAAGTCGTCGCGGCCGTCGCGGACGCCCGCGTGGAGGACGCGGCAGAGGCTGTGGACGCGGCGGCGGCGGCATTCCCTCATTGGTCGGCGACATCCCCGCGACGTCGGGCCGCGCTGTTGCACGACGTCTTCATGGCCGTCCACGAGAGGGCTGAGGAGTTCGCGGCGCTCATCACCCTGGAGATGGGAAAGCCCCTGGCGGAGTCACGGACCGAGGTCGCCTACGCCGCCGACTTCCTGCGGTGGTACGCGGAGGAGGCCGTCCGCGTCACGGGCACCTTCCGCACCGCTCCCGACGGCTCGGCCCGGCATCTCACCCTGAGCCGGCCGGTCGGGCCGTGCCTGCTGGTGACACCGTGGAACTTCCCCCTCGCGATGATCACTCGGAAGGTCGCGCCGGCGCTCGCGGCGGGCTGCACGGTCGTCCTCAAACCCGCCGAGGAGACACCTCTGTCGGCATTGCACTTCGCCCACGTGATGGCCGAGGCAGGACTGCCCGCAGGGGTGGTCAACGTGCTGAGCACGAGCCGACCCGGCCCACTCGTCGAGGCGATCCTCCGGGACCGGCGGATCCGCAAGCTGTCCTTCACCGGATCCACTGGAGTGGGGCGCAGGCTGCTGGCACTGGCCGCGCCCGGCGTGCTCCGGACCTCCATGGAACTGGGCGGCAACGCGCCCTTCATCGTCTTTGACGATGCCGACGTCGACGCGGCCGTCGACGGCGCGGTCGCGGCGAAGCTGCGCAACGGCGGGCAGTCCTGCGTCGCGGCGAACCGCTTCATCGTCGCCGACTCGGTCGCACCGCAGTTCGTCGACGGACTGGCCGACCGGCTACGTGCGCAGGTCGTCGGCCCGGGGGCCGACCCCCGATCGACCCTCGGGCCACTGATCAACGGAGCGCAACGGGATCGAGCGGTCGGGCTGGTCGACGACGCCATGGCCCATGGCGCCGACCCTGTCGTCCACTACGGCACGGCCGCCCCCGGAGACGCGTTTCTGAAGCCGGTCCTGCTCGACCGGGTGGCACCCTCCGCGAAGATCGCGCGACAGGAGATCTTCGGGCCCGTCGCCACGGTCTGTCGGTTCTCGACCGAGCAGGAGGGCCTCGCTCTGGCGAATGACACGGAATCCGGTCTGGTCGGCTATGTCTACACCCGGGACCTGGATCGCGCCGTCCGGGCCATCGAGGCGATGGAGTGCGGGATGGTCGGGGTGAACCGGGGACACATCTCCGACGCCTCGGCACCGTTCGGCGGTGTGAAGCAGTCCGGCCTGGGCCGCGAGGGCAGCGAGGTCGGCATGCAGGAGTACCTCGAGACCAGGTACGCCTCGATCAGCGCCGCTCCCTGAACGGTGGGCATGTCGACCGCCGTCATCGTCGGTACCTCGATCGGTGGCGTACGAACCGCGAGGGCGCTGCGTTCGGCGGGGTACGCGGGCGAGATCGTGCTCGTGGGCGCCGAGGACCACCTGCCCTACGACAGGCCGCCACTGTCCAAGGACTTCCTCGCCGGAACGGCGACACGGGAGGACCTGACGCTGCTCGACAGGGACGCGGCGGACGCCGCGGGAATACGGCTGGAGCTGGGAACTCCCGCGACGGCCGTAGACCTGGCCGGCAGCGCGGTGGATCTGGCCGACGGCCGGCGCCTGGAGTTCGATGAGCTCGTCATCGCCACCGGGGCACGCCCGCGTCCCTCACCGTGGGGCGCCCCGCGCGGCCTGCACGTGCTGCGGACTCTCGACGACGCCCTCGCACTGCGCGAGGATCTGGGCCGCGGCGGACCGCTGGTCGTCATCGGCGCCGGTTTCGTCGGCGCCGAGATCGCAGCCACCGCCACGACCTCGGGGCTCGCCGACGTGACGCTCGTCGACCCGATGCCCGTTCCGCTCGGCCGCGTACTGAATCTCGCCGTCGCCGAACGCTTCGTTCGCCTCCATGCCGACCGCGGGGTGGCCACTCGGTTCGGGACCGCCGTCACGGGTGTCGAGGTCGTCGACGGCGGGCTCGTCGTCATGCTGGAAGGGGGGACGAGTCTCCCCGCGGCCACGGTGGTCGTGGGTATCGGGGCGGTACCGAACGACGGCTGGGTTCGCGGCTCCGGGCTGACCGTCGCGGACGGCATCGTCTGCGACCAGTACTGCCGCGCCGAAGGCGCGGCGAACATCTACGCCGTGGGTGACGTCGCTCGCTGGTTCCATCCCCGCCACCGCCGGCTCGTCCGCGCCGAACACTGGACCAACGCCGTCGAGCAGGCCGGTTGCGTCGCGCACAACATCACGCATCCGAACGATCCGCGGGCGCACGCACCGATCGAGTACGCATGGACCGATCAGTACGGGTGGCAGATCCAACTGGTCGGCCGCACCGGAGGAAGCCTGGACCACGTCACCCTCGCCGGCGCCGATCCGGACCGCAGCTTCGCGGTCCTGTACGCCCACTCCACCGGGGAGTTCGCCGGTGCGGTCACGGTCAACTGGCCCCGCGCGGTGATCACCTGCCGGAGGGCGCTGCGCACTCCGGCGCCCCTCGACACCGTCCGGGAGAACATCACGGCGGCACGACGGCGGTGATCGGCAGCAACGCCAGGCCGGCGGCGAGCGGGGAGTACCCGCTGGTGATCTGCAGTTGCAGCGGCACGAGGAAGAACATCCCGGCCACCGCGCCGTAGATGCAGAACGACGCCGCGTTCGCCGCGCTGAAGCTGCGGTGCGCCAGCAGGCCCAGCGGCAGCATCGGCGCCGGCCGCCCCCTCGTCTCGGGTCTCGGGTACGTGGCGGATCACCGCCGCCGCCACCGCGACGGCGACCGGGACGTTGATCCAGAACACCCAGCGCCAGCCCGCGAGGTCGACCACCGCGCCGCCGAGGAGCGGTCCGGCCGCCCCTGCCGTCCCGCTCACGCCCGACCATGCGCCGACCGCACGCGCCCGGTCGTCGCGATGGAACGCCGCCTGGACGAGTGCGAGCGACCCGGGCACGAGCAGCGCACCGCCGACGCCCTGGTGCGCCCGCGCGGCGATCAGCCAGCCGATGCTCGGGGCCAGGCCGCCCAGCAGCGAGGCGATCGCGAACAGACCGAGGCCGGCCAGGTAGACCCGCCGCCCGTAGCGGTCCCCGAGCGCGCCGCCGAAGAGGACCGTCGCAAGGCCGCCCCGGTTCCCCCGCGCTCTCTTCGACCACTTCACGCCGCCCGCGACGCCCGCGGGCGAACCGATCCACCGCACCTACGACCTCGGGGAAGGCGACGCCTACGGCACGGCGGTGGCCGCGGTCGCCCGCGGCCACATCGTCCACCTGAGCGCCGACATCTTCACCGCCCTCCTGGCCCACCGCGACGACCTCAAGCTCATCGCGATCCACGACATGCCCGATATCCCGATCGGCCTCATCTGGGTCACCGCTCGCCAGAACGCCAGCATCCGCGCCCTCGCCGACACCGCCACGAGCCTCACCGCGACGCCGAACCCCGGGTGAAGGGCGTGCCCGCGGCCAGGCCTCCCCGGCGGCGGGGGGCGGGTTGCGGAAAGGTGCCCGCACGGAACTGAAAACTGGCCGTGGCGGTCAGGTGAGGCACTCACATAGCGGGCGGGCAGGGTCCAATCGGTCGTCGAATTGCTTCGTTCTTCCGATATCGACGGGTCGGTGCGGCCGGCTTTCCTGCCGTTGACCGGCCCGGCGCCCCTTGTTATGGTCACTCTGCGTAAAGGAATGCACACGCAGAGTTTGCCGACGTCCGTCCCGCGGGCCGCCGAATAGCGACGAAGAATGGCGCGCCGGCGGCCGAGAGCGCAAGGAGGGTGAGCCGTGAGGTCTGGCCCGAAGCCGCCCAGCGACCTGACGAAGCACAAGGGCATCGAGACCGTCCGCCAGATCCAGTTCCTGATGGTCCTGTGCTCGGTGCTGCCGCCGGACGGGAAGGCGCGCGAGATGCTCAGGCTCGCGCTCGACGTCCGCAACGAGGAGTTCCCGGACGGTGTCGAGCCGATCCGCGACCTCCACCCGCAGGCCACCAAGACCTGGCTCGAGTTCTTCTGGACTCGGGTCGGCATCTCCCCCGAGGAAAGGGAGTTGATCGACTGGCAGAACGACAAGCCGAGCATGGACATCGCCGTCGAAGAGCTCCAGGAGGCCGAGCGCAGACTCGGTATCAGGCTGGCGCCTCGAACGGTCGAGTGAGCAGCAACGAACCAGGAGGAAGAAATGTCACCCAGCACGATTCTGCGGCACGCCGCCGCCGACGCCGACGTCCGCACGGAACTGCTCGCCGGAGCGGGACGGTTCGGCGTGCCCGCCGCCGCCGTCCCCGCCGCCGTCGCGCAGCCGGACACCGCCTCACTGGGCTACTGGACCGAGGGCGTCGCCGCCGTCGACGCCTACGCCTGCGCGTCCACGTGCAGCTCGGGGCCGTTCACCTTCGCGTGCGACGGAAGCACCAAGTAACGCGCCCGCGTTAGCGCCCGGCCCTCGCGCCGGGCGCGCGGAACACCGATGGGCCGAAGCCATCGGCCCATCACCCCCGACCTTCCCCCACAGGCGAGACCTTCCCACAGGCGAGGAGCCCGTCCGCGTGAAGCCGACCTTTCCCGTGGACCTCGCGGCCCGGGCCGCGAGCCTGTCCGAGCGGATCCAGATCGTGTCCGCCCTCGGCCCGCCGTCCGGCGCGGAGCCGCTGGACGCCTTCGACGCCTGGAGGATCGACCGGCTGGCCGCCAAACTGGCCGCCAAGTTCGGCGCGGAGACCAGCCCGCGCCCGGAGCGGCACACGGAGGAGTCGCTGCGCGAGATCCTGCGGGCCTACCGCGCGCACGAACTCGGCCTCACCGACCCCGAAGGCCGTACGGGCCGGATGCTGGCGGACCTCCATCAGGGCTGGCTGCCGGTCTACCGGGCGACGCTGGACGGGTTCGATCCCGGCGACGAGGCGTTCGCGGCGGCGGACTGGCGCGCGGACGACGTCTACCACGGCCGGCTCGCCACCGCCTGCGAGCCCTTCCTGGTGGAGCTCGGCCGCCGGCTGACCAGCGCGATCGACGGCGGCGGGCCCGCGGTCCGCGTCGACTCCCGGCTGGTGGCCGACTTCCAGGCCTACCTGCTCGACCGGTTCGAGCTGGCGCTGGCCTGGGCGGTGGAGACCGACGCCAAGGTGCACTGCCGGCTGCACGGGATCGACCCGGCGAGCGCGACCCGCGACGACTACCTCGCCTACCTCGACAAGACGTTCGCCGACGCCGCCGCCTACCACCGCTTCTACCTGGAGTTCCCCCTGCTCGGCCGCTGGCTCGCCCAGACGACCGGGCAGCTCGCCGAGCACGGCGCCCAGATGGTCGGCAGGCTCCGCGACGACGCCGCCGAGCTGGCCGAGGCGTTCTTCGGGCAGCCTCTCGCGGCGGTGCGCACCGCGCGGCTCGGCCGTTCCGACCACCACGCGGGCGGCCGCAGCGTCGCGATCGTCGAGGTCGAGCTGGCGGACGGCGCGCTGGAGTCCGTGGTCTACAAGCCCCGCGGCCTTGAGGGCGAGGCCGGGTTCCAGGGGCTGCTGGCGCGGCTGCGCGACGACGGCGTCCTCGACTATGCCGAGCGGGCCGTGCTCCCGAGGGACGGCTACGGCTTCGAGGCGCTGATCCCGCCGGGACGCAACCGGGTCGCCACCCGGGAGGAGGCCGAGCGCGTCTACGCCGAGCTCGGCGGCTACCTGGCGATCTTCTATGTGCTGGGCGGCGGCGACCTGCACTTCGAGAACGTCCTCATCGCGGACGGCCACGCCTTCATCTGCGACTGCGAGACGGTGCTCGGGGCCCTGCCCAAGGGATGGCCGCGCCCGTCGGGGACGCTGATGGACTCGGTCTTCAGGACCGGCCTGATCGAGTGGCCGAGGAGCGGCGCGGCGCCCGAGGGCGAGATGCGGATCAGCGGGTACACCGGCGGCGGCGGTTACGAGATGCCGATGCCGGTGCCGCAGGTCGACCGCCTGCAGTCCTTCACCTCGTCCGTCAGGTACCGCGACGGGGTGCGGGTCGACCCGGGCGCCGCCAACCGGATCTTCGTCGGCGGGGAGCTGACGCACGCCGAGGAGTTCGTCGACGCCATCGGGACCGGATTCGACCGGGTCTACGAGTGGTTCCGGCGGCGGCCCGACGAGGCGATCGCCCGCGTCCGCGAGCTGTTCTCCGGCTCGGGCGTCCGCTTCGTCAACTGGAGCACCCAGGTCTACTCGCAGCTGCTCGCGGCCGCCCTGCACCCGCGGTGCCTGCTGGAGCCGCTGGAGGCCGACCTGCTGATCGAGACCGTCCGCACCTTCCCGCGCAAGTGGGACCAGGACGCGGCCCTCCCCGACTGGGAGGTCGCCTCGATGTGGCGCCGGGACGTCCCGCTGTTCAGCGTCGAAGCGGGCAGCACCGGGCTCGTCCACGACCACGTGTCCGGGGTCGGGGCGGATCTGGAGACGAGCCCGCTCGACCACGCCGCGTCCCGGATCAGGGGCCTGTCCGCGCGCAACCGCGCCCAGCAGCGCCAGTACATCGCCGCCGGGCTGTCCGGCGGCGACGTCACGAGCGCCGACTTCGCCGAGACGTGCGTCGAGCGCGCGGCCGCGCTCGGCGAGCAGCTCTGCGCGATGCTCCGCGCACCGGAAGCGCCCGCCCCCTGGACGTCCTTCGTGATCACCCCCGACGGGCGGGACGAGGTCGACATCGAGGGCGACCTCTACAACGGTTCGGGCGGCATCGCCCTGTTCCTGGCCTACCTCGACGCCCTCGACCCGCGTCCCGAGTTCCGCGCGGCGGCCCGGCGTGCGCTGGACCACGCCGTCGCGACCTGGGAGCGGCAGCGCATCGGGGCCTTCACCGGGCTCGGCGGCATGGTCTACGTCCTCACGCACCTGTACCGCCTGTGGGGCGAGCCGGCCCTGCTCGACCACGCCCTCGCACTGGGCGACGAGCTGGCCGGACGCATCGACGGGGACCGCCACCTGGACGTCTTCCACGGCGCGGCCGGGCTGATCCCGGTGCTGATCGGCCTGGCCGGCGTGGCGGACGGACGGGGCCTGGAGCAGGCGCACCACTGCGCCGCGCATCTGCTGTCCCGCGCGGAGGCCGAGGGCGACACCCTGTCCTGGCCCGG
Organism: Actinomadura mexicana; assembly: GCF_900188105.1. Taxonomy (GTDB): domain Bacteria; phylum Actinomycetota; class Actinomycetes; order Streptosporangiales; family Streptosporangiaceae; genus Spirillospora; species Spirillospora mexicana. The sequence continues at coordinate 174,036 of NZ_FZNP01000002.1, forward strand.
CTCCGACCTCGGCGCCTCGGGAGCCAACCTGACCGGGCTGTCCCACGGCGCCGGAGGCGCCGGCTGGGCACTGATCACGCTGGGCCGGCTCACCGACCGCGCCGAGTACGTCTCGGCGGGACGGCGGGCCTTCGCCTACGAGGCCCTCCACTTCGACCAGAGCGCGCAGGACTGGTACGACCTGCGCGAGTTCCCCGGCGGGACGCTCTGGGAGGGGCGTCACTACGCCAACGCCTGGTGCAACGGCGCGGCGGGCATCGGCCTGAGCCGCATCCAGAGCTGGGCGGCGCTCGGCAAGGACGACGACGCGGTGCTGACCGAGGCCAGGAGCGCGCTGACGGCGACGGTGCGCAACTTCCCGCGCCTGATGAACGACTCACTGTGCCACGGCCGGTCCGGCAACGCCGAACTGTTCCTGCGGTTCGCGCTGCTGGCGGACGAGCCCGCGTTCCGCCTGGAGGCCAACGTCCAGGTGCAGGCGCAGTGGCGCAACCTGGAGGACGCCCCGCCCGCGTCCGCCGCCGGGTTCTTCCCCGGGCTGATGCTCGGCATGTCCGGCTTCGGCATGCACTTCCTGCGGCTGGCCCATCCGGAGCGGGTCCCCTCGGCGCTCCTCCTGGACCCTCCGCCCGCGTCGATCTGAGGAGTGATCTCACCCATGTCCGTCGAAACCTGCGCGGCCTTCCTGCGGTACGCCCTCCGCGACAGCGGGATCAGGCAGCAGATGAAGGCCATGACCGCGGTCGCGGAGATGGTCCGCCTCGGCCGGGCGCACGGCTACCTGTTCGACGCCCGGGACCTCGCGGCGGCGTCGTCCTCGCCGGACTTCTCCGAGGCCGCGCCCAAAGCGGCGGCAGGGAAGGCGGCGTCCGGCCCGGCGGTGCCCGGCCCGAGGCCCGAGACGGCGCCCGCGGCGCTCGCGGCACCCGCGCCCACCCCGGCCGAACCGACCGCGTTCTACCACTACGAGTACGACATGGCGGACCTTCCCGGTTTCGACGCCGTCCTCGACGAGCTGCCGGCGCTGAAGATCAAGCCGTCCACGGTCGACCTGGCGGAGTTCGACGCCGGGTTCAGCGCGGACGACCTGCGCTCCACGTCGCTGGCCCCGAGCAGCGCGGAGTACCGGCGGTGGCGCGCGGCGCTCGACACCCGGCGCAGGCGCGACTTCCACCTCGTCAACCTCGACTCGCACACCGACCACGCGGACTACGAGGGCTACTACGCGGCCAAGATCCGGCTGGTCGCCGCGCTGGAGAAGGTCTTCGGCGGCGAGGTCCGGCTGTCCGGCAACCTGTGGTACCCGCCGTCCAGCTACCGGCTGTGGCACACCAACGAGGACCAGCCGGGCTGGCGCATGTACCTGATCGACTTCGACGAGGGGTTCTCCGACGCCGAGCACACCTCGTTCTTCCGGTACCAGCACCCGGAGACCGACGAGCTGGTCACCCTGCGGGAACGTCCCAGGCTGGCGCGGTTCTTCAAGGTGGAGCAGGATCCGGACCGGCTGTTCTGGCACTGCATCGTCAACCCGACCCCCCGGCACCGGTGGAGCTTCGGCTGCCACGTCCCCGACACCTGGCTCGACGCCATCGCGGGCCGGCCGTGACGGCCCGTCCCGCCACCGCCGCGCCCGGCGCGGCCGCACCCGCCGGGGCGACGCCCGCGATCAGGGCGGTCGGGCTGCGCAAACGGTACCCCGGCGTCGAGGCGGTGGCCGGGCTCGACCTGACGATCGCACCGGGCGAGAGCTTCGGATTCCTCGGGCCCAACGGGGCGGGCAAGACCACCACGATCGCGATGCTGTGCACGCTGGCGGTGCCCACGTCCGGCCGGATCGAGATCGCCGGCCACGACACGCGGACCGACGCCGCCGCGGCACGCCGCCGCATCGGGCTGATCTTCCAGGAGTCCACCCTGGACGTCCAGCTGACCGCCGCCGAGAACCTGAGGTTCCACGCCGACCTGTACAACGTCCCGCCCGGCCAGGTGGAGGCGCGCATCGAGGAGACGCTCGCCCTGGTCGGGCTGACCGGCTGCCGCGACCGCCTCGTCTCCACCTTCTCCGGAGGCATGCGCCGCCGCCTGGAGATCGCCCGCGCGCTGCTGCACCGCCCGCAGATCCTCTTCCTGGACGAGCCGACGATCGGGCTGGACCCGAACGCCCGCGCCCAGGTCTGGCGCCACCTGCGGCACGTGTGCGCGACCGAGTCCGTCACCCTCTTCCTGACCACCCACCACCTCGAAGAGGCCGAGCAGTGCGACCGCATAGCGATCATCGACGCGGGCCGGATCGTCGCGCAGGGCAGCCCCGCCGAGCTGAAATCGGTGCTCGGCGCCGACCGGGTGGAGCTGCGCACCGGCGACGACGCGACCGCGGCGCCGCTGATCGCCGAGCGCCTCGGCCTGGACGTGACCCGCGACCACCGCGGGCTGCGCTTCCAGGTCCCCGAGGGGGCACGGGTGCTGCCCCGGCTGCTCACCGAGCTCGACGTCCCCGTGTACGAGGCTCGGGTCACCCCGCCCAGCCTGGACGACGTCTTCCTGCACCACACCGGGCACCGGATCCGCGACGAGGCCCCACCGGAACCGTCGGCCTGCCCGATGCGGGTCCCGTCGGCGTCCGAGCCGGGCAAGGGCGGGTGCCGGGCCGAACTGCGCGCCGTGGGGATGGTGTGGCGGCGCGAGATGCTGCACTTCCGGCGGGACCGCGTCGGAGCCGCCATCTCCCTGGTGCAGCCGCTGATATTCCTGTTCATCCTCGGCATCGGCCTGTCGAATCTGATGCCCGGCCCCAACGGTGACGCCTACCAGCTCTTCCTCTTCTCGGGCGCGCTGGTGACGGCCGCGCAGGGGCCCGCGCTCGCCACCGGCACCTCGATCATGTGGGACCGGCAGGGCGGCTTCCTGCGCGAGATGCTCGCGGGCCCCGTCAGCCGCGCGTCCCTGCTGGTCGGCAAGTGCCTGGGCGGCACCACGGTGGCCACCTGCCAGGCCGCCGTCCTCCTCGCCACCGCGGCCCCGGTCGGCGTCCCGCTCGACGGCGTCCTGATCGCTCTCCTACTGGGCGAACTGGTCCTGGTCTCGATGGCCATGACCGTCCTGAGCGTCCTGCTGTCCACCATCCTGCGCCGTCCGCAGACCTTCGGCACCGTCCTGACCGTGATCATGGCCCCGATGGTGTTCCTGTCCGGCGCGTTCTTCCCGCTGAGCGCGATGCCCGTCTGGATGAAGGGCCTGGCACTGGCGAACCCGCTCACCTACGCCGTCGACGTGATGCGCCGCACCATCACGGCCTACCTGCCGGACGCCCCGCACCACCTGTTCCAACCGTTGGCCCTGGGTTCCTGGCACCCGCCGCTCCCCCTCGAATGCGTGCTGATCGCCGCCCTGACGACCGCCGCCCTGTTCTGCGCCGCCCACCGTTTCACCCGCCTCCCCTGAGACCCCGCACACCAACGGGCCCGCCCGCCGGGCACCGGGGCCTCCCGCAGTGGCGTCGGGCCAACCGTCCACCTCGGCCGGTTAGCCCGGCGCCGAGGGACAGGACGAAGCCGGAGGGGCCGAGCAGGCGATCGGGCCTCACTGACCCGGCGGCAGGGACGTCCCGCCTTCCGGGCGTTCCCGCCGCAGTCGGGCGTTGATGCGTTCGGCCTCGGCGAGCTGGTCTTCCAGGATGATGATGCGGCAGGCCGCCTCCAGCGCGGTGCCCTCGTCGATCAGATCGCGGGCGCGCTGCGCCAGGCGCAGCTGGTAGCGGGAGTAGCGGCGGTGCCCGCCGGACGAGCGTTGCGGGACGATCAGGCGGGCGGTGTCCAGGCTGCGCAGGAACGCCGGGGTCACGCCCAGCATCTCGGCGGCGCGGCCCATGCTGTAGGCCGGATAGTCCTCGTCGTCGAACTTGCCCTCGAGCCCAGCGGAGTCGTCCTGCGCGGCCGCCTGCGGTCGCTGCCGGTCGGGCTGGTCGGGCTGGTCGCCGGTCTTACCCGTGTCGGGTGCTTTCACAAGACCTTCCGTACTGCCGTGGATTCGGCAGGCGGCGACGGCAAGGGGCCCCGGCGCCATACTGCGGCGCCGGGGCCCAGAGGTACAACACCACCTACCGGCCCTGATGAGCCGGTCTTCCGCGCAGACCGTCCACCTAGGGGCGGAAACGCGGGGATCGCGTCTGCGTGACCGTAGACCACCGTCCAATCCGGGGAACTGCGGTACCCGCGCGGCGTGACTGGAGCCTGCTGCGGGCGATCCCGATGGCGCCGATCCCTCCTTTCTTCGACATCACTACCTGTACTGCGTGTACTGCGTGTTCTAACACTGCGTGTTCTGGTACTGCGTACTTCTCGTTCTCCACTGCTGACGGCGGCTCGTCCGCCACCGGTCCGACCGGCTGCCGAGGCCCCTTGCACTGCGCTGGCCCCGGCACGCCCGGCCGGCGTCATCCATACCTTCCGGCAGTTCGTCCTCTGCCGCTTCTCATGGATCCGTCTCTCTTCGATGGAAGGAACACTACCCGGTGCCGATCCGAAAATCTACTCCGATCACTGCAGAGTTTCGTAGATCACATCTCTTGGTTCCCTACAGCGGTCACGAGCCCCCGCCACCGCGGGCAGGCGGAGAGCCGGCGAGGGCGGCGTGGCCCCCGAGGGTCGGCCACGGTGACCCGCGCACCCTGCGAGGACTCCGGCTCGCGAACCGCGCGCAGAGGTGGAGGACTAGAGGCTTTCGCTCGTCCAGCGCCACGCGCCGTTCTCATGCCGAGCGCGGACCAGCTGCGTACCGCTGGAGTCCGCCAACTGGGCGATCAGCCGGATCAACTGGCGGTGGAAGTCGGCGGGCGGGCGGTGTCCGCCCGGCGAGCCTTCCAGGAGCGTCACGCTGACCTTCGCCTCGTCGCGAAGCTGCACGGTCAGCCGGCCCGTCCTGTCCATGCGGAGGATCACGATCGCGTCGGCACGGATCAGGTCGTCACTGTCGCCGGCCGAGATCCACACTTCGCTCATGAGCGTCCCCTGCCCGGATCGAGGGCCCCGTACGCCCGGTGTCCCCCTCCCGTACACCGCGCGCCCTCATCGGAGCACGGAGTCGCGGCCCGCCGGCATCGCGGCTGATCAGCGAGGTGCCGCTCGACCGCACCGCCCCGGCGGCCGTCGGGCGCGGGGAGCGAGTGCCGGAGTCCGGCGGGCGTCGGGCCGAAGGGCGTAGACTCTGGGTGAGCTAGGGGTTCTCGATGCGGGCGGCCAGCCGGCGTCCCTCTGGTTCCGAGGATCGGTCTCCACGAGGCCAGACAGGCCGGCGCGCATGACGCCGCTCCACCGTCCCTCTCGAACACGGACGCCCGTTTCTGACGCCGGACCTGCCGCCCGCCCGGGCCGCGGTGCGGCGACCGCGGGTCTTTGAGCGGTCCCGGCCACACGCACACTCCTGATCGGAGCCCCAGATGCATACCGCAGGCACCGCCTCCCCCGAGGCCGGGCTGCGCCGCGAAGCGCTCACGGAACACACCGTCATCACCATCACCGGCGACCTCGACATCGCCTCCGCGCCTTCCCTGCGCGAGCCTCTGGAGATCGCACTGCGTGACGCGGGCCCCCTCGTGGTCATCGACCTGTCCGAGGTGACGTTCTGCGACGCCGCCGGGCTGGCCCTGCTCACCGGCGCCCGCCGCCTCACGGAACCGGACGGCGTCGCGCTCGTCCTCGCCGCTCCCAGCCCGCACATGGTCAGGCTCCTGCGGGTCAGCGGCCTGTCCCGGATCTTCTCCGTCCGCCCCACCGTCGATGCCGCGCGCATCCGATCGGCCGCGGCCTGAGCACGCGGCCCGGCCCCGGTGGAGTGGGAGGACGGGATGACGACATGACGGGCGACCCGGGATCGATCGGGTGGGGCGCCGCCGGAGCCGCACCGAGCGAGACGGACCGCCGGCGCCTCGCGGCCACGTTCGAACTGATGAGCGCGGTGGTCCTGGAGGGGACCGACGTACCGGGCATGCTCGCCCTCGTGGCGGCGCAGGCCCGGGTACTGGCGCACGTCCCGCTGGCGTTCGTCGCCCTGCCCGGCGAGGACGGCAACACGCTGCGGGTGGAGGTCGCGGACGGCCCCGGCGCCGACCGGATTCGCGGGCTGACGGTGCGGCGAGGCCGGTCCATGCTCGGCCGGGCGTTCACGTCCCGCCGGGCCGTGTCCGCGCGGATCGCCGCCGACCAGACGCTCACCGGCCTTCCGGCCGGTCCCATCCTGATCCTGCCGCTGGAGACGGGGGAGGCCACCCGGGGAGTGCTCGCCGTCCTCGGACGGGTCGGAGCGGAGCCCTTCGGCCCGGCGACCGCGCGCCAGATGCTCCTGTTCTCCGACATGGCCGCCCGGCTGATCGAGGTGGCCGGGGCGCGCCTCCCGGGGGCCTCGCCGGGAGTCGCGGAGCCCACCCTCCGGCCGCAGTCGTCCGGCTGAGTCCGACGCGGCCAGCGGCGCCTTTGCCGCTGGGGGATCAGCCTCCGCAGGCCTGTCCGGGCCCGGCCGGCGACGCTCGCCCTGTGGATTCGGGCTGGGCCGCGCCGGGTCCCCGGCGGTCTTTCAGAGCCTGAAGAGCTTCGTGAACGGTGAGAGGATCTTTACTTTCCGTGTCCCGAAGTCGACCAGGACGGCGTTGCCCGGCTCGACCTCCAGGACGCGCCCGAGCCCGTACTTGTCGTGCGTGACCTGGTCGTCGAGGGTGAACTCCTTGGCCGGCGGAGCGGCGGGCGGGGGTTTGAAGGGGCTGGTGGGCAGGTGTCGCCGTCGGGCGGGGCCGGTGGATTTCATTACCTCATTATGCGCGTACCGGGCGGTTCCCTGAAGGCTTCTCGCGGACCGGGCTGGTAAATTATCGCGACAGGCGCCCCCTGATCGGCCCCGGCGAATCCTGTGATACCGTAGCTAGCAGTTGCGGTTCCCATAGACATGTGCGTGCGCCTGTTGGATCTGACCTCAGGCGCACTTTTGTTTTTTCTGGATCTTCCGGATGGGCCATCGCGGCGTCTTCGTCCGCACACGGTGTGCGGACGGGGCACACCCTGAAGGAGAGAGTCATGGCCACCGGTACCGTCAAGTGGTTCAACGCGGAAAAGGGCTTCGGCTTCATCGAGCAGGACGGCGGCGGCGCCGACGTCTTCGCCCACTACTCCAACATCGCGGCCCAGGGCTTCCGTGAGCTCCAGGAGGGCCAGAAGGTGTCGTTCGACATCACGCAGGGCCAGAAGGGCCTGCAGGCGGAGAACATCGTCCCCGCCTGATCACGGCGTAGGCGGTGCGCGGTCCCGAGGGCCGCGCACCGCATTGCTGTCCGGCGCCTGATCCGCGCCCCTCGTCTCACCCGGTCCGCGGCGGAACCCCCCGCTGGACCGCTCCCGGTTCGTTCTTGAGAATCCTCCACTCGGACTTTCGCCGAGTCCGCGGTCCCGCATGACGGAGCACTTCCCTGACACGCACCGCGCCCAAGGAAGGCTTCACCATGCCCCGCGCCCCCAGATCCAGCACCCGAGGTTCCCGGCCTCGCCCCGCCCGCCGTCCGGCGGACGAGCGACGGCCCGCCGCCAAGGCCGCGCCTCCGGCCGCGGTCAAGGCCACACCTCCGGCCCCCGCCGTCACGTCGTTCGCCGAGCTGCCGTTGCAGGCTCCGCTCCAGGAGACGCTGGGCCGCCAGGGCATGACCGCGCCGTTCCCCATCCAGGCCGCCGCCCTCCCGAACGCCCTCGCAGGACGTGACGTCCTCGGCCGGGGCCGCACCGGGTCGGGCAAGACGCTCACGTTCGGCCTGGCGCTGCTCGCCCGCACCGCCGGTCACCGGGCCAAGCCCCGCAGCCCCCTCGCCCTGGTCCTGGTCCCCACCCGGGAGCTCGCCCAGCAGGTCACCGGCGCGCTCGAACCGTACGCGGACTCCGTGGGCCTGCGGATGACCACCGTGGTCGGCGGCCTGCCGATCCCGCGCCAGGCGAACGCGCTCGCACGGGGCGCCGACGTCCTGATCGCCACGCCCGGGCGGCTCGCCGACCTGATCGAGCGCGGCGACTGCCGGCTCGGCGACGTGCGGATCACGGTGCTGGACGAGGCCGACCAGATGACCGACCTCGGCTTCCTGCCGCAGGTCACCCGGCTTCTGGAGCAGACGCCGCCCGACGGGCAGCGGATGCTGTTCTCCGCCACGCTCGACGGCGGCGTCGACCGGCTCGTCCGCCGGTTCCTCAGCGACCCGGTCACCCACTCGGTCGACCCGCCGGCCGGCGCGGTCACCGCCATGGAACACCACCTGCTGCACGTCACCGACACTGACAAGCACGAGACGACCGTGCACATCGCGGCCCGCGAGAGCCGCGTCATCATGTTCGTCGGCAAGAAGCACCACGCGGACCGCCTCGTCCGCAAGCTGACCGCCCGCGGGATCAGCGCCGCCGCGATGCACGGCGGCAAGACGCAGTCGCAGCGCAACCGCGCGCTGGACGGCTTCCACCGCAAGGACGTCACCGTGCTGGTCGCCACCAACGTCGCCGCCCGCGGCATCCACATCGACGAGCTCGATCTGGTCGTCAACGTCGATCCGCCCGCCGACCACAAGGACTACCTCCACCGCGGCGGCCGCACCGCCCGCGCCGGGAACGCCGGAACCGTGGTCACCCTCGTCCTGCCCGAGCAGCGCCGCGAGATGGACGACATGATGACCAAGGCGGGCATCACCCCCCGCACCGTCCGCGTGCGCCCCGGTGACGCCGACCTGGCCCGCATCACCGGCGCCCGCCCGCCGGCCCGCGCCGCCGCCGCCCCGAACACCGCCCCGGCCCGCAAGCCGCGGCCCGCCGCCTCCGGCTCCCCGCGCGGGAACGCCCACGCCGCCGCGCCCTCGCGCAGGCCGCGTCGGCGAGCGCCCTCGCTCAACAGCTGACCCGAGCCCTCTCGGCGGCGGTGAGGAGGAACTCCCATCGCCGCTGAGGCACCGACGTCTGCGCGTCCCGTCGCCGCCGAAGCCGAGACCTCCGCCGGGGCGTCCTCGACACCCAGGTATCCGCCCGTGTAGTCGATCATCTCCCCGACATGCGCGGCGACGCGCCGGGGACATCATCGCCAAAGGCCATCGGCCAAGCCGACCAGTCCGGTCGGCGCGGGCGTCAGCAATTGCGCCAGACCGTGCCGATCTGGGTACCGGCCCAGACGGTGGTGGTGTGCGGGACGCGGGCCATCGAGTACGCGGTCGCCCCGGCGGGCGGGGTGGCACGGGTCCAGGACGCGCCGTCGAAGTGCAGCAGGTGCGCGGGGTCGAACGGGCTGGACACCCAGACGCCGCCCCGCCCGTCGGCGGCGATCGAGCCAAGGAAGCCGACGGTGGACATCGGGTGCGCCTCGCCGACCGGGTCGGACGGGCTCGGCATCCCGTGCACGGTGAACGCGGAGCCGTTCCAGTGGTGCAGCGTCGGCGGCGGGAACAGCGGGTGCTGTTCGAGGGCGTAGAACCAGACGTCGTCCGGGGCGACGTACTCGATCTGCAGGATCCAGTGGCCCCAGGTGGATTCCCACGGGGTGCGCGTCCAGTCCGTGCCGTCGAAGTGCCACAGCGGGGTCGGGCCGGTCTGCGACTCGCCGTATCCCCCGACCCAGACGTCCGTGGCGCTTCCGGCGGCGATGGCGTTGAGCCCGGAAGGCTGCGGGAGGGTGAGCGCATTCGTCCACTGGCCGTGCCGTCGCACCGACACCGTCGTGGCGTCCCCACTGACCCCGGTCGCCCACAGCCCGCCCGTCCGGTCGACCTCGATGGCCTGCAGCAGTTCGCCGGTGGGGCCTGCCACCGTCGTCCAGCGGCGTCCGTTCCAGTGCAGCAGGTCGGTGCGCTCTTGAGCGTTCCGGCCTGCGGCGAGGGCCCACACGTCCGCGGCGTGCCAGGCGCGGACGTCGTTGACGACGACCAGCCCCTCAGGCATCGCGGCGCGGGTCCAGCCGCGCGGGGACCGATGCAGCATGACGGCACGCGAGTCCGGCTCGAACGCGTTCTCGGTACCACCCGCGAAGACATGCCAAGGGTCCGGCGCAGCAAGACCGAGCAGCTGGCTCCGCCCCGCCATCGGCGGGACAGGCACATCGACCCACTCCCCCAGCGCCGGGCCGGCGGCGCGCGCGACCCCACCCAGCGACCCACCGACAGCGGCCCCGACCATCACGGCCCCGCCCAGCCCAAAGGCCCGACGCGACAGCAGGGGATTCAGCGGGCTTCGATCCACAGCGCCTCCTCGAACGACCGAACATCAACGCCAGCATTTACTGGCAAGATCAGAAAAACCACCCCCTGACCTCATACGGCCACCTCAATCCCACCCGCGGCCACCCGCGCCCCAGCCCAACCGCCCGCATCCACCCGGCCGATCTCCTCAGAATTCCCCTCGCGCCCCCACCCGCGGTCGCAGGGCTCCCGTTGCCCTGGCCTTCACCTGACGTGCACGCGCCCAAGGTGTCCTCACCTGGCCTTCGGCATGTGACAGACCACCACGTTCCCTACAGTCCAAGGCGGGGTTGTTCATCCCGAGATGGGACGCATGCACGTTCGGCCCGATATCGGGCTAACGATGATGTCTGTCATCCCATGTAGGCATGGACGCGTCACACACACACCGCGCTCTACGGACGGGTCGGCTTCGGAGGTGGCGATGGGGCGGCAAACTGGTGGTCATGAGGGGCCGGCCCCGTTAGGCCTTCTTGCGGCGCCTGACTGGGATCTCAGGCCCGCAGGTCTCACGGACGCTGTGCTGGCCACAGTCGCCGGCGAGGACGTACAGGTACTCCTTCACGGTTGCCCGCCCAGAGTTCTTCGTGCGGTGCTGGGCCAGGTCGGCTTACGGGATTCCAGAAAGGTTTCGCTGCGGACGGCCGAGATGGTGCTGCGCACGCTGCGCGGCGGAGAGCCGCGCCGCCGCGGCGCCCTCCAGGAAGTGATCAGCGCGGTCTGGCTGCACTGCTTCGGCAATCAGGATGGCCTCACGGACTCCGACTGCCGGGCTCTGTTGACTCCGGCCTCAGCGGCGAGGGTTCTCGCTCATGCCCCCGTGATGCGCGCCTGCCTGGCCTCCCCGCTTCCCATCTCGATCGTGAACTGGTGTCTCGCCCGAGTTGTCGAAGTGAATCGCCCCCTCGCCCCCGTGGCACTCGGCCTGCTTGTCGCCGATCTAGACCGTCTGGGCACTGCGGCGGATGCCGTCTCGTCAGCGTGGGGAGCTCTGCGCGAACGGAACCCCTCACTTCCGAACCGACCTGCCGGACTCGTCGATCTGCGACAGATGGCTCGGCAGGATCCTTACGACCACGAAAGCGAATCCGTCTTGGTCTCGGACCCGACCGCCCCCGCCGTTGCCGATGGCACGGTCAGCGCGGGGCACGACCTTCAGCAAATGACCGACGCGCTCGACAAGCTCCGACTCGGCCTTCAGGAGGCGGCGGACGCCGCCGACCGGGCGGCTGCGGATCTTCGCGCCGGACGCCGCCCGGGGGAGCACGACATCATCCTGCTCGGTGAGGCGGTCACCGATTTCGACGCCCTGCACGAGCAGGTCGCGGCCATCGCGCAAGGCGCTGAACCGGCGGCCGACCTGGCGGTGCTGGCGACCGTGCTGGAGGCCGCACGGTCGGCCGAGGCGCACGCCGGGCACGTCCGCAGACTGACGGGTCTTCAGGGGCCGGAGGCGTTCGCCGAGGCCATCGAAACGGTGCGCCGGATGGCCCGTAGCGCGTCCGGAAGCGGCCTGGCGGACCTCGCCGAGCTGATCGAGCCGACCGAGGGACCGGACGCTTTCGAGCGAACGCACGCGCTCGCCGAATCCGCCCGGCAGCTTCTGCCCGACGGATGCCGCAAGCTCGTCGACCTCGCGCTGATGGGCGGCCTCACGATCGGCGAACCGCCCGCGGAGGGCGGGGCGATGGCAGGGGCATCCACCGCCATTGAGGCGCCCACCACCGCTGATCCGGGCAAGCCGAGGGTCGAGGCCTCGCCAGCGAACGACTCCGAACCGACCCCCGCAAGCGAAGAGTCCCGGCTCGCCGAGGACGAGTTGGATGAGCTGGACGCGTACATCGCCGAATCCTTCCCCGGCATCCGGAGCGGCGGACCCAAGGACCGTCACGATTCCGGTGACCGCGCGGATGGCGAGGTCACGGAGGAGGGCATCCGTGGCGGAATGGCCGCGGAGCCGGCGCCCGAGGAGAAATCCGTCCCGAAGGAGGACACGCCGAGCTCGGAAAGTGCTGAGCCGGGTGCGGCGGGAGACGTGGACCAAGACGAGGGCGAGGCGGCTCGGAAGCTCTCTGCGGCCGTCGTCGCCATGCCGGAGTTCGCGGCCGCCGAGGCAGCGGCGTTGAGCGCCGGGCGGCTCGGACTGGCGGGCTGGATGCGCACCGCGGCCGGCAGGCCGATCGCGGAGGAGGCGGCGCGGCGCTGCGCAGCGATCGCGGCGGAAATGGCGGTCTTCGCGGGGCCACTGTCGGCCGAGTTCGCCGCGGCCGCCGTGGACGTGAATGCCGAAGCTCTGGCCGACGATCCCGCGGGACGCCTGCTGATGTGGGGGGCCGCGATCCGGGGCGGCCTGATTCACCCCACTCCCGAGTCGACCAGGTTGCTGGAAGAGCTCGCCGTCTTCGTCTCGGGCCATCCCGCACTGGTGCACTGCGGAGACGCGTTCGCGCGCGCGGCACGCAGCGGGGCCTATCTCGGTTCGGGAATCGCCGGCCATGCGCGCGGCAGGGCCGAGACGGCGATGATCCGGGCACAGGCCGCGCGCGAGGCGGCCCGGCTGCTGGAGGAGGAGCCCCGGCGCAGAATCAACTATCAGCTGGCCACCGAGGTCTGGAAGGCGCTAGTCCTGCCCCAGGGCACGATCGGGAGGCTGCTGGCGATCGCCGCGCAGGACGACCCGGCAGGCGTCGTCGAGGCCACGCAGGAGATCACCCGGCTGCGCGCCAACGGCGAGATCGACCGGATGATCGACGAGACGCATCGCCGCATCGCCGCGCGGCGGCGCGCCAAAAAGATCATCGGTGGCGCCCGCGCTCAGCTCATCAGCAAGGCCAAGACCGCCATCGACACGGTGGGCGAATGGGTTCGGGCCGTGAAGGAGACCGCCGCTCCGGACGCCACGGCCACCCAGGACTGGAGGCTCGGGGCTCTCGGGAAGCTCCAGGAGTCCGTCATCGAGCGCCGCGCCGAAATCATGTCCGCGCTGGACGAGCTGGCATCCTCCCCGGATGGTGTGTCGGCCGCCGCGGCCGAGGCCACCCGCGGCCTCCTCATGCAGACCCTCGACATGCTTGACGGCGCGTCCGTTCCGCAGACCGAGCCGGCAGCCGCCCACGTGCTGAACCGGGACCTGCTGCTCGCCCCCGACGTCGCGGTGCAACCGGCGTCGTTCGAACCCGTCGAACCGCCGTCGGTGGACCAGCTCATGCCGGTCGCCCGAGCCGACGACCAGGCGTGGCGCGCGGCGTTCGAGCAGCGGGCGCAGCGCGGCGACCACGAGGGCACTCTTGGGATCATCACCGTGCTGGAACACCGGCAGCCGGAACTCGCCGCAGAGCTGCGGGAACGCCGTGAGGCACTGATCGCGAGCACCCGCAAGGCCACCGACGTGCGAATCGACAAGCTCCGCGATCGCGTCGCCGGTTGGGCGCGTGACGGGGTGCTGGCAGAGCACGAGGTCCGCCGCGCGGACGAGACCCTGGGCCCCCTCACCGGTGAGCGGCGCGACTTCGATCGGATCGGACGCTCTCTGGACGAGCTGGCCGTCCGGCTGGAGGAGTGGCGCGCGACCGCGATCGAATGCGAGCGCGCCAGGCTGGACGAGCAGGCTCGAGATGACGCGCAGATCGCCGCGTTTCGCGACCGCATCGCCGAGCGCATAGACGATGGCGACCTCACGACGGCGCGGGAGTACCTGGCTCAGATCCGGGCCGACCGGCAGTTGCACGAGGCCCCGGAGGGCATCGACCACCTGGAGCGTTTCTACCCCGCCTTCCCGAGCGCGTTCGCCGACGACGCGGCCAGAGCAGGAAACCAGGCCCGAAGGCAGGAGACCAGCGAGTTCCTCAACGTCTTGAAGAACGCCTTGAACGCCAACAAGGACGTCGACGACTCCCGACTGGCCGAGCTGTTGCACAACGCCGGGATCAACATCCCGGCCATCCGTAACGCTCGCCGCGCGGAGGCGGGGGAGGCGCTCCGCCAGTGGGCGGCGTGCGGTCTCGGCCGGAACAAGACCGCGGGCAACCTGCGCACGGCGGTGGCCGGCATCCTCCGGATGATCGGGTTGGAGGGCGCCCAGCGCCACGGCCCCGAGGAGCCGCACCGCAAATGGATCGACCTGGAGCAGGTCCGCATGGTGGGCGACGCGCTGCTGCCGGCCTTCGGATCCCGGATGAGCCCGTCCGGCGACCGGCTCCGGCTCCTTCTCGTCTGGCGCCGTCCGGGCCCGCAGAAGCTCATCGAGTTGCTCAAGGAGCAGCCCGAGGACCAGACCGTCCTGGTGTGGTACTTCGGCGTCCTGTCCCCGGAGGAGCGGCAGCAGCTCGCGGCCGCCGCGCGCCGGCGGCCCGCCCCGGTGGCCGGCGTGCTCGACGACGTCGCCGTCGCCTATCTGGCCTGCATGCCCGAACCCTACTGGGCCACCGCCGTGGCGCTCATGGCGCCGTTCACCGGCACCGATCCGTACGCACCGGTCGGCGACGTCCCGGACGAGATGTTCTACGGTCGCGCCGACCAGCTCCGCGAGGTCACCGACCGCACCGGGTCGTCGTTCGTATACGGAGGCCGCCAGCTGGGCAAGTCGGCGCTGCTGCGCAAGGCCGAACGGCACATCCAGGCGACCGCCAAGGACCGGAAGATCATCCTTGAGAACATCCAGACGGTCGGCAAAGTGGCGCCGCTTGATTCACTATGGTCCAAACTCGCCGACAAGCTCGTCCAAGCCGGCGTGATCTCGGCCGGGCCGGTCCGGCGTGAGCAGGTGCGAGACGCCGTGCGGGCCTGGATCCGCAAGGACCCGCAGCGCCAACTGCTGATCCTGCTGGACGAGGCGGACCACTTCCTCAACTGGGACGCCAAGGGCGCGAAATTCGAGAACGTCATCGCGCTGCGCGACCTGATGAACGAGACCGACCGCCGTGTGAAGGTCGTCTTCGCCGGTCTCCACCAGACCGCCCGGTTCCAGAGCCTGACCAACCAGCCGCTCGCCCATCTCGGCACGCCCATCGCGGTGGGGCCACTGGAGCCGCAGGACGCCTTCAACCTGCTCGTGCGCCCGTTGGAGACGCTCGGCTTCCGTTTCCCCGAAACCCTCGCCGCCCGGGTCATCGCAGAGGCCAACAACGCGCCGGCGCTCGTCCAGCTCTTCGCGGAGGCGCTGCTGAAGCGGATGCGCCGGGATCCGCGCGCGACCCGGCACTTCCCGTGTGAGATCACCCCCGCCGACGTGTCGGAGGTGTGGCGGGACAAGAAGCTGGCACGCGGCTTCCGCGACCGCTTCGAGTGGACGCTCAACCTGGACAAGCGGTACAAGGTGATCGCGTACACGGTGGCGCTGCACGCGCTGGCGGACGGCGCGGACGCGACCCTGAGCGTCGGCGAGCTGTCGGAGCAGTGCCGGTACTGGTGGGAGTCCGGCTTCGAGGACTGCACCGGCGACGGCTTCCGCAGCCTGCTCGACGAATGCGTCAACCTCGGAGTCCTCGGGCTGGACGCCGACCGCTACCGGCTGCGGACCCCGCACATCCTCAACCTGCTCGGCGGCACCGCGGAGGTCGAGGACGTTCTGCAGAACGCCGGGGAATTCGAGAGGCCCGACAGCTTCGACGCCCACTCCTACCGCGGGATCTTCAAGGACGGACCCGAGCGCTCGCCCTTCAGCAGCCGCCAGCTCACGGCGCTGCTCCGACCCCATGACCTGGTGCACGTGGTGGCGGGGTCGCGCGCCCTGCACGTCGAACGGGTCACCGCCGCCCTGGAGTCGGAGGAGTCCGGGCACCCCGGGGTGAAAATCCTGCCCGTCGGCACCGGTCAGGGCCTGTACCCCATGGCCGGCGCCCTCTCTCGGGCGAACCGCCATGACGGACACACCGTGATCGTCGCGAACATGCCCGTCGGCAAGACGGCACAGCAGGTCGCAACACGCGTCCGCGAGGCACGCGACGCGGTGGCAGCGCCGCACCAGGGCACCCTCGCCATCGTGTTGGTGACCGGAGCGGGCCTTGCCTCCTCCTGGCTGGATCTGCTGTCCGAGGACGGCGTCGACGTGGTCGAGTTGCGCCGGTTCGACCAGCTCGCCATCCGCCAGTGGATGTGGGAGGACGCGAACGGGTTCCCCGGGGTGGGGGAGCAGGAGGAGCTGCTCCGCCTTACCGGGGGGTGGCCTAAGCTGATCGGCCAGGTGGTCAACCGGCTCAACGACAACGGCGAAGACCGGGACCAAGCGCTGGCGTACTGCCGGGAACAGCTTCGCACGCAGCCCGCCGCCCTCGTCTCGGACACCGGAGTGCGGGCGGATGCGTGCCTGGCCGCAGCGTGGCAGGTGCTGGTCACGGACATCGCGCCCGAGGGACCGCAGAGTCCTGACGATCTGGCCGATCTGCTGACGATGCACGGCGACGAGGGGGCCCCAGGCCTGACGCTCCAGGCGCTGGTTTCACATGGATACTCGGGCACCGCCGACCTAGTTCAGGTCCTTCGCATCTTGGGCGCCTTGGAGCCCATCGATGGACTGCTCCGCTGCGAACCCGTGCTGGCCGAGGCCACCCGGGCCGCGGAGGAACGTTGAAGTCCCAGGACGTCCCAACCGCCGCCGCACCCGTCCTCGACGCAGTGGCCCGGGTGGTGCGGTCTCGGCCGATCTCCGCGCATCTGCCCGGTGGTCCGGACTGGCTGGTCCGGAATCGGCTGCCCTGGCTGCTGGAGATCCTGCGGCGTTTCCCCGCCGTCCGAGCCAGGACCGCCGAGAACATGGCCGACGCGTGGCCCGACGAGCAGACCCGCAGCCTCGCCGCGCTGCTGCTGTCGCCCGACAACGCCGTGGTGGAGGCCGCGATCGACGCGCTCGACCTCGCGTCTTCACCAGCCAAGGACCGGGCCGCTCAACGAACCGCACGCAATATCGCCGAGCTCAGGAAAAGGCTCGCGGCCGAACGGCAGCGACGCGAGTACGCCGAGGACGACGTTCAGAAGGCGGAGCGGCTGCTGACCGAGACCCGCGATGCCAAAGCGGACCTGGAAGAGCGTGTCGACAAGCTCAACCGCCAACTCGCGATCGAACACCACCGATTCCAAGAGCCGCAGGCGGTGGCCGCTGCGCTGCTGCACATCCTGGAGCAGCCGCCCTCCCCGCCGAAGGACGACTCTGCCGCCAGGGACCCGCACAACGAGGCCGCTCCACCCGGCCAGTACAACGGAACGCTCCTGGAAGCCGCGAAAGCCACCGCCCTTGCGCCGGAGAAGCTACTGGACGCCGTACGCGCCATGATCGCCCCGGCACCGCCCCCCGTCCGCGTCACACGAGAGCTCGATCTACGAGTCACGCCTCTCGGCGGCGACACCGAGATCGGCGGCTCATGCCTGCTCGTCGAAGCAGGGGGCACTCGGCTGCTGGTCGATGCCGGTTTGCGTCCCGGCGAACAGGCCAGGCCGCCCCGCGCCATCGAACAGGCGATGTCGGGCGATCTCCACGGCGTTGTGGTCACCCACGCCCACAACGACCATTGCGGGTATGTGCCCGCAATGGTCTCCCGGCATCCCGGCCTTCGCGTTCTGGCGACCGCCGAGACCGTACGGCTGATGCCGGTGATGTGGAGCGACACCGCCAAGCTCATGCGCGGCCGGACCCGCCAGCTGAACCGCTGGGGGGCCGGCGGAACCATGCTGTACGGTCCGCCCGAGGTCGACGCAGCGGCCGCGCGGTGTGAGGAGGTCACCTACGGTGTCCCACGTCGCATCGGTGAGCTGACAGTCGAACTCTTTCCCGCCGGTCACATTCTGGGGGCGGCTGGAGCCGTCATCCGCGCCGGTGACCGCCGTGTCGTCGTGACCGGCGACATCTCCGGCTTCTCACAGGAGAGCGTGGACGGCTACGCGCTCCCCGATTCGGCCGTCGGTGCGGACCTTCTCGTCATGGAGAGCACCTGCTGTGGTGAAAACCACGATGACCGGGCACGGCGCGTCGGCGATTTCATCCGGGAGGTTCGGGAGATATATCAGAACGGCGGCCGGGTACTCATCCCCGCGTTCGCCCTCGGACGCGCTCAGGAGGTGGCTCTCCTGATGCGCCGCCATCTCCCCGAAGTGCCGGTGAGGATCGACGGGATGGCGGTCGAGCTGACCAACGCCTTCGAGACCGCGACCGCCACCTCCGCCCGACCGCTGAAGGTCT
The DNA here is from genome assembly GCF_900188105.1 of Actinomadura mexicana. Lineage (GTDB taxonomy): Bacteria > Actinomycetota > Actinomycetes > Streptosporangiales > Streptosporangiaceae > Spirillospora > Spirillospora mexicana. The sequence goes on from NZ_FZNP01000002.1 coordinate 192,443, forward strand.
TCGGCCCGGCCGTGACTCCCGCGAACCGCCCCGCCGAACTGGACACGTTCCGGAACGGCGTCGTCATCACGACGTCCGGCATGCTGACCGGCGGCCCCGCCGTACAGTGGGCGGCGCGCATCCTGCCCGAGTCAGGCAGCGCCCTCTTCCTCTCCGGCTACCAGGACGAGGAGTCCCCCGGCGCGCAACTGAGGCAGGTGCCCGAAGCAGGGGGCAAGTTCACCCTCCCGGATCACTCTGGTGTAGTGACCGTTTCCGTACGGGCACGCGTCGCAGCCCTACGCCTGTCCGCCCACGCCGACCGGCGAGGCCTCCTGGACATAGCCGATGAGGTTTCCGCCGGTCACACGATGCTCGTCCATGGCGCCCAGCACCGCCAGCGACGCTTTCGCGAAATCCTGCGGGTCCGCGATCACGAGACGACCGAAACCGCCTTGTGGCGCCCCAACTCTCGTTCTCACAGGAAGTGACCGAACTCGAAATTTGTTCAGCGGCAGGCCGGCGCTGCGGCATGCGGGAGTGTCCCCGCGGCGTGTGGCCGCCGGGACGCTTCTGGGGAGTCCAGCCAGAGGTCTGGGGCCCCGGTCTTTGCGCGGGTGAGGAGGGCGGTGAAGGAGGTATGCGGGCGAGGGCCGTGTGACCGACCTCGGAGTTCTTGCTGTCCCGGACGCCGATGGCAGTCGGCGACTGGCCACGTCCACGCATACCTGTTAGAAGTTGCTGCGGCTGCTTTCGCGCCACCTGGCTCCTGCGAAGTCAACGCTCATCGTCGATTCATCTCCCCAGCTGTCCGCCCGGTCGATGTCAAGCTTCCTGCCGGGCGGAGCGGCGTCCCAGATGGTGACTGGGAGCCCCTCCCGGGGGTGTGCTCAGAAGTCCAGGTCGCCGGCCTTCACTCGGGTGAGGAGGCCCGTGAACGTGGTGCGGTCGAGGGGGAGGTGGCCGCCTTCGGGCTTCTTGCTGTCCCGGATGCCGATGGCGGTCGGCAGCTCCGCGACCTCCACGCACTCTTGTTCGGTGTTGCTGCGGCTGCTCTTGCGCCAGTGGGCCGCAGCAGCGACGTCTGTGCTCATCGTCCGTCCATCTCCCTTGCTACCTGCCGGAACAACGCCGAACTGTCCTCCTGGGGCAGAGCGTTGTCCCAGATGACCGTGAAGGCCCCGGCGTAGCGGTCGATCTCGCGGGGTTTATCCAGATATAGAGCCCCGGTGAAGCCTTGTACATACACCGTCGGCGGTTCGTGATCGCGTCCGTCTCCCCTCGTCGGGAACCGCAGGATGATGAACGGCCCCGTGTCCAGTCCGCGATGGGAGCCCGCCGAGAACGGCATGACGCGGACGGACACGTTGGGGCGTTCGTTCAGCTCTGCCAGTCGATCGAGCTGGGCCGCCATGACCGCGGGCCCGCCGACGACTCGGCGAACCACGGCCTCGTTGAGGACGACCTTCAGGTCAGGGGCCGCGGTGACTCGCTTGACCAGGGCCTGCCGTTGCACTCGCAGGCGGACTCGTCGTTCGACCTGTTCGTCCTGGAGATCAGGTCGGTTATTCCTGAACAGCGCGTAGAGGTAGTCGGGGGTTTGGAAGAGGCCCGGGATCAGCTCCGGTGAGTACTCCTCCAAGCTGCTGGCAGCCTCCTCCAGGCCGATGAAGAGGTCGAAGCTCTCCGGGATCACGTCGCCGTAGGCGTGCCACCATCCCTTTCCCTTGGTCTCCTTGGCCAGGCCCATCAGGGCGGACTTCAGCTCCTCGGGTGCGCCGTACACGCGGCACATGGTCTCCACGTCGTGAGAGCGCAGGGACGTTTGGCCGGTCTCGATCCTCCACATCTTGGCTTCGGACCATTCGAGCGCTTTCGCCGTGACATGTACGGTTAAGCGCGCATTAGTCCGGAGTTCCGCGGGAGGTACCGGCCGAGTTGCCGCCGGGGGACGGTCGAACCCGTGGTTACTTCCGACACTCACATCACCTCCATCTCGCATCTCGGGGCCGCATTTCACTCGGAATGAAAGCATCCCCTCACTTGGCCCGCAACAGGTCTCTGACCTGCGAAAATTCTCGGCGGAGAATCGATCCGACTGCTTGCGGACCTCGCTTTCATGGTGCTCTACTCGGAGTCAACAGGGAGTGAATCCCGATAATCCGTGATCACGATGAGCCGGACAGGGCGCCCTGTTCCGCGCATCGCCACATCAAGAGGATCAACCAGTCCCCCGCACCAAAAAGAGGCCGATCATGAAGTACGACCGACGACCCCCGGGCGGCTCCCGCCGGGCGCCCGGAGCGTGACCCCGTGGGAGCGCACGAGCGGACTTCCCAAGGACACCGCTTTCCGCCGCCACTCCCCGAACTGAGCCGAACGCGCGGGCCCGCCATGGTGATCCCGCAACGCGAGCGGATCACCTTTCTGGTCCTTCTCGCGGACGTTCTGGCCCCGTGGGCCGGCGTGGTGACGGCGTTCGCCGTGATCGGGGGGTTCGCCGTCCTCAACGTGATCCCCGTGGAACCGGCACGGCGCGCCCTGGCGATCGGGTGCCGCTACAGCAGGCACGGGGCCTGGTGGCTCTACTACGTGCACGGCGGCGAACTCATCGGACCGGCGAACGACCTGGCCGGGGCGGCGCGCCAGATCAGGAACCAGATGGAAGTGGCGGCAGCGGCATGACTTCGTCGATTCCAGACGACCCCCGCGAGGGCTCGAAGGGCGCGGAGTTCACGACCACGCTTGCGAACCTGTTGCGAGGCCAGAAGCTCGCGGTCGAGAGTGTCTCCGCTCTGCGGTTGCGTGTGGCGAAAGGGCCGGACGCCTGCGGCGTGGAGGTCGCGTGCCGCCGCCGTGCGAGCGACGGCGATCGCTGGTGGTTCGTCCAGGGCGCTGTCTGGATGTGCGAGGCCGACAGCCCCGTGAACGCCGTCGTCCTGGTGAAGGCGGCTCTCGGGGCGGAGGCGGACCGGTGAACGGGCCGATGGGATACCGGGCCAGGCCGGAGGCCATGGGCACGCTGATCTCCAACGTGTTCGCGGACCGGCTGCTGGAGCGGGGCGTCAAGTACGCGCGCGTCGGCCTGATGGCGGTCTTCGTCCAGGAGCGGGTCGGTACGGAGTCGGCTCGCATGGAGCGATGCCCGGCGCATGAGGCGATCGGACGCGCCCTCGGCGTCATGGCGAGAGCCTGGGACGAGGCGATGATCGTGCACGGGATGTTCCGGCAGACGATTCGCGCGGAAGGGCACACGAAAAGGAGAAGGCCGTGGCTGATGACGGAGAATGGGATCGGCGTTCGCTGCTCCGGGGCGTCCGCCGCGACGAACGCGGACGGCTGCTCGCGCTCGTTCTCCCGGCCTGCCATCGTCGAGACGTGCACTCCCACGGCTAACGCTCGTCCGACGGAAAGTCGGTCGAGCTTGTCACGGCGGCCCACCGCTCGGCCTCGACGGCCCGGGCCTCGGCTGACTTGCGGGCGAGAGCCAGGGCGTCGCTGCCGAGGATGAGACGGCGGGGCGGATCATCGGCGGCGACCGCGTCGATGACGGCCTTGGCGGCACGGGCCGGGTCGCCTTGCTGGGTGCCGTCGTGGGCCTGCCGGTAGGTGTTGATGGCGCCGACCGTCTCCTCGTAGTCGGGACCGACCGGGTGGAGTTCCATGGACGAGCCCTGCCAGTCGGTGCGGAACGCACCCGGCTCCACGATGACGACCTTCACGCCGAACGGCGCCACCTCCGCGGCGAGCACCTCGGAGAAGCCTTCGACGGCGAACTTCGCGGTCTGGTAGGCGCCCATTCCGGGGGTGCCGCCCACGCGTCCGCCGATGGAGGAGACCTGCACGAAGACCCCCGAGCGCTGCGCGCGCAGGACGGGCAGCGCCGCCCGCGTCACGTTCACGACGCCGAAGAGGTTCGTCTCGATCTGGGCGCGGAAGTCGTCCTCGGCCATCTCCTCGATCGGCGCACTGTTGGCGTAGCCGGCGTTGTTGACGACGACGTCGAGACGGCCGAAGGCGTCGGTGGCCGCTTTCACCGCGCGGGCGGCCGCGGCGGGGTCGGTGACGTCGAGCGCGACCGTCCGCATGCGCTCGCCGTGCCGGGCCGCCAGGCCGTCCAGCTGTTCAGGACGCCGGGCGGTGGCGACGACGAGGTCACCGGCGTCCAGGACGGCCTCGGTGAGATGGCGCCCGAGTCCTCGCGACGCCCCGGTGATCAGCCATGTTCTGGCCATGAGTCGTTCCTCCGTTCGGTCGGGAGTCCCTCCGGGCGCCGATGCCATCGGCTCCCGTCCGGAGGGGGAAACGGCCACTCCGTCACTTGACGGTGAGACCCGATCTGGTCGTTCCGGCGTCTTGGGCCCTGGCCAGGCGTCGCTCCGGGCGACCCGTGAGGTGATACCCAAGTCGATGGCGTGCCAACAGGCGCCGCCGAGGTGGGGGCCGACACGCGTAGGCCCGCTGACCAGGGGCGACGCGTGGTTCGGCGCCGGATACCCTGTGCCGGTGGCAGACCTCCCGTGGCGGCGCCCGGCGGTCACGCCCGAATCCCATCGGGCGACCTCCTTCGAGATCTTCTTCGACCTGGTCTTCGTGTTCGCGATCACCCGGGTCGTCTCGTTCATGGCGCACTCCCCGTCCGTGCTGACGCTGGTGCGCGGGCTGATCCTGTTCCTGCTGCTCTGGTGGTCCTGGGCGGCCTACGCCTGGCTGGGCAACCGGGTGCGCGCCGATCACGGGGTGGTCCGGACCGGGATGCTCGTGGTGATGGCGGCCCTGTTCGTCGCCGCGCTGGTCATGCCGGACGCCTTCGGCCGCCACGCCGGGACGGTCGACGCGCCGATCGTCCTGGCGGTGGCCTTCTGCGTCGTCCGGGCCGTCTACTTCGGGCTCTACCTGTCCTCCGTGGCGGGCGACCGCAGGCTGCGCGACCAGCTCCTCCTCGACGCCGTCCCCCAGACGATCTCCCTGATCGCGCTCCTCGTGGGGGCGGTGCTCGGAGGGACCTGGCAGACCGTGCTCTGGGCGGCCGCGTTCGCCGTCGACTTCGGCGGAGGCCGGATCGCCTCCGGCCTGGGCGGCTGGACGGTCCGCAGCGCCGGCCACTTCGCCGAACGGCACCGCATGGTGCTGATCATCGCGCTGGGCGAGTCCCTGATCTCCGCCGGCGCCGGGGCGGGCGACTCGGTGGCCGGCACTGCGGTGCTCCTGGCCGCGCTGGTCGGGTTCGTCGCCGTCGTCTGCCTGTGGCTGCTGTACTTCCGGGGTCTGGCGGACGCCGCCGAGGACGCCCTCGAACGTGCGTCCGGCCTGCGCCGCGCCCAGATCGCCCGCGACGCCTACACCATGGTCCACTTTCCGCTCATCGCCGGCGCCCTCTACATCGCCTTGGGCGCCCACGAGGTTCTCGCGGTACTGTCCGGCGACACCGCGGATCACGGTCGGCCCTTGGAATGGCCCGTCCTGACCGCCCTGTACGCGGGGGCCGCCGTCTTCCTTCTCGGGCGGGCGGCGTTCGCCAGGCTCACCGTCCGATCCGTTCCGGCCGCGCCCCTGGTCGTCGCCGTGGCGTTGTTCCCGCTGATCCCCGTCGCCCGGCTTCTGCCCGCGCTCGCCGCGCTCGGTCTGGTGAGCGCGCTGCTCCTCGCGCTGGTCGCCTTCGAGTGGCGGGCGGGCGCCCGGTACGGCGGACCCGAACCCGGCTGACGGCCGCGTCCCGGTGCCACCACGCCAGCGGCGGGGCGGGGTGTTCAGCACCGGCACCTTCGTGCGAGCGATGGCCGCCGCGCCGCTCGGCTGCAGGCACCCGTCCCGTCCCGACACCAGAGAACCGGCTCCCTGAACCACGCGGCCTAACCGAACACACACGGCCGGGGCGTCGCCGCGGGCGAGCCCCGGCGCCGGCGCGGAGCCGCTGCGTCAGCCCGCGTCCGCGCGCTGGAGGTAGGTCAGGATCGCCAGCACCCGCCGGTTGTCCAGCGAACTGCGCGGCAGATCCAGCTTGTCGAAGATATGGCTGACGTGGGTGCTCACGGTGTTCTTGGACACGTAGAGGCGCTCGGCGATCCCCTTGTCGGTCAGGCCCTCGGCCAGCAGTTCGAGCACCTCGCGCTCGGTGCCGCTCAGCCCGGTCAGCCGCCGGTCCCGGTTGCGGGCCTTCATCAGGTCGCCGATCAGTTCCGGCTCCATGACGGTGCCCCCGGCGACCAGGTGCAGCAGGGCCCGGCTCAGCTGGTGGGGCACCATGATGCGCTCCTTGAGCAGATAGCCGGTGCCTTTCTCCCCGCTCGTCAGCAACCGTTCCGCGCACTCCGGAATGGCATGCTCGGACAGCACCAAAATCCCCATGAGGGGGTGGTCGCGGCGGAGGCCGAGCGCGATCCGCACGCCCTCGTCACTGAAATCGGGGGGCATCACCAGGTCCAGGACGACCGCGTCCGGGCGCTGCTCGGAGACCGCTGGCGCGACCTTGTCGGGATGGTCCAGCATGCCGACCACCTGGTGTCCCTCCTCGGTGAGCAGCCGGTGGAGACCGACCCGCGTGATGAGCTGGTCGTCGACCACGAGCACACGCATCGCACATCCCCTCGCCGACCGGCCGCCGCGCCCCGAAATTCTAGGTCGGCCAACGCCTGCGGCCTCGGGACGGACGAAAATTCACCATTTCTCACTAGGCCCGGTTCCGGAGAATCGGCGATGTGCGGCCGAGGTCCCCGACCGTAGCCTGACGGCCTCACCGGCAGGGGATCGGTGCGCGACTGGGGGAGCCGAAGATGAGCGGCTGGCGGGTGCCCGGCTACACCGAACTCGGAGAACTCGGCGCGGGCGCGCACGGACGGGTCGTCCTCGCCCGGCGCGGCGAGGCGGAGGCCCCAGGCGCGATCGAATATGTCGCGATCAAGTACGTGGACACCGGGGACCCCACCGCACCGCGCGTGCCGTCCGACCACGAGGCCCGGCTCATGGCCTCCGTGGAGCACCCGAACGTGGTCCGCCTGCACGACCTCGTCCAGGGCGAGACGGGGATCGCGCTGGTCATGGAGGCGGTCGAGGGCGTTTCGCTGGCCCGGCTGCTGGAGGAGCGGACCGGCCTGGAGGGGCACGCCGGCCTGGAAGCCGAGGCCGCGCTGGCCGTCCTCAAGGGCTCCCTGCTGGGCCTGGCCGCCGCGCACGCCGCCGGAGTGGTGCACCGCGACTACAAGCCCGGCAACGTCATCGTCGGCGGGGACGGCGTCAGCAAGCTCATCGACTTCGGGGTGGCCGCGGTCTCCGGAGACCGCTCCGTCGCGGGCACCGCCGCCTACATGGCGCCGGAGCAGTGCAACGGCGACCCCGCCGGGCCCGCCGCCGACGTCTACGCCGCCACCTGCGTGTTCGTGGAGTGCGTCGCCGGGCGACCGCCCTATCTGGGCGACCGGGAACTGGTGCTCATGGCCCAGCACCTGCACGGGGCGATCCCGGCGGAGCTGGTGCCCCGTGCGCTGCGCGGGCTGGTGACGCACGGGATGGCCAAGAGCCCCGCCGATCGTCCGCCGGGTGCGGCCGAGTTCGTCCGGGAACTGGAGGCCGTGGCCGTCGAAGCGTACGGCGCCGACTGGGAGAGGCACGGACTGGCGGTCCTGGCCGCCGCCGCGCTGGCCCTGCACGGAGGCGGCACCGGTCCGGCGCAAGCCGGGACAAGCGTCGCCGACACGACGATCGGGGACAGCGCCGCGGGGCCCGCCGGGACGGGCGCGGCCGCCGGGGTCGGTGCGGCGGCCGCCCTCCCGTCCATGACGGCGTCCGTCAGGGACGCCGCGACGGAGCAGGCCAGACGTTCGGTCCTTCCCGCGTTGCTGGTCCTCTGCGCCGCCCTGGTGGTGCTGATCGGCGCGGGCCTGTACGTCCTGCGGGACGACTCGACGACGCAGGGTGTGGCGTTCCCCAAGCCGACCGGCCCACCGGCGTCCTCTCCACCCGCATCTTCGGCGCCGACTCCGCGCCCCGGCAAGACCGGCGGGTCGGATCCGGGCGGTGGAGGGGGACGGCAGGGCGGGCCCGCGACGGTCCCCGCCGGCAATCCCGGGCACGGGCCTTTCGACCGTCCTTCGGACCGGCCCGGGACGCCCTGCGCGCCCCATGCCATCGAGCCTTACAACTTCGGCTCGGTCCAGGTCGGGCAGGCGGTGGCGAGGGACTTCACCTTTCCCCGAAGGGCATGCGACGACGTCAGGGCCATGTCCGTCGAGGGGCCGGGCGCGGCCGGTTTCGGCGCCCCGGTGCTCCTTGCGTGCGCGCCGCACGGTGCGCGGTCGCCGTGCCGGTTCCGGGTGACGTTCCGTCCCACCGAACGCGGCCGGCTCTACCGCGCGACCGTCGTGGTGCCCTCGGCCGGCGGCGGGACGGCGGTGACCCTGCGGCTGACCGGAGCGGCCTCCCCACCCGTCCAGTCTTGCCCCAGGCAAGCCCTTCCGGTACGGAACCTGGGCTCGACGGAGGTGGGACGGACCATCTCCGGTGTCCTCGACGTCACCTGGAACGACTGCTACGACGCCTCGGAGCTCCGTTTGGAGGGCGATCCTTCGTTCAGGCAGGCCGGTAGCAGGTGCCAGGCCGGACCATGCCGGATCGCGGTGACCTTCTCCCCGGTCGCGGCGGGGACCCGTTCGGCGATCCTGGTCATCCCGGACCGATCCGGTGAGACGGCGGTGACGGTTCCGCTGACCGCCGCCGCCGCACCGGTCTGCCGGCGCGGCGCGCAAGGGCCGCCGCACCGGTTCGGCGGGGCGACCGATGTGGGCGAGAGGTCCGAAGAACGCGTCGCCGTCCCCTGGGACTCGTGCTACGACGCCGGCACCATGAGCTTGACCGACACCTCCGCGTTCACGTTGCTGGAGGACACGTCCTGCCCGGTCGAAGCCGGCGCGTCGTGCGCGGTGCCAGTGGCCTTCGAGCCCAGAAGCTCGGGGACGTTCTCCGCGAAGCTGGTGGTACGCGACCGCGACGGCGGCGTGGGAGTCAGCGTGCGCATCACCGCGACCGCCGGCGAGTCCTGCCGCTACCGAGGGGAATCCGAGGTCGAGGGCGCGGAGGTGGACCGGACGGTGGAGCGGCGGGTCGCGTTCCGGCCGCCGCCATGTTTCGCAGACCGGGACATCACCTACAGGTTGGAGGGCCATTCGGCCTTCCGGCTAACCGGAGCCGGCTGCTCCTCCGGCGAGGGCACGTCCTGCGAGCTCACGTTCAGCTTCACGCCGCGGGAGGAGACCAGGTACACGGCGACCGTGGTCATGCGGGACGAGAAGGAGCGCGCCGTCGGCACCTACACGGTGTCCGCCCTGGGCCTGCCCCCGGAGGACGAGGGCGAGCCCTGTACCCCCGACCCTTCGGACGGGTGCCCGGCCCCCGCGGGGAGGCCCTCGGGCGGCGGGTCGTCCCACCCGTCGGAGTCGCCCGGCCCGGCGAAGCCGCCCGGCCCGCCGTCGGACCTCGGCACCCCGAAGACCGAGACGCCCGAGGGTCGGCCCTCGACTCCCGAGCCGCACCCTTCGACGCCCGAGCCGGATCCGAGCACCCCGGGAGGGCACGGTGACTCCGGGACTCCGAAGACACCGAAGGCGTCCGACGGACCCGCGCCGGAGAAGCCGGCCTCATCAGGCGGGCCGGAATCGGAGAGGCCCGGCGACCCCGACGAGCCGTCCAAGCCCGCGCCGCCGCATCAGGAGCCGTCCACCGCGCCCCAGCCCAAGGCGAAGGCGTCCGGCCGGGTCCGGGCAGTGCCGACCACGTCGTGACCCAGCGAACCGAGGAGCTTCGATGACGGTACCGCTGCCCGCGGACGGGCCGCCCGGACGCGCCGCCCCGCTGGGGCCCAAGGACCCGCGCTGGTTCGGCGCGTACCGCACCGTCGGCGTCCTCGGCGAGGGCGGCATGGGCAAGGTCTACGCCGGGCGGGCCCGCGACGGGCGGCTGGTGGCGATCAAGGCGATCCGCGCGGAGCTGGCGCGCAACGAGGACTTCCGCGCGCGGTTCCGCCGCGAGGCCGCCAGTGCCGTGCGGGTCCCCGCCTACGTCACCGCGGAGGTCCTGGCCGCCGACCCCGACGCACCCGTCCCCTATCTGGTCACCGAGTACATCGACGGCCCCAGCCTGCAGGAGCTCGTGGCGGGCGGCGCTCCCCTGCACGGGGCCGAACTGCACCAGCTGGCGGTCGCGGTGGCCACGGCGCTGAGGGGCATCCACGCCGTCGGGATCATGCACCGCGACCTCAAGCCCGGCAACGTGCTGCTGTCCCGGCTCGGACCCCGAGTGATCGACTTCGGTATCGCGCGGACGCCGGAGGCGACCCGGATCACCGCCAAGGGCCAGGCCATGGGCACCCCCGCCTACATGGCCCCCGAACAGCTCCTCGACGATCCCCGGCCGGCCTCCGACGTCTTCGCGTGGGGTGCGGTGATGGTGTTCGCGGCCACCGGGCACCGCCCGTTCGGTGGCGACACCGTCAAGGCCGTGATCGGGCAGATCATGCACGACGAGCCCGACCTGCGAGGTCTCCCCGGAAACCTGCGCGTCGCGGTCTCCGCCGCCATGCGCAAGGACGCGGGCGCCCGTCCGACCGCATCGCGGCTCCTGGAGATGCTGGGATCCGCGGACGCCCTCACAGCCGGAGCCCTCACAGCCGACGGCCCGGCCGCCGATCCGGTGGAGCTCACTCGGAGTGAGACGGCCGTCCGCTCCTCCGCGAGGCCCGCGCCCGTCGACCGGACCACGACCGATACGCCCACCGCCCGGCTCCCCGACGCGTTCAGCAAGTCCGGCCACGTCCCGTCGAAGCCCCGGCGGCGCCCCGGCCGCCTCCTGCCGACGCTGCTGCTGCCGGTCCTGGTGGCCGGCGGCCTCTACGTCTGGACGCACCGACCCGCCGGGAGCGCGGGACCGGTCGTGACCGCCGTGAACGTCACGGTCGACGACCCCCGCCCGCGCTGCGGCGACGAGGTCGACGTCACCGGCACGCTCGTCACCGACGGCGCGTCCGGCGAGATCCCCTACCAGTGGTGGCGCAGCGACGAGGACGCCCCCGAGCCGCCCCGCCGCCAAGCCGTCGCGAAGGGCCGCACCCGGGCGACCGTGCATCTGCTGTGGCGGGTCCACGGCACCGGGCGCCACAGGTTCACCGCGACGCTGACCGTCCTGGGCGAACACGCGCTCCAGGACACTGCCTCCTTCACCTACTCCTGCGCGAGGTGACGCGGCTCGCTCGGAGGCTCGGGCACTGCGTGATCCGGCTCGGGCGTGGCGTGCTCCGGGGCCCGCGGGCGGCGCGGTCCGTGCGCGAAGCGGCCGGGGCACGGGATCACGGCCGCGAGGACGGTGCCCTCCCCCGGGTCGGACCGCAGGTGCAGGGTGCCGTCCACGGCCTCCACCCGATCGTGGAGTCCGGCCAGGCCCGACCCCGGGCGGGCGGCGGCCCCGCCCGTCCCGTCGTCGGCGACCCGGACGGTCAGCCGCCCGTCCGCGAGGTCGGCCGAGACGTCCACCCGTTCCGCGCCCGCATGCCGGAGCGCGTTGGTCAGCGCCTCGCTGACGACGAAGTAGGCGGTCAGCGCGACCGGCTGCGGCAGGTCCTTCATCGGGCGGTCCATGTGCAGGCGGACGGGGCCGTCGGCGCGCCGGACCAGCTCGCGCAGCGCGGCCCTCAGCCCCTCGGTCGTCAGCACCGCCGGGTGGATGCCGCGGGACAGCTCCCGCAGCGAGCGCAGGGCGGTGCGCAGCCGCGCCTCGGCCTCGTCGATCGCCCTGTCGACGTCCCTGCGGTACCCGGGCGGAACGGTGCGGGCCACCGCGTCGCGCGCTCGGGCGAGTTGCATCCCGACCCAGATCAGTTGCGGCTGCGCGCCGTCGTGCAGGTCGCGCTGGAGGCCGTGGCGGGCGGCGTCCTCGGCCGCCACGATCCGCGCGAGCAGCGCCCGGACCTGGGCGAGATGGGCCCGCGCGGTCGCCTGCAGCCGGGTGTTCTCCAGCACCAGCCGGGTCGCCTCGGTCACCGCCTCCAGCAGCCTGGGCTCGGCGTGCAGCGTCGGGTCGTGGATCAGCACCGCCACCGGGTCGCCGGGGTCCCCGATCACCGTGATGGCCGTGGCGGCGTCCTGGGCGGGCACCTCGACGGGCCCGCCCTCCGCGCTGATGTACGTCCCGTCCAGGGGGAAGGCGATCCGCAACCGGGGGTCGTGCAGCGTCGCGGCCAGCTTGGACTGCAGCCTGCCGGGCGGCAGTTCGGCGATCTCGCGGACGAGGTCCGACACCCGCGCCTCGTCCAGCCGCTCCCGGAGCAGTCCGGTGAAGAACGCGGCGGGGATGGACACCACCGCGACGAACTGCGCAAGTGCCAGCGTCCTGCCGAAGGCCGGATTGGTGAACCACGGCACCAGCGCGCCCTGGGCGCTCACCACCGTCCACAGTCCGGCCGTGACGACCATCGCGGCGGTGGGGAAGGCCAGTACCCGCCGCTCCCGCCACCCCGCCCGCCGGTAGCGCCGGACGATCACCGACGCGCCGACGACCACCAGTACCCCGCTGCCCGCCGACAGCGCGAGTCCCGCCCCGGCGCTCAGGTGGGAATCGCGGATCGGCGTGATCGGCGCGCACACGTCCTGGCAGGCGCCGTCCGGCCGCGGCAGGCCCACGAGCGCGACGACGACGGCATTGAACGCCCCGAACCAGTAGCCTCCGGCCACCACCCGCCGACCCGCGGTGTCCCGCACGGTCCCCGTCGGGTAGGCGAGGAAGACGTGGGCGCCGAGCGGAAGCTGGAAGGCGTTCAGCCAGGACGATGCCATCACCAGCAGCCGGAGCTCCTGCGACCCCGGCTCCAGGGCGAACGCGGCGGGGGCGGTGCAGCCCAGGAGCAGCCCGAGCAGCAGCATCAGCGGGCCCATCGGCCGCCGGGGGCGCACCCGGATGACCAGGAACCCGGCCAGCAGCCACGCGCCGATCTGCGCCAGTTCCTTGGTGTAGAACAGCGGCCCGAACATTCCCCATCCGACGGCCAGCCGGGCGTCGAATGCGATCAGCGCGGCGCCCGCCGCGAGCAGCGCCCAATGGGATGGGCGTACGGATTCCTCGTGTCGTTCATCCACCGCATTGATTCCGGACAGCCGATTTCCGGATGACACCACTCCCAGATCCATCACCGCAAGCACACCCAGCGTAACAGCGAACGTTCGTTCCGCTGCGCTCATGCCACGATTTCCCTAGGCCGGATCGGCCGAGCCCGACAATCCACGGGACCACTTCTCAGCGATCTTCAGCAGCGGCCGCCCAAGCCTGCGTCACTGCTCGGAGACTCAATGGCCACCTGGTGGCGCCAAGGAGGGTGCGCGCGGCGATGATCTGGACGGGTGGCCACATCCGGCGAAGGGAGAGGTCTACGAGAATTCGATCATCAAGGGTTGCTTGAATGGTCCGTCATGGGAAGTTCCCCCGAGCGGAGATACCGTTCTTCGGAACGGTCCGGGACAGCAAGCCCGCGGAAAGTGCGCTCGCCCAGAAGCGGGGATGAGTCGCGCTCAGTGCGTTACCGATGACGGCGACCAGGCTGCCGGAAAAGGTGGACACCGAGAACTTCGGTGCGCCCAGGCCGCGGGCAGGGCCTGCCACATCCCGGCTGAAGGCTGCGAAGGCTCGGCGTCCTGCCATCCCGGAGTGGCGTCAGGCGGCGATGACGGCTGTCGTGGTGCGGCCGCCGTCCACGTCCAGGGTGATGCCGTGGACGAAGGCGGCCTCCTCGGCGGCCAGGTAGACGGCGGCGTGCGCGACGGCCTGGGGCTCGCCCATGCCTCCGGCCGGAGTGCCGACCATCATGGCCTCGCCCGGGAGCCGCTCTCCCGGCGCGGGTTCGAGGATCACGCCGGGGGAGATCGCGTTCACGCGGACGCCGTGCGGGCCGAACTCCGCGGCCCACGCCCGGGTGAGCGTCTCCATCGCGCCCTTGGTGGAGCTGTAGAGCGCCCCCGCGGGGACGCCCAGGCGCGCGATCCACGAACCGAGGTTGATGATCGCGCCGCCGCCGGCCTCGACCATGGCGGGGGCGACCGCCGCCGTCAGGAAGAACGGCGCCTTCACATTGACCGCGTAGACCTGGTCGAACGTGTTCTCGTCGGTGGCCGCGGTGCCGCCGCCGGGGTAGATGCCGGCGTTGTTGACCAGGACGTCGATGCCGCCGCCGAGAACCGACGCCGCCTCCCGCGCCAGGGCCTGCGAAGCCTCGGCGGTTCCGTCCAGGTCGGCCCGCACGAGGTCGGCGCGACCGCCCCGTGCGCGGATACCGTCCACGACCTCCCGGCCCCGCCCGGCGCTGCGGCCGGACACGATCACGTGCGCGCCCTCGGCGGCGAACGCCTCGGCGATCGCCCGCCCGATGTTGCTGGTCGATCCGGTCACCAGCGCCCGCTTGCCTTCCAGCCGTCCGCTCATCGTGTACTCCCCCTCGGTCGGCCGTGCCGCTCGCTCATGTCGCTCGACCGGTCGGCCGGGCGGCACCCGCCACTCTGCAGGGGGAAAAATGGACCCGCAAGTCCAATCACGCGGGCGCGAGCCGGCGCAGGTCCTCGATCGCCTGGTCGAGGGCGGCCCGCAGGTGGGAGGACCGGCCGGTCGACTGGAGGATCGTCACGCCGCCCTGGATGCCCGCCAGCAGCGCGGCCGCCCGCCGGTCGGCGTCCACGCCGGCGGGCAGGTGCCCGGCGGCCTGCAGGGAGCGGATCCCGGCGGCCAGGCTCGCCTGCCACTGGTTCATGAGCTCGACCACGATGGCACGCGCTCCGGGGGTGGCCCGGCCGACCTGGAGGAACAGCGAGCCGAGCGGGCACCGGTCACCCTGAGCCTCGTAGCGCTCGACCACCACGTCGCGCCACCGCCGCCACGCCTCCCAGGAGTCCAGGCGTCCCAGGTAGGGCTGCTGGTCCTCCAGGACCTGATCGGCCTCGTACTGCGCTACCGCGAGCAGCAACTCGTCCTTGCCCGCCGGGAAGTAGTGGAACAGCTGGCTCTTGCTGGCCCGGGTGCGCGCCATGACGTCTTCGAGGGTCGCGAAGGCCACTCCCCGGTCGCGCATCACCTCGGCGGCGCCCTCGATGATCCGGCTCCGGGTCGCCGCGCCCTTCGCCGTCAGACTCTTCCGCATGCCCCGCCTCACCCGAACTGGACCAGCAAGTCCAACTTAGCGCGGCAGTGGCCGGACGGCCTCCCCAGCGGTCAACAGCGTTGCCGGAGAAGGAGTCGGACGGCGAAAGGCCCGCCCCGGAGAAAGTGAAGCTCCGCCGGTGTGCGCGGCGGCCCTTCTTTCAGGAGATCAGCGTCCTGACATGATCGCGATGGCGGCGAAGAAAAGGATCAGCCCGCCGACGATCTCCCAGAAGCCGGGATAACCGTTCTCCTGCCAGCGGCGGTTCAGGTCGTCGCTGTTACGCCGGCGCCTGGCCTCGGAATCCCAGCGGGAGGACCGGTCCCGCTGCCAGTTGTGGTAGTCGAGGCGGCTATGCGGTTCACCTGTCCACAGGGTGTGGACGGCGCGGAGGCGCCCCCGGAAGACGAACCTTCGGGGGCGCCTCTGCTCGGGCAGTGTTCCTAGCGGCGGGCCTTGACCTCGTAGGTGGCCTTCTTCGGGGCCGGGGTGAGGGCCTTGGCCGTCTTGCGCGGGGTCTTGCCTCGCTCCGGCTCGCCAGGCGGTGCGGATGCCTGCGGGGTGGGCCGCCTCCGCGGTCAGGTGCGCGGGCTCAGGGGGTCACGGCGAGGTGGTGTTGATCTGCGGGAAGGTTCCGCCGCTGTTCTTGACGGTGTAGGCGCCCACCAGCGAGGCGGAGTGGCCGTTGCCCGCGATGCCGAGGCAGCCGGCGGTGACGTTGCTGATCGTCAGGCCGGCGCCGCCGGCCGTCAGCTTGCCTGTGGCGTTGGTGTAGGAACCGGCGGCCGTGCCGGCGATGTCCATCTGGCAGAGGCCGAAGGCCGCCGAGGCGTGCGCGGAGATGCCGCTGATGCTGCCCGCGGTGACGCCGCCCGACGTGGCGCCCGTGACGTTCACCTTCCAGGGAAGGGCGTTCGTCGTCACGGTGAAGGTGAACCCGCCGCCCTTGCAGTTGGTGAACGAGATCGAACTGATCGTGCCGACCTGGAGCGGCGAGGCGCCGCTCTTGACCCCGTTCGGGATGCTGCCCTTGCCGGTGGACGTGGTGCAGGTCACCGCGATGCCGGTGGTGGTGTCGGTGATGACGAGGTTGCCGGAGTTCGTGGCGGTCACCGAGCCGCCGTTCGTCACGGTCGCGGTGAGGTTGGCCGCGTGGGCCGCGGGAGCGAGGAACAGCGCGAGGGCGGACGCGCTCGTCGCGGCGATGGCCGCAGAGGTGATCTTACGCACGGGGAATGACCTTTCCTGGGGGTGGGACCGGGTGCCTGGGGAACGGGCACGGGCCTTCCTGCGTGGGTGGTGTGAGCTCACCATTCACCTACTAGCCGGTACGGTAAGCGGAGATTTTCACGGCCGACAAGGTTCGGACGCGGGGCCGGCACCGATTCCGGCAAGGTCTGTCAACAGATGAGTAAACAGCCCCGCGAGATTGGTGCGCCGATGAGGAAGCACCGGGCGCCCTGAAGGGGTCTGACCGGAACACGCCATGGGGACTCACCGATACTGACAGCGCCGTTGGCTGCCCGCGACGAAGCCCGTCCGCGCCCATACCCCCTTTCGCGCCGCCGTTCCGAGGCCTTTTCCGACTAGGAGCCCCTGGGTATTTTGAACGGCATGTCGCTTCCGTTGGGGCAGCCCGCTTCTACGCTCGGACGGGAGGGTGCGCTCGTGCGACCAGAGCCGGCGCCTCCCGAACTCGTGGAGGTCCTGCGGTCGGGGCTCCCCGGACTGGCCGAGGAGATCTACACGGCCGTCCGCGCCACCGTCCCCGACTACGCGGTCGCGGACGGCAGCGCGCCCAGCCCGGAACGGGTCGTGCGGGAGGCCATGCGCACCTACGTGGCGCGCTTCGCCGACCCGGCGGAGCCGCTGGACGGGCTGCTGGAGCTGCTGCACTCGTTCGGCCGCAAGGAGGTCACGGGCAACCGGAGCCTGGAGTCCCTGCACGCCGCGATCCACACCGCCTTCGACACCTCCTGGCACCGGATCACCGAGGTGTGCGTCCGCAACAAGGTGTCGGGCGCCGACCTGGCCCGCGTCGCGGAATTCCAGATGGCCTTCATGGACCAGGTGATCGACCCGATCGTCCAGGCCTATCTGGACCAGGGCCCGAAGGCGCCGGTCGACCTCGTCCATTCGCGCAGGCTGCTGATACGGGGGCTTTCCACGCGCCCGGTCGCCTCCCGCGAGGCGGTCGAGCACCTCGCCGCGAAACTCGGGTGGAACGTGCCGGAGACGGCGACGCCGGTCGCGGTCCGCCGCGGCACGCGGTGGCGGCCCGCCGCCGCGCGCCGCGACGTCCTGTCGGCCCTCGGCGGGACCGCGCCCTGGCTGCTCGTGCCCGGCGGCGTGGACGAGGCCCGGCGCGCGCTGCTGGGCGCGGCGCTCGACCGCGGGCCCGTCGTGGTCGGCCTGACCGTGCCGCTCGGCGAGATCCCCGACGCGCTGCGCTGGGCGCGCGGCGTGCTCGCCCTCGCCGAGGACGGCGTGATCGGCGCCGCGCCGCTGATCCGCGCCGAGGACCACCTCCTGGACCTGTGGCTGACGTGCGACCCGCCCCTCGTGGAGGAGATCGCCCGGCGCCGGCTCGGCGGCCTGGCCGGCCTGCCCGAGGGCAAGCGGCGCGCGCTCACCGAGACGCTGCGGGTCTGGCTGGAGCAGTGGAGCACGGCGGCGGACGTCGGGCGCCGGCTGCACCTGCACCCCCAGACCGTCCGGTACCGGCTGCGGCAGATCAGGAAGGAGATCGGCGACCGGCTGGACGACCCCGAGACGCGCTTCGTCCTGGAGGCGGTCCTGAAGGCCCGCCGGCGGACGCCGCCGGGCCGGCCCGCCTCCTGACACCCCCGTCACCCACCCCACGGAGCGTGTGCGATGCCGAGGCCGTCATCTCCAGGCGCGTCGCCGCCGGAGTCCGCCGAGCTGCGCGAACTCGTCGCGGCGCTGTCGCCGGACGTCCGGACGGCCGTCGTCCCCGGCCTGGTCGACGAGATCGTGGAGAGGATCCGCGCCGCGATCCCCGCCTACGCGCGACCTCCCGGTAGCGCGTACAACCACGTCATCCGCACCGCCGTCGAACGCAACGTGCTCGGGTTCCTGGACTGGCTGGCCGACCCCGCGCGGCCGCTCGACCGCCGCGACGAGCTCTGCCGCAAGATGGGCGCGTTCGAGGTGATGGAGGGACGCCCGCTCACGGTGATCCAGTCGGCCTACCGCGCCGCGACGCAGGTGGCGTGGTCCCGGATCCGGGCGATGCTGGACGACCGCGTCGCGTCCGTCCTCGCGGTCTCCGCGCTGGCCGAGGCCGTCATCGCCTACATGGACGATGCGGCGGCCCTGTCCAGGGAGGGCTACGAGAGGGCCAGGGCGGAGGCGTGCGATGGACGCGCGGCCGCCCGGCTGGCCCTTCTGCGCGCGCTCGTCGCCCCCACATCGCCGGTCGAGCAGGACCCGGCCGCCGAATGGCCGCTTCCCGACGAGGTCACGCTCGTCGCCCTGCCCCCCGGGACTCTGCCCGTCTGCCCCTTACTGGACGCCGACGTCCTGCTCGACCCGGAGGACCCGGCGCCCTACCTCCTCGTCCCCGGCCCGCTCACCGGCGACCGGCGGGCGATGCTCGAAGCGGCCCTGGCCGGGGAGCGTGCCGCGGTGGGCCTGACCGTCCCCCGGGCGCGTGCCGCCGACTCGCTCCGCTGGGCCAGGCGCCTGCTCGACCTGAAGGACGTCCTGCACGACGGCACGCTCACCCTGTGCGAGGACCACCTGATGAGCCTGTGGCTGCTGGCCGACGGCGCGCTGATGGACCAGATGACGCGCCGCGGCCTGGCGCCCCTCGCCCCGCTCAGCGAGCGGCGCAGGCTGCCGCTCGTCGACACGCTCGCCGTCTGGCTGCGCACCCGCGCGCCCGCGACGCGGATCAGCGAGGAGCTCGGCGTGCACGTGCAGACCGTCCGGTACCGGATGCGCGTCCTCGAACACCTCCTCGGCGACGAGCTCGCCGACCCCGGCACCCGGTTCGCCATCGAGGCCGCGCTGCGCACCCGGCGGCTCCGGGCCCGACGCCTCGATGCCCGCTCGGCGCCCTGCCCGCCCGGCACCGGAACCTGACCCGCGGTCCGCGGGGCGCCGATTCCCCTGCGGCCGCCCGGTCGGTCAGGGTGCGGCGTCCGGGTCGCGCCGCCGGGCGTTGCCGAGCACCTCGTCCAGGTCGCCGAGGCGCTCCAGTTGCTTGACGGCGCGGGCGGTGCGGTAGTTGTGGGAGAGCCGTTCGCGGTGGCGGTGGACGAACTCCCAGTACCCGGCGGTGTAGGGGCAGGCCCGCTCCCCGGTGCGTTCGGTGGGCCGGTAGGCGCAGGGGCCGCACAGGTCGCTCATGGTGTTGATGTAGGCGCCGCCCGCGGCGTACGGCTTGGTGGTGATGCGGCCGCCGTCGGCGTACTGCGACATGCCGATCACGTTGGTGAGCATCACCCAGTCGTAGCCGTCCACGAAGCAGCGGTGGAACCAGTCGGTCACCGCCGCCGGGTCCCAGCCGCGCTGGAGGGCGTGGTTGCCCAGGATCATCAACCGGGGAATGTGGTGCACCCAGCCCCGGTCGCGGACCTGCGCGAGCGTCGTCGAAAGGCAGCGGGCCTGGACGGCGTCGGCGTCCAGGGAGGCGAACCAGTCCGGCAGCGGCGCGTCGTGCCCCAGGGCGTTGGACTCCCGGTAGCGGGGGCCGAAGTACCAGTAGAGGTTCCACATGTACTCGCGCCACCCGGCGACCTGCCGGACGTACCCCTCGACGGAGTTGAGCGGCGCATCGCCCGCGCGGTAGGCGCCCTCGGCGGCCTCGACGCACTCGGCCGGGTCGAGCAGCCCGAGGTTGAGCGAGGCGGACAGCAGGCTGTGGCTCATGGCCCAGTCCTCGGCCAGGATCGCGTCCTCCCACTGGCCGAAGGTGGGGAGGCGCTTCTGCACGAAGGCGCGGAGGGCGCGCCGGGCCTCGGCACGGCCGGCCGGGAACCGCCGGGGGCCGTCCCGGCCGACGAACGAGACGTCCCCGCTCCGCTCCCAGCGGTCCAGATCGGCCCTGACCCGCTCGTCGATCTCGTCTTCGCGCGGCCGGTAGGGGGCGGGCACCGGCAGTGTCGCCTCGCCCTTGGGCGGGGGCTCGCGGTTGTCCTTGTCCAGGTTCCACCGCCCTCCGGCGGGCTGATCGCCGTCCATCAGCAGGTCGTGGTCCTGGCGCACCTGCCGGTAGAAGCTCTCCATCCGCAGCCGCCCGCCGCCGGCGGACTCCGCCCACCGGGCGAACGCGTCAGGCTGGACGAGGAAACCGCGCGGCGGCAGCACCTCCACCTGCCGGAGCCCCTGCACGAAGCCGAGGGCCGCGTGGGACGTGGGGTGGTGGACGGTCACGGGGCCGTCTCCCACGGCCCGTTCCAGCCCGTCGCGGTAGGTCTCCGCCTGGACGTAGTGGACGCGGTCCCCGAGTTCGGCCGCGCGGTGCCGCATCGCGGACAGGACCAGGTGCGCCTTGGCGCGGTGGAAACGGCGCCGCCGGAAGACCGACCGCGCCTCGATCATGACGATCTCGGCGTCCGCCCGCAGGAAGTGCGGGCCCAGCTGGTCTCCGAACAACCAGTGCAAGCCGGTTTCTGAGCGGTCGTGAGCCACGCCGATCCTCCCCCTGGACGCCCGGCCTCCCGCCCAGTGTGGTGCACGGCCCGTCGCGGGCGAAGGCGGCGCGCGACGCGGTCCGTTAGGGGTGGACTCACGAAGGTCCGGCAACCTGTGGACCTTCGTCCCTAATCGGACGGTGGCCCGCTGTACAGGCTGTTTTGCATGAAGCCGGACGAGATGACCGCCACCGAGACCCTGCGTCGGCTCTGTTCCGAAGGGCCGGTCACATCGGTCTACTTCAACCTGACCGCGCCTCCCGGGGAGGAGGACGCCGCGCTGCGCTGGGAACGGCTGGGCAGGCGGCTCCGCTCGCAGGGAACCGACGGCGCCGTGGTGGACGCGCTGGACCGGCTGGTCGCGCGGGCGGAGCCGGGATCCGGGGCGCTGGCCGCCTTCGCCTTCGACGGCGACCCGGTGCCCACGGTGGTCGAGATGCCGGACGCGCGGCAGCCCGATCTCGCCGTCCGCGGTCCCGTGCCGCGCCTCCTGCCGCTGCTGGCGTGGCTCCAGGAGCGTCCGCCGTACGTGCTGACCCTCGTCGACCGCAAGGGCGCCGACATCGAGATGTGCCGGGGCGGGACGGGGGCCGCCACGACGAGGACGATCGACGGCCCCGACGACGAGATCGTGCGCAACGCGCCGGGCGGCTGGTCCCAGTCGCGCCACCAGCACCGCGCCGAGGACTCCTGGGAGCACAACGCGACCAGGGTGGCGCACGCCCTCGCGGACGACCTCGCCGCGACCGGAGCGCACGTGCTGCTCCTCGGCGGCGACGTGCGTGCCATGCAGTACCTCACCAAGCACCTTCCCGAGGGCGTCCGCCATGAGGTGACCCTCGGCCACGTCTCCGGCGGACGGAACCGCGACGGCGCGCGGCAGCGCCGCCAGAAGCAGGTCCGGGAACAGGTGAGCCGGCGTGCGGACGAGGAGACCCGCGGGCTGCTGGAGCGGCTGGACGAGGGGCGGGGCCCGTCCGGCCTCGCGGTGGAGGGCGCGGCCGCGACCCTGCGGGCGCTGGCCCGCGGCCGGGTCCACACGCTGCTGGTGGCCGACGACTCCGCCGACCGGCGGACGGCCTGGTTCGGCCCCGCGCCGACGCAGGTGTCCGACCGGCGGACCTCTCTCGCCGAGTCGGGCGCGGACCCGGTGGAGCACGGGCGGCTGGTGGACGTCGCCGTCCGCGCCGCCTTGCTCACCGGAGCGCAGGTGCGCGTCCTGGAGCCCGGGACGCCGGACCTTCCCGCGCAGGGCATCGGAGCCTTGTGCCGCTATGCCTGAAGAGATGGATGCCGGGAGCCCTGCCCGCCCGAAGCGCCGCTGATCCTCTCAGCCACCCCCTACCTGCGGAAACGCTCCAGACCTGGGACCTTCGTCCCTGCCGCCGTGTGCTCGGGCGGCGGCACGCTGGAATCGTCCGTGTTCGCCGAGACCGCTCTGGAGCCGTTGCGATGACGTTCACAGGGATACAGGGGCTGGATCGGAGCATCGACACCACCAACCGGTGGATCGCCGATGTGGCCGAAGCGTTCGGCACCGAGGACCGCCGGTTCGCCTACCGGGCGCTCCGGGCCTGGATGCACACGCTGCGCGACCGGCTGACGGTCGAGTCCGCCGCGCACCTGGCCGCCCAGCTGCCGGAACTGCTGCGCGGGGTGTACTACGACGGGTGGAGCCCCGGTCACGTGCCCCGGAAGTACGACCTGCACGAGGCGACCGTCCACTACGCCGAGCAGGCGCGCATCGGACGCGACGACGTGCCCAAGACGGCGGCGATCGTCACCGAGGTCGTGTCCTCCAAAATGGCTCCGGGAGGCGTGGACCAGGCGCTGTGGAAGCTTCCCGAGGAGCTCCGCAAGCTGTTCCAGCCGGGCGGCGAGCGGGAAGGACGTGCGGCGGCCCGTCCCGCGCCCCGTTCCGCGGCACGTCCTGCGGCGCCCCGAGCCGTCATGTGAGGCAGGTCAGCGCATGTAGGCGAGGAACCAGTCCCTGGCGTGATCGGTCACGGCCTGGAGGGCGCCCGGCTCCTCGAACAGGTGGGTGGCGCCCGGCACGATGGTGAGCCGGTTCTGGCAGCGCATGCGCTGCTGCGCCCGCTGGTTGAGGCCGACCACCTGCCGGTCCGCGCCGCCCACGATCAGCAGCGTGGGGGCGCGGACGTCGCCCAGGCGGCGTTCGGTCAGGTCCGGGCGCCCGCCGCGGGAGACGACGGCGGCGATGTCGGCGCCGGGATCGGCGGCGGCCCGGAGCGCCGCCGCCGCGCCGGTGCTCGCCCCGAAGTAGCCGATGCGGGCGCCGGCGATCTCCGGCCGGTCGCGGAGCCAGGCGGTGGCGGCGACGAGCCGGTCGGCGAGCATGCCGATGGCGAAGACATTGCCGCGGTCGAGTTCCTCCCCGGTGGTCAGCAGATCGAACAGCAGCGTGCCGAGGCCCGCCCGGTTGAGCCCGGCGGCGACCAACCGGTTGCGCGGGCTGTGGCGGCTGCTCCCGCTGCCGTGCGCGAAAGCCACGACCCCACCGGCCTGAGCGGGGACGGTGAGGTGTCCGATGAGCTCCACGAACCCGCCGTCGATCCACACTTCCTCGTCGACGGCCGGCGGACCGTCCGCATCCGCGCCTGGATCGGACGCTCCCGACGGGTCGGTGGCTGCGCCAGGATGGGCGTTCCCACCGGGCTCGACCACTCCGCCGGGCGTGGCGGCCCCACCTCGGCCAGCCCCGCCAGGGTCCACGGCTCCGCCAGGGTCGGCGGGGTCGGCGGGGTCGGCGGGGTCGGCGGGGTCGGCGGGGTCGGCGTCATGCCGGGCGTCGGAGGGCGGTGTTGCGGCGCGGTCCAGGAGTTCGACCACCTCGCCGTCGGACGTCTGGCCGAACTCGCGGTACCACTGGCCGACGGCGTGGAAGAGGTCCGGTTCCAGCAGGCACACCACGTCGTCGGCGACGCGGCGGAGGCCGGCGATGGTGTCGGTCGAGCCGACGGGGACCGCCAGGATCACGCGGCGGGCGCCCTGGGCGCGGGCGACCTGGCAGGCGGCGCGTGCGGTGGCGCCGGTGGCGACGCCGTCGTCGACGACGACGGCCGTGCGGCCGCTCGGCTCGACCCGGGGACGGCCGCGGCGGAAGCGTTCGACGCGGACGTCCAGCTCGGGCCGCTCGCGCCGTTGCGCGTCGGTCAGGTCCGCCTCGCCGAGGCCCGTGAGCCGGACGATCTCGTCGTTGACGATGAGCACGCCGCCCTCGCCGACGGCGCCCAAGGCCAGCTCGGGCTGGAAGGGGACGCCCAGCTTGCGGACCACGATCACGTCCAGCGGCGCGCCCAGCTTCCGGGCGACCTCGAAGGCGACGGGCACCCCGCCGCGCGGGAGTCCCAGCACGACGGCGTCCTGACCGCGCAGCCAGGCCAGCCGCTCGGCCAGGCGCCGTCCGGCATCGGCGCGGTCGTCGAAGTCCAGCATCGTCACCTCCCGGGCCGGGGGCCGGGCTCCACCGCCACCGGGCAGCGAACCGATCCCCCGGACGCCGACGACCGGCACGGCGGCGCCGTGGGAGGCGACCCGATCAGGATTGGGCGCCTGCCGTTCCGATGGAACATCGGCGGCCTCCCTCCTCTATCGCGAGGGTGTTTCCCTCCTCACCGACCGGAAACGCCCATACAGAAGCGCTTTCGGGCTCACCGAGGCGCACGGCTTCCGTCGGCGGGCAACGTCGAGACAAGAGACTGACCTGCGTGAATATGGACCTTTGGCCCTGGTGGCGCCCCTCCGCTCGCTCGCACGATGGACTCTCAGCGCGACGTGAGGGGGACACGATGCGAGCCAGCGAAGGCGACCGGCTGATCGTCCATGGACGCCATGTGGGCGAGGCGGCCCGCAGGGCCGAGATCCTCGAAGTGCACGGCCACGACGGCGAGCCGCCCTACCTGGTGCGGTGGGACGACGGACATGAGAGCACGTTCTACCCGTCCTCGGATTCCACCATCGAGCACCAGCCGGCCGCGTGGGCGAAGCGGTAGAGCGACGGGAGGACGCCATGGACCGGGCGACGACCAGGGCGGCTCCCGAGGTGGCCGTCGAACACCGGGGAAGGGTGCCGGAGGGCGCCACCGGCTACGCGCGCTCCAAGGTGAGCGCGGTGTTCCGGCGCGCGCCGGAGCCGGTGCTTTTCGCGCGCGTGAAGCTGATCATGTCGCCGGATCCGGCGGTGCCGCGTCCGGCGACGGCCCAGGCCAACCTGGACGTCAACGGCCGCCTGGTCCGGGCGCAGGTGGCGGCGCCGAGCATGACCGAGGCCATCGACCGGCTCCACGACCGGCTGCTGAACCGGCTCGACCGGATCTCCCGGCACTGGGAGTCCCGCCGCGGCGCCTACCCCACGAGCCCCGCGACGGGCCCGCACGAGTGGCGGCACGGCGCCGAGCCGACGCACCGTCCGGACTACTACCCGCGTCCTCCGGAGGAGCGGGAGCTGATCCGGCACAAGTCGTTCACGCTGCCCGCCGAGACGCCCGACGAGGCGGCCTTCGACATGGAGGTGCTCGACTACGGGTTCCTGCTGTTCACCGACGTCGAGACGGGCGAGGACAGCGTCATCTACCCCGCCGACCACGGGTACCGGCTGGCGCAGGCGACGCCGCGCGGACGGGTGGGCACGCCCCGCGCCATCCCGCTGACGATCAGCCCGCGCCCCGCGCCCCAGCTGACCGTCCAGGAGGCGATCGAACATCTGGAGGCGACCGGTCTGCGCTGGGTGTTCTTCCGCGACGCCGACACCGGGAGGGGCAACGTCCTCTACCACCGCTACGACGGGCACTACGGCCTGATCATCCCCGCATAGCGCGCGGCGGCGCCGAAACCCTGTTCGGGACCCCGTTTCGATCGTTCCTGGACCCTTAACGGCCATTCCGGACGCATGATGCGGTCGGGCTCAGCATCCTCCACCAGGTGACGGGAATTCCCTCGACATCGGGTCTTGCGGCGCAGACCACCCCTGCTTACTATCCAGTAACCAAAGTCTGAACACGGTGATGTTCTGATTTGGGCGGATTCATATGCAGCCCACAAGGCGAGCGGAATCCAGGGTCGGCCATGCCCGCAACCGTTCATCACCGCGCAGCCGGCGCCGCGGCCCGCGCGGGAGGTCCCGCCTGCCGCCGTGCGCGCCGGCACGGACACGGAAACGCCCCCACAGGGCGCCCCCACCCCCCTGGGAGAAGCAAGCATGCACGCTGCGACCGCCCCTGCCCGCCCCAGACCGCACCGTCGCCTGCGGAGCATCGCCGCCGCGGCCGTCCTGGCGGCCGGCGCCATCGCCCCCGCCGTCTCCGCGACCACCGCGCACGCGGCCCCCCTGCGCGAGGTGATGTTCGTCGGCAACAACTGGGAGGGCACCGCCGACGTCATCAAGTCCAGCGGCGACTTCGCCAAGATCGGCCGGATCAACGTCGTCCCCGACAAGAGCCAGCGACTCACCGCGATCTACCTCAACCCGATCAACCTGGCCGTCTTCCTGGGCATCCGGGCCACCGCCGGCGAGGGCCACGACCAGCTCGTCGACGACCTGTACTCCACCCCCGACGGCTCCGCGCTGGTCGCCTCGCGGCCCAGCTTCGGCGACGTCGTCTCCATCGACCTGACCACCGGGAAGGTCAAGTGGCGCTTCGCCGTCTCGGGCTACCGCGCCGACCACATGTCGGTCTCCCCCGACGGCACCAAGGTCGCGGTGTCGGCCTCACTCGGCAAGGTCGTCCACGTCCTCGACATCAACACCGGCAAGCAGCTCGGCTCGTTCGCCACCGGCGACAAGCCCCACGAGAACATCTTCACCAGGGACGGCAGGTACCTCCTGAACATGTCCATCGGGAACGTCGAGACCGACTTCGACGACCCGTCCCAGGACTGGACCAAGGGCGACCGGCACATGACCGTCGCCGACACGTCCACCTTCAAGGTCGTCAAGACCATCGACATGCGCTCGCGCCTCGACGCCTTCGGCCGCGAGGACCTGTCGAACGCGATCCGGCCCGCGGTGTTCTCCCCGGACGAGTCGAAGCTGTACTTCCAGGTCTCGTTCTTCAACGGCCTCGTGGAGTACGACATGGCCACCGACAAGATCACCCGGGTGAAGACCCTGCCCAAGAACCCGGCCACCAGCGACGACCGCACCACCTTCGTCAACGACTCCCGCCACCACGGCCTGTCGATGAGCCCGGACGGAAGCAGGCTCTGCGTCGCCGGGACCATGGACGACTACGCCACGATCGTCAGGCGCTCGACCCTCCAGGAAGGCCCCCTGGTCACCGCGTCCAAGCCCTACTGGGCCACCGTCAGCGGCGACGGCCGCGCCTGCGTCATCTCCGAGAGCGGCGCCGACCAGGTCACCGCCATCGACTTCGGCACCGGCCGGAAGATCACTTCCGTCCCCGTCGGCGACCACCCCCAGCGCGTCCGCCTGGCCCACGTCCCGGCCTCCTGGACCGGCACCACCGGCTGACGCCCGACCGCGCGACCGGGACGCGGGGCCCCGCCCCGCGTCCCGGTCCGCCGGTCACATCCCACCACGCGTGATCTGACCCCACGGCGCCCCCCGCGACTGCCTTCACAAGCTCCGGAGGCCGCCGGCATCAAGGTGGCGCAGATTTTTCTAGCGCGGCTAAGAATGATCTTCACCTGCCGCCATCCGGCGACAGGAGATCGCCGGCGTCTGGCGTTCTGCTGTTGGATGGGGCCTGGTGGGGGTGCCGAACCTGATGGCTCTACGTGCGGACATGGCCGCGTTGCTCGCGGACGCCGGGATGCTCGACATGGAGGTCGACGAGGCCGTCGAGGACGAGCATGTCCGGGTTCGCATCTATGTCGAGGTGGTCGCGGCGGTCGCCGCGTCCCGCCGCCCCGAGGCCGAGCGCCGGATCGTGGCCGTGATCCTGCGCGATCCCGTCTCGTCGGTGGCCAGGACGGCGGTCGTTCACCTCGTGGACGAGGTCGCGAAGAGGTCCGCCGATCCGAGCGGGTTCCAGCGGTGGGCGGCTGCGCTCATGCCGGAGCTGGGGAGACTCGATGCGGAAGGGCACGGCCCTTTCGTCCGCCGCCGCGTCCACGACTGGTCCGTCTACCTGACGATCGAAGGCGGGCGGATCCCGGCCTCCGCCGACCTGGCGGCCACCACGCCCTGGATGCAGCGCATGCTCGCGGAGAAGGCCACCTCCCCGCCGATTCTCACCCTGCTCACCGAGGGCGGCGCGACGAGGAAGATACGGAACATCGCCAGGCAGCGGGCCGACGCGCTGAGGAAAGGCCGTAGAGGACGTCAGGTCACCTGACCGGCGAGGGTGTGTCCCTGCAGGATGGCGGTGAAGCGTTCGTCGGCCCGGTCGAGCTGGCCGGTGATGTGCTGCTTGATCCGCTCCTTGAGCGGCGTGTCGGGGCGGTTGACCAGGTCTTTGAGCTCCGGGACCAGCGGCCGGTACTTGCGGGCCAGCTTGCGGAGCTTGGGGCCGGTGGTGTGGATCAGGCCGACACCGTTGTCGGTGAAGTCGGAGACCTTGATGATGCGGGCGGCCGGGTGACGTTCCAGGCTGTCGACCACGTGGGCGCGGTACTGGGCGTGGACGTCCCGGCTGCGGTCGTACACAGGGTTGGTCACGGCGCGGACGAGGTCGGCGACGCGCGGCCCGAACTCGGCGGACAGGACGCCGAGGGCCGCCTCCGCCGGGTCGGCGTGCCCGTCCCCGGCCAGGTCGGCGGGGTGGTCCTCGACGGAGTCGTGCATGAGGGCGGCGACGAGGAGGTCCGCGTCGTCCACCTCGTAGTGGCACATCACGCGCAGCGTCACCCGGAGCAGATGGTTGACCACGGGCTCGCGGACGCGCCGGTCCTGCCGGTGCAGGTCGCCGGCCAGCGCGAGCGCCGTGCTCAGCCGCCGCCAGTCCGGCTCACCGAACCGCAGGATCTCGCGGGCGAACCGGTCGCGGAGTCCGGCCTCACCGTACACCTCGGTGATCGTGTGGAGCGGAAGAGTCTGCAGATAGCCGGGCACCGTGCTCCCCTCGCGCGGAAGGCGGGCCCGTCCGCGGGCCGGAGGGGCGTTCCCGCGTACCGGTCCGACGCCGTCCGCGATCATCCGGTTCCGTGCCGTCGCGCGTTCCCGCTGATCGCGGACGGCCCCGCCGGGCGGTCGAAAGAATTTTCGAGTCGAGCGATGAGTTCTCCGTGCGGCTCCGGTCTACCCCGGCATGACGACGACGCAAGAGCACGCAGGCGGCGGATCGCCGGAGACGGCGGCCCGGGGAGCCGGGGCCGGCCGCTCGAAGACACCCGCCGTGATCCGGCTGCTGGTGCTGGCCACCTTCGTGGTGATCCTGAACGAGACGATCATGATCAACGCGATCCCGCGGCTGATGGCGGACATGAACGTCACCGAGCAGGCGGCGCAGTGGCTTTCGACCGCGTTCATGCTGACCATGGCCGCGGTGATCCCGGTGACGGGGTGGTTCCTGCAGCGGGTCACCACCCGCCGCGCCTACGCCACCGCGATGGGCGTCTTCCTCGCCGGGACGGCGCTGGCCTCGGTCGCGCCGGTGTTCGAGGTGCTGCTGCTCGCGCGGATCGTCCAGGCGACCGGCACCGCGGTGATGATGCCGCTGCTGATGACGACGCTGATGACCGTCGTGCCGCAGGAGGACCGCGGCCGCGTGATGGGCAACGTGACCATGGCGATCTCGGTCGCGCCGGCGATGGGCCCGGCGGTCTCGGGCCTGATCCTGCAGCTCGGTTCGTGGCGGCTGTTGTTCGCGGCGGTGCTGCCGATCGCGGCGCTGATCACCTGGCGCGGCCTCGGACGGCTGGAGAACGTCGGGGAGCCGCAGGCCGGCACCATCGACTGGTTCAGCGTCGCGGCCGCCGCTCTCGGCTTCGGCTCCCTGGTGTACGGGCTGAGCAGGTTCGGGCAGGGCAGTGCGGTGCTTCCCGCGGCGATCGTCGCGCTCGGGGCGGTCACGATCGCGGTGTTCGCCCTCCGCCAGCTCCGGTTGCAGCGCCGCGACGTGCCCCTGCTGGACCTGCGCGTCCTGCGGCACCCCACCTACACCCTCTCGCTGCTGCTGATGGCCCTCGGGTTCATGGCGATGATGGGGTCGATGATCCTGCTGCCGATCTACCTGCAGAACCTGCGCGGCCTCACGCCGCTGGAGACGGGCCTGCTGATGATGCCCGGCGGGCTGGCGATGGGGCTGCTCGGCCCGGTCGTGGGACGGCTCTTCGACCGCTTCGGCGGGCGGATGCTGATCATTCCCGGGGCGGCGGGCATCGTGCTCGCCCTGGCCGGCTTCACCCAGATCTCGGCGACGATGCCGTACTGGCAGGTGCTCGGCCTGCACTCGCTGCTCATGGTGTCGCTGGCGGCGGCGTTCACCCCCGTGTTCACCCTCGGCCTCGGGGCGCTCCCGGCCCCGCTCTACTCGCACGGGAGCTCGATGCTGGGCACCCTCCAGCAGGTCTCCGCGGCCTTCGGCACGGCACTGGTGGTGACCGTGATGACCGGGCGCGCCGAGAGCCGGATGGCCGACGGGGTCGCCGCCACGCTCGCCCAGCTCGACGGGATGCGGCTGGCGTTCGTCATCAGCGCCGCGCTGTCCCTGGCGATGGTCGGGGTCGCGTTCCTGCTGCCCCGGCGCGTGAAGGCCGCCACCGAGCCCGAGCCGCCGCTGACCGCCGGGCAGCCGGAAGCCGCCGACCGGCTCCTGGAGCCCGCCCCCTACTGAACGTGCCCTCGCAGGACGGGCCGGTGGCGAGCTTCGCGCTCGCCCCGGCCCGTTCGGTGCGGGGACGATGCCGGGCGGCCTGGGCTCAGCCGGTGAGGATCGCCGGAAGGGGCCGCGCATGGACGATGTCGAGCCGCGACACCGCCCGGGTGAGCGCCACGTACAGCCGGTTGGCCCCGCGCGCCTCCGCGGCGACGATCCCGCCGGGCTCCGCGACGATCACATGGTCGTACTCCAGCCCCTTCGCGACGGTCGCGGGGACCAGCGACACCCGGGCCGGGCCGCCCGGTTCCCCGGTCTCGAACCCGGCCGCGCGCAGCGCCGCCCCCAGCGGCCCGATCGCGTCGTCAGCGGCGATCACACCGACCGCGCCGTCCCGCGCGAGCGCGTCCCGGACGGCGGCGACCACCTCCTCCGCGAGGACGTCCGCCTCCCGGAACCGGACCTCGCCGTCGCCGCGCGTGGAGCGTCCGGGCGGCACGTCCACGTCCAGCGCGGTGAGGACGCGGGCGGCCAGCGCGAGGACGGCGCCCGGCACCCGGAACCCTTCCGTCAGCGGGACGATCCGCGCCTTCGGCACGCCCAGGTGCGCGAGCTGCTCCGCCCAGTCGCGCGCGGCCCACGGAGCGGTGCCCTGCGCGAGATCGCCGAGGACGGTCAGGGACCCGCGTCCGGCCCGCCGGGCGATCACCCGGCACTCCATCGGCGACAGGTCCTGCGCCTCGTCGACGATGACGTGCCCGGCGCCGCGACCGGGCTCGACGAGGCCCGCGGCCTCGTCCACGAGCACCGCGTCCGCCGCCGACCAGCGCGCCGCCCCGGCCGAACGGCGACGGTCCCAGCTGATCGCCGCCTGCTCCGCCGCGGTCAGGACGCCGTCCGCCGCCCGGGCGAGCACCTGCCGGTCCCCGAGCAGCGCCGCGACGAGCTCCTCGGGCTTGACGGCCGGCCAGACCCGGCCGAGGAAGGCGCCGACGGCGGCGCTCCGGCCCACCTTCCGCTGCCACGCCTCGTTCACCGGACGTCCGCGCCGCTCCGCCTGCCGCTGCAGGAGCGCGACGACGCGGGCGCGCACCCGCTCGCGTCCCGTCCCGTACGGGACCTGCTCGCCGCGGACGCCGGCGACGATCGTGCTCAGTTCCTCGGCCGGGATCCGCCAGCGGTAGGCGCCGTCCGGTACGACGAGCGCGTCCTCGGGCGCGGTCACCCCGGCGCCCAGCGCCCGGTGGAGCACCTCCGCCATCCGGGCGTCGTGCTTGACGAGCGCCGCGGCCTCCGTGTCATCGGCTCGGACGCGCGTACGCCCGAGAAGGCCGAGCAGGGTGGTCTGCTCCACATCAGCCTCCCCGAGGGCCGGGAGCACGGCGGCGATGTAGCGCAGGAACGCCGGATTGGGCCCGATGATGAGCACACCGCTCCGCTCCAGCCGCTTGCGGTGGTGGTAGAGGAGGAACGCGGCACGGTGCAGGCCGACGGCGGTCTTGCCCGTACCCGGCGCGCCCTGGACGCAGATCGACTCGTCCAGGCCCGCCCGGACGAGCTCGTCCTGCTCCGGCTGGATCGTCGCCACGATGTCGCGCATCGGCCCCTGCCTGGGACGGGTGACCTCGGCGTCCAGGATGTCGCTGGTCCGCGAGTCCTCGCCGGGGTCGAACCGCTCGTCCTCGAATCCGGTGAGGACGGCGGGGGCGGCGAGGTCCCAGCCGAACCTGCGGCGCAGAGCGACGCCGTGCGGTTCCCCAGGGCTCGCCCGGTAGAACGCCCTGGCCACCGGCGCCCGCCAGTCGAGTACGAGCGGTGGGCTCTCCGGACCGCCCGGAATGTGCCGCCGCCCGATGTAGTACCGGCGGCCGGACCGGCCCGCGTCACCGGCGCACGCGTCCTCATCAGCGGCGTCCGCACCGAGGTCGAGCCGCCCGAAGAAGGGCGGCCCGTCCGGCTCGTTCGCGAGCCGTTGGAGGTTGCTCTTCAGCAACCGGCCCAGCGATTCGAGCGCGTACCGATCCGCTCCCGCCCCTTCACCGATCTCCACCTGGTGGCGGGCGTCCGCCACCATGCGCCTCAGCCCGTCGCGCGCGGCGGCCGCGTACGCACGCTCCGCCTCCAGTTCGCCGTCAGTCACCCCAGGTCCTTCCTTCGACGACACGATCTTAACTCAGTTAAGATACTGACTGAGTATAAAAATTAACCCGGGAAACAAACTGCTATGCTCGCGGAATGACGGGCGAGCCGGGCCTACGCGAACGCAAGCGGATGCGCACTCACCAGGCGATCTCGGACGCGGCGATCGCGCTCTTCCTAAACCGCGGCTTCGACCGGGTGTCCGTGGCGGACGTCGCAGCGGCGGCCGAGGTCTCCAAGCCGACGCTGTTCAAGTACTTCGCCACCAAGGAGGACCTGGTCCTGCACCGGATCACCGACCACCGGGGCGAGTACGCGAAGGTCGTCCGGGGCGCGCCCGGCGATCCGCCGCCGGCGGCGCTGCGCCGCCACTTCACCGACGGCCTCGCGCGGCACGACGCGGTCACCGGCCTCAACGACCATCCCCAGGTGCTCGGTTACCACCGCATGGTCTTCTCGACGCCGAGCCTGCTGGCACGCCTGTCCCAGCACGCCGACGCCGAACAGGAGGCCCTGGCCGCCGCTCTCGTCGAGCACCCCGCCGCCTGCGCCGACGACGGCGCCGACGATCTGACCGCCCGGCTGGCCGCGGCTCAGATCGTCGCGGTGACCCGCGTCCTGGCGCGCGACAACTGGCGGCGGCTCGACGGGGGGTCCAGTGCCGATGCCGCCCATCCCGCCGCGCTGGCCGCCGCCGACCGTGCGTTCGACCTCCTCGACGCCGCCTGGGCCGCGGCGGTCACCCTTCCTGGGAGGTCGTGACGTAGACGCGATGCCGCGAGGCGTCGTGCCGGCTACGGCACCGGCGGGGCCGGCCTCACCAGTGCCGTCCGGGGCGTCACAGGTGGTGGCGGAGTGTGAGGTCGGCGGGGTACGGGTCCAGGTAGGTCTGCTGGGTCAGGTAGTCGAGGTCCTCGCCCATGGCGTGGTGGCGCAGGAGAGCGATGGGGACGCTGAGAGGGGCCTGTCCCTGGCGGTAGGTCTCGATTGCGGCCAGGAGGTCGTGGCGGCGGGTGTCGTCGAGGTGGTCGCTGAGCATCCCGAAGACGTGCTGGAGGGCGTTCATGTGGCGGCCGCGCTTGGGACGGACGGCGAACGCCGCGCTGAACGCCTGCCGGTAGTCGTTCTCCAGCTCGTCTCGTGGACGGGTCCCCGCCTGCGCGACGATCCGTCCGAGCGCCTGGTAGGCGGACGGGTCGTGGGCGAGGATCTGCAGCTTGTGGCGGCTGTGGAAGGCGACGAGGTCGCGGGGCCGCCAGTCGGCGCCGACGAGCTCGCGGAGCCGGGCGTGGGCGAAGATGCGCTCGATGAAGTGCTCGCGCAGGACGGGGTCGCGGAGGCGGCCGTCCTCCTCCGCGGGCAGGTCCGGGAGCGCCTCGCGGACGAGTTCGGCGAACACCCCGCGGCCCTGGCGGTCCACGGGCTGGCCGTCGGTGCGCTCGCCGGGCCTGCCGGAGGCGTAGCGCGGCAACCGGAACAGCCCGCAGGACGGCGAGCGCGACTTGAGCACGTAGCCGTCCAGGTCCTCCAGCTGGGGGACGCGGGTCTCGGCGAGCGCGGTCATCGCGGCGGTGTGGTCGGCGGACCCGTCATGGGCGACGAGGTGCCCGTCGCTGAGCAGCCGCAGCGTGGGACGCGGCGTCCCGAGGCCGATCTCCATCTCCGGGCAGACCGGGACCCAGTCGACGTGCGGGTCCAGGACGTCGGTGAGGAACCGGTCGCGGCTGTGGCCGGCGTTGTAGCGGACCGGGGCGCCCAGCAGGCAGCTCGACACCGCCAGCCGGGGGCGCGGATGCGGGCCGGCGGCGGTCACAGGAGCTCTCTCATCCGGCGCAGGCCGCGGGCCGTGCGCGCCTTGACGGTGCCCAGCGGGACGGAGAGCCGGTCCGCGATCTCCGTCTGCGTCAGCTGCCCGAAGTGGGCCATCACGATCGCCTGCCGCTGCGGCAGCGGCAGGACGGCGAGGGCGTCCCGGACGTCGCAGGCGGTCTCCACGGACGGCGAGGCGTCGGGCGTCCGCGCGGCGGGCAGCTCCGCGTGGTCGTCCAGGGGCAGCGTCCTGCGGTAGTGGCGGGCCTCGGCGCGGAGCTGGTCGATGGCGCGCCTGCGGGCGATGGCGAGGACCCAGGGCTCCAGGGCGCGCGCCGGGTCGAAGCGGCGGCGCGATCGCCAGACCTCCAGAAAGACCAGCTGGACGACGTCGTCCACGGCGTGCCGGGGCACGAGCCGGACGACGTGGCGGCGGACGAGTGGGCCGAGCACGGTGTAGCACTCGGCCAGCGCGGTCTCGTCCCCGCGTGCGAGCCGCTCTCCCAGGTTCATGAGCTGGGCATTTCCCAGGAGAATCGTTTCAAAACTTGTTCATAGTTGATTCCGGGGGCGGTGTCGGTCCCGGCACGGCGATGGGCGATGCGGGCGCGCGGCTTTCGCGGCGTATCAGGGCGCCGCGGGGCCGTCCAAAATCTCGGTGACGGCTTGGGAAAGGCTTGTCACGAGGCGGACGGCGTCCGGCAGCCGGTCCCGCCTCCAGCCCGGCCCGCCGGCCAGGAGCCGCACCACGGGACGGGTGCCCGGGAGATCGGCCAGCCAGTCCGGGTCGCCGGTCTCGGCGATCTGCGACCAGACGAAGACGGTGCCCGGCCCCGTGCGCCGGATCGCGGCGGCGAGGGCGGCCGGGGGGACCCGCGCCCCCAGCAGGCTCGCCGCGGCACCGCCCTCCGCCAGCGCTGCGGCCAGCGCGTACAGGGGCAGGCTGTGCTGCTCCTCCGGGGCGCAGGCGAGCAGGACCGGCCGGACGTTCACCGGCCGCGCGGGCGGCGGCACCTCCGCCAGCCGGCCGAGCACCACCGTGGACAGCAGGTGCTCCACCTCGACGCAGTCACCGCCCGCCGCGTGCTTGCGGCCGATGCCGACCATGACCGGGACCATCAGCCCGTCCCAGGCCCGCACGACCCCGTCCCGCGCGATCGCGGTCCGGACGGCGTCGTTCATCGCGGGGACGTCCAGCGACATCGCCGCGCGCGCCAGGCCGCGCACCTCGGCGGTGTCCGCTCCGGCGGGCGCCTCCGCGACGGGCACGCGGTTGCCGCCGGCGCCGTGCCCGCGCGGCGGGCGCGGCGCGCCGGGCGGCTCGCGCAGCGCGGCGAGGGCGGCCTCGCCCGGCGGGGCGCCCGCGAGGATCAGCCGCTGCATCGCTTCGAGCCGCGCCACGTCCGCGGGCGTGTAGCGGCGGTGGCCGCCGGGGCTGCGCCCGCTCGGGCCGATGCCGTACCTGCGGTCCCACGTCCGCAGGGTGGCGGCCGCCAAGCCGAGGCGCCGCGCCACCGCGCCCACGCCAAGGCCCGGCCCCTGGTCCGTCTCCCCACGCATGCGTTTCGGTCTCCTGTGCTGCTCCGACGGCACAGCGTACGGCGTCCCCGGCCTGCCGACGTCACCGGTCGCACGGCTCACCGGTCGTGCGGTCTCACCGGTCGTGCGGTCTCACCGGTCGTGCGGTCTCACCGGTCGTGCGGTCTCACGGTCTTCGCCGGAGCCGGTCCCTCCGGTTGCATCCCGGGGAGCGCCGCCGCGCTGCTCCCCCACGCGGCACGGTGCGCGTTCGCCACCGCGCTGAACGGCGGCATCGCCTACCGCAACCGTTCGCGCCCGCGGCTCCGAAGACTCGGGTGATGGACACCTCGCTGATGCTGTTCACCCGCGACCTCCGGGTACGCGACAACCCCGCCCTGGCCGCGGCCTGCGAAGCCGGACGGGTCGTCCCGGTCTTCGTCTTCGACGACGCGATCCTGGACGGGCCGTTCGCCGCGCCCAACCGCGTCCGGTTCCTCCTCGAAAGTCTCGCCGACCTGCGAAAGTCGCTCAGCGAGCGGGGCGGCGACCTGGTGGTGCGGCGCGGCGACCCCGCCGAGGAGGTCGCCCGGCTGGCCCGGGAGACCGGCGCCCGCTCGCTGCTCCTCGCCGACGAGCGGTCGGCGTACGCGGCCCGGCGCCTCGACCGCCTCCGCGAAGCCGTGCACGCGGACGGTCTCGACCTGGACGTGTCGGCGCACCCCGGCATCACCGTGGTCGCGCCCGGCGACCTCGCTCCCACCAGCGGCGACCACTATAAGGTGTTCACCCCGTACTGGCGGGCCTGGGAGGCCGCGCGGTGGCGTCCTGCCGCGGACGCGCCCGAGAAGAT
The DNA here is from genome assembly GCF_900188105.1 of Actinomadura mexicana. Lineage (GTDB taxonomy): Bacteria > Actinomycetota > Actinomycetes > Streptosporangiales > Streptosporangiaceae > Spirillospora > Spirillospora mexicana. The sequence goes on from NZ_FZNP01000002.1 coordinate 229,298, forward strand.
CCGGCTGCCGTCCGGGGTGGAGCCGGGGGCGCTGCCGCGGCTCGCCGACCTGACCTCTGGGTCCCCGTCCCCCGAGCTCGCGCCCGGTGGGGAGGGCGCGGGACGCGAACGCATGAGGGCGTGGCTGCGCGAGGACGCCGCCGCGTACGACGACGTCCGCGACGATCTCGCCGCCGACCGCACGTCCCGGCTCAGCCCCTACGTGAAGTTCGGCTGCGTCTCGCCGCGGGAACTGGCGGAGGCGGCGCCGGACGCCTACCGGCGCCAGCTGGCGTGGCGGGACTTCCACCACCAGGTCGCCGCCGCCTTCCCCGACCTTCCGCGGCGCGACTACCGGCCGCGCGACCGGCGGTGGAAGGACGACGAGGACGCCTTCGCCGCGTGGTGCGACGGCACGACGGGCGTCCCGATCGTGGACGCGGGGATGCGCCAGCTTCACCGCGAGGGGTTCATGCACAACCGCGCCCGGCTCATCACCGCCTCGTTCCTGACCCGCGACCTCGGCGTCGACTGGCGGAAGGGCCTGGGCCACTTCAACGAGTGGCTCCTCGACGGCGACGTCGCCGACAACGCGGGGAACTGGCAGTGGGTCGCCGGAACCGGCAACAGCACCCGGCCCGACCAGGTGATGAACCCGTTCCGGCAGGCGTCGCGCTTCGACCCGCGCGGCGACTACGTCCGCCGCTACGTCCCCGAACTGGCCGGTGTCGAGGGGTCGCGCGTCCACCGGCCCTGGACGCTGGACGAGGACCGCAGGCGGTCGCTCGATTACCCGCCGCCGATCATCGACCCCGGCGACCGGTAGGCCACCCGTGCTCGCGACCCGCGCCCCCTGCTCACTTCAGCGGATCGTGCCCCCAGTTCATGAGCGAGTAGCGCCACCGGGTGTCGGTGACGTCGCCCGAGGGGCGCTGCGCGAGATGGCGGTGGACGTAGCCGACCACCTTGTTCATATGGTCGTAGTCTTCTTCGGTCAGGTCCGCCTTCTTCGCCCGCAGCAGCTCGACGATCCTGCGGCCGGACGCGTGCCCCGTCGACTCGCCCCCGCCGCCCTTCTGGCCGGCCGACCGCGACTCGTCCGTCTCCAGGAAGCGCTCCAGCTCCTTCGCGGTCATGTTGACGACCCTGCCGAACTCGGCGGCCGTCTCCTCGCCGCTCATCCGGACCCTTCGCCCTTGCGCCCGCCGCCTTCGCCTCCGCTCCCCCTGCCCCCGCGGTCCTTCTTCTGCTCGCGCAGCGCCGAGCCCTTGTGGACGGCCTTCTTGCCGCTCTTCTCACTGCGGACGACGTACTGCGGCTCCTCCGGCGAGGCGGCCACCGTGCGCCCCGCCTCCTCCCGCCTGTCGGTGACCTTCTTCTCCACGTGCCCCTCGGTGGTGGACCCATGAGTGCTCCAGGTGACCTCGTCCCCCGGTTCCGGCTCGTCCTTGCGCTTGTTCATATCGTCCCCCCGTTCGGTCCTACGGGTGGCGTTACCCGTCCCAGCGAGAACCATCCGGCGCATGCTTGCGCAGGTCAGCGCCGGGGACCGGACCGCATCAACGACGACCGACCACGGAGGCGCACATGAATGCCGGCAATGGGCGAACCTGCCTCGTCACGGGGGCCAGCGGCTACATCGGAGGCCGCCTCGTGCCGGAACTCCTGGACGCCGGCTACCGGGTGCGGTGCATGGTGCGCTCGGCCCGGCGGCTGCGCGACCACCCGTGGGCGGACCGGGTGGAGATCGCGGAGGCCGACGCGACCGACCCCGGGTCTTCCCGCCGGGCCCTTGAGGGCGTGGACGTCGCCTACTACCTGATCCACGCGATCGGCGGCACCGGCGGCTTCGCCGAGACCGACCGGCGGGCGGCCCGCACGTTCTCCGGCGCGGCGCGGGAGGCGGGGGCCCGGCGGCTGGTCTATCTCGGCGGGATGGAGCCGGAGGAGGAGTTGTCGGCGCACCTGCGCTCCCGCGCCGAGGTCGGCCGCATCCTGCTGGACGGCGGGGTGCCGACCGCGTGGCTGCGCGCCGCGGTGATCATCGGGTCGGGCTCGGCGTCGTTCGAGATGCTGCGGTACCTGACCGAGCGGCTGCCGGTGATGGTCACGCCGCGCTGGGTGCGCACCCGCATCCAGCCGATCGCGATCCGGGACGTCCTGTACTACCTGGTGGCGGCCGCGGACCTGCCCGCGGACGTGAACCGGGGCTTCGACGTCGGCGGGCCGGACGTGCTCACCTACGTCGACATGATCCGCGGCTACGCCCGCGCGGCGGGGCTCAAGCAGCGGATCATCCTGCCGGTCCCGGTGCTGAGCCCGCGGCTGTCGAGCCTGTGGGTGGGGGGCATCACGCCCGTTCCGGGCGCGCTGGCGCGGCCGCTGGTGGAGTCGCTGCGCAACGAGGTGGTGTGCAGGGAGAACGACCTCGCCGAGTACGTGCCGCCGCCGCCCGGCGGGCCGGTCGGGTTCGAACGCTCGGTCGAACTGGCGCTGCGCCGCGTCCGGGAGGCGGACGTCGCCACCCGCTGGTCCTCGGCGAGCACGCCCGGCGCGCCCAGCGACCCGCTGCCGACGGACCCGGACTGGGCGGGCGGCAGCCTCTACACCGAGGAGCAGGTCCGCCGGACGGACGCGCCGCCCGAGCGGTTGTGGGAGGTGGTCGAGGGGATCGGCGGCGACCGCGGCTGGTACTCCTTCCCCGTCGCCTGGCGGGCGCGGGGCGTCCTCGACCGGCTGGTCGGCGGGGTCGGGCTGCGGCGCGGCCGCCGCGACCCGCGCCGGCTGCGGATCGGGGAGGCGGTGGACTTCTGGCGCGTGGAGGAGATCGAGCGGGGGCGGCTGCTGCGGCTGCGGGCCGAGATGCGGCTGCCGGGGCTGGCCTGGCTGGAGTTCGCCGTGCGGCGCGACGGCACCCGGACGTCCCTCACGCAGCGGGCCCTGTTCCACCCCCGGGGCCTCGCCGGGCACGCGTACTGGTGGGCGTTCCGCCCGTTCCATGACCGGATCTTCGGGGGGATGTGCGCGGGCATCGTCCGCGCGGCCGAGCGGGGCGGGGCGCCGAATCGGCGAGCGACGGTGCGGGCCCGCTGAAGCTCCGCCCACCCTGACCCGCGGCCCGCGGCCCGGGGCGATGCAACCGACCGGGCGTCGCGTCACGAAGAACTGTGCAGACCTGAAGAACCGTGCAGAACTCACTCGGGACGACGATGCAGAGAAATGGCGTGAACCCGACATCGTGCAGCACGCCGGCCCAGCCGTCGCGGTCGGCGCCGACGACGCGAGCGGTACTGAGGGGAGGGCGGGGCTGATGGGAGGGCGGGGCCCGGTCGTCGTGATCGGGGCGGGTCTCGGCGGCCTGTCCGCCGCGATCCACCTGGCGGCGCGGGGCCGCGAGGTGGTGCTGGTCGAGGCCCGGGACGTGCCGGGCGGCTGCTGCGGGACCGTGCACACCGGCCACGGCGGGCGCGGCGGCGAGTACCGGTTCGACACCGGCCCTTCGGTGCTGACCATGCCGGAGGTCCTCGCCGAGACGTTCGGCGCGGCGGGCGCGGACCTGGAGAGCGTGCTGCCGCTGCGGCGCCTGGACCCGTTCTACCGACTGGCGTTCCACGACGGGTCCCGGCTGGACGTGGTGGGCGGCGCCGAGCGGATGGCCGCCAACGTCCGGGCGCTGTGCGGCCCGGCCGAGGCGGCGCGTTACCTGCGGTTCCGGCGGCGGCTCGGGGAGATGTTCGAGGCGGAGTGGTCGTCGTTCATCGACGCCGACATGACCCGGCTGCGCGGCATGGCGCGGCCCGCCGCGCTGCTCAGGCTGGCGGCGGCGGGCGGGTTCCGGCGCCTGGACCGCTTCGTGGCCGGGCACCTGACCGACGAACGGCTCGTCAGGGCCCACACCTTCCAGGCGCTGTACGTGGGGCTGCCTCCGCACAGGGCGCTGGCGATCTACGCCGTCGTCGCGCACATGGACACCGTCGGGGGCGTCTACTTCCCGTCCCGGGGCGGCATGCACGCCGTGCCGCAGGCGCTGGCTGCGGTCGCGGAGAAGGCCGGCGCCTCGATCAGGTACGGCGTCCGCGCCGAACGGGTCGAGACCGGCGCGGACGGGGTGGCGGCGGTCCGGCTGGACACCGGGGAGCGGCTCGCCGCGAGCAGCGTCGTGGTCGCCTGCGACCTGCCGCGGGCGCACGCCGGGCTGCTCCCGGAGGGGGCCGGCGACTGGCGCCTGCGCAGACCGCGCTACTCGCCCTCCTGCCTGGTCATGCACTTCGGGCTCGACCGGCGGCTGCCCGGCCAGTCCCACCACACCCTGCACTTCGGCCGCGAGTGGGGCGCCGCCCTCTCCGCGCTGGCGGCCGGACGTCCGCAGCCGGACCCGAGCCTGCTCGTGACGTATCCCGAATCCGACCACACCGCCGCGCCCGCCGGGCACTCGACCCTGAGCGTCCTGGAGCCCGCGCCCAACCTGGCGGGCGGGGCCGACTGGGGCCGCCTCGCCCCGCGACTGGAAGACCGCCTGCTGGGCCGTCTGGCCGACCTCGGGTACGGCGACCTGTCGGCGGCGCCCAGGGAGACGTTCGACCCGCCGGCGTGGGCGCGCCTCGGCCACTCGGCGGGCACGCCCTTCGCCCTCGACCACCGCTTCCGGCAGACGGCGTGGTTCCGCCCGTCGGGCCGGAGCCGCCGCGTTCCGGGGCTGCACTTCGCCGGGATGTACACCGCGCCGGGCGTGGGGGTCCCGCCCGCGCTGATCTCCGGGAGGCTGGCCGCCGCCCGGATCCTGGAGGGCGCCCGATGACGCTGACCGCGAGCTACGAGCACTGCCGCCACCTGAACGCCCGGCACGGGCGCTCCTTCTACCTGGCGACGCTGCTGCTGCCCACGTGGAAACGCCGGCACGTGCACGCCCTGTACGGGTTCGCCCGCCACGTCGACGACATCGTCGACGAGTACAGGGCCACCGGCGCGGAGGGACGGGCCGCGGCGCTGGACCAGGTCAGGGGACGGCTCGACGCGGCACTGGCCGGCGAGCACGTCCGGGACCCGGTACTGCCCGCGTTCGTGCACACCGTGCGCTCGTTCGGCGTCGAGCACGAGGACATCGACGCGTTCCTGGAGTCGATGCGCGCCGACCTGACCGTCACCCGGTACGCGACCTACGACGACCTGCTGGCCTACATGGAGGGGTCGGCCGCGGCCATCGGCCTGATGATGCTGCCCGTCCTGGAGACCCTGCCCGGCGCCGGACGGACCGCGCGCGAGCCCGCCCGGGAGCTCGGCCGGGCTTTCCAGCTGACCAACTTCCTCCGCGACGTGGCCGAGGATCTCGGCCGGGGCCGCGTGTACCTCCCGACGAACGACCTGAAGAGGTTCGGCGTGACCGAGGCCGACCTGGCCGCCGGCGCGTGCACGCCCGGCATCCGCGAACTGGTGGCCTTCGAGGCCGGCCGTGCGCGGGAGCACTACGGCCGCGCGCTGGAGGGGGTGAAGCTGCTGGTGCCGTCCTCGCGCCCCTGCATCCGCGCGGCGCACGAGCTGTACGGCGGGATCCTGAACGAGATCGAGGCGGCCGGCCACGACGTGCTGGCCGCGCGGGCGCGGGTGCCCCGCCGCCGGCGCGCCGTGATCTACGCGCGGCACCTGCTGGCGGCGTCGGCCGCGGGCCGGGCCGAGCGGCGGATTCCCGCCGGGATGGTCTGACATGGGGGAGACGGGCGGCACGGCGCGGGTCGTGCTGGACGCGATGGGCGGCGACCACGGGCCCGCCGAGACGGTCCCGGGCGCGCTGGCGGCACACCGCGAGCACGGGGTCCCCGTCCTGCTGGTGGGACGGGCCGACGAGGTCGACGAGGAGCTGCGGCGGCACGGCGGCGTCGGCGAGCTGGAGGTGCAGCACGCCGACGACGTGATCCCCATGGCCGAGCGGGGCTCGAACGCCGCGTTCCAGTCGAAGTCCAGCCTGATGGTGGGCTGCGAGCTGGCGCGGCGCGAGGGGGCGGCGTTCGTGTCGGCCGGGTCCACCGGCGCGGTGGTGACCTGCGCGGTCCGCGCCTTCGGGCGGCGCGAGGGCGTGCTGCGCCCGGCGCTGGCCGTGGCGCTGCCCGCGGTGTCGGGCTTCACCGTCCTGGTCGACGCGGGCGGCACCGCCGACCCGTCGGCGGAGATGGTGGCGCAGTTCGCGACGCTCGGCACCGGGTACGCGCGGAGCGTCCTCGGCGTGGCCGATCCGTCGGTGGGGCTGCTGTCCATCGCGGCGGAGCCGGGCAAGGGAAACCGGCTCGTCCGGGACGCGGCGCTGCTGCTGCCGGAGATGCCGGTGCGCTTCCACGGCAACGTCGAGGGCCACGACGTGCTGGCCGGAACCGTCGATGTGGTCGTGACCGACGGGTTCACCGGGAACGTCGTGCTGAAGAACATCGAGGGCTGCGTCCGCACGACGCTCGGCCTCGTCGCCCGCGCCGGAACCGTCGACGCCGGGCCGCTGGAGGCGGTCGCGCGGCTGTACGCGGCCGACACCCACGGGGGCGCCGCCCTGCTGGGCCTCACCGGGACGGTCGTCGTGGCGCACGGCTCGTCGAGCGCGGCGGCCGTCGCCCGCGCCTGCGTGGTGGCACGCGGCCTGGCCGCGGAGGGTCAGTGAGCCGCGGGGCCGGTGCCGTGGGCGGCTCCGTCCCGGTCGCCGGGGCGCAGCGGGTCGCGGCCGTTCCAGGTGCCCTCGCTGCCGAACGGAACGAAGCGGGCGAAAAGCTCCTCGCTGTACCAGCCTTCACGGCGGACCCGGCTGATGACGGCGCGGTGGGCGCCGCCCTGGTAGGCGTAGCGGCGGACGGCCGCCTCGTCCCGCCACAGCGAGAACGTCGCCTGCCGGGCGAGCGGCCACTCACCGATCCCGACCGAGGCGAGGCAGCCGTCCTGGCCGCGCAGCAGGCGGTCCACGTCCGGTACGGAACGGTAGAACGCCACCAGCCGTCCCGGACGGATCGACGCCCTGGTCAGCACGGCCACCGGCCCGGGCGGCGGAGGGTGTGCCGCCGCTCCGGCGAGCGGATCGGCCCCTCCCCAGCCGCCCCGGGACGCCACCGGCGCGAGCCGCACATGCCAGGACTCCTCGGCCTCGTCCCGCCACCGCGCCCCGATCGGCGAACGCGCGAGGAAGCGCTCCAGCGCCGGTTCGCCGTCCCACACCGCGAACAGGGCCCAGCGGCGCAGGTCGGCGCCGAGGCTCATGGACCGGCCCCGGCCCGTCCCGAGCAGCCGCCAGAACCGCAGGCCGCCGGTGCCGCGCAGCACCGGACGGTCGAACGCCATGTACCGCATGGCGTCCACTCCCGCGTACCTGACGAGGTGGAACGAGGCGATGACTTCCGTACCCGTGGCGGTGCCTTCCGTGTTCATGCGATGGTTCCCGTGTTCACAGCGGTGATTCCCGTGCTCGCGGCGGTCATCGGCGGCTACCTGCTGGGCTCGGTGCCGGTCGCGGTGCTCGTCGGCCGCGCCCACGGCCTCGATCCGCGCGACGTCGGCGACCGCAACCCCGGCTTCTGGAACGTCATGGAGCAGCTCGGCCGGAAGGCCTCCGTGCCCGTCTTCGCCGGCGACATGCTCAAGGGGACGGCGGCCGGGCTGCTCGGCCTGCTGGTGAGCGGGGCCGAGACGGGCCGGTTCGGCTCGGTGGCCGGGGCGAGCGTCCTGCCGGTGTACGCGGCGGTCGGCGCGGCGATGGCCGGCCACGCCTGGCCGGTGTTCGCCGGGCGGCGGGGCGGTCGCTCGATCCTGACCTTCGCGGGCGGGTTCGCGGTGATCTGCCCGGCGGCGTTCGCGCTCGGCCTCGTCCTGCTCCTCGCGGGGAGTCTCGTCTTCTCGTTCGCGTGGGGCGCCCGCCTCTCGGTGTTCTCGCTGCCGGTGCTGCAGCTGTTCTTCGCGCCGGTCGAGCAGGTCGCCGGGACCGGGGCGCTGATGTGCCTCATCGGGCTGCGTTTCGGACAGGCGGCGCTGGCGGGGCGGCGGGCCTGACCACCGCCGGGCCGTAGTCCCGGCCGCGCCAGGTGCGCGTCGGCAGCAGCGCCGACCAGGTGAGCCGGACGGCCGTCGCCACGTCCAGGAACGGGGACGCGGCGAGGCCGGGGCCCGGACGCGCGTAACTGCCGCGCAGCGCCGTCACGAGGAGGAGCCGCTGCGCCAGCAGGCCGAGGTCGAGCGGCGTCGGCCGTCCCGCCGCGAGCCGCAGGACGGGGAGCGCGGCGGTCAGCCAGACCACGGCCAGGTCGCCCGCCAGGTGGGCCGCGGGGGTGACGTCCCGCAGCGCGATGGACCGTCCCCATTCGTGCCACACGCCGGCGGCGGAGGTGTGCATGTCCACCTCCAGCAGCGGGCCCGCGTCCACGAACGCGACCCGCCAGCCGTCGCGGGCGAGCAGCCTTCCGAGCGCCACGTCGTCGGTGAGATGGTGCCTGACCCGCGCGAACCCGTCGGCCTCGTCCATCCGCGCCTTGCGGAAGGCCATGCACTGGCCGGTGACGAGCAGCCGCTCCACGGACGCCCCCGGCCCCGCCTGCGCCGTCGTCGAGCCGATAGGCCCGAAGCGGTAGACGAGCGTGGCCAGCAGCGAAGCGTGCAGCGCCTGCTCCACCGCGTTGTCGCAGATGAAGCGGGGTCCCGCGCTCACCAGGTCGTGGGCGTCCAGGAGCGCCGCCAGTCGCGCGCAGAGGCCCGCCTTGGGACGCATGTCGGCGTCCAGCAGGACCACGATCGGGCCGGTCGCGGCCTGCACGCCCTGGTGCAGGGCCCACTGCTTGCCGATCCACCCGTCCGGCAGCGGCGCGCCGGGGACGACGGTGGCGCCCAGCCGCCCGGCCAGCCGCGCGGTGCCGTCGCGGGACTCGTCGTCCACGACGATGACCTCGCCCACGGCCGGGTCGGCGAGCAGCGGCGCCAGGCACTTCTCGATCCGGGACTCCTCGTCGCGGGCGGGGATCACCACGGACACCCGCTCGGACGGCGGTCCCGCCGCCCCCGGCCCCAGCGGCGCGGGACGGCGGCGCCCCCGGGCGAGCCGCGCCGCGACGACCCCGGCGGCGGCCGCCTGGAGGACGGTCAGCGGCCTCATCGCGCTTCCGGCCTCATGGTGTTTCGTTTGTTTCGCGGGACGGGGTGCCGCGTGCGCCGCCGAAGTCCTGGTTCACGAGGGAGGCGACGATCCGTCCGCCCATCGCGACGAGCGGGAGGCCGCCGCCCGGATGCGCCGACCCGCCCACCAGGTAGAGGCCGCGCCGCGGGCCGCGGTTGCCCGGTCGGCGGAACGGAGCGAGACGTCCCTGGTAGGCGGTGCCGTAGATGGCCCCGCCCCAGGCGCCGTACCGGTCGCGCAGGTCGGCGGGCGTGAACATGTCCACGAACCGGAGCCGTCCCGAGAGGTCGTGCCCGCGTTTCGCCAGCCGCTCCAGCACCATGTCCCGGTACGACTCGCGGGACATCGGCCACCGGCCGGGATCGCGCGCCGGGACGTTCACCAGCATCACCCAGTTCTCGGCCCCGCCCGGGGCCTGCGTCGGGTCGTCCACCGCCGAGCAGCCGATGTGGACGGTCGGGTCGTCCGGCGGCACCTTCCGGTGGAAGATGTCGTCGAACTCCTTCCGGTAGTCCGCCGAGAAGACGACGGAGTGGTGCGGCAGGTCCTCGGTCCGGCCGTCCACCCCCGCGAGCAGCAGAAGCGCCGACGACGACAGGCCGAGCCCGGCGAGCCTGCGCAGCCGGCGCCGGTCGGGCAGCAGCCAGCCGTACAGCGCCGCGGCATCGGCGTTGACGATCACGGCGTCGGCGCTCACCCGCTCCCCCGACGCCAGCACCACGCCCGAGACCGCCGACCGGCCGGCGGCCACTTCCACCACCTCGGTCCCCGTGTGCACCTCGACGCCCGCGGCGGTCAGGAGCCGGGCGAGGGCGTCGGCGATCCGCGGCAGGCCGCCCGCGACGTACCAGCCGCCGTCCCCGTGCTCGATGGCCGGCACGCAGCCGAGGGCGGCCGGCGCCTGGTACGGGCTCGACCCCGCGTACGTCGCGTACCGGCCGACGTACTGGCGCATCCGCGGATCGTCGAAGAAGCGCCGCGCCAGGCCGTCCAGCGTCCGGCCCGGCGCGACCGAGAACAGGTCGCCGATCCGGGGCCGTTCGGGAGGACGGCCCAGCGGCCCGGCGAAGAACGTCCGCTCCGAGGCCGCGTAGCACTCCCGCGCCCAGCCGTAGAAGGACCGCCAGGCCGCGCCCTGCCCGGGGCTCAGGCGGTCGACCTCCTGCTCCATCCGGCCGGGGCCGCGGAACGCGCGCAGCCGCGACCCGTCGGCGAAGCGGTACCGGCACAGCTCGTCCAGTTCCACCAGCGGGACGTCCACGCCGAGTTCCCGGAACAGGCGCGGCATGGTCAGCAGGGACGGGCCGAGCGAGAACGCGAACCCGTCCCGCTCGTGCTCCGCCAGCTTCCCGCCGAGCCGGTCCAGCCGCTCGTAGAGCCGGACCTCGTGGCCCCCGCGCGCCAGCCGCAGCGCGGCGGTCATCCCGCCGACCCCGCCGCCGACCACGATCACTTCCGCCATGCGCGCCTCCATGCCGGGACGGCGAACGCCCCCATCGCCACCCCGCCCGCCGCCGCGACCAGCGGGTCCCGCGGCTCGAACACCGCCGCGAACGCCAGCGTCTCCATGCCCGCCATCACCGAGTACAGCGTGACGAGCCCCCGGGAGGGGCCGGGCTCCGAGGACGGGCCGTACCCCCGAGCCGACCCGTGCCACCAAACCGGGCCGTGCCTCCAAGCCGGAACGGCGGCGTCCTCCCGTCCCACGATCAGATCTATCGCCAGCATGACCAGGAAGGACACCACCAGCCATCCGGCGAAGTTGCTGAGCGGCACGCCGCGGTAGGGGCCGCCGTCCGCCCACGTCCACAGGCCGAGCCGCAGCATCTGCGGGTCCAGGAACAGGTCCCACGCCGTCAGCGCCGCGGCCCCGGCCGCCCACCGCGCGAACCGATTCCCCGGCGCGATCGCGGTCGCGACGGCGTGCGCGGCCAGGCCCATGCCGCCCCACGCCGCCGCCACGATGACCGGCACGCCGCCGGCCTGCGGCCGCAGCACCGAGGTGTAGGAGTACTCCCCGAACGGCAGCCCCGTGCGGATGCCGGCCCATTCGGCCGCGTACCCGATGGCCACCGTCGCGGCGAAGGCCCCGGCCGCCCGGCCGGGGCCCCGCCGGTCGGCGAGGAACGCCACGGCGCTGGCGGACAGCAGCACCACGACGACGCTCGTCAGCCGGATCGGCTCAGGTCTCAGCCCGGACGCGACCTGGGCCGCCACCATCGCGGCCAGCAGCCCGGCGCCGAGCAGTCCGAGGGGTCGCGACACCCGCGCGTCCCAGCCGAGCCGCGTTCTGCGCACAAAGCCCACACGACCACTTCGTACCGAGGCGCCTCACCGGATGCATCGATCGTCAGGCCGCGGCCCGGACGCGCGGCAGCAGCAGCCCCGCCACGGCGATGAGCAGGCCCAGACCGGCCGCCATGAGGAAGACCCGGTCGTAACCGGCGGCGAGGGCGGCGGTCGTGGCCGGCGCGCCGGGCGCCGCCTGCGTCCGCGCGGTGGCCGCCGTCGCGAGCACCGCCAGGCCCACAGCACCGCCCGCCTGAGCGGCGGTGTTGGCCAGCCCGCCGATGACCCCCGCGTCGCGCCGCCTTGAAAGGGTGGGTTGGTGTTATCTCACGTCTGGGTAGGCGTCCAGGGGGGCCTGGATGGGGCACAAGGGATGAAGCGGGCACCGTGGAGGTGCCGAGAGCACGGGTGAGCTTACCGACGGTGCGGGCGGGTTCATTTCGGACGAGAGTGACCTCCGGACGACGGTTGTTATCTGCCCGCCTCCAGGTCGGCTTCGGACACGGGTGGAAGCGCTGCGTGATCAAAGCTCACCGTCTGGACGGTGCACTGGGCGAACAGTTGGGGTGGCGGAGCGGTCGAGGGGCTCCCAGTCGGAGTTCGGCATTACGGGCCGCTTACTCGACCTGGTCTTTCGGGGATGTCGACTGAGCGTGCGTGATCCCGGGCGCGTCTTGTCTGGTCACGATTACGCCCGGGTGGGTGGCCGTGGCCGGTTGCCTCGGTACTGTAGATCAAGAAGGAGCACAAACAAGATTCCCTAATCGAGGAGTTCTCGCATGTCCGAGATCACCACCACCAAGGCGCCTTTCAACACCGACGCTCCGGCACGTGCGACCAGGATCTCTTTCCTGAACCACCTGAGGGCTCGCTTGGTCTTCGACAAGCACGACTACGACCGCTACGTCGACGCCCGCAAGGCCGGTGCCACCCACGCGGAGGTGCTGGAGGCTCGCGCCGACGGCGTGCCCCTGTGGGACTACACCAAGGCCCGCAAGGCCGGTGCCACCCACGCGGAGGTGCTGGAGGCTCGCGCCGATGGTGCCGACGTCGGGCACTACGCCATGGCGCGAATCGCCGGTGCCGCCCACGCGGAGGCACTGGAGGCTCACGCCCGCGGCGTCAACGTGGCGTTGTACGCCGGCGCGCGGGGCCTGGCCGACATCCTCAGTTGGCGGGGGGCCTCAGAGTGCGACAGCGCTTCCCACGCGGAGGCGTTGGAGGCACACGCTCACGGCATCGACCTGAAGCGCTACGCCAAAGCGCGGCAGGAACACCACGCCTCCCACGAGGCCGTTCTGTTCGGCCACGCCAGCGGGATCGACGTGGCCGACTACGCCCACGCGCTGAAGGCCGGCGCCACCCACGCGGAGGTGCTGGAAATCCAGGCCGAGGGCATCGTCCTGCGCTGCTACGCCGAGGCGCGCGGCAACAGCGCGTCTCACGCGGAGGTGCTGGAGGCGCACGCCAATGGCATCAAGGTGTGGGACTACCGGTCCGCGAGGGCTCGGGTCGCCACGCACGCGCAGGTGCTGGAGGTGCACGCCATCGGCATCGACGTGGGTCAGTACGCGTCCGTGCTGCCTCACGCCACGCACGCGGAGGTGCTGGACGCCCACGCCAAGGACGTCGACCTGGACGAGTACCGGGACGTGCGCAGCTACGAGGGCTTCCGGTCGCACGAGGAAGCCCTGGAGGTCTGCCTCGCGGGCATCCCCTGGGAGAGGTACGTCTCCGCAACGCGCGCGCTTTACCCCGCCTCTCACGCCGAGGTGGTCAAAGCGCTCCTGGACTCCCCCGACCGCGAGGATTGGGAAGACTGACGGAGCCCATCCTGGCTCGGCCGTACCCCCACCCACCGTCTTCGAGGCGGAGGGTGTGTGCTCAACGATCGCGCGTGCCCCAGGGCACGCGCGAGGAACTGCACCAGGCCGGCCTGCCCCTCGTCGGGCGGGCCGGTTTCCCTTTCAGCAGCCGGCTGCTGCGCGTGGCCGCTACTGCCTCTTCCGTCCCTGCTGAGTTCGACGGTACGGGGAGTCCGGAGGTGATGGCGCCGGGGACTGGGAACCGGGGGGCTGGTGAATCCAGCCAGACGGTCTGCTCTTCGGCCGTCACCGAAAGCCGAACCGCATCGGACCAAGGCCCGCCGGAATCAAGCCACCACTCGTAGGCCCGCTGAAGCTCGTCCAAGAGCCGGGCGCGGCCCGTGGTGGCGAACAAGACCAGGGACTGTTTGGTCGTGGATACACGGGCGTAGCCGAGTTCGAGTCCGCCCCGAAGATGATCGCTGCCGGTTCCCACCCTCGGATCGTACCGAAATCGGTTCCGTACGGCTCTTCTGGAACACCTCTTGTGGAACGGCTTCCGGAACGGGCAGTGTCCGTCGGTGTCCGATTCTCCGGTGCGGCCCTGGCGGAACGGGTCAAGGAACTGTGGTGCGCCCTGGCGGAGGAGACCGTGACCGGCCTGCCCGAGCAGACCGTGGCGGACCTGCCCGGCGTGCTCGGCACCCTGACCGCCAACGTCGACACCCGGCGCCCACGCGCCCGATGACACCCGCCGGCCGTGATGCGCCGCCCCGGCCTCCCCCCGGCGTAACGCCGGGGGGAGGCCGGGTTCATGCCGTCACGGGTTCTGGGTCCTCCCTCCGAAAGTCACGACGAGGCGGCCGTCGGACGCGAAGGACCAGCCGAGCCCGCCCGCGTAGGAGGAGCACCGGGAGCCGTTCGAACCGGACCAGAACTGGTTGGACCCATCGGCGTCGCCGACGACCTTGTCGTTCGATCCGTCCACGCCGAACCGGCACGAGGTGTTGTTCCGGAACACCGAGGTGCCCGCGTCGAACGAGAAGTTGCGCTCGCTGTTGTCGATGCTGACGTTGTCCGACACGGTCATCGGGCCGGGGTTCCTGTTGTAGGTGAACCCGTGGTGGCCGTTGTCGTAGGCGATGTCGCGCCGGACGATGTGCTTGACCGCGATGTCCTCGCCGCCGAGCTTGTAGCCGTTGCGGTCGCCGTTCCCGGCCTGGCCGCCGTTGGAGAGCGTGCCGTTGCCGTAGGAGAGGGAGTCCTCGATGGTCACCGGGCCGATGGCGCCGGTGTCGCTCTTGGTGTAGAGGTCCCAGCCGTCGTCGATGTTGTTGTGGGAGACGTCGTAGCGGAAGACGTTGCCGGAGCCGATGGTGAGCTTCGCGGCGAAGCCGTCGGCGTCCTCCCCGTCGGAGTCGGCGTTGTCGTGCGACTCCGCGCTCACCACGAGGTTGTCGGCCGGCCACTGGTCGCGCGGCGTGTCGGAGGCGACCCGGGAGATCTGCAGTCCGGAGTCGCGGTTGAAGCGGGTCACCGTGCGCTCGATGACATTGCCGCTGCCGCCCACGAAGATCCCGTTGTCGCCGGCGTGCTCGACGACGACGCCGCGGACGTGCCAGTACGACCCGTTCACGGCGAGGCCGCGGTTGGCGGGGTCCTCGCTCATGGCGGCGAAGTTCAGCACCGGGGTCTCGCCGGGATAGGCGAACAGCTCCGTGGGATCGCCCTGCGCGCCGTTCCGGCCCTGCGGGATGGCGACCGTCTGCGAGTAGCGGTAGGTCCCGCCGCGCAGGTAGATCGTCCCGCCGGAGGCGATGCGCCCGATCGCGGAGGTGAGGGTGGTCGGGTCCGACTGCGTCCCGGCCGCGCCGTCGCTGCCGTTCGGGGCCGCGTACAGCGTGTCGCCGCCGGTGGGCGGCGGGGTGTCCCCCGTGTCGGCCTCGACGTAGTCGATGTTCGGCAGTCCCTCGGCGCCGGTGGGGGTGAACCGGATCGTGTTGGCGCCCGCGCTCACCGGCACCGTGATCGTCTTGGTGGCCCAGGCGTCCCACGAGGCGGTCCCCTCGAACGACACCCCCGGGACGGCCGCGCCGTTCACCGCGACGTCCGTGGCCCGCGCGGCGGAGGTGCCGTTGGCGAAGCGGACCCGCAGCGTCGCGTTGCCGGCCACCGGAGCGTTCACCGTTAACTGCGCGTAGGCGCCGGCCCGATTGGTGCCGTTGCAGAATCCGCTGCCGGAGTAGCCGCTGTGGTCGGAGTCGATGGTGCCGGTGCACACCGCGGGGGAGGTCTCGGCCTCGTAGCGGGTGGTGGCGGCATGCGCGGCGGCGCCGGGCAGGGCGACGAGCGCACCGGCCAGCAGGCCGCCGCACGCGATGAGTGGTCTCAGCTGCATCGTCGTTCTCCAGTCGAATATCTGAGCAGGGTCGAGAATTGCGCGGCGACCGAGGTGGCCGCCACCCATCGATCGTTCACGAATTACCGCGGGAGGCGGGGGCGAGCGAGCCCATGACGAAGGAATGGGGCACACAGGAAAGACGCCTTTCTGTCGCGATCGCGGCCGCTGCCATGGGGCCGCTCATCGAGGTGGGAGCGGATGGACGATCGATTCACGACCGTCCTCAGAAAGCGCTTTCTAACACATTAAATCCGCACCGCGAAGACGTCAACAGGACTGCAAGTGTTTCATAACATCGCCCTGGAACCATGCGTCACTAAACACAGGAGAATCCACAAACGCCCGGAACGCAAAGTGCCATAGCACCGAAACTTCGCCGGTCGAATTAACGGCCGCTCGACCTCGGTACTACTGGCGCGGATCGCCGCGGACGATCTCGGCGAGCCAGGCGAAGGCCGCTTCCTGCATGGCGCGGTCGAAGCGGTGCGGGGCGTCGAAGAACAGGCCGGTGTAGCGGCCGGGCGCGTCCCGGTAGGTGTCCGCGATCTGGCGATGGGCCCGGCGCATGCCGGTCACGGGGAAGAGCGGATCCGCGGCGGCGTAGAGGACCATCCGCGGAGCCGGGGCACGTGCGGCCACCACGCCGGGCCAGTCCGCCAGCCGGGTCAGCCCCGGCGGAAACAGCATCCAGGAGTGGGCCGCCACGTGCTCCGCACGAAGGTCACGGAACGAGGAAACGGCCGCGGCCATCACCACCGCGCACACACCGGAGCCGAGCGCCCCCAGAACAGCGGCCCGCACCCCGCCCGCCGAAAGCCCGATCGCGGAGACACAGGCCGCACCTGACAAGGAGGCCACGTCTGACGCAGCCCTGTCCGAGCCAGAGGCGCTGTCTGCGACAGAAGCCGGGCCTGGGGCGGAGGCCATGCCCGGAGGGGAAACATCGCCTGACACGGAGGGCGAGTCCGAGACGGAAGCCGTGCTCGATCCAGAGGCCGGGCCTGGAACACGGACGCGCAGATCGAGAACGCCCAGGGCGTTTCGGAGGCGTTCGGCCAGGTCCGGCCCTGGCGACGGGAAGAGCCCCCGGTCACGGCGAGCGATCTCCGCCAGCTCCGCAAGCTCCACCCAGTCCGCACTCTCCACCCGGTCCACCTCCTCTCCCCGGCCAACGCTCTCTGCCCGAGCCGCACTCTCCACCCGGGCCGCACTCTCCACCCGGCCCACGCGCTCCGCTTGGTTCGTGCGCTCGCCCCAGCCGGAGTGCGATGCCTGGTTCGGGTGCATCAGTTCGCCCGGCGGGTGCCGTCCGCCGTGAGGGCGACGGGGGCGCCGGTCGCCGCGGACAGGCCGGCGGACACGCCGATCATCACGCTCGCGACGCCCGCGCGGTATCCGGCCTGGCGGGCGAGCGGGTCCTGCGACGGCCCTCGGAACACGTCGTCGAGCAGGAGGGCGTCGCCGCCGCCGTGCGCGCCCGCGCCATTCCCGATCACGATCTCTTCCGGCTCCCGCCAGTGCCGGTGCAGCACGAGCCGCTCGGACGCACCCGCGGCGTGCTCCTTCCCGGACGCGGTCGGGTCGATCGCCGCGTGCGGAGGCGTCCACGCGCGCTCGACGACGTCCAGTTCGAGCCGTCCGGCTGTGCCGTTGAGGACGGCCCGGTATCCCTCGGCGGGCGCGTGCGCGTTGAGGGAGTAGGTGAGCAGCGCGCCGCGCTCGTAGCGGACGAGCACCGCCATGTTGTCGTCGATGGTCACGCCCTCGCCGAAGACGTCCTGGTCGCGCAGGTAGCCGTCCTCTTGCTCGGCGTCGAGGTAGAGGCGCTTCAGCCGGGGGTCGGCGGACAGGTCCAGCAGGAACGGGTCCGTGCCGAGGCCCGGCGCGCCGCGGGCTCGGACGGGACGGTCGGCGAGGCCGCGGGCGCGGGCGTTCGCGGCGCCGTAGAAGCGCAGGGACGTCTGGGCGTAGACGGAGGCGGCGGCGTCGGCGATCCACCAGTTGACCAGGTCGAAGTGGTGGGTGGACTTGTGCACGAGCAGCCCGCCCGAGTTCGCCCTGTCCCGGTGCCAGCGACGGAAGTAGTCGGCGCCGTGGACGGTGTCGAGCGCCCAGCAGAAGTGCACCGAGGTGACCTCTCCGATCGCGCCTTCCGCGACGAGTCGGCGGACGGCGCTGTTGCGCGGCGAGTACCGGTAGTTGAAGGTGACGACGAGCCTGCCCGGGCCGCGCTCGGCCGCCTCGGCGACCGCCGCGCAGTCCTCGGCGGTCGTGCACAGCGGCTTCTCCACGACGACGTCCTTGCCGGCGTCGAGGGCCGCGACCACATAGCGGGCGTGTGCGGCGTCGACGGTCGTGACCACGACGGCGTCGGCGAGGTCGAGCACGGCCCCGAACCCCTCGGGCGCGAAGCACGGCACCTCGCGGCCGATCCGGTCGAGGTAGTAGCGCAGGCGCGTCCGGTTGGGGTCGCAGAGCGCGGCGATCTCGCCGGTGTCGCTCCACTCGCCGAGCAGCGCGTCGACGTACATCTGCGCCCGGTGGCCGAGCCCGACGAAGGCGTATCGCATGGCGGGAGAACTCCAGGGAGGGGTGGCGCCGTGCGGCCCGGCCGTCCTCGGGCCGCACGGCTGCTCATGGCTTGGGACCCGCGATACGAGTCCCCGGAACGCGGATCCCCGGTACACGAGTCGTCCGGAAGGCGGGCATGAGCCCGCGTCATCGCAAGGAAGGCGCGGTGTCACCGGACGGCGCGTCGCCGCAAGAACAGCGCCAAGGACAACGCGTCGTCTCCAGGACGGCGCGTCGTCGCGAAGACAGCGCCCTGATCGGGTGTGTCGTCAGGACAGGGCGGTGTCGGACTCGGTGAGGAAGGTCTTGGCGGCCGCGTCCGGTTGCGCCTTGCCGAACAGCACCGAGTCGGTGGCGCGCTTGAGGATGTCCTCCATCTCCATCGCGCCCTTGGGCGGGACGACCACCGGGCTGAGGTCGCCCTTGATCGAGTCCATGAAGGCCAGGACCTTCTGGTCAGCCGGGGTGAGCCTGCCCTTGATCGTGGTGATCACCTTGGCGTTGGTGGGCAGGCCGCGGTCGCTGAGCAGGATCCCGCCGGCGTCCGGGTCGTTGACCAGGAAGTCGACGAACTTGCGGGCGTTGTCGGCCTTCTCGGTCCTGGACGAGATCGTGTAGTACATCGCCGGCTGGAGGAACATGCCCGAGGCCGAGGCGCCCGGGGCCTTCGGCATGCGCAGCAGGTCCAGCTCCTGCCCGGAGCCCTTGGTCAGCGCGTCGAGCTGGTTGCTCCACCAGCTGCCGAACACGCTGGTGTTGGTCGCGAGCAGCGCCTGGTCGACCTTGGTGCCGGTCTCCAGCATCTTGGCGGCGGCCGGGCCCGCCTTCGTGTCGATGATCTTCTTCAGCAGGGCCCACCAGTCCTTGATGGTCTGCTCCGACAGGGCGACCTTGCCGTCGCCGTAGAACTGCTCGCCGCGCTGCGCGGCGAAGATCTGCAGGAAGGCCGGGTTCTCGTTGTACTCGGTGCCCCAGACCTTCCCGCCGCTCTTCTCGGTCACCCTCTGGGAGGTCGCGACGTAGTCGTCCCAGGTCCAGGTCTTGTCGTCGGGCACCTTCTGGCCGTACTTCTCCAGGGCCGCCTTGTTGACGACCATCGGGAAGGCGTTGACGCCGGTGGGAACGGCGTACTGCTTGCCGTCGACCTGACCGGCCTTCAGGACGCTCTGGTCGAGGTCGGTGGTGTTCACCTTGCCGGTCAGGTCGGTGAGGGTGCCGCGGCCCGCGTACTCCGCCAGCCCGCGGATCTCGATCGACATCACGTCGGGTGCGTCCCCGGCCGCGGTCTTGGTGGCCAGCTTCTCGTAGTAGCTGTCCCAGTCGGAGAAGTCGCCCTCGACGTCGATGCCGGGGTTCTCCTTCTCGAACTCGGCGATGGCCGCCTCGGTCAGCTTCTGCCGGGAGTCGCTGCCCCAGTAGGAGAAGACGATCGTGTTCTTGCCGCCGGAATCGCCGTCGCCGCTGCCGCACGCGGTGGCCGGCACCGCGAGCAGGGTGAGGGCGGTGGCCGCCAGGATGCGCTTCATTTGTCGGGTACCTCCGGGGACGGGGGTGGGGAGGGACGGGGGCGTTCGGGAGCGGGGCCTATTTGAGGCCGGTGGTCGCCATTCCTCGGACGAGGTATTTCTGGCCGGCCAGGAAGAAACCGAAGATCGGGCCGAGTGAGACGATCGACATCGCGAACATCGGTCCCCAGGAGGAGTTGCCGCTGGAGTCCATGAACTGGCGCAGCGCCACCGGCGCGGTGAGCCTGTCGGAATTGGTGAGGTAGAGGTTCTGGGTGAAGAAGTCGCTCCATGTCCAGATGAAGGTGAAGATCGCCGTGGTGGCCAGCGCGGGGACGCAGAGCGGCATCACCACCTGCAGGAACGTCCGCCAGTAGCCGGCGCCGTCGATCGCCGCGGCCTCGTCCAGCTCCCGGGGCAGGGTGCGGATGAACTGCACCATCAGGAAGATGAAGAACGCGTCGGTGGCGAGGAACTTCGGCACCACGATCGGCCAGATCGTGTTGATCCAGTCGATCTTGTTGAACATGATGTACTGCGGCACGACCGTCACGTGGTGCGGCAGCATGATCGAGCCCAGCATGAGCGCGAACCAGAACCGCTTGAACGGGAACTCCAGCCGGGCGAACGCGTAGGCCGCCATCGAGCAGGCCAGCAGGTTGCCGACGACCGCGAGGGACGTGATGACCGCGGAGTTCCAGAGGTAGTAGCCGAAGGAGTGCTTGAGCGCCCCCCAGCCGCCGGAGTAGTTCGCGCCGGTCACCTCGGACGGCACCAGGCCGGGCTCCCGGAAGATCAGCTCCTCGGGCTTGACCGAACTGGAGATCATCCAGAGCAGCGGGTAGAGCATGAACAGGCCGAAGGCGATGAGCAGCAGGTGCCTGGTCAGCCGCGACACGGGCCGGAACAGCACCGGCGCGCGCCTGCCCGGCGTGCGCCTGCCCGTCGCCGAACGCCTGCCTGTCACCACGCGCTTACCTGTCGTCGCCATAGAAGACCCAGAATCGAGACATGAGGAAGTTGACGGCGGTCAGGGCCGCGATGATGAGCAGGAGCACCCACGCCATGGCGGCCGCGTAGCCCATCTCGTAGTTCTTGAAGCCCTTGATGTAGAGGTAGAGCGTGTAGAAGAGGGTCGAGTCGACCGGCCCGCCGTTGCCGCCGCTGACGACGAACGACTGCGTGAACGACTGGAACGACTTGATCACTTCCAGCACGGCGTTGAAGAAGATGATCGGCGTGAGCAGCGGCAGCGTGATCGAGCGGAACTGCCGCAGCCGGCCGGCGCCGTCCACCCGGGCCGCCTCGTACAGGCTCCGCGGGATCTGCCGCAGCCCGGCCAGGAAGATCACCATCGGGGCGCCGAACGTCCAGACATGCAGGACGATCAGCGTCCAGAGCGCGGTGTCGGGGCTGGTGACCCAGCCCTGGCCCTGGTAGCCGAACCAGCCGAGGAACGTGTTGACGATCCCGTCCGTCCCGAAGATCTTCCGCCACAGGATCGAGATCGCCACGCTGCCGCCGAGCAGCGAGGGCAGGTAGAACACCGACCGGTAGAACGACAGCCCGCGCAGGCCCCGGTCCAGCGCCATCGCCAGTCCGAGGGCGAAGGCGAGCTGCAGCGGGACCGACACCACGACGTAGGTGGTGGTGACCCTGAGCGAGTTGGTGAACCGGTCGTCGGCCGTGAACATCGTGTCGTAGTTCTTCAGGCCGACCC
Organism: Actinomadura mexicana; assembly: GCF_900188105.1. GTDB lineage: Bacteria > Actinomycetota > Actinomycetes > Streptosporangiales > Streptosporangiaceae > Spirillospora > Spirillospora mexicana. Next base: position 250,695 of record NZ_FZNP01000002.1, read on the forward strand.
AGTGCGCCTCGCTGAGCAGGCTGTAGTCGGTGAACGACAGGTACAGCGAGGCGATCATCGGGCCGAGCGTGATGGCGAACAGGCCGACGAACCAGGGGGCCAGGAACAGGTGGGCGGTCCACGCCTGCGAGCGGGCGCGGGAACTCGCGCGGCGCCGGCGGCCCTGGCCGCTCCACCGTCCCCTCCGCCGCGGCGCGCCCGCCCCGGCGGGGGACGCGACCGGAGGCTGCGGCGTCTCCGCCGTTCCGGACGCCGCGGATCTCAGCGTCATCACTGGCCCTTCGGTGAGTCAGGTGAATTGAGATAGCGCTTTCTTAACGCTCCGGCGCCGAGGACGTCAACCCTTTGCAGTGACCCGGCTCACGTTCAGGTTCAATGCGGCCTTGAATACCAGCAGCTCAGAAGCGTATTGAGCACGCAGCGCAAGCGCCAGATTGTTTCGGGTTGCGAGCTTTTACTACAACCGATTGCAGTTCAGGCATGTCCGAAGCGATAGGTGGTGACCGAAACGTGCTCCTGGCCGGGCCGCAGCACCGCCGACGGGAACGCCGGACGATTCGGCGCGTCGGGGAAGCGCTGGGTCTCCAGGCACAGTCCGGCGAACGGGCCGTAGGGCGTGGCGACGCCGTCCAGCATGTGACCGGTGTAGAACTGGACGCCCGGCTCGGTGGTGGTGACCTCCATCGTCCGCCCGCCGGCCGGATCGGCGACCGCCACCCGGCCCCGGAGCACGAAGCAGTGGTCGTAGCGGCCGCCGAGCCGCGCGCCCACCCGGGTGGGGACGGTGAAGTCGAACGGCGTCCCGGCGACCGGGGCCGGCTCGCCCGTGGGGATCTTCCCCGCGTCCACCGGCAGGTAGCGGTCGGCCTCCATCGCCACCACGTGGCCGCGCACGTCGCCCGAGCCGGACAGGTCGAAGTAGGAGTGGTTCGTCAGGTTGACCACCGTGGGGGCGTCGGTCGTGGCCCGGTACTCCAGCCGCAGCGCGTCGCCGTCGAGCACGTACCGGACGCGGGCGCGCAGCTCGCCGGGATAGCCCTCCTCACCGTCCGGGCTCACCAGGCTCAACTCCACCTCCGCCGGACCCGCCGACTCCACGCTCCACACCCGCTTGTCGAAGCCGCGGACGCCGCCGTGAAGGCTGTGCCCACCGTCATTGACGGCGAGCCGGTACTCCCTGCCGTCGAGTGTGAACCCGCCCCCGGCGATGCGGTTGGCGTACCGGCCGACGACCGCGCCGAAGTACCGGCTGCGGTGCAGGTAGTCGTCCAGCGTGGCGAGGCCCAGGACGACGTTGGCGCCGTCCGCGACCTCGAGCCGCTGGAGGATCGCGCCGTAGGTCAGCACGCAGGCGCGCAACCGCCCGTTGTCGAGCACGTGCCTTTCGACCCGCTCGCCTTCGGGTGTGACACCGAAGCCGCGCGTGGCTCCGGATTCGGGCGTGGCTCCGGCGGCGCCGTCGTGAAGCCTCATGGGGATCCTTTCGGGGGAGCGGTGGACTCGCGGACGACCAGGTGCGTCTCCAGGACGGTGGCGGCGCTCATCGACTTGATGAGCAGGTCGACGGCCATGCGCCCGGCGTCGGCCGTGGGCATCGCGACCGTCGTGAGCTTCGGCCGGTGCAGCCTCCCGGTGACGCTGTCGTCGACGCCGATCACGCTGACGTCGCCGGGGACGCTGACGCCCCGCTCCTCCAGCGCCTCGATGAGACCGATCGCGACGAGGTCGTTGTAGGCCAGCACACCGGTGACCCCCGCCTCGGCCACCCGTTCGGCGACGGCGATACCGCCCTGCTCGGTGGGGGCGTTCGGGCCGATGACGAGCGTGTCGAGGCCGGGCACGTCGGCCACGGCCCGGCGGATCTCGCCGCTCGTCCAGGAGCCGGCCGGCCCGGCGACGAGGGCGACGCGCCGGTGGCCGAGCGCGGCGAGGTGCCGCATCGCTGCGCGGGCGCCCTGGGCGACGTCCATCACGACGGTCGGCACCCCGCGCATCCGACGGTTGACCAGGACGAACGGGATCGTCTCGGCCAGCTTCTCCAGCGCCTTGTTGGACGAGCGCGGGCTGCACAGCACGATGCCGTCCACCTGCTTGGAGAAGGCCTGGACGAGGTCCTGCTCCTCCGCGGGGTCCTCGTCGGTGTCGGCGACGAACAGGTGGTAGTCCTGCCCGCGGGCGGCGGCCTGGGCGGCCTTGATCAGCGGGGGGAAGAACGGGTTGGCGAGATCGGCCACGATCAGGCCGAGGTTGCCGGTCCGGCCCGTGGTGAGCGAGCGGGCCGCCCGGTTCGGCCGGTAGCCGAGCCGCTCGGCCACCGCGAGGACCCGGGTCCGCGTCTCGGCGTTGACCATGTGGGGCGCGGAGAAGGTCCGCGACACCGTCGACACATGCACGCCGGACGCGTGCGCCACATCCCGGATCGTCACTGCCATGACGCTCATCCTAACGCAACCGTTTGCACGAGCTGGCCGTCACGTCAGTGTGTTTCACCTGGTCATCAGCCGATGCTTGACGAACGGCCGGGGATCGAGCGATCGTTACTGCAACTGTTTGCAGGAGATCGAGGGAGTCGACGCGGTGAGCAGAGTGCTCGTCACCGGAAGCGCGGGCCGGCTGGGCCGAAGCGTCGTGACCGTGCTGGCGGCCGCCGGGCACGAGGTGGTCGGCGTCGACACCGCCCCCGGAACCCCCCGGGACGCCGCCGCCACCCTACCGGCCGACCTCACCGACCTCGGCGAGGCCCATTCCGCCCTCACCCGGTTCCGGCCGGACGCGGTCGTCCACCTCGCCGCGATCGCCGTCCCCTTCGGCCGGACGGACGCCACGACGTTCCGCGTCAACACGCAGCTCGCCTTCAACGTCTGCGCGGCGTCGGTCGCCCTGGGCGTGGAGCGGCTGGTCGTCGCCAGCAGCCCGACCGTCATGGGCTACGGCGCTCCCGGCGGCTGGACGCCCGAGTACCTGCCGCTGGACGAGAGGCACCCGACCCGGCCCTGGAACGTCTACAGCCTGTCGAAGCTGGTCGCCGAGCAGGCCGTGCAGACGTTCGCCCGGTCGGCGGAGGGCACGCGGATGGCCGCGTTCCGTCCCTGCTTCGTGGTCGCGCCCGAGGAGTGGGAGGGCGCCCCCACCCAGTCGGGCCACACCATCCGCGAGCGGCTGGACCGGCCCGACATCGGCGGCGCCTCGCTGTTCAACTACCTCGATGCCCGGGACGCCGGCGCGTTCGTCGACGCCCTCCTCGCCGGGCTACCCCGGCTGGAGCGCAACGGCGAGGTGTTCTTCGCGGGCGCCGCCGACGCGCTGGCCCGCGAACCGCTGGCCGAACTGCTCCCCCGCTTCGTCCCGCAGGCCGAGGGGCCCGCCGAGGCGCTCACCGGCACCTCCCCCGCCTTCTCCTCCGCCAAGGCCGAGCGGCTGCTCGGCTGGACCGCCGAACGCAGCTGGCGCACCGAACTCGCTGAGCTCCCCTAGCTCCCCTGGAGGGACGGTCGCCCGTGGAACGGATACCGGCATGATCAAGGATCTGTCCGTCGCGGCGCGGTCGGTGCCGCTGGCCCGGCCGTGGGGCGCGGACGTGCCCCGCAACCACGTCCTTGTCGTCACGCTCACGCTGGACGACGGACGCCGGGGCACCGGCATCACCTGGACGCCGCGGGTCGGAGCGCACGCGGTCGAAGCGCTGCTGGAGCACGACGTCCTGGACGCGGTGATCGGGCTTCCGGCGCACCCCGGCGTCGTCTGGGACCGGCTGTCGGCCCACCTCGGTGAGGCGGGCCGGAGCGGGATCGTCCCGCTAGCGATGGCCGGAGTGGACCTCGCCCTGTGGGATCTGGAGTGCGGTGAACGCCCACTGGCCGAGGTCCTCGGAGCACGGCGGGAGAGCGTCCCCGTCTACGGCAGCGGCGTCAACCTGCACTACACGCTGGACGAGCTGACCGCCCAGGCCGGGCGGTGGACCGCCGCCGGGTACCCCGCCGTCAAGATCAAGGTGGGCCGGCCCTCGCTCGCCGAGGACGTCGCGCGGGTCGCCGCCGTCCGCGAGGTCGTCGGCCCGGACACCGCGCTGATGATCGACGCCAACCAGCGGTGGGACCTGCACCGGGCCCGGACCGCGCTGCGGGCGCTGGAGCGGTTCGACCTGTTCTGGATCGAGGAGCCGCTGCCCGCCGACGACGTCGCCGCCCACGCGGAGCTGCGCCGGTGCGTCGGCACGCCGATCGCGGTCGGGGAGAACGTCGCCACGGCGCACGGCTTCCGCGACCTGCTGACCGCCGGCGCCTGCGACGTCGTCCAGCCGAACGCGGTGCGGGTCGGCGGGATCACCCCGTTCCTGCGCATCGCCGGCCTCGCCCGCGTCTTCGACGTGCCCGTCTACCCGCACCTGCTCACCGAACTGTCCGGGCAGCTCGCCCTGGCGCTGCACCATCCCGCGATGGTGGAGCTGGTCGAGGACGCCTCGCTGACCGACCTCGGCCTGCTCGCCGCCCCGTCCCCCGTGGAGATCACCGGGGCGGAACTCCGCGCCACCGGTGCCCCGACGAGGTGGGCCCGGTGAAGCCGGTGCGGGTGGTCGTGGCCGGGGTCCACGGCTACGGGCGCCACCATCTGGACAACGTCGGACGGCTCGCCGCGGTGGGCCGGGCCGAGTTGGCGGGCGTGTGCGACCTGCGGCCGCCGTCCGGGCTCGGGGTCCCCGTCTCGGCGGACCTGCCCGCGCTGATCCGCGCCACCGGTGCGGAGATCGCGGTGATCGCCACCCCGATCCACACCCACGCCCCGCTGGCCGTGGCCGCGCTCGAAGCCGGGGCGCACGTGCTCCTGGAGAAGCCGCCCGCGCCGTCCGTCGAGGAGTTCGCGCGGATCTCCGAGGCCGTGGCCCGGACCGGTCTGGCCTGCCAGGTCGGCTTCCAGTCGCTCGGCTCGGAGGCGATCGCGGCCGCCCGGGCGCTGCTCGGCGGCCCGGTGCGCGGCATCGGGGTCGCCGGGGCGTGGAGCCGGCCGTTCGGCTACTACACCCGATCGGCCTGGGCGGGCCGCCGCAGGCTGGACGGCGCCGACGTCATGGACGGGGCCCTCACCAACCCCTTCGCCCACGCCGTCGCCGCCGCCCTCGCCGTCGCGGGCGCGGACACCGCCGAGTCGGTCGCCGGCGTCGAACTGGAGCTGTACCGGGCCAACGCGATCGAGTCCGACGACACCTCCAGCGCCCGGCTCCGGCTCGCGGACGGGACGGTCATCGCGATCACCGTCTCCCTGTGCTCCGGCGGGCGCACCGAGCCCTACCTGCACCTGCACGGCCGGGACCGGTCCGCCCGCCTCTTCTACACCGTCGACGAGGTCGAGGCGGGCGGTGTCATCACGGGCCATGGCCGGACGGACCTGCTCGACAACCTCGTCGCGCACGTGCGCGAGGGCGCGGACCTCCTGGTTCCGCTCGCGCGCACGGGCGGCTTCACCCGGCTGCTCGACGCGGTCCGGCTCGCTCCCGACCCGCGGCCGGTCGAGGGGCGGTTCGTCCGGGCGGAGCCGTCCAGGCTGGTCCTGCCCGGCATCGAGGATCTGGCCGTGCGCGCCGCCGAGAGCTTGAAGACCCTCTCCGAACTGGGCTTCCCCGGCAGCCTGGGATCCGTGCGGGCGCGCTGGCCGCGGACCGCGCTGCGGGCGGACGGGCGGGAGGTGGCCGCCTACGTCCAGCGCGGCGACCTTCAGGCCGCCGACGCGCCGCGCCCCCACCTGCACCCCGTCCGGACCCTCGGCGGGACGGTCGTCACCGAGAGCCGCCCGGACGACCACGTCCACCACCTCGGGGCGGGCGTCGCGATCTCCGACGTCGACGGGGTCAACTTCTGGGGCGGCTCGACCTACGTCCGCGGCGAGGGGCCGAGGATGCTCGCCGACCACGGACGGCAGAGGCGCCGCTCGCTCCGCCCCGTCGACGGCGGCTACGCGGACGACCTCGACTGGACCGGGCCGGACGGAACCGTCGTCGCCACCGAGGAGCGGACCCTGACGGCGCGGTCGCTGACACCCCGGTCCGCACCCGGCGCGTGGGCGCTGGACTTCGCGTTCACGCTGACCGGCCGGACCGGGCGGCCGCTCGTCCTGCGGAGCTCGGCGTGCAAGGGCCGCGCCGGCGCCGGATACGGCGGCTTCTTCTGGCGCGCCCCGAAGGCATCCCCGGGGCTGGACGTCTTCACCGGCGAGGCGTCCGGTGAAGAGGCCGTGCACGGCAGCGTCACCCCCTGGCTGGCGCTGACCTCGGACGCCTGGAGCCTGGTGTTCGTCCAGACCACCGGGCTCGATCCCTGGTTCGTCCGCGTCGCCGAGTACCCCGGCGTCGGGCCCGCGCTGGCGTGGGACGAGCCGCGGACCGTCCCGCGACGCCTGGAGCGGGCGATCACCGTGGTCGTCGCGGACGGACGGCTCACCCCCGACCTCGCCCGCACCCTCGCGGCGGCGCAGGCGACCGGGCAGGTCAGCCGGAGGTGAAGACGTCCGCGGCGGCGCTCTTGCGGAGGTCTTCGAGGAGGTCGATCTGCGTCAGGGCCCGGTTGAGCAGTTTCTCCAGCTCGTCCGCGTCCAGGTCCGGCGTCCGGTCGGCGATGGTGAGCAGCGTGCGCCATCCGGCGGCCTTGCCCTCGACGGCCAGGCGCAAAAACTCGTACTCCACCACGTCGGTCAGCGGCGAGCGCTCCTTCAGGCGGCCGTTGAGCTTGAGCCGTCCCGCCCTCTCCACCACGGACATCGCGATGCTCTTGTAGTGGCGGACGGGGACGCCGAGCGACGCCATGATGGACAGCAGCGCCCCCCGGTCGGCGGTGATCTCGTCGGCCAGCCGCCGCAGCCGCTCCTCGCCGGGTCTGCCCCGGTGCGCCTCGGCCACCGCGCGGGCGCGCCCCACGCCGGCCGCCGCGCCCGCGAGGTGGTCGTTCAGGTAGATCGCCAAGAATGATTCGGCCGGCTTCTCCATGCGAGTCCTCTCGGATGCGGGGACCATGGCCCTGCTCATCGGGTTGACGCACCTCGCGGTACCCAGCGGGCGGACGGCTACGCACCGCGCGACCTCCCGCCCGACCGCCCGTGCGCGGCGGCCGGACACCCACGCGTTCGGAGTGGGCAAAGACCGGCCAATGCGCGCTTGTGCAGGTGAACGCCGGGTACGGCCCGACCGACCGAGGGGGGAACATGATCAAGACACTGCACAAGCGGGGCATCAAGTCGCATCACATGTACACGGCCGGACTCGGGTCGATCGCCCTGGCGTTCGCGTCGTGGGCGCTGTCCGAACGGCTGGAGGAGGCGGGAATGGACCGCGCCGACCGATGGGGCATCTTCGTCGGCGAATGGGCCCCGACCTTCTTCGCCATCGGCGTCGCCATGCGCCTGGAGGAGATGCACGAGGAGGGCGGCGACGTTCCGCAGCAGCGCGGCGAGATGGACGAGCGAGTCGGCGGCCGCGCGTCCCACGCGATGCGCTAGTCACGCTCGGCCGCACAACCTGGACCCGGCCGCCCGCGCGTAGCTCCGGGGCGTTGCGGGGGTGGGCTCTGGAACGATGGCCCGCATGACCGAACGCATCGGCCTGCGGGCGGCCGAGGAGGAGCTGCTTCCTCCGGCCGAGTGGGGACGCGGACGGGGCGCGGCGTCCGGGGTTCGCGCGGCGTGGGCGTTCTGCGCGCTGGCGGCGGTCCTCGTGCTCGGCCGGGCGTGGGCGGCGCCGCGGATCGGCGCGCGAGCCCTGGACGCCTGGGCAACGACCTTCGTCGCGGTGTGCGTCCAGGCGCTGCCGTTCCTGGTCTTCGGGGTCGCGCTGTCGGCCGCGATCACCGCGTTCGTCCCGGCGTCGGTGTGGCGGCGGGTGCTGCCGCGCCGGCCGGGGGCGGCGGTCCCGGTCGCGGGCGTGATGGGGGCGGTCCTGCCGGGGTGCGAGTGCGCGTCGGTGCCGGTCGCGAGCGGACTGATGGCGCGCGGGGTGGCTCCCGCCGCCGCGCTCACGTTCCTGCTCGCCGCCCCCGCGATCAACCCGATCGTGCTGGTCGCCACCGCGGTCGCCTTCCCGGGGCGGCCGGAGATGGTGGCGGGGAGATTCGCCGCCTCGCTGCTGGTCGCGGTGCTGGCCGGGTGGGCGTGGCTGCTGCTGGGCAGGCGCGAATGGCTCAGGGTGCCGTCCCGGCCGCACGCGCATGGAGCGGCCGGACGCCTGGACGCGTTCCGGCAGGCCATGCGGCACGACATCATGCACGCCGGAGGGTTCCTGGTCGTGGGCGCCGCGGCGGCCGCGACCATCAACGCCGCGGTGCCCTCCGAGTGGGTCTCGTCGGCGGCGGGCAATGCCGTGGTGTCGGTCCTGCTCCTGGCGGTGCTGGCCGTGCTGATGTCCATCTGCTCGGAGGCCGACGCGTTCGTGGCGGCCAGCCTGTCGCAGTTCTCCACCACCGCGCGGCTGACGTTCCTGGTGGTCGGCCCGATGGTGGACCTGAAGCTGATCGCCTTGCAGGCGGGGTTCTTCGGCCGGAGTTTCGCGGTCCGGTTCGTCCCGCTGACGTTCTGCCTGGCGGTGGGGGTCAGCGCGCTCGTCGGAGGGCTGCTTACGTGAGCAGGTCCGCGCAGAACCTGCTGCTGGTCCTGCTCGGCGGCGCGATGCTGTGGATCACGCTGGGCAGCGGCGAGTACGTCAACTACGTGCGGCCCGGGTTCCGCTACCCGCTGGTGGCCGCGGCGATCGCGTTGGTCGTGCTGGGCGCCGCCGGGCTGCGCCGGGACTGGCGGGGCACCGGCGACGACGAGGACCATGACGAGCACAAGGACCATGACGAGCACGAGGAGCACGGGCACGGGCACGGGCACGGGCACGGTCCGGGCGTGGCGTGGCTGCTCTGCCTTCCCGTACTGACGATCTTCGTGATCGCGCCGCCCGCGCTCGGCTCGTTCACCGCCGCACGCGGCGCCGGTCGCGCCGCGCAGCCCCCGCCGTCCCCCGCCGGGGGCTTCGCCCCGCTGCCGAGGACGGGGACGCCCGCCCCGATGAGCATGGGCGAGTTCATCGGACGCGCCTACGCGGCGCAGACGGGCGATCCCGCGTCGTTCGCGGGGGTCCCGGTACGGCTGACGGGCTTCGTGAGCCCGCCGGCGAAGGGTGAGCGCGGCTGGCGCGTCACCCGGCTGAAGGTCGCGTGCTGCGCGGGGGACGCCATCCCGTTCCCCGTGATCGTGCGCGGCCTGCCGCGACCGCCCGCCGACACGTGGGTGCGGGTCGACGGGGTGTGGGAGCCGCCCGCGACCGGGCGCCGGGCCACGGTCGTCCAGACGCTGCGCGGGCGGTCCCTCCAGCGGATCGGCAGGCCCGGCAACCCCTACGAGTGACCGGGCCCGCCGCCCCGGTCAGACGTGGCCGACGCCGGCGCCGGCGGTGACGGTCGCCTTCACCGTGCTGTTGGCCTCGGGCGTGTAGGAGTACGGGATCGCCGCGACGGATCCGGAGTTGCGGGTGACGGGCGTCCCGGAGTTGACGAGGTAGTTGTTCAGGACCTTGATGTTGCCCTGGTCGGACGAGCCCTCCTGCAGAGAGGTGGGCCGCGCGACGTTCTCGAAGTAGTTGCGCTCGACGTAGACGCCGGCGTTCTCGGTGGACGCGACACCGTAGCTGCCGATGCCGCTGTAGTAGTTGTTGAGGACGTGCACGGGGTTGGCGAAGCGCACCCGCGGGTGGCGCTGGTTGGTGCCGTCGAACCAGTTGTGCACGTAGGTGACGCGCAGGTGGCCGAGGTCCTCGCCCGCGTTGTCGTCGCTGTGGCCGAGCAGGGCGGTCTTGTCGTGGTCGTGGTAGTGGTTCCACGAGACCGTGATGAAGTCGGACGCGCGCTTGACGTCGGTGAGACCGTCATACCCCTTGGACAGGTCGTTGTGGTCGATCCACACGTTCGTCGAGTACTGGACGTTGATCGCGTCGTCGCTCGCCCCGGTGAACGTGAGGTTGCGGATGATGACGTTGCGGGCCTGGGAGACGTTCAGCCCGCCGCCGGTGATCCGGCCGGACGTGCCGACGCCGATGACCGTCTTGTTGGACGCCACCTTCTGCATGCCCGACACCGCGATGCTGCCGGTGATCCGGATGATGTAGGGGGCGCTCGCGGTCGCGTAGGTGTTGAGCTGGGACGCGCTGGTCGCGGTGACCGTGGCGCCGCCCGCGCCGCCGGTCGTCCCGCCGTTCATGCTCGCGTACCCGACCGGCGACGACTCGGCCGCGACGGCGGCGCCGGGCTGAAGGGAGTCGGCGGGCGGCACGGCGGCGCCCGACGCGCCGGACGCGACGGTCACGGCCACGCCCGCGGTCACGGCGAACGTGCCGAGGAGCAGGGTTCTGGTCTTCATGCGGGGTTCCTCCTTTGTCACCGCACGTAGATCTGCGGCTGGGGTGGGGTGGACATGCCGTCCCCGAGGAAAAGCTCGGGTGCGGCGGCTCGTCGACCACAGGACCCGCCCGTCGCGGGGGTCGATGTAGAGCGAGGAAGGCCGGCCCGACGACTCGCTGACCTTGACGTACTCCAGGCCGGGCCGCGCGGGGTCGAAGTCGCCGAGATGCTGGGCGTCGCCGTGGCCGGTGCGGGTCGTCCCCAGGCCGTCGCCGTCGAGGTCGGCCACGCTCGCGTCGTTGGCGCCTGCGAGGGGTAAGGGTTTCGATCTCACAGACCACTTCCTTGGGAGCGGGGCGGGGGGCCGCCCGGGAGCGGGTCTTCACCCCCTAGTCGCCGCCCGCCTCCAGAAGGTTGCCGCGCGGCTCCACGAGCCGCGTCCCCTCAAGCCGCCCCCACCACGGCACGCACCCGGAGCTGCTGATCGATCCGAAAGCCCCAGACCGCAAGCTTGCGCCCGGAACCGCAGGCCGGGGACTACCTTTCGGTGAGTCGTCGCTCGGGGAGTTGAGGGTCGGCCAGGTGGCGGGCCAGTTCGGCGACGGCCTTGGCGGTCTGGCTCTTCACGGTGCCGACCGCGACCCCCAGAACGCGGGCGGTGTCCTTTTCGGACATGTCGAAGCCGAATCGCAGGACCACGCACGCGCGCTTGCGCGGGGGCAGCGTCCGGAGCGCCGCCCGCACGTCGACGACCGCCGGGACGTCGGGCTCGCGGACGCGGTCGTCCATGCGGGCGCTCAACCGCGCGGCCTTGTCGCGCTCGCGGACGAGGGCGCGGATCCGGCTCCGCGACATGTTGACGACCATGCGGCGCACGTAGGCGAGGGGCTGGTCGGCCGCCCGCACCCGGTCCCAGCGCTGCCAGGCGGCCGTCAGGGCCTCGGCGGCCAGGTCGTCGGCGCCGTCCTGATCACCGAGCAGCAGGAAGGCCAGCCGCGCCAGCTCGCGGTGGTGCCGCTGGAAGAAGCGGTGGAACTCGGTGCGGGCGGACTCGTCCGGCAGGGCCGTCTCGCCCGGTGCAGCCGTCTCGCCCGGTCCAACTGTTTGGGAGCGCTCCCAAGCGTGTTGCGGAAGCATCGTCACCGCCTTCAGGGGATCGGCCGGACGAGCGTTCCCGGGCGGCGTGCCCGGTTCGCCCGCGGCTCCGGCGCGGTTCAGAAAGCGCTTTCTCAACGACCGTACGGACGCGCTCCACGGCCCGTCAACAACTCTTTCACCGCACGGCTCACGAGCCTTCCCGCGACCGGGAACGCCGGACGGCCCGCACCCGGGGTCACCGGGCGCGGGCCGTCACTGCATCGGCCGACGGGCCGCCTGCCAGCGGATCGCAACCGCCGACGAGTCCCCATCGCGAACCACCACCGCAGGCAGCTCTCCACGGTCAGGACTCCTGCCCGTCAGGGGCTCCTGTCCGCCAGGGGGCTCACGTTCGCCGGCGGGCTAGGGTCTTCAGCAGGTCAGGTTGCTTCCTGCGGAGACGCCGAGGATCTGGGTGAATCTCTGGTAGGCGTTCACCCGGCTCTGCACTTGGGCCGGGTTCCGGCCGTCGCACTCCAGAGCGCCGTTGATGCTTCGGATCGTCTCGCCGAACCCGCGGCCGTTGACCATCGCGCTGTGGCCGGTCATGGTGCCGGGGCCGTTCTGGGTCATCCAGTACCAGAGCCCGGTCCGCCAGGAGACCGACGCGTCCCGCTCCACGAGCCACGGGTTGTTCAGCAGGTCGAGGCCGAGGGCGTCGCCCGCCGCCTTGTAGTTGAAGTTCCAGCTCAGCTGGATGGGACCGCGACCGTAGTAGGCCGCCTGCCCCGCCGGGCATCCGTAGGGCCGGCCCGCGTCGCAGTAGTGCGGGTAGTTCCCGGTGTTCTGCTCGACGACGTAGACGAGTCCGCCGGTCTCGTGGTTGACGTTGGCCAGGAAGGCGGCCGCCTCCTGCTTCCTCACCGTGTCGCTTCCGGTGCCGGCGAACGCGGGGAAGGCCGCCATGGCCGCGGTAAGGCCGCCGTAGCTGTAGAACGAGTTGCGGCTCGGGAACATCTGGTCGAACTGCGATCCGCTCACCACGGACCCGCTCTGGCTGGGCGGATCGCCGGGGTCGGACGACCCGCCGCCACAGGTCCCCTGGTCGGCCCACACGTCGGCGCGGCCCGGGGTCTCGTTCTGCGTCCACCACTTCGCCGACCAGTTGTGCCCGTTGTAGGACACCGCGGCACCGCCGGTGTAGACGGCGGAGGAGCTCCACGCCGCCGCGCAGTCCGCGGCGGAGGCCGACGCCATCGGCAGGACGGCCGGCAGCGTCCCCGCCGCGAGCAGGAGAGCACCGGCGAGCCGGGCACCGAGCAGCAGGGGGACGCGCCGCGCCTCGCGGACCGGCATCACTGGACGTTCACGTCGACGCAGGCGTAGAAGGCGTTGGCCGTGTCGGCGATGTTCCAGATCGCCAGCACCTTCTGCCGGCCGGTGACGCCGCCGAGGTCGACCGAGTGCGAGACGGTGGACGGGGGCTGCTGGTTGTTGCCGTCGACCACGGCGACGCGCCTGCCGCCGACGTAGTACTCGTAGTTCGAGGTGCGGTGCCGGGCGGTGAAGGTCCAGGTGAAGGTCACCGTTCGGCCGACGGTCGTGGCCCTCCAGCCCTTGCCGTCGTCGTCGAGCTCGGCGAACCGCGCGTTCCCGCCGCTGCAGCTGCGCAGGCCCTTCGGGCCCTCGACGCTCTGCGGCTCCCACTGGATGGAGCCGCACTGGACGATGTGCTGCGCGCACTGGGCCTGCCGGCTCATCGGCGCCGAGACGTATCCGTGGGCCCAGGCCGAGGTCGCCGGGATCACCACGGCGACGAGCGGGGCGATTCCGACGCCCGCCGTGATGGCGGCGATCCTTCGCGTGCGCTTCGTGCGGGGGGTCTTCTTGGTGCGGGGGGTGGTTTCCATGCGGGGGGTCCTTGCGTGATGGGGATGGTCATGGAACGTCGTCGCGGCAGGGCCTGCCGCAGGGGGAGCAGTCGACGAACGCGGGGGGGGGGCACGGGGCGGAGCGCGGGGGCGGGCCATGAGCCTCCATTGAATAGGAAACTTTCCTATTGAATTTAGGGAACGGTAACCCCGCGCCCGATCGCGGGCAAGACTCCGGCGGAAACCACCGAAACGGCGCCGCACCAGCACGGCCGGACCAGTGCAGGCAGGGAAGCGAACCAGCTGGTTGCGGTCGGAGAATTCGGCACCATTCCCCGCAACCGCCCACCGATGGTCGGCGAGATCTGCCAACGGACCGCCCGGATCCCCATATCGGGTGCCGGCGCGGGTGAGATTCCGGTCACCGGGACACCCCTTGGAGGCCCGTCCCCGCCCTTCTACGATCGGGCCACCCATTTCTGTCGCCCGACCGGCGGGAACTCCCGCGTCCGGCCGGGACGGCGGCGCCGACAAGGGCCAGGCGCGGGCCCTCGTTTAGCGGTCGCCTCGCTGCACGGCGTCCGCCGAGAGGATCACATGGACCGGAGCGCTGACTACGTCGTGGTGGGGGCCGGCAGCGCCGGCTGCGTGCTGGCCAAGCGGCTGGCCGAGTCCGGGGCTAGCGTCGTCCTGGTGGAGGCGGGCGGTCCGGACCGGACGCCGCTGGTCCGCAAGCCGGGGCTGATCGCCGTCTTCCACAACGTCCCGCAGCTGAAGAAGCGGCTGGACTGGGGCTTCTACAGCGCCCCGCAGAAGAACGCGCTCGACCGGAGGATCCCGCAGGTCCGGGGGCGCGTCCTCGGGGGGTCGGGGTCGATCAACGGGATGCTGTTCGTGCGCGGCCACCGCAAGAACTACGACGACTGGGCCGCCGAGGGCTGCACGGGGTGGGGCTTCGACGACGTCCTCGACAGCTACCGGCGGATGGAGAACTGGGAGGATGGCACCTCCGACCTGCGCGGCGCGGGCGGCCCCATCCAGGTGACCCGGCAGCGGGACCTCACACCCGCCTCCGAAGCGTTCATCGAGGCGGTCGTCCAGACGGCGGGCGTCAAGCGCAACGACGACTACAACGGCGCCGAGCAGGAGGGCGTGGGGGTCTTCCAGCAGAGCGTCGCGGACGGCCTGCGCTACAGCTCGTCCGTCGGCTACCTGGACGACCACGGCCTGCCGAACCTGACGGTCCTGACGAACGTGACCGTGCAGCGGGTCGTGATCGACAAGGGGCGGGCCACGGGCGTCGAGGTCGCCGGCAAGCGGGGGAAGGCGACGATCCGGGCGTCCCGGGAGGTCGTCCTGTCGGCGGGGGCGTTCGGTTCCCCGCACCTGCTGATGCTGTCCGGCGTGGGCCCGGCCGGCCATCTGGGGGACCACGGCATCGAGGTGCGCGCCGACCTCCCGGTGGGCGACAACCTGCACGACCACATGTTCGTGCCGATGACGTTCGTCATGGACACGGCCCGCCACAGAGGCACCTCGCCCTACTTCGCCAGGGGCGTCGCCAAGGAGTGGACGAGAGGCGGGACGTGGGTGGCCCGCAGCGTGTTCGAGGCGGTCGGCTTCGTCCGCAGCGGGCAGGCGGGCGACGTGCCCGACATCCAGTTGCACGCGTTGCCGTGGTCGTACCCGTTCCCGAACCAGGACGCGCCGACCCGGCACGCCGTCGACAAGCGGTCCGCGCTCACGATCATGCCGACGCTGATCTACCCGAAGAGCCGCGGCACGATCCGGCTGGGGTCGGCGGACCCGTCCGCCGCGCCGATCATCGACCCCGGCTACCTCACCGAGCCCGACGACGCCCGGCTGCTGCTGGACGGCATCGAGCTCGTCCGCGAGGTGATGGCCTGCCAGGCCATCGCCGGGGACGTCAAGGAGGAGCTGTCCCCCGGGCCGCGGTACCCCGACCGGAAGGCCCTGGCCGAGGAGCTGCCGAACCGCGCCACGACCGTCTACCACCCCGTCGGGTCGTGCCGGATGGGCGCCGACGAGCGGGCCGTCGTCGACCCCGAACTGCGCGTGCGCGGCATCGAGGCACTCCGCGTGGCGGACGCTTCGATCATGCCGACCATCATCGGCGGCAACACCAACGCCCCCAGCATGATGATCGGCGAACACGCCGCGAAGCTGATCCTCGAATGAGGCCTGCCCTCCCGTGCGGACCGGCCCCCGCCCAGGGGCTGGTCCGCACGCGAGGGCCAAGCCCACGCGACCCGGGAGGTGCGTTTCCGGACTGAGCACAGGGTCAGGCTGGGAAGCGGGTTATCCAGCGGCGTTGCCAGGGGGTTTCGACGGCGCGGGGGTGGTGGTGCTCACGTGTCCAGGTGACGGCCTCGGACGAGGCCACTCCCGACAGGACGGCCAGGCATGCGATGACCGTGCCGGTGCGGCCGACGCCGCCTCCGCAGGCGACCTCGACGGCGGCGCCGGAGCGGGCCCGCTCGTGCAGGGCGCGGATCTGCCGGACGGCCTCGTCCCGGTCCCGGGGCAGCAGGAAGTCCGGCCAGTCGATCCAGGCGGACGGCCAGCTCAGCTCCGGCTCGTGCCTGCGGCGGAGGCGGCCGGAGCCCAGGTAGAGCCCGAAGTCGGGGGCCGGGCCGTCCGGAGGCGGGTTCCGCAGGCCGCGTCCGCGGATCGGTGTCCCGTCGGGAAGCCGGATCGCGCCGGTGAGCGTCATCGGGCCCCCGCCCGGCGGCGCGCGCGGTGGTTGGCGACGTTGAGTCTGTTTCCGCACAGCTCTGGCATGCAGTAGCGGCGGCGCCCGGCGCGGCTGGCGTCGGCGAACACGCCGCCGCATCCGGGGGCGGCGCACGGGCGGAAACGGCCCTGGCCGAGGGCCCGGACAAGGTCGAGCAGCGCGACGCCGACGAGGGCGGCCACCTCCCCGACGAGCGAGGCGTTCCGGGCCGTCGGGACGTACCACTGCCACCGGCCGGACGGATCGCGGCGCAGCACGGGCGCGAGCCCGGCGTGCCCGGCCAGCAGCGCCGCTCGCTCCACCGCCTCGTCCTCGGTCCCGGACTCCATGAGGGTGCGCACCTCGCCGCGCAGGAAGCGGACCTTCTCGACGTCATCGGCGGTCGGCACCGCGACGTCGTACGCCGCGAGCAGGTCGGCCAGGTCGGCGGGCCCGCGGAGCGCCTCGGCCCCCCGGACGTCCGGCGACGTGCCGACGAGGTCGTTCGCGACCTCGACGCCCGCCGCGTAGTCGGCCATCGGGATGAGCACACGTCCTCCAGTAAGGTTTATAGGAGGACTGTAGCCCTTACTTCGTGGCGACGTCGAACTGGAGGCCGCCGTTCACCGCGGACACGTCGACGTGCCCACCGGGCTGCAGGTCGCCGGACAGGAGAAGGTCGGAGAGCCGGTCGTCCACCTCGCGCTGGATCGTCCGGCGCAGCGGACGGGCGCCGAACTCGGGCTGGTAGCCGCGCCCGGCGAGCCAGTCCACGGCCTCGGCGCCGAAGGTGACGGAGACGTCCTGGGCGCGCAGGCGGCGGCGCGTCTCGTCCAGCAGCAGGTCGGTGATCTGGCGGAGCTGGCCCTCCTCCAGCCGCCGGAAGACGATGATCTCGTCGATCCGGTTGAGGAACTCGGGCCGGAACGCCTCGCGCAGCCGCCGCATGATCCGGTCGCGCAGCCCGCCGCCCTCGCCGGACGTGCCGAAGCCGATCTCGGTCGTGCCGGTGATCAGTTCCGAGCCGAGGTTGCTCGTCATGATCACGACCGTGTTGCGGAAGTCGACGGTGCGGCCCTGCGCGTCGGTGAGGCGGCCGTCGTCGAGGAGCTGGAGCAGGACGTTGAACACGTCCTGGTGCGCCTTCTCGATCTCGTCCAGCAGGATCACCGAGTACGGCTGGCGGCGGACGGCGTCGGTGAGCTGCCCCGCCTCCTCGTAGCCGACATACCCGGGTGGGGCGCCCATCAGGCGGCTGACGGTGTGCCGCTCCTGGAACTCGCTCATGTCGAACCGGATCATCCGGTCCTGGCTGCCGAACAGGGCCTCCGCCAGCGCCTTCGCCAGCTCGGTCTTGCCGACGCCGGTCGGGCCGAGGAACAGGAACCCGCCGATGGGCCGGTCCGGGTCGCCCATCCCGGCGCGGGATCGCCGGACGGCCCGCGCGACCGCCGCGACCGCCTCCTCCTGCCCGATCACGCGCTCGTGCAGATGACCCTCCAGGTTCGACAGGCGCTCCCGCTCGGCCTGGGTGAGCTGGGTGACGGGGACGCCGGAGATCCGGGAGACGACCTCGGCGATGTCCTCCGTGGTCACCTCCGGGACCGTGGCCGGCCCGCCGTCCCCGCGCGTCGCGGTGAGGTCCTTCTCCAGCCGGGCGACCTCGTCGCGCAGCTCGGAGGCCCGCTCGTAGTCCTCGTCCGCGACGGCCTGGTCCTTCTCGCGGCGCCGCTGGTCGAGGCGCTGCTCCAGCTCGCGGCGCCCGCCGTCCCGCGTGGAGCGCAGCCGGACGCGGGCGCCCGCCTGGTCGATGAGGTCGATCGCCTTGTCCGGCAGGAACCGGTCGGTCAGGTAGCGGCTGGACAGGTCGACGGCCGCGACGAGCGCCTCGTCGGTGAAGCGCACCTGGTGGTGCGCCTCGTACCGGTCGCGGAGGCCGCGCAGGATCTCGATGCTGTCGGCCGCGCTCGGCTCCGGCACGAGGATCGGCTGGAACCGCCGCTCCAGCGCCGCGTCCTTCTCGATGTTGCGGCGGTACTCGTCGATCGTGGTGGCGCCGACCACGTGCAGCTCACCGCGGGCGAGCGGCGGCTTCAGCATGTTCCCCGCCGACATCGCGCCCTCCGCGCTGCCCGCGCCGACGATCGTGTGGATCTCGTCGATGAACACGACCAGGCCGTCGGTGTGCTCGCGGATCTCGTCCACGAGCTTCTTCAGCCGCTCCTCGAAGTCGCCCCGGTAGCGGGTGCCCGCGACGACGCCGCCGAGGTCGATCTGGACGATGCGCTTGCCGCGCAGCGTCTCGGGGACCTCGTCGTCCACGATCCGCTGCGCCAGCCCCTCGGCGATCGCGGTCTTGCCGACCCCCGGGTCGCCGATCAGCACCGGGTTGTTCTTGGTGCGCCGCGAGAGGACCTCGACCGTCTCCTCGATCTGGTCCTCGCGCCCGATCACCGGGTCGATGCGCCCCTCACGGGCGAGGGCGGTCAGGTCGCGTCCGAACTCGTCCAGCGTCGGCGTCCCGCTCGGCTGGCCGCCGCCGCTCCCGGGCGGCGGCTGCCCGGAACCTCCGCCGGACGCCGCCTGCTGCAGCGAGTCGGGCGTCACGTGCTCGTGGTCGAGGATCCGCCCGGCGCTCGACCCGCGGTCCAGCGCCAGCGCGAACAGCAGGTGCTCGGGCCCGATGTAGGACGATCCGAGCGCCCGCGACACCTGGTGCGAGTCGAGCAGCGCCCGCTTGGCGGAAGGGGTCAGCTCGGGCGGGACGTCGCGGGGCTCACCGCGCCGCGCATGGTCCTCGATCTCTCCCCGGATCTTGTCCGGGTCCGCGCCGGCCCGCGCCATCCACTGCCGGGTCCCCTGCTGGCGGGTCGCCGCCCACAGCAGGTGATCGGTGTCCAGGTCATCACTGCCCCACTGCGCCGCCTGCGCGGCCGCGTCCCGCACCAGCTCCCGCGCGGGCTCGCTCATCAGCCGCGCGATGCTGATCCGCTCCATGGGCCGCCGGTGCGCCCGCGCCCCGAAGAAGCGGGCGAGCATCTCCTCGAACGGGTCCATATCCCCTGGCCCGTACCATCCCGCGGTCATCTCCGAAAACCCCCCGGTAGTCGAAGGACACGTCATAACAACGGACATCCCCCTGCCCATGGCATGCCCCGGAAAGCACCCACGCCAACCGTCCCGCGGCATAGCTCGCCTGCCTTCGGCAGGACGGACGCCCGACCGGTCAGAAATCGAGAAGCGCCCTTGACCGGGCCGCGCCTAGCGTGAGGACAACGGATATCAGTACGGCCGACCGGAAGCAGGCGTTCGCACGAAATCAGCAGGTGAAGGCGCGCAAGAGCGGAAAGCCCGGGGGCGGTGTCGCGGTGGATGCGGCAGTGGCGCATCACCGCCGCCCAGCCCCGCCAGCCCCTGCCGACTGCCCCGCGCCAAGCCGCGTCACCTGGCCGGCTAGTCCAGGCTCCCGGCCTTCACGCGCTCGACCAGCCCCCGGAAAGCGTCCCGTCCCACGGTAAGGCGCGGCCCGCCGGGATCCTTGCCGTCCCGGATGCTGACCGCATGAACCCCTGTCGCCACCTCAACGCATTGCTGCTGAGAGTTGTTGTGGCTGTAGCTGCTCCTGCGCCACCGGACGGCGGACGAACCGGACTCGGGCATGGCGGCCTTCTCACCTGGACGACCTTGTTCAGACGACTCTGCCGCCACCGTAAGCCGCCCCCTCCACCCGCACCAGCAACGACCTCGTCACCGCCAAGCCAGGTCATACGGTTCGGATGACCCGTCCCCGGCGGCCGGGCGTTTCCTACTTCTTCTCGGGGCGGCCGAATCACGGGCGCGTCGTGCGGGCAGGGCGCGGAGAGCGGACAGGCCCCGGGCGAGGCGTGCGGGTCTCAAGACCTGCGGGTCCAGCGGTGATAGGCGTCTACGTCGACGTTGCTGCCGCACACGATGGTGACGACGTGTCGGCCGGCGAAGCGGTCGCGGTCTTCGCGGATCGCCGCGATGCCGAGGGCGGCCGACGGTTCCACCACGAGTCCGGCGCCGTCGAGGAGCATCCGCATGCCGGCGACGATCGACGCCTCCTCGACCAGGACGGCGTCGTCGGCGACCAGGAGGAGGTCGTCCAGGACGTCCGGGATGGGACGTCGTCCGGCGACGCCGTCAGCGATGGTGTCGGTCGATTCGGTGGTGACGACGCGCCGCTGATGCCAGGAGCGCGTCATCGCCGGTGCGCCCGAGGGCTGGACGCAGATCACCTCGACCTCGGGCGCGAAGGTCTTGAGCACATGCCCCACACCCGTGGCCAGCGCCCCGCCGCCGAGCGCGATCAGGACGGTGTCGAAGGGCGGTGCGGAATCGGCGGACGGCGAGACCTCGTAGAACGGCGCGGAACCGGAGGCCGGTGCGGAGCCGAGCGCCGGTGCGGAGCCGAGCGCCGGTGCGGAGCCGAGCAGTTCCAGGGCGATGGTCGCAGCGCCCTCGCACGTCTCGATGTCCAGGCTGTCCTCGACCAGCCGGATGCCGTCGTGCCGCGCGATGGCCACCGCCCGCTCGCGCGCCATGTCGAAGTCGCCGTCCACCAGTTCCAGCCTGGCGTCCAAGGCGCGGATGCGATCGAGCTTGACCGCGGGCGCCGAACGGGAGGCCACAACGGTGACGTCGAGCCCCCTGGCACGCCCGGACCAGGCGAGGGCCTGACCGAGGTTGCCCGCGCTGGCGCACACCGCCGCACGCGGGCCGTTCTCGGCGAGGAGGCCGGCGACGATCTCGGTGCCGCGCCCCTTGAAACTGCGGACGGGATTCGCCGTCTCCAGCTTGATGCTCACCGCGCATCCGAGGTCGGGCTCCAGCGCCTCGCAGCGATACAGAGGTGTGTCGAGGAAAGCCGGGGCGATCATCCGGCGAGCCGCCCGGATCCGAGCAGTGTCGAGGCGCGTCTCCAGCACGACACAGCAGCGTAGCCCGCAAGGCTCTGATGACGGCCCGGCAGGGCGTCACCCCCCCCCGCCGGGCCGACGGGCGGATGTGGGTGGCGTACTAGATGAGGCCCTGGGCGAGCATTGCGTCGGCTACGCGTTCGAAGCCGGCGATGTTGGCGCCGACCACGTAGTCGCCGGGGGCGCCGTAGCGGTCGGCGGTCTCGTAGCAGGTGTCGTGGATGCTCGTCATGATGGCAAGCAGTTCCTCCTCCACCTGGGAGAAGGGCCAGGCGGCGCGGCTCGCGTTCTGCCGCATCTCCAGTGCGCTCACCGCGACGCCGCCCGCGTTGGCGGCCTTGCCGGGGCCGAAGGCGACGCCCGCGTCCTGGAGGACGTGCACGGCGTCGGGCGTGGTCGGCATGTTGGCGCCCTCCGACACGGCCTTCACGCCGTTGCGGACGAGGATCGCGGCGGCGTCGGCGTCGAGTTCGTTCTGCGTCGCCGACGGCAGGGCGATGTCGGCGGGGACGTCCCAGACCCGGCCGCCCGGGACGAACCGGGCGGAGGCGCCGCGCAGGTCGGCGTAGTCGGACACGCGGCCCCGGTCGACCTCCTTGACCTGCTTGAGCAGGTCGAGGTCGATGCCCTTCTCGTCCACGACGTAGCCGCCGGAGTCGGAGACGGTGATGACGTTCGCGCCGAGCTGCTGCGCCTTCTCGATGGTGTAGATCGCGACGTTGCCGGAGCCGGAGACGACGATCTGCTGGCCGTCCAGGTCCTCGCCGCGGCGGCGGAGCATCTCGGCCGTGAACATCACGTTGCCGTAGCCGGTCGCCTCCGTCCGGACGGCGGAGCCGCCCCACAGCATGCCCTTGCCGGTCAGCATCCCGGCCTCCCACCGGTTGGTGACGCGGCGGTACTGGCCGAACAGGTAGCCGATCTCGCGGGCGCCGACGCCGATGTCGCCGGCCGGGACGTCGGTGTGCTCGCCTACGTGGCGGTGCAGCTCGGTCATGAACGACTGGCAGAAGCGCATCACCTCCGCGTCGGAGCGGCCGTGCGGGTCGAAGTCGCTGCCGCCCTTGCCGCCGCCGATGCCGAGGCCGGTGAGCGCGTTCTTGAAGATCTGCTCGAAGCCGAGGAACTTGACGATGCCGAGGTTCACCGTGGGATGAAAGCGGAGGCCGCCCTTGTACGGCCCGAGCGCGCCGTTGTACTCGACGCGGAAGCCGCGGTTGACGTGGATCTCTCCGTTGTCGTCCTGCCAGGGGACGCGGAACATGATCTGGCGCTCCGGCTCGACCACCCGCTCGACCAGCTTGGCGGTGGCGAGGCCCGGCCGGGCGGCCAGCACCGGACCGAGGGACTCCAGCACCTCGTGCACGGCCTGGTGGAACTCGGCCTCGCCCGGATCGCGGCGCAGCACCCCCGCGTAGGTCTCCTCCAAGACGGCCATGGTCTCGGGCGGGGCCGGCAGGCGTGAGGCGAGGGGCATGGTGAGGTTCCTTCCTTGAGACCCCCTCACTCTAAAACCCGTTTCGGGCTGCACCGAAACGCCTCGCCGCAGCGAACCCCGTCCGGACCGCGACCGGGCCGCGTTCTCCCGACGGTCGGTCGGGCCGGAGGAACCGCCCGCCGGCGCCATGTAGTGCGTGGACTCAACTGGCCAGTGGGGTCGATCTCTGCTTCACGCGAACGTCTGGAACCTCAGATGGGGGCTTCCCCAAGGGGGCGGTCAGGGAAGTCAGGAGTCGCGGAGCCTGTCGGCGATGACGGCGGCCTGGCTGCGGTCGATGTCCTTGGTCGCGGTGAGCAGGGTGACGGTGCTCTGCCGGGCGAGGTCCCGAAGGTGGTCGAGGGCCGCGGCGCGTTCGGGCTCGGTCAGTTCCGCGTCGTAGCGGCGGGTGAACTCCTCGAATTTGGCGGCGTCGTGGCCGTACCACTTGCGGAGTTCGGTGGAGGGGGCGACGTCCTTCTCCCACTCGTCCAGGCGGGCCTTGTCCTTCGACAGGCCCCGGGGCCACACCCGGTCGACCAGGATCCGTGTCCCGTCCTCGGTCGACGGCGGCTCGTACACCCTGCGCAGCCGTACCTCCATGACGCGTCTATACCCCGGGCCACGGATGTGACGCGCGACCCCCTGGCCCCCAGACGGGCGGGGCGCTCTGGCTCACTGCGGGTTTCGGGGGCGTCCTCGCGGGGGCAGGGGTGGGCGGCGCCCGTCGAGATCCGGCCACGCGGGTCGGGGCTGTCCAGGGGCCCATCCCCTGCCGGGGCCGCCCTCCAGGGTGTCCCTGCGGTCGGCGGCGGCGCGGCGGGCGAATTCGGCGGCGGCCGTCCGGCGGGCGAACTCGGCGGCCAGGGCGCGGCCGAGGACGTCGTCGTCCGGGCGGTGCCTTTCCAGATATTCGAGGGCCTCGGCGAGTTCCGCGGTCGTCAGTCGCCGTACCGGCTTCCCGGTCCAGCGCGGAGGTCCGGCGAGCCGTCCGGCGGACGGGGCGGCGCGGGGTTCGGTGCTCAGGGCGGGGGTCCTTTCAATTCTGGTGCCGGCAAAGCCTTTTCCGTACCGGCGGCGGGGCGGCGCGGCGCAATGGGCCGCATTCGTGTCACCGAATAGAATCGCCACGTGCATTGGTGGAACCAGCAGGCCTGCGAGGCGGCAGCGGAGGCGCAGGCCGCCGATCCCTCGCCGGGGAATCTCATGGCCGCCGCGCAGGTGCAGGCGCTCGTCTCGATGGCGGAGGCGCTGCACCGCATTGCGGCGGCGCTGGAGGCGCACGACGATTCCGAGGCATTGACGCTTCCCCTCCGGCCGAAATAACCGGCCGCCCCAGCGGAATACCGGTGCGCCCTGTCGACGGGGCGCACCGGTATTCCGCGGGGTGTCAGGAGTCGCTGAACGATGTGCGTTCCGTTCTGCCGTTCGCGCTCGGCGCGAGGCGGGAGGCCTTGGCGACCGAGGGGCGCGGCGCGGTCTCGGCCAGGTAGTCGGGGGCCGGGGCGGTCGGACGCTGCTCGGGTCCGGCCGCCGGAGGGGCCTGGTCGCGGGGACGGTCCCGCAGCCGCCGCGCCGCCTGCCGGAGGGCGCGCTCACCGACGAGCCGCGTCAGCTCCAGCCCCCAGCAGTCCAGCTTGTCGGCGTCGGTCAGGTCGTCGCGGCTGCTCAGCTCGGCCGCCAGGCCGCCGAGCCGCTGCGCCTCGGCCAGGTCGAACTCGCGCATGAGGTGGCAGCACAGCTCCGCGAGGGCCGCGTGGTCGCGTTCGAACGACAGCCCCGCCAGGTCGTCGTGCGACAGCCTGCTGAGCGCGCGCTTGCGTTCCAGCTCGCCGTCGGCGACCCGCAGGATGCCGCTGAGGAGGGCGACGGGCCCGGCGCCGGCGCCGCGGCCCTGCGCGGGGGCGAACGACATGCGCAGCACCGCCGCGGAGCCGAGCCCCGCGGCGATCACCCGGACGACCACGAGGCTCATCGGGGGCGTGCTCGGGGGCAGTCCGAACGTCCAGCCGGAGGCTGTCACCGCGATCAGCGCGACGGTCGACGCGCTGGCGTTGACGAAGACGAACAGCAGCCCGCCCGGGGAGAGCAGGGCCGCGACGGGACGGTCGCGGTAGCGCGCGACCAGCTCGGCGAAGCCGATCGCGCCGCCGATGAGAGCGGCGAGGAGCATCTCGATGGTCATGATCTTCCTTACGCGCTGCGGGCGGACAGCCGGCCGAACGGTGGCTCCTCGGTCCTGCCGCGCCGGGACGGCAGGGCGGCGGGGCGCTGCCGGGCCGCCAGCCCGGCGCGCTCGACCTCCAGGAAGACCAGCAGCCACTCGGCCGGGCCGGAGGCGACCCCGGAGTGCGTGCGCAGCGCCTTCTCGCGGGCGCCGAGAAAAGCCAGCAGCCACTTGACGGGACCGGACGCCCCGCAGGCGGCTCGAATACGTGAATCCATGCGGGAGACCATTCCGCAGGCGTGCCTCGAAGTCGACTCCCACGGGGTCAATTTTTCGGCCCAGGCTCGCGGAACGACCATTTCATGTCAGATCGGAAGAGTCCACCTGACGTCAGGATCTTCGATCCTTTGGCACGGGACCCTCGGATGCTGGGGCGTTCGCGGGGATTCCTTTACCTGAATTTGCCGCAGCCTCCTGGGAGGCCCGTGAGGGGAGATCCCCATTTATGCGGCGACGCTCGTCCCCGCGCCGCCCGGGTCCGTCCTTGCGACACGCCGGGGCGCCGCCTCCCGGCTGCCAGCCGGGTGACAATCCGCCCCCTCGCACCTTTCCGAACATGCCTATCGGTCCGTCGTTCCCGGAACCGAACCTGAGGAGGTGGTCGGCTCCAGGAGGACACGCCCAGGGCGAGCCGGCCGGTGCCGCGGACGCTGGCCGCCGTCGCGGTGCGGCCCGAGCCCGGCGGGGCCGTCCCGGGCCGCCCTGGCGCTGCGCTGGGCGCGGCGGGGGCTCGCGCTGGTGGAGCTGCCGCTCGTGCGGGAGGAGCGACTGTTCCGCGGTGGGGGTCAGGGGGTCCAGACGGGGAGGTGGAGGGCGGAGGGGTGGGCGGCGTCGCGGAGGATCTCGAAGTGGGTGCGCCGGGATGCGATGGCCTGGCCTGCCGGCTCCGGGGTGCCGTGGTTGCGGGCGAAGCGGGGGAACGCGCCGCCCGCGAGCATGACGCGCAGGCGGTGGCCGCGGCGGAAGCGGTACGCGGTCGGATGCATCTCGATCTCGGCGCGCACGGTCCCGGTGGACGTGATGCGCAGGATGCCGTCGGTGACGTTGCGGGATACGCCGCTCCGGTCGACGTCGCAGAGGCGGACGAACAGATCGCCCTGCCCGGTGCTGGTGCGCACGTGGATCGTCGCCGAGACGGGCCCGATCACGTCCAGGTCCTCGGGCAGCGGCGCGCCGGTGAGGACGACCACGTCGCCCCGGCGTTCGAGCGGGGCGTTGTCGCGCTGCTTTCCCTTGCCCGGTGACAGGAGCGGGCCGCCGACGTTCGGGGTCGGGTCGAAGGGGTCGTAGGTGAACGTGGCAGGGTCCGCGTCCGGCTCGTCCCAGACGAGGCCGTGGGACAGGTAGAGCGGCGTGGGCTTGGTCTCGGGCGGGGGCCACTGGTCGAAATCCAGCCAGGTGTCGGCCTGTTGCAGGTGCAGCCTTACCGGCGCCCTGCGGAGTTGGGCTTCGTCACCGTTCAGGTGGGCGTTCAGCCAGGAGACCTGGTCGTGGAGCGTCGCGCGGAGGGCTTTGGCGTCGTGTCCCCAGGGGCCGATGGTGATGCGGACCTGGCGTCCCTCCGCGCGCAGGGCGGCGAAGTCCCTGAGCTGGCCGCGCAGGAAGAGGTCCCACCAGCCCGTGACCATCGTGGTGGGCGTGGTGGTCGCGGGGACGGCGGCGCTGTGGTCGGTGGCCTTCCAGAAGTCGTCGCCAGGCTCGGCGTGGGCCGCGACCTCGCGCAGGAACGATTCGGGACGTCCGATGGCTGCGAGGTCGGCCTCGCCTACCGGCAGGTGCCGCATCGCTCGCCGGACGCGCCTGTTGTGGAACGGTCGCCTTCTCTCCTCCCGCGTTCCCATCAAGGACGACCAGACGAGCGTGTTGTGCAGGGCGAGTGCACCACCGGGGTAGAACGAGCTGGCGAACTCGGACGCGGTGATGCCCAGCCCCATCGCGGCCAGGGGCGGGTCCGCGTAGGGCGCGACGGCCCACTCGGTGAACCCGAGGTAGCTGGCGCCGACCATCGCGACCCTGCCGTCGCACCAGGGCTGCGCGCGGAGCCACTTGAGCGTGGCCAGGCCGTCGTCCTTCTCGTCGTGGAAGGCGTGGAACTCGCCGCCCGACCCGAAGACGCCGCGCACGTTCTGCACGACGACCTGGAACCCGCGCCGGGTCAGGACGCCGGCGAACAGCCGGACGACGGCCTGCCGTTTGCCGTACGGGGTGCGCATCAGCACGACGGGCAGCGGCCCCGCACCGCGCGGCCGGTACAGGTCGGCGACGAGCGCGACCCCGTCCGGCATGGGCACCCGCAGGTCCCGCGCCGACTCGGCATGCGGGGACGGCGGCTCGGGGAGGCCGAGGAGGCGGTCGACGAGTCGTCCCGAAGCGGTCATCGAACGCCCCTTCCGTTCCC
The DNA here is from genome assembly GCF_900188105.1 of Actinomadura mexicana. Taxonomy (GTDB): domain Bacteria; phylum Actinomycetota; class Actinomycetes; order Streptosporangiales; family Streptosporangiaceae; genus Spirillospora; species Spirillospora mexicana. The sequence continues at coordinate 277,774 of NZ_FZNP01000002.1, forward strand.
GTTGGTTCCTGACGTGCCGGCTGTCGGCGATGTGCCCGAGGGGTCCCGGTGGCCTAGCTTGCAAGAATGATCGCAGTGCTCGACGCACCGTCCAACCTGGGGCTCCGCCCGGCCCGCCGTTCGGGTCAGGCTGCCGTCAGGCGTTCGTACTCGTAGAGGACGCTGGCGAACTCGCCTGTCGGCACCTCGCAGGTGTGGCCGGGCAGCCACAGGTGTTCCAGGCGGACGGTCTGGACGTCCATGTGGATGTGGCAGGCGTTGCCCGTGTGCTCCCAGCCGGGTCGCGCCGCCCGGACGACCTCCAGGTGGTGGCGGTGGCTCTGGATGTCGTGGAGCAGGAACGCCGTGAGGACGTGCCGCGGCCCGTACACCGAAGGCGTGAACGCGCCGGCGCTGGACGCCGCGGTCGCCAGGTCGACACCGGAATCGGCGAGTTCGGGGAAGAACACCTTGACGCGCCGGACGACGCCGCCGATCTCGATGGGCCGGCAGGGGAGCCGCAGAACGGCCTCCGGGTCGACGTAGCCGTGCACCGGCACCCCGGCGACGACGCCCGACCACGCCCCTGGGACGCCGTTGAGGAAGCGTGCCTCGGTCAGGGCGTTTCCCAGTTCGCCCATGATGCGTTCCGGGTCGACGCCCTTCGGCATGAAGGTCTTGGTGCCGCTGCATAGGCGCTTCCCCGATTCGTCCAGGACGGCGAGGTCGGCCCAGCAGGCGCCCGAGCCGGTCTCCATGACGCCGTGCGGAAGGCAGGCGTCGGGGTGCGGGGTCAGACCGGCCAGGTCCTCCAGCACGGCGCGCGGGGTCTGGACGAGTCCCCATCCCTGCGTCCGCTGGGAGACGGAACCGAGGGCGAGGGAGGCGGCCATGGGCTCTCCGTTGCCCGGCCTGCCGAGGTCGCGTTCCAGGCTGCGGCGGCTCTTGAGGGCGCCGACCTGGTGGAGGTACTCGTCCAGGCACCGCCGCAGGACGGCCGGTTCCAGGTCGCAGGACGCCCAGCCTGCGACGTCGCGCACGTGCACGGTCGTGCCGTCGAAGTCGAGGCGGTGGTAGCGGTACTGCTCCTGCCAGGGGCGGGCCGCGCCGTCGCTCAGCCGCCCCTGGGCGCGCGCTATGGCGGAGACGTCCTCGCCCAGGTCATTGATGAGAAAGTCGCGCAGCGGGGCGTGCAGGGGGTCGGTCTCCACCGCCACCCGCACCCCGTCGCTGCGGAACCGCACCGGAAGCGATATCGCCATTCGGGTGATTATGCCGATAAGCGAAGATCATCACTGGTATGGCTGAATGTTCGTTCCGATCGGGCGGGCTTTCGCCCGTCTCCGCGCCAGCCGTCTCCGCGCCAGCCGTCTACGAGTCCGGCGTCTACGAGTCCGGCGTCCAGTCGTCCGCCATGTACGGGGGCGCGGGCTCGTACTGGATGTAGTGGCGCACCTTGCGCGCGTGGTCGCGGCCGTGGATGCGTCCGACCAGCCAGAGGGCCATGTCGATTCCGGCCGATACGCCTTGGCTCGTGGCGAGGTTGCCGTCGACGACGTAGCGTGCGTCCCGGACGACCGTCACGTCCCCCAGAGCTTCCAGGGCGTCCTCGAAGGCCCAGTGGGTCGCCACCCTGCGCCCCTTGGCCGGGCCTGCTGCGTGCAGCAGGAACGACCCGGTGCACACGCTCGTCACCCAATCGGCCTGTTCGGCGACCTTCGCTATCCAGCCGGTGACGGACGGGTTGTTCGGTTGCGTCTCCCTAGCGCCGCGCCCGCCGGGCACCAGGAGAACGTCCAGCTTCGGGTGGCCGTCCAAGGTGTGGTCGGGCACCACCCTCATGCCCTTGTTGCAGCGGACCGGCTCCGTCCCTTCGGCGACCAGCACCGCCTTGTCGCCTTGGTCGCGCACCATGGCCGATGCCGTGAACACCTCCCACGGCCCTACGAAGTCCAGTTCCTCGGCTTCCTCGAACACCAGCAGCCCATACGTCGTCATCTGCACTCACACCTCATCTGTACTCACACCTGGAGCTGCTCCTCCCGGCCCCAGTGCGTGGTGACGCGCCGTCCCTCCAGGACCCCGGCCTCGGCGAGCAGCAGCGCGCCGCTGCACACCGACGCGACCCGCCGCGCCGTCCGCGCGGTGCGCGCGACCCAGCCGACGAGCGCCGCATCGCCCCGTGCCTCGTCGACCCCGGCACCGCCCGCCACGACCAGCGTGTCGATGCTCTCGGGCGCGAGGTCCGGGCCGGAGGGCGCGTGGACGCGGAGCCCGCCGGACGCCGTCACCGGCCCGGCCCGGCGGCCGACGACCAGGCACTCGTACCGCCCGGTGGCCTCGAACACCTCGTGCGGGCCGGTCAGGTCCAGGATCTGGAAGCCGTCATAGATCACGAACGCGACGCGCATGCCTCCAGGCTGTCACCGGGTCCGCATGGCGTCCACGACGGGCACCCCACACATCACGCCACCTTCTCGCAGACCTCGTCGCTCGCCCGGCTCTCGCCGCGCTGCACCGGGACGCCGCCGGACGTCCGGACGCGTGTGAAGCCCGTCCCGATGACCAGGTCGACGACGCCAGGGGCCGTCCTGGCGCGCGGCGCGACCCGTGCGCCCGGCAGGAGGCCCGCGAGCGCCCTCGCCTGCGCTTCCGCGCCCCTCCCGTAGCGGACGACGGTGGCCTGCGAGCGGGAGCCGAGGTTGCCGACTCCGGTGACCTGCCAGCCGGCGTCCGTGAGCTGCGCCGCCACCTGGGCGGCGCGGCCCTCGGTCCCGGAGGCGTTGAAGACCCGCACCCTCCCCGGCCGCGCGCCCGGGGCCTTCGCAGGGGCCGGCGCCACCACGTCCTTGCGGAGCGCGTCGAAGAACTCGTCCGCGGCGGGCCGGGAGAGCGCCACCCGGTTGCGGTTCGGCGGGTACGGCCCGGACGGCACGGTGACGAAGCGCAGCTTCCCCGCGTCCAGATCGCGCATGCCCTGCGCGATCTTCAGCATCTCCGCGACGGTCAGCCCCTTGTCGGTCGTGAGCGACTCGGCCGTGGCTCTGAGCAGCGCGTTCAGGCGCCCCGGATCGGTGAGGACGCCCGCGCTCATCGCCTCCTTGGCGAGCGCGCCGAAGAAGTGCTGCTGCCGCCGGATGCGCTCGGTGTCGCTGCCGTTCCCGAAGCCCTTGCGGCTGCGGACGTAGGCCAGGGCGTCCTCGCCTTCCAGCCGGTGGCCGCCCTTGGTGAGGGTCAGCCCGGAATTTTCGTCGTGGACGTCGGCCGTCACGCACACGGGCACGCCGCCGACCGCCGTCGCGATCCGCTTGAAGCCCACGAAGTCCACCTGCACGAAATGGTCGATGCGGATCTTCGTGAGCTGCTCGACGGTGTGGACCGTGCAGGTGGGGCCCGCATGGGCGATCGCCTCGTTCAGCATGGCGGTGCCGCTGCCCGGCGCCTTCGTCCCGTCCCCGCGGGTGCAGGCCGGAATGGGCACCATCAGGTCGCGGGGAAAGCTGACGGCGATCGCCTGGCCGCCGCCCGGCGACAGGTGCAGCAGCACCATCGTGTCGGACGCGGGCGGCTTTCCCCGCAGGCCCCGCCCGTACCGGGCGTTGGCGCCCTCGCGCGTGTCCGATCCGAGCACGAAGATGTTGATCGCGCCGTTGAGCTTCCTGGGCCGGTTCCCGCCGATCATCCGGTCGGCGTCCTCGTGCTGGACGGCGTTCTGCAGCCGCCAGTAGTACCCGTACGCGGACAGGCCGCCCGCCACCATCATCGCGGCCGCCGCGACGGCGACCCAAGCAAGCAGCTTCATGGAGCCTCCCGGCATGTATCGCCGTTTCCCCGCCTTCGGGTTCACGACCGGCGGGAATTGACGGTTGACACGCCGCCCGGACCTATGGCTAACTATTCTCCATGAAGCTTTGATCTTTCTGCGGTTGAGCCGCCCCCGGTACTGCCGCGGGCCCGCTCCCGTCCTCCTCCCACGGCGCTCCTCCTTCGCACGGGCACACCGGTGTCCTGCGGCGATGCGGCGCGCCCTTCCCCATCTCCCCGCGGCCTTCCACGGCCGAATTCAGACGTGCCCGGAGGCGATCTCTTCATGCGTGCAATGAACCATGAAACCAACCCCGCAATGAACGCCGACCCCTTCGCCAAATCCAGAAAGAAGGGCAAGCGGAAGAACTCCGACTTCCGGTCGGCCAATCTCGCGAACAACCGCCGCAACGCCCGGCAGATGCCGACCCGGCAACTCAACCGGGGCCGCTGACCGGCGCTCCACCGACCCGGCCCCGGGCGCCGCGCCGCGTCGCGGTGCCCGGGGCCGGCGGCAGCGCCGGGGCCGGGAACTCCGCCCACACCACCGTCCGGGCGCCGTCCGTCCGGAACCCCCACCGCGACGCGAGCGCCTCCACGATCCGCATCCCGCGTCCCGACTCGGCGCCCGTTCCCTCCCCCGCGTGCTCGTCCTCGGCGGGCCCGCCTTTCACGTGCGGGCGCCCGCCCGCCGCCCCCTCGTCGGCGACCTCAAGCGTGTACCCCCCGTCCCCGGCCAGGACGGCGACCCTCACCACCCCGCCCTCCAGCCCGGACGCCGTGTGCGCGATCGCGTTCGCGACCGTCTCGCTCACCACCAGGACCATGTCGTCCAGGGTGGGATGACCGGCCGCCACGCTCCGGACGAAGCCGCGCGCGCAGCCGACCGACCGCCGCACGCCCGGCAACGTGATCTCGCCCATCACCACACGGTCCCGCGTCCCGACCACAGCACCGCCTCCCCGTCCCGGCCGCCCTCACGTCCGGAAGACGGCCCGTCACCCTCGATATACGGATCGCGGGCCTTGTCCTGTTCACGGCACCCGATCCGGTGCCGCACGCGCCGCGAGCATCTCACGCTGAGTGACTTAGGGTGACGGTGTGTATGGTTCCGGGAGTCCACGGTGACGACGGAGAAGCGGGATCACGCCCGCCTGCGGGGCAGGCACCTGCTCTTCTCGGTCCGCGGGCGCGCGACGCTCATCACCGTCGTGGCGTCGGCGCTGATCCTGGTGCTGGCGCTCGTCCTGATGCTGCTGCTGGCGCGGGACTGGGCGGAGAACAGGGTGGGGCGCGAGACGGAACGGACCGCCGAACGGATCGCGTTCGACCTCTCCAGGGAAAGGAACCCCGGCGTCCTCGACGTCGGCCCGGACGAGGCGCCGATGGTGCAGGTGGTGAACCCGGAGGGAAAGGTCGTGGCCGCCGGCGACGCGATCCGCGGGCGTCCCGCGCTCGCCACCGCCGACCTGGCGCGTGGCGAACTGCTGATCGACCAGCGGGTCTGCCCAGCTTTCCTGGACACGTGCGTGTGGGCGTTCGGCCTCCGCATCCGCACGTCCCCGTGGGGCGCGGACGTCATGGTCATCGCCGCGGCCCCGCTGCCCGGCCTGCTGAACGTGTGGCTGCTGCCCCTCGGCCTCTTCGGCCTGCTGGTCGTGCTGCTCAGCCTGATCGCGTGGTGGACGTGGCACACGATCGGGCAGGCGTTCGTCCCGGTCGACCTGATCCGTTCCGAGATGGCCGACCTGGACGCGCGGGGTCTGGACCACCGGGTGCCGGTCCCGCAGGCCGCCGGGGGGATCCGCGACCTCGCCGAGACGGTCAACGCCACCCTCGACCGGCTGGAGGAGGCGGCGACCCGGGAGCGCCGCTTCGTCTCCGACGCCTCCCACGACCTGCGCAACCCGATCACGGGCCTCCGGACGCGGCTGGAGGTCGCCCTCAGCGAGCCGGACGACGCCGACTGGAAGCCGATGGTGCGCGACGCGCTCCGCGACACGGGGCGCCTGAACGACATCGTCGCCGACCTCCTGGAGCTGTCCCGGCTCGACGCCCGCACCCCGAAGCCCGTGGAACCGGTCGACCTCGCCGCCCTGGTCCGCAGGGAGGTCGGCCTCCGGGCCGGCGAGGTCCCGATCAGCATGCGCCTGGAGCCCGGCGCGGTCGTGCGCGCGAACCCGGTGCGGCTGAGCCGGGTGCTCGGCAACCTGCTGGGCAACGCCGAGCGGCACGCCGAGTCGCGCATCGGGGTGACGGTGGCGCGCGACGGCGGCGACGCGGTCGTGGAGGTCCTCGACGACGGCTCCGGCATCCCCGAGGAGGCCCGCGAACGCGTCTTCGAGCGGTTCGCCCGCCTCAGCGAGTCACGCGCCCGGGACCCCCAGGGCACCGGCCTCGGCCTGCCCATCGCGCGCGAGATCGCCGAGATCTACGGCGGCTCCCTGCGCATCGCCGACTCCCGCGTCGGCGCCAGGTTCGTCCTCCGCCTCCCGCTGGTCACGGGCGGCGAACCGCCTCGATGACGGCGGACAGCCCGTCCTCGCCGTGACCGGCGTCCACGGCCCGCCAGAACAGATCCCGCAGAGCGGCCGGGCCCGCGGCGTAGATCCCGGCTTCGCGGGCGGCCTCCACGACGTGGTCGGCGCCTACGGCCTGCATGCGCAGGGTGTTGTCCGCGCCCGGGGAGACGGCGGCGTCGATCTCTTCCGTGAGGTGCTTGACGAACCCCATCGGCCCGTCGCCGCCAAGGTCGAGCAGCAGGGACGTGGCGAACGGACGGAACTCCTGGGCGGAGACTCCCGCAGTGCCCAGCAGGGCAACGGCGTGCATGTAGGCGGTCGTGGTCGACCAGAAGAGGTAGAGCTGCGCCTGGTAGTAGAGCATCGACAGGCCCGGGTCTCCGCCGACGAACGTGACGTCTCCCAGCTCCCCCAAGGTCTCGCGGTAGCGGGCCAATGCCTCCTCGGGACCGCTGTAGAAGACGTATGCACCCGGCCGGCCGATGCCCGGCGGAGGCACCATGACGCCGCCGGTGAGCAGGACGCCGCCCCGCTCGGCGACCCATTCGCTCGCGCGGCGCAGTTCGCCGGGGCTGCCGGAGCTGAGGTTGACGATGACGCGCCCTTGGAGGTCCGCGCCGTCGAGCGAGTCGTACATCGCCTTGTAGTCGGTCTGGCTGACGACGACCAGCTCGGAGTCCGCGAGGGCATCGGCGGCGGTGGGGGCGAGGGTCGCGCCCTCCTTCACCAGGGGAGCCGCCTTGGACGCCGTCCGGTTCCAGACCGTGGTCGGGTGGCCGTTCTCCAGGAACCTCCTGGCCATCGTCGCGCCCATGGGTCCGAGACCGAAGACGGTTACCGGGGATTTCACATGTCCTCCTGGGGTGTGGTGTTTCCGCCACCCTCGTCTTGGCCGCTACGGACGTGCTGCGGGTCCGTCCGTAGCGGTGGCTACCCTGGACGCCGTGCGATTCGGGGTGCTGGGACCGCTCGCGGTGTGGACGGACGCCGGGGCGCCCGTGCGCGTGCCGGAGGCCAAGGTCCGCACGCTGCTCGCCGTCCTGCTCACCCGTCCCGGCCGCCCCGTGTCCGTCGATCGGCTGATCGACGCGCTGTGGGGCGACCGGCCGCCCCGGAACCCGGTCGGAACGCTCCAGGCCCGGGTCTCGCAGCTCCGCAGGGCGCTGGAGGAGGGCGAGCCGGGCGGCCGGGGGCTCGTCGCCGCCCGTCCGCCCGGTTACGCGCTCGACGCCCGTCCGGACGCGGTCGACGCCGCGCGGTTCGCGGCGGCGCTCGGCCGCGAGACCGCCGATCCCCTCGCCCGCAAGCGGCTGCTCGGCGACGCGCTCGCGCTGTGGCGCGGCCCCGCCTTCGCCGACTTCGCCGACGCCGAGTTCGCCCGCACCGCGATCATCGAGCTGGAGGAAGGGCGGCTCGTCGCGCTGGAGCGGCACGCGCAGGCCCGGCTCGACCTCGGCGAGCACGCGGCGGTGGCGGCCGAGCTGGCCGCGCCGGCGGCCCGCCATCCGCTGCGCGAGCGGCTGCACGCCCTCCACCTGCGCGCCCTGCACCTCGCGGGCCGGCAGGGCGAGGCGTTCGCGGGCTACCACGCGCTGCGCGAGCGGCTCGCCGAGGAGCTCGGCGCCGACCCGGGACCCGAGCTCGCGGCGCTCCACCGGTCGATGCTCGCGGACGGGCCCGCGCCGCCGCCGCGGCCCGCCCCCCGGCTGCCCGCCGCGCTCGACGAGCTGATCGGGCGCGAGGACGCGGTCGAGCGGGGCCGGGCCCTGCTCGCCGAGCACCGGCTGGTGACGCTCACGGGGGCGGGAGGCGTCGGCAAGACCCGGCTGGCCGTGGAGATCGCCTCCCGGTCGCTCGCCGACCACCCCGACGGGGTGTGGATGGTCGAGCTGACCGCGCCCGACGACGTGGCCGGGCAGGTCGCCCGTGCGCTGGGGCTGCGCGAGGAGTCCGGCGGGAGCCCCCTCGCGGACGCGCTGCGGGGACGGCGGGCGCTGCTCGTCCTGGACAACTGCGAGCACGTGCTCGAACCCGTCGCCGAGCTCGCCGGGCGGCTGCTCGCCGGCGCGCCCGGACTGCGCGTCCTCACGACGTCCCGGGAACCCTTGGGGATCGCGGGGGAACGGCTGCAGATCGTCCCGCCCCTCGACCTGCCGGGTCACGGGACCGCGCCGGCCGTGCTGCGGGAGTCGAGCGCGGTCCGGCTGTTCGTCGCGCGGGCCGCGGCGGCGTCCCCCGGCTTCGCGCTGGACACCGGCACGGCGCCGTGGGTCGCGGCGATCTGCCGGCGCCTGGACGGGGTGCCGCTCGCGCTGGAACTGGCGGCGACCCGCGTCCGCGCGCTCGGGGTGCGGGAGCTGGCGGCGCGGCTGGACGACCGGTTCCGCGTGCTGGCCGCCGGGCGGCACGGCGGCCCGGCCCGGCAGCGGACGCTCCGCGCGGTGATCGACTGGAGCTGGGAGCTGCTCACCGGGTCCGAGCGGGTCGCGCTGCGGCGCCTCGCCGTCCACCCGGGCGGCTGCACGCTGGAAGCGGCGGAGGCGGTCGGCGACGCCGGCGCCGACGTGCTCGCCCGGCTGGTCGACCGCTCCCTCGTCGTCCGGACGGAGGAGGGCCGGTACCGGCTGCTGGAGTCGGTCGCCGCCTACGCCCTGGAACGCCTGCGGGAGGCGGGCGAGGAGGACGGCTTCCGCCGCCGCCACGTCCTGCACTACACCGGCCTGGCCGAACAGGCGGCGCAACGGCTGCGCGGGCCGGAACAGGGCCACTGGCTGAAGGTGCTCGACCAGGAGTCCGCGAACCTGCGCACCGCGCTGGGCAACGGGACGGGATTCCGGCTGGTGAACGCGCTCGCCTGGTACTGGTACCTGCGGGGCCGCTTCGGGGAGGCGCGTCGCGCGTTCGCCGGGGCCCTGTCCGCCCATCCGCAGGCGTCACCGGCCAGAACCGAGGCCGCGACGTGGCTGACCGCCTTCACCATGCTGGTCGGCGAAGGCACCGATTCGGAGGAGCTCCGGCAGGCCGCCCTGGCCGAGCATGACGATCCGCTCGCCAGGGCCAAGGCCGAGTGGCTCCTGAGCCACGTGCATTGGGCGTACGGGGATCTGGCCGTGAACGAGCGACGCGTCGACCGCGCCCTGTCGGTCTTCCGGGAGCGGGGCGACCGCTGGTTCACGGCCGCCGCGCTCGCGACACGGGCCAAGCTGGCCGTCGGTCACGGCGACCTGGTCTCCATGGAAAGGGACGCGGTGCGGAGCGCCGCGCTGTTCGCCGAACTCGGCGACCCGTGGGGGCGGCTGGAGGCGTCCGACTCCCTCGTCCGGCGCGCCGAGATCACCGGGGACTACGCCGAGGCCGCACGGCTGCTCCACGACGGGCTCCGGCTGGCCGAGGAGTCGCGGATGTGGCCGGAGGCCTCGTTCCGGCTGTCCGGCCTCGGCCGCGTGGCGCTCCTCACCGGCGCCCTCGGCGAGGCCCGCGACCTGCACGAGCGGGCGCTGGACCTGGCGCGGCGGCACATGGCGCGGTCGGCCGAGGAGTTCGCCGAGGTCGGGCTCGGGCTGGTCGCCCGCGCCCGCGGCGACCTCGACGCCGCCGAGACCCATCTGCGCGCCCGGCTCGCCTGGCTGCGCGGCATCGGCGGGACGGCCGGCCTCGCGTTCGCGCACGCCCAGCTCGGCTTCATCGCCGAGGAGCGCGGCGACGCCCCCGGCGCGCTGGCCCTGCACACCGAGGGGCTCGCCGCCGCGCGCGCCGTCGGCGACCCGCGCGCGATCGCGCTCGCGCTGGAAGGGCTGGCCGGGGCGCGGTCCCTGGCGGGCGATCACGCGGCCGCGGCCGGGCTGCTCGCCGAGGCGGGCGAGCTCCGCGCGGCGGCCGGCGCCGCGCTGCCGCCCGCCGAACGGCGCGACGTCGAGCGGATCGCCGGGAGGATCCGGGGCGCCTCCGGTGTTGTCGCCATTACCGGCGAATCGTCATCGCCGGGGAAGTCGTCATCGCCGGGGAAGCCGCCATCAGCGGGGACGCCGCCATCAGCGGGCTGAAAGGGAGACATGAGCGAGGATCTCGGTTACGGATGGCAGGGCGAGCTACTCGACCTGCCCGCCTACCTGAAGCGGATCGGCCACGACGGCGACCTCGCCCCGAACGCCGATACCCTGCGGGCCCTGCACCGCGCGCACGTCACGTCGATCCCGTTCGAGAACCTGGAGATCATGCTCGGGCGGCCGATCGGCCTGGCGCTGGACGCCGTCCAGGCGAAGCTGGTCGAGCGCCCGCGCGGCGGCTACTGCTTCGAGCACAACCGGCTGTTCGCAGCGGTGCTGGAGAGGCTCGGGTACGAGGTCACGGCGCTGGCGGCGCGGGTGACGCTGGGGGCGGCGCGGCTCCTGCCGTCCACGCACGCGCTCCTGCACATCCGCCCGCCGGACGCGTCGCGGGACGAGCCGGCGTGGCTGTGCGACGTGGGGTTCGGCGCCGGCCCGCTGGAACCGCTGCGGCTCGTGGACGGCGAGGAGGCCGTCCAGGACGGCTGGGGCTTCCGGCTCCGGCGAGGACGCACCGTCACCGCCTGGACGCCGAGCACGACGGAATGGGAGATGCACCAGCGCGGCCCGGACGGCTGGATCCAGCGGCACACGTTCGTGCTCAACGAGGTGTTCCGCATCGACTTCGAGGTGGGCAGTCACTACGTCTCGACCAGCGCGCGTTCGCCGTTCACGACCCGGCCCTTCGCGCAGAGGTTCTCATCCGATGCCCTCCACGTGCTGGACGGGACCACGCTGACCACCACCCGCCCGGACGGGAGCGTCGAGACCCGCGGGCTCGCCGCTGCGGACCTGCCGGGCACACTGCGCGAAGACTTCGGGATCGTCCTGGAAGGGGAGGACGCGGATCGGCTCATCGAGTTCGTCCGCGCGAGGAGCTGATCGCGAGGCCGTTCATCGCCGTGTCCGCGATGGCCGCGGGGCCGCGAGTGCGCGGGGCGCTCGCCGTCTGCGCAAGATCGGCGCGGTGCTGCCGTCCCGCCCGGTCCCGGCGGCCGCGCGCACCGGGAACGATGCGCGCACGGCCTCGGGCCCGGCACCGGACCGGCGAAGCACTAGCCCAGGTCGAGGCGGGCGAGGGCCGCTCTGGTGGTGACGCCGAGCTTGGGATAGGCCTTGTAGAGGTGGTAGCCGACGGTCCGGGGGCTGAGGAACAGCTGCGCGCCGATCTCCCGGTTGCTGAGGCCCGTCGCCGCCAGCCGGGCGACCTGGAGTTCCTGCGGGGTGAGCCGCGCGGCGAGGTCGTCGCGGGAGGCCACGTCGTCCCGCCCGGCGGTGAGGCTCTCTCCGGCGGCGCGCAGTTCGGCCCGGGCGCGTTCCGCCCACGGCGCGGCGCCGAGCCGCTCGAACGCCTCCAGTGCCGCATGCAGCCGCGCCCGCGCGTCGTTCCTGCGCCGTGACCTGCGGAGCCACTCCCCGTACAGCAACTCGGTGCGCGCCTGCTCGAACGGCGTCCTGCCCTCGCGGTGCAGATCGAGGGCCTTCGAGTACAGCGGGTCTGGGTCGTCCGGGGCCAGGAGCGCCGCGCAGCGTGCCGCTATGGCCTGCGCCCAAGGCTGCCGGGTCTGCGCGGCCCAGTCGCCGTACCAGTCGGCGGCGTCCCGCGCGCGCTCCGGGACACCGGCTCTGACGGCCGCTTCGACGAGGTCGGGCAGGGCGGCGATGGCGCCTTGCCGGCTGGGTCCGGCGACGACGTCGGCGAGACGTTCCAGGGCCGCGTCGTACCGGCCGAGCCCGAGGTCGAGCAGGCTGCGCGCGGCGGCGGCGTGCACGTTGCTCGGCGGGAGGCCGCGCGACAGCGCCTCCTCCGTCAGCTCCAGGCACCGGTCCTCGTCGCCCTGGATCGCGGCGAGCTGTCCCAGGCTGGTGTCGAGGTAGACGCGGATGCGGTGCTGGCCGGTGTCGGCGGCGATCCGCACGCCCTCCGCCGCACCGGTCAGCACGTCGCGGTACCTGCCGAGCAGCAGGTCCGTGCGGGACCGGAGCATCAGGACGGGCGCGAGCAGCCCGATCGCGCCCCGGTCGCGGAAGCGCCGCTCCAGGTCCGCCGCGACCTCGGCCGCGCCCCGCACGTCGCCGATCATGAGATGCCACATGCCCGCGCGGATCCGGTCGCGCGGCGCGTAGCAGGCGCCCATCGCGGCCATCAGCTCGCGCAGCGCCGCCACGCCGTCCGCCGGATCAGCGTCCGAGAGCGGGTTCTGCCCGGCGAACACCCGGCTCAGCGCCCGCAGGTGCGGCGCGTTCGGGACACCGAGGCGCACGCCCTCGGCGGTGATGCCGTCCATCGCGGCGAAGTCCCCCGCGTTGGCGGCGGCGGCCGCGGCCTGGAAGAACAGGTAGCCGGACGTGTGGGGATCGAGCCGCGTGACCGAGGCCGCCGTCTCGGCGAACAGCCGGTGGGCGTCCCCCGCCCGGTCCTGCTCGTCGGCGAGGGACGCCCGGATCAGCGTCAGCTCCGCCCGCGCCAGCGGGTCCGGCAGGTCGGCCTCCGCCCGCGCCGCCAACTCGACCGCGCGCTCGGGCAGCCCCGCGTCGGCCGACGCCCGCGCCGCCGCGGCCAGCCGCCGGCCGCGCTCGGCCGGGTCCGGGGTGAGATCGGCGGCGGCCTCGTACATGGCGGCGACGGCCGCGTTGCCGCCCGCGTTCCGCTCGGTCTCGGCGGTCTTCTCCAGCACGGCCGCGACGTGCTCGTCCGGTTCCGTCACCGAGCGGGCCAGGTGCCAGGCGTGATGGCACACGTCACCGCGTTCCAGGTACGCCTCCGCCAGCGCCTGGTGGGCGGCCAGGCGCAGGCCGAGCGTCGCCTCCCGCACGGCGGCGGTGCGGATCAGCGGATGCCGTACCTCCAGCCGCCCGTCGGACGTGGTGCGCAGCAGGCCCGCGCGCTCGGCGGGCTCCAGGTCGTCGATGGACCCACCGGCCGCGAACCGTGCCGCCGCCTTCACCACCACCCCCGCGTCGCCGAGATCGTCCACGCCCACCAGCAGGACGAGCCGCCGTGCCGGTTCCGGCAGGGCGGCGATCCGCCCGGCGAACGACCGCAGGATCCGCTCGTAGGCCGACCCGTGCCCGCCCCGGCCCGGGAGTTCGAGCAGCGCGAGCGGATTCCCCATCGCCCCGGCGAGGATCTCCCGCCGGACGTGGCCGGGCAGGTCGGGGGCGCGTTCGGCCAGCAGCCCGGCGGCCGCGGCCCCGTCGAGGCCGCGCAGGCGCAGCTCCGGAAGCCCCTGCGCGGCGAACTCCGGCGCGGCGCATTCCGGCGCGACCGCGTCGCGGGCCGCGAAGACGACCGCGATGGGCTCGGCGTCGAGGCGGCGGGCGGCGAACAGCAGCGCCTCGGCGGACGAGCCGTCCATCCAGTGCGCGTCGTCGACCAGGCAGAGCAGCGGCCGCTCCTCCGCCAGGTCCGACAGGAGGGTCAGCACCGCGAGCCCCACGAGGAACCGGTCGCTCTCGGCCTCCGGGCCGCCCATGTTGAGAGCCGCGCGCAGGGCCTCGGCCTGCGCGGCGGGCAGGCCGCCGATCCGGCCGAGATGGCGGCCGAGCAGCAGGTGCAGACCCGCGTACGGCATACCGCTCTCGGTCTCGACGCCCGTCCCGCGCAGGACGCGCATCCCGTCCGCGGCGCCGGCGGCGTGGTCGAGGAGGGCGGACTTGCCGATCCCGGCCTCACCGCGCAGCACGAGGGTCCCGCTGCGCCCGGCGCGGGCCCGGTCGAGGAGTCCGTCGATCGCGGCCAGTTCCCCATCCCGCCCGTACAGCATGCGCTCACCCTACTCAGCCCGCCGCGGCCCCTGATGGTTGAAGCCCGCACCGCGGGTACCGCCACGAGTCGAACCCGACAGTTGTCGAACAGTCACAGGAGGGTGTCATGGCCGACCAGGCCACCCAGGAGAACGTCGTCGATCTGCTGCTCGCGCAGCACGAGGAGATCCGCCACCTCGCCTCGACCGTGGAGAAGAACCACGGCAAGGTCCGCAAGGACGCCTTCGACCGGCTGCGCAGGCTTCTCGCCGTGCACGAGACCGCCGAGGAGGAGGTCGTCCACCCGTTCGCCCGGCGCGCCACCGGCGACGGCTCCCGCGTGGTGGACGCGCGGCTGGAGGAGGAGAACAAGGCCAAGGGCGTCCTGTCGGACCTGGAGAAGATGGACCCCGAGTCCGCCGACTTCGAGGGAACGTTCGCCAGGTTCCACCGGGACCTTGAGGCACACGCCTCGCACGAGGAGGAAGAGGAGTTCCCGCGCATCGCCCGTGAGGCCACGCCCGAGCAGATGCGCGGCATGGCCAAGGCCGTCAGGGCCGCCGAGGCGATCGCCCCGACCCATCCCCACCAGGGGACGGAGTCGCCGACCAAGAACCTCGCGCTCGGGCCGATGGCGGCCGTCGCCGACCGCGTCCGCGACGCCATCGGCAAGGCGCGCGGCTGACCGACCCTGGGCGGCCCGCCGGGCCGCCCCCCTTCGAGGAGGTGCGATGACCGACCGCAAGGACGACCGGGACAAGCCGCTCGCCGACCGGCGCGCCGAGGCCGGGGCGCCGCAGGAGGACGATGCGGACGTGGGGGCCGAGCACACGCCCAGCCCCACGGACCCGCCGAACGCCGAGGCCGAGGCCCCGGGCGGCGAGGACGACGGCTACAGCCCGCAGACCGAAGTCCCCTGATCCGCCCGGGGCGCCCTGCTCCTACTCCCTGTCGTCGTCCTGGTCGGCTCCGACCGTGACGCCGACGACGTCCTCCAGCTCGCTCAGGACCGCGGCGAGCTCCGGGACCGAGCCCGTCCCCTCCAGCGTGAGCGTCACCACGGCGTTGCCGGGGCGGCGCCGGTCGGGTTCGCGCCGGTCCCGGCGCTCGTCACGGCCGCGGTCGGAGTCGTCCGGCAGGTAGTCGCGGTCGACGTTGACCTCCAGGATCACGAAACCGCGCTGCGTTGACTCCATCAGGACCTGCCGCAGCACGCCGTGCCCGTCCCGGTAGACGATCCGCATCCGCGCGACCCCGGCCCGGCGGTACCGCTCCAGCGGCAGCCTCTTCGTCAGGCCGCTCAGCCCGTAGACGACGAGGAAGTGGATCGCGGTGACCGCCACCGCGAGCACCGGCAGCCCGCCGCCGGCCGCCATGCCGACGGCCGCCGTCACCCACACGACGGCGGCGGTCGTGAGGCCGCGCACCGCGTCCCGGCGGACGAAGATCAGCCCGCCGCCGATGAAGCCGATGCCGGACACGATCTGCGCCGCCACCCGGGAGGGGTCCAGCGAGACGTTCCCCGGGACGTTCTCGAATCCGTACTTGCTGACCAGCATGAACAGGGCCGCGCCAACGCCGACGAGGGTGTGCGTGCGCAGTCCCGCGCTCTTGTTGCGCAGCCCTCGTTCCAGCCCGATCGCGGCCGACAGCACCATGGCGAGCAGCAGCTCGCCGATCTCCACCCAACCCTGCCCGGGGGACAATTCGAACACCCTCGTACCACCCCTCGCTCTTCCGTTGTCGACCCGACCGCACAGCACCCGACCGCACAGCACCCGACCGCACAGCAGCAGGTCGGAGGCCGCCCCGGACTCTCTCCGGGGCGGCCTCCGACCTGCTGCTAGACGGGGTGCGGGGGCTGCTGGTCCGGCGGTGTCCCGCCGCCCTTGCCGCCGCCTCGGTCCCCCTTGTCGGTGCCGTGCGCGTGGCCCTTGGACCTGGCCGACCTCGGGTCGGTGGCCTCGGGCGCGGGCTCGTCCGTCACCGCGGTCCTCCCGGACCGCCTGATCTCGGGCTGCTGCGGGTTCGGCATGCTCTCGCCTCCTATGCGCTGGACGGTTCGGGACGCAGCGGGTCGTGCCCCACGCTCATCAGCGCGTGACGCCATTCCTCGTCCCGTTCCGCGTTCGACGGTCGCTGCTCCAACCGGTCCTCCACGTAGTCGACGACCTCCTGCATCACCTCCCCGTCACTTTCGGTCAGGTCGACCTTCCGCTTGCGCAGCACGTCCACCACGCGGGCTCCCAGCTCCGACACCCCGGGACCGGGGCCGCCGGCCGGGAACGCCTCCTCGCCGGACGCGTCCGTGAGCAACCAGGTGCGCAGTTCGTCGGAGGTCATGTTCACGAGCCGGTGGAAGTCCTCCCATGCCAGCTCCACCTCGGGCGATACGCGGTCCTTCATCGGCGAAACTCCCTGTACGGATTCATGGCCGCCGTACCCGGAGACCGCTGCCCCATTCGTCCCATCTTGTGCTACTGCGGCCCGAACAGCTCGCGGAACGCCCGGATCGGGCCGGAGCCGCCGTCAGGCGGCGGGGCGGCGCTGTGGAAGACTCCTACCGGCACGGCGGCTAGATGGGGAGCGTCATGGAGTTGGTCCACTCGGGCAAGGTCAGGGACGTCTACGCGGACGGCGACGAGCTGATCCTCGTCGCGTCCGACCGGGTGAGCGTCTACGACGTCGTCCTGCCGACCCCGGTCCCCGACAAGGGGAAGATCCTCACGCAGCTGTCCCTCTGGTGGTTCGAGCGGCTCGCCGACATCATTCCGAACCACGTCGTTTCGGCCACCGACGTGCCCCAGGAGTGGGCCGGCCGCGCCATCCGCTGCCGCCGCCTCACCATGCTCCCCGTCGAGTGGATCGCGCGCGGGCACCTCGCCGGGCTCGGCCTGAAGGAGTACCAGAAGTCGGGCACGGTCTCGGGCATCGCCCTGCCGGAGGGCCTGACCGAGGCGTCCCGGCTGCCGGAGCCGATCTTCACTCCGACCACCAAGGCCACCGAGGGCCACGACGAGTTCATCACCTACGACGACGTGGTCGGCGAGATCGGCGACGACACCGCCGCCCGCCTCAAGGACGTCACGCTGGAGATCTACGAGCGCGGCGCCGCCCTCGCCGCCGAGCGCGGCATCATCATCGCCGACACCAAGCTGGAGTTCGGCCGCGCCGCCGACGGCGCCCTCGTCCTCGGCGACGAGGTGCTCACGCCTGACTCGTCCCGGTTCTGGCCCGCCGACCAGTGGGTGCCCGGCCGTCCGCAGCACTCCCTGGACAAGCAGTTCGTGCGCGACTGGAGCAGCACGCTCGACTGGGACCGCACCCCGCCCGGCCCCGCCATCCCCGACGAGGTCGTGGAGGCCACCCGCGCCCGCTACACCGAGGTCTACGAACGCCTGACCGGCACCGCCTGGACCTCCTGAGGACCCGGCGCGCAGCCGGGGCAGGACCGGGCGAGGCGGCCCGCCACCTCGGCGCGGCGCCGGATGAGCGCGCGGATCTCCGCGTCGATCTCGGCGAGCCCGCGCCGGTAGACCGCGACCGACTCGGGGCACGCGGCTCCGTCGGCATGGCCGGCGCGCAGGCAGTCGAGGAACGGGCGCGTGTCGTCCAGCGTGAAGCCCGCCTCCAGCAGCGCGCGGATCTGCGCGACGAGCCGCAGGTCGGACTCCTCGTACTCGCGGTACCCGTTGGCCGCGCGCCGCGCCGGCAGCAGCCCCTGCTTCTCGTAGTAGCGCAGCATGCGGGTGCTCACGCCCGCGCGGGCGGCCAGTTCCCCGATCCGCATCGGCCCTCCTCGCCTTCGCGGCCGACGTTACTCCTTGACACCGCCGTCAATGTCAAGGAGGGCGAGCCCGGGGCGCGGGCCCGGCGGACGCCGCCGGGCCCGCCCCGGGTCAGGCCGTCAGCGGCCCTGGAGCCCGCGGGCGTTGTCGCCGAATGACCAGCTCTTCGATCCGTCCCAGTTGATGGACCAGGTCATCAGGCCCTTCAACCGGCCGTTGAAGTGGTTCCACGCCTGGCCGACGAGGCCCGGCGACATGTGGCCGCCGCCCGCGCCCGGCTGCGCGGGAAGGCCCGGGACCTGCTTGTCGTAGGGAACCCTGATGGTGGTGCCCTGGACGGTGAGGCCGTTGTCCAGGCACTCGGTCTGCTTCACGAAACCCTCGACCGTCCCGGCGGAGTAGGAGTCGCCCGAGCATCCGTACATGCTGCCGTTGTAGTACTGCATGTTCAGCCACCACAGCCGGCCGTTGTCCGCGTACTTCTTGACGATCGGCAGGTAGGCGCCCCAGATGGAGCCGTAGGTGACGCTGCCGCCGGTCACGTACGCGGTCTCCGGTGCCATCGTGAGCCCGAAGTTGGACGGCATCCGGCCGAGGACGCCGTCGATGATGCGGATCAGGTTGGACTGCGACGCCGACGGCCGGCCGATGTTCCCGCTGCCCGACAGCCCCGTCTCGATGTCGATGTCGATACCGTCGAAGTTGTACTTCTTCAGGATCGGCACGACCGTCTGGACGAACCGGTCGGCGACGCTGCTGGAGCTGAGGTCGATGCCCGCGGCGGCGCCGCCGATCGACATCAGGACGGTCGCGCCCGCGGCCTTCGCCGCGCACATCTGGGCGGGGGTGGAGACCTTGACCGTCGAGTCCATGCCGTCCTCCCACAGGACGGTGCCGTCCGAGCGGATGACGGGGAACGCCGCGTTGATCACGTTGTAGCCGTGCTGCTTGATCACGGGATTGTCGATCGGCGTCCAGCCGAAGGGCGGGTGGACGCCGTTGGACGCGCCGTCCCAGTTCTCCCAGTAGCCCTGAAGGATCTTGCCGGCGGGCTTGGACTTCACCGCGCAGGTCTCGTCCCCGCCGGGCGGGGTGGTGGGGGGTGTGGTCGGGGGCTCCGAGGTGTCGCAGGTGCCCAGCTCACGCCACAGCGTGGGGGTGGACGCGGGGTTCCAGCCGGCGCCCGGGTAGGCGGTGTGGGCGACGATCGCCTCGTAGCCGTGGCCGCTGTGGACGACCCTGTCGCCGACCTTGTAGGAGGTGCCCTCGGCCCACGCCGGATACGTGCAGGCGATCGCGGACGCGAGCTGGGCCGACGACGGCGCTGACACCGCGACCAGCGTGCCGAACGACAGGACGGCCGCCGCGGCGGCGGAGGCCAGCGCGGCACCGGCCGCATGTCTGAAGGGACCGTGTTCGGGGTGCGCGTGCTTGAGCTTCACGGGGACGACTCCTCAGCTGAACGGGAGACAGAGGAGCCGGTGCAAGAGCCGAACAAGTCCCGTGGGGACGGAACTCTCCCAGAGCAAGGCACATACGACCGGCGTGGACGCCAGTTAGAGGGTAACCGTCCCGCCGAACCCCGTGAAGCCCCTTGAAGGGCGGTCGTTCAGAAGGCCGTGGTGCTGTCCGACGGGACGATCTCCTGGCCCAGCGGGGTGAGCGAGATCGGGATCAGCTTGAAGTTGGCGATGCCGAACGGGATCCCGATGATCGTGATGCAGAGCAGGACCCCGGTGACGAGATGCCCGAGGGCCAGCCACCACCCCGCGAAGATGATCCAGATGATGTTCCCCAGCAGCGAGCCCGCGCCCGCGCCCCGCCTGGGGACGGTCGTCCGGCCGAACGGCCACAGCGCGAAGCCCGCGATGCGGAACGCGGCGATGCCGAACGGGATGGTGATGATGAGGATGCAGCAGATCACCCCGGCGACCACGTAGCCCATCGCCATCCAGAAGCCCGCCAGAACCAGCCAGAGGACGTTCAACAGCGTGCGCACGAGTTCCCCCCGAAAGTAATCAAATGCTGTTATTTCACACCGCCCTCAGGCTCAAACCGGCGGGCCGTATGCAGAAGACCGTAGGGCACCCCGTCCCGCCAGGTGCCGTCATGCGCGACCGCGCTTGACCCTGACACGGTGACAAGCTCTTCACTGTGACCAGGGAGGTGGTCCCGGTGACCATTCCGCAACAGGACGCGGACACGCTTCGGGCCTTCCGGGGGCTGGAGAACAGCGACGCCTCGGTGCGGCTGCGGGCGGCGATGGCGGTCGGCACGGCCCCTGACCCGGGGTTCGTCGACAAGCTCATCGAACGGTGCGCGATCGAACCCGAGTTCTTCGTGCGCGACATGCTCACGTGGGCCCTGACCCGCCACTCGGCATCGCTGACGGTTCCGAAGCTCGTCGACGAACTCCGCTCGGAGCGGGCGCAGGCACGAAGCCAGGCGCTGCACACGCTGTCCAAGGTCGGGGACCGGCGGGCGTGGCCGGCGATCACGCGGGACCTCATGACCGACGGCGACGACGAGGTGGCGCGGAGCGCCTGGCGGGCGGCGGTCGTCCTCGTCCCCGAAGGCGAGGAGCCCGAGTTGGCCGAGGTGCTGGCGACACAGCTCGGGCGCGGGGAGCGCGCGACGCAGCAGAGCCTCAGCCGGGCGCTGATCGCGCTCGGCGAGGTGATCCTGCCGGTCCTGCGCGCTGCGATGACGGCTCCCGGCCCCCGCGTGCGCGCGCACGCGATCGCCACGGAACGCCTGCTGCGCGATCCGGACGCCGACTTCGCGTTCGCGATCGAGGAGGCGAAGCGCATCGTGGCCCTCGGCACGACCGGCCAGCAGGGGTGACGGGCCGTGTTGATCGGTGAGGTGGCGCGACGGTCCGGGGTCAGCGCGCGCATGCTCAGGCACTACGAGTCGCTCGGCCTGGTGCGGCCGACGGGCCGTACCGGCGCCGGCTATCGCGAGTACTCCAGCGAGGACATCCGGCGGATCTTCCACATCGAGAGCCTGCGGTCGCTGGGACTGTCGCTGCGCGATGTCGGGCGTGCGCTCGATGATCCCGGCTTCGCCCCCGCGGAGCTCGTCGACGGCCTCGTCCGCCGGACGCGGGAACGCATCGCACGCGAGACGGAGCTGCTCACGCGGCTCCGCCGGATCGATGCCGCGGAACCCGCCGGCTGGGAGGACGTCCTCCAGATCGTCGCGCTCCTCCAGGCGCTGGGGTCGGAAAGCGCCGGGAAGCGCCAGCGCGCGGCCCTGTCCTCGGTCGAGGAGGTTCCGGTGCCGGTGGAAGCACTGGTCGAGGCAGCGCTGAGCGAGACGGACACGAACGTGGCCGGAGCCCTTCGATGGGCTCTGGCGCAATCGGGCGACAGCGCGTTGGCGCCGCTGGCGGAGGGCCTCGGCTCACCGGTGGCCGAGGTGCGGAGACGCGCCGTCCAGTCGATCGCCGAGATCCGGAGCGACGGGGCGACCGCACTGCTGCGGGACGTCCTCACCGGCCCCGACCTCGTGATCCGCAGGTACGCGGCTCTGGCGCTCGGAGCACGGGGAGTGGAGGACGCCGTCCCGACGCTGGTCGACATGATCGTCGAGGAGGCGAACGACGTCGACGCGGCCGACGCGCTGAGCACGCTGGCGAGCCGTCCCGCGCTGGCGGACCAGATCGCCACCGGGCTCGTCGACCGCCTCGCCCACGGCACCGTTGATCCGTCCGCCCGTCGACGGCTGGCACAGGCCCTCGCGGACATCCCGGGAACCACCGCGTCCCGCGCCCTCGCAGACCTGTCACAAGACGAAGACCGCGCCGTCGCCCTAACCGCGACCTACATCCTGGGCCTACGCAACACGGACTGACGGCACCTGGTAGGCGTCGAGCACGTGACTCCCGAGGATTCCCGCCCGTTCCGGTGTAGGCGGAGCGGGCCTGCCGGACATCTCTGGGCGACATCGACCCGAGAGAAGGGAGCCGGCGTGCCCGATCCAGACGGGGGATTCACCCGGTTGTGGGACGCGCACTACGACGATGTGCTCAGGTACGCGGCGCGGCGAATCGACCACGAGACGGCCCGGGACATCGCCGCGGAGACGTTCCTGGTCGCCTGGCGGCGGCGCGGCGACATCCCGCCCGACCGCCCGTTCCCATGGCTGCTGAACGTCGCCCGCAACGTCCTGGCCAACGAGATGCGGGGCCGCCGCCGGCGCACCCGGCTGTGGGACCGGCTGCGCGGCAACGACCAGCGCGGCCCCGCCGCCGACGCAGCGTCCGGACTGGCCGAGGGCGACCGCATGGCCGCCGCGCTCGGCCGCCTGTCCACCCGCGACCGCGAGGTTCTCCAACTCGTCGGTTGGGACGGCCTCGACGCACAGGCCGCGGCGACCGCGGTGGGCTGCTCGGTCAAGACGTTCTCCGTGCGCCTGCACCGCGCCCGGCGGCGCCTGACCGCCGCCCTCGCCGAGATCGACGCCGCCGACCGTCCCGCACCCGCCGCCCCGCTGCAAAGGAGCCACCAGGTATGAACGACCTCCACGAAGTCCGCCGCATCATGGCCCCGGCCGACCCCTGCCCGCCCGGCGCCTTCGACGGCGCGGCCCACGACCCGGCCGGACGCGCCGCCTACGAGCGGATCACGGCGTCCACGGCCCGACGTACCGGCTCGTCCCGCCGGACGACGTTCCGCCTCGTCGCCGCGGGAGGTATCGCTGGGGCGCTCATCGCCGGCACCGTCGTCGCCACGGGCGGCGGCGGCCCGCGCCGGCCGGCGCCCGTGGCGGCGTCGGAGGCGCAGCAGGTGCTGAACGTCGCCGCGACGTTCGTGCTGAAGCAGCCGTTCACCGCACCACGTCCTGGCCAGTGGGTCTACACCGAGACCCGTTACCGGCGCAGCGGAGTCCCCGGCCGCGGCCAGGTCATCGAGCCGGGGTCACCGCTGAAGACGACGGTCGACCGGGAATGGGTCCGGGCGGACGGCAAGCGCTTGGCGCTGTACGACAACGGCAAGCTCGTCACCTCCGCCACGGGCGGGGGGACACCGCCGATCGACTACGCCACCGTCGCCAAGCTGCCCACCGACCCCGACGGGATGCTGGCCTGGGCCCGCGGTCAGAAGACGCCGGCCGATCCGAACGGGGGCGCGTTCCAGCTGCTCGGGTCACTGCTGCTGAACAACGGCGTGCTGCCCCCGGCGCAGACCGCCGCCGCCTACCGCGCGATGGCGAAGATCCCCGGCGTCACCGTGAACCGGACGGCCATGGACGGGGCGGGGCACAAGGCGGTCTCGGTTTCGTTCCTCATCGAGGGCTGGGCAAAGGACGAGATCCTCCTGAACCCGATTACCTACGCCTACCAGGGCCACCGCACCACCGTCGCCCGGGACCACACCATGCCGGACGGCGGGCGCTTCCTGAAGGGCGCCGTCGAGAGCCAGTCCATCCGCCTGGCCGCAGGCGTCGTGGACCACCCCGTCCAACGCCCCTGACCCGCCTCCGGGAGGTCATGCTCCGCGCCGCCGTCCGGTCGGTGCTGCGCGCCGGGCGGGACCCGGGCGGGCCGTCCTCGACGCTGGCCGATCTCGCCGAGCAGATCGCAGAAGCGCGCGGCTGGGACGTCGGCTCGGGGTGACCCTGCGGCCGGGCGCGGGCGTTTGGTCAGTCGGTGGCCTGCGAGGTGACTCGCTGGATGGCCTTGATGGCCACCTCGGGCTGTTCGAGGTAGATGTAGTGCCCGCTCTTGGGAGCGGTGCTCAGCCTGCTGCGGCTGGAGAGGGCGAGCCACGCGCGTTGTCGAGCGGACCATGACCGCTCCAGGCGCGGCCCGTAGGTGGGGACGGCCGCGAGGTACGGCTTCCCGTGCTTGATCACCTCTACTGGGATGTTCCCGGCGGAGCCGACCTTTCCATCGGTGATGACGAGCTTCTCCGGGTTCTGGCCCTGGAAGATCGCGAGGTTCTGTGCGCGCATCTCGGCCGCCGGCCCCTTGGCGGACGCGGGAATCGCCTTGGTGATGTCCCCGACCATCGTCGGCGGTGTGGCGTCCATCAGGACCAGCCCCTTCACCCTGTCCCGGTGGTCCGGTGCGTACCTGGCGGCGATCAGCCCGCCCAGCGAGTGTCCGGCCAGGACGACCGGACCGTCACCGGCGATCCGGTCGAGCACCCCGGTCAGGACCTTGCCGCTACTGGTGAAGTCCTGCGGACCGGCCGGCGGGTCGCTCTTGCCTGCGCCGAGCCTGTCGTAGGAACAGACCCGGTTGTCCTTGCTCAGCGTCTTCTGGGTGGCGGCCAGCTTGTCCAGCCCGTCACCCCCTCCGTGCATCAGGACGACGACCGGCTTGCCCTTCACGGCGTCGCCCGCGCAGGAAACGTTCACCGACGTGCCGCCGACCTCGATCTTCTTGGTTCCCGTGATCAGGTCGGCTTCGGCTTTCGGTGTGCCGGAGGAGAACAGGCCCCCGTCCGCCACCGGGTCGTCCTCGCAACCGGCAAGCCCCGCGCCGACGACAGTGCAGCACGCTGCGGCGACGGCGGCCGTCTTGATCTTGCGGATCATGTCTTCTTCTCCTGGGGGATCGCCGCCGTGATTCACATGGCGGTGTAGCGGGAGATGCAGCCGGAACGCTGCGACCACCGCAACGCTAAGGAATCGGCGGCGCACGAATCGTCACCGCTCGGTGGACAGTTCCCGGTAGCTCGGATGGGGGACAGATGAGCCGCCCAGAGCAATCTCCACGACCTCACTGGAAGCGGCGGGAACCGTTCTGGGGCCGGGTCGGTCCGATCAGGGTGATCACGGGAGGGGACGGCGTGGAGACGGGTAGCGGAGAGGCCGAGTTCCAGGAGGCGAAGTCGCTCCAGGAGCAGGGGCAGGTACGGGAGGCCGAACGGCTGTTCAGGGTCGCCGCCGAGGCGGGGCATGTCGGCGCCATGCTCAAGCTCGGTGTCCTGGTCGTGGAGCGGGACGAGCGCGAGGCCGAGCGGTGGTGGCGTGCGGCGGCCGAAGCGGGCGATCGGGTCGGGCAGCTCAACCTCGGCATCCTGTGTTCGGACCAGGGCCGGGACGAGGAGGCCGAGAGCTGGTATCGCAAGGCGGCCGAGGCGGGAGAGATAGGCGCTCGGCACAATCTCGGGCTGCTGCTCATCGGCCGCCGTGACCTGCCAGGGGCCGCCGAGCAGTTCCGTGTCGCGGCTGAGGCCGGGCACGCCGATGCGATCACCAATCTCGGTCTGGCACTCGGCGAGATGGGCCGGGCGGAGGAGGCCGAAGAGTGGCTGCGGCGCGCCGCGGAGAAGGGCGACGGTCGCGCGCTCGGTGCCCTCGCCAACCATCTCTACTCCCAGGGCAGGCGCGAGGAGGCCGATGAGTGGTGGGAGAAGGGGGCGGCCGCGGGTGATCCGGACTCCCTGTTCAACCTCGGCGTCCGGTCCGAGCACAAGGACGACATGGCGGGGGCCGAGGAGTACTTCCGCAGAGCCGGTCGAGCCGGGCATCCGCGCGGGGCGGCGAGGGCGATGGCCGTGGCCCGCGGAATCCGCGCGAACGGCGCCCCCTACATGCCCGGCCTGTTCTGACCGGCCCGCTGCTGCGATCGAGGAACGGGTTATCGGGTGGCCGGCCCGCGCCTCAGTAGTCGGTCAGGTTGACTGACTCGGCGGTTCGGCGTGCCGGGTTGGCGACCATCGCCTTGCCCGGCAGGTAGGGGATCAGGGCGTAGTAGCGGTCGAGCAGTGCGACTGCGGCGTGCTCGCCGCCGTCGTCCCGCCACGCACGCGCCCGGCCGTCAGGGTTTGCCGATTCAGTCGACTCCATAATGTGACTGAATGGACACTTTGCGTGCGCGCCGCGGTCGATGTGAACTGTGGCCCATCAACCCCTCGCGCAAGGAAGGACTGCCAATGACCCGCGCTCCCCGCATGTCCAGCGTTTCCCGGCTGATGGCCGCCGCCCTGCTGGCCACCGCCATCCCCGCCGCCGCAGTGGTGTCGACCGCACCCCCCGCCCAGGCGGTCACGGGCACCATCGCACACGCCGACCCGTCCTCCATCCCTCCCTCTCCCGACTACGTCTGCGACGACCTCATGACCCTCAGACTTCCCACCATGCCTTTCACCGAGGTCTACGCGGACAACTGCGAGGCCCAGCACGGAACGCCGTACGGCCAGTTCACC
This sequence comes from Actinomadura mexicana, assembly GCF_900188105.1. Lineage (GTDB taxonomy): Bacteria > Actinomycetota > Actinomycetes > Streptosporangiales > Streptosporangiaceae > Spirillospora > Spirillospora mexicana. Next base: position 303,822 of record NZ_FZNP01000002.1, read on the forward strand.
GACAAGATCATCGCCGAGAGGCATGCTCCGCAGGCACACATCCGCTGCCAGCGGGGACTGGTGATGGAGGGGGCGAAACACTTCGTCACAAACGACATCGACTGCCATCTGGTGTGGTACCAGAAGCCTTCATGACGAGACCGGCTGAGTGACAGAGCGGGCTCCGGCTTCAGGGAGGGCGGTGAGTTTGTGTTGGAGGAGGGCGCGTTCGCGTTCGTTGGCTGCCAGTTCGACGGCTCGCTCCAGCTCGGTTCGTGCCTCCTCGGGGCGGCCCAGGCGGGTGAGGAGTTCGCCCCGGACGCTGGGGAGGAGGTGGGAGTTCGCCAGGGCGCCTGAGGCCGCCAGGTCGTCCACGACGGGGAGGGCGGCGGCCGGGCCCTTCGACATGGAGACCGCAACGGCCCTGTTGAGGTCCACGACCGGGGACGGCGCCAGGCGGCCCAGGGCCTCGTAGAGGAGGACGATGCGGTCCCAGTCGGTTTCGGCGACCGAGGGGGCGAGGGCGTGGCATTCGGCGATCGCCGCCTGGAGGCCGTAAGGGCCCAGGCCGCGGCCTGCCTCCTCGGCGCGGGCCAGGGCGGCGCGTCCTCGGTGGATCGCGGCGCCGTCCCAGCGGGTGCGGTCCTGGTTCTCCAGGAGCACCGGCCCGCCGTCCGGGGCCGTGCGGGCGGGGAAGCGCGCGGCGGTCAGCTCCAGCAGCGCCAGCAGGCCGTGGACCTCCGGCTCGTCCGGCATCAGCCGGGCCAGGACGCGGGCCAGGCGCTGCGCCTCGCCCGCGAGGTCGAACCTGATCAGCGCGCCGCCCGAGCTGGCCGTGGAGCCCTCGGTGAAGATCAGGTAGACGACGTTGAGGACCGAGGGGAGCCGCTCGGCCCGCTCCGCGGCCGGCGGTACCCCGAACGGCACCCTGGCCGCGCGGAGGGTCTTCTTCGCGCGGGTGATCCGGGCCTGGACGGTCGCGGTCGCGACGAGGAAGGCGCGGGCGATCTCGTCGCTGGTCAGGCCGCCGACCACGCGCAGCGTCAGCGCGATCCGGGCCTCCCGCGACAGGACGGGATGGCAGGAGACGAACATGAGCGCCAGCACGTCGTCGTCGATCTGGTCGGGGTCCCAGAGCACGTCGTCGTCCTTCTCGGGCGGGCGTCCGGTGGCGGCGCCGCCCTCGTCCAGGTCGTGGGCGAGGGCGGCGTACCGCTCGTCGAGGGCGCAGCGGCGGCGGAACGCGTCGATCGCGCGCCGCCGGCCCACGGTGAGCAGCCACCCCGACGGCTTGCGGGGGACGCCGTCGCGCGGCCAGGTCACGAGCGCCTCGGCCAGCGCCTCCTGGGCGAGGTCCTCGGCCAGCGCGAAGTCGCCGGTGTAGCGGGCGAGCGCGCCGACGATCCGCGCCGACTCGATCCGCCAGACGGCGGCGACGGCCTCGCGGCCGGTGGGGTCGCCCATCACAGCTGGCCGGTGGCCTCGCGCCAGGCCCGCTCCTTCTTGATCCACTCGTTGTCCTGCGGGAACTCCTCGATGGTGGGGACGCGGCGGATCTCGGTCTTGAAGCCGGGACCGGCCGGCGCCCGCTTGGCCCACTCGACGGCCTCCTCCTTCGAGGCCACGTTGAGGATGTAGAACCCGCCGAACAGCTCCTTGGTCTCGCCGTAGGGGCCGTCGGTGACCGCGGGCGGCTCGGAGGAGTGGTCGACGACCACGCCTTCGGACGGGTCGTCGAGGCCCTCCGCGGCGAGCAGCACGCCGGCCCGGATCAGCTCCTCGTTGAACCGGCCCACGGTCTCGATCATCTCGGTGTGGTCGGTGTCCGCCATGCCCGCGTAGGCCTCGTCGGTCGCCCGCATGATCAGCATGTACTTCATGTCCGCTGTCTCCCTGTCCTTCGGGTCCCTCCGCGGGACCCTCTCACCCCTAGGTCGAACGGAGGACGGTCGGATCAACACGGCCTGGGCCAACCCCCACGAGTTTTTCCCGGAAACCTCCTCCTCGCACATCTCTGCTGGTAACGACGGCTGCCCGCCGGTCGCGGCCGTGCCGAAAGGTATGCCGACGGTGTAGCGCCAGCGGCCGTCCGGTGCGCACCTTGCCCAGGCGGGCGTTCTCGAACGGCAGAGAAGGGCGGGCCGGCCGCCGCGCACGCGCTACGCGCCCACTCCGCAGGGCCGTCGCCTGGGCCCGGTGCTCCAGGCCCTGTGGGACTGGAGCGCCGAGGCGTCGTCAGGCGGGCGGCCGCAGGACCGCTCCGAGGTGGTCGCGGTAGGCGTCATCGTGCGGGAGGTCGCGTTCGGTGCGAATCCGGCGGCGGGTGGTGGTCACGTACGTGTCGCGGACCGGGTCGTGGCCCGTCTTCTCGTACGTCTCCCACCAGAGGCCGATGCCCTCTCGCTGCCAGGCCGGGACCTCGTTGAAGTTCACGCCGCGCGAGAAGAGCAGCTTCTTCTTGTCGGCGGCGGAAGTCCCCTCCAGCTCGCGGCTCGCCCTCCGCGCGGACAGCCCCTCCTTGCGGAGCGTCCAGTAGCACCAGGTGTTCACGGCGCAGCGCGCCGCGTCGGCCCGGCGCCAGATCAAGTAGCCGACGACGTCGTCGAGGGAGGTGCCCATCCAGACGCGGCCGTCGAAGACGGCGGGTGTTCCGGCGGCGTGGGTGAAGGCGGCGGTGGCGATGCCCGCCGACAGCGAGACGAGCTTCTCTACCTCGCGGCCGAACAGGTCGAAGGCGGGGTCGAGGACGACGGAGATCTCGTCGCTCTCGGTGTAGGCGTACCGTCCGCCGAGCTCGGTGAGGAGGGTCGCCGCGGTGTCGACCATGAGGTCGGAGAAGCGCGCGTCGAACGGCTTGTCGAAGTTGGCCTCGGTGTAGCGGGAGAAGGACCGGCCGTCCACGCGGACGACGGCCCAGGCGCCGGGGAGCAGGGTCAGGGAGTGGAACCACTCGCGGGCGCGCATGCGCGCTTCAAGGTCCTTCATCGAGGGGCTCCTCGGGGGCGGTGAAGTCGTTCGAGCGTGGCATGGATCCGGACGTCCGGCACCTGGATTTCCGTCGGGCGCCCCGCGCGGCGGGACCGTCTCAGGCGGGGGCCAGGGCGGCCACCAGGTCGGCGGCGGGGGTTTCGGTGGTCTTGTCGAACGACTCCCCCGCCCAGAGGTTGACGCTGTCCGCGTTGCCCTGGGCGGCGGACGCGCGGCGCAGGGGCGCCGTCACGTAGTGGACGTCCGGGTAGGCGGCGGGCGCGTCCCCCGAGTGCTCGGTGAGGAAGCGGTTGATCAGGCCGCGCGCGGGACGTCCGCTGAACGCCCTGGTCATCGCGGTCGAGGTGTAGCGGGGGTCGGTGAGGGCGGCCTTGTGGACGGCGCTGGCACCGCTCTCCGGGCAGCGCAGGAACGCCGTCCCGAGCTGGGCGGCGACGGCGCCGAGGGAGAGGACCTCGGCGACGCCGGCGGCGGTGGCCAGGCCCCCGGCGGCGATGAGGGGCTGCCGAGTGATCTTCTGGACGGCCGGGAGCAGCGCGCGCAGCGGCAGCGGGTCGTCGAGGGTGTTGGTGAACGAGCCCCGGTGGCCTCCGGCCTCAAGGCCCTGGAGGCAGAGCGCGTCGGCGCCGGACGCCTGGCGGGCCTCGTTCACGGAGGTCACGGTGACGACCACGGTGGCGCCGCGGTCCTTGAGGGCGCGGATCACGTCCGGGGCGGGGCAGCCGAACGTGAAGCTGACGATCGCGGGCGGGTCGGACACCAGGTCGGCGATCTTCGCGTCGTAGGCGTCGTCGCGGGGGCCCGGGGTGCCCGGCTCCACGCCGAGGCGGGCGGCCTCGGGGGCGAGGAGGGCGCGGTAGGCGGCGACGGCGGCCGGGTCGATCTCGTCCAGGGACGGCATGAAGACGTTCATCCCGAACGGGCGGGACGTCAGCTCGCGCGTGGCGGCGATGTCGGCGCGCATGGCCTCGGTCGTCTTGTAGCCGGCGGCGAGGAAGCCGAGGCCGCCGGCGTTGGAGACGGCGGCGGCCAGTTCCGGCGTCGACGGCCCGCCCGCCATCGGGGCCTGCACGATCGGTAGTTCCGTCCGCATGGCGCTCACCTCGGTCCGGCTCCAGGTCATGGTGCGCACGATAATCGCGGGGGACGCCTGGTGGTGACGCCGGGGTCGCAGCGAGAGGGGATCGGCATGCGTGTGCTGCTGCACTACGACAGGGAACACGAGGAGCCCGGCCTCGACATCGTGAGCTGCTCGGAGCAGGACGACGCGCGGTTCGCCGCGCTGCTGCCGGACACCGATGTGCTCTGGCACGTGCTGCGCCCGGTGACGGCCGCCGACATGGATTCGGCACCGAAGCTGAAGCTGATCCAGAAGCTCGGCACGGGCGTGAACACCATCGACCTGGACGCCGCGGCCGAGCGCGGCATCGCGGTCGCGAACATGCCGGGCCGCAACGCGCAGGCCGTCGCGGAGACGTCGCTGCTGCTGATGCTGGCGGCGCTGCGGCGTGTCGTCCCGTTCGACGCGCGCACGCGGCGCGGCGAGGGATGGCCCGCCGACCGGTCCCTGGTGGGCGGTGAGCTGGCCGGACGGACGGTCGGGCTCCTCGGCGGCGGCGAGATCGCGACCCTGCTGCGCGGAATGCTGGAGGCGATCGGGGCGAACGTCCTCTACACGACGCGGCGGCCCCGCCCTGAGGATCCCGCCTGGCGGCGGCTGGACGACTTGTTGCGCGCCAGCGACATCGTCTCGGTGCACATCCCGCTGACGGACGAGACCCGCCATCTGCTGGACGCGGGGCGGCTCGCGCTGCTGCCGGAGGGCGCGATCGTGGTGAACACGGCGCGCGGCGCGGTGATCGACGAAGCGGCGCTGGTGGCGGCGCTCGCGTCGGGGCGTCTCGGCGGCGCCGGGCTGGACGTCTTCGAGAAGGAGCCCGTGGACGCGGGGGATCCGCTGCTGGCCCTCGACACCGTGGTCGTCATGCCGCACGTCGCGTGGCTGACCCGCGAGACGTGGGACCGCTACTTCGCGGTCGCCGCGGAGAACTGCCGCCGCCTCGCGCGCGGCGACGGCCTCCTCCACCGTGTCGTCTAGGTCCGGTCAGACAGGTTCCGTCACACTCCGGCGGGCTCCCACCAGGTGAGGTTGGCGGCCGCCCGGGCCACCGGCTCGATGATCTCCCATGCCTCGGCGAGCAGCCCGTCGTCGATCCGCCAGATGTCGACGACCGCGATCTCCGGCCCGTCCGGGAGCCGCCGCCGCGTGTGCAGCACCACGTGGTCGCCGTCGGCCAGCAGGTGGCGGATCTCGACCTGCATGCCGGCGAGGGGGGTGAGCGCCGCCTGCACGGCGTCGAGCCATTCGGTCTTGGTCGAGGAGGTCCCGTCCGGCCGGTGGTGCGCGAATCCGTCGCTGAGCAGCGGTCGGAGCCCGTCGGTGCCGCCCGTGGTGATCAGTTCCGACAGTGCCCGCTGAACGATGTCCTTGTTGGTCATGGACGCAGTGTTTCCGCGGTCGTGGCGGATTGTCGATGAAGTCCCATTTCATGGCGTCCCGCCGCATGATGAGTACCCTCGATGACCGTGCACACGGTCGGGGAGCTCCTGCGGCAGTGGCGGCATCGCCGGCGGCTCAGCCAGCTCGACCTCGCGATCGCCGCCGACGTCTCGGCCCGGCACGTCAGCCTCGTCGAGACGGGGAAGTCCAACCCGAGCGCCGCCATGGTCCTGCGGCTCGCGGACCAGCTCGACGTGCCGCTGCGCGACCGCAACCGGCTGCTGCTCGCGGCCGGCTTCGCGCCCCGGTACGCCGAACGGCCGCTCGCCGACGACGCGCTGTCCGCAGCCCGGAACGCGGTCGAACGGGTGCTCCGCGCGCACGAGCCGTATCCGGCGCTGGCGTTCGACCGCCGCTGGAACATCGTCATGACCAACCGCGCCGTCGAGCCGTTCCTCGCCGAGGTCGACCCCGAGCTGCTCCGGCCGCCGGTCAACCTGCTGCGGCTCGGCCTGGACCCGCGCGGGCTCGCCGGCCTGGTCGTCAACCTGGCCGACGTGCGCGCGGTGTTCCGCTCCCGGGTCAGGCGCCAGCTCGCCGCCGCGCCCGACCCCGGACTCGCCGCCCTCTACGCGGAACTGCTGGAACCCGGTCCCGAGGACGCGCCGGCCGATGCCGACGTCACGATCCAGATGATCGTCCGCTCGGGGGGCCGGGAGCTGCGGATGTTCTCCACCATCACCACGTTCGGCACGCCGATGGACATCACGCTGGACGAGGTCGCCATCGAGTCGTACTACCCGGCGGACGCCGAGAGCGCCGCCCACTTCGAGGGCCCCGGAAGGGGCTTCACGGGATCAGGACGGGCTTGACGACCTTGCCGGACGTCGTGTCCGCCTCCGCCTCGTTGATCTGGGCGAGCGGGTAGGTCGTGACGAGCCGGTCGAACGGGAAGCGGCCCTGCCGCCACATCTCGATCATCCGCGGGATGAACGTGTGCGGGACGGCGTCGCCCTCGATGATGCCCTTGACCGTCCGTCCCATGAGCAGGAGGTTGGCGTCCAGCCGGTACTCGGCGGCGCCGACGCCGACCAGGCCGCAGACGCCGGTGGTGCGCAGCGACGCGACCGCCGTCGAGACGACCTCGGGGACGGCCGTGGAGTCGAACGAGTACTGCACGCCCTCGCCGCCGGAGATCGCCCGGATCTGTCCCGCGATGTCGTCGTCCGCCCCGTCGAGGACGTGGGTGGCGCCGAGTTCGCGGGCCAGGTCGAGCCGGGACTCGTGCAGGTCGACGGCGACGATCGTGGAGGCGCCCGCGATCCGCGCCGCCATCACCGCGGCCAGCCCCACCGCGCCCGCGCCGAAGATCGCGATGCTGTCGCCCGCGCGGACGCCGAGCGAGATCAGCACGGAGGCGGCACCGGTCTGCACGCCGCAGCCGAGCGGCCCGAGCACGTCGAGGGGGACGTCCTTGCCGACCGGGACGACGTTGCGCGCGGTCCCGAGGGCGTGGCTCGCGAACGACGACTGCCCGAACCAGCGCGTGTGGACGGGCTCGCCGCCGGGACCGGTGGCGCGGGGCGTCCCGTCCAGCGGCATCGCGAGCATGTTGAGCGCGGTCATCTGCGGGCACGCGCCGGGCTTGGCTGCGCGGCAGTTGTCGCACGCCCCGCACGAGTCGAACGACATGACCACGTGGTCGCCGGCGGTGAGGCCGGTGACGCCGGGGCCGACCGCCTCGACCACGCCGGAGCCCTCGTGCCCGAGGACGACCGGCTTCGTGACGAGGTCGCCGGGGATGCGGCCGAGCATGTCGGTGTGGCACATCCCCGCGCCCGCGACCTTGACGAGGACCTCGCCGGGTCCGGGGTCGGCGAGATCGAGCGACTCGATCGTGTAGGGGGCGTCTGCGGCGCGCAGCACCGCGGCTTCGATCTGCACCGGGGGTTCCTTAGGCGAGGGAGTAGCGGACGGGGAGGCGCTTGAGGCCGCCGACGAAGGTGGTGGCGATGCTCTGCGGCGGCCCGGCGAGCTCGATCGAGCCGAGGCGGGGCAGCAGCTCCTCGAAGAAGGCGCGGACCTCGATGCGGGCCAGCGCCGCGCCCAGGCAGTAGTGGACGCCGAAGCCGAACGCCAGGTGCTTGTTCGGGTCGCGCCCGACGTCGAAGCGGAACGGGTCGTCGAAGACCTCCTCGTCCCGGTTCGCGGACGGGTAGGACAGCAGCACCGCCTCGCCCTGGCGGATCGTGACGCCGCGCAGGTCGTAGTCCTCGGTGGCGGTGCGCATGAACTCCTTGACCGGCGTGACCCAGCGGATCATCTCGTCCACGGCGAGCGGCATCAGCTCCGGCTTCTCGCGGAGCCGCTCGATCTGGTCGGGGTGCTCGATGAGCGCGTGCAGGCCGCCGGCGATCGTCGCGCTGGTGGTGTCGTGCCCGGCCGTCGCGACGATCACGTAGTAGGACGCGGTGTCGAAGTCGTTGAGCGGCTCGCCGTCAATGCGCGCGTTCGCGATGGCGGAGGCGAGGTCGTCGGTCGGGTGCCTGCGGCGCTCCTGCGTCAGGCCCTGGAAGTAGGCGAAGAAGTCCAGGAGGACCTGGAGCTTCTCCTCGTTGGTCGCGCCCCGCTGGAACTCGTCGTCGTCGCCGCCGAACAGCTCCTGCGTCAGCTTCAGCATGCGGTCGAAGTCGCTCTCCGGCAGGCCGAGCAGCGAGAGGATCACATACAGCGGGAAGTGGACGGCGACCTCCCGCGCGAAGTCGCACTCGCCGCCGAAGTCGACCATCCGGTCGACGTACCGCTTCGCCAGCTCGCGTACGCGCGGCTCCAGGGACCGCATCGCGCGCGGCCGGAACCAGTCCGCGCCGATCGCCCGGACGACCCGGTGGTCGGGGTCGTCCATGTGGACGAGCGTGCGCAGCGCGACGCCCTGCTCCGCGCGCTGGCGGTTCAGCGCGTCGAACTCGGCGGTGCCGAGCACCGGGCGCGGCGCGTTGCGGAAGAGCTGGTGGTTGCGCTCGATCTCCAGGACGTCCTCGTGCCTGGTGATCCCCCAGAAGGGCGTGTAGTCGGGGGCCTCCACCCGGTGCACCGGGGACTCGCGGCGCAGCAGCGCGAGGGACTCATGGAACCGCCGGTCGTCGGCGTAGGCCTTCGGGTCGGCGAGCGCCAGGCCCGCCTCCTCCACGGTCAGCGTCATCGCTTCGCTCTCCTCGGTCACGGCGGCCGCCCCTCAGGAACCTACGGTCCCGAATTGCATTCGGTCAACGACCTACGGGTCATGTCGAACGGGTGATGCGAGCGGCCAATCTCCGGCTCGGATGTCGGTGAAGCAGCCGGGTCAGATGTCTTCGAAGTCGCCGTGCCGTCCGCGGCCGCCCGCGAACCGTCCGGCGCCCTTGATCGCATCTCCCAGGGAGCCCAGGCCGTGGCGGTACTCGGCGGCAAGCGCCTCGTCCTCGGCGAGGCCCTCCGCCTCCAGCACCGCCAGCCGGTCGCCCCGCAGGCAGGTCTGCGGGAAACGGGCCAGTTCGGCCGCCAGCTCCTCGGCCGCCTCCCGCGCCTTCCCCAGCGGGACGAGCCGGTTGGCGAGGCCGATCTCGAACGCCTCCCGCCCGTCCACCGGCCGTCCGGTGAGGATCAGGTCCATGGCGCGGCTCGCCCCGATCAGCCGCGGGAGCCGGACCGTCCCGCCGTCGACCAGCGGGACGCCCCAGCGCCGGCAGTAGACCCCGAACGTGGCCGTCTCCTCCGCGACACGCAGATCGCACCACAGCGCCAGCTCCAGGCCCCCGGCGACGGCGTGGCCCGCGACGGCCGCGATGACCGGCTTCGACAGGCGCATCCGCGTGCAGCCGAGCGGCCCGTCGGCCGGGGGCGGGTCGAGGCGCGGGCCCCGGTCGGTGCCGACCGAGGTGAGGTCGGCGCCGGAGCAGAACGTCCCGCCCTCGCCCCACAGGACGGCGACGCTCGCGCCGTCGTCCGCGTCGAACGCGCGGAACGCGGCCTTCAACTCGCGCGCCGTCGGCCCGTCCACGGCGTTGCGCGTCGCGGGGCGGGACATCACCACCGTGGTCACCGGGCCGTCCCGCTCGATCCGTACCGCCACGCGGCCTCCCAGTGGGCTAGTACAGCTAGTCGTCGGTGAACGCGCCGTCCGCCAGGTCCTCGAAGCGTTCGAGGTCGTCCGCCGGGTCGTCGATGCCCCGCAGCGGACCGGGTTCGGCGAGGTGGCTCCGAGCGTAGAGCCGCGCGACCAGCGCCTTGCGGTCCTCGCCGGAATCGGCGCGCTCCCACCCGGCCTGCTCCAGCAGCAGTGCCGCCGCGTACACGTCGGCCATGTACTGGGCGAGCGGGAAGAGGCGGGCTTCGGCCAGAGTCCTGTCGAGCCCGCGCCACTTCTCTATGGCCTCGCGGAGATGCCCGATGCTCTGCCCGACCAGCGCGGCCGTCTCGTCGTCCCCGGAAGGCGCCCGCTGGACGGCCTGGTCGAGCCGTTCGAGGAACGGCTCGTGCGCCTCCTGCCGCTCGACGGCGCGGCGGACGTCCAGGCACAGGATGTTGTCGCCGCCCTCCCAGATGGGGTTGACCTGCGCGTCCCGGAGGATCCGCGCGACCGGCCACTGCTCGATGTAGCCGTTCCCGCCGTGGATCTCGATGGCGTCGCTCGCGGCCGTCACGCCCAGCCGGGCGGCGCGCAGCTTGATCAGCGCGGCGCCCAGGCGCAGCCGGGGGCGTCCCAGGTAGCCGTCGAAGACGAGCGCCTGCACGGCCTCGGTCTCCACGATCAGCTCGGCGAGCTTGCGGCGCATGAGCGGCTGCGCCCCCAGCGGCGCGCCGAACGCCTCCCGCGCCCGCGCGTAGCAGAGGGACTCGACGAGGGCCCGCCGCGCGCAGCCGAGGCCCATCATGGAGATGCCGAGCCGGGCGCCGTTGGTCAGCTCCATCATGCGGGCCAGGCCCTTGCCGTCCCCGCCCTCTCCCGCGCTCGACCCCGGGGCCAGCAGGAACGCCTCCGCGTCGGTGAACTCGATCTCGGCCGACGCCACCGACCGCGTGCCGAGCTTGTCCTTGAGCCGCCGGATCCGGACGCCGTTGCGCGAGCCGTCCCGCCGCTCCCGCAGGACGAGGAACGGCGCGATGCCCCGGACCCCGTCCACGGACCCCTCCGGCTTGGCCAGCACCACGAACGCCGAGCCGCCCGCGTTGGAGGCGAACCACTTGAAGCCGTTGAGACGCCAGGCGTCCCCGTCCCTGGACGCGGTCGACTCCAGCGCGCCGAGGTCCGAGCCGCCCGACCGCTCGGTCAGCATCTGCGCGGCCTCGCCGGACATCTCCCCGGCCGCGAACAGCTCCCGCACCCGCGCCTTGACGTCGTCCGGCGCGAACATCTCCGTCAGCCCCACGACCATGTCGCCGCCGGTGCCGAGCGCGCACGCCATGCCGATGTCGGCCTGGTCGAGCAGGTAGCTCCAGGCCACGCCCATCGGCGCGGGGTCGACGCCGCTGCGCCTGGCCTCGGCCACGAAGTCGGGCCGGGTGAACGCGGTCGCCACGATGTCCCGGCGCGCCGCCTCGAACGAGGGCGGCATGACGACCTCGCTGATGTCGCGTCCCCACCGGTCGTACTTCTCCAGGCGCGGCGGGTTGCGGTCCGTCTCCTCGGCCCGCTCGGCGACCGGCCCGCCCATCAGCGCGCCCATCTCCCTGAGCCGGGGCTCGGCCCAGCCGAAACCGTCGCCCAGATGCCGGCGCATGAGGAACCGCAGCGTGGGGTCGCAGTCGTACCAGTTGCGGCCGGCCGCGCCCCGGTAGCGCTCGGTCGCGTAGCGGCGCGCCTTCTCCGCGCCCCCGAACGGCAGCCGGTCGAACGACTCGATGAGGTAAGACGCCATGAGTCGACATTACACTTATAGTTCACGCGACGGAAAGACTGTAATCTGAGGACGAGGCCACCCTCCCTCCCCGGTAGGGTCACCACCAGCCATGGACAGCCTGGAGATCCGCCCGCTCACCGCTCGGTCCGTCGTCCTGAGCACCCTGCTGGGCGTCCACCCGCCCCGCCTCCCGGCCCGCTACCTCGTCCGCGTCGGCGACCTGTTCGGCATCGCGGAGGGGACGATCCGGGTGGCGCTCTCGCGCATGGTCGCCGCCGGCGACCTCGTCCAGTCCGGCGGGACGTACGCCCTCACCGAGCGCCTCCTCGCCCGCCAGGCCCGCCAGGACGAGGCCCGCCTCCCGCCGACCCGGCCGTGGGACGGCGCCTGGGAGATCGCCGTCATCACCGCCGAGCGCCGTCCCGCCGCCGACCGTGCCGCGCTGCGCCAGGCCATGTCGACGCTGCGGCTCGCCGAACTGCGGGAGGGCACCTGGCTGCGCCCGGCGAACCTGACGCGCCCGCGGCCCGAGCCCGTCGTCCGCCAGTGCACCTTCCTCCTGGGCCGCCCAGAGGACGACCCCGCCGCCCTGGCCGCCTCCCTCTGGGACCTGGACGCCTGGACCGCCAAGGCCGGCGCCCTGCGCACCGCCCTGGCCGAGGCGACCGCGATCGCCGAGCGCTTCACCTACGCGGCGGCCATCCTGCGCCACCTCCTGAACGACCCGCTCCTCCCCCCGTCCCTGCTGCCCGCCGGCTGGCCGGGGCCCGACCTGCGCGCCCGCTACGAGGCCTTCGAAGCCGAGTTCGAACAACTCCTGACCACCCACGTCCTCGCCTGAGGCACGGCATGAGACGCTCCTGGAGCATCGCGGCGGCGGTCTGCGCCGCGGGGTGCTTATCGATCACGCAGTGGGACACGGCCGCGCACGTCCCGCCGCGCCTGACCGCCTTCCGGTACGGCGACGATCCCGTTCTCCGGGTCTTCTCCTTCTTCGCGCCCATGACGCAGAACGACGCCGTCGAGCCCTATCTGGCACCGTGGATCTGGCCGCTGCGAATCGGCGTCTACCTGCTGACCGCCGCGCTCGTCTATCTCGCCGCCCGCTCCGTCACGGCGAGGACGAGCCTCGTGGGGGCTCTCCTGCGCTGGACGAGCGTGGTGATGCTGGCCTTCGGCGTCGGCGAGGCGGCGGCGCTGACGATCGTGATCCTCGCTGGGTCGGACGACCCGCCGGGCATCCCCCTGGCGATCGAGATCGAGGCGCGGTGGGACCCCCACTTCTGGTCTTCCGACGGGATGTTCGCCGGTGTCGGCATGTCGCTGTGGATCGGGCTCCCGCTGGTCGGCCTCTACACGGCACACCGTATGAGGAGGGCGAGACGGCCCGGCGACCCACCCGGCGTGCTCGCGCGAACCGTGGGCGACCTGCCGGGGCGGGCGCGCCACGTCGCCACCGCCGGGATCATTCCCGCGTTGTGCCTGGCCTTCGTCGGCGGCGCCACGACGTTCGTCTCCCGGGGCGATGACAGGATCTCGCTACCCGAAGCGCTGTCGAACATCTCGCTCTATCCGCGACTGCGGCCGGAGCCACCGCCGAGCGCGGTCGACGACTGGCTCGCCCCCAAGGGCGGTGAGAAGCCGATGATCTATTCCGGCATCAGCGAGAGCTGGCCCGTGTCGACCGCCGTGGCGCTCGTCTTCCTCGTGCTGCTGTGGCTGCTGCTGTGGAAGGTCGTCTCGGGGCTGGAACCGGGGTCGCGCCATGGCACGCTGTACGCGTTCCTCTTCGGCTGGTCGGTCATCGTTCTCACCGGCGCGCTGACCGCGCTCGTCCATGCCGCGCTGTCCCGCCTGAACCACGACGGCATCGGGTTCGGGACGCAGGTGACGCTCATCCTGCCCTTCGCGATGCGGTTCGGCGTCGTCTGGGGCTGGCTCGTCGGCCTGGCCGTCGCGTTCTCCTACCGGAGGAGCCGGTTCCCCGAGGCGGTGGTCGCGCCTACGGACACTCCATCGGAGACGACGCCTTGAGAAGCTTCGCGTACTTGGACGCCGACACCCTCGTGTAGTGCGGCCTCGCGCACGTCAGACGATCCAGGAACACCGCCTGGTACCGCGCGACATCGGGGAGGGCACCGGTGAGCGCGAACGGCCGGTTCCCCGGTGCTCTGATCGACATCTGATGGCGCCCGCCGCCCGCGAGGTAGTCGACCCGCACGCTCCACTGGCAGTACGGCCCGTTCCGCGACGGGGACTTGTCCGGATGCCCGATGCTCGCCACGATCGCGAGCGTCTCCTTCTTGCCCTTCTCCAGGGTCACCCGCTGCGCCTCGGCCCCGACGAAGAACGGGGAGAGTCTCCCTTCCTCGTTCCGCTGGAAGACCGGGCGCGGGCGCGGTCCGTCGATCACGAGGTAGAGCGCGATCTTGCCCCCTCCTCCCGCGGACTGGTTCGTGATGAGCGCGCCCGACGGCGCCGGGCCGCACCGCGGGGCCGCCATCACCGGGCGGATGTCCACGATCTCCACGTCCTCGTTCCGCCGGGTCTCCACGGTGATCTCCCACCGGGACACGCCGACGTCGATCGCGCCGTGGGCGGCCAGCCATTCCTCGTCCAGCGAGTCGGGTGGCGCGCCACCGCCGGGGAGCGCGTTCCCGCCGCCCTTCCGCGCGGGTACGACGACGTCGTTGCCGGCGTCGAGGTCGTGGTGGATGTCGACGACCCTGATCGCATCGCCCGCGGACACCGAATCGGCGACCTCGCCGGGCGTCAGCCACCCCTCGGCCACCGCTCGGATCGTGTCCTGGAAATAGGTGGCGGTGACCGCCATGACGATCACGACCAACCAGGCGAGAGGCTGCTGGCGCCAGGGTAATTGCTGGTCAGGCGATTGCATCCGCCCGGTCCGCCTGCGTCCACCACCCGGCAACGTCCTCATTCATGCCCGCATCGCTCGCTTACAATGGTGAATTACGACGATAGCTATGCATATCTCTTTGTTCAAGGAAATGTAATCAGCTGGCGGACGGCCTCGGCGGTGTGGAGACGGTCGAAACCCGCATTGATCTCGTCAAGGGGAAGACGGCCGCTGAGGAGGGCGTCCACGGGCAGGGCGCCGTCGCGGTACAGGGCGATGAAGCGGGGGACGTCGCGCCGGGGGACGCAGGAGCCGAGATAGCTGCCGCGCAGGGTCCGCTCCTCGGCGACGAGGCTGAGCGCGGGCAGGGTCAGCGGCGCGCCGGGGGCGGGGAGGCCGACGGTGACGGTCGTGCCGCCGGGGCGGGTGGCCGCGTAGGCCTGTTCGAGGACGGCGACGACGCCCGTCGTGTCGACGACCTTCTCCGCACCGCCGGACGTCAGGTCGCGGATCGCCTCGACCGCGTCCGGGCCGCCCGCGACGGGACGGGCGCCGAGGCGCTCGGCGAGGTCCCGCTTGGAGGCGACGACGTCCACGGCGAGCACGGTGGAGGCTCCGGCGGCCTTCGCGGCGAGGACGGCGGACAGGCCGACGCCGCCGAGGCCGAAGACGGCGACGGTGTCGCCCGGCGCGACGGCGGCGCTGTGGAGGGCGGCGCCGGCGCCGGTGAGGACGGCGCAGCCGAACAGCGCGGCGACGTCGAAGGGCAGGTCGCGGTCGATCTTCACGGCGGAGCGGGACGAGACGACGGTGTACTCGGAGAACGCCGAGACGCCGAGGTGGTGGTGCGGGCGCGTGCCGTCCGGGGCGCGGAACCGCCGCCCGCCGCCGAGCAGGGTCCCGGCGCCGTTGGCCTGGGCGCCCGGCCCGCAGAGGGCGGGACGTCCGGCGACGCAGCGCTCGCAGTGCCCGCACGCCGGGACGAACGCGAGCACGACGTGGTCGCCGGGCGCGAACTCGGTGCCCGGCCCGGTCTCGACGACCTCGCCCGCGGCCTCGTGCCCGAGGGCCATCGGGAGGGGGCGCGGCCGGGACCCGTTGATGACGGACAGGTCGGAGTGGCAGAGGCCGGCGGCGCCGATCCGGACCAGGAGTTCGCCATGGCCGGGCGGGTCGAGGCGCAGGTCGGTGATCTCCAGGGGGCGGGACGCGGCGTACGGGGCGGGACGGCCGGACTCGACGAGCACGGCGGCGCGGGTGGCGGTCATGCGGCCAGCAGCTTCTGCATCTCGGTGCGGACCGCTCCGGTGATCTCGACCGGGCGGCGGGTGTCCCGGTCGACGAAGACGTGCACGAAGTGGCCCTCGGCGATGAGCGCGCCGTCCGACCCGCGCAGCATGCCGATCTCCCAGCGGACGCTGGAGCGGCCGAGCCTGCCGACGCGCAACCCGACGCGGATCGTGTCGGGGAACGCCGCCTCGGCCCTGTACTCGCAGTGCGACTCGACGCAGAGCGCGATCGAGCCGGAGGCCGCGGGGTCGAAGCCGGCGGTCCGGATCATCCACTCGTTGATGACGGTGTCCATCAGCGAGTAGTGGACGACGTTGTTGACGTGCCCGTAGACGTCGTTGTCCTTCCACCGCGTCGGGACGTTCTCCCAGTACGGGTACTCGCCGGTCATGAGGAGCAGACTAGGGGCGGGGCCGCGGCGGCGCCGCACCGCCCGGGCACTACGGTGACCGTGCAAAATCTCGCCCGGGTGCGTGAGGGCGCATGCCCAACCCGTTCGTGCCGGGCAGAGCGCGGCCGGCAAGGCGGAAGCGGCGTTCACCAGGCCGCGAGGAAAGGTTCTGAGCACGATCCCGGCCAGGTGAACGCCGCCCCCTCAGCGGCGCCGCGCGGACGCCGCCGTCTATCGGGAGGACACCCCGCGGGCCGCGTCGAAGCGGGCCTTCACGTCCGTCCAGTTCACGAGCGACCAGAGCTTCTCAACGTAGTCCGGGCGGACGTTGCGGTACTGGAGGTAGTAGGCGTGCTCCCAGGCGTCGAACACCAGCAGCGGCGTCGTGTTCATGCCGACGTTGCCGTGGTGGTCGTAGACCTGCTCGACGACGAGGCGCTTGCCGAGCGGCTCCCACGCCAGGACGCCCCAGCCGGATCCCTGCACGGTGGAGGTCGCCGCCGTGAGCTGCTTCTGGAACGCCTCGAACGCGCCGAAGTGCTCGTCGACGGCCGCCGCCAGCTCCCCGTCCGGGCGGTCGCCGCCGTCCGGCGACAGGTTGTCCCAGAAGATCGAGTGCAGGACGTGGCCGGAGAGGTTGAACGCGAACGTCTTCTCCAGGCCGACCAGCCCGCCGTACTGCTCCTTGTCCCGCGCCTCGGCGAGCCGCTCCAGCGTGTCGTTGGCGCCCTTGACGTAGGCGGCGTGGTGCCGGGAGTGGTGCAGCTCCAGGATCTCGCCGGTGATCGCCGGCTCCAGGGCGGCGTAGTCGTAGGGCAGGTCGGGAAGCGTGTAGTCGGCCATGGCACCACTATTGCAAACAAGTTGCAGTTACGTCCAATGCGCAACACGGACCGGACCCGCCCCCGGTGCGGGGACGGGTCCGGTCTCGGTGCGGGTCAGGGTCTGGTGGGGGTCAGGGTCTCGGGTGCGGGTGGGCTCAGTAGCGGCGGCGCCCGCCCCCGCGCCCGCGTCCGCGCGACAGCAGTCCTCGGACCTTCGCCTGGGTGCGCGGGTCCCGGGCGAGCCGTTCCGCCCGGGCACGCGCCTTGCGGCCCTGCGGGCTCCGGGCGAACCGCATGATGCGGTCGATGACGGAAGGCATGTTCTTCCTCCTCGGCCTAGTCTTTACGGTTCAACGCCTGCCCGTTTCGGAAAGTTCAGAACACCTCGTCGAGCGCGACCGTCCCCTCGACGCCGATCTGGTAGGCCGAAACGCGGCGCTCGAAGAAGTTGGAGAGCTCCTGGACGTCCTGCAACTCCATGAACGCGAACGGGTTGGCGGTGCCGTAGCGGGCGGGCAGCCCGAGCCGGACGAGCCGCTGGTCCGCGACGTATTCGAGGTAGCCGCGCATGTCGTCCGCGCTCATGCCGGGCAGGCCGTCCCCGCACAGGTCGCGGGCGAACGCCAGCTCCGCCCGGACGGCCTCCTCGATCATCGTGGTGACCTGGGCCGTCAGCTCCGCGTCGAAAAGGCCGGGTTCCTCCGCCCGGACGGTGTCGACCACGGAGAACGCGAACTCCATGTGCATCGACTCGTCCCGGAAGACCCAGTTCGTCCCCGACGCGAGACCGTTCAGCAGCCCGCGCGACCGGAGCCAGTACACGTAGGCGAACGCGCCGTAGAAGAACAGGCCCTCGATGCAGGCCGCGAAGCAGATGAGGTTCAGCAGGAAGGCCCTGCGGTCGGCGGCGCTCCGGAGCTCGTCGACGGAGCCGAGCGAGTCGATCCAGCGGAAGCAGAACTCCGCCTTGGCCCGGATGGACGGGATGTGCTCGATCGCCGCGAACGCCTTGACGCGCTCGTCCTGATCGGGCAGGTAGGTGTCCAGGAGGGTCAGATAAAACTGTACGTGCACGGCCTCCTCATATAGCTGCCGCGACAGGTAGAGCCGGGCCTCCGGGGCGTTCACGTGCTTGTAGAGGTTGAGCACGAGGTTGTTCGCCACGATCGAGTCGCCGGTGGCGAAGAACGCGACGAGCCGGTTGACGAGGTGCAGCTCGGCCGGCGTGAGCCGCGCGAGGTCCGCCATGTCGGAGGCGAGGTCGACCTCCTCGACCGTCCAGGTGTTGCGGATCGCGGCCCGGTACCGCTCGTAGAAGTCCGGGTAGCGCATGGGCCGCAGCGTCAGGTCCATGCCGGGATCGAGGAGCATTCCCCGCCCCTCCCCTCGCTCGTGCCCTTCTCGCGCGGTGGTCACTGGCACGCCTCGCAGGTCTCGGGGTTCTCCAGGGAGCAGACGGCCGCGGCGACCGTCGTCTGCGCGATCCGCGTCGCGGGACGGGACCGCAGGTAGTACGTCGTCTTGAGCCCGGCCCGCCACGCGTAGGCGTACATCGAGGAGAGCTTGCCGATCGTGGGCGTCTCCATGAACAGGTTCAGCGACTGCGACTGGTCGATGTACGGGGTGCGGGCGGCGGCGAGGTCGATGAGCGCCTTCTGCGGCAGCTCCCAGGCCGTCCGGTAGAGCGACAGCATCTCCTCCGGCAGGTCGACGAGCCCCTGGACGGAGCCGTTCGCCTTCTTGACCGCCTCGCGGACGGCCGGCGTCCACAGCCCGAGCGACTTCAGGTCCTCCACCAGGTAGCGGTTGATCTGGAGGAACTCGCCGGACAGCGTCTCGCGCTTGAACAGGTTGGACACCTGCGGCTCGATGCACTCGTAGCAGCCCGCGATGGACGCGATCGTCGCGGTCGGCGCGATCGCGACGAGCAGCGAGTTGCGCAGGCCGACCTCCGCGACGCGGGCGCGCAGCGCGTCCCAGCCGGCGGGACGGGACGGCGCCGCGTCCGGGAAGTGGTCCAGGTGGAGCAGGCCGCGCGCGGTGCGGGTCGCGTCATAGGCGGGCAGCGGGCCGTGGGCGGCGGCGAGGTCGGCCGACGCGTTGTAGGCGGCCAGCGCGATCTCCTCGGCGATGCGCGTCGACAGCTCGCGCGCCTCGTCCGAGTCGAACGGCAGGCGCAGCGTGAAGAACACGTCCGCGAGGCCCATCACGCCCAGCCCGACCGGCCGCCACCTGCGGTTGGCCTTCTCCGCCTCGGGCGTGGGGTAGAAGCCCCGGTCGATGGTGCGGTCCAGGAACCGGACGGCGGTACGGACCGTCGACCGGAGCCGCTCCCAGTCGACGCCGGACGGCCCCACGTGCGCGGCCAGGTTCACCGATCCGAGGTTGCAGACGGCCGCCTCGCCGTCGCCCGTCACCTCCAGGATCTCCGTGCAGAGGTTCGACAGGTGGACGACCCTGCCGGGCTCGGCGGTCTGGTTGCAGGCGCGGTTGGCGGCGTCCTTGAACGTCATCCAGCCGTTGCCCGTCTCGGCGAGCGTCCGCATCATGCGCCCGTACAGCTTGCGGGCCGGGACCTGCCGGACGAACCGTCCCGCCCGCTCCGCCGCCCGGTAGGTTTCGTCGAACTCGTCGCCCCACAGGTCGACCAGCTCGGGGACCTCCTTGGGGTCGAACAGCGACCACGCCGCGTCGGCCTCGACGCGCCGCATGAACTCGTCCGGGATCCAGTTGGCCAGGTTGAGGTTGTGGGTGCGGCGCGCGTCCTCGCCGGTGTTGTCGCGCAGCTCCAGGAACTCCTCCACGTCGGCGTGCCACGGCTCCAGGTAGACGCACGCCGCGCCCTTGCGGCGGCCGCCCTGGTTGACGGCGGCGACGGACGAGTCGAGCGTGCGCAGCCACGGGACGATCCCGTTGGAGTGCCCGTTCGTGCCCCGGATCAGCGAACCCCGCGACCGCACCCGCGTCCAGGAGATGCCGATCCCGCCCGCGTACTTGCTGAGCCTCGCGACCTGGCCGTACCGGTCGTAGATGGACTCCAGCTCGTCGCGCGGCGAGTCGAGCAGGAAGCACGACGAGAGCTGCGGGCGGCGGGCCCCGGAGTTGAACAGCGTGGGCGAGCTGGGCAGGTACGACAGCGTGCTGAGCAGCGCGTACAGCTCGGCGGCCTCGTCAACGGCTTCCATGTCCCCTGTGGGGGGCCGACCCCCCACACCCCCCGGCCCGACTCCGCCGGGATCCGTGTCACCCGTGGGGGGCCGACCCCCCACACCCCCCGGCCCGACTCCGCCGGGGAAGACGAGCCCGCACGCCACCCGCAGGAAGAAGTGCTGCGGCCGCTCCAGGACGAGTCGCGACCGCGGATGCCTGAGCAGGTAACGGTCGTAGACCGTCCGGAGCCCGAAGTACTCGAAGCGGTCGTCGGCCCCCGCGACTGCGCCCTTCGGGTGAGGACGGCCCCCCACACCCCCCGAACCCTCGTCGATGAGCGCGTCGAGTGCCGCCGCGTTGGCGGCGACGAAGGCGGCCAGGTCGTCCGCCAGGAGGCCCTCGCGGTGCGCGGCGGCGACCGACTCGGCGAACGTCCGGACGCCCGCGGCCGCGGCCTCGTCCCGGATCCGGCCGCCGAGCAGCCGCGCGGCCACCTTCGAGTACCCGGGCTCGGCCGGGATGAGCGCGGCGGCCTCCCCGATCGCGAGGTCCCGCAGGGCCGTCGCGTCCAGCCCGTCCGCGGACCGGACCGCGGCCAGCACCCGCCCGGCCTCTGCGCCCGGTACCCCCTTGCAGGCCGCCTCGACCTCGACGGCGATCTCCGCCGGCGGCGCGGCCAGAACCTGTGTCACGTGCATCTCCCCTCGCATGCCGCCTCGCGGAGGCATGCGAACGGCGCGCGGCGGCAGGCCGCGCTCCGTCCCCGGCCCACCCGCGAGGCCTGGACGTGTCGATCCGGGACGGACCCGGACCCCCGATGAGGCCGGTCTCCCGGCCTCGCGTGCGGGCAGGTCTTCGGACTCGCGGGCGTCGCCTCCGACGAGGCGTCCTACTGGCCGTCGCTTCCCAGGCCGCCGGGCCCAGTGCTCGATGACGGCGGTCGTTCCCGCTCACCGCTGCGGGGCAGTCCCGGAATCCCACCGGGTTCCCTCTCACGCCGCCCCCGCCGCGAGCGGCGGGGGCGGACCAGCACGGGACTGAACCCTACATCTAGTCGACGATCAACGCACAACCCCAAGATGTTGGGCGTGTCAGCGGATGTTCGGGGGCGGCTGGGCAGAGCGCGCAGGGGATGGGACGATGGGAGCCGTCATGAGCCCCCATGCGCCGCAGCCGCTGTTCCGGCCCGCACGCGCGGTGGTGTTCGCCACCGTGTGCGCGACGCTGGCGACCCTCGGGCACGTCCTGGCGGGCGGCGCGGCGGTACCCGCCTGGGCGGCGCTCACGGGCTTCGGCGCCGTCCTGGGCGTGACGCAGATGCTGGCGGGCCACGAGCGCTCGCTCGCGACGATCCTGGGCGGGCTCCTCGGCGGGCAGTTCGCCCTGCACACGCTGTACACGGCGGCCGCCGCGTCCCACCACACGCCCCTGTCCCGCATGCCCGGGGCGCACGCCGCCATGACGGGCGCCATGGAACCCGTCGCGGTCCCCGCCCCCCACGGCGGCAACGGCCTGGTGATGACGCTCGCGCACTGCACGGCCGCGCTGGTGGCCGCGTGGTGGCTGCGGCGCGGCGAGCGGGCCGCGTGGTCGCTCGCCCGGCGGGTCGCCGCCCTCGCGGACCGTCCGGTCCGGCTGCTGCTGGCCCTGCTCGCCGTGGAACCGGCCGAGCCTCCGGCCCGCCCCCTCCGGACGGCGCCCGCGGCGGCGGCCATCACGGCCACCGGACGCGCCCTGCGGCACCAGGTCGTCCGGCGGGGCCCTCCTCCGCGTTCGAGGGTGCTCGCTCACTTCTGAGCCCGGGCACCGTACGTCACCGGACGCCGGTTCTCGGCGTCCGGCCATTCCCGTACGCCTCGAACGGAGTTCCGCAATGCCCTTCCTCCCCCATGCCCGGCGCGCCGGCGCCGTCGCGTCCCTCGCCGCCCTGTCCGTGGTCGGCCTGGCCGCGGCGGCGTCCGCGCACGTCACGGTCAACCCCAGGACCGCCGAGCAGGGCTCGTACTCCAAGGTCTCTTTCCGCGTGCCGAACGAGCGCGACGACGCCTCCACCACCAAGCTCGTGGTGAACCTGCCGACCGACCACCCGCTGGCGTCGGTGTCGGTCCGGCCGCTGCCGGGCTGGACGGTGAAGGTGGAGAAGTCCAAGCTGCCCAGGCCGCTGAAGACCGAGGGCGGCGAGCTGACCGAGGCCGTCACGAAGATCACCTGGAGCGGCGGCAAGATCGAGCCGGGCCGGTTCGAGGAGTTCGACGTCTCCATGGGGCCCCTGCCCACCGACACCGACCAGCTCGTGTTCAAGGCCGACCAGACGTACTCCGGCGGCGAGGTCGTCAAGTGGGAGGAGCCCCCCGCCGAGGGGGCCGAAGAGCCGGAGCACCCCTCTCCGGTGCTGAAGCTCCTCCCCAAGGGCTCGGCGACCACGACCGGCCTGACCGCGCAGGTGAAGCCCGCCGCCGCGGCGTCGTCCGCGTCGCCGGACGACGGGACGGCCCGGCTGCTCGGCGGCATCGGCATCGCCGTCGGTCTCGTCGGCATCGCGGTCGGCGCCTACGGCGTGACCCGGGCGCGGAGCCGGGCGTGACCCGGGCGGCGCTGCGCGGGGCGGCCGGTGTCGCGGCGCTCGCGGCCGTCCTGGCGACGACCGCGGTCCCGGCTTCGGCGCACACCACGCTGACGTCGGCGAGCCCCGCGAAGGACTCGACGGTCGCGGCCCCGTCCCAGATCGTCCTGACGTACGGCGACCCGGTACGGCTGCCGCGCGTGGTCGTGACCGACGGGTCGCGCAAGCAGTACCAGGCAGGGTCGGCGCGGGCGGTCGACAACAAGGTCACCCAGGCGGTGAACGGCACGCTGCCCGACGGGGAGTACACCGTGGGCTGGCGCGTCGTCGCGTCGGACGGCCATCCGGTCGAGGGCACCTTCACGTTCACCGTGCAGCGCTCGTCCGGGGCCGCCGGGCCCCCCGCCCCGGCGCCGTCCCGCACGGACGCCGCGTCCTCCGGAGGCTCGGGGGGCTCGTCGGGCTGGCTCTGGATCGGCCTGATCGCCCTGGTCCTCGCGGCCGCGGCGGGCGCGGTCGCCTGGTTCCGCCGCGCACCGACCCAGGATTGATCGTTGCGCTTCCGGTCGGATGATTACAGGATTACAGTGATAATCCGACCGGAAGCAGCCTGGGGGCGCCATGATCGTCGAGTACATCCGCTACCGCATCGAGCCGCCGGACGCGGAGGACTTCGAGGCCGCCTACGCGCGGGCCTCCGTCCCCCTCGCCGCCGCTCCCGAGTGCGTGGACTACGAGCTGTCCAGGTGCGTCGACGAGCCGTCGTCCTACATCCTGCGCATCTGCTGGACCTCGGCCGACGACCACATGCGGGGCTTCCGGGGCGGCGAGCACTTCCCCGCGTTCTTCGCCGAGATCAAGCCGTACGTCCAGCAGATCGAGGAGATGCGGCACTACGAGCGGACGGCGGTGCGCGGCGCCGGATCGTCCGTCCCGACCATGTACGACTGGGCGGGCGGAGGTGAGGCGTTGGAGCGGCTCACCGAGCACTTCTACGAGAACGTCCTCAAGGACGACCTGCTGCGCCCGCTCTTCGAGCACATGGCCCCGGACCACCCGAAGTGGGTCGCGGCGTGGCTCGGCGAGGTCTTCCGCGGGCCCGACCACTACAGCCGCGAGCGCGGCGGCTACCACCACATGGTGCGCCATCACCTCGGCAAGTCCATCACCGAGGCGCAGCGGCGCCGCTGGGTCACGCTCCTCATGGACGCGGCGGACGAGGTCGGCCTCCCGGACGACCCGGAGTTCCGCGCCGCGTTCGCCTCCTACATCGAGTGGGGCACGCGCATCGCCCTGGCCAACTCCCAGCCGGACGCCGAGCCGCCCCTCCAAGCCCCTATGCCGCATTGGGGCTGGGGCGTCGCCCCGCCCTACATCCCCGCCGACTAGCATCCGGGGCGCTGATCCCCACGCACGGCCTGGGAGGTACTGCACCATGGCGGACCGGGACGACGTCGCCCTCGACGACCCTGTGGGCGAGTCGCTTCGCGGTCACCACGCGCACCTTGCCCGCCGGCTAGGCCGGGCCGCCACCTACCTGCCGGAGGTCTCGACCTTCTCGACCGTGTCCGCCGACCCGGAACCGGCGGACTGGGCCGACCTCGCCCGGCTGCTCGGCCGAGGCGAACTCGCCGACATGTTCAGCAGTCCCGCGACTCCGCCGCCGGGCTGGGAGCCGGTCTTCGTCCTCGAAGGGCTCCAGATGGTCTGGTCCGGTGGCGGCGAGAGCGAGACCGGCGTGGTGGAACCCGGCGTTGTCGGCCTGGGTGCGGACAGCGTCCCCGAGATGCTCGACCTCGTCGCACGGACCCGACCGGGGCCGTTCTGGCCGCGCACCCACGAACTCGGCGCCTATGTCGGCGTCCGCGACGAGGGCGCGCTGGTGGCGATGGCGGGCGAACGGCTCCGGCCTCCGGGATGGACGGAGATCAGCACCGTCTGCACCGCCCCCGAGGCGCGCGGGCGCGGCCACGCCGCCCGCCTGATCCGCGCGCTCGCGGCCCGCATCGTGTCCCGGAACGAACGCCCCTTCCTGCACGTGGCCGAGACGAACACCCAGGCGATCGCCCTGTACGAACGGCTCGGCTTCAACCCCCGGAGGCACGTGACGTTCCGCGGCTTCCGGGTCCCGTGACCGCCGCGGACGCTTAGGCCCGTCGTTGTGGGCAGAGCCCGTCGTAGTAGGAAAAGCCCGGCGTAGTAAGCTCTGCGGCGTTCCTGCGACAGGGGAGGTTGATGAATATGGCCCGCGTGGCGCTTCTTCAGCATGCCCTTGTCCGGGCCGCCCGCGGTTGAGCGCGGCCCGGTCGTCCAGAACGACCAGGAGCCAGACTTGTCTTCTTCCGACCTGACCACATCAGGCCTGCCCGACTCCGCCCCGGCCGGCGCCGACCCCGCCAAGGCGGGCCCGGCCGACGCGGACCTGACCACGGACCGGCTCGTCCTGCGGCCGTGGACGTCCGGCGAGATCGCCGTCGTCCTGTCCGGCGACAGGCCCGCCCATTGGGCGGACGACTTCCCCGCCGAGGGCGACCTCGCCATCGCCGGCTTCATCGCCGAGCACCCGTCCGCGCTCGGCGAGCACGGCCAGCGTCAGATCATCGAACGGTCCACCGGCCTGGTGGTCGGCGCCGTCGGCCTGTTCTGGCCGCCCGCCGACGGGGCCGTCGAGTTCGGTTACGGCGTCGTCCCGTCCCGCCGGGGCCGGGGGTACGCCACCGAGGCCGCCCGCGCCATCGTGGCGTTCGCCCTGACCTCGCCCGGCGTGGACAGGGTCGTCGCGACCGTGGAACCGTCCAACCCGGCGTCGGTCCGCGTCCTGGTGAACGCCGGACTCCGGCTTGTCAGCACGGGCCAGGATCTCGCCACCTACAGCACCGCCTGACGGCGGGCCGGGCGTGCCGCCCTTCCCCCAGGTGAAGGGCGGCACGTCCGCTGTCGGGGCCGGTCAGCCGAACTGGCCGGGCTCGTAGGCGCCGGCGGGCTGGCGGGTGATGACGTTCATCCGGTTCCAGGCGTTGATGAGGGCGATGAGCGACACCAGGGCCGCGAGTTCCTCCTCGTCGTAGTGCTTGGCGGCGTTCGCCCAGACCTCGTCGGAGACGCCGGCGCCGTCGGCGAGGCGGGTCCCCTGCTCGGCCAGTTCCAGGGCGGCGCGCTCGGCGTCGGTGAAGACGGTCGCCTCCCGCCAGGCGGCGACCAGGTTGAGGCGCACCGACGTCTCGCCCTTGTGGGCGGCGTCCTTGCTGTGCATGTCGACACAGAATCCGCAGCCGTTGATCTGGCTGGCCCGCAGCTCCACCAGATGCACCGTCGTGGACGGCAGCGTCGAGCCGGAGACGGCCTTGGCCGCCGACTGCATGTACTTCATGAACTTGCCGGCGGTCTCGGTGCCGTAGTAGGGGAAACGGGCGTCCATGGCGATCTCCTTGCCGTGTGGAGGCTTACGCCAGGTTGACGGGACGGCCGGGCGAGGTGTGACACCCCCCGGAAGTGACCCCCCTCACCTCGCCGGCCCGGGCCGTCGCCGGGCGCGCCGGGGCGGGACGCTGCTCGACGACCGCGGCTGGACCCCCGGCCAAATCGGCGACCACATGGCGCTGCTGCCGCGCTCAACCTTCGTGACGGGCGGGTAGGACCACTCCGCCACCCCCGTTCGGGGGTGGCGTGGGTCACCCGGATGGCCAACCATCCTTCTGACCGGGTGTCCGTGCGGCTACGAGGGAGAAGACCATGCCCGCAGTCGAGTTCCGCGCGGCGCGCGACTTCCTGCTCGCGCATCGCGACGACTACGCGACGGCGTACGAGAAGTTCCGCTGGCCGGTGCTGACCGGTTTCAACTGGGCGCTGGACTGGTTCGACAAGATCGCCGAGGGGAACGACTCGCCCGCGCTGTGGATCGTCGAGGAGGACGGCGCCGAGGCCAGGTACTCGTTCTCGCAGATGGCGCGGCGGTCGAACCAGGTCGCGAACATGCTGCGCCGGGCGGGGGTGCGGCGCGGCGACCGGATCATCCTGATGCTCGGCAACCAGGTGGAGCTGTGGGAGACCGTGCTCGCGGCGATGAAGCTCGGCGCGATCATGATCCCGTGCACGCCGCTGCTCGGCACGGCCGACCTCCAGGACCGGCTGACGCGCGGGAAGGCCCGGCACGTGGTGACCGCCTCGTCCGAGGCCGGGAAGTTCGACGGCGTCGAGGGCGAGTACACGAAGATCGCCGTGGGCGAGCCGGTGCGGGGCTGGCTGCCGTACGCCGCCGCCTACGAGGAGGGCGAGTCCTTCACCCCCTACGGGATGACGATGTCGCGGGACACGCTGCTGCTGTACTTCACGTCCGGGACGACGGCCAAGCCGAAGCTGGTCGAGCACACCCACGCGTCCTACCCGGCCGGGCACCTGTCGACGATGTACTGGATCGGGCTGCGGCCGGGGGACGTCCACCTGAACATCTCGTCGCCGGGGTGGGCGAAGCATGCGTGGAGCAACATCTTCGCGCCCTGGGACGCCGAGGCGTGCGTGTTCATCTTCAACTACACCCGCTTCGACCCCGACCGGCTCCTCGACACCCTCGAACGCTGCGGCGTGACGAGCTTCTGCGCGCCGCCGACCGTGTGGCGGATGCTGATCCAGGCCGACCTCGGGCGGCTCGGCAGGCCGCCGCGCGAGGTCGTCGCGGCCGGGGAGCCGCTGAACCCCGAGGTCATCGAGCGGGTGAAGCGGGCATGGGACCGCACGATCCGGGACGGCTTCGGGCAGACCGAGACGACCGTCCAGATCGCCAACACGCCCGGCCAGCCGGTCAAGCCCGGCTCGATGGGGCGTCCCGTGCCCGGCTACGAGGTGGTGCTGATCGACCCGCTGACCGGGGAGCCGGGCGAGGAGGGCGAGATCTGCCTCGACCTGGAGGACCGGCCGCTCGGGCTGATGACCGGCTACCACGGCGACGACGAGCGCACCGAGGAGGCGATGGCCGGGGGCTACTACCACACCGGCGACATCGGCTCCCGCGACGAGGACGGGTACATCACCTACGTCGGGCGCGCCGACGACGTGTTCAAGGCGTCCGACTACAAGATCTCGCCGTTCGAGCTGGAGAGCGTGCTGATCGAGCACGAGGCGGTGGCGGAGGCCGCGGTCGTGCCGTCGCCCGACCCGGTACGGCTGGCCGTCCCGAAGGCCTACGTCACGCTCGCGAGCGGCTGGGCGCCGGACGCCGAGACCGCCAAGGCGATCTTCGCGCACTGCCGGGAGCAGCTGTCGCCCTACAAGCGGGTCCGGCTGCTGGAGTTCGCCGAGCTGCCGAAGACGATCTCCGGGAAGATCCGCCGGGTCGAGCTGCGGGCCAGCGAGATCGACAAGCATCCCGGGCAGGACGACCGGCCGGCGGGCGAGTTCAGGGAGGAGGACCTGCGATGAACCTCTCCTACGCGTCGGGCGTCTCGGCCACGCCGCTGCTCGGCGACACGATCGGCGCGAACCTCGACAGGACGGTCGCGGCGCACGCGGACCGCGACGCGCTCGTCGAGCGGGCGTCCGGCCGCCGCTGGACCTACGAGCAGTTCTCCGACGACGTGGAGGCCGTCGCGCTCGGCCTGCGCGACCTCGGCGTCGTCAAGGGCGACCGGGTGGGCATCTGGGCGCCGAACTGCGCCGAGTGGATGCTCGTGCAGTACGCGACGGCCAAGCTCGGGGCGATCCTCGTCAACATCAACCCCGCCTACCGGGTGCACGAACTGGAGTTCGTCCTCAACCAGGCGGGGATCCGGACGCTGGTCGCCTCGCCGGTGTTCAGGACGTCCGACTACGCGGCGATGATCGAGCAGGTCAAGCCGGAGTGCGCCGCGCTTCGCGACGTCGTGCTCATCGGCACGCCCGGGTGGGACGCGCTGCTGGAGGCGGGCCGCACGGGCGAACCGGGCGTCCTCGCCGAGATCGGGCGGATGCTCACCGCCGACGACCCGATCAACATCCAGTACACGTCCGGGACGACGGGGTTCCCCAAGGGCGCGACGCTGTCGCACCACAACATCCTGAACAACGGCTACTTCGTCGGCGAGCTGTGCGGCTACGACGAGGAGGACCGCATCTGCGTCCCGGTGCCCTTCTACCACTGCTTCGGCATGGTCATGGGCAACCTGGCGGCGACCAGTCACGGCGCGTGCGTCGTGATCCCGGCGCCGGCGTTCGACCCGGAGGCGACGCTGGAGGCGGTCGCGGCCGAGCGCTGCACGTCGCTGTACGGGGTGCCGACGATGTTCATCGCCGTCCTCAACGAGCCGTCGCTCACCGGGCTCGACCTGTCCGGCCTGCGCACCGGGATCATGGCCGGGTCGCCGTGCCCGGTCGAGGTGATGAAGCAGGTCATCGAGCGGCTCGGGATGAGCGAGGTCGCGATCTGCTACGGCATGACCGAGACTTCGCCGGTGTCCACGCAGACCCGCGCGGGCGACTCGCTGGAGCGCCGCGTGTCCACGGTCGGGACCGTCCTGCCGCACCTGGAGATCAAGGTGGTCGACCCGGAGACGGGCGTGACCGTCCCGCGCGGCGTGCCCGGCGAGTTCTGCACGCGCGGCTACTCGGTGATGCTCGGCTACTGGGACGAGCCGGACAGGACGGCCGAGGCCGTCGACACGGCCCGCTGGATGCACACCGGCGACCTCGCGGTGATGGACCGGGAGGGCTACGTCACCATCACCGGCCGGATCAAGGACATGGTGATCCGGGGCGGGGAGAACATCTACCCGCGCGAGATCGAGGAGTTCCTCTACACCCACCCCGACATCGTCGACGCGCAGGTCATCGGCGTCCCGGACGAGAAGTACGGCGAGGAGCTGATGGCCTGGGTGCGGCTGCGCGAGGGCGCGCCCGGCCTGACCGCCGGGGAGCTGCGCGCGTTCTGCGAGGGCAGGCTCGCCCACTACAAGATCCCCCGCTACGTGCACGTGGTGGAGGAGTTCCCGATGACGGTCACCGGCAAGATCCGCAAGGTGCAGATGCGCGCCGAGGCCGTGGACATCCTCGGCCTGGAGGACACCGCCGCGCGGCACTAGCTTTGTCCGCCCCGCCACTTTCGTGACGGGGGTCGCTCAGGGCATTCTCGGAGCATGGGCGATGACGTGGGGGCCGTCCGGGCGGCGGTGCTGACGCTGCAGCGCACGACCGGCCTGCCCATGGTGTTCGGGGGCGCCCTCAGCGGCCAGGACCGGCTGGTGATCACCGAGCTGGTCGGCAACAGGACCGACTCGCTGAACGGCCTCGCGGTGCGCCAGGGCAACGGGCTCGGCGGCAAGGCGATGGCCATGGGACGTCCCGCGTGGGTCAGCAACTACCCGTGCTCGGCGTCGATCAGCCACGACTACGACAGGCCCGTCGGGCGCGAGGGGCTGCTGTCGATCGTCGCGGTCCCGATCGTCGTGCGGCGGCGCGTCCGCGGTGTCCTCTACGGCGCGCTGAGGGAGCCGCTCTCGCTCGCCGACCGCGTCGTCGGCGCGGCCGTGGAGGCGGCCCGCGACCTCGAACAGGACCTCGCCGTCCAGGACCGCGCGGAGGAGGCGCTGGCGCGGACGCCGCCCGGCACGTCGGCGGCGCGCTGGGAGGAGGTCCGGGCCGTGCACGCCGAGCTGCGCGCCCTCGCCGAGCAGGTCCGCGACCTGCCGGCCCGCGACCGGCTGCGGGAGGCGTCGCTGCGCCTCGCGGCGGCCGGGCTGGACGAGCCGGCCGGGTCGCCGCGCCCCGTCCTGTCGCCCCGCGAGCTGGACGTCCTGTCGTACGTCGCGATCGGCTGCACCAACGCCGAGGCCGCCGAGCGGCTCGGGCTGCTGCCGGAGACGGTGAAGAGCTACCTGCGGTCGGCGATGCGCAAGCTCGACAGTCACACCCGGTTGGAGGCCGTGACCGCCGCCCGCCGCGCCGGGCTGCTCCCCTGATCCTCGCGCCGCGCCGCCCGGTGCCCCGCGAGCGAGGCGGCGGTCGCGGCGAGCGCCGTCCCGCCGAATCCGAGCATCACGGCGGTGAACGCCGGGCCGTGGCCGCCGGGGACGCCGAGGTACAGGGTCCCGAAGACGGCGACGCCCGCCACGCCCGCGAGCTGGAAGTTCATGTTGACCAGCCCGCTGAGGTCCGCCGCGTGCCGGTCCGGGACGTGCGCCGTCAGCCGCCCGAGCTGCGGCGCGAACCCGAACCCGAGGCCGAGGCCGCCGAACCCGAGCAGGACGGCGAGCACCGTCCCGTCCGGGCGGGCCAGCCCCGCCGCGACGTACACCGACGCGAGCAGCAGGTAGCCGGCGACGGGCGCGCGGGCGGCCAGGCGGGCGGGGAGCCGCGGCACGAGCGCCCCGGCGATCCCGAACGCGGCGACCCAGGGCACGAGCACCAGGCCCGAGAACAGGGCGCTGCGGCCCAGCCCGTCCTGCAGGTAGAGGGCGAGGACGAACATCATCGCGTAGAAGGTCCCGGTGGCCGCGCCGAGGGCGCCGAGCGTCCACGCCACGACCGGGCGGCCGAGCACGCCCAGGGCGAGCAGCGGGGAGGCGACGCGCCGCTGCCGCCTGACGAACAGGGCGGCCGCCGGCACGCAGGCCGCGAGCGACGCCCACGTCCACGGCGGCCAGCCAGCCTCGCGCCCGAACAGCAGCGGGACCACGGCCAGCAGCGCCGCCGCCGACAGCAGGGCCGCCCCGGCGAGGTCGAGGCGCGCGCTTCGTCCGCCCGCGTCGGCCGGCAGCAGCCGCGCGCCGATCGCGAGCAGCACGATCCCGGCCGGCACGTTGACCAGGAAGACCGGGCGCCAGCCCAGCCCGCCCACGTCGGCCGAGACCAGCACGCCGCCGAGCACCTGGCCCGCGACCGCGCCGCCGGACAGCGCCACCGCGAGCAGCCCCTGCGCCCGCGCCCGCGCCGGGCCGGTGAAGTGGAGCTGGATGCCCGAGAGGACCTGCGGCACCATCAGCGCCCCGGCCGCCCCCTGCGCCAGCCGCGCGGCGACGAGCGCGCCGGTGGTCGGGGCCAGCCCGCACGCCAGCGAGGCCGCCGTGAACGCGCCGAGCCCGAGCAGGAACATGCGCCGGTGGCCGCGTGCCTGACCGAGCCGCGCGCCGGTCACCAGCAGGACGGCGTACGCGAGCGTGTACCCGGAGACGACCAGTTCGAGAGCGCCGCCGGACGGCCGCAGATCCTCCCTGATGGACGGACCCGCGACGTTCACGACCGCGATGTCGACGTTGACCATGAACTGCCCGGCGAGCAGCACCGCGAGCATGAGGGCGGGCCGCCGGAGGCCGGTGTTCGAGGGCGGAGCGCTCGAAGGCGGAGTGTTCGAGGGCGGAGTGTTCGAGGGCATGGCGGACCAACCCCGGCCGCCGCCACCGGGTTGCAGTGGGGCGGGCCGACGGGGCCTTCACGGGGCCGGTGAACACCGCGGGGCCGCGCGGTCTTCGTCGGATCGGGCCCGGCGACGGGGTCAGCGGCG
This sequence comes from Actinomadura mexicana, assembly GCF_900188105.1. Taxonomy (GTDB): domain Bacteria; phylum Actinomycetota; class Actinomycetes; order Streptosporangiales; family Streptosporangiaceae; genus Spirillospora; species Spirillospora mexicana. Next base: position 335,712 of record NZ_FZNP01000002.1, read on the forward strand.
TGGGCGCCGTCCAGTACAGATCGGCCCCCGCGGCGCACTGCCTGGTGATGGTCGCGCACGCCGGCTGCGCCGGGCGTGATCGCTCGGCCGTCCCGCCTCGTTCCCGGGCGGAGACGTCCGGCCCCCGATTCGCACTGAAGACGGTAACACCTCTCCCGGCACGATCGTCGCCGTCCTCACCCCGCCCCGGAGCAGGTCGCGGCGTCTCCCGGAATCACCTGTCGCAGGCGGGACGACGACCGCCGTTCGACCACCGAAAGTGGCCCGACCTGCGACGCTGTGCTCACACCCGAAATCGGACCACTCAGGTGAGCCGATCGTGATCCCAGAGCGGCCTCCTACCCGCCCAAAACCCCGATAGCGTGGGACTTGTGGAGGTTGAGGACTCAAGTTGGACATCCCGTCGCAAAGCACTCTGGCTGATGGGTGCCGCCGCCGGGCTCGCCGCGCTCGGCGCGGACGGCGCGCGTCCGCCGCGCGGGTCGGGGGCACCCGCGTGGGCCGCGCCGACCCCCCGCGCGAGGCCGGTCATCCATCCGACCCCGACCCCGACCCCGACGCCGACCCCCCGGCCCGCGCCGTGGACGCTGGCGAAGCTCACCGCGCTGGAGACCCCCGTCCGCGAGCTGTCGCAGCTGTCTCCCCCGCCGCCCGCGGAGTCGATCGCCCTCACCATTGACGACGGTCCGAGCCCCCTCTGGACGCCCCGCGTGCTCGACCTGCTGGCCGAGCACGAGATCCACGCGACGTTCTTCGTCATCGGCGAGCAGGTGAAGGAGTTCTCCAAGCTCACCCGCCGCATCACCGACGCCGGCCACCAGATCTGCAACCACACCGAGACGCACCCGATCAGCATCGCGGGCATGTCGAGGAAGCGGGTCCGCAAGGAGATCGTCGAGGCGCACGACCGGATCGCCGACGTGACCGGCGTCGTCCCCCAGTTCTTCCGCTCCCCCGGCGGCGCGTGGTCGAAGACGATTTTGGAGCTGGTGGAGGAGCACGACATGCTGCCGATCGACTGGGCCGTCGACCCGCGCGACTGGGCCCGTCCCGGCGTCGGCCACATCCGCCGCACGCTCCTGAAGGGCAAGGCCGGCAACATCATGCTGTGCCACGACGGGGGCGGCGACCGCTCCCAGACCCTCAAGGCCCTGGACACCGTCATCCCGAAGATGAAGAAGCGCGGCCTGACCTTCGTGGCTCTCTGAGCGTCAGCGGAGGCCCGCGAAGAGGTCGTTCTCGGGCAGCTCCGTCTCCACGCGGGAACGGGCGAGGTGGTAGTCCTCGGTCGGCCAGACGGCGCGTTCGACGTCGCGCGGGTGGGCCATGAAGCCCGCGTCCGGGTCGATCTGGGTGGCGTGCGCCAGCAGCGCCCTGTCCCGGACGGCGAAGTACTCCGCGCAGTGGACGCGGGTGGTGATGTCGAGCTTCGGCGCGGTGTCCGGCCATCCGGCCAGAATCGGGCCGATGGCCGATTCCAGGCCGCGTTCGGTCATCCCGTCGTGCAGCGCCTGGAACCACTCCTTCGAGAAGGCGCCCTGGTAGTAGAGCTTGTCGGGTCGCCACGGCTCACCCGTCCCCGGATAGCGGGACGGGTCGGCCGATGCGTCGAACGCCTCCGCCGTCACCTCGTGCGTCCTGACGTGGTCCGGATGCGGGTAGCCGCCCGTCTCGTCGTAGGTGACGACCACATGGGGACGGAACTCGCGGATCAGCGCCACGAGGGGGCGGGCGGCCTCGGTGAGGGGCGTCCGCGCGAAGCAGCCCTCCGGCAGGGGCTCGCCTGCGGCGGGCAGGCCCGAGTCGACGAAGCCGAGGAACCGCTGCCGGACGCCGAGGATCACGCGCGCCGCCTCCATCTCCGCCCGCCGGATCGCCGCCAGGTCCGCCCGGATGTCGGGCCGGTCCATCGCGGGGTTGAGCACGTCGCCGCGCTCCCCGCCCGTGCAGGTCGCGACCAGGACGTCGGCGCCTTCGGCCGCGTACTTCGCGAGCGTGGCGGCGCCCTTGCTCGACTCGTCGTCCGGGTGCGCGTGCACGCTGAGCAGCCGGTACCTCATCGGTTCTCCTTCCGGGACGGGTAGAAGAGGGCGGGAACGAGGGTCAGGGCGGACAGGGCCACCGCCCACCAGAAGGTGCGCCCGTAGGCGGCTGCGGGGGCGTGGCCGTCCAGGGAGCGTTGCAGGACGACCGCGAAGACCGCGGTGCCCAGGGACCCTCCGACCCGGTTGACGGTGTTAACCGCCCCGGCGGCGCGCGCGACCTCGTGGCGCTCGACGCTCGCGTAGAGCGTGGCCATGCCGGGCGCCATGACGACCCCGAGCCCCGCGCCCCGGACGACCAGCGACGCCACCAGGAGCCAGCCCGCCGGTGAGGAGCCCAACCGGGTGAAGGCGACCGTGCCGGCGAGGGTCAGCAGGATGCCGGTGAGGATCAGCGGGCGGGGTGCCATGCGGTCGGCCAGGCGGCTCGCGAAGAACGTGGCGGCGGCCGTCCCGACGGCCTGCGGGGCGAGCAGGAGACCCGCCTCCAGCGCGGACGCGTGCTCGACCTGCTGGTAGTAGAGCGGCAGCAGGAGCATGGAACTGTAGAGGGCGGCGCCCTGCAGGAAGGAGTTGGCCGTCGCGACGGCGAAGCCGCGCCGGGCGAAGAGGCGCAGGTCGATCAGGGCCGCCGCGCGGCGGCGCAGGGCATTGGCGACATAGCCGAGCACGAGCACGGCTCCGGCCAGCAGCGGCACCGTGACGCGGAGGGCGCCGAAGCCATGGTCGCCGGCCCCGGAGAAGCCGTAGACGAGTGCGGCCAGGCCGGGTGACAGGAGCGCCAGGCCGAGGACGTCCAGCCGGCCGCCGCCCGTCCCGCGCTCGGGGTCGGACGGGACGTGGCGGGCCGCCAGCAGCAGGGTCAGCAGGCCGAGCGGGACGTTCACCAGGAACATCCAGCGCCAGTCGAACCGGTCGACGATCAGCCCGCCGAGGACCGGGCCGAGGACCGGCGCGAACGTCAGCGGCAGGACGGTGATGCCGAAGACGCGGCCGAGACGGGCGGGCCCGGCGGCGCGGACGACGATCGACTGCCCGATCGGCTGGATCAGGCCGCCGCCGACGCCCTGGAGCACGCGGAACAGGATCAGGCTCCCGGCCGACCACGCGAGGCCGCAGAGGGCGGACCCGGCGGCGAACAGGGCGACGGAGACCATCCACATCCTGCGGGCGCCGAACCGGTCGCTCGCCCAGCCCGCCAGCGGCATCACCATCGAGATCGCGAGGAGGTATCCGGCCGACACCCACTGCAGCGTGGCGGGCGGACTGTGGAAGTCGCGAGCGACCGCGTCCAGGCCGACCGTCACGATCGTCGTGTCGAGCAGGGCGAGTATCGGGCCGAGGACCAGGACGAACGACGCCTTCAGCAGCGCCGGGTCCAGTCTCTCGGGCGGTCGCCGCGCGGCGGGGGCGCGGTCGGGTGCGATCACGGGACTCCTCCAAGTAAATGGAACGAACCTAAAATTAGACTCAGCACACTCACATGGTCAAGGTTATTTTTATGTCCGCTCTAGTTTTCGAGGCGAGCGTGGGGTGTACCCAGGTACACCCCACGCTCGGGTTGCGGGCACACTGTGCTGCGGGGACGCCGCCGGAAGACTGACTCCAGACGGCAAGCGACCCGCGGAGGATCCGGTGGACGGTGGACTGGTGCACGAGACACGGCTGCAACGGCATGTCAGGGCGCCCTGGCGCGGGCTGACCCTCTGGCTGCTCGCCATCCCCGCGACGCTCGTCGGCCTGTGGTTCATCACGGTCATCTCGATGATCACGAGCTTCGTCGGGGTGCTGCTGTTCCCGTCCGCGACGATGCTGCTGCGCAACCAGCTCGACGCGTACCGGGTCCGCATCAACCGGTGGACCGACGTCCGGATCGCCCGGCCGTACCTGCCGGAACCGGAGCAGGAGCCCGGCCTGAGCGGCATGTTCAAGCGGTTCGTCGCGCTGATCAGCGACCCGGCCACCTGGCGGGACTACCTGTGGGTCCTCACCGACCCGGTCGTCTCGGTGTTCACCGCGGCGCTGCCCGCGCTGCTGATCCTGTACGGGGTGTGGGGGTACGTGCTCGCCGCCTTCGCCGGCGACATGATCGGGCACTACGGCGGCAGCGACTGGTACGCCTACATCCACGTCACCGAGGGGTTCGGCCGCGACACCGGACGGGTCGTCTCCACGGTGGCCGTCGCCACGGCGTGCATCGCCGTCGGGTTCCTCATCGGCCCGTGGATGCTGTCCTTCTACGGGGCTTGGGGCAGCGCCATCCTCGGCCCGACGAGGAAGTCGGAGCTGGCGCTGCGCGTCCAGCACCTCACCGAGACCCGGTCGGAGGCCGTGGACGCCTCCGCCGCCGAGCTGCGCCGCATCGAGCGCGACCTGCACGACGGAGCGCAGGCCCGGCTCGTGGCGATGGGGATGAGCCTCGGCGCGATCGAGCACCTGCTCGACCGGGACCCGGAGAAGGCCCGCCTGCTGCTCGCCGAGACCCGCGCGTCGTCGGCGAAGGCGCTGCACGAGCTGCGCGACCTCGTCCGCGGCATCCACCCGCCGGTGCTCGCCGACCGCGGCGTCGGCGACGCGGTCCGGGCCCTCGCGCTCGACCACCCGCTGGACGTCGAGGTGTCCGCCGACCTGCCGGCGCGGCCCGAGCCGCCGGTCGAGTCCGCCGCCTACTTCGCGGTGTCGGAGATCCTCACCAACGCGGCCAAGCACTCCGGCGCGTCCCGCGTCTGGGTCGACATGCGGTACGAGAACGGCATGCTGCGGATCACCGTGACCGACGACGGCCGCGGCGGCGCGACCCTGGAGGGCGGTTCGGGGCTGCGCGGGATCGAGCGGCGGATCGGTACATTCGACGGCGTCCTCGCCCTCAGCTCGCCCCCGGGCGGCCCGACGATCGTGACCATGGAGCTGCCGTGCGCGTTGTCCTCGCCGAAGATCTCGCCCTCCTGAGGGAGGGCCTCGTCAGCCTGCTGGAGTCGCACGACTTCGAGATCGCGGCGGCCGTCGACAACGGCCCGTCCCTGCTGAAGGCACTGCTCGACCACCGCCCGGACGTGGCGGTGGTCGACGTGCGCCTGCCGCCGTCCTTCACCGACGAGGGCCTCCAGGCGGCGCTGGAGGCGCGGCGGCAGGTCCCCGGCCTGCCGGTCCTCGTGCTGTCGCAGTACGTCGAGCAGCTCTACGCCCGCGAGCTGCTCGCCGACGGCACCGGCGCGATCGGCTACCTGCTCAAGGACCGGGTGTTCGACGCGGCGCAGTTCGTGGACGCGGTCCGCCGGGTCGCCGCGGGCGGCACCGCCATGGACCCCGAGGTCATCTCCCGGCTCGTGGCCCGCAACACCCGCGACACCCCGCTCGGCCGCCTCACCCCGCGCGAGACCGAGGTCCTGGAGCTGATGGCGCAGGGACGCTCCAACGCGGCGATCGCGGAGCGGCTCGTGGTCACCGAGCGCGCGGTGACCAAGCACACCGCGAACATCTTCGCCAAGCTCGACCTGTCCGTGACCGGCGACGACAACCGCCGCGTCCTCGCCGTCCTGGCCTACCTCAACCGCTGAGTCGTCCGCCGACGGGCGCGGCGGTGGCGTAGTCTGCCCCGCGAGCAGGCCCGGGGAGGGCGCGATGACGGTGATTCTGGTTCTGCTGTGCCTGGCCATCGCCGGGCGGGAGCTGTGGCTGGCGTTCGAGCGCGGGCGGACGCCGGGCGCGCCCGAGATCGCCGACATCCGCACGCAGCTGCGCGCCCTCAAGGGGACCCGGGACGAGCTGGCGGAGTTCCGCGCGTCCCAGCGCGAGCGCCTCGACCGGCTCGCCGCCGACCAGGAGAGCGACCGCGCGGCCTTCGGCGAGGCCGACGCCCGGATCCGGTCGCTCGTCACGCAGATCAACGACCGGCTGGTACCGGACGTGAGCGGCCGGCTGAAGGAGCAGCGGGAAGCGGCCGAGGAGCAGCGCGCGGCCGTGGAGCGGCTGGCCGCCGAGATGGCCGTGCTCCGCGGGCACCTCGCCCGGCGGCTCGACCAGGCCGCCGCCGCGTCCCTCGGCGCCGACCCCGCCGACCTGGTCACCGGGTCCCTCGCCGTCGTGCCGGCGGAGGCGCGCCCGGCGCTCTCCGGCCCCTTCGAGCGGTTCGCCGAGCACCACGGGCTGCGCGTCGAGCTGACCGACGGAGACCGCTACTACCTGTCCGGACGCAGCCCACGCGGCCTGGAACTCGACTTCATCGACCTGCTGACCGCGCTGCGCGAGCGCTGCGTGGAGTCCACCGGCCCGGCACCGGCCCTGCTCGGCGCGCTGCGCGACGTCGACCGGGGCGGCGCGCAGATCGGGCCGCTGCTGATCGTGCGGACGCCGGAGTCGCTGGTGTGCGGGGTGCTGCCGCTCGCCGAGCTGCGCCGCCCCGACGCCGCCGGGCTGCTCGGCGACCCGGACGCCGCCGCCCGGCGCCTCCACCGCCTCCCCGAGGGCCGGTTCTGCGACGTGTCCGCCTGGCCCGCGCTCAACGCCTGACCCTCACCACCGGGCTCCCACCACGGGGCTCTCACCGCGGGGCTTTCACCGCAGGCGGGACTTCCAGGGGAACTCGGGCGCGCGGCGTTCGAGGAACGCGGCGATGCCCTCCGAGACCTCCCCGCTGGCGGCGACCTCCGCGAGCCACCGCTGCGTCTTCTCCCCGACAGGGCCCGCGGCGACGATGGCGTCCACGATGTCCTTGGTCGCCTGCTGGGTGAGCAGGGAACGGGACGCGAGGGTCTCGGTGAACGCGGCGACGCGGTCGTGCAGGGCGCCCTCGGGGACGACCTCGTCCAGCAGCCCGATGCGCAGCGCGTGCGCGGCGTCGACCAGGTCGGCGGAGTAGAGCAGGTACTTCGCCGCCGACGGCCCCACCAGCCGGACGAGCCGCGCCGTCGCGGCGGCCGGGTAGACCAGGCCGAGCCTGGCCGGCGTGATCCCGAAACGCGCGTCCCCCGCCGCGAACCGCAGGTCGCAGGCGGCCGCGAGCTGGCAGCCGCCGCCCACGCAGTACCCCTCGATCGCGGCGAGCGTCGGCTTGCCGAACGCGGCGAGCGCCCGCTCGGCGACCGTCGACAGGTGCGAGTCGTCGTCGCGGTGGATGTCGTCCAGCTCGGAGATGTCGGCGCCCGCGCAGAAGTTCCCTCCCGCCCCCGTCAGCACCACGACCCGGACGTCCGGATCGGCGGCGAACCCGTCCAGGATGCCGGGCAGCGCCCGCCACATGTCCGCCGACATGGCGTTCCGCTTGGCCGGCCGGTCGATCGTGACCGTCCCGACGCCCCCGGCCGCCTCGAACCGCAGCCCCTCGCCCATCGTCCTCCCTCGCCCCGCGCAGCGCGGCTCATCGTATGCGCCCGCCGCCCGGTGCCCCGCCGCCGGATGGCCGCCGGAACCCGGGGGCCGGTCCGGTAGTCATAACCATCGTGAGCACGGAACACCGGGGACGCGGGTCGGGGGACGCCGCGGCGCCGGACGGACGCAGGGGGACAACCGCGTGAAAGTCGTCACCGAGCTTGGGGAATGCGAAAGCGCCCTCGATTGCTGTACTGTCGAGACAACGTCCTTGGACTATCACGACTCGCGTCGAGGACGTCTCTTCCCCGCCCGGGCCATCTGAGCGCCCGGTGAGTTTCGGTCCGGCACGCACACGGCGTGCGGGGCCACCGCACAAGGGAGCCGACGTCAGCCCGGTGGACCGAGCTGCATCCTTCGCATTCCTCTCGCGTACGCGCCGCGGGTTCCGCCGCCGTACGCGGACTTCGACTCCGGGCGGCGCCGCCCGCCGCGCGCCCGCCTGAGAAGGGACCCGTATGTCCGCCCCCACACTCGAATCAGAACCCGCGGCAGGCCGCAAGGCCCCCGCACGCGGCGCGCACGCCGTGTCCGCGCAGAGCGCCCGCAAGGACGGGCGGCAGCAGCGGCGCCCGGCCGAGGACGCGCCGACCGTCCCCTTCCACGGCCTCCTCTCCCTCCAGGACAAGCACGCGTTCGTCCGCACGTCCGGCTACCTCGCCGGCCCGGAGGACGTGCACGTCTCCCTCGCCCAGGTCAAGGCGCACCACCTGCGTCCCGGCGACGTGGTCGCCGGCTTCGCCAAGGCGCCCAAGCAGGGCCGGGGCGACTCCCCCTCCCTCGCCCGCGTCGAGACGGTGAACGGCCTCCCGGTGGCGGAGGCGGCGAACCGGCCCGAGTTCGGCGCGCTGACCCCGCTGTTCCCCGACGAGCGGCTGCGCCTGGACACCGGCCCGCTCGCGACCCGCGTCATCGACCTGGTCGCGCCGATCGGCAAGGGGCAGCGCGGGCTCGTCGTGTCGCCGCCGAAGGTCGGCAAGACGATGGTGCTGCAGGCCCTCGCGAACGCCATCGCGGAGAACAACCCCGAAGTGCACCTGATGGTCCTGCTCATCGACGAGCGGCCCGAGGAGGTCACCGACCTGCAGCGGACCGTGCGCGGCGAGGTGATCCACTCGACCTTCGACCGTCCCGCACGCGACCACACCGCGCTCGCCGAGCTCGCCGTCGAGCGGGCCAAGCGCCTCGTCGAGCAGGGCCACGACGTCGTGATGCTGCTCGACTCGATCACCCGGCTCGGCCGCGCCTACAACCTCGCGGCGCCCTCCAGCAGCCGCATCCTCGCCGGCGGCGTAGCGACGACCGCGATCTACCCGCCGAAGAAGTTCTTCGGCGCCGCCCGCAACATCGAGAACGGCGGCTCGCTCACCATCCTCGCCACCGCGCTGGTGGAGACGGGGTCCCGCATGGACGACGTCTTCTTCGAGGAGTACAAGGGCACCGGCAACATGGAGCTGAAGCTCGACCGGAGCCTCGCCGACCGCCGCGTCTTCCCCGCCGTCGACATCGAGGCGTCCGGGACGCGCCGCGACGAGCTGCTCATGTCCCCCGAGGAGCTCGCCCTCTCCTGGCGCCTGCGCCGCGCCCTCCAGGGCCTGGACAAGCAGGCGGCCGTCGAGCAGCTCCTGGAGAAGATGAAGGGCACCTCCTCCAACGCCGAGTTCCTCCTGCGCCTCCAGCAGACGACCTGACCGCCCCCGCGATCCGGCCGGGGCTCAGCCGCCGTTCTCCGGCCTGAACGACTTGAGGATCCTGTCGTAGAGGCGCTGGCCCGGCGTCCACTCCGGGTCCGGCGCGTGGAAGCAGAACTCGTATCCGGCCGCGCGACCGCACAGCACGTGCCGGACGGCGTCGTGCACACCGTCCCGCCAGGTGAACTCCCATTCGGCGGCGCCGTCGACGACCTCGGGCACCGGTTCCAGCCGCAGCCGCTGGTAGCCGGGATAGCGGTGCTCCACCACGGCGCCGCGCTCCTCGGCGCGCAGCCCGGTCAGCGGGTCGCCGGGGACCGGGGCGATGCGCAGCCCCCGTCCGGTGCCGGCGTCCTTCCAGGTCATCACGCTGCCGCGCCGCTCCGCCTGCCAGCCCGCGGGCACCCGCACCGAGTAGGCGCCCGCCTCGTGGTACTTCGCCGTCTTCACCGACACGCCCGCCGCCGGACGCAGCGCGACCGCGTCGCCCTTGCCGATCGCCGTCCACCGGGCCGTCCAGGTGCCCGCCCCGGCCGCGAGCGCCGCGAGCAGCGCCACGCTGGCGACCGTCCCCGGCCGCAGCCGCCGCGACGGCAGCACCGGGACGCGCCACCCCGCCTGCCGCGAACCGCACGGCGGCATGCCGGACCGGTCGCCGGGCGGCCTGCCGCCGCGCAGCGTCCACGGGACCCGCGGCCCGCGCGGGACCGGCGCCCTCGGCGCGTCCCGCGACACCCAGGCGCCGCTGAGCGCCCACGGAACGCGGCGCCGCAGGACGGTGCGGTGCGCGGAGAAACGGCGGGGATGCGGCACCGGCGCGCGGGTGAACCCCGGTTCGGGGACCGTTCCGATAACCCTTTGCAGCATTTCCGCGGTCGCCTCGGCCGTCAATCTGTCCTCCGGCCGCTGCCGCAGCAGCCCTTCGATGACCGCACCGAGCGGCCCGGCCCGTACAGGGCGCGCATAGTCGCCCAGAAGAACCGCCACCATCGACGCGAGGGCGTGGCAACGCAGGAAAGGTGAGAAACCCTCGACCGCCGTGTAGAGCGTCGCGCCGAGCGACCAGAGGTCGGACGCCTCCACGCTCGGCAGGCCGTCCACCCGTTCCGGCGGGAGGTAGGCGGGAGAGCCCTCGATCCCGGCGAGCAGGGTGTCGGCCGGCTGCGGGCCCTTGCCGGTGTGGACGGCCAGCCCGAAGTCGCTGAGCAGGACCCGCCCGTCGTCGCACAGCAGGACGTTGCTGGGCTTGACGTCGCGGTGCAGGATGCCCGCCGCGTGCGACGCGCGGAGCACCGACAGGACCGCCGCGCCGATCTCCGCCGTCCGGCGCACGCCGAGCGGGCCGGCCTCCGTGACCAGCCTGTGCAGGGAGCACGACTCCAGGAACTCCATGACGATCCAGGGGCGGCCGTCCTCGATGATGAGGTCGTGCACCGCGACGACGCCTGGATGGCGCAGGGCGGCGGTGGCGCGGGCCTCGGAGAACAGGCGCCTGCACATCACCCTGCGCTCGCTCTCGGTGATGCGCGGGGGGAGGTGGACCTCCTTGACCGCGACGTCCCGGTCGAGCATCTCGTCGTACGCCCGCCAGACGGTGCCCATGCCGCCTCTGCCGACCACAGAGAGCAGGCGATACCGGCGCGCGAGCGGTATCAGCCGATCCCCACTCATGGGGCGGTTATTCGCCGGAACGCGCCCAAGGCACGCTCCCTCGGCATCAATTGATTCTTGACTGGCAGCCGCTGAGGAAAAAGTGCCTGAGCGTGGTATAACCCGCACACGGCGGCTTCACCAGGACCCTAGGCGAGCACGCTCCTGGCCCACTTGTAATCGGACTTCCCGACGGCGGTTCGCTGCACCTCGTCGACCAGAGTCATCTGCCGCGGGAGCTTGTAGCCGGCGAGACGTTCGCGGCAGTACTCGGTCAGATCGTCAAGGGTCACCGTCGCGCCGGCGCGCGGGGCGACGACGGCGGCGACGCGCTGCCCGAACCGCTCGTCCGGCAGGCCCACGACGACCGCGTCCTCCACGGCGGGGTGGTCCTTGAGCGCGACCTCGACCTCCTCCGGGTACACCTTCTCGCCGCCCGTGTTGATCACCAGGGAGCCGCGGCCGAGCAGGGTGATCGTCCCGTCCTCCTCCAGGCTCGCGAAGTCCCCGGGGACCGACCAGCGCGTCCCGTCTGCGGCGGTGAAGAACGTCGACGCCGTCTTCGCGGGATCGTTGTAGTAGCCGAGCGGGATGTGGCCGCTTCGGGCCAGCCTGCCGATCTCGCCGGGCCGGACGACGTTCAGGTCGTCGTCGAGGACGGTGATGCCGGGCTTCATCATGAACCGGGCCGTCCCCTCCTTGCCGCCGACGGACGGGCCGCACGCGCCGGTCTCCGACGCGCCGTAGTTGTCGAGGAACATGATGTTCGGCAGGTGCTCCCGCAGGGCGGCCTTCGCCCCCTCGGTCAGCGGCGCGCCGCCGGACGCGATCGCCATCAGCGAGGACGTGTCGTGGTCGCCGGAGGCGAGCGCCTTCGCGACCGGGCGCGCCATCACGTCGCCGACCAGCATCATCACGTTCGCCTGCTCCTCGGCGAGCAGCCGCAGGGCCTTGTCCGCGTCGAAGGCGTGGTCGGTGTAGAGGACGACCTTGGCGCCGCTGAACAACCCCATGAACGCTACCCACTGGCCCGCGCCGTGCATGACGGGCGCGCAGTCGAGCACGGCCATCGCGGGCTGGTCGGCGTTGGCGGCCAGCTCATCGGGGCTGCCGATGGGGTCGCCGAGGACGTTCCCGCCGCCGAGCGCGCCGAAGAAGATGTCCTCGCAGCGCCACTCGACGCCCTTCGGATAGCCCGTCGTGCCGCCGGTGTACATGATGTAGCGGTCGTCGCTGGAGCGTTCGGGGAAGTCGTCGTCCGGGGCGGCGCCCGCGAGCGCCTTCTCGTACTCGACCGCACCGGGGATCTCGGCCGCGGAGCCGTCCTCCAGCACGACGACGTGCCGCAGCGCCGGCAGTTCGCCGCGGATCTCCTGCACCCTCGCCAGCAGCGAACGCTCCCCGACCAGCGCCACCGAGTCGGAGTCGGCCAGGACATGGCGCAGCTCGGCGGCGACGTAGCGGAAGTTCACCGGGATCGGCACCGCTCGTATCTTGAACGCGCCGAGCATCGCCTCGATCCACTCGGCCCGGTTGTAGGCGAGGATCGCCACGTGCTCGCCCGGCCGCACCCCGGCCTCCGCGAGATGGTGCCCGACCCTGCTCGCCCGCTCGCTGAGCTGCCGGTACGTCCGCCGCTCCCCGCCGGCCACCAGGGCGGGGCGGTCCGGCCCCGCCGCGGCCAGGATCTCCAGCAGGTCGGCCAGGTTGTAGCTTCGCGCCATGCCACGTCCTCGCGTGTCGGGGTGGGGACTGTCCCCGATCCTCCCTGCGGACCGGCGCCGACTCAATCCTTGTCGACATTCGGTCCAATGAGATGAGTCACATCTCACGTGCCTGATCCGGCCACGCTCAAGGTTCTTACACGGCTCTTATCTGGGTACCGGCATGCTTGGCCGTAACGATTGAGCATCAGACGGGGGTAGTGGTGAGCGCAGCTGCGATGGCGTGGACCCCGCCGACGTGGGAAGAGATCGTCAGCGAGCACTCGACCCGGGTGTTCCGGCTGGCCTACCGGCTGACGGGCAACCGCCACGACGCCGAGGACCTGACCCAGGACGTCTTCATCCGGGTCTTCCGCTCCCTGTCCTCCTACAGTCCCGGCACCTTCGAGGGCTGGCTGCACCGGATCACGACGAACCTGTTCCTCGACCGCGCCCGCCGCAAGCAGCGCATCCGGTTCGACTCCCTCGCCGACGACGCCGCCGAGCGTCTGCAGGGCCGCGAGCCGGGCCCCGCGCAGACCTACGACGAGCGGCACCTCGACCACGACATCCAGAAGGCGCTGGACGGCCTCGCCCCCGAGTACCGCGCCGCCGTCGTCCTGTGCGACATCGAGGGCCTGTCGTACGAGGAGATCGCCGCGTCGCTGAACGTCAAGCTCGGCACCGTCCGCTCCCGCATCCACCGGGGCCGCGCGCAGCTGCGCACCGCCCTGGAGCACCGCCGCCCCGCCGCGTGCGCGGTGACGAGCATCACTAGTGACCGCTGAGTAACTTCCGGCCTAACCTTCGCCCGTGGACACAGCGCGGGTGAACATCGCTTTCGAGCGCCGCGGCGAGGGGCCGCCCCTCGTCCTGCTGCACGGCATCGGCCACCGCCGCCAGGGGTGGGCCCCGGTCATGGACCTGCTCGCCGCCGAACGCGAGGTCTTCGCGGTCGACCTGCCCGGCTTCGGCGACTCCCCGCCGCTGCCCGACGGCGCCCCCTACACGCTGGACGCGGCCGTCTCCGTCCTCGCGGACGCCTTCGCCGCCCTGGGCCTGGACCGTCCGCACATCGCGGGCAACTCCCTCGGCGGCCTGTTCGCCCTCGAAGCCGCCGACCGCGGCCTCGCCAGCTCGGCGACCGCCCTGTCCCCGGCCGGCTTCTTCAACAACCTGGAGTTCCGGTACGGCATGTCGGTGCTGCGCGCGTCGCGGCTCGGCGCCCGCGTCCCCGAGACGTTCCTCACCCGGCTGGCCCGCTCCCCGCGCCGCCGCACGCTCATGTTCGGCATGATCTACGGGCGTCCCGACCTGATGGACATCGAGACCCTCACGGGCGACGCCCGCGCCATGCGCGACGCCCCGGGCTTCGAGCCCACCCTCCGCGCGGGCCGCACCACCCGGTTCCTCGGCTCCTGCGCCGACGTCCCCGTGACCATCGCCTGGGGCACGAAGGACCGCCTGCTCCTGCGCAGCCAGGCCATCCGCGCCCAGCGCCGCCTTCCCGGCGCCCGCTTCGTCTGGCTGGAGGGCTGCGGCCACGTCCCCATGGCCGACGACCCGGCCCTCGTGGCGAAGGTCCTGCTGGAGGGCAGCGCGCACCCGCTGCGCGCCACCCGCCCCGAGGCCGCCGCGTCCTAGGCGTTCTGGGATGCCAGGCGCTCGGCCAGGTAGGCGAGGATCTCGTCCCTGGCCTGGAGCGTGGGGTGCCCGTCCTCGTCCACGAGGTGCGCGGTGACGACGCTGTGGGGGCTCGCGACCACGTCGCGGAAGAACGGCGGCGGGTCGGTGTTCGCGGCGCCGCCGGAGAGCACGCGACCGTCGAAGGCGTCCCCGAGCAGGGCCTGGTAGGCGGCGAACCGCTGACCGGTGCACCACCGGTCGTTGTCGAAGCGGTAGGCGAGGACGGTCAGGCCGTCGCGCGCGACGCGCTCTTTCACCGCGCGGGCGTCGTCGTCACCGAGTTCCAGGCCGGCGGGGTCGTCCAGCGGCAGTGACGGGTGGTTGACGACCGGCGCTATGACGGCCGGTTCGAGCGCCATGGTGAGGGCGAAGTTCCCGGTGAAGCAGAGCCCGATCGCGCCGACCCCCGGCCCGCCGCACTCGGCATGGGCCTGGCGTGCGAGCCCCCGCAGCCATGCCGTGACGGGACTGGTGCCGCCCCCGGCGAACGCGCGGAACTCGGCGCTCACGCACACCCGGCGGAAGACCCGCTCACCGTCCTCGGCCGTGGGGTAGGCGCCGTCGCGGCCGAAGAGCGAGGGAACGTGGACGGTGAAGCCCGCGTCCCGCACCCACCGCGCCAGCCGCAGGACGTCCGGACTGATGCCGGGCATCTCGGGCATCACCACGACGGCCGGGCCGGTGCCCGCGACGTACACCGCCTTCACCACCCCGTCCACGTCCACAAGCCGCCGGGAGAAATCCGCGATCGGATCGTCAAGGTGCCCGCCGCCTGGGGCCACCACACCGCCCGTGCCCTCGTCGGTGCCGGGGGTGTTCTCGGTGTTCGGGGTGTTCTCAGTGTTCGTGGCGTTCTCAGTGTTCGTGGCGTTCTCTGTGCTCATGGAGACAGCGTGGCCGGGCGAAGGCCCGCGGCGGGAGGGGCCGGATCGCCGTGTATGGGGGTAATCTCGCCACCAGTGGACGACGGGAGGCGGGCGCGTGGGCGCGTTGCGGGTGGGGGTGCTGGCCTATCCGGGCTGCTTCGCGTCGGAGGTGTTCGGCGTGCCCGACCTGCTGACGATGGCCGGGCATGTCGCCGGTCCGGATCGCGCCGGCTACGAGGTGTCGGTGGTGTCGCCGCGCCGCCGCGTCGTCGCCTCCGGAGGCGTGGCGCTGGCCGTCTCCCCGCTCCGGGAGGTCGACGTCCTCGTCGTGCCGGGGTTCGAACTCCATCCGGGACTCGACGTGGACGCGAAGCTCGCCGGGCTCGCCCCGGAGATCGCGGCCGTCCGGTCGCACGCCGCCGCGGGAGGCGCGGTGGTCTCGATCTGCGTCGGCGCGTTCCTGCTCGCCGCGGCCGGGCTCCTCGACCGGCGCCGGGCGACGACGGCGTGGCTGTTCGCGGACGAGCTGGCCCGGCGCTGCCCGTCCTGCGACGTCCGGCCCGACCTCCTGGTCGTCACCGACGCGGGCGTGACCACCACGGCGGCGTTCAGCGCCATGTACGACTTCGCCCTGGAGCTGGTGCGCCGGCACAGCGGCGCCGGCGTGGCGCGGGCGACCGCGCGGATGGCGCTCGTGGACGACGCGCGCTCGTCCCAGGCCCCCTACGTCGACGCCCGGCTCCTCCCGCAGCCCGGGCACGAGTTCTCCCGCCGGGTCATGCGGCACCTGGACCAGAGCCTCACCGCCCGGTACGACCTCGCCGCGCTGGCCGACGCGTTCAACGTCAGTACCCGGACGCTGCTGCGGCGCTTCGCGCAGGAGACGGGCCAGAGCCCGCTGGAGTACCTCCAGTCGGCCCGCGTCAGGCGGGCCCGCCATCTTCTGGAGACCACGGACCGGACGGTCGCCGCCATCGCCGCCGCGGTCGGGTACCAGGACCCCGGGACGTTCGCCGCCCTCTTCGCCAAGCACACCGGGCGGCGCCCGAAGGACTACCGCGTGACCTTCCGGCGTCCCGTCCGCTGACGGCCCGCGCCGGACGACCCGCACGGCAAAGGCCGGGGTCCGCGCGACGGCTGCGCGGACCCCGGCCTCATGCGGGCGGGCTCAGCCGGTGACCGGGAGGTCGCCGGGGACCGGGGTCGGGGCCGGGGCCTCGCCGGGCGGGGCCGAGGGCGACGAGGGCTTGCCCGGCTGGGACGGCTGGGACGGCTGACCGGGCTGACCGGGCTCGCCGGGCTGGCCGCCGCTCCTGCCGCAGCCGGCGGACGCGATGCTGATCGTCTGCGTCTTGCCCGCCAGGGTCGCCGACACCTCGATGGCTGTGACCGTGAGGTTCCCGTCGTGGCCGCGGACCTGCTTGTTCAGCGTGACCGTGACGGCGCCGAGGCCCTTCAGGTCGGTGGTGACGGTGGTGTTGGGCGTCGCACCGAGCTTCAGCGCCCGGGTGCCCAGCGTCGCGCCCACCACGTGGGAGACGCCGGTGCCGTTCTCGCACTTGGCGGAGACCGCGTGCGCGGACAGGCCGAGCTTGGCCACCCGCAGGTCGGCGACGGACGCGCGGCCGTGCCCGGCCCAGGCGGAGCCGTTCAGCAGCCGCGCCTCGACGAGCGGGTTGGCGGGCAGCTCCGCCACGCTCTTGCTGGTGGGCCGCTGCGCCGCGGACGCCACCGAGGAGGTCGGCGGGACGACGACGGAGCCGGTGGCGGCTATGGCGACCGCCGAGCCGGCGCCGCCCGGAGTGGCGGACGGGGCGGCGGAGGCGGGGGCGGCGGACAGGGCGAACGGCAGGGCCAGCGCGCCGGCGACGGCCGCGCACTTGGTGAGTGCCTGCAAACGCACGGTTCTCTCCTTAGGGGTTCGTGATCATGGGGTCGGGGGTGGGGTTCGGCGGCCCGGCCGTACGGCCGGGTGGATCGTGGGAGCGTCAGTCCGTGATCTGGACGGACGTACCGAGCGGGACCTTCGCGAGCTGCTTCAGCGCGTCGGCGGGCACCCGCACGCAGCCGTGCGTGACGGCCTTGCCGAACACCGACTTGGTCGGCCAGCCGTGGAACGCGACCGTCCCGGGGCCGCCGCCGAAGGTGTCGAGGGTGGCCGAGTGCGCGCCGACGGGCAGGACCAGCGGGCTGTAGGTCGGCTTCTCGGGGGCGAGAGAGGCGAGCAGGAACGTCCGTCCGGTGGGCGTCGGCGTCTTGGGCGCGCCGACCGCCACGGACCACGCGCCCATCTGGCGGCCGTTCCGGAGCAGGGTCAGCTTCTTGTCGCCGAGGTCCACCTCGACGGTGCTGGAGCTGCGCGCGGACTTCAGGCCGGAGTCGGGGATCCAGCCGGTCACGCCGTTCGGGCGGCTCGGCAGGAGCACCCGCCGCCAGCCGGGGCGGCTCTCCACGACGGGTACCCAGGTGGGGCCCTTGAGCTGGGTGCTCGGAAGCTCGGCCACGGCGGGCGCGCCCGGTTTCGCCGACACCGGGACCGTGTCGTTCGGGTGCACCACGGTCCCGTCGCTCCGGGCGGACGGGGCCTCGTCCCGCGGCAGGTCGTCCAGCGTCGTGTACGTGGTGGCCTCGGGCAGCTTCTCCAGGCCGCCGGCGGGGGACGCGCCGGCGGACGCCCCCTTGTGCCCTCCCCCGCATCCGGTCACGATCAGGGCCGTCACCAGCAGGGCCGGTGCAGCCGTCCGGGCCGTCCGCCAGGCGGCGCGCGGTGGTTCGTCGCTCACGAAGACTCCAAGTGTTACCGCCGGAGAGGGGCTCCGGCTCACCTCTGTGCCCGCTCTCTACGCACGAGGGCACGGGGAGGTTGCACGGTGTGCGGAAGGAGTTGCGATCCGTGCTCCGCCGCCTTGCCCGGCACCGCCGTCTCGGCACCCGCCGCCGCCGTCTCCGGCCGGTGCGGCTTGCCGGGAACAAGCCGGGATTGACATCTGTTTGAACCCTCAACTAACCTTCGACCAGTTCGTTGAAGATTCAAGCATTGTGACAGGAGACCCCATGAGCATCGCCGCCGTCGCCCCCGAGCTGACCGCCGGAACCTGGAACATCGACCCCGCCCACTCCGAGGTCACCTTCGTGATCCGGCACCTGATGTCCAAGGTGCGCGGCACGTTCACCGACTTCACCGGATCCGTACGGATCGCCGAGGAGCTGGCGGAGTCCACCGCCACCGCGGAGATCCAGGTCGCCTCGATCGACACCCGCCACGCCGACCGGGACGCCCACGTGCGGACCTCGGACGTCCTCGACGTGGAGAACCACCCGACCATGACGTTCACGACCAAGGGCGTCCGCGCGCAGGACGGCGAGTACCTCCTGGACGGCGAGCTGACGATCAAGGACGTCACCCGTCCGATCACCCTCACGGTCGAGTACAACGGCGTCGGCGAGGACCCCTGGGGCGGCACCCGCGCCGGCTTCTCCGCCACGACCACGATCAACCGCAAGGACTGGGGCATCGAGTTCAACGTGCCGCTGAAGGGCGACAAGGCCCTGCTCGGCGACAAGGTCGACATCCAGCTGGAGATCCAGGCCGTCCGCGCCTGAGCGTCCGGCCACTGCCGGAAAGGGCCGCCCGTCCCGGGCGGCCCTTTCCGCTATTCCAGGGGCAGGCGCAGGGCGAAGCGGGCGCCGGACGGGTGGTCCTCGACCCGCAGCGTCCCGCCGTGCGCCCGGGCGATCTCGCGGGCGATCGCGAGGCCGAGGCCGGCGCCGCCGGCGTCGCGGCTGCGCGCGGCGTCCAGGCGGGTGAAGCGCTCGAAGACGCGTTCCCGGTCGGCGGGCGCGATGCCGATGCCGTCGTCGGTGACGACGAGCAGCGCCCGGCCGCCCTGCCGGCCCACCTCCACCCCCACCCGCGACTCGGCGTAGCGCCCGGCGTTGTCGAGCAGGTTGCCCAGCAGCCGGACGAGCTGCATCCGCACCCCGCGCACCACGACGCCGCGGGACAGCTCGGTGACGATCTTCAGCTCGGACGAGCGGCGGTGGACCTCGGCGGCGGCGAGCGCGGCCAGGTCGATCGGCTCCTGCGCCGCGCTCCCCCCGGTGCCGATGCGGGCGAGCAGCAGCAGGTCGGTGACGATCGACTCCAGCCGGTCGGTGTCGCGCAGCGCCGAGGCGATGACGCCCCGCAGGTCGTTGTCCTCCGGGTGCATGGAGGCGTCCTCCAGGTTGGCCCGGAGCCCGGCGATCGGGGTGCGCAGCTCGTGCGAGGCGTCGGAGGCGAACTGCCGCTGCCGCGCGACGGCCCGCTCCAGCCGGTCCAGCGTCTCGTTGGCGGTGCGGGCGAGCTGCGCGATCTCGTCCTGGCCCGGCGGCTGCGGCACCCGGCGGCTGAGGTCGGTGGCGCTGATCTCCGCGAGCTGGACGCGGATCGCCTCGACGGGGTCGAGCGTGCGCCCGACGACGCGCCAGGTGATCCCCGCGGCGACGGCGGCCAGCAGCAGCACGCCCGAGCCGAGCACCCCCTCCAGCAGGCCGTCCACCAGGTAGGTCGGCTGCCGCGCGGCCGCGTACACGACGACGGAGTCGCGCGCGGTGCTGACCCGGATGGCCTCGGCCACGAAGCACTCGCGGCCCGGCCATCGGCCGCGGCACTCGGTGAAGTCCTGGACCCGCATGTTGCTCGGCGGCCAGAGTCTGCTCACCGGTGGTCTGTCCGTTGCGGCGGGTGTGGCGTTCGTCACCCGACCGCCGGGCTCGACGACCTGGATGAGGACCCGGCCGCGGGAGTCGTCGCGGATCGCGCCCTCCAGCGTCCCGTCGCGGACGCCGCCGCTGACGCGCCGGGCGTCCACCTGCGTCCGGCGGAGCAGTTCGGCCTTGACGGCGCTGCGCACGGCGACGTCCACGCCGATCGCGCTGACGCCGAACGCCAGTGCGGCGAGCACGGCGGCGACGAGCGTGTCCCTGGCCCGGATGGACCGGGGGCGCATGCGCATGGGCCCTCCACGAGGACGTACCGGTCTCCGGGCGTGACGACACACGCTACCGGCCGGTCACGAAACGGGGAGCCCGAAACGGCACGCCGTGTTTTCACCTTCCCTTACTGGGACATCCCGTTTTATGACGATTCCCTCCGGAGTACAGGGACGGACACACATGGGCAGGGACGTGGCTTCGGTCTCCATCAGCGGCGAGGACCGGCGGCGGTATCGCGACAAGGTGCGCAGGTGCCTCGACGTACTGGCCCGGATGCTGGGCGAATCCCAGTTCGACTTCGAGCGCCCGCACATCGGCCTGGAGATCGAGCTCAACCTGATCGACTCGCTCGGCGACCCGCTGATGCGCAACGCGGACGTGCTCAAGGCGATCGCGGACCCGGCGTGGGCGACCGAGCTGGGCCAGTTCAACCTGGAGATCAACGTTCCGCCCCGCGAGCTCGGCGGCGAGGGCACCGGAGCCCTGGAGACGGAGGTCCGCGACCATCTCGCGCACGCCGACGACCGGGCCCGCGAGGTCGGCGGCCGGCTCGTGATGATCGGCATCCTGCCGACCCTGCGGCGCACCGACATCGGTGAGGAGACCCTGTCCTCCAACGCCCGCTACAAGATGCTGAACGACCAGATCTTCGCCGCACGGGGGGAGGAGATGCGCATCGCCATCGACGGTCCCGAGCCGCTGCGCATGCACACCGACACGATCATCCCCGAGGCCGCCTGCACCAGCGTCCAGTTCCACCTCCAGGTCAGCCCCGAGGAGTTCGGCGCGTACTGGAACGCCGCCCAGGCCGTCGCGGGCGCGCAGGTCGCGATGGGCGCCAACTCGCCGTTCCTGTTCGGGCACCGGCTCTGGCACGAGACCCGCATCACCCTGTTCGAGCAGGCCACCGACACCCGCCCGGACGAGCTGAAGACGCAGGGCGTCCGGCCCCGCGTGTGGTTCGGCGAACGCTGGATCACCTCCGTGTTCGACCTCTTCGAGGAGAACACCCGGTACTTCCCGTCCCTGCTGCCGCTGTGCGACGACGAGGACCCCCGCGAGGTGCTGGACCAGGGCGGCATCCCCGAACTCGGCGAGCTCACCCTCCACAACGGAACGATCTACCGCTGGAACCGCCCCATCTACGCCGTCGTGAAGGGCCGGCCCCACCTGCGCGTGGAGAACCGCGTCCTGCCGGCCGGACCGTCCGTCGCCGACGTCGTCGCCAACGGCGCCTTCTACTACGGCGTCGTCCGGATGCTGGCCGAGGAGGACCGTCCCGTCTGGTCCCGCATGTCCTTCGCCACCGCCGAGGAGAACCTGCACCGCGCCGCGCGCGACGGCCTCGAATCGACCCTCTACTGGCCCGGCATGGGCGAGGTGCCCGCCGCCGAGCTCGTCCTGCGCAAGCTGCTGCCCCTCGCCCACGAGGGCCTCGACCGCTGGGGCGTCGACCCCGCCCGCCGCGACCGCCTCCTCGGCATCATCGAGCGCCGCTGCGTCACCGGCCAGACCGGCGCCGCCTGGCAGATCAACACCGTCCGGGCCCTGGAGGAGGAGCACGGCGTCGGCCGCCACGACGCCCTGCGCATGATGACCCGCGCCTACGCCGAGCACCAGCGCGGCAACGAGCCCGTCCACACCTGGTAGCCCGACGATCTTCACAGCTCCCGCACAGACCACACCCCGCCTCCGCGAACCGGCCTTCTAGAGTCGGTGGCGTGAGTGGACACGAGACGCGCGTCCTCGTCGTCGAGGACGAGCCGACGATCGCGCGGGCGGTGGCCGACCGGCTGGCGGCCGAGGGATTCGGCGTCGAGACCGCCGGGGACGGGCCCTCGGCGGTCGAGCTCGCCCGCGCGTACGAGCCGCACCTCATCGTGCTGGACGTGATGCTGCCCGGGTTCGACGGCCTGGAGGTCTGCCGCCGGGTCCAGGCGGAACGTCCCGTGCCGGTGCTGATGCTGACGGCGCGCGACGACGAGACCGACCTGCTCGTCGGTCTCGGCGTCGGCGCCGACGACTACGTGACCAAGCCGTTCAGCATGCGCGAGCTGGTGGCGCGCATCCGCGCCGTGCTGCGCCGCGTCGAGCGGCCCGCGATGGACACCGGGGGCGGGCCGGTGCGCGTCGGAGAGCTGGAGGTCGACCCGCGGGCCCGGCGGGTCCGCCGCGGCGGCCGCGAGGTGCACCTCACGCCCACCGAGTTCGACCTGCTCGCGTGCCTGCTGCGCAACCGGGGCACGGTGCTCACCCGCGCCGTCCTGCTGGAGCAGGTGTGGGACTGGGCGGACGCGTCCGGGACGCGGGTCGTCGACAGCCACGTCAAGGCCCTGCGGCGCAAGCTCGGCCAGGAGCTGATCCGTACCGTGCACGGCGTCGGCTACAGCCTGGAGGCCGCGCGGTGACCGCCGAGGGCGCCCGGTTCGCCCGCAGGCTGTGGGCGCGGCTGCCCCGGCCGCTGGACCCGCTCCGGTCGATCAAGGTGAAGTTCGGCGTCGTGGTCGTCGTGACCGCGTGCGTCGCCGTCCTGATCGTGCTGTGGGGGTACCCGCTGGGGTTCCGCGCGCGGCAGACGATGCCGGTCGGCGTGCTCATCTCGCTGGTCGTCATCCAGCTGCTCGCCCACGGCATGACCGCGCCGCTGCGCGAGATGACCGCGGCGGCGCGGGCGATGGCGCGCGGCGACTACAGCCGCCGGGTGCGCGCCACCTCGCGCGACGAGGTCGGGGAGCTGGCGCAGGCGTTCAACCGGATGGCCGCCGACCTCGCCGAGGTCGACCGGCAGCGCCGCGAGTTCGTCGCGAACGTCTCGCACGAGCTGCGCACCCCCATCAGCGCGCTGCGGGCCGTGCTGGAGAACGTCGCGGACGGCGTCACGCCCGCGACGCCCGACGTCCTGGAGACGGCCCTCGACCAGACCGAGCGGCTCGGACGCCTCGTCACCCAGCTGCTGGACCTGTCGCGGGTCGAGGCGGGCGCGGCGGCGCTCGACGTGACCGACATCGACATCGCCGCGTTCGTCGCCGACGTCGTCGCGGAGGCGCGGGCGGGCCGCCCGGAGGCGGTGTTCGAGCCGGACGTCACGCCCGGGCTGCGCGCCGCCGCCGACCGCGACCGCCTCCACCAGGTCGTCGCCAACCTGCTCGACAACGCCGCCCGGCACAGCCCGGACGGCCGCCCCGTCGCGGTCACGGCCCGTCCCGCGAACCCGCCCGGGGGACTGGTCATCGAGGTGGCCGACGAGGGACCCGGCATCCCGCCCGAGGAGCGCGCCCGCGTGTTCGAGCGGTTCTCCCGCGGCGCGTCCGGCGCCGGCACGCCCGGCGGGGGCACCGGGTTGGGCCTGGCCATCGCGAACTGGGCCACCGAGCTGCACGGCGGCGACATCACCGTCATGGACACCCCGACCGGCTGCCGCATCCGCGTCGTGATCCCCCCGGACCCCGCTACCCGGCCAGATCCATGGTGAGCAGGGCGTACGCGGCGAGGGTCGAGTCGTCGGTGATGCGGCCGTCCCGGACGAGCGCCCTGAACTCCTCCCGCGACACCCACTTCTGCCGCATGTCCTGCTCCTCGGGCTCCCGGTCGGCCTCCCCGGCCTCCAGGTCGGACGCCACGAAGATGGTGAAGCCCTGACCGCTCGTCCCGTGCGCGCAGTGCAGGTACCCGAGGCGCCGCAGCGTCCCGGCGCGCAGCCCGGTCTCCTCGGCGAGCTCCCGCCGGGCGAGCTCCTCCGGGTCGGCCTCGCGGCGGCCGGGCGCCGAGCCCTGCGGGAAGCTCCACGTGCGCCTGCCGATCGGGTACCGGTACTCCTCGACGAGGTGGTACCCGTCCCCCTCTTCCGGGATGACCAGCACGAAGTCGGGCTTGTCGACCACCCCGTACAGGCCGCGCGAACCGTCCAGGCGCTCGACCTCGTCCTCCCGGACGAGCATCCACGGGTTCTCGTAGACGACACGCGACGCGACCTGGCGCACCGCGGGCCGCTCTTCGCCGCTCATATGCCCGCCCCGTAGCGGTAGACGAGTTCGTGCCGGTCGCCGACCACCACCCGGTGGGTGGCCTCGACGACCCGGTCGCGCTGGTCGCAGGCGCGGCGCCACAGCGTCAGGACCGGCTGGTCGGGCTTGATCTCCAGCGTCTCCTGCTCGTCCGGGCGGGGCAGCCGACACGTCACCGACTCCTCGAACGTGATCCGGTAGCCCGCCTCCTCCAGCCGCGAGTAGATGCCGCCCGGTCCCGTGTCGACCTCGCGCAGGACCGGGATCTGCTCCACGATCTCAAGGATCACCCAGGTCGTCGCCGTCTGGACGGGCGGCTCCCCCTCGACGCCCTGGACGCGCGCCCGCTCCAGCACCCGCGTCCCGACCGGGACGTCCAGGCGGGACGCGAGCCGGTCGTCGGCCTTCACCTCGGCGACGGCCGTGCGGGTGAACGGGGTGCGCCCGTCCCGCCGCGCCGACACGTGGAACCCGCGCCACTCCCCGACCTGCCGCGTGATGTCGGACGCCGCGCGCCGCACCCTCGGAGCCGCCCGCACCTGCGCGCCCGCGCCGTGCCGCAGCTGGACGAGGCCCTGCTCGGCCAGCAGCCGCAGCGCCCGCCGGACGGTGGAGCGGTCGGCCTCGTACCGGCGCGCCAGCTCCCGCTCGGACGGCAGCCAGGCGGCCGGGTCCAGCTCGCCCTCGACGATCCGAGCGGCGAGCGCGTTGCTGATCGCCTGTGCCTTCGCGGGGGGTCGCGGCATACCAGATCCTGCTCCAGGTCGGTGCATTGACCTCATACCGTACAGATCCCACTTGCTCCCGCACCCTCTTGGGGTTGCGGCGAACGCATTGTGGTCAGTGTTTGGTGGTTCTATGGTAGACCTACCATGAACCGACCGAGGGAGCCCCGCTTCATGTCGGCGACCATGTGCATGCCGGGCTGGCACAGCGAACGCTCGGACACCGGCCTGCGCGCCACCCGCGTCACCCCCCTGTCGGACTACCAGCTCCTCAACGGCTGCCTTGAGGAGATCGTCGCGACCGACGAGGGCGAGCTGTGGCTGCTCTGCGACGCGCAGACCCGGCTGGCCGAGCGCGTCGCCACCGCCGAGCGGCTGCGGGCCTCCGGTCGCCTCTGATCAGCTCCGCCGCAGGGTGACGACCTCGCCGGAGTCCCCGACCACCGCGCGGGCCGGCGGCATGATCCGCTCCCCCGCGTTGTCGGCCAGCAGCGCCCGAGCGCGCAGCACGATCTCCAGGTCGAAGCGCAGGTCCGGGTCCAGGAGCTGGTCGCCGAACAGCTCCTCCAGCTGACGCAGCCGGTACCGGACGGTCTGCGGGTGGACGTGCAGCCGCATCGCGACCTCGTTGGCGTTGCGTCCCGACTGCAGCCACGCCAGCAGCGTCTCGGCGAGCCGGTCCTGCTGGCTGGCCCGCAGGTGCGCCAGCGGGGCGAGCCGCAGATCGGCCAGCGAGGTGATGAGCCCCTCGTCCTGGAACAGGATGAGCGTGGACATGTGCTCCACGCTGCGGATCACACCGCTGTCGGCCTCGATCACGCCGCGCTGGACCAGGCACAGCGTCTTGCGCGCCCACTGGATCGAGCGCGCCGCCTCCATCAGCGGGACGGTCGGGCCGACGACGGCGAGCGTCCCGGACAGGGCGCGGTCCACGAGCTTGGCGCGGCCGGGGCCGTCCGGGTCGGGGATGATCAGGCTGGGGGTGCGGCGGGTCAGGTCGGCCAGCACGTCCGGCGGGAACGCGGGCTGGCGGGTGTCGGCGTGGTGCCGGCCGAGCGCGACCGCGGCGACCGTCCGCGGGACGGGCCAGTGCGCGGCGGCGGCGAGGTCGGCGATCGCCTCCTGCGCGGCGGGCGGGTCGGCGAACAGCAGGTCGAGCAGGCGCTTGCGGCGGCGCTGCATCTCGCCCGCGACCGCCGCCTTGGCCTGCGAGAAACCCTCGGCGGCGGCGTGCGCCAACTCGTCCTGGAACTGCATCAGGACCTCGCCGACGGCGCCGAGCGTGCGCGGCGGCACCTGCAGGGCCTCGGCGCCCTCGGTCATCCGGCGCCACGCCACCATGCCGCCGACCCGCATCGCCGTCTGCATCGCGTCGAGGCTGCGCCCCTCCCCGGCCTCGCCACGGCCGATGGCGCGGAAGAAGTCGGTCACCGGAGCGGGATCATGGCCGGGATCGGCCACCCGTTCGACGAAGAAGTGGAGCACGCGCTCGACGGCGAGCCGGAGGGTCCCCGAGTAGGAGCCGTCCCCCGGCCGGTCGTACTCCCTGACGCGCGTCTGAATCTCCTGGATCATGTCGTCCGCCACCTCGTCGAGGTGGGGTCGCATGTGATCCGCCAGTTCCCTCGGCAGATCCGCCCACGGGCGCCCGCTGGTGGTCGAACCGTCGTTCGCCACAGAACCTCCCAGCTCCGTCCCCCTGCGTTGCGCGCCGTTCACACGGGGTAATTACTTACTTATGGGACCTGTGTGGGGCAAATCATGACCCGTGACGGGCCCGGGGCGCAAAGTCTAGGTCGATGAACGACCAGGTTCGGCCGGTGACGTGAGAGTAATTCACAATCTTCCCCCGCCGGGAAGCGCACCGGGCCGGACAGGAACCGAGACACGCGTTCGCCCACTTCGTCCGGCGCCCCGAGGGGCCCGCGAGGTCCTGTAGCGGCAAGTGGCGGCGTCCAACGGTCCGCGCACCGAGGCGTCAGGTGAAGAGATCTTCAGCCGCGTCGGCGCTCACGGCACGCTGGATCCACCGTTCGATCTGCTCGAGATCGGTGCACCTCTCGACCCGAGCACGAACCTCCTGGGGAACCGCGAGACCGCGGGCCTCCAGCAAGAGCAGAAGCGCCTTGACCTCGCCCTTCGCCTCGCCCTCAGCGCGGCCTTCGGCGCGGCCTTCGGCGCGGTGGCTGATGGCGAACTCTGACTGCCACTCGTAGTTGTCGAGCTTCACGATCTCCTCCATGAGCGCGCGCAGCATCGGAGAAATCGGGCACCCCGCGATGGTCGCGGGGGCCCACCGGGCGGAACCGACTCCGGACCGAGGCGTCAGGTGAAGAGATCTTCAGCCGCGTCGGCGCTCACGGCACGCTGGATCCACCGTTCGATCTGCTCGAGATCGGTACACCCCTCGACCCGAGCACGGACGTCCTCGGGAACGTCGAGGCCGCGGGCCTCCAGCAAGAGCAGAAGCGCCTTGACCTCGCCCTTCGCCTCGCCCTCAGCGCGGCCTTCGGCGCGGTGGCTGATGGCGAACTCTGACTGCCACTCGTAGTTGTCGAGCTTCACGATCTCCTCCATGAGTTTGCGGGCGGCGTCAGAGAACCGCGACATCACGTAGTCATAATAGAGCGCCCCTGTGTCACCGGTGAGTGAGCCGATGGCGGTGGACAGGCTTTGGAGGACGGCTTCCGACTGCGGGCCGTCCGCGTGGGCGGGGGCACTGAGGACCGCCAGTTCGGGGAGGCTGCGGGCCTGGTCCGGGTCGGTGATCGGCGGCAGCATCCCGGGATGCACGGTCAGGGGTTCGAGCACCCATCCGGGGTGCCCCATGTCGATGGGGGCGGCGCACCCTCGTGCCGTGGCCTGGTCCGGGCACAGCACGAGGAGCATCACGGGGCAACGGCGCCGCAGACGCAACGAGGCCAGGTAGGCGGGCCAGCTGTAGGTCTTCTGCCTCAAGGCTCGTAACTGGGATTCCACCACGACGCCCAGCGCGGGAGATTTCGGGTCGCCGAGCAGGACGGTGGCGTCACAGCGCAGTTCGGCAGGGTTGGTGTCGGCGTATGACTCCGACGCCAGTGTGGCTCGCGCGTGTCCGGACACGTCGAGTCCGAAGACGCTCCGCAACATCTCGGGGACGAGCTGCGGCCTGTTGCGGACCATCTCCAGCGGCAGCTCGTGTTCGTTGGTAGGCACGAGTGCAAGCTAAGAGTAATCGCTTGGCAACATAGAGCTAACAGACTGATTCCCTCCCTACGAGTCATGGAAGGCGGGATCGCGATAGTCCGATCGCGCCATCGTCATGGCCGGTGGGGGCGATTGTGCGCTGGTCAGGGCAGGAGGTGGTCCAGGAGGAGCCAGGCACCCATGGCTGTCATCGCGGCTCCGGACAGGCGGGCGGCGGTGCGGGCGGCTGCGGGGCGGGACTCCAGGACGGTGCGGGTCAGGGCGCCGAGGCAGAGGTAGAACGCGGCGCAGGTGGCCATGAAGGTCAGGCCCAGGACGGCGAGCTGCGCGGGGACGGGCCAGGCTTCGCGGGGATCGGTGAACTGGGGCAGCAGCGCCAGGAAGATCAGCAGACCCTTGGGGTTGAGGCCGCTCACGCCGATGCCGCGCAGGAAGGTGCTCCAGTCGGTGCCGTCGCCGGCCCGGACGTCGAGTGCGGAGGGGCGGGCGAAGGTCGTCGCGCCGTGCCAGACGAGGTAGAGGCCGCCGCTGACGGTGAGGCCCGTCAGGGCGGACGGGGAACCGGCGACCAGCGCGCCGACGCCCGCCGCGACGATCGCGGTCACCGCGGCGTAGCCGACGACCAGACCGCCCACGGCGGGGACGACCGAGCCGCCGCGCAACCCGGCGCCGATGGTGAAGGCCCAGTCCGCCCCCGGGACGGCGATGAGCAGCAGCGCCACCGCCCAGAACGCGAGCACCGATCCCGTTGCCATCGCGTTCCTCCTCGACTGGCGGGCATTTAAGGGGAGAATACGGTTGAAGTGGCGGAAAGTGGTTCCAAGTTCTGCTCCAAAAGTGCACTTCTGTGGAATAATCTGCTTTGTGGACGCCATAGACCGGCAGATCCTTGCCGTGCTCCAGGAGGACGGACGGCTGACCGTCACCGAACTCGCGGGGCGGGTGGGGTTGAGCGTCTCGCCGTGCCACCGGCGGCTGCGGGAACTGGAGCGCAGCGGCACGATCCGCGGATACCGCGCGGTCGTGGACGCCGCCGCGCTCGGCCTGACCTTCCAGGCGCTGGTGTTCGTCACCATGCGGCAGGAGGACCGCGACACGCTGCTCGGCTTCGAGGCAGCCGTCGCGCAGGTGCCCGAGGTGGTGCAGGCCCAGCGGCTCTTCGGCGATCCCGACTACCTGCTGCGCATCGTCACCGCGGATCTGAAGGCCTACCAGGAGCTGGAGGACGACGTCCTCGCGGCGTTGCCGGGGGTGCAGCGGCTGAACTCCACGCTCGTGATGAAACACGTCGTGAACGATCGGCCGCTGCCCACCTGAGCTACTGCTGGAAATCCAGTGGTCGTTCAAGAGGTACACCGACCAGGCATTGGTGGAGGCGTTCGTCCTGACGAGCTGGACGCTGTAGGCCGGGTGCCCGTTCACGCTCCGGGTGTATGAGCGGACGGCGGGAGCGGAGGGGTCGGTGCTGTGGAGACGGTCGGGGCGGGAATGGCGGTAATGGCGGTGCAGGCGAGTGGGGTTCGACGCCGCATCGCGCGACTCCTTTTGGCGGGGGCGGTCTGTTAACGCGCGCTGATGCCGTCCCGAAGAATCGCCATTCGAGCCTTGTACTGTTTATTCAACTTCTGAATCCGCCTTCAGAAGGCTGGGACGCAAAGGGACGGGCCCGCGCTCCGGGCCCGTCCCGCCGGCGTGCGTCAGCGGCGGTAGAGGTTGAGCTTCTCCTCGCCGATGCGCTCGCGCAGCGCCGGGTCGTCCACGCCCTGGCCCTCGCCGGTGGCGCCGCACAGGACCGCGACCTTGCCGATGTGCTGGTTCGTCTGGACGGCTCGGGTCGCGTCCCCGGCGCCTTCCAGCGGGAAGACCTTCGACAGCGTCGGGTGGATCATGCCGAGCCCGATCAGCCGGTTGATCTCGACGGCCTCGTGGTAGTTGAAGCCGTGCGAGCCGATGATGCTCTTCAGCCGCATCCACAGGAACCGGTTGTCGTACTCGTGCCGGTACCCGGTGGAGGAGCCGCAGGTGACGATCTTGCCGCCGCGCTTGGCGACGTAGACGGACGCGCCGAACGTCTCGCGGCCGAGGTACTCGAACACGATGCCGGGGTCCTCGCCGACGAGCCGGCGGATCGCCTCGCCCAGCATCCGGCCCGCCTTGGGGTGCCGCAGGCCCTGCTCGCCGAGCTCCAGGTCGTTGCGGTTGATGACGTGCTCGCAGCCCTGCGACCGGACGATGTCCGCCTTCTCGTCGGAGGAGACCACGGCGACCGGGATGCCGCCGCCGTTCTTGACGAGCTGCGTCGCGAACGAGCCGAGCCCGCCGGTCGCGCCCCAGATCAGCACGACGTCGCCCTGCTTCATGCGGGCGCCGTGCGACCCGACGAGCATCCGGTAGGCGGTCGCGGCGCACAGCGTGTTCGAGCCGGCCTCCTCCCACGTCAGGTGGGCGGGCTTGCGGATCAGCTGGTTCGCCTTGACGATGCAGTACTCGCCGAGCGATCCGAAGTTCGTCTCGAAGCCCCAGGCGAGCTGGCTCTCCGACATCATGCCGTCGTCGTAGGAGCCGTGGTCCTCCTCGTCCACGTAGGACGGGGACAGCACGACCTTGTCGCCGACCTTCCAGCTCTTCACGCCGCTGCCGGTGCGCACGACGACGCCCGCGCCGTCCGAGCCGAGGATGTGGTACGGCAGGTCGTGCCGGGCGCCGTGCCAGCCCTGCCGGCCGAACTTCTCCAGGAAGGCGAACGTCGGGACCGGCTCGAAGATCGCCGACCAGACGGTGTTGAAGTTGATCGCGGCGGCCATCACCGCGACGACGCACTCGTCGGGCGCGAGCTCGGGCATCTCGACCTCGCCGACGTGCAGGGAGCGGCGCACGTCCTTGTCGGTCTGGCCCTCGAAGATCCCGACCTCGTCCTTGCGGGTGAACGCCGCGCGGAAGCGGGTCGGCAGGTCGATCTCCTGCAACTCGGGACCGCTCGCGCCGGACCGGACGGCGTCGAGCAGGGCGTGGGACGGGCCGGGGTGGGCCATGGGGATGTCCTCCGTGGAACGGGGTTCGGGGGGCGGGCCTCAGCGGGCCGTGATCGGCGTGGGGACGGCGTCGCTCTTCCGCCGTCCCGCGAGCCGGGCCTCCAGGTGCGCGGCGAGAACGCCCACACCGGGCGGATCGAGCAGGTTGAGATGATGCGCACCGGGAATCGTGACGATCTCCAGGTCGGCGCAGAGCCCGCCGAAACCGTTGGTCCCGTCGAGCACGTAGCGTGCGTCCCGCACCGCCCAGGGGGTCTCCTCGGGCGCGTAGTAGAGGACGACGTGCCCGTCGTAGGGCTCCGGCTTGTACGCCTCCAGGGAACGGGTGTCCTGGTGGGACGTGAGCTGGTGGGTGAGCGCCGCCGGGGGGATGTGGTCCACCAGCGGCGCCGCACGCTCCATGACCAGCGCGAACTGCGACTCCTCGTCCAGCCCGGACAGCTCCTCGTAGGTGAGGGAGACCTCCAGGCCGTAGGTCTCGTTGATGTAGTCGGCGAACGCGGAGAAGCGGCGGGCGAGCGTGTCGGACTCGTCGTCCACCGCCAGCGGGAGGCCCGCGTCGAACAGCGCGACGAACTCGACCTCGCGCCCCGCGGCCCTCAGCTGCCGGGCCGTCTCGTAGGCGAGGACGCCGCCGAACGACCAGCCGCCGAGCCGGAACGCCCCCTCGGGCTGCGCCTCCAGCAGGTGCCGGACGTAGCGGGCGGCGCGCTCCTCGACCGGCGGCGCGTCCTCGAACCGCTCCAGTCCGTACACCGGCTGGTCGTCGCCGAGCAGGTCGACGAGCTGGCGGTAGCAGGCGGTGGTGCCGCCGGCCGGGTGCGCGATGAAGATCGGCCGCCGGCCGCCGGACTCGTCACCCTGGAGGGACGACCCCCCACGCCCCCCGGAACGGCTCCTGTTCAGCGGGCGGACGGTCTGCCGCGCCGCCTCCTCGTCGGCCGCCCTGAGGTGCTCGGCGACGTTCTGCGCGGTCGGCGGCTCGAACAGCTCCTCGCGGGCGACCTCGGCGCCGAGTTCCCGCGCGACGAGCGCGACGACCCGGTCGGCGTGGTGGTCCTGCCCGCCGAGCTCGGCGAAGAAGTCGGCGGTGACGCCGACGCGGTCGAGGCCGAGGACGTCCTCGAAGATGCGGACGGCGAGGCGCTCGGCGGCGTCGCGCGGCATCACGTACCCGGACTCGGCGTTCGGGACCGCCGCGGGAGCGGGGGCGTCCGCCAGGCCGAGCTCGCCGGCCGCCCACTCCTCGAACGCGTTCACGCTGGCGCCCTGGAGCAGCACCGACGCCGGGACGGTCAGCCCGAGGTCGTGCTCGACGCCGCTCTTGATGCGGACCGCGACGAGGGAGTCCAGGCCGAGGTCGGTGAGCGGGACGGCCGGGTCCAGGCGCTGCGGGTCGAAGCCGAGCACGGCCGCGATCCGGTGCCTGACCTGCGCGGCGATCATCCGGCGGGCGGTCGCCGGGTCGAGCTCCGCGAGCGCCTCCACGCCGGGCCAGTCGCCGGCGTCGTCCGCGCCCCGCTCGCCGGCCGCCTCGGTGAGCGCGGCGAAGTACGGCATGTTCCGGATCTCGGGGAAGAGCCCGACCGCGGTGGCGGGATCGAAGCGCAGCACGCCCGTCGCCGCCCGGCCGTGCACGAGGAGCGCCTCCAGCGCCTCGGCGCCCTCCGCCGGGCTGATCGGGTCGATCACGGTGACCGACGTCTCGGCGGCCCCGCCGACCTGCGACCACGTGCCCCAGTTGATGGTCGTCCCGGGGCGCCCGTTCGCGCGCCGGTACGCCATGAGCGCGTCGATCGCGGCGTTCGCGGCGGCGTAGGCGGCCTGCCCCGGCGAGCCGAGCAGCGCGGCCGCCGAGGAGTGCATGACGAGCCAGTCGAGGTCGAGGTCCCAGGTGGCCTCGCTGAGCCGCCGCGCGCCCTCGACCTTCGCCGTCCACACCCTGTGGAGATCCTCCGGGCCGAGGTCGGCGATCAGCCGGTCGTCGATCGCTCCGGCGCCGTGGACCACGCCGCACAGCCGGGTTCCACCCTCCTGGGCGACCCGGACGAGGCGCTCGGCCGTGCCGGGCCGGGCGATGTCGCCGAGCACGACGCCGACGTCCACGCCGTCCTCGCGCAGGCGGGCGATCACCTTCTCGGCGTCGGCGTCGGGGCCGCCGCGCCCGGACAGGACGATGCGACCGGCGCCCCGCTCGGCCAGCAGCCGCGCGGTGACCAGGCCGATCCCGCCGTACCCGCCGGTGATGACGTAGGCGCCGCCGCGCCGGACGACGCGCTTCTTCTTGGCCGGCGCCTCGGGCAGGACGGCCTGCGCGAGGCGCGCCACGTGCCGGGTGCCGGCCCGCCAGGCGACCTCCCGCGCGTCGTCGCCCGCGAGGAGTTCGGCGACGAGGTCCGCGGGACGGTCGACGTCCACATGGGTGGCGCGCTGGACGGTGCGTTCGAACGCCAGCACCCTGGTGAGCGCGCTGACGAATCCGTGTCCGGGCACGCCCTCGCCTGCCAGGGGCAAGGCGGCCCGGGTCGCGACGTAGAGGCGGGGGCCGTCCGGCAGCGAGCGGCTCACGCCCGCGACGGCGAGGACGAGCTCCTCGTCCACGAGATCGGCGGACGGGACGAGCACGACGCCCTCGACCGGTGCGTCCATGGCCGGGTGGTCGTCCGGCGGCCGGTTCGTCGGGCGGTGCCGGACGACGCGCTTCCCGCGGTCCTCCAGGCCGGCGGCCGCCGCGGTGCCCAGCGCGTCGTCCTCCTCGGCCAGCACCAGCCAGGTGCCGCCTTCGGACGGCTCGGCGCCCTCCGGAAGGGGCGTCTCGTCCCAGACGAGTTCGACCAGCTTGCCGGCGAGCGGGACGGGGACGTCGTGGCGCTCGACCCGGCGGAGCACGATGCCGGTCGCCTCGGCGAGGACCTGGCCGTCCGCCCCCAGAAGCGCGACCGAGCCCGTCACGTCCTCCTCGTCCCGGACGACCTTCGCCTGGACGTGCCCGCCGCGATGCGTCGGGCCGAACACGCGGAGGCTGCCGATCGTCTCGGCCCGCCACACGCCGCCGTCGCCTCCCGCCGCCTCGTCCGACAGGACGGACAGGCAGCGGTCGAACACCTCGGGGTGCAGCCGGTAGTGGCGGCTGCCGCGCTCGGCGGCGGCGACCTCGGTGGCCGCGCCCGGCCCGGCCGCGGCGGGGGGACGGTGGTCCTCGCCGACGTCCGCGCTGGCCAGCCGCGCCCACGTGCCCGCAGGGGTCAGCGCGTGGATCTCCACCCGCTGCTCCGCCTCGGTGAACGTCGTCGTCACGGTCGTGTGGTCGGCGAGCGCGAGCGGCCGCTCCATCCACAGGCTGTTGACACGGACGCCCTCGGTGCCGAGCGCGGCCGCCCCGGCGGCGAGCGCCATCTCCGCGAACGCCGCGACCGGCAGGGCGTACAGCCCGTGGACGGCCGCCGCGGCCGGCCACGGCCGGGCGGCGAGCCCCACGTCGGCGCGCCAGGCGTGCCGGTCCTCGCCGGGAAGCTCCACATGCGCGCCGAGCAGCGGATGCTCGTCGTGCCCGCCCGGCGTGCGCGCCGACAGGTCGACCCAGTGCCGCTCGTGCCGCCACGGCGACTGCGGGACGTCGACGATCCGCCCGTCCACCGGCCCGCCGGTCGCGTGGCCGTGGGCGTCCAGGGTCGCGAGCTGCGCGTGGAACGTCAGCGTGTCGTCGGTCTCCTGGCCCTTCGGCGCCCGCTTGAGCGTGTGGGTGACGAGCGCGCCCGTCCCCTCCAGCGTCTCGCCGACCGCGTGCGCCAGGATCGGGTGCGCGTTGACCTCGACGAACGTACGGAAGCCGTCCTCGGCGGCGGCCGCGACGGCGTCCGTGAGCCGCACCGCGTTCCGCAGGTTCGCCGCCCAGTGGTCGACGCCGAGTGCGGAGGCGGAGTCGAGGTGGGCGCGGGGGTCGTCCAGGGCGGTGGTGTAGAGCCTGATTCCCTCGGCGAGCGGGGCGCCCCGCTCGGCTCCCACGTCGGCGAGGAGTTCGCGCAGCTCGGGAATGAGCGGATCGACCTGGGGGGAATGGCCGGCGCCCTCGGCCTGCACCATCCGGGCGAGCCGGCCCTCCGCCTCGGCCCGCCCGACGATCTCGGCGACCTGGCCGGCGTCGCCGGTCACCACGGTCTGCTTCGGCGAGGAGTGCACGGCCGCGTAGACCTCGGGCAGTCCCTCGCCGAGGCGCGCCACCTCCGCGGCGGACGCGCCGAGGACCGCCATCGCGCCGCCGCCGACGAGCCGCGTCAGCAGGCGGGACCGGCGGCAGATGACGCGGACGCCGTCCTGCACGGTCAGCGCGCCCGCGACGACGGCCGCCGCGACCTCGCCCATCGAGTGGCCGACCACCGCGCCGGGCGTGACGCCGTACGCCCGCCACATGCGGGCGAGGGCGATCTGGATCGCGAACAGCACCGGCATCGCGTCGGCCGGACCGTCCGGCTTGCGGCCCTCTTCGAGGAGCGCCCACAGGTCGGGGCCGCCCTCCTCGGCGAACAGGCCGTCCAGGTCGTCGATGGCCTCGGCGAACGCGGGCTCCTCCTCCAGGAGCCGCTGCGCCATGCCCGCGCGCTGCGCCCCGTACCCGGAGAACACCCACACGGGACGGCCGGGCGCGCCGAGCGCCGCACCCGTCACCACGCCCGGGTGTGCACGGCCCTCGGCGAGGGCGGTCAGCCCTTCGACGAGCCCTGCGCGGTCTCTGGCGGCGACGGCGGCGCGGGCTCGTCCACGTCCGGCACGCCGGTGCAGCGTGCGGGCGACGTCGGCGAGGTTCACGTCCTGGTCCGGGAGCCACGCGGCCAGGAGGGCCGCATGGTCGCGGACGCGGTCGTCGCTGGTGTCGGACAGCGGGAACGTCCTGACCACGGCCGGATGGACGGTCGTCTCCTGCGCGGGCGCCTCTTCCAGGATGACGTGCGCGTTCGTCCCGCCGAAGCCGAATCCTGACACGCCGGCTCGGGCGGGACGTCCCCGCTCGGGCCACGGCGTCTCGTCCGCGACGACCGCAAGGCGCAGCTCGTCGAACGGGATGTGCGGGTTGGGCTCCTTGTAGTGCGCGCTCGGCGGGATGACCCGGTGGTGCAGCGCGAGGACCGTCTTGATGAGGCCCGCGATGCCCGCCGCGGACTCCATATGCCCGAGGTTGGACTTCGCGGAGCCGAGCAGCAGCGGCTCCTCGGGGGCGCGGCCCGCTCCGAGGACCTCTCCGACCGCCTTGGCCTCGATGGGGTCGCCCAGGAACGTCCCCGTCCCGTGGGCCTCGACGTAGTCGACCTCTCGCGTGTCTATTCCCGCGCTCGCGTACACGTCCCGCAGCAGGGCGCGCTGCGCGTCGGAGTTCGGGGCGACCAGGCCGTTCGAGCGCCCGTCGGAGTTGACCCCCGAGCCGCGGATCACGGCCAGGACGCGGTCGCCGTCCCGCTCCGCGTCCGACAGCCGCTTCAGGACGACGGCGCCGCAGCCCTCCGCGCGGACCATGCCGTCGGCGGACGCGTCGAACGCCTTGCAGTGCCCGTCCGCCGCCGTCCCGCCGGCGAGGTCGAACGTCATCGTGACGGTCGGCGACAGCAGCAGGTTCACGCCACCGGCCAGCGCCACGTCGGCCTCGCCGCTGCGCAGCGCCTGCACGGCGAGATGCGCCGAGACCAGCGACGACGAGCACGCCGTGTCGACGATCATGCTGGGGCCGCGCAGGTCGAGCAGGTACGACAGCCGGCCCGCGATGATGCTGAGCGCCGCGCCCGTCGCCGTGAACGGTTCGAGGGACGCCAGGTCGGACGCCGTGAACGCGGCGTACTCCGGCGCGGACACGCCGACGAAGACGCCCGTGCGGCTGCCGCGCAGCGACGCCGGGCCGATGCCGGCGTGCTCGAACGCCTCCCACGCCACTTCGAGGACGAGCCGCTGCTGCGGGTCCATGACCGCGGCCTCGCGCGGGGTGATGCCGAAGAACTGCGCGTCGAACTCGGCGACGTCCCGCAGGAAGCCGCCGAGCCGCGTGGTGCGGGCGAGCAGGTCGCCGACCTCGGGGGAGCCGTCGTCGAACGCGTCCCAGCGGCCGTCCGGCACCTCGCGGACGGCGTCGCCGCGCCCGGTCAGGAAGCGCCAGTAGTCGTCCGGACCGGTCAGGTCGCGGCCGCCGCCGGGGAAGCGCAGGCCGGCGCCGACGACGGCGATCGGCTCGTCGCCCGCGGCCCGCCGCACGGCCGGCTCCGGCGCCGGGGCCTTCTCGGGGGTCCCGCCGGCCAGCGCGACGGAGAGCTTGTTGATCGTCGGGTGTTCCCAGACGAGGGTGGCGGGGAGGGCCCGCCCGAGCATCTGCTCGAGCTCGCCGGCGATCGCGACCGCGTCCCGGGAGGCCAGACCGAACTCCTCCAGCGGCCGGTCGGGGTCGACCTCGGCGGCGGTGGTCCTGGAGCGGCGCGCGATCTGCTCGATCAGGTGCCGGCGGACCGAATCCTCGCTGATCCGTGTCTCGTCCTGCGCGTTCTCCCGCGCGGCTCCGGAACGATCGT
The DNA here is from genome assembly GCF_900188105.1 of Actinomadura mexicana. Taxonomy (GTDB): domain Bacteria; phylum Actinomycetota; class Actinomycetes; order Streptosporangiales; family Streptosporangiaceae; genus Spirillospora; species Spirillospora mexicana. The sequence goes on from NZ_FZNP01000002.1 coordinate 373,186, forward strand.
TGCTCTGCATGCGGTGGGTTCCCCCCATGAAACCGGGATCGTTCGTCGAAGCGGAGGGACCACTTTGTCTTACGATGACCGACTCACGATGCGCACCCAGACCACTTTTCTCCCTCTCGTCTTGTCACGGTGATGACAAGACTCGGCAGTAACCAATGTGGCCTGATGGGATAGTTGTGGTACCGCGGCCTGAAGTCAGGGCTGAGTAACGAAGTGCGAACCAATAGTAACAATAGCGACGACTGTTTTTAGGGGGAAGCGGCGGATTTCCGCGGCCGGTGCGGGAGTTCACGCCGTACGGACTGTTGACCCGCGGCCGATACCGATGGGCGCTGGCGGTGGTGGCCGTCAGCGCATTCATGATCACCATGGACAACACGGTGGTCGCGAACGCGCTGCCCACCATCATGAGCGACCTCGACATGTCCAACTCGGCCAAGGACTGGGTCGCCACCGGCTACATCCTGATGTTCTCCTGCCTGATGGTGGCGGGCGGGCGGCTCACCGACGTCTTCGGCTGCCGCGTCACCTTCGTGTCCGGGATGGTCGTCTTCACCGCCGCGTCCGCCGTCTGCGGCCTCGCCCCCGACTCGGCGACCCTCATCCTCGCCCGCGTCACGCAGGGCGCCGGCGCCGCCCTGGCCCTCCCCGCCACGCAGGTCATGGTCACCGTCGGACGCACCGACAAGCAGCGCTCCCTCGGCACGATCGTCTGGGTCGGCGCCGGCTCCAGCGCCACCGCCCTCGGCCCCACCATCGGCGGCTTCATCGTCCAGCAGTGGAGCTGGGGCTGGATCTTCCTGATCAACATCGTCCCCGGCGTCCTGGTCATCCTGCTCGGCCTGGTCGTCCTCACCGGCAAGGGCGAGAACCGCGACGCCCGCGTCGACCTGCCCGGCGTCCTCATCTCCGCCACCATGCTGTTCGCCTTCACCTACGGGCTGGAGTCGGGGAACAAGCACGGCTGGGCCGACCCGTCCGTCCTCAGCGTGTTCGCGCTCGCGTTCATCGCCCTGGCCTGCTTCGTCCTGGTGGAGAGCTGGGCCCCCGACCCGATGATCAATTTGCGGTTCTTCCGCAACCGGGTGTTCGCCGGCGGCCTGCTCTCCCAGATGCTCTACGGCATCGGCTTCAACGGGATGATCTTCTATTCGGCGACGTTCCTGCAGCGCTTCCTCGGATTCTCCCCGCCCCAGGCGGGCCTGGTGATGCTGCCGCCGTCCATCGCCATCATGGTCATGACGCCCGTCGCGTTCTGGCTGGCGACCAAGCTCGGCCCCCGCCCCGCCATCGGCGGCGGCCTCGCCCTCATGGCCTTCGGCATGTTCCTGTTCTCCACCATCCAGCAGGGCGACGGCTACGCCGACCTCATGCCCGGCGTCATGATCGTCGGCGTCGGCGCCGCGATGGGCATGCCGCTCGTCATGTACGTCCTGAAGGCCGTCCCGGAACAGCAGGCGGGCGTCGCGAGCGGCATCATCAACGTCATCCGCGAGGCTTCGGGCGCCTTCGGCATCGCCATCGTCGGCCTGCTCATCCACCACGTCCCCGAGGAGGGCGCGAGCGCCGCCGAACTGGAGACGTTCCGCAGCGGCACCGCCTCCGGCCTCATCCTCGGCGCCGTCCTCGTCCTCATCGGCGGTTTGATCAGCGGCCTCACCCTCCCCAGCCGCCGCGGCTGGCTGGGCCCCAAGCACGGCAAGTCCTCCCCCCTCGTCGAACCCGCGCCCCGCCGCCCCGCCTCTCCCCCCCGCGACCCCGTCCCCGCCCTGACCGCCCCGGTCGCCGTCGCCACCCCGCCGGGCGAGCCTCTCCCACTCCCCCTCACCTGGGAGGAAGACCCCATGCCCGACCCCACCCCGGGCCCCCACTGGTGGACCGACACCCCGAAGCCCCAGGACGACACCTCCGCCTGGACCACCGAAACCCCCTGGCCCCCACCCCCGCCCACGCCCAACCCCTGGAAAGACTGGCCCACCCCCGAGCCGCCCCCCGGCACCCCGGGCACCCCGCCGACCGAGCCATTGCCCGCGCCCTCCGAAACGCCCTTCCACTCCGCCATCCCGGTAAGCCCCCCGCGCCGGGCCACGGCACCGTCCCCAGACGCGAAAGCCCCGCCCAGCGCAGGCTCACAAGACGATCGCGATATCGCCGGAGCGCCCGACTCGCATTCGGACGAAGTACTCCGTCAGTCCGGCTCTGCGCCTGCCTCCGAAGAGCCCGCGCCGGGTATCGCGACCGGGCCCCTCGGCCTTGGTGCCGGTGAGGACACGGCGCCGCTCGGGCAGTCGACGATGCCCGCGGAGGCCGCCCGCCCCGAGGGCGGGGCCGAGGGCCTGCTCGGGAGCGAGGGCGCCGGCGTCGAAGAGCGCGGGGAGCGGTCGGCCGGGCACGCGGGGGCGGCTCCGCGCAGGGAACCGGCGATATCCGGCGAGCCTGCCGAGCCTGCCGGGAGTGGCGAGGCGCTCGCGGGCGGCTCGGAGGGTGTTGTCGGGGGCGGCGCGGATTCGCCGGCGGAGGGGGCGGGTGCCGGTTCGGCGGGTGAGGGTTCGGTGGAGGCCGACGAAGCCGAGGAAGGGGACGGGGGGCGGCCGGCGCCGCCGGAGGGGTGGTACGAGCCCTACGTGCCCGAGAAGGAGCCGGTGGAGGACCCTCACATCGTCCCGCGTAGTGATGCCTGGTAGGAGGTAGCGTGAGCCGGATCGTGATCTTCGCGGCGGGGTCGCGGGGGGACATCCAGCCCTGCGTGGCGCTGGGCCGCGCGCTGCGGGCGCGGGGGGACGACGTGCGGCTGGTGGCGAGTGCGCGGTACTCGCCGATGGTCGTCGCGGCGGGGCTGGAGCTCGCGCCGCTGACGGCGGATCCGGCGGAGATCCTCGAATCGGACGCCGGGCAGGAGCTGCTGGCCGGAGGGCGGAATCCGGTGAAGTTCCTCGGCGGCTTCCGGCGGATCCTCGGGCCGATGGCCGAGCGGCTGCTGGCGGAGTGCTCGGACGCCTGCAAGGGCGCGGATCTGATCTTGGGACCCACGCTGGGGTTCCTTCCCCGGCATCTGGGCGAACATCTCGGTGTTCCGTGGGCGTTGATCCATTTCCAGCCGAGCGAGCCGACCGGGGCGTTCCCGCACCCGTTCGTCCCGCAGGCGCGCATGCTCGGGCCGCGGGCGAACCGGGCGAGCTTCCTCGCGGTCGATCAGATCGCGTGGCAGCTGTCGCGGCCGTTCATCAACCCGTGGCGGGACGAGGCGCTGGGGCTGCCGCGACTGCCGCTGCGGGGCCGGCGGCCCGACGGCGGCCCGGTGCTGGCGTGCTTCAGTCCGGTGGTGGTGCCGCGCCCCGAGGACTGGGCCTCCAACGTGAACCTGACGGGCTACTGGTTCCTTGACGAGCCGGAGTGGAAGCCTCCCGGGGAACTCGCCGAGTTCCTGGCGGCGGGGCCCGCGCCGGTGTACGTCGGGTTCGGGAGCATGGTGCCGAAGGACGTCGAGATGACCGGGATGGCCGTGCGGGCGTCCCTGAAGCTCGCCGGGGTCCGCGGCATCGTGCAGGGAGACCCGGCGACGTCGGACGAGGACGTGTTCGCCGTCCGGGACGTGCCGCACTCGTGGCTGTTCCCGCGCATGGCGGCGGTCGTGCACCACGGCGGCGCCGGCACGACGGCGGCGGGGCTGCGGGCAGGTGTGCCCACCGTGGTGTGCCCGTTCTTCGGCGACCAGCCGTACTGGGGCGAACGCGTCGCGGCGCTGGGAGCGGGGCCCTCGCCGCTGCCGTTCCGCGCGATGACCGTCCCGCGGCTCGCCTCGAAGATCCGGCGCGCGGTCCGGGACCAGGGGATGGCCGACCGGGCGACCGAACTGGGGCGGAGCATCCGGGACGAGGACGGCATCGGACGCGCACAGGAGATCATCGACTCGCTCCTCTGACAGCCTGCTGGGCACGGCGGATCGTTTCGATCTTGCCGAGGACCCCGTGGTGGTAGGGGCCGGGGGCGTCGCCACTCCGGTCGCCGGGCTCGGGGGCCAGTTCCAGGCGCCACCAGACCATGAACCGGTACCGGTCGGGGTGGGCGGTGAAGTAGTCGGACAGCTGCCCGGCGCAGGCCGGTAGATCGGCGGGGTCCAGGTGGACGGTCAGGGCCCCGGCCGGCTGCCCGGCCAGGCCTCAGGGGGTGGCGTCCTCTTCGCCCCAGTGCCAGCCTGAGCCGTCCGGGTTGGGGACGATCACGCGTCTGGTGCGCGGGGCGGTGCGCGGCGCCGGTCGCGGCGGGCCGTCCGCCCACGGCGCCCACGGCGCTCCCTCGGGCTCCGGCGGCCGACCGGGCCGCGCGTCGCCCGGAGCCGTCCGGAAGACCAGCTTCGGCGACTCGCCCGCGCCCGGCTGGGGGGCGGCCTGGAACGCGGCGTTCGTGTCCGGTCGCTGACGGGCGCGCGGCACGTCGGCGAAAGCCCTGCTCGCAGGAGCGACCGGGCCGGCGGGCGCGCCGGACGGTGCGGAGTCTCGGCGGGTGGGAGGCGGCTCCGGGATGGCGGGCCGCATCGCGGCCGGCTCGGCGGTGTCCGGGAGGGGGTCCCCGTCCGGCGGCACGGTGCCGGCGGGAGGCGGGGTCGGTTCCGCCCAGTTGATGGCGTAGGGGAAGGGTTGCTCGTCCGGGAGGCGGGGCGGGGCCACGACGGCGCCCGCCGGGACGAGGGCGGTGCGTTCGCGCAGGTCCATGCGGGCGTGCAGGCCGGCGAGGAAGCCCGGCAGCCACCAGTTGGCCGCGCCCATGAAGCGCATCGTGGCGGGGACGAGGAGAGAGCGGACGAGGGCGGCGTCCACGACGACGGCCACGAACATGCCGACGCCGATCAGTTTCACGACGGTGATCCCGGCCATGCTGAACGCGGCGATGACGAGGAGGAAGAGCAGCGCGGCGCTGGTGATGATGCCGCCCGTGTGCTGCATCCCGGACGCGACGGCGACGCGGTTGTCGTGCGTGAGGTCCCATTCCTCGCGGATGCGGCTCAGCAGGAAGACCTCGTAGTCCATGGACAGGCCGAACACGACCGCGAGGATGAGGATCATGCTGGTGGCCTCGACGCCGTCGGTGGGGGTGAAGTCCAGCAGCCCGGCGAGGTGCCCGTACTGGAAGCCCCAGACGATCGCGCCGAACGAGGCGCCGATCGACAGGACGTTCATGACGATGGCCTTCAGCGGCAGGACGATCGAGCCGAAGAACATGAACAGCAGGACGAACGTGGCGATCCCGACGACGAGCGCCATCTTCGGCAGGGATCTCATCAGGCTCGACATCAGGTCCATCTGGGCGGCGGTGCTGCCGCCGACGTCGATGTGCATCGGGTAGCCGTCCTTGGACAGGCTCAACCCGCGGATCTCGGTGACGAGGTCCTGGGCGTTCTGGTCCATCGGTTCGTACTTGTGGGTGACGGAGATGCGCACGCCCCCGTACGAGCCGGAATAGCCGGTGAACTGGGCCTCGGTGACGCCGGGAAGGGAAGCGAGCTGCTTCCTGAACTGCTCAAGGTAGGGCGGGATGGGGTCGCCCTTGCCGGACGGCGTCCAGTCGCGCGGGATGAGGTCTCCGGACACCACCACGTCGATCGGCTCGACGGATCCGTTGGGGAAGTCCTTCTTGATGGTCTCCACCACGGCGCGGGTGGGGCTGCCCTTGGGCAGGACGCGGGCGTCCACGCTGCCGAACTGGACGTTCAGGAACGGCACGAACATCACGCCCAGGATGACGAGCACGACCGCGAAGTACGGGAGCGGGTGCTTCATCACGCTGTGGCCGAGCCGGTACCAGAAGCCGCTCTCTGGGTCTCGCCGCGCGCGCTTGGACGAGGGTCGCCGCCACCACATCTGCCCGCCTTCGACGCGCGGCCCTAGGAGAGCCAAGAGCGTCGGCAGCAGGACGGTGGCTCCGAACACCGCGACCATGACGGTGGCTATGCCGGCGAGTCCGATCGTCCGGAGGAACATCTGCGGGAAGAGCAGGAGGCCCGCGAGAGCCGCCGAGACGGTGATGCCGCTGACCATGATGGTGCGGCCCGCGGTCGCCATGGTGGCAGCCAGGGCGGCCTCACGTATGGGCTTGAGCGCCGTCCTGTACGCCTTCTTGGCGGCCTTGCGCGCTGCCTTGTCGCGTTCCCGCTTCCAGGGCTTTCCGGGTGGCAGACCTTGCGTGGCCATGCCGCGCTGAAGTTCTTCACGGAAACGGCTGATGATGAACAGCGAGTAGTCGATCGCCAGGCCGACGCCCATCATCGTGACGACTTCCAGGGCGAAGGACGTCACGTCGGCCGCGTACGTCACCACGTGCAGCACGGCCAGTCCGCCGACCGTCGAGAAGACGCCGACGAAGATGGGCAGGACCGAGGCCACCACGGCGCCGAACAGGATGACGAGCAGGAAGAGCAGGGGCAGCGCGGTGATGGTCTCCGCGCGGACGATGTCGGCCACGACCTGCTTGCCGAACTCCTCGCCCAGCGGGACGCTGCCGCCGTACCGGACGTCGAGCCCCGGCGCGACCAGGCGCTCCTTGACGGCGTGGTAGTTCTCCGTCTTGTCCGCGCCCTCCCTGCCCTTCAGCTTCACCGCGACGAAGGTCGAGTGCCGGTCGTGGGAGGCGAACGTGCGCGCGGCCTCGCCGTTGAACGACCAGTAGGAGATGATCTCGTCGACCTGGGCCTTGGGCAGCCGCGCGATGGTGGTGACGACGCTCGCCTCGAAGCGAGGATCGTCCACCGTCATGGTGTCGCTCGAATACAGGACGAGGACGTCGGGGTTGGTGCTGCCGAAGTAGGTCGCGCCCAGCTTGGCGACGAGCGTCGAGGACGCGTCGGGGTCCTCGAAGCCGCCCTCCTTGAACTTGGCGAACACGCCGAGTCCCCAGGCGCCCGCCACCCCGGTCATGATCAGGATCAGGACGAGGCTGGTCCAGCGTCGCCGGTGGATGAGACGCCCCAGCCCCGAAAGCATGATCCTCCTGTTTCGCCACGGCCGCCCGGAGGCTCCCTCGCCCCCGCGCGGCCGGTTCCGTCGTTACCTGCGGGACGCCAGGCGGTCCGCAGTAGTCGCCAGGTCGCCGTCCAGGTAGCGCTGCCGTGTCGCGGCCCGTGCGATCTTCCCGCTGGAGGTGCGCGACACGCCACCCGGTTCGATCAACACGAACGCATGGACGCTCATCTCGTGCTCGACGTTGACGGCCGCGCGGACCGCGGACTCCACCTCGTCCACGTCGAGCCGCCCGAGGGGGACGCGGCGGTTGCGCTCGGCGACGACCACCAGGCGCTCGGTCTCCTCCCCGGTGAGCGCGAACGCGGCCACGTGGTCGGGGCGGACCGCCGGGTGCGCCTCCTGCGCGGTGACCTCGATGTCCTGCGGGTAGTGGTTGCGGCCGTCCACGATGATGAGGTCCTTGATACGACCGGTCACATAGAGCTCACCCTCGTGCACGACCCCGTAGTCACCGGTCTGCATCCACGGCCCGGACGGCAGGTCCCCGGGCTCGGCCAGCTCGCCGCCGAAGGTCTCCTGGCTCCGCTCGGAGTTGCGCCAGTAGCCGGGCGCCGTGTTGGGGCCGTGCACCCAGATCTCGCCGACCCGCCCGTCCGGCTGCTCGACGCGGGCGTCGGGGTCGACGATCGCGACGAGCTGCCCGCACGGGCGCCCGCACGAGACCAGCGCGCTCGTCCCTTCCGCGTCGTCCTCGCGGAGCCGCAGGTCGCCCTGGGTGAGCGCCTCCCGGTCCACCGAAATGATCTTCGGTGGGACGTCCTCGGCGGCGGCCGTGACGAACACGGTGGCCTCGGCCAGCCCGTAGCCCGGCGCCTGCGCGCCCGGACGCAGCCCGGCCGGCGCCAGCGCGTCGGCGAACATCGACAGCGTCGAGGTGCGGATCGGCTCCGCGCCGTTCAGGCAGGTCGTCAGCCCGGACAGGTCCAGGTCGGCGATCTTCTCCGGCGCGGCCATGGACGCGACGTACTCGTAGGCGAAGTTCGGCCCGGCGGTGTAGACGTTCTTGCCGGGACGCTCCGCGATGAGCTGCAGCCAGCGCATCGGGTTCATGATGAACGAGACGGGGTCGGTGTAGATGGCGTGGTCGCCGCGCACCAGCGGCAGCGCCATCGTCGCGATCAGCCCCATGTCGTGGAACAGCGGCAGCCAGCTCACCAGCTCGGGGTCCGGCTTCTCGGGCGCCCACCCCGCCCACAGCTGCGCGGCGTTCGCCGTCACGTTCCCGTGGGTGATCTCCACTCCGGCGGGACGGCGCGTCGAGCCGGAGGTGTACTGCAGGTAGGCGACGTCGTCGAACGCGATCTCCTCGTCCCGCCAGCGGTCCGCCAGGGCGAGGTCGACCTCCTCGGCGAACACGATCTCCTTCGGCTGCGGGACGTCGTGGTCGGCGAGGAACTTCTCCACGTGCGGCAGCGCGTTCCGCGTCGTGACGATCACCGCGGGCTCGGCGTCGGTGTAGGCGCCGATCAGCCGGTCGGCGTGCCCCGGTAGATCGGGCGAGAACAGCGGGACCGCGATGACGTGCGAGTACAGGGCGCCGAGCATGGTCATCATGTATTCGAGCGTCTGCGGCAGCAGCAGCGCGGCGCGCTCCCCGGGCCCGGTGACCTGCCGGAGCGTCACCGCCATGGCGCGCGCCCGCCGGTCGGTCTCGGCCCAGCTCAGCGTGCGGTGCGCGCCGGACGGGTCGGCCGAGTAGTCGACGAAGGTGTAGGCCGGGGCGTCCGGCTTCTCCCTCGCCCACCGCGCGGCCCGCTCGATCAGCGGGGTGCGGCCGGAGCCGCCGGGCAGGAGTTCGGGAAGCAGCGAGCCCAATGCCATTGATCATCTCCCGAGGGGACGGGCCGGACGGTGCCGTGGACGGTGCCGTGAGGGGGTTGCACTCCGCCGGCGGAGGTGCGCCGCGCCCGCCGGACGACTCTGTCTGGGACGCCCCGGTGACCGGCGATGATCATAAAGCTACCGGATGGTAGTCAGTGCGCGATATTAGCTCCCGGTCACATTCGCCGAAGCACGGTTTGTCATCCCCATGACAAGAGGAAATCCCCTTTTACACCTGGGCTTCCGACCGGTCACCGACCGTGCCCGGGGCTACTGATCAGCGGAGAAGATCTGCTCCATGATGCCCCGGCGGTGCCGCCCCTGGTACGTCGTCTCCGGGTTCACCTCGTCCGGGAGCTCGGCGAGGTAGCGGCTCTCCGCGTCGATCAGCTGCTCCAGCTCACCGCGGTCGAGAAAGACGCCCTTGCATCCCGGGCATTCCTCGATCACGACCCCGTGGCGTTCGTGCGTGTCGAGCCCGGAGTCGCACTTCGGGCACTGCAGCGTCGCGTCTGACATACCGGATCCCCTGTCCGTCACGACCGCGTTCACCGTCGTCGGTCAGCATACTGACACCAAACCCTTTTCGGGTCGATACCAGGACACTCGTCCGCCGATTCGGAGGCGGGACCGGGATGCGCATCCGTTCGCGTCGTCCTACCCCCTTCGTCGACATCAGCCCGTTCTGTCCTGCTCTGCCCTGGACTCAGCGCGGCTGAGCGCCGCCCGGCGCCGCGCCAGCACGACGCAGGCCGCGCCCCACAGCAGGCCGATCTCGGCCACCAGGGCCACAGCGAGGACCGCCGCCCAGTCCGTCCCGTCCCCCTCCTCCACTCCGGCCGGGGACATCAGGGTCGTATGACTCTCATCGGCCAGCGGCGGCAGGTTCGGAGGCTTCACCGGCGGAAGGACGACCGGCGCCGACGGTGCCGGCGGCGCCTGCCCGGGCAGATTCGGAGCGATCGGCGCGGCGGGCGCGACCGGAACCCCGGCGGTCGGCTGCCCGACCCCGCCCGGCGCTTCCGGCCCGCTCACGACGGGCCCGCCCCCGGACGGCAGCCCGCCGCCGCCCGGCTCGGCATCCGCCTTCGGCTTACCGTCCTGATTCGGCTCCCCGCCCTCGCCCGGCTTGGCACTGCCCCCGGGCTTGGCACCGCCCCCCGGCTTCCCACTGTGCGACGGCTTCGCGCTGTGGCTCTGCTTAACGCTGTGACTCGACTTAGCACTGTGGCTGGGCTCAGCGCTGTGGCTGGGCTCAGCGCTGTGGCTGGGCTCCGCGCTGTGGCTCGGCTCCGCGCTGTGGCTCGGCTCAGCGCTGAGAGGCGGCAGGACGTTGGAAGGCGGGTTCGCGCTCTGACCTGGCTTGGCATGGACCGTCGTCGGACACGGCCACCCGCCCACGGTCGTGCTGCTGCCCACGCACGGCGTGGACGGACCCCCCGGCCCCACCGGACGCGGATGTTTTCCAGAGCGCGGCTTAACACCATGCGTCGGCGCGCTGCCCGAGTTCGGCCCCCGACTGGGACTCGGCTTGACGCCGTGCGCCGGGTTGCCCCCAGACGGCGATGCGCACGGCCGCCCACCCTTGTCGGAGCTTTCCCTCTCACAATGCGCCGGTGCGCCGCCCCCACTCGGCTGGCGACTCGGGCTCGGCTTGACACTGTGCGCCGGCTCGCCGCCAGACGGCGACGTGCATGGCCGTCCAGCCCCGATGGGAGGGCCGGCCACGCAAGGCGTCGGTGCGCCGCCAGCGCCGGGCTGCGCGCTCGGAATCGACTTGGCATCGTGCGTGGGCTTGCCGCTAGGCGGGCACGGGCGGGCGGCCGTGCCCGTGCTGGTCTGCTTGCAGTTCGTCGGCTTGGTCGGGTCGGGCCTGGTGGCGGAGACTGGTGTGGCGCTGCTCAGTGTGGCTGCCGGACACCACTTCGCGCCGGGGCTCGCCTTGTCGTTGGTGCAGGGCGTGAGCTCATCCTCGGTTGAGGGGCTCTGGGCCGGGCCGGTGCTGGACGGGTTGAGGGAAGCGCCCTTCAACGCGTTCCGGGCGGTCTTGGAGAAGTCGAAGACCGTACGGGTCGAGCGGCGTGGGGCGTTGGAGGCGTCCACGACGGCGAGGATGCTCAGCGGCCTCGCGGACGGCCCCTTCACCATCGAGGCCGGGAATCGGACGGTTCCCCTAGGCTGACGCCCCTCCGAACCCACATTGCCCAGGGCGCAGCGCAACCCCTGGCCGGAGCCGATCGGCGAGCAGCCCGGCGTGCGGCTCGTCCAGGACAGCGGGTTGCCCGCAGTGAGGCGCAGGCCCACTCTGCGGGCGACGCCGCCTTCGGCGCGGATCCGGACGGTGAAGGCCAGCGTGTAGTCGGATCCCTGGGACGCGACCCCGTCGGGTGTCGTGGCCACACGCAACCGGACCTTCGACGGGGCCGCCTCCGGTATCGCCTGGGCGGCGGGGATCAGCGTGAGCGGCGCGGCGAGCGCGCCGCTCACCGTGATCGCACCCCAGCGGGCCCTTCGACGCTCCCCGCGCACACGCTCCCCCTAGCGGTCTCCTCATGGCCACCCGGGGGCGGTGCCACGACGTCCGGACACAAGGAGTTATTGCCACGTCACTCGCCGGAGTAACGCACCTCATCCCGGCAACCCGACCTCTTTCGCACAGCGAAATAGAATCTCCGTAGAATCGGGTTATCGCGAGGAGAGGAGTCACGGGTGGCGGAGGGCGTTCGGTCGCTGGCCCGCGCGTTCGACCTGCTGGAGCATCTGGCGGACGCGGGTGGCGAGATGGCGTTGTCGGAGCTGACGGAGGTCTCCGGGCTGCCCATGCCGACGATCTACCGGCTGATGCGGACGCTGGTCAACCAGGGCTATGTCCGGCAGGAGCCGTCCAAGCGCTACGCCCTGGGTCCGCGCCTCATCCGGCTCGGCGAGGGCGCGAGCCGCCTGCTCGGCACGTGGGCGCGCCCGGTGCTGTCCCGGCTGGTGGAGGAGGTCGGCGAGACCGCCAACATGGCGGTCCTGGAGGGGGACGAGGCCGTGTACGTCGCGCAGGTGCCGTCCAAGCACTCGATGCGGATGTTCACCGAGGTGGGGCGGCGAGTCCAGCCGCACTGCACGGGCGTGGGGAAGGCGCTCCTGGCGCAGCTTCCCGACTCGCGGGTCCGCGAGATCCTCGCCAGGACGGGCATGGACGCGCACACGCCCAACACCTTCACAGACGCAGAAGCCCTGCTCGCGGAGCTTGAGCAGATCCGCCGGCAGGGCTACGCGCTCGACGACGAGGAGCAGGAGGTCGGTGTCCGCTGCGTCGCGGTGGCGCTGCAAGGCGCACCGACGCTGACGGCCATCTCGGTATCGGGGCCTTCAGGACGCATGACGCACAAGGCCGTTCCGAACGTCGTGCCCCTCATGCGCGACGCCGCCGACCGTTTCGCCAAGGAACTCGGCCCGCCTGCCTCCTGACGCCTTGCTGCTGTCAGTCGACGGGCTCGCCGACGATGACGGTGGGGCGCCCGCCGCGCTCCCAGGCGACGAAGTCGCCCGCGGACTTCACCAGGACGGTGGCCAGCCAGAGGGCAAGGCCGGTGTCGTCCGCGATGCCCACGACGGGGATGACGTCGGGGATGGCGTCGATCGGGGAGATGATGTAAACGAGCCCCAAGGCCAGCAGTCCGAGCGTCCCGAAGGACATTCCCTTGTACTGCCCGCGCAGGACCGACTTCAGCATCCTGGGGACGGCGCGGACGCGCTCCCAGAATCCTGGCGCGTCGGGTTCGAGTGTCTCGCGGTAGATATGCCAGGCCTGCCCGGCGGCGGCTGCACTGCGCTTCCTGTCCACCAGCACTCCTTTTATCGGGACTTCTGTGAGGGCGCGCCCCCGCAACGCCCACGTACGACTAGGACGCGACGAGTGCCGCGATTGTTCCCTTCGATCGATCATGAGGCGGGGCTCACAGTCGGACCGTCCCGGCCACCGCCAGGGTGATCGTCGGGCGGATCCCGTGGTCACACTCGATCTGGGTGACCCCAGGTGAGTTTTTCATCACTCTCGTGGTCGGCGTGCGGCGGTTCGCGGCGTGTCGGCTGGTGTCCGCTGCGAGCATGAGGAATCCGGGGGGAGCGCCGCCTCCGCCCGGCACGACCGGCATGGCCCGTCGAGCATCGCAGGAGCTGACGTACCGATATGAGCGGCGACCCTAAGAACCGCCCCGTCCACGGCATCGCGGCAGGCGACGCCTACGTCGCGCTGCCCCCGACGGCCGTCGACGCGACCGCGTCCGGCCCGACCCGGCTGATCGTGGCCTGGCCCGGCTTCGACCCGCCCCGGACGGCGAGTGCGCTGGCGACGGCGATCCCGATGACGGGCGTGCCCGTGTGGCGCGTCTACCTGGACCTGCCGGGGCGCTCGCCCGGCGGCCTCGGCTCCGGAGCGATCCTGGAGACCGAGAGCATCGAGGCGTACTGCGCGGCCGTGGAGCACGCCGCCCGGCGGCTGCCGGACGCGCTCGCGCAGATCCGCCGCGACCTCGACATCCCGGACGGCCCGGTCGGTCTCGCGGGCTTCAGCGCGGGCGGCGCGGCCGCACTGCTCGCCGTGGCGCACGGCGCGGTCCCGGTGAGCACCGCCGCGCTCGTCGCGCCCGTCGTCGCCCCGGCGCGCGCCGCGCGGGCGGTGGAGAAGCGGTCCGGTTCCGAACGCGCCTGGAGCGAGCACGCCGCCGCGCTCGCCGACCGGCTCGACCTCGGGGCCCTCGCCGCCGACATCGCCGGACGGGACGTCCCGGTCCTGCTCGTCGGCGGCGCGAAGGACCGCGTCGTCCCCGCACGGGAGATCACCGCACTCCGCGACGAGCTGCGCAGGCACGGCGGCCAGGCGGAGTCCACCACGTTCCGGATGGGGCACGCGCTGGCCGCCGAGCCCGGAACCGAGCCGCGCCCGCCGATCACCGAGGCCGTCCGGGTCGACGGCGTCCTCACCGACTGGTTCCGCGACCGCCTCGCCACGCCTGCGCCCGGTGCGGCCTCGGAAGCCGCGCAGGCCGGGCCCGGTGACGAACCGGCCGAGGCGACCGGTGAGACGCAGCCGATGGAACGGCGCCACGGTTCGTGGTCGTCCGGCGCCGAACACGTCCCGGACGCGCGGACAGGCGCCGGGCTGGGCCGCGGGTTCTGACCGCCCGGCGGGCACGCTGCGGCGCCCGCCGGGCGGGTGGGAGCCGACGGGTCAGCCCTTGGACAGGACCTCGTAGCGGACGGGGATGACGCCCGATCCGGTGCCGCCGACCTTCTTCATGGCGCCCTTGGACAGGTCCAGGCAGCGGCCGCCCGCGTACGGGCCGCGGTCGTTGATGCGGACGATGACCGAACGGTCGTTGTTCTTGTTGGTCACCCGGACCTTCGAGCCCAGCGGCAGCGTCTTGTGCGCGGCCGTCAGCCCGCTCGGGTCGAAGGGCTCGCCGCTCGCGGTCGTCTGGCCCTCCCAGTAGTAGGAGGCCTCGCAGGAGCCCGACTTCACGACCTTGTACTGCTTCTTCTTCCTGGGCTTCGCCAGGTTCGCGGCCTGGTCGTCGGCCTTCGACGCCTTCTTCTTCCTGCTCTTCCTGGGAGTCTTCGAGGGCGAGGGCTCCGGAGAGCGGGGCCGGCCTCGGTCGGCCCGGGTCGGCTCGCCGTGCGGACGGTCCGCCAGCGGGTCCGCGGCCTGCGGCGCGGTCTGCGCCGCCTGTGCCGAGTCGGCGGGCCCGTCGCGCCCGGCCAGGGCGAACGCGCCCGCGGCCAGGACGGCGACGGCGGCGCCGGAGACGATCAGGATGGTGCGTAGGCGCGCTCGAAGAAGACGCCTGACAGGGCTACCCACAGAGGAGTCCTTTGTTAGGGGACAGGACCCCGGACGCCCGGCGGATCTCACCGCCGTTCTCTCGCGGCGTGGCCAGGCGACGTCGGCCGTCCCCCGGATCACCCGCCGCCCGCGGGCTCCTCAGCCCGCTCCGCGCCACTCGATCAGGCGCGCCCGCTTGATCGCGGATCGGCGTCCGGCAGGTGCGGCTGGAAAGGCATCTTCACTTTTCGAAATAGCTGAAGCGCCGCACAAGTCCCTGACCGTACGTTGTGTCCTCGACAGATCAAGCCCTGGAGCCGTTGTTTGTGGGATTTGTCACCTCACCTTTTGCCCCATGCAGCTGATCAACTTCATGGGGTGACCGCATTTCAAGATCGTCTTTACTGCGCGCATACTGCTGATCTCGGACCGATAACAAAGGATCCGGCACAGCGGAACGGGGCGGTCCGGCGGAAGATCACTTCCGCTGGACCGCCCCGTGAGCTGGGCGGACCGGCCGTGTGTCAGCCGCGCCCCCGGGCGACCGGAACGCCCGGAACCGCGGGCAGCGCCGGCACCTTCGGCACGCCGAGCGCGGACGCGTCCGGCATGGACAGCGGGCCGCCCGCCGGCCCTCCGTCCGCCGTCCTGCGGGCGCCGTCGCGCGACTTCAGCACGTCCACCACGCTGCCGACGCCGCCCTCGGTCTTGCCGAGGCCGCTCCCGGCCTTGTTCACGGTGCCGGCGGCCTGCCCGGCCAGGCCGCCGGACGGGGCCGGCCCGGCGTACCGGGCGGCCGGCGGGAAGAGCGCCGAGCCGAGGGGCAGGCCGCCGGAGGTCGCGCCGCCGAGCAGGGACCTGAGGTCCGGCAGCCCGGAGTTCGGTCCCGGGCCGGCCAGGCTGATGGGCGTCTCGGCGGCGCGGCCGTTCGGCTCGGCCGATCGCGCGGCCTCGCGGCGGCCGAGCTTGTCGGTGGGCAGGAGCTTGCCGGTGGGCAGGCCCTTGCCGAGCTTGCCGGTGGGCAGGCCCTTGCCGAGCTTGCCGGTGCCGCCGAGCAGCGTCCCGGGGACGTCGCCCCCTCCGCCGGACAGGACGGGCAGCGCCGTCCCCGGCTTGCGGTCGCGTGCGTCGCGCTGGGTCGCACCCGGGCAGCCGCCCTGAGAGAGCCCGCCGATCGGGGCCTGCCCGACGGCCGGCGGCTGCGCGTCCGGCAGCCCCAGCCCGGTACTCGACTCGACCGTCTCGGCCGGGCGGACCCGGCACCGGGCGCGGGCGGCGCGCGGCCCCGGCCCCGCCGGAGGAACCGCCCGGGGGACCCCGTCCGCGGCGCCGGCGCCCAGCGCGGCGGTCCGGGCGCCCGCCCCGGTGACCGGGGCCGGGAGCGTGCGCACGACGGTACGGCTCGCGGCGGCGGTCTCGTAGAGGAGCAGCGTGGACGGGCCGGCCGCCGCGCTCGGCGCCGCCTTCGCGGGCGCGGCGTCCGTCGGCGCGGCCGCCACGGCGATCGCGGCGGCGAACGAGGCGAGGACGGAGACCCTCAGCAGACTTCTGGCGGAGCGGTTCATTCTTTCCCCCGGGGTTTTCGGATTGGCCCTGCACATGTGGCGTGCGCCCGAGCGGCTGGTGAATCCCGGCGCACCGTCGAGCGGGGACGCTAGTACACCGCGGTGGCGGACGCGGCCGATTCGAAAATGACTTGGGGAAACCAGAAAGATCTAGATGGACTGATCATAGGTGTTCGGCGAAATGCCAAATGCCGACAATTTCCAATAAAACAAGAGCGGGGGCGCCCCGAGGGGCACCCCCGCCTGGCGCGGGCGGTCCGGGCTACTCGGCGGAGCCGAGGGAGATGGCCTGGTCGACCTCGCCCTTGCGGGCGGCGAGCTCGGTCGCGTAGCGCTCCTCGTCGACCTTCTCGGCGATCTCCTCGTCCTGCCTCATCAGGGCTTCGAGGTCGGCCTTGGCGTTGTCGAGGACGCCCATGTCCTGGTAGGCGGCCTGCACCTTGTCGCCCCAGAGGCCCACATCTCGGACGCACGGGACGATGCGGCTGAAGAGCAGCGACTGATAAAGGGTGTACATGTCGGAGTTGTCGACATACTCCATGCACCGGTCGACCGGCATGTCGAGCTGCTCGAAGATCTCGCGGCCCTTGAAGCGGTCGCGCATCAGGTAGCAGCCCTCGACGACGAACTCCTCGCGCTCGGCCCGCTCCTTGTCGGTGAGCTCGGCGTAGTAGTCCTTGAGCGCGAGCCGCCCGAACGCCACGTGCCGCGCCTCGTCCTGCATGACGTAGGCCAGGAGCTGCTTGACCAGCGGGTTGGTGGACATGTCCCGGTACAGCCCGAACGCGGCGAGCGCGAGGCCCTCGATGAGGACCTGCATGCCGAGGTAGGGCAGGTCCCAGCGGCTGTCCTCCAGCGACTCGGCGAGCAGCTTCGCCAGGTCCTGGTTGATCGGGTAGTACATGCCGATCTTCTCGTGCACGAACTTCGCGTACAGCTCGACGTGCCGCGCCTCGTCCATGGTCTGGGTGGCGGCGTAGAACTTCGAGTCCAGGTCCGGGACGGTCTGGACGATGCGCGCCGAGACGTTCAGCGCGCCCTGCTCGCCGTGCAGGAACTGGCTGAACAGCCACGAGCCCTGGTGGCGGCCGAACTCGTCCTTCTCCTTCTGCGACATCTTGTCCCAGATGTCGGACCCGAACAGCGGGTTGAAGTTCTCCGGCAGCCCGGCGATGTTGATCGGATCGACCTCAAGGTCCCAGTCGATGCGCTTCTGCGCGTCCCACTGCTTGTCCTTGCCCTTCTGGTACAGGTTCAGCAGCCGGTCGCGGCCGTCGTCGTACTCCCAGGTGAAGCGGGTGTCGCCCGCCATCGAGACGTTCCACGTGTCGGTCGGGACCGGCGTGGCGTAGAGATCGTGGGAACTCACGGGGGGATCCTCCTCCGGGGGTGACGCCGCACGATCGCGACGCGGGTGTGCACCGCCCATGGCTTTACATGCCTTCGTAACATGTAAAGCCCGCGGAGACCAGGGAGTCGCCGGAACCCGTGACGGGAGGGCCACCGAGAACAGTCGCCCGAACACGGGCAGGAAGGACGGTCGCCGGAAACACGGTCGCCCGCATCCCGGGGCGGGGGTGCGGGCGAGCGGGCGGAACGGCCCCGGTTCAGCGGGACTGGAGGGCGTCCAGGCCGACGGCCTGGGCGATGACGAGGCGGCGGTCCAGGCGCGGATCGGTGATCTCGACGACGTAGCGGTCGCGGAAGCCGAACTTCTTCTCCACGCTGAAGACGACCTGGTCGCCGGCGTAGAAGTCGAAGTGGTACGGCCACGCGAACGGCAGGTTCTCCGCGTACGGGATGAACTGCCAGATACGCCGCAGCAGGGCGACGAACTTGTTGCGCTCGCTGCCGGTGGTCACGCCGAGGCCCGGCTGCTCCAGATGCCAGGTGGAGGCGAGCAGCGACTTCTTGAAGTCCTTGCGGAACACCCCGATCGGCTGCCCGTGGGCGTCGGTGATGTCGTACGCCGACGCGAGGTCGATGCGCTTGCGCGCCTTGAACCCGAGGATCGGGCGCGTCTTGGAGTCGTCGGAGTACAGGGTGACCTGCTCCTTGAACGCCAGCCGCTTCTGCTGCGCGAAGGCGAGCAACTCGCCCTCCCCGCCGCCCGGCCCCTCCGCGTGCACCTCGTACTGGTTCACCATCAGGCGCACCCGCTGCCGGATCAGCAGCCTGCGCTGTGTCTGGAGTCTTTCCTCGTCCAGCGAACTCACCCGTTCCGTGTCGGTTTGCGGACGGGAGTCTGCCATAGCGAGTCCCTTTCATCCGGCGTTTCCCGGATGCGTCCGACCTCCGGGTCAGGACTCCTGGATGTGCGCGGCGAGGTACCCGTGGATCAGCCGCTCGGCCTCGGCGACGATCTCCGGGTCACCGTCCGGACTGCGGCGGAACGCCATCTTCAGCACGGCGTCGCCGGCCTCGACCGAGATGGCGAGCGCGGTGGCGAGGCCGGGGGTGTCCTGGACGCCGAACGTGTCCACGATCATCCGGCGGAGCCGGTCGGCGACCACCGCGTTGTTGTCGGCGTCGGAGTCGAGCAGGTTGACGTCGGCGACGTCGCCGAAGCGCAGCACCCGGAAGCCGGGCACGGTCCGGTGCATCTCCACGAAGATCTCGATGATCGCGCCGACGGTGTCGGACCAGTCACCGAACCTGCCCGCGGAGAGCCGCGCGGAGATCCGGACGCCGAACTCCTCCAGGTTGCGCAACGCGAGCGCCTGCGCGACCGCGCGCTTGTCGGGGAAGAACTGGTACACCGAGCCGATCGCCACCTCGGCGCGCTGGGCGATGCGCGTCGTGGTCAGGCCGTCGTAGCCGTCCTCGTCCAGGATCTCGGCGCAGGCGTCCAGCATCCGCTGGACGCGTTCGGCGCTGCGGCGCTGGGCGGGGCGGCGGCGGAGCGGGGTTCGGATCTCGGTCACCCCGCCATTGTCCCTCGGCCGCGAGGGTGCCGAGCATGCACGGCGTGCCATACCTCCGGGTCGCGGGAGTCTTCCGCCCGCACCACCTCGCCACTAATATCCGAAGGCTATTCGCATTTCGGTCGGACCATGGGGGAGGAAGCGCGGATGGGTCTTCCGGAGGACTTCCGCTGGGGCGTCGCCACCGCCGCCTACCAGATCGAGGGCGCGGTCGCGGAGGACGGGCGGGGACCGTCCACATGGGACACGTTCTCCCACACGCCCGGGCGGACCCGCGACGGCCACACCGGCGACGTGGCCTGCGACCACTACCACCGCTGGCCCGAGGACGTCGCGCTGATGGCGGGCCTCGGCGTCGACGCGTACCGGTTCTCGATCGCGTGGCCGCGCGTGCAGCCCTCCGGCAGCGGCGCCGTCAACGCCAAGGGCCTCGACTTCTACGACCGGTTGGTGGACGGCCTGCTCCTCGCCGGCATCGCCCCCGCCGCCACCCTCTACCACTGGGACCTCCCGCAGCCGCTCGAAGACGCCGGCGGCTGGATGGAGCGGGACACCGCCTACCGGTTCGCCGAATTCTCCTACCTGGCGGCCGAGCGCCTCTCCGACCGCGTCGACATGTGGATAACGCTGAACGAGCCCGTCGTCGTCACCGCCTACGGCTACGCGTTCGGCGTCTACGCCCCGGGCAGGACGCTCCTGCTCGACGCGCTGCCCACCGCGCACCACCAGCTCCTCGGCCACGGCCTCGCCGTCAACGCCCTGCGCAGCCGGGGCGCGCGCTCGGTCGGGCTGACGAACCACTACTCCCCGGCCTGGGCCGCCTCGCCCGCCGACCAGCCCGCCGCCGACGCCTTCGACGCGTTCATGAACCGGCTGTTCACCGACCCCGTCCTGCTCGGCCGCTACCCGGACCTGATGGGGGACGCGCCGTTCATCCGATCCGAGGACATGTCGGTCATCGCCTCACCCGTCGACTTCCTGGGAGTGAACTACTACAACCCCACACGGATCGCGACCCCGGCCGAGGGCCCGCTGCCGTTCGACATCGTGGACATCACCGAGTACCCGACGACGGGGATGGGCTGGCCGATCGTCCCGGACGCCTTCCTGTCGCTGCTGCGCACCCTCGACTCCCGCTACGACCTGCCGCCGCTCCACATCACCGAGAACGGCTGCTCGTTCGCCGACGAGCCCGGTCCGGACGGCGCCGTGGACGACCCGTCCCGCATCGAGTTCCTGGACGCCCACATCGCCGCCGTGCGGACCGCCGTCGACGAGGGCGTCGACATCCGCGGCTACTTCGCCTGGTCGCTTCTGGACAACTTCGAATGGGCGGAGGGCTACCACCCCCGCTTCGGGCTCGTCCACGTCGACTACGAGACGCAGAAGCGCACGCCGAAGACGTCCTACGGCTGGTACCGGGACCTCATCGCGTCGTCCAAGCGTCGCTGACGGGCCCGGCGGGCGGCCGCTCCTACCCTTGTCGCATGCCCGTCGAAGTGCAGGAACTCGCAGAAGCGGTCAGGCAGGCCCACCACCGGCAGCACCGTGCCCTCGACAGCCGCCTCGCCGCCGCCGGCACGACGCCCGCGCAGTGGGACGCCCTGCGCGCGATCGGCCGCGCTCCCGGGGCGTCGGCCCGCGCCCTCGCGGCGGAGACGCTCCAGAGCGAGCAGGCGTTCGGGACGCTCGCCGGACGCCTGACCGCGCAGGGGCTGATCGACCGGCGGCCGGGCCGGCACCGCAGCGTCGAGCACCGCCTCACCCCCGCCGGCGGGAAGCTCCTCGCCACCGGCCGCGGGATCGTCGACGAGGTCCTCGCCGAGCTCTTCGCGCCCCTGTCCGAGCACGACCGCGCCGCCCTCCTGGCCCTGCTGCTGCGCCTCTCCTGACCCGCCGTGCGGCATGCTGATGCCCATGGAGACTCCTGAAACCCTCGCGGACGTGCGCGCGCGGATCGACGCCATCGACGGGCGGCTCGTCCGGCTGCTGGCCGAACGCGAAGGGCTGGTGCGCGCGGCCGCCGCCTTCAAGCGCGACGAAGGGGCCGTCCGCGCGCCCGACCGGGTGGAGCGGGTCGTCGCGCTGGCGCGGGAGCGGGCCGCGGACGCCGGGCTCTCGCCCGAGGTCGCCGAGACGGTGTGGCGGGCGATGATCGGCGCGTTCATCGACCTGGAGCTGAACGAGCACGCGCACCGCCGCGGATAGGCGGCTCGGACGCGGCTCGGACGGCGTCCCGAAGCAGAAGGTGACGATCAACGAGCTCTGCACGGCCTGATGTGCGAGATCGAGGGGCTGGACGCGGCGGAGGCCGCCGGGGCCGCCTTCGCCCGTGCGGCGGATTAGAACCGGGCTCGCGGCGCGTTGAAAAGGTGGATCCAGCCCCGACCAAGGAGGACGCTCCCTCGATGGCCCTCAAGCGACCGTCCTTCCTGCCGTCCCTGGACGAGCTCGAACAGCAGGCCCAGAGCAGGTCGTCCCAGCGCGGACGCCCCGGTTCCCATTTCGACCACCCCACCGCGAAGGCCCTGTTCGTGGCCGTCCTCGCCGTGACCGTCACCGCCCACGTCGTCGGCGGCATCGTCTTCCTCGTCCTGGGCCACTGACCCACTGGTCAGGTCAGGAAGTCCGCGACGGTCCACGTGAAGCGAGGGGGATCGTCTGGCCACGGGGTAGTGCGCCTTCGCCCGCAATGAGAAAACCAGGTGCCGGGGACGGGCGGAAGGGCCATGGTGAAGGGATGCTGGTCGATCACTTTCCGCCGCTCGGGTTGCGGCTGACGACGCCGCGGCTGGAACTGCGCCTTCCCTCGCCCGAGGAACTCGCCGCGCTGGCCGACCTCGCCGCCGAAGGCGTCCACGACCCGGAGACGATGCCGTTCATGATGCCCTGGACGGACCACCCGCCCGCCGAGGTGGCGCGGGGCGTCGTCCAGCACCACTGGAAGACGCTCGCGGAATGGACGCCCGAGAAGTGGGAGCTCGACCTCACCGTGTTCCATGAGGGCGAAGTCGTCGGGCAGCAGACTCTCTGGGCGCACGACCTCGTCGTCCTCCGGCAGGTCGAGACCGGTTCGTGGCTCGGCCGACGCCACCAGGGGCAGGGCATCGGCACGGAGATGAGAGCGGCCGTCCTGCATCTGGCCTTCGCGGGCCTGGACGCCGAGGAGGCCGCCTCCGCCGCCTTCGAGGACAGCCATGCCTCGAACGCGGTGTCGCGCAAGCTCGGGTACCAGCCCAACGGCATCGAACGCCACGTCATCCGCGGGGCGGTGACCGTCGAACAGCGGTACCGGCTGACCCGGGCCGACTGGGAGCGCCACCGCACCGTCCCCGTCACCATCGAGGGCCTCGCCCCCTGCCGGACGATGCTGGGGCTTCCGAAATGACGGAGCGGACGTTCGATGACCTGCTCGCCGAGGCCGGGACGGTGTCCGTGGCGGGCTGGGACTTCTCCTGGCTGGAGGGCCGCGCGACCGAGCAGCGCCCGTCCTGGGGGTACCAGCGGCTGATGAGCGAGAGGCTGGGCCGGGCGCGGGCGGCGCTCGACATCGAGACGGGCGGCGGGGAGGTACTCGCGGGCGCCGCGGAGTTCCCGCCGGCGATGGCGGCGACCGAGTCGTGGCCGCCGAACATCGCGAAGGCCACGCGCCTCCTGCACCCCAGGGGCGCCGTCGTCGTCGCCGACTCCGGCGAGTCGCCGCTCCCTTTCGCCGACGAGGCGTTCGACCTGGTCGTCAGCCGCCATCCGGCCACCGTCCGGTGGGCCGAGATCGCACGTGTCCTCGCCCCGGGCGGGACCTACCTCGCCCAGCACGTCGGCCCGGCGAGCGTCTTCGAGCTGACCGAGTTCTTCCTCGGCCCCCAGCCCGAGGCCCGCCGCGCACGGGACCCGGAAGTCGAGAGCGCCGGCGCCCGGGCCGCGGGGCTCGACATCGCGGACCTGCGTTCCGAGCGCCTCCGCATGGAGTTCTTCGACATCGGCGCGGTCGTCTACTTCCTGCGCAAGGTGATCTGGATCGTCCCCGGCTTCACCGTCGACGCCCACCGCGACCGCCTCCGCGAACTGGACGAGCGGATCCGGCGCGACGGCGTTTTCACCGCCCGTTCGTCCCGCACCCTCATCGAGGCCCGCAAGCCGACGTGAGACGGGCGCTCGCTACGCGGCGCTGAGTCGGTAGGCGGTGCCGCTGCTGCTCTGCACCCAGGCGTCGGGAAGGGCGGCGGCCAGTGCGTGCTGGGCGCGCCAGCCGGTGCAGTGCCCCGGGACGACGAGCCCCGGCGCGAGGTCGGTGAGGGCGGCGACGGTGGGCGAGATGACCGGTTCGAAGGCCGGACCGCCGAGGTGCAGCCCGCCCACGAGCGCGTGCAGCCTCTCGACCCCCGTCAGCCGCTGCGCGTGCCGGACGATGTTGATCGCGCCCGCGTGGCCGCAGCCGGTCAGCACGACCAGTCCGCGGCCCCGGACGTCGACGACGAGCGCCTGGTCGTCGAGGACGAGGGGGTCGTGCGCCCACTCGGCGCCCGTCCATGCCTGGTGCGGGGGCGGCATGCCGTGCTCGAACTCGGTCGTCCGGTCCACCTCGCCGGTGATCAGGACGCTGCCGTCCAGGAGCAGCGAGGGCTCGCGGCGCTCGATGACCTGGAAGCCCTCCCCGTCCAGCGCCCGCCTGCTCAGCGTGGGCAGTTCCTCGACGTCCCGGCCGGGGACGGCGAGGCGGCGCCTCGTCCAGACCAGCGGATGCAGCACCATCGGCATCGACCGCACGCCGCGCAGGCCCACCATTCCCGCCATCCCGCCCGCGTGGTCGAAATGGCCGTGGCTGAGCACGACGCCCTGGATGTCGCCGAGGTCGATGCCGAGCCTGTCGGCGTTCGTGACCATCGCGTCGGGCGACCGGCCGGTGTCGAACAGCAGCGTGGTGGAGCGGCCGGCCCGGCGCACCGTGACCAGCGCGGAGAACCCGTGCTCGGCGATCATCCCCGCGGTGGTGCGGCCGCCCTCGAACTGCGGTGCCGCCACCACTCCCGCGCCGGAGCCCGCCCGGCGGGTCCGCTCGTCATCGCCCAGCAGGGCGTCGTAGACGTTGTCGACCAGGGTGACGATCTCGACCTCGTCCACCGGCTCCAGCGCGACGGGATCGACCGCCGCCCCGCGCACCGGGCGCGGCGTCGCAGCCGCCGCCTCCCCCACTCCGCCGGCGGTCTCGCACATGACGCCAGCCTAACCGCCGCCCGTCGGCCGCCCTCGCGCGACGCCCAGGGCGCCATAGACTGATTGATCACGATTCGGGCCGGCGAGGAAGGTCGTGGCGACGGAATGGCGAACTACGGAGAAGCCTCCTCCGTGCCCGGTGTGGACACCGGCACGCCGAGCGTGGCACGCATGTACGACTACTTCCTGGGCGGCAAGGACAACTACGCCTCGGACCGCGCCGCGGCGGAGGCGGTCGCGCAGGCGCTGCCCACGGTCGAGGGGGTCGCCCGCGCGAACCGCGCGTTCCTCCAGCGCGCCGTCCGCTACGTGGCCGGACGCGGCATCGACCAGTTCCTGGACATCGGCACCGGCCTGCCCACGCAGGGCAACGTGCACGAGATCGCGCGGGAGGAGCGGCCCGGCGCGCGGGTCGCGTACGTCGACAACGATCCGATGGTGACGGTGCACGCGCGGGCGCTGGTCGCCACGGACGAGCTGACCACGATCGTCCAGGCCGACATGCGCGAACCGGACACGGTGCTGGACGATCCGCAGGTGCACGCGCTGCTCGACTTCCGGCGTCCGGTGTGCGTGCTGTTCGTCGCCGTCCTGCACTTCCTCCACGACGAGGAGGATCCTGCGGCGCTCGTCCGGCGCTTCACCGGCGCCCTCCCCGCGGGCAGCCACGTGATCCTTTCGCACGCGGCGCTGGAGGAGCAGCGCAACGTGCGGGTCGGGGAGACGTACCGGTCGCAGGCGGCGAGCGCGAGCCTGGTGGCCCGGACGCGTGACCAGGTGGCGGCCCTGCTCGACGGCCTCACCATCGTCGACCCGGGCGTCGTCCGCCTGCACGAATGGCGCCCCTACGGCGGCGAGTACATCACCGACGCCGGCTGGACGGCCGTGGCCCGCAAGGACGGCTAGCTAGCCGTCGCCCGTGCTCGCGGCGGTGAGGTCGGCCTCGATCCCGTAATGGTCGGACAGGACCGTCGAACGCCCGCCGGGGAGCCGGACCCTCTCCTTGAAGACCAGGCGCGCCGTCGCCTCAAGGCCCGGCCCGACCAGGAGCTGGTCGATGGCACCGATATTGGCGTATTCGGGACGGAACGTCGGTTCCGTGTCGCCGCCGAAAACGTCCCGCAAGCCGGTACTCGAAACGAACTCCGCAAGGTACGGGGAGTCGCGGGGGACGTTGAAATCGCCCATCGCCACCAGCGGTTCCGTTTTCGGGATCTGGTTGACGGCCGCCGCCAGCCGATGCAGTTCGGCCTTCTCGACCTGCGCGTAGACGTTGGACGGGGACCAGTCCATGTCCAGGTTCGCCGAGAGGTGGGTGTTGACGACGGTCAGGTGGCCGCCGGGGAGGCGGATCCGGGTGAACAGGGCGCCCTTGCCCAGCAGCCACTCGGGACGCACCGGCCGGGCGGGGGCGTACGCCCGGAAACGGCGGCGGGTCACCGGATGGCGGGAAAGGGTCACCAGTCCGCCGCGCACGAGCGGGAACATCGGCATGTAGGCGACGTGGGGATACGAGGTCGCGACGCGGCGCAGCAGGCCCAGGATCCGCCAGGAGACGACTTCCTGAAGGCAGACGACGTCGTAGTCCGACCGCTCGATCGTCTCGGCCAGGACGCTCATGCGGGCCCGGGCCTCTCCCTTGAAAAGCGTGTTGAGCGTGAGGACGCGCGCCTGCATGGCGGCCACTCTATGTCCCACGTTGCCCATCGTGGTGACGCCTTCCGATACTGGGCCCAACGACCGGACCGGCGATATCGGACGCGCTGGACAGGAAAGGTTCTGCATGGGATTCCAACTCGGCCTGTTCTCCCCCAACACCGAATCGGGGCTGGCCATCACCACCGCACCGGAGCGATGGCACGCCACCTGGGACGACAACCTCCGGCTCGCCCGGATCGCGGACGAGGTCGGCATCGACTTCCTCCTGCCGGTCGCGCGCTGGACGGACTGGGGGCCGGACACCGACTTCCACCGCAGCGCCCTCGATCCGCTGGTGTGGGCGTCCGGGCTGCTCGCCCAGACGAGCCGGCTCCGCGTGTTCACCACCGTCCACACCGCGTTCCACCATCCCGTCGTCGCGGCCAAGCAGCTCGCGACCGCCGACCACCTCAGCAAGGGGCGGGTCGGGCTGAACATCGTGGCCGGGTGGCACGCCCCCGAATACGAGATGTTCGGCCTCTCGCTGCCCGGCGACCACGACACGCGGTACGACCTGGCGCAGGAATGGTGGGACGTCGTCAGGCGCGTCTGGTCGTCCGACGAGCCGTTCGACCACGAGGGGCGGTTCTTCCAGCTCAAGCACGTCGTGGGCCGGCCCAAGCCGCACAACGGGCACAGCCTGCCCGTCATCAACGCGGGGTCGTCCAAGCAGGGACGCTCGTTCGCCGCGCGCAACGCCGACCGGGCGTTCACCGTCGTCGGCGGCCCGCAGGACGGGGCCGAGATCGTGAAGGCCGTCCGCGCCGAGGCCGCCTCCCACGGCCGGACGGTGGGCGTCTTCACGCTCGGCCACGTGGTGTGCCGGCCGACGAGGAAGGAGGCGGAGGACTTCCTGCACTACTACGCCGACGAGCGCGCCGACTGGCCCGCCGTCGACGAGGTGATGCGGCTGCAGGGGCTGCACGCGCAGTCGTTCACGCCGGAGATGCTCCAGATGTACCGCGGCAGGTTCGCGGCCGGCCACGGCAGCTGCCCGCTGGTCGGCGACCCCGACGACGTCGCGGACGGCCTGGCGGATTTCGCTCATGCGGGATTCGACGGTATCGCTCTGTCGTTCCTCAATTACGCTGACGAGTTGGGCTACTTCGCCGCCGAGGTCATGCCGCGGCTGCGCGCCCGAGGTGTTCTGTCCGTCGACCTTGAGGAAACGGCTCTCCCGCCAGGACGATGACTTCTTCCGAGACCAGGCCGCCCCTGTCCGCCCACCGTCGCGTCCTCAGCAAGGACATGGGAGTCCTGCACGACACGGTCGAGCCGTTCGCCGTCGGCCACGACCTCCAGGCGCTCGAACCGGGCGTGCCGATGGACGGCCTGGTCAACGCCCTCGGCGTGGGCTCGGTCAACCTCGTCTGGGTGCGGTACGGGGGCGGCGGCGTCATCGTGGACACGCCGCCCACGGAAGGACATTTCGCCATGTGCGCCCCGATGGCGCCCATGGGCGTGGAGTACCGGACCTCCAAGCGCCGGACGACCGGTGGGGGAAGCCTCGTCCTGTCGCACGACGAGGCGATGCGGATGACGCCGCATCCGACGGAGGGCTGCCTGGTCATCGCGACGAGCACCGGGCGGCTCGCCGACCATCTCGGCGCCCATCTCGGGCGCGACCACGTCACGCCGCTGCGTTTCCACGACGTCGGGGAGGAGGGCCTCGTGCCGTCCTCGATCGTCGAGCGCACCTGGCGCTACGTGTGCGACGTCCTCGACGACGCGGCGGCGCAGGGCGGCCTCCACCCGCTGGCGGAGCGCAGCCTGGAGGAGTCGCTGCTGACGGCGATCCTCCTCGGCCTGCCCCACACGGGCACGCCGAGCCTCGCCGAGCCCGCCGACCGGGTGCCCCACCATCTGAGCGGGATCATCCGGGAGTGGGTCGAGGCGCACCACCAGCGCCCGATCGGGGTCACCGACATCGCGGCGGCGGTGGGGCTCGGCGTGCGGCAGCTCCAGGTCGTCTGCCAGACCGAGTGGGGCATGACGCCCACGCAGCTCCTGCGCGGCGTGCGGCTCGACCGCGCCCGCGCCGCGCTCACCGTCGCCCGGCCCGGCCCCGGCGCGATCACCGACGTCGCCGGGGCGGCCGGGTACTTCCACATGAGCCGTTTCGCCGCCCACTACCGGCAGCGCTTCGGCGAGACGCCCTCGCAGACCCTGATGCGGGCCTGAGTCAGCCCCGCGGCCGCTCCATGCCCGACCGGAGGCGGTCCCCGGCGCGGCGCCCGACGCGGGCCAGGGCCCTGTTCGCGGTGGGCGACACGCGCGACAGCGCGCGGCCGAAGCGCGCCTCGGCGGTGACGAGCACCACCGGCCTGTCCTGCCGGACGGCCCGCAAGATGGCCCGCGCGACCTTCTCCGGGGAGAACCCCCGGCGCTCGGACGCCTGCGCTATCCGCCGCCGCAGCTCGGTCTCCGCGCCGGGCGGCAGGCCGACGAATCGGGTGCTGCCGGCGATGGGAGTGTCGATCACCCCCGGGCAGACGGCGGAGACACCGATCCCGTAGCGGTCGAGGTCGAGACGGAGGCTCTCGGTCATCTGCAGCACGGCGGCCTTGGTGGCGCCGTACGCGGGCATCTCCGCGCTGGGCAGGTAGGCGGCCATCGACGAGAGGTTGACGATGTGGCCCCACTCGCCGCGTTCCACCATCTGGCGTCCGAACAGGCGCGAACCGCGGTACATCCCGTCCAGGTTGATGGAGCGGATGCGGTTCCACTCCTCCTCGGACGTCTCAAGCAGCGACCCCGCGACGGCGATGCCCGCGTTGTTCACGACGACGTCGGGGACGCCGAACGTGTCGCGGACGTCGTCGGCGAACCGCTCCATCGCCTCGGCGTCGGCCACGTCCACCCCGTAGACGTGGGCTTCGCCGTCGGCCGCCTGTATCTCATCCACCGTGCGTTTGGCGGCGGCCTCGTCGATGTCGGCCACGACGACGCGGGCCCCCGCGGCGGCGAAGGCATGGGCGGTGGCGCGTCCGATGCCGCTGCCCGCCCCGGTGATGACGACGAGGTCGCCCCCGAAGTCCTTGCCGGGAAGTCCTGCCGCGCGCGCGTGGGCGATCGCGGGCGTCTCCGGCCCGCCCTCGACGTGCTCCACGAACTCGCTGATCCAGCGGGCGACGAGGTCGGGGTGGCTACGCGCCACCCAGTGCCCCGCCGGTGCGCGCCGCACGTACAGGCGCTCCACGGGTCCGCGCGCGGACAGCAGAAGCGACTGCGAGCCGTAGCGGTCCTTGACGGGGACGATGAGCTGGACGGGGACGTCCGTCCGTCCGTCGCCGAGCGTGCCCGCGCCCCGGTCCGCGCCGGCAGGGCGGCCCATGTCGGCACGGCCGCCCATATTGGCGCGGCGGCCCAGGTTGGCGCGGCGGCCCAGGTTGGCGCGGTACAGGCCGAGCCCGTGGCGGGCGTCCGCGGGCAGCGTGTCGGCCGGGTGCCCGGAGCGCGGGCCGGCCCCCTCGCGCAGCCGCATCACCCGTCCGAACCCGGCGGCGAGCACGCGCGCCGCGGCCTCGCCGGCCCAGGGCGTCAACAGGACCGGCATGTAGACGCTGCGCCGCGCCTGCCCGAGCACCTCCGCGACGCCCCGCGGCCCGGACCGGACGGCGTCGCGCGCCCAGCGGGCCATGTGCCGCCGGTCCGGTCCGGAGATCGAGGTGAACGAGGCGAAGCGGCCGCGCAGCCGTCCCCCGGTGACGGCCTCCCAGCCCTGCACCGAGCCCCAGTCGTGCCCCACCAGGTGGACGGGCTCGTCGGCGCCCACACCGTCCAGGACGGCCTCCAGGTCGCCCATGAGCGCGTCCAGCCGGTAGTCCAGCGGGTCGGCCGGGACACCGGACGCCCCGGCCCCGCGCACGTCGTAGACGACGACGCGGAACCGCTCGGCGAGCCGTCCGGCGACCTCGTCCCACATCGCGCCCGTGTCGGGGTAGCCGTGGACGAGAACGACCGTCGGCCGCCTGTCCACGCCCCGCACCCGCACGGCCAGCTCGATCTCGCCCGACCTCACCCACTGGTCACGCATCGGCACGCCCGCCTGTCCCTAGGAGCTCGTTTCCCGTGAAACTACGCCTCTGGGGCGGCGTGTCCACAGTTCCCCAACGGATCGGCTGACGAAGGATCGTGCGTATTCTGGCCGGGTCCTCCTCCCGGGGATCGGACAGGTAGACCTCGTGGTGCAGGCCGTTCGACACGAGGCCTTCGACCCTCATCAGCGACGCCGTGCGCGCGAGGGACGCGGGCACGTCGGAGCACGGCCCGCGGTGCAACACCGGCACGCACCTGCCCAACGGGCGTGTGCCCGTAGTAGCCGGACCACGCGAGCACGCTCAGGACGGGCGCGCGCTCAGACCGGTGCACGAACGCAGGCCGTTCCACCGCTTGACCTCCGCCTTGGCGGCCGCGCCCTTCATCGGCACGGGGATGCCGCCGGAGATGAGCGCGGGGTTCCACTTGTCCTTGGTGACCTTGCCGTTCTCCACCTTGAGGAAGAGCACGCCGGACTTCGCCGTCTGGCCTTGCGCGGAGGAGAACACGAAGTTGCCCATGCCGTAGTGGACGTACGCGCCGTTCATGTAGCCGCCGCCCAGCGGGATGTGCGCGTGCCCACCGACCACGACATCGGCGCCCGCCGCGACGAGCGCCTTGGCGAGTTCCTGCTGCCGGGGCAGCGGGCACCCCTTCAGCTCCGCGCCCCAGTGCAGGTGCACGATGACGACGTCCGAGCCCTGGCGCGCCTCCTTCACCGCCTGCACCATGCGCGGGATGTCCTTGGCCGACGCGAGACCGCCCTTGGAGTCGGTGGCCGTCCACGCCTGGATCAGGTGGTCGTCCAGCACCTGCGTGGCGCCGACGATGGCGATCTTGTTGCCCTTCACCGTGACGCGGTAGGGGCGGTAGGCGGCGTCCGCGTTCTTGCCGATGCCGACCACCGGGAACCCGCTGCGCTTGATGGCGGCCAGGGAGTCGCGCAGGCCGCCTTCCATGTAGTCCATGCCGTGGTTGTTGGCCATGGAGGTCACGTCGACGCCCGCCGCCTTCAGCGCCGTGAAGGCGGTCGCCGGGGCACGGAAGGTGAACTGCTTGCCGGGCGCGGGCGTCCCCCCGGTCGTGATGGCCGTCTCCAGGTTCACCATGGCGAGGTCCGCGGCGCGCAACTGCTTGGCGACCGGGCCCAGCGCCGTGGACGGTTGGGCCAGCCGCCCGCGCAGCGACCCCTCGAAGTGCGTGTCGCCGCCGAAGGCGAGCAGGATCGGCTGCTTGGCGGCCTTCGTCGGCCGCGTCCCGCCCTGCTGCCCGCCGGACGGCGACGCCGGGGGCGTCGCGCCCTCCGCCTCCGGCTTGTCCGAGCCGCCGCACGCCGCCGCGGCAAGCGCCACCCCGGCCATGACCAGGGCCGTCACCCCCCGCACGCCCGTCTTCCCCCGCATGGCCATCGCCTCGCCTCCGTCCGGCCCCCCATGGACCTCTGGGTCGGATCGGCCCAGCATGCCACGAGCGCGCCGCACCCCGACAAAGACGCACGACTCTTTCTCTTGAGCCGTTCTTGTTCACGGGGATGGGTTGCCCCGCATGACCGCACCCCGGGCGCCGGGGCCACGCACCCGATGACGGTGGCGAGCCCCGCCCGGGAGCGGCCCGGCGACCTCCTGCCCGGCCGCTCCTCCTCCGTCCCGTTTCGTGCGTTAACGTGCACCTTCATGTCCCTGCGTTTCGACCAGACCGGCTGGCAGCAGCTCCAACCCGGCGCCTTCCGCAACGCCGACGGCGACACCGTCGCCCTCTACGGCTTCGACCTCCCGCCCGACCTGCCGGCCCCTCTGGAGCAGCTCGACCACCTCCGCCGCGGCACCGCCGCCAAGACCGCCGAATCCGGCGGCGGGCTGATCGAACTGGACGTGCTCACGCTGGACGGGCTCCCGGCCGTCCGGCAGATCGTCAAGCTGCCGCTGCCCGACCGTCCGTCCGGCGTGGCCTACATCGCCTCCTTCACCGTGCCGCGCGCGGACCGCAGCCTCGTCCTGAAGATCCAGTGCCTGGAGCAGGGCGTCACGGGGATGCGCGACAGCACCGCGCTCAACCACTACCTGACCGAGTACGGGCAGGGCCGCGACCTCCAGGACATGATGCGCTGGTGGGCGCAGCACGCCTACGCCCCGGAGATCCAGGGCGGCCTGCCCCGCAACCTCTCCGAGGACCCCGGCTGGGACCCGCACTTCCCCCAGCACCCCCTGTCCCGCGCCCGCCGCATCCTCACCGCCCTGGCCCCCGGCATCGAACTCCACCCCACCTTCAGAACCGCCCCGCCCTTCGCCGCCTGACACGCCCACCCGCGGACGGGAACGCCGATGCGGCGTGCTGAATGTGGCTTTGTGGCGACGTGACTCCGAAGTGCCTTTTTGGGCCATGCCCCGGCCATGGCGCCGTCAGGGGCGGGCGGCCATGATAGAGAGACGGTCCCGTTCACAAGGAGTGTCTCGATGGGCGACCGCACGGCCTTCCGTACCTGCCCCCTCTGCGAAGCCCTGTGCGGGCTCGAACTGACCCTCGACGAGGCCGGGGCGGTCACGCGCGTCCGCGGCGACGAGAAGGACCCGTTCAGCAAGGGCTACATCTGCCCCAAGGGCGCGACGCTCGGGAGCCTCGACGGCGACCCCGACCGGCTGGCGGAGCCGCTCGTGGCGGGCGAGGTCTCCGGCTGGGACGAGGCGTTCGAGACGGTGGGCCGGAGGCTGGCGGAGGTCGTCGCGCGGCACGGGCGCGACGCCGTCGCCGTCTACATCGGCAACCCGACGGCCCACTCGATCGCCGGACCGCTGTACGGGTCCGCGATCGTCAAGGCCCTCGGCACCCGCAACCTCTACACGGCGAGCACCGCCGACCAGATGCCGAAGCACGTGGCGTGCGGGCACATGTTCGGCGACCCCCTGGCGATCCCCGTGCCCGACCTCGACCGGACCGGGCACCTGCTCATGCTCGGGGCGAACCCGCTGGAGTCCAACGGCAGCCTCGCGTCCGCGCCCGACTTCCCGGGACGGCTCAAGGCGATCCGGGCGCGCGGCGGGAAGATCACGGTCGTCGACCCGCGCCGCACGCGGACGGCCGCCCTCGCCGACGAGCACCTGTTCATCCGTCCGGGGACGGACGCGTTCTTCCTGATGGCGCTCGTCCACACCCTGTTCGCCGAGGACCTGGTCACCTCCGCCGAGCACCTGGCCGGCCGCGTCAACGGCCTGGACGACCTGCGCGCCCTCGCCGTCGACTTCGCCCCCGAGGACGTCGCGTCCGTCACCGGCGTCGGGGCCGCGACGATCCGCAGGACCGCGCGCGAGCTGGCCGCCGCCGAGCGCGCCGCCGTCTACGGCCGGATCGGGACGTGCACGCAGGCCTACGGGACGCTGAACAGCTGGCTCGTGGACGTCCTGAACACCCTCACCGGGAACCTCGACCGCGCGGGCGGGGCGATGTTCCCGCGGCCCGCCCACGCCCCGGTGTACCGGCGCAAGAGGCCGTTCACGACCGGGCGGTGGCGCAGCCGCGTCCGCGGGCTGCCCGAGGTCAACGGCGAGCTGCCCGTCGCGACGCTCGCCGACGAGATCGAGACGCCCGGGGAGGGCCGGGTCAGGGCGCTGATCACGATCGGCGGGAACCCGGCCCTGTCGGCGCCGAACGCCGCCCGGCTCGACCGCGCGCTCGCCGGCCTGGAGTTCATGGTCAGCGTCGACCCCTACCTGAACGAGACGACCCGGCACGCGCACGTGGTCCTGCCGCCGCCGCGCCCCGCGCAGACCCCGCACTACGACATCGCGCTGACCGGGCTCGCCGTCCGCGACTACGCGCGCTACTCGCCGCCGGCCGTCCCGCTGCCGGAGGGGCGGCCCAGCGAGGCCGACATCCTCGCGCGGCTCGCCGTGACCGCCTCCGGGACCGGCGCCGACCCCGCCCGGCTCGACGAGATGATCATCAGGGCGACGCTGGAGAAGGCCGTCGCGCTCCCCGGTTCCCCGGTGCTCGGCCGCGAGCCCGACGAGCTGCGCAAGATGCTCGACACCGGCACCCTCACCGAGCAGCGGCTCGACATGATGCTCCGCCTCGGCCCCTACGGCGACGCCTTCGGCGGCGAGCCCGCCCTCCGCGAGGAGCCCGGCGGCGCCTCGGGCGTCACCGGTCTCACGCTGACGCGGCTGCGCACCGAGTATCCGCACGGGCTCGATCTCGGCGCCCTCAAGCCGCGGCTGGACGAGGTCCTGTGCACCACGTCCGGCCGGATCGAGCTGTGCCCGTCCACGTGCGCCGCCGACGTCGACCGGCTGCGCTCGGCCCTGCGCGATCCGGGGACGTCCGGCGGCATGGTGCTGATCGGGCGCCGCCACCTCCGGTCCAACAACAGCTGGCTGCACAACGTCCCCGAGCTGGTGCGCGGCTCGAACACCTGCACCCTCCAGCTCAACCCGGCCGACGCCGACCGCCTCGGCGTCGCGGCGGGCGACACCGTCCGCGTCACATCCCGGGCGGGCGCTCTGGAGGCCGTCGCCGAGCCCACCGACACGATCATGGCCGGGGTGGTCAGCCTGCCGCACGGCTGGGGCCACGACCGCCCCGGGACCAGGACGCGGGTCGCCAGCCGGCACGCCGGAGTGAACGCCAACGCGGTCACCGACGAGCAGGAGATCGACCCGCTTTCGGGCAACGCCGTCCTCAACGGGGTCCCCGTCACCCTGGAGGCGGCGCGCTGACCCGTTGTTTAGCCCCTCCCGGCACCAGGTAGGTATGACTGGCCGCGGGCGAACGCGGGAGACTAGGGTCGCAACAGGCGTCCCATAGGACCGCGGAGGAGGGGCATGAACCGACGGGTCAACATCTTCCGGCGCGGGGAGAGCCCCCAGGCGACCGCGCGACTGGCCGACGCGACCGAGGGGCTGGAGCACGCCAGCGGCCTGGACCGTCCCATCAGGGTGCTGTCCGGGGCCGTCCGGCGGGTGCTGCGTCCAGGGCCGGTCAAGGACGCCCTGCACGGCGTCCCGGTCGGCCATCCGGCCCACCCGCCGCTCACCGACCTGCCCATCGGCCTGTGGATGTCGGCCGCCGTCCTGGACCTCGTCCCCGGCACGCGCCGCGCCTCGCAGGTCCTGGTCGCCGCCGGGCTCGCCGGCGCCGTCCCGACCGTCCTCACCGGCATCGCCGACTGGTCGGCCCTGCACCGCGAGCAGCAGCGCGTCGGGCTCGTCCACGCCGCCGGGACGGCCACCGCGAGCATGCTGTACTCGGCGTCCTTCGTGGCCCGCCACCAGGGCCGCGACGCCGCAGGGCGCGCGTTCGGCTTCGCGGGCCTCAGCGCGCTCGTCGCGGGCGCCTACCTCGGCGGGCACCTGGCGTTCCGGCAGGCCGCCGGCGCCAGCCACGCCGACCAGCTCGCCCACCTGGTCCCGCTCGGCTGGCACGACCTGTGCTCCGTCGAGGACCTCCCGGACGGCTGGCCCGTCTCACGGCGCCTCGGCTACATCGACCTGTTCGTCCTGCGGCAGGGCGAGGAGGTGCACGTCCTCGCCGACCGCTGCAGCCACCTCGCCGGACCGCTCCACCAGGGCCGCGTCCTGACCGACGACGGCGCCGACACCTGCGTCGTCTGCCCCTGGCACGGCAGCACGTTCCGCGTCGCCGACGGCTCCGTCGTCCACGGCCCGGCCACGGCCCGCCAGCCGTCCTTCGAGACCCGTGTGACCGAGGAGGGCACCCTCCAGGTCCGCCCGGTCTGATGTCTCCGGTCTGATGTCTCCGGTCTGAGGGCTCCGTTCCGAGGGCTCCGTTCTGAGGCGCTCGCGCATCCGCGCGGGCGCCTTCCCGCATGCCGCCGTCCTTCGTGATGGCGCCGGTATGGCCCGGAGACCGGGGAGATCTTCGGGTTTTCACTTATTGACCCCTTTTAAAGGGGGCTGGATGTCCATTATGGGCCTTTCGTCGGCGGTATGGAGATTGCCATTGGCCGATTCACGACAAAGCCTTCACGGTGCACACTGATCACTATTCCCAATGTTTGCGACCTGGACGACATGCGCGGAATTCCCCACGGGAAGCGTGATCAAGGAAACGATGCCGGACACCTCCGGCATCGAAGATCATTTCGTTGGGGGAAGTATGAGGACAAGCGCGCGAACCGGCATGGCACTCGCCGTGGCCGGTGCGGCGGGCGGGCTGTCGCTGCTGTCCGGCGGCGCCGTCGCCGTGGCGGCGACCGGCGCGGACCACGCCGAGGCGGCGACCACCGCCCGCCAGGCGGCGGTCTGCCGGTACGAGGTCACCGCACGGTCCGGCCTGGCGGTCCGCACGGGTCCCGGCGTCCGGTTCAGGCGGATCGGCACGCTGCCGTACCGCAAGCACATCAGCGCCGACTGCAAGAACAGCGGCTGGACCCAGCTGCGCGGCAGCGTCCCGGCGGCCTGGATCGGCAAGTGGGTCTCGCGGACCTACCTCAAGCCGATCACGCCCATCCGCGTCTGCCGGTACGAGGTCACCGCACGGTCCGGCCTGGCGGTCCGCAACGGTCCCGGCACCAGGTTCAAGCAGGTCGGCACGCTGCCCCACGGCAAGCACATCGGCGCCGACTGCAAGAACAGCGGCTGGACCCAGCTGCGCCAGAGCGTCCCGCAGGCATGGATCGGCAAGTGGGTCTTCCGGACCTACCTCAAGCCGATCCGGCCGAGCGGGGGCGTCAGCGCCGGTGGCGGCGGCACCTCGATGTCGAGCTTCCCGATGCTGGCCGGCGCCGGTCTCGGGGTTCTCGCCCTGGGCGGCGGCATCGCCGTCGTGGCCCGTCGCCGTCAGGTGAAGGGCGTTTCCTGAGCCCATGGACAGGAGAAGGCGCGGCGGCCGGTCAAGCCGTTTCTGGTATCGGCCGGCCGCCGCGCTCATCGCGACGGGGACCGCGATGTTCGTCGTCGGACTGGTGCGCGACCACACCGATCCGCCGCCGCAACCGCCGTCCTCGGACCTCGTGCGACCGGCTCCCAGAAGTGCGGAGCCCCGACCGGACAACGCACTCCGGCCCTCCGTTCCCGAACGCGTCAGAATACCGTCCATCAAGGTCGACGCTCCGATCCGTCGCGTCACCACGGAACGGGACGGGACGCTCGGCGTCCCGCCGCTCACCCGGGTCCGGGAGGTCGGCTGGTGGGAGGACGGCCCGACGCCGGGCGAGAACGGCGGCAGCGTGCTCGTCGGCCACGTCGACTCCACGTCGGGCCCCGGCGCCTTCTACCGGCTCGGCGCGCTCCGTCCGGGCCGCCGGATCGAGGTCGTCCGCGCGGACGGCACGGTGCCGGCCTTCCGCATCGACCGGATCAAGCGCGTCGCCAAGGACGAGTTCCCGACCGACAGCGTCTACGGGCAGCCGGGCCGGCCGGAACTGCGCCTGGTCACCTGCGGCGGCAGATTCGACCGAAAGCGAGGGCACTACGTGGACAACGTCATCGTCTACGCGTCCCTGATCTCCGAGGCCCGGAACGCCGCTCCGGGGACCCACCGCAAGTCCTGACCGCCGGACGGGCCGGGCCGGACGGGCCGGGCCGGGCCCGCCGGGACCGTCTCGCGGCGCTCAGCCGGGCGGTTCGTGGCCGTCGGAGGCCACAGGGTGCTCCACCAGCGCCAGGACACGGCTCGCCATGAAGCGGGCCGTGCGGACGGGCGTGCCCGTCCGGGTGACCTCGCTGACCTCCACGACGCCGCGCCGCGTCGCGATCTCCACGCGGCGGCCCGCCCGGCTCGCCGCGACCTCGTACGTCCGCGTCCCCTCGCCCCCGGCGTCGATCACGATCTCGACCCTGTCGCCCTTCATCCGCGCGAACCTCCGGTAGTCGAACGTATATTCGACTCATACCCCGAACGTCCGGCTCGCAATCCTCCCAAAAGGTGCGAAAGCCCTGGTCAGGCCAGAAGATTGACGATCGCGACGACGCCCACGACGACGATGACGGCGCGCAGCGCCAGCGGCGGGATCCGGCGGCCGACCTTGGCGCCGATCGCGCCCCCGCAGGTGGAGCCCGCGGCGATGAGCAGCACGACCCACCAGTCGATCTCGGCGTCGGCGAACAGCCACATGAGCGTGAACAGGATCGCGGCGGTGCCGTTCACGACGGCCGACAGGACGTTCTTGCCCGCGTTCAGGCGCTGCAGGTCGTCGTCCAGCATGATGCCGAGCAGGGCGATGAGGATGATGCCCTGGGCGGCGCCGAAGTAGCCGCCGTACATGCCCGCGAGCAGCACCCCGACCCACAGCGCCGGGCCGCCGTGCTGCGGGCGGTGCTCGCCCTCCCGGCGGCGCAGCATCCACTTCTGCAGGCGGGGCTGCACGATCACGAGGACCAGCGCGATGATGATCAGCGCGACGACGATGACGTCGAACGCCTCGGCGGGCAGGCCGAGCAACAGCAGGCCGCCGATCACGGCCCCGACGAAGGAGCCGGAGGCCAGCCGCGTCAGCCGGCCGCGCTGCCCCTTCAGCTCGTGGCGGTAGCCGTAGGCGCCCGTCACGCCGCCCGGGACGAGCCCGATGTTGTTGGAGATGTTCGCGACCACGGGCGGGTAGCCGAGCGCCACCAGGGTCGGGAAGGTGATCAGGGAGCCGGACCCGACGACGGTGTTGATGCCTCCGGCGGCCACCCCGGCCGCGAAGACGGCGGCCGCCTCCAGCAGATTCACGTCCGTCCCATCCCTGCGCTAGACGTTCCCGACGGCGCACACATCGTAGGGACCCCGCCGCGCGCCCCCGTCGCGCGGGGTCGCTTTGTGGCGTCCCGCCCGGTTCAGCGGGCGGAGCGGGCGTACCAGCGGCCGTTCTGGCGGTCGATCGCCAGCGGGAGCCCGAACGCCTCCGACAGGTGCTCCCGGGTGAAGACCTCGTCCACCTTGCCCTGGGCGACGACCCCCCCGCCGCGCAGCAGCAGTGCGTGGGTGAAGCCCTCCGGGACCTCCTCCACGTGGTGGCTGACCATCGCGATCGCGGGCGCGGCCGGGTCGTCGGCGAGTGCGGCGAGGCGGGCGAGCAGGTCTTCGCGCCCGCCGAGGTCGAGACCGGCGGCGGGCTCGTCGAGCAGCAGCAGCTCGGGGTCGGGCATCAGGGCGCGGGCGATCTGGACGCGCTTGCGCTCGCCCTCCGACAGGGTGCTGAACGTCCGGCGGATCAGGTCGGCGGCGCCGAGGGCCTCCAGCAGCGCGACGGCGCGGTCGAGGTCGGTCGAGTCGTACTCCTCCTGCCAGCGCCCGAGGATCGCGTACGAGGCGGTCAGCACCAGGTCGATGACCGTCTCACCGGACGGGACCTTCTCCGCGACGGACGAGCTCGCGAGCCCGATCCGCGGCCGGAGCTCGAACACGTCGGTACGGCCGAGCTCCTCCTCCAGGATCTCGACGCTGCCCTCGGTCGGATGCAGCATGGCGGCGGCGATCTGCAGCAACGTGGTCTTGCCCGCGCCGTTCGGGCCGACGATGACCCACCGGTCGCCCTCGTTCACCGTCCATGTGACGTCGCGCAGCAGGGTGGCCCCGCCGCGCCTGACCCCGACTCCGCGGAGTTGAAGCACCTCGCCTGCCATCGCGCGCCTTCGTCCCCAATCCGGTGGTCCGTGCTCCCGCTTGCAGGAAAGAACCTATGCGATCCGGGGCGGCCGTGGCCCCCCGGGATCGCACCTGGGGAACGGCCGGGAACGCTTCCGCGCCGCGAGAGGTGCCTTACGTCCGGTGGCACCGGCGATCGGAGCGCTTATCGTGGATCGCATGCCCATTGCGGAACGCACGAGACCGAGAATGAGCACGGACGTATGAGCAGGGCCGTCGCGATCGCCCTCGTCGCCTGGGGCAACGCCTGGCTGACGGGGCACGTCGGCCTGGACGAGGCCGTCGACGAGATCGAGAAGAGCGCGGGCCCGCAGATCCTCGGCGGTGAGCCCGCCGAGGTGACGCTGCGGCGCGGCCTCGGCGACCTGCGCGTCGGCGGGCTGGCGGCGCTGCGGCTGGCGCTGCCGGAGCCGGGCGACCCGCTCGGACTGACCGGGCCGCCGTCCTTCAACGCCGCGGCGATCGATGCGGGCGCCGCGGCCGTCGCCGTGCTCGACGGGCGGGCGATGGGGCTCGTCCCGTCGGAGGACCGGCGCGGCTCGTCCTACGTCGGCGTCCGCTGGACGACGCACGACGCGTCGGCGGCGCCGCCCGACGTCCCGTCCCTCGCGGAGGCCGACCGGCGTCTCACGCTCGCCATGCGGGACGCCACCGAGGCGCTGCTGACCGTCGACGACTTCGTCGGCGTGCCGCCCGAGATCGGTGACGCGCTGGTCGACCTGCGCGATCCCGACCGCGGCGACCATCCGCTCTCCCCCGGCTACCCGCCCCGCGCCCACCGCGTCGCCGCCCTGGCCGGACGCCTCTCCTTCGTCGTCGACCTCGCCCGCCAGATGGACGACCGCGGCCTCGGCGCCGACCAGATGAGGCGCCGCGGCGAGGCCCTCCGCCTCCTGGACGCCGCCGTACGCCGCGCCCTGGTGGCGGCTTGCAACAGTGCGTTCGACCCGGTCCACGGACCGGAGCGCTAGCGGAGTGGTCGTGGCTTGACAGCGAAAGCGGGGCGTCCCGGGTCGGGGCGCCCCGCTGTCGTGGGTCGTGGGTCAGGCGCGGACCACGATGGTGTTGCAGATCTTGTCGGCGAATGTCTGCTTGCGCTCGTCCCACAGCGGCCAGAGGAAGCCGATGTAGCACAGGAAGCTGTCGGCGACGTGCGCGATCTTGCGGACGAAGGCCATGCCGAAGCCGATGGGCTGGCCGGTCTGCGCGCTGACGAGGCGGATGCCCATCTGCCGCTTGCCGATGGACTGGCCGGTGGTGCCCTCCTGGTAGCAGATCCACAGGCCGCCCGCGATGGAGATGGCCGCGCCGATCAGCATGAGCAGGACGCCGAACAGCGCCGCGCCCGAGCTGCCGGAGCTGGAGAGGATGATCATCAGGATGTACAGCACGAACACCGGGCCACCGAAGATCAGGTAGTCGATGATGTAGCCGCCGGCGCGCGAGCCCCACTCGGCGAGCTGGCCGCCCGAGCCGTAGTGGTGGTGGTGCACCTCGTAGCCCGGCTGGGAGGGCGCCGAGGGCGCGCCGTAGCCGGGCTGGGCGGGGGGCTGCTGGCCGTAACCGGGCTGCGCCGGAGGCTGGCCGTAGCCCGGCTGCGCCGGGGGCTGGCCGTAACCGGGCTGCGCCGGAGGCTGGCCGTAGCCGGGCTGCCCGCCGGGCTGGCCGTAGCCGGGCTGGGCCGGGGGCTGCTGGCCGTACCCGGGCTGTTGCTGCCCGTAGCCCGGCTGCTGACCGTACGGGTCGTAGGGGTTGCCCACACTTGCTCCTTATTGATTGACCCTGTGGTTGTGTGACGCCCGCCGGACCCGGTGGGCTCCGCAAGTCTGACCGAGGACCGACCGCGGCTCAAACCCGCAGAACACCGAACCGGACGAGCTGCCACAGCTCCGACCCGACGAGGGCGGTGCCGAGCATCCAGGCGCGGGTCTTCGGCTGGAGTGCCCACCACCGTTCACCCAGTCCGAGCGGTGCGGCGGCGACGGCGACGGCGCCGGTGAGCGCGACCGGGTTCGCGAGGACGGCCTGGCCGGGACGGCCCGAGCCGAACTCGATGAACACGGTCGTGCCCCCGCACAGGGGACACGGGATTCCGGTGAGCGCCCGCAGGGGACAGAGCACGCCGGGGTCGTTCACGCGATGGATCCATGACGCGCCGATGGCCGCGACGGCCATCGCCGCGACACGCAGCACCGCACCCTGGGGTCCGTGCCGCGCCGCGGTGAGGGTCCGGCCGACGATCCCCCCGAGCGCACCTCGCGGTGCACCGGCGGACGCCGTCCCGGGCGCTCCCCCCAACGAATCCTCCGCCTCGATGACATACAGGTGAGTGACCCGTATATCGGGTGCACCCCGAGGCGGGTCAAGTCCGGGCAACGATCCGCTGCTAGACCGTTACTCAGTGCTCCGCGACACCACCTCTCGGGCAAGAGTAGGACAAATCACCTGCTACATGGGCACTCTTTCTCGTTACGAGTATGAATGAATCGTCCAGTTCGGGGCGTGCGGCGAACGGGACGTGCGCGCGAACCGGGCGAGGCCGGGGATGCGCCGGAGACGAGGGGGAGACGAGGAGGAGACGAGGAGAACGGCGCGACGCCCTGGCGCGCGGCGTGTCGCGGAGGCGGACGGCCGGCGCCATCGCGTCCGGCCCGGGGCATGCAGGCCCGAGGGAGCGGCCGGCCCGGGGAGCGTCGGGCCGGATCCGGCGTCCGGCCCGGGGTGGCGGGGCCGGGCGGGGCGTCAGGCCTGGGCGGCGGCGCCGACGATGACGGGCTCGTCGGAGCCGGAGATGTGCTCGGCCTCGACGACGTCGGCGATGACGGCGGTGATGTTGTCCGGACCGCCGTTGTCGCGGGCCATCTCGATCAGCCGGTCGACGGCGCGCTGCGGGTCGGCCTCGGCCGACAGCACCTCGTAGATCTTCTGCGCGTCGACCGGGCCGCTCAGGCCGTCCGAGCACAGCAGGTACCGGTCGCCGAGACGGGCCTCGCGCAGCCGCAGGTCGGGCTCGCGGTCCTCGCGCCCGTCCAGCACGCGGTAGAGCACGTGCGAGAGCCGGGACGTCTCGGCGGGATCGGCCTGCTGGCCGGCCTGCTCGGCCTCCGCCTTGAGCAGCTCGTCCATGGTGTGGTCCTGCGTCATCTGGAAGAGCTCGCCGTCGCGCAGCAGATAGCCGCGCGAGTCACCGACGTGCGCCAGCGCGACGGACTCGCCGGACCAGAGCATGGCGGTGAGCGTGGTGCCCATCCGGCTCAGGTCGGGGCGTTCCTCCCGGACGATGCGCAACTTCTCGTTGGCCTCGGCCACGGCGCGGCCCAGCATGTCGACAAGATCGTCTTTATGGGCATCGGTGTCCAGCGAGCGCAGTGAACCGATCACGGTCGAGCTCGCGACCTCGCCGCCCGCATACCCGCCCATGCCGTCCGCGACCGCGATCAACCGCGCACCGGCGTACCCGGAGTCCTCGTTGTTCTCCCGGTTGCACCCGATGTCGCTGCCTGCTGCGTACCTGATTGCTACGTTCATACCAATTTCGATGACGATCCTGTCAGAGGAGTTGTATCAGCCGCGGGCGGTGGTCTTCCCGGTTTCCCCGGCGGCACTCGTGTTTCCCACACCATGCCGGACCGCGTACAGCGCCGCCTGCGTCCGATCCTGGACTCCCAGTTTCATGAGCAGATTACTGACGTGCGTCTTGACCGTCTTCTCGGACACCACGAGGGCGCGGGCGATCTCCCGGTTCGACCTGCCCCGCGCTATGTGCACGAGCACCTCCCGTTCCCGTTCGGTCAGCGCGGCGAGGCCGCG
Organism: Actinomadura mexicana; assembly: GCF_900188105.1. Classification (GTDB taxonomy): domain Bacteria; phylum Actinomycetota; class Actinomycetes; order Streptosporangiales; family Streptosporangiaceae; genus Spirillospora; species Spirillospora mexicana. Next base: position 416,666 of record NZ_FZNP01000002.1, read on the forward strand.
GTCGGCCCGCCCCGCGTCACCCGCCGTCCCGTTCCGCAGCATCGCCTCGGCCGCGTCGGGCGCGAACAGGACGTGCCCGTCGTTGACCGCCCGGATCGCCTGGACCAGCGCCTGCGGGTCGACGTCCTTGTACAGGTACCCGGCCGCCCCGGCCTGGACCGCCGGCAGCACGTGCCCGCGTTCCGTCATGCTGGTCAGGACGAGGACCCGTGCCGTCACCCCGCGAGCCCGCAGCTCCGCCAGCGCGGTCAGGCCGTCGGCGCCCGGCATCTTCAGGTCCATGAGCACGATATCGGGCTTCAGGGATTCGGCCAGTGTCACAGCCGACGTGCCGTCCTCGGCCTCGCCGACGACCTCGATGTCGTCCTGGATGCCGAGGAAGGTCCGCAGGCCCTGCCGGACGACCGGATGGTCGTCGGCGATCAGGACCCGGATCGGCTCCCGCGCGGCGTTCACAGCGGCACCTCCAGCCGTACGGTCGTGCCTTCGCCGGGCGCGGCGTCGATCGCGAGGTCGCCGCCGATCGAGTACGCCCTCTCGCGCATGGAGGTGAGGCCGAGCCCGCCCTGGGGCTCCACCTCGGACGCGTCGAAACCGGCACCGTCGTCGGAGACCTCCAGCACGGCCCGCCGGTCCTCCGTGCGGAGCCGCACCTGCACGGTGCTCGCCCCGGCGTGGCGCAGCGCGTTGTAGAGCGCCTCCTGGGTGATGCGGAAGGCGACGGCCTCGTGCGCCTCCGGCAGGACGATCGCTTCGTCCGCGCTGAGGCGCACGGTGGACTCGTGCGCGCGGTCGAGCACCTCGACGTGCTTTCGCAGCGACGCCACGAGGCCGTCCGCCAGATCGGTGGGACGCAGCTCGAAGATGACGGCGCGCAGCTCGGCGAGAGCCTCGGCGGCGAGCCGCTCCACCTGCTCCAGTTCCCGGACGGTCCGGACCGGGTCTCGCTCGGCCAGCGCGGACGCGGTTCGGGCCGTCAGCCGCAGCGAGAACAGCTTCTGTGCGACGGCGTCGTGCAGCTCGCGGGCGAGGCGGTTGCGTTCGGCGACCACCGTCAGCTCGCGGTTGTGCTCGTACAGGCGGGCGTTCGCCATCGCGATCGCGGCGTGCGCTGCGAACAGGGTGAGCAGGTCTTCGTCGTCCTGGGTGAAGCCGCCGGGCCGGCGCTTGTTGGCCAGGAAGACAATGCCGAGGACGTCCTCGCCGTCGCGGATCGGCACGCCGAGGAAGTCCTTCAGGACGGGGTGCGCGACCGGCCAGCCCTCGAACTCGGCCTCCTTGCGGATGTCGCCGAGCCGCTTCGGCGCGTCGCCCTTCAGCATCGCGGCCAGCATGCCGTGCTGGCGGGGCAGCGGGCCGATCCGCTCCCACTCCTCCTCCGAGACGCCCTCGACGACGAACTCGGCGAACGAGCCGTCGTCGTCGGGCACGCCGAGGGCCGCGTACCGGGCGTCCAGCAGCTGCGCGGCCGCCCGGACGATCACCTGGAGCACCTCGTGCACGGACAGGTGGCGGGTCACCGCGAGCACGGCGGAGCTGACGGCGTGCAGGGTCGCGCCCTGGTCGCCGCGGCAGCCCTCGTCCGTCACCATTGCGGCCTCTCGCCCTCCCCCCGGCGAGCGCCCTTCGCGCCCGCATGTGAAGACCGTACTCTCTAGGCGGGTCTTCTCGAATCAGCCGGCGGGAGTACGCGCCGCGCCGTCCCTCCCCGGTGCCCGGGACGCCGGTCCTAGGACCATCTGACGACGGTCCGGGGGACCCGTCGGCCGATGCCGCCGGACGCGCCGGTTCCTAGCGTCGAGGGCATGAAGACGGCACTGATCACCGGGGCCTCCCGGGGCCTCGGCCGGGCGCTCGCCCGCACCCTCGCCGGGGACGGCTGGAACCTCGTCATCGACGCGCGCGACGCCGCCGCGCTGTCCGCGGTCGCGGACGAGACCGGCGCGACGGCGATCACCGGGGACGTCGCCGATCCCGCGCACCGGGCCGCCCTCGCCCGCGCGGTCGAAAGCGGGCTCGACCTGCTCGTCAACAACGCGAGCACGCTCGGCCCGACGCCGATGCCCCGGCTCGCCTCGCTCCCCGAGGGCTCCCTGGCGAACACGTTCGCCACGAACGTCCTGGCGCCGCTCGCGCTGATCCAGGCGTTCCTGCCCGGCCTGCGGGAGCGGCGCGGCGCGATCCTCAACATCACGTCGGACGCGGCCGTGGAGGGCTACGAGACGTGGGGCGGCTACGGGGCGTCCAAGGCGGCTCTGGAGCAGCTGTCGAACGTCCTCGCGGCGGAGGAGCCGGATGTGGCCGTGTGGTGGGCGGACCCGGGCGAGATGAACACCGGCATGCTCCGCGCGGCGGGCGAGGACGCGGACGCGGCCCCGCCACCCGAGGAGGCCGCCGCCGCGCTCCACCGGCTCGTCTCCGGCCGCCTTCCGAGCGGGCGGTACCGGGCGGCGGACCTGGCGGCCGCGCGGTGACCGCCGTCCTTGATCATGAACGGGTGACAACAAAGCAGGGCATATTGGGCGCGGGATTCCGGGCCGCGACATTCGGGATAGTCCTGGTCGTGACGCTGCTGGCATTCGAGAGCATGGCCGTCGGCACCGTCATGCCGGTGGTCGCGGGCGACCTGGACGGCCTGTCCCTGTACGCGTGGGGCTTCAGCGCGACCCTGATCACGAGCCTGCTGGCCACGGTGCTCGCGGGCGGCTGGGTCGACCGGTCGGGACCGACCCGGCCGTTCCTGGTCGGGCTCGGCGTGTTCGTCGCCGGGCTGCTGGTCGCGGGCGCGGCGCCGTCCATGTGGGTGTTCGTCGCCGGGCGCGCCGTGCAGGGCCTCGGCACGGGCGTTCCGCTCGTCGCCCTGTACGTGGTGATCGCCCGCGTCTACCCGGAGGAGCTGCGGTCCCGGGTGTTCGCCGCGCTGTCGGCCGCCTGGGTGCTGCCGTCGCTGATCGGCCCGGCGGCCGGCGGCGCCCTGGCCGAGCACGCCGGCTGGCGGTGGGTGTTCCTCGGGCTCGTCCCGCTGGTGATCCCGCCGGCGCTGCTGCTGCTCCCCGTGCTGCGCGGCATCGCGCCCTCCGGCGCCGCCAAGGTTCCGGGCCGCTCGCGGTACCCGGCCGCCCTCTGCGTCGCCGCCGGCACCGGCGTCCTCCTCTACGGCCTCGACGGGAAGGGCTGGACGATGCTGCCGGCCGTGCTCGCCGGCCTCGCCGGCCTGGCGTTCGGGCTGCCCCGCCTGGTGCCCGCCGGAACGCTCCGGCTCCGTCGGGGGCTGCCGAGCGTCATCCTCGTCCGGGGCCTGCTGTCGGGGGCCTTCTTCGGCACCGACGTCTTCATCCCGCTGGCGCTGACGCGGCTGCACGACTTCAGCGCCACGCAGGCCGGGATCGTCCTGACGGTCGGCGCGCTCGGCTGGTCGGCGGCGTCCCAGATCCAGGGCCGCTCCGAGCGCCCCCGCGAGTTCTACGCCCTCCTCGGCGCCGTCCTCGTCACGGCAGGCATCGTCCTCGCCACCGTCGCCCTGCAGTTCTCCGGCTGGCTCGCCGCCCCGGCATGGGTCGTCGGCGGCGCCGGGATGGGCTTCTCGATCGGCAGCCTCTCCGTCCTGCTGCTCGACCTGTCGGCCGAGGACGAGCAGGGCGTCAACTCCTCCGCGCTGCAGATCAGCGACACCCTCGGCTCGTCCCTCGTGGTCGGGGTCGCGGGCGCGCTGGTCACCGGCTTCGGCGCCGCCCGGCTGGACGCCGGGCTCGCCGTCGCCGGGGCGCTGTTCGCCGCGATCGCCGCGTTCGGCGCGATCGCCGCTCTCCGCCTGGAGGTCCGGACATGACCGTCGACTTCACCCTCCCCGCCGCGCTGGAGGCGCACGAGCCGCCCGAGGCGCGCGGCCGGACCCGCGACGGCGTCCGGCTCCTGGTCTCCCGGCGCGCCGCCGGCGAGGTCTCCCACCACGCGTTCCGCGACCTGCCCGGCCTGCTCGACCCGGGCGACCTGCTCGTCGTCAACACCTCGGCCACGCTGCCCGCCGCCGTCCGGCTCGACCGGATCAGCGTGCACTTCTCCACCCCGGTGCCCGGCGCCGACGACCGGCTGTGGCTCGTCGAGCTGCGCCGCCTCGCCGGCAAGACCAGCCGCCCGTACGCGGGAGGCTCCCCCGGCGAGTGGATCCCAATGCCCGGCGGCGCCACCCTCACCCTCGTCGGACGGCACGGGCACCGCGCCCGCGGGGAGTCCGACCGGCTCTGGCAGGCCCGGCTGAGCACCGACGTCGGCCCCTACCTGCGGCGCCACGGCACCCCCATTCGGTACGGGTACGTTCACCGCGACTGGCCCGCCTCCGCCTACCAGACCGTCTTCGCCCACGACCGCTCGTCCGGCGGCGCCGAGATGCCGAGCGCCGCCCGCCCCTTCACGCCCGAACTGGTGACGCGGCTGGTGTCGCGCGGCGTCCTGATCGCCCCGATCACCCTCCACACGGGCGTCGCGTCCCCCGAGGCCCACGAACCGCCCTACGCCGAGCGCTACACCGTCCCCGAACCGACCGCGGCGCTCGTCGGGCACGTCCGGGCGCAGGGCCGCCGGGTGATCGCCGTCGGCACCACCGCCGTGCGCGCCCTGGAGACGGCCGTGGACGCCGCGGGAGGCGTCCGGGCGTCCTCCGGCTGGACCGAGCACGTCGTGACCCCCGAGGGCGGCGTCCGAGCCGTGGACGGCCTCCTCACCGGCCTGCACGAGCCCAGGTCGTCCCACCTGATGATGCTGACCGCCATCGCGGGCCGCGACCTGCTCACCGCCACCTACGAAGCCGCCCTCGCCGAGCGCTACCTGTGGCACGAATTCGGCGATCTGAACCTGATCCTTCCCGGATAGCGTCTCGCATGCCGGACCTGACGGGCGGGACGCCCGGCGCGGCCGGTACCGTTGTGGACAGCTATGGACGGGTCAGCAGAGCGCACGCTGCTCATCACACTCACCGGCCGCGACCGCCCCGGCGTCACGTCGCGCCTCTTCCGCACACTCTCGCAGTTCCCACTGACGGTGGCGGACGTGGAGCAGGTCGTGATCCGCGGCCGCCTCGTCCTCGGAGTCCTGCTCGCCTACACCGAGGGCGCCGACATCGGACGGGTGTGGAACGCCGCCGAACGCGTCGCGAACGACCTCGACATGGAGATCGAGCTGTCCACCGGGCGCAACAAGCGGATGCCCAAGCGGAGCGGGCGCCTGCACGTCACCGTCCTCGGCAACCCGCTGATGCCCGCCGCCATGGCGGGCATCGCCGGGCGGATCTCCGCGCACGGCGCCAACATCGACCGCATCGAGCGCCTCGCCCAGAACCCCGTGACCTGCATCGAGATGGACGTCTCCGGCGCCGACCCGGACGGGCTGCGCGCCGCGCTCACCGCCGAGGCCGTCGAGCAGCGGGTCGACGTCGCCGTCCAGCACAGCGGCCTGCACCGGCGCGCCAAGCGGCTCGTCGTCATGGACGTCGACTCCACCCTCATCCAGGGCGAGGTCATCGAGCTGCTCGCCGAGCACGCCGGCTGCCTCGACGAGGTCGCCAAGGTCACCGAGGCCGCCATGCGCGGCGAGCTCGACTTCGAGGGATCCCTGCGCGAGCGGGTCGCGCTCCTCGCCGGGCTGGACGCGGCCGCCATCGACGACGTCCGCGACCGGCTCCGCCTCGCCGCCGGCGCCCGCACCATGGTCCGCACCCTCAAGCGCCTCGACTACAAGTTCGCGATCGTCAGCGGCGGCTTCACCCAGGTCACCGACGCCCTCGTCGAGGACCTCGGCATCGACTACTCCGCGGCCAACACCCTGGAGATCAAGAACGGCAAGCTCACCGGACGCGTCACCGGCCAGGTCATCGACCGCGCCGGGAAGGCCGCCGCCCTGGAGCGCTTCGCCCGCGAGGCCGGCATCCCGGTCAGCCAGACCGTCGCGATCGGCGACGGCGCCAACGACCTCGACATGCTCCAGGCCGCCGGCCTCGGCATCGCCTACAACGCCAAACCGGTCGTCCGCCAGGCCGCCGACACCGCCGTCAACGTCCCCTACCTGGACACCATCGTCTTCCTCCTGGGCATCTCCCGCGAAGAGGTGGAGGCCGCCGACGCTGAGGATTCCCAGGACCAGGACGGCCCCTAGCCGAACGCGGGTCGGGTGGCAGGAAGGCGCTCTGAGCGCCTGGAGGTCGCACGCCCCGTCGAGCCGGGCGACCGCAGCGACACGACGAAGACCCGCACGGGCACAGAAAACCCGGACCGTGGCGTGAGGATCGCCCGGCTCGCGACGGGGGTTCCAGGGGTCGTCCCCCTGGGCAACAGGGAAGATACTCCCCATGCTTCAGCGGGCGCGGGGGGCTTATGCCCAGGTGCATGGGCAGGCCGCGCCCTTCTACGGGTTGGCCGCCGCGGTCGCGGTCTCCGTCCCACTGCTCGTGGGGGCGCTGACCGGGCGCGCCGCGCAGGGGTCGATGATCGCGCTCGGGGCGTACCTCGTCGGGCTGCGGGCTCCGGAGGGCCCGTACGGGGCGCGGGCGCGCAACCTCACCGTCGGCGTGCTGATCGTCGCGGTCGGGTCCGGGATGGGCGGGCTGCTCAGCGGGCATCCGTGGCCTGCCGTGATCGTGGTGCCGCCGCTCGTCGCCCTCGGCGTGGCGGTACCGCGGATCGGTTCGACGGCGGGACTCGCGGTGCTGCTCAGCGCCGTCCGGCCACCGTCCGCGGACGTGGTGGACATCGGGCTGCTGGAGCTGGTGGGCGGGCTGCTCACCGCCGGGCTGCTGCTGGCGCCGTGGCCCGCGCGGCGGCTGCGGCCGCTGCGGGAGGCGCTGAGCGAGTCCGCGGACGCGGTCGCCGAGGCGCTGGACGCCGTGGCGCAGGACGTGGGCGCCCACGACGCGGGGCCCCTCGACGCCGTCGAGCTGACGAACCCCGACCTGCTGGCGGTCGCCCGCATCCCCGACTGGGAGGCCAAGCGGCGGGCGGCGTCGGAGTCGCTGACGGCGGCGCGCGCCACCTACGGGCTGTACCGGTCGGGACGGGCGGGCAACAAGCCCACGAGGCCGGAGCGGATGATCGACGCGCTGGGGCGCATCCTGCACGAGACGGTGACGCTCCAGGCCGTCCTGGAGGCGGCGAAGAACTACCCGCCGGACCGTGAGTGGCGGCTGGAGACGCAGACGGCGATCTCGGCGCTCGCGGCGCGGCTGCGGCTGCTGGCGGGGGCGATCGCGACGGCGGGCGAGGCGCCGCTCGGCCGCGAGGAGTCCGCCGCCGTCCGGCGGATGGTCCGCGCCGCCGAGCAGATCAGGCGCGCCGGCCTCGCCGGCGACGAGGACCTGGTCGCGGTCGCGCTGATCGGCCAGGTGCGCCGCTCCGTCGACCGCATCGCCGGCGAGGTCGCCTCCACGCGCCGCCTCGTCGCGGGCGGCCTGCGCATCGGGTTCGCGGCGCCGCGGATGCCGGGCACGCTCGACCCGATGCCGGTCTGGGACCGGGTGCGCCGCGCCGTCCGCACGCGTTCCCCCACGTTCCGGCAGGTGTCGCGGGTGTACGTGACGGCCGTCGTGTCGATGGCCCTCACCGCCGTGCTGGGGATCTCGCACGGCCACTGGCTGACGATCACCGCGATGCTGAGCCTGCGCGCCACCTACGGCGAGACCGTGGACCGGCTCGTCCAGCGCGTCGGGGGAACCGCGGCCGGGGCCGCCGTCGCCGCGGTCATCCTGACGCTCGCGCCCGGGAAGCCCACCGTCGCGGTGATCGCGTTCTGCTTCGCGGGGGCCGGGTTCGCGATGCGGTCGGTGAACTTCTCCTACTGGGCCCTGTTCGGGACGCCCCTGGCGATGATGCTGCTGGACTTCTCCGCGCCCGCCGACTGGCGCACCGCCGGCGAGCGGATCGGCCTCACGCTCGCCGGGTCGCTGACGGCCTACCTCGCCGTCCTGCTGCTGTGGCCCGCCGGGCACCTCGAACGGCTGCCCGGCCAGCTCGAACGGCTCCTGCGGACGCACGCCGGGCTCGTCCGGACGGCGGCGGACGTCCTCGCCGGGGAGCGGACCCGGCTCCCGCACGACACGATCGTGACGGCGGAGCGCGCGGCGGAGGCGGTCGCCGAGAACCGGACCCGGCTCGGCCACGAGCGGGTGCCCGACCTCGAACTGATCGACCGGCTGCGCAGGACCGTGGCCGCCGCGCACCGCGCCCGCGACCACCTCATCGCGGTCGCCAAGCTGTCCCGGGAGCGGGCCGTGGACACCGGTCCGATCCCCGAGATCCTCGACCGCCTCGCCGACCAGCTGGAGGAGGCGGCGGACCTGCTGGAGGAGCCGGGGGAGCGCGACCCGGAGGCCGGCACGCCCGCGGAGGAGCTCGGCCGGGAACTCGCCGAGCTCGACTCCTACCTGTCCACGCTGACCCGGCGGCGCCGCGCCGAGATCAAGGAGGGCGTCGGCCCCGACGAGCCCACCCCGCTCCGGCACGCCCTGCTCCAGGTCTCCGGGACCCGGTACACGATCGGGGAACTGCGCGGGGACGTGAACCAGGTCATCGCGTCGTCCCTGCAGGCCGCCGGAACGCGCCGGTGAACCGTCAGTCCTTGGGCGTGTGGACGGTGCGCAGCGTCCCGAGGCCGGGCCGGACGTCCGTCCACGCGCCGGGAGGAAGGTCGATCACGGCGAAAGCGCAGGTGGGGAAGGCGTCGGGGGCCTGGCCGGCCAGGTCGTGGACGAGGTGGTGCACGGACGGGTTGTGCCCGACCAGCAGGAGCGTGCCGGTCTCGTCCGGCGTCTCGGAGACGAGGGCGAGGAGCCCCTCGGGGTCGTTGTCGTAGATGCCGGGCTCGAAGGCGGCCTCCGCGTCCAGCGCCAGGCGGGCGAGCGTCTCCCGGGTCCGCGCGGCGGGCGAGCACAGGACCCGCCCGGGAACGAGGTCGTTCGCGCGCAGCCAGTCCCCGGCCGCGGTCGCGTCCCGGCGCCCGCGATCGGTGAGCTTGCGGTCGGTGTCGGGTATGCCGAGGCCGGCTTCGGCCTTGGCGTGGCGGAGCACGATGAGCGTGGGCATGGCCGCCACATTAGGGGGCCGCGAGGGCCGCCAGGGTCCAGAGCACGAGCATGATGCCGAGCATTCCGCCGATCACGATCGCGAAGCCCTTGGGCCCCGACATCGCCCGCTTGCCGCCGCCGCTCGCCACGGCCGCCTCCCGATATCGATCCGCTTGGTCGGGGACGGGACCGTCCCTGCCCTCCCGTACAGCGTACGACCGGGCCCGGGGTGGTCGGACGGGACCCCTGGGAACGCGTGAGGGGCCGGTGGCGCGCCGCCACCGGCCCCTTACGCGTTCAGTCGGTCAGGACTTGCCGGCGGACGACTCCTCGGCGTCCGGCTCGGCCTCGGCTCCCGCCGCGTCGGCGCCTACGGCGCTGTTCGCGGGAGGACCGGCGCCTTCGGCCGGAGCGCCCTTGTCGAGCGCGCCCGCGGCCCCGCCGCTCTTCGCGGCGTCCGGCCCCGACTCGCCGCCCTCGACGGCGGGACCGGCGGACGGCCCGCCGATCGGGTCGGCGCGCCGCTTGGAGATCACGATAGCCGCGACGACGACCGCGACGGACAGCACGGTGACGCCGACGCGCAGCGCGGTGTTGCCCGCGTAGGTCACCACCGCGTCCGCGATCAGCAGCGCGACCAGGTTCATCACCTTGATGAGCGGGTTGATCGCGGGGCCGGCGGTGTCCTTGAAGGGGTCGCCGACCGTGTCGCCGATGATCGTGGCCTCGTGCGCCTCGCTGCCCTTGCCGCCGAGGTGGCCCTCCTCGACGAGCTTCTTGGCGTTGTCCCAGGCGCCGCCGGCGTTGGCGAGGAACACCGCCATCAGCACGCCCGCCGCGATGGCGCCGCCGAGGAAGGCGCCGAGGGGCGCGTACCCGAGGGCGAAGCCGACCGCGATCGGCGTCAGGATGGCCAGCAGGCCCGGGGTGGCGAGCTCGCGCTGCGCGTCCCGGGTGCAGATGTCCACGACCCGGTCGTAGTCGGGCTTCTCGGTGTAGTCCATGATCCCGGGCTTGGTGCGGAACTGCTCGCGCACCTCGACCACGACCCGGCCGGCCGCGCGGCCCACCGCCATGATCGCCAGGCCGGAGAACATGAACACCACGGCCGCGCCGATGATCAGCCCGATCAGCACGTTCGGGCTCGCGATGGACAGGTTGAAGCTCAGGAACTCGTCGCCGATCGCGTCCTTGGCGCCCTGCGAGGCATCGGCGAGCGCCGCGATCACCGTCGTGCGGAACGAGCCGAACAGCGCGGTCGCGGCGAGCACCGCCGTCGCGATCGCGATGCCCTTGGTGATGGCCTTGGTGGTGTTGCCCACCGCGTCCAGCCGCTCCAGCACCGAGGCGGCCTCACCCTGGACGTCCCCGGACATCTCGGCGATGCCCTGGGCGTTGTCGGAGACGGGCCCGAAGGTGTCCATCGAGACGATCACGCCGACGGTGGTGAGCAGCCCGGTGCCGGCCATCGCCACCGCGAACAGCGCGACGGTGGTGTTGCCGAAGCCGAGCAGGAACGCGCCGTACACGGCGGCGCCGATCACCAGCGCGGTGTAGACGGCCGACTCCAGGCCGAGCGAGATGCCCGACAGGATGACGGTGGCGGGACCCGTCCGGGCGCTGTCGGTGACCTCCCTGACCGGCTTGCGGTTGGTCTCGGTGAAGTAGCCGGTGAGCAGCTGGATCGCGCTGGCGAGCACGATGCCGATCAGGACGGAGCCGAGCGCGACCCAGCGCGGGTCGGCGTCCAGGCCGGCGATGGCCTTGTCGCGGACGCCGTCCAGGTCCGCGAAGGACGAGGGCAGGTACACGAACGTGGCGACCGCGACGAGCACCGCCGAGATCGCCGCCGAGATGAAGAAGCCCCGGTTGATCGCGGTCATCCCGGACCGGTCGCCGGAGCGGGGCGCCACCGCGAAGATGCCGATCACCGCGGTGATCACGCCGATCATCGGCACGATCAGCGGGAAGACCAGGCCCTGGTTGCCGAACGCCGCGGTGCCGAGGATCAGCGCCGCGACGAGCATGACCGCGTACGACTCGAACAGGTCGGCGGCCATGCCAGCGCAGTCGCCGACGTTGTCGCCCACGTTGTCGGCGATCGTCGCCGCGTTGCGCGGGTCGTCCTCGGGGATGCCCTGCTCGACCTTGCCGACCAGGTCGGCGCCGACGTCGGCGGCCTTGGTGAAGATGCCACCGCCGACCCGCATGAACATGGCGAGCAGCGCGGCGCCGAAGCCGAAGCCCTCCAGCACCTTCGGCGCGTCGCCCTGGTAGGCCAGGACCACGACGGCGGCGCCGAACAGGCCGAGGCCGACGGTGAACATGCCGGCGACGCCGCCGGTGCGGAAGGCGATCCGCATCGCGGTCTTCTCGCCGCCCTCCTCGCGGGCGGCCGCGGCGACCCGGACGTTGCCCCGGACGGCCAGCCACATGCCGGTGAACCCGGTGACGGCGGAGAAGACCGCGCCGATGACGAAGAACACGGACCGGCCGATCCGCTCGCTGGTGGAGTCGGCGGGCAGGAGCAGCAGGACGAGCGGGATCAGGACCACGAAGATCGCGACCGTGCGGAACTGGCGTTTCAGGTAGGCGCTCGCGCCCACCTGGACGGCGCGCGCGATCTCTTGCATCTTCGCGGTGCCCTGGCCGGCGGCCAGGACGTCGCGTACGAGACCAGCGGCGACGGCCAGTGCGAGCAGTGCGACCACGGCGACGACGACGACCAGGGAAAGGTCGCCGCCGCCGAGATCCACTTCAGCGCTGGCCGGGCTTGACAGGGAAAACCCGGGCATCCGTCCTCCTCGACAGGGGCCTTGCGATCGCGACCGACATAAAAGCGATCTTTACCGCGTACCCCACGAGTCACGATTTCGAACGCCTCGCACGGCAACGCGGGTGCCGGGAGTCTACGCACGCGTAAGTCGAATGTTAAGGCCGCGACGCCCTTCATGAAGATGTCGCCGAAATGAAACATGAGATACGCCGGAAATTGACCCATTGGCCCGATCAGGCAGCATCACCGCAGGTCAGACCGGCCCAGGCATTCATTGCCCCGTCGATGCCCTGACAGGCACAGGGCATGACCGGCGTTCGGCACGGCCACCGGCGTCCGCATTCAAGCTAGGCATTAACACGGAATATGTCTAGACCCAAATCGGATCAGCACCCCGATGATCACAAGAGAATCTCACACCCCCCACACCACCAGCCCCACAGGCCCCACCCCGGCCCCCACCCGCGCTCACACACGGTTACCCTCCCGCCCCCACCGCGGCCCGACACACCACAGCCCGCCCCCGCCCCCCGGCAACAGGCGCGGCGAGGCAGGGCCACGGCCAAGCCAGGCGATGAGGATCAGGTGCGAACGCCCGGGCGCAGCCACGCCCAGCACGCCCCACCGGACGTACCCCGCCGATCACCGCGGGACACGCCAACCTCAGCCACCGCCGCGACCCCGCGACCACCCCGACACCCGCGATCGCGTCCGAAGGCAGGTTCGAGCTTGCGAGAACCTGATCGCGCAGCGAGCCGCCAGGCGAGCCGGAGCGATGCCAGCGATCGCCCGCGTTTATCGACGATGGAGGGCCGCCAGGCCCGAAGGAGGAGAAAAACGCAATAAATACAGAAGGCCCCGCCGGTGGCGGGGCCTTCGGTCGCGGTGGCGCGGGCGCGTCTAGATGGTCGCCTCGGCTTCGGCCGGCCAGCTCATCCGTATCTGGACCCCCTTCGGCGTGTTGGCGATCTCCACGTCGTCGGCGAGCCCGGCGATGACGGCCAGACCCAGTTCAGCGGTGCCCTCACCCAGGCCGTACCCGAACTCGTCCTCTTCCTCGTCCGCAGCGGCTGCGGGGAGCCCCTCCGGCGGGAGGTCGCCGGGGACGGTGTCGCTGACGATCACCTCGAAGCGGCCCTTCTCGCCGCGCAGTTCGAGGCGGACGGGTTCGTCCGGGCAGTGTCGGCGGTGCGCCTCCACGGCCCGGGAGCACGCCTCGGCGACCGCGAGCCGGACCTCGTCGAGCAGAGGTTCGGCGACGCCGCTGCGACGGGCGACGGCGGTCACGATCAGCCGGGCGGTCCGGACATGGACGGGCAGTGCGCTGAAGGACAGTTCAACAGTCGACATCTCAGCCGCGGGCCGCCTACTTGGCGCCCTTGCGCTTCTCCTCGGCCTCGGCGATCGAGTCGTGGATGCCGAAGACCTTGGTCAACCCCGTGATCCGGAAGATCTTGAGGATGCGTTCCTGGGTGCACACGAGTTCCAGCGAGCCGTCGTGGGCGCGCACCCTCTTCAGCCCGCCCACGAGGACGCCGAGCCCGGTCGAGTCGAGGAACTCCACCTTCTCCATGTCCACGAGCAGGTGAAACTTGCCCTTGTTGACCAGGTCGATGAGCTTCTCGCGAAGCTTCGGCGCCGTGTAGACGTCGATCTCGCCCTCCACGTTGATGACGGTGAGGCCATCGTCGGTGGTGTAGTCGTTAACCTTCAGATCCACAGATCCTCCACGCGCCGTGCAGCACTATCCGATCCCGCCGCCGGCCCCGTGGGTAGGGCGCCGGCCGCCGAGACTTCGCCGTGATTCAACCACGCTCCGGCGTCGCGTACGCGCGTAATCGCCCACACGGGCGAAAGTTCGCGCCATCCCGTCTGACCTGCTGATCTCAGGGTCAGAGCAGGGGGAACGGGCCCTCCGGCGCCGGGGCGTTCCCGTTGTTTTGCCCCGGCTGGCACACTGAAAACCTGATGGGCGCCCAAAGATCCTCAACTCCCCTGGACCGGCTGCTCGCCGACCCCGCACGGCGCGAACGCATCACCCATGTGGAGAGCGTTCCCGCACGTCAGGGACGCCGGGCCGCGTGGCCCTCCTGGTCACCGCCGCTGCTGGTGGAGCGGCTGGCCGCCGCCGGCATCGCGTCCCCGTGGGAGCACCAGTCCGCCGCCGCCGAGCACGCTCGCGCCGGACGCTCTGTGATCATCGCCACAGGGACGGCGTCGGGCAAGTCGCTCGCCTACCTGCTGCCCTGCGTCGAGGCGATCTACGCGGGCGACGAGAATCCTCGCCACGAGGGGACGGTCCTCTATCTCTCGCCGACCAAGGCTCTGGCCGCCGACCAGCTCCGCGCGCTCCGCTCCCTGCGCCTCACGCGGGTGCGCGCGGCGACCTATGACGGCGACACGCCCCAGGACGAGCGGACGTGGGTCCGGCAGCACGCCAACTATGTGCTGACCAATCCGGACATGCTGCACAGGTCGCTCCTTCCCGGGCATGCCCGTTGGTCGTCCTTTCTGCGCCGGCTCCGCTATGTCGTCATCGACGAGGCCCATGGATACCGCGGCGTCTTCGGGTCGCATGTCGCGCAGGTTCTGCGGCGCCTGCGCCGGGTGTGCGAGCGGTACCACGCGTCCCCCACGTTCATCCTCGCTTCGGCCACCGCGTCGGAACCCGCTGCGGCCGCGTCCCGTCTCACCGGCCTCGATGTGGTGGCCGTGGACGACGATGCCTCTCCGCGCGGGCCCGCCACCTTCGCCCTGTGGGAGCCGCCACTGACGGACCTGCGCGGCGAGCAGGGCGCACCCGTTCGCCGCACGGCCACCGCTGAGGCCGGGGACCTCCTGGCGGACCTTGTTGCGGACGGCGTCCAGACGCTCGCCTTCGTCCGGTCCCGGCGCGGTGCAGAGTCGGTGGCGCTCAGCGCCAAGCGCGCTCTGCACGAGGTCTCCCCCGGCTTGGCCGACCAGGTCGCCGCCTACCGTGCCGGTTATCTGCCTGAGGAGCGGCGCGCCCTGGAGGCCGCCCTGCGCTCGCGCTCGATCATCGGCCTGGCGAGCACGAACGCCCTGGAGCTCGGCGTGGACGTCTCCGGGCTCGACGCGGTCCTGGTCTGCGGATGGCCGGGCACCCGCGCGTCCCTCTGGCAGCAGGCGGGACGTGCCGGACGTTCCGGGCAGGCGGCCCTGTCCGTCCTGGTGGCCCGCGACGACCCGCTCGACACGTTCCTCGTCCACCACCCCGAGGCGATCTTCGGGACGCCGGTCGAGGCCACCGTGCTCGACCCCGACAACCCCTACGTCCTCGAACCGCACCTGTGCGCGGCGGCGTCCGAGATGCCGCTCACCGAGGACGACCTTCCGCTCTTCGGGCCCGCGACCGCCGACCTGCTGCCGGACCTGGTGCGGCGAGGTCTCCTGCGCCGCCGCCCCGCCGGCTGGTACTGGACGCGCCGCGAGAGGGCCTGCGACCTGGCCGACATCCGGGGCGCGGGCGGTGCCCCCGTCCAGGTCGTCGAGGCTTCCACCGGCCGGCTCCTCGGCACCGTGGACGAGCCGTCCGCGCACACCACCGTCCACGAGGGGGCCGTCTACATCCACCAGGGCGAGTCGTTCATCGTCCAGACCCTCGACCTGGACGACTCCGTCGCGCTGGTCGAGGCGGCCGACCCCGACTACTCGACCACCGCCCGCGACGTCACCGACATCAGCATCGTGGAGCGGCTCCGCTCGGTCTCCTGGGGCGAGGCCACCCTCAGCTTCGGAACCGTCGAGGTCACCCGTCAGGTGGTCGCGTACCAGATGCGCCGCCTACAGACAGGGGAGATGCTCGGCGAGAAGCCTCTGGACCTGCCGCCACGGACCCTCCGTACACGCGCCGTATGGTGGACGCTCTCCGAAGCCCAGATCTCGCGTCTGGACGACCTCGACCTAGCAGGCGCCGCCCACGCCGCCGAACACGCCTCGATCGGTCTGCTCCCCTTGTTCGCCACGTGCGACCGCTGGGACATCGGCGGCGTCTCTACGGCCGTCCACCCCGATACCGGGCTGCTCACCGTCTTCGTCTACGACGGCCACGAAGGCGGCGCGGGATTCGCCGAGCGCGGTTACGGCGACGCCGCGTCCTGGCTACGCGCCACCCGCGACGCCATCGCGTCCTGCGAGTGCGATTCGGGCTGCCCGTCCTGCATCCAGTCTCCCAAGTGCGGTAACGGCAACGATCCCCTGGACAAGCGCGGGGCCCTCGACCTTCTGGCCGTCCTCCTGCACGAGGCCCCGCAGTAGCGGGGTCAGTTGGGCGCGACGCGCTGGGCGGGGACGGAGGCCGGGTCGTCCATTCCGCGCCGGGCCTGGGCCAGCGCCTGCTGGAGCCTGCGCCGCTCCATCTCCAGCGTCTGCAGGGACTCCTCGTGCTCATCCCGCAGGTCCCGCAGCTCGCGCCGCATGCTCATCGCGCGCCGGAACCCCAGCGACGCGACCATCACCCCCGCCATGAACACGATGGCGACGACGGCGCCGGCCATGAAGACCTGCCACTGCGAGGTGATCCCCGGAACCTCGTCGCCGAACAGGGTCAGCCGGGCCGCGCCCGGGTTGTCCAGCGCCACGGCGACGCCGACCGCGCCGGCGGCGAGCGCGACGAGCAGTCCCAGGAAGATCATGCGGATGGTCCCCTCTCCATCGGGCCCCTGTGCAGGACGGGACCGAGGTCTCGGACGACGGACCGCATTGCCGGACAAGCCAGACGATCCGACTGGCAAGGCAGCCTAGACCGTGCTCAGGGTGCCCGCCAGCCCCACGACCGACGC
Source organism: Actinomadura mexicana (assembly GCF_900188105.1). Lineage (GTDB taxonomy): Bacteria > Actinomycetota > Actinomycetes > Streptosporangiales > Streptosporangiaceae > Spirillospora > Spirillospora mexicana. The sequence continues at coordinate 433,290 of NZ_FZNP01000002.1, forward strand.
CCGTCCCCGGGAGACCGGCGAACGGGCCGGCCCGCGTCACGCGAGCACGGGTTCCGCCGGGTGCGTCGGACGGATGTTCTGGTTGAGCCGGAACACGTTGGCGGGGTCGTAGGTGTCCTTGAGCGCGACCAGCCGCGCGTACTTCTCCTCGCCGTAGGCGTCCCGGACGCGGTTCCCCTCCGCCGTGAAGTTGAGGTAGGACGCCCCTGTGCCGAACGGCCGCATGGCCGACGCGAAGGCGCGGGTCGCGGCGATCATCGTTTCGTCGTCGGACGGGTCCGACCACACCGAGATCGGATGGAACAGGTACCGGGCGTCCCGGTGGGAGAACGCGGTCGCCTCGTCCGGCACCCTTGCGACGCCCTGGCCGATCCGGAAGACGACCATCTGGGACAGCGGGGCGCCGCGTCCGGCCAGGCCGCCCGCGTGGGAGAGGAACGCCTCGACGGCGTCGTCGCCCAGCTCGCGCATGTACTCGCCCCGCCAGTAGCCCCGGAAGCCGGGCGGGGTGATCGGGTCGATGATCGCCTGGAAGTCGAGGTAGGGCATCGGCGCGAGGAGATCGACGACCGGCCCGAGGTCGCGGAGCGGGCGCAGCGCCTCCTCGCCGAGCTCCGGGGCGCCGACGTACATCGCGAGCACGCCGAACACGGGCCTGCCCTGCAGCTCCGGCGGGACGAACGGCTCCGGCGGCCCGGTCATGACGGCGCACGCGGTGGACACCTCGTCGGGCGCGGTGTCCGCCCAGTCGCGCCAGCCCCGCATGGTCTCCGCGGCGCGCTCCATCGGGAAGAGGGCCAGCCCGGCGAAGACGGTCGGGCCGAGGGCGTCCAGCCGGAACTCGAACTCGGTGACGACGCCGAAGTTGCCGCCGCCGCCCCGGATCCCCCAGAACAGTTCGGGGTTCTCGTGCTCGCTCGCCCGCACGATGCTCCCGTCCGCCAGCACCACCTCGGCCGAGACGAGGCCGTCGCAGGCCAGACCGTACTTGGACGACGTCCAGCCGTAGCCGCCGCCGGTGGTGAACCCGCCGATGCCGGTGGTGGTCACGCGCCCGCCGGGGCTGTGCATACCGAACTCCTGGGTCACCGCGTCGTACTCGCCCCACAGGACGCCGCCGCCCGCCGTCGCCGTCCCCGCCGCGAGGTCCACGCTGATCGACTTGAGGCCGCCCAGGTCGATCAGCATGCCGTCGTCGCAGGTGCCGAGCCCCGCGATGCTGTGGCCGCCGCAGCGGACCGCCACGATGAGATCGTGCTCGCGGGCGGTGTCGACGGCCATCGCGACGTCGGCCGCGCCGGCGCACCGGGCGATCGCCGCCGGACGGCGGTCGATCATCGCGTTGAAGACGCGGCGCCCCTCCTCGTAACCGGGCTCGCCGGGCAGCAGAACCGTGCCGGAGAGCGCGCCGCGCAGGGCGTTCACCGGGTCGATCGTGGCCATGGCTCCTCCTCGGATCGTCAGATGGCACGATCCTGGCGAAGGTCGCGTTCCGCGAGCGTTCCGCGCACCCGCTCCTCGAACGCCCGCTGCCCCTGGCGGCGCGCCGCCGCGAGGGCCCGCCGCAGCTCCGCGTCCACCTCCCCGCCCGGTGCGCCGAGCGCGGCCAGGAACGTCGCGCGCAGGCGCCGGGTCTCGGCCTCCCACAGCCGCGCGCCGCGTCCCATGCCGAGCGCCTCGTCCGCCAGGGCCAGCCCTGCCGCCGGCTCCGCCGCCAGCGCGTACCCCTCCAGCAGCAGCCGCGTCGCGACGCCCGGCAGGCCCGGCGCGGGCGCCTCCCCGTGCACGACCTGGTCGCGGAAGCGGCGCAGGCGCGCCAGGCCCGGGCCCGTCCGTCCGGCGAGGAGGTCGAGGTAGCCGCCGAGCAGCTCCATGGGAACGCGGACCTGGCGCGGAGCGTCCTCGGCCAGGTCCGCCTCCAGGCCGCGCACGTGCCGGCGGAACTGCGCGTCGTCCCGGCGGTCCACCGCGTCGACCGCCGCCCACAGCCAGGTGACCGCCCGGCTGTAGGCGTGGGTGGACCCCTGCGCGACCGCCAGGGCCGCGTCGCGCTCTCGGTCGGCCTCGGCGCCGCGGCCGAGCAGCCACAGCGCGTGCGACAGGCGCAGCCGGACGATCAGCTCCGTGTCCTGCCCGTAGCGCAGCACGTGCGCGGCGCGCCGCGCGGGCCGGAACCGCCGCATCGCCGCCGTGAAGTGGCGGCGGGCGCCCTCCAGGTCGCCCGACCAGTAGGCCGCGATCCCGCGGACGTGGTCGGCCTCGGTCCGCAGGACCTGGTCCCCGTCGCGCTCGGCGCGGTCCCGCAGCCGCTCGCCGAAGTCGTGCGCCGCCGCCCACTCGCCGCGCGTGAGCGCGGCCAGCGCGAGCGACCACACCAGCGGCGGCTCCGGCTCGGCGCCGAGCCGGTCGGCGAGCCGCAGCGCCCGCGCGTGCACCCGCGCCATCCGCTCCGACCCGTACCCCTCGCACGCCACGAGCGGCGCCGGCAGCGCCGTCAGCAACCGCAGCTGGGTTTCGGCGGTGCCGGGGCCCGGCGGCAGGCCCTCCGACAGGGCCAGCGCCCGCTCCAGCTCCCCTACCGCGTCGTCGTGCGCGTGCAGCCACTGCGCGTCCCCGGCCGCCCGCTCGTGCCATCGGACGGCGTCCGCGACCGCGCCGGCCTTCTCGTAGTGCGAGGCGAGCGCCGCCGCCGCGGCGCCGCACTCCTCCAGCGCGCGGGCGACCGCGAGGTGGACCCGGCGCTGCCGGGGCGGGCCCAGCGCGGCGTAGGCGGCGTCCCGAATCCGGCCGTGGCTGAAGTCGTAGGCGCCGGCGCCGTGCGCGCGGACGATCCCGCGGCGCCACAGCTCGTCCAGCGCGGCGACGAACGTCCGCTCGTCGAAGCCGCTCACCCTCGCCGGGACGTCCGCGGGGAAGGCGCGTCCCACCGCCGCGGCGATGCCCGCCAGCTCCGCGGCCGGCCGCGACAGCCGCTCCAGCCGTCCCGCGATCACCGCCTGCACCTTCGCGGTGTCCGCCGGCGCGTCCGCCCGCACGGCCTCCACCACGAACAGCGGGTTGCCCTCGCTGTAGCCGTGGAGGCGGTGGAGCCGCCCGGCGTCGAGCGGGCCTCCCGCGACGCGCTCGGCCAGCAGCGCCGTCTCCGCCGGGCCGAGCCGACCGAGCCGGATCTCGGTGAACCGGTCGAGCGACTGGAGCGACCCGATCAGCGCGCCGAGCGGGTGACCGGCGTCGAAATCCTCGCGGCGGGCGGTCGCGGCGACGAGCAGCCGCGCGGACGGCGCCGCCCGGACCAGGTAGTGGATCAACCGCAGCGACTGCGCGTCCGCCCACTGCGCGTCGTCCACGACCAGGAGCAGGGGCGCCCCGGCGTTGAGCAGCGCACGGCCGACGGCACGCGGCAGCCGCCGCCGCAGCTCCGCCTCGGAGACCGGCGCGGGCGGCGCCACGTCGCCGTCCAGCTCGGGCAGCAGCCGGGAAAGCTCGGTCAGCCCCGCGCGGTCGAGCCTCGCCAGCCGCGCGGACACCGGACGGGAGCGCAGCCATGCCGACACCACGCCGTAGGCGACCGTCCCCTCCGCCGGGTAGGCGCGCGCCTCGACGGCGATCGCGTTCACGTGCACGCGCAACTCGTCCACCAGCCGGGTCTTGCCGACACCCGCCTCCCCGCTGACCAGCACGAACTGAGCGCCTCCGCCGGCGGCGGCCCGCCACACGCCCGCCAGCCGGTCCCATTCCTCCGCGCGCCCGACGAACGGCGACGTCGCATGCCGGACGTCTGCGGCGGGGGCCGTCTCCGCCAGCAGCTCTTCGTACATCGCCCGCGTCTCCGGGGACGGCTCGACGCCGAGCTCCCGCTCCAGAGTCGCGGCGCACACGTGGTAGGTGCGCAGCGCCCGAACCCGGTCGCCGCATTCGCCGGCAAGCCGGATCAGCAGGCGATGGCCTTCCTCCCGCAGGGGATCGCACCCCACCAGTTGCTCGGCGCGGCGAATGGCCGCGGGCCAGTCGCGCTCCAGCTCGTGCCGGCGTGCCAGCTCCCCGAGCGCCTCCATGTGCAGCTCCGCGAGCCGCTCGCGCTCGTCCGCGATCCACTCGTCGTAGTCGCCCTCCAGCAGCTCGCCGCCGTAGACGCGCGCGGCGTCCTCCAGCCGCCCGTCGGCGAGCGCCTGCTCGAACTGCTCGACGTCCAGCCACAACGGCGCGTCCTCGCGCCACCGCAGTGTCCGCGCGCCGATGTCGATGAAGCGGTCGGTCTCCGGCAGGCAGCGGCGCAGATTGTGCAGGACCTTGCGCAGATTGGTGCGCGCCTGGGCGTCCGTGGAATCCGGCCACAGCAGGAACGCCAGCCGCTGCCGCAACTGCGGCGCGTCCCGGTGGAGCAGCAGATAGGCGAGCAGCGACTCCACTCTTGCGGACTCCAGCGGCGGGAGCGGCTCACCGTCGAGCCGCAACTCCACGCCCCCGAGCAACCGAGCCCGCAGACCGGCCATCCCTCAGCCCGCCCCCGGCGGCGCCCGGAGCGCGGGCGCCGGGCATCCGGGTGCCGCCCCCCGCAGCACCGACCGTCCTGGAAAGTGGCGATGCCCCCGCTCGCGCATAAACCCACGGTACGTCGCCCTGACACCACCCGCCACGGCCATGACCTCGGCCGATCTCCACGCGTGCGGCGAACTCGCCGCGGCCCGGCGGTTGAAGAGGCAGGGCGGCTCGCTGGGCGGGCCGCCCGGCCGCCAGAGGTCCGGGCTCGACACCGGGTGCCAGCGGGTCGGGCGCTGGCCGTCTTCCCGCCCGGCTCGACGGCCGACCGGAAGCCCTGCTCAGCGGGATCGGCCGCGGAGCATGATCGCAGTGAGCACGGCACCGGTGAGGGCGGTCGCCGCGCCCAGCGGGAAGAGCCGGCCGAGATCGGCATGGGACGGAGCGCCCGATCCCAGCACGGCCCCGTAGACGGCGATCCCGACCGAGATGCCGACCTGGAGGACGGTGTTGTTGACGCCCGAGGCCATGCCGAGATGCCGCTCGTCGGGGATCTCGACGGCCAGGCCGCCCAGGACGGGCAGCGCGACGCCGCAGGCGAACCCGGCCACGATCAGGCCCGCGGTCACGCCCCGGCCTGACGGCCCGCTTCGAACGAGGCCTGACCGGCATCCTCGCCGGCCTGGCCCAAGACCACTCGCCGCCCTAGCGCTCCACACCACCCCAACAAGAGCCGACTACGACTGCCCCAACCGGCCACAGGACCCGATGGGCTGACAGTCAAGGGCTTCGGCACACCATCCGCCATACGGGCACACCGGCCCAGGGGGGCGCCTTTGAGCGTTACCGGCCCAGCCCGTCAGACTCAGCCGCAGGTGGCCTGCGTTCCACTCGGCTACCGGGCGCACCAGGAAAACCACCGGTGGCGACCAGCGCTGAGCTTTGCCTTCACCTGAGCTGGCGACGCGGACGTCTTGCCGGCACCACCGCGCGGCGGCTGGGCGACAGGTGCGCGGCCAGTTCACCCGTATGTGGCTTGGGCTCCACTCGGGCGGGGCTTCAAAAGATCACTTGCGGCGGCGGCCGCGCTTCGGCTTCGCGCCGGGGTTGCCGAGGCGGACGTTCACTCCGCTGGAGGGCTTGCCCAGGGTCGCGGGACGGCGGCCGGTCTTCGGCTTCGAGTCGAGGACGGCCGTTGCGGTGGCGCGCTTGGACGAGCGGGCCCCCCTGGCTCCGGCCGCGGCGACCGGGGCGGTCTTGGCGAGGGCCTCAGCGCGCGCGATCTGCTGGCGCGACTTGCTCACCCGCTTGCGTCCGCTGCCGCCGCGTGCGATGCGGGCCGCCATGCCGTTGCTGCTCGTGCCCGCCTGGGCGACGCGCAGGTGGCGCGTCCAGGTCCCGAGGTGCGCGGCGACGATCAGCAGGACCAGCGCGATGCCGACGCTCTTGCCCCACTGGAGCCGGTCGGTCGCCGCGATGTTCTGAGCCCTGGGCGAGTCGGTGGCGATCTGCGGCGCGGGGTAGGTGAACCCGGGCGTGGCCCCGTCCGGCTGGACGGACGGGAGGGTGACCGGCGACTCGTTGTTGAACGGTGTCAGCGGCGTCCCGGCGCTGGGGACCCCGGAGCCGCCGGAGGGCAGGGACGGAACCGAGCCGCCGCCGGGGGCGGAACCGGTCCCGCCTCCGAGCGAGGCGGTCACCGAGGCGGTGCCCGAGTAGAGCGATCCACCCGTGCCCGTGGACCGGATCGCCTTGACGCCCACGGAGGCCGCGCCGCTGGACCTGGTCAGCGACAGGGTGGTGGAGCAACTCGTTCCGGAGCAGAGGGATTTGAGCGAGCCGGCCTTGGACTTCACGCCCGACCCGGCGAGCGTGTAGCCGGTGAGGTCGTCTTCCAGGCCGCGGTTCCACTTCACCGCGAGCTTGCCGCCGGACGCGTCGGCGGAGACGCCGGTGGGGGCCGCCGGCGCGATGCGCACGGTGAAGGTGTTGGAGTCGTAGACGTGGTTCGTCTGCTTGCCGAGCAGGTAGACCTTGTAGCGACCATTCCGACTGATCGAGAAGGTTCCGGACATATCGCCCGAGAGGCCCTTCTCCTGAAGGAACGTGTCGCCCATCCCGGGGCCGTCCACCCGCAGCTGCATCGTGATGGCGAAGTCGAAGTGGGCCTTCGCGGTCACCTGGGACCCGCTGCTGATCACGGCGCCGTTCGCCGGAGTGACGACGGTGGTCGAGGCCGCCTGCGCAGGCAGCGCGGCGAGTACCGGGAAGCTCATCGCAAGGGGTGCCGCGAGCGCGATCGCACCGATCCTGCGAATGATGGTCACGGCCTCAATCCCTTCGACAGCTCGCGCCGGTCTTCCGCTGGACGCACCGCGCCCGGCGATAACTATGGGCCTACGGCAGCGTAACGTACCACCGGGTAGCAAAAGTCACAGAGGGATGACGAAGAGGAACGTGTTTTCATTCTCCGCGCCCTCCCCGCCTCTATTGACAATCAGTGCAACGAGGCATGTGGCGCCAGGGTACGCCGTCCCGCCCCACAGGACCAGCCCTCGCCCGAGAAACGATCCGCCGTCCCCTCAGCCCCATGAGCATCGGGACTTCGACGGCCACCGAGACGTCGACGACCTCTCCCCGCACCCGGCATCGCACCATCCGCGCCCCCGACCCGGCCGCGATCTCCCTGGCCCTCGCACAGGCCGCCCCGCCCCCTTCGGCGACCCGCGCCGCCCCCGCCAGCGCCGCCATGTCCGCCGCCGCCTCCCCCCGATGCCGCGCACCCCGAACCCCGCCGACCAGGATCGCCGCCACCCCCACCACCCAGATGAGGACCGCGAACCCCACCACCCAGACCGACCCCGACCCGCGATCCCCACCCCCCGCCCCCACCCCCCCCCCCCCCCTCCCCCCCCCCCCCCCCCCCCCCCCCCCCCCCCCCCCCCCCCCCCCCCCCCCCCCACCGGCAGTCCGCCTCCAAGCGGTCGCCGCGCCCCCGCCGCTCACACCACCGGTAGTCCGCCTCCGAGCGGTCGCCGCGGTGGCGTACTGACCTTGCTGTGGCAGCTCCTCCCTCTGCCGGGTCACCGCCGCCCCTGGACGGCAGGCAAAGGGCCCAGCGCTTTGCGACCACACCAGGCTTCGCTCGGGGAAGGGAACGCGGGCTTGCATCGGCTCTCCGATCCGATGAATGGCGAGTCGTCTCCACGGGTCGTCTTCATCCCGTGAGGAGCCGGGAGAGGTGCTCACGGTCATCGCGACGTCCAAGGCCTCGACCGCTGAGCTCTCGGGCGGCGGGTGCGGGTCACGGGGTGGCGGGCGGGAGGCCGGGTTCTGTTTCGGCGGCCGCGTGGGCATGGACGATGAGGGCCGGTAGACCGATCGCGGCGGCGGGTGCTACGGGGGCCGAGATGTCGACGCTGACGGTGGCCTCGTCGCGGTGGACCTGAATGGTCGCCTCCTTCGGGACGGCCCTCTCCACCAGTCCGCGGACGGCGGTGAGGGACTCGCCTCTGGCCGCCGCCCGAGCGCCGCTCCGGGCCGCGTCGGTACAGGCGAGCTGGATGGACGCCGCCCGCACACCCCACAGGGCGATCGCGGTGACCAGCACCAGGGAGGGGAGGGCCACGGCGATCTCCGCCGTGGCCATCCCGCGATCTTTCAGCCGGCCAGGTTGAGGGCCTTCTCGATGATCCGTAAGAGCATCGTCTTCACCTGGGGACTGGTCACGATCTTGAACAGCAGGCCGGCGAAGGCCGCCGCGGCGATGGTGCCGACCGCGTACTCGGCCGTGGACATCCCGCGGTCCCTGCACGTTCCGGACCATCGCCGCACCACCGTCTTCCATGCCCTCATCGGGGCTCCTTTCGCTCGTGGTCGGTTCCAGGCTGCTGGGCCGGGAAGCCGGACGACGCGCGAACCGCGTTCTGTGGATAACCCGTTCACCAGGGCAGGAGGATCGTCGAGGCGATCCCGGCGATGGCCGGGACGACGCCGAGGAGGACGAAGGCGGGCAGGAAGCACAGGCCGAGCGGCGCGAGCGCCCGGATGCCCGCCGCCCGCGCCCTGGCGGCGGCGGCCGAACGGGCCACACGACGCTGGTCACGGGCGAGGCGGCTGAGGGACGGGGCCAGCGCCGCGCCCGTCGACGCCGCCCGGGCCGCCGCACGCGCCAGGGGGGCGAGCATCGGCTCCTCCAAGGCCGGCCAGGCCTCCGCCGGGTCGGCCCCCAGGCGGATCTGGACGGACACGGCCCGCAGTTCCTCGCCGAGCGGGCCTCCCACCGCGCCCGCGACCGCTTCGACCGCCTCGTGCCAGGGCGCGCCGCCGCGCAGGCAGGCGGCGAGGAGGTCGACCGCGACGGGGAGATCGGCGATGAGCCGCGCCCGTCTGCGGCGGCGCTCCCCATTGCCGAGGCGGCTGAAGGACAGCCAGACGGCCGCGGCGACCGGCACGCCGATCACTCCACCGGCCAGGCCGCCCAGCGTCACCACGCACAGCGCTCCCGCCACTCCCGCAGCCACCCGCCGAAGGATGACGTCACGGCGCCCGGACGCCCCGGAAGGCCCGTCCCGCTCCTTCACCTCCAAGGCTTGGACGGACGGCCCCCGTAGGCGAGCGCGGTCTCTCGCCCATGGGGGCCGCCGTTTGTTCGCCGCGTGCTTCGGCGGAGGCCCTCCGAACTGACCGATCAGCCTCCGCGTGGAGGTACGGATCCCCCTGGGAAGGAGAAACCCCGATGCCGCTGCGCAGAGCATGACCAAGAGCGTCGTCATTACTTCACCTGCTCCCTGCTCGACTCGACCGGCCACGCCTTGCGCGGCCCCGTAAGCGCGCCGCGTCCCAACCGACTCCAAGCCCGCTGACGTTCCGGCCGTCAGTAGTTGGCGCCAGCCCGAGCCGGCCGTACGCCCCTGGACAGCTCCGCCAAGCCCGGCGCCTTGAGCTCGACGTGCGGCTTCAGGGGGCTTCTAGGTGGGGGCGTTGAGGGGCGGCTGGAGGTCGCGGAGCCGAAGTCTCGGGGTGTGCATGGCGGCCCTCCATCGGGTGGGTGTCGACTAGTGGGGAGATTCGGCGGATTTGGCCAGGTGGCGGGTCCAGTAGAGGCCGGTGATGTTGAGGGCTGTTCCTGTGATCAGACAGGCGAGGCCAGGGAGGGTGGTGCAGAGGAAGGGGATGGGGCGGGCGCCCAGGGCGGCCGCCATGGCCAGGCCCAGGAGGGGGAGGGCGGCCAGGAGGCGGGCCGTGGCTCGGGGGCCGGCCAGTTGGACGGATACGTCCTGGCGTTGGGCCTCCTCGTCGCGGAGGGCGCTTGCCAGGCCGTCCAGGACGGTGGCCAGGGTGCCCCCGCGTTCGGAGCCGATGCGCCAGCAGGCCGCCAGGAGGCGCAGGCCCTCCGCGCCGGGCTGCGTGGCCAGCTCGTCCAGGTGATCGGGGGGCGGGCGGGGCAGGCCGAGCAGTTCCTTGGAGACGTGTGGGTCGAGTAAGGCGGCGGCCGCGGTGAAGGCCTCGTCAGGAGTCCGCCCGGCGGACAGTTCGGCGGCCATGGCGTCGCAGAGTTCGATGATCGAGCTTCGGCGGCGTTGCGGCCGCGTCCGGCGCTCCCTGAAGGCCGCCAGTCTGGCGCGCAGCGGCCGCATCGGGTCGCCTGGTGGAGGCGCGCCCAGGCGGTCCAGACGATGGCTCGCTGGGGTGGGCGCCAGGTAGGTCCACGCGGCGGCGGCCGCGCAGAGCACGGCTAAGACGATCAACACGAGACGCCTCGCAGATGGCTCAGGCGATGGCCCGCAGGGGCGGGCGCGAGGTGAATCCACACAGCGACGGCCGCGCAGAGGACAGGAAAGGCACTCAGCACCAGGCACCTTGCGAGCGGTCTGGACGGTGGGGTGCTGGCGCAGGTGTCAGGTGGGGCCACACGGCGGCGGCGCAGGGGATGGTTGTGGCCATCGCTAGGTGACTCTCAGGCGGGTGGTCAGTGCGTCTGCGCCTGCGGCGGGGATGGTTTCACCGGAGGCGGTGAAGGAGACCGCGGGGACGACGCCGACCAGGCCGGTCGGGTCTCGCTGGAGGAGGCAGATCTCGGCTACCCGGCGCCGGCCTCCGCCCGGGTCTCGGACCAGGTGGACGATGATGTCCAGCGCAGCGGCCAGTTGGCTGTGGACCGCCTCTCGGGTGAGGCCCGCCGCGCAGGCCAGGGCTTCAAGGCGGGCGGGGACGTCGGCTGCCGTGTTCGCGTGGAGGGTGCCGCAGCCTCCCTCGTGGCCCGTGTTCAGAGCCTGCAGGAGAACCACTACCTCGGGACCTCTGACCTCACCCACCACCAGGCGGTCGGGGCGCATGCGGAGGGCCTGGCGGACCAGGTCGTTCAGGGTCACACCGCCGGCGCCCTCGGTGTTGGGCGGACGGGCCTCCAGCCTGACGACGTGGGGGTGGGTGGGCTTCAGCTCGGCCGAGTCCTCGACCAGGAGGAGGCGCTCGGATGTGTTCGCCAGGGACAGCAAGCTGCTCAAAAGTGTCGTCTTGCCCGTGCCGGTGCCGCCGGTGATCAGGAAGGCCGCTCGGGACTCGATCAGGGCGGCCAGGAGGCCGGCGCCCCCGGGTGGGACGGTGTGGGCCGTGACCAGTTCGGTAAGCGTGAAGGCGCGGCGGCAGGGGAGGCGCAGGGACAGGCAGGTGCCGGTCGCGGCCACCGGCGGGAGGACGGCGTGCAGGCGGACGCCGCCGGGGAGGCGGGCGTCGGCGTAGGGGGAGGCGTCGTCGAGGCGGCGGCCGGCGGCGGCGGTGAGGCGCTGGGCCAGGCGGCGGAGGGTCGCCTCGTCCGGGAAGCGGACCGCGGTGCGGACCAGGCCGGAGCCGGTGTCGATCCAGACCTCGTCGGGGCCGTTCACCAGGACGTCGGTGACGTCCGGGGAGCGGAGGAGCGGCTCCAGGGGGCCGGCGCCGACGAACTCGGCGCGTAACTCGTCGGCCAGGGCCAGTACTTCACGGTCGCCCAGCAGGCGTTCCTCGGCGCGGAGCGCGGCGGCGACGCGACCGGTGGTTGCTTCGCCGCCCGTGTTGGCGAGCCGGTCGCGGACGGCGCTGGAGAGGCCGGTCATGCCGCCTCCCGGTAGGCGTAGGGCTGGAGGGCGAGGTCGGCCAGGGCGGTGGCGCAGAAGTCGGCGAGGGGGCCGCGGCGGCAGGCGCGTTCGAGGTCGCCGGAGTCGATGGCGGCGGGGAGGCGGCGGTCGCGGTCGAAGGACCCGGCGAACGGAAGGCCGAGGACACCCGCGACCGCGTGGGGGGTGATGCCGCCCGGGGCGGGGCCCTGGACGACCAGGCGCAGGTCGGCGGTGTCGCGGCGGAGGGCGGTGGCGAGGCCGTCGGCCGCCACGGTGGCGCGGACCTCGGCCGGGACGAGCAGCAACGTGACGGCGGCGGCGCGCAGGGCCGCGCGGCCGATGTCGCCGGGATGACGGGGAACGTCCGCGACGACCAGGTCGAACCCGCGGGCGGCGGCGTCGAGCAGGGAACCGACGGCCTCCTCGGAGACCGGGACGGGCTCGCCGCGCCGCCACGACAGCACGGACAGGTCGCCCGTGCCGGGCAGGGTCTCGCGGAGGGTCGCGGTGCTGAGGCGGCCGCGGCGTTCGGCGAGGTCGTGCCAGCGGACGCCCTCGTGCGACTCCAGCCCGAGGACGAGGTCGATGCCGCCGCCGAACGGGTCGGCGTCGACGAGGAGGGTGCGCAGGCCCTGGCCCGCCGCGCAGAGGCCGAGCGCGGTCGCGAGGACGCTCGCCCCGGCGCCGCCGCGGGCGCCGACGACGCAGACGGCGGTGGCCCAGCCGCCCTCGGGTTCGCAGGCGGCGGCGAAGGCGTCGATCAGCCAGTCCTCGTGGTCGGGGAGGGCGACGACGTCCTGGGCGCCGGCCTCCACTGCCAGGCGGTAGGCGTCGGGGGTGGCGCCGGCGGTGACGAGGACGACGCCCGGGCGGCGCTGGAGGCCCGCGGCGGCGACGTCCTCGGCGATGTCGGCGCCCACGAGGATGAGGGAGGGCCAGGTCCAGGCGGGTCTCGCCTCATCGGCGCCGTAGGCGACCTCGGCGTGGGCGTCCGCGGCGGCGGCGAGGCGGAGGAGGCCGTCGGCGAGCGCGGGGTCGCCGGTGACGATCAGTGCCGTGAGGTTCATCGGATGCTCCTTCGACGTTCGGAGACATCCACCATGCGATGCGCGGCGTGGGTGGCGAGCGGGTTCCGTCGACTGTGGATAACTTCGCCCGGCGCGGCGGGCGGGCGGTGGCGCGGGATCGTTACCCGGGGCCACCGCCCGGCCGCCTCACGACAGGGCGACCCCCGCCGGGGGGGAGAGCGGGGGTCGCCGGCGGTCCGGCTCCGGGGGGGTGGAGCCGGCCCGCTTTCCCAGAATGGTCCAGGGAGTTCGGGCTAAGTCGTGTGCAAGTCCGCTCTATGAAGAAGCAAACTCACCGACTCAAGTCTAGGCGGATACAACATATGCTGCCCGATCGTCGAGAGTTCCGTCGAGCGGCGAACTCGCCCGGCACGTAACGTTTTTCGCACCTGACGACGACGATCCGCCGGAACGGCCGGCGCAGGGCGCCGTCCGGCCTCGGCTGGGCCCCGTTCCGCACACGAAGTGCAACGGGACGGGAGTGGGATCGTACAGGAGAACTAAAGATTTTTCCTGCGTCTTCGCGCGATCGGCGACAAAGGGAAATGGTTACCCTGAGTGATCAATTTCGCGATCCGAACGCCCGTTTACGGAAGTCCGGAATATGCCTCCATGGTCGCAGGGGGCACCGAGGCCCCCTCCGGCACCGCCGCCGCCACCCGCCGGCCGTTTGTCGAATGGGGCTTGTCAACTGGGCAAATCAGGCGTACACAGGTCATACGGACCGAGTGTCCGGGCACGGCAGCCGGGTACCCACGCGCGACCAGCCGCGGGAGGCGCGTCGAGACGGGCTTGACCCGATCCGACGGATATGAGGTGCACGCCTGGTAACCCGGTGTGACGTGTCCAGCGGCGGCGTCCCGGTAAGGGACGCCGTTTCGCTTGCGCCGCACCCCTGCTGGGCCGCGTTACTCGCGGACGTCCAAGCCCAGCGCCGTCGCCAGGACGACCGCCTGGTACGGATCGATCACCGCGCGCCTCAGTGCGACGGTGAACGCAGTCGGTGAAGACGGCGCCGGTGCCACTGGCCTCGGTCATGTCCACGTCCACGAACAGGACGCCGTCGTGCCGCTCACCCGTCAGGTCGCGCGAATCCCAGTCCGCCGACGAGATCGTGGTCTCCGTCGGCGCCGAAGGGCGCCCGTGCATGCGATCGGCCATGACACCAACATGTCCCTGCCGGGTGACGGTCTCAGCCGCGCATGAACGCTTCGCAGATGGCCTGCGAGTCCCGTGCGGCGGCCGCGATGGCCGAGGAGCAGTGGACGATCCACCGCGCGACGCCCTCCGGCGTACCGGACGTGTAGCCGCGAAGGGCCTCGGCGTACTCGCCGGAGAGTTCGAGGTGCCCGACCTCAGGCGCGACCAGCGATTTCGGATCGAGCCCACGGGCGACCAGGGTGAGCCGCTGCGCGGCGCGGGCGACGATCCCGTCTCCCCAGCCGAACGGACGCAGAGCCATGAGTTCGCCGTGCACGATCGACGAGACCACGAGAGCCGGCGCCTTGGTGGGTTCGGTCAGCAGCCCGCTGAGCGCGTCCAGGCGAGCTGCCACCTCGGCCGGCGAAGGCGGCTCCCCCAGTCCGAAAACGTCCTTCACGACACTCTCGCCGGAGCGGGGACGTCCCAGATCGGCCTTGTCGACCGCGTCCGCCGCAGCGAGGACGTGCAGGCGCGCCAACGCCTGCCGCGGCGCCTTGCGCCAGACCTCGGTCAGCGTCCCGAACTCGGCCGACACACGCAGCGCCCCCTGCACGAGGGGGTCGGACGGGTGGTCGGTGGTGCGCAGCTCGTCCAGCGTGACCGAGGCGCCGTCGAGGACGGCGGAGGCCCGGGCGCCGCGCAGCGCCGACTCCGTGGACACCTCGGCGCTCCGCCGCCGCAGGATGCGGTGGCCCAGCAACCGGTCCACGGCCCTGCGCGCCTCGTCGACGGCGTCGACGACACCGGGAAGCTTCGCAACATCAGCTAGAGCATCGGTCACGGCCTGACTTTATGCCGTCGTCCGGAGCGCTCGCGCAGCGGCCCACTAGGGCGTGGACGGAGGCGGTTCTCGGGGGCGGGACGTGGGAAGGCCGTCGTGTCGGGCATACGAAGCAGCCGTGAGCGCCGATCGCGTCCCTCCCCCCGACACCCGGGATCGCGGCCTTGTGGGGACCGGGACCTACCTGGTGAAGTGGGGATACCGGGCGACCCCCGCTTCAGCTAGCAAGGAGTTCGCGTTGAGCCAGAGCCAAGAGACACTGTCGAACCTTCTGCAGGAGACGCGTCGTTTCCCCCCGCCCGCGGAACTCGCCGCCTCGGCGAACGTCAAGGCCGACGCCTACGAGCGCGCCGCCGAGGACCGCCTGGGCTTCTGGGCGGAGCAGGCGGACCGGCTTGCCTGGACGAAGCGCTGGGACGACGTCCTGGACTGGAGCAACCCGCCGTTCGCGAAGTGGTTCGTGGGCGGCGAGCTGAACGTCGCCTACAACTGCGTCGACCGGCATGTGGAGGCCGGGCGCGGCGAGAAGGTCGCGTTCCACTGGGAGGGCGAACCGGGTGACTCCCGCACCCTCACCTATGCCGACCTCCAGGGCGAGGTGAACAGGGCCGCCAACGCCCTGCTCGAACTCGGTGTCCGCAAGGGCGACCGGGTCGCGATCTACCTGCCGATGATCCCGGAGCTGCCGATCTCGATGCTGGCGTGCGCCCGCATCGGCGCGACCCACTCGGTGGTGTTCGGCGGCTTCTCCGCGGAGGCCCTCCGGACCCGCATCGACGACGCGCAGGCCAAGCTGGTCATCACCGCGGACGGCGGCTTCCGGCGCGGCAAGCCGTCCGACCTCAAGGGCATCGTGGACGAGGCCGTCGCGCGGACGCCGACGATCGAGCACGTGCTCGTGGTGCGCCGCACCGGCGAGCAGGTGGCCGAGAACGAGCGCGACCTGTGGTGGCACGACGTCGTCGAGCGGCAGAGCGACGAGCACACCGCCGAGCCCATGGACGCCGAGCACCCGCTGTACATCCTGTACACGTCGGGGACGACGGGTAAGCCGAAGGGCATCCTGCACACCACCGGCGGCTACCTGACCCAGTGCGCGTACACGCACTGGGCGGTCTTCGACCTGAAGCCGGAGACGGACGTCTACTGGTGCTCGGCCGACATCGGGTGGGTGACGGGCCACTCCTACATCGTGTACGGGCCGCTCGCCAACGGCTCGACCAGCGTCATCTACGAGGGGACGCCCGACACCCCCGACAAGGGCCGCTGGTGGGACGTCATCCAGAAGTACAAGGTGTCCATCTTCTACACCGCGCCCACGGCGATCCGCACGTTCATGAAGTGGGGCGACGACATCCCGGCCCGGTACGACCTGTCGTCCCTGCGCGTGCTGGGGTCGGTCGGCGAGCCGATCAACCCCGAGGCCTACGTCTGGTACCGCAAGAACATCGGCGCCGACCGGACCCCGGTGGTCGACACGTGGTGGCAGACCGAGACCGGCGCCATCATGATCAGCCCGCTGCCGGGGATCACCGAGGGCAAGCCGGGCGCGGCGATGCGCCCGCTGCCCGGCATCGCCGCGGACGTCGTGGACGACCAGGGCCGCTCGGTGCCGGACGGCGGCGGCGGGTTCATGGTGGTCCGGGAGCCGTGGCCGGGGATGCTCCGCACGATCTGGGGCGACGACGAGCGGTACGTCAAGACGTACTGGTCGCGTTTCGAGGGCCTGTACTTCGCCGGTGACGGCGCCAAGAAGGACGCGGACGGCGACATGTGGCTGCTCGGCCGCGTGGACGACGTGATGCTCGTGTCCGGGCACAACATCTCCACGACGGAGGTGGAGTCGGCGCTGGTCTCGCACCCGAAGGTCGCCGAGTCGGCGGTGGTGGGCGCGACGGACCCGGTCACCGGGCAGGCCATCGTGGCGTTCGTGATCCCGCGCGGCGACGCCGGCGACGTCGAGGGCGAGGACTTCCTGCGGGAGCTGCGCGACCACGTCGCCAAGGCTCTCGGCCCGATCGCCAAGCCCCGCCAAATCATGATCGTTCCGGAGCTGCCGAAGACCCGCTCCGGCAAGATCATGCGGCGGCTGCTGCGGGACGTCGCGGAGAACCGCGGCATCGGCGACGTCACGACGCTCGCGGACAGCACGGTGATGGACCTCATCTCCGAGAAGCTGCCGAGCGCCAAGTCGGACGACTGACCCGCACGGGACACGCCGCGTCCGGAACGGCCCGCGTCTGGCACACCTGCCGGGTGCGGGCCGTTCCGGCGTCCGAGCCGGGAGCACCGGGTTCCGCACTGAACGGGCCAGGTAAAATGTTCCCAGGTGCGCCGGGAAGTCTGGTCGGCAGGAACGTCCCGTAGTGATCGTGCGGGCCGTGGCCTCGTCCAGCCGTCCGCCACTTTCCAGGGGTTCTCTGTATGGCGCGCCCGCCAGTGAAACGCCGCGTTGCAGCAACGTGGCCGTTCCGTCCGACCATCCGCTACAGCGTCCAGGTCGCCAGTGCGCTCCGCACCGAGACGATCGGCGGCGTGGTGATGCTGCTCGCGGCGGTCGCGGCGCTGGTGTGGGCCAACACGCCGTGGGACGGCGCCTACGAGAGCCTTCAGACGTTCGAGATCAGCCCGCACTGGCTGCATCTCGGCCACATGGACGTGCAGCACTGGGCGTCCAGCGGGCTGCTGGCGGTCTTCTTCTTCGTCGCCGGGCTGGAGCTGCGCGAGGAACTGACGCACGGCGAACTGCGCAACCCGCGGGACGCGGCGCTGCCGGTGATCGCGGCGGTGGCCGGGATGGCGGTACCGGCGCTGGTCTTCCTGGCGGTGAGCGCGGGCGCGCCGGGCGCGGCCAGCGGATGGGCGGTGCCGACGGCGACGGACATCGCGTTCGCGCTGGCGGTGCTCGCCGTGACGTTCACCTCATGCCCGGCGCCTCTGCGCGCGTTCCTGCTGACGCTGGCGGTGGTCGACGACCTGATGGCCATCACCATCATCGCGCTCTTCTACACCGACACCCTTCACTGGACGCCGCTGCTCCTCAGTGCGGTGCTGATCGGGGTGTACGGAGCGCTCCAGCACCGGGGCGTCCGTTCCCCGTGGGTGTACGTGCCTCTCGCCGTCCTGGCCTGGTACTTCCTCCAGCGGAGCGGGATCCACGCGACCGTCGCGGGCATCGCGCTGGGGATGCTCACCAGCCCGAAGGAGACACCGGACGGGCGGCCGACGAACGCCGAGCGCGCCGACTACGCGCTGCGGCCGTTCTCGGCGGGCGTGGCCGTGCCGGTGTTCGCGTTCGTGTCGGCCGGCGTCGGCCTCGGCGCGGCGCAACTGGGCGCGGTGTTCACCGACCGGGTGGCCCTCGGCGTGATCGCCGGACTCCTGGTCGGTAAGTTCGTGGGGGTTCTCGGCGGGGCCTGGACGGCCGTGCGGCTCGGTCTCGCGACCCTCGGGGAGGACCTGCACTGGCACGAGATCGCGGGAGTCGCGCTTCTGGCCGGGGTGGGTTTCACCGTTTCGCTGCTGATCGGCGGTTTGGCCTATACCGACCCGTCACAATTCGAGAGAGTGACGACTGCGGTCCTGATCGCGAGCGTTCTCGCCTCGGCGGCCGCGGCCGTCGTCTTCCGGAGAAGGGCGCGTCTGCGCGCGCGCCCGGACTAAGGAGAAAAGCCATATGTCCGAGGCACAACCGGGCGAGCGCGTCGAGGACAAGTCCCTCGGCGAGCTGGTCGCCCTGGCGTCGAGCAGCGTCTCCGACCTGATCAGGGCCGAAATGGACCTGGCCAAGCTGGAACTGAAGGCCGACGCCAAGAAGGCCGCGCTTGGCAGCGTGATGTTCACGATCGCCGCGCTGATCGGCGGGTTGATCGTCATCCTGCTGTCGATCGCGTTCGCCTACGGGCTGGTGGCCGCCGGCATCTGGCACTGGGCGGCCTTCCTGATCGTGGCCGGGGTGTACCTGCTCCTCGCCCTGGTCCTGCTCGCCATCGGGTACTTCCGCATCCGCAAGATCGAAGGGGCCAAACGGACCCGCAAGACGCTGAAGGACGACTTCACCGCGCTGCGCCACCGCGGCGACTCCGGCAATCCCGAGCTGACGGGCTGACCGGCGCCGTGCCCGGGCACGAGGCGTCGCTGGTCGAGGTCGACGGTCCGTGGACGCACCGGCAGGTCAGCGCCGGCGGGACGCGCTTCCACGTCGCCGAGGCCGGCGAGGGGCCGCTCGTCCTGCTGCTGCACGGGTTTCCCGAGTTCTGGTGGTCGTGGCACCACCAGCTCGTCTCGCTGCCCGCCGCGGGCTACCGGGCGGCGGCCGTCGACCTGCGCGGTTACGGCGGCAGCGACAAGCCGCCGCGCGGATACGACCTGGTCACGCTGGCCGGGGACGCCGCCGGGCTCGTCCGCGCGCTGGGCGAGGCGAACGCGACCGTCGTCGGGCACGACTGGGGCGGGCTGCTCGCCTGGACGATGGCCGTCTACCACCCGAAGATCGTCCAACGGCTGGCGGTGGTGGGCGCCCCGCATCCGCTGCGGCTACGGAAGGCCGTCGCCGGCGACCCGCGCGGGCAGGGCTGGGCGGCGCGCCACACGTTCGGTTTCCAGGTGCCGCTGTGGCCCGAACGGCGCCTTGTCCGCGACGACGCGGCCCTGGTCGGGAAACTCCTGCACGACTGGTCGGGGCCGAACTGGCCGGACGAGCGCACTGAGCGGCTCGTGCGGAAAGCCGTGCAGATCCCTGGGGTCGCCCATAGCGCGCTGGAGTACCACCGCTGGCTCATCCGCTCCCAGGCCCGCCCGGACGGCATCCGCTACGCGCACCGCATGCGCGCCCCCATCCACGCCGCCACGCTCCAAGTTCATGGCGCGCTCGACACGTGCACCCTCCCGGCCAGCGCGCAGGGCTCCGGACGCTACGTGAAGGCCCCCTACCGTTGGACGCTCATAGAGGGCGCAGGTCACTTCCCCCACCAGGAGCTTCCGCAGGAGTTCGACGCCCAACTCCTCGACTGGCTGACCGACCCGGGGCCGGAACGCTGAACCCGCGTACCTTGGAGGCATGCGGGATCGGGACGGGTCGGGACGCCCACGCAACGCACGCCCACGGGACGCTTACGGACGTCCACTGCCGCACGGCGCGACCGGCATACCCACGATGCCGGACGACCTCGACATGCCACCGGCGCAAGCCCTGGCCGAGGCGCAGCGCCTGCTGGACGCCGACCGTCCGTTCCACGCCCACGAGGTACTGGAAGCGGTCTGGAAGGCCGCCCCGGAGTCCGAACGGGAGCTCTGGAGGGGCCTCGCACAGGTCGCCGTAGGGATAACCCACCTCCGCCGTGGAAACGCACGCGGCGCCGAGGCTCTCCTCAGCCGCGCCGCCGACCGGATCGTCCCGTACGAGGACGCCCCTCCATACGGCATCGACGTCCGAGGGATCGTGCAGCAGGTTCGGGATCTGACCAGGAAACCCCAGGACGGCCCGATCGCCCTCCGCCTCAGCACGAACTAGCCGGAGCAGCCCTCGGTTAGTCGGAGCAGCCCTCGGTTAGTCGGAGCAGCCCTCGGTTAGTCGGAGCAGCCCTCGGTTAGTCGGAGCAGCCCTCGGTTAGTCGGAGCAGCCCTCGGTTAGTCGGAGCAGCCCTCGGTTAGTCGGAGCAGCCCTCGGTTAGTCGGAGCAGCCCTCGGTTAGTCGGAGCAGCTCTGCGTCGAGACCGGCTTCGTGGCGTTGGCCCCCGCGCGCGCGTCGGGCGTGACCTCTCCCGCGGTGAGGGCGTAGCCGGTGGACGGCGTGTCCAAGGCGGCGGCGAAGATGACGCCGTACACGCGGCCGTCGGTGGACAGCAGCGGCCCGCCGGAGTTGCCCGGCTCGACCTTGCCGCGGATGGCGTAGATCTCGCGGCTGACCTGGCCGGAGTGGTAGATGTCGGGCCCGCGCGCCGTCTGCCGGGCGCGGATCCGGGCCGCCCCGGGCGTGAACGGCTGGTTCTTCGGGAACCCGGCGATGATCGCGTCGTCGCGGACGCGGGCCTCCTTGGCGAACTCCAGCGCCGGCGCCTTCAGCCCCGGCACGTACAGGACGGCGACGTCGCGCTTCGGGTCGTACAGCACGACCCGCCCGCGGTTGGTGTCGCCGTTGATCGTCGCCACCACCGAGGAGCCGCGCGCGCCCGCGACGACGTGCGCGTTGGTCATGATGTGCTGCGGCGCGAACACGAACCCGGTGCCCTCGATGCGGCGCTGGCACTGCGGCGCCGTGCTGACCACCTTCACGATGCTGTTCTTGGCGGCCCTCAGGCCCCGGGTGCTCAGGACGGACTCGTCCGGCGGCGGCACCTGCACCACCGACTCGCCGCCGAGGCCGTTGAAGACCTGCGGGAACTCGCTGCTCTTGACGAACCCCTGGAACGAGGCGAACCACGTCTGCGCCTGCGAGGGCATCACGTCGTTGATGCCGTTGATGATCGAGGAGCCCTTGACCTGCGTTCGGACGGGCTTGAACTCGGAGTTGGCGACCAGGCTGCCGAAGAACCAGGCGACGACCAGCAGCGACAGCGCGCTGACGAACGTGCCGCCGACCGCGTCGGCGGTGCGGGCGTTCATCCCGGTCACCCGGTTGCGCAGGACGGCGCCGACGGACGAGGCGACGAGCTGCCCGAGGGTGGCGGACAGGAACGCGACCACGATGGCGAGCAGCGCCTGCTGCGCGGCGCCGTCCACCGCGGCCTCGGCGATCGGCGGCGCGATCAGGACCCCGATGACGCCGCCGCCGACGAAGCCGACGAAACTCAGCAGGCTCACGATGAAGCCCTGCCGGTAGCCCGAGACTCCGAACAGCACGACGAGCACGAGCAGGATCAGATCGAGAATGTGGTCGTGCAGCACCGCTTCACCGTATAGGTCCGCGCCGCTGCTTCACGTCCCCTCGATGGACCAGTTTGAGGCGCGCCGGATAGCCGCCGGGGGTGACACGTGACCGTGACGACGGCCGTACCCACCGCGAACGCCCGCCTGACCTGCGGCCGAGCGGCCGCCAGGCGGACCGGGCGATTTCGTGGGAAACGACGAGACGCCTCAGCCGCGTGCGGCGAGGCTCACCCGCTCAGTCGCGCGCGGCGACGTCCACCTCTCGATCGCCCACTCCTCGATCGCGGGCGGCGAGGCTCACGACGTCCTCCGGCAGGTCCTCGACGCGGGAGGTGTCCCACGGCCGGTCCCAGCCGCCCGCACCCAGCACCTGGGTCAGCAGCGCGGCCGTGAACCCCCACACGAGCATGTCCCGGACGTGGAACGCGGGACCGACCCGGATCCCGGACGGGTGCCTCACCATCACCCGGTTCGCCGGGTCGACCAGCTCGCTGACCGGGACCCGCGCGACCGTCGCGACCTCCCCGGGATGGCCGGGCGCGACATCCGACGGCGCGCGCCACCAGCCGGCGACGGGCGTGACCCGGTGCTCGCTGTGCGACAGGTACAGCTCCGGCAGCGTGCACAGCACGTCCACGCCGGACGGCTCGACGCCGGTCTCCTCCCATGCCTCGCGCAGCGCCGCCGCGACCGGGCCGTCGTCGCCGGGGTCGATGCGGCCGCCGGGGAAGGCGGGCTGCCCGGCGTGCTTGTTGAGGGTGGCGGCGCGCTCGGTGAGAAGGATGTCCGGGCCGGCCGGTCCCTCGCCGAACAGGATCAGGACGGCGGCGGCGCGGGCGGCGGGGGCGGGCCGGAACACGGGCGGCACGGGCAGTTTCGGCGCCTCCGCGCGGAAGCGGTCGAGCCAGGCGGGGCAGTCGGGGGCGGCGTCGGTCACGTCGGTCCCAACTCCGGAACGGCCCCGTTCCTTCCCGGGGCCGTCGGGAGAACCGCTCACGAGAACGGTCCGGGCTTGACGAGCTTGCGCGCCGTCTCCTCGTCCACCGGCCCCTCGCCGAAGGACGGGCACAGCCGCGCCAGCGGACACGCCCCGCAGGCGGGACGGCGCGCGTGGCAGATCCGGCGTCCGTGCCAGATCAGCCGGTGGGACAGCATCGTCCAGTCCTTGCGCGGGATGAGGGCGCCGATCTCCTCTTCCACCTTCACGGGGTCGTCCTCGGCCGTCCAGCCGAAGCGCCGGGCCAGGCGGCCGAAGTGGGTGTCGACGGTGATGCCGGGGACGTCGAACGCGTTGCCCAGGACGACGTTGGCCGTCTTGCGTCCGACACCGGGCAGCTTCACGAGGTCTTCGAGGCGTCCGGGGACCTCGCCGTCGAACCGGTCGCGCAGTGCGGCCGACAGCCCCATGACGGACTTGGTCTTGGCGCGGAAGAACCCGGTGGGCTTCAGGATCGCCTCGACGTCCTCGGGGTCGGCGGCGGCCAGGTCCTCAGGGGTGGGGTACTTGGCGAACAGCGCCGGCGTGGTCAGGTTGACCCGCATGTCGGTGGTCTGCGCCGACAGCACGGTCGCGACCAGGAGCTGGAACGGGGTGCCGAAGTTCAGCTCGCAGTGCGCGTCCGGGTACGTCTCGGCCAGGATCCGGTTGATCCGGCGCGCCCGCCGCACCAGCCCCAGCCGCGTCTCGTCCTTCCACTTACGAGCCCGCGCCTTCGGGGACGCCTCCGTCGCCATACCGGCCAGCCTAGAGCCTCGCGGCGTCGTTCCGGCCGAACGAGAAAGTCGCGCCGACCCGCGTAATCGGAGCGGCGGCGGGCCGTCTCCACGGGCACGACGTCCCCGAAGGAGTTCTCATGTCCGACCTCAGCCAGGTGGTCCGCCTTCCGGTGCGCCGGATCGAGCTCGACCTGTCGTTCGAGGGCGCCGCCCGGATCGCGGGTGATCTTCGCGAGCACGTTCCCGGCATCGCCGCGGAGGCGGTGCGCCGGATCGAGAGGCGGCTGCCGGAGTTCGTCCGGCCGCACGATCCCCGCTACGCCAAGGCGATGCAGCTGGGCGTGCGGTGCGCCATCGGGCACTTCCTGGAGCTCATGGCCGACCCCGCCGCGCCCTCGGCGGACATCGTGGAGTTCTGGCGGCAGATCGGGGTCGGCGAGGCCAGCGAGGGGCGGACGCTGGACTCCTGGCAGGCGGCGACGCGGATCGGGACGGGCCTGGCCGTCGAGCGGCTCACCGACCGCGCCGAGCGGATGGGCTGCCGCACGAGCCCGGCGATCATCGCGGCCATCGCCAACGCGGCGCTGGACTACCTGAACCAGCTGGCGGCGATCGTCGCCGAGGGCCACGCGGACGCCGCCGCGCGGGCCGCGGGCGCCCTGCAGGACCACCGGCGGCACCTGCTCGACCTGCTGCTGCAGGGCGCGTCCCCGGCGGACCTCAAGGGGGCCGCGCGCGAGGCGGACTGGGCTCTGCCCCGCACGTTAGCGGCCGTCGCCCTCCGCGAGCACGGCTCCGACGCGCGGCACCCGTCGCTGCCGCCGGACGTCCTGCTGGGCCTGCACCTGGGGGAGCCCTGCCTGGTCGTCCCGGATCCGGAGGGCCCCGGCCGCGCCCGGATGCTGGAGCGGCAGCTGCACGGCTGGACTGCCGCGATCGGCCCGGCGGTCGGGATCGGCGAGGTCGGGACGTCCCTGCGGCTGGCGCGCGAGACCCTGGCACTGGCCTGCCAGGGCCTGATCGGCGGCGCGACGCCCATCCCGGCCGAGCGGCACATGCCGATCCTGGTGATGATGCGGGAGCGGCCGCTGGTGGAGAAGGTGATCGCCCGCAGGCTCGCGCCGCTGCTGAGCGCGCGTCCGGCGCAGCGCTACCGGCTCGCCGAGACGCTGCTGGCCTGCCTGGAGCACGGGTTCAACGCCACGGAGGTGTCAGGTCACCTGCACCTGCACCCGCAGACCGTCCGGTACCGGCTACGGCAGCTCGACGACCTGTTCGGCGACGCCGTGCACGCGACGTCGGACCGGCTGGAGCTGCACATGGCG
Source organism: Actinomadura mexicana (assembly GCF_900188105.1). Classification (GTDB taxonomy): domain Bacteria; phylum Actinomycetota; class Actinomycetes; order Streptosporangiales; family Streptosporangiaceae; genus Spirillospora; species Spirillospora mexicana. The sequence continues at coordinate 457,828 of NZ_FZNP01000002.1, forward strand.
CTGCGCGCGTGGCTCGCCCTCAACGCCGAACCCGCCGCCGAACCCGCCGCCGCACGCGACCGCCTCAACTACGGGTGACCGCCGGTGGGGTCATCCGGCGGCTTCGACGGCCCAGCCCTGGGCCGCCATGCCCGCGTAGGAGGACGGTTTCAGCGTCACCGGCTTCAGGCCCGACCAGCTCGCCTGGAGGTAGTAGCCGTCGCCGTTGGCGAGCCGGTACACCGACGGCGCGAACCGCACCAGCTTCCAGACCTGGTTCGAGCCGCCGCAGGGCGCCATGACCACCGAGTACTCGCTTCCGCCCTCCCAAGGGACGCCCGCGGCAGGCGTCCCTCGGCTCAGGCATCGGCCGGTGGAGCTGCTCGTCAACGTGAAGCCGCCGGCGGTGCTCCTGCGCTTCCACCCGGTCGCCCGGGCGGTGCAGGAGCGCTGTACGACGGACGTTCCGCTGGGCGCCAGGCACGATTGCAGCGTCGTGTTCCGCACGTGGAAGGGGCCCGCACCGGACGCCGCACCGTCGCCTCCGCCCCCTCGAACCCGGGCGCCGCTTCCGGGGGAGCGGGTGCCGACGGTGTAGTCGGGCGGGGCGGCGTCGGCCGGTGCCGAGCCGGCCGGAGCGGGCGTCGTCGGGGGCGGTGCGGCGCGCGGGTCCTCGCCCGGACCGCCGCCGACCGTGGTGAACAGGATGATCATGATGCCGGTGGCGACGCCGCCGGCCACCGCGGCCGGTAGGGTCCAGCCGGGCAGGGACGCCGCCGGGGCGAGGGGCCCGAGCGAGCCGAGCGGCGCCGACGGCGCCCCCAGCAGGACGGCGCCGATCGGCAGGGCGCGCCGCAGCCGCCCGTTGAGGTCGGCCATCTCCTTGGAGGCCCGCGCGCACTCCTCGCAGGACTCCAGATGCCGGCGCAGGGCTCGGCTCCGCCGGCGACCGGGACGGCGGACGCTCGCGGCGAGCTGGGCGGTGAACTCCGCGCATTCGGGGCGCCCGCCGGAGCCGGCGACGAGGAATGCCTGCCGGAGCCCTTCGCGTGCCCGGAACGCGAGCTGGGAGACCGCGCCCTTCTCCATCCCGAGCAGCTCCGCGACCTGCCCGACGGGCTCGTCCTCGATGACCGTGTACCAGAGGACGGTCTGCCACCTTTCGGGCAGCGACCGAAACGCGCGGACGAGCGCGTCCAGTTCGTCGACGTCCGGTGGCTCGTCCTCGGATTCCGACGCCCACTCGGCGACCTCGTCGGTCACGACGGTGCGACGGGCGCCGCGCGCCCAGTCGGTGGCCGTGTTCCGCACGACGGTGTAGAGGTAGGGCCGGCACGCGTCCCGGGGCCCGCCGCCCTGGCGCATCGCCGCGAACGTGCGGGTGAACGCCTCGCTCGTCAGGTCCTCGGCGAGGTGCTGGTCGCGGACCAGCCCGCGCGCGTACCGCAGGACCGCCGTGTGGTGCCGCCGGAACAGCTCGTCCGAGGCATCCTCGTCGCCCTCTCCGGCCGCCGCCAGAAGGTCGGCGTCCGGCCGCGTTCCCACGCCCGCTACCACCACGCCATCCAACCCAAGGCCCGCATCTCACCACAACCTTCGGAGGTCGCTTGCTCACCGAAGGAGTAGACACCCGACTCGCGCCTGAATTACGGGGATTTATGGGCAATCTTAAAAAGACAGGCTTGTTCCCCGATGTTAGGGTCGCCGCATGATCCTGGACTCGTCCCGCTGGACGGCGACCCTCGCCGGGAGGCGCGTGCTGATCACCGGCGCCGCACGGGGCATCGGCGCGGCGCTCGCCGCCCGGCTGCACGAACGCGGCGCGCGCGTGGCGCTCGCCGGCCTGGAGCCCGACCTCCTCTCGGACGTCGCCGCCGGGTGCGGGACGGCGCCCTGGTGGACGTGCGACGTGACCGACCGCGGCACGGTCGAGGACGTCGTCGACGGCGCCGTCCGGGAACTGGGCGGCCTGGACGTGGTCGTCGCCAACGCGGGCGTGGCCGCGCAGATGCCGGTCATCGGCGGCGACCCGTCCGTCATGGAGCAGAGCGTGCGGGTCAACGTGCTGGGCGTCTACAACACGCTGCGCGCGGCCGGGCCTCACCTCAGCCATGAACGCGGTTACGCACTGGCCGTGTCGTCCCTGGCCGCGGCCGTCAACGCGCCCCTGCTGGGCGCCTACAGCGCTTCCAAGGCCGCGGTGGAGGCGCTGGGCAACACGCTGCGGGCCGAACTGCGCCCGTGGGGCGCCAAGGCCGGTGTCGCGTACTTCGCCGAGCTCGACACCGACATGACGCGCCGCGGGTTCGGCACCGAGGCCGCGTCCGCCCTGATGGACGCGTCGCCCCGGAGCAGCCTGGCCTTCGGCGTCACGCCGCTGAAGGTGGGGATCGACGCGCTGGAGCGCGGGATCGCCCGCCGGTCCAGGCGGATCGTCGCCCCCTGGTGGGTGGGCGGCGTCCTGCCGGTCCGGATGGCGGTGCAGCCGGTCGCCGACCATCTCGTCCAGCGCGGGCTGCGCGACATCCTGGAGATCGCCAGGAACGAGCGGGTGGAGCTGACGACACCGCAGCCGGACACCGGGCGGTGACAGCGCCCCGCGCCACTCCCGGCGGGATCCGCGAGGTGGGAGTGGTCAACTGGCTCGCCTGCCGCGTCGCGGGCCGGGCCGCCGGGACCGGGCCGCCGAACCTGTTCCTGACCCTGGCGCGCCGCCGCGGGCTGTTCCGCGGCTGGCTGTGGTTCGCCGGGCGGCTCATGCCCGGCGGCACCCTGCCGCGCCGTGACACCGAACTGGTGATCCTGCGCGTCGCCCACCTGCGCGACTGCCGCTACGAGTTCGGCCACCACGTCCGGCTCGCGCGCCGCGCGGGCGTGCGCGAGCCGGACGTGGAGCGGCTCAAGGCGGGCCCGGACGCCGACGGGTGGACGCCGCGCGAGCGGGCGATCCTCACCGCCGCCGACCGCCTGCACGCCGAGCAGGACCTGGACGACGAGACCTGGACGCGGCTGCGCACCCACCTCACCGAGGGCGAGTGCGTCGAGCTGACCATGCTCGCCGCCCACTACGAGATGCTCGCGACCGTGATCACGACGCTGCGCGTCCAGCCCGACCGGCCCCGCCGCCCCGCCGAGGCCGCTGACCGGCACGTCCGAGGAGGTCCCCCATCCGCACCCGAGCCCTCGCGATCGCCCTGACCCTCGCCACGGCCTCCACGGGACTCGCCGCGCCCGCCCACGCGGCCGGACCGGCGGTCCGGTTCACCGACTCCGGCGGCATCCACGTCGTGAACGTGCGGCGCATCGACGACCGCCAGTACGCGCTTCGCGTCAGCACGGCCGCACTGGGGCGGGCCGTGGACGTGCGCGTCCTGCTGCCGACCGGCTACGACCGGCGTCCCGGCTCCCGCTTCCCCGTCCTGTACCTGTTCCACGGGACGTCCGGGCGCGCCTCGGACTGGGTCGACCGCGGCGACGCCGAGCGGACCACCGCCGGAAGGCCGCTGATCACCGTCATGCCGGACGGGGGCTTCGACGGCAACGGCGGCGGCTGGTACACCGACTGGGCCGACCCGCGCACCGAGCTCGGGCCGTCCAGGTGGGAGACCTTCCACGTCGCCCAGCTCATCCCCTGGATCGACCGGAACCTGCGCACCGTGCCCCGGCGGGAGGGCCGGGCCGTCACGGGCCTGTCGCAGGGCGGCTTCGGGGCGATGAGCTACGCCGCCCGCCACCCCGAGCTGTTCGTGTCCGCGGCGGCGTTCTCGGGCGCGCCCGACATCGCCTACGACCCCGTCGTCTCGGTCGGCGCGACCGGGGTCGTGTCCTACGTCGCGGCCTTCGACGACGGCGTGAGCCCTGACGCGGTCTTCGGCTCCCGGCTGACGAACGCGACCAACTGGCGCGGCCACGACCCGGCGACCCTCGCGCCCAACCTGCGCGGGATGCGGCTCGCCCTCTACACGGCCACGGGCATCCCCGGGCCGCTCGACCCGCCCGTCCCCGATCCGGCCGCGATCGGCATCGAGGCCCTCACGCACGCCTCGACCGCCAGCTTCCACCGGCGGCTGGACGCGCTGGAGATCCCCAGCCACTACGACGACTACGTGCTCGGTACCCACACCTTCCCGTACTGGGCTCGCGACCTGCGGCGGCACATCGGCCCGCTGATGCGGACGTTCGCCGCCCCGCCGCACCCGCCCGCGAAGATCTCCTACCGTTCGGTCGACCCGGCCTGGACGCAGTGGGGCTGGACCGTCTCGCTCAAGCGGCCGAAGGCCCAGCAGTTCAGCGCGCTGACGGACGCCTCCGCGACCGGGTTCGCCCTGCGCGCCGCCGGGGCGGCCACCGTCACGACCCCCGCGTCCTACCGCCCCGGCGCCCGCGTCGTCATCAGCGTGACGCGCGGGCGCACGCACAAGGTCATCAGGACCGCCGCCGGCCCGTCCGGGCGGCTCACCCTCACGCTCCCGCCCGCGCGCGGCACCGCGACCACGCTGGTCGGCATCAGGCGTCCATGACGCCCGAGCGCAGCAGGAGCCGCACGTGCTCCATGACGGGGGCCCTGACCGCGCGCAGCGCCTCCATGTCGCCCGCCGCCACAGCCGGAGTCACCATCGAACTCACCGCCGACACGATGACCTCACAGGCGAACCGGCCGGCGTCGCCCGTCACGCCCATGAGGTCCGCGAGGCTCGCCGCCAGACCGCGCTGGATGCGCGCCCGCCGCCGGACGGCCTCCGGGCCCGCCGCGTACACCTCCACCAGGAACAGCCGCGCGTACCCGGGTTCCAACGCGAGCGCCTCCAGATAGGCGGTGAAGACGCGCTCGAACCGCTCCGCCGCGTCGCCCTCGCCCTGCGCCGCCCCCCGTTCGCCCGCGCCGCCCTCGCCCTGCGCCGCCGCCTCCAACTGGAGGTACAGCAGAGCGCCCGCCTGGTCGAAGGCGGCCATGAAGCAGTCGAGCTTGGACGAGAACAGCGCGTAGAAGCTCTGCCGGGACACCCTGGCCCGCTTCAGGACGTCCTCCACCGACGTCCCGACGAACCCCTTCTCCGCCATCGCCGCCGCCATGGCCCCGCACAGCCGGTCGCGGTGCACCCGCTCGACCTCCGAGCGCGACAGCGCGTGGCGCCCCCTGGGCAGGCGGCGCGGTGTGGGCCCGGGCTCGGACGTCTGCATCCGCTCAGGTTAAGGCACGGCCGCTTCCCTGCCCGGGCCATCCCGTAACGGGCGATGAGACCGGTGTGATGGCATTCACCCGGCGGTCCGTACACTGGGCGAACGGGATCGGGGCCGCCCCCCGGGACGGATCACCCCTGGTCCCGCGTTTCGGCGCGCCGTGACCCTGCCTTCACGTACGCGGTGGGACGTACGTCACACTAGGCAAGTAGGTGTTCCGAGGAGGAATGGCGTGACCGATCGCGACGTGGACGTTCTGAGCAGAGCTCCGCTCTTCGAGGCTCTCGACGAGCAGGGTGCCAAGGCGCTGCGCGCCAACGTGACCGAGGTGCGTCTCGCCCGCGGACAGACGCTGTTCAACGAGGGCGAGACCGGGGACCGGCTCTACGTCGTCCTCGAAGGAAAGATCAAGCTGACCCGGACGGCGCCGGACGGGCGCGAGAACCTGCTGAGCGTGCTCGGCCCGAGCGAGATGTTCGGCGAGCTGTCGCTGTTCGACCCGCGTCCCCGCACCGCGAGCGCCATCGCGGTCACCGAGTGCCGCCTCGCCGGGCTCGGCCACGACGACCTGCGGCCCTGGCTCACCGGCCACCCCGAGGTCGCCGTGCAGCTGCTCCGCGCGCTCGCGCAGCGGCTCCGCAAGACCAACGACGTGATGGCCGACCTGGTCTTCACCGACGTGCCCGGGCGCGTCGCCAAGGCGCTGCTCGACCTCGCGGAGCGCTTCGGCCAGCCGTCGGAGGCGGGCCTGCACGTCCACCACGACCTCACCCAGGAGGAACTGGCGCAGCTCGTCGGCGCGTCCCGCGAGACGGTCAACAAGGCCCTCGCCGACTTCGCGCAGCGCAACTGGCTGCGCATCGAGGCCCGCGCCGTCGTGATCCTCGACATCGAGCGCCTCCGCAAGCGCTCGAAGTAGCGCGGGGGTCAGATGGCCCCGCGCTCGGCGAGGTAGTCGAGCTGGGACTGGACCGACCACTCGGCCGCGGGCCACAGGGACCTGTCCACGTCGGCGTAGACGCGCTCGACGACCTCCCGCGCCGTGCGGGCGCCCGCGGCGACGGCGGCCTCGACCTGGGCGAGGCGCTCGCGGCGGTGGTCGATGTAGTGGTCGAGGACGGCGACGGGGTCGTCCAGCCTGGGCCCGTGACCGGGGAGGATGGTCGCGGCCCCCCTGTCGGCGGAGAACCGGCGGAGCCGGTCGAGCGAGCCGAGGTAGTCGCCGAGCCTCCCCTCCAGCACGGTCGTCCCGTACCCGAGGACGGTGTCGCCGGTCAGGACGGCGCCGTCGGCCGGCAGCCAGAACGTCAGCGAGTCGTCGCTGTGGCCCGGCGTCTCCATGATCCGCAGCTCCAGGCCGCCCGTGGTGACGACGTCGCCCTCCGCGAGGCCCTCGTCGCCGAGCCGGTGCCGGGGGTCCAGCGCCCGCACCTTGACCCCGCCGCCCGCCAGCTTCGCGAACTTCGCGGCGCCCGCGGAGTGGTCGGGGTGCCCGTGGGTGAGCAGGACGAGACCGACCCGCCGCCCCTGCGCCTGCACCGTCTCCAGGACGCGCCGCAGGTGCTCGCCGTCCTTCGGCCCGGGGTCGACGACGACGGCCTCGGCGGCACCGGGCTCGGCGATGATCCAGGTGTTGGTGCCGTCCAGGGTCATGGCGGACGGGTTCGGGGCGAGCACGCAGGTCGCCCGTTCGGTACCCATCCCGTCGATCTCCGTCATGTCCCCCATCCTGCCCGAGGCGCGATCGGGGTGACGGGCCGGGTTCCAGCCGAGACGCTCCAGCCGCCGGAGCGCGGAGGTGCCCGCCAGCCGCCGCAGGACGGCCTGGCTCAGCGGCACCCGGCGGGTCACCTTCCTCAGCCCTGCGGGTAGTGCCGCGCGACGCCCTCGGGCAGGACGAGGTAGGCGTCCCCGTCGATGATCTCGGCGACCGGCTCGTGCACGACGATCTCGCGCCGCGCGGCCAGCACGTCGGCCACCGTCGCGAACTCGGCGAGCTCCGCCAGCGTCGCGATCGTCGGCGGCAGCATCATCCACTCGCCGCGCGCGGCCCGCTCGGCGGCCTCCCCCGGGCTCACCCAGGCGACCTGGTCGGCCTCGGTGCTGACGTCCCTGGCCCGCTGCCCCGCCGGCATCGCGGCGACGAAGAAGCGGGTGTCGTAGCGCCTGCGCTCGATCTTCGGGGTGATCCAGTGCGCCCACGGGCGCAGCAGGTCCGAGCGCAGCACGAGGCCGCGCCGGTCGAGGAACCCCCCGAACGACTGGGAGCGGTCCAGCAGCGCCTGCCGGTCGGCCTCCCAGTCGTCGCCGCGCGTGTCGCCCACGACCGTCTCCGCGGTCGGACCGGCGAGCAGCACGAGCGTCTCCTCGAACGTCTCCCGGACCGCCGCGCAGACCAGCTCGCGGGCGAGCGTCTCGTCCGCGTCGAACGCCTTGCCCCACTCGGCGGGGGACGGCCCGGACCACGCCAGCGCCGCCTCCCCGTCGCGCGGGTCGACCGAGCCGCCGGGGAACACGTAGGCGCCGGGCGCGAACGCCATCGACCGGACGCGGCGCAGCATGAACGCCTGGAGCCCGTGCTCGCCGTGGTCGCGCAGCACGACCACGGTCGCCGCGTCCTTGGCGGCCACCGGCTCGGCCCGGCCTTCCAGGATGTCCTCGACCTGCCCCCGGAACGACTCGGGCAGCTTGAGTCCGTTGGTGATCCCCATGGCGAGCCATTCGGACATACCGAATGGCGTTCCGTCAAGCCCGGCGCCTCACGCCACCTCGGCGATCAGCTCCACCTCGACCGGCACGTCCCGCGGCAGGACGGCGACGCCGACGGCGCTGCGCGCGTGCCTTCCCGCGTCCCCGAACACCTCGGCCAGCAGATCGCTCGCCCCGTCGACCACCTGCGGCTGGCCGTGGAAGTCCGGCGCGCTGGCGACGAACCCGACGACCTTCACGATCCGCACGATCCGCGACAGCTCGCCGACCTCCGCCTTCAGCGCGGCGATCGCGTTCAGGGCGCAGATCCGCGCCTGCCGGGCCGCCTCCTGCGCGCTGACCTCGGCGCCCACCTTCCCGGTGGCGCCCAGCTCGCCCTTGACCAGCGGGATCTGGCCGGCGGTGTAGACGAGCGACCCCGTCCGCGCCGTCGGCACGTAGGACGCGACCGGCGGGACGACCTCCGGCAGCTCGATGCCGAGCTCGCGGATGCGCTCTTCAGGCGTGCTCATCGCCCATTCCTCCTCGTTGAGGTCCGTTACGACGGGGCTGTTCCGACAGGGCAGCCGCTACTCGACTTCGCGCTTGAAGTAGGCGACGAGGTTCTCGGGGTTCGGCCCCGGCAGGACGGTGACGAGCTCCCACCCGTCCTGGCCCCAGTTGTCGAGGATCTGCTTGGTCGCGTGCACCAGCAGCGGAACGGTCGCGTACTCCCACTTCTTCATGGCCCTCACCCTAGCGATCGGCCGTCCGCCCCGGCCGCCTGACCGGCCTCCTCGCCGTACCGCTCGCGCGCCGCGTGAATCTCGCCGATGTGCCGGTCGGCCCACCCCCGGATGGAGGCGAGCAGAGGCACGATCCGTTCGCCCAGAAGGGTCAGGGTGTACTCGACCTGGACGGGCACGGACGGAGTCACGCTCCGCGCCACGAAACCGTCCCGCTCCAGGGAGCGGAGCGTCTGCGTGAGCATCTTCGCGCTGACGCCCGGGAGCGCCCTGCCGACCTCTGCGTACCTGCGTGTGCCGTGCGCCAGGTCCGTGAGGACCAGCATGCTCCATTTGTTGCCGATGATCCCCATCAGCTGATGGGTCGGGCACTCGTCCATGTAGGCGTCGAACGCCGCCTTCTCCTGCTCGCGACGCTCCGCCGCCGTCATCGTGGCCATGCCGCGGGTTCACCTCCGGGTGCCGAACGCACTCCGAAGTAACTTCTTCCGGCCCGCGGCTGTTCCGGCGACAGTGGCCGGTGCGGGGTTCCCCGCACACCTGCCCACTTCGTCCAGGGAGTTCTGCCATGCGCGCGATCATCGTGAGGACACCCGGCGGGCCCGATGCGCTGGAGCTCGCCGACGTTCCGGTGCCCGTCCCGGGGCCCGGCCAGGTGCGGATCCGGGTGGCGGCCGCGGCGGTCAACCCGGTCGACGCCGCCACCCGCTCGGGGGCGCTCGCCGGCGCGGGACTGATGCCGCCGTTCGGTTCGCGGCCCGCTGCCGGCATCGGCTGGGACGTCGCCGGCACCGTCGACGCGGTCGGGGAGGGTGTGACCCTAATCGCCCCCGGCGAGGAGGTCATCGGCCTGAAGGACCGGCTCGACGTGCCGCTGGGCGCCTACGCGGACGCGATCGTCCTGGACGCGGACGCCGTCGCGCCCGCGCCGCGGTCGGTCCCGGCCGCCGAGGCGGCGACGATCCCGTTGAACGGGCTGACCGCCTGGCAGGCCCTCGACCTCCTCGACCTGCCCTCGGGAGCGACGCTGCTCGTCACCGGAGCCGCGGGCGCCGTCGGCGGCTACGCGGTGGAACTGGCCGCCCACCGGGGACTTCGCGTCGTCGCCGCGGCATCCGCGTCCGACGAGGCGCTGGTACGCGGTTTCGGCGCGGAGATGTTCGTCCCGCGCGGCGCGCACCTCGGGGACGGCGTCCGCGCGCTCGTACCGGGCGGCGTGGACGGCGCCCTCGACGCCGCCCTCCTCTCGGTCGCGGCCCTCGACGCCGTCCGGAACGGCGGTGCGTTCGCGGCGGTCAACGGCGGTCCGGCCACGCCGCTTCCGCTGCGCGGGATCACCGTCCACAACGTGTGGATACGCGCGGACGCCGCGCAGCTGGCCGCGCTCTCCGCACTGGCGGACGAGGGCCGCCTCACCCCCCGCGTCGCCGACGCCCTCCCACTCGCCGAGGCATCCAGAGCCCACGAGCGCCTGGACGCGGGCGGCCTGCGCGGACGGCTGGTCCTCACCCCATAGGGCCTTCTGGCGGGTCGGCGGGGTGTTCGGCGCGGAGCATGACACGGCGAAGGAGGTCCGCGAGAGTGCGGCGCTCGGCGGGATCGAGGGCGCCGAGCAGGCGGGTCTCCTCGACGCCCAGGCCGTCCATGGCGTCGCGCCAGGCGGAGCGTCCGGCGGGGGTCAACTCGACGACGACGCGGCGGCGGTCGGTGGCGGAGGGGGACCGGCGGACGAAGCCGCGGCGCTCCAGCGCGTCCAGCCGTCCGGTGATCGAGTTCGGGGGCATGGCGAGGTCGGCGGCGAGCCGGGAGGGCGCGGCGGTGCCGTGGCGCCCGGCGAGCGCGTGCAGCGTGTCGAACTCGTGCCGCTGCAGGCCCGAGGCGGCGAGGAGTTCCTCGCGCATCTGCCGGATGTGCTTGACGAAGAAGATCATCCGGGTGACGGCGCCCTCGATGTCGGGATCGAGGTCGGGCACGATCGGCGCCCACCGCTCCACGTGGTCGTCGGTCCGGTCCCTGTCGCCCATGCGGGGATCGTAGTCGGTTTCCTGGTTCGGTGGCGAATAATTCGTTGCCGATTAGTTCGGTGACGAAGTACATTGTCCGACCATGACCCATCCCCTGCGCGGCCGGGACTTCCGGCTGCTGTTCGCCGCCCGCGTCCTGTCCCTGACCGGGGACGCCGCCATCCCCGCCGCGCTCGCGCTCGCCGTCCTGCGGGCGACGGGCTCCACGTCCGCGCTCGCCCTCGTGCTCGGCTGCGCGATGGTGCCGCGCCTGCTCCTGCTGCCCCTCGGGGGCGTGCTCGCCGACCGGTTCAACGCGCGCGGCGTCGCCCTCACGACCGACCTCGCCGGTGCCGCGGCGCAACTGTTCGCGGCACTGGAACTCCTGAGCGGCGAGCCGCGGCTGTGGCACCTCGCCGCCGCCCAGGTGATCGGCGGCGCGGCCTCGGCCTTCCAGACGCCGACCGTCTCGCCCCTGATCGCCGGCACCGTCGAGCCGTCCGGGCTCCAGAAGGCCAACTCCCTGATGGGCGTCGCCAACGGCGCCACCCGCCTGGCCGGCCCCGCCCTCGCCGGCGCCTTCGTGCTGACCATCGGACCCGGCTGGACGTTCCTGCTGGACTCGGCGTCGTTCGCCGCGAGCGCGGCGCTCCTCGCCCTGGCGCGCGTCCGGCACGTCCCGATCCCGCGGCGCTCGCTGCGCGCCGACCTGGCGGAGGGCTGGTCGGAGGTCCGCTCGCGCGACTGGTACTGGACGAGCCTGATCGCGCACGGCGTCTGGAACGGCACGTCCGCCGTCCTGCTCACCCTCGGCCCCGCCCTCGCCGTCGAGCGGCTCGGCGGCGAGGGGGTCTGGATCGCGACCCTCCAGGTCGGCGCCGCCGGGCTCGTCGCCGGGGCGCTGCTGGCCGCCCGCGTCCGTCCGCGCCGTCCCGTCCTCGTCGCGAACGTGGGCCTGGCCGCGCTGGCCCTGCCCCTCGCCCTGTTCGCCGTCGCCGCGCCCGCGCCCCTGCTCGTCGCCGCGTACGGGCTGGCGCTGACCGGGCTCGGCGTCCTCAACCCGACCTGGGAGACCGTCGTGCAGATGACCATCCCACCGCAGGCGCTGGCCCGGGTGACGTCCTACGACTGGCTGCTGTCGCTGGCCGCGGCGCCCCTCGGCTACGCGCTCGCACCGTGGGCCGCCTCCGCCTGGGGCCCCTCCGTCCCGCTGTGGACGGCGGCCGTGCTGGTCGGCGCCGCCTGCCTGGGCACGGCAGCGGTACCGGGCGTCCGGCGCCTGACCATGCCCGAGGCCGCGCCGGACGCGGCGACCGCCGCACCTCAGCCGCGGGCCGGGTGAGGCCCGCCGGTCAGCTGGGCGGCCGCTGCTCCTGCGCGGCCTCCGGCGCACCGCCGCCGATGCCGCGCCGCTGCTCGTCCGGCGGCGCGGCCACCTCGGACCCGCGGCGCTTGGGCTCGTCCAGGCCGATGACCGGCGGGACCTCCTCGGCCGACTCCAGCGACGACGACTGCTCGGCCGCCTTGGCCAGCTCCTCCTCGGCCTTCGCCAGCCGCTCACCGAGGTCGGGCTTGGCCTCGCCGCCGTCCTCGGAGCGTCCCGAGCCGCCCGCGGCGCGCTCGAAGAACCGCAGGATCTCCACCGGCAGCGGCATGACGAGCGTGCTGTTCTTCTCGGCGGAGACCTCCACGACCGTCTGCAGCAGGCGCAGCTGGAGGGCCGCCGGGTCCTGCGACATGATCTCCGCGGCGGCGGCGAGGCGCTTGGACGCCTGGAACTCGCCGTCCGCGGTGATGATGCGGGCGCGGCGCTCCCGCTCCGCCTCCGCCTGCCGGGCCATCGACCGCTTCATGCCCTCCGGCAGCGACACGTCCTTGATCTCGACCCGCTCGATCAGGATGCCCCACGGCCCCTCGGTGATCTCGTCGATGATCGCCCGCAGCCGCATGTTGATCTTCTCGCGCTCGCCGAGCAGCTCCTGCATGTCGGCCTGCCCGATCACCGACCGCAGCGACGTCTGCGCCACCTGCGAGACCGCGTACTGGTAGTTGTGCACGTTCACGATCGCCTTCACCGGGTCGATCACCCGGAAGTACACGACCGCGTCGACGCGGACGCTCACGTTGTCCTGGGTGATCCCGTCCTGGCCGGGCACCCCCATCGTGATCGTCTGCCGGCTGACCTTCTGCATGCGCTCGGCGATCGGCACGATCACCGTCAGGCCCGGCGTGCGCACCGCGCCGGGCCGCATCTGCCCGTTCCGCTGTACCTGCCCGAACCGGAACACGATCCCGTGCTCGAACTGCTGCACGACCCGGATCGACGACGACAGGACGATCAGGCCGCCGACGACGAGGACGAGCAGGATGATCAGGGCCACCGCTTCCATCACGGCACCTCTTTCGCATGAGGGCCCGGGCCCCGGGAGGCGCCCCCGGAGCTCCGGCGGCGTCCGGACCGGTCAGGGTCCGGACGGAACCGTCCGTAGCACGGTTCACGTTTTCAAGCTAACCGCGCGGGCAGGCCGAATGACAGCATCCGGGCGGGGGAACCGTGTCAGGGATCACTTGCATGAGGGCGACCGCCCCCTCAAGTGTTTGACGAGTGAACGATATGGTCGATCGGGTGAGCGCGAGAGACACCGACTGGGACGGCGTACGCCTCCATGTGGTCACCGGCAAGGGCGGCACGGGCAAGACGACCGTCGCCGCCGCCCTCGCCCTAGCCCTGGCCGCCGGCGGCCGCAAGGTGCTGCTCGTCGAGGTCGAGGGACGCCAGGGCATCGCCCAGCTCTTCGACTGCCCGCCCCTGCCCTACGAGGAGCGCCGCGTCGCCGTCGCCCCCGACGGCGGGGACGTCCACGCGCTCGCCGTCGACACCGAAGAGGCGCTCATCGAGTACCTCGAGATGTTCTACAACCTCAAGCGCGCCGGCAAGGCGATGACCAAGCTCGGCATCGTCGACTTCGTCACCACCATCGCCCCCGGCCTGCGCGACGTCATCCTCACCGGCAAGACGTCCGAGTCGGTGCGCCGCAAGAAGAAGGACGGCTCGTTCGTCTACGACGCCGTCGTGATGGACGCCCCGCCCACCGGCCGCATCACGAAGTTCCTGAACGTCAACGACGAGGTCTCCGGCCTCGCCAAGGTCGGCCCCGTCCGCAACCACGCCGACACCGTGATGAGGGTCGTCCGCAGCCCCGAGACCGCGGTGCACTTCGTCACGCTCCTGGAGGAGATGCCCGTCCAGGAGACGATGGACGGCATCCGCGACCTCACCGCGGTCGGGCTCCCCGTCGGCGGCGTGATCGTCAACATGGAGCACCAGCCCGTCCTCACCGAGGACGACCTCGCCGTGGCCGCCGCCGGAGCCCTGGACACCGACGAGATCGTCCGCGGGGTGAAGGCCGCCGGCCTGGAGCACGACGCCGAGTCGATCGCCGCCGTCCTCGCCGGCGAGGCCTCCGACCACGCCCGCCGCACCGCCCTCCAGCGCCGCGAGAAGGAGCGCCTGGACTCCGTCGACCGGCCCCGCTACACCCTCCCCATGCTCTCCGACGGCATGGACCTGGCCGGCCTCTACGACCTGGCCGCCGCACTCCGCGACCAGGGCGCCGCATGACCGCGCCCGCCCACGCGCTCTCCACCGCCTACGGCCGCCACCGCGGCGTCTCCTGGGTGAGACTGACCCGCCGTGCGGGCGGGGACCGACCGGCAGAGGTGATCCGATGAGCCAGACCAGCAAGACCCCACCGGTGCTCGACGTCGACGGACTGCTCGACGACCCGCGCACGAAGATCATCGTGTGCTGCGGCTCGGGCGGCGTCGGCAAGACCACCACGGCCGCCGCGCTCGGCGTCCGCGCCGCCGAGCGCGGACGGGACGTCGTCGTCCTCACCGTCGACCCGGCGCGCCGCCTCGCGCAGTCCATGGGCCTGTCGGAGCTCGACAACAACCCGCGCCGGATCGAGATCGACGGCGAGTGCGAGGGCGAGCTGCACGCCATGATGCTCGACATGAAGCGGACCTTCGACGAGATCGTCGAGGCGCACGCCGACCCGGACCGGGCCAAGCAGATCCTCGCCAACCCCTTCTACCAGTCGCTGTCGTCCAGCCTGTCGGGCACGCAGGAGTACATGGCGATGGAGAAGCTCGGGCAGCTGCACCGCTCCGGTGCCTGGGACCTGATCATCGTCGACACCCCGCCGTCCCGGAACGCGCTGGACTTCCTGGACGCCCCCGAGCGGATGGGCCGCTTCCTCGACGGCCGCTTCATGAAGATCCTCGCCGCCCCGGCCAAGACCGGCGGCCGCTTCGGCGTCAAGGTGATCAGCGCCGGGTTCGGCGTGTTCACCGGCGTCATCAACAAGGTCCTCGGCGTCCAGCTGCTGCGCGACGTCCAGACGTTCGTCGCCGCCTTCGACACCATGTTCGGCGGGTTCCGGGAGCGCGCCGAGAAGACGTTCAAGCTCCTGCAGACCCCGGGCACCGCGTTCCTCGTCGTCGCCGCGCCCGAGCCCGACGCCCTGCGCGAGGCGTCCTACTTCGTCGAACGCCTCGCCGAGGAGCGGATGCCGCTCGCCGGACTGGTGGTCAACCGCGTCCACGAGTCCGCCGGCGACGTCATCTCGGCGGCCCGCAGCCAGGCCGCCGCCGAGACGCTGGAGGAGCGCGGCGAGCACACGCTGACCGCGGCCCTGCTGCGCCTGCACACCGACCGCATGCAGCTGGCCGCCCGCGAGGAACGCCTTCGCGACCACTTCGCGTCCACGCACCCGACCGTGCCGGTCACGGCCGTCCCGGCGCAGGCGGAGGACGTCCACGACCTGGACGGCCTGCGCCAGGTGGGCGAAGACCTGGCCGCCCCCGCCGCGTCCCCCACCGCCGCCTGACGCCCGCCGAAAACCGCACGCGTCCCGGACTCGGACGCCATACCCGGATGTTCTACCCGCTGTGCACTCTGATCAGCGGAAACAGTCTGAAATGGGCGTGACGGTAGGCCCGTACCCAATTGGTGGTACGGGCCTACCTGCCACGCTTTATTTGGACCGTGCCGGTCCTCGAACCGCTGCCGGACGGGCCCCGGGGACCCGTCGAACTCAGCTGGCGACGAGTTCCTCGGTGACGACGAGCTCTTCCTCGTCGATCTCCGCCGACCGCTCGTACTCTTCCTTCGCGGTCTCCAGCAGGTCGCGCCACGAGCGCACATCCGGCCGCCGCCGCAGCAGGGCCCGACGCTCCCGCTCGGTCATCCCGCCCCACACGCCGAACTCGATCCGGTTGTCGAGAGCGTCGGCGAGACACTCCGTGCGCACCGGGCAGCCGCGGCAGATGAGCTTGGCTCGGTTCTGCGCCGCACCCTGCACGAACAGAGCGTCCGGATCCGCGTTACGGCAGGCGGCGCGGGCGGTCCAATCCGTGATCCACATCTTGGCCCCACTCCCCTAGGGTCTGTGTCGATTTGCGCTCCTTGGCCGGACGGGCGCGGACGTCAGGCCGCCAAACGAAAGCCGTGGGGAAGAACTTACGGAAGCGAGGGACGTTTCAACAGCCCCCGTTGGGCCCATTCTCGATATAGCCCACCGGGGCCATACCGCCGGAACGGACTAGTTACCTGTAGTTGACGCGCCAGACACCGTGCAGGTTGTCACGATGAGGGCATAACGGACGTAGATCCTGATCAGCCGGTCCGGAAAGCACGAACCGCGGGGGACCTGTCCCTAATGCACTGCTCGTCCCGCGTACCCTAGACCCCGTGCGCGTTGCGAAGAACGATCGGGCCCAGGCCGCGTCCACGCTGTTCAGGTTGCTAGGTGCCGGGGTGGTGGCGGGCCTCGTCGTCGCGCTCATCGCGCTTCCCGCCGTAGGCAGCGCCGGGCTGACCGCCCGCGACGCCGCCAACAACTTCGAGGACATGGACAGCCGGCTCAAGACGACACCGCCGTCCGAGAAGACGGTGATGTACGACGGGAACGGCAAGCAGGTCGCCACGTTCTTCGACAAGTACCGCGAGTCCGTCCGGCTCGACCAGGTCGCCCCCATCATGCGGCAGGCGATGGTCGACATCGAGGACTCGCGCTTCTACGAGCACGGCGCGCTCGACCTCAAGGGCACCATCCGCGCGATGGCCTCCAACGTCGAGTCCGAGCAGACGCAGGGCGGCTCCACCCTCACCCAGCAGTACGTCAAGAACCTCCTGGTCGACAGCGCCAAGACCGAGGAGCAGTACCGCGAGGTCACGGCCCCCACGGTCGGACGCAAGCTGCGCGAGCTCCGGTACGCCCTCGACATCGAGCAGCGCCTCACCAAGGACCAGATCCTTGAGGGCTACATGAACGTCGCCTACTTCAGCGCCGGCGCGTACGGCGTCCAGGCCGCGTCCAAGCGGTACTTCAGCATCCCCGCGTCCAAGCTGGGGCTCGGCGAGGCCGCCCTGCTCGCCGGCATCACCCAGAACCCCACCGCCTTCGACCCCATCCGCAACCCCAAGGACGCACGCAAGCGGCGCGACGTCGTCCTCTACCGGATGGCGCAGCTCGGCCACATCACCAAGGCGCAGGCCGACGCGGAGGCCGCCAAGCCGATCCAGCTGAACCGCACCGACCCGGTCGGCGGCTGCGAGACCAGCAAGGCCCCGTACTTCTGCGAGTACGTGAAGTACGACATGCTCAACATCCTGTCGAACGGCAAGTACTGGCAGCTCAAGCCGAAGCAGCAGCAGAACGTCGTCAACAAGCTGAACCGCGGCGGCTACACCATCCGCACCACGCTCGACATGGACGACCAGCACGCCGTCGACAGGGCCCTGCGCGGCACCGTCGCCCCCGGCGGCAACCGCGTCGGCGCCGAGGCGATGGTCGAGCCCGGGACGGGCAAGGTCCGGGCCATCGGGCTGAGCAAGCGGTACGGCGCCGGCAAGGGCCGGACGACCATCAACCTGCCCGCCGACTCCGCGCACGGCGGCGGAAGCGGCGTCTCGGCGGGCTCGACGTTCAAGGTCTTCACCCTCGCCGCCGCCATCGACCAGGGCATCCCGGTCAGCACGACCATCAACTCCCCGCAGAAGACCACGGTCAGCGGGTTCCAGCCGTGCCGCTACACCGGGATGTACGACGGCAAGAAGGTCAAGAACGCCATGATCGGCGGCGGCTCCTGGACGCTGAAGAACGCCGGCGACAGCGAGCAGGGCAACTTCGACCTGAAGACCGGCACCTGGCACTCGGTCAACACCTTCTACGCCGTCCTGGAGAAGCGCGTCGGCGTCTGCAACGCCGTCAAGATGGCCGAGAAGTTCGGGATGAAGCAGGCCACCGGCGACCCCCTGGCGCCGAACCCGTCCCAGGTCCTCGGCGTCAACGACATCGACATGGTGCACCTCGCCGCCGCCTACGCCGGCTTCGCCGCCCGCGGCAAGTACTGCGCCCCCGTCTCGGTGACCGAGGTCGTCGACCCCGAGGGCAAGAAGCTCAAGCTGCCCAAGCAGGACTGCCACCAGGCCCTCGACCAGGACGTCGCCGACAAGGTGAACTCGATCCTGCAGGGCGTCCTCACCAAGGGCACCGCCGCCGGACGCAGCATCGGACGTCCCGCCGCCGGCAAGACCGGAACCTGTGAAGAGTTCACCTGCGCCGTGTTCGCCGGGTTCACCCCGAACCTCGCCGCCGCCACCGCCTACTGGGACTTCCGCGGCCCCTTCCAGTACAAGGTCTACGGCGTCTACGGCGCCGACATCCCCGGCGGCATGTGGCAGCAGTCCATGCGCAACGCCCTGGCGGGCAAGCCCGCGCCCGGCTTCCAGACCCCGACCCGCGACTTCGGCGACACCACGAACGTCCCGCAGGTGAAGGGCCTCACGATCGCGGCCGCCACCGCCAAGCTCAAGGGCGCCGACCTGAAGGTGCAGGTCGCGTCCGGCTCCGTCGACTCCGACCAGCCGAAGGGCACGGTCGTGTCCACCTCGCCCGACGCGGGCAGCTCCGTCCCGCCCGGCACCACCGTCATCCTCTACGTGAGCGGCGGCGGCAAGAAGCGCGGCGGCCGAGGGCCGCACTAGGGCGACTGACGCGAAAGGGCCCGGCGCCACGCCGGGCCCTTTCTCATTCCGCGAGCTGCCGCTTCACCTCCGCCGCGACGCGCCCGCCCTCCGCACGCCCGGCCACCTTCGGATTCACCGACTTCATGACCTGCCCCATCGCGCGAGGCCCCGACGCGCCCGTCTCGGCGATCGCGTCCGCCACCAGCGCAGTCAGCTCCTCGCCGGACAGCTGCGCGGGCAGGTACCCCTCCAGGACCTCGCCCTCGTCCCGCTCCGCCTGCGCCTGCGCCTCGCGCCCCGCGTCACCGAACGCCGTCGCGGCCTCCCGCCGCTTCTTCGCCTCCCGCGTGAGCACCTTCACGACGTCGTCGTCGGAAAGCGTGCGCGACTGCCTGCCGGCGACCTCCTCGTTCTTCACCGCCGTGAGCACCATGCGCAGCGTGCGCGTCCGCAGCTCGTCGCGCGCCTTCATCGCGGACGACAGATCGCTCTCCAGCTTCTCCTTCAGGGTCATGCCCCACATCATGCCCGTCCGCGACCTTCCGCCTCATCAGGATTACCGACCGGTGCCCATGTCTGAAAGCATGGAACCCTGAGAAGGGAGAGCCGTGCGAAAGATCCACGCCGTACCGCTGGGAGTGCTGGGCGCGGGCGCCGCGACCTTCGGGTACGCCTCGCTGATCGAGCGGAACTGGTTCCGCCTCCGCCGCTTCGACGTGCCGGTGCTGCCGCCGGGCCGCCCCCCGGTGAAGATCCTGCACATCTCCGACGCGCACCTCACGCCCGGGCGGTCCCGCCTGATCCACTGGGTCCGGTCGCTGGACGCCCTGGAGCCCGACCTCGTCGTCAACACCGGCGACACCCTCTCCCACCGCGACGCCATCGGCCCCTTCCTGGACGCCCTCGGCCCCCTCCTCGACCGCCCCGGCGTCTTCGTCTACGGCTCCAACGACCTGTACTCCCCGGTCCTGAAGAACCCGCTCCGCTACATCTGGCGCACGAGCAAGTCCGACTACGGCCGCCGCCGCCGCGAGCCCGACCTCCCCTACCGCGAGCTCGGCTCCTCCCTCCAGGCCGCGGGCTGGCTCGACCTCAACAACCGCATCGGCCGCCTCAAGGTCGGCGAACTGGACGTCGAGTTCGGCGGCATCGACGACTCCCACATCAACCGGGACCGCTACGACAAGATCGCCGGCCCGGTCGACCCCCAGGCCGACGTCCACCTCGGCATCATGCACTCCCCGGAACCCCGCAACCTCGACCGCTTCACCGCCGACGGCTACGACCTCCTCCTGGCCGGCCACACCCACGGCGGCCAGGTCTGCGTCCCCTTCTACGGCGCCCTGGCCACCAACTGCGGCATCGACCGCCCCCGCGTGAAGGGCCTCCACAAACACCGCGGCTCCTGGCTCCACGTCTCCGCGGGCCTGGGCACGTCCCCCAAGGCCCCCATGCGCTTCTGCTGCCCGCCCGAGGCCTCCCTGCTCACCCTCGTCCCCCGACGGTGAACTGGAAGACCGCCCCTTTCCTACCCGCCTTGTACGACCTCGCCGTCCAGAACCGCGCCCTCTCCCGCCTGGGAGCCCGCGCCCTCTGGAACTACGACATAGCCCACCTCCACGAACTCATCGCCGCCCAGGACCCCTCGGCCCTAACCCTGGACATCCCCTGCGGCGGAGGCCTGGCCATACGCGACAACCCCCGCCACGTAGCAGCCGACCTCTCCCGGACCATGCTCAAGAGGGCCCGCCGCAAGACGACAACCCTCGTCCAGGCAGACATCTACAACCTCCCCTTCCCCACCTCCACCTTCGACCGGTGCCTCACCTACAACGGCCTCCACTGCCTGGAGGACCCACCAGCCGCCCTCAAGGAACTGACCCGAGTCCTACGCCCAGGCGGCACCCTCCAAGGCGCGACCGTCGTCAAGGGCGCCGGCCGAGACCCCCTGATCGAGCTCCTCCAACACCAAGGCGCCTTCGGCAACCCGGGAACGGCCACCGACCTCCGAACCTGGCTGGAGACCGCCGCCCTGACCAACATCACCCTCACTCCCTCCGGCGCCGTGACCGCCTTCACCGCCCGAAAAACAGGGACGCAGCACTCCCCAGCATCCGCTAAGGTGGACTAGGCGCCGGGAGAACGTACAACTCCCGGGCAGCCACCACCGGGGTGTAGCGCAGCTTGGCAGCGCGCTTCGTTCGGGACGAAGAGGTCGTGGGTTCAAATCCCGCCACCCCGACAGAAAACGCCAGATCAGAGGCCGGTTCTCCTCCACGGAGACCGGCCTCAAGATCTTTTGACCCCCATCTGACCCCGACCCTAGCCGTGACCCCGCGACCTCCAGGGTCACGCACCATCACCAACCGGCCACAGCCCAGGCGCGCCGACACCCATCTGAACCATTGCTTCTGCCGCTCGCACCACCCGTTCCATTCCGCTCCTGCCTCTTTCGGGGCAGCGTCCAGCGGACAGCCCCAGGCTGCCAGCCCGCGAACATGGACGTAGGTGCATGAGCCGAGATTGTGCTCCTATCCAGTGAACGCCGACTGCCCGTCGGGCAGCAGGGAGCTCGCCAACGGATCCTGCGTCAGCGGCCACAAAGTGGTCTAGCTCATCACCGCCCTTTGCGTTGGGCATGATCCAAGGCAAGGACTCCGGTGAGCCCACTGTCGCCTCGGCATGCCGCCGAACCACGTGATTAGGCGGTGTGGGTTGCCGCCGGCCGCCGACAGGGCGACCTACTGGATGGGGCGGCCGGACTCCGGTGAACGCGTGGACCTAATCGAAGATCCTGCCGAGCACGTGTGAGTGGTCGGTCTTGTAACTGATGAGCATGGCCAGGGACTCGGACGGCACGTGGACGCTCTGGCGTGGCCACACCCGCGAGTCCGATCGGCGGTGCATCCGCCTTGACCCGCCGGACATCCTGCTGCCCACAGCTGAGTCCCTGAAGTCACCTGGGCCGTCGCGACTGTGACGGCCCAGGCTCGGCGACCTCGATGGTCTGAAGGCACCGGCCATTCCGGCCTGCCCCTCGACGAGCACGACCGTGCAGCGGGGCTGCTGCTGGCATCGACCGCCGGGGCTAGCCTGAGGCAGCGTCATCCCTTACCGCCATAGCCGAACACGAATAGACCGGCTTCTTGGTGCTCTCCTGCGCCCGCTCAAGGCGCCGCTCAACAACCTCTTGCCTCGCATCCACCAGTACGACCCCTTATATGGACGTGGAACTGACGGTTGTGTAGCGGCTGTCTTCAGGAGCCCTAGCCTCCTACTTATCAGCGCGCCGGGCTACCTTGTGAGCTGGCTATACCCGGTGCCGCCTCGCCCCACCGGTGGCCGCACTTCGACCATTTCCCACGACCACAGGGGCATGGGCGGCTGCCCCGCACCGGGGAGAAGTTTCTCCAGTACGGGCGCCGGGTCAGGGTTGCCGCTGCAGTTGTCAAACCGACGTCGTCCACAAGGGCAAGAGAGCGATCCAGGATGTCAGCGATCAGACGGCCGGCTCCGATCAGGGCATCCGCAACAATGAAAGCGATCGTCGGCTCCAACAACTGATGCTGGCCATCGCCCTCAAGCGAGAGCGGAGACCTTGCGTAGTACCGAACGAGCACAGCACCTGACTCGTGGGCCATCGGAGGGGATGCGTACGCAATCGTCGCCCCGAACGCCGGGTGTGCAGCATCAGACAGCCAGTCGTACCATTCATGGAAGCGCGGTTCTCCTGAGACCTTGGCCAGCTTCTTCACCAGCGTCAAGACGTTGGTCGCCTGCAGCTTCTCGTGGCTGTGCGCGAGGCGAGATCCCATGCCAGCATGTAGTAGGACAGGCGCAAGGGCATCACGGACGGTCCCGGGCCGTTTGAGCGCATCCGCTGGCGTGGCCTTGGCGATACGCCATGCCTCGGCGAGTTTCTGCGCCTGGTCGACGAGTGCACCTGCTTCCTCGACGACAGCTCGCGCTGTTACCGCTCCAGAGGCGATCCGCCAGCGCCAGAGATTATCCACGGTGTCTTCAAGGAGGTCGATGCTCCGCCAAGCGTGCACTAGCCACCAACTGACGAGCCGTGTATGCAGTTCGGGGTAGATCACCGCGGCTGCTTCATCCCGCATCCCGGGTTCTGACGGTTCATCCAACGCCAAGATCGTGGCCTCGTCGTCGGAAGCCACGTATACCCAGTCTTCGCGACGCTTGGCGGCACGTGCTTTCCACCGGGCGATGTTGCGGCCCGTGCGCGGGACGAGCAGGAGGTCGACCGTGCCAGCGTTCACCGTCAAGATTCGCAGATCCTCAACGCGACGGATTAGCGCGTCCAGTTCCTTGGTGCGTGCTTCGCCCAGCGCCTTGGCAGCCGTCTCAGCCATACTCGGTCGCGCTTGCACAGATGATCACATCCTCATGTCGTAGTAGACGCTCACCCAGCAAGGGCCGTAAAGCTTCAGACTCCGCTAGCATCGCCTACGAGTGTGTTCAGGCGCACGTGATATTCTCGTTTCCCACGCAACCGAGTGGCCCCAGCGCGGAGATTCCGAGAAGCCTTGCCCGAGGTTCCCGCACCGCTGCATGGACATTGCCGACGAACGAGTAATGTGATCCCCAGACTGCTCAGCGCTCGTGGCTGGGAACGTGCAGTGACCGCGAGAGGTTACCTCTTTCGTGGTTGTCACGCTTCGGCGGCGGATGCCGCCAGCCGAGCACATCCAACCGAGTGAGGCCGCGCACGGCCATCACTTCCTCAATATAGGGATTCGATCATCTCCGCGGGGCTCCCTCCGTAGCATGAGCCCGCCTCAGCGGGCCACTGCTCCACCCAGGGCAGCACATCCAGAAGTCCTGCAAGGAGCGGAACCGCGTCATCCCCTTCCTTGATCAGGCCGATGAGAATCAAGGCACGCTCGCGATGGTCTCACTACCCATCGGGCTGGAAGGCCGGTTCGGTGGCTCGACCGGCTGATGGCCTTGTGTCCTAGCTGCCACCGGGTCCAGAATGTCAGTCGCGCGGAGGCCAGTGGGCAGCGCAACCTAATCGGCGCACAGCTTCGCCGGGTCAACTCCTGAACGGCGGCTCAGGCTGAGGAGGAGATCGCCCGCGCCAAGCGCGTTTACGAGCAGCGGCGGCTCGTCGAGTGAGACCTGGACCTCTCGGCCCTGGCCGAGTTCGTCACCATTGAAGGTCAGCCCTCGCTCTACATCCCGGCGTCCCAGCGGAGGCGGCTCGACAACTCCTGCCACGGCTGAGAAAGCGCCCATGCGGTATCGCGACCGGCGTCCCCCCGTCTTCGGGACGGAGCGCCGGCCGCGGCCGCGTCAGTACTCGGAGCGTGTCTCATATTTCAGTACCACGGCGGACTTCTTCACGAAGTCATCAGTGCACTCAGCGAAGTGTAATTCCAGGGGTTTCCAGTCAGGCATTCAGTTGTTGTCAGCGCCAGCCACGAGGCGTTGGAGGTCAGCTGTAACTACTCTGTATGTAGTGCCTATGCGGATGACCTTGCAGGGGAAGCGGTTCTCGCGGGCGAGTTGGTAGGCGCGGGTTCGGCCGAGGCCGAGGGCTCGGGCGGCCGTCTCGATGGTGGTGGTAGTTGGGAGAGCCGCCAACTCCTCATGGGTCATCGGTTCCATGCTCACGCCTCCTGAGTGTGCGCGCGGCAAGAGTCGAGGGGGACGCTTCGTTCGCTGACCGCAGGCGGTACGAGGAGTGTCGGGTCGGTGATCGGGCTCGGGAAGTCGTTGGCCGCCGCTCTTACGCCAGCGTCGTCCTCATACGTGTTGTCTTGGGTGGTCAGGGACGCCGCGCCTCTGTGGGTGGGGCGGAAATGGACGGCATTGATGGTGGATTGTGCGTCGCTAAGGGCCGAGCAGAGAGCTTGGAGGAGGGGTCTTGCTTCGGCCAGAGTTCGACCGTGGCGGTCCAGAACGATAGCCAGGTCTTCACCGCGGTCGTGACCGAGGCGGTCGGCTTGGAGTTCTCGGAGGAAGAAGCGGTTGATCTGCTCGAGGAGCTGGTCGAGGCCGTAAGTGGTTGCGCTGAGGTTGCCGAGGATGGTGTAAGCGGTGGCGGGGAGGGTGAGGCTCGGAGGGCCGGCGGTGGCGTGATTGAGCTGGCGGACGTGTTCGTACAAGTTGGTCGCGAGGCGTGTGGTCTCTTCGTCGTTACGAGCGGTCGAGGGAGCCTTCGTTTCGTCGGTCATGTGGGTGACTCCTTGTGGCGTTGGGGTACGTGCGCGGGCTGTGCTCAGCCATGGCTTCGCCTTCCTTGTGGGGTGGGATGAGGGTGCGCAGGCTCGTCATCTCGGACGCCGCACTGGCGCACATCTGCATATCGTTACGATTGTTTACGCTCCGTTAGTATGCGGTGGCGTCCATCGTTACGCCACGACCGGTACCGGTGTGGCGCCAACTTCTCTGGTCGCTACTGCGATGGGCGGCGAGGGGTGGTGCGCGCCGGCGGTGCAGGCGCGGGCCTGGTAGATCGGTGAGGGCGGTCTGCCTCCAGGTTGGGGAAGGGCAGGGGGAAGCCAGCAGCAGCGAGTCGCGCCGGGTTGTGCTCGGGTGTGTCGTTGGCCGGCGCCCGGAACAACGTCGGGTTTGTCGGCCGTGGGGTCGGTTGGCGAAGTCGGGTGAGCTGGGCAGCAGCCTTACGGGCTGCAGCTGCTTGGGCGAAGCGTTGCTGCGATTGCCGGTGCTCCGCGATCGCTTCGATAAGGGCAGCGAGCTGCACGATCAGATCGGAGAGGACGCCTGCGAGGCTCGGGCGATGACTGTGCGCCCCTCCGATCTGGGACAGAGCCAGAACCCGCGCAACCGTACGGAGGTTCGTGCCATAGGGCGTGGTGGGGGACTGGCGCCCGTAGGGTTCGCGAGCTGCTCGGTCATAGAAGTCGGCCGCGCGGGCGAGTTCCCGGTTGCCGGTGATGGCCGCGGTTACGTGGAGGACGTCGGAGGCCGCGGCGGCTAGGTCGGCGCGGACGGCAGGGTCATGGATGTGGCGCATCTGCCAGGTGGCTGTCGCGGCAGCTCTTGCGGCCTGCTGGTAGGCAGCATCTCGCTCCTGACGAGTCAGCTTCACTTGGCCCAATGAGCGCGGGTCGAAGTGCCTGCCTTCCTCAGGAGCCGACCAACGACAGCGGAGTTTGGGAAGGGTGAGGTCGGCGGCGAGCTTGCCACCGGAGAACCAGACCGGTTGACCATCTTGGTTGGTGTGACCGGGAAGCGCGGCCGCGTAGCCCGTGATCTCTCCGGGAGTGCGGACGCTCTCACGGACCTTGACCAGCACTCCAGCCTGCTCAAGGGCGACAAAGAAGTCGTCCTCGGTCTCAGCTCCGGCAGCTGCGGTGGCAACGCGCCGGCGGAGGGTACTGCGGGGCGGTTCCGACCAGTTCTTTCGGTGAGCGAGTTCCGTCTCGGCTCGGGTTGGTCGGGGCGCTGCTGTGCGGTCGGCGGGTGCGGTTGGTGTCAGGCCGTAGCGGTCTTCGACGATGTGGCAGGCATGGGCGACCTTGAAGTAGTCGCGACGAAGGTTCGGGTTGCGTCCATCCTCGCGGGCCAGGACGGCAACGAGATGGATGTGGTCCTCGGCATGGCGGACCGCGATCCAGCGGCATGCTCTGTCATCACCTCGCGGCGCCAACCCGGTCTGGTGCATGACCTCCTCAGCAATGTCGGCCCAGTCTTCATCCGACAGGCGTCGGTCCGAGGGCGCTGCCCTGATCGAGCACTGCCAGATCGGCAAGGCAAGCGGCGTATGACGAAGGGTGTCGAGCGGAGAGGTCAGGACTCCGACTAGATGCCGGTAGTCGCGGTCGCCTCTGACGTCCGTTCCGGGCTCCAGAGCTATGGGCAGGCGGAACCCTGCAACAAGGTGGGGATCGACGTGCTCGTTACGTTTCCCTGGTCCGTAGAGGTACGACAGCAGTCGGGCGAGGCTTTGGCCGCGTGTCACTTTCCCGATCAACGCAGCAGCCGACCTATCTCAACAGACGAGGCGTCCACCCTGCGAAGGACCTTCTCCAGATACGCTAACGAAGCGGAAAGTTCTTGAGGCGCCTGTCCCGTTGCGTTCGCTATTCGGGCCATCTGATTGATGTTCACACCGATACGGTTCAGCTGTCGCGCGATGCTGCGCAGTTCCTCACAGAGCGCCAGAGTCGGTTGCTGTCCGGACCCGTGCTGACGAGTGGCTGCCTGTACGGTGTGGACGATAAATGTTCCATAGGCGGCGCCCGCTCGATGGGCTGCCTCACAGATCTCCTTATATTCCTCGTCACTTACTCGGAATCTCATCTCCCGATCTCGTCGACGCCCTCCGGTGAGCTGCGAACGTCGTTGCAGCTTGCTCTCCCTGCTGACCTGTTCCTCGTCCGTGTTCCATCTCCTGCCGTGCTTGTCGGACCGCGCCCGGTCGACTCAGCAAAGCGACACGGTATGGATCATCCTGGAGTCCGTACCGTGTCGCGACACGGCCCTACCTTGCAGCCTCAAAGCAGGGTCGTCGGCGATTCTGCCAGCCAATGCTACATTCAATCGCAGAGCGCTAATCCCTGGCGAACGGTGTCGTTGAATACCAGGCGGTTCAGATCATCAATTGACAGGAGCTACGCTACAGGAGTTAGCGTGCAGAGAGTTTGCGACCCTTGCCTCCCTCGAGATTTTTATGGAGGTCGACCGGTCGATCACGGCAGGTTCGAGCGGTGAACCGATGCCGGTTTCGCAACGGCGATTGGAGGCAAGGGCAGCTCGCGTACAAGATGCCGCCGATGATGAGCCGCACCGGGCAACTCTCGCGTGGGAGGCGTTGATGCTGCGCCAACGATCGTCGCGCTCTGTCCCGGCTTCGTCCACTGCGCGGCGGATGGTCCGTCCGCAACTCGTCCGCCGCCGTCCGTCCGACGTCCGCCCGGCGGACGGCGGACGGCGGACGGTTCGTCCGCGCGGACAAACTGCGGACGGACCGTGGACAAGTGGGGACGGGCGGCGGACAAACGCGGACCAAACCCTTCCCCGTCGGCGGCACCTGTATCGCTCCCACTCAGCGAAACGGGAACTCAGGCCGTGCGATGATACGGCGACGGCCGCTTGGGACCAGGACGGTCTGGACAGGGCGACTGTTGACGGTGTTGAACTGCAAGCAGAAGTCTCCGCGGCCCTTGATGGAGGTCCGAGTCCTCCAGGCCGCCAACGATCACCGAGCTTTGTGTGCCGCGCGCCGCGAACCCGCTCGTCCGCGGACGGCGGACGGCGTGGTCGAATCCGATCGCCGTCCACTTCGGCAGCGGTTTGTATAGCTGATAGCGGCGTCAAGCCCCGCCGGTCCTGCTGCGAGAGTCCTGGTTGAGCACTCGACGGAGATCGGCGCCGCCTCAGCGCCTTTCGGTCCCCCGCCATGCCTCTCTCAGCAGGATGCGGCGGCAACCGGCAAGTAGGCAGCTGAGACGGCCGTGACGTCGGCGGCATGTCGCTACGCCAGCGGGCAGGGGCCAGCCGGCCGCAAAGTGTCCTTCCCCTCGGGGCGTGGAGACCTGAATCAGAGAGATGGTTGGGTCGTGGGAGACAAGAGACGCCGGTTCGATCCGGAATTCCGTGAGGGAGCGAAGCGGATCGTCAAGGAGACCGGCAAGCCCGTCGCGCAGGTCGCTCGGGGCCTGGAGATCAACCCCTACACGCTGCACAACTGGATGAAGGCCGACCGTGTGCGGGAGGCCGCGAGCGAGGCGTTGAGCGAGTCCGAGCGTGAGGAGTTGGCTCGGCGTCACTAGGTCTCACCACCAGGGTCGTGCGGCCGGTGATACCCGGGGACGTTCACACCGGCCGCACGATAAACCGGCCAGGATGGCCAGCAAAGGACGCGGAGCACGGGGCGGCGCGCGTCGCGATGGCCGTCTCACGTCACGACGCCATACCCTCTGACCAGGCCAAACTCATAAACAACATCCGTGGACGCAACCACTGCGAGCGCGGCTCGCGAGGACTGATCAACTGCAGTCCGCCCGCGGGACAACACCTGTTTGCACCGATTACGTCGGCATCGCGATGTATATATGGAATCTGGCTCGCCAGCGGCTGGGGGAGGCCTGGCATCTGAGTGTCTGCGGGGGCTTGCCACGCAGGGCCCGAGACCGGTAGTCATCTATGTGAGATTTCAACTGCCTAACTGGACATCAACTAGTGGAGTGCGAACGCTTCAGTGCGGGTCTCCGAGGTTGAGCAGAAGGGGGACTCGAGCGGTGCCTGATCGGTTCACCGTGGGCAAACTGGTCCAGTACCCGGGATCACCTGGAGTCGGAAGAATCGGTACGGTCGAGGGCCGACATGCGCGGGTCGAGTTCTTCGAATCGGTAGCCGCGCCTGTTGCCCATTCCGAGCAGGTGGCCCTCGCCGATTGCCGTGCAGTCGCTCTCGCTGCTGAGACGCGAGTCTACTGGAAGAATCCGGACACTGGTGACTGGCTCGCCGGACGAGTCACCGCCATGGTTGATGATCGCTGTTTCGTCCGATTTCCCAACGCTGTCTATGACCGTCCTGTCCCAGTGAACGAACTTCGGGTGCGGTGGGATCGGCCGATCGCCGATCCTGTCACGGTACTGACGGCGGGCGGGAACGAGTCTGCTTACTTTCATGAGGCCCGGATGCCGTTTCTCCGTGGCCTGGTGGCGCAACGTGCGGCCAGCGCAAACATCTCGGCCCTGTCCTCTTCCGCGGTGGAGTTCTTCTCCCATCAGGTTCATGCCGCACTGACAGTCCTGTCCGACCCGGTGCAGCGGTATCTACTCGCGGACGAGGTCGGGCTGGGGAAGAGCGTCCAAGCAGGCTTTGTCATCCGGCAGACGCTACTTGATCATCCCGAGGCATCGGTTTGTGTCGTGGTCCCGGAGGTTCTCCGGCGGCAATGGTGCCGGGAGTTGCACGACAAGTTCTTCATCGGGGACTTCCCGTCGGCCAGGGTGAAGGTCGTGGCGCATGAAACTCCCGAGCGCTGGGCTGTCTACCACAAGAGTGATCTGGTGGTGGTCGACGAGGCGCACCGGCTGGTGCAGGCGAGCGGGCCCGAGGATCCCACCTATCAAGCGCTGGCGGATCTGGTGCACTCCTCACCCCGGTTGCTGCTGCTGTCGGCGACTCCGATCATGTCGCACCACACAACCCAACTCGGGCTGCTGCATCTACTCGATCCCGAGTTGTACCGGTGGAGCGACAGCAAGGCGTTCGAGCGCAAGTACCGGCTGCGGTCGCAACTGGCCAGAGAGGTTCACGCCCTCGACAGCGACTTCACCTATCTCCTGCCGTCAGCGATCGAGGACATCGGTGCGCTGCTGCCCGCGAGCGACCGCCGGTTCACCGAACTGAGCGGCAAGGTCCTCGAGCTCCTGGACGAGAACGACGAGTTGCGGCCCGACACCGACCCGGCGGAAATCAAGGTCCGGACCGAGGCACTCCGGGCGCACATCAGTGAGGCCTATCGGCTCCACCGGCGGGTTATCCGTCATCGGCGCCACACCGTCGCACGCGAAGACCCAGGCCCGCAGTTCCCGCTGTTCGAGGTGCGTGGCCGCCAAGAACCCCAGACCCTGGTGCTTGACGGTGCCGGCCACGCCGCGGCGGGAGATGCGCTGTCGCGGTGGCGGTCCCAAGTGTGGGACGCCCTCCTCAACGCGGGATTGGAAGGCCAGGCGCCCGAGTACGCAATGGCGCTGGCCGTCCTTGTCTCGCGCGCCTGTGTATCGCCGGAGGAGTTCGCTGCGGCCCTGGCCTGGCGGATCGAAGGTGACCAGATGGCGGCGGACTGGGCCGGGCTGGACGCACGCGAGCGAGCACTGCTGCGCGAACCGGCGGTGCTGGAGGCCGACCGAGCGGCGTTGGCGGGATTGCGCGAGTTGCCCGGCGGGTTCCGCCTTGGGAAACGGCATCTCGATGATCTGATCGACACGATGCTCCCGGCCATCAAGTCCAGGCGCCGAGCAGTCATCTTCTGCGGGCCGGGGCGCCTTGCCGGGGCTCTGACTGAGCGCATGCGGCAGCGCTTCGGGAAACTGGCCGTGTACGAACACTCCCGCCAGGTGGATGCCGACGCCGCCGAGGAAGCGATTTCCGCCTGGTCGGTACCCATGAGCAAGCACCCAGGCAGCACGGTACTGGTCACCGACGACTCGGCCGAGGACGGGCTGAACCTCCAGGCGGCCGATGCCGCCGTGCATGTACGGCTGCCGTGGTCTCCCAACCAACTGGAACAGCGGCTCGGACGTGTCGATCGTTATCAGGCTCCGGGCAGCGGCCCTGCGGAACCCGCGCACCAGTACCTGATCGGAGACCCTGACGCGGAGGCCTCGTTCATACAGGCCTGGTCCGTTCTGCAGACGGACGGATTCAAGATCTTCACCGAGTCGGTCTCCACTCTCCAGGACGCGATCTCGGAGGGGCTCGTCGAGGTGTGGACCGCTGCGCTCGAGCAGGGGCCTGAGGGGCTGCTCGCGATGGCTGAGCCGGTGAAGAGCAATCTCGGGGCGGCACGCGATGAGATAGACAAGTTGGACATGCTCGAGGCCGTCCACGAGACCGCCACGGAGGCCCGGGAACTCACCGGGGCGTTGCTGGAGGTGGAGGCGGCCTGGCGTGAGATGCGCACGGCTATGTTCAGCTACGTCGCGGACAAGGGCGGCATCAAACTGCGCCATCACGACCGGACCGTGGCTGGCTGCGAACGGGAGGTCTTCGACCTCTGGCAGTCCCACCCGCTGCTCGACCCGCGCCGCTGGTTCGATGCCCGGTCGCGGGTCTCCCAGGAGATGGCGCAGGGTGCTTTCAACCGCTCGGCAGCGTTTCGGGCCCCGGGCACCCGGCTCTTGCGCCCGGGGAATCCGCTGGTCGACATACTCGCCGCAGCCATCTATCACGACGATCGCGGGCAGGCCTCGGCGTTCCGCAGGATCGATCCCGCCTATGAGGGGCCGGCGATCGCGTTCTTCGGCTTCGACTACCTGATCGAGGCAGATCTGTCTGGGGCGCTCAGCCTGGTCACCGATCAGGCCGGAGCGAGCCTGGCGCTGCGGCGGCAGGCCGACCAGTTGCTGCCACCGTTCACGCTCAGGACTTGGATCGAGGCGGGCACGCAGTCGCCCGTCACAAGCGCGTCGGTGACGGGCTGGCTTGAGCGGCCCTACGACAACAGACGCGACCGCAACTACAACGCAGAACGGATGTCGCACTTGCTGGAGGTGTTCGGAGGCTGGGCCGGTTACCGCACCGCCGCCGTCGACGCGGAACACCTCGCGCGTGCCCATCTGGCCGACGTGACTGATTTGGCTCGCAGGTGCGCCCGCGCCCAGGAGCGCTCTCGGCAGCGAGTCGCGATCACGCTCGCCCAAGCACAGGCCCGACAGGACGCTGGTCATTTGGTCGGTGACACCGAGAGCCTGCTGACCGACGCGGCGGTGACCGACGCGCTGGTGGAGGGGTTGTCCCAGCCGGCGGTGAAGGTGGTCGCCGCCACGTGCATCATCCGCACCGGGCGTGAGGCGGTACGACGTGTCGGCCAGTGACTGGGTCAAGGCCAAGCATCTCTTCGCGGAATGGCCCGACCGTCAGCGCTCCGACGATGCCAGCGGCACACTGCGCCGTTTGTCGGACGCGCTGGCGCAGGTTCAGGACGGCGGCGCCGGCTGGCGAGACATCGCAACGCTGACCAGGCAGGTGCTGTTGGAGGCTCATGCTCGCGGCAACGAGTCGCCGTTGACGGTACCCGCCGACCCTGCACTGCCGACGATCGAGCAGTGGTGGCTGGCCGGATGCCAGGCACGGCAACTGACACCTGGCATGATCACCGTGTCCGCACGCCTCTGGCATCCCGACGTGCCCGAGGGCCCGGCGGCCAAGGCTGCTGAAGCAGACCTCCGGCAGGTCTATCTCGGCCACAACTCCAGGCAGCGTCTCCGGCTGGAGGGTGTTCCAGGGGACCCTTTCTGGTCCGCCGCGGTGGACTATGAGCGTTACTACTCGGTCGGCCAGCGCCAAGCCGCACGCTCGGTGGTGCTGGCACCTGCGGGAAGCACCACGATCATCTGTCTTCCCACCGGGCATGGCAAGACCCCGGTGGCGCTGGCTCCGGTGCTGCTCGGCGGGCGGGGCCGCGGTGTTGCCGTGGTGGTCGTGCCCACGGTCGTGCTCGCCCTCGACATGGAACGCCGCGTCCGCGATCTTGTGGACAGGCAGGCCGTGAAAGCACCCACTGGCCGCTACGCATATACCGGCAACCTCCCCGAGGAGGTCAAGCGCCAACTCGTGGACGATATCCGTACCGGGCGCCAGCCGGTGGTGTTCACCGCGCCGGAGGCGGTGGCGAAAAGCCTGCGCAAGCCGCTGGACGATGCCGCCGAGGCGGGCCTGCTCAGCCACTTCATCATCGATGAAGCACACCTGGTCGAGCAGTGGGGCAACGAGTTTCGGCCCGAGTTCCAAACAATGGCCGGCCAACTGCGCGGCTGGCGGCGGCGGGCACCCGAAGGCCGGGAGCCGCGCGCGGTGGCCATGAGCGCCACCCTCACCAGCGCGCAAGTCGAAACCCTAAAGTTCCTGTTCGGTGGCCCCTTGGGAGCGGAGGTCGTCTGGGCCTCGCAGCTGCGCAGTGAGCCGAGTTACTACATCGGCTCGTTCGGCGATGAGCAGACCCGGCGGGAGGATGTGGCCCGGGCGCTGACCCTTCTGCCTAAACCGTCGATCCTGTATGTGACCAGGGTCGAGGACGCCCGGGAATGGGCCGCACACCTGCAAGATCTCGGGATGCGGCGGGTGACCGCTGTCACCGGCGGGTCCACCGACGACGAGCGGCAGAGCGCCATGGAAGGCTGGGCTGGTCGCAGCGCACAGGCACCGGCGCCTACTTACTACGACACCGTGATCGGTACCTCTGCTTTCGGTCTGGGAATCGACCTCGCCGATGTCCGCACCGTGGTGCACGCATGCCTGCCCGAGACCGTGGACCGTTACTACCAGGAGGTCGGGCGCGGCGGACGCGACGGAAACCCGTCGGTGGCCTACATGGCCACTGCCCCACGGGATTTCCGCTTGGCGAGTGACCTCAACGCCCAGGCGATCCTCCGGCCGGAGACGGCGTGGGAGCGGTGGAGCGCCATGTTCCATCAGCGTCTGCGCCCCGATTCCGGCGGCATTTACCAGCTGAATCTCGGGTCGCTGCGAGCCAGCCTCGCGACGGGATACGAGACCAATCGCAAGTGGAACATCCATACGCTCAACCTCATGGTCAGGGCCAAGCTGATCGAATTGAGATCACCCGAGCCCCCTGCACCAACTGACGGGGAACCACCCGATGCCTGGCGTGTCCGGCTGCAGGACTATGTCGAGGCGCTGCCGGTCAGGGTCGATGTCCGGCTACTGGACGGCGGCACGAATGATCATCGGTACTTCACCGACAAGATCGCCGCGGCGAGGACGGGCATCCTGGACGCCCAGCGGGCCGCTTTGCAGCGGCTGCGCGAAGCGGTGAAGGGCAGCCGATGTGTCGCGGACGTTCTCGCCGATTATTACATCCTGCAGCGCTCGGCAGGATCGCTGCCGACCTCTGCCGCCTGCCGCGGGTGTCCTTATTGTCGTACTACCCGTGAACCACCTGACAACGGCCATCTCTACACCGAACCGTGGCAGCCCGACCCCGACCTCGTGTCCTGGCCCGGCGTCCCCAGTGACCCACTGAATTCCTTCCGCGGGCAAGGTCAGACCAGTCTCAGCATCTATTGGGCCGGCGAGGACGAGTATCGAGATCTCGTCGCTGATCTGGTGACTCGTCTGTGTCGAAGGGGGATGTCCATCGTCGGTGGCGTTGGTCTCGACGCGGGCTTCCTCGCCCGCATCCAGCAGAACGCCGCGCCGCATCCCCTCATTTTCGACGCTGAGGAAGACCTCCTTGCGGGCTTCCCCGGTCCCCTCATCCAGGTGCTGGGCGGCCAGCAGATGAGTACCGCCGAGGCTGAACGTTTCTGGAGCACCGACATCACCTATTTTGTGCACGCTCGCCATCTCCAGCACCCCGGCAAGGCTGGCGCGCGCCTCGTCGACGTGCACGGCAGCAGCATTTCCGTCCGAACCGCCTTGAGGTCTCTGTAATGGCACTGATCAACGATCCGGCGTCGCGGCCTGCTCCGATGTGGGCGGTGGTGCGATTCCTGGCCGCCGAGAAGCGGCCTGTCGCCGCCGAACGCGCCAAGAATCTCCTGACGCCTCCCGGGCTGGTCGGGGACGACCACAAGATGTTCGAGTGGGCCGTCGACACGCTGAAGAGACTCCGGTTGGCGGAGGAGACACCCGAGGGATACCTGCGGCTCACCGGCCCCGCCGCCCATCTGGGTGTGGCCGACTACGGGGCGTTCACCGGTGTGCTACGCAACGCGGTGCTCGCCCCTGAACTCAACTCTGGGTTGGGAAACGACGATAGCCAGGTTGAGGCCCGTGACCTGACCCGAGCCTTGTGCTGGTTCCTGTCCCTGGACCCCACAGGGGAAAGCGTCGGCCTCGGTAACTATCCCCGGCTCCAACTGAACGTTCTCAGTTCGGTGGTCGGGAAAGCCATTGAGAACAACAACCGCTGGAACTACTTCAAGGTATGGGCCCCCGCGCTCGGATTGGGGGCGGCGGCGCTAACGGTCAGCGGTGACGCGAGCCACCTGGTGCCCGACTGCACGCAGGCCGTCAGGCAGGTGGCGCAAGCGCTCTGGAGAACTGCGGACACGGTGAGCGCCGTGGAGGTACTGGACAAGCTGCGGACCGCCTTGCCGGTGCTGCCCGGCGGTGCCTATTCGACCGCGGTCGGAGTGGCGTCCCCCGGTGACACCGTGGCTGGGCCCGCGCTCTCCTTCGCCCTGCTACGCGGGGCCGACGAGGGCTGGTGGAGTCTGAAACGCGACGCCGACGCCAGTCGCACCCTGAGGATCCACGATCCCGACCGCCCGTCCTCCCCTCTTTCCTGCAGTTCCATCACGATCTTCGAGGATCTCCATGGCTGACCTCCGCGGCCACCTGTGCTGGGCGCCTGAGACCGCCTCCGCGACCATCAACACCGAGGCGGTCAATCCGTCCCCGGCGGTGTTCCTGGCCACGCACACGCCGTTGCGCATCCGCCGGGCCCGAATTCAGGATCGCTCGCTGATCCCCATGGACGGCACTGCCGACGAGGGCACCGTCCTGGCTGACTTCCTGGAACGTCGATCAACCACAGGAGCACTGCTGATGCCGGTGGTGGGCGACACCGGCTCGGGAAAGTCCCACCTCGTGCGGTGGGTGAGGGAGAACATCCCCGTTTCCGGCGACCGCCAGGTCATCTACCTGGAGAAGACGCAGACCAGCCTCAAGGCGGTCGTGAATGCGCTTCTGGAAGGAGTGGACAGCGAGTCACTGAGCAAACTGCGAGCCGACATCGACTCCTTCAGCAGTGGGCTGGACGAGGTCGCGCTGGCCCGGCGGTTGATCAACGCGCTGAACGAGGCACTGGCGGCCACCTCACCCCGGGACTTGTCGGGTGCGAACCGGATTCTGGCGGGACCCCGCGGGCTCGCTGTAC
Organism: Actinomadura mexicana; assembly: GCF_900188105.1. Taxonomy (GTDB): domain Bacteria; phylum Actinomycetota; class Actinomycetes; order Streptosporangiales; family Streptosporangiaceae; genus Spirillospora; species Spirillospora mexicana. The sequence goes on from NZ_FZNP01000002.1 coordinate 494,026, forward strand.
TCCTCCAGGACCCCCATATTCAGCAGTATCTGTTGGGGCCCGGCAAGTACGTCCCGCTGCTGGCCGCTCAACTACTACACGACCGTGACGCCGCCTCCCCCGAACGTCCCGCCGGTTTCACAGTGGACGACCTGCCGCTAAAGGTGAGGGAGATCGACAAGGCCGCTGAGGTCTCCAAAGCGCTACTCTCCAAACTGCTGTCCAAGCCGGACCTGCGTACCGCGGCCGTCGACCTGCTCAACCAGCATATCGAGACGGCGATCCAAAACGTCTCCAGCCTGGGCTCTGGCCGGTTGCAACAAGCGATGCTCCAGGTGCGGCAGGAGTATGCGCGCCAGGGCAAGGAAATCATCCTGCTGGTCGAGGATTTCGCCTTGGTCCAGGGCGTGCAGCGCGAGTTGCTCGACGCGCTGACCGAGCCCGCCGTTCGTGAGGGCACCATCCGGTACGCACACATGCGCACGATGATGGCGGTGACCACCGGCTACTTCACCGATCTTCCCGAGACGGTGATGAGTCGGGTGTCCGCGGCCACCACCGGATACCTCTACGACCTCGACCTGATCTTCAACCGGCAGGACGATGGCGCCGAGCAGATCGCCTCGTTCGTAGGCCGTTACCTCAACGCGGCACGGATCGGCCAGGAAGAACTCGAGCGGTCCGGCGGACACCGTGTGCCCAACATCTGCGAGACATGCCCGGTCAGGAGCTCCTGCCACGACTCCTTCGGTCACAGCCCGGAAGGCCATGGCCTCTATCCCTTCAACCGGCCGGCGCTGCTGCGGATGGTCCATTCGGTGGCTCCGGCTAACCAACCCTGGGCCTTCGTCCCCCGTACAGTGCTCAGCAACGTCGTCCGCCGGGTCCTGGTCGATGATGCCGCCGAGATCAGCGCGTGTACCTTCCCTGATGCTGCTTTCAAGGAGCGTTTCCCACTCGGACCGGAAGATCCGCCATTGACCTCCGCGGTGTCGGAGCTCGTCAACAGCTACGATCAGATTGCCCCCCAGCGCCGCAACACGTTGCTGGAGTTCTGGGGTGATGCTCCGGCCGACCCGGCTGAGTTGGATCCGGGCATCCTCGAGGCATTTGGACTACCTCCCTTGCCCGATGAGGCCAGTCAGCATCGTCCGGCGGGTCCGGAGCCCACTCCGTCCGCCAAGGGTAAGTCTCCAGCGGGGGAGAACACGCCCTCTCCGGCCCTGCGGCGCAAACTCGAGGCCATCGAGAACTGGGCCACCCGAAACCTTCCACTCCAGCAGGCCATCGCAGGTGAACTGCGTGCCCTTATCGGCGAGACGGTGTTCCGCCGCTACAACTGGTCGCAGCCACTCATGAAGGAGATAGGGAAGACAGAAGCCGCCTCACGTGCCTGGCCCAACAACTCCATCGTGGTCTCCATCGAGGGGGCGGGTGGCGAAAACCTGCCCGGGACGGCCGCCGCCCCCATCAAGTTCAAGCGCAACACCCTCAACAGCCAGTTCTTTCAGAGCCTGCTGCTCGCCAAGTACAACTCGGGCGTCCCCAGATCCGAGGACATCCGCCGGCTGGCCCGCTTCGCCGACACCAAGGCCACGGATCTGGCAGCCAGGCTCCAGCAGAGCTTTGAGACCTCTGACGCCGACCTCACCACAGGGTTGCGAGCCGCACTTATTGGCGCGGCGCTCGCGGGGAAGGCCTGGCCCGGCATGGACGACGCCGACTTGCTCAGCGCCGCACTGCACGACGGCCGCGGCTGGACGCGCGGCGACCACACCATCCGCACCGCTCAATGGCGCCAACTGTTGGAGCATCATCTGAACCAGCGCAAGACCCTCGTGGAAGGACTCCGTGCCGGCCTCGGCTTGTCGCAAGGAATCGGGGCCGTACAGATGATCGACGCGGCCCGAGCCCTCCCGTTGCTGCGGCAAGCGGCCTCCAACTGGACCTGGCGCTCACCGGGGCAGGTTCCCGAGTGGGTGAAGCGTGCGGTCACGGGCTTTGCGACCTGGGAGGAGCGCATCGACGAGCAGAACACCGAGTTGGCAGCCACGCTCGGCAGGGTCCGCCGGCACCTGCCACGAGAAACCAGCGGGCGAGACAGTGTCGAAGCCGTTCAGGCGGCGCTGAAGGAAGCGGACAAGGTCGGTCTGTCCCCCACCGGAGCCCAGCAGAGGGACCGCCTGGATGCGCTCATCGCCGAAGCCGCCAATGCCGACTGGCAGGTTGTTTCGGCCCTCGAGCGGGACCTGAACAAGATCTCCTCAGCCGAGGCTGACCATGCAACGGCGGTGCGGGTCCATGCGGCCGTCCGGGATCGCGGTGCGTCGCTTTCCGCCATTGAGGCGTTCCTCACTGGGGCGGACCAGTGGCTGACCACCGCGCTGGGCGACGCCGGCGCTCGAAGCGACCTTGCCGGTGACGCCGCCGCCAGGGATGTGCAGACGGTGCTCAATGAATGGGCCGCGTTGAGCGAGGGGAAGAACGACGATGGCTGACGGATATTCCGTACTCGACAAGGCCCTGCAATTGCAGGGCGAGGCCCGCCGACTAGATCTTGGACGCAAGGACGTCCAGCAAGCCGAACGCATCGCCGAACGCGTCCACACACTCCGCGCCGCGCTCGGCGAACTGCGCGGCAGAGCCGACCTGGCCCGCACCCTCTCACAGCGGACCGGTGCCCGCATCGACCTGTCGGGGCTGAGCAACGGACAGCGGGAACTCGCTCGCAAGGCCGCGGGCGGACTCCCGAGCAACAGCGCATTCAACACCGCCCGCCAGAAGATCAAAGAGTCGAGCGACGGGCTCCTGGCCGAGATCCTGGACGTCTGGCGGACCTGGACGGCGCAGCGGCTGGATCGGCTTCCTCTGAACAGGATCGCGATGCTCGACGGGACCCAGCAGAAGGCGGCGCGTTCTACCCTCAGCAACCTCCGGACCTGCGCGCGCTCCGCCAACCTCACCTCCACCGACATCGTCATGTTCGTCACGCAATACGAGGGCCTGGAAGCTCAACTGGAGCAGGCCCAGGACGCGCCCCCGGCCCTGCTCGACTTGCTAAACCGTCTGAACACGGCCCCCTTGGCGCTGCGGGAGGTGAGCGACGAACAGATCGCGTTGCTGCGCCGCTACTCGATGGACGTTGAGATCGAATTGCGCAGGAGGAACTCGTGACACTAGGCCTGCACCCGCGCTTGGCCAGTCACCTGCTGGATCGGCTGGAAGACCTCGAACTCCCGCTGTTGGCATGGGGAGTCACTGCCGGCGCCCTGTCCAAGGACGAAGTTCTGGAGGTGATCTTCGAATCTCTTCTCGACCACCCGGACGCTCCGCAGAATGCCACCCCAGAAGACGTCCTGGGCAGGCTGATCGACATGGCGCTTCTGCACCCCGTCCCGGATTCGTCGCCCTCGCGGTATCGGACACGCTTCGCCGAGGCGCTGCGGCTCACCACCCAACTGCGACAACTCTTTCCCTGGCATCTCGACGCCGACGGCACCTCGAACCGCTGGTGGACACGTGGGCACCGCCTCGTCGCTGACTATCGACTGCACACCGCCGCGCGCCGGTACCCACGTCGGGACATCTGCGCGGCCGACGCGCTGGCAGCGTTCCGGCAAATCCCGCAATGGGGCCCGGTTCACGAACACACGGCCGCCGCACAGATCGGCGATCGGAGCCTCGCCCGGTTCCAGGTGGCGGCAACGCAGGCGGTCCTCGGCTCCCTCACCCGCGGGCGGTCGGCGGGCGTGATCGTCGGTGCGGGCACTGGCAGCGGCAAGACGCTCGCGTTCTACCTACCCGCCATGGCCGTCATGGCCGAGCAGGCCCGCCCTGGGCACTCCCGCGTTCACACGCTGGCCCTGTATCCGCGGACAGAACTGCTGCGCGACCAGCTACGCGAGGCCCTGGCCAGCACGCAGGCGGTCGAGTCCGTTCTGAGGCGGGACGGTCGGCGCCCCCTGCGCATCGGTGTCCTCTACGCGGACACCCCGCGAACTCCGCAGGAACTCGACGATTCGGGCCCAAGGCAGACCGCGGCAGCGCGGCGATGGCATCGGCGCAGCGATGGGGTGATCTGCCCGTTCCTGACCTGCCCGCAATGCTCCGACGGTGAACTGCTCTGGAACACGGCCGACCGGAAGGCCGGTTCGGAACGGCTGGTCTGCCTGGGCTGTAGGAAGGTCGTTCCGCCAGGCCGCCTCGCACTGACCCGCCGATCGCTTCAGGACGACCCACCGGATCTGCTGTTCACCACGACCGAGATGCTCAACCGGAACGGCTCAAACCCGTGGCTGGGCCGTCTGCTGGGCTGGTCGGGGTCGCACCCCCCGTCGCTAGTCCTGCTCGACGAGGTGCATACCTACGCCGGTCCGCAGGGCGCCCAGGTTGCCCTGCTCCTGCGACGATGGCGGCATGCGGTACGCAAGCCCGTCACCTTCGTCGGCCTGAGTGCCACGCTCAAGGACGCCGGCCCGTTCTTCGCCCAGCTCACCGGACTGCCCGGCAACGCGATCGAATATATCGAACCGGCCCCTTCCGACCTGGAGGAGGAGGGCCGGGAGTACGCGATCGCGCTGCGCGGGGATCCGGTCTCAGGCGCGAGCCTGCTGTCCACGTCAATCCAGACCGCGATGCTCTTCGGCCGGATGCTAGATCCGCAACGTCAGCCATCCCTGTTCGGTTCAACCGGTTTCCTGTTCACCGACGACCTGGACGTCACCAACCGCTTTTATGACGACCTGCGCGACGCCGAAGGCGGTCAGTCACGTGGCGGAATCCGGCTAGGCTCGCGACGCGGGAAGGTGCTGGCGGGACTGCGCTCCCCAGACCTGCCCCAGCAGTCGGCACGCTATGACGACGGGCAATCCTGGGACCTCGCTGAGAGAATCGGGCATCACCTCGATCCGGAGCTGGTAACCGGGGCTTTGCAGATCGGCCGTACCTCCTCCCAGGACACCGGCGTCGACCCGAACGCCCAGTTGACCGTCGTGACCTCCGCCGTGGAGGTGGGGTTTAACGACCCTCGCGTCGGCCTGGTGCTCCAGCACAAGGCACCCCACAACCCGGCCTCCTTCATCCAGCGCAGGGGCCGGGCGGGCCGCAGCCGCGGCACCCGCCCGCTCACCATCGTCACGCTGTCGGACTTCGGCCGCGACCGCCTGAGCTACCAGGGCTACGAGACGCTCTTCGCGCCCGAACTCACCGCGCGGAGCCTCCCGATTCACAACAGGTACGTCCTGAAAATTCAGGCGACCCAGTCGCTGATGGACTGGCTCGGCCGTGACCTACGGCGCGTGCATCCCCGACAGGATCCCCGCGTGCTGCTCACCGCCCCCAGGCGCCAACTGACGGCCGTGCAAGTGCAGGCCGGTCACTGGCTCGCTGACCGGCTGGAGCGGCTCCTGTCCGACAGCGCCCTGCAGGACAGGCTGGCCCGCCATCTTCAGGCGGCACTGCAGGTCAGCTCGGACGAGGCCCAGGCTCTGCTGTGGGACCAGCCTCGTTCGCTGCTACTCGCCGTGGTTCCCACCGCGCTGCGCAGGCTGCGCAGCGAGTGGAAGCCGCTGCGCGACGATCCGGGAGCCGTAGCCGGGGAACTGCTCCCCGAGTTCGTGACGCGTTCGCTGTTCGCGGCGCTCAACCTTCCTGAGGTCGAGTTCGACCTGCCGTTCGAGACCGGAAACGACGACGAACTGCTGCCCGTCGCCAGAGCGCTCAATGAAGCCGTCCCGGGCCGGGTGAGCAAACGCTACGGCTACCGGCGCGACGAGCACCGCACCTGGATGCCCGCTCCCGAGGACGGCGACCAACTCGAACTCGACCAGGCACTCATTCCCCGATCCCAAGAAGAGGGGACCTGGCACCCGCTCGGCGCTGATCCTGCCGGCTTGCTGGTTCTGCGGCCCTTCCGGATGCGGCTTCACCAACCCCCCAAGGAGGTGGCGAGCCGCTCCCAAGGCACCCCCCGATGGGGCACACAGATCGTCGTGCCCGACGAGGCCACACTCGGTGATCAAGAGGTTAACGGGGCCGCCCCGTGGCAGTGGAACCTGCGCATCGGCTTCGCCACGCACGCCACCGGCAACCCGATCGAGATTCGCCGGATGACCCACGGGGCCGACTGCGAGGTGGTACGCGGGCGTTCCAGCGACCGCAGGCGCATCCGCTACACCCTCGAAGGTCGGCCTGCCGCCCTGGGATTCAGCCTCCGGGTCGACGCGGTCCGTATCGGGCTGGGCCCACTCGACCTGACCGCTCCCCGCATTAAGGAATATTTGGCCTCTCCCCAATGGCGGTCCCAGGCGTTCTTCCATGCGGTGGCCGAGGACGAGACCCTCGCCGAGGCAGCCAACGTCTTCAAGCGCGACTGGCTCGCCCTGGTCTATCTCACCGCCTTCGCCCTCGCCGGACTGGACGGCAACACCACCCCTGAGCAGATCCGGATAGCGCTGTCCGGTGGTTCCTGGCGCGACGATCTCGCGACGATCCTTGGCGTGCTCTACCGCGAGGACGAGGCCGCCGAAAGCCAGGCCACAGCCCGCCTGGTCGCCGACCTGATCGAACTCAGCCACGACGACAGGGTGATCAGCGCACTCGACCGGGCAGGGCAGCTCCTTACCGCCCCGGACGTGGCCGACCTCACTCGGGAGCAGGCTCGCCGCGCCTACCGCGACACCTTCGCCGCCGCCGTGCTCGCCGCCGCGCTACGGGTCTGCCCCGACGCGCAGGAAAGGGACCTGATCGTCGACATCGTCCCAGGAACCGGTCCCGGCTCGGCCGACACGATTTGGCTGTCGGAGACCTCGATCGGTGGGCTCGGCGTGATCGAACAACTAGCCCGCTCCTACGCCACGGCCCCAACACGCTTCTGGTCACTGGTCGCCGGTGCCCTGCGGCCGAACGATTACGAGTACATCGACGCGACCGTCACCCGGCTCTTGCGGCACATCGTGTTCGAAGAACCCGCCGGTACCGCGGCGGCCGCCGTCGAGCGGATACGCAACTCGCCCTCGGCCGCCGAAGCCGACCACGCCCTGGGTGCCCTGCGGGCCGCCTGGGCCGAACTCGACGGAACCCCACGCCATGGCGCGGTCGCCACCGTCTCGACCCGGCTGTTGCGCCCTGGAAGCAACCGGGAAACCGACGAGAGTGCCCTGCGGATCCTGGACTCCTGGGCCGGCCTGGAGAGTCGGCTCGGAATCGAGATCGATGCCCGCGTGATCGCCTACGCGGTCGGCTCCGGGCGCCTTCAGGTAGGTGCCGGTCCTCTGAAGGCCGACCAGGCATTCAGCATGATGTGGCCGCGCGGTGCGCAGGCACGCAACCACCATCTGCAGCACTACCAACCGTACCTGGGCGCCAAGGCATTTCTCGACCGGCTGCTGGTGGAGGCCGCCCATGACGAGCGGCTACCACGGATTGAGGTGACCGAATCCGGTTGGGAACAGCAGTACAAGAAGGTCATGGCCGAAAGCGGGGCCGCCGACCTCTCGTGCCCAGCGGGTGACCGCCGCGCCCTGAGTGATGCTCTGGCCAAGGTCCCGGCGATCCGGGTGGACCGTGACGTGCTTCGGGTCCACGGTGAGGTCGAGCATGTCACCCGAGCCGCGAACCAGTACATCGCAAGAGTGGTCCTGCGGGAGGCAGAGCTGTGACGGATCGGGAGCGCACCCTGCGCACCGGCAGCCGGATGGGGCTGCGAGCAGATTCCATTCTCGGAGCCGCCCTGCTGTCGGAACTCGTCCACCCCGGGCCGGTGCTCTGGCTGGTGTCAAGCTGGATCACCGACGTTGAAGTGCTCGACAACGGGCATGGCGCGTTCGATGCGCTGCTGGGCGACGACCCGCCCGCCACGTGCAGGCTGTCGCAAATACTGGGCTCAATCGGCGCGGCGGGGGCGGACGTGCACGTGGTGACCAGGCCCACCCCGCATAATCAGGCCTTCATCGACCGGCTCCGCACCACCGTCCACAGCCAGCGGCTTCGGTTGACGCTCGATCCCAAGGTCCACGAGAAAACTCTGTGCGGCCGCGATTGGATGCTCAGCGGATCCATGAATTTCACCATAAGCGGGCTCGGCGACAACGAGGAATCAGTGACCTACCGCGTCGGTGATCCGGCCGTCGCCCAGGCACGGCTGGATTTCGCCGCACGATGGAAGGACCAGGTGTGACCGGCCAGAACCCTCCTCCGACCACGCCGGACAACGAGAGCGCCCGCGTTGAGGTCTTGCTCGAACGCTTCTTCGGGGCCGGCAATGACGCCGCTCAATGGGGCGAGTTGATCAGGCCGTTCGTCGACACACTGCGCAGTTCAGCGGACGCCCCGATCGTGCTGCCCCGCTTCCACGCGGACACCCGCGATTTCGCAATGTACGTCATCACCCGGTCTCCCACCGAACTCGTCCAGGCACGAGAGTTGGTCAGGGCATTCGTGGGACCCACCTACAGCACCGGCGGCGACACGATTCCGGCGGCTCTCGACTCCGAGGACCCTATCGACGCCGCAGTGATCGACTTCGCCGGTCCGCAAAGCACATTGGTCATCCGGACCAGTTCGCACCAGCATTACCGGCCGAAGTTGCGCGTGGCGTTGCAGTTGATGCAGAGCACGGCCGCCAGCCGGCCGGCCAGATCCTGGACAGTGATCAGGCCGCTCGGCCGACTGCTCGCCGAGTTCGATGCGTCGCTGGCCGCCGGCGGCGTTGCGTCCTCGAATTCAGCCCTAGAACAGGTCATCGCCCGCGGCGGGATCAGTGCCACCAACCTTGCGCATCTACGTATTAAGCGGTTCGACCGGCTGGGTCTGGGGCGGGACCTGCTGGCATTGAACGGCCTTGCCGAAGTCATGCGCCAAGATCCGCCGCGGCCCGTCACCGAAGCGGTCCTCAACGCCGTGCACAGCACGGCGTTGGACGAGCCGTTGAGCCAGGGCGACATCCCCGGTGCTTGCGACCGGCTTCGCGAGATCAACCTCCCTCTGCCCATCAAGGCCGATGTCGGCTTCTACAGCGACGAAGCCGTCACCGTCATGCTCACGACGGCAGTGGGACGAGGTGATCTCTCACAGCTTGCCCGCCTGGTCACGGCGTTGCGCCAGGACGACCGCCAGGACTCGGTGCCCGACATTGTGTGGCAAAAGGCCACCATCCTGGTGCAACCCCAGAGCCCTCACCCGCCCCTTCCCCAGGAGGCAAAGCCCGGCGCAACGCCGCCGATTCCCGCTCCGGAATCGACCCCAGATTTTGGCGAGCCCTCCCAGTTGGAGTCCTGGGGCGAACTCTTCAAGAGTCTCGCCGCTCCCGGCCCCTCACATCGGGCCGCACTCGACGCCCTCCGCCACGAGGTATGGAGGGACTGGCCTCCTCTGCCGGATTCCGACGAAGAACTCTCGCACGCACTCGCGGCCTTCGACGACACCGCCTGGAACCGGGCATGGGCGGCCGTCGGGGCAATCATCGAAGTGATCGGCAGCGCCGACACTGCCCCCGGCACGGTCCGCGAGTTCATCACCTACGCGCTCACTTTCAACAAGTTCTCGGCCGCCGACCTGGTCACGCTCCAGGCACTCACCGAGATCTTCCTGCGCGCCCGTCCAGTCGCCGACGCCTACCGTTCGCTGCTCGAGGAGTTGCGAGACAGTTGCCCCCAATGGGTCTCCCCGGAGAACGCCGACCCGGCCCTGGATCTCGCCGACCGACTGGTACTTGCCGCCTGCCCCGATAACAATGCTCGGCTGGGCCTCGCAGTCGCACTACTCACTCCGCTACACCGCTATCAGGGCCGCCTAGACGACTCCATCCTGCCCTTCGCGCGGCAACTTTCCGATGAACTGGACCTCCCCCTCGACTGGCCACAGGAGGAACCTGCCGAGGAAGACGACGGTCTCGGCGACTTGGCCGGACGCTCCCTGCTGCTGTACTCCCTCGACGAGGCGGTTCTGGATCGTGCCTCAAGAGCGTTGCAACAGCAGGCCCCAGACCTCAAGATCGCCCTTTCCTTCGACAAAGTGGGCAATCCATCACTCAGAGAGAAGGCACGGCGCGCCGATGTGATCGCCCTCGCTACAAGATGCGCCACTCACGCCGCAACCGGATTCATCACCACACACGCCAAGGCTTCCGAAATCACCTACGCGGACGGAAGCGGCTCGGCATCGCTTCTACGCGCAGCGACGAACGGCCTCAAGGCGCTACAGCAGCGGGTGTAGCCACCACATGCATGAAACCGTCCTCCGACAAGGGACTCTCGGTATCAGAAGAGGATCTGCTGGTCGACGACGCGGATCAAGCCGTTGGTGAGATAGCGGACGTCGCTGGGAGTGTTCTGGAGGTTATTCCACTTGCGCTCTTCACCGTCCCCGAAGTCCCAACTGCCCGAGGTCCAGGCAGCGGCACGCTTGATGCGCGCCAGCGCGTTGCGGACCACGTGTGTGCCGACGTTGTAGGCAGGCAGTTGTTCCGTAAGGTGGTCCATGACAAACCCCATGGCCTGGATCCCCGCCCCGTGGGTCAGCCGCGATTCCTTGGGAGGCAGTTCCCACGCCTCTGGGAACATCTCCCGCACGATCGCCCAGTAGGAGTTCAGATGCAGCAGCATCTGCTCTACGTCGCCCGAGCCGTCGCGAGGGTCCCGGTACTGGTAGAGAGCGCCTTCATAAAGGCTATGTTCGATCATCTTCAAGATGCTGTTGTCCTTGATATAACCGCCAGCCGAGGTGGGCGTCGCGATGGCGCGGTAGAAAGGACCATTAAACGTGCCGTTAAGGCGCGTCATCAATACCGCGGGAAGTTGCCGACGGGCATAGGAGGGCGGCAGATGTCCCTTGGTGTCGGGCAATAGTTCGTGAATGAGGCCTTTGGGCAGCGGCTTGGTGTTGTTGACGAGGATGAACTGGGCGCGCTGTTCGGTCTCGTCCTCGGCGATGAAGCCCACGGCGGCGACCGGAAACTCCCCGATATCGGCCTCTCTAATGGCGGCGCTGCGTTGCTGGCCATCCACGATCCACGCCGGCTTCTCTTCGTCGCTCAGCGTCTCATCCACCGGAACGATCAGATCACCAGGAGTGGAGTAAGCTGGACTGGCATCCTGCCCCGGTCGCTCGGCCGCGCTCGGTTCAAACCTGACCCGGCCGTCAAATGCAAGGACGATGGAGTTCGGCAGCATAGCGTCCCCCGACTCCAGATATCGGCGGATCGTACGGATGTGGCTAGCGACCTCTGGCCGCTGATAGCCGTGCAGCTGCTCCTGGTCATCGCGGCTGATACGGGAGACCGCCGCGAATTCGTGCAGCCGCTTACCATCCACCGCGAAACAATAAATGCTCCGCGAACCTTGCTTGATCTCCAGTGCAGGGAGTCGAAGCGTGTAGCTATCGGCCATTAGTTAGTTCTCCCGCACAGACGACTGGACAATATTCCGGACCTTGCGATTGAAAATAGCCAGATTATGGAACCCTCGACTCTTGTTTCGCTCAGTTCCTCGGAAGATAATGATCTCGATTCCGCACTTGCGACAGAGGGTGCATTCACAAGTCCTCCATGGCGCCGCTTCCAGGGTCCGTTGGTAAGCGGCGAGGCGACTCTTTTTCTCCGGGACGACGAGTTGCTCGTACTCGCCGAGGATATCGATGACCTTGTCCAAGAGCTCGGGATCCCGATCGTAACCGCGAAGCCGTTTGAGACATTCGCGTTCCGCGGCCTTAACCAGGGACTGCGACACCACCCCTGACAGAATCCGGCGCTTGAGGGCGGGATTGCCGTCCGCCTGCGGCACCCGGATGGCTGTGAATGTCTCGGTGGGGGTGTGGTAGTTGTTACGATCGTCCATGAACGACTGCCGGAACGGCGCCGTGCTGTCGAAACTGGTTACTCCAGACTGCGCGAACTCCTCGATCGAGCCGACTCGTGTAATACCGAGAAGATGCAACTGGGTATCCGGCCGCCGCACCGTGTCAATCTCCTTGAGGCAAGCGAGAATGTCATCGGTCTTCAGTGGGACCATGCCACCTAGAGCAATTCTCTGGTATCCGATCTCCTGAAGGCGCATGACACTGTCGGCGTAACTCGCCGGACTCCACCCCTGGGCGGCCCCGACCGCTTCGATCTTGCACCCCCTCGCGTGCACGCCAGCCAGAAAATCCTCCGCGTATCGGAGTGAGATCTGCCGACGCTTTGCCCAGGCGGGGTTTACTTCTGCGTCCGAAACGTCGGGGTCGTAGCCGAAGATGACATGGTCGATACTAATCCCGGAGTCGAATCCACAACCCTCGTAGAAGTCGAGAACTTCATCAACGCTGTAGGGGGGGACTTCCTCATCCGCATAGTTGAATGCGCCACAATCGCCCAGGGTGGCCACATTGTCCGGCAGGCGAAAAAATTTGGAAACGCCGAACCGATAGAGCCGTTCTCGCTGCGGCATCGAGTACTTCCCGGAGCCCTTGACCGAACCGTCGACGATCGCCTTACTTACGAGGACTCCGTCATAAGGCTGAGGGTTTAGAACCTCGTGCGCGTACCTATCGTCTCGCTGCCGAACCCGGTAGGGGGAGTACTCCTCGTTGAGGAAATCGTAGGTCGGGCTGACCTGGTCTTGGCTGTCGGGGAAGTAGAACCTCACGAGAGCTCCCTGCGGGCGTTCTGGTAGACGCGGATCAGGTGATTGGAGAGCTCTGTCACTTGCCTGCGCGTGTTCTCGATCTCGTTCCAGCGGTGCCCCAGATCCTCCCACGAGCCGGCTGTCCACCGGCAGTGGGGGGCGACCAGGGCAAGGTGCCGCCGAACCTGCTCGGGCGCGTCCGGCCGCAATGGGTCGACTGTCCCTAGGACCCGGTCCATGAGTCGCCCCATGGCTTTGATCCCGGCACCATGCATGAGCCGGCTCTTCTCCGGCGGCTTGCCCCACGCGTCGGGAAAGGTGTCCCGCACAGCCGACCAGTAGATGAACAGGGCCTGGATGATCCCGTCGAAATCGGTCTCGTTACGGCCTAGATCCCGATACGGGAACAAGCATCCGGCGGACGACATCAAACTTTCTTTGATCATGTCCACGATGCCCGTGTCGGTGATGACCGCCTTCGGCTGCTTGCGCCCCACCGTTGAAGGCCGCTTGATCATCTCGAAGAACGGCGAGTTCTCATCGGAGTTCAGGACGTCACACAGGCTGGATGGGGCCTTCTGTATCTGCAAGCGAGGCGGAAGCGGGCTGTCGACCTCGGGAAGCAGTTCAGTGACCAGTCCGCGAGGAAGCGGCCTGGTGTTGTTGATCCGGACGAACTGGTCGCGCTGCAACCGGACCGTCTCGGCGACGAACGCCATCACCACCACCGGGAAGTCCTGCCTCCGAGCCTTGGCCAGCGCGATGGCGCGTTGCTGCCCATCGACGATCCAGGCGGGCTTGATTTTACCCTCCTGAGGCAGTGGGATGATGAGCCTTCCCGTGTCGCAGACACCATCGTCGGCATGCCGATTGCCACCACGGGTGCTCCTGAAACGCACCTGCTCGGACAGCGCCATGATGATGGGGTTAGGCAGGATTGGCGCATCGCTATCCAAGTAGTCCACGATCTCCTGCACGTGCCTGCGCACCTGCGGCCGCTGATAGCCGATCAGCTTTCCGGCCTCATCGCGGCTCACACGGGAGATATCGGCAAACCGCAGGACATCATGGGCGCGGAGCATGAACACATAGAGGGGGTACTCCTCCGCCTGAACAATCCGGAGCGCACGGACCTCGGTTTCCAGAGGCTTGGTCCTGGCCGCCATCAGGACACGATCCCGGCGGAAGAGGCGATCTCGTTGAACAGCGTTCTGAAGCGCGCCTGCTCGCATGATTGGCCAGAGGCACGCAACTGGCGCAGCAAGCGGGTAGCTGAGGTCGGGCCCAGACCGAGGGAACTCCGGATGAAGCTGCGTACTTCGTCGTCGGTGAGCTTAGTCCCCGGTGGTCGTCGCCCAGTTTCCTTGGGGGCAGCAGCTGTGGCTTCGGCCATAAGACGGGTCAGATTGGATCGGCGGAAGGGAACTCCGTTGTCGCGGGAGGCAGCCAGCACGTGGGTCGCCGCACGGACGTTGAGGGACAGGAGGCTTCCGCCGATGGCGGGCCTGAGGGCCGCGGTGACCGGGACGACGAGACGCTCGATCTCATGACAACGACCGCTCGGCCCGATGATCGAGAGATTGTCGCTGTCTTTCAACTGGGAAGCCGCCTGGCTGAGGTCATCGGAGCACGCACGAAGGTAGGCCTCGGACAAAACTGCGACGATGACCGAGTCCGGGTCACGTGCGGCGAGTTCGGTGATTGAGCGGGGCTGCCCAGGCTGAGGTCCCGTCCAGGACGTCAGCCCAGACCACCATCGACGGGTTCCCTCGGTGTTCTCGGCGACCGAATCTTCCTGACCAACGGCGAACGTCGCCGCGTACGCGTCGATCGGGGCTTCGGCGGAAATCAGGCCGTAGCCGGCTGAGCAGACCCATAGGGACGCACCTGAGCCAGCGGTCTTAGCCAACGTCTTAGCCACTTGCCAATGCTCACCCGCGTACATCTGGCTGGCCGGCACACTGGGGGAACCGAAAGACAATCGCTTCACCCATTCGGTGCAGCGCTCCTCGAAATCGTCGACATCGAGATTGCGGAACTGGAGCCGCTCAGCAACCGCTTGACGCTTCCGGTTCGCGCAGGTGACCACTACATGCACGCTCGGCTTAACTCGGCCTGTGCCGTCCGCCATGCTTAGGCCCTCCCAGTCGGGGCCGTCCAGGACACCGCCGCGTAGGCCTCATGGTTGTGGATGCTCTCGTCGTTGACCGCCCGAACACGGTACAGGCGGATACGCTCCGAGGCGGCCAGTACCTGGGCAACGTTGCGGACCATGTCCTCTACGAAGACAGGATTGTCGTAGCCCGCCATGGTCACGTGGCGTTCATCGGGTCTCTTCAGCAACGCGTAGACAGGCGAGGATGCCGCTGCTTCAGCGATCCCGATGAGCTCGTCAAACCAGAGATCCGTCGGGTGTTCTGCAGGCTTGACGTCGATGGTGATGTGGCCACGCTGGTTATGGGCCCCACGATCGCTGATCGCCTTGCTGCATGGGCAGACACTAGTGACCGGCACATCCGCGCTCAGGACCATCGAGGCACCTTGAGGACCGCTGGAGACGGCCACCGCGCAGGTGTACTCGATGAATGCTCGAGCACGGGTAACCGGGGCTTCGCGCTCCAGGAAGTACGGGAACGACATCTGAACATAGGCGGAGGCAGTGCCCATGTGCTGACGGAGCTCGTCCGCGATACTGGTTACGTTTTGGGGGCTCAACTGGTCCCGGGCGCCGTGGAGCACTTCGATGAAGCGGCTCAGGTGCGCGCCCTTTACCTCGGGTCCGAGACTCACCGACATCGCGACTGTGGCGACAGTTTCTCGCTTTGCCCCCTGTCCATCGGCTACAAGAACCGGATAGCGAAGGCCTTCCACACCGACCTCATCAAGCGGGATCCCGCGAGAGTCTGGGGCCGCTTGCACGTCCTCGAGCCTCATGTGTCCCCCCTGTAGATGCAACCCGAGGTGCAAGTCTCACGCACCACGATCGCGGAGAGCGGCAACTGATGGGTCAAGCGATCCCAGATCCACCTGGCGAGAACTTCGCTGGTCGGGTTCTCAAGCCCCGGGACCTCGTTGAGGTAGTAGTGATCAAGCTGGTCCTGGATCGGCTTGAATGCGACCTTGATCTCGGCGAAGTCCATGAGCCATCCGGTGGCCGGATCGACATCGCCGCTAACGTGGACCTCTACGCGGTAACTGTGCCCATGGAGCCTCGCGCACTTGTGCCCGGTCGCTACATTCGGAAGCCGATGAGCGGCTTCGAACGTGAACTCACGGAAGATTTCCATCACCGAATCCCCAGGGTCTTGTGTGTCTGGACGCTCAAGTGCCATTGGGGGTGCTCTAGGCAGTACTCGACTGCCGCCTGGGTGTTGGCCACCAGGTCAGGACCGTCCATCGGCTGCAGCATGAACCGAGCGAAGTCAAGGTCCTCAAAGCGTTCTGGTTCCGCTCCGACCTGGGGGTAGACCAGTTTTAGATCGTTCCCAGATATCAGGACCAACTCCGTGCCGGCCTTCGGACTCACGCAGATCCAGTCGATCCCGTCAGGTGCCGGACGGGTGCCGTTGGTCTCGATGGCGACCTCGAAGCCCTCGGCATGCAGGGCGTCAAGCGCCTCGGCATCCAGTTGAAGCAATGGCTCTCCGCCCGTGCACACTACGTAAGGCCGGCTACGAGGATGTGACTGTCCCTGCCAAGTCTTGGCCACCGCAGCGGCCAGGTCGACGGCAGTCCCGAACCGCCCACCACCTGGTCCATCTGTCCCAACGAAGTCGGTATCACAGAACTGGCAGATAGCTCGGTGCCGGTCTTTCTCTCGTCCCGTCCACAAGTTGCAACTGGTAAACCGACAGAACACAGAGGGCCGCCCTGCATGACTTCCTTCGCCTTGCAGGGTGTAAAAAATCTCCTTGACTCTGTACATCTCCGTGGTCAGGCGTTTGCTGAGGAGAAGGAGGGATCCACCAGACCAAGTTCAGCAAAGCCGCGCCCCCGCAGTAGGCACGAGTCGCAGGTCTCACAGGCGCGACCATCGACTGGGTCATAGCAACTGTGAGTCCAGGAGTAGTCCACCCCCAGATCGAGGCCGCGCTGGATGGTTTGGGCTTTAGTCAGTTCGATCAGCGGCGTGTGGATCTTGAGCCGCTGGGTGCCCTCTACGCCGGCCTTGGTCGCCCGGTTGGCCATGTGCTCGTAGGCCTCGATGAACTCGGGACGACAGTCCGGGTACCCACTGTAGTCCATCGCGTTCACTCCGATGAAGATATCGGAAGAGCCGAGCGTCTCCGCCCAGGCGAGCGCGAAGGAGAGAAAGATGGTGTTCCGCGCCGGTACATAGGTGATCGGAATCTCGTCCGCGCTGACGTCGTTGACACTCTCGTGATGCGGCACAGCGAGTGCGTCATCGGTCAAGGCTGATCCGCCGAAGACGGCGAGATTGATGTCTGCGATCACATGCTGAGCGGCCCCCAACTCAGCCGCGACCTTCTTGGCCGCGTCGAGTTCTTCAGTGTGGCGCTGCCCGTACCGGAAGCTCAGCGCGTACGTCTCGTAGTCTTGCTCGCGGGCGATTGCAAGGACAGTGGTCGAGTCCAAGCCTCCACTCAGCAGCACGACTGCTCTGCGCTTGTCACTATTCACTTGCGACCTTCCGCTCGTCGAGGCACCGGGGAAACTACATCACCGTTCGTTGCTCGACGAGGTTACTTTCACGGAAGTCACATCGCAACGCTGACGCGGCGGTCCCACAAGCTGGACCGGCAGGGCGTCGTCACGCGTTGCACCTCGCCATGACCCGCTGCAGCCTCGCTGACATGCAGTGTTAGCCCCTTCAAGGCGATCGAGGCAAGGTGAGTCAGACAGAAACTGCAGCACGAGCGCCTACAGCATGACTGTCAGTTTCTGTTGATCAATCAAGCAGGGAGCCTGTGTTCTGTGGGGGTGTCGGTGACATACCACAGGCACTGTCGCGAGCAGCGCGCTGACCTGCGTATCGAGCACGCTCATCAGGCGATGGATGGCCGAGACGGCCTGATGAAGGGTCGTGCGGCCGGTGAAACCGGGGGGACGGTCACCGACCGCACGACGAGCCGGCCAAAGGAAGGCCGGCGAAGGACGCACGTCACGGGGCTGCGGCGCGCGTCCTGGTCTCAGCGCGTGATCAGTGCCCAGGCGGCATGTCCGTCGGCGCAGTCGTACTGCCCGGTCTCATCGGCGTACGCGTCCGCCAGGATCAGTCCGCGTCCGTGCTCAGCCGGATCGACGCTCCGGTCGGTGCGGGCGGCAGCGGGGCCGTCGTCCATGACCGTGAGGCGCGTCCACCGGTTGCTGATGCTGAGTTCGGCCCTGATCCGGCCGCCGGGCCGACTGCTCGCCGTGTGCAACAGCGCGTTCGTGCCGTACTCGCTGACGACCAACTCGAACGCCTCGGACAGTTCCGCCTCGTCGGCCAGGAGCAGGCGAACCCAGCGACGCAGTAGAGGCACCGCGCTGGTCACTCCGGGGACGTCAACGCGCCAGACGCGGCCGTCCTTGTCCCCCTCGGCGTTCGCCCCGTGCCCATTGGCCTGCCGCGCCGTCGGCATCCTCAAGATGGTCGGCGCGCCGTCTGCTTCCGGCGTGATGGGGCTGTCACCGTCCAGGGTTCCGACGGTCTGCGAAGTCGCCTCGGCGCGCTGGACAGTAGGCGATGCCACGGCCCGCAGAGCTATCCTCATCCGTACCTCCTTCGGGAGGGTGAGGCCGCGCGGCCGGGTCAGGGGCTCCAATCCGTAACCCGGCCGCGCGGCTGCTGTGTACTGACCGCCGAGACGCTCCGTCGGGTCAGCCGATCACGATCCAAAGCCTGCAGAAGCTCCTGCCACCACAAGCTGTGACTTGCTGCGCACCGTCAGTGTGCCGAGTAGCATGCGGCTGTGCAACTGCTCTCGTGAAATTTCTCCGGAGATGCAAGAGGTGGCGGCTTGACCTCCCCAACCGTTCGACGTCGGCAACTGGGCACGGAACTCCGTCAACTGCGTGAGGCCACGGGTCTCACCGGCGACGAGGTCACCGAGCGCCTGGGTTGGTATGGCGCAAAGGTCTCGCGGATCGAGAAGGGCCGGATCTCGGTCCCGTGGTCGGACGTCGTTGACCTACTCGACCTGTACGAGGTCAGCGACTCCGCCACTCGGGAGGCACTCATCCAGTTGGCCAAGGCGGCACGCCAGAAGGAGTGGTGGCAGCCCTACAGCGACATGCTCAGCAAGAACGCGCGGACTTACATTGGGCTCGAGTCAGCGGCCGAGTCACTTCGGACGTATCAGCCCTCGTCGGTCCCTGGCCTGCTGCAGACCACCGACTACGCGCGAGCGATCATCACTCGCGCTGGCCCGTTGACACTCGGAGAGGACGAGATCGGACGTCGTCTCAGCCTCCGTACGAAGCGCCAGGCCGTCATCGGTGAAGCAGGCAGCCTCCGGCTATGGACAGTGCTGGACGAGGCCGCCCTCTATCGCGAGATCGGAGGGTCCGATGTCATGCGCACGCAGCTCATGCACTTGGTCGAGATGGCGCACCACCCCCAGATCGACATCCAGGTGATGCCGTTCAGCGCAGGTCCACATGCCTCACTCAGCGGCATGATCGGGGTCTTCGGCTTCCCCGGCTCCGACCCGGATGTTGCCTACGTCGACAGCGTCTCGGGAACCCTCTTCTTGGAACGTGCAGCGGACGTGGAGGCTACGAGCACCGCGTTCCAGCACCTCAGCGCGACGGCCCTCAGCCCCGTGGCATCCGTCGACCTGATCAAAGCCGTAGCTCAACGACACCAGACAGGGTAGACAAGTAGGCATGATTCCGGATTTCAGCCGAGCATCTTGGATGAAGAGCACTCGCAGTCAGCAGACGACCGATCAGTGCGTCGAGCTAGCGGGCGCCGGTGGTTACGCGGCCGTGAGGGATTCCAAGGATCCGGAAGGTCCCAAGCTCATCCTCGAAGGCCCGGCTTGGCAGAGGTTCAGGCATCAGATCAAGGCCGGTGCCTTCGACTGAAAGTGCGCCGGGCCCAGAAAGCCGGTCCCAGCTCCCCGGAAGCGCTGGGTTCCTCCGCGCGGCAGCGGGTGGGCGGGGAAGACCGGCTACTCGTCCAGATAGAGCTGTGCAGCGCCCTCCGACATCGGGGGGAGACGGTGTGGAGAGTCCGCAGGAACTCATGGCCGTAGTGTCCAGCCCACTACTCCACCATCGTCAGCGTGCGCTGATCGAGCTCCTACGGATTCGGACGCCGTCGCGTCTGCCTCCTGGTAACTCGACGAGCCTGGCCTTGTTGGTCGCACGATGGGTCGGGAGCCATGGCCGGTGTTACCCCAACTGTCAATCCCCTCATAGCGTGGAGACGGTGTTAAGCCACTTCGGCCCTGAGCTGGGCCGTTGATGCTCTCCGTGCTTCTGCCATCTGACGCTCGAACGTGATTGGGGCGAGTCCCGTCGTTGGCGCTGTGTCTCCTGCTGGTGTTGTAGAAGTCGGCGATCCGGGTCGCGACCTTGATGCGGGCCTCGGCTCGGGTGGTGAAGCGACGCCGGCGGACGAACTTGATCCGCGGAGACCCTTAGGTGCCGCCGGACGCCTCGAAGGGCCGGCGGATCGCGGTGTCCAGCCCGGCCCGCCGACGCTGCCGCCCGATCGGCGCCTGGACCCCGATGCGCCTTCCACTTGTAGAACCAGGACTGCGAGACGCCCAGCGCCCAGCGGGCCACGGCATGGGGGACGTCGTGGCCGGTCTTCTGGTCGGCGATGAAGGCTGCCACGCTCATCGGCCCTCCACCTCCTTCCCCCAGGGGCTATTCGACACAGACGGCCAGTGGATAGCCCGTCATCTGCGCGACAACTATCCGGACCTACTGGCACTAGTGGAAGACGAGCTGAGCCTCTAATCCGCCAGGCCCAGCCGCACTGCCCATCGATACGGGATGTAGTTGTCCAGCACGTTGGCCGGCACCGACAACCGCTCATGGAGCTCAGGCTCGTCGTCTCGCGCGTAGAAGCGGTTCAGTCCGTCGAACAGCGCCAGCTCATACCCTAGGCCAGCACGCCTGGTTCCCACTCGTGATGGCTAGGACGCGAGGTCAAGGGCACCGTCGCCTCGATAACGATCGCCCTGGGCCGCCACGCCGCCAGATCCGCCGAGGCCAGTACGGAGACCTCAGCCCCCTCGACATCTACCTTCAACAGATCGAATCCTGGCTGCGCGTAATCCGACAGCACCGTCTCCAGCCGCGTCACCTCGACGCGCAACTCCTCACAACGCCATCCATCGGCAAGGTGCAGGGCCAGCACATCCCGCTCCAGAGTGCTGAGGCCACCGCCACCGGTCTTCCCCGGCCCCGGAACGATCCGGAAGAAGCTCGCCTGACCAGCCTGCTCCCCGATCGCCACGTCCAGCGTCACATCACCCGGCCGGGTAGCCCGCAAGCTCTCGAAACGCTCGGGCAGCGGCTCAATGTTGACCCCGCGCCATCCGAGCCGGTCCACCAAGTTCTTGGTGAGTGACCCCTGAACCGGGTTCCCAGCCCCAACATCTACGAAGAATCCACCAGACTGGTCGCCGAAGGCCCGCATCAGCACAACGTCCTCGGCGTCCCGCCATACGCGACCAGATCGCACCCAGCGGGCAGGTTCGACCCCATACCGCCAACCGTAACCACGTCGCGCTCGTCTTTGCCTCACACCACCGGGTAGCTGATTGGCGGGGCCCATCCTTCATGGGGTCGTCCCTCTACAGCACCAGCCGAGACTCGGGGAGCTCGACTGCAAGGAGCCCGCGCGATGATCCCAAGACTGATGGGCCGGAGTATCTCATTCTGCCTGGCATGGCACCGCCGGATTAGGTGCGGGGGCGGTCCGGGGTGCCTTCCAGCGGCCATGCCCGCTCACCGCGGGTGCGCAAGGCAGTGGCTATGCCCGCCAGGGCGTGCAGCGTCTTCGGGGCACGGGTGAGCCAGCCGCCGGTCTGGTAGCCGACGGGCCCGGGCCCGTAGTCGTGGATGAGGGCGATGTGGGAGTCGAACAGCAGGAAGTCGAAGTAACTGGACACGGGAGACGGCGGCACGAAGAACTCGATGCGCTCTCCCAGCCGGCTCCGCACCTCATAGTTGATCATCTCGTAGTGCAGGTAGTTGGTGAGCGGGTAGGAGAGCAGCCGTACCCGAGTGAACTCCAGGTTCCGCGACCTCACCTCGTCTCGAAGAGGCTGGTCCTCCATTGCCTCTTCCTCCAGGAGGCGGCGGGCCAGCGCGACATCGCCCGCTTGGAAGGCCTCCTGCGATCGGACGCTGTCGGCCTCACGGTATGACTGCCAGCACTCCAACTTGAGGAAGCGCCGCTCCGTGCGTGCCCAGGCTTCACCGAACGACTCCAGGAAGCCCTCCAAGGTGAGCCGCACACTGCCGTCCAGCGCCCACGCAGGCGGTTGATGCATCATTCGTCCGGGGTGAGTGCCTTCGTCAGAGCGATGATCTGATTTGACGGAAAGTGGATCTGGACGAAGGCGGTTATCGTGAATCGCTCGCCTGTCCAGACGACGGGCGTGTGGAGACGCCAGGAGCCCTGGGCCCATCGGGTGGTGACGAACTCGCGGAACTGGTCATCGGCCGCCAGATCGCTGAGGAGGGCGAGCGCATCGCCGCGCGGCATCTTGAGCCAGGCCCACCCGCGGTAGTACTCGATGAAACCAGCGTTGCCCGTCGGCTCGCCGACAGACTCTACGGCGTTGCGTTCGGCTTCGACCGCCTCACCTGTGTCCTGGCAGCAGGCAGCGGTTTGCCAGCGCCTCGCCCAGATGGCGCGGACGAGGTCGACCATGGCGTTGTCGATGAGGACCGCTTCCTCCTGGTGAGGAGGAACCAGTGTTGTCGAGGGATGGACCTGGAGGGCCATATGTGTCCTTCCAGCGTTCTTGGCGCACCGGGTTGAGGGGTGCGTTAGGTGGTTCGATGCTTGACCCAGCGAGTTGCTGCTGCGGCAAGCCCGGGGTGAGGTGCGTGGTCACCGATGTCTTCCCACATCGCGGCCTGCGCTTTGGCGAATGCTGTCACCGCGTCGGCGGTCGCGGCGGCGAAGAGCGGGATCTTGGACGCCCAGGCCTGTGCTTGCGCCGGATGGTGTCCGCAGGCGATGAGCCAGACGATCCAGCAGGCAGGGTCGATCCAGCGGGCTCCTCTGGTGGGCCAGGCCCAATCGAGCATGTAGGCCCGCTTGTCACTGCCGATGAGGATGTTGGTGGGTGACCAGTCGGTATGCGAGAGCCACTCGCCGGCGAACATCTCGGATTGATCGCTGTAACTCGACCAGCGTTGCTCGGCTCGCTTGAGTTCGACACCGTCAGGGGCGGGTGGCCAGTGAGCCATCATGGCGATGATGAGTTCGAGGTCAAGGCTGGACGGCTCGTAGGACGCAGGACGGCCCTCGATGAAGCCGAACCCGTTGAGGTCCCAGCCACCTGTGATCTCCGTCCATCGAAGCGGAGCCGAGACGTTCTGGATGTGCGGGTTGATCCGGCGTTCACGTTCCTGGGTCCAGGCGCGGGGGTGATCGGTGCGCAGCCCTTTGACGAACGTGGTGTCGTTGATGATCACGGCTATCTCGGAGTTGAAGCCCTCGCTGACTGGGCGAGCAGTGATCACCGGCCCGGTGTGCTTCTCGATCAGTGCCTGCGTCTGGTGCCAGGGGAGCCGTTCGGTCACATCGGAACCGTACTGGAGGGGCCCTCGCCTGCGGGGATGGGCGAGGGGCCGTGCTGCGGTGCCCTACGCGTCGTCATTGATACGGGTTGTCGTCGCCGCAGCCGAGGCCGATGGCGTATTCGGCTGCGTCATTGACATCCTCGACGATCTCGACGACGGCTTCCTCAGTCGCGGGGCCGTCCTGCACCTCGATCGTGATACTCACTGGGATACCTCCTCTCGGGGCTCTTGGTGCTGGCAGTAGGTGGCCAGCGGGGCTTTGGCTTTGCGGTAGAGCTGCACCAGCGGCATGCACGTCCCACATGTGCTCTGGAGCCTGCAGCCGGTGCATCCGCCCTGGCGGCGCAGCAGGTCGTCGCTGATGCCGCCCAGGCGTTGGAGCCCTTGTGGCCCCTCGCGTACCAGGTCGATGTTGGGGTCACGGCCGATCTTGCAGATGCTCGCCCGGCCGAACGGGTCGACGTGGAACGACGTGTGCCCCGCGTCGCAGCCGGTGAAGGGTGCCCGCTTGCTCAGGAACTGGGGTGACTGGGACGGCAGGTTCTCAGCACCACCGTGGATGGTCGGGGACATGTTGGCGTACTCGCGATGTCGTAGCCCGAACCGTTCGGCCAGTTGCCGCATGAGGTGGAGTTCATGGGCATTGCGGTTGGTGATGATCAGGCTCAGATCCAGCTGGAGGCCGGCCTCGTGCGCCGCCGACAGCCCGCGCATGAACTTGCGGAAGGAGCCGGGCCTCCGGGTGAGGCCGTCGTAGGTCTCCGCTGTAGCGCCATAGACGCTCAGGCTCATCTTGCTCGGCCTGTAGGTCGTCAGCAGGTCGAGCATTTTGGGGTTGGCCAGCCGGGAGCCGTTGGTCAAGATCTCCACCATCATGCCCAGTTCGTAGGCCTTGGTGTGGACGGCGGCGAACAGCCGATCCACCATCGGCTCCCCACCTGTGAGCTGGAGCCAGAGGACGCCGGCATCCCGGATTGCCTCCAGCAAGCGCTCACGCTCGGGCCAGCCCAGGCCATCGAAGGTCTTGAGGCCGAGGTAGCAGTGCTCACAGTCGTAGTTGCAACCAAGATTCAGCTCATAGGTCGCCTTGCCGAATTCGTGGTTCGACTCGCAGCGGATGAGCAGGTGATCGCCGGGCGGCTGCCCGTGAAGGTCGATCCCCCAGGCGGTTCGGGCGGCTGCTGTCAGCCAATCAGGAAGCACCTCGGCGTCGGCAAGTGCCCGGTAGGCCCCCTGCGAAATCTTGATTCCTCGGGTCTCTCCTGGCATCAGCACTAGGAAGCCGCCTAGGAATGGACTTGCGATTAATTGGTACATCTGGCCCGTCCCGTACATATCGCCTCGGCTTGAATCCGTCGGACGCGTTGCGGCGCGACGTCCAAGACGTTAAAACCGCAGGAGGGGTGCGACCCGGAAAGAAATTCCGGGGTCGCCTGACAGGGGGCTGTGATGTCCGATCACTTGCAGCACCTATCACCAGGGCAGCGCGTGGCCTGGCACCGCGTCCGGCGGGGCATGTCTCAAGAGGTCTTGGCCGGCCTGGTCGGACGGACCGAGGACTGGCTCAGCAAGATCGAGAATGATCGTGCGGCTTTGGACAGACTCTCGATCATCAGGGCACTCGCCGATGCCCTGCGCATCTCCGTCTTCGACATCATCGACCCACACCCTGCCGAGTCGACGCGCCGTGAGCCGTCCCACCTGGACGTCAGCGCGGTCCGTTCTGCGCTCACCGACTACCGGCAACTGTCCCCACTGCTGGCGGCGATCGAAGCAGAGCCCGAACCGCCCCGGCTGGAGGTACTTCGCCGCGATGTGGCAGACGTGATGGCCGCCTATCAGCATTCACGCTACGGACAACTGCTCGCCCGCCTGCCCACGCTGCTCACCCAGACCCACCTCGCTGCCAGGGAAGCCCGCGAGGAACAGCGGCCGAACGCCGATCGGCTCGCCGCCCTTGCCAACCAGTCGGCCGCGATGCTGCTCACCAAGCTTGGTGAGGCCGACCTCGCCTGGATCGCTGCTCAGCGCGGACTGACAGCGGCCGAACGCACCGCAGACCCCACGATCATTGGGTCGCTGTTCCGCTCGGTGATCCACGCCCTGCACTCCCAAGGCCGCCTCGACGAGGCAGCGACAATGGCCCAGCATGCGTCGCGATACCTGCAACACCAGCATGGTGATCGCTCACCTACGCTGCTGTCGATTCACGGAACCCTGCTACTCCCCGGAGCCGTCGCCGCCGCCCGCGCCCACAACCGAGCCGATGCCATGGGCTACCTGAGACAAGCCGAGCAGATGGCCGACGCACTCGGCGCGGACGCCAACCACCTGTGGACGGCGTTCGGCCCCACGAACGTGCGGATCCACCGCGTCACTGCAGCCATGGCGCTGGGTGATGTCCCCACCGCGCTCGACCTCATTCCAGGCATCACCACCGCCCACCTACCTGTCGAACGTTCGGTCCGCCACAGCCTTGAAGTCGTCAACGCCTACCGGGCCCGTAACAAGGTCGATGAGGCCATCAGTGAACTGCTCACCGCTGAGCGCCGGGCTGCCGAACAGGTCCACGCCCACGTCATGAGCCGCCAACTCGTCCACCAGCTCCGCGGCACTGCTACCGGCAAGAGAAGCCGCCTCCTGGCTGATCTCGCACGCCGAATGAGCATCATCTAGCCCGATCTCCTACGCTCAACACCCGTGACCGATGACCCGGCAGCAACCTTCGCCCGCGCCCGAGCGGCGGCAGGTGTCCTGTTCTTCAACGATCAAGACCACATCATGCTGGTCGAGCCGTCCTACAAGGACTATCGCGACATCCCTGGCGGCTACGTCGAGCGCGACGAGACCCCCTACCAAGCCGCGAAGCGCGAAGTCGCTGAAGAACTAGGTATCCGCCCGGAGATCGGGCGACTCCTGGTCGCCGACTGGGCGCCTAACGAAGCCGAAGGCGACAAAATCCTCTTCCTCTTCGATGGCGGCACCCTCACCACCGACCACCTCAATGCCATCCGCCTTGAACCCAGCGAACTGGTCGGCTGCCATTTCCACGACATCGCCCAGATCAACGACCTGACCATCCCGCGTCTCGCTCGCCGTCTTCTCCACGCCCACGCCGCCCACCGCGACGGCAGCACCCGCTACCTCGAACACGGGGAACGTACTTGAGCAAGCAAGACTGACCCTGTAGTGACCAGCGCGGCGGAGTCCAAGGTCAGGGAAGGACGCCAGCGTGTCCACGCCGGCGGCGTGATGGTCATGACCGTGCCGCGAGTAGGGTGGCGCGGTCGAAGCGGGCGATGAGGCCCGTTTTCCGGTGGTGCTTTCGGCGCAGGTGCGTGAGCCGTGCAGTGAACTCCTGGCGGAGGCCTGCACGCTCGGCGATGGCCCGCAGGTCTTTGAGGATCTCGACGGCCACGTCGTAGTCGGACGGTTTGCGGGCATCGATCAGTTCGTCGACCCGTGCCCAGGTGATTTCCGGGTCGCGGGCGATGGCTTCGAGTCGCTTCTCGCGGGCCGCCGCGCGTTGTTGCTCGCGGCGGGCCTCCTGCTCCGCACGTGCCGCCTCGGCCTGCCGTTCACGCTCGTGGCGGAGTGCGGCAGCGGCGTCCAGCAACTCGGCCACCGTGCGGCGCGGACGGTCGTCTCTCGCGGCATCTGGTTCGCCGCGGAACAGGCGGAGTAGCTCCATCTGGACCTGAGGCCCTTGCCCTTGCGCGACCCGGAGGAGGAGAGCCCGCCCCTCCTTCGGGGGCAGTTCTTCGATCCACTTGGCGAGCCGGCCAGGGTCGTCCTTGGCCTCGGCCAGGGGCGGACTCTTCTGGGCGGCGACCCGGAGCAGGTCGGAGTCGAGGCGGAGGAAGTCGGCGAGAGCGCTCTGGGGAGCGGTCAGGGCACGCAGCCCCGCAGGCACCGGCGGTTCGAGTTCGTCGTCCTCGTCCTGGTCGAAGGCGTCTTCGTCGCGTTCCCAGGTTCCGTAGGCCGCGAGCCAAGCGAGGTAGAGCGGACGCAGGTCCCCGGCGGCGAGTTCGGTGCGGACTCCGATGATCGCCGACAGGGAGTCGTCGGCGCCCTCAATCCAGTCGCCGCCCTCGTCCTGGCTGGTCAGGTCCAGGATGAGGTGCTTGTCGGAAACCTCTGCGGTGACATAGGGGTCGATGCAGTACCGCTCGGCGACCTTGAGGGGTAGCAGGCTGCGAGGAAGGCGAAGCATCACCTGGTGGGTGCCCCAGTTGGTGACGTACAGGTGGGCGTCGTAGTAGCGCCGCATCATCGTCCGCGGACTACCCCGGAAATCACCCCAGTGGTACTCGTTCGTGAAACTGGTGGCGGTGATCCGTGCCCGAGTGGACAGAGCGCGGACTTCGGCCTGCTGCCGCTCGTCCAGAGGCTGGTCGACGGCCAGGAACTCGTAGTACTGGTATTCGCTCATCTTCGCTCGTCGTCAGCAGGCCCAGTGTCGGTAAGCGTCGATCCATTCGGCGCCCGCCGGGTGTGGCGTTGGAAGCGGCAGATCTAGAAGCCCGATGGCCTGCCGGTGCTTGCCGCGGGTGCAGATCCCAACGATCTCGCCACCAGGCGAAAGATCAATCTTCGTGACGGTCTTCTCGACCCCCAGGACCGTGGTCTGGAAGGGCACGATCACCTGCTCTTCCAGCAGGCAATGGAACGCGGCGTGTTGCTCGTGCTCGTCGTAAGCGTCGACGATCGCCTGCTCGACCAGGGCGTCCAATTCGGCATCGCTCAGGCTTGTCACCCTGGTGAGGGTAGTGAGGACGGACTGAGGATGTGAGGTTTCGCCCGACCCGACGATCAATGGGTGGCGCGGTCCTCGGCTCGGAACCCTGGGTGCGCGGGATGTCGGCGCTCAGCGGGTTCCGCCGTTCGGCTTGAATGGCTCTGTGACGGACACGCAGGTCAACAAGGTGCGGCGGTTGATCGACGGATTGCGGTGGGACCGCCGCCGGGACCCTTATCGGGGACGCCGAGAGTACGCGGCTCGGGCCGACGAGGTGGCAGCGGAGATCGACCACCTGATCAGACGCGAGGCGGCGGCTCAGGCGGTTCCCTTGGCGCGCCGGGCGGTGGAGCGAGTCACCTCGGCGTTGCTGTATCTGGACGACTCGTCGGGGATCGTGGGCGACCGATTGCGCGAGCTGCTGTTCCTGTACGCCCAGGCGTGCACGGCGGCGCCGCCGGATGCCAAGCGGCTGGCTGCTTGGCTGGTGAGGACGCGACTGGACGGGCCGGGCTGGCCGGACATCCGGCTGGCGGAGTTCAAGGACGCGCTGGGGGAACGAGGTCTGAGCGAACTCGCCCGCCTCGTGAAGGAGCGTCGTGCCACCGATGATCCGGACTCATGGGCGGTGACCGTGGGCGTGCGGGACCTGCGGGAGCAACTGGCGGCGGTCTCGGGCGACGTGGACGCGCATGTCGCCGTGCTGGCCGAGGACCTGCGCGGCACCTACCGCTACACCGAGATCGTGAACGCCTTGCGGGCGGCCGGACGGGACGGTGACGCGGAACGGTGGGCCCGCGAAGGGCTGGCGCGTGACAGCGCGGGCCACCAGGCCGACGAGATGCGGAACCGGCTGGTGGATCTGCTGCTGGACCACGGTCGCGGTGACGAGGCCATCGCGCTGCGCCGGACCGCATTGAAGCACCGGACGATGCACATCGACTACGTAGCGCTCCGCAAGACCGCCGAACGCGCCGGCCAGTGGCCCGACCTGCGCAACCCGGCGCTGAGCGTGATCCGCGGCCGGGCACAGGTCGACCACCGCTACGTCACCGAACTACTCAACGTCTTGATCGATGAGAACCTTCTGGACGAGGCGTGGCACCTCGCGGTCGCCTATTCGAACGACCTGCACGAGTCGCAGTGGTTCCGGCTGATCGAGCTCTGGGAGATCGGGCACCCCGCCGACGTGATCGAGCCCTACCAGGACCTGATCGAGCTGCGGTTGGCGATGACCGGCGACAAGTACCGCTACAGCAAGGCGGTCAAAACGATCGCCCGACTCGGTGAGGCGTACCGGCGATCAGGTGACGAAGACGGCTTCGCCGGCTACCTGGCCGACCTCCGGATCCGCCACAAGCGCAAGACGTCGTTCATAGCCAGGCTGGACCGGGCAGGGCTGCGTCCGTGACCAGCACTCTTGAGCAGGAACGGACGACCATGCCAGTTGGCATGCTAGCTAGCGTGGTCGTGAGCAAGAGCGGAGTCCGAGGCAGGTCGGGATGTAAGTGGCGCCCCCGCCCCGGCTTCACATCGTTGAACTGGAGCGGGAAGGGTTGGCTGACCCTTCCCGCCGACTCCTCTCGACTATCGCGCGGTTGAGCGGTTGCGAGTTTTGGCTAGGGCTTCGAGGGCGGTTTCGTCGGCGTCGGGGAGGGTGTGTAGGTAGCGCTCTGTGGTGGCGATGGAGGCGTGGCCTAGGCGTTCTTTGACTATCTGGAGGTCGGCGCCGCCGTTGAGGAGCCAGGAGGCGTGGGCGTGGCGTAGGTCGCGCATGGTCGGCCTGAAGTCGAGGCCGGCCGCGGCGATGGCTGGGTTCCAGATGTTGCGGCGGAACCAGTCGTTGGGGATGTGGCCGTCTGTCATGCGCGTGCGGAGGGGGCGCGGGTTGTCTTTGCCGTTGGCGCGGCGGGCGGCTCGGTAGAGGGAGAAGACACCCCGGCAGTAGTCGCAGCGGCAGCGGCCGGCGGTGTAGCCGCTGAGGGTGCCGTGGTTGTAGGTGCGGCCCTTTTCGTTGGGTTCGGTTCGGCCGAGGGTCTCCGGGTCTGGGATCTCGGTGATGCGGGCTCGGGGCTTGTCCTGGGGCGGCATGTGGAAGAAGAGGTCGTCTCGGGTGAGGCGCGCGGCCCTGATGTGCTCTTCGAGCTTCTCGGTCATCTGGGCGCTGAGCTTGAAGCGGCGGTACTCCTTGTCCTTCGGGTAGTCCTTGACCAGGAAGTGGCCGCCTTCCGGGTGGAACTTCGGGTTCAGCTCCACGACCGTGCGGCTGACCGTGAGGATGCGCGTCTTGAGGTTGAGGTCCTTGGGACGCAGCTCGCTGAGTTCGCCCCAGCGGAGGCCGCTCTCGATCTCGGTTTCGGCGAGGAGTCGGAAGGTGCCTTCGGGGAGGGCGTTGTAGACGTCGTCGAACTGCTCGGGCGTGACGATCTGGAGAGGCTTGCGCGCGATGGGCGGAGACTTCACCCCACGACAGGGGTGTAGGTAGGTGACCTGGTCGTCCAGTGCCGTGGTGAAGATGGCACTGAGGATGATCTTGTTGCACTGGATGGTCACGGGCTTCATGCCCTGGTTCTTGAGCTTGGCGATCCAGGCTCGGACGTGCTCGGGGAGGATGTCGACCATCCTCATGCCGCCGAACTCCGGCATGAGGTGCTTGTGGATGGCGTAGGTGTAGCCCTCCCGGGTGCTCGCCTCCATCTCGTGGTTCGGGAGCCAGGTGTTCTCGACGTAGTCTCTGAATCGCTGCCTTCCGCGGGCAGGTTCTCCGGTTCTACCTTCCGAGACCTTAACTTCGGCGCGCTGCCATGCTTTGTCCGCTTCTTTCTTGCTCGCAAAGGTTCCAGCAGACCTTCGCTGGCCGCGAATGTCGTCGTAGTAGGCCGTGTAACGTGGCTTGCCGTCCTTACCCACTCTCTTGCGTGTCTGCCCCATGGGCTTTCCGCCTCCCAGGCTTGATCATCTGACCCTCGTTTGACCCCGGACTGCGAGTGATGGCGTGACCCTGGAGATCACGTGCTGGCAGCCGAACAGGCCATCTACCTGGGATTTTATCGAGATCCAGCGTTTTCTGCGAGCCGCAGAAAACGTACAATTCGCCCTTCGGGATTAAGAGGCCGTGGGTTCAAATTCTAGCAACCAAACAGAACGTCAGGCCGTAGGCTGACCTCCGGTCAGGAGACCGACCTTGAGGTCTTTTCTCCACCGTTCACCTTTGTGGACCTAGATCGTTTCTCGCGTCTATTGCGGGCGACTTGCGGTGCGATCGGGATCGCGGTCGCGCCTCAACATGCCTGTAGGTTCCATCACCCCGCCCTTCCTCGAGTTGGTTTTGGCTGCGGAGCCGAGAAGGGCCGGCTTGTCCGGCCCTTCTCGGCTATCGCTTGGTTGGGGGTTTGCGGGTTCTGGGCGGGGCCTTGATGGCTGTTCGCCGGCGTCCGGAGGGGTGCGGGTGGCGCTCGGTGGTGGCTCTCAGGTGGGGCCGGGGCCCTATCGTCACCTCTGGCGTGTCAGGCGCACCTCGGTCCTGCCGTCGTTCTCGTCGGTGGCGAGCCACCGGTAGGCGCTGAACTCCGCGGTGTCGCCGCCCTTGGTGACGGTGACGCGGTTCAGGAACCATCCGGACTTGTTACCGGAGTTGTCATGGCCGATGACGATGGTCTCCAGCCGTCCGATCTCGGTCAGATCCAGGGTGAAGTGGTCGGTGGCGCCTTGCTCGAAGTTGTCCCTGCTGTCGTCCAGGTTGACGGGGCCCGCGGAGGCGACCGAACCGTAGAGGGTGATGTGGACGTTGGCGTCGGTGCCGGCGTTCTCGACATTGCCGGTCTCCACCGTGATCTCGTATCGGGCCATGGGGGGCTCCCTCGATTCCAGGAGTACTGTGTTCACACGAGCACTCTGCGCAACAGATGTGCCCTCCGGCTCACCGACCACAAACGAGGCTTTGAGCGACTTCTTGTATCCCCACGGACACTGACGACTCGCGACCGGGTCGCCGTCACCTCCCGTTCGATGCCCAATTCGAGACGGTGAGCGAATGATCGGTCCTTGCTCGGTGTCGGGTCGCGCGGGCGGACCGGTAAGGACGTACGCGGACGGCGCCTGGGCGGCCGACACTCTGGCTGCAGCCTTATGCCCTGCTGAGGTTTCCCGAGTGCGATGCCGTACGAGCGCGGCGAACCGCGCGCCGAAGCTCTGGGCTGCCTGTGTAAGGGGCGGCGAGGTCCGAAATCTTGCGGCAGCCGTCCATCTGACATGGGTGGCGAGCGGCCCGATGCGCAATAGCGTGACGGGTATGCACGCGTTACGCCGCGGCCTGGTAGCGGGTTACCCCGGCAGCTCTTGGAGATCGTCTGCGTCCCGGCGCACCAGATGGCCGACTACCTGCATGGCCGCGCCGTCTATGAGGTTCGCTGGTCTCTCACCGGGTCATTGGACACACCGGTCGTCTCCGGCGGCACCGGATAGGTCGAGGCGTTGAATGACCAGCGGCTGGTAGCGCACGTGGGCGGGCTCGGCCGGAATTCACGGTGGGTGGCGTCGTCGTGCTCGCGGCTCGGACCCTCTGGACGGACGGCGCGCATCCGAAGCACGCCGCCCTCCCGGCGAGCCTTTCAGGGCACCGTCACGCTCTCGGCCAGAGCTCGCGATCAGGCGCCTGCCAGAAGCCCGCCCACTCCGAGTCCGCCGCCCATGGTGAGGGGGCGATTACGTGGCACGCCGACTGATCGTCGAGGATCTCCGTCTCGGGGTCGTGATCAGCAAGAGGTCCATCTGGAGATGGTTCGGCATTCTGCCGAGGTGCGCTGTGGCGACAGGGTATGGCGACGTTCGCAAAGGTGACTTCATCGAGGCCTGCACCCGTCCGAAGGCGGCGGTGGTGACCCCGCTCTGGTGCTGGGAATCCAGGATCTGCTCGACCGGCGGGAAGAATTGGGAAAGGCCGAGATAACAGAGGTGGTCGCCGGGCCCCTGGGCGGTCAAGTAGCGCACGTGACTCCGTCCACGGGAAGGTTGGCGGTGGCGACCGTGTCCGGGTCCTGCGCGGTGGGCGACCGGTGCCCGAGGCGCTGCGCCTGCTGTTCATGACGGGGCGGGACGGGCAGCCGGCCAGCGAGGTCTTCGCGGGTGACGGCGCGTCCCTGTATCTGGGTCATCCCGGTCTGCGTGCCGGGGACACGGTGATGGTCTTCGACGTCCCTCGCCCTGTGTGGACGGAGCATCGTGCCAGCCTTCTCACGGTTCGCACAGTGATGCGCTCGACCTCCGAAGTGGCCTACGCGGAGGCGTATGCCGACCCGCATTCACCTGGGAAGGGGCTGCGGCCGGCGGTCGGGCACCGCGCCCGTGTCCTACGCGACCGCGTGGTCGTCGCCGACGGCCTCACCATTGGCCACTGCCCCGAGAGAAGGGCGGCGGACCAGGTGATGAGGTTCATCGCGAGGAGCGGCGGCACCCGCACCGGTCTGACCGTTTTCGATATCGGTCTCGCCTTTCCGGATCTGCGAGCACGTGACCAGATCGAGGTGTATCAGGTCGTCCCGGCAGATGGGCAGCGCCATTCTGGCTGAGAACGGCCGGGGGCTCATGGGGCCGGCGCGCTGCCATTGGCCGCGCGGCGGGTTGACCTTCACGGGCCTGTTATCGGGAGCCCGTAGGCTGCCGGGGTGGACTGGGTTGAGCGGGTGACGGGGGTCCGCCGGTGGTCGCGCGGTGGGGAGCGGGCACCGCACAAGCCCCTGCTCTTGCTGTACGCGCTCGGGCACTTCCAGCGGTGCGGCGACGCTCCGATCTTCTATGGCGAGGTCGAGGAGCACCTCGCGGGCCTGCTTCGGGAGTTCGGGCCGCCGCGGAGCACCAGTCCCGCGTACCCCTTCCATCATCTGACCAGTGACGGTTTGTGGGAGGTGCGGACCGCCGACGGAGGTTCCAGTCCCGGACCCCGCGTCGGTGTCCTTCGCGCCGAGGCCGCGCGCGGCCGGCTCACCGGTGAACTGGCGGCCGCGCTGCGCGGCGATCCGCGCCTCTTGCCGCAGCTGTGCCGCGCCATTCTGGACGTCAACTTCGAACCGTCCCTGCACGACGACATCTGTGCGGCCGCTGGTATCGACCTGGAGTCGGTCGAGGCCGCGGGAGCGGTGTCGCGTCGGCGCGATCGTGCCTTCCGCGAGCAGATCATGGTCGCTTACGAGTACCAGTGCGCGTTCTGCGGTTATGACGGCTGGCTGAACGGGACCGCGGTCGGGTTGGACGCGGCTCACGTCCGGTGGTGGGCTTTCGACGGGCCCGACGACGTCACCAACGGCATCTGCCTGTGCACGCTTCACCACAAGCTCTTCGACAAGGGGGCTCTCGGTATGGCCGACGACCGGCGCGTCACCGTGTCGGTGCACTACATCGGGCGCGGGCCGGCCGCCCGCGCGCAAGTCCACGACCTCGCCGGACGGCCGGTCAGCGCGCCGCAGAGCGCCTTCCCCGACGTGGACGACGAGTACATCGCCTGGCACGCTCGCGAGGTGTTCCGCTCCCCCGCCCGGGCGGCTTGAGGGCGCTCTTCAGCCGGGCTGGGTGACGTCTCATCGCCGGGGCGCGTCTTGCCAGGCCGGGGAGCCTCACCACCGGGGCTTCCAGGGGCGGGCTGCATGCCTTGGTCTGGTGAGGGTAAAGCGACTGCGACCATAAGCGACTGAAAGGGCGGATTCATGATTATTGTCGCGATCGTGGGGGTCTGTGCGGTTCTGCTGGTTCTGGCGTTCCTGCTGCCGAGGCTCTCGCGGCATCCTCAGCGAGGTACTCAGCGAGTGCTGGGGGTGGGCTCACGTGCGGGTTCTTCGGCCCCGGGCGGGCTCGGGCGGCTGCTGAGCAAGCCGTTCCGCAGTTCCTCGCGGGCCGTCGGCCGCAGCGGGGAGGCCGGCCGGCGCGCCCGCGGCCGCTCGCCGTTCTGATCCCGAGCCGGAGCCACGACGTCCTTGGCGGCCCGTATCATGGCTCTTCGAGGGCCTTGACGGCGCCCAGGAGATTGCGGAGTGCCGTCTCGTCGCGTTCGACGTCTACCGGGTCGAAGGGCCATTCGGACACCGGGAGATTCGTTATCTCACCCGGCCGGCTCGACTCGGCCAAGGTCATCTCCGCTGCGACCTCGATCTCCATCTCGACCTCGAAGTCGCCGCTTGGCGAGGTGTCCATGATTCCTCCATGTGCGGCTGTGGGCGGCGCTGAGCCCGGAGCCCTGCCGTCTCCGGCCGCCCGAGGTTTCTGGGCGGCCGGAGACGAGCTGCTGGATGACGGGCTCGTGGCTACTTCGGGGTCTGGAGACGTCCTGGCCAGGTGTTGTAGTGCACCTTGCCGAGGGTGGCGTCGCCCAGGGGGACGAGGCTGTTCTGCTTCAGGGGAGCGCCGAAGTAGTGGGCGTCGGGGTCGGCGACGACCTCGCGCGGGTCGTTCCGGATGGCCAGGGCCTCGCGGAAGAACTCGTCCATGCGGTAGCGGTCCGGGCCCGCGATCTCGGTTCGGCCGTTCAGCGGGGAGGCGGTCGCGACCTTGGCGACCTGCTCTGCGACGTCGTCGGCCGCCATCGGCTGGTAGAGGACCGGGGCCATGCGGACCTTGCCGTCGGTGGTCGCCTCGTCGGCGATGGCCCTCGTGAACTCGAAGAACTGCGTCGCGTGGACGATCGAGTACGGGATCGGCGACTTCTCGATCAGGGACTCCTGGGCGATCTTCGCGCGGAAGTAGCCGCGCTCCGGCGGGCGTTCGGCGCCCACGATCGACAGGGCGACGTGGTGGCCGACGCCCGCCTTCTCCTCGGCGGCGAGCAGGTTGCCGGTCGAGGTCTCGAAGAAGTTCAGGACGGCCTCGTCCTCGAAGGACGGCGAGTTCGACACGTCGATCACTACCGACGCGCCGGTGAGGACCTCGGCGAGGCCTTCGCCGGTGAGGGTGTTGACGCCGGTGTTCGGGGCCGCGGGGACGGCCTCGTGGCCTTGCGCGGTGAGGTTCGCGATCAGCTTCGACCCGATCAGGCCGGTGCCGCCGATGACGACGATCTTCATTGGACTCTGCCTTTCGTTTCAGGCGGTCAGGTGTGCAGGACGGTCCTGAGGACCGTGATGGCCTGGGCGGTGGCGGCTCGTGTGGCGTGGGTGTCGCGGACGGGGTTGAGCATCATGAAGTCGTGGAGTGCGCCGTTGTAGCGGACGCTGGTGGTGGGGACCCCGGCTTCGGTGAGGCGGCGGGCGTAGCCCTCGCCCTCGTCGCGCAGGACGTCGTTCTCGTCCACGATGACCAGGGCGGGCGGCAGGCCGGCGAGGTCGTCCAGGGTGGCGCGCAGGGGTGAGGCGGTGATCTCGGCGCGTTCCTCGGGGTTTGGGGTGTAGGCGTCCCAGAACCAGGCCATGGCCTTGGCGGTCAGGTGCGGGCCGTCTGCGAACTCGCGGTAGCTGGCGGTGTTCTGCGCGGCGTCGGTGACCGGGTAGTAGAGCGACTGGTGCACGAAGGACACGTCACCGCGTCGTTTGGCGAGGATGGCCAGGACGGCGGCCATGTTGCCGCCGACCGAGTCCCCCGCGACCGCCAGGCGAGAGGCGTCGAGGCCTTCGGCCGCGCCGTTGGCGGTGATCCACTGCGCGGCGGCGTACGCCTGTTCGATCGCGACCGGGTAGCGGGCCTCGGGCGAGCGGTCGTACTCCACGAACACCACCGCGACCCGGGCACCGACCGACAGTTCCCGGACGAGACGGTCGTGGGTGCCGGCGTTGCCCAGGATCCACCCGCCACCGTGAACGTAGAGGACGGCCGGCAACGCGCCTGGTACGCCGGGAGGCTTGACCAGGCGGACCCGCACATCCCCCGCCGCAGCCGGGACCGTGATCCACTTCTCCTCCACCTCGGGCATCTCCACCGGGGCGGCCTGGACATCGTCCAGCAGCGTGCGCGCGCCCTCCACACCCCGCTCGGACAGCAGCGGTGGCTTGGCGGCCGCGTCGGCGAACTCCTGCGCCGCCGGCTCCAGAATGTGCCTGCTCATGGGCGTCTCCTCCCTTCGACTTCATCTCCACTGTCGCCGGACGGGTCCCGGAGAGGACCAGGGTGTGGCCCTGGCCTGGTCACTGGGGTTCCCCGGGGACGGCAAAGCGACCACCCCCGGAACTGCGAGATCTTCGTACTCCCGTAACGCTTCCCGACCAGGTAAGACAGGTAGGAGCGGAACCGATCGAATGGGTACCAGGTGCTACGAGGTCGACGCGGCGAGTGTGCTGAGTTGGACGCGCTGCTGGACGGCGTGCGCGGCGGTGAGAGCCGGGCGCTGGTGCTGCACGGTGAGCCCGGCGTGGGCAAGACGGCGCTGCTGCGGTATCTGGTCGAGCGGGCGCCCGATCTGCAAACGGTCCGGATCACGGGTGTCCCGTCCGAGACGGAGTTGGCCTTCGCGGGGCTGCACCGGCTCTGCGCGCCGCGGGCGGACAGGCTCGACGCGCTTCCCGCTCCCCAGCGTGAGGCGCTGCACACAGCGCTCGGGCTGAGCTCGGGACCCGCCCCAGATCGGTTCCTCGTCGGCTTGGCCGTCCTCGGCCTGCTCTCCGAGGCCGCCCGCGAACGTCCGCTGATCTGCCTGGTGGACGACGTGCAGTGGCTCGACCGGCCCTCGGTGCAGGCGCTGGCGTTCGCGGCCCGGAGGCTGCGCGCGGAGTCGGTCGCGCTGGTCTTCGCGGTCCGCGAACCCGAGGAAACGACGGATCTCGTCGGACTGCCAGAAATAGCCGTCATGGGCCTTCCCGACGAGGACGCCCGGGAACTGCTCCGCGCGTCACTGCCCGGCCGGCTGGACGAGCGGGTCCTCGACCGGTTCGTGGCCGAGACGCGGGGCAATCCGCTGGCCCTGCAGGAGATGCCCAAAGAGGTGGCCCTGGAGCAGCTCGCGGGCGGCTTCGGGATACCGGACGTCGAGGCGCTCGCGGGGAGGCTCCGGGAGATCTACCAGCGGCGGCTGGCGGGGCTGCCGGAGAGGACGCGGCGGTTGCTGCTGGTCGCGGCGGCGGAGCCGGGCGGGCAGCCGGTCCTGCTGTGGCGGGCGGCCGACCGGCTGGGAATCGGGATCGAGGCGGCGTCGCCGGCCGTCGCGGCGGGGCTCGTCGAGATCGACGATCGGGTGCGGTTCCACCATCCGCTGGTGCGTTCCGCCGTCTACTGGGCGGCGTCGCCGGAGGACCGGCGCGCCACGCATCGCGTTCTGGCCGAGGTCATCGACCCGGAGGACGAGCCCGAGCGCCGTGTCTGGCACGCGGCGCAGGGTGCGCAGGCGCCGGACGAGGAGATCGCGGCGGAGCTGGAGCGTTCGGCCGGGCGCGCGCGGAAGCGGGGCGGGCTGGCCGCCGCGGCGGCGTTCCTCGCGCGGGCGGTGGAACTGACCCCTGACCACGTCCGGCGCCAGCAGCGCGCCTTGGCCGCCGCGCGGACGACCCACCAGGCCGGGGCTCCGGACACGGCGCTCAGGATGCTGTCGGTCGCGGAGGCCGTTCCGCTCGATCAGGCGCGGCGCGGTCAGGTCCGGTTGCTGCGGGCCCAGATCGCCTTCACGGTGGGCCGGGGCCGCGACGCTCCGCGCCTGCTGCTCGACGCCGCCCGGCGGCTGGCCCCGCTGGACGCGCCGCTGGCGCGCGAGACGTATCTGGAGGCGATCAACGCGGCGCTGTTCGCCGGGCCGCTGGCGGAGGGCGCCGGGGAGGTGGAGGCGGCCGAGGCCGCGCGGTCGGCGCCGCCGCCCGAGGGTGAGCCGCGGCCGGCCGATGTCCTTCTGGACGGCATGGCTCTGCGGATCACCGAGGGCCTCGCCGCGAGCGTGCCGGCCCTGGAGGAGGCGATGCGCGTCTTCCGCGGCCCCGACCTGCCGGACGAGGACGGGCTGCGCTGGCTCTGGCCGGCCGGTGTGATGGCGGCGGCGCTGTGGGATCACGGGACGTGGGACGTGCTGTCCGCCCGGCATGTCCGGCTCGCCCGTGAGTCCGGGCAGGCCATGGCGCTGCCGCTCGCCCTGACCCAGCGGGTCGCAGTGGAGGTGTTCGCGGGCGAGCTGGCGGACGCCGAGGCCCTGGTCGAGGAGATCACGACGGTTTCGGAGGCGATCGGGAGCCCGCCGCCGCTCTACGGTGCGCTGCTGGTCACGGCGTGGCGGGGCCGCGAGGCCGAGGGCGCGGCGCTGCGGCGGACCGTCGCCGCGGAGGCGGCGAGCCGGGGTGAGGGCAACGGGCCGGCGGTCGGCGCGTGGGCGGCGGCCCTGCTGGCCAACAGCCTCGGCCGGTACGAGGAGGCGCTGGCCGCCGTCCCCGACGCCGGGGAGGATCGTCCGGCGGGCGTGGGTGCCGCGCCGTGGGCGCTGGTCGAGTACGTCGAGGCGGCCGTCCGGAGCGGTGCGCCCGGACGGGCCGCCGCGGCTCTCCGGCGGCTCACCGAGGTGACGGTCCCGGCCGGGACGGGCTGGGCGCTGGGCGTCCACGCGCGCTCGCAGGCCCTCATGAGCACCGGCACGGCGGCGGAGGGCCACTACCGGGAGGCGATCGATCTCCTCGGGCGGACGGGCGTCCGCGGCGAGCTGGCCCGCGCGCATCTCCTGTACGGCGAGTGGCTGCGCCGCGAGCGGCACCAGAGGGCCGCCCGCGAGCAGCTCAGAACCGCCCATGCGTCGTTCACCGAGATGGGGATGGACGCCTTCGCGCGGCGGGCGGCCCGGGAGCTGCTGGCCACGGGTGAGAACGTCCGCAAACGCGCCGGGGAGGCCGCGAGCGAGCTCACGCCGCAGGAGGCGCAGATCGTCCGGCTCGTCCGGGAGGGCCTGACCAATCCGGAGATCGGGGCCCGGCTGTTCATCAGCCCGCGCACGGTCGAGTGGCATCTGCGCAAGACGTTCGGCAAGCTCGGCATCACCTCGCGGAAGCAGCTCCAGCGCAGCGGCGCCGCCGGCGAGCGCTGAGCGCGCGGACGAAGGCCGGTGGTTTCGCCGATGCCCGCCGGGATGGCGGGGGTCAGACTCCGGGGCGTTGGCTGTCCCACCCCTGGAGGTTCCATGCGAAAGGTCCTCGGTTCCCTCGTCGCGTTGCTCGCGGCGCTGGCGGCGTTCGGAGTCGGCCTCGCGCCGGCGCAGGCGGCGGGGCCGCGACCCGTGGTGTTCGTGCACGGGTACACCGGCAACGCGTCCAACTGGGTCACCGCCATGTCGGTGTTCCGCGCCGCGGGCTACGGCAGCGACCAGCTGTACGCCTACGAGTACGACTCCTACGGCGACAACAAGCAGAACGCGGCGGGTCTCGCGTCGTACGTGAACCAGGTGAAGTCGCGGACCGGCGCCTCCAAGGTCGACATCGTCAACCACTCCATGGGCGGCCTGGTCAGCCAGTACTACCTGAAGGTGCTGAACGGGAACCCGAACGTCGCGCACCTGGCGTCGATCGCGGGGGCCAACCACGGGACGACGTACGCCAGCGCGTGCACCATCTACGAGACGTGCCGGCAGATGCTGCCCGGGTCGACGTTCATCCAGCAGATCACCGCGGGGGACGAGACGCCCGGCAGCACGCAGTACGCCACCTGGTACTCGGCGTGCGACGGCATCATCATCCCCTACACCAGCACGCGGCTGGACGGCGCTAACAACCACAACGTCGCCTGCCAGACCCACATCGGCTACCTCACCGACACGGTGGTCCTCGGCGCCATCGCCCAGTTCACGAAGAGCTGAGTCCGGCACTGGGCACAACGGGCGGGAGGGCGACCTCCCGCCCGTTCCGTTTGGCGTCGCGGGGGCCGGCGCAAGATCCGGGTGGAGGGCCGAGCCGAGGGGAGGCCCACCTATGGAGAAGCGTGCGGGGAAGCCCGTGGCGGCCGGTCTGGTCTGCCTGGGTCTGGTCGCCTGCCATGCTTCGCCCGCCATGGGGAGCGAGCCGCCGCCGGCCGCGAAGGGCAGCGGATCGGCCGCGCCGGGACGGCTCAGCGGGAAGGTGATCGTGATCGATCCCGGCCACAACGGCGGGAACGCGGCCCATCCGGAAGCGATCAGCAGACCGGTGTGGGTCGGCAACGGGCACAAGGCCTGCAACACGACCGGTACGGCCACGGCGGACGGCTACGCCGAGCACGCCTTCGCCTGGGACGTCTCGAACCGGCTGGCGAAGGCGCTGCGGGCCAGGGGCGCCAGGGTGACGTTGACGCGCGGCGGCGACACGGGGGTGGGGCCGTGCGTCACGGAGCGGGCGGCGATCGGGAATCGCGCGCACGCCGACGCGACGCTGTCGATCCACGGCGACGGGGCGGCGGCGTCCAGGCACGGATTCCACGTCATCCTGCCGCTGCCCGTAGGGAGGAACAGAGAGATCGTCGCCCCGTCCGCCCGTCTGGGGACGGCGATCCGCGACGCATACCGGTCGGGGACGAGCCTGCCCTACGCCGACTACCTCGGGAAGGACGGCCTCGACCGGCGGGATGATCTCGGCGGGCTGAACATGTCCACCGTGCCGGCCGTGCTCATCGAATGCGGGAACATGAAGAACGCGGGGGACGCGGGCAAGATGTCCAGTCCCGCGTTCAGGCAGCTCATGGCCGAGTCCCTGGCGCAGGGCTTCGAGAACTACCTCCGCTGAGTTTGCCCGCTGCTGGGATTGTCCGGGACGCCTCCGGCTAGGTCAGTCACGACGAGGCACACCGGACGAACGGACGATCGCCATGCACCGTACGCGCGGACGAATTGGGTCGCCGCCCAACTGGGAACTCCTGGTGGGGCTGGTCGCCACCGGCTTCATCATCTACGTGTGGGTGTGGGCGGCGACGCAGGGCGGCCCGCCCTTCTGGTAGGGCCGCCCGCCCGTCCTGCCCTAGCGGTCGAAGAGCGCCCTGAGGGATTTCGCCACCTCCGCAGGAGCCTCCTCGGCCATGAAGTGGCCGCACGTGACGGTCTCATGCCGGAGGTCGGCCGCCCAGGCGCCCCACAGCGCGACGGCGTCGTAGCCCAGGGCGGCGCCCCAGTCCTGCTGCAGGACGGTGACGGGCATCCGCAGGCGGTTGCCCGCGGCGCGGTCGGCCCTGTCGTGGTCGACGTCGACGCCGGCGGACGCGCGGTAGTCCGCGACGATCGAGGGGACGGCGGCGCGGCAGGCGTCCAGGTAGGCGGCGCGGACGTCGGGCGGGATCGCGGACGGGTCGTTCGTCCACACGTCGAGGAAGTGGCCGAAGAAGGCGTCCGAGGCCCCGGCGATCAGCTGCTCGGGGAGGCCGGGCGGCTGCGCCATCAGGTACAGGTGGAAGCCGACGGCGGCCGACGCGCCGTGCAGGACGTCCCACATGTCCAGGGTCGGCAGGACGTCCAGGCAGGCCAGGTGGGTGATCGTGCCGGGGTGGTCGAGGCCGGCGCGGAACGCGACGAGCGCGCCGCGGTCGTGGCCGGCGAGGGCGAAGCGGTCGTGGCCGAGGGCGCGGGCGAGGGCGACGGTGTCGGCGGCCATGGTCCGCTTGGAGTAGCCGTCGGACGGTTTGTCGCTCTCGCCGTATCCGCGCAGGTCGGGGACGATGACCGTGTGGTCGGCGGCGAGGTCGCGGGCGACGTGCCGCCACATCAGGTGGGTCTGCGGGAAGCCGTGCAGCAGGACGATCGGGGAGCCCGATCCGCCGACCGCCGCGTTGAGTGACACGCCCTCGGCGACGGGGACGCGCTGGTAGCCGAAATCGCTGATCGTTGGCATGCGTCCAGGCTGCCGGGCGCGAATGAGCATCCGATGAGCGCGCTATACCGTGGTGGCGTGGAGGTCCTGTTCGGGGTGCTCGGGCCGGTGACCGCATGGGACGGGTCCGGGAACGCGATCGCGCTGAAGGGGCCGCGTCACCGCGCCGTCCTGGCCCGCCTGATCGTGGCGCGCGGACGCGTGGTGCCGGTCTCCCGGATCGTGGACGATCTGTGGGTCGATCCGCCGTCGGACGCGGTCGGAGCCGTCCGCACCTTCGTGGCGGCCCTGCGGCGCGTCCTCGAACCGGACCGTCCGCCGAGGACGCCGCCCCGGCTGCTGGTCACCGAGGGTCCGGGGTACGCGCTGCGCGCCGGGCCCGAGGCCGTGGACGCCTGGCGCTTCGAGCGGGTCGTAGCCTCGGACCGTCCGCCCGCCGAGTCGGCGGGCGCACTGGACGAGGCGCTGAGCTGGTGGCGCGGCCCCGCCTACGCCGAGTTCGCCGACGAGCCGTGGGCGCGGGCGGAGCACTCCCGGCTGGCCGAACTGCGGCTGCGCGCCGTCGAGCGGAAGGCCGAGGCGCGGCTGTCGCAGGGTCGGGCCGCCGAGGCGATCCCGGACCTGGACGCGCATGTCGCCGACCATCCCTGGCGCGAGGACGCGTGGCGTTTGCTGGCGCTCGCCCTGTACCGCACCGGCCGCCAAGGGGACGCGCTGGCCGTCCTCCATAGGGCGCGCGGCCTTCTGGTCGAGGAACTGGGGTTGGACCCCGGTCCGGCCTTGCGCCGCCTGGAGGCGGACATCCTCCGCCAGGCCGACCACCTGGAACCCTCACGGGATGCGGCGTCGCGCGTGTGGGCGCAGGCGGCCGAGGCGTACGACCGGACGGTGGCGTCCGGCGCGCGCGCTCGGCTGGAGTCGACGGTCGGCCTCCTGCGGAGCCTCGCGGTGACCGGCGCCGGGGGGCTGGTGGCGGC
Source organism: Actinomadura mexicana (assembly GCF_900188105.1). Lineage (GTDB taxonomy): Bacteria > Actinomycetota > Actinomycetes > Streptosporangiales > Streptosporangiaceae > Spirillospora > Spirillospora mexicana. Next base: position 537,740 of record NZ_FZNP01000002.1, read on the forward strand.
CCGCGAGCAGCGCCTGGCGGCGATCACGGCGGCGGAGGAGCTGGGCGACGCGGAGCTGACCGCCCGGGTGATCGGCGCGTTCGACGTCCCGGCGATCTGGACCCGGTCGGACGACCCGCGCCAGGCGGCCGGGGTGGTGGCGGCGGCGGAGCGCGCCCTCGACAGGCTGCCGCAGGGGCACGAGGCCGCGCGGGCCCGGCTGCTGGCAACGATCGCGCTGGAGTCGCGCGGCGCCCGCCACGACCGCGGGCGCGAGGCGGCGCGGGCGGCGGTCCGGACGGCCCGCGAGCGTGATGATCCCGCCCTCCTGGCGTTCGCGCTGAACGGCGCGTTCATGCAGGCGTTCGACCGGGCGGGGCTGGCGCCGCGACGGGACGAGATCGGCGCCGAGCTGGTGGACCTGTCGGCGCGGGGCGACCTGTCGAGCTACGAGGTGCTCGGGCACCTCATCCGGGTCCAGGCCCGCGGCGCGCTCGGCGACTTCGGCGGCGCCGACCGGCACGCGGCCGCCGCCGACCACCTGGCCGAGCGGCACGAACGTCCGCTGGTCGGCGTGTTCACGACCTGGTACCGGGCGCTGCGGCTCGCCGCGTCCGGCGGGGCCTCGTTCGAGGAGGCGGAGGGGGCCTACCGGGGTGCGGCCGCTCGCCTGAAGGGGTGCGGTATGCCCGGTCTGGAGGATGGCTTGCCGCCGCTCGCCCTCCTCTGCCTGCGCGTCCAGCACCGGCTGCCCGCTCAGACCGAGCCCGCCGACTGGGGGCCGTACCTGCCCTGGGCCCGCCCCTTGGTCCTGCTGGCGCGCGGACGTCCCGTCGAGGCCGCCGCAGTGCTGCGGGAGGTCCCCGACCCGCCGCGCGATCTGCTGCTCGAAGCCTTGTGGTGCCTCACCGCCCAGGCCGCCATCGCCGTGGGCGACCGGGCGGCGATGCGACGGGCACGCGACGAACTCATGCCGGCCGCGAGCGAGCTCGCCGGCGCGCAGAGCGGGCTGCTCACCCTGGGCCCGGTCTCCCGCCACCTGGACGACCTCGCCACCGCCCTCGCCGAATGATCCCGGGCGGACGGCCGGCCACTCGCCCGCGTGGCAGGCACGAATCGAGGAGTTCTTCGCCGACGCGTGCACGGTCGGCAGGCCAGGGTCGTTTCGGGTGATCAGCCGCCTCCCAGCTCGTCCGCTTCAAGGCGGGCCAGCTCGCGGCGGGAGCGGATGCCGAGTTTGCGGTAGGAACGGTAGAGGTGGTGCTCCACCGTGCGCGGGCTGAGGAACAGGTGCGCGGCGATCTCCCGGCTGGTGTTGCCGTCCCTGGCCAGGCGCACGACCTGGAGTTCCTGGGGCGTCAGCCGCTCCAGCGGGTCGGCGGCCGTCGGCCGGGCGGTCGGGACGGTTTCCCCGGTCGCCTTCAGCTCCGCCTCCGTGCGGGCCAGCCACGGCGCGGCCCGCAACCGCTCGAAGGTCTTGAGCGCCGCCCGCAGCGGGGCGCGGGCGTCGGTGCGGCGCTGGGCCCGGCGCAGCCACTGGCCGTACACCAGCTCGGTCCGCGCCTGTTCGAAAGGGCGGTTCGCGCGCCGGTGCGCCGCCAGGGCGCGCAGGTAGTCGTCCTCGTCGTCACTCAGCAGCCCGCGGCAGCGGGCGCTGACCGCCTCGGCCCATGGCCGTCTACCGGCGCGGGCCCACGCTTCCAGGCGGCGCAGGGACTCCCGGGCCCGCTCAGGAGCGCCCAGCCGCACGGCCGCCTCGACCCTTTCGGCTTCGGCTGTGACCAGCACCGTCAGGTGGCGCAGCGGCCCCCGCTCCGCGGCTTCGAGCCGCTCCAGCACCCGGTCGTAGCGTCCCAGTCCCATGTCGAGCAGGCAGAGCGCGGCGAGGCCGGTCATGCCGCCGGCGTCCGGCTGGTCGCCGGTGAGCCGGACGCAGCGCTGCTCGTCGCCCTCGATCGCCGCCACTCTGGCCAGTACCGCGTGCAGTCGCCCGACGCGCCCGTGCATCCCGGTGTCGCGGGCCAGCTGAACGGCCTCGGCGATGGACGCCTCGGCGGCACGGTGCCCGCCGGCCTGCACCTGCACTCCGGCCAGGTCTTGCAGCACCTGCGGCAGCGCCACCACCAGGCCCTGCTTGCGGAACCGGGCCACCTCGGCGCTCGCCAGGGCGGCGGCCGCGTCGTCGTCGGCCATGACCATCGCGCAGAAGGCGGCCGACTGGACGGTGCCCTCCGGCAGCGTCCGCGGCGCCTGGCCGGTGACGTCAGGCAGCGTGTCCGCGACGAACTCTGCCAGCAGCGGCATGCCGCGCGCGTAGTCGTCGTCGACCAGGTGCGCCAGCCCCTGGACCATCGGATCCTGCGCGCCCATGGCGGTCAGCCGTGCGGCCGCACCCCGGATCACCTCCGCCTCGCCGCAGAGCCAGGCGTACCCGGTCGCCGTGCGCAGCATGGACACGGCGCGCACGGGTTCCGCGGCGGCGCACCGTTCCATCAGGAGGCGGGCGGCCTGGCGGCCCTGTCCCCGCTCGAACTCCACCGCCGCTCGTGTCTCGGTCAGCGTGGCGAGGGACGTGGGATCGTCCAGGATGGCCTCGGCCCGGCCGACGAGGCCGGCGGCGTGGTCGGTGTGGCCGGACGAGAGCGCCAGCGCCGCGGCCTGGCCGAGCCGGACGGCCCGGTCGCACGGTCGCGGGGTGAAGGCCGCGGCCTGTTCCCACAGCCCGGCGGCAGCGGCGAAGGCGGCCCGGCCGCGCGCTCGTTCGGCGGCGCGCGTCAGGTCCACCGCCAGGTCCTCGTCGGGTGAGGTCGTCGCCGCGGCCCGATGCCGGACCCGGCAGTCGTCGTCGGTGGCCGCGTCCGCCAGCGCCCGGTGCACGGTGATCCGCCGCGCCAGCGGCGCGGCCTGGTAGGCGGCGGTGCGGATGAGGGGATGGCGGAAGGCGATGGCTGCGGCACTCACCTCGACCATCCCGGCTCTCTCGGCCCCTTCCAGATCCTGCGGTCCGACTCCGAGCGCGTCCGCGGCGCTCAGCAGCATCGGCAGGTCGCCGCGGCCCTCGGCGGCCGCCATCAGCATCATCAGGCGGGTCCGGTCGGGCAGCAGGGCGATGCGTGCGCGGAAGGACGCGAGCACCCGGTCGGCGATCGGGATCGGGCCGGCCGCCGCGTGGTAGCGCCTCCGTTCGGAGGAGAACTCGATCAGCGCCAGCGGGTTCCCCTCGGACTCGGCGATCACCTGCTCCCGCGCCGCGGGGGCCAGGCCCCGGTGTGCCAGGACACGTTCCGCGTCTTCCAGCGACAGCCTCGACGGGCGGATCTCGGGCAGGCCGGGGGCGTCGAAGCCCTCCTCCCGCGCGGCGAACAGGAGCGCCGCCTTCTCCTCCGTCAGGCGCCGGGCGGCGAACAGCAGGGCGTCGGCGGTGGCATGGTCGAGCCAGTGCGCGTCGTCGACCAGGCAGAGCACCGGTCCGCCGTCGGTCAGATGGGCCAGCAGGCTCATCACGGCCAGCCCGGACAGGAACCTGTCCTGCCCGGCCGGGTCGCCCGAGCCGAGCACCGCCCGCAGGGCGTCCGTCTGTGCCGCGGGAAGGGCATCGAGGTGTTCCTGGACCGGCCAGAGCAGTTGGACGAGCCCGGCGAAGGCGAGATCCGCCTCCGTCTCGATGCCGGTGACCCGCAGTATTCGCACGCCGGTGCCGGCGCAGTACTCCGCGGCCCAGTCCAGCAACGCCGATTTGCCGATGCCGGGCTCGCCGCGCACGACGAGGCCGCCGCTGCGGCCGGCACGCGCGGCGTCCACGAGGTCCTGGATCGCGGCCTGCTCGCTCGCCCTGCCGTACAGCAACCGACCATGCCTCCCGTGCGGGATACGTACGGCGTACCGTCCGGGATACGTACGCGATCCCAGTAGTCCAGTACCGAAACCTTACCGATTCGGCCGGTAGAAGCCCGTTTCTACCCTCGTGGCAACGAAGACGATCTTGCAACGAGGAGGATGGTCGTGAACGAGCTTTTCACGCCGGTGGCCATCGGCGAGCTGGATCTTCCCAACCGCCTGGTCATGGCGCCCATGACGCGGAGCCGGGCACGGGGCGGGCTCGTCGGCGAACTGACCGCCGAGTACTACGGCCAGCGCGCCGCCGCCGGCCTGATCATCACCGAAGGCACCCAGCCGTGCGTGCTCGGCCAGGGCTACATCGACACCCCCGGCCTGCACTCGCCGGAGCAGGCGGCGGCCTGGCGGGCGGTCACGGACGCGGTTCACCGGCGAGGCGGCCGCATCGCGGTCCAGATCATGCACTCCGGGCGGATCGGCCATCCCTGCCTGTATCCCGGAGGAGAACTGCCCATCGCCCCGTCGGCCGTCTGCTCCGGAGAGCGGCTCTACACCCCCGAAGGGCCGGTGGAGTGCCCGACGCCGCGGGAGATGACGCTGGCCGACATCGACCAGGCCATCGAGCATTTCGCAACCGCGGCCCGGCTGGCGATGGACGCGGGCTTCGACGCGGTCGAGCTGCACGGCGCCAGCGGCTATCTGATCCACCAGTTCCTGTCCGACAACACCAACCGGCGCAGCGACGCCTACGGCGGCTCGGTGGCCGGGCGCATCAGGTTCGCCATGGAGGTCGTGCAGGCCGTCACCGACGTGATCGGACCGGGCCGCACCGGCATCCGGATCTCACCCGGCATCACCTACAACGGCATGGACGAGAGCGACACGGAGGTCCTCTACACGGAACTGGTGCGCGCACTCGCACCGCACGACCTGGCGTACATGCACGTCTCGGAGAACGACACACGCCACGTGACCAAACTCATCCGCGCCGAGTGGGAAGGCCCCCTCGTCCTCAACCCTCACCCGTGGAGCGGCGAGGAGCCGGCCGGCCCGGCGGACGGGATCGAGGCACTGCGGTCCGGCCTGGCCGATGCGATCTCCTTCGGCCGGCTGTGGCTGGCCAACCCCGACCTTCCCACCAGGATCACGGTGGGCGGACCGTACACCGAAGCCGACCCGAGCACCTTCTACGGCGGCGGCCACCACGGCTACACCGACTACCCGGCGCTGCCCGCGAGCGGGGAGGACGGATGAGGACCCCGTCCACCACCCCTTCGGCCGCGCGGACCGGAGCCCCGGATCGGCCCGGATCCGCGGGTCGCGGGGTCCCGGCTGCGTGGCTGGCGCTGCTGGCAGGGCCGCTCTCCTTCGGGATCGCCGGCCCCAGCCTCATCCTGCCGGACGCCGCCCGCGACCTCGCACTGAGTCTGGGCGCCGTGACCTGGATCGTCACCGCCTTCGGCTGGGCCATTGCGATCGGCACCCCCCTGATGGCGGGCTTGCAGAGCCACCAGGGCGTCCGCCGGGCCCTGCTCGCCTGTGCCGCGCTGGTCGCCCTGGGCGCGTCGCTCGTGGTGGTCGCGCCCTCGCTGCCGATGCTGGTCCTCGGCAGCGCGGCCCAGGGGCTCGGCACCGCCGGGTTCACCACGATCGCCATGAGCCTCACCCGCTCGGCGCGCGCCCTGGGACTCGTCACGGCCTCGCTGGCGACGGTCGGCTCCACCGCGCCGCTGGTCGCCGACCTGGCCGGAGAGCTGCTGTCCTGGCAGGCGGGCCTGGCCCTGCCCGCACTGAGCCTGCTCGCCGTTCCCGGCGTGCTGCGCCACCGACCGAGCGGCCCGGCGCCGGACGCGCCCTTCGATCCGGTGGGCGCGGTGCTGCTGGCGGCACTGGTCTCCGCGCTGGTGGCCGTGCCCCACTCATGGCGGCCCGCCGGGGCCGCCGCCGTGGCCGCCGGCGGGCTGCTGGCCCTGCACCTGCGCTCCAGGCGCGACGGATTCGTGCCCGCGTCCATCGTCCGCGCCCCGGTGTTCTTCGTGGCGTCCGGACTGGCGTTCCTGCTGGCCGCGACCAACTTCGGCATGATCTATCTGCTGCCCGCCCTGCTCGCCGAACAGGCGGACTGGAGCAGCGGCCAGGTCGGAGCCGCCATCCTGTGGCCGCTGCTGCTCGGCGGGCTGGGATCCTACGGGATGATCGCCGCCACCGCGAAGGCGCCGCTGAAGGCCGTCGCCGTGCTCTTCCCCGGGCTGGCGGCGGTAGGCGCGGGGCTGGCGTGCCTCAGCTTCTCGCCGGCCGTCCTCCTCATCGCCCAGGCGTTCACCTCCCTCGCCGCCGCCTCTGGACAAGGGGTGTTCGCCGCACGCGGCGCCGACGCGGTGCCCGAGGGCGCCAGATCGACGGCGATGGGCCAGTTCAACCTCTTCTACCTGCTCGGCGCCGCGTTCGGCCCCGCCATAGCCTCCGCGCTCGCCGGCTGACGTCGGGGCGTCTCCAGGGTGCACCGGGACCGGGACGGCGCGGTCCCCGACGGCGAGACCTGCTACCCGGCGAAGGCGGCCACATCTTCGGGCCCAGGATGTCGGGGCCCGGAGGCGGACGAGGCTTCCGGGCCTCGCCCCAGCAGGGGTTTACCCGGTGCAGACCATCTCCTGTCTCCCGCCGGGTAGGGCGCCAGCGAGAGCGGGTGAGAGGAGACAGGCGTCGTGACGGACGTTGCGAGCATGGGGCCACAGCCGGGGGACGACCGTCCGGTGCTGACCAACCGGCAGGGCCACCCGGTATACGACAACCAGAACCAGCGTACGGTCGGCTCCCGTGGCCCGGCCACGCTGGAGAACTACCAGTTCCTTGAGAAGATCAGCCATTTCGACCGGGAGCGCATCCCGGAGCGGGTCGTCCACGCGCGCGGCGTGACGGCGTACGGGTTCTTCGAGGCGTACGGGAAGTGGGGCGACGAGCCGATCTCGGCGTACACCCGCGCCAGGCTGTTCCAGGCCGGGGGCAGGCGCACGCCCGTCGCGCTGCGGTTCTCCACGGTCATCGGCGGGCGCGACTCGGCGGAGACGGCACGGGACCCGCGCGGGTTCGCCATCAAGTTCTACACCGAGGAGGGCAACTGGGACCTCGTCGGCAACAACCTGGCGGTCTTCTTCATCCGGGACGCCATCAAGTTCCCCGACGTCATCCACGCCCTCAAGCCCGATCCGGTGACGTTCCGGCAGGAGCCGGCGCGCATCTTCGACTTCATGTCGCAGACACCCGAGACGATGCACATGCTCGTCAACCTGTTCAGCCCGCGCGGGATCCCGGCCGACTACCGGCACATGCAGGGGTTCGGCGTGAACACCTACAAGTGGGTGAACCAGGCAGGTGAGACGAAGCTCGTGAAGTACCACTGGATGCCGAAGCAGGGCGTGCGCAGCATGACGGCGGACGACGCGGCGGCGGTGCAGGCCGACGACCTCGGGCACGCGACGAGAGACCTGCACGAGGCCATCGACCGCGGGGAGTTCCCGGAGTGGGAGCTGGTCGTCCAGATGATGGACGACCACGATCATCCGGAGCTGGACTTCGATCCCCTCGACGACACGAAGGTGTGGCCGGAGAACGACTTCCCGCCGAAGCCGGTCGGGCGGATCGTCCTGGACCGCAACGTCGAGGACCACTTCGCCGAGAACGAGCAGATCTCGTTCGGTACCGGCGTCCTTGTCGACGGGCTCGACTTCTCCGACGACAAGATGCTCGTCGGGCGGACGTTCTCCTACAGCGACACCCAGCGCCACCGGGTCGGCCCGAACTACCTCCAGCTGCCCGTCAACCGGGCCAAGGGCGCCAATGTGCGGACGAACCAGCGCGACGGGCAGATGACGTACCACGTGGACGCCGGGGGAGCGAACCCCCACGTGAACTACGAGCCGTCCATCACCGGGGGCCTGCGCGAGGGCGAGTACCCGACGCACGACGAGCAGGGCCCGGAGATCACGGGGCGCCTCACCCGCATGCGCATCGCCCGCGCGAACGACTACAAGCAGGCGGGCCAGCGCTACCTGCTGATGGAGGACTGGGAGCGCGACGACCTGGTGCACAACTTCGTCGAGCTGATCTCGCAGTGCGCGCGGCCCGTCCAGGAGCGCATGGTGTGGCACTTCCTGCTCGTCGAGGACGATCTCGGACTGCGCGTCGGCCAGGGGCTCGGCATCTCCGCCGACGACGTCAGGCACCTCGGCCCGCTGCCCGGGCAGGACCTCACCGACGAGGACCAGGGACGGCTGAAGAACCTCGGCCAGAACGGGTCGCGGGACGTCGACGGTCTGAAGATGACGCACTGCGTGGCGAACGAGAGGGCCGTCCGGCGGGCCTAGTTCTCGGAGATGAGGGTGTGGAGGCGGCGCGTGCCGTCGCGCCGCCCGGCCCGGTGGTGCCCCTCGACGGCGGCCTGGACGATCCGGCCCTCGGCGCTGAATGCCTGCTCCATGACCGTGATGTACTCGGCCGTGGGCGGGTAGAGGCGCGCGGCGGCGCCGGCCGTCCGGCGGATGAGGACGCGGGCGCCGGTGCGCAGCGCCGACTCGAAGTGGCGGACGTCCTGCCCCGCGCGGGCCTCGCTGGCGCCGAGGGCGCGGAACGCGTCGAGCACGGTGCTGGTCTCGCGGGCACCGGTGTAGGCGGCGAGGGCGTCCCGGACGAGGGCGAGGATCTCGCGCGCCCTCAGGTGCGTGTAGGCGGGGACGCGCTCGGCGATCTCACCGGCGACCTCGGCGGTGATCTCGTCGAGGCGGTCGGTGAGGAACTGGTCCAGAGTGGGCTGCATGGCGCGTCCCCTCTCGTTGCTCGTCCCCGGGGCGGGACCGGGAGCGTTGGCCGAGAGCACACCGATCCAGGCGGATGCGGTGGGGCTATGTTACCGGCGCGTAGGTCGGATGCGCTGCCCCCTTTTCCGAAATGTCATCAAGCTGGGTTGGCGGCCCGGCCCTCGGTGACCAGAAGGACGACCGTCCCCGCGTGCCCGGGCGCGAGGAGCGGACGGCGGTCCGGTGCCAGCGCGGCGCGGGCACCGGCGAGGGAGGCGGCGCCGCATGGCCCGGCTGGAACGCCGAGGTCGGCCAGGTCGCGCGCCGCGCCGGCCGTGGATGCGTCGGTGACCGCTATGGCGGCGTCCAGACCGGAGCGTAGGACGGGCCAAGCCAGAGTCGACGGGGTTGCGCAGTTCAGACCGGCCATGGTGGTCGGCCCCGTCTCAACGGTCAGCGGCCTGTTCTGGTGGAGGCTCGCCAACACGCAGGGCGCCGCATCGGGTTCGACGGAGAGCAACGTGGGGGCGGACCGCCCAGAGCGGTAGTGAGTCACAGCCGCCTGGGCCAGCGACCCCACCCCGACTGGAATCGCCACAAGGCCCGCTGGGGCGGCCCCCGCCTCAGCGAGTTGTTCGTCCATCTCGGTGAAGAGGGTGGAGTACCCCTCGACTATCCATTGCGGCACGCGTTCGTAGCCTCGCCACGCCGTGTCCTGGACGAGCAGCGCCGACGGGTCGGACGCCGCAGCATCGGAAGCGGCCCGCACCGCCTCGTCGTAGGGCACCGGCATCTCGGTCACGGCCGCGCCCTCCGCCTTGATCGCGGCCACGGCCTCGGGGTGGACGCCGCGCGGGACGTAGGCGTCCGCGGGCAGCCCCAGAAGCCGGGCCATCGCCGCGACCGCGCGCCCGTGGTTGCCGTCCGTCGCCGTCACGAGCCGGACGTCCGGCCGCATGGACCGCAGAGCCGCGAGGGACGTGGCGCCGGGCGCGAGGCCCAGACGGTCGCAGAGCGCCCGGTGGACGCCCCACGAGGCACCGAGAATCTTGAAGGCGGGCAGCCCGAGGCGCGCCGACTCGTCCTTGGCGAACAGCCGCCGCGCACCCAGTCCGGCCGCGAGGGACGGCAGCTCCACGAGCGGAGTCGGGGCGTAGCCGGGGAGCGTCCGGTGGAAGGCGGCGACGTCGCGCGGCGCGGGAGGGCACGTCCAGTCCCGCGCGGCCGGACGGGCGAACCAGGACGAACGGGCAACCGAGGCAGGGGCCGTGACCATGGCGAACACCGTGCCGCACCGACTTCCCATCGGTCCAGCGAATGTTTCCGAGGAATAATCGTCACTCAAGCCGATGAATGGAGGAGCCATGCTCGACCTGCACCGGCTCCGGCTCCTGCGCGAGCTGAAACACCGGGGGACGCTCGCCGCCGTCGCCGAGGCCCTCTCCTATAGCCCGTCATCTATCTCGCAGCAGCTCTCCGTCCTGGAGAAGGAGGCCGGGGTGCCGCTGCTGGAGCCGGTGGGCCGCCGCGTCCGGCTTACCGCGCAGGCCGAGATCCTGGTCGCGCACACCGAAGCGGTGCTGGAGCGCCTCGAACAGGCGGAGGCCGACCTCGCCGCGTCCCTGCACGGCATCACGGGGGTGCTGCGGGTCGCCGCGTTCCAGACGGCCGCGCTCGCGCTCGTCCCGGACGCGCTCAGCGCGCTCCGCGACGCCCATCCGCGGCTCCGGATCGAGGTCACGCAGCGGGAGCCGGAGAGCGCACTGCCCGCCCTGCTCGCGCGCGACTTCGACCTGGTGATCACCGAGGAGTACCCGGGCGAGCCGAGCCCGCGCCCGCCGGGCGTCGACTACGCGGAGCTCGGGACGGACGAGATCCGCCTCGCGCTCCCGTCGCGCTCACCGGACGCGGCCCTGCGCGACCTGGCGGGGAGCCCCTGGGTGATGGAGCCGGCGGGCACGGCGTCCCGGCGGTGGGCGACGCGGCTGTGCCGGGAGGCGGGCTTCGAGCCGGACGTGCGCTTCGAGTCGACCGACCTGCTGCTGCACCTGCGGCTGGTCGAGCGCGGCCACGCCGCCGCGCTGCTGCCGGGTCTGGTGTGGCAGGACGGCCCGCCCGCCGTACCGGTCACCGGGCTGCCGGAGGAGCACCGCACCCGGCGCCTTTTCACGGCGTCCCGCCGAGGAGGCGGCTCCCACCCGGCGGTACGCGCCTTCCGCGAGGCCCTCACGGACGCCTTCTCGCACCGCCCCTGGCAGGGCACGTCCTGAGGCGGCCCTCTGGCGGGCGCGTGAACCCGAGTGGGGTCTTCGGGCAACAACCCGTCGCAACCTCACGAAGGGACACCATGACGCATCGAGACGGGCCCACCCGGTGACCGGCGCCGCCGTCGGTCACCGGGCCTGCCGGGACCTGAGCGACGCCGAGGCGATCCGGCACTCGCTGACCGAGCCGGAGAGCTTCGCGGTGCTGTTCGAAAGGTACGGCCGCCAGATCCACCGGTACGCGGCGCGGCGGCTCGGCGCGCAGGCGGCCGAGGACATCGTCGCCGAGACGTTCTTCGCCGCCTTCCGGCAGCGCGCCTCCTACGACCTGGCGCAGCCGGTGGCGCGCCCCTGGCTGTACGGGATCGCGACCAACCTCATCGCGCGGCACCGCCGCACCGAGGAGCGCATGTACCGGGCCCTCCAGCGCACGGGACTCGACCCGCTTCCCGAGCCGCTCGCGGAGGCCGTCGTCCGGCGCGTGGACGCGCAGGTCGAGGACCGCCGCCTGGCCGGGGTGATCGCGGCGCTGCACCGCCGCGACCGCGACGTGCTGCTGCTGTTCGCCTGGGCCGAACTCGGCTACGAGGAGGTCGCCGCGGCGCTGGGCATCCCCGTCGGCACCGTCCGCTCCCGCCTCAACCGGGCCCGCCGCAAGATCCGCGGGGTGCTCGGCGACGCAGTTTCGATCGGAGAGGAGCACTGATGGACGAGCTCACGAAGGTCCGGGAGTTCCGCGAGACCGTTCCGCCGATGTCCGCCGAGGCCGAGGAGTCGGTGCGGGGCGGCCTGCGGGCGCTGGCCGCCGGCGACGAGCCCGCGGCCCGCACCGCGACCGGAAGACGCCGGCGCCCGGTCGCCCTCCCCACCGGTGGCCGGCTCACGCGCTGGATACTGCCGGCCGGGGCGGTCATGGCCGCCGCGGCCGTGGCGGGGGCCTTCTTCCTGCACGATTCCGGCAAGGCACCGCGTCCGCCGCTTCCCACGACGGCACTTCCCCCTGTGGACGCCAAGCCGTTTCCCGACGTCCAGCTGGTCAGCGCGGTCGAGTTGGGCTCACGTGCCGCTCGTGCCGCCGAGCGGCAGCCGTACCGCAAGCCCGGGCCCGAGCAGTGGGTCTACACGCGTTCCGTCGCCGCGGGCGGCTGGAACATGAGCACCTGGTGGAAGGGCGTCGACGTCGGTTCCCGGATAACGTACGAGGACTGGGAGCGTGTCGACGGCGGCGGCCGGGCCCACTACTTCGGCGGCAGGCTGCGAGTCTTCTCCCACCCCCCGAACGACTCGCAGAACGGACCGCTGTTCAACCTCGGCAACTACGGCACCCTGCCCACGGCACCCGGCGCACTCCTGCATCGCCTTTCCACGGCCCGGTACCCGACCCAGGAGGGCGAGACGGGCGCCCAGGACGTCTTCGAGTTCATGGAGAAGATCCTCCGCGACCCGTCGCCGCCCAAGCTGCGATCGGCCGTCTACCGGGCACTGCCCAAGGTCGACGGCGTGACGCTGCAGAAGAACGTGCGGGACGCCGCCGGCCGCCCCGGCGTCGCCTTCGCCCGGACCGACGATCTCGGCGAACGGACCAGCATCATCCTCGACCCCGTCACCTACGCCTACCTCGGCAGCCGCGAGGACGTCGCGCGCGCCCACACGCACCCGCTGGATGGCGGCAAGTCGGTCACGACGAAGCCGGGCACTGTCCTGTCCTGGTACGCGGAACTGACCCAGACAATCGTCGACGGCCCTGGCAGGCGCCCCTGAGAGGTACGGGGCCTCCCCCGGGTCACCTTCCCCCCAGGGGGTGACCCGGGGGGAAACTCCACCGTGAATCGGGGTTTTCCCCTATGGCGATGAATTCGTGCGGGAGGCAGAGTCGTAAGCAGCAGAAGGGTGACGAGGAAGTCTCCCGCAGGAAGAAGGCACTCCGATGTCGACCATGCCGAGCTTCACCTCGATGAACGCGTCCGACCTCGCCGAGATCCTGTTCACCTCCCGGCTGCAGGAGTCCGACCGTCCCTCAGCCGAGCAGGTCCGCACCGCGATCAACGACCGGTTCGGAGCCTGCGGCGGCGAAAGCGCCGCGTGGGTCGCCACCGTCGCCCAGGAGGCCGGCGACCACCCGGAGACCTATCTGGCCCGCATGCGCTGGGCGCTCACCACCGTGCACGCGGCCTACCCCGACCTGACCACCGCCGCCTGACCCCGGGAGGGATCATGCGCTCACCGTTCGCCGACCGTCGCGAGGACATCCTCCCCCGCTCGCTCGCCGACCTGCTCGCCGCCGAGGCGCCCCACTCCGCCGACGAGGCGCCCCGGCGCCGGCAGCGCAGGACCAGGACCGTCCGGCGCGTCACGCAGCCGCCCGCGGCTCGACGCCTCCCGTGATCGGTCCGGCCCGCCTCCCGTGACCCGCGGGCCCGACGAGATCTTCTCTGCGCTCGGGGCCCGGCCCGAGCCGGACGGGGCCCTAGGGCCCTGAAAGGCGGGACTCGAATCCTTCTAGCGTGTTCTCAACTGAGAGAACGAGCGGAAGGACGGGGCTCGATGAAGCGACGAGTTGTGGATATCGCCGCAAGCGGCGCAGCGTGCAGCGCCATGACGGCTGCCCTGATGTTCTTCTCTGTTTTCCAGGGGCAGGGGGAAGTGGCGAGCCGCGCCTCGGACACCAAGGTCGCGGCCGATGCAGGAGTACCGGTTCAGAAAGCACCGTCCTCCCACCCCGAAGGCGCGAAGAAGAGATGCGTTCTGCGCTCGTGGCGCCCTGCCGTCAGCGGGAAGGGCGCGGCCGCCAAGGTCGTCGGCTACGGCAGCATCATCTGCGACAAGCCCGGCCACATCACCCTTGAGGTGTCGCTGTGCAAGCGCGTACCGCTCGGCGGCTGGGCCTGCAACACAGGCCAGAACTCGTACGTCCTCAAGAAGTGGGGGGCGTATCTCCAGGTCAAGGCGACGATCCCGTGCGAGCGGACCCCGGGCCGAGAGACCTACCGGACCGCAGTCGTCGGCGATGTCGTTCAGGGCTGGGGGCAGCACCACAAGAACGGCGACAAGGCACGACTCTTCTGCCCCGGCTGACGCACGGCAGGTGGCCCCGGCCGGTTCGTCCGGCCGGGGCCTTCGGCTTTCGGGCCACCGGCTCGGCGTCCCGGCCCGCCGGGGTCAGTGGCGCGACTTGGTCTTCTTGACCGTCTTGTGCTTGGACGACTTCTTCTTGTGGCCGCCGCCGTCCGACTCCCACTCGTACCCGGGGGTGTTGTTCTTGCAGAAGCGGTCGCTCACCTTCGTGTCGGTCGCGTCGTGCTCGCACCACCGGTCCTGACCGCAGGCGGTCAGCCCGAACGCGGCGACCAGACCGACGAGCGCAAGGGCCGCGGAACGGGTCTTCAACATCTTGTGCCTCTCTCCGGCAGGGGGCGTCGACACCGACGAGGGATATGACGTGCGCGATCGCCCCGGCGTTCCGTCGCCGAGCGATGCGGGACGTGGCCCGGACCGGCCGCGAACTATGCTGGCCGCCGTGAGCGAAGAGCCGATGGAGGAACAGGGCGGCCACCCCGGCGCCGGGGCCCGCGAGTACCGCATCGGCGAACTCGCCACCGCCGCCGGGGTCCCGGTGCGGACGCTGCGGTACTACCAGGAGCGCAAGCTGCTGCCGCCGCCCCGCCGCGAGGGACGCATCGGCCTGTACTCCGAGGACCACCTGGCCCGCCTCCGCATGATCGGGAACCTGCTGGACCGCGGGCACACCCTGGAGGGCATCCGCGAGCTGCTGGCCGCCTGGGAGCAGGGCCGCGACATCGGCACCGTCCTCGGCGTCGAGAAGGCGGTCACGACCCCGTGGTCGAACGAGGTCCCGGTGACGATGACGCTGGACGAGCTGGCCGCGCTGTTCCCCGGCGAGGTCGGCCCGGAGGCCGTCGGGCGGGCCGTCGCGCTCGGCCACATCGAGGTGGACGGCCACCGCGTCACCCACTGGAGCCGCCGCCAGCTCGACGCGACGGTGGCGCTGGTCCGGGCCGGGGTGCCGCTGGACGCCGTGCTCGCGGCCGGGCAGGAGCTCCAGCACAGCATGGACGACCTCGCCGCGATGTTCGTCCGGCTGATCACGACGCACGTCGTCGGGCACCTGGACGAGGCCGTCGACGACCGGCACCTCGGGGCCCTCACCGAGACCATCGCCCGGCTGCGCCCGGGGGCCCAGGTCACGGTGGAGGCCGGCTTCGCGCGGGCCATGGACCGGCAGGTCCGCGCCGCGATCGACGAGCTGCTCGGCCGCCTGGCCACTCCCTGAGCCGTCCTTTACCGAAGCACGGCCGCCGGACGCCCCGCCCCTGCTTTCATGATCATTAACGTGGCCGGATGGCACGATCCATCGCCGCGCTCGCGCTCGCGGCCGCGCTGCTGCCGGCCGCCGCGCCCGCCCGGGCCGCGGCCCCGGACGGCCCCTGCTCGTCGTCCCGGCACCCGAAGGCGGCCGACCGGCTCGGCGCGCGGCTCAGGCAGGCGCTGCGCGGCCGCGCCGGGACCGAGTCCGTCGCCGTGTACGACCGCAGGCGCGGCATCCGCTGCGCGGTGGCGGCCGGGCGGCACTACGACTCGGCGAGCGTCGTCAAGGTCACGGTCCTCGGCGCGCTGCTGCGCCGGGCGGCCGGCGAGGACCGCCCGCTGACGGCGACCGAGAGGATCCGGGCCCGCAGGATGATCACTCGCTCGGACAACCGCGCGACCTCCGCCCTGTGGCGTGCGCTGGGGCGCGCCCGCATCGCCGGCTTCCTCGACGAGGCCGGGATGACGCAGACGGAACTGGACCCCGGCGGCCGCTGGGGACTGACCCAGATCACCGCGCACGACGAGATCGAGCTGCTGGAACAGCTCACCTCTCCGAGCGAGCTCCTGCCCGCCAAGGCCCGCGCGTACGCGTTGGAGCTGATGCACGAGGTCGTCCCGGCACAGCGGTGGGGGACCCCGGCCGGACGTCCCGCCGGCGTCACCTGGCACGTGAAGAACGGCTGGCTGCCGCGCCCGGAGCGGCGCTGGCGCGTCCACAGCATCGGTGGTTTCGACGGGCACGGCGAGGACTACATGATCGTGGTCCTCACGCAGGACACCCCGTCCATGGCCTACGGAGTCACCACCATCGAACGCGTGGCCCGCACCGTCCACCACACCCTGGCCGCGACGAGGCTCCCGACGCCGCCCGACCGTACGCGGAAGACCCCCTGACCGCCGCAGGGCCGGCCGAAGGCGACCGTCAACGCGGATCGGTGCCCTGACGCTCGGCGGGGCCCTGTTCCAATGCGGCCTCATAGGCCCGCAGGGCGTTGATCATCGTGGCGCGTTCGGCGGGGGCGAGGTCGCGCATGACGCGCTCCCAGGCGGAGGCGCTTCCGGAGAGCCATTCGGCGATCGGCGCGGCGAAGGCGGGGGCGATGGCGACGATGCGGCGGCGGCGGTCGGCGGGGTCGGGGGTGCGTTCCAGGACGCCCGGCCGCGACAGGTCGCTCACCATGAGGCTGACGGTCGTCGGGGCGACCTCCAGCCGGGCGGCGAGTTCGTTGACGCTGGCCGGGCCGTCGTATTCCAGGTGGGCCAGCAGCGCGAGATGGCGCGGCGCCAGGTCGAGGCCCTGGAGCGCCGGCGGAATGGGCAGGCGTTTGGCTCGGCCGACGAGCCGCGGCATGAGCAGCAGCAGGGTGCGGACGGCCTCGTCGACGGCGGGACCGCCCGATTCGGTGGACATCGGCACCCTCCACAAGTACCTTTAAAATCAAAGCCTTTGAGGCCAAAGAGAACGGGGACCCCTGTGCCGCATCTGACCGTCCACCTGCCGGAGGACAAGCTGGCGGGCAACGAATCCGAGCTCATCACCGCTCTGACCGAGGCTATCGTCGGCGTCTACGGCGAATGGGCCCGCGGCCTGGTGGGCATCCGCCTGTCCGGCGTCCCCGCCGGCCGCTTCGCGCAGGGCGGCAAGGCCGTGGACACGAACGTCTCGCTGCTCATGGGCGTCCGCGCAGCCGCCTTCGAACGCCCCGACGCCGCCGAGATCAGCGCGAACCTGGCCGCCGCCCTCACCGACGCGGTCACCGACGTCCTCGGCGAGGACCTCCGCCCCGGCACCACGGTGGAACTCGTGCCATCCCCCCAGGAACGCACCTTCGTGGCCGGCGTCCCCGCTCCCTGACCGGCGGAAGCCGCATGATCATCAATGTCGGCGAGCCGGAGACACGGCGCGGGCGGGTCACTACGGTCCCTTCCTAGCCGGGAACTCATCTCTCTGGAGGAACGCCGTGGCCGCAGGCGAGGAGGACGTCGTCACCCTGGACGTCACGACGGGGAGCGAACTCGGGTTGTCCGAGGCCGACCTCACGCTTCTCACCGAGACCGGGCTGCTCAGAGACGCGGGCGGGTACTTCTGCACGGACATCCCCGACGGGCCGCTCGGGCTGTTCGCCGTCCTCCCGCTGAACGAGGACAACCGGGCGCTGATCCTGGGCGGGACCGGCCCCGACGGCGAGAACACCCAGAGCCACGACGACGCCTTCGACACCAGGGGCGACCTGGTCGACGAGCTGCACCTCGGCTGGGCGGGCGACCGCGAGGAGATCGCCGCAGCCCTCTCGGAGACGGGCCTCGCGGTGAAGCCCCCCGGAGACGAGGGGACGACCTTCATCCTCGCCCCCGCCGACCGCCGGAGCTGACCCACCTCTCGATGGGGACGGCGACCGCCTTCACGCCATGGCGGTGCGGGGGGCTCGGCGATACTGGGGGGATGGTCGACGACGAGCGCTGGAAGGCGCGTTTCCGAGCCGCGCGGATCAGCCTGCCCCGATGGGCACGTGACGCCCCGAACCGCAGCATCTACCGCTCCAACGTGAGCGGGACCTGGGAGGTCTACACATGGGACCGCGAGACGGGTGAGCAGCGCCAGGTGACCGACCGCCCCAACGGGACGTGGTCCGGAACCGTCGACCCTTCCGGCGAATGGGTGTGGTGGTTCGCCGACACGGACGGCGACGAGTTCGGCGTGTGGAAGCGCGTCCCGTTCGGGGAGACCGAGAGCGTTCCGGCAGTCCCGGAGTTGGAGCCGTCGTACCCGTCGGGGCTGGCCCTGGGCCGCGGCGGCCTCGCCGTGATCGGACGGACGACCGAGGAGGGCAACACCGTCCACCTGTGCCGGCCGGGTTCCGCGCCGGAGGTGCTCTACCACCACGCGGAGGACGCCCACGTCGCCGGCGTCTCGCGGGACGAGTCCCTGATCGCGATCGGGCACAGCGAGCACGGCGACAGCCGCCACATGGCGCTGCGCGTCGTGCGGCAGGACGGCTCCCCGGTCGCCGACCTCTGGGACGGACCGGGCAAGGGCGTCTACGGCGCCGGTTTCGCTCCGGTCGACGGCGATCCGCGGCTTCTGGTCAACCACGAGCGGCGCGGCCGGGAGGAGATGCTCATCTGGGACCCGATCGCGGGCACCGAGCAGGAGATCGTCCTCGACCTGCCCGGCGAGATCGGCGCGAGCTGGTACCCGGACGGGGCGTCGCTGCTGCTCTCCCACTCGCACGAGGCGCGCGACGAGCTCTACCGCTACGACCTGACCGACGGCGACCTGACCAGGATCGACACGCCGCGCGGGGTGCTCGGCGGGGCGGACGTCCGGCCGGACGGGACGGTCGAGTTCTCCTGGTCGTCGGCCGCCGAGCCGCCGGTGATCCGCTCGACGTCCGGCGCGGTCGTGCTCACCCCGCCCGGACCCGCGGCGCCGCCGTCCGTCCCGGTCGAGGACGTGTGGGTGGAGGGCCCGGCCGGCCGCATCCACGCGCTGGTCAGCAGGCCGGAGGGCGACCGCCCTCACCCGACCGTCTTCGACGTCCACGGCGGGCCGACCGCGCAGGACGACGACTCGTTCGCCCCCGCCGTCGCCGCCTGGGTCGACCACGGGTTCGCGGTCGTCCGCGTCAACTACCGGGGCTCGACCGGCTACGGCTCCGCGTGGCGCGACGCCATCGAGGGGCGCGTCGGGATCACCGAACTGGAGGACATCAAGGCCGTCCGCGACTGGGCGGTCGAGTCGGGCCTCGCGGATCCCGCGCGCCTCGTCCTGACCGGCGGGTCATGGGGTGGGTTCCTCACCCTGCTCGGCATCGGCACCCGGCCGGACGACTGGAGCGTCGCGGTCGCGGCCGTTCCGGTGGCCGACTACGTCGCCGCGTTCGAGGACGAGATGGAGGGCCTCCAGGCGTTCGACCGGTCCCTGTTCGGCGGTTCGCCGGAGGAGGTCCCCGAGCGGTACCGCGAGTCTTCCCCCATCACCTACGTCGCGCGGGTCAAGGCGCCGGTGCTGGTCCTGGCGGGGGAGAACGACCCGCGCTGCCCCATCCGGCAGATCGACAACTACCTGGCGCGGCTCGCCGAACGGGGGCACCCGCACGAGGTGTACCGGTACGACGCGGGCCACGGCTCCCTCGTCGTCGAGGAGCGCATCACCCAGATGGCCGCCGAGATCGGCTTCGCCCGGAAACATCTCGGCATGTCGTGATCTTTCCCCGGGGGACGGGCGGGCCGCCCCGCCCGTCCCGGGTTTACAAGATCGCCCCGTCGGGCATCCCTCCGATCGGCCGCACGCACCACCGGTCCAGCGCGGACCGGCTCTCGCCCCCCGGACATCACCGATCGGGGGGGGTCGCACATGCCACGGCCGTGCAGCATCCACTGCGTCATGCCGTCCGAGTGCCGCCGGGCCCCCGGCCTGGCCCACCACCCGGCCTTCCGCCCGGTCGCCGCGGCGACCGCCCTCGCCATCGCCGGCACCATGCTCGTGCTCGCCTCTCCCGGCGCGTCCGCAGCGACGCACGCCTCTCCCGGCTGGCGGGCCGCCTCCGGCACCGGGCCGCCGTCCCCGGCGAGGCGCCTGCTCGACCCGGCGCCCGCGTCCCGTCCGAACGTCAGGTCGGCCGCACGGAAACGGACCGTCCCGCCGCGGGACGCCCCGCCGGACCTGCCGAGCTCGCAGCGCCTGGACCAGCAGTTCGCCGAGTACGCGCTGCGGGCGAGCGGCATCGGCTGGCGCTCCACCGGCCGCTGCTCCGACCGGACGGTGCGGACCTGCACGTCGTTCGAGGGCATCCGGTGGGGGACGATCAGGAGCCTGATCGAGTTCGCGGAGTCGAGCGGTTGCGAGGTCACCGTCACGGGCGGCACCGAGCACGGCCACGCGGGCGGCACCTACAGCCACGCGAACGGCTACAAGATCGACATCGCGACCGGGAGCTGTGTCGACGAGGCCGTGCGGCGCTACCCGTTCACCGGCGTGCGGGGGGACGGCGCGCGGCTCCACCGGTCTCCCGAGGGCGTCGTGTTCGCCCGCGAGAAGGACCACTGGGACATCACGATCAGGCGCGGACCTCGCGGATGATGCCCACCAGCTCGCGGGTCACCGACTTGAAGCCCGGAATGCGCGACATCGCGACCATGCGGTTGACCAGCGGGACCGTCCGCTCGACCAGGAGGTAGGTCTTGCGGCAGCCGGGCGAGCTGTCGTGCACCCAGTACAGCACGACGCCCATCGAGTAGATCCACAGCAGCTCGGGCAGCTCCGCCCGGAACTCCTTGTCGATCTTCAGGTCGGAGCCCTCGACGACCTCGCGGTAGATGGCCACCGCCGAGTCGCGGGCGGGCCCGGACTCGGCGCTGAACGGGTTGAGCGGGCTGGTCGGCTCGGCGGCGAACTTGAAGAACTTCCCGGCGAACTCGTGGTAGGGGACCATCGTGTCGACCCGGGCCTTCAGGACGCCCAGCAGCCGGGGCGCGAACTCGCGCTCGGCGTCCAGGACGGCCCGGCAGGCGGCGACGTGCTCGTCCTGCAGCTCGTCGTAGTAGGCCTGGATCAGCTCTTCCTTGGACCCGAAGTAGTAGTAGGCGTTGCCGACCGAGACACCCGCCTCCTTGGCGATCGCCCGCATCGTCGTCTGCTCGTATCCGCGCTCCCGGAACAGGCGCAGCGCCGTCTCGACGATCAGGGCGCGCGTCTGCTCGGACTTCACGGCCTTCGTCTCGGTCACGCATGCCACCCTAAAGCCCGAGTACGACCTCCCGCTCATGCCGCCATCCGCCGCGCGGTGCAACCCGGCGCCCCGGCACGGTGTTGACCGAGCATGACCAATGCCCTGGAAGCCCTGGAACGTTTCTACGCCGCGGAAGCGGACTTTCTGGCCGTCGGCGGCCCCGGCAAGGGGGATTTCTCCGCGATGGCCGCTCATCTCACCTCGGACGTCGTGATGTACCAGGCGCCCAGCCTCCCCTACGGCGGGACGTGGCGCGGTCACGACGGCATGGAGCGGTTCATGGCCGTGATGAGCGGGCTGTGGTCGGAGCTGACGTTCCGCGAACAGCACTACGCGGTGGACGGCGAGACGGTCGCGGTCCGCAACGACTGCGTCTTCCGGGCCCGCGCGACCGGGCGGGAGGTGGAGACGTCCGTCCTGCAGTGGATCACGGTGCGGGACGGCCTGGTCAGCGAGTTCCGCCCGTTCTACCTGGACACCTCGGCCGTCCTCGCGGCCCTCAGGGGGTGAGCTCGGCGGCGACCAGCTCGGCGATCTGGGCGGTGTTGAGCGCCGCGCCGTTGCGGAGGTTGTCGCCGCAGAGGAAGAGGTCGAGCGCCCGCGGGTCGTCCAGCGAGCGCCGCACCCGCCCCACCCAGGCGGGATCGGTGCCGACGACGTCCGCGGGCGTAGGGAACTCCTGCGTCTCCGGGTTGTCGCAGAGGACGACGCCGGGCGACCCGGCGAGGACGGCCTGCGCCTCCCGCTGGTCGACCCGGTCCTCGAACACCGCGTGGACCGACAGCGAGTGCGCCGTCACCACCGGGACGCGGACGCAGGTCGCCGTCACCCGCAGGTCGCGCAAGCCGAGCACCTTCCTCGACTCTTCCCTGATCTTGAGCTCCTCCGAGCTCCAGCCCCCGTCGCGGACCTCGCCCGCCCACGGCACCACGTTCATCGCGAGCGGCGCCGGGAACGGCCCGAACTCGCCCACCGCGCAGCGCAGATCGCCCGCGCGGTTGCCGAGCGCGCGGTCTCCGCCGACCTTCTCCATCTGCTCGTACAGGGTGTCGACGCCCTCCAGCCCGACGCCCGACGCGGCCTGGTAGGACGACACGACGAGCTCGCGCAGCCCGTACCGGCGGTGCAGCACCCCGAGCACCATGATCATCGACAGCGTGGTGCAGCTGGGGCTCGCGACGATCCCGCGCGGGCGCCGGCGCACCCGCTCCGGGTTCACCTCCGGGACGACCAGCGGCACGTCCGGCGCCATCCGGAACGCCCCGGAGTTGTCGACCGCCACGGCGCCGCGGTCCGTCGCGACCGGCACCCACCGCGCCGCCACCGCGTCCGGCACGCCGAACATCGCGATGTCGACGCCGTCGAACACCTCGGGCGCCAGCGGCTCCACCTCGACGTCCGCACCGCGCAGCGGCAGCGTCCGTCCCACCGACCGGGGCGAGGCGACCAGCCGGATCTCCCCGTACACGTCGCGGCGGGTGGACAGCAGGTCGATCAACACGGCCCCGACGGCCCCCGTGGCTCCGACGACGGCGAGCGTCGGCCCGCCCGTCCCCCGCGTCCTCGCACCGGCCGGCCGGGCATTCGGGGCCATGGTCGCCTCACCCTCTCGCCGTCGAGTCGTGTCCGCACGTCCAACTCCCGCCGCGTGCGGCCGGTTCCCCGAACGACCCTGCCACCGCGGGCGGCCGGCGTCAGCGTCATGCGGCACAGGCCGAACACGGCAAAGCGGGCCGCACGGAATCCGTGCGGCCCGCCGGGGCGTGCGGTCAGCGGCCGGTGCCCCCGTAGACGACGGCCTCGACCTGCTCGGCGTCCAGGTCGAACGCGTGGTGCGCGGCGGCGACCGCGGTGTCGATGTCGTCCTGGGCGACGACGACCGAGATCCGGATCTCCGAGGTGGAGATCATCTCGATGTTCACCCCGGCCTCGGCGATCGCGCCGAACAGCGAGGCGGTGACGCCCGGGTGCGAGCGCATCCCGGCGCCGATCAGCGACACCTTGCCGATGCGGTCGTCGTAGCGCAGCGACTCGAAGCCGATCTTCTCCTTCAGCTTGTTCAGCGCGGTGAGGGCGCTCTGCCCGTCGGTGGACGGCAGCGTGAACGAGATGTCGGTCCGCCCGGTGGACGCCGCCGACACGTTCTGCACGATCATGTCGATGTTGATCTCGGCCTCGGACAGCACCGTGAAGATCGTGGCGGCCTCACCGACCTTGTCGGGCACCCCCACGACGGTGATCTTGGCCTCGCTCCGGTCGTGCGCGACGCCGGAGATGATCGCCTGCTCCATGTCCTGTCCCTCGATCTCGCTGCTGTCGACGACCCACGTGCCCACCTTCTGGCTGAACGAGGACCGCACGTGAATCGGGATGTTGTAGCGGCGCGCGTACTCCACGCAGCGCAGATGCAGGATCTTCGCCCCGCTGGCCGCCATCTCCAGCATCTCCTCGTAGGAGATCTTCGGGATCTTGCGGGCGGCGGGCACGATGCGCGGGTCGGCGGTGAAGACGCCGTCGACGTCGGAGTAGATCTCGCAGGCGTCGGCGTCCAGGGCCGCCGCCAGCGCGACGGCCGTGGTGTCGGACCCGCCGCGGCCGAGCGTCGTGATGTCCTTGGTCCCCTGCGAGACGCCCTGGAACCCGGCCACGATGCAGATCGAGCCGCCGTCCAGGGCCGTCCGGATCCGCCCCGGCGTCACATCGATGATCTTGGCTTTGCCATGCGAGCCGTCAGTGATCACACCGGCCTGGGAGCCGGTGAACGAGCGGGCCTCGTGGCCCAGGTTCGCGATGGCCATGGCCAGCAGCGCCATCGAGATCCGCTCGCCGGCGGTGAGCAGCATGTCCAGCTCACGGGCGGGCGGCAGGGGGCTGACCTGCTTGGCCATGTCGATGAGGTCATCCGTCGTGTCGCCCATGGCGGAGACCACGACGACGACGTCGTTGCCCGCCTTCTTCGTTGCGACGATGCGCTGGGCGACCCGCTTGACGCCTTCGGCGTCGGCGACGGAGGAGCCACCGTACTTCTGCACGACAAGAGCCACGAGTGGGCGCTCCTCGGATCGGGGTCAGGCGTTTCTGGTCGTCGAGTCTACAGAGCCGGACCCCATGGATCACGACCAGGTAACTCTCCCGGCCCCGGGGGCCTGCCGGACTCGACCGCCGGCCCGGGGCCTGCGGGGCGGGGGCGGTGCCCGGCGGGGGTCACGCGATGTACCAGGCGACATGAACGACCGTGGCGCAGAATGTACGCGCCATGGAATGTCAGGAGTGAAACACGCGAATAGTCTGAAGCAAAGGGGAGCGCGAAGGCGAGCCGAGGGAGAACGTGCGAATGTGGCACCGGCTATCGCGGATACCGCTCGCGTCCCGGATAACCGAATGGAACCGTGAGCGATCTTCTTGGGTGCTCTGCGAAGGAGTGCACGCGAACGTCCGGGAACTGGATGCCCATCTGGCCACCCGGCGCACAAGTCCGCCCTCCGCGGAGCACGCCCAGCTCGTCACGAACGCCAGGTCGGCCCTGGACAGCGCGTGCCGAGTCATCGACGTCGACGAGCACCCGCGCGGCCGGACGGCGTCGCACGTCACCGCGGCGCAGATGCACGTCAACTCCGCGCGCACCCTGTGGCTGCGGACACTCCCTCCCGAGGATCTCGTTCCCCACCTGCCCGACCTGTTCGCCATCATCAAGCAGCATCTCCCCGCGGACGACACCCGCCGGATCGCGGCAGAGGAGGCCGCGCGGGACCTGCAGCAGGCGCATTCGACGGATCGGGACGCCGCCGGCCGGCACCGCTGGTGGACGGTGGCGCGCGGCGCCGAACATTCAACGCTGTCGTTCCCGGGGATGTCGGCCGTGCTGGACGCGGTCGACGCGGCCCGGGAGGCCTCCCTGAAGGAGAGGCTGCGCGCCGTGAACTTCGCGCGGCTCGTCTGGCTGGTGACGTTCGGCTTGTTCTGCCTGGCGTTCGGCATCGCCCTGGTCGGGGGCATCTGGAAGTCGGCCGCGCCCCTGTGCTTCACACCCGAGAACCTCTCCCAGCAGGCCGTCGCCTGCCCCAGCAGATCCGTCAGCCCGCCGCCCCCCGGCTCCCCCGGAGCTGTGGCCTCTGCGGGGGACTACGCCATCGTCGAGATCGCCGGCATGACGGCGGCCTGCATCGCGGCGGCCTCCGCTCTGCGGAAGGTCCGGGGAACCACGACGTCCTTCGGCATCCCCGTGGCGCTGGCCCTCCTGAAGCTCCCCACCGGGGCGATCGTGGCCGTGCTCGGGCTCGTACTCCTGCGCGGCGGGTTCATCCCGGGGCTGAGCGCCCTCGACTCCTCGGGCCAGATCATCGCCTGGGCGGTCCTCCTCGGCTACTCGCAGGAGCTGTTCACCAACTTCGTGGACAGGCAGGGCCGGGAGGTGCTGGAAGGGGTGCACGGGACCGCCGATCCGAAGGCGACACGGGAGACCGTCGTCCCGGAGCCGCCGGCGACGGCCTCGGTACCGGCGCCGAGCGGCAATGGTGAACGGCCGCACGCGAGTGTAGATAAGTGAATAGCTCACTACTTTCCAAGAGATGACGGCCCGCAGCGCGTATTTACTGAGCTATTCCTCCATGCGCGTTGCCCTCTTGAGGCAATCCTTCGGATTGTGGACATAGGAGGGAACATCCTCGCAAGGAGGTGATCGACATGACCGAACAGAGCGTTAAGGAAGCCGTGCAAGCCCCACCCTGGCCGGGTCGATTCCTCGCCCTGATGAAGGGCGACGACGTCCGCACCTGGCAGGACAAGATGCGCAAGCGCGGTTGGACGAGCCTCACGGTCGACGGTATCTACGGCACCCACTCCGAGGAGGTCTGCACGGCCTTCCAGAAGGAGAAGAGGCTGAACGTCGACGGCATCGTCGGGCCGCAGACGTGGGAGGCGACCTGGAAGGCGCCCATCACGTAGTACCTTCTGCGCTGCCATCGAGCGGGTGTGCCTGGCCAGGGCACGCCCGTCGCCATGCGGAGTCACAGGATCGGTGGCCCCAAGGCCGGTGCGCCGAGGGCCCTTCGGCAGGTCCGGCGCAGGAGTGATCGTCAGGCTTGCCTCGAAGCGCCGGCGCTCATCCCGCGGATGGCGCCGGCGTCGATCCTCGTCCAGTCCTAGACGGTGGTCCTGATGGGGGTCTGTGCCGGTTCGATGGGCCTCGCGGGACGGCTGCGGAGACCGAACGCGGTGATCAGGGCGGCGGCGACGGCTGCGGCGAAGGGGACGGTGAGGGCCGTCCGGAGCGCGTCGAGACGGGCCTCCGGGGAGCCGTCGCCGCCGAGCGCCGCGACCTGGACGGCCGTCACGGCGGAGAGCCCGAGGGCCGCGCCGAACTGGATCGCCGTGTACAGCAGGCCGCCGGCCAGCCCGTACTCGCCCTCGTCGACGCCGTCCGTGGCGGCCATCGTCAGCGGGCCGTAGGCCAGCGCGAACGCGAGACTGAGCAGAGCGATGATCGGGAACATGACGGTGTAGGCCCAGTCGAGCCCGATCGGCAGGAACAGCCCGTAGGCGACGGCCGCGAGAACGAGGCCGCCCAGCAGGACCCGCAGGTTGCCGAAGCGGTTCACCAGCCGCGGGGTGAGGGTCGGCGCGAGCACGGTGTCGAGGCCGACGACGAGCATGCCCAGTCCGGTCTGCCACGTCGTCCAGCCGCGCAGTTCCTGCAGGTACAAGGTCATCAGGAACTGGAAGCCCGCGAAGGCGCCGATGAACAGGAGCGCGCTCAGGTCCGTCCGGACGAGGGCGGCCGACCGCAGGATGCCGAGGCGGACGAGCGGGCTCGGCGACCGGCGCTCGACCACGGTGAACACGGTGAGGAGAAGCAGCCCTCCGGCGAAGACGCCCCCGGTGAGCGCGGTGCCGTCGCCGGGGTGCTCGAGCCGGACGATCCCGTAGGTGAGGAGCAGCATGGCGCCGGCGACGGCGAACGCGCCCGGCAGGTCGAAGTCGCGCGTCCCCCTCCTCGGCCCGGCGGCCCCCGGCTCGGCGATCAGCGGGACGGCCGCCGCCAGCAGCAGCGCCGACAGGATGACCGGAGCGAAGAACACCCAGCGCCAGCCGAGCGACGTCAGCAGGCCGCCGGCGACGAGGCCGAGCGAGAAGCCGCCCGCGGCCGTCCCCGCGTAGACGCCGAGCGCCCGGGTGCGCGCCGGCCCGGCCGGGAACGCGGCGGTCACCAGCGCGAGCCCCGCCGGTGCCATGAACGCCGACGCGACCCCGGTGACGAACCGCGCGACCAGCAGCATCCAGCCCTCGGTGGCCAGGCCGCCGAGGCCGGAGAACACCAGGAAGGCCGCCAGCCAGAACAGGAACACGCGCCGCCGGCCCAGCAGGTCGGCGGCGCGCCCGCCGAGCAGCATGAATCCGCCGTAGCCGAGCACGTAGGCGCTGATGACGCCGCTGAGCATGCCGGTGGAAAGCCCCAGGTCCGCCCGGATCGAGGGGAGCGCGAGGTTGAGCATCGCCATGTCGATCCCCTCCAGGAAGACCGCACCGCACAGGACCAGCAGGGACGCCCAGGCGCGGCCGCCCATGCGGGACGCGGATGTTGACATGACCCGGCTCCTCTCTTCCGAGGCACCGGTTCCCCTGATGGACGCCGGTTCCCTCTTGTTACCGGCAGCATCTTCCGACACCATCAGCAAGCATGGAAGACGGAACTTTCGCGTCCCCCGGTTACTGCGGGGTCACCGCCGCCGACGAGGACGTTCTGCAGTGGGACACCCGCAACGACTGCGAGGTCCGGCAGATCCTCGACCGCATCGCCGACAAGTGGTCCCTGCTCGTCATCGCGCTGCTCGACCAGCGCTCCCTGCGCTTCACCGAGCTCCGCCGCCGGATCGACGGCATCAGCCAGCGGATGCTCGCGCGGACGCTCCGGCACCTCGAACGGGACGGGCTCGTCAGCCGCACCGTCCACCCGACCGTCCCGCCGCGCGTCGACTACGCGCTCACGCCGATGGGCGCGACGCTTCATGAGACGATCCGGTCGCTCGTGGTGTGGACGGAGGAGCACCAGAGTTCGATCGCCGCCGCCCGGACCGCCTACGACGTCCGCGTCGAAGCCGAACGGCGGGCGGCCGAGCAGGAGGCCGCCGAACGCGACGCGGTGGCCCGCGACGTCCTCGCCTACCGCCGCTGACCGCACGCGAAGCCCGCGCCGGCGGTTTCCCGGGAGACCTGCTCGCTCGGAGCGGTGCCGCCAGAGCGCCGGCGGGCCCCGCGCGCTCGCGGCAATCGGTTCAGCGGCGGGCGGGGTCGGTGGACAGCTCGGAGAGGTTCATCGCCATCGTGCGGTGGACGGCGGGGATCCAGTCGAGGGTGCGCAGCAGGGTGTTGCGCACCCCGCGCAGCACGGGGCCGCCCAGGGTCGCGACGTTGGTCATCTTGTCGGTGAACGAGACGACCTGTTCCGCTACGGGGCGGCGCTCGGCCTCGTACTCGTCCAGCACGGAGTCGGGGGCGCCGTCGCCCAGCACCGCGGCGAGCTTGCCCGCGAGGTTGAGCGCGTCCTGGATGCCGGTGTTCATGCCCTGCCCGCCCGCCGGGCTGTGGACATGGGCGGAGTCACCGGCCAGGAAGACGCGGCCCGCGCGGTACCGCGCCGCCAGCCTGTGGTGGACGCGGAAGCGGGAGCTCCACACGACGTCCTTGATAAGCGCGGGCTGGCGCCTGGGGCCGCGCGCGTCCAGGAGCGCCTGGACGTCGGCGGCGGTCGGGTCCTGGGGCGCCTCCTCGACGGTCGCGACGATGCGGTGCCGCCCGCCGGGCAGCGGCGCGACGACCGTGACGCCTTCCGAGGAGAAGAACAGCATGACCTCCTCGCTGCCGCCGGCCCAGTCCAGGTGCACGTCGGCGAGGATGAACGACTGCGGGTAGGCGTCACCCTCGAAGGCGATCCCGGTGTGCTCGCGGACGGTGCTGTGCATCCCGTCCGTCCCGACCGCGTAGGCCGCGCGGATCCGTTCGCCGCTGGCCAAGGTGGCCGTCACACCGTCCTCGTCCTGGGCCAGGTCCGTCACCTCGGACGGCCGGTGCACGAGGCCGCCTGCCGCGTGCAGCCGTCCGAGCAGGATCTCCTCGGTGACGTTCTGCGGGACGAGCAGCGTGTAGGGGAAGTCGGTCGGCAGGTCGCCGAACTCGACGGTGAGCAGCACGCGGTCCCGCTCCCGGACGGTGAAGCGCGGCACGATGATCCCGCGCTCGACCAGCTCGCCGGTCGCCTCGATCTCGCGCAGCGCCTCCAGCGTGCGGGCATGGACCACGGCCGCCCGGGAGGTGTTCGCGCCCTCCGCCGCCCGGTCCAGCAGGACGGCGTCCACCCCCTTCTGCCGCAGCGAGGCGGCGAGGGACAGCCCGGCGGGCCCCGCGCCGACCACGAGCACGCCGGTGGACTCCGGAACAGCCGTCATGATCACTCCTGTCGCCCATGGACGTTGGCCAACGCCTGGTGGCCAACGTTCGGTGGCCTGCTCGTGATGGACTCTAGGACGTTGTCTCCGTGTTTGCCAACGCGTGATGGCATAGGTTGGCGGGCATGGCCTTCACCGAGCGTTCCGCGGCCAGCCGGACGGCGATCCTGGACGCGGCCCGGCGCCGGTTCGCCGAGGACGGCTACGAGCGCGCGACGATCCGGTCGATCGCGGCGGAGGCCGCCATCGACCCGTCCATGGTCATCCGCTACTTCGGCAGCAAGGCCGAGCTCTACGCCGCGGCCTCGGCCATCGACCTCGCCGTCCCCGATCTCGGCGACGCCGACGACGCGGCGGCCGCCTACGTCGAGTCCTTCCTGGCCCGCTGGGAGGCGGCCGAGAACACCGCCGAGGCCGTCCTGCTGCGCACGGCCCCCACCCATCCCGACGCCGCGGCCCGCGTCCAGGCCGTCTTCGACCAGGAGATCGTCCCCGCCCTGGAGAAGGTCCTGCCGGACGACCCCGCCGTCCGCGAGCGCGCCGCGCTGCTCCTGAGCCAGACCCTCGGCATCGTCTACGGCCGCTACCTGCTGGGCCTTGAGCCTTTGGCGTCCATGGACGTCCACGAGATCGCAAGAATGGCCACCGAAGCCGCCAGAATCGCCCTTGGCGACCCTCGCGAGTGAAGTCGGCGGTACGGGTCGCCGGCCGAGCGGTCAGCGTCTCCACGCATCGCCGAAACGCATAGCCGGGAGGCCGGGGCGCCCGAGAAGATCGTCCGCGTGACCGTGCCTTCGAGCGGGCGCGTCGCGTATGTGGTCTTCGGCACGTCGCAAGGGCGATGCGCGACGAGGTCACCTGGGGCGAGCGCTTGGGCGGACCGATGGAACCGCAGTACCTGGGCGGGCTTGCTCGGCGCTGGTGACATGAGGGTCGCTGTGTCGTCAGCGGTATGAGACCTCCGGCCATCGCCCAGATCTCCTCCGCTGACCACCCGGACGGTGGGTCAAGCGTCTAGGTAAAGGCAGGCGCCGGCGGGGTGCCGTGGTTCAGCTCGTCCACCAGGGATCCGTCGCGTTCGTGCCATGGCCCGGCCCGGGACGGGGCACGGCGGTGAGGGAGTCGATGGGAGAGCTGATGGGCGGGTTCGACGAGTTGCCGAGGGTTCGCCGGGGACCGCTGCCGTCCCTCTACGCGGCGCTGCGGCGGAGGGCTCCGCAGGTGGCGACGGTGCGGCCGGACGGTGGCGGGGGCTTACTGCACGTCTCCTACCGGGGTCAGGAGGGCCGGGTCGTCTGGGACGACGACCGCGAACAGTTCGCGTGGCACTCCGGGGGGAGCGGCCAGATCGGCTCGGACGTCGAGAAGGCGGCCGAGCTGATCGCGTGGGCGCTCGGCGCACGGACCGGCCCCGCCACGTCCGGCTAGGCGGGGCACGGCCGGGTCAGGCGGGGGCGGCTTCCGTGGCCGCTTCCGTGGCGACGCTCAGGCGGGCGTTGGCGACGAAGGCGTGCAGGGCCCGCAGAGCGGCGCCGGCGTGGTTGCCCCAGTGGTTGAAGTACGAGTACTGCCACCACCAGAGGGCTTCCAGAGGACGGTCCTTGTTGTAGTGGCGGAGCCCGTGGACGAGGTCGCTGGCGACGTCCACGAGGTCGTCCGACAGGCGGTAGGAGGTCGGCTCGGTGTCCTTGTAGGGATCGAAGACCTCGACGTACTCGTCCATGGCCTGGAGCCGCTCGGCCAGGCCCTGCCGGATCGAGTCGAGGTCGGGGTCGTCGCCCATCTCGGGCTCCCAGTTGTCCGGGAGGATCACGTCGGCGCTGGCGCCGAGCTGCGCCCCTGCCAGGATCACCTGCGACACCTCCAGCAGGAGGAGCGGGATGGTGTGCGTCCCGCCGTCGCCGCGGGCGACCGCCTCCAGGCCGTTCAGGTAGTTGTCGACGTGGCACGCCACGCGTTCGGCGAGGGCGTTCCAGTCCTGCGGGCTGTTGGTGTCAGACATCGAGCAGCCTCCGTCCTTCGAATGCGCGGCCCAGTGTGACCTCGTCGGCGTACTCGAGGTCGCCACCCACCGGAAGGCCGCTGGCCAGTCGGGTGACGGTGATGTCCATGGGCTTGACCAGCCGGGCGAGGTACGTCGCGGTCGCCTCGCCCTCCAGGTTGGGGTCGGTGGCGAGGATCAGCTCGGTCACCGCCCCGTCCGCGAGCCGCTGCATCAGCTCGCGGATGCGCAGGTCGTCCGGGCCGACGCCCTCGATCGGGCTGATCGCGCCGCCGAGCACGTGGTAGCGGCCGCGGAACTCGCGGGTCTTCTCGATCGCGACGACGTCCTTGGACTCCTCCACCACGCAGATGATGTGGGGGTCGCGGCGCGCGTCACGGCAGATCCTGCATTCCTCTTCTTCCGCAACGTTCCCGCATGTTTTGCAGAAGCGGACCTTGTCCTTGACCTCTTTGAGCGCCTTGCCGAGGCGCTCGACGTCGGCCGGATCGGCGGCGAGGAGGTGGAAGGCGATCCGCTGCGCGCTCTTGGGGCCGACGCCGGGCAGTCTGCCCAGCTCGTCGATGAGGTTCTGAACCACCCCTTCGTACAACGGACCCCTCCTTTACTGTCGTCTTCTGCCCGCGGCCCGGTTCAGGCGCCGCCGAGGCCGGGGAAGCCGCCGGGGATGCCCCCGCCGCCACCGAGCCCCTGGGCGAGGGGGCCCATCTTCTCCTGCTGGAGCTCCTGCGCCTCGCGGGCGGCGTCGCGGATCGCGGCCAGCACCAGGTCGGCGACCGTCTCCGCCGTGTCGGCCGGGTCGTCGGCGTCGATCGCCTTCGGGTCGATCGACAGCCCCGTGACCTCGCCCTGCCCGTTGACCGTCGCGGTCACGAGCCCGCCGCCGGCGGTCCCCGTCACCTCGGTCTCCGCGAGCTCGCGCTGGGCGTTGAAGAGCTGCTCCTGCATGGCCTGCGCCTGCTGGAGGAGTTCCTGCATGTTCAGCTGACCACCGGGTTCCACGGTGCACTCCCTCTTCCGGCCCCCGAGGGCCTTCTCTCTGGCACTCCGCCAGCCACCGGACGTCCGTCCCACGAGACTACGGGCTCCCAGGCCGTTTCGGTACGCGAGGACCCCAGCGCGCCATTTCGGAAGCACCTCCGGGAATCGGCGCCCTACCGGCCCCCTGCCCGGGCCCGGCGCCGCCGGTTCAGAGGGCCGAGTTGTCGATCTCGCGGATGATCTGGCCGCCGAGTTCGCGCTGGATGAGGGCCATTCCGCTCATCTCGGCCTCGGTGCCGTCGGCATCGGCGTCGCCCTCCGGGTCGACCTCGTCGCTCTCGTCCGCGGGAGGGGGTTCGGGCGGCGGCGGGGGCTCGTCCGGCGGCGGCGGAGGCGGCTCCGGGGGCCCGTCGGCCCTCGGCGCGGACGGTCGCGCGGACGGCTGGAAGGGCGGCCGCGGCTGCGGTGCCGGGTTCGGTGTGGCCGCCCCACCGAACCCCGCGCTAGGGCCCGGCCTTCCCCCTGGTGGGGACCCGCCGGGCGCTCCGCCCACGACGGTCTCTATCCGCCAGTCGACGCCCATCCGCTCCTTGAAGACCTCGCGCAGGACGGCGTCGCGGCCGCCGTTGACGAAGCCGAGGCGGCGTCCCTCCGCGTCGAAGCCGAGGGTGAGGACCCTGCCGTCGAGCGAGAGCGGCTGCACCCCGGACATGATGACCATCCAGGTGGCGCGGCTCTTCTGCTTGACGGCCTCGACGACGTCCGGCCAGAGCCTCTGGACGGTGGAGAGGTCCGCCCCTCCGCCGCCTCCGCTGGAAGCGGCGGGGGCCGGCGGTGCACTGGAGGGTGCGGGTGATGCGCTGGAGCCGGGACGTGCGCCGGCCGGCGCGGCCGTGGGCCGGGAGGCCGCGGGTTGCGGGGCCGCGGCGGGGGCGGCTGCGCGGTTATCCACAGAACCGGATTCTGCGGGTGCTGTGCCGGGGCCAGGGTTGACACTGGAAGTGGGGTCGGCCCCCCGGGAGGGAGGGGACTGGGTTCCGGGCGTTTGAGAACCCCCGTCGCGAGACGCTGGAGCCCCCGGCTGCTCCGACGCTCCCTGCACCGGACCGCCCTGCGCCGGACCGCCCTGCCCGGACGTTCCGTGCGTCGCACCGGCCTGCCCCGAAGATCCTGGAGGGGGGCCTCCCTGACCTGCGCCGCCCTGGACGGGGGCCGGACCCGGACCCGCGAAGGCCTGCGCCAGAGGGTCACCGCCCTGCCCGCCACCGAACCCGGCCTGACCACCGCCGAAGCCGCCCTGGCCGGCCTGGCGTTCCAGACGGTCGAGGCGAGCGAACATGGACGCCTCGTCCTCGTACGCGGCCGGCAGCAGGATCCGGGCGCAGATCAGCTCCAGCAGCAACCGCGGGGACGTGGCGCCCCGCATCTCGGTGAGCCCGGTGTGCAGCAGGTCGGCGGCACGCGTCAGCTCTCCGGGCCCCATCGAGGACGCCTGGCGCCGCATCTGCTCCAGCTCGTCGGACGGGAAGTTCAGCAGCCCCGAGGCCCCGGCCTCCGGGACGTTCGACAGGATCACCAGATCGCGGAGGCGTTCCAGCAGGTCGGCGGTGAAGCGGCGCGGGTCCTGGCCGCTCTCGATCACGCGGTCGATGGCGGCGAACACGGCGGCGCCGTCCCGGGAGCCGAAGGCCGCGACGACCTCGTCCAGCAGCGCGGAGTCGGTGTAGCCGAGCAGCGACACGGCCCGCGCGTAGGTGATGCCCTTCTCGTCCGACCCGGCGAGGAGCTGGTCCAGGATCGACAGCGTGTCGCGCGCGGAACCGGCCCCGGCCCGGACGGCCAGCGGGAGCGCGGACGCCTCGTACGGGACGTCCTCGCTCTTCAGGATCTCCTCGACGAGATCCTGGAGGACGCCGGGCGGGATCAGCCGGAACGGGTAGTGGTGGGTCCGGGACCGGATCGTCCCGATGACCTTCTCCGGCTCGGTCGTCGCGAACACGAACTTCAGGTGCGGCGGCGGCTCCTCGACGAGCTTCAGCAGCGCGTTGAAGCCCTCGCGGGTGACCATGTGCGCCTCGTCGATGATGTACACCTTGAAGCGCGCCGCGACCGGGGCGAAGAAGGCCCGTTCTCGCAGGTCGCGGGCATCGTCCACACCACCGTGGGACGCGGCGTCGATCTCGATCACGTCGATGTGCCCGGTTCCGGACGGTCCGAGCGCGACGCACGAGTCGCACTTGCCGCACGGGTCGGGGGTCGGCCCCTCCTCGCAGTTCAGCGAGCGGGCGAGGATCCGGGCGCTGGACGTCTTGCCGCAGCCGCGCGGACCACTGAACAGGTACGCGTGGTTGATCCGGCCGTTGCGCAGCGCCTGCTGGAGGGGCTCGGCGACGTGTTCCTGCCCCTTCAGCTCGGCGAACGTCGCTGGCCGGTACTTGCGGTACAGAGCCAGACTCATCGGGGGTCCGCCCTCCCTCGAGAAGCAGAGCGTCAGAAGCGCCGTGTCGCCGTGGACCGGTCGTCGCGGACCGGTCGCCGTCAAACCAAGGGACCCCCCGCACACCCGCCAGAGCCTGTTTATCCTTGCTGCCTTCCGGCCCTGGGGAGGTTCACAGGGTGACGCCGTGCGAGGGGTCTGCCCAAAGTCTATGGCATCCCCGGCCCAGGATCGCCACGCATTCGGCGTAGTCTCCGCCCATGCCCGCCTCTCCCCAGGACACGCTCCTGCACATCGCCGAACGAACCCACTGGGAATCCGCCCGGAGCACCGGCGTGGCGTACACCATGTCCACCCTGGGCCGGACCCTGGACGAGGAGGGCTTCATCCACTGCTCGTCCGACATCGCCCAGGTGGAAGGCGTCCTGGGCCGCTTCTACGGCGACGTCCCTCGCGACGACCTGGTGCTGCTGGCCGTCGACGTCTCCCGCCTCGACGCGCCCGTCCGCTACGAGCCCGCCGGGGACGAGCTGTTCCCCCACGTCTACGGACCGATCCCGGTCAACGCGGTTATTGATGTCAGGTCACTGCCCGAGAACCGGTAGGCTTCCGCGTGGAGGATTCGCCTAGTGGCCTAGGGCGCACGCTTGGAAAGCGTGTTGCGTGCAAGCGCTCGCGAGTTCGAATCTCGCATCCTCCGCCACACCGAGGCCGGTGCCCGACGCGGGCACCGGCCTTTCGCATGTCCGGTGGGTGACGGCGTCACTGGCCCAGCGGGGAGATCGGGCGCTCGAAGAAGGTCTCCAGGACCACCGTCGCCTTCGTCCCGCTGACGCCCTGGATGTCGTACAGCCGCCGCAGGACGTCCTGGAGCCGCGCGGTCGTCGACGTCCGCACCTTGACGAGCACGGACGCGCTGCCCGCCACGACGTGGGCCTCCTGCACCTCCGGTATGGCGGCGAACTCGGCGGCGCGGTCGCCCATCCAGACCGAGGAGTCGATCAGGGCGAAGGCCAGCACGCCCTGCCCGAGCGCGGCCGGCTCCACGTCCACGCTGGTCCGCCGGATGACGCCCCGCTCGCGCATCTTCCGGACCCGCTCGTGGACGGCGCCCGCCGACAGGCCGACCGCCGTGCCGAGCGCCGTGTAGGACCGGGTGGCGTCCTGCTGGAGGAGTTCCAGCAGCTGACGATCGATGTCATCCACGTTCCTCACAAGATGACTGTATCGCGCATGA
This sequence comes from Actinomadura mexicana, assembly GCF_900188105.1. Taxonomy (GTDB): domain Bacteria; phylum Actinomycetota; class Actinomycetes; order Streptosporangiales; family Streptosporangiaceae; genus Spirillospora; species Spirillospora mexicana. The sequence goes on from NZ_FZNP01000002.1 coordinate 573,772, forward strand.
TCATCCCGAAGTCGCTCCGAACGATCTTCACATCACCCGCGATGACGAGGGGCACCGCGCCGCGTCTCGCCAGGCGGCGTGTCATCGCCGGCGGCGAGGCACCGCCGAACGGGGCGGCGCCGAACGCATGTGGTCGCGCACCGGCGACAGCAGGTCGGCCAGAGCCTGGGTGTCCCGGCGCGACAGCGGTTGGAAGAGCTGCCGGCTGAGGACCTCGGTGTGGCCGGGGAGCACCTTGGCGAGCAGCGCCCGCCCGGCATCGGTGATCGTGACCGTGACGCCCCGGTCGTCGTCTGCGGAGCGCGTGCGCCTGACGAGGCCCGACTTCTCGAGCAGGCCGGCCTGATAGGTCAATCCGCTGCGGCTGTACACGACGCCGTCGGCCAGGTCGGTCATGCGTTCACTGCCGCTCGGCGAGTCGAGGCCGAGATGCGCCAGGAGCTGGAACTGCACGTAGCTGAGATCGCCGGCCTCGCGCAGCTGCTGCTCGACCGCGTGCCGGAGCAGGCCCGCCACCTCCATGAGGGCGAAGTACGCGCCCAGCTGGACGGCGTCCAGGGACGGCGGCGTGTCGGGCATGGTGGAGACTTTATCACTGCTTCATCTTCGAAGCATTTGCTTCGACTTCAAAGCACTGCTACGGTGGCACAAGTGCTTCGGATTCGAAGCACTCGACCGAAGGTGAGGCACCGCGAATGAAGGCAGTTCGATTCCACGAGTACGGCGAGCCCGACGTCCTCCTCTACGAGGACGTCGACCGGCCGGTGCCGGGCACCGGACAGGTGCGAGTGCGCGTCGCCGCGACGACGTTCAACGGCGTCGATGGCAACATCCGCGCGGGGTTCATGCAGGGTCCGATGCCCCTCACCTTGCCGCACGTCCCCGGCCTGGACGTCGCGGGAACGGTCGACGCGCTCGGCGAGGGCGTCGGCGGCCTTGAGATCGGTGACCAGATCGTCGGATTCCTGCCGTTCGTCGACGACGGCGCCTCGGCGGAGTACGTCCTCGCGCCCGCCGAGATACTGGCGCCGGCTCCGACGAGCATCCCGCTCACCGACGCTGCCGCGCTGCCCCTGGTCGGTCTCACCGCATGGCAGGCGCTCTTCGACCACGCCGAACTGAAGGCCGGGCAGCGGATCCTGATCAGCGGCGCCGGCGGAGCCGTCGGCGGCTACGCGGTACAGCTGGCCAAGGCTGCCGGCGCCTACGTGATCGCCACCGGCAGCCCCCGCAGCACCGAGCGCGTCAAGGCGGCGGGTGCCGATGAGGTCATCGACCGCACCACGACCGAGGTGACCACCGCGGTGACCGAGCCGGTCGACGTCCTGCTCAATCTCGCACCGATCGACCCCACGGAGTTCACTGCGCTGGCCGGCCTGGTGCGCGACGGCGGCGTCGTGGTCAGCACCACCGTGTGGATGCCCGCCCCGGCCGACGAGGAGCGCGGCGTGCGAGGCATCGACCTCTACGTCCGCAGCGACCCCGAGCAACTGTCGGAACTCGTGGCGCGTGTGGACCGTGGCGCGCTGACCGTCGACGTCGCCGAGCGTGTCCCGCTGACCGACCTGGCCTCAGTCCACGCTCGGGCGGCCGCGGGGACGCTCTCGGGCAAGGTCGTCGTCCTTCCGGCCACCGCCTGACCCACCCGTCCGCAAAAACGCGCACTGACAAGACCCTGTCGCGGGCCACGTCACTGAAGCATTGGTCACACTGACACGAACGTGTCGCGCAACATCGGGCGAGGTGCGAGCCACTGCTTCCCGGCGCCTACATCTGGTCTGACCACCAGTCGTGAACGGCCGCACCCGACCCTTCCGGTACTAAGTCACGGTCGGGATGAGCTGGGCGGTAACTGGTTTACCGAATCCGGAAAGCAGAGTGACGCATGTTGTTGCGCGCCTTCTCCGCGCACTGGCGAGCCCGTAGACTCGAAGGGTGATCTTCAAGGCGGTGGGTGAGGGAAGGCCCTATCCAGAGCACGGTTTCTCGTCCCGGGACTGGGCCAAGATCCCCCCTCGCCAGATCCGCCTCGACCAGCTCGTCAGCACCAAGCGGGAGATGGATCTCCACTCGCTGCTGTCGAAGGACTCCACGTTCTACGGCGACCTGTTCCCCCACGTGGTCCAGTGGCAGGGCGAGCTCTACCTGGAGGACGGCCTGCACCGGGCACTCCGGGCGGCCCTGCACCAGCGGCTCGTCGTGCACGCGCGCGTCCTCGACCTGGACGCCGTCGACATGACCTGATCAGCGGGTACGGGCGGGCTCCGGCGCCGGGAGGGCCTTCGGCTCGACCAGCGGCGCCGCCGGGTGGGCCGCGCGGACGAACCCGGGGCGCGCGGCCAGCAGTCCGACCACGACCTCGGGGACCACCAGGACGAGCAGCAGGGCCAATGGCACGTTCCAGCCGCCCGTGGCATCGTGCAGGACGCCAACCGCGAGCGGGCCGGTTCCGGCGAGGAGGTAGCCGCCCGTCTGCGCCATCCCCGACAGGCTCGCGGCTGCGGACGGGGTCGGCGAGCGGAGGCTGAGCAGCGTGAAGGCCAGCGGGAACGCGCTGCCGGTGCCGATGCCGAGGATCACGACCCACGCCCACCCGGGGGCGAGCAGCAGCCCGACCAGGCCGACGACCATCGTGGCCGCGACGGCGACGACGAGGGGGCGCTGGTCGCGCAGGCGGGCGGCGAACACCGGCACCAGGAAGCCCAGCGGGATCCCGACGATCATCATGGTGGAGACCATCATCCCGGCGGTCGCGGCCGGGTAACCGGCGTCGCGCATGACCTCGGGAAGCCACGACAGGAGCACGTAGAACATCAGCGACGCCAGGCCCATGAACGCGGCGACGAACCAGGCCGTCGGGGAGCGCAGCAGCGATCCCCCGGCGCGCGGGACGGTGACCGGCGGCGTCGGAGCGCGGCGGCCGCGCAGGGCGATCGGACCCCACACGAGGGCGGCGACCAGCGACGGGACGGCCCAGACGGCGAGCGCGAGGCGCCAGCCGCCCGCCTCCTCCAGCGGCACCGCGAGGCCCGCGGCGATCGCGCCGCTGGCCGCCATCAGCATCATCGCGAGCCCGGTCAGCGAGCCCAGGCGGGACGGGAACGCGCGCTTGATCACGGCCGGCATGAGGACGTTGCCCATCGCGATCCCCGCCCCGGCCAGGACCGTTCCAAAGAACAGCGAGACCGGGGACTGCACCACCCGCAGCACGATCCCCGTCGTGATCATGACGAGGGAGCCGGCGATCGCGGTCTCGGTCCCGAACCGCCGCGCGACGGCCGGCGCGACGGCCGCGAACACGCCCAGGCACAGCACCGGGAGCGTGGTGAGGACGCCGGCCTCCGCGCCCGACAGCCCGAACGCGTCCCGCAGGTCGCCGAGCACGGGCGAGATCCCCGTGATCGCGGCGCGCAGGTTGATCGTCAGCAGCACCAGGCCGACGAGCGACCATGCGGCCGCGGCCCGGGAACCTGGAGTCGTGGAGCTGTTCATGTCACCTTCGTTGTTTCGGTCGCTTCGAGCGCAGGTTCTGCTGCGTCGAGCTGGTTCTGCTGCGTTCCGGTGCCCGTGCCTGCCGGTCGCCGGGCACCCCGACGGCCGCCCCGTGAGGTGGGCGGGTCACGCCCCCGGTCATGGTGCGGGCTTGTGCTTACCGCGCTAGGTCTCCTGCGGAGCCGTTCCGGACAGGGGGACGGTCGAGGCGAGGATCTGGTCGAGACACGCGTGGGTCGCCCGGGTGGCGGCGTCGGCGTCCCCCGCCTCGATGGCCGCGGCAATGGGGCCGTGCGGGACGTCGGCGTGTGCGAGCAGGCTCCCGGCCGCGCCGATGCTGGCCCGGAGCGCCGCGCTGAAGTCGCGGTACAGGTCCGTCAGGACGCGGTTGTGGGTGGCCTCGACGACGGCGGTGTGGAATTCGAGGTCCGCCTCGACGAACGCCGAGTGCTCGCCCGCCGCCCATGCCGCGTCCCGGCGCGCGAGCGCGACCGCGATGGCGGCGATGTCGGCGTCCGTGCGCCGGGTGGCGGCGAGCCTGGCCGCCTCCACCTCGAACCCCCGCCGGACCTCCAGGATCTCGACGAGTTCCGCGGTCTCCAGCCGCCGCCGGACGGCTCCGGACAGCTCGCTCGTCGCGCGCACGTACGTCCCGTCGCCCTGGCGGCTCTCCAGGAGCCCCGCGTGGGTCAGCGCCCGCACCGCCTCCCGGACGGTGTTGCGCCCGACCCCGAGCGTCTCCGACAGCACCGGCTCCGGCGGGATCTTGGCGCCCACCGGCCACCCGCCCCCGGTGATCTCGCCCCTGAGCTGGTCGATCACCTGGTCGACCAGTGACGACCGCCGTGCCGTCCGCAGAGTCACCCGAACCTCCAGTCAACCAGTCATCCCATGTCTGGATGATACGACATCCATGACCCCCGGGCTATTCCGGCCCCACCGCCATGGGGTTCGTGGAGGCGCCCGGCGGAGCCGATCCCGCAGGTCACGGCTCCACGATCGACGAACGTGTGCGATGCGACACCCAGACGGCAGGGCGAGGCGGCACGCGCTCATCGCGGCCGCCCCGCCTTTCCCGCGAGCGAGCGATCTAGTGCCGGGCGCTCAGGGCGACGCGGTTGAAGACCGACAGGCCGGCCGCCTCCAGGGCCTGGCGGTAGGCGGTGGCGGCGTTGTCGGGAGACTCGATCAGTTCGTAGAGTTCGCCGAGCTCCCGGTAGAGGTGCGCCGCGGGACGGCCCTCGGGAAGGGTCGCCAGTTGTTCCGAGGCGGCGCGAAGGACGACCTGGGCGGCCGAGGTGTTGCCCTGGGCCACCCGCGCACGAGCCAGGACCAGGCGGGCCAGAACGGTCTTCTGGGTGCGGACGCCCTGCTCGTTGGCGGGCTGAGGCGTCATGGTGTGTCCGCTCTCGGGGGCGGACAAGGCCATGCCGGTGTCCAGGAACTGTTCGAGCGCGGCGATCGCCTCGTCCAGGTCGCCGACGAGGACGAGGGCGCGGGCCTTGGCGATGGTGCCTTCGGTGGCCTCGGCGTCGTCGAGACCGGTGGCGTCCCGGAGGAGTGTGAGCGCCTCCTGGGCCGCTTCGCGGGTCCCTTCCTGACGCGGGCGCTCGAACCCGTACTCACCGGGCGGCGCAGCGCCGGGCGCCGCGGCGGCGGAGAACGGCTCGACACCCCTGAGCAGCGCCTTGGCTCCGGCGAGGGCGAGGCGTGCGTGGGCCTTCATGGGGGTCGTGTCCGTACGCGCGGCAAGGGCCTGGTCGGCGAAGTACAGGGAGTCGCCGACCGCCCCCTCGTCCAGCGCCCGCATGCTGGCGCGCTGGTAGTGGACGCTCAGCGGATCGGCGGCACCGGCCCCCTCGGGGTGCAGGAGGCGCCGCCCGAGTTCGTGGGCGCGAACGGGATCGGAGCGATCCACATAGGCGAGCAGCAGGATGCGTCCGGCCTCGGTGTACTCGTGGCCGGCGTGGAGGCCGAGCCGCTCCAGCCGTTCGAGGGCCCGCTCGCCCAGCGCGACGGCCTGCCCCAGGTCGCCGACGGTGTGGTACGACCGGGCCAGCGCGATCACCGGGGGCAGCCAGCTCGCCCGGCCCGGGTCGCGCTCGGCCTGCTCGCGCAGCTCCTCGAACAGCTCGATCGCGCGGTCGGTGCGGCCCAGTTCCTCAAGGGCGCGGGCGCGGCCCAGGCGGGCGCGGGCCGTGAGGTCGGGGTCGTCGCTGCGGGCGATCACCTCGTCGAACCCGGCCTCGGCCGTGGCGGGGTCGCCGCGCAGCAGCGCCAGATGGGCGTGGCGCTCCCGCACCTCGAGATGGGCGCGCTGCTCCGGCTCGACGCCCTCCGCGAGGTACTCGGGAGTGCAGCCGAGACGCTCGGCCAGCATCCGCAGGACGGTCGGCGTCGGCGTGCGCTTGCCCGACTCGATCAAAGAGATGTAGCTGTCGGAAAGGTCGTGACCGGCGAGTTGTGCCTGCGACAAGCGTCTGGTCAGCCGCAGGTTGCGGACACGTTCGCCGACGTTGCCTGGACCCGGCATGTGGACTCACTTAGCGGAAGTAAACAGGCGGCTGGGGTGCCGACATGATTGCACATTGCGGGTTATCACACATCGAGAGCAAGGAAGCGGCAGGAGAAGAGAGCGGCCGGAAGGCCCGCGCGAGCGGCGCTTCGGCAAGATTCGCCGGTTCGCGCCGGCGGGCCTTCCCGTCGATCGCGACGTCTGTCATTCGCCGACGGTATCCGACGGTCCCGGCAAGATCGCAGAGACCGCCGATATTGATCAGCCCACCGCGCTTTCCGGCCAGTACCGGACGGCCGGCCGCGCGTTCCGCGAGGTTGGGACCGCTCCCAGCGGTATCGGCCGGTGCAACTCGCGGATCGCCGGGTCCCCGTGGTCCGGCGGTGCGGTCGCCGATGTTCCGGTGCGTCAGGCCGTCCTGCATGGTCTCAGATCACCACGAGGGCCTCTTCGGCACCCCCTGCGGCAACAGGAAAGCCGGGCACCGCGGTGCCCGGCTTCCAGCGTCAGGAACGTCGCAGAGCTAGATCTCCCCGTCGGGGTCGTCGCCCTTGGGCAGCGTGGCGGTGGGAGCGTCCTGCGCGTCGGCGTCTTCCGGCGGACGGGGCCGGCGCGGCGGCGGGGGCGGGGGGAGCGCCTCCTCGGGAGCCGGGTTCTTGTTCGGGAAGATCATTTCGCAGACTTCGAGGTAGAGCTGCTCGGGGTAGGGCAGGAAGGGCACGTTCGTGAGGGCCTGGTCCTGGCCGGCGGACTCCAGGACGAACTCCCCGTATCCGAGCATGCGGCCCGCGATCGTCCGCTTGAAGCTCATGTCGGTGACCTTGGCCAGCGGCATCATCGCGACCTTGCGGGTGATGAGGCCGGTGGTGAGCAGCATCCGCTGGTTGGTGATGACGAAGTAGTCGACGGACCACTCCGCGACCCGCCACACGAACCAGGCGAGCAGGATAAGCCAGCCCCACCAGACCCAGCTGAAGACCGAGCCGCCGTTCTCGGCGAGCGTCTGGCTCAGCAGGCCCGCGAGGATGAGGCCGCCGAGCAGGAGGCCGACCGGGACCATCAGCACGGCCGGATGGCGCCGCACCGTGATCACCTGGTTCTCGTGGGGGAGCAGGTACTTGTTGACGGACGCCGGCGCGGAGTCGCCGGGAGTGACGAGTCTCATGCCGGCCTCAGGCGAGCGAGTTGACGAAGGTGGCGAGGGAGTCCGCCGCGGTGGAGATGCCCGTTGCCGCGTTGTCCACCGATTTGGCCGCCCCGTCCGGCTGCGTGATGATGTAGAACGCCACGAAGGCCATGGCGGCCCACGTGATGTACTTCTTGGCCGGCACAGCTGCCTCCCGGAGCGTTGACCCACGGACCCCGGTTTCAGTTTCGCACAGCCCACACGGGCGGCAAAGCAGCGCGACGGCGCGCGGCGCCCGCTTTGCGGGTCAGGGCGCGTTGTCCAGCGAGGAGCGGCGCGCCTTGCGGCGCCTCTCGGCCGCGACCGTCGCCAGCACCTCCAGATGCCGGCGCGCTATCCGCTCCACGAGGTCGGGCGGGGCCGATCCGGTCACCTCCTCGGCGCCGTAGCGCGCGGCCGCGACGCACCGTTCCACCGTGTCGGTGCCGTGGACGTCGTGGAACTCCTCGGTGAGCCGTTCTGCGATCTCGGTGTAGCGCGGCAGGTCGCCGTCCCCTGGGTGAGCCATCATGTGTCCCCGAAGCTCGCTCGCGCCGCCCGGTCCGTGACGGTCCCCTGTGCCGGGACGGCGGAGGGGAACGCGCGCTCGCGTTCCGTAGAGGTGGTGGTACCCCCTGCCGTCGGGATCGAACATCGCAGGTCACGCCGGGGAAACGGACTCCTGCCGGAGGGGTTAGACGACGCCGTAGAGCCGGTCCCCCGCGTCGCCGAGGCCGGGCATGATGAAGCCCTGCTCGTTGAGGTGGGAGTCGATCGCGGCCGTGACCACCTTGATGGGCGCCGAGATGTCGGAGAACGCCTGCTCCAGGTACTTCAGCCCCTCGGGCGCGGCGAGGAGGCAGAGCGCCGTGACGTCGTCGGCGCCGCGCTCGAACAGCAGCCGGATGGCGGCCGCGAGCGTCCCGCCGGTCGCGAGCATCGGGTCGAGGACGTAGCACTGCCGCCCGGACAGGTCGTCCGGCAGCCGCGTCGCGTAGGTCTGGGCCTGCAGGGTGCCCTCGTCCCGGATCATCCCGAGGAAGCCGACCTCGGCGGTGGGCAGCAGCCGCGTCATCCCGTCCAGCATCCCGAGGCCGGCGCGCAGGATCGGCACGACGAGCGGCTTCGGGCTCGCCAGCTGGACGCCTTCCGCCGGGACCAGGGGCGTCTGCACCGTGGCCTCGGCGACCCTGACGTCGCGGGTCGCCTCGTAGGCGAGCAGGGTGACCAGTTCGTCGGCCAGGCGGCGGAACGTGGGGGAGTCGGTGCGGACGTCCCGAAGTGTGGTGAGCTTGTGCGCGACGAGCGGGTGGTCGACGGCGAGGGTCTGCATGCGATCACGGTAGCCCAACCCGCGGGGCGGTCCGGGGCGCCAGGATAGGTCGCCGCTGAGCGGGCAGGATGGCCTTATGAACAGCGAGAGCGATCAGCAGCCGAGCGGCTCGCGGGCCCGGGAATCCGCGCCCGATCCGCCCGCTCCCGCCCCGGCTCCCGGCAGCGAGCCCCCGGCGCCCGACTTCGCGGTGACCGAAGTCACAGCCGAGGGCGCCGAGCGGCGTCCCGGGCCCCAGGGCGACATATCCCCCGAGCAGGTACGCGAGCACCTGCGCCGCAGGGCGCTCTTCCTGCGCGAACTCGCCGAGGCCCGCGAGCTGCGCCGGCGCGTGACGCCGCACCGTTCCCGCCGCGCGCGGATCCACGCGGCACTTCGGCGCCGCACCTTCCGCATCAATTGATCCGGATCGGTTAGGTTCATGCCGCCGGGCACCGTGATCGGCGCTGACTCCCGGCCTCACCTCCGGGTGCGGCGGCGAGTTTGGTGGTGGGGCACGCGAGCGCGCGCCGCATCTGCGACCATGCCCTGGCAGGAGACGTGCCGGTGGGGTGGAAATGACGGATGTGGACGCGACGGACTTCGCCGTTGTGGTGTATCGCGAAGACGTGGGCTGGGAGGCCGAGATCCTTCCGGTCGCGCTGACCGAGGACCTCGCGGGGCTGATCCATGCCCTGCGGCAGCAGCCGAGCCTCGGCGGCACGGTCGGGCTGGTCTCGGTCGGCGACGACTTCTTCGTCGCGATCCGCCTGCTCGGCGACGAGGTCATGGTGTTCCTGTCGGACGTCACCGCCTCGGTCGACTGGCCGCTCGCCCGCCAGGTGCTGGACTACCTGGACATCCCGGTCCCGGACGAGGAGGAGCTCGACCAGGTCCTCCCGGTGGGCGACATGTCGATCTTCGCCGACCTCGGGCTGGACGAGATGGAGCTCGGCGCGATCTCCGGCGACCTGGAGCTCTACCCGGACGAGATGCTCCTCAGCATCGCCGGCCGCATCGGTTTCGCCCCGGCCTTCGAACGCGCCCTCGACGCCGTCCCCTGACCCGCCCGCCGCCATGCGCGGCGGTCAGCGGGGGAAGCCGCTGCGCCGGGCGTAGGCGCTCAGACCCGCCCAGTCGTCGCCGGTGTGGCTGTGCTGCGGGTCGAGGCAGCCGAGGCTGATCGGGCGCTTCGCGTCGTAGCGGGGCGCGTGCGGGTCGGGCGGGTCGGCGAAGTTCAGGACCTCGGCGATGTTGCGGGCCGCGGCGTCCCGCACGGTCAGCGGCTCCAGGCCCCACCGCCACTCGATCGCCTTCAGGACGGACGTGTGGTCGTACACCTCGTGCGCGACGGCCCCGCGCCGCGCCCGCGGGGAGATCAGCAGGCAGGGGACGCGGAAGCCGCGCAGCCCGGTGCCGAGGTCGGGCCGCGGGTCGGGCCCCTCCGGCGGCGGCACGTGGTCGAAGAACCCGCCCCACTCGTCGTAGTTGATCACCAGCAGCGTGCGCGGCCAGTTCGGCGAGGTGACGAGCGCGGTGTAGACCTCGTTGAGGAACGCCTGGCCGAAGCGGATGTCGGCGAGCGGGTGCTCGTCCTCGGACATGCCGGGCAGGAACAGCTCGCCGAGGAAGCCGGGCTCGACGAAGCTGACCGCGGGCAGCCGCCCGTCGCGGGCGTCGGCGCGGAACTCGGCGATGTTCCGGCTGATGTCGAGATGCCGCAGGCCCCACAGCGCGGTGAACGGCACGTCGCTGAAGTAGTACCGGCAGGAGATCCCCCTGGCCTTCAGCCGGTCCCAGATCGTGGTGGTCTCGGAGATCGTCAGCGAGTTGGAGATCCGGTCGGTCTGCCCGGCGTGCTGGAAGATCCGGTTGGGGAACGTGGACGACATGATCGCCGGGAAGTAGCGGTCGCAGACCGTCCAGTCCAGGGCGGCGCGGCCGTGGAAGCCGAGGTCGGGGCCCTCGTAGTAGCCGATGGAGAACACGTCGTTGTCGCCGGCGCGCAGCCACCCGTCGCACTCGCCGTCGTTGTACTCGGTTCGCCCGCCCTGGTAGGAGTGGTCGGGGTCGCTGAAGCCGCACCCCCACGGCACCTTCAGGTGGTGGGTCTCGTGCGCGTTGCCGCCGGCGTCGGTGAAGGTGAGCCCGGCCTGGCGGCCGTCGGCGCCGGGCAGCCAGCCCATGTAGTGGTCGAAGGACCGGTTCTCCATCATCACCACGACGATGTGGTCGATGCCGGACTCCTCCGGATCGGGCAGTCCGGCGACGGGGGCGCGCCGGGCGGCGGCCAGCTCGGCCGCGTGGGCCTGGGCGGACGACCCGGAGGCGGCACCCGCCGCGATGATCGCCGCGGCGCCCGCCGTCCCGGCCAGAAACCCGCGCCTGCTGAGTTCGTCGGCGCCCATGGCACTCCTCCCGGGATGGCGATCGCTGAGCAGTATGCGGACTCGCATGACCCCGGGGAAGGACGCCGGGCGTCCGTCACCGGACAAGAACGCGAAGTTTATTCACAACCGCTTCCGGGCACCCGGCAGCCGATTCCCGCGCACGGGGGGTGTGAGCGGGCAGACCGTTTGGGTCACAATAAGCAGGTGTCCTACTTCGCCGCCGTGTTCGCACAGACCCCCCAGGGCTGGGTCGGAACCGAGGCCGTGCTCGACGAGGCGGAGAGCGTCGACGACGTCGCCGACCTGATGCGGGAGGCCGCCGTCGAGTCCTACGGTGACCCGGTCGTCCTGCTGGTCGAGCAGGACGACGACTGGTTCGCGATCGTCCGGCTCGACCGCGACGACGAGCCGCGCCCCTACATCTCCGCCGTCCGCGAGGACGGACTCGGCTCGCTCTTCCAGCAGCTCGTCGGCGAGGTGCCGGACGGCGACGCGGCGGGCGACGCGGCCCTGCTGGAAGACCTCGGGATCGACGCCAGGCGGCTCGGCGAACTCGGCGAGCGCGCCCTGCCCGGCGACGCGCTCCTCGCCGTCGCCGAGAAGGCCGGATTCGGCGAGGAGTTCGACCACCTCCGTGACTGACGCGCGCGATCCGGTCGTCGCGACGTTCCGGCCGGCGATGCTCAGGGCCCTCGACGCGGCCCGCGAGGCGGCCGCGGACGGCGAGATCCCGGTCGGCGCCGTCGTTCTGGACGCGTCCGGCGAGATCATCGGAACGGGCCGCAACGAGCGCGAGCGGACCGCCGACCCGACCGGCCACGCGGAGATCGTCGCGATGCGGCGGGCGGCGGCGGCCCTCGGCGGGTGGCGGCTGTCCGGATGCACGCTCGTCGTGACGCTGGAGCCGTGCACGATGTGCGCGGGGGCGTCCGTCCAGGCCCGGCTGGACCGCGTGGTCTATGGTGCGGTCGACCCGAAGGCGGGCGCGGTCGGGTCGCTGTGGGACGTCGTCCGCGACCGGCGCCTCAACCACCGCCCCGAGGTGATCGCCGAGGTGATGGCCGAGGAGTGCGCCGCCCCGCTAATCGAGTTCTTCGCGCGCCGCAGAGTCGGGTAGGCTCTCCCGCGGTGGTGTCGCCTAGTGGACGAGGGCGCACGCCTCGAAAGCGTGTGAAGTGCAAGCTTCCGTGGGTTCGAATCCCACCACCACCGCCGCCACGAAGGCCGCCGCCCGCCCGGGCCGGCGGCTTTCGCGCTTTCCGGGCGCCTCTCAGCCCGTCGCGGGCCCCCTGCCCCCTCCCCGCCAGAGCGGGATGCGGGACGGCCGGAAGGCGGTGCGGGCTCGCTCCGGGGCCGGCGCGGGCCCGCCTGGAACAGCAGCACGGAGAGTTAGCCCGATATGAGGATCGCGTCTGCTCCTGAAGGGGGCCACCCGGGCAATGGGAACATCGACTACAGGTCGGCTCCGCTCGATACGAGGCGGACGAGGATTCCTCAGCCGACCGTGACGAGTGCCACGCCGGCTATGGCGACGGCCATGCCGACGCGTTGGACGGCCCGCAGGCGCTCGCTGTACGCGACTCTCGCCAGCAGGACGGTGATCGCCGGGTAGAGGGACGTGAGGACGGCCGCGAGGCTGAGCATGCCGTTGTGGACCGCGAGGAAGTACAGCACGTTCGCCCCCGCGTCCAGGCTGCCGGACAGCAGCGCCAGCACGATCAGTGTCCGTCCGGACAGCTTCGGACCCGCGTTGCCGCCGCGGGCCGCCAGGAACAGCAGCACGATGCCCACGATGGCGAGGTTGCCGAGGCGGGCGCCGACGATCGGCCAGAGCCCGGTGCCGTCCCCCGCCTCGTTCAGCAGGACGAAGAAGACACCGAAGCAGCTGCCGGACAGGCCGGCCATCACCGGGCCCGAGTCCAGGAACCGCCGTCCGGCCGCGCCCGCGGCGGGCTCCTTCTCGCCGCCGGCCTCCATGCTGACCAGGCCGATCGCGACGAGGCAGAGCAGGACGCCGAGCAGGACGGAGGCGTCAAGCCGCTCGCCCTGGGCGACGCCCACGGCGACCGGTATCACGGCCGCGGCCAGCGCCGACACCGGCGCCACCACGCTCATCGGCCCCCGCGCGAGGGCCCGGTAGAACGCGATCAGCCCGCCGCCGCCGCAGAGGCCGGCCGCGAAACCCCACGCCATCGGGCCGGGGCTCACGTCCCCGCCGGTGAGCAGCGCCGACACCAGCACGACCGCCAGCCCGATCGGAACGCACCAGGTCAGCACTCTGATCGCGGTCGATCCGCGGGTCGCGGTGCCGCCGAGGAAGTCGGCGACCCCGTAGGCGAGGGCGGCGGCCAGGGCGAGAACCGTGACCATCACCGCCCGCCGATCAGCCTGGTCTCGATCCGGACGCCGGGCGAGATCGTCCGCAGCCGCTCCGCGAGCCGGTCGCCGGCCTCGGCCAGCCGGTCGAGGGGGTACGGCTCAAGGCGTTCGAGGAGGAACAGGCCGTTCGTCGTGGTCTCCGTCAGCCGCGTCCGGACGCACTGGCGCCAGTTCCAGCGCCGGCAGGTGACGCCCTGGTCGTCCCGCCAGACGACCTCGCCGGGGTTCGGGTGCTCGACCGCGGGTTCGCCGCCGGCGACCACGTCGAACGGCTCGTCACCGGTGGCCCTGGCCAGCCGCGCCGGGCCCCGGTAGGCGTCCAGGTCCTCACCGCCGATGGGCAGCGCGTACTCGACGCTCACCGCGTTGTAGGCGTCCACGACCCTGTTGACGGACGGGAGCGCGTCGGCGCGGCGCAGTAGCGCGTCCACCGAGGGCCGGGTGCGCTGCGGCTTGGCCCCGAACGCCCGGTAGGCCTCGCGCCACGCCTCGACGTGCGGGTCGCCGGCGTCCGCCGCCTTCGCCGCCTCGGCCAGCCATCCCTCGCCGGCCTCGTCGCTCGGGCCGTTCTCCATCCCCTCGGCGGTCATGACGAGCACGGCGAAGTCGGGACGCAGCTCCCGCACGGCCTCGTCCACCACGATCCGCTCCAGCATCCTCATCCTCCGCACGGTCACTTTAATGACATTCACATATCATCATACCGACCGTCGGTGGCGGTCCCCAAGCGATGCAACCTCCTGCGGTCCGTATTCCAGCCCTCGTGCACCCCTGTGCTTGATCTACTCCAGGAGGTCGGCTGAAGCCTCGGCGATGTCCCGGCCGGCGCTGAGGTGCGGTCGAGGCGCGTTCGGCGACGTCTCGGCGGCACATGGTCCGGCCGCACTCCGCGTGGCTGATGTGGGAGCGCGCGACGTTGACGTGCCTCGGGAGTGCGGGAGACTGGCGGACGGCGGACCGGAGCGAGGCGGCTGGAGGGCGCTTGAGCGGGCAGGAGGCGATCGGCGAGGCCGTGGCGCGGACGGTGCGGGCGCTGCGGGCCGGGCACGGGTGGAGCCTGGACGAGCTCGCCGGGCGCGCCGGGGTGAGCAAGGGCGTGCTGGTCGGGCTGGAGCAGGGGCGCGGCAACCCGAACCTGGGGACGCTCATCCGGATCTCCGACGCGCTCGGGGTCCCGCTGACCCGGCTCGTGCAGGTCGAGGAGGAGCCACCCGTGCGGCTGTTCCGGCCTGAGCGGCACGTGGTGCTGTGGCAGGGCGAGCACGGCGGAACGGGAACGCTGCTGGCCGGGAGCGACCCGCGGCCGTCGCTGGAGCTGTGGAACTGGGTGCTCCAGCCCCGCGAGACGCGCGAGAGCGACGCGCACGTACCGGGCACCAAGGAGATCGTGTACGTCCAGGAGGGCGTGCTCACCCTGGGTGTGGACGGCCGGACAGACCTCGTCGGGGCCGGCACGGCCGCCGTCTTCGTAGGCGACCGCCCCCACTCCTACGGCAACGCGGGGGAAGAGGAAGTCCGCTTCATCCTGGCCGTCCTCGACCTCTGACCAGCTCTGCGCACGCGGGTGAGAACCGGCGGGCACCTGCGGTCAGGGCCGGACGCGCGGACCGGGGCAGCGCGCGGCCGGTCGGGGCCGCGGTGCCCGTGGACGGGGCTGGGCGTGCGACTCGGGCATCGGCGCGCCGGTGGGAGCTGGGACGTAGGCCAGGGCGGACGCGCGTGCGGGCCGAGCGTGAAGCGGGGCCGAGCGTGTGCAGGCGGTTTCGGGTGGCAGCGCACGGGTCGGGCCGAGCGGGCGGGATCGGGTGGGCTAGCCGGTCAGGCGGACGGGCATGGCCAGGTAGCGGTAGCCGGTGTCGGTGTTCTCGGGGTCGGGCTCGTCGTCCTTCTTGTCGGGGATGGCGGTGAGGAGGGCGGCCTTGGTGGGGCCGGTGCATTCGAGGCGGGCGTACTCGGTGTCGATGCCCGCCAGGCCGTCCAGCAGGTACTGGGGGGCGAACGCGATGTCGATGTCGTCGCCGTCGAGGCGGGCGCCGACGCTCTCGTTGGCGCGGGCCGAGTCGCCGGTGGCGGCGCGGATGCGGACCTCGTCGGCGGTGAAGGCCAGCCGGATCGGGGTACCGCGCTCGGTGACGAGGGCGGCGCGCTTGATCGCCTCGACGAAGGGGGCCACCTGGATCTCGGCGACCGACGTCCAGGTGCCGGTGAGCCGGGACCGGTAGTTGATGTACTGGTCGTCGAGGAGGCGGCTGGTCATGCTGCGGCCGCCGCCGGAGATGCCGATGAGGGTGTCGGCGGTGCCGCCGAGGCAGATGGAGACGTCCGCGCCGCGCTTGATCGCCTTGGCGGTGTCGGCGAGGGTGCGGGCGGGGACGACGACGCCGGCGGTGAAGTCGGGCTCCTCGGGGGACCAGGTCAGCTCGCGGGCGGCGATGCGGTACCGGTCGGTGCAGGCGAGCCACATCGTGTCGCCCTCGATGTCGATCCGGACGCCGGTGAGCATGGGCAGGGTGTCGTCGCGTCCGGCGGCGGGGGTGACCTGCGCGACGGCGGCGGCGAACAGGTCGCCGGGGACGGTGCCGGCGCGGGCGGGCGGCTCGGGGAGGGTGGGGTAGTCCTCGACGGGCAGCGTCAGGAGGCCGAACTCGGCGGGGCCGCAGCGGACGACGACCTCGGAGCCCTTGGTGAAGACGTCCACCGGCTGGTTCGGGAGGTTGCGCACGATGTCGGACAGCAGCCGCCCGGGGACGAGGGCGCGGCCCGGCTCCGCCACGGCCGCCTCGTCGGTGGCGTGGGCGGACACCTCGTAGTCGAACGCGCCGAGGGTGAGGCCGCCCTGCTCGGTGACCTCGATGAGCATGCCCGCGAGGACGGGGAGCGCGGGGCGCGACGGCAGCGTCCGCGCGGCCCACGCCACCGCGTCGGCGAACGTCGGGCGCTCGACTCGGAACTCCACTTGATCAGCCCTTCTCGGGGTGGACGGCCGTCACGAGCACGGTAACCCGGGGCTCCGACATTCCTCCACGTGGGTCAGAAGAGCGCGTTCTCGGTGGCCCTGAGCTTGCGCTCGAAGTCGAGGAGGTAGCGCTTGCGGTCGAGGCCGCCGCCGTAGCCGGTGAGGGAGCCGGTGGAGCCGACGACGCGGTGGCAGGGGACGATGACGCCGACCGGGTTGCGTCCGTTGGCGAGGCCGACCGCGCGGGACGCGGTGGGGCTGCCGATCTCGACGGCGAGTTCGCCGTAGGTGACGGTCTGGCCGTAGGGGATCTCCTGTAGCGCGGCCCAGACGCGCTCCTGGAAGGGCGTTCCGTGGAGGCGGAGCGGGAGGTCGAACTCGGTCAGTTCGCCTGCGAAGTACGCGGTGAGTTGTTCGGCGACGGTCGCGAAGGGCTGGTCTTCGGGGTCGCCAGGGGCGCCGAAGGTCTCCTCGGACGGACGGTGCCGTTGCATCTCCATGTAGAGCCCGGACAGAGCGCCGTCGGTGGCGACCAAGGTGAGCGGGCCTACGACGCTTTCTATGACGACGTGCGTTGTATCCACAGCGGTTCCTTCAGTTCGCGGGAAGCAGGTTGATGGCGTGGTCGAGGGTGGCCCAGAGGTACTGGACCGAGTAGGCGCGCCACGGTCGCCATTGTGCGGCGCGCCGGGTGAGCGCCGCAGGGGTGACGGGAAGTTCGAGCATTGCGGCGGCGGCCCTGATGCCCAGGTCGCCGGGGATGAACGCGTCCGGGTCACCGAGGGCGCGCATCGCGATGGTCTCGACGGTCCACGGACCGAAGCCGGGTAGGGCGGACAAGCGCGCGCGGGCCTCGTCCCAGTCGCTTCCCACGCCGAGGTCGATCTGCCCCTGGGCGAGGGCGTCGACAAGGGTGGTGAGGGTCGTGCGGCGGGTCTTGGGGAAAGCGAGGGACTCCGGGTCGAGTTCGGCAAGGGCGGAGGGGGTCGGGAAGAGGTGCGTCAGCCCGCCGCCTGGGTCGTCGATGGGGTCGCCGTAGGCGGTGACCAGGCGTGCCGCGTGAGTTCGTGCCGCGGCCGTCGAGACCTGCTGGCCCAGGACGGCACGGACGGCGAACTCGGGGGCGTCCACGGTGCGGGGCACGCGGCGCCCGGGGGCCTTGTCGACGAGCGGGGCGAGGACGGGGTCGGTGCGGAGGATGTCGTCCACGGCGACGGGATCGGCGTCCAGGTCGAGCATCCAGCGGCAGCGGCTGATCGCGATGGGGAGGTCGCGCAGGTCGCTGAGGTTGAGCGTGCAGGCGACGTGGTCCGGCTGGGGTCGCAGGGTGGCGACGCCGTGCCCGTGGGGCAGCCGCATGGCGCGCCGGAACGCGCCGTCCCGCCACTCCTCGACGCCGGGGACGGCGGTGGCGGCGAGGTGCCCGAACAGGTTGTCCGGGCACAGCGGGGCCCGGAACGGCAGCCGCAGCGACAGGACACCGGACCCGGCGGGCGGATGTCCCTTGGCGACGCGGTCGCGCAGGGCGGACGGGGTGAGCGCGAACACCTCGCGGACGGTGTCGTTGAAGGCGCGGATGCTGGCGAACCCCGCCGCGAACGCCACGTCTCCCATGGGGAGGGGCGTCGTCTCGATGAGGAGCCGCGCGGTCTGCGCGCGCTGGGCTCGTGCCAGGGCGAGCGGGCCCGCGCCCAGTTCGGCGTTGAGTTGGCGCTCTATCTGCCGCGTGCTGTAGCCGAGCCGTGCCGCGAGGCCGGGAACCCCCTCCCGGTCGACGACGCCGTCGGCGATGAGGCGCATGGCCCGGGCGACGACGTCCGCGCGGTGGTTCCATTCCGGGGAGCCTGGGGACGTGTCGGGACGGCACCGTTTGCAGGCCCGGAATCCGGCCTGCTGGGCGGCGGCAGCGCTCGGGTAGAAGCGCATGTTCTCCGGCTTGGGCGGCACCACGGGGCAACTCGGACGGCAGTAGATCCCGGTGGTCACGACCCCGGTGAAGAACCATCCGTCGAAGCGGGCGTCCTTCGACTGGACGGCCCGCACGCACCTTTCCACGTCCTCGTGCATGCCTCCAGCATCACCGATGGTCAGGGGTCTTGACTGGCAGGAATCCGACATTATCGTCGCGGCCCAGGTCACCGGATGCACGGGCATGACGTCCCAGGTAATCGATCTTCCGCCGCGGACCCGGCAGCGTAGAGGTCATCGGGGCGACGAACCCGAACATCCAGATGGGAGTCACGACATGAGCGATGTGCAGCAGCGGGTCGAGCGCTACCTGGCCGTGTGGAACGAGACCGACCCGGCCGCGCGGCGTGCCGCGATCGACGAGCTGTGGACGGAGAGCCCGGTCTACGTCGACCCGCTCGGCGTGGCGGAGGGGCGCGACGCGATCGACGCGTTCGTCGGCGCCGCGCAGCAGCAGTTCCCCGGCCTGGTGTTCCGTGCGGCGGGGACGGTTGACGCCCACCACAACGTGGCCCGCTTCACCTGGGAGCTCGGCCCGGAGGGCGGGGAGGCGATCGTGGTCGGCTTCGACGTGGCGACGTTCGACGACGACGGCCGGTTCGACCGGGTGACCGGGTTCCTCGACAAGGTGCCGGCCTGACCCGGGCTGTGCCGGCCCGTACCGCCGGGGGGCGGCGTGCCGGACGCCCGTGACGTCCGGCACGCCCCGTTCACAGTTGCCGCAGCGCTCCCCCGTCCACGGACCATTCGGCACCGGTGACTTGGGTGGCCAACGGTGACAGCAGGAAAGTGATGACCCGTGCGACGTCCTGGGGCGTGCCCAGGCGTCCGGTGGGGAGCCGCCGTTCGTCCTGGACGAATCGCTGGATCGCCTCCTCCACCGGTAGGCCGTACTGGTCGGCCAACTGGTCGGCGAACCCTCCGGGCTCGTCCCACAGGCGCGTGCGGGTCGGGCCGGGCATGACGACATTGGAGCGGACCCCGCAGGGCCCGAACTCCCCCGCCAGCGTCTTGGACACCGACAGCAGCGCCGTCTTGGACGCCGCATAGTCGACCAGTGGCGTATCGGGAAAACGTGCGGCCTCGCTTGCGACGTGCACGACGCTCCCCGCCCCCTGGTCGATGAGTGCGGGCAGCGCGGCACGGGCCATGCGCACGGCCGCGTGCAGGTTCAGCTCGAACGTCGCGTGCCATTGGGCGTCGGTGACGTCGAGGAACCCGATCCGGGATTCCAGGGCGCCCGCGTTGTTGACGAGGCCGTCCAGGCGTCCGTGCCGCTCCAGCGCGACGTCCACGACGTGCTGCGCGGCGTCGGGACGGGTGAGGTCGGCGGCCACGTCGACGGGGGAGCGCGCCACCCCGACGACCTGGGCGCCCTCGCGGGCCAGGAGTGCCGCGGTCGCCTCGCCGATCCCGGCTGACGCGCCGGTCACGATGTAGACCCTGCCTTCGAGTTCGAGATCCATGCCGGTCCCCTACCTGCGGCGCAGGAACGACCCGGCGAGGGCCGCGCCCGCGAGGACGATCGCGACGTTCACGGCCGTCGCCATGTGGACGCCGCCGAGGACGGACGCGTTCGCCGTGGCCACCGCGCTCATCACGGGGATGCCGAGGGTGATCGCGACCTGCTGCGTCATCGTGGCGAGACCGGTCGCGAGGCCCTGCTCGCGGTCCGGCAGCCCGGACGTCGCGATCCCCATGAACGCGACGATCGCGACGAGGTTCCCGAACCCCCCGATCGCGGTGGCGGCGAGCAGCAGCCCGAGGGCTCCGCGTGACTCCCCGAGGCCCAGCAGCGCGGCGGTGGCCACGGCCTGCAGGACGAGTCCGGACACCAGCGTGGCCGGGCCGCCGAGGCGCCGCATGACGCGGGGCGCGGCGACGCCTCCGGCGAACGTCCCGGCGCCGAGGACGCCGAGCGCCAGCCCGGTCGCCAGCGGCGAGAAGCCCAGGACCTTCTGGAGGTAGAGCGTCATCAGGAACACCAGCGACGTCTCCGTGGCAAACGCGACGAAACCGCCCACGTTTCCCCACGTGACGGTGCGCCGGGTGAGGACGTTCAGCGGCGCGAGCGGAGCCGGGGACCGCCGCTCGACCAGGATGAACGCGGTGAGCAGGACCGCGGCGGCGACCAGTGCGCCGAGCGCGGCGGGGGAGCCCCATCCGGTCGAGCCGGCGGACGTGATCCCGTAGACGAGGGCCAGGAGGCCGCCGGTCACGGTCACCGCGCCGGGAACGTCCAGCCTCGCCCTGTCCCGGGACCGGCTCTCCGCGACCACGGCGGGCGTGACCGCGAAGATCAGCACCGCCACCGGCACGTTGACCAGGAAGGCCCAGCGCCAGCTCAGCAGGTCGGTCAGCACCCCGCCGAGGACCGCGCCGACGGTGAACCCGGCCGACATCAGCGCGCCGCTGAGCCCGAGCGCCCGCGTCCGCAGCGCCCCCTCCGGAAAGGACGTGGTGAGCAGCGACAGGGCGGCCGGTGTGGCGATCGCCGTGGCCAGGCCCTGAAGGACGCGTCCGGTGAGCAGCATCGCCGGTGCGGTGGCCAGCCCGCCGACCAGCGAACCTACGGCCAGGAGCGCCATGCCCGCGAGCAGCATCCGGCGCCGTCCGAACAGGTCGGCCACGCGACCGAACAGCAACGTGAATCCGGCGGCGGGGAGGGCGAACGCCGTGGCGATCCACTGGAGTTGGTCCAGTCCGAAGCCCAGCCCTCTGCCGACGATGGGCATCGCCACGTTCAGGATGGAGAAGTCGATGGCGAGCATGAACTGCGCGCCGAGCAGGAGGGTCAGAACGAGCTTGTGCCGTGACGACATCCGCTCTGGAGGAGCGGACACGGCGGTGGTGAGTGCGGTCATGGCAGAGACCCTCGCTGCTCTGGACGCGCCTACCCAGTCCCCGCTCGTTCGTACCACTCCCAGTAGCAGGCTCAGCGACCTGGGAGTGAGAGCCAACTTGGCTCCCTGGCGTGACGGCCTTCCGGTGTCCGTCTCCTTAGGCTCAGCAGCGTTCAGCCAAACCGACCAGGAGGATTGCCGTGCGTGGCAAAGTTTTCGCCCTCGCCATAGCCGCAGTCAGCGTGACCTCACTCAGTGCATGCGACGTGGCATTCGCTTCCACCTACGAGGACGACGCCACGCTGAAGGGCAAAATCACCGCTGTGCGAATCGACCACATCGACTCCGGCAGTGTGACGCTTCACGGTGGCTCGTCCAAGACGTCCCTGCACCGCAAGGTCAAGCACCGCGGTGACAAGCCGGAGGGGCCCAGCTACCGGATCGAGAACGGTGTCCTGACGCTGCGCGGCTGCGGCTCCGACTGCTCG
This sequence comes from Actinomadura mexicana, assembly GCF_900188105.1. Lineage (GTDB taxonomy): Bacteria > Actinomycetota > Actinomycetes > Streptosporangiales > Streptosporangiaceae > Spirillospora > Spirillospora mexicana. The sequence goes on from NZ_FZNP01000002.1 coordinate 595,280, forward strand.
GTGAGCTACACGGTCGAGCTTCCGGCGGGCCTCCCCGTGTCCGGCGGCACCTCGAACGGCTCCATCACCCTGTCAAAGGTGGGCAAGGTGGACGTGTCCACCAATTCAGGCTCCGTCCGCCTGGACGGGGCCGCGGGGCCGATCAAGGTCAGGACGGACAACGGCGAGATCCGGGGGAGCGGCCTCAAGGGCGGCGTCGACGCCGAGACGGACAACGGCGACGTCACCCTGACACCCGGTTCGCCGCAGGACGTCCGCGCGAAGACGGACAACGGCGAGGTCTCTGTCACCATGCCCGCAGGGCGCTACCGCGTGAGCACGCACACCGGCGACGGGGACCGGCGGCTCGGCATCCCGAACGACCCTTCCGCCAAGTACCGGCTCGACGTCAGCACCAGCAACGGCGACATCACCACCTGGGCGGCCTGACCCACCGGTCCTCAGGACCAGTGCGTTCAGGCGGGTGACGGCGTACTGCCGCATCCTCTCGTCGTCCAGGGAGTCGGGGACGTCGCGAGCCTGCTCGCACCTGGCGATGGCCTCGCCGGCCCGACCGAGGTCGTCGACCGCCTCCGCGGCACGGGCGGCGCGCCCGAACAGGCCGCGCGAGCCGGTCCCGGATAGCCTCGGCTGCATGGCGCGCAACGGCGAACTCGGCGAGTTCCTCAGGTCGCGGCGGGCGCGGCTGCGGCCCGCGGACGCCGGCCTGCCCTCGTACGGGACGCGGCGGCGTGTACCCGGCCTGCGGCGCGAGGAGCTGGCACAACTCGCCGGGGTCAGCGTCGCGTACTACATCAGGCTGGAGCAGGGGACGGCCGACGGCGTGTCCACCGAGGTCCTGGACGCGATCTCGCGCGCGCTGCGGCTGGACGGCGACGAGCACGCCCACCTGCACCGGCTCGCCCACCCACCGCGCCGCGCGCCCGCCTCCGCGCCTCCGCGCCTGCGGGCCCCGCTGCAGCACCTGCTCGACTCGTTCACGCACGCGCCCGCGTACGTCGTGGGGCACTACACGAACGTGGTCGCCTGGAACCGGCTCACCGCCGCCGTCTTCGTCGACCTGGCGAACGTCCCGCCGGACGAGCGGACCTGGTCGCACCAGATCCACCTGAACCCCGACTACAAGGCCCGGCTCGGCGACAACTGGCAGACGGTGGCCCGCCGCAACGCCGCCTACCTGCGCTTCCGTTCCGGTCAGGACCCGGACGACCCGCACCTGCGCGCGGTCATCGACTGCCTGCGGGAGCGGAGCCCGGAGTTCGGGCGCCTGTGGTCGGCGCACCATGTCACGGATCTGACGCACGGCGAGGCCCGCATCGACCATCCCGAGGTGGGACGGCTCGTCCTTCCGTTCGAGACCCTGCACCTTCCCGGCGACCCCGACCTCAGCCGCCTCATGCTCTACGCGGCCGCACCGGGCTCGTCCTCAGAGGCGGCCCTGCACAAGCTGGCCGAGGCGTCCGCACACCTCTCCAGCGCCGACCTCGCCTGACGCGGCCCGTACCGGCTCACTTGGCGGCCGCACGGAAGTGGGCGTCACGGTCGGCCGTCGCCAGGGCGGTGTTGAGCAGGGCGATCACCGCGAAGGCGACGGCCGACGTGGCGTGGCCGACACCGTGGAGGGCGAGCGCGCCCGCACCGAACACGGCCGCCTTCACCAGCAGGACGAGCGGCAGCGCGATCGCGAACCGGGCCCGCGGCGCGGCGAACAGGCCCCACAGGACGATCGCGGCAGCGGGTGCCCCGAGCCCGAGCACGACGTTGACCAGCACGTTCCCGCCCGTCGTGAAGCCCCACCAGGCGAGCGCGGCGATGGCGACGAGTTCCAGCAGGAAGGCGAGGCCCTCGTTCATGGCATGAAATGGCCCAGGTAGACGCACGCCGATACGGTACCTCCGTGGACGAGATCTCCTGGCGGGAGGACGGCCGGGACCATCGCGTCCGCTGGCGGTCGGAGAGCGGCGCGCCGCCGCCCCGCCGCATCGTGGTCGCCGACGACGAGACGCGCGCGGACGACGCCTACCGCCTGGCGTGCGAGGGCACCGCGCTGCTGTGGCGCGGCGACTTCCAGAACGCGCGGCAGCTCCTCAAGGCCATGGCGCGCCGGATCGACCGCCCCCCACGGCGGCGCAGGCACAAGCCCGAACCGGACCGCGCGCAGGCGTTCCACCTGTACCGGCAGGCACGCGCCCAGCGCGCGCGGACGCTCGGCATGCTGCTCATACCGTTCGACCCCGGTCACGTGGTTCCGCTACGGCGAGCACCGGACGTCCAGGAAGCCTGTACGGAGGCCTACGGGACGGGCGACCAGCCCTACATCACCTCACTGCGTGAACTGCTCGGCCTGATCGGCGCACACGAATGGCGTGAGAAGGGCGTCCCGATCCCTGCGCTGGGCAGCGACCGCATTCACCCGCACTACGGCGTCTTCTCACCGATCAGGGGCGAATACGTAGACCTGGTGGGCGAGGCACCGCTTCCACCAACGAAAACGGCGTTCGACATAGGAACCGGTACCGGCGTCCTTGCAGCGGTGCTGGCTCGTCGTGGCATCGAGCACGTCGTCGCCACCGATCAGGACCCGCGTGCACTGGCGTGCGCCCAGGAGAACGTCGACCGTCTGGGGGTGCACGTCGAAGTCATGCAAGCCGACCTCTTCCCGGACGGACGCGCCGGTCTAGCGGTCTGCAACCCGCCCTGGGTTCCGGCCAAACCGAGCACCCCCCTGGAACACGCCGTTTACGATCCGGGCAGCCGGATGCTGCGCGGTTTCCTGTCCGGCCTCGCCGACCACCTCGAACCGGGCGGGGAGGGCTGGCTGATCCTGTCCGACCTGGCCGAACACCTGGGCCTCCGCACGCGGGACGAGCTCCTGGAGATGATCGCCTCGTCCGGTCTGCGGGTCGCGGGCAGGCTCGACACCGCACCGCGCCACCCGCGCGCCGCCGATCCCGACGACCCCCTCCACGCGGCCCGCGCCGCCGAGACCACGTCCCTGTGGCGGCTCACCGCCGAATGACCCCGTTCAGCGGTGGCTGCGGTGCGCGGTCTCAGGGCCGATGACGCGCAGCAGATCGAGGGACTCGATGCTGTCGGTCCCGGGCGGCGGCGTGAAGACGAAGAGCCGCTGGTCCTCGGCCGGCGTCAGCAGCGCCTCGGTGTCGAACTCGATAGGGCCGATCTCCGGGTGCACGACCTTCATCCGGCTGGTGCGCTCGACGGCGACCTCGTGCCGGTCCCAGACCCGGGTGAACTCGTCGCTGGCCGCGTGCAGCCGTTCGACCAGGGCGGACGCGGCCGCGTCGTTGCCCCGGCGCGCGACGGCCGCGCGCAGCTGGGCGACGTGCCGGCGGCCGTGCGGCTCGTGCTCCTCCTCCGGGTACGCCTCCCGGACGAACGGGTCGGTGAACCACCGCCACACGATGTTGCGGTCAGGCTCCTCCACCGTGCAGACACATCCGAACAGGGTTTCGGCCAGCGCGTTCTGCGCCAGCAGGTCGCCCAGGTCGCCGATGATCTGCGCCGGCGTCTCGTGCAGCCGGTCCAGCAGGTACAGCATGCTCGGCCGGACGTACTCGCCCGCGAGCGGCCCGGCGGGCGGCCGGTGGCCGGCGAGGACGTACAGGTGGTCGCGCTCGTCGATCGTGAGCCGCAGCGCGCGGGCCAGCGCGCCGAGCAGCTGCGTGGACGGCTGCGGGCTGCGGGCCTGCTCAAGGCGCATGTAGTAGTCCGCCGACATGCCGGCGAGCAGCGACACCTCCTCGCGGCGCAGCCCCGGCGTGCGGCGCCGGGGGCCCGCCGTCAGCCCGACCTCCTGCGGGCGGAGCCGCTCGCGGGAGCGGCGGAGGAAGTCGGCGAGCTGCTTGCGGTCCATCTCCATGCCTCCATGATTACGCCCCGTCCGGAATGTCCGTAGCTCTGAGACTGGGATCGGTTGTCCTAGCCAAAGCCGTCCGCTCCTCATCGCGGCCGGGCGCTGGCAGGGTCGACGGCGTCCAGGAAGAACATCGAGAAGGACGGCCCGTCATGCCGAAGCTCACCATAGGAAACGCCACCGTCCCCTACCGCGTCGAGGGTTCGGGGCCCGCTCTCGTCCTCGTGCACGGCGTCGGACCCGGCTCGGGCATGTGGGACCAGCTGCTCGACCGGTTCACCGACCACCGCACCGTCGTCCTGCCCGACCTCTCCGGCAGCGACCCCGCCGAGGACGACGGCTCGCCGATCACTATCGAGGCGCTCGGCGCGCAGGTCAACGCGGTGATCGAAGACGCGGGCGCGGGCCCGGCCGACGTGGTCGGGTTCTCGCTCGGCGCCCCGACCGCCGCGGCGGCCGCGGCGCTGCGGCCCGACCTCGTCCGGCGGCTGGTGCCCGTCGCGGGGCTGTCCCACTCGGGCGACGAGTACGTCCAGCAGCACATGACCCTCTGGCTGGGTCTCGCCGGCGACCCGGAGAGCTTCGGGCGGTTCGCGACGGTCACCGCGTTCAGCCGCGCGTTCCTCAACCAGATCGGGCACGACGCGGTCGAGCAGCAGCACGCGTTCATGGTCCTGAACGACGACCGGCTGCGGCAGATCGACCTGGTCAGGCGGCTCGACATCCGGCCGCTGCTGCCCCGGATCGCGGCGCCCACCCTGGTCATCGGGGCGACCCGCGACCAGACGATCCCCGTGCAGAACCATCGGGAGCTGTTCGCGGGCATCGGCGGCAGCGAGTACGCCGAGCTCGACACCGGCCATGTGGCGATGGCCGAGCGGCCCGACGAGTTCGTCGAGCTCGTCCGGGACTTCTTCGAGCGTCCCTGACCGCCGCGCCGGGGGCCGCTCAGCCAGGTGCCGCGGATACCGGGCCGGGCGGACCCTGGTTACCGTGCATGCGCCGGGCACCATGGGAGACATGCGTCCCATCGATCAGCAGACCATCCTCATCACGGGCGCGACCGACGGGCTCGGTCGCGCCCTGGCCGCCGAACTGGCCGCCGAAGGGGCCACGGTCCTCGTCCACGGGCGGAACGACCGGCGCGGCGAGGCGACCCTCCGGGAGATCGGCGGCAGGGCGTCCTGGTACCGCGCCGACCTGTCCTCGCTGGCCGAGGTCCGCGCGCTCGCCGAGGCCGTCCGTGCCGACCATCCGCGCCTGGACGTCCTCGTCAACAACGCGGGCATCGGCATCGAAGTCGACGGCCCCCGGCAGGAGAGCGCGGACGGCCACGAGCTGACGTTCCAGGTGAACTACCTGTCCGGTTACCTGCTCACCCGCCTGCTCCTCCCCACCCTGATCGCCTCCGCGCCCGCCCGGATCGTCAACGTGAGCAGCCTCGGCCAGCACCCCATCGACTTCGACGACGTGATGATCACCCGCGGGTACACCGGGATGCGGGCGTACTACCAGAGCAAGCTCGCCCAGATCCTGTTCACCTTCGACCTCGCCGCCGAACTGGCCGGGACGGGCGTCACCGCGAACGCTCTGCACCCGGCCACCTACATGCCGACCAAGATAGTGGTCACGCCGATCAGCACCATGGAAGAGGGCGTCCGCGCGACCCACCGCCTCATCGCCGACCCCGCCCTGGACACCGTGTCCGGCCGCTTCTTCGACGGGCTCCAGGAAGCGCGCGCCGACGCCCAGGCCTACGACGCCGACGCCCGCGCCCGGTTGAAGGCCCTCTCGGACGAGCTCACGTCCCCCTGAACCAGCACGGTCTCTGAACCAGCACGGTCTCTGAACCAGCACGGTCTCTGAACCAGCACGGTCTCTGAACCAGCACGGTCTCAGACATGCGCGGCCTCCCAGATCGGACGGGCCTCGACCCGCGTGATGCGCCATCCATCCGCCGTCCGGACGGCGCGCAATTCGTAGCGCTCGCCGAGCAGGCGCACGCCGTCCTCCCGGGCGAAGACCACCAGGAGGTTCGCGCCGATCGCGGCATGGTCGCCGTCCACGTCGATGAGCGGGTCGGTGATGAAGTGCTGGGTCGGCACCGTGTGGTTCCGGCGCGCCTGCGCGACGAGGGCGTCCACCCCTCTCGCCACACCGCCCGGCGTGTGCGCCTCGGCGTCTTCGGCGAAGATGGCCCGCCCGTCACCGGGGCTCTTGTCGTCCAGCCACCGCCCCAGACGGCTGACCAGGGCGGATAGTTCGGCACGAGTGTCCACGGCTTCTCATTTCATTGGTATCGCCAATGTTGGCATAGCCAACAATAAACGATCGTTGGCTGAACCAACAAGCCCTAGACTGGACCGCATGACGACGTCCGACGACCGGACGCCCACGCGGCTCCGGCGCACCCCGAGCTGGCTGATCAACCTGGCCTCCGCGCACAGCCACCGCCTGCTCGCCGAGGGATTCACCGCGGCCGGCGCCCGCGGGTACCACTACCGGCTGCTCGCCGCCCTGGACGAGTACGGCCCGTCCAGCCAGGCCGACCTCGGCCGCCGCACGGGCATCGACCGCAGCGACGTGGTCGCCGCCCTGAACGAACTGACCGCCAAGAACCTGGTCGACCGCTCCCCCGACCCGGCCGACCGGCGCCGCAACGTCATCACGCTCACCCCGGAGGGATCCCTCCACCTGGAGGAACTGGAGAAGGTCCTCACCCGCATCCAGGACGACCTGCTCGCGCCCCTCGCGCCGGACGAACGCACCCGGCTCACCGAACTGCTCGTCCGCCTCGTCGACCACCACGCGGAGAACCGCCGGCCCTGATAATCGCTGGCGATCGTTGGGACGTCCAACGTAGAGTGACCGCCCCCCAACCTGAGGAGCCGCCCGTGCCGCCCGCCATCCGCCTCGCCGAACTACCGCCCGCCGCGATGAAGGCCCTGCTCGATGACGACCTGGAGGGCGCCGGCGCGGTCGCCGGGGTGCCCCTGACCGACTACTTCATCACCGGCGACGCGAAGTACCTCTGGCGCTTCCGCCTCGCCCAACTCGACCGCGACCCGTCTCACGCCCCCTGGATCGTCCGGGCCGCCGTCACCGAACCGGAGGGCGTGGTCGTCGGCCACGCGGGCTTCCACGGCGCCCCGGACGAGAACGGGACCGTCGTGATCGCCTACTCCGTCGACCCCGCCCACCGCCGCAAGGGCTACGCCCGCGCGATGCTCGCCGCCCTGCTGGCCCGCGCCGCCGCCGAACCGTCCGTCACCACCGTCCGCGCCACGATCAGCCCCGACAACGAGGCGTCCTTGGCCACCATCGCCGGCCAGGGCTTCACCCACATGGGCGAGCAATGGGACGAAGAAGACGGCCGAGAACTGATCTACGAGCGCCCCGCCCGCTGAAGATCTTCAGAACGCTCCGGCCCCCGGCGGCCAACACCGCAGCTCAGCGGTCTTTGGTGGCCTGTTCGACCTTCCGTCCCCCCCAGGCGCCGTCGTCGACAGCGCCGCACGACCTTTCGGCGGGCGATACCGCCGCTTGCGGCGTTAGGCTCGCGGGGACGGGCACCGGGGGGAGACGCACCGCGAATCGGATGGGGGCCTGATGGAGAGCCGAGAGCTACGCGAGTTGCAGCGGCCGCTCAAGGAGCGCTACCGGGAGGATCCCGGATCCGCCGTGGTGACCTTGAGCGCCTCCGGGACGCTGGAGGACGGCGTCACCTGCTCGGTGGAGACGGGACGGGCGCTGGCGGTGGCCGGGCTGCACCCGGCGGCCGGCGGCGACGGCACCCTGCTGTGCTCCGGCGACATGCTCCTGGAGGCGCTGGTCGCCTGCGCCGGGGTGACGCTGCGCTCGGTCGCGACGGCCCTTGAGCTGGACGTCCACGGCGGGACGGTCAGCGCGGAGGGCGACCTGGACTTCCGCGGGACGCTCGCCGTCGACAGGGAAACGCCCGTCGGCTTCCGCGCCATCCGGTTGCGGTTCGAACTCGAGACCTCCGCCTCGGAGGAGGACATGGCCACGCTGCTGCGGCTGACCGAGCGGTACTGCGTCGTGCTGCAGACCCTGGCGTCCTCCCCCGAGCTCACGGTGACCTCCCGCGCCGGCTGAGCACGTCCCACCGGCCCCGAGCCTCGTCGGCCTACAGGGACCCTCCTTCGCGCTGGCGGCTTCCGCGAGCGTGGCGGATGGAACGGTCGGACGCTCCGCTCGGGGCTCCCTCCACCCCCGGGCTCGGTCGCCGGTCCGGGCTCCAGGCCGGGATGGTCGCGCAGCCAGGTCTCCGCGCGCCTGCGCGACGCCTGCGACAGCCACGCGTCCTGGACGACCTCGGTGAGTTCCCGCAGCGTGAGCTCGCCGAGGCGGCTCGCGACGGTCGTCTGCCCGCATGCCGGGCAGCGTACCCGGGCGCCCCCTCTCAGACCCGCCCCGAAAGGCACCGGCCCCTCCGCGCGGCGCATGCCGGTCGGCGGAGCCCACGCTGATCGTCAGGGCTGCTCCCGGCGCGTCCGTCCTGCAGGGCGATCTCCGCTTGGAATGCCGGGAAGCATCACGAGGGGGCGGGCCCGGAGCGGTCAGGAGCTGAGGACCTCGCGCTCGATCTGCTCGAACTGCGCGCCCATCGCCTCGGCCAGCGCGGTGGCCCCCGACAGCGGGCGCACCATGACCGTCAGCTCGTCGATCAGGCCGTCCTCGTCGAGGTGGAGGAAGTCGCACCCGTGCACCTCGCGGCCGTTCACGGTCGCCTGGAACATGAGCGCGTGGTCGCGGCCGTCCGCGCCGGCGATCTCCCGCACGTAGCGGATGTCCTCGAACACCCGCGCCGCGGCTCGCACGATCGCCGCCGTGATCGCCTTGCCGTGGTACGGCTTGAACACGACCGGGCTGGTGAACACGGCGTCGTCGGCCAGGAGCCCTGCGATCGCCGCCGTGTCCCCGTCCTCCACCGCCCGCCTGAACGGATGCATGCGACACCCCGAGTTATCCAACTTGTTGAATAGGTGCAAATTACACTAGCCGGGTCGCGGGAGGCCGTCCACCGGGCGGCGGCGTGGCGACGATCACGGGCCGATACGCTCGGACCATGTCGTTGCGGAACGCGGTCCTGGCCACGCTTCTGGAGGGCGAGGCGTCCGGGTACGACCTGTCCAAGAGCTTCGACGCCGGCGTGGCCAACTTCTGGATGGCCACTCCCCAGCAGCTCTACCGGGAGCTGGACAAGATGGCCGCCGACGGACTGATCCAGGCGCGGGTCGTCCAGCAGGAACGCCGCCCCAACAAGCGCCTGTTCTCCCTCACCGAGGCCGGCCGCCGCGCCCTGCACGAGTTCACCGCCAGGCCCCCGCGCCCCGGCGCGATGCGGGAGGAGCTGATGGTGCAGGTCCAGGCCGTGGACGCGGGGGACGTCGAGGCCGTCATGGCCGCCCTCCGCGAGCGCCGGACCTGGGCCGAATCCAAGATCGCCCGCTTCGAGCGGCTCCAGGCCCGCTTCCTGAACGGCCGTACCGAAGCGGAGTACCTGGCCACCGCCGACAGGATCGGCCCCTACCTCACCCTCATGCGCGGCCTGGCGTTCGAGCGCGAGAACCTCCGCTGGTGCGAGGAGACCCTGACCATCCTCGACCGCCGTACGACGAGCCACCCCCTGAAAGGCTGACCGGGTCCAGGCGCTCCTGCGTCCGAGCCCCGCCCCCGGACCGGTCACCGTCTCGGGGCGGCGCGCTGGTGCTCGGACAACACGGTTGCCGCCGGCCGCACAGCACCCCGCCGTCTCAGGCGGGAAGGGGCTCAGCGCAAGCAAAGGGCGGATAGGTCTCGCCGACCGTCCGCTCAGCGGCGTCGATGTAGCCGGTGAGGGCGTTGCGGGATCGAGCGAGCCTCTCCATCTGGTCGTCCAGTCGCCGCAGCCGTGTCCGCATCGCGACCAGCAGCTCGGGACACCCGAGCAACTCCGGGGTCTCCCCGGCCGCGCAGGGCAGCAGATAGGCGATGTCCTCAGACGACAGTCCGGCGCCGAGCAGGTGCCGGATCTGCTTCACCCGCAGTACGGCGGCGTCGCCGTACTCGCGGTAACCGTTCGCGCCGCGATCCGCCTCCAGCAGGCCCTGCGCCTCGTAGTAACGCAGCTGATGGGCCTTCACGCCCGTCCGGCGGCTCAGCTCTCCGATCCTCATCGCATCCTCACTTGACCTTCAGACCGGTATCAACGTTGACGATGCTGCCATGGACGACAACACCGACATCCCCGTGACGGTCATCGGACTCGGCCTGATGGGCCGGGCACTGGCCGGCGCGTTCCTGAAGGCCGGACATCCCACGACCGTGTGGAACCGCACGACCTCCAAGGCCGACCAGCTGGTGGCCGAAGGCGCACGACTGGCGCCGACGGTCGGCGACGCGATCAAGGCGGGTTCCTTGACGATCGTCTGCCTCACCGACTACCAGGTCATGCGCAAGGTACTCGACGCGAGCGAGCTGGACGGCACCACGCTGGTCCATCTCAGCTCGGGCAGTTCGGCCCAGGCCCGGGAGGCCGCCCGATGGGCCGAGGGGCGCGGCGCCCGTTACCTGGACGGCGCCGTCATGGCCGTCCCGCCGGTGATCGGGACCGCCGAGGCGGTGATCCTGCACAGCGGGCCGCGACCGGACTTCGAGGCGCACGAGGCGACACTCGGCGCGCTCGGCACCGTCACCCATCTCGGCGAGGATCCCGGGCTGGCCTCCCTCTACGACGTGGCCGGCCTGGCCATGATGTGGAGCGTCCTGAACGCCTGGCTCCAGGGCACCGCCCTGCTCGGGACGGCCGGTGTCGACGCCGCGGCATACGCGCCGTTCGCGCAGCAGATCGCCGCGGTGGTGGCCGGATGGCTTCCCGGATACGCCGAGCAGATCGACCGCGGCTCCTTCCCGGCCGAGGTCTCCGCCCTGGAGACCGACGCGCGGGCGATGGCGCACCTGCTCGAGGAGAGCGAGGCGGCGGGCGTCGACGCCGGGCTGCCGAAGCTGATCAAGGCGATGGCCGACCGCTCGATCGCCGCCGGACACGGGGCGGAGCAGTACCCCGTCCTGATCGAGGAGTTCCGCACCCCCCGAGGAGCCTGACCGCTCCCGCGATGACTGCGCTGTGAGGAGGACGCCGCCCGCACGGCGGGCCCGGGCGGAGGGACCTACCGGGCCCGCCCGGCCACGCCCAGGCCCACCTGCGTGTTCAGGGGTGGAACGCCCGCCGCGCCGCCGAGCGACCCCATGTCTTGGAGTTGCTGAAGCGCTCGGGAGCCCGTATCACCGAGGCGCGTTACTGGGCCATGTCGACGAAGCGGCTGTAGTGGCCCTGGAAGGCGACCGTGACGGTGGCGGTGGGGCCGTTGCGGTGCTTGGCGACGATCAGGTCGGCCTCGCCGGCGCGCGGTGACTCCTTCTCGTAGGCGTCCTCCCGGTGCAGCAGGATCACCATGTCCGCGTCCTGCTCGATGGAGCCCGATTCGCGCAGGTCGGACACCATGGGCTTCTTGTCGGTCCGCTGCTCGGGGCCTCGGTTGAGCTGGGAGAGCGCGATGACCGGGACGCCCAGCTCCTTGGCGAGGAGCTTCAGCGAGCGGGAGAACTCCGAGACCTCGACCTGGCGGCTCTCGACGCGCTTGCCCGACGTCATCAGCTGCAGATAGTCGATGATCACCAAACGCAGGTCGTGCTGCTGCTTGAGGCGGCGGCACTTCGCGCGGATCTCCATCATCGACATGTTCGGCGAGTCGTCGATGAACAGCGGCGCCTCGGCCACCTCGCTCATGCGCCGGGCGAGGCGCGTCCAGTCCTCGTCCTGCATGGTGCCGGACCGCATCGCGTGCAGCGCCACCCGCGCCTCCGCGGACAGCAGGCGCATCGTGATCTCGTTGCGGCCCATCTCCAGGCTGAAGAACGCCGAGGCCAGCCCGTGCTTGATGGACGCGGCGCGGGCGAAGTCGAGGGCGAGCGTCGAGTTGTGCGTCGGGATGCAGGAACGCCCCGCCAGGTACATGTGGTCGTCGTTGTCGACCTGGACGCACCGCACCGGCACGCTCTCGACCGGCCGCACATCCACGATGTACCGCACCCGCGTCTCCGGATGGACGCTCGCGCGCTGCCGCGCCGCCTTGCGCGGGAGCCGGAACACCGTCTCGGCGGGGACGAAGCCCATCTGCCAGAAGTCTTCACCGGCGGGGTCTGCGGTCATGGCGACGTCATGGCCGAGGCTGACGAGCAGCTCGCGCATGTCGCCCGCGAGGCGTGCGGACGTGACGGCGACGTCGACACGGCCGTCCGTGGAGATGTGCCCGCAGACGTCGAGCAGCCCGGCGAGCAGCGCCCGTCGCTGGGCGGCTGAGGCGCGCAGGTAACGGGACGGGATGCGCTTGCCGCCGAGGAGAGCGAGCGAGGCAAGCCGCTCGCGCACGCCGGACAGGAGATGGCACCCGAAGAGCGGCTCCGCGGCGACCTCCTGGCCGGTGGCCTCGATCTGGGTGATGACGGAGCCGTCCAGGCAGGTGATGCGGGCGTCGTCATCGTCTCCTGCACCGAGCCAGGCGCCGAGGACGTAGGGGTCGAGCGGCAGGTCGGCCTCGGGGAGGTCGAACGGGGCGGCGAACTCCACGGCGCGGCGGGGGCCTCGGTCCAGGGCCGCGAAGATCTGCTCGGTCGTCTCGATGCGGTGGACGGTCTCGCCTGCGTGCGGCGAGGCGGTTCCGTGGTCTTCCGTGGTGCCGGCTCCCTGGGACGGTGAAACCGAGGCCGCCTCGCCAGGGCTCACCCCCGAGGAGCGGACGGTGGCGTGGACGAGTGCGGCGTCGCGCGAGTCGAAGTGGTTCGTCTCCTGAGGCACGACGGGGCACGCGTCGTCGGTGAGGCGACGCGTGCGCGGCCCGGACCTGCCTCCCATGCCCGCGGTCGCGCTAAGCCGGGCACTCCCGTGACCTGCGAGAGGACCGCGGCAGGCGGCTTCGGCGACCGTGGAGGAGGACTGCCGGGCCTCGCCCGCGGTCGGCCGCCGGCCGGGCAGGCCGAGCGCTTCCCGGGAGACGCTCTCTTCGGTGGTGGTGCGCCACTGGTGTTGGGCGTCGGCGACGACGACCTCACCGTCGGAGAACTCGATCTCGTAGCAGGGGCGGCCGTGCATCACCTCGGTCGCCGCGACCACGCGGGTCGGCCTCCCGTCGGCTCCGATCAGATGGTCACCAACGGACACATCGCCCATGGTCGACCACCCCAGAGGGGTCGGAAGTGGGACATCTACGTTCAAAGCCTTGCCCATCGCGGGGCGCGCGGCGACGACGATCATCTGGCCGGGGTGCAGGCCGTTGGTGAGGGCGTCCAGGTCGGCGAAGCCGGTGGGGCAGCCGACCATCTGGCCGCCGCGGCTGCCGATCGCCTCGATCTCGTCCAGGGCGCCGGGCATGATCTCGCTCAGCGCGACGTAGTCCTCGCCGGCGCGCTTCTCGGCGATGGCGAAGACCTCGGCCTGGGCGCGGTCGAGGACCTCGTCGGCGTCGGCGCCGTCGGCCGCGTAGCCCATCTGGACGATGCGGGTGCCGGCCTCGACCAGGCGGCGCAGGATCGCGCGCTCGTGGACGATCTTGGCGTAGTACCCGGCGTTGGCCGCGGTGGGGACCGAGGAGATCAGGGTGTGCAGGTAGGGGGCGCCGCCGATGCGGCCGATCTCGCCGTTCTTGGTGAGCTCGCCGGCGACGGTGACGGCGTCGGCGGGGTCGCCGCGGCCGTAGAGGTCGAGGACGACGTCGTAGATGATCTGGTGGGCGGGGCGGTAGAAGTCGGGAGTGCGCAGCAGCTCCACGACCTCGGCGATGGCGTCCTGGGAGAGCAGCATGCCGCCGAGGACGCCCTGCTCGGCCGAGATGTCGTGCGGGGGGGTGCGCTCGAACTCATGCTCCTGCGGCCCGATATCCGCAACGCTCATCGCCACACCCCCTTCGTCCTGGCCCGCCGGCGGCCCCGTCCGCACATCGCCGACCGTTCACCTCACGTCTATCTGTCGCATCGGACATTCTCGCGAGGGCACGCCGCCGCGGGCAAAGCGGCCTGTGGACAAGCCTGTGGATGACTTGTGCAGACACGCGGGTCAGGTTGTGCACGACCTGTGGACAAGTCTGTGGATTCTTCGGGGACGGCACCCGGACCTCCCCACTGAGCTGCGACAACCTCGTCCACCGGGTGTGCGGAAAAGAAAGTGCGCCGACGCGGGCCATGTAAGGCTTCTATTTCGTTTGCGAGTTACACGCTGGTAGCCTCGGCGCGATGACGACCCCCCGGCGGCTCGCGACCGCGCACGACCGCGAGATCCTGCGCCTCGCCGTGCCGGCCTTCGGCGCGCTCGTCGCCGAACCCCTCTTCCTGCTGTCGGACTCGGCCATCGTCGGGCATCTCGGCACCGCGCAACTCGGCGGGCTCGGGGTCGCCGGGCAGGCTCTGAACACGCTCGTCTACCTCTGCGTCTTCCTCGCCTACGGCACGACCGCGGGCGTGGCCCGCCAGGTGGGCGCGGGGGACCTGCGGGGGGCGATCAGGCAGGGGATCGACGGCATGTGGCTCGCGATCGCCATCGGCGCCGTGCTGATCGTGGCGGGCTGGCCGCTGATCCCCTGGATCGTGGACGCCTTCGGAGCGTCCCCGGGCGTGGCGCCCTATGCCGAGACGTACCTGCGGGTGAGCCTGTTCGGGATCCCGTCGATGCTGGTCGTCCTGGCCGGGACGGGCGTGCTGCGCGGCCTCCAGGACACGCGCACGCCCTTGCTCGTGTCGATCGGCGGCTTTTCGCTGAACCTGCTGCTGAACGTGGTGTTCGTCATCGTGCTGGGGTGGGGGATCGCCGGATCCGCGTGGGGCACCGTCCTCGCGCAGACCGGCGGCGCGGTCGTGTACGTGGCCGTGGTGCTGCGCGCGGCGCGGCGGCAAGGCGCCCTGGTCCGCCCCGACTGGGACGGGCTGCGGACGTCCGCCACGGCCGGATTCGGGTTGCTGGTACGGACGGCGGCGCTGCGCGTCGTCCTCATCGTCGGGACGTCGATCGCGGCGCGCATGGGGGACCCGGAGATCGCCGCTTACCAGGTCGGCTTCCAGGTGTGGACGTTGCTGGCGTTCGCGCTCGACGCCATCGCGATCGCCGGGCAGGCCATCACCGGGCGTTACCTGGGCGCGGCCGACATCACCGCCACGCGGGCCGTCACGCGCCGGATGGTGGGGTGGGGCGTCGGCTGCGGCGTCGTGTTCGGCCTGGCCGTCCTCGTGATCCGGCCGTGGCTGCCCGCCCTGTTCACCTCCGACGGCGACGTCCGGAACCTCCTGCTCGCCTCGCTGCTCCTCGTGGCGGTGCTGCAGCCGGTCGCCGGGGTGGTGTTCGTCCTGGACGGCATCCTGATCGGGGCCGGCGACGGCGCCTACCTCGCCGTGACGACGCTGGTCGCGACGGCCGTCTTCCTGCCCGCCGCCCTCGTCGTCCACCGGACGGACGCGGGCCTGACCGGCCTCTGGGTCGCGATCGGCCTGTGGATGCTGACCCGGATGATCACGCTGAGCCTGCGCGCCCGCGGCGACCGCTGGATGGTCACCGGCGCCGTCCGCTGACACCGAAACGCGGCACGGCCGGCCACCGCCATGGCCCCCGCCCGAGCGGACCGGACGGTGACGATCAGCAACCCGTCATCCGGGCGGGTCTCCTCCGCATGGCCGTCCCCGGCCCTGCGGACCAGACCGTGATCGGGGCGTACACGATCGGTCAGGTCCGATTCTCGGATCGCCGCCGCATCGCCGGTCACTCCCGCTACTATTCGAACATGTGTTCCACACATGGCGAGCGGATGGCCCGGCTGACTCAGGCGATCGACGACCTGGCGGCGGAGGGCCTCGCCGGCCTGCCCCCCGAGGCCCTGGTCGAACGGGTGGCGGGCATCTGGTCGCTCGTCGAGGGCATCGACCCCGAGATCGCCCGGCGCCGCACCCGCTACACGATGCCCGAGACGTAGCGGCTCAGCCCAGCTCGTCGAGGGGCGGCAGCAGCGGCGACAGGATCGACCCGCCGTCGGTACCGCCCTGGTCCGTGGAGCTCTCGTCCGTGGAGCTCTCGTCCGTGGAGCTCTGGTCCGTGGAGCTCTGGTCCGACGTGCCCTCCAGGCGCTCCGCCACCGAGCGCCGCAGCTGGGGCAGCCGCGCATAGAGGACGTCCCCGGGGCACGAGGTGCTGTTGTAGTCGCGGTGACCGACGATGGCCTCGGACGGGTCGAGGCCGTACTTCTGGCAGAGCCAGACGCACACCTCCGTCAGCGATCTCCACAGGGCGCCCGGCACCGCCGCGGACATGTAGGTGCCCTCGTTCTCGATACCGATCGTGTGCTGGTTGTGGTGGAGGACTTGCGCGCCGATGGCGAGGCCGCCCGACCGGATGGCCTTGAGGCTCCGGTTGCGGCCCTCCATCACGGCGCCGCCGCGGCTGATCGTGAGCTGCTGGCCCGTGTCGTCCCAGCCGTTCCGGTTCATGTGGATGTTCTGGATGGCCCGCGACAGGGCGAACGCGTGGGCGAGCGAGCGGTCCCGCGCGTTCACCGTCGCCGTGTGGTGCACGATGATGTGGTCCGGCGGCCGGTCGGCCACTTCGGCCGCGCGCCTGGGCGCCCTCGCGTTCCACTGCGCCCGCGTGTACACCTGCGGGGCGTCGGCAGTGAACAGCACACGGCCGTCGGCCCCCCGGTACGGCCCGGCCGCAAGATCCTCCGCCATGGCCTCATTCTGGCGGGACGTCCCCAGGGGCAGCACCTCCAGCAGCCCGGCCCCCATGACGCCGCCGATGACCGCCCTGCGTGTCACTGCTCCGCCCGTGCACCGCCGGTCGTGCGCGCCCTCCCCCGAATGCGCGATCACCACCGCCCCCCTTCGTCCCGCGACACTATGATCACGGAACGTGATCGCCGCAAAGCTGATCACTCAAACACACGGCGATTCACGGTCGTATTGCGAGAAACCCCAACAATTAAGGCCCTCGCAAACGCCGGCGGATCCCGCATCTCCGGCCCCCGCGGTCAGGTCCGAAGACGAGTTCCGGACTGCGTGACAACGCCGACGACCCCCGGCCCTGAGCGGGTCCGGGGGTCGTCGGGTGTGGTCGTGCGTCAGGCCTCGAGGACGTTGACGTCGATCGTGGCGTTGACGTCGCTGTGCAGGCGCACGCTGACCCGGTGGGTGCCGACGGTCTTGATCGGGTTCCCGATCTCGATGCGGCGGCGGTCCAGGTCGGGGCCGTTGGCGGCGCGTACCGCCTCGGCGATGTCGGCGGCCGTGACGGCGCCGAACAGGCGGCCGTTGCTGCCGGTGCGGGTGCGCAGCGTCACGCGCAGCCCGCCGAGCCGGTCGGCGACCTCGCGGGCGTGCTCGACGGTCGCGATCTCGCGAGCCGAACGCGCCTTCTTGATCGACTCGACTTCCTTCTCGGCACCCCGGGTCCACTTGATCGCGAACCCGCGGGGGACGAGGTAGTTGCGGCCGTAGCCGTCGCGGACGTCGATGACGTCACCGGGCTCGCCGAGCCCGGTGACCTGCTGGGTCAGGATGAGCTTCATGTTCTTTACCCCCTGCCTCAGCGCGCGGTGCTGGTGTACGGCAGCAGCGCCATCTCGCGGGCGTTCTTGATCGCCGTGGCGACGTCCCGCTGGTGCTGGGTGCAGTTGCCGGTCACCCGCCTGGCACGGATCTTGCCGCGGTCGGAGATGAACTTCCGCAGCAGGCCCGTGTCCTTGTAGTCGACGTAGGAGATCTTCTCCTGACAGAAAACGCAAACCTTCTTCTTCGGCTTGCGGGGAGGTGGCTTCGCCATCGTGGTGCTCCTTTGGGAGAGCCCCGCTCACGCGGGAATGGACGTGTACTTGTTGTCTTTTGGTCGTACCGGAGCGGCGGACTCAGAAGGGCGGGTCGTCGGAGAACCCGCCGCCGCCACCGCCGCCACCGCCGCCACCGCCGGTGGCCCAGGGGTCGTCGGCCGGAGCGCCGCCCTGCTGGCCGCCGCCGAAGCCGCCGCCCTGCTGGCCGCCGCCGCCGAAACCGCCGCCGCCCTGACCGCCCTGGCCGCCCTGGCCGCCGCCGCCGAAGCCGCCGCCGCCGCCCTGACCGCCACCGAAGCCGCCGCCACCGCCGCCGCCCTGCCGCTGGGTCTTGTTGACCTTGGCGGTGGCGTTGCGCAGCGACGGGCCGACCTCGTCGACCTCGACCTCGAAGACGGTGCGCTTCTCACCCTCGCGGGTCTCGTAGGAGCGCTGCTTGAGGCGTCCCTGCACGATCACCCGCATGCCGCGCTGCAGGGTCTCGGCCACGTTCTCGGCGGCCTGCCGCCAGACGTTGCAGGTCAGGAAGAGCGCTTCGCCGTCCTTCCAGTCGCCCGCCTGGCGGTCGAAGAACCGCGGGGTCGAGGCGAGGCGGAACGACGCGACCGCCTGGCCGCTAGGGGTGAAGCGCAGATTCGGGTCCTCGACGAGGTTCCCGACGATCGTGATTACGGTGTCGCCTGCCATGGGGCTCGCTCCGGCTGCTGTGAGGGCTGAGCCTGGCTCAGTGGACCTCGGGGCGGATGACCTTGGTACGGAGGATCGACTCGCTCAGGTTGAGCTGCCGGTCGAGCTCCTTGACCGTGGCAGGCTCAGCCGACAGGTCGACCACCGCGTAGATGCCTTCGGACTTCTTCTGGATGTCGTACGCCAGGCGCCGGCGGCCCCAGACGTCGACCTTCTCCACGCTGCCGCCGCCGTCCTTGACGACCTTCAGGAACGGGTCGAGCGCCGCGCTCGCGGTGCGCTCGTCGATGGCGGGGTCGAGAATGGTCATGAGTTCGTAACGACGCATGCTGTCCCTACCTCCTCTGGACTGATGCGGTCACGGTCTCTCCGTGACAGGAGGGCTCTTGCGTCCGTCGCGGCGGTGCCGGACCGGATCGCCGGACGGACCTGCCACGAGACCGATACAGGCTACCAACACTGAGGCGCGCCCGAGCCCGTTCCCGCAGCGGAGCGCGGGGAACCGGCTCGTGCGGCCCGTCCCGGAGGGCGGGGGCGCCCCCCGCGAAGTGACAGGCGCCCGTTCCCGCGACCAGGCCGTCGCACGCCTAGCGCCTTGCTCGGGGTTGGGTGGGGCGGGTACAGCGGCGGCGTTCCAGTTCGGCCATGATGTCCGCCATGCGGGCGCGCATGCGGGCGGCCTGGGTGGTCAGCATCGACAGCTCCTCGACGAGCTCCGCGTCACCGATGAGCCCCAGCTCCGCGTTCTTCACGGTGTGCACCTCCTGCTCTCCCCCCGCTTCCCCTCGGGGGACGGACCGAGCCGGTGTTCTCGAATCCGTGTTCGACCGTACCGGGTGCCTCCGACATTCCGCGCCGCCCACCGGTTGATCTCCGTCTCGGCTGGGAATTGCTTTACCCGCACGGCCCGTCCGGTCCCGCGCTCACCGTGTGGCCCCGGTGCGGGAGTCCGAGCTGGAGGAGGATCCCCATGTCCCAGCAGGCGACCGGCGCCGGCGCACGCGAGAGCGCCGTCCGCGCCCAGAGCGAGGCCGAGCCCCATCGGCGCAAGGACGTCCTGGCGGTGGCCGCGGTGACGATCGGAATCCTGGCGCTGATCCTGGGCTGGATCCCCGCGACCCACTTCCCCGGGGCGCTGCTCGGCGTGATCGGCCTGCCGGTCGCCCTGTACTCCCAGATGATCTCCGCGACGACGAACGAGCGGTGGCTGAACGTGGTCGGGATGGTCGCCTCGTTCGTCGGCGCCGGCTTCGCGCTCAGCCACGGAGGCTTCTCGATCTGACCGCGGAGCCGGCGTGACCGCGCAGCTTGTCGCGGGGCGCGGCTAGTCTCGTGGGCATGCGCATCGGAGCCCACGTCGACCAGAACAACCCGCTCGACAACGCCCGCGCGGTCGGCGCCGACGTCGTCCAGTTCTTCCTCGGCGATCCGCAGGGGTGGAAGAAGCCGGTCCTGCCCGAGGGCGTGGAGGCGCTGGAGGGTTCCGGCGTGGAGGTGTACGTGCACGCCCCGTACACGATCAATGTGGCGACGTCCAACAACCGGATCCGGATCCCGAGCCGCAAGAACCTCACCCAGCAGCTGGAGGCGGCCGCGTCGATCGGCGCGAAGGCGCTGATCGTGCACGGCGGGCACGTGCTGAAGGACGACGACCCGGAGACCGGCTTCGAGAACTGGCGCAAGGTGTTCGAGCGGGTCGAGTGCCCGATCCCGGTCTACATCGAGAACACGGCGGGCGGCGGGAACGCGATGGCGCGCAGGTTCGACCGGATCTCGCGGCTCTGGGAGGTCCTCTCCGGGGTGCCGGGCCTTGAGTCCAAGCTCGGTTTCTGCCTCGACACCTGCCACGCGCACGCGGCGGGGGAGGAGCTCGTCGACGCCGTCGACCGCATCAAGGCCATAACCGGCCGCATCGACCTGGTGCACTGCAACGACAGCCGGGACTCGTTCGGGTCGGGGGCCGACCGGCACGCCAACCTGGGCGGCGGCAGCATCGACCCGGAGCTCATCCTCGGCGTGGTGAGGGCGGCGGGCGCCCCGGTCGTGGTGGAGACGCCCGCGGAGGGCCAGGCCGACGACATCTCGTGGTTGCGTTCGAAGCTCTGAGAAAGCGGAGTCGGGATCGTCGCCGATGTCCGGGAACCGCGGTGGCGGGTGCGGCATCTAAACGCGCGTAGGCCCAGCCTGACGACAAAACTCGAAGGTCACGTCACACTGGCATAATCCGGAACCAGCCCTCAGCGCACGCGTGCTCTCCGGCGGCGGGCGCGCGAATCGATCGGGAAGCACATGGCACAGCCCCCCTACGACCCCTACGGCTACGGAGCCCAGGACCCCTACGCGCAGTCCTACTCGCAGCCCCCGGCCGTGCAGCACCACTACTACGGGCAGTCGATGCCGGTCGTCCGGCCGACCAACGGGATGGCGACCGCCTCGCTGGTGTGCGGGCTGATCGGCTTCTTCGCCTGCGGCGTGACGTCCATCCTCGCGGTGATCTTCGGACATGTCTCGCTCGGTCAGATCAAGCGGACGGGCGAGGGCGGGCACGGCATGGCCGTCACCGGCCTGATCCTCGGCTACCTGATCTCCGCCGGCTGGCTCCTCATCCTGCTCTTCTACATCCTCGGGATCGCGATGTTCGCGGCGAGCAGCGGTTCCACCAGCACCTACTGATCCGGGCCCGCCCTCAGGCGAGCCGGGGGACGCCCGCCACTTCCACGCCGACGCTCGACATCAGCACCGTCATGGGGGTGGGGGTGTCCCGCCAGGCCTTCACCGCGCGCCCGAACACGTCGAGGACGGCGCGCAGCGACGCCGGGTCGGCGTCGGCCAGTTCCGCCCACGATTCGTAGAGCACCAGGTAGCCGTGCTTGGTGGGCGTCCACGACAGGTCCCTGAGGCATTCGCCGAGATCGGCCCAGTCGGTGCCCGCGCCCTCGGGCAGTTCGAACACGCCGCCGCACAGCCGCAGGAACGAGTCCCTGTCCCTGGCGCGGCGTCCGTCGAGGTAGAAGCCGCGCCAGCCGGCCTCGTCGGCGCGCTCCCTCCAGCTCGTGTCGCCGACGGCCCCCGGCATAGGGGGCGCCCGCCACTGGTAGACGCCCGGTCTCAGCCGTCCGGCGAGCAGCTCGGTCAGTGCTCGGTCCGTGTTCACGTCGTCTCCCGGCAGTTGCCGCTCCCCCGCGGGTCCGCGGGGTCGGGGGCGACCAGCGCCGCCTGCCGCGTTCCGTTCCCCCACGCTCACCACAGAACCCCTCGATATCGGTAGATTCCGGCCATTTAACCGCCGCATCTTCCGCGACACCCCTTCCCCCGAGGCGCCGATGCGGATCCCTGGCGCGCCGGCGTCCCTTGACGCGCGACCGATCGATCGGCGACGGCCGCGCGATCCGGGTCACCGGCGAGGTCCGGCACGGGGAGGTCCGCGTCCACCGCGGCGGCGTCGCCACCCTGTCGGCGATGTTCTCCCGCGAATTCGTCCAGGACGTCCGCCGTGCCCGCCGCGAGGGCACCACCCCGAGCGTCGCCGACCCGGCCTACGAGGACTGAGCCGGTGGCCTCAAGCGCCCCACCAGGCCCGTCCCGGCGAACCCGCCCGGACGGGCCTCTCCCGTGGCCGATGTGAGAGCGTGCGAATCCGGGTTGAGTCTCCAGCGGGTGGAGGCCGCAGGGTGAGGGGCATGGACGGCGACACCACGTACACGATCGGCGAGCTGGCGCGCCGCACCGGGCTGCCGGTGCGGACGATCCGGTTCTACTCCGACACCGGTGTCGTCCCGCCCACCCGCCGTACCGAGGCCGGTTACCGGCTGTACGACGCCGACGCCGCCGCGCGCCTCGACCTGGTGCGGACGCTGCGGGACCTCGGCATCGACCTCGCCACCGTCCGGCGGCTGCTGGACCGGGAGGTCGACGTCGGGCAGGTCGCGGCGGCGCACGCGGACGCGCTGGACGTGCAGATCCGCACGCTCAGACTGCGCCGGGCCGTGCTGCGGGCGGTGGCCGAACGCGGATCCACCCCAGAGGAGATCGAACTCATGCACAGGCTCGCCCGGCTGTCCGACGAGGAGCGGCGCCGGATCATCACCGACTTCATCGACGAGTCCTTCGCCGGACTCGACCTGCACCCCGGCTTCGCGGAGAAGATGCGCGCCGCGCTGCCGGAGCTGCCCGTCGATCCCGAACCCCAGCAGGTCGACGCCTGGATCGAGCTGGCCGAACTGGTCGCCGACCCCGGCTTCCGTGCCTCGGTGCGCCGGATGGCCGAGTTCCAGGCGGCCGAGGTCGCGCAGGGGACCCTCCCTGACGGCCTCGCCGGCCTCGGCGACCTGACCCGGGACAAGGCGGAGCAGGCCGTCGCGGACGGGATCGAGCCCGGATCGGACGCGGCCCGTCCCGTCGTCGACGAACTCGTCCGCGCCTACGCCGACGCCTGGGACGCCGCCGCCGACGCCGATTTCAGGCGCGGCCTGCTGCACAGGTTGGAGGTCGGCACCGACCCCCGCACCGAGCGGTACTGGCAGTTGCTCGCCCTCATCAACGGCTGGCCCGTCCCGCCGACGATGACGCCGCTCTTCCAGTGGTTCATCGACGCGCTGCGCTCCCGCGGCTGACTCAGGAGGAGGGCAGGGGCACGCCGGCGTGGTGGTCGCCGCGCCGGCGTGCCAGCGCCACCACGTCGGATGCGCCGTCGAGGACTCCGCCCGCCGGGTCGTCGTCCCCGTCCGACCGGACGATGTCGCCGGACGGGACCAGGACGTCCCGCACCACGAGCGCCGCCAGGACGAGGACGGTCACGAACCGGGCGAGCAGCGCCAGCGTGTAGACGTCCTTGCTGATCCCGCCGTCCGGGGCGTCCAGGCTCAGCACCGCCGACAGCGTCCCGGACAGGTCGGCCCCCTGCGTCTGCGCGGACACCGACAGCAGGAACCACCAGATGCCGAAGAAGTAGGCGATCTCGCCCAGCTGCCAGGCGACGAACGCCGGCGGCTTCGGCCGTGCCAGCACCGCCAGCGGCAGCAGCCACAGGACGTACTGCGGCGACCAGACCTTGTTCGGCAGCATGAACGCGACCAGCACGAGGAACATCAGCTGCGGCAGGCGCGGGCGGCGCGGGGCCGCCAGGGCGAGGACGGCGATCCCGGCGGCGAGGACTAGGAACGTTCCCGTGCCGAACAGGTTGAGAAGGTCGGTGTCGGACGCGGGCTTCTCCAGCCCGTGGTCCTGCAGGACGAAGAAGATCGAGCCCCAGTCGATGCCGCGCTTCTGGCTGAAGGTGTAGAACTCCTTCCACCCGTCCCACGCGAAGAGCATCACGGGCAGGTTCACGGCCAGCCACCCGGCGGCGGTGCCGGCGAGCATGCGGCCCATGGGACGCCACTGCCCGGCCCGGACGCACAGCAGGACGAGCGGCCCGAGGAACAGCAGCGGATAGAACTTCGCCGCGATCGCCAGGCCGAGGAGGGTGCCCGCCAGGGCCGGGCGGCGCGCCGACCAGGCCGCCAGCGCCAGCGCCGACAGCGCCACCGCCAGCAGGTCCCAGTTGATGTAGGCGGTGAGGAGCAGCGCGGGGGACAGCGCCACCATCAGGCCCGTGCGCAGCGAGCGGCGTCCGGCCGCGTACGCGGTGGCGAGGACGGCGACCACCGCGAGGACGGCGAGGAGCAGGACGGTGCCGTTGTAGAACGCGAGGCCGCGCGAGTCCACCCCGAACGGCTTGACCAGCCACGCGACCAGCTGCATGAAGCCGCCGCTCAGAACCGGATACTCCACGTACCGGATGTCGGAACCGGTGAACGTGTCGAAGTACGGGAGCTTCCCGTCGCTGAGCCCGCGCACGTAGTAGAGCGGATAGACGTCGGTGTAGCAGGCGTTCGCCGTCGTCTTGAGGAAGTCGAACCGCACCGACGCGCAGGGCTGCTTCTGCAGCCAGCCGAGAAGGCACGTCAGGGCGGTGAGCCCGACCAGCACCGGCGCGAGCGGCTTCAGCCGTCCGGGAGCGTCCGCCCGGTCGCTGTCGGCGGACATCGTGAGCCTCTCCGTAGACGACGACATGGAGAGCAAGCCTATTCGCCCGAAGGGCACGGGCGATCAAGAACGGGGACGGCCCGGAGCCGTGGGGCTCCGGGCCGGTCGCGTCGCGGACGTGCCGCTAGTTGTTGGTGGGGGGGTCTTCCTTCCGGCAGGCCGGGTCGTTCCTGTGCTCGGGTTTCGCGCACCACCAGGTCTTGTCGCCTGTGGGAGGCAGGTCGGGGTTGCAGCCGAGCGGCATGTTGTACTGGTTGCACGGCACGTCGCCCGACCCCGGCGGGGTGATGGTCGGCGTGTTCGTCGGCTTCGGCGTCTCCGACTCGCAGCCGGGCTGCGGCCTCTGCTGCCCCGGCTGCCCCGGCTGGCAGGTCGGCGTGTTGGTCGGTGTCGGGGTCGAGGTCGCCGTGGGAGTGGGCTTGGCCTTGGCCCACGGGGCGACCTGGCCGCCGTTGACCGGCGGCGGGAACGGCGTGATGTCCTTGCCCTCCAGGGCCTTCAGCATGAAGGTCTTGAACAGCTCGGCCGGGACCGTACCACCGTAGACCTGGCTGTAGTTGCCGACGCCGATCAGCGACTTGCGGTTGCCCTTCTTGTCCTGCCGCCACATCGCCGCCGACGTCGCGAGTTCCGGCGTGTAGCCGACGAACCAGGCCGACTTGTTCTCGTCGGTGGTACCGGTCTTGCCGGCGACCGGACGGGCGCCGAGGCTCGCGCGGGTACCGGTACCGCTGGTCACGACCGCCTGCATCGCGTTCGTGGCGTCCGCCGCGACGCCCTCGTCGAAGGCCGTCGAGGGCTTCTGCCAGGGCAGCTTCTCCAGCGGCTTCTGCTTGTTGTTCAGGATGGGGCGGCCCCGGTTGTCGGTGATCTTGGCGATCACGTGGGCCTGCCGGTGCTTCCCACCCGCCGCGAACGTCGAGTAGACCGACGCCATCGTCACCGGGGTCGCGTCGATGACGCCCAGCGGCAGCGACGTGATGGTGTTCGAGAGGTTCTCGGTGTCCTCCGGGATGCCCATCTTCTTGGCCATGTCCACGACGTTGGCCAGCTGGACCTTCTGCCCCAGGTCGACGTACGCCGTGTTGATCGACAGCGCCGTCATCTGCTTGAGGTTGTAGACCCCGTTCTCCTTGCGGCTGTCGTTGGTGAAGGACGCGCCGCCGATCGTCCGCTTGTAGCTGCCGTCCATCGTCGTCCGCAGGCTGATGCCCTGGTCGAGCGCCGTGGCGAGCACGATCGGCTTGAACGACGAACCCGGCTGCACCTTGCCCTGGAAGGAGTTGTCGAACTGCTGCTTGCGGTAGTCCGTACCGCCGTAGGCGGCCACCACGCCGCCCGTCTTCGGGTCGACCGCCGCGAGACCGAACTGGATGTCGTTCCCCAGCCCGTTCTGCTTGCGGATCTGCTTGACGGCCTTGTTCGTGTAGTCCTGCAGGTCCTTGCGGAACGTCGTGGTGATCTTCAGGCCGCCGGTCTCCAGCATCTGCTCGTCGATGCCGAGCACCTTCAGCTCGTTGAGGACGCGGTCCTGGAGGTAGCCGGAGTTCGGGTCGTCCGGGACGTCGCTCCAGTTCTTCTGCGTCTGGGGGAACTTCGCCTGGGCGCGCTTGCCCGAGTCGAGCCACCGCTTCTCGACCATGCCGTCGAGGACGTAGTTCCAGCGGTTGATCAGCGCCTGCTTGGCCGGGTTGGACGCCGGCCCGTAGGTGGCGAAGTAGCCCGGCCGCTGGATCATGGCCGCGAGCATCGCCGCCTGCGACTCGTTGATCTCGGTGACGGGCTTGTGGAAGTAGGCGCGGGACGCCGCCTGGATGCCGTAGGCGTGCCGCCCGAACGGGACCGTGTTCAGGTACAGCTCCAGCACCCGCGACTTGTCCATCTCCTTGCCCATGCGGATGGAGATGAGGATTTCCTTGAACTTGCGGCTGACCGTGCGGTCCTGGCTGAGGTTCGCCCAGTAGTTGCGGGCGAGCTGCTGCGTGATCGTCGAGGCGCCGGCGACGTCGCCGCCGGTCCCCGCCCGGTACATCGCGCCGACGATGCCCATCGGTGAGATGCCCGGCTCGTGCCAGAAGTTGCGGTCCTCCGCCGCGAGGACGGCGTTCTGGACGTGCTTGGGCACCTTGTCCAGCGAGATGTCCTCACGGTGGGTGCCGATGCGGGCCAGCGGCGACCCGTCCGCGTAGCTGATCACCGACTCCTGGGCCTTCGCGGCCTGCTGCTTCTCCGTCGGGATCGGGGTGTTGGCGTAGGCGACGATGACGAGCGTCGCCAGGCCGAGGATCACCACGCTGACGGCGGCGACGGTGATCTTCCAGTTCGGGACGTAGCGGCGCCAGCCCGTCTTCTTGTTCGCCTCGTCGGTGGGCTTGCGTTCGCGGCGGCGGCCACCGCCGCGCCCGCCGCGCCCGCCGCGCCCGCCGCCGCGGCCCTCGTCACCCCAGAAGCCGTCGTCGCCGCCGCCTCCAGAGCCGCCGCGGCCGCCAGGTCCACCCGGCCCGCCCGGCCCTCCGGGGCCACCCGGCCCTCCGGGACCGCCCGGCCCGCTCGGAGGACCCCCGGGCCCGCCTCGCATGGGACGGCCGGCGCCGCCCGACCGCATGGGCGCGGGGGCGCCGCGACGCCGCGTGCCTCCAGGGGCGCCGGCCCGCGAGGGCCCGCCCGCACGTCCGCCCGGCCTGCCTCCGGGGCGCGGCGTCCTGCCCGGCGTCGGCGAGCCGCCGGGCGCGCCGCGCTGCCCGCCCGAGGGCGTGCCGGAAGAGCCGGGACGGGGGGAGCCCCTCCGGCCAGAGCCCTCTCCGAAATCCGGTCCAAATCGGCTTGGGTTACTCACGCGGCCTCATCAACTGGGGTACGGCTTTGCGTCGTCCGAGCGTACTGTGCCCCCGGCGCGCAGGGGGCCGCTGAGGCAAGGCTCACCTTCATCGGAACGGACGGGCGCATGCGGTCAAACGCGCCGGCGTGCGGCGACTCGCAAGGATGCTCCATGTCACACCCCCAATATCCAGTGGACGGTTCGGGTCGCGAGGGCCGGTCGGTTCATTCGGGCGGCCTCGCCAGCGGCAGCAGGGGCCGCAGGCTCTCGGTCTCGGTCTGGGCGCCGCGGCCGCCCCTCCGGCCCCGGCAGGCGGGGTCGCCCTGGTGGAGCTGGCACCACCACCGGGGCGGCGGGTTGCTCGGCGGCTTGTTCGGGTCGCAGTTGCCGTTCTGGAACGGGGACTGGCAGGGCTGGCCCTGGCCGCCGTCGCCGCCGTCGCCGCCGTCCTGGCAGCGCGGGTCGAACTTGCCCACCGGGGTGTTGCACCACGGCGGCTTGCCCTCGTCGTCCTTCTTCTTCTTTTCCGGCGGCTTCGCCCACTTCTGCACGATCCCGCCCCACGCGGGCGGCGGGAACGCCTGCGAGTCCATGCCCTGCACCGCGTTCGCCATGTAGGACCGCCAGATGCGGGCGGGGATCGTGCCGCCCTCCACCTCGCCGATCTGCGGCAGGATCACCGACTTCTTCTTCCCGTCCGGGCCGAGCGCGTCGTTGTAGATCGTCACCGCGGTCGAGACCTGCGGGACGTACCCGACGAACCACGACGAGACGTTCCGGTCCGTCGTACCGGTCTTGCCCGCGGCCTGGCGGCCGTCCGGCAGCGCCGCCGCCGTCGCGGTCCCGCCCTTGATGACCTGCTGCATCGCGTACGTCGCGTCCGCGGCGACCTTCGGGCTGAAGACGCGGCGCTTCTCGTACTTCGGCCGCAGCCGCACCGTCTTGCCGTCCGACTTCTTGACCACGCGGATCACGTGCGGCTGGTGGTACATCCCGCCGTTGGCGAACACCGCGTACCCCGCCGCCTGCTCGATCGGCCGGATGTTGTTGACGCCCAGCGCGAGGTTGAGGCAGCACTTGTGCGGTTCCAGCAGGTCGGACGCGATGCCGGCGTCGGTCTCGGTCTTCATCGCCTCCTCGATGCCGACCTTGCCCATCAGCTGGAGGAACGCGGTGTTGACCGAGTCCTTCGTCGCGGTGATCAGATTGATCGCCGGGCCCACGTCATGGCTGTTCGGGACGATCACGGCGTTCGGGTCGTCCTTGGACACCACGCTGCCGTCCGGGCCGATCGGCGCCTTCGACCGTCCCTCGACGAGGCTCTTCAGGCTGTAGTTCTGCTTCAGCGCCGTCGCGAGCACGTACGGCTTCATCGCCGAGCCCGCCTGCGCCGAGCCCTGCCACACGTTGTCGAAGGACTGGTCCAGGTAGTCGGGGCCGCCGTAGAACGCGACGACCTCGCCGTTCGCGCTGTTCACCGACACCAGGCCGACCCGGATCTTCTTCTTCGCGAGCTTCTTCGGATTCACCTGCGGGACGGTGTGCTCGGCCGCCCGCTTGGCCATGACCATCTTCTTTCGGTCGAACGTCGTGTAGACCCGCAGGCCCTGGGTCGTCAGCTCCTTGGTGTCGATGCCCTGCCGGCCGAGCTCCAGCTTGGCGCGCATCAGCATGTAGCCGCGCTGGCCGCCGTAGAGCTGGTCGCTGGTCCCCGCCTTCCGGATCTTCGGCGGGCCCTGCTTGATGTACTTGTCGGCCTCGGCCCGGCTGAGCTTGCCCATCGAGACCATGCCGTTGAGCGTGTACTGGTACCTGCCGGTCGCCCACGCCTGGCCGGCCTTGTCGCTCGGGTCCCGGTTCGGGTTCTGGATGATGCCGCCGAGGAGGGCCGCCTGGTCGGGCCGCAGCTTCCACACGTCCGTCCCGAAGTACTCGCGGGACGCCGCCTGGATGCCGTAGGTGTCACGGCCGAAGTAGATCGTGTTCAGGTAGAGCTTGAGGATCTCGTTCTTGGAGTGCTCGTCCTCCAGCTTCAGCGAGATGAACAGCTCCTGGAACTTCCGGCTGACCGTCCGGTTCTTCGGATCGGAGTAGTAGTTCTTCGCGAGCTGCTGGGTGATCGTGGAACCGCCGCCCGACCCGCCGGTCAGGTTGTCCCACACCGCCCGCGTCGTGCCCTTGATCGAAAACCCCGGGTCGGTGCGGAAGCTGCGGTTCTCCGCCGCCAGCACCGCGTTCTGGACGTTCGGCGGGATCTTGGCCAGCTCGACGCTCTGCCGCTTCTTGCCGATCCGGCCGATCTCGGTGTCGTCGGTGTAGTAGAAGATCGACGCCTGGTCCTCGACGCCCGCGACCGTCGGCTCCTTCGGGGTCGGGGTGTTGGCGTAGGCGACCCAGACCAGCGTGACGAACGCCGCGAGGCCGAGCCCGCAGATGCCGCCCATGACCTTCCAGGACGGGATGAAGCGCCGCCAGCCGGTCTCGCGGGACCGCAGATGGCCGAGGAACCCCTTCTTGCCGGGCGGCCCGTGCCGTCGGGGGCCCCCGGGGCCCCCGGGGCCTCCGGGACCACCGGGTCCGCCGGGTCCGCCAGGGCCGGCGGGGCCAGCCGGGCCGCCTGTGCGGTTGGCCGCGCGCACACCGCCGCCGCGGAACTTCGCGGTCACCTTCGCGCCGAGGTCCTGCCCGGCCTTTGTGAGCCCACCGAGCTTCTCTCGCACGCCCGGCTTCGGGGCCGCGCCGGGCATCCCCGGCGTCCCGAACCCCACGGGCGGGCCCATTGCCCCCGCACCGGGCGCACCGGCGATTCCCTGCGCGGGACCCATGCCGGGCGCGTTCGGGAACCCGGGACGTCCCGGCGCCCCCATCCCAGGAGCCGCCTGCCCGCCAGGGGGGCCGCCCATCCCAGGACGACCGCCTCCCATGCCGGGTCCGCCCTGCATGCCGTGGCCACTCGGGGGCGCGTTGCCGGGCACGTTGCCCATGCCGGGCCCGCCCGACGACTGGAATCCACCGGGTCCACCATTGCCACCGGGTCCACCGAACCCGCCTTGGCCAGGCGTCCCGCCGGGACCACCGCTGCCTCCAGGACCACCGAACCCGGCTTGGCCGGAACCGGGACCGCCGGGGCCGCCGAATCCGCCTGGACCGGACGTACCGCCGGGGCCGCCGTTAGGACCGAACCCGCCGTTACCGCCGAAGCCGCCCTGGCCGGGCGCTCCGCCCGGTCCGCTCTGGCCGCTCGGCACGAGCGCGTTGCCCGGAGCGGCCGGACCGCCCGGGGCGGCGTGGCGACCGGTGGACGGCGGGACGGGGCTCGACGGGCCCGCGGGAGCGGGCGCGGCCGGCAGGGGACCTTCGAGCGGACCCGGGCTCGCGCCGGGAGCGCCCATGAAACCGGGCCCTTCCGGGGTGCCCGGCGGGGCGGGGTTCGGGGGCGCGCCAGGGGGGCCCGCGGCGTTCGTTCCGGCGGGCTCACCGTGGGCGCTCGGAGAGCCGTGATCGCCGGAGTCACCGGGACGGGGGTTCTGGTGCCCGCCCGGCCTCTGCGACCCGGGTTCCGGTCGGGGCTGGCTTGGATTACTCACGCGACCTCATCAACAGGGGACAACGGTTGTTGCCGAGGGCCGGGGGGCTCCCGGCCCTTGTTGCGGCTCGTGCGCCGTCCGAAGAGTACTGTGCGGGCTGGTGAGCGGGGGGAGCGTGTGCTCGGCGAAGGACGCCCCGGCCGGTCCGCGCCCCGAAGGGTCGGTGGCTCCTCCTCACTCGGCTACCGTTCCGGGCTGTCCCGGGATCAGGGTCGTGCGACGCGGCCAGGTGGTTCCAGGACGCAACTTTGACACATTTCCACCACATACACCCTGAAATCGCCACATTCGCGATACGGGCTGATGGGGGCGTCGGGGCGTCCCAGGTAGATCGCCACTTGCCAGGAGGAGCCGGGCTACGTATCTTGTCGATGTATCGAGTCGATACATTCACTCGATACATCGGATCGAGACATCGGCTTCTGCGGAAGAGGGACCGGGATGGCGGCCAAGAAGGGCGCGGGCGTGCTGGAGCTCGCCGTGCTCGGGCTGCTTCACGAGTCCCCGATGCACGGATACGAGCTGCGCAAGCGGCTCAACACCCTGCTGGGCATGTTCCGCGCGTTCTCGTACGGCTCGCTCTACCCGTGCCTCAAGCAGCTCCTGGCCAACGGGCTGATCATGGAGGACCGGCCGGAGGAGCCGAACGCGCCGCTGGCGCTGCAGAGCCGCCGATCGAAGATCGTTTACAAGCTCACCGCCGAAGGCAAGGAGCGCCTGCAGCTGCTCCTCACCGAGGCCGGCCCGGCTTCGTGGGAGGACGAGGGGTTCGGCGTGCACTTCGCCTTCTTCTCGCACACCCGCGCCGACGTCCGGCTGCGGATCCTCGAAGGCCGGCGCAGCCGGCTGGAGGAGCGCCTGGAGAGCGTTCGCGCCGCCCTGGCGCGAACCCGCGAGCGAGTCGACTCCTACACCCTGGAACTGCAGAACCACGGGCTGGAGTCCGTCGAGCGCGAGGTCCGGTGGCTCAACGAGCTCATCGGGCGCGAGCGGGCCGAGCAGGAACAGCAAGCACAGTCAGCTAAGCGAATTGACCAGGACATGCCTCGGGACGAGGGCCGCTGAGCAGTGGCCCGGCGCCTTCGGGGGCGGGTGAGACCACCACATGTTCCGTAACAGAGAAGGAGCTACCGGATGGGTTCGGTGCGCGTAGCCATCGTCGGTGTGGGCAACTGCGCCTCTTCCCTCGTCCAGGGCGTCGAGTTCTACAAGGACGCGACCCCCGACACGCGAGTTCCCGGCCTGATGCACGTCCAGTTCGGCGAGTACCACGTGGGCGACGTCGAGTTCGTGGCGGCGTTCGACGTGGACGCCAAGAAGGTCGGGATGGACCTGTCCGAGGCCATCCACGCCAGCGAGAACAACACCATCAAGTTCGCCGACGTGCCGCCCACCGGGGTGACCGTCCAGCGCGGGCACACTTTCGACGGCCTTGGCGAGTACTACCTGGACATGGTCGAGGAGTCCGACGCCGAGCCGGTCGACGTCGTGCAGGCGCTGAAGGACGCCGAGGTGGACGTCCTGGTGTCGTACCTGCCGGTGGGCTCCGAGGAGGCCGACCGCTTCTACGCCCAGTGCGCGATCGACGCCAAGGTCGCGTTCGTGAACGCGCTGCCGGTGTTCATCGCCAGCGACCCCGAGTGGGCGCAGAAGTTCACCGACGCGGGCGTGCCGATCGTCGGCGACGACATCAAGTCGCAGGTCGGCGCGACCATCACGCACCGCGTCATGGCCCGCCTCTTCGAGGACCGCGGCGTCGAGCTGCTGCGCACGTACCAGCTCAACTTCGGCGGCAACATGGACTTCATGAACATGCTGGAGCGCAAGCGGCTCCAGTCCAAGAAGATCTCCAAGACGCAGTCGGTCACCTCGCAGATCCCGCACGAGATGGCGAAGGCGGACGTGCACATCGGCCCGTCCGACCACGTGCCGTGGCTGGACGACCGCAAGTGGGCCTACGTCCGGCTGGAGGGCCGCTCCTTCGGCGACACGCCCCTCAACCTGGAGTACAAGCTGGAGGTCTGGGACTCCCCGAACTCCGCCGGCGTCATCATCGACGCCGTCCGCGCCGCCAAGATCGCCAAGGACCGCGGCATCGGCGGCCCGATCCTGTCGGCCAGCTCCTACTTCATGAAGTCGCCGCCGGAGCAGTACAACGACGACCAGGCGCACGACGCGGTGGAGAAGTTCATCCGCGGCGAGATCGAGCGCTGAGACCGGCGGGCGCAACGCGCCGGTCAGCGTTCCCCCATCCAGGGGTCGGCGGTTCGCATCCCAGGTGGGACGCGGTTCACGAGCCGTTGAGAGCCTGATCACAAAATTTCCCGAGGACGCCCTGTCAGTGGACATCCCACTGTCAGGGCGTCCTTACTTCTGTAGAGAAACGGTGATGTACCGGCCCTTTGTCACGCTCTGGCCCTACTGTGACACCGCCGGTGACTAGCGCGCCAGGTTCTGAGTCAGTGAGGTGACACCGTGGCGGCACGCGAAATGATCAAGGTGGCGGCGGGGCTGGCGGGCCTCGTGGTGGGGCTCGCCGGATGCGCCGGAGGAGGCGACGGCGCGTCCGCGGAAGGCGCGTCCCGCCAGGGCGGCACGCTGCGCGTCGTCGGCTCGTCCGACGTCGAGCACCTCGACCCCGCGTCCGTGTCCAGCGTCGGCGCGTACGGGCTCGTCCGCACGTTCGCCCGGACCCTCTTCGGGAACCGGGCGTCCAACGACTTCCAGGAGACGGTCCCCGTGCGCCCCGACGTCGCCGCGCGGATCCCGACGCGCGAGAACGGAGACGTCGGCAAGGACCGCCGCACGTACACGGTCCGGCTGCGCGACGGCGTCCGGTGGAACACCAGCCCCCCGCGCCCCGTGACCGCCCAGGACTTCGTCCGCGGCCTTGAACGGCTCTGCAACCCGGCCTCGCCGTCCGCGGCCAAGGGCTACTTCGTCTCCACGCTCAAGGGCATGGACGTGTTCTGCCGCGGCTACGGATCCGTCGACGCCAAGGACGCCGGGGCGATCGCCGCCTACCAGCGCGACCACGGCTTCGAGGGCGTCCGCGCCAAGGACGAGCGGACGCTGGTGTTCAAGCTGAAGCGTCCCGCCAGCGACTTCCTCAACCTGCTCTCGCTGCCGGTCACCGCGGCCGCGCCGCAGGAGTACGACAGGTACGTCCCGGACAGTGCCGAGTTCCGGCAGCACACCGTCTCCGACGGCCCGTACCAGATCACCGATTACAAGCCGGGCATCTCCTACCTGCTCACCCAAAACCCGGCGTGGCAGGCGGGCTCGGACCCGCTGCGCGAGCGGCACGTCGCGAAGATCCAGATCACGCTGGGGCAGGACTCGCCGGAGACCGTCCAGCAGCAGATCGAGCAGGGCACCGCCGACCTCGCGTGGGACCAGCCCGTCCCGACGTCGGCGATCCCGCGGCTGCGCGACGACCCGCGCTTCGCGATCAGGGAGACCCCGAACAACAGCCCGTACCTGGTGTTCAACACGCGCAGCCCCCGCAACCGCGGCGCGCTCGGCGACCGGGCGGTCCGGCAGGCGCTGGAGTACGCCGTCGACCGCAGCGCCCTCATCAAGATCGTCGGCGGGCCGTCGGTGGCCAGGCCGCTGCACACGGTGCTCCCGCCGGGCAACTCCGGCTACGCGGCCGTCAACCACTACCCCACGCCCGGTGAGTCCGGCGACCCTGCCAAATGCCGCGAACTGCTCGGCAAGGCGGGCCGCTCCGGCCTCACGCTGAAGTTCCCGTACCGGACGAACAGCGTCCACAGACTGATCGCCCAGTCCATCGCCCAGAACCTCGACGCCTGCGGGGTCGAGACGGAACTGACCCCCGACTCGGGCGGCTCGTTCTACTCCAGCACCCTGTCCACCCCCGCCCGCGCCCGCGAGGGCAAATGGGACATCGCCGCCCCCGGCTGGGTCCCCGACTGGTACGGCAACAACGGCCGCTCGATCATCCAGCCGCTCTTTGACGGCCGCACCTACGGCCCCAACTCCACCAACTACGGCGGCTACGACAACCCGCAGGTCAACGCGCTCATCGACGCCGCCCTCACCGCCCCCGACGCCCAGCGCGCCGCCGGCTACTGGCAGCAGGCCGACCAGAAGATCATGGAAGACGCCGCGATCGTCCCCCTCCTGGACCGCGCCCAGACCACCTACCGCTCCTCCCGCCTCCACGGCACCTACTTCCTCCCCACCACCGCGGGTTACGACTTGACGCGGGTTTTCATCGCTTAGTTGGGGTGGGGCGCTCTGCGCCCCACCCCAACTAAGCGGGCGATCGCTGGCATCGCTCCGACTCGCCTGGCGGCTCGCTGCGCGATCAGATTCTCGCTTCGCTCGAATCTGCCTTCGGACGCGATCGCAGCCGTTGAGGTCGTTGCGTGGTTGCGGTGCACCAGGCACGAAGGGGAGAGCACTGCAACAAAGACGACATACTCTGATCGGATGCGGGCTGGTGAGTTGCGGGAGATCTTGCGGGGGCGGGATTTCCGGCGGCTCTACGGGACGCGGCTCGCCTCGCAGCTGACGGACGGCGTGTTCCAGGTGGCGCTCGCCGGATACGTGTTCTTCTCGCCCGAGCGGCAGGCGACGGCGGCCAAGGCGGCGGCCGCGTTCGCGGTGACGTTGCTGCCCTACTCGGCGCTCGGGCCGTTCGCCGGGGTGTTCATCGACCGGTGGCGGCGGCGGCAGATCCTCGTGTGGACGCCGGTGCTGCGCGCGCTGCTCGTGCTGCTCGTCGCCGGGCTCGT
This sequence comes from Actinomadura mexicana, assembly GCF_900188105.1. Classification (GTDB taxonomy): domain Bacteria; phylum Actinomycetota; class Actinomycetes; order Streptosporangiales; family Streptosporangiaceae; genus Spirillospora; species Spirillospora mexicana. The sequence goes on from NZ_FZNP01000002.1 coordinate 630,895, forward strand.
GGCGGGCGGGCAGGACGGGCTCGGCTTCTTCCTCGGCGTGCTCGTGGTGCTGGGCGTGAACCGCTTCTTCCTCGCGGCGCTGTCGGCGGCGCTCCCGCACGTCGTGCGGCGCGACCAACTGGTCACGGCGAACGCGTTCAGCGTCACGTCCGGGACCGTCGTCGCGTTCGCCGGCGCGGGCGCCGGCTACGGGCTCCGGCGGGTGTTCGGCGCCGGGCACGACGGGACGGCGCTGATCCTCGTGGCCGCGGCGGCGCTGTTCCTGCTCGCCGGGCTGATCGCGACGACGCTGCCGAAGGGGCTGCTCGGCCCCCACCGGGCGGTGGAGGAGGTCGCGACCGGGGCGGACGTGCCGCAAGCCCCTCGGGTGGTCGAGGCCGTCCGGGGGGTTCTGGGCGGGCTCGTGGACGGGGGGCGGCATATCGCGCGGCGGCCGCAGGCGGCGCTGGCGCTCGGTGCGATCTCGTTCCACCGGTTCCTGTACGGCGTCGTTCTGATCATGACGCTGCTGCTGTGCCGGAACCACTTCGCCGGCGACCCCGACCGGGGGCTGGAGACGTTCGCGCTCATGCTCGGGGTGTCCGGCGCCGGGTACTTCGCGGCGGCGCTGATCACGCCGCCGGTGGTGCGGCGGATCAGCAAGCAGGCGTGGGTGGCGTGGCAGCTCGGCGGGGCGGCGCTGAGCCTGCTCGTCCTCGGCATGCCGTTCGCGGAGCGTCCCTGGGCCGTCGGCGCCTTCCTGCTCGGCGTCGTGTCGCAGGGCGTGAAGCTGTGCGTCGACACGACCTTGCAGGAGACGATCGACGACGCCTACCGGGGGCGGGTCTTCGCCGTCTACGACATGCTGTTCAACGCGACGTTCGCCGCTGCCGCCGCCGCTGCCGCGACCTGGCTGCCCGCGGACGGGCGCGCCGACCTCACCCTCCTCGCGGTGGTCGCGGCCTACGCGGCGGGCGCCGTCGCCTACCGGACGGCCGCCTCCCGCATGCGCCGGCCCGCGCACGCCCTGCGTTAGAGCGACTCCGCGACGGCGTGCAGGGCGGCGGCGATGTGGTGGACCTCGTCTTCCGTGCACACGTACGGCGGCATCGTGTAGACGAGCTTGCCGAAGGGGCGCAGCCAGACGCCGTGCGCCATGGCGATCTCCTGGACGGACGGGACGTCCACCGGCTCGCGCGCCTCCACCACGCCGATCGCGCCGAGGATGCGGACGTCCGCCACTCCGGGGAACTCCGCGACGCCGTCGAGCCCGCTGGTCAGGACCGCCTCGATGGTGTCGACCTCGTCCCGCCAGTCGCGCGAGAGCAGCAGGTCGATGGACGCGGACGCGACCGCGGCGGCGAGCGGGTTGGCCATGTAGGTGGGCCCGTGCATCAGGGCGCCCGCCTCGCCGGAGGTGATGCCGTGGGCGACGCGGTCGGTGCACAGCGTCGCGGCCATCGTCATGTAGCCGCCGGTCAGCGCCTTGCCGAGGCACATGATGTCGGGGACGACCTCGGCGTGGTCGCAGCCCCACAGCTCGCCCGTCCGGCCGAACCCGGTGGCGATCTCGTCCAGGATCAGCAGCAGGCCGTGCTCGTCGGCGATGTCGCGGAGGGCGCGCAGGTACTCGGGGGCGTAGAAGCGCATGCCGCCGGCGCCCTGGACGATCGGTTCCGCGATGATCCCGGCGAGCTCGCCCGCGTGCTTGGCGGCCAGTTCGGCCAGCTCGTCCAGGAACGCATCGTCGGGTTCGGCGGAGTAGCCGAGCGGGGGCGGGGGCGCGAAGACGTGCTGGGGGAGGACGTCGGCGAACATGTGGTGCATCCCGTTCACCGGGTCGCAGACCGCCATGTCGCCGAACGTGTCGCCGTGGTAGCCGCCCCGGACGGTCAGGAGCCGGCGCCGTTCCGGACGCCCCTGCGACCGCCAGAACTGCAGCGCCATCTTGATCGCGACCTCGACCCCGACGGACCCGGAGTCGGCGAAGAACACCTTGGTCAGCGGCTCAGGAGTGATCTCTACGAGCCGCTCGGCGAGCCGGACGGCGGGCGGGTGGGTGATCCCGCCGAACATGACGTGCGCCATCTTGCCGAGCTGCCCGGTGACGGCCGCGTTCAGCTTCGGGTGGTTGTAGCCGTGCACCGCCGCCCACCAGGAGGACATGCCGTCGATCAGCTCGGTGCCGTCCGCGAGGGTCAGCCGCACCCCGTCCGCCGACACGACCGGCAGCGCGGGCGCCGCCGCGGGCATCGGCGCGTACGGGTGCCAGATGTGCTCCCGGTCGAACTCCAGCATCCGCTCGGTCTCCCGGGGGCTCATCCGCCCCAGCCGCAACGGGATCACTCGCCGTTCCCCTCCCGGTCGGCCGGGGCGCCGATGCCCTCGGCGGCGGCCCAGCGGCGCAGTTCGGCGGCGGCGGCCTCCTTGCCGATCATGCCGCGGTCCAGGCGGAGTTCGAGGAGGAACGCGTAGGCGCGGCCGACGAGGGGGCCGGGGGTGATGCCGAGGATCTCCTGGATCCCGTTGCCGTCGATCTCCGGGCGGATCGCGGCCAGCTCCTCCTCCTCCGCCAGCCTCTCGATCCGCACCTCCAGGTCGTCGTAGGTGCGGCGCAGCCGGTCGGCCTTGCGCTTGTTGCGGGTGGTGCAGTCGGCGCGGGTCAGCTTGTGCAGGCGGGCGAGGAGCGGCCCGGCGTCGCGGACGTACCGGCGGACGGCCGAGTCCGTCCACTCGCCGGTCCCGTAGCCGTGGAAGCGCAGGTGCAGCTCCACGAGGCGGGACACGTCGGCGATGACGTCCTTCGGGTAGCGCAGCGCGGTCAGCCGCTTGCGGGTCATCTTCGCGCCCACGACCTCGTGGTGGTGGAAGGAGACCCGGCCGCCCGGCTCGAACCGCCGGGTCCTCGGCTTGCCGATGTCGTGCAGCAGCGCCGCGAGCCGCAGGACGAGGTCGGGGCCGTCCTCCTCCTGCGCGATCGCCTGCTCCAGGACGATCAGCGAGTGCTCGTAGACGTCCTTGTGCCGGTGGTGCTCGTCGATCTCCAGCCGCAGCATGGGCAGCTCGGGCAGGACGTGCGCGGCCAGGCCCGTCTCGACCAGCAGCGCCAGGCCCTCCCGCGGGTAACGGCCGCAGAGCAGCTTGGACAGCTCGTCCCGGACCCGCTCGGCCGACACGATCTCGATGCGGTCCGCCATGTCCTTCATCGCGCGGACGACGTCGGGCGCGACGGTGAAGCCGAGCTGGGAGGCGAACCGGGCGGCGCGCATCATCCGCAGCGGGTCGTCGCTGAAGGAGTCCTCCGGCCGGCCGGGCGTCCGCAGCACCTTGCGCTGAAGGTCGGTGAGGCCGCCGAACGGGTCGACGAAGTCGTGCCCGGGCAGCCGCGCCGCCATCGCGTTGACGGCGAAGTCGCGGCGCCGCAGGTCCTCGACCAGGGACGTCCCGTAGGACACCTCGGGCTTGCGGGACTTCGGGTCGTAGGACTCGCTGCGGTAGGTGGTGATCTCCAGCTCGACGCCGTCCTTGCGCAGGCCGACCGTGCCGAACTCGATGCCGATCGTCCAGTGCGCGTCCGCCCAGCCGCGGATGAGCTCCAGGGTGCGCTCGGGCGGGGCGTCGGTGGTCAGGTCCACGTCCTTGGTCGCGCGGCGCAGCAGCGCGTCCCGGACGGGGCCGCCGACCAGCGCCAGCTCGTGACCGGCCGCCGCGAACCGGGCGCCGAGATCATCGGCGACGGGCGCGATCCCGCGCAGCAGCTCGGCGATCGCGGTACGCCGCGAGGACTCTGAAGTCACGTTCTGGTCAGGCACGGCCATCGAGCGTATTTCCTTGGTTGACGGGCTGACAAAGGACTTTCTGGCGAGCGTCGGGGCCCGCACGGGAGTCCTTTCGGGGCCGAAGAAGGACGGGGCCCTTCACACGCCCCGATCCCCGGGTTACCTTTCGGGCACCCCGACGACGCCCTGCGCGACCCGGTGAGCCTCCCGTACGACAACGGTAGCGGGATCCAAAAGGGCCACGGTCCGCCGCACCTGCGGTTGAGGCGCGTCGCGAGGGTTCGCGTCCCGCGCGGCAGGGATGGAACCTGCCGTTCCGGGTATGTGGGGGCTTCCCCCGCAATGTGCGACGCATGGGGCCGTAGGGAAACCAGATCCGGGGTGAGCGGGGACGCCCCCGCGGGATGGAGCCGAACATGAAGGACGCTCTCACCATCCACCGCGCGCTTCTCGGTTGGGAGACGGCGCACGAGATCGTGCGGCTGCCCCTCGCGATGACCCGGGCCGACGAACTGCCCAGGGCGCTCGGCCTGCCGCCGGAGCGGTGCCTGGTGACGCGCGTCTACTCCTGCGAGGGCGCCCACCGCGGCCGCCCCTTCCTGGCCGGGGCGATAGTCCCGGCGGGACGGCGGCCGTCCGCCGAGGCGGTGCGGCTGGGCGTGGGCGCCCGCGGCGTCCGGCCCGCGCACGCGGACGTGGTCAACGCCGTCACCGAGTACGCCGCGGGCCTGGTCTGCCCGCTGCTCCTGCCGGAGTCGATGCCGCTGCTGATCGACCGTGAGCTCGTGGACGGGCTTCACGCCCATGGTGTCGTCTACACCGCGACCGGCGAGGCGTCCACGGCGCTCGGCATCAAGGCCAGCGCCCTGTACTCCCTCTGCCATCCGAGACCCGTCGACCTGCTGGCCCCGCTCAGCGCCGCGTCCGCCCCGGGGCGGGACCACGTGACGACCTGAGCCGCCCGCCCGTCTCGGCCCGGCTGGCGGGTGCACCGGGCAACGCCATGAACACCGACGGACTACCATCGGGGCCGTGGTGCGGGAAAACGACGCCCGCCGTCCTCGGCCTGTCCTCGCGCCGCCGGACGGGTTCTGGACGGGCACGGCGTGAGGGCGGACACGGCGTGAATGCGGTCGGACGCGCGTTGGCGCTGGCCGCGCTGCTGCCCTGTCTCGCCATGGCGGCCTCCCCGGCCATGGCGTCCCCCGCCGGGGTCCGGGCCCGGACCCCCGCGAAGGCCCCGGCCGGCGCCCCGGCCGCGGCCCAGGCGCGCGCGCAGGTGGCGCTCGCGCTCACCAAGGTCACGCCGAAGACCCTCACCGCGAAATCCAAGATCGAAATTTCCGGCGCGGCGCGGAACCGCACCGGCCACCCGCTGGCCGGCCTCACCCTGCGGCTGCGCTACAGCGCCCAGCCCGTGACCAGCCGGAGCCAGCTCGACCAGCTCGCGTCCGGGCAGCAGACCGCGCTGCCCAACGTCGCCCCGCAGCAGCAGTCGCTCGCGCAGGCGACCAGGCCCGGGGTGACGCAGGGCTGGAGCTTCCGCACCACCGCGCGGCAACTGGGCCTGCGCGCCCCCGCCGCCACCCCCGGCGTGTACCCGATGCGCGTCGAGGTGCTGAACTCCGCGCAGCAGGTCGTCGGCGGCCTGACGACCTTCCTGACGCTGATGCCGAAGCAGCGGAGCTTCAAGCCGGTGGCGGTCGGCTGGGTGCTGCCGCTGATCGACCGGATGCACCGCGCCAACGACCGCACGTTCATCGACGACGAGCTCACCAAGGAGCTGTCGCCCGGCGGCCGGCTCCACCGGCTCGTGGAGGCCGCCGCCACCACCGGCACGCCGGTCACCTGGGCGATCGACCCGGCGCTGCTGGACGACGTGCAGCAGATGGCGTCGGGCGACTACTACGTCAGGCCGCCCGGAGCCCGCAAGGGCGTCCGGAAGGAGAAGAGCAAGGTCGCGGCGACGTGGCTGGCGTCGCTCAAGACCGCCTCCAAGGGCGACCCCTACTTCGTCCTCCCCTACGGCGACCCCGACGTCACGGCCCTGGTCCGGCGGAAGGCGACCCGCGACATCGGCGTCGCCTTCGACGCGCGCAACACCGGCTTCGTGGCGCAGATACTCGGCCGCCAGCCCGACGCTCACGTCGCCTGGCCGGCGTCCGGCGTCGGCGGGCCCGGCACGCTCGAACAGCTCGCCAGGTACGCCCTGAAGGACGGCGGGTCGTTCCTGATGAGCAGCTCCCAGTTCGAGAACCCCGCGACGGGCGCGCAGCCGAACGCGACCACCGCGCTCCAGACGCACCTGGGCGCCAAGAAGGCCCTCCTCTACGACCAGACGGTCACCCAGATCCTCGACCAGGGGTCGCGGTCCGCCTCCGGGGCGCTGATGAGCGAGCAGCGATTCCTCGCCGAGACCGCGATGATCGCGGCGGAGGCGCCGAGCGTCCAGCGCACCGTCGTCGTCGCCCCCGACCGGCTGTGGGACCCCGCCAGCGGGCTCGCCAAGAACCTGCTCACCTACACCAAGGCCGCGTCCTGGATGAACGAGGTGCCGCTGCGCTCGGTCGAGTCGGCCCGGCCGCAGGCCCGCGCCTTCCACGGCTACTCCGACGACTACGAGAAGTTCGAGCTGGGCGACGTCCACCTGGACCAGACCCGGGCGATAGCGAAGCGCGCGGCGACGTTCCAGGCCGTGATGACCGGCCCGGTGAAAATCTCCTACGAGCGCGCCGTGCTGCGGCTGGAGTCGGTCGGCTGGCGGACGTCGCCGAGCCGCGCCAAGCGGGCCCGCAAGGAGCTGGAGGACGAGCTCCAGGCGGACATGCACCGGGTCCGCGTCGTCCCCCCGAAGAACAGGCGCGTGCTGATGGGGGGCAGCTCGGGCAAGCTTCCCGTCCTGGTCGAGAACACGCTGAGCGACCAGTCGGTGAAGGTCCGGCTCGTCGTGACCTCGGAGAACACCGCCAAGCTCAAGCTCGGCGAGCTGGAGCCCGACGACGCGGTGATCGAGCTCGGACCCGGGGAGCGGGCCCAGCGGTGGATCCCGGCGCAGGCGGCCGGCAACGGCAACTTCGGCGTCCGCCTCGATCTGCAGATTCCCGGCGCGGGCGGCCGGACGTACGGTGACGGCGAGACCATCACGGTCACCACGACCGGGTACGGGCGCCTCGCCCTGCTCATCACGGGCGGCGGACTTGCCGTACTCTTCGTGGGCGTCGGAGTGCGGGCCATCAGAGCGAGGCGCCGCCGGAAAGCGGAGGCAGCCGGTGACGGGTCGACCGGAATGGGATCGGCAGGGACAGGGGAACCAGGGGGCGGGCTCCCAGGGCCCGGGATACCCTCCGCCGAATACTCCGGGGCGCCCGGGACAGGGCTACCCGGCGCAGGGCGACCCCCAGGGGTACCCGCAGGGCCCGCCGCCCCAGGGCCCCCCGCCCCAGGGACCGCGCCCGCAGAGGCCGATGCCGCAGGGCCGGCGGCCGGGCCCTCAGGCGCCCGGCCCGAGGACCCCGCCGCAGTACCCGGGCCGGCCGCAGACGGGCCGGCCGCCGGGCGCGGCGAACATCGCCGCCGAGACGGTGGTTGACATCCCCCTCCCCGGCGGAAGCGTGCCTGACGCCGACACCACGGTCGTGGACACGCCTCCGCCGCAGGAGGGCAAGGGCTCGTCCGGCATCCTGAAGTCCGGCGCGATCATGGCCGTGGGCACCCTCGCGTCCCGCGTCACCGGCTTCCTGCGCACCGCCGTCATCGTCGCCGCGCTCGGCACCGGACTGCTCGCCAACGCCTACAACACCGCCAACACCATCCCCAACCAGATCTACGACCTGCTGCTCGGCGGCATCCTCACCAGCGTCATCGTCCCGCTGCTGGTGCGGGCCAAGCAGCGCGACCGGGTCGCCGGGGAGCAGTACGAGCAGCGCGTGTTCACCCTCGCGGTGATCGGGCTCGGCGTCCTCACCGTCGTCGCGGTGCTGCTCGCGCCGCTGTTCATCGACGTCCTGGCGGGCAGCTACACCGGTGACCAGCGCACCGTCGCCGTCCTGTTCGCGCGGTTCTTCCTGCCCCAGCTGTTCTTCTACGGCGTCGGGGCGTTCGCCGGGGCCATCCTCAACACGCGCGGCAGCTTCGGCGCGCCGATGTTGGCGCCCGTCCTGAACAACATCGTCGTGATCGCGGTCGGCGGCGCGTTCCTCGCGATCACCACCGGGCGCGTCGACCCGTCCACCATCTCCGACCAGCAGCTCATGCTGCTGTCCGTCGGCACGACCGGCGGCATCGTCCTGCAGACGGTCGCCCTGTGGCCGTCGCTGCGCCGCGTCGGGTTCCGGTGGCGGCCCCGTCTGGACTTCCACCGCGGCGAGCTCGGCGAGGTCGGGCGGATGGCCGGCTGGACGCTGCTGTACGTCGTCGCCGCCCAGGCCGCGTTCGCCGTCGTCACCGCGCTGACCAACCGGGCCGGGAGGCTCGCGTTCGGTCAGGGGCTGGGCGAGGGCTACGGCTACACCCCGTACTTCAACGCCTACCAGCTCTTCCAGCTCCCCTACGCGATCGTCGGGGTGTCGGTGATCACCGCGCTGCTGCCGCGGATGAGCCGGTTCGCCGCCGAGGGCAAGACCGCCGACGTGCGCGCCGCGTTCTCCAGCGGGCTCCGGCTCTCCTCTGTGGTCATCATGCCGGCGGCGGCGCTGATGCTGGTGCTCGGACCGGAGATCACCACCGTGCTGTTCGCGCACGGCAACACCACCCCCGACGACGCCCTGGTGATCGCGCGGGTCATGCAGATGTTCGCCATCGCGCTGGTCCCGTTCTCCGTCTACCAGCTGATGCTGCGGGTCTTCTACGCCTACGGCGACACCCGGACGCCCGCCCTGATCGGCCTGGTCGTCACCTCCACCAACATCGCCATGGCGTTCACCGCCTACAACGCCCTGGACGTCAAGTGGATCGTGGTCGGCATCGCGGGCGGGTTCGCCGTCAGCAACCTGGTCGGGACTATCGCCTGCTGGCTGGTGATGCGCCGCAAGCTCGGCGGCATCGACGGCCGCCGCATCGTCGGCGGCCACCTCAAGCTGCTCGTCGCGATCTGGCCGCTGATCGGGTTCGCCTACGCCGCGCACACCGTCGCGGACGCCCTGGGCGGCACCGAATCGATGCTGCCCGCGCTGGCCACCCTGGTCGCCGGGTCCGTCGGCGGCGGGCTGCTGTACGTGCTGTTCGCCAAGCTGATGCGCGTGGAGGAGATCCAGACGACCATCGCCACGTTCGCCCGCCGGCTGCCGGGGCGTGCAAAGTAAAAAAGGACGCGCGGCGATAAGGCGGCCACTCGCGTGAGTAACCACTACCATGTGGGGGACTACGGCTTGCGGGGCGACACCCTGGGGAACGCAAAGAGGAGGGTCGGAGGCGTAAGCTGCCACGCCACGAACATGGGATCTGACCACCTGTGCAGGACGTTGCCGTGAGCACGTCAGTCATCGAGCCCGGCACCCGTCTCGCCGGCCGCTACCGGCTCGAGGAGCGCATCAGCGACTCGGGCGGCTCGTCGCTCTGGAAGGCCATCGACGAGATCCTCGCGCGGGCGGTAGCCGTCCGCACCTTCGACCCCGAGTTCCCCCGGATCGCCGAGGCGGTCACGTCGGCACGGTCGGCCAGCCGGCTGAACGACCCCCGCCTGACCCAGGTGTTCGACGCCGACGACTCGGGGGAGAGCGCCTACATCGTCAGCGAATGGGTGGCCGGAGAGCCCCTGGAGGGCATGCTCGCCAAGGCCCCGCTGGAGCCGGGCCGCGCCGCGACGCTGCTGTACGAGGCGTCCGAGGCGATCTCCGCCGCGCACGCCGCCGGGCTCTCGCACCTCTGCCTCACCCCCCGCGACCTGGTCTGGACGACCGGCGGCACCGTCAAGATCCTCGGCGTCGCCACCGACGCGGTCCTGTGCGACCGCACCTCCGACGACGCGGCCGCGGAGGACGTCCGCGGCCTCGGCCGGATGCTGTACGCGGCGCTCACCGCCCACTGGCCCGGCGACGGGGACGGCTCCGCGCTGCCCGCCGCGCCGGCGTCCGACGGCGTCCCGCACGCGCCCCGCCAGGTCCAGGCCGGCATCTCGCACGGGATCGACTCGATCGTCTGCCGCTGCCTCGGCATCGGCACGGGCGAACCGCTCGCGTCCCCCGCCGACCTCGCCAAGGCGCTGCGCGGCGTCCCGCGCACCCCGCTGCCGCTGTTCGCCGGGCTCGGCCACGCCCCGCCGGCGTCCCCGCGGCAGACGCCGCCGAGGCGCCCAGCGGCACCGCCGCCGCAGCAGCCGCACCGGCGGCCCCCGCCCGAACCGCCCACGGCCTCGCACGTCCCGCCGCCGCGTGCGCGCGCCCAGCGGCACGCCGCCCCGCCTCCGCCGCCGAGCACCTCCACGCGGACCACGCCCGCGCACAGCCACGGTGGCCCCAAGCGTCCGGCCAACCGCGCTCTGATCGGCATCGCGGCGGCCGCGCTGACCGTCATCGTCGGGCTCGGCGCCTGGGCGCTGTCCGGCCCCGGCGGCGACGACGACCCCAAGGGGGGCGGCGCCACCGACAACTCCCAGACGAGCTCGCCGCCCAAGCCGTCCATCGCGAAGCTCACCCCGCAGAACGTCCTACCCGCCCAACGCCCTGTGGGCGGCCACGTCGACGGCGCGATCGGCAAGAACCTCGCGTCCATCATCGACGGAAAGCCCGGCGGCGACTGGGAGACCCAGAGCTACGCCGACTCCGACTTCGGCCGGTACTCCAAGGGCCTCGGCGTCCTGCTCGACATGGGCAAGCCCGTCAAGGTCGCCAACGTGAAGGTCTACTCCCCGGTGAGCGGGGGCGTGCTGCAGGTCCGCGTCGGCGACTCGCAGTCCCCGACCGACCTCAAGCGCGTCGGAGAGCAGACCCCCAACGGCGGCGAGGTGGCCTTCGCCGCGAACCCGCAGGCCACGGGCCGGTACGTGCTCGTCTGGTTCACCAAGCTGCCCGGCGGGCCGTTCAAGGGGCGGCTCGGCGAGATCGCCGTCCACGGAGCGGCCGGCTGATCACGTTCCGGCAGTGGGCCGATGTGAGCTGTGACGTGGAGCGGCGCATGTCTGTATCGTGCCTGTGAGCAGTTTGTCCCCTCGCCCCCAGGATCACGTGGTGCCTACCTCAGCAGCCGGTCGCGGACGCCCGGCGCCAAGCGGGCGTCCCGAACGAGAAAGCGGTCGCTCATGACGTCGGTGAGCATGCGTCGCGTAGGCGAAGTGCCCGACAAGGAGCTCCTCGCCCGGCACTCCGAGGGGGACCCGCACGCCTTCGCCGAACTCGTGCACCGCCACCGCGACCGCATGTGGGCGGTCGCGCTGCGCACGCTCGGCGACCCGGAGGAGGCGGCGGACGCACTGCAGGACGCGTGCCTCTCGGCCTTCCGCGCCGCCGGGCGCTTCCGCGGGGACGCCGCCGTCACCACCTGGCTGCACCGCATCGTGGTGAACGCCTGCCTCGACCGCGTCCGGCGCAAGTCCGTCCGCCCGGCGACGCCCATGGGCGACGACGCGACCTTCGACGCCGTCGCGCCCAAGATGCCCGACCCGACCGACGCGCACGGCGTCTCCCTCGACGTCCGCACCGCCCTGGAGCAGCTGCCGTACGAGCAGCGGGCCGCCCTCGTCCTCGTCGACATGATGGGCTACTCCGTCGACGACGCCGCACAGGTCATGGAGGTCCCGCCCGGAACGATCAAGAGCCGGTGCGCGCGGGGCCGCGCCCGGCTCGCGCCCCTTCTCGTCCACCACCGGAACCGACGGGAGCCCAGGAACGTCGGAGGTGTGGAAGGAGGTGGCATGCCCAAGTGAACCCCGCGCACCTTGACTACGACGTCTTGGCCGACCTGGCCGAGGGACTTCTCGAAGACGACGAAGCCGCCTCCGTCAACGCACACCTAGAAACCTGCGCCGATTGCCGTGGACTGTCCGCCGACCTCGCGGACGTCTCCCGGATCCTGGCGGAGGCCCCGGTGCCGTCCATGCCCGCCGAACTGGCCGAACGCATCGACACCGCCATCGCGGCGGAGTCGATGCACACCGCCACCGTGGCGAGCCTGGAGCAACGGCGCGGAAGGCGGCATTGGCGGATACTGTCGGCGGCCGCGGCGACGGTGGTCGTGCTCGGCGGCGGAGCGACGGTCGGCAAGATCGCAATGGACGGCGCAAGCAGCAGCGACGGCGCCGCCCGGCACCCGGCCCCGCATCGCTCCCTGACCGATCCCGGCCCAGGGGTGCCGAAGGCGGCCCCCGGAGCACCGGAACCCGCGTTCAAGGTCGCCCAGAGCGGCACCGACTACCGGTCGGGCACGCTGGGCGACCAGGTCGGCGGCGTCGTCTCGGGCGAGCAGGAGATGCGCGCCGATGCCGCCGCGCCCGGCGCCCGGCTCCGCGGCTGCGTCACGGGCGTCGCCGGCGAGCAGCAGCTCCTGCTCGTCGACCAGGCGAAATACGAGGGACAGCCCGCGATCATCATCGCGGCGAACGGCGACCGGCCCGGTAAGCGGAACATCTGGGTCGTCGGACCGGACTGCTCCCCGCAGGCCCATCACTTGCTGAAGCAGCTCAAGAACGCCTGACCCGCCAACGCCCTGACCCGGGTGCCCGCACGTCTGAAGGCCATGGACGGCCGACCCCGTCCATGGCCTCTCACATGGCACACGGACCGCCTGAGACGTCCTGCCTCCCCATGGGACGCCCGATCTTCCTGCGAAGTTCGTGGAGCAGCGGCGGTGGTGCCGGGGTTGCACGCCGCTACGCCGCGTCCGCAGGGCGTCGTCAGAGCGAGGCGAGGAAGTCGAGGGCCGTCGTCCAGGCCCGCTCGGCCGCTTCGGCGTCGTAGTCGGGCAGGTCGGGGTCGGTGAACAGGTGGCCCGCGCCGCGGTAGCGGAACACCTCCACGTCAGCGCCCGCCTTGCGCATCTGCAGGTACCACGCGTTGAGCCAGTCGACGGGCTCCCAGGTGTCGGGATCGGCGACGTGCAGCTGCACCGGGATGTCGGTGGACGCGTCCTCCGCGATGTCGGACGTGCCGTGCATCAGCAGCAGGCCGCCCGCCTTGTCGTCGGCGAACGCGAGGTTCTGGGCGATGGAGCCGCCGAGCGAGAACCCCGCGTAGACGAGCCCGCCCTCCCCGGTGAGCGGCGCGGCCGCCACGACGGCGCGGCGCAGCAGCTCGTCCCGCCCGATCTCGTCCTTGATCTCGATCCCGGCCTCGGCCTCGTCGACGACGCGCCCGTCGTAGAGGTCGGGGGCGTGCACCTCGTGCCCGGCGGCACGGAGCCGGTCGGCCGCCTGGTGCACCGCGGGCCGCAGCCCGTACATCGAGTGGAGGAGGAGAATGCGTGCCATGGGCCAAGCCTAGAGCGCCGCCCGGACCCTCGTGCCGCTGGTGGACGGCCCGGCGCCGCGTACCGGGGAATCAGCGGGCCCTAGGATCGGTTGACGCGACTGTGAGGCCGGGTCGTGCGGCACCGACGGCCAACGAGGAGAGGCAAGAACTGTGAGCGACGTCCGTAACGTCATCATCATCGGCTCCGGCCCCGCGGGCTACACGGCCGCCGTCTACGCGGCCCGCGGCGACCTGAAGCCGCTGGTGTTCGAGGGGTCGGTGACGGCCGGCGGTGCGCTGATGAACACCACCGACGTGGAGAACTTCCCCGGCTTCCCCGACGGGATCATGGGCCCCGACCTGATGGACAACCTGCGCAAGCAGGCCGAGCGGTTCGGCGCCGAGCTCATCACCGACGACGTCACCGAGGTCGACCTGACCGCCGACCCGAAGGTCGTCAAGGTCGGCGACGAGACCTACCTCGCCAGGACCGTGATCGTCGCGACCGGCTCCGGGTACCGCGAGCTGGGGCTGCCGGACGAGAAGCGGCTGTCCGGCCGCGGCGTCTCCTGGTGCGCCACCTGTGACGGGTTCTTCTTCCGCGAGCAGGACATCGCCGTCGTCGGCGGCGGCGACACCGCGATGGAAGAGGCGATCTTCCTGACGAAGTTCGCCCGCTCGGTGACCGTGGTCCACCGGCGGGACGAGCTGCGCGCGTCCAAGATCATGCAGGACCGGGCGTTCGCCAACGAGAAGATCAAGTTCCTGTGGAACAGCGAAATCGCCGCGATCCACGGCGAGGACCGGGTGACCGGCGTGACCGTCCGCGACACCGGTACCGGCTCGGAGTCCGCCCTGGAGATCACCGGCCTGTTCATCGCGATCGGCCACGACCCGCGCAGCGACCTGTTCGCCGGGCAGCTGGAGACCGACACCGACGGCTACCTGCTGGTCGACGCCCCCACGACGAAGACGAAGATTCCCGGCGTGTTCGCCTGCGGTGACGTGGTCGACCACATCTACCGGCAGGCCATCACCGCCGCGGGCAGCGGCTGCTCGGCCGCCATCGACGCCGAGCGCTGGCTGCAGGACCAGGACGCCGCCGAGACCGTCCCGCAGGCCTGACCGCGCCACCGACCATGCGGCGCCGGCCCGGCGCGGACGCCGGGCCGGGCCCGTCGCGGCGGGCTGCATCGGGCGGGGGAGCGTCCCCGCCCGCGCGAGAACCGAAGGAGACCGATGAAAGCCGTGAGCGACGCCGACTTCGCGTCCGAGGTCCTGGAGAGCGACAAGCCCGTTCTCGTTGACTTCTGGGCGGAATGGTGCGGCCCCTGCCGGATGGTGGCGCCGATCCTGGAGGAGATCTCCAAGGAGCACGGCGACAAGCTCCAGATCGTCAAGCTGAACATCGACGAGAACCCGCAGGTCCCGCAGCGGTACGGCGTCATGCAGATCCCGACGATGAACGTCTACAAGGACGGAGAGGTCGTCAAGCAGATCATGGGCGCCAAGCCGAAGGCCGCCCTGCTGAAGGATCTCGCCGAGTTCATCTGAGCCTTCTCGGACCGCCGCCCGCGGCGACCGCGAACGTGTGGCCCGCACTCCCCGGAGTGCGGGCCATGCGCCGTTCAGAGCGCCTCAGACGGGCCGTAGCGCCCCTTCTGGGGTCATGGAGCCCAGGAGCCGCTCTAGCGCCACCTCGACGTCCTCACGCCACGACAGCGCCGACTTCAGCTCCAGCCTCAGCCGCGGGTACCGGTGGTGCGGCCGGACGGTCTTGAACCCGACCGACAGCAGGTAGTCGGCGGGCACCATGCACCCGCCCTCCTCGCCCTTCAGGTCGCCGAACGCCTCGATCGCCTTCACGGCGCGCCGCGTCAGGTCCTTCGCGACCCCCTGGACGAGCATCCGGCCGATGCCGCCGCCCGAGAACTCCGGCACGATGTGCGCCGTCATCAGCAGCACCGCGTCGGCGCTCACCGGGCTCGTCGGGAACGCCACCGAACGCGGCACGTAGAGCGGCGGGGCGAACATGACGAACCCCGCAGGGACGTCGTCCACGTAAACGATCTTGCCGCAGCTGCCCCACTCCAGAAGGGTGGAGGAGATCCACGCCTCCTTCTCCAGGCCCGCGTCGCCGCTCTCCAGGGCCCGGTCCCGGCTCACCGGGTCCAGCTCCCAGAACACGCAGCCGCGGCAGCGGTGCGGCAGATCATCGAGATTGTCCAGCGTGATGTTGACGAGACGACGCGACACCGGGTCGGCACCCCCTGTTGCGATCCTCGCCCGCCGGCCTGGACCCGTGGCGGCGGAAGTTCCCGGCAACCATCCGGGACCCGCGGGCATCGTATCGGACAGGAGTTTCCCCAATGCCGCGGCACGCCACACCCACGGGCCTCGCCTCGGCGGCCATGACGTAGTTTGCAGGGAAGCCGATTCGCCTCGGAGGTACTTCGTGGAACAGCACTCGCGTACGGACGCCTATGCCGATCGCTACGCCGCCCGTGCCGCCGGCATGGTGCCGTCGGAGATCCGGGCCCTGTTCGCGATGGTCGCCCGCCCCGAGGTCGTCTCGCTCGCGGGCGGCGCGCCCTACGTCTCGGCGCTCCCCCTCGACGCCGTCGGCCGGATGATCGGCGAACTCGTCGCCGGCAAGGGCGCCGAGGCCCTCCAGTACGGCTCCGCCCAGGGCGACGAGCAGCTCCGCGAGCACATCTGCGAGGTCATGTCCCTGGAGGGCGTCCAGGCGTCCGCGGAGGACGTCGTCGTGACCGTCGGCGCGCAGCAGGCGCTCGACCTCATCACGAAGATCTTCGTCGACCCCGGCGACGTGGTCCTCGCGGAGGCCCCGTCCTACGTGGGCGCGCTCGGCACGTTCGCCGCCTACCAGGCCGACGTGGTGCACGTGCCGCTGGACGAGGGCGGCCTCGTCCCGTCCGCGCTGCGCGAGACCCTGGCCCGCCTCCGCACCCAGGGACGCCGCGTCAAGTTCCTCTACACCGTCCCGACCTTCCAGAACCCCGCGGGCGTCACCCTCACCACCGCCCGCCGCGCCCAGATCCTGGAGATCTGCGCCGAGTACGACGTGCTGATCATTGAGGACAACCCGTACGGGCTCCTCGGCTTCGACGGCGAGCCCATGCGGGCCCTGCGCGCGGACGACGCCGACCGCGTCATCTACCTCGGCTCGTTCTCCAAGACGATCGCCTCCGGGCTCCGCGTCGGCTGGGTGCTGGCGCCGCACGCGGTGCGGGCGAAGCTCGTGCTGGCCGCCGAGTCCGCGATCCTGTGCCCGTCGAACTTCTCGCAGCTCGCCGTCCGCGAGTACCTCACCACGCAGCCGTGGCGGGAGCAGATCAAGGACTTCCGGGAGCTGTACCGGACGCGCCGTGACGCGCTGCTTGAGTCCCTCGACCAGCTCATGCCCGACGGTTGCACCTGGACACGCCCCGCCGGCGGCTTCTTCGTCTGGCTGACCCTGCCCGAGGGCCTGGACGCCAAGGCGATGGCCCCCCGCGCGATCGCCGAGCGCGTCGCCTACGTCCCCGGTACCGGCTTCTACGCGGACGGCACCGGCCACCGGCACATGCGCCTGTCCTACTGCTTCCCCGAGCCGCACCGGATCCGCGAGGGCGTCCGCCGGCTGGCCGGAGTGGTGGAGCAGGAGATCCGGCTCCGGGACACTTTCGGCACCACCAGCGGCGGCTCGTCCACCGGCGTCCAGACGCCGGGCCCGGGCATCGTCTGACTGTTTCACGTGAAACGAGGGGCATCTTGGAACTCGGGCATGTCGTCGTCCTCGCCGGAGGACTCTCCTACGAGCGCGAGGTCTCGCTCCGCTCCGGCCGGCGCGTCGCCGACGCGCTGCGGGCCCGCGACATCCCGGTCGAGCTCCGCGACGCCGACGCGACACTCCTGGACTCCCTGACCGACGACCCGCCGGACGTCGTCTTCCCCGTCCTGCACGGCGCGGCGGGGGAGGACGGCTCGATCCGCGACGTCCTCGAACTGCTGAACGTCCCCTATGTCGGCGCCCGTCCGGACGCGTGTCGTGTCGTCTGGGACAAGCCGACCGCCAAGTCCGTCGTGCGACGCGCGGGCCTGCGGACGCCCGGCTCCGTCGCCCTGCCGAAGGAGATCTTCCACGACCTCGGCGCGGCGGCCGTCCTGGACCAGATCATTCGCGGCCTCGGGCTCCCCCTGTTCGTGAAGCCGACCCGCGGCGGCTCGGCCCTGGGCGCTTCCGTCGTCCGCGAGGCGTCCGAACTGTCCGCCGCCATGGTCGGCTGCTTCGCCTACGGCGACGCGGCCCTCGTCGAGCGCCACATCAGCGGCACCGAGGTCGCGGTCAGCGTCATCGAGCGCGACGGCGTCCCGACCGCCCTGCCCGCCGTCGAGATCGTCGCCCCCGGCGGCCGCTACGACTACACGGCCCGCTACGACGCCGGCGACACCGAGTTCATCACCCCGGCCCGCCTCACCCCCGAAGCGACCGCCCGCGCCGCCGCGGCCGCCATCACCGCCCACCGCGCCCTCGGCCTGCGCGACCTCTCCCGCACCGACCTCATCGTCTCCCCCGACGGCGAGGTCCACTTCCTGGAGGTCAACGTCGCCCCCGGCATGACGGAGACCAGCCTCCTCCCCCGAGCCATCAGCGTCGCCGACCTGGACCTGGGCGAAGTCTGCGAATCCCTCCTCCAGTCCCACCTCCGCTGACCCACCCCGCCGACACGCCTCCGCTCCACGGCCAACCCTCCGAGGCCGCCGACGACGTGTGGCCGAACGCGACCACCGCTGCGCTCGCTCCGCCGCCCTCCCGATGACGCGACCGTCAGCAGCACACGGACCCGCCGTTCACCCCGCGCGTCGCCAGCAACTGCAGGGCAGAACGAGGCGCAATCTTGGTGCGGTCAAAACGAGGGCTGGACCTCCCCCTTGCCCTGATGTTGCGAATACCGGGGGCGATCGGCGAAGAAGCCGAGCAGTGTTCGAGCTCGCCGTTCTCTCTGGGACGGCAGACGCGGTCCAGCCGCCACCATCACAGGCTGGAGGGGCCCTGATCTGCGTCTCAGCGTTCGTCACACGGGCTCGGTACTTCGGGTGGGCGCGTCCCCCCACCCCTCCGTCTGCATGCGCTAGAGCGCGTTGTGGGGCATCGGCGGCCGGAGCAATGCGACTCCAACTGCCGTCCGCTGCCCCTTCCCGGTCCGGCAGCAGCATTCGCGCGTCATCTCAGACGTTGCTCCGAGCCGCCGCCAGCATCGTCGCGTTCACCGGACTCCGGTCGCAGGGGCCGCCGGTCCGCCTCCCGCGCGGCACTGCGGATCGCGGCCAGTCAGCGGGCGCGCTCAGGGAGCACAACGAGTGCTCCGGTGGGCTTGGGAGCGCGTGGGCCGCAAGAGCACGCCTCAGGACACCAGGAAGCCACTTCATCGGGGCACCTACGAGGACCGCCGGAGGGAGAGGTCCGAGCGCAACTTCACCCCCGCCGTCGAGGCTGCGTGCGGGCACTGCGCCCCTGTTTCACGTGAAACAGCACCCCCTCGCTCGCACGAGGAGAGGGCAGATTGCGACAGTAGCCACACAAATCCCCAGACTGCGTCGACACACCAGGCACACAGACGCTCGCTGGACTCCCTACTCGACGTCACTAGCTAGGTACCTGGTTGCGGTAGTTAGCGGTCCATCACGCGCGCCGGCCCGCTCATCAGAACGAATGAGAGGATCTTCTTTCGCCGCCTGTTGGGCACGGCCGCAGAGAATGCATCCACGTGAGATGAACACGGCCACCCGCGGGTGATGGAGGGGCCGGTCGTACGCCCCCGGTTCCCTGGCCAGCGGACTACAGGTGGACGGTTTCCCGTGAAACTTCCTCCGCGTGCCTTGATGTGCAAGCACCCCAACCTCGCCGTGCGAACGAACTTCTCGCTTCGCGGGGACGTAGAAGAAGGTTCGGGCGCCGGGGGGCACATCTCGCGCCGCAGCGACGCAGGGGGCCAGTTGACCCAGGAAGTTCGGTGGGAGTCGGGTAAGGGCGGCTGCGGCGTCTGGCGAGTCATGGTGCGACGGGCGGCCGTATTGGTCGATCGAGCGCTGCCGGGCGGGGGATGTTTCACGGGAAACGTGGGGCGGGAACGAGAAGCGCCCCGGGCCTTGGGGTCCGGGGCGCTTGGGGTGGGCGGGAGCTAGGAGTCGTCTACGCCCTCGTCCTCGGGGGCCATGGACTTGATGATGCGGTCCAGGTCTTCCAGGGTGGCGAACTCAACGACGATCTTGCCCTTGTTGCGGCCCATGTCGACGCGGACCTTGGTCTCGTAGCGGTCGGAGAGGCGGTCGGCCAGTTCCCTGAGACCGGGGGCCACCGGCTGCTTGCGGCGGCCCTGGCGCGGCGCCTTCGGCTCGTCCTCGACCTCGCGGAGCGCGATCATCTCTTCGAGCGCGCGCACGGAGAGGCCCTCCTGCACGATCCGCTGCGCCAGGTGCTCCTGGGCCTCGACGCTGTCGAGGGAGAGCAGCGCGCGGGCGTGGCCGGCGGACAGCACTCCCGCCGCCACCCGGCGCTGGACGGCGGGCGGCAGGTTCAGCAGGCGGAGCGTGTTGGTGATGTGCGGCCGCGACCGGCCGATCCGGGTGGCGAGCTGCTCGTGGGTGGCGCCGAAGTCCTGCAGCAGCTGCTGGTACGCGGCCGCCTCCTCCAGCGGGTTGAGCTGCTGCCGGTGGAGGTTCTCCATGAGCGCGTCACGGAGCAGGTCGTTGTCGCCGGTGTCGCGGACGATCGCCGGGATGACGTCCAGCCCGGCCATCTTCGACGCGCGCCAGCGACGCTCGCCCATGATGAGTTCGTAGTCGTGCTCCTCCGCGGAGGACTTGCGGACGACGATCGGCTGCAGCAGGCCGACGATGCCGATCGACTCGGCGAGCTCCTCCAGGGCCTGATCGTCGAAGTGCTCGCGGGGCTGGCGCGGGTTGACCGCGATGGAGCGGACGGGCAGTTCCGCGAAATGGGCTCCGGCGACCGGCTCGAGTGGCGGTGCGGGAGCGACCGTGCCGTTCGAGACGGGGCCGCCGGGGTATCCCGGCTCTCCCGCGCCGTTCGGCTCGGCGGACGCCGTCGTGGGCGGGGCGGTGGGAATGAGGGCACCGAGGCCCCTGCCCAGACCGCGTCGCTGCTGGCTCACTGGACAGCTCCTCCGTGGGCCATCTCCGAGGCGGCCTCGCTGTAGGCGAGGGCGCCGCTCGAACCGGGGTCGTAGGTCATGACGGACTGTCCGTAGCTGGGCGCTTCGGACACCCGGACGCTGCGGGGGATCACCGTGTTGAGCACGACGTCGCCGAAGTGGGTCCGGACGTCCTCGGCGACCTGCGCGGCGAGGCGGGTCCGGGCGTCGTACATCGTCAGCAGTATGGTCGACACCCTCAGCTTCTGGTTGAGGTGCGCCTTCACGAGGTCGACGGTCCGGATGAGCTGGCCGAGGCCCTCCAGGGCGTAGTACTCGCACTGGATCGGGATGAGCAGCTCGTCGCCCCCGACGAGGGCGTTCACGGTGAGCAGGCCGAGCGACGGCGGGCAGTCGATCAGCACGTAGTCGAACTTCTCGATGTCGTAGGCGTCCAGCGCGCGCTGGAGGCGCGACTCGCGGGCCACCTTGGAGACGAGCTCGATCTCCGCGCCCGCGAGGTTGAGCGTGGCCGGCGCGCAGAAGAGATTGGGGATCTCGGGCGCCGGGACGATGATGTCGGCCAGCGCCATGTCCTCGATCAGCACCTCGTAGATCGACGGGACCTCGGCGTGGTGTTCGACGCCGAGGGCGGTGGACGCGTTGCCCTGCGGGTCGAGGTCGACCACCAGTACTTGCGCGCCGTGCATGGCGAGGGAGGCGGCGATGTTCACCGAGCTGGTGGTCTTGCCGACGCCTCCCTTCTGGTTGGCGATGGTGATGAGCCGGCATCTGTCGGGCCGCGGCCACTCCCGTTCCCTGCGACCCGCCATCGCCTTGAGCGCGGTGACGGCTGTTTCATGTGAAACCTTGGCGTCCCGCAGCGCCTCTCGCACGAGTTCTGACTCCCCCTGAGTTGGTCCGGTGCGCGAGCCCGGCGGCTGCGCGCCGGCGTTCGTCGGCACGTAACCGACGTTCTCCGCGGTACCGGACGTCGTGTTACCCCACATCGCGTGCCCGGAGGGTGCGGTGCCCGGCGATGATCCCGGGTCCGGCCGCGTCCCACCGGAGACGGGCGCCGGGGCGCCCTCGTCCGCGCCGGGCAGGCCCGGGCCGGACGGCTGTTCGTCGGGGGATTCGTCGGCGCGGTCAGGCCTGCCCAGTCCTGGTCCCGTGCTCATGAAGACCTCTTCCTCGACCCTTTGGCGCGCCGGGGGGCGCGCTGCCGTCGCCCGACAACCTCACCTCGGCCGGCGACCACACGGACGAGTGTTGTCGGCGGATCGACCATACCGCGCCCGACTTGCAGCAGTTCCGCCGAGCGCACTCCGAAGCCCTTCAGGAGCGGCTCCGCCTCCTGCAGTTCGGCCGCGGCCCGCTCGCCCTTGAGCGCGAGGAGCTCACCGCCCGGACGCAGCAGCGGCAGCGCCCACCCGGCCAGGCGTTCGAGGGGCGCGACGGCGCGTGCCGTGGCGACGTCCACCGCGAACTCCTCGACCACGTCCTCGGCCCGGGCCCGCCGGACGTCGACGTTCCGCAGCTCGAGCAGCTCGACGCACTCGTTCAGGAACGTCGTGCGCCGCAGCAGCGGCTCCAGCAGGGTGACCCGCAGGTCGGGCCGGACGATGGCCAGGACGATGCCGGGGAGCCCCGCGCCCGAGCCGATGTCGACGACCTGGGCGTCCTCCGGTACCGCCGACGAGACCACCGCGCAGTTGATCAGATGGCGTTCCCAGAGCCGGTCGGCCTCGCGCGGCCCGATGAGCCCGCGTTCGACCCCGGCCTTGGCAAGGAACGCCGCATAGCGCTCCGCGATCGGCAGCGCGTCACCGAATACCTCACGTGCAGTCCCCACCAGACGAATCGTTCCACAAAACCCGGTGCGGCCGTGCACGCGCAACGTTCCTGGGACGCCGGAGTGGGACGACCCTTGCGCTATGGCGAGAACCACATGACCCCGCCGCATAATCGCCGAGGGCCGGGTACAAGCTGCCGTGACGCTCGTCCGTCCCCCCGGAAGGAGCTCCGACACATGGGAATCGGAGTCAGTCTCGCATTCATCGCCCTCGGGGCGATCCTGGCTTTCGCCATCCGCGTTGACCTCAGCGGCCTCGACATCCACATGGTCGGATGGATCCTGATCCTGGTCGGCCTGATCAGCATGGGATTCACGCTCAGGTACACCCGGCCGCGCCGCGCGGCCGGACGTGTGGCCGGGGCCGATCCCGCCTACGGCGACGAGCCGGGGACGGTGGTCCGCGAGGAGCACATCATCGAGGACCCGCCGCCGCCCGGTGGCCGTCCCGCCGAGCGGATCGAACGCGTGGTCGAACATCCGGCGGACAGGGGAGTCACCCACGGCCATCCGCAGGACCCGGCGTACGCGCAGGATCCCGCCAACGCTCAGGACCCGGCAGTGCAGAACACGGTCGACACCGGTGTCGGCGTCCCGCGCCGCCGCTGGCGCCGGACCGCACGGCGGTAGTACCGAGAACCCGCTCGGTGTGCCAGGGCGGCGGTGCACACCGAGCTCCCCAGGGCCCCGCGCCGGCCAGGGCGCGGGGCCCTCTCATGCCCGAAGAAGAAGGCCGGTTCCGTCCGGAAAGGCGACGGCCCCGACCGGGGTCCGGTCGGGGCCGTGGTGAAGCCGTGCGGGTCAGGCGGGGGAGACGACCACGTAGCGGTCGGGCTCCTCGCCCTCGGACTCGCTGCGGAGGCCCGCGGCGGCGACGGCATCGTGGACGATCTTGCGCTCGAACGGGGTCATCGGGGCGAGCGGCTTGGGCTCGCCGGACTGCTGGACCTCGTTCGCGACGTCCGTCCCGAGCTTGGTCAGCTCGGCGCGGCGCCGCTCGCGGTAGCCGCCGATGTCCAGCATGAGGCGGGTGCGGTTGCCGGTCTGGCGGTGGACGGCGAGCCGGGTGAGCTCCTGGAGGGCCTCCAGCACCTCGCCGCGCTTGCCGACCAGCTCGTCCAGGGCACCTCCGACGACGGCGACCATGGCGCGCTCGCCCTCGACGTCCATGTCGATGTCGCCATCGTAGTCACCGATGTCCAGCAGGCCCTCGATGTAGTCGGCGGCGATCTCGCCTTCCTGTTCGAGCGCCTGGACGTCGACCTCGGTGGTGTCGGTCTGGCTCAACGGGCTCTCCTTCTCCGGCACATGCTCGGGGTCCAAAACTAGCGCTTCTGGGTGCCGCTGCGCTTGCTGCGCGACTTGCGGGTCGGCTGGTTGCGCACGACCTTCGGCTTGTCCTCGGGCTCGGGCTCCGGCTCCGGCTCCTTCTTCAGCTTCGCCTTGATCCCGGACGGCGCCGCCTGGCCGTTCTTGGACGCCCCCGCCTTGGACCCGGCGGTCTTGGGGCCCGTCTTCGGCCCCGTCTTGGCCGTGGCCGCCGCGGCCTCGCCGTCCGTGCCGGGCGGTGGGTACCGCTTGTAGATGTAGTGCTGCTGCGCCAGGGTCCAGCTGTTGGACGTCACCCAGTACATGAGGACGCCCAGCGGGAAGCCGAGGCCGAAGAGGCCGAACAGCGGCGCCAGGAAGACCATCATCTTCTGCGCCTGCATCATCGGGTTGGCCTCGTCCGCGACGGGCTGCCGCTTCATGCTGGCCCGGACGGTGAAGAAGGTCGTGACGGAGCTGATCACCACGGCGATGCCGGTGACGACGATCGCCGTCCAGCTCTTGGGGTCGGTGCCCCAGGCGTTCAGGAACGTGTCCGGGATGTGGGCGCCGAAGATGTTCGCGTTCTGCGCGCTCGCCACCAGGTCGGACGAGACGGCGAAGACGCTCTGCCCCGGCTTGGCGTCCGAGATCTGCTTCAGCGTCTGGAACAACCCGATGAAGATGGGCATCTGCACCAGGAGCGGCAGGCAGCCCGACAGCGGGTTGGCGCCGTTCTCCTGGTAGAGCTTCATGACCTCCTGGTTGAGGCGCTGCTTGTCGTTCTTGTACTTCTTGCGCAGCGCCTGAACCTTCGGGTTCAGCTCCTGCATCTTCCGCGAAGCGTGGATCTGCTTCACGAAGAGAGGGACGAGGAGCAGCCGAAGGAGGACGGTGAGGAGGATGATCGAACCGCCCCACGCCCATCCGCTGTCCTTGGGGACGACCGTACTGAGCCCCGTGTGGATCCACACGATGAGCTGAGAGACGATCTCGTACAACCAATCAAGCACCGGGCAGCTCCTTGGGCTCTGCTAGGGCGGGGCCGCTCTCCTCGCGGCCGGAGTTCGAGGAAGCCGCCGCGCGCTGTTCCGGCGTCCTCTTCGGCGGTACCGGGTCGTGACCGCCTGGGTGGAAGGGTTGGCACCGCGCGATCCGGCGGGCCGTCAGCCACGTGCCGCGCAGCGCCCCGTGCACCTGGAGGGCCTCCAGGCCGTACGCGCTGCAGCTGGGCTGGAAGCGGCACTGCTGCCCGAGCAGGGGGCTCAAGAAGCGGCGGTAGGCGCGGACGAGAAGGATCAGCACGGCCGCGACGGGACCCGGGTGGCCCGTCCGGTGCTGCGCGGGGAACTCGGTCCCCTGCGGACTCCTCATCTTCGCCCCTTGGACGCGGGCCGCAGCAGCCGGTCGAGCGCCGACTCCAGATCCGCGGCCAGTTCGTCTGGTCGCGCCGCTCCCGCACGGGGGTTGGCGCGCACTACGAGCAGGCTACCCGCTGGGAGGCGGTCGAGGTGCGGGCGCATCAGGTGGCGGAGCCGGCGCCGGGTCGTGTTGCGAACCACGGCGTTGCCGACGGTGCGCGCCACGATGAACCCGACCAGCGGCCGCGCCGCCGCCGGTCGGCACTCTTCCGGGCGCAGCAGGTGAACGACGACGTTTGGCCGTCCGGCGCGGCGTCCGCGCCGGACGGCCAACGAGAAGTCGTCCCGCCGCCGCATCCGGTTTCCGGACGGCAGCACTATGAGGGTGGGATCAGACCGCGACGCGGGCGCGGCCCTTGCCGCGCCGGTTCGAAAGGATCGCGCGGCCCGCGCGCGTGCGCATGCGCAGCCGGAAGCCGTGCTTCTTGTGGCGACGACGGTTGTTCGGCTGGAAGGTACGCTTGCTCACTTGAGGCTCCAGTGCTGCGGTCGGTTCGTCTGAGGACTTGACGCTCGAAAACTCGCACCGAGGGCCGTGTACGGTCCCCCGCAGCGGGGGCCCACCCGAGCTTTCCTGAGGGGCAGCCGGCGGGCACGCGGCATCTCCGTCGATGCGACTCGACCTCAGAACGTTACGGGGTACCTAGGGGGCCGGTCAAACGGAGGCCGCCGCCGCGGTTGCTCCCGCTGCGCGGCCGCGAGGGCTCCCGGCGCAAGGCTCCGCCGGACGGGCGGGATCGCTGGTGACCGTGTTGCGGCCGTGTCCGGCAGCGGTTAAGGTCGACGAGGCGAGCCGACACTTCCTTCGACGAATCCGATGTCGGCGCTCAGCCCTCAAGCCCCCCGTTCAAGAGTCACTCCGCACCGGCCCTCACGAAGGCCGGGCCCCTCGTCGACCGCATTCCCCTGAACCCGCCTTCCGGGTTTTACACAGGGTCCCCCATGCCTATGCACAGCATGTGGACAACTCTGTGGACAACTCGTGAGAGAGTAAGTCTTCCGCGTCGCGGCAGTGTCCTGTGAGGCGCGTGCATCCCGCGGGAAAGCCGGGCATTCAGGTGCTCCGTTCGGCGGAGTTGTGGGGAGGGGACCTTGCGCATGGACGGTCAGGATCTTGGATCGGTCTGGGCCCGCACCCTCACCGCGCTCTCCGAGAGCGATCTGTCGCCGAGCTACCGAGCATGGCTGCCCATGGTCCGCCCGCTGGCCCTCGTCGAGGGAACGGCACTGCTCGCCGCGCCGAACGAATTCGCCAAGGACGCGCTTGAAACGCGCCTGCGCAACCTCATCACGCAGGCTCTTTCCCGCGAGCTGGGCAGGGAGATCCGGGTCGCGGTGACCGTCCAGCCGGAGCCCCCGGGGGGTGCCCGTCCGGGGGCGGGCGAGCCCATGTCCGCGCCGATTCCCGGGCCGGGCGCAGGGCCCGGCATGCACGAGCCCACTCCTTCTTATGGCGAGCCCTACGGAGAGCGGGCGCACGACGAGCGCGACCGGGATCGAGACCGTTCTTATACGGAGCAGCCCTACGGGGAGCAGCCGTACGGAGACCAGTCGTCCTACGCGGAACGTCCCGACCGCCCGTATCCGGAACAGCCGTACACAGACCAGGGATACCGGTCGCAGTCGGGAGTTACCCACAACCCCGGTTTGCCCGGAGGTTATCCACAGGCTCAGGACGACGACCGGGGGTCGTACCCGGCCGCTCCCCGCCCGCCCGCGTACGGTGCGGGCCCCGGCGGGCGCGGACCTGCGCCCTACGAAGGCCGCGGCTACCCGAGCTACGGGGGCCAGGAGGGCTACGGCGGCGAGCCCCAAGGGCGGCCGCCGCACTCCCATCTCAACGACCGCACCCTCGGCCCGTTGCGTCCCGGCGGCCGCCCGGAGGCCCAAGGCCGCGAACCGCAGCACGCCGGCAACGAGGCCCCGCTCGGGCACTCGGACGACAAGTTCCCGAACGGCGAACAGCCCTACCCAGGGGCCGAACAGTCTTATTCAGGCGGTGAGCAGTCGTCCTACAGGGGCGAAGGCGTCTTCCGGGACGAGGAGGGCTCCGATTCCAGGCTTCCCGGGTCCGATCCCCGAGGCCCTAAGCCCGACCCCCGTGCGCCCGCGCCGGCCCCCGCACAGCAGTCCGGTGCGTCCGAGCATGCGCGGCTGAACCCGAAGTACACGTTCGAGACGTTCGTCATCGGCTCCTCGAACAGGTTCGCGCACGCCGCCGCCGTCGCGGTGGCCGAGCAGCCGGCCAAGGCGTACAACCCGTTGTTCATCTACGGTGACTCGGGCCTGGGGAAGACTCACCTGCTGCACGCGATCGGCCACTACGCGCAGAGCCTCTTCAATGGGGCCCGCGTCCGCTACGTGAGCTCCGAGGAGTTCACGAACGACTTCATCAACTCGATCCGCGACGGCAAGGCGGACGGGTTCCGCCGCCGCTACCGGGATGTGGACATCCTCCTCGTCGACGACATCCAGTTCCTTGAGGGCAAGGAGCAGACGCAGGAGGAGTTCTTCCACACCTTCAACACGCTCCACAACGCCAGCAAGCAGATCGTCATCTCCAGCGACCGCCCGCCCAAGGAGCTGGTGACGCTGGAGGACCGGCTGCGCAACCGGTTCGAGTGGGGCCTGACGACCGACGTCCAGCCGCCCGAGCTGGAGACGCGGATCGCGATCCTGCAGAAGAAGGCCCGGCAGGAGGGCCTCGCCGCGCCGCCGGACGTGCTGGAGTTCATCGCCTCCCAGATCGCGACGAACATCCGCGAGCTGGAGGGCGCCCTGATCCGGGTCACGGCGTTCGCGAGCCTGAACCGGCAGTCGGTCGACATGAAGCTCGCCGAGATCGTTCTGAAGGACCTCATCCCCAACGACTCCGGTCCCGAGATCACCGCCGCGATGATCATGGCGCAGACCGTCGAGTACTTCGGGACGACGATCGACGACCTGTGCGGCCCGTCCCGCTCGCGGATGCTCGTCACCGCCCGGCAGATCGCGATGTACCTGTGCCGGGAGCTGACCGAACTGTCCCTTCCGAAGATCGGTCAGCAGTTCGGGGGGCGCGACCACACCACGGTCATGCACGCCGAACGGAAGATCCGATCGCTGATGGCCGAGCGCCGCGCCATATACAACCAGGTCACGGAGCTGACGGGGCGCATCAAGCATCAGGCCCGCAAGCGCTGATCCCCCTGTTCGTACACACTGTGGACAGCCCTGCGTCAAGCCTGTGGACGGGCCCCGCCCGCGCCGTCCACACCCCGTCCAGGGCAAAGAAGCGACAAAAGGCACGCGTCCCCAGAGAATCGGCGGCACTGCTCACAACTTGTGGAAAACTCTGGGGATTTTCGCGGATAACCCTGTGGGCAACCTTTGGAGAAGCTGAGGATGAACGGTGGACGGGTGTGGACCGGCTGTGCACCGCCGCCTCGTCTTCTGGGGAAAACCGGTGGACGGCCTGGGGACGGCCTGGGGACGGACCCGGAGATCACCGGTCCCGTCGTCCCCAGGGCGGGCGAACGGGCTGTATACCCGTGGAGAACTCGTGGATAACCGGGGGATGACATGAGGATGACGTGTGGGGATGTTTTCGCCGTCCCCAGGCGCCGCCGCGCCGTCCACGGGCCATGCACAGCCCCGGTGGACAGAGAAACGGGGTCTCACCTGCGACAACGGCCTCTGTCCACACTATCCACCGCCCCTATTACTAGTACTGCTCTACTTCTCTATCCAAGAAAAGATCCATCTCAAGTCAGGGCCTGGGGACAACGCGCACCGAGCGCCCCGGCCCGGACGAGATCAGCTCACCCTTGTCCGACACCTGCAGGAGGCGGGTCCCTTTGAAGTTCCGCATCGACAGAGACGCCCTGGCCGACGCCGTCGCCTGGACCGCGCGCACGCTCCCCGTCCGTCCCCCGGTACCGGTCCTCGCGGGCATGCACATCGTCGCCGGGGGGGAGGGCAACGGCGACCGGCTGAAGCTGTCCGCGTTCGACTACGAGGTCTCGGCACAGGTGTCCACGGACATCGACGTGGAGGAGGCCGGGACGGCGCTGGTGTCCGGGCGGCTCCTCGCCGAGATCTCGCGCAGCCTTCCTCCCCACCCTGTGGAGGTGACGACGGACGGCGCGAAGGTGATGCTCCGCTGCGGCAGCGCGAAGTTCACCCTTCTCACCATGCCTGTGGAGGACTACCCGACGCTGCCGGAGATGCCGCCCGCGGCGGGGTCGGTGGGCAGTGACGAGTTCGCCGCCGCCGTGTCCCAGGTCGCGATCGCCGCGGGCAAGGACGACACGATCCCCATGCTGACCGGCGTCCGGGTGGAGATCGAGGGTGAGACGGTCACGCTGGCGTCCACGGACCGCTACCGCCTCGCCGTCCGCGAGCTGCACTGGAAGCCCGAGCGCCCCGACTTCTCCGCCGTCGCGCTCGTCCCGGCCCGCACGCTGGCCGACACCGCCAAGTCGCTGACGGCCGGCGCGGAGGTGTCGATCGCGCTCGCCGGGACGGGCGGCGCAGGCGAAGGCATGATCGGCTTCGAGGGCGGCGGCCGCCGCACCACGTCACGGCTGCTGGACGGCGACTTCGTCAAGTACCGCTCGCTGCTGCCGAGCGAGTACGCGGGCCTCGCCGAGGTCCAGACCGCCGCCTTCATCGAGGCCGTCAAGCGCGTCTCCCTGGTGGCGGAGCGCAACACCCCGGTCCGGCTCTCGTTCAGCCAGGGCGAGGTCGTCCTGGAGGCCGGGACGGGCGACGAGGCTCAGGCCGTGGAGGCGCTGGAGGCGTCCCTGGAGGGCGAGGACATCGACATCGCGTTCAACCCCGGGTTCCTCCTCGACGGGCTCTCCGCGATCGGCTCGGACGTGGCGCGGCTGTCCTTCACCACCCCGACCAAGCCGGCCGTCCTCACCGGAAAGCCGCCGCAGGACGGGGAGAACCCGAACTACCGTTACCTGATCATGCCGGTCCGTTTGTCCGGATAAATACCACCCTCCGGGGCATGGCACCGTGACGATGTTCGCGGGGGAGCCGCGCCCCCGCGGTCGAGGCGGAACAGGCACGCAGGCAGGCACGCACAGGGGAGAGTGAGCGTTTCATGGAGCTGGGCATCATCGGCCTGGGCAAGATGGGCGGCAACATGGCCGAGCGGCTGCGCCGCGGCGGCCACACCGTCGTCGGCTACGACCGCGACCCGGAGGTCAGCGACGTCGGCTCGGTCGAGGAGCTGGTCGAGCGGTTGTCCCCGCCGCGCGCCGTGTGGGTGATGGTCCCCGCGGGCAAGCCGACGGCGGAGACCATCCACAAGCTGGGGGAGGTCCTGGAGCAGGGCGACCTCGTCGTGGACGGCGGTAACTCACACTATGTGGACGACCGGAAGCACGGCGAGGAGCTGGCGGCCAAGGGCATCGGGTTCCTCGACTGCGGTGTCAGCGGCGGCGTGTGGGGCCTGGAGAACGGCTACGCGCTCATGGTCGGCGGCGACGAGGACGGCGTGAAGCGGCTGATGCCGATCTTCGAGACGCTCAAGCCGGAGGGCGAGTACGGCTTCGTCCACTCCGGCAAGGTCGGCGCCGGCCACTTCGTGAAGATGGTCCACAACGGCATCGAGTACGCGATGATGCAGGCGTTCGGCGAGGGCTACGAGCTGATCGAGGCCAGCGACATCGTCACCAACGTGCCGGAGACGTTCCTGAGCTGGCAGGAGGGCACCGTCATCCGCTCCTGGCTGCTCGACCTGCTGAACCGCGCGCTTTCCGACGACCCCGAGCTTGACGACCTGCGCGGCTACGCCAACGACTCCGGCGAGGGCCGCTGGACCGTCCAGGCCGCCGTCGACCACGCCGTCCCGCTGCCCGCCATCACGGCGTCCCTGTTCGCCCGTTTCGCCTCCCGGCAGGACGACTCCCCCACGATGCGCGTCGTGGCCGCCCTCCGCAACCAGTTCGGCGGCCACGCCGTCGAGTCCGCCAAGGGCGCCGACTCCCCCGGCGCCGATGTGAACCCTCCCTCGGTCTGACGCTCAGTTATCCACAGTTGTGGGTTCCGGCCCCGGCTCTCGGCGGTGTGGTTCAGGCTGGGAGTGGGGTCGGCCCCCCTGGGAGGGCGGGGGTGTGCACAGGCCCGCGGGCGGGTGGAGGTGTGGTGAGGGGTGGGGAAGGCTCTACGCTCGTGTGTTGTGCACGTTGCCCACCTCTCGTTGCAGGACTTCCGCTCGTATCCGACCGCCGAGGTCGCGCTGGAGCCGGGGGTCACCGCGTTCGTGGGGCCGAACGGGCAGGGCAAGACGAACCTGGTCGAGGCCATCGGGTACGTCGCCTCGCACGGCAGTCACAGGGCCGCGACGGATGCGCCGCTCGTCCGGCACGGGGCGCCGCGGGCGATCGTCCGGGCCGGGGTGGTGAAGGACGACCGCAAGGCGCTGATCGAGCTTGAGATCAACCCGGGCAAGGCGAACCGGGCGAGGCTCAACCGATCCCCCGTCCCCAGGCCGCGCGAGATCCTGGGGATGCTGCGGACGGTGTTGTTCGCCCCGGAGGACCTCGCGCTCGTGAAGGGCGATCCGGGGGAGCGGCGCCGGTTCATGGACGAGTTGCTGACCGCGCGGGCGCCACGGTTCGCCGGCGTGCGGTCCGACTACGACCGCGTCCTCAAGCAGCGCAACGCGCTGTTGAGATCGGCGGCCGCGCACCGGCGCTCCCCCGGCCCGGAGGTGCTCGCCACCCTGGACGTGTGGGATGCGCATCTGGCGCGCGTGGGATCAGAGCTTCTGGCGGCACGGCTCGATCTCGTCGAGGCGCTGCGCCCGCTCGTGGTGCGGGCCTATGCGGCGCTCGCTCCGCACAGTGGCGCGGCCGACCTGATCTACAGGAGCTCCCTTGGGGAGGCGGAGTTGTCCACAGACCGTGGACAACTGGCCGAGCAGATCCTGAAAGCGGTCGCCGGGTCGCGCAAACAGGAACTGGAACGCGGCGTGAGCCTCGTCGGCCCGCACCGGGACGAGCTGGTGCTGCGCCTCGGGGAGCTTCCGGCGCGCGGCTACGCCAGCCACGGCGAGTCGTGGTCGTTCGCGCTCGGGCTGCGGCTCGCCGCGTTCGACCTGCTCCGCGCGGACGGCGACGACCCCGTCCTCATCCTGGACGACGTGTTCGCCGAGCTGGACACCGGACGGCGCAGCCGGCTGGCCGAGATGGTGGCGCCGGCCGAGCAGGTCCTGATCACGGCGGCCGTCCCCGCCGACGTCCCCGCCGAACTGACAGGGGGCTCGTATACCGTCTCGGACGGCGAAATCGTTCGTGACTCCGAGGGGGCGAGCGAGTGAGTGATCCACAGGATGTGCACAAGTCCGCCGAAGCCGGGGCTCCTCCCGCCAAGTCAGGGATCGAGCTGGCCCGCGAGGCGCTCGCCCAGGCCAAGGCGGACGCGCTCAAGCGCGGCACGATGCCCGGCCAGGGCGGCAGGCGCAAGGGCGCCGGGCGGGGCGGGCGCGTGCGGGATCCCGGGCGGGGCGGCGATCCCAAGCTGTTCGGCGCGGCGATCCGGGAGCTGATGGCGTCGCGCGGGTGGGAGCAGCGCGCCGCGGTCGGCGGGGTGTTCGGCAACTGGGCCGGCATCGTCGGCGCGGAACTGGCCGAGCACACCCGGCCCGACCACTTCGAGGACGGCGAGCTCACCGTCGCGGCCGATTCGACGACGTGGGCCACCCAGCTCCGCCTGCTGTCGTCCACGCTCGTGCGGCGGCTGAACGAGGAACTCGGCCACGGCACCGTCCGCCGCGTGAAGGTGGTGGGGCCCTCGTCAGGGCCGCGCCGGACGGGCGCCTGGCGCGTCCGCTGAGCCGACGCCGCGGGCCCCGCCGATGTGTCGGTGGCGGGTGGGAACATCTGTTCGGTGATGGGTCATCCAGTTCAGCGGCCAGGGCCACGTAGGCCAGACAACCCCCCTGGACCAATGGGGGGATGTGTCTCCGGGCCCGCTCGGCCGCCACACGCGCACACAGCGCTCGCGAGTGCCACTTTTCGCCTCGTCACCCGGTAGAATGAATGCGGGTTCAGGATGCTGCGCCGCCATGGGGTGCCCGGGGCTCTGACCAGCACGACCAGAGCACCGACCGGGTGCCCGCATGTGTGTTACGGGGCACACCGCGCCTCCCTCGGGCGCGGAGCGGCAGACATCCCCGGCAGGAGGATCTCCTTTGGCGTACGACGCTAGTTCGATCACTGTCCTTGAAGGGCTTGAGGCGGTTCGCAAGCGCCCGGGCATGTACATCGGCTCGACCGGTGAGCGCGGCCTGCACCACCTCGTCTACGAGATCGTGGACAACGCGGTCGACGAGGCCTTGGCCGGCTACGCCGACGACATCGTGGTCACGCTCATGGCCGACGGCGGCGTCAGCGTCCTCGACAACGGCCGCGGGATCCCCGTCGGCGAGCACCCCGTGGAAAAGCGCCCGGCCATCGAGCTGGTGCTGACCACGCTGCACGCGGGCGGCAAGTTCGACGGCAAGTCCTACGCCGTCTCGGGCGGCCTGCACGGTGTGGGCTCGGCCGTGGTGAACGCGTTGTCCACCCGGATGGAGGCGGAGGTCCGCACCGACGGCCACGTGTGGCGCCAGTCCTACACGTGGCAGGGGCCCGAGATCGAGCTCCAGAAGGGCGAGGAGACCGACGAGACCGGGACCCTCATCACGTTCTGGCCCGACCCCGAGATCTTCGAGACCCTCGAGTGGAACTTCGAAACGCTCTCCCGCCGCATGCAGGAGATGGCGTTCCTCAACCGCGGCCTGTCCATCACGCTGCTGGACGAGCGCCCCGACCACGCCGACGGTGAACCGCACGTCGTCCGGTACCACTACGACGGCGGCATCGAGGACTTCGTCCGCTACATCAACGCGCGCAAGGATTCCGCGCACGAGTCCGTCATCTACTTCAACGACGACACCACCGGCATGTCGGTGGAGATCGCCATGCAGTGGAACTCGTCCTACTCCGAGTCCGTGCACACCTTCGCCAACACCATCAACACGGCGGAGGGCGGTACCCACGAGGAGGGCTTCCGGGCCGCGCTCACCACGATCGTCAACCGGTACGCGCGCGACAAGGGCCTGCTGCGCGACAAGGACGACAACCTGACCGGCGAGGACGTCCGCGAGGGCCTCACCGCGATCATCTCGATCAAGCTGGCGGACCCCCAGTTCGAGGGGCAGACCAAGACCAAGCTCGGCAACACCGAGGCCAAGTCGTTCGTGCAGCGGGCCTGCAACGTCTACCTGCGCGACTGGTTCGAGGAGAACCCGGGCGAGGCCAAGGAGATCATCAACAAGGCGTCGCAGGCGGCGCGCGCGCGGGTCGCGGCGCGGCAGGCGCGTGACCTGACCCGGCGCAAGAGCCTGCTGGAGTCGACGTCCCTGCCCGGCAAGCTGTCGGACTGCCAGTCCACCGACCCGGCCAGGTCCGAGCTCTACATCGTCGAGGGCGACTCGGCGGGCGGCTCGGCCAAGGGCGGCCGCGACCCGCACTTCCAGGCGATCCTCCCGATCCGCGGCAAGATCCTGAACGTGGAGAAGGCCAGGATCGACAAGATCCTGAAGAACAACGAGGTGCAGGCGATCATCACCGCCCTCGGCACCGGGGTGCACGACGAGTTCGACATCTCCAAGCTGCGCTATCACAAGATCATCCTGATGTCGGACGCCGACGTGGACGGCCACCACATCAACACCCTGCTGATGACGCTGCTGTTCCGGTTCATGAAGCCGCTGATCGAGGCCGGCCACGTGTACCTGTCGCAGCCCCCGCTCTACAAGATCAAGTGGGACGCGCGGGGCAGCGAGGCCGACTACGCCTTCTCCGACTCCGAGCGGGACGCGATCATCGAGGCCGGGATCGCCGCGGGCAAGCGCGACCCCCGTCCCCGCGACCTGGTGCAGCGGTTCAAGGGCCTCGGCGAGATGAACGCCAACGAGCTGTGGGACACCACCATGGACCCCGACAACCGGGTCCTGCTGCAGGTCCAGCTGGACGACGCCGCCCAGGCGGACGAGCTGTTCAGCGTGCTCATGGGCGAGGAGGTCGAGCCCCGCCGGGAGTTCATCCAGCGCAACGCCAAGGACGTGCGCTTCCTCGACATCTGAGGTACGTGCCAGGGCCGGCTCCCCGGCCTGACTCCCAGAGGCGGACGTACTTCCTTCCCATCGAGCAGAAGAGGTCTTGAGAGTGACGGACGTGACCACAGAGGGCGGGCACCCGGGCGAACGGATCGAACCGGTCGACATCCAGGTCGAGATGCAGAAGAGCTATCTCGACTACGCGATGTCGGTCATCGTCGCGCGCGCGCTGCCCGAGGTGCGCGACGGCCTCAAACCCGTCCACCGCCGCGTCCTGTACGCGATGTACGACGGCGGCTACCGGCCCGACCGCGGCTACTTCAAGTGCGCCCGCGTCGTCGGCGACGTCATGGGGAACTACCACCCCCACGGCGACTCGGCCATCTACGACGCGCTCGTCCGGCTCGCCCAGCCGTGGTCGATGCGGTACCCGCTGGTCGACGGCAACGGCAACTTCGGCTCGCGCGGCAACGACCCCGCCGCGGCCATGCGGTACACCGAGTGCCGCATGGCGCCCCTGGCGATGGAGCTCCTGCGCGACATCGACAAGGAGACCGTCGACTTCTCCCCCAACTACGACGGCCGCTCGCAGGAGCCCGACGTCCTGCCGTCCCGGTACCCGAACCTGCTGGTCAACGGGTCCGCCGGCATCGCGGTCGGGATGGCGACGAACATCCCGCCGCACAACCTGCGCGAGGTCGCCGACGGCGTCCGGTGGTACCTGGACAACTACGGCGCGTCCGACGAGGAGCTGCTCGAGGCACTGATCGAGCGGGTCAAGGGCCCCGACTTCCCGACCGCCGGCCTCATCGTCGGCCGCAAGGGCATCGAGGAGGCCTACCGGACCGGCCGCGGCTCCATCACCATGCGGGCCGTGGTCGAGGTCGAGGAGATCCAGGGCCGCAACTGCCTCGTCGTCACCGAGCTCCCCTACCAGGTCAACCCGGACAACCTCGCCCTCAAGATCGCCGACGGCGTGAAGGAGGGCAAGCTCGACGGCATCGCCGACGTCCGCGACGAGACGTCCGGCCGGACCGGGCAGCGCCTGGTCATCGTCCTCAAGCGGGACGCCGTCGCCAAGGTCGTCCTGAACAACCTGTACAAGCACACGCAGCTGCAGGAGACGTTCGGCGCGAACATGCTCGCGCTCGTGGACGGCGTGCCGCGCACCCTGCGCATCGACCAGTTCGTCCGGCACTGGGTCGCGCACCAGATCGACGTCGTCGTCCGCCGCACCCGGTTCCTGCTCCGCAAGGCCGAGGAGCGCGCCCACATCCTGCGCGCCCTGCTCAAGGCCCTCGACCGCATCGACGAGGTCATCGCCCTGATCCGGCGCTCGCCGTCCGCCTCGCAGGCGCAGCAGGGCCTGATGAACCTGCTGGAGATCGACGAGATCCAGGCGCAGGCCATCCTCGACATGCAGCTGCGCAAGCTGGCCGCCCTGGAGCGCCAGCAGATCATCGACGAGTACGACAAGCTCATGGCGGAGATCGCCGACTACAACGCGATCCTCGCCTCGCCCGAGCGGCAGCGCCGGATCGTCGCCGACGAGCTCGCCCCGATCGTCGAGAAGTTCGGCGACGAGCGGCGCACCCAGATCATCCCGTTCGACGGGGACGTGTCGTACGAGGACCTCATCGCCGAAGAGGACGTCGTCGTCACCATCACCCGCGGCGGCTACGCCAAGCGCACCCGCACCGACCACTACCGCGCGCAGCGGCGCGGCGGCAAGGGCGTCCGCGGCGCGCAGCTGAAGCAGGACGACATCGTCGACCAGTTCTTCGTCACCACGACGCACCACTGGATCCTGTTCTTCACCAACAAGGGCCGCGTCTACCGCGCCAAGGCCTACGAGCTGCCCGACTCCGGCCGCGACTCGCGCGGCCAGCACGTCGCGAACCTGCTCGCCTTCCAGCCCGACGAGCACATCGCCCAGGTCATGGACCTGCGCGACTACGATGTCGCCCCCTACCTCGTGCTCGGCACGAAGAAGGGCCGCGTCAAGAAGACCGCGCTGCGCGACTTCGACTCGCCCCGCACCGGCGGCATCATCGCCATCAACCTCGTCGACGACGACGAGGTGATCGCGGCGCGGCTCGTGTCGTCCGAGGACGACCTGCTGATGGTCTCCACCGGCGCCCAGGCGATCCGGTTCCGCGCCGACGACGAGTCGCTGCGCCCGATGGGACGCGCCACGTCCGGCGTCATCGGCATGCGTTTCGAGGAGGACCAGGAGGTCCTCAACATGCTGGTCGTGCAGGACACCTCGCAGGACGTCCTGGTGGCCACCCGGGGCGGCTACGCCAAGCGCACCCCGGTGGACCAGTACCCGCTCCAGGGACGTGGGGGTAAGGGCGTTCTCACCGCTAAGATCGTGGAATCTCGCGGGATGTTGGTCGGGGCCCTGATGGTCGGCCCGGACGACGAGGTGTTCGCGATGACGTCGAACGCCGGCGTGATCCGTACCACCGCCGCCGAGATCAAGCAGTCCGGCAGGCAGACCATGGGCGTCCGTCTGATGAATCTCGCCGACGGGAACAGCGTGGTGGCCATCGCGAGGAACGTAGAGTCCATGGAGGACTCTGACGAAGCCGAAGGGGGCGACGGTGAGTGACGTGTCCTGCATCGTCACCGAGCCGCTAGGCCAGGAGGACACGTGAGCACCGAGCCCGGCCAGGACGACGACGGGGCCGGCACCGCCGGCAAGGGCGGCGACCGGAAACCCGGCCCCGCCAAGTCCGGCCCCGCCAAGTCCACCGGCAAGTCCAGGGGGAAGCCGGGCAAGACGGTGGCCGCCGCGTCCGCCAAGTCCGGGCGCGACGAGACGACCGTCGACATCGACACCGGTGCGACGGACCCCGTCGGCAAGGGCGACGACGAGACGCGGGCCGATCTCACCCAGATCGACGACGCCTCGGCCAAGCCGGCCGACACGCCTGAGATCGCCCCGGTCAAGGACACCGCCGCACAGCCCAAGCCCGCCGCCAGGCCGGCGCCTCCCGTCGGCGGCGCGGCGGGTGCGCCGGCCGGTTCCGCCTCCGGGCCCGCGGGCGGCCCGCGCCCCGCGGCGGGTTCCGGCTCGGCGGGCTGGGCCAAACCCGCCGAGCCGTCCGGTTCGGTCTCGACAGGACGTACGGACACGCCCGGCAAGGCGTTCAATTCGGCGGGCGGGCCGTCCGGCAACTCAGGCGGCTCAGGCGGCCGCGGCTTCGCCGGCACCGTCCTGAAGGACCGTCCGTCCACCGCGATGGCCCCGGCCGGCGCCGCGTCCAAGCCCGCGCCCGGCAAGCCCGCCCGCAAGGCCCAGCTCCAGCTCGCCAGGCTCGAACCCTGGTCGGTGATGAAGTTCAGCTTCGTCATGTCGCTGGTCTGCTTCGTCATCCTGCTGGTCGCCGTCATCGTCCTGTATGTGATCCTGTCCGGGCTCGGCGTCTTCGACGCGATCAGTGACACCGTCAACAGCCTCACCAAGGAACAGGGCGAGACCACCGGCAGCGTCGACGCCGGAAGCTGGTTCTCCTTCATCCGCGTCTTCGGCTACACGGTCCTCGTCGGCGCCCTGAACGTCCTGCTCATCACCGCCCTCTCCACGGTCGGCTCCGTCATCTACAACCTCGCCGCCGACCTCGTGGGCGGTGTCGAGGTCACCCTCAGGGAGGCCGAGTAGCCCTGCCGCCGCCGCCCGGCAATCGATTTCCGGTTGCCCGCCCAGATGGGGTAACCTCTCGTTGCGCCGCCAGGGCGGCGGCACACTCCGGGCCTATAGCTCAGTCGGTTAGAGCGCATCCCTGATAAGGATGAGGCCGGTGGTTCAAGTCCACCTAGGCCCACCAGCTCAGAACCCCCCACCGGGACCGGTGGGGGGTTTTTGACGCAGTGGTGACAGCAACGGCTCAGCTTACCGAAGACAGCACCGGCTCAGACTTCTTGATCTGCAAGAGGCGGGGTTCGTCCCCTGCGGGAAGCCGCGCGGTCATCCGCTCGGAGATGTGATCGATGCGCAGGCCCTTGACCGTGCGCGTCAAACGCGCCGAACAGTCCGCCGAGACCATCCACGACTGCCCCACCGACCGCTCCGTCTGGTCCTTCCCACCGAGCGCCGCGCCCTCTTCGCGCTGGCAGTGGCCACTCGAACAGGCGACCCGGACGGAGCCCTCCAAGCCGCCGAGATGGCCGACACCGCATGGGCAGCTGGCGCACCCGTCGCCCCGGCGCTCTGGGCTCAAATCCGCGTCGGCACCGGAGTAGCCCACCTGCTCAAAGGCGACCTCGAAGGCACCGCCGAACAACTCGCCCAACTTGCGGTCCACCCGACAGACCCCTTGAGGCAGATCCGCAACGCCGTCCAGACGGCCACCCTCAAAGTGACTGGCCGCGAAGGCCACACCGAGGGTCCCACCCAGTGGGCGCCACACATGACGCTCGCCTGCAGCGAGACCGAGCAACCCGCCGAACCGCTCATAACGGCACTCGGCCGAGAACTCCCAGGCCAGGAGTTCACGATCAACGCCGTAACCCTCGTCGAACAACGAGGCCCGAACGCCGTTGGGACTGGCACCCCGTAGGACGCGCAGCTCTCGGCGACCGCTACTAGAGGCTTGCCGGATTGGGCTGTTTTAGATCAAGGAGCGCGCCGTTGGCGCGCTCGCTCCGTTCGTCGGGCTTGACGGAGGCTCGGGTCCGGGCCAGTCCCAGCCGGCAGATGCATAGGTCGGGGGTCTCGGCGTTGTCGCCGAGACCCCCGCAGGTGGATGGCTAGCCGCCTCTACCGCGACGGCCGGCGATGTGGCTAGCGCTGAGACCTGTACCCGGCGATGAAGCCAATCCAGGCAGAGCAGGCGCCGATGACACTGAGCACAGCGGCGACGGCTAGTGGGGTCGCCGCCAGTAGGAGCAGCCCGATGGCCCAGGCATAGTTCACGATACCTAGGTGAATGCTGGTCTTGAGCAGGTCGCGGCGGCGTAGCCGTGCGGATAGCGAACTGCCAGCGCGTCCGCTGATCCCACCGAAGACTGCGCAGATCAGGGTGGCCTTGAAGAACACCATGGTGCTGACAGGGCGGCCGTCGTTGAGGAACACGCCCACATGATCTGCGCCGAAGAGGTGAATCCAGCAGAACGTGGCCCAGCCGAACAAGGCGGCTGCAGTGATAGCGCCGAATGTGGCGCCGCGGACTTCGGCGTGTCCAATCTTGATCATGGGGGTCTCTCCTTTGTAATTCGGCCCGTACCTGTGTGCGGGTCGTTGTGATGTACCGTCCGGTGAGCCTGGGGCCGTGCAAGCGCCTTGTCCGTGTCCGACCTGGATAAGGGCGGCGGCGCTCTCCCGGCCTCGGACTACTACGGCGGCTCCGCCCCACCCGGCCCGTTCAGCGGTCGATGCGCCTATCCCCGCCACCAGGCTGGACGCCCGTGACCTGGAACTGAGACCAGGTGGTTCCCGTGTTCACCGTGATTCGCTCGACGAAGTAGGAGCCCGACTTTGTCCCTGCGGCATCGCCATGAGTACGCCGCAGATCTTCCTCATGGCCTCCCGGTCGGCAACGGCAAGCCAACCCAGGAGTTCCCCACCGGCTCCGCCGGCGGGTGCGCACCGCGTCCTGCCCAGATCCACCAGGTTCGAGCAGGCGTCAAGTGGAGGGACGTAACAACGCCGGTTCCTCTCGTACTCCTCTCCATCTCGCTCACCGGACCCGCACCATCTGGCAGTACTGGCACGCCCCGGCTTTGCCAGAGCTGCTCCCACCCTCCCCGGCATCACCCGGATCAGGCTGCCCTCAACTACGCTGACCTGCTGCGACAGACCACCAGTGGAGGTCTCCCACCTCCACTCGAATCACAGCGCCTCACGGTGCACGCCGTTAACTTGACACACCCACCTTGCCGGGCCCCGTCCGGTGGTCGTCGATGTTGCTGTCGGTGTAGATCTCCGCGCCGTCCGCACAGTGCTTTCCCACGGCGAGAGGGAAACAGGCGCGGACGCATCTGTGGGTTGCTGCCCTTCTCAGATCCACTGTGGAGGGCGAAAATGATCGCATGTGGATTTGGCCAATCATCGGGTTCTTCGCCCTGCTGCTCGCGTTCGGAGTGGCTTACGACTGGCGTCTACGCCGGCGAGGGCACCGGTTCCGGGACAGTGAGGCCCTGAATGCCGAGGCGCGCGAGAACCGGCGCGACATGCGTGCTTGGGACAGAGGCTCACAAGGGAACAGTGGAGGGGATCTGTCTTGGACGGCGGAAACCCGCCGCCGCCGCGGAGGCAGCACCCGATGACCTGCTTTTCTCCCCCGCCGCTCCTTCGTCGTTTCTAACCGGGGGACCCCCGGGCCCCTGGTGTGAGGCTTCGCCCCCACGCCCCCTCGGTTGCGGTTCTTGGGCACGTATTCGCCCGCGTGGGTGGTCCTGCGGGGGCTTTCCGGGTGTCGTTCGGTGCGGGCTAGATGGCTTTGCGGGTCTGGGGGGCCAGGTCGTCGACGATCCGGGCTACCGCTTCGACCAACGCCCTGCCTGTTGGGGTGCCGGTCACTGTCCACACTTCCC
Organism: Actinomadura mexicana; assembly: GCF_900188105.1. GTDB lineage: Bacteria > Actinomycetota > Actinomycetes > Streptosporangiales > Streptosporangiaceae > Spirillospora > Spirillospora mexicana. The sequence continues at coordinate 672,410 of NZ_FZNP01000002.1, forward strand.
GGTCTTCCTCCTCGACACCGGTGACGCCGCCGACGCCGCTCAGAGCGTCCGCGATTCGGCGGCGCAGCTCGGACTCGAGAGGGTCCGTGCGGATGAACTCCATGACCCAGGCGCTGACGCTCCAGAACGGCCCTGCCCGAAGCTTGGAGGCCGACACGGCGCGCAGGTCCGGCTCATCTGTCTTGCGTATCCACTCTTCGGCTATCCCGGAGTCGAGCGGCTGGACCTGCTGGACGTCATCACTCACGCGACGAGGTTAGTGCGGATCAGTTCGCCCTTCAGCCCTGTCGTCGTGGTGCGCGGATGCGGGGGACGGTGTCGCCCTGCCCGCACCGAGAACGGCCTCGAAAGGCAAGTGAGACGCCCGGTCCCGCGTTCGGCAGCCCGTCGCTGTCGGGGCGGTGATCGCCTGGGGCCCGCCGCTCAACTGCGCAGCTGGGCGTTGAGCCGTGCCGCCTGCCGCGTGAGGTGGTCGCGTTCGGGGAGGTTGGGCGCTGACCGGGCGGCCTGGGCGTAGAGCCGTGCCGCGGTGACCCGGTCACCGCCACGCTCGTGCAGGTACGCCGCGGCGGCGGTGTGGCGGGGCAGGGCGGGGTCGAGTTCGGCCAGGGCGGCCAGGCCGGCCCGCGGGCCGTCGGCCTCGCCGACCGCGACGGCCCTGTTGAGGCGGGCGACCGGGTTGTCGGTGAGGCGCACCAGTTCGTCGTACCACTCGACGATCTGCACCCAGTCGGTCTCGGCGGCCGTCCGGGCGTCGGCGTGGAGCGCGGCGATGGCGGCCTGGGCCTGGAACTCGCCCAGGCGGTCGCGGATGAGGGCCGCCTGGAGCACGTCGACGCCCTCGGCGATCAGGCGGGTGTTCCACAGGCTGCGGTCCTGCTCGGCCAGGGGCACGAGCCTGCCGTCGGGGCCCGTCCGTGCCGGGCGCCGTGCGTGGTGCAGCAGCATGAGCGCGAGCAGGCCCGCGACCTCCACGTGGTCGATCTTGGCCGCCAACTGGCGGGTGAGCCGGATCGCCTCGGCGGCGAGGTCGACGTCGCCGGAGTAGCCCTCGTTGAAAACGAGGTAGAGCACGCGCAGCACGGTGGCGACGTCGCCGGGCTGGTTGAACCGGACCTCCGAGACGGTCCGCTTGGCCCTGCTGATCCGCTGGGCCATGGTCGCCTCCGGCACGAGGTAGGCCTGGGCGATCTGGCGTGTGGTCAGGCCGCCGACCGCGCGCAGCGTGAGTGCGACGGCCGAGGCCGGCGTCAGGGACGGGTGCGCGCACAGGAAGTACAGCTGGAGCGTGTCGTCCACCGCCCCGCCCCGGCCGGGCACGGGCTCGGTCTCGACACGTTCCTCGCGGCGCCGCCGGGACGTTTCGGCGCGGGCGGCGTCGAGGAACTTGCGCCAGGCCACGGTGACCAGCCAGCCCTTGGGGTCCTGCGGCGGGTCGTCCGGCCACACGCGCACGGCCTCGACCAGTGCGTCCTGCACGGCGTCCTCGGCCGCCGCGAAGTCGGCTCCGCGACGGACCAGGACACCGATCACCGCGGGCACCAGCTCCCGCAGCAGCGATTCGTTCACCCGGTCACCGTGGGCCGCCCGGCCAGGAAGGGGCGCACCTCGAGCCACTCGTGGATCGGCCTCCCGCCCGCACCCGGAGCCGCGGACAGTTCGCCGGCCAGCTCGATCGCCCGCTCGTAGGTGTCGACGTCGATCACTATCCAGCCGGCGATCAGGTCCTTGGTCTCCGCGAACGGGCCATCGGTGACCGGCGGCCGGCCCTCGCCGTCGGAGCGGACGAACGCGCCCTCCGGGGAGAGCCCCTGGGAGTCGACGAACTCGCCGGTCCCTTCGAGCCGAGCGATGTAGTCCTGCATGTACTGCATGTGGGCCGAAAGCTCCTCCGGCGTCCACTGCTCCATCGGCACGTCGTTGACCGGTGCCGGCGCGCCCCGGTAGTGCTTGAGCAGCAGGTACTTGGCCATCGTGTTCTCCTTGTCGTGGTACGAGGCCATTGTGGCCGTGTTCACTACCGCGGACGGAGCCGCACGCCGGTCGGCCGCAACGGGACGGGACGTCAGCCGAGTTGCTCGGCCAGCGCGACGATGATGCCCGCGGGGCCGCGGAGGTAGCAGAGCCGGTAGCTGTCCTCGTACCGCGCCACTTCGCCGAGGAGTTCGGCGCCGTGGGCGCGCAGGCGGGTGACGGCGTCGTCGATGTCGTCGACGGCGAACATGACACGATGCAGGCCCAGCGTGTTGGGCGGCGGGTTCTCCGGTCCGGTGCTGACCGCCACGGGGGTGTGGTACCTCACCAACTCCAGCTTGCCGTGGCCGTCCGGGATCCGCATCATCGCGATGTCGCTCCGGAGGCCGTCGAGCCCGACCGTGAGATCCGCCCAGAGGCCTTCGATCTCCGCCTTGCCCTCCAGTTCCATGCCGAGTTCCACGAAGAACGCGATTGCGGCCTCAAGGTCGTCGACGACGATGCCGACGTTGTCCATCCGCTTGATCGTCATGGTGGATCTCCCTCTTCGTCGTGCGGCCCGTCGTGGCCACCGGTGTCCCTGGGACGGAGCCGGCGCCACATCCTCGACACCGGAACCGTGCGGACTTCTGGGACCTGTTCGCTATGGCCGGACCGGCTCATGGGCCTGAGGGTTATCGGACTGAGCAGGGAGTGAAAGCGGCCCGGGCCTCGCGATGGGTTCGTTCGGATTGGCGCGGCTCAGGCGAGGCTGTGGAGTCGGTAGATCAGGTGGGTCACGCCGCGGCCCTGGACGATATCCGGGTCGTCCAGGACGAGGGGGACATCGGTCACCGCGTTGAAGAACGGCGTGCCGCCGCCGAGCAGTACGGGCACCAGATCGACCCAAAACTCGTCGATCAGGCCTGCCGCCAGGGCCTGGCGGGCCATGTCGCCGGCGGCTACACCGACCGCTCTGTCTCCTGCAACCTCCGCCGCCTGGCGGACGGCGCTCTCGACCCCGTCGACGACGAAGATGAAGCCCTTGTGCGGCCAGTCGTCGGGTGCCTTGTGGGTGACCACGAACACCGGCACGCCGAACGGGTGGGTGCCGCCCCAGCCTTGCGTCAGGTCGAACAGCTTGCGGCCGACCACCAGCGCTCCGGTGCCGTCCACCAGCCTGTGCAGGTGCTCACTGCTCTGCGGGGTGACCTGGAATGCGAGTTCCGGGTGGGCGGTGGCGACCTCGACGTCCCCTGTCCGGTGCCAGCCGAAGAGGTGCTCGAACCCGCTCTCGTCCGGCCCGGAGATGTAGCCGTCCAGGGACATCGACGCTGATGTGATGACCTTCGCCATGGTGCGCTCCAAGCTCTCTGCGGTCGGTCGACACAAGCTTGGACTTGCGATCTCTGGAGAACTCACCGCCCTTGAGGCGGTCAGAGGCCGGTTTCGAGGGTCTCGAAACCGGCCTCTGGATCGTCGGCGTGCCATGGTCCCGTGCCGGCATTCGGGTTCGCCGCCGCCGGATCCGGGTCTAGGCGGGCTGGGGCGCGCGGGCGGCCCTGACGGCCTCGCGCAGGTGCTCCTCCTGCTCAGGGGACAGCGAGGTCTGGATGAGCCTGCCGCCCAGCGGCGCCATCTCCGGGACGGCCTTCTCGGGATTGCGCTTGTCGATCAGGACGAACACGGCCGCGGCGCCGGGCGGCAGGTGCTCGCCGAGATTGCGCATGAAGTCGTCGTCGATACCGGACTCGGCTGCGGAGCCCGCGGCCGCGCCGGCGGCCCCGCCGATCGCCATGCCGAGCAGCGGCATGAAGAAGATGAGCCCGATCAGCCCGCCCCATGCGGCGCCGCCGAGCGCGCCGCCTGCGACGAGGTTGCGGGCCTGATGGAGCTTGATCTTGCCGTCCTGCCTGCGCTCGACGATGACGACGTCCGCCAGCTCGATGATGTGTTCCTTGTGCAGCTGGACGAGCTTCTCGCGCGCTTGCTCGGCGTGCGGCAGGTCGTCGTAGGCCACGGCGATCAGGTCGCTCATGTTTCCCCCGTTGTGTCCCCCCTGCGGCCGGGCGCAGGAGGGTCCGTGGTCGCTGTGTGCGGCGGTTCCCGGCTTGCCGATCACCCGCGCGATCTGTCGGGATGCCCAGAAAATCCCCAATGGGTGGTTGGCCGCAAACCATGGACGATCGTCTCTTGGACCGGGATGGGGCAAAACGTGGGTTCCGATTGGCGGAAGCCGGCGGCGCACGGGGGCACGGCGTGATCGAGCCGGTGGTCGCCGGTAAGCGAATGAGGTGCGGGCTGCGCGCAGCGGCTTTCGCTCGACGGTGCCGGAGGGCTGGGGCAGGCGCGGCTTCTCAACGGCCGAAACGCGGGGCGGCATGGGCGCATCTGGGCCTTGCGGGACGAGGTCGTGGAAGAGCAGGGCGTCTGCTCTTCGCGCTCGGCCAGGTATCGGTAGGCGTCGCAGCGACTCAGGGTTCTTCGCTGCTTCTCGGCTGCGGTGGCGTTGAGTTCGGGCCTTGGCCTATGCGGCTCTGGAGACGGTTATCCAGATATGGAGGGCAGTTCTCCACAGCCTGTGGATAACCGAAGGGTCGGCGATGCCGATGAGGGCGGTGTTCCCATCGAACCCTGCCACATTGGCGTGCAGGAGTGCTGATCGCTGCGGTTGATCTGTGGCACGCTGCGAGGCCCGATTGTGGGGGGGGGGGGGGGGGGGGGGGGGGGGGGGGGGGGGGGGGGGGTAGGTCACGTGAGCTTCCTGCTGAGGATGAAGTCGAACTCGGCGTGGCGGAAGGGGGCTTGGACGCCGTTCCGCGCGGCCGTCTCCGCATCGTTCGACTCGGTGAAATCGCAGATGAGGCTTTGCTTGACCGCGAAGACCGCGTCAGAGTCCAGGTAGGGACTGCCTGCCACGAAGACGTGAGTGGTCAGCGGGGTGTGGCCCTCCGCCTGGACGATGAAATGGATGTGCGCCGGGCGGTAGGGATGGCGTCCGGCGGCCGTCAGAAGCCGTCCGACCGGTCCGTCCGTCGGGATCGGGTAATGGCTGGGCAGGACGGTCCGGAACCGGAACCGTCCTGCGGAGTCGGTGTGGAAAAGGCCGCGCCCGTTGCCGGACGGTTGGACCCCGGGCTGCTGGACGTCGTAGAACCCTTTCTCGTTGCACTGCCAGACGTCCACCTCCGCGTCAGGCAGAAGATTTCCGTCGCTACTCAGGACACTCCCGGCCACCAGGCACGGTTGTGCCTCTCCGATCAGGTCGATGCTGTCGCCAAGCGCGCGCGGGGGTGACTCGACCATGTGGAACGGGCCCAGGACGGTGCCCTCGGTGCCGTCCTCGTGCTCGTTCAGAGTCTCCACGAGCATGGAAACGCCCATGACGTCCGACAGCAGGACGAACTCCTGGCGCGTGTCGGTGCAGGTCTGGCCGACCGCGGTGAGGAACTTGATCGCTTGCTCCCATTCGCCGATCGACGGCCGCACCTCACCGACGAACGCGTGCAGGTGGCGAGTGAGGGCGTCCAGCAGTTCGCGGAGTCGCGGATCGGGAGTGTCGCGGAAACTCTCCTGGACGGCCCGCGTCGCAGTGTGCTCGTTGAAGTCCACGGATTGCCTCCCTTTCCACAACCTGTGGAAAACTCTGGCGATGGGGACGCCCCCCGTCTCAGGAGTGGTGCCCGCCGAACGGTGAGGCCGATCTTCGCGGGCCTCTCCATCCTCCGTCGCCCGCCACGAAGATCGCCCCTGACCAGGGCGGCGATCGCCGCGCCGATGATCGCGCTGACGTCCATCATTCCTCACGCCCGCGGTTCGCGCGCGCTCGAACGCCCACGTCCACGCCGTCCGGGAACCCGGCCGCTCGTCGACGCTAATCAAACTTGACTAAGTCGACCGCCCTTCCTACGCTCCGACCATGGGTGAGAAGGCGATTCCGATCTTTCCGTGCCGGTCGATAGAGCCGACCTGGGACTTCTACCGGTCGCTCGGTTTCGAGCAGACCACCTGGCAGACGCGACCCAACCCGTACCTCGCGGTCCGGCGCGGCGACGTCGAACTGCAGTTCTTCGGGTGGAAGAAACATGATCCGGCCGCGTCCATGAACATGTGCTACATCATCACGACGCAGGTGGACACCCTGTACGAGGCGTTTCGCGGCGGGCTCCGCGAGGCTCTCGGCCGGGTCCCGACCCGGGGGCTTCCCCGGCTGAGCGCAGTGCGGGACATGTCCTACGGCGTCCGGCAGTTCCTGCTCAGCGACCCGGACGGGCTTCAGCTCCGCATCGGCCAGGCCATCTCAGACGACACGCGGCATGCGCCCGTCCCGGAGGAGAAGGTGGCCCGGGCCTTCCACATGGCCGCGCTCCTGGGCGAGTCGAAGGGGGACCATCGCGCCGCTGCCCGGATCCTCGATCGGCTGCTGCGGTCGGCTGAGGCGCTGTCCCCGTCCGAGCGGCTGAAGGCCCTGGTCCTGCGCGCCGACGCGGCCGCCCACCTGGAGGAGTGGCCTCGCGTCCGCGCCCTCACGGCCGAGGCCCGCGCGATCGACCTGCCCGACCCGTCCGAGCTGGGCGACGACCTCGGCCGCCTGGCCGACCTCGAAGCCGCCGTCCCCGTCGACGATCCGACCGCACCGCCCAGAGGCACGCCCTGACCGGATTCCGTGCGGGTGAAAACGCGGGTGGCGGGACCTGACGACGTTGATCGCCCCGCGGCGGCCGCCGGGCCGGCCGCCGGTGCGGGCCGAGACGAGGCTCAGCCTCGTGCTGCCCTCGACGGGTGCGCTGTTGGGGACGCGGCTGGGGATTGCTGTGGGCAACGCTGTCCACCGGTGCGGTGAGGTTGTGGAGGGATTTTGCCCACAGGCTGTGAACGGGGTGTGGAGAATGTCGGCGCAGAGTGGGTTCTCCTGCTGGTCAGCGGCTTTTCCACGACGTGGACAACTCGGCGCGCGGGTTGGGGGCGGGCTGGGGAAGAATGTGGACGCGGAGTCGCGTGGCCGTACCCAGGTTGTGCACGAGGGTTATCCACAGGCTGTGGATTATGTGGACGGACGGGCGACCTCGGTCATGATGGGAAGGGTGGCGGCCGACGTGCCGTCCGGACCGTGGAAAGCCCGGTTGTTCTGGGGATCCGCCTGTGGACGCGTCCCCGGAAAGCCCTGCTGCGACGACGGGGGAGGTGTGCGCAACGGTTACCCACAGCTTGTGGATAACACCTTCTGGAGCTCCCCGGCGGATGTGACATCTCGCCTGATCTCCTGATCTGGCGCGGCGGGCGGGCCGGCTCCTGCTCAGACGAGCACCACCGGGTCTGGGCAGGTCGGTGAGCATGTCGGCGGCGTCCCCCGGAACGCGACGAACCGGGGTTCGGGCCTCGTGGATCGTGACGGCTGCAAGAAAGAGCGGCCCTCGTACGCACGGGTACGAGGGCCGGTTGTAGAGGCGGTGCCGGGAGGGGGCTCCGCCGGGTGGCGGGTGCTTACGCCGCTACTGCCGTCACGACGGAGGCGATGAAGATCCACCACCAGTGCCACGCCTGGTCCAGGGCGTACCGCCCCGTCCCCAGCACGGTGTTGTCGTCCTTGCCGTCGCGCGGGGCGCCGAGCCGGTAGAAGGACCCCACGTCCTCTCCCTTGAGCCCCTGGAGTTTGTCGACGAGTTCGGCCAGGCGCTCCAGGGTGGTCCGACGGTCGGCCCAGTAGTGGGTGACCGCCGAGACCAGTTGTCCGAGGGTGAAGCTGAACAGCGAGATCCGCAGGTCGAAGAGCGCCCACATCATGCCGACGATCAGCGAAGTGCAAACGGTGTAGGACACAACGTGCCGAAGGCATGCCAGGCGCCCCTTCCACATGTGGGCGCCGTGCAGACCCTTGTCCCTGTCCTGGGCCTTGGTCTGGACCCAGTGGTCGCCGACGTTGTGCGCGATGAGCATCGAAACCAGCACGACCACGAAGGTCAGGGCAGTGACGATCTTGTCCGGAGACATGTTCACCTCACGGTGTCTGAGTTGTCGGCCCGGGAAGACCCGGGCGGCCGGCTCCGAGCGCCGGATGATCAATACCGTTTCACAGGAGTGCCCGACTCGTGGCCGGACCGCCGCGCGATGGGGGCCGCAGCAGAGGGGCTGACGGTGCCTGCGGGGCCGCGGGTGTGATCGGGATGAGGTCGGGGGTGCTTTTTCGTTGGTCTGGTCATGACCCGCCCTACTCGGCTCGGCGCCACGGAGGCGAGTGTCGCGCCACGCCCGGCGGCACAGTGGATTTCGCGCTCCGATCGGCCCGAAGGCCAAGCCGGGCCGTGCGGGAAGGCCGCTCCGACCTGCGAACATCTGTTCGAACGCGTGCTACCCTCGCCGCATGGGGCAGTTGCTGAACGAGCCGATCCGAGCCGAGCACGACCCGGCGGGACGGCTCACCGCGTACGAGTGGCGAGGGACGCGCTACGCGGTGGACGCGGTGCTGAAGACCTACGGCTCGGCCCAGGAGGGCAGGGTCTACCGGTTCCGGGTCACCGGCGCGGAGGGCGTTGCCGTCGTGGAGCTCGGTCGTGACGAGGACCGCTGGCGGCTCCGGCACGTCTTCTCGGCCTGACCGGCGCCCGGATGGCGGGGTCCCGCTCGACGCCCGGGGAGCCGACCGGACACTGTGGACGCGTGTGGGCGGCATCCAGGGCGCGCCGCTCGATCTGCTGACGGCCCGCATCGGCCGCCGGCACTACGCGCCGCACACCCACGACGAGTACGCGATCGGCGTCACCGTCGACGGCTTGGAGACGATGATCTACCGGGGCGAGAGGATCTACTCGCCGGCCGGCAGCGTCGTCGTGATCGAGCCGGGCGAGGCGCACACCGGTGGTCCGGCGCGTCCGGAGGGCTTCGCGTACCTGTGTCTCTACCCCGCCGCCGAACTGCTGGGCGCGGCGACGACCGCGGAGCCCGGCCCGGTCCTGGCCGCACCGCACTTCGCGAGCCCGATCGTCGACGACCGGGGGCTCGGTGAGGCGCTGCGCATCGCCCACCATGCCCTGAGGCTCGGCGCCGACCCGCTTGAGGGCGAGTCACGGCTGCTCGGCGTGCTGGGCGCGCTCGTCCGGCGGCACGCGGCGTCCGGCCCGAAGGCGGTCCCGGCCCACCGCCGGACCGAGGCCGGACGCATCGCGAGCACGGTCGCGACCCGCCTTTCCGACGAACTGCTCGCCCCGCCGACGCTCGCCGAAGTCGCCACCGACCTGGGGCTGTCGCGTTACCAGCTGCTGCGCGCCTTCCGGGACGCGATGGGCATGCCGCCGTACGCGTGGCTCGCCCAGCACCGGGTGGCCCGCGCTCGGGCGCTGCTCGACGCGGGACACCGTCCGGCCGAGGCGGCGACACTCGTCGGGTTCGCCGACCAGGCGCATCTCACCCGCTGGTTCCGCCGCGTGCTGGGCGTCACCCCGGGCGTTTACCGCAACAGCGTTCAAGACAGCACATCTCGCCGGCCCTCATTCTGAGCGTCCGCCGGGTCGAATCCCGGGTGCCAGGCCGATCGCGAACGCGCCCGCTCCATGAGGCTCTGGGCGCGGGGGCGGCGGTCGAGAACGGAGGTCGGGTTGAGTCGCCGCGGCTGGATGCTGTTCGCGTTGATGAGCGTGCTGTGGGGCATCCCCTATCTGTTGATCAAGGTGGCGGTCGAGAGCGTCTCGGTCCCCATGGTGGTGTTCGCCCGCACCGCGCTGGGCGCGCTCGTCCTGCTGCCGCTGGCGCTCAGGGCCGGGCGGCTGGGCGCGGTCCGCCGCCACTGGCGCCCGCTCCTGGCGTTCACCGCGGTGGAGATCCTCGGTCCGTGGGCGCTGCTGTCGGACGCCGAGAACCGGCTGACCAGCTCCATGACGGGGCTGCTCATCGCCGCCGTCCCCATCATCGGCGTGGTGCTCGCCCGGTTCACCGGGGACGCCGAGCGGCTCGGGCCGCTCCGGTGGGCGGGACTGCTGGTCGGCCTGGCCGGTGTCGGCGTGCTCGCCGGGCCGCACCTCGGCGGCGGCAGCGCGCAAGCGATCGGCGAGGTCATGCTGGTCGCGGTCGGGTACGCGATCGCCCCGATGATCGCCACCCGGCGCCTCCAGGACCTGCCGAGCCTGCACCTGGCCGCGTTCTCGCTGACGATCGCCGCACTCGCCTACACCGGCCCGGCCGTCGCCACCTGGCCGGGCGCCATGCCCGGCGGACGCGTCCTCGCCGCACTCATCGCCCTCGGCCTGGTCTGCACCGCGCTGGCGTTCATCGTGTTCTTCGAGCTCATCCGGGAGGTCGGCACCTCCCGGGGCATGGTGTTCACCTACGTGAACCCGGCCGTGGCGGTCGCGGGCGGCGTCGCCCTGCTCGGCGAGCCCCTCACCGGGACGATCGTCGCGTCCTTCGTGCTGATCCTCGGCGGCTCCGTCCTCGCCACCGCGCGCCGCTCCCCGGCGCCCGCTCCCGCAGCACCCCCGCCTGGCGACAGCAGCACCGCCCACGCCCCCGAACCCACCGCCCCCGAACCCACCGCCCCCGAACCCACCGCCCCCGAGCATTGACCCTGCCCGACCACCCGGTCCTACCGGTGCCGGGTGTCGGGGTCAGCGAAGGGTGGCGATGAACTTGCCGGGCTTGCCGAGGTTCCCGGCCGGGTCGATCGCGCGGTACTCGATGGTGTGACGGCCCTTCCCGAGCCTGCCGTAGGTGAGGCTGTCGATGATCGTGCCGTTCTCGGTGAACAGCCAGGGAGCGGACGAGTCGGTCGGCCAGCCGAAGTAGTTGAACCAGCCGTCGCCGTCCACGCGGAACTCGGAGACGACCACGCCTGGACGGTCGTCCGCGCCGGCGAGCCGCATGGTGAAGGGGCCGTCGAATACGTATTCGGGCGTCCGCCCTGGACGGACCCGGCTCTGTGCCGCCTTGGACAGTTCGTACGCCACTGTCGGCGCCTGCGCGTCGATCGTCCAAGTGCGGGTGTTGGAGCCGACCCGTGCGACGAGCGTGTGCGTGCCCTTCGCCAAGCGGAACCGTCCGAGATCGATGTCTCGGTCGCCGCCGCGTACACGGCGCCCGTCCAGTACCCAATTCACCTTGGGCACACTCTGCACCGGGTGGGTCGTCTCCACATAGACGACGGAATCGCCGCCTACTGGCTTGTCAGTCGGCGTGGACGATGTGAAGTCGACAGGCACGTTCTCAGGCGCGGTGGTCACGCCGGTGTCGACCGTCCATGTGCGCACCTGCGTGAGTGCGGCGGACGACCGGATGGCCGGATCCCGGACGAAGCCGGTGGGGTCGGTGACCGTCGCCTCGACCGTGTGGGTGCCCTTCCGTAGGTGCAGCCTGGACAGGTCGAGGTTCGCGCCTCGTCCAACTGTCTTCCGATCGACCGTCCATGCGATGGACAACGGGTGACCGGTCGGATGCATCGTTTCGACCCACAGCACACGGTCGTCGCCCACCGGCGCGTTCGTGGGCGTGTTCGCCTGGACGAGGTTGACCTTGCCTGAGATCCGCTGGGTCATCCGTTCACGCGCGACCTGGTCGTAGTAGTAGCCAAGCGTCTTCATCATGGAGTGCTGGCTGGGCCTCCACACGCCCTTACTTGAGTAGAGGCCACCCTCGAACCGTCCGATGGTGCCCCCGGCCTCGCTCCGTTCACCGAGCCATCGCCACCACTTCTGCTTCTGCGCCTGCATCTCCTTCTCGGTCAGAAGCGTGTGATGGATGGAGCCGGGCTCCGGACCGGTGTACGTCCCACCAGGGACGCCCCGCTGGTAGTAGTCGTACTCGTCGTCCAGCCCACCCAGCGAGTGGCCGAGCTCGTGCGGCGCGATGAGGGCCGACATGGCGTTCCCACCGGACGCCGTCGCATAGGCGCCGCCTGCACCGCCATAGGTGTCGCTGTTGGCGAGCGCGAGGATCTGACGATTTCCTACAGTCGTGCCTTGGACGAGGTCCGCGTAGGTCTTGGCGGCCGCAGAGTCCATGACGAGCAGACGCTGGATGCCGTCCTCTCTACAGCCGCTCCAGAAGGCCATGTTCAACGGCGTCGTGCGACGAGGCGAGGACAGCGCCGGGTCACAGCTCACGCCGGACTCGCCGGACGGAGTCTCCACCGCGTACACGTTGATGTAGCTGCGATACGACTTGAACGGCTCGATCGTCCACAGGTCGTTGAGGTGCTTGGCGAGGTGCGCGCGGAACTTCGGCATGTCCGCCGCCGTGTAGCCGTCGCCCAGCACCACGAGGTTGAAGCGCTTCGCGGGGTCGCCGGTGACCTGCACCGGCACCACGGTCGCCTCCGCGGGTCCGGCCGCCCGCGCGGGCACCGACACCAGCGAGAGGGCGGCCGCCGCCGCCGTCCCGATCACGATCTTCCTGCCCGTCCGCATGGCGCAGACCCTCCTCGCGCGGGGGCGCGCGGCAGGCGGAATGCTGCCCGTACGCTGCGCCGGCTCGTCCCGCTGATCAAGCGGGCCCGCCCGGATTATCGCTGGAAGATCCCGATTTGTCGCTACCGCTTGCCGCGCTGTCCGTCCGCGAGGCCCTGCGAGATCCGGTGCCCGCCCGCGCGCCGCTGCACGGCCGCCGACAGGACGGGCGCGACCCCGCCGATCCGCGCGCCGATCCTCAGCCCGAGCGGCGCGACGTCGATCTCCGCGATGTCGCGCTCGACGGCCCGGACGGTCGCGCGCGCCACGTCCCGGGGCGACCGCGTCCCGACCCCCTTCGGCAGGGTCACGCCGGCCTCGGCGAACATGCCCGCGTCCCGGATGAAGCCGGGGAAGACCGTCGAGACGCCGACGCCGTGCGGGCGCAGGTCCTCGCGCAGCGCCAGGGCAAATCCCCGCATACCGAACTTCGTCGCGTTGTAGAGGGACGCGTGCCCGGACGCCGTCTTGCCGGACAGCGACGACACGAAGACCAGGTGGCCGCGGCCACGATCGGCCATCTGCGCGGCGGCGAGCTTCGCCATCACGATCGGCGCCCGCAGGTTCACGTCGAGCGCCCGGTCGATCTCCCCGATCGCGTACTCGGAGAGCAGCCCGGACGCCGGCAGCGCCGCGTTCGCGACCAGCAAGTCCACCCGGCCCGCCTCGTCCAGGAGGCTCTCGGCCGTCGCCCGATCCGCCAGGTCGGCGACGATGGCGCGGCCGCCGAGCCGCTCGGCCAGCGGTTCCAGGACGTCGGCCCGGCGCCCCGTCAGCACCAGCCGGGCGCCGCGACCGGCGAGGGCCCTCGCCAGTGCCTGACCGATCCCGCCGGTCGCGCCGGTCAGCAGGACGTTCGCTCCGCGCAGATCCATGCCGCGATGATGGCGGATCACATTCCGATGCGCCACAGCAGCAGGATGATCGACGAGAGCACCAGACCGGCGGTGCCGAGCGGCACGTCGCCCAACGCGATCACGGCCGCGCACGCCGTGGCGGTCAGCCCCGCGACCAGCACCAGCCCGCGGCCCCCGGACGGCCGCTCGTCCGGTACGTCCGGCTCCAGTTCGTGCTCCCAGCGCCGGAAGTCGTCTTCTGCCATCGGCACTCCCGAAGGTCGTCCACCCGGATTATGCGGCTGTTCCGGCGTTCCGACGAGAGGGTGAAATGCGAGGCTTCTTTGATTGTGTCGTCCGGTGAGGGGCCCTTCGGTGCTGATCGCCCGGCCGCGGTTGCTAGGCTGCGGAGAGCCTGGGGGAAGCAGACACTGATGAGCCGTTCCCGGGTTCTGACTTGATAGTCGAAGGTGAAGGGGTCCCACCGTGAAGAAGCTGCTCGTCCTCGCCGTCGTCGCACTCGGTGGCTTCGCCGTCTGGCGCAAGCTCCAGCAGGACCGCGCCGAGCTGGACCTGTGGACCGAGGCCACGTCGTCCGACAACTGACACGCCGGCGACAGGCCCCGGCGTGAACGAGGCAGAGCCGATCACCGTCGCCTGCCTCGATCTCGCCGGGACCACCGTCGCGGACGGCGACGCCGTCGAGTCCGCCTTCGCCGAGGCGATCGCCACCCTGGGGATCGTCTCCGGCACGGCGTCCTACGGTCGTGCCCTCGCCCGTTTCCGCGACGCGCGCGGCGAATCGAAGATCGGCATCTTCCGCTCGCTCTTCGACGAGCCCCGCGCCCAGGTCGCGCATCTCGCGTTCGAGCGGTCCTATCACGACCTGATCGACCGGCGCGGCCTCACACCCGTACCCGGCGCCGACGACGCCCTCGGGCGGCTGCGCGGCGCCGGTGTCCGCGTGTGCCTGCTCACCGGTTTCGGCCGCGGCACGCAGGCCCGCGTCCTCGACACCCTCGGCTGGTGGGACCGCGCCGACCTGACCCTCTGCCCCGAGGACGTCCCCCGCGGCCGACCGTGGCCCGACCTCGTCCTGACCGCGGCCCTGCGCCTCGGCGTGGACGACGTTCGCCAGATCGCCGTCTGCGGTGACACGGCAGGCGACATGCTCTGCGGCCGCCGCTCCGGCGCGTCCATCGTCGCCGGCGTCCTCACCGGCGCCCACGACCACGACCGCCTCCTCGCCGCCGGCGCCACCCACATCCTCCCCACCGTCGCAGCCCTCCCCGACCTCATCCTCCGCACCCCCGCCAACGCCCACCACGGGTAGCGGACCTGCGAGGGGGACGACCACCCGCGTTGCCGGTATCGCCGCGCAGACGGCCTGCACACGCCTCGTCGTAGGGCTGCCGCACCCGGCGACGAACCGCCGCGTAGCCTCGCCGCTCAGGCGCTAATCGCCGACGACGCTGATCTGGACGGGGCGCATCCCGTCCGACGCTGATCGCCCTGACCTGCACGGTCGGACATTCGTGAGGCCGCTCTCCCGGGTTGTGCAGCCGCCGGCGGCCGGATCATCCACCGGTACGCCCAGCTCCCGGCGCCCCTCACTCAACTGGCCGATTCTGGGACGCTCCGCACCCCCACGGCGGTAGTGCATGGCACGCGGGCCCCAGAGTGCGCGAGGGGACCTCATATCGCCGCGCGGACGGCCTCGGCGATGAGCTCCATCTGGTCGGTCTGGACGTCGAGGGACGGCGCGGCGATACGGCAGACGAGGTGTTCCGCGCCTGCGTCCGTGTATCGGGCCAGCGTGGCGGCTACCTTCTCGGCCGGGCCGGCGACGATCGCCTGGATGGTCCGCACCGTTTCGTACGGAAGGCCGTAGGTCGCCCGGCAGTACGAGTCGAGCCGCCGTTCCAGTCCCTCCGCTTCATCGCTGATCAACACCGTGACGAACAGCGCCGGGGTGACCGCGTCCGCGGGCCGGTCCGCCGACGCGGCCGAGGACAGCACCGACGCGCTCCCGGCTCGGTAGTCGGCGGGGTCGGGCGGATAGGGCAGCCATCCGTCGTAGAGCCGTCCGGCCCGCTCCAACGCGGACGGGCTCGCCCCGCCCAGCCAGATCGGCGGCCCGCCCGGCCGGTAGGAACGTGTGGATTCAGGTAGTTCGTCGAAGTGCAGCACTTTTCCATGGAAAGCACGCTCGCCCGACCACAGCGCCCGCCATAGGGCCACCGTGTCGTCCAACCGTCCGAACCGGCGCTCCCACGGCACCCCGGACACCGCGTACTCGATCTCCGACCGTCCGGGGAAGCCCGCACCCACGGTGACGATCAGGCGCCCCGCGGACAAGTGATCGATGGAGGCGAGCGCCTGAGCCGTCATCACCGGACGGCGGAAGGCGGGCAGGAGGGTGGCCGTCCCCAGAGTGACGCGTTCGGTCGCCGACGAGAGGGCGGCGAGCATGGCCAGCGGCTCGATCCGCGGGCCGAGCAGGGTGTCGTTGGCCCATACCGAGTCGTAGCCCAGTCGTTCGGCCCGGACGGCGAAGTCGACCAATCGGCGGGCGTTGTCCCACTGAGCCCGGTTGGTGGGGAGCAAGATCCCGAGTCTCGTGTCCATGGGAGAGGATCGTGGCCTCCTCCATGAAAGACAACAATTCCCTCGAAGGCATGACCTGCCCGGCGAGCTGGAGGGGGGTGGACTTCATCCAAGCTCTGCGCCCGGCCAGACGCCGTCCCCTTACGGCCGCGCTCGCCGCGCGACGAGATGCACCTGACGACGTTCGCGACCGCCCTCGGCGCCACCCCGTGGCGGAACTGAAACTGGAGGCTTACCTCCCTGCCGACGCGGCCATGGCACCGCTCCTGGACGGCTGCCGCGCATCGCGTCGAGAAAGCGCCAGGCGCCGAGGCCCCCACGGAGCGCCCAACCTGGAAAGCTTGCGCTCCGCCCACGGTGTACGATCGTCACCGGTCACGCCGACCAGCCGTCACCGCAGGTCAAGCAAAAGACCAGGGGCCTTAGCTCAGTTGGTAGAGCACCGGCTTTGCAAGCCGGGTGTCAGGGGTTCGAATCCCCTAGGCTCCACCTACTCAAAAGCCCAGGTCGGACGCCAAGTCCCGACCTGGGCTCTCGCCTCTCACGACCGCTTCTTCCGCTTCCGTGCCCGATCGCTTCGCCTTCTGAGTTCGGCCTTGGCCGTCGCACTCAAGGGGCGGCGGCGCTCAGGCCGCCCGGAGCGTGCGGAGTGGGCGCCGGTCACCGGACGCCCGCGCCGGCCCGCGCATCGCGCCGTGCCCGCCGGCCCCACCCCGACCGCCCACCACAGGGGCGCGCCGCCGCCTACGATCGGTCCATCTCATTGAAGGTGACCGTGACCATCCCCGTGGAACTCAAGCGCTCCTTGAAGCGGCTGCGCGAGGTGCGCGCCCGTCGACCAGCGGAGACTCAGACGCTCGCGTTCGCCGAATGGCGGGACGAGATGGCGGATGTACTCGATGAGCTGGCCCAGCGGCTCTTGTTCGAAGAGGACAGGGAGCAAGCGGCCGCAGAGGCGGAGGCTTCTCGGGCACAGGCCAACGAGATTCGCGCAAGACCTGGTTGAGCGAGCTCGAACCAGGGCTGCGCCGCCCCTGAACCCCCGCGACCCGGAGGGCACTCCCGCACGAATCTGCCTGTCACGGGGTGCGCGCCCGCCACTGGTACGCGCCGCCGTCCGTGCTCCCAGCAAAGAAAACCCGATCTGCTCCTGTGTCCTCATCGACGTGCTGAGGATGCAAAACAGTTGGGTCGGAAGCGATGCATGAGCTGCAAAAGGAGTTGGCTCCCCGCAAGATGCGGGGAGCCAAATGGTCTGCTCAGGGCGCAGATCAGCGCCCCGTGCCGCTCGCCTCCTCGGCCTCCTTCTTGGTGTCGTACGGCCCGGAGACGATCTTGTCGGTGCCGGCCTCCAGCACCCACCACTTGTTGTTCTTTCGCTTGCGGACGTGAGTTGCCACGGTGTCTTCCTCTTCGTTGCGTCCCGCCCGCACCTAGCGCGGACGGCCTATTCATGACCGTGCCCTCTCCGTATTGCCGCGCAAGCACTCGCTCTGGGGGCCAGTGCGGGGGATATCTACCGAGGCCTCATCCGACCGCTCACCGGAAGGGTGCGCCGCCGCCCTGCCGAATCGACGGAGGCTCCAAGCCCGTTCGGCGATGAGCACAGGGCGTGACTGTGGTCGAGCGCCGTTGGAGTCCTTCGGGAGTTGCCGGAAGATCGGTTGCGCGTGCGCCACTGGGGAACCCCGTGGTTCCCCAGACCCCTCCTGGCCCCGGAAGGTACTCCCGCGCGAATCTGTCTGTCGGGAGGTAAGCGCCGTTCGCGCGGAGCACCTTCCGGACAGGTTCGTTGGTCTGTTGAGGCGAATGTCCCAGGCCGGTCGAGTGTTGGGCACGCTGCCCTTCGTGCAGGTCGCGGGGAGAGGTGCGCCGGGCCATCCGTGGGCCATTAGGCAGGGTGATCAGGGGGCAAGAGCGGTCACTTGGGGATCGAGGTTCGCCGAGGTGGGATGCCTCACGGGGATTGATCTCGCAGATTTGCAATCCCCTAGGCTCCAGGCACCCAAAAGCCCAGGTCGGACACCATGTTCCGACCTGGGCTCTTGTCCCTCACGACCGCTTCTTTCGTGCCCGATCACTTCGCCTTCTTGAGTTAAGCCTTTGCAGTCGCACCCAAGGGGCGGCGGGGTCCAGCCCCTGGCCGCTCGGAGCGGGCGGGGTGGGCGGCGGTCAGCGGGCGGCCGCGCCGGGCGCGGGTCGTGTTGTCTCTGGTCCGTTCACCAGGTGCCGGCGGTCGCAGGGTCGCGCCGCCTCGTCATTGATCGAAGGAGGTGTCGCGCTTCACCCCCGCCTTGTGAAGCGCGGCATGGGCACGAAACCGAATGCGGTCGCACTGACGCCGCTCCTCAGTGGGAGTGCCATCAGCGCACACGCAGCGAACTGCCAACCACTCCAGGTCCTCCGGACTCAACCAGACGGCCACCCGACCCAGGTTCGCCTCATGTTCGGGATCAGTTGGCTCTGGTGGTCTCGGCATGGCGCGAGCCTAGAACGTCCCGACGCGCAGAAGCGCCACCGGCGGGGGCACTCCGGCTCCGGGAAGTGGGGGCGGTGCCCGTGATGGTCGCCGTGGGGTGAAGTTCAGGCGGGAGGGCCTTGCTGGTCACCCAGTGGGCCGCCGTCACCGCTCATGTCAGTCAGTTCGATGCTTCAGGCATCGTCCGGCAG
Organism: Actinomadura mexicana; assembly: GCF_900188105.1. Classification (GTDB taxonomy): domain Bacteria; phylum Actinomycetota; class Actinomycetes; order Streptosporangiales; family Streptosporangiaceae; genus Spirillospora; species Spirillospora mexicana. Next base: position 690,906 of record NZ_FZNP01000002.1, read on the forward strand.
CGCGTAGAAGCTGAGCGGTTCATAATCTTCCCGCCGTGGTCCAGGTGCTCCGTGGGCACGTCCTGATCATCGCAGCGCGGGCGGGTGTGCCCGCTGCGTGCCCGCTGAGAGGTGATCAACGGGGACAGGCGGCAGCCACCGCCACCGGGCAACGACCAACGCGCCCGGCCCGGCTCCGCCGGATCGCTGACGGCCTGCGTCCCGAAATTCTTCGAAGAACATCGGGAGGCGGTGTCGGATCGGGGCGGTGGTGTTCGTAGCCGGGGTGAGGCCGCCCACGAGGGGCGGCGCCAACGCAAGGAAACGCGATCATGAAGCTGACGACCGTCACTCAGGTCACCATCGATGGAGTGATGCAGGGAAACGGCGGCGCGTCGGACGAGGACCGCAGGAACGGGTTCGAGCGCGGCGGATGGGCCCTGGGGAAGGGCGACAACGAGACCAGGACGTTCATCAACCAGACCTACCAGCGCGCCAAGGCGTTCCTGTTCGGGCGGCGGACCTACGAGCTGTTCGCCGGTTCATGGGGGACCTTTACGGTCCAGGACGCCCCTGGCTGGGAGTCCGTCGTGGAAGCGTTGAACACACGGCCCAAGTACGTGGCGTCGACCACGCTCACGGATGCGCCGTGGTCGGACACGACCGTTCTGTCCGGAGACGTCGCGGCCGCCGTCCGGGAGTTGAAGGCCGAGCCGGGGGGTGAGGTGCAGGTGCACGGCAGTGGCATCCTGACCCGGTGGCTGCTGGAGAACGATCTGGTCGACGAGATGACTCTGATCACCGTCCCGGTGGTGCTCGGCCAGGGCGCGCGGCTGTTCCCGGACGCGGGCCCGGATCTCGCGTTCGACCTGGTCGAGTCGCGCGTCGACTCCAAGGGCGTGACGATCCAGGTCCTGCGGCCTGCCGGGCGTCCGCAGTACGCGCCAACGGCTTGAAGTCGCTGGCCACCGAACCACGCCGTCTCGGCACCACAGGAGATGATCTTCAAATGCGATACCTGGTTTCCGTGATCGATGACAAGAGCGAGCCCGGCAGCACGGACAGGGAGCCTGCCATCAGCGCGTTCAACGAACGGCTGATCGCCGAGGGCCACTGGGTCTTCGCGGGCGGCCTCGCGGACACCGACGCGGCCACGGTCGTCGACAACCGCGGCGAGCAGGCGGTGTTCAGCGACGGGCCTTTCGTGGAGTCGAAGGAGTACCTCGCCGGCGTCTGGGTGTGGGAGGCCCCCGATCTCGATGTGGCGCTCAAGCTCGCCGCCGAGGCGTCGAAGGTCTGCGATCGGAAGATCGAGGTGCGGCCGTTCCGATGAGCGATGTCGAGGAGGCGGTCACCCGGGCCCACCGCGAGGAGTGGGCCCGGGTGGTCGCCTCTCTGACCAGGCGCTTCGGTGATCTCGACATCGCCGAGGAGGCGGCGGCCGAGGCGTTCGCGATCGCCGTGCAGCGGTGGCCGGCCGACGGTGTACCGCCCAACCCCGGTGCCTGGCTGACCACCACCGCCAACCGCAAGGCCATAGACCGGATCCGGCGCGAGAACAAGCGCGACGACAAGCACAAGGAGGCTCAGATGGTGTATGACGACGACCCGCCCGAGCCTGTCGGCGCCATCGACGACGACCGGCTCCGGCTGATCTTCACCTGCTGCCACCCGGCGCTGGCGATGCAGACCCGCGTGGCGCTGACGCTGCGGATGGTCGGCGGTCTGACCGTGCCCGAGATCGCCCGCGCCCACCTGGTGGCCGAGACCGCCATGGAGCGGCGGATCACCCGCGCGAAGGCCAAGATCAAGGCGGCTCGCATCCCGTATCGGGTGCCGGCCGCGGAGGATCTCCCGGCACGCGTGTCCGGCGTGCTCGCCGTCCTGTTCCTGGTGTTCAACGAGGGCTACCTGGCCACCGGCCCCGACACCGGTCCCCTACGTCACGACCTGACCGCCGAGGCGATCCGGCTCACTCGCCTGATCCGCGCGCTGTTGCCGGGCGACGGTGAGGTGGCCGGGCTGCTGGCGCTGATGCTCCTCACCGAGGCTCGCCGCACCGCCCGGGTCTCGGCCGGGGGCGAACTGGTCCCCCTGGCCGAGCAGGACCGCGGGGCATGGGACGCGATGCTGATCGCCGAGGGGCACCGGCTGGTGCGCGAGCGCCTCGCCGCTGCCGCCGCCGGGACCGCTCCGGGCCGCTACCAGATCCTCGCGGCGATCAACGCCGTGCACACCTCTGCCCGCGACATCCGCGACACCGACTGGTCGCAGGTCGTCGCCCTCTACGACCAGCTCGTCCGCCTCGACCCCTCGCCGGTCGTCGTCCTCAACCGGGCCGTCGCGGTCGCCGAGCTCGACGGACCGGAGGTGGCACTGGCGGCCGTCGACCGTCTTGGGGACAGGCTGGCCGGCTATCACGCCTACCACGCCACCCGCGCCGACCTGCTGCGCCGGCTGCACCGCGGTCATGAGTCCCGCGAGGCGTACGACAGAGCCATCGAACTGGCCGGCAACACCGCCGAGACCGCCTACCTGACCCGCCGCCGCGACCAACTGCGGTAGCCACGGATCCCGGTCGACCACCCCGCGAGCAGCGGCGGCCGACCCGGGGCGCTCTGCCGATGCATTCCGCAACCCGTCGCGCCGGCGCGACGGTTTCGCTTCGTTCGAGCTTCGAATGCCAGGTCGCGACGCCTACCTCGCCACCGGCATGCCGTCCGGCGCGCGCCTGCCCGGCAGCGCCGTGGACGACCCCAAGGCCAAGGGCGCCTTCTGCTGATCATGCGGCACTACGACGGCGTCAACGGCTCCATCGAGTCCGGCGACAAAGTTCGCGGGGCGGTGTCGGATCGGGGGCGGGGTGTTCGTAGCAGGGGTGTGAGGCCGCCCACGAGGGGCCGGCCCTGAAGAGCAGGGAAGCACGATCATGAAACTGGCGACCAGGACACGGGTGCCGCGATGACGACCATGACGACGACCACGACGTCCACGACGTCCACCCGTCCGAAGTCCTCCCGGTCGATGTGGGCGATCCTGGCGCTGGTGCTGCTCGCCGACGCCCTGGACGTGATCGACGCGACCGTCACCAACATCGCCGCGCCCACCATCGCCGACGAGCTGCACGGCGGCCAGGGCCTGATCAAATGGTTGGGCACGGCGTACATGCTCGCCATGGGCGTGCTGCTCATGGTCGGCGGCCGGCTGGGCGACAGGTACGGGCAGCGCAGGCTCTTCCTGATCGGGATGGCCGGCTTCACGGTCGCCTCGGCGACGGCGGGCGTGGCCCCCGACCCCGCACTGCTGATCGTGGCCCGGGTGGCGCAGGGGGCCTTCGGTGCCCTGCTGATCCCGCAGGGCATGGGGATCATGACGAAGACGTTCTCGCGCGAAATGCTCACCAAGGCGTTCGGGCTGTTCGGCCCGCTGCTGGGAGTGGCCACCATCGGCGGCCCGGTACTGGCCGGCCTCATCGTCAGCGCCGACCTGTTCGGCCTTTCCTGGCGCCCGATCTTCCTGATCAACCTGGTCCTGGGCGTGGTCGGTCTGGCGGTGGCGGTCAGGATCCTCCCCCGCGACGACGGCGACCACTCCACGGTCGTCGACGGGTGGGGCTCGGGCCTGCTCGCCGGCGCGATGTTCGGCCTGCTGTACGGCCTGATCGAGGGCTCCACCAGCGGCTGGACCACGATCCCGATCGCCTCGATCGTCGCCGGCCTGGCCTTCTTCGCCGCCTTCGCCCACCGCCAGTCGACCGCCGCCGACCCGTTGCTCGAACCGTCCCTGCTGCGCAACCGAGGCTTCACCTCCGGCCTGCTCGTCGGGCTCATCGTCTTCGCCGCCACGATCGGACTGGTCTACGTGCTGTCGCTGTACCTGCAGGAGGGCCTGCACGCCTCCCCGCGCGGCGCGGCGCTGGCCCTGCTGCCGCTGACCCTGGGCATCATCGCCTCCGCGTTCGCCGCCATGGGCGGCCTGATCGCCAAGCTGGGCCGCGCCCTGGTCTTCGTCGGCCTGGCCATCGTGCTGGCCGGCTGCGGCTGGGTGCTCGCCCTGGTCATGGCCTCGGGCACCGGCCCCGGCCTGGGGGCGCTCACCCCGGCGTTCTTCGTGATCGGTCTCGGGCTGGGCTGCTGCTACGGCACGATCTTCGACGTCGCCCTGGGCGACATCAACCCCGACGAGGCCGGCAGCGCCAGCGGCTCGCTGAGCTCAGTGCAGCAGCTCGCCGCCGGAACAGGATCGGCCGCGGTCACCTCGATCTTCTTCCAGGCCGCGAACTCCGGCTTCGACCACGCCATGAAGATCAGCCTGATCGTCGTCCTGGGCTTGGTCGCCCTCAGCATCCCGCTCGTCACCCTGATGCCCCGCAGAGCCCTGAAAGAGGCCCGGAACTGACCAGGGCCACCCCCCAGCTCGCATGCAGAACCGCCTCCCGGGATTTCCAGGGCCCCGGCCCAGCGCCGAACCGTCAAATCGGCATGACGGTACGTCTGCGGGGCCGGGGCTGCGGTTTCCGGATCTGTGTTGCGGCCGTCACCAGGTGTTTCGGCGACGCCGGGGGGCTGGGAAACGCCTTGGACGATGGGGCGTCCGGCACTAGCGGAACCCTCCTGGCCGCCGTAGGGTTCACCGCGTGATCAAATTTGGAGGGCGCGTGCTGCGCCTGGCCGCTGTCATGCTTCCCGCGTTGACGCTGACGACCGTGTTGGCGTCCACTTCGCCGGCGAGCGCGGCGGGCCCGTCATGCGGGTCGAGGTACGCCCTGCGCAGTACCCATTCGATTTACGTGAACTCCAAGGTCCGCGGGTATCTCAAGGTCTACTACAACTCCTCCAACGGCTATAACTGCGCACTGGCCGTCCGCAAGGGCTCGACGTCGCTCTACAGCATCAGGCTCAAGCTCTGCGTCTACAACGCGGCCAGGACCAAGTACGGCAGCTGCAAGTACGACGGTTACAGCAAGCGGAACCATTGGTACTCCGGGCCGCTTTACGTCTACGCCCGCAATCGGTGCCTGTACGTCAATGCCTTCATCAACACCGACGGCGTGCACAAGGGGGAGCTGACCGGCAGGAAGGTTCACTGCGGCTGACTGGCGCCCGACCTCGGTCGCCCAGCCTGCGCCGCGCGACCGTCCGACGGCCGACCACATGCTCACTACATCTTTCTGAGGCGTGGTCCGGTGGTGATGCCGCCGGGCCACATTCGACGCTCGAAAGGTCCTTGCCCCGGGGCGACGTGGGGCGAGGCGTACCCCGCCGATGTGGAAACTCCGTGGGACTGCGACGACATGCGCCACATCATCCGTCCTGCCAACGAGGCTTATGGAACCGGTCCCTCCGCGCAAACGCGGAGGGGCCGGTCTGTTGATCAGCCGCTCAACCGGCCCGGCCCCCGCGGGGGCCGGGGCCCGTCGGAACTAGCAGCTGTGTCCGTCACACAGTGAGCAGTACGACACCTGGCAGAACATGCAGGTGACCTGCACGTGTCCGGGCCTGTCGCACGCCTGGACGATCGGAGGCGCCTCGGTGGTCACGAAAGCGACCGCCGAGCCCCCGGTACCGGGGAAGAGCGGAAGCGTTCCGATGGTCACGGAGGCGACTGTCGACCGCCCGGTACTAAGTGAACAATCAGGCGCTCCCATGAGCGGAGTGCCCGTGTGTGCGTTAGCCATTTATATCAACCACCTTGTTTTCTTGTTTCAGCCCCGGAGACCTCCGGGCAGGCACCGGGATGAACCGGGCCCAAAGAAGACCGTGCGGGTTCGGGGCTGTTACGCAAGGTATTGAGTGAGCTGAAATCCCAGCAGGGGCCGGCACCTTGCCCTCGCGTGAATCGGGCAGACCGGGGGCCTGCCCGGGAATCCGCAACACTTTTTCCGCACGAGACCGCGTATCTGTAATGGGATCAGCGAACTTTTCGCAGGGAGTCCCCAGCCATGGCGGGACGGTCTGCGAACTGCTCGGCTCTATGCGTTGCCGGATGACAGAGACGAACGGCAACGGCCGCCCACCGAGGCAGCCGCTCGTGCCGAATGAGGCATGGAACGCTCGTGCGAAGCGCTGGAGTCGGAGCCGCCCGGATCCAGGCAAGAGCAAGAGCAACGCAGCAGGGGGTGTGCTTCGTTGACTTGGGGTTGGGCTCGCGGTCTGGGTGTTCGGTGGGCGGGGTGTGGATGGTTCTGAGTGGGGCCAAGCGTGAGTACCGGGAGGTGCTTGAGGCGTTTGCCGGCTTGGACGAGGTGGTCCGAGGCCCGGCTGGATGGGATGCATCAGGAGGCACACGCTGAGGTACTCGCCATCGCGGCGGAGCGACGCGGGGGATGATTCGCGGTACGGCGGGGCTACGCCGGTTGCGAGCGGGCGTGCCCGTACTGGGCCAGGGCGTGGAAGGCGGCTTTGGGTTCCCAGGGCATGTCCGGGTAGGCGGTGCCCTTGCGGTCGTCGGGGAGGACCTTGACGATGCCGAAGGACGCCCTGTCGAAGTCGTGGGCGTCGGTGTCGGCGTGGGGCAGGTCGTAGCGGGCGAAGGTGTAGACGAAGGCCGCGTCGATGCCCGAGGTTTCGAAGGTGCCGAGGAGTTCGCGCAGGTAGTCGGCCTGTTCCTGCTCGTCGCGGACGACCGGGCGGGTGAAGCGGGCGGGGCGGGCCTGGTCGTTCCACTCGATGACCTCGTCGCCCCGGCTCGCGATGGCGGCGGCGCCGCGGTAGGACGCGCAGCCGAACTCGGTGACCGCCGCGGGCCTGCCGTGGGCGGTCAGGGCCCGCAGCCCGGCGGGGAGTTGGTCGGCGTTCTGCGCGTCGCGGTAGCCGGCGTCGGTGGCGACCATGTCGAACGGTGTCCAGTCGACGCCTTCGAACGGCAGCGAGGCGTAGCCGACGCGGCCGCCGAACTCGGCCCGCACGGCTGCGACGGCCTTGTCGAGGAAGGCGTTGATCGCGGCGGGCAGGGTGGCCAGCACGGGCCGGAGTTGCTCCGGGTCGGACAGGACGGCGACTCTTTCCTGGAGGGTGTCGCCCGGGAGGAAGCCGGCGGTGCAGATGGAGATCTCCGAGCCGGTGAGGAAGACCACCTCGGCGCCGTCGCGGCGCAGCCGCTCCGCCCGGGCGGCGCTGTCGGTGAGGAAGTCGAGCAGTTCGTCCTGGGTGAGTCCGTTGGTGAACGGGCAGTACCAGACTTCGAGTCCGGCCTCGGCGGCGAGGTGGGCGGCCGTCTCCAGCCGGTCGCGGTCGCCGCCGGTGATCCGGACGGCGTCGCAGCGCAGGTCGGTGCGGATGATGTCCATCTCGCGGCGCACGGTGGCCGGGTCGAAGGGCTCGCGGGTGGTGGTTCCCGCGCTGGTGAATCCCGTGTCGAAGTTGATGCCGAGGGCGCGCATGGCCGTTCCTTCGAGTCGTAGTTACGGTACGCACCGTACCCTATAGCTGATTCTGTTTGCCGCTGGTGAGGTTGGTCTGGAGTACGCTTCGTACCCTGGCGGATGAAGGGGCTGCATGGCTGAGGGTGGCGGGTCGCGGCGGCGGGGGGCCGCGCTGGAGGAGGCGATCCTGCGGGCGGCGGCCGAGGTGCTGCGGGAGTCCGGTGCCGGTGGCCTGACCATGGACGAGGTCGCCCGGCGGGCCGGTACGAACAAGAACGCGATCTACCGGCGGTGGCCGAACCGCGTCGCGCTCGGTGTCGCCGCGTACCGCCGGCTGGCCGACGCGGAGATCACGGTCCCGGACACCGGCTCGCTGCGCGACGACGCTCTGGACCTGCTGCGTCGCGCGAACAGCACGTGGTCGTCGCCGTACGGGGAGATCCTGCGCGGACTGATCGCGGCGGCCGGGGGCGCGCCGGAACTGCTCGCCGAGCTGCGGGACGGCGGCGGCGGCGCCTACGAGGCGGCGTGGCTGACGGTGCTCGGCCGGGCGGTCGCCCGTGGTGAGGCCGTGGCCGAGGCGCTGCATCCGCGGGTCGCGTCCACGCCGGTGGCGCTGCTGCGCAGCGAGTACATGACGCGGGGCGTCCCGGCCGTGCCGGACGGCGTTCTCGTCGAGATCGTGGAGGAGGTCTTCCTGCCGCTGGTCCGGGGGCGCGCCACCTTCAGTCCACGAGGTTCTTGATTCCGCGGGCCGAGAGCTAGTTCTCCCCGGTCGACGAACGTCATGGACGGGTCGTAGGGCCGGCTGAATGCCACGGAGCCGTGGGTTCAGTGGCCCGCGGTCAGAAGTCCTCGATCATCCTCCGAAGGTGTCGCGGGGTCGGTGGACGCCCGGACGACGAGGCTGGGAGGCAGGCGCTCAGCCGGGGCCGTTCCTCCGGCGAGCAGTTCGACGAGCAGGTCGAGGGCACGTGCGCCCATTTCGCGCATGGGCGAGCGGACGCTGGTGAGGGGGATGGGCAGTTCCGCCGCGAGGGGGGTGTCGTTGTAGCCGGCGACGGCGACGTCCCGGCCGGGGCGCAGGCCCTGGTCGCGCAGGACGCCGAGCGCGCCGATGGCCGCGAAGTCGTTGACGGCGAACAGGGCCGTGGGCCGGGGGTCATGGCGCAGGAGGCGCGCGGCGGCGGCTCGGCCGCCGGCGGCGTCGAAACCGGAGTGGACGACGTGGGAGCCGGGCACGGGGAAGCCCGCCTCCCGGTACCGGTCGACGAAGCCGGCGGTGCGGTCGGCGCCGGTGCTGGCGAAGGGCTCGCCCGCGATGACGCCCACCCGCCGGTGGCCGAGGGCGAGCAGGTGGTCGGCGACCAGGCGTCCGCCGAGACGGTCGTCGCAGGTGACGGACGGGTGGCGGCCGGCGTGCCGGCTGACCAGGACGAACGGGACGCGCCGCTCGGCGATCTCGTCGAGGAAGGCGGCGCCGGTGTGCGCGTCGCCGAAGACCAGGCCGTCGACGTGCCGGGACAGCGCCAGTTCGGTGCGCGCCCGCTGCTGCTCCGGCCGGTCGTGGCTGTTCATGACGAAGGTGGTGAGGCCGTGCCGGGCGGCGGCGTCCTCGATGCCCTCGTAGATCGTGGCGAGCACCAGGTCGGACAGCCGGGGGACCAGGACGCCGACGAGGTTGCTGCGCTGGGTGCGCAGGCTGGTGGCGTGCGGGTTGGGGCGGTAGTCCAGCCGGGCGGCCCAGCGCCGGATCTCCTCGGCGGTCTCGTGGGATGCGGCGCGCTGGGCGTCCTCGGGGGAGCCGTTGAGCACCCGGGAGGCGGTGGAGACGTCGACGCCCGCCGCCTGCGCGATGGTCCGCAGCGTCGCGGGCCGCTGCCGGTCGTTGCGGGCCACCTCGTCCGCCTTCCTGCCGTCGTGCCCTTGACAGGGCTGCCGTCCGGTGTCTTTTATACAACCCAAACGTTTGACCCAATCGTTTGGGTCACTGAAGATTCCATCCGGATCGATGGGAAAGAGGCGAAGCCGTGACACGACGGGTCGATGCGGGGCGGTCGGTGTGATCAGCCTGCCGCCGGGAGCGGGCTGGTTCGCCCGCCATACGGTCGCGGGACTGGCCGACGCCCTGCGGGACGGGCGGACGTCCCCGGGCGAACTGGTGGATCGGGCGCTGGACGAGGCGTCCAGGCTCGGGGCGCTCAACGCGTTCGTCACCGTCGACGGGACGGGGGCGCGCGCGGCGGCGGAGCGCGCCGGACGGGAGCTGGCCGCCGGCCTGGACCGCGGTCCCCTCCACGGCATCCCCGTCGCGGTCAAGGACGTCGTCGACACCGCGGGGCTGCGCACCACGATGGGATCCCGCCACCACGCGGACCGGGTGCCCGCGCACGACGCCGAGTGCGTGCGCCGGCTGCGCGCCGCCGGCGCGGTCATCGTCGGGAAGACCACGACCCACGAGTTCGCCTTCGGACCGACCGGCGACCGCTCGCTGAACGGGGCGACCCGCAACCCGTACGGGGACGGGCGGCTCGCCGGAGGGTCCAGCAGCGGGTCCGCCGCGGCCGTGGCCGCCGGGATCGTCCCGCTCGCGGTGGGCACCGACACCGGCGGCTCGGTGCGCATCCCCGCCGCGTGCTGCGGGATCGTCGCGCTCAAACCCACCCTCGGCGCCGTGCCGTCCGACGGGGTCTTCCCGGTCTCGTCCTCTCTGGACACGGTGGGCCCGATGGCGCGGACCGCCGAGGACTGCCTGCTGCTGTGGAACGCTCTGGCCGGCCGGGACGCCCCTGCCCCTGATGCCGCCGGTGTCCGCGTCGGCTGGGTGGCGCCGGACGCCGTCCACCCGAGCGACCCGCGCGTGACCGCCGCGGCCCGCGCCATGCTGGAACCGCTGCCCGTGCGGGACGTCGCCGTCCCGGACCTCGCGCGGTTGCGCTGGGCCTACACCGCGATCCAGAGCGGCGAGGTCCACCGGCTCCACGCGGGACGGATGGCCGCCGCGCCGGAACTCTACGACGCGGAGGTGCTGGCGCGCCTGCGCGCGGCCGGGCGGATCACCGCCGAGGACACCGCCGCGGCCCGCGAGATGCGGGAACGGGTCCGCAGGGCGGTGACGACCCTCTTCGGACGTTTTGAGATCCTCGCCATGCCCACCGTTCCGGTCGTCGCTCCGCCACTGGGCGCCCGGACCCTGGCGCTGAACGGGACGCCGGTCGACGTCCGTGCGGCGCTCCTGGCGTTCACCAGCCCGTGGAGCGTGCTCGGACTTCCCGCCGTCAGCCTGCCCGCCGCCCTCGTCGACGGGCTGCCCGCCGGTCTGCAGCTGATCGCCCGGCCGGGCGCCGAGCGCCTGCTGCTCGCCGCCGCGCGCCGCCTGGCGAAGACGATCTCCACCACCCCGTCGCAGCCATGAAGGAGCAGCCCATGCCCGCCGTCAGCCCGGTCACCGCGGCCGCCGTCCAGTTCGACCCCCAGGTCGGCTGCGTCATGGCCGACGCCGCGACCTAGCGGCCCGTCGTCGAGCACATCGACCTTCCCAACCCGGTGGTCGTGCTCAACCGTCGCGGGCGCGGGGAGAGCGGCCCTCTCGGATCCCACTACTCGGTCCGCACCGAGGTGGACGATCTGAGTCACGTCCTCGGAGGTCTCGGCGATGTCGGCCTTGCCGGCGGGACGCACCTGTTCGGCTGGAGCTACGGCGGCCCGGTCGCCCCTCGCCGACGAGCTCGGCGCCATCGACGGCCACCGGCCCGCCTTCGGCGCCTACGCGGACCTCGACGTGCCGGTCACCCTGCTCCTCGGAGCGGACAACGAGGGGCAGCCGCCTTACGGGACCGCGTTCGCGCAGTTCGAGCAGGCGATGCCGCGAGCACGGGTCGTCCGCATCCCGGGAGAGGGCCACCTCGCCCACGCCTCCGCTCCCCGACTGCTCGCGGCGCACATCGCGGACGCGGTGAAGGAGCACTGAGCGCACCCGCGTGCCATCCGTCCGCGCTTCCTCGGCTCATGGCTGCGACGTGGTGGCGCGTGGCGGGGAGGCGGCCTCGGCTCGGGCGGCGTCCAGGGCGCCGATCGTGGTGGCCAGGGCGAGGAGCACCATCGCGATCCGGAGGGTGATGCGCAAGATCTTCATCTGTGGAATCCCCCGTTCCATCGAACGGATCCTGTACTCAATGTGATGCGGCCGGACCGGGAAGTGTTCTCCGAACGCCTCAGAATGGACGAGAAGGACCGTTCGATGGACGGGTCACGCGGGTTGGGGGGCCGGGGCGGTGGCCTGTTCGCGTTGCCAGAGCGCGCGGTAGGGGCCGGGGCGGTTCAGCAGGTCGGTGTGGGTGCCCCGGTCGGTGACGCGGCCCTCGTCCAGGAAGATGACCTCGTCGACGGCGTCCAGGCCGGCGAGGCGGTGGGTGACCAGGAGGGTCGTCCGGCCTTCGGTGGCGGCGAGGAGGTCGGTGGTCAGCTCGTCGGCGGTCGCGGTGTCGAGGTGCTCGGCGGGCTCGTCGAGGAGCAGGATCGGGAAGTCGGCGAGGAGGGCGCGGGCCAGTGCGATGCGCTGGCGCTGGCCGCCGGAGACTTGAGCGCCGTGCTCGCCGACGCGGGTGGCGAGGCCGTCGGGGAGGGACTCGACCCAGTCCAGGAGCCGGGCGCGGTGCAGCGCGTCGCGGATCTCCTCGTCGGTGGCGGACGGGCGGGCCAGGCGGATGTTCTCGCCGATCGTCGAGTCGAACAGGTGCGCGTCCTGGGCGCAGAGGCCGATGACCTTGCGGACGTCGTCGCCGGAGAGGGCGCGCAGGTCCACGCCGTTGAGGGACGTCCGGCCGCCGGCGGGTTCCAGGAAGCGGAGCAGCGCGGCCGTCAGGGTGGTCTTGCCCGCTCCGCTCGGGCCGACGATCGCGCAGCGGCGGCCGGGCGCCAGATCCAGGGAGACGCGGTCGAGGGCGAAGGGTGCGCTGGGCGTCCAACGGGCCCGGAGGTTCTCGACGGAAAGTGTGTAGGGCGCCGCAGGCAGCGGTGCTGGGGCGTCCGGTTCCTGGACCGGGGGCGGGCTGTCCAGGACGGCGAAGATGCGCGCGGCCGAGCGGCGGACCCGCTCCAGGTACTGGGCGGCCAGGGGCAGCCCGGCGACGACCTCGAATGCGGCCAGCGGGAGGAGGACGACGACCGCGAGCAGGACACCGTCGAGGGCCCCTGAGCGGACGGCCGGCACGCCGACGGCGAGACTGCCCCAGACGGCCAGACCACCGGCGAGGGCGGAGATGGCGGCGCCGAGCCCGGTGGTCGCAGCGGAGCGGGCCGTGGCGCGCGTGAAGTCGCGATCGAGTCGCGCGGCCTTGGCGAGCTGTTCGGGAGCGGCGCCGTACGCGATGAGTTCCGGGGCGCCTTGCAGGGTGTCGACGACGTGGGAGGTGAGTTCGCCGCGCAGGTCGGTCGTGCGGCGTTCGGCCCGGCGGGAGACGACGCCCGACAGCCAGGGGGCGACGACCCCGGCGAGCAGCAAGGCCAGCAGGAGGACGACGCCCGCCGAGGGAAGCAGCAGCCAGGCGAGCCCGACGGAGGCGCCGCCGACGACCGCCGCCACGGTGCAGGGCAGCAGCACCCGCAGGAAGAGGTCCTGGACGGCGTCGACGTCCGCGACCAGCCGGTTCAGGAGGTCGCCGCCGCGGAAGGCGGGAAGCCCGGCGGGTGCGAGCCGCTCCAGCCGCTCGTACACCCGGGCCCGCAGGTCGGCGAGGATCCGGAACGTCGCGTCATGCCCGACGAGGCGCTCGACGTACCGGAACACGCCCCGCCCCAGCCCGAACGCGCGGACCGCCACGATCGCGACCATCAGCATGAGCACCGGCGGGTGCTGCGCCGCCCGCGAGATCAGCCACGCCGACGTCGCCATCAGCCCGACCCCGCTGCCGAGGGCCAGCACCCCGAACAGCAACGCCAGCGCGAGCCGTCCCCGCGCCGGACGCGCGAACCGGAGAAGCCGGAAGATCATGCCCTCACCCCCGCCGCGGCTGTGAAGCCGCCCGCGCCCGCCGAAGCCTTCCCGGCGGGACGCCGGAAGGTCCCGCAGGTTTCACGTGAATCATTTCGGCCACCGGGGTTCGATGCCGCTCCGCGGGCGGGGCCCGATGCCTTCCGGTGGCCGGAGGCCGAGGTGGAGGGGGTCATGTCGTCACCAGGGCCGGGGTGATGGGGACGGTGCGGTCGGCCATCGCCGCGAGGGCCGGGCGGTGGGCCACGAGGATGACCGTGCGGGACTCCGCCAGGCGGCGGACGGCGTCGAGGACGGCGGCCTCGCTCTCGGTGTCCAGGTTGGAGGTCGGCTCGTCCAGGAGGAGGAGCGGGGCGTCGCGGAGGAAGGCGCGGGCCAGGGCGATGCGCTGGCGCTGTCCGGCGGACAGGCCCGCGCCGCGGTCGCCCAGGGGGGTGTCGAAGCCCGAGGGGAGGGCGTCGACGAACCCGAGGGCGTTCGCGGCGCGGGCGGCCTCGCGGACCTCGGCGTCGGACGCGTCCGGGCGGCCGAGGCGGATGTTCGCGGCTACGGAGCCGGCGAACAGGTGCGGGCGCTGGGGGACCCAGGCGATGCGCTCGCGCCAGGCGTCCGGCGAGAGGTCGGCGAGGTCGTCCCAGTCGACCAGGACGCGCCCCGAGTCCGGGCGGACGAAGCCGAGCAGCACGGCGAGCACGGTCGACTTGCCCGCGCCGCTCGGGCCGACCAGGGCGACCGTCTCGCCCGGGTGGACGGTCAGCGAGAAGTCGTCGAGGGCGGGGGCGCCGCGGCCGGGGTAGGTCACCGTCACGCCGTCCAGGCGGAGGGTCGCGCGGTCGGGGTCGGGGACGTCCCGCCGCGTCCCGGAGGGGGGCGGCGGCGTTTCGAGGACCTCGAAGATCCGCGCGGCGGCGGTGAGGCCCTCGACGCTCGCGTGGTACTGCGCGCCGACCTGGCGGAGGGGCAGGTAGGCCTCCGGCGCGAGGATCAGGACGAGCAGCGCGGTCTGCAGGCCGAGGCCGCCCTCCACCAGCCGGAGCCCGATCGACACGGCGACCAGGGCGACGGACAGGGTGGACAGCAGTTCCAGGACGAGGGCGGACAGGAACGCGATCCGCAGGGTGGACATGGTCGCGCGCCGGTGCCGGCCGGTGATCTCGCGGATCCGGTCCGCCTGCGCGCGGGCCCGGCCGAAGATCTTCAGCGTGGGGAGCCCGGCGACGACGTCCAGGAAGTGGGCGGAGAGCAGGGAGAGCGTCCGCCACTGCCGGTCCATCCTGCGCCGGGTGGTGAGACCGACGAGGATCGCGAAGACGGGGATGAGCGGGAGCGTCGCGGCGATCGTCACGGCGGAGAGCCAGTCGCCCAGCAGGATCCGCGCGCCGACCGCCACCGGGACGATCACCGCGAGGACCAGTTGCGGCAGGTAGCGGGAGAAGTAGTCGTCCAGCGCGTCGATCCCCCGGGTGGCGAGGGTGGCGAGCTCGCCGCTGCGCTCCCCGGACAGCCAGCGCGGCCCGAGGGCCAGCGCGTGGGCGAGCAGCCGGCCGCGCAGCTGCGACTTCACCGCGGCGGACGAGCGGTGCGCGGCGACCTCCTGGAGCCACGCGACGAGCGTCCGGCCGAGGACGACGGCGAGGAGCAGCAGGAGCGGGGTGCGCAGGCCGCCGAGCGACGCGCCGTCCAGGAAGGCGCGGGTGAGCATGCCGGCGAGGAGGGTCGCCTGCGCGATGATCAGTCCGGCGGTGGCGGCGCCGAGCAGCACCGACGCCGCGAGGAACGGGCGCGTCGTGCGGGCGTGGCGCAGCAGCCGGGGGTCGAGGGGCTTCATGCGACCGGCTTCCTCACCGGGATGTGGGACGTGCCGATCCGCTTGCGGAAGACCCAGTACGTCCAGCCCTGGTAGATCATCACGATCGGGGTGAACACGGCCGCCACCCACGTCATGATCTTCAGGGTGTAGCCGGACGAGGCCGCGTTCGCGGTGGTCAGGCCGCCGGTGCCGAGGGTGGACGGCAGGACGTCCGGGAACAGCGACAGGAACAGGGTGGCGACGGCGAGCACGATGGCGGCGCCGGTTCCGATGAACGCCCAGCCCTCGCGGCCGCGCCGGTTGGCCGCCGCGGCGGCGAGCAGCCCGGCGGCGGCGCCCGCGGCGGTGAGCCAGGTGACGGGCTTGCCGTACTGGAGCTGGGTGATCAGCAGGAAGCCGCCCCCGGCGACGATGGCGGCGACCGCGGCGAGGCCGGCGATCCGGCGGGCCCGCGCCCGGATGCCCCCGGTCGTCTTGAGCGCGAGGAACACCGCGCCGTGCAGGATGAACAGGGTCACGGTGGTGAGCCCGCCGAGCAGCGCGTACGGGCCGAGCAGGTCGGCGAGGGAGCCGGCGAACTCGTGGTCGGCGTCCAGCGGCACGCCCCGGACCATGTTCGCGAACGCGACCCCCCACACGAAGGCGGGCACGAGGCTGCCCCAGAAGATCGCCTTGTCCCAGTGGGACCGCCAGCGGGCGTCGTCGCGCTTGCCGCGGTACTCGAACGCGACGCCGCGGATGATCAGTGCGAGCAGGATCGCGAGGAGCGGCAGGTAGAAGCCGCTGAACAGGGTGGCGTACCACTCGGGGAACGCGGCGAAGGTGGCGGCGCCCGCGACGATGAACCACACCTCGTTGCCGTCCCAGACGGGCCCGATGGTGTTGATGACGACGCGGCGCTCGACGTCGTCGCGGCCGAGCACGGGCAGCAGCATGCCGACGCCGAAGTCGAACCCCTCCAGGAAGAAGTAGCTCGTCCACAGGAAGGCGATGATGATGAACCAGGCGGTGGTGAGTTCCATGACCGGCCCTCAGTAGGCGAACGCGAGCGAGCGCTCGGAGTCGGAGTCGGAGTCGGACCCGGGGCCGTCGGACGGCGGCGGCAGCACCTCGTCCTCCGACGGCGGCCCGGCCTTGGCGTACCTGAGCATCAGCCCGGTCTCGATGACCAGGAGGACGCCGTAGAGCGCGGTCAGCGACGCGACCGAGATGAGCATCGACGACGCCGACACCCCCGGCGAGACGCTCGACGACGTCTTCAGCACGCCGAACACCGACCAGGGCTGCCGCCCCATCTCGGTGAAGATCCATCCGGCGGAGTTGCCGACGAAGGGCAGGGTCAGCGAGAGGACGCCGATCCGGTACACCCAGGGGCTGGAGGGGAGCCTGCCGCGCCGCAGCAGCCACAGCCCGGCCAGCGAGACCAGCGCCATGGCCATCCCGGCGCCGACCATGACCCGGAAGTTCCAGTAGATGACGGGGATCATCGGGCGGTAGTCGCCGGCCCCGTAGCGCGCCTGCTCGGCGGCCTGCACGTCGTTGATCCCCTTGACCTCGCCGTCGAGGGTGCCGGTGGCGAGGAACGACAGCACGCGCGGCACCTTGACCCCGAAGACCTCCTCCTCGCCGTTCAGCGTCCCGACGGTGAAGATCGAGAAGGAGGCGGGCTGCTCGGTCTCGTAGAGCGCCTCGGCCGCGGCCATCTTCATCGGCTGCTGCTCGGTCATGACCTTGCCCTGTAGGTCGCCGGTGATCGCGACGCCGATGGAGGCGATCGCGGTGACGGCCAGCGCGAGCTTCAGCGACGGCCGGAACACCTCGACGTTCCTGCGGCGGGCCAGGTGCCAGGCGCTGACGCCGGCCATGAACATGCCGCCGGTGGCGAACGCCGCCGTCATGGTGTGCGGGAACGCGACGAGCTGGGTGGAGTTGGTCAGGACGGCCCAGAAGTCGGTGAGGACGGCCCGTCCGGACTCGTGGTCGATCCGGTAGCCGACGGGGTGCTGCATCCAGGAGTTCGCGGCGAGGATGAAGTACGCCGACAGCAGCGTCCCGATGTGCACGAGCCAGATGCAGCCGAGGTGCAGCCGCTTCGGCAGCCTGTCCCAGCCGAAGATCCACAGGCCGAGGAAGGTCGACTCGACGAAGAAGGCGAGCAGGCCTTCGATGGCGAGGGGCGCCCCGAAGACGTCGCCGACGAACCGGGAGTAGTCACTCCAGTTCATGCCGAACTGGAACTCCTGCACGATGCCGGTGACGATCCCCATGGCGAAGTTGATCAGGAAGAGCTTGCCCCAGAACTTGGTGGCGCGCAGGTACGCCGTCCTCCCGGTCCGCAGCCAGGCCGTCTGGAGGAGCGCGACCAGCGCGGAGAGCCCGATCGTGAGCGGGACGAAGAGGAAGTGGTAGACGGTGGTGATCCCGAACTGCCACCGGGCGATGTCGACGGTGTCCATGGGCGCAGGCCTCTCCGGCGTATCTACTACGAGCTGTAGTACTACATCCTGTCAGAGATACTACGGCCTGTAGTACTACGACTGGTGGTTAGTTGGGTCACTCGCCCCGGACGTGCTGGACGGGGCGGCGCGAGGGATGCGCCGCCCCGTCCAGGGCAGGTCTGCGTTCGGTCTAGCGGGCCGTGCGATGGCGGCGGCGGGTCAACTCCCGGCGCGCGGGACGAGGCAGCCCGAGCGGTTGAAGTCGAGGACGCTGCCGGGGGCGATGCAGGCGGCCAGGGTGTAGGTCTGCTGGGCGTACCCGATGTTCGGGTGCACCGTGACGGTTCCGGACTGGTCGACCTCGCACGGGTTGTTCAGCGTGCAGCGGCCGCCGTCCTCGTTGATGGTGTTGTTCGCCCCGACCACCTTGCCGGTCGAGGCGTCGACGAGCGGGGAGCCCGACGTGCCGCCGATGACGTTGCACGAAGGGGTGTAGCGGATCGAGTCCTTCCACGTCCACGCCCCTTCCTTGACGCGGTAGGCGAAGCCGTCGATGTTGCAGGAGTAGATCCTGCGCCAGTAGCCGGAGACCACGCGCACGTCCGCGCCGGCGGTGGGATGGCTGAGCGAGAGCTGGAGCGCCGGCGTCCTGTAGGCCTGCTGGATGGCCGCGTAGCTCTGGGTGAGCCGGTACAGGGTCACGTCGGTGTCGGTCATGGTGGAGTACAGCACCCTGTTGGCGCGCAGGGTGCCGAGCGTGCCCGAGCCGCTGGAGTTGAGCAGGCTGAACGTGCGGCTGGACGCCCGGTTCGTGATCACCTGGCCGGCGCCGGGCATGCCGCCCTCGTAGCAGTGGCCGTTGGTGAGCACGAGCGCCGGGTCGCTGTCGGCGGCGGTCGGGGTGCGGACGAGCGAGCCGGAGCAGTTGCTCAGGGCGACGATCCCGGTGAAGTCGACGGCCCTGACCTGGACGGGGCGCGCGGGCGCGGCGGAGGCGGTGGAGGCGCCGGCGGTCAGCGCCGCGGCGCCGACGGCCGCTGAGGCGAGCACGCCGAGAATGCGTCTGTGCATGGCGGGGGGTCCTCTCCGGTGAGGGTGGCAGCGTGATGCTAACCACGGCCCCGCCGTCCAGAAAGGGCGAATCTGGACGAAAAGGGAGAACGCCGCGAATCTGGCAGGCATTGCAAAGCCAGACCCGCGGCGTTCCCTCCGGGGTCAGTAGTGGAACGCGGAGGTCACCCTCGCGCCCTTCGTGCCGAGGTTGACGACCGACGCCCCGCCGGACGGGACGGCCCGGCAGAACGCGCCGCCGTAGCCGTCCGGGAAGACGAAGAGACCCCACACGCCCAGCCAGTCCTCGACCGCGCCGGTCTCCGCGTTGAGCATCGGCTCGCCGGCGGGGACGACGCGGCGCTGGACGATGTAGTCCTCCTTCAGGCACTCGGCGACCGTCTCGGCCCACTCGCGGTCGGTCTGGTCCCAGCCCACGCGGATGCCCCTCCCCGACAGGCCCGCGACGGGCTTGAGGATCAGCTCGTCCCGCTCGGCCCGGACCTGGTCGGCCAGGTCGGGGGTGAGGGTCCGCGTCCACGGCAGGATGCGGTCGATCAAAGCGTTCTCGTCAGGCGACAACTCCGCGCGCATGTCGGGATCGGAGAGGAGCGGCAGGCAGCTCTTGTAGGAGAACATGGACGCCGTCAGGGGAGTCCACAGCACGACCTTGCCCTCCTCGTAGGCGCGCATGACGGCCTCGACGGGCTTGTCGTTGCGCGGGTCCCGCGCCACCTGGTGGGCGGAGAAGTACCGCAGGACGAGATCGAGCGGGCGGTCGTGCAGGTACAGCCGTCCACCTTTCTCCTGCACCTGGTCCACTTCGCCGATGAGCAGCTCGATGCCGTATCGCTTCATCGACTCCTGGAAGGAGCGGTGCAGCGACTCGTACGCCGCCATCCCGCCGACGGCCTCAAGTGTGGCGACGACCGGCGCCTCCTTCTGCGTGGCCTGGACGAACTGCCGCGCGATGGCCGCCGGAGTGTCGACGGTGGACAGGCCGTGCTCGTCGGCGAACGCGGCGAACTCCTTGCGGGCGAGCAGGCAGCGGTTGGCCTCGCTCATGTCGACGCCGCCCAGTTCGCTGCCGATGTTGAACTCCAGCAGCCGGAAGCGCGAACCGTCGTCGTAGAGATCGGCCCGCCCGTACAGGACCGGCTCCGCGTCGAACCGCGTCATCAGATCGGTGCGGCGCGCGTCCGCGCCGACCGCGGCACAGAACCTGCGGCGGTCGCCGTCGAACAGCCGGTCCGGCAGTGCCGTCATCAGCCGGAACAGCCCGGCCAGGTCGTCCGCCGCCCGGCGCGTCCGCGCCTCGGACGAGAACAGCGGCCGGGTCGCCAGGTACCTGCCCCACGCCTCGGTGAACACGGGCGGGTACTCGGCCTCCGCCATGGCGTCGCGCAGGGGCCCCTCGCCGGCCGCCTCCAGGTACTTCGCGGTGACCATCAGCCGGCCTCGTCCGCGTCGACGACGAGGTCCTTCTCGATCTTGCGGATTGCCTCGCGGTCGGCGTAGATCTGCTCCGCGTCCTCGTGGGCGAGGATGATGTAGCCCATCGTCATGCTGGCGAACAGGTCCGTGCTGGCGTCGACGTGGTCGCCGGTCCTCACCACGTGCACCGGCGAGTGGTAGCTGGGCAGGTCGCGCGCCAGGTCGTAGATCTCGGCGTTGCGCACGATCCCGGTGGAGTGCGACATGAGGAACACGGCCATGACGTTGCGGCGCAGGGTGTAGCCGGGCGGCATCTGCGGACCGAGGCCGCGGCACACGTCCACGATCCTCGTGACCTGGCTCTCCCCGGTGGCGATCTCGGTCACCGCGGGATTGCCCGCCCCGGCCAGCCGCGCGTTGACCTCCAGCAGCCGCGGCCCGTCCGGGGTCATCATGATCTCGGTGTGCGCGGCCCAGTTGCGCAGCCCGACCGCGTCCAGGGCGGCGAGGCCGTAGTCGATCAGCTCGCCGTAGGCGTCGGTGTCGTAGGGGAGCCACTCGACGAAGTCGTACACGGCGATGCCCTCGCCGAACGGCACCCGCCGGTACTTGATCATGTCGGTGATCGAGTGCCGGCCGTCGTGGCTGACGGTGTCGATGGCGTACTCGGTGCCGGTCATCATCTCCTGGACGAGGACCTCCTCGGCCAGCACGTCGAGCTTGTCGCGGGTACCGAGCATCGCCGTGAACTGCTCGCGCCACCCCTGCCCGCCGGGAGCGCGGCTGACCCCGACGGTGCCGGCGCTCGTCGGCGGCTTGACGACGAGGTCCCTGCCCGCGAGCCCCTCGCGCTCGATCCAGGCGGCGACCGCGTCCGGGTCGGTCGCGGAGATCTGCCGGGGGACGGGCAGCCCCGCCGCGGCCAGGGCCTGGTGCATGAGGTACTTGTGCCGCCGGGCGTCGACCAGTTCCGGGTCGTTGGAGAACTCCGGCGCGAGGGCGTCGGAGCACTCCTGCGCCAGCCGCAGCGCCGCCTCGACCCCGGGGATGACGGCGATCGGGTTCAGCGCGCCGAGCCGGGCGATCGTCTCCGCCATGTCACCGTGATGGTTGATGACCGCGTCGTAGTTGCCGGGATCGTGCGAGGAGTGCAGCGGGGCTAGCGCGGGGCCCGTGTAGTCCATCAAGGCCACCGGGCTGAACCCCGCCTCCCGGAGCGCAGGAGCGACCATCGCCGCCGAGGTGAAGGGCCGCACGATCGCGACGACTGGCTTGTCCATGGTGGTCACCTTCTGTTTCGATCGTTCCGTTCGTTGTGCGGCGCCCGTCCTCGCGGGCGCGGCGGCCGTGCTCGCCGAGGTGTCGCCTCGCCTCATTCGCCGCCCTCGGCCGCCGTGGCCGGCTCCAGGGCCGGCCCGGGCTCGTCCGCCGGGCGGCGCCGCGCCAGCCCGGCGCCGGCGGCGACGGCTGCGGCGCCCGCGAGCCCGAACGCCCCGGTCAGCACCCAGACGCCCGCGCCCCACGCGTGCCACGCCGCGACTCCGATCATGGGGCCGACGGCGTAGCCGACCTGCTGCGGGATCGTCGCCGCCGCGATGTAGCGGGCGCGCAGCGCGGTCGGTGCGACGAGCCCGGGGTAGGCCATCATCGACGGCGCCGCGATGATCTCCCCGAACGTCCACACGACCGTCGCGAGGAGGAGCAGCGCGACGGGCGTCGGTCCGGTGTAGATCAGATGGCCGACGCCCAGCATCGCCATGCCGAGCGTCATCGGCACCCCGATCGGCAGCCGCTGGAGCCACTTGGACAGCAGCACCTCGAAGGCGATGACGATGCCTCCGTTGACGGTCAGCAGCATCGCGAACACCCGCTCGTCGTGACCCGAGCCCGTCACGAACAGCGGCAGGGCGGCCGACGACTGGATGTAGGTCACCGCGGTGAGGAAGAGGCCGAGCACCACGAGCATGAACCGCCGGTCGGCCAGCACCTGCCCGTAGCCGGCGCGCTCCCCGCCGGACCCGCCGTCCGGGGTCTCGGGCTCGGCGTCCGACCGCAGTGCCACGTAGGCGACCAGGCCGAAGGCCAGCGACGTCGCCGCGTCCACGTAGAACAGCGCGTGGTAGGACGCGTAGGTCAGCAGCAGCGCGGCGCCCAACGGGCCGACCGTCGAACCGACATTGAACGTCAGCCGCAGCACCGAGAAGACCATCACGTGCCGGTCCTTGGGCGTCAACTCGACGACCCACGCCATCGCCGCCGGCCGGTACGCCTGGGCGGTCAGTCCCGCCCCCCCGGCGACCAGGGCGCCGACCCAGACATTCGGCACGTGCACGAGGGCCGCCGTGAGCGCCGCCGTGCTCGCCATCGAGCCGACGATGACCCAGCGGTACCCGACGCGGTCCGCGGCGGCGCCGCCCACCGCCGACCCGGAGATCCGGCCGATCATGAGCGCGGTCAGCACGACGCCGCTCTCCCACGCGCTGAAGCCCTCGCCGGTCAGGAACAGCACCAGGAACGCGTTCAGGAACGCCGCCAGGTTGCTGATCAGGTTGCCGAGGACCAGGATCCGGACCGTACCGCTCATCTCGCGCAGCGTGGCGAGGACCGTCGGGTGCTCCGCGGACGTCATGGCGCCTGCTCCAGCGGGGTGCCCTCGAACGTGAAGTACCGTCCGGCGTCCGGGATCGCCGCGCGGGTCTCCTCCAGCGTCTCCCCGACCGCGATCACGAATCCCGAGCGGGCCAGGCCGTGCGGGGGCAGCCGCACCCGCGCGCCCGGTTGCGTGCCGAGCTCGACCTCGGCGACCGGCGGGCGCATCAGCTCCGTGTGCGCGGTCGCCGAGGTGATCTCCATGTCGTACGGGGGATAGGCGAACCGGATCGACGCCGCCCTGCGCGGCTTCGGGAACGCCACGGCCGGCCGGCGGCCCGCCGCCACGTCGGCCGCCGCCAGCGGCCCGTCGACACCGGACGTGAGCAGCCCGAGGTAGGGGATCATGCCCCCGCCCAGCCGGACGTTGATCTCGATGACGTGCTTCGCGCCGTCCGGGGTCAGCTTGAACTCGATGTGCGTGAACCCGTCGGTGAACCCGACCGCGGCGTGGACCCGGGTGAGCATGTCGTGGAAACCGGTGTCGAACAGCAGCGGGTCGCCCGCGTCGACGTCATGGCCGATCTCCTCGAACGCCAGGTCGCCGCTGCCGCCGAGCACCTTGCGCGCCACGACCAGCGGCGTGCACTCCCCCTGGAACAGGACGCACTCGACGGAGATCTCCGGGCCTTCGAGGAACTCCTCCACGATCACGTAGTCCTCGAACTGGCGGATGCCGCCCATCCGCGTCCCGTCGGTGAGCGCGAACGCGGCGTCCAGGTCCTCCGGCCTCTCGACCTTGCTGAGGCCGAGGCTGCCGCCGAGGTTGCGCGGCTTGACGATGAGCGGGCAGCCGATCTCGCCGGCGAACGCGCGCGCCTCCTCCAGCGAGGCCACGGCGCGGGACGCGGGCTGCGGGAACCCGGCCTCCCGCAGCGCCTCCCGCGTCGCGGACTTGTCCCGGCACCGAGCCACCGCGCCCGGGTCGAGGACGGGGAACCCGAGCGCCGCGCTGAGGTGCGCGGACGTCTCGATGTAGACCTCGTCGTAGCAGAACACCCCGGCGACCTCGTGGTCGCGGGCGACCTCGCGGGCCGCCGCCGTCAGCTTGTCCAGGTCGAGGCAGTCGACGACGGTGTGCCCGGTGATGTAGGGCTCCTCCCAGCTCACCGGGGACGGGTTGAGCAGCCAGAGCCGGTACCGCTGCGACACCGACTCCAGGATGTACTTGCGGTAGACCCAGTAGCTGCTCGCGACCAGGAGAAGGAGCGGACGCTCGCCGCCCGCGGGCGGGTCATACGACATACGGACCTCGATCGCAGGTTGTCAGGAGAAGTAGTCCTCGGGCCCGCCGCGGCGGCGGACGTCGAGGGTGGCGCAGTGGAAGCCGCCGCCGAAGGTGTTGACCGTGCGGAACGGGACGGGGATGGGGGTGAACCCCTCCTTCTCCAGCAGCCGCAGCAGCTCGGTCTCCTGCGCCTCGACGAAGATCCGGTCCTGGTCGAGCATCAGGGTGTTCATCGCGATCCACCGGCTGCAGAAGTACATCGTCTGGTCGGCGGGGAGGGCGGGTTCCGGGCAGATCAGCACGTCCCAGTCGGCGAACATCTCCGGCAGCTCGGGCACCCGCTCGGGGTTGATCAGCACCCGGCCGGGACGCAGCGGGACGAACGTGGCGTTCATGTGCATCGGGTGGTCGTCGGCGAACGCGACCTCGTGCACCCGGAACTCGCCGCCGAGCAGCCGCCGCACCCACTCGATGCCGAACCGGTTGGTGACGTGGCTGCGCTGGACGAGGATGTCGCGGCCGAACCGCATGAAGTCGCCCGCGTCCACGATCGGCTCGAACTCGGTGATGACCGAGGTCGCGTCGGGGAACGGGTCGTCCGGGGACATGGTCTCCGGCTTGGCGGCGGCGTAGCCGGGGTTGAACGACGCGTCGGTGAGCTGCGGCTTCGGCGCCGCGACCCAGCGGGCGCCGCGGCGGAAGTAGTCCTTGAAGATCGTCCGGAACGGGTGGGTGGCGAAGTAGTAGGACCGCCAGCCCATCGTCGCCTCGACGATCTGGTCGCCGGCGACCAGCGCGATGTCGCGGGGGAAGGTGTGCGACGAGCCGCCGGTGGACGTCCAGTCGGCGGTCCCGAACGGGCGGGACTGGTCGACCGGGTCGGGGCGCCGGACCGTCACGCCCTCGCCCTCCAGGATCGACACGAACCCTTCGAGCTCCTCGCGGGCCGCCTCGACCTGCTCCGCAGGGAAGCCGCCGCCGCCGTTGCGGCGGTAGAAGTCCCACGCCTCGGGCGGGACGGTCGCCTCGATCGCCGGATGCCACGGCGGGACGGCGGCCCCGTCGACGACGCCGACGATCACCTCTTCCAGCGGGTCCCACTCGTTGTACGAGCCGACCGGGGCGGGCCGCCCGGCCGGCGGCGCGTTCTCGGTCATCGCGACGTCCTCTCGACGGTTCGAACGGTCACCCGGGCCTCGGGCGAGGCGGCCTTCAGGCCGTGCAGGCGGCCGCGCGGCACCAGCAGCACGTCGCCCGTGCCGAGCCGGTGCGGGCGGTCGGTCGCCCACGCGTACACGTCCGCCTCGCCGCTGGTGATCTCCACGAGCCGGTCGGAGTCGTACACGCCGGTACAGAAGGGGCTGTCCGGGCGGAGCCTGCTGGTCTCGGCGTCGTCCATCGCGGAGGACGCCAGCGCGGCGCCCGCCTCGGTGTGCCGGTCGAGGTCGTCGGCCCAGGTGATCTGCGCGCGGAAGTCGGCGTCGCCGAGGCGCAGCAGGAGCTTGGTGTCCTCGATGCCGCGCACCAGCTCGGGGATGACCATCTCGCCGTGCGTGCTGGCCAGGCCGAGCAGCAGGTTCTCGTAGGTCATCCGCCCGTGGTGGACGTCGATGTGCGCGTGCTCGTCGCAGTACTTGGCGTCCACTCGGTCGCCGTAGACGGCGCGGAGCATGGCGCCTGTGTCGGCGAACCCCTGCGCGAACAGCCACTCCAGGTACGTCACGGCGGCCATGTAGCGGAACATGCCGCGGTGGTCCTCGGTGAGCCAGTTGAAGTAGTTCACCCCGACCAGGGAGCTGGTCAGGTAGAAGTTCCAGTAGGCGTGCAGGTCGGTGCGCAGCCCGACGCTGGCCAGCATCTCCTTGAAGATCGTGCTGTGCTTGGCGCCGTAGACCCCGTACCCGAACTCGTCGTTGAAGATCTTGAAGAGCTCGGACTGCTCGACGCCGTAGGAGCCGCCGAGGTTGCGCGCCATCGCCGAAGCCTCGGTCAGCGCGTCCAGGGCGAGCTGGACGAGGTGCAGCGCCGCGGCCTCCTCCGGCCGCCGGCACTCGGTGATCAGCCGCATGGTGCCGGTCACCTCGGCCGCCGCGTCCACCGCCGGGTTGCTCCCGGACGCGTCGGCGGGCGCCCCGGCCACGCCGACCTCCGCGAGGAAGTACGCCTGCAGCTCCCCCAGCGTCCGCACCGGCGGGACGGTGACGGCGTCGTCCAGGAAGGAGAACGCGTACCGCTCCAGGCCCGGCCGGACGGCGTCGCGCAGCGCCCGCACCTCGTCGCCGTAGAACAGGTCGAAGTCGTCCTTCGCCGAGGCCAGCCCGCCGGGGGGCAGCAGGATCATGTCGCTCTCGTAGGCGTTGCACAGCACGCGGCCGGCGACGAGCTGCCCGCTGCCGAGGAACTCCGCCTCCGTCGCCGGGACGGAGAAGTCACGGTCGCCGGTGCCGGGCGGGCCGATCGGCCGCCGGAACGGGTTGCCCTCGATGAGGACCTCGGGCCCCGGCCGGAAGATCTGCTGCGAGCAGTACGCGGCGAGGGCGCTCGCCGCGGCCGCCGTCGGCGCCGGACCCGTCGTCACCATGCCCGGCGCCGGCGCGCCGATCGCCTCCGTTGCGGTCGTCATGCGACCACCTCCTCGGACTCGACCTCGAAGCGGACGCACTCGCCGTCGTGGGCGGCGACCAGCGACACCGGCAGGTCCGGCTGGACGTGCAGCGGGACGGGCAGGCACTGGATCGCCTGCTTCCAGTGCGAGTCGCGTCCGGGGGCGTTGTCGACCACGATCCCCGGCAGCAGCTCCATCTCGAACCAGAACGCGATCGCGTGCATCTTGCCCGCGGCCGTCGGCTGGACCGTCAGCTCGGTGCGCTGCGGCCGCGCGTCCGCGGTGTAGAAGTCGAACTCGAACACCGTCATCGGCTCCGACAGCGTCCGGTGCTCGTGCCGGTGCAGCCGGGAGTCGAAGTACTCCAGCGTTGACAGCCGGTTGAAGGGCGCGAGGTCGAACCCGTACAGCTTGCCGACATGGTTCTTGCGGTGCAGCGGCTCGCTCTCGACGAGCTGGGCGATGATCCGTCCCCGCGACGGCATGATCGTCGCGTCCGGGGCGAGGAGGTGCTCGCGGGCGTGCGCGATCGTGCCGAGGATCCCCTCGCCGAGCAGCCCGCAGTCGACGATCTCGGTGACCAGCAGGCCGGCGCGCCTCGGCAGGTCCCCGGGCACCGTCATGCGGGTGGACATCTTCGCCACGACGCCGACCGCGTCGTCGTACCCGGCCACCCGGACCACCCGCGCCGCCGTCTCGGCGACGGACGACTGGCCCTCGCAGGCCACCACCTCCCGCGCCCCGGCCCGCGCCGCCATCATCGCCAGCAGGCCCGACCCGGCGCCGATGTCGAGGACCAGCGCGTCCGGGTCGGACGCCACCGCCTGCCGGATCGCCCGGTCGTACAGCTCGGCGCGCTCCTCGTCGTGCAGCATCTCCCAGTGCCAGCGGGGGACCGAGCACCGGACGGCCCGGTTCCGGCCGATCAGGGCCTCCTGGTTGTCGGCGTCCATGCCGAGGATCAGTTCGAAGGCCCGGGCGGCGTCCTCGTAGCGGCCCTGGTGGTGCAGCTCGCGCCCCCACTTGAGGAACTCGCCGAGCTCCATCGCGTCGCGTATCCCGGCGACCGTGCCCTGCGTCTGCGGCTGTGCGCTGTTCATCGGCTCTCGGCTCCTTCGTCGTGAGTCGGGTCGGGCGGCAGGTTGGCGAGGATCTCCTTGTGGATGACCGAGACGGGGGCGCCCGTGTCCGGCAGGACGACGACGGCCTCGTCGCCGCTGCGCACCATCGGCAGGCAGGAGCGCTTCACGGCGGAGACGCCGACCTTCGTGCCGTGCCACGGGCAGCTGAGCCGCCGCCCGTCGGGGGTGCGGCGGGCCAGGCTGAGCGGGCCGCCGCGGTGCGGGCAGTGGTCGCGGACGAGCAGCGAGCGCTCGCCCTCGTGCAGGACGAAATAGCGGTCGTGTCCGACCATCACGGTGTTGTGCCGGCTCAGATCCATCACGATGACGCGGGCCATCGGCTCCTCTTGTCTTTCGGGCGCGACCGGTGACGGGCGGGGGCGGCACAGGGCGTGGCGCGGTCAGGCGGGGCGGGAGAGACGGGAGTCTCGGTGGGAGCGTCGAGGGGAGTGGGGATTCTCAGGCGGGAGGCACGGCGTGGAGCAGGCAGGCGGTCTCCGGCGTCGCCGGCCGGATGCCGTAGAGGCGTCCGCCGGGGATCAGCAAGGCCTCGCCGTGCGCCAGCCGCTCGGGCGGTCCGGTGGGGGTCGTGACGAGGTCGGCCTCGCCGCGTTCCACCTCCAGGACGACGTCGCCGTCGTGGCTGCGCGTGCCGAACGGGCTCTCGGCGGTCAGCGCGACGCGCTCCGGCGGCTCGGACCCCGTCCGCGCCGAACCGGCGAGCTCCCGGTACCGGGGAAGGTCGTCCGACCAGCGGATCTGCGCCGCGGTGTCGTCCTCGAACCAGCCGCCGACCAGCCGGGCCTCGGCGATGCCGCGCAGCAGCTCGGGGACGACCCGCGGGCCGTGCCGCCCGGCCAGGGCCAGCAGCACCTGGTCCCGGGTGATGCGCCCGTGGTGCTCGTCGATGTGCGCGTGCTCGTCGCAGTAATGCAGATCGACGGCATCGCCGAATATGCCGCGGAAGACTTTGATCATTTCCACGAACGCGGGCGCGAAAACAGCCTCCGCATAAGTGACGGCGCCCGCGTATCGGAAGAACTTCGCATGGTCGCGGGACAGGTAGTAATAGTAGTTGTTCGTCGCCAGCGGACCGGCCAGGTAGAAGTTCCAGTACGCGTGCACATGGGTCGCCATCGCGCGGCTGCGCAGCATTTTGGCGAAGATCGTGGTGTGCTTGGCGTCATAGACCCCGTAGCCGAATTCGTCGATGAAAATCTTGAACAGGGCGGACTGTTCGGGGCCGTAGGCGCCGGCGAGGTTGCGCGACATCGCGGAGGCCTCGGTGAGCCCGTCCAGCGCGAGCTGCACCAGGTACAGGTCGGCGGCGCTCCTGCGGTCGCGGGCGTTCGCGATGGCGGTCAGCGCGGGCGACGGCCCGGCGGCGGCCTCCTCCACGACGTGCTGGAAGTAGGCCTCCAGCACCTCGGGCGTGGCGGCGCCGCTGACGTCCACCGCCTCGTCCAGGCAGCCGAACGCGAAACGTTCCAGGTCCGAGACGGAGCCTTCCCGGAGTTCTTTGAGGTCACGGCCGTAGAAGAGGTCGAAATCCTCGTACAGGCCGTCGAGTCCCTGCTCGGGGAGCAGCACCGTCTCGGCCTCGTAGTAGGTGCCGAGCAGCCGGTGTGCGGCGAGGGAGCGGTGGGCCGCCCACTCGCCGGGCCCCGGCGGGCGGTCGAAGTCGGACTCGGCCAGCGAGCCGGGCACGAGCATGCGGCGGTAGGGGTTTCGGCCGTGGACGACCTGGGCGTCACCGCGGAACAGGGGATGGCCGGCGAACGCCAGGATCCGCTTTCCGAGGGTGCCGCCGGCGCGTGTGGCGGCAGGGGCTGCCTGCGGTTGGACTGTCATTAACTTTTACCGTTCACCTGACTACTCAAGGGTCGGGTGTAGCTGAAGGCGTGCGCGGCCGATTGTGTCGGCCATGGTCACAAGAACGGCTTCCATTTGTTGATGCGATGAACAAATGTCGCTGAGTGGATATGATCTATCACTAGCAGTAAGAGATCGCTTCCCCTCGACTGCCGGGCAGATTAACAAAGGCTCTGGCCGATGATCAACGATTGAGCTGGAAGTTTGTGCCGGCGTTCGACGCCGCCCGCCGGGCGGCCGGAGGTTTCGGCTCTGTCGGAATAGATCTTGCGGGCGTCCGGGCCGATCGGCGCCGGCGCCCGTACGCGGCCCCTGGCAGACGCGCTGACCTCGCTGCCCCTCGCGGTCGCCGGGGGTGCGCCACGCTCGCCGCCATGGCGCAACTCGCCCCTGACATCGGTGACTTCCGCTGGTCAGGAACCCCGGAGGCGGCCCTCGATTCGTGACCGTAATCGGACGCCCGCCCGTACCCGGCGCCCGGCGCCCGGCGCGCGGGGGGGTCAGGGGGTTGTGGTGGTGCGGAAGTTGCGGCGGTAGGCGGACGGGGAGGTTCGCATCGTCCGGGTGAAGTGGTGGCGGAACGTCGCCGGGCTCTCGAAGCCGACCGCCGCGCCGACCTCCTCGACCGGTGCGCCGCCCTCCTCCAGCAGCGGCAGCGCGGCCAGGACCCGCTGGCCGACCACCCAGCGCAGCGGGCTCGTCCCGGTCCGCCGCTGGAAGCGCCGCAGGAACGTGCGGGGCGCGAGGCACGCCTCCCGTGCCATCCGGGCCACCGTGATCGGCTCGGCGAGGTGGTCGAGCGCCCATGCCATGGCCCGCGCGACCGGGTCGTCCTCCCCCGGCGGGACCACCGCCGCCTCCACGAACTGCGCCTGCCCGCCGTCCCGGTGCGGCGGGACGACCAGCCGCCGCGCCACCGCGTTGGCGACCCGGGCGCCGTGGTCCTTGCGGACGAGGTGCAGGCACATGTCGAGGCCCGCCGCGCTGCCCGCCCCGGTGAGCACGTCTTCGCCGTCCACGTAGAGGACGTCGGGCGTCACCCGGACGTCCGGAAAGCGGCGGCGTAGCAGGTCGGCGTACCGCCAGTGCGTGGTGGCCGCCCGTCCGTCCAGGAGCCCTGCGGCGGCCAGGGCGAACGCGCCCGAGCAGATGGACACCACGCGGGCGCCCCGCGCGTGCGCCTCCCGGAGCGCCGCGACGACCTCGGGCGGCGGGTCCCGGCGCACGTCGGGGACGGCGACGACCAGCACGGTGTCCGCGGACGCGAACGCGTCCAGCCCGTGCTCGGTCGTCATCGTGAAACCGCCCACCGCCCGCATCGGGCCGCGCTCCAGCGAGCAGACCCGCAGGTCATACCAGGGGACGTCCAGTTCGGGCCGGGGCAGCCCGAACACCTCGACGACCGTGCCGAGCTCGAACGGCGCCATGCCGTCGAACACCAGCACCGACACGGTGTGCCGGCGGGAGGGGGCAGCGACGCGCATGGCGGGATCTTAGCGATACGCGGCATTCACGCCACTTCCGGGCGCGCCGCGGCCACCCGAGGATCGAGGTGGCCACGAGAGACTTCTCACGTTCGAGGGAGCCCGCACATGAACGCAGTCGGCCCGGTGCCCGCCGCCACCGCCGGCGAGGCGCTCCGGCACTTGGCCGCCCGCCTGGCCTTCGAGACGGACGTGTCCGACGTGGCCGCCCGACTCGCCGAGGGGGCGCCCGGCATCGTCGTCGTCGACACCCGGAGCGCCGAGAGCTGGGCGCAGGGCCACGTCCGGGGCGCCGTCCACCTGCCCACCGCCGAGATCGCCGAACGGGCCGCCGCGCTCGTCCCCGAGGACGCGGACGTGGTCGTCTACTGCTGGGGGCCGGGCTGCAACGGCGCCCAGAAGGCGGCGCTGGAGTTCGCGAAGCTCGGCCGTCCCGTCAAAGAGATGCTCGGCGGATTCGAGTACTGGGTGCGGGAGGGCTACCCTGTGCAGTCCGGTGGCGGCGCCGTCACGCGGCGTTCGCCGGACCCGCTCACGGCCCCCGTCGACGGTGTCTCCTGTGCCTGCTGAGGCCGGTGTGACGCATGTTCCTTCCGGGACGGGGCATAAGGTCGTCCCCCGACGACGTTAGACTCTAGGTAACAATCTTCGGCGCCGACGACGGCGCCAGGCTCGTCCTTGCAGGCCACGCCCATTGAGGTGCCTCCCGAGACGTGCCCCCTCTCGGAAGGTAATGCGTGACCACAGCTGCCGCTGCACAGAACCCGACCATGCCCGCCATCGCGGACGAGGAGACGGTTCCCACCTTCGCCGAGCTCGGCCTCCCGCCGGTGATGGTGAGCGCCCTGGCCCGCCAGGGCATCGAGGCGCCCTTCCCGATCCAGGTGGCCGCGATCCCGGACGTCATGACGGGACGCGACGTCCTCGGGCGCGGTAAGACCGGCTCCGGCAAGACCCTCGCCTTCGGGCTGCCGCTCCTGGCCCGCCTCTCCGGCCGCAAGGCCGCCCCCAAGCGTCCCCTGGCGCTGATCCTCGTCCCGACCCGCGAGCTCGCCCAGCAGGTCCAGACGAACCTGGAGCCGCTCGGCCGCGGGCTCGGCCTGCGCTTCAAGACCGTCATCGGCCAGACCTCGATGTTCAAGCAGATCGACGCGCTGCGGCGCGGCGTCGAGGTGCTCGTGGCCACCCCGGGCCGGCTCAAGGACCTGATGCGCCAGGGCGCCTGCGACCTGTCCGACGTCGAGATCGCCGTGCTCGACGAGGCCGACCACATGGCGGACATGGGCTTCCTGCCCGACGTCACCGACATCCTCGACGCCGCCAAGCCCGGCGGGCAGCGGCTGCTGTTCTCCGCCACCCTCGACAAGGACGTCGACGTCCTCGTCCGGCGGTACCTGAACGAGCCGGTCACGCACGCGATCGGGCCGGTGGACGAGTCCGTCGCCACCATGGACCACCACCTGCTGCTCGTGGCGCCCAAGGAGAAGAGCGCCGTCATCGCCGAGATCGCCAACCGCGAGGGCCGGACGATCCTGTTCGCCCGCACCAAGCACGGCGTCGACCGGCTCGCCAAGCAGCTCACCCAGGCCGGGGTCCGCGCGGCGGGCCTGCACGGCGGCAAGAGCCAGGGCCTGCGCACCCGCACCCTCGCCGAGTTCCGCGAGGGCACCATCAGCGTGCTGGTCGCCACCGACGTCGCCGCCCGCGGCATCCACGTCGACGACGTGTCCCTGGTGATGCACGTCGACCCGCCCGCCGACCACAAGGACTACATGCACCGCGCCGGGCGCACCGCCCGCGCCGGCGAGCGCGGCACCGTCGTCACGCTCGTCCTGCCGCACCAGGTCCGCGCCACGTCCTCGATGACGCGGCGCGCCGGCATCAACGCGCCCCGCACCCGGGTGACCACCGGCGACTCCGAGTTGGCCAAGCTCACCGGCGCCCGGATGCCCTCCGGCATCCCGATCGAGGAGCCGATCATCCCCGAGCGCCCGGCGCGCCGCGAGGGCGGCCGGGGCCGGCCGTCCGGCGGGCGACGGGGCCGCGGCCCGCGCACCTTCGACCGCGAGGGCGGCAACCGCCGCCGCGACGGCGAGGGCGGGCGCGGCGAGCACCGCTCCTACTCGTCCGGCGAGCACCGCGGTGGCGGTCCCCGGGCCGGCGGCGGCTCCCACGGCAACCGCCGGGGCGCCTCCTACGGGGGCGACCGCCGGACCGCCCGGACCAGCTGACCCACGACAGAAGAGCCCCGCCGGCGACGGCGGGGCTCTTCGCCTTTCAGGCGGGCGGTCGCCGTGCCGAGGCGGTCAGCCGGCCTCCTCGCTGAGGACGTCGCCGTCACGGGCGGCGGACTCGGCGCGCAGCCTGTCCTGGAGGATCTGCAGGCCCTCCAGGCCGTCCACCGAGAGGGCCGCGAGCTCGTCCAGGGACATGAGGGGGTCGCTGCGCAGGGGCGGCTGCCACCCGTTCTCCTTGTCGTGGCTGCGCAGGATCTTGGCCGGGACGCCGCCGATGACCGAGTGGTCGGGGAACTCGCCGCGGACGACGGCGCCGCCCGCCACCGCGACGTTGCGGCCGAGGCGGGTGCCGGGCAGGATGATCGCCCCGGTGCCGATCCAGCAGCCGTCCCCGATCACGACCGGGTTGTTCTCCGGCCACTGCCGCCCGATCGGGGTGTGCAGGTCGCCGTAGGTGTGGTTCTGGTCGGTGATGTAGACGTTCGGGCCGGTGAAGACGTCGTCGCCGATGTCGATCGACTGGTGGCCGACGATGTGGGTGCCGCGGCCGAGCGAGCAGCTCCCGCCGATCCGGACGACGACGTCCGGCCCGAGGTCGAGGCCGGGCACGAACCCGGCGGAGATGGTGACGTGCGTGCCGACCAGCGTGTGGTCGCCGATCGAGATCCAGGGCTCGCCGTAGATCGCGCCGGTCGGGAATCCGATGCAGGCGCCCTCGCCCAGATAGGCGAACTCGCGGCGGCCGGGCGTGTGCGGGGTGATCTCTCCGTGCCGCTGGATCCATTCCCAGGCGTGGTGCAGGGCCGTGTGCACGCCCTGGCGCGCCCGCTGCTTAGTGCGGGCCGCCAGCACCTGCCGCAAAGGGCGTTTCGGCGACATGGCGTTCACCGTACCGGGTGGTAGCAACCCCCGCCCGCACGGGGACGGCGAAGGGCCCGGCCGCCCGTGCGGCCGGGCCCTTCACCTGTGCGCTCTGCGCTTTCGCGGGGCTCAGTGCGGTGAATGCACCTGACCTTCCACGTCGGCGCCGCTGACCGTCATGGAGTCGGCCGAGGTCGCGCTGCCCGACTGCTCGCTCGACCCCTTGGCCATGTCACGGACGGCGCCGCGCCGCGTCGCGACGGCGCCGGCCACCCCGACGGCGGCGACCACCCCCATCATCGCCATGAGGGCGCCGCGCCCGGGCTTCGCCGTCGACTTCGGCGGTTCCACCCGTCCGGCGACATCGCTCAGGAACGAGCTCACCCGCGGGGCGAGCCCGGTCTCCACGTACCGGGCCGCCTGCCGCAGCCTCGGTGCGCTCCAGCCGCGGGCGACCATCACGCGTTCGTTCGCGATGGGCCCGATCCGCTCTGCCGCGCCGGCGGCGCCCTGCCGGCACGCGTCGGCGCCCTGACGGGCCGCCTGCTGGACGCGGCCGAGCCGGTTGACGACCTCGTCCTGCGGCTTCCGGCGGATATTGATCATTAGGGACACGCTAACCTCCCTGTTTGCGAGGTCCTGTCAGGCAGCCTTCCCTGCGAACGGGAGGTAAACACCGCGATCGTGACGCGTCTTTCACTCAGGGTGACGGTCCGGGCCTGGCCGGGACCGCGCACCGGACGTCACAGAACCCATCTCAAGAGGAGGCGGCCAGCGTGGCCAACGAGATCTTCGCGACGCTCAACACGTCGCTCGGCAAGATCGTGATCCAGCTGTACCCGGAGCACGCGCCCGAGACCGTGGCGAACTTCGTCGAGCTGGCGGAGGGCACCCGCACCTGGACCGACCCGCGTACCGGCCAGAAGTCGGACAAGCCGCTCTACAACGGGACGATCTTCCATCGGGTCATCGACCAGTTCATGCTCCAGGGCGGGGACCCGCTCGGCACCGGCACCGGCGGCCCCGGCTACGAGTTCAAGGACGAGTTCCACCCGGACCTGAAGTTCAACCGCCCGTACCTGCTGGCGATGGCGAACGCCGGGCCCGGCACCAACGGCTCCCAGTTCTTCATCACGCTGAGCGTCGCGCACACCCAGCACCTGACCGGCCGGCACACCATCTTCGGCAAGGTCATCGAGGGCACCGACGTCGTCGACCGCATCGGCAAGGTCCCGACCGGGCGGATGGACCGTCCGAAGGACGACGTCGTCATCGAGTCGGTGACGATCGAGCGCCGTTAGACGTTCGTCACGGTGAGACCCCGCTACGGGTGAGCCGAGCACCCACCGTACGTACGGCCCACGGAGCCACTGATGAGCACAGACCAGAGTCCCGTTCCCGAGACCTCGGTGCCGACCTGCTACCGGCATCCGAGCCGCGAGACGTATGTGCGCTGCACTCGTTGCGACCGCTTCATCTGCCCCGAGTGCATGCGGGACGCGGCGGTGGGGCACCAGTGCGTGGAGTGCGTCGCCGAGGGAAGCCGGGGGGCCCGCAGGGCGGTTCCCCGGACGGTCCTCGGCGCGCGGGGCTCGGCGGCCGCGGTGCCGGTCGTGACCTACGCGCTCATCGGCGCGTGCGTCGCCGCGTACCTCGCCGAGCTGGCGTCCTGGCGCGTGGTCTGGGACTTCATGATGCTCGGCCGGGGGGTGCTGCCCGGCGGGGAGGTCGGCGGGGTCGCCGAGGGCGAGTGGTACCGGCTGTTCACCACGATGTTCCTGCACCAGCGCGGCGGATCGTTCGGCATCACCCACATCCTGTTCAACATGTGGGCGCTGTGGGCCGTCGGTCCCGCGCTGGAGCAGGTGCTCGGACGGTGGCGCTTCCTCGCCCTCTACGTGCTGTCGGGGCTCGGCGGCTCGGTGCTGCTGTACATGGTCGGCTCCCCGCAGGACTCGGCGGTCGGAGCGTCCGGGGCCATCTTCGGGCTGTTCGGGGCGTACTTCGTGATCGGCCGCAGGCTCGGCGGGCCGGTCGGCCCCATCGTGGTGCTGCTGGTGATCAACCTGGTGATCACGTTCTCGGTGCCGGGCATCTCCTGGCAGGGCCACGTCGGCGGCCTGGCGGTGGGGGCGGCGCTGGCCGCGGCCTACGCCTACGCGCCGGACGCGCGGCGCCGGCTGTTCCATTTGGGCGCGCCGCTGGCCGTGCTGGTGCTGCTCGCGGTGCTCGTGATGCTCAGGACCGCCGAGCTGAGCCCGGCGGTGTAGCCGTGCGCGGAGCCGCCGCGCACGGCTACACGGCTACACGGCTGCACCGACTGCACCGCTGCACCGACTGCACCGGCTGCACGGCTCACGCGCGGCGGCGTCCGCGCTCCGGCGCCTGTGGACACCCGCTGTGGAAAACCTGGGGAAAGGCGCGGTGAGAGATCCTCAACCTGTGGATAAGTTGCGGTCAGCGCCAGCGGGTCGAGAGGATCACGCCCAGGATGATCGCGGTGAAGCCGATTCCCAGGTTCCAGTTGTGCAGGTCGGTCATGTACGGCACGTCCGTACCGGTGCTGGCCGTCACGTAGAAGACGGCGATCCAGATGAGGCCGATCAGCCACAGGCCGACCATCGTCGGCACGAGCCAGCGCGGGCTGACCTCGGGGGCCCTGGACTTCTGCGGGGGCGTGTAAACGGCCTTCTTGCGCACTTTGGACTTGGCCACGGTGGGATCGATCTCCTCGGGCGTCCGGCGGCCGGAGCGCCGGACCGCGCATGGGTGTTTTGTCGGTTAGCGTAGTCGCTGGTGAGCAGCGTACGGCGTCCAGCGTGGGGAAGCATCATCCCAGTTCTCACGCTCCTTGCGGGAACCTTGTTCGCGGCGAGCGCGAGCACGGCCCGCGGCACGAGCCTGCGCGAGCAGGGGCGGACCAGGATCACCGAGCTCATCACCGCGGAGCAGCGCC
Organism: Actinomadura mexicana; assembly: GCF_900188105.1. Classification (GTDB taxonomy): domain Bacteria; phylum Actinomycetota; class Actinomycetes; order Streptosporangiales; family Streptosporangiaceae; genus Spirillospora; species Spirillospora mexicana. The sequence goes on from NZ_FZNP01000002.1 coordinate 727,985, forward strand.
GGGGCCGGCAGGACCGCGCCGAGTACCGGCGGCTGCGCCGCCAGGTCGACGGTATCTCCCGGGAGGCCGGACGTCACGACGCCCGGGTGAAAAACGCTCAGGGCGAGGCCGACCGGCTGGCCGCCGAGGCCGGGTTCACCCCCGCCGCCGGCCGCGCCGTCCGGGTCTCGCTGGACGACGCGCCGCCGCCGAAGCAGGGCGAGCTGCCCCGCGGCGTCCGCCCGGACGACCTGGTGGTGCACCAGAGCGACGTCCAGGCCGTCGTCAACGCGCTGTGGGCGGGCGGCGCCCGCGCCATGCAGATCATGGACCAGCGAGTGATCGCGACCAGCGCGGTGCGGTGCGTCGGCAATACGCTGATCCTCCAGGGCGTCGTGTACTCCCCGCCTTTCCGAATCGTCGCCGTCGGCGATCCGGACCGGCTGCGCGCGGCGCTCGGCGCGTCCCGCGAGATCGCGGTCTACCGCGAGTACGTCCGCGCCTACGGGCTCGGCTACGCGGTGCGGACGGTGGGACGCGCCACGTTGCCGCCCTACACCGGCAACGTGACCATGAAGCACGCTACGGTTCCGGCGGAACCGCCCAGAGGCGGCTGAACCCCCCGGTAGAGGAGGACGCGGTGCGGACGGTGATCCGTGGCATGGGCGAGCTGTGCATCACCGCCGGGCTGATCGTCATGCTGTTCGTGACGTACGAGCTCTGGGGCACCGGCCAGTACACCAAGGGCGCGCAGGACAGGCTCGGCGACGAGATGCTGAAGAACTGGCGGGCCGCCAAGGTCACCACGGAGAGGGTCAGGCTCGGAAAGGGCCTCGCCGTGATCCGCATCCCCCGGTTCGGCGAGCACTACCGCTTCGTCGTGATCGAGGGCGTCGACCTGGCCGACCTGCGCAAGGGGCCCGGCCACTACCCCGGCAGCGCGTTGCCCGGCCAGGTCGGGAACTTCGTGGTCTCCGGCCACCGGACGACCTACTCCGCGCCGTTCAACCGGCTCGGCGAGCTCGACCGCGGCGACGAGATCCTCATCGACACCCGGGACGAGCAGTACGTCTACAAGGTCACCGACAGGCGGATCGTGAAGCCGTCGGCGGTGGAGGTGACCGCGCCCGTCCCGTTCCACCCGAAGCGGCGGCCGGCAGAGCGGCTCCTCACGCTCACCACCTGCCACCCGAAGTACTCCGCCGCCCAACGAATGATCATCTTCGGCGAGCTGGCCGAGGCGCGGCCGCGTGCGGCGTCGGCCCGGGCCGCCGGGACGTAGGAGGCCCCGTGTACGCCTGGATCTGGCGCCGGTTGCCCGGCGCGTGGCAGACCAAGACCGCGACCGCGCTCGGCCTGCTCGTCGCGATCGCCGTCCTCCTCTGGTACGTCGTGTTCCCGTGGGTCGAACCCAAGGTCCAGTTCGACCACGGCGTCGTGCAGGACCCGGCGCCGTCCGGCTCCGCCACCCCGGGCTGACCGGCGATGCGCGTCCTCGTCGTCGACAACCACGACAGCTTCGTCTACAACATCGTCCAGTACCTGCTGGAACTCGGCGCCGACTGCGTGGTCAGGGACCGCTCGGACGTCACCGTCCAGGACGCCGCCGACGTCGACGGCGTCCTGCTCAGCCCCGGACCCGGCCACCCCGCCGGCGCGGGGGCCTGCCTCGACCTCGTGCGGGACGCCGAGCGCCGCGGCACCCCGCTCCTCGGCGTCTGCCTCGGCCACCAGGTGATCGCCCACGCGCACGGCGCGACGGTCGACCGCGCTCCCGAGATCGTCCACGGCTTCACGAGCGAGATCCACCACGACGGCGCCGGCGTCTTCCGCGGCCTGCCGGACCCGTTCGCCGCGACCCGCTACCACTCGCTCGCCGTCGTGCCCGGGACCGTCCCGCCGGACGTCCTGGAGGTGACCGCCCGCACCCGCGACGGCGTCGTCATGGGCCTGCGCCACCGCGCCCGGCCCGTCGAGGGCGTCCAGTTCCACCCCGAGTCGATCCTCTCCGTCGCCGGCCATCGACTGCTTCGGAACTGGCTCGACACCTGCGCTGACCAGCGCCTGCACCGTGCGGGCAGCGGCTAGATACCCACATCTCGCCCCAAGCTAGAAAATTTCGGTTGAAATACGTAACGTCCCCCGACGTCGCGACGAAGACCATAGCGAAGGGCTTCCGCCATTGCCCCCGAGTGGCGGAAGCCCTTCTCTCATGTCCGGGGCCCCGTCCGGCCCCGTGGACACGGCCCGCGAAACGCCCGAGGGCCCCGCCTCCCTGCCGGAGACGGGGCCCTCGATCGCTTCTGGTCAGCCCTGGCCGTTGCCCGGGGGGAAACCGGGCAGGCCCGGCGTCGGCGTGCCCGGGGTGCCGGGCGGCGGCGTCTGCGGCTTCTGCGCCACGAAGATCGTCACCGTGTCCCCCGGCGCGACCGTCGCGCCCTCACCGGGCTGCTGGTCGTACACGAAGCCGGGCGCGACCTGCTTGTCGGGCGGCGGCGTGCCCTTCTGCACACTGCACTTCAGGCCGAGGCCCTCCAGCTTGCCGCAGGCGGCCCGCTGGCTGTTGTTGAACAGGCTCGGCACCTTCATGCTCGACGGGCCGGTCGACACCGTCACCGTCACGTTCGAGCCCTTGGTCGCCTTCGAGCCGCCGGGCGGGCTGGTCGAGATCACGTTGCCGCGCGGCACGGTGTCGTTCGAATCGACCCTCTTGTCGACCTCGAACCCGCGCTCCTCCAGCATCTTCTTCGCCGTGGCGTACGGCTTGCCGGTCACGTCCGGGATCTCGATCTCCGTGGGCGGCTTCTTGCCCTTGGAGACCAGCAGCGTCACGGTGGCGCCCTTGGCGGCGTCCGTGCCGGGCTGCGGATCGGAGCTGATCACCTTGCCCTCATCGATGTCGCTGTTGAAGGCGGTCTTCGGCTCGCCGACCTTGAAGCCGAGCTTGGTGAGCTGGGCCGTCGCGTCGCTCTGCGAGACGTTGACGATGCTCTTCGGGATCGCGACCTGGTCGGCCCCCTTGTCCCCGCCGCCGCTCATCAGCAGGCCGATGAGTGCGGCGCCGCCGATGAACAGCACCGCGAGGCCCACCCAGAGCGCGGCCTTCTTGCCGGCGCCGCCGCGTCCGGCGCCGTCGTCGTCGTAGTGGGCGGGCGGCAGGCCGTAGCCGTCGTCCTGCGGCCGCCGCACCTGCGTGCGCGCCGGGCCGCCGTAGGCGCCCATCACCTGGGTGCCCTGCGGCTGCTGGCCGCTCATCAGCATCGTGGACGCCGCCGTCGACGCCACGGGCTGGCCCTGCAGGACGCGCTGGATCTCCTGCCGGAACTCCGTCGCGTTCTGGTAGCGGTGGTCGGCTTCCTTCGCCATCGCCTTCAGCACGATCGCGTCCGCCCACTGCGGGATCTGCGGGTCCACCTGCGACGGCGGCACCGGCTCCTCCCGCACGTGCTGGTAGGCGATCGCGACCGGGGAGTCGCCGGTGAACGGCGGCTTGCCGGTGAGCAGCTCGTACAGCACGCAACCGGTCGAGTAGATGTCGCTGCGGGCGTCCACCCGCTCGCCGCGCGCCTGCTCGGGCGACAGGTACTGCGCGGTCCCGATCACCTGGGCGGTCTGCGTCATCGTGGACGCCGTGTCGGCCATGGCCCGGGCGATGCCGAAGTCCATGACCTTGACCTCGTGCTGCCGGGTGAGCATCACGTTGGCCGGCTTGATGTCGCGGTGCACGATGCCGCCGCGGTGGCTGTAGTCCAGCGCCCGCAGGATCCCGTCGGTGATCTCCAGGGCCTTGTCCGGCAGCAGCGCGCGGTTCTCCCTCAGCAGGTCGCGCAGCGTGCTCCCGTCCACGTGCTCCATGACGATGTACGGGATCGAGGTGTCGCCGATCATGTCCTCGCCCGTGTCGTACACGGCGATGACCGAGGGGTGGTTCAGCGACGCGGCCGACTGGGCCTCGCGCCGGAACCGGGCCTGGAACGTGGGGTCACGGGCCAGGTCGGACCGCAGCGTCTTGACCGCGACGATGCGATCGAGACGGCGGTCCCGGGCACGGTAGACCTCGGCCATGCCGCCGCGCCCGATCACCGTTTCGAGCTCGTAGCGGCCGCCGAGCAGCCGAGGTTGACTCATATGTGCACTTTCCCTCGTACGTCTACACCTTGTCTCCAGAACCTAGCTTCCCCTCCGGGGTCGGCGGGGGATCCGGGCTCGGAGTTGACGGAGTCGTGGTGCTCCCCGTCGGTGCGGGTGTGGGCTCGGGGGCGGTGGGAGTCGCCCGGGGCGGATTCGGAGATGGCTTGTGTGAGAGGGACGCCTTGGGCGGCGCCTGCGTTGACGGACGGATCCTATGCGTCCGGTGCCGTGGCGGGACAGCCGGCCTCGGAGTGCTCCGGGCCGTGTGCCGCGGCGGGGTGCCGGGGGCGGCGGGGGTGGACGCCGGATCGTCGACACTGCCGTCCCCGACCGGCCGGGTGGCGGGGGCGGCGGGCGGTTCCCGCTCGTCCTCGCCCGGTCCGGCGAAGGCCAGCCCCTTCCACAGGGAGCCGACGACGATCACGCAGACCAGCACGACGGCCGCGACGGACGCGTACGCCAGTGCCGAGCGCCGTTGCCCGGACACCGGTCCGCTGGCGAGGTTATCCGCCCCTCCGTCAGCGTCAAAACCCGACAAAGTAGACGATCTTGCGGGAAGGGGATCCGGGCCGGTGGCGGGGGACCGGTGTGCGCGCCTGCGAGCCGCGTCCAGCCGGGCGGCCTCGCGGGTCGCGCCGGCCCGGCCCGTGCTGAGCGACGCGCGGATCCCGAGCGCCCGGGCGGCGACCGTGTCCGCGTCCGCGGGGCGGTCCCGCGGCTCCTTCGAGAGCATCTCCATGACCAGCTCGCGGGCGGACTCGGGCACCCGTCCCGGTAGCTCCGCGGGGGCGTCCCGGACGTGCTTGAGGGCCACCTCCACCGCCGTCGGCCCGTCGAACGGCGGTGCGCCCGTCAGGCACTCGTATGCCACCGCGCCCAGCGAGTACAGGTCCGCCGCCGGGGACAGCTCCAGGCCCTGCGCCTGCTCCGGCGAGATGTAGTGCGCGGTCCCCATGACCATCCCGGTCTGGGTCTGCGAGGCCGCCGCCAGCCGGCGGGCGATCCCGAAGTCGGTGATCTTCAGGGTGCCGTCCGGGGCCACCATCAGGTTCGCCGGCTTGACGTCGCGGTGCACGATCCCGGCCGCGTGCGCGACCGCCAGCGCCCGCGCCGCCTGGACGACCAGGTCGAGCACCGCCTCCAGCGGCAGCCCGCCGTCGCGGGCCAGGATCTCGTCCAGGGGCTCGCCCGGCACCAGCTCCATCACCAGGAACGTCCGGCCGGCCTGCTCGCCGTAGTCGAACGCCCGCGCGATCCCCGGGTGCCGCAGTTCCGCCGCGAAGCGCGCCTCCGACTCGAAGCGGCCGCGCGCCCGCATGTCCGAACCCATCTCCAGGCGCAGCAGCTTCACCGCCACCAGCCGCCCCGACAGCGCGTCGGACGCGCGCCAGACCTCGCCCATCCCGCCGATCGCCAGCCGCTCCAGCAGCCGGTACCGGTCGTTCAGGACGAGGCCCGTACTCACTTCTGCAGGACTTTCGCCATGATCGCCCCGGCGATGGGGCCCGCGTTGGCGGCGCCGGATCCCGGGGCCTCGGTCATGACGGCGAACGCGTAGCGCGGGTTCTGGGTCGGGCTGAACCCGACGAACCAGTTCGCGTTCGGGTTGCCCGGGCCCTGCTCGGCGGTGCCGGTCTTGCCGGCGATCCGCATCCCGGCCAGGTTCTTCGCGGTGCCCTCGGTGACCACCGCGCGCATCATGTCCTCCAGCTGGCCCGCCTGGTCGCCGGTCATCCCCTCGCCGAACTCCTTCGGCGAGACGTTGTACAGCTCGCTCTGGTCCTTCGCGCGGACCTTCTGCACCACGTACGGGTTCATGATCTTGCCGCCGTTGGCGATCGAGCAGGCGACCATCGCCATCTGCAGCGGCGTGGCCCGCACGTTCTCCTGGCCGATACCGGACCGGGCCGTGCCGTCCTTGCCGGTCTCGATGGTGTTGCCCTTGGCGTCCTTGATCGAGACCGGGACGTCGCTCTCCGCGGCGTACATGTCGGGCTCCAGCTGGACGTGCTTGCCGAACCCGAACCTCGTGGCCCCGTCGTGCAGCTCCTGGATGCCCAGGTCCAGCGCCATCTTCGCGAACGAGGTGTTGCAGGACTCGGCGAACGCGCCGCGCAGCGGGGCCGACCCGGCGCAGCTGCCGCTGTCGTGCGAGTTCGGCAGCGGACGGCCCGACTCCGGCAGGATCAGCTGCCCGGTGTTCACCGTCGAGGAGCTGTTGAGACCGAGCTTCTGCATCCCGATCGCCGACACCACCGCCTTGAACGAGGAACCGGGCGGGAACGTCTGGCTGAGCGCGTTGTCGACCAGCGGCTTGACGACGCCGTCGCCCTTGTCGAGCTGCTCCAGCCGCTTGCCGCCCTTCTCACCGGTCTGCGGCGCGACCTCGTTCGGGTCGAACGACGGCCACGACGCCGCCACCTTCACCGCGCCCGTCTTGACGTCGATCACCACGGCGCCGCCGCGGCGGCCGCTCGCCGTCCGGGCCTTCAGCTGCTCGTAGGCGGTGCGCTGCGCCCGCGGGTCGATCGTCAGCTCGACGTTCGCGCCCTCGGCCTTCTTGCCGATGAACGTGTCGAACCAGCGCTGCTGCGTGATCCGCGTGTCCTTGCCGCCGAGCAGCGAGTTGTAGGCCCGCTCGACCTGGGTGGCGTTGCCGTTGAAGTACCCGGTGATCGGCGCGAAGACCGGCCCGTCCTTGTAGGTCCGGCCGTACTTCGGATTGTCCTTGCCGGTCTCCTTCGAGGTCACCAGCACCTCGCCGCCCGCCGAGATCTGGCCGCGCGGGGAGTTGAACACGTCCGCGTACTGGCGGCTGTTGCGCGCGTCGGTCCGCAGGTCCTCCGCCTGGCTGCCCTGGACGTAGTTGATCTGCGCCATGAGGCCGAAGAACAGCAGCAACGCGAAGATCGCCACCCGCCGAACCGGCTTGTCCATGTTCATAGGGGGGAAGTCACCTCGTGCTCACGATCTGGGTCATGCCCTCGTCCTGGATCGCCTGCGGGGCGGGCTTGCGCGCGTCATGGCTCATCCGCACCAGGATCGCGATCAGGATCCAGTTGGCCATCAGCGACGAGCCGCCCTGGGACAGGAAGGGCGTCGTCAGGCCGGTGAGCGGGATGAGCCGCGTGACGCCCCCGACGATCACGAAGACCTGGAGGGCCAGCACGAACGACACGCCGCCCGCGAACAGCTTCAGGAACGGGTCCCGCGCCGCCACGGCCGTCTTCATCCCGCGTTGCACGATCAACGCGTATATCAACAGAAGCACCATCAACCCGGTCAGCCCGAGCTCCTCGCCGAGCGAGTCGAAGATGAAGTCGCTGAAGGACAGGGGCGTCCGCCACGGCTCACCCTGCCCGAGCCCGGTGCCGAGGACGCCGCCCTGGCCGAGCGCGAACAGGCCCTTCATCAGCTGCGCGCTGTCGGAGTACTCCCCGCCCAGCTCGGCGCAGGCCGAGAAGCCCGGCGAGATGCTGCCCTCCGCCTTGTACCTCTTGTAGATGGTGGTGTCGGGGTTGACCGGGACGACCTTGCCGCTCTCCAGCAGGCAGCCGCCGTCGAAGTACGGCTTGGGGTTCTGCCAGATGTCGATGCGCTGGTTCACGTGGCCCATGAACGGCAGCAGCGTCGCGATGAAGATGCCGATCGCCAGCAGCCCCATGCCGATCACCACCCAGGACACCCGCTGGGTCGCGATGTACAGCATCGACACGAACAGGCCGAAGAACAGCAGCGCGGTGCCGAGGTCCTTCTGCATGAACAGGACGCCGAGGCAGAAGAACCAGATCACCATGATCGGGCCGAGGTCGCGGGCCCGCGGCAGGCTGATCGGTCCGACCTTCTTGCCGATCAGCGACATCGCCTGGCGCTTGTTCACCAGGTATCCGGCGAAGAAGACCACCAGCAGCAGTTTCGCGAACTCGCCCGGCTGCACCGAGAACGGACCCAGATGGATCCACACCCGGGCGCCGTTGATCTCCGCGCCGATGCCCGGGACGATCGGGAGCAGCAGCAGGATGACCGCGGTGAGCCCGATCAGGTACGTGTAGCGCTGCGCGGTCTTCGGCGTGAACGACATCGGCGCGTCGGGCTTGTCGGTGTCGCGCATGATCAGCACGGCGCCGACGAACAGGGCGATGCCGATGAACGTCCACATCAGCTGGCCGGGCGCGTCGGCGGCGTCGGGGAGCAGCTTCTTGCCCGCGGCCGCCGCGGCCTTGCGGTCGTGGCTGGTGTCGAGGTCCAGGCGGTAGATCATCGCCAGCCCGATGCCGTTCAGCGCCACGGCGAGCGGCAGCAGCAGCGGGTCGGCGTAGGGGGTGAACTTCGCCTGGATGAGGTAGGCGACGAACGCCAGTACGGCCAGGCCGCCGCCGTAGACGAACAGGCCGCCGGGGATGTTCCCGTCACGGGCGAGGCCGACCTCCGCGAACGCCGACAGCGTCAGGATCATCGCGAAGGCGAGAAGCGCCAGCGAGGCGGCGTTGCGCCGCTGGTACGGGAGGTGGGCCCTGATCTGCTCCCCGATCGATTGCATCTACGAGCTCCCCCCGCTGGAGGGGCAGTCCTTGATGGACGGGGTGCGCTGCTTGCACTCTTCCCGGTGCGCGCCGAGCTGGTCGAGCTTGGCCTGCGCCGCCTTCTGCCCGATGAACACGAGGGTGCCCTTCTCGACCGCGGTCACGTCCGAGGCGGGCAGCTCGTCGATCCGGATGTCGCTGCTCTTGACGGAGGTCTGCCGGCAGTTCTGCTGCTCGCGGCCCTTCACCATGGCGACCTTGCCGCCCTCTCCGATGAGCGAGTACTTGCAGACGGCGCTCTCCAGCTGCTTCAGCGCCTTCGGGCCGTCGACGGTGTAGGTGTCCTTGACCTGCTGCTGGAGGTCCTGCGGAAGGTCGGCCACCAGGATCGGCTGCTTCGGCTGCTCCTTCTCGGCGGCCTCGCGGGACAGGCTGAGGCCCGGCACCTTCTGCGTCGTCCCGCGGTAGAGGACGACCTCGCCGGCCTTGTTCGCGCCGACGTAGTAGCCGTTCCGGACGTTCTGCAGCAGCACGAACCCGCCCGCCACGACGCCCACGACGACCACGCCCGCCACGACGACCAGCCACGTCCAGCGCCGCGTGCCGCCCCGCCGTCCCCCCATCCGCTGGGCCTGCGGCATCGCGCCCGGCGCCGGAGGGGGGCCCATCGCGTCGGTCATCGGCATCGGGGCCTGCGGCGGCGGCATCTCGTCCACCGCCACCGGCGGATGGGGCCGGGTGTCGCGCAGCTGCGCGGCCCGCCTCGCCGGGGTGTCGGCGACGGTCGTGTTCGGCCCCGTGCCCCCGCCCGGCGGCTCCGGCGGCGCCGCGTTGGCCGCCGCGCCCACCGCGTGGCCGGGGCCGCCCGTCGGGGGCTGGCGCTCCAGGTCCACCACGTCGGCGACGACGCAGGTGATGTTGTCGGGGCCGCCGCCCCGGTTCGCCAGGTCGATCAGCTGCCGGACGGCCTGCTCGGGGTCGTCCACCTCCGTGAGCACCTGGAAGATCGTCTCCGCCGTGACGACGCCGGACAGGCCGTCCGAGCACAGCAGGTACCGGTCGCCGGTCTTCGCCTCGCGCAGCGACAGGTCCGGATCGACCTCGCCGCGGCCGTCGAGCGCCCGCAGCAGCAGCGAGCGCTGCGGGTGCGAGGCCGCCTCGTCCGGGCTGATCCGGCCCTCGTCGACCAGGGACTGCACCAGCGTGTGGTCGTGCGTGATCTGGAACAGGCTGCCGTCGCGCAGCAGGTAGGCGCGCGAGTCGCCGATGTGCACCAGCGCGACCTGGTTGCCCGCCCAGAGCATCGCGGTCAGCGTCGTCCCCATGCCCTGCAGGGCGGGGTCGGACTCCACGATGCGGTGCAGGTTGTCGTTCGCCGTCTTGACCGTGTGCTCCAGCGCGGCCAGCAGTTCGGTCGCGGGGAGGTCCTTGTCGAGCCCCCGCAGCGCCTCGATCGCCGCGGCGCTCGCGATCTCGCCGCCGACGTGCCCGCCCATCCCGTCGGCCACCGCGAGCAGGTGCGCGCCCGCGTACGCCGAGTCCTCGTTGCCCTCGCGCAGCATGCCGACGTCGGAGCGCGCGGCGTAGCGGATTCCCAGAGTCATTTGCGCAGCTCGATCACGGTCTTGCCGATACGGACGGGAACGCCCGGGGGAACCGGCATCGGCCGGCTCACCTTCGTGCGTCCTAGATACGTCCCATTGGTCGAGCCGAGATCTTCCACGATCCACTGACCGTCCTGCGCGAAAAGTCGGGCATGCCGGCTCGAAGCGTAGTCGTCGGTCACGACGAGCGTGGCGTCATTGGCGCGGCCGATGGTGATGGGCACCCCGGTGAGGTCGATGACGGTGCCGGCCCGCTCGCCCTGGACGACCACCAGCTTGGTCGGGGCGCCGTTCTGGGCGCTGGGCTGCGGCCGCGGTGGTTTCGGCTGCCTCGCGGCCCGGGGGGGACGGGGCTGGGATGCGCGCGTGGCCGCCTTCGAGGCGGCCTTCGAGCCGAACAGGTCGGCCCTGATCACGCCGACGGCCGCGATGACGAACAGCCACAGCACCGCGAGGAACGCCAGCTTGATCAGCGTGAGGGTGAATGGGGACATCGGAGTCGGGGTTACTCCCTATCGCGGCGGAACACAAGAGTGGTGCGGCCCATCGTGACCCGGGAGCCGTCGACCAGCGTGACCCGCCGGATCGGCTGCCCGTTCACGAACGAGCCGTTGGTCGACCCTAGATCCACGAGAGCGATTTCGGGACCTTCTACGCGTATCTCGGCATGGTGCCGGGACACGCCCGGGTCGACGAGGCGCAGGTCGCAGTCGGTGCCGCGACCCAGCAGGGTCACGGGAGTGTTGATCTCATAGGTGCGCTGAGTCGTGTCCGATCCCTCCACCGCCGTGGTCACCAGAAGTCGCGGATGCCCCCCGAACACCCCGCCCCGGCCGCCCTGCGGCACGTCGCTCACCGGCTGGCGGATCTCCCCGCCCTCGACCGTCGAGCCCCGGATCACCCCCGACCTGATGCGGAACATGCCCGTGGCGAGATCCCCCGCGTTCTCGAACCGCACGCGCACCGGACCCACGAAGGAGTACCCCTGCTCCTTCGCGTACTCGCGCGCGAGATTCGCCAGCTCCTGGCTCAGGCTGTCGGCGTACACCTGCAGCCGCTGCCCGTCCTGCTGAGAGATCTCCACGACGAAGTCGTTCGGCACGAGCGTCCGGCCCTGTGCCACGATCGCCGCCCGATCGTCCATCTCGCGCTGCACAGCACTGGCCACCTCGACCGGCTGCAGCTCGGACTTGAAGGCACGGGCGAAGGCCCCTTCGACCATGCCCTCGAGCCGTCGCTCGAAGCGCTGAATGACGCCCACGGGCACCTCCCTTCCCCACTGGTAGACGATCGTATCGGTGCGAAGGTTCGCTCGGCGTATCTGGATACCTAACCACCCTCGACCCCGTGCTAGCCTTTTCAGGCACCCGGAAACGGGGCGACACCCACGGGCGGGTGGCGGAACGGCAGACGCGCACGGTTCAGGTCCGTGTGTCCGAAAGGATGTGAGGGTTCAAATCCCTCCTCGCCCACTCAGGGGTACAGACGAAAGTCGTAGCCCCACAGTGACTGAACAGACCCTGGAGCGGCAAGCTCCGGGGTCTTCGTCGTTTCGGAGGCCAGTCTTCTGTGACCGCAGCGACCGAAGCGGCAGGCGCACAGGAGGTTCCCGGCCCTTGGGTCCGGTTTGTGGTGGTGTGCGGGTGAACGACGCCGAACTCGAGGCGATCAGCGCCCGCGCGAGCGTGGTCGGGGTGAGCCGTCAGCGGCTCATGGTCGAGGCCGCCACCGCCGGGCATTCCCCCGACGAGCTGGCGCCCGCGCTGCGCTCCGTCCAGCAGGCCATGGAACGGCTGCAGGCCGCCGTGGACGCGCTCACCTGAGCACCGTTATCCCAGGGGGCTCCGCCGCCCCCTGGACCCCCGCGGGCCGGAACACCCGCACGCCCGCCAACGCGGTCACAGATGCGGACCGTCCGGGCGCTCCGGAACCGGCGCGGGGGACACCGGACCTCGGGAAGCATGAAGTAGAAGTGGTTCCCACTTCCCGGGGAGCGGAGAGCGGGGACGCAAGGACCGGTCTTGGTCCGCCCGTCCCACCCGGGGGGCCGGAGAGCGCGCGGAGACCCGGGACGGAGAGGGCGGGACGGGCGGACCGGCTACGGTCGCCGGTGGCCCCGCTCACCGCGAGCGGCCGACGGTAAGTCCGACATAACGCATAACTTGCGCTGCGCTAAGGGCCAGTCGCGAGCCCGGCGAGCCCGGTGAGGCTGCCTGTTTGAGACCCCATATGCAGCTGTGGGAAGCCATCTGGCCGTCACTCGTCTCTCTGTGCGGATCCGACCTGGCGTGCATCCTGGGGGAAAGTTCGTGAAGGTGGCGGACGCTAGTCTGCCGATGTGACTGAGACTTGGAGCGAAGATCGACTCGTTGCCGAGGGCTATCGGCGTGTGCTCGTCGAACTGGATCGGTATGACGGCGTACGCGCGGGTCTTGCCGAGATAGATGGCAAGGTGCACTATTTCAAAATCCTCAACCAGCTCGACATGGTTGATGAAGTTGAGTACTACGTGTGGCCCGCGAGCGGCGACGTCGCGGCGATGGAACGCGAGCAATGGGTCATCTATGTCGAGTGGAACCGGCGTTATGAGGCCGGAGAGGCCGGGGTGGACAGCCATCCAGGGCACGGAGGGATCGACGCGCGGTACGACGAGCTGACATCGTTGCTCACGCCGCACCGCCGGGCGCCGGCTGATGCGCTGCGCCTGGTGGCCGAGTGGCGGTTCGGCCCAGGCGCCCGCTATCGGGCCGAGGGGATCGACACCTGGGTCCGGTGGAAGGCGATCGGGTAAGCCCGGCTGACAGTCGCCCCGGACGTCACGTCATCGCCGTACGTGAACTCCCAGACGTACACCCTCTCGGCCAACCGCCACAATCCGGCCGCACGTCCACCAGGACCACGCCCCCGACCGACCTCGCCTTTCGCCCACGTCTTTCGAGACCGTAGGCCGGACACCCCTACGGCGAGGAGGCACCGCTGGCCGGCGATGGCGAGGGCGGCAAGGATCTGTTGGGGAACTCGCGAAGTACGGAATCGAAGCCGACGCAGGCGGCTACCTATACAAGAAGCAGGTTCAACTGGCGCAGATCATCGAACAGGAGGTTTCTCCGCTCCTGGAATCTGTCGGTCTTCCGCGGGCGACCGTCGAACACGGTGGCCGGGTCACCTCTGCCGGGTGGGCCTTTACCATCCCGCCCGGCGATGATCCCCCGCTTACCATCCACTGGTACCCGACGGTGGAGGAGGCCGAACGGCTCATCAACGCCACCAAGAGCGACGAGCAAGCGTGGGCGCATGCAGACAGGGTTATGGCCGTAATGCGGGCGATGGAGACGGCCCTGGCCGAAGTACTGCGCATCCACGGCTACCAGGTGGATCAGAGGCCGTCCACGGATGGCAACGGCCAGCGCTTCGAGGTCCGAATCGAGCCCCGAAACTGACGTGTGCGAGGTCGGTGCTGGCGGTACCTAGCCTCGGGCTTTCACCGGACGGCGGGTCGAGAGTGACCATCCAGACAAGAAAAGTGCCTCCGAGCTGGGAGGATAGGGCTTGTCGAGAGTCGCGCAGGCCGCGGGCGGTGCACGATCCGGGCAAGGTCGTCGCGGCCCAGGCGGTGATGCTGGCGCTGGGCGGGGACTGCCTGTCCGACATCGCGGTGCTGCGCGCCGAGCCGGAGCTGTTCGGGGCGGTGCCGTCCGATCCGACGGTGTCGCGGCTGGTCACCACCCTGGCCCATGGATCTGGACGCCACGATCGTGCTCGCGCACTCCGACAAGCAGCACGCGGCCCCGACGTGGCAGCGCACCTTCGGCCACCATCCCATGACGGCGTTCATCGACCACGGCCCCGCGGGACCGGTGAGGCCGCCGCGCTGGTGCTGCGGCCCGGCAACGCCGGGTCCAACACCGCCGCCGACCACATCACCGCAGGGCGCCTGACCCTCAACCAGATCCCCACTGAGTGCGTCGATCAAAAGCAGCAACGTTTGTTCAGCTGTTTCGTGAACGACGGGGCGGCGTTCGGGTCGAGGATGTCCGATGGGATTCGGCAACGCTCCTCCCGGCGCGTCGGTCAGCGAGGCGCGACGTGGCGGCGGCCTCCGGCCGGAGGCCTGGGCCGGTCGTGATCGGTAGGGTTGGGGGCATGCTTTGACGCCTGCCCGGTACTCGGGCGCCTCCGCGATCTCCTTCGTTCATCGCACCTGATTTGGAGCTGACGAAGGAGATTCTTTCCGTGACCAGGTCGGTCTATATCGACGTTCCGGATGTGTTCGCCGCGTCTTATGGCGCGCACGGCCCCGAGGCTCGGGCGTGGATCGCCGAGCTGCCGCGACTGGGCGGTGAGTTCCTGGATCACTGGGGGCTGCGGCCTGACGGCCCGCCCGCATATGGCATGGCGTCGCTGGTCCTGCCCGTGCTTCTGTCCGACGGAACTCCCGCCGTCTTGAAGCTTCAGCAGCTGCGGGAGGAGACCGCCGGCACCGCGGCCGGCTTGCGGGCGTGGAACGGCAACGGGATCGTGCGTCTGCTCGACCATGACGAGAACAGCGCCACGCAGTTGCTGGAGCGGCTGGATGCGGCCCGGCCCCTGTCCTCGGTCGCCGACGACACCAGGGCCATCCAAATCCTGGCCGGTCTAATGGCGCGGCTGACCTCAGTGCCTGCCCCGAAGGATCTGCGGCGGCTGTCCGACATCGCTTCGGCCATGCTCGACCAGGTTCCGCGGGCGGTGCAGGCATTGCGCGACCCTGCCGAACAGCGGCTGGTGCGCACCTGCGCGTCCGCCGTGGCCGAGCTGATGGATGAACCTGGCGACCGTCTGCTGCACTGGGATCTGCACTACGACAACGTTCTCGCGGGAGAGCGGGAACCCTGGCTGGCGATCGATCCCGAACCGCTGGCCGGCGACCCGGGATTCGAGTTGCTGCCCGCACTGGACAATCGGTGGGATGAGGTGCAGGCCACCGGTGATGTGGCTCGCGCGGTGCTCCGGCGCTTCGACCTGCTGACCGAGGTCCTCGGCCTGGACCGGAACCGAGCGACCGGATGGACCCTCGGCCGCGTGCTGCAGAACGCTCTGTGGGACATCGAAGACGGCAAGGCGACGCTGGAACCCGCCCAGGTCGCCATCGCCACGGCCCTGCTGCGCCGGTGGTAAGAGCTCGCGCGGGGGCGGGGTCGTCATGCCTGCCCTCGGCTGCGGCGTTCGCAGGTCAGCCGATGGCTTGCTGTTGTTGCTGATGATGGTTCCGTCGAAGGTGAGGCGGTCGACGATCGCGGCGCGGAGCCGGGGGTCGGTGAAGGTCTTGGTCCAGCCGCCGAAGGATTCATTGGAGGCGATCACCAGGCTGTTCTTCTCCTAGCGTTCGGTCAGAACCTGGAACAGCAGTTCGGCGCCGCGCCGGTCCAGCTCCATGTATTCCAGTTCGTCGATGCAAAACAGGTCCACCCGCCCGTAGCGGGAGATCGTCTTGGACAGCTGCTTGTCGTCGGCGGCCTCGACCAGTTCGTTGACCAGCTTGGTCGCTAGGGTGTACTTCACCCGGAACCCGGCCATCGCCGCTTCGGTGCCCAACGCGATGAGCAGGTGGGACTGGGGTAGAGACGAAAGTCGTAGCCCCACAGTGACTGAACAGACCCTGGAGCGGCAAGCTCCGGGGTCTTCGTCGTTTCGGAGGCCAGTCTTCTGTGACCGCAGCGACCGAAGCGGCAGGCGCGCAGGTGGATGCCCCGGCCCTTGGGTCCGGTTTGTGGTGGTGTGCCGACGTCGTGAGCGTCGGGGAGTCAGGCCGCGGGCGGGGTGATGTGCCCGGTGGGTGTCCAGGTGCCGAGCGGCTTGGGTGTCTTGTGTCGGGCGCGGCGGTGGGGCCGTCCGTCGGGTCCGGGAAGCGTGGCGAGCCAGGCGTTGATCTTGCGTTCGCTGGCGTGGGCCAGTTGGAAGGCCGGCAGGAGGGTTTGCGCGGCGATGCCGCGGACGCGGCGGTTGCCACCGTGCGCGTAGCCCGATGAAGATCACGATTGGGTTTCGTGGGGCAACCTGGTCGCCGGGCCGGACGTCCTGATCAACGCTGATCATCGCACCCACCCAAGGGACACTCGTGCTTCGTATCGCCACCACCGGGATGACGGCCGTGCTCATCCTCGGCACGTTAACGGCCGCTCCCGCCCTCGCCGACGGGGCGGCGTCCATCGCGCTCGCCGCCCAGGCCGCTTCCGTCGACCCCGACAACCCCACGACCACGATCACCGGGAAGGTCGTCGCCGCGGACGGAACCCCCGCCGCGAGCATCCCGGTCGACCTGTCCACGAACACTGGATGGGGCTCGGTCGACGACGCCACCACCGCCGCCGACGGCACCTTCACCGCGACGCTGATGCCCAACGGGGCGAGCGACTCGGTGAGCGTCTGGGCCGATGTGCCGTCGCTCGGACTCCACTCCGACATGGTGACCGTCCAGGTCGTCCATGGGAAGACGCAGACGACCCTGATCGGGAGCCGAGCCGGCCTGGACGAGGGCCAGCCCCTCACCCTCAGCGGTCAGGTCACCTACCAGGGCAGGCCGCTGTCCGGACGGACGGTCGTCATCGACCCCGCCGTCGACCCGGCCCGCTGCACCACGCCCATGTACACCTTCCGGGCCGGCACGGACGCCGAAGGCCGGTTCAGCAGCACCATCAAGCCACCCTGCACCGCGACCTACGTCGCGCGGTCACCCGCGGTCGGTCTTTACGAAGGCTCCACTGCGACCCTCCCCGCGGTCAGCGTCCGGCCGGCCACGAAGACCTCGCTGTCGGCGACCATGGACGCCTACGGGCGTTTCCGGGCGCGGGGCACCCTGTACGCGGCCTCCGCCGGCGGAGACGTGAACGGCAAGCAGGTGCTCCTCGAATACTCCCCCAACGGCCGCACCGGCTGGCAGACCGCCCGCCGGATGAAGACCAGCCAGGGACAGTTCAGCGCCTCGTTCAACGTGAACAACTCCGGCTACTGGCGGGCTCGCTTCGCCGGGGACACCACCGCGGCCCCCTCCGCCAGTTCCGTGCGCAAGACGTGGCGATGGTCGACCTCGATGTCCAAGCTGAAGGCGTCCTCGACCAAGGTCCGCAAGAACCGCTACATCACCGTCTCCGGGACCCTGAGCCGCTACTACAGCAGCAAGAACCGTTTCGGCGCGTTCCCCGGCCAGAAGGTGCGCATCATCTTCCGGTTCCGCGGCAAGAAGACCTGGTACCACGTCAAGTGGGTGAAGACCAACAGCAAGGGCCGCTACACGGCCAAGGTCCGCGCCTACGGCGACGGCTACTTCGCCGCCACTTTCGCAGGCACCAGCGACACCTGGGCCGCCGGCACGCCCAATGACCGCTACGTCAACACCTACGCCGTCCCGTCCCCCAGCGGCCGTTCCGGTCCGCCGCCCGTCATGACCGTTCTCCCGTGGCGAGGCGACCAGTAGCCATCGCGTCAAGCCACGACCGCCGCTGACCGGCGGGGAACATCCCACGCCGGGCCTTCCTCCGCCGGTCTGCGGTCGGCCCTGTCCCGCGCGCCTGACCCGCCACCAGTCACCCGTCGACGAGTGGTCGGGCCTGGACCGCTGCCGCTTCCACACCGACGGTCCCTGATCCCGCGCACACTGCAGACGCGCACACTGCAGACGATCACGAGACCGACGTCCCTCCCGCTGATGAGGATCACGAGTGGAAGATGATGCCCTCAACCTCGTCGTCCACCTGCGATACGGCGCGAGCCTGTCACCCTTCTGGGAGTGGACGGCGCACCCCGACAGCCACGGAGGGACCAGCCACTACATCACCATCATCGCCCCGCCGCCCAGCCCAGCCTCAGCAGCCGAGGTCGGCGAGAGAATCGCCGGAGTGCTGAGCGGCGCCATCAAGGCCTGGCCGACCTCGCAGACACCGGTCGTCTAAGCCCACGCCCGGCGGCCCGACCACCAGGGCGCGCGGGACCTCCTCCCGAGCATCCGAGCCGCGCTGCAGGCCGTGCTCACCTCGACCTGCGAGAGCCCTACCGTGCCACGGCCGCAGACGGGTGCGGATCGTTCTCCCCCGCGGGTGAAGGCGCCGGTGCAGGACACCGCCCGTGCTGTGCTCGTGCAGGAACCGCCCAAGAGCGATGAGGTGACCGCCGGGGTCTGGCAGGGCGGGCGCCTCGGACCGGAGACCGACCCGCAAGACGACGAGGCGGTTCCAGGCCGCGTTCGGTACGCACGTGGTGCTCCAGCCAGCGCAGGGCGCGACGTGGCGCTGAACGATCTCTCCGGACCGGGCGTCCCCTCGCTGGGGACGTCCGCCTGACCGGTCCCGCCCTCCATGATCACGACTCGGCGACGGCCGCCAGGAATGCCGCTTTTATTGGGAATTCTAGCTCTACGCTTCCGCCGTGACCACGCCGCCTTCCGACGACGTCCCGAGCGACTCCGCGCCATCCGACATCTGGGCTCCGCCCGATTCCCCCGCGTCCCCGGCCGTTCCCCCGGCCCCTGCGCCGGATGTCGCCCCGCCCGTCCCCGCCGGGCGCCGGACGAACCGGTTTGCGGTCATCGCGCTGGTCACGGGGCTGCTCGGCCTGATCCCGTTCGCGGTCGGCTTCGTCATCACCGCGCTCGTCCAGACCGGCCGCCGCGGCGAGAAGGGCAAGGGCCTCGCCATCGGCGGACTCGCCGCCTCCGTCGCCTGGGCCGCCGCCGTCGCCCTGACGCTCGCCCTGTTGCCCGCGGACGTTAACGAATCGTCCGTACGCGAGGACGGAAAGGTGGCGGTCATCGCCATGCGGCCCGGCGAGTGCTTCAACGAGTTCGAGGAGGGACCTGCCGGCCTGTTCGTGCGGCGGTCACCCTGCTCCACGCCCCATCAGGGAGAAGTCGGCGCTGAGGTAGAGCTGCCGAACATCCCGTATCCGGGGGAGAAGGAGGTGGCAGCAGGGGCGTTGACAGTCTGCGAGGAGCGCACCGAGTTTCTGCAGGGAAGCCAGTACGGCCCTGATCTGAAGCTCCATGTCGCGCCACCGGACGAGGACGCATGGAAGAACGGAAGGCGGGCCGCGAAATGCGTCATGCTCTATGCGGGCTCTGGGCGGCTTCCAACGTCCCTCGACCAGACCCTGGAAACGAGAACGAAGGACAGTTCCGAGCTCTCGCCGGGTGACTGCATCAGGAAATGGGAAGACAACGGCATCCAGCGCCTCGTCCCCTGCGACAGAGTGCATCAGTACGAGGTGTTCGCCGTCTACACGATGAACGGCGACAAGTACCCGGGGGAGGAGGCCGTGGAAGAAAAGGTGAGCGAAGGCTGCACCAAGCGTGCCCGCAAAGTCTGGGGGGCGAATCCTCCCAACGACGTCGACGACACCGCCTACGTGGCCCCGACCGAGCAAGCCTGGGGATACGGACGCCGATTCGTCATCTGCATGGTCGAGGGCAGCCATAAACCCCTGAAGCGGTCCGTGGTCCCGCACTGACCCGTCTCCCGGGCGGGGCCCTGGCCCCCGAGGCGGGCCCGGTCAGGCGCCGCAGGTCGGCGCGCAGCGCGGCGGTTTGGTCATCGTGGTCGTCGGCGCGCTCGTCCAGCCGTTCGACCTGGCCGCGCAGTTCCTCCAGCCGGTGGTCGTTCTCCAGCTCATACAGGGGTGTGCTCCTGACTGGCGTCAAGGCCAGCGGTATCGGCCGCGAACTCGGCCCTGAGGGCATGGCCGGCTACCAGCAACTCAAGTCCGTCTACTGCTGACAGGGCGAGCGCCGCGCCGACCGGGGCGAACACCGGCCAGACGACTACCGCGGCAGGAAGGCTCGACACGGGACCGTCAGGTGCAGCACTGCCTGGCGATCCTGGCGCTGTGCCAAGCGACCACGATGGCAGCAGAACGCAGAAGGAGTTCACGCGGCCCGGTCAACCGCCCTGAACGAGTCCCGCCTGTGCTCCAGTGGGATCGGCGATGACGACGACGCGGCCCACCGGGCCCTCCATCGGCGGTACCTCGATGGTACCTCCCAACTCGACGGCCCGGCCCGCAGAGGTATCGCAGTCGGTGACCGTGAAGTAAGGAGCCCAGGCGGGCGCGTCCCTGTGTTGGAGGCGGCCTGCCTGGGACATGCCCGCGACATAGTGGTCACCGAGGCGGCACAAGGTGTATGCGCCCGAGCCGCGGTCCTCGGTGGTGAACGTCCAGCCGAACACGTCCGCGTAGAAGCGCTTCGCCGCTTCGACGTCCGGGCAGAGCAACTCGATCCACGAAAGCGTCCCGTGCTCTCCGCTCTTCACCGCGCCGCGCCAGATGTACGCCTGCCAGAGGCCGAACCCGGCGCCCAGCGGATCCGCGCACAGCGCCGCCCGGCCGAGATGGGCGTTGTCGTACGGGTCCGAATAGGCACGCCCGCCCGCCCCCTCGACCGTACCGACGGCCGCATCGGTGTCGGTGACGCTGAAGAAGCAGGTCCAGCCAGGCGTCTCGGTGTCATCTTGGAGCTTCGTCATTCCCGCTGTCTCGACAGAGTCCGGCCCCATGGTGAAAGTGGTGCAGTCGCCGAGCCGTTCATAGGAGATCGTGTACGAATTCCAATTGAACAAACCTTCATAGAAGGCCGCCGACACCTCGCTATTCGGACTGTACAAGCCAGCCCAACAGGGCTCTCCTACCTCGTATGCCACTACCTCGTTCACGAGACACCCCCGTACAAGAGACTTCAAGGCTATCGCCCAGGTAGTAAACACCTTGTCCAAGGAAGGACTTCCTTTGACTAATTAGCGGCTGTTCCGTCCTGTGGTTTCTGTCTGGTTCGAGGTCAGGTTCCGCGCCAGGTGGGGGTGTTCTCGCCGGTGAGCGGCGAGTCATGAGATCGGTTATCGCGATGTGGACCACGGTGGCATGCGCAGGTAGGTACAGATGACGTTGACGATGATCTGTCGCCGGGCTGGATTGTCCTGGATGAGGCGTTCCAGGCGTACATGCCAGCCAGCCTTGGGGTGCCTCGTCGCTGCCGAACTGGTTAGCGGCGTCGGCGACGGGCGGCGCCCCGATCGAGGCGGGCTGGTTGACCACCACCAGTACACGCGCGAAGGTGTCGCTGGCCGCCCCGGAGGAACAGGTCCGCGAAAGTGGTTCCCTGCGGTGGCCGGCGGCGAGTAGACGCTGCAGGAGCTGGCGCACGAGTACCAAACCGAGGGCTCAGGGTACCGGCGCACCGTGCAGACCGCCTATGTAGAACGGGATGTTCTCACTTGCCCGTTACCCGCTTGAACGCGCTGATCAGGTCCTTGGTGACCGTTGCTCGGCCCGGGCGTCAGGGTCAGGGGGTGTCGAGGAAGCCCGCAGGTCTTGATCGCAGCCGGCGAGGCGGGGTTTCGGAGCCGGAAGGGCTCACGGGTGCTGCGGCGTACTTCAGGGCATGCGGCTGCCAGCCCTCAGTGGGGACAGCTCAGTTACGACGGTGCGGGTGACTGGTGTCGGTCAGGGCAGGTTGCCGACGTAACCCTGGACGGCGTTCGCGGAGCAGTGTGAGCACGCGCCGAGAAGTCGGTCACCGTGCATGACTTGGCGTTCGGTCCGGTGCCGACCGGCCCAACGGCATCATCGACGGGCTGTGATCAAGGGGTGGGGAGGCGAAAGGCGGCGGGACGGACGCCGCGCGCCCGTCCCGCCGCCTTCTCCCGGTACTCGCCGATCAGGAGCGGAAGGCGGCCGCGTTCTCGGCGGACCACTGGGCGAAGCTGCGCGCGTCGCGGCCGGTGATCTCCTTGACGGTCGGGACCACGGTGTAGCCGACCTCTGGCGTGTTCCCCAGCGCGTTGACGAGGAACTCGATGGTCTCCGCGCCCATGCCGTCGCCGCGCCACTTGGCGCGCGCCTGGTCCACGGTCAGCTCCACGAACCCCACGTCCGTGCCGATGGCCGCGCTCAGGATCGCGACCTTGTCCCTGAGTGTGATCGCCTCGGGGCCGGTGATGGTGAGGGTCTCGCCGCCATGCCCGCCCTCGACCAGCACCGTGGCGGCCACGGCGGCGATGTCGCGCTCGTGCACCGGCGCGCTGAGCCGGTCCCCGAACGGCTCCTTGATGATGCCCTCGGCCCTGATCGTCTGTGCCCACCAGCGCAGCGTGTTGGACATGAACTCGACCGGCTCGAGCAGCGTCCACTCGATGTCGTTGGCGGTCAGAGCCTGCTCCAGCTCACCGTCCGCGCGCCCGCCGAGGACCGTGACCCGCCGCACGCCCGCCTCGGCGGCCAGCTTCACCAGACCGGCGCCGTTGGGCAGGGGCGTGTAGTCGTCACCCGCGAAGTTGATCAGGTGCGCGGCCTCGATGCCGTCGAAGACGCCGGTCAGTGAGTCGAGGTCGGCGAGGTCGCCGGCGACGACCTCGACACCCTCGGGGAAGGCGGCCTTGGCGGGGTTCCGGGTCAGGGCGCGAACCGGTCGCCCTGCCGCGCGGAGCTCCTCGACGACGAAACGGCCGACGGTCCCGGTGGCACCTGTGACGAGGAAAGTCATGATCGAATCCTAACTATGCGGAACGGAACGTTCTGCTCTCATTCTAACAGAACGGAACGCTTCATTCCACTATCGAGTGGAGGCTGACCGTCGGCGTACCCGCTGGCCGCATGTCTTTGGGCCGAGGGGATCGAGATCGGGGTGTCGACTCGCTCGCTCAAAGGACGGTTTGCGGCTCCGGCTCCGCTTGGGGTCGAAGAAGCCGTCGGCCCCGGCGACCAAGAGCAAGCCGTCCCAGAGTCGTCCGGCGGCTTCACCGCAGGGTGCGGGTGTGATCACGGATCCGAGCGGGGTCGTGCCGGCGATGCGGAGTACAGGCGGCGAGCCTTCGGAGCGGAGGGGGTGACGAGCGATCTTGCGCGGCTAACCTTGTTAGCCTTATGGTTGTAGCTAATAAGGTTAGCCGAGAAGGAAGGGGTCGTTATGGCTGTCCGCATCGTCCGTATCGTGGGGATCGTGGTCGTCGCACTCGTCGTCGTCACCGGAGGCCTGTACGGCTGGACCAGGAGCCACCCGCACAAGCTCCGCGCCGAGATCGAGGTCGACGCCTCCGCCGCCCAGGTCTGGCAGGTGCTCACCGACTTCCAGGCCTATCCCGAGTGGAACCCGTTCATCCTCAGCGCCGTCGGCGAGCCGAAGAGGGGCGCGAAGCTGGTCAACAAGCTGGCCGGAAAGGACGGCGGGAAGGGGATGACCTTCAAGCCGACCGTCCTGGTCGCCGACCCCGGGCACGAACTGCGCTGGATCGGCCGGTTCGGCGTCCCGGGCGTGGTCGACGGCGAACACTACTTCCTCATCCAGGAGACGGGCCCCGGGCGCGTCAGGCTGACCCAGGGGGAGGACTTCACCGGCTTCCTGGTGCCCTTCGCCGGGAGCGCGATCGACGTCCAGGACAACTTCGCCGCCATGAACGCCGCGCTCAAGAAGCGCGTCGAGGCTGCGCGCTGAGAGAAGATCGCACCGTGAGCGACCGGCCTGAACTCAGCCTCCTGAGCTCCCGCGCGACCCAGATCGTCTCGGTCGCGCGGGAGCTGCTCGAAGAGGAGGGGTGCGATGCCCTCACGATGCGAGCCCTGGCCGCGCGGCTGGACATCCGCGCGCCCTCGCTCTACAAGCACTTCCCGAACAAGGCCGCCGTCGAGTCGGCGCTGATCGAGCTGGGCATGGCCGAGCTCGGCGCCGAGCTGTACCGGGCCATCGAGGAGCCGGAACCGGTGCCGGCGCTGCTGCGGGCCTACCGCGCCGCGGCTCTGGCCGGCCCGCACCTGTACCGGCTCGCGACGCGGGGCCCGCTGGACCGGGCAAGTCTCGCGCCGGGCCTGGAGGACTGGGCGGGCACCCCGTTCTTCCTCGTGATGGGCGAGCCGTACACCGCGCAGGCACTCTTCTCGACCGCGCACGGCATGACGATCCTGGAACTGGACGGACGCTACCCGCCGGGCTCCGACCTCGACCGGACCTGGGCGGAGGCCGCCCACGCCTTCGAACTCATCCGGACCAGCCGATGACGACGCAGGCGGGCGCCGCGACGGCCGGGGGCCCAGGGCGTCGGTGCTCGCGACGTCGGCCAGCCTGACGGCAACTGGTCGATGGCGGCACCTTATGCATGCCGATATGGGTATATGATGAGGCCATGGCACGGGCAGCAACGACGTCGGACGTCTTCAACGCGATCGCCGAGCCGCAGCGCCGGGAGATCCTGGTGCTGTTGCGGGTGGGTGAGCGGTCGGTGACCGAGTTGGCCCGGGAGCTGGGGATGACCCAGCCGGGGGCGTCCAAGCACCTGCGGGTGCTCCGGGAGGTCGGGCTGGTGCGGGACCGCAAGGCGGGCAAGCAGCGCCTCTACGACCTGGATGCCCGCGGGCTGCGAGCGGTTCACGAGTGGACCGGCGGGTTCGAGCGGTTCTGGAACGAGAGCTTCGACCGGCTGGACGCGTACGTGCAGGACCTGAAGCAGGCAAGGCGGGAAGAGGAGTAGCTGATGAGCGCGACGGAGCGAGGAACGCCGGCGCAGTCCGCGACGGCCGACCGCGAGATCGTCATCTCCCGGGTCATCGACGCCCCACCAGAGCTGGTGTTCGAGGCGTTCACCGAGGTGCGGCACCTGTCGCGATGGTGGGGACCGAAGGGGTTCACCACCACCACGCGGGCGTTCGAGTTCCGCGTCGGCGGGGAGTGGGACTTCGTGATGCACGGACCGGACGGGACGGACTACACCGAGTGGATCACCTGGCGGGAGATCGCCCCGCCGGAGCGGATCGCGCTGCTGCACGGTGAGTCCCGCAGCGACCCGAACGCCTTCGAGTCGGTCCTGACGTTCGCGCCCGACGGTGCGGCGACCCGGATCGAGATGCGCACGGTGTTCCCCACCAAGCGACTGCGCGACGAGGCGGCCGAGAAGTACCACGCGATCGAGGGCGGCCGGCAGACCCTGAGCAACCTGGCCGCCTACGTCACCGAGATCGTTCGGAAGGGGGCGGAGGGCTGATGGCGGGAGAGTCTTCGGGGTCGAGGAACACAAGCCGGAGTCGTGTCTCGGCCGGTCGCCAACGATGACCCGGCGGACTGGCGATCGAATCTGCCCGGCGTCCACACGACCGGTTTCCCAATCGCAGAACCACTAGAGGGAGTTCATGGTGTCGGATACCACCTGCCATATGTCGATCTCACTGGACGGCTTCGTCGCTGGACCCGACCAGAGCCGTGAGGCCCCCCTGGGAAGGCGGGGGCGGGAGTTGCACGGCTGGCACATCGGCGACCCGCGGGCCAACGATGCGGACAGGATCGCGAACGAGTGGCTGATGCGCCCGAGGGGCGCATACGTCATGGGCCGCAACATGTTCGGCCCGATCCGCGGGGACTGGGATGAGGACTGGTCGGGCTGGTGGGGCCCCGAACCGCCCTATCACGCGCCGGTGTTCGTACTGACCCGCCACCGCCGCGATCCGATCCCGATGGACGGGGGGACGACGTTCCACTTCGTCACCGACGGCTTCGACGCGGCATACTCCGCGGCGTGCCAGGCCGCAGGCGACAGGGGCGTGGACATCGCCGGCGGTGCCTCGACCGTCCGGCAGGCACTGGCAGCCGGGGTGATCGACGAACTCACCCTCGACATCGCGCCCGTTCTGCTCGGTTCGGGCGAGCGGATCTTCGACGGGGTCGACTTCGGTTTCGAGCCCGCCGAGGTGCTTCACTCTCCGCTGGCCACCCACATCCGCTACCGCCGTATCAGCTGAACCGGCTTCTGCTCCGAAGCGCTCGGCCAGGCTCGCGCCGCCTCCCCACCCGGACAACAGGAGTCGGTCCATGCGGCTGACGGCCGCCGACTATTCGCCGGGACCCGACAACAGAGCACCGACCCTGATCAACGCCTCGTCCAGCGAGGCGGCGGTCTGGTCGTGGCCAGTGAGACCAGCCCCCTCGGCGGAGCCGACCGAAAATCCCCACTCCGTTCCCGCAGGGAGACCATCGATCACGGCCACGCTCCCGTCATGCCGAAGCAAGATCGATACAGCTCCGGACGGAAACTCCTCGACGCTGACCTCTGCCGCGTTGCCGAGCAATGAACGAACAGCCCGCCTGACGGTCTCTGCTGCTGGAGTCGGCACCCGGCCTCCAATCCATGAGTCAGATCACCTGAATCTCACATTCTTGCTTGAAAATAGGATCCGGCGTCTCCGACGCCCGGCCGGGCAGAGCCGGCCGGCGTCGGCCAGAGCTCCCGGTGCTCAGGGCAGGTGCGGATGGGGTGTCTGGGCTGCGTCCCGGTCGTCGCAGACCATGAGGAGGAGACTGGCGCGGTCCTCGCTCAGGGAGCGGCACTTGTGGGGGGTCGTGGCCTTGAAGTAGGCGGCGTCTCCCGCATCGAGCTCGATGGTCTGGGACGGGAGAATGAGTTCGGCGCGTCCCTGGTGGACGAAGAGGAACTCCTCCCCCGGGTGGTCTCGAAAAGGAAGTGCACCGGTGTCGTGCGGCGGGTGGAGCATGAACGGCGTCATCCGCTTGGCGCTGGCGTGCAGCGCGATGCCTTCGTAGCGGGAGCCGGTCTCGTCGCCCGATGTGAGCGCCGGACGCTCTCCGGCCCGGGTGACGGTGACCTCGGTGAGTTCCGTGGCATCGGCGAAGAGCGTGTCCAGCGGGACGTCCAGGGCCTTCGCGAGGGATGCGCAGACGGCGATCGACGGGATGCTCCGGCCGCGCTCGACCTTGGAGAGGTAGCTCTTCGTGACGCCCGAGCGCTCGGCCAGTACCTCCAGCGTCATCAGCCGCTCCTTGCGCAGCTGCCGCACCCGGTTGATCACTGAGTCTTCCCTTCGCGCGTCCTCCGGCCGGGCCGCCAGCCGGAAATCCCAGTATGTCCCTCGATCGGCCCAGGGGAGCCCCGGGCGTCCCGCGGAAGGAGCGCCCGGGCGGTCTCCCTTGCCGAGATGACACAAGGTGTCCTAAAGTGAACCTTGTTTCCGAGGTGCCGCCCACGGTCACCGAGACCGGACGGGCCGGGCCCGAGATGGAGGAGGAATGGCGAAGACGCTGCGGGACTCCAAAGACGTGCTCCTCGAGCGTGCCGAGCGGCAGATGGGCGACCACTTCGGCGACTCGGGGCTCACCACGCGGCAGAAGCTGGCCCTGACCTGCCGGATCGCGTTCGACGGCGGACACGACTCGGGCCTGGCCGGGCAGATCAGCGCCCGCGGGCGGGAGCCGGGCACCTACTACACCCAGCGGCTCGGTCTCGGCTTCGACGAGATCACTGAGGACAACATCCTGCTGGTGGACGAGGACCTCCAGGTGCTGGAGGGCGACGGCATGCCCAACCCCGCGAACCGTTTCCACTCCTGGATCTACCGGGTCCGGGAGGACGTCAACTGCATCATCCACACGCACTCGCTGCACACCGCGGCGCTCGCGATGCTGGAAGTCCCCCTCGTGGTCTCCCAGATGGACACCACTCCGCTGTACGACGACTGCGCCTTCCTCAAGGACTGGCCCGGCGTCCCGGTCGGAAACGAGGAGGGTGAGATCATCTCCGCCGCGCTGGGAGACAAGCGGGCCATCCTGCTGGCCCACCACGGACAGCTCGTCACCGGCGCCACGATCGAGGAGGCGTGCACTCTGGCGATGCTGATCGAACGCGCCGCGCGGCTGCAGCTCCTCGCCATGGCGGCGGGCACCGTCCAGCCGCTCGACCCGGCCCTGGCCCGCGAGGCCCACGACTGGACGTCAACGGACCGGCGCAACAAGGCGAACTTCGCGTACTACGCGCGCAGAGCCCTGCGCAACCACCCCGGCTGCGTCGCGGGCGAGGTGCGGCTGTGACGGCGAACCCGCCCCTGAGCGGGGTCATCGCCTACCCCGTCACTCCGTTCGACCGCGGCACCGGCGACGTCGACCTGGCCGCGCTGCGGCGGCTCACCGAAGAGCTGATGGACGCCGGGAGCCACGGCATCGCTCCGCTGGGCAGCACCGGCGAGGCCGCCTACCTCCGCGAGGACGAGTGGGACGCCGTCTGCGAGACCACGCTGCAGACCGTCGCGGGACGCGTCCCCACACTGGTCGGCGTCTCGCACTGGAGCACGGACGGGGCGGTCCGCCGGGCGCGCGTGGCCGCCCGGCACGGCGCCACAGCGATCATGGTGCTTCCGCAGGTGTACTGGAAGCTGACCGAGGCCGAGCTCGGGCGGCACTTCGCCACAGTGGCGGCGGCCACCGACCTGCCGATAATGCTCTACAACAACCCGGGCACCAGCGGCACGGACCTCACCCCGGAGGCGGTGGTCGCGCTCGCCCGGCAGATCCCCAACCTCACCATGGTCAAGGAGAGCTCCGGCCACGCCGGGCGCTTCCGCGCCATCCGTGAGCTCTCGGACGGTGCGCTGTCGGTCTACAACGGGAGCAACCCGCTGGCGCTGGAGGCGTTCCGGTCCGGGGCCGCCGGGTGGTGCACCGCGGCGCCCTGCCTGGTTCCGCGCTGGTGTCTTGAGTTGCACGCCGCGGCGGCGGACGAGCGGCACGAGCGGGCCGACACGGTCCTGGCCGAACTCCTGCCGTTCCTGAAGTTCATCGTCGCCCACGGCCTCCCCCGGACGATCAAGGCCGGACTGGAGATCCAGGCCCGGGACGCCGGCCTGCCCCGGGCGCCGCTCCAGCCGCTGCCCGACGCGGAAACGAGCGAACTGCGAAACCTGCTGGCGCGGCTCGAATCGCACCCGCTCCTGGACGACCCGGCGACCGCGTCCGCCTAGACCGCCCCGTGCCGCTCACTCGGTGGACGAGCCGAGCGGCACGGGCCACCACTCCGAGAACGCCCTGCGCCGTCATGGCGGAGGGCGTCCTCGCGCCGGGCACACGCACGCCCCGCGCGCGGAAGGAGACCACGCCCCCCGACCTGTCCGTCCCGGCTGACCAGGACGGCGAACGCCGCCGCGGCATCGCTGCTGCGCCGGACGCTGCGACGCCACGCGCCGGCGGGGCTCACGACTTGACCTCGACTTTGGTCGAGGTTGAAGGATCGTCAGCCCAGGGGGCCACGCCCCCGCGGCTGCCCGACCATCAGGAGCATGATCTTCATGGGCACGGATACCGGCTTCTATTCGATCATCGACTACACGGTCGACGGGATCGACACCCAGCGGGAACTCGTGGCGGCCTTCGGCGAGATCCAGGAGCGTTGGGTGCGGTTCTATCCCGGCTACCGGTCGGCCCGCTTCCACGTGAGCACTGACGGCACGCGCGTGTACAACATCGTGCACTGGGCGAGTGAGGCCGACTACCGCAACTTCGTGGACACCTCCGACACCGAAGGCCGAATGGCCGCCATCGGCAAGGCACTGGAGGCCCTGTCGGGACGGGCCGAACCGCGCATGAGCGGGATCCCCACCTACACCGTCGTCCGAGAGGTCGGGCCAGGACCACACCCTCTGGACCCCTGACCGGAACGGATCCCCTCAGCAAGCTGCCAACCGGAGCGCGCCTGGGCGGAGGCACTGCTCGCTTCAGGCGACCGCCGACCAGATCGAAGGATGCCATGAGAGTCGAGATCTATGCCGATGTCCTGTGCCCGTGGTGCTACATCGGCAAGCGACGCCTGACCGCAGCACTGGAGGGCATCCCCGACCGCGCCGGCGTGGAGATCACCTGGCGCGGCTACGAACTGGCCCCTGAGGAGGGCCGGGATCCCGGCCCCACGGCCGCCGAGGCAATGGTCGGATGGTGGGGTGATCAGGCACCGGCCCGGATCGCCCGGATCCAGACCCTGGGCGCCGCCGAGGGGCTGGAAATCAACCTGCATCTGGCCCGGCCGGTGAACACCTTCGACGCCCACCGGCTGTGCCGGCTGGCGGCCGGCCAGGGGCGCGCCGGCCAGATGATGGAGCGCCTCCTCGGCGCCTATCACTCCGAAGGGCTGAACGTGGCCGACCCGCGGGTCCTTCAGCGCCTGGGCGAGGAGGCCGGTCTGGCCGCCGCCCGGGTGCGCGCCGTACTCGCCGGCGACGACTACGCGGAACAGGTGCGGGCCGACCGGCGCCGCGCGGCCGAGCACGGTGTCACCGGCGTCCCCTCACTGGTGATCGACGGCGCGGCGCCGGTATCAGGAGTCCAGCCCGTCACCGCGCTGCGGCGGCTGCTGGAGCGCGGTCTCACCAACCGGCCTTCCGCGGCTTCAAGGCGGTGAGGGCAATGCGGGCGGCGTAGGGCGGACCGCCCGGCTGGACGTTCGCGACGTGGGTCTTGGCGGTGCGGCGACCGGGCGTCGTCGCGCCGCATCAGCCACCGGGATCACCGTCCCCGTTGATCGGGTGGTCCTCGGGGTCGGTACCGGTGTCGATTCGGTAGCCGACGCCGGGCACCGTGGCGATGAGCCAGGGTTCGCCGAGTCGTTTGCGCAGGGCGGAGACGGTGATGCGGACGGCGTTGGTGAACGGGTCGGCGTTGGCGTCCCAGGCCCGTTCCAGGAGCTCTTCGGCGCTGACGACCCCGCCGTCGGCGGCGACGAGGACGTCGAGCACGGCGAACTGCTTGCGGGTGAGCGCGACGTAGCGTCCGTCGCGGAAGACCTCCCGGCGGAAGGGGTCGAGCCGCAGGCCCGCGATCTCGCGGACCGGGGGCCGGGCGTGCGCGCGCCTGCGGTCCAGCGCACGCAGCCGCATGACGAGCTCCCGGAGTTCGAACGGTTTGGTGAGGTAGTCGTCGGCGCCGAGCTCGAAGCCCGATGCCTTGTCGTCGATCCGGTCGGCGGCGGTGAGCATGAGGATGGGGATGCCGCTGCCGGAGGCGACGATCCAGCGGGCGACCTCGTCGCCGGAGGGGCCGGGGATGTCGCGGTCCAGGACCGCCAGGTCGTAGGCGTTGACGCTGAGCAGTTCCAGGGCGGAGTCGCCGTCGCCGGCGATGTCGGCGGCGATCGCCTCCAGCCGCAGACCGTCACGGACGGCTTCGGCCAGATAGGGCTCGTCCTCCACGACCAGCACGCGCATACCTGAAGGCTAGGCAGCACGGCATATCGCCGACATATGCAAACGGGCAGGCCCTGGTCCGGTGACCGTATCGCTCACCGGTCCTCAGCCGCGCAGGCCCACCTCGTCATCGTGGGCATCGTCGCGCTGGCCAACTGGCCCGCCCACTGGCGAGACCTCCTGCGGACCCCTGCGCCGCAGCGGCCCGA
Source organism: Actinomadura mexicana (assembly GCF_900188105.1). GTDB lineage: Bacteria > Actinomycetota > Actinomycetes > Streptosporangiales > Streptosporangiaceae > Spirillospora > Spirillospora mexicana. The sequence continues at coordinate 759,389 of NZ_FZNP01000002.1, forward strand.
TCCCCACGTCCGGCCAACGAACTGAAGGATGTAGCACCTTAGGGGGCACCTGACCCGCACTGACCTGCGGCCCCGTCTCGGTCGTCCTTCCAGGGCCTACCGGGGCGGCGGAGCGCGTATCAACGCCTCGCTCTTCCCGGTAGGCCATCTGGGGGGAAGGAAGAGTAGGAAGGGCCGCGCGTCAGGTCGCCGGGAGTCTGCGGACGGCCACGCCGACGAACTGGTCGGCGCGGACGAACCCGTAGGCGCGGGAATCCCAGCTGGTGGCCGCGTTGTCGCCCAGCACGACGAGGGCGCCCGGCGGCACGGTCCTCTCCCGCGTCTCCCGCAGGCACGGCACCCGGTCCACCGGCACGGGATCACCGGCCACCGCGACCGCCCGCTTGACGTACAGGAGCCCGTCCGGGTGGTCCCGCACGACGGGAACCTCGTCGTCCGGGGCGGGGCCCGGATCATCCGGGGGCGGCGCGTCCAGCGTCGGGGGCCGGATCCGCACCACCACGATCTGGCCCGCGCGCACCCGCCGGGTCCGGCGGACGAGGAGCCGGTCGCCGGTGTGGAGCGCCGGCTCCATGCTGGGGCCGTCGACCGTGGTGACCAGGTACCGCCGGCGCACCCACGCGGTGAGGGCGCCGGCCAGCAGGAGCATGCCTCCCGCGGCGGCGAGCCACGTCATCCGATGTCCTCGGAGGGCTGCGAAGCCTCCTGGTAGCCGGCGGCCTGGAGCCGGAACAAACGGGCGTAGTGGCCGCCCGCCGCCATCAGCGCCTCATGCGTGCCGAGCTCGGCCACGCGCCCGCCGTCGAGGATCGCGATGAGGCCGGCGTCCCGGACGGCGCTGAGCCGATGCGAGATCAGCAGGCTGGTCCGGCCGGCCCGGTGGAGGCGCATCTGGGCGTGGACCTCGTGCTCGGCCTCGGGATCGAGACCGGAGCTGGGCTCGTCCAGGATCATCAGGTCCCGGCCTTCGCGGACGAAGGCACGAGCCAGCGCGAGGCGCTGCCACTGGCCGCCGGACAGCACCACCCCGGTGCCGGTGTCCTCCTTGTCGGCCTCGGAGAAGAACATCCGGGTCAGTAGGGTGTCATACCCGTGGGGCAGACCGGCGAGCCTGTCGTGGACGCCCGCGCGGGCGGCCGCCCGCCGGACCGCCTCCGGCCGGTCGAGCGTCCGCAGGTCGCCGACCGCGATGTTCTCCCTCGCGGTCATGTCGTAGTTCATGTGGTCCTGGAACACCGCGCTGATGCGTTCGCGCAGCGCGTGCGGCGGCATTTCCCGCAGGTCGACGCCGTCCCACAGGATCCGCCCGCGGGTCGGGTCGTACATGCGGCAGAGCAGTTTGACCAGCGTGCTCTTGCCCGCGCCGTTCAGGCCGACCAGCGCGACGGCCCGGCCGTGCGGGATCGTCAGGTCCACGCCGCGCAGCACCCAGGGATGGTCGTCGCTGTAGCGGAACCACACGTCCTGGAACTCGATGCCCCGCCGCAGCGCCGGGGCATCGCCCGTGGCGGTGCTCGGCAGGTCCGGTTCCGCGCGGGTCACCGCGACGTAGTGCGTGAAGACGAGCAGGCGGCCATGGGCGGTGGCGATGGAGGACGTCAGCAGGTTCAGGGCGGTCTGGACGCCGGCGAACGCGGCGACGAACATGGTGACGTCCCCGACGCCGAGCGCCCCGTGCCGCGCGGCCGTGATCGCCCACCACAGGCCGCCGCCCGCCACCGCGGCGCTCAGCGCGGTGAGGCCGCCCTGGACCGCCAGTTCGCGCCGGCTCATCCGCTGTTCGGCCCGGTTGCCGCGTTCGCGTTCGGACATCATCCGGGCGCGCAGGAAGGCGCCGATGCCGAACAGCCGGATCTCGGTGGCCGCCTCCACGTCCGTCAGCAGGCCGCTGTAGAAGAACTCGCGGCGGTGGGTCCGCTCGGTCGCCCACTGCATGGCCGCCCGGCTCCGCGACAGCAGGAGTTCGGCGATCAGCGCCGGTACCGAGGCCAGCAGCACCAGCCCCGTCATCGGCGGGCTGATCACCAGCAGCGAGGTGAGGAAGCCGATGAGGGACAGCGCGCCGCGCGCGCTGCCGCAGACGGAGTCGACCAGGTACCCGGCGGTGGCGGTCGCCTCCTGCGCCAGGCGCAGCCGGTCCAGGAAGACCGGGTCCTCGAACCGCCGCAGCCCGACCTGGCGTTCGGTCGCGGCGAACAGCCGGTCGGTCGCCCGGACCCCGGCGGCCCGGCCGGCCTGGTCGCGCAGGTACGAGCCGATCCCGGGCAGGGCGGCGGTGACCAGACCGGCCGCCACCAGGGCGGCGGCCGGGCCCGCGACCGGGTCCTGAGACGTCGTCAGCCGGTCGACCACCGTCTTCATCAACCATGCGGTCGTGATCGGCGCGGCGGCCTCGGCCAGGGTGATCAGCAGGTGGCCGGACACGCCGCCGGGCGCCGACCGCCAGATGAGCGCGGCCGCCTCGGTCCCGGCGGAGGCCAGTCCGCGGACGTGGGCGCGCCCTTTCACGCGTCCGGCCCCCCGCCCGCGTCCGGCGTCCTCACGCCGGGGATTCGATGGGCAGGTCCTCCAGGCGCCCGCCCGCGGCCACCACGCGCCGCCCGCCGTCGACGATGTAGAGCGCCGGCGTCCAGGTGTTCTGGAAGGCGCTGCTCACGGCGCCGTCGTGGTCCTCGACGACGACGCGGACCGACGGCGACAGGACCGCGACCAGTTCGGGGTCGTCACCGGTCACCACCGCGAGCCGGGGCAGCCCCGTCGTGAGCGCCGCGAAGCGCGGAGCCAGCTCGTGGCAGGGGTCGCAGTTCGCGGAGAAGAAGGCGACCAGCCCCGGGAGGTTCGTCTGGGAGACCGGCTCGCCCTCGGTGGTCGTCGCGGTGAAGTCGCCGACCTGCGAGCCGGGCCGGAGCGCCATCGGCGGGCCCGCGTGCCCCGGGTCCGCGGCGCCGTGCCCCCGCAGCCTGCGGATCAGGGCGAGCGTGAGGACGAGGTTCAGCGCGGACAGCAGGCCGATGAGGACGACGGCGGCGGTGAGATAGGGCATCAGGGGTTCCTCGCGAACAGCTCGACGATGTCGTCGAGGGAGATGATCAGCACCGCCCCGGCCAGCCCGGCCGCGGCGGCCACCGCGACGCCGCCCGCGGGCGGCAGGCCACCGGGGGCCAGGGCGCCGAGCACGGCGCAGGTGAGCAGCGCTCCGTTGCGGACGACATGGCGCGGACCGAGCGGAACGCTGGACGGGCCGAAGCAGCGGCAGGCGGTGCGGCGTCCGCGCCGGACCGAGGCCGCGACGGCCGCGGTGAAGGCGGCCAGCAGCACGGCGGCGAGACCGAAGCCGAAGGGGGCGGTGACCGGCGCGACCAGCAGCGGCGGCACCAGCGCCTCAAGCGCGGTCGTGGTGATCGCCACGAGCCGGGCGCGGCCGGGCCACGCGGGCACCAGCGCGGGAACGGACCTGGCGAAACCGTCGAAGTCGCGAAGTTTGGAAACGGCCGACACGGCGAAGACCAGCCCGATCAGGCAGGCGCTGCCGATCCGCACGAGTTCCATGCGCACTCCTCACAGGGCGCCCGTCGCGGGCGGCGACGCGCCGCCCGCGACGGGGAGTCTCACGGTGATCCGCAGGCACCGACGACGTAGTGGTGGCACTGGCCGTCGCAGCAGGTCTTGCGGTACTTCAGACCGCCCGAGCAGTAGTAGTAGTTCGTGCAGCCGGCGGACGCGGTGGCCTGGGGGGCCACGCGCGCCAGCAGGCGGTCGACGAGACGGGCCATGCGTGCCTCCTCTCCCCCCGGCCGTCGGCGGCCGTGGGAGTGATCATGATTCGGACCAACCGGATTACAGCACACCGCGGGCCGTGATCCCGTCAGAAGGATCATTTCTGCCGCAGGCGTGTTCAGCCGGGGCGGACGGGCACTTAACGGGAGTCCGCCCGGCCTCGCCTGCCGCCGGCAACCGCCGGGGGCGCACCGCCGACCAGCACGCACCGCCGACCAGCACGCACCGCCGACCAGCACGCAACTCCCCACGGTGGCCACGCGGGTCCCTTCGTCGGGCCGCGGGCCGGGCCGTCCGGCGTCGGCGGCAGGCGCGCCTGCCGCCGACGCCGGACGGCCGTAGCCCGGACGGCGGCGTGCTCACCGTGCCCTTCCGCGATCGGTATGGGTGACGCGCCGGATCGTTCATTTCCATGACACGCCTTGGGTGGCTCGCCTGGGGAAGGTTCGGGGGTTGCGAGAATGCGAGGGTGCCTGAAACCCGAGGTCAGGGGCCGTTGCCGTCCTTGCTCGTGCTGCTCACGATAATGACTGGATTGGTGGATTCGGTCAGTTTTCTTGAGCTCGGAAACGTCTTCGTCGCGAACATGACCGGGAACATCGTCTTCCTCGGACTGGGGCTGGGCGGCAGCGGGACGGAGGTTCTGCTGACCACGGTGTCGACCGGCTTCTTCTGCCTCGGGGCGGTCCTCGGGGGACACTTCGCCTTCACCCGGCTCGACCACCGCGGCCGGCTGCTGGGCGCGGCGACGGCGACGCAGGCGGGCGCGCTCGTCGTCGCCGCCGTGATCGTGGCGAACCTCGGCCACCGTCCCGACCCCGGCCGCCTGGCGACGATCGCCGTCCTCGCCGTCTCGATGGGCTGGCAGTACGCGATCGTCCGGAGGCTGGAGGTGCCCGACTTCAGGACGGTCGTGGTCACCACGACCCTCACCGCGCTGGTCGCCGAACGCGGGGAGAGCGGGGCGCGGTTCGCGCGCAGGGGCCTTTCGATCGCGGCCCTGCTGCTGGGCGCGGCCATCGGCGCCCTGCTCGTACGGAACGTCTCGGTGTCGGCCCCGCTGTGGTGCGCGGCCGTCCTGCTGGCGGTCGTCGCCGCCGCGTCCTTCGTCGCCGCGCGGCGACCGGACGCCCGGAACTGGGCCTGACCGGGCGGGCGCAGGTGGGAGTCCGCGGATGCTGGGTAACGCGACGGCATGGACAGAATCACGCGCGGACTGGCCGCCGGGGCGGCCGGGACCACCGCCCTCAACATGGTGACCTATCTCGACATGGCGGTTCGGGGACGGCCTGCCAGCAGCACGCCCGAGCAGAGCGTGGAGAAGCTGGCCGACGTCGCCGGGGTCGATCTGGGCGAGGGTGAGAAGGCCGAGAACCGCAAGGCCGGGCTCGGGCCGATGCTCGGTTTCGGCACCGGACTCGGCGCGGGGCTGCTGTACGGGCTGCTGGCGGGGCACCGGCGCTTCCCGCGGCCGGTCGGGGCCGCCGTGCTGACCGGGCTGGCGATGGCCGGGTCGAGCGTCCCGATGACCGCCCTCGGCCTGACCGATCCCCGCGAATGGTCGGCATCGGACTGGGCGTCCGACGCCGTCCCCCACCTGGCGTACGGTGCGGTGGCCGCCCTCGTCTACGAGGCGCTGAACTAGGGCCAGGGCGCGGCGAACGCCCTGGCCGGGTTCGTGGTGAAGATGGCCGTAGCCGCCTCGCGGCCCAGTTGCCGTTCGACGCGCGGGCGCAGTGCGCGGAGCGTGTGGGGGACGCCCAGTTCCGTGCGGGCGCTCGCCGTCGTCGTGTCGCCTCCGATCAGGAGCCGGTCGGTGTGCCCGGCTTCCGCGAGCGCGGCGAGCGAGGCGAACAGGTGCCCGTCGGTGGCGTGGTGGGTGCGGGACGGGCCGTCGAACGCCAGGTAGGCGCCCGATTCCGCGGCGCGGCGGTGGACCCACGGGTCGGGAGAGCGGTTGAGGTGGCCGAGGATCACCCGGTCCGGGGGCACGCCGAGGGCCCCGCAGAGCAGGTCGAGGACGTCGAGGGCCGACGTCCCCTGCTCCAGGTGGACGCCGATGGGGGCGCCGGTGGCGTTCGACGCCGTGGCCGCCGCGGTCATGACGCGCCGGGCGTGGGCGTCCAGGCCGTGGAAGGCCGTGGCGACCTTGATCATCCCCGCCCGGCCGCGGGTCAGCTCGTCGACGAACAGGGCGTCCGGCCGGAGGCGTTCCAGCAGGCCGGCATCGTAGTGGGCGGCCTGGTGCAGGCCCGTGGCGGCGATGACGTGGACGCCGGTGGCGCGCGAGACGTCCGCGAGGTCGTCGATGCGGCGTCCCATCCCGTAGGGCGTCCACTGGGCGACCGCCCGGCCGCCGAGTCCGGCGAAGGCGCGGAGCTGGGCGGCGGCCGCGGCGGGGTCGTCGAGCTCCTCGCCCGGGAGCAGGGGCGTGCGGAGGAACAGGTGGTCGTGGGCGTCGCAGACGCCGAGGTCGCCGGGGGCGATGTCGCCGAGGACCGTCCTGATCCTCACAGCGCCGCCGCCACCACGCGCAGGCCGGCGAGGACCTTCGGGACGCCGACGTACGGCGCGAGGTGGACGAGCGCCTCGACGATCTCCTCGCGGGTCATGCCGAGCCGCAGGCAGGTCGTCACGTGCCCGGTGAGCTGCGGATCCACGCCGCCCATCGCGGTGAGGGCGGCGAGGTTGAGCAGCTGCCGGTCGCGCAGGGAGAGGCCGTCGCGCTGGTAGGTGCCGCCGAACAGGCTCGTGACGATCCAGTCGGCGAAGCCCGGCGCGAGGTCGTCGAGACCGGGAAGGGCGGCGTTCTGGGTGGCCTCGTCCTGGAGGACGTCCAGCAGCCGGTAGGCCGCGTCCCGGTCGAGGCGGGTGCGGGTGAGGTGCTCGGCGAGCGGCATGGAATCTCCTTAGTAACGCTTGAATCGTTACCGTAGCATCGTAACGGGTCGAGCGTTACTATGGCCCCATGAAGGATGACCCGTCGGCGTTCCGGCTCGACTGCGGTGCGACCTGGCTGAACCTGCTCGCCACGCGCGGCCGCGCCTTCGGCGCGCGGTCGGTCGAGCGCCTTCCCGATCCCGGCCGGTTCGCCGAGTGGCTGGAGCTCTGCGAGCTCGCCCCCGTCCGGCCGCCCGACCGGCACGATCTGGACAGGGCCCTTCTCCTGCGCGAACTGCTCCGCCCCGTCGCCCTCGCGACCGTGGACGGGCGCCCGCCGGACGGGGACGACGTACGGAGCCTCGCCGGCTACCTCGCCGAGGAGGACCCGGTCGACCTCTCGGCCGGCGGGCGGATCACCAGGTCCGCGCCCCCCACCGCCGGGGCGGCGCTGGGGCGCATCGCGCGGCAGGCGGTCGACCACCTGACCGGCCCCGGACGAAGCGACCTCAAGGTCTGCCCCGAGGACGACTGCCGCGGCGTTTTCGTCGATACGGCCGGTCGCCGCCGCTGGTGCCCGTCCCCTGCCTGCGCCAGCCGAGGCCGAGTGCGCGCCCTGCGCGCGCGCCGCGCGGCCGAGGCGAAGACCCGGAACGCCTAGCTCCCGCACGGCGAGCGCACCCCCTTCGTGCAACCGGTGCGGGCGGAGTGGGGTTCAGAGGGCGAGGCGCGTCCGGGTGGGCGCGCCCGCCTATGAGAGGGGAACCCATGGACATGCGGCTTGCCGGGCGCGTCGCGATCGTCACCGGGGCATCGAAGGGGATCGGGGCGGCCGTCACGCGGACGCTGCTGGAGGAGGGCGCCCGCGTCGTGGCCGTGTCCCGCAAGCCCGGCGGGGAACTGGACGCGCTCGCCGGGCCGAACCTGCTGCACGTGCCCGCCGACCTGATGGACGCCGACGCCCCGGCGCAGGTCGTGGCGCGGGCCGTGGAGGAGTTCGGCCGGCTCGACGTCCTGGTCAACAACGCGGGCGGGCCGCCGCCCGGCGCGACGCTGCCCCGGTTCGGGTTCCTGACCCCCTCGGACGACGACTGGCGCGAGATGTTCGAGTTCAACCTGTTCGCCGTGGTCCGCGCGGTGCGGGCGGCGATCCCGCACCTGCTGGAGAGCGACGCGGCGTCGGTCGTGAACGTCTCGTCGGGGAACGGGCGGCGTCCCGGGCCGATGAACTACGACTACAACGCGGCGAAGGCGGCGCTGAACAACCTGACGAAGGGCCTGTCGGAGGAGTTCGCGCCGCAGGGCGTCCGGGTCAACTCCGTGTCGCCCGGCCCGGTCCGGACGCCGTGGTGGACGGACGAGGGCGGCGCCGCCGACGTCATCGCCGGGGCCACGGGCTCCGACCGCGACACGGTGCTGGACGGTGGCGCGGCCGAGATGATGAGCCTCACGACCGGCCGTCTCGCGACGCCGCAGGAGGTCGCGGACGTGATCGTGCTGCTGGCCTCGCCGCGGTCGGCGAGCACGACCGGGGCCGACTTCGCCGTCGACTCCGGCTTCCTCAAGGAGGTCTGAGCCCGGCCGGCCCCCGGCGGAGCGGCCGGGGGCCGGTGCGGCCGGGGGCCGGCGCGTCAGCGGCTGGGGCGGCGCGGCAGCAGCAGTGCCGGGATCAGCGCCAGGGCCAGCATGCCGACCGCGAACAGGTAGGTGTGCTGGAACGCCTCCGCCAGCGGCCCGGCGACCGCCCGGCGCCCGTCCGGCCCCAGCCCGTGGACGGCCTGGAGCGCGCCGCCCGGCCCGTCCGGTACCAGGCCGCTCATCAGCGACGACAGCACGACCGACGCCGTCGCCATCCCGACCGCGCCCGACATCGTGTTGACCAGGTTGACCGTCGCGCTCGCCGCCGGGGCCCGGTCATGGGGCAGCCCGCGGGTCGCCGCCGTCATCGCGGGCATCATCGTCGCCCCGCCGCCCGCGCCCATCAGCAGCATCGTCGCGCACAGCCCCCAGTAGGACGCGTCCGCGTCGAGCTGGACGGTGAACAGCGCGAATCCGGCGAGGGCCGTCGCGGCCGAAACGGGGACGAGCCGCCCGGGCGGCACCCGGTCGGCGATCCGGCCCGCGACCTGCATCGCCGTCCCGGAACCGAGCGCGAACGGGATGCCGAGCACGCCCGCCATCGTCGCGCTCTCGCCCCGGACGACCTGCAGGTACAGCGGGAGCAGCAGCATCGAGCCGAAATAGCCGAACGAGAACAGGGTCAGCGTCCCGGTCGCGGCGGCGAACGTCCGGTCCCGGAAGCCGCGCAGGTCGATCAGCGGATGCCGGGCCGTCAGCGCCCGGACGGCGAACGCGGCGACGAGCACCGCGCCCGCGGCCATCGGCACCACGACTCCGGGCGAGCCGAACGCTCCGCGGTCGCCGCCCGTCGTCACGCCGTACAGCAGGGCGGCGATGCCGGGCGAGAGCGTCAGCAGGCCCGGGACGTCCAGCGGCCTCGCCTCCGCCGGGACATCGCGCGGGAAGAGCCGCGAGGCCAGCGCCACCACGGCCGCCGCGACGGGCAGGTTCACGAAGAACATCCACCGCCACGACACCTCGTCGATCAGCCAGCCGCCGAGGACGGGCCCGGCGAGCGGCCCGACGAGGATCGCCAGCCCGAGGGTGCTCATCAGCCGGCCGAGCCGCTCGGGCCCGGCGGCGCGCAGCAGGATCGTCATGCCGACGGGCATCACCAGCCCGCCGCCGAACCCCTGCACGACCCGGAACGCGATCAGCGACTCGATGTTCCACGCCAGCCCGGCGAGCAGCGACCCGGCCCCGAACGCCGCGATCGCGCCGAGGTACAGCCGGCGGGCGCCGAACCGCCCGACCGCCCACGCGCTGGACGGGATCACCGCGCCGAGCGCGAGCGAGTACCCGGTGGCCACCCACTGGATCGTGCCGAGCGGCGCGCGGAACTCCTGCGACAGCCGGTTGATCGCGACGTTCACCACCGTGGTGTCCAGCGTGATCATGATGGAGCCGAGGACGAGCACGAGCACGACCGCCATCGGGTCCGGCGCCGTCCGGTCGTGCGGCGGGGCCTCGGCCGTCGCGGTCACCTCAGCCCCCGTACGGGCGGACGGCCCGGGCGTCGTGCAGCGCGCGCCCCCACCAGGCGAGCTGGTCGAGCATCCCCTTGGCCGCCGCGGAGGCCCCCTCGGGGTCGTTCGGCCGGCCGTCCTTCCCGAACCAGTTCCACGGGTGGTGGAAGCTGACGGTGTCGCGGACGGTCACGGCGTGCAGTTCGGCGAAGACGCCCCGCAGGTGCTCGACGGACCGGAGCCCGCCCGCCAGCCCGCCGTACGAGACGAACGCGACGGGCTTGGCCCGCCACTCGTGGAAGTGGACGTCGATCAGGTTCTTCAGCGTGCCGGGGAAGCTGTGGTTGTACTCGCAGGTGACCACGACGTAGGCGTCGGCCTCGTGCAGCGTCCGGGTCACGCGCGCGAACTCCTCGGAGGCCGGCGCGCCCAGCGCGGACGGCGGCGGCTCGTCCGCCACGTCGATCACGTCGACGGCCAGGTCGTCGCGCTGCCGGGCCTGCTCGGTGAACCAGGTCCCCACGGTCGGTCCGAACCGTCCCTCGCGCGTGCTCCCGATGATGATCGCGACGCGCAGCGGTTCCTCGGTCATGTGGTCTCTCCCCCTCGTAGGCGCGGCATGGTGACGCGACCGAAGCTACGGAGACCACCGCGTGCGGCTCATCTGTCAGATGACTGGGTGCCCTACCTGTCCGCGTGACGCCCGCCGGCGGACGGAGCCGCGGCGGCGGCGCCGGTCTCGCCCACCTGGGCGGCGAGTGCGTCGCGCAGGGCCGTCAGGCGGGCGATCTCGGTGTCGAGGACGGCGAGGCGGCGGCGGGCGACCCCGGCGCTCCGCGTGCAGCCGGGGCCGCCGTAGGGCGGGAGCGCTTCGCCTTCCAGCAGGTCGAGCCGGTCGGCGCAGCCGCGGACGTCCTCGACGGTCAGCCCCAGGGACAGCAGCCGGCGGATGGTCAGCACCCGGGCCACCTCGCGGGGCCCGTACCGGCGCTGCCCGCCGGAGGTGCGGGACGGCGGGGGCAGGAGGCCGCGCTGCTCGTAGAACCGCAGTGCCCGCGGGGTCGTTCCCGCCGCCGCGGCGGCGTCGCCGATCCGCATGAGGACTCCTCTCGGGACGTCACAGCTCGACGATGACGGCTCCCAGGTGCCGTCCGCTGATCAGTTCGTGCAACGCCCGCGGGGCGTGTTCGATGCCCGCGACGCGCACGTGCGGGAAGGTGATGTCCCCGGAACGCAGCCAGGCGCCGACGCGCTCGGCCCACTCGGGACGCGCCCCGGTGTCGTCCAGCCCGCCGAAACCGCGCATCTCGATGCGCTTGGCGATCAGCTGGAACGTGTCGACCTCGACCGGCGCCGTGGTCCCCGCGCGGTCCGGTGCGAGCTGCCCGGCCAGCGTCCCGACGAGGACGAACCGGGCACCGGGCCTGGCGGCGGCGACCGCGGCGCGGAGTTGGTCGCCGCCGACGTTGTCCACGAGGACGTCGATGCCGTCGGGTGCGGCCTCCGCCAGTTGCTCGGCGATGGGCCGCCCGCCCCGGATCACGGCCGCGTCGTACCCCAGCTCGGACACCAGCCGGGCGGCCTTGCCCGGCGAACCCGTGCTGCCGATCACGCGGCCCGCGCCGAGCAGGCGGGCGACCTGACCGGCCAGCGAGCCGACCCCGCCCGCGCCGCCGGACACGAACACGGTGTCGCCGGGACGGACGCGCGCGTCCCGGGTCAGCGCCGTGTACGCGATGCCCGCCTGGCCGAGGTGCGCGACCGGATCGGGCAGCGTGCCGTCCAGCGGCGAGCACCGGCCGACGGGCACGACCGCGTGCTCGCGCCAGCCCAGCCAGTGCCGGACCAGGTCGCCGGGACGGAGCCCGGCGTCGCGGGGGGCCGAGACGACCTCGCCGATCGCCGCCCCGAACAGGGGGTCGCCCGGACGCAGCGGCGGGAAGGGAGTGCCCTTCACGCCGCCGCCGATCAGGGTGCGCAGCGAGGGGAAGACCTGGAAGTAGCGGTTGCGGACCAGCACCTCCCCGTCCGCCGGCGAGGGCGTGGGAACTTCCACGACGCTGAAATGCTCCGGCCGGGGCAGCCCGTCGGGGACGGCGGCGAGCTGGACCACGCGCGAGGTACGGGGCAGTGACGGCATCGGACTCTCCTCAAGACCTGGAGTCCGGGGCGGGCCCGGACGCGGGCCACGAAGCTAACCGTTGACCCGCGCGTCAGGGTCAAGCGTCCACCGGGCCCGGCTCGGTCAGGCGGCGCGGGCGGGGCGGGGTCAGCACGGCGGCGGTGAGCGCCGCGACGGCGGCGGTGACGGCGGCGAGCACGAAGCCGTGCGTGAAGCCGTCGAGCGTGTCGCCGGTGAGGCTGGCGGCCGCGACGCTGGAGATGACGGCGGCCCCGATCGAGGCCCCGAACTCGTGGAACGTGCTGACGATGCCGGACGCGATGCCGGATTCGTGCGGCGCCACCTGGCCGAGGGCCGTCGCGGAGGCGACGACGAACATCGCGCCGGTCCCGGCGCCCGCGACCGCCGTGCCGATCACGACGGTCACGGGGGCGAGTGAGACGGCGGGGAGGGCCATGCCCGCCGCGGTGGTGACGAGCCCGGCCACGGCGAGCCGGCGCGGTCCCGCCGCGGCGATCGTCCTGCCGGTGAGGCCGGCGCCGGCCATCGTCGCGACCGCGATGGGGAGGAACAGCAGGCCGGTGCGCAGTGCGCCGTAGCCCCGGGCGTGCTGGAAGTAGAACGTGCCGAGGAAGAACATCGCGATCATCAGGGCCGTCGCCATCACGATCAGGAACGTGCCGGTGGCGACCGGGCGGCGGACCAGCAGCGAGACGTCCATCATGGGCGAGCGGGCGGTCTTCTGCCTGGCGGCGAAGGCCAGGTAGCCGAGCACGGCGAGCAGCACCGGCAGGCCGGTGCCGAGACTGAGCCAGCCGTCGTCCCCGGCGCTGATGAACGCGTAGATCAGCGCGCCGGAGGCGGCGGTGACCAGCAGCGCGCCGAGGACGTCGAGCCCTGGGCGGGGCGCGGCCGGCCGGTGGCGCGGCAGCATCCGGGCGAGCGCGGCGAAGATCACCACACCGATGGGGACGTTGACGAAGAACACCCAGGGCCAGCCGGGCCCGGCGGTCAGCGCTCCTCCCAGCAGGACGCCGAGGGCGGCACCGCCGCCGCCCAGCGCGGACCAGACGCCGAGCGCCTTGTTCCGCTCGCCGTCCTGGAACAGGGTGACGACGAGGGACAGGGCCGACGGGGACAGCATCGCCGCCCCCACTCCCTGGGCGACGCGACCGCCCAGCAGCATGGCGGCCGACCCGGCCAGGCCGGTGACCAGCGACGCGGCCGTGAAGACCAGCAGGCCGGCCAGGACGACGCGCCTGGCCCCGATCAGGTCGGCGGTCCGCCCGCCGAGCAGCATGAGCCCGCCGAACGTGAGGGTGTAGGCGCTGACCGTCCAGGTCACGGCCTGGCGACTCAGCTCCAGGTCGGCCTCCATGTGGGGCAGCGCGATCGCGACGACCGTGACGTCCAGGATCAGCATGAGCTGGGCCACGCCGAGGAAACCCAGGATGCGCCAGCGCAGCGGATGGGCCCCCGGTGAGGCGGGACCGTCTTGTGTCATGGCCGACTCCTTAACTCGTACAGTGTCATACGAGATATAGCAGATCAACCCGTACTACGTCATACGAGTTAAGATGCGGCATGCCCTCCGCCACCACCGGCCGGCGCCGGCGCGCCGACGCCGAGCGCAACATCGCCCGCATCGTGTCCGCGGCACGCGAGTGCCTGAGCAGGGACCCGAGCGCGAGCATCGACGACATCGCCAAGGCGGCCGGCGTCGGACGGATGACGCTCTACGGCCACTTCCGCAACCGGGCCGAACTGGTGGAGGCCGCCCTGGTCGAGGCCCTGCGCGCCGGGGACGTGGTGCTCTCGGGCGTCGACCTGTCCGGGGACCCCCGGGAGGCGCTCGCGCGGCTGGTGGAATCCAGCTGGTCCCTCGTGACCGAATCGAGGGCGCTGCTGGCGGCGGCCCAGGAGGCCCTTCCGGCGGGGCGTGTGCGCGAACTGCACGCCGATCCCGCGGAGCGCGTCGAGGCCATCATCCGCCGGGGCCAGCAGGAGGGCGTCTTCCGCACCGACCTGCCGATCATCTGGCTGGTCAACGTCGTGCAGTACGTCCTGCACGGCGCCGCGGAGGAGACCCGCGCCGAGCGCCTGGACGCGGAGGAGACCGGCCGTGTCGTGACCGCGACGGTGCTGTCGATCCTGGCCGGGTAGCCCGAGCGCGGCTTCACCCCCCGAGGTGATCGGAAGGGGCGCGGCATGGAACGAGCAGTGCAGGTGGCGGCGCGCGTCACCGCGTCCCGACGAACTGGTGGTCGGTGCGGATCCGGCCGTCGCCGTCCAGGTAGAGGACGTCCAGCCCGCCGCCGACGGCCTCGCCCCCGTCCGCCGTCACCATCGCCCAGCGGACTGCGATCACGTGCGGCAGCAGGACGACGGGCTCCTCGGCGATCTCGAAGACGTGCTCGCCCGGTGCGACGAACATCTCGTAGGCCCTGGCCACCCGGGCGTCCAGAGCGCGGTGGCCGTGGACCTCCAGGGGCGGCGCGGGCACCCCGAGCGCCGCCGCGGCGTCCCGGACCGCCTCCGGCGGGTTGACCAGCACGTGGGTCGCGTCAGGCGCCCACATCTCGCGGATCAGCGTGCTCCGCGCCGCGGGGTCGGGCTCGTTCCACTGGGCGAGATAACGGTCGGCCACTTGCTTCACATCGATGCGCATGCCCGGCAGTCTGCGAGCTGCGGGCTGCGTCCGCGATTCCCTCCAGGGAATGGAGCCGGTGCGGGCGTCCGGTGTGGAATGGGGGCATGACAGTGGTGGCCGAGCCTGGGCAGTTCGCCCGCGACCTGCGGCGCTGGCGGGCGCGGCGCCGCTTCAGCCAGCTCGAACTGGCCATCAGGGCCGACACGACCCAGCGCCATCTGAGCTTTCTCGAACAGGGACGCTCCCGGCCGGGCCGCGCCATGGTGGTGCGGCTGGCCGAGTCCCTGGAACTGCCGCTGCGGGAGCGCAACGGGCTTCTGCTCTCCGCCGGGTACGCGCCGGTCTACGCCGAGTCGCGGCTGGACGCCCCCGAACTCGGGCCCGTGCGCGAGGCCCTCGACCGCATCCTCGACGGGCACATGCCCTACCCGGCGGTCGTCGTCCGGCCTTACGGCGAACTCGTCGCCGCCAACCCGGCGTTCGGCGTCCTCACCGGGGGCGCCGCCCCCGCCCTGCTGGAACCGCCGGTCAACGTGCTCCGCCTCGCCCTGCACCCGGACGGGATGGCCCGCCGCGTCGAGAACCTCGCCGAATGGGGCCGGCACATCACCGGAAGCCTGCGCGACAGGGCACGGCAGATCCCCGACCCGGGACTGGCGGAGTTCATCGACGAGCTGGACGGCTACCTGCCCCCGGTGGAGTCGCCGGGCGAGCACCTCGGCTTCGCCGTCCCGCTCCGGCTGCGGGTGCCGGAGGGCGAGCTGCGCCTGATCACCACGCTGACCTCGTTCGCGACCGCCGTGGACGTCACGCTCTCCGAGCTGCGCCTCGAAGCGTTCCTGCCCGCCGACGAGACCACGGCGACCCTCCTGCGGAGGCGGGGGTGACGTGTCAGGGGGGACGGCCGGTGCCGCGGGCGGGCAGGATGGCAGGGTGAACGAACTCGAAGAAGGCACCCTGCTCACCCTGGACTTCGACAAGCTGGCGGGCGTCGCGGCGACCGGGGCGCGGGTCGTCCCGGTGGTCCTGCAGGACGCGGGCAGCGGGGACGTCCTGTTCATCGGATACGCGAACGACCAGGCCCTCAAGGCCACGCTGGAGGAGCGGATCGCCGTCCTGTGGTCGACGTCCCGCAACGAGCTGTGGCGCAAGGGCGCGACCTCGGGGGACGTCCTCGAAGTGGTCGACGTCCGCGTCAACTGCGAGCAGAACTCCCTGCTCTACCTCGTCGACCGCACCACCGGCGGCGCCTGCCACACGAACCTCCCGTCCGGGGAGGCCCGCCCCACCTGCTACTACCGCTCCGTCACCGACGGAGGGACGCTGCGCCACCTCCTGCAGTGACCGGCCGGGCGGGCGGCCGGCCCCGGGCGGGAACGCCGGGGGCCGGACGGTCCGCGCCGCCGGTCAGGCGCGCTTCGGCGTGTAGTGCATGGCGGCGATGCCGCAGTCGAACAGGCGCGCCTCCACGAGGTCGAGCCGCTGGTAGTCGCCCTCCGGGAAGACCGGCATGCCCGAGCCGATCGCGGTCGGGTTGACGAACAGGTAGAGGTCGTCGAGCAGGCCCCGGGCGATCAGGTCCCGGACGAGCGTGCCGCCCCCGTAGGCGATCAGGTCGCCGCCGGGGCGGGCCTTCAGCCCGTTCACGATCTCGGTGAGGTCGCCCCCCGCGACCTCGGCGTTCTTCCAGGGCGACTCGGTGAGGCCGTTCGAGATGACGACCTTCGGCGTGTCGTTCATCTGGTCGACGGCCTCCTGGGTCTCACCCTCCGGCCCCGACTCCCAGGCCGGGATGAACCCCTCGGCGAGCCTGCGGCCCAGCACGATGCAGTCCACCGGCCGCATCAGCGCGTCGATGTACCGGCCGATGTCGTCGGTCCACGGGAACGTCATCCAGTCCATCTCGCCGTTCGGGCCGGCCATGTAGCCGTCCGCGCTGACCTGCACCTGAAGCTTAAACTTCCGCATGATCTCCCCTTCGGGCCACGGTCCATACGTTGTTTCCTGTGCGCAGAGCTTCGCGGACACCGTTTACGGAATGTTTACGGCGGTCCGGAGTGCCCGTGGCCGGCGTCGGCGGCCGGAGGGCCGGATGCGGTCACCGGGTGGAGCGACGTCCGGCCGCCTGCGACCTTGAGGACGGGCGCGCCCTGCTCGACGGACCGGGGCCGAGGGCCCGGGGGGCGAAGGATGCGGCGACCGTTCGCGGCGGCGATGGCGGGCTCCCTCCTGCTCGGCGGGTGCGCGGGCGGCGGCCCGAGGTCCATCCGCGGCGAGGAGACGCTGACCGCGGGCGTGCGGCCGGACCTGCCGGGCATCGGGTTCCGGCGCCCGGACGGCACGTTCGAGGGCCTCGACGTGGACGTGTCCCGCTACCTCGCCGCGCAGATGGGGAAGAAGGTCCGCTTCGTCCCGGCGCTGGCGCGGGACCGGGAACGTCTGCTCCGCGACGGGGACGTCGACATGGTCCTGACGTTCTGGCTGGAGCCCGAATGGAAGCAGCGGCTCGCGTTCGCGGGCCCCTACCTCCTGTCGTACCAGGACATCCTGGTCCGGGACGGCGAGCGCGGCGTGCGCGGCGTCCGCGATCTGAAGGGGCGCAGGATCTGCGCCGTCACCGGATCGGGCGCGGCCGAGGCGGTGACGGTCGAGCGGCAGGTGCCGGCCGTGCCGGTGGCGGCGCGGTCCTACGACGAGTGCATGGGCATGCTGGCGGACGGCCGCATCGACGCCATCACCACGAACGACACCATCCTGGCCGGGCTGAAGACACGGCGGGGCGCCGGCTTCCGGCTGCTGAACGCCCGGTTCGGCGAGCGGCGGACGGGCATCGCGATCCGGCGCGGCGATCCCGACGGCTGCGAGGCGCTCAACACGGCCATCACCCGCATGTACCAGGACGGGGCGATGGCGGCCTTCCTGCACAAGTGGTTCGGCTCGTCCGGTCTGGACCTGTCGGACGTGGAGGTACCGCAGTTCGAGGGCTGCCTCTGACCGCGGGTCACCGTCCGCTCTCGCCGCCGCCCAGGAGGGGGGCGTCGGTCCGGGAGCCGCCGCTCTGCAGGGCGTCGCCGGTGGACCCGTCGCCCTGGGAGCCGTTCTTCTTGTTCTTCTTGTTCTTCGAGTTGCCCGAGTTGCCCGAGTTGCCCGAGTTGCCCGAGTTGCTCGGGCTGGTCGGCCGGGTCGTGCCGTTGTTGCTCCCCGGGCCGCGCGGGGGTGTCGGCTTCGCCTTCGGACTCTTGGTCTTCTTCTGCTGGCCCGGCGCGGACGTCTTGCCGTGCTCGCCGGCAATCCTGCCCCGATCCTGGGACGGCTCGGGCGAGGACCCCGGCCCGGGCCGGTGCAGCGGGTGGGACCCGGAGCCGCCGCCCCGCTCGCGGGTCTTGCGCTCGTGGGGCGTCGACGAGGGCGCGGGCGCCGGGTCCTGGCCGGGGAGGTTCCCGGTCGCGAAGGCCACGCCGCCGGACAGCAGGACCGAGCCGCCCACCACCGCGATGATCTTGGCGGTCAGGAACCCGCGCAGGGCCGCGGCCCGGGAGCGGCGGGCCGGTCGGGGCGCGGCCAGGAAGGCGGCGACGGCGGCGTCCTCGCCCGCGAGCTCGCGGGGGCTGCCGGGCGCGGAGGCCGCCGCGAGCAGTCCGCGCAGCCCGGGGTGGCCGCCGGCGCCGTCGAGCAGCCGCTCGGCGGCGCGCGGGTCCAGCCGTCCGGGCTCGGTGTCGTTGCTCATATCACCCCTTCAGCGCCGCTGCCGCCGCTTCTGTCACCGCGCACGAGGGGGCGGGTGTCCGCCGCGCCGTCGGCGGCGTCCGCGCGGGACGCCGGCAGCCGCTCGGCGAGGCGCCGCAGCCCCCGGTAGGCGGCGGTCCGCACGGCGCCCGCGCGCTTGCCGAGCACCGTGCCGGCCGACTTGGCGTCCAAGCCCACGACGACGCGCAGCAGCACCGCCTCGGCCTGGTCCCGGGGCAGGCCGGCGATCAGCCGGAGCGCCTGCTCGGTGGCGATGCCGTCGATGGCGTCCAGCTCGGTGTCGGCTTCGGCGGCCATCGCGACCAGCTCCTCGACCGGCAGGTCGGAGCCGGGGCGGCGGGACTTGCGGCGCAGGTGGTCCAGCGCCCGGTGCCGGGTGATCGTCGCGGTCCAGCCGCGGAAGCCGTCGAGGTCGCCGCGGAACGTCGAGAGGTCCCGGGCGATCTGCAGCCACGCCTCCGACGTCACATCCTCCGCGTCCGCGCCGACGATGGCCCCGGCGAAACGGATCAGGCGGGGCTGGACATCGCGGTAGAGCATGCGGAAGGACTCCTCGTCGCCGTCCTGCGCCGCCCGCAGCGCCCGGCCGAGCTCGTCCTCGTCCACCGCGCCATTGTGCAGGCATTCCCGTTGTGGTGTGACACGGACGCGCGGGTTCGCGCTGACGGAGTGAACCCCGCCCGGCCGCCCGGCCGCCCTTCGCACGAGATGACGGACGCAGATGATCGGCAACGCCTCGCACGACCGGGACGAGCTCCTTGTCAACGGCATGGCGCCGGTCGCTTCTCTCCCGGCCGGGCCTCTCGCCGAACCCCTCCCGCCGGAAGGGGCGGCGGCGACCCCCGTCTTCGTGGACGCGACCGGCTGGCGCGCCCGGATCGGACGCCGGCTGGGCCTGCTCGTCGGCGCGCTGCTCCTGGTGTTCCTGGGCGCGCTCGGCCTCGGCATGACCACGGGCGCCGACGTCCCGCTGACGCCGTGGAGCGAGCCGTCCGTCCAGCCGCGGGCGAAGGTGGCCCGTCCGAGCGTCCCGGCGGGAGAGGCGGGTGAGCGGGCCCCGGCCGCGCGTCCCCGGCCCACCGGGCCGGCCGCCCGGTCGCCGCGCGCGTCGGCGTCACCCGCTGCACCCGTGGCGCCCGCGGCCCCGGCGCCCGCGGCCCCGGCGCCCGGGGCGTCGGCGGCCCCGCCGGCGGCGACGGCGACGGGCACCGCCACGAGCGCCCCGGGCAGGTCGCAGGCGACGCCTCCCGCCTGGGGACGCAAGAAGAAGAGCCGCTGAGCATGCGGCGCGGTGCGCCGCGGGGCCACTGGATCCTGCTGTCGCTCGGCGGCCTGGTGCTGGCCGTGCTCCTGCTGATGGACGGCTTCGCGGGCGGGGCCGTCGGCGAGGCCCCGCGGGCCGATCCGGGGCATTCCGGGCCGGCGCCGTCCCGGGTGACCGCGGGCGGTCCCGTCGTCCACCTCGCGGGCGGGGTCCCGAAGAGCCGCCGCATGCCCGCGAAGACGATCGCGCTGACGTTCGACGACGGCCCCGACCCCGAGTGGACGCCCCGGATCCTGGACGTCCTGCGCCGCCACGGCGCCCGCGCCACGTTCTTCACCGTCGGCTCGCACGTGGCCCGCGAGCCGGCGCTCACCCGCCGCATCCTGCGCGAGGGCCACGAGATCGGCTCGCACACCTACACGCACGCCGACCTCGCCGCCGCGCCGCGCTGGCGGGCGCGCCTGGAGATGGACCTCACCCAACGCGCGCTGGCGGGCGCGGCGGGCGTCCACACCAGGCTGATGCGGATGCCGTACTCCTCCCGTCCGGACGGCCTGACCGCGCCTGAGTGGCGCGCGGCCGAACGGGCGGGAGGGGACGGCTACGTCGTCGTCCTCACCGACCGCGACACCGAGGACTGGGCGCGTCCCGGCACGGAGAGGATCGTCGAGCGGGCGCTGGCGGCGGGGGCCCGCGGCGAGGGCGCGGTCGTGATGCTGCACGACTCGGGCGGCGACCGGTCCGAGACGGTCGCGGCGGTCGGGCGGATCCTCGACCGGCTCCAGCCGCGGGGCTACCGCTTCACCACGCTCGCGCAGGCGCTGGGCATGCCGCCCGCCGAGGTCGCGGTGCCCGCGCGCGAGCGGGCCGTCGGCTGGACGCTGGTGGCCGCCCAGCGCGCCGCGGCCGGGCTCACCGGCGCCATGGGCGCGGTGTTCGGCGTCGCGGGCCTGCTCTGCGTGCTCCGCCTCGTGGCGCTGCTGGTGTTCGCGCACGTCCACATGCGCCGGGTGCGAAGGCCCGAGGGCCGCCGGCGCCGCGCGACCGGGCCGCCGCCCCCCGGCGGGCTGCCACCGGACCCGTTCCCGCCCGTCTCCGTGATCGTCCCCGCCTACGACGAGGAGGCCGGCATCGCGGCGACGGTCACCACGCTGCTCGGCACCGACTACCCGGACACCGTCGAGGTGATCGTGGTGGACGACGGGTCCACCGACGGCACGGCCGCGATCGTCGAGTCCCTGGGCCTGCCCGGGCTCCGGCTCCTGCGCAAGCCGAACGGAGGGAAGCCGAGCGCGCTCAACGCGGGCATGGCCGCGGCGCGGTCCGAGATCCTCGTGCTCGTGGACGGCGACACCGTCTTCCAGCGCGACACCCTCCGGCACCTGCTGGCCCCCTTCGCGGACCCGGAGGTGGGCGCGGTCAGCGGCAACACCAAGGTCGCCAACCGGGGCGGCCTCCTCGGCCGCTGGCAGCACATCGAGTACGTCATCGGCTTCAACCTCGACCGGCGGATGTTCGACCTCCTGCGGTGCATGCCGACCGTGCCGGGCGCGATCGGGGCGTTCCGGCGGTCCGTCCTGGCCGAGGTGGGCGGCGTCCCGGGCGACACCCTCGCCGAGGACACCGACCTCACCATGGCGATCTGCCGCACCGGGCGGCGCGTCGTCTACGAGGAGAATGCCCTGGCCTGGACGGAGGCGCCGTCGTCGCTGCGGCAGCTGTGGAGGCAGCGGTACCGCTGGTGCTACGGGACGATGCAGGCGATGTGGAAGCACCGGCGCTCGGTCGTCGAGCGCGGCGGCTCGGGGCGGTTCGGGCGCCGCTGCCTGCCCTACCTGACGGTGTTCCAGGTGCTGCTCCCCCTGCTGGCCCCGGCGATCGACCTGTTCGCGGTGTTCGGCCTGGTCTTCCTGGACCCGCTGGTGCCCGTCGCCTCGTGGACGATCTTCGTCGCCGCGCAGGCCGCCGCCGGCGCCTACGCCCTGTGGCTGGACGGCGAGTCCGTCCGCCCGCTGTGGGCGCTGCCGCTCCAGCAGTTCGTCTACCGGCAGCTCATGTACCTGGTCGTCGTGCAGTCCGTGGTGACCGCGCTGCTGGGGGCCCGGCTGGGCTGGCACACCATTCGGCGGACGGGGACCTTCGCCGATTTCGGAAGCCGGGAACAATCCCCGGGGCCCATCGGTTACAGATGACAGCCGGTGTGCCTGGTGTCCCCGGGCCTCACCTTTCGCCTTCACGGAATACCGTTCGGCTGGAGCCGTGTTGTGCCTTTCGCCGAGAGGCGACCCACACACCGGTGCTGGACCAGGGCCCCGCCGGGTCGCACGACTCGGCGGGGCCCTGGTCGTCTCTGCGGCAGACTGGCGTCATGAGTCTCGCCGCGCACCTGGAGGAACTCGGCCGCCCGCTGGTGGACGAACAGCTCCGGCACCCCACCGTCAAGGGCATCGCCCAAGGCGACCTCGACGAGGCCGTGTTCCGCTCCTGGCTGGAGCAGGACTACCTCTTCCTGCACGACTACGTGCGGGTCTTCTCCCGCCTCGCGTGGCAGGCTCCCGACGCCCACCTGGGCGACCTGGTGGACCTGGCCCACGCCACCTTCCACGACGAGCTCGACCTGCACCGCTCCCTCTCCACGAGCTTCTCCGCCGACCTCGACGGCGCCCGGAAGGGGCCCGCGTGCGCCGCCTACACGTCCTTCCTGCTGGACAGTGCCGCCGTTTACGGCGACGGCCTCGCGGCCCTGTACCCCTGCATGTGGGGCTACTCCACGCTCGGGCGGATCCTCGCCGAGAACCCGCCGTCCGAGCCCCGCTACCGCCGCTGGGTCGACACCTACGCCGACCCCGGCTTCGCGGACCTCGCCGCCCGCATCGCCCAGATGATCGACGAGGCGGACCCCGACCCCGCCACCGCGGAACGCCTCTTCGTGCAGGGCATGCGGCACGAGGTGGCCTTCTGGTCCGTGGAGTCTTGAGCGGTCACGCGCGAGCGAGCGGGGGGTAGTCGACGTAGCCCTCGGCGTGGCCGCCGTAGACGAGGTCCTGTACGGCGCCGGCCAGCGGTGCCGACGTCGCGAACCGCGCGGGAAGGTCGGGGTTGGAGATGAAGAGGCGGCCGTAGGAGAAGACGTCGGCCAGGCCCGCGGCGACGACCGCCTCACCGGCGCGCTGGGACGTCGGCTCGGGGCCGTTGAAGTTCCCGATCAGCGTGCCCGACCAGCGGGGGCGCAGGTCGGCGAGCGCCCCGTACGCGCCGCGCTCGATGACGTGCAGGTAGGCCAGGCCGAGCGGGTCGAGGGTGTCGACGAGGGCACGGTAGGTGCCCCTGGGGTCCTCCTCGGCGATCTCGTTCTCCGGGTTGCCGGGGGAGACGCGCAGCCCGACGCGCTCCGGTCCGACCGCGTCCGCCACGGCCCGCACGACGTCGAGGGCGAAGCGCAGCCGGCCCTCGCGGGAGCCGCCGAACCGGTCGGTGCGCCGGTTGGTGTTCTCGGCCAGGAACTGCTGGACCAGGTACCCGTTCGCGCCGTGCACCTCGACGCCGTCGAACCCGGCCCGGACGGCGTTGCGCGCTTCGGCCGCGAACGCGGCGGTCGTCTCCTCGATCTCGGCGGTCGTCATGGCGCGCGGCGTGACGTGGGGGACGTTCCCCTCGCTGGTGTGGATGCCCTCCGACCGGATGCGCACCGCCGAGGGAGCGACGGGCGTCGCGCCGCCCGGCAGGATGAGCGGATGCGACATCCGGCCCACGTGCCAGAGCTGGGCGAAGATCGTCCCGCCCGCCTCGTGCACGGCGTCCGTCACCTCCCGCCACCCGGCGATCTGCTCATCCGTCACCAGCCCGGGGATGCCGGGGCCGCCCTTGCCGAGCGGGTGCGGCCAGATCCCCTCGGTGACGATGAGGCCCGCCCCCGCGCGCTGCGCGTAGTACTCCCCGGTCAGCGGGTGGGGGACGCCGGTCACGTCGTCGGCCCGGCCCCGCGTCATCGGGGCCATCGCGATCCGGTTGCGCAGCCTGAGGTGCGGGCCTTCGTACGGGGCGAGCAGGGGGCTGGTCATCGTCCTCTCCCTCCGGGCGGGCGCGAGGCAATTTTTATGTACATGCATGAGTTGTATGTACATGCACATGTTTCCACCGCAGGTAAACTGGCGTCAAGAGGAAGCGGGGTGCGCGATGGGCGCTGACACCAAGGCCGCGGCGGACGGGGCGCTCTGGGACGGCATCGTCATGCTGCACGGACGGGTCGAGCACCGGCTCGCCAAGGCACTGCAGCGCCGCCACGGGATCGGCCTGTCGGAGTACCGCGCGCTGGGCCACCTCGCCCGCGCCGAGGACGGCGAGCTGCGCATGCAGGAGCTCGCCGACCTGATCGGCCTCAACCAGAGCTCGGTGAGCCGCCTGGTCGCCCGGCTGGAGTCCGCCGGCCTCACCCGCCGCGCCATGTGCCCCAAGGACCGCCGCGGCGTCTACACCGTCATCACCGACGAGGGCCGCGCCGTCCAGGACAAGGCCGCCCCCACCTACACCGAAACCCTCACCCAGTCCCTGGACGAGGCCACCACCGACCCGACCCTCACCACAGTCCTAGCCACTCTCCGCCCCTGACGAGGCGCGGTGCCCCGGCTACCCGGCCGAGGGGCCCGGCGCCGGGGGCACTCACGTCGGCCGGTGCACCAGCCACGCAGCGACCTCCGATGCCGCGATTGCGTGCGAAGCCCGTTTCGAGCCCGCGAGAAACTGATCGCGCAGCGAGCCCCTGGGCGAGCCGAAGCGATGCAGCAATCGCACGCGGTTCGTGCTGAGCCGGGCCCCCGGGGCCCGGCTCAGCACGAACCGCAATCAAGCAGAGAACCGCCTCAAGCGCAGGCTGTTGGTCACCACGAAGACCGAGGAGAAGGCCATGGCCCCTCCGGCGATCATGGGGGTGAGCAGGCCCGACGCGGCGAGGGGCAGGGCGGCCACGTTGTAGGCGAAGGCCCAGAACAGGTTGCCCTTGATGGTGCCCAGGGTGCGGCGCGACAGCCGGATGGCGTCGGCCGCGGCGCGCAGGTCGCCGCGCACCAGGGTCAGGTCGGACGCCTCGATCGCCACGTCCGTGCCGGTGCCCATCGCCAGGCCGAGGTCGGCCTGGGCCAGCGCGGCGGCGTCGTTGATCCCGTCGCCGACCATGGCGACCGTCCGGCCCTCCGACTGGAGGCGCTTGACGACGTCCACCTTGTCCTGCGGCAGGACGTCGGCGATGACCTCCTCGATCCCCACCTCGCCGGCGACCGTGCGGGCCACCGTCTCGTTGTCGCCGGTCAGCAGGACCGGCCGCAGCCCGAGCGCGCGCAGCCGCTCGATCGCCTCCCGCGAGGTCGGCTTCACCTGGTCCGCGACGGTGATCACCGCGCGGGCCTCGCCGTCCCAGCCGACCGCGACCGCGGTGTGGCCGAGCGCCCGGGCCTTCTCCATGGCGCGTTCGAGGTCGGGCGTGAGGTGCTGCGACCACTCGGCGAGCAGCCGCGGGCGGCCCGCCAGGACGCCGTGGCCGTCCACCATCCCCTGGACGCCGAGGCCCTCGACGTTGGCGAAGTCCTCGACCGTGCCGAGGTCGCCGACCCGCTCGACGGCGCCCTTGGCGATGGCCTGGGCGATGGGGTGCTCGGACGCGTTCTCCAGCGCGCCCGCCAGCCGCAGCACCTCCTCCTCCGCGACGCCGTCGGCGGTGATGACGTCGACCAGGGCCATCCTGCCGGTGGTGACGGTGCCGGTCTTGTCCAGGACGACGGTGTCGATCGCGCGGGTGGACTCCAGCACCTCCGGGCCCTTGATCAGGATCCCGAGCTGCGCGCCGCGCCCCGTCCCGACCATCAGCGCGGTCGGGGTGGCGAGGCCGAGGGCGCACGGGCAGGCGATGATCAGCACGGCGACCGCGGCGGTGAAGGCGCCGGCGAGCGGCTCGCCGGTGCCGATCCAGAAGCCGAGCGTGCCGAGCGCCAGCGCGATCACGACCGGGACGAAGACGCCCGAGATCCGGTCGGCGAGCCGCTGCACCTGCGCCTTGCCGGTCTGCGCGTCCTCCACGAGCCGCGCCATCTGCGCGAGCTGGGTCTCGGAGCCGACCCGGGTGGCGCGCACCAGCAGCCGCCCGCCCGCGTTCACGGTCGCGCCGACCACGGTGTCGCCCGGCCCGACCTCGACCGGGACGGACTCGCCGGTCAGCATGGACGCGTCCACGGCGGACGAGCCCTCCTCGACCGTCCCGTCCGTTGCGATCTTCTCGCCGGGACGGACGACGAACACGTCCCCCGCGGCGAGCCGGTCGACCGGGATCCGCTCCTCGCGCCCGTCCCGGACGACCGAGACCTCCTTGGCGCCGAGCTCCAGCAGGGCCCGCAGCGCGGCGCCCGCGCGGCGCTTGGAGCGCGTCTCGAAGTACCGCCCGGCGAGGATGAACATGATCACCCCGGAGGCGGCCTCCAGGTAGATGTTCATCGACCCGTCCGAGCGGGTCATGGAGAACTCGAACCCGTGCTTGATGCCCAGCTCGCCCGCGGTGCCGAAGAACAGCGCCCACAGCGACCACGCGAACGCGGCCAGCGTGCCGAGGGAGATCAGCGTGTCCATGGTCGCCGTGCCGTGCCGCAGGTTGACCGCCGCGGCCCGGTGGAACGGCCAGCCCGCGTACACCACGACGGGGGCGGCGAGCGTGAGCGACAGCCACTGCCACGCCTCGAACTGGATCGCCGGGACCATCGCCATCGCTATCACCGGGATCGACAGCACCACCGCGGTGATCAGCCGCTGCCGCAGCGGGCGCAGCTCGTCGGCGGGCTCCGGGGCCCCCTCCTCGGCGGCCCGCGGCGGGGCGGGGAGGGCGGCGGAGTAGCCCGCCTTCTCGACCGTGGCGATCAGCTCGTCGGGCGACACCCCCGACCCGAACTCCACCCTTGCCTTCTCGGTCGCGTAGTTGACCGTGGCGGTCACGCCGTCCATCTTGTTGAGCTTCCGCTCGATGCGGTTGGCGCACGACGCGCACGTCATACCGCCGATCGCCAGCTCGATACGCCCGGACACAGCGTCCGTGCTCATCGCGTCCTCCTCTGCTTCGATCGTGCGGAACGTCAGTGGGTGTGGGGCTGGTCGTCGTGCCCCTGCGCGGGCTTGTCGCCCTGCTCCTGGGCGGGGACCTGCCCGGCGTGCACCGTGAACTCGGCCGTGCGGACCTCGCCGTCGTGCTTGAAGTCCAGGTACAGGCGGTACGCGCCGGAACTGGGCGCCTCGGCGAAGAACGTGATGCCGGGACCGGGCTCGGTCTCGCCGTCGCCGGGCTCCCCGTCCGGGTGGACGTGGAGGTAGGCCAGGTCGCCCTGCCGCAGAGCGACGAGGTGCCCGTAGGCCTCCAGGTACGGCTCCAGGTCGGCGACCGGCTTGCCGTCCTTGCTCACGGTGAGGGTCAGCTCGGTGGACCTGCCGGGAGTGAGGCCCCCGGTGAGCCGCACCTCGTAGCCGTCCACCTTCGCGACCTGCCCGGGTTCGGGCAGCGGCACCGGCCGCAGGTCGCCGGGGACGAACACGTCCGTGCCGAGCGTGAGCTGCCGCTTCGCGCCGTCCGGCTGGATGTCGGTGAAGAACCGGTACACGCCGGGCTTGGCCAGCTTGATCGGGACGGTCCAGACGCCGCCCCCGGTCTCGGTCGGGTGCAGGTGCTGGAAGCCGGACAGGTCGCGCCGCGCCACGATCAGGTGCAGGCGCTTGCCGTGCAGCGGCTTGAACCCGGTGACCGGCCTGCCGTCCGGCCCGTTGATCGTGAACCGGAAGTCCGTCTTCTCGCCGCGGCTGAGGACGGTCCGCTGCGGGGCCAGCGTGAAGCCGTCCTCCGACACCTGGAGGCCGCCCGGCGCGTGGGACGCCGTGCCTTCGTGGCCTCCGGCGCCGTGGCCGCCGCCGTTCTCATGGGACGCCATCTCCGCCGTGCCGCCGACGGGACCGACGATCTTGCCGACGCCCGCGGCGCCGCCGAAGACGACCGCCAGTCCCACGGCGTAGGCCCCCAGCCTGGTCGCGCTGTTCATGCCGATTCACTCCGCTCGGTGTTCCGAGGGACGCACCCCGCCCGGGCGGGCGAGGCGCGGTCCGCTCACGAGGTCAGCTGGTATCCGGCCTCCTCGACGGCGGCCTTGACCCGGGCGTCGTCGAGGAGGGTCTCGCTCGTAACGGTGACCCTGCCGGTCGGGAGGTCGACGTCCACGCCGGTCACGCCGGCGATCTGCTCGACCTCCTCGGTCACCGAGCTCACGCAGTGGCCGCAGGTCATCCCGCTGACGGTGTAGGTGGCGGTGCTCATCGGCGTCTCCTTCGCTATTACCCCTAGGGGGTATCTCGTCGGCCTCATGCTGCCATAGCCGGACACCGGTGACAACCCCTAGGGGGTATGGGTGATTCCGAGATCCGGGTCACACCGGTTCCCATGGTTTTCCACAGGCGTCCACAGGGCTGTGGACAGACGTCCCGACGGCGCGGCCCGTCGCGGATACTGAAGCCATGCCTGAGCTACCTGAGGTGGAGGCGCTGGCGGGGTTCCTGCGGGAGCGCGCGGTCGGCCATGCCGTCGCCCGCGTCGATGTTCTCGCCATCTCCGCCCTGAAGACCTACGACCCGCCGGTGACCGCGCTCGGCGGGCTGACCGTCACCGGCGCGGCCCGGCACGGCAAGTTCCTCGACCTGGACGTCGACGGGCTGCACCTCGTCATCCACCTCGCCCGCGCCGGCTGGCTGCGCTGGCGCGACGAGATCCCGGCGCGGCCCGTCCGGCCCGGGGGGAAGAACCCGCTCGCCCTGCGCGTGCACCTGGACGACGGGTCGGGCTTCGACCTCACCGAGGCCGGCACCAAGAAGGGCCTCGCCGTCTACGTCGTCCGCGACCCGGACGACGTGCCCGGCGTGGCGTCCCTCGGCCCCGACCCGCTGGACGAGTCGTTCACCACCGCGGCCCTGGCCGGGATCGTCAACGGCAAGCGCAGCCAGATCAAGGGCCTGCTGCGCGACCAGAAGGTGATCGCCGGAATCGGCAACGCCTACTCCGACGAGGTGCTGCACGTCGCCAGGATGTCCCCGTTCAAGATCGCTTCCACGCTGACCGAGGAGGACGTCGCCGTCCTGCACGAGGCGATCGTCGCCACGCTGCGGGACGCGGTGGAGCGCTCGCGCGGCCTCGAGGCGCAGGACCTCAAGGGCGAGAAGAAGACCGGCCTGCGGGTGCACGGGCGCGCCGGCGCGAAATGCCCGGTGTGCGGGGACACGGTCCGCGAGGTGTCGTTCGCCGACTCCGCGCTCCAGTACTGCCCCACCTGCCAGACGGGCGGCAAGCCGCTCGCCGACCGCCGCATGTCCCGCCTCCTCAAGTAGCGCCGGGCGAAACCGGCCGCGGGCCGGTCCGCCCAGGTGCCGTGAGACGGGTCAGGCCCCGGCGGGGCCGGGGCCTGACATTCGGGTTCTGGACGGAGCCGGAACGGGGATGGCTCGTCCGGATGGACGGGTCGGGGTCAGCGGACCTTCGGGACGTTCCCGAAGACCGGGCC
This sequence comes from Actinomadura mexicana, assembly GCF_900188105.1. GTDB lineage: Bacteria > Actinomycetota > Actinomycetes > Streptosporangiales > Streptosporangiaceae > Spirillospora > Spirillospora mexicana. The sequence continues at coordinate 788,481 of NZ_FZNP01000002.1, forward strand.
GATCTGGCTCCAGCGGTGCAGCTGGCAGCCGTCGTCGCGGGTGAACGTGGTGTCGATCCGCTTGCCCTGCCAGGTGCCCTTGACCGTGGCGATCTCCGGACCGCCGTAGATCTCGGTGCACATCTGGTCCTTGGGAACGGGTGTGAAGGGTTCCTTGACCTTGGTGAGCGCCGCGCAGGCGCCCGCCGCCTCGGGATGGTCGCCGCCGGGCGGGTCGCAGGTCAGCCGCCAGGTCTTGGCGGGCGCCTCCTTGGAGGCCTTGACCTGCACGGTGAGCGTGTCCGCCGGTGCGCCGGACGGCTGCACGGAGGTCGTGCCCGAAGGCGCCTCGGCGGAGTTTCCGTTTGCCTGTTCGTCGCCGCAGGCGGCCGTGGACAGGAGCAAGGCCAGCCCGGGCGCTGCGAAAAGGAGCGTCCGATACCGCATGCGTGATTCGACGCAGGGGGGCTTCGCGCGGTTCCATGGGGGGTGTGATGAATTTCGGGGAAGACGTACCGGCGGTGGTCGCCGCGGACGTTCCGCAGGACGGCTACCTGCTGGACGTCCGGGAGCAGGACGAGTGGGACGCGGGTCACGCGCCCGCGGCGGTCCACATCCCCATGCACCATCTGCGGGACCGCGCCGGCGAGATCCCCCGCGACCGGGAGGTCTACGTGATCTGCCGGTCCGGGTCACGGTCCGCGCAGGTCACGTCCGCGCTGAACCAGGCGGGATGGCTGGCGAGGAACGTCGGCGACGGCATGCACGGGTGGGCCGAGGCCGGGCGCCCGATGGAGGGTGCGGGGAACGGCCCGCCCTACGTCGCGTGATCTGACGAATGTCGTGTGATCTGACCCCCATGCCCCCTTCTGGGGCGTGACGGGCGGTTGTACGATCGGGCCTGACCGAATACCCGCGGGAGCTCGGGCCACAGCCGGGCTGAGAGGGCGGCCTCCAAGGCGTCGCCGACCGCATGAACCTGTCCGGGTAATGCCGGCGTAGGGAGTGTGTCCCGTGACGTCCGATGTCGAAAAGCGCCCCCAGGGCGATCGCGCCCGCGACGAGGTCCCGTTCACCCTCGACGAGCCGGCCCCCAAGGTCCTCGGATTCTGGGACCAGAGCGCCTTCTGGGGGAACCTCGGCGTCAGCCTCCTGGCCTTCTCCGGTGCCTACACCGTCCTCGCGCCGGACGCCGACGGCCGGCCGACGATCTCGATCATGGCGGGCATCGTCGCGATGGCCGTCGGGACGGTCCTCGGCGGGCTGATGCTCGGCCTCGCCGCCGTGCCCGGCGCGCGCACCGGGCAGCCCGCGATGGTGCTGCTGCGCGGCCTGTTCGGCGCGAAGCTGTCGTACGCGCCGACCGTCCTCAACATCGCCCAGCTCGTCGGGTGGGGGACGTTCGAGCTGATCGTCATCGCCGACGCCGCCCGCGAGCTGTGGGACGGCGTCCCGCGCTGGGGCTATGTGGTCGCCGCCGGCGCGGTCACGACCGTGCTGACGGTCTGGCCGCTCGGCTCGGTGCGGTTGCTGCGCCGCTACGTGACCGTCGCGGTGGCGATCGCGCTCGTGTACTTCTACGTCCGGCTCGTCCGGGAGCCGCTGCCCGACCTGACGCAGGGCTCGTGGGGCGGGTTCTGGCTCGGCGCGGACGCCGCGCTTGCCGTGTCGATCTCCTGGGTCCCGGTCGCCGCCGACTACACCCGGCACGCGCGCACCGAGCGCGGGGCGTTCGGCGCCGCGGCCGTCGGCTACTCCGTCACGCAGATCGTCGCCTACGTCCTCGGGCTGCTCGCGCTGGCGCTGGTCGCGGGCGATTCGGGCAGGATCTTCGACCCGTTCCTCGGCGCCTCGCTGGGCGTGGTCTTCTTCGCGGTGTTCGTGCTGCGGGAGGCCGACCAGTCGTTCGCCGACACCTACTCCACCGCGGTGTCGATCCAGAACCTGTTCCCCCGGGCCGACCGCCGGGTGCTGAGCGTCGGGCTCGGCATCGGCATCACCGTGCTCGCGCTGGTCCTGGACATCGGCGACTACGCGGGATTCCTGTCACTGATCGGATCGGTGTTCGTGCCGATGCTCGGCGTCCTCGCCGCCGACTTCTTCCTCGGCCGCCGCCGGGCGGGCGGCTGGGACGTCTCGCGGACCGCGCCGTCCCGCTGGGGCATGATCGCGGCATGGGCGATCGGGTTCGTCGTCTACCAGCTCGTCAACCCGGGCACGGTCGCCCGCTGGACCGCGTTCTGGTCGGACGTCCGGGACGCGCTGCACTTCACGCCTCAGGCGTGGATGAGCGCCTCGCTGCTGTCGTTCCTGGTCGCAGGGGTCGCGGCCCTGCTCATCGGCAGGCTTACCAGACGGTAAGGTTTGGGTCGAAAGCAAGTTTCGGCGCAAGTTGCCCGGCGGCAGGCCGGAGTGCGGTGGCACGATGACAGACGTGTATCAGCACGTGCACGATCCGATCGCGCGGGCCGTCATCGAGAGCGCCGCCGACGCGATCGTAGCCGTGGACCAGCGGCACCGGGTCACCGTGTGGAACCCGGCGGCCGAGCGCATGTTCGGCTGGAGCGCCGAGGAGGTGCTCGGCCGGGTCCCGCCCATCGTCCCCGGCGAGCTGAAGGCCGAGCACAACGCCGTCCAGGAACGGCTCGTCACCCGGCGCGGGGGCGAGGGCGAGGGCGACGGCGGGCAGATCTCGATCGCCACCCGCCGCTTCCACCGCGACGGCCGGCTCATCGACGTGCGCATCGACACGAGCCTGCTGAAGGATCCGAGCGGCAGGCTGCTCGGCTGGGTCGGGGTGTACCACCCGGTCGAGGACGACGAGATCGTCCAACACCGCATGACCGAGCGGGCCCGGCTCGTCCGGCGGCTGAACGACATCGTCGCCGACCTCGGCGCCGAGCTCGACCTCGCCGTCGTGCTCGACCGGATCACCGCCGCGCTCATCGAGCTGACCGGCGCCGACGCCGGCGGATTCGTCAAGATCGAGGGCGAGCGGCTGCGGCTGGTCAGCATGTCCGGGCTGCCGGAGCGGATGCGCGGCCGCCGCGCCGAGCTGCGGCCCAGCCTCGTCGGGGAGCTGCTGCGGTCGGGCAAGACCGTCAAGCTCGCGACGGGCGAGCGGCGCCTCGGCGACCTGATCTGGTCGGAGCTGCCCGGCCTGCACACGATCGCCCTCGGCCTGTCGTACCTGCAGAACCGGCCGTACGGGGCGCTGTACGCGCTGTTCTCCGGACGCAAGGTCGGGCACACCGAGCTCGAACTGCTGGAGCTGCTCGCCGGGCACGCCGGGGTCGCGGTCGGCAACGCCGTCGCCTACGCGGAGGTCGTCCGGCAGCGGGCGCACGAGCGCGCCGTCATCGACTCCAGCGCCGACGGCATCGCGGTGCTGGACCACGACCTCGTCGTCCGGCACTGGAACAACGCCGCGCACACCCTCACCGGCATCCCGCCGGAGGACGCGATCGGGCGTCCGCTGCCGTTCGACATGCCCGCGCTCGGCGAGATGCTCACGTTCCGCCTGGAGTCGGGCACGTGGCTGAACGTGCTGGCCGCCGAGATCGAGGAGACCGGCGAGCTGGTCGTCGACTTCCGCGACGTCTCGGAGGCCAAGGCGCTGGAGGAGGCCAAGGACCTGTTCCTCGCCACGACCAGCCACGAGCTGCGGACCCCGATCACGGTCGTGCAGGGGTTCGCCTCGACGCTGGTCAACCGGTGGGACGAGCTGACCGACGCCGACCGGCGCGCCGCCGTCGCCACCATCGCCGAGCGCGCCCAGTCGCTCGGGCGGCTCGTCGAGCACCTGCTGCTCGGCTCCCGCGCCGGGGCCGACGAGCTGGCCGTGACGATCGAGCCGTTCGACCTCGCCCGCGTCCTGGAGGGCGTGGTCGCCGGGTTCCGCTCGCTGTCGCCGCTGCACCGGGTGGAGCTGGAGATCGATCCCGGACTGCCGCTGTGCAGCGGGGACGCGATGGCCACCGACATCGTCCTCGGGCAGCTGCTGGAGAACGCGTTCAAGTACTCCCCGGACGGCGGGACCGTGCGGGTGCGGGCCCGGCGCGAGGGCCCCGGCATCGTCGTCACCGTCTCCGACGAGGGCATCGGCATCCCGATCGGCGACCATGAGCGGATCTTCGAGCGGTTCGTCCAGGGGGACGCGGGGGACCGCCGCCGGTTCGGCGGCATCGGGCTCGGCCTGTACATCGTCAGACGGCTCACGGAGGCGCAGGGCGGCACGATCTCCGCGCTTCCCGCAGGGCGTGAGACATCTCACATGGAAGCTACCCAAAATACCAAAAATGGGAGCATTGGCACTGAAACCCCCGATGAGAAGCAGACCGCTCGACTACTCTCCGTCACCGACAGGCGTGGACCCGCAGGTGGCGCACGGGCGGGCGAGGGGACGTGCATGCGCCTGGTGTTGCGTTCGGCGCGCTGAGCGGACGGTTACTTACCGTGCGGACAGTCCGTCCCGGGCGGTCCGGTGAGACGGGCGTGACCAGCGCTTTCGGTGGTCCCGCGAGGTGGCAGGCTGGGAACGGTGCGAAGAAGTGCGGTGTCGGCGGGGTGTGATGGACGAAACGCGTGTGCGAGGAGTAAATCCGCCGTTGGCTGGATAGATCCTTGGTTGGTTGCCGTTGGTGACGAGATTCCGATCCCGGGGGTGGTCACCGTGACCGGACGGCAGATGACTCGTTGTGCAGGTGGTGAACTGATCCGTTCGGGTTTCCCGTCATGGCCATCAGGGCATTTCGGACGTACCGGAAGGGTGATGACGGGACTCGTCCGAGTGAGCGGAGCATCGGGGAGGTGAGGGCGTCGAGCGTCGTACTGCTGCCACACGCACCGTCCAGCGTCGCGGTCGCCCGCAGGCGCCTCAGCTCGGAGCTGACCGACTCGGGCGTCTACGACTCGGTCGTGGACGACGCCAGCGTGATCGTCAGCGAACTGCTCAGCAATGCCCTGCGGCACGCGCGGCCGCTGCCGTCCGGCCAGGTGAAGGTCTGCTGGCTGTGCCGCGGTGACCTCCTCGAACTGGAGGTCAGTGACGGCGGCGCCATGACCGAGCCGCGCCGGGGCCCGGGCACGCTGTCCTCGCTCGGCGGGCGGGGGCTCGGCATCGTCGAGGCCCTGTCCGAGGGCTGGGGAGTGCGCCACGAAGACGGCGCCACGACGGTCTGGGCCATCCTGCGGACGCCAAGGTCGCCCGGCGACGACCGGATGGCGGCTCCTGCCGGCGCCAACACCGTCGTCCCGGATCTGTCCGCATTTCCGGACCTGCTCGACGAGCCGGACGAAGACCTCTGCAACGGAACCAGGAGTGAAGTGGCTCCGAGTCGGGCATATCCGGCATAGAGCGACCCTGCCTGGAAGGAACCCCGCCCGACCTTGTATGGTCCTCTCCAACGCTCGGGCGATGTCGTGCCCCCGTCGACATCGCGAGCGTTGATGGTTCTTCCCGGCGCCGCGCGCTTCCGAGCCCCCGGCGCCGGGAAGAACACAAAACCCCTCGACGCCGGTGCCCCCGGGTGAGACTCAGATCTCCTCGCGCAGGATCGGGCACGACATGCAGCGGGGACCGCCCCGCCCCGTCCCGAGCTCGCTCCCGCTGATCCGGATGACCTCGATCCCGGACGCCTCCAGCTGCGCGTTGGTCTCGATGTTGCGTTCGTAGGCGACGCACAGGCGCGGGGCCACGGCGAGGGTGTTGTTCCCGTCGTCCCACTGCTCGCGCTCGGCGGTGACCGGATCGAGCCCGGTGTCGATCACCTTGAGGCGGTCCAGGCCCATCGCGTCGGCGGCGGCCCGAAGGTACGGGCGCGGCTCGTCGACGCGCAGGTGGCCGTCGTCCAGCGTCACCGTGTAGGCGGTCAGCGAGTGCGCCACCGGCGGATACATCACGACGGTGTCGACGTCCACCATCGTGCAGACGGTGTCGAGGTGCATGGTGGCGCGCTCCTGCGCGATCGGCACGGCCAGCACCGTATGGGCCAACCCGGCCCCGACCACCTGGCGGGCCAGGCGCTCGACACCCGCCGGCGTCGTCCGCTCCCCGGTGCCGACGGCGATCACGCCCGGGCGCAGGAGCAGGACGTCGCCGCCCTCCAGATGCTCCAGCGACGGCGTGTAGACCGGCTCCACCCCGGCGAACCGCGGATGGTGCGCGTAGACCAGCCCGGTGAGGGCCGACTCGCGCCGCCGCGCCTCCATCGCGAGGCTCGTCACCGCGACGCGGTCGCCGATCCAGGTGCTGTTGTCACGGGTGAACAGCAGGCCCGGCAGCGGGTCGACGATGAAGTCCCGCTCGTCCATCAGCCGGTAGACGAGGCCGTGCCCGGCCTTCAGCTCCTCGTGCGCGAGCCCGGCGATCAGCGTGTGCGCGAGGTTCTCCGGATCGAGCCCGCGCAGGTGGTCCCCGACGACGCGGCGGAGCTGGTCCCCGAGGCGCAGGTCGACGATGGCGTCGGCGATCGCCTGCTCGCGCGCGGCCTCGTACTCCAGGGCGTCCTGCAGCAGCTCGGTCACGTACAGGACCTCGACGCCGCGCGACCGCAGCGCCTCGGCGAACGCGTCGTGCTCCTCCTGCGCCCGGCCCGCCCACGGGATCGCGTCGAACAGGAGCTTGTCGCTGTTGCGCGGGGTCAGCCGCTTGAGCTCCGCGCCGGGACGGTGCAGCAGCACCGTCCGCAGCCGTCCGACCTCGCTGGTGACCCGGTGCTCGTGCGCTGTCTTCGCTGCCGTCACCCTCCGCAGTCTAGGCGGCGGACGATATGCCACTATTCGAGGGTGATCGGCAGGAACGCGGGGCTGCCCCTCCACCTCACGTCGGCGACGATGCTGCGCGTGTCCGCCGAGGGGGTCGCGACCGCGCTGGTCCTGACCGTCCAGGCGCGGACGGGCCACGCCGCCACCGCCGGGTACCTGCAGACCGCGATGACGCTGCCGTACGTGCTGAGCGGGCCCGTGATCGGGAACGCGCTGGACCGGGTGGCGCGCCCCCGCCGCGGCGCCCTCGCCCTCGCCGCCTGCTACGTCGCCGCGACCGGGCTGCTGCTGGTCCTCGCGGGACGCTCGCCGCTCGCCCTGGCGCTGGTCGTCGCCGCCGTGATCGGCTGCACCGAGCCCATCGTCGTCGCGCTGACCAGCCTGCTGCCCCGGTTCGTCCCGGCCGACCGGCTCTCGCGCGCCTACGGCCTGGAGGCCTCCAGCTACAACCTCGCCGGGATCGCCGGCCCGGGCCTGGCCGCCGGCCTGGCCGCCGCGGTCGGCGGCCAGTACGCCGGAACCGCCGTGGTCGCGGTCGGCGTCCTCGGCCTCCTGACCCTCCCCTTCCTGCCCTTCCCCGGCCCGTCCGCGAGCGCGGACGGCGCCGCGCCGGGTCCGGCGCCGGTGGAGGCCGCGGCCGGCACGGGCGAGGTCGGCGGGCGGGCGGCGGCCGTCGAGACCGGGACGGGCGCCGCGGCGCGACCGTCGCCGGCCGGGGCGGTCTCGGTGATCACTGGCGGGCTGGTGGTGCTGGCCCAGGGCCGGGTGCTGCGGGCCCTGACCGTCGCGACGACGCTCGCGTGGATGGGCTTCGGCGGCGTCGCCGTCACGGCCGTGCTGCTCGCCGAGCACATCGGCGCGCCGCCCAGCGCGGGCGGACGGCTCCTCGTGGCCATGGCGGTCGGCTCGCTGATCGGCTCCCTGGCGTCCAGCCGGTGGCTGACGCCCAAGCACGCCGAACCCGTCATGATCGCCGGACTGGTCGCGTTCGGGGCGTCGCTCGCCGCCCTCGCCGTCGCGCCGTCCGTGCCGTGGGCGACGGCGGCGTTCGTCGCCTCGGGGATCGCGGAGGGACCCGTGTTCGCGGCCACGCTCATGCTGCGCCAGCGCGAGTCGCCCCCCGACCGGCTCGGGCAGGTCAACACCACCGGCGGCAGCCTCAAGATCGGAGCCTCCGCGGTCGGCGCCGCGCTGACCGCCGCGTCCGCCGACGCGATCGGCCCGGTCGGCCTGGTCCTCGCGATCGCCGGATTCCAGTTCGCGGGCGCCCTGCTCGGCTACCTCCTGCTCCGCGCACCGGCAGGCGAGACCCGCGTCGGCACCGTCGAGGACGGTTCCTGAACCGGAGGGACCCGTACACGGCCGCACGGGCAAGAGGGGGTGAAACGTCCACGACCGGAAGGTCCGCGCATGCCGACAACGAGCCGCTCCTCGCCCCCGCGGCCCGAGCCCGCCGCCGATGACGACCCCACCGACGCGTCCCTGATCGCCGCGTCCCGGTCCGAGCCCGAGAGGTTCGCGGCCCTGTTCCGCCGGCACGCCCCGGAGATCATGCGGTACGCGGCGCGGCGCCTGGGCCGGGACGCCGCCGAGGACGTCGTCGCCGAGACCTTCCTCATCGCCTTCGACCGCCGCCGCCGCTACGACGCGGCCCGTCCCGACGCGCGGCCGTGGCTCTACGGGATCGCGACCAACCTGATCCGCCGCCACCGCCGTGCCGAGGTGCGGGCCCTGCGCGCGCTCGCGCGCGGCGGACTCGACCCGGTCACCGAGCCCTTCACGGACGCGGTCGAGAACCGCGTCCAGGCGGGCGCCCGGTCGCGGGCCCTCGCGGCGGCCATCGCCGGGCTGCCCGCGGCGCAGCGCGAAGTGCTGCTGCTGGTGACGTGGGCGGGGCTGACCTACGACGAGGTCGCCGAAGCCCTCGCCGTCCCCGCCGGGACGGTCCGGTCCCGCATGAACAGGATCCGCCGCAAGCTGCGCGAGGCCCTCACCGAGGAGAACCACGATGGATGAGCTCAAGCTGGTGGAGCGGCTGCGCTCCGAGGTCCCCCTGGACATCGACGTGACCGGTGCGGAGAACCGCTGGCGGCGGCGGGCGTACGGCGGACCCGTCCGGCGGCGGCGCCCGCTGCTGCTGTCCGGCGTCGCCGCCGCGGCCTGCGCGGGCGTGGTGGCCACGGTCCTCGTCGGTCACCAGGAACCCGGGCGGAGGGCCGACGTCGCCGCCGTCCTCGACCGGGCCGCCGACCATGCGGCGGGCGACCCGGTGCCCCGCGCCGACCAGGTCGTCTACCAGGAGAGCGTGACGCGGCGGCGGGTCGGCGGCGCGGGCCGCTGGTACGAGGTCCGCACCCGGACCTGGGAGCCCGCCGGCGGTGCGGGGAGCGGCCTCGTCATCGAGAAGAACTCGATCCGGCCGCGTCCGGGCGAGGAGCTCCCGCCGGACGGCGAGAGCGTGGTCGGCCCCTGCCCGGCGTCGCCGCCGATCGAGCGCCCCTACCTCGGAGCCCTGCCCACCGACACCGGCGCCCTGCTCGACCTCCTGGCGGACCAGGGTGAGGGCGACCGGGGCGACCGGCAGTGGGCGGCCGCATCCGACCTGATCGACCGGCCCGCGCCGCCCCGGGTGCGCGCGGCGCTGTACCGCGCGATCGCCGAGATCCCCGGGGTCCGGCTGCGGGACGACGGCGTCGACGCCGCGGGACGCCACGGGGTCGCGGTCACCCGCACCCAGGACGGCGTCCGCGACGAGCTCGTCTTCGACCGCGCGAGCCACCGCTTCCTCGGCACCCGCGACGTCATCGCGGGCAAGGGCAACCCGTTCGGTCCGCCGGGCACCACGACCCAGTCCAGCGCCCTTCTGGACACCGCGATCGTCGACCGTGCCCCGATCCCCGGCCCTGATGCGACCCCGTCCGGCTGCTGAACCCCGACACCCGGTGACCGGCCTTGCCCGGAGGGCAGGGCCGGTCACCGTGAGCGGCGGAAAACCTGTCGACTTCCGCAGGGGGCGACCGTAGTGTCCGGGACATGTTCTTCGCAGCCGGCACCCGGACGCTCGCAGGCATCGCCCTGCTGAGCGCGGTGCCGGCTGCCTTCTCGGCAGCGGCGGCGGAAGCGGCCGTCTTCGACGGCCTGCGACGCTGACCCCTCTCCGTCCCTCCGGAGAACCAGCGGAGGGGGATGGCCGAAGACTGGCGCCCGAGTGCGCGCAGTGGCTCTCACCGGATCCACCAGTGAGGACGAGACCATGGCCAAGCAGCTCTACGAGCGCGACAAGCCGCATCTCAACATCGGCACGATGGGGCACGTCGACCACGGCAAGACGACGCTGACCGCGGCGATCACCAAGGTGCTCGCCGACCGCGGGCTGGCGTCCCCGGTGCCGTTCGAGCGCATCGACCGCGCGCCCGAGGAGCGCGACCGAGGCATCACGATCAACGTCGCGCACGTCGAGTACGCGACCGCGACCCGGCACTACGCCCACGTCGACATGCCCGGCCACGCCGACTACGTGAAGAACATGATCTCCGGTGCCGCCCAGGTGGACGGGGCCGTGCTGGTCGTGTCCGCCCAGGACGGCGCCATGCCGCAGACCCGCGAGCACGTCGTGCTCGCGCGGCAGGTCGGCGTCGGGCACATCGTGGTGGCGCTGAACAAGGCCGACATGGTCGAGGACACCGAGCTCCTCGACCTCGTCGAGCTGGAGGTCAGGGAGCTGCTCACCGAGTACGGGTTCCCCGGCGAGGAGGTCCCGATCGTGCGCGTGTCCGGCCTCCGGGCGCTGGAGGGCGACCCGTACTGGACGGCCCGGATCGTCGACCTGCTCGACGCGATCGACGCCTACGTGCCCGTGCCGCGCAGGGTGCTCGACAAGCCGTTCCTGATGCCGGTCGAGAGCGTCCTCACGATCACCGGGCGCGGCACCGTCGTGACCGGCGTCGTGGCGCAGGGCGCGATACGGCTCGGGGACGCCGTGGAGGTCGTCGGGCTCGGCGCGACGTTCGGCTCCGTCGCGACGGGGCTGGAGACGTTCGGGCGGACGATGGACCACGCCGAGGCGGGCGACGACACCGCCATGCTGCTGCGCGGCGTCAAGCGGGACCAGGTGCGGCGCGGCCAGGTGGTCGGCGCGCCGGGCGCGATCCGGCCGCACTCGCGGTTCCGGGCGAAGGTCCGGGTGCTGACCGCCGACGAGGGCGGGCGGAGCCGGCCCTTCCTGCACGGCTACCGGCCGCAGTTCCACTTCCGCACCACGGACGTGGTCGGCGGCGTCGACCTCGGCGAGGGCGGCATGGCGCTGCCCGGCGGCTCGGTCGAGATGACCGTCGACCTGGGCAGGCCGGTCGCGATGACCGAGGGGCTCGGCTTCGCCGTCCGCGAGGGCGGCCGGACGGTCGGCGCGGGCACCGTCACCGCGCTGCTCGACTAGCGGGAGAGGGGCCCCGGCACTCGCCGGGGCCCCTTAACCTTGATCAGGTAGACCTCCCGCCTCCGGTGACCGAGTGGTCGTGAACGGCTGGCGGATGCGATCTTGATGTGGTGAGATTCCGGCATCACCCCCGCAGAATTCCCCGTCTGGAGCACGTGTGCGATCCCCCCGCGCCCTGATTCCCCTGCTCTCGGTCTGTGCGGCCGCCGCGGTCGTGACCGCGGCCGCCACCGGTGCCAGCATCGAGGGCCTGCCGGGCGGCGGCGGAGGTCCCGCCCATGCCGACGGGGCCGCCCCCCGCCCCGCCGCCGTGACGATCAACGCGGTGAGCTGGAACGTCTGCGGCGGCTCCGACTGCCCCTCCGGCGCCGCGCCCGCCAAGCTCACCAAGGAGATCGTCCAGCGGATGCGGGCGACCGAGGTCGGCGGGCGCACGGTGCGGCCGAACGCCGCCCTCCTCCAGGAGGTCTGCGAGGGCCAGGTCCGCTCGTTCAGGACGTCCCTGCCCAAGTGGAGCTGGGCGTTCGCGCCCGGCGACGGGGCGTGCGCGGCCGGGCAGGGGCGCGTCGGCGTCGCCATCGGCACCGACGCCCCGCTCACCGCGCACCGGCAGGCCAGGCTGCCCGCCCCCTCCGGGAGCACCCGGATCGCCCTGTGCGGCGAGGTCACGTCCTGGACGACCCGCGTCTGCGTCACCCAGCTCAGCGAGGCCGAGAGCGCCCAGTGGCGCCGCAAGGAGGCCGGCGCCCTCACCACCCTCGCCGGCACGGACCGCGTCCTCGTCGGCGGCGACCTCGGCGACGCCCCGGAGAGCCCGGCGCTCGACCCCCTCTACGCCGCCTACGACGAGTGCGACCAGTCCGGCACGTCCCGGACGGGGGCGAACACCCGCCAGAACTGGCAGGGCGCCGCGCTCGCCAAGACCGACTACCTCTTCATCGGCAAGTCGGCCGCCGTCTCCTGCAGCGTCCCCGCGACCCCCGTGAAGACCTCCGACCACCGCCCCCTATCAGCAGTGGTCCGCTACCAGTAACCACACACACCCAGCAGTAACCCAGCGCCCCAGTAACCCCGCGGCCGCTAATGCCGCTGGCGGCCCAGCGGTCAGTAATGCCCCAACCCCACAACGACCTGATGGTCGCGATCGCGTCCGAAGGCAGATTCGAGCGAAGCAAGAATCTGATCGCGCAGCGAGCCGCAAGGCGAGACGGAGCGATGCCAGCGATCGCCCGCTTTTATCGACGATGGAGGGCCGCCAGGCCCGAAGAAGGAGAAAAAGCAATAATCACTGCACTCCGCGGTCCTTGCCCTGCCAGTAGGGGGCGCGGAGGTCGCGCTTGAGGATCTTGCCGGTGGGGTTGCGCGGGATGGCCTCGCGGCGCTCGACCGAGGTGGGGCACTTGAAGTGGGCCAGGCGGTCGCGGCAGTAGTCGATGATGTCCTGGTCGGAGACGTCCCCGGAAGCCACGACGATCGCCTTCGGCGTCTCGCCCCAGCGCTCGTCCGGGACGCCGATGACCGCGCAGTCGCTGACGGCCGGATGGCCCATCAGGACGTTCTCCACCTCGGCGGGGTAGATGTTCTCCCCACCCGAGATGATCATGTCCTTGACGCGGTCGTGGATGTAGAGGTAGCCGTCCTCGTCGAGGTAGCCGGCGTCGCCCGTCCGGAACCAGTTGTCCTCGGACAGCGCGCTCGCGGTCGCGTCCGGCATGCCCCAGTAGCCCTTCATGTTCTGCGGCGTCCGGCAGATGATCTCGCCCACCCGGCCGGGCGGCATCTCCTCCCCGGTGGCCGGGTCAACGATCCTGAGCTCGGTGTTGTCGTTCGGCAGGCCGGCGCTGCGCAGCCGGTGCGCGTTCGGGCCGTCCGGGTCGTGGTCCTCGGGGGGCAGCGAGGTGATCGCGCCGGTGACCTCCGTGAGGCCGTACACCTGCCGGAACTCGGTGGCCGGCAGCATCGCCATGGCGGTGCGCAGGACGTCCTCGCTGATCGGGGACGCGCCGTAGAGCATGAGCCGCAGGCTGGACATGTCGGACGCGGTGACCTCGGGGATCAGCGGCATGAACTGCAGCAGCACCGGGACGAGGAAGATGTGCGTGACGCGGTGCCGCTCGATGCCCTGCGCGATCGCGGTCGGGTCGGGCTCGCGCGTGACCACCCCGGTGAGGCCGTTGTAGACGGCGGAGACGGTGAGCACGTTGCCGGCCACGTGGTACATCGGCATCGCGATCATCAGCACGGACGACTCGTCGATGTTCCACACGTCGTTGGTCACCGCGAGCGCGGCGAGGAAGTTGTCGTGCGTCAGCATGACGCCCTTGGGCAGCCCCGTCGTGCCGGACGAGTACAGCTGGACGAACACGTCCCCGCTGCCCGGCCCGTACGCCGGGGGCTCGGTGGGTGCCGCGTCGATCCAGGCGGCGTAGTCCTGGTGGGGGTGGTCTTCGCCGGCGATGACGACCGTCAGATCGGTGTGTTCGAGCTTGCCGGCGATCGCGTCCAGGACGGGGAGGAACTCGGGGCCGACGACGAAGACCTTCGCCTGCGCGTTGTTGACGATGTAGGCGACCTCGTCGGGCGCCAGCCGGTAGTTCACCGGGACCTGCGCGGCGCCGATCCGGGTCGCGCCGAAGAGCAGCTCGGCGTATTCGAGGGAGTTCTTGTCGAGGACCGCGACCCGGTCGCCGGGGCCGAGCCCGGCGGCGGCGAGGGCCGCGGCCACCCGGTCGACGCGCCGGTCGAAGTCGCGGTAGGAGACCTCGGTGTCGCCGGCGATGAACGCGACGCGCTCGGGATGGGCGATCGCTCGTTCGCGCAGCACTCCGTCAAGACCCGGCACGATAAGCCCCTTCGCCGATGACCGCCTGGTTATTCCGGCATCATGCGGTCACCGGCGACATCGCGGCAAGGGGATCGGGCCGCTCGCCTAGCGGCTTTTCGACATCTTGGAGACCGCGGTCACGGCGAGTACCACCACGACGGCGACGAGTCCGATGAAGAAGAAGAACTTCAGCATCGAGAAGATCGCGCCGATGACGGTGACCACCAGCCACACCGCGAGAAGAACACCGAGGATGGTCAGGATCGTCTTACCCATGACCCCACCGTATGCGCTCGCGTCACCCGGGGTCATCAGCCTGCGGAACGACCTCGCCACCGCCGTGCGGCGGAGGCGCACCCTGAAGGACTCCCAGGGCCGGACCCTGACCCGCGCCGGGGAAGGGCGGCCGGTCGGAGCGGCGTGCGCCCGGTCAGGCAGGGCGCCCGGATGGAAGCATGATCGATTCCTTACGGGGTGGTGACATCCCGCGTAAGTCCGGCCGCCTGGGCCTAGCTTTGAGGGGTGAACACCGCCTTCCACGCCGGGCGCGTCCTGGTGGTCGACGACGACCCGACGGTCGCCGAGGTCGTCGCCCGCTACCTGGCCCGCGACGGGCACGAGGTCGTGTGCGTCGCCGACGGCCGGACCGCCCTGCGCAGGGCGCTCGACGAGCCCCCGGACCTGGTCGTCCTCGACCTCATGCTGCCCGGGATGGACGGCCTGGAGGTGTGCCGGCGGCTCCGCGAGACCTCGACCGTCCCGATCGTGATGCTGACGGCGCTCGGCGCGGAGACCGACCGGCTCGTCGGGCTGGAGACCGGCGCCGACGACTACGTGACGAAGCCGTTCAGCCCGCGCGAGCTGGCGCTGCGCGTCCGGTCGGTGCTGCGGCGGGCGCGGGGCGCGCTCGTCCCGACCGGCCCGTCCGGCCCGCTGCGCGACGGCGACCTCCTCGTGGACGTCAGCGCGCACGAGGCGGAGCTGCGCGGCGGCCGGCTCGCGCTCACCTCCCGCGAGTTCGACCTGCTGGCGTTCCTGCTGCGCCATCCGCGGCAGGCCTTCACCCGCGAGGAGCTGCTCGAACGCGTCTGGGACTGGACGTTCGGCGACTCCTCCACGGTGACCGTCCACGTCCGGCGGCTGCGCGAGAAGATCGAGGACGACCCGACCGCGCCGCGCCGCATCGTCACCGTGTGGGGCGTCGGCTACCGCTACGAGCCCGCGGAGACCGGCCCGTGATCCCCTTCGAGGACCTGCTCTGGGTGGTCTTCTACGCGGCGCTGGCCGCGTTCGCCGTAGCGGCGGTCGCCCTCGCCGTCCTGCACGCGCTGCGCGGCCGCTCGGTCGGGACCCAGCTGGTCGTCGTCGGCGCCGCCACGGTGCTGGCGACCATCTCCGGCATCCTGGTGATCTCGTACCTGATGCTGCTGAACGACCACGACCGCTCGGTGGTGCTCGCCGTCGTGACGTCCGCCGGGGTGGTCGCGATGGCGGTGTCGGTCCTGCTCGGCCGCCGCCTGGTGGCCGCGAACCGGACCCTGGTCGAGGCCGTCCGCGCGGACCGGTTCCGTCCCCCCTCGGCGCGCCTTCCGGCCGAGCTGGCGGAGCTCTCCCGCGAACTGGAGGCCGCCTACGACCGGCTGGCCGCCGCGCACGAGCGCGAGCAGGCCCTGGAGGCGAGCCGCCGCGAGCTGGTCGCCTGGGTGAGCCACGACCTGCGCACCCCCCTGGCCGGGCTCCGCGCGATGGCCGAGGCCCTGGAGGACGAGGTCGTCGCCGACGAGGAGACGATCCGCCGCTACCACGGCCGCATCCGCGTCGAGGTGGAGCGGCTGACCGAGATGGTGGACGACCTGTTCGAGCTGTCCCGCATCCACGCGGGCGCCCTGCGCCTGTCCCGCGAGCACGTCGGCCTCGCGGACCTGGTCGCCGAGGCGGTCGCCGGCGCCGAGGCCCTGGCCCGCGCCAAGGGCGTGCTGGTGCGCGGAGACGTCCGGGAGGGCCTGCCCGTCCAGGTGGACGCGGGCGAGCTGGGCCGCGCGCTGCGCAACCTCGTCGTGAACGCGATCCGGCACACGCCGAGCGACGGCGCGGTCGAGATCACCGGCGAGGTCCGCGGCGGCGAGGCCCGCGTGACGGTGGCCGACGCCTGCGGCGGCATCCCGGAGGGCGACCTGCCCCGCGTGTTCGACGTGGCGTTCCGCGGCGAGGCGGCCCGTACCCCGGGCGGCGGCGCCGGCCTCGGCCTCGCCATCGCCCGCGGCATCGTCGAGGCCCACGCGGGCGAGATCGGCGTCGCCAACACCGGCCCCGGCTGCCGCTTCGAGGTCCGCCTTCCCTGTTAGTTCTGCGTTTTTCTCCTCCTTCGGGCCTGGCGGCCCTGCCGTGTCTATTGCAGTGCCCTCCTCCTTCGGGCCCGGGGGCCCTCCATCGTCGGGAACTGCGGGCGATCGCTGGCATCGCTCCGGCTCGCCTGGCGGCTCGCTGCGCGATCAGATTCTTGCTTCGCTCGAATCTGCCTTCGGACGCGATCGCGACCATTGAGGTCGTTGCGTGGTTGCTGTGGTGGTTGGGGTCTGGCGCGTCCGGTGGTGGCGGGTCAGGAGTCCAGGGCTTCGGTGATGGTGCGGTAGGTGGGGCAGGGCCAGCGGGACATGCAGGCGCGGCAGCGGCGGATGGGGCGGTCGGGGTCGCTGGTGATGCCGCCGCCGGACTCCTGCGGGCGGTGCAGGTCGACGAGGCGCAGGGTGAGGTCGGCGAAGGCGATGACCTCTTCGCGGGCACCGGAGAGGAAGGCGAGGTCCTCGCGGGACAGACGCGTCCGGACGGGGACGAATCCATCCTTGTTCACCAGGCGGAACAGGACCTGCGTGGACGTCCGCCACGTGCTGGACTTCGCGGCCCGCGCCCGGATCGTCTCCAGGCGCTCGCGCAGTCGACCATGCCGCTGTTGCACCCGTTCAGGTTCCCCTACTCCGAGCGATCGTGCGGCCGAACCCGCGATATCGGCGGACCGGATCTGCGCCTCCGACGGCTGAAATCCCCACATTACGGTGCGTAGTTCTCAAAGCGTGCGGGA
This sequence comes from Actinomadura mexicana, assembly GCF_900188105.1. GTDB lineage: Bacteria > Actinomycetota > Actinomycetes > Streptosporangiales > Streptosporangiaceae > Spirillospora > Spirillospora mexicana. The sequence goes on from NZ_FZNP01000002.1 coordinate 805,563, forward strand.
CTGGCAAGGCGGCGACACGCCCCGGAAACGACCACGGCGCAGGGGACTTGGCGAACCGCCTGGCTCCCGGGCCGTTAGCGAGATAGTGTGCCGGACGTGGAGCTAAATGTCTCGACCGCGTCTCGGGGGGGTCACGCCGTTGTCACGGCGACCGGTGAGCTCGACCTGTACACCGCGCCACGGCTGCAGGCGGCCCTCGCGGGCCTGCTGCGCGACCAGGCCGACCACATCGTGGTCGACATGAGCGGCGTCGAGTTCTGCGACTCGACGGGCATGAACGTGCTGCTCTCGGCCATGAAGCGGCTGAAGGAGCAGGGCGGCGCGCTGGAACTGGCGGCGCCGCGCCCGGCCGTGAAGCGGATCCTGCAGGTGACCGGGCTCGACACCGTCTTCACCGTGACGGAGGCGGCGCCGGTCCTGGACGCCGGCTGACCTTTCCGACCACTCGTCCCTACCGCCGGCGCCGCGGGTGAACCCCGCGGGTCGCCGTCCGGTCGCACGGTAACGGCTTGGGCCGTTCCCCGGAGCCCTGCGGCATCGCGCGCCCGTCCCCGACTACGATCGCGGATATGCAGGACGTAGCGGTATGCATCCCGGCCAAGGACGAAGCCGACCGCATCGCGGCCACGGTCAGGGCCGCGCAGGAGCTTCCCGGCGCCGACGTGGTCGTGGTGATCGACGACGGTTCGTCCGACGGCACCGGGCGGGTGGCCCGCGAGGCCGGGGCGCGGGTCGTGCGGCACAGCCGCAACCGGGGCAAGGGCGCCGCGATGGAGAGCGGGGCCGAGGCCGTCCGGTTGCTGGACGAGGGCCGCGACCGGCCCCGCCACCTGCTGTTCCTGGACGCCGACCTCGCCGAGACCGCGCGCGAGGCCGCGCCGCTGGTCGAGCCGGTCAGGTCCGGTGAGGCCGACATGACGATCGCCGTGTTCACCACGACCGTGAAGCTCGGCGGGCACGGGTTCGTCGTCAAGCTGTCGCGCGACGGGATCCGCCGCGCCACCGGCTGGGAGGCCACCGCGCCGCTGAACGGGCAGCGCTGCCTGACCCGGGCCGCGTTCGACGCCGCGCTCCCGCTCGCCGCCGGGTTCGGGGTGGAGACCGCGCTCACCGTCGACCTGCTGCGCGCCGGTTTCCGGGTGGCGGAGGTGGAGGTGCCGCTCGCGCACCGCGCCACCGGCACGGACTGGCGCGCCCAGCTGCACCGCGCCCGGCAGTTCCGGGACGTGGCGAGAGCGCTCGCCGTGCGCGAACCGGCGGTGGCCAGAGGGCTGGACCGCCTGCGCGGCAGCCGCCCGTGACCCGTCTCGGCACGGGCGGGCTGTGGGGGATCGGGGCCGGCGTCGCCTGCTTCGTCACCACCGCGCTCCTCGGGCCGTCGGTGTTCGAGCCGGAGCTGGAGGGCCCGCGCGCCGAGCCGCCGTACGCGCTGGAGGTCCACCCCTCGCCGTACCTGGTGATCGGTCTCGTCGTCGCGGGGATCGTCGCGAGCGCACTCGGGCTCGGGTTGTGCTTCGCCGCCGTCCGCAGGGGCTGGCGCGTGCGGGCCCTGCCGCTGGTGGCCGCGGGCCTGCTGGCGGCGGCCGCGTTCATGTTCATGCCGCCGGTCGGGTCCACCGACCACCTGAACTACGCCTCCTACGGACGGATGGCGGCGACCGGCCACGACCCGTACCGCACGAGCGCCGTCGACCTGCCGAAGGACCCGGTCGCCGGGGCGCCCGAGGAGTGGCGGACGACGCCGTCGGTGTACGGGCCGGTCGCCACGGGCGGGCAGGCGTTCGCCGCGTGGATCGGCAGCGGCTCGGTGCGGCTGACCGTCTTCGTCCTGTCGGTGCTGAACGTGCTCGCGTTCGCGGTGACGGCCCTGGTCCTCTACCGGATGTCCGGGACGGAGGAGCGGCGGCTCCGCACGGCGCTGCTGTGGACGTGCAACCCGCTCGTGCTGTTCCACCTGGTGGCGGGCGCGCACAACGACGTCCTCGCGATCGCGCCGATGGTGGCCGCGCTGGCCGTCTTCGGCGGCGGTGCCGCGGGGCGGGCGGGCTGGGCGCGCTCCCTGGCGGCCGGGGCGCTGGCCGGGCTCGGGACGGCGATCAAGCTGCCCGCCGCGCTCGTCGCCGGGGGCCCCGCCTGGGGGCTGCTGCGCCGGACCTGGACGGAACGCCGGAAATGGCCGGTCGGCCACCTGGTCGCGCTGTTCGCCGGGGGCGCGGCCGTCACGGCGCTGTCCTACGCGCTCGCCGGGCCGCACGCGCTCGACCAGGTCCGCGAGGCCAGCAACATGGTCTCCTTCGCGACCCCCTGGCATCTGCTGGACGAGTCGCTCGGCCGCGGCTCCCAGCGCGACGTCATCAAGCTGGGCGCGATGCTGCTCGGCCTGGTGCTGCTCCTGCTGCTCGTCCGGGCCCTGCCCCGGGAGGACGCCCTCGTGCCCGGCGCGGAGGAGCGTCGCGTCGCCGCCGCGATCGCCCTCGCGTGGCTCCTCGCCGCGCCCTACGCGCTGCCCTGGTACGACGGGTTCGGGTGGGCGCTGCTGGCGCTGCTGCCCTGGACGCGGATCGACTGGATCCTGCTCGCCCACACCACCGCGCTCAGCCTCGCCTACCTCCCGGCCCGCGCGCCCGCCCGCATCCGGCTGCCGGACGACCTGGAGTGGCTGTTCACCGTCGTTCGGCCGACCGTGGTCCCGTGGACGCTTCTGGCGATCCTGACGGCGCTGGTGGCGGCGTGTCTGCGTTCCTCAGGTCGATCTCCAGCGACCGGAGCCCCGCGGCGAGCATCAGCGGGGTCGCCAGGCTGAACGCCACCGACAGGATCACCACGCCCGAGTCGTTCACCAGCGTGCCGATGACGCCGACCGCCAGCGCGCAGATCACCGCCGGGCGCATCGTCAGGCTCTTCTCGTAGGCGCCCTGCAGCAGCGACACCCGCCACCGCGTGGGCCGCGCCAGGACGAAGAACAGGAACACGACGGCGGCGGCGAGCGCGAGCGTGTAGGGCCAGTACCCGAGGCTGTTCAGCATCGCGTCGAACTTGCGGCTGACGACGTCCCACGCGTCCCCGGCCACGAGGTCCTGCCAGAACCGGCCGAGATGCGTCGGGTTCGCCGACCGGGCGTTCAGGTACGAGATGAACAGCACGAGCACCAGGCCGGCCAGGAAGAACAGGCCGAGCTTGAGCGGCGACATGCGCTTGCCCGCGACCATCAGGCCGAGCATCGCGAACGCCGGGACGATCGCCAGCACGCCGCCGAAGTCGCTGCCGAACGCGGGCAGGCCGTCCACCGCGACGGTGAACGCGCCGATCACCGCCACGATCGCGACGGCGACGGCCTTGTTGCCCCTGCGCAGCGGGTACTCCGTCAGCCACGCCGCCGTCAGGATCGCGGCCACCGCGAACAGCGAGAACGCCTGGTTGCCGAAGCCGTAGAACCGTCCGGCGACGAGGGCGGTGTAGCCCATCAGCGTGTTGAGCTGGAGGGAGGAGCCCGTCATCACGTCCAGCGCGAGGACGAGCGCCGTCACCCCGGTGATCACCAGGCCGGGGACGACGGGGGAGCGGCGCCACGGCCCGGCGAGCGCCACGCCCGTCAGCAGCCCGGCGAAGCCCAGCACGGTGCAGATCAGGACGGGCGTCGGGTGCTCGGCCCGCCACCACGGCAGCAGCCCGGCGAGGAACGACGCGCCGGGCGCCGCGCCGCCGAGCAGCGCGATCACCCGGGTGCCGCCGAGGATCCGCGCCCGCGAGTGGCGGTCGCCGCCGAGGCGCCGCAGCGCGACCACGGCGATCCCGTACAGGACGAGCTGCACCGCGAACAGCACCCAGTAGAACGACGTCTGGACGGCCCGGATCGCCTGCGCCGCGACGTCCTCGTCCATGAGCGCGTCGACCCGGTCGTGCGTGGACGAGGTGGACGGCTGCGACCGCCACGCCGACCCGACGGCCTGCTTGGGCTGCTTCACCCCGAGCAGCTTCAGCGTCGTCGCGGTGAGGTCGGTCAGCGTGACCAGCCCGTCCTGCCGGGTGGCGCTGGAGGTCATGTAGCCGGGCCCGTAGGCGGCGCCCTTGGCGACGGCCACGCGCAGGTGCGGGTTGACGCCGGTGTCGGACAGGCCCGCGACCAGCACGGTGGTCCCCTCCGGGAGCCCGGTGACGACCTGCGCGACGCGGCGGTCGGCGGCCTTCGCGGCGGCGGCGCGGACCTCGTCCGACAGCGGGACCTGGTCGCCGTGCGGGTCGACGCCCGCGGTGATGTAGGCGCGGAAGAGGTCGTCCACGTCGACCGCGGCGAGCGGGCAGCGCGCCCAGTCGGCGGCGGTGGCCTTGTCGGGCGAGGCGACGTAGCGGTCGACCCGGCCGGCGCCGTCGGCGGTGCCGAACACCGCGCCGGGCCCGACCGCCATCGTGCAGCCGCCCGCCCGGTGGACCTCGTCGCCGAGCAGCCCGATCCGCGCGTGGTAGTTGGTGCCGGCGTTGTCGCTTTTGATCGCGGGCCAGCCGGCGGCGACGGCGCCGCCTTCGGGCGGCGGGCCGGCGGGGGAGGTCTGGCCGGGCAGGACCGGCGTGGACGGCAGCGCGCAGTCGCCGTGCGCCAGCCGCGACCGCTGCCCCGCCGACAGGGTCAGCCAGCCGTCGGTCGGGCAGGTGATGACGCGGGTGGTGCGGACGCTGAGGCCCGCGGCGGAGCCCTGCGAGGTCAGCCCCCACAGCGCCGGGGTGTTCTCGCGGGTGACGTCGGTCCACATCAGCGCCGGCACCCCGATGATCACCACGCGGCCCGTGACGGCCCGCTCGGCGGGGGCCGCGGGGGAGGCGTGCGCCGCCGCCGGCCCGGCAACGGCCGCGAGCGCCGCCGCGAGGGTCGCGAGGAACATGGCGATCTTCGTTCCCCGGGACGTCATGGCGTTCAGGTTACAAGAGCCCCACCACCGGGCAGGGGCCATATCCTGCGGGCTGTGGACGGTCTGATGGCGCGGGATGCCCGCGACTCCCCCGGCGAGGCTTCCGGCGCCCCCGCCCGGCGGGGCGCCCGCGACCTGCTGGTCCTGCTCGCCGGGATCGCCGTCGCCGTGGCCGCCGCCGTGCCGATCGTCCACCAGTGGCTCGGCAACCAGCCCGACCAGCGGCTCGTCGATCTGGAGGTCTACCGGGAGGGCGGGCTGGCGGTGCTGCGCGGCGCGCCCCTGTACGACTTCCTCACGCAGCCGCCGCAGCTGCTCCCCTTCACCTACCCGCCGATCGCCGCGGCCCTGGCCGTCCCGTTCACGCTCCTGCCGTGGCGCGCGGCGCAGTGGGTGTGGACGGGGCTGATCTACCTGTCGCTGGTGATCGTCGTCTGCTATGCCTTCCGCGACCTCATCCGCCGGACGGGACGCTGGGCGCCGCTCACCGCGGGCGTCCTGGTCGCGGCGATGACGTGGCTCGACCCCGTCCGCGACCAGGTCAGGTTCGGGCAGGTCGGGCTGTTCCTGCTGGCCATGTGCCTGGCCGACTGCTGCGCCCGCACCGCCCGCTGGCCGCGCGGCATGCTCGTCGGCCTCGCCCTGGCGATCAAACTGGTGCCGGGCGTCTTCCTGATCTACTTCCTGGTCACCGGGCGGCGGGACGCGCTGGCCAACGCCGTGCTGACCGCCGTGGTCGCCACGCTGGGCGGGTTCGCGCTGCTGCCGTCCGACTCGTCCGCCTACTGGTTCGGCGCGCTGCTGGAGGGCGGCGACCGGACGGGCGCGGTCGACGGCACCACCAACCAGGCCATCCAGGGGATCGTGGCCCGCGTCCTGGACGAGGGACCGGCCCGGACGGTGGTGTGGCTGGCCCTCGCCCTGGTCGTCGCCTGGTTCGGCTTCGGGTGGGCGCGGCGGGTGACGCTCGCCGCCGACGCGGCGTCCGGCGCCGACGCCTCCAGCCTCCTGCTCGCCGGGGTCGCGATCGTCGGGCTGCTCTCCGTCGTCCTGTCCCCGGTGGGGTGGATCCATCACCTTGTCTGGATGATCGCGGTACTGGGGGCCTTGGTGGGTGAGGGGCGTGACACGCGAAGATGTCTCGTCGCGTTCGGCCTGTGGCTGCTGTTCCTGTTCCCGGTCCCGTGGTGGGCGCGCGGTCTGATCGGCCCGGATCATTCCCCCGTAACGGTTTTCGCGGGGCAGGTGCTGCGCGACTCGTTCGGCCTCGCCGCGCTGGCCTCGATCGTGGTCCTCGGTACATGGCTGGTGAAACGGCTCGATTCGGACAACCACCCCCGAGATCCTTCGCAACGGCAGGTCGGCATGGGTACGCTCGGCCCGTGATGCTCGTCGCGGTGGCCGTCGCCGGCCTGGTCGCCGGGGTTGCGGGGCTCTCCATCGCGGTGGTCGCGCACAACCGGGTCAACCAGGTCGTCGACGAGTGCGGGGAAATGCTGAGGCGCCAGCTCCAGGTCGCGAGCGGCGAGGTGGACGAGCGCGCCCTGCGCGACCTCGCGATCGTCCACTACGACGCTCTCAAGGAGATGTCCGGCCACCGGTCCTTCTCCCTCGCGCTGATCAACGCGGTCGGGGACGGTGTGGTGGTCAGCTCCATCAACGGGCGGACCGAGACGCGGACCTACGCCAAGGCCGTCCAGGGCGGGCACGCCGTCGAGACGCTCTCCCCGGAGGAGAACCAGGCCCTGCGGGCCGCCCGGCTCGGCAAGGGCCCCGTCGTCTCGATGGACGACCCGCTGCCCGACTTCGGCGGCGGCGACCGCACCCCCACGGCCCGCGCCTGAGGCGGTGCCCGGACGGGCGCCCGACCGGCGCCTGAGGGGACGGCGTCCCGGACGGTAGACTCGGCTTTCTCGCCTTGCCGCAAGACGGCTTCCGCACAGCCGAAACCACCTATCGGGGGACCCCAGTGACCGCAGACGACAGGCCAGCGCGCTACGCCTACCTGGGTCCGCGGGGCACCTTCACCGAGGCCGCGCTGCTCACCCTGCCCGGCGCCGCCGGGGCCGAGCACATCCCCTACGCGACCGTCCCGGCCGCCCTCGAAGCCCTGCGCGGCGGCGAGGTCGACACCGCCGTCGTCGCCCTGGAGAACTCCGTCGAGGGGTCGGTCCCCACCACGCTGGACGAGCTGGCGACCGGCGAGCCCCTCCAGATCGTCGGCGAGATCCACCTGCCGGTCTCGTTCGCGCTCCTCGTCCGCCCCGGCACGGCGCTGGACGACATCAAGACCGTCGCGTCCCACCCGATCGCGCAGCCGCAGTGCCGCCGCTGGCTCATGGAGAACGTCCCGGACGCCGAGTGGCGCGCCGCCACCTCCAACGCCGAGGCCGCCCAGCACGTCGCCGACGGCCACTACGACGCCGCCCTCGCCGGCTCGTTCGCGGCCGCCCGCTACGGCCTGTCGGTCCTCGCGGAGGACATCCACGACATCGCCGACGCCGTCACCCGCTTCGTCGTCCTGACCCGTCCCTCCCCCCCGCCGCCGCCCACCGGCATGGACAAGACGACCGTGGTCGCGTTCATCGGCGAGGACCACCCGGGCGCCCTGCTGGAGATCCTCACCGAGTTCTCGGTCCGCGGCATCAACCTCACACTGATCCAGTCCCGCCCGACCGGTGCCGGCCTCGGCTCCTACCTGTTCTGGATGGACTTCGAGGGCCACGTCGTCGACGCCCGCGTCGGCGAGGCCATGATGGGGCTGCGCCGCGTCTGCGCCGACGTCCGCTTCGTCGGCTCCTACACCCGCGCCGACCAGGTCCGTCCCGAGATCCGCCGCGGCACCCACGACGCCGACTTCACCGAGGCCGCCGCCTGGATCACCGGCATCCGCACCGGCCGCGCCTGAGCCCGCGGCCGGAAATCAAAAGCGCCGGGGGCGCGTTGGCACGGTAGACCGTCCTGAGAGAGGTATCCCCGTGCGTGTTGAGATCTGGACCGACGTCGTGTGCCCCTGGTGCTACCTCGGCAAGCGGCAGTTCGAGCACGCTCTGGAAGGGTTCGCGCACCGGGACCAGGTCGAGGTGGTCCACCGGGCGTTCCAGCTCGACCCCTCGTTCCCGCAGGGCGAGACGGTCGACGTGGCCGACATGCTGGCCGAGAAGTACGGCATGACGCACGCCGAGGCCGTCGAGAAGAACCGGGAGATGGAGGAGCGCGCCGCAGCGGCCGGCCTGGAGTACCACCTCGAAGGCCGCCAGGCGGGCAACACCGCCGACGCGCACCGGCTCGTCTACCTCGCGGGCCAGCGCGGCGTGCAGGGCGCGGTCGTCGAAGCCCTTTTCAAGGCGTACTTCACCGACGAGCGTCCGGTGTTCGACCGGGACACCCTCGTGGACGTCGTGGCCGAGGCGGGCCTGGACGCCGCCGAGGCGCGCGACGTGCTCGCGTCCGGGAAGTTCGCCTCGGAAGTGGAGACGGAGCAGCGCGCGGCGCGGGACATCGGCGCGACCGGCGTGCCCTTCTTCGTCATCGACCGCCGCTACGGCGTCTCGGGCGCCCAGCCCGCGGGGACGTTCGCGCAGGTCCTCGACCAGGCCTGGGCGGACGCGAACAAGTAGCGGCCGCGCCCTCCCGGGCGTGACGCAACCGAGATCGTCAGGGGCCGCCGTGGCGACAACCGGTTGTGGATCTTGGACGTCCTCTTCACACCAGTGATAGTGGAGAGGTCGTCCCGTGCGCCGAATGCTCGCCATCGTCGCGGCCCTGGCCGTGGCTTCCCCCCTCACCGCGGCCCCCGCGCACGCGGCGGCACCCCTGCGGGTGCCCGGTGACCGCGCCCTGTCGTCGGCGGGCTCGCCGTCGATCGCCGAGCAGCGGCTCAAGACCCGGCTGACGATGAACGTCCCGGACCGCCTGCTCGTCGGTGAGCAGGTCCCCGTGACGGGCCGGCTCGAACGTCAGGACCTCGACGGCACCTGGGGCCCGCTCGCGGGCAAACGGCTCGATCTCCAGTTCAGTCGGTCGTCGAGCCCGGACTGGAAGACGATCGCCGCTCCGGTCACCGACGCCGACGGTTACTACAGCGTCCAGGTCCTGGTGGTCGAGAACGGCGCCTGGGCGATCGACTTCGCGAACGATCCGGTCGACTTCCCGGACGACTACCGCGAATACGAGATGGCGTACGCCCACACCGACGTCCGTCAGGTCACGCACCGGACCTCCATCAGCGGTTTCAACGCGACGCCCGAGCCGGTCGGCCTGGGCGGCATCCTGCGGGCGTCCGGCACGGTGATGTTCACGAGGGCGGACGGGACGAAGGCGCCCGCGGGCGGCGCCACGGTGCGGCTCCAGTTCTCGACCGACGGGACGACCTGGAAGGACAAGGCCGCGCAGTCGCCCGGCGGCGACGGCAGGTTCGCCATCGACGTGAAGGCCGAGCGTGACGGCTACTGGCGAGCAAGGGTCCCCGACGACGACGGCTACCTCGTGGTGCCCTCTGTCAGCAGCACCGACCACGTCGACGTGAGGTACAGGACGTACGTCCACCAGTTCAACGCCTCCCCGGAGCCGGTGAAGAAGGGCGCGGCGATCACCGTCAAGGGCCTGCTGTACCGCTACATGCCCGCGGGAATGCCGGGCCCGGGCGCGCCGGTCTCCATCTACTTCAAGGCCAAGGGGTCCTCGAAGTGGACCGGCGTCGCGGTGGTGAAGACGGCGAGCGACGGCTGGTTCGCCAAGAAGTTCATGGCGTCCAGGGACGGCTACTGGACGGCGGTCTACAAGGGCAGTGCCGCGTACCTGCGCTCCAACCAGCCGGCCGACTACGTGGATGTCCGCTAACGGTCAGCGGCTGTCCGGTGGTGGATCTTGGACGTAAGGTCCACACCAGTATTCAGTGGAGAGGTTTCCCCTTTGCGTCGCCCATCAGCACTGCTCGCAACCGCCGCCCTCTCGGCCTCGCTCTTCGTCGTCCCCGGCACCGCCCACGCCGACGCGACCGATGTCAGCCCGGCCCTCGGCGTCACGCTCGACAAGCAGGCCACGACCATCACGGCGCAGCTGGCGCCGGGGTTGACCGTGGTGCCGTCCACGGCGGTGACCATCCGAGGCAGGGTCCTCCGGCAGGACCCGACCGGCCCCGTTCCCGCGGCCGGCGCCGAGGTCCAGGTCGATGTGCCGGACGAGATCAACGGCCCCGGAGGCACCACGCGGGTCCAGACCTCCGCCGACGGCACCTTCCGTGCCTTCTTCGTCGCCGGGCAGCAGCTCGGCAAGTCGGGCACGGTGACGGCCCGCGTCCTGGAGAACGATGTCCTCACCGGCAGCCAGGTGAGCCTGGGAACGGTCAGCATCCGGAACTCTTCCGAGATCACCGGCTTCAACGCCTTCCCGGAACCGCTCGCCTACCGTGACTCGATCGTCGTGCACGGGCGACTGGACGTCCGGCCCGACTTCACCAACGTCGCGAACCTGCCGGTGTACCTGGAGTACTCCCTGGACGGGAAGACGTGGAAAGTCTGGGCGACCCAGACCCTGGCCCGTCCGGCGAACTTCTATTTCAACGCCGAGACGCCTGTGACGAAGGACGCGTACTGGCGCGTCCGGTACCCGGGCAGCGATCTGACCATGCCTGCCATCAGCAACGTCGACTTCGTCGACGTCAAGTACCGGACGCAGTGGTACGACTTCAACGTCTCGCCCGAACCCGTGAAGAAGGGCGGGGTCATCACGGTCAAGGGGCGGCTCTACCGGTTCCGGGACGTGGCGGGTCCGGGGCCGAACGCGCCCGTGTACGTCTACTTCCAACGTGCCGGTACCTCGACCTGGACCCAGATGGCGGCTACCAAGACCGACGCCAACGGGTGGTTCAGCAAGACGTTCAAGGCGTCCGTGGACGGCACGTGGAAGGCGGTCTACAAGGAGACCTCGGGCTACCTGGGCTCGACTTCGCAGGGCGACGCCGTGGACGTCCGCTGACGTAGGCTGCCGGGCGTGGCGAAGGACTTCGATCTATACGAGCGGGAGCTGTGGGCCGGGCGGGCCCCCGCGTACGAGCGGGGGTTCGCCCACGTCACGCGGTACATGATCGAGCCGCTGCTGGACGCGGCCGGGGTGGCGGACGGGACGCGGCTGCTCGACGTCGGCACCGGGCCCGGGTTCGTCTCGCGGGAGGCGGTGCGGCGCGGCGCGCGGGTGTCGGCCATGGACGCCGAGCCGGGCATGGCCGAGACGGCGCGCCGGAACGTCCCCGGGCTGGACGTGCGGGTCGCCGTCCTGCCCGAGGTCCCCTTCGAGGACGGGACGTTCGGCGCGGTCGCCGGCAACTTCGTCATCAACCACGTGGGCGACCCCGGCGGGGCGCTGGTCCGGCTGCGGCGCGCGCTGCGGCAGGGCGGGCGGGTGGCGGTGACCTGCTGGGTGATGCCGGGCAGCGGCGCCCTCGCGGTCGTCCGGGAGGCGATCGAGGCGGCGGGCGTGCCGTGGCCGGACGACATCCCCGAGCCGCCGTTCCTGGAGTACGGCGAGCCGGTGGCGTTCCCGCGGCTTCTCGCCGAGGCCGGTTTCGCCGATGTCGCGGTCGAGGAGGTGACCTGGGAGCACGTCGTCGACCCCGAGGAGTGGTGGGAGACGGGCGCGCTGGCCCGGGTCGGCACGAACGGCGTGGTCGTCGGGCGGCAGGACGCGCCGACCGTCGCCCGCGTCAAGGCCGCCTACGACGAGATCGTCGCCGATTACGCGGCCGGCGACGGGAAGGTCGCGCTGCCCGCGCACGCGCTGCTGGCGAGCGGCGTCCGTTAGCGGCGTCCGTTAGCTGCGTCCGTCGATGGCGTCCGTCAGCGGGCGCGAACCGCCGATACTCGCGCGCGGACGGGGGCGCCGGGCCGGTAGCCTCGGGTCTGTGATTGACCTGCGAGCTCTTCGAGAGGATCCCGAGCGGCTGCGCACCTCGCAGCGCGCCCGCGGTGAGGATGACGCCGTCGTCGACCGGCTGCTCGACATGGACGGGAGGCGCCGCTCCGCGCTGACCTCGTTCGAGCAGCTCAGGGCGGAGCAGAAGAGTCTCGGCAAGTCGGTGTCCAGGGCGCAGGGCGACGAGCGGCAGGCGCTGCTGGCCCGTGCCAAGGAGCTGGCGCAGCAGGTCAAGGAGCGCGAGGCGGAGGCCGACCGCCTCGGCGAGGAGCTCGACGCACTGCTCAAGGGCGTCCCGAACCTCATCGAGGAGGGCGCCCCGCCCGGCGGCGAGCAGGACTTCGTCGTCCTGGAGCACGTCGGCGAGCCGACCGCGTTCGACTTCGAGCCGAAGGACCACCTGGAGCTCGGCGAGAGCCTCGGCGCCATCGACATGGAGCGCGGCGCGAAGGTGTCGGGCGCGCGGTTCTACTACCTGACGGGCGTGGGCGCGCGGCTCCAGTACGCGCTGCTGAACCTCGCCATGGAGCAGGCCGTCGCGAGCGGGTTCGTGCCGATGTACCCGCCGGTCCTGGTGAAGCCGGAGGCGATGGAGGGCACCGGGTTCCTCGGCGCGCACGCCGCCGAGGTGTACCAGCTCCCGCAGGAAGAGCTGTACCTCGTCGGGACGTCGGAGGTGCCGCTCGCCGCGTTCCACATGAACGAGATCGTCGACGAGCTGCCGCGGCGGTACGTGGCGTGGTCGTCCTGCTTCCGCCGCGAGGCCGGCTCCTACGGCAAGGACACGCGCGGCATCATCCGCGTCCACCAGTTCGACAAGGTGGAGATGTTCTCCTACTGCGACCCGGCCGACTCGCACGCCGAGCACCTGCGGCTGCTGGAGTGGGAGAAGGAGATGCTCGCCAAGGTCGAGATCCCGTACCGGGTGATCGACGTGGCGGCGGGCGACCTCGGCGCCAGCGCGGCCCGCAAGTACGACTGCGAGGCGTGGGTGCCGACGCAGAACACCTACCGCGAGGTCACCTCGACGTCGAACTGCACCGAGTTCCAGGCGCGGCGCCTGGCGGTGCGGCACCGCGACGCCGACGGCAGGAACCAGCCGGTGGCGACCCTGAACGGGACGCTGGCGACGACGCGCTGGATGGTCGCGATCCTGGAGAACCACCAGCAGGCCGACGGCTCGGTGCGCGTCCCGAAGGCGCTGCAGAAGTTCCTGGGCCTGGAGGTCCTGGAGCCGGTCAAGCGCTGAGCGTCGGTGAAGCGGGGCCCGTCCCGGCTTGGGGCGGGGTCCCGTTCGCGTCGCCCGGGGCTCTCGGGCGATGCCGGGAGCCGGGTGTGTCATGCCCCTGGCCTAGGGTGTGTCCCATCTGCCCAGGAAGGTGACATGTCTGAGTCCTCGCCGCGCGTGATCGCCACCGACCTCGACGGCACGATCGTGCGCTCCGACGGCACGATCTCCGCCCGGACCGTCGCCGCCCTCTCCCGGGTCGAGCGGGCCGGGTCGATGCTCGTCATGGTCACCGGACGGCCGCCGCGCTGGATGACGGAGATCGCCGCGGCCGTCGACCACCGCGGCGTCGCGATCTGCGCCAACGGCGCCGTCCTCTACGACCTGCACACCGAGACCGTCCTGCAGGCCAACGAGATCGCGCCGGACGTGCTCGCCGAGGTGATCGGGCGGCTGCGCCGCGTCGTGCCCGAGCTGCGCTTCGCGGTGGAGTACCCGACCGGCTTCGTGTTCGAGGCCAGCTACGACCTCGGCCGGTGGGACGCGGCGGCGCTCGGCGGCCGTCCCGCCGACGACGCCGAGCTGGTCAGCCGGGGCGGAACCAAGCTGCTCGCGTTCCACCCGGCCGCCGACCCCGACGCGCTCTCGGCAAAGGCGGTCCAGGCCGTCGGCGACCTCGTGACCGTGACGCACTCCTCCGGGCGGGGGCTGCTGGAGATGAGCGCGCTCGGCGTCACCAAGGCCAGCGCCCTGGCGGCCCTGTGCACCGAGCACGGCATCACGGCGGGGGACGTCACCGCGTTCGGCGACATGCCCAACGACCTGCCGATGCTGACCTGGGCGGGCACGTCCTACGGGGTCGCGAACGCGCACCCGCTCGTGCTGGCCGCCGTGTCGCACAAGACGTCCCGCAACGACGACGACGGCGTGGCAGAGGTCCTGGAGCGACTCTTCCCATAGAGCGGCCGCACCCGCTGCGGGGTGCGGCCGGAGTCGCGCGTCCTACAGGTAGGGGCCGGACGAGCGCGGCCCGGGCTTCGGGTCCTCCTCGACGCCGGGGGGCACCATTCCCGCGGGGAGGGCGCGGCGCATCTGCTCCAGCTGCGCCCGCGCCGCCATCTGCTGGGCGAACAGGGTCGTCTGGATGCCGTGGAACAGGCCCTCCAGCCAGCCGACGAGCTGCGCCTGCGCGATCCGCAGCTCCGCCTCGCTCGGCACCGTGCCCTCGGTGAACGGCAGCGACAGCCGCTCCAGCTCCGCGACCAGCTCGGGCGCGAGGCCGTCCTCCAGCTCCTTGATGGACGACTGGTGGATCTCCCGCAGCCGGGCCCGGCTCGCCTCGTCCAGCGGGGCGGCCTTGACCTCCTCCAGCAGTTGCCGGATCATCCCGCCGATCCGCATGACCTTCGCCGGCTGCTCGACCATCTCGGTCACCGACTTGCCCTCGGTCTCGCCCTCGCCGCCGCCCTCGACGGTGATGCCGTTCGGGCCTAGGACGAGCACCTGGGGCTCTTCCGACTGCTTCTTCGAAGGCTCGCTCATAAACTCCACATCCTCACACGGTCAGCAGGATCTTGCCGACATGACCGCTCTGTTCCATCAACTCATGCGCGCGGGACGCCTCCGCCATGGGGATCCGCCGGTCGACGACCGTCCGGATCCGTCCCGACTCCAGGAGCGGCCACACGTGCTCCCGGACGCCGGCCACGATCCCCGCCTTCTCCTCCAACGGACGGGCCCGCAAAGTCGTGGCGTGCACCAGCGCCCGCTTGCGCAGCAGCATGCCGATGTCCAGCTCCGCCTTCGCGCCGCCCTGAAGTCCGATCACCATCAGCCGCCCGCCGGTGGCGAGGGCGTCCACGTTGCGCTTCAGGTACTTGGCGCCGACGAGGTCGAGGATCACGTCGTAGGGGCCGCTCTCGACGAAGTCGTCCTCGCGGTAGTTCACGGTGACGTCCGCGCCCAGCTCCCGGCACCGCTCGGCCTTCTCCGGGCTGCCCACCGTCGTCACCACGCGCGCCCCGCGCGCCTTGGCGAGCTGGATGGCGAACGTCCCGATGCCGCTGCCGCCGCCGTGGACGAGCAGCGTCTCGCCCTCGCGCAGGCCGGCCAGCATGGCCACGTTCGACCACACCGTGCAGGCGACCTCCGGGAGCCCGGCCGCCTCCACGACGTCCACGCCGCGCGGCACCGGCAGCACCTGCGAGGCGGGGACCGCGACCCGTTCGGCGTAGCCTCCGCCGCCGAGCAGCGCGCACACCTCGTCGCCGACGCCCGGGCCGGTCACGCCCTCGCCCAGCTCGGCGATCCGGCCGGACACCTCAAGGCCCGGGTACGGGGGCGCGTCCTGCGGCGGCGGATAGAAGCCCTTGCGTTGCATGACGTCGGCGCGGTTGACGGCGCTCGCCGCCACGTCGATCAGCACCTCGCCCGGCTTCGGCTCCGGATCCGGCACCGGCCTCCACTCCAGGACGTCCGCGTCGCCCGGCTCGCGAATCACGATCGCATGCATACCGTTCACGCTACCGGGCGCCTCCAAGGCGTCCCCCGCCCCCCGGGGGCCGTCGCGGCAAGGCCGATCTACGCGTGGGATGCCCGGTATTGACGCACCGGTATCCTGCGTGGGGGTCTTTTTGCCCGCCTGCACCGTGTGGATCATCAGAGGCGTGCCCGAGGGGGAAAACGGTGGCGAGGAACGAGCACGACGGGCGCTCACTGGAGGAGCGGCTGGCCTCTCTGGACGCGATGAGCGGTGACACGACGGGACCGTCCCCCGCTCCCGAGGGCGCGCAGCCGCCGCAGGGGCCCGAGGAGCAGGAGGACGCGCCGCCCGCCCCCGCGGAGCCGCCCGGCCTGAACGCCGAGTCCTGGCTCGCGGCGCCCCCCGCCTACCAGGACCCTCCGGAGAGCTTCGGCCCGCCGCAGCCGGCGCCCTACGAGGGCGGCCCGATGCCGCAGCCGTTCGACGGCGGGATGCTCCCGCCCCCGTACGCGGCGGGCGGCTACCAGCCCCAGCCGTCCCCGTACGACGCCAACGGCAACGCGGCCCCGCCCCTCGACCAGCTTCCGCCCTACCCGTCCGACCAGTTCGGCCGTCAGGACGCGCCCGGCCAGGTCTACCAGCCGGTCGACCCCGCGACGGGCCGGCCCTACCCGCAGGACACCGACGCCTCGGGCCGCCCGTACGTCCCCCTCGACCCGGCTACGGGCCACCCCCTCGCCCTCGACCCGAACGCCCCCGGCCAGCCCTACCCGCCGGTGGAGCCGACCACCGGCCAGCCGTACGACCCCGGTGCGGGCGCCCAGCCCTACCCGCCCGCGGAGCCCGCCACGGGTCAGCCTTACGCGCCCGACCCGAATGCGGGCGACCAGCAGTTCCTCCCGGTCGACCCGGGCACCGGTCAGCCGATCCCGCCCGGTCCGAACGCGCCGGCCGGCCAGCCGTTCCAGCCGGGTCCGAACGCGCCGGGCGGCCAGCCGTACCCGCCGGTCGACCCCGGCACGGGCCAACCGTACGCGCCGGACCCGAACATGGCGCAGCCCTTCCTGTTCGGCCCGGGCGCGGACGCGGCACAGTTCCCTCCGACGGACCCGAGCACCGGCGGGCCGTACGCGCCGGACCCCAACGCCGGCGGCCTGCCGTACCCGCCGGTCGACCCGAACACCCGGCAGCCGTACGCGCTCGACCCGAACGCCGCGGGTCAGCAGTTCCCGGCGTTCGACCCGAACACCGGGCAGCCGTTCCAGCCGGACCCGACCGCGGGCGGCCAGCCGTATCCCCCGATGGACCCCGCCACGGGCCAGCCCTACGCACCGGACCCGGCCGCGGGCGGCCTGCCGTACCCGCCGGTGGACCCGAACACCGGGCAGCCTTACGCGTCCCCCGCCGCCCCGGGCGCCGGGCAGCCGTACCCGCCGCAGGGCTACGGGTATCCGGCCGGGCCGCCGCAGGGGGAGGGGCAGTACCCGCAGGCGCTCGGCCAGATGATGCAGCCGGGCCACCCCGCGGGGCCCCAGCAGCAGGAGCCGCAGAGCGCCGACAGCCTCAGCTCCGAGAACCTGCTCGGCGAGCGCCGCATCGCGCCCTCGTCCGGCTGGCGGCGCGCGGTCTACAAGGCGACCGCGGGCAGCATCCATCCGGGCGAGTCGCAGGTCGACCTGCGCCGCAAGGACCTGATCGGACGGGCGCGCACCGCCGTGGCGGGCGGCCACCACCGGGTGGCCGTCATGTCGCTGAAGGGCGGCGTCGGCAAGACGACCACGACCACCGGCCTCGGCTCGATGCTGGGATCGCTGCGCGGCGACCGCGTCATCGCGGTGGACGCGAACCCCGACCGCGGGACGCTGTCGGACAAGGTCAGGCTGGAGACCGCCGCGACCGTCCGCGACCTGCTCAACAACCGCGACCAGATCCACCGCTACGCCGACGTCCGCGCGTTCACCTCGCAGAACGAGGCGCGCCTGGAGATCCTCGCGTCCGACCGCGACCCGGCGGTCAGCGAGGCGTTCAGCGCCGAGGACTACGCGGCCGTCGCCGTCGTCCTGGAGCAGTACTACTCGGTCTGCATCACCGACTGCGGCACCGGGCTGCTGCACTCGGCGATGGCGGGCGTGCTGAGCCTGGCCGACCAGCTCGTCCTGGTCAGCTCCCCGTCGGTGGACGGCGCCCGGTCCGCGAGCGCGACCCTCGACTGGCTGGAGGCGCACGACCACGGCCACCTGGTCCGCAACGGCGTCGTCGTCCTGTCGATGGTCCGCAACCGCACCCGCAGCCAGGTCGACCTGGACAAGCTCCAGGCCCACTTCGAGAGCCGCTGCCGCGCCGTCGTCCGCATCCCCTACGACGACCACCTGGAGGAGGGCGCCGAGGTCGAGCTGGAGCAGCTCGCCCCCGCGACCCGCGAGGCGTATCTGACGCTCGCCGCCGTGGTGGGCGACGGCTTCGCCTTCCAGCGCCCGCAGTCCTGACCTCGGCTACGGTTGCCATCTGTGACGGATGACGACGGTGTGTACGTGGGGAGGGCGGCGCCGGACGCGGCCGCCGACCGCGGCTGGCTGCTCGGGCATTTCAAGACGCCGGGCGACCTGCGGCACAGCGCCGAGGTCGAGATCAAGTGGGGCGTGCACCCGAAGGGCGAGCGCCGCGCCGCGTGGACGGACGGCGAGAAGCGCACCGCCCTGCTCGTGCTGATCAGCGGCCGCTTCCGGCTGGAGTTCCCCGGCCGCGACGTCGTCCTCGCCGAGCAGGGCGACTACGTGGTGTGGGGACGCGGCGTCGACCACTCATGGGAGGCCGAGGAGGAGTCGGTGGTGCTCACGGTGCGCTGGCCGTCCATCGCCGGCTACCGCGTCCCCTAGAGGCGGTCGTCATATGCGGTCGAACGCAGCCGCCCCCGCCCGCTATCGTGGGCGATGACCGCCGCCAGGCGGTCACCTGGAGAGTTCGCATAGTGGACTAGTGCAGGCGCCTTGAAAGCGCCCAGGGCTGGGGACAGTCCTCGTGGGTTCGAATCCCACACTCTCCGCTCAAGGGCAGGCGGAGGCAGGGCCGCGGAAAGCGCGGCCACGGTCTCACAGGGGGCGACTCTCGCAACGCCCGGCCCCTCGGGGTGGGTGACTCGGGTTGCTCTCGTGGTGAAATGGTCCGACTCGGGCGGAAGGGTTCGTTACCCTCTTCGGCATGTCGCAGACACCGCAGGATCCTGCAGGCACGACGCACCAGTTCCAGAACTTCGCCAGCCAGGCGCAGCCGGAGAAGTCCGGACCCAGTATCGGCCTGATCGTCGGCATCGTCGCCGTGGTGGCCGTCGTCGCGATCCTCGTGATCGCCCTGATGATGATGTGACGCTCAGCGGCCCGAACTGGAGAAGTGCTGGTAGTCGCGGGCGCCGCTCCAGGTGCCGCCCCAGCTCCAGCCGATCGAGGCGAACGCCTTGACGACCTTGTCGCCGGCGTGGATGACGCCCGGGTCGTCGTTCTTGCGGTTCTTGTACTTGACGCAGTCCTTGTGCGCGACACGTCCGTCCGCGTAGACGTACGGGTTCTGGCACGGGTTGATGTCGACCGCGAGACCGTAGGCGTGGTTGGAGAACGAGCTCGACCCGGTCGCCTGGCGGCAGTTGAACGCCGAGGTGTTGTTCGCCTCGATCGAGTCGAAGTCGCTGCCCTTGTACTTGTCGACCGGCTCCATGCGCTCGATCGGGTAGCGCATGGCGTACAGCTTCCTGAACACCTTCACCAGATCGCCGGCCGCCTTGGCGTTGACGACGAGCCGCCCACCGGTGTGCGGCTCGTCGTCCATCCCCCAGTAGGTCATCTCGATCATCCGGAGCCCGGAGGGCGACACGGGGCAGCCGCGCCGCCACGAGTGGTCGAGGTCCCCGGCCGACACCTTCTTGATCGTGGACTGGAAGCCCTGCCTGCTCGGGGACGGCGACGGGGTGCTCGGAGCGGACGCGGTCGGCGGGGTCGCCGGCGGCGCCGACTCGCCCGTGTCGTCGCCGCCGCGGCCACATCCGGCCGCGGCGAGCGGCACGGCCACCAGCGTGGCGAGGAAAGTCGCGGTTCCCATAGCCCCTCTACCTGGCATCTTTGCAGCATACGCAGGTCAGGGGGAGCGCGGGCCGGGCCGGGTATTCGCTACGGTGCGTTTGAAGGCGCGCCCGCCGGAAAAGGGCCGGGACGGACGGGCCGTGGATCCCATCATCCGCCGGGCATGTCGCCCGGCGGCGTCCGGCCCCAGGGAGCCGGAATGGCGGAACCTCAGGAGAGGGACCTCCCCAGCCTCGAAGACGAGATCTTCGCGGTCGCGCACAGCGTGGAGGTCGAGCAGGCGGCGCGGGCGCAGCCGCTGCTGCAGACGGAGAGGGCGCAGGTCGCCGCGGAGCGCGCGCGGGCGTTCCTCGGCCGGGACGTCAAGGCGCTGGCGGCCGGCATGGCGGCCTTCGTCTTCGTCGACGCCGTGATGATGTACCCGCCGCTGATGATGAGCCGCAGGCCCAGCCTGCTGCCGCAGTTCGTGACGCTGCTGGTGCTGGCGTTCGGGCTCGGCGGCCTGCTGGCCTGGAAGGTCGGCGGGCGGTGGCGGACCTTCGGCATCGGGATGATGCTCGCCTGGGGCCTGCTGACCCTGCTGTCCGTCGGGTTCCTGACCGGCGTGACCGCCCCGCTCTAGGACGAGCCGCCGAGCCGCTTCAGCACGACGCCGAACGCGCGCCCGATGGCCTCCAGGTCCTGGGGCTCGACCACGTCGATGAAGAACGTCCGGACGACCTCGACGTGGTCGCGGGCGGCGCGCTCCAGCGCGGCGAAGCCCTCGTCGGTCAGGTGCGCGTAGACGCCGCGCTTGTCGTTCGGGCAGCTGTCCCGCTTGACCAGGCCCTTGCTCTCCAGACGGGAGCAGGTGTGGGAGAGCCGGCTGCGCGACTGGCTGGCGTTGTCGGCGAGTTCGGCCATCCGCAGCCGCCGGTCGGGCGCCTCCGACAGCCGGACGAGGATCTCGTACTCGGAGTTCGACAGGCCGTGCTTGGTCTTGAGATCGCGGTCCATGACCTCGGTGAGCCGGACGCTGCCGTCCACGTATGCCCGCCAATCGCGCTGCTGGGCGGCATCGAGCCAGCGAGGTTCGGTCATGCCCCGAGTATAGCCCATATGTTGAAGATTCAACTAACTCGCGCTATCTTCAGCCTAGCAGGACGGGTACCTCCGTCCGAGGAAATAGTTGAAGCATCAACTATGTTGCAGGGACCAGTGCACCGCCCGATCGCGGACGGACACCCGGACGAGGGAGAACCCGATGCCTGCCGTGATGGCCGACCCGCTGACCCTGCCCCGCCTGCCGCTGCTGCCGCAGGAGGGCACCGACTGGCGCCGCGTCGCGAAGATCGTGACCGCCGAGCGCCACCTGGAGGGCGAGGGCTTCCAGGTCAGGCGCCCGTTCCCGGGCATCGACCTGTCCCTGGCCGACCCGTTCCTGCTCCTGGACCACATGGGCGCCGTCGAGTACGCACCGGGTGAGGCGAAAGGCACCCCGTGGCATCCGCACCGGGGGTTCGAGACCGTCACCTACATCATCGACGGAGCGTTCCAGCACCGGGACACCACCGGTGGCGGCGGCCTCATCGCCGATGGCGCCACGCAGTGGATGACGGCCGCGTCCGGGCTCCAGCACATCGAGCAGCCGCCGCCCGAGCTGGTGGCCAAGGGCGGCCTGTTCCACGGCGTCCAGCTCTGGGTCAACCTGCCGCGCGCCCAGAAGTGGGTCCCGCCGCGCTACCAGGACATCGAGGCCCGCGACGTCAAGCTGCTCGCCGCCGACGACGGGTCGTCCCTGGTGCGCGTCATCGCCGGGTCGCTCGCCGGATACGACGGCCCCGGGGTCACCTACACGCCGATCAACTACCTGCACGCGACCGTCGCGCCCGGGGCGCGCCTGGCGCTGCCCTGGCCGCGCGACTTCAACGCGCTGGTGTACGTCCTGTCGGGCCGCGGGACGGCGGGCGTGGAGGAGGCCGCGCTGGACGAGGGGCAGCTCGCCGTGTTCGCCGGCTCGCACCACGGGGGCGACGGGGACGGCCTCGTCGTCCGCGCCGCCGACGGGCAGCCGGCCGCCGGTGCCGCGGGCTGGGAGATCCTCGTCCTCGGGGGCCTGCCGATCCGGGAGCCGATCGCCCGGTACGGCCCCTTCGTGATGAACACCCGCGACGAGATCGTCCAGGCGTTCGAGGACTTCCAGGCCGGGCGCATGGGCACCGTCCCCGCCGAGAAGGTCCCCCACCGGTCCGACGCGGACGAGCCCCTGGCCTGACCCCCGGGTCGGGATGCCGAGCTCCCCGGCCGCGGGGGTGGTGCCCGCGGCCGGGGTCGTCTTCCGTGTTCGCGTGACGGAGGGGAGGGCGTGCGCTACTGTGTTCGAATAATCGAACACAAGTTCGACCGCCCTGTTCGAACGCGCTCGCCTGGAGGCGACATGGTGGCGACCATGGCCGCACGGGAGCCCGAGGGCTCCGCGCGCTGCGGACGGCGGCGCGACCACGCGACACGCCGCAGCGTTCTCTACGCAAATCTACGGCCGCAGCTATATCGCCTCATAGAGTCCGAGAGCGTGGACCCCGTGCGGAACCCCTATGCCCCGGGCGCCGGGCAGCGCCCGCCCGAGCTGGCCGGCCGCGACCGCGAGCTCCGGCAGTTCGAGGTGGTGCTCGAACGCGTGGCCCGCGGCCGCCCCGAGCGCAGCATGATCGTCACCGGGCTGCGCGGAGTGGGCAAGACCGTGCTGCTCAACGCCTTCCGGTCGCAGGCGATCCAGCGGCTGTGGGGGACGGGGAAGATCGAGGCCCGGCCCGACCAGTCGATCCGCCGTCCGGTGGCGTCCGCGCTGCACCGGGCCGTCCGGGAGCTGGCGCCCCGGCACCGCGCGCCCGACCGCATCGAGGAGTTCCTCGGCGTGCTCAAGGCGTTCGCGCAGGCGGGCCCCGAGCCGTCCGGCAAGGCCAAGGCGCGGGCGCACCGCTGGCAGCCCGGCATCGACGTGCCCGCCGCGCGCGGCCGCGCCGACTCCGGCGACCTGGAGATCGACCTCACCGAGCTGTTCGTGGACGCCGCCTCCGTCGCGACCGACGTCGGCGTCGGGATCGCCCTGTTCGTCGACGAGATGCAGGACATCCCGGCCGACGACGTGTCCGCGCTGTGCGCCGCGTGCCACGAGCTGTCGCAGGTCGGCGGCCCGCTGATCGTGGTGGGCGCGGGCCTGCCGCACCTGCCCGCCGTCCTGTCGGCGAGCAAGTCCTACTCCGAGCGGCTCTTCCGGTACGCCCGCATCGACCGGCTCGACCGCGAGTCGGCCGACGTCGCGCTGCTGGCCCCCGCCGAGCGCGAGGACGTCACCTTCACCCAGGACGCCCTGGACGCGCTGTACGGCGCGGCCGACGGCTACCCCTACTTCGTCCAGGCGTACGCCAAGGTCGTCTGGGACGTCGCGCCCGACAGCCCCATCACCGCCGACGACATCAGGGTCGCCGCGCCCGAGGCGGAGAGCGAGCTCGCCGTCGGTTTCTTCGGCAGCCGTTACGAGCGCGCCACCCCGGCCGAGCGCGACTACATGCGCGCCATGGCCATGCTCGGCGACGACCCGGTGCCCACCGCGTCCGTCGCCGACGAGCTGGGCCGCAAACCGTCCAGCCTGTCGCCCGCCCGCGACGGGCTCATCAAGAAGGGCCTCATCTACAGCGCCGAACGCGGCATGGTGGCGTTCACCGTCCCGCACTTCGGCAAGTTCCTCCGGGCCCAGCCCGCCTGACCTCTCCGCCTATCGGGCTCTCTAGCGACAACGCTAGAGAGCGGTAGAAGGCCGCATCGAGCCGCCTCGTCGCGGCGAGTATCCGACTCTCTAGTGACAGGGATAGAGAGCCGTAGATTTCGCTCGTCCCTCCTCTGGTTTTCTCTAATGCTTTCTAGGCTTTTTCGTAGAAAGCGCTAGAGAGTTGCAGAGGCGACCAGGTCCACGCTCGACGAGGAGGCGATGCCAGCAGGAGCAGGGCGGCCCGCCCCCCCGGGCGCGGACGGCGACCACCCCGCCTCGGCCGACGCCCCCCTCGACGTGGGAGAGGAGGAGTCCGAAGGCCGTTGGTGAATCGGCGCAGCCGACCTACCGGCGGCGTCCCGCGTGTTGTCTGCCAGGTCAACGGGGTAGGAGACCTTGTGGCGACCCGCGGCGGGCAACTGGGCGATGCCGAAGGAAGACATGACAGTGCGACGCCGGCCCCGCGGCCACGAGACCGACGACGATCTCCTGGACGAGGACGAGATCTCCGCCTCGGTCCTCGGCTACGACGAGTCCGCGATGCGGCAGGACCAGGGCGGCCGCCCACCGGAGACCGGGTCGGAGAACCGGTACATGGTCCGGCTGCGCGAGGCGCTGCACGCCCGCACCCGGCGCCTCCTCTTCCGGCACTCGCGCGGGGGCACCGCCCAGCAGTTCTGACGGCGTCCCCGGCCGGGCCGTCTCTCCCCGCCTACTGGGCACGTCCGGCGGGCGCCACCACCGCCGACCGGACGGCCCGGTCCCGCTCCGACGTCGACACCGCGAAGACGATCTCCACTTCCCGCTCGCGCACCCGTCCGGGGAAGGCCACGAACCGCCAGCAGCCCTCCCGCCACACGTCCAGCGGCACCGCGCTCCTGATCGCGTTCTCGTGCTCGGTCCACGCCGCGCTGTCGTACAGTCTCGCGAAGGTCTCCGGCATCGGGCTGCGGCGCCGCTCGCACGGCACGGCGCGCGGCAGCCGGTGCCGCCCGGCCAGCTGCGCCAGCTCGGGGGACAGCGCCACGAACAGTGCGACCTCGACCGCGAACACGAGCCACACCTGCGCGTGGACGTCCCGCAGCACGTCCACGCCCGCGTGCGGCGCGCCGAGCGAGACGACCGCCGCGCAGGTGAACAGCATCGCCCGCAGCACGCTGCGCCGGTCCACCTTTTTGGCGCTGAGCGCGCCGAAACAGCCGCAACCCGCGTCCGGCCTGTGCACCCGCAGCTCGCCGACGACCCAGGTCGCGGCGGCGAAGGCCACCGTCGTCGCCAGCCGCACCGACAGGTGCGAGGTCAGCAGCAGCGCGAGGCCGAGCACGCCCTCGCCGATGCCGAGCCCGACCGTCATGCCCCGGCCGCGGCGCAGCGCCGACAGCCGCGCGAGCCCGGCCGGCACCGGGACGCCGTGCACGTGGTCCGGCGCGCCCGCCGCCCGCTCCCGCACCGTCAGCTTCGCCAGGCACGCCGCCAGGAGCACCGCCGCCAGCAGCAGGACCTGGGTGTTCTGTATCGCCGTCAGCATGGCCCCACCACCCTCTGCGGCGCGCCCGGCCGGACGGTCGCGTTGAAGCAGCCGGCCGCCAGGTCGCCGCCGAGCCCGGCGAAGGCGGCCGGGGTCAGCTCGACGATCCGCCCCCGCGGCGAGGCGTCGCACTCCACGCACCGGTCGCAGAACCGGGCCGCCGTGCAGCCGCACTCGATCACCGGCACCGGCGCCGACCGCCCCGCGCACTCGTTGCGGACGATGATCTCGCTGCCGATCGACAGGTACGGCATCGGCGCGCATCCGGACGGGGCGTCCGCGCAGCCCCCGGCGTCCCCCTCGGAGTCGACCGCCGGGTAGGACGCCCCGTTCCGCCACTCCCCCTCCACGCCGCCGAACCAGGTCGCGGTCCCGCTCGGCTCCCGCGGCACCGGCGCGGCCGCCTCCGGCGCGGCGAGGTCGGCCACCCGGTAGCCGGGCTGCGACGTGCCCGGACGCACCGCCTGCGGGCCGCCGGGGGACCCCACGCAGATCACGTCGATCAGGTAGCCGGGCTCCAGGCGCGGGTGCCGGACCAGCACCGGGCCGAGGACGGACGGCGGGACCACCACGTGGGCGCGCCCGCGGTGCGGCCCCATGTCCACCTCCACGGTGCCGCGCCCGCACGCGAGGATCGTGCCGCTGACGCGGCCGATGCCCACCCAGATCCGCTCGGCGCGGCCGGTGCCGGTCCGCCGGACGACCACGGGCCGGCCCGGCCGCAGCGCGGCGGGGCCCCCGCGCCCGCCGTGCCAGATCGCGGTGTCCTCGCTCATCGCGATGCGGGTCTCGGCCCCCCGCGCCCCCGCCTCGGCCACCACCAGCAGATGCGGGCTCGCGTCCAGGACGATCCCGCTCACCGCGCGCGCGCGGCGGTCGGCCTCCGGACGTTCGGGGGCCGCGAACAACGCCCGGCGGTGCGCCGCCCGGCGGAGGTGGGTCGTCGGCATCGCGGCACTCCGGCATCGATCATCGTGACGTTCGGCAACAGCTGTTAGGACAGTGAGTCAAGAGTCACGCGCCGTGACCCGGCTGTCGACGGATTTGTCGCGATAAGTCAACGAGTGGAGGAAATTTGATCTACCTCGGTTGAAGAATATGAACTGGTTGACCCGGATATGTTGTTCTAGTAGGCCCGTAATGACGCCGCGCATGCGATCGTCGTCATACCGGGAGTCGGCGCGGCTCCCCAGCCCCTGAGTCCGGTGGTGGGTGTGAACGCGACGCGGCACGAGGAGTTCCGCGCATACGTGTTGGAACGCGGCCCCGTTCTGCTCAGGGCCGCCACCCAGCTCACCAGCGACCGCGCCGAGGCCGAGGACCTCCTCCAGGCCGCCCTCGCCAAGACCTTCCTCGCCTGGGACCGCATCGAGGACCGCTCCGCCCTGGACGGTTACGTCCGCCGCGCCATGGTCAACACCCAGATCTCCTGGTGGCGCCGCCGCAAGCTGGACGTCTACCCCACCGACCAGCTCCCCGAACGCCCCGTCGAGGACCACACCGACCGCAGCGAGATGCGCGACGCCCTGGGCCGCGCCCTCGGCCGCCTCCCCGAACGCCAGCGCCTGGCGGTCATGCTCCGCTACTACGAGGACATGTCCGAACGCGAGATCGCCGAAATCCTGGGCGTGAGCGTCGGCACGGTCAAGTCCACCGTCTCCCGAGCCATGGCCCGCCTGCGGGAGCTGTATTAGAGGGTTGATTTGTCCGATCAAGCGTTCTTGGATGGGGACACCTGTATCCCACTCTTGGAGGAACTCGAATCCCGGCGCGGGTCGGGTGACCGGAAGGCGCTCCAGGCGCCTGGAGGTCGCACGACCCGTCGAGCCGGGCGACCGCAGCGACGCAACGTGAACCCGCACGGGCACAGCACACCCGCACCGTGGCGTGAGGATCGCCCGGCTCGTGACGGGGGGTTCCAGGGGGGTCGCCACCCCTGGGGAGAAAGGCACAGCCGTGTGGAGCACGATGCAGGACTTTCCGTTGACCATTACGACGATCATGCGCGGCGGGGCCGGGGTCTTCGGGGAGGCCGCGGTCTCCACCTGGACCGGGGACGGGACGCGGCGCCGCACGTACGCGGAGGTGGGTGAGCGCGCCGCGCGGCTGGCGGGGGCGCTGCGGGGGCTCGGAGTGACCGGGGACCAGCGGGTCGCCACGTTCATGTGGAACAACACCGAGCACCTGGAGGCGTACCTGGCGGTGCCGTCGATGGGCGCCGTGCTGCACACGCTCAACCTGCGGCTCTTCCCCGACCAGCTCGTCTACATCGCGAACCATGCGGAGGACCGGGTCGTCATCGCGGACGCGTCGCTGATCCCGCTGCTCGCGCCGGTGCTGGCGCGGTTCGAGACCGTCCGGCACGTGGTGGTCGTCGGGGAGGGCGACACCGCGCCGCTGGAGGGCGCCGGCAAGGAGCTGCACGACTACGAGGAGCTGCTCGCGGCGGCTCCGGCGACGTTCGCGTGGCCCGAGATCGACGAGCGGTGGGCCGCCGCGATGTGCTACACGAGCGGGACCACCGGGAATCCGAAGGGCGTCGTCTACTCGCACCGGTCGGCGTACCTGCACTCGATGTCGACGTGCACGGGCAACGCGATGGGGCTGGGCGCGTCCGACGTGGTCCTGCCGGTGGTGCCGATGTTCCACGCGAACGCCTGGGGGCTGCCCTACGCGGCGGTGATGGCGGGCGCGTCGCTGGTGATGCCGGACCGGTTCCTGCAGGCGGAGCCGCTCGTCCGGCTCATCGAGGCCGAGCGTCCGACGGTCGCGGGCGCGGTGCCGACGATCTGGTCGGACGTGCTGCGGTACGCCAAGGAGCACGGCTCGGACCTGACCTCGCTGCGGCTCGTCCCGTGCGGAGGGTCGGCGGTGCCGGAGTCGCTGATGCGCGGGTTCGA
The DNA here is from genome assembly GCF_900188105.1 of Actinomadura mexicana. GTDB lineage: Bacteria > Actinomycetota > Actinomycetes > Streptosporangiales > Streptosporangiaceae > Spirillospora > Spirillospora mexicana. The sequence continues at coordinate 833,335 of NZ_FZNP01000002.1, forward strand.
GGAGATCGGCGTCCGGATCGTGCAGGCCTGGGGGATGACGGAGACCTCGCCGGTCGCGTCGGTCGCGCACCCGCCGCCCGGGGCGGCGGGCGAGGACGTGTGGCGGGCGCGGGCGAGCCAGGGCCGTGTCCTCGCCGGGCTGGAGATGCGGATCGTGGGGGACGGCGACGTGGTGCTGCCGCGCGACGGGGAGGCCGTCGGGGAGGTCGAGATCCGCGGGCCCTGGATCACCGGCGCGTACCACCTGGACGAGGATCCCGAGAGGTTCCACGACGGCTGGCTGCGCACCGGGGACGTGGGGACGCTGTCGCCGGACGGGTACCTCGTCCTCACCGACCGGGCGAAGGACGTCATCAAGTCGGGCGGGGAGTGGATCTCGTCGGTGGAGCTGGAGAACCACCTCATGGCCCATCCGGACGTGGTGGAGGCGGCCGTGGTCGGCGTGCCCGACGACCGCTGGCAGGAGCGTCCGCTCGCGTCAGTCGTCGTGCGGGACGGGGCGGAGGTCACGGCGGCGCAGCTGCGGGAGTTCCTCGCCGGGCGGATCGCGAAGTGGCAGCTTCCCGAGCGCTGGACGTTCATCGCGGAGGTCCCGAAGACCAGCGTCGGCAAGTTCTCGAAGAAGACCCTTCGGCAGATGTACCGGGACGGCGACCTCACGGTGCTGACGATCACCTGACGACCCGGCCTCCTGTTCGCCGATGCGCGGTGGGTGCGCTCCGCGGGAGCCGGATTCGACGGAAAGGTGTTCCGGTGCCGGTGCGCGGACGGTGATCCGGAAGGGCGGCGTGCCGATTGACACCGCTTCGATTACTGGATTCTGACGCCGAGTCATTGTTCGGGTGGTCACGCAGGGGCGCGCCTACTCACTGTCGGTTACTCTCGCGGCGATTTCAACGGATCAAGTGGTGCGGACCGGGCTCGCGGGTGTATGCAAGGTGGGCTGAATGTCCGGATGGCCCCCATGGGGGCAACTTCCACACTCCGCTGCCGGGAGCGTGAATGCCCAGGTTGTCCACCTCCGCCCCCACAGCCGACCGCAAGCTCGTCAAGGGTTTGAACGAAGGTGACGAGGCGGCCCTGGCCGCGCTCTACGACGAATACGGCGAGCGCCTCTACGATTACGCGCTGTCGATGTCGGGGGACGAGAAAGCGGCCGCCGACATCGTCCATGACGCGTTCATCGACGCCTGCCGCCGTGCTCCCCGAATGCGCGACCACCTCTATCTGAGTTCCTGGCTGTACGGCGCGGCGCGGCGCCGCTGCATCCGCCGCGGCCGTCCCAAGGTGCTGTTCTGGGACCGGGACGCCGAATTCTCCGACGTGCCGTTCCTGGACCGTGCCGAAGACGGCGACGCGGCGCCGGACCGTCCGCGGTCCGACGAGCTGCACGACCTCCTGCGCGCGTGCCTGTCCCGGCTGGAGCCGGTCGACCAGGAGGTCATGCTCCTGACGCACCGGCACGGCATGCGCCCGGCCCGCCTCGGGGCGACGCTCGGCCTGTCCGCGCGGCGGGCCGCCGCGCGGGTGCGCAGGACGCGCGCCCAGCTCGACGCCGCCGTGCAGCGGGAGATCGGCCGCGCGGGACGGGAGTGCGCCGCCGCCGCTCGCACGGCCGAGGAGACCCGGTCCGCGGCGATCCCCGTGCTGGCCGCACGCGCCCCGGCCCCCCGGGAGGAGGCCCCTCCGGCGGAGCCGGGCAGGGGGCCGTGGTGGCGTTCGCGCCGCCGCGGCGAGGTCTCCCCGGTCGATCCCGCGACCGAGATGCACGCCGCCGGCTGCGACGACTGCCGCGCCCGGGCCCGGGTGACCGCGGCCGCGCTGCTCGGGCGGGCGCCCGCGCCGGTGCTGCCCGCGGCGCTGCGGCACCGCGTCATGCACACCGCGACGGACCCCGAGCTGGCGGGCTACCGCGCCGACATCGCGGCGCGCGGCGGGACGCTGACCCCGTCGGGCCTGCCGAGCCAGCCGGACGTGCCGTCGCCGTTCACGCGCCGGTGGCTGTTCACCGGGGGCGGCATGGTGGGCGCGCTGGCGGCGGCCCTCGCCGTCGCGGTCGTGATGGGGCCCGGGATCGGCGGCGGGACGCTGTCGTGGCCGCCGTTCCGCACGCATCCGCAGCCGTCGATCACGCAGGAGAGGCCGGAGGGCCAGGGGCACGGCAGGGGGGCGCCGCAGGGGCCCGGCGGGGGCGCGCAGGCCCGTCCCGGCCAGCCGCCGCCCGACCCGCAGACCCACGAGAAGAACCAGGAGCGGCCGGAGGATCCGGTGCAGACGCCGCAGCGGCCGCCGCCGTCGTCCAGCACGCCCGAGACGCCCGGCGTCCTCGTGGTGAGCCCCGCCAAGGTCGAGATGTACGGGACGAAGACCGCCCAGGTCAGCCTTGCGGCGAAGAGCGGCCCGGTGTCCTGGACGGCGATGACGTCGTCGAACCAGCTGATCCTGTCGCAGATGCAGGGCGGCATGCCCGAGGACGGCACCACGAGCCTGACGATCACGCTGCGGACGGCGCTCATCGGCCTGCCGGGGCAGGGCACGCTGACCTTCACCGACTCCGAGGGGGCGCCGCACGAGGTGAAGGTCGTCTGGGGCGCGACGCTGCTGTAGCGGCTCAGCCGCCGGCGGCGGGGCGCTCCCCGAGGTGGTCCCTGATCATTTCGAGGTGGTCGCCGAGCGCCGCCTGGACGCGGATCTCCATGGCCCGCGCGATGAACGGGTCGACGACCATCTTCACCAGCGGACGCATCCGGCGGACCACTTCGGCGACCTCGCCCACCTCGTCGCCGTCCGGGACGGGCTGGCGCTCCAGCCGCGTGAACACGTGCTCCTGCACGAGGTTCACGAACCGCCCGGCGATCACATCGCAGTCGGCGCGGATCTGCCCGGCGATGTCGAGGACGGAGTCCAGCGGGATGCCGGCGGCGACGAGTTCGGCGCCGACGTGCAGCAGCCGCGGGCTCGGTACCCGGTACTTGTCCCCGTCGGGCTCGATCAGGCCGAGCTCGACCGTCCGCTCCAGGGTGCGGGCGACCTGGTCCTCGTCCAGGCCGGTTCCGAACTTCGCCACCAGCTCCTCGTAGGTGGCGGTGCCGGGGATCTCGTCCGACCACGGGTCGGTGAGGACCTTCTCCAGCCCGAGCACCTCGGCGACGTCCTTGCCGGTCTCCCAGGCGCCCAGCAGGTCCTTGATGATCGCGAAGGTGTAGCCGCGGCCGAGCAGCTTGCCGATCAGCCGCAGCCGCGCCAGGTGCGTGTCGTCGTACATGCCGACCCGGCCTTCGAGGCGGGGCGGCGGCAGCAGGCCGCGGTCCTGGTAGGCGCGGATGTTGCGCACCGTGCTGCCCGCCAGCCGCGCCAGCTCGTCGATTCGGTACTCGGCCATGCCCCGTCCGCCGGCTCGTGTCGTCGTGACCGCCGTGATCTTACCCCCACCTCATTGTTACATCGATCAATGGCACATAAGGTTGCCGCATGGCGGACGACATCGAGGAGACCCTCCTCGGCGGCCCCCTGTGCTACACGCGCAGGGAGGTCGAGGCCAGGGCGGGCGTCTCGGACGACTTCGCCCGGCGTATCTGGCAGGCGCTCGGCTTCCCCGTCCCGCCGGACGACGAGGTCGCCTTCACCGACGGTGACGTGGCCGCGCTCCAGGAGATCCGCGAGGTCCTGTCCCACGAGCTGGTGGACGAGGAGACGGTGCTCCAGCTCGTCCGCGCCGTCGGCCAGACGATGGGACGGCTCGCCAGCTGGCTCGGCGACGTGTGGCTCCAGCGCCTGAGCGCCCTGCCGTCCGACGAGCCGGTGACGTCCGACCTGGTCACCGCGGCTCTGATCGCCACCGAGGAGCTTCGGCCCTCGTTCGAGCGGCTGCTGCTGCACGGCTGGCGGCGCCAGCTCACCGCCGCCGGCATGCGCGCCGCCGCGTCCACCGCCACCGCGCAGGCCGACCCCGCCGCGGGCGTCGCGCTCCTCGCGGTCGGGTTCGCCGACGTCGTGTCGTTCACCCGGCTGAGCCGCAGTCTCGACGGCGACGCCCTGGCCGGCTTCGTCGAGCGCTTCGAGTGGGCCGTCACGCACATCGTCGCCGAGTGCGGGGGCCGCGTGGTCAAGACGCTCGGCGACGAGGTCCTGTTCGTCGCGCCCGCCGCCGGCGCCGCCGCGGAGATCGGGCTGCGCGTCGCGGAGCGGTTCAACGAGGACCCCGGCTCGCCCAAGGTCCGCGTCGGCCTCGCCTACGGCGAGGTCATCCAGCGGCTGGGCGACGTGTTCGGCACGCCCGTCAACATGGCCGCGCGCCTGACCTCCACCGCCTACCCGGGGACGGTGCTGGCCGACGCAGGCATGGCCTCCGCGCTGCCGTCCGGGCCCTACGACGCCTCCGGCCTGCGTCCCCGCCCGTTGCAGGGCCTGGGCCGCGTGCGGCCGTTCCTGCTGCGCCGCCCCAAGGCTTAGCGGACCCGCGCCTCCCCTCCACCGGCGCCGCTCCCTCCGGTGCCGGTAACGTCGCAGGTCAAAAGCCGGTTGTGCAATGCAAAATCATGTGTTGCAAATCTGGCGCCGCGCCTGGTGCGCCCCATACTCTCCACGAATACCGGCACGAAAGTCCGGTTACCTGCACCTGCTACCTGTTCGACGCGCCCGAGGGCCGCGCGCTGTTCTCGGGGACCGCGTTCCCGACGGCGGCCGGATCTCCCTGCAGAACCTGCACGACTCGCGCGTCCCCGACTACGCCGCGAGCCTGGAACGACTCGCCGGGCTGGAGGTCGACATGCTGCTGCCGGGCCACCGCGAGATCTCGCCCGCCCGCGCCGGACGGCGCCTGCGAACCGCGCGGGACGTCCTGCGCCGCGGCCTGCTCCCGGGGGGCACCCCATGACGACCGGCCAGGCCAAACCGCGGAACCAGTCGTCGTCGCTGCGCCGCGCGCTCGCCGTCCTCGACCTCGTCCGCGACGACGCCGACGGGCGCGGCGTGTCGCTGACCCGCATCGCCGACGACCTCGGCATCAGCAAGAGCACCGTGCTGCGGCTCGCGCAGCCGCTCATCGACGGCGACCTGCTCACCCGCGACCGCGAGACCGGCTGGTTCCGGCTCGGCCACGGCGCGCTGCGCCTCGGGCAGGCGTACCTGTCGTCGCTGGACATGCGGTCGGTCGCCGCCGACCCGCTCCGCCGCCTCCAGCACCTCGCGGGGGAGACGTGCCACCTCGTCGTCTACGAGGCCCCCGACGTCGTCTACATCGACAAGGTGGAGAACGAGCACAACGTCCGGATGGCGTCCCGCGTCGGGCTGCGGATGCCCGCCTACCGGACGGCCGTCGGCAAGGCCGTCCTCGCCTGGCTGGGCGAGGACGACCTCCAGGCGGCCGTCGCGGCCGGGATGCCGGCGCGCACCGAGCGGACGATCACCGACCCGGCGCGGCTGGCCGCGGAGCTGGAGCGGGTGCGCCTCTGCGGGTACGCCGTGGACGACCGGGAGAACGAGCCCGAGGTCCGCTGCGTCGCCGCGCCCGTCTTCGACCACACCGACCGGGCCGTGGGGGCGCTCAGCGTCTCGGGGCTGGCGTCCCGATTGACGCCGGCGCGGGTCAGGGAGGTCGGGCCGATGGTCGAGCGGGCGGGCCTGGAGATCTCCCGCGTGCTCGGCTCGTCCCGGCCGTCCCGCGGCCGGGACGGCCGGGGCCCTCACGCAACGTCCCGTCACGACCCGCAGGAAGGGAACCAGCCGTGAGCCTCACCATTCCCGGCGAGCACGTCGACTGGCGGACCAAGGGCCTCTGGGCGCCCGGTCCGCCCGTCTCCCTGGGAGAGTTCGCCGCCGCCCGGCACCCGCTGTTCGGCGGCCCGTTCACCTGGCCGGTGATGGTGGCGCGGCGGTCGGCGCTGGACCGCAACATCGCGGCCCTCGCCGCGTTCAGCCGGGAGCACGGGCTCGCGTTCGCGCCGCACGGCAAGACGTCCATGGCGCCGACGCTGTTCCAGGCCCAGCTCGACGCGGGCGCCTGGGGCATCACCGCCGCGACCGCCAACCAGGTGCTGGCCTACCGGACGTTCGGCGTCCCCCGCATCCTGCTGGCCAACGAACTGCTCGATCCGACCGCGCTGCGCTGGCTCGGCGGCGAGATCGACCGCGGCATGCAGTTCCTGCTGTACGCCGACTCCGCCGAGGGCGTCGCGGCGATCTCCGCGGCGGCCGGTGAGCGCCCGTTCCGGGTGCTCGTCGAGCTCGGCCACGACAACGGCCGCACCGGCTGCCGCACGGTGGCGGAACTGGCCGCGGTCGCCCGCGCGGTCGCCGACGCGCCCGGCACGGAACTCGCCGGCGTCGCCGGGTACGAGGGCGGGCTGCCGGACGTCGCGGCGGCCGGTGCCTATCTCGGCGCGCTGCGCGACGCGACCGCCGAGCTGTCCCCGCTGCTCCCCCGCGACGTCGTCGTCACCGCCGGCGGCAGCGCCTACTTCGACCAGGTCGCCGAGAAGCTCGCGGGCGACTGGCTGCCCGGCCACGACCTGACCGTGGTGCTGCGCAGCGGCGCCTACGTCTCCCACGACGACGGCATCTACACCGACCGGACGCCGTTCAACCGCGTCCCCGGCTCGCTGGACGCCGCGCTGGAGATCTGGGCGCAGGTCACCTCCGTCCCGGAACCCGGCCTCGCGATCGTCGGGATGGGCAAGCGGGAGGCCCCCTACGACGCGGGCCTGCCGGTCCCGCTGCGGATCCGCAGGGCGGACGGGACGATCGCCCCCGCGGACGCCATGCGCGTCACCGGCACCAACGACCACCACGCCTACGTCGCGACGGGGGACGCCTCCGTGCGTCCGGGGGAGCTGATCTGCTTCGGCATCTCCCATCCCTGCACGGCCTTCGACAAATGGCAGGTCATCCCCGTCGTGGACGACGACCACACGGTGGTCGACCTGATCCGCACGTACTTCTGAGACCGGTACCTCCGAGAAGGGAACCCCATGACCTCCCGCCTGGCACCGAGCCTCGACCTCGTCACGTTCGGCGAGACCATGGCGCGGCTGGAGAACCCCTCCGTCGGGCCGATGCGGCACGCCCGCTCGCTCGACCTCGGCATCGGCGGCGCCGAGTCGAACACGGCGATCGGGCTGTCGCGGCTCGGCGGCGGCGCGGCCTGGTTCGGCCGCGTCGGCGACGACGAGTTCGGCCGGCTGATCACCACGGTGCTCGCCGGGGAGGGCGTCCGGGTCGGCCACGCGGTGGTGGACGGCACCGCGCCCACCGCGCTGCTGTTCAAGGAGCGCCGCTCGGGCACGCTCACCCGCGTCCAGTACTACCGGACGGGCAGCGCGGGCTCCCGGCTGCGCCCGTCCGACGTTCCGCACGACCTGATCCGGACCGCGCGCGTCCTGCACGTCACCGGCATCACCGCCGCGATCGGCGACACCGCCCGCCAGGCCCTGGACGACGCCGTCGAGACCGCGCGGGACGCCGGCGTCCCCGTCTCCCTCGACCTCAACTACCGGTCGGCGCTGTGGACGCCCGCCGAGGCCGGGGAATGCCTGCACACCCTGGTCGAGCGCGCCGACCTGGTGTTCGCGACCGAGCAGGAGGCCCGCCTCGTCGTGCCGGGCGACGACCCGGGCGCGCTCGCCACCGCCCTGGCCGCGCTCGGCCCCCGCGACGTCCTCGTCAAGCGGGGCGCCGCCGGGGTGGTCGCGTTCTGCGAGGGGCGGCTGCACGTCCGGCCCGCCCACCGGGTCCCCGTCGTGGACCCGGTCGGCGCCGGGGACGCGTTCGCCGCCGGCTACCTCGCCGAGTTCGCCCGCGGCCTGCCCGTCGCCGCGCGCCTGGCCACCGCCACGGCCGCGGGCGCGTTCGCCGTCACCGTCCGCGGCGACTGGGAGGGCCTGCCCAGCCGCGCCGATCTGGAACTCCTGGAAACCGCAGAGCACGACGTCACCCGATGAGCGGTGTCATCGATAAGCAGGGTCATCCGATGAGCGGGGTGACCCGAAGAGCGACTCGACCAGCCGAGGAGACAGACATGAGCAAGCGCGAACTTCACAGCGCGGACTCCGCCCCGCCCGTCGGCACCTACTCGCAGGCTCTCGTGGTCGGCGACTTCGTGTACACGTCCGGGATGGGGCCGCTCGACCCGAAGACCGGCGAGATCGTCGGCACGGACGTCGCCGCGCAGACCCGGCAGACCCTCGCCAACCTGGCCGCGATCCTGCGCGAACATGGGCTGGGCCTGGACGACGTGGTGAAGTCGACCGTCCACCTCCAGGACCTCCACCGCGACTTCGCCGCCTACGACGAGGTCTACCGGGAGCACTTCACCAAGCCCTACCCGGTGCGCACCACCGTGGGCTCCGAGCTGATGAACATCCTCGTCGAGATCGATTTCGTCGCCTACAAGAAGAGCTGACGGAGGTCCCTTTCCGCCATGAATAAGACTTCTGCCTGACGCCCCCACGGTCGGGCACTACGCCTGCGGCCTGTGCCCGCGGCCCGTCTCGACCGCGTCCAGCCCGCCGGGCATGATGGCCACATGAACGCCTGGATCACCGTCGTCACGTACGAGAACGTCCGCGGCTGCCCGGGGCCCGCCGCCGCGCTGCGGGGTTGACTGCGTGACCGCGGCATCGACTGGATGCCCTTCCAGGGCGACGAGGTCACGATAGGGCTGGCCTGCGGGCGGGACGAGGACGGACGCCCGCGCGGCTGGTACAGCGTCCGCGTGCGGGCCGACGCCCTCCGGTGCCTCGGTCTGCATCCCGACCAGCCCGCGTCCCGGGTCGCCGGTCCTTCTCCTCCGGCCTGGTGGCACGCCGCCGCGGAGCGCGCGGCGCGCTCGTGGTGACTCAGCCGTCCGCGGCCGAGAGGCGGCGGGCGAACATCGGGATGATGATCGCCGCGTCCTGGAAGACGTTGCGCGCCACACCCCGCGGCGTCACGGTGAAGACCTGGAGGGTGTGCAACCGGTACGCGCCCTCGGACCACCGGTACGCGACAAGGGCCGGCTGCCCGTTGGCGAACGTCCGCGCGCGGCGGAGAACGAGAAGGGGCCCGGCGTGAACCGGGCCCCTTGGCCGTGATCGATGAGAAGGCGATCGCGGCCGGTCGGTGCGTCAGGCCTCAGACCGCGACCGGTCCAGAGCCGTCAGCGCCGTGTGCACCAGCAGCCGGACGCCGAGCGCGATGCAGCTCTCGTCGACGTCGAAGCCCCCCTGGTGAAGGTCGTACTTCGGCGTGCCGGGCCTGCGCACGCCGAAGCGCCCGAGGGCGCCCCCGACCAGTTCGAGGTACAGGGCGAAGTCCTCCCCGCCGATGCTCTGCCCGGTGGGGTTGATCTTGTCCTCGCCGAGCGCCAGACGACCGGAGTCCCGGAGGATCCGCACGCTCGTCGCCTCGTTGATCGTGGGCGGCAGGTTGATCGAGGTGATCAGCTGTGCCTCGACCTTGTAGAGCCCGGCCAGGTGGTCGAGCAGCCTCGGCAGCTCGGCCAGCGCCAGCCGCCGGTCCTGCGGGTCCAGGCAGCGGAGCGTCCCCTCAAGGAACCCCTCGGTGGGGATCGCGTTCGCCGCCGAGCCCGCCTCGACGCGGCCCCAGCCCAGCACGTGGGCGGAACGCGCGTCGATCTCGCGCGACAGCACCGCCGGCAGGCCGGTCGCGATGGCCGCCAGAGCCGTGATCAGGTCGGCGGTCAGGTGCGGCCGCGCGGTGTGCCCGCCCGGCCCGGTGACCTCCACCCGGATCCTGTCGTAGGACGCCGTGATCGCCCCGGTCCGCAGACCGAGGAATCCGACCTCCTGCGCCGGATCGCAGTGCAGCGCGAAGATGCGCTCCACCCCGTCCAGAGCCCCGGCGTCGATCACGTTCCGCGCGCCGCCGGGGTACTCCTCGCCGGGCTGGAAGATTAGCCGCACCGTTCCGCGAAGCAGGCCGGCCTCGGCCAGCATCGCCAGGAAGCGGGCCGTGCCCAGCAGCATGGTGGTGTGGACGTCGTGGCCGCAGTTGTGCGCGACGCCCGGCACCGTCGAGCGGTACGGGACGTCCTTGGTGTCGTGCTGGGGCAGCGCGTCGATGTCCGCGCGCAGCGCGATCATTGGGCCGTCGCCCCCGCGGATGTCGCAGATGACGCCGGTACCGCTGGGCAGGACCCACGGCCGGAGGCCGATCGCGGTCAGGAACTCGACGATGGCCGTGGTCGTGCGGTGCTCCTTGAACGCCACTTCCGGGTGCGCGTGCAGGTCGCGGCGGAAGCCGATCAGCTGCTGCTCGCACCGGGAGAGGTATTCGTCGACCCGGAGCCTCAGGCTGCCGGGGTCGAAACCGGGCGCGTTATCGCCCGGAGTCCATATCTTGGACATGGTGTCCTTCCTTTGTTTGGTTTGTCGCGTGACGTCTGAAGATCGCCACGGGGAGTACCGTACACCGATTAGGCGGATTCACAACAGGCCTCGCCCTCGGCGCGCGAAGGGCATTGCGAACCGGCCAGACAGCGCAATTTAGGTAGAATCGGACTTTGTTCTCGCAAAGTGCCCTGGGCAGGAAAAGGCCATCCATTCCGTGAACGAGAAGCGGCCTGGAGAAGGGTCCGCTGGGCGCGGGTAGTTTCGCCACCACGAGCTCGTAGGAGTGGTCGACCAGCTCCCCATCTCCTCGCCGGGCACCGAGCCGTCGAGGGGCGTGGTCGCCGCCACCGGCTTCATCCCGGTACCCGCCGGCCGGGCCCGCCGCCCGCCGGCGCCGGCGCCGCCACCGAGGCGCCCGGTCGATCAGGTCGCCGCGCAGGCCCTCGGGCAGCGTGCGGCCCTGCCCGGTCACGCGGAGGCAATGACCTGACCAAACCCGTAACGAGGGGCACTCGCGGCGCCACCGGCGGGTACTCCGGCTACGAGCCGCGATCGGGGGGTGGAGGCGGTGCGCATCCGAGGACCCGTCGCCCCCATGGCCGCGACCGCCGTCGACCGCATCCCGCAGGAAAGGGCCTGCTCAGGCGGCTGCCGCTACGAACCGAAATTCGACGGATTCCGCTGCGTCGCCCGCGTGAGCGAGGAAGGCGGTGTACAGCTCTGGTCACGCCGCCTCAAGCGCCTGGACGCGGCCTTTCCGGAAATCGTCTCTGCCGTCTCCGGAACCCTTCCGCCCGGCACGGTCGTGGACGGCGAGATCGTCCGCTGGGGAGGCGACGGCCGTCTGGACTTCGCCGCCCTCCAACGCCGCCACGTCACACGCCGCACCGGCTCCCCGATCACTGAGCCGTGCCACTACGTCGTCTTCGACGTCCTGGAGACCGGCGGGACGGACTACCGCTCCGCCCCCCTCTCCTCCCGCCGGGCCGAACTGGAGCGCCTCCTGCACGACCTTCCCGGCACGTCCCGCATCGTCCTCTGCCCGCAACTGCGCGACGTGGGCGAAGCCCGCCTGTGGTTCGAGATCCTCGTCGCGCAGGGCATCGAGGGCCTGGTCGTGAAGGCCGCGGACGGCACCTACAAGGAGGGGAAGCGCGGCTGGTGGAAGGTGAAGCACCGCACCACGACCGAGGCGATCATCGGCGGGGTGACCGGCACCCTCGAACAGCCGCAGGACCTGCTCCTGGGCAGGTACACCACCGCCGGGAGGCTGCGAGTGGTCGCCCGCACCACACCGCTCGACCCTCGGGCGCGCACGGCGCTGACCGGCGCCCTGTCCCGTGCGGGCGCGGACCACCCCTGGCCGGAGCCCCTGCCCGCAGGCTGGGCCGGCGGCCTCCCCGCCACCAGGGAGCCGATCCACTACACCCGCGTGACACCGGACACTGTCGCGGAAATCAGCGTGGACGCCGCAGTGGAACACGGCCGCTGGCGCCACCCCGCCCGCTTCGTCCGACTGAGAACCGATCTGACCTCTGACGACGTCCCCCAAGACCTGAACCTGACCTGACCTCGAAAGGCTCGACGGCCGTGCTGCCGGCCCGGTCAGGCGGTCCTGGCGGGACGGCCGAGTCCGGCGAGATGGAAGGCGATGATCTCGCGCATCCGCGCCGGGGTGGTCACGTGGGGGTGGGTCGCGGCGTGGACGGCCAGGCCGTCGACAAGCGCGTGCAGCCGGTCGGTCTCGTACTCCACGGCGGGTTCGGGAACGTCCAGGGAGCGTGCGAGGGAGCGGCAGCCCTCGCGCAGGAGGTCGTACCCTTCGCTCTGCAGGGCCCGCAGCTTCGGATCGACCATCGCGCGGGCGGTGAAGGCCAGCCATACCCGGTTCTCGACGGCCCGCTCCTCGTCCATCGGCAGCAGTTCGGCCAGGACCAGCTCGGCGCGGCGACGCGGATCGGGCTCGGGGGGAAGCGCCGCCATCCGCTGCTCGATCCGCTCGATGATCGCGCGCAGGGTGAACGCCAGCAGCTCGGACTGCGTGGCGAAGTAGTGCCGCAGCGAACCCATCGACAGCCCGGCCTCGCTCGCCACGTTGCGGACCGAGGCCCGGTCCAGCCCGTCGCGCAGGATCACCCGCCACACCGCCGCCGCCACGTCCCGGCGCCGTTGCTCACCGTCCACCACTCGAGGCATCCCCTATTAGTAGCACAGTCGTGCTACTATCCGCCGGAAGTAGCACAGTTGTACTACTAAGCCTCGAACGGAGACCTGCCGATGCGCCTTGAGCAACCCGCGCGACGTCCGTCCGGCACCGGCCCGCAGTCAGGCGGCGGCACGGTCCGATCGCTCCTCCGCAATCGCGCCGTATGGGCGGCCGTGCTGGGATGGGTGTCGGCGAACGCGCTGATCCTGGTCCTGGCCGACCGGAGACTCCCGCTCGACCTGCACGACGCCGCGGAGCGCACCACGTCCGCCCATCTGGTGGACCTCGACCTCCGGCTCGCCGAGGTCTTCGCCATCATGGCCCTGGTCTTCCTCCTCACCCGGCGCCGGCCCAGGCCCGACCTGGCGGCCCGCGCCCCCGAGCGCGCCACCGCGCTCCGTGAGACCCTGCTCCTCACCGCCTACGGCGCCGGCGGGCTCGCCTTCGGGTTCGCGGTGGGGCGGGCGTTCGGTTGGCACCCGTTCGGCCTGCACCTGGCCGGCTCGATGAGCGAGTCGAACGACCACGTCACGCGGGCCGAGGCGATCGCCTGGGCCGGTTACAACCTGGTGGTCTTCGCGATCGTCCCGCTGGTGTACTTCCGGCGCCGCTACTCCGCCCGGGAGCTCGGCCTGGTCTCCGCCGACCGGCGCGGCGACTTCGGCCTGATCGTCGTCGTGCTCCTGGTCGAGGCGGCCGTGCAGACCGCCGCGCTGCGACCGGAGATCTTCGGCCTCGGCGCCCGGCAGTTGCTGCTGGGCGCGCCGCTCACCTTCGTCCTCTACATGGCGGGCACGGTCCTGCCGACGATGGTCTTCGTCTACGCGATCCTGATCCCCCGCTTCGTCAAGCTGACCGGCTCGATCGCGACCACCGTGATCTTCGGCGGCCTGGCCTACGCGGCGTTGCACGTGTGGGACTCCTGGGCGGAGTACGGCTCCCCCGGGGAGGCGGCCATCTCGATCGCCTTCCTGCTGCTCACCTACTTCGGTCCCGGCATGGTGAAGGCATGGCTGACCGTGCGCACCGGCAACGCGTGGGTGCACGTCTGGGCCTACCACGCCCTGGCGCCCCACACCCTGGTCGATACCCCGCACGTCGCGCACACCTTCGGCATCCACCGGTGACCGGGACGGGGACAGCAGATGGAGGGGCAAGTGCCCGGGCTGTGGGCGGTCGGGGCGGAGCCGGGCGCCGTTCGGGGACGGCGCCCGGTCCCGGCTCAGGAGAGCATGTTGATCTTGTACTGCATGATCCGGTAGTTCTTCGGGTCGAACCACTGGCTGACGATGATGTGGAAGTTGCCGAACGTCGAGCCGGGGACGACGAAGCCGCCGTAGGGGCTGGCGACGAGGTTGGCCGCCTCCGCCCCGGGAGCGGACGGCAGGATCATCGTCTGCTCCAGCGTCCTGGTCAGGTCCGAGGTCGGGAGCGGGTAGACCATCGCCCGGATCGACAGCGCGTTCATGTTCAGCCAGGTGAGGACGTACTTGCCGTCCATGGCGCGGAAGCAGATCTCGCCCCACTTGCGGACACCGAAGACCGTCGTCGGAGGCGCCCCCCAGTGCCAGCCGCCGTCCGCGTACCCCCACGGCTCGTAGGCGCCCGGGTCGCCGAGCCTCTCCTTGCGGACCCGGTGGAGCAGCATCCCCGAGTCCCGCTCGCGGTTGAAGACCGTCGACAGGACGTAGCACCATCCGTCGTCGGCCACCGCGTAGGTCTTCTGCTGGAACTGGCCGCCGTGCAGGTCACCCGGCCACTGGCACAGGTACTCCCACGTCTCGCCGTTGTCGGTGGAGCGCCAGAAGTCGGTGTGGTGGGTGTCGTAGATGACGCCGCGCATGAGGTGCATGTACATGACGCCGTCCACGACGAACGCGTCGGACGGGATGGCCGTCGTGGCCTTGTCGCCGACCGGGTTGTGCGGCTCGTCGACCATGGCCCGGGCGTGGCCTCCGCCGACGCTTCCGTCGATGCGCAGGTTGTTCACGTCGCCGTTGCTGGAACGCAGACCCACCGGGGCGCGCCAGTCGTCGGCGGGCTCGCCCGGGTTCGGCACGTGGTCGCCGTTGAAGGTGTCGCCGCAGACGAACAGCATGCTGCCGTTCGGGCACCGCACGGGGATGCCGAGGTCGGTCCAGGGCGAGGCGAACGGGCCGGTCTCGATCGGGCCGCTCAGATTCTTGATCTTGGTCGCGAGGGTCGGGCTGGACGGGTCGCCGGGCCCGCCGGCCGTCATCACCGTCGCTCGCCGCCCATCCTGGCTGAACCCGACCCACCCCGCACCGACGGCCCCCGCGCCGAGGGCGGCGCCGGCACCCATCCTGAGGAGCTTGCGGCGGGAGAGACCGCTGGTGGCCGTGCCCTTGTCGTCCGATGGACGTGTCATCTGGCGATGCCTTTCAGATCGACTTTCGTGCACTGGAGATGCCCTCGGCGCCGCAGCCCTTGGCGAGGGTCGGTGGACCCAGGTCGTCCGGCGGCAGCTCAGAAGAACATCAGTGTCTGTCTTAGCGTAGAGCGGGAGAGAGTCGCCAGGGAATCACGTTCAGTGATCCGGATTCTCCGCACCGCGGCACGCGCCGGCCGCGCATGGGCGAACCTCCACCGGGCCCGGCGCTTCGCCAAGGCCTGAACCTGGAGCGACCGGTCGCGAGCGGGGCCGGACGCTCACGCCCCAGGAGTCTGGTGCCCGTTCCCCGGCAGGTCGGGGAACGCCCGGCCTGCCGGTGACGAGTCCTCCTTGACGGACGTAGGGGATCAGGCGGTCTCGATGCGCTGGGCGAGCCAGTTCTCAAGGACCTCCAGCGCCGGGCGCCCGCTGCCGTCGACGGGGGCGGAGCCGTACATCACGTGCCGCTGCGTGCCGTAGAAGACCGCCGCGTCGAGGCCCTCCTTGACCAGGTTGCTCGGGTTGAGCCTGGTCTTCAGCAACCCGTCGAGCGTGCCCTTGGGCAGCGGCACGCCGGCGACGTCCAGACCGTGCTCGGTCAGGTCGGTGACCTGGGGGACCAGGGAGAGGAGATCGACGCCGTAGAAGGCGTTGAGCGACTTGACCGGGTCGGCCGGGTCGATGGTCGGAGGGCGCTTCGGGTCGAAGTCGTCCAGCTTGTTCTGGATGGCGCGCAGGTCGCGGGTGATCCGGACCCAGTCGACGCGGTCCAGGACGGCCAGGGCCTCCCCGACGGCGCGCTCGGGGGAGCCGGGCGGCCACATGGCCAGCAGTGCGGCGAGGGGGGTGAGGTCGACCCGGTTGGCCGTCTCGGCCAGCGGCATCAGCCGGTCCTCGATCGCGACCAGTGAGCGGTACACCCCCCGCGTGTCGCCCCGCTGGGCGTACGCGGGGACGGCCCGCGCGGCGCGCTGGATGCCGCGGTAGTCGATCCTGCTGATCCCGCCGATGACGTTGCTCGCCTGGGCCAGCAGCGCGACGGGCTGGAGCCCCTGGATGACCTTGGTGACCTTGGCCACCTGGTCGGAGGGCAGCCCGGTCAGCGGCGCGGCCTTGGCGGCGGCGGCGAGTGCGGCCCGCGCCAGCGCGGCCGTGTCCCCCGCCTTCGCGGCGGCCTGCACCGCGTCGAGTTCGGTGGCGAGTCCCACCAGGTCGGTGTTGGACAGCGCCTGGAGCACCTGGCCCGCGATGTGGTTCTGCGAGCCGGGAGGGGAGTTCAGCAGCGTGTTCACCAGGACGGGGTTGGCGACCGTGCGGGTGAGCGCCTGCAGCGGGCCGACGAGTCTCGCCAGATCGCCGGCGGTGCGGGCCGCCCCGGTGGTGTCCTTGCCGCGCGCCTGCCCGGTCAGCGTCTTCAGGCCGGTGGGGACGGCGGTGAGGTCGGCCGGCCTGCCGTTGGCGGTGCCGAGGTCGGTGGAGAGCTCGCGCTCGGCCGAGCCCTGGAGGTTGGCGATGCCGACCCGGCTCAGCACGGTGCCGAGGGTGGCGGTGAGCTCGTTCTCCTCCGGCAGGGCGCAGTACAGGTCGCCCTTGAGGCACACGTTCGCGACCCGGCCGGACAGCTCGCCGAACCCCTGCGGCCGCGGCCCGGCGAGGCCCCTCGTGCCGGGGAGCGGATCGCCGAGGTTCACCTCGCCCCTGGTCCCCCTGCCGGGGTCGGCCGCGCCTCCGCCCGCGATGTAGGAGGCGGCGGGGACCGGCCCCTGGCCGGCCCCGATCTGGGCGGCGACGTCGCCGTTGACGTCCGCGCCCTGGCTGAAGCCGAGCCCGGCGAACCGGGTGCCGGGGCAGTCCCGGGCGATGTCCGTCATCGCCTTGCGGGCGGCGTCGATCCCGGTCTGCTTGGAGTCGTTGTAGGTCTTGCCCTGGTCGAACGCGGTCGCGTTGTAGCCGACCCAGTACGAGGAGATCCGGTCGCCGAACCGCCGTTCCAGCGGTTCGGTGACGCCGCGGAGCATGCCGACGGGCGTGTCGGGGTCGGCGGCCGACGTGGTCTCCCAGGTGCCGGGCACGACGATCAGCTTGATCGGTGTGCAGGACATGGCCTCGGACGTCCGCGCCGCGTTGACCGTCCTGTCGGTGTTCAGCAGCGGCACCGCGGCGGCGGCCGCGACCGCTCCGGCCACCGCGACCGCGATGGCCGGCCTGCGGTAGCGCCGCCTCATCGGCTTCCTGGCGTGCAGTCCGGAGCTCATCGCTTCCCCCTCAGGGCGCAGTAGGAGTCCTGGGCCGTCTTGACGACCGCCGATTCGGCCTTGCCGGCGATCATGTTGTAGCGGTTGGTGGCCACGACGACCTGGTCCTTGCCGTCCGGGCTCGTGTACCACTGGCTGAAGTAGCCGAGCACGGCGCCGTTGTGCGACCACGCGGTGCCGCACGGGGTCTTCGCCATGAGCACGCCGAGGCCGTAAGGCTGCTCGGGGGACGCGACCTGCTGCATCTCCCGCTGCTGCGCGGGGGGAAGCAGGCGGCCGGACGCGAGCGCGCGGGTGAAGTCGGCGAGGTCCTGCTGGGTGGAGACCATGGCGCCCGCCGCGCCGAAAACCTGGACGTTCGTGAACGAGATGTCCCGGACGGTGAAGTAGCCGTGCAGCCAGTTCCCGTACAGCTTGGGGTCGGCCTCGGGGAACGTGGTGTCGGTGAGGCCGAGCGGCTTGATGATCCGGTCGCGCACCTCGGCCGCCGGACGGTGCCCGGTCGCGGCCTGGATGATCAATCCGCCGAGGACGTAGTTGGTGTTGGCGTAGTTGAACTTGGCGCCGGGCGCCGAGAGCGACTTCCTGGACGTGGCGACCTTCACGAGCGCGCGCGGGTCCCACTTCCTGTAGGGGTTGATGTCGGCGAGGTAGGTCCCCGAGATCCACAGGTCGTCGACGTAGTCGGGGAGCCCGCTGGTGTGGTTGAGCAGCTGCCGGATCGTGATCTTGCGGCCGTCGTTGCCGTTGGCCGCGACCAGGCCGGGCAGCCACCGGTCCACGGTGTCGTTCATGGACAGCTTGCCCTCGGCCTCCAACTGCAGCAGGACCGTGGCCACGAACGCCTTGGTGTTGCTGGCGATGCGGAACTTCGCCTTCGGGTCGGCCGGCACGCGCCGGAACATGTCGCCGTAACCGGACGCGGCGTACTGGGTGGAGCCGCCGCTGCGGGCCATCCCGATCACGCCGGGCAGCCTGTGCTCGGACTGGAGCCTGGTCACGCGCTCCTTGAGGACGCCGCCCGCCCGCGCACCGGTGGTGGCCTCGGTCTTCGCGCCGACCGAGGCGACCGTGGCCTCCCGGTCCTGGACCCCCACCGTCACCGCCGTCACGGTGGCGGCCGCCGCCGCCAGCGTCGCGCCGGCGCGGACGAGGAACTTCCGACTTCGCATTCGGTCTCCCAGACAATTCGACGATCGTGTCTGCGACGCTAGTGAGACCCGTTGAAATTACGATGACAAGGGAATATCGAGACCGCGTTGCCCGGCGTACCGGATGTCATTTCCTGGACCTGGCGAAAACGCGCCGAACGCTTCCGGAGGCCGTTCGGCGCGCGCTGCCGGAGAAATGGACGGTGAACGGCGGCTAAAGGTGGTGGGGCGTGCCTGCGACGGCGACCAGGCCCGCCCTGCCCAGGGCCTGCGACTCCTCCGCTGCGAGTTCCTGCGCGAACAGTGCGAGCAGTCCGTTCAGCCGGTACTGGTGGACGGACGGCTGCTGCACGAGGTTCGCGTCCACCAGGTTCTCGAGCGCCTGCTCGGCCCCTTGCGCGGCCCAGCCGAGGGCGACCGCCAGCGCCCGATGACCGGATCGCCCGTCCGGGGCCGTTCCCAGCGCGCGGAACGCTCGCCGCTCGGCGGCCGGAAGCCGGTCGTAGGAGAGCCGGAACGCCCCTTCCACACTCCGGTCCTCCGCCGTGAGCTCGCCCAGGCGGCGCCGAGCGTCGGCCATCCTGCGCACCAGATGCCCGATCGCCCAGGACGGGCGGCTCTGCATGCGCGCGCCCGCGATGCACAGCGCCAGGGGCAGCCGGTCGCACATGGACGCCAGCTCCCGCACGGCGAGCGGCTCGGCCGCGGCGCGCTCGGCGCCCACGATGCGGGCCAGCAGCGCTTCCGCCGCCTGCCGGGTGAGCGGCCCCAGCGAGACCCGGCGGTCCACGTCCAGCCCGACCAGCCGCCGGCGGCTGGTGACCAGCACCCGGCTGCCCGCGCCCGCGGGGAGCAGCGGGCGCACCTGGTCGGCGCCGGACGCGTCGTCGAGGACCAGCAGCAGGCGCAGCCCGGCGGTCGCGCTCCGCCAGGACGCCGCGAGCTCGTCCAGGTCGCCGGACGCGCTCCCGGAGCCGACCGCCCGCAGCAGCCGGCGCAGCGCGCGTTCCGGCGGCACCGCGTCCCGCCGTTCGCTGTGCCCGTGCAGCTCGACGAACAGGCAGCCGTCCGGGTGGTCGCGGCGCAGCGCCCGCGCGGCGCACACCGCGAGCGCGGTCTTGCCCGCGCCCGCCACCCCGTCCACCGCCGCCACCGCGGGCCCGCCCCGGCCGGTGAGCAGCGCCAGTTCGTCCTGCCGTCCGATCAGCTCCCCGACCTCTGCGGGCAGTTCGTCGGGAACCTGCCGCACGGACGGCACCTGCGTGCGTCCCTCACGCCTCGCCTCGTCTCGCGGGACGAGGTCCAGGGCCGCGTCGTCGCCGCGCAGTACCGCCTGGTGCACGCGCCGCAGCCGCTCGCCCGGTTCCACCCCGAGGTCGTCCACCAGCCGGCGGCGCAGGTGCGAGTACGCGGCCAGCGCGTCGGCCTGGCGGCCGCTCCCGTACAGCGCGCGCATGAGCAGCGAGGTCAGGGACTCGCTGTGCGGGTGCTTGGGGATCAGGGCGTGCAGCTCACCGACGGCGTCCACGAACCTGCCGAGCTGGAACTGGCACTCGACCTTCTCCTGCAGAAGGGTGAGCCTGCGCTCCTCCAGCCGCAGGCGCTCCGCCTCCGCGAACGGCCCGGGGAGCCCGGCCAGCGGTTCGCCCTGGAACAGCCCGAGGGCATCGAGGCAGGCGCTCACCGCGGCCGCCAGATCGCCGGACCTCCTGGCGGCGGCCGCCTCGTCCGCGGCCTCGTCGAGCCGCAGCACGTCGACCGCCGTCCCCCTGCTGACGAAGCGGTAGCCGCCCCGGTCCCGTGCGATCACCGACTCCTGCGCGTCCTCGCCGAGCGTGCCCAGGCAGCGGCGCAGCCGGTGGACGTACACCGGCACGATCTTGCTCCCCGAGCCCGGCGGTTCGACGCCCCAGACGCCGTCGAGCAGCTCCCGCCGGCTCACCGTCATGTCCGGACGCAGCAGCAGCGCGGCCAGGAGGGCCTGCTGCCTGAGGGGGCCGAGGTCGAGCCGGGTCCCGTCGCGCCACGCCCGGAACGGGCCCAGCACGGTGAAGTCGAGCAGGCGGGGGGCCGGGTCCGGCATCGTGTCCGAGGTCATCGCCATCGCCATCATCAGACCGATCTCTTCGAACTGCTGATCTAGGACGATCCGCGCGTATGAAGGAGCATTCGCGGACCATGGCATAACTTTGTAATGGGCAGGTTAATACCATGTGATGGCGCGGTGCGGTGATTGGTTCGGAGCCGCCGGCGTGGCGGTCATCACGTCACCGCGCGGGGCGGGGCCGCCGGCCCCGGCGGGGCGCCGGTTCGGGGGCGACGGCCGCGGCCGTCTCGACGTTCAGCAGCGACTGCCCGGCGGACCGCTCGGCGGCCGCGCGGTCGTCCCCGAGCCCCACCAGCAGATTGATCACATGCGGGCCCAGGATGTGCAGCACGCCGCGGCCCTCCTGGCCGAAGACCCCCGTGCTCTCCAGCAGCACGTAGCCGTGGATCATGCACCAGATCTGCCCCGCCACCAGGACCGGGTCGTCCCGGCGGAGCCGCCCGGCGTTCATGGCGCGCCGCACCAGCCGCGGCAGCAGCGCGAAGGCGTCGTTCAACTCGGTGACGGTCGCCGGCGTGCCCTCGGCGGTGAGGTCGTGCCCGAACGAGGGGAGCGCCCCCGGCGAGGCGAGCCCGAACATCAGCCGGTACCGCTGCGGGCTGGCCATCGCGAACTCCCGGTAGGCCAGCCCGAGGACCAGCAGGTCGGTCACCGGGTCCTCGGTGTCGGGCACCTGCCGCAGGTGCCGCTCGAAGCGCGCGAACGCCTCCCGCCCGATCGCTTCGTACATCCCGGCCATCCCACCGAAGTGGGTGTAGACGGCCATCGTGGACGCGCCGATCTCCGCGGCGAGCCCCCGCGCGTTGAGCGCCTCGGGCCCGCGTTCCTCCAGCAGCCGCATCCCGGCCTCGACCAGCTTCGCGCGCGACCCTGCCGACGTCTTGGACATGACAATGTTATAGCGCGCCCGGCACGGTCCAAAGTCACCTGAACGGGCATGTCTTTCTGGTGCGGCGGCCTCGGCGCCCCCGCGGGGTAGGGCGGTGCCGGGACTGCCGGCCCGCTAGGTGGACATGGCCGGGACGACCTTGAGGAAGGCATCGGCGATCTCCTGGTACCCCGCCGCGGTCGCGTGGCCGTCGCCGTCGCTGCACTGGTACGTCCACGCGCAGATCCGGGCCACGCCGCGGGGGACTGCGCCGTACGGAGGGGCCGCCACCTCGGTGAGGTCGTGCCCGGCGAAGGCGCCGTTGACATCCGCGACCCTGAATCCGGCGGCGAGGTAGACGCCGTGCTCGTAGGCGTTGAAGGTGTCGACGACCGGTATCGAGGCGAGGGCGGCGGCCCTGCCGCCCGACACCCAGGACGCCAGGCCGGGGTTGTAGTAGTTCATCGCGGCGTAGGCCGGGCCGCCGCCGCCCGCGAGCCGCAGCCGCGCGGTGATCTGCGGCAGGTTGGCGATCAGAGAGCCGACGCTCCGCAGCGCGCAGCCCGCGTCGACGCCGCCGCCGGGCAGGCACCCGTTGGTGTCGTTGGCCCCGATGTCCAGGGTGACGTATCGGACGTGACCGGCGTGCGCTTTCAGGAAGGCCTCGGCCGCCTCCAGTTGGGAGCCGGTCGCGTACCCGCAGATGCCGCCCTTGAGCATCGTCGTGGTGGTCTCCCCGGGACACCCGAGCTTCACCAGTTTCAGCCGGGGGTGCCGTGCCTTCAGCGCGGCATGGAGACGATCGGTGTAGCCCTGGTCGGTCCTGCCCACTCCGGCCTGAACGCCCACGGACAACGAGTCGCCTAGCGCGAGGTAGTACTCCGGACCGCTCGCCGAGGCGACCGGCCCCACCAGGCCCAGCCCCGCCACGGCGGCGACCACGACGGCGATCGATCTGACCAGCCCCATCCCCGCTCCAGCGATTTCGGCGCACGCGCACCCCACCTGGCACGCGCGTAACGAACCACCAAGCTAACAAACATCGCTGTCTATTTAAACTCCCCTCGGCAGCCCGACCGCCGATCGGGGATGCCCGCCCCGTCCCGTCCTCGCGAGGTCACCAGGGGACGGGCCGGTGCTCGCGGCTCCATCTCCGACAACAAGGAACCTGCCGTCCGCTGGACCTGGTGGACCCTTCCGGCCTGGTGCGCCCGCCCAGGCCGGAGGGGCCGTCAATGCTCGTCGAGTCCGGTGATCCTGGTTCGGAGGTCGGCGACCAGGTTCGCCGCGTGCGGACCCGCGGCGTGGCGTGCCGAGTCGAAGCCGTCCGCGACCGCGGCGAGCGGGTCCGGGTTGGTCGCGCGGTGCAGAGCGCGCCAGACCCACGGGTGCTCGCCGCCGTCGAGCTGGGAGCGGCGGGCGCGCAGGTGGGCGCCGGCGGTCAGGGCACGGGCGGCGACGCTGGCGGCGACGTCGGGGTCTTCGCTGAGCCCCGCGTATCGGGCCGACTCCGCCGCCGCCCACCAGGCCAGGTCCCGAAGCGCCGGTTCGGGCAGCCCGGTCAGTTCCTCGATGACGGTGCCGAGCGGGGCGCCGGACCGTGCCCGGTACGGGTACAGCGGGGGCAGGTGCGGAACGATCCGGAAACCGATGTCGGCGTCCTCCATGCGGGCCAGGTCATCCGCGGTGATGCCGTGGCCGATGAACCGCTGTACCGCGACCATCCCCATCATCTGCCTGCCGCGGTTGTAGTCGGCGAAGTCGAGGCCGGCGAGCGCCGCGGTGAGCCGCGGTGGCGCGTCGAGCTCGCCGAAGGGCTCCTCCGACAGCAGCACCTCGCCGTGCTCGGCGAACGACAGCCGGGTCAGCGCATCGACGTTCCAGTACATGCTGGCGGCCCGGCCGCCGACGGACGCACGGGTCAGCACGGGCTCGGTCGAGCCCTGCCAGCCGTTGTACTCGACGGCGAGCACGGCGCCGCCCTTGTCCAGGACCGCGACCCATGGGTCGATCGACCTCCGGCCCATCAGCTCCTCGCCGATGGCCCGCATCGACTCCGGCCGGTCCGGGTCCGCTCCGAAGGCGCGCAGTACGTCCGCGACGTCCGTCCCGGTCACCACCGTCACCGTCGCGGCCACCTCCAGGGAGCTCCTGCGCAGCCACCGGTAGACGGCTTCGGGCGGTTCGGGACGCACCGGCTCCGGCTCACCGCGCAGCCGGTGGCCGAGCCGGTCGGTGCGGGCGTGCACGATGTCGGGCGCGGCGGGCGCCTGCCACACCACCAGTTCGTAGTTCTCCGTCTCGGCGGTGTCGTCCCGGCCGCGCGCGTGCACCCGCAGCCGGTAGTCGCCCGGCCAGGGAGGGGTGATCCCGCGCAGGGACGGCGCGCCCGCCCGGGGGCCGCCCAGGGAGGCGCCGCCCGTGGCGGCGCACCAGCTGACCTCGACGATCTCCTCCCATCCGGTCGCGACGTCCGGCGGCGGCTCTTCCAGGACGCTTAGCAGGACCCGGACGTGCCCGCTCTCGGCGCCGGTACGGATCACTGCGCCGCCCGGAACCACCGCGACCAGCCCATTGCCATCGAAGTCGACGTCCGGGGGGCCGTCCGCCTCCAGCAGCGCGAACCGGTGCCCCGACACCTCTGCCGACCCGCTGGACCGGAGGGGCAGCAGGTAATCCGCCCGGGTCTTGGCGAGGACGGCGGCGGCGTAGCCGGCGGGCATCGGGGCTTCGCGCAGCAGCAGGACCGCGGTGCCGATCGCCGCGCCGAGCACCGCCGGCGGTTCGGCCGCCCAGGGCGGGACACCCGCCCGCCGCACGACGGCGGCGGCGGCGGACACGGCCAGCGCCAGCCGTGCCGCGCCATGCGCCGCGGCGACCTCCCGCTCGCCGGTGACCGCGCTCTCCACCGTCAGGAGGGCCGCCACGCGCGGGTGGGCGGCCAGCCGGCGGGCCAGTGCGGCGACGAGCGGCACCGCCCCCGGCCGGATCCGGTCCAGCCGGGCCGCTCCGTTGACCGCCTCGCTCGTCCCTTCCATGATGCCGATCGCGAAACCGCCGGTCAGCGGCTCCCCGAGGAGACCGCACAGGTCCGGGACTCCGGCGAGGTCCAGCTCCGGCACGGTCAGCTCCAGAGCGCCGAGCAGGCGTTCGACCAGCAACGGCGGCAGCGCGCCGAGCGCGTCCCGAACCGGCGAGTCGCCCGGCCCGGGCCGGGCGCGGGAGTGCGCCCAGGCCGCAGGGACGGGCCCGACGGCCGATCGACGGAGCGGTCCCGCGTCGTCGGCGACCGCCCGCAGCCGACCGAGCTCGGCCGCCGGCGTCGCCGGAACGCGGGCGGCGATCAGCGGTATCACCGCGGCGACCGGTCCAGCCGCTTCCTCGATTAACGCGTCTGGAATCTCCACCACGGCACCTCCGGCGGCCAGCGTGTACAAGACGCCAGAACACTAGGCTTCGCCGCTGACACTGACGCCCCCGGCGAGAGCCCCGCCGACGTCGCCTACGCCCAGCGCGCGAAGGCCGCCGAGGGGCTGCGACAGCGCACTGCACGCGTGCGTCGTGTGGGACGACACCGTCCCCGGCCGAGTCGGTGGACGCACGAGGGCATGCCCCTCACCGACCCCACCCCCCGCGGCCGCCACCTCAGGGCCACCGCGATGCGTTGAGAACGGCGGAGGATCGGTCCTGATGCTCAGGCGCGGTACGCAGCCGCGAGGCGCTTCGGGGCGGAGAGCCGCCAGGCCTCGGTGACCAGTTCGTTCAGTTCCCCGGGGTCGACGGTGGCCAGCCTGACCTTCACCCATGCGAAGCGTCCGCCGGCCCAGGACGGGGCGAAAGTCTCCGGGTCTTCGGTGATGAGGGCGGCCTGCTCCTCCCGGGTGGCTTTGAGCATGACGACGCCCTCGGCCTCGTCGAAGTAGCCGAAGCCCTTGTCACGGACTCGGAAGCCGGTCATGTTCCCGTAAGACTCGCGCTCGGTGACCTCCGGCAGGCCGAGCACCATCTGCAGGAACTCTTCAGGACGCATACTCAAAGAGGTACCACCCAGGTCGGACGCTTCATCACCGCGGCTCGCGGCTGGAACCACCCGCAGCAGAGGTTCATGGGAGTGGTTCGTAGAACGAGTCGACGGCGGGCTGGCCGGTGTAGTTCGGGCCGGCCTGATCGTCGGCCCCCAGGTAGCGGTACGGAAGCCGTACCTTCGCATGTCCGTGGCGGGAGATGCGGCGGCGGGCGGAGTCGTAGGCGAAGCCCCGCGCGCAGCTGGGCCGTGAGGCGGCGGCCGGCGGGGGCGCCGTCCGCAAGGCGGACCGAATGGGCGTCGAAGTTGGCGACGAACAGCCCTTCGCCGGTGAGCCAGGACGCGAGGCGGCTCAGAACGCCGAGTTTGTCGCCCACGTAATGCAGCCCGTGCACGCACGTGATCAGGTCGAAGCGGCCGTCGGGGACCCACTCGGCCGCAGAGCCGCTGACCAGGCGCAACAGAGCGGGGAAGGGTTCGGGGCGAAGTGGTCCACGAGGTCGAGCCCGATGATCTCAACCTGACCGGCCAGGCCGCGATCGGTCAGAAGCGCGGCCGCCTCGGCCGGGGCCCGTCCGCTCCCGCAGCACAGGTCGAGCCACCGCACGGGCGACGAGGCCCTGGCGCGGGTGCTCATCTGTGGATCAAGCCCCGGTCGATCTCGACCTCGATGGCGGCCTCTGGAGCGACGGCACCGCCCTGTCCCCGCACCGGGCACTACCGGTCACTGCTGGGTTCTCGGGTCCTCGGTGGGGTCGGCGTACAGGGGCGGGCAAACGCGGCCGATCGCACTGGTGCGCAGCTCGTAGTGCCAGGATTCGTTCCTGTAGATCTGGCACAGTCCGTACTCGGCCCCGTTTTCCGAAAGCCATTTCGTGGCATCGGAATGGCCGATGTCGACCGCTTCCCCTTTCACGTGGAGTGAGGTCGAGGCGGTGGCCACCCAGCGGGCGGCCTCCTTCTCAGAGCCGTACTTGGCGACCGCCTCGCGAAGCAGGAGATTCTGGTATGCCGGGGAACGCCAACCGCTGTTGACGTAGAACTTGATTCCGTCGTCCGCGGCGTCCCGCGCGGCCCGGCGGAGGGTCTGGAGGAGATCTGGATCGAGTTCGGCCACAGCTGGAAACGCGTCGTCGAACACCGACACATCGTCCGGGACGACCCCGTCACCTTCGTCGATCGGACCACGGGCCCCGTGGCGAGGAGCGCTCTCGCCGGGCGCAGCGCGCTGCTCACCGCGAGGATCTTTGGGGGATGACGCGGCGGATGAGGACCATGAGCGGGCCGGGGAGGGCGAGGAATCCGACCGGTAGCCGAGAGCCGAGCTGATCATCGCTATGACGACCATCAGGCCGATGCCGGTAAACCAGTAGATCTTGCGGGGCGCTTTTCGTGCCGATGGAGGTATTGGTGGCATACCGCCAGTCAAGGCAGTGTGGCGTAGCCGGGGCGTATAGGGTTTCTGATATGCCGACGATATGTGCCGGTCCGTAGAATTGACGTATGCGTGTGGGCAGCGAGATGCAATGCGGCCAGTTCGCCGGCGCCGAGTGCACCACCGCCGGACACGAGGGGGAGGCGCCCTCTGCGGGCCGGGCAACCACAGGGACTGTCGGCCGATGGTGGCCGCGCGTCGACTCCGTCCGATGCCCGCCCGCCGTCGGTTGACCTCGGCCCTGATGCCCATAAGGGTGTGCGGTGATGAACGGGTCAATGCCAGATCATGACGACGGTGCCCGCGACGGCTTGACGATGCAGCATGTGGGGATCGCGGGCGCGGTCGGCGCGGTGGTCCTCGGGCTGGTCGTGGCGGTGGCGATCGCCGTCACCCCGGAGGATGGCGGCGGGCCGGATGAGCGCGCGGTGGCGGCGTCTTCCGCGCCCGCCGGCTCGGCCGTGCCGAGACCGTCCGCGACGGCGGCCGGCTCAGCGCCGCCCGCGGCGCCGGTCGTGCGGTGGCGGGGGACGCTGACGCTGAACGGGCCGCGGGCGCGGCGGGATCTGGACGCGACGCCGCCGCGGCTTTCGGAGCGGGACGGGGAGCCCGACATTCGGGGCGACTGGCTCAAGCCTCTGGTGGAGGCCGAATCGGACGCGCAGGTCGTGCTGATGCGTCCGGGTAGCGAGCCGGCGGCGGCCCGGTGTCGGGATGCCGCGGCGACGGAGGGAGCCGACGAGGTCGAGGTGGACGAGGGAGACGTGGTCTGCGTGCTGACCGCCGCGGGCCGGGTGGCGCGGCTGGCGATCGTGGAAGCGCACATGACCAGCAGAGCGCCGATCGTCAGGGCCCGCGTAGTGATCTGGGACATGCCGGGGCCCGCACAGTGACCGCTGGCCAGGCCCCCGGCAGGTGATGGTGCGGAAGTTCGGCCGGCGGATCGCGCCATCTCCGCCGGCTCGCGGCGCTCGGTCCGCCGCCTGCCGGATCTTCACTACGCGGTGGACACCTGCGGGCAGCTCGCACGGGGGACGAGCCCCGCGCGGCCACGTCAGCGGACGCCGGACTTATAAAACTTCATCGGTGTTCGCCCGCGGACACCACTGTTTCCGAAATCTTGTGATCGTTTCAGCGCTCGCGAAATGCGTTCGCGTCGTCCGGACGGTCTGAGGCAGCATGGGAGCGCGGCGGCGTGGAGGGCGGGTGGCTGTGTCAAAAGCACGAGGCGGCTCAAGGGACGGCAAGTCGGCCCGGCAACGGGCGGTTATGCTGGCCCTGCGCTTTTACAGCGGCGTGCTGCGCCGCCAGTGGCGGATCTCGCTTCCGGCGATGATTTTACCGGCACTCGGGAATACCTGCCTGTTCTACCTGACCCCGCTCATGGTGGCCGCCCTGGTGGGGCGCCTGGCCGAAGGCGGGGAAAGCGACCTCGCCGCCCTCCTGCCCTACGTCCTCGGATTCGCCGGCCTGATGACGGCGGGCGAGGCGCTGTGGCGAGTGGGCCTGCACTTCCTCAACCGGACGAACAGCCGCGGCATCGAATGGCTCGCCAACACCGGCATGGACGAGTTGCTCGCCAAAGACGCCGCGTTTTTCCATGACAACTTCGCCGGTTCGCTGACCAAACGGATACTGAGCTTCTGCGGCGGTTTCGAAAGTTTCGCCGACACCCTCACTTTCGCGGTCGTGGCCAACGTGATCCCGCTGTCCTTCGCCTCGGTGATCCTGTGGCGGTACCACCCGCTCCTGGTCGTCGTCCTCCTGGGCCTGATCGTCTTCACCGCCTTCCTCGTCGTCCCGTTCATCCGCCGCAGGCAGGCGCTGGTGGACAGGCGCGAGGCGGCGAAGGTGAGGGTCTCGGGCCACATCGCCGACGTGCTGACCAACATGGAGACGGTCCGTGCGTTCGCCGCCGAGGAGCGGGAGGCCGCCGAGTTCCGCGGCCGGGTCGCCGAGCAGAACCGCCTGGCGCTGCGCTCCTGGGACTACGCCAACCTGCGGGTCGACACGATCGTCGCTCCGATGTCGATCCTGACCAGCGCCCTGGGGTTGTTCGTCGCGGTGGCGCTTCGCGGCGGGCTCGGCGTGGAGGCGATCGTGGTGACGTTCTCCTACTACACCAACGCGACACGCATCATGTTCGAGTTCAACCAGATCTACCGGCGGATGGAGAGCACACTCACCGAGAGCGCCCAGTTCACCGAGCTGCTCCTGGCGCCGCCGACCGTCGCGGACCCGCCCGACCCGCAGCCGTTGCGTCCGGTCGACGCCTCGGTCCGCTTCGAGCGGGTGCTCTTCGCCCACGGCGGCGGCCCGCCCCTGTTCGAGGGACTCGATCTGGAGATCCCCGGCGGCGCCAAGATCGGCCTGGTGGGACGGTCCGGAGGCGGCAAGACCACCCTCTCCCGGCTGCTGCTGCGCCTCATGGACGTCGACGGCGGCCGGATCCTCGTCGGCGGCCAGGACATCGCGCGGCTGCGCCAGAGCGATCTGCGGAGCATGATCGCGTACGTCCCCCAGGAGCCCGCGATGTTCCACCGGTCGGTGCACGACAACATCGCCTTCGCCCGGCCGGGCGCCACCGAGGCCGAGATCCTCCGGGCCGCGCGGGCGGCGCACGTCACCGAGTTCGTCGAGACGCTCCCGGACGGGTTCGGCACGCTGGTCGGCGAGCGGGGCGTCAAGCTCTCCGGCGGCCAGCGGCAGCGCATCGCCCTCGCCCGCGCCATCCTGCGGGACGCCCCGATCCTTCTCCTGGACGAGGCGACCAGCGCGCTGGACTCGGAGAGCGAACTGCTCATCCAGGAGGCGCTGTGGCACCTGATGCGCGACCGCACCGCACTGGTCGTCGCGCACCGTCTGAGCACGGTCGTCCGCATGGACCGCCTGGTCGTACTCGACCGCGGCCGCGTCCTCGAAGAGGGTTCCCACCGGGAACTCCTCCAGTCCGAGGGGGCTTACGCCCGTCTCTGGCACCACCAGTCCGGCGGCTTCCTCACCGCCGAAGCCGCCCGGGGCGCCTTGCCCGCCGCCCAGCGCGACCAGGACTCCCAACCGGTGACCGGCTGAGTGGGGCCGTCCCCGCGGTTGACCTTGAACCTGACGCGCATAAGGGTGAGTGGTGATGAACGGGTCAATGCCAGATCATGACAGAAGCACCGGCACCGGCTTGACGATGCAGCATGTGGGGATCGCGGGCGCGGTCGGCGCGGTGCTGCTCGGAATGGTCGTGGCGGTGGTGATCGCCGTGACCCCCGAGAACGGCGGCGGGCCGGGCAAGCGTGCGGCGGCCGCGCCGCCGACGACGTCGACCAAGGCGGCGCCTTCCGCGCCCGCCGGCTCGGCCGCGCCGAAACCGTCCGCGAAGGCGACCATCTCGGCGCCGGTCGTGCGCTGGCGGGGGACGCTGCTGCTGAAAGGGGCGACGACGCGGCGAGATCTGGACGCCGTACCGCCGCGACTCTCGGAGCGGAACGGGGAGCCCGACATCCGGGGCGACTGGCTCCAACCTCTGGTGAAGGCCCAGTCGGACGCGCAGGTCGTGCTGATGCGTCCACGGAGCGAGCCGTCGGCGGTCCGGTGCCGGGATGCCCTGGCGACGGAGGGGTCCGACGAGGTCGCGGTGGACGAGGAGGACGTGGTCTGCGTATCGACCGCCGCGGGCCGGGTGGCGCGACTGACGATCCTGAAAGCGCGCATAACCATCAACTCACCGATCGTCAGGGCACGCGTGGTGATCTGGGACATGCCGGCGACCGGACAGTGACCGCCGGCGGCCCCGGCGGTTCTTTGGGCGCCGGGGCCGCCGATCCTCGCGACGCCCCGGCTGTGAGGCTTTGTGCCCACCCCTGGGACTGTCGGAGAGCCGTCAACAGGCCGTCGCGCCGACCCGACCCGTAACGCCTCCTACGGGCAGCCTCCACCACCGCACCGGCCATGTGAGGGACCTCCCGGAGCCTCCAAGCCCGACGCGGGCGCGGTCGTCCTGGGCGCCTCGGCGGCGTCGGCGCCGCTCGTGGTGGACGCGCGGGCTCAGCCGTTGTCCTCGACGCCGAGCGCTTGCACGATTCCCTCGGCCACCGACGTGATGATCCCGGGGTAGTAGAAGACGACCGCGATCACGATGCTGAGCACGATGAACTGAATGAACCGCGTGATCTCCCGGGTGAACAGGAAGAACAGGGCCACGATCCCGACGATGACCAGGAACAGCGGCCCGAAGATATTGCGCAGCCAGTCGGCCAGTTGCTGGGTGTTCGGGTCGTCTTTCGCGGCCAGGATCACGGCCGCCTTCACGCTGTGCATCATGTCGTCTCTGCTCCCTGCCCGGCTCCTGTGATCGCTACCATCTCACGCGGCCAGGGGTCCCACCGCGCAACCGGTCCGCGTTGTCCCCCGGCGCTCGACGGCGCCTTGCCGCACGGCCGCCGGGCGGGGTCTCGGGCCGCGATCGGGTGCTCATGATGACGTGTTCGCTCGCGTCCCCGGCGACCGTGCCGGGCGGCGGCGCCTATCGCGCCCGCACCATCGGGTCGTCTCGCCACCGTCGAGCCATTGTCCGATCCTCTCGCGTGTCCCGGACCCATTGTGCGCCGTTGGCCGTTTCCGGCAAAGGGCTCCGGCGGCCGGTCGTACGTCGCGTCATCACCCATCAGTCGGCAACACTAGCCGCGGTCGGCGCGGACGTGCCCCGGCCGAATCCGTCGCCGGGCCGGAGCATTGCCGGCACGCTGCGGCAATGCCCGCCGCGAACCTCGGCTGGGTCGGCGTCGAAGCCGGTCGCACCTACATGCCCATCGCACGAGCCCACCACAGCGCTCCCGGCACGGAGTAGCCATGGACGACTGAGTGGAGCCAGGGCAAACCTGACTCCACTCCGCCGTGCGGGCGTGTCACTGGAACTGTGCGAAGAATCTCCAGATCTTTCCCCTGGTCCAGGTGGCGACGATTCGCCCGTTCGGCTTGGGGCAGATCAGGTGCGGCTCCAGAGTTGGTTGCTTCCGTTCCAGCAGGAGTAGAGCTGGGTCGGGGTGCCGTTGGCGGAGCCGGCGGCGTCCAGGCAGAGGCCGGACTGGACGCCGACGATGGATCCGTCGGAGTTCAGGCGCCACTTCTGGTTGTCGCCGCCCCAGCAGCTGTAGATCTGGACCTTGGCGCCGTTGCCGGTGCCGGCGGCGTCCAGGCACTTGTCGCCGTAGACCCTGAGCTCACCCGCGTCGGTGGAGGTCCACTGCTGGTTGGTTCCGCTGTGGCAGTCCCACAGCTGGACCTGGGTGCCGTCGGTGGTGCTCGCGTTGGGCACGTCCAGGCAGCGGCCCGAACCGACGCCCTTGATCGTCCTTCCGGAACCGGTGGGGGGCGACGAGGTGCCGTTGAGGGCGTTGAGGACCGAGGTGTAGGCGGCCTTCTTGTTGCCGTTGCCGTCGAACAGCAGTGGCGTCTGCTCCGAGCGCCACGAGTCGGTGTCGCGCACACCCCAGACGGTGATGCCGAGGCAGCGCGAGACGGCCAGGCAGTCGTTGGTCACGTTGGCGTAGGTCGTGGCCGAGGCACCCTGGATGTCCAGTTCGGTGATGGACACATCGACGCCGAGAGCGGCGAAGTTCTGCAGGGTGGTGCGGAAGTTGCCGTTGTAGGGGCTGCCGCTGTTGAAGTGGGACTGGAAGCCGACGCAGTCGATGGGCACGCCGCGCTGCTTGAAGTCGCGGACCATGGCGTACACGCCCTGGGTCTTGGCCCAGGTCCAGTTCTCGATGTTGTAGTCGTTGTAGCAGAGCTTGGCGGCGGGGTCGGCGGCGCGCGCGGTGCGGAAGGCGACCTCGATCCAGTCGTTGCCGGTGCGCTGCAGGTTGGAGTCGCGGCGGCCTCCCGAGCCGTCGTCGGAGAAGGCCTCGTTCACGACGTCCCACTGGGCGATCTTGCCCTTGTAGTGGGCCATGACGCCGTTGATGTGGTCGATCATCGCCTGGCGCAGGCTGCTGCCGCCGAGGCTCTGCATCCAGCCGGGTTGCTGGGAGTGCCAGGCCAGGGTGTGGCCGCGTACCCGCTTGCCGTTCTGGACCGCCCAGTTGTAGACGCGGTCGCCGGAGCTGAAGTTGAACTGGCCCCGCTGCGGCTCGGTGGCGTCGATCTTCATCTCGTTCTCGGCGGTCACCATGTTGAACTCGCGGGACGCGATCGTGGTGTAGGCCGAGTCGTTGAGTCTGCCCGAGGCGATGGCGGTGCCGAAGTAGCGGCCGCTCTGCGCGGCCGCGGCGCCCAGCGTGCTCTCCGCGGCGGTGGCCGGGGGCGGCGCCACCAGAGCGGCCGCTGCGCTGAGCACCCCGAGGCCGCCTGCGAGAAGGGCCCGCCTGCGGATCCTGGACCCGGGCATGGCGTTCGTACGCACGTCTTTCCTCCATGAATGAACGATGGGTGGAAGCACGGAACACAGCCGTGTAAAGGACGCCGCGCTCCATCACAGGAACGCACACACCACCAGGGCGTCGCGGACTCAGTGTGTGAGCCCCCGCAGATCCCGTCAATAGTCTCCAAGTCTTTTCATAGCGGCGTATGCGCGATCTGCGGCTGGCCGGCGCTCGAAACTTTTCGAAGTTCCGGGGCCCTTGACGATGCCTTTCTTCCTGTTATTTACTCCGGCCACCGCCACCCCTCGACCGCCGATGGAGAGAAGGTCTCGTCCGACGAAAGTTGTTAGCGCTAACATCCAAACGAAAGGATGAAGGTCATGGTGAGGACCGGTGCGGTGCTGGCATCGCTCCTGCTTTCGGTGCTCATGTGCGTGACGAACCCGCAGCCCGCCCAGGCCGCGACAGTGGATGTGAACAAGTGGTACGTCCTGGTCAACCGCAACAGCGGCAAGGCCTTGGACGTCTACAACCTGGCGACCGGCGACGGCGCCCGCATCACCCAGTGGACGCGAAACGATCAGAACCAGCAGCAGTGGCAGTTCGTCGGCTCTGGCGACGGCTACTACCGCGTCAGGTCCCGCCACTCCGGCAAGGTGCTGGACGTCTACGACTTCTCCACCGCCAACGGCGGCTCGATCGTCCAGTGGGCGGACCTGAACGGCACCAACCAGCAGTGGCGGCTGGCCGACAGCCCTGGCGGCTACGTGCGGCTGGTCTCGCGCCACAGCAACAAGGCCCTCGAAGTGCAAGGCGGTTCCACCGCCGACAACGCGAACATCGTCCAGTACGACGACTGGGGTGGTGACAACCAGCAGTGGCAGCTCGTCCCGGTCGGCGGCGACTCCACTCCGGCGTGCGATCTCCCGTCGGCGTACCGCTGGTCATCAACGGGCCCGCTCGCGCAGCCCAAGTCGGGATGGGTCTCGCTCAAGGACTTCACCGTCGCCCCCTACAACGGCAGGCACCTCGTCTATGCGACGACGCACGACACGGGGACGAGGTGGGGTTCGATGAACTTCGGCCTGTTCGGCAACTGGTCGGAGATGGCCTCGGCCGCCCAGAACACGATGTCGAACGGCACCGTCGCGCCCACGCTGTTCTACTTCGCTCCGAAGAACATCTGGGTGCTCGCCTACCAGTGGGGCGGGACCGCATTCTCCTACCGGACGTCGAGCGACCCGACCAACCCTAATGGGTGGTCATCACAGCAGGTGCTCTTCTCCGGAAGCATATCCGGCTCGGGAACAGGGCCCATCGACCAGACGCTCATCGGTGACAGCACGAACATGTACCTTTTCTTCGCCGGCGACAATGGCAAGATCTACCGGGCGAGTATGCCGATCGGAAACTTCCCGGGCAGTTTCGGCACGACCTCGACAGTGGTCATGAGCGATTCGACCAACAACCTGTTCGAGGCCGTCCAGGTCTACAGGCTCCAGGGCCAGAGCCGCTACCTCATGATCGTCGAGGCGATCGGCTCGCAGGGGCGCTACTTCCGCTCGTTCACGGCCACCAGCCTGAACGGCTCGTGGGCACCGCAGGCCGCGTCCGAGGCCAACCCCTTCGCCGGCAAGGCCAACAGCGGCGCCACCTGGACCAACGACATTAGCCACGGCGAACTGATCCGGACCAGCGCCGATCAGACCTTCACCGTCGATCCCTGCAATCTGCAGCTGCTCTACCAGGGGCGCAGCCCCAACTCCGGCGGCGACTACGGCCTCCTGCCCTACCGGCCGGGCCTGCTGACCCTGCAGCGCTGACGGGGTGGCACGGATCCGGCCCCGCTGCCGGCCCGGCGAGGCGGGCTCGGCGAAACGCCGAGCCCGCCAAGTGCACCGCGCACCGTTCACGGACGGATGCTCAAGGAGCCCCCAGTTAGCGGAGGACGGCCAGGACACGGCGGTGACCGGCGAGCGTCGGGCCGCCCCAGGAGTCCTTCAGCGAACCGCCCGTCCCGATGAGACGGCGGGCCCGGTAGAGCAGGTTGAGCACCACGATCGCCCACCCGTACGCGGCCGCCAGGAGCGACAGGACACCGAGCGGCAGCGAGAGGAGGGCGTGCAGGATCGTTCGGAACCGTCCGGGACGCGCGGACGGCACGTCCAGCAGACGGCGCGCGAGCGCCGGCTGCACCCGGGCACCCGTGAGCGAGGCCAGCCCCGCAGGCAGGGCCGCGAGCGCGTAAGCGGACGCCGCCAGAGCGATGGGCCGAAGCGAGACCCGCGCGTGTCGCGGGAAACGAGAACCGCCATGAGACACCTTCCGAGCTGCGTGAACAGGTGTCTCCAGGCTCGTCCTCAGGGCGTCCTCGGGTCGATCGTGGAAGCAGGCGGACCGGGGGTTCGGTTAACCTCACCCCGTCCGCGAACAAGGGATCAAATCATTCGGTCAAGGACCGTAGGCAGGCCATGAGGGCCTTGCCGCGCGGACTGCGGCATGGGAGTGCCTCCGACATCGGGGCACAACGGCTGAGGTCATCCGTCAGCCCAGCGACGCGGCTCGCGGCGCGTAGCTCGTCCGGGGCATTCGGAAGGTGGGTGGCGAACTCGCTCTCAGGGCACGGTCGCCTTCGGACGCGGTGGCGATCTCCCCGGGGAGATCGCCCCGCCGCGTTCCGTGTGGGTCGGCGGTTCATCGTCCTTGGCGGAAGATGGCTCCGTCAGACGAGGACTCATCCGCAGGCCTTAGCTGCCCCACGCCCCACAGGGTGCTGGTCCCCGGAACCAGGGCCATGCCGTCGACGTAGGCGGTACGGTTCCCGGCCTGCACGGTCGAACTCGACCAAGTGCCGTCGGACGAACGGTGCATCAGCACCGGTACGTCGCGGCCCGCCTCCCGCGGATCGCCGTCCCCGGAGATCCACAGCCCGCCGTGGCCGTCGGCCGCGGCGACCCGCGGACGCCAGCTCCCCGGCACGTCCACCTTCTGCCACCGACTGCCGTCCCAGCGTGCGGCCACCGGGAGCTCCGTTACGCCAAGGTCGTCGGTACGCCACACCGTCCCGGTCACCCAGACTTGCGTGGCCGACACTGCGACCACGTCCGACAGGAAGACTTGCTGCGAGGGCTCTCCCTCGCCGCCCCGGATGTCGTCGGGCAACCCGTCGCCGGCCGGCACCTGGGTCCAGGCCGTGCCGTCGTAATGTGCGATCACCTTGAAGCTGTCCGAGGA
This sequence comes from Actinomadura mexicana, assembly GCF_900188105.1. Taxonomy (GTDB): domain Bacteria; phylum Actinomycetota; class Actinomycetes; order Streptosporangiales; family Streptosporangiaceae; genus Spirillospora; species Spirillospora mexicana. The sequence continues at coordinate 869,685 of NZ_FZNP01000002.1, forward strand.
GTCGTTACCGATCGCCCAGATATCGCGAGCCGATACCGCGCTGGCCCGTTCGATGCTGTACGGCAACTGGATCTGGGTCCACCGGCGGCCGTCGAAGTGCCAGGTGCCCACGCCGGCGTCGCGGCGATTGTCACTGAAGACCCATGCCTTGTCGGGGCCCGCCGCGGTCACACCGCTGACGACGCCGGTGGCCCATCGATGTGCGACCACCCATTTGCGGCCGTTCCAACGCAGTGCGTATGAGCCTCTGGAAGCGTTATCGCTGTCGCCGACCGCCCAGGTGTTGGAAGCGGATGTGGCGCTGGCCTCGCGGATCTCCCCGGGCAGTCCGGCGGGCACTGCCACGTCGCGCCAGGCCCTGCCGTTCCAGTGCTGCGCGACGATCCGGTCGTGCTGGTCACCGGTGACGAACGTCCAGGCGTTGCGCGGGCCGGTGGCCGTGACCGCCGACATGAGGTCGTACTGGCTGAAGTCGTTGGTCTTCACCGGCTGCCAGGGCTGCGGCTGTGCGGCTCGTGCCGGCTGTACCGCTCCCACGAACGACAACAGCAGCGCGAACATCGGCACTGGCATGAGATGACGGAGCTTGAGGGTGAAGGTGATGCGTGAATGCCACATCGTTCCCCCGATCAAGAAAGGGCTGAAACGGTCATCTATAGGACACTTGGTGCGTCCCGTTGGTAGCACTCGATACCGGATACGGTCACCGCGTCAACCGCTCGTCTTGATCATCCGTCCGGTATCCAAGCTGACCGCGGATGCGGCCCGATCTCCGCTGATGTTGCCGATCACGCCCGATTCCGCCTTGATCGACAGGTTGAGAACAGCCAGCTCCGCAGGCAGTCGGGCCAGATCGAGGTCGGGCCGTCCACAGCCAGGTGTCGCCGAGAAGGGCCTACAGGGCGGCCGAATCCCACAAGACAAGCCCGTTACCGGGCACACCATAAAATCCCTCTACTGGCCTGTGCAAAACGCTTAGATCGGGGTTTTCTGGAACGGCATCTGTGCGCCGGAGATGTAGCCGTGGCCCCGGGTGTTCGCGAGTTCGGGCACCACCCTCAATGGTCCTTGCTCGGTCGGCCGTGCACACGCAAGCCGTGTGACGTTGCCAGAGAGTCGCCTCGCCGCGCAGCGTGGCGGCGCGCGGTCTGCGGCATGAGAGCGCGTTCCCGGGATGGCTCGGCCGTCCTGCGACCGCGTGATGAGGCGAGCCGCGGAGTTCGTCCCCGCCGCCGAAGGTTACCGATCCGGTTCCGCGGGTCGGCGGGCGAACAGGATCGCACCCGGCTTCGGCTCGTCCGGATTCAGCAGATGCTGCGCCTCCACGGCGAAGCCCGCCTCGCGGAGCCAGTCGGCCATGCGGGACGGTTGGCGGTGGTGCACAGACGCCTGCAGGGCATGGTCGCCTTCACCGGTCGTCTCGATCTTTGACTCGTTACCGACGTGGAACCCTACGGCCAGTACCCCACCGGGCCGTAGCACCCGGTGGAACTGTTCGAGCACGCCCGGCACCGCCTCGTCCGGGATGTAGATCAGCGACCACCACGCGAGCACACCGGCGAGGGAGTCGTCGGCGAGTTCCAGGTCGGTCATCGAACCGACCTCGAACCGCGCGCCGGGATGCTCGCGGCGGGCGTTCTCGATCATCGCGGGTGACAGGTCGATGCCGAACGCGTCCGCGCCCAACTCCCGCAGCAGGGCGGTGGTGTGCCCCGGCCCGCAGCCCACGTCGGCGACGGGCCCGCCGCCGATCGCGCGGACCAGGTCGGCGAACAGCACCACCCCCGCGCGGACGTGGAGCAGCCTGTCGAGCAGGTCACGGGTCTCGTCGGCGTAGCCGGCCGCCAGGGCGTCGTAGGAGTTCCGGGTATCGGTCAACCAGGTCATCAAATGACAGTAGCCCCTTCATCGCCCATCCAGCCGGCGCCCAGGATCAGCACCGAGCGCCCGCCCAGCGGCAGAAGAGTACGTCTGGGACGTCAACGAAATATTCGGTGGTCCCATTCGGTCCGCGGTGGTGAAGTGACGGGGTGAAGCAGCAGCGGTCCACGTGGCGCCCGACGGCCCTTCCCGTACGTCACCACGCTTGCATCGCCGCGGCCCAGAGCGGCGATGCACTGGTCAACGCCTCGATCGGTCCCAACGGCGAGGTCATAGCACTGTGGTCGGCCGGCGCCGACGTGCAGGCCGTGACTTCGACGACGACGCAACCGGGCTGGGCCGTCTTCCCGGACCCTCGGGCCCCTCGCCCGGTGACCACTCGTGTGACGCTGCACTCGCCGACGCTGACCAACGTGATCACGATCCCCGACTTCCCGCTCGCGCACCCGGCCGTCCAGCCGCTGCCGGACGGCCGGGTTCTGGCCGTCGGTGCCAGGGCTCGATGGCGTCAGGACGGCCCGGATCGCAATGCGATCATCTACTCCGCCGACGGAACCGCTCTGACCGCTGAAACGCTCGGGGACGGCATCGAGCACGTCTTCACCACCGGAACCGGTCACGTCTGGGTGGGCTACTTCGACGAAGGCGTCTACGGCAACTACGGCTGGGGCGGTGCCGACGGCCCGGCACCGATCGGCTCCTGCGGGCTCGCACGCTTCTCCCCGAACCTGAAGGCCGACTGGCGGTTCCCCAGCCACATGGACAACCCGTGGGGCGCGATCAGCGACTGCTATGCGCTCAACGTCGACGCCGACACCGCCTGGACCTGCTACTACACCGACTTCCCCATCGTCCGCGTCCACGATGGAGAACTCACCGGCTGGGACGGCTACGGCGCCGCCGCACGTGCGCTCATCACCGACGGCTCACGCATCGCCCTGTACGGCGGATACAGCGCCGACCGCGACCGCCTGATCGCCGGCCGGCTGACCGACAGCCAGATGCGGAGCACCGGAGATTACCGGGTCGTACTACCGGACGGGCAGGAACTCCCCCGCGACGCGCGCGTCATCGGACGTGGCCCCGACCTGCACATCCTCACGGACGCGGACTGGTACCGGCTCGACCTCAGCGACATCCCAGCCGAACCATGACACCGCCTGCCGGGGCGGACAGCGCGATCAGCAGCGCACAACCAGCGGCAGGAGTGGACCTTGGGGCATCATTCGGTCAAGGATCGTAGGTAGGCCATGAGGGCCTTGCCGCGCGGGGTGAGGCGGTAACCGGTCTCCAGGCTTTCAGTGATGCCGAGGGCTTTGAGGCGGCGGACGTCGGCCTTGAAGGGGAGTTTGTCGCGGTCCAGGCGTTCGGCCAGGTCCAGGGCGCGCAGGCCGGGGTGTTCCTCGATGAGGCGAAGGACTTCGCGGGTCCAGGGGGCGCGGCGGCTGCGGGTGTCGATGGCGTCCAGGGCGGCTTTGAGGTCGGCCAGCTCCTGCTCGGTCAGGTCGGCGTTCCCGGCCAGCTCCGAGCGGGGGTCGGGGCCGCCCAGACGGAGCATGACGCGGTGGTAGCCGCCCTCCTTGGTGCTCTTGGACAGGGCGGTGAGCAGCGCCGCACGGTCTTCGAAGCCCGACCGCAGGGCGTCCTCCTCGGTGATCTCCTCGGGGGTGACGGCCGTGACCGAGTCGATGACGATGATCCCCGCCCAGGTCCGCTGGGTGCTCCCCGCGCGGACCCGGGGCTCGGCCCACACCCGGAACACCCGGTCGATCCGCCCACCCGCGATCCCCTCAAGGACCTCCCGCCTGAACAGCATCGTTCCCTCCCGGGTGCTACGCCTCTTCCCGCAATCTTCTACGACGCCGCTACTCGGCGGAACGTGTGGCCAGCGGGGTGGTGGTGCCGGGTGGTCAGTGCGTGTCGGCGGCAGACCGGACGGCAGTGCGCAGGGTCGCGCGGGTGAGCAGGAGGACGGGCCCGTCCGGGTCCTTGCTGTCCCGCACCGCCACCGCCCCGCCGACTCCAGCAAGTTCGACGCACTCACCGCCGTTGCTTAGGCTTCGCCTGGCTTTGCGCCACTTGGCGTGCTTCAAGTCCATCTTTCTTCGGCCACCTTCCTGATGAAGTCTCGCGACATGTCTCCCGGAAGTGCTCTGTTCCGGAGGTCAACCAGGACGCGTGAGAGTTCCGCGAGGTCTGCGGGGTCGTCGGTCGTGAGCCCCCGTATAGCCGTCTCTATGTAGGCTATCTGGCTCATATCAGCCATCGTAGCCAGAATGAAGCTGCTGCCGTTTCCTGGGTGTTCGCCGCTTCCTATGACTACCTGGACCGTCACGTTGGGGCGCTCGCTGAGGGCGATCAGGTGCTCAAGCTGCTCCCTCATCGTCTCGGCAGTACCGACCGGCCTGCACAGCGCTTGCTCGTCAACCAGGAACGTCACCATCGGACCGTTCTCCTGGTCGAGGATCTTCTGTCGCTCCAACCGCGCCGCTACGGCCTCTTCGTTTCCCTTGAGGATCGCTTTCGCGTATGCCGGTGTTTGGGCGAGCCCTGCCATGACGCAGAGTTGGTAACACGTCAACTCGACGGCGTCACTTTCGATCGCGGGCCAGTCGAACCAGATCGGTACGGGATGACCGTCTTTGTTCAGGTCCTCCCACAGGCTGATGAGTGCGCCACCCGCTTCCAGGTAGTCGTCCACGATGTCCACGAACGATCGATTTGCGCGCCTCTTCCCCGCCTCGATGCGGCTGACCTGCGCACCGCTCAGGTTCGTCAGGTGGGCAACGGTCTCCTGCTTGGCGCCCTTGGCCTCCCGCATCCGACGCAGTTGGCGACCAAAGGCGACGAGAGCGGGGGACTCCCGAGGCCGTTGTCGACGTGGAGGCATGGGGACTTACCTCTCCTTGGGACTTACCAGATGGATAGAACGATTACCAACGTCCTCCAGTCCGAAATGGCAAGCCAATCGTAGCCCGGAGAGTGACTCAATGTGAGCTGTATGTCACAAGCGGCGAGGAGGGGTCATGGCTGAGGCGGCGTGCAGCGCGAACGAGATGGTGGTGAAGCAGGACCTGGCGGTCGTCGCGGAGGTGCGGCGGTTCGTGCGGCTGGTCACCGGCCGGTGGGGCATGGACGACTTCGTCCCATGCCTGGTGGCCAGTGAGCTGGTCACCAACGCTCTCCGCTACGCGTCCGAGAAGGACGGCGACGTGACCTTGCGGCTGGATCGCACCGAGGACGGCGCGCTGTGGTTGGAGGTCCAGGACGCCACCTGCGACCTGCCGCACATGCTGAAGACGGACACGGTCAGCGAGACGGGCCGGGGCCTGTTCATCGTCGACCAGTACGCCCGCTGCTGGGGCATCCGCGCCCTGGCCGGCGACGTCGGCAAGATCGTCTTCGCAGTCCTCGACGCCCCGTGACGGGATGCGGCGGGACGGTCTCCCGTCCACGAACGGCAGGCTATGCCGCGCGGAGGTGGAGGCGCAGGGGGAGGCGGGGAATAGGTCGGTGTTTTGCGGGTGCGCTCGTCGTCAGGGCCGTCGATGCCCTCAAGAAAATTAAGAGCGCCAAGGTTCAGTTCGTCCTCGACAGCGGCTTCGGCCCCCAGGCCGGCGAGTGGCTCCTGAAGTAGCCGCCGAAGGGCCGCTTGCTCGGCCAGTCGAGAAACGGCGGGCGGCCCGCAGCAATGTGCCGCAACCGGCCAGCCGCTCACCATCCGCCACCATGCTCTGTACAGTCCCTTTCGGGGCTGACCGCCGGTACGGCACGAGCTCGGTTGTGCGTGTGGCGACGCAGTCGCGGCGCCTGAAGAATTCACCCCCCCGCACGTCAGGAGCCGACGATGGATGAAGAGATTCAGCTGATCAGTGACGGCGATGGGCTGGCGGTCATCGGGGATCCGACGGCCGTCGAACAGTTCCTCGCCTATGAGGGACTACCGTCGAAGGACCTCGGACTGCGACGGCTCGGATCCGCCCTCAACACCGGCGCCGTGGTCGCCCAGGCGGGTTCGGAGATCGCCGCCAACTCGGGTCGCTGGGTGAAGCTGACCAAGGAGTCCGCACAGGCGATCAATAAGTACGGGCTGAGGGAGAGCAAGAAATCAGGTCTCAGCACAGGCGTGCTGAAGGGTAACAAGGGCCAGATCAAGGGGTTCGTCGAGTTCGTGAAGGGACCCGGATCGCTTCTGAGTAATCCGGCGATCCTGGCCGGTGCCGCGGGGATCATGGCGCAGGTCGCGATGCAGCAGACCATGGACGAGATCACCGACTACCTCGCCGCGATCGACGAGAAGGTCGACGATGTGCTCCGCGCCCAGAGGGACGCCGTGCTGGCCAGGATGATCGGAGTGGGCCTCGTCATCGAGGAGTCCATGACCATCCGAGAGCAGAGGAGCCGCGTCGACGAGGTCACGTGGTCGAAGGTGCAGACCGCGCCGGCGACGATCGCGGAGACCCAGGCGTACGCGTTGCGTCAACTCGATGCGGCCACGGAGAAGCTGGAACGCGGAACCAAGGTCGGTGATCTCGCCAAGGCGGCCAGGGAGGCGGAGTCCAAGGGCAAGGAGTGGCTCATTGTACTGGCGCGATGCTTCCAACTGCAGGATGCGATCGCCGTACTCGAACTCGACCGGGTGCTGGACGTGTCTCCAGAGGAGTTGGACGGGCATCGCCTCGGACTGAAGGCTGCCCGGCAGAACAGGATGGAACTCATCGCGGAGAGCACCGAGCGCCTGATGGCCCGCATGGAAGCGGCTGTCGGCACGGCCAACACCAAGGTCCTCATGCATCCGGCGAAGGCCCCGGCCGTAGTGCAGTCCAGCAATCAGGTCTCGACCGCCATCGTCGAATTCCACGAGCGGCTCGGAATCGAGAGCGCTCGGCAGTCGTCAGAGGCAAGACGATGGGCGGACGCGGCCAAGGAGGTGAGGGACAAGGCGCTCGAGACTGGAGCAGACCGCGTCGACACCGCCAAGCGCCTCGGCAACGAGACCCTCGACCTGGCCAAGTCGGCGAAGGGCAGACTCTCCGACCGAATCGCCGAGCGAGCACTCCGTCGGCAGGGGGACGACAAGGAGCGCGCAGAGAAGGAATGAGCGGGCGCCGGCCGCCTCGCCGCTGCGTCATCGCCGGCCGGGGCCGCGCCAGTACTGTTGTTTGCCCTTGTCGCGTATGACGATGCCGATCCGTGCCAGTTCGCGGCGCAGTTCCTTGACGGAGTCGCCGGAATCCGAGGACTTCATGGCCTCCGCGCGGGCCGCGAGCAGTGCGTTCGCCAGTTCGGGCAGTTCCGGGGACTTGGAAACCCAGAGCCGGAACTCGTCCTCGTAGGGATCACCGGCCACCCATGCGTAGCCGTGTTCGGTGAAGGCCGCGGCCAGGCGCCGGGCGTTGAAGTCGCACTTCTCCCGGGCGATCTCCTCGCCCTTGGGGCCGAGCAGCACCAGCCGGTCCTTCTCCCGGAAGACGTGGCCGACCTGTTCGCGGGCGATCTCCTGGACGTGGCCCGTCCGCTGCAGGATCACCCGTTCGCCGGACACGGTGACCGAGGTCTGCTCCAGGGAGTCGAAGAAGATCAGGGCCGTTCCCGCGAGCGCCCCCAGGACGACCAGGCCGACGGTCAGCCACGGCTCGGGGATGGAGACCAGCAGTCGGGCGGGGCCCCGCATCGGTGCCCAACGCAAGCCCACCAGCCAGTTCGCCAGCGGATCGAGCAGCCAGGCGACACCGGCCAGCAGCCCCGCCGCCGCTGCGTACAGCGCCCCCTGAGCCCAGGCCGACCGAGCCAGCGTGATCGAAGTAGCCGGATGCGATCGCATGTCTAGGACCTCCAAGGCGGCGCGACGGTCCCCTTGGAACGGCGCAGGTGATGATCGATGCGGGTCGGGAGGAGCAGCACGCCCACCAGAAGCGCGCTGTTGACGGCGTAGCCATGGACGTCCCGCGTAGTGCGGCGCGCACGCCTCGATGACCGCGATGGGGGCGCCGAAACTCCAGATCACGTGGCCCGCGACGAATCCCAGCAGGTACTTGGCGCTGAGACCCAGTTCCGGGATGTGAGTCGGCAGCCGCTCGCGGTCCCAGGACGGCTCGTCCACGAATCGGGATTGAACAGGCTCTGGTCGATCAGCCCCGCCTGGACGAGCCCGAACGCCGCACCCAGCAGCACGATCGTCGGCCAGCCCCGGCCGGTGCGGCGGGCGGCCTCGCGGATCAGTACCGCGACGGCCACCACCAGCGCCATCCGGCGCGGCAGCGGAGGCGGGCCGGGGGCTTCCACATCCATGATCTCGAACCTAGAAGTCCGCCTCCGCACTGACAGCCGCCCAAAGGCGATCGCCGACCGCTCAAAGGTCGGTACCAGGCCAGGCTTTGGTCGCACGGTCGCCAGGTGCCTCGGGCGACGAGTACAGGCCGCTCCGGCCGATGCACGGCGTGGCTCCGGCCGATGCACGGCGTCATCTTTGGTGCCCCTCGCGCTGATGTCCATGACACCCTGGCCGGCGGGCCCGCCCCCGGCCCGCTCACCTCGCAGCATCGCTCGCCGGGGCAGGGCCGAACCCGGTCGATGAGCCGGACGGCAACGCGCCGCGCTCCGGGCAGGTGACCTCCGCGAACGAGGGCGGCACGCCGTCGCTCTCCCTCTGGAAGCGAAACGGGAGGCCGGCATCGGTGCGTGTCCGCGGCAGCGCGGTTCCCGTACGGCGCTGGTGTTCATGCGTCGGAGGGGGGCGCCTCCTCAGGCAGGTAGGTGGCCAGCGCGCGCAGTCCCGCCAGCACCTCGTCGGCGGTGGGCGCGGACTCGGGATCGGTGAGGTGCTGCATCATCATGCCGCTCACGAGGGCGAGCTGCACCGAGCCCAGAGTGCGGATCGTCGCTTCGGAGAGCTCCGCCTCGGTGGTTCCGGTGACCTCTCGCGCCATGCCGCTGCGTCCCTGGCGCAGCCCGGCGGCCAGTTGCGCGCGCAGTTCCGGGTCGCGCTGCGCCCGAAGGGCGGTCTCCAGGTTGGCGATCCAGAAGGTCTTGTTGACCGAGAACGCCTCGATCAGGCGGCGCCACAGCGCGTCGAGGTCGGTCTCGTCCGCCAGCGGCCCGAAGGCCCGGTCGCCCTGGTCGAGCGCCTCGAAGAGCGCTTGGTTGAGCAGCGCCTCCTTCGAGCCGAAGTGATAGCCGATCGCCGCCATGCTCACGCCCGCCGCGGACGCGAGGTCGCGGACCGTCGTGCGCTCGTAGCCCTTCTCGAAGAGGCACTGCCTGGCGGCCTCCAGCAGCTTCTCCCGGTTTCCCATGACGCGGACCCTAGCAACGGACTGGATGTCTGCGCCAGGCGATCGCCTTAGGCAAACGCCTTAGGCAACCGCCTTGCGCATATGCCCAAATGCTGGCTACGCTTCCGAGCATCGAAGATCACCTTGTTCCGGGAGTGTCATGAGCACCATCAAGATCCGCCTCACGGCCTTCGCCGCAGCCACCGCCGCCGCGACGCTCGCCGCCACGGCGCTCACGGCCGGCCTCGCCTACGCGCGGCCTGGCGCCGCCCCCGACCCCGGCCGGGTCATGACCGCCGAGGGCCCGGTCCAAGGCATCGTCACCGGGGCCGTGCGCACGTTCCAGGGCCTTCCCTACGCCGCTCCCCCGACCGGAGAACGCCGCTGGAAGGAACCGCAGCCGGTGCGCCACTGGTCGTCCCCGCTGGACGCTCGCAACCCGAAGAGCGCCTGCACCCAACCGACTGACCAGCCCATCGCGATCGAAGGCGGCGGCAGCGAGGACTGCCTCTACCTGAACGTCACGACTCCGGCCGGGCGCACGACGGGACGGCTGCCGGTCATCGTCTGGATCCACGGCGGCAGCTTCACCTACGGCGACGGCGCCACCTACCGCGCGGCCAAGCTGGCCGCCGCCCAGCAGGGCGCGATGGTCGTGACGATCAACTACCGGCTCGGCGCGTTCGGCTTCCTCAGCGCACCCGGCCTGCGCGCACCGGCCAACCTCGGACTCCTCGACCAGCAGGCCGCGCTGAAATGGGTCAGGCGCAACGCCGGCGCCTTCGGCGGCGACCCCGGCAACGTCACGATCATGGGGCAGTCGGGCGGAGGCTATGGCGTCTGCGCCCACCTGGCCTCGCCCGGAGCGCGCGGTCTCTTCGGCAAGGCGATCGTGCAGAGCGCGGGTTGCGTCGGACCGGACGGCTCGTTCACCCGAGCGCAGGCGGAGGCCAACGGCCTCGCCGTCGCCAGGGCCGCGGGCTGCGACGACGCGCGTACCGTCGACTCCTGCCTGCGGGGCAAGTCCACCGCCGAGCTCATCGAGGCGTCCGCCTCCGGGCATGACGGCTACCGGCCGGTGGTGGACGGCAAGGTTCTGCCCGAGGCCCCGGCACGGGCGATCGCCGCCGGGCGGATCGCCCGGGTGCCGGTGCTGCACGGCTCCGCGCACGACGAGATGAGCGGGCTGGCCGGGCTCGACGAGACCATGACCGGGAAGCCGCTGACCGCCGAGCAGTACGCCAAGAAGATCACCGAGCGGTTCGGGATGGACGCGCCGGCGGTCCTCGCCGAGTACCCGGCCGAGAACTACCCGGCACCCGGCGCCGCGCTGTCGGCGGTGCTGACCGACTCGGAATGGTCGACCGCGGCGTTCGACACCCAGCGCGCGCTGGCCCGCCACGTCCCCGTCTACGCCTACGACTTCGCCGAGGCGAAGGCCCCGTACTTCAGGAACGTCCCGCGGCCGGCGAGTTTCTCGCTCGGCACCGGCCACATGATCGACCTGGCCTACCTGTTCGACAACGATCTGTTCGAGCCGCTCGACGTCCCGCAGGCCGAACTGTCGGACACGGTGGTCTCCTACTGGAGCCGGTTCGCGCACACCGGACGGGTGAACGGGACCGGCAGCCCCGTGTGGAAGCCGTTCACGACCCGCGACCCGTACGTGCAGCGGCTCGCGTCCGGTCACATCGGACGCACCGACTTCGCGGCCGACCACCACTACGCCTTCTGGAAGTCACTCGCCACCTCGTAGGCCCCTTCCCCGGCAGGCCCGGTGGAACAGACCCACGAAATCCGCGGCCGCGTCAGCCGGGACGCACCAGACCGTCGCGCTCGGCGCTGCTCGGTCCGCCGCGGCGCCGCTTCAGAGCCGTGACCACATCAGAGAACCAGAACGCCCTCGCCGAAGCGGTCGCCTACGGCGAGGGCGTTGGTCACGGCGGAGGGCCGTGGGTGCGGCACCGCTGTCAGCCCGCGCCAAGCAGCGCCGATCGCCTCGGCCAGGCCGGCGTTGGCGCCGGAGACGACCAGTTGGACGCTGGTCAGGCCGCGTTCGACCAGCCCACACAGGAATGCCGGCCGACCGGCGCCGTCTTCGGCCGAGGTGACCTCGATGCCGAGGATCTCGCGGAACTGTCAATCAGCGGTCGAAGTCGAAGAAGGGGTCACCCTGCGGAACGGCTCGTGGTTGCGGGAGGGGTTCCTGTCGTGCGGATGGAAATGGCGGCTCTTCGCGTACTCGAAAGGTGTCCTGGTCGATGGGGTCTGATACCCGGCGGACGGCCTCGGCCAACTCGGCGTTCGGCCATCTCGTCGTGGAGTCCCAGGTGCACTGCGCGAATTTCAAGAGTACGTAGCTCGGGTCAATCGATCCGGAAACGTAGTGGAGGCGGGCGCCGGTGAAATCCGTCCCGGTGAGGTCGGCGCCGGTGAAGACGGCTCCCACCAGGTGGGCGCCGGTGAACTTGGTCCGCACGAGCCTGGCGCCATTGAAGCATGAGGCGCCGACCTCGGGGGCGCCGCCGAGGTAGGCGCCGGTCAGGTCGGCATCGGTCAGGTCGGCGCCGATGAAATCGCCGACGATGCCGAAGTCGGCATGGCGTAGATCCGCGCCGATGAGTTTGGCGCCGGTGAACCGGGCTCCCGCGGTCGGGATCGGTTCGGCCGAGGAGAGATCGGCATGGCGCAGATCGGCTCCGCTGAGGTCGGCGCCGGTGAGGTCGGTGCCCTCGGGGAACCGGACGCCCCGCAGGTCGGCCCCCTGCATGTCCTTGCCGACGAGCCGGGCGATGGTCTCGGCGCTGCTGTCATCGATCAGTTCCGCCAGGTTCTCCGGTAAGCCGGACGGCCGACTGGCCCCTGTCCGCTCGCCGGTGATGGCGTCTTCGGGGACGACCCTTCCGTGCAGCGCGTACAGGTGGAAACCGTCGCGGTAGCGTAATGCCGGACCTGTGCGACAGTGCAGCACCAAGGGGTCTTCCCCGGGCCTTGGCGCGGTGGCGAGACGGATCTGGGCGGGACGCTCGCACACCAGGCAGATCCTCTCGAAGGGCCACCAGCCGCCGCAGGACTCGATGAGTTCTTTCCACAGCGCCAGCCGGTGATGCCAGACCTCCCGGCGTCGTTTACGGGACAACCATCCGCCCCTCTTGCCCCGACGACCGCTGAGCAGGGTCAGCAGGAACTCACCCGGTTCCGGCACACCGTGGGCGGCCGCGATCGCCTGGGGCTCCGGCGTGCCGAACTCACTCCAGTTCCAATCGGGATCCCCCCGGGGTGAGTCGATCCACACCAGCTGAGGCTGCGGCGCGCCGACCAGTTCGTACAACCCGCGGATCGCCGCCTCGGCGGCAGGCCGGTCGGCCGGCTCAGTGGCTTGCCGTCCCGCCCAATCAGGCAGGCGAGCGGCCAGTCGTGTGATTTCCAGTCCGGCGATGTCCGGGCTGAGATAGATCTCGGTGTTGAACGGGCGAGGTAACGCCATACTCGGTCCTTATCACGGGACGCGTCACGCATCCAGGTCCCGACCCAATGCGGCCTTCAGCCAGTCCGGCACTCCTTGCGGCACCGCGGTGGCTGTGGCCGTCCCCGCCGACCGCAGCCGAGATCATCCGACGCCGCCAACGTGATCTCATTCGCGACCCGCCCCTACCGGCGCGGCCAACACGCAGGGTGACCAAGCCCGTGGCGGCCAGCCCCGCATCGTTCGGCAAGAACAGTCCGCCGACATCCCGTGCACACCCGGCCAGGAAAAACGGACATCTGGAATGCGACAGGGACTTCGCTCAAGATCGCAAGCTTGGACGAAGTCCCTGGTCAGAGGAGCGGAGGTTCGGGGACCTGGACCCCGGATGGGCTTGCACCCAAACCGCATTAGCGCTCCTGGAGACGCCATCCGGGACGCGCGGGAATAGGCCGCCGTCATTTATCTGCTTCAGCTCACGTGGCGAACATCCTGGATATCTCACGGGCAGACGACGTCGGCACCTCCTCCCCGGAACCGGCGTGGGAGATGTCGGGCATGGACCATGTCCAGCTGCCGGCGGGCGCGGTGCTCACCGAACCGCCGGTCCCGCTGTGGGCGCTGGTGCTGGAGGGCGAACTCACGCTTGAGGCGGCGTTCGAGGCGCGGTCGCTCGCCGAGGGGGACGCCGTCCTCATCGACGCCCGCACCGCTCACCGGCTCACCGCGTCGGAGCGGCACGAGGAGTCCGCCTTGGTCGTAGCGGACCTGCGCATGGCCGTCCCGGTCCGTCGGCTGCCCAGCCCGCTGGTGGTCCGCGGCTTCGGCACCCGGCACGGCGGCGTCATGGCGCTCGTCACGCAGTGCCCGCTCGAACGTGCGTGCCGATCGACCCTGTTCGCCGCCAGCTACGGCAACCTGATCGGCGCGGCGATGACCACCTCTTGGCAGGAGGACGAGGGCGGCGACGCCGGACCTCCCGACGAGGCCGTCACCGCGGTGGTGGCCGCCGTGACCGCCCGCCCGGCCGAGCCGTGGACCGTCGAGGGGATGGCCCGCCTGGTCCACCTGTCGCGTTCCGCCCTGGGCGAGCGGTTCCGCCGCGCACTCGGCCGCGGACCCGCGGAGGTGCTCCGGGAGATCCGGATGCGGGAGGCGCGCCGGCTGCTCGCGGACCCCTCGCGTCCGGTGGAGTACATCGCGTCCGCCGTCGGGTACGGCTCCACCGCCGCCTTCAGCCGGGCGTTCTCGTCCCACCACGGCGTCGCGCCGCAGGCCTGGCGGGAACCGTCACCCGCGCGGGACGCGCAGCGCGGCGAAAAGCAGCCCGGCCGCCGCGGCGAACCCCGTGCCGAGCAGGAAGGCCGCCTGCACGCCGCGGGCGTCCAGGAGCGCGCCTCCTGACGCAGACCCCAGCGTGATCGCCACCTGGAACGCGGTGACCTGCAACGACAGGGCCGACTCGGCGCGTTCGGGCTCGACGCGGGTCACCCACAGCTGGGTGGCGACCGGGACCATGTTGAAGGCCAGGCCCCACACGACGACCCCCGCGGCCAGCACCGGCAGGGATGGCGCGGTCGCGGTGACCAGCAGGCCGCCGGCCAGCAGAAGCGGGGCCGCGGCGACCACAGCGCGCAGCCGTCCCGCGAACCGCCCGGCGCCGAGGTTGCCCGCCAACCCGCCCACGCCCCAGGCCAGCAGCAGCCATACCGTGGCGCCCGCGTCGATGTCCTCGATCGCGACCCGGATGTAGGGGTAGGCGGCGAAGTTGCCGAACGCGACCAGGACCACGCCCAGCACCCCGGCCATCAGCCACCGGTTGGCGAGCGCCGCCCGCAGCATCGCCATTCCGGCGGCCGGGTGCGGGGGGACCGGCGGCAACGTCAGGGCCACGGCCAGGGCAGCGGCGATGCCGAGGGCCGCCGCGACGCCGAACACCAACCGCCAGCCGACCGCGTCGCCGAGCAGGGACGCCAACGGGACGCCGCCGATCGTCGCGAGGGTGACGCCCAGCGCGATGGACGTTGAGACCACGCTGTCGCGTCCCGGCACGGCGCGGGTTCCGGCGCCGAACGCGAACGACCAGTACCCGGCGATGGCGACGCCGAGGACGAGCCGGCCGAGGAGTAGGACGGCGAAACCGGGGGCGACCGCCACCGCCAGGTTCGAGACGGCCGCCGCGACCAGCAACCCGATCAGGACCGTGCGCCGGTCGGTCCGCGGCAGCAGCACCGCGATGCTGGGGGCGGTGATCGCGCCCGCGACCGCGGTCGCCGCGACCGCCAGTCCGGCGGTGCCCTCGCTGACCCCGAGGTCGCCGGCCATCGCGGGCAGCACGCTCGCCGGCAGGAACTCGCTGGCGACGAGCACCGCGATCCCGGCGGCGAGCGCGACGATCGGTGACCAGTTCGTCGAGCCGCCGGACCGTGCCGGGGCCTCGGGCTGCGGAGTGCCGGTGGACGGCAGCGAGGGCTGAGGCGTTGACATGCCTTCCAGCATCGCCTCCTCCGCGCCGCCGCAGTTGATCGCGTGACGCGCACAGTTGACCGTCTGACCGGTCTGCGACCGGCCAGGCTCTCGGTGGAGTCGGGGTCCCCGCGGGGGTGGATGACGATGGTGCGGTCGTGCCCCGCGGTTGCTAAGGACCGCATTTCGCGAGGTGCAAGAGCTCGAACGGTCACGCCGCATGTGTGTGGGAGGTCGTTGCGACCAAGAGAGCGGAGCTGCTAAAGGCACGCGACCAGTACCCACGGAACGTGTGTAGTCACATCCAGAAGATCAACAACTTGACGCACGTGGCCGGCGCGAGCACCTCGAAATGAACGCCGCGGCCATCGTCTTCTCGGTTTCCTCGACCAACTCGATGTCTTCGGATCTTTTGGCGCGACGTCGGGCGGAGCAAGCGAGATGGTGGCGGCAGCAACGATCGACAAGGCGGCAAAGAATCTGGTAGCCGTCACGGATCGCCGCATCATCATGGCAAGGACCGGCGGCTTTCCCTAAGCAAGGCCAGATCGATCAGGGTATCCCGATTGACCAAGTGCGATACGTCCGAGCGGTCACACAGGACGGAAGCGGGCGCTCGGCGGTCCACATCATCACGCCCGATGAGAACATCCCGTTGATCTTCCAGGCTGAGGTCGAGAACACTCAAGTGGACGCACTCGCCGCCGTGCTCGCCGAGCCAATGACGATCCCCGACGCGGAACGCGACGAGCTTCAACAGCGCCGCTACTCCGCCCTCGAGGCTGGCGAGCAGGGCGAGAGCACCGGAACGAGATCTATCGAACCGATTGACTCCGAGGCCGCGACCGGCGACGCCGAATAGGGCTCGAGCCGGAGAAGCGGGTTGATGATACGGCCGCCCGTCGGCAGATCCGCGCGGGGACGCTGGTCGCCGAGGGGTCTGGTAATTGTTGGCCTACTGATGTCACCAGCCGCAGCGCATACCTCTACCCCGGGCGTGAGGTCGGGCACACTGATGCTTCCACCCTCTGTTACACGGACGCCTTGACCAGTGGCCGCTCCATGCCCGGACGACCGGCTGCCCACCACCACCGCCGTGAGCGCGACGGCTTGCCGCTGACCGCGCATCCCTCCACGAGCCGCGCTCGGAGGTGTATCGAGCGGAGATCCTTGATGGGCGTCAGTCCATCCCGGGTCTGCGCGCGCCAGAAGTCCCAGCTGTTGTAGCTCTGCCTGCGCGTCACAGCGGCCGCCGCCGTGGACGGCGAGTTGTCAATCCTGCCACGACTCCGACACGGAGCCGCGACGCTCGCCCTGCTCGGCAACGCCAACATGGAAGTGATCAGCGAGACGCTCGGCCACGCGCGCCATGCGTTCACCGCCGACACCTACACCTCGGTACTTCCAGAGGTGTCCCGGGCAGCGGCAGAGGCTGTAGCCGCGGTCGTCCCTCGCCGACCGCGGTCGAGACCATCCAACGCCATCAACGTGATCTCATTCGCGCGCCACCGCAACCGGCACGGCCAACACGCAGGATAACCAAGCCCGGCGGGGCTACCTTGGTCAACGCTCGGGGCCGAAAGCACTCCGCCGACCTCCCGTCCACACCAGGCCAGGAAAAACGGACATCTGGAACGCGACAGGGACTTCGCTCAAGATCGCAATCTTGGACGAAGTCCCTGGTCAAAGGAGCGGAGGATCGGGGATTTGAACCCCGGATGGGCTTGCACCCAAACCGCATTAGCAGTTCCATTTTTGGCGTGTTATGGGGTAATTCACGGTCCTTGTAAGTCCACACTTCCGCAGGTCAGTGGCTTGCATAGTTCCGCCTCATCTCCCGTGATCCATTACAGTTCGTGCACACCCTGTGCGCACCAACCGCCCGAAGCGCAGGTACAGGCCGTGCATACGCAGAGTGATCGAAAGGCTGTGCGCCACATTGGAACCCTCGTAGGGACGATGAGGCCATGCGGGGGTCCGTGAGTCAACTTGCGGACCCTTCCCGGTTGCTGCCGCGTAGGGGCGATGAGGACCCTGTTAAAGCTGCATGACTGTCGAGGAAAGAGGGCGCCGCTCAAGCCGGAATCCCGCGGGTCCAAGAGCGCCACAGCATAAGGTGATGGCTCTGCGCGGGAGGAGTGGGTTGATGCTGTTGATGCTTCCGGCGGATTCCGCGCGGCACCGGGACGGGGTTCGCGCGATGGTGACCGCGAGAGTTGCCTGGCTGCGCAGGCGTGGGCTGAGCGCGCCGGAAGGGATCGCGGAGACGCTGGCCGGTCAGGTGGGTGAGCCGGAGTGGCCGGTGTGGGCGCTGGAGGCCGATGGGACGGTGGTGGGATGCACCACCGTGCTGAGTGAATGTCCGGCTTGGGCGTTCACCCAGCACGAGCGGCAGCAGCCGTCGGTGTTCCTCGCGTCGACCTGGACCCTTCCGTCAGCGAACCGGTTTGGGCATTCGATCGCACGATGGGCGTTGGACCACGCGGCCCGGACGGGCCGGTTGCACGTGCGGCGCGGTGCGTTCCATACCGCGCTGGCCGACTACTACTGCCGGGTGCAGGGGTGGACGTTGCTGCGGGAGGTGGAGCGGCGAGGCCGCACCGGCTACATCATGTCCCGGCCCGCTGAGCGGCAGCCGGATCTGCCGGTGCGGACCGCGACCGCGCCGACCGCGACCGCTGCCGGGGGCTGAGCGACCGCAGGCCCGCCTCCAGGATCAGCGGCCGGTACACCTCGTAGGTGCGCTGACCGGTGGCGGCGAAGCACCTGCAGGCGCGGCGCAGCTCGGCCTCGTCCAGGTACCCATCGGCGACGAGTCGCGACCCGTCGTCGAGTAGTGATTCGAGCAGAGTCACGCCGTGGCGGCGCATCGCCAGGTCCAGGATGTGCTGGAAGTTCTCCGGGAGCGGTGGATGAACGACCTCTGGGGGGAAGCCGAGACGTGTGAGTCGCTCGCGGAACAGCCGCTTCTTCGCGCGCCAGTACGCGGGCAGGCTCTCGGTAAGACGGACGATCTGCGGGGCGGCAAGGGGGTTGATCGGCCACAGTCCGCGCCGCATGTAGTGGGGGTACAGGGCGGCGTAGGCGTCCAGGATGGACCACAAGGTGGGGCCGACCGGTGCGGCGTTCTCGTAGCGGGCCTCCAGCAGACGGCGGCCCTGGTTGCCGAGGTAGACAGGCTCGTTGTGGTCGCCGATGCGAAGCGGCGGCTCTGGTCGGCGCCCACCGGTACGAGTGATCTCGTTGGTGCGGAGCTTCATCACTTCGTCGCCGCCCAGGCCGGTGAAAACGACACGGGCGCCAGCGGCGACGTAGCGGTCCAGGAGCAGATTGCGGGCTTCGGCGTACGGGCCTTCTTGGGGGTGGAACCGGTGCCCGCATGCGCGCGGGCCGTCGGGTGCGAAGGGCAGATGGTCGACCATCTGCAGTTGGTGGTCGCCGGCAAACCCGGCGCGTCGCAGCTGGGCGCGACGGCGGCTCTGTTGCTGGCCATAGGGGCCGGTGAGGAGCATCGCGCCGGTGGTGACACGGCCGGGGTGGAGCTGAGCGAGGGTGAGCGCGACGTTGGTGGAGTCCATGCCGCCTGACAGGTCGGCGACGGTGGTGTCGGGGGTGAACTCCCACTGCTCGATCACGTGGGCGAGCAGGTCCTCGAACGCGGCGACGGGATTGGCGTCCTGGTGCAGGCGGCGTGGCAGCGCGTGCAAGCCGGGCCCGGGGTAGTCGATGCGCAGGCGCCCGATGCCGCCGAGCCGGCGAGTGAAGGTGGCGGTGGCGCGTTCAGTGACGGTCTGCACGTCGGCGAGCAGGGTGTGGCACGAATAGATGGGGGTGTAGGTCAGGAACCGCACCACCTCGACAGGGTTGAGACGGTCGGTGGTGGCGTCGAGGAGATCCAGCAGGTCCCAGGAGCCGTGGAGCGCCCCGTCCGGGCTGGTGGTGAGGTGAACCGGTGCCAGGCCCCAGGCGCTGGCAGTCATCCGGACCGCTGCGGGATCGAGGTCGATCAGGACGAAGCCCAGGGGCCAGGCGGTCGCCTGAGCGCGCAGTCGCGCATAGGCGCTGTCGTTGGGAGCGCAGTGGACCCGGCTGACCTGGGCGGTTCCGCGTCGCCGTTCGCGGTTGATGATGAAGCCGCGGCCGCCGGGCCCGAGGACCAGTTGATGTTCGAGCGCCGGGTGGGTAAACGGCTCGATCCAGCCCAGGCCTTGACCGGACTCGGAGTCATGTCGCCAACTCCCGTCGGCTGGGTGCCAGCGCAGCGCGGCTGGGTCGAGGGGGCGGTGGAGGCTGAGGCGAAACATGGACGGTGCCCTCCTACTGTGGCGCGGGGACGGGCCGCAGAGCCCGTCCCCGCGGTCGATCAGATCTCGTCGTACTTGTTGGGCTGGTCGGAGTCACCGTCCTTCTTGGTGTACTCCTTGGCCTGCACGGTGGTGAGGGTCTCGGGATCGGTGAACAACCCCGCGAGCGTGTCGGGGGCCGCGGCCCCCGGGGTGGGTGACGTGGTTGCCATGGCGTTGCTCCTTTCTCGGTGGGGATGACCGGTGAGGCCAGGCGCCTCGCTGCAATGGCACCTCGCCGAGTCGCGGAACGGTGGATCGTGTGCAGGGCGGGCACGCGTTTGCAGAATCTGCACGCGGCTCTGGGCAACTTCCCGTTGAGCTCGTAGCGTGTAGGGGTCTGAACTCTCTGTGCTCCCCGGGAGCGGCGATGCAGACGGACCCGTTCTGGCGGTCGGCTGTGGTGACGGCGCTGGTCGATGCCGGGGAACTGGGGCAGGTGATCCGGCTGGCGCGCCAACATCGCGGGTGGCGCCAGGCCGACCTCGGCAGAGCCACCAGCTACTCGCCGGCCACCATCTCCCGCTTGGAGCAAGGACGCAGCGCCGGGCTCGACGTGATGAAGGCCAAGAAGGTCGCGGGCGTCTTAGGGATGCCCGCTCAGACTCTGGCCGCGTTACTGGGGGTCGTCGGCCCGCCTGGGGCTACGGTGGTCACCAGAGTGGCTCCCGTGGTCCAGGAGGATCCGATGCGCCGTCGCAACTTGCTCGCCGCGGGGCTGGCCGCTGTCCCGGTGGCGGCCCTGACACGGCTGGATGACGCCCTTGCGCTCACACCGCCGCCAGCGGCCCCGGCGACACGCACGCAGGTCGCTGGACAACTTCGTCGGGCGTGGCAGCTGTTTGACGACGGACGCCTGACCCAACTGGTGGACGGTCTGCCCGCGCTCCTGGCCAACGCCCATCAGACCGCCGCCGAGGGCGCTGACGAGCCGGCAACGTGGATGCTGGTCGCCGCGGTCTACGACATGGCGGCCGAGGCGCTCAACAAGGTCGGCGCCACCCCGCAGTCGCGGCTCACCGCAGACAGGGCAATGACGTACGCCGCTCGGTCGGAAGACCCGGTCGCACAAGCTGCCGCTGCGCGCTCGTTGGGGATCGTGCTGCGCCATGAGGGTCGCCAAGCGGTGGCGCAGCGCCTCACCATGCAAGCCGTCGCCAGGCTGGATCGTGCCGGGCTCGCAACCCCGGCCCAGACCGCGGCCTACGTCCAGACGTTGTGCACGACCGCCTACAACGCTGCGCTGGCCGACGACCGAGACGGTGCTCTGGAGATGGTCACCGAGGCCAGACGGGCCGCACGCGGACTGCCCGACCGGATGCCGGCGCGCCCGACCACTGCGCACCGATTCAAGATCACCCTGCCGCAGCTCGCGCTCTACGAGGTCGGTGTGCGTTGGGGGCTCGGTGACGCAGGTGCGGCGCTGGACGCTGGCAAGCACCTTCGGCCGGAACAGTTCGCCACCCCCGAGCGGCGAGCTCGGCTCCACACCGACATGGCCCGGGCCTATGTCCAGCGCGGCCGACCCGAACCCGCAATCGCCCGCCTCCTGGAGGCCTACGAACAGGCCCCCAGCGAAGTGCGCGACCGCCCCTCCATCCGGCGCCTGGCCGGTGGACTCGTCGAGCGGCATCGGCGGGTGCCAGGAGCGCGAGAACTCGCCGCAATCCTCTGATCATCTGCGAGCAACACCCCGGCGTCTGGATGGGGCGCGAGCCCTCGTAGGTGTGATGAGGCGGCCCGGCTTCTACCACCAAGCGGCCCGCGACCATCGCCTCCGCGCCTCCCTGGACGAGGAGCGGTTCACCGCCCTCAACGCTTGCGCCGACCCCGGTGAAGACTTCGTACGTATCGTCGAGCAACTGATCAGCAACGACTCTGGAGCAGCTAATGACTGAACGTCCCTACGTGCTCTTGTCCTGCGCGGCCTCGATCGACGGCTACATCGACGACACCACTGAAGAGCGGCTTCTGCTGTCCAACGATGAGGACTTCGACCGAGTCGACGAAGTCCGGGCCGGCTGCGACGCCATCCTCGTCGGTGCCAACACCATCCGCCGAGACAACCCCCGCCTGCTCGTCCGGTCAGAGGAACGCCGCAAAGCCCGCGTCGCCCGCGGCCTGCCCGAGAGCCCGATCAAGGTCACCTTCACTGCCCGCGGTGACCTCGACCCCGGCGCCAAGTTCTTCGCCGCCGGCGGCGTCGAGAAGATCGTGTACTGCTCCAGCAGCGCGGTGGACAGTTGCTGTGAGCGCCTCGGCGACGTCGCCACCGTCGTGGACGCCGGTGACCCGGTCGACCTCGACACCATGCTTGCCGACCTTGCCGGCCGAGGGGTTCAGCGGTTGATGGTCGAAGGCGGCGGTACCGTCCACACCCAGTTCCTCACCGCCGGACTGGCCGACGAGCTCCAGCTCGTGATCGCCCCATTCTTCGTCGGAGATTCCGCTGCCCCGCGCTTCGTCGGAACGGGACAGTTCCCGCACCACCCCGGCAACCGGATGACGCTCGAAGACGTCCGTCCCATCGGCGACGTCATCCTCGCCCGCTACCTCCTCACACGCTCCTGACTGCGTGGTTGGGCTTGTCAGCGGGCGCGTCCGATTGGCCGGAGTTGCCTCGGCGGTAGGTGCCGGGCGCAGACTGTAGCCGAGGGAGTGGTGCGGCGGGCTGGCGGGTCGGGGGCGGGACCACTCACAGCCACTCGGCCGATCGGGGGCCGCCAGCGTAGCTGGTGCCGGGCGGTCAGTGCGTAGTGGACTGGACGGCCGAGCGCAGGGCCGCGGGGGTCAGCAGGAGGACGGGGCCGTCCGGGTCCTTGCTGTCCCGCACCGCCACCACCGCACCGGCAACGTCCGCCAGTTCGACGCAGTTGCCGCCGTTGGAGCCGCTGTAGCTGCTCCTGCGCCACTTGGCGTCTGTCAGGTCCATTTTTCTTGGATGACCTTTCGGATCAGTTCGCAGGACATTTCTTGCGTGAGTGCCCGGGAACGGAGGTCAATCAGGGTACGCGCAAGGATGGAAAGCTCTGCGGGGTTGTCCGTCGTGATGCCACGGACGGCAGTCTCGATGTATGCGACCTCGCTGCGATCCTCCATCGCTGCGACCACGAAGGCACCCATGTTGCCGTCATGCTCGCCACTTCCCAAGACTACTTGAACCGTGACATTCGGCAACGAGCTGATGTTGATCAGCTGCTCCAGTTGTTCTCTCATCGTCTCCGGGGTGCCTACGAGTCGGGTGAGCACCTGCTCGTCGATGAGCAGCAGTAGAGCGGGGGGAGCCTTGCCGTCGTCCCTGGTAAGGATGGCCTGACGCTGGATCCGAGCGTCGGCGGCCTCCTTGTTGTCACGCAAGATCGCCAGTGCATAGGCCGGAGTCTGGGCGAGCCCAGGAATTACCGAGTGCTCGTAGCAAACGAGGATCGCCGCATCTGCTTCGATCTGGGGCCAGTCGAACCAGATCGGGACCGGGTGGCCGTCCTTGTTCAGGTCCTCCCACAGGTTAATGAGCGAGCCGCTGGCCTCCAGGTGGTCGTCGACGATCTCGACGAAGGTGCGGGTTGCCCTCCTCTTCCCGTTCTCGATCCGGCTGATCTGTGCACCGCTCATCGTTGTCAGTTGCGCGATGGTCTCCTGCTTGACCCCCTTGGCCTCCCGCATCCGGCGCATCTGACCGCCAAAGGCGACGAGGGCGGGTGATTCGCGAGGACGCTGACGCCGTGGGGGCATGGCTCTTACCTCTCGACGGAAGGTGCCAACGACGATCACGTACTTCCCAAGAACTACCAAGTGTTCTTGGTAGGCACATCGTAGCCCTGAAAGTGGCTCAATGTGTGCTGTATGCCACACAGGGTGAGGAGAGGTTATGGTGCAGGCGGCGACGCAGAACGAGATGGTGGTGAAGCAGGACCTCAAGGTCGTCGCGGAGGTGCGGCGCTTTTGTACGGCTGGTCACCGGTCAGTGGGGCATGGACGACTTCGTGCCCTGCCTGGTGGCCAGCGAGCTGGTCACCAACGCCCTCCAGCACGCGACGTCCGCGACGAACGGCGACGTGGTCTTGCGGTTGAGCCGGACCGAGGACGACGCGCTGTGGATGGAGGTCCAGGACGCCGCCTGCGGCCTGCCGCACATGCTGGCGGCCGACGCGACCAGCGAGACGGGTCGGGGCCTGTTCATCGTCGACCAGTACGCCCGCTGCTGGGGCATCCGAGCCCTGGCCGATAACGTCGGCAAGATCGTCTTTGCGGTCATCGACCGCTCATAACGTCCTCAGCGCGGCGCAGTTCGGTGCGGATTTCCGTTCCCTGGTCAGCGGTCGGCGGCGGGGGACCACTCGTCGGCGAAGGTTTCGAGTTGTTCGATGACCTTCTGGATGGCGTCGGGCTGCTCTTCGGGTGGGTAGCCGTGCCGCGCCAGGAGGCGCTTGATGATGGAGCGGAGCTTGGCCTGGACGTCGTCTCGGGCGGTCCAGTCGGTGGACAGGTTGCGGCGGACGGCCTTGACGAGGTCGCGTGCGATGGCGGCGAGCTGGTCGTCGCCCACCAGCTCGCGGACGGTGTCCTTGGCGGCGACCGCGTCGTAGAAGGCGAGCTCGTCGTTGCTGAGGGCCGGGTTGAACTGCTGGCCTCGGTTGGCGTCGGCGGCGACCTCCTTGGCCATCGCGACGAGTTCGGCGATGATCTCAGCGGCTGTGAGGTTCTGATTGGTGTACTTGCGCATCAGGTCCAGCAGGCGGTCGGAGAAGCTCTGCCGACGCACGATGTTGTGCTTGGTGACCTTGCGCATCTCCTGCTGGACGAGTCGGCGCAATGCCTCGATCGCGATGGCGGGATGCTTCGCGGCCTGCATCTTCTTGATGTAGGTCTCGTCCAGGTGGGACAGGTCCGGCTGGTCCAGGCCGGCTTCCTTGAACAGGTCGATGACGTCTCCGGCCTCGATCGCGCTCGCGGTGAGCTGCTTGAGGTACAGCTCGACCTCTGCGGGGACGGGACGGCCTTCGGCCTGGCGGCGGGCGGCGTCGAGCTTGACGACCACCACGCGCACGTCCCGGAAGAACGCGATGTCGTCGCGGACGTCGTTCAGGTCGCCGCTGGTCGCGCACAGGGCGTAGAGGCGCGCGAGGCGCGAGGCGCAGCGCAGGAACTTCTCCTTGAGCGTCTCCTTGTCGGGATCGGACGCGTCAGGCCGGTTGAGCGGGTGCTGCGGGTTCCAGATGTGGTCGGCGGTTCCCGTGACAGCGTCGCGGTACGCGGTGGGCGTCCCGGTTTGCAGGATCTGGCGCCAGGGGTGGTCTCTGAGCAGTTCACCGATGCCGTCGAGGAGGTCGCGGACCTTGGTGATCGCCTTGTCGAGATCACGGCCCATCGGCTTGGTGTGCTGGTCGTCGGTGGTGTACTCGGCCAGAGCTGCTATCAGGTTGTCGTGGAGCGGCGCGTAGCCGACCATGAGGCCGTCCTGCTTGTTGCGGAACGCGCTGTCCAAACTCGATCCGCGAACGACAAATATGACGGTACCTGCAGGAACCGTTCGAGTGCCGCTTTTTGCGCCAAGCGATGTGACGTTCCTGTCGGACTCGAATATCCACGGCAATTTTAGACTTCGTGCCGATATCCATGGGATGTCGCCGTCCCAATATGACGGTTCCGAGGTCTTCGGTGTTCCTCCGGACAGCCACTTGGCGACGTCCTTCGTTGGCCGCCGACTCCACCGCGACGCGGATGCCATGCTCCTGTAGCTGGCTAGTGCGAGGTCCAGAGCGCATTCAGCGATGCGGTCGTTGACGGAGATCTTGTCATCGAGGGCCCCAAGTAGCCTTGCGATGGCCTCCTGTTCGCGCAGGCCGGGGAGTTCTCCGACGTCCAGTCTTCTGATGTCTCCCACATTGAGGTGAGGAACAGTTGACCCCTCCGCCTGTGAGATCATCAGGTTCTGAATATCTGGCGATAGGAGCTTGTAGTGCAGATATCTGGAATGGGCTATGGATGAATTTGGGCGAAGCAAAACGGTCCTTTGTCCAAGGCAGACACGACTACGGCCAGGCTCGCCGCCATGACGATCGCCGTCTGCGCCCACGTCCAACCGGCTGTTGCGGAGGTCCCTGGCATGTCGGCTCCCAATCGCTGCCACCACAGCGGACTTGATCGTTACCCCGCGGCACCTCCACGCCGACCGAAATCACGAAGCCAAACCGTGAGGTGCATCTTCCAAGATCCATTTGCCTCCTCGGTGCCCTCCGCTCATGCGCCAGTAGTTCTCGAGGAACAGATGTCGCTGCACGATCCAGATCAAATCGAGCAAGCCCTTGTCGCTGGTCCATCGGCGGCTCTCGGAATCGAGGGGATACCACAGACACAGTGATCCGTCCGGATTCCGGTGGGGCGAACTCGCACCGGTCTTGGCCCAGACTCGAGGGTGGTCCTCGGGCGGCTGACCGTAGGTGGTGTAAGGCGGATCAGCGAAGAACTCGATGCTCACCGCGACCGGCGCCGTGTCGCCAACGACCGCCAGACCGTTAAGGCGATAGGTAAGTGAGCGATGGCCGTAATGGTGCCGCAGAAAGTTCCTGAATCGGCGACGAGCATCACGTTCGAGTGGCGCCCACCAGGCGACCTCGAGCCCGTACCAGCCGTCATTGCGCCGCCCACGCTCTGGTGGGTGTAGGCGTTCCGGTACGACTGAGTGGGATGGCGGCCTTGTACCGTCCGGCCTCCTCTTCCATCTGCTCGGCGAGAGCACTGTCGGGAACGACATCGGGGAGTAGGCGGTGAAGGACATGTTGCGCAGAGGCTTGGCGTCCCGCCTGCTCATGTTCTCGTGCCTCCTTTACCTCGTCGCGCGCCACGGACAGACGGTGGGCAGCATCGGCCTGATCGATGTTGAGCCGGATCGGCTCTTCAGCGACCCCCGCCGGGTCTTCCGTCAGGTGATCGGCGATCTCAGTGGCCGCATGGACGAAGAACGTCTCCAGCGCATCGACAAGCGTCATCGGCCGGTCGAGACATCCGAGTGCGAGTGCTTTGATGTTCCACGAGCACATGGGGTCGCTGTGGCGATCACGCCAGTGCTTCAGGAGACGAACCGTGCGGGCGAAGACCTTGTCGGTGTCCTCGATGGCTTGGAGGATCATGCGCGTGTGGGCCTCGGGATCCACATGCTCCCACTTGTCGGCCGAGTCCAAGTCAGGGATGTAAATTCCGCGTCCACTCGGGTGATCGATCGCCACGATGACATCTGCGGTGAGGTTCTCTCCGCCTTCGGCGACCGGTTTGCCGAAGCGGACGAGAACTGAGCGGTGCCTGCCCTTCACGATCACGACCAGTTCCGGGAACTCCTCTTCCGGGAGGTGCTTCTTGATCGTGTCGCGAGCCCGCTCCATGAGCATTTCGGGGCCCAGGCCCTCCGGGCCGTACTCAGGAGCACCAGCGACCACGATCCCGAGATC
Source organism: Actinomadura mexicana (assembly GCF_900188105.1). Lineage (GTDB taxonomy): Bacteria > Actinomycetota > Actinomycetes > Streptosporangiales > Streptosporangiaceae > Spirillospora > Spirillospora mexicana. The sequence continues at coordinate 896,560 of NZ_FZNP01000002.1, forward strand.
TACATCCTTCAGCGGAGTGTTGGCATCACCGTGCGCAACGCTTCCTGTGTAGTAGATGCGCGAGTTAGGAAACTCCGCTCTCAGCGCCTCCACGACCAGAGAACGCCAGTGCCGGGCTTGGACCAACTCGTCAGGGTCGACCTCCAACGCCTTGCGTCCATCATCCAGAAGGCCCTCAAGCAACACCCTCACCTCCAACGGCAGCAGGTATTGGGATCCATGGAAGCAGGCAGCACTAGATCTAGTGGTCTCCGACACGCCGATCGAGCGTATCTTCGAGTCCCGAACGCGGTCCCACCACGTGCCGGTGCAGAACGGTGAGGAGGTGAGCAACGCGAAGAGCAAGCAGGCTTTACATATCTCGAGCGAGCGTCTAAAGCGACCGAGTCATGGCCGTCGGGCTCGACCCCCGCCGCAGGCCGGTCGGTTCACGAGCCTGCGACATGCCGTGGGCGACCGAACGACGCCTCCGCACCCAGAGCGGGAGCGCAGGGCCACCGAGGAGATTTCTAGTGCTCTGACCGCATAGGTTCGCCGGGTTGGCGGCGACGGTGCTCGGCCCGGCTGGATTCGGTGTGGGAACAATCTGAGTGGTGGCGGAGTCGATCAAACTAGGCTCCCAGCATGTCTGGTCCGACGTTGGTGATCGAGTTGGCGGAGCCGCTCTCCCCGGCTGCGCTGCGGGAGTTCCGCCTGTTGATGGTGGGGCTCTCCTCCCACTTCACCGAAAAGCGGCCCGGTTTCTTCGACGTCAACGTGCCCGCAGAGCGACTGGGCGTCGAGGACAGGCGAGAGAGGGACTGGCGAAAGCCGTTCCCGCTTCCACTCCTAGGCAACACCTCCGCGCACGAGGAGTTGACGGCCCTGGTGGGATTCAATCCGCAGCGCGAGGACTGGCGTCGGCCCTTCCTGGTCTACTTGATGGGGCCGGATGTCGGCGATGAGAGCCTCTTCGAGGCTGAGCACGCGGACGAGCCCGAGGCGGAGGCCATTCTCGGCTTCAGAGCGACCCATGCCGTCAATGTCAGCGCCTGCTGCAATCGCGAGATCGACCACGTGACCACGGCCCTGCTGACCGCCGCTGTCATGGACGTCATCGGAGGCGTGGCCAAAGCCGAACTGCTGGACGGACAGGCGTCGGTCGTCGCTGGCCTTCCGGGGGTGCTGGGGATCGCGGACGACGACTGGATGGCGCTGGGAACGGCAAAGTTCCTGCGGGCTTGGGCCGGGCACCCCGCCTTCCGGCTGGTCAAGTAGCCCAGACAGGTCCGCGGCGGCGGAGGTGATGCTGTGACCTGGAACGTTCGCCAGATTGCCTGATCATGCGGCGAGAGCCGGTCGGCCGCCCCAGCGGATGCCTTTCTCACCGCGGATGCGGGCTCGTTCCTTGCGTTCGGCGGCCAGGACGTCGTGGTGGCGGGCGTTGGCGTTGCGCCAGCGGAGGTAAGCGTGCAGGGCCCGGGTCTGCACGGTGTGGTTGGGATGGTTCGGTTTGGCGATGGTGAACTGCCGCAGCGGTCCGAAGTGCGCTTCGATGGGGTTCGCCCACGAGGCGTAGGTCGGGGTGAAGCACAGCTCGACCTTGTGTTTCTTCGCCCAGCGGCGGATGTCGGCGCCCTTATGGGCGGACAGGTTGTCCAGGATCACGTAGATCGGTGCGCCGTCGGGTCGGGCGGCGCGGATCGATTTCAGAGCGGCCAGCGTGTTCACGGCTCCCTTCTTGCGCCGGTTCACGCCCCATAGGCGGTCGTCGCCCACCGAGTAGCAGCCGTGGAAGTACCGGACTCCGTGGGTGCGGTGGTAGGTGGCCGGCAGCCGGTCGGGACGCCGTTGTTCGGCCCAGCCCGAGCCCGCGGTGGGCCGGATCCCGAGCGGGCCGAACTCGTCGAAGGCGAAAACCCGGTCCGGGAAGCGGTCCAGGACGTGCTCGATACGGTCCAGCTTCGTCTCCCGTTTGGGGTCCGGGGACTCCTTCCAGGTCTTGGTGCGCTGGAAGGTGACGCCGCGGCGGGCGAGCAGGCGCCGTAACGCCTCACGGCCGATGCGGATCACCCGGCCATGCACTTTGCGCAGGTAGGCGACGAGCTTGCGCAGCGACCAGCGGGTGAATGGCTGGCCGAGCTTGACCGGGCGGGTGGTGGCCGTCTGGATGACGAAGTCCTCGTCGTCATCGCTGAGTTGGCGGGGACGACCTCCCGCCCACCGAGGGTCCAGGCAGGCCAGGCCCTTCTCATTGAACGCGTGGATCACATCTCGGACGGTGTCCTCGTCTGCCTGCACCAGCTGGGCGATCACCGGCACTCGGTTTCCGCCCGCCGAGGCCAGCAGCATCATCGCCCGCCGGTAGCGAACCGAACTGGTGCTGCCCCGGCGAACGATCTGCTGCAACTTCTGCCCCTCCTGGTCGGTCAGTCTGCGCACACGGACGGGCTCGGCCACCGCGCCTCCAGCGGTCGGATCGGATGTCACCGCACATCCAACCGCTGCAACCGCCGACCCGGCGAACGTATGTGGTCAGCGCACTAGTACTACATGCCTAGATCTCGGTGGGCGATCCAACGTTTCCTCTACATGATCACGCTGGGTGGTGTAACGGTGTCTGTATGTTTGACCCCCG
>NZ_FZNP01000011.1 GCF_900188105.1 Actinomadura mexicana
GGTGGAGCGGATGATGCGCGACGCCAAGATCACCCAGATCTACGAGGGCACCAACCAGATCCAGCGCATGGTCATGGCCCGCCAGCTCCTGAAGTGACCGGGCCGTAGGGGAGCCGGTTCAGACGGCCGGCAGCCGCACCTCGAACAGAGCGCCGCCGCCGGGGGCCTCGCGCACGGCGAGGTCCCCGCCGTCGCGTTCGTCGTGGCGGCGAGCCCGGCGATCTCGTTCCGCGCCCCCGGCACGGGCACCCGCCGGGCCAGGTCGCTGCCCGTGGACAGGTCCGGGTCGCCGCCCGACACCTCGCCGCGCGCCGGATCGTCGTCACCGCCGTCATCGTCGTCGCCCGACGGGGGCCGCCCGGGCCGCACGCCGGGGGAGCCGGTCCCGTGAATCCGCCGCAGGTCCTCGCTGGCCGCCCGCACCTGGCCCCACTCGTCCACGACCTGCACGGGATGGTCCTCCCCGTCCGGCAGGTCGAGCGCCGCGAACGGGGTGCCGGCGGCGAGCTGGGAGGCCACCTCGCGCGCCGCCACCTCCGCCTCCAGATCGGCCTGCCCGCCGAGGTTCGAGCGCAGCAGCAGCACCACCGCGAGCCCGGCGGCGACGAGCGCGACGGCCACCACGGCGGTCGCGCCCAGGGTCGTCCTGGCGCGGACGGACGCCGGGCGGCGGGCCATGTGCCGACGGGAGCGAGCACGAGGTCACCGTGGACGCCGCGACCGGCAAGGTGGTCGCCCAGGAGGTGGACGACGATGACTGACCTTTCCCCGTAGCGGGAAGGGACCGGCCGAGGAGGGTGGCGCATGAGCGACCAGAAACCCGTGCCAGGCATCGACACGAGCGTTCCGCACGTGGCGCGCATCTGGAACTACTGGCTTGGCGGCAAGGACAACTATCCGGTGGACCGCGAGGTCGGGGACCAGATCCTCGGGATGCTGCCGGACGTCGCGCGGCTGGCACGGGCCTCCCGGCTCTTCCTGAACCGGGTGGTGTGGCATCTGGCCGCCGAGGCCGGGATCCGCCAGTTCGTCGACATCGGCACGGGTCTGCCCACGGTGGACAACACCCACGAGGTCGCACAGCGCGCCGTCCCCGAGTCGAGGATCGTCTACGTCGACAACGACCCCGTGGTCCTGGAGCACGCGAAGGCCCTGCTCACCAGCACGCCCGAGGGGAGCACCTCCTACATCCACGCGGACCTCCGCGACCCGGGCGCGATCCTGGAAGGCGCCGCCGAGACGCTCGACCTCAGCCGTCCGACCGCGTTCACGCTGATGGGCATCCTGGAGTTCGTCCCCGACAACGACCAGGCGTGCGGGATCGTGCGGCGCCTCATGGACGCGGTGCCCTCCGGCAGCTACCTCGCCATGTACGACGGGACGAACGTCGTGCACGGAGAGGCGTCGGACCGCATCGTGGACGTCTGGAACGCCTCGGGCAACGCGCAGCTCGTCCTGCGGACGCCCGAGGAGATCGGGCACTTCTTCGACGGGCTGGTACTGGTGGAGCCCGGCATCGTCCCGGTGACGCACTGGCGGCCGGACGCGGCGGCCGAGCCGGAGGCCGTGGACGCCTACGGCGCCGTGGGCCGCAAGCCCTAGTACTGCAACGGCACTTGGTGGGTCGGAGCTGTCTCGTGGGTAGGCGCGGCTCTGTTCAGACTCCGAGCTCATCGACCAGGCGTTGGAGGTAGGAGGCGAACTGTTGGCGGTCTTGCTGATCCCACGTGATGGTGAGTTCGTCGAAGACACGGCGTTGCCAGCGGCGGGAACCGGTGAGGAGGTCGTGGCCGTTCGGGGTCAGTTGCAAGCAGACGCGGCGTCGGTCCCGTTCAGAGGCGACGCGGATGAGGTATCCGGTGGCGACGGCGTCGCGGACCATGCGGCTGGCCCCGGAGTGATCGAGTCCGAGTTGGTGAGCGACGGTACCGATCGTCGCTTCTGCAGCACCGTTGTGCGTGGTGTCGACGGCTTCGACGACCAGAATGTGCTGGACGTGGCGCATCTGGCCGGTCAGCTCTTCGGATGCTCGCATGGTCCAGCGACGTGACCAGAAGCGGACCAGCCGGAACAATGCCGGCCCGCCATCGGCCGTGCTGGCGGTGGCGTCGGGCTGGGCCGGTGATGCTCCCGTCATGTCCATAGCGTAGCGGGAATGAGTGCGAGACGCATGGACATCGGATGCGATACGCACATATATTGTCTGCGTATCGCACGCAGACGTTGCCATGGAAGGACAAGCGTCATGTCAGTTGTGTTGAACCACACGATCGTGCCGGTCACCGACAAGAGCGCCGGGGCAAGATTCTTCGCGGACCTGTTGGGGCTGCACATCCACGAGGAGGCAGGCCCCTTCGCGCCCGTGCGGGTCAACGCCGACCTCACCTTCGACTTCGACGATCGGCACGGCGTTCAGCCTGGCCACTACGCCTTCCTGATCGACGATGTCACCTTCGATGCGGTGCTGGAACGGCTCCGCCGTGACCCGGCGATCGACTATGGGTCCGGTCCAGAGCACGGTTGGGACCGTCAGATCAACCATCTCGGCGGCGGCCGTGGGGTTTATGTCCGCGACCCTGACGGGCATAGCTACGAACTGTTCACGGCCGTTCCATGAGCTGATCGGCAACGGCCCGCAGGCGAGTAGGTAAACCGCGGCGTTTGTCATGGCTGAGGCATCATCCCCGACTCCGTCGATGTCCCAGTCCGCTCGCCGCAACAACCGCTGCATCCCATCGGGTGAGAGGGCACCGGCATGCTCGGTTAGCGTCCAACCGTTCTTGCGCTCCAGCCCCGCGACCAGCCCGAACAAATACTCCCGGACTCGTTCACGCGGCTCAGACCGGGTGAACCGGTCCGCGATCCGCGCATGAATCCGATCCAGCTGCGCGACAATCACATCGACAACCACACGCCATGATCTCCTACGGATCACGACACAAGTGCCGTTGCAGTACTAGGAGCCCCCAGACCGCTGGAACAGGACGCGATGACCGGGAACGAGTTCGTCTACACGACCTATGTCAAGACCACGCCGGACCGGCTCTGGGAAGCGCTCACCGACCCGGCCTTCACCCGCCGTTACTGGGGCGTCGCCTTCGAGACCGACTGGAAGCCCGGATCCGCCGTCACCTGGCACGAGGAGGGCGCGACGACGTCCGATCCCGAGCAGGTCGTCCTCGAAGCCGAGCCGGGCCGGCGGCTCGCCTACACCTGGCACACCTTCACGCGCGAGTGGGCGCGGTCCACCGGCGTGGACGAGGAGACCCGCGCCCGCCTCCTGCGGGAACCCCGCTCCACAGTGGCCTTCGAGCTCGAACCCGTCGGGGGGACGGTGAGGCTGACCGTCGTCCACGTGGGCGGCGAGATGCTGCTCGGCATGTCCCGGCACGGCTGGCCGCACGTCCTGTCCGGCCTCAAGACCCTCCTGGAGACCGGCGCTCCCCTCCCCACCACGTAGGGCCCGGCGCTCAGGCGGCCAGCTTCTCGAGGCCGGTCCGCACCCAGCTGAGGCCCAGTTCGTCGGCCAGGTTCCGAGCGGTCTCGACGAGTGTGGCACGTTCAGGATCATCCTCGGGCAGCTCACCGGCGAGCAGCAGTTGGGCCGCGGCGATCTGCGGGCGCAGGCCGGCCGCAGCCCGCAGGTGAAGCGAGCGCCGCAGCATGTGCAGCCCCTCTTCGCGATCGCCGTCGCCGATCACGTGCCAGGCCATGTGGCGGAGCACGATGGACTCGAGGATCAGGTCGCCTTCCTGGTGGGAGGCATGAAGAGCCTTGGTGTAGTGCGCCTTCGCGGCGGCGCTGTCCTCGCGGATGTTGTCGAGGAGCGCACCCCAGTGGAACTCGGCCCATCCGTGCGTCTTCGGGTCGGCGGATGCGAAACGGTACCCGGCCTCCGCGGTCTCGTAGTCCCCTGGCAGCGGGTCCAGCCGGAAGAGCAGGCGGGTGTAGGCGAGCCGGGCGGTGAGGAGACGGGCGCGCAGCGATTCCGGATCGAGCGCCGCTATCGCGTCGGCCGCGGCTTCGACGCCGTCGACTCGGAACAGCAACCGCTCGTAAAGGATCTCGGCCCTCAGTTCGAGCGCTTCGGTGCTCTCCTCCTCGGCCAGCAGAGCGGCTGCGTGGTCCCAGTCACCGAGTACATGGAGACGGCGGGCCGCCTCGAGACCAGAGTAGGTGTCATAAGCAATCATGACGCCTACCGTAGGAGGCGAGCGTGTAGGCGGTCAAGTGCGCTACGGGAACTACATGGAGGGTGTGCCGTCTGGCGGAGACCGTTGACCTAACGCCTCGGCCTGCTGGGCTCGTCACCGTTGACCAGTTCGACGGCCAGCCGGGTCAGATCGCCGATGTAGGCAACATAACGCACTTGACCACCTACCTGCTCCGCTCGCATAGTAGGCGGCATGGACATGAACACCGACTACAGTATGACGTCTGCCGCAAATGCCGGGCGGGCCTCGGGGAACATCCCGCTAACTCGGGCCGAGACGGCCGATCCCGGTCCTGGGCACATGATCGCCGACATCGACCTGGGCCAGGGCCTGCGGCTGCGCACCTTGACCCCCCGTGACGCCGCCCTCGTGGTCGAGGCCACCGGCACCGAGACCGCCCGGGCCCTCTGGGGGCCGCACCCGGCCGGGCCCTACACGCCGCGGGACGCGCGCGCCGCCCTGAACGACTGGGATCCAGCCGCAGGACGCCAGGCGTCCTACGGGATGCTCGAGCGTGGCCGCCTGCTCGGCGCCCTGGGGCTGATGATCGACGGCCCGCACAGCGCCGAACTCGCCTACTGGGTGCGACCGGAAAACCGTCGTCAGGGCCTGGCCCTGCGCGGCGTCAACGCGCTGACCCGCTGGGCGCACGACGAACTGGGCCTGGACCGGATCTGGCTTGAGGCCGAACCGGACAACACCCCCTCGCTACGTCTGGCCGACCGCGCCGGCTTCCAGTTCGAAGAACGCCTCCCGCACCACTGCCGTACCTGGTCCGCACCGGACCCCGAACACGACACATGGCACGACTGCATGATCTGGGCCCACAGCACGGCGTCACCGGTGACCTGAACCCAGACCACTCCACCAGGTGCAGGTGAGAGGAGGTCGCCTCCTCACCTGAGCATGCTGCTGCCGCCGGACTCCTCCTCGCCGTCGGTGGTGTGCTCCAGCTCCAGGTACTCGTCGTCGGGCCAGAGCTCGTCGGCCACGAAGGCGAGGTACTCCTCGTCGCCCGGGTCCAGCTCGGCGGTCATGGACTCCGGGTGGCCCGGGGGATCGATGGCGGGGGGAGGGGGCGGGACGGTGCGCAGCGCCTCGGGGACGGGATGCCGCGGCTCCGGGGCGGGCCGCGGCGGTTCCGGGGCGGGGCGCGGCGGCATGGGGTGGAGGAGGTTCGGCAGGAAGAGGCCGAACAGGGCGACCAGGGACGCGAGGACCAGGACTGTGACCACACCACACCGTCCTTCCGCGGTCGAGTTCCGCATGATTGTTGCGTAAGTAGCAAAACAGTTGAACGCTACCGGGATCGCCCGCCGGATGGGAGTCCGACATGCGGATCTTTGGAGACGAACAGCGCGCGGCGTCTCATGCGGACGCGCGCGAGCGGGCGAGGTTCACCTGGGATCGCCTCGGCCCCTGTCCGGTCGCCTCTCCAAGGCTGGGCGCGATCCTCGTGCGGGGGCGCCACGACACGCGGGCTTTCGTCGCGCGCTGCCAGGGTTTGGCACGCGGGTTGGAGTCCGGTGGTGGTCGCCTCATGAAGGCGCGGAAACGTGGTCTCGGCATGGGCGGGGGGCGGGAGAGCGTCGCCGGGTCCCGGCGACCGGCGGAGCGGCGGGACGCAGCGGGATCTTCACGGCGAGCCGTGGAGGACGCGCCAGGCGGGACGGCGGGTGGCCGAGGCGAGTGGAGGTCTCTGCGCTCGGGCCGGGGGCGGCGCGTTCGAGGACGGGCGCCGGTTCATACGCCTGACGTGGGGGTCCTGCGGCGGATGCCGCCTCTGGGGGAGGTCTGCCAGAGGTGCCGACGCGGCGTCCCGGGCGGCGAGAACTCGTCCGGCGTCGGCGGCGACGACCGGCACGTGGCCGGACGATGGAGCCGGGACGGGGGAGCGGGCTCTAGGCGGCGGTGGTGGGCCGGTGCGGGGCGATGACGCGGCCGTCGGGAAGGAGTTCGCCGGTGTCGTCGAAGACGACGACACCGTTGCACAGCAGGTTCCACCCCTGCTCGGGGTGGGCGGCGATGATGCGTGCGGCCTCGCGGTCGAGGTCGTTCGGCTGCGGACAGCACGGCTCGTGCTGGCAGATGGTGTGGTGCTCGGCGGTCACAGGGTTCCTCCACGGGTGTCCCACATGATTAAGGACATAATCAGCCTGCCGCGCCGCGTCCGAAATATGCAAGTGGATGGCGAATTTTTTACCCTCGGTCAGGTGTGAACACGCCGGAGCTCGGGCAATCAGGGGCGATTTACCGCAAGATGCCCCCGTCCGGTTCGCCTCCGTGGTCCACGTCCAGGCCGACGACGGCCGTGCAGCCCGTGCAGATCCACTCGGCGACGACCGCCTCGGAGTTGGTGCCGTGCGTCCGGTAGGGGCGTTCGACGGTGCGGCGCCGCATGCCGTGGCCACAGGAGGAGTGCAGGAGCCTGCCGCAGGCGGGGCACGGCCAGACGTCCTCGCGGCGCAGATCGCAGCGGGGGCACAGCGGCGACTCGTAGTGGCCCGCCGGCTCGCCGAACTCCAGCTCGATCTGCCACTCGTGCTCCAGATCGAGGTACTCGTCCGCCGGCCAGTGGTGGTCGGCCAGCCAGGCGAGGTACTCCTCGTCCCCCGGGCCGAGGACGGCCGTCAGCGACTCAGGGTGCCGATCGTCGGAGCGGTCGGGGAACCTGCCGCGCCGCGCGGTGGCCAGGAGCGTCAGCAGGCCCACGAGCGCGGCCGCGGCCAGGCCTGTCGCCAGGGGCATCGCGGCGTCCTTACATGATCTTGTGGCGGGAAAGTCCGATCATGAATGCACTTCACAAAACGCTGCGAACGCTACAAGAAAGGCCTGACAACGGAAAAGTCGATCAAAAAGATCTTTTACCTGGATCATGACCGGACACTGGTCCGAAACCGGGGGGCGAGGCCGTCCGTAACCGCGCGGCCTGCGGGAACCGGGCCTCCGAGCCTCCTCCGCCGGCGGCTGCCGGCGGGACCGGTTTCACTCTCCGCTGAATCCGCTGATCAGTCTTTCCTGCCGAGCACGGCGACCATCTGGGTGTGCAGCGGATGCTCCAGCGGCCCGGCGGGCCCGGCGGGCCGCCATTGCGTCACGTGGGCCACCCCCGGTTCCAGGATCGTGAGACCCTCCATGAACCGCTCGACCTCGGAGGAGTGCCGGAAGTAGGACCCGCCGAGCCCTGACTGCAGGATGCGCTTGGCCTCCTCGACGCGCGGGTCGTCCCCCGAGTCGTGCAGGTGGGTGAGCACGACGTGGCTGCCGGACGCCAGGAACGGGAGCAGCGCCCGGACGACCCCGGCCGGGTCGCGCTCGTCCGGCACGTGGTGGATGATCGCGGCCAGCACGACGCCCACCGGGCGCGACAGGTCGAGCAGCCCGGTCAGCGCGGGGTCGGTGAAGATCTTCTCAGGCTCGTACAGGTCGCCCTGGATGAACGTCGCGACGCCGGTCTCGGTCAGCAGCGCCCGCCCGTGCGCCAGCACGATCGGGTCGTTGTCGACGTACACCACCCGCGCGTCCGGGTTGGCCGTCCGGGCGAACTGGTGCACGTTGGACGACGTGGGCAGCCCCGACCCGATGTCGACGAACTGGTCGATCCCGAGATCGCGGGCCATGTAGGTCACCGCCCGGTCGATGGCGACCCGGTTGCCCTGGGCCACGACGGGGGCCTCCGGCACGAGCTGCATCACCATGTCGGCCACCTCGCGGTCGGCGGCGAAGTTGTCCTTGCCGCCGAGGAAGTAGTCGTACACGCGCGCGAAGGTGGGCGTGGAGGGGTCGATGCCCGGAGGTGCGTTCTCGGGGAGGTCGTCGGCCACGCGCGCGGCTCCTTCTGTTGTGCGCCCTGATCCCCTGAGCGGGCGACGGCGGTGATCCAACAGTAGGACGAATCCCCCTCCCCGTCCGGGTTTCGCCGCGGCCGGGGTGCGGTTTTCCGCAGGGACGGGGTGCGGCGTGCGGCCGGACGGCTCGGCGGTGCGCTCCATGGTGGCGCGGCGCCCGGTTTCCTAGCGTCATCACCATGATCGAGACGATGTACGCGGCGTCCGGAGGCGGCCCCGAGGGAGGCGTCGCGGGGTGGGCGACGGACCTGATGGACAAGCTGGGCGCGCCCGGGGCGGGGCTGGCGATCGCGCTGGAGAACCTGTTCCCGCCGCTGCCGAGCGAAGTGATCCTCCCCCTGGCGGGGTTCGCCTCCGCGCAGGGCCGGATGAGCCTGGTCGCGGCGCTCGCGTGGACGACGGCCGGCAGCGTGGCCGGGGCACTGGCGCTGTACGGGATCGGCGCGCTGATCGGGCGGGACCGGATCCGCGCGCTGGTGGCCCGGCTGCCGCTGGTCAAGCTCGACGACCTGGACCGGACGGAGGCGTGGTTCGCCCGGCACGGCGCCAAGGCCGTGTTCTTCGGCCGGATGATCCCGATCTTCCGCAGCCTGATCTCCGTCCCGGCCGGGGTGGAGCGGATGAGGATGGCGACGTTCCTGCTCTACACCGCCCTCGGCAGCCTGCTGTGGAACACGGTGTTCGTGCTGGCCGGGTACGGGCTCGGGGACAACTGGCGGACGGTGGAGGAGTACGTCGGCGTCTACTCCAAGGCCGTGGTCGCGCTGGTCGGGCTGGCGGCGCTGGCGTTCGTCGCCGTACGTATCGTGAAGTCGCGCCGGTCCGGGCGGCGCGCGGGACCGGGGGCGCACCGAGCGGAGGCGAGAGAACTCGAACGTGATCGCGACTTTTGAGGTGCCGCGCGGCGGCCCGCGCGCGGCGGCGCGGGCCGCGGCGGGCCTGCTGCTCGGCGCGGTCACGGCCGGAGCGGAACTGGTGCTGCTGGCGGGGGCGGCGGTCCTGATGGCGTACTCGATGGCCTTCTCGCGCGGGCGCCGGAAGGTGCCCGCGGCCGTCGCCGAGGGCGCCGAACTCCTGGCCGAGCTGGAGCTCTGGAGGCTCCGGGCGTTCCTCGGCGAGGACCGGGCCGTCCGGTACGGCCCGTTGAAGGCACTCGCGTACCTCGTGCTGCGGGTGCCGGTGGGGCTGCTCGGCGGCGTGATCCTGCTGCTGCTCGGCTACGGGGCGGCGGCCGCGGTCCGGCTGGCGGTGGGCTGGTGGATCACGGGCGACTACATGGACGGCATCCCGCCGACCTGGTGGATCGTCCTCTACACGGCCGTCGCGGGCGTGGTGCTGCTCTTCCTCGCCGTCCAGGGCCTGGTCGGGGTCGCGGCGATGGAGCGGAGCGTGGCCAGGCGCTGCCTCGGGCCGAGCCCGCTGGAGGAGTACGAGCGCCGCATCGCGCAGCTGTCGGTGACGCGGGCGCAGGTGGTGGACGCGGTGGACGACGAACGCCGCCGCATCGAGCGCGACCTGCACGACGGCGTCCAGCAGCGGCTCGTGGCGCTCGGCATGCTGATCGGGCGGGCCCGCCGCGCCGGCGGCGGGGAGCGGGCGGCCGAGCTGCTGAGGCAGGCGCACGAGGAGTCGCAGCGGGCGCTGGCGGACCTGCGGGAGGTCACCTGGCGGGTCTACCCCGCCGCGCTGGACGGCGAGGGGCTGCGGGCGGCGCTGGAGACCGTGGCCGAGCGGTCCGCGCTGCCGGTGGCGATCCACTACGACGTCCCCGGCCGGCCGCCGCACGCGGTCGAGACCGCGGCGTACTTCGTCGTCTGCGAGGCCGTCACGAACGCCGCGAAGCACTCCGGCGCCGCGTCGGTGCGGGTGGCCGTGGCGGGATCGGCGACAATGATCGGCGTGCGCATCGAGGACGACGGAGGCGGGGGAGCCGACCCGGGCGGCGGCGGGCTCGCCGGGCTGGCGCGCCGGGTGGCCGCGCTGGACGGGACGTTCGCCGTGGACAGCCCGCGCGGCGGCCCGACCGTGATCACCGCGGAGCTGCCGTGCGGGTGATGCTGGCCGAGGACTCCACGCTGCTGCGCGAGGGCCTGGTGCGGCTGCTCGCCGAGGAGGGCCACCGGGTGGAGGCGGCGGTCGGCGACGGCGACGCGCTGATCGCGGCGGTGGCCGGCGGTCCGCCCGACGTCGTGGTCGTCGACGTCCGGATGCCGCCCAGCCACACCGACGAGGGCCTGCGCGCCGCCCTGGAGATACGGCGGCGCTGGCCGGACGTGGGGGTGCTCGTCCTGTCGCAGTACGTGGAGAAGCGCTACGCGTCCGAACTGATCACCGCGGACACCGCGGGCGTCGGCTACCTGCTGAAGGACCGGGTCGCGCAGGTCGACGAGTTCCTCGACGCCCTGGAGCGCGTCGGCGCGGGCGGCGCCGCGTTCGACCCGGAGGTGGTGCGCCGGCTGCTGGCCGCGCACGGCGCGCAGGGCGACCCGCTGGCGCGCCTGACCCCGCGCGAGCGGGAGGTCCTCGACACGATGGCGCAGGGGCACACCAACGCCTCGATCGCCGCCCACCTCCACATCTCGCAGAGCGCCGTCGAGAAGCACATCAACGCGATCTTCGACAAGCTCGACCTGTCGCACGCGACCGGGTACAGCCGCCGCGTCCTGGCCGTCCTGCGGTACCTGGGGTCCTGACGGCGGCGCCTACCCGATCCCCTCGGCGATCCGCAGCGCCATCGCCATGATGGTGAGCTGCGGGTTCACCTCGGGGCAGGTCGGCAGGACCGACGCGTCGGCCACGTGCACGCCGCGCACGCCGCGCACGCGGCCGGAGGGGGCGACGGGCGCGCGGGCCGCGTCGGCGCCGAGCCGCGCCGTCCCGGTCGGGTGGAACCCGGCCAGGTGCAGGTCGCCGGCGGACGCCATCGCCACGGCGTGCGTGAGTTCGGCCTCGTCGCGGGCGACCGGGCGGCGGGGCAGGCCGGTGAGGACCTCCTCGGCGCCGGCCGCGAACAGGATCCGGCCCATCGCGACGAGCGCCCGCCGCAGCCGGGCCGCGTCCTCCCGGGCCAGGTCGTAGCGCACGAGCGCGCGGTGCCGCGCGCCGTGAACGCGGCCGGAGGGGGCATCGGCGATCATCGCGCCGAGCACGGCCAGGCGGTCGGCGCCCTCCAGCGCGCGGCGCAGCGCCCGTCCCGCGCCCGGCAGCGGGAACGAGCTCATGCCGGGCGGGCTCGCGGTCGCCTCGATGAGGATCCCGTCTCCGTGCAGTTCCTCGACGCCGACGCTCTGCATCACCCCTGACCAGGACACGACCGGCTCGGCGAACCGCCCGGCGATGTTCGTCGCGGGGTGGACGGCCATACCGCGTCCCACCCCGGGGTGCGCGCCGATGCCCGACCGCCTCAGCAGCAGCGGCGTCTCCAGGGCGCCGGCCGCGACGACGACGCGGGGCGAGAGGACCTCGAAGGCCGTGCCGTCCGGGCGGCGCGCGCGCACGCCGGCGGCCGCGCCGCGCTCGACGAGGATCCGTTCGACCCGGGCCCGGGAGACGATCCGCGCTCCCGCCTCGCACGCCTGGGGGAGCGCGTTCAGATGGACGCCGTACTTGGCGTTGTGCGGGCAGCCGGCGGCGCACTGCCCGCTGCCCACGCAGTCGGGGGCGTTGCGGCGCAGCGGCCCCGCGCGCCAGCCGAGCCGCTCGGCGCCCTCCAGCGCGAGCAGCCCGTTGCGGCCGAGGGGTCCGATCGGCTGCCGGGCGACCCTCAGCGTGGCCTCGACCTCGTCGAGGCGGTCGCCGAAGTCCCCGACCGGGACGCCCAGCCCCGCCCACCGCCGCAGGACGCGGTCCGGCGTCCGGTAGCAGGTGCCGCTGTTGACGACGGTCGTCCCGCCGACCGCGCGGCCCTGGGGCAGCAGCACCGGCGGGCGGCCGAACGCGACGGTGGAGCCGCCGTCCCGGTACAGGTCGAGGAACCGGTCGAGCGGCGGGCGGTCGCGGAACTCGCCCACGGTGAACCGCCGCCCCTCCTCCAGGACCACCACCGACATGCCGCGCCGGGCGAGGGTCCGCGCGGCCATCGCGCCGCCGGCGCCCGACCCGATCACGACGGCGTCGGCGGTCGAGCACGCGGGCCAGCCCTCCGACGGCGTGCAGTCCAGCGGCGCGTCGGGGCGCGGGTCGCCGGCCGTCCGGGGGAGCGGCAGCAGCTCGGTGCCGGCGGCGAGCAGCAGGGGGACCTTCAGCACCTCCACGAGCCGCGCCGCCGGCTCACGGGAGGTCAGCAGGGCGCAGAACGCGTCGCGGCGGTCGGCGTCCAGGCCGTCCAGCGGGTGGCCGGTGACGAGCCGGGACAGCGCGTCCAGCGTGCCCGCGCCGGCGCGCAGGCCGAGCCGCGCGGGCGCCGGCAGCGCCCGGCCGATGGCCTCCGCGCGGGCGGACACCCGCGCCAGGTCGCCGGCGTCCTCGATGCCGAGCAGCGCCGCGACCGTTCCGGTCATCGCGCTCACCGCAGCCCCACCTCCGCGTGCCCGGTGCCGTCCAGCCGCCATTCGCGCTCGGTCTCCCAGCCGCGCCCCGCCCGCCGGGCCAGCACGATCCGGACGTCGGCGCGCTCGGAGTTGTGGCAGACGGCCGGGGCGCCGTCCGGGTCGGCGTAGTCGACGGAGACGGTCTCCCCGGGCGGCAGCGTCACCCGCACGTGGACGCGCCGGTCGCCGATGCGCCCGTGCACCGTCCAGACCGGCAGGCCGATGGCGGCGCGCAGCCGCAGCGCCGCGAGCAGCGGGTCGCCGGTGGCCAGGTCGGCGCCGTCCACCCGGAGCCGGACGAACGGCAGCGGGGGGAGCCGGTCCATCCCCGGACGCGTCGAGACCGCCGCCACGATCTCGCACACGTCGCCGCCGCCGAGGTCGGCGTGCAGCCACGCCCAGCGCCGCGCGTTCCCGTGCCCGTAGACGCGGGCGGACGCGCCGGGGGCGGCGTCCAGTTCCAGGACGCGGTCGCCGAACCGCACCACGCCGCCGTACGTCGCCGCCGGCCTCGGGACGATCTGCGCGGCGGGCAGGAGCTCGGACTCCCACGCCCAGCGCGGGAAGGTGTAGAGGGCGCGGCCGCCTCCCGACTCGCGCAGGTCCCAGGTGACGGCCCCGGCCGTGCCGGTGAGCCGCCCATCGGCCTGCTCGACGGGCCCGGCGGCGAACGCGGCGTCCTCCGGCGGGCTCCACTCCTCCGGGCCGAACCGCGCGAGCACCGGCGCCTCGCCGGGCGGGAACACGGCGGCCCAGCCGTGCGCCCGCGCGACGCCCGCGTCCGCCGCGCCCTTGACCGGCGCGACGAGCTCGTGGTGGAGCCACACGCCCGTCCCGGTCGCCGGGTCGGTCAGCGTCGTGTACCAGACCTCCAGCCGCCCCGCCTGCCCGCGCCACCGCGACCGCATGGGGTCCGGCCCGGGGAGGCGGATGCCGCCGAGGAAGCGGGCGAGGTCGCGGCGCAGGTCGAAGCGCAGCCGCGCCTCACCGGCCACGGCCCCGTCCTCGTCGGTCACCGTGAGCGGCAGGAACGTCATCGACCGGACGGGGTGCCGCGGGCTGACGGTCTTCCAGCCGTCCAGGCGCAGCCGCCGCCCGTCGCCGGCGGTGAAGCCCAGCGTGTAGCGGATCCGGCGCGCCGCGAGGGGCGCCACCCGCAGCCGCCCGGACGCCGCCGGGTCGTCCGCCCAGTCCGGTACGCGGACGCGTCCGGTCAGCGCCCCCTCCGCATCGCCCCAGGGAACCAGCACGCCCGGCAGGTCGGCGGCCAGCTCCAGCCGCATCGGGCGGTCGCGGTCCTCCCCGGCGAGCCGCAGCGACCCCTCCATCACCTCGTCGAAGACCGTGCGCCGCGCGCTCATCGCGAGCCCCGCATGATCGACTCGGTTTCGGCGAAGTACGCGCCCGCCGCCTCGCGCGCCCGCGCGGCGTCGCCGTCGCACAGGGCCTCGACCAGGGGCGCGAGCCGGTCCGCGGCCGCCGCCGGGTCGGCGAAGGCGTGCGTGAAGCCCTCCCGGACGGCGAGGTAGGCGTTCAGCAGGGCGTTGACCATGAACCCGTAGACCCGGTTGCCGGTGGCCGCCGCGATGACCCGGTGGACCTCGCACTCGGCCAGCTGGGCCTCGTCGCCTCCGGCGGCGTCCCTGACCAGCGCGGCCAGCTCCCGCAGCCGGGCCCGCTGCTCGCCGGTCGCGTGGACCGCCGCCTTGGCCGCGACCTGCGCGCCGACCTCGCGCCGCACCTCGAAGATCTCCGCCATCCAGGCCGCCCCGACGGTGCTGACCAGCATCGGCAGCAGCTCGGGCCCGCCCAGCCGCTCGTAGTCGCGGACCCGCGTCCCCACGCCGTGCCGCGTCTCCAGCAGGCCGGCCTGGGCGAGCCGGACGATCGCGTGCTTCAGCGACGTCCGGGTGACCGCGTAGCCGGCGGCGAGGTCCCGCTCCGGCGGCAGGTAGGAGCCGGGCGGGTAGCGGCCGCCGAGCACGTCGTCGCGCAGCCGGTCGACGAGCGCGTCGACGACCGTGTCGCGGGGGATCGGGGAGGACGGCACCGGCAACCTCCAGAGGATGAGTGGATGAGCCACTGGACCACAAGCCCGGCCCTGCCGTCAAGCCGGCATCACCCCGGTCGGCCTTCCCGCGGGCTGGCCGATCCTCGTCGACGAGGCCGTCGCCGCCGCCCCGCACGTCGCCATCGGCAGCGGCCCGCGCAGATCGAGAGCCTCCTTCCGGGCGAGGCGCTCGGCGGGCTGCCGGAAGCGGAAGGTCATTGCCCTGGCGCGGTAAGGGCGGCGGCCGGAGCCGCTACCGTGCGGGGATGCCGTCCCCGATCCTGCGCCGCGCGCTGACCGAACCCGGGCTCCGTCCGCTGCCGGAGCGGGCCGCCCGCCTCCTGGAGGACCTCGACGCCCCGCCCCGCCTGGCCGCCCACCTGCGGGCCGTCCACGACGTGGCCGCCGAACTGGTCGGCTGGGCACGCGAGCGCCACCCCGGACTCGCCGTGGACGCGGAGGCCGTGCTGTTCGGCGCGGCCACCCACGACATCGGCAAGGCGCTCCACACGGCCGAGCTGTCCGGCCCGGGCGCCGAGCACGAGCGCGCCGGGCACGCCCTGCTCCGGGAGCGGGGCGTCGAGGAGCGGCTGGCGCGCTTCGCTCGCACCCACGCGTCCTGGGCCGACCCCGGCGTCGGCGTCGACGACCTGCTCGTCAGCCTCGCCGACGCGATCTGGAAGGCCGAGCGCGTCATCGGTCTCGAACGGCGCCTCGTGGAGGTGCTCGCCGCCGCGTCCGGCCAGGAGGGCTGGCAGGTCTTCATGGATCTCGACGACGTCTGCGACCGGCTCGCCGCGGGGGCCGACCGGCGGCTGGCCTTCCAGTCCGCCTACCCCGTGGCCGGCGGGACCGCGTCGACGGCATAGCGGACGCCGCCGACCGCCTCTGCGCGGTCGAGCAGGGCCCGGTTGGCGGCGAGCATCTCCGCGACGGACGCGCACCCGGGCGAGGCGGTGCGCAGGACGCCGAACACGACGAGGTCGTCCGGCGCCGCGAGCATCGGGACATGGCCGATGCGCAGCGCCTTGACCACGATGACGCCGCCGAGGCCGAGATCCGCCGCGGTCATGCCGGCGACCGTCGACCCGATCACCGCCGCGGCCGCGGGGCCGGGGAGGAGGACGATGCCCCACGGGTGCGGGCGCGCCCACTCGCCGAGCGCGATCAGCTCCTCCACGTCGGGTCGCATCCGGTCGGCGAAGTCGGCGTAGGAGAGCTCCTCGGTCTCCGCCGTGCCGGGAGGGGGCTCGCCCTGGCCGTACAGAACGGCCTTGGCCTCGTACGTCCAGCCGGCCTCCGAGGGCTTGACCTGGCCCGAGATGTGCTCGGCCGTGGTCTCGCGCTGGACGCGCAGGAGGTCGGCGGCGTCGCGGCACGGGACCGTGCAGCTCAGCACCCGCCTCGGCGCCGGGACGAGCCGCAGCGTCGCCGCGGTGATGACGCCGTGCCGGCCGAGCCCGCCGCGGACCGCGTCGAAGACGTCGGAGCGGACGTCGGGAGAGCAGGTGACGAGCTCCCCGTCCACGACGACCTCCAGCGCGAGGACGTTCTCGGCCTGCGTCCCGTACCGGTGGGACGCCCCTCCGAAGCCGCCCACGGAGATCGTCCCGCCGACCGTGACGTCGAGGTGGTCGGTCAGCACGGGCGGGGTCAGCCCGAGCGGCAGCGTCGCGGCGAGGACCGCGCGCCAGCTCGTCCCCGCGCCGGCGACCGCGCGGTCCGGGCCCACCTCGCGCACGCCCGCCAGCCCGCCGAGGTCGAGCGAGACGCCCGCGGTCAGGGACTGCCCGTAGGTGGAGTGCCCGAGACCGCGCGGCACCAGCTCCATGCCCTGCGCGGCGGCTTCGCGGACCGCCGCCGCGGCTTCCCGCGCCGACGCCGGCCGGACGACCCGGGCGGGCGAGCGCTCGACGATTCCCCCGAAGTCACGCAATGCGATGCTCCCCTTACTGGCGGTCCCCGCCTCTGGTCACATTAGCCCGCCGCGACGGCCTGCGGGGCCGCTGCCGGCGGCGGTCGGACTCGCCGGCCGCGTGCCCTTCACGGACCCGGCACCCTTCCACCGGGCCCCCGCCGCGTTGCGGGGGGTGCTCGCAAGTGTGATCTGGGTAACTTTTTCTCCCCGCCGTCCGCCCCGCGTGACTCGTGGTTCGACAGGGGTCACCTGCCGGGAAAGGAATATGGCCCGATCCAATCCCTCCTCCAGGCCGCCCCGCGTGCCTGACATCCCCCTTTTCGGACTTCGGGTCCTTTGCGTCGAAATGACAAGATGTTCCTGTTGACCGTATGTGGGCATGAGTGAGCGCTGAGAGTTTCCTGGAGAGGCGGGTCGCAGAGTGTCGCGCGGTAGTGAGTTCGTGGTGGTGGCCAACAGGTTGCCGGTGGACCGGAATGTCGGAGCCGACGGCGTCCCGCGCTGGCGGCGCAGTCCGGGCGGACTGGTCAGCGCGATCGCCCCGGTGATGAGGCGCAGGAAGGGCACGTGGATCGGCTGGACGGGCGCGCCGGACGAGCAGCTGGAGCCGTTCGAGGAGGACGGCATGTCGCTGCACCCCATCGCGCAGTCCGCGCAGGAGGTGGAGCTCTACTACGAGGGCTTCTCGAACGCCACGCTGTGGCCGCTCTACCACGACGTCGTCGCCACGCCCGTCTACGACCGGGCGATGTGGGACGCCTACGTCCGCGTCAACCGGCGCTTCGCCGAGGCGGCGGCGAAGGTCGCCTCGAAGAACGCCATCGTCTGGGTGCAGGACTACCAGCTCCAGCTCGTCCCGCAGATGCTCCGCGAGCTGCGCCCCGACCTGCGGATCGGCTTCTTCCTGCACATCCCCTTCCCGCCGGTGGAGCTGTTCTGGCAGCTGCCGTGGCGGCGGCGGATCCTGGAGGGGCTGCTCGGCGCCGACCTGGTCGGCTTCCAGCTCCCCGGCGCGGCGGCGAACTTCGTGCGGCTCTGCCGGCGCCTTCTGGACGCCCGTTTCACCAAGCAGGACGTCTTCTGGGACGACCGCGTCGTGCGGGCCCGCGCGTTCCCCATCTCGGTGGACGTGGGCGAACTGAACGACCTGATCGGGCGCGAGGACGTCCTGGAGCGGGCGCAGGAGATCCGCACCGACCTCGGCGACGCCACCGTGCTCCTGGGCGTCGACCGGCTCGACTACACCAAGGGCATCACGCAGCGGCTCCAGGCCTTCGGGGAGCTGGTCGAAGAGGGCCACATCAAGCCGGGGCAGGCGGTGTTCGTGCAGATCGCGACGCCGAGCCGGGAGCGCGTCGAGCAGTACCAGCTGCTCCGGGAGGAGATCGAGCAGCTCGTCGGGCGGATCAACGGAGAGCACAGCGAGATCGGGTTTCCGGTCATCCACTACATGCACAGCTCCTATGACCGCGCCGAGCTGGCCGCGCTGTACCTCGCGGCGGACGTGATGGTGGTGACCCCGCTGCGCGACGGCATGAACCTGGTGGCCAAGGAGTACGTGGCCTGCCGCAAGGATCTGCGGGGCGCGCTCGTGCTCAGCGAGTTCACCGGGGCCGCCGCCGAGCTGAAGCGCGGCGCCTTCCAGGTCAACCCCTACGACATCGACGGCCTGAAGGGCACGCTGATGGCCGCGCTGAACGCCGAGCCCGCCGAGCAGGCGAGGCGGATGCGCGTCATGCGCCGCCGCGTCATCGAGCACGACGTGGACCGGTGGGCCCAGGAGTTCCTCAGCGAGCTGGAGAATCCGGCGCGCTCGGCCCCCGCCGAGCAGGCTCCTCCTGCCCTGGAGGGCTGAACCGCAGGTCGAAGGCGGCCCAGACCGCCTTCCCGCCGGTCGCCAGGCGCGCCCAGCCCCAGGAGTCGCTGATCGCGCCGACGACGACGAGGCCCCGGCCGCCCTCCGCGCAGCGGTCGGGCTCGGTCGGCACCGGCTCGGGCGCGCGTGCGCCCGGGTCGGTCACCGACACGACCAGCCGCCTCGGATGGCCGATCAGGACGAGCTGGATGGGGCACAGCGGCAGCGGCTGGGGGATGCCCTCGAGGCCGTGCCGCAGCGCGTTGGTCACCAGCTCCGACACGGCGACGACCACGTCGCCGGCGTCGCCGGCCAGGCCCCACGCGTCCAGCGTGACCTGGGTGAACTCGCGTGCCGACCGGGGTGCGGTGATCTCCGCGGGAAGCACCCGGCGGGCCGTGCGGGGCGCGCCCGCGTGCGGGGCGGGCCAGAGCCCGGCGAGGCCGGGCGCCGCGGCCGGGCCGCGCGCGGCCTCCGCGGGGACGTTCGGGCCGAGCGTCATCGGCGGGGCGTCCGGCCAGGGCGTGTGGACGGCCGAGAAGTGCCGTGGCCGCCCGCCCCCCATGGTGGCGTGGGCTGCGACGTCGTCTGCCTGGTCAACGGTCATGGTCAAACCTCAGAGGCGTGCGGGTTGGTCACCGGCGAGCGTTCGCTATCTTGCTCCCCAAGTCGTGCAGATGCAAGACCGTCTGCATGAACCAATGCAAGAACGAATGCACGTGCATCTCGTACCATGGTGTGGGGTGGGGCGAGATCGCGGTCTCCCGGGACAGGGGGACCGAGACGCCTAAAGGGGGCGATGATGGACGGCCACCAGATGTCGGACGTCCGGTTCGGCGGGCTCGTCTGGCAGAAGAGCCGGCGGAGTAACCCGTCCGGCAACTGCGTCGAGATGGCGGAACTCCCCACCGGGGAGATCGCCGTGCGCAACTCCAGGGACCCCGAGGGAGCGATCCTCGTCTACACGCGCGAGGAGGTGGAGGCGTTCGTCGGGGGAGCCAAGGACGGTGACTTCGACCACATGCTCGTCTGATCCGCCGGCAAACCGAACGGGATTCCATTCACCGGTCCGGCCAGGTAGGTTGCGGCCATGCACCTGGGGCAGATCGCCGCTCGGACGCCCGACAAGCCCGCCGTGGTCATGGCGGGCTCCGGGCGGATCGTCACCTTCCGGGAACTGAACGAGGAGTCCAACCGGCTCGCGCAGCTGCTCCGCGCGGAGGGGCTGCGCCCGGGGGACCACATCGCGTTCATGCTCGAGAACCATCCGCTCTACCTGGCCGTCGCCTGGGCCGCGCAGCGGTCCGGGCTGTACTACACCGCCATCAGCTCGCGCCTCCAGCCCGACGAGCTCGCCTACATCGCGGGCAACTGCGAGGCGAAGGTCTTCATCACCAGCGCCGCGACGCAGGCCGCCGCGCAGTCGCCGCCGGACGTGCCGCTGCGCCTGATGCTCGGCGGCACGGCCCCCGGCTACGCCTCCTACGAGGAGCGCGTCGCCCAGCACCCGCCCACGCCGATCGTGGACGAGTGCGAGGGCGCGGACATGCTCTACTCGTCCGGCACGACCGGCCGCCCCAAGGGCGTGAAACCGGCCCTGTCCAAGGCCCCGATGGGCGAGGGCGGGACGCTGTACCAGCTCCTGGCGTTCCTGTTCCAGCCCGACGAGGACTCGGTCTACCTCTCCCCGGCGCCGCTCTACCACGCCGCGCCGCTGCGGTACTCGCTCAACTTCCACCGGTTCGGCGCCACCGTCGTCGTGATGGAGAAGTTCGACCCCGAGCAGGCCCTCGCCGCCATCGAGAAGTACCGCGTCACGCACAGCCAGTGGGTGCCGACCATGTTCATCCGTATGCTCAAGCTCCCGGAGGAGACCCGCGCCCGCTACGACGTGTCGTCGCTGCGCTGCGCCGTGCACGCCGCCGCGCCGTGCCCCGTCCCGGTCAAGGAGCAGATGATCGCCTGGTGGGGGCCGATCCTGCACGAGTACTACGCCGGCACCGAGGGCAACTGCTTCGTCTACACGAACTCGGAGGACTGGCTGGCCCACAGGGGCACCGTCGGCCGCCCCATCCTCGGAGAGGTCCACGTCTGCGACGAGGACGGCCGGGAAGTGCTGCCGGGAGAGCCCGGGACGCTCTACTTCGGCAACGGCCCCGCGTTCGAGTACCACGCCGACGAGGCCAGGACCGCCGCGTCCCGCGACCCCTGGGGGCATGGCTGGACCACCCTCGGAGACGTCGGCCACGTGGACGAGGACGGCTTCCTCTACCTCACCGACCGGCGCGCCTACATGATCATCAGTGGCGGGGTGAACATCTACCCGCAGGAGGCCGAGAACGTCCTCGCGGTGCATCCGAAGGTCGCCGACGTCGCGGTGTTCGGCGTCCCGGACGCCGAGATGGGGGAGGCGGTCAAGGCCGTCGTCCAGCCGCTGTCCATGGACGACGCGGGCCCCGCGCTGGAGGCCGAGCTGGTCGCGTACTGCCGCGACCGGCTCGCCCACTACAAGTGCCCGCGCTCGGTCGACTTCCGCGCCGAGCTGCCCCGGCACCCGACCGGCAAGCTCTACAAGCGCCTGCTGAAGGACGAGTACTGGGCCGGCAAGCGCCCTGCCACGGCCTGAGACGGCCCTGAACGGCCAAACCCCGGCCGAGGTCCCATCGGGGGTCGGCCGGGGTTTGGAACGCGCCAGGGGCGTTCTAGTGCATCGGCATCGGTGCGTCGACCGCGGGGGTCGCCGGCCTCCTGCGCGGCAGCAGCAGCGCCGGCAGGAACGCCAGCAGCAGCAGCCCGGCCGAGTACCAGTAGGTGTGCTGGAACGCGTCCGCCATCGGCCCGGCGATCTTCTGCATGATCGCCGGCGGCACCTTCTCGGTGCTGCCGATCTCGCCGCCGCCTCCGCCGCCGAGCTCGGAGGTCAGCCGGTTGGCCAGCAGCACCGAGATCAACGCGGTGCCGATGGACGCGGACACCTGCTGGATGATGTTCAGCATCGTGCTCGCCCGCGGGACCTCGTCGTGGACGAGCGTCTGGATGGCCGCCGCCATGGTCGGCATCATCGTCATGCCCATGCCGAGGCCCATCACGAACAGGGTCCCGCCGAGGGCCCAGTAGGAGGTGTCGGCCTCAAGGATCGAGGCGAAGCCCGACACCGACAGGACCACGACGACCATGCCGACCAGCACGACCCGGCCGGGGCCGATCCGGTCCGTCAGCTTGCCGCCGATCGGCATCGTGATCATCGCGCCGAGGCCCTGCGGGGCCAGCAGCAGGCCGGACTGCAGGGCGCCCTCGCCGCGCACGGTCTGGTAGTACAGCGGCAGCAGCAGCATCGCGCCCATGAACGCCATCATGAACAGCAGCATCGTGCCGGACGCGGCCGCCACCGAGCGCCGCTTGAGCAGCCGCAGGTCGATCAGCGGGTTCTCGGCCTTCAGCGCGCGGACCACGAAGCCGAGCACCAGCACGGCGCCGACCGCCCAGAAGCCCAGAGAACCGGGCTTCAGGAAGTCCTTCATCTCCGCGCCCTTGGCCACGCCGTAGATCAGCGAGGCCAGGCCGGGGGACAGCAGGAGCAGCCCGATGAAGTCGAGGCGCTCGGCCGGCTTCGGCTCGTCCCGCTTGAGGATCCGCGCCGCCAGCGCCAGCGCGACGATGCCGATCGGCAGGTTGATGAAGAAGATCCAACGCCACGAGACGTCGTCGACGAGGTAGCCGCCGATGATGGGGCCGAGGATCGGGCCGAGCAGCATCGGCACGCCGACGATGCTCATCACCTGGCCGACCCGCTGCGGCCCCGCCGCCTGGGTCAGGATCGTCATGCCGGCCGGCATGATCATGCCGCCGCCCAGGCCCTGCAGCACCCGGAAGGCGATCAGGGACTCGGCGGACCAGGCCAGGCCCGCCAGCATCGAACCGGCGACGAACAGCCCGATCGAGACCATGTAGAGGCGCTTGGTGCCGAACCGGGCCGAGGCCCACCCCGTGATGGGGATCACGGTGGCCAGCGCCAGGGTGTAGCCGGTGGCGACCCACTGGATCGTCGCCAGCGAGGTCTCGAACTCCTTCGCCAGGTCGTTGATCGCGACGTTGACGACGGTGACGTCCAGGATGGACATGATCGCCCCGAGGACGACCACCATGGCCGTGGCGAGCACACCGCGGTCCAGGCCTCCTCCGGCGCCGGGTTCCTTCAGCGGGCCGTCCGCCACCTTGGGAGATGCGGGAGCGGTCAACTCTGTTCCAATCGTCAGGCCCGCATGTGGGCACGCGGGGGCCGTGGTCTCGTTGCTCAGGGGGTGTCAGGGCTCGCTCATGGCTCGCCTGGGTACTGCCGCAAAATACTGCAGCGACTGACACTTTTGCGAACGATTAAACTTCGAGCGCTCCGGGAGTATTCCAGCGGGGTCCGACAAATCCGCCCTGCTCCGCGCCGTCCGCGCTTCTGCCCCCATGATGCCCGGGGCCGACCAAGTGTGACAGACGCGACACCGCACTCCTCCCTTCGCGAGCCGCAGAGGCAGACCGTCGCCGGTCCCGACCTCATCGGCCCTGAAGGAGGTGCTTCGCCGCTCGCCGGGTCAGAGGTCGACGGTGATGCCCAGGCCGCGGTCGCGTGCTTCCCGGTAGGCGATCGAGGCGGCCGCGACGTCGAGCGCGGCGTGCCCGGTCGACTTGAAGAGCGTCAGTTCCGTGGCGGAGCGGCGGCCCGGGTGGCGGCGGTCGAGGACGGCGCCGACCAGGGTGGCCGCGGACGGGTCGGTGCCCTGCAGTTCCCAGGCGCCGGCCGGCGGCGGCTCGGTCACGGCGCCCGGCCATTCCACGAACAGCGACGACGCTTGCAGGGTCTCGGCGTCGAACTCCGGGCCGTCGGAGCCGCCGACCGAGCTGAGATGCGCTCCGTCGGCGAGCCAGGACCGGCGCACCACGGGCTCCCGGCTGGACGTGCAGCAGAAGACGGCGTCGGCCGTCTTGACCGCCGCCTCGATGCCGGCGGCGGAGCCGGCGGGCAGAGCCGCGACGAGCCGCTCCGCCCTCTCCTGGTCGCGCGCGCCGACCACGACTTCCGCGGAGCCCATCGCGGTGAGGACGGCGAGCTGGGCCCGCGCCTGCGCGCCGGTGCCGATCACGGCGAACCGGGTGGCGCCGGGCCGGGCGAGGGCCAGCATGGCGGCGGTCGCGGTGGCCGCGGTGCGCACCGCGGTGATCGCCTCGGCGTCCATGATCGCCAGAGGGCGGCCGGTCTGCGCGTCGAAGTGGGCGACGATGCCGCGGTGGGAGCCGCGGCCGTCCGCGGAGAAGACCGACACGAGCTTGGCGGCCAGACCGAGTTGCGGGACGTATCCGGGCATCGCGCCCAGCAGCCCGTGGGCCGAGCGGGCCGCGACGCGCGCCGGGGCGGAGACGTCGCCCCGGCTGACGGCGACGAGCGCGGTGCGCACCGCCGCCAGCACCGCGTCCGGCGGCGACGCCGCCCTGGTCTGCTCCCGGTCGAGGACGAGGACTCCGCCGCCCGCGGGGTCAGTCATCGCCGGCTCCGTCGCCCGTGCCGCTCAGCGCGTCCTCCAGCTCGGCCGTGGCGGACGTGAGGTCGTCCTGCAGTTTCGCGAGGGTGGCGTCGTCGAACTCGCTGTCCAGGCCGACGATCGTGACGGCGCAGATGGGCCGCCCGCTGCCGGCGAGCACCGCGCGGCTCACCGAGGCGATGACCTCCTCGTTGCGCCCGCGCTCCAGCGCGAAGCCGGTGCGCCGGGTCCGGTCGATCTCCTTCAGCAGGTCGGCCCTGGCGGCCGGCGGGTGCCCCTGCTCCTCCGCGGCGCGCAGGTAGGGAATCCGGGCGGCCTCGTCGAGCGCGGAGACCAGGGCGAGGGGGCCGGCGAACTTGTGGATCGGCAGCAGCTCGCCCAGCAGATCGGTGATCATCGCGAGCCGCGGCGGCCGGACGACGTCGATCACCCGGCCGCCGTCCGGTTCGAGCACCTGAAGGTTCACCATCATCGCGGTCCGGTCGGACAGCGCCTGGAGCACCGGCCGGCCCAGCACCACCAGTGAGTTCGCGGCCGCGGCCTGGGAGAACTGGAGCACGACGGGGCCCGGCAGGTAGCGGTCCTCGCTGCGCATGATCCAGCCGCGCCGGACCAGCTCGATGAGGATGCGGTAGGCGGTGGCGCGGTGCATCCCCGCCTCGTTCGCCAGCTCGCTGAGTCGAAGCGGGCGGTCGGCCCGGACGACGGTCTCGATGAGGTCCAGGGCCTTGTCCACGGCAGAGCTGGCCGGTCTGGGCAACTTCCCTCCACTGGCGTTGGGTGCGCTTCCGATGCTTGACGCACATTATCAGACGTTGCTAATGTTGTAACACTTGTTACGGTGTATGTAACACCTTGAGGATGCACCCCCCTCACCTCGCGAGGCTCGAGAACGGAGACAGGGCGATCGCCATGGTGGACAGAGACGAACGACCGATCGCCGGCAACGACCCGGCCCCCACCCCCTTCGCCGCCGCCGAACCAGGGCAGGTCGTGCTCTACCGCGACGTGTCGCTGATCGACGGGACCGGCGCCCCCGTGCGGCACGGCATGGCGGTGGTGACGGACGGCCCGACGATCGCGGCGGTCGCGCCCGAGGACGAACTGACCTCCTTGGACCTGTCCGGCGCGGAGACCGTCGACCTGCGGGGCGCGTTCCTGCTGCCGGGCCTGATCGACACCCACCAGCACCTGTCGACGCCGCCGAACCGCGAGCAGGCCGAGGAGCTGATGCGGCGGCAGCTGTACGGCGGCGTCACCGCGATCCGCGAGATGGCCGGCGACCTGCGGCAGATGGCCGACCTGTCGCGCGCCGCGCTGGTCGGCGAGATCCCCGGCCCCGACGTCCACAACGCGGCGCTGATGGCCGGCCCCGGCTTCTTCGACGACCCGCGAACCTGGCAGGTGTCGCAGGGGGCGACCCCCGGCGCCACGGCCTGGATGCAGGCGATCGACGACGGGACCGACCTTCGGCTGGCCGTCGCGATGGCGCGCGGCACCGGGGCGGCCGCCGTCAAGGTCTACGCCGACCTGGAGCCGTCCCTGGTGGCCCGTATCACCGAGGAGGCGCATCGGCAGGGCATGCGGGTGTGGGCGCACGCGGCGGTCTTCCCCGCGATGCCCCGCGACGTCGTCGCGGCCGGGGTCGACGTCGTGTCGCACGCCCACTACCTCGCCTACGATCTCGCCGGCGACCGGCCGGTGGCCTACCGGCAGCAGCGCGAGCACCTCGCGGACGCCTACGAGCGCTTCATGGCCGCGCCGCAGGACGCCGTCGACGGGCTGCTGGACGACATGCGGCGCCGCGGCACGATCCTCGACGCCACCGCGAGCCTCACGGCCAGGATCCCGTCCAGCGCGCCGGGTGCGGCAGCACTCGCGCCGGACGTCATGCGGCGGCTGATCGGCCGCGCGCGGGAGGCGGGCGTCACGATCTGCACCGGCACCGACTACGAGTCCCCGCCGGGCGACCCGTACCCGTCGCTCCACGACGAGCTCCGCTTCCTGGTGGAGGCGATGGGCATGCCGACGCGGGAGGTGATCCGCGCGGCCACGCTCGCCGGAGCGGCCGCCGTGGGGCTGGAGAACGCGATGGGCGCCGTCCGTCCCGGCATGCTCGCCAACCTCCTGATCGTCGCGGACGACCCGCACCACGACATCGACCGTCTCCGCGGCGTCATCACGACGGTCAAGCGCGGACGGCGCCACGACCGGGCCGACTACGACCGCGCGTCCGCCACCGGGGCCGGCGCGACCATCCAGGAGGGGGCGCCGGCGTGAGCGTCGACATCGCGGACTTCATCGTCGTCAACGCGCTGGGCGGGCTGGACAACCCGAACGCCCCGGCGTCGCTCGCCGCCTCCGGTGCGCTCGTCCAGACCAGCGAGCAGCTGACCGTCGACGCGCGCACGCTGGCGGACGCGCACGCCTCCGGCGTGACCGCGATCAACGTGACGCTGGGCTACACGATGGGCGACCTTCCGCCCTACGAGCACACGCTGCACGAGATAGGCACCTGGGACGCGATCATCGGCGCCCACCCGCGGGACCTGGTGCGGATCGACACGGCCGCGGACCTCGCCGAGGCGAAGCGGCAAGGCAGGATCGGCATCATCTACGGCTTCCAGAACGCCGCCGCCGTCGAGGACCGCGCCGAGCGGATCGGCACGTTCGCCGGGCTCGGCGTCCGGGTCGTCCAGCTGACCTACAACCAGGCGAACCAGATCGGCGACGGCTCGATGGCGCCGGAGAACCGCGGGCTGACACCGCTCGGGCGCGACGTCGTCGCCGCCCTCAACGAGCACCGCCTCATGGTCGACCTCTCGCACAGCGGCGAACGGACCTGCCTGGAGGCCGCGCGGATCTCCGCGCGGCCCGTCTCGATCAACCACACGGGCTGCCGCGCGCTCGTCGACCTGCCGCGCAACAAGACCGACGAGGAACTGCGGCTGGTCGCCTCGCGGGGCGGCTTCGTCGGCATCTACTTCATGCCGTTCCTCAACGCGTCCGGGCACGCCACGGCGGCGGACGTCGTGGAGCACATCGCGCACGCGGTCAACGTCTGCGGCGAGGACCACGTCGGCATCGGCACCGACGGGACGATCACCGCCATCGACGACCTGGACGCCTACCGCGACCGGCTCGCCGAGCAGGTGGCGCGGCGCCGGGCGGCCGGGGCGTCCGCGGCCGGCGAGCGGAGCGACACCTATCCGTTCGTCGTCGACCTGCGCGGCGTCGACCAGTTCCGGGAGCTGGCGCGGCTGCTCACCGAGCGCGGCTACTCCGCGAGCCGGATCGAAAAGATCCTCGGCCTGAACTTTCACAACTACGCGAAGGCGGTCTGGGGCCGATGACACTCTTCACGAGAGGCGGAGCCATGCGGCGCCTCCCGCTGCTCGCCGGGGCGCTGGTCGCGCTCCTGCCGCTCGCGGCGTGCAGCGGCGGCGCGACGTCCACCGCCCAGAAGCCGGGGGCCAAGACGTTCGGGTCGCTGCCCGCGCAGACGGGCACGCCCAAGGACGGCGGTGCCATCGACATCGGGCAGCAGCCGGGGGCCGGACCGTTCTACATGCTGCCGGTCGTGCCCGGCGCGTTCAACTCGACCTTCGTGACCTACCAGTTCCAGCGGCTCATGTACCGGCCGCTCTACTGGTTCCCGCAGGGCGCGAGCCACAAGGTCGACGAGTCGCTCAGCCTGGCCGCCCTGCCGGAGTTCTCCGACGGCAACAAGACCGTGACCATCAAGCTGCGGGCGGGCTACAAGTGGTCCGACGGCAACCCGGTCGAGGCCGATGACGTCGTCTTCTTCATCGACCTGGTGAAGGCGGCGCTCAAGAAGAGCCCGGCCAACTGGGCCGACTACACCCCGGGCCAGTTCCCCGACAGCGTCGCCGGGGCGGAGGCGACCTCGAAGAGCACGGTGACGCTGAAGCTCAAAGAGGCGTACAACCCGGAATGGTTCACCGCCAACCAGCTGACCTCCATCATCCCGCTCCCGGCCGACCAGTGGTCCCGCGCGTCGGCCGACGGGCCCATCCTCGACCACTCCTCGCCCGAGAACGCCAAGGCGATCTACGCCTACCTCGACAGGGCGTCGCGGGACCCGGCCACGTTCGCGACGAACCCGCTGTGGCGGACGGTGAACGGCCCGTACCGGCTGAGCGGCTTCGACGTGACCACGAACGCGTACTCGATGACCGCCAACGAGGCGTACGCCGGGCCGCAGAGACCGCACATCAAGACGCTGAACTTCCGGCCGTTCACCTCCGAGACGGCGAAGTTCAACCAGCTCCTCAGCGGCAGGCTGACCGTGGCCACGGTCGACCAGAACAACGTCGGGCAGGTGGCGGCGCTCAAGGCCGCGGGCTACCACGTGTACGGTGCGCCCCGGCTGGGCTTCAGCTTCATCATGCTCAACTTCAAGGACGCGACCGACAACGTCGACAAGCTCTACGCCCAGCACTACGTCCGGCAGGCGCTGCAGCAGCTGATCGACCAGCCCGGCTACATCTCCAGCAAGGGGATGTACAACGGCGCGGCCGTCGAGAGCTACGGTCCCGCCCCGGCGAGCTCGCCCTACGTGTCCGGGAACGTCGCCACCGCGCCGTACCCCTACGATCCGGCCGCCGCCCGCAAGCTGCTCGAGGACCACGGCTGGAAGGTGGTGCCGGACGGCGCCACGACGTGCGAGCGCCCCGGCACCGGGCCGTCGCAGTGCGGAGCCGGGATCCCGCAGGGGCAGACGCTGAAGTTCAACCTCTTCTACCGCAGCGAGCCGCAGCTGCACAGCGCGGTGAGCACCGCGTTCGCCTCGGCGGCCCGCAAGCTCGGCATGACGGTCACGGTCGCGCCGAAGACGTTCAGCTTCCTGATCCAGAACTTCAACGTGCCCGCGGCGCCCTCGAAGGCCGGTGAGTGGGCCATGTCGACCTGGGGCGGCTTCAGCACGAAGCCGTACCCGACCATGTCGGGCGTCTTCGACACCAAGGGCTCGGGCAACGTCGGCGCCTACAGCGACCCCAAGACCGACGAACTGATCCGGGACTCGGTGCACGGCGCGGACCGCGAGGCCGTCCAGGCCGAGATCGAGCATCTGCGGACCGACCTGCCGGTGCTCTGGCTGCCGAACGCGCACACCATCTGGGCCTGGAAGGACACGCTGTCCGGCCCGGCCGACTCCTTCGCCAGCCTGCCGGCCGGCGTGCTCACCCCCGAGTACTGGTACCTGAAGTAGCCGGGCCCGCCGAAGCCGGAGCCGGCCATCGATAGAAAGGAGGTAGGGCGTGGTCCAGTATGTGCTGCGGCGGCTGGGAACGTCGGCGATCGTGATCCTGGGCGTCTCACTGATCACCTTCCTGCTGCTGCACGGGATGTCGGGGTCCCCGGGCCGGGCGATCCTCGGCGTCCAGGCGAGCGCGGAGGCGGTGGCCGCCTTCGACCGGGAGCACGGCTACGACCGGTCGCTCGTCCTCCAGTACTTCGACTACCTGGGCGGGTTGCTCCACGGCGACCTCGGCCACTCCTACAAGCTGAACCAGAGCGTGAACGCGCTGCTGGCGGAGAACGCCGGCCGGACGGCGATGCTGTCGGCGGTCGCGCTCGCCCTCGCGATCTGCGCGGCCGTCCCGCTCGGCGTCTTCCAGGCGGTGAAGCGCAACAGCGTCGGCGACAACGTGCTGACCACGCTCACCTTCGTCACCTACTCGATGCCCGTGTTCCTGCTCGCGATGCTGCTGATCCAGCTCTTCGCGATGGGGCTGGGCGTGCTGCCGGCCCAGGCGGCGCAGTCGAGTTCCAACTTCGTCGTCTTCACCGAGCCGCGCGCCATGCTGCTCCCGGTGCTGACGCTGACCGGGGTCACGGTCGCGATGTACTCCAGATACCAGCGGTCCGCGGCGCTCGACCAGCTCGCGCAGGACTACATCAGGGTGGCGCGGGCGAAGGGCCTGTCGATGCGCCTGGTGCTCACCCGGCACCTGCTGCGCAACGCCTGCGTGCCGCTGGTGACCCTGATCGGCATGTCGATCCCGCTGCTGCTGGCGGGGAACCTGGTGGTCGAGTCCGTCTTCAACTACCCGGGACTGGGGCTGCTCTTCTTCAACGGCCTGAACAACCAGGACTATCCCGTCCTGCTGGGCTACACGCTGGTCGCCGCGATCCTGACCGTCCTCGGGAACCTCGTGGCGGACGTGCTGGTGGCGGCCACCGACCCGAGGACGCGGCGCGCATGACCGAATCCGTCACCGACAAGACCGGTAAGACCGGCGGCGCGGCGCCGCGCACCGTGCGGGACGACCGCGGAGCGCGCCTCCCGGAGCCCACGAGCGGATGGCGGCTCACCGCGCGGGCGTTCCTGCAGAACCGGCTCGCCGTCGTCGGCCTCGGCATCATCGTCTTCTTCGTCCTGTTCTGCGGCGCCGGGCCGTACCTGTACGTGACCGACCAGGTCACCGTCGACCCGGTGAGCAGCCTGCTGGCGCCCGGCGGCGGGCACCCGCTCGGCACCGACGCGCAGGGCTTCGACGTGCTCGGCCGGATCATGCTGGGCGGCCGGGCGTCGCTCCAGATCGGGCTGTTCGCGGCGCTGATCGCCACCGGGATCGGCACGCTGTACGGCACGGTCGCCGGGCTCGCCGGCGGCGTCGTGGACGGGTTCATGATGCGCGTGGTCGACACGCTGCTGTCGATCCCGTTCCTGTTCATCGTGCTGATCGTCGCCACCCGGTTCAGCTCCACGGTGCTGTCGCTCAGCCTGATCCTGGGCGCGTTCTCCTGGCTCGCGCCGGCCCGCCTCGTCCGGGCCGAGGTGCTGACGCTGCGCTCGCGCGGGTTCGTCGCGGCGGCGACGGTGATGGGGGCGACCAAGGCGCGGATCGTCGCCCGGCACCTGATCCCGAACGCCCTGGGCGTGGTGATCGTCAACATCACCTTCCAGGTCGCCGACGCGATCATCGCGGTCTCGCTGCTGGGCTTCCTCGGCTTCGGGCTCAACTACCCGGACGTCGAGTGGGGGACGCAGCTGTCCGCGGGGGTGTCCTTCCTGCTGGCGGGCTCCTGGTGGCTGATCTACCCGGTCGGCGCCTGCCTGGTCCTGGTGGTCATGGCGTTCAACTTCGTCGGGGACGCGATGCGCGACTCGATCGACGTACGGCTGAGGCGGCGCTGATGCCCGCCCACGCAGGAAGGTCGCACATGAACCCCGACGCTCATCCGGCACCCGGCGACGACTGCGTCCTGGCGATCGAGGGCCTGTCCACCAGCATCCGGCTGCGCAGGTCGGACGTCGGCGTGGTCGGCGGCGTCGACCTGCGCCTGCGCCGGGGCGAGACCCTCGGGCTGGTGGGGGAGTCCGGATGCGGAAAGTCGATGACCGGGCTCTCGGTCATGGGCCTCCTCCCGCCCGGCGGACGCGTGGCCGGGGGGTCGATCAAGCTGGCCGGGCAGGAGCTGGTCGGCCTCCCGGAGAAGCGCTACCAGCGGATCCGCGGCAACGAGGTCGCCATGATCTTCCAGGATCCGATGACGTCGCTCAACCCCACCAAGACGATCGGCGACCAGGTCGCCGAGCCTGTCCGGCTGCACCGCGGCGCGAGCCCGAAGCAGGCCCGCGACCGGGCGCTGGAGATGCTCGCGCTGGTCGGCATCGCCCGGCCCGCCGAACGGCTGGGCCAGTACCCGCACGAGCTGTCCGGCGGGCTCCGGCAGCGGGTCATGATCGCCATGGCGCTGTCCTGCGAGCCGAAGGTGCTCATCGCGGACGAGCCGACGACGGCGCTCGACGTGACCGTCCAGGCGCAGGTCCTGCGGCTGCTGCACGACCTCAAGGACCGGCTCGGCATGGCCATGCTGCTGATCACCCACGACATGGGCGTGATCGCGCAGTGGGCCGACCGGGTCAGCGTCATGTACGCCGGCGGCATCGTCGAGAGCGCCCGCACCGGCGAGTTGTTCACGGGCATGCGGCACCCGTACGCGCGGGCCCTGCTGGCCTGCACGCCGCGGCTGACCCAGCCGCGCGGGCAGGCCCTCTACTCCATTCCGGGCTCCCCGCCGGACCTGGCCCACCCGCCCGCGGGCTGCCGCTACGCCGCCCGGTGCGCGCACGCCACCGACCGCTGCCGGAGCGAGGAGCCGGTGCTCGCCGAGGAGCGGCCGGGGCACGCGCTCGCGTGCTGGAACCCGGTCGACGGCCCGCTCGGCGCGGCCCCGCCGGCCGCGTCCGACGCGGAGACCGCGCCGCAGACCGCGCCGCAGACCGCGCAGGCGCCGGTGCCGGCCGGACCGGTGCTCGCCGTCGACGACCTGGTCAGGGAGTACGCGGCGGGCAGGTCGCTGCGGGGCGGTGCGCGGCGCGGCGTCAAGGCCGTGTCCGGGGTGTCGTTCGAGGTCGAGCCGGGCCGGACCTTCGGGCTGGTCGGGGAGTCCGGCTGCGGCAAGAGCACCCTCGCCCGGATGATCGTCGGTCTGGAGAAGCCGTCGTCCGGCGGTGTCACCGCTCTCGGCGCCGAGCTCGGCGGGCTGCGCGGGCGGGGGCTGCGCCGGCACCGCCGCAACCTCCAGATGATGTTCCAGGACCCGTTCGACGCGCTCGACCCGCGCATGCGGATCGGCGCGATCCTGCGCGAGCCGTTCGCCGCCCAGGGTATCGGGTCGGCGAGGGAGCAGTCGGCCGCGATCCGCGACCTGCTCGACGAGGTCGGCCTGCCGCACGGCGTGCTGGAGCGCTACCCCCACGAGTTCTCCGGCGGCCAGCGGCAGCGCATCGCGCTGGCCCGCGCGCTGGCGCTCAACCCCCGCGTGATCGTGGCCGACGAGCCGGTGAGCGCGCTCGACGTCTCGATCCGCTCCCAGGTGCTCAACCTGATGAGGCGGCTCCAGGCGAAGCACGGGCTCACCTACGTGGTGATCTCCCACGACCTGACCGTCGTCCGCTACCTGGCGGACACGGTCGGGGTGATGTACCTGGGCAAGCTGGTCGAGATCGGCCCCCCGGACGACATCTACCTGCGCGCCGCGCACCCGTACACCGCCGGGCTGATCGCCGCCGTCCCCGAGCCCGACCCGGCCGCCGAACCCCCCGGCGACCAGGACGGCATGGACGCCGAGATGCCCAGCCCGTTCGACCCGCCGTCCGGCTGCCGCTTCCGCACCCGCTGCCCGCGCGCGCAGGCCCGGTGCGCCGAGGAGGAACCGGTGCTGCGCGGCTTCGATCCGGGCCATTCGGCCGCGTGCCACTTCCCGCTGCGCGAGCCGCGGCCCGCCGCCCAGGCCGGCTGACGCCGGCGCAGACCGAAGACCGCAGAAAGGACACCGGTGAACACCGACCTCGAACACTCGATCTGCCCGGTGACGGAGCAGGAGCGCGCCGACCGCGCCGCCGCCGGTGGGGGAGAGCCCACCCTGGCGTTCACCGGCAGGGTGCCGTACGACGCCTACGTCCACGCCGACACCCTGCACACCCTTCAGCAGACACTGAGCGACGATCCCGGAGAGATGTCGTTCCTGGTGATCAGCCAGGTGATGGAGCTGTACTTCGGGCTCGTCCGCCATGAACTGCGCGAAGGGCAGCGCCTGATCCGGGAGGACGACGTGTGGGGCGCCCTCCCGCCGCTGCGAAGGGCCGCCCTGCACCTGGAGGGGCTCAACGCGGGCTGGCGCGGCCTGCGCTGGATGACGCCGACCGACTTCAACCGCTTCCGCGACAAGCTGGGCGAAGGCTCAGGCTTCCAGTCCGCGATGTACCGGCATCTGGAGTTCCTGCTGGGGCTCAAGACGGCGTCGCTCGTCCGGCCGTTCAGGCGGCAGCCCGACGTCCACGCGGAACTGACGGGGGCGCTGCGCGCGCCCAGCCTCTGGGACGACGCCATCGCCCTGCTCGCCCGGAAGGGCCACGACATCCCCGCCGACCTGCTCGGCCGGGACCACTCCCAGGAGCACCAGCCGCACTCGGCGGTCGAAGGCGCCTGGGTGGAGGTCTACACCGACACCGGACCCGACAACCACCTCCGCATGCTCGGCGAGGCCCTGACCGACGTCGCCGAGCGTTTCGGCGACTGGCGCTACCAGCATCTGATGTCGGTCCGCCGCGCGATGGGCGCGAAGGCGGGCAGCGGCGGCTCGAACGGGATCCATTGGCTCCAGCGCAGCATGGCCAGGGAGGTCTTCCCGGAGCTGTGGTCGGCCCGCACGTACATGTAGGGGAGCAAGGATGACGAAGGTCGACATCGCCGTGGTCGGAGCCGGCCTCACCGGTTCCCTCCTCGCCTGCTATCTCGCCAGGCGCGGCCATCAGGTCTCCCTGTACGAGCGCGGACCCGACCCGCGCGTCGGCGACGGTGAGCGCGGACGCTCCATCAACCTGGCCCTGTCCGAACGCGGCCTGGACGCCCTCCGCCGGATCGGCCTGGAGCAGCAGGTCATGGCGGACGCCCTGCCGATGCGCGGACGGATGATCCACCCCGTGGCAGGGCCCCAGGACTTCCAGCCGTACAGCCGGGACGGCGGCAAGGCGATCAACTCGATCGGCAGGGGCGCGCTCAACAACGCGCTGATCGACGCCGCCGAGGCCGCGGACGGTGTGACGCTGCACTTCGGCCACCGGCTCACCGGCCTCGACCCGGTGACCGGCGCGCTCCGGTTCGAGACCCCCGAGGGCACGGTAGGCGTCAGCGCATCGGTCGTGCTGGGCGCCGACGGCGCCGGGTCGGCCACCCGCGCGCAACTGGTGGCGGCCGGCGTGATCCGGGAGGACGTCGAGTTCCTCGACCACGGATACAAGGAACTGACCATTCCCGCAGTGGACGGCGAGTTCGCCCTGGACCCCGGAGCACTGCACATCTGGCCGCGCGGGAACGCGATGATGATCGCCCTCCCCAACCCCGACCGGTCGTTCACCTGCACGCTGTTCTGGCCGTACGAGGGCGCGTCGGGATTCGCCTCGCTCGACACCCCGGCCGCCGTGAAGGAGCATTTCGAAGCCCGCTACCCGGACCTGCCGCCGATCTCTCCCAGCCTGGTGGAGGACTGCCTCAGCAATCCCGTGGGCAGGCTCGGCACCGTCCGGTGCGACACATGGCACGTGCCGGGCGGCCGGACGGCGCTGATCGGCGACGCCGCCCACGCGATCGTCCCGTTCTACGGGCAGGGCGCCAACTGCGCCTTCGAGGACGTCGTCGAACTCGACCGCTGCCTCACCGAAACCGCCGGCATCTGGGAACTCGCCCTGCCGCGGTACGAGAAGCGGCGCAAGGACAATGCCGACGCCATCGCGCGGATGGCGCTTGAGAACTTCGTCGAGATGCGCGACAAGGTCGCCTCCCCGGTTTTCCGGTTCACCCGGAGGACCGAGCTCGCGCTGCAGAGGGCCCTGCCCGGGGTGTGGACGTCCCGCTACGAACTCGTCTCGTTCTCCACCGAGCCCTACGCAAGGGTGGAACGCCGCGCGAAGCGCCAATGGCGCTTCCTGGCAGGGGCGGCGACGGTGGCCGGGATCGCGGCCGCGGTCGGTCTGCGGCGCATCGCCTTCCAGGACGCCGCCCCGGTCGGCGCCGCTGGTCGGTCAGCGCGGTCGCGTCGGTCGCGAGGGCGATGCCGGGGTCGATGATCCGGAGCCCGTCCGCCGCCATGATGACGTTGCCGGGCCTGCGGTCAGGTGCGCTGGAAGCCGTCCTTCGTGCGGAGACCGTAGCCGAAGGCGCGGTCGAGGTAGATGCGGGCCGACCAGCCGCACAGGCCCGCGAACAGCGGAGCCCAGGTCATCGAGGTGACCAAGCTAAGTAGATTAGCTGTTAAGCTATCTTCCACATCTCAGGTCCGGCCCGACCGGCGCGGGGGCGGCGGCGCGGTAGTTCGTCGCGCGAACTGCCGGGATATCCTGGCCGCGTGGGCAAAGAAGACGAGGGTCGGATAGGCGTCGTGGCGGCGCTGGTGCGAGGTGCGTTCCTCGTGAACGCCGTCTATGGCGAGTCGGCGCGGGAGTACGGCATCACGTCGCAGCAGGGGCAGTTGCTGTGCGTGCTGATGGCGCGGCCGCGGGGGATGGGGGAACTGGGCGCGATGCTGGGGCTGGCCAAGTCGAGCCTCACCGGCCTGGTGGACCGCACCGAGCGCAACGGCCTGGTCCGGCGCGAGCCCGACCCGCGGGACCTGCGTGCGGTGAGGGTCGCGCTGACCGCCGAGGGGAGCCGGCTCGTCGAGGACTTCTATGCCGAGACCTGCCGGCGGATCGACCGGCTGCCTAAGGGGCTCGGCGACGCCGAGCGCGGCGCGCTCGCCGATCTGCTCGGCCGCGTCGTGCTGGACAACGAGGTTCCGGTGGTGTTCGCCGAACCCGACGAGGGGGCGGCCGGTTACCGCTGAGACCGTCGGTCGGCGGGGGTTGCAGTTCGTATCACGAACTAATATGGTTCGTGATACGAACTGAAACCCCGTCGTGCGGAGCCTGGAATGATGAGTACTGCGATCGCGGCCGCCGGTGAAGGCCTGCCCCTCTTCGGGTTCGGCGCGCACACCGGCGTCGAGGACGTGGCCGACCTGCTGCAGATGGCCCAGCAGGCCGACCGCGACGGCCTGGACCACTTCTCCCTGTCGGACCACCCCTATCTCGGCGACCGCGTGGACGCCTACGCCGCCCTCGGTTTCGTCCTCGGACGCACCGAGCGCATCGCGGGCCTCGCCAACGTCACGAACCTGCCGACCCGCCCGGCTCCCCTGCTCGCGCGGACGGTGACGTCGCTGTCGGCGCTCTCCGGCGGACGCGTCGTGCTCGGCATGGGTGCGGGCGGACTCTGGGATCGGATCTCCGACATGGGCGTGCCGCGACTGTCGCCGGGTGCGGCGGTGGACGCCTTCGAGGAGGCGATCGTCCTGGTCAGGGAGCTTTCCGGCGGCGGCCCGCCCGTCACCCACCATGGCCGCCACTACCGGGTGGAGGAGATCGAGCCGGCCCCCGTGGCCGCGCCGCCCGTATGGACCGGGTCGGTCGGCCCGAGGTCCCTCGCCGCGACCGGCCGGGTGGCCGACGGCTGGATCCCCGGCCACGCGGCGGACTGGCTCAGCGAGCGCCACCGGACGTCGCGGCCGGTGATCGACGAGGCCGCCGCGGCCGCGGGACGCGACCCGCGCGAGATCCGCACGATCTTCAACCTTCCCGGCCGCGTCACCGGCCGGCCGCTGCCCGCCACGCGCGACCGCGACGGGCGCTGGATCGGAGGCTCCCCCGAGCAGTGGGCCGAGGAGCTGACCGGGGCGGTCCTGGAGCACGGCGCGTCCGGTTTCACCCTCTTCTCGCCCGGCGGAGGGACGCAGGACCTCGCCTCCCTCGGCCGCTGGGGGCAGGAGATCGCCCCCGCCGTCCGCGAGGCGGTCGCCAAGGAGAACGGCCCCTCGCCGAAGCCGCGGCACCAGGGGCCCGGCCACCGCTAGCATGATCGAATGTCGCAGACGGTGGGGATCGCGCAGTTCGTCCGGCAGCCGAGTGACCTGGGCGAGTGCCGGGCCGGAACCGACCTGATCGGCCGGGACGAGGTGCAGGCGTTCCTGGGATCCATCACCGACGTCGACGCCGCCATGGCGGAGCTGGCCGCCTCTTTCGGGGCCGGCGACGTCTTCCGCGCGGGGATGATGGCCTTCGTGTGCGGTGTGCTCGTCGAGCGGGGCGGCTCGGTGACGGTCCCGGTCGACGCGGTCATGGAGATGACCGAGCGCTACCTGCACCTGGCGAAGGAGTTCGCGGCCCAGGGCGGGCCGAGTGCGCAGGACGAGCTGTTCGGGGCGTCTCCCGACCTCGTCCGCGCCCACCACACCCTGCCCTTCGTCCTCCTGGCGGCCATGACGATGCTCAGCCGCGACGAGGGCGCGCGGCGGCGGCTGCGAGCCCGGCCCCAGGTCGCGCCGCTGGTGGACGAACTGGAAGACCAGTACGAGACCCTCTCCTACGTCCGCGAGGTGCTCGCCCTTCTGGACGGGCGGGAGATCCTGCTGCTCGACCCCCGCGGCCGGCGCGGTTTCGTCCTCGGGCTGACCGGCGTCCAGGACCGGATGTACCACTTCTTCGCGCTCGCCCAGGACGCTCTCGAACGCCATGCGGGCCCCGGCTACCTCGGAGCCGAGCCGACCGACCCCGCGCTCGTGCGGTACGCGCAGAACCGGGGCCTGACCCCGCGGGAACACCAGGAGGCGCGCGAGCTGATCGAGCACCAGCGGATCGGGTTCCACTACCCGGGCGCCGACGCGAAGCCGGCACTGTTCTTCCCCGGCTCCGCCCCCTTCGAGGGGGTCCCCGTGGTCGACGGCCTTCCCACCCTGTTCCTGGACGAGAGGTCCATCCAGGCCCAGTGGTCCCCGACGAACATGTATCCGGTCCTGCACGAGGCGCTGGAGTCGAGGGTCGTCCTTCGCGAGCTGCCTCGTGACGACGTGGAAGCCCGGCTCGCCGCCTTCGCGGCGTCCTCCGGCTGAGCCGGACCGCCGCTCAGGGCCTGCGGGCCAGGCGACCGGGCCCTGAAGCGAGGCGACCGCCCGGTGCGAGAAGCCCCATCAGCCGCCGGATTCGCGCAGACGGGCGTAGACGTCGCCCGACCGCCCGCGCGGACGGATCCTCTCCAGCCGCCGCCGCAGCTCGGCCGCGTCGAGCCAGCGGGGGCTGGCCAGCCGCATCGTCTCGATGGGGGAGTAGTTGTAGACGTAGTCGCCCAGCCGCTCCACGAGGTCCAGCGCCTCCAGGGAGGCGCCGTGCGCGGACGGCACGTACTCGAAGGAGAGGGCGGGCAGCGGCCGGGACAGCCCCGCCAGCACGCCCGCCTCGAAGCCCTCGACGTCGATCTTGCAGAAGGCCGGCACGCCGTGCAGGGCGATGAGCTCGTCCAGCGTGGTCACGTCGACACCGATCGAGCGGTCCCAGCGGACGCGGGCGAAGCCGCGGTCCGTCGTCACCGCCTTGATCCAGCCGGGCGACATCGAGGACACCGTCGGCGTCGCGGTGGACAGGGCCAGGTGCGCCCTTCCCGGCTCCGCGCCGGCGGCGCCCGGCACGAGGACGACGCCGCGGTCGCGGCCGAAGAACAGGCGCAGGACGCGCAGGCAGTCGGGCTGCGGCTCCACCGCGACGACGCGCGCTCCCAGCCCCCGCCACACGCGTACGCGGCCGCCGACGTGCGCGCCGATGTCGAAAGCGATGTCGCCGGGCCCGAGGAACTCCCCGTAGAGGCGCGACGC
Source organism: Actinomadura mexicana (assembly GCF_900188105.1). Lineage (GTDB taxonomy): Bacteria > Actinomycetota > Actinomycetes > Streptosporangiales > Streptosporangiaceae > Spirillospora > Spirillospora mexicana. Next base: position 39,156 of record NZ_FZNP01000011.1, read on the forward strand.
GCGCCGGTGCCTGCCCGGAATTCCGTGGTACATGACCAGGGAGCGGGCGATCCCGTAGGCGCGCAGCAGCATTCGCCGACCCTACCGCGCCGGGCTTCGCGGCAGGCGGAACTCGCACGTTACGCGGGGAGGCCCGCGCTCGGCGGCACCGGGCGCCGCCGGGCGGCGCGCGTCAGGACGGCGGGAGGCCGAGGGCGCGGGCGATCAGCATGCGCTGCACCTCCGAGGTGCCCTCGCCCACTTCCAGGATCTTCGCGTCGCGGTAGAAGCGGCCGACGGCGTACTCGTTCATGAAGCCGTAGCCGCCGAAGACCTGCGTGGCGTCGCGGGCGTTGTCCATGGCGGCGTTGGAGGCCACCAGCTTGGCGATCGCGGCCTCCTTCTTGAACGGCTCGCCCGCCAGCATCCTCGCGGCCGCCGCGTAGTAGGCGAGCCGGGCGGTGTGCGCCCGGGTCTCCATGTCGGCGACCTTGAACTGGATCGCCTGGTACCGGCCGATCTCCTTGCCGAACGCCTCCCGCTCGCGGACGTAGCGCAGGCACTCGTCCACGCAGCCCTGGGCGAGGCCGACCGACAGCGCGGCGATCGCGATGCGCCCCTCGTCCAGGATCCGCAGGAACTGGGCGTACCCCCGGCCGCGCTCGCCGACGAGGTTCTCGGCCGGGACGCGGACGTCGTCGAAGGACAGCTCCCGCGTGTCGGACGCCGACCAGCCGACCTTGGAGTACTTGCGCCCGACCGTGAAGCCCGGGGTCCCGTTCGGGACGAGGATCGTGGAGATCTCGCCGTCGCCGGTGAACGCGGTCACGGTCACGAACGCGGTGATGTCGGTGCCGGAGTTGGTGATGAACGACTTGGACCCGTTGATCACCCAGGAGTCGCCGTCCAGCCGGGCCGTGGTGCGCATGCCGCCGGGGACGTCCGACCCGCCGCCCGGCTCGGTCAGCCCGAAGCCGGCCAGCCGCTCGCCGGAGGTGAGCCGCGGCAGCCACCGCTCCTTCTGCTCCGCGGACCCGAACCGGTAGATCGGCATCGCCCCCAGCGACACCCCGGCCTCCAGGGTGATCGCCACGGACGAGTCGACGCGCGCCAGCTCCTCCAGGGCGAGGCAGAGCGTGAAGTAGTCGCCGCCCATGCCGCCGTGCTCCTCCGGGAACGGCAGCCCGAACAGCCCCATCTTCCCCATCGCGGCGACGAGTTCGTAGGGGAACTCGCCGCGCTCGTACAGGTCCCCGATCACCGGGGCGACGCTCTCGCGGGCGAACCGCTCGACCGTGCGCCGCAGCTCCTCCTGCTCCTCGCCGAGCGTGAAGTCGATCATTGGCTACTCCGATTCAGGTGACAGGGCTTGCACTACGCGGGAGGGGCTGGGACGGCCCAGGCGGCCCGCCATCCAGCGGCTCGTGGACACGAGCCCGGCGAGGTCGACGCCCGTCTCGACGCCGAGGCCGTCCAGCATCCAGACGAGGTCCTCGGTGGGCAGGTTGCCGGTGGCGCTCTCGGCGTACGGGCAGCCGCCGAGGCCGCCCGCCGAGGCGTCCACGACGGTGACGCCCGCGCGGAGCGCGGCGAGGGTGTTGGCCAGCGCCTGCCCGTAGGTGTCGTGGAAGTGGATGGCGAGCCGGTCGGTACCGATGCCCGCCCCGGTCAGCGCCTCGATGAGCGCGGTGACCTGGCCGGGCGTGCCGACGCCGATGGTGTCGCCGAGGCTGAGCTGGGAGCAGCCCAGGTCCATCATGCGGGACGCGACGGACACGACCTGCTCGACGGGGACGTCGCCCTCCCACGGGTCGCCGCACACCATCGACACGTAGGCGCGCACCCAGAGTCCTTCGGCGCGCGCGCGTTCCACGACCGGGGCGAACATCGCGAGGGATTCGTCCACGGTGCGGTTCAGGTTGCGGCGGGCGAAGGTCTCGGTGGCGCTGCCGAAGATCGCGATCTCGGTGACGCCGTTGGCCAGCGCCCGGTCCAGGCCCCGCTCGTTCGGCACGAGGACGGGATACCGCAGCTCGGGGGAGCGCGGCAGGATGTCGAGCAGCTGCTCGGCGTCGGCGAGCTGCGGCACCCACGAGGGATGGACGAAGCTGGTCGTCTCGATCGTGCGCAGCCCCGCGTCCGCCAGCCGGGTCACGAACTCCGCCTTGACCTCGGCGGGGACGACCGCCTTCTCGTTCTGCAGCCCGTCCCGCGGCCCGACCTCGTAGATCGTGACCCGCTCGGGAAGGCCGGAAAGGGGTACCGGCACCGTCATGCCTCCTCGATCACGGCCAGCACCGCGTCGAGGGCGACCTGCGCGCCCGCGCGGACCGGCAGCTTCGCCACGACGCCGGCGAGCGGCGCGGTGACGGTGTGCTCCATCTTCATCGCCTCGACGACCACGAGCGGCTGCCCGGCCTCGACCTGGTCGCCCTCGGCCGCCTTGACCGCCAGGACCGTGCCCGGCATCGGGCTGCGCAGCACGCCGTCGCCCGCGGCGGCGGCGTCGGCCCCGCCCTCGGCGCGGACGTGCTCGCTCAGCGCCCACGCGTGCCCGTCGCGCCCGAGCCACAGGGTGCGCCCGTCCCGGGCGCCGGCGAAGGAGGTCGTCCTTCCACCGTAGGTCAGCGTGAACGGCCTGGTCAGCGACGCGGTGACCGGCGGCTCTCCGCCGACGGCGACGCGCGCGGACGCCGCCCTGCCCTGGACGCGGACCTCCACCGGGTCGCCGCCGGACGGGGTGATGATCCACGGCGCCCAGGCGTGGGCGCCGGGTCGCCAGCCGTCCGGGACGTCCCACGGGTCGTCGCCGGCCTCCAGGTCGAGCATTCGCTCCAGCGCGGCGGCGGCGAGCACCTCGGGCGGGACGGACGCGCCGGCCACCAGGTCGTCCAGGGCGCGCTCGACCAGGCCGGTGTCGAGGTCGCCCGACACGACCGAGGGGTGCCGCAGCAGCGCGCGCAGGAACGCGACGTTCGTCGGGACGCCGAGCAGCGTGTAGGACGCGAGCGCCCGGTCGAGCTTGTGCAGCGCCTCGGCGCGGTCGGCGCCGTGGACGATGACCTTGGCGAGCATGGGGTCGTAGTTGCCGCCGACCTCCGTCCCGACGTCCAGCCCGGAGTCGACGCGCGCGGCCTCGGGCTCGCTGAGGGCGAGGACCCGCCCGCCCGTGGGCAGAAAGCCGCGGGCCGGGTCCTCGGCGTAGACGCGGGCCTCGATGGAGTGCCCGTCGAGGCGCACGCCGTCCTGCGTGAACGGCAGCGGCTCCCCCGCGGCCACGCGGAGCTGGAGCTCGACCAGGTCGAGTCCCGTGACGAGCTCGGTGACGGGGTGCTCGACCTGGAGCCGGGTGTTCATCTCCATGAAGAAGAACTCGTCGGGGCGGTCGGCCGAGACGATGTACTCGACCGTCCCGGCGCCCACGTAACCGACGGCCCGCGCGGCGGCGACGGCGGCGGCGCCCATCCGCTCGCGCGCGGCGGCGTCCAGCAGCGGGGACGGCGCCTCCTCGACGATCTTCTGGTGCCGGCGCTGGAGGCTGCACTCGCGCTCGCCGAGGTGGACGGCGCCGCCGCGGGCGTCGGCGAAGACCTGGATCTCGATGTGCCGCGGGTTCTCGACGAACCGCTCGGCGAGCAGCGTGTCGTCGCCGAACGAGCCGCGCGCCTCCCGCCGGGCGGAGGCGATCGCCTCCGGCAGGTCCGCGGCGTCCCGGACGAGCCGCATGCCCTTCCCGCCGCCGCCCGCGGACGGCTTGAGCAGCACCGGCAGCCCGACCTCCAGCGCCGCCGCCTCCAGTTCGGCGTCGGACAGGCCGGGCTCGTCCCGCCCGGGGACCACGGGGACGCCGGCGGCCGCGACGGTCCGCTTCGCGCGGATCTTGTCGCCCATCGCGTCGATCGCCCCGGCCGGCGGTCCGATGAAGACCAGCCCCGCCTCGCCGCACGCCCGCGCGAACGCCGTGTTCTCGGCGAGGAACCCGTATCCGGGGTGCACGGCCGACGCGCCGGCGTCGCGCGCGGCCGCGACGACCGCCTCGATGTCCAGGTACGACGGGATCAGCAGGGCCTCGTCGGCCTCCCGCACGTGGCGCGCCAGGGCGTCGGCCCCGGTGTGCACGGCCACCGACCGGATGCCGAGCCGCCGCAGCGTGCGGAACACGCGGACGGCGATCTCTCCGCGGTTGGCGACCAGGACGCTGTCGAACATCAACACCCTCACATCCGGAAGACGCCGTAGCCGACCGGCTCCAGCGGTGCGTTGGCCGCGACCGACAGCCCGAGCGCGAGCACGCGCCGGGTGTCGAGCGGGTCGATCACCCCGTCGTCCCACAGCCGCGCCGTCGAGTAGTACGGGTTGCCCTGCGCCTCGTACTGCTCGCGGATCGGCGCCTTGAACCCTTCCTCGTCCGCGGCGGGCCACTCCTCGCCGCGCGCCTCCATCTGGTCGCGGCGGACGGTGGCGAGGACGCTCGCCGCCTGCTCGCCGCCCATGACCGAGATGCGGGCGTTCGGCCACATCCACAGGAAGCGCGGCGAGTACGCCCGGCCGCACATCGCGTAGTTGCCGGCGCCGAACGAGCCGCCGATCACGACGGTGAACTTCGGGACGCGGGCGCACGCGACGGCGGTCACCATCTTCGCGCCGTGCTTGGCGATGCCGCCCGCCTCGTACTCGCGCCCGACCATGAACCCGGTGATGTTCTGCAGGAACACCAGCGGGACGCTGCGCCGGTCGCACAGCTCGATGAAGTGCGCGCCCTTCTGTGCCGACTCGCCGAACAGGATGCCGTTGTTGGCGACGATCCCGACCGGGTGCCCGTGGACGCGCGCGAACCCGGTGACGAGCGTGGCGCCGTACTCCTTCTTGAACTCCTGGAAGCGGCTGCCGTCCACGATCCGGGCGATGACCTCGCGCACGTCGTAGGGGGTGCGCGAGTCCGGCGGGACGATCCCGTACAGCTCGGACGGGTCGGCGGCCGGCTCCTCGGGCGGCGCGACCTCCCACGGGCGCGGCTCGCGCGGGCCCAGCGTGGCGACGATGTCCCGGACGATCCGCAGCGCGTGCGCGTCGTCATCGGCGAGGTGGTCGGTCACGCCGGACGTGCGCGCGTGCAGTTCGCCGCCGCCCAGCTCCTCCGCCGTCACGACCTCGCCGGTGGCGGCCTTCACCAGCGGCGGCCCGCCGAGGAAGATCGTCCCCTGGCCGCGGACGATGACGGCCTCGTCGCTCATCGCCGGGACGTAGGCGCCGCCCGCCGTGCAGGAGCCCAGCACCGCCGCGATCTGCGGGATGCCGAGGCCGGACATCGTGGCCTGGTTGTAGAAGATGCGGCCGAAGTGCTCGCGGTCGGGGAACACCTCGTCCTGGCGCGGCAGGAACGCGCCGCCGGAGTCGACCAGGTAGAGGCAGGGGAGGCGGTTGTGCAGCGCCACCTCCTGCGCCCGCAGGTGCTTCTTCACCGTGACCGGGTAGTACGTGCCGCCCTTGACGGTGGCGTCGTTGGCGACGACGACGCATTCGCGGCCGGAGACCCGCCCGACGCCGGTGATGATCCCCGCGCCGGGCGCCTCGTCCCCGTACATGCCGTTCGCCGCCAGCGGCGACAGCTCCAGGAAGGGCGAGCCGGGGTCCAGGAGCGTGTCGACCCGGTCGCGGGGCAGCAGCTTGCCGCGCGCCACGTGCCGCTCGCGGGCGCGCTCGGGTCCGCCGCGGCCCGCCCGGTCGACGCGGTCGCGCAGTTCCGCGACGAGCGCCTCGTTGTGCGCGGCGCTCGCCTTGAACGCCTCGCCCGCGACGTCGGCGCGCGAGCCGATCTCGGGTCCGCTCATGACCCCCCTTCCCGGTTAACGCTCATTAACAATGCTGATGTTAACGGTCGTTAACAACTCTAGTCTAGACTGGGCCGCATGACGTCCCACCCCGCCGAGGCGCCGCCGGGCCCGCCCAACCCGCGCCGGGCCGAGATCCTCGGCGCCGCCGCCGAGCTGTTCGCGCGCCGCGGCTACCACGGGGCGTCCATCGGCGACCTCGGCCGGGCCGTCGGGCTCACCGGCCCCGCCCTCTACCGCCACTTCAGCGGCAAGGAGGCCGTGCTCGCCGAGATGCTCCTCGACATCAGCGAACGGCTGCTCGCCGAGGGCCTGCGCCGCGCCGCCGACCCCGACCCCGGGCGCGCCCTCGACGCCCTGCTGGGCTGGCACATCGCGTTCGCCCTCGACAACCCCGCGCTGATCACCGTGCACGAGCGTGAACTGGACAACGTCCCCGAGCCGCAGCGCCACCGCATCCGCCGGCTCCAGCGCGCCTACGTCGAGGAGTGGGTCGCCGTCCTGCGCCGCCTCGGCCCCCGGCCGCCGGACGAGCGCACCCGCGCCGCCGTCCACGCCTGCTTCGGCCTGCTCAACTCCACCCCGCGCAGCGCCGCGCAGGGCCTCGACCGCGCCGCGATGGCCGGCCTCCTGCACGGCATGGCCCGAGCGGCCCTCGAAGGCGCCCGCTAGCGTCCGATCTGGATGCCCTGCGAAGCCACTGAACCGGGACATGTACCATCCTGGTTATGCGGATGGGTGAGGGTGTCGAGTGGGGCCTGCACTGTTGCGTGACCCTCGGCTGGCTGCAGGACAGGGCGCCGGTGCCGATCCGCCGGTTGGCCGCCTGGTTCGATCTGCCGCAGGAGTATCTGAAGAAGCGGCTGCAACCGCTGGCGCGGGCCGGGATATTGGGCTCCGGTCCCGGTGTGCGCGGCGGCTGGTCACTGGCCCGCGCCCCCGAGGACATCTCGGTGATAGAGGTCGTCACCGCTTTGGAGGGTCCGCTGGAGGCGTTCCGCTGCACCGAGATCCGCCGCCGCGGCGAAGGGGCGCGCGACGCCGGGCCGGAGTTCGACCACCTCTGCGGGATCTCCACGGTGATGCGCCGCGCGGAGTTGGCCTGGCGGCGAGAGTTGGCCGGCCAGACCATCGCCGACCTGATGGCGAAGGCCCCGGATGGGGCGGCGCGCACCCGACGCAACTACGAACGCATCATCGCCTCCGCGACCGACTGAGGCTCTCAGGCCGTTCCGAACCCGGAACGTCCCATCCGAGGAATGAGGAGAATGAACATCCCGATATATCGTTTGGTTCCGGGGGGCGCCTCGGTTCGCCAGGGTCTGACAACGCAGGGGGACGCGCCGAAGGTGGAGGCCCCGCACGGCCTGCGGCGCACCCTGGTGCTTGCCTTGGGGACCTTCGCCGTCGGCACCGATGCCTATGTGGTGGCCGGGCTTCTCCCGGCCATGGCGGGTTCGCTGCATGTTTCGCAGAGCACGGCGGGCCAGTCGGCGACGGTTTTCGCGGTCACCTACGCCGTGCTGGCACCGATCCTCGCCACCGTCCTGGCTCGAATCCCTCGGCGTGCGCTGCTGGTCGGTGCCCTGGCGGTGCTGGCGTTGGCCAATCTGGGGACGTCGCTGGCCCCGAACTTCGCGTTCCTTATGGGCACCCGCGTGCTGGCCGCGTCCGGCGCGGCCGCCTTCACCCCGAACGCAGGTGCGGTCGCCTCATCCCTGGTCGCCCCGGCCCAGCGGGCCCGTGCCCTGGCGGTGGTGATCGGCGGACTGACCCTCGCCACCGCGTTGGGCGTCCCCTTGGGCAACCTGGCGGACAAGGCCCTCAACTGGCGTGCCGCCCTTGGGCTGGTCGCGGTGCTGTGCGCGGTGTGCGCGGTGGGCGTGCTCGCCGCGATGCCCGCGCTTCCCGGGAGTCCTGCGATCCCGCTCCGCAGACGCCTGGCGGCACTCGGCCACCCCGGGGTGCTGGCGGTGCTGCCCCTGACGGTGCTGGGAATGACCGCCGGCTACGGCCTGTACGCCTTCACCATTCCGATCCTGCACTCCCTGGGAGCTTCCGGGCCGGCCGAGGTGTGGCTGCTGTTCTTGTACGGCGCCGGTGCTGTCGCCGGCAACCTGGCCGCCGGCTCACGCGTCGACCGGCACGGCCCCCTGCCGGTGCAGACGGTCGGGTTCACCGTGCTCGCGGTGACGCTGGCGGCGTTCACCTGCGCAACGGCGACCGGCACGCACTGGCTGCCGCTGACCGCCCTGCTGATGGTCGCCTGGGGTGCGGCGACCTGGTTCCAGACCCCTGCCCAGCAGGTGCGGCTGATCCGCGCGGCGCCCGAGGAGACGGCCGTGGTGGTCGGGCTGAACTCCTCCGCCCTGTACGCCGGCATCGGCATCGGCACCATGCTCGGCGGAGCGCTGCTGCCTGTCAGCGTGCCCGCGGCGCTCGGGGCCTCTGCCGCAGTGGCCGCGCTGTGCCTGCCCTACCTGGCCATCACCCGCCGCCACGGCTGAGGGCTTCCGCGCTTCGGCCGTTACAGAGTGATCTTGGCGACGGCTCGGAGCCAGGACACTGGCCGAGCACGGTCAGCAGGACGCCGTGCGCCCGTCGAGCGAGCGCTCCACGGCCCTGGCGAACGTCTCGGCGTCCGTCCCCGTCCGGTCGAAGAGCTTCTGCACGCACCCGCGGAACGTGCCGGTGAACGTACTGTAGTGCGGCGTGGCGGGACGGGGCTGCGCCCGGTCCAGCGCTTGCACCACGGCCGTCCCCAGCTCGGTCAGCTGCGCCTGGTCGAGTTCGACGTCGCCGGGATCGAGACGCTCCCGAGTGAAGGCCGAGCAGTTCCGCACCTGCACGTCGGCGGCGCCGTGCCGGCCGGGGCGCAGCCCGAGCGCGCTGTAGCGTCCCGGCGCGAAGCCGCCGCACGAGAACAGCAGCTGCTGGCTCTCGGTTCCGCTCAGATACTCCACCAGCCGGAGCGCGGTGTCCGGGTGGGGGGAGTACTTGGAGACGGCGAGGTTCTGGCCTCCGAGGACGGTGCGGCCGGGAAGAGCGGCCACCCCGTACCTCAGGCGCTTCCCGTCCCGCATCCCCGGTTCCGTCGCGAGCGTGGAGAACGCGTACGGCCAGTTCCGCATCAGCGGCGTCCCGGACATGAACGCCTCCATGCTCTTCTGCTCGTCGAACGAGCGCGACGCCGCCAAGGGGCCGCGCGTGCGCGACGCGGGCAGCGGGTCGGAGGCGCGCGCCGCCATCGTCTTCAACGCCGGGAACACTTTCGCCCGCAACGCCTTCTCGTCCGGGTGCTCCTCTCCGGTGAGCAGGCCGGCGCCGCCGTCGTTCCACACCGCTTCGAGCGCGTTGACCGTCAGCCCCTCGTAGTCGTCGAGCTGCGTCGCGATGCCGGAGTCGAGCAGATGCGGCCAGTCGCGCGGGGCCTGCGCGCCGTCACGCCGGTAGAGGAGCCCGACGTCGACGTTGAACGGGACGGCGTACTGCTTCCCGTGCCATTTCCCGGTCTCCAGAGCGGCGGGGAAGAAGTCGCTCCGGTTCCCGATGCCGTCGAGCGGCCGAAGGTAGCCGCCCGCGGCGAACTCCGCCGTCCAGGTGTTGTCCATGACCAGCACGTCGTAGCCGCAGCCGCGGGACTCCTGCATCGCCTTGATCTGGCTGTGCTGGGAGTCGGTGGACTCCGCGATCTCCACCAGCGTGGCGTGCGGGTTGCCGCCGGTGTTCCACTTCTGGATCAGCTGGCGGCGCTGGCTGTTCAGGCTGACGTCGGTGCCGCCCGCGACGACCAGCTCCGAGCGGTCGCAGTGCGAGGTCAGGGCCTGGTAGGAGGAGCCCGGCCAGAAGGCCAGCGCCTCGGCGCACACCAGCGCCGCCGCGGCCCCGCCCACGGCGCTCAGCCACGCCTTCCGCCCGTGGGGGGTGAACCGTCGCCGCCGTCGCGTCATGGCCCTCCGTTCATCGCAGGTCGGAGAGGAGCTGGGCGGCCTGCTGCGGTTCCGGCGCGCCCGTCAGCGACACGCAGCCCTTGCCTCCGGAGGGGCCGAACGCGTCCACGATCTCCTTGACGGGGGAGGCGCCGCAGCCCGTCGGGCCCGTCAGCACCACGGTCACCCGCACGTCCCGGTGCCGGTCACGGAATCTCGCGGCCGCCTCGCCGGAGGACGGTCCGGGGCCGTTGGTCCCGGGGGACTGCCCGTCGGTGACGACGATGAGGTTCGACCCCGGGTCCACGTCGGCTTTGCCGATCATGTCGGCGAGCGCGACGTCGCCGCCGGCGGTCGCGACCGCCTGGAGATGGCTCGTGATGCGGTTCTTCTGGTCGGGGCTCGTCCCGGCGTGCCGCACGTTCTCCAGGGTGTACGGGCTGTCGGGCGGCTTCTTCTCCGACGCCACCTGCAGTCCCGCGCTGTCGCGGCTCTGCAGCTGGGCCACCAGGCTCTGCAGGAAGGAGACGCTGCGCGTCAGACGGGTGTCGCGGCCCTGGGCCGGGCGGTCCATCGATCCCGACACGTCCAGCATGAGAGAGACCGAGGCCGGGGGACGGGCCGCGGCGACGCGCTGGAGTCTTTCGGCCACGTACTTCCCGCCGCGGTCATCGCCCGTCGGCTCCAGCGGCTTCGGATCCATCCGGTTCGGGATGATGTTCGGGCCGAGCAGGGTCCACAGGGCCGTCAGGTCCTGGCGGGCCGAGTCGCCCTCGTGCGCGGACGGCATGGCGCCCCTGTCGTCCCGCAGGCCCTGCCGGGTGAGCGGATGGCGGGTCAGCCACCGGCGGAACGCGGTGACCGCCTCGTCGCGCTCCCGCGTGTCCTGGCCGCGCCACGTCACCTGGATGAACGGGTAGTCGAGCGTCGGCAGGTCCTCCGCGTAGTAGGGGTACAGCGTCCACTCGCCCCCGGCGCCCGGCGCGTCCGCGGCGCCGCACTGCTTCTTGAGCCGCCCCGCGTCGTAGTCGCTGACGACCTGCTCGGGAACGGCGAAGGCGACGCGGTCCGGCGGGTGGGCGCCCTGGCGGGCCTTGCACAGCAGCGTGACCGCGTCCGGCGCCACCAGGTCGGTGGGCTCGGCGAACCCCTCGTCCTGCTGGTCGCTGCCCGGAAGCGCGTCGTAGAGGACGGGCGTCACCGCCAGCGCGGCGGCCGACGTCTCCGGGACGGGACGGGCGATCTCGCGCAGTTCCACCCCCGCCCGGGCGAAGCGCTGAAGCAGGTCGGTCGTGCGGCGCTGCGGCGGTTTGATCGCCGTGTCCTCCACCTGGGCGTGGTCGCCGCCGAACAGGGCGAGCACCATCGGCGACGACCCCAGCGAGCCGCGCGTGGTGAACACCGGATCGGCCCTGGCGGACGGGCCCGGGCTCGGGGGACCGGCGCCCCGCGCCCTGCGGACCTGGTCCGGGCCCTTCTCCACGTAGTCGAACTCGGCCGTCGACGACGGGATCCAGACGTCGGGCTGCGGACCGTAGAGCCGTTCGTCCTGCGTCGCCGGCGCCGCCTCGCCGCCGGGAGGCTCACTGCGCCGCCACAACCGCCCGAACGCCTCGGAGAGCTGCACGAACTCCGGCTCCGGCGCGACGGTGACGCTGTACTCCCGGCAGCCCCGCTCCTCGCTGCCCTCCTCGAAGCCCTTGGCTGCGTCGCGCAGCGAGGTGAGCGTCTCCGGAGAGGTGACGACGCGCAGCTCCAGCGGCTGCCCGCACGGCCGCGCGCGCTCCGCCAGCGAGACGGCGCCCGTCCACGCGAGCAGGACCGCCGCCATGACCGCCGCGCCGGCGCACGCCCACGCGACCGCCTCGGCGTTCCAGGGCAGGCTCCTGGAGAGCCGCTTCAGCGCGGTGCCCGCCCGCTCGGAGCGGAACAGCGCCACCGACACCGCCACGATCACCAGGGCGATGACGGTCAGCGGAAGGACGGTCTGCAGCCAGGCGACCGCGTCGACGAGCTTCAGCACCTGGTTGGCGATCAGCCCGGAGACCACACCGACGATCAGGCCGGGAACCGCCGCGCGCACGAGCCGGTCGAGCGGCGCGTCAGAGTTCCCGTTGCCCGACTCACTCATTCCGGCTCCGTCGCCGCGGAAAGCACGATGTATCGTCCTTCGATCTGACGCCCAATGGTAAATGCCTGGACGAGCAAGGTCATGGAAAAAGTCTGTCCTGCATCGGACGATCTTCCCCGCCGCGGGCGGCGGTCGACGGCGTGCGGATCAGGATCCTCGACCCGGAGGGCGCCGAGCTGCCGCCGGGGGAGACCGGTCTCATCTAAGCGACGGGCCAGCCCGGGTTCGAGTACCACGGCGACCCGGCCAAGACCGCCGCCGCCATGCGGGACGACTACTACACCCCCGGCGACCTCGGCCACCTCGACGAGGACGGCTGGCTCTACATGAGCGACCGCCGCACCGACCTCATCATCTCCGGCGGCGTCAACGTCTACCCCGCCGAGATCGAGTCCGTCCTGCTCCAGCACCCGGCGGTCGCCGACGTCGCCGTCATCGGCGTCCCGGACGACGACTGGGGGCAGTGCGCCGTCGCGCTCGTCGAGCCCGCCGAGGGCGCCGACCCGGGGGAGGGCCTCGCCGCCGAACTGCTCGCGCACTGCGGCCCCCGGCTGGCGAAACTGAAGAACCCCCGGCGCCTGGAATTCCGCGAATCGCTACCGCGTACGCCGTCCGGCAAACTCAGCCGCCGCCGCGTGCGGGAGGCCTACCTGCGCGGACACGCGGACTGACGCCGCCGTGAGGGCCGGCGCGCAACTCGTCGCCGCGAACGTCGAACGCCTCCGGACACCGATGCGTACAACGGCACATGGAAGACCAGAAGGTCGCCCCGTTCGACAACGTCGCCCCGACCCCCGCCGCCCCGACGCAGACCGACCTTCCTGTCATCCCCGACCCCGCCGCCTATGCCGAGGGGGACGACCCGGCGCGTCCGCGCGGGTCCTCCGGTGCGCTGCCGGACCTCCCGCCGGGCGGCGCGGGGGAGACGCCGGCCCCCGAAGACGACCGCGCCGGGATCGCACGCCTCGGTGACCCGGTCGCGGTCTGGCCGTGCGCCGGCTGCGGACGGCCCGTGCCGCAGCCGGTGCGCGGCGCCCGCACCGTCCGCTACTGCCAGGACGGCGACGGCGCATGCGAGCGGGCCGCGCGCGAGAGCAGGGAACGCGGGCTGGAGTCGCCCGGCCTCACCGGCCAGGTCGCCTGGACGTGGGAGATGGTCGACCGGCTGGAGGGCCTCGCCGACCGGCTCGCCGGGTCGCTGATCTCCGAGCTGAGCGTGGCGGGCGTCGAGCGGCGGATCGCCGAGGCCCGCGCCGAGGCCGCCGGGCTGGTCGCGATCGCCCAGCGGGAGCGCGACGCGTCCCAGCGGCAGGCCGAGGTGGCGTGGCGCGAGACGGCCACCGCGCGCGCCCGCGCCGAGGCGGCCGAGCAGGAGGCGGCGTCCGCCCGCGCCGAGGCCGAGCGGCTCGCGGCCGAACGGGACGCCGCGCGGCGGGAGCGCCAGGAGGCCAGGGACGACGCCGACGGCGCGGGCGCCGCCCGCCTCGCCGCCGAGCGCGAGCGCGACCGCATGGCCTCCCGGGAGGGCGAGCTGCTCGCCTCCCTGGAGAGCGCCCGCGCCGAACTCGTCACCCTGCACGGGCGGCTGTCGGAGGCCGACACCCTCGTCGAGGGGCAGCGCGTCGAGGCCGCCGCCGCCACCCGCGCCGCCGAGGACCTGCGCTCGGCCGTCCGCGACGCCGAGGCCAAGCGGGGGCAGGCCGTGGCCGACCGCGACCAGATCCAGGCGCGGGCACGCGAGCTGGAGCGGCACAGCTGGCAGCTCGCCCGCGCCGTCGAGGAGCTGCGCGCCGCGGTGCGGGCGCTGACCGCCGAGCGGGACGCCGCCCGCGCCGAGGCCGAGCGCGCGCGCCGCCGCGTCGACGCGCTCACCGCGCTGTCGGAGGGGCGCGCGGACCCCGGCCCGCCCGGGCCGCGCCCCGCCGTCGACCGGGAGCCGCCGACCGGGCTGCACTCCCTGCCGCCGATGAACGGATCCCTGCTGGACGGCGGCGACCCGCTCGCCACCGACCCCCTGCGCCGCAACGGTCACCACGGACACGGTGGACACAACGGGCATCGCCTTCCCCACGCCGGCTGACCGTCATGCCGGTCGCGCGACGCACAGGTAGGAGGTGAGGCCCGACCCCACACTGCACTGGCCCTGAGACCGGCCGCCGTACCGCACCGGGGTGGTACGGCGGCCGGTGCTAGCCGCGCGCCTCCAGCCGGGCGGCGTAGTCCAGGGCCCCGGCGCGGACGGCGGCGTGCACGGTCCGTGCGATCCGCGCGCCCCACGCGGAGCGGGGCCCGGCGAACACCTCCGGCGTTCCGCCGGTCGCGGCCGCGACGCAGACCGCGTCGGACGCCGTGCCCGTGCACGGGAAGCCCGCTTCGAGCAGCGCCTGCGTCTTGGCCTCGGTCGCGGTGACGACCGCGTTCACCAGCGCCGCGTCGCTCAACTCGACGGGGACGGCGACCACGATGTTGATCGTCCCTGGCTTCCAGGCCGGCGTTGCGTCCTCGTCCAGCGGGGCCAGTTCGGGATCGGGCGCACCGGCGGGGGAGGCCGCCCAGGTCGGGACGCGCAGCCCGACCGTCGCCGACACGCTCACGCCCTCGCCGTCCCGCCGCACCGTGCGCGCCACCGAGGCCGCCGTGAGCATCCCGACGCCGGGGCCCTCCAGCCCGCCCGCCGCCGCGAGTTCGGCGAGGTGCGCGACCGGGTCGGTGCGCGCGTAGGCGCCGGGCACCTGGGCGTTCAGCACCCAGCCGGCCGGGCCGATGCCGCCGCCCAGCATCGCCGAGGAGATCATCCGATGGCCGGGGCCGGCCCGCCAGAGCGTCGAGGCGAGCCGCCTTCCGTCCTCGACCCGCCACACCGTTTCGAGCTTCACGGGCGCTCCAGTGACAGGATCGGCCGGCCGTCCGAACCGGGGGTGACGCTCACACGGGCGTCGAAGTGCTCCTCGACCGCGTCGCGGGTGAGGACCAGGCCGGGCGGGCCCGACGCGGCCACCCGTCCCCCCGAGATGAGGACGAGCCCGTCGGCGTACTGCCCGGCGAGCGTCAGGTCGTGGATAGTGGTCACCACGGTCAGCCCGTCCGACAGCCGCAGCCGGTCGACCAGCTCCATCACCTGCTGCTGGTGGCCGATGTCGAGCGCGGTCGTCGGCTCGTCCAGCAGCAGCACCGGGGTCTGCTGCGCGAGGGCGCGGGCCAGCACCACGCGCTGCCGCTCACCGCCGGACAGGTGGTCCAGGGGGCGGGACGCGAAGGGGGTGAGGCCCAGCCGGTCGAGGACCTCTCCGGCGATGGCCCGGTCGCGGGCGCTCTCCCGGCCCAGATGCGGGACATAAGGGGAGCGCCCCAGCAGGGTGTAGTCGTAGACCGTCATGCCCACCGGAAGGCTCGGGCTCTGCGGGGCGTAGGCGACGAGCCGGGCGCGCTGCCTCGGCTTGATCGACTGCAGATCCGCGCCCGCGAGGGTGATCTCGCCACGGGACGGCACCAGGCCGAGGACCGCGCGCAGCAGCGTCGACTTCCCCGCGCCGTTCGGCCCGATGACCGCCGTCCACGACCCGGCCGGGACCTCCAGCGACACTCCCTTCAGCACCGGGCGCCCGCCGAGCGCGACGTCCAGGCCCCGCACCGAGACGGTCACATCTCCACCTGCCGGCGGGACGCGCGCAGCACCGCGACGAAGAACGGCCCGCCGACGAACGCCGTCACCACGCCCAGCGGGAGCTCCCCGGGCCTGATCAGCGTCCGCGCCACGAGGTCGGCCACCTCCAGGAACGCCGCGCCGCCCAGCAGCGACAGCGGCAGCACGATCCGGTACGACCCGCCCGCCAGCCGCCGCACCACGTGCGGGACGACGATGCCGACGAACGCGATCAGCCCGCTCACCGCGACCGCCGACGCCGTCGCCAGCGACGCCGCCACCAGCACCGTCAGCCGGACCCGCGTCGCCGACAGGCCGAGCGAGGCCGCCTCCTCGTCGCCGACGCTCAGCACGTCGAGGAGCCGGCCGTGGGCGAGCAGCACCACGGTGGAGACCAGCGCGTAGGGGAAGACGAGCGCCAGCTGGCGCCAGTCGGCCGACCCGACCCCGCCGAGGATCCACGAGTAGATCCGCTGCAGCTCCTCCGACTTCATCTGCTGGATCAGCGTCTGCACCGCGGCGAGGAAGGACGACACCGCGACGCCGGCCAGCACCAGCGTCGCCGTCCCGTTCCCGCTTCCCGCCGCGACGCTGCCCAGCAGGTAGGCCAGGGCCACCCCGCCGATCGCGCCGACGAAGGCCGCGAGCGGCACGGTGTACCCGGGGTCGCCCGGCACCAGTGCGATGACCAGCGTCGCCCCGACCCCCGCCCCCGCCGCCGCGCCCAGCAGGTACGGGTCGGCGAGCGGGTTGCGGAACACTCCCTGATACCCGGCGCCCGCGACGGCGAGCATTCCGCCGACCAGGGCCGCCATCAGGGCCCTCGGCAGCCGCAGCTGGAACAGCACGTTCTCGTCGATGACGCCGAACCCGCTGTCGGCGTGCACGAACGGGATCCTGTCGGCCAGCGCCTTCATGACCCCGCCGACGGGCAGCCCGGCCGACCCCACCAGCACCCCCGCCAACAGCGTCGCGAGCAGCATCCCGACCGCCACCGCCAGCGGCAGTGGCCGCAGCCTGGCCTGGCCCTGCCGGCCGGGCGGTGAGCCGTCAAGGCCCAAGGAACCGGCGCCGTCGGAGCGCGTCCTCGCCTCTCCGCGGCCGCCGGAGACCTCGGCTGCGTGCTCCTGCCCGGAGACGTCCTCGGAAGCAGCGCGGGCAGCCTGAGGAATCACGCCCCCATCGGGACGCACGGAGGCGCCCGGCTCCCGTCCCGAGACGTCCTCGGGACGTGTGCGGACGTCCGGGGACGTCCCGGCCGCATCCCCAGCGTCGGCCGGGACGTCCCCGGTGTGCGGTCGGCGCCTGCTCACGGGCGGGCGTCCTCGGCGTCAGCGGTCACTGAACCTTCTGGACCGCGTCGCCGATCGCCTTGACGAACTCCGCCAGGCGCGGCCCCCAGCGGGAGGCGATGTCGTCGTCGAGCTCCACCACGCCGCCGTGCCCGACCGCGTCCAGGTCCGACCAGCCGGGGCGCTTGGTGAGGGCGGCGGCGTTCTGCCCGCAGCACTTGGTGTCGGCCAGGAAGATCAGGTCGGGGTCCTGCTTGAGGAGGTACTCGCGGGACAGCTGCGGGTAGTCGCCGGACGCCTTGTTCGCCTTGTCGGCGATGTTCTGCAGGCCGAAGAGCCCGTACACCTGGCCCACGAAGGTCTTGGACGTCACCGAGTGGAGCTGGTTGTCCAGCTCGTGGTAGTACGTGAGGCCCTTGCCCTTGGACGACGCGGCGACCGTCTTCCGGATGTCCGCGCGCATGCCGTCGGTGACCTTCTTGGCCTCGGCCTGGTGCCCGGTGGCCTGCCCGAGGTCGCCGATCTCGTCGTAGGCCTGGTCCAGGTTCGTCGCCGCCGGCTCCAGCAGGACGGGGACCTTCACCTTCTCCAGCGACTTGACGATGCCGTCCAGGTCGTCGGACAGCACGACGAGGTCCGGCTTGTAGGCGATGATCGCCTCGGCGTTCGGCTTGAAGCCCGACAGCTTCGTCCGCGGGGCGCCGGCCGGGTGGTTGGAGTAGTCGTCCACCGCGACCACCTGCGGCCCGGCGCCGATGGCGAAGAGCGTCTCGGTGTGCGTGGGGGACAGGGAGACGATGCGCTTCGGCTTGGCGGGGACGGACACGGCCCCGTTGGCGGCCTGGACGGTGACGGTCTTCCCGTCCGGCGTGCCGCCGGTCTTGCCGTCGTCGCCGCCGCCGCATGCGGCGGCCAACGTGACGATGCCGATCGCCATCACCGCGCCCAAGGTGCGTACGGGTCTCACAGGAGCCTCCTGGCTGCAGGGAAGCCGCGGCCCGTCATGACGGATCGCCCTTCCACGAGGTCGACAAGCGTCGGCGCGCGAGGAGGCGACCTGGCTCGGCCACTTCGAGAGAGGCACCACAGTTGCGGGACAGCGCCGGATTTTCCACCGGACTTCGCTCCTGGCGCGCAGCATCGCAACGGTATCAGCCACCGAATGCTGATCTGTCGGTTTGTGCGGAGTGAGTACTCACTTCGGTCTTGACGGAGTGAGTACTCACTCCGTATCGTGGCGGGCATGGAGGAGAAGAGCCGCCGGCGCGCCCCGGGAATGAGCCCGGAGCAGCGCCGCGAAATGATCATCCGGACCGCGCTTCCGCTCGTCGCCGAGCACGGCATGGCCGTCACCACCGCGCAGATCGCCCGCGCCGCCGGCATCGGCGAGGCGACGATCTTCCGTGTGTTCGCCGACAAGGACGAGCTGCTGGACGCCTGCGTCGCCGAGGCGCTGCGGACCGACCACGTCCTCGCCGAGATCGGCGCGATCCCGCTCGACCAGCCGCTGCCCGCGCGGCTCGCCGAGGCCGCCGCCGCGATCGACGCCTACCTCGCCCGCATGGGCCTGGTGATCGGGGCTCTGCACGCCACCGGCCGGCGCGAGCGCCGCGTGCCCGGCGACGGCGAGCCCGGCCCCGACCGCGCCGCCGCGATGACCCGCACCCGCGAGGCGCTCGCCGAGCTGTTCGAACCCGAACGGGACCGGCTGCGCCTGCCCGTCGAGCAGATCGCGAGCCTGTTCATGGGCTTCGTGTTCAGCCGCGCCCGGCCCGCCGCCGGCCCCGACGCGCAGCCCCTCTCCGTCGAGGAGTACCTGGACGTCTTCCTGCACGGCGCTCTCAAGGAAGGAACCGCCGCATGACGATCACCCTGAACCACGCGATCGTGACGGCCGCCGACAACGACGAGGCCGCCCGGTTCTTCGCCGCCGTCATGGGCCTGGAGTACACGGGCCCGCACCCGCACGCGCGGCACTTCGTCCCGATCCGCGTGAACGAGCGCCTCACCCTCGACTTCCTGACCGTCGCCTACCCGCAGGGCCACCACCTGGCCTTCGACGTGGACGCGGTCACCTTCGACACGGTCGTGGACCGCCTCGACGCCCGCGAGATCCCCTACGGCGACGACCCCGCCCACGCCGACAACGGCCGCGTCGACGACGACCACCCGCTCGGCGGCCGCGGGCTCTACTTCTCCGACTCCAGCGGCAACCTCTACGAGCTCATTTCGCCGTGACCGTCTTCAGGAACTCCCGGGTGCGCCGGTCGCCCGGCATGTACTCGGCGGCGACGAAGTCGGTGACGCCCGCCTCGGCCAGCTCCTCCAGCTTCGCCGCGACCGCGTCCTCGTCCCCGACGAGGGCCAGGTCCTTCGGCCCGTCCACGCCTTCCCGGTCCATCATCGCCCGGTAGGACGGCAGCATCCCGTACACCTCGAACGTCTTCCCGGCCTGCTCCCGCGCGCGCTCCACGTCACCGGTGACGCACACGGGCAGGACGCACACGACGCGCGGCGCGTCCCGCCCGGCCGCCTCGGCCGCCGCCGCGATGGTCGGCGTGATGTGCTCGCGGACGGTGACGGGACCGGTCATCCACAGCACGGTCCCGTCCGCCCGTTCCGCCGCCAGCTTCAGCATCTTCGGGCCGAGCGCCGCCAGCAGCAGCGGCACCCGCCCCTCGTTCGGCACGCTCAACCCGATGGCGCCCCGAAGCGTCTCGCCCGTGAAGGAGGCGTTCTCCCCTTCGAGCAGCGGTGCCAGCACCGACAGGTACTCGTCCATGTGCCGCAGCGGCCTGCCGAAGTCGTACCCGTACATGTCCTCGATGACGATCTTGTGGGACAGCCCGACGCCGAGTGTGAGCCGCCCTTGCAGCGCCAGCGCGGTCGTCCTCGCCTGCTGCGCCAGCACGGCCGGATGCCGCGGATAGGTGGGCACCACCGCCGTCCCCAGCTCGATGCCCGGGACCCCGCTGCCCGCCACGGCCAGCGCGGTCAGCGCGTCCACCCCGAAGATCTGCGACATCCACGCCGAGGAGAACCCGTCGTCGACCGCACGGCGCACATCGTCCGCCAGCTTCCCCAGCGCCTCGACACCGCCGCGCTCGTTGAGCAGAACCCCAACCCGCACTAGGACCTCCCAGATCGATAATCAGATGCTTACATGACCTCCCTACCTAAGCGCCCCGCCCCCGCCCGCCACAAGGCGGACCCCGGCGGGCCCGGCATCGCGGGAGATGCCGGGCCCGCCGCGTGCGGTCAGGACCGGGTGGGAAGACGGTCGGCGACCTCGACCTGGAGGACGGTGGTCTTCACCTCTCCCGCGCCGCTCTCGGCCGTGCCGATCCAGTCCCCGCCGTCGGGGCGGGGGGTCCGGTCGAGGCAGCGGCTGCCCAGGAAGCGGTAGGTGGAGCGGTCGAACATCAGCTCCAGCCGGCCGCCGTCGGAGTCCTGGGACAGGGCGACGGCGGGCCGGCCGATGGCGTCGGCGGCGTGCTCGTCCACCTTCACCCGAGGGACGTCGCTGAGGAACTCGAAGACCTGGGCGCGAACCTTGGGGGGGCAGGTAGCCACCGACGAGCTCGCCCACGCCGTACCAGTTCCACGCCCCGAAGGGCCTGTCGCGACCCGCGGTGGCGAAGGGGGTGGGTGTAGGCGCCGTGACCTGGGACTTCCAATGCTTGAGCAGGCCCGGCATCGTACGCACGAGCCAGAGCTGGCTGCCCGGGCGGGGGACGGGCGCGCTCTTGTCCTCGATGGGGACGGGGGAGTCGCAGACCTCGGCCCCCCCCGCCGGTGGCACGGGGCGCGCAGCAGCCCCGGCTTGGAGCCGTCGACCGACACCCAGCGCTCCCGCGTCTCCTGGCCCCGGGCCTTGTCCGGGGCGGACTTCCCCGGCCCCCACGCGACGACGGACCGGATGTAGAGGTACTGGCCGGGGCGTGGGTGCAGCTCGGGCTCCAGACGGGCGGCCGCCGCGGCCCGGGTCAGCACCTCGTGGGCGCTGACCGGCATCACCTCGCGGGGGCCGCCGTCCGAGCCCTGCGTAGCGACCACCACGGCGCCGGCGGCCGCCACCCCGCCGGCCAGCGCGACCGCCAGCATTCCCCGGTGGCGCCGGAGCCGCGGGTCGCGCCGCCCGCCGTCCCGGGCGAGGGCGACCAGCCGTGTCCGGCCCTCGGCCAGAACCTCCGGGCTGGGCGGGGGCACCTCGTCGTGCATGCGCTGAAGTTCACCCATCGAACTGTTCCTCTCCCATGTCAAGGGGGTCGGTTCCGCCGAGCGCCTCGCGCATTTCGGCGCGGGCGCGGCTGAGCCGGGAATGGACGGTGCCGGTGGCGATGCCGAGATCGCTTGGTCGCCCTCCTGGTAGACCTCGGCGGTCACCGTGGCGTCATCCTCGTCATCCTCTTCATCGCGGACCTTTCACAGCGTGGACATCGGTCACCCGTCTTTGACCGCATCCCCGCCCCTGCTTCCCCAGGTCACAAACCCAATGCAGCGGGACGACCCGCCCATCACCCCCAACGGCCCGGCCCTCCACCGCCCTCGCCGGCGAAAGGCGTGCTTCCGAGACCCTCCAGCGAGCCCTGCAGGTCGACCGGGGAGTTCGTGGCCGGGCGCCGCCGGGTGCGCTGGGTCGTGGTGCGCCCTACCGCGTCGGCGTCGTCCCGTTGCCCGGGTCTCGTCGGCGACGTCTGCCATCGCCCGGATCGGCGTGCCGTTGACCGGAGAGTTCGTGGTCAGGTGGTGTCGGGCTCGCCGCCGCGTGGTGCGTGTTGCCGGGCCAGTCTTCTGTCGTTGTCGGCCCATCGGCGGTGGCGTGCGGCGGACTGGAGGTGCAAGTCGGCCTCTTCGGGGTGGACTGTGGCCATCTCCTCCAGGAGCAACGCGGCGCGGTCGTGGGCTCGCGCCGATGAGACCATCGCTTGCCGCGCGTACTCTCCGGCCTCGGGCCTGCACTCCGAGGCCGTCGCAGGGGCCTCGGGACCGTCCGGCGGCCGCGCTGTCGCTCCGCGCTCGCCGGCTCGCCGCGCACGGCGTGCCTTTACCCGAAGCGCACGGTCTTCGCTGTCCATACCAGCCAATCCGACGCCAAAGCCCGTCGACCAACCAGCCCACCAGACATGTTCGACTTCTACCCAGCACCCTGTTCTTTCAGCCCACTCCGACGGACACATACCTAACCCGTCATTTCCCTATGGACTGCCATGGGGTCGCAGAGGCTCGGGACCCCGCGCCGGGCGCGAGACGGGACAGGACGCCGGTGAAAAGGGCGTTGGCGTTCGTGGCGTCCGGATGACCGTGGTTGGGGAAGAAAGAAATCGCGATGGGTCTTAGATGTCAGTGCCGGCCCAGGTAAAAGCGGCTTCCTTGGTCGTCGGTGCACTCGGAGGTGACTCCGTAGGGCTGTCGGGCCGGGTCGGTCGCGGTGCCGCCGGCCTCGCGGACGCGGGCGACGGCGGGCTCGTGGACAGTGGTCGGTGTAGGCGCGCCGGAAGGCCTTGCGAGCCCGTGTCAGCAGTGCCTCGGTCGCGTGAAGCGTCCGGCCCAGATGCTCGGCGACCTGCGGGACGGGCAGCCCGTCGAGGTAGCGCAGCGTCAGGGCGGCCCTGTGGTGAGGCGCCAGCGTGCCGAGGACGTCTCGGGCGACGAGCGCGTCGAGGCGTTCGTCCCACGGGTCCTCAGCGGGGTCCAGGACGCCCCCGCCCAGGGCCTGGAGACCGCGTTGCTCCCGCGCCGCCCGCCGCCAGCGGTCGGCCAGTTTGTGCCGCGCCACGCCGACGAGCCACGCGACCGACAGCACCGGGGGCGGTTCCTTGCGCAGCGCCTCCACGGCGGCCAGGAAGGTCTCGGCCGTAAGGTCCTCGGCCAGGGCGCGCCGACCGCACCGGGGCAGGAGGTAGCCGTAGACCTCGGGCAAGGCCGTGTCGTAGGGATCGAGCAGGGCCGGCCCCGGGTCGGGCTCCAGCTGTCCCGGGTGGTTCATACCCCTCCATCGCTCGGCGGGCCGCTCTTCCGACGCGCCCGGCCAGGTTTTTTCCGAGCCGCCGCAGCCGGTGCGCGATCTTCGTCCTGACGGGGTTCTCCGTGGGCGGTGCCATCGCCGTCAGGGCCGTGGCCCTGCATGGTCTCCGCCGCGTCGGCGCCACCGGCCTTCGACGAAGAGCCGCCAGGCCGCGAGGCCCCGCGGGTAACGCGCTGACCTGGGACGACTTGAAGTTATCCACATTCTCGCGGCTGCCTGTCCGGAACCGCCGGGCGAGGCAACATCAGTCCCATGGACGGAATCACCCTCACCTGGAAACGAACGGCCGCCGACTCGATCATCCCGATCGGTCCAGACGCCTGTGTCGTCCCCGTCAAAGGGGCCGGCCTCGCCGAACGCGCAGCATCGTTGAGCAGCCTCCTTCCCCAGAAGGTCGTCATCGCGCGCCGCACGGCTGCATGGATATGGGGCCTGGACGTATTACCTCCGGGAGTGAGCGAGCTCGACTGGGACGTCGAACTCGTCACCCCCCGAACCCCCGAGGCTCCACCAGACGCGGTCCCCATCACCGCCGACAACGTCGAATTGCCACCCGAACACGTAGTGGAGGAATCCGATGTACGCCTCACCTGCCCGACCCGCACCGCTCTTGACTGCGCCCGCTGGCTCCCTCGCTATGAGGCGGTCGCGGCCCTTGACCAGTTCCTGCGGCGAGGCGTCGACGTCGAGGAACTCACCGCGATGGCCCGGACGCTGCGGGGGTACCGCGGCAACGAACGGCTGCGCCGGATCCTCCGACTCGGTGACCGCGGCGCGGCCTCCCCCGGCGAGAGTTGGATTCGCGTCGCCGTTGTGAACACCGGCTTCCCGCTCCCCGAGACACAGATCCCGGTGCTGGGCGCGCAAGGTCGTTGGCTCTACATCGACCTCGGCTACCGCGAATTCCGCGTCGGCCTCGAATACGACGGCGAACGCCACCACACCGGTCGAGACGCCAGGACCCACGACGCGCGCCGCCGTGGCTGGCTCGCCAAGGAGATGGGCTGGGAGGTCATCCCGTCACCAAGAACTTCCTGACCCGCCCCGCCCCTTACCTGGGCGCTCTGCTGACAGCGCTGCTCCAGCGCGGCTGGCAACCCGACAACGCCACGATGGAGCACTCGCCTGCCTGGCGCACCTGGAACGCCGACCGCGCTGAACGTCAGGAGTTGCGGCGATCATGTCAGCGGAGGTGGGGGCTGTCCCTTGTCGAGGAGATCGGCCAGGCGCTTGGGGGCTATGAGGCGGTAACTGTCCTCGATCAGCTCGGCCACCTCGTCCCAGTCGTGCTCGACGTCGAGTCGTGCGCCGATCCAGCCCTTGGAGCCCACGTACTTCGGGACGAAGAAACGCTCGGGTGCCTCCGCGACCAGAGCTTCCTGCACACCGGGCCCGGCCTTGAACGTCAGAGACAGGCCGTCCTCGGAGGTCATCGCGAAGAGCTTGTCGCGAACCCGGTAGGAGGGTGCTGTGTGACCGCCGAAAGGTTTCTCTGTCACCTCTGGCAACGGCATACAGATTTCTCGGATCCGATTCAGGGCATCAAAGTCGTTCATCGTCATTTTCTCTTTCTGTGGGCGGAAAGCTATTCGATGAGGGAGGAGTGAGGCCGCAGCACGCAGAACTCGTTGTTTCCGGGATCCGCAAGCATGACCCACGGCACGTCGGCGGACCGGCCGGCGCCGGTGCGGCGAGCACCTAGGGAGAAGATGCGCCGTGCCTCGGCCCCTTGGCCGTCCTGGTCAAGGTCTGTGTGCAGCCGGTTCTTCGCGGTCTTCGTGCGGTCGTCAGGGATGAAGCACAGCCGGGGATAAGCGTCAGGGGCCGTGCCGACGAAGACCTCGTCGTCCGAGCGGTAGGGGACCGGCTGGTCAAGGACGGTCGGCCAGGATCCGGGGAGCGCGGACGTCTCCGGAGAGTCGATGACCAGGTGGTAGAGGCGCGATGCCATGCCCAGAGGCTAGCCGCAGGGTGCGACGCTGCGGGGTGAAGCAAGCGGCCGCGTCCCTCCCACGAGCCGGTACCAAAGCGCGGCCTCAAAGTCCCCGCGCCCCGCGCAACGGGCGACCAAACGCCATGCCTGTGTCTGCCGTGGGCATGTGGCCGGTTCAGGGGTGGGCCGGGTTTCGGGGGGCCGGGGATGGGCGCGGCCCTGGGAAGCGGAGGGCCGCGTCCATCCCGGGGTTCGGGGCGGGGCCTGGTACCTGTCGCGCTTGACGCTTTGTCGGAGGGGACGGGGCGTCCGCGGCGTGTTGCGGTGCGTGGATCGATTCGGGGTTCCGAAGGCTGAGCTTCGGCTGGGTGCGGTGCGGGGGGCGGAGTGTTAATCCTTGCGGGTTGGTCTGGCAGGAGAACTGGATTCTTCCGCTCATCGGAAGGTGGGGTGCCGGCCGGCCGGGGGGAGGAGTTCGTTGTCTCCGCACGCGTGTCGAGGGGGATGCGGCTTGTGGAGCGGGCCCCGAGGTGGGGCGCTTGGGAAGGGCGTATCTCGGCATGCCGGCGAACAAGTCCTTCTCCCGGCGGGTCTGCTCGATGTCGGCGATCGACAGGCGCGGGATCCGCGCGATCCACGGGAGGAGTTCCGGGTCGTGGGCGTAGGGCATCTCGGGTTTCTTTGAAGGGGTGTCGTTAGTGTCGGACGGTTGGTGGCATCTGCCCAGCTGCGTGATGGGGCTGGTTCTGCGGGGGGTCGGAGGGGAGAGCGCCCGGTGTGGACTGCCTGGTCCGGCTGGGTCTGGGGTCAGATCGTGCGCATCTCCTGATGCTCCCCGTCAACCGGGCCGGGCTGGCCGGAGGCCGGCGGATCGAAGGGCGGCCGGCGTAGCGCTCGCCGAGGGCGGTGGGGGCCGTCGATGGGCGGGTGCCGGGGTGGCAGAGCGTTCGGTCTCACCGATCTGTTATTGCCAGACTGATCATCCGTAGGCAGCCTCTGAGGTATGGGAGACGCGAAACCCGCCGTCCTTGCCCGGGCTCCCGCCGCCGCGCGCGGTGACGGGAGGCGGCGATGACCTTTTCCGAGTACCTCTCCGAACGCTGGCCCACGATCGCCCGGATGATGGGCGAGCACGCCGAGGTCGTCCTGATCGCCGTCGCGATCGCGGCCGTGGTCGGGATCGGGCTCGGCGTCGCCGTGGAAGGGCGGCCGAGGGCGAGGGGGCTGGCCCTCGGCGTCACCGGCACCATGCTGACCGTCCCGTCGCTCGCGCTGTTCGGCTTGCTCATCCCGCTGTTCGGGCTGGGCCTGGCCCCCACCATCACCGCCCTCGCGCTGTACGCGGTGTTCCCGATCCTGCGCAACACCATCACCGGGCTGGACGGCGTGCCGAGCGCGGTGGAGGAGGCGGCGCGGGGGATGGGGATGAGCCCGCTGAGCCGGATGCTGCGGGTCAGGCTGCCGCTGGCCTGGCCGGTCGTGCTCACCGGCGTCCGGGTCGCCACGATCATGACGGTGGCGATCGCGGCGATCGCCGCCGCCGTGGCCGGTCCGGGGCTGGGCGAGCTGATCTTCGGGGGGCTGTCCCGCATCGGCGGAGCCAACGCGCTGAACGACACCCTCGCCGGAACGCTCGGCGTCGCCGTCCTGGCACTCGTCCTGGACGCGCTGTTCGTCCTGCTGTCCCGGCTCACCACCTCCAGGGGGCTGAGATGACCGAATCCGCCGCGACCGAGACCACGCAGGCCGCCCCGCCCGGACGGGAGATGATCCGGCTGGAGGGCGTCACCAAGCGATATCCCGGGCAGGACGCCCCGGCCGTCGGCGATCTCACGCTCAGCGTCCGGGACGGGGAGATCGTCGTGCTGCTGGGCCCGTCGGGCTGCGGTAAGACGACCACGCTGCGCCTGGTCAACCGGCTGATCGAACCGACCTCGGGCCGTATCCTCCTCGACGGGGAGGACGTCACGCGGGTCGACGCCGACCGGCTGCGCCGCCGCATCGGCTACGTGATCCAGCAGGTCGGGCTGTTTCCGCACATGACGATCGCCGCGAACATCGGGCTCATCCCGCGGACGCTCGGCTGGAACGGCGAACGCGTCCGCGCCCGCGTCGACGAGCTGCTCGACATGGTCGGCCTCGACCCCGGCACGTACCGCGGCCGGTACCCGAAGGAGCTGTCCGGCGGGCAGCAGCAGCGCGTCGGGGTCGCCCGCGCCCTCGCCGCCGACCCGCCCGCGATGCTGATGGACGAGCCGTTCGGCGCACTCGACCCCATCACGCGCGAGCGGCTGCAGGACGCGTTCCTGGAGATCCAGGCCCGGATCGGCAAGACGATCGTTCTGGTCACCCACGACCTCACGGAGGCGCTGAAGCTCGGCGACCGGATCGCGATCCTCGGACAGGGCGCGAGGCTCGTGCAGTACGACACGCCCGCGGCGATCCTCGCCGAGCCGGCCGACGGGTTCGTCGCGGAGTTCGTCGGGGCGGGGGCCGCGATGCGGCGGCTGCGGCTCGTCGAGGTCGGCTCGATCGAGTTGCTGCCCGCCGCGGAAGGCGCTCCGGCCGCGACCGTCCGCGCGGACCAGTCCCTGTACGAGGCCCTCGACGCGATGCTCCGTGCCGGGGCGGAGACCGCCACGGTCCTGGACGAGAACGGACGCCCCGCGGGCGCGGTCTCGTGGTCGGCGATCGTCCGGCGGACGCCGGAGACGCGGTCATGACCGTCACGGCGGTGCCGGAGCGGACGAGGCCCGGCGACGAGGCCGCCGGGCGCTCCCTCCCCGGGCTCCTGGTCACCCCCGTCTTCCTCGTCGCCGTGTCGGCGGCCCTCTACCTGTACGTGCGCGGCCTGGACCTCGACGCGATCGAGCGCAGATCCCTCGACCGGTCCGAGATCGCCCACCAGTTCCTCCAGCACATCAGGCTGGTCGCGGTGTCCACGGCGCTCGTCCTCGCGATCGCGATCCCGCTCGGCGTGCTGCTGACCCGGCCGCGGCTGAGCCGGCTGTCGGCGCCGTTCCTCGCGCTCGCCAACGTGGGCCAGGCCGTCCCCTCCATCGGGGTGCTCGTCCTGCTCGCCGTCACGGTCGGCATCGGCTTCCAGAAGGCGGTGGTCGCGCTCATCCTCGTGTCGGCCCTGCCGGTGCTGCGCAACACGATGGTCGGCCTGCAGGGCGTCGACCGGTCGCTCATCGAGGCGGGGCGCGGTATCGGCCTGTCCAGGGCGGCGGTCCTGTTCCGCGTCGAGCTGCCGCTCGCCGTTCCGGTGATCCTCGCCAGCGTCCGGGTCGCGGTGATCCTCAACGTGGGCAGCGCGACGCTGGCCGCGTTCACCAACGCGGGCGGGCTCGGCGAGCTCATCAACACGGGCATCTCCCTCAACCGGACCCCGATCCTGCTCACCGGAAGCGTCCTGACCGCCGTGCTCGCGATGGCCGCCGACTGGCTGATCGGCATCGTCGAGTTCGTCCTGCGCCCCCGCGGCCTCTGAAAACCCCGAGGAGAGTCACCATGCGCAAGCTTCCCGCCGCCGCGTCCCTCGCCGCCGTCGCCCTGACCGCCGGATGCTTCAGCTCCACCGGCACCGACGCCAAGGCCGGGAGCCTGGCCGAGGGCAACTCGCTGAAGGGCGTCACCCTCACCGTCGGTTCCAAGGAGTTCACCGAGCAGCTCGTCCTCTGCCAGGTCACCGCCCTCGCGCTGCGCTCGGCGGGCGCGGCCGTCAAGGAGAAGTGCGGGCTCCAGGGCAGCAACACCACGCGGGCCGCGCTGACGTCCGGCAGCATCGACCTCTACTGGGAGTACACGGGCACCGCCTGGGTCAACTACCTCAAGCAGACCGAGCCGATCGGCGACCCGGGCCGGCAGTACGCGGCCGTCGCGGAGCAGGACCTCGCGAAGAACAAGGTGAAGTGGCTGGCCGCCGCGCCCGCCAACAACACCTACGCACTCGCGGTGAAGACGACGACCATGCGGCGGCTCGGCATCGCGGACCTGTCGGGCTACGCGCGGCTGGCGAAGAGCGACCCGTCGAAGGCGTCCACGTGCGTGGCGAGCGAGTTCGCGGGACGCAGCGACGGGTGGCCCGGCCTGCAGAAGGCCTACGGGTTCAGCCTGCCGAAGTCGGACGTGGCGACGCTGGCCGAGGGCGCCATCTACGACGCCGTCGGCAAGGGCGAGCCGTGCGCCTTCGGCGAGGTCGCCACCACCGACGGGCGCATCAAGGCGCTCGGCCTGACCCCGGTACCGGACGACAGGAAGTTCTTCCCCGTCTACAACCCCGCCCTGACCGTCCGCGAGTCCGTCTACAGGGACGATCCCGCCATCGGGAGGATCGCGAACCCGATCGCCGCGGCGCTCACCGACTCGGTCCTGCGGGAGCTCAACGGCGAGGTCGACATCAAGGGCAAGCAGCCCGAGGAGGTCGCCGAGACGTGGCTGAAGTCCAGGGGCTTCATCGGCGGGTAGCCGCCGGAGGAGCGCGGCGGGCGGACGGTCCGGGCGGTGCCCGAGCCGCCCGGACCGGCGTCACACCATGTACTGGTCGTGGCGCCGGTACAGGTCCGTCCACTCCTCGTCGGTGAGCCGCCGCCCGGTCGCGGCGATCTCGGCGAGCTCCTCGAAGTAGGCCTCGCGGGGAGCGCCCGGCGTGAAGAGCAGGAGCATCGCCGCCGGCTCTCCCGACTCGTTGCGGAATCCGTGGACGCCGCCCTCGGGGACGAAGAGGAAGTCGCCCGCCGAGGTGTCCTTCCAGCCCGTGCCGTCGTGCAGCCGGACCGTCCCGGACAGGATGTAGAACGACTCGGTGATCGTCCGGTGGAAGTGCGGCATCGGACCGGAGGGCTTCGGCCCCATCTCCCAGCGGTAGAGGCCGAACGCGCCGTTCGTCGAGCCGCCGGTGCCCAGGTAGTGCACCCGGGTCCCGCGGTGGACGCGGTCGCTGTCGGCCGCGCCGATGAGCAGGTCGGGCGCCGCCCCGGCGGGACGGAACGTCCCGCTGCTCTCGCCGCCGTCCCCGAAGTAGCGGGCGTCGGGATAGGTCATGGCTACACCACCAGGTTCAGAAGGAGGACGAACACCAGGCCGCACACCGAGATCACGGTCTCCATCAAAGACCATGTCCTGATGTTCTGCCCGACGCTGAGCCCGAAGTACTCCTTGACCAGCCAGAAGCCCGCGTCGTTGACATGGGAGAAGAACAGCGAGCCCGCCCCGATCGCGAGGACGAGCAGCGACGTCTGACCGCTGTCGAGCGTGGTGGCCACCGGCGCGAGGATCCCGGCCGCGGTGACCGTGGCGACGGTCGCCGAGCCGGTGGCGAGCCGGATGAGGACGGCGACCAGCCACGCCAGGAACAGCACCGACAGGTCGCTGTCCTTGACCCAGTCGGCGACCAGATCGCCGATCCCGGTGTCGACGAGCGTCTGCTTGAAGCCGCCGCCGGCGGCCACGATCAGCAGCGGGCCGGCGATGGGCGGCAGCGACCCGGCCAGCGAGGAGGCGATCGCCTCCCGGTCCATGCCGGAGCCGCGACCGAAGGTGAACATGGCGACGACGACCGCGATGATCAGCGCCACCAGCGGGGTGCCGAGGTTGTCCAGGACGGTGCGTACCCGGCCGCCCTCGTCCAGGGCGATGTCGGCGACGGCCTTGCCCAGCATCAGCGCGACCGGGAGCAGCACGGTGAACAGGGTGACGGGGAAGGACGGGCGCCGCCGCGGCTCGGCGTCCACGGCGGCGTCGTCCCCGCTGTCCCGCTCGTCCGCGCCGGTGACGTAGAGCTCCGGCGCCGGGACGTCCACCCAGCGGGACGCGAACCGGGCGAAGACCGGGCCGGACAGGGCGATCGTGGGGAGCGCGACGGCGATGCCGAGGGCGAGCGTGAGGCCGAGGTCGGCCTTGAGGTTGTCGATCGCGACGAGCGGCCCCGGGTGCGGCGGGACCAGCCCGTGCATCGCCGACAGGCCCGCCAGCGCGGGGATCCCGACCGCGATGATCGACATCTGGGCGCGGCGCGCCACCAGCAGGATGACCGGCACCAGCAGGACGAGCCCGATCTCGAAGAACATCGGCAGCCCGATCAGCGCCCCGACGAGGGCCATCGCCCACGGCAGGAACCGGCGCCCGGTGCGCCCGATGATCGTGTCGACGATCTGGTCGGCGCCGCCGGAGTCCGCCAGGAGCTTGCCGAACATCGCGCCGAACGCGATCAGCGCGCCGACCCCGGCGGCGGTGTCGCCGAACCCCTTGACGAAGGCGTCGACGGTGTCGGCGACCGGCAGCCCCGCGACGATCCCGACCAGCAGCGAGCCGAGGGTCAGGCTCAGGAACGGATGCACCTTGAAGTAGGTGATCAGTATGACGATCAGGGCGATGCCGGCGAGCGCGGCCGGCACGAGCCTCCCGCTCGACGCCGCCGGCGCCGCGGCCAGCACGATCGGGTGCATGCGTCATCCTCCTGGGAGCCGGAGCGAACGATGATGTCGCCCGAGTGTGGCCGCTATAACCTGCCGTTAACAAGGGATAGCTCCGTAAAATCATATCTTTGT
Source organism: Actinomadura mexicana (assembly GCF_900188105.1). GTDB lineage: Bacteria > Actinomycetota > Actinomycetes > Streptosporangiales > Streptosporangiaceae > Spirillospora > Spirillospora mexicana. The sequence goes on from NZ_FZNP01000011.1 coordinate 70,473, forward strand.
CCGAAGTTGTCCGGCTTCGTGTGATGATTGGCGCATGGTGGGGACCTCCTCGGCGGGCCTGCACGGCAGCGTCCTCGATCGGCTCGGCATGCTGATCACGTCCGGCGCGCTGCCCGCGGGCGAGGTACTGCGGATCGAGCAGCTGGAGGCGCGGTTCGAGGTGTCCCGGTCGGTGATCCGGGAGGCGATCCGCGTCCTGGAGTCCATGGGCATGGTCAGGAGCCGGCGCAGGGTCGGCGTCACGGTCGCCGCCCGCCCGGACTGGAACGTCTTCGACCCGCAGATCATCGGCTGGCGGCTCGAGGGCGACGGCCGGGAGGAGCAGCTGCGCTCCCTCGGCGAGCTGCGCCGCGGGCTGGAGCCGGTGGCCGCCGCGCTGGCGGCCCGGAACGCGACGCCGGAGCAGTGCGGCGCGCTGACCGGCGCGGTCATGGAGATGGCGGTGCACGGCAGGTCCGGTGACCTGGAGGCCTACCTGGCCGCGGACATCCGCTTCCACCGGACGCTCCTGGAGGCGTCCGGCAACGAGATGATGGGCGCGCTGAGCGGCGTGGTCGCCGCCGTCCTGGCCGGCCGCACCCACCACGAGCTGATGCCGGCGCACCCCGAGCCGGCCGCGATCCGCTGGCACGCCGAGGTGGCGCAGGCCGTGCAGGCCGGCGACGCCGAGGCCGCCGAACGCGCCATGCGCGACATCGTCGAGGAGGCGACCCGGGCGATGCTGGAGCCAGGCTGACCGGTCAGAACAGCGTCGGGGGTTCCGCGGGGACGGGCTCCGGCAACGGCTCCAGCCCGGGCACGCGGGCCCTTACCTCGTCGTGGAAGCGCCGGGCGAGCCCGGGCGCGTCGGCGTTGTCCGGCGTGTGGACGAACACGGTCGGCGAGCGTCCCTCGGCCAGCCATCCGGCGACGCGGCCGACCCAGAACCCCCAGCCCTCGACGGTGCGCTCGGTGTCGTCCCGTCCGAGGTAGCGGACGATCGGCAGGTCCGTGAGCGCCTCCGCCCTGCGGGGCACCCGCGGCTTCTTCGTCCAGGCGTCCCGTTCGGCGTCGCTGGTCGGACGGCTCTGGAAGAACGCGGTCGTATCGAACGGGACCCACTCGGCCCCGGCGCGGGACAGGACCCGCTCAAGGTCGCGCACGGATCCCGCGTCCTCGAAGAACGCGCGGTGACGCACTTCGACGGCGTACCTGTGCGCCGCGGGCAGCCCGTGCAGGAACGCCGCCAGCGTCCCGAGGTCACCGGGGCCGAAGGAGCCGGGGAGCTGCACCCACAGCGCGTGCGCCCGCGACTGGAGCGGCTCGATCGCGCGCAGGAACGCCCGCAGTTCCTCCCCGCCCCCGGCGAGCCGCCGCTCGTGCGTGATCGTCTTCGGGAGCTTGGTCACGAACCGGAAGCCGGGCCCGGTCTGCTCCGCCCACGACTCCACGGTGCTCCGCGGGGGCGTCGCGTAGAAGGTGGTGTTGCCCTCGACCGCGTTGCACCAGCTCGCATAGGCCCGCAGCCGTTCGCCCGGAGGCAGCGCCGGAGGGACGAACCGCCCCTGCCACCGCGCGTGAGCCCACATCGCGCACCCCACGTGAAGCCGCATGCCCCGACGCTACCGGTGATCCGGTCCCCTCCGGGCCTGGCGGACCGGCAGGGCGGCGGCCGTCGCGATCAGGTCGTTCGGCAGGCCGTCGGAACGTTTTCCGATCGGCCTCGAACTGCGCGAAGCGGCTTCAGGCAGGGGCAGGCTGCCACCGGCAAACGGAGACCATCATTCCACTTAGTCTTGTGCGAACGCTCCTCGACATGCCATGATTAAACGGAGGAAATACCACCGGTTAGAGTCGAACGTGGAGGTGGGCGATGCGTGCGGAGACGGTGAGCCGCAGACCGAGCCGGGCGTCCCGGCGGAGCGGAGGGGCGCAGGGGCGGCCGGGCGGCGTCGCGGCGGCTCGGGAGCGATCATGACCGGCGCCGACCTTCCGCCGCGGCTGGCGCGGATGAACCGGGTGCCCTTCCGGCTGCTGACCTGGGGCCTTCCGATGGGCCCCCTCGTCCTGCTGCGCACTCGCGGCCGTCGCAGCGGCCTGTCTCGCACCGCTCCGGTGGCGCTTCTGGAACTCGACGGCCGGCAGTGGCTCGTCTCGCCCTTCGGCGAGACCCACTGGGTCCGCAACGCCCGCTCCGACGGCCGGGCCGAACTCGGCCGCGGGCGACGCTTCCGCCAGGTGCGCCTCACAGAGATCGACGACGACCGCAGGCACCGGATCGTCAGTGCCTACCGCCGCAAGTACCGGGTCGTGCCGTTCGTCCGCGCCGCCTTCGACACCGGCCCGAACGCGACCGCGCCCCCAGACTCCGACCGCCCGGTCTTCCTGGTCGAACCGGCCTGACTGCTCAGCCGTCTGCGGGCGCACGCCGGGTTCCGCGGATCGCCGTATGGATCAGCGAGCGGGAGCGGCGAACTCGTAGGATCCGACACGTGAGCGAGGAGGAGACCCCGGTGGCGTCGCCGGCCGCGGCCCACCCCCGGCCCGGCATCACCCCAGCGGAGTTCGAGGAGTTCGTCGCCGATCGGCTGCTCGGGTCGGCCGCCCCGCACGTGAGCGGGCTGAGCGTCACGCTGCATGAGAAGGTGGCCGGCTCCGACGGGACCTACGACCTCGACGCGACGGTCCGCTACCGGTTCGCTGGCATGGACTTCCTGGTCGTGGTCGAGGCCAAGCACCACCGGAACCCGATCAAGCGCGAGCTGGTGCAGGTGCTCCACCAGAAGGTCCAGAGCGTCGGCGCGCACAAGGGCGTCATGGTGTCCACCGCCACGTACCAGAGCGGTGCCGTGGCCTTCGCGCGAGCGCACGGCATCGCTCTCGTGACGGTCACGGACGGCCGGTTCCTCTTCGAGACGAGGGATGCCGTGCCGGTCGAGGGGGGCGCCGGTACCGGCCCGTCGCCTTTCATCGCCCACTGCCATGGCCTTCCCGGCAGAAGACCGGGCACGTCACGTGACCTGCTCCTGGTGCCGGACGACGACGACTACCCGCGGCAGGCGGCGGAGATCCTGCTGGGCTGCCCCTTCGAGAGGCTCACTCCGTAGTACGGGCGGCCCGGTCAGGCACCGACGTGGACGTGCGACGCCCACACCGAGGGGTAGCCCGGCCACCGGTCCCGCATCCGGCGGGTCGCGGCGTGGACCGCGCCGGCGACGTCTCCGCCGTCGGCGACGGCCGTGTAGACGAGGTCGGCGATGTCGACGGCGTGCCGGTCCCCGATGGGCCACAGGGTGCCGATCACGTTCCGGTAGCCGGCGAGCTGGAACGCCGACGCCAGGTGGATCGCCTCGTCCGCGAGGCGTGCCCCCGGCCGGGCGGTCGAGCAGGCCGACAGGAAGGCGAGTTCGGCGCCGTCCATGCGCAGCCCGGCGAGGTCCGTCACCGCCAGCGGCCGGGTCTGGTGGTCGGCCAGCAGCAGGTGGCTGGACGACGGGTCGGCCAGGTCGCTGTGCCCATGGCAGGCGAAGTGCGCCCATCGGGCCTTCGGCAGCGCCGCGAGCACCGCCTCGCGGGTGGCGGACGAGCCGGTGAGGACGTCCACCGCGCCCGGGAAGCGCCGGCCGATCAGGGCCGCCTCGGCCTCCGCCCCCGGCAGGTCGGACCGGGCGCCGGGCGTGCGGGGCATCGCCACGGCGACCGCCGGGCCACCGCCGGGCCGCACCGCGTCCGCCGCGCCGCGGCGCGCGTGGGCCAGGGCCCGGACGGTCGGGGTCGTCGAGCACACGACCCGGTCGACGACCGTTTCCGGGGCCGCGTCGGCCATGGTGCCGTGGTACCCCGCCGCATGCACCGGGAGGAACGACATCAGCCCTGACAGGCACCACCACAGCCTCGGCCACGGGGCGCCGTCCTGGGGCGGCCCGCCGACACCGACGTGGTCGAGCACCGGACCGGCCACCGCGTCCCACAGCCATTCGAGCGTCCGCGACATCCGGCGCTGCCCGGCCGCCCACGACCTGGCCTCCTTGGCGCCGATCTCCTCGACCGCCGCCAGGAACGCGCCGACCTCCGCCACCACCGCGTCAGGGGTGAGCGCGGGCAGCGGCACGGCCGTGGCGCCGGCGTCGGCGTCCAGGACCAGCGCGTGCGACCCGAGGCCCGACACGTTGACGATCACGATGTGACCGCGGGCCGGCGCGAGGTCGCGGACGGCGGGCGGGCGCAGGAAGCGATCGAATCCGGGCAGTTCCCGGATCTCCGCGACGAGCCGGTCGAACGCCGCGGCCGTGGCGCGGCGCTCCACCGATGCCTGGGGTACCGGGACGGCGCCGCTGCCAGGGACTCCCGCCGCGGGCGCGGGACGGTCGAGCTCCGCGCAGAGGGCGGTGAACCGTCCGGCCTCGTCCGGGTGCCGCTCCGAGAGCGCGGTGAGGTCGGTGCGGGTGTCGAGCGCCTGGCCGAGCAGCAGCCCGCGTCCCTGCTCGAACAGCTCGACCCCGTACTCGACCTGCCCGGCGCGCACGCAGCAGGCGGCGGCGTCCGACCCGATCCCGCCCATGTCGCCGAGGAGGATCTCCTGGTCGCGGCGATCGAGGCCCCGCGGGACCGTGCGGCCCATCAGGTCCACGACCGCCGCGTAACCGCGCACGGCCTCCTCCCACCGCCCGGCCTCGGCGGCGAGCCTGGCCCAGCGGGCGGCCGCGACCGCGCGGACGCGGGGAGGGGCGGCTTCGGCCGCCGATCCCTCCCGGCACGCCGCGAGTGCCTCGTCCAGGTCCGGTCCGGCGCCCGTGCGGGTGAACCGGGCGCCGAGCGCCTGGCCCAGATTGGCCAGGTACCCGGCGCGGTCGGGATGGTCGGGGGTGATGGCGGCGACCGCGGCGCGGGCGGCGCCGACCGCGGCGTCCAGGTCCGCCGCCTCGCCGGTGTGCTCGTACCGCCGGAGCAGGACGAGGGCGCGGTTCGACAGGACCCCGGCACGGCGCGGGTGGCCGTGCGGGACGGCCGCGGCGGCGGCCTGGACGGACTCGGCCGCCTCGTCGATGTCGGCCCGCTCCCCGCCGAGCGAGAACCGGGACTGCAGGGCCGCGCCGAGGTTGGCCAGGCGCACGCCCCTGCTGGAGTGGTCCGCCGGGGTGGCGAGAACCGCCTCCCGGCAGGTGTCGATCGCCTCGTCGAGGTCCTCGCGGCGCTGCAGGGAGTCGAACCGGATCTGCAGCGCGCCGCCCAGGTTCGCCAGCATCGTCCCGCGGTGGGGGCTCGCGTCCGGCGCGGCGGCCACCGCCATCCGGAGCGCTTCGACCGCCTCGTCCAGGTCCGCCTGGCCGCCGGTGCCGCGGAACCGGGACAGCGAGGCCGCTCCGAGGTTGCCGAGATGGGCCGGGAGGTGCGGATGGCCGGGCGGCGCGGCGGCGACCCCGGCGCGGCCGGCCTCGACCGCGGCGTCGATGTCGGCCTCGTCCCCGGTGAGCTCGAACCGCATGCGGAGGATGTCGCACAGGTTCGACAGGCACGAGGGACGTTCGGGATCATCCGCCGGAGTGGCGGCCGCGGCCCGCCGGGCGAGCGCGACCGCCTCGTCCAGCTCCTTCCGGCCGCCGGTCCGCCGGTGCAGCTCGCACAGGGCGTTGGCGAGGTTGGACTGGCGTCCGCACAGATCGGGGTCGTCGGGGCGGGGCGCCGCCACCCCGGCTCGTCCCGCCTCGACCGCGTCGGCCAGGTCCAGCTCATCACCGGTCTGGACGAACCGGATCCGGAGGACGTCGCTGAGCTCGGACAGGTAGGCGTGACGCTCGGCGTCCTGCGGTGCGGCGACGGCCACCGCCTCCCGATGGGCCTCGACCGCCTCGTCCAGATCCGCCGGATCCCCGGCGCGTTCGAACCGGGCCAGCAGCGCGTGGCCGAGCTGCGAAAGCTGCCCGGCGTGCGCGGGGTGGTCGGGCGAGGTCGTGATCACCGCGTCCCGCGCCAGGTCGATCAGCTCGTCCATGCCGGTCACCCGGTGGAGCAGGGCCTCCCTGGTCCGTAAGGCGAGATCGAGGTTGGACGCCATGGCGGCGCGGTCAGGGTGGTCGGGCCAGTAGGTGACCGCGGCCCGTCCGGCCTCGATCGCGGCGTCGAGGTCGGGCTCACCGCCGAGGTACTCGAACCGGGTCAGCAGGGCGTTGCCGAGGTTGGAGAGGTAGAGGGCGCCGTCGGGCTCGCCCGCTACGGCGCACTCGGCCGCCGCCCGGCCGAACGCGATCGACTCCTCCAGGTCCTGCGGCGCACCCGTCCGCTCGAACCGGGTCAGCAGCGCGCTGCTGAGGTTGGTCCGGCAGCGGCCGTGCTCGGCGTGGTCCGGCCCGGTGGCCCCGGCCGCCAGCCGGAACAGCTCGACGGCCCGGTCCAGGGCGCCGGCGTCCTCCGAAGCGAGCGTGTCCCGGTAGAGCATGCGGCCGAGGCGGGCCAGCAGCCCGCCGCCGTCCGGGGCGGACGGGGGCTCGCCGTCGAACAGTTCGCCGATCAACGGGGGGATCCCGGCCGGAACCAGCCGGTACACCGGATTGAGCAGCTCCAGGGCGACGCTGAGGTCCGGCTCGCCCTCGGCCGAACCGCGGGCGGCGAAGCGCAGCCAGAACAGCCATCCCGCCGCCTGCGCGACCTCGACGTCGTCCACAGGGTCCGGGACCGAGCAGATCAGATCCACCGCGTCGGCGACCGCTCGGGGGGACAGGACCAGTGTCGCGTCACGTTCGGCGTTGAACCGGTTGACCCGATCCCGTACCTGGGCGAGCAGACGCGTTCGCACCAGCGATGCTCCAACCATCTCGACAGCCGGAAGTGCAGCGGTGAGGACCCTATCGTTCAGGCGACGGGAGGGCGGCGGCCAGGCGGGTGCGCAAGCCGGGCATGCGCTCGGAGGCGGTGGCGAGGGTCGTGGGCACATCCCGCTCGGCCAGGATTTCCAGAAGGATCGCGAGATCCCTCGGGTCCTCCTCCGCCAGGAGCTCGTCGGCGCGCGCCACGGTGAGGACGGGACGGTCGAGGTCGCGCAGGCAGTCCAGGAAAGCGTCCCAGTTGTGTCCGAAGTAGTCCGGGAAGCCGAGGGCCCGTGCCGCCTCGTGGAACAAGGCGGCGCGGGTCCGGCACGCGTGCCCGTCGACGGCCGCCCGCACCGGATCGCTGGTCAGCGTCAACCAGGGTGGCAGCGAGGTCATCGGACGGGTCCCGTCCCTAGGAGAGCTTGTAGAAGTTGGAGTAGTGGTCCGGCGAGAAGTAGACGGTGCCGGTGCTGCTGTGGACGATCCGGTAGGCGTCGCGCGAGGAGCCCCTCGTCCGCGAGTACACGTCGTACTCGTGGTAGGACGTTCCGGCCGGGAGCTGGCCGTCGTAGTTGTGGTAGACGCCGCCGGTGTAGTTGTACAGGCCGTCCGGCCAGGAGTACCAGCCTGAGCTGGACGGCCATCCCTTCCCACCCCACACCGAGGCGGCGTACCGGCCGTCGGAGCAGCGTGAGATCGTGCAGGAGCCGTAGACCGTCGCGCTCGCCGGGACGTTGGCGGTGACGCCCGTCGCGCATGTCGCGGCCACCGCGGTGACGGCGGCTCGTTTCGTCCAGGACGGCCGGGAGCGCTGCTTGAGCACAGGTACCTCCTACGAACGAATGCGTCCCGAAGGGGACGATTTCCCCCTGACCCGGACCGCGCCCGGATCGAGGGCGACCAGCCGCCATGATGACCTTGCGGATAGGCGTAGTCGATACAAAGCCGCCAAGTTTCTATGAACAGGCCTCAACCACCCGACTCGGACTCAGCACTGCCGAGCGCGCAGGAACTGCGCGGGACCGGACGACGCACCCGGTCCGAAGCCGCGAGCCCCCAGGGATCAGCGCAGTTCCTGGATGCGGATCAGGTTGCCCGCGGGATCGCGGAACGCGCAGTCGCGCACCCCGTACGGCTGCTCGATCGGCTCCTGGACGACCTCGGCCCCCGCGGCCTGCACCCTGTCGAAGGTGTCGTCGAGGTCGGGGGAGGCGAGCAGGATCCAGCCGTAGGTCCCCTTGGCCATCATCTCGGCGATGGTGCGGCGCTCGTCGTCGGTGATGCCGGGATCGGTGGCCGGCGGCGCCAGCAGGATCGCGGTGTCGGGCTGCTTGGGCGGACCGACCGTGATCCAGCGCATCCTGCCGCCGCCGACGTCGTTGCGGACCTCGAAGCCGAGCGTGTCGCGGTAGAAGGCCAGCGAGGCGTCCGGGTCGTCGTGCGGGAGGAAGCTCGTGTGAATGGTGATGTCCATGCCGATCACGCTAGCCGCGGCTTCTTCACCCGCGCTTCTCGATTCCTGACCGGTCTCGCCCACGGGCCGCAAGCACATCGCAATGCGCCGCGCGACGGCGCGGTCAAGCCGTCGAAGAACATCGGTGCGCACCACCCCCGCCGCGCCCCGCCGACCACCCGGCGGTGCGGCGACGGAGCGGGGGCGGGGTCAGTGGCGGGTGGGGAGGCGGACGACGGTGACGAAGAAGTCGTCGATCTGCCGGATGGCCTGGATGAACTGGTCGAAGTCGACGGGCTTGGTGACGTAGGCGTTGGCGTGCAGCTTGTAGCTGCGCAGGATGTCCTCCTCCGCCGACGACGTGGTCAGCACCACCACCGGGATGGAGGCCAGCTCCGGGTCGGACTTGATCTCCTCCAGGACCTCGCGGCCGTCGCGCTTTGGCAGGTTGAGGTCGAGGAGGACCAGGTCCGGGCGGGGCGCGCCGACGTGGTCCGCCCGCTTGTACAGGAAGTCCAGGGCCTCCGCGCCGTCGCGGACGACCTGCAGCGTGTTGCCGACCTTGTTGTGCTCGAAGGCTTCGCGGGTCATCAGCTCGTCACCGGGGTCGTCTTCGACCAGCAGGACGGTGATGGGCTGGACGGCAGTGCTGGTCACGAACTGGCTCCTTGGAGGTCGGTGGTCGAGGAGGGAACGTCGCCGTCGGGCGTGCCCGCGGCGGATGCGCCGGCGCCGTCCGAGATCGGGCCGGTCGGGGCTTCATCGGAGGCCGCCGCGCCGGCGGGCGTGGCGGACTGCTCTTCGGCCGAGAGGGTGAAGTGGAAGCGGGAGCCTTCCTCGCGGTCGGGGTCGAGCCAGATCCGGCCGCCGTGGTACTCGACGATCTTCTTGCACAGGGCCAGGCCGATGCCGGTGCCGGCGTAGGCGTCGCGGCTGTGCAGCCGCTGGAAGATGACGAAGATCTTGTCGGCGTACTCGGCGGGGATGCCGATCCCGTTGTCGGTGACGGTCAGGTGCCAGTGCCCGTCCTCCCGCTCGCAGGTGACGCGGACGACCACGTCGCGGTCGGGGGAGCGGAACTTGACCGCGTTGCCGATCAGGTTCTGCCACAGCATCACCATGAGCGTGGCGTCCGCGGTGAGCTCCGGCAGGTCGTCGGGCCGCTCGATGCGGGCGCCGGCCTCGGTGACGGCGTCGTCGAGGTTGGCCAGCGCCTGGTCCAGCGGCTCACCCAGCGAGAGCGTCCGCTGGTGCTGGTGCAGGCGGCCGACCCGGGAGAAGGTCAGCAGATCGTTGATCAGCACCTGCATGCGCTTGGCGCCGTCCACCGCGAAGGCGATGTACTGGCGGCCGCGGTCGTCGAGCTGGTCGGCGCAGCGGCGCTCCAGCATCTGGCAGAACGAGGCGACCTTGCGCAGCGGCTCCTGCAGGTCGTGGCTGGCGACGTAGGCGAACTGCTCCAGCTCGGCGTTGGAGCGGCGCAGCTCGACGGTCTGCGCGTCCAGCTCAGCGGTCTGGCTCTGGAGCAGGCGCTCGCGTTCGGTGGACTGCTCCAGCGCCATCGTGATCCGGCCGCGCATCGCCTCCACGGCGTGGGCCACGTCGCGCACGTCGGCGGGGCCGTGCGCACCGATGACATGGGTGAAGTCGCCGTCGGCGACCCGGCGTGAAGCGGAGCGGAGCATGCGCAGCGGCCGGTCCACGGTGTAGTGCAGCAGGATCGCCAGCAGCGCCGCGGTCACCAGCAGCGCGATGAAAAGGGCGGTCAGCGTCCAGTCCCGCATGGTGCGGGTGTGGCGCAGGTCGGCGCGGCTCTCGGCGCGGACCTCGGCCAGGTGGCGGTTCTGGATCGCCCAGGTGGCGCGGACCTGGTCGAAGGCGGGCTTGCCCCGGGCCGCGGTGGCGGCCGCCTCGCCGCCGGGCCCCTGCTCGCGGACCTTGTCGATGACGACTGCGCCGTAGTCGCGGCGCCACGCCCCGATCGTCCGCTGGATCGCGTCGAGGTCGGCCCGCAGTTCGGGCTCGTCGGCCAGCAGCCGCTGCAGCCGCGCGAAAGACTCCTGCTCGGTGGCCAGCCCGTCGGTGTAGGGCTGCAGGAACTGCCGGTCGCCCGCCAGGGCGTAGCCCCGCACGCCGGTCTCCTGGTTGAGCATGGCCATCTGCATCCGGCTCGCCTCGACCTGCACCGGCGCGATCCTGTCCACCAGCCGGTCCGAGGCCCGCGCGGTGTCCTCCAGCAGGCTCTGGACCGCCACCGCGCCGGTGACGGTGAGTACGACGATCAGCAGCGCGGCCAGCATGAACCAGGTCCGGACGGTCAGTCCCCGCCGTCGCGGGGGGCCGCTCGCCGGGGCCGGTGCGGGGAGACCGGCGGATTCGGCCGTCTCGGTGTCCCGCGCCGTCAGGGGCGGTGTGCTCATGTGGGGGTCCATCCAAGGTGAATGACGGCGACGTCGTCGTCCAGGCCGCCGTGCTGGAGCGAGGCCGCCTCGACGTCGGTGATGAGTGTGTCGACGAAGTCGTCGGGGGAGAGCGTGCGGTGCCCCTGGGCGAGCTGGAGCAGGCCGGTCAGGTCCAGGCGCCGGCCTTCGGCGTTGATCTGGCCCTCGAACAGGCCGTCGGTGAACAGGACGAGCGAGGCCCCCGCCGGCAGCGGGACGTCGTGCTCGCGCCAGCCGGCCAGCCCGGGCACCATGCCCACGCCCAGCCCGCCCGGCGGCTCGACCAGCCGGACCTCGCCGTTCCCGTGCAGCAGGAACCCGGGGTGCCCGGCGCGCACGACCCGCGCCACGGGCCGGTCGGGGAACAGCGTCGCCGTGATGAGGGTGACGAACATCTCGGAGCCGCCGTGCTCCCCGGCCAGCAGCTCCTCCAGGAGTTCGACCACCCGCGCTCCACGGGCTCCGGCCAGCACGAACGATCGCCACGCCACCCGCAGGCTGACGCCGAGGGCCGCCGAGGCGGGACCGTGCCCGGCCACGTCCCCGATCACCGCGTGCACCAGCCCGTCGCCGGTCTCCACCACGTCGTAGAAGTCCCCGCCCAGCAGGGAGTGCGCCCGGCCCGGCCGGTACCGCGAGACGACCCGCAGGCGCGGATTGGACACCCTCGGGCGCGGCAGCAGCCCGCGCTCCAGCCGGGCGTTCTCCTGGGCCCGCATCCGCTGGACCTGCAGCGCCGCGACCGCCTGCTGGACCTGGCGCCGCTGCACCGCGTACCGGATCGCCCGCCCGAGCCGATCCGCCTCCAGGTGGTCCTTGGACAGATAGTCCTGCGCGCCGGCGGCCATCGCCGCGGTGCCCGCCTGCGACTCGGCGAGCCCGGTCAGCACCACCACCGCGGCGCCCGGCGCCCACTCCAGCACCTGCCGGAGCACCGTCAGGCCCTGCGACTCGCCCAGGTGCAGGTCCAGCAGCACGCAGTCGGGCACGGGGTTCGCCGACAACGGGCCCCGCGCTTCGGGAAGCGAACGCACCCACTGCAGCGACGCGCGCAGCCCGGTGTCGGCGAGCGTGTCCTCCACCAGGAGCGCGTCGGCGGAATCGTCCTCCACCAGCAGCACCCGCAGCGGCCCGAGATCAGGCCCGCCGTCGGCGGCGCCGGTGATCGCGACCGGCATGCGCGGTCCGGGCGGCGCGGAAGAGGTCGCCTCGAGGCCGGTCGTCTCAAGACCGTGCGACATCAGTCCGTCCACCACCCTTCCCCCTCCGCCCCGCAGGTGCCGCGCCGATAGTAGTTGCCTTATGGCAACTATGCATCAGCGGCGCACTGCTCCGTGACGCATCCGAGTCCTGTGTGACCTGCCCGACCGCGACCGTAACGCACCGGCGCCCGTGGCCCGTCCGGCCGGCTCTCCCGCCGCGCCGCACCTTCTACCGGCCCCGCGCCGGCGCGGGAGCGCCGGTGGCGCCGGGCGCAGACCGGGCCGGGCCGGGCGGTGCGTCACGACCTGCGAACAGTTCGATGAGGGCCTGGACGTCGTGGTCGGCTTCGGCGGGGTGCCGGAAGGGGCGGTCGGCGTTGACGGTGTAGCGGTTGCGGCGTCCGATCCGGGTGCGGGTGAGGTAGCCCGCCTCCTCCAGATCCGTGATGATCAGCTGGGCCGCGCGCTCGGTGATCCCGGTGTCCTGGGCGACGTCGCGGACCCGCAGGTCGGGGTCGCGCGCGATGACGATCAGAACCCGCGCGTGGTTGGTCAGGAACTTCCACGGCTTGTCGTCGCGCCGTCTCGGTGCGCTCTCCATCCGCCCGCCTCGCCTTCCCGCGTCCGCCTTCCCCGCCGCGGGGGCGCGGTGACCGCCGGTCGGCGGGGTCCGCCGCCGGGTGGGAGGAGGCCGTGCTCAGAGCGTCATCATACGAGCATTCTTTGAGGAATAGTATTTCCTGTAACGACCTTGGTGCATGGCCGTTCCCGGCGTCCGAGTCGCGGACTCAGCCGTCCCGCGGCCCGGCGCCCGGCGGCGGCGACCCGGCCAGCGCGGCGTCGAGGGTCGGATGGATGGTCAGGCGCTCGTCGACGTGCGTGATCTGCAGGACGCGGCGCACCGCGTCCTGCAGCGGGCCGGCCAGCACGGCGCTGCCGCCGCGCCCCTCGGCCGCCAGGTAGAACCGCATCAGCAGGCTGAGGCCCACCGAGTCCAGGTACCGCAGGCCGCTCAGGTCGAGGACCAGGTGCTCGCCGTGCTCGCTGCGCAGCCGGCGCATCCGCTGCTCGACCTGCTGCGCGGTGTCCAGTGCCAGATCCCCGGTCATCGTGATCACTGTCCAGCCGTCCCGCGCGTGGCCGGTCACCTCGGCCATGGCGTTGCCTCCACGTCGTTCCGCTTCCTGTGGGTCGGGGCCCGGCGCCGCCGGTGCGCCGTGGACGTCAGTTGTGCTCGGTCCTGCGCGGTGCGGCGTCGGGCGGGGTGAGGTGGACGGTGGCCAGCTCCGGGAACCCGGAGAGGGTCAGCACCGGTTCCAGGAGCGGCGGAGCGACCAGTTCGAGATGGTCCGCATGGTCGAACAGGACGCTCAGGCCCGCGCTATCAAGGTACTCGACCGCGCTGAGGTCCAGGACGACTTTGCCCGCGTCCCCGTGCGCGGTGTCCAGTGCGGCGGCGAGGTTCCCGCTGTTGCTCATGTCGATCTCGCCGACGGCCGTCACGAGCGCCCTCCCGTCCGGGCGCCGGGCGGTCGTGAGGGTCAGGGGTGTGCTCATGAGCCAATCCTGGTGTGCATGTGAACGGTGGTGCCGTCCGGTCCGGGCGTGATCGTGAGCTTGTTCATCAGCGCGCGCATCAGCCCGGTGCCGCGCCCGCGGTTGTGGTCGGCGCCGGCGCGGGGCGGCTTCCACCGGCCGGTGTCGGCGATGGTCAGGTGCACCTGGTCGACGAAGGCCTCGGCCCGCAGCCGGACGGTGTGCACGCCGGCGGCGGGCCGGCCGTGCTCGACGGCGTTCGCGCAGGCCTCGCCGGCGGCCACCAGCACGCCCTGGGCGGTGCGGCGGGGGAGCTGGCACTGGGCGAGCCAGCCGCGCAGCGCCTCCCGGAGCGGGGCGAGTTGCGAGGACTCGGCGGGGAAGCTCACGTCCAGCGGCGCGGGATGCCGGTACAGCATCAGCGCGACGTCGTCGTCGTAGCCGTCCGGCGGGGCCAGGCTCGTCATGATGTGGGTGGCGAGCTCGTCCACTCCCCGCTTGCCGCCGTCCTGGACGGCGTGGCCGACCCGCTCGATGCCCTCGTGCAGGGAGCGGCGGCGGCGTTCGACGAGGCCGTCGGTGTACAGCAGCACGGTGCCCCGGGCGGGGACGACGGCCGCGGCGTCGGGCCGGGGCCGGGGCGAGCCGACGGCGATCGGGACGGACCTGCCGCCTTCCAGCAGCCGGGTGGTGCCGTCGGGTCCGGCGAGGATGGCGGGCGGGTGCCCGGCGCTCGAGTAGGTGAGGTCGCCGGTCGCGGGGTTCAGGACGCCGCAGAAGACGGTGGAGCACCGGGCTCCGGGAATGCCGGCGGCGAAGCGGTCGAGGGCCGTGAGGGTCCGCGCGGGGCCGGCGTCCTGGAGCAGGAGGGCCCGGCAGGCACTGCGCAGCTGGCCCATGACGGTGGCCGCCTCCAGTCCGCGGCCGACGCAGTCGCCCACGATGATGCCGATGCGGCCGTCGGGGAGAGCGAAGATGTCGTACCAGTCGCCGCCGACCTCCAGCGGCCGCGCCGCGGGCTCGTACCGGACGGCGAACCCGACGGGCAGCTCGGACGGGCCGAGGATGGAGCGCTGCAGGGCGAGGGCCGTCTCGCGCTGCTGGTCGATGAGGTTGGCGCGGGACAGCCCCTGGGCGAGGCGTCCGGCGAGCAGGGACAGCAGCAGCCGGTCCTGGTCGGTGAAGGGTCGCCGCTCGTTCAGGTCGATCCAGAGGACGAGGATGCCGTGGGGGTGTTCGAGCGTGATCGCGGCTGGGTGCTCGGCGACGGGGGTGAGGGTCGGGTGCTCGCGCAGCGCCGCCAGGTCCCGGCGGCGCTCCTCGGGCAGGTCCTGCCAGGTCAGCCCCGGCTCGGTGGAGGTCAGCGCGGGCGGTCCGCCGTCGAAGACGGCCGCCAGCACCCGCTCGGCGTACCAGAGGTCCCGCAGCTCCTCCAGTGCGCCGGCCAGGGTGTCGCGCAGGTTCACGGCCTCGGTGAGGCGCATGCTGAGGGCCGCGAGGGCGCTCTCGCGCTGGATGGCGTAGTGGTCGGCGGTGATGTCCCGGAAGGTGCCGACGATGACCCGGCGCCCGGTCTCGGGGTCGTGGACGTGGTTGAAGGCGACGCTGACCCAGACCCGGTGGCCGTCGCGGTGCCTGACGGGTACGTCGAAGGTGCCGCGCTCCCTCCCCAGCATGCCGCCGAAGGCTTTGGCGACCTCCCGGTGCGCTTCGAGGTCGGTCCTCCCGTCCGGCCACCAGGGAGGCCGCGGGGGGTAGGGGAGCCCGGCGGGACCGTAGCCGAGGATGTCGGTGAAGGCCGTGTTGAACTCGATGACGGCGCCGTCCTCGTCGCAGACGAAGAACGCCTCCTGCAGGGAGTCGACCAGCGCGCTGCGCCACCGGGCGTGGTGCCCGCGCAGCCGGGCCAGCTCCACGTTGGCCCGCACGCGGGCCAGGAGCTCGGCGGCGGCGAAGGGCTTGAGCAGGTAGTCGTCGGCGCCCGCCCGCAAACCCTCGATCGAGGCCTCCTGCCCCGCGCGGGCCGACAGCAGCAGCACCGGCAGGGCGGCGGTGCGCGGGTCGCCGCGCAGCGCGGCGACCAGCTCCAGCCCGTCCACGTACGGCATCATCACGTCGCTGACCACCATGTCGACCGCGGTCTCGCGGACCGCGTCGAGGGCGGCCCGGCCGTCGCCGACGGCGTCGACCTCGTAGCCGGCGCCGCGCAGCAGCCGGGTGAGGTACTCGCGCATGTCGGCGTTGTCGTCGGCGACCAGCACCCGCGCCGGCGCCTCGGGCGCGAGCGCCGCGACCGGCCCGGCCGGCGTCGGGTCGGTCGAGTTCGGGTCCCCGCCGCCGGGATGCTCGGCGGGGAGCCAGCGCAGCGCCTCCTGGACGTAGGGGTCGGCGGTGACCGACGCCGCCGTGGAGGGGCGCGCCGGGGCGACCGCGCCGGCGGGCAGGTGGTCGGCCCCGAACGGCAGCCGGACGGTGAAGCGGGTGCCCTCGCCCTCGCTGCTGGTGGCGGTGATGGTCCCGCCGTGCAGGCCGACGAGCTCCTTGACCAGGGCCAGACCGATGCCGCTGCCCTCGTTGGAGCGGGCCCGGGTGTTCTCGACCCGGTGGAAGCGCTCGAACAGCCGTGGCAGCTCGTCCTCGGCGACCCCGACCCCGGTGTCGGCCACCGTCACCTGCGCCAGCCCGTCCTCGACCCCCACCCGGACGTGGATCGCCCCGTCGAAGGTGAACTTCAGCGCGTTGCTGAGCAGGTTCAGGACCACCTTCTCCCACATGTCGCGGTCGACGTACACCGGCTCGGGGAGCGGGTCGCACTCGACGTCGAACTCCAGGCCCGCCCTGTCCACGGCGGAACGGAAGACGCTGGCCAGCTCGGCGGTGACCTCGGGCAGGTCGACCGGCTCGTAGCGCGCCTGCATCCGGCCGGCCTCGATGCGGGAGAAGTCCAGCAGGGAGTTGACGAGCCTGCCGAGGCGCAGCCCGTTGCGGTGGATGACGTCCAGCTCCTGCCGCGCCTGCTCGTCGGTGTCGTCCAGGCGGGCGCGCAGCTCCTGCACCGGACCCATGATCAGGGTCAGCGGGGTGCGGAACTCGTGGCTGATGTTGGAGAAGAACGTCGTCTTGGCGCGGTCGAGCTCGGCGAGCTCCTCGGCGCGCCGCCGCTGGGCCTGGTAACTGCGGGCGCTGCCGATCCCCGCCGCGATGTGCCCGGCGGTCAGTTCCACGAAGCCGCGGTAGGCCTCGTCCAGCTGGCGGTACGGGTTCAGGGCGGCCACCAGGAACCCGTACGGCGCGCGGCCCTGCCGCAGCAGCGGCACCGCCAGCGCCTGGGCCGCCGGCTGGGGCCAGTCCCCGGAGGGCAGGACCCCGAACTGAGGATCATCGAGCTGCATCAGCACCGATTCTCCCCGCGCAAGTGCCGCTGCGGGCCAGACTTCGTGTGGTTCGTCCACAGCCAGCTCGGCGGGCGCGGCCGGATGGTCGCGGGAGACCCCGGTCGCTCCCGCGAGCCGTGCCGTCCGGCCGTCCTCGAACAGGTAGGTCAGCGTGAAAGGAAGATCCTTCCGGTTGCGGTCGAGTTGCCGGTCGGCGAAGGCGAGCGTCTCCTCCTCCGTCCGGATCACGCTGGGGTCGGACCCCAGCTCCCGCAGGGTCGCCATCCGCCGCTCGCCGATGACCCGTTCGGTCTCCTCGTTGACCACGCAGAGCATGCCGACCACGTCGCCGGTGTCGTCGCGCAGCGGGCTGTAGGAGAAGGTGTGGTAGGTCTCCTCGGGATATCCCGATCGTTCGAGGAACAGAAGCAGCGCCTCGTCCCAGGTCGCCTTCCCCGTGCTGAGCACCGTGTCGATCCTCGGCCCGATGTCGTCCCAGATCTCGCTCCACACCTCGCCGGCCGGCCGGCCCAGCGCCCACGGGTACTTTCGCCCGAGGGTGTCGCGTCGGTAGGCGGCGTTGCAGAAGAACGTCAGCTCGGGCCCCCAGGCCATCCACATCGAGAACCTGGACGACAGCAGGATGTCGACCGCCGTCCGCAGGCTCTGCGGCCAGCCGTCCGGGGTCCCGAGCGGCGTCGCCGCCCAGTCGACCGCGGCGAGATCCGGGCCGATCTCCCCGTCGCCGGAGAACAGGCCGGCCCCCGCCCGCGGCTCGCGTCCGGCCTCCTCAGGACGCCCGGCGTCCTCCGAAAGCGCCACCACACCCCTCTTTCACTCAGGTGATCACCAACCGCGTCCCCCGGACCTCGCACGCGCCCGCACGCGGATGGCCAAGCCTTTACCCCGGAAAACGCGGAGGCAACAACCATTTCTCCGGCCCTGGACGCCCGTCGCGCCGCGCGGCCCGTGGCGTCCCGCCTCCCCCCGCACCGCGGGCCGTCCAGGTCATGACTGAAGTGATAAGCAGTACAAAGAGGGTAAAGCCCTTTTTCTGGCGGGACTGCCGCCGCCCGGTCCCGACCAGAGGAGGTGACGGTGACGGAGCCTGCCCGCCACCTCGTACCCGTGTCCGCCCCCGCCGCAGAACGGGAGCGGCTCGCGGCCGTCCGCCGCTACCGGATACTCGACACCCCGCCCGACGGCACGTTCGACACCATCGCCTCCCTCGCCGCTCGCAGCTGCGACGCGCCGATCGCCACGGTGGCCATCGTGGACAGCGACCGTATCTGGTTCAAGGCGGCCCACGGCCTGCACGCGGTGTCGCAGATCGACCGCGACCCCGGACTGTGCGCCTCCGCCATCCTGCACGACACCCCCTATGTCGTCACGGACGCGCTCACCGACCCGAGGACGGCCGCCAACCCGCTCGTCCACGGCGAGATGGGGGTGCGCTTCTACGCGGCCGCCCCCATCACCACCGCGGACGGCCACCGCCTCGGCACCGTCAACGTGCTGGACACCCGCCCCCGCGACGCGTCCGAGGGGCAACTGGCCATCCTGGGCGACCTCGCGGCCCTGGTCGCCCAGGAGCTGGAACGGCGGCTGTCGTCGATCTGCGCCATCACGGCCGAGCGGACCATGCGCACCAGAGCCGAGCGCCTGGTGCGCACCCTGCAGCGCACCCTTCTGCCGCCCGCCCTGCCCGAGGTGCCCGGCCTCGACGCCGCCGCCGCGTACCACCCGGTCTCCGAGGACGAGGTCGGCGGCGACTTCTACGACCTGTTCCCCCTGGACGACGGCCGCTGGGCGTTCTTCCTCGGCGACGTGTGCGGCAAGGGCGCCGAGGCCGCCGCCCTGACCTCCCTCACCCGCTACACCCTGCGCGCCGCCGCCGTATACGCGCCCGACCCCTGCGCCGCGCTCGGCAACCTCGACGCCGTCCTCAAGGGGGAGTACCAGAGCGACCCCCGCTACTGCACCGCGCTGTTCGGAGTCCTCGCCTCCGAACCGGACGGCTCCTTCGCCGTCACGCTGGCCGGGGGCGGCCATCCGCCCGCCCTGGCGGTCCGCGCGGACGGCACGGTCGAAACCGTCGAGATACCGGGCGGGCAGCTCATCGGGATACTGCCCGAACCGCGCTTCGCGCAGGCGGACGTGCGCCTCGCCCCCGGCGACGCCCTCCTGATGTACACCGACGGCCTCACCGAGGCCCGCGCCCCGGACGGGGCGATGCTCGGCGACGAGGGCCTCATCGCCCGTCTGACCAGCACGCCCTCTGATGGAGCGGATAATCTGCTGGCGAACGTCCATAAACTGCTCACGGAACTGGGCGCGGGAGTCAGCGACGACACGGCGCTGCTGGCTCTCTCCGTGCCCTGCCGTCTCGAACCGTCCGGACAGGAGCCTCTTCGGTGACCGACCACACCTTCACCGTCAACCTCCCGTCCGCGGGGGCGGAGGTCCCCGTCCTGCGCGTCGCGGGAGACCTCGACTACCACACGGCGCCCCGCCTGCGGGAGGCCCTGGAGGCCCTGCCGCTGGCCTCGGGCGGCGGCGCCGTGCTCGACGTGACGGACCTGAACTACTGCGACTCCACCGGCATCACCGTGCTCATCGCCGGCTACCGCCGGGCGCAGGCGGCCCAGAGCAGGATCGTGCTCGCCGGGCTGAACCCCGACCTCACCCGGGTCTTCGAGATCACCGGACTCGACCAGGTCTTCGTCTTCCACCCCACCGCCGAAGAGGCCGTCAGGTCCCTGCGCGGGGAATGAGGCCGCCGGGCGGGGTCAGCCGCGCCGCGGGCTGACGAGGCCGGACTCGTAGGCGAACACGACGAGCTGGGCGCGGTCCCTGACGTGCAGCTTGGCCAGCACCCTGCTGACGTGCGTCTTCACGGTGGCCGGGCTGATCACCATATGGGCGGCGATCTCGTCGTTGGACAGGCCCCGAGCCACCAGCAGGGTGACCTCGCGCTCCCTCCTGGTGAGCATGTCGAGCCCTTCGGGGGCGGGCTCGGGGCGGCGCGCGACGTACTCGCCGATCAGGCGGCGGGTGATCGCGGGGGACAGCAGCGCGTCGCCGCGGGCCGCGACCCGGACGCCCTGCACCAGGTCCTCGGGCTCGGTGTCCTTGACCATGAACCCGCAGGCGCCGGCGCGCAGCGCGTTGAAGACGTACTCGTCGAGGCCGTAGTTGGTGAGGATCACGACGTGGACCCCGGCCAGGCGGGGGTCGGCAGCGATCAGCCGGGTCGCCTCGATGCCGTCCATCACCGGCATCTGGACGTCGACGAGGGCGACGTCGGGCCGGTGCTCGGCGGCGAGCGCGACGCCCCGCTCGCCGTTCGCGGCCTCGGCCACCACCTCGATGTCGTCCTCGATCTCCAGCAGGGCCCGGAAGCCGCCGCGGATGAGCGCCTGGTCGTCCACGAGCAGCACCCGGATCACGAGCGATCTCCCAGGGGAAGCTCGGCGCGCACGGTGAAGCCTCCTTCGGGCCGGGGCCCGGCCCGCAGCCGCCCGCCGAGCGCGGCGACGCGCTCGCGCATGCCGAGCAGGCCCGTGCCGGGCACGGGCGGCGTGTCCGGGTCGGCCCCGCCGTCGTCGTCGACCTGCACGACCAGTTCCTCGCCCGCGTACTCGACGCGCACCGCCGCGGCCGCGCCGCCCGCGTGCCTGGAGACGTTCGTGAGCGCCTCCTGGACGATCCGGTACGCGGCCCGGTCCACTTCGGCGGGCAGGTCGCGCCGGGTGCCGGAGATCGCCATCGTGGCCGGCAGCCCGATCGAGCGGGCCCGCTCCACCAGGTCGTCGAGCCGGTCGAGGCCGCTGGCGAGGGACTCGCCGTCGGAGTCGCCTGCGTCGCGCAGCACCTCCAGGGTGGCGCGCAGCTCGCGCATGGCGTCGCCGCTGGCCTCCTGGATCGCGAGCAGGGCGGGCGGCACGTCCTCGCCGCGCCTGCGCGCCAGGTGGACGGCCACCCCCGCCTGGACCTTGATGATCGAGATGCTGTGCGTGAGGGAGTCGTGCAGCTCCCTGGCGATGCGCAGGCGCTCCTCGCCGGCGCGGCGCAGGGCCGCCTCCTCGCGGGTGCGCTCGGCCTCGGCGGCCCTCCGCTCGGCCTCTTCGAGGTAGGCCTGCCTGTGCCGGGTCACCGTCGCCGTCACGCCCGCCGCCACGAACCATCCGACCAGCAGCGAGAGGCTCTGGAGATCGCGCAGGGACCCGTCGGCGCTGGGCAGCCGCACCATCAGGCCGGCGCCCAGGAAGGCCGCGCCCACCAGCGCCGTGGCGAGCCGGTGGCCCGCCCTGAACGCGGCGAACACGGCCACGATGACGGGGAAGGCGGCGGCGGGGCCCGGCCGGACGTGCGCGGCGAGCGCGAGCATGCAGCCCGCGCTGACGACCAGTGTCACCAGGGGCGCCCGCCGCCAGGCGACGAGCGCGAGGGAGCCGGCCAGGGCGGCGGCGAGGTCGAGCGCGCCCGCGTGCGGGGTGATGGCCACGACGACCGACAGGAAGAGGGCCATCGCCACGGCGAGCAGGCCGTCCTGAGCGACCGGCCGCCACCGGTTCATGGAGCTCATTCGTGCAGATTAGGGCTGTTTCCGCCGAGATGCCTCGGCGGAACGGCGGAGAAATTTCTCCATCCTGCGGTGTAGTGGCACCGATCGTACGCCCCGGGCGTCAGGACAAAAGGCCATCTCCCGTGCGATGTGCGCTGACCTCCTCGAAGACCACGATGTCAGGCATGCACTCGATCGAAGACAAGGGCGGGATCCGCCCCGGGCTCACGCTCGCCGCGGTGGCCGTCGTGCAGTTCATGGTGTCGCTGGACCTGTCGGTGGTGAACGTCGGGCTCCCGCAGATCGCCGCCGGCCTCGGGTTCGGCGCGGTCGGCCTGACCTGGGTGATCCACGCCTATGCGCTCTCCTTCGGCGGGTTGCTCCTGCTGGGCGGCAAGGCCGCCGACCGGTACGGCCGCAGACCCGTCCTCCTGCTCGGGCTCGGCCTGTTCGGCCTGGCGTCCCTCGCCGGCGGGCTGGCCCAGGAACCGGGCCATCTCGTCGCCGCCCGCGCCGCCCAGGGCGTCGGCGCGGCGGCACTGGCGCCGGCCGCGCTGGCGCTGCTGACCGCGACGTTCCCCTCGGGCCGGGAGCGGGTCCGGGCCTTCGGGATCTGGAGCGCGGCGAACGCCGCCGGAGGCGCGCTCGGCGTCCTGATCGGCGGCGTGCTCACCGAGTACGCCGGCTGGCGCTGGGTGATGCTGGTGAACGTGCCGATGGCCGCGGGCGCGCTGGCACTGGCCTGGCGCGGGGTCGCCGCCGGTCCGCCCCCGGACCGCAGCGGGCGCCCGGACGTCCTCGGCGCCGTCCTGGCCACCGCGGGCATGAGCCTGCTGGTGTTCGGGATCGTGCGCACCGACCGGCACGGATGGACCTCGCCCGTCACCCTGACGACCCTGGCCGTCGCCGCCGCGCTGCTGGCCGCGTTCCTCCACCTGGAGCGGACCACCGCCCGCGACCCGCTGGTCAGGCTGGGCCTGTTCTCCAACCGCTCGGTGGCCGGAGCCAACGCCTTCAACCTCCTGGTCGGCGCCGCGATGGCCTCGTCCTTCTACTTCATGTCCCTCTACCTGCAACGCGTCCTCGGCCACGGAGCGGCGCTGACCGGCAGCATGTTCCTGCCGTTCGCGCTGGGAGTGCTCGCCGGATCGGTCCTGGCCGTCAAACTGGGCTACCGGTTGGCCCCCCGGACCCTGCTGGTCGCCGGCGGGCTGCTCACGGCGACGGGGTTCACCTGGTTCGGCATGATCAGCGCGGACGGCGCCTACGCCACCGACGTGCTGGGGCCCTCGATCGTCGCCAGCGTGGGCTTCGGGCTCTGCCTGGCGCCCGTCGTGTCCATCGCCACCGCCGGCGTCGCGGCCCGGGAGACCGGCACCGCCTCGGCGCTGCTCAACAGCTCGCGGCAGATCGGCGCCTCCCTCGGACTGGCCGCCCTCGGCACCGCCGCGCAGCACCGCACCAACGGCGTCGCCACACCCCAGGCCCTCAACGACGGTTACGCGCTCGGCCTCTCCCTCGGCGCCGCACTCCTGGCCGCCGCCGCCCTCATCGCCCTCACCGTGCTGCGCCGGACCGCGTCGCCGTCGCAGAGCGAGCAGACCGACGGCAGCGAGCTGGTGACCGTCCGGGACTGACCGGCGGTGCCCCCTCGCCCTCAGCAGACCGCCACGGAAAGGACGTCCCGGAATGACCGTCACTCCGATCGATCTCTTCTCCTGCTCCCTCCACCTCCACCGCGGCGGCGAGATCCAGGCCGGACCGCGCGCGCTCGATCCCGAGCGGGACGGATGGCGGCTGACGGCCTTCCACGCGAAGACCGACGCCGACGTCCACGCCGACCACTGGGAGGTCCACCCCGAGGCCGAGGAGGTCGTGTCCTGCCTCATCGGGATGATCCGCCTCTACCTCCGTCCGGAGGAACCTGGGCAGCGGGAGGAGGAGATCAGGCTGACGGCCGGGACCGCCGCCATCGTCCCGCGCGGACGCTGGCACCGCCTGGAGCTGGACACGCCGAGCAACGTCCTGGCCGTCACCCTGCCCCGCGGCAGCCGCCTGGAGAAGCGGACCGTCAGCCGGCCTCGTGGCCCGGTTCCAGGTCGGGCAGGCCCCGGAAGGTGAGCGGGGCCGCCTCGGCCCCGATCGTCACGTCGATCGGGGCCAGGAGGAACCCGACGTGGTCGCCGAGGTCGGCGCGCTCCACGATGCGGCCGACCATGCGGCGGGGGGCGCCGCTGAGCAGGGGCACGCCTTCGGGGCCCGGACGCCAGGAGCAGCGGGCGAACTTGTCGATCTCGTCGCCGGTCCGCTCTCCGAAGAGGGCCGCCAGCTCCTGCTGGTCCTCACCGCGTCCGAGGACGTGCACGGCGAGGACCGTCGCCGCCTCCGCCGTGCGGTAGGTCCGGTTGCGCCGGGAGAGGCACACCAGGAACCTGAACGGCTCGATGCTGGTCTGCGTGGTGAAACCGACCAGGCAGCCCGCCCGCGCCCCGGTGCCGGGATCGGCGGTGGTCACCACGAACATCGGGTAGTCGAATCCGGCGACGAACCTATCGCTGTCCACCGCGCCACCCTACGGTGATGAACCTGCACAAGGCGGGAAGGAGGCATCGCGATGGGCACGTACGTCGTCGTCGGGGCCGGCCTCGTCGGGGCCGCGACCGCCTGGCAGCTGGCCCGGCGCGGGTACGAGGTGATGGTGCTGGAGCGCGGCACGCCGGCCAACGCCGAGGGCAGCTCCCACGGATCCGCGCGGATCCTCCGGTACGGCTACGCCGACCCGTTCTACGTCCAGATGGTCGTCGACGCACGGCGCGAGTGGCGGGAGCTGGAGCGTCTGTCCGGCGAGCGGCTCGTCACCCGCACGGGCTCCCTGGACGCCGGGGCGGCCCGGGACCCGGCGGCGCTGGCCGCGGTGTTCGCGAGGCTCGGCGTCGATCATGAGCTGCTCACCGCCGCCGAGACGGCGGCGCGCTGGCCGCAGTTCCGCTTCGGCGACGGCGGGGGCGACGTGCTGTGGCACCCGGCCGCCGGGGTGGTCGACGCGGAGGCCGCGGTGGGGGCCATGCTCCGGCTGGCGCGGGCCGAAGGTGCCCGGGTCGAGACCGGCCGCCCGGTGGTGTCGGTCGAGCGGGTGGGCACCGGTCACCGGGTGGTGGGCTTGGACGGGCGGGCGGAGCAGGCCGAGAAGGTGGTCGTCGCCGCCGGCGGCTGGCTGCCCGACCTGCTCGGCGAGCTCGCGTTGCCGGACTCGCTGCTGGCGGCGTTCCCGCCACTCCAGGTGATGCAGGAGAACGCCTACCACTTCCCCTACCGCGACGTCCCAGGGGAACCGTGGCCGACGTTCATCCATAAGGAATCGGACCGGTTGGTCTACGGCCTGCCGGGTGGCCGCGACGCCGCCCTCCCGGACGGCCGGAGCGGCCAGAAGGTGGCCGAGTTCAACGGCGGACGGCCGATCCGGAGCGCGGCCGCCCAGACCGGTGCGATCGACCCGGCCAACCGTGAACGGATCGTCGACTACGTCCGGCGGGCCCTGCCCGGCGTCGTCCCCGAGCCGTACGCGGAGGCGACCTGCCTGTTCACCAACACCCCCACCGAGGACTTCGTGGTCGACGGCGCCGGCGGGATCACGGTCGCCTCGCCGTGCTCCGGGCACGGCGCCAAGTTCGCACCGCTCCTCGGCCGGATCATCGCCGAAGCGGCGTCGGGCGAGCGCCCGGCCCCGGAGCGGTTCCGGGCGCGTGCCGGCCGCGCGGCCCCGCCTTCCCGCTGACCCTCGGCTCCGGCCCCGCGGGCGGCGAGGATCGCCTAATCTGCCGGGGTGACGGACATGCCTGAGGACCTCGCGCTGCCCGCCGCCCTCGCCGAGGCGGCCGCGGTCGGCTTCGCATGGGAGTGGGACGAGGAGACCGACGAGGCGCGCGGCTGCGACTTCGAACCGTACGACCGCTTCGAGGACCCCGCGAAGACGGCGTGGTGGTTCCGCCTCTGGACCGGCAACCCGGACGCCGACGGCGGCGAGTTCCGCTTCTTCGGCTCGACCGGATCCGGCGACTACGCCGGGTTCTGGCTGGTGCGCCCCGGCGTTCCAATCGCCGGCCAGCCCGTGGTCCATCTCGGCTCCGAGGGCGACCGCGGCGTGATCGCGCGCGATCTCGGCGACCTGCTCTGGCTGTTCGCCGCCGGCCTCGGGCCGGCGGAGGCCTTCGACGACCCCGCCTCCCCGGGGGAGCCGAACGACGCCTTCCGCGCGATCGCCGAACGCCACGCCCCGGGGCGCCGTTCGCCCACCGAGATCGTGACCGCCGCGCGGGCGGAGTTCCCGCATTTCTCGGACCTCATCGACGCGATGTGCCGCTGAGCGATCGTCGCCGAGCGCGCCGCCGCGACGGCGGCCGCCGGAGACCTGCCCGCCCTGCGGCGCCCGCTCCACCAGTTCCACGCGCTGCCCGAGGCCATGGGGAAGGTCCAGCTGGGCTTGGGGCCCCGGCGCCGGACGCGCCGGGACGTTGGGCCCGCGCCCCGGGACGTTAGGCCCTGCCACCGCCGTCGCCCTCGTTCGACCCTGGTAGCGAACCTTGAGGACCGACGAGGGAGGCTCGCCATCCGAGCGCTGTCGCGCCGGCGCGCCCCGGCGGCCGGGTCGCCCGGCCCGCCGAACCCGTGCGGCCGTCCGCGGCCGCCGCGGCATTCGGGCGACCGGCGGGAAGAGCCGGAGGGGAAGGGCCATGCCGACCCAGATCATCGTTGGCATCGACGGCTCCGCCCACGCCTGGCGGGCCCTCGACTGGGCCGCCGACCACGCCGTCCGGCACCCCGCGCACTGCCCCGTGGTCGTGGTGCCCATCGACCGATGACCGGTGCCGCCCCGGCGGGACGTCCGCCGGGGGCAAGCGAGAGGAGTCCACCATGTCCGATCCGATCATCGTCGGAGCCGACGGCTCCGTCCCGTCCGACCGGGCCGTGGCCTGGGCCGCCGACGAGGCCGCCCGGTACGGGCGCCCCCTGAAGGTCTTGCACGCGGTGGAGCGGTGGGGATTCGACGTCCCGCTCAACACCGCCCCCGGCGAGGTGGTCTCGCTGTCGCGGGAGGGCGAGGAGGTGCTGACCGCCGCCGAGCGCGTCGCGCACGCCCGGCGCCCGGAGCTGCCGGTGCGCGCGGAACTGGCGTCCGCGCGCACCGTCCGGGCGCTGGCCGACCATTCCGAGGAGGCGTTCGAGCTGGTGGTGGGCTGCCGCGGTCTGGGCGGGTTCGCGGGCCTGGTCCTCGGCTCGGTCGGGCTGGGCGCGGTCCGCCACGCCGCCTGCCCGGTCGTGGTGGTGCGAGGCGAACCCGCCGCCGAGCGCCGCGAGATCGCCGTGGGCGTCGGCCTCGGCGACGACTCCGCAGCCCTGGAGTACGCGTTCCGGGCCGCCGCGGCGCGGGAGGCCAGGCTCCGCGTCGTGCACGCCTGGCCGTTCGGGGCGCGGCGGGACGAGCCCGGAGAGGGCCTCGACGCCCGCGGCGCCGAGGAGCGGGCCCGGTGGCGCGTCATCGATGCGCACGCGCCGATGCGCAAGCGCTTCCCCGGCGTGGAGGTGGTGGAGGACATCGTCCAGGACAACCCCGCCGCCGCGCTCGTCGCCACGTCCCGCGAGGTCGACCTGGTGGTCGCCGGCTCGCACCCGCGCGAGGGGCTGACCGTGCCGCGCAGGCGCGCGGTGACGCACGGGCTCCTCCACCATGCGCACTGCCCGGTCGCCGTCGTCCCCGCCGCAGGCGTCCCCGCACCATGAGCGGACACCGACATGGACCGACATAGACCGACATGAACCGACATGGACGCCGCATCGCCAGGGCCCGGCAGTCGCCGGGCCTTTCGCGCTAGTCGGGCGGGTGCCGGGCGATGGACGGGCGGCGAGGACCGCCCCCGGCGCTGTTCAGGCGGCGGTCTCGCGGTCGCCGGCAGGGACCGCCCCGACGCGCTGGCCGGTGACCCGCCGGCAGGAGACGAGGATGAACTCCGCCCCCGTTCCGGCCGTCCAGGACCGGAGGGCTTCGCGGGCGCGTTCTCCGGGGTCGCGGACGATCCGGGCCCGTCCGATGACGGTGACCGACCATCCGGTGCGGCCGGCGGCGTCCAGGTCGTCGGCCTGGAAGGCCACGATCGCGCCGCGGGTCGCGGTGACCAGCCCGGAACCGCGCGGCACCGGGATGACCACGTCCTCGCCGTCGACGACGAAACCGACCGGCGCCACGGCGGGCAGCGCCTGTTCGGTGAAGACGATCCGGCCGACGGCGGCCGTGCGCATGAGGCGCAGGCACTCCGCCCGGGTGAGGCCCGCCGCCCCGTCCGCGCTCCTCATGGCTTCCTCCCTCATGACTCCATGCTCCGCGCCGCCCGCGCCGGGCGGGAGAGGGCCAAGGTCACATCGCCGGGCGCCGTCCGTCCCGTCCGGGCAGGGCCCTTCGAACGGTCCGGCTCAGCGATCGCCGAGGGCGGGCGCGGCTCCAGCCGCGGCGCGCCGCCCAGCCCGGCAGTACCGGACGACCCGGCGCGGGGGGACCTTCGGCCCCTGCCCCGCGGGTTCCGACCGGCCGAAACTGAAGTCGGGACCTCTGTTCGAGGAAGGGGCCGGACGGATGGCGGCGCTGACGAGGGCTCAGAGGTCGAACGTCTTGTTCGGCTATGACGGGACCGAGGAGAACGAGCCCGCGCTGCGCTGGGCGGCGGAGGACGCGCGGCTGCGCGGGCTCGACCTGATGCTGTGCTACTGCTGGCACTGGCCGTACCCGAGCGGTCACGTGGACGCCGGCGTGCAGGCGGTGCTCCAGCGGGCGGGGGAGAACCTCCTGCGCAAGGGGGCGCGCCGCGCACGCGATCTGGGCGCGCGGGGGAAGGTGCGCACGCTGCTGAGGCGGGAGCCCGCCTGCGACACGCTGGTGGACGAGTCCAACGACGCGGAGCTGATCGTGGTCGGCTCGCCCGAGCGGCACCGGCTGCCCGCGGGCTCGACGGCGATGGAGCTCCCGGCGCGGACCCGCCGTCCCGTCGTCGCCGTCCGCGCCGCGGACGCCGGCCACGGCCTGGTGGTGGCCGGCGTCGACGCATCGGTGCACGCGGACGCGACGGTCGGCTTCGCCATCGAGGAGGCCGCGCTGCGCGAGTGCGACCTGCGCATCGTGCACGGGGCGTGGGAGCCGGGCGCCGTGCCCGAGAGCGACCTGCCCCTGTTCGCCGACAAGGCCAGGCTGTTCCAGGCGCGGGCCGCGATGCTGGAGCGGGTCGTCCATCCCTGGCGGCGGCGGTACCCCGAGGTCCATGTGGACGTCTCGCTGCTGCTGGAGCGTCCCCGCGAGACGCTGCTGACCGCCGCCGACGGCGCCGACCTGCTCGTGGTCGGCGACCGCGGCACCGGAAACCTGGATCCGCTGCTGCTGGGGGCGACCAGTTCGGCGCTGCTGCACCACGCCCCCTGCTCGGTCGCGATCGTCCCGTCGCCTGGGCACACCGCCCTGAGCGCCGCCTGAGGGGGTGCCCCCCACCGGCCGTTCGGGCGTCGCCCGCCAGGATCAGTCGGGGCCGATGTTGCTCCGGCCCGGGTGCGGTGGCGGCGTCTCGCGGGGGAGGACTGGCTCGATCCGGTACAGGGACGGCATGCCCCCGGTCCGCGCCGGGATCTCGCGGTGCACCCCGGCGAGGGCGCAGATCAGGTCCCGTGCGGTGACGAGGCCCGCCAGGGCGCCGTGCTCGTCCGTCACCGCCACGTAGTCCCTGTCGCACTCCAGCATGGCCAGGGCCGCCTCGGCGACGGTGGCCGACGGGCGGACCGTCGCGGGCGGCGGGGACGGCAGGAGGGTCGTGACGGGGCGGCGGGCCTCGCGGGGAACGGCGGCGTTCCAGGACGAGGTGAGGGTCTGGGCGTCCAGGACCCCGAGGAAGCCGCCCTCGACGTCCGCGACGGGCAGGTGGTGGATCTCGGCCCGGCACATCAGCTCCCAGGCCATGATCACCGACTCGTCCGCGGCGATGGTGAGCAGGTCGCGGCTCATCAGCTCGGCGACGGCGCGCTGCTCCAGCGGTGGGCTCGACGTCATGGCTCCTCCTCCGGGCCGGGCGGCCCGCCTTCGGCTCCGGACTCCTGCCGGGAGCCGGCCGCCGGCCGGGGCGAACGTCCCCCGCCTCCGTGCCGGAGGGCCGGATCGGCGCGCCGCTGGACGTACTTGAGAATTTCGATCACCACGTAGGAGACGGCGGCGATGACGACGATGCGCGCCCAGGCGCCGGCGCCGAGCGGGGCGGAGTGGAACAGCTCGTTCATGAACGGGGCGTAGGTGTAGAGCGCCTGGATGGCGATGAGGGCCAGGACGCCGGCGCCGACCCAGTGGTTGCGGCGGACGCCGTGCCACAGCAGCGGCCGGTCCAGCGACAGGCAGTTGAAGAGGTAGGTGAGCAGCGTCAGCGCGAAGACGTTGACGACGATCGTCTGCGCGACCTGCGGGGCGGCGCCGTGGGCGCGTTCCCAGTGCTGGAGGCCGAACGCGCCGGCGAGCAGGATCGCCGAGACCACCAGGATGCGCAGCGTCATCGCGCGGGTGAGCAGCGGCAGGGACGGGTCGCGGGGCGGGCGGCGCATGATGTGCTCGTCCTTCGGCTCGACGGAGAACGGCAGGCCGAGCACGAGCACCGCGGTCATGTTCAGCCAGAGGACCTGCAGCGGCAGGACGGGCAGCGCCGTGCCCGCGACGATCGCGGCGACCAGCACGAGCCCGAGCCCGATGTTGGACGGCAGCGCCCAGACGATGAACTTCACCAGGTTGTCGAAGACGCCGCGCCCCTCCTCGACGGCCTTCTCGATCGAGGCGAAGTCGTCGCCGGTGAGGACCATGTCGGCCGACTCCTTGGCGGCGTCGGTGCCGGAGCGCCCCATGGCGACGCCGATGTCGGCCTGCTTGAGGGCGGGCGCGTCGTTGACCCCGTCCCCGGTCATCGCGATGACGTGCCCGCGGTCCTGCAGGATCCGCACGAGGCGGAGCTTCTGCTCGGGGGAGACGCGGGCGAAGACGGTGGTGGCCTGGACGCGTTCGGCGGAGACGCCGCCGGTGAGCTCGGCTCCCGTCATCACCTCGCCGTGCAGCCCGACGCGGGTTCCGACGGCGCGCGCGGTGGCGGCGTGGTCACCCGTGATCATCTTGACGTTGACGCCGGCGTCGTGGCAGGTCCGGACGGCCCGGGCGGCGTCCTCGCGGGGAGGGTCGAGCATGGCCTGCAGGCCGAGGAAGGTCAGCGGGGGCGGCTCGTCCAGACCGGGGCCGCCGGCGCGTCCCCGGGCGAAGGCCAGCACGCGCAGCGCCTGGCCGCCGTAGTCCTCGGCGCGCGCGGTGACCGCCGCACGGTCGAGCGGGACGGGCGCGCCGTCCGGACCGGCGGCGTCCTCGCACAGCTCCAGGATCCGCTCGACGGGGCCCTTGACGTAGACGGCGCCGTCCTGGTGAAGGGTGGCCATGTAGCGGCGTTCGGCGGTGAACGGCAGCGTGGCCACGCGGTCCGAAACGCCGTCGAGGCCGGCCTTGGCCGCGCTGGTCAGCAGGGCTCCTTCGGTCGGGTCCCCGGTGATGTGCCAGCCGTCCCCCCGGTGCAGCTGCGCGTCGTTGCAGCCGAGGCCGGCCAGCAGCGTCTCCGTGAGCGCGGGGTGGGCCGCGGGGTCGACCTCCCGGCCGTCCTGCCGGATCGTCCCGGTGGGCGCGTAGCCGGTGCCGGTGACGGTGTAGTCGCGCCCGCCGGCGGTGACGGCGGTGACGGTCATCTGGTTCTGGGTGAGGGTGCCGGTCTTGTCGGTGCAGATGACGGTGGTGCTTCCCAGCGTCTCGACCGCGGGCAGGTGCCGGACGATCGCGCCGCGGCCGACCATGCGGGAGACGCCGAGCGCGAGGGTGATCGTGACGACCGCGGGCAGCCCCTCGGGGATCGCGCCGACCGCGAGGGCGACCGCCGCGGTGAGCATCTCGCTCGCGCCGCGCCCGCGGAGCACGCCGATGAGGAAGGTCAGCACGGCCAGCGCCAGGATCGCCACCGTCACGATCTTGCTGAAGTGGGTGATCTTGCGGGTGAGGGGCGTCTGGACCGTGCCGGTGCCCTGCACCAGCCGGTGGATGCCGCCGAGCTCGGTGTCCGCGCCGGTCGCCACCACCAGCCCCGCGGCGCTTCCGGCCGTCGCCAGCGTGCCGGAGAAGGCCATGCCGGTGCGGTCGGCGAGGGCGGCCTCGTCCTGCGCCGCGGTGTCCTTGGCGACGGGCACCGACTCGCCGGTGAGCGCCGACTCGTCCGCGGCGAACTCGTCGGCGCGCAGCAGCCGCAGGTCGGCCGGGACCTTGTCGCCGGCCTCCAGCCTGACCAGGTCGCCGCGCACCAGCCCGGCCGACGGCACGCGCCGGGCCGCGCCGTCCCGGACGACGAGCGCCGCGGTCTGGGCCATGGCGGCCAGGGCGCCCAGCGCCTTCTCCGCGCGCGACTCCTGCACGAATCCGACGACGGCGTTGACGACGACCACACCGAGGATCACCAGCGCGTCAACGTGCTCGCCGAGCAGTCCGGTCACCGCCGCCGACACCAGCAGCACGTAGATCAGCGGACTGTTGAACTGCAGGAGGAACCGCACGACGGGGCTGCGCCCGCGCGCGGCGGGCAGCGTGTTGGGCCCGTCCCGCTCCAGCCGTCGCGCCGCCTCGTCGGAGGCCAGTCCGTCGGCGGCGTCGCCGCCGAACTCGCGCACGACGTCCTCGGCCGTCCTGCGGTAGGGCGCCGGAGCCGTCGTCATCGCGGCCCGCGGCCCCGGCCGCCGGGGTCGGCGACCGCGGGGTCGGCGACCGCGGGGTCGCAGCGAACGTTCATCGTCGCACCTCCTGCCGCACCAGCTTGGCCGCACGCGGCGGTCGGGGTCAGGGCCGAAGGTCCCGGTGTCGGCGGACCCGCGCCTCTGACATCCCGGCCGTGGCGGACGCGAGCCCGTGGGCGCGGGTGGCCTCGTCCGTGGTGCGAGAAGCCTGGCCCGACCGCCCCCCCAGGGACCCGGCCGGGCCAGGGTTCAGTCGCGCCCTTGCCTGGACTGGGCGCCGTCGGCCTTGAGCTGCGCTGCCAGCGCGGCGGCCTGGGTGCGGCGGCTCATGCCGAGCTTGGCGAAGATGTTCGAGATGTAGTTCTTGACCGTCTTCTCGGCCAGGAAGAGGCGCTCACCGATCTGCCGGTTGGTCAGGCCCTCCCCGATGAGCTCCAGGATGTGGCGCTCCTGCTCGGTCAGGCCCTTGAGCGGGTCGCTCCTCTCCTGGCGGGTGCGGAGCCGCTGGAGCATGCGGGCCGTGCTGCGGGGATCGAGCAGGGACTGCCCGGTCGCGACGGTGCGGACGGCGCCGACGAGGTCCGAGCCGTGGATCTGCTTGAGGACGTAGCCGGCCGCTCCCGCCATGACCGCCTCGAACAGGGCGTCGTCATCGTCGAAGGAGGTCAGCATCAGGCAGGCCAGCTCCGGCAGCCGGGAGCGCAGTTCGCGGCAGACGCTCACACCGTCCCCGTCGGGCAGCCGGACGTCCAGGACGGCCACGTCGGGCCGGACTGCCGGGATCCGCGCCAGCGCCTCGGCCGCGGTGCCGGCCTCGCCGATGACGTCGATGTCGTCCTCGGCGGACAGCAGCGCGGCGACGCCGCGGCGGACGACCTCGTGGTCGTCCATCAGAAAGACCCGGATCGTCCCCGCGTTCCCTGGCGTCTGGGCGGTCATGGCTCTCGTTTCCTCGGTCCGGTGGCGACGGAATGGACGCTACCCCGCCGCGGGGCCTCCCCCCAGCCAGCGGACGTCCCCCGCGGGCGGGACCAACGTCCCGGACCGACGCGTCCCCGTGCCCCCAGGGACGGACCTTCGGCCCTGCCGCGGGTGCGGGGATCGCTGGTGGGGTGGAGGACGAGGGAAGGAGCGTTCATGCAAACCAGGTACAGGACTTCCGCGGACATCGCGGACGACATGCGGCGTGCCGTCGAGGACGCCCTGTGGGCGCCGTCGGTGCACAACACCCAGCCGTGGCGGTTCGGCGTGCGCGGCTCGCGCGTCAGCCTGCGCGCCGACCCGGACCGCCGCCTGGGCGTCGCGGACCCGATGGGCCGGGAGATGCTGATCAGCTGCGGCGCAGCGCTGTACAACCTCCGGCTGTCGCTGCGGGCGCAGGGCTACGACCCCGTCCTTCGGCTGCTGCCCGATCCGGACCGGCCGCACCTGCTCGCCGACGTGGTCCTGGAACCCGACGAGCCGGCGGACGGGCATACCCTGCGGGAGCACACGCAGATCCGGCGCCGGCGCAGCCATCGGGGCGCGTTCCGTCCCGAGACCGTCCCCGCCGGGGTCCTCACGGCCATGCGGTACGACGTCGAGCGCGAGGGGGCCCGGCTGATCGAGGCGGTCGACTCCCACGTCAAGGGCGCCCTGGCGGCCCTGACCGACGCGGCCGAGCACCTCCAGCGCCGCACCCCCGCGTACTCCACGGAGATCGGCCGCTGGGCGCCCTCGCCGAGGACGGCCCGGAAGGACGGCGTCCAGGAAGGCGCCTACCCCAGGCGGACTTCCGAGACCAGCCCGCACTTCCCCGCCCGCGACTTCGCGCGCGGCCAGGGCTGGGGCGCCGAGCCCGTGCACCCGGAGGGGACGGCGGCGGGGGTGGCGCTGCTCCTGGTCTCCGACGGCGACGGGCCCGCCGACTGGCTGCGCACGGGCCAGGCGCTGCAACGGGCGCTGCTGAGGGCGGCCGAGAGCGACCTGGCGGCCGCCTTCCACACCCAGGCGCTCGAAGTGCCGGAACTGCGCGCCTTCATCCGCACCCACTTCTGCCGGGACGCCTACCCGCAGATGCTCCTGCGCGTCGGCGCACCGGAGGGCGAGGGGCTGGACACGGTCCGCCGGGCCGTCGCCGACGTCATGATCGTGGAGCCCTGACCGGGACACGGTCGGGGATGCGGCGGCCGGTGACGAGCCGGGGCCGCACGACGATGAACTGGTCGTGCTCGCCCGGCGCCCAGCTGCGCAGCGGGAGCGCGGAGAGCCGGGCGATCTCGCCGGGCTCGGTGACACGGTGGGCGGGACCGACGGTGACCACCGACCAGCCCCGGCCGGCGTCCGCGTCGATGTCGTCGATCTCGAAGGCGACGATCGTGTCGGAGGCGGCGGTGGCCAGGCGCGAGGCCGATGAGGTCTTCACCACGATGAACTCGCCGTCGAAGACGAAGTTGACCGGTTGCACGGTGGGCAGCGCCTGAAGGGTGAACACGATCCGGCCGATCGTCGATCGGCGGAGCAGGGCCCGGCATTCCCCGTCGTCGAGGATCTCCATGCCGCTGTGATCGAGGTGCATGCCCCCCAGCGTGAGGCACAGGTGATCCGGCCCACAGGGTCTAAGGTCCCTGACCTGACTTCTCCCCCCGGGCAGGGGTAATACTGGGTCTGTGGCTCATGATTCGGGCGCCGGCCAAGACCGGGCACGGCTGATCCTGCCGCAGCTGCAGCTGGACGATCTGCTGTCGGAGCTGCAGTCGAGGCTGGAGGCGGCGCGGTCCACGCGCGACCGGGTCCACGCGCTGCTGGAGGCCGTGGTCTCGATCGGCAGCGAACTGGACCTGGAGTCGGTGCTGCGGCGGATCACCGAGGCGGCCACCACCCTCGTCGACGCCCGGTACGGCGCGCTCGGCGTCATCGGCGAGGAGGGCGAGCACCTGGCGCAGTTCGTCACCGTGGGCGTCGGCGACGAGGAGATCGAGGCGATCGGCCACTGGCCGCACGGGCACGGGATCCTGGGCCTGCTGATCCGGGATCCGCGCTCGCTGCGGCTCCCGGACCTCGGGGACCATCCCGCCTCCAGCGGCTTCCCCGCCAACCATCCGCCGATGCGGACGTTCCTGGGCGTCCCGATCCGCGTGCGGGACGAGGTGTTCGGCAACCTCTACCTGACCGAGAAGGCCGGCGGCGGCCAGTTCGAGGAGGAGGACGAGGTCGTGGTGATCGCGCTGGCCACGGCCGCCGGCGTCGCGATCGAGAACGCCCGCCTGTACCAGGAGGCGCGCCGGCGCGAGCGCTGGCTGGAGGCGTCGGCCGAGGTCTCCACCGCGCTGCTGTCGGGCACTGACCCGCACGAGGTGACCACGCTGGTGGCGCAGCGGGCGCAGGAGATCGCCGAGGCCGACCTGGCGACGGTCGCGCTGGTGGAGGAGGGCAGCCCGCACTTCGTGGTCGAGGCGGCCCGCGGGCAGGGCGCCGAGCAGTTGGAGGGGCTGCGGGTGCCGCTGGAGCACTCGGTGGCCGGGCCGGTGTTCGCCGACGGGGTCGCCCTGCGGCTGGCCGACGGGGAGAAGGCGGCGCGCGAGGCGGACGTGCCCGCGCGGCTGCCGATCGGTCCGCTGCTGATCGTCCCGCTGGGGCTCGGTTCGGCGGCGCGCGGTGTCATCGCGGTGGTCAACCGGCCCGAGGGCGCGCTTTTCTCGGAGGGGACGCAGCGGCTGCTGGAGGCGTTCGCGGGGCAGGCGGCGGTGGCCCTGGAACTGGCCGAGCGGCGCCGGGACGCCGAGCGGCTGGCGCTGCTGGAGGACCGCGACCGGATCGCCAAGGACCTGCACGACACCGTCATCCAGCGGCTGTTCGCGACCGCGATGGGGCTGATGGCGGCGATCAAGATCACGCAGAAGCGGGAGGTCGCCGTCCGGGTGCAGCGGGCGGTGGACGACCTGGACGACACCATCCGGCAGATCCGCTCGTCCATCTTCGCGCTGCAGGGCCCCGAGACCGACGAGACGTCGCTGCGCAGCCGGGTGCACGCCCTGGCCGACAGGGCGGCGGAGCACCTGGGGTTCGCTCCCTCGGTGCGGCTGGACGGGCTGCTGGACACCTCGGTCGACGAGGAGATCGGCGAGCAGCTCCTCGCGGTCGTGCGGGAGGCCCTGTCGAACGTCGCCCGGCACGCTCACGCCACCGAGGCGGCCCTGAACATCGAGGTCGGGGACGACGTCACGGTGCGGGTGGAGGACAACGGCGTCGGGATCGCCGAAGGCGGCCGCCGCAGCGGGCTCCGCAACATGGAGGCCCGCGCCGGGGGCCTGGGCGGCACGTGCACCGCCGGACGCCGTCCGGAGGGCGGCACGGTGCTGGTCTGGTGCGTTCCGCTCAAGCCCGTCTGACCTGCCGCCCGGCCCGGCCTCACCGAGGTCAGGGACCGATACGGTGGTTGTCGAGGCGTGCCCACTCGGCGTCCCACAGCCGGTAGCGGCGCCGGTCGTACCGCACCCGGACGAGCCAGTAGAGGCAGAGCACGGGCAGTCCCGTGGCAAGGGCCACGCCCGCCCCGGCCACCGTGGTGTGGATGACCGTCTGCGCGTGCCGGCGGGGCGGCGTGATCGAGACGCCGTCGGGTCCGGCCCACAGGAGGAGGCGCTCCCCGACGTCGGCTCCCCGCCACGTCGTGTAGTCGCCGGTCCGCCGCGTCCCGTCGGGGTCGGTCCAGGCGACCGTGACCGTGCGCCGGCCCCCCGGATCCCGCACCTTCACGATGGTGGCCTCGACGCGGTGCCTGGTGGCGGCCTGCTGGCGCTCGGCCCTCACCCCCGAGCCGTAGGCGGACTGGACGGCATGGGAGAGCAGCGGCGGTGTCGCGCTGAGGAAGACGACGAGCAGCAGCAGCCCGAGCCGCCACTGGACCCGGTCCACATCGCGCCGCAGGTCGTTGCGGTCGAAGCCGCAACTGCGACGTCGGCGGTCGATCCGTGCTGTCCAGCGGCCGGTCCGTGTTCGCATGGTCGTCGCTCCCATGACGCCGTCCCTTCACCTTCCTTCCATCACGACGCTACACATCGGGCCCCGGACGGACGCAGAGGCGGAAAGCCCCTCCCGGCAGGGACCTCCCGGGTCCTCCTGCCCGCCCCACGCGGGACCTTGGTCCCGCCGATCGTGCGCCGAACGTACCTACAGGCCAAGGGCGGTCCGGGATTGAGTCATGGGTGACGAGATCATCGATGCGATGGAAGGTGAGTGGCGATGGCACTCTCCGAGCACGAGCCCCGCGTGGGACGGAACACTCGGATTCGGGAGGTGACCCCCGAGCCGCTGACCGAGTCGCCCGCCGCCCGTTACACGTGGGCCGCCGCGCGCTTCGCGCTCGGCTGGGTCTTCCTGTGGGCGTTCCTGGACAAGACCTTCGGACTGGGCCACGAGACCCCCGCCGCCAAGGCGTGGATCGACGGCGGCAGCCCGACCGAGGGGTTCCTGGCGCACTCGCCCGCCGGCCCGTTCGCCGGGTTCTACCACGACATCGCGGGAGCGGGCTGGGCCGACTGGCTGTTCATGATCGGTCTGGGCGGCATCGGCGCCGCCCTCATCCTGGGCGTGGGCATGCGGATCGCCGTCGCAGCGGGAGCCGCCCTGCTGGTGATGATGTGGTCGGCGGTCCTGCCTCCGGAGAACAACCCCTTCATGGACGACCACCTGGTCTACGCCATCCTGATCGTCGGACTGGCCCTGGTCGGCGCCGGCGACACCCTGGGTCTCGGCCGCTGGTGGGGCGGAAGCCGCCTGGTCGAGCGCCTCCCCTTCCTCAAGTGACCTGATCCGCGACCACGAGGGGCGCTCCCCGCGAGCGCCCCTCGCAGGCATGTCGATGCATTGGGCGGCAAGGCGGGTCGGGAGGGGTGCGGCGCCGGAGATCGGTCCGGCGGCCCCACGGGCTGGATCGCGGCAAGGGCCTGTTCGACGGCGCGGTGAGTTTCGGCCCGCGGGCCTCAGAGGTTCTCGCCGGCGGCGGCCCTCTGGTCCGCGCAGATCACTACCTCGCACCGCGCCCGCTCCCGCACGACCGGGACGGTGTCGCCGCCGAGCGGGTTG
Organism: Actinomadura mexicana; assembly: GCF_900188105.1. Taxonomy (GTDB): domain Bacteria; phylum Actinomycetota; class Actinomycetes; order Streptosporangiales; family Streptosporangiaceae; genus Spirillospora; species Spirillospora mexicana. The sequence continues at coordinate 108,715 of NZ_FZNP01000011.1, forward strand.
CCGTGCTCGGAGTGCGCCCGGGCGCCGACCACCAGCAGTTCGGCGCGCCCGGCCGCTTCGGCCAGTACCACGCCCGGCTCCCCGTGCAGGACGCGCAGCCGGGTGGTCAGGTGCCGGGAGCGGGGGATCAGGCGGGCGACCAGGCGGCGCAGCCGCAGCCACTCCTTGACCGCGCGGAACGGGCGCCGCGCGGGGGCGTCGCCGGGCTCCATGACGCGGATGACGTCCAGGCGCGCGCGGCGTTCGGCGGCCTCGCGGGCGGCCCGGCGCAACGCGGCCATGGAGTTGGGGGAACCGTCCACCCCGACGACGACGGACCGTTGTTCCGGCACGACCCACATCAGCGACCTCCCTCAGTCATCCCCCACCCTGCCGTCCGGGACATTCCGCGAGTTAGTGCCGACCGTCCCACCAAATCGGGACTTTCGGCCCGATCCGGGCACCGCTCGGCGGGCGGCACGGCGGGATCTGGTGGCTCCCGGATGGAGGCACGTTGCAGGAGCCGGGGATGTGGCCGGTGTCGAACTCGCCTGGCGTCCGGACCTCACCCGTACCGGGGACTTCCGGCAGGACCTTTGGCTCTACCTGCGAAGACTTCCGAAATCGAGACTTGGGGTCCAATGCGAGGAACCGTCAGCAGAGGAGGTGGCACCGATGAGCGAGATGCTGGTCGTCCACCGGGAGGACGACGCCTTCGCGGTGATCGTCCGTGACCACGTGATCCACGTGGACCAGCCCTACACGGGGGGAGGGATGGACGCCGGGCCGACCCCGGTCGAGTTGTTCGTGGCGTCCCTGGCCGCGTGCACCGCGCACCACGCCCGGCTCTACCTGAAGGCGCGCTGCCTGCCCGCGAACGGGCTTGAGGTCGCCGCCGAGTACGCGATGACCCCGGAGGGTCCCGCCCGGGTGACGCGTGTCGAGCTGCGCCTGCGCCCTCCCGTCCGGCTGCCCGACCGGGACGTGGGGGGTCTGATGGCGGCCGTCATGGCCGGCACGGTCCACAACTCGATCTTTGACACCCCCCGTGTCGGCGTGCGCCTGGAGAGCGAGGTCACTGCCGCCTGAACGGGCGCCAGAGGTCCCGCCTCCGGGGGCCGTTCGACCCTGGAGAGGGGTTGCGACGGGCGCTGGAATGAAGGCGACCGATGAGGAGGGCGTCATGAGCCACGTGGTCGTCGGATACGACGCGACCAGTGCGAGCGGGCGTGCCCTGCGCTGGGCGGTGGAGGAGGCCCGGCTCCGGTGGGTGCCGCTCACGGTGTGCCACGCCTGGCAGCGGCCGTACTCGATCGGCTCCATCGACCACGAGGGCGTCGCCCTCGTCCGCCGGATGGGGGAGCACGTGCTCGACCAGGGCGTGGCGCTGGCGCATGAGCTGGCCCCCGGCCTGCAGGTGCGCAAGCGGCTGGAGACCGGGGGGCCTTACGAGGCGCTGCTGAACCAGGGGCCGGACGCCGAGCTCATCGTCGTCGGATCGCATCCGCCGGAGGAGACGCCCGTCGGGTCCACGGCGCTGCGGGTCCCGGCCCGGGCAGGTCGCCCCGTCGCGGTCGTGCGCTCGGCCGCCTCGCGCGACGGCCTGGTGGTCGTCGGCGTCGACGGTTCCTCGGGCGCCGACGCGGCACTGGCGTTCGGGTTCGAGGAGGCGGCCCTGCGCGGCTGGCGGCTGCGCGCGGTCTACGGCTGCTGGGAGCCCGGCGCCGCGCCCGACGGCGACCTGTCGCTGTTCGGCGATGAGGACAAGCTCCGCCACGCGTGCGGGGCGGTGCTGGAACGGGCGGTCGCGCCCTGGCTGGTCAAGTACTCCGCCGTCCAGGCGACGACGTCGCTGGTGCTCAGGCCGCCCCGCGAGGCCCTGCTGGAGGCGGCGGAGGGTGCGACGCTGACGGTGGTGGGCGCGCGCGGCACCGGCGCGGTCGAGCCTCTGACGCTCGGCGCGACGAGCGACGCGCTGCTCAAGCACGCGCCCCTCACGCTCACGATCGTCCCGCAGCGGGTCGGATGACGCCGGGCGGCGGAGAACACCGGAGGTAGGCGAGCCAAGTGAGCATGGTGACCGCGGCCGATCTGGCCGGCGAGCCGTTCTTCGACGGTATGCGGAGCCCGGATCTGACCAGGCTTGCGAAGGCGGCCCGGCACACCGACATCTCCGCGGGGCGGCGCATGTTCGCGGAGTCCGCCGCGGCGGAGCGGTTCTGGCTCCTCCTTGACGGGAGCGTGGCCGTCGACATGCGCGTCCCCGAAGGCGGGACGCTCGTCATCGACACCTTCGGGCCCGGATCGGTGGTGGGCTGGTCATGGCTGTTCCGTCCGCACCGCGGGCGGTTCGGCGCGTTCGCGAGCACGCCGGTCCAGGCGATCGAGTTCGACGGCCGGCTGGTCCGGACGCTGAGCGCGGTGGACCCCTCGCTCGGCTACGAGCTGACGCGCCGCTTCGCCGAGCAGGTCGTGGGCCGCCTGGAGGCGACCCAGACCCGGCTCGCCGAAGTCGCCCCCGAAACCCTGGGCCGGGCGGTGTAACCCCTCGCGGGCCGCCCCGCCCCTGCCGGTGGGGGCGTACGAGGGCCCGCGGACGACGATCACCGGGCCCGGGTCAAGCGCCCGGCGGCGGGCGTCAGCGGTGGGAGCAGGAGCAGTTCCTGCGCCCGCCGTGGGCCGGCGGCGCCGGTTCGCCGGGGTCGGGGGTGTCCGGGGAAGTGCTCTCCACGGCGGCGGCCAGCAGCCGGGCCGCTTCGGCGAGCGCGGCCACCTGCCGCTCCAGCACCGCGACGCGATGCTCCAGAGCCGGGACGGACGAACCATGGGAGATCTGCCTCGCCATCGCGAAGTTCCTTAAAGCTCGGGGAGCCGCCCCGGTGGCGGCCACGGTGCCGACTCCAGCGTCGGTCGCGCGCCCGCTCCACCGTAGGGACCTTCGTCCCCGTTTCGACGGCGACGGTCCTTTCGTCCCCGAACGTGAACCTCAAGCGCGATGGTGCCTCTCACCGGGGACGCCCGGCGCGCTTCGGCACTGGATCACCGCGGCGCGGGCTCAGCCGACGGCCAGGATCCGCGCCACCAGGCGAGCGGTCCGGCCGCCCTCCTGCTCCGCCACAGCGAGCGCCGTCCCGACGTCGAGTTCGTCGAGGAGGGCCCGCGTCACGGCGGTCTCCGCCGCGGGGGAGGAGCGGCCGCGGCCCGCCGCGCCGAGGAGGCGGTCCAGGCCGGCCGCGGCGCGGTCAAGGGCGTCGGGCGTGTAGTCGCACTCCTGCGCCCAGGGCTCGGCGAGGAGCATGAACCGGACGGCCGAGGACGGGTGGTCCTGGACGAGATCGGAGACCAGCACCAGGTTGCCGGTGGACTTGGCCATCTTGGTACCGTCCCGGCAGACCATCCCGACGTGCAGCCAGGCCCGGGAGAACGGCCGCACGCCGGTCAGCGCCTCGGCCATGGCGGCCTCGTAGGCGTGGTGGGGGAACCGCAGGTCGACGCCGCCGGCGTGCAGGTCCAGTGCCGGGCCGAAGGTCGTCATGGCCATCGCGGAGCACTCGGCGTGCCAGCCGGGCCGTCCCGCGCTCCAGGGACTGGGCCAGGCCGGCTCGCCCGACCGCGACGGCCGCCAGAGCGCGACGTCGAACGGGTCCGCCTTGCCGGGATCATCGGGCGCGTCGCCGTACTCGGCGAGGAGCTCGCGTGCTCGGCCGACGTCGAGGCCGGCCCGCCGCGGGACCTCGCCGCCGCGGAAGTAGACCGCGCCGTCGCGGAGGTAGGCGTGGCCGGAGGCGAGGAGGCCCTGGGCGAGCGCGACGACCTCGCTGACATGGTTGTGCGCGCGGGGCTGGTGGTCGACGGCGTGGACGCCGAGAGCCTCCAGGTCGCGTTCGAAGTAGAACTGCTGGACGGCGGCGAAGCTGTCGTACGGGCTGCCCGCACGGTGCGCGGCCTGGTCCAGCACGTCGTCGACATCGGTGACGTTGCGGCACACTCGCACCTCTCCGCCGGCGTGCCGCAGGACCCGCGCGGCGACGTCGGCCCAGACGAACGTGCGCGCATGGCCGAGGTGGGTCGCGTCGTACGGGGTGATCCCGCAGACGTACATGCGGGCGGGGCCGACGACGGGGATGGGACTGCCGCCGATCCGCAGCGTGCGGCCGGGCGAGTTGAGATCCACGTGAGCGCCGCTCCTCGGGGTGGAAGAACCGGTTCTTCCTCTCTGCCCTACCCGCCGGGCCCATCCGTTCCGGGGGACGAAGGTCCCGACGACCGGTGACCTTGGGTGCCCGTCCCGAAACCGCCCGGACCTGATCGGTGAACCGCCTCTCCTAGGGCGAGCGGGAGCGGCGGTCGAAGTCGGCCCATTCCTCGTCCCACCGCCGGTAGCGGCGCTTGTCGCAACCCCAGCGGACCACGAGGTAGACGGTGAGCAGCGGGAGGCCCGTCACCGCCACGACCGCCGCGGCGGCGGACACTTCGTCACCGACCGTCCGCGCGTGTTTCCGCGGGCCCATCTCTTCCAGGCTGTGGCGGGGGCTCGTCCAGAGCACGCGGTGCTCGCCGATCGCGGTCGCGCGCCAGCTGGTGTACCGGCCGGTGTGCGGAGCGCCGTCCGCACCGGACCAGATCACGGTGACCTCGCGCCCGGACTCCAGCGGCGTGACCCCGACCACCGTCGCGTCGACGCGGTGGCGTGTCGCGGCCTCGTACCGTTCGGCGCGGACCCCCGCGGCGTGGACGGACCAGACGACGTGGGCGGCGGCGACCGGGGCGACGACCAGGAAGAGCAGGAGCAGGAGCAGCCCGGCGCGCCACTGGGTCCGATCCACTCTCCGGCGCAGGACGTTGCCGTCGAACCCGCAGCGGCGCCGCAGGCGGTCCGCGCGTGCCATGGCGTCCGGCGCCTTCATGCCCTGCTCCCCGGGTCGATGACCGAACGACCTCGAAAGTCGCCCGGAACGGCTCATACCTGCAGCCTTCCCGGGGACGCGCCGCGAACCACGGACGGATGTCCTCGCCACCGCGATCCGAAGGTCCCTCTTCTCGGGTCCGGCGGCCGGTGCGCCCGGGGCTGAGGGACGAACGTCCCTGGCCGGCATGACGAAGGACTCTGGGGAGCCGGGCCGCCGCTCGCCAGCGTGGAACCGAGCGGCCATCGACAGGGGAGGCCACGTGATGAGCATGAGCGTTCGCGGTATCGCGCTCGCCTGCGGCGCGGCCGCCGCCTATGCGGCCGCGATCCGCCCCGCGCTGCTGTCCTGGGGGGCCACCGAAAGGGAGGCGGACACCTCCTATCCGAGCGACGAGCTGATCGGGAACGCGACGAGCGGGTCCACCATGGCGGCCTCGCTGCCCGCACCGCCGGAGGCGGTCTGGCCGTGGCTGGTGCAGATGGGATGCGGGCGGGCCGGCTGGTACGGCTGGGACCTGCTCGACAACGGCGGGCGGCCGAGCACGGACCTCATCGTCCCCGCGTGGCAGGACCTGGCGGTGGGCGACCGCGTGCCCACCGTCCCGAGCGGGACGACCTACTTCCGCGTCGAGGTCCTCGATCCGGGCAGGACCCTGGTGCTGCGGAGCGACTTGGAGCTGCCGTCCGGAAGGGCGTTCGACCCGCGCGGGCCGATGCCGCGGGCGTACGCGGACGGGATCTGGGCCTTCCACCTCCGCCGGCTGCCCGACGGGTGCACGCGCCTGATCGTCCGAACGCGCGGCCGGGGGTCGTCTTCGGTCGCGGAGCGCCTGTTCCACTGGGTCCTCGGCGAGCCGGCGCACTTCATCATGCAGCACAGGCAGTTCCATGGGCTTCGCCGGCGCGTCGCCGGCCACGGGCCTGGAGGGGTGGAAGGCGCGGAGGCCGACGAGGCCCCCCGAGGGGACCTTCGGCTCGTCCGGTGACCGGCCCGCCAGGGCGGCACGCCGCGCACACGTGCCGGACCTGAGGCGGACGAAGGACCTTCGTCCCTGGTCCGGACGCCGGCGGCGAGGTGGAATGTAATCGGGCGAGGGAAGTCGAGCAGAAAGGGACGGAGAAGTGGGAGACCACGCACCGTCCATCTCGAAACGCTGCCTAAGCGGCGGAGGGCTTCTCCCGCCCCTCTCACGTTGTCCGGACGCCGTGTCCCGGCCATTGGCCGGTGAACGCGTTCAGGGATGCAGCGGGACGGGACGGAGGCTCGCGATGTCCGACGGAAGCGGCGCACGCGAAGTGGTCGTCGGATTCGACGGATCGGTTCATGCCATGCAGGCGCTGGATTGGGCGCTGGACGAGGCGGAGCTGCGCGGATCGCCGTTGGTGCTGTGCCACGCGTGGCAGTGGCCGTACCAGGGGGTCAGGCCCGATCTGGAGGAGGCGGGCCGGCGGTCGCTGCGCGGGGCGGCGCAGCACGTGCTGGCCCACGGCGTCGAGTGCGCCAGGCAGCGCACGGCCGGGGTTGCGGTCAGGCCCGTGTCGGAGGAGGGGTCGGCGGCGGAGCGCCTCACGGAACTGTCGGCCGGCGCCGAGCTCCTGGTGCTCGGGTCCCGCGGCCTTGGGCGGCTCGCGCGCGTGCCGGTCGGCTCGGTCGCCGCGCACGTCGCCATGCACGCGCTATGCCCGGTCATCGTGGTCAGGGGCGTCGGCGCGCTGCCACGCCTTGGGGATCCGAGGCCGGTCGTGGTCGTGGTGGACGGTTCGCCCGCGGCGGACGGCGCGCTCTCGTTCGCCGCCCGCGAGGCGGAGTCGCGGCAGCTGCCCCTGAAGATCGTCTACTCGCCCGCCGGGGGTGAGGCGTCGCCGGCCGCCGCGCTCCGGCGCTCCTCGGCCCACGAGCCGATGGAGCGGGCCGTCGCCGTGATCAAGGAGCGGCACCCGGACGCCCGCACGCATCCGGAGAACCCCCTCGCGCCCCCGCCCGAAGCGCTGCGGGAGGCCGCGCAGGAGGCGCGCCTGCTGGTCGTCGGGGCCGCGCATCCCGCGTTCGGCTCGGTCGCGCAGTGGCTGCTGTACAACGCGGTCTGCCCGATCGCGGTGGTGCCGCCCGCCCGAACGTCCTGAGGAAACGCCCGCCGGCCAGCACGGCGACTTCGCGCGGGGGGCTGCTTCAGCGAGCGGACGCGAACCGGCGGTCGAGCCCGGTGAGCCGCAGGATCTTCGCCATCTGCGGGCGGGGTCCGATCAGGGTGACGGCGCCGCCGTGGCGGCGTGCCAGCTCGTCGGCGGCGACGAGCGCCGCCAGACCCCGGGCGTCGCAGAAGGTCAGGCCGGAGACGTCGACCACGACGTCGGGCCCGCGTTCGTCGACGAGCCCCGCCAGCTCGATCCCGAACGCGGCCGACGAGGCGATGTCCAGTTCGCCGCGGGCCGTCACGTGCGCCGTCCCGCCGTCGTCGTCGATCGACGTGACGAGCTCCCCGGACGCTTCCAGCTGGATCCCCTGCGTTTCCATGCCTTCCCCCTCGCCCCCAAGGCTCCTTCCCCGGACGGTCCGCCACCAGGGACCTAGGTCCCTGTGTCGCCCCGTGCCCCCGGTGGGGATCTCCCTGCCCGGGCGGAAGCCCGGGTCTCAGGCGGGGGCCGGGCTGCCTCGGCGGAGCCGGGTCTGGCGCATCATCCGCTGGAGGTCGTCGGTGGTGACGATCCCGAGCAGATGGTGGTCGGCGGCGACGGCCGCGACGAGGTCGCCCGCGACGGGGGCCATCTGGAGCAGGGCGTCCACGGGCTGCTCGGGGCCGACGATCCGGTCGGACCCGAGCGGGACGCTCAGATCGCCGAGGGTGACGCCGGTCTCCCGCTCCGGGACGCGGGCCAGCCGGTCGACCGTGACGGCGCCGACGGGGTCGCCGGACACGCTCACGACCGGGAACACCGTCTGGCGGGACCGTGCCGCCACGTCCTGGACGAACGCGGACGCGGGCTGCCAGGCCCAGCCGTGGTCGGGGTCGCGCGTCATGACGTCGGCGACCCGTAGATCCCGCGCGGCCTCGCGCAGGTCCGACCAGCGCGCCTCCGCCCGCGCCGAGCTGGAGATGAACCAGCCGACCACCGCCAGCCACAGCCCGTTGAACCAGCTCCACAGCAGCAGCATCAGCAGACCGACGCCGATCATGGTCTGGCCGAGCACCAGCCCGGCGCGCTGGGCGCTGCGGGTGGCGCTCGCCCGGTCCCCGCTCCGGCCCCACAGCAGCGCCCGCAGGATGCGCCCGCCGTCCAGCGGCGCTCCCGGTAGCAGGTTGAACACCGCGATCAGGATGTTGGTCGCCGCCAGCCAGCTCAGGGAGGCGGTGACGATGACGGGGGCGCCGAGCGCGTGCCCGGCGGCCCAGGCCCCCGCGAACACCGCTCCGGCCGCCGCGCTGGTCAGCGGGCCGACCCCGGCGATCTGGAGATCGGCGCGGGCGGTGGCGGGTTCGCCGTCCAGTTCCGCGAGGCCGCCCAGCGCCCACAGCGTGATCGAGCCGACCCGCACGTCGTGGCGGCGGGCGACCAGCGCGTGCCCGAACTCGTGCGCGGCCAGCGAGCCCATGAACAGCACGGCGGCCAGCACGGCCGCCGTCCAGCGCGCGCCGGGGGGCGCGCCGGGGTCGGCGGCGGGCAGCACCGAGCGCGCGAGGATCTCGGCGATCAACAGCATGATCACCAGAACCGACCAGTGCATCCCGACCGCGATCCCCCGGAAGGTGCCGAACCTGAACGTCTGCTTCATCGCGTGCCTCCTGCCGATGCCACCAGGCTCGCGCGAGGGTCCGTTCGAGGGCAGAGGCGAAATTCCCCTACTCATGGGTCTTTGGACCCCCTCAGGTCGGCGGTCGGCGCCCTTTCCTTCGGCCTCGCTGCGCAGCGCGATGAGCACGCGAACCCGGATCGCTGTCGCGCGCAGATCGGACAGGCGCGGACAGGCGCGGACCGGCGGCGCCGAAGGTCCCCGCCGCGGCGGACCTTGGTCCATGGCCCGCGCCGGCCCGGTCCGCGAAGGCTGGAGGGAGGCCGTGAGAGGAAGCGTGATCGTCGGAGGAGCCATGTCCGCACCGATCGTCGTGGGGACCGACGGGTCCGCCGCCGCGGGCCGGGCCGTCGACTGGGCGGCGGGCGAGGCGGCGCTGCGGCACCGGCCGCTGCACATCGTCCACGCGGCGGAGATCTGGCCGTACCAGGTCCGCCGGTTCGTTCCTCCGGACGCGGCCGAGCGCACCTCACCGGCCGGGCATGCCGTGCTGCTGGAAGCCGAGAGCCGCGTCCTGGAGCGCCGGCCGGGGCTGCGGGTGACGACCGCCCTGGTCGTCAACGCGACGCCGGACGCTCTGCGAGACGAAACGGAGAAGGCGTTCGAGCTGGTGCTCGGGCACCGCGGGCACGGCGGCTTCGCCGGGCTCCTGCTCGGCTCGGTCGGCCTGCGCATGGCGGGGCAGACCGCCGTCCCGCTGGTGATCGTGCGTGACGGCGCCGCCGGCCGCGGCGAGGTCGTGGTGGGTCACGACGTCGCCGAGGAGCCGGGGGAGGCGCTCAGGTACGCCTTCGAGGCGGCCGCCGTCCGCGGGGCGCGGCTGCGCGTCGTGCACGCGTGGCAGCTCTCCGTGGACATGGCCGAAGCCGGATACGCCCTCGACGAGGAGCGCCTGAACGACGAGCGGCGGGCGCGGGTCATCGAGGCCTACGCTCCACTCCACGAGAGGTATCCGCTGGTCGATGTGGCCAACGACGTCCTCGTCGGGCACCCGGTGTCCGAACTGACCAGGGTGTCGCGGACGGCGGACCTGGTCGTCGTCGGCGCGCACCCCCACCGCTGGGGCCTGTCCAGGCTCGGCTCGATCGGCCACGGGGTGATCCACCACGCCGAGTGCCCGGTCGCCGTCGTCGGCGGGCCACGGTAGGGCGCACGGAGCGGTGAACCTGCCGGTGGACGGAATCGCGAGCAGGGGCATCGCCCAGTTCGCGGGACCTTCGTGAACGTCGCGGGCACGCTCTTGCGCCGGGCGGGTCGGTCCCCCCACCGTCCGGACGGGCGCCCGGACGCCTGCCCTTGCTCAGCCCGTGCCGCCGCGCGCCGACGCCACCGCGGTTTCCGCGGTCCTCCGCCGCCCGGTTCCCTGGACGGGCACCACCGCCACCGGACAGGGCGCCTCCTGCAGCGCGGTCTGGGTCACCGGACCCAGCAGCGTCTGCGGTCCCGAGCCGATACCGCGCACGCCCATCACCAGCAGCGCCGCGCCGCGGGCGGCGCCGACCAGGGCCTGCCGCGGCGTGTCGACCAGGAACTCGGTCTCCAGCGGCACCTGCGGGTGCCGGCTCCGCCAGGCCGCGGCGTCCTCCTCGAACCGCTTCATCGCCTCGCGCCTGATCATCTGGGGGTCGCTGAAGGGGACGCGGTCCGGTCCGCGGAACGCGGCCGGGTCCCACCAGCTGCACACGGCCGTCACCGAGGCGCCGCGCAGCGCGGCCTCCTCGAAGGCGAAGCCGATGGCCGCCTCGCCGCCCGTCGAGCCGTCCACGCCCACCACCAGCCGCTCGCGGCCCCGCCGGGTGGGCGGCAGGCTCTGCCGCACGACGACGACCGGGCGGTCGGCATGGGACGCCACCTGGACCGCGGTGGAGCCGACCGTCAACCCCTCGAACCCGCCGTGCCCCCGCGAGCCGAGTGCGACCAGCGCGGCGTCGCGCGATGCCTCCAGCAGCACGGCCGAGGCCCACCCCCGCTCCAGGCGCCAGCGGACGTCCAGTCCCTCGGCGAGGCCGTGGGCCTTGCGCACGCCCTCGTCCGCCACGATCGCACCCGCGCCGCGCAGGACCTCCAGCGTGTCCCTGTCCGGCTGGCGCAGCGGATAGGGCCAGTGCCAGGCATGGCAGACCGTGAGGGGCAGATTGCGGAGCAGAGCCTCCCGCACTCCCCAGCGGATCGCCTCGTCCGCGGCGGGCGACCCGTCGTACCCGACCAGGACGGTGCCCGTCCTCTCGTGATCGTTCATGGCCGATCCCTCCCCTGTCGGTGTGTCCAGCCTTTCCCGGGACGCGAAGGCGCAGGCAGGGGCCGCTGTCCCGGGTACGAGGGACTTTCGGCCCTGAAATGGGGACAGAATCAACAAAATGCCCGCAAATCCCTACCTCGCGGGCGTGGTCAGGGGCATGGCCCCGGGAATGTTCCTGCGTGTATCGTTCGCTCCCCGTGCAGAGGGCAGAGGGATGACCTGTTCGTCACCTGCGCCCGGGCTCGCGTGCGGATCGCGTGACGGGCAGCGCATCGGCCACGACCTGGCCGACCAGATCACCTGCCGGTTGTTCGGCATCGGCCTTGAACTGAACGGTGCCCTGGCCCTCATCCAGGACCCTCAGGCCACCCGGCGCGTCCGGGCGGCTCTGACCGGACTGGACGACGCCATCGACGATCTGCGCCGTGTCGTCTTCGACCTCCACACCGCCCCCGGGGATCCGGGCGCCTTCGACCGCTGAGCCCGTCCTGGGGCGCCGGCCGGTGACGCTGATGACCGTGTCTTAACGCTCGACGCCCACCCGCCGGATCTAGGCGATGACGGCTGCGTTGGAGCCGTGCGCGCACGAGACCTCGCCGTCGGGTGTCCGACCGTCACGCCGGACGGCAGCGCGCTCGACGCGGCACCGGCTCGCCGCCGGTGTTCATCGCAGGGTGAGCGGGATCTCGGACTCGACGCGGGTCAGCTTCTCGGGATTGCGGACGTAGTAGAGGCCGGTGATGCGGTCGCCCTCGACGCGGGCCGCCAGGACGCCGTCGAGTTCGCCGTCCAGCCGCATGACGAGCGCCGGGCTGCCGTTGACCATGGCCTGGTCGACGGTGACCGAGCTCGGCACCCTGCCGATGCCGCCGACGATGTAGCGGGCCACCTTCTCGGCGCCGGTGACCGGCCGCAGCGCCGCCCGCTTGAGGCCGCCGCCGTCGCCCACCATCACGACGTCGGGGGCGAGCACGTCGAGCAGCCCTTGGAGGTCCCCGGTGTCGAGCGCGCGCTGGAAGGACTCCAGGACCGCCCTGCTCTCGGCCTGCGAGACCGCCTCGCGGGGACGGCGGGCGTCGACGTGCCGGCGGGCGCGGTGGGCGATCTGGCGGACGGCCGCGGGGCTCTTGCCGACCGCGGCCGCGATCTCCTCGTAGCCGACGTCGAAGACCTCGCGCAGCACGAAGACGGCGCGTTCGGTCGGCGCCAGCGTCTCCAGGACGAGCATCAGCGCCATCGACATGCTCTCGGCGAGCTCGACGTCCTCCGCCACGTCCGGCGAGGTGAGCAGCGGCTCGGGCAGCCAGGGGCCGACGTAGGCCTCCTTGCGGCGCGTCATCGTGCGCAACCGGTTGAGCGCCTGCCGGGTCGTGATCCGGACCAGGTAGGCGCGCCGGTCGCGCACCTGCCCCAGGTCGACCTTGACCCACCGCAGCCAGGTCTCCTGGAGGACGTCCTCGGCGTCGGCCGCGGAGCCGAGCATCTCGTAGGCCACGGTGAAGAGCAGGTTGCGGTGGGCGACGAAGGCCTCGGTCGCCGGGTCGGCGGCGTGGTCGCTCATGGGCTCATCCTCTCCTGCGCGCTCGGCGCCCGGCCGGGCGGCCGATCACTTCTTCTCGGGAAGGGCGCCGGCCATGGCGGTACGGGCGCTGAACCTGGCGCCCCGGACCACGCCCTCCTTGGTCATGGCCGCGGCGCGGCCGGCGAAGTACGCCCGCCGAGCGGTGTCGTCCCGCCGGACGATCTGGATCACGCCGTCGCGCCGCCCCAGGCTGAGACACGAGGCGACGTACTGCACCGAGTAGGGCTCGGGTGCGCGGCCACTGATCAGCCGGGCCACCGTGTCCGCCGCGTGCGCCCCCTGCGGCTCCGCCGTCTGGCACGACATCCGGGAGCCGGGGACGGCGGCGCAGTCGCCGGCGGCGATGACCCGCGGGTCGGTCACGCTGCGCAGGTACTCGTCCACGATGACGCGGCCCCGCTCGTCGACCTCCAGGCCGCTGCGCGCGGCGAGGTCGGGAACGCCGCCGATGACGGCCCACAGGGTGAGGTCGGAGCAGAACCGCTCACCCGACCGCAGCCGCACCGTTCCGGCGGCCCGCTCACCGGCCTCCACCCGCTCCACGGCGTCCTCCAGAATCGACACCTTCAATCGTTCCAAGCCGGCGCGCACCCGCTGTCGGGCCCCCTCCGAGAGGGTGGCCGCGAGGTCCCGCCCCACGAGCCGCACTGACAGGTCGGGACGGGCGTAGGCGACCTCGGCGGCGGTCTCGATGCCCGTCGGCCCGGCACCGGCGACGGTGACGGCGCCGCCCGCCGGCAGGGCCGCCAGTGCCTTCCGGGCCTGCTCCGCCCCTTCCCACGTCCCGATCGGGACGGTGCCGGGCAGGGGCGACAGCGTGCTCCCGACGGCCAGCACCAGGAAGTCGAAGTCGAGGGTCTCGCCGCCGTCCAGCGTCAGGCCGCCTTCGCCGATCTTCTCCACCGCCGCCCGCCGGGACCGGACGCCGTCGCGCAGCATCCGCGAAAGGGGGGTCGCAGCCCTTCCCGTCCCGGCCAGCTGCTGGTGCAGCCGCACCCGCTCGACGAAGTCGGGCCGCGGATTGACCACCGTGATCTCCGCGTCCGGAACCTTCTTCGCCAGCCGGTTCGCCGCGAGCGTTCCGGCGTACCCCGCGCCTGCCACGATCACCTTCATGTCCGCCTCCTCCATCAGGACGTGCCGTCCACAGGACACCGGAGGCGGCTTGTCCGTAACACCGGCGCGAGTGTGCTCCATCACAGCCGCGCTCGTCAGGGCGGGTTCAACGCACGTATGCGGCCCTCTCACGCCCACGGGGGAACTGCGCTCCGGTGTCGCCGCGCGGGCCGTGCCGTGTCAGCGGAGGCGGTGGTGGAGGGGCGCGGCCAGTTCGACGGTGCTCAGCATGAGCGCGACGGTGTAGTCGATCAGGTGGTCGCGATCGACCTCCAGGTCTCCCCGGAACCAGGTGGTGAACAGCTCCCAGAGGCCGGCCGTGAGGGTCAGGCCGGTCAGTTCCACGTCGACGTCGGGGAGCAGGACCTGGTCGAGGGTCTCGTGGGTCTGGGCGGCGAAGATCGCGGCCACGGTCCGGATGATCTCGATCCGCCGCCGCTGGAGCAGGGGGGAGGAGGGGAAGGCGTGGGTGAGGATGTGGGCCCGGCGCGGGTCCGTGGTCAGGAAGCCGAACACGGCGGTCACCACGGCGCGGGTACGGGCCTGCGGGTGGCGGGGAGCCCCGCGCGCGGCGGACAGGATCACGTCGGTGCCCTGGGCGACCTGCTCGTCGACGATCGCCAGGAGCAGGGCGTCGCGGTCCGGGAAGCTCTCGTAGAAGTAGCGGTCGTTGAGCCCGGCCTCGGCGCACACCTTCCGGACGGTCGTGGCGGCCAGCCCCTGGGTGCCCAGCAGTTCCAGCCCGGCCGCGAGCAGCGCGGCCCGGCGGCGGGCCCGGCGCTGGTCGGCGGGCACGCCGCGGTAGGGGCGCGCGCGGGGGTTCTGGGACGTCACAGCCCTGATTGTGCCGCATCCCTTGACTTCCTCCGCGAATCTGGAGACGGTAATCACCAGATATTTCTGGTGCGCTGCTTCACCAGAACTTCGGGCGCGACGAGACGGGAGCGTGAGGCCCGGTGGCCACGGAGATCCCCCCGCAGCTGACGCTGGCGGACATCGACCTGAGCGATCTGCGGTTCTGGGCCCGCCCGCTGGAGGAGCGGGCGCGGGCGTTCGCGCTGCTGCGCGCCCAGCCGGGTCCGGTGTTCTTCACCCTGCCGAAGCTCCCCTTCCTCGGGCAGAGCCCGGGGTCCTGGGCGCTGGTCCACCACGCGGACGTGACGGAGGCCAGCCGCCACCCGGAGGTGTTCAGCAGCGAGCCCAGTGCCACCAGCCCGGCCGACATGCCGCGCTGGATGGACGGCTACTTCAACTCTATGATCGACATGGACGATCCGCGGCACGCCAAGATCCGCCGGATCGTCTCGCGGGCGTTCAGCCCCAAGATGCTCGCCAAGGCCGAGGACGACATCGCGCGGCGGGCCGCCCGGATCGTGGACGAGCTGGTCGCGGCCGGCGGCGGCGACTTCGTCTCCGGGGCGGCGGCGCGGCTGCCGGTCGAGGTCATCTGCGACATGCTCGGCATCCCCGCCCGGCACCACCGGCGGGTGGTGGAGCTGACCAACATCATCGTCGGCTACAGCGACCCCGAGTACGTGGGCGCCACCGTGGAGTACAGGGACGGGACCCCGAAGCTCGGCCGGCTCGCCACGCTGCGCATGCTGGGCACGGTGGCGTCGGCGGGGTGGCGGCTGCACCGGCTGGCGGCCCGGCTCGGGCGGGAGCGCAGGTCCGCCCCCACCGGCGACCTGACCTCGGCGCTGGTCAACGCCAATGTCGACGGCGAACGGCTGACTCCGCGCGAGTTCGCCACGTTCTTCCTGCTGCTGGTGGTGGCCGGGAACGAGACCACCCGCAACGCGATCGCGCACGGATTGAAGCTGTTCACCGAGCACCCCGACCAGCGCGCACTGCTGCTGGCCGACTTCGACGGACGCATCGCCGGGGCCGTCGAGGAGATCGTCCGCTTCAGCAGCCCGGTCATCTTCATGCGGCGCAACCTCACCCGCGACCACGAGATGAGCGGCCACACCTTCCGCAAGGGCGACCGGGTGACGCTGTTCTACTGGTCCGCCAACCGCGACGAGGCGGTCTTCACCGACGCCGACCGCTTCGACATCACGCGCTCGCCGAACCCGCACGTCGGGTTCGGCGGTCCCGGCCCGCACTTCTGCCTGGGCGCCAACCTGGCACGGCGGGAGATCACCGTGATGTTCCGCGAGCTCTTCACCCGCCTGCCCGACATCGCCGCGGGAGAGCCCGACCGGCTCAGGTCCGGCTTCATCAACGGCTACAAGCGCCTGCCGTGCACCTTCACCCCTCCGCGACCCGGGCGCTGAAACGCCGGCTCGCGGTTCAGGGCCGGCCGGGCACCGGTGGCCGGCCCGCGGTCTCCACGTCCTCCCGCCCGTCGTCCCGCCCGTCGTCCCGGTCGTCGTCGGCGCCGTCGGCGGGCGGGGGGACGTCCTGCTTGCGGCGCGCGCCGCTCGGCCGGGTGCGGGACGGCCGGATGCCGCGCCAGCGGATGAAGGGCTCGACGCCGCGTGCGATCAGCGGCCCGGCGATGGCCAGCATCAGCACGTAGGCGGCGGCCAGCGGCCCGAGCCGGGGGTTGATCCCGTCCGACACGGCCAGTCCGGCGATGACGATGTTGAACTCTCCGCGCGGGACCAGCGCCGCTCCGGCGCGCAGCCGCCCGCGGGCGGCCACGCCCGCGCGGCGGGCGGCCAGCCAGCCGGAGGCGAGCTTGGTGGCGATCCCGGCCACGGCGAGAAGCGCGGCCACACCCAGCACGGGAGGCAGCTGGCCGGGGTCGGTGTGCAGGCCGAAGAACACGAAGAACACCGCGGCGAACAGGTCCCGCAGCGGAGCCAGCAGGTCGCGGGCGGTGTGGGCCAGCGGTCCCGACAGGGCGATGCCGACCAGGAACGCCCCGACCGCGGCCGACACCTGCAACTGCTGGGCCAGGCCGGCGACCAGCAGGGTCAGCCCCAGCACCTTCAGCAGCAGCACCTCGTCGGTGGGGCTGGCCACGAACCGTTCCACCAGCCGGCCGTGCCGCAGCGCGACGAACAGGATCGCTGTGATGGTGGCGGCGGCGATGCCGAGCGTGGTCGCCCCGGCGACCAGCGAGGCCCCGGCCAGCAGCGCGGTCAGGATCGGCAGGTAGGCGGCCATCGCCAGGTCCTCGAACACCAGGATCGACAGCACCGCCGGGGTCTCCCGGTTGCCCAGCCAGCCGAGGTCCCCCATGACCTTGGCGGTGATCCCGGACGAGGTGACGTAGGTGATGCCGCCGAGCGCCACCGCGGCCACCGGCCCCCAGCCCAGGATCAGCGCCACCGCCACCCCGGGGGCGGCGTTGAGCACCAGGTCGGCCAGTCCCGCCGGGGCCGAGGTGCGCAGCGTTCCGACCAGTTCCCCCGCGGTGTACTCCAGCCCGAGGGTGAACAGGAGGAGGATGACCCCCACCTCGGCGCCGAGCGAGACGAACTCCTCGCTGGCGCCGAACGGCAGGATGCCGCCCGAACCGAAGGCCAGCCCGGCCACCAGGTACAGCGGGATCGGGGAGATGGAGAACCGGACCGCCATCGCGCCCAGCAGGCCCAGCGCCAGGACGATCGCCCCTAGTTCGATCAGTTGTGTCGCGGCGTGCATGGTCCTGTCACCCGCCGTGCAGGATGGTCGCGACGGCGGCGGTGCCCTCGTCGGTGCCGACCACCACCACGACGTCCTCGGCGCGGAACTCGAAGTCCGGGCGCGGGCTGGCGATGACCTCGCCGTCGCGGACCACCGCCACGATCGAGGCTCCGGAGCGGGTGCGGGCCCGGGTGTCGCCCAGCCTGCGGCCCGCGTAGGGCGAGGCGGCCGTCAGCAGGATCTGCTCGGTCACCAGTCCCTCGACCTGCCGGTTCAGCTCGGCCAGCCGTTCCACCACCCGGCCGGTGCCCAGCAGTTCGGCCAGGGCGTTGGCCTCCTCGGCCGCCAGCGCCACCGACACCACGCAGGTGTCGGGGTCGTCCTTGTCGTAGATCACCAGATCGCGGCGGCCCGTGCGGTGCGACACCACTCCGATCTGGCGCCCCCGCCCGGTGGTGAACACATGCCGCAACCCGATGCCCGGCAGCGATGTCCGCTCGACGTCCATGACCCTCTCCCGCTTTCTCCGTGATCTCCGTGGCCGCCCGCAGGATGCCCCGGCACGCCCGTGTCCCGCCCCCGGCCGTCCTTGATCGCCGCCCATGGGGTTTTGGGCATGGTTTCAGAACCAGACGGAACATGACCCTAAGCGAAAACCGCCGGTGGAAGCGCTGTTCACGGCGCCCTTGGGAGCAAGTCCGCGCTCAGACTGACACGGTGTCGCCCGGCACGGTGTCGCCCGGCACGTGTCGCCCGGCACAGTGGACGGTCGCGCGTCCTGGTGCCCGTCCGCTGTCCGGTGCCGGAGCAGGGGAGGATCGGCGAGGCCGACGGAGACGACCGCGGGCGCCGTCGCCAGGCCGCCCGCCAGGAGGGCCAGCGGCGCGAAGGTGACGGACGCGAGCAGGCGGGGCCTGGATCGCGTGGCCTTCGCGCAAGGCCACGACTACCGCTCGGTCGGGGCGGGAGCCGCCGGGGGCGCGGGCTCGGGAGGCGCCGCGTCGAGGTGGGAGAGGATCCGGTCCTTCATCGGCCGCCGGGCCAGCGCGCGCTCCAGTTCGGTGACGACGGCGCTGAGCGCATGGGGGACCTCGTCGTCGAGTTCGGCGACCGCCGCCTCGGTCGCGCGCCACTCGGCCTCAAGGAACGGGACGAGGCCGCGGCCGCGGTCGGTCAGGGTGACGCGCCGCGTGCGGGCGTCCGTGCCGGGCTCGGAGTCGACCAGCCCCTCCCGGCGCATCGCCGCGATCGTCTGGCTCATCGCCGAGTGGGAGCGGTCCAGCGAGGCGGCCAGCTCCCGGATCGTCAGCGGGCCCGTGTGCGCGAGCCGGATCAGGGGGTAGGCGAAGCGGGGGCGGACCCCCCGGATGCCGCGGTCGGTGTACAGGGACTCGATCTGGGCGTCCAGGACGGTAAGCAGAGTGTGCAGCGCATGCCACCGCCCCGGCGCCGCGGTCGGGTCCGAAGATGTCACAGCGCTAATGTAACAGCGCTCATGTATAACCCCGTCCCCGAATGGCTCTCGGCGGGGCGGTGGAGGGGTAGAAAAGCAGGCAAGGAACCCGAGGACCAGGGGCCGTCTGCGATGAGCTCACAACCCGAGATCGACACCACCGTGCCGCATTCGGCCCGGATCTGGAACTTCCTGCTGGGCGGCACCGACAACTACCCCGTCGACCGGCAGGCCGGAGAAGCGATCTTCGCGGTCTTTCCGGGGATGGTCGCCATGGCCCGGCAGTCCAGGCGGATGCTGCGGCGGGTGGTGCGGCACCTGGCGGGGGAGGCGGGCGTCCGCCAGTTCCTGGACATCGGGACCGGGCTGCCCACCATGGACAACACCCACGAGATCGCCCAGCGGCTCGCTCCGGCCTCCCGCATCGTCTACGTCGACAACGACCCGCTGGTGCTGACGCACGCCCGGAAGCTGCTGACCAGCACGCCCGAGGGCGCCACCGACTACATCGAGGCCGACGTCCGCGATCCCGGCGCCATCCTCACCGAAGCCGCCCGCACCCTCGACTACGGCAGGCCCGTCGCGCTCATGCTCATGGGCATCCTGGGGCTGGTGGGCGACTACGACCAGGCGCGTTCGATCGCCGGCCGGCTCATGGCGGCACTGCCGTCCGGCAGCTACCTGGCCGTCTACGACGGCACCGACAGCGACCCCGCCTACACCGAGGCCATCCGGACCTACAACTCCGCCAGCGGCGCCGTTCCCTACAATCCCCGCGCGCAGGACCAGATCGCCGGCTACTTCGACGGCCTGGAACTGCTGGAACCCGGTGTCGTGCCGGTGACGCGATGGCGGCCCGACCCCGGCCAGGACGACGTCCCCGAGGTGTCCTGCTCAGGAGGACTGGCCCGCAAGCCCTGAACCACCGGGGGATGCCACGGACGGCCCTGCCCGCCGCTCCTCGTGGCGAAGATGTGGCCATCTCATGGGATGCCATGCATTTCATTAAAGAATGGCCTCGCATATCGCCGTAGTACCGGCAATGCGGGGATCTCGGCGTGATCATGTGTTCAGATGAACGCGGAAGAAGGATCGCTTCGGATCTCCGTGAGGGGTAAACGGCATGAGGCATCGGGGAGCTTGCATGACGGCGGCGGTCGGTGTCGTCGCGGCCGTCGCGTCATTCGGGCACGCGTCATTCGGGCACGCGTCGGCGGCGGACCGGCGGCCGGGATCGGTGCTGGTCCAGGAATCGTTCACCAGAGGCACCGCGGATTCGCGCTTCACCGGGTACGGGGCGGCCTGCCTGACGGGCGCGCCGCGGGGGACCGCCGCGGCGGAGGCCACGAACCATCCGCTGCGGGGGTGCCGCCGTGACCCGGTCGGTCCCGTGCCGCCGGGCAACGCCGCATCGCGCGGATACCTCCAGCTCACCGACGCCCACTCCGAAGAGACCGGCGCCGCGCTGTTCGACTCGCCGATTCCCACGCGGGACGGCCTGGAGGTCACCTTCGAACAATGGCAGTACGGCAACACCACCCGGGCCCCTGCCGACGGGATCTCGTTCTTCCTGACCGACGGCGCCCGAAGCCTCACCACGCCGGGCGCGTTCGGCGGGAGTCTCGGTTACGCCCAGAAACTGCCGGGCGGCAGGGCCGGCGAGCAGTTCGTCCCCGGAGTCGACGGCGGATACCTCGGCATCGGGCTCGATGTGCTCGGGGACTACTTCGGCGACGGAGAAGGGCGCGGGAACGGCTGCGAGCGGCGTTCCCCGGCCGGGACGGTGTTCCGTCCGCCCGCCCCCGGCCCCAACATCGTGACCGCGCGCGGCCCCGGGAACGGGGCCACCGGATACTGCCTGCTCGACGCGACCACCAAGAACAGGACGTCCAGGGGCCCCTGGCGATCGTCGCTTCCCGGGAGTCTCCACGGCGACCTGAAGACGATGCCCGCCCATGTCACGCCGAGCCGGGCCGAAAGGCTGCTGGAACCGGTGAAGCGAGTCGTCCGTGTGACAGTGCCGCCCGGCCCGAATCCGGTGGCGACGGTCGAAATCGACTTCCGGGACGGCGGCGGTTTCCAGCGGGTGCTGAGATTCGCCGCTCCGAGGCCCGTCCCGAACACCGTCAAGTTCGGCTTCGCCGCGTCCACGGGACCGCTCACCGACGTGCAGCTCATCCGCCGGGTCGCCGTGCGCTCCCAGCGCGGCTGAGCCGAGTCGCGAACTGCGGCTCGACGGCCTCGTTCGAAGCCCGTCGAGCCGCAGCATGTGGTCCGCCCTTCTTCCGTACTAGGCGAACGCTGCGGCTCCCTCGTATCGGCCTTGGAGCGCTTGGCCGGTCGTCTCGTATTCGAGGAGCAGCAGGCCCGCCGGAGTGGCCTCATGGCGGACGAGGCGCAGCCCGTTCGGGGTGCCCTGCGCGTTCAGAAGGCGCCGGCCGCTTCGCACCACGACGGGCGCGACCACGAGGCGGAGCGCGTCGATCAGGCCCGTCGGCAGCAGCGAATCCCCCAGGCGGGAGCTGCCGTGGATCTGGAGTTCGCGCCCCGGCCGCGCCTTGAGGTCGGCGACCGCCTGGACCGGATCGCCCGTGAGCACCGTGGTGGGGTGCCAGGTCCCCGCGGTGAGGGTGTCGGACACGACGTACTTCGGCAGCGTGTTCATCCGTCCGGCGAAGGGGTCGGCCGGGTCGGTGATCTTCGGCCAGTCGCGCGCGAACGCCTCGTAGGTGCGCCGGCCGAGGAGCAGGCCGTCGGCGAGGTCGAGCCACTCGGAGGCGCGCCGGACGAACGTCGCGTCCATGTGGGGCACGAGCCAGCCGCCGCGGGTGAAACCGTCCGTGGTGTCCTCGTCGGGCGAGCCGGGGCCCTGGCTGACCCCGTCGAGCGTGACGAACTCGGTGAGGGTGACCTTCATCGCGAGGTGATCCCTTCCGCGAACGCGGCCAGCTGGCCGGCGACCGTCGTCCAGCCGTCGGCGAAGCCGAGTTCGCTGTGGTGGGCGCGGGCCTCGGGGTCGCGGTGCTGGACGACCAGCCGGTAGTCCGTGCCGTCCGGATGGTCGTCCATCGTGATCGTGGCGGTCATCGCGACCGGCGCGGGGTGCGCCGGGCGCCACGTGCTGTCGATCGCGTTGGTGAACACGATCCGGTGTGCTTCCTCGACGGCGAGGAAGCACGCGTCCATGTGCGGGACGAACTCGGCCCCGTCGTCGCTCAGCCGCGTGACGAACGCGCCTCCGGGCCGCGGGTCCAAACGGACCACCTTGCAGCGGGAGGGGGCCGGGACCCACCACTGTTCGAACTGGGATGGATCGGTCCATGCGCGCCACACGGTCGCGCGCGGAGCACGGATGATCCGCTCCAGGCCGAGGTCGAGATCGGGGTTCATTGGGATTCCTCCTCAGGGTCGGTGACGAACTGTTCGAGGCGGTCGGTGCGCCCCTCCCAGATCCGGCGCTGCTCCGCGAGCCAGTCGTCGACGAGACCGAGCCGTTCGCGGTTGAGCGCGCAGGTGCGCACCCGGCCGGACTTGACGGTGCGGATCAGCCCGTTCGCTTCGAGGGTCCGCACGTGCTTCATGAACGAGGGGAGGGTCATGGGGAATTCACGGGCGAGGTCGCCGACGCTCGTGGGCCCGTGCCCGAGGCGCCGGACGACGGCGCGCCGGGTCGGATCGGCGAGGGCGACGAACACACCGTCCAGCTCCGGCAGATGCTGTGCCATGAGGCTAAGTATTGCATTCTGGCAATGGTTAGCGCAAGGGCTAAGTATGGCCGCCGAGCACGAGGCCGGCGATCACGAGCGCGTGCAGCGCCTGGCCGGTGACCAGCCAGGCCGTGCCCGTCCCGTGCACGCACATCGCCTGGCCGGGCCGGTGCGCGCCGAGCGCGACCATCGCCGCGTGCTGATCGCCCATGACCGACAGGATCGGCAGCCGCACCCCGAGGACGGACGGGTCGGTGAAGCCGAAGTCCCCGTCCTCGTCCACGACGGACAAGATGAACAGCACCGGCAGCGCGGCGGCCAGCGCGATCGGAAGCTGCTCGAAGGTCGCGCCCATGACCAGCAGCGCGACGAACACCACCGCGAACCCGGCCGCCGAGCTCACCCGCAGGCCGAGCCGGCGGCCGAAGTAGGCCGGACAGGCACCCGCCGGCGATGCCGACCGCGTTGAACGCCATGGAGCCCGCGGTCGCCTTCTCGAACTCCTTGCCGAACAGTGGCCGGGGCCATCGCGATGAGCACGCTGACCTGTGGGGGCGACAGGTCCAGTTGCTCGACCATGGGGGACAGCCCCGCGCCCGGCGCCGCGTTGGAGTAGGCGTCCAGGAACAGGCCCGACAGGGCCAGGAACCAGATCCAGTTCGCGCCAGGGGTGCTCGCTCGCGTTGCGATGAGTTCCCGCCGCGCCGCGAGTCCTCATTGCGGACCTGTTGGCGATCGGAGGAGAAGCCGTGAAGAACGATGTGTGGCCGATGGTGCATGCGGAGCGCGCGGCGCTGATCGACGACCTCGCGCACCTGGATGCCGAGCGGTGGGAGGAGCCCTCGCTCTGCGACGGGTGGACGGTGCACGACGTGGTGGCGCACCTGATCGACACGGCCCGCACGACCCGCCTCGGTTTCGTCCTCCGTCTCGCTCAGGCGCGGTTCGACTTCGACCGTCAGAACACCCAGGGGGTTCAGCGCGAGCGTGGTCCCTCACCCCGGGAGACGCTGGAGCGGCTCCGCCAGGTGGCCTCGCGCACGTCCACCCCTCCGGCAGCGCTCGACAGCCGCCTGGTGGAAGAGGTCGTCCACGGCGAGGACATCCGCCGTCCTCTGGTCATCGTCCACGCCTATCCGCAGGAGGCGGTCGTCAGATCACTCCGCTACCAGGCCCGCACACCGGCGTCCTTCGGAGGGGCCAGGGAGTTGGCGGCCCGCTTCCGCCTGAACGCGACGGACGCCGGCCTCGCGATCGGAGACGGCCCGGAGGTGAGCGGAACCGCACTCGCGCTGCTCTTGGCGATCTCCGGCCGGCGCGCGGCACTGCGCGATCTCACCGGGCCGGGCGTCCCCATCCTGGCAACGTCCGCCTGACGGTTCCGCTCTTCATGATCACGACTCGGTGACGGCCGTCAGAAATGGCGCTCTATCGCAATTTCCAGTTTTTAGGCTTCCGCCGTGACCGCGCCGCCTGCCTCTGACGACGTCCCGAACGATCCCGCGCCGGCCGACCCGGGCTCCGCTCGATGGCCCCGCACCCCCGGTCGTTCCACCGGCCCCTGCGGGGGATCCGGTCCCGCCCGTCCCCGCCGGGCGCCGCACGAACCGGTTCGCGGTCACCGCCATGCGGCCCGGTGACGCCGGTACGGCCCCGGTCTGAAGCTCCACGTCGCGCCACCGGACCGGGGTACACAATGCACGGTGACAAGTACCCGGGGGACGGGGGCATGGAAGAAAAGGTGATCGAAGGCTGCACCAAGCGTGCCGGCAAGGTCTGGGGGGCGAACCCACCCACCGATATCGACGACACCGCCTAAGTGGCCCCGACCGAGGAAGCCTGGAAAGTCGGACGCCGATTGGTCATCTGCCTGGTCGAGGGCAGCCATGGACCCCTGAAGCGGTCCGTGGTCCCGCACTGACCCGACTCCGCTGGCCGGTGCGCCGACTCCGCCCAGCGCCGCCGGTGGCCACTCCCTTGTCGCCGAGCGCGGAGCACAGGCACGTGCAGCTGGCCGGTCTCAGCGGCATGTAGAGCGGCGTCGTCCGGGATGAAGTGCAGGATCGCGAGGAGGCTCAGCGCCACGGGCCGGCTCAGGTCGGGGGGCTCGCGCAGGTGGCCGGAACCGAGGATCGCGCCGGGGTCGAGGATGTCGGCGTCCAGGCAGATGATCCTGCCCTCCCGGTGTGCTCGTGAGCGGGGCGCGGGCGTGCACCAGGACGATCGGGGCGTTGCCGGTGTGCCCGCGGCGCATTGGCCGATGCGGGCGGGAGGCGGTGTCCCGGCGTCGGAGTTCCGTTGCCGGTAAGGCCTGAACGTGTCGAATCAAGCGCTTCGTAAATGCGGGTGAAGTCGCCTTGGATCTTGTTTCGGAGCGTATCACTTTCGATTGTGCGACCCCTCGGGCTCTTTCTTCCGCGAGGGCTGACGGTCTTGGGAAGACGGCCGGTCGGCTGGTGCCTCACCTTGTCCTGCACGCCACCCCGCGTCCTCTCGCCAGGTCAGAGGCGATGATCCTCGCGTCGCGAGCGGCCGCGCCGGCGTCGCGTAACCGGCATAGTCGACTTATGTGGCGAGATACACAGTCGGGACATGTGAAGAAAATAGCCTAAAGTGAACACCCTTTTCGGGGGTGGGGTGTCTCGATGGCGCGCTCGGTCCGGATTTCCGAAGAACTGGGCCCCGAGGATCTCGCAACAATCTACCTATGCCTTGCCATTGATCGTTGGGAATTGGTTATAAGAAGAGAGTCCGCGCGGTTCTCTGAAAGGAGCGAAGCCGGATCGGGCGTACGTGCTTCCCCCAGGCGGGAGGGCCCCGACACGACGCTCAGCACCGATCTCCAGAGGCGTACCGGCCACTCTCGGCAGCCGAGCGAGGCGAGGGACGGCCGCCGCCCGCCAGGAAGGACGAAACCCCCGATGGCCCTCACCCCCATGCCCCTCGAAACGCGCGCCTTCGAGGAGCACGACGCCCCCGCCCGCGATCGGACGCGGGCCGAGTCGGTCGCGCCGCCCATCCCGGACGGTCCGGTACCGGCCGGAAAGCGGGGCCAGGGAACGTGACCGCTCTCGAAGCCGTCAAGGTCCGCGCCCGCGAGGTCGAACCGAACCAGCGGCTCGGCGGCACCATCCGGATGTTGCTGTCGCCTGGCACGGCCCGGACGACGGCGGGCCTCATGGCGCTGCTCGAACTCCAGCCGGGGGAGCGCGTCAGCGAGCATTACCACCCGTACACCGATGAGCACGTCTACGTCTCCGACGGGTGCCTCGTTCTTGCCGTCAACGGCGCCGAGCAGGTCGTGAACGCCCGGGAGGCGGTGCTGATCCGCCGCGGTGCCCGGCACCGCTACGAGAACAGAAGCGACCGGCCGGTGACGGCCGTGCTGTTTCTCGGGCCGCTGGCCCCGAGCCCCGACATGGGCCATGTCGAGACCGCGGAGCCGCACGGCGATGGGCCGCCGCCGTCGGTGGACACGCCGCCGTCCGCCGCGGCGGAGCCGGCATGAGCGGGCGGCCGGCCCGCCCTGTGGCGATCACCGGGATCGGGGTCCTGACGCCGGGCGCCCCGGGCACGAGCGGTTTCTGGGACACCGTCACCGGCGGCAGGCCCACCTTCCGCACGATCACCGTGTTCGATCCCGGGCCGTACCGGTCCCGGATGGCGGCGGAGATCGACTTCGACGCCGGAAGGCACGGGCTGACGCCCCGGCAGCGGCGCCGGATGGACCGCGCCGCCCAGTTCGCCCTGGTCACCGCGCGGGAGGCGCTGGCCGCCTGCGGGCTCCGGTCCGGCGACCTCGACCCGGCCCGCACCGGCGTCGTCGTCGGCAGCGCGGTCGGCTGCACCGTCTCGCTCGAACGCGAGTACAGCGTGGTCAGCGACAGCGGCCGCCTCGCGGTGGTGGATCCGTCCTACGGCTCGCCGCACCTGCCCGACTACCTCGTCCCGACGTCCCTGGTCCGCGAGGTCGCCTGGGACGTCGGCGCGGAGGGGCCCGCCTGCATGGTCTCGACCGGATGCACCTCCGGACTGGACGCCGTCGCGCACGGTGTGGAGATCATCCGCGAGGGCGCCGCGGACGTGGTGCTGGCGGGGGCGTGCGAGGCGCCCATCTCCCCGATCACGGTGGCCTGCTTCGACGCGATCCGGGCGACGTCCCCGGACAACGACGACCCCGAGCGCGCCTGCCGCCCCTTCGACGCCACCCGGGCGGGGTTCGTGCTCGGCGAGGGCGCGGCGATGCTGGTGCTGGAGGACGCCGCGGCGGCCCACGCGCGGGGCGCGCGCGTGCACGCGGAGATCCGCGGGTTCGCGTCCCGGAGCAACGCCTACCACATGACCGGGCTGCGGCCCGACGGTGCCGAGATGGCGGCGGCGATCAGAACGGCCCTGGACGAGGCGGACGTCCCCGCGGACGGTGTCGACTACATCAATGCGCACGGGTCGGGAACCAGGCAGAACGACCGGCACGAGACGGCCGCCTTCAAACTCGCGCTCGGCCCGGAGCACGCCTACCGGCTGCCGGTCAGCTCCATCAAGTCGGTGGTGGGCCACTCGCTCGGCGCGATCGGCGCGATCGAGGTGGCGGCGAGCGCGCTGGCGATCGAGCACGACATCGTCCCGCCCACCGCGAACCTCCGGCATCGCGATCCCGAATGCGACCTGGACTACGTTCCGGTGACGGCACGCGAGCAGCGGGTCGACACGGTGCTCACGGTCGGCAGCGGGTTCGGCGGTTTCCAGAGCGCCATGGTGCTCAGCGCCCCGGGAAGGTGGCCGGGATGACCGGGGCCCCGACGGCCGCCGAGGACGACCAGGCGGTCATCACCGGGCTCGGCGTGGTCTCCCCGAGCGGCCTGGGCGCCGAGCGGCACTGGGAGGCGACGCTCACCGGCCGCGTCGCGATCGGGCCCATCACCCGGTTCGACCCGAGCGGCTACCCGGCCCGGCTCTCCGGCGAGGTCCGCGGCTTCGTTCCGCGCGACCACCTCCCGGGACGGCTGCTGCCGCAGACCGACCGCCTCACCCAGCTGGCGCTGACCGCCGCCGAATGGGCGGTCAACGACGCCGGGCTGTCGCCGTCCCCCGAGGAGTCGCTGCTGTACGGCGTCGTGCTGGCCAACTCGGCAGGCGGGTTCGAGTTCGGTGAGAACGAACTGCGCAAGCTGTGGTCGATGGGGCCGAAGAAGGTCAGCGCCTACCAGTCGTACGCGTGGTTCTACGCGGTCAACACCGGTCAGATCTCCATCCGCCACGGGCTGCGCGGCCCCTGCGGCGTCCTCGTGAGCGGTCAGGCCGGCGGTCTGGACGCGATCGGGCAGGCGTGCCGTGTGCTGCGCAAGGGCGCCGTCGGCGTGCTGACCGGGGGATTCGAGGCCCCGGTGTGCTCGTGGGGGGTGACCGCGATGTCGGCCGGCCGGGACGCGCCGACCGCTCCGCAGGTGTCCGCGGGCGACGACCCGGCGACCGCCTACCGCCCCTTCGCCGCCGACGCCTCCGGGCATGTGATCGCCGAAGGCGGCGCGATCCTCGTCCTGGAACGCGAGCGCCATGCCCGCGCCCGCGGCGCCCGGCACCGGTACGGGCGGGTCGCCGGGTACGCCGCGACGATGGACCCGCCGCCGGGATCGAGCCGCCCGGCGACGCTGCGCAACGCCGCCGCGCTCGCCCTCGCCGAGGCCGGTGTCGCCCCGGAGCGGATCGACGTGGTGTTCGCGGACGCCGCGGGCAGCACGATGCGCGACCGCGCCGAGGCCGAGGCGCTCACCGGGCTGTTCGGCGCCGGCGGCGTGCCGGTGACGGCGCCCAAGGCGATGACCGGGCGGATGTCGGCGGGCGGCGCCGCCGTCGACGTCGCGACCTGCCTGCTGGCCATGCGCGACGGGATGATCCCGCCGACCGCGGACGTGCGGGCCGATCCGTCCTACGGACTCGACCTGGTCACCGGACGCCCCCGTCCCGCCCGCATCGACCACGCGCTGATCCTGGCGCGCGGCGAGGGCGGGTTCAACAGCGCACTCGTCCTGGCCGCGTGCCCGCGCCAAACCCCGCCCGCGGCCGAACCACGTGGTGAACGGGCTCCCCGCGCCCTTCCCGGAACCGAACCCAGGAGCTGACATGGCCCAAGAACGCCCGATAACCCTGACCGACCTGGTGCTCGTCCTCCGCGACTGCGCCGGGGAGGACGAAGGCGTCGACCTCGCCGGCGACATCGCCGACCGCGCGTTCACCGACCTCGGCTACGACTCCGTCGCGATGATGGAGGTCTCCGCGCGGATGGTCGAGCGCTTCGGCCTGGAACTCGACGAGGACAGGCTGTTCACCCTGGGGACGCCCGCCGAGATGCTCCGCTGCCTCAACCAGGCCGCGGCGGGGGACGGGGAGGCCCGGCGATGACCGTGAGCACCGACAACCAGGTCCTGGTGGACGCGCCCATGGAGATGGTGTGGGAGCACACCAACGACGTGGCGGGGTGGCCGGAGCTGTTCACCGAGTACGCCGCCGTGGAGATCATCGAGCGGGACGGCCCCTCGGTGATGTTCCGGCTCACCACCCACCCGGACGAGCAGGGCAACGTCTGGTCGTGGGTGTCGCGGCGCACCCCCGATCCCGAGACCCGCACCGTCCGCGCCCACCGGGTGGAGACCGGGCCGTTCGCGTTCATGAACATCTGCTGGGAGTACCGCCAGCAGGCGGCGGGCGTACTGATGCGGTGGACGCAGGAGTTCGCGATGAAGCCGGACTCTCCGATCGGCGACGACGCGATGCGCGACCGCATCAACCGCGGCACCGCCGAGCAGATGGCGCACATCAAGGCGGTCCTGGAGGATCGTGCCCGGAAGGCCCCCGGCAAGGACGGACCAGGCGCGTACGGGCCCGGCGACCTCCACGCGCAGCGCCTGCTGTATCTGACGTGCGGGATGCGGCTGGCCGCGGTGGTGAGCACGCTGGCGGAACTGGGCGTCGCGGATCTGACCGCGTCCGGGCCGCGTTCCGTCACCGAACTGGCCGCGGCCACCGGTACCGTCCCGGACGCGCTCTACCGCCTGCTGCGCTGCGCCGCCTCCGTCGGGATCCTGGAGGAGCAGCCGGACGGACGGTTCGCGGGCACACCGCTGGGCGACGGCCTGCGCGCCGACGACCCCTACAGCCTGCTGCCCCTGGTCCTGCACAGCACGCGGTCGTTCGTGACGAAGCCGTTCGGGGCGCTGGCGCACAGCATCCGCACCGGCGAACCGGCGACGGTCCCGACGCTGGGCACCGACATCTGGCGCTATTTCGCCGGCAACCCCGAGGACGGCGCCCGCTTCGACCACACCATGACCACGCTGGGCCGCTGGGAGACCGAACGGCACCTGGACGTCGTCGGGCCCGAGCGGTTCGGCCGGATCGCCGACCTCGGCGGCGGGCAGGGCCACTTCCTCGCGGCCGCGCTGCGGCGGGCGCCGGACGCGTCGGGCGTGCTGTTCGAACGGCCGGGCGCCGTCGAGGCCGCGGCGGAGGTGCTCGACGCCCAGGGGGTCGCCGAGCGCGTCACCCGGATCGCCGGCGACTTCTTCACCGACCCGCTGCCGGACGACTGCGACGCGTACGTGCTCAAGGCCGTCCTGCACAACTGGCCGGACGAGCGGGCCGTCGAGCTGCTGACCGCCGTCCGCGGGGCGATCGAGGACCGCCGCGCGGCGCGGCTGTTCATCGTCGAGCACGTGGTGGCGGAGGGGAACCGATGGGACCACGCCAAGTTCCTCGACCTCGACATGCTCGTGCTGTTCGGCGGCCGGGAGCGGAGGCACGGGGAGTGGCGGCGGCTGCTGGCACGGTGCGGTTTCGCGCTGGTCGCCCCTCCTCGGGAGGGGCACTGGACCGTTCTGGAATGCCGCCCCGTGGAGGCCGAGTGACCGGGCGCCGGTGACCCGGGCCCGCCGACCCCGACGTCAAGGAGGACGAGCATGCTTCCCCAAGCCCCGCCCCCGACCCACCGGGCGGTCATGATCCGGAAGATCGCGCCCGGTGACCGGGACGCGGTCGCGGCGGTGTTCCGCGAGCACGACCGCACCGACCTGCCCCGCCGCATCGGCGTCACCCGCCGCACTCTGCTGACCTTCCACGACCTGTACATCCACCTGGTCGAAGGAGACGCGTCGTTCGAGAAGGCCCTGTACGCCGCGGGCGACGACCCCGGATTCCGCGATATCAACGCCAGACTCGCCACGCTGCTGGTCCCTTACGACAGGGACCGCCCGGCCATGCGCCAGGCACAGGCCGAGGAGTTCTACCACTGGTCGGACGACCGGCCGCAGGCGACGTACCGGCTGCTGCTGGAGATCCGCGTGGACGAGGCGCGCAGCGCGGAGTTCGAATGGACCTGGCGCCGGATGGCCGCCGTCGCCGCCCGCGATCCGGGGTACATCACCCAGTCGCTGTCGCGCGACCTCACCGACCCCGGCACCTACCACCTGATCAGCGACTGGACCGACGAGGACGCCCACGAGCGCTTCCTCGCCTCACCCGGGCACCGGGCGCTCGCCGCCGCGCTCCGCGACCTTGACGCCAAGGTCCGCGCGACACGCACGCGCATCAGCGCCCACCGCCCCGGCCCGGCCGAGGACCACCGGACGGCCGGGGCGTCCCAGACCGGGCAGGAGGAGCGATGAGCGAGCCGACCGACTCGGGCGGGGCCGGCGACCACCCGCCGGTGCCGCTGATCAATGACGTCCGCGCGCCCGGCCCGCCCGCCCGCGTGCGGATGCTGTCGGGCGACATCGGATACGCGGTGACCCGGGCGGCCGAGGCCCAGCACGTGCTGTGCGACCCGGCCTTCAGCAGTGCCGCGACGTTCCTGCCCCGCACTCCCGCGGAGCCGCGGGGGCCGGTCGGCTCCAGCAGGGTCCTGTTCGAGATGGATCCGCCCGAGCACACCCGGCTCCGGCGGGCGGTCGCCCAGGCGTTCGGCCGCCGCCGCGTCGAGGCCATGCGGGCGGGCATCGCGGAGGTCGTCGACGGACTGCTGGACGAGATGGCCGCGGGCGGGCCGCCGGCCGACCTGGTCCGGTCCCTGTGCGCGCCGCTGCCGCTCACCGACATCTGCGAGCTGCTCGGCGTCCCGCGCGAGGACCGCGACTCCTTCCGCGGCTGGGCCGAGACGATCATGGCGCTGCGCGGCCACTCCCAGCAGGAGATCGACCGGGCCCGGGCCGCGATCCAGCGCTACTTCGTCGAACTGGTCGCGGCCAGGCGCGCCGAACCGGCCGACGACCTGGTCAGCGAACTGCTGACCGAGCCCGACCGCGAGGAGCGGATCACCGAGGCCGAGCTGGTCAGACTCGCGATCACCCTGCTGATCGCCGGGCACGGGCCCACGATGAACCAGCTCGCCCGGAGCGTGCACGCCCTGCTGACACGTCCCGAGATGTACGCCGCGCTGCGCCGGGATCCGGAGCTGGTGGCGACGGCGGTGGAGGAGCTGCTGCGGACGGTGCCGTCGGTGCCGGTCGGCACCCCGCGCCTGGCCCTGCGGGACGTGGAGATCGGCGGTGTGCCGATACCCGCCGGCAGCACGGTCGCGGTGTCCTCGCTCGCGGCCAACCGCGATCCCGCCCTGTTCGACGATCCGGAAGTGACGGACCTCGGCCGGACCGACAACAAGCACCTGACGTTCGGCCACGGCCCCCACTTCTGCATCGGCGCCCAACTCGCCCGGACCGAGATGCGGACGGCACTCGCCGCCCTGGTACGGCGCTTCCCCGACCTGTGCCTGGCCGTCCCCCCGGAGGCCGTCCAGTGGCGGACGGACTCCCTCTTCCACGGCCCCTTGGAGCTGCCCGTGACCTGGTGACCCGGCCGTCTGCTCGGGGTCCCCGTCGTCGCCGGCGTGCTCGGCGCGCCCGCGGCGAACTGGTGGGGACGTCGGGCGAACCCTCTGCGGAGGGTGTGTCGCGGCTCGTCCGCTCAGAGGCATCCGGGCGGTGTGATTTGCGTAACCGTGGAGTCGATCGGCGCGGAGGGCCGTCCCGGGCATATTCCCAGGTAAAACGGTAGGTTTTATCGGAAAACCGGTCCCGGGCCGACGTCTTCGCAGGTGAAGCCGGTTTCCCGAGGGCTTCACAGGGACGGATGCCGAGTGCATGCTGAGGGCATGAACGCAGCGAAGGTCCTGGTGGCGAGGCGCCACGTCGACCTCCTCCGCGTGTGCAGCGCGTCCTGTTGAGCCGCTCTTTCGTGCGCCGACGCCACTGACCGGCGAGCCCCCTCTTCCACCCGGCCGCCCCCTGCGCCGGGACCCTGCCGCCTTCCTTCCGTTCCCCTCTTCCGGAGGTGCCTCGTGTCCACCCACCTGCTCGATCCACCCCGCTCGGCGATTCCCGAAGCGGCGCGGCCCGCGGTCGCGGCCCGCTCCGGCGCCGTGCTGCTGTCCCTTCTGCGCCGGGCCCGCAAGGTCAGCGGGCTCGTCGTCATCCTCGCCCTGTGGGAGGCCGGCGCCCGTGCGGGCTGGCTCGGCAGCACGACCCCGCCGCTCAGCGACGTAGCCGTCCGCGGCTGGGAGATGGTGTCGTCGGGCGAGCTGTTCCAGAACCTCGGAGTCTCGCTGACGCGGGTTCTGAAGGGCCTGGCGATCGGGCTGCCGGCCGGCCTCGTCCTCGGCCTGCTCTCCGGGCTGTTCAGGATCAGCGAGGACGTCATCGACGCACCGGTCCAGGCGGTCCGGATGCTTCCGCACCTCGCGCTGGTCCCGCTGTTCATCATCTGGTTCGGGATCGGTGAGACGTCCAAGGTCGGCCTGATCGCGGTCGGCGTCGTGTTCCCGCTCTACATCAACGTGTTCCACGGCATCCGGGGCGTGGACGAGCGGCTGGTGGAGTCGGCCCGCACCTGCGGGCTCGGCCGGCTCGGCCTCGTCCGGAAGGTCATCCTGCCCGGCGCGCTCCCGCAGATCCTCGTCGGCCTGCGCCTGTCGCTCGGTGTCGCCTGGCTGACGCTCGTCGTCGTGGAGCAGTCCGCGACGGCCAGCGGCATCGGCTTCGTCATCAACCAGGCCACCCAGTTCCTGCAGATGGACACGGTCTTCCTGGTGCTCGTGGTCTACGCGCTGCTCGGCGTGTCGACGGACCTGCTGGTGCGGCTCGTCGAGCGGCGCGCCCTGGCGTGGCGGAAGGGGCTGGTGGCGCGATGACGACGACGGTTGCGAGCGGCGTGCGGGTCCGCGGCCTCAGGCGGGTGTTCGGCGAGCGCGCCGTCCTGGACGGCGTGGACCTCGACATCGAGCCCGGCGAGTTCGTCGCGCTGCTCGGCGCGAGCGGCTCCGGGAAGAGCACGCTGCTGCGCGCGCTGGCCGGACTGGACGGCGAGGGGAGCGGCGAGATCGGCGTCCCCGGCCAGCGGGCCGTCGTCTACCAGGAGCACCGCCTGCTGCCCTGGAGCCGGGTGTGGGACAACGTCGTCCTGGGGCTGCG
The DNA here is from genome assembly GCF_900188105.1 of Actinomadura mexicana. Taxonomy (GTDB): domain Bacteria; phylum Actinomycetota; class Actinomycetes; order Streptosporangiales; family Streptosporangiaceae; genus Spirillospora; species Spirillospora mexicana. Next base: position 142,522 of record NZ_FZNP01000011.1, read on the forward strand.
AGGACGCGACCTGCGCGGGCGGGCCGAAGCGGCCCTGGCCGAGGTCGGGCTGACGGCCCGCGCCGACGCGTGGCCGCTCACCCTGTCCGGCGGCGAGTCGCAGCGCGTCGCGCTGGCCCGGGCGCTGGTGCGGACGCCCGACCTGCTCCTGCTCGACGAGCCGTTCGGGGCCCTGGACGCGCTCACCCGGCTCAACGCCCAGGCGCTCGTCGCCGACCTGTGGGCCGAGCACCGGCCGGCGGTCCTGCTGGTCACCCACGACGTCGAGGAGGCGCTCCTGCTCGCCGACCGCGCCCTGCTGCTCGCGGACGGCCGGATCGAACGGGAGTACTCCGTGGACCTTCCCCGGCCGCGGTCGCTGGACGATCCGAGGTTCATCGCGCTGCGGCGCGACCTGCTCGACGGGCTCGGAGTGCGAACCGTCCTCCAGCCCCCACCCACCGCCATTCAACCGACGAGTTCGGCTCGACGAACCGTCTGACTGCCAAGGAGGCATCATGACCGACCTGACCGCCGATGTGCTCGTCGCGGGCGGCGGCCCCGCCGGCGCCTGGGCCGCGATCAAGGCGGCGGAGGCCGGCGCCGACGTCGTCCTCGCCGACAAGGGCTATCTCGGGACGAGCGGCGCGACGGCGTCGGCGGGTACCGGGGTCTGGTACGTCGAGCCGGAGCCGGAGGCGCGGGAGGCGGCCATGGCCAGCCGCGAAGCCCTCGGCGGCTATCTCGCCGATCGGGGGTGGATGGCCCGCGTCCTCGACCAGACGTACGCGAACATGAACGAACTGGCCGAGGTCTCCAGGTACCCGTTCCCGGAGGACGGGAACGGCCGCCAGATCAGGCGCGGCCTGCAGGGCCCCGAGTACATGCGGCGGATGCGCGTGCGGGTCCGCCGGTCGGGGGTGCGGGTCCTCGACCACAGCCCGGTCACCGAGCTGCTCGCGGACGGCGGCGGGGCCGTCGCCGGCGCCGCCGGGTACCACCTGCGAGAGGACCGGCCGTTCCGGGTCCGGGCGGGCGCCGTCGTGCTCGCCACCGGCGGGTGCGCCTTCCTCAGCAAGGCGCTGGGCTGCGACGTCAACACCGGCGACGGCGCCCTGTTCGCTGCGGAGGCGGGCGCGGAGCTGTCCGGCATGGAGTTCTCCAACGCTTACGCGATCGCCCCGGCCTTCACGTCCGTGACCAAGACGGCGTTCTACTCGTTCGCCACCTTCTACCACGCGGACGGGACGGTGCTGGAAGGGGCGGGCAGCCAGCGGGGACGATCGGTGATCGCCCGGACGCTGCTCAGCGAACCCGTCCTGTGCCGCATCGACCGGGCCACGCCCGAGGACCAGCGGGCGATGCGGCTCGCGCAGGCGAACTTCTTCCTCCCGTTCGACCGGCAGGGGATCGACCCGTTCACGGACCTGTTCCCCGTCACGCTGCTCGCCGAGGGGACCGTCCGCGGCACCGGCGGCATCCGGATCACCGGCGCCGACTGCTCCACCACGGTGCCCGGACTGTACGCGGCGGGGGACGCCTCCACCCGTGAGCTGATCTGCGGCGGCTTCACCGGCGGCGGGAGCCACAACGCCGCGTGGGCGATGTCGTCCGGCACATGGGCCGGGAAGGGCGCCGCCGGGTACGCCGCCGGACTGGGCGCACGAGCCGGAGCGCGGACCGTGCACGCCCTCGGCGGGGCGGGCGTCCGCCCGGAGGGTCCGGCGGCCGGCGGCCACGCCGACTACGTCGCCGCCGTCCAGGCCGAGGTGCTGCCCTACGACAAGAACCTGCTGCGGCACGGCGGACGCCTCACCCCCGCACTGGACGTCCTGGACCGGACGTGGCGGCAACTGCGCGGCACGCTCCGCGAGGAGGGCGCCGGGATCGTCCGGGCGCGGTCGGCCGCCGCGATGACCGCGCACGCCCGCTGGATGTACCGCGCCGCGCTCACCCGCACCGAGACGAGGGGCATGCACAAGCGCCAGGACCTGCCCGACCAGGACCCGGCCCAGCACCGCCGGCTCGTCACCGGCGGCCTCGACGACATCTGGACGCGTCCGGAGGCCGAGGCGGTGGCGTCATGATCGAGATCGTCTCGCGGGAGCGGTGCATCGCCTGCGACAAGTGCGTGGACGTGTGCCCGACGAACGTCTTCGACCGCGGCGCGGACGGCATCCCGGTCATCGCCCGGCAGAGCGACTGCCAGACCTGCTTCATGTGCGAGGCGTACTGCCCGGTCGACGCCCTGTTCGTCGACCCGCGCTCGCACGCGCTTCCCGAACCTCCGGACGAGGCGGCACTCGCCGCGGACGGGTCGCTCGGCGCCTACCGCGCGCAGATCGGCTGGGGGCGCGGACGCACCCCCGGCGCCAGGCTCGCGATCGGCCCGTCGCTGAACCGGACGGGCGCCCCCCTCACCTCCTGATCCCCGACCCGACAGACACCCATGAAAGGCAACAACGTGAGATTCCCCCGAGTTCTGGCCGCCGGCCTCCTCGTCCTCGCCGCGACGGCGTGCGGCTCTTCCGAGGCCGACAGCGGCTCCGGGACGCTCCGCATCGGAGTGATCGGGTCGGGGGTCGGCAACAAGCTGACCCGCGCCGTCGGGTTCCTCGACCAGCGCGGCGAGCTGCTGCCGGCGCTGAAGGCCGCCGGCATCACCAAGATCAAGGTCGCGACGTTCCCGAACGGCCCGGACCTGAACCAGGCCCTCGCCGGCGGCTCCCTCGACATCGGCCAGTACGGGGACACCCCCGCCCTCATCGGCCGGGGGCAGGGCCTGCCGACCCGGCTGCTGTCGCTCAACTCCGTCCGCCTGGACGCCGCGATCGTCGCCAAGAAGGACGGCGGGCCCGCGTCCCTCAAGGACCTGGAGGGCAAGCGGATCGGCGTCCAGACCGGCTCCTACATCCACCGCTACCTGCTCGGCGCGCTGGAGCAGGCGGGGGTGAGGCCGAAGGAGATCATCCACATGTACACGCCGGCGATCATCGCGGCGCTGGAGAAGAACTCGATCGACGCGGGCGGCCTGGTATCCGCCGACCAGGCCGCGCAGGAGAAGAAGGGCTACAAGTCGATCGACATCGCGTCCCGGGACCATCCCGACCTGCTCGGCACGTCCGTGACCGTGGTGACGGAGAAGTACCTGGCAGGGCACAAGGACATCGTCCAGGTGTGGCAGAAGGCCGAGACCAAGGCGGTGCAGGTCGCCAAGGCCGACTGGCCCGGCTACACCGCGTACGTGGCCAGGACCGGCGGGTACGCCGCCGACATCTCGATCAAGACGACGCTGAAGGACCAGCTGCCCGACGAGCCCTTCCCCGCGGAGGGGCTGAAGCTGCTCGAAGGGACCAAGACCTTCCTCGTCCAGCAGACGCTCATCAAGAAGGACTACACGCTCGACTCGTGGCTGGCGCCCGAGGCCAGGCCGTGACCCGGCTGGACACCGACGTCCTCGTCCTCGGCGGCGGGCCCGCCGGGGCGTGGGCGGCGCTCGCCGCGGCCGGCGCCGGGGCCAGGGTCGTCCTCGCGGACAAGGGCTACTGCGGGACCAGCGGTCCGACCGCGTCGGGCGGCAACAACCTCTGGTACGTCCCGCCGGACGCGGAGGCGCGATCCCGGGCGGTCGACGAGCGCTTCGAGCAGAGCGGCCGGCTCGCCGACCGCCGCGTCATGGCGCGCGTCCTCGACGAGACCTACCGCCGTGTCGACGACCTCGCCTCCTTCGGATACCCGTTCCCCGTCGACGAGGACGGTGTCGAGCGGAGGGGCAGCCTCCAGGGGCCCGAGTACATGAAGCGGTTGCGGCGCCGGGTGCACAGATCGGGCGTGACGATCCTCGACCACCATCCCGCGCTGCGGCTGCTCGTGGACGACTGGGGCGTCGCGGCCGGCGCGTCCGGCATCGCCCGCCAGAAGGGCGGCGAGACCTGGACCGTCCGCGCGGGTGCGGTCGTCCTCGCCACCGGCGGCTGCGCGTTCCTTTCCGGCGCGTTCGGCACCAACGTCGACACCGGGGACGGGCACCTGATGGCCGCCGAACTGGGCGCCGAGCTGTCGGGCATGGAGTTCTCCAGCGCCTACGCGTTCTCCCCGGCGCACGGTTCGCACACCAAGGGGCTGATGATGCAGTTCGCGACGTACTACGCCGAAGACGGCTCCCCGATCGACGTGCCCGACCCGCTCGGCGCCAGGATCCGCGTCGCGGAGCGGCTCGCGGCGGGGGAGAAGGTGTACGCGCGTCTGGACAAGGCGCCCCCGCAACTGCACGAGGCGATGCGGCACGCCCAGCCGAACTACTTCCTGCCACTGGACAAGGCCGGGATCGACCCTTTCCGTGACCGGTACGAGCTGCGGATGGTCCTGGAGGGCACGGTCCGCGGGACGGGCGGCCTGCGGGTCGTCGGCGACGACTGCGCGACGACCGTCCCGGGCCTCTACGCCGCCGGTGACGTCGCGACGCGGGAACTGGTGTCCGGCGCCGTCAGCGGGGGCGGTGCCTACAACGGGGCGTGGGCGATCTCGTCGGGGACCTGGGCCGGCCGCGGTGCCGCCGGGTTCGCGGTGGGACGGGCGCGCCCCCACGCCGTCCCGGCCGGACGCGCGGGCCTGCGCCCCGGACGGCTCGACGCGGCGACGGTCGTCCGGTCCGTGCAGGACGAGATGCTGCCGCTCGACCGCAACCTCTTCCGCACACGTGACGGGCTTCGCGACTCCCTGGCCTCCCTCGACGCACTGTGGGAACGGATCACGTCCCAGGGCATCGCGGGAACCGGCCGCGAACGCCTCCGCGCGAGATCGGCCGCCGCGATGACGGCGCACGCCCGGTGGAGCTACCGCGCCGCCCTGGCCCGTCCCGAGTCGCGGGGCATGCACCGGCTGGAGAACCTTCCGCAACTGCCGCGCTACGAGCACCGGCGCCTCGTCGGCGGCCTGGACGAACCGTGGACGGCCGCCGAACCCCAGGAGACGCCGGCATGATCGAGGTGGTGAGCGCGGGCCGCTGCGTGCGGTGCGACGTGTGCGTGAAGGTCTGCCCGACGGACGTGTTCGACCGCGGCCCTGACGGCATCCCGGTCATCGCCCGGCAGAGCGACTGCCAGACGTGCTTCATGTGCGAGGCCCACTGCCCGACGGACGCCCTCTACGTCGCGCCTTTCGCCGGCCCGGCCCCGGCGGGCTCCCCGCACACCGACGAGGGCGCGTTGGCCGACGCGTTCGGCGACTACCGCCGCATCGTCGGCTGGGGCCACGGCCGCACCCCGGGCAGCCGCGCGGACCGCAACCACCTCTTCACCGAACGCCTCCGTTCCTCCCCCTGACCTCCGAGTACGGCCGCCGGTGGGAGGCCGATCGGCCACGGGGCCTCGCCGCTGGGCGCGAATCTCCGGGCCGGAGGTTCGCGGCCGGCGGCGTCTCAGCGGGCGGTGACCGGTCGGTCGTCCTTGGCGAGGGTGAGGAAGAAGTCCCGGACGTCCTCGGCGAACGGCTCCGGCACCTCCATCGCGGCGAAGTGGCCGCCGCGCTCGAACTCCGACCAGTGCCTGATGTCGTACAGCCGCTCGGCCAGCGGCCGCACCGACTGCGTGATGTCGTGCGGGAGGACCGCCACGCCGACGGGCACCCGGCACGGCTCGGTCCGGCGCGGAGCGTCGTGGTGGAGCCGCGCCGAGGAGGCGGCGGTGGCGGTCAGCCAGTACAGCGAGATGTCGGTGAGCATCCGGTCGTCGCTGATCTGCGAGTCAGGGTCCGTCCACTCCGCGAAGCGCTCGGCGATCCAGGCCAGCTGGCCGACCGGCGAGTCGGTGAGCGCGTAGCCGATGGTCTGCGGCGTGAGGGCCTGCAGAGCCTGGAAGGGCGGACGGTTCGCCATCAGCCGTCTGACCTTGTCCAGCCGGGCCTCGTCCGTCTCGGACAGTTCGATGCCGGCGTCGGGGTCCGGCCGGGTCGGCAGGTAGTTGACGTGCACTCCGATCACTTGTTCGGGCGCCACGGCGCCGAGTGCCAACGAGACGCCCGACCCGAAGTCGCCGCCCTGCGCGCCGTAGCGCTCGTATCCGAGGCGGCGCATCAGCTCGGCCCAGGCCCGCGCGATCCGGACGACGTCCCATCCGCGCTCGTGGGTCGGGCCGGAGAAGCCGTAGCCCGGGAGGGACGGGATCACCAGGTGGAAGTCGCGGGACAGCGGCTCGACCACGTCGAGGAACTCCAGGAACGAACCGGGCCAGCCGTGGGTGAGGACCAGCGCGAGCGCGTCCGGCCTCGGCGACCGGACGTGGACGAAGTGGATGTTCTGGCCCTCGATCTCGGTGGTGAAGTGCGGCAGCTCGTTGAGCCCGGCCTCGTGCCCGCGCCAGTCGTAGCCGGTGCGCCAGTACTCGGCCAGTTCCCTGAGCCGCGCCAGCGGGAAGCCGTAGTCCCACCCGGCGTCGGCGACCTCGTTGGGCCAGCGGGTGCGGGAGAGCCGGTCGGCCAGGTCGTCGAGGTCGGCCTGGGGGACATCGATGCGGAACGGCTTGATCATGCTCTGACTCCAGGGATCGCCACTTCATTGGCAAGGCCAACGTTGGTAGTGCCAACTGTACAGGGCATTGTTGGTCCCGCCAACAATGAATGGCGGCCGCCGTGGACGGGAGGCACCGCACGATCGACCGCGAAGCCGAGGTGAGAGGGGACGGTCCCTACGCGCGCCAGAACGAGGCGGGGAGTGCCTCGATCTCGGTCGCGGCCTGCTCCAGCTGTTCGGCGAACGGCCGCAGCGCGGTCTGGCCGGAATCGACCAGGCGGTGGATGATGCCTGCCTGACGGCGGGCCCGGCCGACGACAACGCCGGCGAAGGCCCCGCGGTCGCCGTCGTAGCCGTAACCGTCCAGCAGGAGGTGCAGGCGGCGGGACCTGTCCTCGAACGCCGTGAACCCCTGGAACTCGGCGACGTGCCGTGCCTGCAGCGGCACCCAGGTCAGTGCCAGGTGGGCCAGGTCGAACTCGGGTGAGGACGGTCCGGCAGTGTCCCAGTCGACGAACCCGACCAGACCGTCGCTCTCGGTCCAGACCACGTTGTACGGCGAGGCGTCATGATGGCCGATGACCAACCCGGGCTGCCAGCTCTGCCCTGCGAACCAGGTCGCGTCCGCCCGCGGGACGAAGGTCGCCGTCGCGTCGTGCAGCCGCCGCATCCACGCGGCCGCCTGCCGCAGCGCTCCGTCCGAATGAGGCCACGCCGGCCAGGGGTGGCGCTCACCGATGGTGTCGCCGTGCAGGAACGTCAGGACCTCGCGCCCCCGCTCGTCGTACCCCAGCACCCGGGGCGCGCCTTCGAACCCGACCGCTTCCAGGTGCCGCAGCACCGCGTGCACGGTGGACGTCCAAGGGTTCGCGGGGCGGTGCACGGTGTCATCGATACGGACTCCGCCCACGTGCCTGCCGCCCGGCAGCGGCTGCTCTTCCATGCCGGCTTTGTAACCCGCGGCCCCGGGCCCGCGCATCTGGTTTTCCAGGGTGCGATCTTCCGATGGTCGGCCCGGGTGCCGGGGAGGGCGGGGGCGGCGCGACGAGGGCGGCACGGAGGGAGCGGACGGTAGTACTCTCCGAATTCCAATTATGGTGCGAACATTTCCCCGCCGGGCGGCCGTCAGACAGACGCGTGTTCCTTCAGTGTCCGTCCGTTACCCCCTCTCTCCGGAGCTCCCCGTGACCAAGACGATCGCGATCCGCCTGGCCGTCAGCGGCCTGGTCCTCATCAGCGCCACCGCGTGCGACGGCGACGGCGGGAACGCCGGGGCCGGCTCATCGTCCGCGCCGCCCACCGTGAGCACCCCCTCCGCGAGCGCCACCGGGGCGGCGCCGCCCTCCGCGGCGCCGACCACGAGCGCTGCGCCGACCCCGCGGGCCACGCCCACCGATCCCAAGATCACCAACAGCGGGCAGATCGTGATGATCGATCCGGACGGCAAGCGCTACACGTTCACGACGATGGCGCAGATGGCCGCGGGCATGCGCGCCACCATGGGTGAGAACGCTCCGTCGGGCTTCTGCGAGAAGTCCTACCGGCAGGGCGTGGAGGGAGGCGGCTCGTTCCCGGCGGGACGCGACGCCTTCCTGGCCGCCTGCCGCGAGGGGTGGCGCAAGAGCGAACGCTGGATGCGGCAGCAGTAGCGACCCTACGAGACGCAGCGGAATTCGACGGAGGAAACGTGCGTCACCAGGTGTACGAACCATTGGCCCAGGGCGATCCCGCCGAGATCGGCGGGTACCGCATCCTCGCCCGGCTGGGCGCCGGCGGGATGGGGCGGGTCTACCTCGCCGGCACGCAGAGCGGGCGGAAGCTCGCCATCAAGGTCGTGCGCCCGGAGTTCGCCGACGACCGGGAGTTCCGCCGCCGGTTCGCCCAGGAGGTCACCGCCGCGCAGCGCGTGCAGAACCTCTACACGGCCGCGGTCATCGACGCCGACCCGGACGGCCCGATGCCCTGGCTGGCCACCGTGCACGTCCCCGGCCCCTCCCTCGCCGCGGCGGTCGCGGAGTCGGGGCCGCTGCCGCCGTCGGCGCTGCCCACGCTGGGGGCGGGGGTCGCCGAGGCGCTGCAGAGCATCCACCGGGCCGGGATCGTGCACCGGGACCTCAAGCCGTCCAACGTGCTGCTGGCCGACGACGGCCCGCGGGTCATCGACTTCGGCATCGCCCGCGCCGCCGACGCGACACCGCTCACCCGGACGGGCGGCGTCGTCGGATCGCCCCAGTTCATGGCGCCGGAGCAGGTGCGCGGCGACGCGGCCACCACCGCGGTCGACGTCTTCGCGTTCGGCACGCTGCTCCACTACGCGGCGACGGGGCTCAGCCCCTTCGGGGAGGGCGCCCCGCAGGCGGTCATGTTCCGCATCGTCCAGGAGGCGCCTCGGCTCGACCGGTGCCCCGAGGCGCTGCGGCCGATCATCGAGCGGTGCCTGGACAAGGACCCCGCGAACCGTCCGTCCGACGCCGAACTGCTGGACGAGCTCACCGCCATGCAGTCGTCGCAACCCGTGGTCTGGCCGCCCGAGCCCGTCACCGAACACCTTCGGGCCTACAGGGAGGTACCCGCCCCCACCCGGGCCCTGACCGAGCCGTACACCGGCACGCTGCCTGCCGGCGCGCCGGAACAGCCCCGGTACGGCGCGCCCGAACAGCCCCGGTACGGCGCGCCCGAACAACCTAGGTACGGCGCGCCCGAAGAGTCTCGGTACGGCGCGCCAGAACAACCCCGGTACGGCGCGCCCTCCAGCGTCTCGTACGGCGCGCCCACCCCGCCCCCGCACGGCGCGCCCACCCCGCCTCCGCACGGTGCGTCCACACTGCCCTTCCAGGGTGCGCTCCCTCGTCCCCCGCACGGCATGCCCGCACCGGCCCCGCCGGTTGTGCACGCTCCGCACCCGCGTTCAGGGTGCTCGGGCTGCGCGAAAACCCTGCTGCTGGTGTTCGGCGGCCTCGTCGCGCTGCTCCTCGTCCTCGGGCTCGTCGTCAAGGCCGGCCAGTCGGGCCGCGGCGGGAACGGCACCGGGGAGACGACCGCGTCACCGCGGTCGGGCGGTAAGGGTAAGGGCGGGGCCGCGAAGCCGGCCGGCACGCTCCTGGCCCATTACAGCAGGATTGACATATCCAGCGGCTACTTCGTCGATTTCGCCGACAACCCGAAGCGCCCCCGGAAGGGTGAGGGCGGCGATCTGGAGTTCCTGGCCGGGAACATCCGGGGTGACAGCAAGTTCGGGGCCATCCAACGCGGCCGGCCGGCGACCTACAAGACCTGTCACGACAACACCAAGTACCTGGAGGAAGAGATCTTCCAGCCCAACCGGGGGACGACCTGGTGCATCTACACCGAGTCCGACCTGCTCGGCATCGTCTACATCAAGGCCAAGAACTACGAGTTCATGACCATGGACCTGAAGGTCTGGCAGGGGCCCGCGGACTGACCTCCGCCCCGCCGGCCTGACCGGTGCCTCGGCCTGCGCCGCGCCGCGTGCCCGTCGGCGCGCTGCACCGCGCACCCGGTCACCGTGGTCGGCCCCCGGGTCCCAGGTCAGCGGCCATCGCGGATGTGATCTTCTCGAGCACGGTGGTGTAGAGGTGTCGCCTGTCCGGGCGTGCCCTTCCGGCGGCGTGCTTGAGGGCTGGGATCGCCGGCGCGCCGAGGAGAGCGAGCCCGTCCGAGGCGGCCCTCCGGACGGCGGGGTGGGAGTGCGTGAGCAGGTCGACCAGTGCCGGGACGGCCGGCTTCCACGCCGCGTGGCACAAGGTCTTGACCGCCGAGCGCACGATGTCGGGTTGCCGGTCGTCCAGCAGCAACACGGTCTGCGCCAGATACTCCTCGCGGTTCAGCACCTTGCGGGAGATCCGGTGGGCGTGCAGCCGGACTCTGGCCTCGGGATGGCCGAGCGATTCGGCGAGTAGCTCCTCGAGTTCGTGATCTTGATCAGCCGGTCGGTCCGCGCCGTGTCGGCCCGCGCGGGCGGGGTCGTCGTCGCGATGCTCGGCCAGCAGGGTCAGCGCCCGGCGGATCTGCTCGGGGCCGCCGGTACGGGCCAGGCGGAACAGTTCCGCTCGGGCCGGCCGTTGCTCCGCTGCCGGGACGCGGGTTCGGCTGCGGAGTGCCGAGAGCGCGGCGGAGTCCTGCCGGGCGGCGCTGGGATGGCGCAGCGGCCCGTCCACCAGCACGAGCTTGTCCGCGAGGTCATGACGTCCCTCCTCGCGGAGCCGCCGGTGAGCCCGCGCCAGGGTGGGGGTACGCAGCAACGTGACGCCGGAGATGAGATCGAGCAGGCCCCAGTCTCCAGTTTCGAGGCGGCGGGACAGGGTCTCGGCCAGGACGTCGGGATCCGCCTTGCGCAAGGCTCGTCCGGCCGATGTGTGCAGGGAGGGGCCACCGTTTTCCCACCATGCCGACAACAGGGGGATGAGTCGCTCCAGGTCCTGCGGGTCCAGATGGGCGGCGACGCGGGCGATCCGTTCGCGCACCGCCTCGCCGCCGGATTCGCGGTCACCGGACTGGCGCAGTTCGGTCTCGCTGAGAAGGGGCAGGGCCTGCGCGAGATCCGCGGAGACGGTGAGGCCGACCCGGCCGTCGAGGAAGGCGCGCAGCACCGTGAGCCGGAACTGGGGTTCGGGCCAGCCCAGCATGACGCGGGCCGCGGCCTCCCGTTGATCCCGCGCGGGATCGTCCAGCTGCTCCAGGAGGCGCTCGCGCAGAACCGCCGAACGGGGCTGGTCTCGATCACTGGGATGGGATGCGCGGTCGGTCGACGCGGAACGGCGGGCGTCCTCCGCGATGGTCCACGCCGGCGCGTCGGGCGGCTGCAGCTCGATCATCCAGTCGAGCAGGACGTCGCGCGTCCTGGTGTCGGCGTTGGCGAAGACGCCGATCAGCGCGTTGAGCAGGTCCCGCGAATCGGCCGGGCGACCGGCGGGATCGACGGGCCGGTCCGCGGTGCGGAATCGCCGGAGGGAGTCGGGCGTCCGGGCGGCCGCGGCGAGGGCGTCCCGCCACCGGCGTGCGGCGGGACGCTCGGACGTCTCAGCGCTACCACCCGCGCCGGCTGCGGTGACCGGTCCTGCCGGCCCGAACGCCTCCCGCAACACCTCCTCTTCCGCCAGCCACGGGTTCGCGCCCGCGCGGGCGGCGGCCAGCGCCCGCAGAAGGTCGGCGCGGGTCAGCACTGCGCCGCACCGGCGCAGCAGCACCAGCATGGATCGGCCTCCTGCGGCCTCCGGCGGCAACGCGCGGATGCGCGCGGCGACGTCGAACCTGCTGGTGGAGGGCAGCCGCACGACCGTGTCCTCAAGCAGCGCGAGGAGACGGTCGCGCTGAGCATCACCGACGTCGCCCAGCCCCGCGACCAGCGTCCGTACCGACCGGGCGAAGGCCCCCGTCTCACCGGCCGTCCACGGCGGGGGACAGAGCTTCAACGTGAGCCGCAGGACCTGGCCGCGCTGTTCGGGCCTTTCGGCGGCCAGTTCCAGCCAGCGTTCGAGCATCGGCCGTAGCCGGCCCAGCCGCTCGGCGGTCAGCTCGCCGGGATCCCGATCGCACCTTTCCGCAAGGCGCCGTGCGATCTCGGTGTTCCAGCCGCGGTCCGCCAGGGCGTCGAGTTCGGCGTCCGGCCGGGGGGCCGGGGGTCCTTGACGGCCTGGCGGCGTGATGCCGCGGGCCGCCATCCGGTCCCTCAGTTCCGCGGCCGTACCCGAACCAAGGCGGAGCCGGCCGGCGGCGACGAGTGAGAGAAGGGCCGCCCCGGCCGGCGACCCCTGGTCGGCCAGAGCGCCGACGGCACGGGCGGACAGTGAGCCGTCGAGTCCGGTCAGCAGCAGGGCACGGGTGCGGTCGTCGGCGGCGCGGTCGGCCGCGGCGACGACGGTGGCGGCGTAGGCGTCGCCGAGGATCGTCCGCAACGCCTCGATGAGCGCGTCGCGCAGGCCCGGGTTGTCGTGCCTGCCGAGCCAGAACAGCAGCTTCGGCACGGCCACGGGGGCTCCGGCGTGGATCAGTGCGTTCGCGGCGGTCTTCTTGACGTTCATGTTGGGGTGGTCGAGGCGGGCGGCGATCGCCGCCGCGGCCCAGCACGCGCGCGCGTGCCCGAGCGCGAGCAGTGCTTGGCGTGCGGTCTGCACGTCGGGGGCGGCGGTGAGCGGGATCAGGCTCGCCGACAGTGCCTGCGCGTCCTCGCCGTCGGCGTCGCGGGCGAGTAGCGCGATCGCGTGCTTGCGGACATGGCGGTCACGGTGGCGCAGCAGCGGATGCACCCGTGACCGGACTCCGCGATGGGAAGTCTGCAGGAGCAGGCTGAGCAGGATCATCTGTTCGGCCGCCATCAGCTCAGGGCGGTCCAGCAGATCGAGCGCGACGCCGGCGACGAGCGCGTCGCCGGCCTCCTGCGCGTCCGCCGCGTCCAGAAGACTGCGCGGCCTGATCCTTCCTCTTTCGTGCAGGCGGCCGCCGAGGTCGCGAAGGGCCGCGACGACCTCCTGCGGCACGGTCGGCTCGCCGGCATCTCCGGACGCGCCCGGCGCCCGGGACGCCGCGAGATCGGACACGACCCGCAGCAGGAGATCGGCGATGGTCGGCACGGTGCTGGAGCCGGCGTTGCGCGCCAGCCTGCACAGGGCGGCCACGGGCCTGCCCGGGTCCAGGCCCGTGCGGAGCAGCGCCAGTTCCCGTTCGTCCGGGCCGCCGAGATCGGCGGCGATCCGGCCGGGCAGATCCCGCGGGTCGAGCCGGGCCAGGATCGACCGCCGCCGGTCGGGGTCCTCGGTGAGATGCCACAGCACCTCCAGGGCCCGGTGGAGTACGGGCCGCAGGTGGGACACCACGGCGCCTCCACCGTCCGGTCCGCCCAGGCCCAGTGCGTCCCGCAGCGCTGTGACCGTCAGGGCCCCGCCCACGGCTTCGAGGGTCTCCACCGCCGCCGCAGGTGACCGTGGCAGCGCGGCGATGACGGCTTCCTCGGCGGCCGTGTGGCGCAGGGCGCGGATCGCTCGCAGGAACGGTCGCGGATCCGGCGCGGAGCGCAGCAGGTCGGTCACCTTCTCGCCCACGGGCAGGTCCCCGGCGCCCTGCGCGGCCAGAGCGACCAGGAGGTCCAGCCGCCGCGGCCAGTGCGGATCGTCCGCGGGCGCCCTCATCAGTTCCCGGAGAGTCTCGTGCCGGCACGTGAACAAGATGGTGGCGACCTCGTTCGCAGGCACCGATTGGTCGGCGACGGCCAGGCGCGCGATGGCTGGGACGGCGTCGCCTGCCGGGAAGTGCCCGCGCCGGTGCAGCCCGCGCAGGCACCGGGTGACCGGCCCGGCGAGCAGGAGCGGGTCGGTGGCGGCGAGGCTGACGAGGTCGCCGATGTCGTCCCGGCCCGCGAGGTCTCCGAGCAGCTCCAGCGCCCGTTGTCGGAGCCCCGGGGGCCGGCTTCGGTCGGCGGCCACGTCGCGGAGCACGTCCCGGTGCCCGTGGTGGGCCGCGGTTTCGATCGCCGCGGCGGCGACCGCGGAGGCGGTGCCTTTGGGCCCGGTGCCGAGGAACCGGTACAGGTGCTCTTGCGGGAGCGGATCCATCGCGGCCCAGGGCTCGGACAGCTCACGCAGCGCTGCCGCGGCGACGCCGGCCGCGGCTGCGCTCGTGGCGGGTTCCCCGGCGATCGACCCGGCGAGCCGCACCACGAGCGCCCGGGCTCGTTCCGGTGCCAGCACGCCGGCGCGCACGGCCTCGCGGGTGACCCGCAGGGCCTCCGCCCGCAGCACAGGATCGGGCCGGTCCATCGCCTCCTGGGCGAAGCTCGCGGGTTCGTCCACATCAGCCACGACGATCCTGCGGACGGCCTGGTAGAGCAGTTCGCCCGGGGGCTCGTCCCGCAGGGTCTCCGGCCGGTCGGCGATCTCGGCGCTCAGCCAGCCGATCTGGACCCGGGTCGGCAGCCCCGCCTCGCGCCACTTCGGCCAGGGCCGGGGCCGGACGTGGGCGCGCAGACGGAGATGAAGGTGCGCCAGGGCCAGCGCCGCTTCCGGCGAACCATCGAGCGAGCCCGGCAGCGACTCCGCGAACGCGGCCAGCTCGGAAGGGTCCTCGTCTCGTCTCGCCTCAAGGCGTTCGGCAAGGCCCACGAGGCCCGAGTCCCGCAGGCGCGGGTCCTCGTGCGTGATGAGCAGCCGCAGGACGGCGGGCGAACACCTCGACGGATCAAGGCCGGCTGGAAGCCGGTCCGCATCGGCGCAGCGTACGGCGGTGAGGACCGCATCGTCGTCCGACGTCATGCGCTATCAGCTCCAGCCAGATCACGGAATGGCGTTCAGCGTAGCGAGGTCCCGCGGGGCCCCTTCCCGGCGCCGCCGCCGGGGTGCCGGTCGCTCCACGCCGCATGGGGAGGACGGCCTACGGCGTCCGCGGCGCGGTGACGTCGAAAGCCACCGTCGGACAAAGACCTGCCCTAACGGCTGTGATCAACGAGTGCCGCCGCGCAGAATATGCCACGGCTCAGGCACGTGACCCAGTGATCGCGCGGCGACGCTCCAACTGGACGATCTCCCTAGCCGAGCTCGCTCTCAACAGACGCTGGTGTTCGACGAATCTGGAGCAGGTGAGATGTCCGGCACGGGACTCAGGGTGCTCACGACCGCCGATCCGGCGCGGGTCGGGCCGTACCGGCTGCTGGCACGGCTGGGAGCGGGCGGGATGGGGCAGGTCTACCTGGGCCGGTCCCAGGGCCGGCGGCTGGTGGCGGTCAAGCTCGTCCACCCTCACTTCGCCGACAACGCGGTGTTCCGGCGCCGGTTCACGAAGGAGATAGCGGCGGCGAGCCGCATCACCGGCTTCTACACGGCGCAGGTGATAGACGCCGATGCCGACGCCGACCCGCCGTGGCTGGCCACGGAGTACATCGCCGGGCCCTCGCTGCAGGACGCTGTCGAGGAGAACGGCGCGCTGCCCGAGATCCCGGTGGCGGCGCTCGGTGCGGGGCTCGCCGAAGGGCTGCGGGCGGTCCACGCCCAGAACGTGATCCACCGGGACCTCAAGCCGGGAAACGTGCTGCTGGCCCAGGACGGGCCGCGGATCATCGACTTCGGCATAGCGCGCGCGATGGACGCGCCCACCCAGAGCCTGACCCTGATGGGCACGCCCGGGTACATGTCGCCCGAACAGTATCTGGGTGGTGACCTCGAACCGGCCAGCGACGTCTTCTGCCTGGCCGCCGTGCTGACCTTCGCCGCGACCGGCCGCCATCCCTTCGGAGAGGGACCGGCGGAAGCCCTCGGCTACCGGGTCCGCCATCAGAACCCCGATCTGACGGACGTCCCGGCATCGCTGCGGCCGCTGATCGCGGCCGGTCTGGAGAAGAACCCGGGCGACCGCCCGGCGACAGAAGACTTCCTGGACCGCTGTTCCGCGCTCGTTGCGGACGAGGGCATGGCCCTGCCGGAGACCTTCACCACCATGATCGCCAAACGGGTGGCCCAGACCGAGGTCTTCACGGGGAAGGCCGGCACAGACGACCACGGGGCGCGCCCTCCGCGGGACGAAGGGGAGCGGCCACCCGCGGCCCGGCCTCAGCCGTTGCCGCGACCGGTGCGGAGGAAGCGTCCACCGGCCAGACCGGCCGCCGCGGTCATGGCCGGGGTCGTGGGCGTCGTGCTCGTCGCCCTGCTCATCGCCGTCGTCGGCAACAGAGACTCCGAAGGATCGAACAACGACGACGCCGCGTCGACGTCGGCAGCGAGCCGCTCGACCGGCCGCGCGGGCGACGGAGGCAGTACCCGGCCGAGCCCGACCCCCGACAGGACCTGGAAGGCGTTCGACGACACCTCGGTCAATGACTGTTTGGACGCGTCCGGGGACCCCTGGAACCCAGGCGGGTGGCTCGGGGACATGCCCCGCGCGGTCTCCTGTGGGGAGAGCGACGCCTACCTGAGGGTCACCGGCGTGGGGAAGACGAGCAGTGCGTGCGACTCCAAGCCGCTGGACGGAGAATCGTATTGGGAGTCCCCCACCTACGATGGAGGCAGAATCTACCTCTGCGTAGAACGGCAGTTCCGGGACGGTGAGTGCTTTCTGGGCAAGAAGGGCCGCAAGACGGGCTCGGCGGCCATCAGCGGGTACGGTCTGATGACCTCGTGGAGATGTAACAAGAGCGACCTACCGAGGGAATACTCCTACGTCCTCCAGTACACCGGCTACTACAAGAGCCGGTGCCCGAGAGGCTCAATGACATGGGACTTCCGACAAGGCGTCCTCTGCGCCAGGATCGTTAAGGCGAAAGGGCCTGCGGCCCGAGAGGAGTAACGGAGCAGACGGAGAAGCTGCGGCCGGTGCCCGACGCGGCCGGGCCCGGTGAGCAGGTTCAGGGATCGTGGCTCATCGCGACGATTCGCGATCGCACCGCTCGGCCCCCGGTTTGTGATCTTGTTGCCGTAGCCTCCTCCCGTGACGATTCCACCTGACACTGACGGCGGTTCCGAGTCCGCGGATCCCGCCCGGCCCGCCGCCCGCGCCCGGACGAACCGGCTGGCGGTCATGGCGATCGTCACCGGTGCCATCGGCCTGGTGGTCCTCGCGGTCGGCTTCGCGGTCGCGGCGCTGGTCCAGACGGGTCGGCGCGGCGAGAAGGGACGAGGGCTCGCGGTCGCGGCGCTGATCGTGTCCGGTGTCTGGCTCGCCGCGGCAACGGTTCTGCTGGTCGCCGCCGTGGGCGACGAGGACGGGGACGCCGCGGTGCGTGGGGCGGAGGGGCCGCGGGCTTCGGCGCTGGGGGAGCAGGACTGCTTCACGGACTTCCGGCAGGCGGGCGCGAGGTTCTTCGCGCGGGCCGCCCCATGCACGAGTTCTCACCAGGGAGAGATCGTCGCCAGGCCGGTCCTCCCCATCCTGGATTATCCGGGTGATCGGCGGCTGGCCGCCGAGGGGGAGAAGGCGTGCCGGGTCCAGGCGTCGTCGCTGTACGCCGCCGGTCGTGGCGACGAGTTCACGATGTTCGTCGCCCGTCCGGACGAGAAGGAGTGGGCGAGCGGAGAACGGGCCGTGACGTGCCTCCTCCGCTACACCGGTGGCCCGAAGAACTTCCGGCTGGAGAAGCATTGGAGCCCGCTGTCCTTGCTGGCCGCCGGCGATTGTGTCGGGACCTGGAGCGATACGGGGGAAGTGGACGTCGTCGATTGCACTATGAAGCACGAGGTCCAGGTGGTCGCGAAGCTCACGCTGGAGAATGACAAGGGCCCGGACGAGGAGAAGGTGTACGCCCGCTGCGCCGAGCGTGCACGGAAGACCCTCGGCTCGAAGCCGCCGGCGCATCTGGTTCTTCGACTCGGAGGGCCGAACCAGCGTGAATGGGCGAGCGGGGAGAAGTACGCCCTCTGCCTGGTCGCGGGTAAGGACGGCCTGCTCACCCGCTCGATGATCCCGAAGTGAGGGTTCCAGGGGCGCGGAGGACGCTCGACCGGGAGTGGATGTCGGTGGCGTCGCGTTTAATCGAGGGGTGGACGTTGGAGAGCGCATCGCCGAGCTGGCCGCTCAGGTCAAGAGGCTGAACGATCTGTACTACGGCGCCGGCGACAGCCCGCTGCCGGACGCCGACTACGACGCGTTGAAGGACGAGCTGGCGGCGCTCGTCGCCGAGCACCCGGAGCTCGAACCGGCCGACAGCCCGCTCGGCAAGGTCAACGCGCCGGCGGAGCTGACCGGCCCGACCGTGCGCCATGCGCGCCCGATGCTCTCGCTGGCCAAGGCGACCAGCGAGGAGCAGATCCGCACGTTCTGCGAGCGGTTCGGCGGCCAGGTCTTCCGCGTGTCGGAGAAGCTCGACGGGCTCTCCCTCAGCGTCGTCTACACCGACGGAAGGCTCGACTACGTCGCCACGCGCGGCACCGGCACGGTCGGCGAGCTGGTGACCGAGAAGGTGCGCCACGTCATCCCGGGTCTGCCGACCGAGATCGACGCACCCGGGCGTATCGAGGTCCGCGGCGAGGCGGTGATGCTGCGGTCGGTCTGGACGGCCTACAACGAGGCGCACCCGGACCGGATACTGACCAACCCACGGTCGGGAGCCGCCGGGACGCTGGTGCTGAAGGACCCCGAGGCGGCCGCCGAGGCCAAGCGGGTGCTGCGGTTCTTCGCGTTCGGCGCCGATCGCGGCGGCGACGCCGTGGAGGTCCCGGCGGGGTTCGAGTCGGTCGCCCAGTATGTGGGCGCCGGCGCCGAGGAGGTCATGGACGCGATCCAGGAGATCGCCGACCGCCGCGACGGTCTGGACTACGACATCGACGGCGCGGTCGTCCGGCTGCACGAGCCGGCGGCGTTCGACGCGGCGGGCTTCAACAGCGCCGAGCCGCGCGGAGCGATCGCGTTCAAGTACCCGCCGGAGGAGAAGCTGACGACGCTGCTGGCGGTCCAGTGGCCGGTCGGCAAGATCGGCCGCGTCCCGCCGCGCGCGAAGGTCGCGCCGGTGTTCGTCGGCGGTGTGACGGTGGAGAACATCACCCTGCACAACCCCCGGCTGATCCGCGAGCGCGATCTGCGGATCGGCGACACGGTGGCGGTCGTGCGGCGCGGCGATGTGATCCCGTTCGCGGGCCGCTCGCTGCCGGAGCGGCGCGACGGGAGCGAGGTCGAGATCGTCCCGCCGACGCACTGCCCGTCGTGCGACTCCGAACTGGAGGTCCGCGGCACCGGCGAGGAGCGCTGGTGCGTGAACCTGCAGTGCCCGGCGCAGGCGACGCGCCGCCTCATGCACTGGGCCTCGCGCCAGGCGGCCGACATGGAGGGCGTCGGCGACGTCTGGATCGAGAAGCTCGCCGAGGACGGCGTGCTCAAACGCCGCAGCGACTTCTACGACCTCACGACCGAGCAGCTCCTCGGCTATGAGCGGATGGGCGAGGTCAGCGCCAGGAACATGGTCGACTCGATCGCGTCCTCCAAGAAGGTGGGACTGCGGCGCGCGCTGATCGGGCTGGCGATCCCGATGGCGTCCGAGGGCACGGCCAAGCGCCTGTGCCTGGCCGGCTACGAGCGCATCGAGGACGTCGCCGCGGCGACGGCCGAGGACCTGGTGGCGATCCGCGACATCGGGCCGAAGGCCGCCGAGAGCATCGTGGCCTTCTTCGCCCGCGCGGAGGTCCGGGAGGAGATCACCGCGCTGCGCGAGCGCGGTGTGGACCTCGACGTGCTGGCCGAGGACAGGCCGCTCGACGCGGCGGCCGCGGGCGACTCGCCGCTGAAGGGCAGGTCGGTCGTCATCACCGGCGCGTTCACCGACCCGCGCTCGGGCGCGAAGATCAGCCGACCCGACGTCACGCGCCTGGTGGAGCAGGCGGCCGCGACGACCGCCTCGTCCGTTTCGAGCAACACCGACTACCTGCTCACAGGAGACAACGTCGGGGCCGCCAAGACCGGCAAGGCCGAGAAACTCGGAGTCACCGTCGTCCACCAGGACGAACTGTGGCGCTGGCTGGCCGAAGCCGGCGTCGTCTAACCCCGTCGGGTTCCTCAGCACCACCCCACCGGGGGGAACAGGTGTGCGCGGGTCTGCCGGCGCGAGGGTGGATGGAAGGACTCAGGCATGCAGGGTGGGCCGGTAGATGAGCTCCTGCGTGTGGCCGTCGAGGATCCGGCTCCCGATCAGTACGAGGTCGAAGTCGGCCGCGCCCCCGAAGACCGGGTCCACTCCGGTCTGACCGGTGATCGCAGGGAAGAGCGTCACCTGGACGCGGTCGACCAGACCGGCGGCCATCAGCGCCCGGTTCATCGACAGGCTGCCGTGCGAGCGCAGAGGTACGTCGGACTCCTCCTTGAGCCAGGCGACGACGTCGACGGCGTCGCCGCTCGCGCATGGCGGCCGCGTCCCGCACAGCCTCCTCGGCCAGCCCCATGTCACCCGGCAGCCGCATCCGCCGAGCTCGCTCATGTCCACCGAGAGCACACGGCCGGCGGCCCTCCGAGCGGAGAGGTGCCCGGCGCTCCCGTGACTCGCGAGGGCGCCGGGCCCCTCATCGCCGTTCGGGTGCGCTGGTCATGGAGAAGGCACCTTCCTCGGCCCGCTCCGCGCCGTCGCGTCCTCCCGCATGCCGCCCGCCCTCCGTGCCGGACCCAGGGTGTCCAACACCGTAAGCCGGCCGAAGCGCCACGCGGCAGTCCCCAAGGCGGAAAGAAAGGAAGCCGAGCGCGCTGCTTCACATGACGCATGTGCCCGGCGTTCGCGACAGTACGTGGGCCGGCAACGATTGGGCACCGGCCGAGAGCCTGCGCTCGCCCGCCTTCCTCCTCAGCCGGCTTTCTCGCAGATCTGTCGGACGCTATCTGTACTGTCGGCGACATCCGAGTCAACGGGTTCGCGACATCAGGTGATCGAGAGGCTGGAATGGCGGAGCACCGCACGTACCTTGAGTTGTCCGAAGACAACGCCACCGCTCACAAGTTCTACGAGGTGGTACGTTCCGGCACTCGGGTCACCATTACCTACGGAAGGATCGGTACTTCCGGCCAGACGAAGGTGTCCGACTTCGCGACCGCGGCCAAGGCCGAGGCGGCGGCCGCCAAGAAGATCGCGGAGAAGACCAGGAAGGGCTACGCGCCGGCGGTGCGGGGCGTACGGCGGGCCCGCCCGGTCAGCAGGCGCTCCATGGTCAGCAGCAGGTCGACCGCCCACCAGGCGCCGGTGCTGTGGCGGTTCGCCACCGGCGCCGCCGCGTTCGGCATCTTCGTCGACCAGGACCGGTGCTGGGTCGGCAACCAGAACGGCGACGTGTACACCGTCACCACCCACGGCACCGTTACCGGCCATTACCGGCTGCCCGACGGGGTGAAGTGCATCGTCGCCGACGACTTCTGGATCTACGCCGGCTGCGACGACGGCAGCGTGTACGACATGAGCGGCAAGGTCCCGCACGTGGCCTACGAGATCTCCGCCGATGTCGACATCTACTGGCTGGACATCGACGACGCCATCCTCGGAGTGTCCGACCGCAACGGCCGCGTCACCGCCGTCGACCACGAAGACGAATTCCAATGGTCACGCGACGTCGACGGCGACTCGGCGTGGATGGTGCGCTGCGACGCCGAGAGCAACACCGTCTTTCACGGCCATTCGCGTGGTGTCGCCTGCTATTCGGCGGCCGACGGCAAGCCGATCTGGCAGACGCCGGTCGGCGGCGGCGTGCTGTTCGGCTGGCAGGAGAATCGTTCGGTGTACGCCGCCACCAGCAATGACGACGTCTACCGGCTGGCCAAGGGCAACGGTGAGGTCGAAGCGGTGTACCGCTGCGACGCCGCCGTCTTCTCCTGCGCGGCCTCGCCTGACGGGCGCTATGTGTTCGCCGGCGACAACCACTCCTCCATCTACTGCTTCGACGAGGTCGGCACCCGTCTGTGGAAACTCGGTACGGGTCACGGCTCGGCATATTCGATGCAGTTTTTGGACGAGCGGGTTTACATCGTCACCACCGACGGTTCGCTGGTCTGCATCGACGCCTCCGAGACGGCCATCCATGCTGCCCATCAAGGATCTGTCCCCAAACCCGTTGATGTGAAGGCCGCCGCGTCGCTGCCGACGGCCCAGCCGGTGACGGTGCTCGAAACCACCTCCCAGCCCGGTGACGCCGTCATTCTGGAGTGCTACCAGGATGGTTCCCGGCACCGCGTGCGAGTCATCAGCGAGGGCTACGAGCGGAATTGGAACGTGCAGTTCCCCAAAGAGATCCGCCAACCCGGCGCCCGCTACGCCGTCGAAGGCGTCCGCACCTCCGGTCGGGGCGGCTTCTACCGTGCCTACGGCGAGATCAGGCGCCTCCTCTGACGGGGGCGGTCCTCGGGATCAGGTTCCCGATGGGCGAGGGCCGATTCCGCGTCCCCGAAGCCGAGTGAAACCGTCCGGGACGGTAATACCGGAGGACACGTCCCCCCGGAGGTGCGCATGGTATGGCTCGGACTCGTCCTTGTCGTCGCGGGTGCCGTCCCGGCTCTCACCGCGGACGGTGATCTGGGCGGTGTCGACATCACCGTGGCGGGGGCCGCGGTCATGGCCCTTGGCGCGGTGCTGACGGTCGCAGGCATCGTGCGACTCCGCGGGCGCCGCCGTGCCGGCCCGGCCGGCAGTGCCGCGCAGGCCTATTACCGGACCTCCACCGGGAAGATCGTCGCGATGGTGATCGCGGTGGTCTACATCGTCTCTCCGGTCGACCTGATCCCGGACGTCTTCCTGCCGTTCGGAATCGTCGACGACGCCACCGCCCTCACGTGGCTGCTGTTCGCGCTCGGCCAGGAGTACACGCGGCGGTCCCGGAGGGAGCGCCGTGCCCCCTGAACCGCGTGCCCCCTGAACCGCGTGCCCCCTGAACCGCGTGCCCCCTGAACCGCGTGCCGCCGGCTCCAACTCGCGCGGTGCCCACGATCAGGGGCGCCGGTGTCGAGCATGCCAGCCACGGCCGGCGGCTCGCTCAGGAGACGTGGGCCGCGTCCACTACCCCGTACCGTTCCTGTTCACCTCCTGGACGAAGGTCAGCAGCGCTGCGGCGAAGCGGCCGGGGGCCCGGAGATGCGGCTGTCCGGGCAGGTCCGGCAGGACGACGAGGCGGGCGTCGCGCGCCAGTTCGCGGGCGACGGCGTCCTTGGCCGCGAGCCCGTCCGATTCGGCGTTGAGCAGGAGGATCGGTACGTCCGCCGCCGCGAGCGCCTCGGACGGGTCGTACCGGAACGCGGCCTGGTAGCCCCAGTCGTAGCGGTCCGCGACGCGCATCAGCTCGACCACCGCCAGGTGGAGCGGCTCGCGGGGGAGGTCGGGGCCCCAGGCGCGCCGGTAGCGTTCGATGGCCAGGCGAACTGGGAGCCGTGGTCGTCCAAGGGCGCCTCGGGCGTCCAGCCGGCGATGAAGCGGGCCCGCTCCTCGGCGTCGAAAAGCGGGACGCCGCTCAGCATCAGGCCCGCCACGGGGAGGTGGGCCGCGGCCGCGATCGCGAGGGACGCGCCGCTGTGCACGCCGCCGAGTACCGGCTTCTCCATTCCCATCCCGGCCGCCGCCTCCGCCAGCACGCGGCCGTAGTCGGGGATCTCGAATCCGGGTCCGGGCGGCGGGTCGGACGCGCCGTAGCCGGGGGTAGACCACAGCCGCCGGATTCCTCGGCGGTCTCCCGACCCGCTCTCGCAGAGGTGGGGCGGTCCAATGGGCCAATCCCCCTCAGGGGCCTGGTCGGTCTCGGTCGAGCCGTTGTTGGAGTTGGGTGTTGATGTGCTGGGCTTGGGCGAGTTGGTCTTCCAGGATGATGATGCGGCAGGCCGCGTCCAGGGCGGTGCCCTGGTCGACCAGGTCTCGGGCGCGGTGGGCAAGGCGCAGCTGGTAGCGGGAGTAGCGGCGGTGGCCGCCGGCCGAGCGTTGCGGGACGAACAGTCTGGCGGCGTCCAGGCTGCGCAGGAACCCGGGGGTGACACCGAGGATCTCGGCGGCCCGGCCCATGCTGTAGGCCGGGTAGTCCTCATCGTCCAGCTTGTCGTCGAGATCGGTGTCGGGCTCGGAGCCGGGAGCGTCCTGCACCGGACGGGGCTGGGCGGGGTGCGGGTCATGGTGTGCTGGGTGGGTGCCGGTCTGGACCGGCTGGGGTGCTCTCACAGAACCTTCCGTACTGTCTTGGCCGTCCGTGTGCTGGATGTGGGTGCCGGATGCGTTGCGGGGAATGACTGGGCCCCGGCGCCGAAAGGCGGCGCCGGGGCCATGAGGTACAACACCATCTTTCCGGCGCTGCGGCCGGTTGTTCGTCCGCGCCAACCGCCTGGGGCGGAGGCGCGGGGATCGCGGATGCGTGACCGTCAACCACCGTCCAATCCGTGGGGCTGCGGTACCCGTGCGGCAAGACTGGAGCTGCCTGCGACGGGCGATCCCGATGGTGCCGAGACTCTCCTTCCGTGTTATCTCTTCCTGCGTTCCCTGTGTTGCTGCCACTTGCCTTCGTACTGCCGGCGGCCCGTTGGCCGCCGTGCGCGAGGCCGGCTGCCGGGGTCCCTTCCACTGCGTCGACCCCGGCACGCCCGGCCCGCGTCATCCATCTGTGCGGGCAGTTCGTCCTCTGCCGCGCCTGCTGGACTTGTTCCGCTTCGATGACAGGAACAGTACCCCACATCGCCGCGAATATCTACCTCGATCACTGGAGGTTTCGGGGACCGATGGTGCGGTATCTGCGCGAGCGGTGCGGCGGGGGTCCCCGCCTGTGCGGGGGGCGGCTTCACCGGGGAGGCGGGCCGACGGCGCGGTCGAGGGTGGCGGGTGATGGGGATGCCGTGCCTGCCGAAGACCACGTCCGTGCAGGGGAGGAGGCCAGGAGGGCGGGCATCGACGCGGAGCTTGATCACGAAGGGCCGATGCAAGCGGGTCGCCGGCGGACCGGGTCCTTCCGGCGGCGTTGCCGCACCGGTCGCCCCCGAGGCGCTGCGGCGGATTCGGTCGCTGGTGCGGCCTGACACGGCATCACGCCGGCACGGCGACTTGACCGCCCACCGCACGCCCAAAGCCGTGAACGAGCCAGGTCGCCCGACGCCCCGGCTTCATCGAGGATCCTGTTCGAGGGCCTGCCCTCGCGCGGCAAGTGCGGCCGTGGTCTGCGCTTTCATCCGCTTGCACGCTCGCTTGTAGAACCTGACCTGCGTGGCGCGGCCGAACAAGATGAAGCCCAGGCGCACGATGGGACTCTTGATGGGAGCTCGTTGCGAGAAGCCGTGGACGTGGAATTCGACTTCGCCCGTGTCCAGCCATTTACGGACCTCCTGGTCCATCTGGCCGCGTTCGAGGTGTCCCTCCAGAGTCCGGTAGTTCCAGCCCCAGACCCGCATCTGACGTCCGTCCTGCTCGACGACTCCGTCGACGACGCCTCCCACACGGAGGCCGAGGTAGAAACGCAGTCCGTAGAACCGGCCTTCGAGCAGCATGTTCCGGCCCGTCTCCGGCGGTCCCGAACGGCAGATCTGCCGGATGATGGCCGGGTCGGCGTACTCGTAGTCCCGCACAAGGTGCCGGGCGATCTCCCAGCTGCCTCCGGGGACCGGCGGGCCGGGCGGCTCCGCCGGCAGCGGCTGCCGGTAGTCATCGACATTCCAGCCGCTCTCCGGGCGCCTGATGTCGTGCTGGTCCGGATCGAAGTTGAGGGGCAGTTCGTTCAAGCCGGCGTACAGCCGCCGCATTCGACGCTGGACGCGTGAGCTCCTTCTCATAGAAACGTTCTCTCCGGCCTCCGGCGCCGTTCGAGGCGCGCGGCTCCGGCGCGGCGGGCCATGCGCTGCACGGTGGTGTAGGTCGGGCCGCGCACCTGCTGCAGCAGCCCGGCGGGGGCGAGTCCTTCGATGGGGTGGCGATCAGGGTTGAACCGCGCCACGGACCTTCCCTCGTGTCTTGCGGGCAGGCGAAGGCGCAGTTCCCCGAACCGCTCCCATGCGCCGAACTCGGTCGCCACCACCAGGTCGAGCAGCAGTGGTCGCCGCTCTACGGCGCGCACGAGCGCCGAAAGGCCGGCCGGGATGTCCGGGGAATGCCGCGCGACCGCGCCTAGCAGAACCCGGCGGTCACCGGTCCGGTATGCCAGCAGGGAACCGTAGAAGGCCGGGCTCCACCTGGCCGCGGGCCGCAGCAGATGGCGGCCGAGAGGGCTGCTCCCGGTCGTGGCCAGCAGCAGTTCCGCGGTGGTCGCCGGCTTCGCATCACCGGCCCGCGACTGTCGCCAGCGCAGTGCCAGGCCGAGTATGTCCGGTAGCGCGGGCGGCAGGCCCACCGCGCGGGAAAGCCGCACCTGACCCTGCAACTCGGCGCGGTCGTCCAGGAATGGAACCCCCCAGTAACTAGGCGTCCCGTGCAGAACCAGGGTGGCGTCCAGCACCAGTCCCCTGGGGTGCAGGGGGCGGTCGCGCAGCCGTGCGGCCAGAGCGAAGGTCCGCACGAACACCGCGGTGACCGCGCGGCCGGCGAGCCCTCGCCGCCCTGGTTCGGAGGCGGCCGTCCGCTCGGTCTGGACGTCCACGTCACCGATCATGCAGCCACCGGACATCTCGGCGATCCGGCCGCAGAAATGCGTCCACATGTGAAGCTGCATTTCCTTCGCGATGCCGATCTTGTCGTAAAGGATCGCCGCCAGCCGGTCGCCGCTTCGC
The DNA here is from genome assembly GCF_900188105.1 of Actinomadura mexicana. Lineage (GTDB taxonomy): Bacteria > Actinomycetota > Actinomycetes > Streptosporangiales > Streptosporangiaceae > Spirillospora > Spirillospora mexicana. The sequence goes on from NZ_FZNP01000011.1 coordinate 169,124, forward strand.
GCCCTGGACTCGATCGTGAACACCAGGCCGCCTTCCTCGGTGTCCCTGGCCTGGAACTCGATCTCGCCGGCCTCCATATGCCCGCTCAGGGTGGCGAACCGAAACGACACCGGTGTTTGATCCACCACCCGGACCGGGCAGTTCCACGGTCCCGGCATGTGGACGACGTATTCGTCCCCTACTGCCAGAGTTCGGGAGGCCCCCGAGGTCTTGTCGAAGACGGCGACCTCCACCGGCGAGGCGGCGTTGAGATCGCCGCTCAGGCGCTCCATCAGCTGAGCTGCGTTCAGCGGGCTGCCGGAGATATGGACCGTGTAACGACGTCGATAGGCGGGTCCGACGCCCTGTTGAGACTTCTGCAGCGGATTCCCGCCGTGACGTGGCATCCGGCCGACCTCCGAGGCCGGCTTCGGAGGCAGCCTGCGCCGCGACACCCGGCGAGAACGCCGCAACCACCGCCACGCGGCGAGGCCCATGCCCACCGGCCAGCGCACCGCACGCGCGCGGCGCCGCCAACGTACTCGCACCGCCACCCCCGGTGTCGCCTCCTCATTCCTGACGCCCCGGCGGGCTGAAGGAGCCGACGCGCAGCCCCTACCCCCTCTGGCCAGGACAAACCTCCGCACCATGAATGACATCCGCACCGTGTGCGCGCCCGCCGGGAGACCCGTACGCGGCCGCGCGCATCGAGTGTCATCGACTCCGGTGGAGCGCCCGCCGGCGCGGGCAGCGGTCAGGCCCTCGCGGATGCCGACCGCGACGAGGGACGAACTAGGCCATCGAGAGAATGCAAGTCCAGGCGGCCGCCGGGGTGACGAGGCCGAGGTGCTCGTGCAGGGAGGTGAACCGCCTCTCCCGGCGGCGCGATTCGGCGACCATGACGAGGTCGTGTACTCATCGGAGCAACCGAACAAATCAGAAATGCAAGCCTCCCACCATGGTGGCTGCGAGCGTCACCCGGCACCGGGGGATGCCATTTCGGCGTGTGCGGTGCGTGCCGAAGGCGGCTTATGGGGCGTTGGTGAGCCAGTCGTGGAAGCCGGAGGGCCGGTGGACGCCGATGACGCCGTGCTCGTACAAGCCCCAGCCCTCGAGTGGTGCTCTGCCTTCTTCGTGCCAGACCGCTCGTCCGACGCTGTCGGTCAGGCCGAAGGGGATACGTCCGACGACCTGTGGGTCGGTCATGTCGTAGGTGACGCGCTCGCTCCATCCTTCGCCCCGCCACTGGCCGTGCGCCCAGTCGGAGTCGCCGCCGTATCCTCCGCCGACGTGGATGGCGGTGGGCAGGAGAGATTCGAGTTCGACGCGGACGTCGGTCCCGTCGGGGAGGCGAAGACCGATCGTGCCGGTCAGCGGCGTGCGAGTGCCGGGGCGGTATCTCGTGGTGACGAGCGGCCAACCGAGCTGCTCGATCCTTCCGTCCGGCCAGACGCGGTTGCAGTCGTTGAGGATGCGGCGCCCGTCGGGCTCCTCCTGGATGATGATCACCATGGCGAAGTCGTCGAAGGCGATGGGGACGTAGAGCCACCACATCCCGTCGAACGGCGGTCGCCCGGGCGCGCCCGCCGGTTCGCCCTCACCGACCGGCCGGATGCCCCAGGAGCGGTCCCGGGTGCCGCGCCAGGTGTCCGGAGTGACGTCGTACTCCCGGCCGTCGATGATGAGGCTGCCCTCCCAGGATCCGACCTGGGCGAAACGCTGCGCGTCGAGCGTCGCGCGGTGACCGCCCGCCCGCATGACGTGCCGCTGCTCGGGAATCGCCGGGAAGAGCCCGCGCCAGGTCAGGTCGAGCGAGATGCCCTCGGTCTCCTCGATGACCAGCCGGGACGTCGCGAGCGGCTCGATGACCTCGATCCGGTAGTTGCCGCAGTGCTGGTTGAGCCGGTCGCTGTCCAGCCGGTCGCCGAAATGCAGTGCCGTCTGCCGGTCGCCGCGTCGGACCAGGAGGAACGCGTCCTTGGTGCCGAGGTTCGGGTAGTAGCCGATCCCGGTGATCATCATGATGTCGCCGGTGCGGTCGTGGGCGTTCCAGTACGACCGGTCGTAGAAGTTCCGGTCGCTGCCGACCCACTCGATGGGGGCGGGGATCTGGTGGATCGGAAACTCGTCGAGCGGGAACACGCCAGGTACCTCGGGCACGGTGAGACCTCCGGGTCGCTTCATGCGCTGGTGGGAGAGGACGGGACGGAGGCGTGGTCCAGCAGCGTCACGGTGCCGCGGTCGCCGTCGACCCGGACCCGGTCGCCGGTGCAGAGCACGCGGGTGGCGCCCTGGGTGTTGACCACGCAGGGAAGCCCGTACTCGCGGGCGACGACCGCGCCATGGGAGACCGAGCTGCCGATGTCGGTGACGAGCGCGGCGATCAGGGTGAAGTAGGGGGTCCACCCGACGTCCGTCACGGGGGCGACCAGGACCTCACCGGGGCGCAGATCCCGGGCTTGCGCGATCGTGGTCGCGACCCGGACCGTCCCCTCGACGACACCGCCGCACGCGGAACGGCCGGAGATCACACCGCCCTCGACGGGTTCCGGGGGCTTCGGCCGCGTCGGGACGGGCTTGCCGACGCTGACGTCCGGGAATTCCAGCCGGGCCTGGAACGCGAGCGCCGCCCGGCGCGCCTCGGCGCGGTCGACCAGGTCCCCGGCGTCGTCGGTGCCCAGCAGGTCCGGCAGCTCCGACCGGTCGAAGAAGAACACCAGGTCCGCGTCGGGCAGCCGCCCCGTCGCGGCCAGCTGCTCGCCCAGCAGGCGATAGCCGCGGCCGAGCCGGTGGGCGACCAGGACCATGCGCGACTTGGTGGCCTCGCGCCCGCGTGCCCCGGCCCGCGCAAGCCGGGCCAGCACCCGCACCGCCCGGGAAACGCCTTCCGGCACGGACGGGGCCGCACGGACCTCGTCGCCGGTGAGAAGACGGGCCCGGAGCATGGCCTGCATGATCGTGCCCAGACCCTCCGGGTCGTCCCCCCACGACGGATCGCGCATGCACAACTCCCGGTAGCCCCGATGGCCATGGCGCCGCAGGAAGCCGTTGAACGCGCGGCTGATCGGACCACCTGCTCCGGTCAGCCGGCTCACGGCCTCGGCGGCGTCCCGTTCGAGGAACGCCTCGGCCTCCGTCCCGTCCGCGGCCAGCCGGGCCACCACGTCGTCCAGGTGCTCCAGCATGACGGCGCTCTCGATGTTGGTGGCGCCGACCAGCAGTAGGGCGGCCCGGGAGCGGCCCTCGTCTTCGCTTCGGCCCGCGCGGACCGCTTCGCGCACCACCGTCTGCTCGAGCACGTTCGCGGCGACGGCGGAGCGCGCGGAGGACCGGACGTGGGTGAGGGTGGCCTCGTCGTACAGCGCGACCGCGGCGTCGAGCTCGGTGAGCAGGGCCGTCGGCTCCGCCGCGGACGGCGCCTCGAACCGCGCCAGGTCGCGGTCCAGGCGGCGGATCGCCCGTCCCGCCGAGAGCGTGAACGTGGTCAGCCGGACGGTGTTGACCAGGCGGCGGACGAACGGCTTCGGCGGCTTCGGCACCAGCTCGTCCACCACCCTGCCGGCTATCGAGAGCGAGTACTGCTCGAGCGAGTTGCCCAGGATGCCCGAGCTCAGGGCCGTGCCCTCGGTCATGTTGAGGAACAGGTGACCGGAGAAGTAGCCGAGCTGCAGCCAGTGGTCCTTCTGGTAGGTGTCCTGGAAACCGGCGGTGACCTGGACCATCTGCATCGCGTACTCGATCGCCCGCCCGCTCACGGACGCCGTGAGCGGGCAGAAGGCGCCGGGCATCATCTCGCCGATGTTGCACCGGGTGTAGACGTGGTCCTCGCCGGCCACCGTGCTGTCCATCTCGCTCAGGTCCCCGGGCAGGGTGGTGATCGGCCGCGCCTGAAGCCAGCGGATCTCGCCGGTCCGGTCGATCGCCCATTCGAGGTCCAGGGGCGCCCCCCAGCGCGCCTCCGCGGCCCGGGCGCCGGCCGCGACGGCCATGACCTCGTCATCGACGAGCGCCGGACTCGACGCGATCTGGCGGTCCACGATCCGCCCGGAGCGGTCGACCTCGTAGTGGTCGGAGCTCGCGGAGCCGTCGACCAGCGACTCCGCCAGGCCGGGGACCGCGTCGACCACGCAGAGGTCGCGCCGACCGCTCGCCGGATCCGCGGTGAACACGACCCCGGCGGCGCGCGCGTCGACCATCTCCTGGACCACCAGGTGCATCGCGCCGGTGATGCCGGCGGCCGACCGGTAGGCGGTCGCACGCTCCGAAGACGCGGAGGCCGCGCAGTGCCGGATCGCGGCGAGGAGTTCGTCGTATCCGTCGACCCCCAGAACCGACTCGTACTGACCGGCGAAGGAGCTCTCGGCACCGTCCTCGCCCGAGGCCGAGGAGCGCACCGCGACCGCCTTTCCCGAGGCGGCCATCCGGGCGTAGCGCGCTTCGAGCCCGGTGGGAAGGGCGGCGGCGTCGGCGTTCGCGAGGACGAACGCGGCCGGCACCGAGAATCCGGCGGCGGCGAGCGTCGCGAGGCCGAGGGCCTTGCCGCCGTACCGCGCATCGATGACGTCCGACAACTCGACGAGCTCGCTCCCGGGCTGCTGCACGGCAGTTACGTTACACTCTGCTCGAAAATGAACAACCCCTCAGGAAGACCCCGTGACGCCCGCATCGACGACGCCGTTCTGAGCGCCGCCGCCGAGCTGCTGGCAGAGGTCGGCTACGCCGAACTGACCGTGGCCGCCATCGCCGACCGCGCCGGAACATCCCGGCCCGCGGTCTACCGACGCTGGCCCAGCAAGGCCCACCTCGTCCACGAGGCGACCTTCCGGGACGGCGTCACCGCCGCCGCGCCCCGGACAGGCTCATTCGCCGAAGATCTGCACGAACTGGTGAGACGGACTGCGGAACTCCTGACCACTCCCTTGGCCCGGATCGCCGTACCCGGCCTGATAGCCGAAGCCGCGACCGACCCGGTCATCCACCAACGCCTCCTCGAACGATTCTCCGCGGGGGGATGGCGCGGGCTCGACACCACCCTCGCCGCGGCCGTCAGAAGCGGAGAGCTCGACGCCGAGGTCGACGCGCTCGTGATGCTGGAGATGGTCATCGGCTCCGCCCTGGCCGCAACGCTGACCAGGGGCCCGGACGGCCTCACACCGGACTGGGTCGCCAAGACGGCCCGCATCCTCCTCAACGGCGTGAGGCCGGCGAATTACGGGCGAGATTCCGACGACTCCTGATCGCGGGCATCACGCAAGGGAGACCGCCAGGGCGGCGATCGTCTCTTCCGGATGCGTCGATCCGGGGAAATAGGCGCAGACCCGCTCGGCCACGTCGCCGAACCGGTCTTTGATCTCGCCGGCGCACTCGGCCGGCGTCCCGACCACCGCCAGGGTCCGCATCATCGTGTCGTCGATCAGACCGATCATCTTCATGATGTCGCCGGTCTTGGACAGCGCGTTCAGATCGGGTTGCAGGTCGCCCCACCCCTCGATGTCCAGGACCGGCCTGTACGCCGGGGTCGAACCGTAGAACGCCAGCAGTGCCTTCACTCCGAAGCTCGCGGCCTCGATCTCCTCGCGGGTGTCGCCCATCGCGACGATCGCCTGCGGGTACAGGTCGATCCGGTCGCGACCCGCCAGTTCCAGGCCTTCGGCCACAGCCGGGAGAGTGCGCTCGCGGAAATGCCGACGGCTGTGGAACGGCATCACCAGCAGTCCGTCGGCGACCTCGGCCGCGGTCCGGGTCATCACCGGGCCCAGCGCGCCGAGCAGGACCGGCGGAACGCCGTACGGGTTCGGTCCGGGGACGAACGTCGCGGGCATCAGGGTGTGCCTGGTGAACTCGCCGCGGAAATCGAGCGGGGTGCCGTCCTGCCACGAGTTCAGGATCGCCTTCACCGCGAGCACCGCCTCGCGCATCCGGGCGGCCGGCCTGCTCCAGGTCGAGCCGTACCGCTTCTCGATGTGCGGCCTGATCTGCGAGCCCAGTCCGAGCCGGAACCGGCCCTTGCTGAGCAGTTGCAGGTCGTAGGCCATGTTGGCCAGGTTCATCGGGCTGCGGGGGATCGCGATCGCGACGTTGGTCATCAGGTCGGTCGGCGGTACGTCCGACGAGCCGGCCGCGACGATCAGTGGCAGGAACACATCGTGCGGGCCCTCGAACGTGAACAGGCCGTCCACCCCGGCGGCGATCAGCGCGCGGGCGCGCTGGGCCGCCTCGTCCGGCCGCCCGTCCAGTTGCACATCCAGCTTCACTGGCCGATCTCCATTCCGCGCAGGGCCGAGCGTTCGCCGGCGAGGGGCGAGGGCGCCGCAACGAGCTTCGCATCTCAAGGGAGCCGGCGGAAGATCCTGACCCTCGGCTCTACGGAGCGCGGCGGCGGCACACCAAGGATGAGAACGCTGTGACCAGGACGCGCAGCCACGCCGACCGACCCTGGTGATGAGTTCTCGCGCCCGCACCCGTCACACCTGTGACGGGACACGACGAGAGGGAAGGACGACGTGATGAGTGCGGACACGCGGCTGGAGGAACTGGGCGTGAGCGGTCCGGGCGAGGTCGACGAGCCGGCGTTCTCGGGGCTGGCGGAGCGGCACCGGCGGGAGCTGCACGTGCACTGCTACCGGATGCTCGGGTCGTTCGAGGACGCCGAGGACACCGTGCAGGAGACGTTCCTGCGCGCCTGGCGGCGGCGGGAGACCTTCGAGGGGCGGTCGACCTTCCGGGCCTGGCTGTACCGGATCGCCACCAACGCCTGCCTGGACCTGCTCGCCAAGCGCCGCCCGGAGCCCGCGACCGGCGGCGAGGTGCCGTGGCTGCAGCCCTACCCGGACCGGCTGCTCGACGAGCTGCCCGCGGGCGGCGCGGACGAGCCGGAGACCGTCGCCGTCGCGCGGGAGACGATCGAGCTGGCGTACCTGGTCGCGGTCCAGCACCTCGCGCCGCGCCCGCGGGCCGTGCTGATCCTGCGGGACGTGCTCGGTTGGCCGGCCAAGGAGGTCGCGGAGCTTCTCGGGGCCTCCGTCAACTCCGTGAACAGCGCGCTGCAGCGGGCCCGCGCCGGCATGCGTGAGCACCTGCCCGCCGAGCGGCAGGACTGGACCGGCGGCGAGGAGGACGCCGGGACGCGCGAGGTGGTGCGCCGCTTCACCGAGGCCAGCGTGGCCACGGACGTCGACGGGCTCGCCGCACTGCTGCGGGACGACGTCCGGTGCTCGATGCCGCCCACGCCGGGCCTGCACGTCGGCCGCGACGCGGTGGTGCACGACTGGGTCGAGGACGGCTTCGAGGGCATGAAGGGCCTGCGCGCCGTCGCCACCTCCGTGAACCGTCAGCCCGCCGTCGCCTTCTACCTCTGGCGGGAGCGGGAGGGCGCCTACCTGCCGCTGACGATCGACGTCCTGCGCGTCAGCGGCGGGGCGATCACCGAGATCGTCACCTTCCACGACGACCGGTTCCCGCGGCTCGGGCTGCCGGAGCGCCTGCCGGCGGACGGCACGGAGTAGTCCCGGTGCGGACGCTCGCGCTGCGCGGGGGCGCGCGTGTCGCGGTGGTCGCGGCGGAGTGGCGCGACGCGTTCGGCGTCGTCACCCGCGGGCGGGTGCAGCTGGAGTTGCGCGACGGCGAGCCCGGGCCGGTCCTCGGACGCGACGCCGGGTTCTGGCTCCGCGGCACCGGCGTCCGCGCCCTGCGGAACCCGGGCCGCCGCACGGCGAGGGTGCGCATTGTCACCCCGAGGCCAGGACCGTCACATGCCGGCCGAAACACCCCGTACGCCAGTCACCGAATGTGGAGGAACGACGTGAACAGCATGAACGACACCGGGGTCGTCGCAGGCCCGGCATCGGGCCGGACCAGCCACACCCACCGGTTCCGCAGGCTCGCTGGCACCGGCTTCGTTGCCACGCTCGCAGCGATGGCGGCCACCACCCTCGCCGCTGCGCTTGCCCAGGCCGTGGGCGTCGCCTTCGAGGTCCCCGATGGTGGCGAGACCATCCCGTTGCCCGGGTTCGCCGTGGTGACCGGCTTCTTCTCGGGCGCTGGCGTCGTCATCGCCGCCGCTCTTCTTCGCTGGAGCGCGCGCCCCGCCGAACGATTCATGTGGACGGCAGTGTCACTGACCGCGATCTCACTGATACCGCCCCTTCTGTCCGGGGCGGACACCGCCACCACCGCCGCCCTCCTCGGCCTACACCTCGTCCCCGCGACGGTGATGATCCCCACCCTGGCCCGGAGGCTCCGCGGCGCAAGGACACACCCGAAGAAACCAACGTGACCCCCGATACCGCCACCCTCCCGGCTGGGCATGGGGCGCTGTTTGTGACGTGGGGGGCTTGGAGGCTGAGGTCGTCGGTGGCCGGCACGGCGGGAGCGGGGAGCGCGGGTGGCAGGTCGGTGCCGGCCTGGACCACGGGCGTGGTCGCGCAGAACCATGAGGGGATCAGGCGCAGGCCCCGACCGCCAGTTGGGGGCGCTGCGGGAGATTATGATTGAATCATGCCTTTGACGAGGGATGACGTCGATCGGTTCGAGCTGTCGAGGCCCCGTCTGGAGGCCATCGCCTACCGTCTCCTCGGCTCCGCGGACGAGGCGGAGGACGTCGTGCAGGAGACGTTCTTGCGCTGGCAGGCCGCCGACGTCGACCGCGTCGAGGTCCCCGAGGCATGGCTGACGAAGGTACTCACCAACCTGTGTCTCAACCAGATCGCCTCCGCGCGGGCACGCCGCGAGACCTACGTGGGCCGATGGCTTCCCGAGCCGCTGCTCGCGGGGGACCCGATGCTCGGCCCGGCCGACACCGCTGAGCAGCGCGAGTCGGTCTCCTACGCGGTCCTCACCCTCATGGAGCGCCTGTCTCCCAACGAACGGGCCGTGTACGTGCTGCGGGAGGCCTTCGACTACCCGCACCGAGAGATCGCCGAGATCCTCGGCATCACCGAGGCCGCCAGCCAGCAGATCTTTCACCGTGCCAAGAAGCATGTCGCTTACGGCAAGGCCCGCAGCGAAGTCGACGAGGCCGCCGCCTGTCGGATCGTCGAGGGGTTCCTTGCGGCCGCCACCAGTGGCCGGACCGATGAGCTCGTACGCCTGCTCACCAAGGACGCCATCTCCATCGGCGATGGCGGAGGGAAGGTCCCGGCCCGCACCAGGGCGTTCGAGGGAGCCGTCGCGGTCGCGGGGTTCGTGCGGGCCCTGTTGGAGCCCACGGAGGCCAAGCGCGCCATCGTCGGCGGCTCGTCCGAGATATACGCCTGGGCCGCCAATGGCGAACCCGCCGTTGTGGCCGTCGTTCAAGGCCGGGTCGTCGCCATCATGTGCCTGGAGGTCACCGGCGAGGGCATCATCGCCTGCCGTACCCAGGCGAACCCCGACAAGCTCGAACGCGCGACCGAGCAATGGGCGGCGGCCGACCATGGGGAGCCCGTGCTCACGGTGTGACGTGTATCACTTCGGTTCCTGTCAGGAATCGGCGGGCCATCCGGTTCAAGTGACGAATCCGAACCGGACAGCGAGGAGCCGACGATGAGAGTGCTGGTGGCAGGAGCGACCGGGGCGATAGGCAAGGAACTGGTGCCGCGTCTGGTCGATGCGGGACACGAGGTGTTCGCCATGATGCGCAGCGAATCCGGCAAGGCCAGGGCAGCACAGCTGGGCGCGGTACCGGTCATCGCCGACGCGCTCGATCGCGCCCAGGTCGAGGCGGCCGTGCGCCAGGCGGCCCCGGAGGTGATCGTTCACCAGTTGACCGCCATCGGGCACATCGACACCCGCCGCTTCGAGCGCAGCTTCGCCGCCACCAACCGGCTGCGGATCGAGGGCACCGACAACCTGCTCGCGGCCGCACGCGCCACAGGAGTACGGCGGTTCGTCGCCCAGAGCAACGGCGCGTTCACCTACGCCCGGACCGGCGGGCCGGTCAAGAACGAACAGGACCCCCTGGATCGCTCACCGATCGGCTCGATGACCCAGATGATGGCCGCGATCGAGCATCTGGAGAAGGCCGTGCTGGGCGCCGCCTGGACCGAAGGGATCGTGCTGCGCTACGGCGCGTTCTACGGACCCGGCACCTCGATGGCCCCAGGCTCCGAGCAGTTCGACATGATCCGCAAACGCAAGTTCCCGGTCGTCGGCGACGGCGGCGGGGTGTGGTCGTTCGTCCACATCGCCGACGCCGCCGAGGCCACGGTCGCAGCGGTGGAGACCGGCGGACGCGGTGTCTACAACATCGTCGATGACGACCCCGCCCCGGTCGCCGAATGGCTTCCCGAACTGGCGGCGATGCTGGGTGCCAAGAAGCCGATGCGCGTTCCGCGGTTCATCGGACGGCTGGCCGCCGGACAGGCCGGCGTCGTGCTCATGACCGAACTGCGCGGCGCATCCAACGCCAAGGCCAAGCGCGAACTGGGCTGGCACCCGACACACCCCACCTGGCGCCAAGGCCTCCGAGTTGTGAAGTGACTTGCTGAGCTCCGTTCTTCCTGCCCCGGTAGGCATCCGGGAGCCGAACGCCTGTCGAAGGGCGGCCATCCGGCAGGGATGGCCGCCCTTCGACCAACCGAACTCGGGTCCTGGCTGAGAGAGTGGGTCAAGCTACGTGGCGCCGACATCAACAAGGCGCTCTTCCTCAACGTGCACGGCCGCCGCCTGTCCACACGGTCCGCGACTGAACCAGTGCCGTCTCTCCCATTCCGACGCTGATGCCGGTCTGAAGACCACCACAACGCGTTGCGCCGTCCTTCACAGAGCGTCCACAGGATCCGGACGGACGGCTGCGCCGCCACTTCGCCGACGATCTGTGGTCAGGACGGGCAACGCAATGGCGGCGGAAGCCGGTCGGCAGCGACGCATCGACACGCGGTGTCGTGCGGGCCAGCCTGTCGGCCGCCTTCCATCGCGGGTCGCCGTTCGATCCTGCGCGGCCCCTCCTTTCCCCGATCAGGAGGGTGGGCGGCCTTCGAGTGGGTTGGCGGCGATTCGCGCGGCGACGCCTTTGCCGACCGATGCAGCGGCGGCGCTGTCCGGCTTGCGCCTCGCCTGATCCTCGAAGCACGCCAGGAACTCCGCACCGAATCCCAGCCGGGGATAGCGGGCGAGCGTCTCCGCCCTCGCATCGGTCGGGAACTCCTCCGGCCGCCGGCCGACCACCTCCCAGCTTGTGGCGATCTGCAGCAGGTGGGACTCGGGATCGGCCGCGGGGGACACGTCGTCGCGCATGTGCAGCACGATGATCTCCGACACCCTGGCGGCGCGCTCCGCCGGCCAGCCGGCCGCCACACCGAAGACCCAGGCCAGGTGCCCTCCCGCGTCCTCGAACGGCAGCCTGTGGCTGTCGAACGCCTCCGTCAGCCCGATGTCGTGGAGCAGCGCCGAGACGTAGTACAGCTCGTCGTCGAAGGCGATCCCGTGCGCTGCGCCGTACATCGCTCCCCAGAGGTAGGAGCGGACGGAGTGGTTGAGCAGCGCGGGCGAGCAGAAACGGGTGGCCACGGACAGCGCGGCGGCGGTGGCGGGCGTCTCCGGAAACATGGGCCCAATCTTTCACGTGGTCGTCCTGCCTCGTCGAACGGTCCTGGGCGCATGCCACCCGAGAAAGCGGCGGTGACTTGACGAGATCACCGGGAGTTCGACAGATCCGCGGTGCTGGTCGGTCGTTCCGTTCCGCCGCGCGCCGGAGCCGGTGAACACCGATCCGCGCCGAGCGTGCCCGGACATGAGCTGTCGGGTGTCGTCGCCGCGCTGGGTTACGGAACCACCGGCCTCACCGTCGGCCGGCGGGTGTTCGGACTGGCCGACTGGACCCGCAACGGCTCACTGGCCGAGTACGCCGCGGTGGAGGCCCGCAACCTCGCTCCGCTTCCGGCGGACGTCGACCACACCGCGGCCGCCGCACTGCCGATCTCGGGTTTGACTGCATGGCAGGGGCTGTTCGACCACGGCCGGCCAGACCGTCGTCGTCCACGGCGCCGCAGGCGGTGTCGGCTCGATCGCGGTACAACTCGCGCGCGAGGTGGGAGCCCGAGTGATCGGCACCGGCCGGGCCGCCGACAGGGACGTCGCGCTCGGTCTCGGCGTGCACGCCTTCCTGGACCTGCAGGCCGATCGGCTGGAAGACGCCGGTGACGCCGACCTGGTGTTCGACGTGATCGGCGGCGACGTCCTTGACCGTTCGGCCGTGCTCGTGCGCGCCGGCGGCACGCTCGTGACCATCGCCATGCCACCCAAGGTCCAGCCCAGGGACGGGCGGGCTGTCTTCTTCGTCGTCGAGCCCGATCGCGCCCGGCTCGCGGACCTGGCCCAGCGGCTCCGGGACGGACGGCTCAAGCCGATCGTGGGGGCCGTCCGGACGCGCCCCGACGCGCCCTCCGCGTTCACCGCGGGGACCGGCGAGTCCCCGGCAAGACGATCATCAGGATCACGGCCGACGGAGGAGGCGGGCCGTGAGGCGGTTCAGAACCTGAGGCCGCTGGTCACGGGCTGGTTGCGGCGTGCGCGGCGTGAGCGGCGGTGGTGAGCAACGGAGGGCCCCGGCCGTCGATCGGAAGCCTCAAAGCCCAGATGCTGGCGGTGAGGCCGGATCAGAAGCCGCACCCTGGGCACGCCCGTGTCAGGAGCCGACCGCCGCGCGTTTGCGGGCGCCCCGGACCGCCGCGGAGAGGGTGGCGATGTCGTAGGCGCCGACGTGGCGCCGTCCGTTGACGAAGAAGGTCGGGGTTCCGGAGACGCCGCTCAGGTCGGCCGAGTCGACGTCTTCGGCGATCCGTCCGGCACCGGTGTGCCGGCGCAGGTCGGCACGGAAACGGTCGACGTCGAGGCCGATGTCGCCGGCGTGGCGGAGCAGGTCCCGGGGTCGCAGCGCGTCCTGGCGGTCGAGCAGCAGGTCGTGCATCTCCCAGAACCGGCCCTGCGCGGCGGCCGCCTCGGCGGCCTCGGCCGCGAGTTGCGCCTGGGGGTGGATGTCGTTGAGCGGCAGGTGGCGCCACACGTACCGGACGTCCCCGTAGTCGGCGAGCAGTTCCCGGACGACGGGCTCCGCCTGCCCGCAGTACGGGCATTCGAAGTCGCCGTACTCCACCACGGTGACCGGCGCGTTCGCGGGGCCGCGGACATGGTCGCGATCGGGCTCGACCGGTGCGGCCAGGTCGATGATGCTCTCCGCCGTCCCGAGGAGCGCGCGCAACCGCCTGCGCGGCGGCAGCAGCGCGGCCGCGCGGACGACGACCCACGTCACGACCGTGGCGCACAGTGCCGCGGACAGCACGCCGATCTTGGCCTCCTCCAGCCGCGCACCGGTGAAGGAGAGCGTCGCGATCAGCAGGGCCACGGTGAAGCCGATGCCGGCGATCGCGCCGCCGCCACCGACCGCGGCCCATCCGACCGGTGGACGCAGTCGGCCCCGGCTCACCCGGGTCACCAGCCATGAGGACCCGAGGATCCCGAGCGGCTTCCCGACCACGTAGCCGATCACGATGCCGAGCGTCACCGCCGAGGTGAAGGCGCGGCCGAGGAACCCGGCGGTGATGGTGACTCCCGCGTTGGCCAGCGCGAACAGCGGCACGACCGCGTAGCTCGCCCACGGGTGGATGAGCAGTTGGAGCCGCTCGTTCGGGGAGATCGCCGCGGCCACCCCGGTCCGCGCCGACCGGGCGAACTCGGGGGTGGGCTGTTCCCGGAACAGCCTGAAGACCTCGGTGGCGCGTTCCAGGTCGTCGCGCGCCGCCGGGTGGGCGTACGTCAGCAGTCCCATGACCAGGCCGACGACCACCGGCTCCACCCCGGCGGACTGGACCGCCGCCCACGCGGCGACGCCCAGCACGACGTACACCGGGATCTGCCGCACCCCGAGGGCGCGCACCAGCACGGTCACCGCGAAGATGCCGACCGCCAGCAGCAGCGGAGGCAGCGCGACGTCGCCGCTGTACACGATCGCGATCACCGCGAGCGCGATGACGTCGTCCACGACGGTGGCCGTGAGCAGGTACGTGCGCAGCCGTGCGGGGAAGGTCCGTCCGACCAGCGCGAGCACGCCCAGCGCGAACGCGGTGTCGGTCGACATCGCGATGCCCCAGCCGTGGGCGGCCGGACCGCCGGCGTTGAAGGCGAGGTAGATGGCCACCGGCACGGCCATCCCGCCGACACCGGCGGCCAGCGGCAGCGCGAACCTCCGCCGGTCGCGGAGCTCTCCCATGTCGAACTCGCGGCGCGCTTCGAGACCGACGACGAAGAAGAACACCGTCATCAGGCCGCTGTTGACCCACTCCCGCAGATCCTGCGAGAGGCCGGTGTCACCGATCCGGACGGACACCTGCGTCTCCCACACCCGCTCGTAGGAGGACGCGTCCGCGTTCGCCCAGACCAGTGCGGCGAGCGTCGCGGCCAGCAGGACCACGGCGCCGCCCGTCTCGGTGTGCAGGAACTCCCGCAGCGGGGTCCGCAGGTTGCGTGCCCACGCGGTCCGGTCGGCGAACGATCCGGAGGGCGGGCCCGCTCGGCGTTCCGTCATCGCTGGACGCTCATCCGCGCCCCTCCTCGTCCGCGTCCGGTAGCCGGACGCGCAGGGAGACGGTCCCGGTCAGGTCGATCCAGGCCGAGTCCGGTGTCCGGACGTAGCGCAGGAGGACGTGGCCGCATCCGGGGCAGCGGGCGACCAGGCCGGGCGCCCGGTCGTAGACCCGCAGCTCGGCGATCGGGCCGGTGAGCCCGCAGTTGACGCAGCGGCCGGTGGCCGCCGTGACGTCCACGGCGAACAGCTCGCTCAGCGGGCCGGCCAGGGCGTTGCCGTCCACATGATCCATGGGACGGCGACCCGGGGTCTCCTCCCCGCGGGGCGCGTTCATCTCGCTCAGCCTCCGTTCAGCCGAATCGTTCGGTCTTGATCCGCCGCGGGTCGTGACCGCGGGCGAGCAGCATGTCGGCCGCCGACTCCACGAATCCCGTCGGCCCGCAGACGAAGCAGTCACGGTCGGGCGGGCCGTCCCCGAGATCGGCCGCCATCAGCCGGCCGGGCGGGCGGGGCCAGCCGTCGGGGGCCACCCGGGTGTAGACACGCGTGACATCCAGGCCGGGCTCGGGACGCCGCAGCTCGTCGGCATAGAACACGTCCCCGGGCGTGCGCGTGGAGTACACCAGCCGGAACCGCGTGCTCCTCCCGGCCAGGCGGCGGGCACGGACCATGGCCATCAGCGGCGCGATGCCGGAACCGCCCGCGATCAGCAGGACGTCCTGTCCCGCACCGGGCCGCCACACGAACCAGCCGCCCACCGGGCCCCGGATCTCGACTGGATCGCCGACGCCGAGCACATCGGTGAGATACGGGGAGACCTCACCGTCCGGGATCCGCTGCACGGTGAGCTCGACCCGGTCGGGCGCGGAGAGCGAGTAGCTGCGCTGCGCGGCATAGCCGTCCGCCGCGGTCAGCCGCACGTCGACATGCTGACCGGCCAGATGCCCCGGCCAGCCCGGCACATCGAAGATGAGCGTGCGGGCCGTACCCGTCTCCTGGCGCGTTCCGGCCAGCCGCGCCACGCGCCACGTCAGTCGCCCTGGTACCGCTGCTCGCGCCATGGATCCCCGTAGTCGTGATAGCCGGCGCTCTCCCAGAAGCCCGGCTCGTTCTCGGTCAGCAAGTCGATGCCCTGCAACCATTTCGCCGACTTCCAGAAGTACAGGTGCGGTACCAGCAGCCGCACCGGGCCCCCGTGCTCCGGCTCCAGTTCCTCACCGTCATAGCGGTAGGCGATCCACGCCTGGCCGTCGAGCAGATCCTCAAGCGGCAGGTTGGTGGTGTACCCGCCGTAGGAGGACACGAGCGCGAAATCGGCCGCGGTGTCCACGCCGGCCAGCAGCACGTCCAGCGACACCCCCTGCCAGTCCGTGCCCAGCTTGGACCACTTGGTGACGCAGTGGATGTCCACCCTCGGCGTCTCGAACGGCAGATCCAGCAGCTCCCGCCACGTCCACCGGTGCTGCCGCCCGGTCTCCGTGGTCACCGTGAGCTCCCACTCCTCCATCGGGATCCGCGGGGTCGGACCGGCCGACAGCACGGGAAAATCCTCGGTCAGGTACTGCCCGGGCGGCAGCTGGACCGCGGACTCGCGCCGCCGTCTGTGGAACCCGGGCGAAACGACCCCCATCACAGCCTCCTCTCGTCAGGCCGAACGGACCCCGTCCTCTGGGACTACCTTCCCCAACACGACGAACCCGATGCGATTCCCACCCCACGACGCCCTCGCCACCGTCGCCTCAGCGTCCCCATGACTCGGCTCCCGGCCCTCTTCACCCTGGTCACCGCCGGCCTTGCCATGAAGCGCATCCTCCCTGCCCGCAAAGGCCGACGGCACGGTCCGGGGAACCGAAGGACAGCGCCGCACTCGTTGCGATTCTCACTGGCGGCACCGTGAAGTGCGTGGCTCTCAGGTCAACGCGAGGTCACTCACGCCCAGGGAACAGCGGACAGGGCATTTGTGGGTAGGACTGGTTAGAGCGGTGTCCGGCCGGACCAACTTTGGGACTTGTGTGATGGAGGATGCCAGCGGGCATGAGCCGGGACGGCTTGCGTTGGAGTTGTTCGACCCGGCGCCGATCGCGGTCGCCTTGACGATCGGGCCGGAGCACCGGCTGGTGTACACCAATCCCACGTATCGTGCGTTCGTCGGGAACCGTCCGCTCGGCGAGCCGATAGGGGCCGCATTCGGCGATGAGGTGCGGCGCGACTATCGCGGTCTGTTCGACGGTGTACTGGCCACCGGGGAGCCGGTCACCCTGGTCGAGGCGCCGGTGAGGCTGGCCTCCGCGGACCACGGCGGCGAGGAGCGGTTCTTCTCCTTCAGCATCTCCCGTTTCGTCCACGAGCGTCCCGGGCTGCTGGTGGTCGCGGTGGACGTCACCGAGGAGGTCGCCGCAGTAGGGCGGGCCGCGCGGGCGACCGACGAGCAGCGGCGGTTGCGGCGCCGGTTCGAGAGCCTGGTGTGGCTGAGCGCGCAGCTCGTGTGGGTAGCGGACCCAGCCGGCCAGGTGATCGAGTCGAGCGGGGCATGGGAGCGGGTGACGGGGCAGCGCTGGGAGGACTATCGCGGCGAAGGTTGGTTGCAGGTGCTGCACCCCGAGGACCGCGAAGCGGCGATGCGGTCGTGGGAGGAGACGCGCCGGCACGCTCGCCCCTGGCAGTACACCTACCGGGTGCGCACGCGGGAGGGCGAGTACCGGCATTTCGACATGCGCGCGGCGCCGGTGTTCGAGGACGGCGCCGTCGTGGAATGGGTCGGTACCGGCATCGATGTCGAGCAGCTGTGGCAGGAGCGGCAGCGCCAGGCGTTGCTCGACCGTGCCGCGGTGACGGCCGCTGAGCAGACCGGACTGGCCGAGACGTTCACCGCGCTCGCCGACGTGCTCGTTCCCGCCCTCGCCGACGGGTGCGGCGTGCATCTACTTCCCGATCTCCTCAACCGGCCGTCAGGAGCCCCGATCATCGCCTGGCGCGTCGCGACCGCTGCCGGCGGCGGCCTGAGCCGCCAACCGCCTGCCGGGGAGGAGCGGTTCGCTCCTGACAGCGGGTTCGCTCGTGCGCTGCTGGAGCACCGTGCGGTGCATCGCACCTTCCCGCAGGGCCGGCCGCCGGCCGATCTGCTGCCCCAGAGCACCGCGACCTGGCTGACCGAGGCAAGGGCCACCAGTGTCGTGCTGGTGCCGGTCATCGTCGACGGTGTCGTGGCGGCAGCGGTCACCGCCGCCCGACGCGACGACCGCGCTCCCTTGGGACCGGACGACATCGCGCTCATGAGGCAGATCTTCGAGCACACCCACGACGCGCTCAGCAGGGCCATCCAGTTCAACCGCACCCAGCAGGTGGCCCTGGCACTGCAGCACGGCCAGCTCGCCGACCCGCCCGAACTCCCCGCCCTGGAGATCGTCGCCCGCTACGTGGCCAGCCCCACGGCGGGCGAGGTGGGCGGCGACTGGTACGACTCGTTCGTCCTCCCCGACGGTGCGACCGTGCTGACCATCGGCGACGTCTCGGGCCACGACCTGGCCGCCGCCGTCGGAATGAGCCAGCTCCGCAACATGCTGCGGGCCCTGATCGCCGACCACATCGCCCCACCCTCCGAGATCCTCCGCCGGCTCAACCTCGCGATGGAAACGGTGGCCCCGAACGCCACGGCGACCTGCGTGCTGGCCCGTGTCGAAGAACCCGAACCCGGCCTATGGCGGCTCCATCACTCCGTCGCAGGGCACCCGCCGCCGCTCCTCGTCGCACCCGACACCGGCGGCCGCTTCCTCGACGGCGCCGCCAACCCCTTGCTGGGCGTCCCGTTCGACCAGCCCTACCGCGGCTCGACCGAACCGCTGCCTCCCGGCTCCACCCTGCTGCTGTACACCGACGGCCTTGTCGAACACCCCGGAGAAGTCCTCGACGACGGCCTCAACCGGCTCCGCCAGCAGGCATCCACACTTGCGCACAGCCCCTTGGCAGACTTCTGCGACGGCCTCCTGGGCAACCTCCCCACAACCGGCACGGACGACATCGCCCTCCTCGCCCTCCGCATCAAGTCATAGGAGCCGGGCAGGACTCGGACACGGCCGATACGACAAGCTCGGCGACGCCAGCATGCTGGTCAACCTGCGGCGGCGCTCGGTTACCCCGCCACCCAACAGTTGCAGTTCATGCCCATGGACTGCTGCGGGTGCGGGCGCCGACGCGCTCGACGGCGCTGGGCGCCAAGTCGGGTTCTGCTGTCTGGTGACCTGCGGTAGCGCCGCCGCGTATGGGCCGGTGAAGCCCATGTACGGGTGGGAAGCATGGCAAAGGTCCAGCAGAACTTCATCGGCTACTCGACCATGCGGCCCGTGTCTCCCGTCTGGGCGGGCGGCGCGCTTATGAGCTGGGGCCGTGTTCCTACGGAACGCGTGGCGATCAGGTCGCCGACGGCCTGGCCGAACAGATACGGCGATGGGAACGCGAGAGCGGCTCAGCTTACGAGATTTGGATCGAGGTCCGCCCAGCTGGGGCGGCGCAGGAGGCGAAGAGTGTCTTAGGGCCGACAAGCGGCACACCCACGCCGTCGTCCGAACTGACACCTTCGGGGGTGCTCGGCGCGGTGGTCGGGATCGGCGGTCTGGTGTTGGCGGTGTACGGGGCTGCCAACGCCCACCGCAACAGCACCGCACGGACCGGACAACGAGGGGCGTTCTCGTCCCTCATGACCCTGTTTCATCCTGGCCAGTGACCGGACGGCCACGCCGAGCGACAGTGGCCGTACCGGACCAAGCCGCGGGAATCGAAACCTGGCCCGGCTTCGACGACAAGCCCGCCGGCACTGTGACGGATGCCGACGCCAACTTTGAACCCGACTTCTCCGCATGCCTGGCTGCACCGTCCCGACAGGGGCTTGGCGCTATCGATCGCGCACAAGTGCTCGGCAGGACACCCTGAACAATCTGTCCACATGCGGTCAAATGGCCGAGCGAGGCGCGCAGGACTCCTATCCGGATCTTGAGATGCCCGCTTCCAGCCACTTCAACCGTTTGTCATGTCGGGCGGTTATCCTGCAAGTATGGATGCGCCTGTGGCTCTCAGTCTCATCTCCCCGACGGTCGCCCTGCTTGTCGCGGTCTGGGGGTTTCGGCGCTCGCGGCGTTCAGACAAACTCCGCGCGTTCTTCGAGATTCAAGATCGTTATTTATCGCCCGAAGTGCGCGACGGCAGGAGAATCGTGCACCGGTCGTTAGCGGGGTTGTCGGCGAGCGAAATGGATGCGGTGGACAAGGATGAACGCGACCGGGCGAGCTATGCACTGGCTGTAATGAACTCGATCGCTATCGGCTGCCAGGGCGGCTACGTCGACAGATCCATGGTCAAGGAGAACATGGGCCGGTCCTTCGTCACGACGGTCAGGGCTGCGCGTGAGTTTATCGACTATCTGGAGAAGACTCGAGGGTTCCGACCTTACGGGGCTGCGGAGAAGCTCGCGGTCAGCCTCGACTCTGGTGCTGGAGGCCGCACGTGACCGAGTGCTGTACCCACCGTCTCGACAGGCTCCACGGCGGATAGAATAGATGGAAGGAGAAGTGATGACAGAATCGACCGAGCAAGCTCCGGCGACTAGCGACCACCTCCTTCGCTTGGCAGCCGTGCAGCTGGATTACATCCCGAACATGCGCACCCGTCAGGCTGACTATTGGCTGCCCGACGAACCGTTGATAGGGATTAAGTCCATACCTGTAGAATCAGACGACACTGCACTTAATGATCTCGACCTCGGGGACGAGTTCGAGGATCAGACGGATACGGCGGTATCCGTAATCAGAAGAGCCAGGCATCGCTCATCCGAGCTGAAACTCAAGCAGATCCTGGAATTTTGCTCCGACCACCAGGTCGACGTTGTGGTTTTTCCCGAATGCTCGGTATCCGCGGAACTCATCCACGTTCTGACCGGCTACCGGAACGAGTTGACGATTTTCGCCGGCGTCGGCCAACTCCGCGAGATGGACGCGGCCATCCTGGCCGACCAGGGGTTCTCAGCGGCTACCGAGGCGCTCGGCTGCAACTCGGCGGTATTCGTCTCTAAGGATCGACTTGCCCTCGTCACCAAGGCGGACCACGCTCAGGGCGAGTACATCGAGCGCGGCGAGGGGCCCGTGCGGGTGTCCCTGTCCAAAGGCGAACGGAGGTATGACGTCGGCCTGGCCATCTGCATGGACTACGTCAACATCCGACGTGACTTCGACGGGCAAGACCGGCCACCCGACCTGGTCCTCACCACCGCCCTGTCCAGCCCCACTGAGGATTTTCTAAAACGGCCGCGTAACTTCGCGACCGTCTTCTCTAACCATGCGCAGTTCGGTGGCAGCGCCGTTCTCGCCCCAGACGTCGCCGGCATCTTCGTGGACAGGACGCTGGGAACCGAGCCGCTCCCGCCCGGCGAATCGATCGTCGTGGCGGACTTCACCGGATTTCAGCAGCGACCCAAACGCACCAAGACGCCTCAGAACCGTATTCATCTGCGCGCGGCAATCCTTTACGAGGACGCCGAAACCAGCGACGCCTCGGGAACCATCAGCGGTCTCGCTAGGCCGATGCACAACTGGTCCCTGGAACAGTACAACGCTGGCCGGTATAGGGAGTTCCTCAGCACCGCCGAAGAGCGCCTCGAAGAGATGAGACCACCGGCCGTCCTGCTTGAGGCGGTCAAAAGATTGCGCAGGCGACAGAAGCGGCAGGTGTTCCTCGAATCGGATCTTCTGCTGCTGACCACGCACCTCATCCTGTCCAACGTAAAGTCGGAGCCGGAGCTACGCTACGCTGCCCTGACTACGCTGCATGAGCACTGGCACCCGTTGCTCGGAAAAATCGAAACGGCTGGCTTGGGCGGCCTCACCGATAAGTTGAACGTGGCACGCCGACAGCTGGAATCACAGATTCGCCCGGAGTACCAGCAGATTACTCCGCCGACCCGAAGACCCTTGCGGAACTCCGAAGCTGAAACGGAGTTCACCGTCTTCTACGCCGCTCGGCTCGGGCAGTACAATGTCGATCGTGCTGTGCAGAGCCTTCCTAGGCAACTCGGAGTACTGCGGACCTTGTCCCTCCTGAACGATGAAAGCGTACGGCTCCTCTATCGGGTGTCCACCGCCCGCCAGACCACGGGAAATCTCGCGCCCTTTTTTGACATCGTCGCGCTCACTGAATCCAACGATCCCGATGTGATCGACGATTTGGCCGAAGGCATCGGTCAGCAACTCGGGGTGGCCTTCAGTAACGGCTGGGACATCCTGGCTACGACCGCCTCCAGTTCGCTGAACACGCCCTTCCTGGTCGAGTTGAGACCCAGAGCGAACACCGTCCCGCTCATCCAGGAGGACTGGGGCGGCCTGATCGACTACCTACGCGCCCTCAAACCGCAGATCTCCGTTCAGTTGGTCTGCCGCAGGGCGCCCGAGGCCGCGCGCGAGCCAACCGGCGGGCCGAGCCCCTCGCTTACCCTCAGCGGCACCGGGTTCGTAGGAGACCATGACGGGGTCGTCGCGCCGTTCCTGAGTCGAGCCAGCAACGAGGAAGCCGACCCGGCCAATCTGGCCTTGCAAATCCACGTGGGCGCGGACGAGACGCTCGGTGACTCTGTGCTGCGGAGTATCGGTCTCTGGCTATTCCGTGGCGTCCCCTTCGACATCGTCTCTGATGAGTCAGCGCGCTCGGCCCTACTGCCGAACGGGCCACTCCCGGACTCGACGACGCCGCTTACCCCAGCCGAAGCGTTGCGGATTTTCCACCCCCCGCACGGCCGCATGGAGGGCCGTGGGCTCTCCCATGGCGTACCCAGGGCGATCTCCCTACCGGACGTCGCCGTCCTAGCCGAGGGCATCAGCCTCGGGACGGCTCGGTCGAGTCAGGCCCGCCACGACCAGCGCGTCGATGTGCGGTTCGCCGAGGAAGCCCGTCTCCGCCACACCTACATCGTCGGCCGCACCGGCTCCGGCAAGACGAACATGTTGAAGCTGATGGCCATGCAGGACATCAGGGAGGGCCGCGCCGTCGCGGTCATCGACCCGCATGGCGACCTAGTCGACTTCCTCCTCGGCCACACCGCCGGTCGAGACGACGAGGTCCTCTTCCTCGACTTCGGTGATCCGGACTACCTGCCCGTGCTCAACCCGCTCGACCTTGACGTTCACGGCATGGCGGACCTCGAACTGGCGATCGAGGAGTTCATCCAGCTCATCGAGCGGCAGTCCTTCCACGAGTTCTATGGGCCGCGCTTCGAGGAGATAGTCCGTCTCGCACTCGAATCCATCACCAACGATGACTACCCGATCAAGCCTCCCAGCGTCATCGACCTAGTCCGCGTCCTGCGCAGTAAGGAGCGGCGCACCTGGATCAGGAACATTCTCACCGACCCGGACCTGAAGGAACGCTGGGGGGTCTTCGAGCAACAACGCGATGATGCGATCGGAGAGGTCCTGCACTGGACGCTTTCCAAGTTCAGCGAGATGCAACAGGACGGCGTGCTCGGCCAAGTGCTCACGGGCGGAAGTTCCACAGTGTCGATCGAGGATTGCGTTGGTCGCGGCGGAATCCTGTTGGTCAAGATTCCCGAATGGGAGATGAGTAAATCCGCGGCGAGAATGCTCGGATCGTTCATTCAGGAACGCATTCGAAAGGCCGTTTACGGACGCTGGCGGCAGAATAGGAACAAGTCGGATCCGATTTATATGTACGTGGACGAGTTTCAAGCGTTCGCTGTGACCGGATTCGACGAGATTGTTGCCGAAGCCAGGAAGTTCGGCCTTGGCTTGATCTTGGCGCACCAGAACGTGGGCCAGCTCAAATCGTTTTCACGTTTCACTGGGGCCGTCGCTGACAATTTAATGTCCGCGATTCTCGGCAATGTGGCCAACCGTATTCTCTTCGGTGTCTCCAACCATGATGCTAACCTGCTGGCTGCGGAGTTCGATGTGGAGCCGCAGGTGTTGCGGAGTCCGGGAAACTACCAGGCGATCACCCAACTTCTTTACAACGGGGAAGCGCACACCTTTACTCTTCAGCCCCCGAAGGCGGACGCCGACGCCGGACTGCCCGCCGGCCGTGCCACCGTTCGGCGACGGATGATCGAGGGCGGCGCCTGGAGGTCACGCGACGGATTGCGTGCCGAGGACGAGGAACGCGAGAAAAGGACCAGGGCCGCGGTGCGCGACTCGAAACCCACCCCAAAGGAACGCGATAAATCTGAGAATTCATTTTTGGACGAATGGTTGGAGAAACGCAAGAATGTGCAGGACCAGGAGGAATTGGTAGGCGAGGAGGACGGTGATGCGGGAGGGGAAGTAATTTCTTCCGATTGATGCTGCTGAAACTGATCAGGCATCGTCGTCCACGGCAAAGGGACATGCGAAGTACATGGCGCTTTTGAGTCAAGTATGGGCGGTCCGGGCAGTGTGACGCGCTGGTTCTTGATTATTTATCTCGACGGATCTACGCACTGGCCGTCTCGTTTCACAATGCGACGTCGGCGACTAATGCTCACTCGTCCGCTCGTGCCTCGACGCCTTGTGTGAGGGCCGTAGCGCTCTGTGGAACGCCGTGGTGGGCGCCGATCCGTGACGTTTGCGAGGTCGCGGTAGCGCTGGGCATCGCCGAGTCGTTCCTGTACCGGTGGCGTTCACGCGATCTCGTCGAGTGAAGACTCAGAGCTCCCAGCGCCGGAGCGGTGGAGTCGGCAGTCCTGGCCGCGGCCAACCAGCGGATCCGAGAGCCGGAGAACGAGGTCAAGATCCTTCGCAAGGCGGCCGCCGCGGTCGAGGAGGTGGTGCCCCCAAAACGGCGGTTCGAGCTCGTGACCGAGCTCGCCGGTGAAGGCGTTCCGGTCAGGCAGTCCTGCCTGGCCCTGGGCGTCCTCCGCTCGGGATACTCCAACGCCCGGTCCCGGCCGCCCTCGGCGCGAGCGATCAGGCATGCCTGGCTCGCAGACCTGATCGGCACCGTCCACCAGGCCTCACGCCGAACCTACGGGTCACCGCGCGTCCACGCCGAACTGGTGCAAGCCCACCAGATCACGGTGGGGCGCAACACCGTGGCCATGCTGATGCGGCGCCGCGGCCTGTCCGGCCTGCCGCTACGGCGCTGAGCCAAGCAGGTCCCGGCATCGACCACCGTCACCGACCTGGTCAAACGCAACGTCCACCGCGACGGCCCGAGCCGGCTGTGGGTCATCGACATCATCGAACACCCCACCCGCGAAGGCAAGATCTACTGCTGCGTGGTCATCGACGCCTTCTCCCTGCGGGGCGTCGGCTGGGCCATCGACTCGCGCCGGCGAAGCGACCTGGCCACCAGCGCCCTGGGGATGGCTCTGGTGGCGGGTGCCGTGGCCGTCCGGGAAGCACCAGCCTCGGCCGAAATTCCGTGGAGAGTAATACGACGGGTCGGTAGGGTCTCACGATGATGATCTTCGGTCGGACCATCGACGTTCGTCCCCTGTTCCCACGCGAACGGCAGGCCATGCTCGACCTGCTCAGCGCTCTGAGCCCCGCCGAGTGGGCCGTGCCCACGGTCTGCCCCGGTTGGGACGTGCACGACGTCGTCGGTCATGTGCTCAATGACTACATG
The DNA here is from genome assembly GCF_900188105.1 of Actinomadura mexicana. Taxonomy (GTDB): domain Bacteria; phylum Actinomycetota; class Actinomycetes; order Streptosporangiales; family Streptosporangiaceae; genus Spirillospora; species Spirillospora mexicana. The sequence goes on from NZ_FZNP01000011.1 coordinate 194,199, forward strand.
CGGCGCTTGTCGGGCAGCCGCGACGGCTACGGCGGCGGGATATTCGCCGATGATGAGACGCTTCCCGCCCATCTGGCACGTACCAATGAGGAATTCGTCCGGGCGTCCCGCCAGCTCAGCCCGCAACTGATGATCGAACTGCTGGGTCACCTGGGACCGCGGCTCGACGCCCTGTGGGCGGCACGAGACCTCCAGGCCGCCGCCGACCTGAACGTCTCCTGGGCGGCCACCGACATCGACAGCCCCGTTTGGCTGGACATCGGCCGCGAGTACACCGAGTTCTGGGTTCACCAGCAGCAGGTGCGTGACGCCGTCTCCATTCCGGGCGCCCAGGAACCCGAGCTCATGGCTCCGGTGCTGGACATCTTCGCGCGCGGCCTGCCGTACGCCCTGCGGATGCACGACCGCCCCGAAGGCACGACGGCTCACCTGGAAGTACTCGGCCCGGCGGGCGGACGGTGGGGGGTGGTCCGGCAGGAGGCACGATGGCGGATGACCCAACCCCTGGGGGAGCCGTCTGCACGCGTCTCGATGGACCAGGACACCTTCTGGCGGCTGGCGACCAGAGGCATCACCGTGGAGCAGGCCCGTCAGCGATCGACGGCGAGCGGCGACGCCGAGCTCACCGGGTCCATTACAGAACTACTCGCAGTCATCGCTTAGAAGCCTGTTGAAGATCTTGGTGTTCCGGCCCCACGGCGGATGCGGCGGGGCCGGGCTGGTTCCCGCTCGCCTAGCGAGAACGGCAAGCGGACTCGATGACTGCTTTGCGCGACAACGGCGAGGTCACGCGTCTCGTCGTGCCCTTTGAATGGTCCGGGTTCATGCCGTCAACCTGACCTACCGCACCGATGATTCGAGCGGTACAGGGTGCACATTTTGGGCGTCACCACCAACCCGGCCGGCCCTTGGACCGCGCAGCATCCCTTACCTGTTGGGCGGTCCAGGGGGAGCGGGCCGACCGGTCCGGGACCGCGACGCCGCGTTCACCGCGGTGTTCGACGTGGTGTGCGCCGCGGACAGCATCCGGGTGGAGAGGACACCGCTGCGCTCGCTGCACGCGAACGCCGAACGGTTCGTCGGCAATCAAATCGGTAACCATCTAGCCTGAAGCCCGCGTTGGAAGAAAGATAGGCCTGGTGAAACATCAGGAGTTCTATACGACCCTTGCCCAGGTCTACCCTGTGCTTCTGCTCGCGTTGCTGTGGGACTCCCGCTACCTGGAGAACCTGCGCGTCCGGGAAAGGCGGCACCGCCGCGACGATCCGGTTGACGGCGTGTGGTTCTGGACGAAGGGGCGGGTACGGGCCTACACCATCGTGCTCACCGTGCTGATCCTCGGCGGGCTCGGTACCGTGGTACTCGGCCTGGCCGGGCTCTTCGAGGACAGCGTCGTTCTGCGGACCTCCCTCGGCGGGACCTTTGTGCTGACCCTGGTGACGCTCCTGGTACGGGTCTGGGGCCAGGTCGTCGTTGCCACCCGGAGTTGACGCCCTGAGCACCGCCGCGGGTCATTCTGCGTCCGCCAGCGGAAGGATGAGGTCGAAGTGGGCGCCGACGTAGACGGGGTGGCCGTCGGTCGCGGAGGCGAGCAGCAACTCGCCCCCGAACTCGCCGGCGAGCCGCCGGGCCAGGTAGAGCCCCTCCCCGTCGGCTGCCGGGCGGTTGCCCTCCCCGCGCCGGAAGATCAGGTGCTCGCTGCCGGGGTAATCGACGCCGGGTCCGGTGTCCTGGACGGAGATGATCACGTCCTTCCGGACCGTTCGGGCGGCGAACCGGACGGTTCCCCCGCCCTCGCCCAGGGCGTCGAACGCGTTGCGGAGCAGTTCGCGCAGTGTGGCCCGCAGCGGTAGATCGCTCGCGGCGACGAGGATGCCGGATCCGACCTCCACCTCGATCATCACCTTGGAGTTGAGGGACGCGGCCTCGGCGGCCAACCTCTTGACGAGCTCGCCGATGTCGGTGACGCCGTGGGGGTCGGCGGCGAGCGCGGCGTTGGTCTCCTCGCGCCATGTTCCCATCGGGTCGGGTGCGGCCTCCCCGGCCTCACTCAGCCGGTCGAGGGCCGCGGTGAGCAGGTCGTCGGACTGCTCGGCCAGCAGGATCAGTGCCCCGCACTCGCGAAATTGCAGGCTCGTGCCGGTTCGCTCGACGAGCGGGACCGTGGAGAGTTCGGCGAGCCCCGCCGGGAAGAACCGTTCCAGCTCCGAGTCGTCGCAGGCCAGCGCCATTTCCAGGACGAGGTCCTCCTCGTTCACCGGGTCGCCGGGCGGCGCGGCGGCCAGCAACGCCCAGAAGGCCGCCTCCCCGGCGGCCGAACCGGCGAGCGGTTCCAGGAGGGCACTCGCAACGGCCGCCGCCAACTGGGGCCGCAACACGTTGTCCATTGAGGGTGTGCGCATCCGGGACTCAGCGAGGAACTCCAGGTAGAGGTGCACGAGCGCCGGTTCGAGTGCGGTCTCGAAGGCCAGCGCCGCGGTGAGCGCGAGATCGCCGAGCCCGGTCAGGTCGACGATCCAGGAAAGGCGCGCCCACCGCTCGCCGGGCGCGCCGAGCCGCTCGGCGAGTTCGGCCGGTGATCCACCGGTGAACGCGGCCAGCGGCCACCACTCACCGACGGTGCGCAGCAGCACGGCGGACCGCTTCGAGCGCAGCCGGCCGAGCCCGATCAGATCGTCAAGGGTGATGAGGGCGCAGTCGGCACGGCCGGCGCGGGCCTCTGGCCCCAGCGCCGGCCCGACGGCGACGTGCGGGCCCAGCTTCTGCAGCTCGGGAAGGGTGCGCCGCTCGGGCTCGCCGACGAACAGGTCCACCGTGCCCGTGGGCCGGAAGATCTCGGTCCCCGGTTCGCCGAACAGCCCGTTGAGGGTCGTGAGGTAGCCGCCCTCGACCGGGTGCACCGTCCGTGCCCCGGGCTCCAGGCCGAGGAACCTTTCGAGCGCGTCGGCGAAGGCCGCGGCCGACTCGTTTCCTCCCTCGCGGAGCCGGTCGTAGGCGAGGAACAGTTCGTTCTCGGGGCTGCCGGGTTGGGAGGCCCAGGACTGGAAGGCCGGGAGAGCGTCGCCGGCCGCGGTCAGGTGCCACCGCAGCAGGGTCTCGGCGGACTCCTTGCCCGCCCAGTGCGGCAGCCGCGGCACGGTGGCAGGCCCCGAGAGCCGGTCCTCGGGATGGGCGAGAAGCTGCTCCACTGACTGCCATTGGCCGTTCTCGACCAGTGCGGAGCACGCCGCCGCCCAGTCTCCGTCCGCCGTTCCGAAAGCGTCGATCCGCTTGCGGAGGTCGCTTCGCTTCGCCTCGACCCGCTCGCCGAGATCCTGGGCGAGCTCGGCCAGCCGGCGCTCGGCGTCGGGCCAGGAACGGTCGGCGAGCGCGACGAGCGCCTGCCGATCGTAGGTGAGGTCGAGGCCCGCGCGCTCGGCGGAGCCGGCCAGCTCGTCCAGGCGTTGCAGGAGCTGCTGGCGGCGTCCGGCGCGGGCCGATTCCACCAGTTTGGCCGGCGACGCGAGCGCTTGGGACTTCAGCGTGTCGGACGCGTCGAGCATCACCGCTTCGGCGACGTGGAACCGGCCCGCCTTGACGATCGCCTCGAACGCCCCGCGCTCGCCGAGTCCTCGGGCGAGTCCCATGAGCGCGGCCCTGGCCAGTTCCGCGTGCTCCGGAGGATCGGCGTCGCCGGCGAGCCTCTCCATGAGGTCGGGCAGCCGGAACCGGAGGGGCCATCGCTCCAGCAGCCGCACCAGCGGATCCGATCGTTCGGTCACGAGAGCTCCTTCGCCCACTCGGACAAGGGGCCGAGCTTCTCCAGCAGGGCGATGAACGGCATGTTGTACGGATGCGGCATCGCCTCGGCCTCCGTGAACAGATCGTCCCAGCGGCGGGCCATCTCGCGGCCGAACCTCCGGCTGGCGTCGAGGACCCGTTCGCGGTCGACGGCATGCCCGGCGGCCGGTTCCGCCGGACACAGGTTCCTGGCCGTACTGACGATGGCCTCCGTCTTCTTCAGGAAGCCGCGCTGCCGCCCCCACTGCACCGAGTCCATTCCCGCCTCGCGGACCAGCCCGTCCAGGAACTCGATCACCCGGACCGGGAGGGCGCCGCGCAGTTCAGGCCGGAGCCCCGGGGTGTCGCAGGCGGCACGGATCCGGGTGAACAGCCCGTCGGGGGCGAAGAGCCGGTCATGGATCTCCCGACCCGAGACGAAGGAGAAGCGCTGCCGCAGCCGGCCCAGCTGGTCGATCGCCGCCGCCAGTTCGCGCCAGGTCTCCTCGGCCGCGAGCCGGTCGTTGAGGTCGGTCAACTCCATGCTGATCACCGACAGCGGCAGGGCCGCGCCGACCCGGTCGTGGAAGCCCAGCGCCTCGTCGCCGAGCTCCCGCCACGCGCACGGGAGCACCTGGGCGGTTTCGCGCAGCATGTAGTCGCCCTCGTCGCTGCCCCACAGCAGCAACTCGGCGAGTGCCGAGAGCGCGCCGGTCTGGCCGGCCGGCCCCGGCGCATTGGCGAGCTCGGTGACCTCGTCGAAGATCAAGGCTCCGAGCGGGCCGACCTCCAGTGCCGCGGCCGCGATGCAGGCGTGGGCGCGGGGCCCTGCGGGCAGGAGCGTTCCGGCCAGGGCGGCCTCGACGAACGACCGGCGACCCCAGGCATCGTCGGCCAGCCACTCGGCCCATCGTGCCCGCGGCCCGGGCGGGGCCCACGCCTCCCGGGAGAGGAGGACCGCGACCCCCTTGCGCATCTCGGCAGCCGGGATCTCTGCCCGTTCCCAGCGGTCGAGGACCTCCCACGGGTCGGCGAGCCGCGCGAACCCGTCCACGACCACCGCGGCGAAGCCGCCGGGGGCGCGGGCGCCGCGGGCCTCGATCAGCAACGGCAGCGCGGTCGCGGCGGCGGCGGGCTGTTGCCGGACCTCGGCCGGTTCGGTGCGCGCCGGCGCGGTGGGAAGGGCGATGGCGGCCGCGACGCTGTCGGCGAAGACCGCGCTGTGGATCTTCAGCCCGACCTGGGTGCGCCGGCTCCGGCCGATGCCCTCCCCCTCGGCCAGCGGCGAGAAGCACCCCATCAGGACCTGGTCGTCGGACAGGACCGCGCGAATCCCGGCCCGCCCATGCCGGACGTGGATCGGGCCGGCACCGAGCCGGTCGAAGGCCTCGTCCAGCTTCGCCCCCGCGGGGCCGGGATGGAGGAGGCAGGTCAGGACCCCGGCCTCCGCACGTGCGGTCAGGACACGGGCGAGCCTGTCGTTGGCCACCCGCGGGTCGATCCGGTCGTCGGTGACCGCCAGCCGCCGCGCGGCGTCGGAGACCGCATCGGACACGACCTTGCGGTGCGCGTTGTCGCGGACCAGTTCCACGCTCGGCACCGCGTTGGTCATCCGTCGCGCCACATCCACCAGCGCCGCGTGATGCTCTGTCCAGCTCTCGGCCCACAGCCGCACGGTGGAGGCGTCGGCGCCCTCCGCGTCCCACTCGGGCAGGAGCGGAGCAGAGGTCTCCACCGGCTCGGCGACGTCACTGCGGGGGGTGTCGCTCAGCAGGTCGATACGCTGCCCCTTCCCCCAGGTCGGGTAGCTGTCCCGAGCCCAGACCAGCAGATCGGTGACGCATCGGGGCGTCGCCGGGCCGTCCGCGGCCGGCTCGACCAGAACGGCGATACGGGACGAGTCGCGTTCGTGACCGCGCGCCAGCGGGCCGGTGGACCCCACCAGTGCCCGCAGGTTGTCCTGGATCACCACGCAGGCGTTCGTCTGCGCGCTGAGCGTGTCGATCGAGACCTGCGCCGGGTACCTGGCCAGCATCTCGCTCAGGGCCGCGTCGACCCGCTGCGGCAACGTCTCTTCCGGCTGGCGGCCCCAGAGCAGCGCGAGCTGAACGCCCCGCCGGAGCGCCTCGTCGAGGACGGGGAGGAATCGGTGCAGGACCTCGTATTCGATCTGGGGACTGGAAATCACTATCTGCCGCTCGGCCCGTTTGATCAGGTCCGTTGTGGCCCACAGCTGACCGGACGAGCGTTCCACGATGTGCGCCGAGGCGCGGGAGTCGGCCAGCTCGTCCAGCCGCTCCTCCAGGGCGAACGCCAGTTCCTGGAGCTCCTCCTGGTCAGCGGCGATCTCACTTGCGGGCGACCGGGAAAGACCGGCGACCTTGCGTTCCAGCCGCGCCAGCTGCGCGCCCAGTCCCACCGGCTCCGGCGGGGTGGGGCCGGCGATCTTGGTCAGCGTCCGGGTCAGGACGTGCTCGGGATACCGCTCGACGAAGTCGGCCAGGTGATCGGTCAACCGCCTGCTCGCTCGCGCGCCCCACTTGTGCCCCTCCCGCACGGTGAAGGCCATGCGGCCGGTGGCCGGCTCGGTGTGCGCGCTCACCCTCGTCCGGAGATAGCGCAGCTCCGTCGGCGGACGCAGCAGCGGGTTGCCGAAGCTCACGTCGCGGACGTTGGACCGTTTCCCGGCCGCGCGCTCGCGCTCCAACACTCGCCGGACCGCGACGAGAAGGTCCCCATGCGGCAGGTCCGACGCATCGGTGTCGCTCTGCAGCGGAACGCCGAGCAGCCCTTCGTGGATGCTCGGAACACCGTCGTCCTCCGCGAAGAACTGGCCTGATATCGGTTCGAGGAGGAATTTCTGCCAGGTCCGCTTGTCGGACTCCAGCCTCTTCTCCTCGTCGACGAGCGCGGCCTGGGCGCTCTCGGTCAGCTCGAGGAGGCTGGAGTCGAAATCGATGCTCACGTGCCCGGCGCTCCACAGGTCCCGCACGACGTCCAGGACGATCCGGTCGGGCAGCACGAAGAGCTCGCCCAGCTCCTCGATGGTGTCGATGCCGCCGCTGATCGCCCGGGCCACCAGTTCGGTGAGCGTCGTCATGCCGCGCTCCGGCCCGAGCATGACTTGCAGTGTGACGAAGCGGCAGGGGAGGGCGAGCGTGATTATCCGGTCCACGGCTCCTCCAACGCGGTGGCCTTGACGACCCTGCCGTAGAGGTTGACCGTCTCGGCGACGTTCTGCCAGGACTCCCCGCCGTGCCGGCCGAACAGGTCAAGGTTGCCCACCAAGACGAGCAGGCGCTTGGCCCGGGACAGCAGAACGTTGGCGACCTCGTCCCTTCCCACGTGACCGACGTTGCTCTGGACGGTGTCGCCGAAGGGGGTCGAGCGGACCAGGGACACGATGACGCGATCGGCCTCTCTCCCTTGGAAGGAGTGGACCGTGTGCACCCGGTCCTTGAGCAGTGGCCGCTTCGCGAGCCGCAGGCGCTGCATCCGGTACGGGGTGAGCACGACAAGGCCGCCCTTGTCCTCTGGAGGCTGTGCCGACGGCAGGGGCGCGGGCGTCATCAGGGCGACCAGGCGTTCGACGAGCTCGACCTCGCCTTCGTTGAACCAGCACCGCGTGTCGCGGAAGCCGGCGCAGCCGGCGGTGTCGATCCAGACCAGCGGGGCCCCGGCGATGCACTCCGGCACGGTCACCCCGTGGTCCTTGTCGGTCTCCGGCCGCTGGGTGTCGAGGAAGCTCAGCGAGAGGCCGGTGCCGTCCACTTTCTCCGGGACGACGGGGTAGAACGTCCGGCCGACCGGCTCCGCGATGGTCGAGTGCATGCGGAACTGGAGCTTCAGCCGATCCAGTGGGACCGCTGGGGTGTCGGAGCCGGAGTCGTCCCGCCGGGTCTCGAAGATCGAGCCGAAGAGCCTGAGCGCCTTCATGCGCTCCTTCCGCAGCTTGTAGTGCCGCATGATACGAGGATCGCGGTTGCCGTCGAGGCTCTCCAGGAACTGCTCCAGCTCCAGCTCGCGGTGGGCGCCGAGCTGACGGTGGTCGCCGATCAGCGACCACCGGAAGCCCAGGACCAATGGCACGATCAGCTCGGTGGGCCATGCCTTGGCGGCCTCCTCCACGATGATCCAGTCGAAGACGTCGCTGTGCCCGTCCTCGCCGTGCCCGAGCATGGCGGCCTGGGAGGTGGTGGCCAGGATGACGCTCGCGCCGGCGTTGATCCGGTCGGCCAGCTCGATCTGGTTCGTGCGGACCAGTCCAAGCCAGCGTTCGGCGATCTCGCTATGGACGCCGTTCAGCGGAGTGGGCAGGCGGGACGGGGGATTCTTCTGGAACCTCCGCCGGGTGTCCTCATCGAGCTGATCGGGGTGGAGCAGCCAGGTCAGCGTGTCGGTTATCTTCGTCGTCAGCTGCTCGGTCAGTTCGACCAGCGTGTGCTTCTTGACGGCGTCCACGGCGATCTTCTCGGGGTTCGACGTCTCCCGCAGGATCAGGGTCGTGTCCGGGAGGATCTGGATGAGGTTCTTGGCCAAATGGTCGAGCGCGTAGTTCGACTGGGCACTCACCAGGACCCGCGCACCTCTCTCATGCTCCAGGAACCGGCGGATCGCGACGGCGGCCACGAGGGTCTTGCCCGTTCCCGGTGGGCCTTGGAGAGCGTAGAAGGGCTGCAGCGAGAGCATGTTCTGGATCACGGATGGAGCTTCGCCCTGCAGCTTCTTGTGGAGTCCGGGCTTGATCTCATCGCTGAACTCCCACCGTCCTCGTCCGAGGTCGATCGCCCAGGGAGTGCGCAGCATCCGCAACAGGCCGGATTGGAACTTCAGGAGGCTCACCGCTCGCTCTTGGCGAAGAAGGCTGACGAAGCTGCCCCCGTCGTCGGAGGGCCGGATCCACCCGGAATCCGGGACGGCGACGACCTTGTCGCGGGGACGGACGACAGCCGTAAGGTCGTCCTTGCGCCGTACGAAGTCGACCACCATCGAGCTGCGCGAGAAGCGTGGTCCGGACGTTTGCGCCTCCTCGATCTGGAAAGCGTCCTCCTTGTCGGTCTCCATTTCTTCGAGGAACAGGCCCAGGGGCGGTCGCCGCCGCTTTTCGCTGGTGTAGGCGGACAGTAAGGGGTTGTCGTGTTTCCACGTGTCGTCGCGGGCCTTGTCGAACTGGATGGTGGCGTCGCCCAGGGCGCCCGATGCGCCGTCGACGCGTTTGAAGGCGTACTTGCGGGCGTCCAGTTCCGCACGCTGGTAGGAGAGGAGGAAGTCGATCGACTCGGCGAAGTCCCGGTCCTCGTCGCGCTGGCGCTCGGCCGCCTCCAGCTCTTCGGTCAGCGGGCTCCAGCTCGGCCGCCCGCTGCGTTCGGCGGTGAGGTCCTGCCCTTTTCGGAACGCCACCAGCTTGAGCGGGCTGACCTTCTTGAACACTTTTGAGTTGACCAGGTTCTTCGCGCGCGAGTGCTCGCTCAGGTACTTGATGATAAGAGTGTCCTTGTGGGTCTCACCTCGCCCTCTGGCTCGCTGGTACTCGTCGTAGTAGAAGGCGCAGAACCATACGGCGCGTGCTCCGACGAGAACCCATCTGGCCTCCCGGAGGCGTTGCTCGTCGTCGATGGCGTAGCCGAGGGCGCCGTCGGGGGAGTAGACCAGCTTTGCGTCTCCCAGTTCCTTGGTAAGGAAATCTCTGAGCTCGTCCCTGCCGATCGGATCGGCCGGACTGTGCGAAAGCCATTTTCGTTCCTGGTAGAGCGGGGTGACCGATTCTTTCGGCATGAACGCGACCAGCCGGGGCGTCTCATCGGTCTCCTTCTCCCAGTAGGCGCGAATACCCTGCCAGTGCCTGTCCAGGTGCGAGAGAACCTGGAACGCGGTGTCGCGCACCTGGTTCGAGTGGCGCATCATGCGTAGCAGCACCTGGATCAATGGTCTTGGCAGGTGGTTGTGCTGCCTCCCGAGGTGTCGCCGCATCTCGGCGTGGAGTTCGTTGAGTGCGGCGGCCTTGGCGGGCCCGTCGGGCGCCTCCTCCACTTTCTCGTACGCCTCCGGCAGCACCTCCGGAATAGCGCCGCAGAACCACTCCCAGCCGAGGACGCCCAAGCCGAACACGTCGGTGGTGAAATACTCGCGGCGAACTCCGGGCCGATTGTTGAAGAGCAGCTCGTGGGTTTCCGGGGCCAGAAAGGCCAGGTGCCGGCTCAGTTCGACGTTCGGCGGCGGCACCAGGTACAGTTCGCGGATCACACTCCAATGGCGGGACGAGTCGCCGATCGGTCCTCGCCGGACCAGGTTCCCGATGAGCGTGCTCATCTCGAACCGGCTGATGACGATCTCGTCGTTCTCCCCCTCGCGGAGCGCGCCCAGGCTCAGATTGCGGTGCATCATGCGGGCGTCGTTGATTCTGGACAGCCCGTCGATCAGCATGGTGAGCCGGTCGAGCGCCTCCAGGGGATCCGCTGCGGCGAGCTCGATCCATTTTCCGGCGTCGAGAGGGCGGCCGGGAATCCTGGTGAGGGTGAACGCGATTCTCTCCGCCGCCTCGAAGCTGCCCGTGACGATCTCGGGTAACGCTGGATGGCGCAGTGCCTGGAAGCGCAGCAGGCTCCGGACCTCCTGCTCCCAGAGCTGACCCGCGAAACCGCGGATCTGGTGGAAGATGGTCAGCTCGAAGGTGTCGGTCTGGTCTCCGGGCCGTTCGAGTTCCGCGCGCGACAGAATGCCCGGCACGACGTACTCCGGACCGGAACGGAGCTCGTACGGGCCGTGGATGGCCGTCGGCCGGCAGAACAGGCGCTGCACCAGATCGGTGAGCTCGCTAAGGTCCATCCCCACCTCTCGATTATGGCTTTCCGTAGTGGCCCTTCCTTCGATCCGGGGATCAGTGTCCGCGTATGGCCAGGTTGCCGAGCGGCCGGAGGGCGAAGAGACCTTCGTCGGTACCGACGATGAGGTCCTCACCGTTCACGGCCAGCGCTTCGCAGCGGAGACCGATCGGGATCCGGTGCAGCAGCCTCGCCGCGACCGGGTCCCAGAAGCAGATCGCGCGGTCATGGCCGGTGGTCGCCAGGAGAGGCCGCCGACCCGGTCCCTGGTACGCCGCGATGGCCACGATCGAGTCCTCGTGGCCGACGAGCGGTGTGCCCCAAGGACCTCCGGTGAACCGCCAGAACCGCACCTCGGGCGCGTGGGCCGTGGACGCCAGGACGGGGGAGCCGTCGGCGAGGCGAAACGCGGCGACGGCCCGCGGGATCCCGTGCTCGCCGGCGTCGATCTCGTGCTCCAGTGCGAGATTCTTCGTATCCCAGATCCGCAGGCGCCTTTCCAGGTCGCCGGTCAGCAGCAGCGCGCCGCCGGGAGCGTCGAGCGCGCCGATCGCCCGGACGGCGTTGACGCGCAGGCGGTTGACGGCGGTCCCGGCGGCGGGGTTCCACAACCGGACCTCTGCGGCGTTCGCATCGGCCAGGGCCAGCAGCGACGAGCCGTCCGAAGTGCCGAACGCCGTGCAGGCCGTCACGGTCCCCGCCGCCTCCAGCCGGGCCGGTGAACCCTCGTCGCCGGCCTCCCAGAGATGCAGGGCCCCTTCCGAGCAGAACGCGAGGCACCCGCCGTTGAGAGCGGCGATCGCCCCGGTCCGTTCCCCGACGGCCCCCGCGGCGGGCGCGGCCGGGCTCCCCACCGTGGGGTACCAGATCTTCACGGTCTCATCGGTCCCGCAGGTCGCGAGATAGTCGGCGCCGTCCGCAGCGGGGAAGGCGGCAAGGGCCCTCACGGGGCCGCGGTGCCCGGTGAGCGGCTCCCGGAGTTGCCTGCCCAGGTGCGGGTCCCAGAGCGACACCGCCCCGGAGGCGTGCCCGCCGGCCAGGTACCGGCGCCCTGCCGTACCGCTGAAGACCGTGAGCGCACGGACCGCGCCGAGGCGCGACGTCATCCGCCGCAGCAGCAGGCCCTCCTCGGGGTCCCACACGCAGACGGCTCCTTCCTCTCCGCCGGTGGCGAGGAGGCCGTCGAGCATGGTGATCGACTCGATGCCGCCCGTGTTCGCGGCGGGCAGGCTGCGGTCGTACCGCGCGGTGCCCAGGTTCCATATGTGGACGCTTCCGTCGTGCCCAGCGCCGGCCAGCAGGGGAGCGTCGTCGCGGGACCGGAAGACCGCCAGTCCCGTGACGCCGCCCTGGGGGCACGGCAGCGTCCGTAACCGCGCCGGGGACGTGGGGGACGAGGCCGGATCGATGAGGTGGACGTCCCCGTCGATGGTGGCGAGTGCGAGGGAGGCCGGGCCGGTCGGGGTGCCTGCGAGGTACAAGTGGTGCTGCCCGTCAGGCAGCGGGATCTCCTGCCGCGATCGAACGTCCCACATGCGCAGTGTCGGTCCCCCATGGCCCGCCTTCTGCTCGGTGGAGGTGACGAGCAGGGGGCGCCCGCCGACGCCCTCAAGAGCGGTGACGGTGAGGACCGGCCCCCGGTGCCCGTCGAGCAGGAGGCCGGCCGGCAGGCCGGTGGCCGGGTCCCAGAGACGTACGGTGGAGTCGCCGCCGCCCGTGGCGAGCAGGTGCGTCCCGCCGGCCCCCGGCACGACGGCGATTCCCGTGACCGGGCCGCGATGGCCCGCCAGGGTCAGGTGCGGGGGATGGGATCGCAACCGCGACCAGCGGATCTCCCAGGCCGCGGCGTCCTGTGACGCCGCCTCGGGGGGCCCGCCGGTCTGGGCGCTTCCCAGCTGGCGCAGCCCCGGCCGGTCACCGGGTGTGGCACGTTCCGCCAGGTGCGCGGTGTGCAGGGTACCGAGGACACCGGCGGGAAGCCGGCTCAGCCCGGCGCCGGCGCGCATGGCGTCGGACGCGACGGCCCGCGGGTCGAGGAGGTCGAGCACGTGCGGGCGGGCGGCGAGCAGGTCCCATTCGCCTATCGCGGCAAGATGGCCGGACAGGTGCCGGACGAGGTACGGGTTCAGCGGGCCCGGCCGTTCGCCGTCGGCCGCCGCGGTGGCCAGCTCGAACAGGGCCAACCCGACCTCCCGCCGGCGCTCCCGGTCGCCCTGCTCGGCGAAGGACTCCTGGAACAGCCGGTGCGCCAGCCGGTACACGCCCTGACCGTCGGCGGCGTCGAGCATGATGTACGGACCGGCCGCCTTCAGCACGGCGGCCACGTCGCGGTCGTCGAGCGCCGCCGCGCCCAGCGCGGTGGCGGCCCGAGCCCAGATGCGGTCGGCGCGTGGCAGGCCGCGGCCCTGGGCGGCCGACAGGGCGGCCAATGCCTGCCGGGTGGCCGGTACTTCCCGTTCCAGGCGAGCGAGCGCGGTACGGAACAGGGCCCGGCGGTCGGAGCCGAGGAGCGCCGCGCGCTCAGCCGCCCGGTCCGGTGCGAGCAGCCCGGGGTCGGCGAGTATCTCGTGGACGGCCAGGGAGGCGTCGAAGAACTCGCGCTCGTCCGCGGTGACCAGCCGGACGACGTCGGCGACGGCCTCATCGAAGGCAGGGGAGGGCTGCCCGAGCGGAGCCAGGCTCAGCCGGACGAACTCCGCGATGTCTTCGGGGACGCGCTCGATCCACGTGACCTGGGTGTTCCGGCCGAGTCTGTCGAGTAGACCGGTGCCGTCCGGGTTCGCGGGATCCGCGCTTGGCCGGGTGCCAAGGACGATCCGGACGCCCGGCAGCTCAGCCAGCCGCCGGAACAGGTCCGCCATGGCCGTCGGCTCTTGCGCCTCGTCCAGTGCGTCGGCGAGGACGGTGAGACCGTTGCCCTCCCGGGACGCCAGCGTTTCGACCAGCTGGTCGGTCAGCTGACTCGGCGACAGCGCGGCCGCGGGCGCCTCCGTCCCGAACGCTTGCGCCAGCGAGGTGGCGAGAGCGTCGATGGTGGAGCCGGTCAGGTGCAGTGAGAGATCGAACGCGGGAACGGGGTCCGGCGCCCAGGGGACGACCTCGAGCTCGGCGACGAGGTCCGCCAGCTCGGGGGTGCTGTGGAGGAGCACGTTGCCGAGGACGGCCGACTTGCCGGACCCGGGCCTCCCGGTGACCGCGAGCAGGCCGTTGCGGCGGCCGTCCAGCCAGGAGGTGATGGCCGAGCGCTCGTCCCGGCGGCCGACGAAGTTCCAGGCGAGCTCGCCGGTGAGGGTCCCGGCGGCTTTGCGCGCGAAGTGCCCTCGTTCGTGCTCGGGGCGTCGTTCGAGCAGTTCGGTGAGCCGTTCGTAGACGTCCATCGAAGCCGTGATGGGTTCAGTGACCTTGGGTGTGCGGGAGATGGGGCGGACCCCCCGGATGTCGAGATCGTGGACGCGGCCGAGGTCGGGTTGGAGGCCGTCGTGGATTCGGCCGAGCAGATCGTGCAGTCGGATCTCGGTGTGGTTGGCGAAGCCGTCGAGTACGTCAGCGAGGACGCGGCGGAACGTCGCGAGGTAGCCGCGGCCCTGGTCCCGGCCGGACGCGATCAGGGAGACGCCCGTCCTGGTGCGCTTGTCGAGGAGCTCGTTGCTGAGGCGATCCAGGAACATCTTGGCGCCGCACGCCTCGACGACGATCAGGGTCCAGTCGGGGTCGTCTCCCCGATTGAGAAGATGGGTACTGACATACTCGGCCAGTTCGCCCGGCCGGTACCACTTGACCGGGTTCTGGCCAGGGATGGCGAGGGCCGCGTCGGTCCGGTTGGACCGGCCGTGTCCCAGCCACAGCAGGACGCTCCGTTTGCTCGATGAAGCCCGCGCCCATTCGCTGAGCCGGGTGTGGACCGCGTTGAGGTGGCGCCCGTCCTCCGGCGCCCACGGGACCGCCGTGCCGCCGAACTCGGCCAGCAGGTCCCCGATGGCCGCGGCCTCGGACGTGCAGTCGATCTTCCCGTGCTCCGTGCAGGTGTCGCCCGAGAGGCAGGTGTCGAAGCCCTCGCACGTGTCGAAGGGGAGAGGGACGATGTCGAAGCCGGCGGCGTCTCGTGCACCCACGTGCTCAGGCCGCCGATGCCGGTGGGACCGCGAGGACGAGCCTGGTGACGGGATCGACGCCCGCCGCCACGGCCACTCGGTACAGTCCGGCGTCATGGACCGTGGCCGTCCCGGCGACGGTCTCCGCGTCACCCGTCCGCAGGAGCCGTGGCGTGTCGACCGGCGGCCTCCTCTCGTGCCGGGCGTCCTCGACGGTGCAGGTGACCGCGAGCGGGTCCTGCACCGAGTCGACGGAGATCTCGAAGGGCTCGCCTACCGTCACGAGGTCGGGAACGCGCACGCGCACGCCCGTTCCGTCGAGCGCCGAACCCCGTGGGATCTCCTCCAGGACGCCGCGGACGATGTCCAGAGCCGAACCGGTGGCGGCCAGCGCGCCGTGGTCCTGGACGATCGGGACGGCTTTGCGGCCTGGCGGGGTGGCCGAGTAGCGGAAGACGGTGCCGTCGCCGGTGTGGTCCACGGGAACCGGACGGCCGTCTTCGCCGCGGTGGACGCGGTCGGCGCCGTCCCGGCGGAAGCCGTGGAAGAGCGCTTCCACCGTCCCGTTGCGCAGCCGCAGCGACTGTGCGGTCTCCTGCCCATATCCGACCACCGCGGTGTGCTCGGGCAGTGCCGCGGCGTCCAGGTGCCGGTGGAAAACCGCCGACCGCTCGGCGAGGTCGGGATCGGCGCCCAGCGCGGCCAGGTCGCCCCGGCTCAGCGCCACGACGTCGTCATCGGTGACCAGGCATCGGTAGGTGGGCAGCAGGTCGTGCAGCCCGGGAAGGGTCCTGGCCAACTCCTGCATGTGCTTCTTGTCGAGCCGGACGGGCAGGCCGCGCCCCGCGTTGAGTATGACCGTCGCCTTCACCGCGCCCTCGAACGGTGTGCCGAGCGTCACCGACGCCCTGACCTGCGCGGCGAGGTCCGGACGCCGCGCGCACATCGACGCTGCCACGAGCCCGCCCATCGAGTGCGCCACCAGGACGACCCGGGCGTCGCCCTCGTCCGGAGCGCTCCGCCGCGCCGCCATCTGAGCGGGGTGCTCCCGCCATCGTTCAAGGTGCCGTGACAGACGTTCTGCGAGCAACCCGGCGTTGAACTCGACCGAGAGCCGCCAGTCGTAGTCGAAGGGCAGCACCGCGTCCGGATGCACCACACACGCGCGGATCTCCCGCATCAGGTTCGAGTACGGTTCAAGTCCCAGCGAGGGCGCCCATTCCGGCGTGGACAGCAGTCCGTCCGGCCTGATCCTCCCGACCTTCCCGTCCCGCTCGTCCTCCGTGACGGCGAGCGTCGCCAGATCTCGTCCGTCCCGCCAGCGCGCTGTGAGCCGGGCAATCTCCAGGACACCCCACAGTCGTCGCCCGGTGGCGTCCTCCACGAGGTTGCTCCCCATGACCCCTGGGAGCACCACGACCGCGTCCCGCGTTGCGTGCCGCCGTGCCGCCGATGACTGCGCAAGCCGGTCTTCCCCCATGGGAGATCAGCCTAGGCGGGCGAATACTGACAGAGGCTGGTCTTCCTGGAGTTGTCTGACATCGGCCACTGATGTGCACGACTCGGCTGATGTACCCCGCGTTTCGCGGTGTCGGGAACGGCGATGGTGCCTGTGACACCGGGCTAATACGCAAGCCGCATCTAGAGGTCTTAACAGAATCAGCGGACGAGGCGGCGCCGGCAGATGATGGCTGCGGCCAGGGTCATGAATGCTTCGTGGATGTTGTCGCGCGTCTCCCAGCGGATGCGCAGGCGGCGGAACCATTGCTGGCCGCCGTTACCTGGCCACCGTGCCAACATCCACGCTCTCGGAGGCTTAGGGGCGGCGGAGTTTCGCCGCGTGCGATCGGGCGGTGGTCGCGGTGGCCGCGTCGCCGAGGGCTTCGGCCACGTCGGCGTGCTTGAGCCAGTTGAACGGGCTGGACGGTCGAACGCTGATCCGCTCGCTGACCAGGACGCGGGCCAGATCGAGGCGGCCGGAGCGGAGTGCGGCCTCCAGCAGGGTCTTCTGCACCGCGTCGCGCTGCGCGTGACTGCCGCCGAATTCGTTGACGTGGTGCCTGATGGGGGCGAGGAGGTCGACGGCGGTGGTGTGGTCGCCGCGGCCGAAGGCCACCAGAGCGCGGCAGACCGGAAGGCCGACGCGTGCGGTCGTCGCCTGGTTGGTGACGTCGGGCAGGGGAGCGGCCAGGTAGGCCTCGCGGTCGGCGATCAGCCGGTCGGCGTCGCTGAAGCGGCCGGCGCCCACGAAGGACATCACCGCGTGCATGTCATTGAACGCGTAGAAAGGCTCCGGGGTTTTGGACGCCCAGGCGTCGGCCAAGGCGTTCCACCTCGCGGTCTGGTCATCGCCTTCGAGAAGCAGGCGCCAGAGCAGGGCGGCGGCGTCCAGCAGTTCCATCGCGGTGCCTGTCGACTCCGGGCCGTGGAGTACGGCGTCGTAGATCTCCAGTGCCCGGGCCGCGTCTCCGGCCTCCAGTGCGTAGAGCGCGTAGTGCCACCATGCGTGCACTTTGAAGAATGTGCCGGTCGACCAGTCGGTCAGACGTTCGTCCATGTAGGCGATTCCTCGCCGGAATCGGCCTTGCATCTCGTAGGTGTGGACGACCGCGTGGATGCCCCACACGTCCTTGGGGTTGAGCTCGACCGCGCGCAGGCCGACCTCTTCCGATCGGTCGTAGTGCCCCGCCTCCTCCAGCCCGAAGGCGTACATGCCGAGCAGGTGACCGAAATGCCGGTCGGTCTCGCTCCATGCCGTCAGTGCACCGCCGACCCGGTCGCGCAACGCGCGGGCGTCCCCGGTGAAGTAGTCGATCTGATGGCCGGCGAACAGCGCGAGGACGTCGCGCGGGTACTCCTCGCTGATCTTGCCGAGCAGGCGGCCGCAGCCGGGGAAGTCGCCCTCCACCAGGCGTTCGAGCGCCGCGACGTGTGCCCGCTCCCTGGGGAGGAGCCCGGAGTCGTCCACGCGCGAACGGAAGCGCCGGAACCGCTCCGCCGCGGCCCGTGCGCCCTCGGGCTCGGTGCTCAGCAGTTCGAGGTATACCGACAGGACGTTGCCCAGCGGGAAGTCGGGATCCGCTTCGAGTGCCCGCTTCGCTTCGGCATCGACCTCCGGCCGGAAGTGCAGCAGCTCATGGATGGCGTTGTCGTAGTGTTCGACTGCGGTGCGGCTGCCCGCCTCGACGGCCAGCCCGTGCTCGTCGGTCTTCATGGCCATCAGGTGTTCGTCGGGCGCTCGACGCCCGCCCACAGACTGGGAAGGTTGACCACGATTCCCTCCTGCGTGCTGCGGGCGATGACCACGACCGCCTCCTCGTCGGGGGAGGGGTTCTCCTCACGGTGCGGGACATAGGGCGGGACGAAGATGTAGTCGCCAGGCTCGGTTTCGACGCGGACCTCCTCGGCGCCTTCGGCGAAGACGAAGACCGGGCGGCCGGAGACGATGTAGATCGCCGTTTCCGCCGCGCCGTGGTGATGGTCGCCGGAGCTGGTCGCGGGCTCGACGTGGGTACGGCCCATCCAGAGCCGTTGCGAGCCCACGCTCCTGCCCGAGATCGCCTCGTACCTTCGCATTCCCGAGGTCTGTGCGGTGTCGGGGTCCATGTCGGCGCCGCGGACATGCTCGATGCGGCCATGCCAGGCGGCCGTCCCCCGTGCGTGATCAGTCACTTGTGTCTCTCGTCGGTCATTTCGGTGGGGAGGGACCCCGGCGTGTCCCGGTTCCTCGTGCCTTGCTCGTGGTCGTCGCCGGCGGCACAAGCGGCAGCGATCTTCGCGTGCTTGTGCGCCGTCCCGTCTGAGAGGGCGCGGGGTGGAGGCGGAAGAGATTCTTTCGAGAACGATTCAGCCTTGCATGCGGTACTCCGTTCGGGCAACGGGCTCCGCCGGCTGGTACGGCCTCGTTTCCGTACCGGCGTGCCGCGGCAGCCCCTCTTCGAGGATCGACGATAACGCCGGTTGGCCGGTGCCTCCCTGAGGCGCCGGCCCGGCGTGGACGAAAAAGGGGGACGCGCGTCGCCGATGGGCTCCTGCGGGCGCTCGTTGAGCCGGAGCGCATATGGATACTGACTGTCCAGTTGGTCGTCTACGGAGATACGACTGGGGAGTGACGGCCTGTGGATGCGGGGCCACTTCCGGATCGAAAGGCCTCGCGTCCGGGCGAAGGCGCGAGTGCAGCGGCGCGGAGGATCCCTCTGGAAATCGCTGGAGTGGAGCAGAGCCCACCAGCTGGTCGGTACACTCAGGTCGGTTTGATCTCGCAATGGCGGGTCGTGAGGTCCGCCCGGACGCCGGCGTGCACAGGCGCATGGTGGAGCGAAGCGGGGCATCCTCGCGGGAAGGACGAGAGAGTGATCGGCAGCAGTTCGGAGCGGAGGCGGGTGCGGTATGCCTAGGCCGTCGCGCCGCGTCGACGTGCGCGCCACAGCCGCGCGCATCTTCCGCGAACACGGATACCTCGCCGCGACCATGGACCAGATCGCCGACGAGGTGGGGCTCAACAAGGGGACCCTGTACCACTACTACCCTTCCAAGAGCGCGATCCTGTACGAACTGCTGTCCGAGCAGGTCGACGCGACCCTGGACATGCTGGCGCGGGTGCCGCTGACGGGCAGCAGCACCGAGCGCATGCGCTTCTTCGTCCGCGAGCAGGTGGCACATGTCGCTACCAGCGATGACGAACTGGTCGTGTTCTTCCAAGAGGTCCCGTGGATGGACCAACGGCTGTCCGCCGAGGACGCGCGGTCGATCCGGCAGCGGATCTACCGCTACGAGGAGTTCGTGAAGTCGCTCCTGGCCGAGGGGGTGCGCACCGACGAGTTCCGGCCGCTCGCGCCGTCGACGACCCTGTATTCGATCATCGGGATCCTCGCCTATGTGCCCAACTGGTATCGCCGTCCGGAGGACGGTACGGACGACCTGCTGGTCGAGGAGGTCACCGACTTCGTGATGGGCGGCATCTGCGCCGGACGGCCCGAGAAGCCGGCCATCGGCGCCCCCCGCGGCTCGGGGAACTGACGTCCGGTTCCGCGGCGGGGCACCTCGCTCATCGGCGGAGCATCTTCGTCTCCGGGATTGCAAACCGACTGGCTGGTTGGTTAACTTTGGGGAGCCGAGGGACCGTCACCGTCCCGACGGCCGCCCGCTCGGGACGACGAGCGCCGGAGCGAGAGTGAGGAGCCAGAGCCCATGGACGCCGAGATCGAAGCGCTGCGCCGCGAAGTGCGGTGGCTACGCGATCACGAGGAGATCCGCCGGCTGCTCTACCGGTACGCCCGCGGGGTGGATCGGGCGGACCTCGACCTGATCAGGTCCGTGTACGCCCCCGGCGGGACGGACCGGCACGGTCCGTTCGACGGCCCGGGAGAGGAGTTCGCGCAGGTCGTCGTGAGCGGCGCCGAGAAGGCGTGGGATCACGTGGGCAACCACAACATCACCAACACCGTGATCGAGCTCGACGGCGACCGGGCCCGTGCCGAGGTCTACTTCCTCGCCTTCCATCCGCACGCCGACAACGGGTCCCCCGAGTTGGGGGTCATCTCCGGGCGGTACCTCGACCACCTCGAACGGCGCGACGGCCGGTGGGGCATCGTGCGGCGGGTCGTCGTCTCGGACTGGACGCGCACCGACCTGCCCGGGGCCGAATGGGAGCGCACCACCGAACGAGGCGGCTACATCGGCGGTCGCCGGGGGAGTACCGACGCGTCCTATGAGTTCTTCGGCTGAGCACGGCGGCGCCGCCTCCGGGCGCGCCGCCGCGGACGTCCCGGCCGGCGGGCCCGCGCTGAGCCCGCACTGGGCCGCGTGGAGCAGGGAGGCGGCCGAACGGGCCGCGGACGGCTGGCCCGCGATGATCGAGGAGCTGCGCGCGCTCCAGGACGCCGCCGCCGGAACCGTCCCCCCGGCGGACGCCGTGCGGGAGGCGAGCGCGCTGCTCGCACGGGTCCGAGAGCTGCTGGAACCGTACCGGGTCGCCGCGGCGGACCAGATCTTCGGCCGCCTGCTGGAACTGCCCGGACGCGGACAGACCCTCAGCCCGCCGCTGTGGATCACCCGCCATGCCGACGACGAGATCACCGCCACCACCTGGTTCGGGCCCTTCCACGAGGGCAGCCACGGCGCGGCGCATGGTGGCGCGGTCTCCCTGATGTTCGACGACGCGCTCGGCCGAGTCGCGGACCTGGGCGGAAGGCCGAGATCGCGCACCGCGAACCTGCACGTCGACTTCCGCAGCATCACCCCGCTGCGGCGCCGGTTGGCGGTCCGGGTGCGGATGACCGAGCAGGCGGGACGCAAGCGGTACCTGCAAGGCACGCTGCAAGACGGCCCGCGCCTGTGCGCGGAGGCCACCGGACTGTTCGTGGAGATGCGCCCGGGCCACCAGTGAGCGACGCCCGCCGCGGGGCCGATGCCAGTCCCCCGAGGGGTGAGACCCCACCCCCGGGGGAGTGGGGCTAGGACTGGTCGGTCGGCACCTCTTGGACGGGGACCGGGGCCGAGGGGGGCTCGGGGAGCCGGGTGGGTGTGCGGGAGAAGCGGGGCGCGGGAGCGGCCTGGGTGAGCCCATCGCGGGTGACGGTCGTGGCGCGCGCGGCGACGTGCGGATGGCCGGGTACCTCGGAGAAGGAGAGGACCGGCGTGACGCACGCGTCGGTGTCGGCGAAGGTCTTCGCCCAGTCGTCCCGCGTCCGGGTCGCGAACACCGCGGCGAGGGCGGCCTTGAGCTCCGGCCAGCGCTCCCGGTCGTCCTGCGCCGGGAGTTCGGTTTCCGCGAGGCCGAGCCCCTCCAGGAGCGCGGCGTAGAACTGCGGTTCGATCGCGCCGACGGCGACATGGCGCCCGTCCGCGCAGGTGTAGGTGTCGTAGAACGGGGCGGCCCCGTCGAGCAGATTGACTTCGCGCTCATCGGCCCAGGCGTCCTGGGCGAGCAGGTTCCAGACCATCTGTGAGAGCAGGGCGGCCCCGTCGATCATCGCCGCGTCGACCACCTGCCCCTGCCCGGACCGCTGGGCCTCCCACACTCCGGCCAGGACGCCGATCACCAGGAGCATGGACCCGCCACCGAAGTCCCCGACGAGGTTGAGCGGGGGCACGGGACGTTCCCCGGCGCGCCCGATCGCGTGCAGCACACCGGTCAGCGAGATGTAGTTGATGTCGTGGCCGGCGCGCTGCGCCAGCGGACCGTCCTGACCCCACCCCGTCATCCGCGCGTACACCAGCCGGGGGTTGCGGGCGTGGCACTGCTCCGGGCCGACCCCGAGGCGTTCGGTCACTCCAGGGCGATAGCCCTCGAGCAGGACGTCGGCCCATTCGGCCAGCCGCAGCACGTTCTCCCGATCAGAGGGGTCCTTGAGGTCGGCCGCGACGCGCCGGCGGCCGCGCAGCGTCGGATCCCGGTCCTCGGCTCCGATCTGGAAGCCGCTCGACGGCCGATCCACCCGGACGACGTCGGCTCCCAGATCGGCCAGGATCATCGCGGCGTGCGGCCCGGGACCGATGCCGGCGAGCTCCACGACCTTGAGTCCGCTGAGGGGTCCTTCTCGATGCACCTTGGCCTCCTGGCCATCTGTGAGTTGGTGGGAGAGCGGTCCGGCACGGACCTGGGGGCGGAGCGGTCAGGTCTGGTCGAAGTGCGATCGGGCCAGGTCGGTCCAGTGGTCGGTGGTCGAGGCGAACCGGCGCGGATCCTCCCCGTCGTCCATCGCGCCGGAACCGAACCGCATCGCCGTGCGCAGGCACAGGCACGCCAGCCGCCAGGCGGCCAGTGAGCGGTACAGGTTCAGGTGGCCGAGGTCGGCCTGTGACGTCCGGGCGTAGACCGCGATCGCCTCCTCCTCGGTGACGGAACCGGGCGCCGCGGTCGGCACCGTCACACCGAGCATCGCGCCGGGCGGCGGGTTCCAGTAGTTCAGGAGCATCCCGAGGTCCGCCAGCGGCTCACCGAGCGTGACCAGCTCCCAGTCCAGGACGGCCCGGACGGAGCCGTCCGCGCCGATGATCGCGTTGCCCAGCCGGTAGTCACCGTGGACGATCCGGCCGCCCGCGTCCCGCGGCAGCCGGTCCGCGAGCTCGGCCCCCAGCCGGTCGAGGCGTGCGGTGCGGCCGCCGTCGAGTGGGGAGTCCAGTGCCTCCAGATCGGCGAGGACCGCACGGAAACGGCGCAGCTGCCTGCCGTTGTAGTCGGCGCGCGGGCCGAGGTCCCCCAGCCCGACCGCGTCCGGATTCACCGCGTGGAGCTCGGCGAGCACCGAGACGATCTCGATGGACGCGCGCCGCAGGCCGGCGGCGGTGAGCACCCGCCGCGCCTGCTCGGCGCGGTCGAGCACGAAGCCTTCGACGAAGTCGGTGACGTGGCAGGGCACACCGAGGGGGTCTGCCGCGCCGCCGGTCATCCGGACACGGGGCACGGGCACGACGGTGTCCCGCAGAGCCGCCATGGCGCGGGCCTCGCGCGCGGCGTCGTGGGCGCGGCCGCCGGAGTGACCGGCGGGGGCGTGGCGGAGTGCCCACGCGTGCCCGGCCCGGTCGGTCATGCGGTAGGTGAGCATGCTGTAGCCGCCGGTGATCCTGTCGAAGGCGAACGGAGGGTCCGCCTCGGGCAGGCCGGCGCGGAGCCAGTCCGCGACGTCTCGGGGGACGTGGTCGGCCAGCGGGGGAGGGGGCGCCGTCATGCGGGCTCGGTGGTCTGCCGCATGCCGAGCGGGAGCCCATCGACCAGCTGGTCGAGGATCTCGACGACGCCGAGTCCGGTCCGCCCGTCGTCGGTCCTGAACTCGTACACCGAGTAGCCGATCCGCGTGTCCAGCGCCGCTCCGTCATCGTCCCGGCGGTGGTGGCGCAGGGGAAAGAAGCGGTGGGGCGTCGCGGCCGTCGCGGTCAGGGTCAACGGGCCGTCCGGGGTCGAGAGCACGATCACGACCTCTTCGCCGAAGCCGTCCCCGGTCCAGCGGACGCGGACGTCCTCGAGCCCGGCTTCGGTGAGCGCGCCGCCCTTGACGAGGGCGGCCTCCCTGATCGTCTCACCGGTGCGGCGCGCCACGAAGAGCCCCATGACCTGCGTCCCGTCGTCCAGGTTCGCGATGGCCCAGCGGTACCAGCACGGTCCGGCCCAGTCGCGAGGCCCCCACGAGTGGTCGCGCAGTCCGCGCCCGTTGACCTCGATGCCGCGACCGTCCACGGTGATGGTCCCCCGCACCGCGATGAACTGCTCGAAGTGCCCGAGCGCCATCGACTCCTCGACGTAGTTGGCCGGGTCGTCCCCGTTCGTGCCGAACGCCGGGCCCTGGCCGCGGACGTCGAGTTCGATTCGCACGGTGCGGCGCGGCGCCTCGCGGAACGCCGACGAGGGGGTGGTGAGCACGCGCGGGTCGGCGAACGACGCGAGCCGTCCGTCGAAGGTCAGTCGCTGCCGCCGGAGCGGCTCGACGATCTCGAAGGTGAGGTCGCCGGCCGTGAGCCCGCCGGGTGCGGCCGCGGAGAGGCGCCGGTAGTCGAAGAGCGCCTCGCCGGGCAGGAACAGCATCACTCCCGCCTGGGCCGCCAGCCGGTTCTCCTGGATGGCGACGCGCAGCCAGCCGACCGCACCGCTCTCCGGACAGGCGAAGTTGTAGTAGGTGCTTTCGTTGTACGCCGGATCGTCGTCGGCGCGGTGCCGGTACTCGTGGTGCGGTTCGATCTGCTCGGCGAACATCGACACGGCAGGCCTCCTAAACCAACTGCTTGGTTGATGACCTAAGAAGGGTGGGCGACGGTCGAGGCCATCAGCGGCGGCGGCCACGGGCTCGCCGACTTCGCCGCCTCACTGGACCGCTGCGGCGTGCCGGCGGAACTGGTCGAGCGTCACCTGAGCGCCCGAGGTGATCCGTCCCTGTACGACCCGGGGGATATGACGAGCGGGGCACCTCCGAAGGGATGCTCCGCTCGCCGGGGTGCCGCGGGCTCAGCCGGGCGGGACCACCATGCCGTTCTTGACCGGGCTGTACGGCACGAAGACGAAGTCCTTGGGCGTCACGTCGGGGAAGTGGTTCTCGCTGGAGAAGCCGACCGGCATGACGTAGTTCGGCATGTCCTCGGGCTTGGCGTTCTCCACCGCCTTGGCCATCTGCTTGGGGTCGAAGCCTCCCGCCAGGTCGGCGGCGTACGCGGCGAGCAACACGTCGTTGTACGCGACGAGGTAGGTGTTGATCGGGAACGGCAGCTTGCCGCCCCCCTCCTTGAGCACCGCTTGGTAGAAGGTCTTGAACGCCTTCGACTCCGTCTGCGGCGTGCCCTTCACGTTCGCGGCCAGCTGCTGGAACTCGATGCCCTCGAACGCCGACGGGTCGGCGATGTCGGCCAGGTTGTTGGCCGAGAAGGTCTGGGCCGAGTACGTCGGGAGGGTGAGGCCGAGCTTGGTCCGCGCCGAGACCACCGCGGCGGCGCCCGGGAAGTAACCGGCGAAGACGAGCGCGTCCGGCTTGCCGGCCAAGGCCTGCTGCAGTTGCGCCGTGGCGTCCACCGCGCTCGGCGGGACGCTCACGAAGGTGGCCTTGATGCCGGCGTCCTCGAAGGCCGACTTCGCCACCGCCTCGAACGCCTGGCCCGAGGAGTCGTCGGAGTCGACCACGCCGACGCTGGCGTGGCCCTTCTCCTTGAGCTTCTCCACGAGGCTCTCGGTGTAGTCGGGGATCGTGTGCGCGTTGCCGAACACGAGCGGGTACTTCTTCGGATCGTTGAAGGTGTTCGCCGTGAAGTGCTGGGACACGAACACGCCGGTGTTGGAGAGGATCGGGATGCCCGCGGGGATCTCGGCTGCGCTGCCGGGAAGGACCGCGTGGGGCTTCCCGCCGCTCAGCCGCTCCTGGAGCTTGGCGGCCAGCTGGTCCGGGCTGCCGGCATCGTCGGTGATGTTGACTTCGAGGTCCTTGCCGAGCACGCCGCCGTTGGCGTTGACGACCGCCACGGCGGCCTTGTTGCCGACGGACATGGCCTGGCCCACGGGCGCCACGGGGCCGCTCAGCGCCTGGAAGATCTCGATCTTCATCGGGCCCGCCGACCTTGATGACGCGCCGCCGTCACCGCCCTCGCCGGAGCTCCCGCACCCGGAGGCGGCGAGCGTCGCGACGGCGGCGGCCGCCGCCAGTCGAGTCCAGTTCGACCTCATGGGCCAACCCCTTCTGATTCATACAAATGATCATATACCTCTATATGATTCGGTGTGACCGTAGCCACATCGCGGAAGCCGAGTCAAGGTCTGCAGCCCTGTGAGCAGCTGCGGACGGTGTCCCCGCCAGGGCCGGCGCCGCGCGGCCGGCGCCCGGCTCCCCCGCAGGGGAGGGGGCCGTCCGCCGGCATCAAGTTAATGATTTAGTTGATTTAGATGTGATGTGCGGCATATGGTGCCGCCACCAGCGCGGTCCGGGCGACCGCGGAACCGTCGTACGGCAGGGGCACTCATGACGATCGTGTGGGCGGGGCTGTCGTTGGGCGCGGTCTACGCGCTCATCGCCATCGGCTACAACATCACGATGACGTTCGGGGGCGTCTTCAACCTCGCCCACGGCGCCTTCGTGGTCCTCAGCGCCTTCTTCTCGTGGTTCATCATCGTCGACCAGGGCTGGCCGTGGTGGACTGCGGCGCTCCTCGGGTTGGCGGGCGGCGCCCTCCTGGCGGGGATCGAGGAACTGGTCGCGGTGCGCCCGGTGCTCCGGCGGGAGAACGGGCACGCGCTGCTCGTCACGACGGTGGGCGCTTTCGTGGTGATCGAAGGGATCCTGATGGCGACCTGGGGCGAGGAGCCCAAGTCGATCCCGTTCTTCGGAGGTCAGGAGGCGCTGACCCTGCTCGGCGGCCGGGTCGCACGGGTGGACCTCTGGCTGATCGCCGTCGCGGTGGCGGCCGGAGTCGGGCTGCACCTGTTCTCCCGCCGCAGCCTCTGGGGGCTGGCCGCGCGCGGCGCGACCACCGACCCCGAAGCCGCCAAGCTGCGCGGCATCGACGTCGCCGCGTTGCGCACCGGCTCCTTCGGCCTCGCCGGGGCGCTCGCGGGGCTGCTCGGCCCGCTCATGACGCCGAAGACGGGCGCCAGCGTGAGCATCGCGATCACCCTTACGGTGTTCGGCTTCGTGGCGCTCGCCGTGGGCGGCTTCGGCAACTTCCTCGGCTCGATCGTCGGCGGTCTCGTCATCGGGCTGGTGCAGAGCTACAGCAGCCGGTATCTCGGGGTGGAGTACCCGCCGCTGCTCCTGTTCGCGCTCCTGCTCGCCGTGCTCGTCGTGCGGCCCACGGGCCTGTTCGGCCAGCGCGGCCTGAGGGCGGTGTGACCATGGCGGACAGGCTTCGTTCACTGGTGACCGGGACGCCCCTCCTCGCGGTCCTCGGCTTCCTCGTCGTCCTCATGCTCCCGGCGATGGGACTCGACTTCTACTGGCAGCGCCAGGTCATGCTGATCGCCGTCTTCACCCTGATCTGCAGCGGGCTCAATCTCAGCTTCGGGTACGCCGGCGAGCTCGCCCTGGGGCAGGTCGCCGTGTTCGCGTCCGGTGCGTACGTCGCCGCGGTGCTCTACAACCACGGCCACACCGACATCCTGCTCGCCTTCCTCGCGGCGGTCGCGGTCGCCGCCGTCGCGGGCCTGGTCTCGGGGATCCCGGGCCTGCGGCTGAGTCACTGGTCGCTGGCGCTCGTCTCCTTCTTCTTCATCCTGCTGATCCCCAGCCTGGTGTCGATCTTCGAGGAGCAGACCGGCGGCAGTGCCGGGCTGCCCGGGGTGATCGGCCCCACGATCTTCGGTCACCAGCTCCTGGGCCCGGACTTCTACCGGCTCGCGATCGCGGTCACGTTCGTCTGGATGCTGGTCTTCCGGAACATGGTCGTGTCACGGTTCGGCGCCATGCTCCGTGTCCTCGCGTCCAGCACCACCCTTGCGGAGACCATGGGCGGCTCGGTCTACCGGCTGCGCCTGCAGGCCTACGTCCTCGGCGCACTGCCCGCGGGAATCGCCGGCGTCCTCTACACGTACATGACGGGCTTCATCAGCCCGGAGGCCTTCACCATGACGCTGACCATCGCGTTGCTGGCCGCCACCGTGCTGGGAGGCGCGGACAGCGTGTGGGGGGCACCCGTCGGGGCGGCCGTCCTGGTGCTGGGGCCGCTGCAGGCGGCGTCCTTCGAGCAGTACTCGACCGCGGTCTACGGCGGCTTCCTGGTCGTCGTCGGCGTCGCGTTCTCGGCGGGCCTGGCGGGCATCAGCCGGCGGCTGCTCCGGGGGGTCGACGTGCGCCGGCCCAAGCGGTACGCGGCCGCGGACGCCCCCGAGGCCGGGGCGGAGAAGGGCGAGCTCACGATTCCGGGCGAGCAGCTCCAGATCACCGGCGTCACCAAGGCCTTCGCCGGCCTCAAGGCGCTGAACGGGGTCGACCTCACCGTCGAGCCCGGGACCATCACCGCCATCATCGGCGCCAACGGCGCAGGTAAGACGACACTGCTGAACGCGGTGTCCGGGGTCCTCCGCCCGGACACCGGAAGCATCGCCCTCGCCGGCCGGGAACTGACCGGGCTGCGGGCCAACAAGGTCGCGCGCGTGGGGGTGGGGCGCACCTTCCAGACACCGCTCATCCCCTCCGGCATGTCGGTACTGGAGGTCGTCGAGACCGGACGGCTCCGGCACGGCGGGCTCGGGCTGATCGGCGCCATCCTGCGGTCGCCGCTCTTCCGCCGGGTCCGCAGGCACGACCGGGAGGCGACCCTGGCCGCACTGTCGTTCGCCGGGCTGGAGCAGCGTGCCCACGAAAGTGCCCACTCGCTGCCGCTGGGCACGCGCAGGCTCCTCGAGGTCGTCCGCGCGGTGGCCGGCGAACCGCACGTCCTGCTGCTCGACGAGCCGGCGGCGGGACTCGACGACGACGGCCTGAACGAACTGGCGACGCTGATGCGGCGCACCCGGGACGCGGGCGGGACGGTGGTCCTGGTCGAGCACAACGTGCCGTTCGTCATGGACATCGCCGATCACGTCTTCGCCATGGAGCTGGGCGAGGTCATCGCGTCGGGGGCGCCGGAGGCGGTGCGCCGCGACCGGCGGGTCATCGACAGTTACCTCGGCCGCCGGGGCGAGGGCCACGGGCCGCCCGGGGCGGCGGGAGCCCCACCCCCGTCCGCCGGCGAGCCGGCATCCAGCGGGACGGAGGTCGGGTCATGAGCCGCCCGGTCGAGAACGGACCGAAGCTCGAGGTCTCGGGCCTGTCGGTCGCCCATGGCGACCTGGTCGCCGTCTGGGACGCGTCGTTGACACTCCGCCCCGGGAGCGTGACGGCTCTTGTCGGGCGCAACGGAGCGGGCAAGACCACCCTGCTGTCGGGGATCTGCGGGCTGCTGCCCATCCGGTCGGGGACCCTGACGCTCGACGGCGAGGACATCGGCTCCCTGCCACCGTGGCGGCGGGTCGCCAAGGGACTGTCGGCGGTCCAGGAGGGCAAGCGGGTCTTCCGCGACCTCAGCGTGCGGGAGAACCTGGTGCTCGGCCTGCGCGGCGGCGGCGTCCGCCGCGCCGCCCTGGAGGCCGAACTGGACGCCCTCTACGAGCGGTTCCCGATCCTGGGGGAGCGGCGCGCACAGCGTGCGGCCGACCTCTCGGGCGGGCAGCAACAGATGCTCGCGATCGCCACCGCCCTCGCCGCCAGGCCCGCCGTCCTGCTGGTCGACGAGCCGTCGTCGGGCCTGGCCCCCGTGTTCGTCGACCTGGTGTTCGAATGCCTGGAGCGGCTGCGGGACGACGGCCTCGCCATCCTGCTCGTCGAACAACTCGTCGAAGAGGTCCTGGGCGGGATCGCCGACGAGGTCATCGTGCTGGAGCGCGGGCGCGTCACCCTGCGCGACTCGGCGGCGAACCTGACGGTCGAGGACGTGGCCGAGAGCATCTATTCGTCGGGCTGACGCCCCGGGGCGCCCGGTCCCGGATCGAAGGACCGGGCGGGAGGCGGGCAGTCGCCCGGCCGCAGCTTGGAGAGGAGGGACGATGCCGCGAGACGACGGGAAGCCGCGCCAGGTGCGCAACGCTCCACCAAGGCTGAACACCATGAGCGTGTCCGAGGCCGTCGCGTCCCAGTTCCGTGCGCGGATCCTCGACGACTACGGCGGGCGGCGGCAGTCCAGGGCGGTCTGACCGTGCGGGGGCCCGACCGTGCAGGACAGGCACCGTCAGCAAAATATCTATATGATTAATAGATTAACATCCAGCGAAGAAGGAGCAGGGGCGTGGACGTGGAGATGGACGAGCGGGCCGAGGAGCTCCGCGCACGACTGCGCGCGATCCTCCGCGAGCTCCTTCCGGACGACTGGTCGGGCCCGTTCTCCGAGGATCCGCGCGTCCGGCTCGTCACCCGCCGGGTCATCGACCGGCTGGTCGCGGAGCGCCTGCTGACCATCGACTGGCCGGAGGAGTACGGCGGCGCGGGAGCCACGCTGTGGGAGTCAGCGGTGCTTCGCGAGGAGATGTGGGCCCATCTGGAGCCCCGCGGAGCGCAGTACATGGGACTCAGCTGGGTCGGCCCGACCATCATGGAGTTCGGCACAGGGCCGCAGAAGGCCAGGCACCTGCGCCCGATCGCCGCCGGTGAGGTGGTCTGGTGCCAGGGGTTCAGCGAGCCGGAGGCCGGGAGCGACCTCGGGTCGCTGTCGCTGCCGGCGGTCCCGGACGGCGACGGCTGGCTCGTCCGGGGCCAGAAGATCTGGACGTCGTACGCGACGCTCGCCGACTGGTGCTTCCTGGCCGCCCGCACCACGAGCCGCGAGCGCTCGAAGACCGGCGGCATCACGATCTTCCTGGTCCCGATGGACCGTGCCGGGGTGAGCGTGCGCCCGATCGCGTCGATCATGGGTCCGCAGCACCTGAACGAAGTGTTCTTCGAAGACGTCCGGGTCGCCCCGGACGACGTGCTCGGGCAGGTCGACAACGGCTGGGCGGTGATCCGGTTCGTCCTCGGCCACGAGCGCATCGGCATCCCGAGGTACGCGCGGGACGAGCGGCTGCTCGCCGAGCTGGGAGCGGTGGAGGCCACCGCTGCCGGCGGCCTGGGCGAGGACTTCGTCACCGCCCTGGTGCACGCCCGCACGGCGCGGCTGCTGAACCACCGGGCCATCGCCCGGCGGGAGGCCGGCGGGCTCACCGACCGGATCGCGTCAGGTGCGCGGATCGCCTCCATCGAACTCGACCAGGAGGTCGCCGGGCTCGTCCTGGACGCCCTCGGCGCACCGGGGCTGCGGCCGCATGGGGGCGGGGTGCTCGGCCACGCCGAGGACGTCTACCGGTATGCGCGCTCGGCCACGATCGCCTCGGGCACCATCGAGATCCAGCGCATGCTGGTCGCTCGCTCCCTGATGCAGGACGCTTCGTGAAGCGGGAATGGGCACCGGCGGCGCTCGCCCTGCGGGACGCGGTGCGCGCGGTGCTGGCCGATCGCGGCGGGGTCGAGATCGCGCGCTCGGCCGAGGAGCGGCCGCGGGTTCGCGGCGATGACCTGCGGCCGGCGCTGGAGTCGGTCGGGGTGCTGGACCTCGATCCGCTCGGTGACGCCGAGGAGTCGGAGGCGGCGATGCTCGCCGTCAGGGCGTGCGGCGCGGTCGTCGCGCCATGGCCGGTGGCCCGCGCCCTCACCGTTCCCGTGAAGTGGCGGGCGCGCTGGCAGGCGCTGTACGTCGTCGACGGCCCGGTCTCGCACCTGGAGCATGCCGACCTGTTCGAGAACGCCGGGGCGGTGCCGCTGGGCGGTGACCCGCTGCCCCGGGCCGCGTCGCCCACGGGTTCCCGAGGCCGGGCGCCCCTCGACCCCTTCGGAGTCCCGGTCGAGATCCGCGGACCGGTCGGCGCTGCCGCGCTGCCCGACCGCGCGCTGCTGATGTCGTTCGTCCTCGACGGTTTCTGGATGGCGGGTGCGCTGGAGACGGTCGCGCTCCAGGCGGCGGGCTACGCGGGGACGCGGCGCCAGTTCGGCAAGCCGATCGGACGGTTCGGGGAGATCCGGTGGCGGCTGGCCGACATCGCCGTCGCGACGGACGGTCTCGATGAGCTCGCGACCTACACCTGGTTCCAGGTGCATCGGGGCCGCGCGACCCTCGCGGACGCCTTCGCGTTGCGGCTCGGGATGCTGGAGGCCGCGGACTCCGTGCTGCGGCACGCGCACCAGGTGTTCGGTGCGATCGGGCTCTGCGAGGAGCACGACCTCACCCTCCTGGACCGGCACCTGACCCCGGCGCTGCTGCGTCCGGCGAGCCTGAGCCGCACCCGCGCGCTCCTCCTGGAGGCGGTCAACCGGCACGGTTTCCGCGGCACGTTCGACGTGCCTCACCGGTGACCGGGGAGCGGGCGGCCCCGCAGCTCACCTGGGGGATGCGCAACTACGCCGCCACGCGACCGGAGAGCTGGCGCCATTTGCTGGACCAGGCCCGTGCCGCGGAGGACGCCGGGCTGGACCGGGTCTTCGTGAGCGACCACATCGTGTTCGGTTCCGACCTCAGCGCGTACGGAGACCCCGGCAGCGGAGGCAGGGCGGGCGGCCGCCAGCCGACCGGCCCCGACGGCGACTGGCTGGAGTCGCTGACCGTGCTGGCCTCCCTCGCGGCGGTCACCTCCCGCATCCGGCTCGCCACCAACGTCCTGGTGGCGCCGCTCCGGCCGCCGGTCCTGCTCGCCAAGGTGGCCGCCACGATCGACGCGCTCAGCGGGGGACGGCTCGAACTCGGCGTCGGCGTCGGCTGGCAGGAGGCCGAGTACCGTGCCCTCGGCGTCGACTTCTCGAAGCGGGGGCAGGCGCTCGACGAGCTGCTCGCCGCCTGCCGGGAGTTGTGGACCAGCCCGGTGGCCGCCTTCGAGGGCCGGCACGTGCGTTTCGCGGAGGTGCACATGATGCCAAAGCCGGTGCGGGCGGCCGGTGTGCCGGTGTGGATCGGCGGCTCCGCCAAGCCGGTCGTGGCGCGCCGGATCGTCCGCCACGGCGTCGGCTGGATTCCGTGGGGGGTCACCGCCGGGACCTTCACCGGCGCCCTCGGTGAGATGCGGAGGCTGGTCGAGGCGGAGGGCGGGGACTTCGGCGACGTCCAGGTCGCCTACCCGCTCGCCAACGCCTTCACGTCCCGCGGCCGGGTCGACTACCCGGCAATGTTCGCCGAGACCGGTGCGCTGGCGGAGCAGGGCGTCACCGACTTCCGGACCTTGCTGCGGGTCCCCCACCGGTACGACGAGGCGCGCCCGATGCTCGACGAGATGGTCCGCGAATTCGCCGGCGCGGTCGGTTGACCTCTTGTCAACCAACCGTACGGTTGGGTATACAGAACGGGACGCACTCCACCGTGCGCTGCGAGAAGACCGAGGCAGGGAGGGCCGGGTGGACCTGGAGCCGACTCCGGAGCAACGTGACGTCGCCGCGACCTTCGAACGCCTACTCGCGCGCGAGTCGTCCGCGGAGCGGGTGCGCGCCGTCGAGGACGCGGGCTTCGACCCGGCGCTCTGGACGGTCCTCGTGGAGACGGGCGCCGTCGGGATCGCCGTACCCGAGCCGGCCGGCGGTACCGGCGGCGGCGTCGTCGAACTCGGCCTCGTGACCGAGGCCGCCGGGCGTCACCTGGCGTGCGCGCCGCTCGTCGAGGCGGCCTCCGCGGCGATGCTCCTCGCCGCGGTGGACGGTCAGGAGGCGAGGTCCGCGCAGGCCCTGGCGGGAGGACCCCCGGTGGTCCTCTGCCCGCGGCCGGCGGCCGCCGGCACCGCGGTGCTGGTGCCGGGCGGCGGAGCGGCGCGAGGCGTGATCGCGCTCGACGGCGTCGACCTCGTCCTCGCGCAGGGCCCACCGGCCGCGCCGCCCGGTGATCTCGGCTTCCTGGCCTGTGCCGACCGGCCGCTCGGCGGTGGCGCCGTCGAGCGGACCGTGCTCGCCCGCGGCGACGAGGCGCGGGACCTCTTCCGCGCGGGGCTCGGCTGGTGGCGGCTGGGCACCGCTTCGGTGCTGGTCGGGGTGGCGGATCAGGCGCTCGCCGTCGCCGTGGACTACGTCATGGCGCGCGAGCAGTTCGGGGTCAGGATCGGAAGCTTCCAGGCGATCCAGCACCTGCTCGCGGAGGTGGTGATGGCCGTGGACGGCGCGCGGCTGCTCGTGCGCGAGACCGGGTGGCGCCACGACGAGGGCGACGCGGGGTGGCGCGATGCCGCCGACATCGCCTTCGCCCACGCGGCCGAGACCGCCGTCCGGTCCGCGGAGGCGTGTCTCCACGTGCACGGCGGCTACGGCTACACGCTGGAGTACGACGCGCAGCTCTACCTGCGGCGGGCGAAGGCGCTCCAGCTCCAGGGCGGCGACCCCGAGGCGATCTGGGAGTCGATCGGCGCCGCGACCATGAGGGGGGCGGGCTGATGGACTTCGCCAACGGCACCGAGGCGGAAGGGCTCCGGGAGGAGGTGCGCGCCTTCGTCCGCGAGCACCTCACCGCCGACGTACTCGGACGCGTCGCGGCCACGGGCGACTACCACGACCGCGAGTTCCACTCGGGGCTCGCCGGCCGGGGCTGGGTGGGCGCGCACTGGCACGTCGAGGAGGGCGGTCGCGGCTGGGACCGCGCCAGGACCGACATCATCTACGAGGAACTCGCCTCGGCCGGTGCGCCGACCGAGGGCCTCGCGATCACGCAGATCGTGGGGGAGGCCATCCGGCGCGTCGGCACCGCGGAGCAGCGGCGTCGGCTGCTCGCGCCGATCTGCCGGGGAGAGCTGCTGCTCGCCCTCGGCTACACCGAGCCCGGCTCGGGGTCCGACCTGGCCTCGGTCCGGACCCGGGCGACCCGTGACGGCGCCGGATGGATGATCAACGGCCAGAAGATCTTCACGACGCTCGCCGGTGAGGCCGACCACGTCTTCCTCCTGGCCCGCACCGACCCCGACGCGCCCAAGCACGCCGGTCTCACGATCTTCCTGGTCCCGACCACCGCCGAGGGCTTCTCGGTGGCACCGATCTTCACGCTGAGCGGCCAGCGCACCAATGTCACCTACTACTCCGATGTCCGCGTCGGCGACGAGGCGCGCGTCGGCGCGGAAGGGCAGGGCTGGGAGATCGTCAACGTCGCCCTCGCCTTCGAGCGCGGCGGTGAGTTCGCGGCACAGCTGCGCCGGCTGGTGACGGCGGCGGTGAACTGGGGCCGCGACCGGGAAGCCGTCGCCGGGGCCGGGTTCAACGCCCGGCTCGGCCGCGCCGTCGCCTCCGCCGAGGTCGCCCGCCTGCTGGGTCTGCGGGCGTCCTGGTCCCGCTCCAGTGCCGCGGCGGGAGCCGTCGAGGGGACGATGGCCAAGGTCTACGGCACCGAGGCGCTGCTCCGCGAGAGCCGTGCGCTGCTGGACGCGACCGGCGTCCAGGGGCTGCTGAACCGAGGCGCCGCCGGAGCGGCGGCCGCCGGCGAGCTCCAGCATCTGTACCGCGAATCCCAGATCGCCACGATCTACGGCGGCACCTCAGAGGTGCTGCTCGACCTCATCGCCCAGCAGCGGCTCGGGCTGCCGCGCGGGCGGCGCTCCACCGGGGCGTAGCGGCCGGGCACCTCAGCGCGGCCACGTTTGTGCAGAGTCACGTCAACTCACGAGGAGGCTCAGGTGGGTACGTCGAAGTTCGACTGGAACCCGGCCACGGTCTGGGAGACCATCGCCGGTCAGATTCCTGAGGCGCCGGCCCAGGTGCACGGCGATCGCACCTTCTCGTGGGCCGCGTTCGACCGCCGGGCGAACGGGCTGGCCGCCGCCCTGCTCGACGCCGACGCGAGCAGGGACGACCGGGTGGCCCTCTACCTGCGTAACAGCCCGGAGTACATGGAGGTCCAGCACGCCGCGTTCAAGATCGGAATCCCGGCCGTCAACACCAACTACCGTTACCGGGACGAGGAGCTCCGCTACCTCTTCGACGACGCGGACGTGACCTCCGTGGTCTTCCACGGGTCCTTCACCGAGAGGCTGGAGGCGATCCGCGGGGGCTCGTCGCGGCTGCGCCGGTTCTTCCATGTCGACGACGGAACCGATCCATGTCCGGAGTGGGCGGTCCCGTACGAGGAGGCGGCGGGGTCCGGGGGAGGGGCCGTGCGCTCGTCATGGGGGCGCGGCGGCGACGACCTGTTCCTGCTCTACACCGGCGGGACGACCGGGATGCCCAAGGGCGTGATGTGGCGCGTCGAGGACATGCTCCGCCAGATCAACGATGTCGCGGAGCTGTCGTTCGACCTGGACGACGCGGACGCCTCCATCCGGGCCGCCGTCAACGGCCCGGGCCCGGTCCACGTCTCCTGCAGCCCGATGATGCACGGCAGCGGCTGGTTCGGGGCCGCCATCGCGATGCACCAGGGCGGAAGCGTCGGCTCGCTCGTCCAGCCGAACCTGGACGCCGGGGAACTGCTCGACCTCGTCGACCGGCTCGGCGTGGCCAGCCTCACGATCGCGGGCGAGGTCTTCGCCCACAAGATCCTCGCGACGCTGGACGAGCAGCCGGGCCGCTGGGACAGCACCTCCGTCCGCCACGTCCTCACCTCGGGCGGGATGCTGAGCGAGGCCAGCAAGCGGGCCCTCCTGGAGCACTGGCCGCATGCCTCGATCCTGGACGGCTTCTCCTCCTCGGAGGGGTTCGGCATGGGCTGGTCGGTGGCCACGCGGGGGAACGTCCCGCCGACCGGGAGGTTCACCCCGGGGGCGAACCTTCGCGTGCTGGATCCGGACGGCCGGCCGGTCGCCCCCGGCTCCGGGGTGGTCGGGAAGCTGGTCGTGAGCAACCGCCTGCCCCTCGGTTACCACAAGGACCCCGGCAAGACCGAGCGCACCTTCCCGGTCATCGACGGCGTCCGCTCGGCGATCCCCGGTGACCATGCGCTCGTGCTGGAGGACGGCACCATCCAGCTGATGGGCCGGGACTCCCTCTGCATCAACTCCGGCGGTGAGAAGATCTTCACCGAGGAGGTCGAGGGCGTCATCCTCGACCACGAGGCGGTCGCCGACGTGCTGGTCGCGGGCATCCCCCACCCGACGTGGGGGCAGGTCGTGGCGGCGATCGTCAGTCTGGAGCCGGGCCGGTCACTCGGTGCGGACGACGTGGTCGCGCACGTCAAGGCGCGGCTCGCCGGTTACAAGGCGCCGAAGGTCGTGGTCTTCGTCGACGTCGTCCCGCGCGGGCCCAACGGCAAGGCCGACTACGGCGCCGCGCGGGGCTTGGCCGAGGCCCACCGCCGGAAGGCGTCTTGACGCCGGTCGCCGGGACCCGGCTTCGCGTCCCGGCGACCCGCGTGGACGGCCGGTGCACGGCCCGCCGGCGCTGCGCCGCGCGTCGGCTCACACCCTCTCGATGATGGTGGCCGTTCCCATGCCCCC
The DNA here is from genome assembly GCF_900188105.1 of Actinomadura mexicana. Lineage (GTDB taxonomy): Bacteria > Actinomycetota > Actinomycetes > Streptosporangiales > Streptosporangiaceae > Spirillospora > Spirillospora mexicana. The sequence continues at coordinate 231,224 of NZ_FZNP01000011.1, forward strand.
GCCGGTGCACATGGTGACCAGTCCGGTGGACAGATCACGCCGCTCCAGCTCGTCGAGCAGGGTGGCGAGCAGGATCGGGCCGCTGGCGCCGATCGGGTGACCCAGCGCGATGGCGCCCCCGTTGACGTTGATCCGGTCGGGGCCGACACCGGTCTCCCGCGCGAACCGGAGCACGACCGACGCGAACGCCTCGTTGACCTCGAAGAGGTCGATGTCGTCCAGCGACATCCCGGCGCGCCGGGCGCACAGCTCGGCCGCGGGGCCGGGCGCGGTGAGCATGATGACCGGCTCCGCGCCGGCCGTCGCCGTCGCGACGACACGCGCCCGCGGCCGCAGGCCCCGCTCGCGTGCGTACCGCTCGCCGGTCACCAGTACGGCGCCCGCCCCGTCGGCCAGCCCCGACGAGTTGCCGGCATGGTGGACGTGCGTGATCTCGCCGGCGCGCGGATAGACCTCGCGCGCCATCGCGTCGAAGCTGCGCTCATAGCCCTCGACGGCGGCGCCGCCGAGCCGCTCGAAGGATGGGGGCAGGGCCGCGAGCGCCTCCTGCGTCGTGTCACGCGGCAGTTCCTCGCGGTCGAGGACGACCCGGCCGCCGGCGTCCGTGACCGGGACCGTCGAGGCGGCGAAACGCCCCTCGGCGATCGCGGTGGCCGCCCTGCGCTGCGACTCCGCGGCGAACCGGTCGACGGCGGTGCGGCCGAACCCCTCGACGGCGGCGATCAGATCGGCCGAGATCCCCTGGGGGATGATGGGGTAGCGCTCGCGAAGGCGCTCGTTGCCCCCGTCGAGGGTCATCCGCGAGGGGGGCGGGTAATGCGACATCATCTCGACGCCCGACGCCACGACGGCATCGGCCTGCCCGGCCTCGACCATCATGGCGGCCGAGTTGACGGCCTGCTGGCCCGAGCCGCACGCGCGGTTGAACGTCACGCCGGGCACCTCGACCGGCCATCCGGCCGCGAGCACGGCGAGCCGGCCGATGTTGTCGCCGTGGACGCCCACCGCGTTCGCGCACCCCGTGAGCACGTCCGCGACCTCCGCGGGGTCGAGCCCGGTCCGCTTCCGCAGTTCCACCAGCACTCCGGCGAGGAGCTCCTGCGGGTGGAGCGAAGAGAGCGCCCCTCCGGGCCTGCCCTTGCCCCGGGGCGTCCTGACGATGTCGACGATCACGGCGTTCCTCATGCCCGCGACTGTACCCACCCGACCAGTCGGTTGGCTATACTCCCCGCTACCAGCGGTCGTCCGGCCGTGGCACGCGAGGGGTGAGTGATGACGGAACTGCGGTTCGACGACCGCGTGGCGGTCGTGACGGGTGCCGGGGGCGGTCTCGGCCGGGCGCACGCGCGGCTGCTCGCGGCGCGCGGAGCCAAGGTCGTGGTGAACGACATCGACCGCGCGGACGGCGCCGGCCGGACCCCCGCCGCGGTCCTGGCCGAGGAGATCGAGTCCGCGGGTGGCACGGCGGTCGCCCACAACGCGTCCGTGGGCGGGCCCGGAGCCGCCGCCGGCGCGGTCACGACGGCACTCCAAGCGTTCGGCCGCCTCGATATCGTGGTGAACAACGCCGGCGTCGTCCGCGACCGCTCCTTCCTCAAGATGAACGACCAGGAGCTCAAGGACGTCCTCGACGTGCACTTCCACGGAACCTTCGACCTCACCCAGGCGGCGTGGGGTCTCTTCCGCGACCAGGGGTACGGTCGTGTCGTCATGACGACCTCGGTGGCGGGGCTGTTCGGCAACCTTGGCCAGGCCAACTACGCCTCGGCCAAAGCGGCCGTGGTGGGCTTGGGGCGCACGCTCGCCGTGGAGGGCGCGCGCTACGGGATCAAGGTGAACCTCGTCTCCCCCGGGGCCGCGACCGCCATGACGGCCAAGATGCTGCCCGCGGACCTCCACGAGGAGATGTCGCCGGACCGGGTCGCTCCGATGGTCGCCTACCTGTGCCACGAGTCGTGCGCCGTGACCGGTGAGATCTTCCACGCGGTCGCGGGCCGGTTCGCCCGCAACTTCGTCGCGGTGACCGACGGCTACACCAACCCCGGCGCCACGGTCGAGGACGTGGCCGAGAACCTCGGGGCGATCATGGACACGACGTCGTGGAGCATCCCCTCGCAGGCAGTCGAGTTGCCCCGATGACCGAGCGGACGCCCGCCGGGACGACGACCGAGCAAGGAGGTCCCCGCATGACCATCGACCACGAAGCGACGTCCCGGGCCCGCGGCGGTGCGGCATGAGCGTGGACGTCGATCGCGACAGGGGCCTGGTCCGCATCGTCCTCAACTCGCCCGAGCGGCGCAACGCCCTGACCTGCGAGGAATTCGAGCGGCTCGGCGCCGAGCTGACCCGGATCGCCCGGACGCCGTCGGATCGCGCGGTGCTCCTGACGGGCGCGGGCTCCGCGTTCTGCGCCGGCGCCCAGCTGGCCGAGGCCGTGCCGGAGGAGCCGACCCTGGCGATCATGGGACGGATCAACGAGGCCGCCCGCGCGCTGCACCGGCTGCCGCAGCCGATCGTGGCGGCGGTCAACGGGCCCGCGTACGGCGCGGGGATGAGCATCGCGCTGGGCTGCGACATCGTGCTGGCCGCGGACAGCGCCACCTTCTGCCAGGTCTTCGTGAAGCGCGGCCTGGTGCCGGATTTCGGGAGTTCCTGGTTGCTGCCCCGCATCGTCGGGCGGCAGGCCGCGAAGCGGCTGGTGCTCACCGGTGAGCCGGTCGGCGCCGCCGAGGCGCTCGCACTGGGGATCGCCGCCCAGGTCGTGCCCGCCGGCGATCTCCCGGGCACGGCGGAGTCGCTGGCCCGCAGCCTCGCCGACGGCCCGCCCATCGCCCAGCGGCTGGCCAAGAGACTCCTCGACGCCTCGTCCACGAACGGGTTCGACGACCAACTCGACGCGGAGGCGGCCGGAGCCGCCGTCGCGTCGGCGTCCGAGGACGTCGCGGAGGCCTTCGCGGCCTTCGCCGCCAGGCGGCCGCCCGTCTTCCGCGGCCGCTGAGCCTGAGCGGGTCGCGGAAGGCCCGGCGGGCGGGTCAGGCGGGCGCGCGGAAGCCTCGCTTGCGGTAGCCCTCCGGGTCGATGACGCGCCGGATGAGGTCCACCTGCCGGACGGTCGGCACCGCAGTCGTGGTGACCTCCGCCGGGAGGACCGGTTCGAACCCGGTGGCGGCGAGTACCCGCTCGACGGTCACGCCGGGATGCACCGAGCGCAGCCGCATCCGCTCGGAGACCGGCGCGAAGTCGAGCACCGCCAGGTTCGTGACCACCAGCTCCGGGCCACCGCCGAGCCCGAGCCGCCCGCGTTCGCCCCCGCCGCCCAGGTAGCCGGCCGCGGAGCGGAAGTCCACCCGCTCGACGAGCGTGCGGGGAGAGTGGTCGGTCACCCAGTAGACGATCCGCTTCGAGAGGGACCCCATGTCGCCCAGGCCCGCGGTGCCGGGCAGCCGCACCCGCGGCCGGTCGAAGGACCCGATGACGCTGTTGTTCGCGTTGCCGTAGGCGTCGATCTGGGCGGCGCCCGCGCAGAACGTCCGCAGCAGCCGCTCGTCGGCCACCCAGTCCCACAGCTCGGTGGCGACGTCGACGTACATCACCGAGTCCTGCCACAGCGGCCACTCGAAGGTGGAGGCCGTCAGGCGCGGCGAGCGCGGGGAGACCCCGGAGCCGCCGGCGATCCACACCAGGTCCGGCGCGTGGGTCCGGCGCGCCAGCTCGATCGCGCAGACCGGGATGAACGACGAGATGCCGTTGAGCACCTGCTCGCCGTCCTGGAAGCAGGCGGCGAGCACGCACACCATCAGCTCGTCGACCGTGTGGTCCTCCGAAGGGCGGTCGGCCGGGGCGGCGCGGCGGTCCGCCCGGTCGCTCATCGCGCGCCGCCCGGGGTGAGACCGGCGAGGCGCTCGAGCCCGATGAGCGTGACGTAGTCGCCGTGCGTCGCCGCGCCGTGGACGACGCGGTCGAGGAACCGCGCGGCGCCCGCCTCGTCTCCGGCGGCGGCCACCCAGGACCGGATGAACTCCGCGTCGTAGTCGTACACCGGGAAGAGCGAGTTCGGATGGGCGCCGTACGGCGCCTCGACGACGGCGTCCACCAGGAAGGCGGGGAGGACGGTCCGCTCAGGGGCTCTCCGGAGCACGTCGGTGTCGACGATCTCCTCGACGGTCACGACCACGCGCCGCGCCGCCCGGGGGAGGAGCGCCGTCATGGGGTGGCGGGGGCCCGGGTCCACGGCGACGTTGCCGAACCGGTCGGCGCGGTGCGCGTGGAGGAGCGCGACGTCGGGGTGCAGGGCGGCGCACGCCACCACCGGCGGCCCGCCGAACGGATCGAGGACGACCTTCACCGCGGGGTTGCCCACGCTCAGCAGGTCGGTTCCGATCATCCCGGCGGTGGGCAGGAACGGCAGCCCCCGGGCGGCGGCGCCCAGCCGGGCCAGGAAGGCGGTCTCCGAGAGCTCCTCCACGCCGACGGCACCGGCTTCGACCGCCCGGCGGAACCGCCGGCACATGCCGAAGTGCTCCATCGTGGCGGCCGCGAACGTGACCCGGCCGACGCCGCCCGCCGCGACCAGCCAGTCCAGGGCGATGCCACCGCTCAGGCTCACGATGTGCAGGTCGCGGGTTCCGCGGCGGATCAGCTCCCGCACCAGGGTCATCGGTGCGCACTGCGTCGGCCCCGACTGGAGGCCGACGACGTCCCCGTCCCGCACGAGACGCATCGCCTGCTCGGCCGAGGTGAGTTTCTCGATCACCCGCCGTCCTCCGCGCCGGGCGGTCGTGCGCTCCGTGGGGGGATGTCGTACGGGGACATCAACCTCACCTCTTCCCAACCAACTGGTTGGGTGGCAAAGTAATCCCGAAGCTGCACACCGGTCAACAGGGGCGGGCGATGGACTTCCAGGAGACGGCGGAGCATTCGGCGATGCGCGAGGCGGTGGCCTCGATCGGCGCTGGGTTCGGGCACGGGTACTTCGCCGACTGCGCGCGGGAGAAGCGGTTCGCCGGCGAGCTGTGGGCCGCGATCTTCGACAACGGGTTCGGCGCCGTCAACCTGCCCGAAAGGTACGGCGGGGGCGGCGGCGGCATCCACGAGATGGCGATCGTGATCGAGGAGCTGGCCGCCCAGGGGTGCCCGCTGATCCACCTGATCGTCGCCGGCATGTGCGGACCGATCATCGAGGAGTTCGGCACCGACGAGCAGAAGGAGCGCTGGCTCCCCGGCCTCGCCGCCGGCACCGTCAAGGTGGCCTTCGCCATCACCGAGTCCGGGGCCGGCTCGAACGCGCCGAACCTCTCGACCACGGCCCGGCGGGACGGTGCCGGCTGGGTGCTCAAGGGTGCCAAGCAGTACATCACGAACATGGACGTCGCCGACGCGGTCCTCGTGGTGGCCCGTACCGGCACCGACGACCGCGGCCGCGGCCTGCTGACGATGTTCATCGTCGACACGGACGCCGAGGGGCTGGAGTACCGGCCGATCCCCATGGAGATCAAGGAGCCGGACCAGCAGTTCTCGGTCTACCTCGACGACGTTGCGGTGCCGCGCGAACGGCTGGTCGGCGGCGTGCCCGACCAGGGGCTGCGGCAGGTGTTCTCGGGACTCAACCCGGAGCGGGTGAACGTCGCGGCCCAGGCCAACGGGCTCAGCCGCTACTTCATCGGCAAGGCGGTCGGCTACGCGCGGGAGCGGAACGTCTGGGGCCGGCCCATCGGCGCGCACCAGGGGGTCGCCCATCCGCTGGCGGAGGTGAAGATCCGGCTCGAGCTCGCCCGCCTGATGACCCACAAGGCGGCCTGGCTGTTCGACCGTCGGCTGCCCGAGGTCGGCGAAGCGGCCGCCGTGGCCAAGCTGGCCGCCGCCGACACGGCGCTCGCCGCCTTCGACCAGGCCATCCAGGTCCACGGCGGAAACGCCTTCGCCAGCGAATACGGAATCGGCGACCTGTGGGGACTGACCCGGCTGATGAGGTCGGCCCCGGTGAGCCGGGAGATGGTGCTCAACTACGTCACCCGGCACTCGCTGGGCCTGCCGCGCTCGTACTGATGCCCGGGCCTGGCCGGGCCCCGCGTCAGCGGATCCGTTCCGGCACGGCGCGCGGCCGGCGCGCGAGCGGATCGGGAACCGCGCGCAGGTCTGGCGGCGAGGGCCGCCTCCCCGCGCCTGGTGATCATCACGCGGACGCCGGCGGCCACCAGCTCGCGGGCGATGGCGCGGCCGATGCCCCGGGAGCCGCCGGTGACCAGGGCGACCTTGCCGTCGTGTGAGGCGTCCACGCGGCGGAAGATATCAGCCAACTGGTCGGTTGAATATAAGGATGGACGATTCGAGGCAATGCTGATCTCGCAGGTGAAGAGGAAGTGGGTCCGGCCGACTCTTGGCGGGACCCGGTATTTGGGTTAAGGTAACCCAACCAACCGGTTGGCAGAGGAGGATGCGGTGGCTGACGAAGTCACGACGATCCCCGCACGGCTGGCCGCGCGTGTCGCGGCGGACCCGGACGCCCATCTGGCCGCGGCCGGTGGCGACTGGATGACGGTCGCCGAGGTCCAGGACCGCGCCCGCCGCCTGGCCACGGGCTTGCACGGACTCGGCGTCTCGCACGGTGACCGGGTCGCGTCGATCATGCCGAACCGGCCGGAGGCGATCGACCTGTTCTTCGCGTGCGCCGAGCTCGGTGCGGTCCAGGTACCGCTGAACGTGTTCCTGAAGGGCGAGTTCCTCCGCTACCAGCTGGCCGATGCCGACCCGAGCGTCCTGGTCGTGGACGCCGCCGCGTTCGACATGGCGACCCGGCTGGTGTCGGGCTCGGGGATGGACATCCGCGTCGTGGCACTCGACGACACCGACGGCGACCCCGGCGCCGGCGTCGTCGCGTTCCAGGACCTCGCCCTGCCCCCGGAGCGGACGTGGCCCGACCCGGGCCCGGACTCGCTGCTCAGCATCCTGTACACGTCGGGGACGACGGGACTGCCCAAGGGCTGCATGATCAACCAGGGCTACTTCCTGCACATGCCCAAGGCGCACATGAGGTTCGGGTGGTTCAAGCCGTCGGACACCTCGATCACCACCCTGCCGCTCTACCACGGCTTCGGCCTGAGCGCCCTCATGGACGCGCTCGTGGCGGGGTGCCGGGTGGCCTTCGAGCCCGAGTTCAGTGCCTCGACCCTGATCGCCCGCGCCCGGGAGGTCGGCGCCACCCAGCTGTGGGCCGTCGGGGCCATCGGGGCGGCCCTCCTGGCCACACCCGCCGGTGACGCGGACAGGGACCACGAGCTGGAGCGGGCCGTCTTCATCCCGATGGCGCCCGTACCCCAGCACGAATTCGAACGCCGCTTCGGCGTCCACGTGCTGGCCGAGGGCTACGGCCAGACCGAGGTCCTGCCCGCCACGATGGACGGCGTCCGGGAGGGCCGCGACCGCCCCAGCTGCGGCAAGGCGCTGCCCTGGCTGGACGTCCAGGTCGTCGACGACGGCGACAGAGTGCGGCCGGCCGGCGAGGTGGGGGAGATCGTCGTCCGGCCGCTCGAACCGTACTCGATCTTCTCCGGGTACTGGCGCAACGAGGCCGCCACGATGGACGCCTGGCGGAACCTGTGGCACCACACAGGCGACCTCGGCAGCTTCGACGAGGAGGGCACGCTCCACTTCGTCGACCGGAAGAAGGACGCCCTCCGCAGGCGGGGGGAGAACGTGTCCTCGGTCGAACTGGAGGCGGCGATCGTCCGGCACCCCGGCATCGTCCAGGCGGCGGTCCACGCGGCGCCGTCCGAACTGTCCGAGGACGAGATCAAGGCGTGCCTGGTGTTCGAGCCGGGCGCCGACCCCGCTCCGGAGGAGCTGTTCGAGTACTTCCGCGAGAACCTCCCGTACTACGCCGTGCCGCGGTACGTCGAGGTGATGGACGAGCTGCCCGTCAACGCCATGGGCCGTGTCCAGAAGCACAAGCTCCGCGAGGCGTGGAACACGCCCGGCACGCTGGACTTCCAGGACTTGGGGCTGACCATCGAGAAGAGCTCGCGCCGGTGAGCGGTCGGGCTGGAGACCAGGGAGTGACCGTGGACGACTACGGTGCGGCGGCCTTGACGCAGACCACGGTCGACGCGGAGTTCCGGCGGCGGCTCGAAGCGGAACCGGACAGCCCGTTCGTCCGCTGCGGCCCCGACCGGCGCACCTTCGCCGACCTCGACGACCGCACCGACCGGCTGGCGGCGGGCTTCCTTCGCCTGGGCATCGGTCCGGGAGACATGGTCGCCACCCTCCTTCCCAACTGCATCGAGACCGTCGAGATCATGCTGGCCGCCGCCAAGCTCGGCGTGGTCCAGGTGCCGCTCAACTACTACCTGAAGGGCGACTTCCTCACCTATCAGCTCAACGACTGCGGTGCGTCGGTCCTGGTGACGGACGAGGGGGGCTACGACGCCGCACGCGGCCTGCTCGGCGCGACCGGCATCCGGCACACCCTGCTGGTGGACGAGCCGCAGGCGGGGACGCTGCCGTACGGCGAGCTGCTGGCCGGACGCGGCAGGCCGGAGCACGTGTCCGCGCCGGGCGACATGCTCGCGATCATGTACACGTCCGGGACCACCGCCGCCGCGAAGGGCTGCATGCTCGGCTCCGGCTACTACGTGGCGGTCGGGAGGGCCTACGGGGTGCGCGGATGGGTCGTCCCGGGGGACCGGATGTTCACCGGCTTCCCGATGTTCCACACCAGCGGGCAGATGGTCGCGTTCATGTCGGCGCTGGTGAACGACGCGACCATCAGCATCGCACCGGAGTTCCATGCCTCGACGTTCATCGCCGACGCGGCGGCCGACGGCGCCAGCCTGCTCGTGGGGGTCGGGCCGATGGCCCACATGCTGCTGGCGCAGTCGCCGCGGCCCGACGACGCCGCCCACCGGTTCCGTCTCGCCGTGTGGGTCCCGCTGGGGGAGCCCGAGCAGCGCGCCTTCGAAGAGCGATTCGGCACACCCGTGATGTCCGAGGGCTACGGGCAGACCGAGTGCGTGCCGATCACCAACAGCGCGCCCGGCGGCTTCCGGGACCGGGCGACGTCGGGAATCGTCTCGCCGCTCCTTGAGGTGCGCATCGTGGACGACGCCGACGACGAGGTGCCGCTCGGCGAGGCCGGGGAGATCGTCGTCCGGCCCAAGGTGCCCAACGCGATGTACGCGGGCTACTGGAAGAAGCCCGAGATCACCACCGCGACCTGGCGGAACCTCTGGCACCACACGGGCGACCACGGGCGGATGGACGCCAACGGCTGTGTGACGTTCGTGGACCGGAAGAAGGACGTCCTGCGCCGTCGCGGCGAGAACGTCTCCGCGCTCGCCCTTGAGAACACCATCCGGCGGCACCCCGCCGTCAGGGACGTCGCCGTGTCCGGAGTCCCGGCGGACGTGGGCGACGAGGAGATCAAGGCGAGCATCGTCCTGGCGGAAGGTTCGGAGCTCACGCCCGAGGGCTTCTTCGAGTTCATCCGCTGGGAGGTCCCGTACTTCGCCGTGCCCCGGTACGTCGACATCCGGGCCGAGCTCCCGGTGAACGCGCTCAGCCGCGTGATGAAGCACGTCCTGCGGGACGAGGGCGTCACCGGTGCCATGTGGGACCTCCCCGGGCTCGGGCTCGTCGCGAGCCGCCATGACCGGCGGCCCGAGGGGGCCTCGGCGTGACCGCGCGGGACGGGGACGTGCTCGTCGAGCGGCAGGGCCACGTGATGCTGGTGCGGCTGAACCGCCCGCACCGCCACAACGCCATCGGCGGGACGATCCTCCGCGACCTCGCCGCCGCCTTCGGCGAGGCGGCGGACGACGACGACGTTCACGTGGTCGTCACGACCGGTGCCGGCGACAGCTTCTGCGTGGGGGCCGACGCCGCGGAGCTGGCGGGCGGCCCGCGGCCGCCCGCCCGCGAGTTGCTGTCCGGTGACCGCATCGGAGGCGAGACGGGACTGGCGCCGCTCACCGAACGGCAGCGGAGCGCCGACCGGCTCGGGAACGCCGGGCGCTGGACGGAGCGGATGTGGGCCCTGGAGAAGCCGACGATCGCGGCGGTCAACGGGCCCGCCGTCGGTGGCGGCTTCGGCGTGGCGCTGCTCCACGACGTGCTGATCGCCGGGGCCTCGGCGCGGCTGGGCACCGGGTTCGCCCCGATCGGGCTCTCGCCCGAGCTCGGCATCAGCCTGTTGCTCCCGCGCGTCGTCGGCCTGTCGGCCGCCGCGGAGCTGCTGTTCACCGGGCGCCTGCTCGACGCGTCCGAGGCGCGGGAGCTGAGGCTGGTCTCCCGGGTGGTGCCCGACGAGGAACTGCTGGAGCACGCCATGGAGCTGGCGGCCCGGATCGCCGCCATGCCGCCGCTCGGCGTCCTGGCCACCAAGCGGCTGCTCCGCGCCTCGTTCGCCGACGGCATGGCGGACCAGTTGCGGGCCGAGTACGCGAGCCACCTCGTGCTGTTCGACCATCCGGACACCCATGCCGCCATGGACGCCCTGGCCGAGCGGCTCGCGAGCGGACGCCGCGACCGGCCCGGCGCCACTTCCGAGGTGCGTCCGTGAGCCCGGCGGAGGAGCGGTGGCCGGGGAGCGTGCTCGAATCCTGGCGTGACCTGGTCCTCACCGACGAGCGTCGTGAGCTGACCGAGACGGTGCGCCGCCATCTCGGGGGCGGATTCCCGCTGGAGGCCGTCCGTGCGTGCTTCGCCGGCTCGCAGCCCGAGGGTGCCTGGGCCGCGGTGTCCGGTGCCGAGTACACGTCCATCGGACTGCCCGAGTGGGCGGGCGGCCTCGGGACGCTCGTGGACGCGGCCGCGCTGCTCGAGGCCGCGGGGGAGGTGCTCGTCCCCGCACCGCTGCTGGCCACGGCGATGTCGCTGCAGACACTGTCGCAGGCCGGCGGGGTGCTTCCGCTCGACCCCGCGCGTCCGGCGGCGCTCGCGGTGGCGGACGGCGTCAGCGGACCGGGACGCCCCGCCATCGGGCGCCTGGTCGTCCTCGACGGCGTCCTCGCCGAGCGGCTCACCGTCGTGGTGCCGCGAGAGCAGGGGGTGACCGTCGCGCAGTTCGACGCCGCGGCCCTCGGCCCGGCCGAGGTCCACCGGCACGTGGACCCGAGCCGGCCCGTGGCCGTCTTCGACGCGGGAGAAACGCCGCCGCTGTCGCACGCGGACGACCCGCGGCCGCTCGACGCCGTGCTGGCGCCCGCGCGCACGGCCGTCGCGGCGGACCTGACCGGCACGGCGGCGGGGGCGCTGGACCGGGCCGTGCGCCATGCGCTCGACCGCGAGCAGTTCGGGCGGAAGATCGGCGCTTTCCAGGCGGTGAAGCATCGGCTCGCCGACGTGTACGTCGCGGTGGAGCGCGCTCGGTCGCTCACCCGGGCGGCGGCCGTCGCCCTCGCGGGGGCGTCCGCGCCCTCGGGGGCCGAGCTGTCGCTCCTGGCGAAGGCGGCGGCGTCGGAGGCGGCGGTCGACGCCTCCCGCGCGCTCGTGCAGGTGCTCGGCGCGATGGGGATGACCTTCGAGTCGGACGCGCACCTGTTCTTCCGGCGGGCTCAGCAGACCGCGCCGTTCCTGGGCTCGGCGGCCGTCTGCTACCGGCGGGCCGTGGCGGCGCGGCGGGGGGTGCCCGCATGAGCGACGTCCTGGCCGAGTACGCCGCCTTCCTCGCCGGCGTGCTGCCCGATGACTACGCCGAGCGCGTGGACCACTACCGTCACGACGACCGGCTCCGTACCGACTTCCAGGTCGCCCAGTTCGAAGCGGGCTGGCTGGTGCCGGACTGGGAGCCGGGCCTCGGTGGCCGCTCCCTCGCGCCGGGCGATGCCCTCTCGGTGCGGATCGAGGGCGCCCGGCGCCGGGTGCCGCGGCTCCACAACGTCCAGGGCGTCGGCGTGGTCGCGCCCGGCCTGCGCCGATTCGGCACGCCGCAGCAGCAGGACCGGCTCCTGCGGCCGGTCCTGCGAGGCGACGAATGGTGGGCGCTCGGGATGTCCGAGCCCGGCTCCGGCTCGGACCTGGCCTCCATGCGAACTCAGGCGTGGCGGGAGGGCGCGGACTTCGTCGTCACGGGCGCCAAGATCTGGACGACTCAGGCCCACCAGTCCCGCTGGGCCACGCTCTACGCGCGGACCGACCCCGACGCCCGCCGGCACGCGGGCATCTCGTGCCTCATCCTCGACCTCCACTCCCCGGGCGTCGACATCCGGCCGATCCCGCGGGCGGCCGACTCGGTCGACGCGTTCTGCGAGGTGTTCCTGGACGAGGTACGGATTCCGGCGGAGGGTCTCCTAGGTCCGCTCAACGAGGGCTGGCGCGTCGCGTCGGAGAGCCTGGAGCACGAGCGCGACATGATCTGGGTCGGCAACTGGCTGGAGATCGAGCAGGCCGTGGACCCCTTGCTCAGGAGCGGCACTCTCGACGACGAGCAGCTCACCGGGCTCGGCCGCCTCCTTGCGGACTCCGAGGCGATCCGGTTCACCGGGCTCCGCAGCGTCTTCGAGCGGATGGCCGGCCGGGAGGCCCCGGAGTTCCTCGTCCTCAAGGCGTTCGGGTCGGAGACCGCGCAGCGGGCCACGCGGTTCGCGATGGAGGCGGCGGGTCCCGACGGGCTCACCGACCCGCAGCTGATCGAGGACCGCATCGAGTCGCTCGGCGCCACGATCTACGGCGGGACGTCGGAGATCCAGCGCGACATCATCGGCGAGCGCGTGCTGGGGCTGCCGCGGAACCGCTGAAGGGGCACGACATGAGCTACGAGACCATCGCGGTGCACGCCGACGGGCCCGTCCTGCACGTGGCACTGCACCGCCCGGACCGGCTGAACGCGTTCGATCGGACGATGACCGGTGAGCTGACCGAGCTGTGGCGCGGCACGGCGCGGGACCGGTCGGTACGCGTCGTGGTCCTCACCGGCACCGGGCGCGCGTTCTGCTCCGGAGCGGACATGGGGGACCTGGCGGGCGAGCGCGGCCCCCGCGGGGCCGGCGTGGACGACGAGCTGGCGTTCCTGCCCGGACCGCACCTGGACGTGCCGGTGATCGTGGCCGTCAACGGGATCTGCGCCGGAGGCGGCCTGCACTTCGTGGCGGACGCGGACATCGTGATCGCCTCCGAGTCCGCGGCTTTCGTCGACCCGCACGTGTCGGTGGGGCAGGTGAGCGCGCTCGAGCCGGTTTCGCTGGCGCTCCGCGTCCCGATCCCCCGGCTGCTGCGCCTGGCCCTCCTCGGCCGGGGCGAGCGGCTCGACGCCGCCGCGGCGCTGGCGTGCGACCTGGTCAGCGAGGTCGTCCCCGGCGTGGACCTGCTCCAGCGTGCACGCGAGCTGGCCGCTCTGGTGGCGGCGAACTCACCGGCGGCCGTCGCGGCCACCCGTGGAGCGCTGCGGTCGCTGGAGGGGAGGCTCCTGCGGTCGTCGATGGAGGAGGGCTGGCAGACGATCATGGACCACTGGCGGCACCCGGACTCGGCCGAAGGCCCCCGCGCCTTCGCCGAGCGGCGGGCGCCCCGCTGGGCGGGGGACTGAGCGAGTGGTGGCCGGACCATGAGGCGGATCGGGCTCACCCTGCCGATCGGCGAGGAGCCCCTCGGCGAGCTGCCCGGAATCCTGGCGGACGTGGCCGCGGCGGGGTACACCGACGTCTGGACGAGCGAGCTGACCGCCGCGGACGCGTTCGCCCCGCTGACGGTGGCGGCCCTGTCCCAGCCCGGGCTCCGGGTCGGGACGTCGATCGCCGGCGTCTTCACCCGAAGCCCCGCGCTGCTGGCGATGCAGGCGCTCGGCCTCGCCGAGCTGAGCACCGCGCCGATCCGCCTCGGCATCGGCACCTCGAGCGAGAACATGGTCACCCGGTGGCACGGCGCGGAGTTCGAGCGGCCCTATGGCCGGATGCGCGACACGATCCGGTTCCTGCGGCGGGCCTTCGAGGGCGAGCGGGTCGCGTTCGAGTCGGACACCATCCGCATCGACGGCTTCCGCCTGGGGAGGACGCCCCCGCACCGGCCCCGGATCCTGGTCGCCGCGCTCCGGGAGCGCATGCTGCGGCTGGCGGGTGCGGAGGGCGACGGCGTGATCCTCAACTGGCTGAGCGCCGACGACGTGCGCACCGTGCTCCCCTTCGTGCTCGACGCGAATCCCGGCGCCGAGGTCGTGGCGCGGCTGTTCACCGTCTGCGCCGAGGACCTCGGCGCGGCCCGCGACCTGGCGCGGCCGCTCGTGGCGGCCTACCTGAGCACCGGTGTCTACGGCGCCTACCACCGCTGGCTCGGCCGCGGGCCGGCGCTGGAGCCGATGTGGCGGTCCTGGCGGGCGGGGGACCGGCGCGCCGCCGTGGCCGCCGTGCCGGACTCGGTGATCGACGAGCTGTTCCTCACCGGCACCGAGGAGGACGTCCGGGCCGGGCTCGCGGCTTACGTGGCCGCCGGCGTCACGGTGCCGGTGGTGTCGGTGATCGGCACGGATCCGGCCGCCGTGCGGCGCCGGGCACTCGCGCTCGGTGCCCCGTGCGGGGCCTAGATCCTGATCTTGCGGATGTCCCAGGAGAACGGCTCCCGCAGCGGCACCACGCGCAGCACGCGCGGCAGCGCACGCGGCCGGCGGTCCAGCGGTGGCGCGTGTCCGTGGGCAGTGTAGCCAGCCGACTGGTTAGTTGGTAACCTGCCCGCATGCTGCGTGATGTTCCTGTCGAGCAACCGGAGTCCGCCGCCCCGCACTGCGACTGGGTGTTCGTGTGCGCGCACCCGGGGGCGGTGATCTCGGTGTCCGTCCGCGGGGAGGGGCGGACGCGGGCGGCCCGGGTGGTGGCCTTCCTGGACTCCGGCCAGACCCTGTGGTCCGAATCGGGACCGGGCGGCGGCCGGAAGGACTTCGACATGGTGGTCGCGGAGGCCGCCGGGCGCTCCGCGCTGCGGATCGCGGTCGGCGCCCGGGAAGCGGGAGAGCCCGTGGAACTGGGTGGGGACGCGCGGCCTCGGCGGGCGGGCCGGATCCCCCTGCTCCTCGACGTCGCGCTGGCGCCGCTGGCGCCGCCGGCCCGGCTCGGGGACGCGACCGGAGGCGGGGTGGCGGTGACCGCCCAGGCGCACCGCCTCACCGGCACTCTCGCGGTGGGCAGTGTGATCCACCGGGTCTCCGGTCAGGCGTGGTCGAGCCGGAGCCCGTTCGCGAGCACCGCCGTCCGCGCCGGATCGCGCGTCCACGCGGTATTCCAGGACGATTCCGGTCTGTACGCGGCCCGCACCGATGCGGTGGCCGGCGGCCGGCTGGCGGCGCTCCAGCTTCACAACGCGATGAAGCGCCTGGACGTCCCGGCGATCCGGGTCGCGGGCCCCGAGCGCGGCGTCCCGTGGGGCGTGACATGTGAGCTGGGAACGGCGACCGTGGTCACCGGTGCGCCGCGGCACTCCGAGGGCTACCAGCACGTGGCGTTCCTGCGTCCCGACGGCGGCTCGGACACGTGGGTCAGGGCCGGGTACACGCCGTTCGACTTCGTGCGGGCCGGGAGGACCGGCCTCGGGCTGCTCGAGCACGTGACCCGCGTGCCGGGGCCCGAGCGGCCGGAGCCCGGGCCCCGGCTGCCCGACCCCTGGGACTGAGCGCGGTCCGCGCCCGGCGGAGCGGGACGGCGCTCGGCCGGACCGCCGTGCCGCTTGACTTGCCGCCCCCTGTCTTGGTTCACTTAACCAACTAGTCAGTTGGTATCGATCTGATCGGAGCCCGTTGATGAAGGATTGGCCCTACGACGTCTTCCCGACCGGGTGGTACCAGATCGGATACTCCGAGGAACTGGCGCCGGGCGATGTGCGTCCGGTCAAGTACTTCGACAAGGACCTCGTCCTCTTCCGTACCGAGGGCGGTGAGGTCTCGCTGCTCGACGCGTACTGCCCGCACCTGGGCGCCCACCTGGGCCACGGCGGCAGAGTCCGCGGTGAGTGCATCGCCTGCCCGTTCCACGACTGGCGGTTCACCGCCGGCGGCGAGCTGCACGAGATCCCCTACGCGCCCGCGGCGACCCGCCGGGTCGGACTCGACCGGTGGCAGACGCGCGAGGTGCAGGGGATCATCCTGACCTGGTACGACGCGTTCGGCCGCGAGCCGTTCTGGGAGTGGCCGGGCATCCCGGAGTTCGGCGACCAGGTGAACAACTACCCGATCTATCCCTACGGCGCCGACCACGTCGGCATCCGCAGGATCGTCGTGCAGTCGCCGGTCGAGAACACCCCCGACTACTTCCACTTCCCCGTCGTGCACGGCGCCGGCCAGCCCGGCCGACCGCTCCTCTGGAAGGAGGAGAAGCACTACCTGCACACCCGCATCGGCTACTGGTTCGGGTACGGACGGCCCGCGACCTGGCTGACCCCGGACGGCCCGGTCGACGGCGAGACGGAGACGGAGGCCTGGGGACTGGGCCTGTCCAACGCCCGGTTCCACATCGACGACATGGTCAACAACCAGCTGACCGCGACGACCCCCGTCGACGGGGAGCACTCCCAGATCTTCTGCACCATCTCGGTGACCCGCGAGCCGGGCAGCGACTCGGACGAGCCGACGGGACGGGCGAAGAAGATGATCGAGTTTCAGAACGTCCAGATCCGCCGGGACTTCGCGATCTGGGAGAACCAGCGCTACGTGGAGCACCCCCCGTTCGCCGGCGGGGAGGACCTGTACTACGGGCGGTTCCGGCGGTGGTCGAAGCAGTTCTACTCCGACGAGCCGTACGTCGACGGGAAGACGATCGAAGGGGACGTCCGCAAGCCCGACTCGTTCGTCGTCCCCGAGTACGAGCACAACCTCACCTGACGGACCAGCACCCACGAAGGCGTGGCCCCGGGCGAAGCCCGGGGCCACGCCTCACTGCCGCGTGGACCGGTCCCCGGCCCGGTACTCCTCGCGCAGCTCGCGCTTGAGCACCTTGAGCGCCGCCGACATCGGCAGCGGCTCGGTGCGCAGCTCCACGGACTTGGGCACCTTGTAGCCGGCCAGCCGCTCGCGCGCATGCCCGATCAGCTCCTCCTCGGTCACCTCGTGGCCGTCCCGCACGACCACCACGGCATGGACCGCCTCCCCCCATGCCTCCGACGGAACGCCGATCACGGCCGCCTGCTGCACGGCGGGATGGCTCGACAGGACGTTCTCGACCTCCGTCGAGTACACGTTCTCGCCGCCCGAGATGATCATGTCCTTGAGCCGGTCGGTGAGGAACAGGTAGCCGTCGTCGTCCAGGTAGCCCATGTCGCCGGTGCGGTACCAGCCGTCCCGCAACGCGTGGCCGGTCTCGTCCGGCCTCTCCCAGTAACCGAGCATGGCGCTGCCGGAGCGGGCGACCACCTCGCCGACCCCGCCCCGCGGCACCGGGCGCCCCGAAGCGGGGTCGTGCACCTCGACGCGCACGCCCGGAAGCGCCCGCCCGGCGGAGCGGGCGCGCTCACCGCGGTGCTCCGCGGTGCGCAGGCACGTCAGGACGGCCGCCATCTCCGTCATCCCGTACACCTGGAAGAGCTCGCAGCCCGGGAAGACCTCCAGCACCCGCTGGATCAGCGCCTCGGGCATCGGGGATCCGCCGTAGGCGAGGCCACGCACGGTGCGGAACTTCTCGGGCGTGAAGTCCGGGTGGGCGAGCAGCATGGAGATCATGGTGGGGACGAGGCCGAGGAGGGTGACTTCGTGCTCCTCCACCGCGGCGATGGTGCTCGCCGGGTCGAACGACCTCTGGATGACGGCCACGTTCCCCGCCGCCGGGGTGCCCATGGTCCCGAGGCAGCCGGCGACGTGGAACATGGGGGTGTTGAGCAGGCACACGTCGTCGTGGCTGAAGTATCGGTACATGAAGTCCATGTGGTAGATCGTCGAGACCTGGGCCCTCTGCTGGAGGAGCACCCCCTTGGGGGTCCCGGTCGTGCCGCCGGTGTACATGAGCACGACCACGTCGTCCTCGTCCGGCTCGTCGGCGGCGGCCGGCGCGTGCGCGGAGACGAGGTCCTCGTAGCGGATGTCGTGCGGGAGGTCGCCGTCGTCGAGCAGGACGACCTTCTCGATGCCGGTGGTCGACCGGAGACGGTCCGCCACCGGTGCGTGCTCGCTGTCGACGAAGATCACCCGCGTGCGCGAGTCCCGCAGGATGAACTCCAGTTCCGATGCGGCCAGCCTGGGGTTCAGGGGATTGATCACCCCGGCGCCGAACAGCGCCGCGTGCCAGAGTTCGAGGAAGCGGTGGCTGTTGCCGGCGAGGACGGCGAAGCGGTCCTGCTCGGCGAGCGAGAGCTCGCGGCCGAAGGCCGCCTTGAGCCGCAGGACCCGGTCGAGGTGCTCCGCGTAGGTGGCCCGGTAGCCGCCGTCGTACGCCCCGATCACCGCGAGGTGGTCGGGCTGGCGCTCGACGACGGGGATCAGGAGCCGGGGAAAGTTCGCTTCTTGCACGGGCGATTCCTCAATGTCGGTGCCGAAGCCGGTGGCACGCGGCCGCGGTGCTCTCGCGCGGTCCATGTCGTGGTGCGGGCTGGAAGGTGTCAGAGGTCGGGGAAGCGGGGATCCGTACGGGACGTGAACGCGGCCTGTCCGATCTTCATGTCGGGCCGATGCCGGTGCTCCTGGAGAAGCCGCCCTTCCAGATCGAGCCCCGCGCCGAGGGCGGCCCCGTCGGATCCGGCCCGGACCGCCTGTTTCATGGACGCGACGGCCGCCGGGCTTCGGGCGGCGATCGTGCGGGCCATGTCCCGTACGTGATCGAGCAGCTCTTCCGGAGGGACGACGGCGTTCACGAGACCGATGGCCAGCGCCTCCCGGGCGTCGACGAGCTCGCCGCTGAAGAGCAGCCACGAGGCGTGCCGCTTCCCCGTGGTCCGGGGCAGCCGCTGGGTCACTCCTCCGGAGGGGAACAGGCCCCACTTCGCGTGGCCGTCGCCGATCCTCGCGTCGGCGGCCATGGCGACCATGTCGCACGCCAGCGTCAACTCGAGGCCGCCGGCGACCGCGACGCCGTGCACGGCCGCGATGGAGGGGACGGGCGACGATTCGAGCCGTTGGAGGACGCGTCGCCAGATCGCGGCGTGCCCCGCGAGTTCGTCCGCGTCGTCGAGCCGCAACCCGGCCGCCGCCAGGTCGGCGCCGGCGCAGAAGGCGCGGCCCTCGCCCCGGACGACGAGGGCCCTGACCGACCGCCGTGCCTCGATGAGGTCGATGCCGTCCTCGATGGCCAGCAGCATCTCTTCGGTGATCGCGTTCAGCCTGCGGGGCCGGTTGAGGATCAGCTCCGCCACCGCACCGTCGATGCCGACGACGGCCTGTGGTTCCGCGCTCACCAGCCACCCCGCCCCCGTCGCTGCCACCGACGGTTCCTGTATATCCAACCATTCGGTTGGTTGACAAGTCTTTGCAGGTAATGGGCCCTCGCGTGTCACCGGTCGGCGGCTCGCCGTGTGGCCTGCGAGGCGCCGGTGGGGCAGATCAGGTGCGCGTACCCGCTCCGGTCGCCGAGTCGGCGGCCGGTTCGCCGCTTGTGGAGGTGAGTATCGATTTAACCGACCATACGGTTGACTAAGGGTGGAGTGCGCCCTAGCCTCTCCTGCATGCGAGAAGTGGTGGGCCCCGAGCACCTGGACTTCCTGGCGGAGTTGCGCACTTACCTCGACGGCCTCGACCCGGAGCTCGTCGAGGCGACCCGCGCGGAGAACATCGAGGATCCGATGCAGCCCCGGGAGAACGGCCGCCGGTTCCTGAAACGGCTCGCCGCCGACGGGTGGCTGGGCGTCTCCTGGCCAGTGGAGTACGGCGGCCGCGGGCTCGGGTGGATCGAGCAGTGGCTGTTCTGCGAGGAACTCTACGACCGCCGGCTCCCCAACGGCCTGCTCACGCTCAACTCGATCGGCCCAACGATCGCGCTGATGGGCAACGAGAAGCAGAAACGCGAGCTCCTCCCCCCGATCCTGGCCGCGGAGCGCGAGTTCGCGATCGGCTACAGCGAGCCCGACGCGGGCAGCGATCTCGGGGCGCTGCGCACGCGGGCCGTGAAGGACGGCGACGAGTACGTCGTCAACGGCCAGAAGATCTGGACGACCGGGGCGTCGGTCGCCACCCACCTGTGGCTGGCCGCGCGCACCGGGGCGCAGGAGGACAGGCACCGGGGGATCACCCTGTTCGTCCTCCCGATGGACGCGCCGGGCATCACGGTCCAGCCGATCCTCACGCAGGGCGGGGAGCGCACCAACGCGGTGTTCCTCGACGACGTGCGCGTCCACGAGGACTGGCGGATCGGCGAGGAGAACGAGGGCTGGGCCGTCGTGGTCTGCGTGCTCAACTTCGAGCGGATGTTCTTTCACAACGAACCGCGCTGGGAGCTGCGCCAGCTCCGCGGCTGGGCCGAGGAGTGCGGCCTGCTGGACGGCCACACGCCCGAGGCCCACGCGCTCCAGGTGGCGATGGGCGAACTCGCCGTCGACGTCGAGATCTGCCGGCTGTTCGCCCTGCGGGGGGCCCGGATCCTCGCCGAGGACCGCGTGCCGCGGGCCGAGGCGTCGGCCAACAAGATCTGGTGGGGCGAGCTCAGGCAGCGCATCTGCGACACCGGGCTCGACCTGATCGGCGAGCTCGGGACGATCGCCCACGGTTCCGAGCACGCCCCGGCGCACGGCCATCTCGAACACGGCCTCCAGTCGTCGCCGGTATGGCGGTTCGGTGGCGGCGCCAACGAGATCCAGCTCGACATCATCGCCACACAGAGCCTGGGGTTGCCGCGATGACCGACAGCATGCTCACCCGGGACGAGGCCGAACTCGCCTCGACCGCGCGGTCCTTCCTGTCCGGCTTCGTGGGCAATTCCTACCTCAACGAGCAGGAGGAGTCCGAGGACGGTCACGAGCAGGCCCGGTGGAAGCAGATGACCGGCCTCGGGTGGACGGCGGTGAACCTTCCCGAGAGGGTCGGCGGCGGCGACGGCAGCCTCGCCGCGGCGGCGATGGTGGCCCGTGAGATCGGCCGCGCGGCGTACGCCTCGCCGCTGCTGCAGACCATGCGGACCGGAACGCTGCTCGCCTCGCTGGGGTCGGACGAGCGGGCCGACGAGCTGATGGCGCGCATCGCCGGCGGGAGTCCCGCGGCGGTGGTGGCGTCCGCGGACCGGACCGTGCGCGCGCGGGCCGTCGGCGGGGGAGCGTTCCTGCTCTCCGGATCCGCCGCGGTCGTGGAGTGGCTCACCGCGGCCGGCACCGCGGTCGTGCTGGTACCCCGCGCCGACTCGGACGGCTGGCTGCTCGCGACGCTGCCGCCGGAGGTCGTGGGCGAGCGGGGCGTCGCCGTCCCCAGCGTCGACAACGAGCGTGAGTCCCTGCTCGACCTGGACGGAGTCGGGTTGCCCGCGGCCACCGCGCTGCGGGACGACGTACCCGCCGCCGACGCGGAGTACGCGCTGGCACGGGCGAACCTGCTGCGGGCGAGCGCCATGGTCGGCGGAGCCGAGGAGGTTCTCGCGCAGAGCACGCGGTACGCCAAGACGCGGCACCAGTTCGGCCGGCCGATCGGCGCTTTCCAGGCGGTCCGCCATCACCTGGCCCGGATGTCCATCGCCGTCGACGGCGCCCGGCTCCTGACCGACGAGGCGCTGACACGGGCGGAGCCCTCAGCCCACGAGACGGCGATCGCCGGCGCGGCGCTCTTCGCCGCGGCCAGGTCCTACGTCGAGGCCGTGCTCACCGGAGCGCAGGTGCACGGCGGAGTGGGCACGACCGTGGAGCACATTCTCCACCACCACTTCCGCCGGGCGAAGTCGATGCAGCTTCGCTGCGGCAAGCGCGCGAACAGGCTGCGCGAACTGCACGGGGCGCTCGTGGTACGCCGCGAGGGCGGCCTGTGGTGAGGCGGCCATGACGGACACCGGACGGACCGCCGTCGTCACGGGCGCCGGCCGCGGCCTGGGGCGCGCGATCTGCCTGCGCCTGGCGTCCCAGGGCACCGGCATCGTCGCGCTGGCGCGCACCGAAGCCGAGGTCCTCGAGACGGCGGAACTGGCCGCGGCCGAAGGCGTCGGTGCCGTCGGCCTGGTCGTCGACGTCACCTCGTCCGAACAGGTCGATCGCGCGCGAGCCGAGGTCCAGGCACGGTTCGGGCACGTGGACATCGTGGTCAACAACGCCGGTGTGCTCCTCTACAAGCCGTTCGTGCCGCTCCCGGGCCTCACCGGACACCCGGGCTTCGACGAGCCGGTGAGCGACGAGGAGTGGGCCGGGGTGCTCGACGTGCACCTCACCGGAGCCGTGCGGGTGCTGCGCGCGTTCGGGCCCGGCATGATCGAGCGCCGGTACGGGCGCGTGGTGAACGTCGTCTCGAACGTCGTGCGCCGTACCGTGCCCTTCACTTCGGCGTACGACACCGCGAAGGGCGGGCTCGTGCAGCTCACGCGGTCCCTGGCGCGCGAGTGGGGAAGGTACGGCGTGACGGTGAACGCCGTCGCCGCGGGCCACTTCCCGACCGAGATGAGCAGGGCGCAGTTCGAGAACGAGGAGAGTGTCAGGAGGATGCTGCGCCGTGTTCCGGCGGGCCGCGCCGGTGAGGCCGGGGAACTCGCCTCCCTTGTGGCGTACCTCAGCGGCGAGGAGGCCGGCTTCGTCACCGGTGAGACGGTCGCCATCGACGGCGGCGAGACACTCTGAACCGCCCGCGGATCACAGGGGTGACCGCGGGTTCGAGGGCGAGCCGCATCGCCCGCCTGGTGAGTTCGAGCGACATCGGCGCCGCGGCGAGGAGCGTGTCGAGCACCTCGTCGACCCGGTCGCCGAGCGCGCCGGGTTCGGTGACCTCGGCCAGCAGCCCGATGCGCAGCGCCTCCCCGGCGTCGACGCGGGGGCCCGGCAGCGGGGGTCCCTCTCGGCCTCGTCGAGGGCGGCTCCTCCTGGGTTCGCCGGACCGGTTTACGGCCAACCGACTGGTCGGGAACAGTATGACCGCTAGGGCGCCCCGCCGGCCACTCCCCCCCGTTTGCCTACCATCGGTAAATGATTACAATCTTATGTTGCTGGTACGACAGGCGACAGGCGAAAGGCAGTGTGGACAGTGGCACCGCAGCGTGAAGTCCTCCGCATCGGCGGTGGGCCGCCCCCGCTGACGAGCCTCAGTGTCGCCGAGGCCGTCGCGGCGCAGTTGCGCGCGCGCATCCTCGACGAGGAGCTCGCCGACGGCTCCGAGCTCCCGACCGAGGCGGTGCTGCTCGAGGAGTTCCAGGTCAGCAGGCCCAGCCTCCGCGAGGCGTTCCGGATCCTCGAGACGGAAGGACTGGTCAAGGTCCGGCGGGGGAAGCGCGGCGGCATGGTCGTGCTGCATCCGACGCACGATTCCGCCGCCTACCACGTGGGTCTCCTCCTGCACTCCCGCAAGATCCCCCTGGCGGACCTCGCCGCGGCGCGCAACATGCTCGAACCGCTCTGCGCCGAAGAGGCGGCGCGGCGTCGCAGCCATGTGTCGATCGGCAGGAAGCTCGCGTCGCTGTGCACCCCGGACGAGGGGCAGCTCGAGGACGGCGTCGCCTTCACCGCCATGGCGACCAGGTTTCACGAGGAGCTCGTGGTCGCCGCGGGCAACAGCACCCTCGACGTGCTCGCCGGCATCCTGGAGAGCCTCTGGAGCACGCAGGAGATCACCTGGGCGCGGTCGGCGGTGGACGAGGGCGACTACCCCGCGCTCAAGCTCCGCCGCGAAGTGATCAACGCCCATCTGCGCATCAGCCGGGCGATCGAGAACGGTGACCATGTGGAGGCGGTACGGCTCACCCGGGGCCATCTCCGGGCGGCCACGCCGTTCGTCGTCTCCAGGGGCGGCCAGGTGCGCGCCATCGACCGGAGAGGGCGACGCGCGACGCCGCGCGGCTGAGCGGACCCGAACGCGCCGCGCCGCAGAGCAGCCCAGTTACGCATCGTAGATCCTCTGGGCAAGGCGGTGCAGTCGGTGGCGTTGCCGGCGGTGACCACGAACGTCAGCGGCGTTCCGCGCCCCGTCGACGGCCGAGCTGACCTTGGTGGTCAACCCGCCCGCGTCGGGGCGCTCCCTGCGCGGGTTCCCAGCCGAGGGTGAAGACGAGACGCTTTACGGTACGAGCTCAACGAATCGTCCGCGCATCACCGGACGTGGGCCCCCGCGCATCGCGACCCGCAGAGTGCCGCCGGGGGCGCGCGTCCAGCTCGGCCGCTCCCCACCATTGCGCCAGGCGTGCCGGGTCGGTGAAATACCGCCAGACCGTCTCAGGACGCGCACGGATGTGCGACGTCTGCTCAATCGTCCTGCTCCCAAAGATCCCTTCGCGTCCTGGTCGCGGGTGTGCGCGTTCTTCTTGCCCGGCTTCGTGCTGGAGGCGGCCGAGCGAGGACCCCATCGTTTCCAGGAACGTCACCGCCTCGGGCAACCCCTCGGGACGCAGCCGGTGGAAGTGGCGGTCGCCGGCGAGACGGAGCGGGCGACGCTGGTGATCGCCGAAGACGGCGAGTCCATGACGGCCGAATGGGAGCGCACTGACGACGGCTCGAACTGGCGGCACTGGACGGACATGAGCTTCGTGAGGCCGGGGCGGCGCCCTCCGGTTCCACCGTGCGGGTGATCGGGCGCAATGATCACCTCGGTGGCTGGGCCGGGGGGTGCGGCGTCTCTTGCATATGCCTGCTCAGGCGTCGTAGCTCCGTGCCGCGGTGGCGATCGGCTCGAGTTCCGCGACGAGCTCGTGGAGTTCGGCCGCGTTGAGCACGTTGTACGGCGGTGCCGCCAGCTCGTCGGTGAGGGTCTCGATCCGCTTCTTGGTCTCCCGGCCGGCGTCGGTGAACCCGCCGGTGGCGTTGACGAGGCCGCGGCCGCGTAGCCCGTCGATGACGGCGGCCAGTCGCGCCTTGGGCAGGTGGTGCAGGCGGCCGAACTCCTCGGCTCTCATGCCGAGGGAGAGGGCCATGAGGACGTGGGCTTGGGTGCCCCCGATGCCGTGGGCGACGAGGGCGGCGTTGTGGCCGTCCCCGCGGTGCTCGCGCAGCAGCGTCGCCGCATGCCAGAGCCTGGCCACCGGCTCCTTGGGAACGTCGAGCGCCCGGAGGGCGGCGTACAGCGCTCGGCCCTCGGTCGGCGCGCTGACCGCTGCCCGGGTGGCGAGGTCGGCGGCCCGCACCAGACCGGGGGAGTCGGCGAGTTGCCCGATCAGCTGCCGGAGCGCGGCGGCGCTGCTCCGCTCGCGCACGGCGATCGCCTCCTGCGGGCTGATCTTTCCCCATACCCACGGGATGTGGCGTGCCACCTCGCCGTCGGCGAAGTTGTAGAAGACCGCGTGCACCACCTCGGCCGGCGCCGGCCCCAGCGGCGCGGCCCGGCCGGCGAAGTATCCGTCCCAGTAGTCGCGCATGCCGAGGGCCAGGAACGCCTCGTTCGGGATATCGGAAAAGGTGACGGTGGCGATCGGCTCGAGGAGCTCGAACATCCGGTGGACCTTGGCTTGTGTGTGCGACATCGGCCGGCATCTCCTGTGGTTGTCACAGCCGCCCCCGTGGACGGCGTCTCAACCCGGCTACGAACAGCGCGGCCCGGATCCGACAACTTCGGCTGATCCGGCCGGACAACGTCGGGATGTCAGACGCGTTCGGGGATGGTGGCACCGAACCGACGACGTCGCACCACACCACCGACGCTTCTCCGTGCACCGCGGCGTCGGTGATCGTGACCCCGAGTTCGACGGTGCGGACGATCGTGTCGGGGGGACCGAGGCGGCAGAGACCGAAGGCTCGGGCACGAGGCGCCCGGGTGGCGTTGATCAAAACTGGGAAATCTGCGTCATCAGCCTCCCAGGCCCGGCGTGACGCAGAACCGACTTCGGGCGCGGTCGCACTGTCGACGGTGGCTGAGCCGCACGCTCCGCGTGGAGATAACCTCGACCACAGGCGGACGGTGATCGGTTCAGGGGGTGGACGATGCCGATCGAGAGTGACCATCGCGGATCGGACTCGCCCTACGTGGCACGGATCTGGCGCGGCCGCACCTCCGAGGTGGCCAAGATGACCTCGATCGCCACGTCGACCTGGGAACTGGTCTTCTGGGAGCAGCAAGGCGTCATGCACGCCGCCGTCCGCGGACCGGAGACGACAGCGTCGAGTGCCGAGACGGTGGGCGACTCGGAGTCGTTCGGGATCACCTTCGCGCATGGCACCTCGATGCCCCACCTCCCGATCGGCGCGCTCGTCGACGGCGGCTGTGGCAGTCCGCACGTGACCGAACGTACGTTCCTCCTCCGCGACGAGGAGTGGGAGATCCCCGACTTCGACGACGCGGAAATGCTCGTGGAGAAGCTCGTGCGCGCCGGCGTTCTGGTCCGTGACCCGCTCGTGAACGAGGTGGTGTGGGGCGGCGCAGCACGGATCGGGGCGCGAGCGGTGCAACGCCGCGTGGCCGCGGCCACCGGACTCACCCAGGGCGCGATCCGTCAGATCGAACGGGCGCGGGAGGCTGCGGCACTGCTCGGGGCGGGGGTCCCCGCCCTGGATGTCGTGCACCGGCTCGGCTACTACGACCAGCCGCACCTGGCCCGCTCCCTGCAACGGTTCATCGGCCGAACCGCCACGCAACTGCGGCAGCCAGATCCCACTGCGGATCCACTGTCGCTTCTGTACAAGCCCGAGAATCCGGTCGGCTCATAGTGTCGCGCAAGCGGTGACCGTAACCGCTTGCACACGACACAAAGAGAGGCCACTCCGATGCCAGAAGGAACCGTCACTTCTGCCGACGGCACTACCATCGCCTACACGGCGTGGGGCGCCGGCGACCCGATCGTCATCATCGACGGCGCGACCGCCTATCGCGCCACGAACCCAGTGAACCAGGAGACGGCGGAACTGCTCGCCGACGAGTTTCTGGTCATCAACTACGACCGGCGCGGTCGCGGCGAGAGCGGCGACACCCCGCCCTACGTCGTCGAGCGCGAGTTCGAGGACCTTGAGGCGATCATCGAGCAGGCCGGCCGGGGGCGGCCGGTGACCGTGTTCGGCTGGTCCTCCGGCGGCAATCTCGCGCTCAACGCCGCCCAGGACGGCGTGTCGATCGCGCGTCTCGCGCTGTTCGAGCCGAACGCCGCCGTCGACGGCGCCCGCCCCCCGCTGCCCGACGACTACGTCGAACGCCTCGACGCGGCCATCGCCGGCGGCCGACCGGGCGATGCGGTCGCCCTGTTCATGACCGCCGCAGTCCTGATGCCCGAAGAGGCAGTCGCCGGGATGCGCGAGCAGGACTTCTGGGCAGGACTCGAGGCCGTCGCCCCCACGATCGCCTACGACGCCCGCCAGCTCGGCGACACCCTCTCCGGCAAGCCGCTGCGCCCCGAGCTGTGGAAGCACATCGACATCCCGGTCCTGGTGATGCACGGGATCGACACATGGCCGGCCCTGGCAGCAGGCTCCCGCGCCATCGCCGCGCACCTGCCCACCTCCACCCTCGCGCCCGTCACGGGTGAGGAGCACTCGACCACCGCCGACGTGCTGGCCGCCGCGCTGCGCGCCTTCATCAAGGAGAACTGACATGGGAAAGATCGTGCTCACCGAGTTCACCTCCATCGACGGCGTCGTGGAAGCTCCCGGCGGAGAGGACTTCAAGTACCAGAACTGGACCTTCGAGTTCGACCGCGGACCCGACGGCGAACGATACAAAGAGACCGAATCGCTCCAGGCCGCGGCGCTTCTCCTGGGACGCAAGACCTACGAGGGTTTCGCCGCAGCCTGGCCCCAAGCCGAGGGCGAGCTCGCCGACAAGTACAACACCATGCCCAAATACGTCGTCTCCCGCACCCTCACCCACCCCGAGTGGGCAGGCACGACCGTGCTGAGCGGCGACCTGGCACAGGACGTGACCCGGCTCAAGCAAGAGGTCGACGGTGAGATCTCCGTGGCCGGAAGCATCCGACTCGCCCAGAGCCTCCTCGCTCTCGACCTGGTCGATGAGATCCACCTCATGACCTCACCGCTCATCCTCGGCCACGGCCGCCGGCTCTGGGCACAGACGCCGGACAAGACCGCGTGGACGCTCAGCGAAGCGACGGTGTACGGCGACAGCACCCTGCTCACCATCTACCGACGCCGCACCGTGTCGACCTGAGGCATGCCCGTCGGCTCTCACGGTCGCCATCGGACTGAGCACCCCGTCAGCGGTGCGCAGGGCGCCCGGCTCGCCGCCGTCACCCTCGCCGCCTCGCCCCCACATTCCCGGTGCGGAAGCACCCGCCCCCCGCAGGGGCGCCCCCCATCAGGCCCCTGACCAGCGCGGGCGTCAAGTTTCGACCGAGCCCGAGGCGCGCTCGGCCGACTAACCGGCCGCGACCGGGCCATTGGTCCCGGGCTTATCTCGTACCCGTCCCGCCGGCGATGCAGGGTCTGGTCGCTGCCGCGCATGGCATCGGCGAAGTCCGGCCTGTTCTCCCAGTAGCCGCGGAAGTCATCTCGGCGACGCGGGAGTGGTCGTGGAGCGATGAAGGCGTCGGTACGCAGGAGGCCGGGGGTCCAGTCGTCCGTGTCGCCGAAGGCCCTGGCATACGCGTGGTGTCGACGCTGCGTGTGCTCTGGCTCCGGGTCGCGCACGGCGGTGGCCGCGCACCTGACCCCGTACCTCGATCCACAAGGGTGCTTCGGCCCGAGTCATCGCGCCTCGCTCTCTGCGAGATCGACTGGCTTGTCTGAGAAGGGTGCCGCGTTGTTCTGGCCCGGTCGGGGGAGCCAGCGGGAGGCAAGCACGCCGAGTGCGACGTGCAGGAGGCCGGCCACGGCGACCGACGCGTGCAGTCCGAGCACGAAGGCGGACTTTGCTTCATCTACGAAAGTGGTGGTCAGTTTCGGAATCTGGAGTGTCTCGTCGAGGGTCGGGGCGAAGGCTGGGCCCTGGAGCCGGAAGAGGAGTGCGGCGAGCGAGCCGAGGAGTGCGATGCCGAGGGCGTTTCCGATCTCGTTGCTGGTCTCGGCGATGGCTCCGGCCGCCCCGGCGCGTTCCGGGGGGACCGCGCCGACGGCGGTGTCCGCGACGAGTGCGAAGGAGAGGCCGTAGCCGACGCCCGCGACGACCGTGGAGGCGACGTACCAGCCGACGCCACCGTGGACGGTGGTGGGGAGCAGAAGCAGCAGCCCGGCAGCGATGGAGAAGTGGCAGATGAGCAGGGCGGTGCGCTTGCCGACGCGGTCGACTACGGCCGGCGTGATGATGCAGGTGATGGTGAGCACCGCGGCTCCAGGGAGTGCGAGGAGGGCCGCTTGCAGGACCGCGAGTCCCAGCACCGACTGGAGATAGATGCCCGCCAGGTAGGCGGTCGCAGACCATGCCGCCAAGGGCAGCAGGCCGGTGACGATCGCGACGGTGAAGGTGCGGTCACCGAACAGGGAGAGATCCATCAGTGGATGGTGCAGATGCCGCTGCCGGGTCGCGAACCACGCCAGCAGCACCGCCCCGGTCAGTCCTGCCAGGACGGGGAGGGGCGAGAGGCCTTCGGCCGCGATGCGCTTCAGAGAGTAGATCGCCAGCAGGAGGCCGGTAGCAGAGGTGACGACGCTGGTGACGTCGACGCGGCCGGGGCGAGTCGCGCGAACCTCACCGAGCAGGACTGGTGCGAAGACCAGGAACAGGCCGACGACGGGGAGGTTGATCAGAAAGACCGATCCCCACCAGAACCTCTCCAGCAGCACGCCACCGATGACCGGGCCGATCGCGAAGCCGGTGGCGAATGCGGCTGCGAAGATACCGATGGCCTGTGCGCGGCGCCGTGGGTCGACGAACAGCTCGCTCAACAGCGCCAAGGCGGAGGGGAGCAGGGTGGCCCCTGCGACGCCCATCAGCGCACGAGCGGCGATGAGCAGTTCCGGACTGGGAGCGAACGCCGCCGCCGCGGATGCCAGGCCGAAGATCGTCGTGCCGATCATGAGGAGCTTCAGCCTGCCGTATCGATCGCCGAGGCTGCCGAACACGATGAGCAGCGATCCGACGGCGAAACCGTAGATGTCCAGGACCCACAGGGCCTGCTCGGCTGTCGGCGCCAGTGCTTGGCTGATCCGGGGCATTGCCAGAAACAGGATCGACCCGTCCATCGAGACCAGCAGTACCGGCCCCAGGACGACGAAGAGACCAAGCCAGGCCCGTACACCCGGCGCACTCGTGTGCTGTTGATTCATGTCGTCCACGCTCAGGGCCGCCAAGTCGGACGGCCATCCCCTTGCTATGGGTACACCCAGCAGGTGCACCCATGCTCACCGCGGCGTGCATACCCTCGATGCCATGGAGAGCCTGGGAACGTTCTTGAAAGGTCGCCGGGATCGGATCACGCCCGCCGAGATCGGACTGCGCACCTACGGCACCGCTCGACGAGTCCCGGGGTTGCGTCGCGAAGAACTGGCCCAGCTTGCCGGAGTCAGTCCCGGGTACTACACCCGGTTGGAGCAGGGGCAGGCGGAAACCGCCTCTGAGCAGGTACTCAAGGCCCTGGCAAGGGTGCTGCAGCTCGACGACGTAGAGACCGCGCACCTGCACAATCTCGCTCGCCAGTCCGCCGCCCCTGGACTGTCGGACCCCGGCCCAGAGGAGTCCCACAAGCGCGTTCTGGCTCTCCTCGCCACCCTCGGCGACGCGACCCCAGCGCTCCTGCTGGGTCGGCGAGGAGACGTGCTCGCGTGGAACCGCACCGGCCACGCGCTGTTCGCCGAGCACATCGACTTCGATGCGCCGAACGCTCCGGACCGGCGTCCCTCGATCCCACGGATGTTCTTCCTCGACCCGCTCACCCGGAACCTCCATCGCAACTGGGAGGAGCTCGCACGCGTCCACGTGGCTTACCTGCGGCTCACCGCAGGCCGTTTCCCGACTGACGCTCGACTGGCCGAACTGATCGGAGAACTCACCATGCGCAGCGACGAGTTCGCGACCATGTGGGCGACCGGAGAGGTCGCCGACTGCACCGTCGGGGACATGCACCTGCAACACCCCACCATCGGAGCCGCGAGCATCGCCTACCAGGTCTGGCTCCAGCCCGACAGCCCCGACCATCGGCTCGAGATCTACACCCCGAACAACGCCGCCTCCGCCGACGCATTGCGAATCCTCGCCCAGGATGCCTCGCACGAAGCGTCTTTCGACGTGCCCGACCGCCGCGACCACGCTGGTTCGAGCCCGGGCGCGGAGTGTTGGGCGGTACCCGTTGACTGGAATTCAGTTTCGGCGCTCCCGTCCGGCTCGGCGAGCGGATCGCCACTCGCGCACCGCTGACGTTGACCGCGCCGCTCCCCGCCGCAACCGGTGCTTACGGAGGAAGAACTTCCCTCCTCTCCGGACCCCGGGGTAGCCGGCGAACCAGGTACGCCCAGGCGGACTCCAGTTGCGAGGGTCCGTAGCAGCGGGCTCGCCTGGCGAGGGCCTCGGCCTCGTCCGAGTGGTCGTAGGTGCCGGTGGCCGCGGCGACCTGAAGCTGGAGCCGGCAGGCCTTCTCCAGGAATATCGCGGTCATGACGGCGGTGGGTACGTCGGGTCCGGTCGTGACCAGGCCGTGCCTGTGGAGGAGGAGGGCGTTGCGGTCGCCGATGGCCTCGGCGACCATGCCGTAGCCGGCGGCCTTGAGCCAGACGCCCGCACGTCCGGGTCGCGGAGGGAGAGGTGTCCCCGGACGAGGTCGGCGTTGCCGTGCGTCGCCAGTACATGGCAGCCGACGGAAACCTGTTCGGCGGGCGTCACCGGGAGTCGTCGGCGAGGAAGGCGCCGACGATGCGGTTGAACTGGGCGGGCTGCTCGAACATGGGCCCGTGCCCGGCGCCGGTGATCATGTCGAAGGCGGCGTCGGGCAGGATCTCGCTGGCGCGGCGGCCGACCTCGGCGGGGGTGGTGGGGTTGTGGTCGCTCCACAGCAGGAGGGTCTCGTGGTCGATGCGGGCGAGGTCGTCCTCGCCGAGCACGTGGGCCTGGTTGGCCTCGCCGGGCTGCTCGGCGACGAGCTTGCCGAGGGCCTTCTCCGTGCCGGGCAGCGTGTAGTGGCGGTAGCGGCATTCGACGAGTTCGTCGGTGACGGTGGCGGGGTCGAGCATCAGCCATTCCAGCCGTTCGCGGACGCTTTCGCGGGTCGGCGTCGAGACGGCCCTGGCGGTGACGGCCTTGACCTGGGCGTGCACCCGTTCGCTCTCGGCGGCGCGTCCGGGGTCAAACAGCAGTAGCCCGGCGCCGGTGACGGACACGAACGTCGATCGCGTAGACGCGCAGGCCGCGCTCGGACAGCGGGACGACGTTGCGCAGGAAGCCCTCGGCATGGCCGGTGAGGCCGCCCATGAGGATGACGGCGTCGCCCTCTCCGGCCTCGATCGATCGGGTGCGCCAGCCGGCGGCGTCGCGGAAGCGGGTCTCGGTGCCGAGGGAGTCGGTCCACAGGCTCATGCGCGGTCCTCCTTGCTGAGGAAGTCGATGAGGGAGGCGTTGACGAGGTCGGGCCGCTCGTACTGAGGCCATTGCTTGGCTTCGGGGACGGTCGGGAGGCGGGCATGGGGGACCGCGGAGACGGCTGCCTCGACGGCGGCGGGGGTGTGCCCGTGCTCGCCGCGGATGAAGAGGGTGGGTGCCTCCACGGCGGAGAGCCGCTGCGGTGTGAGGAGCGAGCGGCCGTTGTCGGCCGCCCGGACCTGCCGGTGGACTCGCCGGGCCTCCACGCCAGGCGTCCAGGACCGTACGTGCCGGGCCCGCACCCGGTGCCGAGGGCATCGCCTGATCGCGATGAACCGACCTCGGGAAACGGGCCAGCCCATGGGACGCTGGTCCGAGCCAAAGTGGACATGACACGGCTCGCACGCAGGTCCGTGCGGTGCCTCCGGTTATCCCGTGAGCATCCTGCCTACGAAGTGCTCATCAGCGGCCAACCTCTACGCCATAGCCGAACCAGTACCCGCACGGCTTCCATTCAGGGCCCGGGATGGAGGTATCCCCTTCCGAGATGGGAGGGAAGTACGCGATATCCACCCATGGTTGGAGCCACACCCCAGGCCGCCCGGAGGCGATGAGCGCGTCGGCGTCGACGACCACACGCCAGGCAAAACTCCCGTCCCAAGGGGGCGGTGGCCCAAAAGGCCCAGGATTGTCATTCGCAGGCTGCACGCTGAACCAGCCGGCCGATTCCGGGTCCGGTGCTCCGATGTTGAAGCGTAGAGACGCATCGATGCCAGGACCACGGAACTTGAACAAGATCTCGCGGCCACCGTGGGAGAGGTCGAGGTAGGTATCCGGATATGAGGTCCCTCCCCATCCCGGCGGGAGTGGCCGGGAGAAACGACCCTGTTCGCTGACGGCCGGTGTGAGACCAGGTGATCGCACGCGTCCCCGTAGGTGGTGGCGCTCGTACCCGCCCTCGGCCGGCATGGCGATCTGCACGCCGGCTTGGACGTACGCGTCCGCGGGCACCGTGAACTGGTCGGTCTCGGCCCGGAACCACGAAGCCGGGGTCCCTTCGTCCGGCACGACGTCGAATGTCACGGTGACGGCGTCCGTGCCCGTGTTGTGGATGAGGAAGGTGATCGTGCCGCGCAGCATCCCCGCCCCGTCGTCGGCGACGCTCACATCGATCGGCGGGGTCTGGATCAGTCCGCCGGTGTACACCGAGATCTCCAGCTCACCCATTGTCGTCCCCTTCCGGCAGCCATCCGCCTGGGATCGGGATGTGGTCGATCAACACCGTGCGTTCGGTAAGCTCCGGCGGCTGCGCGCCGAGGCCCTCCTGCGGGGCCGCAAGATCGCCGAGTGGAGCCAGGTCTTCGACCTCCCGCACCCGCAGCCGCAGCGGCCGGCCTCCGGGCGGGAGCGGCAGCTCGATCGGCGTGCCGGACGCGTCACCGGTCCGCGTGAACGTCGGCAGCGGGCGCCACGCGGGCAGGCCGGGGTCGGTGGCGGGGTCGACCGCGATCACCTCCGGTGCCGGGCCGCTGTCCGGGGCCTCGTCGATGCCGACCTCGACTCGGTTCGGCGGCTGCGGCCCGACGCCGTGCACCCGTACGAGCAGCCGTCCCCCGGCGCGCTCGACGACGATCTCCCGATCGGGCAGCAGCGGCACTCGCTCCGTCGTGACCACCGGCGACAGTTCCAGCGCCGGCAGGCTGTACGGCTGGTAGCGGGCCACGGCCAGCCGTACGAAGGGCCGGTACGCGCGCATGTCGGCGGGCGGGGTCAGCACCACCTCGGCGCGCCACGCGTCGCCCTTGAGGGTGACCGGGCACGCGATCACCGATGCGGTCGGCTCACCGCCGGGCAGCCGCAGGGAACGAGCCTCGCCGCCGAACCACTCGGCCCCCGGGTACCGGCCGACGCGCGGCGATGCGTAGACGGGGTCCCCGGCCAGCTCGGTGACCAAATGCGCGGCATCTCCGGGGCTCTCGGACGCGACCACGCCCAGGCACTCGCCTGCACCGGTCGCGTACCAGGGGCGGGCCAGCTCGACCACTAACCGGTTGCCGGAGCGGCGGCGTACGATCCGGTCCGGCCCGGTCTCCGCCGACCAACGGAAACCGGGCAGCACCGCAAGCACCTCGAGTTTCGGCGGCCGGGCGGACGACGGCACCACCACGGTGCGCGGCTCGCCCATGAGCTCGAACGCCCCCGGCGGGTCCTCCGGGGCGAAGTACGGCCGGTAGCGGCTCACCGCCTTCGCGGAATAGGTGACGTCGCGATGCCGGGTATCACCGAACTGGTGCGCGAAGCGCAGTCGCGGCGCCTGGTCACGGTCCACGTCCCGGTCGTGCACGTGGCCTGCGGTCATCGGCCGCACGGAGTCATCCGACCATTCCTCCCAGGCGGCGGCGACCTCCACCCTGCCCGTGCTGGCGGTGTGCAGCCCGTCCTCGGCGAACTCCGCCGTGACGATGGCCGCCGTGTCGCCCTCGCCACGAGCCGCCTGAAGCTCCTGCCATACCGGAGCGATCCTGGGCCGGCGTACCGCGTGCACGGCGTGCACGGTCACCGGGGGCGAGAGCAACGGGTGCCGCCCCCGAAGCGCGTTCCCACTGGTGACACCGCCGGGGGCGGCGCGCGGCCCGAGCCACTCGTGGACGGCGAAGTGCGGGAGGAAGCCCGGTGTGATCGTGGAGGAGAGCTCGACGTCGGCGCTCTCCCCGGGGGCCAGGTCGATCCGCAGCCGATCGGCGTTCTCCCAGCTGAGCACGACCGCGGTGCTCTCGGGCACATGATCCCCGACTACGACGGTCTTGGTGTCGGTGCCCGGCCAGGGGCTCCAGTCCGCCGCCGACCACGGCCCGCCGGCGTACGCGGCCACGCCGGCCGCCGCCGGATCCGGCAGAGAGAGCGCGGGCTGGTCGCCGGGTTCAACCCGCAACGCCTGCGCGGCGAGCCGCCAACTCTCGGCATCGGTCATCGAGTCGAGTACGCCGTGCTGCTCGATCAGCGCGAACGCGACCGCCGGGGGATGCAGCGTGCAGGCGTCCCGGGCGGCGTAGCGGGGTTCGGCGGCGGCGAACTCCTCGGCGGTCATGCCCTGGTCGCTGCGGATCACCAGGCGGTCGACGGCCGCGCCGGGCAGCGGTGCGGAGTCCACGTGCAGGCGGGGCGGCGCCACCGGCTCGGCCCGGCGGTAGGCGATCTCGTCGCTGGCGCAGTCGTCGGTGACGGCGTCCAGATCAGGGCCGCCGCCGGCGATGTCCGCCACGCGTACGCGCAGGCGGTAGCGCCGGCCGAAACGGAGCCGGGGGAGCGCTCCCTCCGGCACGTCGAAGCTCCAGTCCAGGTTGTACGGGGCGGCCATGCGCGGGGCGGCGGCCTGCCAGGTCCGGTCGGGACGGTGGGCGAGTTCGGGCGGCGGCACCGCGAGGCTCCAGCCGTCCCACCGCACCACGATCTCGTCCGCGCGTATCACGCCGTCCTCGCCGCGCACGGCGGCCAGGTGCTTGACGTGGCCCTCCTCCCGGCGGCCCCGCCCGGTCCCGATCTCGATACGGTCGCCCGCCGCGTCGAGCACCGAGTAGACGGCCTCGCGTGCGCACAGCGACCGCCACTGGGGGTCGTCGGCGTCGAACACGTCCACTCGATAGCCGAGCACCAGCTCGGTGGCGTCCAATTCGTCCTCGGCGTTGCCGTCGGTGGCGTTGATGCGGTTGTGGGCGCGCAGGGAGGCCCGGTCGAGTCGGTCGTCGAACTGGCGTTGCCGGTCAGGGCGGATCAGCATCAGCCCGGCCGACCGTAGCGCGGGCAGCTGTGCGCCCGGCCCGTTCGGCGCGGGGGGCCCGGTCGGATCGATGCCGGTGCCGGAGGCGAGCAGCCGTGCGGCCGCCCGCAGTCCGATCACCCCGCCGTCCACGTCGAAGGTCGCGATCGCCCATGGTGGCGTGTCGCGCGTCTCGTCCACCAGGTCGATCCGCGGTGCGTCCGACAGGTCGATGACCCCCCGCCGTACGTCACTGGCCCGTTCGGGGTCGGCACCCGGCCAGAACCCCTCCGTGTCGAGGCTGTACCACGTCCACGGCGAGGTGAGCACGAGGTCGGTGCCGTACGCGCGCACCGACAGCCGATCGCCGTCGTCCAGCTCGTCGGCGTTGATCAGCAGCTCGAATACCAGCCCGAGGTCACGCAGCACCTCTGGATGCTCGCGGATCAGCCCGAACGTGCGCCGGAAGTCCATGGCCGAGTCCAGCAGCGGCGAGTCCCGCGGCGGTTCCGGCGGAGGGACGGCGGCCCACGGCCGCAGATACTGCGCCAGGTCGGGGGTGCCGTCGGGCTCGGCCAGAACCTCGCTCACCTCGCGGTAGGTCAGGCCGATCCGCTGGGCGTCGCCGTACCGAGGCGTCACCAGGGCGCTGTCCGGCTCACGCAGTCCCGCGAACAGCCTGGCCGCGTCGCCCCGGAACACGGCGTCCCAAACGTCCTGGCTGGCCACGGAGTCGTACAGCACCGGGCGGGACCGTGTCGCCTGTACGCCTGCGGGATTCTTGACGTACAGCCGGAAGTCCAGGTCGTCGAGCAGGATCCTCGGCCACGAGTCCAGCCCTTCGGTCGTCAGGGAGCCGCCGTCAAGCCTGGGAACCACGACGACCCGCAGGACGGCGGGCCGGCCGATCTCGTGGCCGGGCACGTCGGCGGGGTCGAGCAGGCGGTTCGGGACCGCGATCAGCACCAGGTCACTCATCGCCCCGGCCTCGGTAGAAATGGATTCCGTCTTCGCAGGCGACGGCGAGCACCCTGCCGTCGGCGGTGAACCCCAGGTCGTGGGGAACGCCGGCCGCCGGACCCCACCAGAACGCGTCCGCGTCGTCGCGATCCCCGCGCCCGACCGCCTCGCCGTCAAGGTCGAACATGTACAGGTACGGCTGCTCGGTCGCCACGAGCAGGGCGCGTCCCTTCGGATAGAACGCCAGCCCGGTGACCGGGTACGGCAGCCGCCACACCGTGTGCGCGTCACCGGGGGAGGAGGCCGAGGTCACCCGCACGTCGTTGCCCGCCGCGGTCGCGAGCAGCCGGCCATCCGGGCTCACCACGACCTGGTCGATCCCCGTGTGATGGGGGATCGTCTCGGTGAGGCCGGTAGGGATGTCCACGAGCACCAGCGCGGCGTCGGCGTTGCTGCTGGTGATCACCAGCTTGGTGCTCCCTTCGCCGGGCACGGCGAACGCCAGAGAGGTGATCTTGCCGTCGACGTCGATCGGCTTCTCGATGATCTGCCCGCCGTCGTGGCGCAGCAGGCGGCAGTGGCTCCGGCTCGCCACCGCGATCACCGCGTCGTCGGGTGGTTCGGCCGGAAGCACCGCGACCCGCTCGAGCGGTTCGTTGAACTGCACGCTCGTCGGGTCCTCCTCGTTGACGTCGTAGAACCGCAACCACGTGTCGCCGCGTACGTCGACGAGCCGCCGGTCGTCGACGAATGCTGCGTCGCGCGGGGCCCGGATGGCGGCGGAGGGTTGCCGCGGCCAGGACTGCAACGGCGTGCCGAGCAACGTACGGGCCACGAGCCTTGTGTCGGCCAGCCACACCGCGCAGTGGTCCCCGCTCGGGCTCACGGCCAGGCCGAGCACCCGCGCGTCCGGCTCGCTCTTGTACAGGGGCGCGGCGTCGCCGAGCCTGCGGAAGTACTCGAACCCGCCGGCCCCTTCGCCCGCACCGACCACGCCGATCCAGGTCCGCTCCCGCTCCGGCGCCTGGGAGTCCGGGATCGTGGCGAGCACCATCCGGTACGGGGTGCCGCGCCGCTCCCACTGCTGCCGGTGGGTCCACGCGGCCGCCGCGACGTCGTCGATGTCGTAGCAGGTGACCCGGTTGCCGCCGCACAGGGCGATCCGGGTGCCGGAGGGGCTGAACTCGATCCGGCCGGCCTCGCCGTCATGCCGCCAAAGGCAGGCGCCGGTGCCGGCCTCGAGCAGCGTCACCCCTGGGCCGGACGGGGTGGCGTTCACGGCCAACAGCCCGCCGTCGGGGCTGTATCGGACGCAGCGCGGCCTGCCCGTTGCCGGGTCCAGCCGCAGCGTACGGAAATCCTCCGACGGGGCCAGCCCGGGCAGCGTCCGGACCGTGAGCTCGGAGCCCGAGGCGTAGGCCACCAACTTCCCAGACGGACTGGTGGCGATGCTGTGGTAGCCGACCGAGTCTCCGGCCGGGAGCCGGAACTCGACGTACCCGTCGCCCTCGAACTCCACGATCCAGCCGGAGGTGCCGGGTTCGCCATCCGCTTCGTCCACCCAGAAGTACTCGCCCACCGCGAGGAGGCGCTCACCGGCGGCCCACTTCAGCTGCTGGCACTCGCCGAGGAGGAGCCGCGTCTGCTTCGAAGGTCGCGGCTCGCCGGTAGCGCAGTCGACGATCGAGGGTGGCGAGCCGTACGCGAGCAACGAGGGTGAGCCGTCGGGTCCCAGGCACCACGGCTGGCTAAGCAACAGCGACACGGACCGGGTCCACCCTGCGGGATCGCCCGGCTCCATCGCGTAGGCGAGGAACCCGTCATCGGTCCACGCCAACAGGAACGGATCTCCGACGTCGCCGAAGGCGAGGTCCCTCGCGCCTTGGTACTGCCGCTGCCAGAACCGTTCACCCGTGTGCACGTTGAGCCCCACCAGCCGCTGGAACGGCTCGGTGTCGTGCGGAACCTGCATCCGTTCGGCGTACGCGCAGACCCCGTACCCGGCCTGGACCGTGATCGCGGTGAGGGTGCCGCGGTGCAGGCCGCTCGGATCCTCTCCCCACGCGGGCTGAACCTGCCCGCCGGGCACCGACAGCTTCAGCGGGGGATCCGTGGTGCCGGTACGGGCGGCCACCAGATGATCGCCGTCCGTCCAGAACAGCCGGTCGGGGGCGAACGGCAGGTCGAACTCGGCGACCGGGGGGACGCTGCTCACGGATCCTCCTCCGAAGGCGCGACCGCGAAGCGACTGCGGTACCGCCGCCAGTTCTCCAGCCCCGGGTCGTGGTCGCCGCCGGCGGCGAAGGCCGCGAAGGCTGCGGGCCGGGTCAGTGCCGGCGCGTCCCCGCCGACCAGGCGCCATTCGCCGCTGTCCAGTTCGACACGCTCGGACCAGAACAGGACCTCGATCTCGAGGATCACGGTGGCGCGGCCCACCAAGTCGTTCGTCACCGACCGGTATGTCAGCTCCAGCCTCAGCTCCACCGAGACCGAGACCAGCCCCAGCACGTCCAGGGTGCCGCCGATCCGCAGGTAGCCGCTGACCTCCAGTTCGCCGGAGTCCCAGACGAACCGCACCCCGCCGAGTATGTGGGCCTCGCCGCGTGCGACGTAGAACTCGACCGCCACCAGCGCCCCGAACTCCAGCGCTGCCTCCAGCCGCCGCAGCCCGTTCTGGTCGGCGGCGAGCTCCAGGTAGCCGCCGCCGCCGAACGCCATCACGGTCAGCACGAACGGGTTCGTCCGGCCGGAGAAACCGAGCACGACCTCGGGTGGTGCGCCGGTGAAGGACACGTCGACGCCGGCCCTGAACAGCATGTTGCGCATCACGAAGACGCCGCATGTCACGGCGGGTAGCGGCAGCGCGTAGTCGACCGCGACCCCGCTGGTGGACGGTGTGATCTTCGGTCCGGCGTCGCCGATCGCGACGTTGTCGCCCAGCTCCTCGAGCAGCTTCAGGCTGCCCAGCAGCTTCGCCCCGAGGCCTTCGACGGTGAGCCCGTCGGGAGGTGCGCCCCGGCCCGGCGGCTCGGGCCCGGTCCGCCGGACGTACGTCACCTTCGCGAACGACAGCTCGAGCAGCGGGTTGGACGTGGGCAGCCGAAGCCCGAAGTCATGCAGTGTGCAGGTCACGCTTGTGCCGGTGTCGGACGCGACCACGTTCAGCTCGAGGCGGGTGGTGTCCTTGGCGACGAATCCCGGGAGGTCCTTCCTGAACGTGACGGCGCCCGGCTGTGACCAGCTCATCGTGACGACGGGGGCGCGGCCTGGCCGCATCTCCGAGGTGATCATCGGAGGCACGTCGATCCGTTCGATGATCTCACGCAGCGGATAGCCGAGCAGGCCGGCCCCGACGTCGAACAGGCCGGCGGGGGAGGACACCAGGGCGCCGGCGGCGGCCTTGACGGGGCCGTAGTTCCGGGAGATCGCATTGACCCGGTACGCCAGCGCCGCCAGCCCGCCGGAACGCTCCGCCCGCCCCGCGAAGTCGATCGGTATCGCCTCGCCTGCGGCGAGCTCGAGCATCGCGTACGCCGACTCGCCCTGCTCGGCGAAGGCGTCGGTGTACCGGAACGGGTGGTAGGCGTCGGCCTGGTCCAGCAGCCGTCCCAGGGCCGGCAGCGTCATCTCCAGCTCCTCGAGGACGGCCCCCGGATCGGCATGGCCGAACCGGCCGCCGAGCGTGAAGCCGCGGACCAGGTGGACGTCCGCCGGTGCGGCCTCGGGCGCCCGAACGAGGTCGAGCGGGGTGGGCGGAATCGCGACCGTGACCCGGCCGTAGAACCTCCCGAGTTCCTCGGCGAGCCGCGAGGTCGCCGCGGGGCCCAGCGACCGGTCCGCGACGAACACGAGCGGGACCTCGAACCGGACGGGGCCGTTCGGCGCGTGGCACACCACCGGGAACAGGAGGGGCTGCCCGGCCGAGGCCATGGGCCGGAAGTACGTGTCCCTGCGTTGGCCGTCCCCGGCATCGAAGCTCTGCCAGTCGGGGTGCTCGAGCTCGGTGAAGACGGTTCGGGAGATCTCCACCTCGTCGAAGGGGAACCGGCGGCGGATGGCCGGGTCCTGAGACCGGTCGCGTACCGGCTCGACGACTGTGAGCTGGTACGCGTGGCGAAGCACCGCGACCTGCTCGGCCGCATCGAAGGCGCGCACCACCGACTTCTCGTAGATGGCCCGGTGCCCGAACGGGTAGAGGTAGCCGCGGGCGAGGAAGCGGACGGACATGTCCCGGCCGAGTACGGTGCTGTGGTCCCATTCCGCCTCCGGCCAGCGTCCGGAGGCCACGAGGGAGCCCCCGAGCGCGCTCAGCTCGAACAGGCGTGACCGCGCCGGCGCCTTGCCCGTCAGCTCGGCAAGGGACTGCCGGGCGAACCGGTCGAGCGCCGGCACGAAGTCCGGAGGGTCGCCGATGCCCGCCGCCGTCTCGTCCACCACCACGAGCTCCACCCCCGAGCCGGGCTCGGAACCGTGCAACCGGGTACGCCACAGCGGGTTGGTCTCATCCGGGATCGTGCCGACAGGGTGGCCGGCCCGCAGCGGGTGTTCGCCCTGGGCCTGGGGGCGTACCTTCAGCCGCCACGGCAGCTCGACCACGCTACCGGCGTCGACGGCGAGTTCGCCGGCGGCCCGGACCAGCCCTTCCACGGTGAGGTCGATGCTGTTCCCGGCCGGCACGACGAACCGCAGCGCGCTCGACCCGGACAGCCGCGCCCGCCGCCGCCCGGCGGCCCCGGCGGTCTCGGCGATCGTCTCCTCGGCCAGGTGCTGTGGCGGAAACCAGAGCGTAAGAACCCCGCCAACCGGGTCGGCCACCAGTGCCGCACCTCCGCCGGTGACGGTCATGCCGGACCACTCCACCCCCAGCAGCAGGTGGTCCGCCGGTCGCGCCACCAACGCCCTGATCATCGCCCCGTCCCCGTCACTTCACCCTCATCTCACAAATCGCTCCGAGCGCGGCCGCCACCGCCGGGAAGTCACAGGCGTAACCGGTGGTGCCATCGCCCGCGTGGTGCAGGCCGATGATCTTGTGGTCCGCGTTGACCACCACTGAGCCGGAGTCGCCGGAGTTCGACCAGACGCCGTCGGGGTCCTCGCCGGGAGACCAAATGTCGACGTCGACAGCGATCTGTCCGAACGTCCACCACAGCAGGTCGCCCGCGCCGTCGTACGCCCCCGAGATTCCGCTGACCCTGCCCGCGGTCTCAGCGTTCGCGCCCCGCGCTTGTGCACCCGCTCCCCGAGCCGGACCGAGGCGAATCCGGCGACCGTGCCCAGCCCCTCGATCTCACCGACCTTCGCGCCACGGTCGGTGATCGAGCAGACCGCCGCGTCGAAGGCCCCACCAAGACCGTCCAACTGCGGAACGATGGAGAACGCGGGTTCGACCGACGCCTCCCACCGCAACAGCTCACCCAGCCGCTCCAGACTGCTCGGCGTCGGCTGCTGGATCACATCGCCGACGGCATTCGGGAGCGGGCCGGGCGTACCGCCCAGGACGTGCGCGTTGCTGATCGCGACGGGCCGGCCGGTACCGCTGTCGCGCAGTACACAGCCCAGCGTGCCGGTACCGGCGAGACCGCCATGGGTGTCGTGGCGGCCGACCTGGTGGCCGCCGAGCACGGGATCGTGCCGGGCGGCGTCCGGGATCACTGGTGTGGTCTCCAGGTACGGGCTGCCGTAGACCACGATCAACGGCAAGCCGCCGAGAGACTCCGGCAGCCCTGCGAGCGGCTCCTCGGGATGCGATACCAGGATGCGTACGGCCAAGACACCGGCTTCATCCAGGCCGATATCGAGTCCGTTCACCTCATTGAGGGGGGACAGGCCGGCACCGCCGTCGGCAAGCACGCGCAGCATCTCGGCGGACGACTCCATGGGCCACCTCCTGGAGGAGCTTGCCACTCAGCCGCACGGACGGCCGCATCGCGGACGACATACTGCGCGTGGGCGGGAAACCCAACTCGTACAGGCCAGACTCCGGAGTGGCGATCCTGGAGTCAAGACGCGCAAAGCGCGTCATGGCTTTTAGGCCACACATGGCCTCACGTCGGGCGCCCCACGGTCCGGGCGGCACGATAAAGGCGTGCGTAGCGAAGGGAGTCCGCCTTGCAGGTCGTACTGTGTCATGACGCGTGGCGGGCGCAGGTGGCCGAACGGCTCGGGGACGAGGGCGGGGTGCCGGTGGTCGACGACACCGGGTGCCTGCCCGAGCTGGTGCTGGTGGCCGGATCCCGATGGAGCGTCGAGGAATGCTTCCAAGCGACCAGGAACGAGGGTCGGCCTGGACCACTACGAGGTCCGCAAGCACACCGCCTGGTGCTGGCACATCACCTTGGCCATGGTCGCCCACGCCCACCTGGCCTTCCTGGCCGCCGGTTCACTTCCAGACCAAGGCGATGACGGCGACGGCGAGGTAGACGACCTCGCCCGACAGGGGGCCCGACCGGCGAGGACGATCGCATTCCAACAGCGCGGACAGGGACGAACCCGACGAGCCGGTCCCGCTCACCGTCAACGAGATCCGCCGCTGCACGCCCAACTCCACCAGCCCCGGCACCGACCCCAACCCAGTGGTCACACTGGCGCCGCCGCCACCAAGCCGGCGCCCGCCGCTGCCACTACCAACGACAGCGACGCCTCATCGATCACTAAATGCGGCTGGAGTACTAGGGGAAGCGGTTGATCAGCGTCGACCTGCACCGGGCGCTCGGCGGGCGTCCCGGCCGCCTCGGCGAATGCCGGCCTGGACGGGGCGTGCGCCGGTTGGCTACCGGCCTTCGGCCACCGCAGCCTCGCGGTTTCGGCTCGCCGAGCTCGACGGACGGCTGCCCGCATCGGCGCTGGCCCTGAGGTGGGCTGGCCTGAACTGTGGGAAGACTGGGGCGCCATGGTGGCGGCGTGCACGCTGCGGCCAGGCGACTCCCTGGACCACTTGCCGGCAGTCATCCAGCAGATCGCCCGATGGGAGTGTGCCGGAGCGGCGCCGAAGCAGGTCGACCAGCTGGTTGCTGACTTGATGGCCCAGCCGCCGTCGAATTCGTCATGCACACCACCGCATACGGGGAGCGGAGCCTAACCTCGGGCTTTCACCGGACGGCGGGTCGGGAGTGACCATTTAGACAAGAAAAGTGCCTCTGCGC
This sequence comes from Actinomadura mexicana, assembly GCF_900188105.1. Lineage (GTDB taxonomy): Bacteria > Actinomycetota > Actinomycetes > Streptosporangiales > Streptosporangiaceae > Spirillospora > Spirillospora mexicana. The sequence continues at coordinate 275,457 of NZ_FZNP01000011.1, forward strand.
TGGGAGGATAGGGCTTGTCGAAGGTCCTGTCCGCGCCAGTTCAGAAGGCACTTTTCACGTGAAGACTACAGGTCGCCCTGCCAAGCTCGTGGTGTCTTGTGACGGGGCCGGGATCGTCGGTCATGCTGGCGGGGTGCTGCTGGCCCAGACGCTCCGGGTCACCGGGCTCGACCAGGCACTTTCGGTTGGGTTGGAGCGGTGCCGCAAACCGCGGGCGACCCACGATCCGGGCAAGGTCGTCGCGGACCTGGCGGTGATGCTGGCGCTGGGCGGGGACTGCCTGTCCGACATCGCGGTCCTGCGGGCCGAGCCGGAGCTGTTCGGGCCGGTGCCGTCCGATCCGACGGTGTCGCGGCTGGTCACCACCCTGGCCCAGGCCGGCCCGCAGGCGTTGCGGGCGATCCGCAAGGCCCGGGCGGCGGCTCGGGCGCGGGCCTGGGAATTGGCCGGCGAGCGCGCCCCGGGCGCTGTGGGTGACCTGATCGCGGTGGATCTGGACGCCACGATCGTGCTCGCGCACTCGGAAAAGGAGAATGCGGCCCCGACGTGGAAGCGCACCTTCGGGTTCCATCCGATGACCGCGTTCATCGACCACGGCCCCGGCGGGACCGGGGAGGCCGCCGCGCTGGTGCTGCG
>NZ_FZNP01000001.1 GCF_900188105.1 Actinomadura mexicana
GCGGTCGCGAGGGTGTTCAGGTTGTTCGTCACACAACGATCTTGGACGCCCTCGCTTCATGTCCGCAGGCAACCCCTTGGAATCAATCATCTAGACGGAACTCCTCGCGCCGATCCGAACGTCGCGGAGTTCCGGGCGCCCGCCGAGGGCGAACAGTCCTGCCTCCCCGTCCCCCGAGAGAAGGAGAGCCCATGAACGCGGTCGTCGACACCGCGCGCAGGCAGAAGGAGGAGTACGCCGCCGGGGAGGACCGACCGCTCGGCTCGTATCTCGGCACGCTCGCCGTCTACGCCCTCACCACGGGGACGCTGGCGCTGCTCGGCCGCCGCCTCCGCGACCGCACCCCGGCGATCGGCCTCGCCGACCTGGCGCTGATGACGGTCACGACGCACAAGGCGTCCCGGCTGATCACGAAGGACCCGGTGACGAGTCCGCTGCGCGCCCCGTTCACCCGCTACTCGGGGACGGCCGGCCCGGCCGAGCTGTCGGAGGAGGTGCGCGGCAAAGGCGTCCGGCATGCCGTCGGCGAGCTGCTCACCTGCCCCTTCTGCACCTCCCAGTGGGTCGCGACGGCCTACGCGGCGGGCCTGGTGTTCGCCCCGGACGCGACCCGGCTCGCCGGCGCCACGATGACCGCGGTCGCCGGCTCGGACTGGCTGCAGCTCGCCTACGCGCGGCTCCAGAAGTCCGCAGAAGGCTGACGCCCCAAGCACCACGTTTGTCATAGATTCGGGGGGTACGGCGAACCCATGGATCTGGCATTCCTCAGAACGCTGTACCAGAGGCCGGGACCGTACGCGTCTGTGTACGCCGACCTGACCCGTACCACCGAGGACGCCGCCAAGGCCGCGGAGCTGCGGTGGCGGGCGCTGCGCTCGGAGCTGGAGGCCCGGGACACGCCGGACGCCACGCTCCGCGCGATCGAGGAGACCGTCCGGGACGACATGGCGCTGCGCCGCTCCGAAGGCATCGTGATCTTCGCGGCGGACGGCGAGGTGGTGCACAGCGAGCGGCTCCCGGGCCCGCCCCGCAGCACGCGCGCCACCCTCGCCCCGCTCCCCGACGTCCTGCCCTACCTCGTCGAGCGCGGCGAGAGATTCCCGCATCTGCTCGCGGTCGTCGACCGGCGCGGCGGCGCGATCGACTGCGTCACCGCCGACGGGAGGCGCGAGCGCATCGAGGTGGACGGGGACGAGGACTACCCCATCCGCAAGGTCAAGGCGGGTGACTGGAACCAGTCCCGTTTCCAGCGCTCCGCGGAGAACGTCTGGAAGGTCAACGCCAAGAAGGTCGCCCACGAGATCGACAGGGCCGCGGAGCGCTGCGGCGCCGAGGCCGTCGTGATCGCAGGTGACGTCCGCGCCCGGACGGCCGTCCTGGAGGAGGTCTCGGAGCACGTCCTGGAGCACACCGTCGAGGCCGACAAGAACACCACGGTCGACGACCCGGACCTCGACGCCGAGCTGCGCCGCCTGCTGCGGCTGAAGTCCACCGAGCGCATCATGACGGTGGCGGAGCGCTTCGACCGGGAACTCGCCAACGGGCAGCGCGCCGTCTCCGGACTGGACGCGACGACGGAGGCCGTGCGCCAGGCCCGGGTGGAGACGCTCCTGCTGGCGGACGAACCGGACTCGCGGGCCCGGCTGTGGGTCGGCCCCGACCCGTCCCAGATCGCCACCACCGCCGAGGAGCTGCGCGAGGAGTTCGGCGTGGCCGACCCCCGCGAGGACCGCGCCGACGCCGCGCTGGTGAGAGCGGCCGCCGCGACCGACGGCGAACTGGTCGTCCTGCCCTCGGACGGCCCGGCCCCGACCCTGCACGTGGGCGCCGTCCTGCGCTTCACCGCCTGAAAAACGAGAAGGAGTGGCGCTCTCGGCGACCACTCCCGAATCGTTTGTGGAGCTATGGGGATTCGAACCCCAGACCTCCTCCATGCCATGGAGGCGCGCTACCAACTGCGCCATAGCCCCTCGCGAGGAAAAGCTTAGTGCACGTTGGGAGCGGTTGGGACGCGCGGGCCGCGGAGGGTCGCCCCTCCGCGGCCGGCGCGGGTCAGGGCTTCTTCGAGGTGTAGACGTACCAGTGGTCGTTGACCGTCGGAACGTGGACGGTGAGGCTTCTGAGCCACTCGACCGAGCCGAGGGACTTGTCGCTCTCGACCTTCTTGCCGTTCTCGTCGGTGTACTCGGTGTGGACCTCGTTGGTGTACTGGTCCTTCTGGTCCCTCTGCTGCCGCGCGATGGAGCACAGGGTCCGGCCGAGGTCGGGCTGGTTCGGGAGCAGCTTGAAGGAGGACAGCACGTCGAGCGCCTTGGCGCAGTCGTCGACCTGGTAGGCCTCCGAGTCGGGCGGCGGAGCGGCCTGCGCGGGAGCGGTCGCCGCCGTGACGGACGCCCCGGCGACCGCTGCGGCCAGCAGCATCCTCTTCCCGGTGAACCGGCTTCTCATGGGGTCTGCCCTCATCTCGATCATGCATCGCCACGTAGGGGCTTCCCGCATGATCAACAAGGTGAAGCGCGGAAGGAGGAAAGGCAGCCGCCGTCATGGTGAAGCCTTTGCGGTCAGCCCCACCCGAGGCGGTCGACGACCTCGTAACCCCGCTGCCCGCCGTACGCCGATCCACACCCGAGCCCCGCACATGACCAGAAACCCGAGCCAAGGCGGAGGCAAGGGGCAAAGCCCCCAAAAGCAGGCAAGCCCCCACACCAAGCACCACCGACCCGCAGATGATCAGAAGGCCGAGCCGGGAGGGGGCGTGGGGGCGGAGCCCCCACATCGGGGGTCTGGGGGTCGCCCCCCAGGTAGACATGAAGAAGGAGTACCGGCCCACGCTTTCCGTGGGCACGGTACTCCCAACTCCGTTCGTGGAGCTATGGGGATTCGAACCCCAGACCTCCTCCATGCCATGGAGGCGCGCTACCAACTGCGCCATAGCCCCGCCGCCGCATGGACGTTCATCCCGCGGCGCCCCGCCAGTGTATAGGACGGCCGGGGCTGGTCTCGAATCGTTTGGGGTCAGGCGCCGGCGTCGGGGCGGTCGTCGCTGAGGACGGGTTCGGGGAGGGTGCCGGCGTTGTGCTCGGCGAGGCGCCAGCCGCCGTTCCGCATCTCGGTGATGACGGACCAGCAGCAGTTGGACAGGCCGCCGAGCCGTTCCCAGGTCTCCTCGGGGAGGCCGAGGAGGTGGGACATGCCGAGGCGGAGCGCGGCGCCGTGGGAGGCGACGACGAGCTGGCCGGTGGGCGGCAGGTCGTCGAGGGCGCGTTCGAGCGCGGCGCCGACCCGCTTGGCGACCTGGGCGCTGGTCTCGCCGCCGGGCGGCTGCCAGGCGGCGTGCTCGGCGGGGTAGCGCTCGCGGATCTCGTGGGAGGTGAGGCCCTCCCAGGCGCCGCCGTCGCGTTCGATGAGGTCCCGGTCGTAGCGGACGGGCAGCCCGGTGATCTCGGCGAGGGCCTGGGCGGTGTCGGCGGCGCGGCGCAGCGGCGAGGAGAGCAGCGCGGTGGGGCGGAGGCCGGCGAGGAGCCGGGCGGCGCGCTGGGCCTGGGCGACGCCCGTCTCGTCGAGAGGGATGTCGGTCTTGCCCTGGAAGCGACGCTCGACGTTCCACGAGGTCTGGCCGTGCCGCCAGAGGACGAGGCGGCGTCTGCCCGGTTCTCGGGCCGGGCGGGCGTCACTCACTCGGGCTCCCGACGGCGCGGGCGCGCTGGGCCTGGTGGGCGGTGACGCTCTCCGGCATGTCGATGAGGGGGCAGTCTTTCCAGAGCCGTTCGAGGGCGTAGAACATGCGGTCCTCCTCGTGCTGGATGTGCACGATGATGTCCGCGTAGTCCAGCAGGACCCAGCGGCCCTCGCGCTCGCCCTCGCGGCGGACGGGCTTGGCCTCCGCCTCCTCGCGCAGGCGCTTCTCGACCTCGTCCACGATGGCGCGGACCTGGCGGTCGTTGGGGGCCGAGCAGAGCAGGAACGCGTCGGTGATGACGAGCTGCTCGCTCACGTCGTAGGCAAGAATGTCGTCGGCCAGCTTGTCGCCCGCCGCCTCGGCGGCGATCCGGACGAGCTGCGCCGCCCTCTCGGATGCGGTCACGGTGCGCTCGCGATCCTCCCTGTAGGGGTCGTCTCCGCTCCCACCTTCTCACGTGCGGCGGACGATCGACCTCTTTGTTGTTGTTCGACCGCAATGGCGGATGCGGCCCCGGTCTCCGTCCAGAATATGTGGCCGGGGCGCCCGTCAGGCGGCACCGCGGTAGAGGCTCCGCTTGTTGATGTACTGGACGATCCCGTCCGGGACGAGATACCAGATGGGTTCGCCGCTGGCGACCCGTTCCCGGCACTCGGTGGAGGAGATCGACAGGGCGGGCACCTCCATGAGGGAGACGCGCCCGTCGGGCAGCCCGGGGTCGGCGAGCCGGTGGCCGGGGCGGGTGACACCGACGAAGTGCGCGAGTTCGAACAGCTCGTCGGTGTCGTGCCAGGTGAGCATCTTCTCCAGCGCGTCAGCGCCGGTGATGAAGAACAGGTCGGTGTCCGGGCCCTGGATCTCGCGCATGTCTCGGAGCGTGTCGACGGTGTAGGTGGCGCCGGGCCGGTCGATGTCGACGCGGCTGACGGAGAAGCGCGGGTTGGACGCGGTGGCGATGACGGCCATGAGGTAGCGGTCCTCGGCGGCGGCGACCTTGGCTCCCTCCTTGTGGGCCGAGATGCCGGTGGGCACGAACACGACCTCGTCCAGGGAGTAGAAGTGCGCGACCTCGCTGGCGGCCACGAGGTGCCCGTGGTGGATCGGGTCGAACGTGCCGCCCATGATCCCCATGCGCCGCTTTTGCGTCATAGCGACGACAATAACCAGCCGGTCGGCGTCCGGAACGTCCGGCCCCCGGCGGCTCAGGCCAGGCCGGGCAGCGGCGGGTCGCCGTCCTCCCAGGTCACGACGCGGACGGCCTTGCCCACCTCCACCCTCGGCACGGTGCCCTCGGGCAGGACCGCGACCTCGGCGGTGAGGCCGAGCGTCTCGTACAGGGCGTGGACGAGGGCGGTCCTCGGATCGCCGGAGAGCGCCTCGCAGGCGACGAGGAGCCGCGCGGTGGGGCTGCGCCGGTCCACGACGAGCTGGTAATGCGGCCGGACGAGCCCGGAGCCGAGCAGGACCCGCTCGACCTCGCTCGGGTACACGTTCACGCCCCGGACGACGATCATGTCGTCGGCGCGGCCGAGGATCTTGCTCATCCGCACCAGGGTCCGTCCGCAGGCGCATTCGCCGCGGGTGAGGGACGCGATGTCGCCCGTCCGGTAGCGCAGCAGCGGCAGCGCCTGCTTGGTGGGGGTGGTGAAGACGAGTTCGCCGGGCGTGCCGTCCTCGACGGGCACGCCGGCGGCGGGATCGACGGCCTCGACGATGAAGTGGTCCTCGTTGACGTGCAGGCCGTCCTGCTCCAGGCACTCGGTGGCCACCCCGGGCCCGATGATCTCCGACAGCCCGTAGACGTCCATCGCCTTGATCGGCAGGACGTCCTCGATGGCCGTACGCAGTTCCTCCGACCACGGCTCGGCGCCGAAAAGCCCTGCCGTGAGCGACGTCGCGTCGATCCCGGCCTCGGCGACGGCCTCCCCCAGCCGCAGCGCGTACGCGGGGGTGCAGGTGAGGATGTCGGGGCGGAGGTCGGCGATCATGCGCACCTGCCGGTCGGTCATGCCGCCCGACATCGGCACCACGGTCGCGCCGAGCGCCACGGCGCCCTGGTGGATGCCGATCCCGCCGGTGAACAGCCCGTACCCGTAGGCGTTGTGGACGATGCTGCCCGGTGACGCCCCGGCGCACGACAGGGACCGCGCGCACATCGCCGCCCAGAGGTCGAGGTCGGCCCTGGTGTAGGCGACGAGCGTCGGGCGCCCCCTCGTCCCGCTGGACCCGTGCACGGCGGCGACCTGGTCGCGTGGCACGGCGAGCATCCCGAACGGGTAGTGGTCCCAGAGGTCCTGCTTGGTGGTGAACGGAAGGTCCCGCAGCCCCGCGAGCGTCACGTCGGCCCCGCGCCCGACCCCGGCCTCCTTGAGCCGCCGCCCCTGCACGCCGCCGGCCGCCAGGAGCCGGTCGACCAGCCCCCACACCCGGTGCCGCTGCAGCGCGGCGCGCTCGTCGAGGGACATCGCCTCGGCCTTCGGGTCGAACATGGCTGCCTCCCGGGCGCGGCCAGAGCCGGACGCGGCTCCCGCTGCGGGGAACCCTGCGGCACGGTGGATCGTCGGAACTACCATGCCAGACATGACGGAGAACACACCGGATCGAGCACGTACGCGGTTCCCGGGGATCAGTTCCCGGGCCTACGAACACCCGGCGGACCGTTCGGCGCTGCTGGCGCTGCGCTCGCTCTCCGGGTTCGATGTCGTGCTGCGCAAGCTGTCGGGGCTGGTCAACGAGCGGTCCCTGAGGCTGATGTTCCTCGGTGGGACGGTGCGCGTCGGCGAGGACCAGTTCCGCCACATCTACGACATGGTCCGCGATGCCTCCTACATCCTGGACATGCCGGAAGTTCCCGAGCTCTACGTGCGGCAGGACCCGACGCCGAACGCGATGGCGCTCGGGTCCGACCATCCGTTCATCGTGCTGAACACCGGACTGATCGACCTGCTGGACGAGGAGGAGCTGCGCTTCGTCGTCGGGCATGAGGTCGGGCACATCCTGTCCGGGCACGCGGTGTACCAGACCATGATGCAGATCCTGCTGCAGCTCGGTTCGCGGCTGGCGTGGCTGCCGCTCGGCAACGTCGGGATCGCGGCGATCATCATGGGGCTGCGCGAGTGGTTCCGGAAGGCGGAGCTGTCGTCGGACCGTGCCGGGCTGCTCGCCGGGCAGGACCTCGACGCCGCCAAGCGGGTGAACATGAAGCTCGCGGGCGGGACGCGGCTCGGCGAGATGAGCAGCGAGGCGTTCCTGCAGCAGGCGCGCGAGTACGACGCGGCCGGCGACGTGCGGGACGGGATGCTGAAGTTCATGAACCTGCTCGGGCAGTCGCACCCGTTCGCGGTGATCCGGTTCGCCGAGATCGAGCAGTGGGCGCACAGCGGCGAGTACGAGCGCATCCTGGCCGGGGACTACGCGCGCCGGGAGGACGACGGCAACGCGTCGGTCCGCGACGGGATCAAGGAGGCCGCCCAGTCGTACCGCGAGTCGTGGGAGCGGACGGCCGATCCGTTCGTGGGCAAGGTCCGCGACATGGCCGACGCGGCGGCGGGCGCGGCCGGCGGGCTGTTCGACCGGTTCACCCGGCGCGACAACGGGCCCACGTCCGGCAACTGACCGGGCATCGAGCCGGGCCGCCGCGACACGGACGCGGCGGCCCTTCGCCGTTCCTCAGAAGGGGGCCGGGACCAGGAGCTCGACGTTGCGGTCGGCGGCCTCGCCGCGGCGGTCCTCCTCGCGGTCCTGCCAGTCGTTGCCCGCCAGTTCGCGGGACAGCGACGCCAGCCCGACCGGGTCGGTGAGGCGGCCGCCGTGGGAGGCGGGCCCGGCGGAGTCGAGGATCGTCGCGAACACCGAGAGGGTGCCGTCGCCGTTGTCGGCCAGCTCGACGATGCGGCTCTGCTGCGGGAAGTCGATGTGCGCGGCCGTGTTGACCTCCCAGAAACCCCCGCCGCCCTTGCGCGCGTGCGGGATGACCTGGTTGCGGTGCGTGTGGCCGTTGACCCACAGGACGACGTTCGGGTAACGCAGCAGAAGCGCCTCGACTTCGTCGCCGAGGACGCGGTCGCCGCCGAGCGGGTTCTCCAGCGAGCCGATGGGGTGGTGGCTGAAAAGGACGAACAGCCGGTCCTTCACCGCGCGTTCCACGACCGAGCCGTCCGGCGCGATGGAGCGGCCGCTACCGGCCTTGAGCTGCGACTCCAGCCACGCGAACTGCTTCCGGTCGAGCGAACCCTCGGAGTAGCCGTTCGGGTTGACGGTGTCGAGGACGAGACCGCGCACGACGCCCTTGTCGAAGGCGTAGTAGGCCGTCCCGTCGCGGAGGTTGGCGGGCGTGAAACCGTGGCCGCGCAGGGACGCGGTGGTCCTGAAGTGCTCGGCGACGACCTCGGCGCGCGACAGCATGCGGCGGTTCGGGTCGGGAGTCACCGGACGGAACAGGCCCCCCGCGCCGCCCTGCTCGCGGCTGAGGCGGACGAGCCCGGCGGCGTCGCCCCCGCTCATCATGCGGGCGAGGCGCTCGGCCTGGCCGGCGTCCGCCGGGGCGCCGATCTTGATGCCGCCGGTGGCGAGGCCGGACACCAGCGGATTGACCGGCAGGTTTCCCTGGACGAGCCCGTCGTGGTTGCCGAACGCCGCCAGCCACGGCGCGGCGAGGCCGGTCGCCTGGAACGGGCGGCGCGCGGCGTCGATCAGGCCGTGCACGCGCGGGAAGCCGTACCTGGTGCTCGGGAGGTCGGCCTCGGCGCCGGGCGGCGGGCCCTCGGGGTGCCAGAACGAGCGGTCGTATGACGCCCAGTCCATGACGCCCTCGTAGCGGTTCGGGTCGCCGGAGTCGGGGCGTACGCGCCCGCCGTCGAGCAGGTCGATGATCCAGCGGAGCTCGTTGTACTGGACGTTGTCGGCGGCGTCGCCGGTGTTGATGGTGAAGGCGAGGCCGAGCCCGGTCGCCGGTCCTCGCCCGACCCGGTTCACGGCCTGGACCATCGCCTCGGCGACCTGCGTGGACAGGATCTCCTGCGGCCGGTAGGCGCCCTCGACCGGCAGGACGTCCAGGCCGTCCTTGAGCCGGTCGACGAACTCGACGCGGGCCGGGGACTGCGCGTCGACGATGTGGACGTCGGTGAGATGGCCGAAGGCGAGGATGCCGCGGCGGGTGGCGGCCCGGCGCGTCGAGGCTGCGCCGCCGAGGTCGCGGCGCAGCAGGTGCGGCTCACCCGGACCGGTGGTCACCTTGCGGTACCCGCCGGCGCCCGCGGCGCCGAGCAGGTAGGTCCGGTCGAGGGTGGTGCCGGCGGTGGGACCGCGCAGCGCGGGCGCCGCCGCGGCGGCGGGGCGCGCGGGGAAGGCGGCCAGTCCGGTGGTGGCGATCCCCGCGCCGAGGGCGGCGCCCTGCAGGACGCGGCGGCGGCTGTACTGACGAGTCACAATCGTGAATCAGACCACACCGCACACGTGACATCAATGGCAAAGATGTCACAAATCCGGAGCTCAGCCGCGCACGTGCCCTTCCCCGGTCACCACGTACTTGGTGGACGTCAGCTCCGGCAGCCCCATCGGGCCGCGGGCGTGCAGCTTCTGCGTCGAGATGCCGATCTCCGCGCCGAACCCGAACTCCTCGCCGTCGGTGAAGCGCGTCGAGGCGTTCACCATCACGGCCGCCGAGTCGACCAGCGCGACGAACCGCTTCGCGGCCGGCTGGGACGCCGTGACGATCGACTCGGTGTGCCCCGAGCCGTACCGGCGGATGTGCGCGACGGCGTCGTCGAGCGAGTCCACCACGCGGGCGGCGATGTCGAGCGAGAGGTACTCGGCGTACCAGTCGTCCTCGGTCGCCTCCACCACGTCGCCGCCGAAGGAGCGGATCCGGTCGTCGCCGTGCACCGTGACACCGGCGCTCTCCAACGCCTCAAGCGCGCGCGGCACGAACTTGTCGGCGATGTCGGCGTGCACCAGGAACGTCTCGGCGGCGTTGCACACCGAAGGACGCTGCGTCTTGGCGTTCAGGAGGATTTCCAGGGCCATGTCGACGTCGGCGGCGGCGTCCACGTACACCGCGCAGTTCCCGACGCCCGTCTCGATCACCGGGACGGTCGACTCCTCCACCACCGAGTTGATCAGCGAGGCGCCGCCGCGCGGGATCAGCACGTCCACCAGGCCGCGCGCCCGCATCAGGTGCTTCACCGACTCCCGGGACGTGCCCGGGACGAGCTGCACCGCGTCCGGCGGGACCTCGGTACCGGTGAGCGCGCCCTGCATCACCTCGACCAGCACAGTGTTCGAGTCGTAGGCCGACGACGAGCCGCGCAGCATCGCCACGTTGCCGCTCTTCAGGCACAGCGCGGCGGCGTCCACGGTCACGTTCGGGCGGCCCTCGTAGATGATCCCGACAACGCCGAGCGGCACCCGCACCTGGCGCAGCTCCAGCCCGTTCGGCAGCACGTTCCCGCGGACCGTCTCCCCCACCGGGTCCGGCAGCGCGGCGACCTTCCGGACGGCGTCGGAGATCGAGGCGATCCGCGGCTCCGACAGGCTCAGCCGGTCGATCATGTACTCGGAGGTGCCGTTCCCGCGCGCCCGCGCGACGTCGGCCTCGTTCGCCTTGACGATCTCCGGGGCGGCGGTGACCAGGGCGTCCGCGATGCGGTGCAGCGCCGCGTCCTTCGCCGACCGCGGCAGCGGAGCCAGCCCGGCGGCGGCCTCCCTGGCGCGCCGCGCCACCCGCAGGAACTCCTCGCGCTCGTCGCTCATCAGCAGGCTCCCGTCATCGCAGTATCACCAGATGGTCGCGGTGGATTATCTCGCGTTCGTACTCGGCGCCCAGCTCACGGGCCAGCCAGCGCGTCGAGCGCCCCATCAGTTCGGGGATCTCGGACGCGTCGTAGTTCACCAGGCCGCGCGCGACGACCTCGCCGCCCGCGCCGCACAGGTCGACCGGGTCGCCCGCGGCGAAGTCGCCGTCCACGCCCGTCACCCCGGCCGGGAGCAGGGACGTGCGGCGCCGCACGACGGCCTCGACCGCGCCCGCGTCGAGCATGACGCGGCCCTGGCCCGTGGTCGCGTGCGCCAGCCACAGGTCGCGGGTCGACATGCGGCGGCCCTCGGCCGGATGGAACAGCGTCCCGACCTGGTCGCCGGACAGCGCGCGCGCCGCGGACGCCGCGTTGGTCAGCACCACGGGGATGCCCGCGATCCTGGCCGCCTCGACCTTGGTGACCATGCCGCCGGTGCCGACCCGACCGGAGCCTCCGAGCTCGACGTCCCTGAGGTCGTCCGGGCCGCGCACGTCGCCGATGCGGCGGGTGCCGGGACGGCGCGGGTCCCCGGTGTAGAGGGCGTCCACGTCCGAGAGCAGGACCAGCGCGTCCGCGCGGATCAGGTGCGCGACGAGCGCGGCCAGCCGGTCGTTGTCGCCGAACCGGATCTCGTCGGTGGCGACGGTGTCGTTCTCGTTCACGATCGGCAGGACGCCCATGGCGAGCAGCTGCGCGAGGGTGCGCTGCGCGTTGCGGTGGTGCGAGCGGCGCATCATGTCGTCGGCGGTGAGCAGCACCTGCCCCACCGTCAGCGCGTAACGGGCGAACGAGGAGGTGTAGCGGGCGAACAGCAGGCCCTGACCGACGCTCGCCGCCGCCTGCTGGGTCGCGAGGTCGGGCGGGCGCCGGGTCAGCCCGAGCGGGCCGAGCCCCGCCGCGATCGCGCCGGACGACACGAACACGATCTCGGTGCCCTCGCCGCGGCGCGCGGCCAGAACGTCCACCAGCGCATCGATGCGGTTCACGTCGATCGTTCCCTGCGGCGTGGTCAGCGAGGACGAGCCCGCCTTCACCACGATCCGCCGCGCCTTCGCGACCGCCTCACGCCCACTCATGACTCAGCTCCGCTCACGACCCTGCTCTTCTGCGGGGGGACGACCCTCGGTTCTGTCTGCTCAGCTCTGCCCCTGCGGGGACGCTCATCACAGTTTCCTGTGGGCGACGAGCCCCCACGCCTCCGGCTCGCTCCGCTCGTTCAGGACCAGCCGTCCAGGCGGCGGTCGGTGCCGCGCGGGCCCCTCGTGCCATCGCCCGCCACGACCTCCGGCTCCCAGTCGAAGACGATCGAGTCTTCCGTGGTGCCGATCAGGACGGTGGCGCCCGCGCTGGCGCCCGCCCGGCCGAGCGCGTCCTCCACGCCGAGCCGGGCGAGGCGGTCGGCGAGGTAGCCCACGGCCTCCTCGTTGGCGAAGTCGGTCTGGCGCAGCCACCGGACCGGCTTCGTGCCGGTGATCAGGTAGGTGTTGTCGCCGAGGTTCCTGACCTCGAAGTCGGTGTCGCCGCCGACCGGCTCGGGCCGGATGACGATGCGGGTGGGCTCCGCCGCCGGCAGCGAGGCGCGGTACTGCGAGACCATCGCCGCCATCGCGAACGACAGCTGCCGCAACCCCTCGTGCGTCGCCGCCGACACCTCGAACACCCGCAGGCCCCGGGCCTCGAACTCGGGCCGCACCATCTCGGCGAGGTCGCGGCCGTCCGGCACGTCCACCTTGTTCAGGACGACGATGCGGGGGCGGTCCGACAGCGGGCGGTCGCCCAGCACCCGGTCGTAGGCCTGGAGCTCGCGCTCGATGACCTCGAAGTCGCTGACCGGGTCGCGTCCCGGCTCCATCGTCGCGCAGTCGAGGACGTGCGCGAGGGTGGAGGAGCGCTCGATGTGGCGCAGGAAGTCCAGGCCGAGGCCGCGGCCCTCGCTGGCGCCCTCGATCAGGCCCGGCACGTCCGCGACCGTGAACGTCTCGTCGCCCGCGCTCACCACGCCGAGGTTCGGGACCAGCGTCGTGAACGGGTAGTCGGCGATCTTCGGCTTGGCGGCCGACAGCGAGGCGATCAGCGACGACTTGCCCGCGCTCGGGAACCCGACGAGCGCGACGTCGGCGACGCTCTTCAGTTCCAGGACGACGTCGCGCTCCTCCCCCGGCTCGCCGAGCAGCGCGAACCCGGGCGCCTTGCGCTTGGCCGTCGCCAGCGCCGCGTTCCCGAGACCGCCGCTTCCGCCCTTGGCGATCACGAACCGGGTGCCCTCGCCGACCAGGTCCGCAAGGACGGTGTCGCCCGACTTCACCACGGTGCCGTCGGGGACGGAGAGGATCACGTCGTCGCCGTCCGCGCCGGTCCGCAGACTGCCCTGGCCCGGCCTGCCGTTGCCCGCCCTGCGGTGCGGGCGCCGGTGGTATTCGAGGAGGCTCGCGGCATTGGAGTCGACGACGAGGACCACGTCGCCGCCACGGCCGCCGTTGGCGCCGTCCGGCCCTCCGAGCGGCTTGAACTTCTCCCGGTGGATCGAGGCGCAGCCGTTGCCGCCGTTGCCCGCCGCGACGTGCAGTACCACCCGGTCGACGAACTGCGCGCCCGATCCCGCTCCAGCGGCCACGGTGACTCTCCTCAGGGAACCTTGGTTAGAACGGCGAAGGGGCGGACCGGAAACGGTCCGCCCCTTCGAACAAAAAGTCGCTGCCCCCGGCGGACTATTCCGCCGGCGGGACGACGCTCACCGCGTTGCGACCGCGGTAGCGGCGGAACGTCACCGCGCCCGCGACCAGCGCGAACAGCGTGTCATCGCCGCCGCGGCCGACGCCCGGGCCGGGGTGGAAGTGGGTGCCGCGCTGGCGGACGATGATCTCGCCGGCGTTGACGACCTGGCCGCCGTAGCGCTTCACACCGAGGCGCTGGGCGTTGGAGTCGCGACCGTTGCGGCTGGACGATGCGCCCTTCTTGTGTGCCATGAGACCGCTCTCCCTTACTTCTTGCCGGCCTTGATACCGGTGATCTTGACCTCGGTGTACGGCTGACGGTGACCCATCCGCCGCTTGTACCCGGTCTTGTTCCGGTAGTGCATGATGTTGATCTTGGGGCCCTTGACCGCGCCGAGGATCTCGGCGGTCACCTCGTAGCCTGCGAGGTCGGCCGTGCGGCTCACGACGTCGTCGCCGTCCACGACCAGCAGGGGCTGGAGCGTGATGGTCGACCCGACGTCACCGGCCAGCTTGTCGACGGTCAGCACGTCGTCGACGGCGACCTTTTCCTGCCTGCCGCCTGCGCGGACAATCGCGTACACCGCGGAAACCCTTCGTCTGCGCGCGCTTCCGGAGTGAACCGGCCCCACGCGTGGCTACCCAGCCCCCGGACGGGGGCCTACCCCCGGCACCGGGCCGAGAGCGGCACACCAGGAAACCTGGCGCTCTCTGCTTTGCCCCACCGGATCGATGGGGTGAGCACCGAACGATCCCCGAACGGGGCTCGCGGTGCGGATTCGGGCGACGCGCCGAAAGCGCGCCGAAGGTCAAGGGTACCGGATGCCCTGGCCGGAACGCGAACGCGTCCGGCCAGGGCCCCGGCCTCGTGTCAGTCCGAGGACTCGCCGCCGTCGGCGGCCTGCGCCGCCGCCGCGCGGGGGCGGCGGGCGCGGCGCCGGCGGGCGGGTTCGGTGCCGTCCTGGTCGCCCGCGGGCGCGGAGCCGTTTGAATCGCCGGCGGCCACCTCGGTGCCGTTCAGCTCGCCCGCGGGCTCGGCGCCGTTCGGGCCGACCGGCACCGGCTCGGCGGAGTCCAGGGCGCCCGGTGCGGTGTCGGCGGCCTCCTCGGCGGCGTCGGCGGCCTCCACGGCGGCCTGCGCCGGGGCCTCGTCGATCTCGGGCGGCGGGCCGGCCGGCCGCTTGGCGGGCCGGGACCTCTTCGGCCGCGAGCGGACCGGCTCGGGCGGGGCCTCCACGACCGGCGCCGCCTCGGAGGCGGACTCCCGCGCGGGCTCCTGCGCGGCCTCCTGCGCGGCCTCCTTGGGCTTGGCCTCGTGCCGGGACAGCTTCTCCTCGACGGCCTTCTCGACCTCGCCCTTGCGCTTGCGGCGGCGCCCGGACTCCTTGCCGGCCGCCTTCTCCGCCTTCGGCTCGACCGGCGTCAGGTGGACGTGGACGCCGCGGCCGTTGCAGGACTCGCAGGTCTCCGAGAACGCCTCCAGCAGCCCCTGGCCGACCCGCTTGCGGGTCATCTGCACCAGTCCGAGCGAGGTGACCTCGGCGACCTGGTGCTTGGTACGGTCCCGCGACAGGCACTCCACGAGGCGGCGCAGCACCAGGTCACGGTTGCTCTCCAGCACCATGTCGATGAAGTCCATCACGATGATGCCGCCGATGTCGCGGAGCCGGAGCTGGCGGACGATCTCCTCGGCCGCCTCCAGGTTGTTGCGGGTGACGGTCTCCTCCAGGTTGCCGCCCTGCCCGGTGAACTTGCCGGTGTTGACGTCGATGACCGTCATCGCCTCAGTACGGTCGATGACCAGGGAGCCGCCGGACGGCAGCCAGACCTTGCGGTCCAGCGCCTTGGCGAGCTGCTCGTCGATGCGGTACTCCGCCAGGGCGTCCTGGTCGCCGGCCCAGCGCTCGACGCGGTCGGCCAGATGCGGGGCGACGTACTGGACGTAGTCGGAGACGGTTTCCCATGCCTCGGCGCCGGCCACCACGAGCTTGGAGAAGTCCTCGTTGAAGATGTCGCGGACGACCCGGATCGTCAGGTCGGGCTCGCCGTAGAGCAGGGACGGCGCCGAGGCCGTCTTGACCTTCTTCTGGATGCTGTCCCACTGGGCGGCCAGGCGCGAGACGTCACGGGCGAGCTCCTCCTCGGTCGCCCCCTCGGCCGCGGTCCGCACGATCACGCCGGCGTGATCCGGCATGACCCTCTTCAGGATCGACTTGAGGCGGCTGCGCTCCTTGTCGGGCAGCTTGCGGCTGATGCCGGTCATCGAGCCGTCCGGCACGTAGACCAGGTACCGGCCGGGCAGGGAGACCTGGCTGGTCAGCCGGGCGCCCTTGTGACCGAGGGGGTCCTTGGTGACCTGGACGAGCACCGACTGGCCGGACTTCAGCGCCGACTCGATGCGGCGGGGCTGGCCCTCCAGCCCGGAGGCGTCCCAGTTGACCTCGCCCGCGTACAGCACGGCGTTGCGGCCCTTGCCGATGTCGACGAACGCCGCCTCCATCGACGGCAGGACGTTCTGGACCTTGCCGAGGTAGACGTTGCCGACGTACGACTGGTGCGTCGCGCGGTTGACGTAGTGCTCGACGAGCACGTCGTCCTCCAGGACGGCGATCTGGGTGCGCTCGCCCTCCTGCCGGACCACCATGACCCGCTCGACGGCCTCGCGGCGGGCCAGGAACTCCGCCTCGGTGATCACCGGCGGGCGGCGGCGGCCCTGCTCTCGGCCTTCGCGGCGGCGCTGCTTCTTGGCCTCCAGGCGGGTCGAGCCCCGCACGGACTGGACCTCGTCCTCGGCGGCGGCGCGCTCCTCGCGGGCCGTGCGGACGTGGACGACGGTGTTCGGCGGGTCGTCGGTGCCGCCGGTCTCGCCGTCGGCCCCGGTACGGCGCCGGCGGCGGCGACGGCGACGGCTCGTCCCGCCCTCTCCGTCGTCCTCCTCGCCCTCGGCGGCCCCCTGCTCGGGCTCCTCGGCCTTGGGCTCCTTGTCCTGCTCCTTGTCCTTGGCCTTGGACGCCTTGGCGCCCTTCGCGGCCTTGCCCTTGGCAGCCCTGGCGGCCCTGGCGGGCTTGGCGGGCTGCTCCTCCTTGGGCTCCTCCGCCTCGACCTCGGCCTCGACGTCGGTGTCGTCGTCCTCGTCCTCGGCGCCCTCCTTGCCGCCCCGGCCCCGCCCGCGGCCGCCGCGACGGCGGCGACGGCGGGACGGGCGGTCCTCGGAGTCGTCCTCGTCCGCCGGCCCGTGGTCCTGGTCGTCCTCGTCGGCGTCCTGCACGGCGGGCTCGGCCTCGGCGGCCTTCGGCCGGGCGGGCGCCTCGGCCTTGGGCTGCGGCGGCTGGAAGACGACCATCGGGGGCTGGAACGTCACGCCGGGGACGCCGACGCCGCTCGCGGGCTCGGTCTCCGACACCTGCTCGGTGGTCGGCACCTCCCCGGCGACCGGGACGGCGGGGACCTGCGGCACGGACGGGACCTCGGCGGCCTTGGCGGAGCGGCGGCGGGTCCTGGTGCGGGGCGCCGGCTCCTCTTCGGCGGGCTGCTCGGCGGAGGCGGCCTCCGGCTCGGCGGCGGGGGCGGCCTCCGGCTGCTCGGCGGGGGCCTCGGGCGAGGTCTCGGCGCCGGTCATCGGGACGGGCTCGGCCGTCTCGGCGGCGGCCTTCGTGCTCTTGCGCGCGCGGGTCCGGGTCCGCTTCGGCGGCTCGGCCTCCTCGGCGGGCGCGGGCTGCTCGGCGGGCGCGGGCTGCTCGGCGGAGGCGGCCTCCGGCTTGGCGGGGGCCTCGGCGGAGGCCTCGTCCGCGTCGGGCGGCGGGCCGGCGGGCCGGCTCGCCCGGCGCGGACGCGACGTCACGCCCGTGACCTCGCTCTGAGCGTTCCGGCTCTGCGCACTCTCGGTCTGCGCACTCTCGGTCTGCGCGGTCCCGTCGTCAACGGTCCCGTCGTCGGCGCCTTCGGCCGTGGCCGCATCGGCTTCGTTCTCAAGCATCCGGGCAATCTCCCGTCAGGCTCCCGGGCGCGTCCGCCCGTCCCGCCAAAGGCGGAACGATGCGGTGCGCCGCACGAGAGCACCTCGTCAGTCGGTGCCGTCACCGCCGGACGGTAATCCGGCCATGACGACGAAGTCGTCGGGGGTGCGCCTTCCGTACCCTGCGGAACCGGTTCCGTGCCTCCACGGCTTCGGTTCCACGGTCAGGCGCTGACGGCATCCACGCTCGTGGTGTCCCCGGACCGCGGCCGCTCATGGCTGCGCGCCGTCCCGGCGTCGTCGCCGGGCGGCAGGCCGGTCTCCCGGTCGGGATCCAGGGGATCCGCGAGACCACCGGTGTCCGCGTCGAGGGGCCCCTGCGCCAGCCTGGTCACCAGCGGCGGTGACGGCGGCGCGAGGTCGGCGACCTGGCGCAGTCCGGTGAGGATGTCGTCGGGTCGAACGGCGGGTGTGGAATGCCGAACAACCATTCGAAGTATGGCACAAGGGGCATCCGCCGTCTCGGCGGCACGCCGGTCCAGCTCGCAGACGGACACGGCGGCACGCACATCGAAACGGCGCCGTCCCTTCTTCGTGAGGCGTTCCACCTCGATGTTCTCGGCGCCCATGAAGGCGGCCACGGCCGCGGCGGCGTCGCTTTCGGCGACGCCGTCCAGCCGGATCCGCCATTCGGACGCCTCGAGCCGATCGGTGAACGCGCCCGGCTTCACCGGGGCGCCGCCGTGTCCCGCCCGTACCGGCACGACGTCCAGGACGTCGAGTCCGGGGGGCAGGGCCGCGTCGAGATCGGCTCGCACCCGCGCAGGGTCGCGGGTCTCGGTGAGCCCGAGTTCGAGGTATTCGGCCTCACTGGCCACCCCTGTCGCCGCCGCACCCGCATACGAGATCTTCGGGTGGGGGGTGAATCCGGCGCTGAACGCGACAGGGATCCCGGCGCGCCGTACGGCGCGTTCCACGGCCCGGGAAATGTCGCGATGGCTCGTGAACCGCAACCGGCCCCGCTTGGCGTAGCGGACGCGCAGTCGCTGGGTCACGGGGGCCGGCGCCGGACCCTCCGGCATGGGTGCCAGGGTTCTGGTCCTTCCTACTCGTGTCGAGTCGAAATAAAGGTCTCCCTATAGAGTACGGGGCGCCGGGCCCGGTTCCGCCAGGCACCGCCCCCGTAAGCCCGGAACCCTTGCAGCTCAAGGGACGACACGGCCGAATCCGGTTAGACCACGTTCAGCGGGAGCAACTTCCGGCCGGTCGGACCGATCTGGATCTCGGTCCCCATCGTGGGGCAGACGCCGCAGTCGTAGCACGGCGTCCAGCGGCAGTCCTCGACCTCGGTCTCGTCGACGGCGTCCTGCCAGTCCTGCCAGAGCCACTCGCGGTCGAGGCCCGCGTCGAGGTGGTCCCAGGGCAGCACCTCGACCTCCTCGCGCTCCCGGACGGTGTACCAGGCGAGGTCGACGGGCTCCCCCGCCAGGGCCTTCTCGGCGCAGGCCGTCCAGCGCTCGTAGGAGAAGTGCTCGCTCCAGCCGTCGAAGCGGCCGCCGTCCTCCCAGACGGCGCGGATGACCTTGCCGACGCGCCGGTCGCCGCGCGACAGCAGGCCCTCGACGATCGACGGCTGGCCGTCGTGGTAGCGCAGGCCGATGGCGCGCCCGTACTCCTTGTCGCCGCGCAGGGCGTCCTTGAGGGCGCGCAGGCGGCGGTCGACGGTCTCGTGGTCGCACTGCGCGGCCCACTGGAACGGCGTGTGCGGCTTCGGCACGAATCCGCCGATGGACACGGTGCAGCGGATGTCCCTGCGGCCGGTGGCGTCCCGCCCGGCCTTGATGACCCGCTTGGCCATGTCGGCGATGGCGAGGACGTCCTCGTCCTCCTCGGTGGGCAGGCCGCACATGAAGTACAGCTTGACCTGCCGCCAGCCGTTCTCGTAGGCGGTGCTGACCGTGCGGATCAGGTCGTCCTCGGTGACCATCTTGTTGATCACCTTGCGCATCCGCTCGGAGCCGCCCTCCGGCGCGAACGTCAGGCCGGAGCGGCGGCCGCCGCGGGAGAACTCGTTGGCGAGCGTGATGTTGAAGGCGTCCACCCGCGTGGACGGCAGCGACAGCGAGGTGTTGGTGCCCTCGTAGCGGTCGGCCAGGCCCTTGGCGACGTCGCCGATCTCGCTGTGGTCGGCACTGGACAGGCTCAGCAGCCCGACCTCCTGGAAGCCGGACTCCGTGAGCCCCTGCTCCACCATGTCGCCGATCGTGGTGATCGACCGCTCCCGCACCGGGCGCGTGATCATTCCGGCCTGGCAGAACCGGCAGCCGCGGGTGCAGCCGCGGAAGATCTCCACGCTGAACCGCTCGTGCACGGTCTCGGCGAGCGGGACCAGGGGCTTCTTCGGGTACGGCCACTGGTCGAGGTCCATGACGGTGTGCTTCTCGATCCGCCACGGGACGCCCGGACGGTTCGGCGCGACCCGCTGGATGCGGCCGTCTGGCAGGTAGGTCACGTCGTAGAAGCGCGGCACGTACACGCCGCCGGACGCCGCGAGGCGCAGGAGCAGACCGTCCCGTCCGCCGGGCCGGCCCTCGGCCTTCCACTCGCGGACGACCTCGGTGATGCCGAGCGCGATCTCCTCGCCGTCGCCGAGGACGGCGGCGTCGACGAAGTCGGCGATCGGCTCGGGGTTGAACGCGGCGTGCCCGCCCGCGACCACGATCGGGTGGTCGCCGGTGCGGTCGGCGGCCTCCAGGGGGATGCCGGCGAGGTCGAGCGCCGTCAGCAGGTTGGTGTAGCCGAGTTCGGTGGAGAACGACACGCCGAACACGTCGAAGGCGGCGACCGGCCGGTGCGCGTCGACGGTGAACTGCGGGATGCCGTGCTCCCGCATGACGGCCTCCATGTCGGGCCACACCGAGTACGTCCGCTCGGCGAGCACGCCGTCGCGCTCGTTGAGGATCTCGTAGAGGATCTGGACGCCCTGGTTCGGCAGCCCCACCTCGTAGGCGTCCGGGTACATCAGCGCCCACCGGACCGCGGTCTCGTCCCAGTCCTTGAGCTGGGAGTTCAGCTCGCCGCCAACGTACTGAATCGGCTTCTGCACGCTCGGGAGCAGCGGCTCCAGGCGCGGGAAGAGCGACTCGACCGGCATGACGGAACCCTCCGTACGGGGGATGTGGGACGAACGTCCAGCCTACGCGGTCGCCGGTCGCTAATCGAACGGGCGGCGGCGCACGTGGACGGCCTGCAGCAGGCCGAACGCGATCATGTTCGCGAACGTCGCGGATCCGCCGTAGGACACGAACGGCAGCGGCAGCCCGGTGATCGGCATGATCCCGATCGTCATCCCGACGTTCTCGAACGTCTGGAACCCCAGCCAGCACACGACGCCGGTGGCGACGAGCGTCCCGAACAGGTCGGCGGCCTGGGTGGCGATGCGCAGTCCGCGCCACAGCACCACGCCGAGCAGCGCGATGATGACGGCGGCGCCGACGAAGCCGAGCTCCTCCCCCGCCACCGTGAAGATGAAGTCGGTCTGCTGCTCGGGGACGAAGTGGCCGCCGGTCTGCTCGCCGTGGAACAGGCCCTTGCCGAACGCCCCGCCCGACCCGATCGCGATGCGGGCCTGCTGGGCGTTGTAGCCGGCGCCGCGCGGGTCGGCCTCGGGGTTCAGGAACGCGGTGAACCGGGCGATCTGGTACGCCTTCAGCAGCCCGAAGAAGTACACGGCGGCGCCCGCGGCGACGCCTCCGCCGACCAGCCCGGCGAGCCAGCGCTTCTGCGCCCCGGAGATCGCCAGCATGCCGAGCACCACCGCGATGAACACCAGCGTGGTGCCGAGGTCGGGCTGCAGCATGATCAGCACGCCGGGCACCCCGGCGAGCACGAGCGCGAGCAGCACGTCCCGCCGGCCCGGGCCGATCTCCCCGTCGCGCGGCTCGCCGAGGATCATCGCCAGCAGCACCACGAGCCCGACCTTCGCGAACTCCGACGGCTGCACCTGGAACCCGCCGCCGACCACGATCCACGAGTGCGAGCCGTTGATCGTCGAGCCGAGCGGGGTCAGCACGGCCAGCAGCCCCACGCACGCCAGCCCGTACAGGATGGGGACGTAGGCGCGCAGGAGCCGGTAGTCCAGCACGGTGACCAGGCCGCCCAGCAGGAACCCGATGACCAGGTTCAGGATGTGCCGCTTGAGGAAGCCCTCGGGGTCCTTGCCCTGCTCGGTCAGCAGGTGGAAGGTCGCCGAGCGCACCAGGAGCGCGCCCACCGCCGACAGCGCCAGCACGGCCAGCAGCATCGGCAGGTCGAGCCGGCGCAGCCCGGCGAGCCTGCTGGTCCACGACCGGTGCGAGGCATAGGCGTCGACGCTGCCGACCCCGGAACCTGTGATCATGAGGCGAGTCCCGCCGCGAGCGCGTCGCTCAGCCGGTTCACGGGGCGGCCCCCTCGGCGGGCATCCGCGGCAGCTCGGACGGGAGCCTTCCGTCCTGGAGGATGGCCTTGCGGTCCTTCGTCCCGTACATGGCCTCCCAGATCTCCCGGACGGCCGGCGCGGACGTCTGCGCGCCCTGCCCGCCCTGGGACACCATCGCGACCACCGCGAAGCGCGGCTTGTCCACCGGGCCGAACGAGGCGAACCAGGACGTGTCCTGCTTGCCGTAGACCTCCGCGGTTCCGGTCTTGCCGCCGACGTCGACGCGCTTGAAGTCGAAGCCGTTGAACGCCCCGGACGCCGTGCCGCTCTTGGTGACCTCCGCGAGCGACTCGCGGATGTACTTGAGCACCTTGCCGTCGACCGGCACCTTGCGCGCGGGCGGCGCGTCGATCCGGCGGACGATCGAGCCGTCGGGACGCACGACCGCGACGCCGAGCCGCGGGGTCGGCAGCCTGCCGCCGTTCGCCACGGCCGAGTACGCGCGGACGAGTTGCAGCGGGGTCACCAGGACGTCGCCCTGCCCGACCGAGAAGTTCGCCGCGTCACCGGGGCGCCAGACGTAGCCCTCGGTGCAGTTCTCCGTCGCGACGGCCTTCAGGTAGGCGGCGCGGGCCGGGTCGGTCTTGGCGACCTCCGGGTAGCCCTCCTTGGCGCCCTTGCAGTTGGAGGCCTTGGTGACGTCCCAGAAGTCCTTCTTCCAGCCCCGGTCCGGGATGCGGCCCTCGCTCTCGCTGGGCAGGTCGATGCCGGTGCGCGACCCGAACCCGTAGTCGCGGGCCATCTTCACCATCGGGTCGGAGGGGTTCTTCTTCGGCTTCATCCCGCCGTCGCGCTGCCACTCCTGGTAGGCGAACCGGTAGAAGATCGTGTCGCAGGACTTGACGAGCGCCGTGTGCAGCGACATCGCCCCGAGCGTTTCGCCCTCGAAGTTGCGGAACGCGCGGTTGCCGACGTTGTAGGAGCCGGGGCAGTCGTAGGTGCCGGTCAGGCTGTTGCCGTCCTTCACCGCGGCGGACACCGAGGAGATCTTGAAGGTGGAGCCGGGCGCGAACTGCCCCTGGGTGACCCGGGAGATCAGCGGCTCGCCCTGCTTCTTGCCGAGCAGCGCCTCGTACTCGTCCTGGGAGATGCCGCCGGTCCAGATGCCGGGGTCGTAGGTCGGGTAGCTCGCCATCGCGATCATCCGCCCGGTGCGCACGTCCATCACGACCGCGGCGCCGGCGTCGGCGGGGCGCCCCTGCTTGCGCGCGCCGTCGATCGCGTGCTTGAGCGCGTTCTCCGCCGCGCCCTGCACACCGGCGTCGATGCTGGTGACGAGGTTGCCGCCGGCGGTCGGGGGCTGCTCCTGCGCGGTGCCGGTGACGCGGCCCTGGCTGTCGACCAGGACCTTGCGGAAGCCCGGCTCGCCGCTCAGCGCCGAGTCGTACTGCGCCTCCAGGCCGTCGCGCCCGACGAGGTCGACGCCGCTGTAGCCGGTGACCTTGAGGCCCTTGCGCTTGTCGAGCTCGTCCTGCGTGACGGGCTGGAGGTAGCCGAGCAGCTGCGCGGGACGCGCGCCCTCCGGCTCGGGGTAGTCGCGGACGGCCTGGACCTGCGCGGTGATCCCGGGGAAGTCCTCCTGCCGCTCCATGATCTGCAGGGCGCGCTTGGGGTCGACATGGTCCTCGACGGGGATCGGCTGGTAGGGAGAGCCGGGCCAGCACGGCCGCTTGATGCCGGGACCGCACAGGCGGATCCGCTTGGACATCTCGTCCTCGGACGTCCCGAGCACGGCGGCGAGCCGCTTCAGCACGGTCTGGCCGCCGTCCTTCTGCCTCGACAGCGTGGTGCGGTCGACCGACACGACGAGGGCGCTGCGGTTGCGCACGAGGGGCCTGCCCCGATCGTCCAGGATCATGCCGCGGGTGGCGGGGACGACGATGTCACGGGTGCGGTTCTCGGCGGCGACCGCCCGGTAGTGCGCGCCCTCCAGGACCTGCAGCGCCCACATCCGCCCGATCAGGACGAGCAGCAGCGCGGCGACGAGCACGTACAGGACGACGAGGCGGAAATGGGTCCGCGGGTTCACAGGGTCCCGCTCCGCCCCGACATCGCGCGGTAGCGGGCGGCGGGCACGGCGAGACGGTCGCCGCGGGCGCGTTCCCCGCGTTCGTACCGGCGGGTGGCGCGCAGCACCGCCCACACCACGAACGGGCTGGCGATGACGTCGTAGAGCACCTGCAGCGGCACCATGCTGGACACGGTCGCCCACTCCGCGCGCGGGTCACCGAGGATCATGCCGGTGCCCGCGTACAGCACGGTCCCCGCGAGCGCGCCGGCGGCGACGGCGAAGAACGGCACCGCGGACTGGCGGTCCATCTCGGCGGACGCGGCGCCGCACAGGTACCCGATGAGGCAGTAGACGAGCGCGTACCGGCCGATGGTGTGGTCGGCGGGCGGGATGATGTCGGCGGCGAGGCCCGCGAGGAACCCGGCCACCATCCCGGTCATCGAGCCCGCGACGAGCGCGAGCGCCACGACGGCCAGCAGCACCAGGTCGGGCTGGACGCCGCCGGGCAGCGGCAGCCGGTTCGCCACCGACACCTGCAGGATCAGCGTCACGACGATCACCACGGCGGTCACCGCGGCGCGGCCGGCCGGCGACGCCTCGGGCGGGTTCAGCACGTCATTCCCCCCGGGTCTGGTTCGTGGACGGGCTCTTCGAGCGGCGCGGCTTCGCCTTCGGGCTCTTGCTCGGCGACGGCGTCGCGGTCGGCGTCGGGGTCGGCGGTGGCGGGGGCTTGGGCGGCAGCACCGCGTCCCGCGGGTCGGTCTTCGGCGGGGCGACCACGACGGCGACGACGTCCAGGCTGGTGAACCGCACGAACGGCCGGACGTAGGCGGTGCGGGTCAGCCCGCTGGTGGACCGCTCGATCCGCTCGACCACGCCGATCGGGACGCCCGGGACGTACGGCTTCTGCCCCTGCGATCCGAGCGTGACGATCCGCTGGCCGACCCTGATCGGCGCGGCGGCGTCCAGCAGCTGGAACCGCAGCGGCGTCGCGCTGCCCCGGCCGAGGCCGCGGCGGCCCCTGCCCTGGGTGATCCCGATCTCCTTGGACTGCTCGAGCCGGGAGCCGATGGAGGACGTCTGGTCGGTGGCTAGCAGGACGGTGGCCGTCGCGGGCCCGACGCGCGTGACGCGGCCGACGAGGCCGTCGGCGCTCATCACGGTCATGTCGGGCCTGACGCCGCTGCGGCTGCCGGCGTCGATGGTGACGGTGTCCTCGAAGCCCTGGCCCGCGGAGATCACCTGCGCGGCGTGGATCTTGTAGCCGCCCATCCCGGCGGTGCCGAGCAGCCTGCGCAGCTGCGCGGACCGGTCCTGGTCGAGGCGGCTGGAGCGCAGCTGCTCGCGCAGCCGCTGGTTCTGCCGCGCGAGCCGGTCGGCGCGGCGCCGCTCGCCCGGCGCGTCGGTGATGGCGTCGAAGGTGTTGCCCACCGGCCGGACGACGGACGCCGACGCCCGCTCCACCGGTCCGAACACCGTCGCGCCGACGCCGCGCAGGCCGCGCAGCGGCGAGTCCTGCCCGCCGCGGTAGTCAATGGTGATCATCGCGAGCGCCACGACCAGCAATGCGCCGAGGACCACGCGGGTACGCCGGGTGTCCTTCACGCACCGACCTCCCGTTCCCTGGTCCGCCGGGAGCCCAGTGCCTCACGAGGGGGGACGCCCCCGCGTCCCCCTCGGCGGACCATGTCCGAATCGGCCCGCCCGCGGGACGACCCCTCACGTCCCCTGGCCGGCCACGTCCGAGTCAGTGCCGCGGCTCCGGCACGAGCACCTGCCGGAGCGACTCGAAGTCCTCGACGCACTTGCCCGTGCCGAGCACCACCGAGTCGAGCGGGTTGTCCACCAGGTGGATGGGCATCCCGGTCTCCTCGCGGAGCCGTTCGTCGAGGTTCTTCAGCAGAGCGCCGCCGCCGGTGAGCGCGATGCCGCGGTCCATGATGTCGCCGGAGAGCTCGGGCGGGCACTTGTCGAGGGTGGTCTTCACCGCGTCCACCACGGCGTTGACCGGTTCCTCGATGGCCCGCCTGACCTCCTCGGCGGAGATCACGACGGTCTTCGGCAGCCCGCTGACGAGGTCGCGGCCCCTGATCTCGGCGTGCGGCTCCTCTTCGCCGCCGGGATAGGCCGACCCGATCGCCATCTTGATCTCCTCCGCGGTGCGTTCCCCGAGCATCAGGGAGTACTCCTTCTTGGAGAAAGCGATCACGGCCTGGTCGAGCTCGTCGCCGCCGACGCGCACCGACTGGCTCGTGACGATCCCGCCGAGCGAGATGATCGCGACCTCGGTGGTGCCGCCGCCGATGTCGACGACCATGTTGCCGGTCGGCTCGTAGACGGGCAGCCCGGCGCCGATCGCGGCGGCCATCGGCTCCTCGATGATGTAGACGCGGCGGGCCCCGGCCTGGTAGCCGGCCTCCTTCACCGCGCGCTGCTCCACCCCGGTGATCCCGCTCGGCACGGCCACGACGATCCGCGGCTTGGCGAAGTGCCGGCGCTTGTGCACCTTCTGGATGAAGTAGCGCAGCATCCGTTCGGTGACGTCGAAGTCGGCGATGACGCCGTCCTTCAGCGGACGGACCGCGACGATGTTGCCCGGTGTGCGGCCGATCATCCGCTTCGCCTCGATGCCCACCGCGACGATCTTCCCGGTATTGGTATTGATCGCCACCACGGAGGGTTCGTTCAGGACGATGCCACGCCCGCGCACGTACACCAGGGTGTTGGCGGTACCGAGATCGACCGCCATGTCACGGCCAAGAAACGACAGCTTGTTACCCATGAAGAAAGGGAGCCCTTCATGATTGACGGGCGTGTATAGCGGCGCGTACATCGTAACGTGCGCTTACCTCTGCGGGCAGTCACCCCCGCGCCGCGCGTCGCGAAAAAAACGCGTCCTGACCAGCCCGGTTTTCCATAAAGAGAACCCGGCGGACTGACCCGGCGGCCGGTCGGCCAAAGACGCGCGGCGCCCACGGCAGGCCCGACGCCACCGGGTATCCGAGGATCTTAGGGGGTTTCCCCCGGCCCGACACAGCCCTCCGCCCCACACGGTTCGGCTCGCGCCGCAACACCGCCCCGCACGGCCGCAGAAAAGCCGAACCCCGGGACGTGGATCTACCGGCTCATGAAGGGGACCCGGATACTGCAGGGCCAGCCCTTACTCGGCCACAAGCCGGTTCTGGGACGAGCGGCGACCTGCCGCTCCCGGACGCAACGAGGCCGATTCTCGGATGAGGAAACATCAAGCCCTCCCGGACCGAACCTCAGCCGGGCGCACGGTCAGGCGCTCGAAGCAAGCGCAACGAGCGCAACGCGCGCAACGCGCCTACCGTGCCCGGTTGAGCTTCCTATCCCCAGTGGGTGCGAACCGCGCTGACGCCCTTGGAGTGAACCGGGGCCGGGGGCGCGGGTCGGGCGGCCGGAAGGCGCTCTGGCGCCTGGAGGTCGCCCGACCCGTCGAGCCGGGCGACCGCAGCGACACGACGACAACCCGCACGGGCACCGAAACCCGCACCGTGGCGTGAGGATCGCCCGGCTCGCAACGGGGGTTCCAGGGGGTCGCCCCCCTGGGAAGACACCGCCCGGCTCGCAATGGGGGTTCCAGGGGGTCGCCCCCCTGGGAGACACACCACTACACCTCGGGGAAGAAGAGCTTGATCTCGCGCTCGGCGGAGTAGGTGGAGTCGGAGCCGTGGACGATGTTCTCGCCGATTTCCAGGGCGAAGTCGCCGCGGATGGTGCCGGGGGTGGCGCTGACCGGGTCGGTGGCGCCGGCGAGGGAGCGGAACGCCTCGATGGCGCGCGGGCCCTCCACGACCATGGCGACGAGGGGGCCGCCGGTGATGAAGTCGACCAGTTCGCCGAAGAACGGCTTGCTGGCGTGCTCCTCGTAGTGCGCCTCGGCGGTCTCGCGGGCGAGGGTGCGCAGTTCCAGCGCGACGAGCTTCAGGCCCTTGCGCTCGATCCGGGAGATGACCTCGCCGACGACGCCGCGGCGAACGCCGTCGGGCTTGACCAGGACAAGAGTGCGCTCGGACACGGGAGTTTCTCCTAGGGGATCTCGGATTCGGTAAGCGCGCGAATCCTACCCGGCTCCGGGGTCCGCGGCGGCATTCCCGGGGAGCCGCGCGGCGCGGGCGCGCGGCTTCGCGGCGCGTCCGGCGCACAGGCGGGCGGTGGCTCCGGCGAGCAGCACGGCGGCCGCCCCGGCGAGGGCCAGCCAGATGCGGTAGCCCTCCAGCAGCGCGTGCACATGCTGGGCGTCGGTGACCGGACGCGTCCGCTCCAGCCGCGCCGCCTGCAACGACAGGACGAGCAGCTGCCCGGCCAGCGCCGCGGGGAAGCACAGCGACAGGCCGAACAGCGCGGCGCCCACTCTCGCGTCCCGGAGCGAGGCGGCGAGGGCCAGTCCCGCGCCGGCGCCGAGGGGGACGAGGGGGGCGAGCAGCGCCCAGCGGCCGAGGACGCCGCCCGCGAGGCCGAGCGGGACGGCGGCGACCATGAGGATGTAGCCGGTGCGGACGGCGCCGCGCGTCCCGGCGCGGGTGGCCGCGAGCGCCGCCGCGAGGGCGGCGGCGGCCGCCACGGCGAACGGGAGCAGCGGCGGGCCGCCGGTCCCCGCTCCGGCGGCGGCGATCCCGGCGAGCGGGCCCGCGACGGGCTGGCAGAGCAGGCCGACGGCGATCATGACGACCACGCCGCCGGACGGCCCGCCCGCGGCCGCGTCCCGCCCGCCGGCGAAGGCGAGGCCGGCCAGAGCGAGCAGCGTGAGCCCCGCGAGGAGGAGCCGCGCGCCGGGCGACCAGCCGTGCGCCGCGACGACGGCGAGGAACGCGAAGCCGCCCGCGGGGGCGAGCACGAGGAGCAGCCCGCCGCGCTCGGTGCGCCGGGGCGCGGACGGCCGGCGGTGGCGGCGTCCGCGCAGGAGGGGGTGGGCGAGCGCGGCTCCTGCGGCGGCGACGGCGAGCAGCGGGCAGGGCGCGAGCGCGACGCGCCAGTCGTGGACGGCGGTGCCGTCGGCGGGCACGGGGGCGGCCTTCAGCGCCAGCGGCATCGCGAGGATCAGCGCGCCCGCGAGGGCTCCGGCCCAGGCGGCCGACAGGGCGCCGTTCCGGCGTTCCCACACCAGGACGAGGCTCGCGGGCAGCACGATGCCCGCCCCGACGCCCTGGAGGGCTCGGACCGTCCCGATGTCAGGCAGCGAGTCGGCGAGACGGGCGGCGAGGACGCCCGCGAGCAGCACCGCGAGGCCCGCCATGAGCACGCCCCACGCGGGGAGCCGGCGGGCGGCGACGGCGGCGAGCGGCACCGTGACCAGCAGGGCGGGCAGGGACAGGCCGGTGGCGCGCAGCAGCCCGGGGATCTCGGCGTCGCCGAGCGCGAGGGCGCTCGCGGCGGCCGGGACGACGTCGCCGGACGCGTCGGGCACCACCAGGACGGCCGCGGGCAGCGCGGTGAACGTCAGCAGCAGCGCGCCGAGCGTCGCGAGCCGCCGCCGGGCGGCGCCCTCGGAGAGGCGCGCCGGAGGCCCTGCGGGCCGCGGGCCGGCGAGTTCGCCGGGCGGGTGTTCGCGTGCGTGGGAGGACACGGCGTGCTCCTTAGGACGTCGTCATCCGCCGCACGCACATTTCCCAAAAAGGAAAAATGTCCAAATAAGATGATGATGGGAATAGGCGAGGATCGGCGGACGCAATGGTGCCGTCCCCGCGAACCTAGCGCGGCGGAGCGCCGCCCACCTTGCGTCCCAGCCAAATGGCCGTGCCCCAAAGCGCCCCGAACACGACACCGAGGAAGAACATGGCCGGCACCATGAACCCGGTCGCGATGATCAGCACCTGCAGGACCGTGCCCGCGGGGACCGCCCACGGGAAGCGCAGCAGACCGGCCAGCACCACGCACGCGACGGCCAGCCCCCCGCACACGCCGCCGGCGGTCGCGCCGTCCACGTCCAGGACCGTCACCGCCACCGGGATCGCGAGCGCGATCACGATGGCCTCGCACGCCAGCACCGTGGCGAACAGCCTGCGCGCCGGGTTCGCGGACGCCCGCGCGCTCATGCCCGTCACCGGCCTTCCCCGACGCGCAGCAGGGTGCGGGCGTCGCCCGCGGTGACCACCGAGCCGGTGATCAGCACGCCGGCGCCCCGGTACTCGCCGGTCTCCTCGGCGAGGCCGATCGCCCGGTCGATGGCGTCGTCCAGCCGCTGGACGACATGGACGCGCTCGGCGCCGAAGATCCCCTCGGCGATCTCGGCCAGCTCCTCGGGCGGCATCGAGCGCGCGGAGGAGTTGCGGGTCACCACCAGCTCGGCCAGCACGGGTTCGAGCTGGTCGAGGACACCGGCGACGTCCTTGTCGGCGGCGATGGCGAGGACCCCCGCGAGCCGGGTGAAGCCGAACGACTCGGTGACCGTGGCGACGGTCGCGGCCATCCCGGCGGGGTTGTGCGCCGCGTCCAGCAGGACGGTCGGGCCCGTCCGGGCGACCTCCAGCCGGCCCGGCGAGGCCGACTTGGCGAAGCCGCTGCGGACCAGGGCCGGGTCGAGCTGCCCCTCCTCGCCGCCGAGGAAGGTCTCGCCGGGCGCGACCCGCGTCGCGGCCTCCAGGTTCGGCTCGCCCCGCGTCGGGGCGCCGCCGGCGAACGCCTCCACGGCGGCCAGGGCCGTCGCGGCGTTGCTCGCCTGGTGCTCGCCGAACAGCGGCAGGAAGATCTCGTCGTAGACGCCGTGCAGACCCCGCAGTGAGATCTGCTGGCCGCCGAAGGCGACGTCCCGGCCGAGCACGCCGTACTCGACGCCCTCGCGCGCCGCCGCCGCGCCGGTCTCCACGACCCGCCGCAGCAGCACCTCGGCGGCCTCGACCGGCTGCTGCGACAGCACCGCGATCGCGCCCGGCTTGATGATGCCCGCCTTCTCCCCGGCGATCTGCTCCAGCGTGTCGCCCAGGTAGCCGGTGTGGTCCAGGCCGATCGGCGTGATCACCGCGACGGCGCCGTCGGCGACGTTCGTGGCGTCCCAGGAACCGCCCATGCCGGCCTCGACCACCGCCACGTCGACCGGCGCGTCCGCGAACGCCGCGAAGGCCATCGCGGTGAGCACCTCGAAGAACGACAGCCGGGCCTCGTGCTTGTCGTCGACCAGCTGGAGGTAGGGCAGCACGTCCTCGTACGCCTCGACGAAGCGCTCCTCGCTGATCGGCTCCCCGTCGATCGCGATGCGCTCGCGCAGCGTCGTCAGCTCGGGGCTGGTGTAGAGCCCGGTGCGCAGCCCGCGCTCGCGCAGCAGCGCCTCGACGAGCCGGGCCGTGGTGGACTTGCCGTTCGTCCCGGCGATGTGGATCACCGGGTAGGCGCGGTGCGGCCCGCCCAGGACGTCGACCAGGTCGGCGATCCGGTCGAGGGCGGGGTCGATCTCCCACTCGACCCCGCGCCCCATGATCGCGCCGACGGTGGCCCTGTAATCGGACGGCTCGGATACCTGACTCACGGTCACAGAGCCTACTCGGCGGTGGGCGCGGCTCCGTCCGGGCCCACACTGAAGGCATGGAGGTGTTCTTCCGCGAGTGGGAGCGGCGCGCACCGGGCGAGACCCGCGACGTCGGGCGGGCCCGCGCCCTCGCGGGCGCGCTGGGCCTTCTCGCGCCGGGCGTTCCCGTACTGACCGTCGTCGGCTCCAAGGGCAAGGGGACGGCGGCGACCTACGCGTCGGCCTTCCTCGGGGCCGCCGGGCTCCGCGTGTGCACGGTCACGAGTCCCGGGCTGCGCAGCGATCGTGACCGCATCAGGGTGGACGGCCGCGCCGTCTCCGCCGGGGAACTCGCCTTCCTCGCCGACGTCCTCGGGGAGGCCGCCGCCGCGCTCCCGCCGCCGTCCGGCGGTTACCTGTCGCCGTCGGGGCTCTTCACGATCGCGGGCGTCCTGCACGCGCGCCGCGCCGGTGCCGACGCGCTCGTCCTGGAGGCGGGCATGGGCGGACGGTCGGACGAGGTCGCCCTGTTCCCGCCGGACGTCGCCGCGATCACGCCGGTCTTCCGGGAGCACGCCGGGGTGCTCGGCGACACGGCGGCGGAGATCGCCGAAGAGAAGCTCGGTGTCGCCGGCCCGCGGACGCGCGTCCTGTCGGCGCCGCAGTCGGCCGAGGTCGCGGAGGTGCTCGGCGCCGCGGAGGTCGTCGGGCCCGGGGGAAGCGGGCTTCCCCCGGACCTGCTTCCCGCCGGTCTCGGACGCGCCGCGGCCGAACTCGGCGTGGTCGCCGCCCGCAGCCTCCCCGCAATGGCCGAGCCCCCGGCCGGGGCGGTGCGGGACGTGCTGTCCTCGATCGCCTTGCCCGGCCGCCTGTCCTGGCACGACGTGCCCGGGACGGCCACGCGGCTGCTGGTCGACTCCGCGATCGACCGGGTCGGGGTCGCCGCCGCCCTCGGCGCCGCCCGGGAGGCGTGGGGGACCGTCGACCACGTCGTGGTCTGCCTCCCCGACCACAAGGACCTGGACGGCGCCATCGCCGAGCTGGGCGCGCTGCCCGTGACCGCGGTCCGGCTTCAGCTGCCGCACCTGCGGTTCACCCGCGCCCTGCCGCCCCGCTGGGACGTGGTCGGGTCCGCCGCCATCACACCCGAGTCGCTCGCGACGCTCGGGCACCGCGTGGTCGTGCTCGGCACGGTCTACTTCACCGGGCTCGTCCTGGGCGCGGTGGGCGCCGACACCGAGCGCCTCTACGTCACTTCGGCTTCTCGACGTCCTTCCTGATGCGGTGCATCAGGTCGGCCAGCAGGGGGAACTGCGGGTTCACCGTGGGCCGGTTGGACGCGACGACGCCGAAGGAGTCCTTGGTCGCCCACGCGCAGTAGGTGTGGGTCTCGGCGAGGACGGCGAACGTGCCGCACACCGCCTTGCCGCCCCTGCGGCCCGGGTCGGCGTCCTGCCCGGCGATGAACGTGGTCGGCTGTATCTTCTGCAGGAAGCCGGACGGATTGCCGATCTGGCCCGTCCCGCCCACGAACAGCAGGTTGACGCTGCGCACCGGCTCCTCGGTGTAGACGGCGAGGCCGCTCTCGGCCACCGGGACACCACCGGCCTCGACCGCGCCCGCCAGGAACGGGTACGCGGCGCTGGCCTGCGGCGAGGTCATCGGATCCTTGTGCAGGCCCCCGGCCACCGGACCCGCTTTGATCACCTTCTTGGACGGCCCGGGGCCGGCCGCGTCCTCGCCGTCCTTGCCGGCGCCGCCGGTCCGCAACGCCAGCGCGCCCGCGACGAACAGCATCCCGGCGACCAGGGCGGCGCCCGCGACCAGCAGCGGCTTCGGCAGGCGCCCGCCGGGCCGGCCCGGCCCGCCGGCCACCGGCGGCAGCGGGCCGGTGCCGTTCGGAAGGACGCCGTGCGGGCCCGTGCCCACGACCGGAAGCGCCCCCGATCCGTTCGCCGAAACGGGCATCGCGTGCGGGCCGGTGCCGTTCCTCGGCATCGCGTACGGGCCTGAGACCTCGCGCAGGGGAGGCATGGCCTGCGGGCCGGTGCCGTTCACCATCGCGTGCGGGCCGGTCCCGTCGCCGATGTCGACCGACCACCAGGGGCGCGCGCTGCCGAAGGGCGCCGGGGCGGCCTCCGGTCCGGGACCGTCCTCGATGACCTGCGCCGCGTCCAGATCGTCGCCGGACGGGGAGTCCGGCGTGCCGGACCGAGGTGGTGAATCGGCCATTGCACTCCCGATAGTTCAAGTACCGCAAAGGCCCACGGGCCCTACCGGATCGTAACTGCGGCGGGCGCCGCCGTGCCGGAGGATCGCCGTGTCGGCACCGGTGTCAAGGGCGGCCCGGCCGGCCCGCCGGCGGGGGTCAGCCCGCCGGGAGCGCGGCCAGCTGCGCCTCCAGCCTGCCGATGTCGGACTCCGCCTGGGCGAGCCGGTCGCGGTTCTTCGCCACGACCGCCTCGGGCGCCTTCGCCATGAACGCCTCGTTGCCGAGCTTGCGCCGCGCCTGGTCGACCTCCTTGCGGGCGGCGGCCAGGTCCTTCTCCAGCCGCTTGCGCTCGGCGGCGACGTCGATCACCCCGGCGGTGTCGAGGTGCACCTTCACGTCCTCGACCGGCAGGGACGCCGTCGAGGAGAAGCCGTCCTCCGGCTCGGTGAGGCGCAGCAGCGAGCGGATGCCGTCCTCGTGGCGGTGCAGTGCGGAGCCGTTCCACTCGATCCGCGCGGCGACCCGCTGACCGGGCTTGAGGCCCTGGTCGGCGCGGAACCGCCGCACCTCGGTCACCATCCGCTGGAGCGAGCCGACGAGCTCCTCGGCGGCGCCGTCGCGCCGCGCCGGGTCGGCGGCCGGCCACGGCGCGGTGACGACCGTCTCCGCGCCGGTGAGGGACGTCCACAGCTCCTCGGTGACGAACGGGACGACCGGGTGCAGCAGCCGCAGCAGGTTGTCGAAGACCTCGCCGAGCACGCGGCGGGTCGCCCCGGCGCGCTCGTCGGCGAGCTGCACCTTGGCCAGCTCCACATACCAGTCGCAGACCTCGTCCCAGGCGAAGTGGTAGAGCGCCTCGCACGCCTTCGCGAAGTCGAACGCCTCCAGGTGCGCGTCGACCTCTGCGATCACCGCGTGCAGCCGGGACAGGACCCAGGCGTCGACCGTGGAGAGCTCGGCGGGCATGTCGCCGCGGGTGTGCGCGCCGTTGATGAGCGCGAACCGGGTCGCGTTCCACAGCTTGTTGCAGAAATTGCGCGAGCCCTGCGCCCAATCCTCGGCCACCGGGACGTCGCCGCCCGGGTTCGCGCCGCGCAGCAGCGTGAAGCGGGTCGCGTCGGCGCCGTAGGCGTCGATCCAGTCGAGCGGATCGATGACGTTCCCGAACGACTTGGACATCTTCTTGCCGAACTGGTCGCGGACCATCCCGTGCAGGGCGATGGTGTCGAACGGCTGGACGCCGTCCATCGCGTACAGCCCGAACATCATCATGCGGGCGACCCAGAAGAACAGGATGTCGTAGCCCGTGACCAGGACGGACGTGGGGTAGAACCGCTTCAGGTCGGGCGTCTCGTCCGGCCAGCCGAGCGTGGAGAACGGCCACAGCGCGGAGGAGAACCACGTGTCGAGGACGTCGGAGTCCCGCGTCCAGCCGGCGGGCGGCTCCTCGTCCGGGCCCGGGCAGACGACCTCGCCGTCCGGCCCATACCAGACCGGGATCCGGTGCCCCCACCACAGCTGGCGGCTGATGCACCAGTCGTGCATGTTGTCGACCCACTCGAAGTAGCGGGACGCCATCTCCGGCGGGTGGATCTTGACGCGGCCGTCGCGGACGGCGTCGCCTGCGGCCCGCGCCAGCGACTCGACCTTGACGAACCACTGCAGCGACACGCGCGGCTCGACGACCGTGGAGCAGCGCTGGCAGTGCCCGACCGAGTGCTTGTAGGGGCGGACCTCCTTGACGATCCGGCCCTGCTCGCGCAGCGCGGCCACCACCGCCGGGCGCGCCTCGAACCGGTCCAGCCCCGCGAACGGGCCCGGCGCGGTGACGTTGCCCCGCTCGTCCATGACCGGCAGCGACGGCAGCGAGTGCCGCCGCCCGATCTCGAAGTCGTTCGGGTCGTGCGCGGGGGTCACCTTGACGGCGCCGGTGCCGAACGCGGGGTCGACGTGCTCGTCGGCGACGACCGGGATGCGGCGGCCGGTCAGCGGGAGCTCGATCTCCCGCCCGACCATGTGCGCGTACCGGGCGTCCTCCGGGTGGACGGCCACGGCG
This sequence comes from Actinomadura mexicana, assembly GCF_900188105.1. GTDB lineage: Bacteria > Actinomycetota > Actinomycetes > Streptosporangiales > Streptosporangiaceae > Spirillospora > Spirillospora mexicana. The sequence continues at coordinate 35,367 of NZ_FZNP01000001.1, forward strand.
GTGTCGCCGAGCATCGTCTCCGCCCGGGTGGTCGCGACGACGATCTCGTCCTCGCCCGACCCGTACCGGATCGAGACCAGCTCGCCGTCGACCTCCTCGTGCTCGACCTCGATGTCCGACAGCGCCGTCAGGCAGCGCGGGCACCAGTTGATGATGCGCTCGGCGCGGTAGATCAGGCCGTCGTCGAACAGCCGCTTGAAGATGGTCCGGACGGCGCGGGCGCGGTCGTCGTCCATCGTGAACGCCTCGCGCGTCCAGTCGACGCCGTCGCCGAGGCGGCGCATCTGGCCGAGGATGCGGCCGCCGGACTCCGCCTTCCACTGCCAGACCCGCTCGACGAACTCGGCGCGCCCGAGGTCGTGCCGCGACAGGCCCTCCTTGGCGAGCTCGCGCTCCACCACGTTCTGCGTGGCGATGCCCGCGTGGTCCATGCCCGGCACCCACGCCACCTCGTGGCCCTGCATCCGGCGGCGCCGGGTGAGGGTGTCCTGGATGGAGTGGTCGAGGGCGTGCCCCATGTGCAGCGAGCCGGTCACGTTCGGCGGCGGGATCACGATGGAGAAGGCGGGCCGCTCCGGCGCGCGCTCCGGGTCGGCGGTGAACAGCCCCGCCGATACCCACCGTTCGTAGAGCCGGCCCTCGACATCGGCCGGGCGGTACTGGGTGGGAAGGTCGACGTCCGCGGCGGCGCCCTGGCCGCGCTCAGTGCTGGGCTGTGTCACGGCTGACGATTCTACGGGGACGCCGGGGGTGGACGGCCCCGGGGACGGCCGGTCGCGCAAAGGAATCCGCAGCGGCGAGCACCCCGTCGCGCCTTCCCCGTCCACGCAGATCACTTTGTTCCGGTCGACCGGAACCACCGGCCCGACCACCCGTGCGGCGGCCGGACCGGGCCGGACGAGGTCCGCGATCGCCGTGCGGATCGGTACGCCGTCCACGGGCATCGGCCTGGCCAGCGTCATTCGCAACGGCCGCGGCGCGCGGCGGGACGGGCCAGAGAGCGTTTTCCCGCCGCGGTCGGGACACTGGTCACCTGACACCGGGTCGCCTCGCCGGAAAGGGTGGCGGCGAAGTCCCGCGGTGGCGGGGCGGAGGGAGAGGGACGGGATGCGAGCGGTACTGGCACGCGCCACCGTGCTGGCCGGCGCGTTCACAGCGGGGGCCGTGGCGGCACGTGCCGCGACCATCCCTCACCTCCGCCGTCTCACCGCCGACCTGCAGCGCTCGCGGGAGCGCATCCTCGCCAGCCGGGAGGAGGAGCGCCGCCAGCTGCGGCACGACCTGCACGACGGGCTCGGGCCGACGCTCGCCAGCCTCGCGATGTCGCTGGACGCGGCCCGCATCACCCTCGCCGGCGAGCCGGAGCGGATGGACCCGCTGCTCGCCGAGGTACGCGACCGGCTGGCGACGGCCGTCGGGGAGATCCGGGACCTGGCGCACGGACTGCGGCCGCCCGCGCTGGACGACCTCGGCCTCGTCGCGGCGATCGAGTCGTTCGCCGACGGCTGCTGCGAGCGGGTGGACGTCCGGTTCGACGGCGAGCCCGCGGGGCTGCCCGCCGCGGTGGAGGTCGCGGCGTACCGGATCGCGCAGGAGGCGCTGACCAACGTCCGGCTGCACGCCCCCGAGAGCACCGCGACGGTCAGGCTGACCCGGGACGCCGACCTGCACCTGATGGTCGCCGACACCGGGCCCGGCCTGCCGGACGCCGCCCGCAACGGAGGCCAGCCGAAAACGCGCCGCGGCCTGGCCGCGATGAGGGAGTGGGCCGCCGAGGTCGGCGGCAGCTGCGCGATCACGTCCCGCAACGGCGGCGGGACCGTCGTCTCCGTCCGGCTTCCGCTCGCCACCGCCCGGATCGCCGCCGGGTACCATCGACCCTCGATCGAAAGAGAAGAGCGGAGATGACCGAGACCATCCGGGTGCTCATCACCGACGACCACCCGGTGTTCCGGCAGGGGCTGAAGGGGCTGCTGCAGGCGCTCGGGGTGGACGTCGTCGGCGAGGCCGAGAACGGGCCGGGCGCGGTGCGGCTGGCGGCGGAGCTGCAGCCGGACGTCGTCATCATGGACCTGCACATGCCCGGCGGCAACGGCATCGAGGCCACCCGCACCATCACCCGCACCAGCCCGCGCATCGGCGTGCTGGTGCTGACGATGTTCCGCGACGACGACTCGGTCTTCGCGGCGATGCGCGCCGGCGCCCGCGGCTACCTGCTGAAGGAGTCGGGCGCGGAGGAGATCGCCCGCGCCGTGAAGGCGGTCGCGGCGGGCGAGGCCATCTACGGCCCGGAGATCGCGCGCCGCGTGCTCACCTACTTCACCGACATGCCCGACCCGCGGCAGGCCGCGTTCCCGCAGCTCACCGAGCGGGAGCGGGAGGTCCTCGAACTGATCGCGCAGGGGCGCAGCAACACCGAGATCGCCGGCACGCTCTACCTCAGCCAGAAGACCGTCCGCAACCACGTCTCGAACATCTTCATGAAGCTGCACGTCGCCGACCGCGCCCAGGCCATCGTCCTGGCCCGCGAGGCCGGCCTCGGCGAGTCCCGCGGCTGACCCCCGGACTCCCCCTGGCCTCAGCGGGCCCCGGGCCCCGGCTCAGCATGACCCCGCCCCGCGTGGATCGGCCTGCGGGTCGCTCCGGCCCCGCTCAGCGCCCCCCTGCCCTGGACGAGCGGGGCGCGAAGGCTCCGTGCTCGTTCTCGAAGACCAGTGCGGCGAAGCGTTCTCCGATGCGCCGGTGGCTTTCGGGGGCCGGGTGGATCTCGTCCGGCAGGGGGAGCTCCGCGTAGTCGGCCTCGCCGTAGAGCGCGCGGCCGTCGAGGTAGTGCAGGTGGGGATCGCCTGCGGCGCGCCGCGCGGCGATCCCGGCCAGCGCGTCCCTGATGACGGTGAGCGTCAGGCGCCCGCTCGCGACCTCCGCCGGGTCGCCCAGGGCCCGGAACCGCGGTCGCGGCGCGTCGGGGTCGAGGGCCAGGGGACCCGGCGTGTGCTCCTGGACGGGGCACAGGATCGGCGAGACGAGCAGCAGCGGCGTCTCGGGGTGCCCCTCGCGGACGGTGTCGAGGAAGCCGTGCACGGCGGGCCCGAACGCGCGCAGGCGCATCGCGTCGGCGTTCACGACATTGATGCCGATCTTGAGGCTGATCAGGTCGGCGGGCGTGTCGCGGATGGCGCGGGCGGTGAACGGGTCGAGCAGCGCGTTGCCGCCGAAGCCGAGATTGATCAGGTCCGCCCCGCCGCGGGCGGCGGCCACCGCCGGCCAGGTGGAGGTGGGGCCGGCGGCGGTGGAGCCGTGGCTGATCGAGCTGCCGTGGTGCAGCCACACGGGGCGCCCGCTGCCCGGGACGGGCTCGACGGGGGCGTCGGTGCGCAGCGCGATCAGCTCGGTGGGCTCGACCTGCGGCAGCCAGATCTCCACGTCCTTGGCCTCGGCGGCGAGGCCGGCGAACCGGAGGGTGCCCGGCTCTCCCGGGGTGGTGACCGCCTCCTGGGTCGCCATGTCGATGACGGCCAGGTTTCCGCCGGGCACGCTTCCCCGGCCCGCCGGGCGCCCGTCGATCACGAGGTCGTAGAGGCCGTCGGGCTGCGGCGGGGTGCCCCGGTAGGCCCGCTTGGTGGGCAGGACGTCCAGTTCCACGGCGGTGGCCCGGGTGCGGAAGGCCAGCCGCACGCCGGACGGCTGCTCCTCCGTCCTCGCCAGGTACTCGTCCGGGAACTGGACGCGGGCGGCGAGGGGCAGCCGGTGGGGCAGCACGCCGCGGCCGGTCCGCTCCAGTTCGAGCGCGCCGCGCACGATGCGCGTGTCGATGGGGGTGATGGTCCACTCGGTCATTGTCCGTCTCCATATCCTAATATAATTAGGCAAACACCAACTTACTCTAGGTAGGGAGGTCCCATGGCGCGAGCGGGCATCACCCCCGACCGCCTCGCCCGGACGGCGGCGGAGCTGGCCGACGACATCGGCTTCGACCGGCTGACCGTCTCGGCGGTGGCGCGCAGGCTCGGCGTCAAGGACCCGAGCCTGTACGCGCACATCGAGAACGCGCGGGAGCTGAAGGTGCGGGTCGCGCTGCTGGCCCTGGAGGAGCTGGCCGACCGCGTCGCGGGCGCGGTGGCGGGGCGCGCGGCCAAGGACGCTCTCGTGGCGTGCGCCGGCGCCTACCGCGCCTACGCCGCCGAGCATCCCGGGCGGTACGCCGCGGCCCGCTTCGACCTCGACCCGGAGACGGCGGCGGCGAGCGCCGGGCCCCGGCACGCGGAGATGACGAGGGCGATCCTGCGCGGGTACGACCTGCCGGAACCCGACCAGACGGACGCGGTCCGCTTCCTCGGCAGCGTGTTCCACGGCTACGTGAGCCTGGAGCTGGCGGGCGCCTTCGGCCACACGCCCCGCGAGGCCGACGCGTCGTGGGCGTGGGCGCTGGACACGGTCGACTTCGCCCTCAGGAACCACCCGTCCCGCGAGGCCGCCCCGGGCGGGACGCGGCCCTAGCCCGGAAACGCCGAGAGCAGCGGTGCCATGGGGCGCCCGCTGCTCTCGGCGTCAGTTCTGGTGCGGTGTGTCAGGTCTCGTGCGGTGTGTCAGGTCTCGTGCGGTGTGTCAGGTCTCGTGCGGTGTGTCAGGTCTCGTGCGGTGTGTCAGGTCTCGCGCGGTGTCAGGCCGTTCTCCGCGGTGTCAGGCCGACTTCTCCCGCGGCTCGCGCTTGGGGCGGTCGCGCGGGACGAGCGTCGGGTTGACGTGCTCCAGGACGGCCTCGCGGGTGATGACGACGCGGGCGACGTCCTGGCGGCTCGGTACCTCGTACATCACCGACAGGAGCACCTCCTCCATGATCGCGCGGAGGCCGCGGGCCCCGGTGCCGCGCAGGATGGCCTGGTCGGCGATGGCCTCCAGGGCGTCGTCGGTGAACTCCAGGTCGACCCCGTCGAGCTCGAAGAGGCGGTGGTACTGGCGCACCAGCGCGTTCTTCGGCTCGGTGAGGATGTTGATCAGGGCCTCGCGGTCCAGGTTGTGCACGGAGGTGATCACCGGGAGCCGGCCGATGAACTCGGGGATCATGCCGAACTTCAGCAGGTCCTCGGGCATCACGTCGCCGAGCACGGCCGACGACACCTCGAAGTCGGACTTGGAGCGGATCTGCGCTCCGAAGCCCATGCCCTGCTTGCCGACCCGGGACTCGACGATCTTCTCCAGGCCGGCGAACGCGCCACCGCAGATGAACAGCACGTTGGTGGTGTCGATCTGGATGAACTCCTGGTGCGGGTGCTTGCGGCCGCCCTGCGGCGGGACGCTCGCGGTGGTGCCCTCAAGGATCTTCAGCAGGGCCTGCTGGACGCCCTCCCCCGACACGTCCCGGGTGATCGACGGGTTCTCGCTCTTGCGAGCGATCTTGTCGACCTCGTCGATGTAGATGATCCCGGTCTCGGCCTTCTTGACGTCGTAGTCGGCCGCCTGGATCAGCTTGAGGAGGATGTTCTCCACGTCCTCCCCGACGTAGCCCGCCTCCGTCAGCGCCGTGGCGTCCGCGATGGCGAACGGGACGTTGAGCAGCTTGGCGAGCGTCTGCGCGAGCAGCGTCTTGCCGGAACCGGTGGGACCGAGGAGCAGGATGTTGGACTTGCCCAGCTCGACCATGTCGTCACGGCCGGTGTCACCCGACTGGATCCGCTTGTAGTGGTTGTAGACGGCGACGGACAGCGCCTTCTTCGCCGTGTCCTGCCCGATCACGTAGGAGTCGAGGAACTCGTAGATCTCCCGCGGTTTGGGCAGGTTGTCCCACTTGAGGTCGGAGGTCTCGGAGAGCTCCTCCTCAATGATCTCGTTGCAGAGATCGATGCACTCGTCGCAGATGTACACGCCCGGGCCCGCGATGAGCTTTTTGACCTGCTTCTGGCTCTTCCCGCAGAACGAGCACTTGAGCAGGTCACCGCCGTCGCCGATGCGTGCCACCCAACCGTCTCCTTTTCGTGGGGCCGCCAGCCTTGGAGGATGCGGCGCAGCTGGTTGCGTCCCAGAGGCTCACGACGTCGGATTCGACGTTACCGCCTCCAGCGGACTTGGAAAGCCCCTCGCCCGGAAGTGTGACGACCGGGCTGGGGGACTCCCTCGTCCTCGTGCCGTCTCAGGACGACACTACCTCGGCCTTCCGCTTCCTGCTGGCGAAGACGTCGTCGATGAGGCCGTAGTCCTTGGCCTCGGCCGCCGTGAGGATCTTGTCGCGCTCGATGTCGCGGCGGACCTCGTCGATGCCCTTGCCGCTGTGCTCGGCGAGGATCGTCTCCAGCAGATCGCGGATTCGCATGATCTCGCGGGCCTGGATCTCGATGTCGCTGGACTGGCCGTAGCTGCCCTCGGTCGCGGGCTGGTGGATCAGGATCCGCGAGTTGGGCAGCGCCGCCCGCTTGCCCGGCGTCCCGGCCGCGAGCAGCACCGCCGCGGCGGACGCGGCCTGGCCGATGCACACGGTCTGGATCTCGGGCTTGACGAACTGCATCGTGTCGTAGATCGCCGTCATGGCGGTGAACGAGCCGCCCGGCGAGTTGATGTAGATGCTGATGTCGCGGTCGGGGTCGATCGACTCCAGCGTGATCAGCTGGGCCATCACGTCGTTGGCGGACGCGTCGTCGATCTGCACGCCGAGGAAGATGATCCGCTCTTCGAAGAGCTTGTTGTACGGGTTCATCTCCTTGACCCCGTACGTGGTGCGCTCGACGAAGGACGGAATGATGTAGCGGTCGTCGACCGGCCTCGGAGTTCCGCCGGCGTGCACGCCGGGCCGGACCATATCGCCGATACCGGGTCGGATGAAGTCGCTCACTGTGTGCCTCCGATTCGTTGTGAGGTCGTCAGGAGACGGGGCCCTCGGAGGGCACCTGGGTGGCGCTGAGCACGACGTGGTCGACGAACCCGTAGTCCTTGGCCTCGTCGGCGGTGAACCAGCGGTCCCGGTCGGAGTCGCGCTCGATCTGGTCGAGCTCCTGGCCGGTGTGCTCGGCGATCTTCTCGGCGAGCGTCTTCTTCACGTACAGCATCTGCTCGGCCTGGATCTTGATGTCGGAGGCGGTGCCGCCGATGCCGCCGGACGGCTGGTGCATCATGATCCGCGCGTGCGGCAGGGCGTACCGCTTGCCCCGGGCGCCCGCGCACAGCAGGAACTGGCCCATCGACGCGGCCAGGCCCATGCCGACCGTGACGACGTCGTTCGGGACGTACTGCATGATGTCGTAGATCGCCATGCCTGCGGTGACGGAGCCACCTGGCGAGTTGATGTAGAGCGTGATGTCGCGGCGGCCGTCCTCGGCCGACAGCAGCAGGAGCTCGGCGCAGATGCGGTTGGCGATGTCGTCGTCGACCTGCTGGCCGAGGAAGACGATGCGCTCGCGCAGCAGCCGCTGGAACAGCTGGTCGCCCAGAGGCAACAGGGGCGCCTCGGCGACCCGCGCCTGGATACGCGACGACTCGTCGAAAGTCGGAGGCATGCTCACCGGGTGTTCCTCCGGTCCTTTTAATCGGTTCGGATGATTGGACATTAACGCGCTCACGGGCCTACTCACGCCCGGGGGCCCGGCTTTTCGCCAGGGGCGTACCCGGCGCGGCCCCGGCGACGCGCACGTTGCGAACGATCTTCGCCGCCGCGCCAGGCCGGGAGACCCCGCTCACGCGCACGCCCCGCACCCGTCGTACGGGTGCGGGGCGTGCCCGGTGCCTCACGGACGTCCAGAGAAGCTCTAGGCGTCCTTGTTCTTGGCGTCCTGCTCGTCGGCAGCCTCGGCCGCCGGGGTCTCCTCAGCGGCGGTCTCAGCCGTCTCCTCGGGGGTCCCCTCCTGCGCGCCGTCCTCGGCGTCCGCGTCCGCGGCGTCCGCGGCGGCGTCCTCGGCCTGGACGGTCTCGCCGTTCAGCTCGCGCTGCACGGCGTCGACGTCGATCTCGTTGCCCGACTCGTCCTTGACCGTGACGTGCTCGACCACGAGGTTCAGCGCCTTGCTGCGCAGCACCTCCGAGACGATCGCCGGGAGCTGGTTGTTCTGCGTCAGGTACTCGGCGAGCTGCTGCGGCTGCACGCCCATCTGCATCGCCTGCGTGACGACGTACTCGCTGAGCTCCTCGTTCTCGACGTTCAGCTCCTCCTGGACGGCGAGCTGGTCGAGCACGAAGCCGCCCTTGACCGCGAGCCGGGCCGCGTCGGCGACCTCGGTGTCGAACTCCTCGGCGGTCTTCTCCTCTTCCTTGAGGTAGTCGTCCCTGGTCATGCCCGCCATCTGGAGCTGCTGCTCCAGCTGCTGGTTGCGGCGGTCGACCTCCTCTTCCACGACCTTCTCGGGAAGCGGGATGTCGACCTTCTCCAGGAGCGCCTCAAGGGCCTTGTCGCGCGCCTCGGACAGCTGCTGCAGCTTCACCTGCCGGCCGAGCCGGACGCGCACGTCCTCGCGCAGCTCCTCGATGGTGTCGAACTCGCTCGCGAGCTGGGCGAACTCGTCGTCCAGGTCGGGCAGGTTCTTCACCTTGACGCTCTGCACGGTGACGGTGATCTCGGCCTCCTCGCCGGCGTGCTCGCCGCCGACCAGGGTGCCGGTGAAGGTCTTGTCCTCGCCCGCGGCGAGGCCGACGATGGCCTCGTCCAGGCCCTCGATCGCGGAGTTGCTGCCGACCTCGTAGGAGTAACCGGTGGTGGAGGCGTCCTCGATCTCCTCGCCGTCGATCCGCGCGACGAGGTCGATGGTGGCGAAGTCGCCGTCCTCGGCCGCGCGCTCGGCGCCGGTGAGGGAGGCGAAGCGCTCGCGGAGGTTGTCGATGGTCTCGCCGACCTGCTCGTCGGTGACCTCGGCGTCCTCGACGACGACCTCCAGGCCGTCGTAGTCGGGCACCTCGAACTTCGGCCGGATGTCGACCTCGGCGGTGAAGGCGAACTGGGTGCCGTCCTCCAGCTCGGTCACCTCGACGTCGGGCTGCCCGAGCACGAAGATCTCGGACTCCTCGACGGCGCGGCCGTACAGCTCGGGAAGCGCGTCGTTGACCGCCTCCTGGAGGACCGCGCCCCGGCCGACGTACTTGTCGATCAGCGGGGCGGGAACCTTGCCGGGCCGGAAGCCCTTGATCCGCACCTGCTGCGAGATCTCCTTGTACGCCTTGTCGAGGTTCGGCTTGAGCTCGTCGAACGGAACCTCGACGGTGAGCTTGACCCGCGTGGGGGTCAGCTCCTCGACATCGGTCTTCACTGGGGTCGGTCTCCTTGATCGGGCGCTGTCTCGGCCGCGGCGTTCGACGCGTTCTCTTCCTCTTTACGTGCGAGTCCTCGGCCTCCACGCAGCGGGCTGCGCCGTGGTGCTCGGCCGGTCAGTCTCTCGGCGGCGCGGGCACGCCGAAATACGGCTCCGCGCCTTCGCGCGGCCAAGTCTATGGGGTCACGGCGCCGGCTGCGGACATCGGAGGCCCACAACCCCGGCGAATCCGCGTCAACGCTGCCGCACGGGCAGTGACATGGGGCACCGGGACCCCCATACTCGTCCGGGATGAACGGGATAGCCGCGGCCTTCAGTGCGACCGGTCTCTACTACCTCGGGTTCGCCGTGTTCAAGCTGGCGGCGGACCGGATGCCCGCTGTACGGGGCAACCGCATCCCGCACATGGTGTGGACGATCGTGAGCAACTGGGTCTTCCTGATCGCGCTCGGGATCGTGCTCGGCGGGCTCGGCCTGCAGATCCTCGCGCTGCGCAACCTGCCGCTGTCCACCGCGGTACCGATCTTCATGTCCGGGATCGTGCCGCTGCTGCTGATCGCGCTGGTCTTCTTCGGCGAGCGGCTGACCCCGCGCGAGTGGCTCAGCCTGGTGCTGATCGGCGCGGCGATCCTGCTGCTCACCGCGTCGCTGCGGGGAGACGAGCCGATCGGCTCGGCGGACGCGCCGCTGTGGAGGATCGCCGCGGTGGTCGCCCCCGCGGTGCTGGTGCCGGTGCTGATCCTGGTCCTCGGCGACCACCGGCCCGACGGCCGGCACGCGCGCCCGGTGACCGGCATCGCCTACGGGCTGAGCTCGGGGTTCCCGGTCGGCACCGCCGAGCTGGCGATCAAGGGGTGGAGCGACGACGCGCACGCCACGAGCCTGCGGATCGCCGCGACGCCGTGGCCGTACCTGACGGTGGTGGCGGCGGCCATCGGGTTCGGGATCATGGTCATGGCGTTCCAGCGCTGCCGGGCGTCGATCGTGGCCACCGTGATGACGGTGAGCGCCAAGACCTATCTGCTGACGATGGGCACCTTCCTCTACGCCGAGCCGTGGCCGCAGGACGCGGGGCACTCGGCCGTGCGGCTGGGCGCGCTGGCGCTGGGCGCGATAGCCGTTCTGCAGTTCCCCCGGCACCGGCCGATTCCGGACGGGCCCGACGGTTCCTCCGCGGAGGAACCGGACGCATTGGACCCGTTCGGCGGCACGGCGGTCGGCGGGCCGGTACTGGGCGGTCCGAGGCTCGGCCAGGCGCACCAGCCTGCTCCGCAGGTGCCGCCGCAGCGTTCCCCGTACGCGCGGGATCCGCTCGGCCAGGGACCCTACGACCGGCCCGGGGCATCTCCCTCCGAGGCGGCGGCGCCGCAGCCGCGCCCTCCCGGCCGCCCGCAGCGCCCGACCGAGACGGACTCGGACGGGCGGTGGCGCGGCTTCGGCGACGGCTGAACGGCGCCCCGGCGCGAAGCCGGGACGCCGCTCTGTCCGCGTGGCCGGGCCTCAGCGGCCCTTGCCGCCGGAACGGCCCTTGTCCTTGCCGGGAAGGCCCTTGTCCAGGCCGGCGCGCCGGAGCGCGTCGGCCATGGCGCCGCCGCCGGAGGAGTCGCCGCCTCCCTGGCCGCCGCGGCGCGGCCCGCCGCGCTGGTTCCGGCCGCGCTGGTCCTGGCTCCGCTTGTCCTGGCCCGGCTGGTCCTGGCCCGGCTGGTCCTGGCCGCGCCGGTTCTGGCCGGGCCGGTTCTGGCCGCCGCGCCGGTCCTGCCCGCCGCGCCCCGGACGTGCGCCCCCCTCGCGCTGCTCGCGCTGCTCCCGCTGGTCGCCGCGCCTGCCGCCGCCCTGCTGGTCGCGGCCCGGCTCGTCGTCCAGGCGCAGGGTCAGCGAGATGCGCTTGCGCTGCAGGTCGACGTCCAGGACCTTCACCCGGACGATGTCGCCGGGCTTGGCGACCTCGCGCGGGTCGGAGACGAACTTGTCCGACATCGCGGAGATGTGCACGAGCCCGTCCTGGTGGACGCCGACGTCCACGAACGCGCCGAACGCGGCGACGTTGGTGACGACGCCTTCCAGGAGCATGCCGGGTTCGAGGTCGGCGAGCTTGTCGACGCCCTCCTTGAACGTGGCGGTCCGGAACGCCGGGCGCGGGTCGCGGCCCGGCTTCTCCAGTTCGGCGAGGATGTCGGTGACGGTCGGCAGCCCGAAGGTGTCGTCGACGAACTCCGCCGGCCTGAGCGAGCGCAGCACGGCGGTGTTGCCGACGAGCGCCTTGATGTCCGTGCCCGCGCTCTCCAGGATCCGGTGGACGACCGGGTAGGACTCGGGGTGGACGCTGGAGGCGTCGAGCGGGTCGTCCCCGCCGGGGATGCGCAGGAAGCCGGCGCACTGCTCGAACGCCTTCGGGCCGAGCCGCGGGACGCCCTTCAGCCCGGCGCGGCTGCGGAAGGGGCCGTTGGCGTCGCGGTGCGCGACGATGTTCTCCGCGAGGCCCTCGCCGATGCCCGACACGCGGGTGAGCAGCGGCGCGGACGCGGTGTTGACGTCGACGCCGACGCCGTTCACGCAGTCCTCGACGACGGCGTCGAGGGAGCGCGACAGCTTCACCTCGGAAACGTCGTGCTGGTACTGGCCGACGCCGATCGACTTGGGGTCGATCTTGACCAGCTCGGCGAGCGGGTCCTGCAGGCGGCGGGCGATGGAGACGGCGCCGCGCAGCGAGACGTCCATGCCGGGCAGCTCGCGGCTCGCATACTCCGACGCCGAGTACACCGACGCGCCCGCCTCCGACACCATGACCTTGGTCAGCCCGAGGTCGGGATGCCGGGCGATCAGGTCGGCGGCGAGCTTGTCGGTCTCGCGCGAGGCGGTGCCGTTGCCGATCGACACCAGGTCGACCCGGTGCTCGCGGGCCAGCCGGGCGAGCGTCTCGATCGACTCGTCCCACCTGCGGCGGGGCTCGTGCGGGTAGATGGTGTCGGTCGCGACGACCTTGCCGGTCGCGTCGACGATCGCGACCTTGACGCCGGTGCGCAGGCCCGGGTCCAGGCCCATGGTCGTGCGGGTGCCCGCGGGCGCCGCGAGCAGGAGGTCGCGCAGGTTGGCCGCGAACACGCGGACCGCCTCGTCCTCGGCCTCCTGGCGCAGCCGGGTGCGCAGGTCGATGCCGAGGTGGACGAGGATCCGGGTGCGCCAGGCCCACCGGACGGCGTCCGACAGCCACTTGTCGGCGGGACGCCCCCGGTCGGTGATCTGGAACCGGCGGGCGATCTCCCCCTCGTAGGAGCTGCGCGCGGCGGGGTCCTCCCCCGCCTCCTCGGGCTCCAGGTCGAGGTCGAGGACCTCCTCCTTCTCCCCGCGGAACAGCGCGAGGACGCGGTGGGAGGGCAGCTTCGCGAAGGGCTCGGCGAAGTCGAAGTAGTCGGAGAACTTGGCGCCCGACTCCTGCTTGCCGTCCCGCACGCGCGAGAGCATGCGCCCCCGGTTCCACATGCGCTCGCGCAGCGCGCCGATGAGGTCGGCGTCCTCGGCGAAGCGCTCGACCAGGATGGCGCGGGCGCCCTCCAGCGCGGCGGCCTCGTCGGCGACGCCCTTCTCCTCGTCCACGAAGGCCGCGGCCTCGGCCCGCGGGTCGCGGGACGGGTCGCCGAACAGCATCTCGGCGAGCGGTTCGAGCCCCGCCTCGCGGGCGATCTGCGCCTTCGTGCGCCGCTTCGGCTTGTACGGGAGGTAGATGTCCTCCAGCCGCGCCTTGGAGTCGGCCGCCATGATCTGCGCCCGCAGCCCGTCGGTGAGCCTGCCCTGCGACTCGACCGATTCCAGGATCGCGGCGCGGCGCTCGTCCAGCTCGCGCAGGTAGCGCAGCCGCTCCTCCAGCGCGCGGAGCTGGGCGTCGTCGAGCGCGCCGGTCGCCTCCTTGCGGTAGCGGGCGATGAACGGGACGGTCGCCCCGCCGTCGAGCAGGTCCACCGCGACCCGCACCTGCCCCTCGCGGACGCCGATCTCCTCGGCGATGCGCTCGGTGATGGGCCGCAGGGCGGGCCCGGGGCCCTGGCCGTCGGACGTCTGGCTTGTGGTCGCTGTCACAGCTTGGATTCGCTTTCTCCCCTGAGTGTCGCCTGTGCATTGTCCAGGGAACGGGGCCTGTTGTCTTGTCACGCTCGAATGACGGTAGGCCTAACCCCACCGCCTCGGTCACGAAGAGGGGGTCTAGCACCACCGAGCCCCGAGGCGCGAACGATGACAATGGGTGGAGGTCACACGGCGAACCCCTTTGGAGGAACGGTGAGCGAGCTAATGCGCGGGTACGGGCGGCGCGCCCTCGCCTCATTCGTCCGGGCCGTCGCCCAGATCGTGCTCGCCTACGCGGTGAACCTGCCGCTGTTCATCGTGACCGTGCTGTCGATCGCGTTCATCCCGCTGGGGTTCGGGGTCGTCCTGGCGCCGATGATGTTCCAGGCGATCCGGACGGTCGCCAACCAGCAGCGCGCGTGGGCGGCCGAGTGGTCGGGGGTGCGGATCCCCGTTCCGTACCGGGCGGAGCCGGCCGGGGCGGGCGTGTTCGGCCGGCTGAAGTGGATCCTCACCGATCCGGCCTCGTGGCGCGACCTGCTGTGGACGCTCGTGAACGTGCCGGTCGCGCTCGTCCTCGGCGTCCTCGCGGGCGGCATGACGCTGTACGGGCTGGAGGGCGTGCTCGTGGCGCCGTGGGTGGCGCAGCTGACCGACTACGGGTGGGGCCCCTTCTGGCCGCTGGAGGACTGGGGCGCCGCCGGCTTCGTCGGCACGGTCGTGCTGGGCGCGGCGCTGACGGCGGTGTCCGTCCCGCTGGGACCGGTGCTTTTGAAGGCGCACGCCAGGTTCTGCCAGTCCCTGCTCGCGCCGACGCGGGAGGCGCTGGCCGAGCGCGTCGAGCGGCTCACCGAGACGCGGTCGGACGCGGTGGACGCGTCGGCGGCCGAGCTGCGCCGCATCGAGCGCGACCTGCACGACGGCGCGCAGGCCCGGCTGGTCGCGCTGAGCATGAACATCGGCCTCGCCGAGGAGATGATGAAGCACGACCCCGAGACGGCGCAGAAACTCCTGGCCGAGGCCCGCGCGGCGAGCGGGACGGCGCTGACGGAGCTGCGCGACCTGGTCCGGGGCATCCACCCGCCGGTGCTGGCCGAGCGGGGCCTGGACGGCGCGGTGCGCGCCCTCGCGCTCACGCTGCCGCTGCCCGTCGACGTCCAGATCGACCTGCCGGGACGCAGCGACGCCCCGGTGGAGTCGGCGGCGTACTTCGCGGTCGCGGAGATGCTCGCCAACGTGGTCAAGCACTCGGCCGCGCGGCGCGCCTGGGTGCAGATCGAGCACCCCGGGGACCGGCTGCTCATGATCGTCGGAGACGACGGGACGGGCGGCGCAGACCCGGCGGCCGGGAGCGGAATGCGCGGTATCGAGCGCAGACTGTCGGCGTTCGATGGGACGATGGCGGTGACGAGCCCGGTCGGCGGGCCGACCGTCGTGACCATGGAGCTGCCGTGCGCGTTGTCATCGCCGAGGACCTCGCCCTCCTCCGGGACGGCCTGATCCGCCTGCTGGGCGCGTTCGGCTTCGAGGTCGTCGAGGCGGTCGACAACGGGCCCTCCCTGCTCCGGGCGCTGACCACCCACCGCCCGGACGTGGCGGTCGTGGACGTCCGGCTCCCGCCGACGTTCACCGACGAGGGCCTCAGGGCGGCGCTTGAGGCGCGCAGGGAGATCCCCGGCCTGCCGGTGCTCGTGCTGTCGCAGCACGTGGAGCAGCTGTACGCGCGGGAACTGCTGTCGGACAGCACGGGCGGCATCGGCTACCTGCTGAAGGACCGCATCTCGGACGTCAAGGTCTTCGTGGAGGCGGTGCGCCGGGTCGCCGGCGGCGGCACCGCCCTCGACCCGGACGTGGTGGCCCAGCTGCTCACCCGGCACGCCCGCGAGGAGCCGCTGCAGCAGCTCACCCCTCGCGAGCGGGAGGTGCTCGGGCTGATGGCGGAGGGCCGGTCGAACGCCGCGGTCGCCGCGAAGCTGTTCGTCACCGAGAAGGCGATCAGCAAGCACACCAACAGCATCTTCGGCAAGCTCGGGCTCCCGCAGTCCGAGGACGACAACCGCCGCGTCCTCGCCGTCCTGGCCTACCTGGGCGCCTGATCCCCCGGCCCTCCGATCACCTGGCCCAGGGCGGGACGATCCGCTCGTCCCCCTGGGGCGCGATCGCGCACCGGGTCTCGTCCACCAGGGCGTCCGGGTCGTAGGCGAGGCAGCCCGCATGGGCGGCGACGACGGCGGTGAACCCGGTGTCCCCGGCCGTGAACCGGCGGGGCGCGTCGGCGGGCAGGACGACGGTGTCGCCGGCGCCCGCCTCCAGCCTGCGGCCGTCGAGGTCGACGGTGGCGGTGCCGTCGAGGATCGTCCACACCTGCTCGGTGTCGAAGGCGTGCAGCGGCCCGGTCCTGCCGGGCGGCACCTCCTGGCGCCAGACGGCGATCCCCTCGGTGCCGCCCTGGGTCGGCGTGGCGGCGGTGGTCATCACCCCGTTCGGCGTCTCGGTCCGGCGGCTCTCGGCGTTGCGGATGAGCGTCATGGCTCCCTGTCCCCTAAGTTAGACAACGTGGTTGTCCATATAGTCAACGAGGTTGTCTTTCATGTCAAGTGACGGCGGGCCGCGGGACGCGCCCGGATTCGAGCTGCCGCTGCGGCTCTTCCTGGCGTTCCGCACGATCATCGACGAGCTGCACGCCGAGCTGGCCCGGGACGGGCATGCGGATCTGCGGCCGATGCACGGCTTCGTCTTCCAGGCCATCGGCCCGGACGGCACGACGGCGGTGGAGCTCGGCCGGCGGCTCGGGGTGTCCAAGCAGGCCGCGGGCAAGATGGTGGAGTCGCTGGAGCGGGCCGGCTACCTGGAGCGCGGGGCCGACCCGCGCGACGCCCGCCGGAAGATCGTCCGGCTGACCCCGGGGGCCGTGGACTTCCTCGTCCGGTCCGAGCGCATCTTCGAGCGGATCCGGGACGACTGGGTCCGGGCGCTCGGCGCCGAGCGCATGCGGGCCCTGGAGGACGATCTCCGCCGGATGACGCCCGCGGACCTGTGGCGGCTCGACATGCCGGGATGGTTCGGCGCGCCCTGACATTTTCTCGGCGGCCGGTGACCGGATGAGTCCAGGCAGTCGCTTAGACCACTCGCACCGGCGTCCGGCGGCCTTTCCGAGGCCCTTGTCGGCGCCGTTCGGCGCGGTTACGATCGGCGCAATTCTTAGGAAACTTTCCTAAGAGATGGCGGGTATTCCTGTTTGCTTCGGGGGCCGAACCGAACGGAGAACCATGTCACGACCGGGCGGACGGCGAGCCATCGCGCTCGCCGGCGCAGCGACACTGGCGGCGGTCACCGCCCTGCTCACGGCGCCCCCGGCGTCGTCGGCGCAGGCCGTCACCGCCACCTGCAAGAAGACCTCCGACTGGGGCACCGGCTTCGACGGCGGCTGCACCATCACCAACGGCACCGGCTCGGCGATCAGCAGTTGGAGGCTGGAGGCGGACCTGCCGTCCGGGACGTCCGTCGGCAGCGTCTGGAACGCGACCAAGACCGTCTCGGGAAACCACTACACCTTCGCCAACGCCGGCTGGAACGGCACGATCGCCGCGGGCGCGACCACCAGCTTCGGGTTCGGCGGTACCGGCTCCGGCTGGTTCACCGGCTGCACGGTCAACGGCGCGGCCTGCGACGGCTCCACGCCCCCCGAGGAGGACACCGAGGCCCCCTCGGCCCCGTCCGGCCTCCGTTCCACCGGCAGGACCGCCACCAGCGTGTCGCTGGCGTGGAACGCGTCGACCGACAACGTCGGCGTCACCGGCTACGACGTCTACAACGGCTCCACCAGGGCCGCGTCGGTGACCGGGACCAGCACCACCGTCGGCGGGCTGTCGGCCAAGACCGCCTACGCCTTCACCGTCAGGGCCAGGGACGCCGCAGGGAACACCTCCCCAGCGTCGGCCCCGGTGTCGGTCACCACCGACGAGGGCGGCGGCAACCCCGGAGGCGGCGGCAAGGTCGTCGGCTACTTCACCGACTGGGGCGTCTACCAGCGCAACTACCACGTCAAGAACGTCGAGACCAGCGGCTCGGCCGCCAAGCTGACGCACATCAACTACGCGTTCGGCAACGTGACGGGCGGCCGGTGCGCCATCGGCGACTCCTACGCCGACTACGACAAGGCCTACACCGCCGACCAGAGCGTCGACGGCGTCGCCGACAACTGGGACCAGCCGCTGCGCGGCAACTTCAACCAGCTGCGCAAGCTGAAGAAGCTGCACCCGAACCTGAAGGTGCTGTGGTCGTTCGGCGGCTGGACCTGGTCCGGCGGCTTCGGCCAGGCCGCCCAGAACCCGGCCGCCTTCGCCGAGTCCTGCTACGCCCTGGTCGAGGACCCGCGCTGGGCCGACGTGTTCGACGGCATCGACATCGACTGGGAGTACCCGAACGCCTGCGGCCTGACCTGCGACACCAGCGGTCCGGACGCCTTCGGGAAACTGATGGCCGCGGTGCGCGCCAGGTTCGGGTCCGGCAACCTCGTCACCGCCGCGATCACCGCGGACGCGAGCGCCGGCGGCAAGATGGACGTCACCGACTACGGAGGCGCCGCCCGTTACGTCGACTGGTACAACCCGATGACCTACGACTACTTCGGCGCCTGGGACGCCAAGGGACCGAC
This sequence comes from Actinomadura mexicana, assembly GCF_900188105.1. GTDB lineage: Bacteria > Actinomycetota > Actinomycetes > Streptosporangiales > Streptosporangiaceae > Spirillospora > Spirillospora mexicana. The sequence goes on from NZ_FZNP01000001.1 coordinate 53,307, forward strand.
GGCACCGCACTCGCCGCTCACGTCCTACCCGGGCGTCCCGCAGCAGGGCTTCAACACCGCCGACACCATCTCCAAGCTCAGGGCCAAGGGCGTGCCGGCGGACAAGCTGCTGCTCGGCATCGGCTTCTACGGCCGCGGCTGGACGGGCGTCACCCAGTCCGAACCGGGCGGCACCGCGACCGGCGCCGCGCCGGGCACCTACGAGGCCGGCATCGAGGACTACAAGGTCCTCAAGGGCAGGTGCCCCGCGACGAGCACGGTCGCCGGAACCGCCTACGGCAAGTGCGGCGGCGAGTGGTGGAGCTACGACACCCCGTCCACCATCCGCGGGAAGATGGGCTTCGCCGGCGACCAGGGTCTCGGCGGCGCCTTCTTCTGGGAACTCAGCGGCGACACGGCGGGCGGTGAGCTGATCACCGCGATCAAGAGCGGTCTCGGCTGAGCTGTTCGCAGAAGGGGTACTCCCAGCCCCTCAGACGGCCGAGACTTCGGGCCCCTGACCAACCGGACGCCGGTCAGGGGCCCGCCCCTTTGCGAACCCGGACCAGGCGGACTTCTCTGCCACGGCGTGCGGGCGTCCATCATGGGAACGGTCAGGGCGCCCCACCGAACCGCACCGGTTCGGCTGCGCGGACGCACGACACGAGGAGCCCTCTTGCACGACTGGACGCTGGGCAGGACGTACCGGAGCCATGCCGGAAAGGTTCGCTGGGAGGTACTCGGCGAAGAGGGAGCACCCCCAGTCGTCCTCCTGCATGGCACTCCGTTCTCGTCGTATGTGTGGCGTGGTGTCGCACGCGCTCTGGCAATGACCCATCGCGTGTACGTCTGGGACATGCCCGGCTACGGGACGTCCGAAATGAGTGAGGGCCAGGACGTCTCGCTGGCGGCGCAGGGCAGGGTCTTCGTCGAACTGCTGGCGCATTGGGGCCTCGACGGGCCGGCCGTCGTGGCGCACGACTTCGGCGGCGCCGTGGCACTGCGCGCACACCTCCTGCACGGCGCCCCCTACCGCCGCCTCGCCCTCATCGACCCGGTGGCACTGGCGCCGTGGGGGTCGCCGTTCTTCCGTCTGGTGGGAGCCAACGCGGAGGTGTTCGAGCAGCTCCCGCCCGCGCTGCACGGCGCGCTCGTCCGCGAGTACGTGACGTCCGCGAGTTGCAGGGGGCTGCATCCGGCCACTCTCGACGCGCTCGTCGCCCCCTGGCTGGGTGACCCCGGGCAGCCCGCGTTCTACCGGCAGATCGCGCAGGCCGACCAGCGCCACACCGACGACGTCCAGGGCCGCTACGGCGAGCTGGCCCTCCCGGTCCTGATCTGCTGGGGCGCCGAGGACACCTGGATCCCCCCGGCCAAGGGCCGCGAGCTGGCCGGGCTCGTCCCCGGCTCACGCCTCCAGACGGTCCAGGGGGCGGGGCACCTGGTGCAGGAGGACGCCCCGGCCGAGCTGACCGCCGCGCTCACCGCGTTCCTCTCATGATCACGGCGGTGCTGTTCGACCTGGACGGAACGCTCCTCGACCACGAGGAGGCCGCGCGCCGGGCCGTCCTCGGGATGTTCCCGGACGTCGACCCGGCGTGGCTCGCCGCACGCTGGGCGGACCTGACCGAGGAGGCGGTCGACCGGTACCTGGCGGGCGAGCTGACCTTCGCCGGGCAGCGCCGCCTCCGGATCGTCACGCTCGCCCGGGACCTCGGCCTCGGCGACTGGGACGACGCCCGCGCCGACGCGTGGCTCGCCGGGTACGTGGCCCGCTACGAGGACGCCTGGCGCCCGTTCCCGGACGCGGCACCGGCGCTCGACGCCCTCGCGGCGCACGGCCTGCGGCTCGGGGTGATCACCAACGGGAACGCCGCGCAGCAGCGCCTGAAGGTCGAACGGCTCGGGTTCGCCGGCCGGCTCCCCGTCGTCGTGGCCTCCAGCGAGGCGGGCGCCGCCAAGCCCGCCGCCGGGATCTTCCTCGCGGCCTGCGCGGCCCTCGGAGCCGAGCCGCACGCGGCCGCCTACGTCGGGGACCGGCTCACCACCGACGCGCGGGGCGCCGCCGCCGCGGGCCTCACCGGCGTGTGGCTCGACCGCTCCGGCGACCCCGCCCCCGGCGCCCTGGACGTCGCGCGCATCACGACGCTGGACGCGCTCCCCGCCCTGCTCCGGGGCTGACGCGGTGCGGCGCCGCCTCCGCTGCGACGTCGCGCACCGTCCGGCCCGGCGACGCGGGGGTCAGCCGTCCTGGAGGACCGCCTGGATCTCCAGGACGATCTGGATCTTGTCGCTCAGCGCGAGCCCGCCGCCCGCCACGGTCGTCGCCGCGCCCACGCCGAACTCCAGGCGGCTGAGCTCGCCCGTCGCGGTGAACCCGGCGCGGGCGCCCCTGGACGGGTCGTCCTGCCGGAACGGGTCGGGGCCGAAGCCGCCGATCTCCAGCCGGAGCGGGACCTGCCTGGTCAGGCCGCGCAGCGACAGCTCGCCGTCCAGCACGAAGTCCTCGCCGTCCGGGCGCACGCCGGTGGAGCGGTAGCTCATGGACGGGTACTTCGCGACGTCCAGGAAGTCGCCGGACCTGACGTGCTCGTCGCGCTGGGCGTTGCCGGTGTCGACCGACGCCAGGTCGACCGTCGCGGTCACCGACGACGCGAGCGGGTCGGCGCCGGTCACGACCGTCCCCTCGAACGTCCCGAAGCGGCCGCGGACCCGGCTGACCATCAGGTGCCGGACGGTGAAGCCGACCCCGGAGTGGAGGGGGTCGATGGTCCAGGTCCCGGCGACGTAGCCGGGGATCTCGACAAGCTGGGCCGTCATGGTGTCTCCTACGGTTATGGAAGGTAAGGCAGTTCCCATCAGGAACCGCTTCCATGGTGAGGACATCTCACCAACCGGCACAAGAAGGCACTTTTTTCTGCCCTGGTCACCTGGAGATAACCGATGGAGCACACCGTCGCGGGCTGCCGCGCCCGCGAGATCCTCGACCGGGTCGGCGACAAGTGGTCGCTGCAGGTCATCGCGCTGCTCGGCGAGCGCACCAAGCGGTTCACCGAGCTGAGGCGCGAGATCGACGGAATCAGCCAGCGGATGCTCACCGTCACGCTGCGCGGCCTGGAGCGCGACGGCATCGTCACCCGGACCGTCTACCCCGTGGTGCCTCCCCGCGTGGAGTACTCGCTCACCCCGATGGGCGCGACGCTGATGGACGCGGCCGGCACCCTCGTCGCCTGGGCCGAGGACCACCTCGCCCAGATCGACGCCGCCCGCGACGACTACGACGCCCGCCAAATCGACGTGCGGGCCGACGACGCGCGCCGGTAACGTGGACGGCGATGGTCATTCACGAGGTGGGACGGCGAGCTAGCCGCGTCGAGCCGGGGAACGTGCAGACGTGCCCGGCCCGGCTCGGCGGCGTGCGCCTTCATCCCATCGACCTCGTGAGGCCGTCCCATGCGCTCGACTGACATCCGTTCGACCTTCCTGGGCTTCTTCCAGGAGCGCGACCACCGCGTCGTGCCGTCCAGCCCGCTGATCCCGTCCGATCCCACGCTGCTGCTGGCGAACGCGGGCATGAACCAGTTCAAGCCGTACTTCCTCGGCGAGACCACGCCCGACCACCCCCGCGCGGTGTCGGTGCAGAAGTGCGCGCGTACGTCCGACATAGAGAACGTGGGCCGCACCACGCGGCACACCACGTTCTTCGAGATGCTCGGCAACTTCTCCTTCGGCGACTACTTCAAGGCGGAGGCGATCTCCTGGGCGTGGGAGCTCCTCACCCGCCACTACGACCTCGACCCGCGCCGCCTCTGGGTCACCGTGTACCTGGACGACGACGAGGCCGTCCGGCTGTGGCGGCGCGTGGGTGTCCCCTCTGAGCGGATCCAGCGGCTCGGCATGGAGGACAACTACTGGTCGATGGGCATCCCCGGCCCCTGCGGACCGTCCTCCGAGCTGCACTACGACAGGGGGCCGTCCTTCGGACGTGAAGGCGGGCCCGCAGTGGACGGCGAGCGGTACCAGGAACTGTGGAACCTGGTCTTCATGCAGAACCTCCGTGGGGAGGGCTCCGGCAAGGACGGATACCCGATCCTCGGCGAACTCCCCGCACGGAACATCGACACGGGGCTCGGTCTCGACCGTCTCGCGGCGGTGCTGCAGGGCGTGGACACGGTGTGCGAGACGGACCTGCTCGCGCCGACGTTCCGCCTCGTCCAGGAGATGGCGGGCCGCATCTACCCGGGACGCGACGGCAGCGAGGACTCCACGTCCTTCCGCGTCGTCGCTGAGCACTCCCGCTCGGTCGCGTTCCTCATCGCGGACGGCGTCATGCCCGCCCGCGACGGCCGCGGCTACGTCCTGCGCCGCCTGATGCGCCGCGCGATCCGGCACGCGCGCAGGCTCGGCATCGACGGCCCGGCCCTGCCCGCGCTGGCCTCCAGCGTCGTCGGAACCCTCGGCGAGACCTGGCCGGAGCTGTCCCGGCGCTCCGAGCTCATCGAGCAGGTCGTCACGGCCGAGGAAGAGGCGTTCGAGCGGACGCTGCGCCACGGCTCCCAGATCCTCGACGCGGCGATCGGCCGCGCCACGACCGCCATCTCCGGGCGGACGGCGTTCGAGCTGCACGACACCTACGGCTTCCCGATCGACCTGACCGTCGACGCGGCGCGGTCGGCCGGCCTCACCGTCGACGAGGACGCGTTCGCCGATCTCCTCGAAGAGCAGCGCCGACAGGCGCACCATGCCGGCCGGGGCCGCAAGGGCAGCGCGGTCGCGCGGCAGGACCTCTACCGCCGCGTCGCCGCGGCGCACGGCCTCACCGACTTCGTCGGCTACTCCTGCGAAACAGCCGAAACACGGATCGGGGCCCTCCTCGGCCCGGACGGCCAGGTGCCCGCCGCGACCGAGGGCGACGAACTGGAGGTGACCCTGACCCGCAGCCCGTTCTACGCGGAGTCAGGCGGCCAGGTCGGCGACACGGGCACGATCCGCACGTCCGGCGCGACCCTCGACGTCGTCGACACCCGGCCCGGACTGGACGGCCTGCACGTCCACACCGTCCGCATCGTGGACGGGGAGGTCCGTCCCGGCGACGAGGCCGAGGCGATCGTGGACGCGGACCGCCGCGCGGCCACCGCCCGCTCGCACAGCGCCACCCACGTCCTGCACGCGATGCTGCGCCGCACCCTCGGCGACCACGCGGCGCAGCAGGGCTCCCGCGTGGAGCCCGGACGGCTGCGCTTCGACTTCGCGCACTTCTCCCCCGTCGACACGGGCCTCGTCCAGACCCTCGTCAACGACTACCTCCTCGACGACCCCGAGGTGCGCGTCTGGGAGGCGACCCGGACGGAGGCGGAGCGCGCGGGCGCGACCGCGCTGTTCGGCGAGCGGTACGGCGCCGACGTCCGCATCGTGGACATCGGGGACGCCTCCCGCGAACTCTGCGGCGGCACCCACGTCGGCCACGGCTCGCAGGCGGGCCCCGTCCACATCGTCGGCGAGTCGTCCATCGGCACCGGCCTGCGCCGGATCGAGGCCCTCACCGGCGCCGACGCCCTCCGCCACCACGACCGCGCCGCGTCGCTGCTGGAGGAGCTCGCGGTGCTGAACGTCCGTCCCGACCAGGCCCCGGACCGCCTCCGGCAACGCCTCGAAACACTCGCGGAGACCCAGCGGCAACTGGCGTCGCTCCGCCTGGCGCGCCTGGACGCGGAGGCCGACCGCCTCGGCTCCCTCGCCGAACCGACTCCGGGCGGACGGCTGGTCGCGCGGGTGGTCGACGACGTGACCGGCGCGGACCTGCGGGCGCTGGCCTCGAAGGTCCTGTCCCGCGGCGCGGACGTGGTCGTCCTCGGCACGGCCGCGGACGGCAAGGCGATGCTGGTGTCGGCGGTCGGCCCGCGTCCGGCGGGCGCCGGCGTCCAGGCCCGCGACCTGCTCACCGGCGCGGCACGCGAGGTGGGCGGCGGCGCCGGCGGCAAGGGCCCGGTCGCGAGCGCGGGCGGCCGCCGGCCCGAGAACCTGGAGCGGGCGGTCGCGGTGGCGGCGCGCACCGTCCGCGACCTTCCGGCCTGACCCGCCGCGTCCCCTCCCTCCCCGTCGCAGGGAGGGGACACCTCGGTCACCCGTTCGGCAGGATCACCGCACGCCCGTCGACCTCGCCCGCGTGCAGCCGCTCGTACGCCCGCGGCGCCTCGCCGATCCCGCACGTCTCCACATGGACCTCGACCGCGCCCGTCCGCGCCAGCTCCAGCACATCGCCCAGCTCCGAGCGGCTCCCCCAGTACGGCGCCCGCACCGCCGCGTCGCAGGCGATCATCCCGAAGCCGACCTTCGCACCCCCCGCGCCGATGCCCACCAGCACCACCTCCGCCTCCGCCTCCGTCCCGCAACGGCCGTCGCCAGCTCCACGGCCTGCACCACGCCCACGAACACCGCCCGCGCCCCCGGTCAGCTCCCGCACCCGGGCCGCCGCGCGCCCGTCCGAGACCAGCGTGACCTGCGCCCCGACCCGCCGGGCCAGCTCCAGCTTCACCGCGCGATCACCATCGCCGCGCTCAGCGCCCGCAGCAGCTGCACCGCCACATGCCCGAGCCCGCCCGTCCCGATCACCACGGCCGCGCTTCCCGGCACCAACCGGGGCAGCGCCCCCTTGATCGCGTGGTACGGCGTCAGCCCGCGTCCGTCAGGGGGACGCTCGCGACCGGATCGAGCCCCCCGAGCGGCACCAGATGGCGCGGACCGTCCACCAGCAGATACTCGGCGATCGCGCCGGGAGCCCCAGCCCCGGCGGCTTGGTCCGCAGCTCCCCCGCTCGCGTGCAATAGTTCTCCTCGCCCTGGGCGCACATGGAGCACATCCCGCACCCCCACGAGCAGAACCTGCCCGGGCCCCGGCTCGGACTCCGGCGCCTTCGCGATCTCCCGGTACTGCAATGCCTTCCTGCCTCCCCCTGGCAACGTCTCAGAGGGTCGACACCCGATGGCATGACAAAGCCCCGCTTCCCAGGAGGAAGCGGGGCTCGATCAAGTCGGGCTGGCGGGATTTGAACCCACGGCCCCCGGCACCCAAAGCCGGTGCGCTACCAAACTGCGCCACAGCCCGTCCGCCGCCCACCGGCGGCGACGCGAGCAGTCTAATGCCGATCAGGGCCGCCCGCCCCGTCCATTACGCCGAGAGCACGAGCACCCGCGAAACCCTGTACCCTACGGATGGTGATCGACGGCCCTCCAGGGCCGCCCCCTCACCCCGCGGGCGTAGCTCAATGGTAGAGCCCCAGTCTTCCAAACTGGCTACGCGGGTTCGATTCCCGTCGCCCGCTCTCTCATTTCCTCAGGCCAGGCGGCATGTTTAAATAATCTTGGAGCGACTCCAAGATTTTCTATCACTGGTTCTATCACTGGGCCGGTACGTGATCATGATGGATCTCAGGCGACCGAGCGGCACCTGGAGCCACTTCCGCCTCCCGCACTTGAACTGTGCAACCTCCGGCCAACCACCTTCACGCCCCTCACCCGCGGTGGGAGGGCCACGGCAGAAGACGCCCTCGGAGCCCGGTCCACCTCGGACCCTCTCTGCCAGACTCCTGTGAGACATGGGACGAACGAGTCTCAAGCCGATCTACACGGCCTCGAACCAGGAAGTGGCCGAGGAACGGTTCCTGGAGTTCCAGGAGGCATGGGGCGGGAAGTATCCGGCGATCATCAAGCTCTGGTCGGACGCCTGGGCCGAGTTCGTGCCCTTCCTCCGCTTCGACGTGGAGATCCGCAAGGTCGTCTCCAGCACGAACGCGATCGAGAGCGTGAACGCACGGATACGCAAGGCCGCCCGCGCTCGTGGGCACTTCCCGAACGAGGCCAAGCGATGAAGTGTATCTACTGGCGCTGATGTCCCTGGACCCCACCGGCAAGGGCCGCAAGCGATGGACCATGCGCTGGAAGGCGCCTCTCAACGCCTTCCAGATCGAGTCCGAAGGCCGACTCACCCCGACCGCCAACTGAACACCTCAACAACCACGATCAGCCGTTAACTTGACACACCTGGGACCGGTAGCCGTTGCGGCGGTTGACCCGCTCGTCCGAGCGCTGCCGGTAGTCGGCGCCGGAGACCGCGTCGGCCTCCGCGCTCATGAGCGCCTCGGCCATCGTCTTGACCATCGACCGCAACACATCGGGCTCACACGCCCCGATCTGCCCGGCCAGCCAGCCCGCAGGGTCCACACCGTTGTCCACGGCCATCGCGTTCCTCTCCTTCTGATCTTGGTCGATTCGAAGGATCACGCGATGGCCGTCTCACGTCACGACGCCACGCCCTCTGACCAGGTCAAACTCATACACCACTTGCGTGGACGCAACCACCCTTGGATGCCTTCGTCGAACGCATGCGGCTGATCCACGACTACCGCCACTTCCCGTTCCGCGACCCCGACCTGCCGACCGAGCTGCTACCGGCCGGCTGGCTCGGGCGCGACGACGCGCACGAGCTGTTCCTGGAGCCGTACCACCTGCTGAAGCAGCGTGCGGAGGAGCAGTTCGAGCGCCTCTGGGAAGAGGTGGGCAGCTGACCGTCCAGGTTGTTTGCCGAGGCCGAGGAACTCTAGACGGCACTCTTCCGCTTCCATGGGGGATTTGATACAACTGCCTCACGAACGTGGTGAATATGAGTCACGAATCCTCGAGGAGGCGTGCCCATGGAGGCGCGAAGAAGACGCTGGACGCTGGGACTGTCGCTGGCTCTGGGAGCAGCCCTCGTCGCCGGGTGCGGAGCGCAGCCTCCGGGGTCCGGCCAGGATGGGAACACCATCAAGATCGGGGTCCTGACGGGCCTGACCGGTGACTACGGCCCCTGGGGCGAAGCGGGCCTGGAGGCGACCCGGATCGCGGCCGACGAGATCAACGAAGCCGGCGGCATCGCGGGCCGCAAGGTCTCCCTCGTCGTGGCCGACAACGGCTCCTCGGTCGAGGGCTCCGTCTCGGGCTGGAAGAAGCTCGTCGAACTCGACAAGGTGGTCGCCGTCCTGGGCATGGAGAGCGACGGCGCGGTCGCTCTGCTCGATGAGTCGGCGGCATCCCGGGTTCCCGTCATGTGTCCCGCCTGCGGCACTCCGACACTCGATACCAAGGGCGGCGACTACGTGTGGCGGCTCACCAGCGGCGACTCCGATCTGGGAGTGGCGTTGGCGCAGGTGGCCCTCAAGAAGACCGACCGGATCGCCGCGCTGACCCAACGGGGTCTGGAGGCCACCGAGTCGATCTCCAACGTGTTCATCAAGGCGTTCGAGCGCGGGGGCGGGGACGTGATCTCCGACACCCGGTTCCTCGGCGATGCGAACTCGTTCTCAGGGGACCTCGAGACCGCCTTCGCGGACTCGGACACGGTGTTGGTCTCCTCAGGGCTGGAGCCCGGCACGCGGCTGCTGAGGGAGTGGGAGCGGCGTGGTCATGAAGGCACGCTGTTCATGATTCCCGAACTCATCACGGACAAGACGCTGAAGATCGGCGGCGGCAAGCTGCAGGGGCACGCGTTCGGCGTGAGTCCGGCTTACAAGTCGGACAGCCCGGCCTACCAAACGTTCGCCAAGAAGTACAAGGCCCGTGTCGACAAGGAGCCGTCACCCGCGCTCTACGAGCCAAACTACTACGACCAGCTGATCATCACGGCACTCGCCGCCGTCGCGGCGGACCGGGCCGGGAGCGAGGTGACCGGACAGGAGATCCGCAACCACCTCGCCCAGGTGGCCAACGCTCCGGGCGTCGCCGTACACGGCTTCATGGAAGGCCTCGCCGCTCTCAAGGCGGGGAAGGACGTCGACTACGTGGGCGCCTCCGGTCCCGTCGACTTCAACGACCACGGAGGCGTGGTCAGCATCTTCTCGGAACTGGTCGCCAGCCCAGGAGGCTGGAAGCAGGGGCAATTCATCGAGCTGAACCCCGCGCTGCGAGACGAGTGAGCCATGGTCCTTCAGATGATCGTTTTTGGCGTCCTGTCCGGCACCATCCTGGCGCTGGGTACCGTCGGCTTCGCCATGGTCCGCCAGACCCAAGGCTTTCTTAACATCGCTCACGGACAGTTCTTGGCCCTTGGCGCTTACCTCGGACTTGAGTTTACCACAGCGTGGAATCTCAACATCTGGGTGTCAGGTGTCCTCGCGCTGCTGATCGTCGGTCTTGTCGGCCTGCTGCTGGCGTGGGTCGTCTTCCTTCCAGTGCGCAAGCAGACGGGTCTCGTCTCACTGTTCACGTCAGTGGGTCTCGCCTACGCCTTGTACGCTCTGATGAGGATCGTCTTCGACCCGAGCGTGCAGCTGTACTCGGTGGACTTCGGCGCGTCGCTCTCGATCGGATCCGCCTCCATCGCCGCCGGTGAACTGGTGGTGCTCGGCGTCGCGGCCTTCAGCGTGGTGGCCCTGCATCTGTTCCTGACCTACACCCGGCTGGGACAGGCGATCCGGGCGGTCGCCAGCAACCCGAGCCTGGCCAGCCTCCGCGGTGTCTCCGAGCGTGTCGTCGTCAGCAGCATCTGGTTCGTCTCGAGCGCCCTGGCGGGCCTGGCGGGTGTGCTGCTCGGCGTGGTCGGCTCCGTGCATTCCGAGATCGGTTGGGCGCACATCCTGGCGATCCTCGCGGTGGCCGTTCTCGGAGGCGTGGGGAGCATCTACGGCGTGATCGCCGCGGGTCTGCTGCTCGGGCTCGTCACGGAGCTCAGCGCTCTGGTGATCTCCAGCGACTACCGGTCCTCGGTGGCGTTCCTCGCCATCGTCGTCACCCTGCTGGTGCGCCCCCAGGGACTTTTCGCCGTCTCGTCCCGACGTGAGGTGGCGTGATGTCCGCCTGGTTGCTCTTCTTCGCGGGCGTCCTCTGCCTGGCCGGTATCTACGCGACCTTCGCGATGATCTTGAATCTCGAAGCGGGCTGGGGAGGACTCTGGGACCTGGGACTGGCCGGACTGATAGCCGTTGGTGCCTATTTCTACGTCATCGTCACCTCCGACTCGGCGGACATCGCCTTCTCTCCCGGCTGGCCGATGTGGCTCGGAATCCTCGGTGCCGGGATCTTCACCGGCTTCGTGGCCTTCGTCATCGGGCTGCCCGCGCTACGCCTGCGAGGGGAGTACTTCCTCATCACGACCTTCGCCTTCGCGGAGGTCACGCGGCAGATCATCACGAACGAAACAGGTATCACGCGCGGCGCCTTCGGCTTCACGCAGATTTCTCGGCCTTTCGAGGGTCTGGTCGACGTCTCGAACTACCCCTACGTCCTTCTCGGGATCGCCCTGGTAGCCGTCGCGGGCACGTACGCCGTCACGCGCCGCATCGGCCGGTCCCCGGCGGGACGCGCACTGCGCGCCGTCCGGGACAACGAGGTGGCCGCGCTGGCCCTCGGCAAGGATGTGGCCGCCGCGCGCCGGCGCCTGTTCGTGCTGGCCGGCTTCCTGATCGGGATCACCGCACCGGTGTACGTGTGGTACCTCAGCAGCCTCCAGCCGGGCCTGTTCACCGCCGAGATCACGTTTACGGCGTGGACCGCGCTCGTCATCGGAGGGATCGGCAGCCTGCGCGGCCCTCTCGTGGGCGCCTTCCTGCTCACCGTCCTGACATCGGCCACGCAGTTCCTGCAGGTGTCCCCGGAACAGGCCGCGACGCTGTCGTCGTTGCAGCCGCTGATCATCGGCGTGGCTCTCATCCTGATCCTTCGGTTCCGACCGCAAGGCCTCATCACGGAACGGGCCGACCTCGATCGGGCGCGACGGGGGTCACCGGGATCCAGTTCCCCCGTCGCCGGACCACTGTCAAGGAGTGCCGCGAAGTGACCATGCTCAGAACAACAGGGGTCTGCAAGACGTTCGGAGGAGTACGGGCTCTCAACGAGGTCGACGTCACCGCGCGGGCAGGCCGAATCACCGCCCTGATCGGACCCAACGGCGCAGGCAAGACGACGCTGTTCAACACCCTGACCGGCTTCGAGTCGATCGACCGCGGCCACATCTTCCTCGAGGACAGGAAGATCGATGGTCTGCCCCCCTGGCGCATCGCCCGGCTCGGCCTCGGCAGGAGCTTTCAGACCCCCACCGGATTTCCGAGCCTGACCGTCAGAGAGAACCTGATGGTCGCCGCGGCAAGGACGCACCAGGAGCGGCTGTCCTGGTGCTTCCGGCCAGGCAGGCACGTGAACCGTGGGGAAGCCGCCGCGCGGGACAAAGTCGACCATTCTCTGGAACGCCTGGGGATAGAGCACCTTGCGAACTCCCGAGTAGCGGACATATCGATCGGAGACGCGAAGCTCGTGGAAATAGCACGCCAGCTCGTTCGTGAACCGAGGATCCTCCTGCTGGACGAGCCCGCGGCGGGCGTCGACCCCTCCCAGGTCGGCACCCTGATAGCGCGCCTTCACGACCTTCACGACCAGGGCATGACGATGCTGCTCATCGACCACAACCTGTCATTCGTCTTCGGGGTGGCCGACGACGTGCACGTTCTCGCCCTCGGCAAGGTCATCGCCTCGGGGTCTCCTGGAGAGGTCATGGGCGACCAGCGCGTGCGGGACGTCTACCTGGGTGAGTCACATGACGCTGCTTGAGCTGGTGGACGTCCGCGCCGGATACGGAGGCATGCCGGTACTGCACGGTGTGGACCTGCGTGTCGGCGCTCGCGAGATCGTTGCCGTCGTCGGCCCGAACGCGGCCGGCAAGTCGACGCTGGTGCGGACGATCGCGCGCCTCCTTCCGTTGCAGGGCGGAACGATCCGCGTCGACGGTCGCGACGTCACCCGGTCGGCTCCCAACCATGTCGCGCGCGAAGGCGTGGCGTGCGTGCCCCAGGAGGCCAACGTCTTCGGCGACCTGACGATCGAGGACAACCTGAAGATCTCGACGATGGCGCTTCCTCGGGCACTGCGGGCCCAGACCCGGGACCACCTGTACGACCTGTTCCCCCGTCTGGTCGAGCGGCGGCAGGCGCGTGCTCGGACGCTGTCCGGTGGAGAACGCCAGATGCTCGCCGTGGCCGGCGCGATGGCCCTGCGCCCGCGCCTGCTGATCCTGGACGAGCCGACCAGCGGCATGGCCCCCATGGTCATCGCCGACCTCGTCGAACGCATCGTCCGGGCACGCGACAACGACGGGGTCGCGATCCTGTGGGTCATCGGCGAGAGCGCCAAGCAGATCGTGCCTCATCTCGACCGCGCCTACGTGCTGCATGCCGGGCAGGTCGTCGATGAGTTCGACAGGACGCGGCTCGCCGATGAGGGCGCCATCGCCGATGCCTTCCTCGGAGTGGGGCGCGGCGAAGCGAGCACCGGTTGACCCCTCGGTGGGGGCACCGCATTTTCCAGACTGTTCAGACATAGGAGAGAACATGAAGGTGTTCGTCGCGGGAGCAACCGGCGCCATCGGGCGTCGGCTCGTTCCCCAGCTGCTGGATGCCGGCCACCGGGTGGTCGGCCTGACCCGTCGCCCTGAGGCGGCGAAGGCACTGGCAGCCCTCGGCGCAGAGCCGATGATCGCGGACGTGTACGACGCGGCCGCCTTGCGCGAGCGGTTGGCCGAGGCCGCTCCGGACGTCGTGATGCACCAGCTGACGGACCTGGCGGACCTCGACTACGCGGCCAACGCCAGGCTGCGCATCGAGGGCACCTCGAACCTCGTTTCGGCCGCGACCGACGCGGGAGTCGAACACATCGTCGCCCAGAGCATCGCGTGGCTCTACCGCCACGGCCACACGCCCGCGGTGGAGACCGACAAGCTCGACAGCAGGGCGTCGGCATACCCCGGCGTCGCAGCACTAGAGCAGGGCGCGGCCAAGCTGCCACACTCGGTGGTCCTGCGCTATGGCGCGCTCTACGGGCCCGGCACCTGGTACGCCCCGGACGGAGCCCACAGCAGCAGCGCCCGGCGCGGCGAATGGTCGCCCGGCGGCGCGTGGACGTCGTTCGTGCACGTGGACGACGCCGCGGCCGCGGCGGTGGCGGCACTCGGCTGGCCGTCGGGCGTCTACAACATCGTCGACGACGAGCCGGCCGCCCCTGGTGACTGGGCGCCCGTCTTCTGCGAGGCCCTCGGGGCACCGGTTCCGCCGTTGCCGCCCGGGGACGAGGTGAGCGGACGGCCCGTCTCCAACGCCGCGGCGAGAGCGTTGGGCTGGCGACCGAGTCGGGCCTCGTGGCGCGAGGGACTCCCGCGCAGCCTGGCGGCCTCCTGACCTGGGCTGTAGACACGGTACGGTCCACTAGAGTGGCCCACTCAATGAACGAGAGAGTGGACGGCCTTCCGTCCGGTGCGGGCCCCGAGCTGTTCCTGGACGTGCCGCCCAGGGGCGGGCGGCGCCGGGCGGTCGAGGAGTCGTTGCGGGCCGCCATCGGTGATGGCCGGCTGGTGGCCGGGGCGCGCCTGCCGTCGACCCGGGATCTCGCCGCCCAGCTCGGGGTGGCGCGCGGTACCGTGGCCGCCGCCTACGAGCAGCTGGTCGCCGAAGGCTGGCTCACCGCCCGGTCCGGCTCGGGGACGCGCGTTGCGGCCGAAGCCGGTACGCCGGCTCCGGCGGGCCGGGCGAGCGCCGTCCAGCCGTCCGCGGCCCGCCATGACCTACGTCCCGGCCGCCCGGACACCGGCGCCTTCCCGCGCGCCGCCTGGGCCCGCGCCATGCGGTACGCGCTGAGGGAGGCGCCCGCCGACGCGTTCGACCCCGGCGATCCCAGGGGCCGGCCGGAGCTGCGCAGCACGCTGGCCGCCTATCTCGGCCGGGTGCGCGGCGTCCGCGCCGACCCGTCGCATCTGGTCGTGTGCTCCGGCTTCACGCAGGCGCTCGACCTGCTCGCCGGGGTCTTCGCCGAGCTCGGGGCGGGCACGGCGGGGATGGAGAATCCCGCCATCGGCGACCACGTGTCCATCGTCGCGTCCCGGCTGGCCGTCGCGGACATCGCCGTGGACGCCGAGGGCATGTCCGGTGCGGAACTGGCCGCCTCTGGCGCACGGGTCGCCGTGTGCACACCGGCCCATCAGTTTCCACTCGGGATGAGCATGTCCCCCGCGCGCCGGACCGAACTGCTGTCCTGGGCGGAGGAGAACCTCGGCTGGATCGTCGAGGACGACTACGACGGGGAGTTCCGCTACGACCGGCGTCCCATCGGCGCGCTCCAGTCCCGCCTGCCGTCCCGGGTGATCTATGTGGGATCGGCCAGCAAGAGCCTCGGACCGGCGGTGCGGCTCGGCTGGATCGCCTGTCCGCCGAGCCTGCTCGAACCGCTCGCCGAGGCCAAGCGCCGAGCCCGCCCCACCAGCCCGCTCGAACAGCTCGCGCTCGCCCGCCTGATCGACAGCGGCGACTACGACCGCCATCTGCGCGGCGTCCGGCCGGCCTACCGACGTCGCCGCGACCTCCTGGCCGGCGCGGTGCGCGAGCGGCTGCCGCGAGCGCGCGTCCTCGGCATCGAGGCGGGCCTGCACGCCATCATCGAACTCCCCGCCGGTTCGCCGGACGAGGCGACGGTGACCGCGGCCCTGCGTGCCGCGTCGGTCGGTGCGCACGGCTTAGGCGACTACCTGCGCCCCCCGCTCGATGACGACCCCCGCCGAACGTCGCTGGTGGTCGGGTACGGGACGCCGCCCGCGCACCTCTACCAGGCCGCAGTCGATTCGCTCGTCAGCGTGCTGCGGCGGTTGGACGAAGCCCCGGCCTCTCGAACGGCCCAATGATTCGCACCCGTAATGGCTCATCTCATCGGGCCGAATCCGCCCTAACGTACCGTCCATGCAAAGCACTCCGCAGTCGAGCACCGTCCTCACCGTCCTGCAGGAACAGCATCCGTCGATCCCTGACGGGGCCTGTGCCATGACGGTCCACATCGAGCTGGCCCCCGGTGCACCGGGGACACCGCCGCACCGCCACAGCGGCCCCGTCTTCGGTTACATGCTCGAAGGGGAGATGCTCTTCGAGCTGGAGGGCGAGCCGGAGCGGGTGATCCGTGCCGGCGAGGCGTTCTGGGAGCCGGGCGGCGACGTCATCCACTACCAGGCGGCCAACAACCTCAAGGACGAGCCGAGCCGCTTCGTCGTCGTCATGATGTGCCTCCCGGGGCAGCCGATGCTCACACTCGTCGACGACGAGGAGCTGCGGCGGCGGCAGGACCGCCGGGCCCCTCGCCCCTGAGCCGCCGCATCAGGTGGCGACGGTGCAGGCGGCAACGGGTGCAGGCGGCAACGGGTGCAGGCGGCAACGGGTGCAGGCGGCAACGGGTGCAGGCGGCAACGGGTGCTACCGATCACGCGGTCGGCGGTGCGCCGAGCCGGGCGAGTGGCGGGGCCGCCACTCGCCCGGCAGGTTCACCGGCCCGGTCGCCGCACCCGTCCTCGACGATCTCGAGCACCGGCCGCTGCGGCGTTCAGAGCCACGGTGTCAGTTCGGGGGCGTTGGCGGTGCGGCCGGTCAGCCATTCGGCGAGCCGGGCAGCGTTGCCCTTGTTCGCCTGCTTTGATGCGGCGTCGACGACGAGGGCCGCGTTGAGATCGTCGGGCAGGTCGGCGAAGGTGACGCCCGCGTCGAGGTCGACGGTGTGGACCCAGACCTCCCTTGCCCGCATCCAGGAGATCTCCGCGGCCGGGACGGTACGCCCCTGCGCGGTGACCACCGGGATGTCCCAGGCGTCTTCCGGCAGTGCGTCCATGTCCGCGCCCAGCCTGCTCGCGGAACGGTGGACGAGGGCGCGCAGCTCACCGGCGGGCAGCGCCGACAGCTCCTCGATCTCCGCCGAACGCTGCTCCGGTCCCGCGTACATCCGGTTCTCGACGCCGGTGGCGGCCCAGCTCAGTAGGCGACGCAACGCCTCGGCGTTGCCGTGGACGTGAGCGACGACGTGCCGGCGCGTCCACCCGTCCAGACGGGTGGACGCCGACAACTCGTCGTCGGTGAGGCGGTCCAACGTGGCGAGGAAGCGCGCCGTTCCGCGGTCCGTCCAGATACGAGGGTTCATGACGTCCTCACGGTGTTCTCCAGGCGGCCGATGCCCTCGATCTCGGTGACCACGGCGTCGCCGTCGGCGAGGTAACGCGGCGGCTTGCGCGCATGGCCGACGCCTCCCGGCGTGCCGGTGGCGATCACGTCTCCGGGCCGGAGGGTGACGATGGTGGAGGCGTAACGGACGAGGTCGACGGGGTCGAAGACCAGATCCGAGGTGTCGGCCCTCTGCGTCTCCCCGCCGTTGACCCGGCAACCGAGGGCGAGTGTGGGGCGAACGCCGCCGGGCAGCTCGTCGGGGGTGACCAGGACGGGGCCGAGCGGCGTGGTGCCCTCGAAGGTCTTGCCCTGAAGCCATTCCTTGGTGCGGAACTGCCAGTCGCGCATGGTGACGTCGTTCATCACGGTGAAGCCGGCGATGGCGTCCGCGGCCTCCCGCTCGGTGGCGCGGCGGACGGTCCGGCCGATGACCACGGTGAGCTCGGCCTCCCAGTCCGCGGCCGAGGATTCGGGTGGGAGCCGGATATCGTCCCCCGGGCCGATCAGCGCCTCGGCGAACTTGGCGAACAGGGTGGGGTGCTCAGGCAGGTCGCGGCCCATCTCCAGGATGTGGGTGCGGTAGTTGAGCCCGACGCAGAGTATCTTGCCGGGCCGTGGCACGACCGGGGAGAGGGCGTTGCCGGCTGGGCTCAGAACTTCGCCGATCGCGGACGCCGCCTCGTCCGCCCAGTCCGGGTGTTCGAGCAGCGCGCCCACGTCGGGGGCGGCCAGCAGGACGTACCCGCCGTCGTCGAGGCGGGCGGCGCGGGTCCCCCCGGCGGTGCGAACAGTCGCGATCTTCATTGGGTGTGCTCCGGGGCCGTGACGGTCTGGACGCGGTGCTGGTGCAGCCGCTCGAAGATGGGGGTATCGCTGAAGCGGAACAGGTCGAGACCGTTCTCGGTTTCCAGCATCAGCGGCTGCCAGGAGGGCACCACGAACAGGTCGCCGCGCACGGCGGTCCAGGTGCTGTCGCCCACGGTCACCTCGCCGTCGCCTTCGAAGACCTGGAAGACCGAGGATCCGACCTCACGGGTCGCGGTGGTGCGCGTGCCGGGGGCGAGGCGGTGGAACTCCGTCCGGAGGGTCGGCATGACGTCGCCTCCGGTCGTCGGGTTGGTGTAGCGGACGGCGGCGTGTCCGGGCTCGACCGTGACCCTGTGCCCTTCGGACTCCAGGGCCAGTTGCTCCGCCAGGGCTCGGTCGGTGTGCTCCCACCGGTAGGCGAGCAGCGGGGTGGCCGGCGTCGGCGCCAGGTGGGTGAGCGGGCGCAGGCCGGGGTGGCCCCACAGCCGCTCGGCCCGGGAGCGGTCGGGCGTCTCCCGCGTGTCGACCTCATCCGGCCCGTACTCGAAGAAGGTGGAGTCGACGAAGTACTGGTAGGGGATGTCCAGGCCGTCGATCCAGGCCATCGGCCTGTCGGTGATGTTGTGGTGGCCGTGCCAGTGCCAGCCGGCCTGTGGCAGGAAGTCTCCGCGCCGCATGGCGACCGGGTCGCCGTCCACGACCGTCCACACGCCCTCGCCTTCGACCACGAACCGGAAGGCGTTCTGGGTGTGCCGGTGAACCGGCGCGTCCTCACCGGGGTTGAGGTACTGGATCGCGGCCCACAGCGTCGGGGTCGCGAACGGTCGTCCGCCGAGGCCGGGGTTCGCGAGCGCGATCGCCCGCCGCTCCCCGCCCCGTCCGACCGGAACCAGCGCGCCGGCGCGTTCGGCCATCGGCAGCAGCCGGTCCCACCGCCACAGATGCGGCAGCGCCTTCGAGTGAGGATGCGGCGGCATCAGGCCGCCGATCTCGGTCCACAGGGGGACGAGCAGCTCGGACTCGAACCCGCCGTAAAGCTCCTCCAGTTCCGGCGTCCGCGCCGGCTGGTCGGCGCCGTCGGTCGAGGTGATCCTCACCGGGCTGGGATGGGTGGGCGTCATGGATCTCAGGCTCCCTTGGCGGTCGGGCTCGTAGGGGCGCGTCTTCGGACGGCCCGGGGCCCGGCGGCCAGGTGCACGACACGAGCAGGGGCCCCATGCGCGTCAACTCTACGTCGTCCGTCGATATTTTCACACACATCAATGTCGGTGATCTTAGGTCGCCGGTGGGGTCAGGCCCGCGACCTCGTCATAGAAGCGCTGGGCGGGAGGCCCGAGCAGGGAGTGCGCCTCAAGGAACATCTCGTGGGCCTCACGGCCAGCCCACCCCGCAGGGAGCAGCTCGATCGGCAGGTCCGGATCGCGGAAGGGGAACTTCCGGTAGTCGTAGGTCAACCGCATCCGTTCCACCAGAGCCTCCTTGGGGCTCAGGTGGCCGGCACGGTAGGACGGCAACCGGCCGCGGTAGGTCCGCAGCAGCTCGCGGTAGTCCTCGTTGAGCGTGTCCAGGTCCCAGCAGCGCGAGGCCATCTCCCGGTCGACCGGGAGGCTGCGGGACTGGCAGTGCAGCGCGTCCAGACGCACCACCGGCTCGTCCGCGAAGTTCTCCAGTACCTGCTGGACGCGGTCGTGCGGGCAGATGTACGTCGAGGGCGCCAGGGGGCCGAACCCGAGCCATGCCAACTCCTTGCGGATCCGGTCGCGGGTCGCGCGGTCGGTCTCGGGCACCGAGTAGATCACCATGTGCCAGGTGCGGTCCCATTCGTCCCGCACCCGGTCGAAGATCCGCGAGCGGCCCTCGTCCAGCAGGCGCAGGCTGCGCGGGTTCAGCACGTAGACGCTCTCCCGCCCTTCCCGTCGCGCGTCGAACCAGCCCTCCTTGCGCAGCCGGGACAGCACCACCCGGATGGTGCTCTCGCCGATGTCGAAGCACCCCATCAGCGTGTTGAGCGTGCGCATCCGGGCGGCACCTCCGCGGTACCGCACATAGTCACCGAAGAGATCGAAAACGATGGACCGGGGCTTCACCGGGGGACTCCTCCCGTCGACAGGCGTACTCATGCACTATCCCATGCACGGCGGCCGTCGCCAGAGTGATCGGTGACGGATCCGGACATGGTGGCGTGTTCAGAATTCTAGTTTCGTCTTATTGACGAGCAACTTCCAAATGACACATACTCCTGAACATCCTTCCCCTCCCTGGAAGACGGATGTGGCAATGAGCCCACCACCTGCGCGAACCACCGGCACACCGAGCCGACCGTCATGGAGTCGGCTGGACGCTCCGGGTCGGCCGCCTCGGCGCCGTCCTGGAGCCGACGTCCGGCGGCCACGCGCCGGCGGCGGGCGTCGAACCGCCCACCTGACGCGATGACGGGCGCCGCTGCGCGGCGCCCGTCCAGAACAGGCAAAGTCCGGCAACGCGCCAGGTTGGCGGCATGACGGTACGGGGATCTTCGACAGGAGGCAGGTACCCCATGGTTTCCAGGATCGCGTGCGTGGGAGGCGGCCCGGGCGGGCTGTTCTTCGCAACGCTGATCAAGCAGGCCGACCCCTCAGCGGAGGTCACGCTCTTCGAGCGCAACCGGCCGGACGACGTCTTCGGGTTCGGCGTGGTGTTCTCGGACGCGACCCTCGCCGGCATCCACCGGGCCGACCCGGTGTTGCGGGAGGCCCTGGCCACACGGGGGCGGCACTGGGACGCCATCGAGGTGCGCCTGAAGGGCGAGCGGATCCGCTGCGGCGGCAACGGCATGGCGGCGATCCACCGCAGGACACTGCTCGCCGTGATGCGCGCCCGGGCCACCGAGGTGGGCGTCGACATGCGCTTCGGCGCCGAGGTCTCCGGCCCGGAGGAGTTGGCGGACTACGACCTGATCGTGGCGGCGGACGGAGCCAACTCGCGTTTCCGCGAAAGACTGGCCGCCGAACTGCGCCCGCGTGTCGACAACGCGACCGCAAAGTTCATCTGGTTCGGCACCGACTACATGTTCGACGGCCTGACCTTCGTCCACCAGCGCGGCCCACACGGGGTGTTCGCCGTCCACGGGTACCCGATCAGCGAGGACATCAGCACCTTCATCGTGGAGACCGACGAGGAGACCTGGCGCGCGGCGGAACTGGACGAGTTCGACGTCGCGAGCCCGCCGGGGCCGAGCGACGAGAAGACGGCGCGCTACCTGGAGGAGCTTTTCGCCGAGCAGATCGGCGGGCACCGGCTGCTGGTGAACAACTCGCGATGGGCCAACTTCCACACCCGGCGGGCACGCCGCTGGCACGCGGGCAACGTCGTGCTGCTCGGCGACGCCATGCACACCGCCCACTTCTCGGTTGGCTCGGGCACGAAGATGGCGATGGAGGACGCCGTCGCGCTGGCCGCCGCCCTCGAAACGCGTTGCGGCGACCTCGAATCGGCGCTGGCGGCCTACGAGGCGGAGCGCAGACCGCCGGTGGAGAAGATCCAGAACTCCGCCCGGCCGAGCCTGGCCTGGTGGGAGCATTTCGGTCGCTACCACGACGCCTTCGACCCGCTCCAGTTCACTTTCCACTTCCTGTCCCGCAGCATCGGCAAGTCCAAGCTGGCCCGCCGGGACTGGGGCCTCGTCGCCGACGTCGAGGCGGACTGGCGCAAGCGGCACGGCGCGGCTCCGCTGGACTCGCCACTGAGGGTCGGCCCACACACCTCCACCGGGCGCCGGGCGACGGTCGAGGTCGCCCGGGACGGCGCCGTCGCCGTCCTGCCGGGCGGTGCGCGGGTGCCGCTGCGCGACGGCGCGGCGACCGAAGCCGGCCAGGGCCTCTGGCTCGCGGCGCCGGAAGACGAGTCCGACCTGCCCCACGCGTTCGCGCGCCTCGCCGCAGCGGTGCGGACCGGACCCCCGCCATTGGCGGCCGTACACGGCGGGACACCACTCACCCGCGTGCTGCTCGCCGAGCAGGCCCGGCTGGGACACCACGTCCCGGCCATGATCGTGGAGGATCCCCTGGACGACGACCGAGCCGAGACGCTGCTGCTGTCCGGGCGGGCCGACCTCGTCGGCTCGCAGACCGGAGGGCGGCCCGCGTGAACGACCTGACCCCCTTGTTCGCCCCGTCCGGTGTCGTCGTGGTCGGCGCCTCCCGCCAGGGCAACAAGCTCGGCGCGGCCATGGCGCGCTCGCTCGCGGCCTTCCCCGGCGCCCGCGCGCTGGTCAACTCCCGGAACCCCGACCCGGCCGCGGGCGTCTTCGCGTCCGTGGCGGAGGCCCGCGCACACACCGGCGCCGACCTGGATCTGGCCGTGCTCTGCATTCCGGCCGCGGCCTGCGCGGGGGCGCTCGCCGAGGCCGCAGCGGCCGGCTGCCGCGCCGCACTCGTCTGCGCGGGCGGCTTCGGCGAGATCGGCCCGACCGGGGAGGAACCCGAGCGCGCGCTGCGCCGGGTCGCCGAGGAGACCGGCATCCGGCTGCTCGGCCCCAACACCTCCGGCTTCCTCGCCCCCCACCGGGGCCTGACCGCGAGCTTCGTGCCCGGGGCGGGCCTGGTGCCGCCGGGCGGCCTCGCCGTCGTCGCGGCCAGCGGCGGGGTCAACCACGCCCTGGCCTTCGAACTCGCAGGCGCGGGCAACGGGATCAGCCTCGGCGTGGGCATCGGTGCGGGGATGGGCGTCACCGCCGCCGACGTGCTCGACCATCTCGCGGGCGACCCCGAGACCACCGCGGTCGCGCTGCACCTGGAGACCGTCCCGGACGGACCACGCCTGTTGGCCGCCCTGGGCCGGCTGACGGCGGTGAAACCGGTCGCGGCCCTGGTGGTCGGCCGGACCGATGTCGGCGACTTCGCCCGCTCCCACACCGGCGCCCTCGCCACGTCGTGGCGCACCACCCGGGCCGCCGTCCGCGACGCCGGTGCCGTCGTGGTCGACGACGAGCGGGAACTCGTCGACGCGCTCACGGCACTGTCCAGGGTGCGATTGCGCCCCGCCACCGACCCCGGCATCGGCATCGTCACCGCCCAGGCCGGGCCCGGGCTGCTGCTGGCCGACCGGGTCGGAGCCGACGGCATACGCGTCCCGGAACTCTCGCCCGGGACACGAGCCCGCCTGGGCGACCTGCTGCCGCCGCTGACGTTCCAGCGCAACCCCGTGGACACCGGCCGTCCCAGCGAGACGTTCCCAGAACTGCTGGGGACGGTCGCCGCGGACCCGGAGGTCGACCTGCTGGCGGTCTACGCGCTGACGGAGCCGGGCAGCGTGGACCTGGCCGCGGCCGCGGAGGCGGCGGGCCTGCCGTCGGTGACACCGGCGGTGGTCGCCATCGGCGGCCCGGCCGAGGAGGTGCGGGAGCAACGGGCGCGACTGCACAAGCTCGGCGTGCCCGCGGTCACGACCCCGGTGGCCGCGGCGAACGCCGTCCGGGCACTGGTGACGGACGCCCGGCTGCGCGCCGAGCGTGACACCGCGGAGCCGGCGTCCGGA
The DNA here is from genome assembly GCF_900188105.1 of Actinomadura mexicana. Lineage (GTDB taxonomy): Bacteria > Actinomycetota > Actinomycetes > Streptosporangiales > Streptosporangiaceae > Spirillospora > Spirillospora mexicana. The sequence goes on from NZ_FZNP01000001.1 coordinate 76,591, forward strand.
AATCCCGTCCCAAAAGGCCCGCTCGACGAGCACGCCGCCAAGACCTTCCTGGAGACGCTCGGCGTGCGCACCCCACCACGCCGCGCGTGCGCTTCGCGCCAGGAGGCGCACCAAGCGCTCGCCGACCTCGGCGGAGCGGTGGCGGTCAAGGTGCTCGACGCGCGGATCCTGCACAAGACCGAGACGGGCGGGGTGCGGCTCAACGTCCGGACCCCGGCCGACCTCGACTCCGCCCTGGACGCGATCGGCGCCGACCGCGTCCTCGTCGAGGCCATGGCGTCCACCGGCGTCGATCTCGTGGTGGGCGCTCGGCGGGACCCGGTGTTCGGCCCCGTGGTGCTCGCCGGGCTCGGCGGCACCGCTGCCGAGGCGCTCGCCGACGTGGCGATCAGGCTCGCGCCGGTGTCCCCGGTGAGAGCGGCGGCCATGCCGGACGAGCTAGCGGCGGGCGCGCTGCTGCACGGCTGGCGCGGCGGCCCCGTCCTTGACCGGCGGGAGTTCGGCGTGCTGGTGTCGGCCCTGTCGGCCGTGCTGTCCGCGAACCCCGACGTCACCGAAATCGAGATCAACCCGCTGCGGCTCACCAGTGACGGCCTCGTCGCACTGGACGCCGTCGTCGTCCGCCGGGAGGAGGACCATGCCTGAATCGACACGGCCCGAAATGCAGCCCGCTTCGGAAGAATCTGGACCGGCACGGCCTGGAGCGACCCGCGACCATGCCGTCCAGTGGCCGGAGGACGCGGCCCGGCGGTACGTCGAGGAGGGCTACTGGAGGGGCCGGACCCTCGGCGACGAGCTGCTCGCGGTCGCCGACGCCCGTCCCGACTCGGTCGCTCTCGTCGAAATCGGCCGCACACTGACGTACCGGGAACTGGCCGACCGCGCCGATGCCGCCGCCATACGGCTGGCAAAGCTCGGGCTGAGGCCGGACGACCGGGTCGTCCTGCAATTGCCCAACACCATCGAGTTCGCCGTCCTGACCCTCGCCTGCCTGCGCCTCGGGGTGATCCCCGTGATGGCGCTGCCCGGCCATCGCAGGCACGAGATCGCCTACCTCGCCGAGCACGCCGAAGCCGTGGCGATCGCGGTCCCGGCCGTGCTCAGGGACTTCGACCATCAAGCGATGGCCGCCGGGATACAGCAGGACAACCAGTTCCTGAGGCATCTGCTGGTGCTGGGCAGGCCGGCGGCTCCAGGCGCGGTGGACCTGCACGCGCTATGCGCCCCGCCGGACGGGCCTGCGCCGCGGGCGGCCGTGGACGCCTACCGCCCGGACAGCCGGTCGGTGGCGCTGTTCCTGCTGTCGGGCGGCACCACGGGCCTGCCCAAGCTCATCGCGCGCACCCACGACGACTACCTCTACAACGCCAGGCGCAGCGCCGCGGTCTCGGGCTTCGGACCGGACACGGTCTACTACGCGGCACTTCCGCTCGCCCACAACTTTCCGCTGGCCTGCCCGGGGCTGCTCGGCGCGCTGCTGAGCGGCGGCCGGGTCGTGATGGGGGCGCACCGTCCCGAGGAGGCGTTCGCCGCCATCGAGCGCGAGCGAGTCACCGCCACGGCCGTCGTCCCCGCCATCGCCCAGCGCTGGCTCGACCACCGTCTCGCTGACCCGGACCGCGACCTCGGTTCGCTCCGGGTGCTGCAGGTCGGGGGCGCGCGCCTGGCCGACGAGGTGGCCCGCCGCATCCGACCGATGCTCGGCTGCACCCTCCAGCAGGTATTCGGCATGGCGGAGGGACTGCTGAACTACACCCGGCTCGACGACCCCGACGACGTCCTCTGCACCACCCAGGGACGCCCGATGAGCGCTGGCGACGAAATCCTCGTGGTCGACGACACTGGCCGCCCAGTGCCCACCGGCTCTCCGGGTCTTCTGCTCACCCGCGGCCCCTACACTCCGCGGGGCTACTACCGGGCCGAGGAGCACAACGCCCGCGCGTTCACCCCGGACGGCTGGTACCGCACCGGCGACATTGTCCGGCTGCGCCCGGACGGCAACCTCGTCGTCGAGGGCCGCGACAAGGACATGATCAACCGGGCGGGCGAGAACATCTCGGCGGAGGAGATCGAGAACTTCGCCTACCAGGTGCCCGGCGTCAGCCTGGCCGCCGCCGTCGCGATGCCCGACCCCGAGTTGGGCGAACGCGTCTGCCTGTATGCCGTCGTCGAACCGGGCCGCGGCGTCGCGGTGGAGGACGTGCGCGACGTCATGGAACGGGCGGGAGTTGCCCGGTTCAAGTTCCCCGACCGGGTGGTGCTGGTCGACGCGCTGCCCACCACTAAGCTCGGAAAGCTCGACAAGAAGGCACTACGGGCCGACATCGCCCGGCGGTTGGACGCGGAACGCCTGGCCGCGGGCCGGTCGGCGCCCGGGCGTCAGGCGACGAGGTGACGGCGAGCACCTTGAGTTGGACGCGGACCTCCGGAGCGGAGGGGGCGGTGCAGGTCGACCGCCCGTAAGGGCACTCCCGCCGGCTGTGGCACTCGCAGGCTCCCATCGTCATCCGGCCGGGTGCATCGCACGTTCCGCAGCCTGTCCCTCACCATCTCCAACGCTAGCCCGCTGAGGCGCCCCACCGGTCCACCCCAGAAAGAACCCGATCTGACCGGGGTCAGGTGTCGAGGAGGAGTGCGCGGCGGAGGATTTCGAGGTGGGTGTAGCTGCTCGGTCCACGCCGCCGGAACGTCCCACGCGCCGGCGCCCTCGCAGGTCCAGCCCGTGACCGTGCCCGCGACCACAGTGCTGCGCTGCCCGGCCGGTGACATCTGCCGCGAGCCGCTCGGGATGCCCACCCTCCCGCGGTTCGCTCAGCCGCATGAAGTGGCGGTGCGCGGCGCGGCGGTCGCACACCCGCAGCGCCGGCGCGAGCTCCTCCCAGGTGGCTCCCGCCTCGCGGGCGGCCCCGATCAGAGCGGCCTCCGTCGCGGCGAGCCGGTGGGCCAGGTGGTGGCGCATCGCCAGCGCCGCCAGGGCCTCATCCGCGCTCAACACGCGCCCGGCCCCCTCCAGTTCGATCCCGATGCTGGTCCCGGCCTTGTACACGGGGGTGTCTTTCAGGAGATAGAACTCCCGCGCGGTCACCGAAGCCACCGGCTCTTCCCAGATAAAGCAGGCCGTTCAGGGTGGGCAGTTCCTCGGGGTGGAGCCTGTAGGGGTCGCCGTAGTACTCGCGAAAGATCGGGCGGATATAGCTGACCGGCGAAGACGGCACCGAGTTTCAAGGGGCCGGTCCGCGCCGACCTTCAGTCCGCCGGGTCGGGGGCGCGTCCCGACGGTGCGGTTTTGGGTGCTGCCGTGGCTGTGACACGAGTTGGGATCACTTGTCACACTGATCCGCCTCGGCTCGCGTCCGCCCAGCTCGCCGTCCGCCGCCCCGGAGGCGACTCGGCAACGTTATGTGTCACATCCGCCCTGCGGAGGTCCCCGCCGTGTCCGTCGTCGCATTCCCCAGCCGATCCGGCCCGGCCGGCGCCTGCACGGTCCCTGCCGCCGTCGACCGGTACTCGGACCCATCGACCGCGACCACCCGCGCCAGCTACGACGACTCCCTCGCGCGGCTGATCGACGTCGCCGGCGGTACGGCCCCGGTCGTCGGCCTGTTGCCCGAGGACTTCGCCGCGGTGATGAACCGCTGGAACACTGCGGCGGCCGCCACCCGGAACCGGCACCTGTCCGCGCTCACCTCGTTCACGACCTGGGCGCAGCGCCAGGAGCTTTGGGAGACCAACCCGGACCGGCGGCTGACCCGCCGCAGGCCCGCCCGCCGCGGCGACCGCGCCATCCCTTGCGCCGGGCTGGACAGGCTGTTCACCGGTGACGGCCATGGGCTGCGCGAGCGGGTGCCGTGGCGGATGCTGTACGACACCGCCGGTAGCCGGGGCTCGTGCTACCTCTCTCGGTCCAGCGCGCAGACGAACTCCCTTGGTCGGTCACGCGGCTCAACCGTCACGCTACTGGTCGTGTTGCGCCAGACGATCGACACGTTCACGGATGTTCCGAACCTCGGGGGAGTCGAATGCTGCAAGCGCCCGGGACAGGTCTGCGGCCGACATGGGGGGGTGAAGCCCACTCTTCTGGCCGCACCTGCAACCGCGGGCCGCCGACACGGCCATCCCCCAGCGTCCAGTGGGGCCGTGCCAATCGGATTTCAGGAAGAGCGAATGTCCTTTACGTTCTGCACTCTTACTCCTTTTCGGTCACCTGTCAGCCCCGGCAGATGGGTGGCGTCGGCGGTCAAGATCAGCACATCAGGCTGTTGCCCTGCCGCCTCCGCACGGTCGGCGTACATGTGAGCAGTCGCGGCGACCAAGGCGTCTACAACCTCCGTTGAGTCGAACCCCGCGTCACCGATCAGCTTCCCGGCGGTGCGGGCAAGGTCCTCGGTGACAGGCTCAACGACGGTCCTGGTGCTGGACAGCGCATGGTTCAGTTCCGTGTCCCGGTCGGAGCCGCGCAGGATCTCCGTCAGTACGACACTGGACGTGACCAAGCGTGCCTGCTTGCGCAGCGCAGCGGCGAAGAAGATCGCAACGTTGCGGTCGGTGGCGGCCTTGTTGATGGCGTCGTTGTCGAGTACCAGGATCCCGCCAAGTCGGGCAGCCCGACGGCCTCGAGCGGCGCTCACTGATCTTGCGCAGACGGCCAGGCGGCGAGGGCGGCCTGGATCTCGTCCTCGCTGAACGGCCCGTGCCGTTCTTCCAGCTCGTCAACGAACTCGGCAAGGGCGTCGAGTTGGAGCTTGGCCGCGATCGCCTCATCAACGTAGGCGGAATCGGACAAGCCTAGCTTGCGGGCCTGTTCGCGGATCTCGGCCTTGCGGCCGCGGCGGATGGTGGCCGACAACTTCTCGGTCGCGCTGTGCCCACTCGCGGCCTTGCGGCGCTTCGCGACACGGAGAGGCTGGTTGACGGAAGTTCGCTTGGTGTCCACCACTTAATCCTACCAACGGTAGGAGCCGACTGTCCCCGGCGAGAGGTTGGACCTCGCATGGGAGTTTGTCGAGCATGGCCTGACGGATCTCTTCGCGGCGGGACGCCAGATCGGCCCGCGTGACATTTCCCGGAGCCCTCTTGGTCGTCCGAGGAAGTGGGCACCATGAGTGATCGACTCCTGTGTGTCCGAGGCCACCTCGAGGGGCGCGCTACACAGAGCGCAGGTTCGGTCTTGTTTCGGTGTGCTGGGAGATCAGTTGGTCGGCTAGGACGGCCTGTAGTTGGGTGATCTTTGCTTGGGCTTCGGCTTGTTGCCTCCCGCTTAGGCGGCCCTCCGCTTCCTGGTCGGACGTGTGATCGGGGCGATGGTGCAGGTGGCGATGTAGGTGTTGAGCACGCTCTCGGCGATGCGGACGTGTCGGCCGAAGCGCTGGAACTCGATGCGGCGTTCTTCGATCCGTCGCCGGGGGAATCGCTCGGTGGTGCCGAGCCGCTCGGCGACTTCCACAACCGACAGACACCTCTCAGCCACGTGTCCGGCAGGCTGTAGCGGCTTGCGCTGTCCGTGGTCAGGAGCTTTTCTTCGGCCATGCGCCGACGGGTCTTCTTGACGTTGGATTCGCCGAGGGCGGCCCCTTGAGCGATGGCCCGCGGGCCGCTGCCAGGGTTGGCGCGCTGGTAGCGCAGGATCACCGCGCGTGTGTCGGTGGTCTGGTGCTCGTCGGCCGGACCGTCCAGGAGCGACCACGCGCCGGACGCCGGGTCGAACGACAGGGCGTATTCGGCCTCGTCCACGTCGCGGCCGGTGACGTAGAGCACGCCGTCGGCCTGGCCACGGGCGCGTTTGCGGACGAGTGTTGCGTCAGCGGCTCCGGCAATGCCGTTGGTGCCGGACACGTCGGCGAGGAAGTCGTCCGAGGCCATCTTGCGAACATGGTGTACGAGCACGAACGGCACGGCGTAGGCGTCGGCCAGTCGCTTGATGGCGCCGACGGCGGCGTAGTCGGCTTCGTAGGCCGAGGCGCCGACCGGGGCGACGCCTCGGATCTTGGCGAACACGTCGATGACGACCATGCGCGCGTCGCGGTTGCGGTCGAGCCATCCGGCGATCGCCTCGTCCCCGCCCTGCCCGATCTGCGGCAAGCGGTGGTGGTGAGGCCGCCCCCGGGCGGAGCCCGGCCAGCCGCTTCTTCTCGCGGCCCTAATCGCTTCGACTGGCCCGTCGATCCTGCAGGCGTCGGAGCGCCAGAGTGATGACCGCAGTTACGAAACCGACAAGAAACCCAGCGAGCGCCCCCAGCACCCCGGTTCCGATGACGGAGTCGCTGTTTGGATGGTCGACATCTTGTAGGTAAGTGCCTACAGCACCGACCAGGAGGCCAGTACTTAGTCCGACTGCGGTGTACTTTCCGAACATGTGATCGCCTCGGGTGTGGGTGAGGCCGTATGAGTCGATCGCGAGTGGATCAAAACCTCTGCCGGGACGCGAGCCAGCACTTTACTTACCCTCGGACGAATCAGGCTACCGACTCCAAGGCGCTCGCGCCGCTTGCGCGGCCGGGCGCCGCGCCGCGCCGCGTGCGGCGTGGGTGCCGGTCACCGGTGGTGGGCGCCCGGCCGCGCACCGGTGCCCCGGCCGCACATGCCCGCCGGGTTTGGTGGTCAGGATTCGATAGTCTTACAGACATAGTTGTTCTGTCGAGGTGGGAGCGGGATGGGGCCACTTCAGCCGGGGGATCCCGTCGGTGTCGGCGGGTACCGGGTCCTCGCCCGGCTCGGCGCGGGCGGGATGGGTGTCGTCTACCTCGCCCGGTCGCCGGGCGGTCGGCTGGCGGCCCTCAAGCTCATCCGGTCGGACTCCGCCGGCGACCCGGGCTTCCGGGAGCGGTTCCGCCGCGAGATCGCCGCCGCGGGCAAGGTCAGCGGCCTGTACACGGCTCCCGTGCTGGACGCCGACGCCGACGCGCCGCAGCCCTGGTTCGCCGCCGCCTTCGTTCCCGCGCTGACGCTGAAAGAGGCCGTCGAGGACGGCGGGGCGCTGCCCGAACCCGCCGTCCGCGCTCTGGGCGCGGGGCTCGCGGAGGCGCTGCAGGCCGTCCACGGGGCGGGGCTGGTACACCGCGATCTCAAGCCCGGCAACGTCCTGCTGGCCGAGGACGGCCCCAAGATCATCGACTTCGGGATCGCCAAGGTCGTCGACGCCACGCAGATCACCCGCACCGGCGGCATGATCGGCACGCTGGCGTACCTGGCGCCCGAGCAGATCGCCGGTGCCAAGGACGCGGGGCCCGGGGCGGACGTGTTCGCGCTGGGGGGCGTGCTGGTCTACGCGGCCACGGGAGCCCGGCCGTTCGGCGAGGGCGACCCGGGCGCGCTGCTCTACGAGATCATGTACGGCGAGCCCGGTCTGGACGGGCTGCCCGCGTCGCTGCGGAGCATTCTGGCCGCCTGCCTGGACAAGGAACCGGCCCGGCGGCCTCCACTCGCGGACGTGCTCGCGGCGCTGACCCCCGCCGACCCTTCGGCGCTCATCTCCCCCGCCCTGCGCCGGGCCCTGGCGGCCAGGGAGGCCGAGGCGAACCGGATCTCGTCCGGGCCCGTGACGCTGCCGCCGCCGCTGCCGAGGATCGAGGAGGCGGTCCCCGGCGGCCTGCGGCGGCGACGCGTCCTGGGGCTGGCCGCCGGGGCGGCGGTCGCCGTGACCGGCATGGGGGCCGGGACGGCGGGCTGGGCCCTGGCGGGCGGGAAGTCCAAGCCCGCCAGGCCCGCGCCCCGCGGGACCGCCCTCGCCGCGGCGCCCGCGCCGGCGTGGACCTTCGTCCCGCCCGCGTCCGTCTCGTCCGACGACTCGCACCTGCTGGTCGCGGACGGTGTCGTGCTGTGGGGCGGCGACGACGCGACGTACGGGGTCGACGCCGCGTCAGGGCGGCGGCTGTGGACGGCGGACGTCAGGATGTTCGCGGGCTGCGCCGTCCACGGGTCGACGTTGATCCTCCCGAACGGCGGCGGAACCGACGACGAGAAGACGACGATCACCCTGGTCGACGCGGCGTCCGGTGAGCCGACGCATCTGCCGATGCCCGACGGCGCGTTTCCCGGTTCCGTCTTCGGCGTGGCCGGCGGCGCGGTCCTGCTGGAATCGGGGACGTACTCGGACGAGGACTCCCCGGCCGTGTGGGCCGTGGAGCTCGCCGGCGGCAAGGCCCGGTGGCGGCTTCCCCTCGCCGACTCGGTCGTCGAGGGCGCGGTCGACCGGAACGGCCTGTACCTCAATGTCGAGCACACGCTCAGCGCCGTCGACCTCGCCACCGGTCGCAGGCGCCGGAGCGTCGACTGGTCCAGATCCGGGCAGGACTGGCCGACCCAGGCCATCGCGGTCGCCGGCGGCAGGGTCTTCGGGAACTTCGCCGACACGCTCCAGGCGGTCGACACGGCCGGCGGGAAGACGGTGTGGTCGCGGGCCACCGGCGCGGACTCGCCCTCCGTCCTGCTCGCGGCCGGCAAGGTGATCTTCAGGGGGGACGACCTGCACGCCCACGACCGCGCGACCGGCGCCCCCGCGTGGACGCTGGCCGGCCCGGCGAAGTTCGTCGACGAGCCGGGGCACGACGCGGCGTCGGACGACGTCCTCGCGGCCGCGTTCAGCGACGGCTCGACCAACGGCTTCTTCGCCGCCACGGCCTCCGGCCGGGGGCTGTGGGCGCACTGGGGCGACGTCCCCCGCGCCGAGGACTGGGACGTCGTCGTGTCCGGCTCGTCGATCTTCGCGACCGATCATCAGCGGCTGCTCTGCTTCCGGGCGGACTCGTGACGGCCCCGCCAGTGCCCGAGGACCCCGACCGCATCGGCAGGTACCGGGTGCTGCGGCGGCTGGGCGAGGGCGGCATGGGACGGGTCTACCTGGGCGCGTCCCCGGCCGGGCGGGCGGTGGCGATCAAGGTGGTGCGGCCGGAGCTCGCCGGGGACCCGGAGTTCCGGGCCAGGTTCCGGGCCGAGGTCGCGGCGGCCCAGCGGGTCGGCGGCGCGTTCACCAGCCCGGTGGTCGATGCCGAACCGGACGGGGCCGTCCCGTGGCTGGCGACCGCGTACGTCAACGGCCTCAGCCTGAAGGAGACGGTCGAACGGTACGGGCCGATGCCCGAGCCGCTGCTGCGCACGCTCGGCGCCGGGCTGGGCGAGGCGCTGATCGCGATCCACGCGGCGGGGCTGCTGCACCGCGACCTCAAACCGGCCAACATCCTGCTGGCCAAGGACGGGCCCCGGGTCATCGACTTCGGCATCAGCAGGGCCGCCGACCGTGACGCGTCCGCCCACGGGCCCACCCGGGCGCTCACCTCCGAGGGGCAGATCATCGGCTCCCCCGGCTACATGTCCCCGGAGCAGATCCGCGGCGGGACGCTCACCGCGTCCGCCGACGTGTTCGCCTTCGGGGCCGTGCTGGCCTTCGCCGCCACCGGTCGTCCCCCGTTCGGCAGGGACGAGCTGCCCGCGGTCATTCACCGGACCCTGCACGAGGCGCCCGATCTGAACGGCGTACCGGCCTCCCTGGAGCGGATGGTGGCCGCGTGCCTGAGCCGCGACCCCGGTGAACGCCCGCCCACCGGCCTGCTGCCGTCACTGCTGGCGGCCGAGCCGGTGGCCCCCGGCTGGCTTCCGGGCACCCTCGGCGAGGAGCTGCGGCAGCGGGAGGACACGCTCCTCCTGGATCTGCGGGAGATCGCCAAGGCCCGCACCCGCCGGCGGCTGCTGCTCGGCGGTGCCGCCGCCGCGGGACTCGCCGTCATCGGCGGCGGGACGGCCGCGGCACTGGCCGCGGCCGGCGGCGGGGCCGGACGGAGGCCCGCTCCGCCGAAGCTGCTGTGGCGGACGACGATCGACGACCTCGGCGACCGGGCCTTCTCCGGCGAGGCCCTCTCCCGGACGGTCGTCTCCCACGACGAGAGGCAGTTCTACCGCTGCCATTCGCTCGAAACCGGGCGGCGGCTGTGGTCCGGCGAGTTCTCCGTCGCGGCCACCGGACCGAACCTGATCTACGGGGTCCCGGAAGGCGGCGACCGGCTGATCGCCATTGACGAGTCCCACAAGGTCAGGTGGACCAGCGACGTGGGCGACGTGATCGCCAACCCCGAGCTGATGGGGCCGGACGGCGGGACGCTCGTCCTCGCCGGGCACAACCGCACCATCATCGGCGTGGACGCCGCCACCGGCACGCGGCTCTGGGCCCACGAGTGGTCCTCCAAGACGTCCATCGACTTCCTCTACGGCATCACGAACCGCACCCTCGTCGCGATCGGCGTCCAGGGGACGAACAGCCTGCTCATCGGGCTCGACACCGCGACGGGCGCGCTCCGCTGGGCCGATCCGGACGGGAGCCTGACCGTCGTCCCCGAGGGCGGCGGGAACCTGATCTTCCGCAACCCGTCGGGCGTCAGGCTCGACGCGCTGGCCGCCGATTCGGGCCGCAGGCTCTGGACCGCCCTGCTTCCCAAGGCCGCGGCGGAGCCCGCCCGCGAGAAGCAGCTCTCGCCGGGCTTCACCGTGGCCGGCGGGACGGTCTACACCGGCAGCCCGACCCTGTACGCCCTGGACGCGTCCACCGGCCGGGAGCGGTGGACCTACACACCGGCCTCGCCCGGCGGGCAGGAGCGGAGTTTCCTGGTCAGCGGGAAGTACGCCTACATCCTCGACAATCCGCAGCTCATCGCGCTCGACGCCCGCACCGGCCGCCGGGTCTGGTCGGTCAACACGCCCGCGACCCGCCCCGCCCGGCTGATCGCCGCCGGCGGAATGATCTGCCTTGGCGTGACCGGCGCCACCGGCGCGGGACTCTACGGCTGGGACGCCGAAACGGGCGAGCTCGTCTGGAACCACCCCGCCCCCGCCTCCGCGCCGACCAAGCGATGGGCGCTCACCACCCGCGACCGCACCCTCGTGGCCACCCAGGACAAAACCCTCTTCGCCTTCCGTCTCTCCTGAGGCGAGTGTGCCGCGGCCGTGACGACGGCCGCCGCCAGGCCGGGCGGCGCCCCTTTCCGATGGCCCGGACGCCCGGCTCGACGGCCCGGCAAGGCCGTGCGCTCGGCCGAGAGGCGGGGCCGGGCGGGTTGGAGCCGCTCCGCCATCTGGCGCTCGGACGGTGCGGTCCTGCGGGGGGGTGTTCGCTTCACTCCTCGTAGCTGGGAATGGGAGGGTTGGAGGCGTCGAGGTCAGGGAGGGATGTTGAGCACGTACGCCTACGACGGGGATCGCCATGCGTTGTCGGTCTTCTGGGACACCGGGATGGGAAACGCCGCTTTCACCGTCGCGGAGCTCTCAGAGAAGGTCACCGGCGATAAGGCTCAGCATCTCGCTCATGCTCTGACGCTCCTCTCGAAACAAGCCTGGCGCACTTACACGCACCCGGCATCCGCGGCCGAGGACCAGAGCGAGAACAGTGAGGGGCGGCGCCGCGAACACCATCGGGAGGCTTTCACCACGGTCGCCGATGCTCTGGCCAAGCCCAATCTCCCGACCGACGGCATGCTCCTCCAGTCCTACAATCTCGTCGAGGAGACGGCACATCAGGCCGGCCGGGCACTGCACGCTGCGGGCGACGCGGAATTGACCGCGCGGATCGTGGCGGAGATCCAGAGTGAAATGAACGCGGTCGAACAGGCGGAACTCGGCGACCTCACCGGCCGCGCTCGGCAGGCCGTGGCGCTCACCCGGGCCGGCGCCTCGCCGGCGCAGGTCCAGGCCGCCGACAGGATCCTTTCTGACCACCCGCTCGGCAGCCTCGCTCTGTTCACCGACGTCGATCCCGTCGCCGCCTCCATCGCGACCGCACACTGGCTGCAGGCGGCCGCCGATGTCGCGGCCGAGACGTCCGGGCTGGCCCCGACCCAGATCGTCGAGGAGGCCGACAACATCGAAGCCCTCGCGCATGCCACGCCCACCGCAGTGCTGGAGAGCCTGGAAGTCGGCCTTTCCCCTTATGACGCGATCACCGGGATGATCCGCGATGCCATGACAGCCGCCGAAGGCAGGGTCCCCGATATCGACGCCATCCGCGACTGCATCAGCCAGGCGGACGAACTCGCCGATGAACACCATGATCCCCGGCTGCGGGACGCCCTCCTCCAGACGCTCCGCACCACCCCGCTCGACCCCATGCGGCCCGCGCACGACCTTCTCGAAGACCTTCTCGACGGCATCCGCGGATGCTGGCTCATCTACCAGGAGAGCACGGAAACGGATGAGGGAGCCGACGGCTCCTTCGCCGATGCCGTTCGCGCCGAGGCCAACGAGAACTCGGATCGCCTGACCTGACCGGCTGGCATCCCGATCTGCTTGTTGAAGGACCGAGGCCGCCGCGGCTCCGGTCTCCGGCATCATGGCCGCATGGGCGCATGGGTCCACATCCGGGGCCGGCTGGAGTTCCATGGGCAGAGAGCCGAAGCCGAGCTCATCATCGACCGCGGAGACCCCGCAGGGTGGGCGTTCCGCATCATCCAGCCGGTCGTGCTCGCATCCGCCGGCTGACCGGTCCGGCCAGACGAACATCACGGTGCTTGCCGGGAGCGGCCCGACTGCTCCTCGTAGGCGGACATGACCGCGTCCAGAAGGCCGGGGAAGCGTTCTTGGAGGTCGCCCTCCCGCAGGGTGGTCCAGCGACGCGTTCCGTCCTCGCGCTGGCGGATGACGCCGGCCTCGCGCAGCACCCGGAAGTGGTGGGTGAGCGTGGAGGGTGCGACATCCACCGGGAAGGTTCCGCAGGCTCGCTCCGGCGAGGCGCGCAGTGTCCGGACGATCGTCATCCGGGTGGGGTCCGACAGCGCGTGCAGGACGTCCAGCACGTCGAACTCGGCCGGGTCAGGATGGATGAGCGCCGGGCGGCGCCGCTGCGATCTCGGCATTTCCCACCTCTCTCGTTCGACGAACATCGTACAAGATATGTACGATGTTCGACGTACTACGAACATCGGAGGAGTTGCCATGGAAGCCCTGATCATGACCGGGCCCTCGCGGGGAACGGACCGCACCGAGGTGCGCGAGGTCCAGACGCCACGACCGGGCCCAGGTCAGGTGACCATCGACGTCGCCTACGCCGGGATCAACTTCCTCGACGTCATGGCCCGGCGCGGCGACACCGGCTATGCCTCCTCCTGGCCGTACGCCCCGGGCATGGAGGCTTCCGGCACGGTCCGGGAGACCGGTCCCGGCGTCTCGGGGCTGACCGCCGGACAGCGGGTGGCCGCGTTCACCGGAACCGGCGGCCTTGCCGACGTGGCCCTGGTGGGTGCCGAGTACGTGGTGCCGGTGCCGGACGGGGTCCCGGCCCGGCTCGCGGCGGCGGCCCCCCTCATGCTCACCGCCGCGCTGCTCCTGCTGGAGGACGCCGCGGGCTTCCAGCCGGGCAGGACGGTGCTGGTGCACTCGGCGAGCGGCGGCATGGGCAACGCCTTCGCACAGCTGGTGCCCCTGCTCGGCGGAGGACGGCTCATCGGCACGGTGGGCCGTCCGGAGAAGGCCGCATCGGCCCTCAGAAGCGGATACGACGCGGTCGTCGCCCGCGGAGACGATCTCGTCCAGGCGATCCGGGAGGCCACCGACGGCGCGGGGGTGGACTTCGTCCTCGACCCGCTGGGCACGGCCATGCTGGAGACTGATCTGGCGGTCACCGCGCCCGGCGGCCGGGTCGTGCTGTTCGGCAACGCGGAGGGCGGGCGGTTGGAGCCGCTCCCACCGGCGGGACGGCTGATCGGCGGGAACCTCTCGGTCGGCGGGTTCAGCATCAGGGGCCTGTGGAGCGCGGCGCCGGGCCGCGCGGCCGCCGGGCTGCGCCGCGCCCTCGACCTGCTCGCCGAGGACCGGCTGGACCTCGCGCTCAACGAGGTCGGCTCCCTCGCGGACGTCCCCGCCGTCCACCAGTCGCTCGCCGAGGGCCGCGGCGAGGGGAAGTACGTCGTGCGCCTCCAGGGGTGAAGCCGGTCCGGACCCGGTACCGGCAAGGAACGCGGCCGGTGTCCGGGAGTGTCAGCCGACGTGGACGACGGGGCGTCGTTCGATGTCGGGTTCGGCCTGGCGGAGGATCTCGCGGGTCAGAGGCGGGACGTCGCCGCCGCCGAAGACCAGGTAGCGCAGCAGGGCGCCGATCGGGTTGCCCTCGGCCCAGTGGAAGTAGACGTGCGGCTGCTTGCCCGTCTCGTGCTGGATGTGGAGCAGGATCGCCGCGATCGCGTTGGGGATGCTCGGGGTCTCGGTGCGCAGGACGCGGTATCCGTGCCGCTCCTCACCGGTGACGCTCAGGGTGGACTCGAACTCCGATGCGTCCGAGACGGTGAGTTCGAGGAACAGCAGCCCCTCCTCGGCGCGGAGGCGGTGCAGCTCCCAGGCTTCCTGCGCCTTGTCCAGGTACTCCTGGCGGTCGCGTTCGTCGGGCTCGTTGGCGATGATCCGCAACTCGCCGGCCCGGTCGAGGAGCTCGCGGGCCTTCTGGTCGAACTCGACGTCGGTGATGCGCAGTTCGGTCGAACGGGTGGCGCGGGAGATCAGCGACGTGACGACGATCGCGACGCAGAACACGACGGCGATCACCAGGCCGTCGGGGCGTTCGACGATGTTGGCGATCGTGGCGTAGGTGAAGATCAGGGTGACGACGCCGAAGGCGGCGGCGGCGCGGCGGCGGCCCCGTTTCCAGGACGCCAGCGTCGCGGCGACTGCGGCGGAGAGGATCAGCGCGAGGACGCCGGTGGCGTAGGCGCCGCCCTGCGCCTCGACCTCGGCTCCGAACAGCAGCGTGAGCGCGAACGAGACCAGAGTGAAGATCAGGACCATCGGGCGGGTCGCGCGGGTCCAGTCGGGCGCCATCCCGTAGCGCGGCAGGTACCGGGGGACGATGTTGATCAGCCCGGCCATGGCGGAGGCGCCGGCGAACCACAGGATCGCGACCGTGCTGAGGTCGTAGGCGCTGCCGAACCACTCCCCGAGGTTCTCGTGCGCGAGATAGGCCAGCGCGCGGCCGTTGGCCTTCCCGCCCTCCTCGAACTCCTTTTCGGGGATCAGCACGCTGGTGGCGAAGCTGGAGGCGATCAGGAAGACGCTCATGATGACCGCGGCCGTCGTCAGCAGCTTGCGCGCGCCCTGGATCCGCCGGTTCAGGTCGCCCTTGACCAGCGGCATCACGGCCACCCCGGTCTCGAACCCGGACAGTCCGAGGGCGAGCTTGGGCATCACGAACAGCGAGACGGCGACCATCACCAGCGGGTTGGAGTGGTCGGCGGTCAGCGCGTGCCTCCAGTCGGTGACCAGCCCCGGGTCGGACGCCACCTTGGCCAGGGCCGTCCCCACCACCACGACGTTCAGCACCAGGTACACCGCGACCAGGACGACCGCGATCGAGATCGCCTCGCTGAACCCCACCATGAAGACCGCGCCCAGTGCCGCGATCAGCACCAGCGTGACCGGGATCTGCCAGCCCGCGATCGCGTCCGGGGCGAACGGGTTGTGCAGCAGGTGCGCGGTGGCGTCGGCGGCCGACAGCGTGATCGTCACGATGAACGCGGTGGCGACGAAGCCGAGCAGGAACAGCACCAGGAGCTTGCCGCGCCAGCCGGGCAGCAGCCGTTCCAGCATCGACAGCGACCCCAGCCCGTGCGGACTCTGCCCCGCCACCGAACGGTAGACCGGAAGAGCGCCGAACAGGGTCAGCCCCACGAGCAGCAGGGTGGCGATCGGGCTCAGCGCCCCGGCGGCCAGGGCGGCGATGCCCGGCTGGTAGCCCAGAGTGGAGAAGTAGTCGACACCGGTCAGGCACATGACTTGCCACCAGGCGTGCTGCTTGTGCGGCGCGTCCTCGTGATGGGGGTTCTTCTTGTGCGGCCCCGGCTTGTGCCCCGGGCGATGCAGCCCCTGAAGCAGCCACCGCCGCATCCCTGAGTCCGCGTCCGGCTTAAGCGACGTTCCCATCCGGCCCCCAGGTCGACTCGCGAGCCCGCACACAATACTGGTGACCGCGGACGACCGCGCCCCAGAGCCCACGATCTCCCGACATCTCGACGTCCGACCGGCGTCGCGGCCGACCCGGGCCCTGCCTGCCTCGGCATGGCTTCGGGTGACGAACGCCTGGTCAACATGGTCAGGGCGAAAACAGCGGTATAGCATGAGTCGCGTAGCGATCGAGGCGATCGGCAGGCTTTGAGCAGTGCGACGGAAACAGATCGAAACGCCGCGAGGGGTCTGAAGGCGGCCGGGAGCAACGTTGGGTGGCACCACATGCTCTGCGCCTGACCAGAAGTGAGCCGCGATGAAGGCCAGCACAACCGACCAGGGATGCCCGCCCCCGTTCGTCGGGCGTCGCGAGGCGGTCGAGGTCCTGGAAGAGGCGCATGCGGAGGCCCGCCGGGGGCTGCCCCGAGCGGTGTTCGTCACGGGCGAGTCCGGGATCGGAAAGTCGGCCCTGATCCGCCGGTTCCAGCAGTCGGCCGCGAACGCGACCTTCCTGATCGGCGGATGCCTCAATCTCGGCGACGCACCGTCATACGCGCCCTTCGTCGGCCTGCTCCGGTCGTTGGTCCGGCAGGTCGGTCTGGACGCGCTGCGGTCCGGTCTCTCCACGGCCGTCGTCAACGCGCTGGCCTGGTTGCTGCCCGATTTCGCCGAGCCGCCGCCGCCGTACGAGGGCACCCGGGCACGGATGTTCGACGCGTTCCTCACCCTCCTGGAGAAGTTGGCGCGGGAGAAGCCGGTGGTGCTGGTGATCGAGGACGTGCACTGGGCCGACCAGTCCACTTGGGATCTGCTGTCCTATGTCGTCGGCCACGCGCACGAGTCGTCTCTCCTCACGATCATCACTTATCGGGATCTTCCCCATGGTCACGCCCTGCGGGGGCCGCTGGCCGAACTGCGGCAGCGCGACCACGTCCTCCAGATCGAACTGGAGGGACTGCCGCGTGCGGCCGTCGCCCTGCAGGCCGCGGCCTTGCTGGGACGCCCACCCGAAGAGACGCTGCTCGACGACATCATGAACCGCAGCAGCGGGAATCCGTTGTTCGTGGAGGCCCTGCTGCAGTGCTCGCCAGGGGAGCTTCCCGGAGGGCAGATCCGCGACCTGCTCATCGCTCCGGTCGAGCGGCTTCCCGCGTCCACCCAGCGCGTCCTCCGTGTCGCCGCCGTCGGCGGCGCGGAGGTCGGACACACCGTCCTGGGCGCGGTGTCGGGGCTTTCGGAAGAGGATCTTGAGGAGGCCCTCCGGCCGGCGGTGCACCAGCGGATTCTGGCCACGGATCACGACGGATACCGCTTCCGGCACACGCTCATCGTCGAAGCCGTCTACGACGGGCTCCTCCTCCCTGGGGAACGCAAGCGTCTCCATCGCCGCTTCGCCGAGGCGATCGACCGGGATCCGTCGCTGGCACCGCCGGTGCTGTGCCATGCCCCGGGGGAGGTCGCCCGCCACTGGGCGGCCGCCGGCGAGCCGGTGCCGGCCTTGGCCGCGACCTGGCAGGCCGCGCGGGACGGCAGGGACCTGCTCGCGCACCCCGAACGCCTCCGGATGCTCCAGCGCGTCCTCGAACTCTGGCGACTGGTCGACGATCCTTCGAAGATCATCGGCGTCGGCCGGGGGGACGTGCTCCGCGACATCGTCGAGGCCGCGGACGACAGCGGTTACATCGACCTCGGCATGTCGCTCGCGGCGGACGCGCTCGACGCCGCCAGGGCGGAGGGCGACCCCCGGCTGGCGGCACAGATTCTCGAACGGCGAGCACGTATCCGGTCCCGGCTCGGCATCGCCGGTGTGACGAGCGAGCTGCGAGAGGCGCTGCGCCTTCTGCCCGAGTCATCTCCGAGCCCCCTGCGGACCCGCCTCCTCAGTCATCTCGCACAGCGCCTCTGGGTCGAAGGCGAGGCCGGCGAAGCACGCCGTCTCGCCGAGGACGCGCTGAAGCTGGCCGGCGAGATCCCCGACCCCTACAGCGAGGCGAACGCGGTCATCACGCTCGCGGGGCTGGTCGCCGAAGACGACATCGAGACGTCGAGGGCCGACTTCGCCGCCGCACGCGACCTGGCCGATCGGATCACGGCGCCCACGCTCGTCATCACGTCCTACATGAACGAGACCTCGGTCCTCGAAGATCTCGGGCATCACGCGGAGGCGGCCGCCACGGCCCGGGTCGGCGTGCGGCGAGCGGCCGAGGTCGGGCTGGCTCGGACGCTCGGGGTCCGTGTCGCGGCGTGCCTGTCCGAAGCGCTGTTCTCGTCCGGCATGTGGGACGAGGCGCTCGAAGTCCTCTCCCATGCCATCGACCTCGAGCCTCCGCGGGCGTACCGCGCCACGATCCTGGCCGTCCAGGGGCAGATCCTGGCCACCCGCGGGGACACCGAGTCGGCCGCCCACCTGCTCGACGAGATCCGCGGTCTGTTCGGCGGGAAGTTCGACACCGCGGCGAACCAGTTCCGCCAGGCGACCTTCGAAGCCACCGTTCTGCTGCAGCAGGGGGATGCCGGCGCCGCTCTCAACACGGTCCTCGACGCGCTGGAGGCGTACCCCGCCCACCTGGCGCCTGGCCGCGCGTGGCCGATGCTCGCCGTCGGAGCGCGGGCGCTCGTCGATGCCGGGGCCCGGGCACGGCTGCTGCCCGCCCGGCTGCACCCGCAACCCCACGACGGCGCCCTGAAGACCCTGCAGGGGACGGCTGCGGATACGTCCATCAGAAGCGACGCCGACCGCGCATGGTGCGCCTCGGTCACCGCTTCGTTGGCGCCGACGTCAGAAAGATGGCGGGCCAGGGAAGCGGAACTCATGGCGTGGGAGCGCGCCCTCCAGCCGTATCCGCTGGCGTGGGCTCTGCTCCACTCGTCCGAGGGCCTGCTCGCCAGGGGCAGCCGGGCGGCCGCCGCAGAGCGGTTGCGGCGCGCGGCCGGCATCGCCGAGAACCTGGGCTCCCAGCGCCTCCGGGGGGCGGTGGACTCCCTGGCGAGCCGGGCGCAGCTGTCGCTGGCCGAGCCCGCCGGCGACGAGGAGTCGGAGACGGTCGGCTCCAAGCTCGGCCTGACCGCCCGGGAGGGCGAGGTGCTCCGGCTCGTCACGCTGGGACGGACCAACCGGCAGATCGCCAACGAGCTGTTCATCTCCGCCAAGACGGCGAGCGTGCACGTCTCCAGGATCCTGACGAAGATGGACGCCGCGAACAGGGGCGAGGCCGCGGCCATGGCGCACCGGCTCCGGATCTTCGAGGAGTCGGCCTAGGCCTGCCGGCGTCCACCGGGCGCCGGCGCGGGCGTGCCGGCGACGCCGAGGTTCCGGTAGCGGGCACGGCGCTCCCGGAGGCGCGCCGGCCGTGTCTTCGCCAGGAGCAGAGCCAGCTCTTCGCGGATCACGGCTCCGGTCCGCCGGCAGAACTCCTCGGGCTCGTCGGTCGCGTCCGGCAGTTCCGCCACGACGCGGTCGACGATCCCGTCCGCGAGGAGGGCGGCGGCGCCGACGCCCTGGGATCCCGCCATCTCCGGTGCGCGCCGGGGTGTGCGGTGCACGAGGACGCTGGCCCCCTCCGGCGGCAGCGGCGCCAGCCAGGCGTGCTGGGCCGCGACGACGCGGTCGGCCGCCAGGAGCGCGAGCGCGCCGCCGCCCGCGCCCTGTCCCAGCAGCAGGGCCAGCGACGGGGAGCGCAGGGTGACCATGTCCGTGAGGCAGCCGGCGATCTCCTGGGCGAGGCCGCCCTCCTCCGCCCGCGCCGACAGTTCCGCGCCCGGGGTGTCGATGACCGCCACCAGGGGCAGGTCGAGATCGCCGGCCAACCTCATCCCGCGGCGTGCGGTCCGCAACGCCCCCGGCCCGAGGGGACGCCCGATCTGCCGGTGCCGGTCCTGTCCCAGCAGGACGCAGGGCGTCCGCCCGAATCGGGCGAGCGCCAGGAGCATCCCGGGATCGGCCTCACCACGGCCCGTGCCGTTGAGCGGCAGCAGCTCGCCGGCCGCGTGTCGCAGCAGGTCCAGGACGCCGGGACGCGCGGCCCTGCGCGACCTCACGACGGAGTCCCAGACCGTCGCGTCGTGGGGACGGACGGTGTCCCCCGCGGGTTCCGGGAGTTCCGGACGGCCGCGATCACCGCAGAGCACCGCCAGGGCGCGTCCCAGAACATCGGCCAGCTCTGCCGGCTCGACCACGGCGTCCACGAGGCCGTGCTCGAACAGGTTCTCCGCCACCTGCACGCCCGCAGGGAACGGCCGGTCGTACAGGCCCTGGTACACGCGCGGACCCAGAAAGCCCAGCAGGGCGCCCGGTTCGGCGAGGGTGACATGGCCCTGCGATCCCCAGGATGCGAAGACACCGCCGGTGGTCGGGTGGCGCAGATAGACCAGGTAAGGCAACCCGGCGGCCTTGTGCTCGGCGACCGCGGCCGCGATCTTCACCATCTGGACGAAGGCCAGTGTGCCCTCCTGCATCCGCGTCCCGCCGGACACCGGTGCGGCCACCAGCGGCAGCCGCGCGGCCGTCGCCCGTTCGATGGCGGCCACCAGGCGTTCGGCGGACGACACGCCGATGGAACCGGCCAGGAAGGAGAACTCGCAGGCGAGGAGGGCGACCCGGTGGCCGCGCACCCGTCCGGCGCCGGTCAGCACCGATTCGTCCATGCCCGTGCGACTCTGGGCGGCGGCGAGCTGGGCGGCGTAGGACTCCGGGAGGTGGCGCGGTGCGCGCGCCGGCACGTCCCAGGACTGGAACGACCCCTCGTCCACGATGAGATCGATCAGGTGCCTGGCGCCGGGCCGCTCCGGATCAGCGGCCATGGAGGTCCTCCTGCCCGGCGGCGCGTTCGAGGCCGTCCAGCCATGCGCGGACGCTGTCGTTGTGCTGGCCGAGTCGCGGTGGGGGCAGGTGGTGTTCACGCGCACCGGCGTAGGCCTGGTCGTCGAACCGCAGCGGTGGTCCCGGCAACCGGAGAGGCCCGGCCGACGGATGGTGGACGTCGATGAGCAGTCCCTGGGAGAGCGTCTGCTCCCAGGCGAACACCTCCTTGAGGGTGCGGACCCTGCCGGCGGGGACTCCGGCGCCGTCCAGCAGTGCCAGCCAGTGATCCGCGGACGCGGACGAGAACACGCGCTCGATCTCAGCCACGAGCTGCTGACGATTGGCCACCCGGTCCGGATTGGCGGCGAAGTGGGGATGAGCCGGGTCGAGCCCTACGATCGGCGCGAACCGCCGCCACAAGGGCTCGCTGCCGACGGCCACCTGGATCGGTTCGTCGGCGGTGCCGAAAAGCCCGTACGGGGCGATCGCCGGATGGTGGTTGCCTGTGGCGGTCGGCACCTCCCCCGCCACCGTGTGGCGGGTTCCCTGGAAGGCCAGGACTCCGACGATCGCCGCGAGCAGGCTGGTGCGCACGACGCGCCCCCGGCCCGTGGCGCCGCGTTCGTGCAGCGCCGCCAGGACGCCGAAGGCGCCGTACATACCGGCGAGAACGTCGGCGATGGGGACGCCGGCCTTCGTCGGCACGGCGGCTTCGGGGCCGGTCACGCTCATGAGCCCCGCCTCGCCCTGCGCGATCTGGTCGTAACCGGCGCGCCCGCCTTCCGGGCCGTCGTGGCCGAACCCGGTGATCGACAGAGTGATGAGACCGGGGTTCAGCTCCCGCAGGCGCTCGGCCGAGAACCCCAGCCTGGCGAGCACGCCCGGCCGGAAGTTCTCGCACAGGACGTCCGCGTGCCTCACCAGGCGCTCCAGGAGCAGTCTGCCCTCCGCGGTCTTGAGGTCCGCGGTGACGGACTCCTTGTTGCGGTTGCAGGACAGGAAATAGGTCGATTCACGTTGGTCGCCGTCGAGGATGAACGGCGGCCCCCAGCTTCTGCTGTCGTCACCGCCCGGCGACTCGACCTTGATCACCCGAGCGCCCAGATCCGCGAGCATCATCGCGGCGTGCGGTCCGGCGAGGGCACGGCTCACGTCGATCACGGTGATGCCGGAAAGCATGTCACTCACAACAGTCCCCGATCAAAGGCCGATGATTCGCTGTCGTCAGGTCAGGCCGAGACTCTCCCCCAGGCTCGGGCCGACGTAGGTGACCTCGTACCTGGCGTTGATGCGGTCGATCTCGGCGGGATCGGCGTCCTCGGGAAGATGCTCGTTCTCGGCGAAGAGCCCGTCGTACCCGCCGGGCGTCATCAGGTTGATCACCTTGACCGCGCGCTGGCCCTTGCGCGTGTTGTCGAAGGTGTGCGGCACCCCGGGCGGGATGCTGATGAAGTCTCCAGGGCCGAGTTCATGGAGCTCTTCGCCGGTCTGGACGGTCAGCACGCCTTCCAGGACGTAGAAGGTGTCCTCCTGGTTCGCGTGCCTGTGCAGCCCCGGGCCGGTCAGGTATTCGATCTCCATTTCGAAGAAGTCGAACCGCCCACCGGTCTGCGCACCGGTGGCCTTGAACAGCGACGGTCCCTGCTTGTAACGCACCCCGTCCTCTCGAAGGACGACGAGCGGCTTGTTCACCTGCTCCTGCGACATGGGTCGCTCCTTTTCGCTGCGGTGCCTCGTAATCGAGGGATGGTCGAATCAGGGAAGTACTGGATGGCTGCGATGCCAGTGGGTGGCCTGCTGGAAGCGATGGGCCAGTGCCAGAAGGGCCCGTTCTCCCCAGGCACGTCCGACCAACTGGAGTCCGACGGGCAGACCGTCGTCATCGAACCCGCACGGGATCGTGATGGCCGGCAGTCCGGCGATGTTGGCGGGCACCGCGTACCTGGGTCCCTTGTCGGGGTCCAGGCGGCGGCCGGCGGCGTCCATGCGCGGCGCGGTGCTCTCACGGGACGGCAGCACCAGAACGTCGATGTCCTCGAACAGCAGGCTGAGTTCGCGTCGGACTTCCTTCGCGGTCCGCTGGGCCTCGACGTGATCGGGCGCCGAGGTGTCAAGGCCGGCCAGCAGCCGTTCACGTACCTGAGGGAGAAGTTCAGGGCCGTGCTCTTCGAGCAACGCCCTGTGGTGAGTCGCGGCCTCACAGCGCACCAGCACGGGACCGGCCTCGGCCGCCGAGTCCCATGTCGCCACGGCGACGTCGCCGAGGCGGTCACAGAACGTCATCAGGACCAGCAGAGCGCTGTCCAGGGCTCGCGCCATGTCAGGGGGCAGCGGCGCCCAGAGGTCCCGCAGAACGCCCATCCGGAGGTCGCGCACCGGACGGTCCAGCGCGCTCGCATAACCGGGGGGACGTCCCCCGACCTCGGATGCCGGATCCTCGGGGTCGTGGCACGCGATGGCGTCGAGGAGCAGGGCGCAGTCCTTGGCGGAGCGGGCGATCGGGCCGACATGGTCGAGCGACGCGGCCAGCGGTGTCACTCCCCGCAACGGCACCAGGCCGTACGTCGGCTTGAGACCGACGACACCGGACCAGGCCGCGGGGTTGCGGATCGAGCCGGTCGTGTCCGTGCCGAGCGCGCCGGGCACCATGCCCGCCGCCACCGCGGCCCCCGAGCCCATACTGGAACCGCCCGAGAATCTGCGCGGATCCCACGGGTTGCGGGTCGAGCCGAAGTGGTACTCGTCGACGGGGCCGTAGCCGAGTTCCGGCAGGTTCGTCTTACCGAAGATGATCGCGCCCGCGGCCCGGAGACGGGCCACGGCCGTCGCGTCGTGGTCGGGTACGAAGTCCTTCATGGCCATCGCACCCGAGGTCGTCCGCTCACCTCGCGTCCAGCACGAGTCCTTCACCGCGACAGGGATGCCGTGCAACGGTCCGCGGTTCCGCCCCTCGGCCAGTTCCCGCTCCGCGGCGTGGGCGTCGGACATGATCCGGTCGGCCGGGAGCGAGATGAAGGCGTTGAGCCGGGGCTCGAGGCGGTCGCATCGCGCGAGCAGCGTCCGGCAGAGTTCCGTCGGTGAGACGCTGCCCTCCGCCAGGAGCGGCCCGAGTTCCGAGATCTCGAAGTAGCTCGGATCGAGACCGGCCGGCGCGGAGCACATCTCTTCTGTCTCGTTCATTCCACGACGGCGATCGCGTTGATCTCGATGAGCATCTCCGGCGACACCATCTTGGTGACCTCCACGAGGGTGGACGCCGGTGGCGGGCTGTTGAAGTACTCGCGGCGCACCTTGTGGATCTGCTCGAAGTGCTCCATGTTCCGCACGTAGACGTCGACCCGGACGATGTCGTCCAGACTCCCGCCCGCCGCTTCCATCGCCCGGACCAGGTTGTCGCAGACCTGCCGCGTCTGCGCCTCGATGTCACCGGGGCCGACGACCGACCCGTCGGTACCGCGTGCCGTCATGCCCGAGACGAAGACGAGCCTCCCCCGAGCCTCGCTCACGATCGCCTGGGAGAAGTGGCCGCTCGGACGGCTCAGATCGGCGGTTCGCACCTGCTGGCGTGTCATTTCAACTCCCCTTTGATGTGGATCGGTGACCAGGAGGGCCGGCGGTCAGTCACCGACGATCACGTTTTCCAGGACGCCGACCTTCTCGACCTCGACCTCGACCCTGTCGCCGGGTTTCATCCAGACCGGCGGGGTCCGCCGCGACCCCACCCCGGCAGGGGTGCCCGTGACGATCACATCGCCGGGCACCAGGGTGAGCATGGTCGAGATGTATTCGATGAGCCGGGGGATCGAGAAGATCATTTGATCGGTGCCGGACCGCTGCACCACCTCGCCGTTGAGCCGGCACGAGAGGCCCAGAACGGCGCCCGGCGGTATCTCGTCCGAGGTCACCATCCACGGGCCGAATCCGCCGGTCTGCGAGAAGTTCTTGCCCGCCGTGTACTGCCGCGTATGCCTCTGCCACTCACGGATCGAACCGTCGTTGTAGCAGCTGTATCCGGCGACGTGGTTCCAGGCCGCCGCCTGCGGGATCCGGCGGCCCGGCTCTCCGATGATCACTGCGATCTCCGCCTCGTAGTCGAGGGTGTCGGACTCCCGCGGACGCACGATCGGCCCTCGGTGGCCCGTCTGGGACCCCGCGGAGCGCAGGAAGAGAGCGGGGTGGTCCGTGCTCTCCAGACCGGCTTCGATGCGGTGGTCCTCGTAGTTGAGCCCGACGCAGATGATCTTGTCCGGCTCCGGGATCACCGGAAGCCAGGTCACCTCCGACTCGGTGTAGTCGGGCAGATCGTCGAGGTGCCGCCGCACCTGGTCGAGGCCGTTCTTGGCGATCAACGACTTGAGATCGGGATACCGGCCGCCCAGCCGGCGCCTGAGGTCGATGATCCCGGCCGGGGTGACGGCGCCGTAGCAGTCGTGGCCGGACGGATTCCTGAACGTGGCGAGCCGCATAACGCAGTTCCTTGGTTTCTGCCGCATCGATTGCGGGTGGTGGTGGCGTCAGTCCGGGATGCCGGTTACAGCAGCACTTCGCGAAGCACCGTGCTCGCGTCCATCTCGTATTCGCAGTCCGCGACGGGTGGGCTGGCCGAGTACAGGGTCAGGCCGTGTACGCCCACTCCGCGACCGAGCAGTTCGGCGTATGCCAACGAGCCGACATCGTGGCGGGAGTACGCCTGTACAACATGCGCGTCCTGCCACGAGAACCCGAGGGCTTCGAGGCGCCGCTCCTGCTCTTCCCTGACGTAGCGCATCTTTTCGCGCAGTCCGTCGAGGGAGGTGTCCCCCAGCCGGACGATGGCGTCGCGGTAGTCCTCGCCCTTTTCCGGGGCCTCGGCGCCACCCGCGATCACGAACGTCCGGCTCTCGCCGTCCGTCGGCACCGTGTAGGAGAACGAATGGAGCGAGGGCGTGGCCGGCCTCTCCGTGGTGGGGCAGACGTTCGTGCGGGCGACCGGGTTGGCTCCGTCGCGGTAGACGCCCCAGCGCTCCAGCGTCTGGACGTAGTTCCGGTTGAAGTCGGCGAACTGCTGGTCACTGAACTGGGACGGCGACCGCAGTTGGCACGCGCAGAACGCCGTCGTGGGGCGGCCGATCGCCTCCAGATAGGTCTCGACCACCGCGAGTCCCTGCGCGAGGGGAAGGGGCCGCCGGAAGCGGACGCGCTCGATCGCGAATCCAGGCGACGCGGCCACGCCGCCCGAGTACTGGAAGACCGCCGCGAGATACCGGTAGCCGCCCTCGGCGAACTCGGTCACTTCGGCCGTGCTGGATTCCGTGCTGGATGCCGTGCTGGATTCCGTGCTGCTGGACATGGTCGTCTCCGTCCTTCGCGTTGCGTCGGTGCCGGGGCGCCGGATCACCGGTCGGAGCCGGGCACCCGGACCCGCCGTGGTGTCACAGGCCGTCGGACGAGTGCGCTCGGGCGCCGGCCGTTCCGGCACTCGAAGAGGCGGTCTGTTCTCCTGCGGCGCTTCGCCTGCGGCGGCGCAGGTCGAGCACGAAGAACAGGCCGAACACCGCGCCCGCTGCGATGAGGCAGACGTAGGACATGGCGTTCACCGGCGGAGCGGGCTCGTTCACCAGCCCGTTGACGTAGATCCAGAGCATCCCCGCGGCGCCGACCACCACCGCCGCGATGAGCGCCGGACGAGCGCGCCGCTCCCGCACCACCAGCACGACGCATCCGATGCACACGAGGGCCCAGGGGATGATCCACATGTAGACGGTCAGGGTGGAGATCGCGGGGAAGACGTGGGTCAGCAGATCGTCGGGGAAGAGCCGGACGAGCACCAGCAGCAACACCGACGCGAGCGCCGAGAGCCCGATGATCGCGACGTGCGGACTCCGGTGGCGCGGATGGACCTTCGCCATCGCCGCCGGCAGCAGACCGTCCGTGGCGAGCGTCGCGACGAAGCGCGAGCCGTAGTTCACGAACGCGATCAGTGAGGCGATGTTGGCGACGGCCAGGACCAGGTCGGTCGCCGTCGCGAGCCCGGTGCCGAGACCGGCCTGCTCGGCCAGCACCGCGGCGGGCGATCCGCCTTCGTTCAGCGCGTCCGAGGCGGCCTTCAGGCCGGGGACCTGCATCACCGCGGCGAGCATGTAGGCGGAACCGAGCACGATGGGAATGCACATGACGGCGAGCGGGACACTGCGCTTCGGATGGCGCGTCTCGACCGCCAGGGCCGCCGAACTCTCGAACGCCACGAGGAAGACGCCGCCGGCGGCGGCGCCCTGGAAGACACCGCCCCACGTCACGTCGTGGAGCGAGAACTGGTCACCGAGGGCCAGCCCGGTGTGCAGCGCGGTGGCAATCGTGATCAGCAGCACGATGGGGAGGGTGGCCACCGTGAGAACGACCGCCGTTCGCACGCTCGCGTCCAGACCGCGGTAGGCGAGCGCCGCGGATATCACCATCGCCAGGACCGCGAAGAGCGTGATACCCCCGTCGCCCAGCGCCAGATGCACGCCGATCGCCGCCACGAAACTCGCGGCGAAGATGCCGGTGAGGAGGAGGACTCCCGCGATGAGGGCGACGTAGCCGAGCAGGAGGCTGGCTCCTACCAGCAGCCGCGCCCAGGGACCGAAGACGTAGGACACATAGGAGTAGAGCGAGCCGGTGACGACGTACCGCCTGGCGAACGTGATGACGGCGATCCCCACGCAGCCCGTCGCGGCCGCGGCCATCAGGGCGCCGAGCCAACTCCCGTTCCCGGCCGTCACGACCAGCAGGAAGGGCACCGTCACCAGGGCGACGGCGGGCGTCTGCGACGCGAGCGCCAGCGCGACGATCTGCCATGCCCCGAGGGTTCGCGTGGCGAGCCCCGCCGCCTCGTGATGCCCCTCGTCGGAGATCGTCGGGTCCCGGCCCTCACTCATATGACTTGACATACCTTCTCCTCGGGCCGTCTTCGTGGGTCAGAACGCGGACGATCGCGGCGCAGTGGTCGACGGTCATCGCGGTGAGGGCCTCGACCGCCCTGAGGGCGGCGGGCTCCGTGAGCTCCCCCGCCTCGTCGAGCGCGTCGAGCGCGTTGGGCAGGACGACCGGGTCGTCGTTGATGAGCGTCGCTCCGCACTGTGTCAGGACGAACCGAAGGTCCTCCTGCGCCCAGGCCGCCCCGAAACTGGAGGAGGACGCGCTCATGGTGGCCACGGGTTTGCCTTCGAGCACGCCCTGCCCGTCGGGTCTGGAATGCCAGTCCAGCGCGTTCTTCAACACCCCCGGCACGCTTCCGTTGTACTCCGGCGTCGAGATCAGGAGCGCGTCGGCGCCGGCCAGCCGGTCCCGCTGGGCACGGACCGGCTCGGGCCAGCCGCGCTCCTCGGTGTCCTCGCTGTAGGGAGGGATCTCGCCGAGCCGGCCGGTCTCCACCTCGACCGCGGCTCCCAGGCTTTCGGAAGCGAAGCGGGCCGCCGCGCGGATCGCGGCACTGTTGGCGGAGCCCTCCCGGAGGCTCCCGGACAACATCGCGATCTTGATCATTGCTTGGCTCCCCGCGGATCAGGTCGCTCGGACCCTCGGATGGTCGGCGCCCCGGCCGCGCCTGGCATCCGCGCAGACGGACCGGGGCTACGCAACAAAAATGCGCGCCGAGGGCCGTGCCTGTCGTACGGAAGGTGCCTTATCTTTCGCGACTGGATGCCTTACGGCGGTGGCGGCGGCTACCTCTGACCCGGTGACGGGGCGGGCGGATGCCGGCAGGGCCCACCCGGCAGGGCGTGTCCGGTCGGCCTGCGATGAGTTGTTCCCGCAGGTTAGGCCACAAGTCGCCGACTTATCGAGGTTCGCTTCGCCGAGTGGGCCGCCCGGTTGCGGCCGGGCCGGGTGACCGGTGGGCTGGAGGCGGCGCGGCGCGCCCTGCCTGTGCCGGTGCCGTCGGTCAGGCGACGAGGTGGCGGGCGAGCTGGTGGAGGTGCGTGCGGAACCTCCGCCGCGTTTCCGGGTCGTGAGGTTCCTGCCGTACTCCGTCGGTGTCCACGATGCCCTTCTGGGAGAAGGCGAGGATGGACCAGGTGAGCGTGCGCATGACCATGCCGGCGTCCAGGTCGTCGGCGACGGCCCCGCGCACCATCGCGATCACCCGGCCGAGTTCGGGTCCGCCGAACAGGGCGTCCAGCCGCGGGATGTCACTCGCGTCCGACAGCCAGCGCTGCATCCAGAAGGCGCCCAGTTCCGGGGTCTCCAGGCAGAGGTCCAGGTACTCGTCCAGAAGCCGCTGCAGGCCGTCGAGATCCGGGGTGTAGACGGCCTCCACCGCTCGCAACCGCTCGATGCGCCGCCTGTGGGCTCGCCTCAGTACCGTCACGAAGACGTCGCGTTTGCCCCCGTAATCTTCGACCAGCGTCGCGAGGTCGACCCCCGCCGCCTCAGCGATCATCTCGTTGGTGACCGCGTCGTATCCCAGTTCGCTGAGCAGCCTTCCTGCCACACTCAGCAGCCGCTCCTCCTCCGACACCTCGTCGGGACGGGACATCTCGCTCACCGGCCTCCTGGACTCGACTCCGTCCCTGTCAGTGTTTCCGCAGGTGGACGACCTACTCGGGCAGTGCCGGGGTTTCGTGCGCCACCAGGTGTCGCCCGCGCGGCCGGCGGCGGCCCCGGGCAGCGGGCTGTTGACCGCGCCGGAAACTCATCATACATTCACTCGTTAAATGTATGAATGGATGGGGTGGGGAGATGCCGGAACGGACGGCTGTGGTGCTCGGCGGGAGCGTGGCGGGGTTGTGCGCCGCGGGAGTGCTCGCCCGGCACTTCGAGAAGGTGGTCGTGCTGGAGCGGGACCGGCTTCCGCCGGGTGCCGAGCATCGGCGGGGTGTGCCGCAGAGCAAGCACCCGCACTTCCTTCTCAACTCCGGCCGGCGTGCCATCGGCGAGATCTTCCCCGGGTTCGAGGAGGCGCTGATCGCCGCGGGCGGGATGCACCTGATGCCGTCGATGGACGCGGCCTACTGCGAGAACGACGGCTGGGCCCCGCGCAAGTCCGGATCGATGACGATGGTGTACAGCTCCCGGGTCCTGATCGAGCGGGTCCTGCGCGACAAGGTTCGCGAGCTGCCGGCGATCGAGATCCGCGAGGGCGTGACCGTCACCGGGCTTCGCACGGCGAGCGGCCGCGTCGAGGGGGTCGAGTACGACGGCGAGGGTCACCTGGCCGCCGGTCTGGTCGTCGACGCTCTGGGGCGCGGATCTTCGGTCATCGACTGGCTCGGCGCCGCCGGGTGGGCCGCGCCGCCGGAGAAGACGCTCGACGCCAAGGTCACCTACACCTCGCGCTGGTACGACCTGCCCCCGGCCGGGCGGCGCCCGGAGACCTGGTGGTGGAAGCACCTGGTCATCACCCCGACGCAGGACGACGGCGACCATCCTGCCGAGCACGAGTTCCTCAGCAACTTCTTCCCCATCGAAGGAGACCGCGCCATCGTTTGCATGGGGTCGTGGGGTATCGAGATGCCGCGCAAGGCCGAGGCGTTCGAGAACGCGCTGGACCGCGTGCGGACACCGGTGTTCGCGCAGGCGGCCCGCGCCTGCACCCCGACCTCCGCGGTGCACCTGACCCGCTCGACCGGTAACAAGTGGCGCCGCTTCGACCTGCTCGAGGCGCCCCCGGTCGGGCTGGTGTGCGTCGGTGACTCGATCTGCGCCTTCAACCCCTTCTACGCCCAGGGGATGAGCTCCGCCGCCCGTTCCGCGCTCATCCTCGACGAAGTGCTGCGCAGGCGCGAGGCCATCGACCTCGCGTTCATGCGCGAGTTCCTCCGCATGCAGAAGAAGTCCCTGCAGGTGCCCTGGATGCTGGCGATGGCCCGCGACCAGGCCTACGACTTCGCGACCGGGACCGAAGTCGCGGCCGCCTGGCGCCGCAGGCTCACCGCGCGCATGAGCTGGCCGGTCTTCAACGCCATCACCGCCGCGAGCCGCGAGGACGCCTACGTCGAACGGACGTTCGCCCAGGTGTTCAACCTCGACAGGTCACTCGGGCAGATGGCCGCCGATCCGCGGTTCTGGTTCGGCGTCGCGCGCTACAAGCTCCGGCAACGGCTCGGCCGCACCATCGTCCCCCACGGGTTCGACGACCGGCGGGACCCGCCCGGCATCGACTTCACCGGATACACCGGCCCCCGCGGCGCCTCACCGGCCCGCGGTGACGACCTCGTCGGCACCTGACGCCAGGGAGCGGTTCATGGATCACACCTGCGGCTCGGCGGCCGAACGCGTCGCCGGGAAACTCGGTTTCTCCTGCCACGACGCCCCTCCCGTGGTGAGCTTCCGCAACCCGTTCGACCTCGCCGACGGCACCATGGCGGTCCTCGAACTGCTCGTCATCGGCGGCGCGGTGTTCGCCCTGGTCCACGCCTGGCGGCGGTGGCGGCGCGACGGCGACCCGGTCAACCTCTCGCTGTGGTTCGCCTCGGTCGCCTACCTGGCCGTGATCGAACCGCCGCTGTACTTCCCCGGCTGGTTCGGGCTGCAGGACCACGTCGGGTTCATCTTCTCCCACAACGTGTTCACCGTGCAGTTCATGTACGACCGGCTGCCGCTCTACATCGTGGCCTTCTATCCCGCGATCTCGCAGCTCGCCTACGAGCTCGTCCGGGCGCTGGGGGTCTTCGCACGGCGCGGGCCGCTGGCCGGCTCGGTGGCGGTCGCGTTCGCCTGCCAGGTCTTCTACGAGATCTTCGATCAGCTCGGCCCCCAGCTGAGGTGGTGGGCGTGGAACACCGCCAACGAGAAGATCAACCAGCCGGCGCTCGCCTCGGTGCCGATGAACAGCATGCTCCTCTTCGCCTCGGTCTCCTTCGGCGCGATGACCTACCTCGTCGTCCGCCTGGTCGGTGACAGGGACGGCCGGGGAGCGCTCACCGGCGGGCAGATCGGTCTGCGCACCCTCGTCGCCGGCGCCGTGACGCCCCTGGCGATGATCGTCGTCAGCGCCCCCAGCGGCGCCTTCGAAGGCCGCCTCGGGGTCCAGCGGGCCATCCTCACCGCCGAGCTCGCCGCGGTCTGGATCGCCGGCCTCGTCCTGCTCGCCGACGCCTGGCGCGCCGGACGCCCCGGCAGGGCCGTCCCGGTGGTGTCGCCGTGGTTCGCGCGGATCTATCCGGCGCTGTACCTCGGCGTCCACGCCGTCTTCTGGCTCATCGCGCTGCCGGCGTACTTCGCCTCGACCGGCGGCGTCACCGAGCAGGGCACGCCGACCGGCAGCCTGTGGTACGCCGCGCTGTGCTCCGTCGCGGCCACCGGAACCATCGTGGCCGCGCTCCGCGCGATCATGTCACGGGGGACGGCGGAGCCTGTGCGATCCTGAGCCCATGGGGCACCACGGCTGGGGAGGCCGGCCTCCCGCATCGGAGGCCGAGGCCCGGCAGCGCATCGTCGACGCGACCATCCGCTGCATCGACAGGCACGGCGTCGCGAAGACGACCCTGTCCGACGTCGCGGGCGAGCTCGGCGTCACCCGCCAGACCGTCTACCGCCACTTCGGCCGCATCAGCGACATCATCGGCGAGGTCGCGGCCCAGGGCGCCGAGTCGTTCGTCGACCGGCTGATCGCCCACCTCCAGGGCATCGGCGACCCCGCCGATGCCGTGGTCGAGGGCATGATCTTCTGTGTGCGGACCATCCCGAGCGAGCCGCAGCTGAGCCTGCTGCTGCAGCTCGAGGACTCCGCCGCCTTCGGCCGCGGGGCCACCACCGCGGATGCCATCGCCTACGGCGCGAAGATGCTCCAGCGCTTCCCCGTCGACTGGGCGGCCGCCGGTGTCGGCGAGGAGGACCTCGACGGCCTAGCCGAGATCGTCATGCGCCTGCTGACCTCACTGCTGCAGCACCCGAGCGAGCCGCCGAAGGACGAAGCCCGGCTCCGCGCGGTACTGAACCGCTGGCTGGCCCCCGGCCTGCGCGCCGGCGGCGTCAGACGGGGGTGATGGGCAGGGGGCGGCGCGGCTGGAAGGTGAAGGCGGTGCCGGTGCTGAAGCGGACGACGGCCACCTCGTCGGGCTCCGGGGTCGGGTGGTCGCGGCGGACGACGGTCAGTTGCCATTCGTCGTCGCCGGGACCGTCCACCTCGACGTCGAGGTGGACGTCCGCGGCGCGGACGGCGGCCTGGAGCGCGGTCGTCCATCCGGGGCCGCAGAGGGAGATCCAGGCGCTGTCCTCATGCGCGGGGGACGGACGGACGACGACGTTCGCGCCGCTGATGTCGGCGTCGACGTAGGCGGCGGGGTTGAGGAGGGGGTGCACCGCGAGGAGGCGGGCCGCTCCCTCCGGGTCGCGCGGCAGGTCCAGGGCGCGGACGAGCCGCTCGGCGGCGACACCGGCGATGCCGACGAGTTGCTTGCGGCGGATGCGGAGCAGTTCTTCGGCGCCGGCGGCCCGGCGGGCCACCGAGAGCGTGAAGGCCCGGTTGAGCAGGTGCATCTGGAGGCAGACCTCGTCGGCGATCCGGGACAGCGCGGAACGGGAGAAGGCGGCGAAGTCGAGGTCGCGGAGCAGGGGCCCGGAGTAGTCGGCGAGCCCGTCGTCGGACGAGTCGATCGGTGCGAGTTCGAGGGTCGCCGCGCGGGAACGCTCGTTGTCGGCGAGGAGGGGGATGCCCTCCGCGTCCGGGTGCGACTCATCGATGATCACGGTCCACGCGCAGTGGGGGTGCCGGTCGGCGGGCCTGCGCGGCGGCCGGTGGATCGGCCGCACCTGGGCCTTGGGGTTGGTCGCGACCGCGGTGGCGTCGAAGGTGGGGTCCTCGATGTCGTGGCACATGGACCGGACGTAGTCGTCGCCCATCGGCTCCACGTCCATCAGGGCGCCGCAGTGGTCGAGGTGGAACTCGCCGTGCCACCGGTCGTGGACGGTGTAGCGGAAGTCCATGAACTGCGGTGGGGCGCCGATGTCGAGCTGGAGGCCCTTGAAGATGGTCGGGACGTCGCCCTTCCCGGGCTCGCCCGGGGCGTAGCCGAGCGCCCGCTGCATCCGCCTGGTGTAGATCGGGCTCGATGCCGCCCACTCCTCGATCGCGATCCGCGCCATCTCCTCCCTTCCGAACGCGGAGATGCACCACGCCATCCCGGAGCGGTCGATGAGCTGCCCGATCAGGAGCAGCTCGGGTACGGCGACCGCGAGCTCCCCGCGGGTCAGGCCGGCGTACCGGCCCGGAGGTGTCACCGGCGGGTGGGCCATCTGCGGCTCTCCTTGGTCTCACGGGCGGGCAAGGATGCGGATGGCGTCATAGTAGAACGCGTTCCAGCCAAACTGGAAGAGTGTCCGGACAGGTGTCCGGGTAGTCGGCCGACCGGCAGCCGCCATTGCGGTGACGCCGAGGGGCGCCTTATGCTGGACATGTGTCCAGCCAACTGACCGGTGCGACGCGGTGAGCACCGAGAACGGTCACCAGCACACCGCTCGATAACGCGTTCTACCACCTATGCCGGCGGAGAAGGTCGAGCCGTTCGCCGCACCCTGGGAGGACCGCAGGTGCACGCCGATCGGGCCCCCGGCTCGCACTCCCCCAGCGCCCGATCGGTCGACGCGCCCGGCTCGGGCGGTGCGCCGGGCGTCCGCCGAAACGGTCCCGCCGCCCGGCCGCCCCGGTCCCCGTGAACGACCGGCACCGTTCTCACCCGTCGAGGAGCATCATGGCCATCCGCGTCCTGCACGTGGCCACCGGCAACGTCGGCCGCATCGCCCTGGCACAGCTGATCGAGGATCCCCGCTTCGAACTGGCC
This sequence comes from Actinomadura mexicana, assembly GCF_900188105.1. GTDB lineage: Bacteria > Actinomycetota > Actinomycetes > Streptosporangiales > Streptosporangiaceae > Spirillospora > Spirillospora mexicana. The sequence goes on from NZ_FZNP01000001.1 coordinate 111,034, forward strand.
GGGCTGGTCGTGTCGAGTCCCGGGAAGGTCGGGCGCGACGCCGGCGAGCTCGCCGGGCTCGACGTGGTCACGGGGGTCGCGGCCACCGCCGATCTGGAGGCGGCCCTCGCCGCGCGGCCGGAGTGCACCGTCTACTGCGCGATCGGCGAGACCCGGCTGCTCGACGCCCTCGCCGACATCGGGAGGATCCTCGCCGCGGGCAGCAACGTCGTCGCCTCCTCGCCGGTGCCGCTGATCTACCCCTGGGGCCTGCTGCCGGACCGCATGATCCGTCCCGTCGAGGACGCCTGCCGGGCGGGCGGCACGAGCATCTTCGTCACCGGAGTGGACCCCGGCTGGGTGAACGACCTGCTGCCCTTCGCGATCGCGAGCACCTGCCAGCGGGTGGAGCAGGTGCGCTGCTCGGAGATCGCCGACTACGCGAGCTACGACGGCGGCCCGGTCATGTTCGACTTCATGGGCTTCGGACGTCCCGTGGGGGACCTGCCGAAGATCCTGCGACCGGGGATGCTGGCCGCGTCGTGGGGCGTCAGCCTCCGGATGCTGGCCCGGGGGTTCGGTTTCGAGCTCGACGAGATCACCGAGTGGTTCGAGCAGGAGCCGGCGCCGGAGGCGTTCGACGTGGCCGCCGGGCACATCCCCGCGGGCGGGATGGCGGCCGTCCGGTTCCAGATCAGCGGCGTCGTCGGCGGCAGGGAGGTCCTCGTCATCGACCACACGACCCGGCTGCGCGGCGACCTGCGCCCGGACTGGCCGCAGCCGGCGCAGGACGGCGGCTCCTACCGGGTCGAGATCGTCGGTGAGCCGTCCTACCGCGTCGACGTCTGCCCGACCAGCGCCAAGGGGGACCACAACTACGCCGCCATCGCCGCGGGCGCCGGGCGCGTCGTCAACGCGATCCCCGACGTCATCGCGGCGCCGCCGGGACTGCGGACTCCGCTCGACCTGCCTTTCACCACCGCCCGCGGCGTCTTCGCGGCGGCGCTGACCGACTAGGGCACCCCGACAGAAGGGACGGCGACCATGGGACGTGTGGACGGGAAGATCGCTCTGATCAGCGGCGGGGCCCGCGGCATCGGCGCGGCCAGTGCCCGGGCCCTGGCCGCCGAGGGCGCCAGGATCGTCATCGGCGACATCCTCGACGACGAGGGCAAGGCCGTGGCGGACGAGCTCGGCGACTCCGGACGCTACGTGCACCTCGACGTGACCAGCGAGGACGACTGGGCGGCCGCCGTCCAGACCACCGTCGCCGAGTTCGGCGCGCTGAACGTGCTGTTCAACAACGCGGGGATCGCCAACGGCGCGTCCATCAACCGTTTCAAGCCGGAGAAGTGGCGGCAGATCCTGGACGTCAACCTCACCGGCCCGTTCCTCGGCATCCGCGCGGCCACCGACGCGCTGATCGCCGCCGGGGGCGGTTCGATCATCAACAACTCCTCCATCGAGGGCCTTCGCGGCACCTCCTGGGCGCACGGCTACGTGGCCTCGAAGTGGGGGCTGCGGGGCCTGACCAAGTCGGTCGCCGTGGAGCTCGCCCCGCACGGCGTCCGGGTCAACTCGCTGCACCCCGGCCTCATCCGGACGCCGCTCACCGAAGGCATCCCCGACGACATGGTCCCGATACCCCTCGGACGTCCCGGCCTGCCCGAGGACGTCGCCTCCTTCGTCGTCTTCCTCGCCAGCGACGAGTCGTCCTTCGCCACCGGATCCGAGTTCGTCATCGACGGAGGCACCGTCCAGCAGATCCCCCACAAGAGCTGACCCGCGGCGGGCCGGCCGCCTCGTCCGCGACGTCCTGCCGTCCCTTGGCGACCGTGGCACACCTGCGCGGTCGCGGTCGGGAACAGCGCGGTCGGGAACAGCATGGCCACCTCGCACACGTGCCGTCCCGGCGAGAGGGCGGCGCAGAGCCTGGCGACGGCGTCGGCGAGGACGCGGTGGTGCCGGGCCTTCCGGGTCTTTGTTTACAGCAAATACCACACGAAACGACATATGGCCTAATTCGTGAATATCTTGCCGCGAGGTGATCACAGAGGAAAGGATGGACCATCTGTCACTTACCTCATCTCCGAATGGGACAGAATGACGACGAGCCCCCTGCCCCCCTTCCCCGCCGCGAACGAGAACCCGCTCGACACCTGCCGGCGGCTGCGGGAGATCGCCCCCGTGGTCGAGGTGGAGTTCCCCGGCGGAGTCCCCGCCTACCTGGCGCTGACCCACGACGCCGTCCGGGAGATCCTCGCCGGCGACAACCGGACCTTCCTGCGCGACCCGCGGCACTGGCCCGCCCTGCACGACGGGTCGATCGCCGAGGACTGGCCGCTGCGCGCCATCGTCGAGGGCGGCCACCTGTCCACCAAGGACGGCGCCGACCACCGCCGGCTGCGCGGCCTGATCGGCAAGGCGTTCACGCCCGCGCGGGTGCAGGCGCTGGAGCCGCGCGTCCGCAGCATCGTGGAGGGCCTGCTTGACGACGTCGTGTCCGCCGGAGAGGTCGTCGACCTGGTCCCCGCCTTCACCGAGGCGCTGCCGATGTGGGTGATCTGCGAGCTGTTCGGCGTCCCCGCCGAGGACCGCCCCCTGATGCGCGAGTGGACCGCGACGCTGCTCGCGCACACCACTCCGCCCGAGGCGGCGTTCGCGACGCAGAACGCGCTGCAGGCCTACCTGCACGAACTGGCGGAGAGCAAGCAGAGGGCACCCGGCGACGACCTCACCTCCGGTCTGGTCGAGGCCCGCGACGAGGGCGACCGGCTCACCACCGACGAACTGGTCGGCGTGCTGTGGCTGATGCTCGTCGCCGGCCACGAGACCACCGTCCACCTGCTCGGGCACGCCGTGGTGGCGCTGTCCCAGAACCCCGGCCAGCTCGAACTGGCCAAGGCCGAGGACCGGTGGGCCGACGTGGTCGAGGAGACCCTGCGCTACCGCCACTCGGTGATGATGACGAGCTGGCGCTTCACCGCGGAGGAGGTGACCGTCGCCGGGGTGCGCATCCCCGAGGGCCGGGCCGTCGGCGTGGCCTACCAGGCGAGCGGCCTCGACCCGGCCGAGCACGGCGAGGACGCGGACCGCTTCGACATCACCCGGGAGCGGAACGGGCGCATCGGCTTCGGCCACGGCCCCCGGTACTGCATCGGCGCGTCACTGGCCCGCCTGGAGGGCCGGCTGGCGCTCGCCGCGCTGTACCGGCGGCTGCCGGACCTCGCCCTCGCCGTCGACCCGGACGACATCCCCTACTCGCCCTCGTTCTTCACGGTCGGCCCGCTCAGCCTGCCGGTCGCCCTCGGCCCCGTCCGGCCCTGACGCCCCCCGTCCCGGTCCGGCGGCCGGCCGCCGACGGGGCCGCCGGACCGGGATGCCTGCGGGGACCCGCGCTCATCCCGCTCACCAGCCCCGCGGCTGGAAAGATCCACCATTTCTTGTGATCACCTGTGCGCCCGAGCGTTTTGGTGCATCCTTGTCACGCCTTATACCGATATGACCGCCGTGCAACAGGTGAAATAGTCCTGCGCGCCAGTCACCGACGCTCACAGGGACACGAGGGATGGCAACAGGAGCGGATCGAGCACGCACCGAGCGCGCCGCGCTGGAACGCGCCTTCTGGGTCTGGCTGATCGCGGCGATCGTCGCCGGCGGCGCCTGGCTGGGGGCGCTCCTGGCCGTGGACGACGGGTCGCGGGCCATCGTCGCCCTGGGCGGCGGCGCGGCGGCGCTCCTGGTGAGCCTCGCCGCCGGGGCCGCGGCCTACCACGCCGAGTGCGCGCGGGCCGCCCGCGAGCGGCTGGCCCGGGTCGAGGGCGAGAGCGACCTCCTGGAGCGCAGGCTCCAGGAGCTGGTCGACGGACCGCTCCCGGCGCTGATCGAACGGCTGCACGCCGGAGCCGCGCCGGACGAGACCCTGGCCGAGCTGCAGGCAGTCCCGAACCACCTGCTGGGCCGCCTGGTGCGCATGGTGGCGGAGGGCGTCGCCGCGGGCGAGCGGCACGCGTCCCGCGCCGAGACCGAGCTGGCCGCCCTGGAGGAGGAGGTCGACCGGCTCGCCGACTCGACGCTGCCCGTCCTGATCGAGCGGATCCGCGGCGACCGCGCCTCGGCCGCGTCCGTGCTGGCCGAGTTCCCGGCACCCGAGCACGCGGCGCTCGACCGGCTCCTTCGCGCGCTCGCCGACGACGTGGCCGCCGGGGAGCGCACCCGGGCGGCGGCCATGGCGGCCTCCGCGGCCGCGGCGGCGCGGATCCAGGCGCAGACGACCCGCATGCTCGCCCAGCTCCGGGAGCTGGAGGACCGCTACAGCGAGGACGAGGTCTTCGGCGACCTGCTCGACCTCGACCACCACGTCTCCCAGATGGGGCGCCTGGCCGACAGCATCGCGCTGCTCAGCGGCGGGCGCTCGGGGCGGCGCTGGACCAAGCCCATCATGATGGAGAGCGTCATCCGCGGCGCCATGGGGCGGATCGCCTCCTACCAGCGCGTCCAGTACCACTCGACCAGCACCGCCGCCATCGCCGGATTCGCCGCCGAGGGCGTCATGCACGCGCTGGCCGAGCTGATGGACAACGCCGCCAACTTCTCCCCGCACGGCTCGGCCGTGCACGTCTACGCCGAGGAGGAGGACGCCGGGATCGTCATCACGGTCGAGGACAGCGGGCTCGGGATGCGCCAGCGCGAGCGGGAGCGCGCCGAGCGGCTGGTCTCCGAGGCCGCCGACCTGACGTCGCTGCCCGGCACCCGGCTGGGCCTGGCGGTGGTCGGGCGGCTGGCGGGCAAGCACGGCCTGCGGGTCAGCTTCCGGCCGTCCTCGCGCGGCGGCGTCGGCGTGGTCGTGCTGATCCCGCGCCAGCTCGTCACCCACACCTCCGGCGGGGCCGGCACGGGGACCCTGGCGGAGTCCATCCGCAGCGTGCCCAGGGGCACCGGCGCCCCCGCCCGGGAACCCGTCCGCGAGCCCGCCCCGGCCATGGCCGCGGCGGCGCCCTCGGACCCCTCCGACCCGGCGGTGCACCTGCCCAAGCGCCGTCGCGGCGCCACGCTCACCGAGACGGTGGAGCCGCAGGCCGCACCGCCTCCCCTCCCCCGCGACCCGGGGACGCGGTTCGCCGCGTTCCGCGCGTCCACCTCGGGGAGCCACCGAACGACCGGCGGCGCGGAGACCGGCGCCGACCGGGAGGACCCGTCCACCCAAGACCCCGATCAGTAGGGCTCATGGCCCGGCGCCCGTCCCGCGGACGGGCACGGGCCGACCGGTCCCGGCGGCCTCGTCCGGACCGCAGGATCGACAGATAGGAGGCAGGGGCCCGCGTCTGCGGCGGACGGCGCCCCGTGATCTCGATGAGCACCGATGAGCGTCGACTCGACTGGCTTCTGACGTCCCTCGCGGAACGGGCCCCCGGCGTCCAGCACGTCCTGGTGCTGTCCAGGGACGGTCTGAAGATCTGCCACACCCCCGGGCTGGACGACGACCGGGCCGACCAGCTCGCGGCCATCGCCTCGGGCATCCAGAGCCTGTCCATGACGGCCTCCCACGAGTTCGGCCGGGGCGTCGGCGCCGGCCAGTCGATGGTGGAGTTCCCCGGCGGGCTGCTGCTGATCATCCCGGCCGGCGAGGGGGCGCACCTGGCCGTGGTGGCCCGCGACGACGCCGACGTCGGCCTCGTCGGGCACAGCATGAACGAGCTGGTGGAGCAGATCGGCGGCTACCTGACCGCGGCTCCGCGCACGTCCGCGTCGAGATGAACCCGCGCCCCCTGGACCTGGACGATCCGGACCGGCTCTACACCGTGACCGGTGGCCGCAGCAGGGCCGGCGACGCGGACCTCGACCTCGTCACGCTGGTCGTCGCGGAGAACGACCCGGCGCCGGGCATGCAGTCCGAGCACGTCGCGATCCTGCGGTCGTGCCGGAACGAGCCGGTGGCGGTGGTGGAGCTGTCCTCCCATCTGCGGCTGCCGGTGAGCGTCGTGAAGATCCTTCTGCTCGACCTGCGCGACACCGGCCACATCACCGTCCGCCATCCGACGTCGGCCACCGCGACGACCCACCTGGCCGACCTGGACACCCTGAAGGAGGTGCTCGTTGGACTCAAAGCCCTCTGACCGCGCACCGGACCCCGCGCCCGCGGACGACGTGCCGCTGCGGCGCAGCGTCCGGGACGCGCTGAAGATCGTGATCGTGGGCGGGTTCGGCGTCGGGAAGACCACCATGGTCGGCTCGATCTCCGAGATCCGCCCGCTGAGCACCGAGGAGGTCATGACGAAGGCCGGCGTCGGCATCGACGACCCGAGCCGCGTCGCCGACAAGCGGACCACCACGGTCGCCTTCGACTTCGGCCGGATCTCCCTGGACGCCCACCGCGTGCTCTACCTGTTCGGCGCTCCGGGCCAGCAGCGGTTCTGGTTCATCTGGGACCAGCTGTTCTCCGGCAGCCTGGGCGCGGTGGTGCTGGTGGACACGCGCCGCCTGGAGGAGTCCTTCTACCCGCTCGACCGGCTGGAGCACCACAAGATGCCGTTCGTGGTGGCGGTCAACCGGTTCGAGGGCCCCGAGCCGCGGCCGTCGCTGGACCGGGTCCGCGACGCGCTGTCGCTTTCCGGGGGCGTCCCCCTGGTCGACTGCGACGCCCGGCAGCGCGACTCCTCCAAGAGCGTGCTGATCACGCTCGTCCGGCACCTCACCACCCTCCACGACCCCGCCGCGCTCCAGGAGGCCGCGCAGTGACCGACGAGACCCTCCGGCCCCCCGCCGACGAGAACGCCGTCCGCCTGTACGGGGAGGACTTCGACCAGCGGCCGAAGGACTTCTTCGAACGGATGCGGCGCGAGCACGGCCCCGTCGTGCCCGTCCTGCTCGAAGGCGACATCCCCGCCTGGTACGTGATCGGGTACCGGGAGGTCAACCACGTCACCGGCAACCCCGCGCTGTTCGCCCGCGACACCCGGCGCTGGAACGCCTGGGACATGGTCCCCGAGAACTGGTCGCTGCTGCCGTTCGTCGGCTGGAACCCCTCGGTGATGCTCGCCGAGGGCGAGGAGCACCACCGGCGCAGCGCGGCGATCAGCGACGCGCTGGACGCCGTCGACCGCACCGAGCTGGCGGGCATCTGCGAGCGCGTCGCCGACCACCTGATCGACGAGTTCGCGGGGGACGGCGAGGCCGACCTCGGCCGCCAGTTCGCCGACCGGCTCCCCCCGATGGTGATGGTCGGGATCTTCGGCGTCCCCGACGCCGAGGTGCCGGACATGATCCGCGACATCCAGGACGTGGCGGGCTCCGACGAGAACGCCGTCGCCGCCTACCAGCGGCTCCAGGAGACCATGCGCCGGCTGGCCGAGACCCGCAGGGCGCACCCCGGCGCGGACGTCACCTCCCGCCTGCTGCAGCACCCCGCCGGCTACACCGTCGACGAGCTGATCAGCGACCTGATCCCCATGCTCAGCGCCGGGACCCTGCCGACCGGCCACTGGATCGGCAACACGCTGCGGCTGATGCTGGTGGACGACCAGTTCGCCGTGACGCTCCAGGGCGGCCGCGGCAGCGTCACCCAGGCGCTCAACCAGGTGCTGTGGGAGGACACGCCGTCCCAGAACAACATCGGCCGCTTCGCCGTGCGCTCCTGCGAGCTGGCCGGCCGCAAGATCCGTCCGGGCGACATGCTGATCCTCGGCTGGGCCGCGGCGAACGCCGACCCGCAGGTCGCGCCGCCCGCGCAGGGCGCCGGCGCGGGGAACCGCGCCCACCTGTCGTTCGGCCACGGCGACCACGGATGCCCCTACCCCGCCCCGGAACTCGCCGAGGTCGTCGCCAAGACCGCGGTGGAGGTCCTGCTCGACCGCCTGCCCGACATCGAGCTCGCCGTGAAACCGGACGAACTCCTGTGGCTCCCGTCGTTCTGGGTCCGCCGCCTGGCCGCCCTCCCCGTCAGATTCACCCCGGCCCTCACCCCCCGATGATCCCTGACCGGGGTCTCGGGGTTTGATCTGGCGGTGCCGGCGTCCGGGGGCTAGGCCGGGGCGGGGCGCTCGGCCGGACGGCGGGTGGGGCGCCAGGTGGCCACGAGGGCGAACGCGAGCAGGAGTTCGGCGACGTCGCCGCCGTAGTACATGAGTTCGGCGCCGCCGCGTACCTGGGCGATGGGCGCGTGGACGTCGATGAGGAAGCCGCCGTAGATGAGCTGGGAGACGGTCGCGTGGACGGCGACCGCGGCGCCCAGGACCACCAGCCGTGCCAGGACGCCGGGACGGGACGGGGCGGGGTCCGGGCCTGCGATGACCCAGGCGAACAGGCAGCCCGACAGCAGGAAGTGGACGTGCAGCGCCATGTGCAGCCCCGGGTGCTCCATCGCGGCGTTGTACAGCGGGGTGAAGTACACCAGGGGCAGAGTGCCCGCGCTCAGCACCAGCGCGGTCACCGGGTGGGCCACGATCCGCAGGGGAAGGCTGCGCAGGACGCCGGTCATCCGCCTGGCGCGGGCGGCGGGAGCGGCGCGGAGCAGGACCGTGATCGGGGCGCCCAGCACCAGCGCCACCGGCGCGTACATGCCGATGATCAGGTGCTGGAGCATGTGCCCGCGGAAGTCGCGGCCGGCGAAGGCGTCCACCGGGGCCGACAGCGCGAGCGCGAGCAGCGCGCAGCCGGCGAGGAAGGCCGCGGCGCGCGTCCGCCCCGGTCCCCGCTCCGGATTGCGGCGGCGGCCCCGCCGCCACAGCGCCAGGTAGCCGGCCGCGACGAGCGCCACCGCCACCAGAGGCAGAACGGTCTGCAGCGAGGACGCGCCGCCGTCGTGTTCGTGCATCGGGTGACCGGCCGCCTGGAGCAGCGGCATGGCGGGCGTCATCCGGCCGGTCCGAAGTTCGGAGTGCGCGCTCCGGACGGGGACAGCGGTCTGGCGCTGCGCTGGACGAGGTAGCCGGCGGCGACCAGCACGGCGCCCAGAAGCAGGAACCCGATGTCCCACCAGATCTGGTGAGGGCCGCCGTGAACGTGATGGATGCCCAGTATCTGGTGGTCGACGATCCCTTCGACCAGGTTGAACAGACCCCAGCCCACCAGGATCCAGCCCCACAGCGCCGCTGAGGTCCACACCCGCCGGCGGTCCCGCGTGACCCGCGAGTACAGGAGGGCGAGGCCGGTCAGGACCGACAGCCAGCACACGACGTGGAAGATGCCGTCCCACACCGTGTTCATCTCCAGTCCCGACACGGTGTGGGGCGAGTAGTACTTCACCCCGATGTTGTCGGTGTCGGTGCTGGTCAGCATGTGGTGCCACTGCAGCACCTGGTGCAGCAGTATGCCGTCGACGAACCCGCCGAGCCCGACACCGAGGACGATCCCCGGCAGTCGCAGATTCGCCGGCGTCTCGTCCGTGCGGCCTTCTCGCATCGTCCCCTCCCTTCGTCGGCGTCTACCTACCGCTGGGTCCCGGACTAAACGGGAGAGGGGTCGCCAACGGAACATACCTGTGAGTATGGTTCCGTACCATGGAGTATGGAGACGGAATCGTCCGCCGTGTGCGGGACCTCGCGCCGGCGTTCGCCGAACGCGCGCGGATCGCCGAGGAGGCGCGGCGGCTGCCCGAGGAGACCATCGCCGACCTCGCCTCGGCCGGGCTCTTCGCGATGCTGGTGCCGAAGCGGTTCGGCGGGGCCGAGCGCGGGTTCGAGGAGATGGCGGCGGCGTGCCGGGAGGCGGGCGCCGGGTGCGCCTCGACCGGGTGGCTTTCGGTCATCTACACGCTGCACAACTGGATGGTCGGGCTCTTCCCCGAGCGGGCGCAGGCCGAGGTCTGGGCGGACCGGCCGTACGCGCTGATCCCGTGCGTCCTCGCGCCGACCGGGACGGCGGCTCCCGCGGACGGCGGGCACCGGGTCACCGGGCGCTGGTCGTGGGGCAGCGGGGTGATGCACGCCGGGCACGTCATGGTCATGGCGCTGGTCACCGCGGGCGACGCGATCGAGCCGAGGCTGTTCCTGCTGCCGCGCGAGGAGGTGAGCGTCCACGACGTCTGGCAGACCAGCGGGATGCGGGGCACCGGCAGCAACGACATCGAGGTGGCCGACGTCTTCGTCCCGGCGCACCGGTCGGTGCCGCTCCTCGACCTGGCGGAGGGGCGCTCGCCCGGGTCCCTCGTCCACTCCGCGGCGCTCTACCGGACGCCGCTCGTGCCCGTGTTCGCGCTGACCGGCGCCGCGCCCGTGCTCGGCGTGGCCGAAGGCGTGCTGGCGCGGTTCGCCGAGCGGACGCGGGGCCGGGTGATGGCCTACTCCGGGGAGCGGCAGCGCGAGACGACCGGCGCGCAGATCCGGCTCGCGTCGGCGACGGCGGACCTGGCCGCGGCCCGGCTGCTTCTGGAGGACGCCCTGGGCGGCGTCGTCCGCGCCGTGGCGGAGGGGGGTTGCGATTTGCGGCGGCGGGCCGGGGCGCGACTGGTGGCGGCGCACGTCGCCGGGACCGCGCGGCGGGTCGTCAACGACCTGTGCTCGGCGGCCGGGGCGAGCGCGCAGTTCACCGACTCCCCCTTCCAGCGGGCGCAGCGGGACGTGAATACGATCTCCGGGCACGTGGTGTTCGAACCGGACGCGGCGTACGCCCTCTACGGCAGGATCGAGCTGGGTCTGGACCCCGGCCCGGTGACCCTGGTGTGAGGGCGTCCGCCGGCGGAGACGGGGGTGGGATGACGGCCCGAACGAGGACGGCGCGGCCCAGGGTGGCGCGGCGCGACTGGATCGAGGCCGCCTACGGGGAGCTGGCCCGCGCCGGCGAGCGCGGCGTGGCGATCACCACGCTGGCGGCCCGGCTCGGCGTCACCAAGGGCAGCTTCTACTGGCACTTCCGGGACCGCCCGGAGCTGATGCGGGCGCTGCTGGACCGGTGGGCGCACGAGCGGACCGACGAGATGCTCGGGCTCGCGCTCGGCAGTACGGCCGACCCGCGCGAGCGGCTGCGCCGCATCCAGGCGCTCGGCCGCGAGGTCGCGCCGATCGACCGGGCGATGCGGCTGTGGGCCCAGCACGAGCCCGCGGCGGAGGAGGCGGTGCGGCACGCCGACCGGGCGCTGCTCGGGCACATCGCCGCGTGCCTGGAGCACCTCGGGTTCGACGAGGAGGAGGCGCGCCTGCGGGCGCAGCTGATGCTGCGGGTCTGGGCCGGCGGCTACCTCGTGCCCGGGACCGGGCCCGACCCGCGGGAGCGCATGCTGGAGATCCTCCTCGCTCCCTAGCCGGGCCTCACTCCCGGCGGACGAAGCCGTGCCGCGCGAGCACCTCGGCGAACTGCCGCCCGGCCGGGGTGAGCTCCCTGCCGAGACCGCGGCAGGCGGCGCAGCGTTCCTCCTCCGGCTCGTCCGGGCGGGCCTTCATGTGATCGTCGATGGCGCGTTCCACGGCGGTCACGATGGTGGGCTCGGCGCCCTCGGGCGCGGCGACGGGCGGGGCGCCCGGGGCGGGACGCAGCACGTGGGCGCGGCGGGCCGCCTGGGCGACCGCGATCAGCTCGCCGGCCCGGCGGTGCCAGGCGAGCCACTGCTCGTTCGGGGTGCTGCCCGTCCCCCCGCACACCGCGCAGTCGTCCTCCAGCGCCTCCAGCAACCGCGACAGGAGCCCGGCGCTCGCGGCCCGGTCACCCACTCCGGTCACCCCGCGCAGGCTTCACGAATCCCTGTCCATTCACGCTCGCCTCGGTCGGGCCCCGCGGGGGCCCCACTCCCTCGTACGCGCGCCGGGGCCGCCGGGTTCGGATCCGCGCCGGTCATCGCGTTCGCTTTGATCAACTCGACGCAGATGCGATACAGCAGGCTCGCCCGCATGTCGTTCTCCTCACTGAGGGATGCTCACCGCAGCCGCTCCACCCGCACCCGGACCGCGGGGGCGAGCCTTCGCACCAGGGCGTCGGCCTGGTCGCGGGGAAGCCCCCGCAGCAGCGCCGCGATGGCCGGCGGGGGGACGTATCCGAGGGCCCCGGCGGCGCGCGGCACCGGCATCGCGGCGAGCAGGCGCGCCGCCTCGGGCGGCGGCAGCGCCCCGAGCATCCAGGCGGCCGTCCGCTGGTCGGCCTGGGCGGCGATGCGCGCAGCCTCACCGGGCGGCATCGCGGCGAGCACGGCCAGCGCGCGGCTCCCGGTCATCCGCCCGAGGGCGCCGCCCGCCCGCTCCGCGGTGAACATCGGCAGGATCAGCGCGGTCGCCTCCGGGGCGGCCGCCATCGCGTCGAGGATCCCGCCGAGGGACGCCGGCGGCAATGCCGCGAGGATCAGCGCGGCGCGGTGGCGGGGCAGCGCCAGCAGCGCGGGAGCGGCGGCCGCGGGCCCGGCCTTCGCCACCGTCCGGGCGGCCTCGTCCACCGTCATGTTCTCGACCAGGGCCGCAGCGCTCGCGGGGGGCCTCGCGAGCACCGGCGGCGCCGCCCCCACGGGGCGCGCCGCGCGGGCCGCGTCCGGCCTCCTCGCCTGCCCGGGTGGCCCGGCCTGGTCCGCGTGCGGCGCCCGCGCCTTCGCCCCGGCCTTCGGCGCGCGCTCCGCTAAGCGGGGAGGCGCGGGCCGCGGGGCGTCCCGCAGCACCTCCTCCAAGGCGGCCCGCAACCGGGGGGCGTCGGACCGCGTGGCCGGGTCCTTGTCGAGGAGCCGGGTGATCGCGTCGGCGAGCGGCCCGGGACGGCTCGACGCCGGCGCTGGGTCGTTCACGATCGCGTAGAGGGTGGCGGGGACGTTGAGGGCGTCCGAGCCCCGCCGGAACGGCGAGTGGCCCTCCAGCGCGAGGAAGAGGGTGACCCCGAGCGACCAGAGGTCGGAGGCGGCCGTCGCCTCGTGGCCCGCGATCTGCTCGGGGGCCATGAACTCCAGCGTTCCGAGGACGGTGTTGGTGACGGTGAGGGACGCGGCCCCGGCCAGCCGCGCGATGCCGAAGTCGGCGAGCAGGACGCGGCCGTCGGCGGCGAGGAGGATGTTCGCCGGCTTCACGTCGCGGTGCAGGACGCCCGCGCGGTGCACCGCGTCCAGCCCGTCGAGCGCCCACCGGCCGATCCGGGCGATCTCCCACTCGGCGACGGGGCCCTCGGCGACGAGCTCGGCGAGGGTGCGGCCGTCGATGAGCTCCATCACCAGCCAGGGGACGCCGTCCTCGACGAACAGGTCGTAGATCTCGACCACCGCCGGGTGGCCGACGCGCGCCAGCGCCTGGGCCTCGCGCCTCGCGCGCGCGACGATGGGGCCGGCCTCGCCCGGGCGCCCGGGTTCGAGGTTGATGGCCTTGAGCGCGACGCGCCGGCGCAGCACCAGGTCGTCGCCCACCCACACGGTGCCCATCCCGCCGGCGCCGAGCCGGGACAGGACGCGGTAGCGGCCGTTCAGCGCGGAACGGCGCCCGGCCGCCGGCGGCTCAGAAATCGTCGTCGTCGGTGTAGAGGGGCTGGCCGTCGGAGCGGTCGGACGGGTCGACCGTCCGGGTCACGCGCGTGTCGAGCGCGTTGCGGATCGCCTCGTGCTCGCTGGAGGGGACCATCCCGTTGCCGGTCGCTTCCGGCCGGGTGCCGGCGGGGTCGCTCGGCCCGGAACTCCATTGCGAGGCGTCCTCACTTTCGTCTTCGGCGGGAGGGGAGCCCGTTTCCGGGTTCCCTCCGGGCGGCCGGACAGCGCGCCATTCCCCCTGTTCCCTTTGGCGCTCGTCCCAGATTTCCTGAACGGACCCCCCCGATTCGGTGCCGAACAGGTTTCCGGGCACCGGAACGATCTTCTTCTTGGCCTCCCGGAGTTCTCTCCTGGCCTCCAGCGCGAGGATCTCGTCGTAATTCGATGTCCTCTGCAGCAGCTTGACCGTTACCGGAAGGCACTCGATGAGCAGGAACAGCAGGAACAGCAGGATGCGGGCGCCGTTCAGGACGACGTCCTTGCCGGAGACCTCGTCGAGTGCCTGCAGTCGGATCAGCAGCCCGTCGGTGTTGCCGTTCTGCGCGTCGAAGGCGTGCTGGAGGGCGGCCTGCCGCCGCTCGTCGGCCGCGAGCCGCTGCCGGGCCGCGGGCAGGTCGGCCCCCGCCTGCTCCAGCCTGGTGCGCTTGGCCGCCTCGCCGGTCGCGGTCAGCTCGCGCTTGCGGTCCTCGATCTGGCCGTTCACGTCGTCCACGCGCTTCTTGGCGTTGCGGTAGGCGGTCTCGCTGGCCGCGGCGAGCGGCCCGGCGCCCTTCTTGGGGCACTGCGGTCCGCCGTAGAGCTGGCACTGCCACTGCCGGTAGTCGCTCTGCATCTGCTTCTGCTGGTCGTCGCGCTGCCGGGTGAGCGCCCGGATCCGGACATCGGATGCGGGGTCGAGCGGGACGTCGCCCTGGGAGGCGATGACCTGCTGAAGGGCGGCCACCGACTTGCGGTCGAGCGCGACCTCGGCGCCGATGGCGCCCCTCTTCTGGTCCAGCGCGAAGTCGTCGGCCCGGCGCTGCTTGATCTCCACGATCTGCGCGTCGATCTCCGCGCGGAAGATCTGCAGCACCAGCGGGGTCGAGATCACGAAGCCCAGCAGCACGGCCATCGCCACCCGGGGCAGCACCAGCTTCCAGCGCCGGCCGCCGGTGGAGGGGATCGTGGCGACCAGCCACCGGTCCAGGCTCAGGATCGCCAGGCCCCACAGCAGCGCCAGCGGCGCCGCGGCGAGGGGGTTGACGCCGATGGCGCTGGAGAGGGCGAACCACATGGAGATGGCCGCCAGCGTGCTGGTGGTGAGCACGGCGCCGCCGATGCCCTCGAACTTGCCGCGCTCGGTCGGGCACTGGTCGAGAACCGAGGCCCGGGCGCCGGAGAGGGTGATCAAAATTCTGCGCAATTCGGCCCCCGCTCGCGCCGATGGTTGGAAGGGATAAGCATAAACAGCGGACTCAGGCTCCAGTGCGGCGCCGTCCGCATTTGACGTCATTGGCCAGATCAGGCCATTGAGGGACTGGTAATGCGATCCCATGCAGCACAATCGTTGCAGTCTCGCGGCCAGGGGCCGGACACGAGTCCGTATTTCCACGGGGTGACGGGAGCCGCCATTGATCGAACAGAGTGGGGAGCTGCGCGAAAGCCTCAAAAATGCGATCAGCCAGCATTCTTCGCAAAAGCCCCTTCTGGTGGTGGACGCGACGGCCGAGAGCCTGGACGTCCACGAACTGGTCCGGCTGGAGAACGGGGTGCCGTCCGGCCGCACCTGGCGGACGCCCTGGTCGGGCCTCGTCAGGTACGAGCAGCTCGACCGGCAGGCGGTGCTCGACCGCGTCCCGCGCCTGCACGACGCGCCGACCGTGCTCCTGGCCTGCACGTTCACCTCGGGCATGCGGCCGCTGCTGGCGCACGACTGGCTGGCGGCGCAGCGGCCCGACGCGCGGACGGCGCGGGTGAACGGGGCGTCGGTCACCGAGCTGCTCCGCGAGGTGATCGCCGAGGAGCCGCTGAGCCAGAGCTACGAGCTCGTCACCGTCCGGGAGGCCGGGTCGGGGCGGCCGGAGCTGTCCGGCCTGCTGCTGTTCCCGGTCGGGTCACGGCGCGGCGACCGCGAGTCGCTGACGCTGCGCTGCGAGCCCGCCGGAGAGGACGGAACCGTGTTCGCGGTCATGGCGTGGTCGCCCGAGCGGGGCACCCTGAGCCTGGTCTCGCGGCGGCGGATCCGGCTGGCGCCCGGCCGCTACCGGCTCAGCGCCGAGCTGCGGGGACCCGGGCGCATCGGCTTCCACGGGCTGCCCGGCCCCCTGCTCCGCGAGGAGCGCAGCACGGAGGAGCTCGTGGCCGCGCTGCCCGTGCGGCTCGCCCCGGCGGCGCCGCGCGCCCACCTCGTCTGCGCGGTGGAGGCCGCCGCGCAGCAGGACGAGGCCGACGGGGGGCCCGGCGCGGTCGCCGCCCGGGTCTCCCGGGTCCGCGAGGTGATCGAGGAGGTGGCGGCGGGCCCGCGCCCGGGGCTCACGGTGTCCCTCATCGCCTACGGGAGCCATTCCTACGAGCGGCGCCCCCGACACGGGCCGGTCGACGTGGTGCTCTGGAAGTCCTCGCCCGACAAGGCGCTCACCGCGCTGGACGAGCTGGCCGCACGCCCTCCGATACCGCCCGGCCACCCCCGCGCGGCGCCGGTCGAATGCGTTCTGGCGGAGGTGGAGGCCCGGCTCGCCGAGCGTGTCCGCAGCGCGGAGCCGTCCGGCCCCGGCGCCCGGGGCGCCGAGCCGGAGCGGACGGCGCTGCTTCTCGCCGGCTACCGTCCGCCGCATCCGCCGTGGCCCACGCCGGGCCTCCTGCCGTGCCCCGCCGGGGTCGACTGGGAGGAGGCGCTGGTCCAACTCGTGCACCGGCGCCGCGTGCGGGTCGGCGCCATCTGCGACCGGCCGGAAACGCGGTCCCATCCGGCGTGGGCGCGGATCACCGGGCGGTCCCCCCGGGCGGGAGCGGACACCGGCCGCCTCTCGGACCTCGTGGCCCGGCTGGGCCTCGGCCCCGACGAGGGGTACCGCGTGCCCTTCCCCATCAGCGAGCCGTCATGACGTCCACCCCCGGAGGGACAAGGTCGAGGATGCAACCGGAACAACAGGAGCGCGCCGCCACGCAGAACATCGCGATGTGGGGGGCGGCCGGATGCGGGAAGACCACCTTCCTGGCCGCGCTGGACATCGCGCTGACCCGGATGAACGGCGACTGGAAGGTGGTCGGCGCCGACGGCGGCTCCACCGCCGTGCTGACCGACCTGACCAGGTCGCTCGCCGACAGGCGGCAGTTCCCCCGGGCGACCGAGGCCATCGAGCACTACAAGTGGTACCTGGTCGGCCAGCGTCCGGTCCGCACCGGACGGCTCCTCGGCCGGCGCACCGTGACACGCGAGAGCATGATCGGCCTCGACCTGATCGATGTGGGCGGCGAGCTGTTCGGGCGGGGCGGGAGCGCCGGGCGCGGGCTGCTCGACAACCTCGTCCGGAGCCGCGGCATCCTCTACCTCTTCGACCCGATCCGCGAGTACGAGAGGGGCGACGCGTTCGAGAACCTGCACGGCATGCTCGCCCAGCTCTCGCAGCGGATGCTGGCCGCCGACGCGTTCGTCGGCGGCCGCCTCCCGCACCACCTGGCCGTGTGCATCACCAAGTTCGACGAGGTCAGCGTGCTGAAGACGGCCGACAGCATCCGGGCGCTCGGCGTCGACCCCGACGACTCCTTCGCGTTCCCCCGGGTGGTGGAGGACGAGTATGCCGAGCGCCTGTTCGAGAGCCTCTGCGGGGTGTCGGCGAGCGGCAACGCCGAACTGGTGCTGAACAAGCTGAAGCAGTTCTTCCTTGAGGACCGGATCAGGTTCTTCGTGACCTCGGCGATCGGTTTCCACCTCGCGCCGGGCGCCGACCGCTTCGATCCGCGCGACTACCAGAACCTCGTCCCCGACTCGACCTCGCCGAGGGGCTACCGGATCCGCGGCGGGGTGCGGCCCATCAACGTCGTGGAACCGCTGCTGTGGCTCGCCCAGTCCCTGTCCGCCGATCAGCAAGGGTGAGGTGGCGACGATGAGCACCGCCATGGTGCCGGTGACGCCGGAGTGGGCCCTGTGGGGCAAAGATCCCCAGGAACGCGACTTCCGGCTTCTGCGATGCAGCGACATCCGCCTGGGGGCGCACGACTTCTCGGAGATCATTTCCCGGTACTCGCCGGGCACCCACACCGATCTGCCGCAGGTCGCGATCAGCTGGACGCGGCTCGGCGAGGAGATCTACCTCGGTTTCGCCATCCAGGAGTGGTCGAACGAGGACGACCGGCTCGGCCGGGGCATCGCGGTCACGCGCTACTTCGGCATCCCGTACTACCGGCTCGAACGGCCGATCTCCTACGTGGACCTCTACGAGGCGCTCGCCGACCGCGACGCCACCGACGGCGCGCCGATCAGCGTGCCCGAACTCGACCCGCACCAGATCGCCGACCGCGTCGGCCTGGAGGCGCTGGGGGCCGCGGCGCTCCTGCTGACCCGGTCCCCGGTGCAGCTGGAGGGCGCGGAGGGCGTCCCCATGGTGGAGCGGCTGGGCTTCCTGGACACCGTGGCCGCCCTGCTGCCCTACGCGATGCGGACCAGGCTCTCCGCCGCGACGTGGGTGAGCAGCACCTCGGAGCACAACTTCAGGCTCGCGTTCAGCAGCCACGCGCGGGAGGGCGCGCTCACCGTCAGGTGGGGCGACCCGCCGGTCCTGCCCCCCGCGGCACGGACCGCGCGAACCTACTTCGACGTGCTCGCCCGCCAGTCCGACCTGTCCCATGTCATCAGGGAGCTGGCCCGGATCGGCAAGCCGATGGGGTTCGATCGCGGCCACGTCCGGGCGGCTCTCGGCCGCCTTCAGGACATCGCCGGCTCCCCCGCGCAGCGGCCGGCGCCCGCGGTCAGCACGGACGCCGACCCCGTGGAGGTGCTGCGCGCCTACGCCGAGGCCCGCCGGGAGGGGCGCGGGGACGCGGCCGAGCACTGCATCGACCGGTTGGAGCATCTGCGGACGCGGATCTACACCGCCGAGCAGCGGAGCCGTCACCGGCAGATCGTCAGGGCGGACAGGCTGCTGGACGCCTCGGACACGCTCGAACCGCCCCGGCAGCTCCAGCTCTACCAGGCGCTGCTGCAGATGGCGTACGGGAGCACCCTGAGCGAGTCGCACCTCGAACAGATCGAGGAGGACGCGGGGATGATCCACGGCCTGCTCCTGCGGACCCTGGAGAACTACCCGGGCGCCGACGCCTACTCGGACCTCCTCGTCGCCGTCATGTGCGGCGACGAGGGCCGCCGGAGGATCCTCGGCAGGCTCGACAGCGAGACGCTGATCGCCACGGCCGTGCAGGAGCCGGTCAAGGTGGTCATCTTCGACATGGTCTTCAACGAGCTCGTCCGGCGGCTGGTCGAGGAGGACGACCCGGCCGTCGGTCCGCTGTGGCAGCACGCCTACCTGGCTCATCCGCTCCGCAGGCGCTTCCCCGGAGACGACCTGGCGCAGTTCGACTGGCTGTGCAGGCTGCTCGCGGCCGCCTACGGCCCGCAACTGGGCGTCAAGGAGTTCGAGGAGGTCGTGGACGGGAGCCGGACGCCCCGGCCGACCACCGCGCTGTTCGCGGCCGCCCTGTGGCTGTACGGGATCGCGCCCGACACCCGGGAGATGCTCTTCGAGGCGTTCTTCGGCCGGATGCTGGAGTCGGCCACGCTCGGCCCCGAGGTCGCCGAGGGCGTCAACGCCGTGCTCCAGGGCACCGTGGCGGCCGAGCAGGCCCGGGGAGGGCCTCCCCGCCGGCTTCCCCGCGGGATGGGGCGGCTCGTCCAGAGACTGCACCTCGGGCGCGACGCGCCCGAGGTCCCGGAGCGGCAGGAGGCCGCCCCGCCCGCGGGTGCGCCGGCTCCGGAGTCGTTCGGCCAGGCGCCAGGAGCGGACGAGCAGGCCGGCAGATCGCCCCAGCAGGACTTCGAGACCCGGTTCGGCGGCCAGGGCCCCTGGCTCGTGACGGTCGTCCTGGTCGTGTTCCTGGTGGCGCTCACGCTGGTGCTGCTGTCCGCGCAATGGCTGCGCGTCCACGCCCCGCCCCCCTGATCGGAGACCGCATGCCGCAGGACGAGACGAGGGTCACCGCCGAGTGGGCGCTGTGGGGACTGGACCGGGACTCCGGCGCCCGCGGCGTGCTGGCCGTGAGCGGGGGACGGTTCAGCCGGGGCAACTTCGCCGAGATCGTGCACCGGTACCACACGGGTGTGCCGGCGGAGCTGCCGCAGGTGACGATCGGCTGGACGCGGCTCCCGGACGTCCCCTACCTGACCCTCGCCATCGAGACGTGGTGCGGGGCGGGGGCCGCTCTGACCGCCGACTCGGTGACGCGCGTGTTCTGCGTCCCCTTCGGCCCGCTCGCGCGTGCCCGGGTGTCCTACGAGTCGCTGTACCGGGCCTTCGCCCCCCTCGATCCCCCGATGGACGGCGCCGCGACGGTCGTACTCCCGGCGGGCGGACCCGGGAAGCCGGCCGCCGGGCCCGCGATGGGCACCGCCGCGACCCTGCTGTCCGGGGAGGGCCGGCACGTCGCCATCGAGGACGCCGGCGCGCTGCCCATGCTCGAACGGCTGCGCTTCCTCGACGAGGTGGCGTGGCTGCTGCCGTACGGGATGCGCGCCCGGCTGTCGGTCTCCACCTGGACGAGGAGCACTGCCGAGCACCGGATCCGGCTGTCGTTCACCGACCACGCGCCCACCGCGTCCCGGGCCCTCGTCTGGGACCGGCCGCCGGTTCTGCCCGCCGGGGCGGACGTGCCCGAACGGTACCTCGCACTGCTGGCGGACTTCGCCGACTCCCCCGGCGTCCTCCAGGAGCTGGCGAGGGCGGCCGACCCCCTGCCGTTCACCGATCCCCGCGCGGCGCTCCAGGCGCTGAAGGCGGCCGTGGCCGTGGCCACCGGCGAGGCGCCCGACATCGAGACGCTGCTCACCGTGTGCCGCGACATGCTCCGGCAGGAGCGCCACGAGCCGCTGGTGACCGCGCTCGGCAAGCTCGAAGGCGAACTGCGGTCCGGCGACGTGCACGAGAAGCGCGATCTGCACCGCAAGATCATCGACGACCTCGGGCTCATGGCCGACCACGCGAACCTCTCCGGCTCCATCGCCGTGCTGTTCTACTCGGTCCTGCTGCGGCTCACGCACGGCCCCCGGCTCGGCGACGCCGCGACCGAGGAACTCCTCGGCTCGTTCACCGACCCTCCGGCGGAACTGCTGGAGGCGCTGCGGCAGCTGTCGGCGGGACCCCGGCCGGTCAGATGACCAGCGGGAACGGCAGCCGGCCCGCCATCGGCGGGACGAGCCGCAGATCGATCGCGAGCCGCTGGACGTCGACGACGTCGAGGGGGACGGGCGGCGCCCCGCCGCCGAGGTCCCGCCAGGGGCCCTGCGGCCGCAGGGCGGGATCGTCGCAGATCGCCGCGACGGTCATGCCCGGGCGCGCCCTCAGCCTCCGCAGGGTGTTCTGCCAGTCGCGGCGGTTCGGGCACGGGAGGATCTCCGACGCGGTGACCCGCGCCGGATGCGGCGGCCGGTCGCCGACCGTCACCAGTGCGGTGCGGCCCCGGGGCCGCCGGGGAAGCCTCTCGTCCACGACGGCCAAGGCGTCCTCGACCATCGCCGCGTCAGGGTAGGTCACCGGCAGCGGGGGCCGCTCCACGGCCGCGCCCAGCGCCGCGCGGGCCGTGCCCGCGTCGTCCTCCCAGGTCAGGACCGTGGGGAGGCGGTCGAGACGGCCGAGCCGGTCGCGGTAGTCGTGCCGGCCGTAGACGACCAGGGAAACGCTCAGTCCCTCCGGGGCCTCCCAGCCCAGGAGCATGGCGAGCTGGTCGACGCGGCTCAGCCGGTCCGCCACCCGCTCGCGCGTACCGCTGACCTCGACGAGGCAGATCAGGTGCAGGGGGCGCGGCCGGGGATCGTAGCGATCGGGGACGGCGGCGACGATCCGCGCCCAGTCCCGGCGGTCGGCGGACAGGCCCTCCAGCCCGCCGAACCCGACCAGTCCGGGGCGCCTCAGCAGCGCCACGAGATCGTGGTGGCCGGCCCGGATGCGCGCCGACCGGATCGACATGACGCGGAACAGTCCGTCGGGGCCGTGCGCGCCGACCGCGAAGGCCGTCCCGCTCTCGGTGCCGGGTTCGCAGCGCACCGATACCGGCACTCTGTCGTCGCGGAGGGCGCCCGGAGCGAACAGCGGCACGGGCGTGAGCCGCAGCTCCCCCGCCCCGCCGTGGGGGGCCAGGGCCACGAGGCTGTAGGGCTGGCGGATCGGCTCGCGCTCGACGACGCGGCGCAGCCAGCCGGCGACGTCGGCGTCCGGCGCGGTGACGATCTCGGCGTCCGGCCGGGCCTCGCGGACCAGCGCGGACGCCCGGTCGGCCTCCGCCATCCCCTCCGGTGCGGTGCGGACCGCCGCCAGCGGGCCGCGGCCGCCGGTCAGTCGCTCGATCCGCGGGGCCGCCGCCTCCCGCGCGTCCAGACCGGTCCAGGGTTCGGTGGCGAGCCTGCTGGGGTGCGGGGTCCCCATCGCGTCGCGGTGCACCCGGTAGCGGGTGACGCCCTCGACGCCGATGTCGAGGACCGTGAGCGCGTCGTCGCCGTCGACCGCCGCCATGTGGCCGGCCAGCGCCGCCACGGGCGCCGGCAGCGGCGGGAGCGCGCGCGGGCCGGACGCGGTCCGCGCTGCGGGCACCACCGCGCGGTCGAACGGCGCGGGCTCCCGGGACACCGGGTGCGCGGGGCCGCCCACCGGGTGCCGGGCGGGCGGGAGCACGATGCCCTCGCCCGGCGGGCGGCCCGCGGCCGGGAAGACCGCCGGCCCCGTGTGCTCCGGCCCCGTGTGCTCCGGCCCGGTCAGCACCGCCAGCCGGTCGGCCATGTTCCGCCGGAGCTGCGCGAACGGCTCGGCCTCCGGGGCGATGCCGGACGTCCCGCCCGGATATGGGACGAGCGCCCGCAGGTCGCCGCCGAGGCCGAAGTTGCGCTGCAGGTGGTCGGAGGCGACGTCGAACGCCTTGAGCTCCTCCAGGTGGCCGACCTGCTCCCGGAACCTCTCCGCGGCGGCGGGCAGGAACCGGTAGCTCTCGCGGCCGGCCGGCTCCAGCAGGCCCGAGACGAAGATCTCCGCGCGCTCGGTCAGCCCCGTCTCGGGGGCGAGGTGCTCCTGCAGGATCTCGATCAGCTGCGGGGACAGCGTCGGCGCGCACGACAGGACCTGCGCGAGGTGCACGGCGCGGGGCGACGCGCGGCGCAGGAACGCCGCGAGCAGCTGCCCGTCCCGGTCGTCCAGCCGGCGGTTGTACTCGCTCGGGCGCTCCGCCGGGCCCGTCCCGGGCACCGCGGTGGAGATGCCGTCCGCCCAGGCCGCGCCCGAGGTGAGGGCCTCGGCCCAGCCGCCGAGCCCGGCCGGGTTCAGCCCGACCACGGGAAGCGGCAGGCCGGCGGTGCCGGTGACCCACCAGCCGCGCTCCACGGTGTAGTGGGCGTTCGGCACCGGCGTGCCCGGAGCGCCGAGCCGCATCCGCAGGCACGGCTCGCCGACCGCGGTCTCGCCCCAGTAGCGCCGCGGGAGCACGTGCAGGAGCGCCGTCGGCATCACCGCCGCCCAGGACTCGATCGTCTCCCAGATGTCCCGGACGTACCAGTGGTCGCCGACCGCGTCCGAGGCCAGCAGCACGAGACGGCGGCCGGACGGGTCCTTGAGCCGGTCCGGCGGATGGTGGGCCCCGCCCGCGTCGACCAGGCGGGAGCCGTCGCGGCGCAGGACGAGCCCCCACCGGGCCACCGAACGGAAGGCCCCGCTCTGCACGAAGATGTGCTCCAGCTGCGTGAAGGCCCGGTCCCAGATGCGCATGGAGGAGCCGGTGTCGACCACGAGGGCGACGTCCAGCGCGCGGACCGGAGGGCGGTGCGTCACGACGACCAGCGGCTTGGGCGCGCAGGCGCCGGCCCGCGGGGGCGCGGCCCTGGCGGACAGGGCCGCGGTGACCCATGCCTCGGCCGTGGCCTCCACCGTGGCCGCCTCGTCCGGCTCCAGCGGCCCGGGGCGGACGGCCCGCCGGAACGGCCGGAGCGCGCGGGTCAGCTCAAGGGCGTCCCGCAGCGGGCGCACGCCCCTGAAGCCGACGCCGGTCACCGGGACGAGCGGGTCCGGCCGGCCGGCCGAGCCGCCCGGACCCGGGGCGGCGTCCTGGCCCGCCGGGCCGTCCGCATCAGCGGAACCGCCCGCTTCCGGCGGGCGGGCCGCGCCGTCCCCGATCCGCTCGGAGGGCGTGTCGCCCGGGAACACCGGCTCCACGACCGTGGCGGGCGAGCCCGGCCCGGCGGCCTCGGGCGGTCGCGGCCGGGTCGCCTCCTGCCGGACCGTCGGCGGAGCCGGGACCACCCGCAGGGGCGACGACGTGCCCGGGGCCGCCCGGCCGGCCGAAGGGGGCGGCGGGTCCCGGGCCAGCCACAGCAGGTCGAGGATCTGCTCGGCGTCGAGGCCCGCGTCCCCGCGAACCAGGCCGAACTCGGCGAGCGCGCGTGCCAGACCGTCCATCACTGCTCGTTGAGGTCGTCCAGCACGATCTTCTCCAGGCGGGCGCGCTCCTCGGCGCCGAGGTCGTGCCCCGTCACGAGGTACACCATCTCGAGGAGCTGGTTGACGGCGAGCTTCTCGCCCGTCCGGAGCCGGCCGGCGAACTTCTCGATGTCGTCCCGGCACGCGCCGTCGATCTCGGGCAGGTGCTCTTGCACGATCCTGGTGAGCAATGCGGCGTCCGGTCTCTCGATCTGGAAGCGGATGCAGCGGCGGAGGAAGGGCGGGGCGAAGGTCCGCTCATTGTTGCTCGTCAGCACGATGACCGGGTAGTGCCGGCGGGTGACCCTCCCGTCCCCCACGTCGTAGGCCCGGCCGTCGGCGCCGGTCACGCGGAACGGGCCGCCCTTGCTGCGCATCAGGGGCGGGATGTCGAAACGGCCGCTCTCCAGGACGTTCAGCAGGTCCCCCGGCAGGTCGAGGTCGCTCTTGTCGATCTCGTCGATGAGCACGGCGCGCGGATGGCCGGGATCGGCCAGCGCCGTGCCGAGCGGCCCGAGGCGGACGAACT
Organism: Actinomadura mexicana; assembly: GCF_900188105.1. Lineage (GTDB taxonomy): Bacteria > Actinomycetota > Actinomycetes > Streptosporangiales > Streptosporangiaceae > Spirillospora > Spirillospora mexicana. The sequence goes on from NZ_FZNP01000001.1 coordinate 135,602, forward strand.
CGCCGATGGGCGCGTTCCCGTCGGCCAGCTGGGCGGCGTGCAGGCGGTCCAGCGCGTCGTACCGGTAGAGCCCGTCGTTCACCGTGCTCTTGGAGGTGATGTGCCATTCGAGGACCTCGCCGAGTTGCAGCTCGTGCGCGAGCACTCCGACGAGCGTGGACTTGCCCATCCCGGCCGACCCGCTGATCAGCAGCGGCCGGCGCAGGTGCAGCGCGGCGTTGACGGCGTCGTCCAGGCCCGGGAGGGGGACGAACACCGGGGGTCCGGTGCCCTCGGCGCGGCCGCGCCAGGGCGGCAGGTCGGGGATGGCGTGCCAGGCCGGCAGCGGCGCGCCGTCCGGGCCGGTACCGCCGGGGCGGGGCCTGCCGTCACCGTGAAACAGTTTCCAGGTCACCGTCGCTCTCCTCCGGGGGGTTCTGCAGGCGGGCCAGGGGCAGGTCGAAGCCCGGGCGGCCCGTGGGGTCGTTCCAGATGATCGACGGAGGGTTCGCTCCGTTGCCGCCGTTCAGAAGCTTCTCCGGCAGCATCTCGCGGCGCTGGTGCGCCTCCAGCTCCTCCCAGTGCCGCCGCGTGATCTGCACGACGCCGCCGGGGCGGTGCCACACGATGTAGCCGCACCCCGCGGCCAGCAGCCAGCCCAGCGCCTCGGTGCGCACGGTCTCGTCCTCGACGGCGAGCACGCAGGGCCGCTTCGCGTTGGCCTCGTCCGCCAACCAGGCGGAGACGGCGTCGAAGCTGCCGGCCTCGTCCGGCGAGAGGGTGGGCGGCGAGTGCTGCCACGCCGCCTTCGCCCTGCCCGCGCGGTCCTTCTGCCGCTGCCGGTCGCCGGGGTCCAGCACGTGCCTCACCCAGCGCAGCCTCGGTTCGTACTGGCGGCTCAGCGGCTCCCGGTAGCCGGTCGGGAGCGGGACGAGGCTCTGGTGCTCCAGGCCCTCGGTGAGGAAGCGCAGGGGCGCCACCAGGTCGATGACCATGGGGGCGTTCTCCAGCTTCTTCTGGAGGTCGCGGATGAGCTCGTGGAGCTTGCCGGGGAGCTCCTCCGGGGACCGGCACTCCGTCTTGACGAGCGCGTGGTCGATGTACGAGCCGTCGCCGTCGGCGGCCTCCAGCAGGCCCACGGGTTTCGGCTCCACCACCGCGCACAACCGGATCGGCCCGTCCCGGTCCGCGCCGATCGTCTCCTCGCCGAGGAAGATCAGCGCCCAGTAGCGCCGCTTGCAGTCCCGCAGGAACTCGGCCGCCTCCCGCTCCAGGCCGTGCTCCATCACCCACGCGTTGAGCGCCGGGTTGCCGAGGCCCGCGCCGTGGTACGCCGCCACCCGCAGCAGGAACTCGGTCAGGGAGTCGGGAACCCGGTCGTAGCCCGTCAGCGCCGCCTCGACGAGCAGGACGTCCGGGCTCTGGGTGTCGACCACGCGGTCGGTGGCCTCGTAGAAGAACCAGCGCGCGTGCCGGAGGCCCGGCGTCCCCCCGATCGCCTGGTAGACGGCCTTGGCCCGCAGCGCCCGCAGCAGGGCGGGAGCGGTCAGGGCGTGGTCCTGCGTCTCCCGGTCGAAGGCGATCTCCTCCAGCCCGCCGACGTCCCACGCGGCGGGCTGCGCGGCGAGCCGGCCCGCGTACCGCAGGCGGACCTCGTCCCCGAAGGACGGCTTGGGGGCGGGGCGTGCGACGAGGGATCTGTCGACCTCGCGTACCGGGCGGTTGGTCACGTGAAGGGTGAAGCCGACGTCGACCAGCGTCGTCCCGTCCGACCTGAGGAGGGCCTCCCGGCCCTTGGCGCAGGCGTCCTCGAAGCCGAGGCGGCGGCCGAACGGAAGCGGCGTGAGGGCGGTGGGCTCCACCGCGAGCCACCGCCTCGCGAGGTTCTCGCGGACCTGGTCCGGGGTGGGCTTGCCGAGGCCGTCCGCGGTGGGCACCCGGCCCCAGATCAGGACCGTCTCGTCCTGGTCGATCCGGGCGTCCGGGAGGACCACGATCGCGTGCGGGCCCTCCTGGAGACCGAGGAGCGCGATCAGCGGCCGCAGCCCGAGCTGCAGGCACAGGCCGGCGAAGGCGACCGACAGGTCGAGGCAGTTGCCGCGCTTCTCCGTCTCCACCATCTGGTACGGCTGGCGGATCGTCTGACCGTTCAGGTTCCAGGTGTAGAGCGGCCCGTCGTAGTCCAGCCGCAGGTCGAGCAGCTTCGTGTAGGCGAATCCGGCGCGCTCGATCACCGGGAGGGGAAGCTCCCGGCCCGCCCCGCGCATCAGCTGGTACTCGTCGGGGACGGTGAAGACCGCGAGGTCGGCCGGGTTGGTGGGCCACCACGTCCAGTCCGCGCTCACGAAACGTGCACCACGTCGAGGAGCCCGTCTCCTCGGGGAGAGGCCGCGACCGACAGCGTGTAGAGGCCGGGCCGCACGAGTCCCAAGGGGATCGCGAACGAGCCGCCGTCCTCGACCACGGTGGTGGCGGGATCGCCGGTGCCCGGGGAGGGTCCGGCCGCGAACCGGAACCACAGCGTGTCGCCCGCCTCGAAACCCTCGGCTCGGCCCGCGACGGTGACCGGCTCCCCGGTGAGGTAGGCGTCGGCCAGGTCGAGACCCAGCGCGCGTGCTTCCGGCGGGCCGAAGTCGTCGGGCTCGGCCTCCTCGCGGGCGTGGGCGGGAGCGGGGGTCTCCGGCCGGCCCGGGGACAGGACCGGCCTGTGCCGCCCCAGCCTCGACAGGTCGTAGCCGAGCATGCGGACCAGCTCGTCCACCTGGTCGCCGCCGTGTGCGAGGCCGTTGTGCGTCTGGTTGCAGTAGACGGGCGGGACCTCCTGGTAGACGGCGGGGCTGGCCGATACCGCCGGGACGGTGCCGTCACCGCCGGAATCCTCGGCGGCGGCGGCCGCGAGCCCGACCGCCTTCGAGACCTCCAGGCGCCCGCCCGGGTGGAGGACGGCGTGCTGCGCGGTCCGCTGCCCGTATCCGATCACCGGGCGCACGACCGACAGCCGCTCGTGCGGGGCGTTCAGCTCCAGCAGGAACTCCCGCGAGGCGCGGGCCCGGCCGGCGTCGAGCCCGGCGATCGCACCGGCGAGCTCCGCGACCCGGCCGGCGGGCGGGACGCGGCCGTTCCGCGCGTCGGTGATCACCGGGTAGAGGGGAAGCAGCTCGTAGACCGACGGGAGGCGGTGCAGCGCCTCCATCAGATGTCCGAGCGGAAGCCGTTCGGACGGGACGGGCCCGACCCGCGGCCCGTTGGCGAGGGCGTCGAGGGCCTTGACGGCGCCGCGGAACGGCGTGCCGAGGGTGTAGACGCGGTGGCAGTCGCGGCGGACGTCGTGGCGGCGGACGTAGTCGACCGCCACGAGACCGCCCATGCTGTGCGCGACGAAGATGACCCCGGCGGCGGGGGACCGCTCGCGCAGGGCCGCGAGGCGCGGCGCCACCGCGCCGGCGAGCCCGGCGGAGTTGACCGCTACCGGACGCCGCCAGTCGTAGGCGAATTCGAGATAGTTGGCGTCGTCCAGCTCGAAGTGCCGGCGAAGGCTGGACCGCAGCTTCTGGTAAGGCCCGAGAATCCGGGAAAACCCGGGTACCGGAATGGCCATCAGATCGTGCGCCTCGACGCCGTCTTCGTATTCCGGATCGTCCAGCCGCGCTTCGGGCGAGGCAAGTCGGCCGGGGTTCGCGATGGCCCGCGCCAGGGCGGCGCCCGTTCCCCAGATCTCCTCGTCTCCCCTGCGCAGGGCACTACCGCCGAAGCCGGGCAGGAGGACCAGAAGGTGCGGGAGAGCCCGCCTCACCGGTCGTCCGAGCCGGCCCGGGATGCTCCCGTATCCGCTCGCCACGAATGCCCGTCCCCCGTGGATCGGCAACGTCTGGGCGCAAATGCTACATCGCACATATCCGCCAAGGACATGCTTTGGCCGCAATGGTCCACCCGCCCGGAACGAAATTTATCGATCATGAGATCGACAATGCGGCGGCAGATGCCCAGAATGTGCCTTATAGCACGCCTGGCTCCCCGCGGGCGCGGGACCGGCCGGCGGGCACCGCCGCACGCCGGCCCGGACTCGGCCGTGCGTCGTGACGGGGGAAGCCCCTATCGTGGTACTGCCCGCGCCCGTACCGTCCGGCCTTGGCCGGGGGCGGCGCGGCGGGGCCACCGGGGGCCGAGGTGAGGTGCCGCCGGCGGATACTCCGTGCGAAAGGCTGGGGTGTGAGTCAGCGACGACCGCGGCCGTCAGGCGAAGAGCAGGCGGGAGAAGGGCACGGCGCCGTCCCGGACGACGTCGCGGCCGCCGTGGAACGCGTGCTGAGCGCGACGGCGCTGCTCTGGAACCGCGCCGACCAGGGGCTGGAACCCGCCATCTCGCCGATCCAGCTGCGCGCCGTCGAGGTGATCGCCCGGTTCGGCCGGCTGAACCTCGGCGGGCTCGCCGAGGAGCTCGGCGCCATCCCCTCGTCCACGAGCCGGCTGTGCGACCGGCTGGAGGCGGCGGGGCTGATCGTGCGGGAGGCCGCCCGCGTCGACCGGCGCGAGATCGTGCTGCGGCTGACCGACCAGGGCGAGCGCCTGCACGCCGAGCTGGTCCGGCGGCGCCGCGCGGCGGTGCGGGACGTGCTGGCGCAGATGTCCCCGGCCTCCCGCGGACGGCTGCTCGACGCGCTCAGCGAGTTCGGCCAGGCGGGCGAGCGGCGCGAGCGCGGCGGGAGGGGGATGCTCGGGTCCCGGACGGCTTGACCGGCACCCCCGCGCCCCGGTGCGAACCCTTCGTCCGCACCTCGATATCAAGTATTTGCCATATGGCAATCTCTTTGGCAGTCTTCCCCTGCGGTCCTGCGTCCGAGACGGGGCGGACCCGATGACAGAGCCGCATTCCCGTGGTCGGACGGCCGGTCTAGGGGGGCACGGCCGTTCCCGCGGCCCGGTGCACCATGACCGGGCCGCAGCGGGGACGCGGCCGCGTCCGGCGCGTCGGCAGGCAGTGATGAGATGGGGTCGCGATGAGCACGCACGGCCGCCCGGGCAAGGATGGGCAGGGCCGCCCGGGCAAGGATGGGCACGGCCGCCCGGCCGGGGACGGGCAGGGCCGCCCCGCCGGGGATGAGCAGGGGCGCCCGGCCGGAGGGCCGGGCAGGCGCACGGCCAAGGTCGAGCGGGCGCTGCGCGCCGCACCGGCGTACGCGCTGCCCGAGGTGCTGGCCGCGACGCTGTCGCGCGAGTACCCCGTGGTCTCCGCCGCCCGGCTCCTGGTCTGCGACTACCACTCGCGCGCCCTGATGCCGGTCGGTCCGCTCCTGGCCACGCCCCACCCCGACGCCCTGGCCCTGGCGGTACCGGACGGCGACGTGCCGGCCGCCGAGGAGGTCACCGAGGCGATCAGGATCCGGCAGACCCCGGCCGGGCGGTCGTTCGTCACCGGCCGCGTCCTCGCCTCCCCCGAGGGGGACGGCGACGGGTCCGGGGAGACCCGCACCTATCTACCGGTGCGTGCGAGGGGCGAGCGGATCGGCGTCCTGGAGATCGGTGCGTCCGGTCCCTGGAGCGCCGACGAGGTGGGCGAGCTGGCCGAGATCGGCGAGCTGCTCGGCAGCGCGCTGAAGGTCGCGTGGAGCCGGACCGACCGGTACGAGCGGGCCAGGCGGCGGCACCGCCTCACCCTCGCCGCGGAGCTGCAGTGGCAGCTCCTGCCCGGCCACGCGCACGCGGACGACTCGTTCAGCCTCGCGGGGCACCTGGAGCCGGCCTACTCGATCGGCGGGGACAACTTCGACTGGTCCGTCGAGCACGACCATCTGGCGCTGACCGTCACCAACGGCTCGGGTACCGGCATCAACGCGGCGCTGCTGACGTCGCTGACCGTCGGCGCGCTGCGCAACGCCCGCCGGTCGGGCGCCGACCTCGGCGAGCAGGCGAGCCTGGCGAACGACATGGTGCACGTGCGCCACGGCGGCCGGGAGTTCACCGAGACGCTCGTCATGCGGATCGACCTCGCCGACGGGACCGTGCACGTCATCGACGCGGGGTCCCCGCGGATCCTGCTGCTGCGCGGCACCGAGGTGACGCCGGTCCCGCTGGAGCAGCAGCTGCCGCTCGGCATGTTCCCCGACACCGAGTACCGGCCCCAGCGGTTCACCCTCGACCCCGGCGACCGGCTGGTCATCGTCAGCGACGGCGTCTTCGCGGCGAAGGCCACGGCCGGCGAGTACGGGACGCTCCTGCTGGAGCAGGCCACCCGGCGCAGCCGGCTGCAGCCCGCGGCCGAGGTTCCGCTGACCGTGATCGACGAGCTCCTCGAGTTCCACGAGGGCACCGACCTCGCCGACGACGCCGTCGTGGTGTGCTTCGACTGGCACCACGCGTCCGGCGCCCCCTCGCCGGACGCCGGCAGGGCCGTGCCCAGCGAGTCCGCGATCTAGCCGGGAGCCGCCCGCGGAACCGCCCCGCCCGGGCAGTAACCTTCCGGTTACTTGGGCCCCGAGGAAACGGGAGAGCGTCGATGGGCGAGCTGAGCGCCGCGGAGACCGTACGCGCCGCCGACAAAGTCATTCACGGTGTCGGGTCGCGGTGGATGCTGTCGCGCAGGACGGCGGAGCACGGCAAGCGGCAGGGATACGGCAATCCGTTCGCGTACTACTTCGCCGGAAGGGGCGGGGTGCTCGGCGACGTCGACGCCGACGTGGTCTCGGCGGCGCTCGGCTGGTTCGAGCCGGGGTTCGTCCGCGCCCAGTGGGACGAGGGACTCGCGGTCGCCGGGGCGCGCGAGGCGACGCGGTGGTACACCCTCGGATGCGCGGCCTGGGGCGAGTCCCACCTGCCGGACGACCCGCGCCTGTGCGAGCTGGCCGAGCGCGTCGTGCGCACCGCCGGGGGGTCGGGGCTGCCGCTGTTCTGCGGCTGGCGCGCCGAACCGCTGCCGGACGACGCCCGGGCCCGGCTCATGCAGCTGGTGCAGGTGCTGCGGGAACTGCGCGGCGGGCTGCATCTCGTCGCGACGACGTCCGTCGGGCTCTCCCCGCTGGAGGCGATCCTGACGCAGGACGGGCCGGACACCGCGCGCTTCTTCGGCTGGCAGGGCGACCTCCCCGACTGCTCGGCGCTCCGGCCGCGCCGGGCGGAGGCGGAGGAGATCACCGACCGGCTCTCCGCCGCGGTCTACGAGCGGGCGCTGTCCCCGTCCGAGCGCGCCGAGTTCGCGGAGCGGACCGGCGCGGTCGGCGCGGCCGTCCTCCGCTGAGCGGTCGCACGCGGCTCCGGGGCCGGACTTGTCGCCGGCGGACAAGAGCCGGGCGGAGATTGCGCGCACGGAGGACTGTCGCGCGGGGCGCGACAGGTCCATTGTCGGACCGTGAACCGATCACGCCCGGAAGGAGCACGTGATGGGACGGTCCCCCCACCCCCTCGGCGCGTTCGCGGTCCTGGCCGCGTCGGCCGCGTCCCTGCTCGCCGTCACCGCGGCGGCCGGGCCGGTGAGCGCGCGCGAGGCCGGCCGGTCCGAGACGCCGGTCGCCTCCGGCTCGCCCGTCACCGACGTCACCGAGTCGGCGGTGCGGGTCAAGGTGCCGCTGCCGGCGTCGGCCGGCCCGCATCCGGCGGCCTGCGACTGGCTGTCCTACCTGCGGTTCCGGCACAAGGACGGGCCCGCGTCGTCGGCCGCCGCCGACCGGATCCTGGTCGCGCAGCCCGGCATCCTGGAGGGCGCGGGCGCGTTCGACAGCGTCGCCCGCAACACGGTCTCGGCCGCGGCCAGGAGCGGGAAGCACATCGAGTTCTGGGCGCTCGACCGGCGTTCCAACTGCCTGGAGGACGGCACCGGGATCCAGGCGGGGCTCAGGGCGAAGGACACCCGTCTCGCCGTCGACTACTACTACAGGCAGAAAGAGGTGGACGGCCGGAAGTTCGCCGGATACCAGACCAACGACCAGGTGGCGTGGCTCCAGAACGTCGGGCTTGAGCAGACCGTCCGCGACCAGTACGACCTGATGGTCAGGGAGCTTCCCGACCAGGCCGTGCGCAAGCGGAAGATGATGTGCGGGGGGCATTCGCTGGGGGGCGTCCTTACGGCGTTCTTCGCCACATGGGACTTCGACGGCGACCACTCCACCGCAGGCGACGCCGGGTACAACCAGTGCTCTGGCTACTTCGCGCTCGACACCCGTATCTCGACGCGACTGCCCTCCGGCGGCGAGTTCCCCGAGGACTGGGTCCCGCTCCTGCGGTTCGGCGCCGGCGCCGTCCAGGCCGGGCTGGAGACGGGCGTCGTCCCGCGCGCCCTGTCCGCCCCCGCCGTGATCAACACCGAGACGATGAACCTGCTCGCCATCGCGGGCCTGGCCGCGCGCCTCGACCCGGGCGGCCTCTCCGACCTCGCGACCTACGTCCCCCCGTCGTCCAACACCGACACCACCTACCGGATCCTGTTCTCCAAGGACTACCCGACGTTCCTCAAGGGCTCCCCGGCGGTGAAGGACTTCCGGTTCACCAACGCCGCCGCGCTCGGCGGGCTGCTGGACGACAACTCCCAGCCGCTCGCGTTCATGCAGGCCAGCCTCGGCTTCTGGGACGGCGGGAAGATCGTCGACAAGGAGTTCCCCGCGCCGAACGACCTGGAGGCGATCGGGCTCGGCGGCCTGTCCCGGCTGCTCGGGACGGAGAAGAAGGCGATGCCGGACGAGCCGAACGGCCCCCTGTACACGTGGCGGAACTTCGACCGCGTCGGCGCCCCGGACGACCCGGTGCACCGGTCCAAGGACGGCACCCCGTTCACGTCCGCGGGCGAGGAGGTCACCGACATCGCCGAACTGGCCCGCAGCCTGTCGGAGCACCCGCTCGACTTCACCGAGCACTACTTCCCGACGAAGATGGTCACCGACATCGCGCTGGCCGCCGCCCCCGGGATCGCCGACGACGCCGTCCACGAGGACGGCGTCACCGCGAACCCGACGCTCAACCTTGAGGCGGAGGGCGGCCTCGGCGGCGACCCGCGGCCCGGCGACGTCGTCGCGCCCGGCTACCAGCACATCGACGTCCTGACGGCGTCCGCCGTCCAGAACGGCGGACGGCCGGAGCCGGTCTCGGCGAACCTCGCCCTGTTCGCCGCCGGGTGACGCGTCCCCCTGACCCGCCGCCCGCCCCGCGGCACCCCTTGTTTCGCGGTGCGGGCGGCGGGTAGGTGGGCGGCGGGCCGATCAGAGAAGGGCGGTGTGACGTGGGCGTTCGGACATGGATCGAGTCGTGGCCCGTCTACCGCCAGTTCAGCGGCGAGGACCCCCTCGGGCGGGGCGCGGCGGCCAAGAGCGCCGGCACCGAGCGGATCAGGCCGCGGGTGAGCACCGCCGACCAGGTCGTGAAGTCCGTCTGCCCCTACTGCGCGGTCGGCTGCGGGCAGGACGTGTACGTCGAGGACGGCAGGGTCACCCAGATCGAGGGCGACCCCGACTCGCCGGTCAGCCGGGGGCGGCTGTGCCCGAAGGGCTCGGCGTCCCTCCAGCTGACGACCGGGGCGGCCCGCGAGCACCGGGTGCTGTACCGGCGCCCGCACGGCACCGGGTGGGAGTCGCTCGACCTCGACACGGCGATGGACATGATCGCCGACCGGGTGGTCGAGGCGCGCCGGCACGGCTGGCAGTGGGAGCAGGACGACCTGCGGGTGCGGCGGACGCTGGGCTTCGCGAGCCTCGGCGGCGCCACGCTCGACAACGAGGAGAACTACCTGATCAAGAAGCTGTTCACCGCGCTCGGCGCGGTGCAGATCGAGAACCAGGCCCGCGTTTGACACTCCTCCACCGTCCCCGGTCTGGGGACCTCGTTCGGACGCGGCGGCGCGACCACCTTCCAGCAGGACCTGCAGCACGCGGACTGCATCGTCGTGCAGGGCTCGAACATGGCCGAGTGCCATCCGGTCGGGTTCCAGTGGGTGATGGAGGCGAAGGCGCGCGGGGCGAAGCTGATCCACGTGGACCCGCGGTTCACGCGGACGAGCGCGCTCGCCGACGTGCACGTCCCGCTGCGCGCGGGGAGTGACATCGCGTTCCTCGGCGGGATCATCAACTACGTCCTGCGGAACGAGAAGTACTTCCGCGACTACGTCGTGCCCTACACCAACGCGTCGGTGATCCTCACCGACGAGTTCCGCGACACCGAGGACCTGGACGGCGTGTTCTCCGGCCTGGACGCGGACAGGCGCAGCTACGACCACAGGAGCTGGCAGTACGAGGGCATGGAGGTCCAGGCGGCCTCAGGCCGGCGCGACATGGAGTACGAGGACCGCGTCGGACCCGTCGAGGAGGCGGCACGCGGCGAGGCGCACGGTTCGGGCGGCGCGGCGATCGGCGTGGGCGACCCGGAGCGGGACCCGACACTGACGCACCCGCGGTGCGTGTTCCAGGTCCTCAAGCGGCACTACGCGCGGTACACGCCGGAGATGGTCGAGCGGATCTGCGGCGTCCCCCAGGACCAGTTCCTCCAGGTCTGCGAGATGGTCACGGAGAACTCCGGCCGCGACCGGACCACCGCGTTCGCGTACGCGGTGGGCTGGACGCAGCACACGGTCGGCGTCCAGTACATCCGCGCCGCGGCGGTGCTGCAGGGGCTGCTCGGCAACATCGGGCGTCCCGGCGGCGGCATCCTGGCGCTGCGCGGCCACGCGTCCATCCAGGGCTCGACGGACATTCCGACGCTGTTCAACCTGCTGCCCGGCTACATCCCGATGCCGCACGCCCACAGCAACGAGAACCTGGACGCGTTCATCCGGGCGGAGGCGGCGCGCAAGGGCTTCTGGGGCGACATGCGCTCCTACATGGTCAGCCTGCTGAAGGCGTACTGGGGCGACGCGGCGACGGCCGACAACGACTACCGCTTCGACTACCTGCCGCGGCTGACCGGATCGCACGGCACCTACGAGACCTGCATGGCGCAGATCGACGGGGTGTGCAAGGGCTACTTCCTGATGGGCGAGAACCCGGCCGTCGGGTCGGCCAACGCCAAGATCCAGCGGCTCGGGATGGCCAACCTCGACTGGCTCGTCGTCCGCGACTTCTCGCTGATCGAGTCGGCGACGTGGTGGAAGGACGGCCCGGAGATCGAGTCGGGCGAGATGCGCACCGAGGACATCGGCACCGAGGTGTTCTTCCTGCCCGCCGCCGCGCACACCGAGAAGGACGGCAGCTTCACCAACACCCAGCGCATGCTCCAGTGGCACCACAAGGCCGTGGAGCCCGCCGGGGACGCGCGCAGCGACCTGTGGTTCATGTACCACCTCGGCCGCATCGTCCGGGACAAGCTCGCCGGGTCCACCGACGAGATGGACCGTCCCGTCCTGGACCTGACGTGGGACTACCCGACGAGGGGCGACCTGGCCGAGCCGGACGCCGAGGCCGTGCTCGCCGAGATCAACGGCCGGGACGCCGACGGGAACCCGCTGTCGTCCTACACGCAGCTGAAGGACGACGGGTCCACCTCGTGCGGGTGCTGGATCTACTGCGGCTGCTACGCCGACGGCGTCAACCAGACCGCGCGCCGCAAGCCCGGCAAGGACCAGAACTGGGTGGCGCCCGAGTGGGGCTGGGCGTGGCCGATGAACCGCCGCATCCTCTACAACCGGGCGTCCGCCGATCCGGACGGCAACCCGTGGAGCGACCGCAAGGCGCTGGTCTGGTGGGACGCCGAAGAAGGCAGGTGGACGGGCCACGACGTGCCCGACTTCATCGCCGACCGTCCGCCGGACTACGAACCGCCGCGCGACGCGACGGGTCCGGACGCGCTCGCCGGCGACGACCCGTTCATCATGCAGGCCGACGGCAAGGCATGGCTGTACGTGCCGGCCGGCCTGACGGACGGGCCGCTGCCGACGCACTACGAGCCGCAGGACTCGCCGTTCCGGAACCCGCTCTACAAGCAGCAGCGCAACCCCGTCCGGCACCTGCCGCCGCCGCATCCCGACAACCGGTACGCGCCGAGCGGCGCGGACCCGGGCGCCGAGGTCTACCCGTACGTGGCGACGACGTACCGGCTCACCGAGCACCACACGGCGGGCGGCATGTCGCGCTGGCAGCCGTACCTGGCGGAGCTGCAACCGGAGTTCTTCTGCGAGGTCTCGCCGGAGCTGGCGGCCGAGCGGCGGCTGGAGCACGGCGGCTGGGCGACCATCGTCAGCCCGCGCGGCGTCGTGGAGGCGCGGGTCCTGGTGACCGAGCGGATGTCGCCGCTGACCGTGGACGGCCGCACGCTCCACCAGGTCGGGGTGCCCTATCACTGGGGCCCGAACGGCTACAGCCGCGGCGACGCGGCGAACGAGCTGCTGCACCTGTCCCTGGACCCGAACACGCACATCCAGGAGGCGAAGGCCCTGTCGGTCGACATCCGCCCGGGCCGCCGCCCGCGCGGCCCGGCCGCCGCCGCCCTGGTCCGCGACTACCAGCGGCGAGCCGGCATCACCGACCGGACCGGCACTGAAGTTTGACTGCATCCCCCTCCTCCTTCGGGCCCGGAGGGCCCTCCATCGTCGGGAAATGCGGGCGACGCGGCATCGCTCCGACTCGCCTTGCGGCTCGCTTCGCGATCAGGTTCTCGCAAGCTCGAACCTGCCTTCGGACGCGATCGCGACCAGTCAGGTTGTTGCGGGGTGCCTGAACCAGGGCTTCAGCGCACTACCAGTGGGTGATCGCGTGCGGGGATCAGTTCGCCGATGACGGGGGCGCCGGGGATCTCGCCGGCGAGCAGGAGGCCGCCGGAGGTCTGGGCGTCGGCGAGCAGCAGCCGGTCGTCCTCGCCGACGGCGCCGAAGTCGGTGTGCGGGGCCACCCAGTCGAGGTTGCGGCGCGTGCCGCCGCTGACGTACCCGTCCCGGAGGGACGCGCGGGCGCCGTCGAGGTAGGGGACGGCGGCGGCGTCGACCACCGCGGTCACGCCGGACGCGCGGGCCATCTTGTAGAGGTGGCCGAGCAGCCCGAAGCCGGTAACGTCGGTGGCGCAGGCGATCCCGGCGCCGAGCGCGGCGGCGGACGCGTCGCGGTTCAGCGCGGCCATGGTCGCGACGGCGTGCGCGAAGACCTCGCCCGTCGCCTTGTGCCGGTTGTTCAGGACGCCGAGGCCGAGGGGCTTGGTGAGGCTGAGGGGCGTGCCCGGCCTGCCGGTGTCGTTGCGCAGCAGGCGGGCGGGGTCGGCGACCCCGGTGACGGCCATGCCGTACTTGGGCTCGGGGTCGTCCACGCTGTGGCCGCCGCCGACGTGGCAGCCCGCCTCGGCGGCGACGTCGAGGCCGCCGCGCAGGACCTCGCGCGCCAGGTCGAACGGCAGCACGCCGCGGGGCCAGGCGAGCAGGTTCACCGCCACGAGGGGACGGCCGCCGATCGCGTAGACGTCGGACAGCGCGTTGGCGGCCGCGATGCGCCCCCAGTCGTACGGGTCGTCGACGACGGGCGTGAAGAAGTCGGCGGTGGCGACGACGGCGAGGCCGTCCTGGAGCCGGACCACGGCGGCGTCGTCGCCGGTCTCCAGGCCGACGAGCAGGTCGGCGTTGGGCGAGGCGGGGGCGGCGCCGAGGCCGGCGACGACCTCTTCGAGCTCGCCGGGCGGGATCTTGCAGGCGCAGCCGCCGCCGTGCGCGTACTCGGTCAGCCGTTTCGCGAGCGGTCCGGTCATGCCATCCTCTCGGTGCAGCGGCGGCGGAGGTCGTCGACCCGGACCGTGTAGCCCCGGTCGTCCAGGTACTCCAGGAGCGGGACGGCGACGCGGCGGGTGGTGCCGAGAGCGCGGCGCGCCTCGCTCAGCGTGAAGGGGCCGCCGAGCCGGGCGAGCAGCTCGGCGGCGCGGGCGTCGTCGCCGGGCAGCAGGACGACGCCGTCGGCCACCTTGAGGAGCGCCCCGGTCGCGGCGGCGACGGCGAGCATCTTCGGCGTGAGGCCGAGTTCGGCGAGCCGGTTCGCGTCCGGCGCCTGGAACGGGGCCGCGGCCAGGTCGCGGCGGACGGCCTCGACGGCCTCGCGCACGGGCGGCGGCAGTTCGGGGGCGGTCGTCCGGCCGTAGATCCTGCCGTCGCGGTGCCGCAGGCCCCCGGCGAGGGCGTCGACGAGGACGCGGTCGGGGAGGCCGAGGGCGCGGCGCGCGGCGTCGGCCGGGAGCCCGGGGTCGGTGGGGTGCGCCGCGGCGTGCTCCTCGACGGCCGCCGCCAGGCGCTCGCGCAGGTCCTTCCAGAGGGCGGGGTCGGCGAGCCACTCCCCCGCCACCGGCTCGAAGGGGACGGGGACTCCCATCGCCACCAGGTCCGACCGCCTGATCAGGCCCCGGCGGCGGACCTCCTCGGCGCCGTCCGGGCGGCCGGTCATGGCGGCGAGCACGCGGGCCCGCGCCGCCGCCGCGCCGCGCCGCGCGAACGGCTCGGGGCGGACGTCCAGGACCGTCACCCCCGCCGGGACGCGGTGCCGGCCCGGGTCGCGCAGCAGCGCGACGTCCCCGGCGCGCAGCGGCAGCGGGCGGCGCAGCGACAGCCGCGCCGTGTCGTCGCCCAGCGGGCGGACGTGGACCGGCACGGCCGCCGTCCCCGCGTGCAGCGTCAGCTCGCGCGGCAGGTCGGACGCCGTGTCGCCGCGCAGCCGGACGTCGACGACGTCCGCGGTGAGCCAGCGCCCGGGGGCGAGCAGGGCGTCGCCCCGGCCGACCTCCCCCGCGTCCCCGTGCAGGTTGACGGCGACGCGGGCGACGGCACCGACCTCCGTGCGGTCCTCCTTGAGGCTCTGGAGTCCGCGCACGCGCAGGAGGGCGTCGCCGACGGCGAGGCGGTCGCCGACGCTGATCGTCCCTGCGCCGAGCGTGCCGGTCACGACCGTGCCCCTGCCGCGGACGGTGAAGACCCGGTCGGTCCAGAGTCGGACGTCGGCGTCCCGGTCGGGTTCCGGGAGGGAGCCGGTGAGCCGCTCCAGGGCCGCGCGCAGCCCGTCGAGGCCCTCGCCCGTGGCGCCGCTGACCAGGACCGATTCGACATGGCCGAGCGTGGTCTGCGCGAGGTGGGCGAGCGCCTCCTCGCGGACCCGGTCCGCCGCCGCCGCGTCGGCGAGGTCGCGGCGCGTCACGACCAGGAGGCCGTGCCGGACGCCGAGGGCGTCCAGGACCGCGAGGTGCTCCTCGGACTGGCGCTGCCAGCCCTGGTCGGCGGCCACCACGAACATGACGGCCGGGACGGGCCCGACCCCGGCGAGCATCGTGGTGACGAGCCGCTCGTGCCCGGGGACGTCCACGAAGGCGATCCGGTCGCCGTTCGGCAGGGTCGTCCAGGCGAAGCCCAGCTCGATGGTGAGGCCGCGCCGGCGCTCCTCCTCCAGCCGGTCGGGTTCCATCCCGGTGAGGGCGCGGACGAGCGTGGACTTGCCGTGGTCGACGTGACCGGCGGTCGCGACGACGTGCGTCATCGCGCCTCCGCCCGGTCGGCCTGGACCCGGACGGCCTCGGCGAGGACGCCGTCCAGTTCGGGTGGCACGGACCGCAGGTCGAGCAGGCACCGGCCGTCCTCGACCCGTCCCATCACGGCGGGCGTCCCCCGCCGCAGGCGCGCCGCGTACGGCTCGGGCACCGAGACCGCCGCGCTCGGCAGGACGACGCCCGGCGCCCCGCCCCCGCCGACCGCCGCCTCGCTCCCGACTGCCGCCGCGTCCACTCCCGCGTCCCGCAGCCGGGCGGCGAGCCGCTCGGCCCGTCCGCGCACCACGGCCGCGTCGGCGTGCAGCGCCTCGCCGGTCGGGGTGAGCGGCCCGCGGAGGGTGGCCTCCAGGGCGGCGAGCGTCAGCTTGTCGACCCGCAGGGCCCGCGCGAGGGGATGGCGGGCGAGGCGCCGCACCGGCTCGTCCTTACCGAGGAGGAGCCCGCACTGCGGCCCGCCGAGCAGCTTGTCGCCGCTCGCGGTGACCAGGTCCGCGCCCGCCCTGAGCATGGACGCGGCGTCGGGCTCGTCGGGCAGGAGCGGCTCGGGGGCGAGCAGGCCGGAGCCGATGTCGGCCACGACCGGCACTCCGAGCCCGGTCAGCTCCGCGACGCCGGCGCCCCGCGTGAAGCCCGTCATGCGGAAGTTGGAGGGGTGCACCTTGAGGATGAACCCGGTCGCCTCGCCGACGGCCGCCGCGTAGTCGGCCGGCGCGGTCCGGTTCGTCGTGCCGACCTCGCGCAGCCGCGCGCCGGTGGCGGCGAGCAGTTCGGGGATCCGGAAACCGTCCCCGATCTCCACCATCTCGCCGCGGCTGATGACGATCTCCCGGCCGGGCGCGAGCACGGCGGCGGCCAGCACCAGCGCCGCCGCGCCGTTGTTGACCACGTGCGCGGCCTCCGCCTGGGGCACCCGCTCCCGCAGCGCCGCGAGGACCGAACGCCCGCGCCCGGCGCGCCGGCCGGTCGCCAGGTCGAGTTCGACGTCGGTGGCGCCGGAGGCCACGGCCACGGCCTCGCGGGCCGCCGCCGACAGCGGCGCGCGCCCGAGGCCCGTGTGCAGCAGGACGCCGGTC
Source organism: Actinomadura mexicana (assembly GCF_900188105.1). Classification (GTDB taxonomy): domain Bacteria; phylum Actinomycetota; class Actinomycetes; order Streptosporangiales; family Streptosporangiaceae; genus Spirillospora; species Spirillospora mexicana. Next base: position 152,062 of record NZ_FZNP01000001.1, read on the forward strand.
GCGTTGATCACCGGGCGGAGCCCGGCGGCGCTCGGCGGCAGCGACGCGACGGCGGCGTCGGCCACCGCCTCCGGTGCGATCTCCCCGTCGCGGGCCCGGCGCTGGGCCGCGGCGATCGCCGCCTTCACGACGCCGCGCCCGAGCCGTCCCGCCGCACCGGCGAGGCGGGGCTCGGCGAGCAGCACGTCCGTGCGGGCGATCCGCCGCCGATCGTCCTCCCCCGCGGCGGGCCCGGCTCCGCGATCCATCAGGCGACCTCCGGCATGCAGCGCTACCCCGCCAGCATCGCACGCCAACGGCGCCGTCGCGGAGGAGGACGCGCCCGCCCCTCACTGCTATCATGCATGACTCATGCATGACAAAGTGGCGAACCTGCTGGGCGCCGCCTCGCTGGCGGTGACCGACCTGGTGCTGGCCGGGGCCACGGACGCGGGGCGGGTGAGCGCGAGCGGCGCGGCGGCGCTGGTCGTCCTGTCCCACGCGCCCGGCCTCGGCGTCACCGAGCTCGGACGCCGCGTCGGGCTGACCCAGTCCGCCGCCGCGCGCATGGTGGACGGGCTCCAGGCCGCCGGCCTGGTCCGGCGCCGGCCCGGCGACGGGCGCGCCGTCCAGGTCCTCCTGACGCCGCAAGGCCAGGAGGCGGTGCGCGGGATGCTGGCCGCGCGGGACGCGCCGCTGGCCAGGGTGCTGGCCGTCCTGGACGACGGCGAGCGCGAGGCGCTCACCGGGCTGCTGTCCAAGCTCCTGGCCCGCCTCTACGAGGAGATCGGCGACTCCGACGTCATCTGCCGCCTCTGCGACCGGAGGTGCTGCACGAGCGGCGGCGTCTGCCCGGTCGGCCAGGCCGAACGCGACGCGGGACGCGCATGACGGGCGTCCCCCTGGCCCTCGCCTCGGCCCTGCTCTACGGCGTCGCCGACGTCTGGGGCGGGCTGCTGTCGCGGCGCGCCGACTCCGCCGCCGTCGCGCTGCTCGGCCAGGTCGGCGGGCTCGCGTTCGCGGTCGCCGCCGCGCTGGCCGTGCCCGCCCCCGCCGTGGCCGCCGGGGACCTGGCGTGGGGCGCGCTCTCGGGCGCCGGGACGGGCCTCGCGATGGTCTTCCTGTACCGGGGGATGAGCAAGGGGAACCTGAGCATCGTCGTCCCGGTGAGCGCTGTAGGCGGGGTGGCCCTGCCGGTGGTCGTCGGCGTCGCGTTCCTCGGCGACCGCCCCACCGCGGCCGCCTGGCCCGGGATCGCCATCGTGGTGCCCGCGCTGTGGCTGGTGTCCCGTTCCCGGTCGGACGAGGGGGGCCGGGGCCGCGCGGCCCTCACGAACGGGCTCGCCGCGGGCGCCGGGATCGGCGTCCAGTACCTGGCCCTCGCCCAGGCGGGCGACGACTCCGGGATCTGGCCCGTCGCGGCGGGACGCGTCGCGGCCGTCTGCGCGATCGCCCCGATGATGTGCTCGCGCGGGCGGCGCCTCCCGGGCGGGACGGTGCGGCTCTGGTCGGCGCTGAACGGCGGCCTCGCGGCGGCGGCGCTCGTCTGCTACCTCCTGGCGACCCGGCAGCAGCTCGTCGTCATCGCGGTCGTGCTGTCCTCGCTCTATCCGGTGGTCCCGGTGCTGCTCGGCGTCACGGCGCTGCGCGAGCGCCTGTCGCGGGCGCAGGCCGCGGGCCTGGCAGGCGCCGCCGCGGCGGTCGTCCTGCTGACCCTCGCGGCGGGATGAGGGCCATTCCTTGGCCGGCGCGACCAGGCGCATCCGCCGGGCGTGACAAGGAATCGGGAGGCGTTGTCACCGATGTGAGTGTCTTGTGTGACGTACGCCACCTAGCCTGGCGGGCCGAGTGTCCGCTGACGGAGGTGACACTTTGACGGAGCTGTACGAGAGGTCCGCCCGGGCCGACGATCTGTCAGTAGAACCCTGGCGGGACGTACCGCGGGAAGAGGCGCAGTGGATGCGCCCGCACCTTACGGCGCTAGTCGACTCCATGGTGGAGGGCGTGCTGCGGCACGTCCCCGAGTACGCGCGCCCCGACGACCCCGTCTACACCGAGGTGATGCGGCTCGCGACGGCGCAGGGCATGGGGCACTTCGTGCAGATGATCGCCGACCCCGACGCCTCCTGGCAGGAGGTGCACCAGGTCTACTTCGACATCGGGTACGGGGAGGCGGTCGAGGGGCGCGGGCTGGAGCACCTGCAGAACGCGATGCGCGTCGCGTCCAGGACCGCGTGGCGCTACCTGTCGAGGGAGGCCGACCGGCTGAAGAAGCCCCGCGCCCTGGCGATCGCGCTCACCGAGGCGAACTTCGCGTACCTGGATCTCCTGGCGTCCGCCGCCGCGCAGGGGTACGCGCGGGCGCGGGAGAAGGCCGCGGGCGAGCGGGAGCAGCGCCGCGGCCGGCTGATGAGCCTGCTGCTGTCCGACCCGGCGGCGCCGCGGGACGTCGTCGCCGAGCAGGCCGACCTCGCCGGGTGGCCGCTGCCCGATCGGCTGGCGGTGATCGTGCTGGAGCCGCGGCCCGGCAGCGGCGGGGAGGGGCCCGCCGGGCTGCCGCCGTCCCTGCTGAGCGGCCTCGACCGCGGGCGGCCGTGCCTGGTGATGCCCGACCCGGACCGCCCCGGCGGCCCCGACCGGCTGACCGCCACCCTCGGCGGCTGGGCGGGCGCGGTCGGGCCCTCCGTACCGCTGGACCGGGCCGGGATCTCGCTGCGCTGGGCGCACCGGACGCTCGACTCGATGGCGGCCGGCCGGCTCGCCCGGCAGGGCCCCGGCGCACTCGTCCACGCCGACCGGTACGTGCCCGACCTGCTGCTGGAGGAGGGCTGGACGCTCGCCGAGGCGGCGGCGCGGCGCCGGCTGGCCCCGCTCACCGCGCTCGGCCCGCACCGCGGCGCCCGGCTGGCGGCGACACTGCTGGAGTGCCTCAGGCACGGCTTCAACGCGACGGACGCGGCGGAGGCGCTGTGCGTGCATCCGCAGACCGTCCGGTACCGGCTGGCGCAGCTGCACGAGATATTCGACTACGACATCGAGGACCCGGCGATCCGGCTGGAGCTGATGCTGCTGCTCCCCGTCTGGCTGCGCGACGGCGCCGACGGGGAGCACGCGTGAGGAGCGCGGTCCCGGCTCACGCGGTCCGGGGCGCCGCCTCCGCGACCGGCAGCCTTCCGTCGAGGTAGGCCCGCCGGCACGCGGACCGGGCGATCTTCCCGCTGCTGGTGCGCGGCAGGCCCCCGGGCTCGATCAGCACGAAGTCGTGCACGCGCAGGTCGTGCTGCTGCTTCACGGCCGTCCGCACCGCCCGCGCCACCTCCTCCTGGTCGAGCAGCGCGATCGGCACCCGGCGGTTCCGCTCGGCGACCACGACCAGGCCCTCGGTGTCGGCGGTGTCGACCGCCACCGCGCAGGCGTACTCGCGGCGGACCGCCTTGTGCGCGCCGGAGACGGTGAACTCGATGTCCTGCGGGTAGTGGTTGCGCCCGTCCACGATGACCAGGTCCTTGATCCGGCCGGTGACGAACAGCTCCCCGCCGTGCAGGACGCCGAGGTCCCCGGTGCGCAGCCACGGGGAGCGCGGCAGGTCGCCGGGGTCCGCCAGCCTCGCCTCGAACGTCTCCCTGGTGGCCTCGGGACGTCCCCAGTAGCCGGCCGCGACGTTCGGGCCGTGCACCCAGATCTCCCCGACGGCGCCGTCCGCGAGCCGCACGCCGGTCTCGGGGTCGGCGATGGCGACGTGCTGGCCGTAGGACGTCCCGCAGGCGATCAGCCGGATCGCGCCGGGCGCGCCGGCGTCGCACGGTTCGGCGGTGCCCCGGCGCAGCTTCTCGTGGTCGAACGCGACGCGGGTCGGCTCCCGGAACCGGGACGACGCCGACACGTAGACGGTCGCCTCGGCCAGCCCGTAGGCGCACACCTGCGCCTCGGGCCGCAGCCCGCAGTCCTTGAACGCCTCGTGGAAGCCGGTGAGCGTGCTCTCCCGGATCGGCTCCGCGCCGTTCATGAAGACCTGCACGCCGCTGAGGTCGAGCTTCGCCTTCTCCTCCTCGGTGACCTGCGCGGTGAGGTACTCGTAGGCGAAGTTGGGGCCGCCGGTGAACGCGTGCTCCTGCGCGCTGAGCAGCTCCAGCCAGCGGACGGGGCGCATCACGAACGCCACCGGATCCATGATCACGCCCGGGTTGCCGTACACCAGCGGCAGCGCGACGGTGGTGACCAGGCCCATGTCGTGGAAGACGGGCAGCCAGTTCACGCCGGACGACACGCGCGGGATGCCCTCGAACGTCCGCCACAGCTGCTCGGCGTTCGTCGCGAAGTTACCGTGCGTGATGATGACGCCGGCGGGGGTGCGGGTCGAGCCGGAGGTGTACTGCAGGTAGGCGACGTCGCCGGGGTCGATCGGCTCGGGCGTCCAGCCGAGCGCCGCGTCCACCTCGTCCGCCACGATGATCTCGGCGGGCTCCCGGACGGAGCCGCCCGCCAGGAACGAGCGGACGTGCGGCAGCGCCGCGCTCGTGGTGATCACGACGTCGGGTTCGGCGTCCTGGTAGACGGCGAGGAGCCGGTCGCCGTGGCCCGGCAGGTCCGGGGAGAACAGCGGGACGCCGATGACGCGGGCGTACATGGCGCCGAGGAACGCGGTGACGTAGTGCAGGTCCTGCGGGGCGAGCAGCGCGACCCGCCGTCCGGGCTCGGTGGCCCGGCGGATGGCGGCGGCGATGCTGCGGGCGCGCCGGTCCAGCTCACCCCAGGTGACGTTGGTGGCGACGCCGTCCGGGTCCGTCACGTAGTCCATGAACGTGTAGGCGCGGTCGCCGGGGAAGTCCTTGGCGAACCGGGCGAGCCGCTCGATCAGCGGCGTGCGGTCGAGCGGGAGGAGGTCGGTCATGCTCGCTCTCCGGGGCTGGGGGCGGTCACGCGGCGGGCGGCGAGGCGCTCGTGGTCGGGCCAGCGGACGTCCCAGACCCAGCCGAGCCTCTCGAAGACCCAGATGACGCGGGCGCTGATGTCGATCTGGCCCTTGAGGACGCCGTGCCGCGCGCAGGTCGGGTCGGCGTGGTGCAGGTTGTGCCAGGACTCGCCGAACGACGGGATCGCCAGCCACCACACGTTGCGGGCCCGGTCGCGCGTCTTGAAGTCCTCCTTGCCGAACACGTGGCAGATCGAGTTGATCGAGAACGTGATGTGGTCGCCGATGAAGACGCGCATCACCCCACCCCAGAACAGCGCCGTGACGGCGCCGTGCCACGACCAGGTGAGCAGCGCGCCCAGCCCCATCGGGACGAGGAAGGTCGACAGCACGATCACGGCGTACACGGGGTCCAGGGACAGGAACCGGATGTCCTTGTCCCTCAGCAGGTCGGGCGCGTACTTGCTGCGGGACGTGCGCTCCTTGCCGAACAGCCAGCCCATGTGCGCGTGGTAGAGCCCCTTGGTGAGCCCCCACACGCCGGGCCCGTAGGCCCAGGGCGAGTGGGGGTCGCCCTCCTGGTCGGCGTACTTGTGGTGGCGGCGGTGGTCGGCGACCCAGCGGACCACCGAGCCGTGCATGGCCTGCCCGCCGAGGATCGCGAGGGCGATCCGCAGCCACCGTTTGGCCTTGAAGCCGCCGTGGGTGAAGTGCCGGTGGTAGCCGACCGTGATCCCGATCGCGTTCAGCGGATACAGGAACGCGAAGATGGCCACGTCGGTCCAGCCGATGCCCCAGCCCCACAGGAAGGGGACGGCGCCCAGCAGCCCGATGACGGGCCCGACCACGAACACCACGACCGCGACGCGCTCGGGGAACGGGACGGTGCCGGAGATGTCCGGCTGCGGGGTGCGGCTGCCGACGTCGGCGACGCCCGCTGTCATGTTCACGACTCCCTTGGTCTCGAATTCCTGGGTGGGTCTCGGCAGTGCGGTCAGCAGTTGCCCTGGGCGGGCTTGCCCTCGAAGCGGTCGCCGAGGAAGTTCGTCACGTCCCCGGCGGCTCCCCAGTCGGTGGACAGGTGCTCCGCCGGGTAGGTGTTCTTCCACGTCGTGGTGATGCCGGCCTTGCAGTAGGCCTGGCGGGTGGCGTCCTCGGTCTCGTGCGGGATGATCTCCTCCAGCCAGCCGCGGTACTGGAACACCGGGAAGCCGATCTCGTACGCGGCGCCGGAGGACGGGGCGCCGATGCCGACTCCGAGCTTCTGCCGGTCGACGACGTCTCCCCAGGTGACGCCGCCGGGGCCCGGCAGGGCGTAGATCTGCTCCAGCGACAGGCCGTCCTTGGAGAAGCTCTCGACCCTCGCGCCGAGGAAGACCGCGAGCGTCCCGTACAGGCAGTTGGACCCGACGTCCTTGATCGCCTGTGCGCCCCGGTCGTTCATCAGCTCGTCGAAGGGCATCTCCGGGTGGGCGGCGTGCAGGCCGACGAGCGCGTCGGCGAGGAAGCCCGCGAACAGGCTGCCGTTGAGCTGCCCGGCCGTCAGCTTCAGGTCGCCGGGCACGCCGCCCGCCGCCGCGCCGACGACCTTCAGCTCCGGCGCGTAGGACGAGGCGAGCTGCGCGCCCCACAGCGCGGCCGCGCCGCCCTCGGAGTAGCCGGAGATGCCGACCGCGCCGTCCGCGGCGAGCGTCCCGCCGGGGATGCGGCGCGACGTCCGGACGGCGTCGAGCAGCGCGTGCCCGGCGTTCGCGCCGACCATGTAGGTGTGGACCCGCCCGTCGAGGTACCCGGCGCCGTCGGTGGCGGCGACCGCGAAGCCCGCCTTCAGGAACAGCGTCAGGTTCGCGCCCTCGTACATGTCGACGTACTCGCCGGCGAGCTGCTTGGAGAAGGCGCACCGACCGCCGGAGCCGAGCGTGCCGGGGTTGAACGCGACGGTCGGGCGGGACCCGCCCTTCGTCCAGGCCGCGTCCGGGACGGCGACCGCCCCGGTCACCACGCTCCGGGCGCCCTTGGCGTCGGTCGAGACGTACCGGACCTTCCACGCCTTCATCGGGACGTCGCCGGGGATGTTCGTCAGCTTCGCCGGGCGGCAGGCGAGCAGGTCCCCCGGGCTCCCCGTGACCGCCGCGGGCGGCGCCGCGTAGATCTCCGCGTCGGTGGCGTCGCAGCCGGAGGGCGCGGCGGCGGCCGGGGGCGCGGCGACGGGCACGGCGAGCGCCGCGCCGAGCGCCGCGGTGGTGAGCAGGCAGCGGAAGCGCATTCTCGCTCCAGGGGTGGACTGGAAACCGAATGCTGACGACTGTCTCCCACCCGGAGCGGCGCGCGGAATGAAGTCCTGTCACATGCCGGGACGCCGTTATTAGCACTCAACTCAAGATCTGAGGAGGTCGGCCACCTTCCGGATCCCGTCCCGGATCGCGGTCTCGGTGAGGTCGCCGAAGCCGAGGACGAGCCGCGGCGGATCGGCCGCGCCGGACGCCCGGTAGGTGCTCATCCCGTACAGGCCGACCGACCGCCTGCGCGCCTCGGCGACGACGTGCCGCTCGTCGGTCCCGGCGGGCAGGTGCGCGACGGCGTGGAAACCCGCGGCCAGCCCGGTCAGCCGGACGGCGGGCGCGTGCTCGGCGAGGGCCGCCACGAGCGCCGCGCGGCGCTCGGCGTAGACGGGACGCATCCGGCGCAGGTGCCGCCCGTAGCGGCCGGACTCGATGAGCGCGGCGAGCGCGAGCTGGTCGAGGACGGGCGAGCCGCGGTCGGCGAGCCGCTTCTCCTCCGCCACCGGCCGGGTCAGCGCGGGCGGGCACAGGATCCAGCCGAGCCGGACGGCCGGGGCCAGCGACTTGCTGACCGTCCCGAGGCCGATGACGCGGCCGGGCGCGAGCCCCTGCACCGACCCGACGGGCTCCCGGTCGTAGCGGAACTCGGCGTCGTAGTCGTCCTCGACGACGACCCCGTCCCGCTCGCACGCCCAGTCGGCGAGGGCGCGGCGCCGCTCGGGGGCCAGCACGACGCCGGTCGGCCACTGGTGCGCCGGGGTGACGACGACCGCGCGGGCGCCGCTCGCGTCGAGCGCGTCCACGTCCAGCCCGAGGTCGTCCACCGGGACGGGCACCGCCTCGATCCCGGCGCGCCCCGCGGCGGCCATGGTCGCGCCGTCGCCGTGGCCGGGATCCTCGAACGCCACGCGGCGGACGCCCCGGCGGGCCAGGACGTGCAGCACGATGCCGAGCCCCTGGGCGAAGCCGCCGCAGACGACGATGTCCTCGGCCTCGGCGACCGCCGCGCGCACCCGCCGCAGGTGACCGGCGAGGACGTCCCGCAGGACGTCGCTGCCGCGCGGGTCACCGTAGCCGAGCGCCTCGTTCCGCACCGTCCGGGCGACCTCCCGCTGCGCCCACGACCAGTCGCCGCGCGGGAAGGACGCCAGGTCGGGCACGCCGGCGGCGAAGTCGACGCTGAGCCGGGACGCGTCCGGCCGCGCTGCGGGCGCCGGTTCGCCCTCGACGGCGCGGACGGACGCCACGCGGGTGGCCGACCCCGTCCGCGCGAACAGGTATCCCTCGGCGCTGAGCTGGCCGTAGCACTCCTGGACGAGACCGCGGGAGACGCCGAGCTGGCGGGCCAGCTCGCGGGAGGACGGCAGCCGCTCCCCCGCCTTCAGCCGTCCGGTGCAGATCGCGTCGCGCAGCGCGGTCTCCAGCTGCGAGCGCAGCGTCCCGGTCGCGTCCCGGTCCAGGGCCAGCAGCAGCTCCGGTGTCGAACCGGCCCACTCGATCGCCATGGAATTGGACCATATACGAGGCCGGATGCTCCCTTACGGTCATGCCCATGAGCGAGACACAGGAGACACTGCCGTGTCCGAGCACCGTCCGGACCGCGCGGCCGCCGCTGGTCGGGCGGCACCTGGTGCTGGTGTTCGCGGCCGCCTTCACCACGCTGACGGGATTCTTCCTGCTGTTCTCGGTCGTACCGATGTACGCGGTGGACGGTGGCGCGGGCGGTGTCGGGGCGGGCGCCACCACGGGCGCGCTGATGCTGACGACGGTGCTCGCCGAGCTCTCGCTGCCCCGGCTGCTCGACCGGTTCGGGCACCGGCGGGTGTTCACGGCGGGGATCGTGCTGCTCGGGGCGCCCTCGCTCGCGCTGCCGTTCTCCTCGTCCATGGCGACGATCACCGCGGTGAGCCTGGTGCGCGGCCTCGGCTTCGCGGTGGCCGTGGTGGTGACGGGCGCGCTGGTCGGGGCGCTCCTCCCGGCGGAGCGGCGCGGCGAGGGGATCGGGCTGTTCGGGGTCGTGGCCGGGGTCCCGTCGCTGCTCGCGCTGCCGCTCGGGGTGTGGCTGGCGGGCGAGGTCGGCTACACGCCGGTGTTCGTCGCGGGCTCGGTGGCCTCGCTGGCCGCGCTGGCGGCGCTGCCCGGCCTGCCGCGCAGGATCACCGGCCCGACCTCCCCGGCACCGGCCCCTGAGCGGCCCTTCGGCATCGTCGCGGGACTGCGGTCGGCGGCGCTGGTGCGTCCGGCCGTCGCGTTCGCGTCGACCGCGATGGCGGCGGGCATCCTGGTCACGTTCCTGCCCGACGCCGTCCCCGGCGGGGTCGCGGCGGCGGCGCTGTTCGTCCAGCCGGCGGCCGCCACGCTCTCCCGCTGGTGGGCGGGGCGGATCGGGGACCGGCACGGCGCCGCGCGGCTCCTCCTGCCCGCCCTGGCCGTCTCCGCGTCCGGCATCGCCCTGCTGACCCTGGCGCCGAACACGGTCGCCGTCCTCGCCGCCATGGTGGTGTTCGGCGCGGGCTTCGGCGTCACGCAGAACGCGAGCATGGCCATGATGTTCGAGCGGGCGCCCGCGTCCGGCTACGGCACGGTCAGCGCACTGTGGAACATCGGCTACGACGGCGGTATGGGCGTCGGCGGCGCCGCGTTCGGCCTCGCCGCCGCGGCGACCGGCTACCCGGCCGCCTTCGCCCTGACGGCCGCCGTGATGGTCCTGGCCCTCCCCCTGGCGTTCTCCCGCCGCCCCGGCTCCCGCCGCTCCTAACCGAGGCGGGCCGCGATCCGGTCGACGTCGCCGCGCTCCGCCGCGGGCAGCGGCGCGCCGGCGGCCGCCCGGGCCCGCGACGCGGCGGCCAGCGCCCGCGCGGCCTCCGCGCGGCGGCCGGCGAGGGAGAGCGCACCGGCCATGCCCTCCTGCGCGAGCGCGACCGCGCGGGGGTGGCCGGTGGCGCGGGCCGCCGCCAGGCCCTCGGTGTGCAGGTCGAGCGCCCGTCCGGCGTCGCCCCGCAGTTCGGCGATGAACCCCAGCTCGGCCAGGAGGAAGGCCAGGCCGGGCGCGCCGTCGACGTCGCGGCACCAGCCGAGCCAGCGGCGCAGGATCGCCTCGGCCTCGCCCAGGCGCCCGCGCCTGCGCGCCGCGAGGGCGAGGCCGATCTCGGCGAAGTGCTCCATCCGGCGGTGCGACTGGCGGACGGCCAGCCGGCGGCCGCGCTCGTGCAGGTCGTCGGCGCCGTCGAGGTCGCCTTCGAGCAGGGCGACGCGGCCGAGGCGGGCCAGCCGGCCGGACGCCTCCGCCCAGAGCCCGAGCTCCTCGGCGTCGCGCAGTCCGCGCTCGTGGAGGTCCCGCGCGCGGGCGTAGTCGCCGGTCACCTCCGCGAGCAGGCCGAGCGTCTCGGTGGCCTGGAGCCGTCCCCACCGGTCGCCCGCCGCGCCGAACAGCCGCAGGGCCCGCTCGCCGTCGCGCCGGGCCCGGGCGAGGTCACCGCCCGACAGCGCCTGCCCGGCCCGCACGGCGAGCGCCGCCGCCTCGCCCCAGCCGTCTGCGCGGGCGCGGAACCCGTCGAGCGCGCGGGCCGTGAGCTCGTCGATCGGCCCCAGGTCCCCGAACCCTCCCCGGACGAATCCGAGGAACCAGTGCGCCCACGGGTCGCCGTCGGCGGCGAGGGCCTCGCGGACGCGCTCGTCGCGGTCCGCGCCGTCGCCGTCCAGCATGGCGAACCCGGTGCGCCAGGTCCGCGCCCGCGCCGCGGACGCCGGGTCCGCCGCGCCCGGCACGGCGAGCGCCCGCTCGAACGCCCGGCGCGCCTCGCCGGCGCGACCCCACAGGAACCAGGCCCAGCCCATCGCGTTGACCAGCCGCAGCGCGAGGCCGGCGTCCCCGGCCCGGACGGCGCCGTCCAGAGCGGCCCGCAGGTTGCCGGTCTCCGCGCGCAGCCGCCGCAGGGCGTCGCGCTGCCCCGGACCGCGCAGGTCGGCGCGTTCGGCCAGGCGGATGTAGTACCTGGCATGGCGGCGGCGCACCCGCTCGTCCTCGCCCGCCTCCCGGAGCCGCTCGGCGCCGTACGCGGCGACCGTTTCGAGGAGCCGGTACCGCGGCCCCTCCCCGGCCACGACGAGCGACCGGTCGACGAGGCCCGCGAGCGTCTCGACGTCGGCGCCGCAGACCGCCTCGGCCGCGTCGAGGGTGCAGCCGCCCGCGTGGACCGCCAGCCGCCGCAGCACCGCCCGCCGGCGCTCGTCCAGGGGCTCCCAGCTCCAGTCGACCAGGGCGCGGAGCGTCCGCTGCCGGGGCGGGGCGTCCCGCGCGCCGGACGACAGCAGCCGGAAGCGGTCGTCCAGCCGCTCGGCCAGGCCGGCGAGGCCGAGCGCCCGGACCCGCGTCGCCGCCAGTTCCAGTGCCAGTGGGACGCCGTCGAGCCGGTCGCAGATCGCGGCGATCGGCTCGGCGTTCCCGGGTCCGGGCGCGATGCCCGCCCGCGCGGCGAGCAGGGCGGCGGCGGCCGCGGCCTCCAGCGGCGGGACGGTCCACAGCCGCTCCCCCGAGATCGCGAGCGGCTCCCGGCTCGTGGCGAGGATCCGCAGGTCCGCGACGTCCCGCAGCAGCGCCGCCGCCAGCCGCGCCACCGGTTCGGCCACGTGCTCGCAGTTGTCGAGAACCAGCAGCGCCCGCCTGCCGCCCAGCGCCTCGCCCAGCCGCGCGACCGGTCCGCCGCCGGAGCCCGCGTCGTCGCGGAGCCCGAGCACCCCGGCGGTGAACGACGCCGCGTCGTCGGCGGACGCGCCCGCCTCCAGCCCCTCGTCGAGCCGCACGAGCCACACCTCGCCCGGGTCGCGCAGGGCGCGCGCGACCGCCACCGCGAGCCGGGTCTTGCCCACCCCGCCCATCCCGTGCAGCGTCACGAGCCGCGACTCCTCCAGCAGCGCGGTCAGCTCCCGGACGGCCGCGTCCCGGCCGATGAGGGGCGCCACGTCGGCCGGCAGGTTGCCGCGCCGCGCTCCATCGACCGACGGGTCGCCGCGGAGCATGGACGCGTGCAGGGCCGCCAGCGCGGGCGAGGGGTCCAGGCCAAGGTCGTCGCGCAGCCGGACGCGCAGGTCGTCGTAGGCCGCGAGGGCCTCGGCGGGACGGCCCGCGCGGTAGAGGGCCCGCATGTGCGCCGCGCGCAGCCGCTCCCGGAACGGGTGTTCCCGCACCAGTCCGCGCAGCTCGGCCGCCAGCGCCGCGTCCTCGCCCAGCTCAAGGCGGGCCTCGGCGCGCCCCTCCAGGGCCGCGAGGCGCAGTTCGTCCAAACGGGCGATCTCGGGGGCGGCGAACGGCGCGTCGGCGAAGTCGGCGAACGCGGGGCCGCGCCAGAGCGCCAGCGCTTCGCCGAACCGCGCGGCGCGGGCGGCCGGGTCGGGTTCGTCCGCCGCCCGCCCGGCGAGGTCCGCGAAGTCGAGCGCGTCGGTCCGCGCTGCCAGCCGGTAGCCGGGCGGGCGGGTCTCGACCAGTGCCCGGGCGCCCGGTTCGGCGTCCTCCAGCGTCCGGCGCAGCTGGGAGACGCGCGCCCGCAGCGTCGCCGGCGGATCGGCGGGCAGCGCGTCGCCCCACAGGTCGTCGATGAGCCGGTCGGCGGGGACGGCGCGTCCGGCGTGCGCGAGGAGACCGGCCAGCAGCGTCCGCACCTTCCGGTCCGGGACCGGGACCGGGCGACCGTCCCCGGTCCGCACCTCCATCGGACCGAGGACCCCGAAGCGCATGCACCCACCGTAATGCGGCCCGAACCTTTCCCGAACCCGCCCGCCGCAGGCTGGAGCCCCACGAAGGAGAGGATCGACATGACGACGACTTCCGTGACCGTGCTCGGGCTGGGGCTGATGGGCAGCGCGCTCGCCGAGGCACTGCTGGAGGACGGGCGGACCGTGACCGTCTGGAACCGTTCGCGCGCCAAGGCCGAGCCGCTCGTGGCCAAGGGCGCGGTGGAGGCGGACAGCGCCGCGGCGGCGATCTCGGCGAGCCCGCTGGTGGTCGTGTGCCTGTCCGTGTACGCCAACGCCGAGGAGATCCTCGCCGGCGGCGCGGCGGCCGGACGCACGATCGTCCAGCTCACCAACGGGACGCCCCGGCAGGCGCGCGCCCTGGCCGGCCGCGCCGCCGGGCTCGGCGCCCGGTACGTGGACGGCGGGATCATGGCCGTCCCGCCGATGATCGGGCGGCCGGAGGCGCTGATCCTCTACAGCGGCGACGAGGAGGCGTTCGAGGAGCACCGCGAGACGCTCGCGGTGCTGGGACGGCCGGAGTTCCTCGGCACCGACCCGGGTCTCGCGCCGCTGTTCGACCTGGCCCTGCTGGACGCCATGTACGGCTTGTTCGCCGGCTTCCAGCACGCCTTCGCGCTCGTCCGGTCGGAGAAGGTCGCGGCCACGGACTTCGCGCCGATGGCCACGGCGTGGCTGACCGCGATGCTGGGCGCGCTCCCCGACCAGGCCCGCGCCGTCGAGGCGGGCGACTTCGCCACCAGCGTCTCCAGCGTCGCGACCAGCCAGGTGGCGTTCCCCGGCCTGATCGAGATGTGCCGCGACCAGGGCGTGGACCCCGGGTACCTGCTCCCCCTGCGGGACCTGCTCGACCGTGCGGTGCAGGAGGGCCACGGCGAGGACGGCCTCGCCCGCCTGATCACTCTCCTGGAGCGCCCCGCGCGGTAGCCGCCCACCTGCGGCACCCCCGCCGACCACCAGATCGCCGAGGGCATGCTGCTGCGGTTCGGCCAGCGGCTCACCGCCACCGAGGTCTACCAGCTCGGACGGTACGGGCAGATCACCGTCTCCGCGGGCGGCCGCCTCTTCCAGCCGACCGACGGGTGAGGCACCCCTACCCGGGGACGGATGAGATCCACGTCGCGCTCGTCTACCGGCCGTCGAAGGTCACGCCGGTCGGCGGCGCGCGCTCGTCGCAGGACCCGGTGTTCGACCGCCCGCCGCTGGTCCAGACGTTCCGCCCCCGGGCGGGCGGAACGGCGTTCACCATGATCGTCAACCACCTCAAGTCGAAGGGCTGCGGCGACGCCACCGGCCCCGACCAGGACCAGGGCGACGGCCAGGGCTGCTACAACGCCCGCCGCGTGTCCCAGGCCGAGGCGGTCGCCGCGCTCGCGGCGGGCGTGCCGAACCCGCTCGTCGTCGGCGACCTCAACGCCTACACCGCCGAGGACCCGGTGAAGGCGCTCACCGGCGCAGGGCTCCTCGGGCAGACGCAGCGGTTCGTCCGCCCGGGCCAGCGGTACAGCTACGTGTTCGGCGGGCAGTCGGGCGAGATGGACCACGCGCTCGCGGGCAGGGCGCTGTCGCGGCGCGTGACCGGCGCGACGATCTGGCACATCAACGGCGACGAGCCGGTGTTCCTCGACTACAACACCGAGTTCAACCCGCCCGCGTTCTACCGGCCGGACGCGTTCCGCTCCTCCGACCACGACCCCGTTCTGCTCGGCCTCGACCTGCGCTGAGCCGTTCCCCCGGGCCGGCCGCCGGAGAAGGGGCGGCCGGCCCCCTCGCGCGGCAGGGTCACCGAGCGTATGATCCAGGTCACATTCCTAAAGATCGGTGCGCTCATGACCGAAGCCGTGTCCGGCGCCGACCCCGCCTCGGCGCCCGCTCCCCGACTCGCGTTCGGCATCGGCCCGGACGGGACCTACACCCGGTTCGGACAGGCCGTCGCCTTCGTCCTCGGCCTCCTCACGACGTTCGTGTTCCTGCCGCTCACCGTGGTCGGCGCCCTCCTGTACACCCGTGCCGAGACCCGGTTCGGGGAGGACCCCGCGCGGGCCCGCACGCTGGCGAACTGGTCGTGGCTCAGCATCACGGCCCCGATCCTGATCGCGGTCGTCGCCGTCGCCGCCGTGGCCGCGCTGAAGGGCTAGCGGGAAGAGGACCGGCCCGGGACGGGTTGGCACACGGTATGACCGTGCGCTTCTCCGTCCTCGATCTCGCCCCCGTCGTCACCGGCTCCACGTCCGGCCAGGCCCTGCGCAACACGCTCGACCTGGCCCGGCACGCCGAGCGGCTCGGCTACCACCGCTACTGGCTGGCCGAGCACCACGCGATGCCCGGCATCGCCAGCTCGGCGACCGCCGTGCTGATCGGGCAGGTCGCGGCGGCGACCGCCCGGATCCGGGTGGGGTCGGGCGGGGTCATGCTGCCCAACCACGCGCCGATGGTCGTCGCCGAGCAGTTCGGGACGCTGGAGGCGCTGTACCCGGGACGCATCGACCTCGGCCTCGGCCGCGCGCCCGGCACCGACCAGGCGACCGCGCTGGCGCTGCGCCGGTCCCCCGAGGCGCTGTCGGTCGACGACTTCCCCGAGCAGGTCGTCGAGCTGCGCGGCTACTTCGCCGCGGACAGCAAGGTCACTCCGGCCGCCGGGAACGGGCCGCCGGTGTGGCTGCTCGGATCCAGCGGGTACAGCGCGCGGCTCGCCGGCCTCCTCGGCCTGCCGTTCGCGTTCGCGCACCACTTCAGCGCCGAGAACACCGTGCCCGCGCTGAACCTGTACCGGGAGTCGTTCCGTCCCGGCGCGCTGGACGAGCCGTACTCCATGATCGGGGTGTCGGTGACGGCGTCCGAGACCGATGAGCGGGCGCGCGAGCTGGCCGCGCCGCAGGCGCTGTCGTTCCTGCGGCTGCGGCAGGGGCGTCCGGGGCTGCTGCCGACGCCGGAGGAGGCCGCGTCCCACCCGTACACGCCGCTGGAACGGCAGATGATCGACGCGCGGCTGGCCGACCAGGTCGTGGGCGGGCCGGACGCCGTCCGCAAGCAGCTGGACGATCTGGTCGGCCGGACCGGGGTCGACGAGGTCATGGTGATCACGCAGGTCTTCGACCACGCCGACCGGCTGCGCTCCTACGACATCCTCGCCGACCTGTACCGGGAGAGCCTCGGCGCGGCGTGATCCCGGAGCGGGCGGCGGCCGCCTGACGATCACCGGCGAGGTCAGCCCGCGAAGGCCGCCTCCAGGACGTCCAGTCCCTCGGTCAGCAGCTCCTCCGGGATGACGAGCGGCGGCAGGAAGCGCATCACGTTCCCGTAGGTCCCGGTCGTGAGCACGAGCAGGCCGTTCTCGTGGCAGCGGCGGGCCAGCCGCGCGGTCAGCTCGGGGTCGGGCTCCTTCGTGCCCTCCCGCACCAGCTCGATGGCGATCATCGCGCCGCGCCCGCGCACGTCCCCGATCGCCGGGTGCCGTGCGGCCAGGGCCCGCAGCCGGGGCAGCATGATCTCCCCGATCCGGCGGGCGCGCTCGGTGAGCTTGCCGTCCTCGATCTCCTCCAGGACGGCGAGCGCCGCCTCGCAGGCGAGCGGGTTGCCGCCGTAGGTGCCGCCGAGCCCGCCGCCGTGCACCTTGTCCATGATGTCGGCGCGCCCGGTGACCGCCGCAAGGGGCAGCCCGCCCGCGATGCCCTTCGCCGTCGCGACCAGGTCGGGGACGATCCCCTCGTGCTCGCAGGCGAACAGGTCGCCGGTCCGCGCGAAGCCCGTCTGCACCTCGTCGGCGACGAACAGGACGCCGTTCGCGCGGCAGAACTCGGCGAGCGCCGGCAGGAACCCGGGCGCGGGCTCGATGAACCCGCCCTCGCCCTGGATCGGCTCGATCAGCAGCGCCGCGACGTTCGTCGGGCCGATCTGCTTGGTGATCTGGTCGATCACCTGCGCCACCGCCTCCGGCCCGCAGTCGTCCGGGCCGGTCGGCCACCGGTAGGGGTAGGCTAGCGGCATCCGGTAGACCTCGGGCGCGTACGGGCCGAACCCCTGCTTGTAGGGCATGTTCTTCGCGGTCAGCGTCATCGTCAGCAGCGTCCGGCCGTGGTAGCCGTGGTCGAACGCCACGACCGCCTGCCGCCCCGTCGCGTACCGGGCGATCTTGACGGCGTTCTCCACCGCCTCGGCGCCGCTGTTGACCAGCAGGGTGCGCTTCTCGTGGTCGCCGGGCGTGATCCGGTTGAGGTTCTCGCACACCGCGACGTAGGACTCGTACGGCGCGACCATGAAGCAGGTGTGGGTGAACCGCTCGGCCTGCGCCTTCACCCGTGCCGCGACGCGAGGGTTGGCGTTGCCGACGTTCGTGACCGCGATGCCGGAGCCGAAGTCGATCAGCGAGTTGCCGTCGGCGTCGACGACCACGCCGCCGTCCGCGTCCGTCACGTACACCGGCAGGACGCTGCCGACGCCGGGCGGCACCGCGGCGAGGCGGCGCTCGTGCAGCGCGCGGGAGCGCGGGCCGGGGATCTCGGTCACGAGGCGGCGTTCCTGCGGCAGGCGGGAGCCGCTCGCGCCGAGGGCGGGGTCCTGGCTGGTCATGGCCTGAACATAAGCCGGGCGCCGCCTACGATGAACCGTACGGGACGGCGAAATCCGTCCGGCGAGGTAGACACTTTGCACAGGGATTGACATGCCGCCCACGCTGGCCGCCGTGGCCGCCCTTCCCCAGCTCGGGCTGCGGTCGCTCACCGGACCGCTCCCCGCGACCCCGGTCGTGTGGGTCGCCGTCAGCGAGCTGGAGGACCCGACCCCGTTCCTGGAGGGCGGCGAGCTGGTGCTGACCACCGGCATGCGGCTCACCGCCGCGAACGCCGGAGGCTACGTGTCCCGGCTGGTCGCGCGGGGTGTCGCCGGGCTCGGGTTCGCGGTCGGCGTCATCCACGAGACCGTCCCCGCCGAGCTGCTCGCCGCGGCCCGCGACCAGGGGCTGGTGCTGCTGGAGGTACCGCGCCCCACCCCGTTCATCGCGATCGGCAAGGCGGTCTCCCGGGTGCTCGCCGCCGAGTGGTACGAGGACGTGACCCGCGCGTTCCAGGCCCAGCGGGAGCTGACCCGCGCCGCGCTCACCGGCCCCGGCGCGCTGGTCGCCCGGCTGGCCCGGCTGCTCGGGGGTTGGGCGCTGCTGCTGGACGCCTCCGGCGACGTCCGGCACGCCGAACCCGCCCGCGCCCGCGACCGCGCCGGGGACCTCGCGCCCGAGCTGGCCCGGCTGCGGCGCCGCCCGGACCGGGGCGGCCCGGCCGCGAGCGTCGCGCTGGCCGTCCCCGACGACCACATCGTCGTGCAGCGCATCGGGCTGGGCGGCCGGCCGCGCGGGTTCCTCGCGGTGGGCGCGGACGCGCCGCTCCCTCCCACCGCGCACACAATCGTGGGCGCCGCCGTCGCCCTGCTGACGCTGCAGTCGGAGACGCCGCGCACCGGACGCGAGCTCCGGGCATCGCTGGCGGCGCTGCTGCTCGGCCGCCCGGACGAGGGCCCGGCGATCCCGCGCGGGCAAGTGCGGGTGCTGGCCTGCGCGGGCGGGGCCGCCGTCCTGGACGCGCTGGAGTCCGACGCGGCAGGGGCGCGGTGCCCGGCGCTGGCCCTCGCAGGGCACATCGCCGTGATCGTGCCGGACGGGGCGGTCGGGACGGTCGAGCGCCTCCTGGCGGGCAGCGGCCCGATCGGCGTCAGCGACCCCGCGTCCGGGGACCTGCGGCCCGCGCTGCGGCAGGCCGAGGAGGCCCTCGCGGCGGCCGGGCGGTCGGGCCGGGACGTCCTGCACTACTCCCGGCTCCCCGGGCAGGGCGTGCTCGGGCTGATGGACCCCGGCCTCGCGCACGCCTTCGCCGACGCGCTCCTCGCCCCCCTCCGCGCGGAGGGCCTGGTCGAGACCGTCCGGGCCTATGTCGCGGCCAACGGGCAGGGGGAGGCGGCGGCGCGGGCGCTCGGTGTCCACCGGCACACGCTGCGCTCGCGGATGCGCAAGGCGGCCGAGCTCCTCGGGCGCGACCCCGACGATCCGGCCGTCCGCGCCGAACTGTGGATCGCGCTCTCCATCACGTCCAACGGCGAGGAACCGATTGGACATCGCGGCGACTCCCAATCGCGCGCGCCGCGGATACCGTGAAACGCATGAACGTGACCCCATTCTGGCTGGCCGGCCGGCCCGAGACCGGTGACGGTGAGCTGACCGTTACGCATCCCTACGACGGCCGCGTGGTCGGGACGGCGGCGGTGCCGACGCCCGCGCAGGTGGAGGAGGCGGTCGCCGCGGCCGACGCCGTCCGCCGGGAGGCCGCGGCGCTGCCCCTGCACGTGCGGGCCGAGGCCCTCGCGCACGTGTCGGCGCGGCTCGCCGAGCGCGCCGAGGAGGTCGCCCGGCTGATCACCGGCGAGAACGGCAAGCCGCTGCTGTGGGCGCGCGGCGAGGTGACCCGGGCGGTGTCCACGTTCCGGTTCGCCGCCGAGGAGGCCCGCCGCATCGCCGCCACGACGCAGCGGCTCGACACCGACCCGGCCGCCGAGGGCCGGATGGCCTACATCACCCGCGTGCCGAAGGGCCCGGTGCTCGGCATCTCGCCGTTCAACTTCCCGCTGAACCTCGCCGCCCACAAGATCGCGCCGGCGATCGCCGCGGGCGCGCCGATCGTCCTCAAGCCCGCCCCCGCGACGCCGCTGTCGGCGCTGCTGCTCGGCGAGCTGCTGGCCGAGACCGACCTGCCCGCCGGGATGTTCTCGGTCCTGCCGGTGCCGAACGACCGGGCCTCCGCCCTGGTCGACGACCCGCGGCTGCCGATCGTGTCGTTCACCGGCTCGGTGCCGGTCGGCTGGGCGATCAACGACCGGGCGCCGCGCAAGCACGTCACCCTCGAACTCGGCGGCAACGGCGCGGCCGTCGTGCTGCCCGACGCCGACCTGGACTGGGCCGCCAAGCGGATCGGGCTGTTCGCCAACTACCAGGCGGGGCAGAGCTGCATCGCCGTCCAGCGCGTCTACGTGGACCGGACCGTCCTCGACGAGTTCCTGCCGAAGCTGGTCGACACGGTCTCCTCCCTCGTCACCGGCGACCCCTGGGACGACAAGACCCAGGTCGGCCCGCTCGTGAACGAGGAGGCCGCCCAGCGCGTCGAGACCTGGGTGGAGGAGGCCGTCGCCGCGGGCGCGCGCGTCCTCACCGGCGGCACCCGCGAGGGCGCCGCGTACGCGCCGACCGTCCTCGCCGACGTCCCGCCCGACTCCAGGATCGCCCGCGAGGAGGTCTTCGGCCCGGTCGCGTTCGTCCAGCCGGTGGACGGCGTCGACGAGGCGTTCGCCCTCGTCAACGACTCCAAGTTCGGCCTCCAGGCGGGCGTGTTCACCCGGAGCCTGGACGTGGCGTTCCGCGCCCACCGCGAGCTGGACGTGGGCGGCGTCGTGATCGGCGACGTCCCGTCCTACCGCGCCGACCAGATGCCCTACGGCGGCGTGAAGGACTCCGGCGTGGGCCGCGAGGGGCTGCGGTCGGCGATCGCCGACTACACCGAGGAGAAGGTCATGATCCTCACGGGCCTGCCCCTCTAGCCCCGGCCGCGGGGCCCCGCGTACAGCCCGGTGCGCAGGGCCCCGGCCGCCTCGGACGCCGCCTCCCGGAACCGCCCGCCCAGGGACCACATGTTCGCGAACCCGTGGATGAGGTCCTCCTGCCGCCTCAGCGCGACGGGCACGCCGGCCTTCCGCAGCCGCTCGGCGAACTCCTCCCCCTCGTCCCGCAGCGGGTCGAACCCGGCGGTGACGAGGTAGGTGGGCGGGAAGCCGGAGAGATCGTCGAACAGCAGCGGCGAGGCGGCCGGCTCGGCGCGCCGCGACTCCGGGCAGTAGCGGTCGCTGAACCACGTCATGTCGGCGTCGGTCAGGTAGAACCCGTCGGCGAACAGGTCCCGCGACCTCCGCAGGACGGACATGTCGATCGCCGGGTAGTACAGCAGCGCGAAGTCCGGCGTCCGCCGCGCCAGCACCGCCACGACCACCGCGAGGTTGCCGCCGGCGCTGTCGCCTCCGACGGCGACGGCCCCCGGGTCGGCGCCGAGGTCGCCGGCGTGGGCCGCCGCGTACTCGTAGGCGGCCAGCGCGTCGTCGGTCGCCGCCGGGTACGGGTGCTCGGGCGCGAGCCGGTAGTCCACCGACAGCACCCGCACCTCCGCGTGCACGGCGAGGTACCGGCACACCGTGTCGTGCGTGTCGAGGCTCCCGATGACCCAGCCGCCGCCGTGGTAGAAGACGAGGAGCGGGGATCCCTCGGCCAGGCCCTTCGGCGTGTAGAGCCGCGCCGGCACGCCGCCCGCGTCCACCTTCCGCGTCCGGACCGGCCGCGCCGGCACCTTCGGCAGGTACGACTGCCCGCGGGCGATCCCCCGCCGCGCGTCCTCGACCGTGCCTCCGGCCAGCCTCCGCTCGCCCTCCAGCCGCATCATCGTCAGCAGGAGCTGCGCGTCCAGCGCCAGCTGCTGCCCGTCCCGCCGCACCGGCGCCCCGGCGATGAGCCGCTTCACCGGCCCCGGCAGCGCGAACACGGCGCGGAGCACGGCCCCGGTCACCCCCGCCGGCACCTTCTCGGTCAACGACGCCACACCAGCCTCCAGCCCTCGGGTCCCGCACACCGTACTCCCCAGTAGCCCGGCGCCACAGCCCCAGCGCTCCGGTGACCGCCGCACCGATCCGGCTCGACCATGTCGTCCCGTCTGGGTCCGGCGGGCCGCACGCGTCGCCCATCAGGCCGCGCGCATGCCGGTCAGGAAGCGCGCGTTCGGCGGTGCCAGTAGGCGAGCGTGACGGCGGCGAGCAGGGGCCCCCACGCCACCAGCGGCGCGTAGGCGACGGCACCGAGCACGCCCTGCCAGTCGTGGAAGTGGATCGGGAAGTCGTCGGGCAGCGGACGCCCCTGGACGGTCTCCTGGAACACCAGGCAGTTCACGACGGAGGCCGTCCACATCGGGGTCAGGATCGCGGCGCCCGCGAGGCCCGGCACCACGGCGGCCATGACCGGCACGCGCCGTCCCCGCAGGCCCGGCAGCCACCGCGGGAACACCTCGCCCCAGCCGGCGACCAGGCCGATCGCGGTGAAGGCCACCACCTCCGACACGATCGACAGGAGCACCACGTACGCCTCCAGCGGCACCCAGCCGGGAAGATCGCCTCCCGCGGTCTCCGAGTCCAGGGCGCTGCCGCTGAGGATCGGCAGGTGGAGGGCGAAGGCGGCGATCCGCCACAGCCCGGACGGCAGGACGGTGAACGGGACGGCCATGGCCGCGATCCGCGCCCATCGCGGGACGCCCGCCACCGGCGCGTGCGCGGCGCCCCAGCCGGCGCGCAGCCGCGCGAACGGAACCGAGGATGTGCTCGCAAAGGTCATGGCCCAACCCTCGCGCCCGCCCCGCCCGCGCTGATCACCCGCGGGCGGCATCCCCCTCCCCCGTACGGGGGAAACCCGGGCCGGGTCACCGGGATCGTACGGAACCGAACGACCTTCGCCGGGGGTAGATTCGCCTTCGGTCCGCCAGCGGCGCGCGAGCGGTTCACCGGCGCCGGACCCCACGGGAGGACGTACGTGACCAGGCATCACACCCCGCAGGAGACCGAGCGGGCCATCCAGCGGCGGCTCGGGGACGTGCCGCTGCGGCACGACGCGATGATGGCGGTGTCCAACGTCTACCGCGCCGCCGCGGCGATCCGGCAGCACTTGGAGGGCTCGGTCCTGCGCAGCGCCGACCTGACGTGGACGTCGTTCGTCGTCCTGTGGGTGGTGTGGATCTGGGACGAGATGGAGACGCGGCACGTCGCCGAGGAGGCGGGCATCTCCAAGGGCACGCTCACCGGGGTCGTGAAGACGCTGGAGGGGCGCGGCCTGATCGAGCGCCGCGCGCACGCGACGGACGGGCGGCTGGTCCTGCTGCGGCTGACCGGCGGGGGGCACGAGTTGATGCGGCGGCTGTTCCCGGCGTTCAACGCCGAGGAGGCGTTCGTGGTGGAGAGGCTGAGCGGCGAGGAGAACCGCGCGCTCGCCCAGACGCTCCGGTCGGTGGTCGAGCACCTGGAGGAGGAGGGCGAGGGGCGGCGGGCGGCGCTGCGGGAGCAGTCACCGCCACCGCCCCGGCGCTCGGGCCGCCGCGCCCGCGGCTGACGCCCTCCACCGCCCTGGTCCAGGCGTCCGTTGGGCGGTGGCCGCGGCGGCCCTCAGGGTTTGCGGGCCAGGAGGGCGCCGGCGGGGAGGGGGCGCTCGTTCTCCGCAGGCCGGCGCAGGAGCCGCGCCACCTCCACCAGCCCGGCCCGGGCGGCCATCTCGGCGATGTCGTCGACGGGCCTGCGGTAGGCGAGGGCGACCTTGTGGTCGAACGCCTCCGCCTCGCCCTCGTCGGTCGACTGGAACCCGAGCAGTACCAGGCCGCCGGGGGCCAGCACCCGGTGGAACTCGGCGAAGGCGCGCGCGATCTCCGCCGGTCCCAGGTGGATGGTCGAATACCACGACAGGACGCCCGCCAGGCCGCCGTCCGGAAGGTCGAGGGCCGTGATGTCGCCCTCGTCGAAGCGCAGGTGCGGGTGGTCGGCGCGGGCCCGGGCGATCATGGCGGGCGACAGGTCGAGTCCGAACGCGTCCAGGCCGAGGCCGTGCAGCAGCGCCGTCCCGCGGCCGGGGCCGCAGCCGAGGTCGGCGACCGGCCCGGCCGGGACCATCGCCGCGAACGCGCCGATCATCGCCCGGTCCAGATGGAGCTCGTCGAGCGCGTCGCGGAAGAGGTCGGCGTAGAGGTCGGCGATGGCGTCGTAGGCGCGGGACACGGTCTCGGTCATGATCCCCGACGGTAGCGCGCCTGGCGGGCGGCAGGGGCGCCGGGCGCGAGGCCCGACAGCCCCCGCTCCACCGCCGCGGCGGCGCGGCGGCAGAACGCCTCCGGCTCGTCGGCGGCGTCCGGGCGCTCGTCGACGAGCACGTCCGCCGACCCGCCGCGCAGCAGGTCCGCCGACCGGACGCCCTGCGCCTCGGCCATCTCGCCGGCCCGCGCCGGGGTCCGGTGGACGATCAGCGAGGCGCCTTCGGGCGGCAGCGGCGAGAGCCAGGCGTGCCGGGCCACCAGGACGCGGTCGGCGGGCAGCAGCGCCAGCGCGGCGCCGCCCGTGCCCTCGCCCAGCAGCAGGCAGAGCGTCGGCGCCGGGAGGGTGATCAGGTCCGCGAGGCAGCGGGCGATCTCGCCCGCGAGCCCGCCCTCCTCCGCGGCGGCCGACAGGACGGCGCCGGGCGTGTCGACCACGGTGACCAGCGGCAGGCCCAGCTCGGCGGCCAGCCGCATCCCGCGCCGCGCGACGCGCAGCCCGGCCGGGCCCAGCGGGTGGCCGCCGCGCCGGTCCTGGCCCACCAGGACGCACGGCGCCGCGCCGAAACGGGCCAGGGCGAGCAGCAGGCCGGGCTCCGCCTCCCCCTGGCCGGTACCCGAGAGGGGCGTCACGTCCGCGGCGCCGTGGCGCAGCAGTTCGCGGACGCCCGGACGGTCCGGACGGCGCGACCGCTCGATCGAGTCCCACGCCGTCCCCTCCGGCGGGACGCTCTCGGGCAGGGGCGAGGGAGCCGTGGGCGGCCGCCCGCACAGGACGTCCAGCGCGGCGGACGCCGCCCCGGCGAGATCGTCGATGGCCACGACGGCGTCGAGCAGGCCCTTGGCCGCCAGGTTCTCGGCGACCTGCACCCCCGGCGGGAACGGCTCCCCGTACAGGCCCTCGTAGACGCGCGGCCCGAGGAACCCGATCAGCGCGCCGGGCTCGGCGGCCGTCACGTGCCCGAGCGACCCCCACGAGGCGAACACCCCGCCGGTCGTCGGATGCCTCAGGTAGACCAGGTAGGGCAGTCCGGCGGCCCGGTGCGCCATGACGGCGGCGGTGATGCGGGCCATCTGCACGAACGCGGCCGTCCCCTCCTGCATGCGGGTGCCGCCGGAGGACGGCGCGGCGAGCAGCGGCAGGCCCGCGGCGGTGGCGCGCTCGACGGCCGCGACGATCCGGTCGGCGGTGGCGAGGCCGATCGAGCCCGCGAGGAACCGGAACTCCGACACGACGAACGCGACGCGGCGCCCGCGCAGCAGGCCCTCCCCCGTCAGGACGGCCTCGTCGCAGCCGCTGCGCTCGCGGGCGGCGGCGAGATCCTCGGCGTAGGCGGGGGAAGGGGGCGGCTCCCCTGCGGGCGGGGTGTCCCAGGACGTCCAGGCGTCCTCGTCCAGCACGCGGCGCAGCAGTTCGCGCGCCCCGACACGTTCCGTCACGAATCACCTCCCGCCGGTCTCCCCTGCATGATGACCTCACCCCGGGACCGCCGGGCGCGCGGGGTGGACACTGGTGGGACCCCGCGCACGAGGAGGGCATGTGTCCGAGGAGATCTGTTTCGCGTCCGCCCGCGACCTGGCGCGCCGGATCCGCGCCCGCGAACTGTCGGCGCGCGAGGTCCTGCAGGCGCATCTCGACCAGATCGAGCGGACGAACCCGCAGGTCAACGCCATTGTCACGCTGGTCGCCGAGCGGGCGTGGCGGCAGGCGCGGGAGGCCGACGAGCGGCTGGCCGCCGGGGAGCGGCCGGGCCCGCTGCACGGCCTGCCCGTGGCGCACAAGGACACCCACGCCACCGCCGGCATCCGCACCACGTCCGGGTCGCCGATCTTCGCCGACCATGTCCCGGACCGCGACGAACTCGTCATCGAGCGGATCCGCGCCGCGGGCGCCGTCACGCTCGGCAAGACGAACACGCCGGAGTTCGCCGCCGGTTCCCACACCTTCAACCCGGTGTTCGGCCTGACCCGCAACCCCTACGACCCGTCCCGCTCGGCGGGCGGCAGCAGCGGCGGCGCCGCGGCCGCACTGGCGTGCGGGATGCAGCCGCTCGCGGACGGCGGCGACATGGGCGGCTCGCTGCGCAACCCCGCGTCGTTCTGCAATGTCGTCGGGCTGCGCCCGTCGCCGGGCCGGGTGCCGTCCTGGCCGGTCCTCGCGGGCTGGTCGACGCTGGGCGTGCAGGGCCCGATGGCCCGGGACGTCGCGGACGCCGCGCTGCTGCTGTCGGTGCTCGCCGGCCCCGACCCGCGCAGCCCGATCGCGCTGGAGACGCCCGGGCGGGCGTTCGCCGCGCCGCTGGACCGCGACCTCGCCGGCCTGCGCCTCGCCTGGGCCCCCGACCTCGGCGGGACGATCCCCGTCGACCCGGCCGTCACCGCCGTCCTGCGACCCGCCGCCGAGGTGTTCGAGGAGATGGGCTGCGCGGTCGAGGAGGCCTCCCCCGACCTGACCGGCGCCGACGAGGTCTTCCGGACCCTGCGGGCCTGGCACTGGGACATCACCCTGCGCCCCCTGCTGGACGAGCGCCGCGCCGACTTCAAGCCCTCCCTCGCCGAGAACATCGACGCCGGCCGCTCCCTCACCGGCGCCGACCTCGGCCGCGCCGAGACGCTCCACACGGCGCTGTTCCACCGCGTCCGGGAGTTCTTCGAGCGCTACGACGCGCTGCTGCTGCCGGTCAGCCAGGTCCCGCCCTTCGACGCCGGCGCCGAGTACCCGGGCGAGGTCGCCGGCCGGCCGATGCGCGACTACCTGGAGTGGATGCGGTCCTGCTTCCTCATCTCGGCGACCGGATCCCCCGCGCTGTCGGTGCCCGCCGGGTTCACCTCGGACGGGCTGCCGGTCGGGCTGCAGATCGTCGGCCCCCACCACGCGGACCTCGCCGTCCTGCAGATCGGTCACGCGTTCGAGCGGGCGACCCGGCACGGCGTGCGGCGCCCGCCCCTGGCCCTTCCCTAGAGGTCCTCGCGGGGGATGCGCAGGACGAAATGGGCGCCCTGGTCGCTGTCGGCGGCCACGAGCGTGCCGCCGTGCGCGCGGGCGATGTCGCGGGAGATCGTCAGCCCGAGACCGGTGCCGCCGCGGTCGCGGTCGCGGCCCTCGGCGAGCCGGTGGAACCGCCAGAAGATCCGCTCGCGGTCCTCCGGCGCGATCCCGGATCCGTCGTCGCGGACCTCCAGCACCGCCTCCGGCCCGTCCGCGGTCACCCTCACCCAGATCCGCGACCGCGCGTGCCGCTCGGCGTTGTCCAGCAGGTTCGTCAGCAGCCGGACCAGCTGGGCCTCGGTGACCCGGGCCGTGACGCCCTCGTCCGCCGCGACCTCGACCGGGACCCGGCGCGACCGCCGGCCCACCTCCGCCCGGACCAGCTCGCCTAGGTCGACCCGATCCCGCGCGACGTGCACGCCCGCGCCGAGCTTCGCCAGGATGAGCAGGTCGCCGACGATGCCCTGCAGCCGGTCGGCGTCGGCGAGGACCGCCCGGGCGACCGCGGGCCAGTCCTCGTCCTCCGGCTGCTCCAGCGCCGCCTCCAGCTGGGTGCGCAGCCCCGTCAGCGGGCTGCGCAGCTCGTGCGAGACGTCCGCGACGAACGCGCGCTGCCGCGTGAGGACGTCCTCCAGCCGGTTCAGCATGACGTTCACCGACTCGGCCAGCTCGGACATCTCGTCGTTCGGATCCGGCACGGTCACCCGGCGGTCGGCGCCGCCGGTGATCTCCGTCATCTCGGCGCTCATCACCCGCACCGGCCGCAGCGCCCGGCGCACCGACAGCGACACGATCCAGCCCACCGCGGCGGTCGCGACCAGCACCGCCCCGCCGAGCAGGGCGAGGAACGCCGGCCTGTAGCGGGTGAACGTCGTGATGGGCGCGCCGACGGCGACCGTACGGGTGCCGTAGCGGGTGTCCACCCGCTCGGTGACGAAGTAGAAATCGGCCAGCCCCCGGAGTTGCAGGGTGTGGTACTCGGGGCGGCCCGCCACCGGCGAGACCGGAGCCCGCACCGGGCCGCGGCCGTGCAGGGTCTCGCTGGCCGCGAGCACGTTGCCGTCGCCGTCCAGGACCTGGAGCAGCGGGAAGCCGGGATCCTCGACGCGGAGCGTCCCGCGCAGGTCGGTCTCGCGCACGAGCGTGGCGAGTTCGGTGACGACCAGGGTGCCGCGCTCGTGCAGCCCGCGGTAGACGGTGCCGCGGAGGGCCTGGTAGAAGAGCGTGACGCCGGCGATGAGCAGGAGCGCGACGATCAGAGTCGCGGCCGCGGTCACGCGGGTCCGCACCGACCAGCACGACGGCGACAGCAGGTCCCCGAGTATGCGCACCCGGCGCCCCTCCCCCTTCCGGCTCGCACGCGGTGGCCGGCGCCGCGCCGCGCCGACGCGCCGGGGGGAGAGCGCAGGACGGTTCTTACCGGGCCGTCGCCCGGCGAAACATCGCCGCATACCGGACCGGTGCCCGCGCGGGCGGCGCCTCCCACCCCTGGGGAGCCGCCCACGCGGGCACCGCTCCTGCCACTGTGCACGCCCCGGGTGCACGGGGTGCTACATCGACGTGACGATCACGTTTCCGCCCTTCTTCGGAAAAACCCGCCATAATTCGCCGCCGAAAGGGGAGGGGTGGGCGGGAGAGACGGAAGGGGGGTGCTGAGGCACCGTATGGACACTGACTTCAGGCCACTCGAACCCGCCGACCCCCGCGAGGTCGGCGGCCACCGGCTGCTGGGCAGGCTCGGATCCGGCGGCATGGGGACGGTCTTCCTCGGGGCCGACCCGGTCTCGGGCGGGCGCGTCGCGGTGAAGACGATCCACCCGCACCTCGCCGACGACCCGTCCTACCGGCGGCGCTTCCGCGACGAGGCGCACCTCGCGAGCCGGGTCGCCTCCTTCTGCACCGCGCGGGTCCTCGCGCAGGGCGAGCAGGACGGCCTGCCCTACCTCGTCACCGACTACGTCGGGGGCGTGTCCCTGCACGACCGGCTCACCGCCGGCGGCCCGCTGCCGCCCGCCGACCTGCACGGCGTCGCCGTGGGCGTCGCCTCGGCGCTCGCCGCGATCCACGCGGCGGGGCTCGTGCACCGCGACCTCAAGCCCGCCAACGTAATGCTCACCCTGTCCGGATGCCGCGTCATCGACTTCGGCATCGCGGGCAGCCAGGACGCGCCGGACGACCCCGCCACGACCGGCCAGGTGTTCGGCACCCCGGGATGGATCGCCCCGGAGGTGCTCGTCGGGGGCCCCTCGTCCCAGGCGGCCGACATCTTCTCCTGGGGCTGCCTCATCGCCCACGCCGGGACGGGGCAGATGCCGATCGGCGGCGATCCCGCGACGCTGCGCACCGCGGCCGGGGACGCCGACCTGTCCGGCCTTCCGGACGCGCTGGTCCCGCTCGTCCGGTGGGCGCTGGCGGAGGACCCGGCGGACCGGCCCACCGCGACCGACCTGCTGCTCGCCCTTGTCGAGCAGCCGCAGCCGCACGCCGCGGACCGCCTCGCACCGCGCCCCGTCCCGCCGGGCGACGCGCCCCGGCGCTCCCTTCCGCCGCGCTCCCGGCAGCGACGCCCCGTACCGGGCCCCCCGACGCCGTTCCGGTCCCGCAAGTGCAAGTCCAGCGCCGAGGACACCGACACCAGGGCGTTCACGCCGCTCGGCGTGGCGGGCGCCACGACGTCCACCCGCACGCGGCTGCTGGCGGGTGCCGGCGCCGCGGCCGGCACCCTCCTGGTCGGGGCGGTCGTCCTCGGGATCACCGGGGCCAGGGCCGCTCCGCCCTCCTCGCCGGACGCGCCCGGCCCGTCCGCGCCGGCGGTCTCCGCCGCGCCGACGAAGAAGGCGGGCGCCGTCAGGGCCGGAACGTCCAAGCGGCCGCCGGCGAAGACCGGCAGGCAGAGGCCGAAGCAGAAGCCGCAGGAGGGGAAGCCGAAGTCGAGGGCCAAGCACGCCGCGAAGCACGGCAAGGCCAAGGGCAGGTCCAAGCACTGAGGCCGGCCCGCCGCGCCGCCGCGCCCGTCAGGTGCGCCAGACCAGGACCAGAGCGCAGTCGTCGTCGCGGGTCGCGGCCATCGTCTCCACCAGCTCCCGCGCGCCGCGGCCGAAGCCCTGCGGGACGAGCCGCTCCGCCTCGCCGAGCAGCCGGTCGATCCCGGCGTCGAGGTCGCTGCCGGGCGACTCCACCAGGCCGTCGGTGTACAGGAGCAGCGCGTCGCCCGGACGCAGCTGCCCGCGTTCGGGCACGCAGTTCAGGTCGGGCACCACGCCCAGCACCACGCCCTTGGCGGAGCTGACCCGCCAGGCGCCGCTGCCCGCGTCGAACTGGACGGCGGGCGGGTGCCCCGCCGACTCGACCGTGTACTCCCCCGTGCGCAGGTCGACGACGACGTGCACGGCCGTCACGAAGCCCTCGTCCCACCGCTGGCGCTGCAGGTAGACGTTGCAGGCCGGCAGGAAGTTCTCGGGCTGGACCGATCCAAGCAGGCCCCCGAAGGCACCCGACAGCATCAGCGCTCTCGTTCCGGCGTCGGTGCCCTTGCCGGACACGTCGACCAGCGCGACCTCCAGCGTCGCGCCGTCGGAGGCCGAGACCACGAAGTCGCCGCCGAACGAGGAGCCCCCCGCCTGCAGCATCACGACCTGCGAGCTCCAGCCGTCCGGCAGCTCGGGCATCTCGCCGTGCCGCCGGAGCCGGTCGCGCAGCTCCAGCAGCATCGAGTCGCCGCGCAGGCCCTGCACGCCGAGCTGCTGGCGGGTCCGGGCGAGGGTGATGGCGAGCACCGCCGTGATGCCCAGCGTGGCGATCATGCCGAGGCCGAACGCGGCGACGTCCTTCCAGACGTTGTAGGCGGCCATCGCGGCCACGATCGCCAGGAGGGCGGCCAGGCTCCGCACCTTCAGCAGCAGCCCGCCGACCACCACGATCAGCACCAGCGCCCCGGAGGGGGCCAGCCCGCGCGAGTCACCGGACGTGGCGATGCCGATCGCGACCGCGAGGACCGCCAGGGCCGCGAAGACGTACCGGTCCCGGGTCAGCGTGCCCCGCCTCAGCCACCGGTAGAGCACGACCAGGAACGGAATCCTGCGCAGCACGGCACGCACACGCGGCGGGAGCAGCTGCACCAGACGTTGAAGCATGACTCCGGCACTGTATCGAGCAATGCGCCCGGTCGGTCAGTATCCGAGAGCACCAGTGACGCACTGTAACGATCGTGCTACGCGAAATCTGGGTAAATGTGGCCTTGCAACCAACGCGGCAGGGAGCGGCACATGGTCCAGTCGGGCATGCGGATCACGGTGGACGCGGCGATGCGGGCCCGCGACGTCTCACGGCCGGGCGCCGGGGGCGGGGAACCGCCCGGCGCCGGCCCGGGACCCGCGGCCGCCTCCGGAGCGAACCCGAACAAGTCCGGTGACAACGGCAGGCGGACCAAGGCCGAGAAGAACGAGCGGCGCCGCCTCGACAAGCGCGGCGCCCGCCGGCCCCCCGAGAACGGGCGCTAGCCGGGGCGGCGCCGGCCGGTCAGCCCTCGCGCGGCAGCGGGGGCAGCTCGCCGGTGTGCTCGTAGGCGCCGAGCATCCTGATCCGCCGGGTGTGGCGCGGCTCCTTGGAGTAGGACGTCGCGAGGAACAGCTCCAGGAAACGGGCCGCGGTGTCCAGGTCGTGCTGCCGCGCCCCGAGCGCGATGACGTTCGCGTCGTTGTGCTCGCGGGCGAGCGTGGCGGTGTCCTCGTTCCAGACCAGGGCGGCTCGCACGCCCTTGACCTTGTTCGCCGCGATCGCCTCGCCGTTGCCGGAGCCGCCGATCACCACGCCGAGCGCTCCCGGCTCGGCCGCCGTCCGCTCGGCCGCCCGCAGGACGAACGGCGGGTAGTCGTCCACGGCGTCGTACACGAACGCGCCGCAGTCGACGGCCTCGTGCCCGTTCCGCCCCAGCCAGGAGACCAGGTGCTCCTTCAGCTCGAAGCCGGCATGGTCGGATCCAAGAAACACGCGCATGCGCCCGATTGTCGCAGGCCCGCGCCCGGCCCGCGCGCGGGGGTCAGGCGCCGTCCCGCTTGCGGTCGATCATCGTCCGGTCGTCGAGGTCGAGGTCGTCGTCCTCGGGGGCCTCGCCCTCGGAGCCTTCCTCCGGGCCGTCCTCGGAGCCCTCCGCCGGCTCCCGCGGTCCCTCCGGCGCCTCTTCCGGGCTCCCCTCCTGCCGCCCGTCCGGCGTCCCCTCCGGCTCTTCGGGCGCCTCGGGGGCCGGCTGCTCCTGCGGCGGCGCGGGCGCCTGCGGCGGCACGGCCGGCACGCCGAACTGCCCCGGCTGCGGGGGATGCGCGACGGGCGCGGCGCCCCAGGCGGGCTGCTGCGGCTGCCCCTGCGGCGGGACGTAGGGGACGGCGGAGGGGTGCGGCTGCATCTGCTGCGGATAGGGCTGCTGCCGCATCGGCGCGCCCTGCGGGGCCAGGTAGGGCTGGGCCGGGGCGTAGGGCTGCCGCGGCCGGGGCCCGGACGCGTGGGTGCGGGCGAGGAAGAACCCGGCCAGCGCGCCGAGCCCGGCCAGCCACCCGAACGCGAAGCCGAAGGAGGCGCCCTGGCCGACCGTGGAGCTGAAGGTCCGGCCGAACGACCCGTCGTGGAACTCGAACGCCCAGCGGGTCAGCGGCGCGGCCACGATCCCGGCGACGCCGCCCGCGACGACCGCCGCCCACCAGCCGATGACCAGCGCGCCGAACGGGCCGCGCTCGGGGTCCGCCAGCCGGGCGCCCGCCAGCACCAGGCCCACCAGGACGCCGAAGAAGACGAGCAGGCCGAAGTCCTCCGCGACCACCTGCTTGACGCCGAGGCTTCCCGCCGGAGTGATCCGCCAGGCTAGCGTGAGCAGCCACGACACCACCGGCCCGATGCCCTCGTCGTACCTGATGTCGCTCTTGTTGATCTCGTCGACGACCCACTGGTTGCCGAAGAGCAGCGCGAGGAGGGCCATGGGAACCACCGCGCCGCCCGTCATCGCGAGCATCCGCCGCATCGTCATGGCGGGCAGAGTAGTGCCGTTCCGTCTCCGCCGGTAGGGCCCGGACTACCCGCAGTAGGGGCTAGCGGGTGGGGACGGGGAAGCGGAACCCGGGGTCGACCTGCGCTTCGAGGTCCTCCCCCGCGGCCCGGCTCGCCCAGCTGCGCGCGTTCTTGACGTGGAACTCCACGGCCTGCCGCTGGAACTCGTCCCAGTCCTTGACCCGGCCGTCCACCTCGGCGCGCATGCGGTCGAGGGCGGCGAGGTTGCCGTCCTCCAGCGCGACGCCGTCCCGGCCCTGCTCCAGCGCCCGGACGGCGGCGGACTGGCCGACCCACGTCAGAAGGTCGTCGCCGACGTGCTCGCGCAGGTAGGCGACGTCCTCCTCGGACTGCACCTTGTTGCCGACGACGCGGATGGCGACGTCGTAGTCGCGGGCGTACTCGGTGTACTGCCGGTAGACGCCGACGCCCTTGCGGGTGGGCTCGGCGACCAGGAACATCAGGTCGAACCGCGTGAACAGGCCGGAGGCGAACGTGTCGGCGCCGGCGGTCATGTCGACGACGACGTACTCGCCGGGCCCGTCCACCAGGTGGTTGAGGTAGAGCTCCACCGCGCCGGTCTTGGAGTGGTAGCAGGCCACGCCGAGGTCGTCGTCGTTGAACGGGCCGGTGGCGAGCAGCGTGACGCCGTCGACCTCCTGGCCCGCCTCGTGGAAGGGGTCGTCGCCGCGGAACCGCAGCAGCCGCGACCCGGAGCCGGGCGGGGTGGTCTTGACCATCGCGGCCGCGGAGGAGATGCGCGGGTTGGCGCCGCGCAGGTGCTCCTTGAGCCCGGTGAGCCGGTCGCCCAGCGCGGGGATCTTGGCGGCACGGCCCTCGTCGAGCCCGAGCGCCACGCCGAGGTGCTGGTTGATGTCGGCGTCGATGGCGACCACGGGCAGCCCGCGTCCGGCCAGATGGCGGACGAACAGCGCCGACAGGGTGGTCTTGCCGCTGCCGCCCTTGCCGACGAACGCAACCTTCATGAATGCCCCCATTCTGGATATGAAAACCGTTACCACTGTCAGGTAACGAGTCTCCCGGAGCGGAGCCGGGCGGGCAAGCGGAACGGCCGAAGTGCCGGCGATCCGGCGCGGGGCGGGGCGGGGCGGGGCGGGTCAGCGCGGGGCGGGGAGGGTCAGCGCAGGGCCGCGGCCGGGTCGAACCCGAAGGGCAGTTCCAGGCGGTGCGCCGCGAGCAGTTCGGCGTCGGTGAGCAGGTCGCGGGTGGGGCGGTCGGCCGCGATGACGCCCCCGGAGAGGATCACCGACCGCGGGCACAGCTCCGCCGCGTACGGCAGGTCGTGCGTGACCATCAGGACCGTCACGTCCAGGCTCAGCAGGATCTCGGCGAGCTCGCGGCGGCTGGCCGGGTCCAGGTTGGAGGACGGCTCGTCCAGCACGAGGATCTCCGGCTCCATCGCCAGGACGGTGGCGACGGCGACGCGGCGGCGCTGGCCGAAGCTGAGGTGCTGCGGCGGACGGCCGGCGGCGTCCAGCATGCCGACGCGGGCCAGCGCGTCCCGCACCCGGCGGTCCAGGTCGGCGCCGCGCAGGCCGAGGTTGGCGGGGCCGAACGCGACGTCCTCCCGGACGGTCGGCATGAACAGCTGGTCGTCGGGGTCCTGGAAGACGATCCCGACGCGGCGGCGGATCTCCCGCAGCGCCTTCCTGTCCTTCGGGTCGACGGCGAGACCGCCCACCCGGACCTCGCCCAGGCCGCCGTGCAGGATGCCGTTCAGGTGCAGGACGAGCGTGGTCTTCCCGGCGCCGTTCGGTCCGAGCAGGGCGACGCGCTCCCCGCGCCCGACCGTCAGGTCGACGCCGTACAGCGCCTGCGTGCCGTCGGGATACGCATAGGCGAGGCCCTTCACCTCCAGCGACGGGGTCATGAGGCCATCCAAGCAGCCAGCGTGACGAGCGCCGCGGCCGAGGGCAGCGCGGCGGCGGCCGTCCACTGCGCGGCGGTCGCGCCCGCGCTGTCGACGACGGGCATCCGGCCCTCGTACCCGCGGCTCACCATGGCCAGGTGCACCCGCTCGCCGCGCTCGTAGGAGCGCAGGAACAGGGCGCCCACGGACCTGGCGAGCACCCCCGTCGCGCGGATGTCGCGGGCCTCGAAACCGCGGGCCGCCCGCGCGACCCTCATCCGGCCGAGCTCCGCGGCGACGACGTCGCCGTACCGCAGCATGAACGTGGCGATCTGCGTGATGAGCTGCGGCATCCGCAGCCGCTCGATGCCGAGCAGCAGCAGCCGCGGCTCGGTCGTCGCGGCCAGCAGGATCGACGCGGCGACGCCGAGGGTGCCCTTGGCGAGGATGTTCCAGGCGCCCCACAGCCCGCTCTCGCTCAGCCGCAGCCCCAGCACGGTGATCTTCTCGCCGTTGGCGACGAACGGCATGAGGAAGGCGAACGCGACGAACGGCACCTCGATGACGATCCGCCGGGCGACCGTCCCGAACGGGATCAGGCCCGCCGCCGTGACCGCCGCGAGCAGCAGTGCGTACACCCCGAACGCCCAGATCCGCTCGCGCGGCGTGGCGACGACCAGCAGCACGAACGCCAGGACGGCGACGAGCTTGCACTGCGGCGGCAGCCGGTGCACCGGAGAGGCGCCCGCCACGTAGAGCCGGTGCGCGTGGCCCGCGCCCATCAGCCCTTCCGGGACGGCTCGGACGGCTCGTGCCCGCCCCGCTCCGGAGCCGTCGGCGCGGCGGCCGGACCGCGCCGCCGGACCGTCCAGAACAGCCCGCCGCCCACGAGGAGGACGAGGCCCACGCCGATCACGCCGGACAGCCCGCCGGACAGCCTCGCGTCGTCGACGCCCTTGACGCCGTAGTCGCCGAGCGGCGAGTCCTTGAGCGAGTGGTCCTTCTCCCCGGCGCTGATGCCCTTGTCCTCGGCGACCTTCTCCAGGCCGTCGGGGTTCGCGCTGGCGTAGTAGCTGACGATCCCGGCCAGGACGAGGGAGACGAGCAGGAACCCGGCGAAGAAGCGCTTGGTGGTCATCGTGGTCCTCCTCAGGCCCGGGACGGCTTCGGTCCGGCGGCGTTCCGCCCGCCCGTGCGCAGCTCCAGAGGCTTCATCAGCCCGCGCGCCCCGTACACCAGGTCGGGCCGGACGGCGAGCACGCTCGACACGGTCACCGCGGTGATCAGCGCCTCGCCGATGCCGATCAGCACGTGCACGCCGATCATCGCGGCGGCGACCTTGCCGATCGAAACGTCGGTCGTCCCCCCGGCCGCGTAGATCAGCGTGAAGGCGACGGCCGCGGCGGGCACCGAGACGACGGCCGCGGTGAACGACGCCCCCGACACCGAGGCGCGCGTCTTGGGCAGCACCCGCAGCAGCAGCCGGAACAACCCGTAACCGGTGACCACGGTGACCAGCGCCATCGTGGTGATGTTGACGCCCAGCGCGGTCAGGCCCCCGTCCGCGAACAGCAGCGCCTGCATGAGCAGGACGACCGACACGCACAGCACGCCGGTATAGGGCCCGACGAGGATCGCGGCGAGCGTCCCGCCGAGCAGGTGCCCGCTCGTCCCGGACGCGACCGGGAAGTTGAGCATCTGGGCGGCGAACACGAACGCGGCCGTCAGCCCGGCGAGCGGCGCGGTGCGGTCGTCCAGCTCCCGCCGGGCGCCGCGCAGCGCGACCCCGACCCCGGCCACCGCGACGACGCCCGCCCCGAGCGAGACCGGCGCATCGATGAATCCGTCCGGTACGTGCACGACTCAACCACCCCCACCTCTTTGCAGCTAGCAGGACTAGTTTGTCGGCATCCCCCTCGTAGTTGCAACATCCTTGCAATAGCAACCCATGTGTGGCGTGCCGGAAAGAGTGCGGGGACGGCCGCGGTCCGCGCTCAGTCGAAACTCGGGTCCTCCGTCCTCGTGCGCTTCAATTCGAAGAAACCGGGCGTGCTCGCGACCGCCAGGACGCCGTCGAAGAGCTTGACGGCGGCCTCGCCGCGCGGGATGGGGGTGACGACGGGGCCGAAGAAGGCGTGGCCCTCGACCTCGATCACCGGGGTGCCGACCTCCTGGCCGACGCGGTCGATGCCGTCCTTGTGGGAGGCGCGCACGGCCTCGTCGTGGTCGGTGGACTCGGCGGCGTCCGCGAGGGCCGGGTCGAGTCCCGCGGCGGTCAGCGACTCCTCGAAGAACGCGCGGTCGAACTTCTGCCGCTCGTGGTGCCTGCGGGTGCCCATCTCGGTGTAGAGCCGCCCGAGCACCTCGGGGCCGTACTTCTGCTCGGCGGCCGCGCACACGCGGACGGGGCCCCAGGCGTCGGCGAGCATCCGCCGGTAGCCCTCCGGGATGTCCTTGTCCTCGTTGAGGACGGCGAGGCTCATCACATGCCAGCGCACGTCGATCGGGCGCTGCTCCTGTACTTCCAGGATCCAGCGGGAGGTGATCCACGCCCAGGGGCACAGGGGGTCGAACCAGAAATCCACGGGTGTGGGAGCGTCCTCGGGCAACGTCGCCTCCTAGAGAGTGTGCATGTCCAACTAGCGACAACCCGGGTGCGACCGTCCCGATTCCCGTTGGCGAGAGGTCACCGAAGGCCGTGGCGGACGGGCCGTAGGGTCGTCCGGTTGGTAGACATGGGGACACCAAGCCTTTAAGCCGACCAAGGAGTTCATGTGGCAGGCAACCTCACGCGCGACGAGGCGCGGGAACGGGCCCGGCTGCTCAGCGTCGCGTCGTACACGGTCGACCTGGACCTCACGACGGGCGAGGAGCGGTTCGGTTCCACCACCGTGGTCAGGTTCGGGAGCGCCGAGCCCGGCGCGTCCACCTTCATCGACCTGCACGGCGCCGTCGTGCGGGAGGTGACCCTGAACGGCGAGGCCCTGGATCCCGGGTCCTACGACACCGGGAAGGGCCGGATCCCGCTCCCCGGCCTGGCGGCCGACAACGAGCTGCGGGTGGTGGCCGACTGCGCGTACTCCCGCTCGGGTGAGGGCCTGCACCGGTTCGTCGACCCGGTCGACGACAGCGTGTACCTGTACTCGCAGTTCGAGACGGCCGACGCGCACCGCATGTTCACCTGCTTCGACCAGCCCGACCTGAAGGCCACCTTCGAGCTGACCGTGAAGGCGCCGCAGGACTGGGAGGTCGTCACCAACGAGGCCGCCGACACGGCCGAGGGCGGAACGTGGCGCTTCCTGCCCACGCCGCAGATCTCCACCTACATCACCGCGCTCGTCGCCGGGCCGTACCACGTCGTCCGGGACGAGTACCGCCGCGAGGACGGCACCGTCATCCCGCTCGGCGTGTACTGCCGCGCCTCGCTGGCCGAGCACCTCGACGCCGACGCGATCGTGGACGTGACCCGCCAGGGCTTCGGCTACTTCGAGAAGGTCTTCGGCCGCCCGTACCCGTTCTCGAAGTACGACCAGCTCTTCGTGCCCGAGTTCAACGCGGGCGCCATGGAGAACGCGGGCTGCGTGACGTTCCTGGAGGACTACGTCTTCAGGTCCCGGGTGACCGACGCGGCCTACGAGCGGCGCGCCGAGACGATCCTGCACGAGATGGCGCACATGTGGTTCGGCGACCTCGTCACCATGCGCTGGTGGGACGACCTGTGGCTGAACGAGTCGTTCGCCACGTACATGAGCGTCCTGTGCCAGGCCGAGGCCACCAAGTGGAAGGGCTCGTGGACGACGTTCGCGAACCTGGAGAAGGCGTGGGCGTACCGGCAGGACCAGCTGCCGTCCACGCACCCGATCTCCGCCGACATCCCCGACATCCGCGCGGTCGAGGTGAACTTCGACGGGATCACCTACGCCAAGGGCGCGTCCGTGCTGAAGCAGCTCGTGGCCTACGTCGGCCTCGACAACTTCCTGGAGGGCGTGCGGCGCTACTTCGACCGGCACGCGTGGGGCAACACCGTCCTGACCGACCTGCTCGGAGCGCTGGAGGAGACGTCCGGCCGCGACCTGGCGTCCTGGTCGAAGGAGTGGCTGGAGACCGCCGGCGCCAACACGATGCGGCCCGAGTACGAGGTCGACGCTGAGGGCAACTTCTCCTCGTTCACCGTCCTGCAGGAGGCCAAGGCCGACTACCCGACGCTGCGGGCGCACCGCCTGGCCATCGGCCTGTACGACAGGACCGCCGACGGGCTCGTGCGGCGCGACCGGGTCGAACTGGACGTGGTCGGCGCCCGCACCGAGGTCCCGCAGCTCGTCGGCAAGAAGCGGCCCGACCTGGTCCTGGTCAACGACGACGACCTGACCTACGCCAAGGTCCGCCTGGACGAGCACTCCCTGAAGACGCTGATCGAGGACATCGGCGAGGTCAGGGACAGCCTGCCGCGCGCCCTGTGCTGGTCGGCGGCGTGGGACATGACCCGCGACGCCGAGATGGCGACGCGCGACTACGTCCGGCTCGTGGTGAAGGGGATCCGCGGCGTCACCGACATCTCGGTCACGCAGACGCTGCTGCGGCAGGCGCGCACCGCCGTCCAGCAGTACGCCGACCCGATGTGGCGCGAGGAGGGCCTCGCCCTGATGGCCGACACCCTCTCGGAGCTGGCCCGCGAGGCCGAGCCCGGCTCGGACCTCCAGCTCGCCTACACCCTGGCGTTCAGCGCGTCGGCCGTCACCGGCGAGCACCTGGCGTTCGTCCAGGGCCTGCTGGACGGCTCGCAGGTCCTCGACGGTCTCACCGTCGACACCGACCTGCGCTGGGCGCTGCTGCGCCGCCTCGTCACCACCGGCAAGGCGGGCGAGGCCGAGATCGACGCCGAGCACGAGCGGGACCGGACCGCCGCCGGGGAGCGGCACGCCGCCGCCTGCAAGGCCGCGATCCCGACCCCCGAGGCCAAGGCGGCCGCCTGGGAGCGGATCGTGGCGGGCGACCTGCCGAACGCCGTCTACCGGGCGACGCTCGGCGGTTTCGTCGAGCCGGACCAGGCCGCCCTGCTCGTCCCCTACCTCGACAGGTACTTCGCCGAGGTGGGGCGCGTGTGGAAGGAGTGGACCAGCGACATGTCCCAGACGTTCGCCGAGGTCGCCTACCCCTTCCTGGTGATCGAGCAGTCCACGGTCGACCGCACCGACGCCTACATCGCCGAGAACGACCCCCCGGCGGCACTGCGGCGGCTGCTGTCGGAGGGGCGCGACGGCGTCTCGCGCGCCCTGCGCGCCCGCGCGAAGGACGCCGCCTCCGCCTGACCCGCCCGCACCCGGCACTCCGAACCCGACCCTCCGAACCCGCCCGAAGGCCCCGTGGCCATGCGATCGTTGCATGGTCACGGGGAGGGGACGAGGTGGAGACGGCTCGCGACGTTCTGACGGCACTGGCGCGGCGCCACGCCTTCGGCGACCTGGGGGCGCTGATCGGCCAGGGCGCCCTGGCCGCGGACGGCCGCTCGGCGCCGGTCGCGGCGCTGTGCGCGTTCGGGCAGCGCGTCCTCGACCTGGACGCCGAGGACTTCGGCATGCCGGAGGAGGCCGGCGAGGTCCCGCGGGACCTCCTCGACCGGGCCCGCGCCAGCCGCATGCCGCAGGCCCCGCGGGAGCACCCCCGCGGGGCGCTCGCCAGCCTCCGCCCCGCCTACCGCCTCCTGCTGGAGGTCATCGCGGTCCGCTGGCACCGCCGCGACATGGCCGCGCTCGTCGCCGCCGTCCACATCGCCGGGGAGTACCTGCCGATGCTGGCCTGGGAGCCCGTCCTCGGCCACGCGGGCGACCCGGCCCTGATCGGGGCCGCCGTGCGCGGCGAGGGCAGCCGCTTCGGCGTCCCAGTCGAGCCGGGGTCGGCCCGCATGTGCGACCACACCCGGCCGGAGCGATCCGCGTGCGAGCGCACCCTGCGGGTCGCCAAGGAGCCGCCGTCCGGCTGGCGCGCCTACCTCGACCGCCAGCACAGCCAGGTCGCGGCGGCGCTCGGCGACTGCGCCGCCCGCTGCCGCACCCCCTGCACGGTCATGACCCGCCTGGACGACCTCGTCCGCGCCGATCTCAGCGACCGCTGCCGGCTCGCCGCCGACTTCGCCGACGGCGCCCTGGTGAAGCTGCGGCACGCCGCGCCCGTCGGCCACGGCTTCGGCGTCCCCTCGCCCGAGGAGGTCCAGGCGGCATGGACCCGCGCCCGCAGGTCCCTGTCCCGGCACCCGCTGGGCAAGTCCGCGCTGGCGGACGACGACTCCTATCCCCTGCCGGGCCTGCCGGCCGTCTTCTCGGCGGTCGCCGCCACCGACCTGCGCCCCGACACGCTCCTCCACGACGTCACGGAGCGCATCACGTCGACGCTCGCCGGAACAGCCTGAGCGCGTCGCCGGTCCTCAGGTCGTCCAGGAGGACGGGGCGGCCCTCCGCGTCCCCCAGCGGAACCCGCCAGTTCGGGTACTCGTCGACGGTCCCCGGCTGGTTCTGGGTGCGGCGCTCCCCCACGGCGTCGGCCAGGGAGATGCCGATGAGACGGGCGGGGGTCCGGGTCAGGAACTCCTGCAGGGCGGTGACGATCTCTTCGTCGTAGGCGGCGGAGCCGTCCGCCAGCGCCCGCACGACCTCGGCCGGCTTGCCGGAGAGCAGGCCCTCGGCGTGCAGCACGGCGAGCCAGTCGGTCAGCTGGCGGCGGTGGTCGTCCTCCTCCTCGGCGCGGGGACGGGTGAGCAGCCCGAGGCGGTCGCGCAGGTCGATGTGGTCGCCGTGCACGAACCCGGTGATCGGCGGCATGTCGTGGGTGCCGACGGTCGCCAGGGACAGCTCCCGCCACCGGCCCGGCGGCTTGGGGCGGCCGCGCTCGTCCCGTTCGAACCAGAGCAGGGACGTGCCGAGGACACCGCTGCCGGCCAGCGCCTCCCGCACCTCGGGCTCGACGGTGCCGAGATCCTCTCCGACGACCACGGCGCCGAAGCGCTCGGCCTCCCAGGACAGCGAGCCGAGCAGGGCGTCGCGGTCGTAGCGGACGTAGGTGCCGTCGGCGGGGGACGCCCCCTCGGGCACCCACCACAGGCGCGACACCTGCATCGCGTGGTCCAGGCGGATCCCGCCGGCGTGCCGCAGCGCGGCGGCGGCCATCTCGCGGAACGGCCGGTAGCCGGCGAGGGCGAGCGCGCCCGGCCGCCACGGCTGCTGCCCCCAGTCCTGCCCGCGCTGGTTGAACTCGTCCGGGGGCGCCCCGACGCTCATCCCGGCCGCGCAGGAGTCGCGGTACATCCAGGCGTCGGCACTGCCGTGCGGCACCCCGACCGCCAGGTCGTGGACGATCCCGAGGGGCATCCCGGCGTCCCGGGCCGCGCGCTGGGCCGCCGCGAGCTGCCCGTCCAGCCGCCACTGGAGCCACGCGTGGAAGCCGGCGCGGGCACGGTGCTCGGGGGCGTCCACCGCGCCGTGGTCGCGGGCGCCCCGCAGCCGGGACGGCCAGCGCCGCCAGTCCGCGGCCCCCTGCTCCTCGCTGATGGCGCACCACGTCGAGAAGCCGGCGAGCGCGGCGCCCTCCCTCCGCCGGAACTCCTCGAACCGCGGGTCGCGGTCCCTGCGGAGGCGGTACATCGCCTCCAAAGCCTCCAGCTTCGCGGCCCATACCGCGTCCCTGTCCAGCAGGCCCGCCCGGGCGCGCAGCTCGGCGGCGAGCATCTCGAACCGCTCCCGGTCCGCGGCGGGCAGCTCCGCGTACTCGGGCATGTCCTCGATCCGCAGATAGAGCGGCGAGGGGAAGCGGCGGCTCATCGGCGAGTACGGGGACGCTCCGACCGGCGGGACCGGCTCGGTCGCGTGCAGCGGATTGACCAGCACGAAGCCCGCGCCGAGGTCCCGCCCGCTCCAGTCCGCGAGGTCCGCCAGGTCGCGCAGGTCGCCGAGACCCCACGACGCGGCGGACCGCACCGAGTACAGCTGCGCCGTGAACCCCCACATCCTGGGCGGCGGCCGCAGCGCGCCGGGGGCCACCAGCAGCTGCGCGTACTGCGTCCGCGCCCCGTTCCGGACGCGCAGGCCGCGCCAGCCGGGCGGGACGTCCGCGAGCCCGTCCAAGGGCTCGAAGGAGCGCTCGGCGGGCGGCACGGGGGCGCGCGGCGGCGCCAGGACCTCGTCCGTGCCGGTCTCGATCTCCACCTCGGCGCCGCCGTCCAGGTGACCGCCGAGCGCCGCGCGGATCCGGCCGGCCGTGCCGCCGCCGGCCCGGCGGACGACGACGGTCGGCGGCAGCTCCCGCGCCCGCTCCAGGCGGCGGCCGAGCTCCGCCCGGACCGAGGAGGGCGAGGAGGCGTCCACCCCGAGCGCCGCGAGGACGGCGACGAGCGTGTCGCGCGAGACCGCCGCCTCCCGTCCCCGCCAGTCCTGGTAGCGCGTCGCGACGCCGTGGTGCCCGGCCAATCTGATCAGTTCGTCGTCACCCACGCCTGCACCATGCCCGGTGCGGGCCCCGTCACGCCGTCCAGACCGGGGGCTTGCGGCCGATCCAGGGACGGGCCTCCTCCAGCTGCGCGGACAGCGAGATCAGCGTGCCCTCCCCGCCCAGCCGTCCGGCGAGCATGACCCCGATGGGCAGGCCCTCGCCGTTCCAGTGCAGCGGGACGTTCACCGCGGGCTGCCCGGAGATGTTGTACATGGCGCAGAACGGGGTGAAGTGCGTCTGCCGCCGGAAGTTCTCCTCCGGGTCCTGGTCGTGGAAGTACCCGACCGGCACGGGCGGCATGGCGAGGGTGGGGTGCAGGATCGCGTCGAACCCGTCCATCACCGGGAACGCCGCGCGCAGCGCCCCCTGCAGCGCCGCGTGGGCCTGGAACAGCTGGGGCGCCGTCGTCTTCTCGCCGTACCCGCGCAGCCAGCGGGTCAGCGGCTGGAGCAGGTCCTCGCTCCCCTCGGGGACGGGCGTCATCGTCGCCATCACCCCCCACAGCGTCGCGAAGTGCGGGACGAGGTCGGAGCCGAGCACCTGCGGAAGCTCGACGACCTCGTGGCCCAGCTCCTCGATCAGGGCCGACGCGTCCTCGTAGGCGGCGACGCAGTCGGGGTGGACCTCGACGTCCGGCACCGGCGGCCGGAGGCTCCGCGCGATCCGCAGCCGGCCCGGCGCGCGGTCGGCGCGGTCGAGGAAGGGCCCGTCCGCCTGCGGCGCCCGGTACAGGTCGCCCGGCATGTGGCCCGACATGACGTCCAGCATGAGGGCGGCGTCGCGGACGGTCCGCGCGATCGGCCCGTTGGTGGAGAGCCCGAACAGGTCGGGGATGACCGGCCCCTGGGAGATCCGGCCGCGGGTCGGCTTGATCCCGAACAGCCCGCACACGCTGCTCGGGATCCGGATCGAGCCGCCGCCGTCGCTGCCCTGCGCGACCGGCGCCAGCCCGGACGCGACCGCCGCCGCGGCGCCGCCGCTCGAACCGCCGGCCGACCGGGACGGGTCCCACGGCGTGCGGGCCGGGGGCGACACGGCGCCCTCGGTGTAGCAGGGCAGGCCGAACTCGGGGGTCGCGGTCTTGCCGAGGAGCACCGTCCCGGCCGCCGCGAGCCTGGCCGCCACGTGGTCGTCGGCGAACCCGGTCAGCTCGGCGTAGACCGCCGAGCCGAACGTCATCCGGACGCCGTCCACCATGTTCAGGTCCTTGATCGGCACCGGGACGCCGTGCAGCGGCGGCAGCTCCACCGGGTCCCCGTCCAGCACCGCCTTCTCGGCGCGGCGCGCCTCCTCGCGGGCGCGCTCGGCGGTGACCGTCACGTAGGCGCCCACCTGCTCGTCCAACCGTTCGATGCGGGCCAGGTAATGGTCGGCGAGCTCGACCGGGGAGACTTCCCGGGCGCGGACGGCGGCGGCCATGCGGGTGGCGCT
This sequence comes from Actinomadura mexicana, assembly GCF_900188105.1. Lineage (GTDB taxonomy): Bacteria > Actinomycetota > Actinomycetes > Streptosporangiales > Streptosporangiaceae > Spirillospora > Spirillospora mexicana. The sequence continues at coordinate 196,646 of NZ_FZNP01000001.1, forward strand.
GAGGTCATGAATCTGTGTCACGATCCGGAACGCTAGACGCCGTGTGCGCGGGCATCAATGAGGGCACACACGACAGCAGGGCGGAAGGAGATTAGTACTGGCCTACCCGACCGCGCCGTAAGAGAATCACTGACGTGGGGCGACAAAACATTAACCCGGCATGACTGGTCGCCCACCCTCCCGATGATTACTCTGCGCACGGAGGATCATGCCCCCGATGGAAAAGGAATACGGAGCGTCACCATGGCGACCATGGAACGGGGCAACACGCAGAATGCCAGGGCGCGACCCGAGTCGGAGGAGACGCGTGAACACGATGACCCGACACCGGTGAAGGAGCGGTTCGAGGGGAGCGCCGCCGCGGCGATGCTCGACGATCCCAAGATCCGCCGCTGGGCGTACCGGATCGGCGCGGCCGTCGTCGCCGGCGCCGCCGTGCTCGTCTCGGCCGGCTGGCGGCTCGGCCTGACCGTCGCGGTGCTCGTCGTCATCGGCGACTACGTGCGGCAGTCCCGCAGGAGCTCCACCGTGACCGCCTGGCAGAAGTCCTCGGCGGCGGAACGGCGCACCGAGAAGCAACTGAAGTCCCTGCGGCGCAACGGATACCTCGTGCTGCACGCGCGGGCCGTCCCCCGCGACGACGAGGGCGTCAGCGACGGGCGGATCGACCACCTGGTCATCGGGCCGAGCGGCGTCTACGCCATCGACTCGGAGAAGTGGGACAAGCGCCTCCCCGTGCGCACCATGTCCCACCTCAAGCTCTTCCACGGCCCCTTCAACAAGAAGGACCGGCTGGACGAGGCGCGCTGGGAGGCCCAGATGGCGAGCATCATCCTCGCCGAGCGGGTCGGCTTCGACGTGCCGGTGCAGCCGTCGGTGGCGATCTACGGCCCGTCCATCCCCTGGAAGGTCATGCGGGTGCGGGACGTCGACGTCTACGCGGGCAACCGGGCGCGCTCGTACCTGCGCCGCCGCCCGAAGATCCTCACCGAGAGCGACGTCCAGCGCATCTTCCAGGCGGCCGAGGACGCCCTGCCGCCGAAGTACCCCGACTGAGGACGAGGGCGGCCCCGCTTTCCCGGGCCGCCCGCCGCAAAGCCGGGACACCGCCGTCCCGGCTTTTTTCCTGCCCTCCGGCGGTTGGTAGCATCGGAGGCCACAGGCCGGCCCGGGCGCGAACCTCCGCTGAGCCGGCGGCAGCGCCGCGACCCGCCGCTGCCCGTACACCTTCCAGGCGACCCGCCCGCCCACGCCGAATCATGCGCGGCCCGTCGCCCCCCGCACGCCACAGGTTTGGAGAGGTCGAAATGCCACCGCTCAGGTCACGCACGGTCACCCATGGCAGGAACATGGCGGGCGCCCGCGCGCTCATGCGGGCCAGCGGCGTCGAACGCGAGGACTTCGGCAAGCCGATCGTCGCGGTGGCCAACAGCTTCACCCAGTTCGTGCCCGGCCACGTCCACCTGGACGAGGTCGGCAAGGTCGTCGCCGGCGCCGTCCGGGAGGCCGGCGGCGTGCCCCGCGAGTTCAACACCATCGCCGTCGACGACGGCATCGCGATGGGCCACGACGGCATGCTGTACTCGCTGCCGTCCCGCGAGGTGATCGCCGACGCGATCGAGTACATGGTCAACGCGCACTGCGCCGACGCCCTGGTCTGCGTCTCAAACTGCGACAAGATCACCCCGGGGATGCTGCTGGCCGCGATGCGCCTGAACATCCCGACCGTGTTCGTCTCCGGCGGCCCGATGGAGGCAGGCAAGCCCGTCGAGGGCGTGATGGACGGCAACAAGCTCGACCTGATCGACCCGATCATCGCCTCCGCCGACTCCTCCATGCCGGAGGACAAGCTGCTGGAGATGGAGGAGAGCGCCTGCCCGACCTGCGGGTCGTGCTCGGGCATGTTCACCGCCAACTCGATGAACTGCCTCACCGAGGCGATCGGGCTGGCGCTGCCCGGCAACGGCACCGTCCTCGCCACCCACACCGCCCGCCGCCGCCTCTACGAGGACGCCGGCCGCACCGTGGTCGAGGTCGCCAAGCGCTACTACGACGGCGACGACGCGTCCGTCCTGCCGCTGAGCATCGCCACCCGCGAGGCCTTCGAGAACGCCATGGTCCTCGACGTCGCGATGGGCGGGTCCACCAACACGATCCTGCACCTGCTCGCCGCCGCCACCGAGGGCGGCGTCGACTTCGGGCTCGCCGACATCGACGCGGTGTCCCGCCGCGTCCCGTGCGTCTGCAAGCTCGCCCCCGCCACCGGCAAGTACCACGTCGAGGACTGCCACCGCGCAGGCGGCGTCCCGGCTCTGCTGGGCGAACTGAACCGCGCCGGCCTGCTGAACGCGTCGGCGCACTCGGTCCACTCCGCCTCCCTCGACGAGTTCCTCGCCAAGTGGGACGTCCGCTCCCCCGATGTCCTGCCGGAGGCCGTCGAGATGTTCCACGCGGCGCCCGGCGGCGTCCGCAGCACCTCGGCGTTCTCGCAGAGCGCCCGCTGGGAGTCGCTCGACCTCGACCGCGAGAACGGCTGCATCCGCTCCGCCGAGCACGCCTACACCGCCGACGGCGGCCTCGCCGTCCTGCGCGGCAACATCGCCCCCGACGGCGCGATCGTCAAGACCGCCGGGGTGGACGAGGAGCTGTGGACCTTCACCGGCCCCGCCGTCGTCTTCGAGTCGCAGGACCAGGCCGTCGAGGGCATCCTCGGCGGGAAGGTCAAGGCCGGCGACGTCGTCGTGATCCGCTACGAGGGCCCGAAGGGCGGGCCCGGCATGCAGGAGATGCTGTACCCGACGAGCTTCCTCAAGGGCCGCGGGCTCGGCAAGGCGTGCGCGCTGGTCACCGACGGCCGGTTCTCCGGCGGCACGTCCGGGCTGTCCATCGGGCACGCCTCCCCCGAGGCCGCGGGCGGCGGGATCATCGCCCTCGTCGAGGACGGCGACCGCGTCGTGATCGACATCCCGAACCGCACGCTGGAGCTGGACGTCCCGGCCGACGAGCTGGAGATCCGCCGCGAGAAGCTGCTCGCCGACCTCGGCGGCTACCGTCCCCGCGACCGCTACCGCCCGGTCAGCGCCGCCCTGCGCGCCTACGCCGCGATGGCCACGTCCGCCTCGACCGGCGCCGCGCGCGACGTCTCCCAGCTCGACCGCCTGAACGGCTGAGCATTACCCGGCGGGTAATCGCCTGCATTCCCCCGCCCGGGGCAGAGTGGTGGGTGCCGGGCGAAAGCCCGGCCCCACCACCAAGGGAGCCTGCAATGACCGCCTACGCCCTCGCTTACATGACCCCTCAGCCGCCGTTGCACGACGACGTCTTCGTCTACATGGAGCGCATCCAGGAGACCATGGACCCGTTCGGCGGCCGTTTCATCGTGCACGCCAGCGAAACCGAGGTCGCCGAGGGCCCGTTCGAGGGCGCCTACGTGATCATCGAGTTCCCGGACATGGACCGGGCGCGCGCCTGGTACGCGTCAGACGCCTACCAGGCGATCCAGGCGATGCGCAGCGACCACATTCCCGGGCACCTCGTGCTGCTCCAGGGCGTCCCGCCGGCCTACGACGTCGCCGCCACCGGCAGGGCCCTGCGCGCGGCCCAGGCCGGCTGACCGGTCAGGAGCAGCATCCTCCGCCGCAGCAGCCCCCACCCGCGCTCGGCGGGGGCTGGGGCGCCCCGCCGCGGGAGGTGCCGGTGACGGCGACCGTGGACAGGAGTTTGACGGTGTCGTCGTGGCCGGCCGGGCACGGGGCCGGGTCGGACGCATTGATCATCGGGCGGGAGACCTCGAAGGTCGACCCGCACGCGCGGCAGCGGTAGTCATAGCGAGGCACGCCCCCAGGATACGCGCGTCAGGCGGCGGGCTCGGTGACATAGGCGGCCCACTGGGGGTCGCCGTCATGGACGAGGCCGATGAGCCGCCAGTGCGCGCCCCTCGGAACGGCCGGGGTGACGGGGAGCGTCCAGCCCAGCTCCGACAGCAGGCGGTCGGCCTTGCTGTGGTTGCACGTCATGCAGGAGGCCACGCAGTTCTCCCAGACGTGCTTGCCGCCGCGGCTGCGCGGATGGACGTGGTCGATCGTCTCCGCGCGACGGCCGCAGTAGACGCAGCGGAAGTTGTCGCGGCGCATCAGCGCCGCGCGGGTCAGGGGCACGCGGGTGCGAAAAGGGATGCGGACGTAGCGGCGGAGCCGGATGACGGACGGCACCTCGACCATCATCGTGGCCGAGTGGAGCACGGCACCCGAGGTGTCGTGGTGGACGATCTCCGCCTTCTCGCGAAGCACGAGGCAGACCGCCCTCCGCAGAGGCAGCGTGGTGAGGGGTTCGTACGTCGCGTTCAGGAGGAGGACCTGTCGCATCAGACGCCCTCCGCCGGGCCGTGATGTCCGTTCGCCCCGATGGTCGCGGCGCAGCGCGCCACCCACCGGGGCCCGATTATCGTCTCCGGTACTTGCGCACTCGCCATGAGGGCCTCCCCAGGGGCGAACCGACCAGAATCAGTGTGGCGTCTGAGGGAGGCCGTCCGCTACCCCAATAATCCCCAGCCGCACACCACTCGAACACGAACCCCGCGCGGAGTACTGGGACGGGCAGCGCTTAACGGCCAATAAAGTGCATCCATGACGCCGTATCCGTCCGCGCAGCGCCAGGACATCGTCGAGGACATCCACGGCCACCGGGTCGCCGACCCCTACCGCTGGCTGGAGGACCCTGGCAGCGCCGAGACCGGCGAGTGGCGTGCCGCGCAGGACCGGCTCTTCCACACGTTCATGGACGCCCTGCCCGGCCGGGACGCGCTGCGGGCCCGCCTCCGCGAGCTGCTCGGCGCGGGGAGCGTCGGTGCCCCGGTGTGGCGGGGCGAGCGGCGCTTCTTCACCCGCCGCTCCGCCGACCAGGAGCACCCGGTGCTCTACACCGCGGACCCGGACGGGTCCGAGCGCGTCCTGGTCGACCCGACGGCCCTCGACCCCGCCGGGACGACCACGCTGGACGGCTGGCAGCCCGACAAGGAGGGCCGCCTCCTGGCGTACAAGGTGTCGACCGGCGGCGACGAGGAGTCGCTGCTGTACGTCGTCGACGTCGCGACGGGCGACCGGGTGGAAGGGCCGATCGACCGGGCCCGGTACTCCTCGGTGGCCTGGCTGCCGGGCGGCGAGGCCTACTACTACACGCGCCGGCTGCCCGCGCGGGACGTCCCGGCGGGTGAGGAGCAGTACCACCGGCGCGTCTACCTGCACCGCGTCGGCACCGAACCCGACACCGACGACGTGCTGGTCTTCGGCGCGGGCCTGGACAAGACCAACTACTACGGGGTCGGCGTCAGCCGCGACGGCCGGTGGCTCACGATCTCCGCGTCGCAGGGCACCGCGCCCCGCAACGACCTGTGGATCGCCGACCTGACCGCGTCCTCCCCCGAGGCGCCCGCGCTACGGGCCGTGCAGGAGGGCGTCGACGCCTCCACCGGCGTCCACATGGGCCGCGACGGCCGGGCCTACGTCTTCACCGACCGCGACGCGCCCCGGTCCCGCCTGTGCGTCGCCGACCCGTCCGACCTCTCCTACGGGACCTGGCGGGACCTCCTCCCCCAGGACCCCGAGGCCGTGCTCACCGACTTCGCGATCCTGGACGACCTGGAGCGCCCGGTCCTGCTCGCCGGCTGGACGCGCCACGCGATCAGCGAGATCACCGTGCACGACCTGGCGTCCGGGGAGCGGCTCGGCGCCGTACCGACCCCCGGGCTCGGTTCCATCGGCGGCATCGTCGAGCGGCCCGAGGGCGGGCACGAGGCCTGGTTCGGCTACACCGACGACGTGACCCCCTCGTCGGTCCTGCGCTACGACGCGCGCACCGGGGAGACGACCCTGTGGGCGTCCGCGCCGGGCACGGTCGACGTCCCCGAGATCGAGACGCGCCAGGTCGCCTACACCTCCCGGGACGGAACCGAGGTGCGCATGCTCGTCGCGTCCCGTCCGGGCCTCACCGGGCCGCGCCCCGCGATCCTCTACGGCTACGGCGGGTTCAACATCTCGCTCACCCCGTCCTACTCGGCGAGCATCCTCGCGTGGGTCGAGGCCGGCGGCGTCTACGCCGTCGCCAACCTGCGCGGCGGCTCCGAGGAGGGCGAGCAGTGGCACCGCGCCGGGATGCGGGACCGCAAGCAGAACGTCTTCGACGACTTCCACGCCGCCGCCGAGAAGCTGATCGCGGACGGCCTCACCACGCCCTCCCAGCTGGCGATCTCCGGCGGCTCCAACGGCGGCCTCCTGGTCGGCGCGGCCCTCACCCAGCGCCCCGACCTGTACCGGGCGGTGGTGTGCTCCGCACCGCTCCTGGACATGGTCCGCTACGAGCGGTTCGGCCTCGGCCAGACATGGAACGACGAGTACGGGACGGCCGACGACCCCGAGGAGTTCGGCTGGCTCATCAGCTACTCGCCGTACCACCACGTCCGCCCCGGCACCGCCTACCCGGCCGTCCTGTTCACGACGTTCGGCAGCGACACCCGCGTGGACCCCCTGCACGCCCGCAAGATGTGCGCCGCCCTCCAGCACGCGACATCCTCCGAGGCCCCCGTCCTGCTACGCGACGAGCCCGAGGTTGGCCACGCCGCCCGCTCGGTGACCCGCTCGGCCGACCTCACGGCCGACACCCTCACGTTCCTGGCGTCACAGACCGGCCTGGCCCTGAAAGACGAATTGACGCGTGGTCTAATAGGCGGATGAGCACGACACCGCACGAGCCGGCCGGAAGGCTGCTGGAACTGCTCCGGGAGCCGCCGGGCGAGCCCGACGTGTCGGCCGGGTACCTCGACCTGCTCGGGGCGTCCGCGAAGAAGCCGCCCTCCCTCGCCCAGTCGGTGATGGAGTCGACGCTCCTTCCGCGGATCTACGAGAAGGCGTGGCGGCCTGTCGGCTTCAACCTGGCGAAGGGCTGGCCGCTCGGTCCGGACACCGCCGAGGAGCACGCCATGGCGCGCGACTGGCTCGGCCTGGCGCAACCCGGCCACGCCGCCCGGCCGCCCGCGACCGTCCTGGATGTGGCGTGCGGCCCCGGCAACGTCACCCGCGCCCTCGCCGCGGGCGTCGATCCGGCCGGCCTGGTCGTCGGCCTCGACGCGTCCGAGACCATGCTGGCCCGCGCGGTCGCCGACACCGCCCCCGGCGACCCCGTGACCTACGTTCGCGGCGACGCCGTCGACCTGCCGTTCCGCGACGGCGCGTTCGACGCCGTCTGCTGCTTCGGCGCCCTCTACCTCTTCGACGACCCCTGGACGGCCCTGGACGGCATGACCCGCGTCCTCAGACCCGGCGGGAACCTGATCATCCTCACCTCCCGGCGCCCGCTCACCACCCCTCGCCTCGGCGCCGAACTCCTCCGCCGCGCCACAGGCTTCACCGCCTTCGGCGACCGCGAGATCACCCGCGCCCTCACCGACCGCGGCTACACCGCCGTCCGCAGGCGCCGCTACCCCCTCATGCAGGTGGCCGGAGGGGTTATCTGATGCCCTGGTGCGCCTCCGCTGGGAGTCGCTCGAAGATCGCGCTACGCTTCCACGGGAACACGCACGGCCAACCGTGCCCATGATCGACCCCCTCCTGGGGTTGGGAAGCCTCCAGGAGGGGGTTGTTCGTTTTTGTCGCCTTCCTCCTCCTCGGGCCATGCACGTGCGGGATGAGTGAAACCACCACCGCAACAACCTCGGCCCGCTCCGCAACCCCGTGACGACCTCCCGGTTGCGATCGCGTCCGAAGGCAGGTCCGAGCGAAGCAAGAACCTGATCGCGCAGCGAGCCGCAAGGCGAGCCGGAGCGATGCCGGCGATCGCCCGCATTGCCCGACGATGGAGGGCCGCCAGGCCCGAAGGAGGAGGGCACTGCAATAGGCACCGCTTAGCGCAGCGGTTTCTCGATGTAGATGTTGACGATGCCGCCTATGGTTTCGCGGCGGGTCTCCGTCCAGCCGAACTTGCTGTAGAGGGCCAGGGCGGGGGTCTGGAACTCGGTGGTGTCGGCGCGCAGGATGCGGTAGCCGTACTCCGTCGCGCGTTCCTCCAGGGCCTGGACCAGCGCGGTGCCGTAGCCGCGGCGCTGGACCGCCGGCAGGACGCGCAGGCGCACCATCTCGGCGGTGTCGAGGGTCGGGTTGCCGGGGGCGTAGCCGCCGTAGGCGCGGGCGTGGCCGCCGGGGATGAGGTCGGCCCGGCGCAGGCCGCCCATCGCGACTATCCGGCGGTCGAGTTCGCCGACGAGGAACTCACCGTTGTTGCGGAGATAGATGTTCTCCATCTGGAAGAAGTCGTGGTCGTAGTAGACGCCGTCGCCGGGGCGCAGCCCGACCTGGGCCAGGCCCTCCTGGTGCAGGGCCAGGACGACGCCGTGGTCGGCCGCGTGGTACCGGCGGATCCGCAGGTCGCCGTAGCGCCATTCGGGGGGCTCGTCCTTGAGCCGGACGAGCGTGGGGTGGCCTTGCCAGGAGGCGTTGTCGGAGCTCATCCCGGTCAGACCTGGTCCCCCGGGCGGACGGCGGCGGGCGGATCCTGGGTGGGGCTCTTCACCGAGGGCCCGGACAGGGCCTCGTAGAAGTCCGTCAGCTCCGGAATCTGGCCGTGCTTGGTCGCGACCGCAGCGCCGATCTGCCGGGCGCGGTGCACGAGGATGTCGGACCGGTGGTCGGCGGGCAGGTCGTAGATGGCCTCCCGGCCGGCCGTCAGCGCGGCCTCTGGGTGGCCGGCGTGCAGCTTGCACATCGCCCGGTCGAGCCGCACCAGGGTCAGGTCGACGCGGTCGGTGGGCGAGTAGAGGGTGAGGGCGTGGCTGAGCACCTCGTCGCCCTGCTGGTGGTCGCCGAGGTTGGTGAACGTGTCGCCCTCGTAGAAGGCCATCTGCCGGTCGGTGAACCCGAACACCAGGTCGGAGGTGTCGGTCTTGGACAGCTGGTCGAACACCGAGCGGCCGCGCACGAGCGCGCGGCGGGCGCTCGGGGCGGCGTCCCCGCGTCCGCGCATCGCCAGCATGCCGAGCGCGCGCGCCTCCACGGCGGGGGCCATGGCGGCGGCGACGCCGGGGGTCCGGCCGGCGAGGTCCTGCGCCTTGCGGGCCAGGTGCAGCGCCTCGCGCGGGTCGCCGTAGTACATCGGCACGAGGGACTCGCGGACGGTCACCCAGGCCCGCAGCTGCCGGTCGCCGGTCTCGTCGGCGGCGGTCCGCGCGGTCCGGAAGAACGAGCGGGCGAGCCGGTGGTCCCCCAGGTTGATCATGATGAGCCCGGACAGCCCGGACAGCTGCGCGGCGATCCGGCACAGGCGCTCCTGCAGCTCGACCGGCTGGCGCTTGTCGCACATGCGCCGCACCTCGCTGAAGTCGAGCAGCACGTCGCAGAGCATCCGGAGCGACGGGGTCGCCTGGTACTGCCGGCCGTAGCCGTAGGTCGTCTCCTCCCACTGGTCGAGCATGGTCGGCGAGACGGTCGCGCCGACGAGCGTGTCGTCCATCTTGCGGCGCAGGTTGTCGACGGCCCCAAGGAACTGACCGTCGAGCGCCACGCCCGCTCCGGCCAGTAACTGCAGAAGGGTCCTACGAAGCACGATGTCCTCCTCTCCCACATCAAGGGTCAGGGGGCCGTCGGCGCGGTCATGGCCCCTCAGGTCGTTGACGGTCGCCCAGGGGCGCTCCTCGCTCCTGGGCACGATCGCCCCGACGATCGCGTCGGGGTCGGGTACCGGACGCTGGTCCGGCACGCGGGGCTGCGGGACGCTCGCGGCGCCCGCACGGGTCGCGTGGCCGCGGCCGCAGATGCAGGGGCTCTGGTAGTCGAGGGCGTCGGGTTCCACCCGGTAGACGGCGCACAGGTAGTGCAGGTACTCCGGGCCGGGACGCTTGTACCCGCTCTCGTAGGCGGACAGCAGCGTCTCCCCGAGCCGCGGCAGCGGCTTGCCTTCGACCTCGTAGAGCGCCTTGACCTGCGCCACGATGTCGGACAGCGCGACGCCGTGGGCCAGCCGATGCGCCTTGATCCGGCTGGTCCCGAACAGCGGCCCGCACTGCTCGTGGATCTCCTGCGCGATGTCCACCGGGCCCCGTCCTCGTGCCAGGGCGTGCGCGCGGATCCGGCGAGCCACGTCCATCTCTCTCCGAGGGGGGTCCGACATCCGGCCTCCTCCCGTCGGGCCGGAACGCCGCCCCCTCAGGGGGGTGGGCGGTCGTCCCTGCCACGGCGACCGGTCGATCTGGCCACGACAGATGATTGCTTGCGCACGCAGCGTAATCCCCGCCACAGTCCCCGCCAAGCGATTCCGGAGAAGTGATGACGGCCGGGACGCACCCCGCACCCCGTGGGTAGAGAATTTTCCTCCGAGGGGAGGAGGACTTCTCCTGAGGTGGGGGAATCCGGTTCTTCGGCGCCCCGCCGCCCCCTTGACCGGTCAGTGTGGGAGTTGGAAACCTCTCGTGTTGTGATCGAGCGAATCCGGAGAGTCGGCCGTCCGGTCGACCGGGCAGGGTGCCCGCGGGCGATCCGCCCGCCTAGGGAGGGGGTGCGAAGGTGGTCAGCGACAGACGCGTCGGCTACCTCGAAGAGCTGGAGCATGAACTGGACACGCGGGGCCTCGTCTCGCGCGTCGTCAGGACCCGCTCGGGGCCGGCCTTCCTGAGGGTCGTGAACCCCGAGGCCGCAAGCCTCGCGGAGGACGTCACCTGCGCGCCGGCCCCCGAGACCAAGGACCACTACTTCTGGTGGTCGTGGGGCGAGCGCATGCACCGCGTCGACGACGTCGGCGGCGCCGCCCTCAAGCTGGCGCACGTCCTCCAGCCGCTCGCCGCGAGGTGAGCGGACGCTCCCCGGGGTCCTGAGCCCCGATCCGAGCTCCATCACAGACTCGGGCGCCCGCCGGCAGGGCGTCCAGCGAGACCGGGCGTGTCCCGCGTGGCCGCGGCGAAGGGCGCGGCAGCCGCGGACCAGGCGGGACACGTTCGCCCGGTAGACCCCCTCCCCGGCCAGTCCCCGTCACCCGCCTCGGCGTTCGTATGAACCGGTCGGAACCGTCCCCTACGATCGGGCTCGTACCGCCGCCGGTCCATGGCGAGGTGGCGAGGAACCGCAATGGCCGGGGAGGGTCTGCCACACCATGTCTCTGTTCGCGTCGATCGGCGTGCCGCTGGCCGTGTCGCCGGTCGCCAAGCCGTTCCTGCCCTGGGCCGAGAAGGGCACCCCCGAGGCGGCCTGCAAGAACACGGACCCCAGCGTCTCGTGCCGGCTGGTGTGGAACGTCTCGAAGAACACCGACTTCACCCGGTTCTGGGCCACCTGGCTGGACAAGCCGCTCAGCACGCTGCTGTGGATCATCCTGACCTTCGTGGTCGCGCTGATCGTGAAGAACATCGCGCACCGGATGATCACCAAGGTCACGCTGCGGATGGCCGAGGGCACGATGTCGGAGAAGGTCCGGGAGCGGTCCCGGACGGTCTTCGAGGGCAGCCCCGCCCTGCTCAACAAGCGGCGCGCCCAGCGGGCCCAGACGCTCGGCTCGGTGCTGCGCTCCATCGCGTCCATCATCATCATGGGGACGGCCGCGTTCAGCATCCTCGGCTCCCTCGGCCTCAACCTCGCCCCCATCCTGGCCAGCGCCAGCGTCATCGGCGTCGCGGTCGGCTTCGGCGCGCAGAACATCGTCAAGGACTTCCTCGCCGGCCTGTTCATGCTGCTGGAGGACCAGTACGGCGTCGGCGACGTCATCGACGTGGGCAGCGCCAAGGGGACGGTCGAGGCCGTCACCCTGCGGGTCACCCGCATGCGGGACGTCGACGGCGTCGTCTGGTACGTGCCGAACGGCGAGATCAAGAAGGTCGGGAACGAGTCGCAGAACTGGGGACGCGCCGTCCTCGACATCCCGGTCGACATCAGCGAGGACACCGAGAAGGTGAAGGAGATCCTGCAGGCCACCGCCGACGAACTGGTCGCGGACGCGCCGTGGAACGACGTCGTCCTGGAGCAGCCGTCGGTGTGGGGCGTGCAGGCCCTCGCGGGCGACGCCATCGTGATCCGCGTCGTGCTGAAGACGGTGCCGGGCCGGCAGGGCGACATCGCCCGCGAGCTGCGCGAACGCGTCAAGCGGGCCTTCGACGAGGCGGGCGTCACCGTCGCCACCCCCGCGCCCTAGCCCGCCTTCCCAGTGGATCAAGGTGAGGAAGAGGACGTGTCTCACATAGGGTGGGAGCGCTATGGCTGAACAGGTGACCTTCTACGAAGCGGTCGGCGGCGAGGAGACCTTCCACCGGCTGGTCCACCGCTTCTACCAGGGGGTCGCGGACGACCCCGACCTCCGCGCCCTCTACCCCGAGGAGGACCTCGGTCCGGCCGAGGAAAGGCTGCGGCTCTTCCTGATCCAGTACTGGGGCGGCCCCAACACCTACAGCACGCGGCGCGGGCACCCGAGGCTGCGGATGCGTCACGTGCCCTTCGTCATCGGCGCTGCCGAGCGGGACGCGTGGCTGCGGCACATGCGCGTCGCGGTGGACGAGCTCGGGCTTCCCGATGATCTGGAGAGGCAGCTCTGGGCCTACTTCACGATGGCGGCGCAGAGCATGGTGAACGCCCCTACGTGAGCGGGTAGAGGGCCCCGTATGACGCTAACCCCTTGGTGGCGCAACGCCGTCGTTTACGAGGTCTACGTCCGCAGCTTCGCCGACGCCGACGGGAACGGCGAAGGCGACCTCCAGGGGATCCGGTCCCGGCTCGGCCACCTGCGCGATCTCGGTGTGGACGCGCTGTGGCTCACCCCCTTCTACACCTCCCCGCTGGCCGACGGCGGCTACGACGTCGCCGACTACCGCGACGTCGACCCCCGGTTCGGCACGCTGGACGACTTCGACGCCCTCGTCGCGGACGTGCACGCCCACGGGATGCGGCTGATCGTCGACATCGTCCCGAACCACTCCTCCGACCGGCATCGCTGGTTCCGGGAGGCGCTCGCGGCGCCGCCCGGGTCGCCCGCACGCTCCCGCTACATCTTCCGGTCCGGCAGGCCAGGGGGCCGTCCCGGCGAGGAGGCCCCGCCGAACGACTGGCCGTCGGCGTTCGGCGGCCCGGCCTGGACGCGGCTGGACGACGGCGAGTGGTACCTGCACCTGTACGCGCCCGAGCAGCCCGACCTCAACTGGCGCAACCCTGACGTGCGGCACGAGTTCGAGGACGTCCTGCGGTTCTGGCTCGACCGCGGCGTGGACGGCTTCCGCATCGACGTCGCCGCCGGCCTGTTCAAGGACGAGTCGTTCCGCGACCTCAACGGCCAGGACCGGCGCATGCTGAACGGCCCCATGTACAGCCGGCCCGAAGTCCACGACGTGTACCGAAGGTGGCGGCAGATCCTCGACGAGTACGACGGCGACCGCATGGCCATAGGCGAGGTGTGGACGGACAGCCCGGAGGACCTCGCGCTGTATCTCCGTCCAGACGAGCTGCACCAGGTCTTCCAGTTCGACCTGCAACTGGCCCCGTGGTCGGCCATGGCGTTCCGCGAAGTGATCGACGCCGCGCTGAAGGCCGTCGCTCCCACGGGCGCCGCTCCGACGTGGGTGCTGTCGAGCCACGACTCCGTCCGCCACGTCACCCGCTATGAGCAGCAGGGCGGTTTCCAGGGCATCGGGCACGCCAGAGCCAAGGCCGCGCTACTGCTGCTCTTGGCGCTTCCCGGTTCGGCCTACCTGTACCAGGGGGAGGAACTGGGGCTGCCCGAGGTGACCGATCTGCCGGACGACGCCCGGCAGGACCCCGTCTTCAGGCGCACGAACGGGCAGACCGCCGGACGCGACGGCTGCCGGGTACCGCTGCCCTGGTCGGGCCGCGCCGAGCCCTACGGCTTCTCCCCCGACGGCGTCCGGCCGTGGCTGCCCATGCCGGAGCGGTGGGCGTCCATGACCGCCGAGGCGCAGGCGTCCGACCCGTCCTCCATGCTGAGCTGGTACCGCGAGGCGCTCGCGCTGCGCCGCCGTCTGCACGGCGGCCTCCCGGAAGACCTGGAGTGGATCGACTCCCCCGAGACCGCCCTGTTCTTCCGGCGCGGTTCCCTGGTCCTCGCCCTCAACTGCGGCGAGAACCCTGTGCGCCTCCCTGCGGGCACCCCGCTTCTGACCAGCACGCCCCTCTACGGCGAGTTGCTGCCCGGCAACACCGCCGCCTGGCTGAGCACCCCCTGAACGCGCGGCGCGGTGCGCCGGTCCGTGCGTCGACCTCTCGCACGGACCGGCACACCGCGGTGCTTCGCCGAGGGGCCTCCGGCTACAGCGGCGGGCGCTGGAGCTGGAGCGGGTCGTCGGCCATCGGGGCCGACTTGAGGGTCTGCATGCCGGTCCCGGCGCCCGCCCAGCGCTTGACGTCGGCGATCGCCTTGGACTGCTCGTCACCGGGCAGCTTGGCGATGAGCCGGCCGCTGTGGTTCATCCCCGGGGCGACGTAGACGGCGGAGTCGCGGCTGCCGCGCCCGAGGCGGAACGGCTCGGAACCCCACGGGTCGTTGGCGCCGTACAGGAACAGCATGTGGTCGGCGTTCCCGCGCACCCAGCGGTCGATGTCGCGCATGGCGCGGCCGTTGTCGAACCGCATGGGGATGTCACGCGGAACGTAGGTGCGCGGCTGGTAGCTGTCCTCGTACCGCAGCAGCGGCCGCAGGTGCTTGAACTTCGGCGTCGGCCAGCCCAGCTGTGTCCCCGCCTGGTAGTAGTACGGGATGTACGGGGCGAGGCCCTGGTCGCTGTAGAACGACAGGCCCGAGATGTTGTCGAGCGTCTGGTAGATCTCGTCGTCCGAGGCGTTCACCGCGGGCAGCGACGCGCAGTCGGACTGCAGGCTGTACTGCCAGAAGCCCCACTCGTAGTCCATCACCGAGTTCTCGAACGCGCGGTCCTGGCTGCGCAGGATGGTGAACGTCCAGCCGTTCTCGTCGGCGGCCGCCTTGAAGCGCTTGAGCATCGCGGGGCGGCGCTTGAGGAACTCGCGTGCCAGCGCCTTGACGTGGGTGCGGCACTCGGGGTCGGTGCCGACCGTCTTGAAGAACTCGTCGTAGGCGCGGTCGTCGTTGTTGTCGACGTCGTTCGGCGCCACGTACACGACGCTGCCGTCGACGTCACGCGGGTAGAACCGCTTGTGGTAGACGGCCGTCATGCCGCCCTTGCTGGCCCCCGTCGAGATCCACTTGCCCTGGTAGACGGTCTTCAGGGCACCGATCAGCCGGTGCTCGTCGGTGGCCGCCTGCCAGATCGTGTCCTTCTTCCAGTCCGTCGGCTCCGGACGGGACGGGGTGAAGTACCGGTACTCGACCGAGATCTGGTTGCCGTCGACCAGTGCCGTCGGCTCGGAGGTGAACATCGTCTCCGGCGTGTTGTACCCGCTGGTGTAGAGCACCATGGGACGGTCCGCCGACTTGTGCTGCAGCATGATGCGCTGCTCGAACCACTGCCCGCGCGGGTTGCGGTGGTCGACCGGCTGCCTGTACTCCAACCAGAACCAGCGGTAGCCGGGCAGGGTGGACGGCTTCTCCGTCACCTGCATGCCCGGGATCGCCTTCAGCTGGGCGAGGATGTCGCCCGCCTGGGCGGCGCCGGCCTTCGCCGTGCCCGCCTGAGCCGTTCCCGCGGCCTGCGCCGCGGTGGCGCCCGCCCCGGTCATGCCCGCGGCGAGCAGCAGTGCCATGGCTCCTCGTGAGACGCGCCGCATTGTGCCCCTTTCACGTGGGTTCTCCACATTCGCGTCGCGACCCTAGAGGGAGAAACCTTGCCAGAACGGATCGCTGTTGGGCTTGTTACCTATCCGTGACGGGTCGGTTGTCACCCGATCAGACCGGAAATCAGACCCAGGAGGGGCGAAACCGTGATCAGGCAGGCAATGGCGCTCACGCTGGAGGAACGCCGGCCCGCCCGGTGTACTTCGATCACGTTCGGAACGGCGCACTGCCGCGACCAGAGATCAGACCCGGAGGATTCCGGCCGGGTCCGGGAGCGGCGATCGGGCCGCGAGGCGGGTCAGGCGGAAGGGGTGAGGGTGAAGCCGTCGTCCCAGGGGGCCAGGCGTTCGAAGAGCCGCTCGTCGTGCCAGCGCCCGTCCAGATGGATGTGGCGGCGGGCCGTCCCCACGGGTGTGAAGCCGTTGCGTTCGAGCACGCGCTGGGAGGCGAGGTTGTCGACTCTCGTGAACGCCTCGACGCGGTGCAGGCGGAGCGCACCGAACGCCACGTCCAGTGCCTGCCTGACCGCCTCGGTGGCGACACCCCTGCCGGCGTGCGCGCGCGCCACCCAGTAGCCGACGAAGCAGCTCTGGAGAGGCCCGCGCAGGATGTTGTTGAGCGTGATGCGCCCGGCGACCTCGCCGTCGACGAGGACGACGCCCGGCCACATCTCCTGCGCCGCGTACGCCTCGACCAGGTCGCGCAGGTTCTCGCGCTGCCCGTCGACGGTGAAGTACGCCTCGCCCCGTTCCGGTTCCCAGGGGCGCAGGTAGGCGCGGTTCTCCCGGTACAGCGCCGCGAGCGCCTCCGCGTCGGCCATCTGGACGGCGCGCAGGCGCACCCCCGCCCGGCGTCCGTCGAGCGCGGGCGGAGGGCCGGCGAGGGCCGTCATGCGCGGGGCACCACGTACCGCCCGATGAACTCCCGTTCCTCCGGGGTGAAGCGGCGCAGGCGGTTCGCCTCCACGTCGAACGCGACGAGGGTCGAGGTCGCCTCGGCGTACACGTGGTCGTCGTCCCGCACCTCGTAGGCCAGCTTGAACGACGCGGCGCGGGCCTCGGTCACCCACGTCTCCACGCGGATCGGGTAGACGGTCGGCAGCAGCGGGTACCGGTAGTCGATCTCGTGCCGGGAGATCACCATGCCGCGGACGGGCGGCTCCCCCTTGCGCACCGGGTCGCCGTGGAACATCTCCAGCCGCGCGTCCTCCAGGTAGCCGAGGAACTTGACGTTGTTCACGTGTCCCTGGGAGTCGATGTCACCGAAACGGATCTTGAACTCGTAGACGTGGCGGTACTCGGCCGCGGGCAACTGCTGCATGTCCTCGCCTGGGTACGGGGAACCGGGGGTCGGCCCGATGCTACCCGGAGCGGTCGAGGTCCCTGACAAGGCAGGGGCGCTTCGGGTCGAACCGCCAGTCCGGAATCAGGTACCCCATCGCGGCGGCGTCGTCGCGGTCGCCCAGCCCGTACCGGACGTAGAGGTCGTGCGCCTCCTCGACCCGCCGTTCGTCGACGTCGACGCCGAGCCCCGGGCCCTCGGGCAGCGCGATGGCGCCGTCCGCGATCCGCGGCGGGTCGGTCGTGAGGCGCTGGCCGTCCTGCCAGATCCAGTGCGTGTCGATCGCGGTGATCTCGCCGGGCGCGGCCGCGGCGACGTGGGTGAACATCGCCAGGGACACGTCGAAGTGGTTGTTGGAGTGCGAGCCCCAGGTCAGCCCCCACGCCTCGCAGAGCTGCGCGACCCGCACCGAGCCGCGCATCGTCCAGAAGTGCGGGTCGGCGAGGGGGATGTCCACCGCGTCCAGCCGGATCGCGTGGCCGAGCTGCCGCCAGTCGACCGCGATCATGTTGGTGGCGGTGCGCAGGCCGGTCGCGCGGCGGAACTCCGCCATCGTCTCCCGGCCCGAGTAGCCGCGCTCGGCGCCGCACGGGTCCTCGGCGTAGGCGAGGACGTCCCGCAGCGCGGTGCCGAGCCGGACGGCCTCCTCCAGCGACCAGGCGCCGTTCGGGTCCAGGGTGACGCGGGCGCCGGGGAACCGCTCGGCGAGCGCCCGCACGGCCCGCGCCTCCTCCTCGCCGCGCAGGACGCCGCCCTTGAGCTTGAAGTCGGCGAACCCGTAGCGCTCGCGCGCGGCCTCCGCCTGCCGGACGATCGCCTCGGGCGTCAGCGCCTCCTCGCGCCGCACCCGCAGCCAGCCGTCCGCCCCGTCCGGTGGTGCTTCGTACGGAAGGTCCGTCCTGCTGCGGTCGCCTACGTAGAAGAGGTAGCCGAGGACCGGGACCGTGCGGCGCTGGACGCCGTCGCCGAGCAGCGCCGCCACCGGGACGCCGAGGAACCGCCCCATCAGGTCGAGCAGCGCGGCCTCGATCGCGCTCAGCGCGTGCACGGTGATCCTCGTGTCGTGCGTGAGCGGGCCGCGCCCGCCCGCGTCCAGGTGGCCGAACGCCGCGCGGACGGTGGTGAGGATCTCGTCGGAGCGGCCGATGGGCCTGCCGACCACCAGATCCCGGGCATCCTCCAGCGTCCGCCGGATGCCCTCGCCACCCGGTACCTCTCCGACGCCCGTGCTACCGGACGAGTCGGTGAGCAGCACCAGGTTCCGCGTGAAGAACGGCCCGTGGGCGCCGCCCAGGTTGAGCAGCATGCTGTCGCGCCCGGCGACCGGCACGACCCGCATCCCCGTGACGACCGGCGTGCTCACCGCGGCACCCCCTGGTAGGCGATCGGCCGCTGGAACCGCTCGACGGCGAGGCTCCCGACGGACGTCGCCCGCGCATCGGACGTCGCGGGATACGGTCCGCCGTGCACCATGGCGTGCCCGACCCGGACTCCGGTGGGCCATCCGCCCCACAGGATCCGTCCGGCGAGCCGCTCCAGGACGGGCAGCAGCCGCGCCGCCGCCTCGCCCCCGCCGTGGATCGTCGCGGTCAGCTGGCCCTCCAGCCCGCGGGCCAGCCCGGCGACCTCGTCGAGATCGGCGCAGCGGACGACGAGCGAACAGGCACCGAAGATCTCGTCCTGGAGGTCCGGCCCGAAGTCCCCGGCGTCCACGACCGCGAGGGCGGCGCGGCATCCGGCCGCCGCGTCGGGTTCCCGGCCGCGCGCGAGGATCTCCACGCCGGGACGCCGTTCGAGCTTCTCGACGCCTTCGGCGTAGGCGCGGGCCAGGCTTCGCGTGAGCATGGGAGCCCCGGGGTCGGCCTCGATCGCCGTCGCCGCCGCGTCCAGGAAGGCGTCGAGACCGGGTCCGTCGACCGCGAAGACGAGTCCCGGGTTGGTGCAGAACTGCCCGGCCCCGAGCGTCACCGACCCGGCGTACTCCTCCGCCAGCTCGGCGGCGCCCTCCGCCAACGCGTCCGGCAGCAGGAAGACCGGGTTGACGCTGCTCATCTCCGCGTAGACGGGGATCGGCCGCGGCCGGGCCGCCGCCGCCCTCGCGATCGCCAGGCCCGCCTTGCGCGACCCGGTGAACCCGACCGCCTGGACCCGCGGGTCGGTGACGAGCGCGGTGCCGAGCGTGGGCCCGTCGCCGTACAGCATCGAGAACACGCCCTCGGGCAGCCCCGCCTCCCGGACGGCCTCCGCGACGGCCCCACCGGCCAGCTCGCACGTGCCGGGGTGGGCGTCATGCGCCTTGAAGATCACCGGGCAGCCCGCCGCGAGCGCGGCGGCGGTGTCGCCGCCCGCAACCGAGAACGCCAGCGGGAAGTTGCTCGCGCCGAAGACCGCGACGGGCCCGAGCGGCACCCGGCCCTGCCGGATCTCGGGCGTCCCCTCGCCCGCCGGGTCGACGCTCACCGCCGGCCCGCCCGCGCGACCGGCGCCCTCCGGCGGGTTCGAGCCGTGGCGTGCGGTGATGCCGGGCGTCGCCGCCGCGCGCAGGTCGGCAGCGAACAGGCGCAGCTGCCCCGACGTCCGCGCGACCTCGCCGGTCAGCCGGGCGGCGGGCAGGCCGGTCTCGGCCGCGGCGCGCCGGACGAGATCGGCGGCCCGCGCGTCGAGCCTCCCGGCGATCGCGTCGAGGAACGCGGCGCGCTCCTCGGGACCCGTCGCGCGGTAGGCGTCGAACGCGTCCTCCGCGAGGGCGCAGGCCCGGTCCACCTCCGCGTCGCCGCCGTGGCGGTACTCGGGTTCGAGACGCTCCCCGGTACGGGGATCGGCGGCGGTGATCGCCCTCCCCGGCCCGGTGACGCGCTCGGACCCGATCAGCATCTGCCCGGTGAGCTGGGCCAACGTCCCCGTCCTCCCTGGTTGGGCGGCATGCCTGAACCGGACGATAGGAGACGCGATCGATACCTGTCCAACACGAAAAACGCATCGTTCGATGCTGCGCGCGTATCACCGGCCGTGCCGGAAACGCGAACGGCCGCGCGATCGGGATCGCGCGGCCGTACGGGGACGACCGGGGTCAGTCGCGGGTCAGCCTGCGGTGGGTGACCCGGTGCGGGCGGGCGGCGTCGGCGCCCAGCCGCTCGATCTTGTTCTTCTCGTAGTCGGCGAAGTTGCCCTCGAACCAGAACCAGTTCGAGCCCTCCTCCCACGCGAGGATGTGCGTGGCGATGCGGTCCAGGAACCACCGGTCGTGCGAGGTGATCACGGCGCACCCGGGGAACTCCAGGAGGGCGTTCTCCAGGCTGGACAGGGTCTCGGTGTCCAGGTCGTTGGTCGGCTCGTCCAGCAGCAGGACGTTGCCGCCCTGCTTGAGCGTCAGCGCGAGGTTGAGGCGGTTGCGCTCGCCGCCGGACAGGACACCGGCGGGCTTCTGCTGGTCAGGGCCCTTGAAGCCGAACGCCGCGACGTACGCGCGGGACGGCATCTCGACCTGGCCGACGTTGATGTGGTCCAGGCCGTCCGAGACGACCTCCCACACCGTCTTCTTCGGATCGATGCCGCCGCGGCCCTGGTCGACGTAGGAGATCTTGACGGTCTCGCCGACCCGCAGGTCCCCGGTGTCGGGGTGCTCCTCCGCGACGATCATGCGGAAGAGCGTGGTCTTGCCGACGCCGTTCGGGCCGATGACGCCGACGATCCCGTTCGGGGGCAGGTTGAACGTCAGGTCGTCCATCAGGAGCCGGTCGTCGAAGCCCTTGGTCAGCTTGTCGGCGATGATCACCGTCTGGCCCAGACGCGGGCCCGGCGGGATCTGGATCTCCTCGAAGTCCAGCTTGCGGTGCTTGGCGGCCTCCGCGGCCATCTCCTCGTACCGCTCAAGGCGGGCCTTGCTCTTGGTCTGGCGCGCCTTCGGGTTCGACCGCACCCACTCCAGCTCGTCCTCGAGGCGCTTCTTGCGCTTGGCGTCCTTGTTGCCCTCGACCTTGAGCCGGTCGGCCTTCTTCTCCAGGTAGACGGAGTAGTTGCCCTCGTAGGGGTAGCAGCGCCCCCGGTCCAGCTCCAGGATCCAGGTGGCCACGTTGTCGAGGAAGTACCGGTCGTGCGTGACGGCCAGGACGGTGCCCTCGTACTTGGCGAGGAACTGCTCCAGCCACTGGACGCTCTCGGCGTCGAGGTGGTTGGTGGGCTCGTCCAGAAGCAGCAGGTCGGGCGCCTGCAGCAGCAGCTTGCACAGCGCGACGCGCCGGCGCTCGCCACCCGACAGCTTGGACACCTCGGCGTCGCCGGGCGGGCAGCGCAGCGCGTCCATCGCCTGGTCGAGCTGGCTGTCGAGGTCCCAGGCGTTGCGATGGTCGAGCTGCTCCTGCAGCTTGCCCATCTCGTCCATCAGCTCGTCGGTGAAGTCGGTCGCCATCTGCTCGGCGATCTCGTTGAACCGGTCGAGCATCGCCTTGGTCTCGGCGACGCCCTCCTCGACGTTCCCGAGGACGTCCTTCTCCTCGTTCAGCGGCGGCTCCTGCTGCAGCATGCCCACGGTGAACCCCGGCATGAGGCGCGCGTCGCCGTTCGAAGGCTGTTCCAGACCGGCCATCATGCGCAGCAGCGTCGACTTACCGGTGCCGTTGGGCCCCAGAACGCCGATCTTCGCGCCCGGAAGGAAATGCAGGGTGACGTCGTCAAGGACGACCTTGTCGCCATGTGCCTTGCGCACACGCTGCATCGTGTAGATGTACTCGGCCATATCGTCAAGAGTAGGGGGTCCTGGAACCTGTTTATCGCGTTGCCGCCTCAGTGGCCGGACGGCTTGGGGCCCTCCAGGGCGGGGAGGCACACCCGGTCGCGCCCCGAGGACTTCGCCCGGTAGAGCGCCAGGTCGGCCGCCGTCATGAGTTCCAGGAGGTCCTGGCCGTGGGTGCGGAACAGCGACACCCCCACGGAGACCGTGACCGTGACGGTCCCCTCCTCGGCGGGGACGGCGAGGCGGCGCACCCGGCCGCGGAGGCGCTCGGCGACACGGCAGGCCTCCACGGTGTCGGCGCCCGGCAGCAGGACGACGAACTCCTCACCTCCGAAGCGGCCCACCACGTCGTAGTCGCGCAGCTGGTGGCACAGGGTGCTGGCGACCCCCACCAGCACCTGATCGCCGACCAGGTGGCCGTGGGTGTCGTTGACGCGCTTGAAATGGTCGATGTCGATCAGGAGGAGCGCGACGGCGTCGTGGGTGCGCTGGGCGCGGGAGAGCTCGGTGTCGGCCTCGCGCTGCCAGGCGGCGGCGTTCAGCAGGCCCGTCTTGGCGTCGGTGCGCGCGGCGGCCTGGAGCTGCTGGTGCATCAGGCTGCGCTGCAGGAGCATCACCGGCGGAAGGGTCAGCAGGAGCAGCCCCAGCGACAGGGCGCTCGTGATCGCCACCAGGATGCCGACGCAGAGTTCCACCGTGTCGAGCAGGAGGCTCTCGCGCGTCCACAGGACGTCGCGCCACCGGCTCTCGGGGTCGGCGGCGTGCGCGGCGACCGCGACGATCGCCGCGTTCACCACCGTGAACAGCGCCGCGCAGCCGACGGCCGCGGGGATGCCCGGGTAGCTCTCGACGACCCACCGCGGCGCCCCCTGCAGCGGATCGGCCACCACCCGGTGGAACACCACCGACGCGCACGCCCCCGCGATCCCGAGCGCGGCGGAGACGACCGCCCTCCGGTAGACCAGCGTCCGCCGGACGCGGAACTGCAGCAGCGCCTGCATCGGCACCGGGATCAGCAGCGCGTACACCGGCGGCAGCAGCAGCGCGACCGGCAGCCACCAGGCCGACAGAAGGTCGCGCGCGACCCCCGCCGGCATGCCCAGCCTCCGCGTCGCCTCGATGCACACGCCGCCGCACGCCAGCAGGGCCCCGAAGGTCATCAGATCGTCGCCCCGGAACGGGGTGTCCGCCAGCCCCGCGACGATGAGCCCCAGATGGACGGCCACGACCACCGGCACGTAGACCACGAGCAGGGACGGACGCCCAAGTCGCGCCCTGCGCCTCGGCCTGCGGACCAGCTCCCCACCACGGTCCTCGGCGGACGACTGCACTGCCGTCATCCTTCCCCCTTACGCACCTCACGTTGTGTAACACGATAGTTGCAACGTGTGCGGAACGGGCGTGAAACAGGTACGTTCGGGAACGCACATGCGGGTGACCGTTCTAGATCACCGCATCCGGGCCCGCTGATCCGCGGAGCCCGACCATCCTGAGGGGGACCACCATGCGCGGCGTTTCCTGGATCTGACCAGCCAACAGCCACCGAAACCGCGGGGGCGCGCACACTGCTCCCACGGCCCGCTCCCCCCACAAAAAACTCTTTGCGCCGCACCTCCACCCGGCGCCCCCCGGCCGCGCCCTGCCCGCTCTCCGGCCCCGCAGACGCGCAGTGGCCGCACCTGGCCGACAACCGCAGGGCGGGGGCGGTCTGGTAGTGGGCGCCGCGAGGTCGAGCGGCCCCGTGACCAGGCCGGCCCCTTGACTGACCCGTGAGACAGGCGGGGCGCGCGGGGCGGTTGGGGTTCGGTCACGCGGCTTTGGATTCGTCTTCTTCTGCGGGGGTGGTCAGGGCCCATTGGTCGGCGGTGTCGCGGGCCAGTTGGCGGTCTTCGTCGGTCAGGGGGCCGCTGCGCTGGGCGGGGCGGTAGTCGACGGTGCCGCGGGTCAGGTCGGGGCCCAGGGTGGTGGCCTCGACCTCGGCTGAGAAGCGCCACTGGTCGTCGCGCTCGTACTGGCGGATGCGCAGGCGTCCGGTGACCAGGATCGGCGTGCCGCGCTGGAGGTCGGACGCGTTGACGTTGTCGGCCAGGCCGCGCCAGCAGTTCACCGTGACGTACAGGGAATCGTCGTCCTGCCATTGGCCGGTCTGCCGGTCGAAGCGGCGGGGCGTGCAGCCCACCCGCAGCGACAGGAACGGGTGGCCGTTGTTCGTCACGGCGTAGCGGGGCTCGGCCGCGACCCAGCCGGTGATGGTGACGTGCGCCTCGTTCATCGCGTCCTCCGTTGTCTCGCGTACGAGCACAACGGTGGCGCAGAGGCGGAGGGCCGCGTCGAAGGTCGCGGAACTGTGGATAACTCAGCCGCGGCCGAGGGCGACGTCGACGTCCCGGCGGAAGCGGGCGTAGACCTCCAGGTCCTCCTCGATGGGGACGATCACCTTCTCGCGCGCGACGCGCTCGATGCCCTGGCGCATGTGCTGCTCCATCTTCTCGCCGTGTTTGGCGGACGACAGCGCGACCATGTTGCGGCACGCGGACGCGGTGAGCCAGCCCATACCGAGGGTGCAGACGACCAGGATGGCGACGTACGGGATCAGGCCCGCCTGGCCGATGAGGCCGTCCGGGTCGTCGCCGCCGAGGCCGAGCAGGCCGTAGGCGACGAGGAAGCCGATCCACACGACGCTGAGCGCCGCGACCAGGACCAGGAAGTACTGCCAGGTCTTGACCAGCCACCACCAGCGCGGCACCACGTTGAACGTGGGCAGGGCCTCCTTGAGGGACTCGCCGAGCGCCTCCGGGATCTCGGCGGCGTGGGAGCGGGCCGCGGTGCGGACGGAGCGGCCCCAGTGCGGCGGAAGCTCGGCGGTGACGCCCTCGGCGACGTTCTGGAGCGCGTTGTCCACGTCGCCCTGCTGGGCGCCGATCGGGCCGGTGAAGGCGTTGCGCAGCTCCTCGCGCAGCTCGGTGAGGCGCATCCGGCGCAGCGGGTCGGACCGCAGCCGGCCGATCATGGCGGTGACGGGCCAGCCGATGAAGTCGGCGGCGCGCAGCTCGTAGGCGCTCTCCATGGCCTCGGCGACGGCGGGCGCGCCCGCGGCGTCGGTGAGGGCCTGCAGGAGCTCGGCCTTGCGTCCGTCGTCCACCGTGACGGGCGGCTCGGCGTCGAAGCGGTATCCGGTGAACCGCTCGGCGGCCCGGTCGACGTCGGCCGACAGCCGCTCGGTGCGGGCGCGGCGGGCGGCGACGGTGTCGACGAGGGTGTCGCGGAAGCCGTGCACGCCGTCCTCGGCCACGGCGGAGGTGGTGACGATCCGCGGGTCGGCGAGCCCCTCGGCCTCCAGCAGGCGGCGCAGGTCGGCGACGCACTCGTCGATCTCGTGCGGCGCGAGCCGGTCGACCTGGTTCAACACGATCAGGGTGACGCCGGTGTGCCGGGCGAACGGGACGATGTAGTTGCGGTGCAGAGCCGCGTCGGCGTACTTCTGCGGGTCGACGACCCAGACCAGCAGGTCGGCGATGGTGACGAACCGGTCGACCTCGGCGCGGTGCATCGCCTGGATGGAGTCGTGGTCGGGCAGGTCGATCAGGACCAGGCCCTGCAGGGTGGCGTCGGCGCGCTCCAGGTCGAGGGCGCTGGCGCGGGCGTAGCGGTGGCGCTTGTCGACGTCGAGCCAGTCGAGGAGCGGGCCCGCGCCGTCCAGCCCCCAGACGCACGCGTGGGCCTTCGAGGTCATCGGGCGGCGCATCCCGGTCGGCGACAGTTCGAGCCCGCAGATGGCGTTGAACAGCGAGGACTTGCCGCTGCCCGTGCCGCCGGCCAGGGTGACGACGGTGTGGTCGCCCGACAGCCGCAGCCGCTGCCCGGCGCGCCGCAGCAGTGCGCCGGCGTCGTCCAGGACGGGCTGGTCGAGCCGGCCGAGGCCCGCCTGGACGAGCCGGTCCAGCCCGTCGAGCCGCTCGACCAGCCCGGGCGGGTCGGCGGAGCCGGCGGGGGGGCCGGCTTCGGGAGCACCGGGGAACGGGATCTCGCCGGTTCCCGCCGGCGAGTTCGCGGGGATGGCCGAGGTGGTCATCGGGCAACCTCAAGGTTGTAGGTGGCCTGGTACAGCTGGACGGGGACGGTCTCGTCGGGGATGCCGGCGGAGTCGAGCACCTGGCCGAACCGGATGGCCTCCTCGTCGAACAGCATCCCGATGCGGCTGCGCAGGTCGGCGCGGGCCTTGGCGCCCATGCCGCGCAGGGACTCGGCGCCGAACAGGGCCTTCAGCAGCCGCTGCGGGACGGCGCTGTTGCCGCCCTCCACGGCCACCTCGGACGTCCCGTACCCGAGCAGGCCGATCATCAGGACGAGCGAGACCGCCTCGGTGTCGAAGGAGACCAGCTTCGCGACCGAGCGCTTGGTGACGCCCTGGGTGCGGATCAGCTCCTGGACGTGGTCCTGCCAGGCGCTGACGGCCCGGGTGACGCGCCGCGACAGCTCCGGGGAGACGTGCCCGAGGCCGGCGTCGGCGCCGGCGAGCACCTGGGCGCCCGCCGGGTGCTCGCGCCAGCGGGCCATGACCTGCTCCGCGCCGTGCTCGGCGGACGCCATGATCAGCGATTCCAGGCCGCTGCGCAGCGCCGCCTTGAGGGCGCGCACGCGGGCCGGGCTGCGGCGGCGGCGGTTCGCGGCGCGGCCGCGGCGCGGCCGCTGGACGTGCAGGGCGCGCAGCAGGTCGCCGGTGCCGGCGAAGTCCTGCCAGCGGGCCAGTACCTCGCCGCGCAGCAGCGAGCCGTTGCGGGTCGCCTCGTCCAGTTCGGCGAGGGCGGTGCCGTACCCGGCCTCGACCTCCCTGGCCAGCTCGGCTCGCCGCTCGACCTGCGCCTCGACCTGCCGGGCGAGTTCGGGGACGCGGGTACGGAAGCTGTCCAGGACGGCGGCGAGGGTGTCGCTGACGACGATCTCGCGGTCCTCGGCGTCCTCGGCGACGCCGGTCAGCCAGTCGCGGATGTCCTCGACGGTCTCCTCGGGAAGGCGGCTCTCCTCGATCCGGGTCTCGGGGATGGTGAAGCGGCGCGCGTCGCCGACCTCGTGCTCGTCCAGCATCTCGGCGAAGTGCTCGACGATCTCGCCGCCGCCGGCGCCCGCGCCCTGCGGGACGCGCGACAGCACGACGCCGATCGTGGCGCCGTTCTCCTTGGCGCGCTGGAGCATCTGCCAGACCTGGGCGTCGGCGTACCGGGCGGCGGTGGTGACGCACAGCCACAGGTCGGCGGCGGCCATCAGCTTGGTCGCGAACTCGTAGTGGTCTTCGAAGACCGAGTCGAAGTCGGGGCTGTCGAGCAGGGCGAGGCCGGGCGGCAGGACGTCGCTGGCGATGATGACCAGCTGGTCGCCCGCGATGGCGTCGGGCGCGGGGCCGCGGACCCGTCCCATGCCGGGCAGCATCGGCCCCTCCATGAACCACCGCAGGTGGTCGGGGTGGCAGACGAGGATCGGGCTGCTGGTGGTGGGGCGCAGCACGCCGGTCGCGCTGACGCGGGCGCCGACGAGCGTGTTGACCAGGGTGGACTTGCCCGCGCCCGTGGAACCGCCGAGCACCACGAGCATGGGGGCGCCGGCCGCCTGGACGCGCGGCAGGACGTAGTCGACGAGCTGGGCGCGCAGTTCGTCGCGGGCCTCGCGGGCCTGCTCGACGCCGGGGACGTCCAGCAGGAAGTCGAACGCGCCGAGCTGCTCGCGCAGCACGGTCAGGGCGCGGACCAGCTCGCCCCGGTTGACCGTCGCCCCGGCCTTCGGGGCGCGCCGCCGTCCGCGCCTGGACTTGGCCTCGGCCTTCTTGGCGGTCTCGGCTCCACCTGTTTCGGCGCCACCTGTTTCGGCGCCACCTGTTTCGGCGCTACCGGTATCGGCGGCCTCGGCGTCCGTCGCCTCGTCTTCGGGGGCGGAGGCGTCCTCCGCCGCGCCCTTCTTCGGGGTCTGCTTCTCGCGTGCCGTGGCGCGGCCTCCCGTGTCCTTCCCGGACGCGTCCTCGCCGTCCGTGGTCTCGCCGGACGCCGCGGCCTCTTCGGGGGCGGGCTCGCCGGCCCGGCCCGAGCCGGCGCCGGCCTCCTCGTCGTGGACCGTGCTCTGCTCTGCGGGGGGTGTCACGGATCCCGTCCCAAGTCCGCTCGAATCATGTCGATCTCTCGTGCCACGTTGACCACGTCGCCCACGACCACGATCGCCGGGGGCCGGACATCTCCGGCGGCCATCTCGTCGGCCACCGTGCCCAGCGTCGCCGTCAGCGCCCGCTGGCCGGGGAGGGTGCCGTCCTGCACCACGGCCACCGGCGTTCCGGACGACCGACCATAGCGCATGAGGGCCGCCGCGATGAGGCCCATCCGCTCCACCGCCATGAGCAGGACGATCGTGCCGTTCGCGCGGGCCAGCGACTCCCAGTCGACGGTCGAGTCGGGGTGCCCGGGAGGGACGTGCGCGGAGACGACGTGGAACTCCTGCGCGACGCCCCGGTGGGTGACCGGGATGCCCGCGGCCGACGGCACGGCGACCGCGCTGGTGATGCCGGGGACGACCGTGACGGGGACGCCGTGGCGGGCGCAGTACAGGGCCTCCTCGCCGCCGCGCCCGAACACGAACGGGTCCCCGCCCTTGAGCCGGACGACGAAGCGGCCCTGCCGCGCGTGCTCGACCAGGTACTCGTTGATGCGGTCCTGGGTGACCGTCCGGCCGTAGGGGATCTTGGCGGCGTCGATGACCTCGACGTCGGCGGCCAGCTCGTCCAGCAGCCCGCCGGGGGCGAGCCGGTCGGTGACGACCACGTCGGCCATGGCGAGCAGCTGCCGCCCGCGCACGGTGATCAGGCCCGGGTCGCCCGGCCCGCCGCCGACGAGCGCGACGCCCGCGGGCTTGCTCCGGGAGTGCCGGGACTCCAGGGCGCCGTCGCGCAGACCCTCCACCACCGCGTCGCGGATGCCGGCGGCGCGGCGCGGGTCGCCGCCGAGCAGCACCCCGACGGTCGCGTCGCCCGCGTGCCCGGTCGCGGGCGTCCAGGCCGGGGACGACTCGGCGTCGTCGGCCCGGACGGACCAGATACGCGCGGCGTCGGCCTCCGCCACCACGTCGCCGTTGACCTTGGCGTCGTCGGTGACGGCCTGCACCAGCCAGGCGCCGGCGCAGTCGCCGCGCTCGTAGCCCCGCCGGTGCCAGGTGATCCGGCCGCGGTCGGCGAGGCCCTCCAGGGTGGCGGTGACCGAGGGGGACACCAGGACCACCTCGGCGCCCGCGTCCAGCAGGGCGGGCACGCGGCGCTGGGCGACCCGCCCCCCGCCGACGACGAGGACGCGTCGCCCGCCGAGTCGCAGGCCTAGCAGGTACGGGGGCACGGTGGATCTCTCGGACGCGGGTGGCGGACAGTCTCTTTGTGGAACAAAGGTACTCGGCTCGGGGAGTCCGTGGAGAGGGGCCTCGCCCGTTCGATAGCCGAGCGTGACTCATTCCGTGATCACGTTGTTACGGCCGCCCGGCGCCCTTCTCGCTCACTCCGGCGGAGTCGAAGGTGGCGACCTCGTGCAGGACCCGCACCGCGCTCTGGACCAGCGGCAACGCCAGCAGGGCACCGGTTCCCTCGCCGAGCCGCAGTTCGAGGTCGACCAGCGGCCGCAGGCCGAGGGACCGGATGGCGGCGCCGTGGCCGGGCTCGGCCGAGCGGTGCCCGGCGACGCACGCGCCGAGGGCGTCCGGGCACAGCGCGGCGGCGGCGAGGGCGGCGGCGCCGGCGATCACGCCGTCCAGGACGACGGGGACGCGCAGCGCCGCCGCGCCGAGGACGAACCCGGCGATCGCGGCGTGCTCCAGCCCGCCGACCGCCGCGAGGACCTCCATCGGCTCCTTGGCGTGCCCTCCGAGGAGCCCGTGCCGGTCCAGGGCGGTGCGCACCACCTCGACCTTGTGCGCGTGGGTGGCGTCGTCGATCCCGGTCCCCCGGCCGGTGACCTGCTCGGGCGGCAGGCCGGTGAAGGCGGCGACCAGCGCGGCGGAGGCGGTGGTGTTGGCGATCCCCATGTCCCCGGTGAGCAGGCACCGGGCGCCCTGCGCATGCAGATCACGGGCGACCTCGATGCCCGTCCGGACGGCGCGCCGGGCCTGCTCGGCGGTCATCGCGGCCCCGGCCGTCATGTCGGCGGTGCCCGGCGCGATCTTGCGGCGGAGCAGGCCGGGGGCCTCCGCCAGCTCGGCGGCGACGCCGATGTCCACCACCGTGACGGCGGCGCCGACCTGGGCGGCGAACGCGTTGACGACGGCGCCGCCGGCCAGGAAGTTGGCCACCATCTGCGCCGTGACCTCCTGCGGCCACGGGGTGACGCCCTGGGCGTGGACGCCGTGGTCGGCGGCGAACACGGCGACGGCGGCGGGCTCGGGCATCGGCGGCGGGCACTGCCCGGCGAGCCCGGCGAGCCGGACCGACACCTCCTCCAGGACGCCGAGGGACCCGGCCGGCTTGGTGAGCCGGGCCTGCAGGTCGCGGGCGTCGCGCATGGCCGTCCCGTCCAGGGGGGCGATGGAGGCGACGGTCTCCTCGATCAGGTGCATGGTGTCCTTTCGGGGGTTAGATGCCCAGTTCGCCGAGCACGTCGAGCAGGCGGTCGTTGGACGGGCGGTCGCGCACCGCGATCCGCAGCCAGTCGGGGCCGAGGCCCGGGAAGGTGTCCCCACGCCTGACGGCGTAACCGCGCTGCCGCAGCAAGGCCCTGATGCCCAGGCCGTCCTGCACGCGGAGGCACAGGAACGACGCGCGCGCTCCGGGGACGACGTACAGGCCCCTTGCCGACAGTTCGGCGGCCAGCCGATCGCGTTCGGCGGCGAGCTCGACGGCCCACGCCTCGCCTTCGGCGACCGCCCCGGGGGTGGAGCACGCCTCGACCGCGGCGAGCGCGGGCGTGGACACCGCCCACAGCGGCTGCGCCTCCGCCAGCCGTCCGATCAGGTGGGGGTCGGCCAGGACGTACCCGGCGCGCAGCCCCGCGAGCCCCCACGTCTTGGTCAGGGAGCGGATGACCACCACCCCCGGGGGCAGCCGCGTGGCGAGGCTCTCCGGCTCGCCCGGGACGCAGTCCATGAACGCCTCGTCGACCACGACCGTCCGTCCGGGCGCGGCCAGCGCGACGATCGCCTCGGCCGGGTGCAGCACCGACGTCGGGTTGGTCGGATTGCCGACCACGACGAGGTCGGCGCCGTCCGGGACGGCCCCCGGGTCGAGGGTGAAGTCCTTCTCCAGGATCAGCCGTTCCACCTCGTGCCCGGCGGCCCGCAGCGCCGCCTCCGGCTCGGTGAACTGGGGATGCACCACCACCGCCCGGCGCGGGACGAGCACGCGTGCGAGCAGCACGAACGCCTCCGCGGCCCCGGCGGTGAGCAGCACCTCCCCGGCGGACCTGCCGTGCCGCGCGGCGACCGCCTTGCGGGCGGGGCGGGGGTCGGGGTAGGCGGCGAGGCCGCCGACGGACGCGCGGATCCGCTCGGCCAGCCACTCGGGGGGCGTGCCGGTGCGGACGTTGACGGCGAAGTCGGCGAGGCCGTCGCCGACCTCGGTGTCCCCGTGGTGGCGCAGGTCGACCTCCGCGGGCCCGGTCACGGCCGCCCCGCCTCGTAGTAGAGCAGCGCGTTGACGGCGGCGGCCGCGACCGCCGAGCCGCCCTTCTCCGAGACGTTGCTGAGCTGCGGCAGCCCGCTCGCGCGCAGGGCCTCCTTGGCCTCGCACGCGCCGACGAAGCCCACCGGCATCCCGACCACCAGGGCGGGGTTCACCCTGCGGGCGACGATCTCGAAGATCGCCTCGGGCGCGGAGCCGACCACCCAGACCGCCCCCGGCCCCACCTCCGAGTACGACAGCCGGACGGCCGCGGCCGACCGGGTGATGCCGGCGGCGCGCGCCATCCGGGCGGCGGCCGGGTCGGCGGCGTGGCACACCGCCTCGCGGGCGCTGATCCCGGCGGCGGCCATGCCCTCGTCGGTGACGATCGGCGCACCGGCGCGCAGCGCCGACCAGCCCTGGACGAGGGCCTCCTCCGTGGTCACCAGGTCCACCGCGTACTCCAGGTCGGCGGTGGCGTGGATCACCCGCTCGGCCACCGCCCGCCACAGCGGCGGCATCGGGGACAGGTCGACGCGGGACCGGAGGATCTCATACGAGCGCACCTCGATCGGGTGGGGCCGGCGGACGGTCAACTGCGCTCCTCCACAACTCCGGGCAACGCGGGAGTGGTCTCGATGGGGCGGCCGGTCCGGGACGGCCGCCACGCGGGGGTGCGGGCGTCGCGTTCGCCCCAGACGACGATCACGGGCTCCGCGGCCTCCTGCCGCGGGGTCAGCGGAGCGGCCTGGAGCCGGACGGCGTCGGCGGCGAAGCCCTGCCCGCCCAGTTCGTCCAGTATGGCCTGAGCCTCGCCGGCCGTGGCGAGGACGACGATCCGGGACGGGCGGAGCGCCGCGCAGACCTGGACGGCCTCCGGCCCGCCGCGGCCGAGGAAGACGGCGTCGGGCTCGGGAAGGTGCTCGGCGCTGGACCGGATGTCGCCGGACGCCATCGCGACCTTGACGCCGTGCAGGCGGACGTTCTCCCGCACCCGGGCGCACGCGGAATGGTCGCGGTCGACGGCGACGACGGCCGCGCCGAAGCGGGCGCACTCGATGCCGACCGAGCCGTCACCGGACTCCACGTCCCACACCATGTCGCCGACCCTGGGGCCGAGCCTGGCCAGCACGAAGGCGCGCACGTCAGGGCGCGGGCCCGGTCCGTCGCCGAAGGCCTCCGCCGGGAGCGCCCATCCGGCGGGGCCGAGCACGGGCCCGGGGACCCAGCTCGCTTCGCCCAGCGCGTGGCGGTTGTCCAGGACGAGGACGACCTCGGGGTCGTTCCACGGGCGAGTCGTCGCCTCCGCCGGACGGACGTAGACGATCCGTTCCTTGGGCCCGCCCAGGTCCTCGCAGACCACGAAGGAGCGCGGCGTGACGGGGAACAGCGCGCGCGCCAGCTCGGACGGTCCCGCGCCCGGCTCGGTCAGGACGGCCACCTTCGGATGGGCGCGGCACGCGTTGACGGCCTGCCTCAGGTGCCCGCCCTTGGCGGAGACGACGAGGGCGTCGTCCCAGGGCAGTCCTGCTTGGGAGAAAGCACGCGCTACCAGGGTCGTCGCGGGAAAGGTCTCTGGCGCGTGACCCTTTTCGAGGAGTTCGCGGACGACGCCGAAGTAGCCGGGGTCGCCGTCCACGACGAGTACGACGTCCTCTTCGGCGACATCGACGCCTTCGAGCGCCTCCGCGAACGCCGTGGTGGCGACCGTGCGGACATCCGATGCCATGGGCAGCCCGTCCAGATGGCCTTGGGCGCCCATGACCAGCGTGGCACTTTCCAGAGCCGCCCTGGCCCCCTCCGATAGGGGCGTCCCGTCGCGGCCGACGACCGTCAGCATCGCTATCGGGCCATCCGCCCGTACATGCCGACCATGCGTTCTCCCGCCGCGTCCAGGAGCACCACCTGGGCGGCGACCGGACTGTCCGCCGACCCCTCCGCCTCGGCGGCCAGGCGTTCGAGGCCCCCGGCCGTCCTGCGGCACAGCTCCCGCCCGCACGGGCCGAGCTTGCCCGCGGCGTCCCACATGTCGTAGACGTCCTGGACGGCCGGGGCCTGCGCCACCCGGCCGGCCAGGGCCGGCCCGCAGTCCATGTCCAGCGTGATCGATTCCAGCAGGCCCGCGGCACCGCCGAGGAAGGCCGCCTGCTCCTGCATGCGGGCGACCATGACGACCTGCGCGAGCCCGGCCTTGACCGCCTCCCGCAGCCGCTCCGCCGCGACCGGGACGAAGCACGCGTCCGGCAGGTTCGGCAGCATCCGGCGCGCGGCCTCCCGCGCGCCGCCTCCGTACATCACGAGCGTCTTCTCCGCAGCGGTCACCTGTGCCGTCCCTCCTGGTCGTCGGCGACGAGCTTCCCGGAGGCGCCGTCGGCGCGACGCCATGGCACGCCGAGGAGAGGCGGATCGGTCGCGGCCGCTCGGCGCCGGCCGCCCACAGAATAGGCTGTCGCGGTGAGCTACCAGCGCCTGTCCCCGGACGAGCGGCGCGCCCAGATCCTGGACGTCGCGCGGCGGATGTTCACCGAGCTGCCGTACGCCGAGGTCTCCACGGCCGCGATCGCGCGGGAGACCGGCGTGCAGCGCGGCCTGATCCACTACTACTTCGGGACGAAGCGGGAGCTGTTCCTCAAGGTCGTCCAGGGTCTGACGGCCTCGGCCGCGATGCAGGCCCCGCCGCCGGACGAGCGGCTGGCGCTGCCCGAGGCGGTCGAGCTGCTCGTCAACCTGTTCCTCGACACCGCCGAGCGCAACGCGACCACGTGGTTCGCCGCGCTCGACGCGGAGGGGTTCGGGCAGGACCCCGAGCTCCTCCGCATCGTCAACCGGTTCCGGGACGAGACGGTCGAGCACATGCTGGCCGTGCTGGGCGTGGCCGAGCCGACCGAGACGCTGCGGGCCGTGCTGCGCGCCTACTCCGGGCTCGCGGACGCGGCGACGCGCCAGTGGCTCCAGGAGAAGACGCTCGACCGCGACCAGGTGCGCACACTGCTCACCCGGTCGCTGCTCGCGCTGGTCAGCGACATCGGCCCCGCCCTGGAGAGGGCCCCGCGGGCCGGCGCGGGCTAGCCGGGTGGCGTGCCGATGGTTCCGGGGACGGCGAACCAGACGGCCTTGCCGCGGACGGGAGGTCCGAGGCGGGAGAGGGTCCGCCGCAGGCCCCAGCGTCCGTTGGACAGCTCGTGGACGATGCTGAGCCCGCGCCCGCAGTCGCCGGACGTCCAGGAGTACCCGGGCAGGCCGACGTCGGCGTAGGTGTCGAAGACGGCGCACCGCACTTCGCCCGCCGTCCCGTCCCCCATGTAGACCCACAGCTCGTGCGGGCCGTGCTCGCCGGCGTGCTGGTGGGCGTTGGTGGCCAGTTCGCTCACCATGAGCCGGGCGTCGGCCGCCCCGTCCGGCGGCACCCTGAGGGAGGCGAGGGCGTCGCGCAGGACGCGGCGGGCGTACCCCGCGCCTCCGGGGCCGCCCGGCAGGGCCCAGACCCATCCGGGCACGCCGTCGCCCTGGGCCGGGTCACCGCCCGCCATAGCGTCGGCCATGGTCTCCGCCGTCAGATCGGCTGGCGTGGTCTTCACGGTTCCTCCCGCGAAACTGGTCCGAGTGCGAAGGGCGGGCGGGGCGGACAGGTCGTCACTGTCCGTTCACGACCGATCACGGATTCCAGAGTCTCGTGAGATTCTCACGATCGCAACACCCTTCATGGAATTGCTCTGACCTTCCTGCCGGGTTCGTCAATCGCGTTGTGGCAGGCGCCGGGAGTGATAAAGACTCCACTCCCATGACCTACCGCCCCACCGTCCGCGGCCGTCGTCTCGCCAGGGAGCTCCGCAAGCTGCGCGAGGAGCAGGCCCTGACGCTGCAGGAAGTGGCGGACCGGCTCGACTGGTCGAGAGCCACCGTCTCCCGCCTGGAAACCAGCCAGACCCGCCCGAAACCCGGCGACATCGCCGACATCCTCGACCTGTACGGCGTGCCGAGCCCGGACCGCGACGCGCTCATCACCCTGGCCCGGCAGGCCGGTCAGCGCGGCTGGTGGACCGCCTACCAGGACGTCTTCGCGGGCAGCTACGTCGCGCTGGAGGACGAGGCCTCGCACATCCGCACCTGGGATCCGCAGCTCGTGCACGGGCTGCTGCAGACCGAGGACTACTCCCGCGCGGTGATCACGGCGGGCCGGCTGCTGCCCTCCGAGGAGGAGATCGAGCGCCGCATCTCCGCCCGCAAGATCCGCCAGGCCCTGCTGGACCGCGCGGACGCGCCGCGCCTCCAGGTGATCTTCGACGAGGCCGTGCTGCACCGTCCGATCGGCGGCGAGGAGGTGATGCGGGCCCAGCTGAACGCCCTCACCACTGCCGCGGAGACCCGCCCATCCGTGACGATCCAGGTACTCCCCTACACAGCTGCGGCGCATGCGGGCTTGGACGGACGTTTCACCATATTGTCGTATCCCGACCCCGCAGACCCCGATATCGCCTACGTCGAGGGCACTATGGGCGACGTTTACCTTGAGAGCGCCGAGGAAATAGCAAAACATAGGGATCGCTTCGAGCGCATCGCGAAGCGAGCCCTGTCCCCCGAGGAGTCCGCGCACCTCATAGCCGAGGCAGCAAGGAGCAGCCTGTGACCCACCTCCAGCGCGAACTCACCCTGGCCGTCTGGCGCAAGTCGTCCCGCAGCGGAAGCGGAGACCAGTGCGTCGAGATGGCGGCCCTGTCCAGCGACCTGCGCGCGGTGCGCGACTCCAAGGACCCCTCCGGCCCGGCCCTGGTGCTGACGCCGGCCGCCTGGCGGGGCCTGCTGGACGGGATCAAGGAGAGCTAGCGACCGGTCGAGGGGCCGCGGCGAGGTTCGCCGCGGCCCCTCGCCGTCCCCTCCGCGGCCTCGGGCGCCCCTTCCGAGAAACTAGAACGTGTTCTAGTATCGCCGGTGCGTCGACTACCGGAGGGTGCAACGTGACCGCGGAACTCAAGCTCGGCATCAACGTCGGCTACTGGCAGCGCGACCCCGAGGACCAGACCGAGACGGTCCTGGCCGCCGAGCGCTGCGGCTACGACTCGGTGTTCACCGCCGAGGCCTACGGCTCGGACGCGTTCACCACGCTGGCCTGGTACGGCGCCCGCACGTCCCGGATCAAGCTGGGCACGGCCGTCGTCCAGATGTCGGCGCGGACCCCGGCGGCCACCGCGATGCACGCGCTCACCCTGGACGCCCTGTCGGGCGGGCGCGTGATCCTCGGGCTCGGCGCGTCCGGCCCGCAGGTCGTGGAGGGCTGGTACGGCCAGCCGTTCCCGAAGCCGCTCGCCCGCACCCGCGAGTACCTCGACATCGTCCGGCAGGTGTGGCGCCGCGAGGACCCGGTGACCAGCGCCGGCCCGCACTACCCGCTGCCCTATCCCGGCGGGTCGGGCCTCGGCAAGCCGCTGAAGTCGATCGCCCACCCCCTGCGCCCGGAGATCCCCGTCTACCTGGGCGCGGAGGGCCCGAAGAACGTCGCGCTGTCCGCCGAGGCCGCGCAGGGCTGGCTGCCGCTGTTCGTCGACCCCGAGCAGATCGAGCCCGTCTTCGGCGGGTCGCTGGCCGGACGCCCGGAGGGCTTCGAGATCGCCGCGACCGTCACCACGATCGTCACCGACGACCTGGCGTCCGCGCTGGAGTTCGCCAAGATCCCGCTCGCCTTCTACATCGGCGGGATGGGCGCCAAGGACCGCAACTTCCACCTCGACCTGATCGGCCGGCTCGGCTATGCGGAGGAGGCGGGGCGCGTCCAGGAGCTGTTCCTGGGCGGCCGCCGGGACGAGGCGATCAAGGCCGTGCCGG
Organism: Actinomadura mexicana; assembly: GCF_900188105.1. Classification (GTDB taxonomy): domain Bacteria; phylum Actinomycetota; class Actinomycetes; order Streptosporangiales; family Streptosporangiaceae; genus Spirillospora; species Spirillospora mexicana. Next base: position 233,866 of record NZ_FZNP01000001.1, read on the forward strand.
ACGGGCTGGCCGACGCGATCTCGCTCCTGGGCCCGCTCGGGCGGATCAAGGAGAGGCTGCGGCTGTGGCGGGACAGCCCGGTGACGACCCTGCTGATCGCCGGGGTGAGGGACGAGCCGACGCTGCGCGCCATCAAGGAGATGGCCGACTCCTGAGAGATCGGGAACACATCTTCGCGCGGAATGGAGGTAGGGACCCGGGTGCTGCACGGAAGGCACCCAGGACAGACGCAGACTGGAGATGGGACACACGATGTCCACGCAGGACGCCGCCCGGCTTCTCGTCAGGACCCTTGAGGCGGAGGGCGTCGAGTACGTCTTCGGCATCCCGGGCGAGGAGAACATCCATTTCGTCGACGCGCTGAACGAGTCGCCGATCCGCTACATCCTCGTCCGGCACGAGCAGGGCGCCGCGTTCATGGCGGAGATCTACGGCCGCCTCACCGGGAAGGCCGGCGTGGCCTCCGCCACGCTCGGCCCCGGCGCGATCAATCTCCAGCTCGGCGTCGCGGACGCCACCACCAACAGCACGCCCGTCGTCGCGATCTCCGCCCAGGTCGGCCTGGACCGGATCTACAAGGAGTCGCACCAGATCGTCGACCTGGTGTCCCTGTTCCGCCCGATCACCAAGTGGTCGGAGCTGGCGCCGCGGGCGGAGGCGCTGCCCGAGATGGTGCGCAAGGCGTTCAAGACGGCGCAGACCGAACGCCCCGGCGCCGTGTACCTGGCGATCCCGGAGGACGTCGAGTCGGCCAAGGTCTCCGCCGACCTCGGGCCCCTGCCGGTGAACGTCGTGCGCGCGCAGGAGCCCTCCGCGGCCCAGATCGCCCGCGCCGCCGACGTGATCGCCCTCGCGCGGCGGCCGGTCGTGCTGGCCGGCCACGGCGCCGCCCGGGCCCGCGCGAGCGACGCCCTGGTGTACTTCTCCGAGCGCCTCGGCCTGCCGGTCGCCACCACGTTCAACGGCAAGGGCGTCTTCCCCGACGACCACCGCAACGCCCTCGGCGCGGTCGGTTTCATGCGCCACGACTACGTCAACTTCGGCTTCGACGAGGCGGACGTGCTGATCGCCGTCGGCTACGAGCTGCAGGAGTTCGACCCCGTCAAGATCAACCCGAAGGCGGACAAGAAGATCATCCACATCCACCAGTCGCCCGCCGAGGTCGACGACCACTACCCGGTCGAGGTCGGCATCCAGGGCGAGGTGTCCCGGTCGCTGCGCGCCCTCGCCGACTCGGTCCACCGCCGCTTCGACGTGAACGGGACCGGCCGCAGGATCCGCCGGATGCTCCAGGAGGAGCTGGCCGAGGGCGCGACCGAGGACGGCCACCCGCTCTCCCCCCGCCGCATCGTCGCCGACGTCCGCGCCGCGATGGGCCGCAGCGACATCGTGCTGGCCGACACCGGCGCGGTGAAGATGTGGATGGCGCGCATGTACCCGACCTACGAGCCGAACACGCTGCTGGTCTCCAACGGCCTGTCGTCGATGGGCTTCTCCGTCCCCGGCGCGATCGCCGCCAAGCTCGCGCACCCCGAGCGCAGGGTCCTGGCCGCGACGGGGGACGGCGCGTTCCTGATGAACTCCCAGGAGCTGGAGACGGCCGTCCGCGAGAACATCCCGATCACCGTGCTGATCTGGGACGACTCCGCCTATGGACTGATCGAGTGGAAGATGGACCTGGACCTTGGGCGCAGCTCGAACATCAGGTTCGGCAACCCCGACTTCGTCCGGTACGCCGAGAGCTTCGGAGCCCGCGGCTACCGCGTCGAGTCGGCCGCCGAACTGCTGCCCACCCTCCGCAAGGCCCTCGCCGACGACGCGGTCTCCGTCATCACCGTCCCGGTCGACTACTCCCACAACCTGCGGCTGACCGACAAGCTCGGCGAGCTCACCGGCCCCTTCTGACGCCCCCGGCGCGGCCGGTCACACGCGGCAGACGAGTTCGCCGTGGGTGACGGAGTACCACCCGTCCTCGGCGGCCGCCCACGCCTTCCAGCCCTCGTAGACGCGCTGGAGTTCGGCGCGGGTGGCGTGGCCGCCGGCGACGGCGTGGTCGGCGACCGACGACCTGATCAGGCGGCCGCCCCACGACTCGCTCCACCACTCGCGCTCCTGCGGGGTGGCGTAGCACCAGGCCGAGGCGGACGCGGTGATGTCGGTGAACCCGGCGGCGCGCGCCCAGGAGACGAGGCGGCGGCCGGCGTCGGGCTCGCCGCCGTTGCCGCGGGCGACCTTGTAGTAGATCGGCAGCCAGGCGTCCATGCCGGGCGGGTCCGGGTACCAGGCCATGGTGCCGAAATCGGCCTCGCGCACGGCGACGATCCCCCCTGGTTTGGCTACGCGGCGCATCTCTTGCAGCGCCCGGACAGGGTCGCCGACGTGCTGCAGGACCTGATGGGCGTGGACGACGTCGAACGTTCCGTCGGGAGAGTCCAGGGCGTGCACGTCGGCGACCGCGAACACGACGTTGTCCAGTGCGGCGGTGTTCCTTCGGGCCTCGTCCAGGACGGTCTCGGCCGAGTCGGCGGCGACGACCCGGCCCGGCGCGACGCGTTCGGCGATCCCGGCGGTGATGGTGCCCGGCCCGCAGCCGACGTCCAGCACCGACAGGCCGGGGCGCAGGTGCCCGACCAGGTGGGCGGCGGAGTTCTCGACCGTGCGCCACTGGTGCGCGCTGAGCACGCTCTCGTGGTGGCCGTGCGTGTAGGTCGCCTTCGCGGTCATCGGGGTCACCTCTCTGTGTCCGGTGTACCCTGACCCTAGGACAACTTCTCAGAGTTTGAGAAAAGTGTATCAGTATATGAGACCGGCCGTCGGCGATCTCCACCAGGCGCCAGCTCGCTTACATGAACGGGCGTGATCTTCTTCGCTCGGGCACGGCCGCCACGACCGCCACGACCGCTCGGGCATGAGGAAAGGGACCGAGGCACCGGCCTCGATCCCTTTCGGGTGGTTCGTGTCAGGCCGCCACGGCGACGCGGCGGGCGGGAAGGGGCTGCGGACGCACCGGAAGGGCCTCGATCGCCGCGAGCGGGGGCGCGGTCTCGGCGTAGGCGTTCAGCGTCGCATGGGGGATATCGGTGAGCCACGGCTCCACGACGGTCCGCTCGGCGGGCCCGTTCAGCCGCGGGTGGGTGAGATGGAACGTGCCGGTCGCTGCGCTCACTGCCAACGCCCCTTCCTTCGCCCGGTGGGGCCGCGCCTGTGCGAGCGCCACCGTCTGTCACATACCCCTAGGTACGTCGTTGAAAGCGATCTGGTTCGACATGTGTTCCCGATGTCTCCCAAATCACAAGGTCAACGCTACGCTGGGGGTCCGACATTCTCGAACCCTTATTCGAGCTAGTCGGGGCGCGGGGCCGGCTCGGCGGTCACGGAGCGCAACAGCGGGCGGCTCAGCGCGCTCGCGCCGAGGACGCCGCCGAAGCCGAGGACGACGAACCCGGCGAGCCCGGCCAGGCCGGAGAGCCCGAACCCCTGGGCGAACGGCAGGCCGAAGAGCAGGCCCGTCAGCAGCGAACCGCCGCCCATGACCGCGAGCGGGATCAGCGTCTCCTGGCGGCGTGCCCGGTCCAGGACGGACAGGGGCGTGCCGGCCAGGCGCAGCATCGCGTACGTCTGCCTGCGGTCCAGGACGGCGGACGCCCCGGTGATGCCCGCGCTCGTGGTACCCACCAGGAACGAGACGGCGAGGACGATCAGCGCCCCGGTGCGCAGGTCGGCCACCAGGAAGTCACCGGCGACCTCGTCGTCGGCGGGGGTGGTGGCGACCCTGCCCGGGACGAGTCCGGTCAGCGCCGTGCGCGCCCGGTCGACGGCGGCGGACCCGCCGGGGACGGTGACCGTCACGACGCCGGTCGTGGTGACGCGGCCGTCGGCGGCCATCGGGTCGTCCCCGGTCTCGGTCCTGCGCACCGAGACGCCCGCGTCGAGACCGGCGAGCCTGCCCCTCGCCTGCTCGGCGACGGCGGCGGACCGCTCGTACGGGACGGCCAGTTCCAGCTCGTCCCGCGGCCCGCCGGTGGACGGGTGGGCGTTCAGCAGGGCGAGGAACCCGGCGACGAAGCCGGTCAGCGCGACGCCGGCGACCGTCCGCCAGGCCGAGCGAGGGTCGTCCACCAGGCGGCGTCCGGCCAGCAGCCGGGCCGGGCCGCGCGCCGTGCCGGCCGTCAGGCGGCCGATGACCGCCACCACCCACGGGCCCGCGAGGTTGATCGCGAGGAAGGCCAGCACGAGGAAGACCATCAGAACGATCATGCCCGCGCGGCCCCTGTCGATCAGGCCGCCGCCGACCGCGCCGAAGGCGATCACGACGGCGAGCAGCGCGGCGATCCGGACGGCCCGCATGCCGGGCGGGGTCTCGCGGCGCGCGACGCCGAGCGGGCTGACGACGACGCGGCGCAGGCCGACGACGGCGCTGACTCCGACGAGCACGGGCACCGCCGCGAGCAGGCCCGCGAGGGCGAGCGGGCTTGGCCACAGGTCGCCGGCGAACCAGCCGCCGCCCGCGATCGTGACCCGGGTGAGCAGCGGGACCGCCGCCGCGAACAGCACGAGCCCGGCCGCCGCGCCCGCGGCGGCCGTCAGCACGGCCTCGGTCGCGGTGATCGCGACGACCTGGCCGGGGGTGGCGCCGACCAGCCGCAGCGCCGCGAGCCGCCCGTCGCGGCGGGCCACGGTGAGCCGGGCCGCGGCGCCGCCGAACACCAGCAGCGGCACGACCATCAGCACCGACGCCAGTCCCGCGAGCAGCAGGTAGACGCCCGCCGACCAGGACGCGCCGGTCTCGAACCGGTCGATGCGCGACGGGCCGCCGGTCGTCCCGAGATGCTCGATGGCGCCCCGGCCGGCGGTCATGGCGGGTTCGTCCGGAGTGCGCCCGACCACCGCGACGAGCTCGCCGGGGTGGACGAGCGCGCCGCGCCCGAGGGTTCCCGCCGGGGACGGGAACCGCTCGGCGAGCCGGTCGGCGGGCAGTTCCCGCATCAGGCGGGCCAGGGCGGGGGACGTCCACACCTCGCCGGGCTTCGGGAAGCGGCTCATGCCGGGCGGGACGGGGGCGCCGCCCCTCAGCGCGGCCAGGTCGACGACCGTGATCGGCTTGCCCTGGACGTAGTCGGTCGACAGCGCCTCGATCATGGAGGGGTTCCCGGCCGGCTTCCCCGGATGCCGCCAGGCGTCGGCGTGGGCCCGCTGGAGGAACGCGTGGTCGGCGCCCACCGCGAACAGCAGAAGCCCGGTCGAGACGGCCACGGCGGCAAGGGTCGGGAGCGAGCCCAGCACGTTGTTCCCGCCGCCGCCGCGCAGCAGGCGCCAGGAGAGTTCCACTGCCGTGCGCATCAGGCCGTCCTCTCCAGGGGCGACCGGACGCGGCCGTCGCGGACCTCCACGACGCGGTCGCACCAGGCCGCCACCGAAGGGTCGTGGGTGACGACGACCAGGGACGCGCCGTTGTGCTTGGTGGCTTCCACGAGCAGCCGCATGGTGTCGTGGCCGGTCGCCTGGTCGAGCGCGCCCGTCGGCTCGTCGGCGAACACGACGGCCGGAAGGGGCACGAGCGCGCGGGCGATCGCGACGCGCTGCGCCTGGCCGCCCGAGAGCTCCCCCGGGCGCCGGTGCTCCAGCCCGTCCAGTCCGAGCGGCCGGAACCAGCCCCGCGCCGCCTGCACCGCCTCCCGCCTGGACGTGCCGTTCAGCATCAGCGGCAGTGCGGCGTTCTCCACGGCGGGCAGTTCCGGGAGCAACTGCCCGAACTGGAACACGAAGCCGAACCGGCTCCGGCGCAGCGCGCTGCGGGGGCGCTCGCCGAGCGTGTCGATCCGCCGGCCGAGCAGGTGCACCTCCCCCGCGTCCGGCCGCATGATCCCGGCGAGGCAGTGCAGCAGCGTCGACTTGCCCGACCCGGACGGACCCATGATCGCGACGGCCTCGGCGCGGCCCACGGCCAGGTCGACGCCGTCCAGCGCGACGGCCGTCCCGAACCGCTTCACCAGCCCGCGGCCGAGCAGGACGGGCTCGCTCACGCCGCCTCCCCCCGCTCGCCCACCGGACGCGGCCCGCCCGCCGGGCGCAGCTCCAGGACGTTGCCGGGCGGACGGGTGCGGCGCCGGTCGCGTATCGACTCGGCGATCTCCATCGCGGGCATCACGACGCCGCCGTAGACGACGAACGCGGCGAACGCGGCGGCGAGGGGAACGTAGATCAGGTACATGGCCCAAGCGTGCGCGGCGCAGCCGCCCGGCCGCATCGGACGCGGGGCCGGTCCCCGGGCGGCGGGATCGGCCGAATGGCCGATCCGGCAGTCCGCAATGGGTCGTACGCTGCGTGAACGTGAGCGACGTAGGGGCACGGCTGGACCGCATCCATTCGGTGGGCGGCTGCCTGGTGCGCGCGGCGTACGCCGGGTTCGCGTCCCTGTACCTGCTGGGGTGCACGGCCGCCGGGATCCGGGACCACCCCACGCTGTGGATGGTGTTCGTGGCGGCGGTGGCCAACGTCGCGGCGGTCTCGGGGCGCGGCTTCCCGTTGTGGGCGGCCGGGGCGGGGGCGCTGTCGGCGCTCAGCACCCTGTACCTCGGCACGGCGGTCCGGCCCGAGCTCGGCGCCCCGAGCCTGTTCGCGGAGATCGGCGGCCTGCTGATCGTCATCGCGCGGGTGGTGTGGAAGGCCCGCCGCGACCGGCTCGTCCCGCTGGCGGTGCTGCTCGGCGCGGCGGTCCTGGCGACCCCGCTGCGCTGGTCGCCGATCGCGGCGGCGCTGTTCACCGCGCCGCTCGGCATCACCGTGGCGATCGCGCTCGGCGTCGGCCTCTACCTGCGGGCGCTGGACGCGCGGCGGGCCAGGTCGCTGGCGTCGGCGCGGCGGGACGAGCGGCTGGAGCTGGCCCGCGACCTGCACGACTTCGTCGCCCACCACGTGACCGGCATCGTCGTCCAGGCGCAGGCGGCGCGGTTCACGGCCCAGTCGGGCGCCGCGCAGACGCAGGAGCAGCTCGACCGGATGCTCGGCGAGATCGAGAAGGCGGGCACCGAGGCGCTCACGTCGATGCGGCGCATGGTCGGGCTGCTGCGCGACGCCCAGCACGTGAACGCCCCGGACGGGGAGGCCCTCCCGGACGGCGGCTCCAGTACCCGTCCCGTCGGCGACCTCGCGCAGCTCAGGGGCCTCGTCGAGGGGTTCTCCCACCCGCCCGCCGCGCTCACGGTGGAGCCCGGCGTCGGCACGCTGCCGCCGGAGGTCGCGGCGTCGGCGCACCGCGTCGTCCAGGAGGCGCTGACCAACATCCGCAAGCACGCCGCCGACGCCGCGACCGTGCGCGTCACGCTGGCGCGGGTCGGAGGCGACGTCGAGGTCGCCGTGCGGGACGACGGGCGGGGGCGCGGCGGCAGGCGGCTGCCGGCGGGCGGCTTCGGGCTCACCGGGCTGGGCGAGCGGGTCGGCGCGCTCGGCGGCCGGCTGCACGCGGGCCCGCGCCCCGAGGGCGGGTGGGAGGTCGTCGCACGTCTCCCCGTATCGGACGGATGACCGGTGATGCTGACACAATCGGCAAGGTGACCATCCGCGTACTGATCGCCGACGACCAGGAGATGGTCCGGACCGGGTTCCGGATGATCGTCGACTCGCAGCCCGACATGGAGGTGGTCGGGGAGGCCGCCGACGGCGCCGAGGCCGTCGCGCTGGCCCGCCGACTGCGTCCCGAGGTGTGCCTGTTCGACATCCGGATGCCGCGGATGGACGGCCTGGAGGCGACCCGCGCCCTCGCCGGCCCGGGCGTCCCCGGCCCGCCGCGCATCGTGATCGTCACGACGTTCGACATGGACGAGTACGTCTACGGGGCGCTGCGCGGCGGCGCGGTCGGGTTCCTGCTGAAGGACAGCGGGCCCGCGCTGCTGGTGGAGGCCGTCCGCGCGGCGGCGAACGGCGGGTCGCTGGTGTCTCCGTCCATCACCGTCCGGCTGCTGGAGCGGCTGGCCGGGCCGCCCGCGCGGCCCGTGCAGCCGCGCGAGCCGCTCAGCGGGCGGGAGCTGGAGGTGGTCAGGCTCGTGGCGCGCGGCCGGACGAACGAGGAGATCGCCGCGGAGCTGTACGTGTCGCTCTCCACGGTCAAGACGCATCTCGGCAGCGTCAACCGCAAGCTCGGCACGCGGAACCGGGTCGCGACGGCCGCGTGGGCCTGGGAGTCGGGCCTCATGACCTGACGGGCACCGGCAGGCGGACGCAGACGGGGAACACGCGGAAGACGGGGGAGGCTCGGCGCTGGCACCGGAGTCGATGAACGGACTGCCCGTGACCGTCCTGGTCGTGTGGGTGCTGTGCGCCGCGGGCTGGGGCGCCGTCCTGCTGGCCCTGCGGCGCGGCCTGCACGGACCGGAGAGGGGGCCCGCCCTGTTCGCGCACTTCGCGACCCCGGCGGGCACCGTCCTGTTCTTCTCCCTGATCGGCCTCGGGTCGCTGTACGCGACGATCGCGCTGGCCGCCGAATGGTGGGCGCTGCTGGCGGTGACCCGGTTCCGTCCCGAGCGGCTGCTGTCCACAGGTGGCCTCGGGCGCCTCGCCGCCTGGGCCGCCCTCACCGCGGCCGCGACGTGGGCGCTCACACGGCTCATGCTCCACATGTGACGATCCCGTAAGGGCCCGAACTCCCGTTGGGCCGTGCCGGTCAAACGTACGTAGTATCCAAAACAGCCAACAGCAAAGGCCCTGGGGAGGTGGATCATGCCGTGTGCGCTGTGCGGCGACATCATCCCGACCGAGGTCGACCGGTGCCCGGCCTGCGGCGCGTGGGCGCGGCGCCGCGACTTCCGGGCCGTCGGCGTGGCCGTGTTCATGCTGCTCGGCTTCAACGCGTTCGTGGCCCTCGGCTCGGGGATCAGCCTGCTCAGGCTGGCGCAGCCGCTGCACGGCGCGACGCACGACAGCTATGACGCCGCCGCCACCGGCAAGGCCCTCGCCCCCTACGGGGACGTGTTCACGATCGGCGCGATCATGGCCGCGGTCACCGGCCTGCTGTACCTGACCTGGCTGTGGCGGGCGTTCCACCAGTCCCCCGGGCCGCACCGCCACCACCGCGCCTGGGTGCTCCTCGGCTGGTTCCTCCCGGTCGTCAACCTGTGGCTGCCGCCTCGGGTGGTCTACGAGGTGTGGGTGAACAGCGGCCGGTACCGGACGGCCGAGCGGCAGGCCGCCGGGCTCGTCGTCGCGGGCTGGTGGGCCTGCGCCCTGCTCGGTCTCGTCCTCGGCCGCGTGTTCGCGCACGGCAGCGTCGAGACCCTCGCCGACGCCCGCCTCGACGTGCACATCGGCGTCGCCGCGGCCGCCTTCCAGGCCCTCGCCGCCGCCCTGTGCATGGCGACCGTCTTCCAGATCACCCGGATCCAGATCACCCGGTGACCCGCCCGGACCGGGCGGACGCGGCGGCGGGTCAGGCGGGAGGAGGGCCGGAGCTCCCCCGGCTGGTGTGCCAGAGGGGGGTTCTCGGCGGGCGCTTGACGGCCGGGCCCGCGTGGCCGATGTCGGAGTACGGCGACATCGCGAAGCCTGTGGGCTGGACGATGCGGCGGCCCACCGGGCGGCTCCGGCCGGACGGGGCCGCCATGGCCGCGCGGACGGCGTCCGGGCCGCCGCGGCGCCACTCCTCGTGCAGCACGTTCAGGTCCCAGCAGGCGTTCGCGGTGATCGAGACGGCGCGGTCCCCGGCGCGGCGGAGCCGCCCCCGGGCGACGAGCAGCCACGAGCCGAACACGGTGGCGGCGCACCTGTCCTGCACCGACTCGAAGAACGCGAGGTCGACCGGGCCGGTCGCGTCGTCCAGCGTGGCGAAGATGACGCGCTGCCCGGACCTGACCGCCGGGGTCTGCGTCGCCACCTTGACCCCGGCGACCAGCACCTCGCTCCTGTCCGGGCGTCCCGGCAGGTCGGCGGCGCGGACGACGCCGAGCGCGGCGAGCAGCCCGGCGTAGAAGGTCATGACGTGCCGGCTCACGTCCATGCCCAGGATGTCCAGCTCGGCCTCGACCACCTCGGCGGGCGTCATCGGCGGCAGCCCGCCCGCCGGGATCTCCTCCGCCAGGCCGGTCTCCACGCCGGCCGGGAACCCGTCGCCGTCCTCGCGGCCGAGGGGGAGCTGGCCCTCCGGGACGCGCGCGGGACGGGCGGTGACCCGGTCGAGGGCGCCGACGCGGCACAGCAGGTCACGGCGCGGGACGCCGTCGTGGAGGGCGTCGAACGCGCCCGCCAGGACGAGCCGCTCGGCGATCGGCCGCGACACCCGGGCGCGGCGCCAGAAGTCGGTCAGCGACCGGTACGGCCGGGCCTCGGTGATCCTGGCGATCTCGTCGTCGGAGATGCCCCTGACCTCGCTCAGCGCGACCCGGATCCCGGCCGGGCCGCCCGCCGGGACGGGCTCGGCGCGCCACTGCGCGTCCGAGCGGTCGACGTCCAGCGGGAGGATCGGGACGCCGAAGTGCCGGGCGTCGTCGAGGATGACCCTCTTGGGGTACATGCCGGGGTCGTGGGTGAGGACGCCGGCGTAGAAGGCGGCCGTGTGGTGCTGTTTCAGCCAGGCCGACTGGTAGGTGGGCAGCGCGAACGACGCGGCGTGGGCTTTGCAGAAGCCGAACGCGCCGAACGCGGTCAGCATCCGCCACACGCGCTCGACCGCCGCCCCGTCGTAGCCGCGCGCCAGCGCCCGCTCCCGGAACCAGGCGCCGACCACGGCCTGGCCCCGCTCGTGGTTCAGGCTCCGCCGCGCCGCCTCCGCCCTGGACAGGCCGCAACCGGTCATCACGTCGATGACGCGCAGCACCTGCTCGTGGAAGACGATCACGCCGAGGCTCTCCCGCAGCACGGGTTCGAGGTCGGGATGCGGGTAGGCGGGCTCCCGGTTCCCGGCGCGGGCCTCCAGGAACGGCGTCACCATGTCGGAGTTGACCGGGCCGGGGCGGAACAGCGAGATGTCGATCACCAGGTCGTCCAGGTCGCGGGGCTGGAGCCGGCCGATCAGCTCCCGCTGGCCGGGCGACTCGATCTGGAAGCAGCCGAGCGTCCGGGACGTGCGCACCAGCGCGAACGTCGCGGGGTCGTCGCGCGGGACGTCCTCCAGGGCGACCGTCTCCCCCGTCACCCGGGCGACCTCCGCCACCGTGTGCGCCATCGCCGACTGCATCCGGACGCCGATGACGTCGAGCTTGAGCAGCCCCATCGCCTCGACGTCGTCCTTGTCGAACTGGCTCATCGGGAACCCCGCCGCGGCGGGCTCGACCGGTGTCCGGTCCCGCAGGCCCGGGTTCGACAGCAGGACGCCGCACGGGTGCATGGCGATGTGGCGGGGCAGCCCGTCCAGGCGCTCGGCGATCCGGAACAGCACCTCCAGGCGGCCCGCCGCCAGGTTGCTCTGCCGCAGCTCGGGCAGGTCGGCCAGGGCCGTGCGGATCTGGTTCGCCCGGATCTGCGGGAACGCCTTGGCGATCGCGTCGATCTCGTGCGGCGGGAGCCCGACGGCGTTGCCGACGTCGCGCAGCGCGCTGCGCGCCCGGTAGGTCTCCATCATCGACACGCACGCCGTGGCGTCCGCGCCGAACCGGTCGAACAGCGCCCGGTAGGCCTCCGGCCGGCGGGCCGACTCCACGTCCAGGTCGATGTCGGGCAGGCCCTCGCGGCTGTCGGCGAGGAACCGCTCCATCACCAGGTCGTGCCGCAGCGGGTCCAGGTCGCCGATGCCGATCAGGTAGTTGACCAGGCTGCCCGCGCCCGAGCCGCGGATCGCGCAGCGGATGCCGCGCGCCCTGATCAGCGCGGCGGCGTCGGCGACCGTGAGGAAGTACGGCGCCAGGCCCTTGCGCCCGATCACGCCGAGTTCCCGGTCGAGCCGGGCCGCGGCCTCCCGCGACCCGTCGAGCCCGCGCCGCGCCATCCCCTCCGCGCACCGGGCGGCGAGCCGGGCGTGCGGGTCTCCTCCGACGGCCGGCAGGTGGACCTCGTCCATGCCGAGGTCGCGGCCGGGATCGAGGACGCAGCGCTCCGACAGCCGCCGGGTGGCCGCGAGCAGGGCGTCCGCCTCGTCCGGGCCGCAGGTCGCCTCGGCGACCCGCCGCATCTCGGGGACCGACTTCAGGTACGCCTGGCCGGTGCGGTCGTCCAGGTGCCGCCGGTCGAGCGGGACCTGGCGGCGCGTCACGTCCAGTACCTGCGCGACCGGGTGGTCGGACGGGTCCAGGTAGCGGACGGCGTTGCCCAGCACGGCGGGCACCCCGGCCTCGCGGGCGAGCGCGAGCATCCGCGCCGCCCGCGGCCCGTCGCCCCTGTCGCGGTGGTCGACGATCTCGACCACGGTCTCGGCGGTGGCGCGCCACGCCGCCAGCCGGGCCGCCGCCACGTCGGGGCGCCGCCCGGTGAGGGCCCGCCCGACGTCCGACGCCGGGCCGAGCAGGACGATGAGACCGTCGGCGTGCGCGCCGACCATCTCCCTGGTCACCAGCGGGCGGCCGCGCTCGCCCGCCGCGTGCGCCGCCGTCACCAGCCGGCACAGCGACCGCCATCCGGCGCGCCCCTCGGCGAGGACGACGACGCGCTCCTCCCCGGTGGAGGCGACGCGGAGGTCGGCTCCGACGACGGCGCCGATCCCCGCTTCCGCGCAGGCCCGGACGTGCCGGACGGCGCCGTACAGGCCGTCGCGGTCGGTCAGCGCCAGCGTCTCCATGCCGAGGACCGCCGCGCGCTCCGCCAGCGCCGCGGGCGGCGCGACGCCGAACCGGAGCGAATAGGACGAAGCGACATGAATATGCACGTCAGTCCCATACCCGGGATAGCAGCCAACTGTCGGCGGCCACGTCATAACGCAGCTCGTAGACGCCGATCTCCCGGTCCGGGGTCGCCTCGATCCGCCAGAACTCCCGCTCGCCGGTGGCCTCGCCGTCCGGATGCCGCTCCCGCCACCAGTCGCGGGTCGTGACCCAGTGCTCCAGCACCCGCCGGACGGTGTAGAGCCGGCCACGCCAGACGAACCGGACCGGACGGCCGTCGCTCACCCAGACGTCCACCGGATCGCCGAACACGCGCGTCATCTGCCTCCCCCTCGCGCTCGCCGCACGGGGGAAGGAGCATGCGGACCTCGTTCTCGAACAAACGTTCGGAGTCGAGTCTAGGGAACCCCGGGGCCGGGGAGCAAGGCGGGTCAGCCGAGAAGTGCGCGGATGCGGTCGGCGACCTCGGCGGGCCGGGCGGCGTCGGCCATGCCGCCGGCGGGCCACAGGTAGAACCAGCCGTCACCGCACGGGGTGGCGAGGACGATCACATGGCGCCCCGTGCCCGGCACGTAGACGGCCAGCAGGGACTCCCCGGGCCCGGCGAACCGCCAGGCCAGGCCCCGGGCCTCGACCTCGTGCGCGAGCGCCGCGAGGTGACGCCGGCGCATCTCGGCGATCTCCCGCCCACCGACTACAGACACATCAGCCGCCTCAGCAGGTCCGAGCCGCCTTCATGACCATGAGCGATCCTCCGGCGGCGGTTGGTGACCGGCCCTCAGCATGACCCCGATCCGGCGGCCGTGCGGGGAGAATCCCAAGAGTGGGGAGGGGTCTACCCCGCCCGCCAGGGGATGGTCCACAGAAGCGGTGTAACGCACCGTCCGGATATGCGCCAATCACCGCGCGAGAGGTTTCCGGTCCCCGGAACCTGGCCGGCATACGGAGGCTCCGTCCGTGATAAAAGCCTCTGTGAGGCGGGCATCGCCCGCGTCACCCAAAAAAGAAGGAGCGAGCCGATGAGCGCCGTCCCCGCCGGCGACCCGTCAGGCCACACACACCACCGCGTCCACGGGCACGGTCCCGAGCAGGACCACGCCCTGGCCGGGCTCCGCGAGCGCAAGAAGCAGCGGACCCGCCTCGCGCTCATCGACGCGGCCCTGGACCTGTTCCTCGCCCAGGGGTACGAGGCGACGACGATCGACGAGATCGTGGCGGCGGTGGAGGTGTCGCAGCGCACCTTCTTCCGCTACTTCGGCACCAAGGAGGACGTGGTCACGAGCTTCCTCGCCGAGCACGACCAGGTGCTGGAGGAGGCCCTCGCGGCCCGCCCGCCCGAGGAGCGTCCGTTCACCGCGCTGTTCGAGTCGCTGCGCGTCGTGCTGCGCACGATCGCCGCGAGTGATCCGGCCGACAGCGCCCGGTTCCGCCGCGTCCGGCAGGTGATCGAGGCGACGCCGTCGCTTATGGCGGCGCAGATGGCGCGGTACTCGGCGTCGGCGGAGGCGCTCGCCACCGAGATCGCGCGCCGCGAGGGCGTCGACATGGAGCAGGACCTGCGGCCGCGGATCGTCGTGTCGTTCTACCTGGCCGCGACCAAGGTCGCGTTCGAGGACTGCGCCCGCCACGACATCTGGGACCCCGGGACGGTCGCCGCCCGCGTGGAGGAGGCCGTGACGCTCGTCGGCCGGACCATGCGCGACTGGGTGTGAGCGGTCCCGCCGGTGGAGTGGAATACCCCGCCGGGAGGCCGGGTTCTCCCGAAGCGACCACGCGAACCGACCGTCAGGAGAACGACATGCGCGCGATCGTCATCACCCGCACCGGCGGCCCGGAGGTGCTGGAGGCGTCCGAGCGCCCGGCCCCGGAGCCCGGGCCGGGCGAGGTGCTGATCGACGTCGCGGCGGCCGGGGTCAACTTCATCGACGTGTACTACCGGACGGGCGCCTACCCGCAGGAGACCCCCTACACGCCGGGCGTCGAGGCGGCCGGGACGGTCGCCGCGGTCGGCGAGGGCGTCCGGGAGTTCTCGGTGGGCGACCGCGTCGCGTGGGCGAACGTGCAGGGCGGCTACGCGGAGAAGGCCGTGGTCCCCGCGGACAAGGTCGTCCCCGTCCCCGGCGGGGTGAGCCTGGAGGACGCGGCGGCGTCCCTGCTCCAGGGCATGACCGCGCACTACCTGACGAGGTCGACGTATCCGGTCCGGGAGGGCGACACCGTCCTCGTGCACGCGGCCGCGGGCGGGATGGGGCTGCTGCTCACGCAGGCGGCCGCGTCCCTCGGCGCCCGGGTGATCGCGACGGCGTCCACCCCGGAGAAGGAGAAGCTGGCGAAGGACGCGGGCGCGGACGCCACGATGGGCTATGACGGGTTCCCCGAGCGGGTGCGGGAGCTGACGGGCGGCGAGGGCGTCGCGGCGGTGTACGACGGTGTCGGGGCGCCCACGTTCGACGGGAGCCTGGCGAGCCTCCGGCGGCGCGGCACCCTGGCCCTGTACGGGGCGGCAGGCGGCCCGGTCCCGCCGTTCGACCCGCAGCGCCTCAACCGGGCCGGGTCGGTGTTCCTGACCCGGCCGTCCCTCGGCCACTACGTCGCGACGCGCGCGGAACTGCTGGAGCGCGCGGCCGACGTCCACGCCTGGGTGGAGTCCGGGGCCGTGAAGGTCCATGTCGGCCGCCGCCACGACCTCGCCGAGGCCGCCGCCGCGCACGCCGATCTGGAGGCGAGGCGCACCACCGGCAAGCTCCTGCTGATCCCCTGACCGTCCCGCCCGGCGCCGCCGCCTCCCCTAGGCTGGCCCGGACAGACGATCTTCCAAGGAGCGCCGCCCCCCCATGACGACGTACGCCGCCGGACCGCTGGAGCACGACGAACCCCGCGTCCTCGGCCCGTACCGCCTGCTCGGGCGCCTCGGGCGCGGCGGCATGGGGACGGTCTACCTGGCCGCCGAGCCCGACGGCCGGCGGGTCGCGGTGAAGGTCGTCAACCGCGAGCTGGCCGGGGAGCCGGCGTTCCTCGCCCGGTTCCGGCGCGAGGTGAACGCCGCGCGGCGCGTCCACCGGTTCTGCACCGCGCCCGTGATCGACGCCGAGCTCGACCAGGACCCGCCGTACATCGTCACCGAGTACATCGACGGGCCGAGCCTGGAGAAGGCCGTCCGGGACAAGGGGCCCCTGCCCGGCTCCGACCTGGAGGGCCTCGCGGTCGGCGTCGCCACCGCGCTCGCCGCCATCCACGGCGCCGGGATCGTGCACCGCGACCTCAAGCCCGCCAACGTCCTGCTGTCCTCCACCGGCCCCCGCGTCATCGACTTCGGCATCGCCCGCGCCCTCGACGCCCCCGACGGGCCCACCCGCACCGGCCAGTTCGTCGGGACGCCGTCCTACATCGCGCCCGAGGTGCTGCGGGGCGAGCCGGTCGAGCAGGCGTCGGACGTGTTCTCGTGGGGCTGCGTCGTCGCCTACGCCGGGACGGGCCGCGCCCCGTTCCAGGGCGGCACCGTCGCCGAGACGTTCCGCCGCATCGAGCACGAGGAGCCCGACCTCGCCGGCCTGGACCCGAGGCTGCGCGACGTCGTCGCCGCCGCGCTCGGCAAGGACCCGCGCGACCGTCCGACGGCGCGGCGGCTGCTCACCCTGCTCGTCGGGCAGGAGAAGGCCGACCTCACCCAGGCCGTGGAGACGATCTCGGCGTCGTGGCGGGGACCGGATCCGGCCGCGGAGCCGGCCGCCGCCTCCGATCCCGGCGGCGAGCGGCCGGCGGCCGTCGAGGTTCCGGCGCCGAGGCCCGCGCCGGAGGCCGCGCCCGCGGCCGTCGCGGCGCGCGAGCCCGGTCCGGGCGAGGACACCGTCCTCGTCGACCTGCCGTTCCCCGCCGCCTGGCGCGGCCCGCGGCGCTGGTTCACCCTGCTCAGGGGCCTGCTGGTGGTCCCGCACCTGGCCGTGATGCTGCTCATGTACGGGGCCCTGGTGGTCGTCATGCTGCTCAGCTGGCTGGTCATCCCGTTCACCGGCCGGTATCCCCGCGCCCTGTACGCGCTGGTCGTCGGCTGCCAGCGCTGGTCCAGCCGGGTCGTGGCGTACGCGTTCGGGCTCACCGGCGAGAAGCTGCCGCCGTTCCGCACCCTTCCGCGCGCCCGCCGAACGCATTGAACGCGGTGACGGCTCCGCGCGTCCGATTCACCGCGGACCGCTAGGGTTCTACCACAAAGACTCCCGAATCCCCTCAGGATCATGATGACCACGCACGCAGGAGAGAACGGCGAGACCCTGCGCCCCGACGACCCCGGAGAGCTCGGCCCCTACAGGCTGGTAGGGCGGCTCGGCCGGGGCGGCATGGGGACGGTCTACCTCGGCGAGGACCGCGCCGGGCGCCGCGTCGCCGTGAAAATGATCAACCGGGAGCTCGTCGGCGAGGGCACGTTCCGGGAGCGGTTCCGGCGCGAGGTGACCGCCGCGCGGCAGGTCCGCCGGTTCTGCACCGCGCCCGTGATGGACGCCGAGCTCGACACCGACCCCCTGTGGGTGGTCACCGAGTACATCGAGGGCCCGAGCCTGGAGAGCGCCGTCGCCGAGCGCGGCCCGCTGCCCGGCTCCGACCTGGAGGGCCTCGCGGTCGGCGTCGCCACCGCGCTCGCCGCCATCCACGGCGCCGGGATCGTGCACCGCGACCTCAAGCCCGCCAACGTCCTGCTGTCCTCCACCGGCCCCCGCGTCATCGACTTCGGCATCGCCCGCGCCCTCGACGACCCGGACGGCCCCACCCGCACCGGCCAGTTCGTCGGCACCCCGAACTACCTGCCGCCCGAGCTGCTGCGCGGCGAGCCGGTCTCCCCGGCCTCCGACGTGTTCTCGTGGGGCTGCGTCGTCGCCTACGCCGGGACGGGCCGCCCCCCGTTCGCGGGCACCACGGTTCCGGAGATCTTCTACCGCGTCGTGCACGAGGAACCGAGGCTGGACGGGCTCGACCCCGGCCTGCGCGACGTCGTCGCCGCCGCGCTCGACAAGGACCCGCGCCGGCGGCCGACCGTCCAGGAGCTGCTCGGACGGCTCGTCGGCAACGGCCACGCCGACCCGGCGAGGCTCGCCGAGACCGTCCAGGCGAGCTGGCACGGGCCCGCGAGCGAGCCCACCGGCCGGACGCGGACGGCCCAGGCCGCCTTCCAGCAGCCGACCCCGCCGCCCGCGCCGCCCGGCGCCACCCGCCAGGACGCGCGTCCCGCCGCCCGGCCGAGCGGCGGCGGGCTCCCCCGGCGCCCGCTGATCATCGGCGGCGCCGTCGTGGCCGTCCTGGTCGTGCTCGCCGTCGTCGGGTTCCTCGCGCTGCGTCCGGACGGCCCGCCCGACAACGTCGCCACGACCTTCAGCGACGACTTCTCCAGCGACAGCTCCGGCTGGGGCACCTTCACCGGCCAGTACACCTACACGAACAGTTCCTACCGGCTCCAGTCCTACGGCACCACCGGCTCGACGGGGCGGGACGTGCCCAAGGACGACTTCGCCCCCGACCCGATGCTGGCCACGGTCGGAGCCAAGGTCGTCCAGGGGTCCCCCGACGCCGAGTTCGGGCTCACCTGCCGCTCGTCCGACAACGGCGAGAACGGGTACAGCCTTCTGATCCGCAACGACGGCAAGGGCGCGGTGCTCCGCAAGATCACCAAGGACCGCGGGACCAAGGAGCTGGCCGCCCCAGACTCGGTCCCCGGCTTCGCCGAGGGCGAGTCCAACAAGCTCCAGATCGCCTGCGAGAGCGGCGACGAGGGCAAGCAGGTGCGGCTGCGGCTCTGGGTGAACGGCCACCAGGTCATCGACGCGACCGACACCGACCAGCCGCTCGGCAACGGCAAGGCCGGCCTGCGGGTCGAGCGGGGCGGCAACGCCGCGCAGCAGATCATCGTCGACTTCGACGACTTCGACCTGTCGAAGATCCTCGGCTAGGCCGGGGGCGGGTCAGCCGGGCAGGTAGCCGTTCGTCCAGCGGGTCAGCTCCGCGAAGACCCGCGTGCGGGCCGGTTCGGCGGACAGCACCAGGTCGTGCAGGCCGCCGTCGATCCGCACGAGCGTGACATGGCGTCCGATCCGCGGCGCCCATCTCGCCATGTGCTCGACGTCCAGGACGGCGTCGGCCCCCGTCACGTCCAGCACCCTGCGGGTCGGCCGGACGCTGCGCGTCGACGCCATGACCAGCACCGGCACGTCGACGTCCAGGCCGCGGTGCAGGCGCAGCTGCCCCCGGCGCACGGCCGCCAGCCACGCCGCCCGCACCGGGAACCCGGCGAGCGGCTTCCAGGAGAGGTCGAACTCCCACTCGCCCTCGTGGTCGCGGTGGATGCTGCGCGGGTACCGGTCGGACACGCCCGCGGGCAGCTTCGCCCTGGGGAACCGGGGACGCAGCGCCCGCGCCAGCCCCGCGCCGACCTTGCGCATCACCAGCGGCTCGGCGATGTCCAGGAACGGGCTGTTGAGGAACACGCCGTCGACCAGGCCCTTGCCCCTGGCCCTGTCGGACCACAGGGCGGCGACCAGGCCGCCGGTCGAGTGGCCGTTCAGCAGGAGCGTGTCGTGCCCGTCCACGTCGCGGACGATCCGCACCGCCTCGTCGATCTCCGGGAAGTAGTCCGACAGGCTCTCGACGTAGTTCGGGGTCTGGTGCGGACGCAGCGAGCGCCCGTACTTGCGCAGGTCGAGCGCGTAGAAGTCGAAGCCGAGCTCGACGTAGAAGTCGGCGAGGTGCCGCTGGAAGAAGTAGTCGACGAACCCGTGCAGGTAGAGCACCGCCCGCCGGGACGGGTCGCCGCCGCCGCGGCGCCGCACGAGCGTCGCCACGACCTCGCCCTCGGCGTCCCGGCCCATCGGCAGCTCGATCGCCTCGTATCCGGGGCCGAGCACGTCCGCCGTCACGTCCACATTTCCTCCCGCTCTCCGGTGAACTGATGCCCCATGATCGGGCGTCAAAGAGACTGACCGTACGACAGACTGGATCACAGCCCACCTCCACCCCCCCGGGAGTCGAGCCATGCAGGCGCCCCTCCGCGACCGAGACCCGCGGCTGCTCGGCCCGTACGTGCTCACCGCCCGGCTGGGCCGGGGCGGCATGGGCACCGTCTACCTCGGCGAGGACGAGTCGGGGCGGCGGGTCGCGATCAAGGTCATCAACGCGGAGCTGGCCGACGACGAGGCGTTCCACGACCGGTTCCGCAGCGAGGTGACGGCCGCGCGGCAGGTCAGCCGGTTCTGCACGGCCGCCGTCCTGGACGCCCGCCTCGACGGCGACCCGCTGTACGTGGTGACCGAGTACGTCAACGGGCCGTCGGTCGAGGAGGCCGTCAAGGCGGACGGTCCGCTGCGCGGCGGCGACCTGGAGGCCCTCGCCGTCAACATCGCGACGGCGCTGGGCGCGATCCACGGCGCCGGGATCGTGCACCGCGACCTCAAGCCGTCCAACGTGCTGCTGTCCCCGACCGGGCCGCGCGTGATCGACTTCGGCATCGCCCGGGCGCTGGACGCCACCGAGGGTCCGACCAGGACCGGCCAGTTCGTGGGCACGCCCGCCTACATCGCCCCCGAGCTGATGCACGAGCGGGAGATCACGCCGGCCGCCGACGTGTTCTCCTGGGGCTGCGTCGTCGCCTACGCGGGCACCGGGCGCGCCCCGTTCGGCGGCGGGACGCTCCCGGAGGTCATCAGCCGGGTGACGTCCGCCGACCCCGACCTGGACGGCCTCGACCCGGCCGTCCGCGATCTGGTGGCCCGCTCGCTGGCCAAGGAGCCCGCCGAACGCCCGACGGTGAAGCAGCTGATCCAGGCGCTGACCGGCGAGGACGAGCCGCCCGCGGCTCCGCCCGCGGTCGCGCCGCCCGCGGTCGCGCCGCCCGTGCCGGAGCCGGCACCGGAACCGACGCCTGCCCCTGCCCCTGCCCCTGCCCCTGCCCCTGCCCCTGCGCCGACGCCCGCCTCTGCGCCGAAGGCCGCGCCTGCGCCTCTGACGAGCGTCGACTCCGTGCCGCCGACGCGTCCGGTCGGCGCGCAGATGCCGGCGGCTCCGGCGAGGAAGCCGTCCCCGCACCGCAACCAGGGCCTGCTCATCGTCGCGACCGGCGCCGCCGTCGCCGTCGCCGTCGTGATCGGGGCCCTCAACCTCCCGGGCGGCGACGACGCCCCGGACGCCTCGGGGCCCGGCGCGGCCGCCGTCCTCGGCGACGAACCGCCGGAGGTCAAGGACAAGATATTCGACGACAGGTTCAACGACGCGGACTCCGGCTGGAAGACGGCCGCCACGCCCGCGGGGGACGCGTCCTACCGCGACAGGAAGTACGAGATCCAGGTCCTCCCGGCGACCACGCGGACGACCGTCGACGCACCGGCGGGCCGGATCCCCGAATCCCAGCTCATCGAGGCCGAGGTCACGCCGAAGAACGCCGAGGGCGAGGCGGGGGTGTACTGCCACGGAAGCTTCGGCTACGCGTTCCTCCTCCGCTCGGACGGGCGGGCGCGCATCGCCAGCCTGTCCACCTGGAAGACGAAGACCGTGACGACCGGCACCGCTTCCAAGCTTCGCGACGGCAACCGCCTCCAGGCCGCCTGCGTCAAGCGCGAGGACGGCAACATCGATCTCGCGATGTGGGTGAACGGAGAGCCGGTCGCCTCGTCCGCCGCCACCCCGCCGAGCAGTGCCCCCGGACGGAGCGGCCTGCTCGTCGTCCGCTCCGAGGGCGCCACCGGACGGCCGCAGGCCGTCTTCGACGACTTCGCTCTCTGCGAGGTCTGACCCTCTCCGGCGTCATCCGCGCAGGTCACCAGTGGCTGCGGCTGCGGTGAGGACAGGGGGCCGGCTCAGTCCTTGCGGCCCGTCGCCGCGACGGTGACGCCGAGACCGATCATCATCAGGCCGCCGGTGCCGCCGATCGCCGCGAGGCGGCGCGGCGAGCGGGCGAACCAGGCGCGGGCCGTCCCCGCCGCGATCCCCCACACGCTGTCGCAGCAGAGCGCGATCAGCGCGAAGATCGCGCCGAACACCATCATCTGGAGCTCGACGTGGCCGTTCTCGCGCACCACGAACTGCGGCAGGACGGCCGCGAAGAACACGGTCGTCTTCGGGTTGGTGATCCCCACGAAGAAGCCCTGCAGCAGCGCCCGTCCCCCGCCGCGCTCCGCCTCGCTCCCGGCGATCGCCTCCTGGAGCGAACGCCGGTGCCGGATGGCCTGCACCCCGAGGTAGACGATGTAGACCGCGCCCACGATCTTCAGGGCGGTGAACACGACGACGGAGCGTTCCACGACCGATCCGATGCCCACCGCGACCGCGCAGGTCAGCACCAGGGCGGCGAGCACCCCGCCGATCACCCCCGCGAGCGCGGTGCGCCGGCCGTGCGCCAGCGCGCGGCCGACGACGAACAGGACGGACGGCCCGGGGATCAGGATGATCGCCAGCGCCATCGCGGAGAACGCCAGAAGCTGATGAGTCGACACCATGCCCCGCAGAGTACGCATTCCGGTCATGGCGTCCCACCCGATTTCCCGGGGCGAGGCTCAGGTGGTGAGGACGTCCCAGGCGCCGCCGCGGCGGACCAGGAGGTTGTGCGTGAGCAGGCTCCCGGCGGGGACGTCCCAGACCGGTTCGGCGCCGTCGTCCGCACGGTCCTCGGCCCACACCTGCGCGACCGCCCAGCGGAGCTTGTCGACGCCGTCCGGGTGACCGGTGCCGGACGCGACGAACACGTCCCGCGCGGGCGCCGCGACGACGAGGTCGCCGTCCACGTCCTGCGCCAGCTTCTCCAGGAACCCCTCGTCCAGCAGCAGGCCCGACTCCAGGCCCCCGCCCCGCGCGGACGCGCCCAGCGACACCGTCACGGCGCGCACGTCCGGGTACCAGCTGAGGCTCAGCTCGGGACGCAGGTCGCGCAGGTTGATCACCGCGTGGTGGCGCAGCTCGCTCTGCGCCACCCCGAGGTCGGCGCAGTGCCGCCGCGCCACGTGCTCGTAGCGGCGGCCGGAGGGGGCGCCCTCGTCGGCGATCTCCAGCGCGTAGGTGACGTACAGGTCGGCGGCGAACGGGTCGCGGATCGGCTCCTCGTCCGCCGGGAGCGGGAACTCCAGCTGGACCTCGGCCGGCACCCGCGCCTTCATCAGCGGGACGATCAGCTTGGACCGCGGGTCGGTCACGGGGTGTTCCTCCTGGTGCTCGGCCTGCGTGCGCCTGTCTTCACGGGTGGATCACCTTACCGCCGCGGAGGGCGGCGCCGGGGCTCCGCCGGGCGGGACGACGGGCAGGCCTCCCGGCGCGCCGCGCTCGATGATCCGCCACACGGCCCCGGTGTCCAGGTGCTCCTCGACGAGGTCCCCGAGCGCGTCCAGGGTCGCCTCCCTCAGCGCCCCGAACGACACGTCCGGGGCCGGAACGAACTCCCGTTTCGCCGATCCGGCGACGTCCGCGAGAAAAGCCCTCCGGAAGCCGTCGTTCTCCATCACGCCATGCCAGGTCGTCCCCCAAACGGCGCCTTTCCGGCATCCGTCGAGGAAGGGCTCCCCTTCCACGGTCACGATGCCGTGATGTATCTCGTAGGCATGCACGGTCTCCCCGTAGGCGCTCCCTGTGGGCCGCCCGAGGGTCTTCTCCTTCTTGAATTCGACTCTTGTGGGAAGAAGGCCGAGCCCCTTCACTCTCCCGTCCTTGGACTCGACATCGTCCACGATCTCCTCGGCGAGCATCTGGTGACCGCCGCAGATGCCGAGAACCGGGCGTCCCTCTTCGGCCCTTCTCCGGATCTCCTCGGCCATTCCCCGGTCGCGAAGCCAC
This sequence comes from Actinomadura mexicana, assembly GCF_900188105.1. Lineage (GTDB taxonomy): Bacteria > Actinomycetota > Actinomycetes > Streptosporangiales > Streptosporangiaceae > Spirillospora > Spirillospora mexicana. Next base: position 257,400 of record NZ_FZNP01000001.1, read on the forward strand.
GCCAGATCGGCGACCGTGGCCCGGGTCCCCGGAAGCACCACCAGGTCGGCCTCGGCCATATCGCCGGCACTCGCCGCGTACCGGACGACGACGCCGGGCTCGCAGGCCAGAGCGTCCAGGTCGGTGAAATTGGAGATGCGCGGGAATCTGACGACGGCGATGCGCAGCGTCTCCTTCCCGTAGGGCCCTTTCGCGTCGGGCCTCGGCGCGTCCATTGCCAGGGTGTCCTCGGAATCGAGGTACAGGCCGAGTTTCCAGGGCAGCACCCCCAGCGTCGGCCGCCCTGTGAGCATCGCGAGCTGCTCCAGCCCCGGCGCGAGCAACTCCTCGGCCCCCCGGAACTTGTTGATGACGAACCCGGCGACCAGCGCCTGGTCCGCGGGCTCCAGCAGGGCGACCGTGCCGTACAGCGACGCGAAGACACCGCCCCGGTCGATGTCGCCGACCACCACCACCGGCAGGTTCGCCGCCCGCGCCAGGCCCATGTTCACGATGTCGCCGCCCCGCAAGTTGATCTCGGCAGGACTCCCGGCGCCCTCACACACCACGACGTCGTACTCGGCCCGCAGCTCCTCAAGGCTCTCCAGCACGACGCCCTTGAGCCGTTCCTTGTGCGCCCCGTACTGAAGGGCGTCGACCTCCGCCACGGGCTTCCCCAGCACCACGACCTGGCTTCTGCGGTCGCTTCCCGGCTTGAGCAGCACCGGATTCATCAGCGCCGCAGGCTCCACCCCCGCGGCCTGCGCCTGCATGTACTGCGCCCGCCCGATCTCCGCACCGTCGCTCGTCACCATCGAGTTCAGCGACATGTTCTGGGCCTTGAACGGCGCGACCTTCACCCCCTGCCGGGCCAGCCACCGGCACAGCCCCGCCGTGACGACGCTCTTCCCCGCGTCCGACGTGGTCCCCGCCACCAGAAGCCCGCTCACCGCACGCTCCAGACCACGGCCGCCGCCGCGAACGTCACCGCAGCCGAGAGCCGGACGGCCCTCCGGATGTCCCTGACCTCGGGCGCCCGCCCGTCCCCCATCTCCGGCCGCCGCTCGACCCGTCCGCCATAAGCGTTGGCACCGCCCAGCCTCACCCCGAGCGCCCCGGCGAAAGCGGCCTCGCACCGTCCGGCATTGGGACTCGGATGCTTCGCCCCGTCCCTCCTCAGAACGCGCCAGGCCTCCCGCCCCGAACAAAGAGCGACCAATCCCCCGGTGACCCTCGCCGGGACCCAGTTCGCGACATCGTCCAACCGCGCCGCCGCCCACCCGAACCGCTCGTACCTCGGATTCCGGTACCCGACCATCGCGTCAAGCGTGTTCACGGCCCGATACATGAGCAGCCCCGGGATTCCCGCCACCGCTCCCCACACCAAGGGCGCGATGGACGCGTCCGACGTGTTCTCGGCCACCGACTCCACCACCGCACGGCTCAGATCGCGAACGTCCAGCCCCCGAGGATCCCGCGCGCACAGATGCGAAAGCCGCTCCCTGGCCGCCCCCACATCTCCCCGCTCCAGCACCTGCGCCATGTAGAGCCCTTCACGCCCCAATGACGTCCCGCCAAGCACGGCCCAGGTAACCCCGGCAGTTACAAGGCAATGCACCACGGGCCGCCGGCTTACCCGCTCAAGCGCAACCCCCGCGACCCCGGCGCCCCCCACCAGAGCCCCGACATAGACAACGCCCCGCCAGCGCGAATCCCCATAGACCCGGCGCTCCACCGCAGACGCCACCCGACCGAACCCGGCCACGGGATGCCACCGCTTCGGATCCCCGAGAACGGCGTCCAGCGCGACCCCGAGAACCAGCCCCTCACCAGAGACGCGCATCGAGCTCGTCCCAGTGCCGCTCCAGCCAATCCTGAGCCCGCCGTATCCGGGGCCCAGCGCCCCCCTGCCAGATCCGCGCCCATCCCCCACCGCGTTCGGCCCTCCCCCGCATCGCCCGATAGGACCGCTCGAACCTCACCCGCGCCGCCGGCAGCACCTCCCGCCGCCGCTCCCGGTCCAACCCGTAGGCATCACAGAAGATCCGCAGCCTACGTCCCACGTCCGCCCCGTAGAGCACGGCGTCCCGATCGGCCGGATCCTCGATGGGCCCCCAGTGCCGCAACGCGGTGACCACGTCGAACACCCGCGTGGTGGGCCGCGCGAGGTCGAAGTCGATCAGAGCGACCGGCCGCCCGCCCCGAAAGACCACGTTCTCCGGCGTCACGTCGCAATGCCCGATGACCTCGGGCTCCCCGTCCACATTGGACGTCTCCGCGTCCCACGGCGCCCCCACCGGCGCCTCGTACGACGCGACCGCGTCGTGGTACCGCCTCAGCAGCCGCCCCACGCCCCGCAGCACGTCCTCCGAGACGACGGACGCCTCCAACGGCCGATGCGGCACCTCCCCCGGCACCCAGCTGAGCACCTCCCGCCCCAGCTCATCGACCCCCAGCACCCGCGGCGCCTCGAACCCCACGTCCTCCAGATGCCGCAGCAACCCGTGGACCGCCGGACTGTGCGCGCGCAGCGGCCTCCGCACCGTCTCCCCGACCCGCACCACACCCTCCGACACGTCCCCACCGGAGAGCGGCACCTCAATGTTCACCGCCACAGCACCCCAAGATAGAACCCCCGCCCCAGCGGTAAGGACGTAATGGAGGTGGAGACGGACGACGTGCACCCTTACACTGTGACCCGGCGTCCCGCCGGGCGCCGAGCGCCCGTAGCTCAGCTGGACAGAGCATCGGACTTCTAATCCGACGGTCGCGGGTTCGAATCCTGCCGGGCGCGCAACAGCCTGACCTGCAGTCTTACCACTGCCAAGATCCCAAATACTGCCCCGCTTCGCCCCCGTGTTCGCTCGATGTTCGCTCGGATGTCGCGACCTGTCGCCGCCACCCCTGCGACCCGCTGCGATCACCCGTCCAGCCGCCGCTCGGGCCACATAAACCCGGCGGTACCTGGAACGCCGCCACGCAAGCGGTTGTCGGCCATCCAACCGCTGGCCGGGTCACCGTGTGGCTCCGGCGCCCGCACCGGAACGACTCGGCCGCGGACACCTGCGCGGCGAATCTGATGATCAATCCGTGCAGGTCATCGCCTCGCCGCCCCGCCACCGGACGGCACAGCCCGGCGCTGCCGTGTCGTCCGGGTCTGGCTCAGTGCGGGCGTTGAGGATGACGGCGGATTGGCGGGCCAGGTCGGAAGTATGTGGAGCCTCTGACGGGGAAGGGACGTTGTGAGAGACCAACCGCCCTACTGGGGATTTTTTGATGCCCGAGGCTGCCACTCCGTTTACGATCAAGCATTGGTCTGCGGCCACGGGTCCGCCGCCGGAAGAGACTCAGTGAACTACCCTGGTCGCCAAAACATCTGGAGAACTGCGCTGAAATCCTGCCGAAGCGTTCCAGCGCGCCCTAGCCATACTATGGAGGATGCATGGACGTGCGATTCTCGATCACGGGAAGCGACCGTGCGCCGGAGCTCGAATCGCTCGCTGACTGGCTCAGAGGAGAACCAGACCTTGCGGGCCGGGTTCGATTGGACGCGCCACGACCGCGCCCTGGCGAGATGGGATCGGGCGGTCGACACCGTGATAGTGGCGCTCGGGTCGGGCGGTGCCGTGTCCCTTCTCGTGGACTCACTCAAGGTGTGGCTGACCCAGCCACGCCGATCTGATATCCGTCTGGTCATCCAGCGCGAGCAGGATCAGAAGATCGAGATCGACGCACAGCGTGTGGCCCGCGAGGACGTCGAAGGCCTCCTCCGTGAAGCGCTCTAGGCGGAGCGGCCGGAGTAGGCGATGCGGCTGCCCGATCCCGACCGGTCACGTCTCGTCCTGCTAGGCACCACGCGCTATGCCGATGAGCGCCTGCCAGATTTGCCCGCCGTCGGGCAATCACTGGCGGACCTGGCCCGTGTACTCACCGACCCCAGGAACGGGATCGTCCCCGCAGACAACTGCACCACTGTCGTTGACGAGGGCGACATCCGTCGGCTCGGCCGCACACTCAGATCGTCAATGTCGCAAGCCGAGGATCTACTTCTCGTTTACTACGCCGGACACGGCCTTGTTGGCGGAAAGCGCCATGAGTTGTACCTCGCTCTGCCTGACAGCGAGTGGGACTCCCCCGAGTTCAACGCCCTCGAATACGAGAAACTTCGCAATGCGATCCTCGACAGCCCAGCCTCCAGCAAGGTCGTCATATTGGATTGCTGCTTCTCTGGCCGAGTACTGGCGGAGTTGATGTCCGATCCTGTCACGTCGGTGCTTGGACAGATCGACGTCCAGGGGACCTACGTGCTCACCTCCGCCCAGCGTGACCAGGTCGCCCTCGCCCTACCTGGTGAGAAGCACACGGCCTTCACCGGACGGCTCCTCAGCATGCTCGAGACCGGCATCGAGGACGGGCCCGAGTTTCTCACCATCGAGTCCCTCTATCAACGGCTACGCGCCGTCATGAAGGCCGAAGGCCTACCCACCCCCGAAAAGCGCGCAACCCGGACCGCCGAACTCATTGCGCTCACCCGGAACCGAATACCCCCTGCTGCCGAGACGCCGCACTCTCACAAGTCGAAAGCGGTGGAGTCGGAGCAATTGGAGACGGCCTGGGATCCGTTTCGCCGGGATCGTGGCAATGTCGAGAACGAGTACACGTCGTTCGAGGCCCATCGTCGGCTCTACTGGATCATCACGGCGTTGTGGGGAGTGCTCGGAGCCGGCCTGATCGCCAGCTCGTTTCTTCCGGACATCGCGCTCGGCTGGAGAGCCGCGCTCAGCGTGGCCAGCACTATCGTGCTGCTGCTTTGCGTCGGGTTCTTCGGCATGGCCAGGAGGCCGCTGCGGCTGGAAATCGGGCGGCAGGGTGTTCAACTTTTCGCGCGGAGCGGCACATCTTGGCTGCCCTGGACAGTTCTCGACAAGGTGACGATCGAGCGCATCGGCGGAGTCCATCACATAGTCGCCATGTTGGAGGAAGCTGAAATTTTTCCCGATTTCGACACCTTCGGCGGCGGCCCTAGGTACCTGGAGCAAACCGGAAGGCTGGACGTCTGCCCGATCAGCGTCCTTCGCGCTGGCCGACACGACGTTGCTCGTGCGCTGTTCACTTACGGTGGCGGCCGTTATAGCGCGGGCGCCCCGTCCCGTCCGCCGATCGATATGTCCGGCGAGCGCTGGGACGACGTCCTGGCCACTGCGAGAGCGGTCGAGCAAGATAGGTGCCAGCGCGCGGTCGACCGGCGCTTCACTGACCGCGAGCAGGCGGCCGTGGCGAGAGACGCCTTGATGCGCGAGCTAGCGGTCTTCCGCGGTGAAGAGGCGACACCGCATGTCCGCCCCTGGGTATGGACCACACGCTCAGGCGGAGGGCCGCTCACCGAGCACGGTCGGCAGACTGGCGTTGAGTTGCGCCTGTCGTACTACAAGGAACTCTAGATTCTGCGAATATGCGCCATCACTTATACTCCCTAAGCCGCATATGCCTCCCGCGCTGCTATGGCGTCATCGACAGGTGACTTCAGTGCAGGAACCTGTGCTCGTCAGGGGCTTGCCGCCGGGCCAGATCCTTGATCTTGGCTTTGGCCGCCGCGACATGCGTCTGATGCTCGTCCACGTGCTCGCCGTCCATTCGGGCGAGAAGCGCCTGCAAGCGCTCGCGACGGTGGGTGCCGAAGATCTCACGGTTGAAGAACTCGTTCAGCCCCTCCATCAGCGGCTCTTCCCGCACCTGGATCACGGCGGGATGCCCACCGGGCAGGTACGCAACGGGGGGAACCTCAGCCATCCCCCATGCAGCTCTATACCCTCCTTGGCGACAGGCTGCGTGCTAGGTGACGTGCCATCTGGCTGTACTGGCCACTGTCAAAGAGGAGCCAGATGCCGATCACCAGGGTGATCAGGGGCGCGGTGAACATTACCGCGGCGATCCGGTTCTGGTTACGGGTGTGCGCGCCGAGCGCTCTGATGAACTCCTCGGAGTGCTCGCTGGGGATGGGCCGGGTGCGATAGGTCCTCTGGGTACGCAGGTCGAGCCTGAACCTGCGCCAGGACCGGTCGCCCATACTCTCAAGTACCTGGGAGGCGGCATCCGCGGACAGGAGCCTCCTCGCCTCGATCTCCGGCCAGTTCCGGTTCGCGCTCATGACCCAGCCACAGCCGGCCGCGAACAGAAGGGCGGGCGGCACGGACAGTTTGAGGCCGTCCCACACCCCTAGATTGTTGATCATGTACTCGGTGGGGAGGATGAGGATCAGAACGATCGCGGCGATGATGAGGGCGTCCTGGAATAGGTTTCTCCACGGCGGCAGTTCCGTGAGGTGGCGCTGCCCGCGCCCGGCGGCTCCGCCAAAAAACGTGACTAGGGCGATCATTAACGACACTGCGACCAGAGCGAGGAGAAGGGCCTGCACCAGCCCTCGGCTGCCACCATCGGTTCGGGTGCCTGCGGTCAGGATCCACAGGACGGTGCTGCTGGTCAGCAACGCCAGGCTTAGCGTTGGCACCAGGTCGAGCGGGCCGAAAACCCGTCCCTGAAGCAGCCAGAGGTTGTTGACGAGGCTGTTCAGGGTCCAGGCTGCGGCGACCAGTGCGGCGGCGAACGCCGTCGGCGTGACCAGCGCCGTGGCCGTTTGCCGCCCGGCGTCTGCCAGCAACAGCGCGCTCAACGCCAGCGATGCGGCCACGGTCGCGGTCCACACGGCCCATCGCGGCCCCTGGGCGGTGGCCTTTGACGCAACGGCGAAGATCGCGACTGCGAAGACGACGCACAGGATGGCCGCGACGCACACCACCAAGTCGTGCCGACTGAGCGGTGCGGAGGCGGGAAGCGCAATCCCCGGGTTTGAGGCCAGGGCGAGAGCGAGGGTGGCCATCAGCGACCCGAGTGCGAAAAGGCCGATGAGCACCAAGGCCAGAGTCGACCGCCCGACCTGGTTCGGGGTGAGGCGCTCGCTGTGCTCGGAGGCCTCCTTGGGGACGCCGAGGATTAACTCGCTGTATTCCTTCATGCCCTTGGTCGCTCCGGTCAGCACGAAACCGACGGTCACCGCGAGCCCCGGCGCCCAGGCCGCGACAGTGGCGGGGGCCGCAGCGAACCACGCGGCGGTGGCGGCAACGGCGAAGACCCCGACGCACAGAACGTTGAACATCAAGGCGCCTTTCGCTTCGCGCCCCAGAAACCCGATCATGTGCGCGGTGAGCAGAAGAACGGCACCGACGGCGGTCTGCGCAGTCGCAGCCGCGTCATGGCGCGCGAGTTCCTGCGACAGCAACACCCAGGCGGCACCACAGATAGCCGCCGTCGTGAGGCCTCCGATCAATCGGTCCACCAGCGTCACCGAACTGCTCGCCGCTAGCAGCAGCAAATCGAAGAGGAGTGCCAGCGCGGCGGTGGTGAGCGCTGCTGCCACGGCGACGATGACGGGTACGCTGTACGGTCCTGGACCCACGACGAAGGCGGACCCGGCCCCCGCGGCCGCGAGCCCGACCAGCGCGGGGCGCAGCAGGATTCGCCATGATCGCCCCAGTGCCAGGACCGTCAGTCCTCCGGTCAGCGCCAGGGCGACTGCGGCGAGCGCCAGCGAGCTTCCCGAGGCCAGCCCAATGGAGGCCGCGGTGCTGTCATGGACAACCAGGACAAGGTAGGTACCGACCGTCATGAACGGAACCGGCGCGTACGGCCCGGCCACGGGCGCCGTGCCGCTTCTGTGTCGCTCAGCGCGAACGCGTGCGATGGCGAGCACGGTCAGCGCGGCGGCCAGAGCGGACATCACCACGAAATAGACCGCGTGCCACCATCCGGCAGCCGTGAAATAACCGGGGCGGGGAAGGGTCCAGTTGACTCGCGGATGGAGGTCGCCGAGCCAAATCGCCTGGACCGCGACGGCGGCGGCCCCGGCCATCCCCGCGGCGGCCACCGTCAACGCCCTCTCATTGAACGCCGGGGCACGCGATCTGATGACCCCGACGATCACGAGTATGGTCGCCGGGATGAGGAGCGTGTCGCCCAGATAGGCGCTGGGGAAAGCGTTCAGGCCGGGAACTCCTGGCGCCGGCTCGACGAAGACTGCCCACACGGGGAGCACAAGCCCGGCCAGCAGTACCAAGGCGGGAACCAGCAACCATCGCCTCATGGATTCCCACCCAGTGAGCTGCCGCGCTCCTTGCGGTTCATGACTGCCTCCTCATCGGGCGAGCGCCCCCGAACCGTCGGCCGAAGACCGAATCGATCGGACAGGAGCCTGATGGTCTGGATGAGTTGGACGTCGTCCTCTGCCCAGTCGATGGCCAAAGGGCCAGTCCTATAGCGGCCGAGCTCCGATCAGTACTGTGCTCGACTAGCCACCGTCCAGCCCGCTGCACGCGCGCTCGGGTGCGCAACGCAACGCCGGCGATGTGCTCGTTGTGGTGGATGGGACTTCGGCTTCCTGAAAGGCCCAGACCAGGTCAATGGGCAGTGCGGTGGAGATCGGCGAAGTGGGGGTTAAGGATGGCGGCGTCAGCCCGCGCTGACACCGGCGCGCTCCCTGACCGCGGGGACGAGCCCGGCTGGAAGAACTCCGCGGACCGGGCGAACGCGACGACGAGCTTACGAACAACAAGATCAGCCGCTCACGCGGCATCAACTCCCGTTCTGCTGGGCGCACGAAAAACGTTCACTGAAGCATCAGGTCTATGACCTGGCGCCTTGCGTTTCTCTGGCCATGGAGCCACTTGATGACCTCCAAAAAACTGCAAATCAGAAGCATGGGGGGCTCAGGTCCCCGGTTTGGTTGACAGAGAGGCGAATGCCGCCTTCGGGAAGCCCTTCGTCCGTCGACCACCTCACCAACGAGCAGGTCCGCAGCGCGACCGTCAAGCTCGTGCCCCGCTGAGCGGGTCCGCGTGGTCACGGTCCCTCCGCCAACACAAACCCCCGTGCACCATGATCGTTAATGGGCGAGGCGCTCGGCCGTGACAAGTAGCAGGCATCGGCACGGAACGACACGCGAACCGGGATCGATGGAGGCGAGGCGACGCGTTCTGACCATGACCGAGCGCTATGCGACCCGTGGGACGCTTGTTCTCCGGATGGCCGAGGCGTCAAGCTGTGAGCCGAGGAGAGGGGGCGGCGATGGAGCGGGCCGACGCGATGGTGCTGTTCGGGATCACCGGGAATCTGGCGTACAAGATGCTGCTGCCGGCGTTGTACCAGCTGACGGCGGACGGGGTGCTGGACCAGCCGATCGTGGGGGTCGCCAAGACCGACCTCGACCTGGCCGGGCTGCGAAGTCGGGCCCGTGAGGCCTGCGAGGCCAAGCACGACAAGGTGGACGACGCGGCGTTCGAGAAGTTCGCCGGGAACCTCCGGCTCGTCGCCGGTGACTACACCGACGGCGCCACCTTCGATGCGATCCGTGGCGAGGTCGGCGATGCGGGATTCCTCACTCACTATCTTGCGGTTCCTCCTTCGCTGTTCGCGACGGTCGCCGAGGGCCTGGCCAAGGTCGACCTGAACAGGAACGCCCGGATGGTCGTCGAAAAGCCGTTCGGCAACGACCTGGAGTCGGCGCGGGCGTTGAACGCCGAGTTGCTGAAGTTCTTCGACGAGGACCATCTGAGGCGCGTCGACCACTTCCTCGGCAAGGAGCCGATCGAGGACCTGCTGATGTTCCGGTTCGAGAACATGCTCCTGGAACCGATCTGGAACCGTCACTACGTCGACAACGTGCAGATCACGATGGCCGAGGACTTCGACGTCGCCGACCGCGGCTCGTTCTACGACGCCAACGGCACGATCCGCGATGTCGTCCAGAACCACCTTCTGCAGATCCTCGCACTCCTGGCCATGGACACGCCGCCGTCGACCGACGCACGCGCTTTCATCGACGAGAAATGGCGGGTTCTGCGCGCCGTCGAGGCCGTTGCACCCGGCGATATCGTCCGCGGCCAGTACGACGGCTACCTCGCCACCGAAGGCGTCCGTGAGGGTTCGACCACCGAGACCTACGCTGCGCTGTGCCTGCGCATCAACAACTGGCGCTGGGCCGACGTCCCGTTCTACATCCGCTCCGGTAAAGCACTGGGCACCACCGATCTGGAAGTGGTCGCCCAACTCCGCACCCCGCCCATCAGCTTCTTCGACGGCGCCCCAGAGCCCAATCTGATCCGCTTCCGCATCCAGCCCGATGCGGGGGTCACATTCGACCTGCTCGCCAAGGTCCCTGGACGCGGCAGCACCCGGCGAGTCCCGCTCAGCGTGGATTTCACCAAGGTCCTGGGCCCGATGGAAGCGGCCTACCAGCGCATCCTTACCGACGCGATGACCGGCGACCCCCGCCGCTTCGTCCGCTTCGACCTGGCCGAAGAATCCTGGCGCATCATCCAGCCCGTCCTCGACCTCCCCACCCAGCCCCTCCCCTACGCCAAAGGAACCTGGGGGCCGGACGAAGCCACCAACTTCGTCCCCGGCGGCTGGCACGAAATCTCCACCACCTTCGACTGACGCGTACGGGCCTGGATGGGGGCCCGAGGGTGGCGACAACGACGATGCAGAAAAGCCGCAAGACCGCCTCCCTCACCCGCGCCCAGTTAAACGCCGTGGCACGGTTCACCCCGACCAGCCAAACAGCACCCGAAATGTTGCCGTTCTCCCAATCCAGCGCCTCGAAGAACCTCGGCCACGGATCCAGACGATCAGAAGACTGTGAACCGGGACGGGATCGTCAGGCGGGCGCCCGATGGGGCGACCGTGAGCGCCGGTCTGGGGCGGATCCCGTACTGGATTCGAACCGGCGGCAGATTAAGCGCAGCGTGTCGGTGGTGGAGAGGCAGAACCGGGCGAGTCGGTTCGGCTGAAGGTCGGCCCACCACCTGCTTGGCGTTCATGGCCGGTCGGTGTCCACTGGCGCACGGCGGCCTCCTCCGCGCTGACGTCGCAAAGCAACTCGGCACTGTAGATGTGCCACTGCTTCTCCACTCGGACCGAGGCGCGCATCAAGATCGCGACCTGGATCGCCGACTTCTACAACACCAGCAGAAGATACAGCGCCAACGACGGGCTCGCTCCGATTGCCTTCGAGCGTCAGATGGCAGAAGCACGGAAGGCGTCAACAACCCAACTCAGGGCCGAGGTGGCATAACACCGTCTCCACGCTTTGGGGAATTGACAGGTAATCGATCGCGGACGCATCCTCGCCAACATCATCGAGCAGTACGAAGCGAATCGCTAACGCCCGGCGTGTTGCTGCCGACTCCTCCTCCGACTGCCTGGAAACTGAGGGGATAGACGACTGGATCTCGCCGCTCTCGGGGCTGATCGGCGCGCTGGTCGGTGCCAGCGCCAGCTTCTTTGGTTCGCAACAGGTGCTGAAGAGGCAACTGCAAGCCGACCGTGAGGCCCGCGAAGAGGCCGAACGAACAGCGGTAGTGGCGTCTTTGTCAGAGGCTCTGACCGCTCTCTTGGACCACGCCGCCTTGATCCCCGAGCCGCACCAGGACAAGAACCCTGCCAAGGTCCCCCGCCACGCCAGGCCCAGATACGCAGACGAGCAGACATGGAACGAGCAGTGGCAACCACTCGACGGGTCGGGGGAAGGAAGGTGGGGGAAGAACAGCGGCTACGCCGCTACCCCAACCAGAGGATGTCGAGGATGCGCAGCGTCTCTGCCTTCTCGTCCACCAGGAAGGTGAGCATGCCTTCGCCGCCGGCACCAAAGAAGGCGTGCCGGACCGCTGTCTGATCTGCCCGTTCCGGTACCGCGTCCCACGGAGCTTCGAGGAGCCGGAGGAGGCGTTCAAGGAGCGGCCCGTTGCGAACCTCCTCGGGGAGTCCGTTCAACTCGTACAGCGCACGGCCGTGGAAGCCGTCGAAGCGGTACGTCACACCCGGCCTTCCCAGCCCGGCGGGGTGTAGCGGACGAAGGTGTCTTCCCGGCCTTGCAGGGCGTCCTGCACAGCCTCTTCGTAGCCGGGACGGGCGTAGGCGATGGCCCGCAAGCGCCAGCGGCGAAGCAAGGTCTGGACCTGCTTGAAGCGCGCCAGGTCGTGCGCGGCGTCGAGCGCCTCGTCGTACTCGGCCCGGAACTGGCCGCGATGCGACGGCGGGAGCGCATCGAAGATCGCAGCCGGGTCCTCTCCGGGATCCCGCGATGCGGCCGGTTCCTCGGGCTGAGCGGTCATGATGCCAATCTACCCGTGTGCCGCACACGGGGACGGGACTCCCCCAGCAGGGCCGTGAGCAAGATCCGGAGTATGTGCGGAATGATCTTGTAAGCGGTGACGAGTTGCCGAGGAGTGTGCGCAGGTGGGCCGGGACGCGGGGCCGTCGGAGAACCTCGGACTTCTCATCCGACGGTCGCGGGTTCGAATCCTGCCGGGCGCGCCATCACCACCAGCACGAACATCGTTCCCCGGACGAGCCAGCTCGGACGTGTGGGGCCGGACTAGGGCCGACCTGGGCCCCGGACACTTCTGCGCACACCGGAGAGAGTCCTGCACGTCGGGGCCCGCAGCGGTTCTGTTCGACCCGACCAGGTGTTGTGGTTGGTCGCTGCGGTGCCGATGCCGATCTTTCCCGTCGCGGCTGCGACCGCGCCTGCCACCACCCCAGCGTCCTTGACGTTGATCCGCTCGGACAGGAACATCGCGCCGATGCCGAGCCGTTCGGCCTGCTGTGCCTCCGCCACGACGTCGAGCGGACTCGCGATACGGCCCGCCAGCCCGTAGTACCCGATCTCGAACAGCGCCGCCGTCATGCCGATCCCCTCCGCGCCTGGGCGCGCTGTCTGTCGATGAACCGCGTGGTCGTTTTATTGACGAACGTCGGCGAGAGCCGGCCGACGCGCCACGCGAGCCGCGCACGGCGCGGCTCCACGACCATTGCCTCGTTCGCCTCGACGGCCGCCAGGACCCGCCGGGCGAGCACGCCCGCATCGAGCGGACGCTTGATCCCCTGCCCGTCGAGGTAGAAGTCGCGACCGCGGTAGGGGCCGATCTCGCCCTTGTCGAGGATCGGGGTGTCCACGGCCGCAGGGCAGACAACGGTGACGCCGACACCGTGCGCGGCGGCCTCGGTCCGCAGCGCGAGGGACAGCCCGACGACGGCATGCTTGGTGGCGACGTACGACGTCATCAGGCCCGCGGCCATGAGACCGCCCATCGAGGCCGTGTTGACGATGTGCCCGCCGCGCTGGCGGACCATCTGCGGATACGCCGCGTGCACACCATGCACGACGCCGCGGATGTTGACGTCGATGATCGAGTTCCACTGGTCCAGCGTCAGGTTCTCCGTGTCGCCGAAATAGGTGATGCCCGCGTTGTTGAACATCAGGTCGATCCGTCCGTGTGCCTCCACGACCTCGTCGACGACCTGCTGCACCTGGGCCGCTCGCGTCACGTCGACGGCCGCTGCACGTGCCGATCCCGGTCCGGCGAGGCCGAAGACGGTCTTGTCCGCGGCGCCCAGGTCGAGGTCCGTGCACACCACGTCGGCGCCTGCGCCGACAAGTGCCGCGGTGAGGGAGGCTCCGATGCCCGAGCCGCCGCCTGTGACGATCGCGGATCTGCTCGCGAGGCTCATGCGAACGCCTTCTCCACGAGTCCGGCGAGATCCGGGTAGCGCATCAGGTGGGCACCGCCGTTGATGTCAAGGGTCTCGCCGGTGATCCACGCCGCGTCGTCCGACAGCAGGTAGCGCACGGATGCGGCGATCTCCTCCGGGCTTCCCGGTCGGCCGAGCGGCGTGTTGGCGACGTACTCGTCCTCGACCCCGGGTACGTCCATCGCCGGCGCCGTCAGCGGCGTGACGACCAGTCCGGGCGCCACTGCGTTGACGCGCACGCGGCGCGGCGCGAGTTCGAGCGCAGCGACCTCCGTGAGCGCCACGAGGCCGGCCTTCGCGGCGCAGTAGGCAGCCAGGCCGGTGCCGGGCCGGCGGGCGTTGAGGGAGGTCAGCGATACCAGCGCACCTCCGTCGGCGACCCGGAGTCCGGCGTGCTTGAGCACGAGGAACGCGCCGGTGAGGCAGACGTCGACGATCCGGCGCCACTCCGCGGCGTCGTGGTCGACGACTCGCGAGAGCGTACTCGTGCCGGCACAGTTGACCACGCCGTGGAAGCGCCCGTGCTCGGCGACGACGCCCTCGAAGAGCGCCTCCACTCCTCCCTCGTCGGTCACGTCGACCTCGACGTCGGCGGCCGTGCCGGGGAGGTCGGCGACCACCACGATGTCGCCCTGCGACCGCAGCAGCGCGGCCGTCGCCGCTCCGAGGCCGGACCCGCCCCCGACCACCACGACCGTGCGCTGCTCACTCATCCGCCACCATCCTGACGCTCGTCGGTATCTGTTGACACGTGTCAATTGCAGTCCTAACGTGACGGGCGTCACACCAGGTTGTCAAGCAGATGCCGAGGAGTAGCCGATGAGTGGTCCGACGGTCGCCGTGATCGGTGCCGGCATCAGTGGGCTGACGATGAGCAAGATGCTGGAGGACTACGGGCTGGAGTACGCCACGTTCGAGTCCTCGGACCGCGTCGGCGGCAACTGGGCCTTCGGCAACCCCAACGGGCACAGCAGCGCCTACCGCTCGCTGCACATCGACACCTCGAAGCACCAGCTGTCCTTCAAGGACTTCCCGATGCCCGAGGAGTATCCCGACTTCCCGCACCACACCCAGATCAAGGACTACCTCGACAGCTACGCCGACGCGTTCGACATCCGGCGCCGGATCGAGTTCGAGAACGGCGTCGTGCACGCCGAGCGGCACCCCGACGGCGGGTGGTCGCTGGAGACCGAGCGCACCGGCGTACGTCGCTTCGACGTGCTCCTGGTGGCCAACGGCCACCACTGGGACCCGCGCTTCGCCGACAAGCCGGGAGAGTTCACCGGCCTGACGATGCACTCGCACGCCTACATCGACCCGCGGACGCCGTACGACCTGACAGGTAAGCGGATCCTGATCATCGGGCTGGGCAACAGCGCCGCCGACATCGCGGTCGAGCTCTCCAGCAAGACACTCGACAACGAGGTCGTCATCTCGACGCGGTCCAGTGCGTGGATCGTGCCGAAGTACTTCGCCGGAACGCCGGCCGACAAGTACTACAGGACCTCCCCGCACATCCCGTTCGCGTGGCAGCGCAAGTTCGTGCAGATGATGCAGCCGCTGACCGCCGGCCGCCCGACCGACTACGGCCTGCCCGAGCCCAACCACAAGTTCTTCGAGGCGCATCCGACGCAGTCGGTCGAGCTGCCGCTGCGGCTCGGCTCCGGCGACCTGCGGGCCAAGGGCGACATCGAGCGCTGGGACGGTCCTACCGTGCACTTCGCCGACGGCACCGCCGAGGACTTCGACGTCGTCATCCACGCCACCGGCTACAACATCACCTTCCCGTTCTTCGACCCCGACTTCCTCAGCGCGCCCGAGAACCGCATCCGCCTCTACAAGCGGATCTTCAAGCCGGGCATGGACGACGTCGCGTTCATCGGGTTCGCCCAGGCGACGCCGACACTGTTCCCGTTCGTCGAGTGCCAGACCCGGCTGGTCGCGGCCTGGCTCGTCGGCCGCTACGCGCCGCCGCCGGTCGCCGAGATGGAGCGGGTGATCGACGAGGACCAGCAGAAGTACACCGCCCACATGGTGCAGCGGCCGCGGCACACCCAGCAGCTCGACCACTTCCTCTACGAGCACGACCTGCGCACCCGCGAGATCCCCGCGGGCATGGAGCGAGCTGCGCGGCAGCGGGCGCGGCAGCCCGTGGAGGCGCGCGGGTGAGCGAGGAGCGCACCTGGGCGCGGCTGGTCGACCGCCGCAGTGTCAACCGCGGCGACCAGCGCCGCTCGGCCCTGCTCCAGGCCCTCGACGACCTGCTGCGCGAGCAGACCCTCGACCAGGTCAACGTCGCGGAGATCTCGCGGCGGGCCGGCGTCACCCGCTCCGCGTTCTACTTCTACTTCGAGAGCAAGGCCACCGCGGTGCTCGCCCTGATGGCCGACCTGTACGACGCCGCGTCGGGCGCGACCGACCTGCTGGTCAAGGCGGAGGGTGATCCCGGCGAGCGGATCCGGCAGGTCCTCGACTCGCTCTTCGACTCCGTCGACGCCTCGCCGCACACCTACCGGGCCCTGCTCGAAGCGAGGGCCGCGAACCCACAGGTCCGGGAGGGCTGGGACGCGGGCCGCGCCGAGTTCGCGGGCATGGTCGCGGAGATGATCGAGCGGGAGCGGGCTGCCGGGCACGCGACCGACGGTCCGGACGCGGCGGGTCTGGCCGCCGTACTCCTCGACCTGAACGACCACGCCCTCGAGCGCCATGCGCTCTGCGGTGAGCCGCCGCGCGAGCAGCACGTCGAGGCGCTCACGCACATCTGGATGACCAGCATCTACGGAGGCATCGCGTGACCACCTTCGACTTCACCTCGGCCGGTGTGCGCTGCGCCGCCACGCATCACGCCGGCGCGGACGGTGCGCCCGTCATGGTGCTCGGCCACGGCCTCGGCGGCACCCAGGACTCCGGCCTCCAGCCGTTCGCCGAGGCGTTCGCGGCGGCGGGCTTCCACGCCGTCACCTTCGACTACCGCGGCTTCGGCGCGAGCGACGCGGGCTACGGTGGTCCGCGCCAGTGCGTGTCCGTCGCCGACCAGGTCGCCGACTGGCACGCCGCCGTCGAGGCAGCGAAGCGCCTTCCGGGCGTCGACGCCGAACGGGTCGTGCTCTGGGGCATCTCGCTCGCGGGCGGCCACGTCGTCTCCGTCGCCGCCGCGCGTGACGACGTCGCGGCGGTCGTCTCCGCGGTGCCGCTCGTCGACGGGCTCGCCGCCGCGCGGCTCGCCGCGAAGCACCATCGCCCGGCCCAGCTGCTCGCCTCCACCGGCCGCGGCATCGCTTCGGCCCTACGACGAAAGGCCGGCCGCGCGCCGACGATGATCCCGGTCGTGGCTCGTCCCGGGGAGCTCGGCGCGCTGACCCTGCCCGGCGCCTACGAGGACTACCTCGCGCTCGCGGGCCCGACCTGGCGCAACGAGATCGCCGCCGACGTCGTGATGGAGCTCAGCGGCCGGACGCCCGCCAAGGACGCGAAGTCGCTGCGGGTCCCGTGGCTGGTGCAGATCTGCGACTTCGACAGGAGCGCGCCGCCGTACGCCGCGGCGAAGGCGGCCTTCGCCGGTCGCGCCGAGGTGCGGCACTACCCCGGCGACCACTTCGACCTCTTCGCCGGCAAGCCCTTCCACGAGGCCGCCACCCGCCACGTCGTGGCGTTCCTGAGCCGCCACCTGGCGGTTCCCTCCGCCGCCACCTCGCCCACCGCGACCGCATCGGAGCCGTCCCGTGTCTGACACCGTCCAGGCCCTCCTCCTCCAGCATGCCGAACGGGACACGCCCGGTCTGAAGTACGGCGACCAGGTGTGGAGCTGGCGCGGCTACCTCGGCGCGAGCGCCGCCCGTGCGCACGTGCTGCACGCGATGGCCGACCCGGGCCGGCCGGTCCACGTCGGCGTGCTGATGGAGAACAGCCCCGAGATGGCGATGGCGATCGCGGCGGGTGCGCTCGGCGGGCACGTGACCGTCGGCATCAACACCATCCGGCGCGGCGAGAGTCTCGCGGCCGACGTACGCCGGGCCGACTGCCAGATCCTGCTGACCGATCATCAGCACCTGGCCCTGCTCGGCGGGCTCGACCTCGGCGGCGCGACGGTGGTCGACACCGACGACGTCGACTGGCCCAAGCGGGTGGCCGACGCACCGCGTGGAACCGCCGGGTTCCCGACAGTCGACGCGATGGACACCTTCATGCTGATCTTCACCTCCGGCACCAGCGGGGAGCCGAAGGCCGTGCGGGTCGCCAACTTCATGGCGGTGATGTCGGGGGCGACGCTCGCCGAAAAGTTCGACCTGACGACCGAGGACATCGTCTATTCCTCGATGCCCATGTTCCACAGCAACGCCATCCTCGCCGGATACGCCGTGCACGCCCACGCCGGTGCCGCTCTGGCGCCGGCCAGGTTCAGCGCAAGCCGGTTCCTCAGCGACCTGCGCCACTATGGCGCGACCTACCTCAACTACGTCGGCAAGCCGCTCGCCTACCTGCTCGCGACGCCGGAACAGCCCGACGACCGGGACAACCCACTACGTGTCGCGTTCGGCAACGAGGCGAGCGACCGCGACATCGAGGAGTTCGCCCGTCGCTTCGACTGCACCGTGTGGGACGGCTTCGGCTCCACCGAGACCGCGGTCATCATCACCCGCACTGACGACACGCCGGCCGGCTCCATCGGGCAGCCGTTCGACGGCGTCGCCGTCTACGACCGCGACACCCGCACCGAGTGCCCGCGCGCCGTCTTCGACGACCTGGGCCGGGTGACCAACCTGGACGAGGCGGTCGGCGAGCTGGTCAACACCACCGGGGCCGGGTTCTTCGCCGGCTACTACAACGACGAACAGGCGACCTCCGAGCGGCTCGACGGGGGCATGTACTGGTCCGGCGATCTCGCCTATCGGGACGAAGCAGGCTTCATATACCTGGCGGGTCGCACCGACGACTGGCTGCGCGTCGACGGCGAGAACCTCGCGGCGGCGCCGATCGAGCGGGTGCTGCTGCGCAACGACGCGATCAGCCAGGCCGCGGTGTACGGCGTACCGGACGCCGACGCCCCGGGCGACCAGCTCATGTGCGCGCTGGTGCTGCGCGACGGCGCGACCCTCACGCCCGTCGATCTCCAGAAGTTCCTGAATGCCCAGCCGGACCTGTCGCCGAAGGCATGGCCGAAGTTCGTCCGGATCGCCACCGACCTGCCGAGTACGGCGACGAACAAGGTTCTCAAGCGCGAGCTCCGGGCTCAGGGCACCGAGACCACGGACACGCTGTTCGCGCGGAGCGAGCGGGACCACGTCTACCGCCCTGAGCCCTAGTGCAGCGTGTCTAACGACCTCAGTTCCGATGAGCTTCGGCCACGTCACTCCCAACACCCCCATGCGCGCTCGCCCGTCTGGAGACCGGCACGAGCGATCGTCACCGGCACTGCCTTGATCGCTGCCGCGAGCACGTGGCGGTCATCGGGATCCTGCGGGTCGAGAGCGTCAACCAAGGACTCGTAGCCCTTCACGAGGCAGTCGCGGACCGCCCGATTCATCAGTTCGGGTGTCAGGCCAGCCTCTACAGATCGAGGTCAGGCCGGTTCGCCGCAGATTGGCGCTGCACGGGCAGCTCAGCGCTCGCCGCCGTGCACGACCCCGCCTCCCGCACCTACTACAACTGCTGCAGAGCCCGCGGGGAGCCCCAACCACAGGCCCTACTCCGCCTCGCCCGGCACCGCATCAGCGTGCTGTTCGCGAAGCTCCGCGACAACACCCTCTACGAACCCAGAACCCCACGCCTCACTTGAAGGAAAAGATAGAAGCACCCCCCGCGGCTGGCCGGGACAGGGAGAACCGCTCCTCAACGATAAGAAGCCTGGTCGAGCCCGTTCCCATGTTCTGTGTGCCCTGCAGGGGCTAACCTCCGCAACACTGGATCATGTTCGCTCGTTGTTTGCTCGTATGTCGCGAAACGCGCTAGCAGCAGGCGGCACAGAGCCGCATCGCAGGTTCCGGAATTTGCGCCTAATAGGATGGAGTGACAGACGCGACACTCGCAATGATCGATAAACAGCACTTACATCGGGCTTCTAATCCGACGGTCGCGAATTCCAATCATACCGGACGCGCAACAGCCTGACCTGCGGTCTTACCAATGCTAAGATTTCAAATAATATCCCTTTCGTCCCCGTGTCCGCTCGCTGTTCGCTCGGATGCCGGGGCCTTGCGCAACGCGGCCCGCAGCTGGGGAACGCGCAGCAGCAGCGCGACGATCTCCTCGACGTAGCGCCAGGCGGTGGCCACCAGCACCCCGAAACCCGCAGCGGTATCGGCAAACGTCTCACCCTTGCGCAGGTGCACCAGCACCAGCACCAGCACCAGCACCAGCAGAGCCTGCTGGCCGGGGTTCAGCCGCCGCCACTGACACCTGATCCGCCCGGCGACGGCGACGATCCCGCCACGTAGTTCAGCGTCGGACGTGACAAATTCACAGCGGCACGGTAGAAAGCATGCAAAAGCTCCTGGTGAGACGGTGTGATTGTGGTCACCAATCCGTCTACCGGAGGCTTCTCTGCATCTGCGGGCGATCCGTCAACTCGCGATCGTGCTGTGGTCACCCCATCCCGCCCCAGGATGAGAAAAGGTTAATCCGTAGATACTGCATTGGCGATCCGGCCAGTGACCTCGATAGACTGAGGAACTATTCTGCGAAATTCCCAGTGCTCGACGAACGCTTCCCCGCGGGGCTAATACCGGGCGACAGCGGTGAAGTTGGCTCTCATGTCCCTCTCGCGCGACGATGGGCAGGGAACCGAGTCGCGGGCGCGGCGCGCCGTGATACGTGTTTGAAGTGACTGCGGTGGCGGGCCTGTCTTTGGTGGCGAGCGTGGATCAGGATGCGCTGGTGGAGTACCGGGGGTCGGGCGGTGCGTGAGCTGTTCGCCGATCGGGGAGGTCATGGACCGGTACGGCACGTCGCGGCGTTCGCGTGGAAGGTGCTGCGGCCGGGCGGGGTCCTGGCAATCACGCCAATCGCCCGCCACGAAGCCGGGCGATTCGTCGACCCCGCTTCGCAAATCATCCGCCAAGCCCAAGGACTGGGTTCCGGTACGCCAAACACGCTTTCGCGCTGCGCGTCCCCATCGACGGGGACTCGTTGGTCGTTAGGCAGGACCCGCCGAGTTGGCCCCACTTGCGCGACATCCGCTCCCGCGCGCTGCCGCCGCAGGTCAGCGTTCACGCCGACGTGTGCCTGTTCACAAAAACTCACCGGGACAGGGGTGGTGCCCGATGAACCACGGTTTCTTCTCCGGTCCGACCACGGCCCTGGCATCGGTGCTCGCGACCGGGTAGCAGCTTCGCGATTGCAACGCCACGGCAGCGAAGAACGATAGAAAAAGCATGTGAAGCCCCTGCTAGGGCGGAGGGTTCTAATAGATCACCTTCCTACCAGGGTTCCTTCAAATTTCAGGGCCCGCCACACCTCCCGCGATCATGCTGTGATTCCTATTCACAGGCGCTAATGGAAAGGGTTCACCGGCGAGCTGCCATCCTATCTCGGGTCCCAACACGTGGCAGCCCGAACCTTTCGGTTGCGACCCACACCTCCGTTGAGCCTCTGTCTCGCAGGTGGCGGAGTGTGACCAGCGCGTGATGCTGTTGTGGAATGCTCGGCGGGGACGTGAGTACGGATTCGGCGGTTGAAGCGGGAGGCGGTCGGTGAAGGCGAGCGAGACGACGTTGCGGAAGCTGATCGCGGGCGAGAAGCAGTTCGTGGTCCCGTTGTTCCAGCGTCCGTATGCGTGGACGGACAAGCATCTCAAGCCGCTGTGGCAGGACGTGGTGGCACAGGCTGACGCGGTCGCGCAGGGGTCTCCTCGCGGGCATTTCCTCGGGTCGGTAGTGCTGGCGCCCAGTCCTCATGCGAGCCCGTCGCTGGCGCGGTGGATCGTGGTCGATGGGCAACAGCGGCTGACCACGCTGCTGTTGCTGCTGTGCGCGATCAGGGATCATCTGAAGGTTGAAGATCCGGATGAGTGGGACCGGATCAATGAACTGCACCTGATCAACAAGTTCGAGCGGGGGGAAGCCCGCTTTCGGCTGCTGCCCACGCAGGTCGACCGCGGCGCATTCACTGCATGTGTCAACGGGTCTCTCGATCAGCGGGTCTCGGGAGTGATCGGCACCAGCTACCAGTTCTTCCGCAGCAGGCTGGTCACCGCCGATGATCCGGCCGACCCGCACGACATCAAGCGTATCGAATCGGCGGTGCTGGACTGGCTCAGCCTGGTGCAGATCACCGTGGAGCAGGACGACAACGCGTTCCGGATCTTCGAGTCGCTGAACAACACGGGCATGCGACTCAGTCAGGTGGACCTGATTCGCAACTATGTCTTCATGATGCTCGCGACCAAAGGCGAGCACGTGTACGACACCTACTGGTTGCCGCTCCAGCGGATGCTCGGCAACGACACCAAGGCGCTGGAGCAGCTGATGTACCTGGTCCTGGTGCTGAAGAAGGGCGAGGACGCCACCTACAACGACATCTACCGCGGCCACCAGCAACTACTGGACCAAGCCGGCGGTGACGAGAACAAGATCGAGACCTACGTCGCGGACCTGGCCCGCCGCGCCCGCCACTTCGCCGTCATCCGCGAGCCCGGTCGGGAGGCCGACAGCCGGATTTCGGCGAGCCTTGAATTCCTCAACGAGTGGCAGGCCTCTACCACCTACCCGGTGGTGATGAGGCTTCTGGAGCTGCGTGAGGACGGCGAGGCCACCGATGATGACCTGGCCGAAGCA
The DNA here is from genome assembly GCF_900188105.1 of Actinomadura mexicana. GTDB lineage: Bacteria > Actinomycetota > Actinomycetes > Streptosporangiales > Streptosporangiaceae > Spirillospora > Spirillospora mexicana. The sequence continues at coordinate 279,734 of NZ_FZNP01000001.1, forward strand.
TTGCGCTACATCGAGAGTTTCGTGGTTCGCCGACTCATCGCGGGTGTCCCCACCAACAACCTGAACCGGGTCTTCCAGCGGCTGTCGGGGCTGCTGTCAGCCGACGAGCCGGTGCCCGGCACCGTCCGCTCCACCCTGTCGCCAGCACGGCTGTACTGGCCCACCGACACCGAGCTGCGCGACGCTGTCCGGACCCGGCAGTTCTACTGGCAAGGCAGCGGCCCTCAGAAGAAGCTCGTACTCCGCCGCCTCGCGGGAACCTTCCGCAGCCCCGAGCTGGTCGACCTGGCGCACAAGAACATCACCATCGAGCACGTCCTCCCCCAGCACTTGACCCCCGAATGGCGCACGGAGCTGTCACGTGACAGCGACGACCCGGCAATGCTGCACCGCGAACTCGTCCACACGCTGGGAAACCTGACTCTGACCGGGTACAACTCAGCCTTAAGCGACCTACCGTTCGCACGTAAGCGCGAGCAGCTCAGCCGCACCAGCATCGCCATGAACCAGGCCATCGCTGAACAAGGACACTGGGGCAAGACCGAGATCCACGCCCGCGCCGACGACCTCACCGAGCGGGCGATCGCTCTATGGCCTGGCCCGGACGAGACCGGCCGTAAGTCCTCCCCGGAGCGGGACTGGACGCTGTTGCACAACGCCTTGGCCGCGCTGCCTGCAGCGACATGGACGACCTACGGGGACATCGCCGAGCTGATCGGCTCGCACGCCGTGCCAGTGGGCGTCCACCTGGGCAGCGTGCAAGTGGTGAACGCGCACCGGGTCCTTACCGCCGAGCGTCGACCGTCCCCTAACTTCCGCTGGCCCGACCCCGACGACGACCGAAATGTCCTAAACGTTCTGGTCGACGACGGTATCAAGCTCGACGACACCGGCCGCGCCGACCCCGCCCAGCATGTCTCCGCCCATGAACTCGCGGCGCTGCTCGACCTGCCTGGGGCAGCCGAGATGAAAGAAACCGACCTGACCGAAGGCGACGCCGCCGACCTGACCGAACAAGAACACCGCTTCCACAGCCAACTGGGCAGCCTCCACGGTCCCAAGACCACCGGGGCCGTCGCCCGCCTGCTCGACCGTTGGCGTGAGGTGGGCGGCCAGTTCCAGTACGGCACCGGAGCCCAAGCCCGCTGCAGCCCGGTCCTGCCACAAAAACCCGGCGTGACCAAGATGCTGAACCTCTACACCCGTACCATCGAGGTGCCCTTCGGCCTGCTGAAAGGCCGACCCGTATTCGACGACCCCGGCCTGCGCGAGGAACTGCGGCAACGCCTCAACGACGCCCCCGGAATCGACCTGCCCGCCTCCAAACTCGACCTGTGGCCCAGTTTTCCCATCGCCCAACTGGCCGACGAGGCCACCTGGGACGTCGTTATCGCTACCCTCGACTGGTTCAAAGCCCAGATCGACCACAGCGACGGCAACTGACTGCCTCCCCCCTCGAGTGGAGACCGGGCGCGACCAAGGTCATCATGATCAACAAATCCGGGTAGGCCTCGACAGCTTCAAGTTCGCCGCCGGCAAGCCCCTCTGCCCGCCACTTGTGGCCCATCCACGGCCGTCCCGGAGTGACAAGGGGCGGCGGCGCTCAGGCCGCTGCGCGGCCCCGCGCCAGGCCGCCCGGAGCGTGCGGCATGGGCGCCGGTCACCGGACGGCCACGCATCGCGAAGCCGCCGCCCTGTCCGTCATCCGCTGGCGGTCACGGGGTCGCGCCGCCGCCCGGCAGAGACGGACCGTCAGAGTCGGCGCCCGTTTGAGTTCAGTGTTCAACCCGATCGCGAGGTCATTGATCCTGCCGCTGATCCTCCGCAGCTCCTCGGCCAGTTCCTTGGCTCGGCCGTTGTGCGGCTCGGGCATCTGTGGAGTGACAGCACTGAGAATCGGAACGTCTGGACCTGCTTGAAGCGCGCCAGGTCGTGCGCGGCGTCGTGCGCCTCGTCATACTCGGCCCGGAACTGGTCGCGATGCGACGGCGGGAGCGCATCGAAGATCGCAGCCGGGTCCTCTCCGGGATCCCGCGATGCGGCCGGTTCCTCGGGCAGAGCGGTCATGATGTCTGACTTACCTGTGTGCCGCACACGGGGACGGGACTCCCCCGGGGTCCGTTCTGAACGGCCGGACATGTGCCCTCCCTATCGCGGGCGAGCGGATTGGTCCGAGTTAGAGCATCGGTAGGCACGTTCGTCTCCGCCCCGGATCCTCCCGACGCATGAGGGTGACGGGCGCGGTGGTGAGGTGGGGTCGCCGGGAGGGCGCGGTCGGGTGCCGGACGTCGCCGCATCGGCACGCGGCTGTGCGGAGCGGCGGGGATTATCCGGCGTGCTGGTGATGCCGGGGTTTCGGGCAAGTGCCTAGGCGTCCGGGATGAGGTCGAGGGCGACCTCCAGTGCGGCGGCTTGCAGTTCGTTCTCGTCGATGTCCTTGTCGCGCATGGCGAAGTGGGTCATGTGCAGGGTGAGGATGGAAAGGCGGGCGCGGATCTGATCCGGGAGGCTCGTCTCGTTGTCGACCAGGAACTCGGCGAAGGACTGCATGCGCGCGCGCATGTCGGCGCCGCCCTTCAGGTCCCGTACTGCCGGTTCGTTCTGCTGCATGAAGCGGAGCATCTCCTTGCCGGGACCCTGGATGATCTCGGCATAGCGGCGCACGAACTCCCGCCGTGACGCCGGGGTGGGCTGCTGCCCCCGCGCCCATTCCAGCAGTTCCTCGGCCTCGGCGTGGAAGTCCGCGAAGAGGCTGGCAACGATGTCCTCTTTGGTCTTGAAGTGGTAGTACAGCGCCGCCTTGGTCACGTCGAGCCGTTCGGCGATCTCGCGGAGCGAGGTCTTCTCGTAGCCCTGCTCGGCGAACAACTCCAGGGCGACCCTGCGGATCTGCTCGCGGGTGTCGCTGCGTCGGCGGGTCATCACGTCCTCCCCAAACAATCTTACTTGACGACCGGCTAGTTCCCAGCTTACCGTACGGCAGGTAAGCAAACTAGCCGGGCGGCAGGTAAGTGCCGATGCAGGGAGGACCGGGATGAGTACGACACTCACGGAGAGCGGTACGGGGGCGGCTCCCCAGAGCAAGCGCCAGATCTACATCGTGATGAGCGGGCTGATGATCGGGATGCTGCTCGCCATGCTGGACAACATGGTGGTGGGCACCGCGATGCCCACGATCGTCGGCGAACTGGGCGGGTTGGCGCATCTGTCCTGGGTGGTCACCGCCTACACGCTCGCCACCGCCGCAGCGACGCCGATCTGGGGCAAGCTCGGTGACATCTACGGCCGCAAGGGCATGTTCATGGCCGCCATCGTGCTGTTCCTGGCCGGATCGGCACTGGCCGGCATGGCGCACAGCATGATGCAGCTGATCGCCTTTCGCGGTGTCCAGGGACTGGGCGCCGGGGGGCTGATGGTCGGGGCGATGGCCATCATCGGCGACCTGGTGCCGCCCCGCGAGCGCGGGCGCTATCAGGGGCTGATGGCCGCGGTCATGCCGCTGGCGTTCATCGGGGGTCCGCTGCTGGGCGGCCTGGTCACCGACCACCTCAGCTGGCGGTGGGCCTTCTACGTCAACCTGCCGCTGGGCGCCCTCGCCCTGGTGGTCACCGCGCTGACCATGCACCTTCCCAAGCGTCCCCGCAGCACCTCCCGCATCGACTATGCCGGTGCAGTCCTGCTGACCGGCGGGATCGTCTGCCTGTCGCTGATGACCAGCTGGGGCGGTCTGGAGTACGCCTGGACCTCCGCCACGATCATCGGCCTGGGCGCCGGCGCCGCCGTCCTGCTGACCCTGTTCGTGCTGTGGGAGCTGCGTGTCGAGTCCCCGATCCTGCCGATGAGCCTGTTCCGCAGCCGTAACTTCACTCTGGCCTCGGTGCTGGGCTTCCTGGTCGGCTTCGCGATGTTCGGTGCGGTGACCTTCCTGCCGCAGTTCCAGCAGCTGGTGCAGGGCGCCTCGGCCACCAACAGCGGCCTGCTCCTGCTGCCGTTGATGATGGGCATGCTCGTCACCACCATGGCCGTCGGACAGCTGGTGACCCGAACCGGGCGCTACCGCGTCTATCCCATCGTGGGCGGGGTGTTCATGACCGCGGGCATGCTGCTGCTGGCCCAGCTCACGGTGGGCTCCACCCGGCTGACCACCGGGCTGTTCATGCTCGTGCTGGGTGCCGGCATGGGGTTCCTGATGCAGAACACGATGCTCATCGCGCAGAACAGCGTGGAGATGAAGGACATCGGCGCGGCCAGCGGCGCGGCCACCCTGTTCCGGACGATCGGCGGCTCGCTCGGCGTGTCGATCCTCGGCGCGATCTACAGCAGCCACCTGACCGGTGCGCTGACCGACCGGCTCGGCGAGCGGGCAGGCGAGTCGATCTCCGGCAGCGGCGGCCAGCTCACTCCGGCGCTGCTCAAGCGGATGCCGGTCAACGTGCGCGACGCCGTGGAGCACGCGGTCACCTCAGGTGTCCACAACGTCTTCCTCTGGGCGGCCGCGTTCACGCTGCTGGCCATCGTCGCCGCCTGGTTCATCCGCGAAACCCCGCTGCGTGGCGGCGCCTCCGAACAGCCCGCCCCCGAGGATCGCGCACTCACCGAACCCGTCACGGTCTGACCCGTCTCAGCAGCCCCAGGGGCCGTCCTCAACGAGAGGACGGCCCCTGTCTGGTTGCGGGGCGTGGGGTCGCCGCTCAGTTGGGCGGCGGCGTCATGGGTGTCCCACAGCCTCACGGCGATCAACACAAGGTCGGACGGCCCCACCTCCGCGATGGCGGGCACCGCCGACGCGGCGCTCCATCACTGCGATCCGCAGCGCGATGCTCTGGCTCGTCGCGCGCTGGGCTCGCCCTACTCGGCGGCCGCTCGTCTGGGCAGCTTCCAGCCGGGGCGGGGGAAGTGACACGTGTAGCCGTTCGGGTACTTCTGCAGATAGTCCTGGTGCTCGGGCTCGGCCTTCCAGAAGTCGGTCGCGGCGGTCACCTCGGTGACCACCTTGCCCGGCCACAGGCCCGAGGCGTCGACGTCCGCGATGGTGTCCTCGGCGATCTGCCGCTGCTCGTCCGAGGTGTAGAAGATCGCGGAACGGTAGCTCGTGCCGACATCGTTGCCCTGGCGGTTCAGTGTCGTCGGGTCGTGGATCTGGAAGAAGAACTCCAGCAGGGCCCGGAAGTCCGTCTGGTCGGGGTCGTAGAGGACCTCGATCGTCTCGGCGTGGGACCCGTGGTGGCGGTAGGTCGCGTTGGGGACGTCGCCGCCGCTGTACCCGACACTTGTGGAAACCACTCCGGGCTGGCGACGGAACAGGTCCTCCATGCCCCAGAAACAACCGCCCGCGAGCAGTGCTCTCTCGATTGCCATGTTCTTCCCCTCTCGTACTCTCTGCAGTGCGGACGATCCGGCAGGACGAAGAGCGGGTCCGCTGTTCAGAGAATGATCACGCGTCCCGGGTCGTGTGCGTGTTCCACTCGCCGGGTCGATAGACGCGCACCGCCGCTTCCTCGGGGCTCGCATCCCCCAACCCCTCCAACTAGCGATACTCCACCCGGATTCCCGGCAACCCGGCATTCGGCGATGACCCGAAGGCCGCACCGTCGACTCGGCCGAGTTCGCTGCGGGTCAGGGACACTGCACCGCCCAGGACCGGGACACCACCGGACCCTCCGGGATGACGATGTGCGGCAGCGCCCCCGCAGCGCCGAATCGTCCACGGCGCGCAGTATGTTCTCCGCCTCATCAAGCCGGCGCAGATCGATCAGGGCGGCGGCGAGGACGAGCAGCGGCTGGACGTGGCGCGCGTTCCGGGAACCACCCGTCTGCCGGCGCACCGCTCGCCACAGCACCTCAAGGTCCTCTCCTACATGCCCGCCGGTCATCGAGTGCCGGGTCGCCGGGGCGCGTTCAACGGTTGGCGGCGAGCACTGCCGCGAGGCCCTCTTGCAGATCTTTGACGAAGTACTCGGGAACCTCCAGCGAAGGGAAATGTCCCCCGCTTTCGGGGGACCTCCATCGGACGATCCGTCGGTACCGCTCCTGCGCCCAGGGGCGCGGACACTTCTCGATGTCGCGGGGGTACACACTGATTGCCGACGGGACTTCGACCCGAAGTGCGGGATCGAGCGAGTTGTGGCTCTCGTAGTAGATGCGGGCCGCCGATGCGCCGGTCCGCGTCAGCCAATAGAGGGTGACGTCGTCGAGAATTCTGTCTCTGGAAATCGTCTCGAACGGGCTGTCTTCGGTGTCTGACCACTCGGCGAACTTGTCAAGGATCCAGGCGAGAAGCCCGACCGGTGAGTCGACGAGCGAGTAGCCGATGGTCTGCGGTCGGGTCGCCTGCTGCTTCGCGTACGCCGCGCGGTGGCGCCAGAAATCCCGGGTTTCCTCGGTCCACCTGCGCTCGACCGCCGTCAGCCCGTCTGTTGTCAGCCCAGGCGGTGCCTGCGCGGTCGTTGTGTGGATGCCGAGAACATGCTCCGGGAACCTGCCGCCGAGGACCGTGGTGATCGGACCTCCCCAGTCGCCCCCGTGGGCTACGAACTTGCGGTAGCCGAGCCTCCCCATCAGTTCCACCCATGCGGACGCGATCTTTTCGATTCCCCACCCGGTGGTGGCCGGCTTGTCGCTGTAGCCAAAGCCTGGTAGCGACGGGACCACGACGTGGAACGCCGGCGCGTCTGCGTCTTTCGGATCTGCCAGCTCGTCCACTACATCGGTGAACTCAGCAACGCTGCCCGGCCAGCCGTGCGTCAAGATCAGCGGAGTGGCCTCTGCGCGCGAGGATCGGCGGTGCAGGAAATGGATTCCCAGACCATCGATGGTCGTGCGGAACTGGCCGATACGGTCAAGGCGCTCTTCGAACGACCGCCAGTTGTACCCGGTGCGCCAGTAGTCCACGACATCGGCGAGGTCGGCGAGAGGAACGCCCTGTTCCCATCGGCGGGGGCCGGGCGCGGCGCGATGGACCGTCTCGGCCTCCGGTAGCCGCGCCGCGGCTAGTCGCGCGCGCAGATCGTCGAGGTCAGCGTCCGTTGCGTGGGCCTCGAATGCTTGGACGTCGCTGGTCGGACGCGGCATGAGACCTCCTGGCCATCGCGGAACCGGCTAAGACGGTTCTAGCATGGCGTCGTGTCAGCGTGCAACCGGCTAAGGTGGTTCCATGCGCGCTGGGTTCCCTGACTTTCGCCTCGGCAACGTGCTGGCGACCAGCTTCACGGCGACTCTGACGGAGCGTCACGGCAACGCTGTGGAGCGCATTCCCACGCCGCACCGGCTCGTCGACTGGCTGGAAGTGAACGGCCTCGCTGTGGACTCCTGCACCACTGCCCAGCTCGACCTCGCTCGGTCACTGAGGGAGTCGATCGACGTCGCCGCGACAGCGGCCGCGCTCCAGGACGCTCTTCCCGCATCTGCTGTCCAAGTCATCAACGGCTGCAGCGCTGAGGGCCGGGCGGCTGCGATCCTGACGCCCGAGGGTAAGCGGCAATGGCGGCTCAGCTCGGCTTCCCGCGTGGAAGATGCCCTCGGCGTGATCGCCGCCGATGCGATCAGCATCATCGCGGGCGAACGAGACGGAAAATTGGCCTTGTGCGCGTCACCGACCTGCCAGGCCGCCTTCTTCGACACCAGCCAAAGTCGCACCCGTAAATGGTGTGACATGAACACGTGCGGGAATCGTCAGAAGAAGGCGCGCTTCAATGCCAAGCAGCGCCGCCTTCCATCGTGAAGGCCCTGACGCCTTCTCGGCTCGCTGACACGCCGAGCAGCGCCTTACCCCCGCGACCACGCTCATGGGGAAGGGCCACCTTTGCCAGTGGCCGGTGACACTAGGCCGTGCGCTCAGTCGAGGCCCGCGTAGACCCACTGGAAGGTGGAGCGACAGGCCAAGGAGTCGGTGCGCCGCGCGGTGAGCAGGATGAACCGGGTCCCAGCCGGTGGTTTGCCGGTGACTTCCTGGTCTTCACTCCCCGCTGCGATCGTGCCGTGCGCGATGGGCTTGTTGTCGGCCAGCAGCGACCAGTCCACCGCGGTCGAGCAGTCCCGCGCCTCTTCCTCGATGAACATCACCGCCTTCAGGCGGAACCAGCCTCGAAAATCTGTGCGGTCGTCAATGTCTTCCCGTTTGAACCGCGTCTGGATGACACCTGCCGCGGGGATGCTCCATGTGAAGCCGGTCGGCGGGCAGGGCGCTTGTCACGAGGACCAAGAGCACGCATCCCGTCCCGGGCGAGCCCCCGGATGCGACACCGCAGTGGTAATGATCACTACGCCCGGACACGTGCCCTCCCGAGGTCCTGCCTGCCTTTCATTCTGACTGACACGGCCGGTGGCGAAAGAGCCAGCTTTTCAAATGCGCTGTTGCTCCGGGTGGCTTGGGCTTCTCCCCCGGACCGCGGCGTCAGCGACGGGGCAGGTGCCGTGCCGGTCGGCTGATCAGTCGTGCAGGGGGATGTGGGTCGAGCCGGTCTGGGTGAGCTTCTGGACGGTGTAGGCCTCCTGGCGGGCGGGGCGGGTCGAGTCGGTGAACTGGAACACCGCGCGCCGGCGCACCACCTCCGTGCGCAGGTCGGCCGGGTTCACCAGCTCGACGCGCTGCGCCTCCGGGCCCCAGGCGAAGCGCACACATTCGACGTAGGTGTGGCCACCGGTCGTCTGCCTGCGCAGGAGCGCGTAGGCCGCCTCGGTCGCGGGGATCACCGGATCCTCGACGATGGTGATGTCGAGCCGTGCCACAGCCGGCTTCACCGGGCCCGAGACGACGTGCAGGACGAGCCGCAGCCGCTCGCCGGGGCTGAGCGGGCCGTTCCGCTTCTGGATCGCCGCCAGCGAGAGCTCGTGCAGCTTTCCGGGGTCGAGCCTTAGCGGCCCGCCCGGGGCGTTCGGGTCCACCAGGTCGCGTGGGGTCTGGTCCAGGTCGACCTTCTGGAGCGTCAGCGTGACGTTCGGGCTTCCCGGGGGCGGTTCGTCCCAGTCGAAGCGCATGGCCAGCGTTCCGTCCGGATTGCACTCCCGCCGCTCGGCGGAGAGAGTGACGGTGCGCTGCGGGCTGCTGCCCGCCGGTTGCTGGGGGAACTGCACCGGGACGCAGGCGTGGGCGGAAGGCGAGGCGAGCCGCCGGTTGTACTCGGGATCCTCGAAGTGGACGTAGCGCGGGACGAGGGGCAGGTGGGGCACGCTCGGGTCCGCCACCCGGAGCGGGAATCGCAGCACATGGCCGTAACCGTCGCGATAGGGCGCCGCGCCGGGCTGGTGGGGCGCGAACTGCGCCCTGACGCGCGCGTGGATCGTCGCGCCGGGCGGCATGCCGGCGATCAGCTCGCGGGCCCGGTCGGCGCGGGTCTTCGCGTCGCCGGGGAGCCCGAACCGGCGGATCGCGAGCTTCGCCGTCTCTACCGTGTCGACCTCCGGCCCCGGCAGGGGCACGCCGACCGCACCGAGCTGGGCCCGCAGGGCCGGTGTCAGCACCAGCGTCGGGGTGGTGATGTCCTCCAGCGTCGTGACCCGCCCGGCGCCCACGAGTTCCAGGGCCAGGGCCCAATCGAGGATGCCGGTCTCCGGCGTCTCCGGTTTCTGCCCGCCGAGCAGCGTGATGCCGCCGTCGATCCGGTAGACGAAGGTCAGGACTCCGTCCCAGCCCAGGTCCAGCGTGTGGCGCTCGACTGCGGCCAGTTGCAGCCGCAGGCGCTGGGCGGTCTGGCGGTAGGTCGGATTCTCCGGGGGGTCCTCGAAGCCGGCGCGGAAGGCCTCGTCGGCGGGGGACGGCGTGACCAGAGCCAGCTTCTCGGGGTCGAAATGGCTCGCCCAGGTGCGCAGCGCGACTCCTTGCCGGCCGTCGGCGTTGGCCGGCAGCGGTACTGGACGCGGGGCACGGTGCTCTACCGGGAGCCCGCCGGAAAGCATGGCCAGGCCGCGCGGGCGCGGATGCTCCCCGGCCACGGTGACGCCGCTCTGCCGCAGGACGTGGTTGCGCAGCGTTACGAACACGCCGGCACGCGCGCCGCTCACCAGGTAGTGCAGTTCGCCGGGAAGGACCGGCTGCCAGCGCTCCAGGGCCGGCGCCTCTGGGCTCTCCGGCCGCCGGTCGTCCGGCTCGGGGAGGTCGGGCTGATCGAACAACGGCGCAGTCAGCGCGGGAAGCGGCGGGTCGGGCGGCGCGGGGAGCAGGCTGCGTACGGCCGGCGCGCGGAAGCGTCGTGGCAGGCCGCCGGTCGGGCGGTCGGTGTGCAGCGCCGAGCGGAACTGCACCGCACGTTGGACCGTCTGCCACCAGAGCGTCTGGCCCGCCGCGCCTGGCGCTGCCATGCCGATGACGCCCTGCCGCCCCTTGGTGTAGTGCACGCTGACGCGCAGCGCGCTGAGACCCCAGGGCCACGCCGGCAGGTCCTCGCGCACCGGGCGCTGGGTGAGGTAGAGCGGCTGCACCCCGACCGTCTGTGGCGGCGCGAGTTCGAAGTCGCGGGTGCTCTCGGGGATCGCCGCGATGTTGCACTGGCCCTCGCGGTAGCGCAGACCGGAGAGTGCCGGACGGATGCCGAACAGCCGCCTCGCCAGGGGTGAGGCGCTCGTCACCCGGACCAGGGCGAAGGCGTAGCCAGTGGTCAGGGCAGCCTCTCCCAGGTTGTCCGGACGGGTGTTGTCGCTGATGATTCGATAGCGCAGCACCGCGATCGGCGACTCCGGCGCCAGGAGACGCTGGGACTGCACGGCCCAGCCCTGCGCCTGGGCGCGCAGGTGGCTCTCATCGGCAAGCTCGGGGTTGCCGGGCTGCACGCTCCACATGCGGCTCGCCACGGGCTGCAGCTGCGCGGTGCTGGGTGCCAGGCAGAGCAACTCGGCGAGCAGCAGCCGGGGTCGCAGGGGCGACGGACCACCCGCCGGCACCGTCGGAGCCGGCCGCCATCGGAGCCCCAGGTACGGGCTGACCACGATGTTCAGCGGGCGGGGGTTGTCGGCCCCATCGAGCGCGAGCGGTGCGGGGATGAGGGTCGCCGCGGGATAGCGGCGGGGGCCTTGGCCGGCGGCGGGAGGCTGGCCGAGCAGCCCGCTGCTCGCGATGAGCGCGGCGGCCAGGGTCCAGCCGTACGGCGGTTTGCCGGTCGGCGCCAGAGTGTTCACGGCCTGGGTCAGCAGCAGCCCGTCCTCGCGCCAGACAGGGTCGGCGTACGGCGAGGGTTCTGCCGGCGCCGGCCGGTCGTCCGGCCGGGGCGGGTAGAAGGGGCGGCGCGGGTCGAATGCCTGGCGCAGGGCAACCGGACGGCTGAGCCGGGCCGGCGTCTCGGGCAGGGCCGCGAGGACGCTCTGCAGCAGGTCCTCCTGCGGCTCGGGGAGCGGATTCTGGGCGCGGAACCAGCTCTCCTCAAGGGCCAGCGGGTCGAGCCGAGCGAAGCTGCGGCCGACCACGGTGTCCAGGCCGGCGAAGGTGACGGCCAGCGGGGCGCTGTCGGCCCAGCCGCAGAGGGCGAGGGCCAGGGAGGGCAGGGCTGTGGCGGGGGCCGCGGCGCGCAGGCGGGCGATGAGCAGCAGCGGGTCGGTCTGCAGCGGGCCGGGCTGCCCGGCCGCCGGCTGGGCCAGGTCGCGGGTCGTGTCCTGCAGCCGGCCCAGGAAGGGCATGGTCAGCAGCAGCCAGCGCGGGTCGGTCGGGTCGCTGGGCGCGTAGTCCGCCGGGCTGCTGAGCAGGGCGCCCTGACTGCCGGTCGGGAGGAACTGCAGCGTGGTGGTCGCGCTTTCCGCGGCGGGCACGAGCTTGACCAGGTGGTGGGCGCTCGCCTCGACGAGCAGCGTGTCCGGGGGCAGTGCGTCGAGCGCCGCCCCCGAGTCGGCCAGCAGCGCCGACAGGCCGGCGCCCAGGTAGCCGGCGCTCACGCTGCCGAGCGGGCTGACGCCCTCGACGGGGTCGGTGGTCTTGAGGGCGGCCATGGCACGCAGGAACTGCGCGGCGCGCTGCGGTGCGAGCAGGCGCACCTCCTGCACGGCCGTCCAGCGGGCCTCGCGGCCGAGGGTCCCGCCGCTCCCGTCGGCCGCCGGGGTCACCTCGGCGAGCTGGTGCTCGACCAGGGCCAGGGTCTGCCAGCTCCGGCCCTGGGCGAAGGTGAACAGCAGCGGGCCCTCGGCACCGGTGAGAGTGGAGCCGGGCAGCTCGTGCTGGTTCAGCAGCACCCTGATCGTGTGGCGCAGATGGTTCAGGGGCGGGGACCCTGCGGCGCGGGCCGCCGGCAGGGTGATGCGCGCGTTGCCCGCGTCGTAGGTGAGCTGCTGCGGCCAGGAGATCAGGTTGGTCGCGGTCAGCATCCCGTTGAGCAGGAAGCCCTCCTGCCAGTCCGAGCCCTGCAGGCGCGAGGTGTAGCCCACCACGACGTCGCCGGCCGAGGAGCCGTACAGCTCGGCGGCTTCGGCGCTCTGGCCGGGACCGCGGTCGTGCAGCGAGCGGCCCCAGTGGGCTACGAGCAGAGCCTCCACGAAGGCGCCGGTCAGGGTCAGTTTCGGCAGGTCGTCCGGCCGGGCGGTGGCGCGGAACGTCACCGTGGCGAAGCCGGGGGCGGCGCGTTCGCCGAGGCCGGGCGTCTGGGCATCGGCCAGGCGCATGCCCGGCAGGAACTGGAGGCCTCCGGGCTGCGGAGCGCTGTAGCCGTTCCAGCCGAACTGCAGCGTCGTGTCGTCGGCCAGGGCCGCGGGCGAACCGTCGGGCAGGGTGACGGCGAGGGTGAGGTCGCCGAAGAGGCTGGCGGTGTCGAGCGTGAAACGATCCGTCCCCTTCGCCATCAGGTCGAAGGTCAGCGCGGCCGCGACGGCCTCCCCTCTGGACGCGGTGGGCGCCGTCGCCGGACCCGAGCCGAAGCGGACGGACACCTCCTCGGCGGTGAGGGCACGGCTGTAGACGGCGACCATGCGGTAGGTGCCCAGCCAGGCCCGGCCGCCCGTGATCTCGTCGCCGAGTGCCAGTTCGAACTGGTCGTTCCAGGCGGCCAGGCTCCCGCCCACCTCGTGCTCGGCCTTGAGCTGCCCGTTGATGTAGATCCGGGTTCGGCCGTCGGCGGAGCGGGTGAAGGCCAGGTGGGTCAGGGCGGCGCCGAGCGAGCCGGCCGGTGTGGCCAGGTCAGGGGCGCCCTCGTCGCTCGTGCTGTCGGTGTGCAGCCACACGTCCGCGAAGGACGAATCGAGCAGGCCCTTGCGCTGCTGGAGGGTCACGTTCCGGTGCCCGCCGTCGGAGGAGACGGTGAGGATGTCGAACTGCCCGGCCGTCAGCACGCCGGTGACGGGCTTCACCCACGCCTCGATGCTGATCTCGTTGCTCGCCTTCACCGCGGCGTTCAGCTTCGCGGCGGGAGCGCCCGAGCGTATGAGCGTCGCCTTGGTGAGGGTCAGGCCGTTGGGGCTCCAGTTCATGCCCTGGGTCGCGGTCGCGGTGAGGTGCAGCGGCTCACCGATGCCGGAGGAGTCGTGGACGGTGGCGCCGCCGCCCTCGTCGAAGCGGTAGAGGGCCTGCAGACCCGTCGGCGGCCTGCCGATCCGTACGGCGACGGTGAGGTTCAGGGTGTGCTCGCCGCCGGCCGTGTCGAGGCCGAGGGCGACCCGCTGCGGCACGATCGGGGCCGGGCCGGTCGCGCCGGGCAGGGTGAAGGGCGGCGTCGCGGGGTCGGGGAAGCTGATCGGCGGCAGTCCGACCGCCCACTCCACCCGGAACAGGTGGAAGTGCAGCCGGACCTGCTCGATGCTCAGGCCGGCGCCCCCGGGTGCCAGGGCGATGCGGCCGACCCGCAGGCGCGGGGCGTCGCCGGCTTCGCCGGCGGAGACGGCCAGGGGCCACTCCAGGACGTTGCCGTCGATGCCGATGGCGCTCAGGCTCAGCGCGGTACCGCCGCCGGAGAAGGTCAGCCGCGCGCAGTTGCTCAGATCGGTCTGCTCGCCGTCGGAGCCGGCCACCGGAAGCTGCAACCGCCCGATCACCTCGACCGTGGCCACGCCGTCGCCGGCGAGGACCACGCGGTCGAGCACCATCGGGAAGAAGCGCAGGCCGAACAGGTCGAGGCCGGGCGGGGGCGCGTCAGGGTCGTCGTCGAGCGGGCGCAGGCGCCACTCGTACGCGGTGCGGTGCTCGTAGTCGCTGCTGCGCGCCTCGGGGTCGTTGGCGTCGAGATCGAGCTCGACGGCCTCGGGTGAGCGGGCGGAGGCCTTGCTGAAAGTGGAGCCCTGCGCCGGCAGGTCGCGGAACCAGAGCCGCCAGGTCCCCGTGGCGTGGCCGAGGGTGAGCGGCAGGCGGGTGGTGGTCAGCTGCACATCGCCCGCCGTGGGATGGCTCAGCGGGGTCCTGATCAGGTTGGACGTGGGCAGGCTCGCGCCGCGCACCAGGCCGCGCTGGTCGGCGTAGCCGTCGTCGCCGACCATGCGGGCGGCCATGCTTCCGGCCGTCAACCGGTACTGGACCGAGTCCGTAGGCGCGTCCGCGGGCAGGCGGCGCAAGCCCCCCGCCCCGTCGGCGAAACCGCCGTCGATCCCGGGTAGGGCCGCCTCGCGCGTCAGGCTCAAGGGGGCGCTCGGGGCGGGGTCGGCGTTGTCCAGGCGGAGCTCGCCGGGATAGCCGTCGAGGGCGAGCGTGGCGCGGACCCGCCAGGCGTGGATCGAGGCCAGGTGGCGGAGCACGGTCTGGCCGTCCTGCCGCGCGAAGGCGGCCACGCCGTCGGCGGCGGCGAGGCCGGCGCGCTCGGCGAGGCGCCGCCAGTGGGCGGCGTAGTCCGCGCGGGTGAGCGGACGCGGCGGCTCGGGCCGCGCCGTGTCGGGCAGCGGCGAGCTCTCGCGAGGGTCTTTGGGGATCTTGGGAAGCTGGGCCAGAGCCTGGATCTCGTCCGTGTAGGGCAGGTCGTAGCGGTACTGGACGGGCAGGCCGAGCCCGGAGTCGCTCTGCGGCGGGTCGCCGTCGGGGCGCGGGTCGAGCACCAGGCCGGGCAGTGATAGCGCCGCAAGGGGGAGGTCGTACAGCTTCTCCTCATCCGTACCGAGCCATTCGCGGGCGGGCGAGAGGCCGCCGCCGCAACGCGGCCAGCCCGAGGCGCCCTCCGCCGTGAAGCGCCAGCCGTCCGGCAGGTCCATGCCGTCCTGGCGGGTCACCGGTAGCTCGAACGGTACGAGCTGCCGGCCGGCGATCGGCACGTTGGGAGGGCTGACGCTCTGGGTGAGCGCGAGGGCCTGCACCATCGGCAGGGTCGGGTGGCGCCGCCAGACGAGGGGCAGTGCGGCGCCGATCGCGTCGGGGGGCAGGACGCCACCGTCCACCAGGGCCCGCAGCAGCGCCGGGTCGATGCCGTACTGGAAGGCCCAGGCGCCGAGGCCGGCCGAGGGGGCGGGCTTGCTCCGCCACGCGAAAGTGATCGCCTCGAAGGCGAGCCGCACGAGGGGCGGGAACAGCTCGCGCCCGGTGACGGTGTGCAGAGGGACGGTCGCCAGGCCGCCGATCCAGTCGTCGAAGCCGGGCAGGGCGTCGGCCGCGGTGGGCGCCTCGGTGCTCAGCCAGAACAGGCCGTTGAGCGCCACCTCGGGCGCGTCCAGCGCCAGCTCGGCCGACTGGAGCTGGTATCCCCCGCCGACCGGGCCGAGCACCCAGGTGGCGGTCATGCGCTGGGCCGCGGCGAGGGTGAGGCTCCAGGGCTGCTCGCCGGGGGCCTGGCCGAGCCCTGCCGGATCGTCGTTGCCGAAGCTGACGGCGCCGCGCAGCAGGTTGCCGGGCGCCGGGGCGGGCTCGTCCCGGGCCACGTCCGCGTCGAGGTAGATCTGCTCGGACAGGTTGGGCAGCGGGAGCTGGGCCCAGCCGTCGTCCAGCGGCGTGAACCCCCACAGCACGGCCGGGGTGACGGGCCGGGCAGCACCCGGTTCCGGCCGGCTCCAGGACGGTTCGGGCACGTGCAGCGTGGTGCGGAGCCTGCGCGCGGCCTCGTTCGGGTCGAAGGCGAGTGTGGTGGCGGCGAGGGTGACCCGCTCGCTCCAGCCGGAGTTGTCGCGGTCGGCCTGGTAGCCGAGCGTGCCGGTGGAGCCGGCGGGCGGACCGCCGGCCGCCAGCTCCACCCGCAGCTTCGTGCCGTCGGCGGCCACGCGCGCTCTGGCCGGGGTGATCCGGGCGAGCGTGTCCGGCTGGGCGGTCGGGTCGTAGGGGCCGCGGTCGCTCAGAAGCACGCCGAACTCGTCGCCCGCGAAGCTGACCGGCCGCGTGCCGGGCTGCTCCTGCCAGGGCGCGATCTCCCAGAAGAGGCGCGGGATGGCGAGCGGGTTGGCGAGCTCCAGGGTGGCCCACTCCGGTGCGGGCAGCGGCTCGGCCAGGCCGTTCAGCGGGTTGTTCGGGTTGAGGTAGCGGTTGAGGCGCCGCCAGGAGTCGATGATCGCCGCCCGCTCGCCCTCCGTCAGCCGCTCGGCCTCGATCGTCATCCGGAAGCCGCGCACCTTGGTCCCCGCCGTCGGCTCCGGGTCGGGGACGACCCGGGCGAGCTGGAACACGGCGGTGACCGGCGCGGTGTCCCACAGCGGGCGGACCTGGCCGAAGGCCGAGAGGCCGCCTGCGTGGACGGCGAGGGCGCCGAGCAGGCGGGCCGGGCCGGTGCGCTGCGTGATCGCCGCCGGCCCGATCCCCAGCGCGGTGTACAGCTTCTGAGCGGCGTTGGCCTGGGCCGTCATCGGGTCGAGGACGATCTCGCCGCCAAGGCAGGTGAAGGTGGGCAGCTTGCCGCCGACGCCCTTGGTCCAGCCGTCGGCCGGGGCCTGCAGGAGCAGCAGGCTGGCGGTGCCGGCGCTGATCGCGGCCCGGATCGCCTGCGGCGGGAGCTTGCCGTCGGGCTTGTTGCCGCTGCGCTTCCACACGTACTGGGGCGTACTGCCGTTGGTGGGGCTGATCGTGACGCTGGTGACGTAGACCAGTGCCAGCAGGGAGCCGGGCAGCAGCACGTTGTTCTCGCCGGCGGCCTGGCGCGGCGTCGTGTCCACGAACATGGTGCGGAACGCGAAGTTGGTGGCCGGGTCGGCCAGCCGGATCACCTCGGCCTCGGCCGCCCAGAAGGGGCCCGCTATCTTCAGCTTCGGCAGCTCGGGGAGTTTCGCCATCTGCTGCTCCTGGTCCGCTCATGGCCTTGGGGGCCGCCGTCAGAGGCCGTTCCGCCTACAGGTCCGCGGGCTCGATCCGCCGCGGCTCGCTCGGCGTGGCGCTGCCGCGGCGGGCGCGGATCACCAGGTCCCGCCCGCGCATTCCGCTGCTCTGGCTCGCATGGTGCAGTCGTCTGAGGGCGAGCTGGTCGGGCCGCCCCGGATAGGCCTCCAGGAGCGCGGCGGGGTCGTCCGCGCGCATCATGCCGTGATGGCGCATCAGTACGGCGCCGAGCAGCAGCTTCTCGGCGAGGGCGCCGCCGAGACCGGCCTGGACGGGACGTACCGCGACGACGAGGGGGACCGTGACCGGAGGCGTCGGCGCGTCGCCGGTGCCGGCCTCGCGCACCGCGACGATCAGCTTCTCCACGGCCTCGGCGAACGCGGGGAAGCGGGCCCAGCGCCGCAGCGCGGCGATGTCCGCACCGCTCATCGCGCCGTTCCACCCGATCGCGGTGTACTGGGTGCCCGGCGCGTTGCGCGCGAGCTCCACCTTGTCCTGGAGCTCGTCGGGGATCTGCTCCGGCCCGACGGGGATCTCCACGCGGGTGACGGCGTCCGGGCCCGCGCCCGCGGCCTGGGTGATGATCTGCGCGATCGCCCCGGTGAAGGCGCTGTCGCCGGGGAGCCGCTGAAGATCTCCCGCGGCGGCGTCCGAGGGGCCCTCCCAGACCAGGGTCAAGGTCTGCGCGGGCAGGAAGTCGATCAGTGCTTCGAGTCGGCCGGGCAGGTCCCCGGCGGGGGCGCTCACCGGCTCAGTGACGTTCCAGCTCTCGAACAACTGCCGGATCTTCGCCGCGTCCGCCGCGTTCACCAGCCCGACCAGGGCGTCGCGGTCTCCCCTCGTCATCACCCCGGCGAACAGCAGGCGCCCGTGCTCGTCGACGGCCACCCGGTTGCGGGTGTCGATCGGCAGGTTCGCCGTGGAGTAGCCGCTGCTCAGCTGCTCCTCGCTCACCTGGACCAGATCGACCGCCAGCGGGAAGTCGCCGAGAACACCCGCCGGGGGCGCCAGCGTGGTCTGCGCCACCAAGAAGCGCTTGCCGAGCTGGCGGTGGGCGAACCTCCCGGCGACCGGGTCGTAGAAGCACTCGGCCTGCACCTCGATGTTGCCGCTGAACAGCTCGACGATCTGGTAGACCACCTCGGGGTCGGGCAGGGCGCTGAGCTTGCGCGCCGTCGCCCCGCCGGTCGCCGGATCGGGCGCCTCGGCGGGCCAGCGCTGCTGGGCCTCGTCGGGCAGGCTGTCCCAGAACCGGCGCAGCGGGATCGTGATGGTGCGCACGCGGGTGTCGGGCTGGAGCCGGGCGTCGCCGGGGACCCCGGCGGGGAAGGGCGGCAGCCGGTGCCAGACGATGTCCGCGCCGCTCACGGTGGCGTCCGGCAGGGGCGAGCGGTAGGTCAGGTCGCGCTGGGTCACGCTGTTGACCGGCGAGACGGTGCCGTCCGTCTGGGCGATCACCAGCAGGCGGTGCTCGTAGTAGAACGGCAGGGCCCGCCACTGCAGGGCGGTGACGCCCTGCGAGAAGTCGCCGACGCGCTCGGGCAGGTCGAGGCCGCGCAGCTCGTCCTGATCGGCCGCGCCGTCGAGGACGAGATGGTCCGGCCGGCTCGGCAGGCGGTCCGGGATGGCCGGGTACTCGCCCTCGACGAGGCGCACGGGCAGCTCGTGCTGGTGGTCCTCGGCGAAGCCGCGCAACCACTGGTACCAGCTCGGGAAGCCGAAGCGGCGCAGCAGGCTGAAGGCGAGCCGGCGGAAGGCGAGCCGGCGGGCAAGGGTCTGGTTGCGCTCGGCCAGGGCCTGCTCGTGATGCTGGGCGACGATGACCTCCCAGATCGCGCCGGGCGCCGGCGGGCGGGCCGGGGTGGCCGCCTCGTCGAGCCGGCGCGAGCTGAGGATGAGCGGAGCGTCGACGGCCTGCGTGCGCTCGACCACCACGTCGAGCCCGCCCGCGGCGGGGTCCACCTTCACGACCGGGACGTCGACCTCGGCGGCGGCGCGGCCCGGGAAGAGCGTGGGCGAGCGGCGCAGGCTCTGCCAGAGCAGGTCGTAACGGCCGTAGGGCTGGAAGTAGTAGCGCAGCGTATGCGCCCAGCGGTCCTCGATCAGCTGGGTGTGGGTCAGTCGCCCGGCGGCGTCGGGCGTGGCCGGCGCGGGCGATCCCGCGCGCGGGTAGGCCGTGGCCGCCCAGGGACCGGCGCCCGTCCTGCCCAGCCCGTCGGGCGCCGCCTCCACCGCGCCGCCGGCGTCGAAGAAGCGCGCCGTCCAGGGCAGTACGTCGGGCAGCGCCTTGACGATCTCGGCCTCGGCGGTGGGGAGGCTGACCCTCCTGGTGTCCGGCACCTTGGGGTCGTTGCTGTTCAGCGTCTCCAGGTAGTACTTGAGCCGCAGCCATTGGACGTGCTCGGGCGGGCTGCCGTCCGCGGTGGCGAACACCTTGGCCAGCGCGCCGGTCGCCACGGTGAAGTGGTTGGTGCGCTCGTCGGTCGGGCCGAACTCCTCGCTCCGCACCGTCCCGGCCAGGCTCTCCACGGCCTGGAGGTCGGCCGGGGCGAGAGAGGGGCGCAGAAGCTTCATCTGGTCGGCGCCGAGCATGGTGCGGGCGCTGAGCAGCTTGCGGCCCGGGTCGTAGTTCAGCAGAGGCGCGATCGCCGGGTCGAAGGGCTTCGGATCGACGCTCAGCCGCGCCGACGGGCGCACCTCGATCGTCGCGGGAAGTGTCGCGCCGCGCAGGAGCAGGGCCGCCTCGCCGTTGAGCGGCAGCCTGATCGTGCGGGCGACCGGGGCCGGCTGCGGTTCGAGCTCCAGCTGGCCGGTCCCGTTGTCGGGCCGGTCGACCAGGCTGCAGGGCGCGGTGAGCGTGAAGCGCACCTCGACATCGGTGTTCGAGCGTCCGCTGATGGTGACGGCGCGGTAGCGCAGCCGCTGCCGCACGGTGGGCCGCAGGCTGAGCTGGACCAGGGCCAGCAGATCGTCGCCCTCGGCCGGCCGCTCGCCGAGCTGGACGCTGCGCCCAGGCTGGAACAGCAGTTCGACATGGAGGTGGCGGCGGAGGGCGGCGAAGGCCGCGGCGTCGGGGTCGGCGGGGGTGCCGCCGCCCCCCAGCTGCGCGAAGAGCCCCTGGAGCAACTCCAGCAGCTTCGGGCCGCGCAGGGTGCCCGTGACGGGGTCGTGGAGGCTGAAGGTCACCGCCAGGCCGAGGCGTTGCAGCGCACCCCAGCCGTATCGGTCCGCGCCCGGCGGGCAGCTGGCCAGGAAGTCGCCCAGATCGTTGGGCAGTGTCGGCGGGCTGACCTGCAGGGCGGCGGCGTAGCCGTCCGACAGGCGGCCCTGCGGGTCGGTACCGCTGCCGGGGCGCATCCCGCGCAGCCGCTCCACCAGGCGTTCGAGGAGCGGGTGCAGCGCCGTCTCGCGCTTCCCGCCGGGCTGGGTGACGCCCTCCCACTCCGGCCACTCCAGATAGGAGTCCTGCCAGGAGTACCAGGGTCCGCGCTCGTCCCGCACGCCCTGGGCGGAGGGATCGGGCCGGCGGCGGCGCTGGACGGCGCCGGGATACCAGGCCTCCCACTGGCTGGTGTTCAGCGTGTCGCCGGGCATGAGCGGCAGGTCGTCGGCCGGGAGCATCTGGACCTCTTGCAGGAGCCGCAGTTCCTCGGCGAGCCGGGCGGCGCCGGCGAAGGTGTCGGTGGTGGCCGCATCGATGTTCAGCTCGTACAACCGGTAGCCGGCGTTCAGTTCGAGAGGGTAGGCCGCGTCGCCGCTCGGCCCCTGGTTCCAGCGGAACCGGATCGCCCGGATGCCGAGGGGGTGCGGCCGGAACCCGACGATCGCGCCGATGTCGCCGGTGAAGACGAACGGGGCCGGGCCGGGCGTCTCCCCGTCTGATGGAGCGATGCTCTGGAGCGGCATCGGCGTGTGGGCGAGGCCCGGCTCCGCCCGCTCGTCCTCGGGCCGCACCACGTCGAAGGCGGTCGGGCGCGGCAGCCACTCCAGCTCGGCCGGGCGGCGTTCCTCCCGCGGGTTGCCCGAGTGCTCGATGCGGTCGGTCGGCGCGGGGGACGCGGGCGGCGCGGCCACCGCTTCGGCGGCGAGCAGGAGCTGCACCGGCGCCAGGGCCGAGGGCACGTCGCGGTCGGAGACCGTCTGGAAGAAGACCCGCCACGCCTCGGGGCGCCACGCGCCCTCGGGCAGCACTCCCCGCTCGCGCAGCACGGCGACCGGGACCACCGCCCCGCGCGCACCGGGCGGCCCGAAGACGTGATCGAGGTCGATCTTGATGTCGGTGGGCAGGGGGCGGGCGTTCGACGTCGGCAGGCCGGCGGTGCGCCCGCGCTGGGTCGTGCTGTCCAGGCCGTAGGAGCCGATCGGCACGGTGCTCTCGCGGCGGAAGATCAGCCGGTAGGTGCGGATCGGAACCGCGGGACCGTTCTGGCGGGCCGGCTCGCTCCACTCGACGTAGACCTGGCGCGGCGACATCACCTGGGGGGTCGCCGCGCCTCCCGCCGGATCGAGGTCGGCCGGGGCGATGCTGTAGCTCACCGTGAGATCGCCGTCCACCGGCACCGCGGGAGGGGTGTTCGGGTAGCGCGTCGCGATCAGGGTCAGCGGGCGCCCGGAGCTGCCGGCGAAGTCGACAGGGGTGATCGTGTAGACGTAGGCGCGCCCTTCGCGCGGCAGCGCGGCGCGGTCGCTCGCCGTGTCGGAGAAGTGGTCGACCACCTGGAAGCGCGGCTGCAGCAGCGAGAGGGTGTCGGTCGGCGTGGCCTGGTCCGCCCCTTCGGCGCCGGCGACGTCGGTCGTGTGGCGGTGCAGCACCTTGACCGGCTTCACCGTGGTGGTGTGCTCGGCCTCGTCACCGTCGAGGGCCCGCCTGCGCACGAGGTAGTGGGCCAGGTGGTGGTCGGGGTCGTTCTGGGCCCGGCTCGTCCCCGGCATGGCCTGCCGCTGCCAGCCCAGCTCCCAGGCAAGAGCGATCGTGCTCGCGTCGCTGTACTGGCGCACCTGCTCGAACTCGGGCGGGAACAGGCTGAACTGGGCCTGCGCGACGTTGAAGGTGCGTACGTCCTCGCTCGTCGAGCCGGGCGCGGTCGCCTCGGGCCGCTCGCGCTGGCTGATCGACGGCTGGGCGTCCAGGCCGGGCGCCACCTGGTCGAGCCAGGCGGGACGGTGGCCGTCGGCGGTGCGCACCGCGAACACCAGGCCCATCTGGAAGGCCAGCGAGCCGGCGACCAGTTCGTCGCGCCTGGTCTGGCTGCTCTCGGCGTGGAACGCGCGCAGATCGGAGATGATGTCGTGGACGATCACCCCGCGCAGCTGGTGGGCCTGCTGGTCGGCCTGGACGGGGTTGACGGCGCCGGGATCGCCGTCGTCCTCGGCGGCGCCGTCGGCGGAGTAGATCGTCGTGCCCGGGTCGAAGGCCGACTCCAGCAGCCGCTCGTACAGTTCCTGGGGGTCGCGCTTGAGGAAGGGCGAGCCGCCGAACTGCTCGTACGCTCCGCGCACGGCCGCCTCGAACGAGCTGTCGGACGGGTTCTGCACGCGCGGGTCGCTGACCGGGGGGCGGTAGCCGGGCAGCGCACCGGGATCACCGACCGGGTGGGCGACCGCGCCGTCGCCCGCGCCGGCATAGGTCTGCTTGAAGGCGTTGGCGACGTGCTGGGCCAGGCTCAGCCCGTCCTGCAGGGGCGCGGGGGCACCCGGCTCCCCCGTGGCCTGGTTCACGACGCGGCGCTCGGCGGAGCCGCCGGTGTAGAGCCGCGCGGCCCAGTTCACCCCCCAGGTGATCGGCTCGCCGGCCGCGACCGCGCCGCTCACGTCGACGAACCGCGGATCGGGCAGGGGCTCGAAGTGCCGCAGCGTGTAGCTCTCGCCGGCCGCCGGCTTCGGCACGCGCAGCGCGAAGTCCTTCCCGGCCACGGTGCCCTCGGCGGGAGGCGGCGGCAGGAAGCCCGGCTCGGGCTCCGCCACCGGGAAGCCGTCCTCGTCGAGGATGAGCCGGCCCTGCGCGTCCCGGTGCAGGCGTTCGCCCTGTGGCAGCAGCACGAAGTAGATCTGGTGCTCGTCGTCCCAGCTCGGCGAGTCGCGCAGCACGAAGACGACGTAGCCGGGCACATGGAACACCTCGCCTTCGGCCGGGGCCGACGCCCCCTCGCCGACCACGGCCGCGAGGGCGCGCGGCGGCAGGGCGGGGCGACCCGCGGACGACATGCGCGTGAAGGCCGTCGCGGCGTCCAGCGCACCCTCGGTACCCGGCACCGGCTCGACCTCGGTGGCCTCCAGCCCCAGCGACAGGAACTCCTTGGTCCGGTCGAGGGCGGCCTGGACGTTCCCCTCCTCGAAGGCCACCTTGACGGTGGCCTGGAGGCTGTGCCCGCAGCAGGAGACGCCGACGGTGCCGACGCCGCGTATGCCGGGCACGCTCAGCCCCTTGACGCCGATCTCCAGGCCGGCGCTGAACGAGATCTCCAGGCTGAACTTGAACGAGAGCCTGATGGTGGTGAAGACCAGCGGGATCTTGATCCAGAACTCGATGGCGAAGGTGACCTGCACCTCCAGCCCGATCGCGCCGTAGACGGCCGAGTTGGTCGTGGGGTCGCGGAAGTCGATCACGCCGATGTAGCGCGCTCCGAAGGCCACCCGCGCGCTGGCGCTGATCCGCATGCCGACCAGGCCGAGGTCCACTCCGGCGCTCAGTTCGAGCTTGCCGCGGGCCAGGAAGCTCGTTCCGAGCACCATCTCCGTGGTCGAGACGCGGAAGATGAACCCGCCTTCGACCTCCACGGCCAGCGGACCGAGCTTGGTGTGCCAGCGCAGCATGTTGGGCCAGCCCAGCTCGTAGTGGAACAGGCCCGGCTCGATCAGCAGGGTGGCCGAGAAGCGGCTGTTGGCGATCGCGTCGCGGACGAAGTCGGGCAGCGGCGGGTGGTTGCCCGGTTTGCCGCCCTCGGGCTTGGAGACGTGGGCCAGGAAGCGCTTCTGGCGCGGCGAGAGCAGCACGAAGCCGCTCAGGATGGGGTTCTCGCGGACGCCGTCCTTGTTGTTGACGTAGTCGGCGTAGTTGGTGTTGAACCAGCCGCGCACCGCCATGAAGAAGGTCAGGTCGCTGCGGAAGGCGATGACCGCGTCGACGAGGAAGACGCAGGCGAGGTCGGCCTCGGCGAAGGCCTCGTAGCGCAGGGGCGAGGGCGAGGCCGAGGTCTGCGAGATCATCGCTCGCAGCACGATCGTCCAGCGCGGGTCCTGGCCGGCCTCCTCCAGGTCCACCGCCCAGCGGTCGCGCCTGGACAGATCCCCCTGGGTGCGCGAGAGGCCCTCCAGGGTCTTGAGCAGCTTCTTGACGTCGTTCTCGGCGTCGGCGGCCTTGATGGAGGCGATGGTGAAGCGGTAGCCGAAGCCCATCCCGATCTCGCGCAGGTAGATCTGGATGACCGGGATCATGAAGCTGACCTGGCGGATCTCCAGGTAGAGGAACCAGGCCCGCAGCCAGGGCGAGCCGGCGCCGCGGCGCACGCGCAGGAAGCCGAAGCTGGCCGCGATGGCGGGCAGGCCCTGGATCTGGACCAGGCCCTCGCCGATCAGCCCGGTCTGGTCGGGCTCGTCGACGAAGTCGACCGCGCCGTTGAGCCGGAAGGCGGCGCCGAGGGCCAGGTTCACCGCCAGGCGCGTGAAGTGGATGCGCGGCAGGAACTCGCCCGGGAGCGGCAGGCCGATGAACAGCTCGTGGTAGTCGGGCCGCGAGTCCGGCGTGTCGCCGGGGCCCTGGGCGAACTTCAGCTGGCCGGTGACCTGCATGGCCCCGTCGCCGTCGAAGAACTCGCACTGCGGTACGAAGCCGATCGCGCGCAGCTCCATCTCGAAGCAGCCGAGGAAGCTGAACGACTTGGGCTGGGGCAGCTCGATCAGGAACTTCACGTGCTTGCCGATCACCCGGGCGTCGCCGGTGAGCGGGCACTGGACCAGGTCGATGCGGGTCTTGCCGAGCAGGGCCAGCGGCCCGTCGGCGTCGTCGCCGGGGGCCGGTACGAACTGGGCGGAGCCGGTGACGGTGAAGTAGAGGTGGAAGGCGCCGTCGTCGACGAACCGCAGGCCCAGGGCGTCCACCGAGAACTGGAAGCGCGTGCCCTTGCAGTCGAGCAGCTTGACGCCGCGCAGGTTCGCGGCGCCCTGCACGAGGGTCAGGTTGCCGCCCTCGCGCTGGGCGAACTGCAGGGCGATGTCGGCCGTGGCGTCGCCCACGAGGTCGGGCGGCAGCGGGCCCGAGCCGGCGATGGTGAAGTCGGCGATGCGGTTCTCGCGGATCACGAAGCCGCTGTCGGTGAAGCGGAAGCGCGTGCGCAGGCCGTTGAGCCGGGCCGGCCGGTCGGTGACGGTGGCGGCGAGGTTGACGCCCTTGGGCGTGAGGGCGAAGTCCCGCACGCTGAAGGTGATCGGCTCCTCGCTGGCGCGCGTGAAGTCGAGCTCCAGCACCGACCCTTCGGGCTGCTGGATCTGGTAGTGGTAGTCCTTCGTGGCGATGGTGAAGTAGTGGAAGGTCTCGTCGCCCAGGTCCCTGCCCTTGAACCGCCAGCGCATCCCGAACAGGTCGGGGAACTCGCGCTCGGCCTCCGGGGAGCGCAGCTCGATCCCCTGGTCGTGGTCGACCTTGAGGGCGAAGGTGCTGAGGTTGAAGGTCAGGCGGCACAGCAGGTCGAAGCTGAGGCTCAGGACGCGCAGCCGCACCCCGATGTCGAAACCGACCTCGCCCTGGGGCAGGGTGATCGGCAGCCCGTCGAGCGGTGTGCGGAGATAGAGCTGCAGGAACTGGGCGTCCTCGCCCTGGCCCTGCTTGAGGAAGGGCAGGGTGAACGCTCCGCCGGCCGCGTCGATGTTGACGCTCAGCTGGGCGGTCCAGTCGCCCTGGAGGTCGGCTGGGTCGTAGGCCACGGGCGTGCAGAGGGCGGCGGGGTCGTTGAGGTCGAGCGGGGCGATCGGCGTGGTGAGCCGGCGGAAGAAGCCGGGCAGCTTCGCAGCGCCGAGCGGGACGTCGAGCAGCACCAGGCTGCGCGGCCCGCTCGTCGGCTTGAGCGTGACGCTGAAGAGCGGCTTGCCGGGCGGCTGGGGCGGCTCGTCGTTGTGCAGCTCGCGGTCGCCGTCGCGGCCCCAGGCGAAGGTGCTGCCCGCCGTCACCGGGTCGCCCCCCGCCAGGGTGACGACGAGGGCGGCGCGGCCGAGGCCCGCGCCCTGGCGCAGCAGGAGCAGCGAGAAGCGGCTGGACGCCGGGAGGCCCACGTCGAGGCCGGGGAGCGCGAGCGCGGCGCCGGGGGCCGCCGCCTGCCAGTCCAGGCGCAGCTCTTCGAGGCCGTCGCCGATGATCAGGCGCAGGGTGACCTGCTGCTCGCCCGCCGGGCTGCGGTCGCCCAGGTTGGGGACGAGCTGCCCGAGCAGCCCGTTGAGGCCGCCCTCCTTCCACTGCAGCACCAGGCACGCCTTGCCGCCCGCGCGGTGGAAGGCGACCGCGGCGCCGTCGATCACCAGCCCGGTGTCGCCGATCATCACGGGGTGGGGCAGCTGAGCGGTGAACGGCGCGTCGAACCTGATGCCGTCCCTGCCGGCGCTCCCGCTGAGCTTCGGCATCGTGAGCTGGACGAACGGACGTCCGGGGTCGGGCTCGTAGCGGGCGTCGCCGCCGTTGCCCACCTTGCGCATGGGGCGCAGCAGCTCCGGGCCGAAGCGCAGCGCGACGGGCACGTCGGAAACGCGCAGGACGGTCTGCGGCAGGATGTCGATCTCCAGCCCCAGTTCGGCGGGCGCACCGTCGCCGCCGGCGGGGAAGAGCACCAGGCTCACCGCGTCGAGGCCGGGCAGCCCCAGCACGAGCTCCTGCTCGAAGAGCAGGCGGGTGGTCAGATTGACCTCGCCGGCCTTGGCGGTGGTCTGCGGCGGCTCGATCCAGACATGGTCGAGCGCGGCGGGGTCGGGGGGCTTGGGCAGGAAGGACGGCCACTTGCTGCCAAGGAAGTCGTTGAGGGTCACGAACATACTGCTGCTCATGGCAGGCAACCCCCCCACGCCTCGCGTGAGTCGACGTCGGCGTAACGGTCGTATTTGTCCTGATCTTTGCTGCTGAGCACCGTCTGCGTGGTGGGGAGCGGGATGGGGGTGAGGGTGAGCGGCAGGGTGACCCCGCTGCCCGGGGTGCCCCAGGTGCTGTCCCAGACGTTGAGCGCCTTCTCGATGTCGGTGATCTTCTGCTGGTCGGCCGGGGCGAGCAGGCCGAAGTGGTCGCCCCAGAGCCGCATCCGGTACTGCTGCACCAGCACGTCGTCCTCGTCGAGGAGGCCCACCGCGTGCTCGACGTCGCTGTACAGGCTGCGCCGGAAGGCGTTGGCCGAGCCGATGATCGCCCAGTGGTCGTCGACGATCGTGCTCTTGGTGTGCACGATCAGGTTGCGGCTGAACGCGCGCACCCGGCCCCGCTGCTGGCCGTTCAGATCGTGGAGCAGGCCCTTGAACAGCGCGACGTTGGCGTACGGGGGGAAGTGCGGGTCGTTCGGGTCGGTGATCCCGGTGACCAGGATCACCTTGAGATCGTCGCGGGCCTTGAGGGCCTGGTTCAGCCAGATCATCACTTCGACCGACCAGAATCCCTGGTCCTCGATGTAGACGTAGCGCTCGGCGGTGAGGACGGCGTTGAACCAGGCGGAGCGCACCTCGAAGAGGCCGTCGGGGGCGAAGGAGATCTTGTCGTTCTCGGGCAGGATGTTGAAGGTCGTGTAGTTGAAGCGCGGCACGGTGCGCAGCGACTGGACGTGGTGCTTGCCCACCGGCGTGGCCGGCAGGGTCCGCGCCGGAACGACGGGCGTGGTCGGTAAGTGGCTGGCGATCTTCTCGTCGGCATAGCGGAAGGACTTGACCTTGCGCGCTTTGACCTCGTTCCACATGCCGCGGTAGAGGTCGTACATCGCCTGCACCGCCGGACCCTCGACCTTCGCCTGCACGTCGTGCCACTGCGCGGGGGGGTGCGGTGGGCCGCCGTGGCGGTCGCCCACCAGGTCGAGGCCGCCGGTGTAGCCGATGGCGCTGCCGCCGTTGCCGACGAGCACCATCTTGGTGTGCACCGCGCCGGCCGAGTGGGCGATGATGTTCAGGCATGCCTTGTCGGCGAGGGCGGGCGCCTTGCGCAGTTCGCGGATCGCGGCCATGGTGCCCACGTTGACGTCGCGAATACTGCCCGCCCCATTCTGGATCGACGCGGTCAGTACGAAGTAGTCGGCCATCACGGAGAACGAGACCCAGCCCAGGACGCGGACGTCGACTCCGGCCGCCGCCTTGGCCTTGAGCAGGTCGACCAGGTGGTTCGGGGCTCCGGGCCCGTCGAGGGAGAACGGGTTCTCCAGCCCGATCGAAGGCCCGGTCGAGGCGCCCGACGAGCTGGGCGAGGGATTGACCCTTCCGCCCATGAGATGGAGCCACCAGCCGGCGATGTAGAGGAATTGTCCGCTGTTCTCGCTCGGCGTCCCCTGGCCCAGGGCGGCGATCTGCGCGGCGAGGTCGGCGAAGTAGGCGGCGCCGTCGATCAGCGGGGTGACCCGGCAGCCGCCGAAAGTGGCCGGCAGCGGCTCCGAAGGGGGACTCGTATCGTCGGGCTGAACGAAATACTTCTTTTTCAGAGCATCGATATCAGCCACCAGATGGGCCCCCGAAGCTATGTACTGCTACACGATGAATTCAGCATTCTGGTCGAGGAGAACGTCGATGATCGCCGGTCATGAACCGCGGTCAAGATCAGGCCGTTGGGGATGAGACCAGCGAAGGCCCAGCTTTCCAGCGGAGACCCGCCT
Organism: Actinomadura mexicana; assembly: GCF_900188105.1. Lineage (GTDB taxonomy): Bacteria > Actinomycetota > Actinomycetes > Streptosporangiales > Streptosporangiaceae > Spirillospora > Spirillospora mexicana. Next base: position 308,666 of record NZ_FZNP01000001.1, read on the forward strand.
CCACAACTGTTCGGCCCGATCCGGTCAACAGTGCTCCCATCGCCGGATCGCCGCCATCACCTACCCGCCAGCCAACTCTGGCGGCCGGGAGTCCGCGGATTGGCCGAGTCCTGCAGATCGTCCGGTACCACTGGCACGATTGCTCGGCGGCCTCGGCCCACCCCGCAATCCGGGCCGAGGCGCGCCGGGCATATTTGACGCAGCATTCTGCACGGTGCCGATGGTCGCGTTCGCGATTACGGGGACCGCGAATACTCGCGCGCCGCGAAATGTTGTGATATGACCCCGCTCGATGAGCTCTTCACCCTGAACACGCGGCATCGAGTCCGCGCCATGCCGGCCCGGGTCCGCCTCCTCAGGAGTCGAGGAGGTCGGCCGCCGCGGTGTAGCCGTTCGCGTCGATCACGATGCCCCGCTCCGCGGCCCGGGAGGTGATGTCGGAATCCCAGTGGACGCGGGTCCGGCCCTCGCCGCCGGTGATCACGACCATCTCCCCCGGGTCGGGACCGATGCTCTCGAAGCGACGCCAGGCTCCGACCGGGATCGACAGGGTGTCGTAGGGGCCGAGTTCCGTGGATACCGGGTTCTCCCGGTTCAGGGTGATCCGCCATTGCCCACCGGTCACGATCAGTACCTGGGACTCGTCCACCGAGTGGGTCGACATGCCGCGCCCCCCGGTCGCGCGCAGGCGGGCGAGGCTGAAGCCGTGGGGGTCGGCGAGGCGCGGCCGCTGGTCACGGTCTTCGGTGATCCCGTAACCGACGACGGTGGCCAGTTCGGCGCCGCCGGTCTCCAGCCCGGAGTCCAGGAACGGGGCCGTCGACCAGCGCAGGTCGGATGGGCGGGCCAGCCGGGTGCGCATCTCCTCGACGCCGATCCTGCGGAGCGTGGCGAGCTGGGCGTCGGTCAGCGGACGCTTCAGCTCCACCCCGTCGGGGTACTCGCCCGGTTCGGTCTCGATGAGCCGGTTGTCCGAGGTGAGGTGCAGACCGTGCTCGGCGGCCTTCCTCAGGACGGAAGGCGCCCAGATCAGACCGCCGGAGCTGTCGCGTCCGAGGGCGGTGAACAGGAACGCGTCGTCGGTCCCCACACTGGTGAAGCCGCGGAACACCCAGGTCGGTATCGAGATGACGTCGCCGGGGCCGACCGTCACCTCGCCGTCGTCACCGTGGACGCCCCAGCGGAACAGCCATTCGCCCGCCATGCAGACGAAGACCTCGGCGGTGAAGTGGAGGTGCAGGTTGTTGGTGACACCGGCCGGCATCGCCGCCGCCCCCAGGTTGAAGCCGTGCGGCGCGGTGACCGGAACGACCTGCTCGGCGTTCTCGGAGACGCCCGGCCCGATCAGCGGGTAGTTGATCTTGCCTTCGGAGCCCGGGATCCTCGTGTCGATGAAGGCCGCCGTATCGGCGGTGAGGTCCTTGCGCAGGATCGTCCGGGAGGTGAGTTCGGCCGCGGAAACCTCGGGAGGCATCGGATCGTCCCTTCATGCAAACGTATGCGTAAGAGTTCACGATTGCAGCGAGGAAGTACGTTGTCAACGGCGTGCTAACGTATGCACAGCTTTCACCGAAGGGCGGAACACATGCGCGACAACCGGCTCAAGGAGCTCCTCGGCGCGGGCGAGACCGCGGTCAACGCGTGGTTGTCAGCCGACAGCGCTTATCTCGCCGAGACCCTCTCGCACGCCGGGTTCGACTCGGTGACCGTGGACCTCCAGCACGGCATGTTCGGGCTGGACGGCGCCGTCCGCCTGCTCCAGGCCGTGTCCGCGGGTCCGGCCGTCCCCCTGGCGCGGACCCCGGCGCTCGACGCGGCCGTGATCGGCAAGCTGCTGGACGCCGGCGCGTACGGGATCATCTGCCCGGCCGTGGACGATCCCGTCCAGGCGGCGCGGTTCGTCGCGATGTGCAGGTACCCGCCGGGGGGCGTGCGCAGTTACGGCCCGGCCCGCGCGAACCTCGCGCAGGTCCCCGGATACGTCGAGCAGGCCGACGCGCAGATCCTGACCTGGGCGATGATCGAGTCGCGGGCCGCCCTCGACGCGGTGGAGGCGATCGCGGCCACGCCCGGGCTGGACGGTGTCTACGTCGGTCCGAACGATCTCGCCCTCGCGCTGGGCGTCGAGCCCGGCCTGGCCGTCCCGCCGCCCGAGGTCGACGCGGCGCTCGGCCGGATCGCCGAGGCCGCGCACGCGGCGGGTGTGATCGCGGGCGCCTTCGCCTCCGGCACTGCGGCCGCACTGCGGCTCACCGAGCGGGGCTACGATTTCGTGACGCCGGGCAGCGACATGGCCATCCTGCGGCGGGCCGCCGCGGAGGCCGTCGCGGCCGTGCGGGGAACGGCGGTGACCACGGCGCCGTCCGGCGGATACTGACCCGCCGGGCGGATGGGACCGGAGGGGTGGACGGATGCGAGTGACGAGCCTGGACGTGGCGCGCGCCGCCGGAGTGTCGCAGTCCACGGTGTCGCGGGCGCTGCGCGGCCATCCGGGCATTCCACCCGAGACCGCACGCCGCGTCCGGGAGGCGGCGGCGCGGTTGCGCTACGTCCCCAGCGATCGGGCACGTGATCTGGTCACGCGGAGCAGCCGCCGCATCGCGATGGTCGTCGATCTCGACAACCCGCTGTGGTCGCTTCTTGTCGGACGGCTGTGCGACGAGCTGGACCGGCGCCGATACCGGCTCTCCCTGATCGCCGAGCACGGCGATCCGGACGACATCGAGTCGCATGTGCTCGGCGGCACGGTGGACGGCGTGATCGTCTCCACCGCGTCACGGGACTCGCGGCTCCCGGGCGTCCTGCGCGAGCGCGGGGTGCCGGCGGTGCTGCTGCACCGCTACGCCGAGGACGTCCCGCTCGACGCCTGCGTCGCCGACGACCGGCTCGGCGCGCGGCTCGGCACCCGGATCCTGCTGGAGGCCGGTCACCGCGAGGTCGGCGCGCTGCTCGGACCGCGCACGGCGAGCACGGCGCGCGAGCGGGAGGACGGCTACCGGTCCGCGCTCGCGGACGCCGGGATCGGCCCCGACCCGGCCTGGATCCGGCACGGCGGGTTCGACTTCGAGCACGGACGCTCGGCGGTGGCTGCCATGGCCGCGGAACGGCGGCTTCCGCGTGCGCTGTTCTGCGCGAACGACACGATCGCCCTGGGGGCGATGAACGGCGCGCACGAGCTCGGGCTCCGGGTGCCGGGTGATCTCGCCCTCGTGGGCTTCGACGATCTGGAGCAGGCGGCGTGGCCGCTGGTCGGGCTGACCACGCTGCGCGTGCCGTTCGAGGACATGCTGCGCAGCGCGGTGGACCGGCTCCTGGACAGGATCGCGGGGGACGACGGCGGACCGCGACGCGTCGTCCACCCCGTCGAGCCCGTCCTGCGCACCTCGCACGCGCGCGGCTGACCGGGCCGCCGCGTCACCCCGCGAGCCAGCGCCTGAGGTGGGCGGCGACCTCGCCGGGGCACTCCAGGGGCGACATGTGCCCGCAGCCCGGGACGACCTCGTGCCGCGCCGTCCGGATCGGTTCCGCGAGGTCCCGCTGGAGCGCCGGCGGGCTCACCTCGTCCAGCTCACCGCTCAGCACCAGCACCGGGACGTCGATCGCGGCCAGCGAGGGGTGGAGGTCGATTCGCGACTGCTGCGCGCGGAGCTGCCGCAGCAGGCCGTCCGGCCCCACGGCGCCGGCCATGCGCTCGTTGAAGGAGACCAGGCCGGGATCGGCGCGGCGGACGGCGGGCAGCGTGGCCCTCGCCGACTCGGCGGCGACCGCCGCGAACTCGCCCCGTGCGACCCGCTCGGCGAGCCGCGCCCACCCCGCGCGCTGGGCGGGCGAGCCGGCGCCGGCACTGGTGTTGAGCAGCGCGAGCCGGGTGATCCGCCCGGGGGCCCGCCGCACGACCTCCATGGCGACGATGCCGCCGAGCGAATGTCCCGCCAGCGCGAACCGCGCGGGCGCCCCGTCGAGCACCCGGGCGGCGAGCCCGGCGATCGAGTCGTCGAGGTCGACGCGGGGGCGCAGGACCTCCGTCTCCGGCCCGAGCGCCGCGACCACGCCGTCCCACACCGTGGCGTCCCCGAGCATCCCGGGGAGCAGCACCAGCGGGTCCGCGGCCCGGGCACCGCTCACCTCGCCACCATCCCGGCGGACAGGTCGATGTCGGCGCAGTGCAGACCCGACATCATCAGCATCGCCACCACGGCGCGTCCGACCTCGTCCTCTTCGAGGAGGCGGCCGAGAGCGGCGCGGGAGGCGAACGCCGTCTCGGCCTCCTGCTCGGTGATGCCGAGGCGGGCGGCCTCCAACCGGAAGTTGCGCTCCATGCGGGGACCGCGGACGGGGCCGGGCGACAGCGAGTTGACCCGGATCCCGAGCGGGCCGACCTCCGCGCCGAGGGTGGTGGTGAGGCCGATCACGGCCATCTTCGAGGCGGTGTACGGGGTGCGCAGCGCCAGCGGGCGCTTGCCGCTCACGGACGCGATGTTGATGATGTCGCCGGAACCGCGGGCGAGGAGGGCGGGGATCAGCGCGCGGCAGACGAGGTAGGTTCCGCGCACGTTCGCGGCGAAGACCGCGTCCCACTCGTCCGGCTCGATCTCGGTGAGCGGCTTGACCGGTCCGGCGACGCCCGCGCAGTTGACCACGATGGACACGTCCTCGTCGGCGACCGCCGACGCCAGGGCCGCCACCGAGCCGGCGTCGGCGACGTCGGCCGGGGCGACGCGGGCGCCGGCGCCCCGGGCGGTCATCAGCCGGGCCGTCTCGTCCAGGTTCGCCCGCGTGCGACCCGCGGCGACCACCCGTACCCCGGCATCGCCCAGGGCGAGGGCGATGGCGCGGCCGAGGCCGTTGCCGGCACCGGTGACCAGCGCCGTCCGGCCGCGCACGCCGTCGAGCACGTCGCCCGGCACGTCGCCCGGCACGTCAGGCATCGGCGCGCACCCCGGTGAAGTCGTGGTCGCTCCACGGCAGCGTTCCGCCCCGGTACTTCGCGGCGCGGACGTCGCCGGATCGGGCGTGCCCCTCGAACAGCTCCACCCGGGCGGCGCGGCCGCACACCTCGCCGAGCCTCGCGCTGGACTCCGGGTCGGTGACCTCCTGGTAGGTGACGGTCTTGAGGTACTTGCCGACCCACAGGCCGCCGGTGAAACGGGCGCTGCCCCGGGTGGGCAGCACGTGGTTGGTGCCGATCACCTTGTCCCCGTACGACACGCAGGTGCCCTCGCCGAGGAAGAGCGCGCCGTAGTCGTGCATCTTCTCCAGGGCCTGCCGCGGTTCACGGGTGAGGACCTGGACGTGCTCGGAGGCGAAGGTGTCGGCGACGGCGAACGCCTCGTCCAGGTCGTCCACCACGAGGACCTGCCCGTGGTCGCGCCAGGCCGGGGCGGCGAAGTCGCGGGTCGGCATGTCGCCGAGGAGCCGTTCCACGTGCGCCATCGCCCTGCGCGCCACCTGCTCGCTGGTGGTGACCAGCACCGCCGGCGAGTCGGGGCCGTGCTCGGCCTGGCTCAGCAGGTCCACGGCCACCACGAACGGGTCCGCGGCGTCGTCGGCGACCACGAGGATCTCGGTGGGCCCGGCGAACAGGTCGATGCCGACCTCGCCGAACAGCTGCCGCTTGGCCTCGGCGACGTAGGCGTTGCCCGGCCCGGCGATCATGTCCACGCGCTCCATCGACTCGGTGCCGATCGCCAGCGCCGCCATCGCCTGCACGCCGCCCAGCAGGTGGATCTCGTCCGCCCCGGCCAGGTGCATCGCGGCGACGGTGGCGGCGGGGACCTCGCCGCGGATCGGCGGCGTGCAGGCCACCACCCGCGAGACCCCGGCGACCTTGGCGGTCACGATCGTCATGTGCGCGGACGCGGTGAGCGGGTACCGCCCGCCGGGTACGTAGGCGCCGACCGCGCGGACCGGCAGGTTGCGCTGGCCGAGGCGCACCCCGGGCAGCGTCTCCAGCTCGAAGTCGGTGAGGGAGGCGCGCTGGCGTTCGGCGAAGGCCCGGACCTGCGCCTGCACCCATTCGATGTCCTCGATGACCTGCTTGGGCACCCCCGCGACGATCTCGTCGATCTGGCCGGCGGTCAGCCGGAAGGCGGCGGGGGTCCAGTCGTCGAAGCGGGCGGAGTACTCGCGGACCGCCGCGTCCCCGCGGGCGCGGACGTCGTCGAGGATGCCGCGGACCGTCTGCGCGACGCGGCCGTTGTCGGCGGCGGTCTGCTCGGAGGCGACCGCCTCCTTCAGAAAGGTGATCATTTCGTCCTTCGGGCGGAGGGGATGGAGACGGGAGGGACTCGTCCGCGGGCGCCCGGCGGGGGGTGCGTCCCATGGACAGGCTAGGGAGCGCGAAGGAACAGGACTAGACCGACTTATCCCACATTTGCCATAGGGTTCCCCTGTGACTCTGAATCAGCTGCGCGCGTTCCTGCTCACCGTCCGGACGGGATCCTTCACCGCGGCCGCGGCGGAGCTGAAGATGGCGCAGGCGTCGGTGTCGGAGCTCATCCGCCGGATGGAGGAGGAGGCCGGGCTGGCGCTGTTCATCCGGGGCGGCCGGCGGCTCGTGCTGACCTCAGCCGGCGCGGAACTGCTGCCGTTCGCCGAGCAGGCCGTCTCCTCGGTGGACGAGGGGCGCGCGGCGCTGCGGTCCATCGGCTCCCTGGACGGCGGCGCGGTGACCTTCGGGCTGCTGCGCAACGCCTCCTTCTACCTGCTGCCCGACCTGGCCCAGCAGTTCCACGAGGCGTTCCCGAACGTCCGGCTCCGGCTCGTCGGGCAGAACTCCAGCGAGGTCGCCGCGGCCGTGTCCAGGGGCGAGCTGGAGGCCGGCCTGGTCGTGCTGCCGGTGGAGGACGCCGGGCTGCGGGTGACGCCGCTCATCCGGGACGAGGTCTTCTACGCCAGCGCCGACCCCGAGCGGCTCGCGGCGCCCATGACGATCCACCGCATGGCAGAGGCCGACCTGGTCATGTACGACGCCCGGTACGGCTGGTCCGACCCGACCCGCCGCCAGATCGCCGAACGGGCCCAGCTGGAGGGGCTGCGGATCGAACCGATCATCGAGGTGGAGCACGTCGAGGCGGCGCTCGCCCTGGTCGCCCGGGGCGTCGGCGACACGATCATCTCCCGGGCGGTCGCCGACAGCCCGTTCTGCCCGCCCGAGGTCGGGACCGTGTCGTTCGCCGAACCGCTGTACGACACCATCGCCTTCATCCAGCGCACGTCGTCGGTGCTGTCCCCGGGCGCCCGGGAACTGGCGCGGCGCGCGCGCAGCACCCTGCTGGCCGGGATCAAGGACCCGGCGCAGCGCGTCTACCCGGCGACGGGAGGGACGGCCCGGCGCCGTCCCGGCGTCAGCTGACCTCCCCGCCGCCCGGCGGCGTGAGGCCGGTCCGCACGAGTTCCCCGTACAGTTCGGGCCGCCGGTCGGCGATGACGTCGGCCAGGTCGGTCAGCCGCTTGCCGCGCGCCGCGACCAGGTCGAGGTCGGCCGTCGCGTGGCCGTCCCGCGTGCCGGTGCTCGCCCGGATCCAGCCGTCCGGGTCGACGAGGGCGGTACCCCGCGTCCACCGCTCCCCGCGTTCGAGCCCGGAGCGGTCGCAGCAGGCGACGAAGACGCGGCTGGCGCGGGCGGCGGCCATCGCGGCCACCACCTCGGGCGGATGCTCGCCGTCCGGGCGCGGCACCACCGGCCAGTTCGTCGGCACGGCGATGAGGTCGGCGCCCCGCAGCGCCAGGGCACGGGGCATCTCGGGGAACTCCAGGTCGTAGCAGATCAGCACGCCGATCCGGCCGTATGCGGTGTCGAGCACGGGCGGTTCCGCACGGCCGGGCGCGAACAGCGACTTCTCGCGGTCCCACAGGTGGGCCTTTCGGTAGACGGCGCGTACCCCCGTCCCGTCCAGCACCATGGCGCTGTTGTAGACCAGGCCGTCCGCGCCCTTCTCGCAGAACCCGGCGACGACCACGGCGCCGCCGCGCGCCGCTTCGGCGGACCACGCCGCCAGCCGCGGATCGTCCGCGTCGACGGACGCCTCCCGGGCCTCCCGCGCGCTCGCGAACAGGTAGCCGGAGGTCGCCAGCTCGGGAAGCACGACGATCCGCGCGCCGTTCGCGACGGCGGCGCGGATCGCCGAGCGGGCGCGCCGGATGTTTCCGGCCAGGTCGCCGAGGACGGGCGCGAACTGCACGCACGTCACGCGGGTCGCCGTCGGTGCCATCTCCATGCCCCCTGGTCGTCCGGTCAGAGCAGCGCGGCCGGCTCGTCCCGGAGGAGTTGCGCCATCACGTCGAACTCGTTGAACAGCGCCCACTCCTCGACGATCTCACCGTGCCGGACGTACAGCTGCGACATGCCCCAGATGTGCACCTGGCGGCCCGTCGGCGCGCCGTACAGCGAGTAGCCCTTGTGGGTGCCCGCGCCGCCCCAGCGCACGCTGACCCGGTAGCCCTCGTCCGGGTTGCCCATCCAGTAGACCTCGTCCACGTGGACGCCGAGGTCCGGGAACGTCGCCAGCAGGGCGCGGGCCATCGCCTTCACCTGCCCCCTGCCGTAGCCCTGCCGGTTGGTGGCGCCGTACCAGCGGACGTTCGGCGCGTAGAACCGGTCGACGGCGCTGAGGTCGCGGCGGTTGTAGGTGTTGTGGAAGAGGGCGCGGGCCCACTCCTCCACGTCGAACGGGCCGGAAGTGTCGGGCTCGGCGACGGCCACGGGCTTCCGCCCGCCCTGCAGGCGCTCCACCTCGGTCTGCTCGCGTTCGGTGTACGGCCGCAGCGCGCCGGCGTTCCCGAACTCGCGGGCGCAGGCCGCCACGTCGAGGCCGAGCTGCTGCAGCTTGGCCGCGGTGTTGTAGAGGACCCACTCCTCGTAGATCTCGTTGTCCCTGATGACGCAATTGGCGATCACCCAGGTGTTGAGGCGGCGGCGGGTCGGCGGGCCCCACCGCCAGTGGCCGGTGTGGTCGCCGATGTTCAGCGCGCGGTGGGACGTGACGAAGCCCTGCTCGTCGTCGCCCGCCCAGATCACCTCGTCGGCGTAGTGCCGCATGTTGGGGAAGGCGGCGATCGCCTGGATCGTTCCAGCGACCATCTCCTCGATGCCGTGCCGCGGGCCGCTGTCGTCGAACACGCGACAGCCCGGCGCGTAGGTGTCGTAGATGTAGCCGATGTCCTGGTCTTCCCAGATGCGGTGCGTGATCCGGACGATGTAGTCGACGATGTCGGTGTAGTGGTCCTCGAACCCGCGCAGCGACTGCTTGCGCCGGCTGTAGTCGCCGCCGGGGAGGGTGGCGCCGCGGCCCTCCGAGAGGGCGATCGAGAAGTCCGCCGGCATGACGCGGCCGGTGGACGACACCTGCGGCGCGGACCGCGGGGCCGCCGTCCCCCCGTCACTCGGCTCGCCGGGCTCCGTGGTCTCCGTCACTTGCCGCACTCTTTCTTGTACACGTACTTCTGGACCTCCGGCGTGGACAGGTTCGCGGGGGTCGCGAAGACGAGGTCGGAGTTCTGGTCGCGCGGCACCGGCTTGCCCGCCACCGCGTCCAGCGCCGACTGCACGCCGATCTGGCCCTCCTGGTAGGGATGCTGGACGATGGTGCCGTACATCTGCTTGCCGTTGAGCGCCGTCTCGATGGGTCCGGAGATGTCGAAGCCGATCAGCTTGACCTTCCCCGTCCGGCCCGATTCACGCAGGCCGGTGACGGCGCCCTCCGAGTTGGTGGTCGACATGGCGTAGACGCCGGTGAGCCGCGGGTTGGACGAGCTGGCGCTCGACGCGATCGAGGACGCCTTGGCGGTCTCGTTCTTGCTGTACTGGGTGCCGAGGTACTTCATCCCCGGGTACTTCTTCAACTGGTCGGTGAACCCCTTGGCGCGCGCCTCGCCGAGCGGGTTGCCGGGGTCGTTGTTCAACCCCATGATCTCGCCCTTGCCGCCGGTGGCCTTGGCCATCTCGTCCGCGGCGAGCGCGCCGCCCTTGAGGTTGTTGGAGATGATGTTGGTCGTCATGATCGAGCGGTCGTCCAGGTCGCCGTCCACGCCGATGATCTTGATGCCGGCGGCCTTGGCGAGCTTCAGCGGCGGGATCAGCGCCTTGGAGTCGGCCACCGAGATCATGATCGCGTCCGGCTTGTCGGCCGTCAGCGCGCTGACGATCGCCGACTGCTTCGCGGGGTCGAACTCCGGCGGCCCCTGCACGTCCAGCTTGGCGCCGAGTTCCTTCGCCTTCTCCTGGGCCCCGCACGCGACGGTGTTGTAGAAGGGGATGCCGGTCACGGCGGGGACGTAGACGATCCGCTTCTGCCCGGAGGCCGAATCCGACCCGGAGCCGCAGGCGGTGAGGGCCAGGGCGGCCACGCCGGCAGCGGCGGACAGCCGCAACGCGGTGCCGTATCTCATGAGGTCTCCTAGCTGCGATCGCGCCGGGCGCGCTTGAGGTGGTCGACGTAGACGGCCGCGATCAGCACGAAGCCGATGACGACCTGCTGCCAGTAGGGCTGGACGTGGGTGACGACGAAGCCGTTCTGCAGAACGGCGGGGATGAAGATGCCGACGACGGTGCCGAGGATGGTGCCGATCCCGCCGAACAGGCTCGTCCCGCCGAGCACGACCCCGGTGATGACCTGGAGCGCGTCGGTGGCGTGGCCGGAGATCGTGGTGGTGGCGAAGCGGGTGAGCGACATCGCGCCCGCCACCCCGGCGAGGCCGCCGCTGACGGCGTACAGCTTGATCAGGTGCCGGCTCACGTTGATGCCGGCGCGGCGGGCCGACTCCTCGTTGGAGCCGACGAGGTAGGTGTGGCGGCCGAACCGGGTGAAGGCGAGGATCAGCCCGCCGACCAGCGCGACGACCGCGGCGACATAGACCAGCCAGCTGAAGCCGAGCGGCCTGGACGTGGTGATCTTCAGCAGCGCGTCCGGCACGGTGGTGACGTCGTTGCCGCCCGTCATGATCTGGGACGCGCCGAGCGCCGCGCCCATGGTGCCGAGCGTGGTGATCAGCGCGGGGACCTTCAGCAGCGCGATGCACACGCCGTTCAGCACGCCCCAGGCGATGCCGGCGAGCACCGACGCCGCCATGCCCGCGACCACCACCATCGCGCCGTCGCCGCCGATCGCGGACATCGTCTTGGCCATCACCACCCCGGAGAACACCAGGACGGACCCGATCGACAGGTCGAAGCCGCCCGCCACCATGACGTACGTCATGCCGACGGCCATGACCAGCAGCACCGAGATGTCCAGCGAGATGTTGCGGCCGGTCGCGGTGGTGGGGAACGCCTCCGGCCGCAGCACCGAGAACAGCAGGACGAGCAGCGCCAGCACCAGGCCCATGTAGGCCGGCGAGGTGGACAGGAACTTGCGCAGCGGAGACCGGTGAGCGATCTTCAGGGCGCCGCCGGCGTCGTTCGGCCCGCTCGGTTCGTTCGTTGCGCCGGTCTCGTCCGCGACTTTCGCCGGGGTGACCGGTGCGGGGGTCTCGGTCATGCGGCCTTCCCTTCCAGAGCTCCGGTCATCGCACCGACCAGCTGTTCCACGGTCGCCTCCGCCGCCCGGTACTCGGCGACGCGACGGCCGAGCCGCAGCACCTGCACGCTGTCGGCGACCTGGAGCACCTCGGGCATGTTGTGGCTGATCAGCACGACCGCGATGCCCCGGTCCGCGACCCGCCTGATCAGTTCCAGGACCTTGCCGGTCTGCCGCACGCCGAGGGCCGCGGTCGGCTCGTCCATGAAGATCACCTTGTCGGCCCACATCACCGACCGGCAGATCGCGACGCTCTGCCGCTGGCCGCCCGACAGCGCGGCGACCGGGGCCTCGATGTCCTTGACGTCGGTGCCCATGTCGACGAACGCCTTCCGGGCCCGGTCCCGCATGGTCCTGCGGTCGAGAACGCCGAGCAGGCCGAGGAGCCCGGGCTTGAGCAGCTCCCGCCCGGCGAAGACGTTCTCCGCGGAGCCGAGTTCCGGAGCGAGCGCGAGGTCCTGGTAGACGGTCTCGATGCCCATGTCGTGGGCGCTCTCGGGCGAGCTGAAGGACACCCGCCTGCCGTCCAGCAGGATCTCGCCGCCGTCCGGGCTGAGCGCGCCGGAAAGAATCTTGACCAGGGTGCTCTTGCCTGCTCCGTTGTCCCCGATCAGGGCCGTCACCTCGCCGCGTGCGACGGAGAAGTCGACTCCCCGGAGCACCTCGACGTGCCCGTAGCTCTTGCCGATGCCGCGGGCCTGGAGTAGCGGGTCCGCCATCTGTGATCTCACCGACCTTTCCTTCGGTCCGGGCGCTGCGGACCGGTGTCCGCCGCCCTCGGCGGGGCGGCGGTCGCGCCGGGCCGTCCCGGTCGCCGCCGGCGGGTCGCCGAGCCGGCGGGAGGGCCGGCATGTGCGCCGGCCCACATCGAGTGGCTTGGCGCGAAATCTACGAGTCGCCGGATCCGAAGGACAACGCCGAATGATCCTCTGCCATCCACAGGGTTATCCTGTGCGCCCTCGGAAAGCCCTGTGGCGTAGGGGCTGCGGCGTCCGCGGTCAGTCCCGCGGGCCGAGGATCCGAGCGTGCGGGTTGCCCTCCGCGAGTCGGTGCAGGTGGGTGCGTGCGAGCCGGATGAACTCCGCGGTCGCCGCCGACAGGCGCGCGCCGCGCCGCTGGATCACCGCGATCTCGTCGTGCAGCGGTTCCTCCAGTGAGGCGCTGTGGAGGCCGGGCTCGCGCGTGCGCAGCACGGTGCTCGCCGCGATGGTGTCGCCGAGTCCCCGCCGGACGAGCTCCAGCGCGCCCTCGACCCGCTCGACCTCGACGTACGGCGCCATGGCCAGGCCGCGGGTCTGCATCCGTGTCGCGAGCTGGCGCCGGGTCGGATCCACGCCGGCCCATGCGGCGTCGTAAAGGATCAGCCGCCCCCGGGCCAGCATCTCCAGCGGCACCGGCCCGCCCGCCCGCCGCGGATCGGCGCTGACGTAGCGCACCTCGTCCCGCATGATCGAGGCGACGGTCAGGCTCTCGTCGTCGACCGGCAGGACGACCAGTCCCGCCTCCAGCCGTCCGGCGCGGACGGCGTCGGCGACCTCGGCGCTGTTCTGCCCGGGGAGCCGGAGGCGCACCCGCGGATGTTCCCGCAGGAAGGTCTCGGCGAGGGGGCCCACCAGGTAGTAGTCCGCATTGCGGAACAGGCCGAAGTTCGCGAGCCCGCCCTTGAGCCCGCGGACGTCGGCCACCGCCCGCTCCGCCTCCTCGGCCGCCCGCAGGGTCGCGCGGGCCTGGGGCAGCAGCGCCCGGCCGGCGTCGGTGAGCTGCAGCACGCGCCCGCGCTCGAACAGAGCCGTGCCCACGTGCCGCTCCAGGCGCCGGATCTGCTCCGAGACCGAGGGCGTCGCCAGGCGCAGCCGCTCGGCCGCGGCGGAGAACGAACCGGCTTCCACCGCGGAGACGAAGTACAGCAACTGGATCAGCGTCATTAAGGAAAAGCCTTTCGCTTCCTAAGGAAAGTGAGGGTACCCCTTCGCGAACACGGTCGGCTAACCTCGCGGCAACCGGGCAGTCGCGTGCGGCGGCCGCGCTCGGCTCGGCGTCACCGTGCTCGCCTCACGCCTGGACCGCCGGGCCGACCACGCCCTTTCATCCCGCCCGGCTCCGCCTGGTGGACGTTCGCCCCGCGTGACCGCCCGGCCCCTGACGAGGCGGGCCCCCTTGCCGCTCCCTCTTCGAACCTCTCGTATAAGGAGTTCCACCGTGCGTGTTCCCGCCGGCGACGTGACCCTGATCAAGAAGCCGCTGAAGATCGCCTCCAGCGCCGTCGACCCGCAGGTCCGCGACCGGGTGAGCGAGATGCTGTCGACGATCGAGAGGGACGGCATGGACGCCGTCCGCCGGTACTCCCGCGAACTGGACGACTGGGACCCCGAGTCCTTCGAGGTCACCGCCGACAAGGCGCAGGCGACCGCCGGCCTCGACCCGAAGCTGCGCGAGAGCATCGACTTCGCCATCGAGCAGGTCGCCGGGTTCGCCGCCCGCCAGCTCGCCACCCTCACCGACTTCGAGGCCGAGACGCTGCCCGGGGTCGTCCTCGGGCAGCGGCAGATCCCGCTCGCCCACGTCGGCGCCTACGCGCCCGCCGGGCGGGTGCCGATGCTCGCCAGCCCGTTCATGACCGTGAAGGTGCCCAAGGTCGCCGGCGTGGACCGGGTGATCGCGTGCACTCCGCCGCGCGCCGGCCGCGGCGTGCACGCGCCGACGCTGTACAGCCTCACCGCGTCCGGCGCTGACGCCGTCTACTGCCTCGGCGGCGTCCAGGCCGTCGCGGCGATGGCGTTCGGCCTGCTCGACGGCGCCGGCCCGGTGGACAAGCTCGTCGGTCCCGGCAACGCCTTCGTCGCCGAGGCCAAGCGGCAGCTGTACGGCCAGGTCGGCATCGACATGATCGCGGGACCGTCCGAGGTGGCGGTGATCGCCGACGACTCGGCCGACCCCGAACTGGTCGCCGCGGACCTGCTCGGCCAGGCCGAGCACGGCTTGACCTCGCCCGCCGCCCTGGTCACCACCAGCCGCGCCATGGCGGACGCGGTCATCGCCGAGATCGACCGCCAGCTCGACGATCTGGCGAAGGTCGGAGGGGCGGACGTGCCGGGTGCCGCCTGGCGCGACTACGGCTTCGTGCTGCTCGCCGCCGACCACGAGGACGCCGTCCGGCTGAGCGACCTCCTCGCGGCCGAGCACCTGGAGGTGCACACCGACCGCGACGACTGGTACCTGAAGAACCTGCGCAACTACGGTTCGCTGTTCGTCGGGCAGCGCGCGACCGTCGCGTTCAGCGACAAGGTGATCGGCACCAACCACGTGCTCCCCACCGCCGGCGCCGGCCGCTACACCGGCGGCCTGTCCGTCGCGTCCTTCCTGAAGACGGTGACCTGGCAGCGGATCGACACCGACGAGGGCGTCCGCACGGTCGCGCCGCACGTCGTCACCATCTCGCAGGCCGACCTCATGCCCGCACACGAAGCCACCGCGGCCAAGCGCCTGGCCCGCCTCCACCGCGACTGAGCTCAGGCCGCCTCCCAGCAGCCGGGCTTGACGCCGGTCAGTGGTGCCAGGGGAGGCGGACTGGGGCGGAGGGGGTGCGGCCTGCGAGGAGGTCGGTGAGGAGTTCGGTGAGCATGAGCGGGTAGACCGGTTCCTGCGCGCTCGCCAGTTCCGCCAGCGGCCACCAGCGGTGGGCGCTGACATGCTCGCGTTCGACCGGGGTGAAACCCGCGGTGTCGATATCGCGGGCGGGCGTGCGGAGCAGGAAGAAGTCGTCGCGGAACAGGCCGCGGGCCCAGCCGAGGTCCGCGTGGCCGGAGGCCAGGGCGACCTGCGGGCCGAGGTCCTCCGGGGAGACGATCAGGCCGGTCTCCTCGCGCAGCTCGCGGGCCGCGGCCGCGCGCAGGCTCTCGCCCTGCTCGACGCCGCCGCCCGGAGTGATCCAGCAGTAACCCGCCTCGGGCTTGCCGGCGGCCTTCGGCCAGCGGAACAGCAGGACGCGGTCGGTGTCGTCCACCAGCAGCACACGGGCGGTGCGCCGCCGGTAGACCTCGTCGGCCGGCGCGCCGGTCACGTGCCCAGTACGGAGTCCAGCTTGTCCAGCTGGGCGTCGTAGATGCGCTGCAGGCCCTTGGGGGCGAAGGTCCGCTCGAAGAAGCCCCCGATGCCGCCCGCTCCGTCCCAGATGGTGGTGATCTGGACGCGCGCGCCTTCGGTGGCCGGGGTGACCGTCCACGTGGTGACCATCGAGGAGTTGGCGTCCCGTTCCACCAGGCGGTCGCCGGCGGGGGCGCTCACGGTGAAGAGGCAGTCACGCACGCGCTTGCTGGTGGCGGCCAGCTTCCAGTGCACGACCGTGCCCTCGCCCTGACCGCCCTCCCGCACTTCGTACTCGCTGAAGTGCTCCGTCAGCATGCGGGAGCGCACCCCCGTGTAGTCACCGAGCGCTCCGAGCACCTGGTCCGGGCCGGCTTTCAGCGTTCTCTCCGCGGTCACCACGACTTGTCCCATGCGATCATCCTTTCACCGCGCCGGGCCGATGTCGCCCAACCCGCGCGCCACGCACCGCGGTGCAGCCTTCACGCGGCCGCAAGGCCGGACGACCGCCCCTCCCGACGGGTGAAGCGCGGCTTGAACCGGCCACCGGAGGGTGGGGACAGCGCCCGCTCCTCGTGGTTCTCTACGACTATCCCGGCAGTCGGGCGAGGGCCGATGCGGAGCCTTGGAGAGTCATGTGAACACGATCAGGTCTCGGACGCCGGCGACCCCGATGGAAGCCGCTCAGCGGAGCGCCAGGATCGCCGGTGTCTGGTTCGTCCTCACCTTCGTCCTCTCGATCCCGGCGGTGCTGCTGTACGACCCGGTCCTCAATGACGCGAACTACATCCTGGGAGCGGGCGCGGACACCCAGGTGCGGATCGGAGCCCTCCTCGAGATCCTGACCGCCGTCGCGAACGTCGCCACCGCGGTCGTGCTGTTCCCGATCCTGAAGCGGCAGAGCGAGAGCATCGCCCTCGGCTACGTCGGCACGCGGATCCTCGAGTCGACCGTCATCGTGATGGGGGTCGTCAGCGTGCTCGCCGTCGTGGCGTTGCGGCAGGACCTGGGAGGCGGCGCCGACGCCGCTCAGATCGGCCGGTCACTGGTGGCGTTGAAGGACCAGACGTTCCTGCTCGGCCCGGCCTTCTGCGCGGGCTTCGGCAACGGGCTGCTGCTGGGCTACCTGATGTACCGGTCGGGCCTGGTGCCACGCCCCATGGCGCTCATCGGGCTCGTCGGAGGCCCCATCGCCTGCGCGACCGCGACCGCGGTCCTGTTCGGCGCCTACGACCAGCAGTCCCCGGTGAACTTCTTGTTCACGGCGCCAGAGATCGTCTGGGAGGCGTCACTGGGCGTCTGGCTCATCACCAAAGGCTTCCGGCCCGTCCCCCTCATCACAGGAACGGCCCCCAAGACCGAACAGGAGCCCGACACGGCGTGACGATTCACGTCATCTGCTGTGAAGCACGTGGCTCAATGGACGGCAGTCCCGTTCCTGACACCCTGGGGGGTCAGTTCTTTTCGAGGATGGCGCCGAGGCGGTCCACGGTGGCACGGGACTGCAGGTGCAGGTCGGCGATGTCCAGTCCCTCGTCGCCCAGTACGACGAGCAGCCCTGTGCGCCGCACGGCGTAGACCACGATGTGACCGCTCTGGCAGCGGGTCACCACCTCGCGCAGCTCGCCCATGCCGACCTCGTTGCCCGCGCTTCGGCCGAGGCCCAGTGAGGCCGCGGCGAGCGCCGCCAGTACGTCGGGCCGGACCTCGTCGGTGTCGGAGGCCACCAGTATCCCGTCCACCGACGCCACGGCCGCGTCCGTGACTCCCACGACCTGACCGCGGAGTGCCTGCAGTTCCGCCAGCACGGCTTCGCGCATTCCCGTTCCCCCTAGATCGCCCCGTGACGGAGACGCGGTCAGACGCTGAGTTCGGTCTCGATACGCCGCAGGTGGTGCCGGGCGAGCGCCAGGTTGGCGCGTTCCCGGTTGAGCGCGAGGTAGAGGAACAGGCGGCCGTGGCCGCGCCCGAGGATGCGGATCAGATGGTATTGCCGGTTCAAGGTGATGAGGATGTCCTCGATGGTGTCGTCGATGGCCAACGACTCCAGGGTGCGGACCTTGGCGCGCACGACCTCGGTGTTGCCGGCGGCCGCGACGTCCAGGTCGAGTCCGGGGCCGCCTCCCAGCGCTCCAAGGGACATGCCGCTGTCATAGTCGACGAGGGCCACGCCGATCGCGCCCTCGACGGCCATGGCTTCCTTGAGCGCCGTTTCGATGTTCATACCACTCCCGACGAATTGCTTATTTTGGACGCTAATATATCTCGCTAACGGGCTTCCACAACCGGGAAACCTCGGATTCCGCCGATCCGGCACCGTGGCCACACTCAAAGGGGCATCCGGTACCACCAAAGAAGGCGAGAAGGGACAGATGGCATCACAAGCGCAGCCCCCGGGAGAACGCGGGCGTGACCACGCGGGCGTGCTGACCTCGGCACTGACCCGGCGCGGCCGGCAGCGGTTCACCGGAACGCTGCGGATGGACGGGTCCCCGGGAGGCGCGGTGAGCATGCGCGACGGCCTGGTGGTGGCCGCCTCCACCCCTGCCGCGCCGGGGCCCGAGCCGTTGCTGCTGCGGTCGGGGCGGATCAGCGAGGCCGACTGGAGCGCCGCCTTCACCGCCGGCGCCCCCGACGGCCGGCTGGAGCGCGAACTCGTCGTGCGCGGGCTCCTCGGTGACGCCGGCGTGCAGGTCATCACCCGCGCCGCGGTCGCTGACGCACTGTTCGCCATGGCACTCTGCGGGGTCCGCACCTGCACCGCCGACCCGGACGATCCCGCCCCGCTGCTCGCGTCCGACCCCGGCCTGGACACCGAACGGGCCATCCGCGAGGTCCGCCGCCGGCTCGATCTCGCCCATTCCTGGACCGCGCTCGGCCTGTCCATACGATCACGACCGCGGAGCAAGCAGCCGGCGGTCTCGGTGCCCGTCAACGCCCAGCGGCAGGAACTGCTCGCCAGAGTCAACGGCCGCCGGACACCCCGCGACATCGCCTTCGCAATCGGACGCGGCCTGTTCCCGGTCATGAGCGACCTGGCCACCCTCATCGCCGACGGGCTCGCCGCGATCGAGCCGCCCCTCATCGAAGGATCCGAGGCCGTCCTCGACCCGGCGCCGGGGAGCGGGCTCACGGCCCGCCCGTCAGAACCCCCGAGCGAGAGCATCCGATCGCAGGTGGCCCCGCCTCCCCCGCACCAGAGCGCTTTCTCCCAGGAGGCGGCCGGGCTGCCTCGACGCAGATACCGGAACACCGGCCCCTGACCACGGTTCCAGCGAAAGCCACCGGCCCGGCATCGCGCCTTTCAGCTATGCGAGCTCGCATAGCTGAAAGGGTGCGTCAACCCGACCGCCAGGCCGGACTTGGCCACCGTGTCGGACGGGGGCTACTCTTGCTCCGGCAATAACTTGATCTTGGGTGGAGGTCGTACGTGGCCGAGGATGGCCTGTCCCCGGAAATGGATCTCACTCGACCCAGCGTCGCGCGCATGTACGACTACTACCTGCACGGAAAGGACAACTTCCAGGTCGACCGGGACGCAGCGGACCGGGTCGCGCGGGCCATGCCGGAGATCGGTGAACTCGCCCTGGAGAACCGCTCGTTCCTGCGCCGCTCCGTGCGGTACATGGCGCGCCGGGGGATCCGGCAGTTCCTCGACATCGGCTCCGGGCTGCCGACCGTCGGCAACACGCACGAGATAGCCCACGAGATCGTCCCCGACGCCCGCGTCGTGTACGTCGACAGCGATCCGGTGGTCCTGGTGCACGGGCGCGCGCTGCTCGCGACCAACGAGTACACGACCGTCGCCCAGGCCGACATGCGCCGGCCCGCCGAGGTCCTCGGTCATGCCCGCGGGACCGGCCTGATCGACTTCGCGGCTCCGGTCGGCGTGCTGATGATCGCCATGACCCACTTCCTCACCCTGGAGGAGCGGGAAGGCGTGATGGCGCCCCTGCGCGAGGCCCTGGCGCCGGGCAGCCACCTCGCCGCGACGCACGTGACGACGGAAGGGCATGCCGCCGCGGCCGTCGAGCAGATCGAGGGGGCCTACGCGGCCACTCCGACCCCCATCTACTTCCGCGACAGAGCAGACATCGAGCTCTTCTTCGAGGGCTTCGAACTCGTCGACCCCGGCCTGGTCACCATTGATGCCTGGAACCCCGAAGACGACGAGATGGACAAACCGGCCGACGAGGTCGGCAAATGGCTCTACGGCGGCATCGGCCGCATCAACTGACCCGGGGCCTTCGGTCGTGATTCGGCGAACCCGATAAAGGAATTCCGCGAGACGCCCCACCCGTAGCCGAGCGGGGCCGCGTTCGTTGGGCGCCGGACGCTTCGCGGGGCTTACCCCGCGGGTGGAGAACTGTGCCGCGGGGGCGCGGGGCCAGAGACCGCCGTGCCCCTTCCTCGCGCCGAGCGCGGCACAGAGGGTGGTGTTCCATGACCCCTGTCGCCTGCTCCGGTGATCGCGAGACGCCGACCCGCGGTTCGGAGGGGGTGAAGCGGTGAAGCTGCGGCGCGGGCGCGTCGCCAGGCCGGTCGACGCGCTCATGGGACCGGCTCTGAGCGAGCACAAGTGGTATCGCAAGGCCGCCGAGCTGTCGGACACCGGGACGCTCACCATGGCGCGGCGGCTGCCGACGCTGATCGGGCAGGTGATGCGGCTCGCCTGGCGGGCGGGCCCGCGGGACCTGGCCGCGACGATCGCGTTCAACGTGGCCGCCGGGGTGTTCACCGCGTTCGGGCTGCTGGCCACCACCGGAGTGCTGACCGCGCTGTTCTCGGGGGGCCCGACCCCGGACCGGGTGCGGACCGCGGCGCCCGAGCTGGTGCTGGTGGGGGTGGCGGTCACGGTCCGGGCTGCGTTCTCGGCCGGGGCGCAGTGGGCGCAGGCCCGGCTGCGTCCGCAGGTCCAGCAGATCGTCGAGCAGCGGTTGTACGAGCTGACGACCGCGATCGAGCTGGCGGCGTTCGACGACGCCGAGTTCCAGGACGACCTGCATCGGGCCCGGCAGCGGGGCATGGACTCGGCCCCGTCCATGGTCGACAACGCGGTGGACCTGTTCACCGCCGCCGTCGGGGTCACTGCGGCGGCCGGCGCGCTCGGCGTGCTTCACCCGGCGCTGCTGCCCCTGCTGCTGCTGACCGCGCTGCCCGAGGGATGGGCGGCGGTCCGCGCGGCCCGGCTCGGATACCTGACCCAGCTGGACCTGGTGGAGGTGCGGCGGCGGAGCTGGATCATGTCCGATCTGATGACCGAGCGGCGCCACGCCGCCGAGGTCCGCTCCTTCACCGTCCGGGCCTTCCTGCTGCGCCAGTACGCCGCACTGGCCGCCCACATCCGCCGCGTGCTCCTCGACCTGGCACGCCGGCAGACGATGTCCCAGATCTGGGGAGACGTCCTCAAGGGGGTCGCGACGGCGTTGATGTACACGGCGCTGGGGCTGCTGCTGTGGCGGGGTGTGATGCCGCTCGCGGTGGCCGGAACGGCGGTCCTGGCGATCCGCGCTGGGCAGACCTCTCTCGTCAACCTCGTCTACGCGTTGAACCGCTGCTACGAGGACGGCCTGTACTTCAGCGACTACATGGCCTACTGCCGGACCGCCGAACAGCGCGTGCGACGGGCCCGCGCCGGCGAACCGGGCGACACGGAGAAGCAGCTTGAGGCGTTGCGCGGGTTCGGGAAGATCTGTGCCGAGGAGATCACCTTCACCTACCCCGACAGCGATGCCCCCTCGCTGCACGGGGTGTCGGTGCGGCTCGGGCGCGGGGAGATCGTCGCGCTGGTCGGGGAGAACGGATCGGGGAAGACCACCCTCGCCAAGATCCTCGCCGGCCTGTACGCCCCGCAGAGCGGCGTCGTCCGCTGGGACGGCACCCGCGTGAGCGATCTGGAACCCGAGGCCCTGCGGCGGGCCATCGCCGTCGTCGCCCAGGACCACACCCACTGGCCGATGACCGCCGCCGACAACATCACCATGGGCGACGACCTGGCCGCCGCGGGCGTCCGGGCGAGCGTCGACGAGGCCGCCACCACGGCCGGCGCCGACCAGGTGATCGCCGCCCTGCCCCTCGGCCTCGACACCCTGCTCGACAAGCGCTTCGCCAACGGGTGCGAACTGTCGGGCGGGCAGTGGCAGCGGCTGGCGGCCGCGCGCGGCTTCTACCGGGACGCGCCCCTGCTGATCTGCGACGAACCCACCGCCGCGCTCGACGCCCGCGCCGAGCACCACCTGTTCGACCAGATCCGCCGGCACGCCGCGCAGCACGGCCGCACCGTGCTGCTGATCACCCACCGGCTCGCGAGCGTCCGGCACGCCGACCGCATCTACGTCCTCGACGGCGGCCGCGTCACCGAACACGGCACCCACCACGAACTCGTCGCACTGAACGGCCTGTACGCCGAACTGTACGAACTGCAGGCATCGGCATACCGGCAAGGCCAGGACGAAGCCGCTCTCGCCACCGTCCCGAAAGGAGACGTCTGAGGAAGGTCCCCCATCATGAGGACGCCGTCCGCGGCGCGGGCACCTCGATCGGCACCGGTCGGCCCCGCGGGTCGGCGGGGTCAGGCGGGGAAGGCGATCGTGCTCATCAGGGCGTTGGCCTCCTGGCGGGAGTCCAGGCGGGTGTGCTGGACGACGATGGGCTCGTCGCTGGTGACCACGAGGCAGTAGTCGGTGCCGAGGGGGATCCGCTCCGGAGTGTCCAGGTCGTTGATGCGCTGATGGAAGGCCCGCCGGGCGGGGATGGCGAGGACGAACGGGCCTGCGGGTTCCCGGTCGGTGAAGTACACCTGCACCTCGACCCTGGCCTCGGTCTCCCCCGCGTTGAGCATGCAGATGCTGTCGTGGCTCGTCATCTCGGGCTCGGGGCCCGAACCGTAGGGCGGGATGTAGCCGTCGGCGACGACCCAGGTGTGAGAGCCGAGACCGGCCGGGTGCGGCGGCATGAGCGTTCCCTTCGTCAGAAGTCGTTGGCGCCGCGGGCGGTGAGGCCGCCGTCGACGTGGAGGTGGCTGCCGGTGACGTAGCCGGCCTTCGGGCCGAGCAGCCAGTCGATGGCCTCGGCGATCTCCTCGGGGCGGGCGAGGCGGCCCATCGGGATCTGGGTTCGGACGCGCTCGGCGATGTCGTCGTCCGCGCCTGTGGTGACGTCGAGCAGCGGGGTCGCGGTGGCACCGGGGACGACGCCGTTGACGCGGATCCCGTGCGCCGCGTATTCGATGGCGAGTGCTCTGACCAGGGCGGAGATTCCGCCTTTCGAGCTCGCGTAGGCGCTGTTGGCCCCTCCGGCGAACGCCACGAACGCCGAGGGCGACGACACGCAGACGATCGCGCCGGGAAGCCGCTCGGCCAGGAGCAGCCGGATACCGTCGCGGCAGGTGAGGAACGTACCGCTGAGGTTCACGCCGAGCACTCCCGACCAGTCCGTGAACGTCGTCTCGTGCGCCTCCCGCGCGATCTCCACGCCGGCATTGGCGACGATGTTGACGGGAACGCCCAGGTTGGCTCGGCAACGCGCGAAAGCGTCGGCCACCTCCCTTTCAGAGGAGATGTCGGCCGCGATCGCCAGCGCTCGCGGGGCTCCCCGCTCCTCCGCCTCCGCGGCGACCGCCCGGACGCCGGCCTCGTCCCTGTCCAGCAGGGCGAGGGGGTGGCCGGCCGAGGCCCTCAGCAACGCGGTGGCCCGGCCGATGCCGGAGGCGGCTCCTGTGATCAAAGTGGTTTCGCCGGGCATGTGCCTTCCCTGGTCTCGGTCGGTCTCCTGAAGCCGGACGGCATGGGTGGCGCGTCCGTGGTCTGGGTCACGGGCGCAGCAGGGCGGCCGCGTCGGTGTAGCGGCCCAGCGCCTCCGGGTCGAGCTGGATTCCGAGGCCGGGCGTGTCGGGGATGGCGAGCATCCCGTCGCCGTCGAGCCGCCAGGGCTCGGCGGTGACGTCGTCGACGTAGGGCGACCCGGTGACGTACTCGACGAGGTCCGTGCCCGGCAGCGCCGAGGCGAGGTGGAGGTCGGCGGCGAGCCCGACGGCGGTGTTCCAGCCGTGCGGGATGAGCCGCACGCCGTGGTCCTGCGCCGCCCACCCGATGCGGCGCTGCTCGCTCAGGCCGCCGACCTTGGTCACGTCCGGCTGGACGATGTCGAGGGCGCCGGCCTCCAGCCAGGGGTGGAAGCTCTGCCGCCGGGTCAGCACCTCTCCGCCCGAGATCGCCACGGTCGCCTCGCGGCGCAGGTGCGCGTAGTCGTCGAGGGCGTCGGGGCTGAGGGGCTCTTCGAACCAGGCGACATCGTGGCGGTCGAGCATCCGGGCCGTGCGCAGCGCCCACTTGTACCCGTTCGCCCAGGCGCTGTCGCTGCCGCCCGCGTCGACCATGAGCAGGGCGTCGGCTCCCACGGCCGCGCGGGCCGCGGCGACGATCCGCTCGTCGAGCTCGGCGCTGACCCGGCCGAACGGCCCCCAGCCGATCTTGAAGGCCCGCCAGCCGCGATCGGCCAGCCGCGCCAGCCGGTCGGTCAGGACCTCCGGCATGTCCATGAGCAGGGAGGCGTAGGGCCGGACGCGCTCCCGGTACCGCCCGCCCAGCAGGCGGCCGACGGGCTGCCCGGTGACCTGGCCGAGCACGTCCCACAGCGCCATGTCGATCCCGCTGATCGCGTGCGTCACGGTGCCGCCGCGGCCCATCCAGAACGTGGCCCGGTGCAGGCGTTCGGAGACCCGCTCCGGCTCGGTCGCCTCCTCCCCGATCAGCAGCGGCCGCAGAATCTCCAGGGCACCGCGGACCAGGGCCTCGCTGGTGAACACGCTTCCGACGCCGACCGGCCCTTCATCGGTGTGCACCGCCACCAGGGTGTGGACGACGTCGTCGGGGGCGAGCTCCTCCTGCCACCCGCCCTGCGGGGTGGCGCCCCTCAGACCGGCTGCGCGGATTTCACGGATCTTCATGGGTGTCCCGATTCGTTAGGGAACCGCCCCGAGGCGGTCGTGGTGGAGCGGACGGGCCGTGCGGTCGGCCGCGGCCGCTCAGCCGTGGTCAACGATCTTCTGCAGTTCGGACGCCAGCGCGGCCGCGGCCTGCTCCGGCGGTTCGGCGCCGCGTAGCGAGGCGTTGAAGTGCTTGGCCATCGCCAGCGACATGTCCGCGTAGTACGGCGAGATCGGCGGAGTCGTGGTGTGCGGCACGACCGTGCGGGCCCTGCCCAGGACGGGCATGGTCCTGAGCACCTCGGCGTCGCCGTACAGGCCGGTCAGCGTCGGCATCAGCGACCCCTCGGTCGCCCAGATCCGCTGCTGCGGCTCCGCGGCCAGGTACGTGATCAGGGTCCAGGCCAGGTCCTTGCGGCGGGACTCCCGGTTGAGGAAGAGGTTCCAGCCGCCGCCCACGTTGACATGCGGCAGGCCCTGCTGCGCGACCGGCAGTTCGGTCACGCCCACCTGGGATGGGCTCAGCTTCGACTGGGTCTCGTCGGAGACCACGCTGTACAGGTAGCCCCAGCTCCGCAGGAACACGGCCTTGCCGCCCACGAACGAGCCGGCGGACTCGTCCTCCTTGAACTCCGCGACGCTCGCGGGCGAGGCGCCGCTCGCGACGAGCCCCCGTGCGATCTGCAGCCCGCGCACCGCCGCCGGCTCGCCGACCGCGACCTTGCCGCTCCGCAGGACGTCGCCGCCCGAGGAGCGGATGAACTCGGTCCCGTTGACGGTGCCGCCCTCGTACCGCGCGCCCTGGAAGACGTACCCGTTGAGGATCTTCGTGTCCGCCTTGACCTTGAGGGCCATCTCCTGGAGTTCCTGCCAGGTCGCGGGCGGGCCGCTGTACCCGGCCTTCTCCAGGAGGTCCTTGCGGTAGTAGAGGAAGCCGGCGTCGTTGAACCACGGCACGCCGTACAGCTTGCCGCGGTAGGTGTTGGCGGCGATGGCCGCGGGCAGGAAGGCCGCGCGGGCCGCCGGAGCGAGCCGCGGGGTCAGGTCGGCGAGCCAACCGTGTGCGGCCAGTTGCGCGGGCCAGGAGACGTCGCCCGCGATGACGTCGATGTCGTCGGAGCCCGCCTGGAACTGCGTGCGGATCTGGTCGAAGTACGCGCCGGTGTCCGCCGGCATCGTCCGGTACTCGACGGTCACGTCGTGCGCCGCCTGGAACTGGGCCAGCGGTTTCCTGAGCAGCTCGCGCTGGTCGGTGGAGGCGGCGAGCACGACCTTGCGCCCGCCGCCGGCGTCGTCTCCTCCGCCGCAGGCGCCCAGCCCCAGGAGGGCGGCGCCGGCGGTGCCCGCCTGGAGGAACCGACGGCGGGACATTGTGGTGCCGGACACGGACATGCGTGGCGTCGACATGGTGGGTCCTTCCGCGAGGGACATCGCGATGCGGGGTGGGTCGGGCTGGACCGCCCGGGGCGTCAGCCCTTGAGCGCGCCGGCCATGAGGCCGGCGACCAGGCGGCGCTGGAAGACGAAGACGATGACCAGGATCGGAAGGGTCACCGTGATGGACGCCGCGGCCTGGGCGCCGAAGTCGATGGTGTGGGTGGTGGCGAAGCCCGGGATGGCGACCGTGACCGGCCAGTGGTCCTGGGAGAACAGGAAGGTGTTGGCGAACAGGAACTCGTTCCAGGCGAAGACGAACACCAGCAGTCCCGCGGTGACGACGCCCGGGGCGGAGAGCGGGAGGATGACGCTGGTCAGGACCCGGAATGTGGAGGCGCCGTCGACCCGGGCCGCCTCCTCCAGGTTCCGGGGCAGGGTGCGGAAGAACGCCGTCAGGAGCCACACCGTCAGGGGCAGCGCGAACGCGCTGTCCACCGCGATGATCGCCGCGTAGGTGTCCAGCAGGCCGAGCTCGCGGAACTCCTTGAACAGCGGCGCGATGATGGCGACGGTGGGGAAGAAGGCGAGGGCGAGGAACCCGGTGAGCAGGACGGCCTTGCCCCGGAAGCGCACCCGGGCCAGCGGGTAGGCGGCCAGCACGCCGAAGGTGAGCGAGACCAGCGTGGTCGTGCCGGCGATGAGCACGCTGTTGAGCAGCGCCCGGCGGAACTCGGGGGCGCCGAACACGGTGGAGTAGTTGGAGAGCGTCGGGTGGGGCGGGACGATGGGCGGCGGCGTCGCGAGCAGGTCGGCACGCGTGCTGATGCTCATCTTGAGCACCCACACGACCGGTGCGACGACGGCCAGGACGAACAGGGTAAGAAAGAGGTAGAAGAGGGCGTCGCGCGCCCGGGCGCCTTTCCGGCTCGGGTCGGACGAGGTCGTCGCTGCCATGGCGTCAGTCCTGTTCTCCCGGGTCGGACCGCAGGGTCCGCATGTAGATCAGCGCGATGACGATCGAGGACAGGAACACCAGGACCGCCGCCGCGGTCCCCTTCGCGAAGGCGAGTTCGCTGATCCGGACGGTCCTGTAGACGTAGGTGGACAGTGATTCCAGTTGCCGGTCGCTCATCACCCAGAACAGGTCGTAGACGCTCCAGGCCTCCAGCGTGCGGAACAGCAGCGCGACCAGGATCGCCGGCCTGAGCATCGGCAGCGTGATGCGCCACAACCGCACCAGCGGACCGGCGCCGTCGACGAACGCGGCCTCGTTCAGCTCCTCCGGGATGGTCTGCAATCCGGCCAGGAGGAGCAGCGTCACGAAGGGCGTGGTCTTCCAGACGTCCACCCCGATCGAGGCGATCATCAGGGAGTGCTGGTCGGACACCAGGGAGGCGTCGCCGAACCCGATCTGCCGAGCCAGGTACGGGACGATGCCGACCTGGTCCTGGAGCATGAGGCGCCACATCAGGGCCGACACCACGACCGGGAACGCCCAGGGCACGAGCACGGCCGAGCGGACGAGGCCGCGGGCGCGGAAGCGGCGGTGCAGCGCCAGCGCGGCGGCCAGCCCGATCCCGAACTCCAGCACGACGCTGACGGCCGTGAAGACGGCGGTGTTGAGGCTCGCCGTGACGAAGTCCGGGTCGTCGAGGAGCGCGCGGTAGTTGGCGAGCCCGTTGTACCGTCCCGTTTCCGCCACGCTCGCGTCGTGGAAGCTCAGGTAGAGCGTGTAGAGGACGGGGACGAGCGCCACGGCGCCGACCAGGAGAACGGCGGGCGACAGCATGGCCACCGCCAACCGGCCTTCGGCGTTCGCGTATCCGCGGGCCCGCGGGGGCCCGCCGGTCACCGGGACCGTCCGGCCCGCCGGCCGGGTCGCCCTCAGGGACATGCGCCGTCCCCCTCTCCGCCGTCGGCGTCGAGGACGACGCCCTCGTCCGCCGCGAGTTCGAGGGCGCCGGTGAGGCGGGCCCCGGTCCGGCCGCGATCGGCCGTGGAGAGCACGACGGTCGCCGCCCCCGGCAGCGGGACGCGCAGCGGACGGCCCGTCAGGTTGAGCATGACGATCTTGTGGTCGGAGCCGGCCCGCCGCTCGTACGTCAGGCATCCCTCCGGCGCGCCGGGCAGACCGCGGTAGGAGCCCTCGCGCAGCGCGGCGCTGTCGCGGCGCAGCGCGATGAGCGACCGGTAGAGGCAGAGCAGGGAGCCGGGATCGGCGAGCTGGGCGGCGACGTTGAGGGTCGCGGCCTCGGCCGAGACCGGCAGCCACAGGTCCCGCGCGGGGGCGGTGGAGAATCCGGCGTTGGGCCCGTCGTCCCAGGGCATCGGCGTCCGTATCGGGTCGCGCGACCTACCGCCGGGAGTGAGCCCGAAGGTGTCGCGCTGCCGCTCGCGGGGGACGTCCTGGTCCGGCATGCCGAGTTCATCGCCGTAGAAGATGATCGGCGTGCCGCGGAGGGTGAGCAGCAGCATGGCGGCCACCCGGGCCTGGTCCCGTCCGAGGCGCGTGGCCAGGCGGGGCCGGTCGTGGTTGCCGAGTGCCAGGATCGGCCACGCGTCGTCCGGCGTCGCGGCGTCCAGATCGTCCAGTTCGCGGGCGAGGTCGGCCGCCCGCCACGGAGTCTCGATCAGACGGAACGCGAACGGCATGTGGATCTCGTCCTGGTCGGCGCCGAAGAAGCTCGCCCAGTCCGACCACCCCATGGCCTCGATCTCGCCGACGAGCACCCGGTCGGGGTACTCGTCCACCACGGCGCGGATGGCGCGCAGGACGCCGTGCACGTCCGGATGCAGCCGGTCGTGGATGTGCTTCTGGGAGCCGAAGTCGTCGTGCTGGACGTCGTAGACGTTGCGTTCGGCCGCGGGCTGTACCGGGTTGTCGCGGAGCTCGGGGTCCTTCATCAGCATGTGCGCCACGTCGATGCGGAAGCCGTCGACGCCGCGGTCCAGCCAGAAGCGCAGGACGTCGAGCATCGCCTCGACCACCTCGGCGTTGCGCCAGTTGAGGTCCGGCTGCTCCTTGAGGTGGGAATGCAGGTAGTACTGGCCGGTCCGGGGGTCGAACTCCCAGGTGGAGCCCCCGGCCTCGCTGACCCAGTTGTTCGGCGGCGACCCGTCCGGCCCGGGGTCTCGCCAGACGTACCAGTCGCGCTTGGGGTCGTCGCGCGAGGACCGCGACGCCACGAACCAGGGATGCTGGTCGGAGGTGTGGTTCGGGACGTAGTCGGCCAGCAGGCGCACGCCGCGGCGGTGCGCCTCCGCCACGAGCCGGTCGAAGTCGGCCATCGTGCCGAAGACGGGCTCGATGTCGCAGAAGTCGCTGATATCGAAGCCCTGGTCGAGCAGCGGCGAGCGGAAGCAGGGGCTCAGCCAGACCGCCGACACGCCGAGCGTGCCGGCGAGGTAGTCCAGCGCTTCGATCAGGCCCCTGATGTCGCCGGTCCCGTCGCCGTCGCCGTCGCGGAGGCTCGCCATGTGGTTCTCGTAGAACACCGCCGTCCGCCACCACGGCGCCGCCTCCGCGACGGCGTGTTCAGGCCGCCCCTGGGTCCGTACAGATGGTTCGTTCATGGGGGTGAGGACCTCCGTAGGTGAGGCGGAAACCGTCGCCCACGCGGGGCAATGCACGAGTTTCCGCAGGTAGTGCCGTCGGGGAGGCGTGCGATCCGAACAGTACACGAGGGTTGGTGATTGTCAACAATTACCAATCAACAGTCGATTGTGAGACACTGAGCTCCCGACGACGACCAGAGAGAGGACCCCGACCTCATGGCCGGCCCCACGCTCCCCCGCGTCTCCCAGGACTCCCGCAGGCAGCGGGTCGCCGATGCGCTCCGGGAGGCGATCATCAAAGGTGAGCTGCGTCCGGGCGACCGGCTGGTCGAGCTGGACCTGTCGGCCCAACTGGGCACCAGCCGCGGCCCCATCCGCGAGGCGCTCCGCCAGCTCGAGCAGGAGGGGCTGGTCGTCAGCTACGCCTACCGGGGCACGCTGGTGGCGGACATCTCCCAGGAGGAGATAGAGCAGGTCCTGGTCCCCATCCGCATCGTCATCGAGCGCTTCGCCTTCCAGATCGCCATGCCCTTGCTGGACGAGTCGGACTTCTCCGCCCTCCGGAGTCTCGTCGCCGAGATGCGGGAGGCCGCCGAGGCGGGCGACGCCGACCGGATGGCCGACGCCGACCTCCGGTTCCACGAGCTGGTCATCGAGCGCTCCGGCCAGACCCACTGCATGCAGCTCTGGCGCACCATCCAGCCGCGCGTCCGCGCGTACTTCCGCCGCGACGCGTCCGGCCACACCGACCGCCATACCGTCGCGGAACAGCACTCGGCCCTCATCGACGCACTCGCCGCCGGCGACCCGGTCCGCCTGGGGACGGCCGTGGACGAGCACATCCACATCCACCTGGACGAGGCGTCAGCCAAGGCGGACGCCAACGAGTGACGGCGGTCCCGATGGGCGCAAAGGGCTCGGCATAGCGCGCAGGCTCCCACCGTAGGTCCCACCCGGCGGGATGGATGTGCGGAGGAACTGTCGGCCTTCAGGCCATGGGCGAATTTTGCGACGTTCCAGTCGACCCCCGTCGCGGACGTCCGCGCCCCGCTCCTCCGCGGGCTTCCGGTGCTCCTTCCCCGGCTTTCCGGTTTCGACGGGATACCGGATTCGGACAGTCGGTAAGTAGGCGGATAGCGTATTGGGCTTTCGGCGACCGGTGATCATTTTTTAGGATGTTCTCGGGTGAGGGGGTCCGTCGATCCGGACGCCGGCATGCCCTGAAGGGCGCGGTCGGCCCATGGAACGGAGAACGCCTTTTGAGTTCGCGCGAATCGTGGAGACGGCTGTCGCGGATCGTTCCCCTCATCGTCGTCGGGGCGCTGATCGCCACGATGGCCGGGCTCGGCGTGGGCGCGCTCGTCCATCCGGGTGATCTCGCGGGCTCGGCCCGGTACTCCTTACTCGCGGGGTTCCTGCTGGCGATCGGCCTGTACGGGAGCACGCACGAGATCGATCTCGGGGCGCTCAGGCGGGACGCCCGGGGCGTCCTGGTGGCCGTCACGCTGGGCGTGGTCATCAAGGCGGCCCTGATCGCCGGCGTGATGCTGCTGGTGTTCCAGGACGCCCGCTACCTCGTTCTCGGTATCGCCGTCGCGCAGATCGATCCCCTGTCGGTGGCCGCGATGCGGGCGAGCAGCCGGATGTCGTCGCGGGCGAAGGCGCTCCTGTTCGCCTGGGCCTCGTTCGACGACCCCGTGACGGTACTGCTCTCCCTCTACTTCTCGATTCTCGCCTTCCGGCTTTCGGGCCGGGAGGGGGCGCCGCAGGCCGGCCCGTCGGGGGACGGGCTCGGCGCCTACCTGTCCGATCTGGGGTTGAACCTCACGCTGGTGGCCGCGGCCTATCTGGTCTTCGTCGCGTTGCGGCACCTGCGGACCCCGGGCCCGGAGGTCGTGCCGGCACGGGTCGGGAGACCCCTCGCGGAGCGGGGCGCGGGTACGGGCGGGCGGTTCGCAGAGCTGCTCTCGCTGGCGGTGCTGGTGGGCGTCTTCCTCGTCGCGGCCCAGTGGATGCTGATGCTCGCCGTGGCGCTGACCGGTCTCTTCTTCAGGGTCCGGACGTACGCGAAGGTGATCGACCGCGCCGTGGCGACCGCCTTCCTGGTCGCCTCCTTCGCGCTCGGCCTGCTGCTGGTGGACGGCGTCGACCTGCTTCCCGCGCTGGTGCTGGGGGTGGCGGCGTTCGGCGCCCAGGCGCTCATCTCGCTGCTCGTGGTGCCCGTGCTGAAACACGGGCTGAGCCGTCGCGACCGCGTCCACCTGGCCCTCGGCCAGCAGAACGGGATCACCGCGATCATTCTGGCGCTGGCGCTGGAGCCCGACTTCCGCGGCACCGTCGGGATCGTCGCGCCGGCGATCCTGGTCGTGAACGTCCTGCACTACGCCTCCAACGGAGTGCTGAACCGGTTCGCCGGCGATCCGCCGCATCCCCCGCTCGAAGAACCCGACCGGCCCGGGAGCCCGTTTCCGCTCGGTGCGCTGTCCGGCCCGCCGGATCCCGAGCCGGCCTCCGAGGTCGACGCGTGTGCCTCCGCTTCCGGCGCCGACTCGGAAACGTGATCCCGCCTGACGGGGCGCGGCGCGGGCATGCCCCCCGATTCGTTGCCGGCCGGAACACGGAAAACGCGCCATGGGACATAGTCGTCATTGCGGGATGAGGCTAACCTCGACCGTGCCCATGCGGGATGACGGAAGTGACCTCGGCACTGCGGCCGAATTCGGTCAACCCCAAAGAACTGCCGTACCAGCCGAATAGAGTGAGCGATGGACGATGCAAGTGAGGAACTCCCGACCACCATCATCGACGTGACCGACTTCGATCTCGACCAAATGGACGCGCTGCCGAGCGAGGCCCTCCGCAGAGCCGTCAACCGCATCTATTGCGAGAACCTGCAGGAATCGGCCTTGTATCTCACGTTCAATGCGCGAATATGAAAGGGTTGTGCGAACGGTCGCGAATGTCTCAGTTGTGAGCGGCGTCCGCGGCGCGGGCGACGGCCCGCCGCCGGACGCGAGGTCCCGAAGGAGCCGCGTTGGTCCCCCACGTTCCGCCGCGCAGCGGCCCGCCGAACGTCATCGCCCTCACCGCGCCGGAGCGCGGCGCGGGCTGCACCACGGCCCTCGCGAACCTCGCCTGGATGCTCGCGCTCGCCGGCCGCGCCGTGCTCCTGGTCGACGGCGACCTGGCGTCGCCCGCCCTGGAGGACCACGCGAGGAGGTTCGCCGGCGACGGCCCCGGTGATGCCGGGCTCCTCGACCTCGCCCGCGGGTTCGGCTCCGGCGACCGGGGCGATCCCCAGGGGCTCGACCTGCTGCCCGTCCTGCGGCACCGGGAACCGCCCGGCCCGCCGATCGCCGGGCGGGTCGACTTCCTTCCGGCGCGGGGCTCCGACGGCACCCGTGGCCACTGGACCGAACTGGAGACCCCCGCTCTCCACGGTTTCGCCGCCGCCCTTCGCGACGGACTGCGCCGCACCTCCTACGACCACGTGCTCGTCGACGCCGCCGGCCTCCCGGCGGAGGCCCTGGCGAGGCTCGCCGACACCGTGGTCATCGGGGTCAGGGCCGACTCCGGCGGCATCGCGGCCGGAGAGGCGCTCGCCCGCGAACTGAAGGCCACCGTGGTCCCCCGGCTCCTCCCGCTGCTCATGCAGGTGGAGGACGCGTCGTCCCTCAGCGTGCGCGGCGAGGCGGGCGTGGCGTTCGCATGGCTCTTCCCCGGCACGACGCCGCCCTCGGCGCGGAACGCCTACTGGCCGCGGATGGCGGTTCCCAAGGTCGCCCACGCCGCCGTCGCCGAGAGGCTCGCCGTGTTCGCCGGGGACCGGGCGGGCTCCGCGCTCCTCACCGCCTACCGGGACGTGCTCCGCACGATCCTCGGCGAGGAGCGGTTCGACCCGCCGCGGGCCACGGCCGAGGCGGTGGAGGCGTACCGGGTGCGCATCGGCGCGGACGACGTGATGCGGACGCGCCACTACCGCGTGGTCTACGAGCCGGCCCAGCGCGCCTGGGCCGACTGGCTCGGCGTCCAGTTCCGCTCGGCGCACCTGCGCCCCGCCGGGGAGGGCCCGGTCCGCGACGACGACGTCGTCATCGTCGTCGGCCCCGAGGCGGCCGGGGCCGGCCCGTCCAGGACGCCGGTGTCCGGCGGTCACTGGTACCTCCGGCTGTCCCCCGAGGACCCGGCCCGGGGCGTCCCGCCGTCCGCGCGGATCGACCTGTTCGCCCTGGGCGAGGCGGCCGCCCGCGAGGAACTGTTCCAGCGGCTGATGCCCGCGCGGACGCCGCCCGCGCCCGCCGAGGTCCGGGGCGAGCCCCGGTTCCCCGGCCGGACGCCCGGGCATCGCCGCCTGCCCCCGTCCGCGGGCGCCTTCGTCGAGCGGGGCGAGGAGATCGAGCGGATGCGCGACGCGCTGCTCGGCTCGGACCGCGACGGCATCTACATGATCAACGGCGCGGCGGGCACCGGAAAGAGCAGGCTCGCCCTGGAGTACGCCCTCCGGTTCTCGGGCGACTACGACGCGATCTGGTGGATCACCGCGGCGTCGTCCGGGAGCGTGCGGGCCGGCCTCACCGCCATGCACGAGGCGGTCGAAGCCCGCGGCGGCCGCCGCGGGCCCGCGTCCGGCGCGGGCGACCCCGTCGCGCAGTTCGTCAGGGAGGAGGTCAACCGCGCCGGAACCTGGCTGCTGATCTACGACAACGTCGAGCGGGCCGAGGACCTGGCCGACCTCGTGCCCGAGACCACCCGCGGGCACCACGTCATCATCACGGGCGGAGACGTCGAGACCCTCAGGACCGGAACGCTGGTCCGCCGGGTCGAGAAGACCACCAGGGCGGGGCCGTTCACCAGGGCCGAGAGCCGGGAGCTGTTCCGCAGGAGGGTCCCCGCGCTCTCCGACGAGCACATCGACCGGCTCGCGGCCCACATGCGCGACCTCCCGCTGAACGTGGCGCTGGCCGCCGCGTGGGTGGAACGCCACGCCGACTGGAGGCAGCGCGGCGCCGCGCGTCCCCTGGGGGCCGGCGCCGGGACGGCCGCGTCCGCGGGGGCCTCCCGCGAGATGGAGGCGGTCGAGGACGCCGTCGAGACGTTCACCAGCCTGTTCACCGAGGCCGCCGAGGCCGCCGAGGTCGCGCGGCCGGCTCCCGCGGCTCCGCGGGACGACGCGGCCCGCCGGGAAGAGGCGGACCTGCTGACCGCCCGGATCGTCCTCGGGCTGACCCTCGACGCACTGCGCCAGATCGACTCGGGCGAGGCCGCCGTGCACCTGATGCGGATGGCGGCCTTCCTCTCGCCGGACGGCGTGGGCCGCAGGCTGCTGTTCTCCCCCGCCATGCTCGCCGCGCTGGAGGCGCACTGGTCCGACCTCGCCGAGGACTCCGTGCGGCTGGAGGCCCTGCTCGTCCGGCTGACCCGGTACGGCCTGGCCGAGGTGGACTACGCGCTCGGCGGGGAACTGCGCGTCCACCGGATGGTCCAGAAGATCGTCCGGGATTCGCTGCGGGACGGCGAGAGGGACCGGGTGACCGCCGAGGTGCACCGCGTCCTCGCCGCGTTCGCGCCGGCCGACGCCGAGGTCGACAAGCCCTACCACGCCGCGACGTTCGCCGAGCTGCGGCGGCACCTGTTCGTCAGCGAGGCGCTCGCGAGCGGGGAGCGGCCCGTCCGCCGCTGGCTGGCCTGCCACGTGCGCCACCTGTACCTGGCCGGGGACGTGCACGACCGCAGGCTCGGCCTCGACGTCGCCGAACGGCTGTCGGCCGACTGGCGCGAACGCCTGGACGCCGATGACCCGCTGCTGCTGCGCGTCGAGGTGCAACGCGCCAACCTCCTGAGGGCGCTCGGCCGTTTCGAGGAGGCGGCGGCCATCTCCGAGGACACGCTCAACCGGCAGATGCGCCTCGGTTACTCCGACACCCGGACGCTGATGAGCGCGCGGGGGTACGCCGCCGACCTGCGCCAGGCCGGCGACTTCACCGCCGCGCTCGTCCGCGACCGCGCGACGCTGATCGGGCTGCGCCGCGAGTTGGGCGACGACCACGAGCTGACCCGGACCGCGGCCATGAACCTCACGCTGTCGCTGACCCTGGAGGGGCAGGACGCCTCCGTCCGGGAGGCGCTGGCGATCGAACGGCTCACCCGGCGGCGGCAGCTGCGGGCGGAACCCGGCGACCAGCAGGCGCTCGCGATCTCCGCCTACAGGATCGGGGCACTCCTGCGCCGCCTCGGCCGGTACGACGACTCGGCGCGGGAGCTGACCCACTCGGTCGTCATCCTCCGCGAGCTCTACCGGGACGACGCCGCCAACCTCCATCTGCTGTGCGCCCAGCGCCAGCAGCGCATCACCCGCCGGCACCGGCCCGGCGACCCCGAGGCGCGCGGCGCCGACCGGGACGAGCTGCGCAGGCTGCTGAAGATCCACCTGGACTTCCATCCCGGTGAGAGCTACGAGACGCTCGCCTGCCGGCTGGCCGTCGCCGCGGCCGAGCACGCCTGCGGCGCGTACGGGGCCGCGCGCGACGAGGCGGGCCGGGCCGTCATGGGCTACCTCGGCCTGTACGACGAGGGGCATCCGTTCGTCCAGCTCGCCCGCTGCAACCTGTCGGCCTACGCCCTCGCCCTCGGCGACGCCGACTTCGCCGAGGAGCAGAGCGCCACCGCACTGGACCTGCTGCGCGAAAGGCTGGACGACGACCATCCGTACGTGGTGGGGGCGCTGGTCGACCAGGCCAACGCCCTGATGGCCCTCGGCCGCTTCGACGAGGCCCTGGACCTCGACGAGCAGGCCGAGGAGCGTCTCGCGTCCTGCTATCCCGACGACGGGCATCCGTGGGCCCTCGCCGTGCGCGGGAACCTCGCCCACACCCGGGCGCGGCTGCGGAACGAGTCGCCGGGCACCGAGCGCCGCGCGTTCCAGTGGGACGCACCGCAGATCTGACACCGGCCGGACCCTGGAGAGGAGACCGAGTGAGCGAGACCCCGAGGACCACCACGCGGCGCGCGGGCCACATCGCCCCAGACCCCGGAACGCTGCTGCTGGAGAACACGGTGCGGAAGGTCTTCGAGGGGGCCGCCGGGCTGCTGCACACCGCGAACTTCATCGACGGCATGTTCCGGTTCGCGGTGGAGGATGCGGATCTGTCACCGCAGGACCGGAAGCTGTACGCCCAGATCGGCGGCAGGCTGGGCCCGACGTTCGCCAAGATCGACTCGTGGACGGCGTCGCTGGACAGCGGACGGCTCATCCGCCTGGTCCTGTCCTGCTCCGCGGGCGGCGTCTACTACATCTCGCTCCGTCCGGCGGAGACCCAGTTCGGCGTCGCGCGGGAGGGCACGGCGGTCGAGACCGGCGACCGGCAGATGGCGCAGATCTCCGACCGGGTGCGCGAGCTCTACTCGCTGGGTCCCGAGAACCTCGGCGGCTACAGCACCTTCGTCCCGGCGCTTCCGGACGTCCCCGACCCGGCGCCCGTCCTGTTCGAGGCCCCGGGCGCCGACGCCCGCCTGGTGGAGCTCAGCCGGCGGCAGGTCACTCCGCTCGACCTGCACTACGTCTCGGGTCACCGGGGCGGCGAGCACCTCTTCAGCACCGACGTCCTCGCCGACGACAGCCTCGGAAAGTTCTTCCGCAGGGTGTCGGTCGCCGAGCACAGGAAGCGCTACGAGGAGATCCTCCTCCTTTCCCGGCAACTCGTGCGGTCTCTGTCGTACCAGCTCAGACCCGTTCTGCGGGGGCGGCTGTCCCGGCTCGTCATGGACGTCGAGCAGGGGGCGCTGTACTACCGGTGCCTGCCGGACGACACAGGGCTCTTCGGTGTCACCCTGGAGCAGAAGAACGTGTGGGACGCCGACCGGCGCCTGGAAACGATCATCGACGAGTACACCGGCGGCCGTTCCGCGCCGTGAGCACCGGGCAAGCGGGAGAGCGGGAGAGCGGGAGTCCGCGAGTCGGGGGGCGGAGATTGAGGGGGAGCGGTCTCTCGCGGGAGCGGACGGGCGTCGACGGCGGGACGTCTCTCAGACGGGCGAGGGGCCCGGCACGGCGCCGGACGGCGGATCGGAACCGCTGACCGCGTCCTCGGCGGCGCTGAGTGCGTTGCGCCTGACGCGTCCGCTCAGCCCGTCAAGGCTGTCCACGATCGCGACCTGGGCGACCGAGCCGCTCAGGCCGGGGACCGCGTCGTCGGACAGGGTGCCGAGCTGGCTCAGCGCCGACAGCGGGACGGCGTCGTAGCTGGCTTCGAACGCCTCGCAGAGCCGGTCCAGCCGGGCCCGGTCCTCGGCGGTGGGGCCCGGCCGGGACCGCACGCCGGCCAGCCAGCCGGCGACCGACTCCTCGAACGAGGTCACGAGCCGCCGCAGCACCATGCTCACGCCGATCGCCTCGAAGATCTCGTAGCGGCGCAGCCGGTAGCTGAGCATGGCGCCGGCGGTGGCCGCGTCGTCCCGGGACAGGTCGAAGGAACGCCCGATGTAGGCGTCGACGTCGTCGATCGCGGCGAGGGATTCGCGCGCGAGGGCGAAGGGACGGGCCACGGCGTCCGGCAGGCCCCGTCCGGGCCGCTCCGGCTCGGCGGCGGCTCCGGCGGAACCCGCGGGCGGGTGCGCCAGATCCCTCCTGATCGCCTGGAGCTGCCGGTCGGCCTGCTGGCGGATCTGCTCGACCTGGCTCTGGAGGTTGAGCAGGTGGTCGTGCGAGGCGGTCACCTGCCGCCTGATCCGCTCCATCGAGTCGTGCATCATCGCGATGTCGCTGCCGGCGGCCGCGGGGCCGGCGCGGTGGCCGATGATCTCCCGGTTCAGGCCGTCCAGGTGGGCGGTGAGGACGTCGTGGAACCGGTCGGCGAGGTAAACGATCGGCGGTGCTCCGCACGCCTGGGTCAGGGAGGGCCGGATCTCCTCGCTCAGGAACCCCGTCACCACGACCACGCGCCGCTTCGGGCTGTTGCTGCGGATGGCGCGGACGCGGCCGATCAGCGACTCGGCCTCGTCCAGCTGCACCAGCGGCGCGCTCACCACGATCGCGCAGCCCGCGCGGTCCTGCCCGGGGGGCATCGGGATCCAGAAGTCGGGCCGCTCGCGCTCCGGCAGCAGGGGGTAGCTCGTCTCGGCCACCCAGCCCCGGCCGTTGAGGATCTCCGAGATGTTCGACAGGAGGTCGTCCAGCGGCACCACGTAGCCGAGGTTCTCCTGCCGTGCCGCCGTGTGGACGGCGGGCGCGTCCACCCGCGCGGGCGGCACGGTGAGCTGGAAGCTGCGGTAGCAGAGCCTGACGACCTGGCGGGGACTGCCGCCGGTGAGCCGGTGGATCGCGTCGCAGGCCGACTGCTCGAACGGTTCGAGGACGCCGCCCTGGCGGAGCCGGACGTACTCGGCGATCTGCCCGCCGTCCAGGGGGGACGGCGAGATGCGGGTGCGTATGCGGGACTTGACGTCGTCGGGGAGCTGGTCGAGGTACTCGGGCAGGCCGCCGAGGACGAGCAGTCCACCGCTCTCGACGAACGTGCGCAGCAGCTTGTGGAACGACTTCAGGGTGTCCGCCGTGTTCGTCATGTCCGGCAGGAGGGGGCCGGGGCGGCCGAGGAGCTTCTCCATGTCGTCGACGACGAGTGCGAAGTGCAGGCCCTGCCGTCCGAAGAGGCTGGCGAGCGCGCCCATGCAGTCCAGCATCTGGGCGTTGGACGACAGGGCGCCGGTGATGCCCTGCTCCTGGAGGCGGGCGTCGGGCGGCGCGCCGCTCGCCAGCCAGTCCATCACCGCGAGGGCGAGCTGCACGTCGGCCAGCAGGGCGAAGGCGGTGCCGAACTGCTTGTTCCCCGTCACCTGCCAGAGCCGCTCCTGGAGCTGCCTCGGCACCCTGGCCGCCAGACCGGCCTGCCGCGCGAGGGTCCGGGGATCGAGTCCGGGGTCGCGCCTCTCCAGCGCCGCCGCCTGTTCGGCCAGGTGGGGGAAGTCGGTCCGGAGCCGCTCGGCGACCACGTCGGCGTAGTAGCCGAGGGCGACGTCCTTGAGCTCGTCGGGGTGGAACCTGGTGATGAAGGAGGCCCGGAACAGCGTGCCGAAGTCGGAGGTCTGCGCCGACAGGGAAATGATCTTGCGCGGGATGGCGGCGCCGGGCGGCGGATGGCGTAACCGGTGGATCAGGGTGTTGAGCAGGTGCGTCTTGCCGGTGCCCGCCTCCCCGGAGACGGCGATGACCTCGCCGTTCGCGCCGGTGGAGGACGCGCGCACCGCCTCGTCGTCGGTCAGCTCCCGCGGGTCGGCCGCGCCGGCCTCGCCGCCGTGCCGACCGGCGCCCTGCGGGGAGCGCACGTCCCGCCAGAGGATCAGGCTCCGCGCGAGGTAGTCGTCGACCACCCGCCGCACCGTGAGGATCGCCGGGGTGTCGAGGCTGACCACCTCGCCCGGCAGTTCGCCCAGCATCGCGGACGCCCCGGGCGGGAAGGGATTGCGCCGTGCCGCCGGTGACGGCTCATGATCAGCAGTCATGAGGAGCCCGTTTCTTCGCTCGGCGGGGCCAGGATGAACTGGGACGCCAGATCACTGTAACCCACATCGCGCGAACTGTCAGCCCTAATGATCTGTTCGAAGACCTCCGCCAGCCCGTCCACCAGCAGCCTTATCGTCATGCGCCCGTCATATGCCGTCATAATGGCCTTGATATGGTCTTCCTGAATATTCATCGATTCGCGGCGGTCCGTTTCCCAGTAGAGGCGCCGCCGGACGAATTCCCAGCCGTCCTCGACGGCCAGCGGGCGGGGACGCAGCGGGATGACGGAGATGTTGCCGTCGAACGGAGGGTGCTCCTGATCGGTGTCCTCGTCCTCCAGCTCCGCGAAGAACAGCATGCAGGGCTGGACGACCTCGGCGTAGAACCGCACGTCGAGCAGGCTCGCGGAGCGCGGGAGGACGACCACGACAAGCGGTCCCTCGTCGGCGGAGCCCAGTCCGATCTCCCAGAGCATGGTGGCGACCTCGTCTCTCACCCGGTCCGCGGTGAGGCCCTCCCGCGCCTTGAGCCGGTCGACGTCCTTGATCACGCTCTGCAGGCGCTCCAGCCGGGACGGCGAGCCCGAGAAGTGCTCGCTCTCCATCAGCTGCGAGCATATTTTGAAGACCAGTCCCAGCATGCGCCGCTCCGGTGTCCCGACCGGGCCGCTCAGCGTCCTGGCGTCGACGACCTGCAGGTCGGTCTGCCCGGCGAGCTCCTTGAGGAAATGGACGCACCTGCAGATCAGGGACGTCTTTCCGGTGCCCTCCACCCCGTGCACGAAAACGAGATGGCCCCTGTCGCGGATCGTCTCGATATCGTCCATCTCGCTTTTGAAGGCCGAGAAGCACGCTGTGAACGAACTCGTCTTCACATAGTGATCCGCGTGCTTGCCGACGCGGTGGGGCTCCAGGGCCAGGGGCGGCCTGTCGACGTAACGCACCAGACGGAGCGGATTCTTCGACGAGAGGCGCCCGTTGCCCGGCCTGGGGTCGCCCGTCACGATGGGACCTTCTGCCAGAACGTGAACCAGCGGAGGACCGGCGGTCGCCATGGGTGCTCCAGGGCGCGCGCTGTGCTGCCGACCTGGGCGTCGATCCGGTGAACGACGTCCATGACCGCCGCGTGCCTGGCCTTTCTGTCCTCGTCACTCAGGTCGCTCCACCCCGCGACGACGGCGGCGTCCAGCCGGTCCGGGGCGAGGGCCGCGAGCACCGGGGAAAGAGTGCGCCACCAGGGGCGGCGAGCCTTGATCTCCTCCAGTCGGAGTGCCAGTTTCCGTGCGGTGTCGCGCAGGGCCTGGGCGGACGGCTGCCCGGCCGTCCTGCGCCTCTCGGTGTAGTCGCTCGCCTCGGTGAGGAAGTCCCTGCCCAGTCTGCGGAG
This sequence comes from Actinomadura mexicana, assembly GCF_900188105.1. Classification (GTDB taxonomy): domain Bacteria; phylum Actinomycetota; class Actinomycetes; order Streptosporangiales; family Streptosporangiaceae; genus Spirillospora; species Spirillospora mexicana. The sequence goes on from NZ_FZNP01000001.1 coordinate 350,000, forward strand.
TTCGAGCCCCTCCCGCCGTCCGCGGTCCACGGCCGCTCTCCATTCGGTGGTGAAGAGGGTGAGCAGGGCGCCGAGCAGGAGCGGACCGATAACCTTTCCGGCGGACACCCACCCCGATGATCCCTTCTTCTCCTTCTCGCGCGAAACGGTCTGGGCGCCTATCAGGGCGTCGCAGGCGCGGTCGAAGTCCTTTCTATGATGTACGGCCCAGGCCTGCAGTTCGGCGGGGCCGGGTGTGCGAGCGGCCGCAGTCGGCCACGGCGACGCTCCGGAAGGGGCGGGCGTCGCGGTGGGGGCCGGAGTCCCCGGCGGTGCCCCGGTGGGCGCCGGTGCGGGCGCGGCCCCCGGGACGGGGAGTCCGAGCGCCAGGAGGGCCGTGGTCATCTGGCCGGGGCGGGACAGGCAGTACACGGTGGCGGCCTCCCGCCGGTCCCCCGTGCCGGGGGACGCCGCGGATAAGGGCGGCGAAGCGTCCGATAACGAGGACGGCAATTCCGCGGCCGCGCCGAAGGGGCGGCTCACGCACCCGATGAGCAGCAGACCGACCGTGCAGAAGAACAGCCTGCGCACACTCATTGATCGTCCTCCGCGGTCAGAATAGCGCGCCGGCGCCGTCCGCCGGGGACGAGTCACGGACTCGCTACCCGACGGCAAGCGGCTCCCGACATGTGACGGGTGCATACGGGAGGAGGCGGCGACGTGTAACGATCACGGGATGCGGACTAAAATGCTGGTGATGGGGCGTTCGGCGGAAGGCCGGGCTTTATGACTTTGATGAATCACTCCTTTTCCGGTGCCGACTTCGACTCGCTCGCCTCGGGAATGGCGACGTCCGGTGCGATCGAATCGCTGGGAGCGATCCAGCACAGCCGGAACCTGCTGTTGCTGCGCTCCGTGGTGGACGCCGCCCGCCGGACCGGCCACCCGGAGGCCGGGGCGGCCCGGCACGGCTTCGAGCAGCTGATGGAGCTGAGGCGGCGCGTCCCCGACGCCGCCGCGGCCGTCATCAGGCACCCCTCGACCGGCGGGTGGGGCCTGCACGCACTGCGCGTCCTCCAGGGCGGCGCCTCGCCCGGCGACCCGCCCGGCGTGCGCCCCGCGCAGCTCGCGGGGATGGCCGCGGCCGTGGCGGTGCGCGGGCGCTGCGCGGGGACGTTCACCGTTCCCGTCTCCCTCGGCGTGGCGACCCTGCCCTCGGTGGGCGTGCTCACAGCGCCCGGAGGCGCCGAGACGGTGCGGATCGTCCATGACGGCCGGGAGGTCGTCGCCACGGCCGGACGCACGAATTCACCCGTCCCCGTCGACGGGCCCCCGGACGCGCCGGGCTGGCGGGGGCTGCGCACCCTCCGCGCGCCGTCCGCCGGGAGAACCGAGATCGAGCTCCTTCTCGACGATGTGGACCCGTTCCGCTTCCCCGCCGCGTCGTCCGCCGGAGCCGAGCGCCTCTCCGAGGCCGCCGTCGCCGAACTGGAGCGGACGCTCGGCGAGAGCTGGGACCTGCTGTCGCGCCACCACGGCGCCAGCGCGCGCGAGCTCTCCGGCACGGTGTCCACCCTCACGCCCCTGCGGGCCTCCATCGGCTCGTTCCGCAGCGCCACCTCGCGGGAGCACTACGGCTGCGTCGCGCTCTCCCTGCCCGTCGACCCGACACAGCTCGCGGTCACGCTCGTGCATGAGGCCCAGCACGGCAAGCTGGCGGCGGTCATGGACGCGGTGAAGCTGCTGCCCGGGGACGACGGCCGCCGGTACTACGCGCCCTGGCGCCCGGACCCGAGGCCGTTCGCCGGCCTGTTGCACGGCACTTACGCGTTCATGGGCGTCGTGCGTTTCTGGCGGCGGCAGCGCTGGCTGGAGCAGGGCGAGCACGCCTTGGCGGCACATCTGGAGTACGCGCACTGGCGCGGTGCGGTGCGGCTCGGGCTGGTCCAGCTCTGCTCGCACGACCGCCTGCCCGCGCTCACCGAGCGGTTCGTCCAGGGGATGCGGCACGTGCTGGACGGGTGGGTGGCCGAGCCGGTCCCGGGGCCGGCCGCCGCGCTGGCTGCGGAGCGGTTCCGCGCGCACCGCGAGCACTGGATCGCCGCCAACGGGCCGCTGCCCCGGTGCCTGCGGACGGTCCTCGACCTGCCGGACCCGGTCGCATGAGCCCGCCCGCGGCCCGCGAGGCGCTGCCCTTCCGGGAGTTCATCCTCAAGATCCACAGCCGCTGCAACCTGGCCTGCGACTACTGCTACGTCTACGAGATGGGCGACCAGAGCTGGCGCGACCGTCCGGTCACGATGCCGCCCGAGGTGGTGGACGCCGCCGCCCGGCGCATCGGAGACCACGTCCGCGCGCACGCGCTTCCCTCGGTCGACGTCGTGTTGCACGGGGGCGAACCGCTGCTGGCCGCGCCGCCCCTGATCGAGCGGGTCGTCCGGTCCGTGCGCGCCGAAGGCGTGTCCGCGTCGTTCTTCGTGCAGACGAACGGCACCCGCCTGACCGGGGCCCGCCTCGCCCAGCTCGACCGGCTCGGCGTCCGGATCGGTGTGAGCATGGACGGCGACGCCGACGCCCAGGACAGGCACCGCCGTCTGCCGGACGGCCGGGGAAGCCACGCCTCGGTGTCGGCCGCGCTGCACCCCTTGTCCACCGGCCCGTACCGGCACCTGTTCTCGGGCATCCTCTGCACGATCGACCTCCGCAACGACCCGGTCGCGACCTACGAGGCGCTGCTGCGCCACCGCCCGCCCCGCGTGGACTTCCTCCTCCCCCACGGGAACTGGTCGGCGCCTCCCCCGGGACGCGCCGAGGGGTCGCCCGCCACGCCGTACGCCGACTGGCTCATCGAGATCTTCGACCGCTGGTACGGCGCGGCGGAGCCGCCCGCGGACGTCCGGACGTTCAGCGACCTGCTCACCCTGCTGCTCGGCGGAGTCGTCGGCAGTGAGGGCCTCGGGCTCGCCCCCGTACGGTACGCCGTCATCGAGACCGACGGCGCGATCGAGCATTCCGACCTGCTCAAACCGATGACCGCCGCGTCCGCCGGCACCGGCCTGAACGTCCTGCGCGACTCCCTGGACGCGGCGCGCGCCCTGCCGGCCGCCGTCGAGCGCCAGCTCGGCGCGGCGGCCCTGTGCGAGCGGTGCCGGGCCTGCCGGTTCGTCGCCGTGTGCGGGGCGGGCCTCCAGGTCCACCGCTACCGGCACGGGACGGGCTTCGACAACCCCACGGTCTACTGCCCGGACATGATCCGCCTCATCGAGCACGTGCGCGGCCGCGTGGCCGAAGACGTGGCGGCCGCGGCCCGCCCCTCCGAGCGCGGCGGCGCGGCCTGACGGGCGTCTCCGGTTCCTCTAATTTAGTCCGACATTGACCCGCCTTTTGACTGTATGGCTGTTTCAGGTCACGCCCCGTGAGCATCATCCGCACGTCAGCCGACGCAGGGCATGGGGGGCATCGTGAGTCAGGACGACAGGCGAGGAGCCGAGCAGGCCGCGGTCGGGACCAGGCGCAAGCGGGGCGCCGACGGGGGGTCGAGCGAACTCGTCACGTCCGGCGGCAGCACCAGGATCGCCGACGACGTCGTGGCGAAGATCGCCACGATGGCCGCACGGCAGGTCGGCGGCGTGCACGAGATGGGCGCGGGCATGTCCCGGACGCTCGGGACGGTTCGGGAGCGGCTGCCGGGCGTGACGGCCGACAGCACGCAGGGCGTGGCCGTACAGGTCGGTGAGCGCCAGGCGGCCGTCGACATCGATCTCGTCGTGGAGTACGGGCTGTCCATTCCGGACCTGGCCGCCGCCGTGCGCACCAACGTGGTCAACGAGATCGAGCACATGTGCGGCCTGGAGGTCGTCGAGGTGAACATCACCGTGGACGACGTGCACGTGGCCGACGAGCAGCCGCCGGAGCCGCGGCCCGAGGAGTCCCGAGTTCGATGATCTCCTGGACCGACGTGGTGGGCGCGGCCCACCAGCCCCGGCCCGCCCCGGCCGGCGGGCCGGACCCGGCCCGCGGCAGGGGGCCGGCCGGGCCGGAGTTCCTCGCCGGGGGAGCGCGGCCGGGGGTCCTGCCGGGCGGGGCACCCTCCGGAGGGACCGGCACGGCGGCCGCCCGGCCGAGCGCGGCGCCCGGCCGGCGGGAGCCGCTCGCCGAACTGGCGGAGCGGGTCGGCGAGATCGCCTTGACGTGCCCGGACGTGCTGGGACTGACGGCGGGTCCGCGCGGCTGGATCGCGACCTACCGCGCCGGCCCCCCCTACGTGGGCGTCGTGGTGCACGACGCGGTGATCGAGGTGGGGGTGGTCGTCCGGTACGGCCGGCCCTTCGCCGAGATCGCCGAGCAGGTGCGGCGTCTGGTGCGCCCGCTGGCCGGCCGGCGGACGGTGGACGTGATGATCGGGGACGTGGTGATCGGGGACGCGGCCGGTGACGGCGAGGGCCCCGCCGAGCCGAGAGGGTGATCAGAATGGACATGAGAGTGCCGTGGCCCGTGATCGGCCTGGTCGTCGGGCTGGCACTGGGGTTCGCCGGAGCGTTCGGCGGCGCCGGCGCGTTCTTCCTCGTCCTGTTCCTCGGCGCGCTCGGCTTCGTGATCGGCCGTGTCATCGAGGGCAGCCTCGACCTCGGGCAGATCTTCTCGACGGGCCGCACGGGGCGGCGTCCGCGATGACGAGCGCCGAGCGGGGCAGGACGACGATCCGTGAGCGGAGCGTCGCGCGCATCGTCGCCGAGGCCGCGCAGGACGTCGAGGCGTCCGGCGGGCTCGGCCGGACCCTGGTCGGCGTGCCGATCCCCGGGCGGGGTCCCGCCCGCACGGAGGTGCGGGTGCACGGCGACCTCGTCACGGCCAAGGTGGCGCTGTCGGTGGCCTACCCGATGCCGGTCCGCGCGGTCGCCCGCGAAGTGCGCCAGAGGGTGCGCGAGCGGGTGGCGGAGTTGACCGGTCTCACCGTCGGGCAGGTGGACGTCGAGGTGGCCGAACTGGGACGGCCCGCCACGGGCGAGAGGACCGTGCTGTGACCGCGCAGGCCGGGGCGCGGGCCGCCACGGAGCCGAGCACGCGGAGGGCCGACGCCCGGAAGGCCGACCGGGCGGCCAGGCACACGTTCCGCTCGCAGCGGATGCTGCCGGCCCTCGCCGCCGCGCTGCTGATGACGGCGGCCGGCGTGCTGGCGGCGATCGAGGTGATCTCGGCGGCCGTGGACCGCCCGGCGCACGTCTTCCCCTACGGGTGGGTGCGGGACCGGAACTGGGACGGGGTGGACGCCCGCGCGATCTTCGCTGCCCTGGCACTGATCGGCGTCTGGTTCGTGCTGGCCGCCGTACTGCCGGGCAAGTCCCGGATCGTCCCGCTGCACGGGCGAGATCCGAGCCTGATGATGGGCGTGAGCAGGCGGGGGCTCAAGCGCACCGTCGCCGCCGCGGCCGAAGGCGCGCCGGGGGTGTCGGGGGTCAGCAGGGTCCGGCTGGGCCGCCGGCGGGTGCGGGTGGTCGCGCGGACGCCCATGCGCGAGCCCGCGGGCCTGGACACGGGGATCACCGAGGCGGTGCGCGACCGGCTCGACCGGCTCCGGCCGGTGCCCGCCCGCTCCGTCATGGTGCGAATGAAGCACCGGGAGGACTGACATGGACCGCCGCCACGCGCACATCAACCGCACCGGCCTCCTCGTTCTCGGCGTGATCCTGTTCGCCGCCGGGGGCGCCGGCCTCGCACGCGGCTTCGGCGCCTTCGGGGACGCCCGGGCCTCGGGCCCCGTGCTCACCGGGGAGGCGCGCCGCTTCGCCGACGGCCACGGCTGGTTCTGGCCGGCCGTCGCCGCCGTGGCCGTCGTCCTGGCGCTGCTGGGACTGTCCTGGATGCTCGCGCAACTCCGGTCGAGCCGGTTGCGGGGTCTCTCACTGGAGCCGGACGTCCAGGCCGGCGCGACGCGGGTGGAGGCCAAGGCCATCACGGACGCGCTGGAAGCCGAGATCGGCGAGTACCCGGGCGTGCGCAGGGTGCGGGCCCTGCTGATCCGCTCGTCCGGCGGGGCAGGACTGCGGCTGAGCATCGCCTACGGGCAGGAGGCGGACCCCGCCGAACTGCGGCGCCGCATCCAGGACGAGGCCGTCCCGCGCCTCTGCGCCGCCCTCGAACGCGAGTCGATTCCCACTGTGGTGCGGCTGCGGCTGACACCCCGAGAGCAGCCCGCCACCGTTGTCTGACCCCGGCGCCTCACCCGGCGGCCGCGCCGCGGAACGGCCGACGCGTGCTCCGGTGAACGCGCCGCGTCAGGGCGGGGCGTCCAAGAGGCCGGACTCGCGGGCCTTGGCGGCGGCCTGGGTCCGGGACGCGGCGCCGAGCTTGGTGAGGATCCTGGTCACGTGGGTGGCGACGGTGTTGGCGGAGATGAAGAGCTCGGCGGCGATCTGCTGGTTCGTCCGCCCGCCCGCGAGGGGGCGCAGGACGTCGAGTTCGCGGGGGGTCAGGCCGAAGGCGGGGTCGGACGCGCCGCTCTCGGTGGCGGTGAGGCGCCCGCGGGCCGCGAGGTCGTCGATGCGCGCCAGCAGTGGTGCGGCGCCCAGGTCGGCGGCGACGGCGCGTGCCTCGCACAGCCGGGACCGGGCGCCGGGACGGTTGCCCGACGCGAGCGCCGCGGCCGCCGCCTCCACCAGTACCACGGCGGTCTCGTGGCGGTTGCCGAGGTCGCGCCAGGCCGCGGCCGCCCCGTCCCAGACGGGCAGTCCGCCGCCCTCCGTCAGCGCGCGGAAGGTGAGCCGGAAGGCGTCGATCACCGGGGTGGTGGTGCGCACCGTGCCGAGCATGCGGTCGAGGGCCGCGAGCCGGTCCGCGGTCTCGGCCGCGACCCGCCGGTTCCGCGGCGCGGCCGCACGCCGGGCCCGCTGCACGCGCGCGCCGAGCACCGCGAGCCGCGCCGTCTCCTGCGGCGGCCAGGTCTCCGGTGCCGTCGCCAGATGCTCGCCCACGATCAGGTCCGCCGTGTCGGGGTCGTCCTGGTCGATCGAGCGGGTGAGGCGCAGCAGTGCCAGCCAGGACTTCGCCTCCGCCGCGCCGACCGTGTGCACGGCGAACTCGGTGACCTGGCGCAGGAGCGTCCCGCCCAGCTCGGTATGACCGCGCCGGTGCGCGATGTCCGCGGCGATCAGGCGCAGGTACGCGGCGTACAGCGGGGGCGGCGCCAGGGCGAGGGCGTCCTCGACGACGCGCAGGGCCTCGTCCCAGCGCCCCAGCAGCAGCAGCGGGACGCCGCGGGCGTTGGCGAGCATGCTGCCGCGGGACCGGGCCTGGCCGAGCCGTTCGGCGGCCGACTGCCCGGTGCGGGCCAGTTCGACCGCCTCCTCGTACCGCCCGGCGTCGCCCAGGAAGGTCGACTCCCACTGGAAGGTGGTCAGGAACGTGTGCGCGTCGCCGGCCGCGTCGGCGGCGCGGCGGGCCTCGGCGAAGGCGCCGCCCGCCCGGTCCAGTTCACCGTCGGTGCCGTGGAGCGCGCCCAGCACCAGCAGCGCGGGCGCGCGCAGGGCGTCGTCGCCGAGCCGGTCGGCGAGGTCCAGGGCCTGCGCGGCGTGGCGCCGGCAGTCGTCGAGGTCGAACGCCATGAACTCCACGAACGCCAGGGCGGACAGCAGCCGGCCGCGCAGCTCCTCCGAGGCCCCGGGCGGTGCCAGCGCGACCGCCCGCCGCAGGTCGTCGCGTCCCCCGCCGTCGATGCGGCTCTGCAACCGGCCGCGCAGGCCGAGCAGCCGGGCCGCCCGCTCCGGCTCGGCCGCCGGGTCCAGCTCGTCCAGCGCCGCGGTGCCGTACGCCACGCCGGCGGCCGACCTGCCCGCGTTGAACGCCGCCGTGGCCGCGCGCTCCAGCACGACCGCCCGGTCGGCGCCGATGGCGTCGACCGGCTCCGGCACCTTCGGCCAGTGCTCCAGGACCAGCTCCAGGAGGTGGAGCTGCTCGTCGTAGGCGTTCTGGCGCCCGGCGCGGCCGGCCGCGTGCCATGCGGCGGGCAGGGCCCGCTCGAACTCGCCCGCGGCGGTCCAGTGCTCGGCCAGGGCCGTACCGCCCGCGGCAGGGTCGCCGGGCGCGGCGCGGCCGGCGAGCGCGGCCGCGTACCGGGCGTGCATGCGCCGCCGCCGGGGCGGCGGCAGCGCTTCGTAGACCGCCTCGCGGAGGAGGTCGTGGCGGATCGCGTACCCGCCCTCCCGTGCCACCACCAGCTCCCGCCCGGTCAGGTCGCCGAGGGCGTCCCCGAGCCCGCGGCCCGGCCCGCCGGCGACCGCGCGGACGAGGTCGTCGTCCAGCTCGGCGCCCGCCACCGCCATGACCTCCAGCGCCTCGCGGGACGGGTCCGGCAGGTCGGTGACCCGGGCGAGCAGCAGCGCCCGCAGATCGCCCGGCGGCGTCTCGCCCGCGGAGCTCAGCGCCTCGACGAACAGCGGGTTCCCGCCGCTGCGCCGGTGGATCCGGGCGCTGCGCGCCGGGTCGGGAGGCCGTCCGTCCACGGCCGCCAGGAGGGCGGCGACGTGCCGGTGCTTAAGCGGGCCGAGGACGATGCGCGACACCGCGCCGCTGCGGCCCAGCTCGGCCAGCGTCCGCCAGTTCGGGTGCCCTGCGGCCAGTTCGCCGGTGCGGACGGTGCCGACCAGCAGCACGGCGGCGCCCGCCAGGTTGCGGGCCAGGTAGGCGAACAGCTCGCGGCTCGACGCGTCCGCCCAGTGGAGGTCCTCGACCAGCACGACGACGGGCCGCTCCTCCGCCGCCCGGCCCAGCAGCGACAGCATCTCCTCCAGCAGCCGGGCCGGCCCGTACCGCACGGGCGCCGGGCCGAGGTCCGGGAGCAGGTCGCCGAGCGCGGCCCCGCCCGGCGGAAGCAGCGCCGCCGCCCGGTCGCGGCCGAGGCGGCGCACCAGATCGCGCAGGACGGCGACGAACGGTACGAACGGAGTGCCCTCCGAGCCGAGTTCCAGGCATCCCCCGGACAGCACCAGCGGATCGCCGGGCAGGCCCCCCACCGCCGTCGCGACCAGCCGCGACTTGCCGATGCCCGCTTCACCGGAGACCAGGACCGTCCGAGGGCTCCCCGCCCGGGAACTCTCGTAGGCCGCCCGCAGCACGGCGGTCTCGTCGTCCCGTCCGACCAGCACCGGGCTGACGACGGAACCGGTCATCGCCCCTCCAAGCCCGGACCGGATGTCACCAACTCTGACGACGACAGCCTCCCATCCGTGCCGCCACTGTGGAGGGGTATTGACCACGACCGAAAAGGAACCGTCCGATGACTGAACAGAACGCCCACCGCACCGTCACCGCCAACATCGCGCTGTCCCTGGACGGCCGCATCAACGGCCCCGGCGGCGAGTACGACATGAGCTGGATCGTCCCCCACGCCACCACGTCCGCGGCCCGCGACCACATGGTGATGGTTACCGGCACGGCGACCACCGCCCTGCTCGGCCGCAAGAACTTCGAGGGCTTCGCCGGGTTCTGGCCCGCGGTCGCCGACGACGAGAGCGCCGACCCGCGGGACCGGGAGTTCTCCCGGTGGCTCGACGCGGCCGAGAAGGTCGTCTTCTCCACCACGCTCAAGGAGGCCGTCTGGGACAACGCCCGCATCGCCGGCACCGACCCCGTCACGGCGGTCAGGCGACTGCGCGAGCAGGAGGGCGGCGACATCATCGTCCTGGCCAGCGCCAGCGTGATCCGCAGCCTCCTCCAGGCGGGCGAGGTGGACCGGCTGAGCATCACCCTGTGCCCGGAACTCGTCGGCGGCGGCGCCCGGCTGTTCCCCGACGGCCCGTCCGCGTCGTGGACGCTGACCTCCAGCCAGGTCACCGCGAGCGGCGCGATCTGCCTCCTCTACGACCGGGCCGAGCGCTGAACGCCTCGGACGGACCCGAAGCCACCATCAGCGAAGGACACATATGAGCAGGGTATTCAGCGCCCATGCCGTCTCGGTGGACGGCTACATCAGCGGCCGCACCCCCGACGGGCAGGAGGAACTCGGACGCGGTCTCGGTGACGCGCCGACGCTCTTCGACTGGTACTTCGACGGGGACACCCCGAGCCGGGAGTTCGGCGGATTCAAGCTGAGCGAGGCGAGCGTCCGCTTCTTCGACGCCGCCGCGGCACGCGTCGGAGCGGTGGTGGCGGGGCGCGTCACCTTCGAGCACTCCGGGCGCTGGGGAGGCGGCGGCCCCCACCCGACGGCGCCGCTCTTCGTCCTCGGCCACGGCACGGTTCCCGGGATCGGCGAGCGGCAGACCCTCGTCACCGGCGGGATCGAGGACGCGGTCGCGGCGGCGCGCGAGGCCGCCGGCGACAAGGACGTCGCCCTCATGGGCGGCGGGGTGCTGACCTCCGCGCTGGCGGCGGGCCTGGTCGACGAGGTGATCCTCCACCAGGTGCCCGTCCTGCTCGGCGGCGGTCACGGCTTCTTCCGCGCGCTCCCCGAGCACGTGGACCTCCGGCTGCTGGAGGCCGTCCCGGCGCCCGGCGTGACCCACCTCCGCTACGAGGTGGTCCGATGATCCTCGTCACCGGAGGACTGGGCATGATCGGCGCCCACACCGCCCGCGCGCTCGCCGACCTCGGGCACGAGGTGGTCGTCACCTCGCACCGCCGGAGCGAGGTCCCGTCCTTCCTCGCCGGCCGGGTCACGGTGGAACGCCTCGACGTCACCGACCGGGACGCCTTCCTCGCCCTCGCCGACCGCCACGACATCGGCGACATCGTCCACCTCGCCGGCAGCATCCCCGGCGAGGACCCGGTCCGCTACTTCCGCACGGACACGACCGGCCTGCTCAACGCGCTGGACGCCGCCCGCGCCTGGGGCGTCCGCAGGTTCGCCGTCGCGAGCAGCCTCGGCGCGTACGCCGGCCGCTCCGAGATCCCCTGGCGGGAGGAACTCGCGCTCCCCGCCACGGAACTGCCGCACCTGATCGTCGCCTTCAAGAAGGCCGTGGAGCCGCTCACCACGCACGCCCTCCAGGGCAGCGGCGTCCAGCCGGTCGTACTCCGGATCGGGACGATCTGGGGGCCGCTCGTCGATCCGGACTCCCCGTTCTTCCACGTCCCGCCGTACATCAACGCGGTGCTCCGCGGTGAGCGGCCGCCCCCGCTGCACGACGGCGACGGGGGCGACTGCTGCTACGCACCGGACGCCGGGCGCGCGATCGCCCTCCTCATGACCGCGAGGACACTGGGGCACGACACCTACAACGTCTCCAGCGGCCGTCCGGTCGCCAACCGCGAGTTCGCGGACGCCCTGGAGGCGATCACGCCCGGCCTGCGGCTCGACCTCCTGCCCGGACGGCGGAACGGCCCCGGCGAGGACCCCTACCTCGACATCGGCCGGCTCACCCGCGACACGGGCTTCACGCCGGAGTTCGGCGCCGCCGCGGCGGTCGCCGACTACGTCGCCTGGCGCGCCGGCAACCCCCGCTGACGACGGGCTTCCGCCGCTCTCCTGGCCCCCGCTCGCGCGGGACGGGCCAGGTCAGGCGCCGCGGGCGAGGGCGTCGATGGCGGCGACGTCCTCGTCCGTGAGGGCGATGCCGTCCAGGTCGAAGTTGGCGGCGATGTGCTCCGGGCGCGACGACCGGGGAAGGATCACGATGTCGTGCTCCAGGTGCCAGCGGAGGACGACCTGGGCGGGCGTGGCGCCGTGCCGCCGGGCGATCCCGGTGAGGACCGGGTCGCGCAGGTCGGTGTTCTTCAGACCGCTGTAGCCCTCGACCACGACCTCCCGGCGCCGGTGCTCGTCCAGCAGGGCCGGGTCGTGCTGCGCCGGGCCCCACGAGATCTGGTTGACCGCCGGTCGCCGCCCGGTCGCCTCGGTCAGCCGGTCGATCAGCGCCGGGCTGTAGTTGCTCACCCCGACGTTGCGGGCCAGTCCCGCGTCCTTCGCCTCCAGCAGGGCCTCCCACGTCGGGACGAACTCGTCCCGGCCGGTCGGCCAGTGGATCAGCCAGAGGTCCACATAGCCGGTGTCGAGCAGCCGGAGGCTCGACTCCAGGGTGCGGCGGGCGTGCCGCGCGTCCTGCGGGCGCAACTTGGTGGTGAGGAAGACCTGCTCCCGGTCCACGCCGCTGTCCTTCACGGCCCGGCCGACGTCCGCCTCGTTGCGGTACAGGGTCGCGGTGTCGACGTGCCGGTAACCGATCTCGAGCGCCGCGCGCACCGAGGCGTACGCCGCCTTGGGCCGCAGTTGCCAGGTCCCGAAACCGATCAACGGCAGCGCGGTGCCGCCGGGCAGATTCACAGTCCGCGTCATGCCTCGTATTCTGCCCATGATCGTCGCCCTTCCAACGACGTCCGTTTCCGCCCTGGCGGCTTCCCGGACACGGGTGTCCCATCTGTCAGATCGCGTGGGCGTCTGTACGGAATCGCCTGGCGGACAGGCTGACAACAACGATCTTCTTGTGAACACGTGCGCGGTCGGGCGACCGTGGTCTTCGTCGCGGGCTCTGCGCCCGGCTCCCCTACCAGGAGACCCGATGAAGCCGCCTTCGTATGCCGCCGCCGTCGTGACGGCGACCCTGCTCACCTCGCTCACCGGAACGGCCGGGTCGCCGGCGGCCCAGGCGGCCGGCGGCCGGGTCCCCGGCGCCCGGGCCCTGCCCAGCGTGAACATGGAGGCCACCGTCAAGGCCGCCCAGATCGACCCGCGGCGGGCGGACGACACGCTGACCCCGGGCGCGAAGGCCGGCGTGCTCCTGGTCGAGCAGGCACTGCGCGACCGGAACCTGCTCGACGCCGCATGGGTCGACGGCTACTTCGGCACCACCACGACCGCCGCCTACGCGAAATACCAGAAGTCGCTCGGCTACACCGGCCTCGCCGCCAACGGGCTGCCGGGCAGGACGTCGCTCGCCCAGCTCGGGACCGGACGCTTCACGGTCGCCGACGTCATCGAACCGGGTGCCCGCGGGTCCACCGGCGGGGTCGTCGTCAACGCCCGGACGCGGAGCATGCTGGCCGAGGCGGCGCGGCTGCTCGGCCGCGACCTCGCGCTGGACCAGGGCTCCTACAACCCCGGCGGCGACCCCACGTCCGCGGGCACCCACGACGGCGGAGGCGTCGTCGACGTCTCGGTGAAGGGGATGGACTCCGCCGCCCGCACCGCGGTCGCCCGCGCGCTGCGCCGTGTCGGCTTCGCCGCATGGGTGCGCAGCCCCGCCCAGGGCGACTGGCCGTGGCACATCCACGCCGCCGCCATCAGCGACACCGATCTCTCAAGCCAGGCCCAGCACCAGACCGGTGACTACTACCTCGGCCTGAACGGCCTCTCCGGCCGCGGCCCCGACGACGGCCCGAAAGTGACCATCCGCACCTGGGAGGAGTACCAGCGAACCTGACCCGTCCGTCCGTACACCAGGCAACGACGACAGGAACGAGAACAGAGGAGAGAACGGCATGAACAAGCTCACCAAGGTCCTCACCACGACGGTGACCGGCGCCGTCGCGCTCGGCGGGGTCGTGTCGGTCTTCGTGTCGCCCGCTTCGGCGGCGGCCCGGAACGGCACGTGCGAGAGCGGCGAGTTCTGCTACTACTTCAACAGCGACAACCAGGGCTCGGTCTCCGACTTCACCGGCTCGGTCGCCGACTACGGCACCACGCAGCCCTCCTGCTACGACTTCAAGGGCGACGGCAACGGCAAGGGCACGTGCGTCAAGAACAACGCCGCGTCGGTATGGAACAACAGCACCAAGACCGTCCGCGTCTACTACAACAGCAACTACGGCGGCGGCTACCAGGACTTCAAGGCCGGCGCCAAGGGCAACCTGAACGCGACCCTCAAGAACCAGAACGCCTCGCACGAGTTCTCGCCGTCGGCGCGCACGAACATGTCCTACGGGCTGTACGCGACGAGCGGCGGGAGCATCACCTGCGGCTTCGACGGCTACACCACCACGCCCGGCCGGCACGAGGGCATCGACATCGCCCGCGGCATCGGCTCCGACGTCCACGCCCTGGTGGCCGGTAAGATCATCTACATCGCGCGCGGCGCCACCGGCAGTTCGGGACTGTCCACGATCTCCGTCTACAACGCCTCGCTCGGCAAGACGGTGATCTACCTGCACTCCGCTCCGCGGTCCTCGCTGAGCGTGGGGCAGTCGATCAGCCGCGGCCAGGTCATCGCCGACGAGTCGTGGCACGGGGTGTCGTCCAGCTCGTCCGCCCACACCCACGTCGAGATGCGTCCCGGGCAGCAGACGCACGCAGCCAAGAGCGTCGGCGACCCGACCCTGGACAACCCGAACCCGACCTCGTTCTGGAACTCCCAGGGCTACAACGTCCGATAGAGCGCAGCGGCCTCCACCGGAGGGGAAGACGACTGTGTCCACACGAAGCGTGCGGCTGATCTCGCGGCTCACCGCGACGACCGCCGCGATGGCGCTCGGCGGGGCCGCCCTCATCCCGGCCTCCCCCGCCTCGGCCGCGACCCGCAACGGAGACTGCGAGACCGGCGAGTTCTGCTACTACTTCAACAGCGGCAACCAGGGCTCGGTCTCGGACTTCACGGGCTCGGTCGCCGACTACGGGACGGCCCAGCCTTCCTGCTACGACTTCAAGGGCCCCGGCAACGGCAAGGGCGCCTGCATCAAGAACGCCGCCGCCTCGGTCTGGAACAAGAGCGGCGAGACGGTCCGCGTCTACTACAACAGCGACTACGGCGGCAGCTACCAGGACTTCAAGGCCGGCGCCAAGGGCGACCTGAACGCCACGCTCAAGAACCAGAACGCCTCGCACCGGTTCCTGAGCTCGACGCCGCCCCCGACCGGATGCAAGACCGACGGCACCGACGACAAGCTCCCCTCCACGATCCTGGTGTACCGGGTGTCACTCGGCCGGGTGGACCGGGTGGCGTTCAAGACCTACGTCAAGGACGTCCTGCCCAACGAGTGGGTGCCGAGCTGGCCCACGGAGTCCCTGAAGGCCGGGGCGATGGCCGTCAAGAGCTACGGCTGGTACTGGGCGCTGCACTCGACCCGCAAGACGTCGGGCGGCCAGTGCTTCGACGTCTACGACACCACGTCGAGCCAGGTCTACAGGCCCGGCTCCGCCCAGGCGCCGACGAGCACCGCGGTGGACGCGACGTGGGGCACCCGCATGGCCCGCGGCGGAAAGATCCTTGAGGCCCACTACTGCTCCACGACGACGGCGTGCGGCGGCTGGGTCACGGGGGACTGGATGTCGCAGTACGGCTCCCGCGACAAGGCCGACGCGGGCTGGAGCCACTCCAGGATCCTCCAGGCCTACTACGACGGGATCGTCCTCTCCTGATCACTACCGTCCGACCCGAGCCCCCCGCCGTGCCCCTCCACGGCGGGGGCTACGGCCCTTCGACGATGACCTGGAAGTTGACCGGACGGCTTCCGGGGAACGCGACCTTCCCCGCACCGTCCACCATCTTGAACCGCACGTAGCACAAGCCCGGCTTCCGCGGCGTGGTGATGTCGGTGCGGATGTCGACCGCCTGGCCTGGTTCCGTGTCGGCGATCGGCACTTCGGAGATGGTCTGGCAGTTGTCGGCCTTCTGCGGGAGGTCGAGGCGGCGCAGCGAGTAGCCGTCCCACGGGACCGTTCCGGAGTTCTTGAGCCGCCATACCTTGGTGATGTTCTGGCCGGTGCCGACGCGCGTGCAGTCGGGCAGCGTGATGTCGGCGACGAACATGGCGGCGTCGCCCTTGTGCCTCGGCGGAGCCGCAGCGGGGTTGGTCGCCTGCACCGGGCAGTCGGCCGGAGACAGCGCGGTCTTCGACCGGTTGCCGTACTCCTCCAGCGCGTCCTTGCCGGAGTCGCGGTCGACCACGATGAGGACCACGGCCCATGTACCGATGACGGCTGCGGCCAGCGCGATCGCCCCCGGACTGCTCAGCTGGACTCGCCGCCGGCGTTTCGGGGCGGGGAAGGTCGCCTGGACGTCCCCCGCCATCCGCCCGGTCGGTGGTGGCCGGACGGGCCGGGATCGCGAGGTCTCGTCACCCGCCGGGGGCTCCGGCGGCCCGATGGCGAGGTGCGCGGCCTGCGCTTCCCCGGTGCTCGCGGCGGAGCCTTCGAGCACGGCGGACGCGGGCCTCCCCGCGCTCGCCGACCTGACCGCCAGGTTCGCCCGCTCCCAGCGTTCGCGGTACGCCGCCGGATCCGCGCCGCACGCCTTGACGAACTCGACGGTGGTCCCCCAACTCGGGAGCCGGTTGCCCTTCGTGGCCTCGTGCAGCGTCGTGTGCGAGATCGCCCCCGACCTTCCCGACATCTCCCGTAAAGGCGGGTTGCCAACCGATTCCCGCAGTTCCCGCAGAACCGCCGCGAAGTCCTCGATCGCCTCCGCCTGTGCACGCATGGGGTCCACCGGGTGAAGCTAACAGCGCCCGCGTCCTCCCTCAAGCACAGATCTTTATCGGTTATCTTCCGTTGTGGTCGCCCTTTTGAGCTGATCAACATGCGGGCGGGACCGCCCAGCGTGCAGGCGACCGTGCCGAACCTGGCCCCGATCACATCGTGGGTCCCCACACCGCACGGCCGGGACGGCGTCGCCCGGCGACTCACCACCGGCCGCGCCACCTCCTGGACGGCCGCGAACGCACCCTGGAGGCCATCGGCGCCGGAACCCGCACCGCCGGGGCCGCACCCTCGGTCAGAACGACCACACCATCGGCATCGAGAACGAGGACACCTGCATGACGGCGGAGCCCACCGGCTTCGGCGACGCCCGGCACGCGTCGCCGCGCCTGCGCAACCAGGTCGCCGACGGGCGGGCGAGCGGTATCCGGCGGAAGTGTCCGGAGCCGCTCGGCGGCCTTCCCAGGCCGCGCTTCACCTTCGGCGGCGGACCGGCGGCCGCCCGCAGAACCCACCAACTGACGGGCATCCCGAAACGTCGCGGAGTCGAAATGAAATGAGAAGTCCTTCCTGGTCGGCCGAGGGTAAAGGCCGATGGCCGTAAATTTGTCCGGAGCGCTCCACCTGAGTGTTTCGCGTGCCCGCCGTTTGCCCATACCTCAATGGTGTCGCCTGAAGCCAGGAGTTGGGCATGAGATCTGGGTTGAATACCGGCGATTCGGCATGGGTGCTCGTCAGCTTCGCCATGGTGCTGCTCATGACGCCGGGACTCGCCCTCTTCTACGGCGGAATGGTCCGGGCGAAGAACCTCGTCAGCGTCCTGTACATGAGTTTCGTCTCGATCGCCGTGGTGAGCGTCGTCTGGTTCCTCTACGGGTACGGTCTGGCGTTCGGCGACGACGTGGGAGGGGCCGGCCTCATCGGCTGGGGCCGGTGGCAGTTCCTCAAGACCACCCCGTCGGTGCTGAGAGGGGTCATCCCGGAGTACGTGTTCTCGATGTTCCAGCTCGTTTTCGCGATCATCACGCTCGCGCTGATCAGCGGCTCGGTGGCCAACCGCGTCAGGCTCGGGCCCTGGATGGTCTTCGGGGTGGTCTGGGTGACCCTCGTCTACCTGCCGGTCGCACACTGGGTGTTCTCCAAGGGGGGCTGGATCAACCGCTGGGGCGCGCTGGACTTCGCCGGCGGCCTGGTCGTCGAGCTCAACTCCGGCATCGCGGGCCTGGCGCTGGCGCTGGTGCTCGGACCGGGCCTGCGCTTCCGCAGGGAGGGCCCTCCCGAGCCGAAGAACATCCCGCTGGTGATGGCCGGCATGGGGCTGCTGTGGTTCGGCTGGTTCGGGTTCAACGGCGGATCGGCGCTGACGGACGGCGCCCTCGCGGCGAACGCGGTGGTCAACACCATGATGTGCGGGTGCGTCGCGATGCTGGTCTGGATGCTGCTCGAACGGGCGCGGTTCGGTCAGTTCTCCAGGCTGGGCGGCACGACCGGCGCGCTCGCCGGCCTGGTGGCCATCACGCCGGCCTGCGGCTACGTCAACCTGCTCGGCGCGACGGTCCTCGGCATCGTCGTCGCCGTCGTCTGCACCTACGCCGTCGAGGTCAAGACGTCCGCCGGGTACGACGACACCCTGGACGTCGTGGGCATCCACGGGGCCGGCGGCATCGTCGGCGTGGTCCTGCTCGGGTTCTTCGCCACCGGCAAGTACGGCAGCCCCACCGCCGGCCTCGCCTACGGCGGCTCGATCTCCCTGCTGGGCAAGCAGATCGTCGCCATCCTCGCCGTCGGCTGCTACAGCTTCGTGATCACCTACGTCATCGGCAAGGCCGTGGACGTCCTGCTGGCCTTCCGCCCGAGCGCCCGCGAGGAGGCCGAGGGCCTCGACACGGAGTTGCGCATCGGGTGAGCGCTCCCGGCGAAGGACCAGGTGAAGGACCAGGTGAGGGACCCGATGAGGGACGCGGCCGTCACAGCGGAAGGGTCCTGCGCAGGCGACGGGTCTGGGCGGCCGCTTCGCCGAGGACGCCCTCGGCGGAGGGGCCGGGCAGGTCCCGCGCCGGCGGCGGCCGTCCGTCGCGGACCGCGGCGGCCATCTCCCGGAGATCCGCCGAGATGGCCCCGACCGCCTGCTGCGGCGGCGCTTCGGCGCCTCCGCGGACCTTGACGGAGGCCGCGGTGACGGCGTCCACGAGCGCGTCCAGCGCGCCCAGGACCGGACACCAGGCGGCGCCCGTGCGGCTGGCCGGCGGCGGTTCGGACCGGACCTGCCGCAGGTCGACCCGGACGGCGTCGAGGGTGCGGTGCAGCGCCCGCCGGTCCCGGGCCCGGACGTCCCGGGAACCGGTGAAGGCCTCGTCGAGGTAGTCGGCGAGCGCCCCGAACCCGGCGGCGAACCCGTCACTGATCCGGAACCGGCGGCTCCCCGGCCAGAAGGCGTAGCCGAAGACCAGCACGATCAGGCATCCGAGGAGGGTGTCGGACAGGCGGGCCAGCACGAGTTCGTCGGAGGGCACGGGCGAGACCATGTCGAACAGGAAGAGCATGAGGGGGGTGACGGCGACCGTCCGCATCGCGAAGGACCTGCCCTTCAGCACCGGGATCAGCCCGCCGAAGAACACCGCGAGCGGGACGGCGGCCCAACCGCGCGGGACGGCCACCAGCACCAGCAGGGTGGGGACGGCCGCGACGATCGTGCCGATCCCGCGCAGCAGGGACCGGACGAAGACCGAGCCGAAGTCGGGTTTCAGGACCACGGCGACCGTCAGCGGAAGCCAGAGGGAGTGCACCGTGGGGATCCAGAGGTCATGGAGCACCCCGGGGAACTCGACGAACGCCGAGGCGATCGCCATGCACAGGGCCAGCCGGAGCCCGTACCACCAGGCCGCCCCGGAAGTGAAGGCCATCAGCGTGGCCCGGTACGCCCGGGCCGGCAGAGGTCTCGGCATGCCGAGCCAGTCAGGGTCCTCCGGGTGCGCCTCCGAGAGCCGCCGCCGGGCGAACTCGACGGGCCGGGCGAACTCCGGGTCCCCGCGGAAGGGCGGGATCGCCGCGTCCCGGTTCCCGGCCCGGACGGCGTCCGCGATCCGCCGCACCTCCTCCGGCAGTCCCGCGGGCGCGGGCCGCTCGGACCGGATGAGGAGGGTGAGCGCCTCCATCAGGGGCATGGCCGCGTTGAGCATGCCGACCAGCCACCGCGCCTCCTCGCCCCAGTTCTCCCTCCCCCGGACGCGATGGCGCGTCAGCGCGTCCTGGGCGGTGTCCACCGCCTCGCTGAGCGCGAGCCGGGCGTCGCCCGGGTGGGCGGCGGCGTCGATCAGGTCCGCGGCCCGGTCGTAGACGCCGGCGACGGCCCGGTGCTCGGGGCCGGCACGCCGGCTCCACGGACGCCAGCTCAGCAGCGTCAGGACGAAGAAGAAGGCTCCGCCCGCGAGCTGGCAGAGCGGGGGGAGCCACCAGGACCCGAGCTGGGGCAGCCCGGTGCCGATCACGTTCAGGAACAGTAGCGCCAGCGCGGCCCCCGACACGACGCCGCCGATCGAGCTGACCAGCCCGCAGAACAGGGCGACCACCGTGGTCATCGCCACCGTCTGCCAGCCGTGCCCGTGGGCGAGCCGGCCGATCACCAGGCCGGCCGCGCCTGCCGGCTGCGAGACCAGGAGCCCGAGCGCCCTCGACCGGTACGGGCCGGTGTTGGGCCGCATCGACGCCAGCACCATGCCGGCCGCGGCGAGCAGCCCCGCACGGGGTTCGTCCAGTGCCAGCGCCACCGCGATGACAGCGCCGAACGCGCCCCCAACGCGGACTGCCTCGTGCCAGGGCACGGGCTCCTTGGACACCGCGAGGGCCCGTTTCAGCCAGTTCCCCGCGTCGACCCGTGTGGCGCCCATCGGCGTCGACGGCACGCGTCAGACCGCTTGGAACGCGGCGTACAGGAGGGTGAAGACGCCGATGCCCAGACCCAGGGAGAGGAGCACGTTGACCGCGCCCCTGGCGTACTTCCCGTCCTGGAAGAGGTGGACGGTGTCCAGTTCGAAGGTGCTGAACGTGGTCAGCGCGCCGCAGAAGCCCGTGCCGACCAGGCCGTCGGGTACCGCGCTCGTGGTCACGCCGTGCAGCGCGCCCAGGATCCCGGTGCCGAGGAGGTTGACCGTCAGCGTCCCCCAGGGGAACGCCTTCCCGAACCGGTTCTTGACCATCGTGTCGAGGACGAAGCGGAGCATGGCGCCGCACGCCCCTCCGATGAGGACCAGCAGGGCGATCATGTCGGCGCGCCCCCCTCCGGTCCGGCCGAGCGGTACGGCAGGAGCCCTCCGCCCCAGAGGCCGGCGGCGACCGCGATCCACCCGCCCACCACGCTGACCACCGCGTAGACGATGCTCTGGTCCCAGGACCCGGCACGGCCGAGGGCGTGGACCCCGTCGATGAGGTGGGAGAACGTGGTGAACCCTCCCAGGTAGCCGGTCACCAGCAGCGGCCGGGCGACGGGGTGCGGCCTGCCCTTGAGCAGGTACGTCGTCAGGATCCCGATGAACAGGCAGCCCAGCATGTTTACCAGGAGGGTCCCCCAGGGGAAGCCGTGCTCGGCTCCGGGCATCGCCTTGATGAGCAGATCACGCGCCAGGGCCCCGACCGCTCCTCCGATCGCGACGTCCAGGAGCGCGCGCGGCTTGATCCCCGGGTGGCGGACCCGCCCCCTCCCGCGCCGGTCCAGGACGGTGGCCTCGGCCGCCTCGCGGTGAAGCAGATGCCTTCCCGGCCTTCCCCCGTTCCCCACGGCCGGTGTCACCACCTGCGCCGGGCGGGGGCCGGGACACCCAGCAGCAGTCGGCGGACGGCGTCCCAGACCTGCATGAAGGCGGTCTCGACCTCGGGCGACCGGTCCCCCAGGACGCGTGCCCAGGCCCCCCGGTCCCCCGGCAGGACACTGGCTCCGGCCCGCAGTCCCGTGCGGGCGAGCGCCTCGTGCATCGTGTCGGCCACGGCCTGCGCCGGTCTCCGACCGGTGACGACGTAGAGGGACGACAGGACCCCGAAGTCGTCCATCACCGCGGGGCCGGTCACCGCCCGGTCCGCCGGCACCAGGTGGAGCGGATCGGCGAACAGCAGACGTCCCGCGGTGTCGTGCACCTCGAGGTCGCCGCAGTACGCCGTGTAGGCGTGCCGCTCCCCGCGGGCGAGCCTGCCGGCCAGCAGCGTCTCGCCGACCAGGACGGTGGAGTCGGGATGGGCGTTGACGGCGATGTGCTGGTAGAAGCGGGTTCCGCCGAAGGGGATCGTCGTGTCCGGCAGGTACTCCAGGTAGCCGCCGGGGCCCGCGGCGAGACCGACGAGTTGCGTGGCGTAGTCCTGCTCCATCCGGTAGAGCCGGGTGGCGCCCTGGGTGGTCACGTGGACGGACGCGCCCGCGCCGCAGGAGACGTCGACGCGGTAGCGGTCGCCCTGGAGGACTCCGCCTCCGGACGACATGAGCATGACGTACGGCAGGTCCGGTGCCGCGGGATCGGGGTAGAGGGGCCGGGTGATGTGCAGCGGCGCCTTCTGGTAGTGGCCGGTCAGCTCCGTCCGGGCGCCGATCAGCTCGAACTCCAGGTCGAGGACGCCGACCTTGCCGGGGCTGCCGGCCGGGAGCATGTCCACGGCGCAGGCGTGCCGCCGCACCGGTTCGGGCACCCATCGGGGCAGGTACCGCTCGGGCGAGAGGCGGTCGGTCCCCCCTGCGCCGCCCACCGTCCCTACACCGGCGAGGTACACGCCGCTCCCGCCCGCGCCTCGATGAAGTCGACGACCTCCGCGATGCCGGTGCCGGCGAGGCAGTCGGTCAGCGCGACCGGGCCCTCCCCGCGCACCGCCCGCGCGTCCCGTTCCATGACCGCCAGGTCGGTGCGGACGTACGGGGCGATGTCGATCTTGTTGATGACCAGCAGGTCGGAGTCGGTGGTGCCGGGGCCGCGCTTGCGCGGCATCTTCTCGCCCTCCGCGGTGTCCAGGACGAAGATGTACACGTCGGCCAGCGCCGGGCTGAAGGTGAGCGTGAGGTTGTCGCCGCCGCTCTCGAACAGCAGGAGGTCGATCTCGGGGAAGCGGTCGAGCAGTTCGGCCGCCGCCGCCAGGTTCATGGTCGGGTCGTCGCGGACGGCGGTGTGCGGGCACGCGCCCGTCTCGACCCCCACGATCCTCTCGGGGTCGAGCGTCCCGGCCAGGGTCCGGCGCACGTGCTCGGCGTCCTCCTGGGTGTAGATGTCATTGGTGATCACACCGACCTGGTGGCCCAGCGTCTGCAACCGCGGCACCAGCGCCTCGACCAGCGCCGTCTTGCCGCTTCCGACCGGGCCGCCGATGCCCACCTTGAAGACCTTCTCCAGTTCCATCCCGCCTCCTTCGTGTCAACGGATCAGGTGACGAACAGCCGGGCCGCCGCCCGCTCGTGCGCGGCCGAGACGACGTCGGCGACGGGCACCGAGCCGTGCAGCTCCCGCGGATGGCGGGCGGCGAGCGCCGCCCGCGCGACCCGTGCGAGGTCCGGGCGGATCTCGCACAGCAGCCGCTGGGCGCGGCGGAAGTCGGTGCGGGCCAGCCGCACCGCCGCCGCCGTCCAGCTCGCGGCGAAGGCGTACAGGTCGGCGGCGACCGCGTGCGCCGCGGACACCCCGAGCCCCGCGTAGAGCGCGCCCACCACGACCGCGTGGTTGCCCGGCGCGGTCCTGTCCGCCACCAGCTCCGCCAGCCGGGCGCCCTCGGGCACCGGGAAGGCGAAGGCCGCCGTGTCCAGGAGCTGCCGGCCGGTCCGGGTCGAGGCGCCCCGCTGCTCGCGGTTGAGCTTGATCGCGTGCAGCCGCCGGTCGACGCGGACCAGCCCGTCCCAGTCGGCCTCGCTGGCCGCGCGGTGCGCCAGTGCCAGGGCGGCCGCGTCCGCGGGGCCCACCGCGTTGTACAGCAGGTCGGTCAGCAGCTCGCGCAGGTTCTCCGGCCCGGTGATCTGGAGCTGGACGTACCCCTCCAGGCCGTGCGACAAGGTGTACATCCCGCTCGGGAAGCCGGAGTCGGTGAGCTGGAGCTGGGCCAGCAGCGGATCCAGGTCGGCGGTGCCGGCGGGCATGCTCATGCCAGGAAGAACAGCCGGTTCAGCGGCAGCTTCGTGGCCGGTTCGATGTGCGCGGGCTCCCCGTCCACGGTGACCTTGTAGGTCTCCGGATCGACCTTGATCTCGGCGAGCGTCGAGTTGCGGAGCATGTGGCGCTTGTCGACGGTCCGGCACTGGCGCACCGGCCGGATCAGCCGCTTCAGGCCGAGCCGCTCGGGCACGCCCGCCTCGATCGCGCCGCCGGACATGAAGGTCGCGCAGGTGCTCGACAGCGCCCGGCCGAAGGCCCCGTACATGGGCCGGAAGTAGACCGGCTGCGGGGTCGGCAGGGACGCGTTCGGGTCGCCCATCTGCGCCCAGCCGATCAAGCCGCCCTTGATGACCATGGAGGGCTTGGCGCCGAAGGCGTTGATCGGCCACAGCACGACGTCGGCGAGCTTGCCGTCCTCCAGCGAGCCGATCGTGTCCGCCATTCCGGAGACGCGGGCCGGGTTGATGGTCAGCTTGGCCAGGTAGCGCAGCACCCGGAAGTTGTCGTTGCGGGACGAGTCCTCGGGCAGCGCGCCCCTCTTGTCCTTGTTGTGGTGGGCCACCTGGAAGGCGCGGGTGAACGACTCGCCCACCCGGCCCATCGCCTGGGAGTCCGAACCGATGATGCTGATGACACCGAGGTCGTGCAGTACCGTCTCGGCCGAGATGGTCTCGGCGCGGACCCGGCTGTCGGCGAACGCCACGTCCTCGGGCACGTCGTAGCTGAGGTGGTGGCACACCATCGTCATGTCCAGCAGTTCGTCCACCGAGTTGGCGGTGTAGGGCAGCGTCGGGTTCGTGGAGGCCGGGAGCACGTTGGGCTCGCCGGTCACCCGCAGGATGTCGGGGGCGTGCCCGCCGCCCGCGCCCTCGGAGTGGTAGGTGTGGATCGCGCGGCCGTTGATCGCGTTGAGGGTGTCCTCGACGAAGCCGGCCTCGTTCAGGGTGTCGGTGTGGATGTTGATCTGGATGTCCAGCTCGTCGGCCACCGACAGCGCGCAGTCGATGACGGCCGGGGTGGCGCCCCAGTCCTCGTGCACCTTCAGCCCGGCGGCGCCGGCGAGGATCTGCTCCTCCAGCGGGCCCGGCAGGCTGCTGTTCCCCTTGCCGTAGACGGCGATGTTGATCGGGATGTCCTCGTAGGCCTGCAGGATGCGGGAGATGTTCCACGGGCCGGGGGTGGTGGTGCAGCCGCGGCTGCCGTCCGCCGGGCCGGTGCCGCCGCCGACCAGGGTGGTGATCCCGTTGCTCAGCGCGTGCTGGGCCTGCTGGGGGGCGATGAAGTGGACGTGGGTGTCGATCGCCCCGGGCGTGGCGATGAGGTTCTCACCGGAGATCACCTCGGTGCTCGCGCTGATGATCAGCCGCCGGTCGACGCCGTTCTGGGTGTGCGGGTTGCCCGACTTGCCGACGCCGGCGATCCTCCCGTCCTTGATGCCGATGTCGCCCTTGACGATGCCCAGCACCGGGTCGAGGATCAGCGCGTTCGTGATCACCACGTCCAGGGCGACCGACACGCCCGACGCGGGGTCGGCCGACATGCCGTCGCGGGCGGTCTTGCCGCCCCCGTACTGGGTCTCGTCTCCGTAGTGCCCCTCGGTGTGGTCCTTCTCCACCTCGACGACGAGGTTGGTGTCCCCGAGGCGGACCCGGTCGCCCACCGTCGGGCCGTACATGGTGGCGTACTGCTGACGGCTCATCGTGGTCATGGCGGCTCAGCCCTTCTTTCCGGAACGCGCGGACCTCGTCCTCTTGGACGACTTCTTCGGCGGCTCGACCGGTTCGTCGAGATAGCCGCGCTTGTGCATCCGCCGCAGCGCCGTGCGGTGCGCCTCATCGGACCGGACGCTGCCGTTGAGCAGGCCGCCGAACCCCACCAGCCGCAGCCCGCCGCCGTACTCGACCAGGGTCACTTCCTTGGTGTCCCCGGGCTCGAAACGGACCGCGGTTCCCGACGGGATGTCCAGGCGCTTTCCGAACGCCTTGTCGCGTTCGAACTTCAGCGCCCGGTTGCTCTCGAAGAAGTGGAAGTGCGAGCCGATCTGTACGGCGCGGTCACCCGTGTTCTGCACCAGGATGGTCTCCCTGGGCTGACCGGCGTTCAGTTCGATGTCGCCCTCGCCGTACATGTAAATGTCATCCGACATGAGATGCCGCCCCTTTCATGTCCGCCATCACCCGACGTGGAATTTCCTGGGGATCACCGTGATCCTGTTCGTGCCCGTGGCCGTGCCCGTGGCCGTGCCCGTGCCCGTGCCCGTGGCCGTGGCCGTGGCCGTGGGTGGCGGGTGCCAGTCCGTCGTCGCCGTCCCGGCTCCACCGGCGTTCCGCTTCGGCCACCCGTTCGCGGATCAGCGCGCCGAGCGAGGCCGGCCCCAGAAGCGGGCCCGCGGTCCGGGCGTCGGCCCGCTGGGGCGCCGGAACGAAGGAGGCGGGGACCAGGACGACCTCCTCCGCCCCCAGCCGCCGGCAGCGCTCGACGCCCTCGTCCACGTCCGGCTCACCGCCCGACAGCGCCACCTCCACCCAGCGGACGGGCGTGTACTGCCACACCAGCCGCGCCACCCTGAACAGGTCGGCGTCCGGCTCGGGCCCGGCGGCGGGCGCCACCAGCAGGACCGCCCGCTCCCCCGGTCCGTCGCGCAGCATCCGGGACACCGCGCCCCTGATCCAGCCGACCAGGTGCTCGGCCGTACCCAGCGGCCCGGCCAGCAGCAGGTCCCCCGGCGCCCGGTCCCGGGCCGCCCACCTCAGGGTCTGCGCGGCGACGACCGGCAGGTCGGGGTCGCGCCCGAACGTCATCGGCACCGCCACGAGCCGGTCCCGCGGCCGCGTCGCCGACTGCAGGTCCCGGCCCGGAGCACGGACGTCCGCGTCCCGGGACCCGAGCAGGTGCGGAAGGCACCGGCCCTGCCGGCTCTCATGCCCGCCGACCAGGACGACCCGCCGGCCGCCGGACACTATCTGCCGCCGACCGGGTCGTGGCAGGAGACCAGCTTGGTGCCGTCGTCGAAGGCGGCCTCGATCTGGATCAGGGTCAGCATCGCGCGCACGCCGGGCAGCACGTCGTCGGACCCGACGACCTGCTTGCCGAGCTCCATGCACTCGGCGACGGTCCTGCCGTCCCGGGCCGCCTCCACGATCGCCGAGCTGATCAGCGCCACCGTCTCTGCGTAGTTGAGCTTCAGGCCCCTGTCCCGGCGCTGCTGCGCCATCTGGGCGGCGGTGAAGAGGACCAGCTTGTCCATCTCCCGCGGGGTGAGGTTCATCGGTTCTCCTTCTCGCGCCCGGTCGCCACCGACGGTCAGCCAGCGCGTTCGATCTTGTTGAGCATCGGGACGGCGGCGAGGAACACCCAGGTCACCAGCACGAAAGGCCAGGTGAGGGTGTGGCCTCCGACCACCTCGAACAGGGTGCCGATCCCGGCCGTGACGCCCGCAGCCGCCACCGTGCCGATCACGGCGTAGACGGCGCTCACCGAGGTGACCGCGACGAAGGTGCCGAACAGCGCGAGCCCGGTCAGCACGGAGTTGTAGCCGTACAGGCCGGCCCCGAGGTCCGCGGCCTGCGCACCCAGCGCCCAGCCGGTGAGCAGGCCGATCAGGCTGGAGGCCAGGGCCACCAGCCCGGTCGCCCACCCGGCGACGACCAGGCCGGCCAGGAAGATCAAACCCACGTACCACTTGTCCTGGAAGAACACCTGGCCGACGCCGTTGAACGTGCCCTTCCAGAAGTAGGCCCAGCTCATCGCCGTGCCGGGAGCGGTCGCGGACGGCGGGGCCGAGCCCGCGTGCTCCGCCCACACCCGGCCGAAGGACGGCCCGCCGATCACCATGACCGAGGTGATCACGCAGAAGGGCGCGGTGAACGTGGGCAGGTCGTACGGGGTGAGGACCACCCTCAGCGCCGAGGTGAGCACGCTGCCGGCGATCGCGCCGCCGACGACGAGCAGGGCCGTCATCCACCGGGCGTCCAGATAGAGCACCAGGCTGACGCCGATCAGCGTGCCGCAGAAGCCCTCCAGTCCGAGCGAGACCCGGTCCCGCCAGGAGACGCCGAGCAGGTAGGCGGTGAGGGTGGCGACCACCGTCCCCAGCAGTCCGAAGACGCCGAACTGCCAGCCGCCCACGAACAAGGCCGCGAGAAAGATCAGGCCGGTCCAGTGGTTCGGCTGGAAGTCGACCTGGGCGATGCCTTTCGGAATGGTGAGCAGATGGTCGAGGCCCCGACGCCGCTGCGAATCCTCCGCGGGTTCCGGCGGATCGGACGGCGCGGGTGCCGAGGGCAAGTGCGGACTCCTTAAAGCCATGCGGGCAGTCGCGGATGCGGATCTCGTACGCCTGGCCTGATTCCCGCTGACTCGATCAACTAGCTCAAGAGAGTTCACGCTTTGCGTCAATGACGGCGCGGACGCGCGACCGGACCCGGCGCTCGCGTCCCGCGGCGCCGGCAGGGGCCGGCGATCCCTGGTGCCCTGATTCAGGGGGCGCGGCGCAGGGCGATGAGGGCGACGTCGTCCTCGCGGTGCCCGAACTCGGCGAGGATGCGGTCGCTGTAGGCCTCCAGGTCGTCGTCCACGTCCATGGCGAGGGTCCGGAGGCGTTCGAGGTTGGTGGTCAGGGGGACCGCGCGGTCCTCGATCAGGCCGTCGGTGATGAGGACGACGGTGCCGCCGGGCGGGATGCTCGTCTCCTCGAGGCCGAGCCGCTCGGCGGGGAAGCCGAGCAGCAGGCCGCCCCTGGAGCCGTACTCGGCCCGGCCCGCGGCGATGTGCAGGGGCGGGATGTGGCCCGCGTTGGCGACCCGGAGCCGTCCCGTCCGCGGGTCCAGGGACATCAGGCACATCGTGGCGGTCTGGTCGTCGTGGTAGCGCTGCATCACGCGGTTGAGCAGTCTGATGATGGTGGCGATGTCGTGGCCCTCCGCGGCGAAGGCGCGCATCGCGTGCCGCAGTTCCGCCATGACGGTGGCCGCGTGCAGGGAGTGCCCCTGTACGTCGCCGATGGCCACCAGGACGTCCTCGCCGCGGTCGACGACCTCGTAGAAGTCGCCGCCCACCTCGGCCTGGTCGCTGGCCGGCTCGTAGCGGACGCTGAACTCCCAGCCGGGCATGGCGGGGTGGACGGCGGGAAGCAGGCTGCGCTGGAGCGTCAGCGAGATCAGGTGCTCCTCGGTGTAGGAGCGCAGCGCCTCCATCGCCAGGGCGACCGCCTGCCCCAGCTGCCGCAGGAGCTGGGTTCCGTCCTCGTCGGACGCGCCGCGGGCCTCGATCGCCACGCCGATCGCCGGCCGGCCGCGCTTGACCCGAGAGGTCGCCAGGAGAACGTCGCCCTTGGAGGCGCTGTCGGGCAGCAGGTCCCGCCACCGCGCCTCCGGCACGGCGACGATGCGGGTCCCGGTGTCCTCGCCGAGGCCGGTCATCGCGACGAGCCGCGCGGGCACCTCGGGCGGGCAGGGCCGGTTCCACGGCTCGTTGCCCATGTGGACGGTCCTCCTCGCCTGGCCGTCCGGGGGGACGACGAACACCGCCGCCGGCACCGAGAAGATGTCGAGGGCGCCGCGCGCCGCCACCGCCGCGAGCCCGTCGAACGTCTGGGCGGCGTTGATGGCCAGCGAGGTGCGGGTGAAGGCCGCCATCTGCTCGGCGATCCGCTCGGCACGGCGCCGGGCCCGGTAGTAGCGCAGGACCGCCTCGACGGTGGCGATGAACTCGCCCGGGTCGATGGGGTCGGTCATGTAGGCGTCGGCGCCGCGCCGCAGCCCGTGGGTGCGGTCGGTGGCCTCGACGGCGGTGGCGGAGATGTGGACGACGGGCAGCGACGCCGTGGCGGGGGCGGCCTTGATCTGCTCGCAGACCTCCATGCCGTTCGCGTCGGGCAGATGGATGTCCAGGACGACCAGGTCGATCTGGTGCTCGGCGAGCCGCTCCCAGCACTGGGCGGCGGTGGCGGCCTCCAGGACGGTGTGCCCGGCGCGGCGCAGCCAGCTGCCGATGATGTAGCGCTTGGTCTCGTTGTCGTCGACGACCAGGGCGGTCACGGCCGCGATCACATCGGTCATGGCAGCCGCGCCGCTCGGCCGGCCCGGGCCCGCGCCACCGCGTCGGCGAGCATCACCGGTGCGAGCTGGGCCTGGTCGAGGACGGCGTCGACGCGCTCCGGCGGCGTCCCGTCCGAGGCGGCCTCGTCCGACGGGGCGATCAGCACGACGGCGGTCCCGGGCGGCGGTCCGCCCGGCCCGCCGACCGCGTCGGCGGCGGAGATGCCGGGACCGAGCAGGATCAGTTCGGGCGGGTCGGAGGAGGCGGCCAGGTCGCGGACGGTCCGCGGATCGCCGGCCTCGCTGACGCGTCCGGCGGTGCCGTCGAGCGCGTCGCACAGCACCCGGCGTGCGGCGGCGTGCTCGTCGGCGACCAGCACGTGCGCGAGGCGGAGTTCGGCCAGGCCGTGGTACGGGGGCAGGCGCAGCGTCACCGTCGTGCCCGTGCCGACCTCGCTCTCCAGCGTCAGCTCGCCGCCGAGGGCGTGGGCGAGGCGGCGGGAGTAGGTCAGCCCGAGCCCCGTTCCCCCCGGCTTGCCGCCCGGCACCTGGTAGAACTCCTCGAAGACGCGCTCCTGCTCGCCGGGCGGGATGCCGATCCCCGTGTCGGCGACGGCGAACTCCAGGTGGTCGGGGGTGCGCCGGGTCGTCAGGCGCACCTCGCCCTCGTCGGTGTACTTGAGCCCGTTGGCCACCAGGTTGCGCAGGATGCGGTTCAGCATCACCTCGTCGGTGACCAGGATGAGGGCCCCCGCCTCGGCCGCGTCCACCCGGAGCCGTACCCCCGTCTGCTCGGCCATGGGCGTCATCAGGTCCCTCAGCTGCCGCAGCATCGAGGACACCTCGACGAACGTGCGGCGCGGCGCGAGCCCGCCCTGTTCGGCCTTGGCCATGTCCAGCAGCTCGTTCACCAGGGAGAGCAGGGTCTCGCTGGCGCCGGCGATCAGCGAGACCTGGTGCCGCTGCTCCTCGGTGAGGGGTTCGGCGGCGGGGTCGAGGAGCAGCCGGGCGAGCCCGATGACACCGTTGACGGGCGTGCGCAGCTCGTGGCTGATGTTGGCCCAGAAGCGGTTCTTGGCATCGCCCGCCTCGCGGAGCTGGTCCGACTTCTCCTCCAGCTCGGCGTACAGCGCCACCACCCCCCGGTTGGTCTCCTCCAGCTCGGTGGACAGCTCCTTGTAGAGGGCCATCACGCCCTGGTTGGTCTCCTCCAGCTCGGTGTTGAGCGCGCGGAGCTCCCCGCTCTGCCGCCGCACGTCCTCCAGCGTCCGCAGCAGCTCGGCGTTCTGGGTCCGCAGTTCCTCCAGGGCGGAGGCGGGCTGGAGGCGCCCCAGCCGCGCACGGAGGTCGGCCAGCGTCGCGCCGGTCACCGTGGCGGCGTCCGCGGGCAGGTCCTTGGCGAGCCTGACGGTCCGCCCCGCCTCGGTCCCCGTCTCCTCGACCAGGTCCATGAGGCGCGCGGCCGCGGTGTCGCCCTCCTTCGGACGGGGGGAGCCCTGCGCGGGCGCGTACTCCATCTCGATCAGCAGCCGCGGCGCCGGCCGCCGGTCGAGGCGGAAGGCCACCGCGACCCCGCCGGAGTGGGCCACCAGCTCCCGGCCGATCTCGCTGAGCGCGGTGGCGACCCGCACCTGGTCCTGGAAGTCGAGCCGGACGGCGGCGGCGACATGGCGCCCGGCCTGGCGGAGGGCGAAGACCCCCTCCTCGTCGGCCACCCGCAGACGCAGCAGTTCCTCCGCCATCGGTTCACCTCCAACCGGCGGTGGTCACGGCGAGGACGCAGCGGTCGTCGTGCCGCACCCCGGCGGACCGCAGCAGATCCGCGGCGATGAGCAGCGGCTCGCGGAAGGGCCCGGGGCGGCCGACGGCGTGCCACTTGTCGGTCAGCCCATCGGAGTGCAGCACCACCACGGCGTCCCGAGGCAGGTCGTAGGCGTGCTCGCGCGGCGTCCTCGTCTTCGCGCCGGCGATGCCCGGCACCGAGATCATGCCGTGCCGGCGGTCGAGGCCGACGATCCATCCGGCGATGTTGCCGAGCCCCGCGAACCGCACCACGCCCGCCGCCGGGTCCACCGCCGCCACCGCGACCGCGCCGCCCCGGGTCGCCCCGAGCCGCTGGTGCACCTGCCGCAGCAGGTCGAGGGGACGCGCCGGCAGCGCCGCCTCGCGAATCGCCATGACGGCCTCCTGGCCGGCCCGCGCCGCCATCGGCCCGTGCCCGAGTCCGTCGCAGACCATGGCGTAGACCGTTCCGCCGTGCAGCCGCGCGGCGTAGGCGTCACCGCACTCCTCTTCACCGTCGATCGGCCGGGTCAGCCCGGCGAAGGGCGGCCCCGGCGGCGGGGGGACCGTCCTGTCGCCGGACGGGGAGAACGCCGCGTACAGGACGGTGCCCACCTCTGGAAGCGAATGCAGGCCGGTGCGGTCGGCGAGCCGCTCGATGGAGCCGAGCCCCAGGCCGAGCGTGCCGGACGTGGAACTGCCGTCCAGGCGGGACGCGCGGACGTCCTTCATGCCGGGGCCGCGGTCCATGCACACGAGCTCCAGCGCGGCCTCCTCCCCCATCCGGACGATCCGGAGGAGGATCTCTCCCTGCACGGCGTGCTTGGCCAGGTTCGTGGCCGCCTCGGTCACCGCGAGCTGGATCTGCCCGAGGCGCTCCCCCGTGAAGCCGAGCCTTCCGGCCAGGCGGGTCGCCTGGCGGCGCGCGCCGGCCGCCGCGCTCGGCTCCTCGACCCGCAGCCACACCGCGTCGCCGTAGGGCGGGCTGGTCATCCATCCGGTTCCGGTCAGCGGATCCACTTGGTCACCGTCACCGTGGTGCCCTTTCCGACCTCGGTCTCCAGCTCGAACTCGTCGGCCAGGCGCCGCGCGCCCGGCAGGCCGAGGCCGAGGCCGCCTCCGCTCGTCCAGCCCTCGGTCAGGGCCTGCGCCACGTCGGGGATGCCGCCGCCCGTGTCGGTGAACACCAGCCGCACGCCGGCGCGTCCCCGCGCGTTGACGACGGACTCCACGCGCGCGGAGCCGCCTCCGCCGTGCACGAAGGTGTTGCGGGCCAGCTCGCTGGCCGCCGTGACGATCTTGGTCTGGTCGACCAGCGACATCCCCGCCGAGGCCGCCGCGGTCCGCACGAGCTGCCGTACCCGGACCACGTCGTCGTTGGAGGCGATGGGGACGACGGGGACGTGCTCGCCCGCCGGAGTCGTCACCGGCCGTCCACGGCGCCGGAACCGACGGCCGGCAGCGGAACGCCGAGCAGCCGCATGCCCTTCTCCAGGTCCAGGGCGGTCCGGACGCCGCCCAGTGACAGGCCCAGCTCGACCAGGGTGATCGCCACCGCGGGCCGCATCCCGACCACGACCGTCTCGGCGTCCATCAGCCGCGACATCGAGGCGATGGTGGCGAACATCCTGCCGATGAAGGAGTCCACGATGTCCACCGCGGTGATGTCGATGATCACGCCGCGGGCGCCCGTCCTGACGATGCGGTCGGCCAGGTCCTCCTGGAGCGCCAGCACGGTCTGGTCCTGGAGGTCGATCTGGATCGACACCAGCAGGACCTGGCCGATCTTCAGAATCGGCACGCGCTCCATCAGGCCCCCGCCCCGCCGACGACCCGGGTGCCGATGCGGTCCAGCGCCCACTCCAGTGCGTCGGCGAGCGAGGCCTTCGTCGGGATGTCGCCGAACTCGATCCCGAGCGCCACGATGGTCTGGGCGATCTGCGGGCGGATGCCGGAGATCACGCAGTCGGTGCCCATCAGCCTGGCCGCCATCACCGTCTTCAGCAGGTGCTGGGCCACCTCGGTGTCCACGGCCGGGACACCGGTGATGTCGATCACAGCGAACTGCGAGCCCGTCTCGACCAGGCGCTCCAGCAGGGTCTCCATCACCACCTGCGTGCGCGCGGAGTCGAGCGTGCCCACCAGCGGGACCCCGAGGATCCCCTCCCACAGCTTCACCACCGGAGTGGAGAGTTCGAGCAGCTGCTCCGTCTGGTCGGCGATGACCTGCTCGCGCGCGGCGGCGTAGGTCTCGAAGGTCAGCAGCCCCAGATCATCGATCTCGGAGGAGAACGCCAGGAACTCGGCGTACGCCGCCACGTCACCGATGGCGCCGACCTGCTCCAGCACCGCCTGCTTGAGCCCGAACACGCTCACCGCGGTCTCGCTGGGGCTGAACCCCTGCCGGGCCCGGCTGCGAGAGATCTCCATCAGCGCGGCCCGGAGCTCCGCGGCCGCCTCGCTCTCCCCGCCGGTCGCTCTCTCGATCAACCCGTACAGCTCGGAGAGTTCTGTCCTCAGCTCACTCTCCGTGATCCGGCCGCGCACCCCCGCGACGACCAGGTCGGCCCACCGGTCAAGAATGACGTCCCGCCGGGAGCGCAACAGCTCTAGAAGCTGCGCCTCGCCTGTTCCCTTGCTCAACTGCCGTGCTCCCTATCACCCGCTGGCCGCCTTCATCACGCAAGGACGCTGCGGAAAGCGTACCGCCCATACCAGAGAGAATCGGACTAAACGCCATGACCATCGGACACCCCGGGGAGTTTTGGCTCGGCCGCGGGCGGGGCTCGGCGGGCGGGCGGGAGACCAATAAGCGACTGACCGGTAACCGGCCCTCCCGGTCACCGACGGTGACCGAGGGTGCATGTCCGCCATCGGCCCCGCCCCGTGCGGGCCGAGAGCGCCACGCTCGACGGGCGGCCGGCCGTCGGCCCGCTCAGAACCGTCG
The DNA here is from genome assembly GCF_900188105.1 of Actinomadura mexicana. Taxonomy (GTDB): domain Bacteria; phylum Actinomycetota; class Actinomycetes; order Streptosporangiales; family Streptosporangiaceae; genus Spirillospora; species Spirillospora mexicana. The sequence goes on from NZ_FZNP01000001.1 coordinate 384,200, forward strand.
GCGATAGAGGAAAGCCCAACCTACTCGCCAAAGCCTGGATGAAAGTCCATGGTTCAGCAGGTCCGGCCGGTGGTGTGCTGGCCGGCATGGTGACGATGGGACGAACGATGGTGCCCGCCGGAGAAGGCCGGGCGGTGCGGGTGGGCGCCGGGCGGCGGGTGCGGGTCGTGGACGTCGAGGGCGGCCAGGTCGGCGACCTGTTCGCGTTCGCCGCCGGCGATCCGCGCGAGCATCTGAGCGCCGCGCACACCCGCAGCGTGACGAGCCGACTGTTCCCGCAGGTGGGCGAGTCGTTCGTCACCGACAGGCGAAGGCCGATCCTGACCCTGGCCGGCGACACCTCGCCGGGCTCGCACGACATGCTGATCGCCGCGTGCGACCCGGCCCGGTACGCGGGGCTCGGGGCGCCGGGGCACGCCTCGTGCGCGCAGAACCTGGAATCGGCGCTGGCGGAGATGGGGCTGTCGACCGCCGCCGTCCCGCAGCCGGTCAACGTGTTCATGCGGATCCCGGTGGAGGAGTCCGGACGGCTGCGGTGGCTGGCCGCCGAGAGCCGGCCCGGGGACGCGATCACCTTCGAGGCGGCCATGGACTGCGTGGTCGTCGTTTCGGCGTGCCCGCAGGACCTGGCCGGGATCAACGGCGACGGCCCGACCCCGATGGCGATCGACGTCCTGTGAAGCGGACCGGTGTCGATCCGGTCCACCAACGAGAAGGAGAGCGAAGATGACCGTCACAGTCGCCCACCCGGCGCTGGAGCCGGGACGAGTCGGCGGGCTGCACACGTCCAACCGCATGGTGGTGGCGCCGATGACTCGGGTCTCGGCCGCGCCTGACGGCACGGCGACGCCCGAGATGGCCGAGTACTACGCGGACTACGCGCGCGGCGGTTTCGGCCTGGTCATCACAGAGGGGACCTACACCGACTCCGTCTACAGCCAGGGCTACCTCAACCAGCCGGGCCTGGTGTCGGAGCGCCACGTGTCCGCTTGGCGGGAGGCCACGGCCGGTGTGCACGAGGCCGGGGGCTCGATCGTGGCCCAGTTGATGCACGCGGGCGCCATATCGCAGGGGAACCCCTACCGCGACGACACCGCGGGTCCGTCGGCGGTGGTGCCGCAGGGCGTCAAGATGCCCGAGTACGGCGGGCACGGTCCCTGGGCGGCGCCCAGGGAGATGAGCCCGGACGACATCAGGCAGGCCGTGGACGGCTTCGTCGCCGCGGCGGCGAACGCCAGGCGGGCCGGGTTCGACGGAGTGGAGGTCCACGCCGCCAACGGCTACCTGCTGGACCAGTTCCTCACCGACTACACCAACCTGCGCGAGGACTCCTACGGCGGGCCGATCGCGGCCCGGGTGCGCCTGACGGCGGAGGTCGTCGCGGCGATCCGCGCCGACGCGGGGCCGGACTGGTGCGTCGGGGTCCGGGTGTCGCAGACCAAGGTGAACGACTTCCGGTACCGCTGGCCCGGCGGCGCCCACGACGCGGAAGTGATCTTCGCCGCGCTGGCCGAGGCGGGCGCGACCTACCTGCACGTGGCGAGCGAGGGGCGGAACTGGCTCGACTCCGCACGGCTGGACCGGGGGCTCACCGTCACCGGCCTGGCCCGCCGGGTGAGCGGGCTGCCGGTGATCGCCAACGGCGGGATGCACGATGCGGAGCTGTCGGCGCAGGTCCTGGCGGACGGCCACGCCGACCTGGTCTCGGTGGCCCGGGGCGCGCTGGTGAATCCCGACCTGCCGCGCCGCCTCGCCGAGGGCAGGGCGCCCGAGCCCTTCGACCATGCGATGCTGTCGCCGATGGTCACCCTGGACAACGTCCGGCGCTGGCGGCTGGCGGCCGGTGCGGACGCCTGATCCGGCGGCCTTGGGCGAGGGGAGGAGTGACGGGGACATGACCGGAAGCTGGCACGGCGGGGCCGCCGCGGTGGTGGCCCTGGGCTTCGACGTGGACGCCGAGACGCCGATCCTCGCCCAGGGCGGCCGGTACGCCGCGCACGCGAGCACCATGTCCCACCAGACCTACGGGCCGGACGTGGGGTTGCCCCGCATCCTCGGGATGCTGGACGAGATGGAGGTCCCGGCGACGTTCTTCGTGCCGGGCTGGGTGGCCGAGCGGCGTCCGGGCCTGGCCGCCTCCATCGTCGAGCGCGGGCACGAGGTGGCGCACCACTCCTACGCCCACCGTCCGCCCGCGTCGATGTCGCCGGAGGAGGAGCGCGCGGACTTCGAGCGCGCCCTGGAGGTTTTCGCCGGGCAGGGCATCGAGATCACCGGGCACCGGGCGGCGCTGTGGGAGGCGTCCTGGACGACGGCGGAACTGGTGGCCGAGCACGGGCTGCGCTACGACTCGTCCCTGATGGGCGACGACCGGCCCTACCGGGTGCCCGCCGCGGCGGGCGAGATCGTCGAGCTGCCGGTCCACTGGTCGCTGGACGACTGGGAGCAGTACGCCTACCTGCCCGAGCCGCACGTCGGGGCGGTCATCGAGTCGCCGGGCAAGGTGCTGGAGCTGTGGCGCGCCGAACTGGACGGCATGCGGCACTACCGGTGCCTGTTCAACCTCTGCCTGCACCCGTTCCTGTCCGGACGGCCGGGCCGGGCGCTGGCCCTGCGCCGGTTCATCGAGTACGCGCGGGAGTGCGGAGACGTGGCGTTCGCCCGGTGCCGGGACGTGGCGGAGGCGGCGCTGGCCGATCCGGACGTCCGGCCGCGTCCCCATCGCCCGCCCCGGGTGGACCCGGACGTCCACCCGCACTGACGGCACTCGCCGGCCCGGCCGGCGAGGGTCAGACCATGTCGGCCGCCTGCAGGGCCAGGAAGAGGTCGACGCGGTCGGCGGTGCGGGAGGTGTCGCGGCCGGTCAGCTCGCCGATCTTGGCGAGGCGGTTCCGCAGGGTGTTGACGTGCACCCGGAGGGCGGCGGCGGTGGCCTGCCAGTGCCCGTCGTGGTCCAGGAACGCGCGCAGCGTGGTCTCCAGTTCGCCGCCCCGCCTGGCGTCGTGCTCGCGTATCGGCGCGAGCACGCCGTCGGCCAGGGTGCGCAGGGCGGCGGCGTTCTGCGTTCCGAGCAGCAGCCGGTGGGGGCCGAGCTCGGCGAAGGTCCGGACGGCGGGCCCGGCGCCGCCGCGCCGCAGGGTGCGGCAGACCTCGCGCGACCTGATGAGCGGTTCGCGCAGCCCCGCCGGCCCCCGGGCCGTCCCGCCGAGGCCCACGACGGCGCGGTGGCCGGGGAACCGCTTCCCCACGGCGGCGGCGAGGCGCTCGGCGAGGGGCGCCGCCTCCCGCTCGCCGTGCCGCCACGACAGGACCGCCACCACGTCCTGCGACCCGGCCGCCACCACGACCGGGACGCCGGCGGCGACGAAGAACTCGCCGATCACCTCCGCGAGTCCGGGCAGGGTGGCCTCCGGGCCCGCGAACGCCGCCGTCCACACCGCGAGCGGCCCCTCGGGGTCGACGCCGAACGCGCGCAGCCGGCCGGGGACCTCGGCGTCGCGGCTGCCGCCCGACAGCACCATCTCCAGCAGCTCGCTGGCGAACCGCAGCTCGATCGCCTGCACGGCCTGCTGCTTGGCGACCTCCAGGCTGAGGAAGCGCGCCGCCTGGTCCAGCGCGTCCTGCTCGACGCGGGTCAGCTCGCTCACCGGGCGCAGGCAGATCAGCGCCGCGTCCACGTCGCCGACCGCGCCGACCAGGTACAGCGCGGCCCGTCCGGCGGGGCCGAGGTCGAGTTCCAGGGGCGGCGGACGGCGGGTCAGCCCCGTGGCGACCGTGTGGAGCTGGGCGGCGTCCGGCTCCGTCCCCGCCGAGGCCAGCAGGCGGCCCATCCGGTCGACGACCGCGAGCGGCAGCTCGTGGTCGCGGCGCAGCACCCGCAGGACACCGGACGCGCCCGCGCCCCGCGAGATCGCCGTGGCCAGCGCGTCCCCCCGGCGCACCATGCCGACCAGCGCGCCCTGGCGCTCCTCGGTGTAGCGGGTGGCGACCGCCTCGGAGATCGCGGTGAACGGCACCGCCGCCGCGATCTCCAGCAGGGGCACGCCCGCGTCGCGGCAGGCGGCGACCAGGTCCTCCGGCGTGGTGGGACGTTCCGGGCGCAGGCCGAACACGATGCCCGCCGCCTGGGCCCGCTGGACGTTGGCGACGAACCCGGCGGCCGCGATCCGGTCGTCCCACAGGCCGTTGGTCAGCACCAGCTCGCGCCGCCGCACGTAGCCCGAGGGGTCGGGCAGCTCGGTGTTGTGGACCCAGGCGACCGGCTCCTCCAGGGCCCCCCGCGGGCCCGGAACCAGGACCGTGAGGCCCAGCGACTCGTCTTCCAGCAGGGACGTCAGCGTGAACACCCTGTGAATCTATCCAGCCAACCCGGTCAATGATAGAGGTTTCTCTACTTCTGGACGAGAAGGCGCGGTGCTTTGGTGTGCTGTACGTCACGGACGGAGGAACCTATGTCCAGCAACGAATACGCACACCAGAGTCGCGCCGCCGAACCGGTTCGATTGGAAGAGCCGGTCCGCTTCGACGAACACGGAATTGAGCCCATCCCGGCCTCCGCCCGCGACTCCACGCCGTGGCAGCAGTTCTGGATCTGGTGCGGGGCCAACATCGCGCCGATCAACTGGGTGCTCGGGGCGCTGGGCGTCACGCTCGGCCTGAGCCTGGTGGAGACCCTGGTGGTCGTCACCCTCGGCAACCTGGTGGGCTGCGCGGTCTTCGGGCTGTTCAACGTGATCGGCCACCGGACCGGCGTCAACCAGATGGTCCTCGGCCGCGGGCCGTTCGGCCGGCGCGGCGCCCTCGTCCCCGGCCTGGTGCAGGGGCTGCTGACCATGGGCTGGGTCGGCGTCAACACCTGGGTGGTGCTGGACCTGGTGATCGAGGTCCTCGCCCAGGCGGGGGTGCACGGCGGCGCCGGGCTGCGCTACCTGGTGGCCGGGCTCATCATGGCCGCCCAGCTCGTCCTGGCCCTCTACGGCTTCTACGCGATCCGCACGTTCGAGAAGTACACCGTCCCGGCCACCGTGCTGGTCATGGTGGTCATGACCGGACTCGCCCTCGGACAGGCCGACCTCCACTGGACCGCCGCCACCGCCACCACCACGGGCGACAAGTTCACCGCCGTGACCCAGCTGCTCACCGCCATCGGCATCGGCTGGGGCATCAGCTGGCTGCCCTACTCCGCCGACTACAGCCGCTTCGTGCGCCCCCGGGCCTCGGACCGGTCGGTGTTCTGGTCCACCGCGCTCGGAATGTACGTCCCCACCGTGTGGCTGGCCGCGCTCGGCGCCTGCCTGGCCAGCGCGGGCGACGGCGGCGACCCGTCCAGCCTGGTGACCGGCGCGTTCGGGGTGATGGCCGTGCCGGTCCTGCTGCTGATCATGCACGGTCCGGTGGCGACCAACATCCTGAACCTGTACTCGTGCTCGCTCGCCGCGCTGTCGGTCGGCATCCGGGTCGCCCGCTGGAAGGTGACGCTGGTGGCCGGAACGGTGGCGTCCCTGGTGCTGGTGGTGTTCCTGCACGCCGGCAGCTTCGCCCAGGCGTTCGACCACTGGATGGCGTCCATCCTGGTGTGGATCAGCCCCTGGGCGGCCATCGTCCTGGTGGACTTCTTCGTCCTGCGGCGCGGCCGGATCGACGTGGCCGCCCTGTACCGGGACGGCGGCGCGAACCCCCGGGCGCTGGTCAGCCTGGCGCTCGGGCTGCTGGCCGCATGGGCATGGCAGTTCGGCACGGTGCCCGCACTGCAGGGCCCGATCGCGCGGACGCTGGGGCACACCGACTTCTCGTGGCTCTCGGGCGGCCTGGTCGCGGGCGGGCTGTACTACGCGCTGGCGCGCCGGGCCCACCGGAAGGGCCCCGAGGCCGCCCCGGTCGAGAAGGTCTCCTAACCGAGAGCCCGCGCCCTCCACGGTGAAGCCGCCGACGCCGACGCGCCGGCGGCTTCACCGTGTGCGTCCGCCCATGTGCGGACCGCCGAGATCGACGCATCCCCAAAGGGCCAACCCTGTTTCCTGCGCGACAGGTCGGCGCATGGCGGACCGCCGGGACTGGGAATGATGCAGGCGACCTCGCTCGTGGAAATATCGCTCACTTGGCCCTAAAATCGAACATATGATCGAGTGAGCGAGAAGGAGGCTCTTCGAGCAGGGACCGGCCCGGGTCGCCCGCCGGGGCCGGCAGGACCTTCGACGTAAGGCGGACATGCCGATGGCGTTCTCCCCCGAGGTGCTCCCAGCCGCCGTCCAAGCGATCAGCAGCGCCCCCTCCCGCCAGCATCCCGTCGTCATGATCACTTGCGCCCCCGACGGGCGGCCCCGGGTCTGCGTGCCGGACTGGGGGGAACTCCTCGTCCTCGACGACCGGCACCTGCGCGTGGCGGTCTGGCCGTCCGCCCCCACCGCGGCCGACCTGGACCGCGGCACGCCCGTCCTGTTGATCGTCACCGCCCTGTCCGAGGCCTACCTCGTCCACGCCACGGCCCGCCGCCTGGAGAACGCCGCCATGGTGTGGGCCCACTACGAACTCACGATCACCTCGGCGCTCCCGGCCGACCGGGGCACCGCGCCGCGCCTGCCCTCCGCCCGGGACGCCGAGGACACCACGGAGTACCTGACGCAGCGTCCCCCGAGGCGGGCCAGAACCCGCCACCGCCACCCCGCCCAACGCTCTCCCTGGGCCCGTCCTCCGGAGCCCGAGGGAAAGGCGGATCACCGACGCACCGAGCGCGCCCGCCCATGACCGGATGACGACCGGCGGCCGCGGCGCCCGCGCCGCGGCCGCCGCCGACGGCCCCGTCCGCACGGAGGTCAGGCGAGATTGGAGGTTCGGGAGTCCCAGTAGGGGGCGCGGAGCTGACGTTTCAGGGTCTTGCCCGAGGGGTTGCGCGGGATCTCGGTGAGCCGGTCGAAGCCTCTCGGGGTCTTGTAGGCGGCCAGATGCCCCCGGCAGAAGTCGCGGAGTTCGTCGTCGGTGGCGGCGCCGTCCGGAGCCAGGACGATGGCGGCGTGCACGGACTCGCCCCACTCGTCGGACGGGACGCCGAACACGGCCGCGTCGGCCACCGCCGGGTGGGCGGTGAGGACGGCCTCGATCTCGGCCGGGTAGATGTTCACGCCGCCCGAGATGATCATGTCGGTGCGGCGGTCGCAGATGTAGTAGAAACCCTCCTCGTCGCGGTAGGCGATGTCGCCGACGGTCAGCCATTCGCCGCGGCTGGCGTCCTGGAACTTGCCCTCGGCCTTGTAGTAGGCGTTGAAGGTGCCGGTGCCGCGCACGTAGAGGTCGCCCGGCACGTGCGGTGCCTCGATGGGACCGCCGTCCTCACCGAACAGCGCGATCTCGACGCCGGGGGCGGCGCGGCCGCAGCTTCCGGGCTTGCGCATCTGGTCCTCGGGGCGCAGGACGGTGTCCACGCCGAGTTCCGTGGAGCCGTACACCTCGAACAGGGAGCCGTCGCCGATCCGGTCGACGTACCGGCGCTTGAGCTCGAAGGGCCACGGGGCGGCGTTGGCGACGACGCGCCGCAGCGAGGTGAGGTCCCTGCGGCGGATCGCCTCCTCCGGCAGGTCCACCACGCGGCGGATCGGGGTCGGCGCGGAGAACGTGGTCGTCACCCGGTGCCGTTCGACCAGGTCCAGCCAGCGTTCGGGGTCGAAGTCGCGCATCACGACCACGGTCCCGCCCATGAGCTGGACGATGAGCATGAAGCTCATCGGGCCCGAGTGGTAGAGCGGGCCCGTGGTGAGGTAGACGTCGCCGGGTTCGAAGCCGATCTCGCCGACCAGCCCGAGGATCAGGGCCGGGTCGGGCTCGCCCCGCACGACGCCCTTCGGCCTGCCGGTCGTCCCGGAGGTGTAGAACATCGAGGTGCCCGCCGCCGGGTCGGCGCCGCGGGCGAGGGGTTCGGTGTCGGGGCTCCGTCCGGCCAGGGCGTCGAGCGAGGAGGCCCAGTCCGGCGGCGCGGAGCCCCAGGCCAGCCAGGCGCGGACGCCGGCCGCCTGGTCGCGGGCCGCCCGGAGCTGCGGAGCCTGCTCGGCGTCGAACACCACCAGCGCGGCGTCGGCGTTCTCGACGACGTAGGTCGTCTCCTCCGGCGTGAGGCGGTAGTTCAGCGGGACGCCGATGGCCCCGCACTTGCGCAGGGCCGAGATCAGCGCGACGACCTCGGTACTGTTGCGGCCGCACCACACGACCTTGGTGCCGGCCCGGACGCCGTGCTCGACCAGCAGGTTGGCGTACCGGTTCACCAGGGCGTTGAACTCGGGGTAGGTCAGGCGCCGGTCGTCCTCGACGACCGCGATCTTCGAGGGGGCGGCGGCGGCCATCGCGGCCAGCGGGTCTTCGGCGGGCATGGTGATCGACCTCCTGCGGGGGTTCACATGGGCCGGTGCGCCAGGGCGCGCTCCAGCCGCTCCTGGGCGCGGGCCGCCTGCCGGGCGCGGTAGGCGATCGGCATGTAGCGGACGCGTTCGGGCAGCAGCGGCGTGCCGCGCCCGATGACCTGCCCGGCCAGGCGCAGCCTGCGTTCGTCCGCCGCGGTCCACCGCAGGCCGAGCTTGTCGCGCGCCTCCGCCGGAAGCGTGCCGATCGTGATCAGCCGTCCGAGCCGTCCGGCGGCCATGCTCAGGGGGGCGACGGCCGGACGCAGCGGCCCCGGCACGTTGGGCGGCACCCGGCCCATCTGCGCGAGCACCTCGTGCGCCACCTTGTGGGGGACGAGGGTGTCGGCCACCATGTCGTCGAAATAGGCCCAGTAATCGGCGATGCTCTCGGGCAGCATTCTCTCGGGCACTTGCAGGATCCTCCCGAGCTGGAGGAACTCGTCGAAGATCTGCTGTTCCTCCTCCGGGGTCAGCGGGGCGGGCGCGAAGTACTCGGCCGCGGTGACGGCGGCGTAGAAGCCGGTGAGGTGGACCCACGCCCACGGCTCGGCCGACAGCGCGTGGTGGCGCCGCCCCTCCTCGTCGACGGCGCTGAGCGGCTTGTGCATCTCGCGCAGCCGCCGGCCCTCCTCGATGGCGGTGCGCCCGCCGTAGACCCAGGTCTGCACCGAGGCGAAGCTGCGCGCGGCGCGGCCGAGGGGGTCGGTGCGGAAGCTCGACAGCCGGTCGACCACCGTGCCGATCGCCGGGTGCATCACCTGGAGGATGAAAACGCTGTTGCCCGCGATCGCCGAGGTGTAGAGCCCCATCTGCTCCCACAGCAGCGAACCGGGCCCGAACGGCGCCGGCTCGCCGCGGCGCTCCCGCTCGGCCGGTGGACTCGCGGGCGTCCCATCGGTCACCGTCATCGGCGCGACCTCCTGACGAAACGACTCCTGTAAGCTAAACGCGAATAAGGAGTCGCTTACAAGTCGCGTTTCGGAGGGAACCGCCGGTGGCGCGCTCACCTGGGCTTTCACCGCGCAGGACGCCCTCCCAGGACCGCTCGCGCCGCACCGTCGAGCGGATCCTGGAGGCCGCCACTCGCGTTCTGTCCGAGCACGGGTACGACGGCGCCTCCACCAACCGGATCGCCAAGGCGGCTGGCGTCGGCAACGGTTCGCTCTACCAGTACTTCCCCAACAAGGACGCGATCGTCATCGCGGTGCTCGACCGCTTCGCCGACCGCCTCGCCGACCGGCTCGGCGCGGAGATCGAGGCCACGATGCGCCTGCCGTGGCAGGAGGCAGGGCGCGCGCTGCTGGACGTCCAGATCCGGCTGTTCGAGCAGAACGCCGACCTGCTGCGCATCGTCGTCGAGCAGGTGCCGCGGCTCGGGCCGTTCGACAAGCTCGCGGCGCTGCAGCGGCGGCTGACCGACCTGGTGCGCGTCTACCTCCTGCTCAACCGCGCCGAGTTCCGGGACGACCTCGACATCGACGCCACGCTGTGGATCATCACCGAGACCGTCGGCCTGCTGTCCATCAAGTACGTCCTGGACCGGCCGCCCATCCCGCACGAGCGGATGGTGGACGAGCTCGCCGAGCTCGTCATCGGCTACATCCGCGGCTGACCGTCCCCGGCGGGCGGCACGGCGGCGCCGCTCACGGCCATGGTTGCGGCGGTTGTGGCAGGGCAGGGCACGCCCGTGAGCACGAGCGCACTGATCGTCATCGACATGCTGAACCCCTACGACCACCAGGACGCGGACGCGTTGGTCGAGAGCGTTCAGGAGGTGGTCGACCCGCTGCGGCGCCTGCTGGACGAGGCCAGGGGGCGCGACGACGTGCGCGTCCTCTACGTCAACGACAACCACGGCGACTTCTCGGCCGATCGGAAGGACCTCGTCGACCGCGCCCTGAACGGGCGGCGGCCCGACCTCGTCGAGCCCATCGTCCCCGAGCCCGGCTGCGGGTTCATGTCCAAGGTCCGGCACAGCGCCTTCTACGGCACCGCGCTGGAGTACCTGCTGTCCCGCGAGAAGGTGGAGCGGGTCGTCCTCACCGGCCAGGTCACCGAGCAGTGCGTCCTCTACAGCGCGCTGGACGCCTACGTCCGGCACTTCCAGCTCAAGGTGGTCCGGGACGCGGTGGCGCACATCGACGCCGGCCTCGGCGACGCCGCGCTGCGCATGATGGAGTCGAACATGCGCGCGGAGATCGTCGACGCCGACCGGTGCTTCTGAGGGGGACGTCCCGCGACGCGTGCGGGACGTCCCCTGGCGTTCAGCGCACGTCGACGAAGTCGTCGAGGGACTTCTGGCGATCGCAGTTGGTCGTGCCGGGGAAGTAGGCCCGCCAGTAGCCGTCGCGCTCGGCCTTGAACGCCTTGCGGAAACGGCCGTCGCGGGCGGTCTTCGCCGATCCCATGTAGGCCCAGGACGCGGAGCCCTCGGGACGGAAATAGACGCGGACGGCCTTGCCCGAATATGCCGTGTAGCCGAACCCGAGGTCGGCGAGCCGCTTCAGGCGGCCGGACACGGTGATCGCGCGGCCCGCGCGCACGGGCTCGGGCGCGGCGTTGTGGTTCTGGATGGCCGTGTCGAACTTCTCGTACCAGTAGTCCTCACGACTTCCGAGGGCCTTGCCCTTCCTGTCGTAGGCGATGACCCGGACGCGCCATTTTCCGAGGTCCTCCACCTGGTTGGGGCACCCGACGCCCCAGCCGACCTGGCGTCCGGGCAGGACCTTCTTGTAGACCAGCGGCGACGGGGTCCGCCCGTTGGGATCGATCAGATAGGCCTTGGAGTAGGCGACCGTGGAGCCTTCGGTGCCCCACACCCACACGTCCATGGCGCAGGCCTTGTCATATTCCCCCTTTCCTACGGAGAGGTGCTTCGGCACCTTGATATGAAACTGCAGCGACTCGGCTTCGGCGGCGGTGGCGCCGCCGGCGAGCACGCCGGCGGCCAAACCGAGCGCGAGTGCGCCGGCAGCGAATCTGCGAGGCATCGGCGTACCGTCCTGTCTGATCTCGACGCAAAAGATCATGTCAGTTCTCCGGGCGCCGGCGGGCTGGTTCGGTGCGTTGGCAGGGGTGGTCGGGGCTGGAAGTTGGAGTTCGCGTACCAGAAGGTCATCGACGCCTACGGGCTCAAGGCCCGGCTAGACTTGGCTCATTTGTCGTCTTAAACGATTCGCGTCCGCGAGGGAGGGTTCGGCGCCATGACCGCGTCCCAGGCCCCGTCCACCGCCGAGGATCTGCGCGGCGCCGGCCTTCGGGTGACGGCCGCCCGCGTGGCCCTGCTGGACACCGTCCGGGCCGGCGACCACCTCGGCGTCGAGGCGCTCGCCGCGGGCGTGCGCGACCGCGTGGGCCACGTCTCCCTGCAGGCGGTGTACGAGGCGCTCCACGCGCTCACCGCGGCGGGGCTCGTCCGCCGGATCGAACCGGCCGGGAGCCCGGCCCGGTTCGAGGGGCGCGTCGGCGACAACCACCACCACCTGGTGTGCCGGAACTGCGGCGCGATCAAGGACGTCGACTGCGCCGTGGGGCACCCGCCCTGCCTGGACCCGGTGGACGACGCCGGATACCTCATCGACGAGGCCGACGTGACGTTCTGGGGCGTGTGCCCGGCGTGCCGGGCGGACGCCGGCTGACCCGGCCGCACCCGCACGGCCCCCGGAAACGGCGTCCGGGCCGGCCGCCGCGGCGACCGGCCCGGACGTCCCGGACTTCCTCGATCAGGTGAGGTCGTACCGGTCGAGGTTCATCACCTTGTCCCACGCGGCGACGAAGTCGTGGACGAACTTCTCGCCCGCGTCGTCGCTCGCGTAGACCTCCGTGACGGCGCGCAGCTCGGAGTTGGCGCCGAAGACGAGGTCGGCGCGGCTGCCGGTCCACCTGAGCTGCCCCGAGGCGTCGCGGCCCTCGAAGGTTTCGGACGTCATCGGGTCCTCGCCCGTCCCCTTCCAGACCGTGCCCATGTCGAGCAGGTTCACGAAGAAGTCGGTGGTCAGCGCCCCGGGGTTGTCGGTGAGGACGCCGAGGGAGGACCCGTCGTAGTTCGCACCGATGACGCGCAGACCGCCGACGAGGACCGTCATCTCCGGCGGGGTCAGCGTGAGCAGGTTCGCCCTGTCGACCAGGAGGAACTCGCCCGGCAGGACGTTGCCCTTCTGCAGGAAGTTGCGGAACCCGTCGTGCGTCGGCTCCATCACCTCGAAGGACTCGACGTCGGTCTCCTCCTGGGAGGCGTCGGTGCGCCCCGGCGTGAAGGGGACCTCGACGTCGTACCCGGCGGCCTTGGCGGCCTGCTCGACCCCGGCGCACCCGCCGAGCACGATCAGGTCCGCGATGGAGATCCGCTTGCCGCCGGTCTGCTCGGCGTTGAAGACCTCCTGGACCTGCTCCAGGGTGCGCAGCACGCTCCGCAGCCCGTCGGGGTTGTTGACCTCCCAGCTGCGCTGCGGCTCCAGCCGGATGCGGGCGCCGTTGGCGCCGCCGCGCTTGTCGGTGCCGCGGAACGAGGCGGCCGACGCCCACGCGGTGGTGACGAGCTGGGCGACGGACAGCCCGGAGTCCAGCAGGCGGCGCTTGAGCTCCGCGACGTCCTGCGCGTCGACGAGTTCGTGGTCCACCGCCGGGACCGGGTCCTGCCAGACCATCGTCTCGGACGGGATCTCGGGGCCGAGGTAGCGCGAGACCGGGCCCATGTCGCGGTGCGTCAGCTTGAACCAGGCGCGGGCGAACGCGTCGGCGAACTCGTCCGGGTTCTCCATGAAGCGCCGCGAGATCGGCTCGTAGATCGGGTCGAAGCGCAGCGAGAGGTCGGTCGTCAGCATCATCGGCTGGCGGTTCAGCGTGCCGTCCTCGGGGTCGGGGACGGTGTTGGCCCCCGCGCCGTCCTTCGGCCGCCACTGGTTCGCCCCGGCGGGGCTCTTGGTCAGCTCCCACTCGTACCCGAAGAGGATCTCGAAGAAGCTGTTGTCCCACTTGGTGGGCGTGGGGGTCCAGGTGACCTCGAGGCCGCTGGTGTAGGAGTCGCGGCCCTTGCCGGTGCCGTGCGTGCCCTTCCAGCCGAGCCCCATGTCCTCCATCGGGGAGCCCTCGGGCTCGGCGCCGATGCTGTCGGACGGCGCCGCGCCGTGCGTCTTGCCGAAGGTGTGACCGCCGGCGATCAGCGCGACGGTCTCCTCGTCGTTCATCGCCATGCGGCCGAACGTCTCGCGGATGTCGCGCGCCGCGGCGACCGGGTCCGGGTTGCCGTTCGGGCCCTCCGGGTTGACGTAGATGAGGCCCATCTGCACCGCGGCCAGGGGCTTCTCCAGCTCGCGCTCGCCGCTGTAGCGCTCGTCGTCGAGCCAGGCGGTCTCGGGGCCCCAGAAGACGTCCTCCTCGGCCTCCCAGGCGTCCCGGCGGCCGCCGGCGAACCCGAAGGTCTTCAGGCCCATCGTCTCCAGGGCCACGTTGCCGGCCAGGATCATCAGGTCGGCCCACGAGATCTTGCGGCCGTACTTCTTCTTGACCGGCCACAGCACGCGCCGGGCCTTGTCGAGGCTCGCGTTGTCCGGCCAGCTGTTGAGGGGCGCGAAGCGCTGCTGGCCCGCGCCGGCGCCGCCGCGGCCGTCGCTGACGCGGTAGGTGCCCGCACTGTGCCACGCCATGCGGATGATCAGCGGCCCGTAGTTGCCGAAGTCGGCCGGCCACCAGTCCTGCGAGTCCGTGAGCACGTGCGCGATGTCCTGCTTCACGGCGGCGAGGTCGAGGCTTTCGAACGCCTCGGCGTAGTTGAAGTCCTCGCCGAGCGGGTTGGCCAGGGGCGGGTTCTTGCCGAGCAGCTTCAGGTTGAGCCGTTCCGGCCACCAGCCGCGGTTGCCGCCACCCTGGGTCGGGTGGGGAGCGCGCTCGTGCGCGACCGGGCAGCCGCCACCTGCGGCGGCTTCGTTCTTCTCGGACATGTAATTCCTTCCAGGGCGACCATGGGTGAATCAGGAATTGTGGGCGGTTGAGCAGTCGGGGCAGAGGCCCCAGTAGACGACCTCGGCCTCGTCGATCAGGTAGCCGCGGTCGTCGGAGGCCGTCAGGCAGGGCGCCTCGCCCACGGCGCAGTCGACGTCGGCGATGGCTCCGCACGAACGGCAGACGACGTGGTGGTGGTTGTCCCCGATCCGCGACTCGTAGCGGGCCACGGAACCGGACGGCTGGATGCGCCGCAGCAGGCCCGCCGCCGTCAGCGCGCGCAGCGAGTCGTAGACGGCCTGGTGGGACACCTTCGGAAGTTCCTCGCGCACGGCGCCGATGACCGACTCCGTGTCGGCGTGCGGGTGCGCGTCGACCGCGCTCAGCACCGCCAGCCGCGGGCGGGTCACGCTCAGGGCGGCCGCGCGCAGCATCTCGTGGAAGTCCAAGGAGCTGGCCACGGGCCCAGACTGTCTCATTTTCTGGAATCAGTCAAGATATTGAATGAACCATGTCCAGGAAGATCGGCTTTTGCCCCGTCCCGGCCGAGAGGGGACCCCAAGCGAGCAGCCTAGATCGGGCGGCGGGGCCGGTCACGTGGCGATGTTCGCCGTAGATCGCCGCTCGTTCCGGCGAGAGTCGCCCGAGGACCGGGCCGCTCCAGGGGCCGGGGCGGGAAGCCGGCGGTCCCGCGTGCGTCTGGCGCGAAGACGGGGATCACGCGGGGCCGCCGGTGTCTCCGGCGGGAACCGTTCACCGCCCGGGGGTCCGGGGCGCAGCCGCCGGCGGCGGCCGGTCGCCTCCGCGTCCCGGGGGGCACACCGAACCCTAGAACGTTATTGGCGCTGCGGCAATAGCTTATTGGCGATCCGCCAATAAGTCGGGTGAGAACGCCCGGCTCGTCCGGGGGCACGGCCTTGGATGGGCCCTGGTCACCAGGAGGCGGTCACCAGCGGTCGAAGTGGAGGATCTCCTCCAGCGGGATCCGCGGGGCCGGGCGGAAGGTGTCGCCGGTGTAGTAGGCGGTCGGGATGAGCGCGCCCTGGCGGACGTCCTCGGGCAGGCCGAGCAGTTCGGCGACCTCCCGCTCGTACGTCAGGTGCAGGGACGTCCACGCGGTGCCGAGCCCTCGGGCCCGTGCCGCCAGGGAGTAGTTCCAGACGGCGGGCAGCAGCGATCCCCACAGCCCCGCCTGGTTGCCCTCCGGCAGCCGCCCGCCGGGCACGCGCAGGCACGGGATCACCAGGACCGGCACGTCGCCCATGCGGTCGGCCAGATAGGCGGCGCTCTCCCCGACGCGGCGCTGCACCTCGGCGCGCTCGGGGTCGTCCTGGTACTGCCCGCCGCCGGCGCCGCCCGCCTGCGCGTAGGCGGCGAACGCGCGCCGGTAGTGCTCACCGATCGCCGCGCGCACGCCGGGGTCGGTGACGACGATCCACTGCCAGCCCTGCCGGTTGCTGCCGCTCGGCGCCTGCAGAGCGATTTCCAGGCACTCGCGGACCAGCTCCAGGGGAACGGGACGGTCGAGGTCGAGGCGCTTGCGCACGGTGCGCGTCGTCGTCAGCAGCTCGTCCGGGCTCAGCGGCAGCGTGGTGCCGCCCTCGTCAGTCGTCATGCCGACCATCGTCCCCAGGCACCCCGGGGTTACCCGCTGCGGGGGCAGACCAGGTAAGCCGGAAAGGGGCGACGACCGTCCCGTGTCGAGGATCTTCAGTCGGCCGGCGCCGGCGGCAGGACGGTGCCGGTCCGCTTGAGGGTGCGCATCACCGGGCCGCTCTCCAGCGTCTGGACGGCGTCCAGAGCACTCACCTGTTCGGTCAGGTACCGGTAGAGGTGGGCGTTGTCGCGGCAGATCACCTCGGCCATGAGGTTGGTCGTGCCGGTGGTGACGCCGACGAAGGACACCTCGGGGTGGGCGGCCAGCGCTTCGGCGGCCGCCACCAGTCCTGAGGGGCGGACCGACATCCAGAGCCTGGCCTGGGCCCGGTACCCCAGGGCCCGCGGGTCGAACTCGAACTGGATCAGCAGGGCACCCGACCGGCGCAGGTGGTCCAGCCGGCGCCGGACCGTCGACTCCGACCAGCCGGTCACGGTGGCCAGGTCGGCGTGGCTGGTCCGACCGTCCGCCGCCAGCGCCTCCAGCAGGGCGCGGTCGGTGGCGTCGGCGGCGACCTGGCGTTCAGGGGCCGCGGCGTACCGGAGCCGCGCGGCCCGTTCCTCGTCCAGGGCGGCCAGCCCCGCCCAGCCGCTGGGGAGGGCGAACCCCCGCAGGAGCGAGTGCGCGCTCATCGCCAGCACCTTGCTCGTTCGTGGCAGCTTGTCCAGGAGCGACGCCTCGCCGTCCTCCAGGCGGGCCTGGGTGAAACAGGAGATCTCGGTGCCTCCGGAGAGCAGGTGGACGTAGAAGGTGTCGGGTCGGCGGGCCAGCGCGGCGCCCAGTGCGTTCGAGGCGTCCGGGGTCGTGCGCAGCCGGATGGTCCACGAGGTGTGGCCGAGCCGCGCGCCGTCGACGCCGCCCACCACACGGATCGCCCCACTCGACCGCAGCTTCCGGTAGCGCCGGGCGACCGTCTGCTCGGACGTCCCCAGCACCTCGGCGATCCGGCTGAAGGGAGCTCTGCCGTCCAGTTGAAGGGCGTGCACCAAGCCACGATCGACGGAATCCACCGCCACAAGCTATCGCGATGGAGGAGTCCGCCGGATTTCAGCCCCGAGCTGGCGCCGCACTGCTCATCGAAACGAGCCTTGACCCGCCACGACAGCGACCGGAGGAGACAGAGACGATGATTCTTGTGACCGGGGCCACCGGAAACGTCGGGGGGCAGGTCATCGCCCGGCTTGTGGAACGCGGGATCCGGGCGCGGGCGGTGACGCGCGACCCCGGGTCGGCGCGCCTTCCCGAGGCCGCCGAGGTGGTGCGCGGAGACCTCGCCGACCCGGAGGGCCTGCGGCCGTGCCTGGACGGCGTGGACGCGGTCTTCCTCATGTGGCCGTTCCATGACGCTCGGCCCATGACGGCGATCCTGGAGGTGATCGAGCAGCATGCCCGGCGCGTGGTGCTGCTGTCGTCGGGCGCCGTGCAGGACGGGCTCGCCCCTGACCGGCACACCGATCCCGTGGGCCGTTCGCACGCCGAGGTCGAGCGCCTCCTCCGGCGGTCCGGCCTGGCCTGGACCGTCCTGCGGCCGAGCACGTTCGCCGCCAACGCGCTGTGGTGGGCCGGCCAGATCCGCGCTGGTGACACGGTCGCCGGACCGTTCGGAGCGGTGCGGATGGCGATGCTGCACGAGGCCGACATCGCCGCCGTCGCGGTGGCCGCGCTGACCGAGGACGGGCACGACCAGGAGTGCCATCGGCTGACCGGCCCCGAGCTGCTGACCCAGGCCGAGCAGGTCCACATCATCGGCCGGGCCCTCGGCCGGCCGCTGCGGTGGCGGGAACTGTCCCGCGAGCAGGCCAGGCGGCGGCTGCTGGACGACGCGTCCTTCCCCGACTCCTTCGTGGACGTCCTGCTCGACGGCTACGCCAAGATGCTCGACGCTCCCGCGCCGGCCCTCACCCGGACCGTGGAGACGGTGACCGGCACTCCGGCGCGCACCTTCCACCAGTGGGTGCTCGACCACGCTGAACACTTCTCCCGGCGGTAGCCCCGAGCCGACGACGCAGAACCGCGACCACGCACCGCCGCGCCGGGGATCGGCGCTCCGGCGCGGTGCCGGTGTCACGGCACTCCGGTGTCACGGTCACTCCGGTGTCACGGTCACTCGGGGGGACGAGTCAGTCGGTCTCGATGATCGGGTTGAGGAAGACGTCCTTGGCCTCCTTGGGGGTGAGGTCGGTGCGGCCGGTGAGGTCGTTGCGCGCGTCGGTGAAGCGGAACCGGTAGCCGCCGGGCGGCAGGTGGCCGATCTCCCACCAGTTGCCGTCGAGGTCCTTGAGGTAGAAGGAGTAGACGCCGTGCTGGCGGACGGGCCTGTTGAGCTCCTTCACCCCGTACTCCTCGCCGACCTCCGCTATCTCGCGGTACGCCTCGTCCACCTCCCCGTCGCTGCCCACGTCGATTCCGTTGTGGTAGAGCAGCGGCATGTCGGGGCGGTCGGGCCTGGACTCCACGCACACGTACGTGTGGTCGCCGCCGAGCCGGGCGTAGAGGACCGCCGTCATCGGCTGGACGACCTCCAGGCCGAGCACCTCCTCGTAGAAGCGCCGGGTGGCCGCCACATCAGTGATCTTGAGTGTGCCGTGCGAAAGGAAACGCGACCTGACCGCGGCCTCCTTGGTCGAGCGATGCGTGATCCCCGGCATTGCCCCTCCGATCCGCCGCTTTCCGAGCGGCGAGCGAGAACTGTTTCGCATCCATTTCACGGCAGATATGCGCTTCAGGGAAGACCTGCGTTCGATGGTGGAGATGAGGCGAGAGCAACTAGTCTGTCGGAATGATTCCCGCTTTGGGTGTTTCCCCCGCATCGTCCAGACTTGGGTGGCTCGATGCGCTGCGGGGGGCCGCGGCCCTGGCGGTGGCGCTGCACCACGCGAGCTACGTGTACCTGCCCGACCTCCGGGTGCGGCTCGCCGACCGGTTCGACCCCGGCCTGTTCGGCGTGCTGGTGTTCTTCCTGGTCAGCGGATACATCGTGCCCGCCTCCCTGGAACGGCGCGGCAGCGTGCGCGAGTTCTGGTTCGGCCGGTTCTTCCGCATCTACCCGCTGCTGGCGGTGACCTGCCTCCTCGCCGTCCTGCCTTTCCTGCTGGGCGTGCTCGGACTCCGGGCGGGGCTGGAGCGGTACTCCCCCGCGACCGCCGTCCTGGCGCACATGACGATGCTGCAGGACGTCCTGAACGTCCCGAACGCGATGAACGTGCTGTGGACGCTCTCCTACGAGATGGCCTTCTATCTGCTGGTCGTCGCGCTGTTCGTCGTCGGCGGGCACCGCCGCTCGGCACCGGCCGCCGTCGTCCTCACGGTGGTCGCGCTGGTGGCGGTCGCGCTGACGGCGTGCGGGCTGCTGACGGGCGCGTACGCCCCCGCCGCCCTGCTGTCGCGCACCGCGGGGACGGGTCCGGTGGTCGCGGTGACGGTGGCCGCCCTGGCGGTGGCGATCCCGGCGGCGTCGTCCCGGCGTTCCGCGCCGCGCGTCGCGGGCGGGCTGCTCGGCGGGCTGCTCGCCCTCGCGCTGGTCGCGGTCAACGGCCGCGTCGGCGCGTGGGAGGGCCTGCTCATGCTGGCGGCCATGTTCACGGGCACCGCCGTGCACCGCGCCGAGCACGGCCAGATCTCGCGGCGCGCGGCCGGGGCGACGGGGGCGGCGGTCCTGACCGGCGCGCTCGCCGCCGGGACGTGGAACGCGGCCCCCTACGGTCGCAACGCCCAGCTCGTGTGGTGCGGCGCGGTCCTGGCGGCGGCCGCGACCTTCGCGGCCGGGTGGCGGCTGCGGCACCGGCGCTTTCCCGCCTGGACGACCGGTCTCGGCACCATCAGTTTCTCGGTGTACCTGCTGCATCCGCTGCTGCTGATGGCGGCCGCGCAATTCCTCGGCGTTTCCGGACGCGAGGACGCGGTCGGCCTCGCTTTCTTCCTTCTCGTTCTGATCGCGGCGAGCTGGGCCTCGCAGCGCTGGATCGAGGCGCCCGCGCAACGGCTGGGCAGGCGCCTGACCCGCCCCTCCCCGCCGGACAGGCGGCTGGAACAGCACGCCCTCGCCTCCTGAAAAGCACGGGCCGGCCAATCGGAAGCGCTTAATCGAGTGCAGTGATTTATGGTGCTCTGTCACCATGGCGCGGTGAACATCTGGCTTGAGGCACTGGTCGTCCGGCACACGCATCGCATTCCCGCGCCGTCCGGTCCGTCCGGAGAGGGGGCGGCGGTGGCGCGGCAGTTCGACGCCGCGCTGATGTCGGCCGGCTTCAAGCTGTCCGGGGACGTCCTGCGCGCGCTGTCGCAGCTGTCGGCGCAGACCGTCCGGAGCGTCGCGGTGCGCACGCTCGCGACCGTCCGCGAGATCGCGGGCGACCACGTCCGGCACAACACCTACTTCCGCGACTTCCCCGACAACGTGCCCGCCACCCTGGACTTCTGGCTCGGGCTCCTCCACGAGACGCTGCAGGACGCCGAGCTCGCGCCGGCGGCCCGCGAGGCGCGGCGAAGCGGCGTCCTCGACCTGCTCGCACTCAAGGGCTACGGCCGCTACCAGCACACCTACGAGGAGATGCTGGCGGCGCAGGACGAGCTGGTCGCCGCCGCGGACGACCGGGTGACCGTCCTGCACCTCGGGCGCGCCCTCACCGAGGAGGCCGCGGAGCTCTACCTGCGGCTCGCGGAGAGCACCACGCCGCTCGGCGAGGAGGACCTGGAGACGCTCGGGAAGCTGGCCGCGCACCACGCCTCCGGACCGCACCCGGCGCGGATCCCCGTCCGGGAGAACCGCGCCGTCGTCAACCGGGTCCGCCTGGCGCTGGGCGCCGACCTGCTCGTCGACACGGTCACCGACGTGCTGCGCCTGGCGTGCGCGCTGTCGGACGGCGACGTGACCCTCCAGGAGCCCACGCGGTTCGTGTCGATGCCGCGTCCCACGCGCCGGGCGCTGCTCGCCGCGCTCGACGGCGTGGTCCGCGACCACCCCGGCAAGCTCGGCGACGTCGCCGCCTGGCGCGAGCCGTGGAAGCGACTCGGCGAGCGGCTCCACCCGCACGAGTACCCGAAGTGGGCCGGGGCGGCGGAGGTGTTCGCGGTCGCGCGCGGCGAGAGGAAGGCGCCGTCGGTCGCGGCGCGCTTCGAGGCGCGGCTGGCGTCCGGGGACGTCGCGGGCGCCGCGCGCGTGGCGGCGGGCGCGCCCGGGATGCTGTTCCGATCCCTGGACCGGCTGCTGCGCCTCGCGCCGGACTCGCAGGACGCGGTGCTGGACACGGCCGAGTCCGTGGTCGACCGCGTCTCGGGCCGGGTGCTGCTGTCGGTGCGGGAGCACCTGCTCAACCGGGCCGCCGAGGCCGGGCGGACGCGGCTGTTCGCCAACCGGCTCGGCCGCGGCGTCACCGTCCCCGACACCCGCCCGCCCCTGGACCCGGACGCGGCGGAGCGGCTCTCGGCGCTGCTGGACGAGGAGATCCGGGGCCGCCTCCCGTCCGTCGGCCGGCTGGTCGTCGACCCCGACGTGCTCGACGTCGCGCTGCCGCTCAGCGGGAAGGCCGCCGGGAAGGGGCTCGGCGTCCTTCCGCGGGGCTCGGTGACGCCCGTCGACGGCGGGCTGCTGCGGTTCTTCGTCTACTGGCGGCAGCACGAGCGCAGGACGGACTTCGACCTCTCCGTGCTCATGCTCGGCGAGGACTATGGCGACCCCGAATGGATTTCCTACACCAACCTCGAGTCCGTGGCGGGAGAGCATTCCGGCGACATCACCAACGCCCCCGAAGGCGCCTCGGAGTTCATCAACCTGACTTTGGCCAAGGTCGGGGCCCGGTTCATCGTCCCGCAGGTGGACATCTACTCCGGGGAAGGGTTCGACCAGGTCGACGAGTCGTTCTTCGGTTTCATGCTGCGCGACGGGGAGCAGAAGGGGCGCCCGTTCGAGGCGCGGACCGTCCGGGCGAAGTCGGAGCTGCGCGGGCCGGGCCGGGTCGCGCTGCCGATGGTGTTCCTGCGCGGCGACGACGGCCGGTGGCGCGCCAAGTGGCTGCACCTGCACCTGCAGGGCGCGCCGGAGTTCAACCGGGTGGAGGACAACCGCGTGACGACGGCGGAGCTGCTGCGCGGCATCGTGGAGCGCCGCTACCTGACCGTCCGCCATCTGGTGGACCTGCTCGACGCCGGGAAGACCGTCCGTTGGGACGGCACGGCGCCTGCCGAACCGGTCACGTTCATCGGCCTGGAACGCCCGGACGGCCTGCACGAGGGCTCCACCGTGTACACGCCGGAAAATCTGGGCGACCTGATCCCGGCCTGACTGATAAAGTCGGCGTGCGAGGCCATGAAAAGGCTTCCTTCTCACACTTTGGATGCACCAGCCTTTTCGCTTTCCTCGCTTCCGGCAGAAACGGGCGCGCCTTTCCGGCGCGCCCGTTCTGCTTTCGTCCGCGGCCGGGGCCGCGCGTCACGCGACAGCCTCCTCCCCCTCGGACGGGGACGCCCGGTGGGGCCGCGGCAGGAACGGGACGATGGCCGTGCCCGCGAGGGTGATGACGGCCGCGACGAGGAAGGCCGCCGAGTAGCCGTCCACCAGGTCCGGTCCGGTGTGCGCCGCGGCGGTGCCGAGGACGGTGAGGCCGATCGCGCCGCCGATCGTGCGGGAGGTGTTGACGACGCCCGCGACCGCGCCCGCCTCCGAGGAGTCCGCGCCGCTGGTCGACGCCTCCACCAGCGGGGTCATCAGGAGGCCGAAGCCGAGGGCCATGGCCGCGCCCGGACCGAGGATCGCGGTGAGGAACGTTCCGTCGGCGTCCAGCACGAGGCCCTGCCAGCCGAAGCCGGCCGCCGCCAGCAGCCCGCCGATGCCGGCGAGGCGCCGGGCGCCCATCCGGGCCATCAGGGGCGGCGCGAGCCGCGAGCCGAGGATGATCCCCGCCGTGTGCGGCAGGAACGACAGGCCGGTCCGGACCGCGCTGTAGTGCAGGACGTTCTGCATGTAGAGCGACAGGAAGTACCAGAGCGCGAAGCCCGCCATCGTCCCGACGAGGGTCGCCAGATTGCCGACCGCGACGCTGCGCAGCCGGAACAGCCCCAGCTTCACGAGCGGCTCGGAGGTGCGCGCCTCGACGGCGACGAACGCGGCGAGCAGGACGATGCCGGCGGCGAGCGGGATCACGCCCCTCCAGCCGTGGTCCCCCGTCTCGCCGATGCCGAACGCGAGCAGGCCCACGCCCACGGTGACGAGGACGGCGCCGGGCAGGTCGAGGCGCCGGCGCCCGGCCGCGTCGCCCTCGCCGCGCAGCCAGCGGGCGGCGACGACGGCGACCACCGCGCCGACCGGGACGTTGATCAGCAGCACCCAGCGCCAGCTCAGGTAGTCGGTCAGCAGCCCGCCGACGAGGCCGCCGGTCGCGCCGCCCGCGGTGCCGACGGCCGTCCACATGGCGATCGCCTTCGTCCGCGCCGGGCCCTCGGGGAACGTCCCGGTGATGAGCGACAGCGTGACGGGCGCGAGGATCGCCGCGCCGAGGCCCTGGAACGCGCGGGCGCCGATCAGCATGGCGCCGTCCTGCGCGAACCCGCCGGCGAGGCTGGCGACGGTGAACAGGCCGAGGCCGGTGATGAAGACGCGCTTGCGGCCGAACAGGTCGGCGGCGCGCCCGCCGAGCAGGAGGAACCCGGCCAAGGCCAGCGAGTAGGCGTTGACGACCCACTGCAGGCCGGTCGCGCCGAGGCCGAGCCCTTCGCGGATGTGCGGCAGGGCGACGTTGACGACGGAGATGTCGAGGACGACCAGGAACTGGCCGATCGACGCGGCGAGCAGCGCTGCCCAGCCCGGGGTCTGCGCCCTGGCCGGCCGCGCCGTCGCCGCGGCGGTGAGGTCTGCGGTCATGCGTCCATGCTGGTCGCCGGGGCGGCCCGGCCGCGTCGGTCTGCGGTCCCGACCGGCGAGGTCCGATCGGCCTAGGACCAGGTGAGGCGCTCCGGCGGTGCCGCGGCGCGTCCGGGCGCACGCCGGGCCTGGCGCGGGACGCCCCGGGTATGAGATGAATCTCCTCGACGCAAGCGGGTACCGGATGCTTGCGCAACGAGTGCGTCACAAGGTGTTAACCCGGATGAGTCGGAAACAAAGGGACGCACGGAGGTGACCATCCGGAGGGTTGATGCAGGAATCCGCACGCGACGAGAACATGGACAGGCTCACCGGCGACGCCCGGACCGTCCGGCAGGTGTTCGAGGCGATCCCGGCCGCGGTCGCCGGGGTCGAGACCCCCGGCGAGTACCGTCTGGTCGCGGTGAACGCCGCCTACCGCGCGCTGGTGGAGCGGGACGAGGTGCTCGGCCGCTCCGCCTCCGAGCTGTTCCCCGAGCTCGTCGCCCAGCAGTTGTTCGACCTGCTCGACCGCCCGTTCCGCACCGGTGAGACGGTGACGGCGCGCGAGTGGCGGATCCAGCTCCCCCGCGAGGGCGGTCCCGACGAGGACGTCTACATCGACTGCACGGTCGTCCCGCAGAAGTCCGCGAGCGGCGAGGTGGTCCGGCTCGTGGCGTTCGCCCAGGACGTCACCGAGCGGGTGCGGGAGCGGCAGGCGGCGCGCCGGGCCGCCGAGGAGGGCCGCGACGGGCCCCCGGACGTCGTCGGGGTGCTGCAGCGGCAGCTGCTGCCCGCGGGCCTGCCGATCCTGCCGGGCCTGCAGATCGGCGGCAGCTACCTGCCGGCCGGCGGTGGTTCCGCCGCGGGCGGCGACTGGTTCGACGCCGTCCCCCTCCCGGACGGCCGGACGGCCCTCGTGGTGGGGGACGTGGCCGGGCACGGCGTCGAGGCGGCGGCGGCGATGGGACGGCTCCGCGCCGTCCTGGAGGACCGGCTCGACCACACCGGCGACATCGCCGAGGCGCTCGCCGCCGCCGACCGGCTGGCGGAACGGCTCCCCGCCGCCCGGTCGGCGACCCTGTGCGTGGCCGCCGTGGACCCGGCGGACGGGCGGCTCACGTACTGCACGGCCGGGCATCCGCCGCCGCTGCTGATCCCGTCCGGGGGCCCCGCCCGCTACCTGCGCTCGTCCGGCGGCGGGCCGCTCGGCACCGGCACCGGCTTCCCGCTCGCCGAGGACCGCCTCGACGTCGGCGACCAGCTCCTGCTGTACAGCGACGGCCTCCTGCGGCGGCCCGGCCAGGACGTCGCGGCCGGAACCGTCGAGCTGGCGGAGGTCGCCGCGGACGTCGCCGCCGGGCGGGCGCTGCGCGAGGACTGGCTCGCCGCCGTCGACCGCCTCACCACGCAGACGCTGGAGCTGCTGGTCAGGACGTCCGGGCACGACGACGACATCGCGCTGCTGGCCGCGCAGCGGACCGCGGCGCACGCCCCGCTGCTGCTGGACCTGCCGGCCGAGTCGGAGGCGATCCCCGCCGCCCGCAAGGCCCTCGACGAGTGGCTGTACGACCTCGGGGCCCGCGCCGAGGACGTGATCCTCCTGCGGCACGCGATCGGGGAGCTCGTCACCAACGGAGTCGAGCACGCCTACGACGGCACGCCCGGCGCCGTCCGGATCCGGGCCGAGTGCACCGGGCGCGGCGTCGTCGAGATCGAGGTCGCCGACGACGGCAACTGGCGCGAGCCCTGGCAGCCCACCGAGGACCGCGGCCGCGGCCTGGCGATGGCGAGCGACTTCGCCGACGAACTGCACGTGGAGACGGGCCCGCGCGGGACGACGGCGACCGTCCGGCACCGGCTGACCCGTCCCGCGCGGCTGCTCGCGCCCGGCGAGGTCACGCCGTCACCGGTCCCGTCGGACCTGCCGAACCTGCTGCTGATCCTGGACCAGCCCTCGGAGGGGCACCCGCGGATCCGGCTGGACGGCCCGGTCGACGCCGCCACCGCCGAGCAGCTGCGCGAGGAGCTCGTGGTCCGCACCCGCGGCGGCACCACGCCCCTCACCGTCGACCTGACCGGCGTCACCCACCTGTCCAGCGCCGGCGTCGCCGTCCTCTACGAGGCCGAGACCCGCACCGACCCCCCGGGCCGCCCGTTCCTCCTCTACGCCCCGCCGGGCAGCCCCGCGCAGCACGTCATGGCCATGGTCGCCCTCCCCCACACGACGGCCGAGCCCGGTTAGTCGACCACGTTCACCGTCAGCGGCCCGACCCGGTACGTCCCGGGCCGCGGCCGGACGGCGTCCGCGACGGCGCGGCACACCCCGTCCGGCAGCGTGATCTCCAGGGTCTCGCCGTTGCGGGTGTGGCGGAAATCCCGTCCCGGGGCCAGCACGACGGGCTCCCCGGGACCGCGCAGGATCAGCGGGTTCCCGTGCGGCACCCGGGCCGGCAGCACCTTGGTGAACTGCGGGACGTGCTGGACGCCGATCTCCAGCGTGACCCCGTCCGAGGTGTCGGCGGCCAGCCGCTCGAAGAACAGGAACCCGGTCCCGGACCCCTCCCGCGCCGAGCCCTCGCGGACCGTCGACGCGACATCGGGCAGGTCCGCCAGCGACATCCGGTCGAGATCGGTGACCAGCAGCGGCAGGTGCGGGGCCATCGCCTCGACGAGCCCGGCCACATGCCACGCCTGCGCCGCGTGCAGCTCGTCGGTGGTGAGGCCGACGAACTGCAGGAACGCGATCTCCCCCAGTTCCGTCCGCGCCCGCCCGAGCTCCGGATCCAGCACCAGCCCCCCGGCCCGGACGCCTGAGTCCGGACGCTCGGGATCGAGCGGGTCGGGGAACTCGATGTAGTGCCCCACCTGGAAGTCGTTGCCGCTCTTCACCACGTACAGAGCCAGGTGCTCCAGGTGCGCCAGGGCCCAGTTCGGCGCCTCCGTCTCCTCCGGCCGCCGCGGCACCCGCAGCGTGAACTCGTACCCGCGCTCCTCGTACGGCGCCGTCAGCGCGTACCCGATGAGATGCCAGTGCGGCACGGGCTCGTCCCGCGGATAGATCGCGATCGTGTTGGTGACGAACTGCCCCATCGGCATCGGCCCCACCGGCCGGTACGGCACGGGCGCGCCCCACTCCAACCGCTCCGCGTCCCCGTACCGCTCCTTGAGCACCCCGTCGATCGCGTTCCACCCGTGCAGATTGAGCATCCCGCTCCTCTCGTCGACCCACCGTCCCCCGTACCGACGCACCCGACACGATCAAGGTTCACCCCCGATCGCCCGGACTCACGGCCGTAGAGCTGAGGCGAAATCGCCGGTGGCCCCGGGCGTTCGAGCACGTGCTGTTCAGCGGGGGCGTAGACCGTCCAGGATGAGTCGGGCGATGTGGGTCGAGCGTTCGCGGCTGGTCTCCGCAGCGGCGTGGCGGATGGCGGCGAAGGCGCCGGCGACCAGGGCCATCACCTCGTCGGCGGTGACGTCGGCGCGCGCGACGCCCGCCGCCTGTGCGCGGCCGAGCAGGTCCGCGACGTGGCGGGTGAGGTCTGCCGCGACGTCCGGGGCGGTGGTGCGCAGGTCGAACTCGGCGGCCGCGAGCGCGCTCTTCACGGCCACGTTCGCGGCGCCCGTGGCCATCATCCGGCCCAGCAGGGTGAAGACGGCGTCGGGATCACCGGTGGCGGCGAGTGCCTCCGCCTCCGCCACCAGCCCTTCCAGCATGTCGATCGCGACGGCGTGGTACAGCTCCTCCTTGGCCGGGAAGTGCCGGTGGACGGTGCCGGGGCCGACGCCGGCCCGGCGGGCGATCTCGTCGAGCGGGACGCCCAGCCCCTCCGTCGCGAACAGCTGCCGAGCGGTCCGCAGGACCCGCTCGCGGTTGCGGCGCGCGTCGGCCCGCAACCCCCGGTCGCGCCGGGGGGCCGCCGGCGGCTTCGCCGGTTCGGGTTCGGGTGGCTGGCTGGACATGTCGATCACAGCATAACCGGGGCGGCGCACCGGATACTCTGGAACCAACCGGGGCGCCGCACCGCTTGACGCCGCGTCGCCCGTCACGCACCCGCCATGAGGAGATCGCGCCGATGACCGCACGCGAGGACGCAAGCACCCTGGTGCGACGGCTGCAGGAGTGCTTCAACAGCCGGCGGTTCGACGAGGCCGCCGCTCTGCACACGCCCGACTTCTTCAGCCACCCGCTCGGCGCCGGGTTCGAGGCCGGCCAGGCGGCCTGGCGCGCGCTCGTCGCACGGTTCCCCGGCATGCGGGTCGTCGCCCGGGACATCCTGGTCGACGGCGACAGGGCCGCCGTCCGCTCGGCCGTCGAGGGGCTCGCTCTTCCGGACGGGGACGCGCAGCCCGAACTGTTCGAGATCTTCCGCTTCGAGGACGGCCGGTTCGCGGAGATGTGGGGCGCCGGAACGGGCTTCCCGCCCTCCGCCGGTCCCGAGGACCTGCTCGCCTAGGAGTGTTCGGCGAGGTTTCCTCGGAGGGCCTGTTCACCGCAGCCCGAACGAGTTTCGTCAGTGACGGCGGTCAGGATGGTGGGGCTACCCGGCGCTCCACAGGACCAGCGAGAGGGATCTGTTGACCATGGCCGACCACACCGACGTGTTCGACTACGACGCTGAACTGCGCCTGCACAACGAGATCTTCCGCGCCGCCGCCCGCGTCGGGTCCCGCGACCGTGTGCTCGACATCGGCTGCGGCACCGGGCAGTCCACGCGCGAGGCCGCCCGCGCCGCCGTCGAAGGAAGCGCGGTAGGCGTCGACCGATCCGCGCAGATGCTCGAACGGGCCCGCCGGCTGAGCGACGACGAGGGACTGTCCAACGTGACCTACGAGCAGGGGGACGCCCAGGTCCACCGCTTCGCTCCGGCGCACTTCGACCTCTGCGTCAGCAGGTTCGGAACGATGTTCTTCGCCCACCCGGTCGCCGCGTTCACCAATATCGGGCTCGCTCTGCGGCCCGGGGGGCGCCTGGTGCTGCTGGTCTGGCAAGGCCGCGACCGCAATGAATGGGCCGCCGCGATCCGCCGGCCCCGCGATCCCGGATCCGCCTCGCCGACCGGCGGTCCAGACCCGTTCTCACTCGCCGACCCGGCCGCCGCCGAAGCGATCCTGGCGGCGGCGGGCTTCACGGACGTCAGCTTCACCGACGTCCGTGAGCCCGTCTACTACGGCCCGGACAGCGCCGCAGCCTTCGACAATGTGCTCCGCCTCTGGGACGAGGATCTGCTCGCCGGCCTCGACGCGGCGACGGTCGAGCAGGCGCGCACGCGGCTACGAGCCGCTCTCGCCGCCCACGACACCGGCGGCGGCGTGTACTTCGACTCGCGTGCCTGGATCATCGAAGCACGCCGGCACTGACCGTTCGCCCGCACGGGGGCCAGGTCAGGTCCGGGCGGCCAGCTCGACGAAGTACGGCTTCATGGCGGGATAGTAGGCGTTGAAGTCCGGCTGGGGTGAGCCGTCGCGCGCGGCCACGAGCATGTCCAGGTAGTACTCCCAGCCCGGACCGTTCTCGCCGATCTGCTCCTCGCTGTCGAGATGCTCCACGAACCGCAGCTCGGTCGTGCCGTCGGCCTCGGACAGCAGCAGCTCGATGTGCCAGCTGCCGAACTCGTCCGTCGCCGAGAGGGCCAGCCGCCGCGGGGGCTCGCATGCTTCGATGCGCATGTCGTTCCATGGCGCCTGGTCTTCGAACGTCATCTGCACCTGGATCGTCCGGCCCGGCGCGGCCTCGCCCTTCCACGGGCCGAACCAGCGGGCCGTGCGCTCGGGCTCGGTGACGCTGGCCCAGACGTCCTCGACGGATGCCCGGAACGAGCGGGTCAGGACGAGATCACTTCCGGTGCCGGTACGGACCAGCCTGCCGGTGGGTCGAGGGTTCATCCGGTGTTCTCCTTCGTCTCGTCGGAGGTGCTGGAGACACGGCGGTCGCGGCGGGTCCGACGAACCTCCGTCTCCAGCGCGTCGAAGCGGTGCTCCCAGCCGTGCGGCTGGAGGAATTGCGCGAGCCACGCGGAGAGGTGGGTCAGCTGCGCCGGGTCGATCTCATAGAGCCGTTCCCTGCCGACGAGTTCGTCGCGTACCAGGCCGCTTTCCCGGAGCACGCGCAGGTGGCGGCTCACGGCCGGCCTGCTGATCTCGAAGTGTCCGGCGATCTGCCCCGCCGTGAGCCGACCGCCGCGCAGCAAGACCAGAACCTCCCGGCGCACCGGGTCCGCGATCGCCCTCACCACGTCGTCCACACCGAAAGCGTAACCTATAGGTTACGCTTCTGTCGACGGCGGGCCGCCTTGCACCCACGGGGAAACCGGGGAGGCGAAAAGCGCCGCGAGAAGGGCGGGCCGGTGCTCACCTGGTCGAAGAGCCCGCTGGGGGTGTCGTCAAGGTGGGCGATCACGCCTGCGCGCGGCGGGGCGCGTCAGGTCCAGGTCGCTGAGTCCGGGTCGATGCCTTTGCCGCGGGCGTTGGCGTCGATGATGTCGCGGAGCCAGCTGGTCAGACCTGGTTCGATCGCGTCGTAGTAGGCCGCGAAGCCGGGGTCCGCGGCATACCTTCTGCCCAGGCAGACCTGCATCGAATGAGTGCAGTCGAAGTACTCGCCGATGGAGGCCCTGTGCCGTTCGGCCAGCACATCGGCTTCCGCGCTGCCTGGCCTGACGCCGGCGCGCTTGGCCGTTGCCAGGTCGTTTTCGAGCGTTGCGATGTCGTCGGCGATCTGCTGCCAGTCCTCGGGGGCCCTGCCCGCGGCACGCTCGGCGGACTGCGCCCATTGAGCCGTCTCGCCCCACCGCTCGCGTGCGTCCGCGAGCCATGACGGCTTCCAGCGCTGCCCGAAGATCGCGGCTTGTTCCTCCGCGGAGAGCAGGATGCCGGCGCTCGCGGCTTCGATCATGCGGTCGACCGCATCGACCATCGCCTGCAGGCGGGAGATCCGGTCGAGGAGTTGGGCGCGCTGCTGCCTCAGCGGCACGGTCATGTCGACGGCCGGAGCATCGAGGAGTTCACCGATGTCGTCGAGGGACAGACCCAGTTCGCGGTAGATGAGAACGCGGTTGATGCGCGCGACGTCGGCCGCCGAGTAGAGCCGGTAACCGCCGGCAGTCCGTTCCGACGGGCGGACGAGCCCGATCGCGTCCCAGTGGTGGAGGGTGCGCACGGTGACTCCCGCGTGCGATGCCGCGGCCCCGATGGTCAGCCCGCCGGGGCCCGCGGCATCGTCCATCGCAGTGCCGGTCATGCCGTCGAGTCTGACATTCGCGATTTCACCCCTTGGGGAAGGGGATGCCGGCCGCTTTGAGGTTGCGCGCCTCGGGACTGTCAGGGTCGATGGTCCGCGCCGCGGTGAGGATCACGCGAGCGTTCTCCGGTGTGATGACCTCCAGATCCACCGTGTTCCACGGGGTCTTCCGCGGTCCGGCCGTGCAGTCGGGCACCAGCGCGGTGCACGCTTGCGCGATCTCGTCGATCTGGCTCAGCACGCAGGAGAAGCTGATGCTCACCGTTGGCGGGGCCGGCGGGGCGCCGGTCGGGACGAGCAGCACGTCCTGGAACGCCCACCGTCGAAGGTGCGTGACCTGGTCGGGAATCGTGAACAGGTCGATGAAACCGAACCCGCGAACCCAGAAGTCCACGGACGCGGCCAGGTCCGATGTCGGCACGGTGACGAACATCGGCATGCCGTAGATGCCCCGGTAGATCTCAGGTGGCGTCGCGTCGGGCCCAGGCGGGGGGACCGGGCTGACCTCGAACGCGTCGTAGTAGTCGCTCATGCGTTCATCGTGGAGGCTGACGCGACGTCAGGGTCAAATCCGGATGGTGGCAGGGATCGTCCCCCGTCCTCTCGACGATCACGTGCCCTCCCCTCGTCGCCAACGCGGCCGGTGCCGAGCGGCGGGTGTCGAGGTTCCTCAAGGGAACGTTGTCGGCCTCCTCCACCACCGCTACGGGATCGACCCCTTCGAGTTCGGTGACCTCGGCTACCTCACCACCAAGGCCGCTTTCGGCGCCGCCATCGGCGCCATCGGCGCCATCAGCGGTGCCTTCTGCACCGCCTACGACGGCCCCGACAGCCCCGGCGCGCGGAAGATCGTCATCCGCGTCGCCGGTGGCGTCGCCATCGCGGCGGTCGCGGCCTGCGTCGCATGCGTCGCCCTGGCCGCCTTCGGCGTCGCC
Organism: Actinomadura mexicana; assembly: GCF_900188105.1. GTDB lineage: Bacteria > Actinomycetota > Actinomycetes > Streptosporangiales > Streptosporangiaceae > Spirillospora > Spirillospora mexicana. Next base: position 416,196 of record NZ_FZNP01000001.1, read on the forward strand.
GTCATCACCATCACCGGGCCCCTTGGTGCAGGTCACTTCGGGGGCCTCCTCATCGTCGCCTGCGGCTTCGCCGTGGGTGCCGTCGTCGGTGCCGTCCGCACCGACAACTGATCCACTCGCGGGGCCTGGCACACCCGGTCCCACCTACGGGGGGCCTGGCACTGCCAGGCCCCCCGTTCCGTCCGTTCCCCTCGTACCGGTGCGCCGCGCTGGATCGCCGAGGCGGCGCGGGCGGTGCCGGGCGGCGGTCTCGGGGTCCCTGAGAGGACGTTGCCGGCCAACCGTGCAGCGCTCCTGCCTGGAGATCGCACCCGATCGATTGCCGCACGGGCCGTGCTCGGTACGGTAGATCCCAAGGACCGTGGTGAAACCACGAGCGTCCAACAAACAACCGGTTGCCCGTGCAAGGCACGCGCACCCCGACCCAAAAAGGGGAACCATCATGAACAAGCTTCGGCTGAACGCGTCGAGGAAGCTCCGGCCGATCTCGGCGAAGACGCGTCGGCTGTTCTCGGCCCACAAGCGTCGGCTGGTCTCGGTCGCCGTGGGCGCCGCCTTCGGCGCGGTCATCGGAGGCATCATCGAGGGACTGGACTACGCCGCCTTCCTCGCTGACCTCCACCACCGCTACGGGATCAACCCCTTCGAGTTCGGTGACCTCGGCTACCTCGCCGCCCTGACCACCTTCGGTGCCGTCCTCGGCGCCGTCAGCGGCATCATCGGCTCCTCGCTCAGCGCCTTCGTGGGCTTCAGCAGCGCCGCCGCGCGGGAGATCGCCATCCGCGCCGCCGGTGGCGTCGTCATCATCGGGGTCGTCGCCTGCGTCGCAAGCGTCGCCATGGCCAACTACGGCATCACCGTCGTCGGCCTCCCCGATCCCCTCGGTGCCATCGCCGTCGGCAACCTGTTCATCGGCAGCAGCACCTACGCTGCGGGCGTCGTCGGTGCCGTCCGCACCGACAACTGATCCACTCGCGGGGCCCGGCTCACACCGGACCTCGCCCACGGGGGGCCTGGCACGCCAGGCCCCCCGTTCCCTTTCCTTGGACAAAATTCGCTGGAATTCGCGGCCCGGCACGAGCAGGCGCTACGCGAGGATTCCGGCACCACCCCGCAGACATCCTCCTTCGCGGTGCCACCTATGTCGTCCGCGGCGCCGTCCTCTGGGCCGTCCTGCTCTTTCCCGCCATCGGGAGGGGGCGGGGCCGGGACGACGGCACGCCGCGACTGCGTATGGCAAGGTTCCCTACCTGAAGACCGCATCCGATCGTTTGCCGGGAGGGCCCTGCTCGGCACGGTAGGACCCAAGACCGTGGTGAAACCACGAGCGCTCAACAAACAATCCGGTTGCCCGTGCAAGGCACGCGCACCCCGACCCAAAAAGGGGACTCAACATGAACGAGCTTCGGCTGATCGCGACGAACAAGCGTCGGCTGGTCACGATCGCTGTGGGCGCCATCATTGGCGCGGTCGTCGGAGGCGTCATCGGGGGTCTGGACTACGCCGCCCTCATCGCTGATCTCCACCACCGCCACGAGATCGACGCCTTCGCGTTCAACTACCTCGACTATCTGTTCGCCGACGTCATCGCCGGAGCGGTCATCGGGGCCGTCTGCGGTCTCATCGGCGTCTTCCTCGGCGCCTTCAAGAGCTCTGACGCGCGGAAGATCGTCATCGGCATCGCCGGTGGCACCGTCATCGTCGGGGTCGCCGCCTGCGTCGCGTTCGTCGTCCTGGCCGCCTTCGGCATTGCCGTCCGCGGCCCGATCGGCCCTCAGGGCGCCATCACGCCCGGCGACTTTCTCATCGCCCTTTGCAGCTACGCTGCGGGGCTCATCGTCGGTGCCGGCCGCACCGGCGACTGACTCAATCGCGGGACCTGGCAGCCACCAGGCCCTGCTTCCCGGGGGGCCTGGCACCGCCAGGCCCCCCGTGCCGTGTGCGAGGCCCTTGCTCATGACTCCGAGGGGCGTTGACCAGGTCGACGAGGGATTGCGCGTCCTGGAGGCGGTCCCCCGTCCTCTCGACGAGAGGCTCTCCGAGGTCGTCGTCGCCCGATCAAAGGCGATCGTCACGACGGCGACCGACAACGCCGGTCCGAATCCGCGTCGCCAGACGACCGGCGACCGAAATCGTTGGAGCGCGGCGATTTCTTGCGGCCTCTCCCAGATGTCGGAGACGAGGCCCTGGATATGCCGCTCGCAGCCACGGTCCGGGGCCTGCGACACGGGCCCGTGACCCGGACGCCGGGTGGCACCACCGCGTTCGGTCGGGCAGATCCTTGATCAGGCTCCTCACGGACCGTCCGGGCCGGTGCCGCAGCCGTAGCCGCCGACTGCGGGGCAGTGGTCAAGCGGTCTTGCGGACGCCTCGGCGCGGGTTGTGACCGGCGGTCAGGGGCGCGGGGAGGGCGATCGCCGGTTCAGCCGTGACCGATACGGGCCAGGGCTTCACGGACGTTCTGGAGCGTCTGGTCGTCTGGGCCCCGGAGCCGTTCCAGGTCGGCCGCCAGCTCCTCCAATGCGCGAACGGCGGCCGCGGCGCGTCCGGCGCCGTGGAGCAGCAGACCTAACTGGCGCCGGTGCTCCAGAACCCTGTCGTCGTCCTTGCCGAAAGACCGCGCCTCGTCACCGATCAGGTCTCTGAGCTGAGCCAGGGCCCGGTCGATCTCACCGACGAGCGCTCGGCTGTTGGCCTCCTGGAAGCGGAACCGGAAGGCGGACTCCGGGCCGGTGCCGTCAAGCCGGGCCACGTCCTCGGCGAGGGCGTGAAAAGCGGAGGCCGCCGCCGCGTAGTCCCCCGCCTTGAAGAGCACGTCGGCCAACTCGCCCCGGAGCGCGATCACTTCGGAGTGCTCGGAGCCCAGAACGCCTTCGGCTCGCGCCGACGTTCGCCTGAGGGTCCCTGCCGCCTCCTCGAAGCGCGACTCGCGAACGAGCTGGTCGGCGCTGCGGCGGGCGCGCCCCAGGTCGCCCAGACTGAAGGAGTCGCCGGGCTGCCTCGCCCCGGATCGCGCGGGCGGGACGGGTGCCGCCGGGCCGCTCGCGAGCGTGCGGCCTGCGACGTCCGCGTACATGCGCAGGGGGCTGCGTCCGGCGCGCACGGCTCCCGGCAGTTCCCGCAGACCGGACGTGTAGGGGTACAGGGTGTCGAAGACCTCGTCGGCGGACGCGGGCCGGGCTTCCGGCACCTTGGCCAGCAACCGCCGAACGAGGGCGTCCAACTCCGGCGGGACGTCGTCCCGTAGGCGGCCCACGGGGACGGCGTCCTCGTAGACGTGAGCGTGCATGAGGGAGACGCGGTCGGGCGCCTCGAACGGGCTGCGCCCGCTCAGCATCTGGTAGATGACGCACCCCAGCGAGTACAGGTCGCCGGCGGGGCCGGAGCGCCCCCGGAACTGCTCGGGAGCCATGTAGGCGAGCGTGCCGAGCGCCTGGTTCGTACTGGTGAGCCGGGAGCACTCGTCAGCGTCCAGGGCGACCGCGAGACCGAAGTCCAGGACCTTGACGGCGCCGTGCACGTCCACCATCAGGTTGCTGGGCTTCAGGTCGCGGTGGACGAGCGAGTTGCCGTGCGCATAACTGAGCACGGCGCAGACCTGCGCGGCGATCGCGGCGACCCAGCCGATCGGGAGGGGGTTCTGCTCGGCGACCAGGTCGTCGATGTCGACTCCCTCGACCAGTTCCATGACGAGGTAGAGGCGCCCGTCAAAGGGTCCGCCGGTGACCTTGTCGGCGTCGTGAAGGACGGGCACCCCCGGGTGCGCCATGCGCGCGGTCAGCTGAGATTCCCGGACGAACCGCCGCACGAGTTCCTGGTCATCGCCGAACCGGACGAACTTGACGGCCACGCGGCGTCTCAGCCGAGTGTCGGTGGCGCCCCAGACTTCGCCCATCCCGCCCCTGCCGATGTGAACGGGGTCCAGTGCGTAGCGGTCGGCGATGGTCGTCACGGCGCCATTCAACCGCCGGGACAAAGCCCGCCGCCACCGAGGCCCTCGATTCCTAGCGCGACCGTCTGGTCCGCCGCGTCGGCCAGGTCGCGCATTGCCGTGGACAGCTCGGCAAGGCGCCGGTAGGCGGCCCCGTGGGCGCGTTGCTCCTCCACCGCAAGCACGGGCATGCGGGTCCGGCGCAGGTCGGCGCGGGACGAGGCGGACGACCCGCCGGTCAAGCCGGCGGCACGCAGGAAGCAGGCCAGGAAGTGCGGGTCGCAGCGGCTCGTGTCGGGCCGGAAGACCTGCACCTGCGGCCCCGCCGCGGCGCCCCCGGCGTCGATCACCCGGGGATCGATCCGCCGACCCGTCTGCGCGACGGCCACGTCCCCGGAGCGGAGTATCAGCAGACCGTCCGCGTGCACGGTGCGTGCGGACGGGCCGCGCCCGACGATGATGTCCTTGCCGGTGAGAACGGGGACGTCCCCTTCACCGAGTTCCATCGTGAGCGGTGGGCTCAGCGGCTCGACCGCGCCGCCCTGGATGAGCTCGCCAAGCGTGGTGCCGCTCTGCCCGCCGCTCCCCACGAGCGGCGTCAGCCGGCCTGCGAGGGCGTTGGTCTCGGCCAGCCGCTCTCGGAGCCGCCCCCTCGCCTCCTCGTAGCCGGCCAGGATGCCTGCCCCATCGCGCAGGAGGCGCGCCGGGGTGAGGTCCACCTCGTCGTCCAGCAGATCGATCAGCGGGACCGCGCGGCCGGGGCCGGACTCATCGGAAGGGTCGTCCAGGAACCGGGTGTAGCGCGAGACGGCCGCGTCGGGGTCTTCGTCGGCGGCGTCCAGGGCCAGCACGCGGGTCGGAAGAGGGTCGCCGTCGGCGGGGCGGCGCAGCAACCAGAGATGCGGTGCCGCAGGCGAACCGGCCGCGGCACCGGCGGGCAGGCCGAGTACGGCGCGCAGGGTGCCGGTGCGCAGTAGGGCGGCCCGGATGCGGCGGCCGGAGCGGCGGTGCGCCGCGGCGGGCGGCATGAGCACGGCGCCCTCGCCGCCGGGCCGCAGGTGCCAGAGGACGTGCTGGATCCAGGCGAGTTCGGACTCGCCGCGCGGCGGCAGCCCGTGGATCCAGCGGGCGTCCCCGGACAGTTCGTCGTAGCCCCAAGCCCGGTCGCCGAACGGCGGGTCGCACAAGGCGACGTCGAAGCGTCCGTCCGGGAACCGGTCGCGGGTAAGGGAGTCCCCGAGGAGGACCTGCGCATCGCCGGCGCCGTGGATGTGCAGGCGGGTCCGGGTGATACCGACCCCGTAGGCCTGCCGGTCCTGCCCCGCCAGCCCGGTCGCGCCACCGTCCCGGGCCGTGATCAGCAGGTCGCCGAGCCCGCACGCCGGATCGTAGACGGTGCGGCCCGTCACCCTGACGAGCCCGGCCATCAGCCGCGCCGTCGCCACCGGCGTCGGAACGATGCGCCGGGCATGCGCTTCGACGAGACGCCGGACGAGGTACTCGAAGGTGCCGGGCCCGCGCCGCTCCCGAAGTTCCCGCGCGGCGGCCAGCAGGTTCTCTGGGACGGCGGTGCCGGCACCGTCCTGGAAGTAGACGTCAAGGCCGAGGTCGCCGACCAGTTCGCCGAGGCGGAGGTCATCGGTCGTGGTGCGCAGCAGCTGCCACAGCCGTTCCTCGGGTGTCAGTTTCAAGGGTCTCCCCTGGCCGGTGAGCCAGGACTCGATGTCCGGCAGGGCGAACAGGGGGCTGTTGGCGGTGCCGCCGGCCGGTTGCGGGAAGTCCTCGTACCGGCGCCGCCAGTTGCTCACCGCAGCCCGCCCGAGACCGGTCAGCCGGGCGATCTCGGCGGCGCTGACGAGCACGACGTCCTCTTTCACAGCCGCACCAGGATCCCGGCGGCGCGCAGCGCGTCGAAGTGCTCGGCGGCCCGCTCAGGAGCGGTGCCGCCACGGACCAGCAGCCCGGCCTCGATGTTGCTGTTGACCCCGGACTGGGTGAGGTTGGCACTGGAGACGAAGAGTTCGCGGCGGTCCGCGACGGCGATCTTGGCGTGCATCCGGCCCCTCTCCTCGGGTCTGCGGGTGACGGGCCAGTGCCAGAGCTCGACGCCCAGCCCGTGGAAGGCGGCGGCGGGCTCCTCACCCGAGATCGCGCTGCCCGCACCCTGGAGGGTCTCGACGACGATCCTGGTGACGACGCCCCGTCCGAGAGCGTCGGCGAGTGCCTCCCGCAGCGGCTGGTAGGGCTTGGCAGAGTACGTCATCAGCAGGAGTTCGTGACGGGCGCGTCGGACGATCTGCGCCAGCACCCGCGCCGTGGCCCGGACGGGGACGCCGTGCTCGGTCGGCCCGCTCCACACCGGCTCCACCTGTATGGCCGCCGTCTCCAGACCCGCCGCCACGCCTCGCAGGTAGGCGGCGACGGCGCGCACGGGCAGATCCTCCTGCTGGGAGGCCGCGATGAGAGCGTCCGCCTGCTCCTCGAAGCCCTGGTCGCTCGCGCGAATGACGGAGAAGGGCGCCGGGCGGTCGAAAAGGTCAGCCAGGGTGCGCAGGCTCTCCGGACCGATCCGGACGGCGGCCCCGCGAGCGGCCTTCTCGAACCGGTCGAGGGGGCCCATGTCGTCATCGTCGAAGAAGTCGTCCTCATCCAAGGCGCTCACGACCACACCGCCCCCCTCAGCCGCAAACGCCCCAACCCGCACTGGTCACGTCGCGCCTGCCGGCCGGTCGCGCCCCCAGTACGGCGTATGGAGTTCGGGCCACAGATACAGCTCTGGGCGGACGGACCGGTCGCAGCGGTCGCAGCGGTCGTGGCGGGCAAGCCGGTCAGGCTGGGCGGCTCGGTCGTGGCGGGCATCGACGTGAGGGCGGACTTGGTCTGGTCGTGGTCCGGGTCGGCGGGGGAGGGCTCGTCCGGCAAGGCGCCCGTACTCATGGCAGTTCCGGGTAGAGGGCGTGGTCGGATTCGTCGACGGGGACGACGAAGCGGCGGTCGAGGAATCGGTTGCCGCGTTCGCAGGTCGTCTCCGACACGAACAGGCAGACGTGGCAGGCGGCACCGTGCAGGAAGTCGGCGGGGGCCTGCGGGAGGCGTTCGGCGCACAGCGGGTCGGACGAGCAGTGCCGCGCGTCGGCCAGCGCGCGCCTCGTGAGGCGGACGAGCTGCTCGGGTTCGGCGAGCGAGACCAACCCGCCGAGCGTGCCCTCCGCATCGGGGACGGCGGTGTAGATGAGGATGCCGCTGCGGTGCGGGTCGTCCTCCGTCCCGGAGTAGATGCGTTCCGACAGGCTCGCCGAGCTGTAACCGCATTCGAGGGCGATGGTGCGGATCAGCAGGTGGGAGAGGGTGTGAAGGGCGATGAAACGGGCGCCGGGCCAGTGCGCCATCTCGTCGAAGTCCGCCATGGTCGCGATGCGGTCGGAGTAGCGGTTGCGGCGGTGCCGCGCGTACGCCTCCTGGTGCAGGCGCACCGCTTCGGATTTCTCGACGCGCTGCTCCCACGCCTGGAGGAGATCTTCGGAGACCTTGAGGAAGATGCCCTCGCCGCGGACCTCGCTGGCCGGGACCCAGGACGGGTTCGAGCGGGCGAGGCGGGCGAGCTTCACGAGCTCGGGGTCCTCGGGGTCGGGGGCGTCCAGGCGGGTGAACCCGATCAGCGCCCGCACCTCGCGGAGTCGCTCGGCCTGCACGACGTCCTGATAGATGCCGGTCAGCTCGTCCGGGACGGGTGGACAACCGCGCCGGAGGGTGAAGTCGAGGTTCGGGTCGGGCAGCTTCTCCGCGGAGAAGACCTCCCATTCGGCGGTGCGCAAGTCCGGGTTCTTGGCCGTACTCCCGTCGCCGGCTCCGGCGAGCTTGGCGCGATGCCTGGCGACCGCCTGGGCGATCTCCTCGTCGGCCCACTGATCGAGTTCCTTGAACGCGGGCGCGTTCTCCCTCGCCCACGTGTACATCGTCTCGGGAAGGTCCTTGATCGCGTCCCATCGCTGCTCGACCTTGGCGTCCAGTGCGCTCGCGCCGGACGGCGGGACCGCCAGGGCGGCGAGCCCTTTGGCGAACCACTGGTTGGAAGCACCGACGATCAGCAGTTTCGGGGCCTCGACGCAGCCTTGCGGGTCGAAGGTGGCCAGGTGGGGATGGCGGCCGCGGCAGCGCGGCAGGTTCTCCTCGCCGCGCTTTCCCTGCGCGTCGCGGATGTTGCGGCGCTCACCGCAGTTGACGCATTTGATCTCGACGTTGGCGCCGAGGTTGCCGCCCCTGTCGTCCATCAGCAGCCGCGGATGGCTGGCGTTCGGGCACGTCCCGCCGCGGTGGACGAAGTGGGCGTAGGGGAAGTCGTCGAGATGCCCCCTCGTGCACGACAGAACGAATCGGGCGGCGACCGCCAGCGGCTTGCGCTTCTTCTTGCACTTGTCGTGGTAGAAGCGTGCCTCGTGCGGTTTTCGGGCCTTGGTGTTCTCGAAGCCGAAGACCCGTGAGTCGATGCCGCCCAGTTCGTTGCAGGCGGTGCAGCGCAGCCAGCCGGGGAACGGCGCGACGGGCACGCCGACCCTGGACGCCGGACCGGTCGGGTCCTTGTCGAGGCCCTCCATCCAGGGGGCGGGCATCAGCTTCTGGACGCTCTTGCCGATGCTCTGCTGGACGGCGGCGAGCAGCCGGGGCTCGGCGATCGGCATCGCCTCGGGCAGTCCTTGATGGCTCCAGTCGTCCAGGCCCTTGACCAGGACGGAGAAGTTCGGCAGGTCGATCAGCGCCCCGACACCCGAGGTGAACATCAGGTGGCTCGGGCGGACGCTGCCGACGCGGCGGCGAAAGAACGCGGTCTCGGTCATCGGGTCTCCCTGACGTTCGGCGCGTCGAAGGTGGACTGGCCGAGCTCGTCGCCCTCGGGCTCGTCCGCGTCCGGGTCGGCGGGCGGGCCGAACGACCACTCCGGCTCGTTGTAGACGGGATGGAAGATGCCCTCCCCGCCGGGGAACAGCAGGTTGATCTCGTTCTCGGTCTCCCGCATGGACATGCCGGCGGTCGTGGTCTCCCACCGGCCGTTGCCGGCCGGGCGGAGCAGCCCCTTGATCGTCTGCTTGTTCCAGGTGCCGTCCTGGTAGCCGAGCCGGACGCTGCCGCCCGTCTTCCGGTCCTCCCACGCGTCGAGGACGACCTCGATGCGCTCCTGGAGGTAGCCGCGTCCACGCTGGCCCGCGACGGCTTCGGCGCGGCCCAGCATCCGGTCGACGATCTCCTCGACGCGCGGGTCGGAGCGGTAGACGTCGAACGCGTCGTGGTTGCGGGAGAAGTCGTCGGCGGCGTGCCGGACGGCTGCGACGAGCGTCCCCGCCGTGCCCCTGTCGAGGGAGCGGCGGGTGTACGGGGTGACCGACAGTGCCTCGACCTGCCGGTAGAAGGTCGAGTGGTAGTGCTCGAAGTCCTCGTAGTGGGCGAGGTCGCGGGGCCGGGACCAGTTGTAGAGGGTGACGACGAGGCCGGGCCGTTCGGCGTCGCGCCCCACCCGGGACGACGCCTGGATGTACTCCGCGGTGTTCTTGGGCTGGCCGACCATCACCATCAGGCCGAAGCGGGACACGTCCACGCCGACCTGGAGCATGGACGTCGCGAGCACGACATCCACCGGCTGGAGTTCGACATGGGCCCGTTCGTAGAAGCGGTCGGTGAGCGGATGCCGCGGAGCGGCCTTCACTTTCGAGTCCCGCTGCTCCTGGTAGAAGCGCCGCATGTCCGCCACGATCTCGGTGCGGCGGCGGCTGGTGTCGATGTCGGGGTCGTAGCCGTGCTCCAGCAACTTGAGGACATCGCTGATGTCACCGGAGGAGATCCGGGACGTGAGCTCCTGGATGGTGAGCATGCCGCCGCGCTGGACGATGCGGTCCGACAGTCCCTTGGCCCTGCCATGGCGGCGGACGCGCGTGGTCACATCGTCGTCCAGGTAGCGGCGCATGCCGGCCAGCTCGCGGGTGGCGTTGAAGTAGCCGACCATGGTCATGTACGGGTCGGCGGGCTCGCCGTACTTGTCGAAGAGCGTCTGGCCCGCCAGCAGGAGGATCTCGGCGAGCCGGATCTCGGCGGACTTGATACGGACTCCGTGGGCGCAGATTCCGAGGTAGCGCCGGCCGGGGGTCCTTTCGGTGACCGGCACCTGGCGGGAGAAGAACGTGTCTGCGACATCGATGACCTGTGGCGGGAACACGGCCAGCTCGCGGCCGAAGACGCCGCGGACCTGCTCGTGCGCCCGCTTGGTGGTGGCGGTGGAGGCGACGATCTTCGGGCCGGTGCGGCGCCCCTCGGACTTCCAGGACGACAGCTCCGCCACGGCCGCCTCGAACAGGCCCACCGTGGTGCCGAGCGCACCGGAGATGAGGTGCAGCTCGTCCTGAATGATCAGGTCGGGCGGGCGGAGCCTGACGACCGGCCGGGCGCTGACCGCGGGCAGCGCGCCCTTCCTGTTGTGCTTGCCTGCGCAGCCGGTCTTCTCGTCGAGGTCGTCGTGACGGAAGCCGTGCCGGTCGCAGTGGCTCCGGGTGCGTCCGAAGAGCACTCCGGCGTAGCCCTTCCAGGGAAGCTGGGCGAGCTTGTCGACGGTGGCGATGACGAGGCTGGGCGCGTACCGGTAGATCTCCTCGTCCACGGTGAGGATCGGGAGGCCCTCATGGTTGGCCAGCCTGCGGGAGAACGGGCAGGCGTCCCCTTCTCCGCGCGGGCAGTACAGCAGGATGCGGCGCCGGTCGTCGTCGATGTGGAGGTCGCGTTCGGCCCGCAGCACCTCGCCGCACCAGGGGCAGGCGAGCGTCTGCAGAACGTTGGCCCGGTGGCCGCTGCCCTGGTCGCGCGCCTCGATGACCTGGTCCTTGGCATCGTCGAACCAGTTGGGCGACACGCCCGCGCCGACCCAGAGCCCGATGCGGAACCTCTCGTCTCCCCAGGTGGCGGGATCCTCCCGGCGGATGGTCTCGGCGGCGCACACGAGGGCGGCGGCCCGCTGGAACTGCTGCGCGGTGAGCAGCCTCAGCGTGTACCGCATGAGCACGGCGACACCCGCCGTTCCGTCGCGGGCGTCTTCCGCGGTCCCCAGGGTGCCCTGCAGCCTCCGGATCGCGAACGTGTAGGCGGTCAGCCCGAGGTAGGCCTCGGTCTTGCCGCCGCCGGTCGGGAAGAACAGCAGGTCGACGAGCGCGGTGTGGTCGGCGGCGCGCTCCGGGTGGCTCGGGTCGGTCAGCGACGGAAGGTTGAGCAGGACGAAGGCCAGCTGGAACGGCCGCCAACTCGCGGCCGCTTTTCCCCGTGCGTTGACGCGCGCCAGGGCTTCGTCGTATCCGAGCCCCTCCTCCCGCAGCGGCGCGACGGCGGTGTGGCGGCGCTGGAGGGCCATCGCCTCGTTCGCGAAATGGAAGGCGGCCAGGGCTTCCCTGTGCCGCGGGCTGGTCGGGTCGGACAGTAGCGTCACCCCTGCGGCGATGCGGTTCACCGCCCTGCGGGCCTGATGGACGGCCTTGCTCGCTGCCTCCCGCAGCGGAGCCGGCAGCCCCGGAATCTCCGCCTCCCTCTCGCTCAGCCAGGTGGCGTATCCGCCGACCAGGGGCCGCAGCGCATGTTCGAGCTGCTCGGGCGCGGCCTCCGCGAGGACGTCCATCGACATCTCGACGTGTTCGAGCGGGGTACCCGGCCCGGTCGGCGCGATCGTGGCGGGCACGTTGTAGACCGGCAGCCAGGTCGTGGTGAGCCGGTGCGCCGTTCGCCGCCCCTCGGCCACAGCGGCATGGACGGCGACATTGCGCCCGGCGGCGTAGCGCCGTTCGTTCCGGTAGAGCAACCGCAGGTGCAGTTCCTCCGTATCGTCCCCGACCGCATGAAGGTCGTCGGCGGGGTCGTCCACGGGAAGGAAGATCGCCTTGGCTCCGTCGAGCGCCGTCACGGTCAGTTCGGGCTGGAAGAGCCAGGCGGTGTCCTTGTTGGTCTCGGGTTCGCTCTGCTGGTTCACGAGGGCGACCTCGACGACGCGCCTGCCGTCCCTGGGGCGGACGCTCACGCTGAGCAGCACGCCGGGCGCGTCCTCATGCTCCCCCGTCAGGGGAATCTTGTACGACTCCTCGGCGTCGAGCCGCACCTCCTTCTCGCGATCGCGCGGCTCACGCGACCAGACGCGGACCTTCTTTCCTTCCTCGTCCTCCTGCTCGCGCTGCTCGTAGTGCCCCCACTCGGCCTTGACCACGACCGCGTCCACGTCGCCGGGGACGCAGAACGACAGGCCCATCGAGGACGCCCAGATCTTGCCGAGCGTCTGCGGGCTGAGGACTTCGGGAAGCTGTCCTTCGGCCGCGTCGCCGCCCGTCCCGGCCTCGGGATCGGGCATGTCGCCCGCGCTCTCGATCGTGGAAGCCGGCGAAGGCCGCGGTCCGAGCATCCCGACGAGGTAACGCTCGCGCGGCCCCATCGCCTTGGGCGCGAACTCCTCCTCAGGGCCGCCCCAGGGCCCCAGCAGGTCGTCCCGAACGAGCTTCTCCAGCTCGTCGCGGACCTGATACGACGTGCCTTCCGCGAACACCTGCGGCACGTCAAGCGGCGCCTTCGCCTCGGCCGGCTCCCCCTTGGCCAGCGAGAGCTGCACGTCCCCCGGCTGCGGGAACAGCCCCCCGTCATCCTCAACCACGCCGCGCCTCCGGCAGTCGATGTCGTGTACTCGCTACACAAGCACAGCCCGCCGACCCTCCGGCCACAGATCGAAGAACAGGCACCCTCCCGACCGAAAGCGGCCAACATGAACAGCGGGCCCCGGGCAGCGGGGCCGACCCCCGCTCGCACAGGCAGAGGCGGCCCTTCGCGTTCGACCGCCGAGCTTGGCACCAGCCTGATCCGGCGGCCCCTCTAGAAGAGGCCGCCCTGGTCGGCGGCCCTAACAGGCCGCGCCTTCTTGATCTTCGTGTCGTGGAGTCCGGCGGCGACCTCGGCGGCGTAGCGCTCGTGGTTCAGCTCCAGTAACCGGTCCACCAGCTCTCGCTGGACGGCGGGCCCTACGGTGTATCGCGTCTCGCGGCCGACATCGTGGTGCCCGTGGTCAAGCTGCGGGATCAGGTCGTCCCACCCGTAGGCCCGGCACACCGCCTCATCGATCATCTCGTGGATCTGGCGAAGCTCCACGATGCCGGTGTCCGTGCACCTTGGGTCGTGCACCATGTTGTAGGTCTGGGTGAGCCCGGCCTGCCGCGCCAGCATGAGATCCCGCCGATACCGGTCCAGCCGATCCCCCAGCGCCCGCATCTCGGCCGTCATCCCCGGCAACGGCAACGTCTCGAACACGTCCGACGGCGTGTACCGCACGTCGGTCTTCATCGTCGAGGCCCGCAAGAGCGTCCATCGGTAGTGCGGCGCACTGCTCAGCAGGGCCAGCATGGCGGTGTCGTCCGTCGCGAAAACGCCAAGCATGTGCGAGAAAACCTGCCCGGTCGGCAGCAAGACCGGCAGAACATTCTTGCTGACGAGCGCGATCACAAGGGCCCGATCCAACCCGAGGAGCGCGTCGTACAGACCGGGAGCACGCTCCGCATACTGCCACCACCGTTCCCGACGTGCCTTGCGATTGTTACCATCGCGCTGCGGCTTAACGAATTGGAGCACCTGCTCGTACGGCTCCGAGTACAGGCTTGCCTTTTCCCTGGGCCAATTGCGGAAATTTACTACCCACCTACTGCCCGCCAGGTCCGGATTTGAGGTGACGTCCTGACCGTTGACATACGGCAGCAGCACTTCCTCGTTACAGGCGTCTCTAGAAATCATCGCTCGTGCGGCGGCCGCTGACATCGTGAAGCCGATTCCGTCGATCTTACTTCCAGAGAAGGACCGGCCGCTATTAGCTGCGAGACGCATGACAGAACCGGAAACTCTCGATCTAGAGGTTAGCGACGAAGAGATTCCAGGCACTACAGCGCCATCCAGGTCACATACCACACTCTCCGCCAGAGAACTCAGCGTCGTCCAGATCGCACTATATTCGAGCGCAGCACTCTTCGATGGCCACGGCTTGCTCTTGATCGCCCTCCTGATCGCCACACCCTGCTGTACAAGCCGATCGAGGGAGACTTCACGCGTATCTCCTTGAGCAAGGGTATTCGTTGCGATTAGACCCACCTGACCAACGCCGCACTTCAGCAGATTATGGATGCGCAGCGTGAAATACCCGACCAGGTCAGCGTTCCCTTTAGCTCCCCTGGCGACGATCTCCGCCAGGTTTTCACGGTACGAGGCGCCCAGAGATCCACTGATCTTTGACCCGCCCAGGAAGGGTGGGTTGCCGATGATGGCGTCGAAGCCGCCGTTGCCGAAGACCTCGGGGAAGGTCAGGGGCCAGTGGATGGGGTGGCGCTCGAAGGCTCCCGAAGGGAGGTCGGTGCGCAGCCACGTGTCGCGTTGGCGGCGGGCGGCGAGTTCGCCGGCCTCGTCGTCGGACATGGCCTTCCTGGCTTCGGTGACGGCCAGGTTGGAGGCGGTGTCCAGGCCCTTTGCCCCCCTACCCGCATGGGCCAGGGCCGAGGCGGTGGTGAGGTCGGCGAAAAGGCGGGCGCGTTCGAGGTCCTTCTCCGCCTCGGCGAGCATGGCCCGCTTCGTTCTGAGCCTGTCCAAGTCGGTGCCGTCGATGCCGACGATGCGGCGGCGCTTGTCCGCGACGCGGCCGACCAGTTCGCGGATGCCGGTGGTCAGGTCGAACAGGGCGCTTTCGTCCTCGTGGAGGTTCCGGCCGCGCTCGGCGTCCATGTGCATGACTTCGAGCTGGTCGAGCGACGTGATGCCCAGCAGGGAGTCGCCGACGACGAGGCGGTCGTCCAGGAACGTGAACGGCTTGTGCGGGTCCATCGACACCAGCCACAGCGACAGCTTCGCCATCTCCACGGCCATCGCGTTGACGTCCGCACCGTAGAGGCAGTGCTCGATGACCTGACGCCGAGCGTTGATCAGCACCGGGTCGGCGTCGGCGTCAATCGTGTGGTCAGTCGGGTCGGCGCTGTAGACGCGTGCGCGTTCGTCTCCTTCTTGGATCCATGCGCTGACGAGGTGGTTGGCGAGGTAGCGGCATGCTGCGACCAGGAAGGCGGCCGAGCCCATGGCGATGTCGGCGACCTTCAGCGAGAGGATCTCGTCCGAGGACCTGGGCTTCCAGCGCTTGGTGTCCGAGGTCTGGAGCGGGCCCGGTGAGTAGACGAGCGGCTCCAGTGCGCCTTCGACGACCTGCTTGGCGAGGAAGCTGGGCGTGTAGTGGGCACCCGTGTTCTTCCGGACGGACGACTCGGTGACATAAAGGGCGTCCGTCAGTATGACCACCGGCAGGTCACGGAGGTCCCGGCGAACGAGGTTGAAGAACGGCAGGAGACGTTCGGTCAGGTCATGGTCGCCCATCGTGACAGCGAGCAGTTTCCGGCGGGCCTCCTGCGCGTCGGCGTCAGGCAGCTTCGCGAGCCGCTTTTCCAGGGCCTTGGCAGAGCCGATCCTGGACTTCTTGTACTCGGTCGCGAGCTTGTCGGCGAGTGTGGCGACGTCCGGGCAGGAGGCGGCGATGTCCTCCAAGGCGCTGAGAGCGACTTCTTCCTCAAGGCCCGCTTTTCCGATGAGTCCGAGAAACGTCTCGGTCGCGTAGAAGCCATCGTGGGAGAGGAGCCCCTCGTAGACGTACCCGATCTCCTCGACCGCCAACGTCCGGAAGGACAGTCTGCGGCGTTCGCGTGACTTTCCCGCGCCGATCTGGACGTACTGCACGGCCTGGAGAATGTGCAGGACCGTACGGTCGTCGACAACGGTCGGAAGCCACGGGTACAGATCGGCGTCGAATATGGAGCCGTCATGCCCCTGCATGGGCATGTCAAGGTGATCGACGCCGTAGTACACGGCATTGAAGAGGGCGAGGAGTCGGGACCAGCCGGCGTGGGTATGCTCCAGGTCTTCTTCACTGCCGTCTCGGACACGACCTTCAAGTTCGGCGCAAAGGCGTCCCACTGAATATGACTTCCGGTAGAGCTCTTTGTCCGAGGGAAGGAGTCCGCGCTCTTCCGCGAAGAGAAGAAACACAACACGCATCATCACGACCACGGCGCCGCGGTAGACCTCGTGGGCGGGGATGTCACCGATACCTGGGCCGCCCCGGGCGAGGTCGGTGCCGTGAATGCGTCCGATGGCGGAGACCAGCAGTTCGACGGCCTGGCGGACCTGGACGCCGAGGGCCTCTGTGATGTCCTCCTGGCTGTCCTTGCTCGCGTCCAGGAGCTTGGGCAGCGTCTCCTCCTCGGGGACGCCGAAGAAGCGGGTCCGGCCGAGGAGGGAGACGAACGCGCGGACGACATCGCGTTCCGCGGCCTCGTGCCAGCCGGCCGAGTCGAACACGGCCGTCGTGGTCACGCCGCCTCGCGGCGCCCAGACGAGAGCCCACCAGCGTCCGTCCGTGCAGAGGCCGAGTTCGACCTCGTGGTGGCGGCACAGCTGGGCGAGCCTGTCGACCGGGGTGGCCGGCCAGTCCGAACTCTTGATCCGCTGGTTGGGGTGGGCGTCGCAGACGAGCCCGAGAACGCGGGTCGACTTCGCGTCCGTATCGGCCTCCGCACCCGGCTCGTGCAGCGCGAAGGACGGCGTCACCGTGGTGTCGTAGGCGGGGACGTCCATGGCGAGGCCGCTCACCTCGTCCTCGAACCGGACGAGCTCTCCCCAGCCGAGAAGTTCGGTCAGGACGTAGTCGATCCACGGTCGTCCGGGGAGGGCGGCGTGCTCCACGCGGAGGCGCTCGCGGACGGGCGCCTCCAGCGCGTCGAGGGCGGGCCAGGTGCGGCGGAGGACGGGCAGGCTGAGAAACGGGCCGGAGACGTCGATCAGCCCGAGCCAGTTCGTGTGGTCGAAGTCTTCCGTCCGCCTGGTGAACCGCGCCATTCACCGGCCCCTTTCACCTCCGCATGACAAAGTCACGCACTTGAGGCGGGGGGCACATTCGAGATGGTGCCTGTTCCGCCCAATACGATCAACCACGAGACCACATACGGTCGTGTGCCTATCACGGCACTCGCGTCAGCCCGACGTCATTGCGCCGTTCACAAACTTGCCTCGAAGCAAGACAATCCGTCGCCTCGGATATATACGGCTAACCTCGTGTTCCATCGACGAGCCCGCTGGTCGCCCGCCCACAGAAGCTCCTCCGACACCGGCGCCGGGCGCCCGCACCCCCTCGCTGCCGTCTCCACGCGCCTGTTCGGCCGTGTTCGGCAGCCGGCCGGAAGGGAGGTCGAATCCGCTCATTGACCGAAAGTCATCATCTGCGCTAGAGATGGTGAATGACGAGTAGTGCTGATCCCGGATGGCTCGTCCCGTTCATCCAGGCTTCAAGCGCGACAGGGAAGGTTCTCGGAATCGCCGTCGGCGGATCTCACGGCAGGGGGACGGCTGACGGGCTTTCGGACGTCGATCTCTTTTTTCTGGTCACTCCGGAAGAGCTCACCGCGCTTTACCGGACGCCGCCAGACCATCTCACCGGTCTGCTCCCAGGACGCACGGCAGTGACATACCCCGTGCTCGTCCCGGAGTTCGGTTTGAAGTACACCGTCATGAGCAGCGAGATCGGCCTCTGCGACCTGTTCTTCGAGGACGGGGCGGGCCCCTCGACGCCCCTGCGCGAGGGGACGGACATCCGCTGGGACCCGGGCGGCCGGTTCGACGCGCTGAACCAGACTCTTCTCGCGGAGAGCCGGAAGCGCGAGACCCGGGAGGCGCACGCGGTCCGGATGGCGGTGCAGCTGGCATCGGAGTACGCGGGAGTCACCAAGAGCGCCGCCCGTGGCCGCACGGTCCAGGCCCGCTACCGGATGTCTAAGGTCGTGAACCTGCTGCTGGGCATGCGCGGATCCTGGTGGTTCAGCCATTGCGTGGCCGACGAGGCGTTGACGGATCCGGCGGCCCATCTCGCGCCCGGGGTCGCCGGAGCCCTCGCGGAGGACGAGCTTCAAATAATCCATCGGCAACTGGGCGAGGTATGCGTCAAGGCGATCGAGGACACGGACGGGCTCGCAGCGGAGGTAGAGAGGGCCTTGGTCTCACAGTTGTACGCTTCGATCGAAGCGATGGAAGGCCGGTAGGGCACTGTGGAGCCAGTGGAGCCGGAGGGCATCCGGCCGGTGGTCGCGTCCGCGTTGGCCGCCATGTGGCCCGTCCCTTACAACGAAGCGCGCCTGACGTGGCGGGAGGTCCGGCTCGCTGATGTGCGGTCGATCGTCCATGTGGCGCGACGGCAGCGGCTCGACTCGGCTGAGGAGCTTTTGCAGCTCTACCGGGGCGCGCAGACAGCGCCCTATGTGCCGGTCCGCTTGGTCGGCCAAGGCGAGCGCTCGTTCCTCGTTCCTCCCGTCGCCGAGGAGCACGGGACGCACCTCGTGCTCATCGACGGGGTGCACCGACTGCTGGCGGCTCATCGGGCAGGGATCCGCCATGTCCGGTTGTTCGTCGTGTCGGGTGAGCTGCCGACTCCTCCTGGGGACGTCTGCGCGCTGGGGGACATCG
Source organism: Actinomadura mexicana (assembly GCF_900188105.1). GTDB lineage: Bacteria > Actinomycetota > Actinomycetes > Streptosporangiales > Streptosporangiaceae > Spirillospora > Spirillospora mexicana. Next base: position 434,659 of record NZ_FZNP01000001.1, read on the forward strand.
GGCTCAGTTCGGAGCATCGGCCGCCGGAGATGATGTTCCGCAATCTGCGGCCGGAGGTTTTCCGGCGGGTCGGTGACGCGGGCGGCCTTGAAGCGGCGGTGCGCAGGGAACTGCGCCGCCGACCCGGTGAGGGAACATGATCCGTTTCCGGACGCCGGGTGGTGTCAGCGCGGCCTGTCGAGCAGATCCTTGATCAGCTGCCGTACCCGGTCGGCCGGCAGGTGCTCGACCCTCTCCTTGATCTTGCCTTTCCGCAGGATGGTCTCCGGCCGCGTCCGCTCGCCGGAGACGGGGATGTAGACGTTGGTCGCGGAACGCACGGGAGGGCCCTGGAGGAACAGTGTCGCGGCCAGGCCGGGCCCGGCCCTGGCGACCTTGTGCAGTTCGGTCTCGCTCAGGTGGACCGTCGTGCCCGCCGACATCGTGGTGGTGAACCCGCAGTCCAGCGCGGCGGGGCCTCGCGGCAGCATCTCGTAGGCGGCGGCCTCACCCGGGCTGCGGTATTCGCATGCCACGTGGGTGGGGGCGGCCCCGGTCCGTGTGGAATGCGAGTAGCTCTCCCAGCGCAGCCGACCGCATAAGAGCGTGCTCCAGAACGACCATCGGTGGTCGTGGACGTTCTCGCCGCCGCCGGCCGTCGAGTCGTGCCAGGCGTGCAGGACGAGCTTGTGCCCGGTCAGTTCACGCGACGACCATTCGTCCGATGCCACGAGAACGAACTTGAGGAACCCGTTGGCATGGATGCGGGCGCGGCGTTCCACGAGGGCGGCGGCGCGCTGGTCGCCGGTGTCGAGGGTCTTGGCGACCTCGGCCACCAGGTCGAAGGCCAGGCTTCGGGCATCGAGTGCCGCTCCGCGCAGCGTACGCGCGAGCGACTCGGCCGGCTCACCCGGGGCGAGGAGCGGCGGCCGGTTCATGCCTCGACCTGCCAGACGTGGCCGTGGCCGATGAACTCCTTCGCCACGAGGTCGAGCTCGCCGAGGTGATGGTACCCGTCGTCGCGCGGGCGCCAGCGGCTTCCGAGAACGTCCCGCATGTCGGGACTGATGAGGAGGTTGTTCTGGCGGGGAGCGAGCGCGGTGGGCTGGGCGGCGCCCACGGGCGCGAGGCCCTCCCGCATGGCGATCGCCAGCGCCTGCTCCAGCCGGCACACCTCGATGATCGCCGCGCCGTCGAACGCCAGGGCGAAGCTCCCGACGCCGCTGACACGCCCGTACTCGTACTCGCCGTAGTGCAGGGCCATCCGGGACCCGACCCGGTACTGGGGGTTCCTGATCGCCTCATTCAGGTCGTCGATGCGGCGGACCACGGCGCGCCATTCCTCCAGGAGTTCGTCGACCGTGTCGGCGGCGCTCTCGAAGGACCGTCGCGGGAAGGCGGCGACGAAGCCGTCTCCCGCGGTCTGCACCTGGGTCGTGCCGAGCCGCGCCAGCATCCGGTCGAAGCGCGTGGCGACGGACTTGCGGAATGTCTCCTGGATGACGTCGGACGTCTCCCGGAAGGAGTGCATGTTCTCCCGCGCGTATCTCAGGGCACCGCCGTATCCGGCCAGGTCGACCGCGCAAAGGATTCCGGTCTCGCGGCGGGAGAACAGCGTCGTGTCGATGTCGATCGCGTTCGCCGCCATCATGCCGCGGTACCCGCGGTCGGAGACGATGTGCTCCACGTCGCTCATGAGCGGCTTCCCCAGGAACCACCGTTCGGTGCGGCCGTGGAGCGAACTGTGGAGGGGCCGGGTCATCTCCTCGTACTCGTCGAGCGGCAGGTAGACGTAGCCGCGACGCATGTCGGGGTCGGCGAGGTTGCGCAGGCATGCCTCGTCCACGCCGGTGAGCCCGTAGCGGACGATCTTGTAGGCCTTCACCAGTTCCGGCGACCGGGGGGACTTCTTCAGCTCGAAGAAGGAGCCGCGATACTCCAGTTCGATGTCCCGCAGGCCCATCTGGTAGGCCAGGTGGGCGAGGTCGGCCTTCATGGCGTCGTCGGTGATCCGCGCGGTGGCGAGCTTGTGCAGCGAGCCCACCGTGGTCGGCGGCGAGAACGTCATGGGCACGGGGTAGGCCACGAACGGCGGGCTCCAGTAACCCTCGTCGTGCGGCGGCGCGACGCGCCCGCCCTTCAGCGGGTAGCTGGGGAACGTCAGGAGGAGGTGCGTCCTGCCGCCCTGGCGCACCGTGATCTCCAGGGAGGCGATCACCCAGATCTGCGAAGGGGGTTCCGACAGGCGCGTCAGGGCGTGCTCGGTGTCGATGATCTGGTAGGTCACCTGACGCTCCTCCTCACTCTTTCATGTGACTCAACAGCTGCCGAACGGCCACCGGGACGTTCGAGGCCACTTCCTTGCCGTTGATCTGCGCCGGGGACTTCTCCACGGTGCTGAAGTCGTCGACGTCCACCCAGAGGTGGTCGATGGCGACATCGGCCACCGGGAGGTCTGCGTGGTAGAAAGCGAACCTGTACGCGGTGAAGCTCTGCGACGTGTGGGAGAACTTCAGCGAGTAGGTGGTGTAGAAAGGGTCGCCGATCCATCCACCCGTGAGCTCGGGCAGTACGTTGTTGAGGTCCTGTTCCAGCGCCTGCCGGTACTCCCGCTCGTAGACCGAGGCGAGCTGGTCGAGAGAGTCGGCGAGCTCTTTGAGAGAAGCGCCGGGTGAGATTCTCAGAAACTGTAGTTCCTCGTCCAGTTCCTGGCTCTTGGCCTTCAGCGCGTCCTCGTCGAGGACCAGCGAGGAGTAGGGGGTCATCCACGTCTCCCACGTCCCCCCGGGGTGCGGGTCGACCAGCAGAACCTGCCGGTCCGTGCCGCCGCGGGTGACGAGCTGGGTCGCTGTCAGTGCGACCCTGCCGGGCACGGTCTCCTGCGTCACCTTGACCTGGTGCGCGAGGTTGTCCGAATGATCCCAGGCATAGTCCGACATGTGCGATGACCCTCTCCGTTTATTACCCCATCCGAAAAACCGGATCGAGATGGCGTGCCCATGATAGGCCGCATTATGAGAGGCGGACAGCCGATCCGTCATTGGACGATACGCCGACACACTATTAGATCTTTGTCCGCTTGATGCCCTTGCGAGCATGTCCAGCGGTTACGCGATCCGTTTCCTGTTTCCCAGCCGTGCAAGGTGATGTTGCGCGCTCGCAAAGAAATCCATCCGGACCGTACATCGCGATCCGCGCTATTGCGATCGATTCGGAGGGATGTCCGACAGCGGCCATTGCGGGCAGAACGATCCATGAAGGCGACTGGTCGGGTATCGGCTGCGCATGGCGTGCGCGTTGGGCGTGCGGCCTCAGAAAGGTGCCTGATCTGCGGAGAAGGAACCCGTCGCAGCCGGTGCACGATCGCCGCCGCCGACGCAGTCGGGTCAACAGCGGCAGCGAGTGCAGCGCTCCTGTCAGCGACCCGCCGTGTCATGGCCTGGCACAGGGTTCCGGCCTCTTCCGGCGGCCCGCTCCGACCGGCGGCGTGGGTGTGCCGGAGTCAGCGCGCCGACCGTGCAGGAGCCGGGGCTCTCGCACACCTGGGCTCCCTGGACGGCCAGCCGCCACCAGGCCGAGATGCGCGCGTCACCGCGACTCGCGCACTCCGACGGACGCGGGACGGCATCCCGCGTGACGCCTGGGCAGTTCCCATTCATCTTCCCGCGGGCGGCGGTCGCGCTGCGGTTGACCGGCCGGGAGGTAAAGGCGTCCAAGCGCGACGCGGCAGTATGCCGGACGCCTGCCCTGAGATCGACGCCGTAGGACGGTAGGGGCGAGTCGGCGACGTCCGGTGAGGCAGCGTCCCGGCTGCGGAGGCACTCCATGAATGGAGGCGCCGGCGGCGGCACTCTTCGGTGGCGGGACGACGGCGTCAGCGCGAAGGCGGGCTGTGCCCGTGGGACGCGCGAAGTCAATGTGACGGGCCTCGTGGTGGTGCTGAGGGGTGCCGTCACGGTGTCGGGGCGTTGAGGAGGTGGTGCGAGCGGTTTCGGGCGGCGTTGTCGGGGGTTCCCGGGAGGGCCGTGCTCGGTACGGTAGGTCCCAGAGCAGTGGTGAAACCAAGACCACTCAACAAACCACCCGGTGCACGTGCCAAGCACGCGCACCCCGACCCAAACAAGGAATCACCATGACAAAGCGTCAGTCGATCTCGACCGGTCTGGGTGTCCTCGCCGGAGCGATCCTCGGAGGCATCCTCGAGGGCCTGAACTGGGCCATCTTCCTCGCTGACCACCACCGCGCCGGGGCCGACCCCTTCGAGTCCGGTGACTTCGGCTACCTCGTCCTCAAGGCCATCGTCAGCATCAGCGCCGGCATCATCGGCGCTGTTGGCGGCGTCTTCCTCAGCACCAACGACGGCCCTGAAACCCCCGGCGGGCGGAAGCTCCTCTCCCGCATCGCCGGTGGCATTGCCATCGCGGCGGTCGCAGGCTGCCTCGTTTGCGTCGCCCTGGCCGCCTCCGGCATCGCCGTCGTCCCCATCACCGGGTCCCTCGCAGCTGGCGTCCTCTCCAGCAACCTCGAGATCGTTCTCCTCACCCTCAGCGGCATGGTCGCGGGACTCGTCGTCGGCGCCGTCCGCGCCGACAACTGACCCACCTGCGAAGCCCGGTAGCATCGGGCCTCGTTCAACGGGGAGCCTGGCACTGCCAGGCTCCCCGTTCTCGTCCCTTCCCCTATCCGGTTGGAAGGTCTGGGGTGCGCCGCGCCCGCTGAACGCACAGGAGATCGAGGCTAGACGAGCCACCTTCGAGGCTCCGGGCAGAGGCCCCGTCCGGCAAGGGCGGCACTGTCGCCGCCACGTGCACGCGAGGCACACCAGGACGGTCAGCGGGCCGAGCTCTGCTTGATCTGCTCGATCATGCTGGCGAACCGGGCACCGGAGAGGGTGAGGTGTCCCCCATCCGGATCCTTGCTGTCCCGCAATCCAATCTCGACTCCGGGAGCAAGACGGGCCAACTCAACACAGTGCTCATCATTCACGCCACCGCTGTACGAACTCTTCCGCCACTGTTGCATCATGTGAGTCGCTCCGCATACTGCTTGATGATCTCGCGAGAGGCTTCCTCTGGGGCAGCCTTCACGCCGATGCGATCGAACATAACGGACAGCTCCCGAACCTCGCCAGGCGTTTCGATCAGGCGTCCTCCATGCTGTGCGCCGGAGTACGCGACGTCACGATCCTCCAGGCCAAGTATCTGCACCGACCCCTCGAAACCCATGTGCGCGCCCGACGAGAAGGGGACGATGCGCAGACTCACCTGCGGAAGCTCAGCAAGGGCGAGCAGGTGCTCGAACTGCTTCTTCATTACGTCCGGACCACCGACCATACGGGCCAAGACACCCTCGTCAATCACCGCCCAAGTCAGGAGCGAGTCCCCCTTTTCCCAGTACGCCCGCTTTCGCGCGACCCGACGGGCCATGGTCGCGTCCAGATCCTTGAACCTGCTCGCTTCGACGCAGGCCCAGGTGTAGTCGTCTGTTTGAAGCGCTAGAGGGACGGCCTGACCGTGATAGGTCTTGATCGAAATCGCCTCCTCCTCGTACTTGTCGAGTTGCCTCCCCCAATCTGGATCGTGCATCATTCGGGCAAACCAGAGTAAGAGCTGCAATAGCCTCCCGGTGCCATACTTCTCGTCCAGCTTCACTAGGTGATCTTCCTGGGGGCGCTGCCTTCCCGCCTCGATGTTACAAACAGAAGATCTGGTGACTCCAATGATCTTTCCCGCCTGAGTGAGCGAGAGACCAGCCCTCTCGCGAAGAAATCGCAGGTAGAAGGCCAGGAAGTGATACATGGAGATCTTGGGGTCGAGGGGATCGCGAACGAGAGGCATGCTTCCTCCTGTTTTGCAATGTTGTTTGTACAGGTCAACCCTAAGACGCCCAGTGATCCTTGTCACAAGGAATCGGAAACTCGGGCAAGGACGGGGCGATGATAACGACGGCGACCGGGGACCTGCTTATGCCCCTTATGGGCACACCGTCCGCGGTGGGGCTAGCACGCACCCTGGTGGACGCAAGAATCCGCAACTGGAGCTATTTTCACATTCTCGACAACGCGCTTCTCGTCGTCTCGGAGCTCGTCACCAACGCCGCCCGCCAGACGCCACACAAGGAGATCCGTCTCCAGCTCAGCCGGGACGAGCACGGCATCGTCATCGCCGTCTGGGACTCCGACTACGCGCTCCCTCAAGCCAAGCCGACGAAGGAACTCACTCTCGAAGACCTCGACCTCTCTGACGAGGCGTTCGACGATAACGGCGGCTGGGGCCTTCACATCGTCCAGGCGCTCTCGGCCAAGTGCGGCGTCACTGGCGACCCGGCCGGCGGCAAGTGGATCTGGTCACGCATCCACCCGTGACCTGTCCACCGACGACCGCGTACGTGGCGTGCTGCCGTCCGGGAGAGGATTTATGACGACTGCACGCCACTCCCCACGAAGGCACTCACTATCTTGCACATTGACACACGCCTGGGTCGAAGCATAATCGAGCCAGGCAGCAGCCAGTGGCCGCGTTCATGAACAAGGTTCAAAAGAGCCCGTCTTGCCAAACGACTTTTGGCCGTGTGCCGCCCCTCTTCTTGTCATGTAGGCCAGCAGCAACCTCGGCCGCATACCGCTCGTGATTCAATTCAAGCAGCCGATCCACAAAATCACGCCACATTGTGTGGCCCACGGTATACCGCGTTTCGCGTCCGAGATTATGGTGCCCATGGTCAAGCTGCGGTATCAGATCGTCCCACCCGTACGCCCGGCACACCGCCTCATCGATCGCCTTATGGATCTCCCGCAGCTCAACGATGTCCGCATCGCTGCACCCAGGGTCATGCACGAAGTTGTACGTCTTAGTCAGCCCAGCTTGCCGGGCCAACATGACATCCCGCCGAAAGCCGTTCAGCCGATTTCCCAACTTCCGCAACTCGGTGCCCATCTCAGGCAACGGGAGCGTCTCGAAAACGTCAGATGGCGTGTACCGCAAATCAGCCTTCATCGACGAAGCCTGTGAGACCGCCCACCAGTAATGCGGTGAACTGTTCAGCAGCGCCAGCATAGCAGTGTCATCAGTAGCAAATACATTAACCATATCCGAGAGAACTTGCCCTGCGGATACAAGAACTGGCGCCACAGTTCTACTAACACGGGCGATCACAATAACGCACTTAAATTCGTCGACAGCTCTAAGCATGGCCGGACGCTTCTCGCCATACTGCCACCAATAGTCCCGATACACTTTGCGATTATTTTTCTCCCGCTCCGGCTTCACCAGGGCGCGGACTCGTTCATAGCATTCTGGATATTTGCGGGCTTTCGCTTCAGGCCAATCATGGAAATTGATTACCCAGCGACTCGCAGAGAGGTCTGGTCGCGAATTTAGATCTTGACCATTTAGATAAGGGGCGAGTACTTCGCCATAGCTTGAGTCAACAGAAATCAATCTCTCTGCTTCTTCGACACTCAGAACAAAGCCGATGCCTGTGATCTTCGCGCCCTCAAAAGCAACATTTCGATTATTTTGAAGGCGTCTGGGCGTCCAGGCGACTCGCGAGGCTCCACTCAACGAAGGGGCAATGGACTTAACTTTTACCCCGTCGACAACCCGTTCGGCCATTTCTTCCAAGACCTGGCGCGTAGTCCATACTGCACAGTACTCTAGAACGGCGCTCCGAGAAGGCCACGGCTTACTTTTAATGGCCTTGCGTATCACAGTTCCCCTGCGCAGAACCTGCTCTACACTCACTTCACGAGTACGCCCCTGGGCTAGGGTATTTGTTGCCAAAACTCCCCCCTGACCCTCAGAATTTAGGAGCTGATGAACTTGTAGATAGAAATACCCAACCAAATCACTGTTCCCTGTCACTTCATGAGCGCAACAAGTCACAAGAAAGGCGCGATACGCTTCTCCCATCACACCTGTGATCTTTGAGCCCCCCAAGAAAGGAGGGTTGCCGATGATGGCATCAAATCCGCCCTTCTCAAATACTTCGGGGAAGGCAAGGGGCCAGTGGATTGACTGGCGCTCGAAGGCTCCGTCCGGGAGGTCGGTGCGAAACCACATGGCGAGTTGGTCGCGGGCCGCGAGTTCGCCTGCCTCGTCGCCGGACATGATTCTGAGAGCCTCGGTGACGGCCAGGTTGGAGGCCGTGTCCAGGCCTGCCGTTCCCTTGCTGGCGTAGGCGAGGGCCGCGGCGGTGGTGAGGTCGGCGAGGAGGCGGGCGCGTTCGGTGTCCTTCTCGACCTCGGCGAGCATGGCGCGCTTGGTCGCCAGCCTGTCCAGGTCGGTGCCCTCGATCTCGACCAGTTCGCGGCGCTTGTCGGCCACGCGTCCGACCAGTTCGCGGATGCCGGTGGTCAGGTCGAAGATTGCGCTTTCGTCCTCATGCTGTTTCCGGCCGCGCTCGGCGTCCATGTGCATGACTTCGAGCTGGTCGAGCGACGTGATGCCCAGCAGGGAGTCACCGGTGACGAGGCGGTCGTCCAGGAACGTGAACGGCTTGTGCGGGTCCATCGACACCAGCCACAGCGACAGCTTCGCCATCTCCACGGCCATCTCGTTGATGTCCGCACCATAGAGACAATGCTCGATGACGTGGCGGCGAGCATTGATCACCACCGGGTCGGCGTCAGCATCAGCCGCCATTTCGGCCGCGTCGGCGTTGTAGCCGTGGGCGCGTTCGTCGTTCTCGCGGAGCCAGGCGGCGACGAGATGGTCCGCCAGGTAGCGGCAGGCGGCCACCAGAAACGCCGCCGAGCCCATGGCGATGTCGGCGACCTTGAGCGACAGGATCTCGTCGGACGTCTTGGGCTTCCACTCCGCCTTGTCCGCCGTCTGGAGCGGGCCGGGCGAATAGACGAGGGGCTCCAGGGCACCTTCGACAACCTGTTCGGCGAGGAACTTGGGCGTGTAGTGAGTGCCCGTGTTCTTCCGGAGGGACGATTCGGTGACGAACAGGGCGTCCGTCAGAATGACCACGGGCAGGTCGCGGAGGTCCGTCCGGATGATGCCGAAGAAGGGCAGCAGGCGTTCGGCGAGCGGGTAGTCGCCTCCGGTGACGGCGAGCAGTTTACGCCGGGCCTCCTGCGCGTCGGCGTCCGTGAGAGGGGCGAGGCGCTTCTCCAATGCCTTCGCGGAGCCGATCCGGGAGTCCTTGTATTCGGTGGCGAGCTTGGCGGCCAGCGAAGGAACGTCCGGGCAAATGGCGGCGATTTCCTCCAGCGTGCGGAGGGCGACCTCTTCTTCGAGCCCGGCCTTGCCGATCAGGCCGACGACCGTCTCTGCGGCGTAGAAGCCCTCGAAGGAAAGCAGGCCCTCGTAGACGTAGCCGATCTGCTCCACGTCCAGTGCGCGGAACGACAGCCTGCGGCGCTCGCGTGACTTGCCCGTGCCGATCTGGACGTACTGCACCGCCTGGAGCATGTGCAGGACGGTCCGGTCGTCGATGGTGAGGGGCAGCCAGCCGAAGCGGCCCGGGTCGAAAATCGAGCCGTCGTGGGCGTGCATCGTCATCTCGGGATGCTCGACGCCGTTGTAGACCGCGTTGAACAGGGCGAGGAGGCGGTGCCAGCCGGTGTAGGTGTGCTCCAGGTCCTCTTCGGAGCCTTCGAGGGCGCGCTCCTCGAGCTCGGCGCAGAGGAGGCCGGCGGAGTAGGCCGTCCGGTACAGCTCCTTGTCGGCGGGGAGGAGTCCGCGTTCTTCGGCGAAGAGCAGGAACACCACGCGCATCATGACGGCGACGGCGCCCCGGTAGACCTCGTGGGCCGAGACGTTCCCGATGCCGGGGCCGCCTTGGGCGACGTCGGCGGTGTGGGCGCGTCCGATGGCGGCGACCAGCAGTTCGACGGCCTGGCGGACCTGGACGCCGAGGGCCTCGGTGATGTCCTCCTGGTTGTCCAGGCTGGCCTTGAGGAGCGCGGTGAGCGTCTCGTCTTCGGGGACGGAGAAGAAGCGGGCGCGGTTCAGGATCGACACGAACGCGCGCACGACATCGCGTTCGGCGGCCTCGTGCCAGTTCGCCGAGTCGAAGACGGCGGTGGTGGTGACGCCGCCGCGCGGGGCCCAGACCAGGGCCCACCAGCGTCCGTCCGTGGCGAGGCCGAGCTGCACGTCGTGGTGGCGGCAGAGCTGGGCGAGGCGGTCGACGGGCGTCGCGGCCCAGTCGGAGTCCTTGATCCGCTGGGTGGGGCGGTCGTCGCAGACGAGGCCGAGGAGGCGGACGGTCGCGGCGTCCCCGTCGGCCTTGGTGCCCGGGTCGCGGAGCGCGAACGACGGCATGATGGTCGTGTCGTGCTCGGGCACGTCCATGGACAGGTCGTCCACGGCGCCTTCGAAGTGGACGAGCTCGTCCCAGCCGAGCAGCTCGCACAGGACGTAGTCGATCCAGGGGCGCTCGGGGAGGGCGGCGTGCTCCTGGCGGAGGCGTTCGCGGGTGCCCTTGCCGATGGCGTCGAGCGCGGGCCAGACGCGGCGCAGGACGGGGACGCTGAGGAACGGCCCGGACACGTCGATCAGGCTGAGCCAGTCGGCGTGGTTGAAGTCGTCCTTGTGACGGGGGAACCGGGCCATGCTCAGACCGCCTCTCGCTTCGGGACGACGAACACCACCGCGACGGGGAACGAGTGCGCCTCGCGACCCGCGTAGCGGGCCTCGATCTGCTGTAGTTCGAGGGCCTTCTCGTCCTCCAGGCGCTGCAATCGGCTCTCCCACGATCTGCGGTCGTTCTGGTACTGGCGGATCTCGTCGGGGCTGGCCGCCGCCAGCTCGGAGAACAGGACGCCCTCCTCGTCTCCCTTGGCGAGCTGGGCGCGGAGCGTCCCGGCGAACTGCTCGATGTTGGCGGTGATGCGGCGGGACTCGGCGTCGCGGCGCTGGTCGAGGCGGCGTTCGAGGGACTCGCGGCGGGTGTCGGCGCGCCACCTGATGGCGCCTTCGAGGCCGGGGCGCAGCGCCTCGAACCGCTCGGCGAGCCGGGCCTGGATGCGCGGAGTGGCGGGGGCGCCGGTGGCGAGGGCGCGGTCGAGGAGGTCGCCGAGGCGGTTGACGTTCTCCCAGCGCCGGAACCGTCCGCCCGCGGGGGCCCAGCCGCCGGCGTGCAGGACCTCCTCGTGGAGGCGGACGCCGTCCGCGCCGACGAGGACGAACCGGGAGAACGCGGCGACCAGCGTCGCCTCCAGCTCAGGGTCGTCGCTGGTGACGGCGGTGACCCGGTTGAGGTCGATGCGGTCGTTGGACACGGCGGCGCGCAGCAGCCGGGTGGACATCGCGACGAGCGGGTGGCCGAGGTGCGCGAGGACGACGTCGTCGCGGTTCTTGGCGACCTGCTGGTTGAAGGTGACGGGAAGCTGGCGGGGTGGCTGCCCGTCCTGCGGCAGCTTTTCGAGGAGCCCGGCGGACGCGCGCTCCCACGACCCCGTGAGAACGGGCACATCGTAGACGCCGTCGTCGGGGTCGACGGCCTTCTTGAGCGGCTGCTGCCGCGCCAGTTCGAGGGCGGTGTCGACGACGCGCTTGACGCCGGGCGGGGTGATGCGCAGCTCGCGGACCGCCTCGTCCAGGTTCTCGCGGAGCCTGCGGACCTGGTCGCCGACGTTGGACTCGGACGGGACGCCGTCCTTCTTCGCGGCCTTCGCGGTCTCGGCGTCCATGTCGACGTGCTCTCCGAGGAGGCGGCGCTGCACGGCGTCGGCGAGGACGGCGTTGACGGAGCCGAGGTCCTCCTGCATCTGCGCGACCTTCACGGCGACGCGGGACAGGAACTCCAGGTCGGCCTCGTAGGAGTCGACGGCCTTGTCCCAGCCGGTGCCGACGAAGTGGCGGATCTCCGGGACCTCGCGCTGGCCGTAGCGGTCGATGCGGCCGATGCGCTGCTCCAGTTTGTTCGGGTTGAAGGGGATGTCGTAGTTGACGAGCCGGTGGCAGTGGTTCTGCAGGTCGATGCCCTCGCTGGCGGCGTCGGTGGCGAGCAGGATGCGGACCGGATGCTCCTGCGGCGCCTTCTGGAAGGCCAGCCGCAGCTTCTCCCGCTCCTGGGCGTTCATGGAGCCGTCGAGTTCGGCGACGCGGTCGCCGCCGAGGCCCTGGGCGCGGAGCAGCTCGCGGAGCCAGTCCTTGGTGTCGCGGTATTCGGTGAAGACGATGACGCGCTCATTGGTCCAGTCGCGGCCGGGGCGGCAGACGGACGCCAGGTACTCGATGAGCATGCGGGCCTTGGCGTCGGGCTGGGCCTCGTGGGCCGCCGCCCAGTCATGCATGCGCCGCAGGAGGGCCAGTTCGTCGTCGCGGCTCTCCACGAGCGGGGTGGTGAGGGTCAGGGCGTCGGACTCGGCCTCGTCCAGGGACTCGTCGTCGAGGGTGGCGACGTCGTCGAAGAAGCCCTCCATCCACTCGTCCTCGGGCGGGAGGACGTGGCGGCCCTTCGCCGTCAGCGTCTCCATGTAGGCGGCGACCGTGTGGGCGAACGCGGCGGGGCTGGAGAACAGGCGTTTCTTCAGCAGGAGGGTGACGAGGTCGGCGGCGCGGCGCCCGCGGGTCTTGTTGAGGCGCCTGCGGCGGATCTGCGCGAACTCGCGGAGCAGGTCGTGGATCTCGCGCTCGTCGTCGGGGTAGTCGACGGGGATCGCGCGGGCGTCGCGGGCCTTGAAGCGCGGGTCGCCGTTGTCGATGATCTGGCGCTTGAGGCGCCGGACGACCGTGTCCCTGACGGCGGAGTCATCGGGCGGGACGCCGCGGGCGAAGCGCTGGTCGTCGAGGATCTCCAGGAGCGCGGTGAAGCTCGCCTGGTAGCCGTTGTGCGGGGTCGCGGACAGGAACAGCCGGTGCGTGAAGTGCTGCGCGAGCCTTCTGATGAGCTTGGTCTGCTGCGAGTCGACCGCGTAGATCTGCTTGGGCGCGGCGGGGGCGACGTGGTGGGCCTCGTCCAGGATGAGGAGGTCGAACGTGCGCGGGTAGGTGGGGCCGTCGGCCGGGACGACCTCGTCAAGGAGGCGCTGCGCCTTCGCGCCGCGCAGCCAGGGGAGCGACACGATGGCCAGCGGGTAGACCTCGAACGGGTTCGCGGCGCTGCCGTGCGTCCGGCGGACCTTCGCGCAGCGCTCCGAGTCGATGACGGTGAACTCCAGGCCGAACTTCTCGGCCATCTCGTCCTGCCACTTCACCGTGAGGCCGGCCGGGCAGACGACGAGGATCCTGCGTCCACGCTGGCGGAGCAGCAGTTCCTGTGCGACCAGCCCCGCCTCGATCGTCTTACCGAGGCCGACGTCGTCGGCGAGGAGCAGGTTGACGCGCGGGGCGTCGAGGGCGCGGGCGACCGGTTCGAGCTGGTAGTCCTCGATGGCGACGCCGGAGCGGAACGGCGCCTGGAGCGTTCTCACGTCGGCGGACGCGACAGCGCCCCAGCGGACCGCGTCCAGAAACGCGGCGAGGCGCTCGGGCGAGTCGAACCGGCCCTGGCCCACCTCGGGTAGCGACCCCGACGGGAGGGTGCGGCGGCCCGGCTCGACCTCCCAGATGACGGAGAGGGTCTCGCCGTAGCGTCCGTCCTCGACGGACTGGAGGGTGACGAGCGTGCTCTTCTTCTGGTCGTCGACGGTGCTCACGACCCATCGCTGGCCACGCACCTGCACGAGGGCACCGGGAACGGGACGCTCATCGGTCACTGTCGCCGCCAACAGATCTCCTCATCGAGAATCTTCGCCGCTTCGCGCTGCGCACACTTCGTAGCACAGAGCCGCCATGACGCGCCGTCCACGGGCCTGATCCGGCCGGACGCACCGGCTCGCCCAAATTACCGCCCGATCGCCCGTCAACTGACGGGTTCGCCGTGTACTCGATACACGTATGGCCGGAGTAGGTCAGCGGGCCGATGCCGCCGGGTGGGATCCGGCCTCGTCGAGTCATACGGCGCATCACGACGTAGGTCAGGTGCGTCGCGGTCGATGTCGGAATCACGCTGCGGTGCGCGGGGCCGGTCAGATCATGCACTATGGTCCCGAGCCGGTTCCGGGCCAGGTGTTCCGGACATCCGCGGCGACACCCCTGAGGAGCCCTTGGTGACAGGTCCTGCTGGTCCTTCATGGGGGCAAGGCGGACACAGACCACCCCCCGTTCCACCGCAGCGTCAACCGCCTCATCCCGGATACGGAGCACCGCCGCCCGGGCGGCAAGGCCCGCCGCCGCAGTATCCGCCCTACCCGCAGCGCCCCTTCCCGCCGCAGCCTCCACCCCCGTATCCGCCGTACCGGCCACCCGGGCCTCCGCCGCCTCCTCGGCCGCCGTCGCGGGCGGGACGGTTCCTCCGGAAGCTGAACCCGATCTTCGCCGCGCGGGCGGTGTTCCGGCCTTCGCGGCCGGACCTGATCGTCGACGGACACGTCCGGAAGCTGCAGGTCGTCCGTGCCTGGGCGGGCATCGTGGTGACCCTCGCCGTGGCCGTGGTCTACAGGGTCACCGCCCCCAAGGAACTGGCGAGCGAGCGGTTCAACGACGCCTGGATCAACGTCCTGATCCTCACGTGCGTCCTGCCGCTGGTCGTGGGCGCCTTCGTCATGGCCGCCCGGCCTCCGAACCGCGGCGCGTTCGCGCGCCGGCTCCGCTACCCGCTGATCGCGGTCGCGGCGATGTTCGGCTCCATGTTCACGTTCGTGCTCGCGGCCGTACCCGAGTTGGAGGGTGCGCGTGACGCGGCCGGACCGGTGGTGCTGATCCCCGCGGGCGTGATCCTCTTCCTCTGGATGCTCCCCTTCGCCATCTACGGCATCGTCCTCTCACTGACCAACGTGTTCCGGACGGCCGACATCCACGAGGTGGTCCCGCCCCTGGTGAGCGTGTCGGCGTCCTGGACGATGGCCGTGGTCAACCTGTTCACCGACTCCTACAAGGGAGTGCCGCACGTCTTCGCCCTGGCGCTGCTGCTGGGGGCGCCGGTGACGGTGTCGGCCCTCGCCTACTACGAGTTGCGCAGGCTGCGCCTCCTGCACGGCATCACGTTGCGCAACACACTGCTGCGCTGATTCGACTCGGGCAGGTGGGAGGCCGGCCCGCATGTGCGGGTCAGGGATCTTCGGTCCACCCGTGGACGCTGAACCTCTCCCCGCGACCGATGGCCGCGAGGACCTGCGCGCAGTGGGGGATCAGGTCGGCCGGTGGAGCCGCCGGATCGATCCACAGCGCCTCCGAGGCTTTGTCGGGTTCGGCCGCGCGCGGTTCGCCCGCCCAGTGCCGGAAGGTGAACCAGTAGTCGGTGACCGCGTGGCAGGGGCCCGGCAACGACGCGGCGGAACGGTGCAGCACGTGGGAGAACTCGGCATCGTCGCGGTGCAGCGTCACGCCGGTCTCTTCCCCGGCCTCGCGGATCGCCGCGGCCAGGACGTCCTCGCCGGGCTCGATCCGTCCTGCGGGCGGGCACAGCCAGCCGTCGCGGTATCCGGTGTTGTGACGGCGCAGCATCAACACCGCGCCGTCTTCGCGCCGCAACAGGACGTGGGGCGCGATGAAAGATCCGTGCCAGCCGTTCGCGGCCGGGGCGGCCTCGCGGGCCGAGACGATGCCGAGTCGTCCGGCCAGGTGTCGTTCGGCCGGTTCAGGACCCCCGGCCAGGTCGACCATGGGTACGGCGGCGGCCAGGATCACGTCGGCCAGTTCGTCCAGAACGTCCGTGACCGTCTTGTGGACGCCCTTACGAGGATTGCCGCCGGTCGTCCCGATGTAGGCCTCGGCGACCTCGCCGACCTCCTCGGCGACCTTCATCACCAGCAGATGCGTCGGCACTTCAGCCAGGTAACCGCTCCGGACCCGGGCGGTGTCCGCCCAGAAGCCTTCGCAGGGCTCAGCGCTTTCGGAGTTCGCCACGCCGCGACCCTAGCCCCCGGAGTGACCTCGAACCTTGAAGTTTCGAACGTTTGGTCGACCCTAGGGTTCTGGCCGGGTGACCGAGACAGGTCACTCCGGGGTGGGGTCACGGCTTGCCGAGGGCCTTGGCCAGGGCGGTCGCGGTGGAGGCGATCACCTTGTCGTCGTGCGGGACCTGGCGGTTGCGGTTGGTGAAGACCGACAGGACGAGCGGCGCGTCCGAACCGGGCGTCCACACGATCGCGATGTCGTTGGCGGTGCCGTAGTTGGACGCGCCGCCGGTGCCGGTCTTGTCGCCGACCGTCCAGTCCTTGGGAAGCCCCGCCCGGATCCGGTTGGCGCCGGTGAGGCTGCCCTTCAGCCAGCCGAGCAGCCGCGCCCGGTCGCGCGCGTGGAGGGTCTTGCCGGTGGTGAGCTTGGTGAAGGTACGTGCCGCCGCCGCGGGGGTGGTGGTGTCGCGGTCCTCACCCGGCTTCCACTCGGTCAGGTGCGGCTCCGGCCGGTCGAGGCGGCTCGTGCCGTCGCCGGTGGCGCGGAGGAACCTGGTCAGCCCGCGCGGCCCGCCGAGCTGCCCGAGCAGCGTGTTGCCCGCGAAGCCGTCGGACTTGGTGACCCCGGCGCGGCAGAGCTGGGCGGGTGTCATGCCGGTGTCGGTGTATTCGGTGGTCTCCGGAGAGTTCTCCGTCAGTTCGGCCATGTCGGCGGGTTTCCAGTGGAGCACCTTGTCCATCAGTCCGGGCTCGCCGGTGCGCGCTTTCTGCATTACCGCCGCGCAGGCGAAGACCTTGAACATGGAGTCGAACGGGAAGCGCTCGTCGGCCCGATAGCCGACCGTTCTGCCGGTTCCGAGGTCGATGCCCACGGCGCCGATACGCCCGTCGTAGGACTTCTCCAGTTCTTGCAGCGTCGTGTTCAGGTCCGCGGGGGCCTGGCCTCCCACCCGAGTGGCGACCGTCGTGGCCTTCGTCTCGCCGGGGGCGGCGGAGGCCGCATAGGCCACCCCGCCCAGCAGCGCGGACGCGGTCAGTGTCGCGACTCCCAGTCGCGTTCCGAGGTTTCGGGTCATGCCGAGAGAAGATCATGACCTCACGGGTGATGTCCAATATCCAGATGAATCACAGATCCATATGGATCCCCATATCACTCCTACTGAATGCGCGGTTGAGGCGGCGATTCCGGAGGCGCGGCCCGCCTTAGCTCTTGGCCGGTATTTCCACATTGGAGTAGTACGGCCGAGAGAAGGGGAATTCGGTGGTGACCCAGTTGGCCACCGCGTTGTAGAGAGTTTCGTAGTGGCCGCTTCGATACACTTTGGAGTCAGCCACCAGGGTCCTGGGTGAGCGGGACGCACGCCCATCGGGTACCGATAGCAGCAGCCCCAGGTAGGGATGGCGGGGTCATTCCGGGGGCGGGGTGAGCTTGGCGGCTATGGCGTAGTCGATCTGGATGTCCTGGTAGGTGGTCTGGGTCTTGACCTGGTCTGGGAGGTTGGTGCGGGAGCTTCCGGAGGCGGACTCGTCGGAGGAGCCCTCGGTGAACGTCACCGAGACGTCGGGGACCACGTCGAAGCGGAGTTCGTCGGCCTTCACCCTGGCGGTGAAGAGGATGTCCGCCGTGCGCTGCAGGTCGGCGTCGGGCAGGTCGCTCGGGCTCATGATCGCGCGCCTCCTCCTGGCCCCGAGACCATTCGCAGGAGCGCCTTGCCCAGTTCGCGGACGGAATCCTCGGTCTCGCGCAGGGCGCCCTGGAGCGCCGTGATCTCTTGGTCGCCGTCGGACGTGTCCGCCCCGTCGTTCGTGTCTTGTCCCCCCGCCGGCTCGTCCTCCTCGCCGGAGGAGTCGTCGAGCTTCGCTCCCTCCTCGTCCCGCTCGGAGGAATCTTCTGGCTCCGTCTCCTCCTTGCCTCGGTCGGAGGAGTCGTCGCCTTCTTCGTCTTGCTCGGAAGAGTCTTCGGGCTCCGTCTTCCCCCCGCCCTCGCCGGAGGAGTCCTCAGACTCGTCAGGCTCCTTGGCCCGATCTGAGGAGTCCTGGGACGTCACCGTGTCGGTGGCGCCTTCTGCGGTCTCGGCCGTTTTGCTCGCGGTGTCCGCAACACCCTGGCCGGTGGCCTCGGCGGCCTGTCCCGCGCCTTCGCCCACGCCTTCGGCGGCGCCACCTGCGCCCTTGCCCACGTCTCGGACGCCCTCCCCTGCTCCTTCGGCGGCACGGCCCGCGCCCTTGCCCGCCTCGCCGACACCTTCGCCTGCGCCTTCGCCCACCTGTTCGGCTGCCCGGCCGGTGCCCTTGCCCACTTCGCTGACGCCCTCGCCCGCGCCCTCGCCCACCTCTTCGGCCGCGCGGCCGGCGCCTCGCCCGACCTCGCCGACGCCTTCGCCGGCACCCTTGCCGACGTCCTTGACGGCGCCGCCCGCGCCCTCGCCGACGTCCTTGACCGCGCCCCCGGCGCCCTCGCCGACGCTCTCGACGGCGCCGCCGGCGCCGCGGCCGACGTCCTCCACGGCGCCCCTGGCGCCCTTGCCGACCTCGCCCACGGCGGAGCCGGTCCCGGAGCCGATGTCGCTCACCGCCGACTCCAGGCCCCGTCCGATGTGCTGGAGGATCTCCGGGTTGCGGTCGAGGGTGGTCAGGACGCGGTCGACGATGACGGCGACGTTGTCCAGCCGGACCTGGAGCTCGGCCTGCGCCTCGACTCCCTTGATCTCCAGCTTGACCCGGCCGAGGAACACGTCCGCGCCGACGTTCAGCTTGAGCATGTCGAGGACCTGGGCGACGAGCGAGACGTGCGCCTCCAGGTTCTCGACCTCCAGCGAGATCTCTTCCACCTTGAGGTGCGGGACGTCGAGATGGACGTCGGGGCCCTCCGCGGGCTGCGCCCGCCTGTCCGGTCGAACGGTCCTTCCGGTCAGGCCCTCCGAGTCATCGCGGGACTCGTTCCGCTCGCGGTCAGCATTGCCGGACGCGCCGTCGCTCATCGTTCCCCCCGATGCTCGATCCTGCTTCCCGGGGTGTACATGCCCCCTCAGCGCCACCTTCCACCAGCGAAGACGTCAGGCTCGGGCGCTCTCCGCCTCCTTCTCCTCCTGCTTCGCCTCCGGCTCCTCCTTCTCGTCTTCCTGCTTCGCCTCCGGCTCCTTCTCGTCCTCCTGCTCTGCCTTCGGCTCTTCCTCGTCCCCCTGCTCTGCCTCCGGCTTGCCCTCGTCTCCCTGCTCTGCTTCCGGCTTGCCCTCGTCCTCCTGCTTCGCCTCCGGCTTCTCCTCGTCCCCCTGCTTCGCCTCCGGCTGCTCCTTCTCCTCCTCGTCGCGCTCCTTGGCCTCCTGCTCCTCCTTGAGGGCGTCCTCGTGGGTCTTGACGACCTCGCCGTCGCGGATCTCGCCGCGCCAGCCTTCGACCTCCTCCTGGTCCAGCAGCGTCTTGGTCATCATGTGGCGCTTGATGTGCTTGAAGTCCAGGCGGAGGCGGCGGCCCTGGGCGCGCCACATGTTCGCCGTCTTCTCGAAGAAGCCGTCCGGGTGGTACTCGGCCACCAGCAGGACCCGCGTCATGGACGGCGCGAGCTCGTGGAACGTCACGGCGCCGTCGACATAGCCCTTGGGGCCCTTGGACTTCCAGACGATCCGCTCGTCGGGGACCTGCTCGATGATCGTCGCTTCCCAGGTGCGGTGGGAGAGGAAGACCTGCGCCCGCCAGTTGATCTTCTCGTCGGACTCCTGCTCGACGCTCTCCACCTTCTTGGTGAAGCTCGGGTAGTCGGCGAACTGCGTCCACTGGTCGTAGGCCACGCGGCGAGGCAGCCCGACGTCGAACTCCTCCATGATGTTGGTGACCTTCATCTTGCCCTGGCCGCCGCCCTTGCCGTCCTTGCCGCCGCCGCCTCCGACGGCGTCCTTCACCTTGCCCTTCACCACTTCCTTCGCCCCGGTGGCGCCCGCGCTGAGCCCCGCCTTGAGCGGAGACTCGCCCTGCGCGAGCTTCTTCGCGCCGGCGGCCGCCGCCTTCCCGGCGACTCCCCCGCCGTTCCCGCCGTCGAGGTGCTCGGTCAGTCCCTCGGTCAGTCCCTCGATCCGGCCGCTCGCCTTCTCCAGCGCCCGCACCATGAGCGCCTGGGCGAGGGCGCGACCTGCGTCCTTGAGCTGTTCTACGGGGAGGTCCTGCGCCTTGCTGCCGTTCCCCGTGTCCGCTTCCGTCATGATCGGCCTTCGCTTCCCTAGCCGTTTCCCCTGACTCTGACGACATAGCCCCAGAAACTGGAGCTAAAACGGCAAAAGCGCCACTGACCAGCAAAAACGAATGATCTACCATCCCTATGCGCGGGAACGGCCTGGCTTTTCCGGCAGCCCGAATCTGGGTCTTCCCGCCGTCAGCCCACGGTGGAACGCGCTACGCGGAAGCCCACGTCGTCGATCCGGAACGTCGGGTGGCTGCGGCGCCGCACCGAGGCCCTGCAGCTCCAGTGCTCGTCGGACCATCCGCCGCCTCGGAGAACCCGGTAGGCGCCGTAGACGTCGGCGTCGTAGAGGTCCCAGCACCATTCCCAGACGTTGCCCAGCATGTCGTACAGGCCCCACGCGTTCGGCCGCCTGCCGCCCACGTCGTGAACGTGCTCCCGGGCGTTGCCGCGATACCAGGCGATCTCGTCGAGGGGCCCGTACCGCGGGCCGGTCGTGCCGGCACGGCAGGCGTGCTCCCATTCGGCCTCGGTGGGCAGACGGTACCCGTCGGCGGAGGCGTCCCACTCGGCGCGCTCGCCGTCGGCATGGAGGCGGTACGCGGGCGCCGCCCCCTCACGCCGGGACAGGGCGTTGCAGAAGCGGACCGCGTCCAGCCAAGAGACGCCTTCGACCGGCAGCCGCTCTCCCCGTGCGGTGCTCGGCCTTTCCGCGGTGACCTGTGCGTACTGCGCCTGGGTGACGGGGAACGCTCCCAGCCGGTACGGCGCGAGGTCGACCGGCCAGCTGCGCCGCGTCCGCCGGTCCGACAGCGTCACCGTCCCCGCGGGGACGGCGACCATCTCCACCCCGGTGCTCGCGTTCATCAGCAGGTGAGCCTACCGATCGCCACCCGCGGCCCGGAGGCCGCCCGGACGCGGGTTCGACGCCGCTTTGATCACTCGTCTCCTCCGTCTGATCGCCGCCGCCCCAGGGCCTTCGCGGCGACGCGCTGCGAAGGCCCTGGGAGACCGACCGGTGCGGTCGGAGGAGATTCTTAGGCGGGGTCGTAGGCGAGGTTGGGGGCGAGCCAGCGCTCGACCTCGGCGATCGGGAGGTCGCAGCGGCGGGCGTAGTCCTCGATCTGGTCCCTGCCGACGCGCCCGACCGTGAAGTAGCGCGCCGCCGGATGGGCGAAGATCAGGCCGCTGACGCTGGCGGCCGGGGCCATCGCGTACGACTCGGTGAGCTTCATGCCGAGGCGGCCGGCGTCCAGCAGGTCGAACAGGGCCTGCTTGAGGCTGTGGTCGGGGCTCGCCGGGTAGCCGAGGGCGGGACGGATGCCGCGGAACCGCTCGGCGTGCAGGTCCTCCAGGGCGGGGTCGGCGTCCGGCTCGAACCAGGCGCGGCGGGCCTCCAGGTGGACGTACTCGGCGAACGCCTCGGCGAGGCGGTCCGCGAGGGCCTTCACCATGATCGCCTTGTAGTCGTCGTTGTCCTGCTCGTACTTCGCGGCGAGGTCCTCGGCGCCGAGGATCGTCACGGCGAAGCCGCCGAGGTGGTCGCCGGAGGGGGCGATGTAGTCGGCGAGGCAGCGGTTGGGGCGTCCCGTCGGCTTGGACGTCTGCTGGCGCAGCATCGGGAAGCGCGCGGCGCCGGGCAGGATGATGTCGTCGCCGTCGGAGTGCGCGGGCCAGAAGCCGTAGGCGCCGTGGGCCTCGAACGAGCCGTCGGCGATGATCTGGTCGAGCAGCTCGTTGCCCTCGTCGAACAGCTCGCGCGCGACGGGCTGGTCGAGGATCGCCGGGTACTTGCCCTTCAGCTCCCAGGCCAGGAAGAAGAACTGCCAGTCGATCATCTCGCGGAGCGCGGAGATCTCGGGACGGACGATCCGCACGCCGGTGAAGTCGGGCGTCGGCAGGTCGCCGAAGTCGACGCGCTCGCGGTTCTCGCGGGCCCTCTCGACGGTGAGCAGGGGGCGGCGCTGCTTGGTCTCGTGCTGCTCGCGCAGCCGGGCCTGCTCCTCGCGGTTGGCGGCGTCCAGCGCCGCGGCGCGCTTTCCGTCGAGCAGGTCGGAGACGACGCCGACGACGCGGGAGGCGTCCAGGACGTGCACGGTCGTCGCGTCGTAGGCGGGGGCGATCTTCACGGCGGTGTGCTGCCGGGACGTGGTGGCGCCGCCGATCAGCAGCGGCAGCCGCATGCCGCGGCGCTCCATCTCCGCGGCGACCGAGACCATCTCGTCCAGCGACGGGGTGATCAGCCCGGACAGCCCGACGGCGTCGGCGCCCTCCTGGACGGCGGTCTCCAGGATCCTGGCCGCGGGGACCATCACGCCGAGGTCGATGACGTCGTAGTTGTTGCAGCCGAGGACGACGCCGACGATGTTCTTGCCGATGTCGTGCACGTCGCCCTTGACCGTCGCGAGGACGATCTTGCCCTGGCCGCGGTCGCTGTGGGCGCGGCCGGCGGCCAGCGCCTCCTGCTTCTCCTTCTCCATGAAGGGCTCCAGGTAGGCGACCGACCGCTTCATCACGCGGGCGCTCTTGACCACCTGGGGGAGGAACATCTTGCCGGACCCGAACAGGTCGCCGACGACCTTCATGCCGTCCATCAGCGGGCCCTCGATGACGTCGAGGGGGCGCTCGGCCTCCCGGCGGGCCTCCTCGGTGTCCGCCTCGATGAAGTCGATGATGCCGTGCACGAGGGCGTGGGAGAGGCGGGCGGCGACCGGCGCGTCCCGCCAGGACAGGTCGACCTCCCGCCTGGTGCCCTCGCCCTTGACGTTCTCGGCGAACGACACGAGCCGGTCGGTGGCGTCGGGACGGCGGTCGAACAGCACGTCCTCGACCAGTTCGAGCAGGTCGGCGGGGATGTCCTCGTAGACGGCGAGCTGCCCGGCGTTGACGATGCCCATGTCGAGGCCGGCCCGGACGGCGTGGAACAGGAACGCCGAGTGCATCGCCTCGCGGACGATGTCGTTGCCGCGGAAGGAGAACGACAGGTTGGAGATGCCGCCGCTGGTGCGGGCGCCCGGGCAGCGCTCCTTGATGAGGGGCAGCGCGTCGATGAACGCCTTGGCGTAGCCGTTGTGCTCGGAGATGCCGGTCGCGACGGCGAGGACGTTGGGGTCGAAGATGATGTCCTCGGCCGGGAACCCGATCCGCTGGGTGAGCAGGTCGTAGGCGCGGCCGCAGATCGAGACCTTGCGCTCGGTGGTGTCGGCCTGGCCCGTCTCGTCGAAGGCCATGACGACGACGCCGGCGCCGAAGTCGCGGATGCGGCGGGCCTGCTCCAGGAACGGGCCCTCGCCCTCCTTGAGGCTGATGGAGTTGACGACGCCCTTGCCCTGGACGGTCTTCAGCCCCGCCTCCAGCACGCTCCACCGCGAGCTGTCGACCATGATCGGGATGCGGGCGACCTCGGGCTCGGTGGCGATGAGGTTGAGGAAGGTCGTCATCTCCCGCTCGCTGTCGAGCAGGTCGGCGTCCATGTTGACGTCGAGCAGGTTCGCGCCGCCGCGCACCTGGTCGAGCGCCACGTCCACGGCGGCCTGGTGGTCGCCCGCCTCGATGAGCTTGCGGAACTTCTTGGAGCCGGTGACGTTGGTGCGCTCGCCGATCATGACGAAGCCGGTGTCGGCGCCGATCGCGAACGGCTCCAGGCCGCTGAAGCGGCTCGCGGCACCGGGAGCGGCGACCTCGCGGGGGGCCATGCCCCGCACCGCCTCGGCGATCCTGGCGATGTGGTCGGGGCCCGTCCCGCAGCAGCCGCCGACGGCGTTGACCATGCCGGACGCGGCGAACTCGCCGACCTTGCCGCTGGTCTCCTCCGGGGTCTCGTCGTAGCCGCCGAAGGCGTTCGGCAGGCCCGCGTTCGGGTGGCAGGCGGTGTAGGTGCCGGCCAGGCGCGCCAGCTCCGCCACGTGCGGGCGCATCTCGTCGGCGCCGAGCGAGCAGTTCACGCCCACCACCAGCGGCTCGGCGTGCTCGATCGACCGCCAGAACGCCTCGACGGTCTGCCCGGACAGCGTCCGGCCGGACAGGTCGACGATGGTCACCGAGATCCACAGCGGCAGGTGCGGGGCGGCCTCGCGGGCGGCGGCGATCGCGGCCTTCGCGTTCAGCGTGTCGAAAATCGTCTCGATCAGCAGCAGGTCGACCCCGCCCTCGGCGAGCGCGCTGATCTGCTCGGCGTAGGAGTCCTTGACCTGGTCGAACGTGACGGCGCGGTAGGCCGGGTCGTCGACCCGCGGGGACAGCGAGAGCGTGACGTTCAGCGGGCCGATGGAACCGGCGACGTAGCGCCCGCCGAACTCGTCGGCGGCCTGCCGGGCCAGCCGGGCGCCCTGCACGTTCATCTCCCGGACCAGGCCCTCCAGGCCGTAGTCGGCCTGCCCGATGCTGGTCGCGGTGAAGGTGTTGGTCGTCGTGATGTCGGCGCCGGCCCGCAGGTACTGCCGGTGGACGTCCAGGATCACGTCCGGCCGGGTCAGGTTCAGCAGGTCGGGGTCGCCCGTGACGTCCTTCGGGTGGTCGCCGGCGATGCGGTCGCCGCGGTAGTCGTCGGGGGTCAGGCCCGCGCCCTGGAGCATCGTGCCCCACGCGCCGTCCAGTACCGCGATCCGCTGCTCAAGAAGTTCGCGCAATGGAGTCTGAGTCATGTTTTCGAGCACCTCCCATGGAATCTGGGAGGCGCCCTTGCGGAATCAGGTGTCGCGGGCCGAGCGTGGCGGGCTCTCGCCCGTTGCAGCGCCTCTCGGCCCGGTAACGAGGTTACATTCCTCGGGGCCGGTGTGTCAGGCGCGCCCGGGGTTGCGGGCAGGATGAGGCGATGCGCGCACGACCGATCTCGCCGTCCCTGGTGGTCGAGGAGCTGGCCGACCGGATCACGGCGTCCGGTTCTGATTCCTGGACGCGGGTGGCGGTCGACGGGGCGCCGCCCGCGGCGCCTTCGGATCTGGCCGACGCCCTCGTCTCGCCGCTGCGCGCCCTCGGACGGGACGTCGTGCGGGTGTCGGCGCGCGACTTCCTGCGCCCGGCCTCGCTGCGCTACGAGCACGGGCGGAATGACCCGGACGTCTTCTACGACGAGTGGCTCGACGTGGGCGGGCTCGTCCGGGAGGTGCTGGGGCCGCTGGAGCCGTCCGGCACGGGGAGGGTCCTGCCGAGCCTGTGGGACGCGGCGCTCGACAGGTCGACGAGGGCGGGCTACGTCCCCGTCCGGCCCGGCGGGGTCCTGCTGCTGGACGGCTCGCTGCTGCTCGGCCGGGGGCTGCCGTTCGAGCTGACCGTCCACCTGTTCCTGTCGCGCGGGGCGCTGGCCCGCCGCACGGCCGGGGACGAGGCGTGGACGCTTCCCGCCTACGCGCGCTATGACGCCGAGGTCGAGCCCGTGCGCACCGCCGACGTCGCCCTGAAGATGGACGACCCCGGCCACCCGGCGCTGGTCACCGACGCCTAGGGCCGCCATTCCTCCTGGTAGCCGGGGTGGTGGGCGTAGGGCAGGGCCAGGAGGCGCAGGACCGTCTCGCGGACGGACTGCGCCGCGTCGAACCCGGGGGGGCGGTGGCCCTGGCCGAGGATCCAGGCCTGCTTCTCGTAGTCGTCGACGATCTGGCGCTTGGCGGCCACCTCGGCGAGCGCGCGGGAGGGGTCGTGGCGGGCGATGTGCTCGGCGTACGCGCCGTTCTCCGCCGTCGCGACGTAGGCGGAGGCGTCCGTGCCGGGATCGCCGGTGTCGGTGCTGACCGTGCCGGAGGGGGCCGCCTTCCAGGGGGTGCCGGAGCAGGCGCGGGCCATCTGCTCGTCCCTGTCCAGCCGGGCGCGGAGGAACTCCACCAAATCCATAGGGCCATCCTGCCCCTTGCGGAGCGGGACGGCCCTATGGCCACCGGACTGCCCGTAGACGCGGGACGGCCCCGCGGGTATGGGTCGGGCGGCGGAGGGTCAGGCGGCGCAGTTGCCGGTGACCGGCTTGCCCGCGAAGCGGTCGCCGAGGAAGGTCATCGCGTCGGGCTCGCTCCAGAGCATTCCGGTGGCGTGCTCGGCGAAGGTGTAGGTCTTCCAGGTGACATTGGCGCCCTTCGCGCACCACGCCTTGTGGAGGGCGTCGGCCTGCGCGGCGGGGATGATCTCGTCGTAGACGGCCTGCGTCTGGAGCACCGGGGCGCTCGGGGCGGTGGAGCCGAGCTTGTTGGCGTCCAGGCGCCGCTGCCACTCGGGCGTGGCCAGCGGGTCGGTGGTCGTGTAGTCGCTGATGTGCCTGAACGCGGTCTGCACGACCGTGAGGGGCCCGTCGAAGCCGACCAGGCACATGTCCTGGGCCTTGGCCAGCAGCTCGCGGCCCTCGTCGTTGAGGTACCCGGCCAGGTCGAGCTCGGGATAGGCGGCGTCGTAGCCGACGGCGGCCATGAACATGAGCGCGACGAACGGGGAGCCGTCCAGTCCCTTGGCGACGGCCCGCAGGTCCGCCGGGACGCCGCCCGCGAACACGCCCTTGATCGCCAGCTCGGGGGCGTAGGTCTTCGCCAGCTCCGCCGCCCAGCCCGCGGTGGTGCCGCCCTGGGAGTAGCCCCAGAGGCCGACCGGCGCGCCGCCGAGCCCGGCGTCCGGGAGGCGCTGCGCGGCGCGGGCGACGTTCAGCAGGGCCCGGCCCTGGGAGGTGCCGACCTCGTAGGTGTGCTGGCCGGGGGTGCCGAGGCCCTCCATGTCGGTGACGGCGACGGCCCAGCCGCGGCTGAGCGCGTCGGCGATGAACAGCTCCTCGTAGTCCATGCCCTGCGTGAGGGTGTAGGACGGGGCGCAGGCGTCGCCGAGTCCGCGCGTCCCGACGGCGTAGGAGACGAGCGGCCGCTCGCCCTGGCCCGTCCACTGCCTGGTGGGGACGAGGACCATGCCCGAGACGGCGGTCGGCCGCCCCTGCGCCGTCTCCGACCGGTACAGCACCTGCCAGGACTTGACGCCCTCGTACGGCGAGTGGCCGATCGGGTCCACGGTGAACACCGCGGGACGCGACCGGATGACGTCACCGGGCGCGCCCGCCGGGAGCGGGGAGGGCGGCTGGTAGAACGGATCCTCGGCCGGGGGCCTGGGGTCCTGCGGCGCCGCGGCGGCGGTGCCCTGCAGGGCGGCCGCCGTCATGGCGAGGCCGACGCACGACGCCGCAGCGGCGCGCACGAGCCGGCGAACGATGATGGACATGGCGGGTAACCCTTCAACGTGGCGGCGGCGTCTGCGCGCCTGGCCGTCGGCGTGACGGCCACCCGACAGTAACGTAATTGGACACTTACTCCAATGAAGTGCGGGACGCATCGGCGGAACCGGATTTGTCCCGTCCCGACAAAACGCGCCCCTTCCAGGCGCCGCCCCGGCCGGCGCGGTGCCTGCGGGCGGAGTCGAGGGTCATCGCCGCGTACAGCAGGGCCACGAGCGGCAGGGCCGGGGCCCGCACGGGCGACAGGCCGTAGAAGCGCAGCATCGGCGCATAGGTGGCCGCCATGAGCGCCCAGGCGAGCGCGCCCGCCGCGAGGGCGGGCGCGCCGCCGCCGGACGGGCCCGCGACCAGGCCCGCGGCCGTCGCGGCGGGCGGGACCGCGTAGAGGAGCAGCAGGCCGGCGACGGTCCCGGCGAGCAGGGCGGGCGAGTGGCGCAGCTGGTGGTAGGCGCTGCGGGCGATCATCGCCCAGAGGTCGGCGAGGCGGGGGTAGGGGCGGCGGCTGACGACGTCGCGGCCGAGATCGAGGCGGCAGCGCCCGCCCGCGCGCTTGACGAGCCGTCCCAGCGCCACGTCGTCGATCAGCGCGTCGTGGATCCGGGCGAGGCCGCCCGCCCCGGCGAGGGCGGCGCGCCGGACGAGCATGCAGCCCCCCGCGGCGGCGGCCGTGCGCGCCCCGTCGCGGCCGACGCGGCGGAACGGGTAGAGCTGGGCGAAGAAGTACACGAAGGCGGGGACGATCACCCGCTCCCAGCCCGTGCGGGTGCTGAGCGTCGCCATCTGCGACAGCAGGTCCCGGCGTCCGGCCACGGCGGCGCGCACGAGCCCTTCGACGGTGCCGGGGGCGTAGGCGATGTCGGCGTCGGTGAAGAGGAGGAAGTCGGGCTCGCCCGCCTCCCGGACGCCCTCCGACATCGCCCACACCTTGCCCGCCCACCCCTGCGGGCGCTCCCTCGCGGGCACGATCGTCAGGGCCGGGTCGCCGCCGGCGAGGGAGGTGGCCGCCTCGGCGGTGCCGTCGCTGCTCCCGTCGTCGACCAGGATCACGCGGAAGGAGCCCGGATACCGCTGGGCGAGCAGCGTCGGCAGTGTCTCCGGGAGGACGGCGGCCTCGTCGCGGGCGGGGACGACGGCGACGACCTCCGGCCACTCGTCCGGTTCCGGTGCGTCGGGCAGGCCCGGTCCCGTCCTCCAGAAGCCGCCGTGCGCGAACGCCAGGTACAGCCATCCGGCCAGCGCCGCCAACGCCAGGACGCCTACGACCATCACGTTACGCAGCCTCGCACCGCACCCGCTTCCCGTCCACGAACGGCGTCCCGCCAGCGTGGCGGGCCGAGCACTAGAGTCACGCGGATGGACGAAGTCCTCTGGAAGGCCGCCGACAAGCTGCGCGGATCCGTCGACGCGGCGCAGTACAGGGACTTCGTCCTCGGGCTCGTGTTCCTCAAGTACGTGTCCGACTCGTCCGGTGCCGGGGCCTTCCGGGTACCGGACGAGGCGCGGTGGGCGAACCTCTCCCCCGCCGCCGGGGAGACCGGTGAGCGTGTCGACGCGGCGATGGGCGCCGTCATGCGCGCCAACCCCTCGCTGGACGGCGCCCTCCCGCAGATCTACACCCGGGTGGACCAGCGGCGTCTCGGCGAGCTGGTCGAGCTCATCGGCCAGGTGCGGTTCGGGGCGGAGGCCGGGGCGCGGCCCGCGCGGGACGTGCTCGGCGAGGTCTACGAGTACTTCCTGGAGAAGTTCGCGCGGGCCGAGGGCAGGCGCGGCGGCGAGTTCTACACCCCTGCGGGCGTGGTCCGGCTGCTGGTGGAGGTCCTGGAGCCGTTCCGGGGACGGGTGTACGACCCCTGCTGCGGGTCCGGCGGCATGTTCGTGCAGGCGGAGAGGTTCGTCCTGAGCCACCGGGGGCGGCCGGACGACATAGCGGTGTACGGGCAGGAGGCGAACGAGCGGACGTGGCGGCTGGCCAGGATGAACCTGGCCGTCCACGAGATCGCGGGCGACGTCCGCCGCTCCGACACCTTCTTCGAGGACGCCCATCCGGGGCTCGCCGCCGACCATGTGCTCGCCAACCCGCCGTTCAACATGTCGGACTGGTACCGGCATCCCGGCGACGCGCGCTGGCGCTACGGCGTCCCGCCCGCGGGGAACGCCAACTTCGCCTGGATCCAGCACATCGTGGCCAAGCTCGGGCCGCGCGGCCGCGCGGGCGTGGTGATGGCGAACGGGTCGATGTCGTCCCGGCAGTCGAGCGAGGGCGAGATCCGCGCGGCGCTGGTGGAGGCCGATCTCGTCTCGTGCGTCGTCGCGCTGCCGGACCGGCTCTTCCGCACCACCCCGATCCCCGCCTGCCTCTGGTTCTTCGACAAGCACAAGAGCGTCCCGCGCGAGGTGCTGTTCGTCGACGCCCGGGGCATGGGGACGATGGTCGACCGCACCGAGCGGATCCTCACCGCCGACGACATCGCCCGGATCGCCGGCGCGTACCGGGCGTGGCGCGACCACCGCCACACCGGCGTCCCGGGCTTCTGCCACGCGGCGGGACTGGACGAGATCAGGACGCACGACCACGTCCTCACGCCGGGACGCTACGTCGGCGCCGCCGAGGCGAACCGCGGCGACGAGCCCGCCGCCGACCGGGTGGACCGGCTCACCAAGGAGCTCCTCACGCACCTGGAGGAGTCGGCGCGCCTCGACCGGGCCGTCCGGGACGAGCTGGGCCGGTTCAGTGGCTGAGCTGGGCGAACTCGTCACCTTCTCGAACGGACGATCGCGTCCCGTCGCGGGCGCCCGCTACCGGACGTTCGGCGCCAACGGGATCATCGGGACGTCCGGCGACTTCAACGCGGAACCGGGTTCCACGATCGTGGGGCGCGTCGGGAGCTACTGCGGGACCGTCCATTACAGCCGCGACCGGTGCTGGGTCACCGACAACGCCATCATCGCCGCGGCAAAGGACGGAGTGAACCCGCGCTACGTCCACTACCTGCTCAAGCGGCTCGGCCTGAACAGGTACCGCATCGGCTCGGGGCAGCCGCTCCTCACCCACGCGATCCTGAACGGCCTCACCGTCCGGCGCCCGAGCCGGGCGGAACAGGACGCGGCGGCGTCCGTCCTGGGGGCGCTCGACGACAAGATCGAGGTGAACGGGCGCATCGCGGCCTGCGGGGACGCGCTCGTCCGCGCCCGCTACGACGAGTCGGCGGCCACGGCCGCGTCCGTCATACCGATCGGCGAGCTCGGGGACCTGGTGCGCCGCAACGTCCCGCCGCAGCGGATCGGGCGGGACGAGAACTACATCGCCCTGGAGCACATGCCGAAGCGGCACATGTGGCTCTCGACCTGGGCCGACGCGTCCGGCGTCACCAGCGCGAAGCGGCGCTTCGCGGCCGGGGACGTCCTGTTCGGCAAGCTCCGGCCCGCCTTCCACAAGGTCGGGCTCGCCTTCGTCGACGGCGTCGCCTCGACCGACATCCTCGTCGTCCGCCCGCAGGACGCCGCCCGCCGGGGGTGGCTCCTCGCCGCCCTGGCGAGCGACGAGGTCGTGGCGCACGCCTGCGCCGTCGGCGACGGCACGAGGATGCCGCGTGCAAGGTGGCAGGACATCGCCGCCTTCATGGTCCCCTGGCCCGGCGACGGCGCCGCCCGCTCGTTCGGCGGTTTCGCCACCGCGCTGGCGCGGCGCGTGGAGGCCGCCACGGCGGAGAGCGCGGCCCTGGCGAGGCTCCGCGACGCCCTCCTGCCGGAACTGATCCCCTGAACGCGCGGCCGCGTGATCGAACGGGCGGCATCATCGCCCGAGGGGCCGTTCGACCTCGTCCGCGCCCGGCTGCTGCCGGTCCACCTCGCCGACCGCGCCGACGCCTTCTTCCCTTCGTGTCCCCGGTCTGCGGCGCGGCTGAGGCCCGTCCGGTTGCGCATCGCGGGCAGGTCCGGTAAGGCGCCGCCGTGTGGCGGATCTTGGACGGCGCGTGACGTCCCGCAGGGTGCGGCAAGGCCCTTGCATGCGCGCAAGCGTTGGTGACTGGCCCGAGGTCGCTGCGTAAGAGTGTGTGTTGTTTCACTTCCACGTCCGACATCGACTTGGCCGAGAAGCATATGTTCGCTTACAGCCCGACACGGAGACGTGAAGCCGACACCGCCATGAACGCATCAGACACATGGTCCGGGGCGCCCGTGCTGGTGCCCGCACCCGCTCCCTCGCTGGAAGTCGGGATCCCGTCCGCCTGGAACCACAACGGCAAGTCGTCCGGGCGCCTCATCGGCGAGATCGACCTCGCCGCCACGCCGCCCGCCGTACGGCTCGGCCGCTCCTACGTCCGCGAACTCGTCGGGCAGCACTTCGGCGCCGACCGGTCCGAACTCGGCGACCTGGAACTGCTGACCAGCGAGGCCATGACCAACTCGGTGCTGCACGCGCGGCCGCGCCGGGACGGGACGATCACGCTGACCGTGCTGCACGTCGACCGGTACGTGCGGGTCGAGATCACCGACGGCGGCGCCGCCCAGGGGCCGCAGCCGCGGGCGGTGGACGAGGCGCTGCCGACCGGCGGGCGCGGGCTCGCCCTGATGAAGGCCCTCGCCACCGACTACGGCACCTGCCGCGGCAAGAGCGGGGCCTCCACCTTCTGGTTCGGCGTCGGCGTCCGGGACGGATGGCGGCTGCCGTGACCTCCGGGGCGGCGCTGAGCCCGACCCGCCGGGCCGATCCGTCCCCTCCCGGGGGCGGGACCGCGCTCAGCACGACGTCGGCCAGCGTCGCCCGCATGTGCAACTACCTCCTCGGCGGCAAGGACAACTACGCCGCGGACCGCGAGGCCGCCGAGCGCGCGCTGCGCGACTGCCCGGTGGTGCTGCGGCTCGTCCAGGCGAACAGGGGCTTCCTGGACCACGCCGCCGCGCTGCTCGCCGGGGAGGCCGGACTGCGGCAGTTCGTCGACGTCGGCTGCGGGCTGCCCGCCGCCGAGAACCTCGGCGACCTCGTCCGGCGGGCCGCCCCTGACTGCCGCGTCGCCTACGTCGACAACGACGCGATGGTGCTCACGCACGCCCGGGCGCTGCTCGCCGTGGACGCCGGCACCGGCGCCTTCGCCGGGGACGTCCGCGACCCCGCCGCGCTGCTCGCCGACCCCGGCCTGCGCCGCCTGATCGACTTCTCCGAGCCCGTCGCGGTGTTCCTGCTCGGCGTCCTGGACTTCGTCGCCGACGAGGACGACCCGGCCGGGATCGTCGCCGCGCTCGCGGCGGGCCTCGCCCCCGGCAGCCACGTGGTGATCACCCACGCCGAGCGGTCGCCGGAACTGGACCCGGTCTCCGGGCCGTGCGAGGGCGTCGACATCCCGTTCCGGCCGCGGAGCGCGGACGAGATCGCCCGCATCTGCGCGAGCCTGCGGATGCTCGCCCCCTACCCGGCCCTGCTGCCGGGGCCCGCCCCCCAGGCCGACCCGCGCCCGCTGCCGCTCATCGGCTGCGTCGGGCGCGTAACGGGGTGACGGCGGCATGTCCCCCGCGCTGCTCGCCGAGACTTCTGTCGATCGCCCGTCCCGCGCACGCGGCGCTTCGCTACGATCGAAGCGCCAGCAACTGCCACATCTAGGGCGAGTGATGACAGCGGACGGCGAGCCGAAGTCTCTCTCCGACATCACCAGGGACATGGGACTCAACATGTCCGACGTGGCGGCCTTCTCCGGACTCGACGAGAGCACGATCTTCCGCTTGTGGGACAACGCGGAATGGCTCGACCGGGTCAGCGGGCGGTCGCTGCAGAGCCTCATGTCGTCCGTGCCGGGAATCGCCGAGTACTCGATGGCGCACGCCGTCCGGAAAAGGCGCGACGGGCTCGTCGCCGACCTGCACGGCGAAGGGCTCACCGTCGACCTGGAGGCATTGCAGAACTCGACCGTCGCGCAGCAGCACCTGCTGAACGCGCTGGAGGCCGGGCTGCACATCATGCGCGGCCAGGCGACGCAGAAGACGTCCTCGTTCATCGCCCGTTTCTGGGGGCGCGAGCAGGACACCGCGCTGGAGGCGCTCTACTCCACCGAGGCCGGCAAGGGCATCCTGACGGACCCCCGCAAGCTCTTCGACTCGTCCATCGACCTGGCCCCGCGGCTGAACCGCAAGACCTACTCGTTCCATTCGATCCTCGCGCTCAACATCCTCACGCACCAGGTCAGCAAGGTGACCGGGGCGCTGGAGGCCGACCTCGGCTTCGAGGTGCCCGGGCGGCAGACCGCCTTCATGATGCGCGGCGTGGTGATGGGCTCCCTGATCAGCTCGAACGACTTCGACCTGGCCGAGCGCTACCGCCAGGAACTCGACGCGACGCCCGTCTACGCGGCGCTCGAGGAATGGTCGTTCCCCACCTATACGCGAGACGGCCGGATCAGCAGCGACTTCACCCTTCCGAGCTCCCTGTCGCTGCGCAACACGGCCACCGAGGTGCTCCGCGAGATCGCGGTCTACAACGACGCCTACCTCTACTACCTGGTGTCGACGTACATCCCGCTGGCGCTCAAACGCGATCCGGCGTTCGGCGGAAGGCTCCCCGAGTTGGTCCAGGCGCTGGAACTGCGCGGGGTCGACTGCCGGGACAGAAGGATCAGACAGACCTGCAACATGCTGGTGCGGCGGCTCAAGGGCCTTGCCTGAACCAGGCTTTGGAGAATGGGGAGCCGGTGGAGGACACGGCGCAAGCCATCGCGAAACTGACGCGCGCGCGATGGGAGGCGAACGCGCAGTACTGGGTCAAGGTCATCAGGGAGCGCCGCGACCGGTACCGGACCGAACTGACCGACGCCGCCGTCCTGGACGCCGTCGGCGACTGCACCGGGCAGCGCGTCCTGGACGCCGGATGCGGCGAGGGCTACCTGTCGCGCCGGCTCGCCGCCATGGGCGCCGAGGTCACGGGCGTGGACGCGGCTCAGGGGCTGATCGACGCGGCCTCGTCGCACCCGGCGCAGGAGGGCAAGGCCACGTTCACCCGTGCCAGCGTCGAGGACCTGCCGCTGGAGGACGACCGGTTCGACCTCGTCCTGTGCAACCACCTGTTCAGCCACCTGCAGGACCCGACTCGCGCCATCGGCGAGTTCTCGCGCGTCCTGCGCAGCGGCGGCCGGCTGGTCCTGCTGACGCTGCACCCCTGCTTCTACGTGGAGAACGCCGAGCAGGGCGCGGCGAGCAGCGTCCCGGCGGCGCGGTACTTCACCCCGCGCGGGATCGACCAGCGGTTCATGGTGGACGGCCTGGAATCCCCATCGATGATCACAAGCTGGCTCCGGCCGCTGGAGTACTACGCTGGAACGCTCCGAGACGCCGGATTCGTCATCGCGGACCTGCGCGAACCGCACCCGACGGAAGAGCAGCTGCGGGACGACCCGTGGTGGCGCAAGGGCTTCCCCACGGCCATGTTCATGCTCTTGATCGCGGAGCGCCGTTAGAGTCGTCCCCATGGAGGACGTGCCGGCGGAATTAGCGGGGCATCCGGACAGGCTCCGGTGGAACGGGAAGTACGCGGAGTCGTCCGGGCCGTCGCGGGCCCACCCGCTCGCGGAGCGGGCGCTGTCGCTCGGGATGCCGGACGGCGGGGTGCTCGACCTGGCCTCCGGCCCGTCCGGCAGCGCCCTGCTGGCCGCCTGGACGGGACGCCGCGTGACGGCCGTGGACATCTCCGAGATCGCCCTCGCACGGCGAGGCGCGGAGGCCCGGCGACGCGGGCTCGGCCCGCTGGTCACGCTCGTCCAGGCCGACCTCGGCGCCTGGCGGCCCGGCCCGGACAGGTACGCGCTCGTCCTGTGCACCGGGTTCTGGGACCGCGCCGTCTTCGAGCGCGCGGCCGGGGCCGTCCTGCCGGGCGGCCTGCTGGCCTGGGAGGCGTTCACCGAGGCCGCCCGCCGCGACCGGCCGCGCCTGCCCGCGCAATGGTGCCTCAAGCCCGGTGAGCCCGCCTCGCTGCTCCCGGACGGCTTCACCGTCCTCGACCAGCACGACGACGCCGGCAAACGCCGCCTCCTCGCCCGCCGCGGCGCCTGACGCCCCGGGCAGGTCCCTGACAGGGAAAGATGTTCCGGCGAGCGGGCGCGTAACGCAGCCACTCGCCCGCCGGAACACTGGTTCACCTGCCGCGGGGCGGCAGGGTGTCAGACGTCAGTCCTCGCGGATGACGTTGGCGGCGTCCTCCAGGGCCTTGACCACCTTCGGGTCCAGGCCGGTCGAGGTGCCCGAGGTGCTCGTCCCGGACGTCCCGGACGACCCGCTGGACGAGCCGTGCGGGATGACGCTGTACGAGCGCCCGGTCGGAGCGTTGCCCTCGTTGACGTGCGGGCGGTCGACCTTGTCCTTCTTGCCCATGGTCGCTTCCCTTCCCTATCTCGATTGCGTCCGGTTGGAAATGATCAACCGGACCTTGCCCTGGACCGTGCGGTGTTCGGCATGATCGGCAAGACGCGAGGTCAGTCGAGGTCGACGATGATGGGGGCGTGGTCGGACGGGCCCTTGCCCTTGCGGGCCTCGCGGTCGACGTAGGCGGAGGCGACCCGGCCGGCGACGTGCTCGCTCGCGTAGAACAGGTCGATGCGCATGCCCATGTCCTTGTGGAAGGCGCCGGCCCGGTAGTCCCAGTACGTGTAGGGGTGGGGGCCTTTCGCGATCGTCGGGACGACGTCGTGAAGGCCGAGGGCCCGCAGCTCTGCCAGTGACTGCCGCTCGGGGGGCGTGACGTGCGTGGAGCCGGCGAAGACCGCCGGGTCCCAGACGTCCTCGTCCGTGGGGGCGACGTTGTAGTCGCCGCAGGCGACCAGCGGCGACCCGGCGGCCAGTTCCTCCGCGAGGGCGTCGCGGAGGGCCGCGAACCAGGCGAGCTTGTAGGTGTAGTGGGCCGATTCCGGGGTGCGGCCGTTCGGCGCGTACAGCGACCAGACCCGCACGCCGCCGCACGTGGCGCCGAGCGCGCGGGCCTCGGGCGCGAGCAGGACGGGCTCGCTCAGCTCCATCTGCTCGTCCTCGCCTTCGGCCCCTGCCTCGCCCGCGTAGGAGGGCTCGCCCGGAAAGCCGTTCGAGACGTCCTCGATGCCGACCCGCGAAAGAACGGCCACGCCGTTCCATCGACCGTCGCCGTGCGCGGCGGTGGCGTACCCGAGTTCCTCGACCTCCGCGGCGGGGAACTGGTCGGCGCGGCACTTGGTCTCCTGGAGGCAGACCACGTCCGGCTTCGTCTCGTCCAGCCAGGTGAGGAGGCGCGGAAGGCGTGCCTTGACGGAATTGACGTTCCACGTCGCGAGGCGCATCCCCCCAGCCTGCCATCCCCGGCGGTGTGGAGGCGTGTGTCACACGTCCGGCGGGGATATCCTGACGCCTTCCCCTGTCCCCTGCCAGAGACACCGCTCCTTGTGTGTGACCGGTAGATTGCGGGTCGGCCTCCTTTACCCGGTTTTCACGCTGTGCTTAGCCCGGCCCTGGAAGGGTGGTCACGGTTGTGGTGTCGTCGAACCCGGAGCAAGTGAGGAAACATGTCCGAGGATGACAAGCCCCGGGGCAAGCCGGCGGTCAAGGCGAAGGCGAAGATCCCGAACGCCCAGAGCATCCGCAGCCCCGAGTTCACCCCGCACGGGATCAGCGCCGGCCGCGGCAGCGGGCTGAACAAGCCGTCCGCGCTGACCGCCAAGGAGGCCAAGAAGCGCCGGCTGATGGTGATCGCCGGGATCGTGGTCGCCGCGCTCGCGGTCTCCGGCGGGGTGTTCTGGTGGGTCAGCCGCCCCGGTCCGAAGATCGAGGTGACCGGCAAGTTCGCCGCCGAGCCCAAGGTCGAGATCCCGAAGAAGCTGGAGCCGACCAAGACGCTCAAGGTGAGCACGCCGATCAAGGGCGGTGGCCCCGTCGCCGCCGAGGGCGACACCGTCTACGTCCAGTTCGCGACCTACAAGTGGTCGAAGGACAAGGACGAGGAGAACTCGCGGGTCAAGAGCACCAGCGAGAAGGTCCGCTCGTCCTACGAGGAGGGCCAGCAGCAGGGCGGCGGCGGCCCGATGCACCTCGTCATCGGCAAGAGCGGGCTCAAGGACATCGACAAGAGCCTCGTCGGCAAGTCCGCCGGCAGCCGGCTCGTCATGCAGCTCCCGCCGTCCAAGGAGCTCACCCAGCTGAGCCCGCAGCAGATCACCGCCAAGGACGCGATCCTTTTCATCATGGACGTCCAGGCGGTCGTCCCGAAGAGCCAGCAGCCGCAGGGCACCGCCCAGAAGCTGGACGACAAGTCGCTGCCCAAGGTCGAGGACAAGGGCGCCGGCAAGGAGCCCAAGGTGACGGTCCCGGACAGGGACGCGCCCAAGAAGCTCCAGGCCAAGACCATCGTCGCGGGCAACGGGCCCGCGCTGGCCAAGGGCGACGAGGCGGTCGTCAACTACACCGGCAAGATCTGGAAGTCCGGCGACAAGTTCGACTCCAGCTGGGACAACAAGCAGCCCGCGACGTTCCCGATCGGCACCGGGCGGACCGTCCCCGGCTTCGACAAGGGGCTCACCGGCGCGAAGGTCGGCAGCCGCGTGCTGCTCGTCCTGCCGCCGGAGGACGGCTACGGCAAGAAGGGCAGCCCGCCCAAGATCAAGGGTGACGACACCCTGGTCTTCGTGGTGGACATCCTCGCCAAGGTCTACAAGTGAGCTGACCGGGGCGCGGCCGTGCGCCGGAGCGGCGGGGCACCCGGTCGGGGCCCCGCCGCTCGGCTTTCCACGAGAATCCGCCCGCTGCGACATCCGTCACGACAACCGGAGAGGCGGATTGCCCGTCCTCCTTTGGGAGGCCGCGGATGCGCATTGGGCGGTCGGCGCACGGATTCCCTCAGGTATCGTCTGTAACGCATTAATCACGGGGGGCTTGTGAGCGACAGCGAGAAGATCCCGGAGCGAGAGGAACGCTCCGGGACGGGCCAGGCGGACCGGCACGA
Organism: Actinomadura mexicana; assembly: GCF_900188105.1. Classification (GTDB taxonomy): domain Bacteria; phylum Actinomycetota; class Actinomycetes; order Streptosporangiales; family Streptosporangiaceae; genus Spirillospora; species Spirillospora mexicana. Next base: position 472,784 of record NZ_FZNP01000001.1, read on the forward strand.
AACCGAGGCCGGGGCACCGGCCGGCACGGACGGTCCCGCGACCGCCACGCTGACCGTGGACACCGAAGCCGCCGCCGGAGAAACCACCGGTGACGCCGAATTCGTCGACGAGGGCGACATATCTCGAAACGACGACAAGGAACGCGAAGAGGCCGCCGGCGCGAGCGTGGGTCCTGAATCGCGCGCCGCCGATAACGCCACGACCTCCACCGATACCGCAGCGGATTCCGCTTCCGACGCCCCCGGCACCGCTGAACCCGTCACCGAGACGCCGCCCCCGCCCGCCGGGGTCGGCGATCCCGCGGCCGCGACGACGACCGCCGGCGCCCCCGCCTCCGATGCCCCCGGCACACCTGACGACGCCACCACGTCCGACGCCACCACGTCCGACGCCACCACGTCCGACGGCGCCCCTGCGCCGACCGAGGCCGCCTCGTCGACCGAGGCCCCCGCGCCCGACGAGATGACCGCTCCTGACGACGTCACCGCGTCTGGCGGTGGCGGTGCGTCCAACGAGGTCAGCGCGGCGAACGCGGCTGATGATGTCACCGCGGTCGATGGTGTCGACGGGGCTGTGGCCGGAGATACCAAGAGCATGGCCGCCGCCTCCAAGCACGACTCGACCCAGCGCGGCTCCCGTGACGGGGGCTCGCCGCCCGGACCCGGGCGCGGCGGGGGCGGCGGGGGCGGCGGGGGCAAGGGGCCCGGCAAGCCGCGCAGCCGCAGGTCGCGGTTCCTGCGCCGGGCGCTGTTCCTGATCCTCGGCTTCATCGGGTTCTGCATCGCCGCGTTCGGCGTCGCCTACCTGTTCACGCCGGTGCCGTCGCCGCAGGAGCAGGCGATCGCGCAGGGGCCGACGTTCTACTACTCCGACGGCAAGACGCAGATCGCAAAGACCGGGATGAACCGGGACGCGGTCACTCTCGACAAGATCCCCGAGAGCACCCGGGCCGCTGTGATCGCCGCGGAGAACCGCAGCTTCTACGACGACCCCGGGGTGTCGGTCCAGGGCACGACGCGGGCGCTGTGGTCCACCGCGACCGGCAAGCAGCTGCAGGGCGGCTCGACGATCACGCAGCAGATGGTCCGCAACTACTACGGCGGCATCGGCAAGGACCGCTCGGTCACCCGCAAGCTCAAGGAGATCATGGTCTCCCTGAAGGTCGGCCGGGAGAAGGACAAGGACTGGATCCTTGAGCAGTACCTCAACACCATCTACTTCGGCCGCGACGCCTACGGCGTGCAGGCCGCCGCGCACGCCTACTACAACAAGGACGTCTCGAAGCTGACGCCCGCGGAGGGCGCCTACCTCGCCGCCGCGATCCAGCAGCCGAGCAACTTCTCCGACCCGACCGGCTCCCGCCGCGCCTACTCCGAGCAGCGCTGGCGCGCGATCGTCGGCAACATGGTCCGGGACGGGGCGCTCACCTCGTCCGAGGCGGCCTCGCTGACCTTCCCGGCCCCCGGCAAGGAGAAGATCACCGACGTCCTCAAGGGCCAGCGCGGCTACATGGTGAACGTGGCCAAGAAGGAGCTCACCGAGCGCCGCGGCTACAGCGAGGACGAGATCAACCGCAGCGGGCTGAAGATCACCACGACGTTCGACAAGCGGCTGATGGACGCGATGAAGCAGGCCGTCGCGAACAACGCCCCGAACGGGATGAGCAAGAAGATCCGCACCGGCGCGGTGTCGGTCGACCCGAAGACCGGGCAGGTGCTCGCCTTCTACGGCGGCCGCGGCTACCTGGAGGAGGCGCTGAGCAGCGCCTTCGGCGACTGGGCGCAGGCCGGGTCGGGGTTCAAACCGATCGCGCTGGCGGCCGCTCTGGACGACGGCAAGACGCTGTCCACCAGCTACGACGGCAGCTCCCCGCAGTACTTCCACGGCGCGTCCATCCGCAACGACAGCAACGAGAACTTCGGGACGGTCAACCTCGTCACCGCCACCGAGCACTCGATCAACACGGCCTACGTCAACCTCGGCCAGGACATCGGCAACAAGAAGATCGTCGCCATGGCCGAGAAGATGGGCATCCCCGGATCGCAGATGAAGCCGGCGCAGCGGGACGCCGCCACGTTCCCGCTCGGCGTCGTGTCGCTGCACCCCGTCCAGCAGGCGGGCGTGTACTCGACGTTCGCCTCCGAGGGCGTGCACCGGACGCCGTTCGTGGTGAAGTCGGTCACCGACAACGAGAACCACAAGCGCACGTTCGCCGAGAAGGGCGAGCGGGCGTTCAGCCAGCAGGTCGCCCGTGACGCCACCTACGCCATGCAGAAGGTCGTGCAGGGCGGCACCGGCACCGGCGCGCAGCTGCCCGACGGCCGCGACGTCGCCGGCAAGACCGGCACCACCGACGAGGGCCGCGCGATCTGGTTCAACGGCTTCATCCCGCAGATGGCGACGACGGTCTCGATGTTCCGCAGCGACGGCAAGCCGCTGAACATCCCCGGGTACGGCGCGTACGGCGGGCAGCTGCCCGCCCAGATGTGGCGCTCGTACATGTCGGACGCGGTGAACATCAAGGGCTACGAGCCCGAGTCCTTCGGGGAGCCGTCGATGACGCCCGGCGGCGGCTGGGGCGGCCCGACGCAGGACGCCCCGCCGGGCGGCACGCGGCCGCCGGACACGGGCGGGCCCGTCGAGCCGCCGCCGTCCACGAAGCGTCCCGACGTCCCGACGCCGCCCACCGACCTGCCGACCATCATCCCGCCGCAGCAGCCCGGCGGTGGCGGCGACGGCGGTGACGGGGGCGACGGCGGCGACGGCGGCGGGACCGGCGGCGATCCCGGAGGCGGAACGGGCGGCGGAACGGGCGGCGGACCGCTCGGCCGCCCCGGCACCGGCGGCTAGCCTCCGCGCCCGCTCAGTCGCAGGCCTTGCCGATGGTGGCCGGCGTCTCCCTGATCACGCTGTCGAGCTGGGAGACGTCGCCCTCACCGACCCCGGGCGCCGCGGCGCGGAGCCGGCCCGCCTCCGCCTTCAGCGCCTTGCTCAGGTCGGCGTCGTCGGCCTGCCCCGCGAGCCCGTCGACGCGTCCGGCGAGCTGCTCGGTCGCCTGCCGCCACTGCGCGGGCTCCGCCGCCGGAGCGCTCCGCACCTGGGTGACGTACTGCTGGAACGCCTTCTTCGTGTCGGTGCACACCTGGCCGGAGTTGCCGCCGCCCAGCGCCCCGCACCCACCGAGGGCGCCGAGCACCAGCGCGCCGCCGGCCAGCGTCCGAACCACCCCGTAGCGCATCGCGCCCTCCCCTTGATCCCCGATCGGCTCCGCATATACTTCCGCATGAGGTCATGAGCGCCAGCGCAAAGCCCCGGCTTGCTGGCCGGCAACCCTTCGTCCGCGATGGGGTGCCCCGGGTGAGGACCTGGCCGGACGCGGCACCGCGTTCCGGCAAGCGCGGATCCCGACGGACGTTCCGGGGTCCCCGACCGGAAGGTCCAGGCATGCCCACGCTGCTCGCCCGCTCCCCCATCACGCCTGCTGTGACGCGCCCCGAGGGGGTCCGGGTTCGCCCGCTTCCCCGCGTCATCGGAGCGGACGTCCCGGTTCCGGTGCGGGACGGTCGCCACGTCCCCTACGCCAACTTCGACTACGCGGCCAGCGCGCCCTGTCTGGAGGCGGTGCACGAGGCCGTCACCCGCGCGCTGCCCTACTACAGCAGCGTCCACCGGGGCGCGGGGTACGCGTCCCAGGTCACGACGTCCGCCTACGAGGACGCGCGGGAGACCGTGCGGTCGTTCCTCGGCGCGTGGCGCCGCTCGGCCGTGGTGTTCACGCGCAACACGACCGACTCGATGAACCTGCTCGCGCACGCCGTCCCGGCCGGGACGAGCGTCGTCGTCTTCGACAGCGAGCACCACGCGTCGCTGCTGCCGTGGAAGCGCGCCGTCCGCCTCCCGGCGCCCGCCACCCCGGCCGAGGCCCTGTCGGCGGCCGACCGCGCGCTGCGCTCGTGCCCGATCGGGTCGCGGCTGCTCGTCGTCACGGCCGCGTCCAACGTCACCGGCGAGCTGTGGCCGATCGAGGAGCTCGCGCACGTCGCGCACCGCAACGGCGCCCGCATCGCGGTGGACGCGGCGCAACTCGTCCCGCACCGCCCTCTCGACATGACCGCGCTCGGCCTCGACTACGTCGCGTTCTCCGGGCACAAGCTGTACGCGCCGTTCGGTGCGGGCGTGCTCGCCGGACGCGCCGACTGGCTGCGCGCCGCCGAGCCCTACCTCAAGGGCGGCGGCGCCAGCGCCTCGGTCGGGGAGACGACCCGGTGGGCGCCCTCCGCCGAGCAGCGGCACGAGGCGGGCTCCCCCAACGTCCTCGGCGCCCTCGCGCTGGCCGCCGCGTGCGAGACGCTGTCCCCGGCCTGGGACGACCTGGCCGCCCGCGAAGAGGCGCTGGTGGGACGTCTGCGTTCGGGACTCGCGGCGCTCCCCCGCGTCAGGGAGCTGACGCTGTGGGGCGGGCGGGCGCCGCGCGTCGGAATCGTGTCGTTCACCGTGGACGGCTGGAACGCGCGGGACGTGGCGCTTACCCTGTCCGAGGAGCACGGCATCGGCGTACGCGACGGGAAGTTCTGCGCCCACCCCTTCGTCCGGCACCTGCTGGGCGAGGACCGGAGCGCCGTCCGCGCGAGCATCGGCATCGGGACGGACGAGGAGCACATCGACCGGCTCCTCACCGCCCTCGCCGCACTGACTGCGCGCTGACAGGTTCTGACCTGCGAACTCTCGCGCGCAGTCAGATGATTATGCTCTTTGGTCCTGTTCGCCCATGTAGCGTAGGCAGTCGCGCGGGGACGAGCACGCTAGAAACAGGGGGTGGCGACCGTGGCCGACGCGTGGCGACCCACGTCGGAACTGGAGCACCGACTGCAGGAGACCGTACGGGCCGGCGACCAGGAGAGCTACTTCCGCCTCCTCGCGGACGCCGACCTCGTCGTTCCCGTTCCGCCCGACCTGGTGGACGGGGTCCTCGCGGGGGAGGCGCAGCCGTCGTGGCCCACCCAGGAGGAGGACGGCCGCGTCCACGTCCTGGTTTACACGTCGGCGGCGGCGATGCGGGCGTGCCTCGGGCCGTCCCACCAGCACTTCCTGACCGTCCGGTTCGGCGACATCGCCGAGAGCTGGCCGGACGACCGCTGGTGGCTCGCCGTGGACGCGCCCGCCCGCGGCGTCCCCGCCGCCCTGCCGATCGAGGCGCGGCTGCCGGCCTGGTTCGTCCGGCAGGTCGCCGACGGCGACGGCCGCCCCCCGCAGGTCGGCCGCGCGTCCCCGCCGTGGGAGGAGCTGCGCGACCAGCACCGCGACCTGCCCCGCGAGGCGCCGCGCCCGGAGTTCCAGCCGGCCAACGACGTGGAGCGCGAGCTCCTGCGGGCCGCCGCGAACAACGACCACGACCTGTTCCTGCAGACGCTGGCGGCCACCGACGTGCTGCTGCCCGTCCCGGACGACACCGACTTCTCGCTGCGTCCGGGCCGCCCCGGCTTCCCGTGGCAGACCCGCGAGGTCGACGGCTCCACCGTCGTCCCGGTCTTCACCTCGCCGGAGCGCCTCGCCGAGGCGTCCGGGCCCGGCACCGAGCACATCGCGCTGCCGTTCACCGTCGTGCTGCGCTACTGGCCGGACCACGACTGGCTCCTCGCCATCAACTCCGGCTCGCCCGCGGGCGGCACCGTCCTCGCGCAGCAGCTCCCCGGCCTCGCCATCTGGGCCGACCAGCGCGCCGCCCAGCGGATGACCGACCGCTTCGAGCCCCAGAACGACATCGAGCAGCGCCTCTTCGACGCCGCCCGCCGCCGCGACACCGAGACCTTCTTCAAGATCCTCCTCGGCGCCCAGGTGCTCGTCCCGGTGGACGCCGAGACCCCGTGGGGCATCGTGCCCGGCGACCCCGAGTTCCCGTGGCGCCCCGTCCCCGTCCACGGGCGGACGTCGATCCAGCTCTTCACGTCCCTGAGGTGGATGAACGACGCGATCGGCTCGTCGCGCTTCATCATGCCGAGCCTCCTGGAGATGGTCACCGCCTGGCCGGACGCCTCCTGGACGCTCGTCCTCAACCCGGGCACGCCCATCGACGCGTCCATGCCGGGCGAGCAGGTCCGCACCCTCAGCGGCCCGCCCGCTCCGCCGTCCGCCGCGACGCCCCCGCCGCCGGCCGCGCCCTCGGTGCCGGTGGCCCCCGCCGTCCCGGCCGACCCCGCCGCCCCCGGCCCGGGCCGCCACGCGGGCGCGCCGCCGGCGCACGAGCCCACCGTCCCCGCGCCCGCGGAATCGGGCCGCCACCACGCGGGAACACCTGGCGGCGCCGCGCAGCCCGGCCTTCCGGACGCCGTGCCCCCGGCCCCCGCGCACTTCGGCGAGGCGGCCGCGCCGCGCCCCGCCCCGCCCCACCCGGCCGTCCCCGACCCAGCGGTCGAGGCGGGCGACGTCCCGGTCGGCCAGGCTCCGGCCCCCGTACCGGGCGTTCCGGGGGGCCACCTCGCGGACCCGTCCAGCACGGCCATCGACCCGGGCCACATGGCCGGACCCGAACCGGCGGCCACCCCCGGCACGACCAACCCGCCCGGCGGCCTTGCCGACCCCCTCAGCGCCGCGCCGGAAGTGCCGGGAGACCCGGAGCGCAACCTCGCAGACGCGCCCGGCAACCCAGTGAGCGCCTCACCTCCCGGAATGGCACCCCAGGGCCCCGAGCCCCTAGGGGCCGCGCCGGGCGCCGTGGGCCGTCCCTACACGGGCGCGCCCAGCCCGTCCGGCATCGAAGAGCCCGGCCTCCCCGAACCCGCACCCCAGGGCACCGGTCCCCTCGACCTCGCGCCAGGCATGCCGCACGACGCGGGCCACCACATGGGCGGGCCCGGCTCCGCCCCCGGAACGACCAGCCTTCCCGGCGGCGTTGAAGAGCCCGGCCTCCCCGAACCCATTCCTCAGGCCGGCGAACCCCTCGGCGCCGCGCCAGTGGTGCCGGGAGACGCGGGCCACCACCTCGCGAACGCACCGGGCACACCCCCGAGCACCTCCGCACCCGGGATCGCACCCCAGGGCCCCGAGCCTCTCGACACGGCACCCGACATGCCGGACGACGCGAGCCGTCTCCCCCTGGGCGCACCCGGCGCGACCGCACCCGGCGCGACCACCCCGTCAGGCGGCATGCCGGAGCCTGGTCTTCCGAGAACCGAGGCTCAGGGCCCCGAGACACCGGATACAGGACCGGGCGCGCCAGACGACGCCGGCCGCCACCTCGCGGACGCGCCGCCGAGCGTCTCCCCTCCCGGGCCCGCGCCCCAAGGCACCGAGCCCCTAGGCACCGCGCCGGGCGCACCAGACGACGCGAGCCGCCACCTTGCGGACGCGCCGGGCACACCGCCGAGCGCCTCCGCTCCCGGGATCGCACCCCAGGTCACCGAGCCCCTAGGCGCCGCGCCTGGTGCACCAGACGACGCGGGCGCGCCCGGCGTACCGTCGAGCCCGGCTTCTCCCGGGCCCGCGGCTCAGGGCATCGAGTCCCTCGGTGCCGCGCCGGGCGGTCGAGACGACGCGGGCCGCGCGCCCGGCGTGCCGTCGGGTGCGGGCGCCGATCCGGGGCACGTGGCTGGACGTGATGGCACCGTCCCCGGCCTGCCGGAAGGTGCCGACCGTCGCGTAGCGGGGCCCGCTGGTGTCGGTCCCCAGGGCAGCGAGCCTCCAGGTGCCACATCTGGCGCCCCGGGGGAAGCGGAAGTTCACCACGCGGGCGTGCCGACGACCCCGCATGGCGCGCCCGACAGTGAAGCGGCGCCACGCGGCCTCGCGGCGGTTCCTCAAGATGCCGCCCACCCTGGCCAGCCGGAAAGGCGTGACATAGCGGACGCCACCGGCGGGGGCGATGACGGTGGAAGCGGCGCGCCCACCGGAGAGGCGGGGGCCGGCCGGGCGCTGCGGGCCGTCGGGGAGCCGGAGCCCGTGTTCGAGCCGGGGAACCGGATCGACCAGGAGCTCTACGAGGCGGCCTCGGGCGGGGACTCCGACGCGTTCCTGCGGGTGCTGCTGAACGCGAACGTGCTCGTGCCGATCCCCGATGACGCGCCGCTTGAGGTGACGCCGGTACAGCGGGAGTTCCAGTGGGACGCGGCGCTGCGGGACGCGGTGTCCGTGCAGGTGTTCACGTCGATGGTCCGGCTGCGCGAGGTGCTGCCGGAGTCCCGGTTCGTGTACGCCGACTTCCGGGAGCTGATCGGCGCGTGGCCCCGGGAGGACTGGGCCATGGTGCTCAACCCGGGGACGCACATCGGGGCGTCGCTGCACGGCGACCAGGTGCAGTCGCTCAGCGAGTGGGCGGTGCGGGTCGGGCTCGTCCCGGCGCGGCCGGAGGTTCCGCTTCCGCCGCCGCGGCGGGAACCGGTGCCGCAGCTGCCGTCCGACCCCGAGGACCGCGTCTCGTCGCCGGCCATCATGCAGAAGGTCGTCCCGCACAGCCACGTCTCCTGGTACCTGGAGCAGGGATACGACCGCGTCGGCGGCTTCGTCCACTCCACGAACGACGTGGCCGAGTTGCAGACGCCCGCCCAGATCTACGAGGCGCTGGGGCTGCTGTTCTCCGACTCCTCGTTCTCTCCCGACGACGAGGGCGTGTACGTCATCCGGTGGCCGGCCTACTGCCCCGACCTCTACCTCGTCCCCTTCGGCGGACGCGACGAGGAGGAGATGACCTCCTGGGGCGAGTCGGGCTGGGTCATCGAGCGGCCGCCGTTCACGGGGAACGGCTTCGCGCCGGGAAGCGCCGGATCCATCCGCGAGTACAAGGTGACCAGTGTCCGGCTGCCGTACGGAGCGGAGATGTACTACATCGGCAGGGACCGGTCCGAGCGGTTCATCGCGATGTACGACCCCGACCGGCTCGCCTGGCTGCGTCCGGACGCCGGCGCCGAGGCATGGGACGGACGGACGGAGGCCGCGCAGTGATCCGGGACGGGTACGTCGCGCGGTGGCTCGGACGCGACTTCGAGGCCGCGCCGGGCGCCGACGGCGAGATCAGGCTGTACGCGCCCGGGCCGACGGACGGGTTCGAGGAGCTGCGGCCGGGGCGCTTCCGCCGCATCGTCCCCGCGTCCGAGGTCGAGGAGCTGCGCTACGTCCGGACGACGTGCCGCTGGCGCGGCGAACGCTTCGTCATCGTCGGGGAGCACGAGACGTGGGTGCGGGTCGAGTACGCGGGCGGGCGGGCCCCGGTCGCCGAGAGTCTCGGGCTCGACCGCGTCGACCAGGGCATCTGGCAGGCGTGGGCGCCCGGGTCAGAGATTGAGGACGTCCGGGAAGAGTTCGTCTGACCCGGGCGGGGTTGATTTGGCCCTTGGATCCGTGTTCGCATGTGTCCCGAGGCGATCCCTCGGACAGAAGCGTTCAACGGCGAGCGACGGAGGTGCTGCGGCAGTGATCTGCCGAGCGACGGTGAAACCGATCTTTGTGGGGCTCGGCACGGCGGCCATCCTCGCCGCCGGCGGCGCGTCCGCCGTGGCCGACGCCGCGCCCTCCACCCCAGGGTCGGATCCCGCCTCCCCCGCGACGGGCGAGCTCCAGGTGAACGTCGCCTCGACGGCGACCGAGCTGGACCCCGGCGACTCCCTCGACATCACCACGACCGTCACGGCCGTCGGCGGCGCCGTGGCGAACATCAAGGTCACCAACATCACGGCGACCCTCTCGGGCACGACGGTGACCGGCGACTGCGGCGTGCCGTTCGAGTCGGCGGGGTGCGCCGTCGGCGACCTGGCCGAGGGCGAGAGCGGGACGCCCGTCAAGTCGCACGTGACGGTCCCGAAGAAGGGTCCGGACGCGACGACCGTCTACAAGATCACCGTGACCGTCGACGCCACCGACCTCTCCCCCGTCGCCGGGTACACGACGTTCAAGTACGTCGTCCCGGCCAAGCCGCCCACGAAGCCGCCCACGAAGCCTCCCACCCCGACCCCCACGCCCTCGAAGACGCCCACGAAGTCGCCGTCGCGCCGGCCCACGACGCCGTCGCCCACGTCGTCGCGCTCCTCGTCTCCGGGGACGTCGCACCGCGGGTCCGGTGGGGGAGGCGGCTCCTCCGGAAACGGGACGGGGACGAGCGGGTCCGTCCAGACGTCGCCCAACTCGTCCTTCGAGGCGCAGAACCCGCAGGTGGCGCTGCCGTCCATCCAGGCGCCCAACCCGTCCGTCGCGCCGAGCCCGGACCCTGGGGCGGCGGCGCCGCAGAGCCGCCTCCAGGGCAACAAGGCGCCCGTCGCGCAGGACCTGACGTTCGAGCGGATGGCCAGCACGCAGATCGCTTGGCTGGCGGCACTGATGGTGGCGTTCTCGCTGCTGCTGACGCAGCTGCGCCTCGGCCGCCGGCGGCTGCCCGCCGGGGCCCCGAGGCGGCCCAGGGGAACGCACCGGCGACCGCGGGGCGGCATGTTCGGCGGGTGACTCCGGGACGCCCGCGTCTTCACCCAGATGATCAGCGCAGGTCGCGCGCAGGTCACGCATTCGACGAGTGGCGCGTGTTCGTTCATGGGCATGCCCCGTGGAACTCGACCGCCGGCACCGCATGGGGACGGCTCCGGAAACGGCGGACCCCTCGAAAGAGAATCTCACGCACGCCCTTCCGAGACGTCCGGAAATACCCGTGCTCGATGACGTCAACCGACCAAACGAAGGCGGACCGTCCCCCTGGCCGACCGCCTAGCCCACTAATGGAGAACAACGGTCTCGTGTCCGCCGTCGCGCGGCCCGGCACCGACCGGCTCGTTCCAAGGCGAGCGAAAATCCCGGTCCCCTTGGCGCGCCTTGACGATTGTCGGCAGGCGTGCGGGATGCCCGGCGAAACGGCGGCGACCGCGCGACCGTCCTCCCCGATTCGGGAGCGCGGCCCGGCCAACTCGCTGCAAGGAAGCGGTTTGAGGCTCTCTGGAATGGTTAGTCTCCCGAAGCGGCTGTTCCTTGCCAGCGCCCTTGCTGCCCCCGGAAGAGGTGACCGGTAATGGAAATTCGGACAGACGGTGATGTGCCGAACCAGGACGAGATCGCGGAGCTGCGCGCCCGAGCGGAGTCCGGCGATCGGAACGCGGCCGGACGATTGGGTGAGTTGCTGGCGAAGCACGGCGACCTGGAAGCCGCGTTGCACGTGTGGGCCCGCGCCTACGGCGACGCCTCACCGACGACGAGGCGGCTGGCCGAACTGCTGGCCGACCGCGGCGACCTGAGGGCCGCCGTGGAGGTGTGGCAGTTCTCCGACCCGGTCAGGCAGAACCCGTCCGGCCTCCACGAGGAGTTCATGGCCGGCCTCGACGTGGACGAACGCGTCGACTGGGAGGACGACCCGGAGGACTGGGCGTTCATGGAGAGGGAGCGGCTGACCAGCCTGCTGACCGACCGAGACGACGAGGCCGCCGTCGCTTAGTCGGTGTGTCACCGGGTGCATTCAAGCTCGAACCGGGCGCCGATGTGGCCGGCGAGCACCGCCAGCTCCGCGCCCGCGGCGTTCGCGTAGGCCCGGTACCAGGGCTGTGTGAACTCCTCGAACGCGTTGTGCACCAGGTGGGCGGCATCCGTCGTGCGCCCTGCGTGCACCGCGAGCCGGGCTTCGACGAAGGCCGTGCACGCTGCGAGGTTCGGCGACCGCCTCAGTTCGGTGACTCCGGCGAACTCCAGTGTCCGCGACCGCCGGCGGCCACCGTCGCCGTCACCGCGCAGACCGGCCGCGAGCCCCGGCATCGCCACCGACGGCGAAAGCCAGGCCGGCAGCGGAGAACCCGCCTCGCGCCACTTCATGGCCGAGGGCGGTCGGGTGGGCGCTACCTCATGAGGGTGTGGCAGGCGATGGCGGCGGCCGCGGTGACGTTGAGGGAGTCGACGCCGGCGGACATGGCGTCCCCGCTCATGGGGATGCACACCGGCTCGTCGGCCTCGTCCAGCCAGTGGGAGGACAGGCCGTCGCCCTCCGAGCCGAGCAGGAGGGCCACGCGGTCACCCGTCGATGCCTTGTCCAGAGGTGTGGCCGTCTGGTCGGGGGTCAGGGCGAGCAGGGTGAAGCCGGCGGCGCGCAGCTTGCCCAGGTCGTCGTGCCAGTTGGTCATGCGGGCGTAGGGGATGGCGAAGACGGCGCCCATCGAGACCTTCACCGCACGCCGGTAGAGGGGGTCGGCACACCTCGGGGACAGGATGATCGCGTCGATGCCCAGGGCCGCGGCACACCGGTAGATGGATCCCACGTTCGCATGGTCGACGAGATCCTCCAGGACGAGGATGCGGCGAGGCGGCCGAGTGCGCCGCACAGGGGCGCCGGTGCCGGCGCGGTCGGCGACGTCCTCGCGGGCGGCGGCGCGGCGGGCCGTGGTGAGGACGGTGTCGACGGGCGGCAGGGGGAGTCGTTCCATCGAGGCCAGGGCGCCGCGGTGCACCTGGAAGCCTGTGATCGCTTCCATGGTGGCGTCGTCGGCCAGGTAGGCGGGGGCGTCCACGCCGTCCAGCAGGTCGGCCAGCGGCCCGGCCCAGCGGCGGGCCATCAGCAGGGAGCGGACGGGATGGCCGGCGCCGACCGCACGGCGGATCACCTTCTCGCCCTCGGCGACGAACAGGCCGTGCTCGGCCTCCAGGCTCTTGCGGAGGTTGACGTCGCGGAGGCGGACGTAGTCCGCGAGGCGCGGGTCGGCGGGGTCGGAGACGGGGATCAGGCTGGCCATCCCCCAAGTCTGCCGCCGGGCGCCCGGTGCCCCGGCTGCGCGGCGGCCGGATCCGGCCGCGAGAGCTCCCTGAATCTGGTTCTAGAGAGGGATTCGCGTACGCTCATACCCCTCCGATCGCTGCGCGCGGCGGCCATGCGCGCTGCCAGGTTCGTCGGGGCTCACGCTCATGACCTGCGTCATCATCAGTTTTGAGTCCTTTGTAACCTCTGGGGCGTACTACTACAGTGCCGGGGAACATGGGCCGGTTTCAGGTGAATCGAGGGCAGCCGTGAGCGGACGTCATCGCAATGACCTCCCCGGAGGGGCGGGCGAAGGCGGGTACGACCCGTCCACCCCCGTCTTCGGCCCGGCCAACGACGGGTCGTCCGACTGGTTCGGAGCGCGGGACAGCCAGGGGCAGCCGCTCGCCCAGCCTCAGGCGGGCCCGCAGGGCGCCCCGCCCGGCATGGCATCCGGCGCGTCCGGCGAGATGCCCGAGTGGTTCACGCCCCGGCTCTCCTCCGAGCAGCCGGTCTACGGCCAGGGCCGGTACGGCGAGGAGCCGCGGACCGCGTCCCCGCAGGGGCCTCCCTTCGAGCCCTCGCCGCTGGCCGGGACGGGTTACAGCGAGTACGACGCCATCAGCAGGTCGGACGGCGGCCAGGCCGGGTTCTTCGGCGGCTCCGGTGGGCCGGGTGACTCCGGCGGGTACGGCGGCGGATCCGGTGGTTCGGGCGGCTCCGGCGGTTCGGGGGGTTATGGCGGTTCGGGGGGCTATGGCAGCGGATCGGGCGGCTACGAGCACGGGCGCCGCAGGCGCAAGCGCAGCGCGACCGCGCTGATCGGGCCGATGGCCGGCGCCGTCGGCCTGGCCCTGCTGCTCGGCGTGGGCGTCTACGCGTTCGCCGAGAGCGGCGGCGGCTGCTCCGGCGACGGCGCGATGAACCTGTCCGTGGCGGCCGCGGTCGACATCGCGCCGGTCGTGGAGAGGGCCGCCGGGCGGTTCAACGACGGCAAGCACAAGGTCGACGGCAAGTGCGTGAAGGCGACCGTGAAGAGGGTCGAGCCGTCGGCGGTGACGACGCAGCTGTCCGGGCAGGCCGTCGCGAACGACCGGCCGGACGTGTGGATCCCCGACTCGTCCCTGTGGATCTCGCTGGCGCAGACCGACGGCGAGAACGGCGACAAGAGCGGCGTGGTGTCCACCAAGACCTCGCTCGCGGCCAGCCCGATCGTGGTGGGGCTGCCGCGGACCCTCGCGCTGCAGCTGAAGAAGCAGGGCATCACCGCCAGCCCGTCGTGGGACAACCTGCTGAAGGCCGCGGGCGGCGTCGCGGGCGGCGCGGTGACCAAGAACCAGATGATCCCCGCGGGGTCGGTGCGGCTCGTCGTGCCCGACCCGATGAGGAACGCCGCGGGCATGGGCTCGCTGATGGTCACGAGCACGCTGCTGGCGAACGACCCGAACCGGGACTCCATCTTCACCGGCATCGTCCGGACCGTCCGGGAGAGCACCGTCCCGAACGTGAAGGCGGAGTTCGAGCACTTCCGCAAGGACCGCACCGGCAAGCAGCCGATCTCGCTGTCGTCGGAGCAGTCGCTCTACACCTACAACCGGAGCAAGCCCGCCGAGCCCGCGGTCGCGCTGTACCCGACCGAGGGCACGCTCTCGATGGACTACCCGTTCACCGTCACCGCCAAGGGCGACGCCCAGCGCAAGGCCGCCCGCCTGCTCGAACAGGCGATGCGGACCGAGGCGACCCGCAAGGACGTCCTCGACGCCGGGTTCCGGACGGCCGACGGCAGGGCGCCGTCCGGCTTCGGCGAGGCGGCCGGCGTCAGCCCCGCCCGGCCGCGGCAACTGCCCGCGCCGAAGAGCGAGGACGTCGCGAAGGTCATGCAGGCGTGGTCGAAGCTGTCGCTCGGCCTGCGCATGCTCACCCTGATCGACGTGTCCGGGTCGATGGCCGAGAAGGTCGGGCCGAACGTCAACCGGCTCCAGGCCATCGCGCAGGTGTCGCAGGGCGGGCTCAGCATGATGTCCAACGACACCGAGCTCGGCCAGTGGCTGTTCTCCACGAACATGGACGGCAAGACGCCGTACAAGGAGACGGTGCCGGTCGGGCCCCTCGGCGAGCGGGTCGGGTCCAACACGCGGCGCGGCCTCGTCCTGTCCACGCTCAACCAGATGAAGCCGAAGCCGGACGGCGACACCGGCCTGTACCGGACGATGCTGGCCGCGTACAAGAGCATGAACGACTCTTACAAGCCGGAGTTCGGCAACTCGATCCTGCTGCTCACCGACGGGAAGAACGACGACCCGGACGGCCCGTCGCTGCAGGAGACGCTCACGCGGTTGAGGGACATGCAGGACCCGAACAAGCCCATCCAGGTGAACATGATCGGGTTCGGCAAGGGCGTCGACCGGGGCGAGCTGGAGAAGATCGCCGAGGCGACGAACGGCAACGTGCAGATCGCCATGACGCCCGGGGAGATCTCCAAGATCTTCCTGAAGATGCTCTCCCGCCGGATCCAGTGATCACCACTCGGTGATCTTCCGGATGCGCCAGGTAGTTCTTGATTTTTCCCTGAAATCCGTGTCAACCGGGCGCCGGATTCGGCCGTCCATCTATGTGGAGGCCCGACGGGGAGCGGGGCCGTCGGGCCTCCGACCTACTTCCCTCCCTGGCCCGTGACGGGGAGGCGGCCGCCGGTCGGACGACCGACCGGGGCCGGGAGAGCGAACCGCTCCCTCTGAGATCTTCCAGCCCGTCCCCGGCGTCCCTGACGCCCCGGACGAGGATTCCCAGCACAGCCCGCGGGAGGACTTCGTGTCCGGTTGGCCCAGTCTCGACCGCGCCGACGACGAGCGCCTGGCGCGGACGCTGGCGGCAGGCGATCCGAGCGCCCTCATCCAGGTCATGGACCGCTACGCGGCCCGCCTGTACGACTACTGTCACGCACTGCTGCGCGACCAGGACCAGGCGGCCGGCGCGCTCCACGACGCGCTCATCGCCGCCTACGCGCACGTGTCCGGCCTGCGCGAACCCGACCGCTTCCGCGGCTGGCTGTACTCGCTCGTCCGCAACGAGTGCATGCGGCGGCTGCGCGACCCGGACCGTCCCGCGCGGCGCCACGAGGCTCCCGAGGCCGAGGACGGCTTCCTGGACGAAGCGGAGCTCGCCCGGCGCCAGGAGGCCCGGCGGCTGGTCCACGCCGCCTTGTCCGGCCTGCGCGGACGCGAGCGCGAGTCGCTCGACCTCATGCTGCGGCACGGTCTGGACGCCGACGAGATCGGCGGCGTCCTCGGCATGGACGCGCAGCAGGCCACGGGGCTGACCGCCGAGGCCCGCGCCCGCCTGGACGACTCCCTCGCCGCCGCCTACATCGCCCGCGCCGGGCGCGACGACTGCCCCGAGGCCGCGGCGATCGCCGACGACGCGGGATGGCCGCTCCCGCCGCCGGTCGTGCACAGGCTCGTCCAGCACATCGAGGCGTGCGGCGTCTGCGGCCCCCGGCGCGACCGCACCGTCTCGGCGGTGCGGCTCCTGCAGGTGCTGCCGGTCGCGATGACGCCGAACGACCTGCGCGGGCGCGTCATGGCGACCGCCACCGACCCGGCGCTGGCGCCCGACCTCGCCGCCATCGCGCAGGCGGCCCGGCCGTTCGACGACTGGGGCTGGCCCGCCATGGTCGAGCAGGAGCCCGTGCGCGCCACGTCCGGAGGCGCAGGCGGCGGCCGGCGCGGGGTGTGGGCCGCGCTGGCCGCGGCCGCCGCCGTCATCGCGGTCGTCGCGGCGGCGTACTACCTGATGTCGGGCACGTCCGGCGAGCCGCCCGCCGCGCAGGGCCCCTCGGACGGGACGTCGGCGTCCGCCGTGTCACCGTCCTCCCCGGCCGAGTCGCAGGAGCCGTCCGACACCCCGACGCCCACGCGGTCGGCCACCCCGACGCCGACGACCACCTCGCCGACGCCGACCCCGACGAAGACGCGCCGGCCGTCCCGCTCGCCCAGTCCGACCGCGACCCGGACCCAGCCCAGGGCCGGACGGTTGTCGATCGGCTCCTGCGCCATCGAGGGCGCGGGTCCGGGCAGCTGCACCATCACCGTGCGGGCCGTCGGCGGGACGGCCACGTGGTCGGTCACGGGGGCGTCCGGCGGACTCAGCGCCAGCGGCGGCGGCACCCTGCGCAGCGGCCAGTCCGGCTACGCCCGCGTCAGCGGTACCTGCACCCCGCCCGGCGGCTCCGGGACGGTCAGCTTCTCCAACGGGGACGTGCGCACCGTGACGCTGTCGTGCCCGCCGGAGGACGGGGGCCGGGGCCCCGGCTGATCGAGAGGTGACTCAGATCACTTTCGTGGGCGGGAGGGCCGCCCCACGAGGCGATACGGCCACGGGGCGTGCCGGATTCGTTACTTAAATCCGCTCATACGGGAGAAATCCCAGCAACTTGGTGGCAAGATCAGGCAACCTGAGTCGGCCGACGCGCGTCGGGGCTCATCGGGGGCAGATCTTCGAACACCGATTTCGACTGGGAGGGTTCCCGTGGCCGGTGAGTCAGGGGCCGCGCAGAACGACGACCTCAGGCTGGCGGACTCGCTGCGAGCCGGGGACGTCATCGCGCTGACCGAGGTCTACGACACCTACGCGCCGTTCCTCTACGACTACTGCCACGGCCTGCTGCGCGACCGCGTCGAGGCGTCCGGGGCCCTGCGCAACGTCGTCATCGCCGCCCGCGAGCACGTGGACCGGCTCACCGAGCCGGCGCGGCTGCGCGGCTGGCTGTACGCGATCGCCCGCAAGGAGTGCATGCGGCGCCGCGACAGCCCGAACCGGCACACCGGGCAGGAGGCCCCCGAGGCCGAGGACGAGCTGACGCCCGAGCAGCTCGCCCGCCGCGAGGAGCGCCGGCTGCTCGCGCACAGCGCGCTCGCCGCGCTCAACGGGCGGCAGCGCGAGGCCATCGACCTGTCGGTCCGCCACGAGCTGGACGAGGTGGACCTGTCCGGCATCTTCGGCATGCCGCTGGAGGAGACGCTCGCCCTGGCGCAGCAGGCCCGCGAGGACCTCGCCGCCGCGCTGCACGCGTCCCTCATCGCGCAGAGCCACTGGAAGGAATGCCCGAGCGTCGCGGCGCTGACCGAGTCGTGGCCGCTGTCCCCGCAGACATCGGCGGCGCTCGTCCGGCATGTGGAGAACTGCCCGGTGTGCGGAGCGCGGGAGACGCCGCCGCTGCCACCGGACCGGCTGCTGTCGGTGCTGCCGATCGCGGCGATCCCCACCGACCTGCGGCTGGACGTGCTGACCGCCGCGACCGCCGAGGACCGGGCCGGGAACCGCCGCGCCATCGCCGCCTGGACCGAGCCGTTCGACGAGTACGGCTGGCCGCTCCCCTACCAGCAGACCGCCCCGCGCGCCCGGGACCGCGCGCCCGGGCGGCGGCGCGGCCCCCTGCTCGCCGCCGTCGCGGTGGGCGTCGGCCTCCTGGTCCTGTTCGCCGGCGCGATGGCGTGGCTGGGCGGCGGGGACGACGGGACGAACGCGGCGGCGACCGGGCCCGTGACCCCCGGCGGCAGCACCCCGCCCGGCGGTACGGCCGCGCCGGAGCCGATCCCGACCGACCCGTCGTCCCCCACGTCACCGACGGCGTCCCCGACCGAGTCGAAGTCGCCGTCGCCGTCACCGTCGCCCTCGGCGTCCAAGAGCGCGTCGGAGCCGCCGTCGAGCAGGCCGCCGGCGCCGCCCACGACCAGCGCGCCGAAGCCGCCCAAGCCGGGCACGCTGTCGGTGAGCGGCTGCGACATGGGCAGGAACGACTCCTGCACCGTCACGGTCACCGCCGTGGGGGGCTCTGTGAACTGGCAGGTGACCGGCACGTCCGGGCCCGTCAGGGCGGGCGGCTCCGGCCACCTCGACGCGGGCCGCAGCAGCGGCGTCCGGGTGTCGCGCGCGTCCGGCTTCTGCTGGGGCCGGCAGACCGGGACGGTGTCGGTCTCGCCCGGCGGCCCGGCGACGGTCACCTACCGCTGCTGAGCGGGGCGCCTACCAGACGGAGCCCGCGTCGAGGGTGCGGTGGGCGCGGTCCAGCAGGAGCGGCACGCCGCCGCCGATCTGGTCGAAGCCCTCGCCGACCGTCGCGTTCTGCAGGTAGCGGGCGTGGATGCCCTCCAGGATGACCGCGAGCTTGAAGCACGCGAACGCGACGTAGAAGTCGAGGTCGGCGAGGTCGAAGCCGGTCAGCTCGGCGTACCGCCCGGCGAACTCGCGGCGCGTGAGGAAGCCGGGCGCGGAGGTGATCGTGGCGCCCACCGGGAGCTGCTCGGCGTCGGCCGCCTCCGCCCAGTAGACGAGCGTCAGCCCGAGGTCGGACAGCGGGTCGCCGAGCGTCGACATCTCCCAGTCGACGACGGCCGCGATCCGCGGGCGCGGCTCCAGCCGCGCGAGCGCGTTGTCGAGCCGGAAGTCGCCGTGGACCAGGCGGGCCGGGGCGTCGGCCGGCAGCCGGTCGGCCAGCCGCGCGACGAGCCGGTCGTACTCGGGCAGGTCGTGGGTGCCGCCGGTGGCGCGGACGGCCTCCTGCGAGCTGTCCCACTGCTTGCCCCAGCGCTTGAGCTGGCGCTCCATGTAGCCGCTCGGACGCCCGAAGTCCCCCAGCCCGACGGCCTCCACGTCGACCGTGTGGATCGCGGCGAGCGCCTCGGCCAGCGCGTCGCTGAGGCCGCGCGCCTGCTCGGGAGTGATGTCGGCGGCGTCCTCCCGGGTGCGCAGGACTCGGCCCTCGACGAAGTCCATGAGGTAGAAACGGGCGCCGATGACCTCCTCGTCGTCGCAGAAGGCCAGCGTCACCGGCACCGGCACCGCCGTCCCGCGGCCGAGGGCCGACAGCACGCGGTACTCGCGGCCCATGTCGTGCGCCGTCGGCAGGACGTGGCCGAGCGGCGGCCGGCGCAGCACGATGCGGCGGCCCCCGTCCAGCGTGATGCCGTACGTGAGGTTCGAACGCCCGCCCGCGATCAGGTCGATCGCGCTGATCCGTCCCGATCCGGGCAGCTCACGGGCCAGCCAGGCCGCCAGCCGGGGGACGTCGATACCGGGCACCCCGGCGGGCAGTTCTGCGTCAACGGTCATGACGCACTATTAGAACGCGGCTCGGTCAGGGCTGTGAACCCCACCCCCGTACCGCCGTGCGCTCCGTGATGCCCCGGCCACTTCCGGCCGACTTGCGGCCGCGTGTCATCCGTTTTCCCGAGTCGGGCCTGACCTGCGCGAACACGGGGAGCCTCAGCCTCTCTTCCGCCCAGGGCGAGCAACTCGACCGAAACCCCGGGAGGAAAAAGGTGACACAAGGTGGAATGCTCGGACACGCGGGGTGCCCGTCTGCCGCCACACCTGATCGAACCGGACCGAACCCGGCTAAGTGGTCGTCAGCCGTCATCCCGCCACAAGGCGGCGAGCTGGACTTATGAGTCTCGCTGGGCTAAGAGAAGTAACTGAGACCACTCGGGGGCCAGACCGCCCGATTGGGGGGGACGCACCGTGGCAGACGCATGGCTGCCAAGAGCCGGCCGCATGCCGGCACCGAACGATGGCGGAGCGTTGCGGGGAGGTGCTCCCCGCGTCGTCTGGTGCGCCGAGGAGCACGACCCGCACACCGTCTCCGCGCGCTCGGTGGCCGTCGACCTGCTGAAGGAGAACCGCCCGGCCCACCTGGTGTGGCACCCGGGCACCGGTGAGATCGTCCAGCTCCTGCCCATCACCCGCGCGGCCCGGCTGCTCGGCGGCGCCCTCGGGCGGGAGGGCCGCGTCTGCGCGCAGATCATGGTGGTGGGCCAGTCGCGGTCGCCGTTCACCGGCTCGCCGCTCACCGGCGTCGAGGCGATCGTCCAGTGGCTGGACGCGTGGGGCGTCGCCCGCCGCTGGCCCGCCGGCCCCCCGCTGCCGTCGCCGCAGTCGTACCACGCGCAGCGCAGCCGCAGGGACTGGGCGCGCGGCGGGCACTACGGCGCGTCCCAGGTGCCGCTCCTGGACCGTCCCGACCCCGGCGGGATCGACGTGCGGCGCATCACGGGGCCCGACACCGCGGTCGCCCCCATCCCGAAGTCCCGCCTTCCCGGCGCCGCCACCGGCCCCCGGCTGGTCCCGCCGCGGACCCGCACGCCCGAGACCGCCCGTCCGGCGCCGAGCGACGCGCCGCCCGCACGTCCCGGACCGCTGCGCCCCGCGTCGGAGCCCGTCCCGGTCGGCCCCCTGTCCAACTGACCGGGCCGCGCTACCCGGCGAGCGTCCGGACGATCTCGCACCCCTTGCGCAGCTCGGCCAGGGTCGCGGCGGAGCCGTAGCCGATCACCAGTCCGGAGGCGCGCACCGGGCCCATGTGGTGGCGGTCCAGGGTCTCCAGCACGATGCCGCGCCGGGCCGCCTCGTCCACGGCGCGCGCGGCCACCGTCTCCGGGACGTCCACCACGAGGTGCAGGCCGGCCGTGTCGCCGCGCAGGGGCAGGCCGTCCAGCGCCTGCACCACCACCTCGCGGCGCCGCGCGTACTCCCCGCGCATCCGGCGGACGTACCTGTCCAGGTCACCCCTTTCCAGGAGGAGCCTCAGCGCGTCCTGCGGCACCACGGCGGTGCGGTCGTTCAGCTCCTCCCTCCGGAGCGCGACCTCCGCCACCAGGTCGGGACGGCCTCCCAGCCAGCCGACGCCCATGTCCGCGGTGAGGATCTTGGCGGTCGTGCCCAGATAGACGACGACGTCCGGGTCCAGGCCGTAGAGCGCGGGCAGGGGCGCGACGTCGTAGCGGAACTCTCCGTCGTAGTCGTCCTCGGCGATGATCGCCCCGTTGCGCCTCGCCCATGCCAGCAGGGCCTGCCTGCGCGGGACGGGCAGGACGCCGCCCATCGGGAACTGGTGCGACGGCGTCGTGTAGACGAGGCGCAGGTCATCGGGCAGAGCATCGACAACGAGGCCGTGCTCGTCCACAGGACAGGGAACGAGCTCCGCGCCACGTCCCCTCAGGACCGCGCGCGCTCTGCCGTAGCCGGGCTCTTCCACACCCACCCGGTCCCCGGGGCGAAGGACGGTCGCGGCAAGCAGATCGAGCCCGTTCGTCGCCCCACGCGTGATGAGAAGGCCGTCCAAGGGACAGGTCACGCCGCGACTACGCCTGATGTAGTCGGCGAGTGCCTGCCGTAGGCCGAGCAGACCATGCGGGTCCTGACGCTGCTGCGGCGGCATCCCCGCAGCGAGCCGCCATGCCCTGCGCCATGCGGGGGTGTCCAGTGCACCGATCCAGGCGAGACCTGGCCTCAGATCGATCTCGTGCGGGGCCGCAGCCCTCCGCACCGGTTTCGTCTTCGCCTGTGGCCTCGGCATAGGCGCAGCGGCGACGCCCTCGGTCACATACGTGCCGGACCCATGCCGCCCTTCCAGCCAGCCCTCCGCATAGAGCTGCTCGTACGCCTCCGTCACAACCGTCCGGCTGACACCTAGCAGACCGGCCAGCGCCCTACTGGACGGAAGCCGTTCACCCGCTGCGAGCCGTCCCTCCCCCATGGCGGAACGCAACTGCGCGACGAGTTGCGCGCTCATCGGCTGCTGAGCGTCCCGCTCCACGGAAAGAGGCAGATCGATCGACAAAGTGGTCACCTGCTATACGCGTCAAGTGGCCATACCAGCCAGGCCACTCGCCTCCTAGCGTAAACGGACATGAACCCACTCTCCTCAACCGCCCGCACCCGCCTCGGCCGCCTTCCCGAACGCTCCAGCAGCGACCGTTCCGTCCTGTACGAGATCCTCGACGACGGCATGATCTGCCACCTCGGCCTCGTCGTGGACGGCTCGCCCCGCGTCATCCCCACCGGCTACGGCCGCCTGGACGACACCCTCTACCTCCACGGATCCACCGGGGCGAGCAGCCTCAGAGCCGGGCCCTCCCAGGACATCTGCGTCACCATCACCCACCTGGACGGGATCGTCCTCGCCCGCTCGCTGTTCCACCACTCCATCAACTACCGCAGCGCCGTCGTCTACGGGACGCCCCGCCTCGTCGACGACCCGGAGGAGAAGCTGACCGGCCTCCGCGTCATCACCGAGCAGCTGACCCCCGGCCAGTGGGACGTGGCCCGCCGGCCCGACCGCAAGGAACTGGCCGGCGTCTCTGTCCTGGCCCTCCCCCTGGACGAGGCGTCCGTGAAGGTCCGGCAGGGCCCTCCCGGAGACGAGGACGAGGACTACGCCCTCGACGTCTGGGCCGGCGTCCTGCCCGTCACCCAGACCTTCGGCGCACCGGCCCCCGATCCGCTGCTGCGCCCGGGGATCCCCATCCCCGGACATATCACCCGGCGCGTGACCTCCTAATTCGATCGCCCGCCATGCCCCGCGCAGTCGTTCATGGCCGTAGGGTAAGTGCATGAACGAGCGGCTGGTCTGGATCGACTGCGAGATGACGGGACTCGACCTGCGCGACGACGCGCTCATCGAGATAGCCGCGCTGGTCACCGACAGCGAGCTCACCATCCTCGACGAGGGCGTCGACGTGGTGATCAAACCCCCGCCCGAGTCGGTCACCCAGATGACCAAGGTCGTCCGCGACATGCACACCACGTCGGGCCTGCTGGAAGCGCTCCCCGGCGGCGTCACCCTCGCCGAGGCCGAGGACATCGTCCTCTCCTACATCCGGGCCCACGTGAAGGACGCCAAGAAGGCCCCCCTGTGCGGCAACTCCATCGCGACCGACCGCTCGTTCCTCGCCCGCGACATGCCGGCCCTCGACTCCCACCTCCACTACCGCATGGTGGACGTCTCCTCGATCAAGGAGCTGGCCCGGCGCTGGTACCCGCGCGTCTACTTCGCCAGCCCCGAGAAGAAGGGCGGCCACCGCGCCCTCGCCGACATCACCGAGAGCATCCAGGAACTGCGCTACTACCGCGCCGCGGTCTTCGTCCCCCAGCCCGGCCCCGACTCCGACACGGCCCGCACCATCGCCTCCCAGGTCGCCTCAGGCTGACCCACCCCGAAGAAGCCGCTACACTACTGGGAGCCGGGAGCGATCCCGGCCACGGTGGGTGTAGCTCAGCTGGCAGAGCACTTGGTTGTGGTCCAAGATGTCGGGGGTTCAAGTCCCCTCACTCACCCCAGGCTGGACCCGAAGAAAGCCCTGGTCACCGCGAGGACGACCAGGGCTTCTTTACGTCTCGCGCCGAACTCCCGCTTTCGGATGACCGATCCGGGGAGCAAGCCGGGAGTGACTCTGCGGCGACGGCGGTCATCGGCTCCGTCACTGATCGCGAGGCGACGCGTTGCGCGCGCCCGGCGAGGTCCCCCCATCGGAGACTCGGCGCCGCGCTGCGCAGGCGACGCCGGGCGTGCGACCCATCGCGGTTCACAGGCCACCGGCGCAGAACGGCGCCCGAATGTTGATCAAGGTGTGGCCATCCGTCATCGGTCGCGCACGGTCTTCACCAGCCCCTGGTCACCGAGGGCTGCTCCGAGCATACGGAGCCCGGAACAAAAGACCGAAGGTCGTGATTTCATGCGCAAGTTCGTCGACGCTGTGTTGAGCACCGCGGCAGGCATCAGTGTCTCTGCCCTGGCCCTCTACATCGGGGGTATCTATGGCAGCATCATCGACCAGGCGAACGGCGGCCTCAACGACCCCATCGACGACGGCATGTGGTGGGGGACCGTCACCGCTGCCGTCGCTCTCGTCGTCGGCATCGTGGTCCACCTGAGCGGACCGTACGTCGCCAGGATCAACAAGCACCGCGTGGCCGCCCGGAACACCCGGGACGCGGCCAGGCGCCGGGAAGAGGCACGGAAGGACCGCCAGTACTGGAAGCGTGTGTACTGGAACCGGACCCACTGAGCCCCGGCCCACCAGAATCTGGGGCTTCGGCCCTTCAACATAGGAGCGGCCCCGCGGGGCCGCTTCTTTATGTAAGCCATGAGAAAGCCGCCGAAATTCAACTGTGCAGCGACCAGGCGGCCGCTGCGCAGAGGCAAGCCTCGTCACTCGCCAGGTGGTGATCGGTAGCCCGGGTCCCCGTTCCAGTACAGGACGGTGGCAGCTCGCGAGCCCGTCGCTGACGTCGTTCCGGTCTCGATAAGGCGTCCGTGGGCGCAGGTCCATCGACCTTCGAAGATCACCCGGTTATGCTCCGACCCTGGAAATGTCAACGACACGCCAAGGGCGATGGATGAGCGTCGACGAGACGGCCCCGCTTCGCGTACTCGTGGTGGATGGTGATCCCCTGGGCAGGGCTGCCGTGATCTCCGTACTGGAGGCCAGCGACGAGTTCCAGGTCGTCGCCGAGTCCTCCGATCCCGCCGCGGCGGTTCCGCTGGCCGAGCGCCTGCGTCCCGACATCGTCCTGCTGGACGCGGCGGCCGCCGGTCACGCACTGCCGCTCAGCACGTCCTCCCGCGTCTTCGTCCTCGCCTCGGACGACCAGCCCGCCGTCGAGGCCGCCCTCCGCGCCGGCGCCTGCGGCCACCTCGTTCCCGGCTCCTTCACCGCGCACGACCTCGTCCGCGGCGTCCGCCACGCGTCCCGTACCACCCTCGGCCTGTCCGCCCGCGAGGCCGAGGTCATGGACCTCATCGCCACCGGCCGCTCCAACGGCGAGATCGCCCGCCAGCTCTTCCTCAGCGAGAAGACGGTCAAGAACCACGTCAACCGCATCTACGCCAAGCTCGGCGTCGGCTCCCGCGCCACCGCCATCGCCCTCTGGCGGGGCATGATGAGCGTCCTCCCGGCCCGCGATTAAACCGGTTCGCACTGGTCCGCAGGGCCTGATACTGTTCTTCCTGTCGCGAGGGACCCCGGCCCACCGCCGAGGCCCGTATGACAGGCGCCGTTAGCTCAATTGGCAGAGCAGCGGACTCTTAATCCGCGGGTTCGGGGTTCAAGTCCCTGACGGCGCACCCGTTACCACCAGCGACGACATCCTTCCCGGGAGTCGTCGCTGCTGTCGTATGGGGCCAGATCAAGGCCAACCTGACCCGTCGCCATGCGTGTGTTCGAGGCGAGATCGTCTCGGCCCTCTTGAGAGCGTCCAGCGCCCTGGACGCACGCGTGTGTCATCGCACCTGCACCCAGTCGGGTCGCCACGCCGCATGGTGCTCAGTCGCCCTTTCCACATCGCGGAGTCAGCGCCAGGGAGCCGAAAAAGCGCTCCTTTCGCCCGCGTCGTTTTTTGCAGGTCGAGGCGCGTCGACGGTGGGCAGGTTGTAGATCTCGTCGGCGGCGTTCGCGGACGAGCGGCCCCGGCGACCCGGAACGCGGAGGTCTCGCCCCCCGCCCAGCCGGACCGGCCGCCGGACGAAACGGGGCGCCGGCGGCTGCCGCGCCACCGGCCGTCGGAAGTCGGGGTAGCGCGAACCGATCTTCTCGGCCCGCGGTGGCGGAAGGCGGCGGCGTGGTGACGGATGACTGCGGGTGCCTCCACCAAGCTCAATCAGACGCTATCGTCTTTTTGAGAGAGGGAGGTGTGCTGTGAGACCCCTGGAGGCGTCCGATCCCCGCCAGATCGGGCATTACAGAATGCTCGCCCAGCTCGGCCGCGGAGGCATGGGACGGGTCCTGCTCGGCAGCGGGCCGGACGGGCGGCTCGCCGCGGTCAAGCTGGTCGACGAGCAGTTCGTGCACGACGACCAGTTCCGCGGCCGGTTCCGCCGCGAGGTCCGCGCCTCCCGCCGGGTCGCCGGAGCCTACACGGCGGCGGTGATCGACGCCGACCCCGAGGCGGCCGAGCCCTGGCTGGCATCGGTGTACGTTCCAGGCCCCTCGCTGCACGAGATCGTCGCCGCGACCGGTCCGCTGGCGGCCGGACCGGCGCTCCGGCTGGCCGCCGGCCTCGCCGCCGCGCTGACCGAGGTGCACCGCGCCGGGCTGGTCCACCGCGACCTGAAACCGTCCAACGTGCTGCTCACCGAGGACGGCCTGCGAGTGATCGACTTCGGTATCGCACGGGCCGCCGAGGGCGAGGACGGCACCCAGCTCACCCATACCGGCGCTCTGGTCGGCACGCCCGGCTTCATGTCCCCGGAGCAGGCCCTGGGGCGGGACCTGACCACTGCCAGCGACGTCTTCGCACTGGGCTCGACGCTGGTGTACGCCTGCACCGGCCGCGGACCGTTCCACGCGGGGAGCACCCCGCAGACCCTGCAGAACGTGATCCACGCCGATCCCGTGCTGGGCGACCTGCCGGACCGGATCCGCGAGATCGTCCCGGCCTGCCTGGTCAAGGACCCGGCCGCACGGCCGGAGCCCGCCGCGCTGCTGCGGTGGATCGGCGAGGTACCGCCGTCCGCCCGGCCCTGGCCGGACCCGGTGCACGAGGCGATCGCGCGGCAGGACGCCCAGGTCGCCCGGCTGCTTCAGGCCCCGGCGCCGCAGTTCCCGCCCGCACCGGCGCCCACCTCCACCCCCACGGCCGTCGCGCCGGCGCCGGACAGGAGGCGGTTCCTGCTGATGGCGGGCGGCGGCGCCGCCCTCGGCCTCGCCGCGCTCGGCGGCACCGCCGCCTGGGCACTGCGCGGTGACGGCGAGCCGGCATCCGGCCGCACGAGCGTGTCCGGCGGGAGCGGCGGTACGGACTCCAAGCCGCTGGCGGTCCTGGAAGGCCATGCCGGTTCCGTGTACCACGCCGAGTTCAACGGCTCGGGTGATCTTCTGGTCACCGCCGGGGAGGACGGCACGGTGCGGCTGTGGGACGCCAAGACCGGGCGTCCGTCCGGCCCGCCGCTCAAGATCGCCTCCAAGTCGGCCCTCAGGGCCAGGTTCGACAGGGCGGGGCGGCTGCTGCTCACCGCCGGCATGGACGGCGGCGTCAAGGTGTGGGACGTGCGGACCCGCCGGCAGATCGGCGCGACCCTCGGCATCCCCATGTTCGACTTCTCCGACGATCCGGCCCCGGTGAGCGACGTGGCCTTCAGTCCCGCCGGGGACCGGCTGGCGGCCATGGGCTCCCATCTGAAGGTGTGGGACACCGATTCCCGCAAGGAGGTGAGCGGTCTCACGTTCGACAAGGCGAACATCATGTCGTTGATCGCGTTCAGCGGGGACGGGCGGCTGCTGGCCTTCACCAGCGAGCGTCTGGTGCGGCTGTGGGACGTGGATTCCCGCAAGGAGGTCGGGCAGCCCCTGCGCGGGCACACCGGCCAGATCACGAGTGCGGCGATGAGCCCGGACGGTCGGACGCTGGCGACCGGAAGCGCCGACATGACCGTGCGGCTGTGGGAGGTCCAGCGTGCGGCTCCGCTCGGCGAGATGGTGCCCGCGAGCGACCACGGCCCGCAGGGCATCGCGTTCAGCCAGGACGGCCGGCTGCTGGCCACCGTCGGCAACGACACCACCGCGCGGCTGTGGGACGTCGCCGGGCGCAAGGAGGTCGGGAAGCCGATCGGGCTACCGGACAGGGCCTCCGCCGTGGCGTTCAGCCCGGACGGGAGGGTCCTCGCCGTCGGCGGCGACGAGAAGGTGTGGCTCTACGACGTCGCCGGCCGCACCCGCGCCTGAACCACCGGGGAGCGAGGTGACCATGCGACCGCTGGCCGCGTCCGACCCGGCACGGGTCGGGCACTACCGGATGCTCGCCGAACTCGGCCGCGGCGGGATGGGACGGGTGCTGCTGGGATCCGCGCCCGACGGGCGGCCGGTCGCGGTGAAGCTCATGCACGCCCGGTTGAGCGGCGCCTCCGGCTTCCGGGAGCGGTTCCGTGCCGAGGTGGCGGCCACCCGCAGGGTGTCCGGCGCGTACACGGCCGTCGTGCTCGACGCGGACGCCGACGCGCCGACCCCGTGGCTGGCGTCGGTGTACGTGCCGGGGCCGTCGCTGCGGGAGGCGGTCCGGGCGGCCGGGCCGCTGCCGGAGCCGGCGGTGCTGCGGCTGGCGGCCGGGCTCGCGGCCGCGCTCGTGGAGATCCACCGGGCCGGGCTGGTGCACCGCGACCTCAAGCCGTCCAACGTGCTGCTGGCCGCCGACGGCCCGAAGGTGATCGACTTCGGGGTCGCGCGGGCGGCCGAGGGCGAAGGCGGCGAGGGTCGGACCGGCGTCCTGGCCGGAACGCCCGGATACATGTCGCCGGAGCAGGCCGAGGAGGGGGCGGCCACCGCGGCCGGCGACGTCTTCTCGCTGGGCTCGACGCTGGTGTACGCCTGCACCGGCCGCGGCCCCTTCGACGGGCCCGGCCCGGCGCAGGCGCTGTACAACGTCGTGCACGCCGAGGCCGACCTGTCCGCCGTACCGGACCGGCTCCGCCCGGCCGTCGCGGCCTGCCTGGCCAAGGACCCGGCCTGGCGGCCGGACCCCGCCCGGCTGGCGGCGATGGTCGGCGCGGTCGCCCCGGCCGCGCAGCCGTGGCCGCCCGCGGTTCAGCGGATGATCGACGAGCGGCGGGCCTGGATCGGGCGGGCGCCCGGCCCGGAACCCGCGGCGACCCTGGTCTGCACGCGCCGCCCCCGCTCCGGCCCGTTCACCGCCCTCGGCTCCCCGCGCGGCGCGCTGGCGGCGTGCGGCGTGCTGGCGGTGTGCGCGGCGGTGGCCACGGCCCTGGTGGTGGCGCCCTGGTCGGGGTCGGCCGCCCGGAGCGACCCCGGAGCACACCGGTCCGCGGCCCCGCCGCAGAGCCGCTCGCTGCGCGGGCACACCGCGTCCGTGCGCGACCTGGCGTTCACCCCGGACGGCCGGACGCTGGCCAGCGCCAGCGACGACACCACGGTACGGCTCTGGAACGTCGCGGACGGAAAGCAGCGCCGCGCGCCTCTCGGCCACCCCGACGGCGTCAACGCGCTGGCGATCAGCCACGGCGGCAGCACCCTGTACACCGCGGGCGACGACGGCTACCTCCGCCTCTTCCCGGTGTCGGGCAAGGGCGAGCCGAGCGACCTCGACATCGATCTCGGGCCCCTGACGTCCCTGGCCCTGAGCCCGGACGACCGCGTCCTGGCCACCAGCAACACGGACCAGTCCGTGCGGCTGTGGGACTTGGACGACGGGAAGGTGGGCCCGCTCCTGGAGACCGGCGCCGGCAACGTGCAGGCCCTGGCGTTCGCCCCGGACAGCCGGATGCTGGCCATCGGCACGACCGGCACCGAGGCGGATCCCGGCAGCGGGAACACCCGCGGTGTGACGCAACTGTGGGAGGTGTACGACCGCAAGAGGCTCGGCGGGGACATGTCCGGGCACGACTCCTGGACGGAGGACGTGGCGTTCAGCCCCGACGGGCGGACGCTGGCGACGGCGGGCGGTGAGACCATCCGCCTGTGGGACGTGGCCCGAAGCGTGCAGGTGGGCGCTCCGTTCCGGTGCGACGGCCGCTGCCGCACGGCGGTGTTCAGCCCGGACGGCCGCGTCCTCGTGGCCGGAGGCTCGGAAGGGATCGTCCGGCTGTGGGACGTGACCCGCCACCGGCAGCTCGGCCCGGAGCTCACCGGGCACGGCGGCGCCGTCCTCAGCGTGTCCTTCAGCCCGGACGGCCGTACCCTCGCCACCGGCGGCGAGGACGGCACCGTCCGCCTGTGGAAGGTGCCCGCCTAGGAGCACGACCCGGCCGGCCCCAGTCCTGTCAGGCGTCGTGGCGGGCCATCGCCACGCCCCCCATGACGGCCGACACGCTGCGGAGAGTCGCGTATTCATTGGGTGTTCACGGGCGGATGCGCGACCAGATCCACTTGCCTCCGGCCGGGTCACCGGTGACACCGCACCTGGACGACAGCGCCTGGACGATGTGCAGCCCCCAGCCGCCGTTGTCGTCGAACGCCTCCTCGGAGAGGTCCAGGTCTTCGAGGGTGAGCTCCTTCGTCGGCTTGGCCTGAGGGAGGGCGTAGTCCGCGTCCCAGACGGCGATGACGATGCCGTGCGCGTCCCGGCTGAGCTGGAGGCGGATCTCCTTGTGCGGCGTCTGGCGGGCCGCGTTGGTCACGAGTTCCGAGACGACCAGAAGCGCACTGTCGAGAATGTGGGAATAGTTCCAGTTGCGGATTCTTGCATCAACAAGAGTACGCGCCAGCCCCACTGCGGACGGTGTTCCCATCAGGGGCATAAGTAGATCCCCGCTCGCCGTCATCGCCATCGCCCCGCCCTTGCCCGAGATTCCGAATTCATATGGCAAGGGTCACTGGCACGCTCTAGTTTTGCCTGTATCAAGAGGAACCGAAAACAGGGAGCAGCAATGGTGATCGTCCGGGACCCACTCGACCCCAAGATCTCTATGTGGCACTTTCTTGCCTACTACCTCCGGTTCACAAGGGAGAAGGAAGGGCTGTCGCTCACCCAGTGGGGCAAGATCGTTGGAATGGCGCGATCAAGTGTTTCGAACATCGAAGCCGGGCGAGCAAAGCTCCAGGTCGACTACGCCAGGCGGCTCGATGTCAAGTTCGAAACCGGCGGGCTGTTCGAGTTGCTGCTCTGGTATGCCCGGATGGCCCACGATCCGAACTGGTTCAAACAGTACAGCCAGCACGAGAGACAGGCGGCCGAGATCAAGGTCTTCCACGGGCAGGCGGTACCGCTGCTTCTTCAGACCGACGACTACACACGGGCCTATGGCCGCCTCAGTACGGCCAAGGATCGTGAGGGGATACTGGCTGGGCGACTAGCTCGCAAGCGGTCCGTTCTCGAGAGAGATGATCCTCCCTACCTCTGGGCACTTCTGGACGAATCGGCTCTGGCTCGCCGCGTTGGAGGCGATGCGGTCATGCGAGCTCAGCTTCAACACCTCCTCGAAATGGCCGAGCGCTGGAACGTGATCCTGCGCGTCGTTCCGTTCCTGGCAGGTGAGCACCTTGGCTCGGAGGGCTTCTTCCAACTGATCGGCCTTCATGATCGCGACGTCGCCTACGCGGGCGCCCAAGGCGGAGGACGCTTGATCGAAATGCCAGACGAGATCAAGCAGTTTGCTGATACTTTCGAACGTATCGGCGCAAAGGCTGACTCTCAGGACGCCTCGCGCGAACTGATCGGGAAGTACTTGGAGAGATACGCATGATGCTCCAGTGGCGCAAGAGTTCGTACAGCGGCACGGCAAACGACGACGTGTGCGTTGAGCTGGCACAACTTGCACCAGGTACCGGGATCGGAGTCCGGGACAGCAAGGCCCCGGACGGGGGCCGCCTCACCCTCTCCCCCGCCCAGTTCGCCAGCCTGATCAAGCAGATCAAGCAGGACTCGGCCCGCTGACCGTCCTCCCGCCCGACTTCCCCACGCTCCGGCCCGGCGCTGATGGCGGACGTCCCGTCCGCGATCGCGGTCGACGTGCACTTCCTCGCCGTCGCGAGTTGGGCTGCGCCCACCGGGAAGCGGACTCGGCCGCCTCACACGGTTTTTCGGCCCCAGAGCGGCCAAGCCAGAGCGCTACTTCGAGCAGAGCTGGGCCGAGGAGGAGTGCTCCCGGGGTCCGGCAGCGCCCGACGGTAGACCAGCCGTCCCCCGAGCGTCGACGGCAGCGTCATGACGCAACGCCGCGCGCGGACGGCGCCGGACGGTGGACCACCGCGACACCCGACCGTCCTGCCGATACACCCGGCCGGCACTCCTCGCACTTCTCCTCGGTCATGCGTACACCCTCGCCGGACTGGTTCCGGGACGTCTTGGACACAGCCAGACGGTCACAACGCTGTAGTGAATCCGGCGTTTCAGGCCGACGAGATCCAGAGGGCTCAGTCTGCCTCGGTTGTTACAGACAGAGCACCATCGTGCAGGGAGATCGAATCCCCCACGTCCTGCCGGAGCCCCATCTGCGGATGGCCGAGGCCGTCGAAGGCTCCGGCACCGAGACAGAACCGACTCACCTCGTCGATCTTCATCGAGCGCAGGTGCCACGGCCCGCCCACCGCGTCCGGCAGCTCTGGTGGCGCAGCGAGGTTGAGCGTGCTGGAGGCCTGACGACAAGATCCCGCTGGCCGAACAGCTCTACATCGACCACACCGCCCAAGAGGAGGAGTGACCGTGCCCAAGCGCACTCCGCAGGACTGGGAAACCCTGGCACGAGAACTGCACGCGGCCGGCGTGTCCCCCTCCGAGGTCGAGGCCGGAGCACGCAGGCTCCTCGCCGAAACGCGCGGACACCAACTCGCCGAAGCCCGCAAGCACGCCGGTCTCGGCCAGAAGGACCTCGCCGTCGGCATGGGCGTGAGCGTCGCCCGTATCTCCCAGATCGAACACGGTGAGGTCACCTCCATCGAGGTCATCGCCCGATACGTCGAGGCACTCGGGGGCCACCTCGACCTGGTCGCCGACTTCGGCGACCACACCATGAGGCTCCCCGTCACAGACCGACCCACCAACGCCGCCTGAGCCGCACCGCAACCACCATGGCATTCGCGGCCATCGAACCTGCCGCGCTCGCCATCCCAGCGCGGCGCGGGCTCGGCCGTCCAGGGCGCGTCCAGCGGTACGTGCGGAATCCGCCGCACGTACCGCAACTGCGGCTGGCGGAAGTCTCCCAGCACGACGGGGTTCAGCCGCGTACCGCGCACCCTGGCGTCCGCCCTGACTCCCACGGCTTGCACTGGGCAGGTCTCCCGGCCTCGCTTCTGCGGAAGCCTCCCTCGCGCCTGCGGCGATGAAGCGCATGACCTTTGCCTTATGCGAGCGAAAAGCATCCTTGACACGTGACGTCCTGCCGAATTGACGTCGGCGCGTGTCCCAAACTTCTTGCTAACCTCGCTGACCGAGTGTGGCCCCTCCCGTACAGACAGCCCTTTGCGCGGGATTGATGAGCGTACGCTGGCACTTCGCGTTCAGGTGATCGCTTTCCGTCGTGTTCGGTTGTGCCTGCACTTGGCATACACGAACGATCCTTCGGCGTTCAATGCTCCCCTTGGACGCGTGAGGTGAAACGAGTCGAGGAGCCGAGTAGTGCAGCAGATGACCAAGGGTGCCAACATCGACCTGTCCGCGCTGACCACGGCGGCAGGGCCGCTCACCGTGGCGTTGAGTTGGATCGATCCTTCCGGCGCAGGAGAGGCCGATGTTTCGGTGCTGTTGGTCGGCACCGATGGCAAGGTCGGCAGCGACACCGACTTCGTCTTCTACAACCAACCCGCCACCGCAGACGAGTCGGTGCGGCTGCTGGGCAAAGCCCCGACCGCTACTGGCAGCGAAGATCGCATTCTGGCCGACCTGACCGCTCTGCGCCCCGAAGTTCAGCGTGTAGTGATCGCTGCCAGCCGCTATGCCGGGGCGACATTCGGAGCACTCGAGGACCTACGTTTGGCTGTCTCCGACAGCGCCGGTAAAGCTTTGCTGGCCTTCGACATCAAGGATGCCGACACCGAGACCGCGTTCATTTTCGGTGAGCTGTACCGCCGAGGCGAGGGTTGGAAGTTCCGGGCCGTCGGCCAAGGGTATGAATCCGGCCTTGCGGGTCTGGCCGCCGACTTCGGCATCAACGTCGACGACAGCGACGAGGAAGAGCCGGCTCATGCACCGTCCCATCCGGACGGCGCACCCGACACCGATCGGACGGAAACTCCCGCTCCTGCCGCAGTAGACATGGCTACCCCCGTCGCGGAAATGTCGGTCAAGACGGAGCAGCGCCCCAAGCAGGTGCGGACGGCGAAGAAGAAGACCACCGTCCCCAAGGCCGCCAAGGTCAACCTCGCCGAGCATCCTTCCTGGCAGCAAGCCCGCCTGTTCCCCGTCACCGGCCTCCGCAACGATCAGGAGCGCGAGACGCGGGCCACCGCAACGCTGCTGGCGGTCATGGCGCAGGTACCCGAGTTCGGCCGCCGTCTGACCGCCCGCTTCAATGCCCCGGCCGGCACAATCCAGACCTTCGCCGAAGCCTCCTTCAAGCACGGCGACACAAGGGTCCGCCCCGATGGCGTCCTACGCGTGGCACGGGCCGGTCGCATCTGGACCGCGCTGATCGAGACCAAGACCGGCGGCAACCCCCTCAAGGCCGACCAGGTCGAGGCCTACCTGGAGGTCGCGGCCCGACATGGCTACGAGACGGTGATCACTCTGTCCAACGATCTGGCCCTGGACAACGAGCATCCTCTCAAGGTCGACAAGAAGTTGCTGCGCAAGGTCGCGCTACGACACGTGTCGTGGGCCGAGGTCGCGCACGAGGCCGAGATGCTCTGCCTCCACGACGGCGTGGCCACCCCCGTCCACGCCTGGCTGCTGAGCGAACTGCTGCACTACCTTCGCCAGGATCACGCCGGCTGCCAGGGCTTCCGCGACATGGGCACCGCCTGGGTCCCCGTACGCAACGCCGTGAACGCGGGCACCCTGAGGCTCGGCGACCGGCGCGCGATGCAGGTCGCCGAAAGCTGGGAGAAACTGATTCGGCAACTGTGTCTGCGCCTCAGCGGTCAGACCGGCCTGGCCATCGCCCCGGTCCTGCGCAAACGACGCGACGGCGACGCCTCGGTCCGCCGTCTGCAGACCGTTACCTCACTGGTGGAATCCGGACGAATGAGCGCCGAGATCCGCATCCCGAACGCCGGCGGCCCGGTCCTGCTCGAAGCCGACCTGCGCACCGGCCAGATCGAGACCACCGTCGAGATCCCCGCAGCCGAACGCGCCCGCCCCCTTACCCGGGTCCAGTGGTTGCTACGCCAACTGAACGACGCCCCACCTGAGCTTCGCGTCGAAGCGCTCACTCCTGGACACAAGAACGGCCCCTGCGACCTACTGAAGAACCTGTTCTCCGAGCCGGGCCTGCTCTTCCCCGAAGGTGGGAAGCAGATCGACTCTTTCCGTCTGACCCTCGCCACCGGCATGGGCACCAAACGCGGCACCGAAGAGACCGGCTTCGTCCGCAGCGTCGACACCGCCATGGACCGCTTCAACCAACAGATACTCCAAGTCCTGAAACTGGAGCCCACGGGTGCCGAGACCAAGATCAACGGCTGATCCTTAAGCCTCCGAAGGCGAGAAAGCGATAGGGGCGGCATCCTTGCACCTGGCGTTACGACACGTCCGTGGTGGTGTTCGTGTGACCTGCGGCGGCCTTGTCCCGGCGGGTCCGGAGTGTCCGTTGGCGTCCTCGCCCGCGGCGGCCTGGTGGCCGGGAGTTCGCACGGGCCGCGTCGGGGCGGAGGGTCAGGAGGTCGTCGTCGCGCTGGATCGCCTCCAGGGACAGCGTGCGGTAGCCGGCGTCCCCGAAGAGGACGGTGATGCGGTCGGGTTCCACGCGCATGACCGTCCCGGTTCCCCACGCGGCGTGCTGCACCTCGGCGTGCAGGGGGAACGGAGCGTCGTCGGCATGGTTCGGTGGTGCGGCTGCTTCGTCGGCATAGTCCGGGGGTGCGGCCGGCCCGGTCTGGCATACGTCGCAGTTCCCGCATGAGCCCGGGTGGGGCTCGCCCAGGTATTCCAGCAGGAAACGGCGGCGGCAATCCGTCGTCTCCGCGTAGGCGCGCATCATGTCGATGCGTGAATCGTCGACGCGGCGGCGGTTCTCGTCGAGTTCCGCGGCGCGTGCCGCGGCCTCCTCGGGCGGTGGCCCCTCCTGGACGTATCGCAGATCTCCCCTGCCGGTCGTCTCCACGGCTCCGGTCTGTTCCAGCAGGTTCACCAGGCTGGTGAGCTTGGATGCGCCGATGCCCAGGGTGGTGCGCATCTCGCTCGCCGGAACGGTGTCGCCATGGGCCTGGAGGAGCGTCGCGACCTGGAGCATCCTCTCCTCGTCAGGCTTACCCGCGGCGAAGAAGCGGCGCAGTCCGAGGTCCTGCGACCGGTAGAACAGGACGGCGGCCGCGGGCTCCCCGTCCCGCCCGGCACGGCCGATCTCCTGGTAGTACGACTCCGGGGACTCCGGCGGAGCGGCGTGCAGCACGTAGCGGACGTCGGGCTTGTCGATCCCCATGCCGAACGCCGAGGTGGCCACCACGACATCGAGCTCGTCGCCCTGGAACGCCTCGTGCACCCGGTGGCGGTCCGCCGCCTTCATCCCGGCGTGATAGGCAGCCGCGCGCAGGCCCGCCGCGGCGAGCTCCTCGCCGTACGCCTCGGCGTCGCGCCGGGTGGCGACGTAGACGAGGCCGAGCCCCTTTCGTCCGGCGGCGTCCTCGACCAGCGCCCGCCTCTTGTCCTCCTCCTCGTGGAACCGCCGCACCTCCAGGGACAGGTTGGGCCGGTCGAAACCGCGGACGATCTGCCGTGCCTCGCCGAGCCCGAGCGTCGCGAGGATGTCATCGCGTACCGGCGGCGAGGCGGTCGCGGTCAGTGCGATCACCGGGGGATGGCCGAGACGCTCGATCACCCTGCCGAGCTGCTGGTAGTCCGGCCGGAAGTCGTGGCCCCACGAGGAGACGCAGTGCGCCTCGTCCACGGCGACCAGCGAGGGGCGCACGGCGGCGAGCCGCTCCACGACCGACGGCTTGGCCAGTTGCTCGGGTGAGAGAAAGATGTACTCCGCTCTGCCCGCCCGGATCTGGTCCAGGGCGTCCTCGCTCGCCCCGTCGGACTGGGCGGAGTTGACCATCACGGCGCCGCCGGCGTCGCGACCGGCGAGCGCGACCATCTGATCCCGCTGCAAAGCGATCAGGGGCGAGATCACCACGGTCGGCCCGGGGAGCAGCTGGGCGGGGACCTGGTAGACGGCGGACTTGCCGCCGCCGGTCGGCATGACCAGCAGCACGTCCCGGCCCCGCAGCAGGTGTTCCATCGCCTCACCCTGGCCCGGGCGCAGGTCCGGCCAGCCGAACACCTCCCTGGCCACCCGGCGCAGCCGGCGACGCCTGCCGATCCGGCCCCAGACGACCCGCTTGCCCATTCAGTCCTCCTCGCGCAGTGTCCCCCTGCCGCCGAGTTCGAGGACCTACGTCGGTGCGGCACCGACCGTCCTCCCTCGACGGAGGCGGCGAAACACGCGGACATCTTTCTCAGGAGCGCCTGCGGAAACGTGCAGCGGCATTGCGCTGCGGAAACGTCCGGCGGCAACCTGCCGACAAACCGGCGGCACCTCCGAATCACACCTGCCGAACGCTGACGAGGGCGCGGGACGATGGGATGGACCACTCGCCACCGACCGCCCGGAATCTGCTTCTCGACGGCGTCCTCACCGTCCGGTCGGCGAGTACGTGGGGCAGCCGCACCGGGCGGCCAGTGGGTCGTTATCGGGAGCCGCGGACGCGGTGGACGAGGTCTTCGGCGGCCTCCCCCCACAATGGATGGTTGAAGGTGAAGCCTGCTTCGAGTAGGCGGCCTGGGACTACGCGGCGGCTCTTCAGGAGAAGTTCGGTGTCCGAGCGCATTGCGAGTGCGCCTAGTTCGGCCGTCCATCTCGTTGCGGGCAGGCCCACCGGGACGCCCCACGCGGTGCGCAGCGTGCGCATCAAGGTCCGCTGCGGCACGGGACCGGGAGCCGCGAGATTCACCGGTCCGTCTATCTCGTCCCTGGCGATCAGGAACTCCACCGCGCTGACGAAATCCTGGTCATGAATCCAGGACACGTACTGCGCGCCGCCCGCGACCGGGCCACCGAGGCCCAGGCGTGCCAGCCAGAGCAGGTAGTCGAAGACACCGCCGCGATCGGGGCTCATCACCATGGCGGAGCGGAGGGCGACCTTGCGGGTGGACGGTGTCTCGGCCCGCTGCTGCGCCCGCTCCCAGTGCTTGGCGATCTTGACGCTGTAGGCCCAGTAGCCGGGAACTCCGGGCTCGGTGCCGCCGAGGATGCCGGACGCCTCGTCGTTGGGCGCGTCGTAGCGGTGGGCGTAGATGGTGGCGGTGCTCATCTGGAGCCAGACCCGAGGGGGCTTCGCGGCGCCGGCGATCGCCGCGCCGACGACCTGGGTGGAGCGCACCCGCGAATCCATCATCGCCTGGAGGTTGGCCGGCGTGTATCGGCAGCTCACGCTGCGTCCGGCCAGGTTGATCACGGCATCGCTGCCGTCGATCGCCTCGGTCCAGGGGCCCGGCGTCTCGCCGTCCCAGGGGAGCTCGCGCTCGCCCGTCGGGCGCCTGGTCAGGACCACGACGTCATGGCCGGCGGCGGTCAGCGCGCGGTTCAGGATCGCGCCTATCCGGCCGGTTCCCCCAGGTATCACGATCCTCATCGCGGACTTCCCCCCGTCTCGTGAACGAGCCTGACGTCAATGTTTGAACACGTTCAATACTAGCCCCGCAAGAAGATCGAACGCTTGGTGTCGAGCGGAGACGAACGTCGCAGCGCGCACGCCCCGAGCGGTCGAGGCGGCGCACGTCACTCGCTTCCGTAGTCGCGCCGATGGGCATAGGGCTTCCACGCGTGGTGCTGTGGGCCGGCGGGTCGGAGAGGCGGCGCGGGTGGGGGTCGGGACCGGGGAGGGGCCGCGAAGCTACGCGGGGGCGTCGCGGTAGGTGTAGTACGAGAGGAACATGTCCACGCCGGAGTCGATGAGGCGCTCGGTCGTGTGTTGGTCGAGCGTCGTTCCGTAGGTGCCGTGCACCAGGTGCGGGTAGAGGACCAGGGCGTAGAGCTGGAGGATCGCGGTCTCCACGTCCGGCATGGTCAGCCGGTCGGCGGCGATCAGGCGTTCGAACGCCGCCGCCAGTGCGGGACGGGCGCGGTCCGGGCCGTGGTGGCGCCAGGCTTCGCCCAGTTCCGGAAATCGACGGACTTCGCTGGCGACGAGTCGGCGCAGGGACACCATGTCAGGTCGGGTCATGCTGTCCACCCACGCACGGGCGGTCCATTTGAGCGCGGCCCGCAGATCGTCGGAGTGTTCCAGCCGTTGCGCGGTGCCGGAGATGGCGTCGGCGAGGGCCTCCTGCAGGGCGTCGCCGATGACGGCGACGAAGAGGGTCTCCTTGCTCCCGTAATGGTTGTAGACGGTGACCTTGGAGACGCCGGCGTCGGCGGCGATGGCGTCCATCGCGGCGTCGAAGCCGTCCCGGGCGAACGCCGAGCGGGCCGCCTGGATGATCACCTGCCGCTTGCGCGCCGCCCGGTCACCGGTGAGCACGCGCGGGGACTCGGTACGCGTCCCTGCGCGCTGGGAGGGTGCCGCCATCATCGCTCCTTCGTCGTCGACGTCCAGCGTACCAACTTCTGAACTGTACGGTTGAGTTCAACTGAACTGTTCCGTACAGTACAAGGACGGGCATCATCGCGGTCGGGACGTGTCCTCCCCGCGGACTGTTGCCGACCTGCACCAGCACTGGAGTGACGCCATGCACGACACCCGTGTCCCACCTCAGGCCCGCGGCTCGCGCCGTCAGGGCCCCGGTCGATCCAGGACGGCGGCCTTGGCGCTGCTGTCGTTCGCGATGCTGATCGTTTCCCTCGATCAGTACATCGTCGTCGTCGCGCTGCCTGATATCGGCCGTGACCTGGGCTATTCGGCGCAGACGCTGCAGCTGGTCGTCAGCG
This sequence comes from Actinomadura mexicana, assembly GCF_900188105.1. Classification (GTDB taxonomy): domain Bacteria; phylum Actinomycetota; class Actinomycetes; order Streptosporangiales; family Streptosporangiaceae; genus Spirillospora; species Spirillospora mexicana. The sequence continues at coordinate 512,753 of NZ_FZNP01000001.1, forward strand.
CGTACGCCGTCGCCTCAAGCGGATTCCTGCTGCTGGGCGGGCGCGCCGCCGACCTGCTCGGCCGGCGCCGGATGCTGGTCACCGGGCTCACGCTGTACGCCGTGGCCTCGCTGGCCGGCGGGCTCGCCACCGGTCCGGCGCCGCAACTGGCGGCCCGGGCGATCCAGGGGCTCGGTGGGGCGCTGGTCTTCCCCAGCACGCTGGCGATCATCAACACGACTTTCGCGGAGGGCCGCGACCGCAACCGCGCACTGGGCATCTGGGGTGGTTCTGGCGCCGCCGGCCTGGTGGTCGGCGTTCTGCTCGGCGGCGTGCTCACCCGCATGCTCGGGTGGGAGGCGGTGTTCTTCGTCAATGTCCCCCTGGCGGGAACGGCGCTCGTCTCGGCCTTCCGGTTCCTCGAGCCGGACCGGGCGCGGGAGGCGGGCCGGGTGTTCGACCTGCCGGGCGCTCTGACCTCCACCGGCGCGGTCACACTCCTGGTGTTCTCCCTGGTCCAGGGCCCGGCCCTCGGCTGGGACTCGCCCTGGACCCTCGGCACCGCGGCCGCGGGGCTCCTGCTGGTCGCGGCGTTCGCCGTTGTCGAGCGGCGCAGCCCGGACCCCCTCGTGCCCATGAAGCTGCTCGCCAACCGCGCGCTGACCGTGGCCCTGGTGGTCGCCTTCATGTTCACGGCCACTTTCGGAGCTCTCCTGTACTTCCTTTCCATCTATTTCCAGGATGTCCGCGGCTACGACCCCCTGCAGACCGGCGTGGCCTTCCTGCTCCCCACCGCGGTGGTGGTGGCGGGCTCGGCATTCGCCGGCCAGGCGGTGACGCGCTTCGGCCTCAGGCGCACCCTGGTCGCCGCGCTCGCCATCGGCGCGGCCGGTGCGGCAGGCGTCGGCCTGGCCGTATCGGCCGACGGCTCCTACGCCGCGCTCGTGCCGGGTCTCGTCGCGGTCAGCCTCGGCGACGGCGTCGTGTTCACGATGATGTTCATCGCCGCCGGCACGGGGGTGGCCGACCGCCAGCAGGGGGTCGCCTCGGGCATCGCCTCGACCAGCTCCGGGATCGGCGCCGTCGTCGGCCTCGCCGCACTCGTCCTGGTCGCCAACGCCGGCACTGATGGACTCGTGGGTGAGGAACTGCGCGTCGCCACCGCCGAAGGCATACGCACCGCGGTTCTCGTCATCGCCGGAGGAATCGTCGCCACCCTCCTCATCGCTCTCAACCTCCGTACCCCGGCCACTCACGTCCGCCGAACCGAGGCCGGTCCGCAGACGCCCGTCGTAACCGCCCCGGATCCATCGCTTGCCCGGGTGACCACTGCAACCGCCTCTGCGGGTGACCAGCGCCCGTTTTGGGCCGAACCGGAATAATGTCGGGATGATCCGCTCACGGCTCGGTGCAGGGACTGCCGCCCTCGTGCTCCTGGTGTCCACGGCGGGGGCCTCCTGCTCGGTCACCTCACCGAGGCTTCCGGCCCGCGAGGGCCCGCCCCCGGCCTGGACGCTGTCCGTGCCGACCGGCGAGAACACCACGGCGATCGTCGGGCGGGTCGCGGTGATCGCCAACGACCGGGCCGTGCTCGGCGTCGACCCCGGGTCCGGCCGGGAGCTGTGGCGGGTGCCCTCCGGTGAGGACGATGAGGTCGACGTGGCAGGCACCCTGATCGTGCACCGGCGGACGGCCTCCGACAAGGTCCGGTTCAGCGTCGTCGACCCGGCGACCGGCGGGACGCTCTGGCAGGACGGTCCGGTCACGAGGGCGCAGGTCACAAAGGACGCCGTCCTCACCAGCGTCTGCGGCGAAGGGGTCGGCTGCGAGATGACCCGCAAGGATCTGCGCACCGGCGAGGTCCGCTGGAAGCTCCGGAGCGACGAGGTGCGGTCGGCGAACGCGGCGGTCGGGGTGCGCCGGCCGCTCGTCCCGGACACAGGCCAGATCTTCGCTTCACGCCGCGGCGACGGACGGCCGGTGCCGCCGGCAGAAGAGAAGGGTTCCGACGTGAGCGGCTGGTACTCGGTGGTGGTCGGGCGAACGCTGATCAACACCGACCACGACCCTCCGTCCGGCGACGAGAACTGCACGGTCGTCGTCTCCGCGGCCGAGGCCGGGAGCGCTCACCGCACATGGACCCGGAAGGTCTACGCGGGTCGCCGGGCCGGCGGCGAGTGCGAGCGGCGGCTCGCCCCGTCCAGCACCGGCCTCGACCTGATCGGCCGCGGCCGCCGGATCGCCGCGTCCACCGACACCGGCAGGCCGCAGGTCTTCGACCTCGTCTCGGGACGGACGGTCTGGCGCGGCGACGCTTCGGGCGTCCCGATCGACGGTGACGGGCGCACGCTCCTGGTCCGTGAGCACGCGGACACCGGCGCCCTTTCGCTGCTGGACTTCCCTACCGGCCGCGTCCTGTGGAAGGCGCCTGATCCCGGCCTGCCAGGGGATTCCGCCAGCTGGGAGACCGCCGTCACGCAGCGGCGCATCGCCGTCAGCGGGGCCGAGGGCGACCACCCGTTCGTCCTCGTCTACGACGCATCCACAGGGCGTCGCCTCGGCCGCTTCCCCGGATGGCTGCAGGGACTCGGGGACGACTGGGTCGCCATAGGCCACGACGCCGAACTGAACACGCTGACCTACGACTTCATCCGCGTCTGAACGGCCTGCCGCGGCCCGGCCCAGGCCGGGCGGGACACGATGAGCACTGCGGGTTCCGGTCAGGCGACGAGGAGATCGACGGTGGCCGGGGCGATTCCGATATCGGGGGTGATGGCGCAGGCGGTGCGCAGTGTCGCGGTCAGCGCGCTGGTCGTGAGCCGAACGAGATCTTCTTGCGGGACGTCGTGGTGCTGGATGTGGTCGACGATGAGTTCGTCGAGGTAGCCGACCCAGCCGCGCATGCAGGCGCGGAGCACGGGGTGGACGGGGTCCTCCACGCCGAGGGCGTTGAGGACGCGGAGAGCGCCCTGCCAGCGCAGATCTTCGATGATGGCGCGGACCTCGGGGTCCGAACCGTTGCCGCCGCGGATGAGGGTGAGGAATCCCGCGGCGTGGCGGTCCATGTAGGTGATGTGCCGGCTGACGGCGTCGCGGAGCCGCTCGGCCGGCGTCTCGCCGTCGGGCGGGGTCTCCTGAAGGGTCTGGAGCGCTTCGCCTGCCGCGCGGATGGTGGCCAGGTAGAGCCCGCGCTTGTTGGTGAAGTGGTGAGCGATGAGCCCGTACGCGACGCCCGCACGTCTGGCGATCTCGGTGGTCGTCACTTCGTCGTAGGCGCGTTCTGAGAACAGCTGCGAGGCGGCCGTGATGAGTCGGACACGCCGGTCGATGCGGGGCGTCCTGGTGCCGTCGGTGTGCGGGCCGGTCATGGAAAAAGCCTAGAGCGCGTTGGTCGACGGCCGCTGGGCGCGAGCCGGCAGGGCCCTGGAGGCCGCCGGTTTCCTCGGTTCCCGTGCTTGACGATCCGGAACGGCGGGACTACCGTCCCAAATTGATTGATAATCAGTCAATATGGAGGGCCTGATGGGCAGCGCCAACGGTAGGAGCAGGCAGGTGGGCCGCCGAACTGTGGCGGGGGCGCCGATCCTGGTGACGGGCGCTTCGAGCGGAATCGGCCGAGCGGTGGCGTTCGCGCTGGCGGAGCGGGGTGGACGGCTGGCGATCGCCGCTCGCCGCCGGGCGGTCCTGGAAGGGATCGCCGATCGGATCGAGGACGCCGGCCTGGTACGGCCGTACGTGATCGAGGCGGACCTGTCCCGCCCCGGCGCGGCCGCCGAGCTGGCGGAGAAGGCGATAACGGCGCTGGGGAGTGTGCAGATCCTGATCAACAACGCGGGAATCGGCCTGGTGGCCGCGCAGTGCGCCATCGGTGACGACGATCAGGCACGGGCGCTGTTCGAGACGAACCTCTGGTCCCCGCTCGCCCTGACCCGGCACCTGTTCCCGGCCCTGCACTCCAGCGGTGGGCTGGTGGTGAACGTCACCTCCACCCTGCGGGCCGTGCCGATCCCGCTTCTGGGCTACTACGGCGCGTCGAAGGCCGCCCTGGCACATCTGACCCTCACGCTGCGGCACGAACTGCAGGGCACCGGCGTGTCAGTGCTGGAGATCGTGCCCGGCGCCACGGACACCGCCGCGCGTGACATCGATCTGCTGCCCTGGCGCGCCGGGCCGATGCGAACCCCGCCGCCGGTCTCTCCCGAGTCGATGGCCAAGGCGATCGTGAAGGCCATCGAGCATGGTGAGCGTCGCCGCAGCCATCCGGCGACGTCGCTCCTGCCACTGGAAGTACCGGCCCTGGGCCGGCTCATCGCCAGGGTCGTCACGCGCCGGGTCGACACCAGAGCCTGACGCCACGCGCGCAGAACGGCGGGCGAAGCCCTCAGGTGAGGGGGCCGGTGGCCACGGTGATGGTGCCGCCGGGGAGCCAGCTGGTGCCGGTGTGCGGGTGTTGCGTCGAGGTTCTCGACGGCATGAAGGTGACGAGGGAGGCCGCGTACAGGCGGGGCGGGCTCGGCGTTCCCCCGGGGCCGCGCCATGCCTGGTAGCCGGCGGCGGAGGGTGTTTCGTCCGGGAACCTGGCCCGTAGTTCGGCGGCGTAGCGCAGTGGTTCCGGGTCGCGCGGGGAGAAGCGCAGGGGGAGCATCTGGGCGGCCGGGATGGCCAGCAGCGGCGAGCTGAGCAGCCAAGGGGCCAGGTAGGCGCCCTGCCCGCGCAGACTGCCCCGTGCCATCCGGCGGAGCGTCGCGTCGGCCTCGGACCAGCCGGAGACGAGGATGACCGGCCGGTTCGCGCCCGCCGCCGCGATCCTCATCCCCGCCCGCGCGCTCGCCTCCCGGACGGCCAGCGCCGCGGCCCGCGAGCGGGGTGACCCGTCGCCGACCAGGTGGACGGAACCGACCCCGCGCCCGGAGAGGAACCCGACCGTCGCGCGGAGGGCGGCGGCGTCGGCGGCGCCGAGCCGGTCGGCGGGGCACGAGACCGCTGTGCCACCGCCTGAGACGAGGGCGCCGAGGGCGGCGCTCGCGCATTCCGGGCCGTCCGTGCGCAGTTGCGGCGACGTGGCCGGGCCGGCGCCGGTGTCGACCGTGAGGGAGGCCGTCCGGCCACCGGAGCCGAGGTCGATCCGGCTGCGGCCGGGCGGCAGCCACACCTGCCGCCAGGTACCCGGTGCGCCCGGCATGCGCGCCGTGGCGCTCGCCGGATCGCGGGAGGTCCCCACCGAGACCGGACGGTCGCCGGTGTGGACGAGGTTCCAGCCGGGGCGCTGCGGAGTCACCAGGATCGGCAGGCGCGCCCCGGCCAGGGCGACCTCGCGCAACAGCGGAACACCGGGGGCGACCCGGTCCCGGACCACCGTGGGCGAGCCGCCCACGGTGAGCGTCGTGAGCGCGGCGGCCAGCACCGCGCCGGACGCGACGGAGCGCCGGGGGTGCTGGAGCGCGCGGGGCGTCGCGAGCGCCACCGCGGCCAGCGCGAGGGCCACGAGGACGCGGTCCACGGCCACCAGGTATCCGACCGCGGCGACGGCCGCGCCGACCGAGACGAGCACGGTGAGGCCGCGGGACGGCGGGCCGGTGCGCGGCCGGAGCAGCGCGGCGCCCGCCACGACGGCGGTGGCGAGCAGGGCGACGACGCGGATCGCCGTCGTCGCCCAGCCGCCGTCCGGCACCGCGCCGTGCCCGCCGTGCCCGCCGTGACCGCCGTCCGCCCACGCCGGGGAGGCGAGGAGCAGCAGCGCCGCCGCCGTCCACACCCCGGTGGACGGCACCGCGCGCCGGACGTCAGCGGACGTCGGCATCGGAGACCGCGAACAGGACGCCGTGCGGGCGGGCGTCGCCGGTCCCGCCGTGCGGCCACGCGGACCGGTTGAACTCCACGCACGGGCGGCCGCTGTTCTCGTCCTTGAAGCTCCGGTCCAGGGAGAGCTGCTGCCGCGGCGAGATGTCCACCATGCAGACGCGGTGGTCGCCGTCGAACGGCGACGCGGCGACGAAGTAGTTCGCCAGCACGAGCCGCGCCGGCTGCCGCGTCTCCTGGTAGTAGCCGCCGGGGCCCTGCCGGAAGTTGTCCAGCGCCGCCCAGTGCGGTCCGCCGGTCGTCGGGTCCTCGATGGGCAGGACGCTGACCAGGGACGGGCAGTCGAACTCGGCGCCGCCGCGCGTCACCTCCTCCAGGGTGTCGATGTTGCACTTGGTCCGTCTGCCCGCGTCGACGAGCTTGCGGACGTCCAGCACGTACACCATGCCGGTGTCCTTGCCGCCGGACGACTCGTCCCCTCGGCGCATGACGACGTGGTACAGGTATCGGTCGTCCGCGCTGGTCTGGAGCCAGGAGCCGCCGTCCATGCCGACGCGGTTGTCCAGCCCAGGGGCGAGCCTGGTGAACGCGGTCGTGTCGTCGAAGACCTCGCGCCACGTCGGCTTCGGGTCGGTGATGTCGGGGGTGTAGTAGATGGACGCGCCGCCCATCGTCGACACGAACCCGCCGCGGTGGCGGCGTTCGTTGGTGAGCGCCGTCTCCATCACCACGCGCGGCTCCTCCTGGATGAGGAACGGCTCCTTGCGCGGTCCGTCCGGGAGGCGGGACACCGACAGCAGCCTGGGGCGGTCGCGTTTCGCGATGTCGTAGATCCGCACCGTGTCGCGGGCGATGTAGAAGTCGGCGGTCGGGAGGAGCATCAGGCTCCGCACCTCGGCGAAGTCGCTGGTGACCAGCCGGTTCAGATCCTCGCGCACCCGGATGCCGTGCGGGTTGGCGCAGGTCGGCGGGTCCACCTGCGGGATGCTGTGGCAGGTGTCGGGCTCGGCCGCCTGCGTGGCCGCCGGGTACTCGACCCGCACCCTGCCGGTCTGGTCGATCCGGAGCACCTCGCCGGGGGTGCCGGCCGCGCCGTTGCCGGTCCTGACCTCGCCGTGCGTGTACGTGCAGGGGCCGGGGACGTTCGGACCGCCCATGTAGGCGCCGTAGACGGTGCCGTCCTTCAGGGTCGTGAAGGCGTCCGGGGCCGTGCCGCAGGGGGTGTCCGTGGCGGTGACGACGCCGCTGATCCTGATCTGGGGAAGCTGCTTCACGTCGAACACGTAGGTCGTGTCGCTGAGCAGCCCGCCGGCGTACACCTTGTCGCCCTTGTGCCACACGTACTGCATGTGGTGCGGCTCGTTCTGCAGCAGCGGGCCGATGGTCGCGGTGTTGACGACCTTGCCGTAGTCGCGGGACCCCTTCGTCGCGTCGATCACGGCGAGGAAGTCGGGGTCGGCGGAACCCTCGACGTCGGCCTTCTGGTGCGCGGCGTGGCCCGTGGCGCCGACCGGGCCGCCCGGGATGCTCGCGTCGCCCGTCCAGACCAGCAGCCATTCCTTCCGGTGGCCCGCGCCCTTCGTCCGGACGACGTGGTTCGTGACGGTGTAGGTGGTGCCGTCGCGTCCCTTGACGCTGGACGTGCTGACGGCCACGTCACCGGCCCCGGCGTCCGCCCCTGCCACGGGCTGGAACGCGACCAGGCCGGCGGCCGCCGCCGCCAGCGCGATGAAAACGATCACTTTTCGGCGCAGGTTCGAGAACGGTGCAATGCCGACCATGGCCTTCTCCCCCGTGTTTCCGCAGGCGGGATCGCCGATCGGCGTCAATTTACTATACTAATTACTAGCTATCCAGAGTCTGACGTGCGGCACGCGAGGCCGAAGACGGAAGGGTGCGCGGATTACACGGCCGCCGTCCGTGGAGGCCCGGACGTGAAGAATTTCCGTGTTCGCGGGCGCCGTTCCGCAACGGCCCGCCTCTCGTTCCGATCGGCGCTCCGCCGGGTGCGCCTTCGAGTTCCCACGCCGCGGACGACGGTCCGCGGCCGGCGCGTTCATCCCGAACTCCGCAGGCAGCTTCCCTGTATACATGCGCTGGTCAGCGCATATCCGGTCGGGTCGGGCTCCGTCCGCCGCCCCGTCCGGCGATTCCACTGTCCGACCAACGCGGAGTGAACTCCGGGGTCAATGACTCACCCCGTTCGGGCGACTCCCCCGCCGCCACCCGCCGCCACCCGCCGCCAACCGCCGAGCAACATCCGGCGACCGGCCACCGGCCGCGCCGCGCATCCCCGCCATTCCCCATAAGACACGCCCACCGGCTGTTGCGTTGCTACATAAACTTCCAGCTGACCGAATCCGGCCCGCCGTCCGAGGTTTGAGCGAAGCGCTTCGACGCCCCTCGGGAGTCGGCCAGGCAGGAGGGACGGTTCGACGTGGGCGGGGCGCTCACGTGCACCGTCGGGTCGACGCTGCTGGCGTGCGGGTTCATCCGCGCCGCCGGGGCCCGCTCACCACCGCGCTCGACGAGCTGGCCGCCGCGCTCTGATCCGGGCTTGGGGGCGGGCGCCGGCGCTCAGCGGACCGGCGCACCGGCCGCGGTGGTGAAGGGACGGCGCCCGCCGGGGACGCCGGTCCGGGTCTCGCCGCCGCTCTCGTAGGGGAAGGCGAACGGCAGACCGGCGGCGGCCATCGGGCGCGGGCGGTCCATGAGGTGGAAGTGCAGGTGCGGCTCGGAGGAGTTCCCGGAATTGCCGACCTCGCCGAGGACGTCCCCGGCCCGGACCCGGTCGCCCTTGGAGACGCGCGGCGAGCCGCGGCGCAGATGGGCGAAGACCGCGTACACGCCGTCGCCCAGGTCGAGGGTGACGGAGTTGCCGACGATGAACCTGCCCGCCGAAAGCGTCAGCAGCGACAGCAGCTGGCGGAACACCATCCCCTCGATCATCAGGTAGACGATGCCGGGCCAGGAGTTCCGGCTCCAGTGGTCGCGCTGCCACCCGCTCGCCTGGACGACGACGCCGTCGGCCGGTGCGAGGACGTCCCGCCCGAACGACGGGAACGTGTCCGGGCGCGCCGCGAGGGGCCAGTTCCGCGTGGCGCTCCATTCGCCGTCCGGGACGTGGACCAGGTCGATCGCATAGGTCTGGCCCAGCTCGTGGGTTCCGTGGCTGGGCACCTTGTCGGCCGGGCTGTTGACGGGCACCCAGCGTCCCTCGACCGGGCTGCGCAGGGCGACCGGTTCGGTGTCCGAGGGGCTGCTGCGCACGAAGAACAGGACGAACCCCGCCACGACGAAAGCCATGCCGATCCACCAGAGCACGTCGACGCCGTGCAGGGGGGCGGTGAGGGCCAGCACCAGGCCAAGCAGGATGAACAGCGTCCTGGATCGTGCGAGTGTCCTGAGCATGGCCCCTCCATCGGGTCGGTCAGCAGCGGGTGTCGGCAGCGGTTCGGTCAGCGGCGGGTCGCCGCCAGCACGGTCAGGATCGGCACCACCCGCTCGCCGGGGACGCTGTAGCGCCCGCGCCCCGTGGTGCGCAGCCAGCCGGCCGCGACCAGCTGGCGCAGATGGTGGTAGAGCTGCCCGGTCGTGCCGAGGCTCTCGTGGGCGGCCAGCTCCGCGGTGGTGCGCGCGCCCTGAAGGATCTCCCGGAGCAGCAGCAGCCGGACGGGGTGCGCGAGGGCCGAGAGCGTCTCGGCGTTCTGCGACCAGTCGTCCGACAGCAGGTCGCCGGTCGGGTGCCCCTGCTGCCAGTCGTAGTGCTCCCCGGACGGGAGCGTCACCGAGCCGGTGAACAGCACCGCGCCGGGCTCGGCGACCCGCTCCCTCAGGGCGTCCAGGGCCCAGAACGCGCCGGCCGGTTCCGGGGGGCCGGCGGCGGGCGCGGCCCCTTCCAGTGCGGCCACGCGCTCCTCCAGGCGCGCGAGGCGTTCCGCCAGGGTCTCTTCTGTCACTGCTCCAGTATTACGTAAGTACGTAGATACGACAAACGACGCGACTCAGTCGGACGCGGGGCGCGCGAGGGGGCGGGGCGTCCGGTGGCGCGCCAGGTAGGCGCGGTGGTCCCAGTCGTCCAGGAAGCCGGCCGCGGCCTCGCGGCCCGCCGCGTAGAGGCGGTCGCGGGTCGCCGCGTCGAGGTCGAAGTCGGTCGCGAGGACGCCGCCGGTGGGGACGAACATGGTGCGGGCCACGATGGCCGGCTCGTCCATCTGCACCCGGTCGTGCGCCTCCGCCATCGTCGAGACGAGCGCGCGCCCGTAGCCGGCGGGGCCGCGGACCGCGCGCCACTGCGGGAACACGCCGCCGGGCAGCGGGCGGGCCGACAGCTTCACGCCGAACGTCGGCCAGCGGGGCTCGCGGTCCTCCCGGTCGAAGATGGTGATCGGGTAGTTGGAGAGCATTCCTCCGTCCACCTGGACGCATGCGCGGCCGTCGTTGCGGCGGACGCGGCGCGGCCGGAAGAACACCGGGATGGACGCCGAGGCGCGCACCGCGTCGGCGACGGGCTGCTCGTCGGGGTCCAGGCCGTACCGCTCGTAGTCCCACGGCAGGCGGACCATTCGCCCGCTGCTGATGTCGGAGACCACGACGACGAGTTTGTAGGCGTGCCGCGGCGGGAGCGCCGAATCGGGGTCGTGCATTTTCAACTGCCCGAACGTCTCGACCCCGCATTCCTCAAGGCGCGCCGAGATCCACCGGTGCAGGGCGTCGCCCTTGTGCAGTCCGAGAGTGGTGAGCAGGGACAGGCCCCGGACGACGGCGAAGCGCGAGCCGTCCTGGAACGTCCGGTAGTCGAGTCCGCGCATGAGCTCGACCATGTCCGGGACCGGCATCCCGGCCGCCAGCAGCGACCCCACGATCGCGCCGGCGGAGGTCCCGGCCACGCGGGCCGGCGCGCCGAGCCGGTGGCCGCGCGCCTGCGTCTCGGCGATCGCACCGACCAGCGCGATGCCCTTCACGCCGCCGCCCTCCAGTACGAGGTCGGCGCGCGGCACTGCCGGAGAGTCCATCGATCTCCCTTCCGCCATGACGCCGCACTGGCGACACGGGTCACTTTTCCGATGAGAACGGAACCCGTTCGGCACACGAATGAATCCGTTTCATCCCTCTCTTGGAGATGCCCTACCGATCAAAGTTTCATTGGCGCTCGGCAGGATTTTTACGCACCCTTTTCCGACCCGCGGGCAGCGGCGGCAGGCGCGCGAAAGCGATCACCGCCTCCGCCTCGTTCGGGTTCACCGTCGACGCCCCGGGCGGGAGCCAGGCGGCTCCCTCCCTCGCATGCAGCAGTCCTTGACGCCCGCTCTGCGAGACCGTCGTCCGGCACGGCGGCGGCTCCCGTGCCGCCGTGCCGGACGACCTGCCGGAAACCGCGAATGATCTCGTACCGCGCCCCGCCGGAGCGTTTCGGGGACGTCCTCTCCCCCCCATCCGGACGATGTGAAGGCCGTTATCATCCTCACCGGACAGCCCCGCCAAATAAACCTCACAAATACCCTAAATATCGAACCTTTCCGGCGCGCGAATGCGGGAAAAGCCGTGCGGACGCTGCCGCATCCGGCCAGGATGCGGGCATGACCTTCCCGCTGATGCACGGGTACGATCACATCAACGTGGTGGCCCGGCTCGATCCGGTCGCGGACGTCCGAGATCGGGAACTCGGTGAGCGGATTCGGCGATATCCCAAGCTCTTTCCCGCAGGATCCCCCGAATTCGGTTATGCAGTGCAATTTGGGAAAGAATGGCGGATCGGGTCGCTGGGTGCGGACGGCCCGGCCACCGCCCGCTACAACCTCGCGATCGACCTGCGCACCTGCGCGGCGCAGGAGACCGATCCCCCGACCGTCCGGGCGATGCTCGCGGCGGCCGCGCGGCTCGACCCCGAGGAGGGCGAGCAGCTCGCCAAGGACGAGTGGGAGATCGGCGACCGCCGCTACCGCGTCATCCGGGTGGAGAAGTTCATCCTGCTCGGCGACCGGGTGATGGAGCCGCCCCGGTCCACCGACGCCGACCTCACCGCCGACGGCCTGCTGCGCGACCACCTGCTCGACCCGCCGGCGCCGTGCGGCCAGTGGGAGGCGCAGCTGCGGCTGAACCTCGTCGGGCGGCTGCCGGTGCCCGGCACCGTCCCGGACATGATCTGCACGGAGGCGCGGCACGCGGTCCGCACGCACCCCGGGGTCGTGCTGCTCCCGCCCACCTTCATCGCGGTGGAGGTCGACGGCGAGGCCTGGGCCCCGCTCACCGGCGGCGACGCCCCGGAAGAGGCCCGCGACCGGCTGGCGCGCCACTTCACCGACCTGATGCCGAGGCTCCGCGAGTTCCAGGGCGACCCCCCGTCGGACGCCGAGCTCGCCGAGTGGGCCGCGATCGCCGACGGTATCCGGGCGGCGCCGGGCCACGTGTTCAGCGTCCGGGGCCGCGAGTTCCGCACGGTCCGCGTCTGCCGCATGCTCCGCCTCGGCCGCGACGGTCCCGAGGCCCCGCGCCCCTCCGACCAGGACCGCTACGGCCTCCCCACCTTCGGCTGACCGTGGCCGTCCGGATGGTCAGCCGATGTTCAGGTCGCCGTGGACGTCCCTGAGCTGGATCACCTTCCCGGCCCGGCCGTTGAGGACGTTGACCACGCCGTCGTTCGTGGCGGCGGCGTTGGTCTGGGCCTGGTTCCAGAGGTTCCGCGACTCCGCGCCGAACTCGGGGTCCTCGGCCATGAGGCGCTGGACGGCGCCCGCGAGGGCTTGGATCCGGTCGGGGGCCGGATCGCCGGCCGCTCGCGCCAGGGCCTCCTCTTCGGCCGGACGTCCGCGGAACCGTTCACGGACGCGCCGGGAGAGTTCGGCGACGGCGGCCCGGACCGGTTCTCCTGCGACCTCGACGGCCTTGCCCGCCATCGCGGTCGCGACTGCAACGGTCATCGGATCTGTCACCCTCACAGTTCATCACGAAGGCTTCGACGATCCAATCGCAGATTTCCGGCATTGCCGGTAAATCGCAGCGACCAAAATAGGATTTAACGTCGACTTATATTGGTGATCCAGAACGGCGAGGTAGATTGGCGAGCGGGTCGGGCGCGAATCCCCTCGTCCGCCATGTCATGGGATGGATCGATCGTGCAGTCTCCCGACGAACGGGACCGGTGGACCAACGAACTGACCGGAACGATAGCGGGTTCCAGCGTCCAGGCGGGCTCGATCGCCGGCGGCGTCCATATCACCATGCAGCGAGGCGCGCCCCTGCCCGCTCCGGCACAACTGCCGGCGCCCGGACTGTTCGCCGACCGGCGCGACGAAATGGCGGCACTGAAGGCCCTCGCGCAACGGCCCGGCCTTGTGGCGATCACCGGGCCGGGCGGCGTCGGGAAGACCACGCTGGCGCTGCACTGGCTGCACGGGCTGAAAGGCGATTACGAGGGTCAACTGTTCGTCGACCTACGCGGATTCTCCGGAACCGACCCGCTCCCCCCGGACGAGCCGCTGGAACGCTTCCTGCGGGCGCTTGGAGCGCTCCCGGACAGCATCCCGGCCGGCGTCGACGAGCAGGCGGCGCTGTTCCGGTCCATGACGACCGGTCGGCCCATGATCGTTTTTCTCGACAATGCGGTCTCGGCGGCCCAGGTCAGGCCGCTGCTGCCCGGCACGGGCGAGTCGCTGGTCGTGGTCACCTCCAGGCGACGGCTGTCCGGGCTCGTGGTGGACGGCGCACGCTTCCTGGAGGTCGATCCTCTCGGTGTGCCGGGCGCGCTGGAACTGCTGGAGCATCTGATCGGCGCGGACAGGATCGGGGCCGAGCGCGAGGACGCCCGCTCACTGGTGGCCCTGTGCGGGACACTGCCGCTCGCGGTGTGCGCGTCGGGCGCCCGCCTCGCCGCCCGGCGGCGCTGGCCGATCGCCCGCGCCGTCGCCGAACTCGGCGACGAGGCGCGCCGGCTGTCGGCATTGCGCACCGGAGAGGGAGACATCTCGGTGGACGCCGTGTTCAACACCTCCTACCAGGCGCTCGATGAATCGCAGGCACGCGCCTACCGGCTGATCGGCGTCCACCCCGGGCCCGACTTCGACGTGCCCGCTGCCGCGGCCCTGCTCGGGACGGACGAAGACCACGCCTTGGACCTGCTGCACGGCCTCGTTGACGCCCACCTTCTACTCGAAGGCAGAGATGAGCGCTACTTCTTCCACGACCTCGTCCGGCTGCACGCCCGCGACAAGGCCCGTGAACCGGCAGTGGCGTCCGACCGCGAAGCCGCGCTGGCCGGGTTGGCGGACTGGTACCTCACTTCCGCGGTCACGGCCGATCTCCTCCTGATGCCCGGACGGTGGCATCTGGGCGGCCGCTACGGGTCCGGTCCGCGCAACGACACGCTCGCGGACCGCCCCGGGGCACTGGCCTGGCTCGACCGGGAGCGGGCCAACCTCGCCGCGGTGGCGCGGGAGGCACATGAAGCCGGGCTGCACTCCGTCGCGTGGCAGCTCTGCGAGGCGGGCTGGCCGCTGTTCCTCCACCGCAAGCACTACCGGGCGTGGATCCGGATGTACGAGGTCGGCCTCGCGGCCGCCCGGAGCTGCGACGACCCTCGCGCCCAAGCCCGGATGCTGGTGGGCCTCGGGGTGGCCCACCTCAACCTCCAGGAGATCGACGGCGCCCGCGACCGGTACGAGGCCGCGCTGGCCCTGGAGCGGCAGGTCGGCCATCGGCTCGGCGAGGCGGCGGCGCTGGAAGGGCTCGGCCTCGTCGCTCTCGCCACCGGCGACCTGGTCCCCGCCGTCGGCCTGTTCACGGAGGCGCGGGACGTGCACGCGGCCCTCGGCCGTCCGCGCGGCGTCGCGCTGATGGAACGCCACATCGGCGAGGCGCTCAGCTCGGCGGGGCGGCACGGTGAGGCCGACGCCGTTCTGACCGGTGCGCTGGAGACGTTCACGCGGCTCGACGAGCCGTACCACCAGGCCCGGACCTTGACCTGTCTGGGCCAGACCCGTCTGCTGGCGGGGCGTCTGGACGAGGCCGCGGAGGCGTTCCGCGCGTCTCTCGGCATCGCCCGGGAGACGGGCGCGCGCCACGTGGAGGCCGGCGCCCTGCGGGAGCTCGCCGGAGTTGCGGCGCACCGGGGCGCCTCGGCGGACGAGCGCCGCTATCTGGAGCAGGCGCTCGCCATCTACACCGAGCTCGGCGCGCCGCAGGCCGTGCCGGTCAGGGCACGGCTCGGCGAGGTGCGGCCGGAATCGCCTGCACCGCAGGACCCGCCTGCGCCGCCGGATCTCGGACCCTGACCTGCGCGACGGTGTTCCCCCGCAGAGCCGTGAGGCGGGTGAGCGCGCCGAGCGGGCGGCCCGCCACCATCCACGCATGCACCGCCGACGCGTACGCCGACGCATCCTCCTCCGCACAGGTCTCCCCGAGGACCGGGACGAGTCGCGCCGACCAGCCGCCCGCGGCCAGAAGGCACCCGTCCCGCGTGTTCACGGCGACGACCAGGCATCCTGGGAAGGCCGCCCGGTGCAGGACCGGTTCACCGGCGTTGCGGACGATCACGTCCGCGCAGGACAGCAGGGTCCGCGACGTCTCACCGGGCCCCGCCACCAGGTGCTCGTCGAGCGGCGGCCTGGAAGGGGCGCCGCCGCCCGGCGAGCGCTCCAGTCTGAGCACCCGGCCTCCCACCAGGACCCGTTCCGTTCCCGCGTCCCGGTACCCGGCCGGATCGTCCCAGACCCGCACCAGCGTGGCCATCACGCCGCCCGCAGGCGGATGGCGGGCGGACACGGCACCGGTACGGGGAGGACGTCCGGCGGGCATGCCCGGTCCTGCAGCCGCATCAACCGGTACATCTCAGACCTGATCAGGCGGGCCGCCTCTCCCGGCCGGGAGCTCAGGTCCCGGCGCATCTCGTCGTGGAGCCGCCCGGTGAACGCGTGGGCGGCCTCGGCGAGCTGGGGGACGAGCGGCCGGTCCCACCCGACCCGCGGAGCGACCGTGCCGAGCCTGGCGGTGTGCGTCCCAGGCGCCACGCTCTCCTCCGGGAACGCGCCCAGGAGCACCGGCAGGCCCAGCGCCGCGCCGTAGTACGTCACCGAGCCATGGTCGCCGATCACCCGGTCGGCGGCGACCAGCGCGGCGCGCCAGCCCTCCTCCGGCGGCAGCAGCCGGACGCCGTGCCGCAGGCAGTCCGCGTGCCACGAGAGCACCTGCCTCCTGCCGTACCACGACCAGATGTGCGGGTGCAGTGCCGCGACGATCTGGTACTCGTCGCGCGGCAGCTCGGCCGCCACCCGCAGGAGCACGTCGGGGTGCGCCCCGAACAGCGAGTCCCGGCCCCACGTGGAGCTGACGAAGACCAACCGCCTGCCGTCGCCGACGCCCAGCGCCCGCCGGTACGCCTCGCGGTAGGGCAGGCTCGCCGTCAGCCTGTCCAGGCAGGGGTCTCCGCAGACGAAGGCCACCGGCCGCGCCTCCGGACACTCGCGGTCGAGCATGCTCAGATGCCGCTCGTGCGCCAGGGCCATCGACGAGGGCACGACGCGTCCCGCGACGACGATCCGCTCCCTGATCAGTCCGGTGACCGGCCGTGCGGCCGGAGGTCCGGCGCCCCGCAGGCGGCCCAGCAGCTTGCCGGGACCCGCCCCGTGCAGGAGGGTCATGACGGGCCCGTGCAAGTTCTCCAGCATCCCGTGACTCGCCGCCACGACGAGGTCGAACCGGGTGGTGACCGCCTGGCGCCACGGCAGCACCAGCCCGCCGAGGTCCCGCAGATGCGCGTCCAGCCCACCGGTGAAGACCGACGCCGGTGCGGCGGTGTAGGCGACGGCCACTCTCCGGTCGGTCTCCAGCAGCGGTATGACGTCCGCCAGCCGCGTCGCCGCCGTCAGGTGGTGCGCCACCGCCAGAACGGTGCGCTGCCCCGGCATCGTCGAGCCCCGCCGGGCGTCCGGCCCGAACGGGCCCGGCACCCATGTGTCGGTCGTGCCGTCCATGCTCAGTCTCCCTGACAGGCGTCGATGGGGCGGTCGGCCGGGCACTCCATGCGGAGCGGCGGCGGGACCGGTTCAGCGACGGGAATCGTGGCGGGCTGCGGCAGGCGCAGGAGCCTGTACATCGTGCGGCGGACGGCGCGGTCGAACCGCCCCGGCTCCGAGGTGATGCGCCGGACCACCGCCTGGACGCGGTCCGACCGCCATTGCGCCGCCGCTTCGGCCAGCTGCTCCGGCACCGGACGGTGCGCCACCAGCCGGATACCGTACGGGACGGGCGGAACTGAGGGATGCTCCGCCGCGCGAGGTGGGGCGTCGGTGAGCATCACCGGGACCCCGGTGATCGTTCCGTACCGGGTCACCGCACCGGGCGCACCGATGATCCAATCGGCGGCGACGAGGGCCGCACGCCAGTCCGCCTCCGGCGGCAGGAGCCCGGAACCGTTCCGCAGGCCGGCCGCGCTGAGGCCGCCGGTGCACGGGTGGGGTCCCGGCTCGTACAGGCCGAGGACCTGGAAGCGCTCGGGAGATAGCTCGGTGAGCAGGCGGTGCACGAGATTCCCCGTGCCGGGGCGAGCGCCCCCGCAACGGTTCGCCGCGCCGGTGGCGGGGAGCGCCACGACCACGAGCCTGCGGTGCCGGCCCACCCCCAGGGCACGGCGATAGAAGTCGCGGAACGGGAGGCTCGCGACGATCCGGTCGTGAACGGAGTCCCCGACGACCACCACCTCAGTGGCCGCCCCGGCCTCGGCCGGCAGGGGGCGGTCCATCTCGTGAGCGCAGGCGAGGACCACCGCTCCCGCGCGCTCTCTCCTGCCCGGCGGGTGCGCTGCGCGTTCCGCGCCCGCCCCCGGAAGCATGATCAGCGGCGCCGACGGCCCGCGACCAGGCGCCGGAGGCGCGGCGACGACCAAAGCGAAGTCGCCGGACATCGCCTCGCGCCAGGGCAGCGGCACGGTGCCCGCGTCCCTGAGCAGCGCGTCGGCCGCCGCCGCCCACGGCCCCGGGGGCACCGTGAAGAGGACCCGCAGCCGTGGATCGGCGACCGCCAGCCGGGCCGCGTCCAGGACGGGCTGCCCGAGTTCGGACGAGCCCACCACCACCAGTACCGTGCGCCGGTCCCCCAGTCCGCCCCACCAGCCAGGATCGAACCGGCTAAGTGCCCGGCGCCATTCGAAACCCATTGGCCCCGTCAACGAACCCCCTTCGACCTCGGATGTTGTCATCCGCTCCTCCGTCGCGGATCGAAATGACCCGCCTCTGGAATCGAGTGTCGATCGGGGAACTTGACGAAAACTTGCAGTCGGCCTGACTTGGCAAGTAGGGGCGCCCCTGGTGGCCATGTGAACTATGACCAGAAGTCTGGTCATGCCGGGCACTTGATGCCAAAATCGACTTAGGAGGACATTTTCACAAAGGGGCGCCGGGTGGAGTTCCGCGTCTTAGGCCCCGTTGAGCTGTGGATCGACGGCCAGCGGCGCGACCTCGGAACGACCAAGGAGCGTTGCGTGCTGGCCGCGCTCCTGTTGACTCCACGACAACCTGTACCCGCTGAGATTCTCATATATCGGGTGTGGGGTGATAGTCCGCCCACCAAAGCCCGCCAAGGACTCCACACCTATATGGCGCGTTTGCGGAACCGGCTGGAAGGCGTGGAAGACGTCGCCCTGGTGTCGCGACAGGGCTCCTATCAAATCGACGTCGCGGACGAGTCGGTCGACCTGTACCGGTTCCGGTTGCTGCGCGACCAGGCGCGGGCCATCGCCGAGAGCGGCGACGACGAGTACGCCCTCGACCACCACCGCCAGGCCGCCGCGCTCTGCCGTGCCGAGCCGCTCGCCGACCTCGCCGGCGACTGGGCCGAGCGTACCCGCCGCAATCTGGAGGAGGAGCTGCTCGCCGCCGCTCTCTACCGCATCGATCTGGAGCTACAGCGCGGCAACCACGCCGATCTCGTCCGCGAGCTCTCGGAGCTCACCGAGCGGCATCCGCAGGACCAGCGACCGGTCGCACGGCTGATGATGGCCCTCTACCGGTGCGGACGGCCGGCCGAAGCACTGGAGGTGTACCGGCGCACCCGCGTCCTCCTCGTTGAGGAGTCCGGGACGGAACCGGGTCCCGGCCTGCGGCAGCTCCAGCAACAGATCCTGCGGTCCGACCCAGCACTGCTGCGGGTTCCCGGCACCCAGCTGAGCGTCGACCGGTCTCCGCACACGCTGCCTCACGACCCGCGGGTCTTCGTCGGGCGCGACGAGGAGCTCCGGCAGCTCATGGACATGGTGCCCGCCGTCGGGGAGCACGGGGCCGCGGGTCCTCCGAGCGCGTCCACGGTCACCGTCGTCACCCTCGACGGAATGCCGGGCGTAGGCAAGACGGCGCTGGCCGTCCGCCTCGCTCACCGCCTGGCCGAGCAGTTCCCCGACGGGCAGATGTTCTTGTCCCTGCACGCGCACGACCCCCGGCAGAAGCCGCTCGGCCCCGCGGAGGCGCTCGACACGCTGCTCCGCATGATCGGGCTTCCGGCCGCCCGCGTGCCGCGGGCACTGGACGAGCGAGCCGCGCTGTGGCGGTCCCAGCTGGCGGCGAGCCGCGCGATCCTCGTACTGGACGACGCCGCGGGCCACGAGCAGGTCAGGCCACTGCTGCCCGCGTCCGCGGGATGCCTGGTGATCGTGACCAGCCGCCGCCGGCTGACCGGGCTGCACGACTCCCGGCCGCTGTCGCTGGACGTCCTGCCGGTCCGGGACGCGACGGCCCTGTTCACCGGCATCGCAGGGGCCGGGCGCGCGGAGGCCGGCGACGACGTCAGGGAGGTGGTCGAACGCTGCGGGCGGCTGCCGCTCGCGGTGGGCATGGTGGCGAGCCGGCTCCTACACCGCCGTGCCTGGACCACCCGCGACCTGCTGGCCCGGTTGACCCCCTACGACCGGAGGCTGGAGGAGCTGCGAGACGAGGGACGCGAGATCACCACCGTGTTCGAGGTCTCCTACCGCGGGCTGCCCGCGCCGCTCCGGGACGCCTTCCGCGCGTTCGGGCTGCATCCCGGTCCCGACCTGACGGCGCACGCGGCCGCGGCGGCGCTCGGACGCCCGGTCCGCGAGGCCGAGCGGATCCTGGAGGAACTCTTCGACCGCCACCTGATCACCGAACCGGTCGGCGGCCGCTACCGATTCCACGACCTGGTGCACGACTACGCCCGCCGCCTCACCCGCGAGACCGATTCGGACGAGGAATGCCGCCGGATCGTCCATCGGATCCTCGACTTTCACCTCACCGCGGCCGAGCGGGCGGACCGGCTGATCTCCCCGCACCGCCCTGCTCTTGACCTGCGGATCGTCCACCCGCCCCCGGAGCTCCCTGCGCCGCTGGAGGAGTCGGAGGCCGCCACGTGGTTCGCCGCCGAGCACCACTGCCTGCTGAACGCCGCCGCCGAAGCCGAGCGCGCGGGGCTGCCCGGCCACGTCGCCGGGTTCGCCCGCGTGCTCGCCGGATACCTGGAGTCGCAGGGGCACTGGGATGCGGCGGAACGACTCCACACCCGCGCGATCGCCGCCCTTCGCGACGGCGATGACGGGCCGGGCCTCGCCCGCGCGTTGTCGGACCGCAGTCTCGTCCGGTTCCGAAGCGGCGAGTACGACAGCGCACTGGAGGACGCCGAGCGAGCCTTGGCCGTCTTCCGGTCGGCAGGTGAGCGACACGGCGAGGCCGACATCCTCGATCACGTCGGCCTCATCCATTGGCATCTCTCCCGGTTCCCCGAGGCGCTCGCCCACGGCGAGGAGGCGCTCGCCATCCACCGGGCATTAGACGACCGGCGCGGTGAGGCGAAGAATCTCGACTACACAGCGATCTACCTCGAATACATGGGGCGATACCGGGAGGCCGAGCAACTACGCCTCCGCGCCTTGACCATTTTCACCGAGATCGAGGATCCGCGCGGCCGGACGATGGCCCTCAACAACATGGGCGACCTCATGCTGCGCATGGGCGCCGTCGACAGGGCGGTGGACTATTACGGGAGGACGGCCGCCGCGGCGGCGGAACTGGGGCGCCAGAACCAAGCCATCATGCTCATCAACCTGGGCAATGTCAGCAGGCATACCGGCGACCACGAGACGGCTCTGGCGCACTATCGAAAGGCACTCGCCCTGGCAATGGAGTTGGGCGACCGGCGAACCCAGGTCGAGACTCTGATCGGCATCGGAGCCACGTTCCACAATACCGGTCGGTACGGTGAGGCTCTCGTCCATCACGAGCGGGCGCTGGCGATTTCGCAGAGCATAAACGAGCGGTACGAGGAGGCGCTCGCCCTCCGGCACCTGGGCGAGACGCTGACGGCGTCCGGCCGCTATCCGGCCGCCATCGAACACCTCCAGCGGGCCGGCGACCTCGCCGCCCGCATCGGCGTGCCGGACGAGATCGGGAAGACCCTGGAGAGCCTCGGCACGGCGTTCCTGCACGTCCAGGGCCGGGACAAGACCCGGGAACTCTGGCAGAAGGCCGCTCAGATCTTCGAGTCCCTCGACCTGCCCGAGGCAGAGGACCTCAGAATCCGCCTCCGCCGCCTCGACGAGGCAGCCGGGACCTGAGACCGGGGACGTGCTCGCGGCCAGGGCACGCTCATCAGCAACCCCCTAAATCTGACATTTGCATCAAATGCGATGGAAAGGTCGCCGAACTTCCGGTCTGATCGACAGCGGCCCGGCACAGCTAGTACTGTGGGCGAAGCACTCAAAAAACCGTGTGTTTCTTTGTCAGAACGGGAACTTTCACTGATGAAACGCGCCTTCACGGTGACCATCACGGCCGCCGTTCTCATGATGATCACTGCGGGGACGGCAAGCGCTTCGGTGCTCGTCCATATGACCTGAGAAGATCATCCCCTGTATCGGGTGGGCCGCGGAAGCGCGGACCCACCCGATCGCCGTGTGGGGGCAACTCCCGGCGACGTCCGCCGAACACGTCGAAAGATCTTGCACCGATGTTAGCGTGCGGGCACCCAGGTCTTCACCGTGCGCGCGTCATGATCAATCACACTGTGGTCGGCGAAAGGGCGGGCGAATGGCGAGCAGGTGGGCGGCCGTGGGAGTGGTGGTGGTCGTGGCGGTCGGGGCCGGGTGGGTTCCGGCGCGGGCGGAGGGGCCGCCGCCGGGGGGCGACGGGGCGGGGTCGGGTGAGCGGGCGGACTCGGCAGGGGCACGGGCCCGGCTCTCGACCGAGGTCGGGAACGTGCGGTTCACCTCCTCGGAGCGGCTCACGTCCGGTGCGAGGTTCCGGACGTTCGAGACATCAGGGGCCGGCGGCCGGGTCGCCGGGGATCTGGTGGACGTCGACCTGCGCAGGGCGGGGGTCGGGCTGCTTCGGCCGCCCGTGGTCGCCGCGCGCCGCACGGTGTCGGCCATGGCGGACGCGCAGCACGCCGTGGCGGGGGTGAACGGCGACTTCTTCAACATCAGCGAGACCCATGCCGGAGTGGCGCCCACGGGGTCGTCGTCCGGACCGGAGGTGGACGGCGGCCGTCCGCTCAAGGGCGCCGTCCCGGACGGGCAGCGGTTCGGGCCCCCGCTGCCGCCCGGCACGTCCGCCGAGGACGTCATCGGCGTCGGCGCCGACCGGCGGGGGCGCATGGCGCGCCTGCGCCTGACCGGGACGGTCCGCTCCGGCAGGACGTCCATCGCCCTGCGCGGCCTCGACCAGTACGCGCTCCCGGTCGGCGGCGTCGGGGCGTTCGACCCCGGCTGGGGGGACGTGTCGCGGCAGCGCGCGGTATGCGGGACGGACAAGGTGCGCAACGACCCGTGCAGCGAGAACACCGCCGAGGTGACCGTGCGCCGGGGCGTGGTGATGGGGGTCTCCGGCACGGTGGGCGGCGGCGCGATCCCGTCCGGCACGACCGTGCTGGTCGGGCGGGAGAAGGGCGCCGACGCGCTGCGCCGCCTCAAGCCCGGCGACCGGGTGCGGGTCTCCTACCGCTTCACCGGGCCGGTCCGCTTCCGGTTCGCCGTCGGCGGGTTCCCGATCCTGCGGAACGGCAGGCCGCTGGACGGCCTGAGCGCCACCGGCCCGGCGCCGCGCACGGCCGCCGGAGTGAGCCGCGACGGCCGCCACTTCTACCTCGTCGTGGTGGACGGCAGGTCCGAGCAGAGCGGCGGGGTGACCGTCGCCGAACTGGCGTCCCTGCTGGACAGGGCGGGCGCCGACGACGCCGTGAACCTCGACGGCGGCGGCTCGTCGACCTTCGTCGCGCGCTCCCCCGGCCAGCCCTCGGTCACCGTCCGCAACACGCCCTCAGACGGGACGGAACGCGCGGTAGCCAACGGCATCGGCGTCTTCACAACAAGCGCACGCCACTGAAAGCGCCCATGGCCGGACACTCTCGAAGGGTGAGGGGAACGGGCGGCGTCTCTTGTACGGTGGCGCAGTGGCGACGACCGGCTCCCCTCACCAGCGGCAGAAGGCACGGCGATACGCGGAGGAACTCGAACGCGACGCCGATGCGTACCCCGACGAGCGCACGGAGATCCTGCTGGAGGCGGCCTCGAAGTGGGCCGCCGCCGGCGAACCCGAGCGGGCGCTGAAGATCCAGGCGGACCTGATGGACGCCCGGCGGGGTGAGGACGCGGAGTTCGCGGCCTCGGAGCGGATCTCTCTGCTGTTCGAGCTCGGCCGCGACGAGGAGGCGGAGGCGGAACTGGCCCGGCTCGACCGGGCGCGCGTCTCCCCGGGCCCTGCCGAGCTGATCGGGGAACTGCTCGAAAGCCGGGGCCACCTGGAAGAAGCCCTCACCTGGTTCAACGTCGCCTGCCGGGACCTCCTGGCGGACGAGACGCAAGCCTCCGATGAGATCTCCCTGTTCACGTTGTCCCGGCTGCGCGGACGGCAGCGCGTCCGCCGGGCCCTCGGCCTCCCGCCCGACTCCCTCGATTCGAGCGTGGAGGAAGGGGTCGCGGACCTCCTCGGTCCCCAGGGCGGCGCGACGGAGCCCGAGCCCGCGCCCACGGGGTCGTTCTTCGTCCGGTCCGACATCGAGCGCGCGTTCGCCGAGGGTCTCGTGCACACCGGCTCCGAAGCCCTGGACGCGTCCAGCTACTACCCGCGTGTGGAGAGCGGTTGGCGCGCATCCATGGACGAGAGCGGCGCGGCACAGTTCCGCATCCTGCCCGTCAAGGTGGACGACCTCCTGCGGTACGCCAAGGAACAAGGCCGCGACCCCGAGGACGAGCAGACTCGCGCGGACCACCTCCGGGCCCGCATCGCCGAAGGCGTCCCCACCCTCGCCTGGCCGCTCGAACGCAACGCCCCTTGCTGGTGCGCCTCAGGCCGCAAGTACAAGAAGTGCTGCGGCTCCCCCACCAACCGCTGACCCACCGTCGCGTGCGGTCCGGCGAGGAGGCTAGGAGCCCGGCTTCTTGTCCTGGTGGCGCTTGTCGCGGACGTAGATGATGTGCGCCTTGCCGTCGCCGGGGCTGCGGCGGTCCAGGACGAACAGCGTCGTCGCGGCGATCAGCTCGTTGAGCTTGGCGTAGCCGTAGTTGCGGGAGTCGAACTCGGGGCGCTGCTTGGTGATGATGTGGCCGACGGACGCCAGGGCGGCCCACCCGTCCTCGTCGGACGCGGCCTCCACGGCGTTGCGGAGAAGGTTGACGAGGGCGGCGTCCTTCTTCAGCTTGGCGGCGGGTGTCGGGGGCGCGGGCTTGAGCGTCGCGGCGGCCGGGGTGGTCGCGTCCTGGTCGTACAGCAGGTTCTCGATGTAGATGAACTTGTCGCACGCCGCTACGAAGGGCTTGGGCGTCTTGCGTTCACCGAACCCGTACACGGTCAGGCCCGACTCGCGGATGCGGGCGGCCAGGCGGGTGAAGTCGCTGTCGCTGGAGACGAGGCAGAACCCGTCGAACCGGTCCGAGTACAGCAGGTCCATCGCGTCGATGACCATCGCCGCGTCGGTCGCGTTCTTGCCCCTGGTGTAGGCGAACTGCTGGATCGGCTGGATCGACTGGTCGAGCAGCCGCTCCTTCCAGCCCCGCAGGCTGGTGCCCGTCCAGTCGCCGTAAGCGCGCTTGACGTGCGCCGTACCGTACTTCGCGACCTCGGCCAGCAGGCCCTCGACCATCGCGGGCTGGGCGTTGTCGGCGTCGATGAGCACCGCCAGCCTGGCAGTGTTCTCGCTGACCATACGCACCTCCCACGAAACTCGCCGAGCCCTTCGGCCGAGCAGAACCTGGTCAGTACATCAAAAGTCGCCCGCGCCGCGCTGGATATGGACACGGTCGCCCCCACGCAACCCGGCCTCTGCGCGGGCGGTGCCGGGTTGCCGCCGGGATCTCACTGGGCGGGAGGGGGAGGCGGGGACGGCGAGGGGAGGTTACTCTACCAAACAGTTGTTAGAAAGAGGGTCGTATGGATCTTGAGTTCGGGGCGGCGGACGAGGAGTTCCGCGGCGAGGTGCGGGCGTGGCTGCGCGAGCACGTCCCGGCGGAACCCCTCCCGTCGCTGGAGACCGGGGAGGGCTTCGCGGCGCACCGGGAGTGGGAGCGGGCGCTCGGAGCGGCGCGGCTGGGCGTGGTGTCGTGGCCGCAGGAGTACGGCGGGCGCGGCGCGTCGGTGCTGCAATGGCTGGTCTTCGAGGAGGAGTACTACGCGGCGGGGGCGCCGGGACGGGTCAGCCAGAACGGCATCAACCTGCTGGCGCCGACGCTGTTCAAGCACGGGACGCCCGAGCAGCTCGCGCGGATCCTGCCGCCGATGGCGGCCGGCGAGGTGATCTGGGCGCAGGCGTGGTCGGAGCCGGGCGCGGGCAGCGACCTGGCGGCCCTGCGGTCGACGGCGACCCGCACCGACGGCGGCTGGCTGCTGGACGGGCAGAAGACGTGGAGCTCGCGGGCCGCGTTCGCCGACCGCGGGTTCGGGCTGTTCCGGTCCGACCCCGAGTCGTCCGAGAACGAGCGGAGCGAACCGGGGGGTGTGGGGGGTCGCCCCCCCACAGTGAGTCGCCACAAGGGGCTCACCTACCTGATGTTCCCGCTGGACGCCGAGGGTGTGACGGTCCGCCCGATCGGGCGGCTGGACGGCAAGCCCGCGTTCGCCGAGCTGTTCCTCGACAAGGTCTTCGTCCCCGACGAGGACGTCATCGGCGCGGCCGGCGACGGCTGGCGGGTCGCGATGGCCACCGCCGGCAACGAGCGCGGCCTCACGCTGCGCAGCCCCGGGCGGTTCACCGCGGCGGCCGAGCGGCTCGTCGAGCTGTGGAAGGAGCGCGCGGACGCCTCCGGCGACGCGCTGCGGGACCGGGTCGCGGACGCCTGGATCAGGGCGCGGGCCTACCGGCTCAAGGGGTTCGAGACGGTCTCGCGGGACGACGACATCGGCGCGGAGTCGAGCCTGAACAAGGTGTTCTGGTCGGAGCTGGACGTGGCGCTGCACGAGACCGCGCTCGACCTGCTCGGCCCGGACGGCGAGCTGGAGTCGGAGTGGCTGGAGAACTACGTGTTCTCGCTCGCCGGCCCCATCTACGCGGGCACGAACGAGATCCAGCGCAACGTCATCGCCGAGCGGCTGCTCGGCCTGCCGAGGGGGTCCCGGTGAAGTTCGTTCTCTCCGCCGAGCAGCGGATGTTCGGCGACACGCTGCGCAAGCTGCTGGCCACGGCGGGCACCGCCGAGGCGGCCCGCGCCTGGGCGGACGGGGACGCCGGGCCGGGGCGGGCGCTGTGGACGGCGGTCGCCGGGGCCGGGGCGTTCGCGGTGGCCGTCCCGGAGGAGGCGGGCGGCGCCGGGCTGCTGCCGGTGGAGCTGGCCGTCGCCGCGGAGGAGCTGGGGCGGGCCGCCGCGCCCGGCCCCTACGTGGAGACGCTCGCCGCCGCCGAGCTGCTGGGCGAGTCGCCGTGGCTGCCGCGCATCGCCGAGGGCGAGGCGGTGGTGACGCTCGCCGTCCCGCACGCGCTGGACGCCGACGTCGCCGACCTGGTGCTCACCGCCGACGGCGCCGAGCGCGGGGCGACCGGGGCGGCCGTCGCGTCGCTGGACCCGGCGCGGCGGCTGTTCCGCGTCCCCGGGGGCGCGGGGTTCACCGACCTCGGCGTGCTGCTGTGCGCGGCGCAGCAGGTCGGGCTCGGGCAGGCGCTGCTGGAGGTGTCCGTCGAGTACGCCGGGACGCGGCGGCAGTTCGGCCGCCCGATCGGCGAGTACCAGGCGATCAAGCACCAGCTGGCGAGCGCGATGGTCGAGCTGGAGTTCGCCCGCCCGCTGGTGTTCGGGGCGGCGCTGGCGTACGGGACGCCGGACTTCGCGCGGGACGTGTCCGCCGCGAAGGTCGCCGCGTCCGAGGCGTCCTACGGGATGGCCAAGACCGCTCTCCAGGTGCACGGCGCGATCGGCTACACCGACGAGTACGACCCGTCGCTGTGGATCCGCAAGGCGCGGGCCCTGTACGCGGCCTGGGGCACCGTGGCCGAGCACAGGGCGCGGGTCATCGCCGCTCTTTGAGCTTCACGCGCCAGATCTTGCCCGACGCGGTCTTCGGGAGGTCGTCCACGAAGATGACCTCCCGGGGGACCTTGAAGTTCGCGAGCCGCTCCCGGCAGTGCGCGACCAGCTCGTCCCGCGTGGTCGTCCGGCCGGGGCGGAGCCGGACGTAGGCGCGCCCCACCTCGCCCATGCGCGCGTCCGGGACGCCGACGACGCCCGACTCGGCGACGGCGTCGTGGCGGGCGAGGACGTTCTCGACCTCGGCCGGGTACACGTTGAACCCGCCGACGACGAACATCTCCTTGGTGCGCCCGGTGATGGTGATGTTGCCGCGCTCGTCGACGCGCCCGCGGTCCCCGGTGTCGAGCCAGCCGTCGCGGACCGTCTCGGCGGTCGCCTCCGGGTCGTCCAGGTAGCCCTTCATGACGTTGTAGCCGCGGACGAGGATCGCGCCGTCGGTGCCGGCCGGGACCCGCTCGCCGCTGCCGTCGACGATCGCGACCTCGACGTCGGCGATGGGCCTGCCGGACGTGGTGGCGATGGTCTCGTCGTCGTCGTCCACCGAGCAGGCCGAGACCGTGCCGGACGACTCGGTCAGCCCGTACGCGGTCACGACCTGCGGGAACAGCTCGTCCTTGATGCGCCGCACCAGCGCGACGGGCACGTCCCCCGCGCCCGTCACCGCCAGCCGGAGCGACGACAGGTCGCGCTCGTCGCGGCCGGGGGCGTCCAGGAGCGCGGTGTAGATGGTCGGCGGCCCCGGCAGGACGGTGATCCTCTCCCGCTCGATGAGCCGCAGCGTCTCCGGGACGTCGAACGTGCGCTGCAGCACCATCGTGGCGCCCTGCATCACGCACGCCAGCACGCCGGCCTTGTAGCCGAACGTGTGGAACATCGGGTTCACGATGAGGTAGCGGTCGCCGGCCCGCACGCCGGTGCGCCCCGCCCACGCCTGGTAGGTGCGGACGTTCTGCTCGTGGGTGACCACGGCGCCCTTGGGCCTGCCGGTCGTCCCGGAGGTGAACAGGATGTCGGCGACATCGTCCGGTGCGACGGCCGCCGCCCGCGCGTCCGCCTCGTCCGGGGGCGCGGCCTCGGCGGTGAAGTCGTCCCAGGAGATCACTCCCGGGCGCGCGGAGCCGTTGAACGTGACGACCGTCCGCAGCGCGGGCAGCCCGGGGACGCCGGATCCGTCCACGCCGAGCATGCCGGGATAGTCGATGCCGAGGAACCCGTCCTCCACGAACAGGATCTTCGCTCCGGCCTTGGAGAGCGGCCACCGGGCCTCGTCGCCCTTGCAGCGGGTGTTGAGCGGGACGAGCGTCGCGCCCGCGCCGAGCGCGCCGAGCACGGTGACGATCCAGCGCAGCCCGTTCGGCGCCCAGACCGCGATGCGGTCCCCCGGCTCGATCCCCGCGCCGGCGAAGGCCCCCGTGGCCTGGCGGACCTGCTCCCGCAGCTCGGCGTAGGTGACCCGGACGTCCCCGTCCACGACCGCCTCCGCGTCCGGAAACTCCCTCGCCGCCCGCGCCACCAACCCCGGAACCGTCAGCTCGCTCATGAGCCACCATCATCCCGGTCGCGCCTCCGCCCGGCCCCGGGCGTCCCGGTGACCGGTACACCCGTCTCCTCCGCACGGACGAAGGGTGTAGCGGAGCTCCCTGGTGGCCGCCTCGCGGCGCGTCCTCCCTGGCGCACCGGGGTTGACCAGCATCAACATGAGGACTATTCACATTTTCTCGGATCGGTGTTTCACTCGGCTGAGAGCCACTGGACGTCTCCCCGGCCGAGGTGCCCCATGCCCGTCCGCCGTGCCACCTGCGTTCCGATCCTCCTCGTTCTCCTGCTCGCCCTCCTCCCCGTCCCCCGCGCGCATGCGGGGGACGAGCCGCGCGAGGTGCGCGGCTACATCGACGCCCACAGCCACCTGATGGCGTACGAGGCGTTCGGCGGGGCGCTCATGTGCGGCAGGCCGTTCGACCCGCGCGGCATCCAGGAGGCGCTGCGCGACTGCCCCGACCACGCCGGCAACGGCGTGCTCGCCTGGTGGGAGAACTTCACCAGGTACGGCACCCCGTTCGGGACCCACGACCCGACCGGCTGGCCGACGTTCAAGGACTGGCCCGCCTACGACTCCCGCACCCACCAGCAGGTGTACTACGAGTGGCTGGAGCGGTCCTGGCGGGCCGGGCAGCGCGTCCTCGTGAACCACCTGGTGGCGAACCGGCAGCTCTGCGAGATCTACCCGCTCAAGCGCAACCCCTGCGACGAGATGGCCGTGATCCGGCTCCAGGCGCAGCGGATGCAGGAGATGCAGAGCTTCATCGACGAGCGGAGCGGCGGCCCCGGCAGGGGCTGGTTCCGGATCGTGCGCGACTCGGCGGACGCCCGCCGGGTCATCGAGGACGGCAAGCTCGCCGTCGTCCTCGGCATCGAGACCTCAGAGCCGTTCGGCTGCCGACTCGTCAAGGGCGGCCCGGCCTGCACCCGCGCCGACATCGACCGGGGGCTGGACGAGGCGCGGAGCCTCGGCGTGGCCTCGATGTTCGTGTGCCACAAGTACGACAACGCGCTCTGCGGCGTGCGGTTCGACGGTGGCGTGGCGGGCGCGTTCGTCAACCTCGCCAACTTCGTCGGCACCGGGCGGTTCTGGCAGGCCGAGACGTGCACCGGCCCCGCCCACGACAACACGATCGCCCCGGCGGGCGAGGTCGGCGACGCCCTCGAACCGATCCTGAAGCTGCTCGGGCTGGCGGGGATCACGCTCCCGATCTATCCGAGCGCCCCGCACTGCAACGTCCGGGGGCTCAGCGACCTCGGCGCGTACATGATCCAGGGGATGATGAAGCGGCACATGCTCGTCGAGATCGACCACATGAGCGCGAAGGCCGCCGGGCAGGCCCTCGGCGTCCTGGAGGCCGCGCGGTACCCGGGCGTCATCTCCTCCCACAGCTGGATGGACGCGACCTACCTGCCCCGCGTCTACCGGCTCGGCGGCATGGTGGCCGGGTACGGCAGTGCGGCCGACCGGTTCACCGCCGAGTGGCGGCGCAACAAGGCCCAGCGCGATCCCGCCCGCCCGTTCGGCTACGGGTACGGGCTCGACGCGAACGGCATGGGCGCGCTGCCGGAGCCCCGCACGGGTGGCGAGGCGGGCCCGCTGCGCTATCCCTTCACCTCGCCGATCGACCCGGCGGTGAGGCTCGACCGCCTCCGCGCAGGGCTGCGCACCTGGGACCTCAACACCGACGGCGTCGCGAACTACGGCCTCGTCCCCGACTGGATCGCCGACATCCGCGCGGTCGGCGGGCCGGAGATCACCGAGGACATGGCGCGCGGGGCGGAGGCCTACCTGCGGATGTGGCGCGGCGCCGAGACCGCGCCGTCCTGAGAGATCGGTAGTCTGCGGGCCGACCATGAGCACGTCGATCCGCTTCGACAGGTTCCCGGCGCCGGACGACCGCTGGGACGAGGTGGTCGCGAGCGGCCTCCTCCACCACCGGGCGGGCTGAGGGCCTACGCCGCACCGGCGCCTGCGGGAAGGGTCTCGCAGGCGCCGGCGGCGGGACGCTCGGTCAGCAGGTGCCGAGCATCGTGTTGAGCGCGCTCTTCTCCGCGCTGTCCACGGTCAGGCTGTAGTACCACTTCACCTGGATCCAGGCGCGGGCGTAGGTGCAGCGGAAGGAGGTGACCGACGGCTGCCACTCCGCCGGGTCCTTGTCGCTCTTCGCCTGGTTGACGTTGTCGGTGACGGCCCACAGCTCGGGGCCGCTGAGGTCGTTGGCGTACGTCTGGCGGCGGGAGGTCGTCCAGGACCAGGCGCCGGACGCCCACGCCTCGGCGAGCGGCACCATGTGGTCGATGTCCAGGTCGGACGCGAGCGTCCAGGTGGCGCCGTCGTAGGGCGAGTACCAGCGGCCGGACGTCGCGGCGCACGCGGAGTCGGTGGTGACGTTCGTGCCGTCCCGCTTCAGCACGGTCTCGCGGGTGTTGCACGTGCCGGAGATGGTGATCCAGTGCGGGAACAGGTCGCGGTCGTAGGTGCTCTGGTGCGATTCGGCGGCCACGGTGAGGGTGGCCAGACGGCTCGCGGCCGTGGCGGCGGACGGGATGTTGGGCGGTGTGGCGGACGCGGGCGCGGCGGCCGCACCGAGCAGTGCCGCGCTCAGTGCGGCGGGGAGCGCGAGCGTGAGGAGTCGTCGCATCGGACGCCTTTCCGCAGTCGTCCCCGGGCCGGGGCTGGGGCCCCGAGGGGGAGCGGGAACGACGGCACTGCGACGGTGACATTCTCGACAAATCCGAATAAACGTCACGCTTTGCCCATGCGCGGTACCGCGGTTGGTCGGAAGGTGCCGTCTGCCGCCGGACGAGAGCCGCTGAGCTGCGACGACGATGGAGATGCCGGTCCCGTGACGGCGGATGAAGAATCCGTGAACCCCGGCGCAGCGCGGGCAGGGCCCGGGCGGGGCAGGGGGGCCTGGCGCTGCTACACGGTGGCGAGGACGCTTTCGGCGTCGTCCCAGAGGCGGCGGGCGAGCGCGCCGTCGCGGGCCCTGGGCCTGAGCGGCCTCTCCTTGGCGAGGTGGAAGTACCGTCCGGTGCCGGCGGAGTCCACCAGGTCCACGACGGGCGGGGCGGCCCTGCCCACCGGCTTCAGCATCGGTCTGACGGCCCTCATGAGCAGGCCGAAGGGCCCGCCCCGTGTGGTGAGGTCCGTCCGCAGCACGCCCGGGTGCACCGCGTCGATCGTCACCCCGGCGTCCTTCCACCGCTCGGCGAACAGCGGGACCATCAGCAGGTTCGCCAGCTTGGTGTCGGCGTAGGTGCGCACGGGGTGGAAGTCCCGGCCCTCGGGCGTCCGGTCGGGGTCGACCCGGCCCGCGGCGTAGAGGGCGGCGCTGACCTGCACGACCCGGCGCAGCCGCTCCTCCAGCAGGCGGTTCAGCAGGAACGGCGCCAGGTGGTTGGTGAAGAACGCCTGCTCGAGACCGTCCTCGTTGGCCTCGCGCCGGTCGGGCCAGAGCGCCGCGTTGTGCACGAGCACGCTCGGCCCGGGGCCGGCCGCGGCGAGCGCCCCGGCCAGCTCACGGACCGTGCGGACGGACGACAGGTCGCCCACGACGAGGTCGGCGCCGACGTCCCGTGCCGCGGCGGCGCCCGCGTCCGGCCGCCGCGCCACGATCGTCACCCGGTGGCCGCGCCGGACGGCCTCCGCGGCGACCGCGCGCCCCACACCCCGGTTCCCACCGGTCACGACGACGCTCGAAGGATCGTCCATGGCGCGGCCTAGCGTGCCGCGCCGAAGCGGGCCCGGCCGCCCGAGATGACCGTCGTCCCGTCCACGGCCGCCTCGAAGAGGACCGCGTCACCGTCCCGCCAGGTGCCCACCTGGAGCGCGTCGCCGGGGAAGACGGGCGCGGCGAAGCGGCCTTCGAGCTCGGCCAGGTCGGCCGGGTGGGCGCCGAGGGACTCGGCGAGCGGGAGGGTGACGGCCGCGAGCGTGCACAGGCCGTGCATGATGGGGCGCGGCATCCCGGCCGCCTTCGCCGCCTCCGGGTCGATGTGCAGGTGGTGGCGGTCGCCGAGCAGCCGGTAGAGGGCCGCCTGGCCGGACGCCGTGCGGGCGGTCAGCACGCCGTCCGGGTCGGCCTCGGGGCGGCGGCGGGACGACGGGCCGCGCTCGCCGCCGAAACCACCGCCTCCCGGCGCGAACAGCGACCACGTCGCCTCGAAGTACTCGCTCTCGACCGCCACGTCGAAGACGGCCGCGGAGCCCTTGTCCCACACGTCGGCGACGCGGGCGCTCATCTCCACCGAGCCGGAACGCGGCAGCGGCTTCAGGACGCGGAGGCGCTGCGTCCCGTGGACGGCCGTCCGCACGTCGAACGCGCCCGCCGAGCCCAGGGCGTCCGGCGCCCACTGGGCGAGGGTCAGCACGAACGTCGGCAGGACCCGGAGCCTCTCCTCGAACACCAGGTCCAGGTCCGAGGCGCCCGCACCCACCGCCAGCGCGTAGAGGATGGGCCGCGTCTCGTCGTAGGTCACCGTGCGCGCGCCGAGCGCACGCCCCTGCCATTCGTGTGTCCCGTTCATTCGTCCGCCCCCAGGATCAGCCCGCTGGTCGGGACGCCGGTGCCGGCGGTGACCAGGACGTTGTGGACGTCGCCCGGCTGGTTCACCGAGGTGCCGCGGACGAGCCGGACGGCCTCGGCGATGCCGTTCATCCCGTGGATGTAGGCCTCGCCGAGCTGGCCGCCGTGGGTGTTGACCGGAAGCCGCCCGCCGAGCTCCAGGTTGCCGTCGGCGACGAAGTCCTTGCCCTCGCCCTTCGCGCAGAAGCCCAGCTCCTCCAGCTGCGGGAGGACGAGCGGCGTGAAGTGGTCGTAGAGGATCGCGGCCTGGACGTCGGCCGGGGTGAGGCGCGACTGGCCGTAGAGCTGCCGTCCGACCAGCCCCATCTCGGGAATGCCGGTGATCTCCGAGCGGTAGTAGCTGGTCATCATGTGCTGGTCGTTGCCGGAGCCCTGCGCCGCGCCCCAGATCACGGCGGGCCGGTGCGGGAGGTCGCGGGCGCGCTCGGCGGAGACGACGACGAGGGCCTGGCCGCCGTCGCTCTCCTGGCAGCAGTCCAGGAGGCGGAGCGGCTCGGCGATCCAGCGGGACGCCTGGTGGTCCTCCAGCGTGATCGGCCGCCCGTAGAACCACGCGGCCGGGTTCGCGGCGGCGTGCCTGCGGTCGACGACGGCGATGCGGCCGAAGTCCTCGCTGGTCGCGCCGTACTCGTGCATGTAGCGGCGGGCGAACATCGCGACCCACTGGGCGGGGGTCGAGAGGCCGAACGGGTTCATCCACGCGTACGCGGCGCTGTCGGCGCTGACGTCCATCGGGCGGTCGGCCTGCCCGAGGCCGTAGCGGGTGCCGGACCGCTCGTTGAACGCGCGGTAGCACACGACCACGTCGGCGACACCGGTCGCGACGGCCATCGCCGCCTGCTGGACGGTGCCGCAGGCCGCGCCGCCGCCGTACCCGATGCGCGAGAAGAACTTCAGCTCGCCGATGCCGAGGTTGCGCGCGATGTGGATCTCGGAGTTGGTGTCGGCGGTGAAGGTCACCATGCCGTCCACGTCGGACGGCTGGAGCCCCGCGTCCACGACGGCGGCGAGCACCGCCTCGCAGGCCAGCCGCAGCTCGCTGCGACCCGACTCCTTGGAGAACTCGGTGGCGCCGATCCCGGCGACCGCGGCCGCCCCTGGCAGCACGCTCATGCGCCGCTCCCCTGCGCTCGGCCGGCGGACGGTGCCACGGCGGACGGTGCCACGGCGGGCAGCTCGACCACGACGGTGCCGGTGACGTGCGGGCCGATCGCGTTGACGCCGCGCACCGCGATCTCGACCCGGCGGCCGGCGTCGTCCTTGGCGGCGACGGTGCCGGTCAGCACCATCGTGTCGCCCGGGTAGTTGGGCGCGCCCAGCCTGATCCTGATGGCCTTCACGACCGCGGCGGGCCCGGCCCAGCTCGTCACGTACCGGTCGACGAGCCCGTTGGTCGTCAGGATGTTCATGAAGACGTCCCTGGAGCCGCGCTCGACGGCGAGCGAAGGGTCGTGGTGGACGTCCTGGTAGTCGCGGCTCGCCAGCGCGGTCGCGACGATCATCGTGCGGGTCAGCGGGATGCTCAGCTCGGGGAGCTGCTCCCCCACCGCCACACCCTCGTAGCTCCTGCCCGCGGCGTCTCCGGTCACAGGGCGGCCCCCAGCAGCTCCAGGTCGAAGGACGCGCCGCCGAGCGTCCCGGAGATCTGCTTGCCCCACAGGAAGTGGCGGTGCACCGGGTAGTCGACGTCCACGCCGATGCCGCCGTGCAGGTGCTGGACGCGGTGGACGACGTTCAGCCCGCCCTCGTCCGACCACCACTTGGCGACGAGCACGGCGGTATCGGCGTCCTCCCCGGCGTCGACCAGCGAGAGGGCGTGCCAGAGGCAGACGCGCATCGCGTCGATCTCGATGTAGCAGTCTGCGAGCTGGTGCTGGGCGGCCTGGAAGGTGGCGAGCGGGCGGCCGAACTGCTCGCGGCCCGACAGGTAGTCGGCGGCCATGCGCAGCGCGCCCTCCGCGACGCCGACCTGGACGGCGGCCAGCGAGACGCGGGCCAGCCGCAGCGCCGTGTCCAGCGCGCCGCCGGGAAGGGCACGCGCCGGGGCGGCGTCGAGGGTCAGGTGCCCGGCGACGTCCCGGCTGGTGGTCTCGGCGCGCTCCCACGACGCCCCGGCGGCCGAGGTCTCCAGCAGGTACAGGCCGGGCCCCTCCGGCGACGCGGCCGAGACGAGGACGTGGCTCGCCCCGAAGGGCGTCGGAACGGCGGCCTTCGTGCCGGTCAGCAGCCAGTTCCCGCCGTCGCGGACGGCGGCGCAGCGCGGCGCGGCGGGGTCGGCGGCGCCGAACTCCTCCAGCGCGACGGTCGGCCGCGACGTCCCGTCCGCGAAGGCCGCGGGGACGTCCTCGCCGTGCGCGGCGAGCGTGAGCGCGGCGACGACGGCGGGCCAGACCGGGACGGGGGCGACGGTGCGGCCCTGCTCCTCCAGCAGGACGGCCAGGCCGGCGGCGCCGAGGCCCGCGCCGCCCGCCGGCTCGGGCAGCGCGACGCCGAGCAGCCCCGTCTCGCCCAGCTCGGCCCACAGGCCCTCGTCGTACCCGTGCCCGGACCCTTCGGCGTCCTTGATCCGCGCCTGCGTGGCGCGGTCGGTGAAGATCTGCCGGGCGAGGTCCCTGACCGCCGCCGGCTCTTCGCCAAGGGTGAAGTCCATCAGCGCTCCTTCGGTCCGGCCGGGCGGAACGCCGGCAGGGACAGGTCGGGGTCCGGGTCGATCCAGTCCAGGACGACGGGCATGCCGACCTCGACGTCCTGCGGCGCGACCCCGGTCATGTTCGCGATCAGCCGCGTCCCCTCGGCCAGCTCGATCACCGCGACGACCAGCGGGTAGTCGAACGCGGGGTGGCGCGGGTGGTGGTTGACGACGTAGCTGTGGACGTGGCCGTCGCCCGACGCCTGGACGGTGTCCCAGTCGAACGAGCCGCACTGCGGGCAGCACGGCCCCGGCGGGTGCCGCAGCGACTTGCAGTCGGCGCAGCGCTGGATGACGAGCCGGTGCTCGCGGGCCGCCTCGAACCAGAACGCGTTGTCCGGGTTGATCGCCGGGCGCGGGCGCAGCGCCTTCGGCTCCGTCTTCTCGGCGGGCTTCTCGGCGGGCTTCTCGGCGGGGCGGAACCTCAGGAGGCGCCACCGCTGCGTGGCGACGACCTCGCCCGCCCCGTCCCGGTACGTCTTGACCGTGCTGACGAAGCGTCCCGTGCCGAGCGCGGTCCTCTTCTCCGGGGAGATCGACTCGACGGTCTCCTCGACGCTGACGCGGTCGCCCGGCACCAGTTCCCGGTGGAACTCGAACTCCGAGTCGGTGGCGACGACGGAGGTGTAGCCGCCCTCGGCCAGCAGCTCGGTCAGCTCGTCCGGGCCCGCGGGGTCGGCGCGGACGGACGCGGCGTACCCGCGCATCGTCCACGCCTGCATCATCGACGCGGGCGCCACGACGCCGTCGCGGCCGGTGGCCCGCGCGGCCTCCTCGTCCAGGTAGACGGGGTTGCCGTCCGCCATCGCCTCGACCCAGTGCCGGATCATGGGGACGTTCACCGGGTCCTGCCCGGCCCGCCGCGCGCCGTAGGGCCGCCCGACCCACGCCCGCAGGCGCGCCTCGTACTCCTCGCCGCTCCCGCTCATGACCGCCTCGCCCTCGGCAGGCCCAGCCCCTGGACGGCGACCATGTCGCGCAGCACCTCGTTGACGCCGCCGCCGAAGGTGTTGACGATGCCCTGCCGCGACAGCTGCTCGATCTGCCCGTGCAGCACGGCCCCCGGCGACTCGGGGCGGATCCGGCCGGCGGCGCCGAGTACCCCGGTCAGCGTCCGCTGGACCTCGATGTGCGTCTCGGTCCCGTAGGTCTTGGCGGCGCCGGCCTGCGCGCCGGTCAGCGTTCCGGCCTCGACCGCCATCGTCATCTTCCAGTTCATCAGCCGCATCGCCTCCAGCCTGGCGTGCGTGCGGGCGAGGTCGGCCCGCACCCAGGGCAGGTCGATCACCCCGTTCTCGCGCGCCCAGTCGCGCACGTCCTCCCACAGCCTGATCATCCGGCCGCCGAGCGCGGCGAGCCCGACGCGCTCGTGGTTGAGCTGCGTGGTGATCAGGCTCCAGCCGCCGTCGACGTCCCCGACCACCGACGACGCGGGCACCGCGACGCCGTTGTAGTACGTGGCCGTCACGACCATCCCGCCGACCGTCGGGATCGGGCTCCAGGAGAACCCGTCGGCGTCGGTCGGGACGATCAGGATCGAGATGCCCTTGTGCTTCGGCGCGTCCGGGTTCGTGCGCGCCGCGAGCCAGATGTGGTCGGCGGTGTTGGCGCCGCTGGTGAAGACCTTGCCGCCGTCGACGACGAACCGGTCGCCGTCCCGGACGGCCCGGGTGCGCAGCGAGGCGAGGTCGGTCCCGGCCTCGGGCTCGGTGTAGCCGATCGCGAAGACGATGTCGCCGGACAGGATGCCCGGGAGGTACCTGCGCTTCTGCTCGTCGGTGCCGAACCGCATCAGCGTGGGGCCGACCGTGTTCACGGTGACGAACGGGAACGGCAGCCCGGCGCGCTGCACCTCGTCGAAGAAGACGTACTGCTCGGCGATCGACCTGCCCTGCCCGCCGTACTCCTCCGGCCAGCCGTAGCCGAGCCAGCCGTCGTTGCCGAGCATCTTGACGATCTCGCGGAACCGCTCGCCGCCCACGCCCTGCTCGCCGGCGCGGCGCCGCACGTCCTCGGGCAGCAGGCCCGCGAAGTACGCCCTCAGTTCCGCGCGCAACTCGCGATGCGCCTCGGACTCACGCAGATCCATACATGCCCTTTCTCGGTCAGGGGAGGAAGCGCCCGCGGCCCGCGGCGGTGAACTCCTCGCGGAGCGCGGCCTTGTCCGCCTCGGTCATCAGGACGTACTCCGGCGAGCCCCGGCCCGCCCACCGGAACACGGGGTCGGACGTGCGCCAGCCGTCGAGCTGGAGCTCCTTCTTCCTGAGCTTTCCCGACCCGGTCGTCGGCAGCGCGTGCGAGACGCGCACGAACCGGGGCGCGCCCTTGGTTCCGAGGTCGTCCTGGCGGGCCAGGAAGGCGGGCAGGTCCAGGTCCTCGAATTCGACGCCCTCGGGGATCTCGATCGCCGCCATCACCTGGTCGCCCGAGCGCGGGTCGGGCACGCCGAACGCGACCGCGTCCACGATTCTCGGGTGGCGGCGGACGACGTTCTGGGTGACCAGCGCGGAGATGTTCTCCGAGTCCACCCGGATCCAGTCGCCGGAGCGCCCGCCGAAGTACAGGAACCCGTCGCCGTCGACGTAGCCGAGGTCGCCCGTCCAGTACCAGCCGTGCCTGACCCGCTCGGCGTCGGCCTCCGGGTTCCGGTAGTAGCCCTCGAACCCGGCCGCGCCGTGCACGTCGACGATCTCCCCGACGGCGGCCTCGGCGTTGGTGACGCGGCCGTGCCCGTCCAGGTCGGCGGGCGCGCAGGTCTCGCGCGTCTCGGGGTTGACGATGCGGACGCCGTCGTGGGCGGGGCGCCCGAGCGCGCTCGGCGGCGCCTGCGGATCCCGCCTGATCATGCCGGCGCTCTCGCTGGACCCGTAGCCCTCGACCAGCCGCGCGCCGAAGCGGCGCAGGAACTCGGCCTTGTCCTCCGGGGACGCCTCCGTCCCGAACCCGTGCGTGAGCGTGTTGTCGCCGTCGTCCGGCCTCTCGGGGGTGGCGAGGACGTAGCCGATCGCCTTGCCGACGTAGGTGAAGAACGTCGCGCCGTAGTACCGGACATCCGGCAGGAACCCGGACGCGGAGAACCTCCTCGCGAGGACGACGGTCGCGCCGACCGCCAGCGACGGCGCCCACAGCGCCATCAGCGCGTTGCCGTGGAACAGCGGCATCGGGCAGTAGCTGACGTCCTCGCGCTTGACGTCGTACTTGGCGCTGTTGGCGCGGCCGAGCTCGGCGAGCCGGCCCTGCGAGCAGCGCGCCGCCTTCGACGCGCCGGTCGTCCCGGAGGTGAACAGCAGGAGCAGCTGGGTCTCCGGGGTGATCGACTCGTCGGGTTCGGGCTCGCAGGCGTGGGCCGCGACCAGCTCCGGGTAGCCGTCGTCGTCGACCAGCAGGAAGCGGTCGCGCGGGACGCCGATGTCGAGGCCGTCCAGCAGCTCCAGCCCGGCCCGGTCGGTGACGACGAGCTGGAGGTCGGTGTGCCGGACCTCCTGCTCCAGGTAGGCGCCGGTCCGGGTGGGGTTGATGCCGACGATCGTCGCGCCGCCCAGCGCCGCCGCCCCGAGCCACAGGACGTACTCCGGGACGTTCTCCAGGAGCACGCCGATGTGGAACGGGCTGTTCCGGGGGGAGCGGGGGGTCGCCCCCTCGCAAGAGACAGGGCTGTTCCGGGGGGAGCGGGGGGTCGCCCCCTCGCAAGAGACAGGGCTGTTCCGGCGCAGCCCGCGGGCCAGCGACGCGCGCGCCGCGCTCTCCCGGACGACCTCGTCCCACGACCAGGTCCGCTCGCGGCTGCGCAGGCCGGGCCGGGTGTCGCCCAGCCGGTCCAGCAGCATCGCCGCGATCGTCTCGTCACGCACGCGCGGCACCCCAGGCCGGCTCGGTGGACAGGACGCAGTGGGTGCCGCCGTAGATCGCGGTCATGCACTTGTTGCAGTGGATGCACAGCGACCCGGTCGCGGGGTCGTCCTGGATCCGGTTGATCAGGTCGGGCTCGCGCAGCAGGGCGCGGGCCATCGCGACGAACGGGAAGCCCTCCGCCATCGCGGTGTCCATGCCCGCCCTGTCGGTGACGCCGCCCAGCAGGATCATCGGCAGGCCCACCGCGGCGCGGATCTGCCGGGCGTCCTTGAGCAGGTAGAGGTCCTCGTAGGGGTAGGACTTCAGGAAGTGCTTGCCGATCAGCTTGATCCCGAGCCTGGTCGGCTGCTTCATCACGGCGGCGAACTCGTGCAGCGGCGCGTCGCCCTTGAACAGGTACATGGGATTGAGCAGGGAGCTGCCGGCGGTCATCTGGAGGGCGTCGACGGTGCCGTCGGCCTCCAGCCACCGCGCCACCTGGATGGCCTCGTCGATCCAGAAGCCGCCGGGCACGCCGTCGTCCATGTTGAGCTTGGCGGTGATCGCGATGCGGTCGCCGACGGCGTCGCGGACGGCGCGGCCGATGTCGCGCGCCAGCCGGGCGCGGTTCTCCAGCGAGCCGCCGTACTCGTCCCCGCGGTGGTTGACCTTGGGGCTGAGGAACGAGCTCGTCAGGTAGTTGTGCCCCATGTGGATCTCGACGGAGTCGAACCCCGCCTCGACCGCCATCCGGCCCGCGCGGCCGTGCGCCTCGACGACGCGCTCCAGGTCCGCGTGCGTGGCGGCCTTCGTGACGGTCTGCGTGGTCAGGTGGAAGCGGCGGCTGGGCGCGAGGGCGGGGAGCCCGTTGCTCTTGGGGTTGGCGACCGGACCGGCGTGCCCGATCTGCGCCTGGACGGCCGCTCCCT
Organism: Actinomadura mexicana; assembly: GCF_900188105.1. Taxonomy (GTDB): domain Bacteria; phylum Actinomycetota; class Actinomycetes; order Streptosporangiales; family Streptosporangiaceae; genus Spirillospora; species Spirillospora mexicana. The sequence goes on from NZ_FZNP01000001.1 coordinate 553,559, forward strand.
CCGCGTGCACGGCGTCGGTCAGCCTGCGGAGGCCGGGCATCGCCTCGTCCCGCCAGTGGATCTGCCTGCGGTCGGTGCGGCCCTCCGGCGCGACGGCGCAGTACGCGACCGTGGTCATCCCGACGCCGCCGCGCGCGTGCCGGACATGGAAGTCGATCAGCGCGTCGGTGACCTGGCCGTCCCTGGTCAGCCCCTCGTACGTCGCCGCCTTGATCGTGCGGTTCCGCAGCGTGACAGGGCCCAGCTTGGCCGGGGTGAACACGTCGGGCTTCCGGTCGTTCATGTGAGAGTCCTCCATCGGGACTAGACGTTAATCAGCGGGATGTCCGGGCACTCCGGACATCCCGCTGACCGGGAGCATCGAGCCGCTAGGCGTCCCCGCGCAGCGCGGCGGCGATCTGGTCGGCCTGGGACTGCTGCTCCACGAGCTGGCGCAGCAGCCACAGGCGCAGGACGCGGGTGACGGCGGCGGCCAGGTAGAGGGCCGCGCCGAGGACGGTCACCGCCAGGAACCCGACGGCGAGCGTCTGCAGCGAGCCCACGTCCCGCAGGTCGTCCTTGGTGAGGGAGACGTTGTAGGCGACGAAGGTCCCGGCGATGCCGGCGATCATGGCCAGGACGCCGGCGATCCGCACCGCCCCGTCGAAGCGGGACCGGTCGGTCCTGAGCCGCTGCCGCGCGACGTCGTCCTTGAACTTCTGGCGCCGTTCCTCAGCGCGCATGGTGGGTCAACCTCCCAGGTAGTCGCTGGACAGCCGGTCTTCGATCTCGGCGGGCGGGCCGGCCGCGGAGGTGAAGCCGCGGTCGTCGCCGAACCCGATCGCGATCTGGTCGTCGGTGACGCCCTGGTCGGTCCTGCCCTTGGCGTCGCCCGGGCCGCACGGGGACGGCAGCGTCCCGAACGCCTTGGCGCCCGCGCCCGCGCTCGCGCCGCCGCCTGGACCGTTCCCGGCGGCCGTCCCGTCGGTGCCCGAGCGGTCTCATGCACAGGACGTCGTCACGAGCGCGACCGCAAGGGCTCCCGCCGCGAGGCGTCCGATCTTGTCGACCTTCATGCGGACGTACTCCTTTCACCGGCGCGCGCGCACGCGGCCGATGGCATGGGGTGGTGAGGTGATGTCAGGCGGGGGGCGTGGTCTGTGTCGCCGCGGGTTCAGCCGAAGTGGGCCTGGCCTCCGTCGAGCGGGATGGTGGCTCCGGTGAGGTAGCGCATGGCGGGCTGGACGAGCGCCACCACGGCCCTGCCGATGTCGTCTTCGCAGTCGCCGATGTAGCCGAGGGGGATCGTCCTGCGGAACTCCTCGGCCTCCTCGGGGTTCGTCTCCGCCCACCACTTCAGGCCGGGCGACAGGGCGTGCGGGGCGATGCTGTTGGCGCGGATCCCGTCCGGCCCCCACTCGGCGGCGGCCGTGCGGGTCAGCGACCGGAGCGCCTGCTTGGCGGCCGCGTAGGCGCCGAAGGTGGCGGGGTCCCAGCGGACCATGGCGGAGGTGACGAGGTTGACGATGCTGCCGCCGCCGCGGGCCTTCATGTGCGGGTGGCACGCCTTCATGAACGCGAACGCGGCGAACGGGCCGGTCGTGAACCCCTTCCGGAACGCGCGGTCGCTCATCTCCAGGAGCGGGCCGTAGGCGCCGGAGTAGGCGTTGTTGACGAGGATGTCGACGCCGCCGAACGTCTCGGCGACCCCCTCGACCACCGCGGGGACCGCCTCGGTGTCGGCGACGTCGCACACGAACGCGCCGGCCTCGGCGCCGCGCGCCCGGACCAGCTCGCACGTCGCGTCGAGTTTGGCCCGCGTCCTGCCGAGCACGGCGATCGCCGCGCCCTCCGACGCCAGCGCGAGCGCGATGCCCTGCCCGACGCCCTGTCCCGCTCCGGTCACGATCGCGGCCTTGCCGCTGAGGCTTCCCATGAAACGACTCCGCTCAGTCCTGCTTCGCGCCCAGCCCGGTCCCCTGCGCCGCACGCGGCGGGGGCCGGACTGAATCAGTCCTGGTGAGGGCCCATGGTGATGTGATGGGGACCACGCGAAGGGACCAGTCCCGCTCACCGGGAACCACCGCGACCGGAAGTGCGGGCGGCGGTCCCGCTGAGCGGAATGCCCTGGTGAAGCCCGTGGTGGGGCGGCCGACAATGAGCGCGTCCGGCGAGGAGGAGGGGTCCCGATGGAGATCGTCAGGAAGCTGACAGGTCCCGGTGGCGAGTTCGAACTGCGGGAGGAGGACGTGCTCGGCGCCCGGATCCCGGTGTTCGCGAACCGCGCCCGCAGCCTCGGCGAGGTGCTCGCCCGCTCGGCGTCCCACGGCGACCGCGACTACATCGTCACCGCGGACCGGCGGCTGAGCTTCGCCGAGCACGCCACCGCCGTCGCCTCCATGGCGAAGGCGCTGCGGGACGACCTCGGGGTGCGCCCCGGGGACCGCATCGCGATCGACGCCGCCAACAGCCCCGAGTGGATCATCTCGTTCTGGGCGGCGATCGCCGCCGGGGCCGTCGCGGTCGGCTACAACGCCTGGTGGGCGCCCCGCGAGATCGAGTACGCCCTCGGGCACACCGACCCCAAGGTCGTCATCGCCGACGAGAAGCGGGCGGCGCTGATCTCCGAGGACGTGCTGACGGTGGAGCGGGACGTCCCGTCGCTGACGCGCCGCTACGGCGGCGCCGTCCTGGAGCCGCCGCGGGTCGCCGAGGACGACCCGGCGGTCATCCTCTACACCAGCGGCACGTCGGGCCGGCCCAAGGGGGCCGTCCACTCGCACCGGAACCTGACCTCGGTGATCGAGTACCACCGCTTCAACGACGCCCTGATGCGCGCCTTCGGCGACCCGGTGGACCCCGCGTCCCGCCGCTACCTGCTGGCGCTGCCGCTGTTCCACATCGCGTGCCTGCACAACCTCGCCGTGCCCCGGCTCGCCACCGGCACCGCGGTGATCATGCACGAGGGCGGCTTCGACGTGGACAAGGTGCTCGGCCTCATCGAGCGCGAGCGCGTGACGAACTGGGGCGCCGTCCCCACCATGGCGCACCGGATGATCGAGCACGACGACCTGGCGAAGTACGACGTCTCCTCGCTCACGGCGTTCTCGCTGGCCACCGCGCCGTCCTCACCGGCGTTCAAGGAGCGGCTGCGCGCGGTGTTCCCGCCCGCGAAGGGCGGCCTGGTCGACAGCTACGGCCTCACCGAGTCGTGCACCGGCGTGTCCACCGCCACCCCCGCCGACCTGGCGGAGGCGCCCGGGACGCTCGGCCGCCCGTCGGTCGGGGTGCAGCTGGAGATCCGCGACCCCGGCGACCGGCCGCTCCCCGACGGCGTCGAGGGCGAGGTCTGCGTCCGCAGCGCCTACAACATGGTCGGCTACTGGCGCGACCCCGAGGCCACCGCCCGCGCGTTCGACGCCGACCGCTGGCTGCACACCGGCGACATCGGCATGGTCGAGCAGGGCCGGCTGCGGCTCACCACCCGCCGCTCCGACCTGATCATCCGCGGCGGCGAGAACGTCTACCCGGCGGAGATCGAGAACGTCCTCGCCGAGTACCCGGGGCTGCGCGAGTGCATCGTCCTCGGCGTCCCGCACCCCGACCTCGGCCAGGAGGTCGCGGCGGTCGCCGTCTTCGCCGACGCCCCGCCCTCCGCCGAGGAACTGACCGACTTCGCCCGGGAGCGCCTCGCCTACTTCAAGGTCCCGTCGCGCTGGCACCTCACCACCGACCCCCTCCCCCGCAACGCGACCGGAAAGGTGCTCCGCAAACAGGTCGAGACCGAAGTCCTCTGACCCGCCCGCGCTTGCGGCGACAGCGGAGACACGCCGCGGGACGAGTCGCGGCGAGGCGTTCGGCCGGCCGCCGCCTGGACGGGGGCGGGACGCCCGAGCCGGTCGGCCTGGAAGTCCTCCCGGGTGCGAACGCCCCGGTCGGTCCCTTCGATGGAGAGGTTGTCGCCGGCGCGGTACGCGCGCCCGGCCTCCCCGGGGATGCGGGTCCTGAGCCGGGCCACCGGCACGCTGTCGGCACCGATGACCGAGATGAGCACCAGGTGCCTCACCCCCGCGCGCGAGGCGGCGCGGACCATGTTCCGCGCGACCACGTCATCGCCCTTGCTGCCGCCCGCGAGGTGCATCACGGTCTCGACGCCGTCCAGCGCGGCGTCGATCCCCTCGTTCCTGGACAGGTCGCCGGTCACGTACTCGACGCCGTCGGCGGGCTCCCGCCTGCTGCGGCTGAGCACCCGCACGTCCTGCCCGGCCTCCCGCAGCCGCGGCACGACCTGCCGCCCGAGCGTGCCCGTCCCACCGGTGACCAGGATGGCTGATGCCATGACTCCTCCAAGCGAATCCGCTGTACTCGCTCATCACGACTGCGCCGGCTCCGGAAAGGTGACTTCGCCGCGGAATGCCGGTGCTCCCCCACCCGATCGGCCGCCGCTGACGTCCCGCCTACCGGCGCCAAGCGCCGATCACATCGTCGGGGCTCCAGCTCAGGGCGACATCACCGGTGATTTCCGTGCCGGAAAGGGACACCACGACGAGACCCGCGGTCGCCGGGTCCAGGCCGGGAACCTCGGCGGCGGCGCGGCGGAGGTCCGCCAGATCGCGGTCGTCGAACGGACCGCTGAGCCATTTGACCGAGCCGGCGAAGTGGATCCGGTCCGCCACGGGGGCGCGGTCGGCGCCGACGAGGTCGACCTCCGGGTCGAAGCGGCGGTTCCACCAGCCGCCGACCGCGCCGACGTCCGGCCAGGGCAGGTCCGACAGCTCCAGGGCCTGCCGGACGAGCGGTTCCACGGCCCGGCCCCGCCAGGACGTCCAGCGGCGTTCGATCAGCCGGAAGCCCGCTTCCGGGCGTCCCCGGCGGGCCTGCTCGTGGGCCGACCGGAGGACCGCCAGGTAGAGGCGCATGTTGCTGTCGGCGATCCGGTACAGAGCGGGCTTGCCGGACTTCGTGGAGAGGGGCCGGTCCTCGACGAGGACGTGCTTCTCCCCGGTCAGCCGGCGCAGGAGAGGCGACAGGGTCCCGGACGGGAGCGCCTCGCCTCGGCCACCGGCCGCCGCGGCGATGTTGGCGTGTGTCCGGTCACCGGAGCCGACGGCCTCCAGCACGCGCCGCGCCGTGTCGGGGTTGGGGAACTCCGCCAGGAGGGACGCCTCCGGCACGCCGAACAGGGCCGCGGCCGGGTCGGCGCACTCGTCCCGCATGAAGTCCAGTGCGGGCGTGGCGTGGGGCCAGGTGCGGATGATGCCCGGCAGCCCTCCGGAGACCAGGTGCGCGTCGATGGCGTCGGCGGCGCCGAGGCCGAGCGCCTGGCCCAGGTCGGCCGGATTCAGCGGACCGAGCACCAGGTTGTCGGCCCGCCCGTAGAACGGGCGGTCGTACGCGGTGAGGCGCTCCATCATGTGCAGGTCGCTGCCCAGGAGCAGGAGCAGGACGGGCTTGGACGACAGCAGCCGGTCCCACGCGGTCTGCAGTGCGCCGTCGAACACGGGGTCCTGCTCGGCGAGCCACGGCAGTTGGTCCAGCACGACGATGGACGGCGTGTCCGGCAGCGTTGCCGCCAGGACCCTGAACGCGTCGGGCCAGTTGCCGCCGTCCAGCCGGGGGACGAGGTCGGGCTCGCTCGGCAGGGCCGATTCCCTGAGGTCGCGCGCGAACGAGGCCACCGCCTCGACGGGCGATGCCCCCTTCGTGGCGGCCGAGAACAGGTACGGCACCCCGGCCCGGTCACAGAACTCCTGGACGAGCCGCGACTTGCCGACCTGGCGGCGACCGCGCAGGGCGACCGCCGTCCCCGCCCCCGTGGCCGCGACCCGCTCCAGCCGCTTCCCCAGCAGCGCCAGCTCGGCCCTCCTGCCGATGAACACCCGACCCCCAAGGAGGTAGCTCAAATCTATGTAGATAAAGTCTACATAGATTCAATCTACGTGACCTCCCCCGGCATTGCCGCCCACCACAGGCGTGACCGCCTCCGGTGGGACGCGGCGAACTGTCGGCGGCTCCTGGTTGGCTTCCGCCATGACCGACGAGCGATTCTGGGACGTGATCGAGGCCGCGTGGGCGCCCTTGGGGGCCGAGGTCGGCGCGGCACGGCGGGCCCTCACCACCCGGGACCCGTCCACGGACGCCTGGGAGATGACCGAGGTCTCTGTGGTCACCAAGGCCCTGGACGCGTTCCTCGGCAACCTCGCCGCCGCCGCCCGCGACCTGACCGCCGACGAGCTGACCGGCCTCGACCGGTCGTGCGAGCGCCTGCTCCACGAGATCGACCGGGCCGACGTCCACGCGGTGACGGACGGCTCCGACGACGGCTTCCTCTACGCGCGCGGCTTCATCGTCGCCCTTGGCCGCGACTTCTACACGGCGGTGGCCGCGAACCCCCTCATCGCCGTCCCGGACGCCGACTGCGAGTCGATGTGTTACTTCTTCTCCCACGTCCACCACAAGCGTTTCGGGACATTCCCGGACACCGGCTCGAGCATCTCCCGCGAGAGCTGCACGAACCATGACGGCTGGCCGGACTGAGGGCCGCCCCCTCGGTGTGGTTGAGTCGCCCCGTGCGACTCACCTTGATCGCGGCCCTCGCCGTCACCGCCCTGACCGCCGCCGGCTGCACCGGCGCCGCGGCCGAGGCGGACGCCGTGGACGACGCCCGCGACAAGGCCGAGCAGGTGAGCAACTCCATGTACGGCACCCGGCTGACCAAGGCGAGCGACATCGGCCATCACGTCGCTGACCTCACGGGCGTCAAGGTTCTAAAGGTGTCCGGCACCGGCACCGGCGACCCGGGCGGCGTCCGGGTGATCGTGCGGGTCTCCGGTATCGCGCAACGAAGCGAGGGGCTGTTCCAGGGACCCGGGCAGGTCACTGCGGACCGCTGCTTCGAGCTGGCCTTCGACGGCAGGCCCGGCGAGTGGGACAACCTCCCGCCGCCCGCTCCGTGTCCCGACGGCGCTCCCCCGACGTTCGCCCCATGGCCCGAGGCACCGCCGCTTTCGGCTGCGCGGGTCGAGCGGGCTCTCCCCAAGGTGAACGCGCTTCCCTCGGGCCGGGGCGTGGAGGAGAGGGACGTCCGCGCCGCGCTGGCGAAGCTCGGCCTTCACCCCGCGATCAGGATCGAGACCGAGTCCCAATCCGACTTCGCCGTAGGCGTGGCCCTGATCAGCGGCTCCGCCCCCACGGGCAAACCGCGCTGCGTCCTCGCCAGGGTCGCCCCGGGCAAGACGCTGGCATGGGTTCCGTCCGAGACCGAGGCCAGGAAGGGCTGTAAGGCCCACACCGCCCTGGGGACCGGCCGTTAGCGCGACCCGCGTTCCATGCTGAGAATCAGCCGGAACCCAGAATGTCGAAGCCGTCGCCGGCGACGGCGACGGCCTGGTCGTCGCTGATGGAGATCACGCGCCACGTCCGGCCGGGCTCGCGAGCCAGCCGATCGTGCCGCGCGGCCCGCCCTCGGTTCCGGTGCGGCAGCACGACGAACGAGGCCAGGCCGAGCCCGGCGGTGGAGTCGACGGTTCCGGGATCGTCCGCGGCTTGCAGCGGCCGCAGATCCGGCCCGGCGAGAGCGGCCCCGGCCGAGATCCCCACGTAGGCCAGGGACCCGTCGGCGACGGCGGACGCGGCAAGGCGATCGAACCCGCTGCGACGAACATGCTCCAGCAGGAAGATGGGATACCCGCCGGTGACGAACACGACCTGGGCCCCGTCCAGCACGCGCCGGACGTCGTCACCTGAGGCGCCTTCGAGATCAAGGACGTCCACCGCCAGCCCCTCGGCGGCGAGCAGGTCAGCGGCGGCACGGACGAACGGGGCGGACGGCAGCGGATTCGCCGCAGTGGGGACGAGCACCGCCCGACGCGCCGCAAACGGCAGCGCCCCCAGCCACCCGGGCAACGCCCCCAGCCCAGCCGACCCCAGAAACAACCGCGCCTCCGTCACGTTCTGACTTTCCCACCCTCCCGCACGCGGCCGAGCCTCGGCCAATTCCTGGCCGAGACGTCGAGGCGGCGGCCGAGCCGGTCGACCTGCTCCTCAAGCACCGCATGTTCCCCTGGTGGCCCCGCAGCCAACACGCATCTCCAGAGGTGCAGGTCAGCGGGGGCGGGGTGGGTGTTTGGCGATGAAGAGGCCCTCGGCCGTCACGCAGTCCTCGCCGCCCGCCTGGATCGCTCCAACCGTGCGGATCCTGCGGCCGTCCACGGAGACCTGGCGGGCCCTGATCGTGAGTGGCTCGAAGAGGGGGGTCAGGCGGCGGTAGCGCAGGGTGAGTTCCGCCGTCATGCCCGACTTGCCCGCCCATCCGTTCGCCACGCCGAGGGTGTGGTCCAGGAGGAGGGCAGAGATCCCGCCGTGGACGCTGGACGGCGGCCCCTGGTACGGCAGGCCCAGCGTCGCGGTGGCCTCGATGGTGCGGGAGTCCGCGGCGGTGTATTCGAGCGGCGGGGCGATCGGGTTCTCGGGGCCGGTGACGGGGTCGTGGCGGGTGTTGCCGTCGCCGCGCCACATGTCGACCAGGCGGTCGCGCAGCGGCGGGGCCGCCTCCTCCAGGTCGTCGGCCACGGCGTTCAGGCGGTCGGCCACGTCGGACATGTCGGCACCCGAGAGGTCACCGGAGCGGACCAGCGCGTCGAGGACGCGGCGGGCCGCCGCGGCCGCCGCGTCCACGCCGGTCGCCTGCGACCCGGCCTGGAGGTCGAGGGTCACGACGCCGCCCGGGGGTCGCGCGGCAGGCCGAGCAGGCGCTCACCGATGATGTTCAGCTGGACGTCGGTGGTGCCGCCCGCGATCGACATGTTGCGGGAGTTCAGGAACATCCAGGTCGGGTCGTCCATCCCGCCTTCGCCCTCGCCGGAGAGGGCCTCCGGGCCGATCCAGTCCACGGCCGTCTCCCACACCTGCTGGATGTGCTCGACGCCGATCAGCTTGCCGATGCTGGACTCGGCGCCGGGCTGGCCTCCGGCGAGGGAACGCAGGGTGGTGCGCAGGCCGAAGAGGCTGCTCGACTGCGCGTCGCAGAGGATGCCGCCGAGGTTGGTCAGGCGCTCGTCGTCCGCGTCCGTCGCCAGCTTGAGGAGGGCCTCGCCGCCGCTGCCCAGGGACGAGTCGTTCGAGAGCGAGACGCGTTCGTTGGCGAGGGTCGTGCGGGCGAGCCTCCAGCCGTCGCCGGGGGCGGAGACGAGGAGGTCGTCCGGGATGAACACACCGTCGAGGAACACCTCGTTGAACAGGGTGTCGCCGGTCAGCTCGCGCAGGGGCCGGATGTCGATGCCGGGCGACCTCATGTCGAGCAGGAAGTACGACAGGCCCTTGTGCTTCGGGACGGACGGGTCGGTGCGCGCGAGCAGGATGCCCCAGTCGGCCTCGCGGGCCATGGACGTCCACACCTTCTGGCCGGTGATCTTCCAGCCGCCCTCGGCCTTGTCCGCACGGGTGCTGAGGGCGGCGAGGTCGGATCCCGCGCCTGGCTCGGAGAACAGCTGGCACCAGCGGACGTCGCCGCGCAGCGAGGCTGGCAGGAACCGCTCGTGCTGGGCGGGCGAGCCGTGCGCGATCAGCGTCGGCACCACCCAGTTGCCGATGATCATGTCGTGGGCGCGCAGCCCGGCGGCGCGCATCTCCTCGGCGATGACGAGCTGGGCGACGGCGTCGGCGCCCTTGCCCCAGGGCTCGGGCAGGTGGGGGGACGTATAACCGCGGTCGGCGAGGTAGGCGAGGCGCTCCCGGCCGTCCAGGGCCTTCGCGGGCTCCAGCTCGGCGCGGACCTCGGCGCGGATCTGCTCGGCCTCCGTGGGGAGTTCCACGCGGAGTTCGCGGCGGACGCCGCCGAGGGTGAGGCGGGCGACGCGGCGGCGCCAGGACGCGGTGGAGCCGAGCAGGACGCGGAGGGTCTGGGCGCGGCGCAGGTAGAGGCTCGCGTCGTGCTCCCAGGTGAAGCCGATGCCGCCGAGGGTCTGCACGCAGTCCTTCGCGGTCTGGAACGCGGCCTGGACGCTGGTGGCCCCGGCGACGGCGGCCGCCAGCGACGCCTCCCGCGGCCGGCCCTCGTCGTGGGCGCGGGCGGCGTCCCAGGCGCAGGCGCGGGCCTGCTCGGCATGCGCGAGCATCCGGGCGCAGCGGTGCTTGACGCCCTGGAACTGCCCGATGGGACGGCCGAACTGCTCGCGGACCTTGGCGTACTCGGCGGCGGTCGTCGTCGCCCGGTCGGCCAGGCCGGACGCCTCGGCGGCGAACAGCACCGCCGCGAGGTCGCGCACGTCCTGCGAGTCCAGATGCAGGACTGAACGGGCGGGGACGGTGCGGTTCTCCAACCCCACCCGGGCCAGCCGCCGGGTCAGGTCATGGCTGGGCAGTTCGTCCACCGTCACGGCGTCCCGGGGCAGCACGATCCAGGCCGCCGCGTCGCCGTCCTCCGCCGGGAGGACGAGGACGTCGGCCAGCGGGGCGCCGAGGACGGGGCCCGACGTTCCGGTCACCGTGATCTCGCCGCCCGTGCGGGAGATCGTGAGCGTCCCCGCGTCCAGGCCCACCGCACCGACCGTGCTCCCGTCGGCGAGGGACGGCAGGTGATCGGTGTGCCCCGCCCGGTGCAGCACGGCGCTCGCCAGCACCGCCGGAAGGAACGGCCCCGGAGCGACGGCCCGCCCCAGCTCCTCCAGGACGACGGCCAGTTCGACCAGACCGTAGCCCGCGCCGCCGACGTCCGCGGGAAGATGCAGGCCGAGCAGGCCCTGCGCGGCGAGATCGTCCCAGAACGCGGGTGCCTTCTCCCGGTCGGCGTCCACGGCGGCGCGGACGGCCGCGGGGGTCACCTGCCGGGAGGTGAACGCGCGCACGGCGTCGCGCAGGTCGCGGTGCTCCTCGGTCAGCCCGATGGTCATGTGCTCCTCAGATCCGTTCGATGATGGTGGCCGTGGAGTGCGCGCCGCCCGCGCACATCGTGACGAGCGCCGTCGACTTGTCGGACCGCTCCAACTCGTTCACCGCCTGGGTGATGAGGCGGGCTCCGGTGGAGCCGACCGCGTGACCGAGGGCGATGGCGCCGCCGTTGACGTTGACCCGGTCCATGTCCGCGCCGTGGACCGAGGCCCAGGACAGCACGACCGACGCGAACGCCTCGTTGATCTCCACGAGGTCGATGTCGGACAGCTTCATCCGGGCCCGGTCCAGCACGTGCCGCGTCGCCTCGATCGGCCCGTCCAGGTGGTAGTACGGGTCGGAGCCCACCATCCCGGACGCGACGATCCGGGCGCGGGGACGCAGCCCAAGCTCGGCGGCCCGGTCCGCCGCCATCAGCAGGACCGCCGCGGCGCCGTCGCTGATCTGCGAGGAGTTGCCCGCGGTGTGGACGCCGTCCGGGAGGACCGGCTTCAGCCCGGCGAGCGCCTCGGCGGTCGTGTCGCGCAAGCCCTGGTCGCGGGTGACGAGGGCGGTCTCCCCGGTGGGGCCCTCCTTGGTCATGACCGGCGCCTCGATCTCCAGGATCTGGCCGGCGAAACGGTCCTGCGCCCACGCCGCGTTCGCCTTGACCTGGGACGCCAGCCCGAACGCGTCCGCGTCCGCGCGGGTGATGCCGCGCTTCTTGGCGATGCGCTCGGCCGCCGTGAACTGGTCGGGCATGTCCAGCTCCCAGCCGTCCGGAGCCGGGCTGCCGGTCTCCGGCGTGAGCGCCTGGCCGAGGAAGACCCGGCTCATCGCCTCGACGCCGCAGCCGATCCCGGTGCGGACCGCCCCGGAGGCGATCAGCCCGGCGACGATGTGCACGGCCTGCTGGGACGACCCGCACGCGCAGTCGATCGTCGTGCACGCCGTCCGGTAGGGCAGGCCCGCGTACAGCCAGGCGTTGCGGGTCACGTTGTTGGACTGCTCGCCCGCCTGCGTCACGCACCCGCCGACGACCTGCTCCACCGTCGCGGCCTCGACACCGGCGCGGTCGAGCAGCCCGCGCTGCGCCGCCCCGAGCAGCTGCGCGGGGTGGAGCCCCGAAAGGGCCCCGTACCGCTTGCCGACCGGAGTCCGGACGGCATCGACGATGACGGCCTCGGGCATAGAGGACACTCTCTTCACTACGAACAACTGATCAGTACGCCGCCCAGCGCAGCGGCGTCTCCGGGCGGAAGTCGGGCCGTGGGCTCGCTGGTCAGGATGCGCTCGGCCCAGCGGTGGTCGGCCTTGCCGCTCGGAGAGCGGACGACCGGGGTGAAGGGGACATCAGCGTCATGGCGCCAGACTAGAATTCATTCTCATTCAGAGCGGGCGCGTGTCCCACTCAGCGGTCCGGGCCGATCGAACGGCCGGTGCGGGCCCGCTCAGCGGGACGTCTCCGGGGGCGGAACTAGAATACGTACTAGCCTCCCGGCGGACGATTCCGAACACCGACCCCGGAGGCTCCGGATGAACGCTGACCTCTCCCTGGCGGGCCGCACCGCCATCGTCACCGGCGCGGGCGCGGGGCTGGGCCGCTGCGAGGCCCTCGCCCTGGCCGCGCGGGGCGCCAACGTCGTCGTCAACGACATGGGCCCGGCCGCCGAGGAGGTCGTCGCCGAGATCAAGCAGGCGGGCGGCCAGGCCGTCGCGGTGACCGGGGACGTCGGCGACTGGTCGATGGGCGACACGCTGGTGTCGGCCGCCGTCGACACGTTCGGCTCGCTGGACGTCCTGGTCAACAACGCGGGCGTGCTGCGCGACAAGATGCTGTTCAACCTGTCGGAGCCGGACTGGGACGACGTGATCCGCGTCCACCTGAAGGGGCACGCGTCGGTGTCGCGGGCCGCCGCCGTGCACTGGCGCGCCGCCGGCAAGGCCGCGGGCGGCCCGGTCTACGGACGGGTGGTCAACACCGCGTCGGAGGCGTTCCTGTTCGGGTCGGCGGGCCAGCCGAACTACTCGGCGGCCAAGGCCGGAATCGTCGCGCTGACGCTGTCGACCGCCTCGGGCCTCGGCCGGTACGGGGTGCGCGCCAACGCGATCTGCCCCCGCGCCCGGACGGCGATGACCGAGGCGACGTTCGCCGAGGGCACCTCCCCCGGCGGGCTGGACTCCATGGCGCCCGAGCGGGTCGGGACGTTCGTCGGCTACCTCGCGTCCCCGGCCGCGGAGAAGATCAGCGGGCAGGTGTTCGTCGTGTACGGCGACATGGTCGCGCTGATGGCGGCGCCGACCGTGGAGCACAAGTTCACCGCCGCGGACGGCGTCTTCTCCGTCGAGGAGCTCGGCGAGCAGGTCACCCCGTACTTCGAGGGACGCGAGCCGCACAGGACCTACGCCGCCTACAGCGTCGCCGCGCTCGACGACACCGGCACCAGCAGGCACTGAAGCGCGGCGGCGGCCGCCCTCCGCGAGGCGGGGGCCGCCGCCTGCTCAGAACACGTCCGGGCCGCGCAGGGTCGCCTCGGCGCCGCCGTCCACGTAGACGACCTGGCCGGTCATGTGGGTGTTGGCGGGCGAGACCAGCCAGCGCAGGGCCTCCGCGATCACCTCGGGGCCGGCGTAGCCGTTCAGCGGCATCCGGACGGCCTCGTTCATCACCTTGAGCATCGCCTCGTCCTCGAACAGCGGCGCGCTCATCGGCGTCCTGACGACGCCCGGTGCGACCGCGTTGAGCGGGATGCCCTCGCCCGCCCACTCGGGGGTGACGGAGGCACGGCGCATCCAGCGGGCCAGCGCCGCCTTCGACGACGGGTACGTCTTGTGGCCCCCGCCCTCCGCGACGGCCTTCGCCGCCGCGTCCAGCGCGGCTGGCTCGTCCCCGGCCAGGCAGGCCCGCACGATCTCCTCGTCCACGGGGTGCGTGCCGGCGATCGAACCGACGACGGCGGCGCGCGGCGCCTCCGCCCGGGCCAGCGCGGGGCGCAGGCCCTCCATCAGCGCGGCGACGCCGAAGTAGTTGACCTTGACGGGCAGCTCGGTGAAGTCGGAGACGCCGGCGCAGGCGACGACGGCGTCCAGGGTGCCGCCGCACAGGTCCAGCACCTGCGCGACCGCATGCGACCGCCCCTCGGCGCCGCCGAGGTCGGCGCACACGTCGGCGTCGCGCAGGTCGACCCCGACGACCGTGTCGCCCTGCTCGCGCAGCAGCCCGGCGAGCGTCCTGCCGATGCCGGACGCCGTCCCGCTGACGGCGATGGTGCGTGCCATGGTGGTCCCTCTCAGGTGTGGGCGCCGCGGTCCACGCGGAGGTCGGCGCCGGTGAGGTAGGCGGCGTCGGACGAGGCGGTCACGTCCGCCACGCGGGTGGCGACGGCGCCGGGACCGCCCGCCGCGGCGGCCGTCTCCGCGAGGCCCTGCTCCGAGACGTCCACGGCGTACACCGCGGCGCCCTCGGCGGCCAGCCGGATCGCGGTGGCCCGCCCGATGCCCGACGCCGCCCCGGTGAGCAGCACTTTCACGCCGTCTAAGCGATTCATGGCGGCACGCTAGCCGCGGGCGCGGGACGTCCGCCGGAACGGTCCCGATCACTGGGAGGCGTTCGGCGCGGAAGCCGTGCCGCCGCTGCCCGGGGCGTTCGAACGGGGCGCGAGCAGCAGTTCGCACGCGAGGCGGATGTCGCTCTCGACGTCCGCCATGGACGCGCGGCCGTTCAGGCTCGACTGGAGCACGCCGTACCAGCACTGCATCAGCAGCCGGACGAGGGTGACGTCCTGCGCGGTCGGCACCTCGATCCCCACCGCCCGCAGCAGGATCTCCCGGAACGTGCTGTCGATGTAGACGGTGTCGGCGACGGTCGCGACGTGGGCGGTGTTGGACGCGTGCAGCATCGACGTCGACAGGACCGGCTGCGCCATGAGGTGCCGGCTGGCCTGCACCAGCAGGTCGGCGACCGCGTTCTCCGGGCTCGTGCCGGGCGCGGGCTCGGTGACCTGGTCGCGGAGCCGGTCGACCTGCTTGGCCATGACCGCGGTGAACAGGTGGACCTTGGAGGGGAAGTACCGGTACAGGGTGCCGATCGCGACCCCGGCGGCCTTCGCGACCTCGTGCATCTGGACGCGTTCGAGGGACTTCTCGGCACCGATGCGCGACGCGGCGCGCAGGATGCGCTCGCGCCGGTCGTGCTGCTCCGGCGAGCTCGGCTCGGCGGACAGCCTGCCCGCTGCGATCCTCGCCACGGTCCTCCCCCGGTCCTTCCGCGTCCTGACCCTTCCCGTCCTGACAGGGAACAATATCCGGGCTCCGGACCGTCCCCGCGAACATCCGTACCGGTCAGTGGGACGGGCCGCACCTCCCCGCCCGGGGCGCGCCCTACGGTGTGCCCGCGCCGGATCCCGAGGTCGGAGGGGATGTCACATGGGACGAGCCGGGTGGGACGACGAGTACGACGTGGTGGTCGCCGGCTCCGGGGCCGGGGCGATGGCGGGCGCGCTGGCAGCCGCGTCGGGCGGGCTGCGCACCGCCGTCC
The DNA here is from genome assembly GCF_900188105.1 of Actinomadura mexicana. GTDB lineage: Bacteria > Actinomycetota > Actinomycetes > Streptosporangiales > Streptosporangiaceae > Spirillospora > Spirillospora mexicana. The sequence goes on from NZ_FZNP01000001.1 coordinate 568,941, forward strand.
TGGAGAAGACGGGCCTGCTCGGCGGGACGTCCGCGTACTCGGGCTCGGCGATCTGGCTCCCGGGGACGCGGGTCCAGGAGCGCGCCGGGCTCGGCGACTCGACCGAGGGCGCGCGGACCTACCTGCGGGCGCTGCTGGGCGACGACGAGGAGGAGCGCCGCGAAGCGTTCCTGGAAACGGCCCCCGAACTGGTGGACTTCCTGGAGAAGGACTCGGCGATCGAATTCCGTTTCCAAGCGTTCCCCGACTACTTCGACGCGCCAGGGCGCCTGGACATGGGGCGGTCGTTCGTCCCGCTGGAGCTGCCGGCCGAGGAGCTCGGGGAGCTCGCGGCGCTCGTCCGTCCGCCGGTCGACCGGGACAGGGCGGGGCGGGGGCATTCGGCGTCCAAGCCGCTGGCGCAGGGCCGGGCGCTGATCGGGCGGCTGCTGCTGGCGATCAACGCGACCGGCGCCGGGGGGATCCGCACGCGGACCGCGCTGACCGACCTGATCGTCGAGGACGGCCGGGTGACCGGGGTCGCGGCGAGGACCGCCGACGGCCCGGTGCGGCTGCGGGCCCGGCGCGGCGTCCTGCTGGCGGCGGGCGGGTTCGAGTCGTCCACCGCGCTGCGGGCCGAGCGCGGCGTGCCGGGCGGCGCCGGCTGGACGATGGCCCCGGACGGCGCGAACACCGGCGACGCGATCGAGGCCGCCGTCCGGATCGGCGCGTCCACCGGCCTGCTCGACCAGGCCTGGTTCTGCCCCGGACTCCTCACCCCGGACGGCCGGCCCGCGTTCACCCTCGGGTTCCGCGGCGGGCTGATCGTGGACGCCTCGGGCCGCCGTTTCGCCAACGAGTCCCTCCCCTACGACCGGATGGGCCGCCGGATGGCCGCCGCCGAGGGACCGTTCCATCTGATCTGGGACTCGCGGGCGGACGGCCTACCCGCGATCTCCGTCCCGCCGCTGCGGACGGACGAGCAGCTCGCGTCCGGCGCCTGGGTCCAGGCGGGCACGCTGCCCGAGCTGGCCGAGATGACCGGGCTTCCGGCGGACGCGCTCACCGGCACGGTCGAGCGGTTCAACGGCTTCGCCGCCAGGGGCGCGGACGAGGACTTCCACCGCGGCGAGGACGCCTACGACCTGTACTTCTCCGGCGGCAGGCCGTGCGTCGTGCCCGTCGACCGGCCGCCCTACCTGGCGGCGCGGGTCGTCCTGAGCGACCTCGGGACGAAGGGCGGGCTGCGCACCGACGCCGACGCCCGCGTCCTGGACGGCTCGGGACGCCCCCTCCCCGGGCTCTACGCCGCCGGCAACACCAGCGCCTCGTTCACGGGCCCCGTCTACCCGGGGCCCGGCGTACCGATCGGGTCGGCCATGGCCTTCGCCTACCGCGCCGTCCAGGACATCAGGAGGAACCTCAATGACCGAGGCAAGCCGCCTGCGTGACCGGCCGGGCGGGGGTGAACGTCCGGTTGTCACGCAGCATCGCCCACCGCACATCGACGCGGCGGCGGGCCAGCGCCATGATCGCCTGGGACCGCGCGGACCGCGCCAACGCCCGACACCACCCGGGCGCACTCCGCCGAGGCATGGCGCCGGGTCAGACCAGGTTGTCCTCCACCTTGAGGCCGAATTCGCCTCGGCCGTACATGGAGAGGGCGTGTTCGACGTCGTTGGCGACGTGGACGCTGCCGGCGTGGGCGTCGCGCCAGGCGCGTTCGATGACGTTGCCGCGGTGCAGGGAGTTGCCGCCGGCGGTCTTGAAGAGGATGTCGATGGCCTCGATGGCGCGCTCGGTGCCGCGGACCTGGTCGCGGCGGGCGCGCAGGCGCAGCTCCATCGGGATCTTCTCGTTGCGGACGGCGTACTCGTGGATCTCGCGGACGTTGCGGTCGGTCTGCAGGATCGCGGCGTCGATCTCGGAGGCGGCGCGGGCGACGGCCACCTGGGCGAACTGGTCCTCGACGAAGCGGCCGCCGCCGAGGCTGAGGCGGATCCTGTCGCGCATGCGGGTCACGTACAGGTCGTGGCAGCCGGCCGCCATGCCGATCACGCTGGCGGCGACGGTGCTGGTGAAGATCGTCCCGAAGGGCATGCGGTAGAGCGGGCCCGTGTTGACCTTGCGGCCGGGGTTGCGGAGCTGGGCCTGCTCGAAGTTGCGCATCGCGCGGTGGGACGGGACGAACGCCTTCTCCACGACGATGTCGTCGCTGGCGGTGCCGCGCAGGCCCATCGAGTCCCAGACCTCGGCGATCTCGTAGTCGCGCCGGGGGACGAGGACGGTCATGAAGTCGACCGGGCGGCCCTCGGCGCCGACGACGAGCGCGCCGAGCAGGGCCCAGGAGGCGAACTCGCAGCCGGAGGAGAACGACCAGCGCCCCGTCACCTCGTAGCCGCCGTCGACGGGGGTGAGGCGGCCGATCGGGGCGTAGGAGGAGGCGATGAGGGTGTCGGGCCCCGCGCCCCACACCTCGCGCTGCGCCTCGTCGGCGAACAGGCCGAGGTGCCAGGAGTGGACGCCGAGGACGGCGGCGACCCAGCCGGTCGAGCCGCAGGCGCCGGAGACCGCGCGGATCACCTCGTAGAAGGCGACCGGGTCGTCCTCGGCGCCGCCGTACCGGGTGGGCTGGAGCATCCGGAACACCCCGGCGGCGGTCAGCTCCCGGATCGTCTCGGCGGGGACGCGTCCCTTCTCGTCCACGGACCGGGCCCGCTCGGCGATGCCGGGCAGCAGTCCCCGCACGGCGTCCAGGACCTCGTTGCTCATCCCGCTCCTTCCCTAGTACGGCCCTTGCAGGAGACCATTGCAGGAGACCATGGTCCCGTGCCGGCGCGGGGACGGGCGTCCCGCCCAATGGGACTCGGCGGTCGGGACGGTGACCTGCGATCTAACGTTCGAATCACCCATCCGTCGCTGAAGGGATGATCCACGTGACCGCAACCGAGTCGGACGCCGTCCGCGCCATCGAGGCGGAGGCGATCACCCGCCGTTTCGCCCGGGGCTGGCACTGCCTCGGGCTGGCCGAGAAGTTCCGGGACGGCAAGCCCCACACGGTCAACGCCTTCGGGCAGAAGCTCGTGGTCTTCACCGGTGAGGACGGCACGACGAACGTCCTGGACGCCTACTGCCGGCACATGGGCGGCGACCTGTCCCAGGGCACCGTCAAGGGCAACGCGATCGCGTGCCCGTTCCACGACTGGCGCTGGGGCGGCGACGGCCGCTGCAAGCAGATCCCCTACGCGCGCCGCGTCCCGCTGCGGGCCCGGACGGCCGCGTGGCCGACGATGGAGCAGGACGGGCTGCTGTTCCTCTGGAACGACCCGGAGGGCGGGAAGCCGCCGGCGGACGTCACGATCCCGGTGATCGAGGGCGCCACCCGCGACGACTGGACCGACTGGCGCTGGACGGAGACGGTCGTCCACACCAACGCGCGCGAGGTCATCGACAACGTCGTGGACATGGCGCACTTCTTCTACATCCACAAGTCGTTCCCGACCTACTTCAAGAACATCTTCGAGGGCCAGGTGGCCACGCAGATCATGAAGGGCCGGACGCGGGAGGACGCGCGCCGGGAGGGCGGGGGCGGCGGGCCGCGGATGCTCGGCAACACCTCCGTGGCGTCCTACCACGGCCCCGCGTTCATGATCGACGAGCTGACGTACCACTACGAGGGGTACGACCTGCACTCCGTCCTGATCAACTGCCACTACCCGATCGACGAGCAATCGTTCTCGCTGCACTCGGGCATCATCGTCCAGCACAGCGCGGCGCTGCCGGCCGACGCCGCCGAGGCGACCGCGCAGAAGCTGTCGGACTTCATCCTGGCGGGCTTCGAGCAGGACATCGAGATCTGGCGGAACAAGACCCGCATCGACAACCCGCTGCTCTGCGAGGAGGACGGGCCCGTCTACCAGCTGCGCCGCTGGTACCAGCAGTTCTACGTGGACGCCGCCGACGTCACGCCGGAGATGACCGACCGGTTCGAGTACGAGATCGACACGACCCGTCCGGTGGAGTCCTGGCAGAAGGAGGTCGACGCGAACATGGCCCGCCGGGAGGCCGAGGGGGCGTCGGCGTGACGACCCGCCAGGACGAGCGCCTCCTGGAGGGGCCGCTGCTGCCGGTCCGCTGCCGCCGCTGCGCCGCCGAGGTGCTGGTGCGCAAGTCGAGCTGGGAGCAGACGAGCATCCAGTGGAACGCCGAGGCCAGGGAGGCGTGCGTGGGTCTGGACGACCCGCACGCGACCTGCCCGGCGCTCCGCTCTGCCATCCAGGAGGCCGCGCTGAACGGCGCCATCACGGTGGTCGAGTGACGGGCGGACGGCCGGCCGGGCGGGTCGCGGTCGTGACCGGCGCGGGCGACGGGATCGGGCGCGGCGTCGCCCGCCGCTTCGCCGCCGAGGGCGCCCGCGTGCTGGTCACTACGGCCCGCTGTGGGCGATGCAGGCCGCGTTCCCGCACATGAAGGCCCGCGGGTGGGGGCGCGTCATCAACATGGGCTCGCTGAACGGCGTCAACGCCCACATGGGGACCCTGGAGTACAACTCGGCCAAGGAGACCCACCGGACGCTGACCCGCACGGCCGCCCGCGAGTGGGCGCCGACCGGCGTCGGCTACCTGACAGGGAACACCTTGTTCGCGGACGGCGGCTCGCATGTCAACGGCGTCGCCTGAACCCGGACCTGGACGGAGAACAATGATCGACCGATACGGCCCGTGGGCCGTGATCGCCGGTGGCTCGGAGGGCGTCGGCTCGGCCTTCGCGCACCGCCTCGCCGACGCCGGCCTGAACCTCGTGCTGATCGCGCGCAAGCCGGGGCCGCTGGCGGAGACGGCCGAGGCCGTCCGCGCGAAGGGCGTCGAGGTGCGCACCCTCGGACTGGACCTGGTCGCCCCGGACCCGCTGAAGGCGATCCGCGAGGTGACCGACGCCCTGGACGTCGGGCTGCTGGTCTTCAACGCGGGCGCCAACAGCTACGGCCACGAGTTCGTCACCGGCGACCTGGACCGCTTCCAGGGCGTCATCGACCTCAACGTCACCGCCCAGCTCGCGCTGACGCACCACTTCGGCGCGCTGATGAAGGAGCGGGGACGCGGCGGCATCCTGCTGGTCGGCTCCCTCGCCGGCTACATGGGCCAGCCGCAGATCAGCATCTACTCGGCGGTGAAGGCGTTCGGCCGCGTCTTCGCCGAGGGGCTGTGGCTGGAGATGCGCGAGCACGGGGTGGACGTCCTGGAACTGGTCCTCGGCGTGACCCGCACCCCGGCGATGGAGCGCGCCGGCCTCGACATGGACATGCCGGGCCTGAACGTCGCCGAGCCCGACGACGTCGCCCGCGAGGGCCTCGAACACCTGGGGGACGGCCCGGTCTGGGTCGCGGGCGGGAACTACGACATGGCCCGCGAACGCGCCGGGTTCCCCCGCGAGAAGCTCGTCGCCGGGGCGCACGCCGCGATGCGGCGCATGCTGCCGAAGCCGTCCTGACACGCCGCTCAGAAGATCCGGACGCGGCGTCCGCGCTCGCGGAAGCACCAGCGGGGAGTCCTGCCGCCGGAGGGGCAGGCGCCGCTGGTGAGCGCGGCGGCGCGGGATCAGCGGGGCCGGTAGGTGCCGTCGCGGTACTCGTGAACGGGGTCGGTGGTGTCGCACGCCTCGGTGCGGAGGATCCGTTTGACGACTTTGTTGGTGGGGGTGCGGGGTAGTTCGGTGACGACGCGGACGTAGCGGGGCGTCCACTTCGTGCCCAGATCGGGTTGCGCGGCCAGGAAGGCCGTGAAGGCGGACGGGTCGAAGGCGCGGCCCGGGGCCAGGGTGACGGCCGCCATCACCTGGTCGCCCACGCGGTCGTCCGGGACGGCGTACACGGCGACGTCGGTGAAGGGCTCGAAGCGGGCCAGGAGGCGTTCGACGGGGGCGGCGGCGAAGTTCTCGCCGTCCACGCGCAGCCAGTCGTCGTCGCGGCCGGCGAAGTACCAGTAGCCGTCGGCGTCGCGGTAGGCGAGGTCGCCCGACCAGGTCCAGCCGTTGCGGACCCGCCGCGCCGTCGCCTCGGGGTTGTTGTAGTAGCCCTCGAACTTGGCGGCGCCCATCGTGTCGACGATCTCGCCGATCGCCTCGTCGGCGTTGAGGAGCAGCCCGTTCGCGTCGAACTCGGCGCGCGGGCATTCCCGCAGGGTCCCGGGGTCCATCACGACGGTGCCCGCCTCGGCGACGCCCAGCGAGCCGGGCGGCGTGCCCGGGACGCGGTTGAGGCGGATCTCGCCCTCGCTCGACCCGTAGGAGTCGATGACGGTGCAGCCGAAACGGCGGGCGAACGCGTCGATGTCGCGCTGCGCCGCCTCGTTGCCGAACGCGATCCGGAGCGTGTTGTCGGCGTCGTCCGGCTTCTCCGGGACGGCCAGGATGTAGCTGAGCGGCCTGCCGACGTAGTTGAAGAACGTGACGCCGTGGCGGCGCACGTCCGGCAGGAACCCGGACGCCGAGAACCTGCGGCGCAGGACGATGCGGCCGCCGGCGGCGACGGCGGGCGCGATCCCGGCCATCAGCGCGTTGGAGTGGAACATCGGCATGACCACGTAGAACACGTCGTCGCGGGTGAGGCGGCGCCGGTCGCGCTGCTGGACGGCGATCCGGCCCAGCCTGCGCTGCGTGCAGATCACCGCCTTGGGCGCGGACGTCGTCCCGGACGTGAACACCAGGGAGAAGATCGTGTCGGGGTCCACCGGGGCGGGGGCGGCCAGGCGGGCGGAGGCGAGGCGCTCGGCGTGGGCGGGCGTGTCGACCGCCAGGGACGGGACCTGCGTGAGCCCTTCGAGCAGCGGCGCGCGGGACGTCTCGGTGACCAGCAGCGCGCAGTCGGTGTGGGTGATGTCGCGGGCCAGTTCGGCGCCCCGCCGGGTCGGGTTCAGCTCCACGACGGGGACGCCGGCGAGGGCCGCGCCCAGCAGCCAGAACAGGTGTTCGGGGCCGTTCTCCAGGAACAGGCCGACGTGGCCGGGCAGGTCCCGGACGAGCGAGGCCCGCCGCAGGGACTCCGCGACGACCTCCCGCCAGGTCCAGGACCGGTCCTCGAAGCACAGGCCCGTCCGGTCGTCGCCGCCGCGCGCGGCGATCAGCTCCGCGAACGCGGTCTCGCGGGCGGGACGGTCGTCGCCCAGCACAGCGCTCTTCTCGTCGTCGGGTACGACCGCGGCCTTCTCGTCCGGCATGCGACCCCTGACCCTTCTCGTCCCGGCGCGCCCTGGGCGCGGTGCGGTCGGTTCCACTCGAAGCCGCAGACCTCCGCGTGCCGGGCGTACTCGCCGATCCACGCGGGACCGGCGGTGACGCCCGCCGCCACGGGGAGCAGGACGGTGTACTTCATTCCCCGACCTGCCGGTTCTCGGACGCGGCGGCGGCGCGTCCGGCGCGGCGGCCGAAGAACGTGCCGTCGCCGAGGGACGTCCCGCTGATGTAGCCCTCGCCGTGGATGCCGGAGGCGGTGCGCCCGGCGGCGTACAGGCCGGGGATCGGCGCACCGGAGTTGTTGCGGACCTCGCCGTCCACGGTGGTGTCGAGGCCGCCGAGGGTGAACCCGCCGGCGCCCGTCCCGGCGCCGTGCCTGCCGGCGCCGAAGAACCCGTCGGCCGGGTCGATCGCCGCGAACGGCCCCTTCAGGGGGCGCAGCCACTTGGGGTCCTTGTGGAAGTAGGGGTCCTCGCCCCGCTCCGCGAACCGGTTGTAGGTCTCGACGGTCGCCTCCAGCGAACCGGGCGGCAGGCCGAGTGACTCCTCCAGCTCCGCGAGCGTCTCCGCCGCGTGCTTGGGGCGGACGCCCCACATGTCGGCCTCGGCGATCTCGTCGTGCCCGGCCTCGTCGATGATCGCCCAGTAGGGACCGGGCTGGTGCTGGACGGCCCGGTGGCTGAACAGGCCCGGGTAGACGTCCTCGTTGATGAACCGGCGGCCGAGGCCGTCGACGAGCATGCCCCGGCAGACGACGGCGGGGTTGGCGGTGAGCGCGATCTCCACCGCCGCCATGCGGCGGGTCGCGGCGCCGAGCGCGGTCGCCATCCGGATGCCGGACCCGTCGCTGGTGCCGTCGCTGACCTTGTCGTGCCCGAGCAGCACCGGGGCGTGGTCGGCGAGCATCTCCTCGTTGTCGACGAACCCGCCGGAGGTCAGGATGACGCCCCTGCGCGCCCGGTAGACCATCCGGTCGCCGAACCTGCGCGCGACGACGCCGGCGACGCGGCCGGCGCCGTCCACGACGAGGTTGGTGGCACAGGTGTCCTGGTGGGCGACGGCGCCCGCCTCGGCGGCGGCGGCGATCAGCTTCTCCATGAGGATGCCGCCGGCGAACATCGGCGTCTCCGGACGGTGCCCGCGCGGCGCGGGCCGGGCGATCTCGTTGTACGGCCAGGCGTTCTCACCGAGCCACATCAGGCCGTCCTCGGTGTACGGCATCCAGCCCGGCGCGTCGAACAGGCTCTCCCTGAACGGGACGCCGCGCGCGCGGAACCACTCGAAGTGCTCCACGCTCCCGTCGCAGTACAGCCGCAGCTTCTCCGCGTCGGCGTGCGGGCCGAGCGCCGCCGTGAGGAAGGCGAACATGTCGTCGGGCGTGTCGTCGAAGCCGCACGCCTTCTGCACCCGCGTGCCGCCGCCGAGGTACAGCTCCCCGCCCGACTGGGCGGACGTCCCGCCGGGGCCGCTCGACCGTTCCAGGACGAGCACGTCCGCGCCCGCCGCGGCGGCCTCGTACGCCGCGGCGGCGCCGGCGGCGCCGAAGCCGACCACCAGCACATCGCACTCGTGGTCGAACTCCACCTCCGCGGCGCCGACCGGTTCCACCGGGGGCTTCGCCATCGGCGTCAGCCCTTCTGCTGCGGGACGAAGGCGGCCAGCGGCTCGGACCCGGACCAGTCGTGGCCCCAGTAGCTGTCCTTGGTGATCTCCTCGGCGGTGTAGTACGCCTCGTCCACGAGCATGCCCTCGCAGCCGTACTCGACGTCCCAGCCGCCGGGGGCGCGGACGTAGAACGACACCATCTTGTCGTTGGTGTGGCGGCCCAGCGTGGAGGAGATCGAGAAGCCCCTCTTCGTGATGCCGTCGAGCGCGATGCCGACCGCGTCGAGCGTGTCGACCTCCACCATGAGGTGGACGAGGCCCGGGTCGCCGTCGAACGGCGCAGGGCAGATCGCGAGGCTGTGGTGGCGCTGGTTGACGCCCATGAACCTGACCCGTGCGGCGCCGCCGCCGACCTTCATCGCGCCGCGCGGCAGGAAGCCGAGGACCTCGGCGTAGAACGCGACGGTCTCATCGAACCTGGGCGTGGGCAGCACGACGTGGCCCATGCCCATGGGGCCGGTGACGAACTTCTGCGCGAAGCCGGTGCGCAGGGGGCTGTGGTCGAGGAGCGGCCCCCAGAACACCTCGACGGGGGTGCCGCCCGGGTCGGTGAAGGCGATGGCCTCCTCCGCGTCGCGCTCCGCCGCCTCCTTGGACGTCAGCTTCGCCACGGCCGTCCCGGACTTCTCCACGGCCTCGCGGACGGCGGCCAGCGCGTACTGGTCGCGGACCTCCCAGCCGACGGCCAGCACCCGGTCGGTGTCGCCGGGCAGCACCTGGAGGCGCGACCGGCGCTCGTCCATGCGCAGGTAGAGGCCGTCCGGGTCCGGTCCGCTCCCCTCGGCGAAACCGAGCCCGTCCAGGGCGAACTCGCGCCAGCGGTCGATGTGCCGGGTCTGGACCTTCAGATATCCCAGCCCTCGGATCTGCGTCACTGTCCTCGGTCCCTTCTGGATAGCGGCCCGCACGGCGGCCGTCCAGGCTCAACCTGCCAAATCCGGGGGCGGGCCGCCGGGCCCTTCCCGCTGAGTGAGAGTCCTCCCGCGGCGCGCCCTTGGGACGCGGCGTGCCGGGCGGTGGAGGCGCCCACGCTCCCGGCACGCCGCGAGTCGGCGGGGATCAGATCATCGACCGCATCGGGCCCTGGGGAGGCTCGATGTCCAGGTCCGTCAGGGCGGAGACGTGGTAGACCGAGCCCGGAACGTGGATGGCGTGGGCGAGGCCCACGTGCGCGTCCCGCCAGAACCGCTGGATCGGGTTGTCGCTCCGCATCGCGTTGCCGCCCGACCGGACGACGATCTCGTTCATCGCCTGCACCGCCCGCCACGCGGCGCGGACCTGGGTCCGGCGGCCGGCGGCGCGCTCGGCGAACGTCGGCTCGTGCCCGGCGGCGACCATGTCGTACATGCGCGAGCAGTTGTCGAGCAGCGCCGTGCGGGACGTCTTGATCTCCTCGGCCGCCTCGCTGATCGCGTACAGCACGTACGGGTCGTCCTTGATCTTCGTGCCGGTGATCTGGACGCGGTTGCGCTGGTAGGCCAGGTGGTGGTGCAGCGCGCCCTCGGCGATGCCGATGACCGCGGAGGAGATGCCGAGCGGGAACACGCAGGAGAACGGCATCAGGTAGGACGGGTTGGTCAGCCCCGCCTCGCGCGGCGCCGAACCGTCCACGACCTTGGTGTACTCCAGCGTCCGGTACGTCGGGACGAACGCGTCCTTGACGATGATGTCCTTGCTGCCGGTGCCCTTGAGCCCGGCGACGTCCCAGGAGTCCTCGACGATCCGGTAGTCGGAGCGGGGCAGGATCATGTGCAGCGACCGCGGCGGCTGCGCCATCTTGCCCTCGTCGTCGCCCAGCATCGCGCCGAGGAAGATCCAGTCGCAGTGGTCGGTGCCGGAGGAGAACTGCCAGCGGCCGTTGAAGACGTAGCCGCCGTCCACCGGCCGGGCGATGCCCATCGGCGCGTAGGGGGAGGCGATCCAGGTGTCGGGGTCCTCGCCCCAGATCTCCTCGCGCACCTTCGGGTCGGCGTAGGCCATCTCCCACGGGTGGACGCCGACGATGCCGGCGACCCAGCCGGTGGAGCCGTCCAGGGAGGCGATCCCCATCACGGTCTCGGCGAACTCGCGCGGGTGGACCTCCAGGCCGCCGTGCGCCTCCGGCTGCAGCAGCCGGATCGCGCCCGCGTCCTTCAGGATCTGCGCCGCCTTGTCGTCGAGCCTGCCGAGCGCCTCGTTGGCCGGGCCGAGCTCGCGGATCTGCTCCGCCCTCTCCATGATCGTGTCAAGCACGCGGTTGGCCATCGCCTGTCTCCCGTAAGTGTTCGTCAGCCGTCGTAAGTGATCTTCAGCCGGTCGGTGACCGGCCTCGCCTGACAGGCGAGGATGAGGCCGTCGGCGAGATCCTGCTCGTCGAGGACCGTGTTGGCGTCCAGGGTGACCTCGCCCTCCAGCGCCACGCAGGCGCAGGCCGAGCAGGAGCCCTCCCGGCAGGAGAACGGGGCGTCGACCCCGGCGCGCAGCAGCGCGTCGAGGAGCCGCTCGGATCCGCGCCACGGAACCGTGCGGGTCTCGCCGTCCATCTCGACCTCGATCTCACCGGCGTCGCCGGCCTCCGCCTCCGCCTGCTCCGGCGCGTCCTCGGGCCCCTCGAACGGGTCGCCCTCCAGCGAGAAGAACCGCTCGGCGTGCACCCGCGCGCCGAGGCCGCCGAGCGTCCCCGAGACCAGGTCCATGAAGATCTCGGGCCCGCACACGTACACGGGGCGGCCCGCGTAGGGGCCGGCCAGGGACCGCATGGCGGCGGCCGTCGGCAGGCCCTGCACCGACTCCAGCAGGTGGACGACGGTGAGCCGGTCCGGGTGCCGCTCGGTCAGCTCCCTCAGCTCGTCGGCGAAGATGACCGACCGCTCGTCCCGGTTGGCGTACAGCAGCGCCACCTTCGCGGAGCCGCCCGCCAGGCACGACTTGAGGATCGACATGACCGGGGTGATGCCGCTGCCGCCCGCGACGAGCAGCAGGTCCTCGTCCAGCGAGGGCGGCGTGAACGTGCCCGCCGGGCGCAGCACCTCCAGGACGTCGCCCGGCGTGACGTTGTCGCAGATCCAGTTGGACCCGAGACCGCCCGCGACCCGCTTGACCGTCACCTTCGGCCGGTCGTCGGTGAGCGGCGAGCTGCACAGCGAGTAGCAGCGCGCGGCCCAGCCGCCCTCCGCCGGCACCCGGACGGTGAGGAACTGCCCGGGCCGGTAGGCGAACCGCTCCCGGTCGCCCTCGACGGGTTCGAGGACGAGCGAGTGCGCGTCGGCCGTCTCCCGGACGACCTCCACCACCCGCGCCTTCAGAGCCGTCATGAGCGTCCCGCGGCCTTCCCTGCGGGCCCCGCGGAACCGGCCGACCCGGCGGCGTGCCGGGCGGCGATGTAGCCGAACACGATGGCCGGGCCGATCGTGGCGCCCGGGCCCGCGTACTCGTTGCCCATCACCGACGCCGAGGAGTTGCCCGTCACGTACAGGCCCTCGATGACCGTCCCGTCCGCGCGCAGGACGCGGGCGTGCTCGTCGGAGACGAGGCCGCCCTTGGTGCCGAGGTCGCCGACCTCCATCCGGAACGCGTGGTACGGCCCGCCCTCGATCACGTCCAGGTTCGGGTTCTCCAGGTTCGGGTCGCCGTAGTAGCGGTCGTAGGCGGAGTCGCCGCGGCCGAACTCGGGGTCCTTGCCCGCGCGCGCGTACCGGTTGAACGTCTCGACGGTCTCGCCCAGCGCGTCCGCCGGGACGCCGATCTGGCCGGCCAGCTCGGCGAGCGTGTCCGCCTTGAACGCGATGCCCGCCTCGTAGAACGCCTTCGGGATCGGCGCGCCGGGCAGGATCTGCGCGAACGGGTAGCGGGTCCGGGCCTTGGCGTCCATCACGAACCAGCAGGGGACGTGCCCGCCCGCGAGCTGGTCGTGGACGAAGTTGACGTACGGGGCCGACTCGTTGGTGAACCGCTTCCCGTCCTGTCCCACGATCACCGAGCGCGGGATGCACCGCTCCGACAGCAGCGGGATCGTCGCCCCCGCCGGGTGCCGGACGGCGGGCATCCACCAGGCGTCGTCCATCAGGTCCAGCGCCGCGCCGACGCTCTCACCGGCGCGGATGCCGTCGCCGGTGTTCTCGCGGGCGCCCATCGCGAAGTCCTCCTGGCCGCCCTTCGGCAGGAAGGTGTCGCGCATCTCCTGGTTGTGGTCGAATCCGCCCGTCGCGAGCAGGACGCCCCGGCGCCCGCGGATGCGCAGCGCCGCGCCGTCGCGCTCGACGACGACGCCGGTGACGCGGCCGTCCTCGACGACGAGCTCGGTCATGGGGGTCTTCAGCCAGAGCGGGACCCCGGCGTCCTTCAGCGCCATCCGCAGCCGCGCGGCGAGCGCCCGGCCGCCGGTCGCCATGTGGCGGCGGCGGACCATGTTGGACGACACGCGCCACGCCGCGACCAGCGACGCGCGCCGGCCCGTCCAGGTGCGCTTGGCCATCGCGAGGTCGTGGTAGTCCTTCGCGGTGATCCACAGGCCGAGGGGGCCCTTCATGCTGTTCGGCCGCTGGTACCGCTCGTCCTCGCCGAGCTTGCGGGTGTCGAACGGCTTGGCCTCGATGGACCGGCCGAGCGCGCGCCCGCCCTCGTACTCGGGGTGGTAGTCGGCGTAGCCCTTCGTCCAGAAGAACCGCATCCACTTGCTCCGGCAGAGCAGCTCCATGGCGGCGGGCCCGTTGTCGACGAACGCGTCCAGCCGCGCCGCCGGGACCCGCCCCTCGGTGAGCCGGTCCAGGTACCGGCGGACCGACTCGCGGCTGTCCTCGTGGCCGCGCGCCTTCAGCGTCGGGTTGTTCGGGATCCAGATCCCGCCGCCGGAGATCGCGGTGGAGCCGCCGAACCTCTTGCCCTTCTCCACGATCAGCGCGGAGAGCCCGGCGTCGTGCGCGGTCAGCGCCGCGGCCATCCCGCCGCCGCCGCTGCCGACGATGACGAGGTCGTACTCGTGGTCCCAGCCGCTCGCGCGCTCCCGGTCGCTCACCGCTCGTCCTTCCGGGTCAGGAACGCCAGCACGGCGCTCTCCCAGGCGGACTTCTGCTCGATCATCACCCAGTGCCCGCAGTCGGGGAAGATGTTCACCTGGACGTCCGGGATGGTGCGCATCGGCACGAGGACCATGTCGACGGGGCTGACCCGGTCGTCCCGGCCCCAGGTGATCAGGGTCTTGGCCCTGAGCTTGTGGAGCATCGCCCAGTAAGGCGGCTCGTCGGAGGCCGCCATCGCCTTCGCGCGGGCCGCCATCGCCTTCGACCCGTACATGCGGCGCGCGCTCGCGAGGGTGTCGGGGTCGGTGGCCTGCCGCCAGCGCTCCTCGATCATCTCCTCGGTGACGATCCGCGGGTCGTACACCATCGAGTTCAGCCACCGGACGAGGCCCTCGCGGGTCGGGTCGTCGGTGAACTCCGCCAGCAGCCTGATGCCTTCGCCGGGCGCGGGACTGAAGACGTTGCGGCCGATCCCGCCGATGGTGACCAGCCGGCGGACGCGCTCGGGGTTGCGGAGCGCCACCTGCGTCGCGACGATGCCGCCCATCGAGTTGCCGATCACGTCGACCCGGTCGAGGCCGAGGCCGTCCAGGAACCGGACGACGGCGCCGCCCGCGGCCATCATCGGGTGCTCGTCGGTCGGGTCGCTGACCCCGAACCCGGGGAACTCCAGGACCAGGCAGCGGAAGTGCTCGGCGAACCGGGCGAGGTTGCCGCGGTAGTTGCGCCAGCCGGTGACGCCGGGACCGGAGCCGTGCAGCAGCAGCAGCGGCGGGCCCTCACCGGCCTCGTGGTAGCGCAGGACGCCCTGGTCGGTGGCGAGCTCGCGCAACGTCGACTCGTAGGTCAGCTCCGCAGGCATGATCTCCCAGTCCTTCGACGGTGGCTTGTCCGGAACGTAATCGGCGGGACGGCGGGGTCAGGCGGCGGATCCCGATCAGCGGGACGCGGGTCCGAGGGCGGTTCGGCGGGCCCGGCCGGGCGCCCGCTTCCACTCATCGGGATCGGGGCGCGTGGCCCCGGCGGGGCGTGCCTACCTTCGGGCTCACCGGCCGCCCCTTGACCGGTGCCGGGTGAGTACCCGTTAGTGGAAATACCGCATAGTGGATCCGAACGCCCGCCCGCTCGCAGCCCCGAGGTGAACACATGCCAGCCGAGCCAGCGCTCACGCCCCTGCACGACGCCGACGCGGACGACTGGCGGGCGGACGCCGCCGCGGCCGCGCCGGAGCCGGCCGACTTCCGCCTGGCCATGGCCGAGTTCGCGACGGGCGTCACCGTCGTCACCGCCCTCGACGGCGGCGAGCCGGTCGGCTTCGCCTGCCAGTCGTTCGCGTCGGTGTCGCTGGACCCGCCGCTGATCCTGTTCTGCGCGGACAAGCGCGGCCGGTCGTGGCCCCGGATCCGCGCGGCGGGGCGGTTCTGCGTGAACGTCCTCGGCGAGGAGCAGCGCGACCTGTGCGAGCGCTTCGGGTCGAGCCGCGGCACCAAGTTCGAGGGCCTGGAGTGGGAGGAGTCGCGCTGGGGCGCCCCCGCCCTGCCGGACGTCCTGCTCGCCGTCCACTGCGTCGTGCACGACGTGCACGAGGCCGGCGACCACGAGGTGGTGATCGGGCGGGTCCTGGCGGTGGACCGGCACGAGGTGGTGGACGGCGTGTGGCGGCACCCGATGGTGTTCTTCCGCAGCCGGTTCGGCGTCGGGGAGCCCGACGCGCCGATCGCCCCCGACCCGTGGGGCATCGGCGACCGGTGGGGCTGGGGTTGACGTCACCTCCGGCGGCCCGTCACATCCAGTCGCCGCGCCCGTCGACCGCGAGCAGCCGGTTCATCGTCTCCGGCGACCAGCTGGTCTCCTCGCCGGTCCGGACGGCGCGCCGGGTGCGCCCGCCGGGGCGTCCCGCGCGGGCGCCGGGGGACGAGCCGGGGAACAGGATCTGCGACGCCTCGCGGGCGGCGGTGACCACCAGCGGCGCGACGTTCTCCAGCGGCGCGCGGATGTCGCCGACCAGGGAGATCCCGGCGACCGGCCCCTCGGTGCCGCGGATCGCCGCGGCGACGCAGGCGATGCCGGGGTAGGACTCGCCGCGCTCGAACGCCAGGCCGCGGCGCTGCCGGATGCGGTGCAGCTCCTGGTGGAGCGTGCCGAGCTCGCCGATCGTGCGGCTGGTGAAGCGGCTGATGCCCGAGCCGAGCAGCGCGTCCACCTGCTCGGGCTCCAGCCACGCCAGCATCGACTTGCCGAGGGCCGTGCAGTGCGCCGGGGCGCGGCCGCCGACCCGCGACGGGACGGAGGTGGCGAGCCGCCCGCCGAGCTTGTCCAGGTAGAAGACCTCGGCGCCGTCCAGGACGGCCAGGTGCGCGACGAGCCCGGTGGTGACCTGCAGCTCGTGCAGCAGCGGCGCGGCGGCCTCGCGGATCTTGCCGTGCCCGCCGTCCTGCCCGCCGAGGCCGAGGGCGCGCTGGCCGAGCCCGTAGCCGAAGGAGTGGTGCGCGAGCCAGCGCTGCCGGACGAGCTGGTCCAGGATCCGGTGCGCGGTGGAGCGCGGCAGCCGGGTGCGGCGGGCGACGTCCTCCAGGGTCAGCCGGGCGGTCGGCCCGTTGAACGCGTCGAGGATCAGTGTCATCCGCTCGATCATCGACGGCGGCGACTCCCGGCGCGCGCAGCCCGGCTCCACGGCCTCCGACTGCATGGTCGCCGCCGACATGACCCGCCGCCGCGTCATGACCCCCGGCGCGGTCATGGCCTCCGAAGCGGTCATGGCCTCCGAAGCGGTCATGGCCTCCGAAGCGGTCATGGCCTCCGGCGTCGCTGCCTCCGGCATCGTGGCCTCGGTCATCGCACCTCCCAGAACATGACTGAAATGAATTCTTGTTCCTTCGAATGTAGCAACCGCTTGCTCCTGGTGGAAGAGGGGCAGTAAGAGCAGGTCAGCCGAACCCTGCGGCACCGGGACCGCGGCCCAGGTCGGGCCGGTCGCCGTGATAGAACGTTTTTCTGCAAACGAGGGGAGCAGCGATGCGTGTCGGGATCGTCACGCCGGTGGTGGCGCAGCCGCCCGGCCATGCCGCCTGGGAGCGCGACGCGGGCATCGAGGAGATCGCCCTCATCGCCGGGACCGCCGACCGGCTCGGCTACCACCACGTGACGTGCAGCGAGCACGTCGCCGTCCCGGCCGAGGCGGCCGAGCAGCGCGGCGGCGTCTACTGGGACCCGCTCGCGACCTTCGGCCACCTCGCCGCCCGCACGTCCCGGATCCGGCTCGCCACGCAGGTGCTCGTGCTCGGCTACCACCACCCGCTCGCCATCGCCAAGCGCTACGGCACGCTCGACCGGGTCAGCGGCGGCCGGCTCGTGCTCGGCCTCGGCGTCGGCAGCCTGGAGGAGGAGTTCGGCCTGCTCGGCGCGCCGTTCGCCGGCCGCGGCGCCCGCGCCGACGACGCGCTGGCCGCGCTCCGCGCGTCCCTGTCGCGGCGCGCGCCGGAGTACCGCGGCGAGCACTACGCCTACTCCGGGCTGGTCGTGGAACCGCACGCCGTCCAGGACCGCGTCCCGCTGTGGATCGGCGGCCGCTCGGGCCGCTCGCTGCGGCGCGCCCTGGACGCCGACGGCTGGGTCCCCTTCGGCCTGCCGCTGCGCACGCTCGCGGAGATGCTCGCGGACGCCGACGTGCCGCCCGGCTTCGACGTGGTCCTCGCGCCGTCGCGCCCCCTGGACCCGATCGGCGCGCCGGAGGCGTCCGGGACGGCGCTCGCCCGGCTGCGCGAGGCGGGCGCCACGATCGCCGGCGTCCGGATGGAGTCGGAGTCGGCGGGGCACTACTGCGAGCAGCTCGCCGCCCTGCGCGGGCTGGCCGCCGACTACGGCCTGGCCTTCGGGGAGGAGGCGTGAGCGTCGAAGCCCGCCTGGCAGCCCTCGAAGAGCGGCTGCGCGCCCTGGAGGACGAGCGGGAGATCACCCGGCTGATCCTCTCCTACGGCCCGCTGGTCGACGGCGGCTGCGCGGCCGAGGTCGCCGGGCTCTTCGAGCCGGACGGCGTCTACGACGTGGACGAGCTGATGATGACCGGGCATCCGGAGATCGAGGCGATGGTCCGCTCGGCGAACCACCAGCGGTGGATCTCCGGCGGCTGCGCGCACGTCGTCGGCCCGCCGCACGTCGCGGTCTCCGGCGACGAGGCCACCGCCGTCGGCTACACCCTCATGATCGTCAAACGGCCGGACGGCTTCGTGCTGCGCCGCGCCACCGCCAACCACTGGCGGCTGCGCCGCACCCCGTCCGGCTGGCGCGCCGTGACCCGCACCAACCGCGTCCTCGACGGCCGCGAGGAGTCTCCCGACCTGCTCGCCTCCCACTTCCCGGACGCCGTCCGGCACCGCTGAGGAGGGTGCCGCTCAGGGCGTGACGGCCATGGTGGCGAGGATCCTGCCGGCGAGGTCCGCGTCGCCCTCGGCGCGGACGGCGACGTCGCCCGCCGTGCAGCGTCCGGCGGCCAGCCGGACGTAGGTCTCCCAGTCCATGGCGATCCTCGCCGCCGGGGAGGCCGGGACGTCCGACCACGCGCCGCGGCCGTCGTCGCCGACGGTCACGCCGACCTCGAAGTCGGGCGGGCCGGAGATCGTGAGAACGGCGCTCCGGCCGGGCGCGCCCTCGGCCGCACGCGCCACGATGCGGGGCAGGGAACGGCTCAGCAGCTCCCAGAAGCACTGCGCCGCCGGGCCGTCGAGGTTGCCGGGACGGCCGACCGCGCGGCGGATGTCCTGCTCGTGGGTCCAGCAGTCCATGGCGCGGAACTTCATGAACCGCGTGTAGGGGCCCTCCCTGCCGTCCGGGCACATCAGGACGCGGTCGGGGTCCTCGCCGGCCACCTGCGCGAGGCGGCGTTCGAGCGCGTCCGCCAGCTCCGCCGCGACCTGCGGGCCGGGAACGGGCCGCCGCGCGTGCACCGCGATCTCGGTGTAGCGGGCGAAGTCATTGCGAAAGTGGTCGAACTCGGGCAGCTCGACGGGCGGGGCGGGATCACCGAGCAGGTCGCGCTCGACCCCGGCGAGGTGGGAGAGCTGGTCCTTGACCGTCCAGCCGGGGCACTCGGTCGGCCGGTCCCAGTCGCCGTCGCCCAACGTCTCGGCGAGCGCGAGCGTCGAGCGGACCGTCTGCTCGTACGCGGCGGTGTTGGCACGCATCTGCTCGTTCACGTCAGCCCCTCCGTCGGCGGCGTCACGCAGCTTACGGCCCGTCCCGGCCGAGGGGTCTGGCCGGGACGGGCCATCGGCGGGCTCAGGCGCCGAGGACACCGCCGATGACGGCGGCGTAGGCGGCCTCGCCCTGCGCGTTCGGGTGGAGTGGGGCGGCGGAGTGCACGGGGACGTAGCCCTCGACCCAGCGCTTGGACGCCGACTGGCAGGCGTCGTGGCCGGCGCTGGGGGTCACCAGGTCGATGTAGGTTCCGCCGTGCGCGGTCGTCTCCCGGCGGATCACGTCGTTCATGGCGTTCACGGAGCCCTGCAGGAAGTTGGCGTCCGTGGGGAGCACGGGCTGCACGGGCCAGCAGCCGTTCTGCTTGATGTAGAGGCCGTAGCCGGTGACGACGATCCGGGCCTTCGGGGAGCGGGCGCGGATGCCGTCCAGGACGGCGGACAGCTTCGGGCCGAAGTCGCGGGTGCGCTGGGCGACCTGATCCTCGAACTCGCCCTTGCACGGGGTGGCGGTGGGGTCGAGGGTGGCGCAGTCCTGGGCGATGCCGACGAGGCCGACGTCGTTGCCGCCGATGGTGAGGGTCACCAGCGTGGTGGACGCGGTGAGCGCGTCGAGCTGCGGCGGGACGGTCCCCGTGTCGACGCCGCCGACGCTGGTGCTCTGCGGCTGGGTCATGTGGGTGGTCTTGGCGC
Source organism: Actinomadura mexicana (assembly GCF_900188105.1). Taxonomy (GTDB): domain Bacteria; phylum Actinomycetota; class Actinomycetes; order Streptosporangiales; family Streptosporangiaceae; genus Spirillospora; species Spirillospora mexicana. The sequence continues at coordinate 588,697 of NZ_FZNP01000001.1, forward strand.
CGCTGCAGGTGACGTCCCGGAGGGCGGCGCCGAGCCGGGACGCCAGCTCGTGCGCGTAGTTGTGGGTGGAGCGCCCGCAGCCGACCGGGCCGGTGATGTTCGGGATGAGCGGGCCGGACGCCATCGAGTCGCCGAGCGCGACGTACTCCCCCGCGGCCGCCGCCGCGGGCACCGCCGTCCCGCCGAGGGCCGCCCCCGCCAGGACGATCGCGCCGACCGTGCCCCTGACGAATCGGCCCCTGACGACCCGGTCCCTGACGAATCGGTCCCTGACGCCCCGGCCTGCGGCGACTCGCGTGACGGCCCGGACGGTGGACGGGCGGCCGTTGAACAGACGCTTCATGAGCTGACTCCCGGCGTCATGGACGATGTCGCCGAGATCGTCCAGAATCTGGACACGCCGTTCAACTGGCGTGAAAACAGACTCTTCCGGGAGCCGTTGTGACGCGGGACAAGACGCCGGCGCTGCGGGTGGCGGGCCGGCCGATGGCGGCCCACCTGCGGGTCCGCGCGCCGCTGCTGACCCGCCGCGTGGTGGCGCGGCTGCTCGCCGAGCTGCCCGTCTACGCCGAACTGCCGCAGGAGGAGGTCGCCGGGGACATCGCCGGGATCGTCCAGCACAGCCTGCGGCAGTTCGCGGACGTCCTGGAGCGGCGCCGGCCGGCCGGCGCGGCCGACTTCGCCCGGCAGCGCGACTCGGCGGCGCTCCGGGCCGAGGAGGGCGTGCCGCTGGACGCGATCCTCGCCGCGTACCAGATCGGGGCGGCCATGGCCTGGGAGGAGCTGACCGGCGGGGCCGAGCCCGCCGACCTGCCCGCCTTCCAGGAGGCGCTCGGCTACTTCCTCGACTTCCAGCGGCTGCTGACCTCGGCCGTCAGCGCCGCCTACCTGGAGGTGCGGCAGATCCTGGACAGCCAGGAGCACGGCGGCCGGCACGCCCTGATGACCGCGCTGCTGGCGGGCGACACCGCGGGGCACCGCCCGGCGCCCCGGTACGCCGTCCTCACCCTGGCGTTCGGCCCGCATCCGGACGAGGCCGGCTCGGGCCAGCGTGCGCGGATCGCCGCCCGCCGCAAGATCCGCCGCGTCCGGACCGCGCTGGACGCCGTCGCCGACGAGCCGGCCCTCACCGCCCTGGACGCCTCGGGAGGGACGGCCCTGCTCCCCTTCTCCTCCTGCTGGGAGGCCCTGCACGACCTGGTCGCGGGCGCGGCGAAGGCGGCCGACATCGAGGTGACGGCCGCGGCTGAGATCACCGGCCCGGCGGGCGTTCCCGGCGCGGTCGCCCAGACCGCCGAGATCATGGATCTGGTCCGCCGGACGGGCCGCCCGCCCGGCCTGTACCGGCTCGCCGACGTCCTGCTGGACTACCAGCTGAGCCGCCCCAGCGGCGCGCTCGCCGCGCTCGCCGCCCTGCTGGCGCCGCTCGACCGCAAGCCGGACCTGCTGGGCACGCTGGAGCGCTACCTGGCGTTCGGCCTGGACCGCCGCGCGACCGGCGCGGCCCTGCACGTCCACCCGAACACGGTCGCCTACCGCATACGCCGCATCAGCGCCCTCACGGGACTGGACCCGGGCCGCCCCGGCGACCTCCCGTTGCTGAACGCCGCCCTGGTGGCCCGCCGCTCCCTGCGGTGAGCCGTCACCGGAGCAATGACCGGGAACCATGATTCCGTGATCATGATGATGCGTATATAAATGTATAAAGGTAACGTGATCTACCTGCGTTCGAGCCTCGCTGGGAGTTGATCGGTGTGACCGTGGGTGCGGCCCGGACGTCCACCGAAGACGAATGGCCGGCCACGCTGAGCGTCCAGACCCTTCTGGAGCAGGGGTGGCGACCGACTCCGTTCCGCGAGTTCGTACTGAAAATCCACAGCAGATGCAATCTGGCCTGCGACTACTGCTACATGTACGAGATGGCGGACCAGAGCTGGCGGCGCCAGCCGCGCCGCATGTCGCGCGGCACCCTGGACCGCACGGCCGCCCGCATCGCCGAGCACGCGCGCTCCAATGACCTGTCGCGGATCGGCGTCGTCCTGCACGGCGGAGAACCGCTACTCGCCGGTCCCGAGCACATCCGCTACGCGGTCGAGGCGGTCAATTCGGCCGTGGATTCTCGGACTTCGGTGAGTTTCCACTTGCAGACCAATGGCGTCCTCCTTGATTCGGTCTACCTGAAACTCTTCGACGAACTCGACATATTCGTGAGCGTCAGCCTGGACGGCGACGAGGACGACCACGACCGGCATCGCCGCCGCGCCGGCGGCAGGGGAAGCCACGGGGACGTCATGAGCGGGCTGGACCGGCTGACGGCACCCGCGTACCGGCGGCTGTTCAGCGGCCTGCTGAGCACGATCGACCTGCGCAACGACCCCGTCTCCACCTACGAGGCGCTCGTCGCCCACCGCCCCCCGGCCGTGGACTTCCTGCTTCCGCACGGCAACTGGGACACCCCGCCTCCGGGCCGGGGCGACGACGACGCGACGCCGTACGGCGACTGGCTCATCGCGATCTTCGAGCGCTGGTACCGCACCCCGGTGCGGGAGACCCGCGTCCGGCTGTTCAGCGAGATCATCCGGCTGCTGCTCGGTCGCCCCTCGCACAGCGAGTCGATCGGGCTGTCGCCGGTCGCGGTCGCCGTGGTGGAGACCGACGGCTCCATCGAGCAGGTCGACACGCTCAAGTCCGCCTACGACGGTGCGGCGCACACCGACCTGCACGTGGGCCGGGACACGTTCGACGCGGCCCTGATGCTCCCGGCGATGGCCGCGCGCCAGATCGGTCGCCGGGCGCTCGCCGACGCATGCACCGCCTGCCCCGTCCACCGCGTGTGCGGCGGCGGCCTCTACACCCACCGGTACCGCTCCGGCACCGGCTTCGCCAACCCGTCCGTCTACTGCCGCGACCTGTTCCACCTGGTCACCCATGTTCGGAACGCGGTCTCGCAGGACGTCGAGGCGTACAGGCGGAAGGCGTCGTCCTCCAAGGAGGGAGCCGGATGAGCCCGGGCGTCCACGGGATCCCCGAGAAGGTCTTCCTGGCGCTCGCCGCGGGCGAGGGCGGCCCCGCCGCGGTCGATCTCCTCCACAAGGCCCAGTACAGCAAACGCCTCCTGCTGCTACGAGGCGTGCGCGACGCGGGCGGGCCCCGGGCCGCCGAGGCCTACGACGTCCTCGGGCGCATGCAGGAGGGGGCCCCGCAGGCGGTCGAGGCCGTACTGCGGTATCCGACCGTCGGCGAATGGGCCAGACGCGTCCTCGCCGGCCCGTCCGGCGGGGAAGGCGGCGCCGTCCCGGCCGGCCTCGCGGCCCTCGCCGCCGGGGCGGCGGTCAAGGCGGGCCTTCCCGGCGAGATCGAGGTACCGGCACGCTCGGGGGCGATCGTCCTTCCCGGGCTGGGGCGTGCCCTCGTCCCCGGTCGGAGAAGCGCGCTCGTCCGGTCCGGACCGGGCGGGGCGGAGGTCGTCGCCGAGGATCTGCGGATCGGTCTGCCGGCCGACGTCCACCAGGACGCGCCCGGGTGGGAGCCCCTGCGGAGACTGACCGCCGAACACCGCGGCGCGCGCGCCGGCTTCCTCCTCGACGACCACGATCCGGATCGCGTGCCCGGAGCCGAGCGGCTCCCGCATCGCCTCCGCGACACCGAACTCGACCGCTGGCGGTCGACTCTGGCCGGCGCCTGGCGCATCCTGGTCGAGCACCACCCGGGCGTCGCGGAAGACGTCGCGTCCTTCGTCTCCGTCCTGACCCCGCTCGTCGCCCCGGCGCAGGGGCAGTCCAGCGCTACGCCCAGGCACGCCTTCGGCAGCATCGGCCTGTCCAGCCCGCCCGACGCCCGTTCTCTCGCGGTGACGCTGGCCCACGAGGTCCAGCACACCAAGCTCACCGGGCTCCTGGACGTGGTCCACCTCACCGAACCCGACGACGGCACCACCTACTACGCGCCCTGGCGAGACGATCCGAGACCCGTCGCGGGCCTCCTGCAAGGCGCCTACGCCCACCTCGGCATCGCCAGGTTCTGGCGGGACCAGCGCCGGCACGAGACGGGTGCGGCCGCCCTGGAGGCCGAGAGCGACTTCGCGCGCTGGCGCACTGCCACGGACCTCGTGATCCGCACCCTCGCCTCCAGCGGAAGGCTCACTCCCGAGGGCGAGGTGTTCGTCGGCGAGATGGGCCGGACCGTCCGGGCATGGCTGGACGAGCCCGTCCCCTCCGAGGCCCTGCGCCGCAGCGGCGAGGCCGCGGGCCGGCACCTGACCGCCTGGCGCCACCGCAATCCCGGGCGCCCCTCGCCCTCCGGCGCCGCCTAGATCGGTGGCGGGTCGAAGTCGCAGTCGAGGCTCCGCCACTCCCCCGCGACGGCCGCGTCCGGATGTTCCAGGCCGAGCGTCCTGGCGTAGGCGTTCATCGTCTCCTGGTGCAGCCTGTCCGCCTCTTCCTTGTCGCCGAACTCGCGCAGCGAGACCGCGAGGTTCGCGGCGCAGGCCAGGGTCATCGGGTGCTCGTCCCCGATCGTCGCGCGCAACCGCCGCAGCGTCCCCCGGCCGAGCCTGCACGACGACTCCGCCTCGCCGAGCGCGAGCAGGTCGCTGGCCAGGTTGGTGGCCACGGTGAGCGAGTAGTGGTGGTCGCGTCCGAGCTTGACCTCCAGCCCCGCCAGCGCCTTCTCGTTGAACGCCCGCGCGGACACCGCGTCACCGCACACGCGGTGCAGCAGCGCCAGGTTCCCGCCGCAGCCGTGGTTGTAGGGGTGCTCGGGCCCGTAGGCCTTCGGGTAACGGACGACGGTGTCGGCCGCCAGTTCCAGGGCCGACTTCAGGTCGCCGGCGCACCGCTGGCCGTTGGCCAGGCACATCGCCGCGGCCAGGGTGTCGGGGTGGTCCAGCCCGAACAGCCGCACGGAACGCGCGTTGACCTCCTGCGCCACCTCCAGGGCCCTGTCCAGCTCGCCCGCCCGCCGCAGCGCGATGGAGAGGTCCTTGGCCACTCGCAGCGTCAGCGGATGCTCGGCGCCCAGTTCGTCGACGCACTTGGCGTAGGCGTCCTCGCCCAGGTCGCACGCCTCGGCGTACTCGCCGCACAGGCGCACCGCGCGCGCCAGGCCCCCGAGGGCGTTGCTGACATTGACCGCCGTGCCCTGGGCGATGTCGCCGAACCTCAGGCAGACCGCCTCGTGAAGTTCCTTCGACTTGACGTACGCGCTGTTCAGCCCGTGGTCGAGCGCCAGGTTGTGCATCACCCGCAGCGTGTCGGCCGCCGACTCGCCGAACGACTCCATGTGCCGCTCCAGGGAGCGCAGGTCGTGGTCCCGGGCGTCCGCGAAGTCCCCGCGGGCCCGCAGGTCGGCACCGAGCGAGTTCAGCAGTTGCAGCGTCATCCGGTGCTTGGGGCCGACCAGGGCCTCCGTCCGCTCCATGGCCTTCAGGTTCGACTCGTAGGCGGCACCGTACTCCCCGAGGTCCCGCAGGATGTTGCCGAACTGGCGCTTGCCCTCCAGGAGATCGATGTCGTCCTCCCCGGAGTCGGCGGCCCACTGGTCGAGGAGCCGTTCGATCAGGTGCTGCGCGAACGCATAGTCGCCGGACAGCCGCAGGTAGCGCACGATGTTGAGGGCGAACTTGCGGACCTCGGGGTCGGTGCTCTCGGCGACGGAGGCGGGCTCCACATGGCCGATCAGCTCCGAGTAGCGCCGCCAGCTCGCCGGCGACTCCGCGTCCTCGGGGGGCGTCGCGGCCACCAGGAGCATGTGCACCTCGCTGCGGAAGCGCGCCTGTTCCGCCGGGCTCAGCTCATCGCGCAGCAGCGCCTGGATGAGCCGGTGCACCTGGACGGTGCGGCTCGGCGCGTCGATCTTCGCCAGCGCGTACCGGTTGACCTCCCCGAAGGCCCGCGCGAGCCGGATCGGGTTGCGCAGCAGCCCGGCCAGCGGCTGGCTGATCCCCGGCGGGGTGCGGGAGAACACCTCACGCGGGATCGGCTCGGGGCCGAAGAAGGCGCAGCAGCGCAGAAGCTCGACGGCTTCGGGCACCTTCTCCGCCAGGCTGTTCACCGACAACCGCCACGCCGCCGTCATCGAGACCGGGTACTCGGTCGGCTTTCCCTCGGCCAGCAGCTGGCTGGTGCACTCGTCGAGCAGGCGCAGGTACTCCGCGACGGACATGCCCGTCTCGGCCTGCAGCGCCCCGGCCTGCTCCAGGGCGAGCGGCAGGTCCCCGAGCTCGTGGGCGAGGCGCTTCGCGTCCTCCTCACCGATCGCGCGGGGGACGCGCTTGTTGAGGAACGCGACGCTCTCGTCGCGGGTGAACACGTTGACCTGGACGGTGTGGCCGACCCCCTCCCACCGCGGGTTGCGCGAGGTGACGAGGACGTGCCCCTGCCCCTGGCCCTGCGGCAGCAGGGCCTGGAGATCCTCCGGCTGGTCGGCGTTGTCGAAGATGAGCAGCCAGCGGCGGTACGGCTCTCCGCGGCGCAGCGCTTCGAGGACGTCGTTGGCCGCGTCCTCGACGCCCCGGGCGGTGGCGGAGGTCAGACCGAGCTTGGGGGCCAGGGCCGCCAGCGCCGGCCGCACCAGGGACGGCTGGTCGGCCGGGACCCACCACACCACGTCGTAGTCGACGGAGAACCGGTGCGCGAACTCCACCGCCATCTGGGTCTTGCCCACCCCGCCGAGCCCGTGCAGGGCGTGCGGCAGCACGGCCGTGACCTGGCCCGAGATACCCGCCTTCAGCTTGGTGAGCAGCTCTTCGCGTCCGGTGAAGTTCTTGTTCCGCGGCGGGATCTTCCCCCAGATCGCCGGGGCCGTCTCCGGGAACGACACGCGTCCACCTCCGCATTTCGCCGATCACCACATGACCAGATCGCTTCGCCGGCATGCGCACTTAGCTACCGTATTATCCCAATTCAGTCAGTGGCGGAATAGGTCACGCGTCACAGATCCGAACCGCGGCCGTTCCTGGCGGTCCCCTTTTCGGTCCGCCAGGTTCTCTCGTTCCTACTTACCAAAAAGCGGTGACCGGCGGCCGGCAGAGGCAATAGTCAAACCAGGATTCTTCTGGAATGATTGGAGTTAGCCGCCCATGCACAGACAATCCCGTACTGTGCGCCCGCCACCGCCAGGCGGCGCGACCCGCCCGAGGAGAACCCATGCCGCAGGAACCCGCTCTCCACGGCGAACTCATCGACGTGTCCGGGCTCTCGCTCCGCGAGCTCGACGGCCTGCTCGGCGAGTCGGCCATCGAACTGGCCCTGCGCGAGATCCTCGACCCCAACCGCGGAGAGATCGCCTCCGCCGGCTTCGAGAGCAAACTCGGCTGACCGTCCGGCCTCCGGCCCCCGCGGCGTCTGCCGGCGCGGGGACCGGCGCTCCACCCTGCCCCTGCCCCGGCATCGCGGGACGCGGAGCATTCCGCAGGCGACGGGCGGCCCGCCCGTGCCGCCGCCCCGCGGTGAGAGCGGGGGCACACCTCCGCACGGAGCCCCACGATCGGCATACGGTCGTTCAAGAGTCACACGAGACTCGCCGGCCGGAAGTCGTTTTTCGACAATCGACCGGTTTCTCTCCGCGATCTCCACTAGAGTCGGCCTGCGGCCCGGCACTATGGGCCGCAGGCTTTCTTCTCGGTATGAACGCGCCCGGAGCTTTTGACCGTTTTCCTTTAGTCGCTCATGCCGTCGAGCGGAAAGCCGTTCGGGCTGACGCACGCAGTGCCTTCGCCCGCTGACCGGCGGCCGGGTCGCACCTTGACCGAAACGGCCGCCATCGGTTCCGGGGAGGATGCAACAGGTGGCCGCTTCCGACGGCGCGAGCGGGTGCGCGTGAAACCACGGGCACCTATGCCACGGGATTTCACCTTCCTCTGGAGCGGATCGGCCGCCTCACAACTCGGCACCATGAACGCCGCCATCGCGATTCCGTTACTGGCGCTGTCCCTGACCGGTTCGCCGGTCTTCGCGGGCTGGGTGGCCGCGGCCGGAACATGCCCGCGGCTACTCCTCTACCTGCCCGCGGGCATGATCGCGGACCGCTTCGACCGTCGCCGCATCATGCTGACCTGCCAGTACACCCGGTTCGGCGTGGCGGTGCTGCTGGCCGTCGGTCTCGCCCTGCACTACCACCCCGGCCTGCTACTGGTCGCCGCGGCCGCGGCGGACGGCGCGCTGGCGGGCCTGTACGGCCTGGCCGAGGTCGCCGTCGTCAAGCGCGTCGTCAACTCCGACGAACTCCCCGAAGCGATGGCGAGGAACGAGGCCAGAAGCCATATCGCACTGCTCCTCGGCCGCCCCCTCGGCGGTTTTCTCTATGGCCTGGACAGAGCACTTCCGTTCGTTGCCGACGCCCTATCCTCCCTTTTCTCCGCCCTCACACTGCACTTCATGCGGGAGAAGAACTTCGCGCCCGAGGAACAGAAGAGTCCCGGACCCACGGATTTCGGCAAATGCCTTCGCTTCACACTGGGCCACCCGTTCCTGTGCATGGTGATCGGCGTCTGCGCGGTGACGAACTTCGCCTTCCAGATCATCTTTCTCAGGCTCGTGGTGCAGGCGGACCAGGAGTTCTCCTCCACTTCGATGATCGGCATTCTCTTCGCGGCGTCCGGGCTCGGGGGCACGCTCGGCGCCGTCGCGGCGTCCCGCCTCTCCCGGCGCTACCGCCTGGCCCAGGGCAACAGGCCGATGCGGCTGCTGTTCTGCTGCGTCTGGGGGTGGTTCGCGATGACCGCGATCGTGACGGCCTACGACAGTCCGCTGGCCGGGCTCGCCGCCTGGGGCGGGATCAGCTTCATCGGCGCGCACATGAACGTGGCGCTCACCGTCTACCAGGCGACATGGATCCCCGACGACATGCTGGCGCGCGTGGCCAGCATCAACAGCCTCGTCACGCAGAGCGCCGTCCCCCTGGGGTCGCTGTTCTCCGGCTACCTGCTCTCGCTGGTGACGAGCACGAGGATCGCGACCGGGACCGTCACGGCGATCACCCTGTGCGTCGCCGTGGTCAGCAGCTGTTACCTCTGGTCACTCAGAAGACGACGGAGCACCGGTTCCCACCAGACCCTCCGGGGCGCTCTCGCCGAGGTGGCCGGGCCGCCGCTGCGCCGGTGCTCCGCGGCGGCGCGGGCGATCCCGGGGCGGGTCCGGGCCACGACCCGATCCGCTGACTCCGCATCCGACACAGACCTATATGACAATTCCGCACCGCCGGAAATCCCCCAGGCGATCATTCCTCGCTGAAAGCGTACGATATGCCGCACCGATGGGGGTCCCGGTGCGGTTTGGGTGTCGGAGGAGATAAGTGTCGGACGTGGCGTGGTCGCTGCCTTTCGAAGATCAGTCCCGCCTCGTGCGGGCCCTGTGGGAACTGGAGACCGTACGCAAGCGCACCTCCCGTGACCTCTGCGTCTCCCTTCTGGAACGGCGGCTGGGGCATCCTCTCCCGATCGCTCGGGACGACAAGGACATCACCGACGTCTGGCATCTCGTGGATTCGTGTCTGTCCTACCCCGGGGCGTTCCACGCGCTGATCGAGATCGTCGAGGAGTTCCACCGCGGGAGCATCCCCATGGGCGAGCTCCGCGGTCTCGTCGAGGAGTTGCTTCCCGAACCGCTGCTGCGCCCGAAGGAGCGCCGGGAACTCGACAGGCTCCTGCGGATCCTGGGCGACCCCGTCTCCGAGGCCGTCGAGCCGGCGACGATCCGGGCGATCTACTGGGGGGTCACAGGCCCTTCCGGCCCCGCCCTGGCCGCCGACCCGGGCGATCTGTGGAGCGTTCTGGCCAAGCTGGAGGACCTCACCCTCAGCGTCGAGGGCATCCCGCCGCTGGTGGCCTTCGTCGAGGGGCTCGCCGCCCACGCGGCCGGCCCCGCGGCCGCCGGGCTGCGCGCCTGGGCCGACCGGCTGGCGCGCCGGCTGGGATCGGAGCGCGGGCTCCCACCGGCGCCGCGGCGCGAGGTGCCGGCCTCGCGGGATGCCCGGACGCGGAGCTACCTCGTCATCGAGCTCCGACGGGACGGCGCCGTCCCCGACCGCTACCTGGCCTCCGCGTGGCTCCAGGTGGACGGCGAGCACGGGCTCATGCTCCGTTGCGACGACGAGCCCATCCCTCTCGACCGGTTGCCCGGACTCGTCAAGGAACTGCTGAGCGAGAACCAGCACGTCGCCAACCGGCCGACGCCGGACCTGACGCTGGAGTTCGTGCTGCCGGTCGACATGCTCGGCACGCCGGTCGACCAGTTGCGGATCACCGTGGACGGGCTGGAGCGGCGCCTCGGCATCGAGCACCCGGTGGTCGTCCGCAGCCTCGACCGGATGCGCAGGCCGGCCTACCACCACCACTGGCGCCGCAAGTGGGAGTGGCTGCGCGACAATCCCCACGGCGCCAAGGTGTGCTGGGTGACACAGCCCGGGCAGTACGGCGGTGAAAGCCTCTACAGCATGCTGCTGTCCGAACCGTCGTCGGTGTGCATGGCCATGGCCTTTCCCCCGCGCACGGACGGGCCGGACTCCGTGGAGCTGCGCGCCGCGCTCCAGGCCGGGGCGCCGATCGTCACCTGGTGCCGGCGCGGCCGCGATCCGGAGCGCTTCGCCCAGGAGTTCCAGGAACTGCTGGACGCGGGGGCGATGGATCTGCCCGACGCCGTGCTGGCGCTGCGCCGGCAGGCACTGCGCACGCTCGACGGGGACGGCGGCGGCGCCCATCTCGGTCTCGACCTGACGCTGGTGTTCGACGACGCGGACCGGCTGCCCGAACCCTACGTGCGCCTGAGCGCCCCGGCCTGACCCCTGGAGGTACCTGTGGCGAAGACGGACACGACCGCGGGCGAAGAGTCCGGGGACTGGGAGATCTACCGAGGTGACGCCAGGCCGCACGACGGCCTGGCGCGACTGCCCGATCCGCCGCCCTGGCGGCGGTTCGACGCGGCGGACGGCGAGCCCCGGCTGCCGGGCGGCGGCCCGGAGCGCGCCCTGTCGTACCGTCCGAAGCCCAACGTCGTCACCATGGTGAACGTGGCCCTGCGCCTGCGGCGGCCCCTGCTGGTCACCGGTAAGCCGGGGACGGGCAAGTCGACGCTCGCCTACAACGTGGCGCACGAGCTGGGCCTCGGTCCCGTACTGGACTGGCCGATCACCAGCCGGGTCGCGCTCCAGGAAGGGCTGTACCGCTACGACGCCATCGGCCGCCTGCACGAGACGAGCCTGCGCCAGGCGGTGGCCCCCGGGGCGGCCACCGAGGCCCCCGACATCGGCCGCTACATCCGGCTCGGGCCGCTCGGCACGGCCCTGCTGCCGCAGCCGCGCCCCCGCGTGCTGCTCATCGACGAGCTGGACAAGAGCGACATCGACCTTCCCAACGACCTGCTCAACGTGTTCGAGGAGGGCGGCTTCACGATCCCGGAACTCGAACGCCTCCCGGAGGACCAGCCGGTCGTGCACGTCATGCCGGCCAAGGGGCCGGACCGGGTGCCGGTCGGCCGCGGGCGGGTCCAGTGCACCGCGTTCCCGCTGGTCGTCATCACCAGCAACGGCGAGCGGGAGTTCCCCCCGGCGTTCCTGCGCCGCTGCGTCCGGCTGGTGATCGAGCCGCCGAGCCCCGAGGAGCTCGCCGAGATCGTCGAGGCGCACCTCGGCGGGGCGGCGCGCGCGGCGAGCGCGGACCTCATCCGGGAGTTCCTGGATCGCCGCGAGCAGGGCGACCTGGCCACCGACCAGCTTCTCAACGCGGTCTTCCTGAGCACGACCGGCTCCCGGCCGCCGGGGACCGCGCTCCAGGACATGGTCAGGGCGATCCTGCGCCCGCTGGGCGCCGCCGGCTCGGGATGATCTCCCGGCTGATCGGGGCGCTGGAGGCGCTCGATCCCCCGCTCACCGCGGAGGAGGTCGCCGACGCACTGTGGCTGGCGCTGTCCTTGCCGGGGCCCGCGGCGCCCGCCGGGCAGGACCCGCCGCCACCCGGCCCGGAGGAGGAGCCGGACCCGCCCGCCGGGCCCGTCGCGGCCGAGCCCGCTGCCGCCGAACCGTCCGCGCCCCGCCGGCCGGTCCGTCCCGCGTCGTCGGTCGCGCAGGCGGGGCTGCACCTGCCGGTGCGGGGGTCCGCGCCGGGGGACGCCGTGCGCACCCCCGCGGCGCCCGCGCTCCCGCACACGCTGAGCCTCGCCCGCGCGCTGCGGCCGTTGCGGGGCAGGTTCTCGTCCCGGACCGTGGAGAACCTCGCCGAAGAGGCGACGGCGCAGCGGATCGCGGAGACCGGCGTCTGGGAACCTGTCATGGAGCCCGCGCCGGAACGGTGGCTCGACCTCGCGCTCGTGGTGGACGGCGGCCCGTCCATGGTCGTCTGGACACGGCTCGCCGCCGAGCTGCGGACCCTCATGGAACGGCTGGGCGCCTTCCGCGACGTGCGGATGTGGCGGCTCGACAACGATGACGACGCGCTCGTCCTGCGCACCGCGAGCTCGCCCACCGGGCCGGGGCGCAGCCCGGACGAGCTGATCGACCCGGCGCACCGCCGCGTGGTGCTGGTCTTCACCGACTGCATCGGACCGGCCTGGGGCGACGGTCGCGCCGCCGCGGTCGTCGAACGCTGGGCGCGGTCCGCCCCGGTCGCGATCCTCCAGCCGCTCCCCCAGCGGCTGTGGTGGCGGTGCGCGACGGCGGTCGAGCCGGTGTGGCTCGGGGCGCAGCAGGCCGGGACACCGAACGCCCGGCTCACGGTTCGGCCGCGCGAGGAGCCCGCGGTGCCGCCCGGCGTCGCCGTGCCCGTGATGGAGCTGGAGCCACGCTGGCTTCGCCCCTGGGCCGAGCTCGTCGGCGGCGGGGCGGAGCGGATCGCGGCGATGGCCGTGTTCACCGGCGCGCCGTCCCGCGAGGCCCGGCGGGATGCCGGGGACGGGGACGGGGACGGCAGCGACCCGTCGCCCGTCGAGCGGGTGACGCGCTTCCGGGCGGCCTCCTCGCCGACGGCGTTCCGGCTGGCGGCCTACCTCGCAGCGGCTCCACTGCGGCTGGAGGTCATGTCGCTGGTCCAGAGGGCCATGCTCCCGGAGGCGACGTCCGCGCACCTGGCCGAGGTCTTCCTGGGCGGCCTGCTGCGCCGCGCCCGCCGCACCTCGGACCCGGAGGGCATCGAGTACGAGTTCCACGACGGGGTGCGGGACGTCCTGCTCGGCGGTCTCGGCCGCACGGAGGCGATGAGCGTCCTGCGCAACGTCTGGGACGTCGTGCGCGGACGGTGGGGGTCCACCCAGGACTTCCCCGCGCTGCTGCGGGCCATCCACCAGGGCGCCGAGGACCTGCGGCAGGATCCACCGTTCGCGCAGGTCGCGGCGCGGGTGCTCGCCCGGCTCGGCGGACGGTACGCACAGATCGCGGAGCGCCTGACGCAGGGCGGCGCGGGAGGCGGTCCCGGCACCGCCGTCCCGGACGGGGCCGGGGCCGGGCCGGCGGCCGGCGAGGGACCCGCGCGGGAGGAGTCCGAGGAGCAGGACGCCCAGGCGCCGCTGCTGGGCGGCGGGCTCCCGGCGCGCAACCCCGACTTCACCGGCCGCGACGCCCTGCTCAGCGACATCCGGACGGAACTGACCGGCGCGGTGACCTCCCTGCTCCCCGCGGACCCGCGGCGGCTCGGAGGGCAGGGCAAGTCGCAGCTCGCCGTCGAGTACGCCCACCGCCACGCGGGCGACTACGACCTCATCTGGTGGGTGCCCGCCGAGCGGACCACGCTCGCGAGGTCGTCGCTCGCCGAGCTGGCCCGGCGACTCGGCACCCCTCTGAGCGACGAGGTCAACCGGACCGTCGAGCATCTCCTGGACGCGCTGCGCGCGGGACCGGGGCGGCGGCGCTGGCTGCTGATCTACGACAACGCCACCGACCCCGACGAGATCGTCCCGCTGATGCCCGTACGGCCGGGGGAGCCCGGCGGACGGCTGACGACGGCCGTCCCGGGCGGGCACGTTCTGATCACCTCCCGGGACCGCCGCTGGGCGGAACGCACCGCCGCCGAGGAGGTGGGCGTGTTCGAGCGCGCGGAGAGCATCGCGCTGCTGTGCCGCCGCGTGCCCGGCCTCACGCCCGCCGACGCCGACCGGCTCGCCCGGCGGATCGGCGACCTGCCGCTGGCGGTCGAGCAGGCCGCGGCATGGCACGCCGTCACCGGCCGGACGACCGCGGAGTACCTGCGGCTCCTGGACCACCGGCTCCGCGGGAAGGCCCGGCCGAGCCTTCCGCCGGACTATCCGGCGGAACTGGCCGCCACGCTGACCCTGGCGTTCGAGCGGCTGCTGGAGGACGCGCCAGCGGCAGGGCGGCTGCTGGAGCTGTGGGCCTTCTTCGGGCCCGAGCCCGTCACCCGGAACCTGCTGTCGGCGGGCGCCGCGGGCGGCCTTCCCCTCGACCTGGAGGAGACGCTGGGAGACGCCGGCCTGCTCCGGGCGGCGATGGCCGGCATCAGTCGCTACGCCCTCGGCCGGTTCGACCCGGACCTGTGCAGCCTTCAGGTCCACCGGCTCGTGCGGACGATGTTGCAGACCAGGCTCTCCGAGACCGGCCGCCGGACCGTCCGGGACCGGGTGCACCGGATCCTCGCCGCCGCGACGCCCCCGTCGCCACCGGACGACGAGGCCACCTGGGCGATCAGGGCGGAGATCGCCCCGCACGTGGTGCCGTCGGGTGTCATCGGCGGCGCGTCCACCGAGGTCCGCGGGGTCGCACTCGACCAGATGCGCTACCTGTACCTGCTCGGCGACTTCGAGGGCAGCCGGGTCCTCGCCGAACTCGCGTTGGAGCACTGGCAGCGAGAGCTCGGGCCCTACGACGAGTCGGTGCTCATCGCGGGCCGCGAGCTCGGCACCGTGCTGCGCGCGCTCGGGGAGGTGGCCGCGGCGAACCGGCAGAACGCCGACATCTACCGGAGGACGGCCGAGCGCTTCGGGCACGGCCACTCGCTCACCATGCGCGCCGCCCGCAACGTCGCCGCCGACCTGCGGCTTCGGGGCGACTTCCGGGCCGCCCTCGACCTCGACCAGGACACGCTGCGCCGCTCGGTCCGGTTGTTCGGCAGCGGTCACGTCGAGACCCTCGTCGTCGCCAACAACGTGGGGATCGACCTGCGCCTGCTGGGAGAGTTCGACAAGGCCCGGGCGCTCGACGCCGGCTCCGTCGAGCGGCTCCGCGCGAGCCTCGGTCCGCGCCACCGCAACAGCCTGCTGGCCGTGAGCCAGCTCGCCCGTGACCTGCACGGACTGGGAAACTACCGCGAGGCCGCGGCGCTGCAGCGCGACGTTCTGACGACCATGCGGGAGACGCCCGTGTCCGAGCACGCGTTCATGCTGCACACGGAGATGAGCCACGCCGTCACCCTGCGGAAGCTGGGCTTCCACGCCGAGGCGATGGCGCGGGCGGACGACACGCTGCGGCTGCACACGCAGCGCTATGGCGAGCGGCATCCCGACACCCTCGCGGCGCGGCGCGTGCTGGTGGCGGCCTGCCTGGCGGCGGGCGACGCCGGGAGGGCGCGCGAGCTCGGGGAGGCGGCCCTGGCCGAACACCGCCGGGTCATGGGCATGGACCATCCGTTCTCCCACGCCTGCGCCGCGGACCTCGCCATGGTGCTGCGGAGCCTCGGCGACCACGAAACGGCGCGCGTCCTCGACGACACCTCCGTCCGCGAGCTGCGCGCCGCGCTGGGCGCCGACCACCACTTCTCGCTCTGCTGCTCGGTCGGGCTCGTCCACGACCTGTTCCACATGGGCAGGCTGGAGGCGGCCCGCATCCGGTCCAACGAGACCTGGGAGCGGTTCAGGAGCCGGTACGGCCCCGACCACGTCTACACGCTCGCGTGCGCTCACAACCACCGGGTGATCTGCGACGTGCTCGACCTGGAAGGCCCCCGAGGCGACCCCGTCGGCGCTCTGGCGGACGTCCTCGGGGCCGGGCACCCGGACGTGAGGCGGGCCGAGGAGGGACGTCTACTCGACTGCGACATCGCGCCGACCCCGCTCTGAGCCAGGCAGACCGGCGTGCGGCGCACGGAACTGAGGAGGGGCAGCGGACCATGCTTCCCGATTTCGACGCCACCGGCCCTCTCTGGCGCCCCTCGGGGCCCTGCGTCATCGTCGGCTGCGACATCGCGGGTTTCGGCGACGCGGCGCGGACCGACGACGTGCGCCGGCACATGCGCGACGCGCTGTACCGCCATCTGGACGTGAGCCTCGCCGCCGCGGGCGTCTCACCGGCCGACTGCTACCGGGAGGACCGCGGCGACGGCGCGATGATCGTCCTACGGCCCCACCTGGAGGTGGAGCGGGTCCTGGTCGACGTCGCCGACACACTGCGGGCCGAACTGGGCCGCCACAACAGGGTCGCCGCCGAGATCGCCCGGATCCGGCTGCGGGTGTCGGTGCACACCGGGGAGGCCGTGTTCGACGGCCACGGACTGGTGGGAACGGCCGTGAACCACGCCTTCCGCATCCTCGACGCCCCGGCCTTCAAGGAGGCGCTCGGCGAGTCCGGGGCATGGTTCGGACTGGTCGTCTCCGAGCGCGTCCACTCCGACGTCGTCCGGCACGCCAAGGGAAGGATCATTCCGGAGGACTACCGGCGGATCGAGGTGTCGGTCAAGGAGACCGACACCTCGGCGTGGGTCAGGGTACCGGGCACAGGCGGCCGCCCCGAGGCGCATCCGGAACTGGCGGCGGGTCCACCGCGACCGCCGGTCCCGGCGCCGCCGCCGGACGGAGCGGGCCGGCCGGCGGTCTTCGATCTGGTCGACCGCATGCTGGAGGTGCCGCTGCTGTCGTCCCCGCAGGGGCGCGACCAGGTGGTCGGCGCCCTCCGTCGTGACGTCGCCGCCGCGATCACTCGGCAACCGGGCGCTCGGATGGACTGCTTCGCCATCCTCACCACGTGCCTGGACTATCCCGGCGGGCTGAAGGAGCTCGTCGACGTCACCAGGGGGCTGGCCGGGGAGTCGCTCTCCGTCCACCGCCTGGAACAGGCCATCGTCCGGATCCTGTGAGCCCCGCCGGATGGGCCGGGGAGGGTCAGGCGTGCTCGGTGCGGAGGTGGTGCTTGAGCGTGGCCAGTTCGAGGTGCGGCGCGTAGCAGCGGTCACAGGCCCAGACTCCGCTGGGTATGGTGACGCCGCGCGCCGTCGCGTCCTCGCGCGCGCACAGCAGGTTGTAGGACTGGACGAGGCGCCGCCACGTCCGCCGGACCGCCGATGACATTCCCGCTCCCCCTCTGAGCCCATTTTGGTCCTTCTTGGGCTCAGCATAGGGTAACGGGAATGTCAAGGCGAAACGCCGGACATCACTGCCCGATCTTCACGCCCGGCTCACCGTACCGGTACTCCAGGGGCCGGACCCCCCGGCCGCCGGGCACGTTGGCGCCCCGGCGGATCATGCCCGTGGGCAGGATCGTCCGCCCGAAGCTGTTCACGAACATCATCGCGGCGGCCGCGTACAGCGCGATCACCGCGGCAGCGACGAACAGCCAGCCGCCGACGTCCAGCGGCCAGGTCGAGCCCACCCAGAATCCGGCCGCGGTGAAGCCCGCGCCGACGGCCAGGCAGCCCCACACCAGGGCCGTCATCAGGTTCTCGCCGAGCGCGGCGAGCGCGCCCAGGCCGGTGATCACCGCGAGCGGGATGAACCAGAACGCGAAGCCCTGATAGGCGGTACCGAGGACCGGTGCGAGCGCAACCGGCGCCGCGCCGATGCTCACCAGCAGGAACAGCAGGCCCCAGCCGATGAAGAACGCGCCCCACATGCCGTGCATCGCGGTGGCCACGCCGTCGCGCGCACGGTAGCCCCACATGCCGGCGAGCAGCTGCGCGATGCCGCCGAAGGTCAGCACGAACGGCCACAGGATGAGCGGAGTGCCGGCGCCGCCGTACCAGCCGGCCTGCCACGCGCCCACCATCATGGCCGCGGCGGCGAGCCCGAACAGCCCGAGGATCGACGGCGCCGCGATGGGCTGCAGGAAGACGCGGGTGCGGTCCTCCCAGAGTGCGTGCTCACCGGCCTGGTCCGCGCCCCGCGGGGGCGCCATCGCCGCGCCGCGTCCCGGTGCGGCCGCGCCGTGCGCCGGCGTCTCCGTGTCATCCGCGGGCATCGCCGATCCCGTGTGCTCGCCGGGCATCGGCGCGGATTCGTGCTCTCTACGCCTTGCCATGAGATCCCCCTCTGCATCGGAGAGCTGTAAACCCGTCCTAACCGTGTTCTAGCAGGTCAAACGGCATGTGACCGTTTCCTGAAGAGGTTCGCGTTTGCGCCGGGCACCCTTTGCCGGGTGCTGACGCGGGCATGGTGATCCGGTGGCTCGGCCGCTCGGAACGCGGAGGTCCGGCGGCTCAGTGCTCCGGCGGCTCAGCGGGGCGGCGGCTCAGCGGGGCGGCGGCTCAGCGGGGCGGCGGGCAGTGGATCTCCAGGCCGGGGGTGGTGTGCCAGCCGATCAGCGTGAACAGCCGCTCGATGTGCAGGGGGACCCCGTGCAGGACGAGGAGGCCGCCGCGGTCGTGCAGGGCGCGGGCGGCCTCGCTGAAGGCGCGCAGGCCCGCGACGTCCATGAACTCCACTCCCGCCAGGTCGGCGTGCAGGTCGCCGGACGCGCGCTCCTGGACGGCGCGCAGGGCCCGCGCGACCTCGGCGGTGTTGGAGACGTCGACCTCCCCGGCGAGCAGCACCCGGGGCGCGCCCGACGCGGCCGTGATGCGCAGCAGCGCGGAGTCGTGCTCGACGATGTCGTAGCGGGGAGCCTCCCGCGCACCGGGGTCGGGGCCGCCCTCGCCGCCGGTGGTCCGCCAGACCGTCATCTGCTCCTCACCCTCAACGGAGCGCCGCCGCTACCGTGCGCGGCCCCGTGTATGCAAGGCTCTCACCTGTCGGGACCTTCTGGACCCCACCAGAGCGGAAAACCACGATCGGAAGCCATTTCATGGACGAGAAGGCGATCCTGGAACGTATCAACGATTTCATCGAGGAGGAACACGCCCTCCGGCAGGCGCACGAGCGGGCCGAGACCTCCAGCGCCGAGGCCCAGGAGCGGCTGCGGGGCCTGGAAGTGGCCCTCGACCAGTGCTGGGATCTGCTGCGGCAGCGGCGGGCCCGCCTCGCGGCGGGACAGAACCCCGATGACGCCCAGGTCCGTCCCGCCGGCGAAGTGGAAGGCTACCGGCAGTAGCGCCTCACGGGCCCGTTCACGGGACCATCCAGCCGAGCACGCCGGTGGACTGCAGGCCGGAGAGCAGGCACATCCCGGCGAGGAACAGCAGGCTCCACAGCACCACGCGGCGGAAGATGTCGCCCTCGCGCCCGTCCAGGCCGACGGCCGCGGCGGCGATGGCGAGGTTCTGCGGCGACACCATCTTGCCGAGGACGCCACCGGAGCTGTTGGTCGCCGCCATCAGCACCGTCGACAGGTCGGCCTTGTTCGCCGCGGTGACCTGCAGGGAGCCGAACAGCGAGTTGGACGAGGTGTCCGAACCGGTGACGGCGGTGCCGAGCCAGCCGAGGATCGGCGACAGCAGCGCGAACGCTCCCCCCGCCCCGGCCATCCACGTCCCGAGCGTCACGGTCTGCCCGGAGGCGTTCATCACGAACGCCAGTGCCAGGACCGCCATGACCGTGATGATCGCCCACCTGAGCTGGACGAGGGTCGTCCAGTAGGCGCGCAGGGCCCGGCCGAGTCCGACGCCGAGGGCGGCCATGGTGATCAGCCCGGCGACGAGCATCTGCGTGCCGGGCGTGGTCAGGTAGTTGAAGGTGAAGGTCGGCAGAGCCAGCGGCTTGCCGGACGGGCTCGTGAGGTGCAGGCCCGGCCAGGAGAACGTCCGGGTCGCCCTGTCGAGGAGGTCCTTGACCGGCCCGATCTGGCAGACGACGAACACCGCGATGATGATCGCGTAGGGCGCGTAGGCGCGGGCGGCCTCGGCGCGGGAGTCCCCGCCGTGCCCTGCGCCGTGTCCCTCGCCGTGCCCCCCGTCCCGTCCCTCGACGCGGGCGGCGAACTCCGGGGTCGGCTCGTCCGCCGCGCCGCCCGCGACCGGAGCGGGCTTCGCCGGCGCCGCCGACGGACGCAGCCGGACGGCCAGGACGACGGCCGCGGCCGAGACCAGCGAGGCCACGACGTCGGCCAGCGGCACCGAGATGAAGTTCGCGGTGGCGTACTGGGCGACGCCGAACGCGGCGCCGCACAGCAGGGCGACCGGCCAGGTCTCGCGCACGCCCCGCCGCCCGTCCACGATGGCGACGAGGACGAGCGGGACGAACAGGGCGAGGATCGGGGTCTGCCGCCCCACCATGGCGCCGAGCGTGTCACTGGACTCGCCGGTGACCTTGCCGAGCGTGAGGATCGGGGTCGCCATCGCGCCGAACGCGACGGGCGCGGTGTTGGCGGTGAGGGCCAGCACGGCGGACTTGAGCGGCGGGAAGCCGAGCGCGATCAGCATGACGGAGGTGACCGCCACCGGCGTCCCGAACCCGGCCAGGGCCTCCAGCAGCGCGCCGAACGAGAACGCGATCAGCACCGCCTGGAGCCGGCTGTCGTCGCTGACCTGCGCGAACGAGCGGCGCAACACGTCGAAATGGCCGGTGGCGACGGTGATGTTGTAGACCCAGAGGGCGTTGATGACGATCCACAGGATCGGGTAGAAGCCGAACGCGGCGCCTTCGGAGCCGGCGAGGAACGCCTGGTCGGCGGGCATGCCGTAGGTCCAGACGGCGACGGCCAGCGCGACGGCCAGCGCGATCAGGGACGCCTGCCACGCGCGCATGCGCACGCCGCCGAGCAGGACGAACAGCACGGCCAGCGGCAGCGCGGCGACCAGGGAGCTCCAGCCGAGCGAGTCGGCGACGGGATCGAGGACCTGCTGGTACACGGCGATCACCTCGCGGGGTAGTGGTCGCCCCCGAGCACATCATCCCTACCCGGCCCGATGACGGAGATCACCTTGATAGTGAACTTTTCAATCGGTCAGAGCTCCCGGAGAAGCCGGGCCGGGGTGACGGGCAGGTCGCGGACGCGGATGCCGGTCGCGTGGTGGACGGCGTTGCCGACGGCCGCCGCCGCGCCCACGATGCCGATCTCGCCGATGCCCTTGGCGCCCATCGGGTTCAGGTGCGGGTCGGACTCCTCCACCCACGCGGCGTCGATGTCGCGGATGTCGGCGCAGGCCGGGACGTGGTACTGGGCGAGGTCGCGGTTGAGGTAGTCGCCGAACTCCCGGTCCATGACGCTCTGCTCCATCAGCGCCATCCCGACGCCCATCGTCATCCCGCCGATGAACTGGGACCGGGCCGTCGTGGGGTTGATGATCCGGCCCGCGGCGAACACGCCGAGCATCCGGCGGACGCGGACCTCGCCGGTGTCGGCGTCCACCTCCACCTCGGCGAACTGCGCGCCGAACGCGTGCCGGGCGTACTCGGCCCGGGCCTTGAGCTCCTCGCCGGTGTCGGCGGACGCCTCGACGCCCTCGGGCGGGACGGCGCCGTTCAGCTTGCCGCGCAGGGCCTCGCAGGCGCGGACGACGGCCGTGCCCCAGCCGGCCGTCCCGGCGGAGCCGCCCGCCACCGACGCCTTGGGGAACGAGCTGTCGCCGATCTCCATCCGGACGTCGGCGAGGTCCTCCTTGAGCGTCTCGGCGGCGATCAGCGCGAGGGCGGTGCGGGCCCCGGTGCCGATGTCGGCGGCGGCGATCCGGACGGTGAACGTCCCGTCGGGCTCGGCGCGGGCCGTGGCCCGGTTGGGGCGCTGGTAGGCGGGATAGGTGGACGCGGCGACGCCCGTGCCGACGAGCTTGCGGCCCTCCCGGCGGACTCCGGGTTCGGGGGCGCGCCCGGCCCATCCGAAGCGTTCGGCGCCCTCGCGGAGGCAGGCGACCAGGTTGCGCGAGCTGAACGGCAGCCCGCTCTCCGGCTCCCGGTCGGTGTCGTTGCGCACCCGGAGCTCGACCGGGTCGATGCCCGCCGCGACGGCCAGCTCGTCCATCGCCGTCTCGAGCGCGTACATGCCGGGCGTCTCCCCCGGGGCGCGCATCCAGGACGGTGTGGGGACGTCCAGGGCCACCACCCGGTGCGACGTGCGGCGGTGCGGGGCCCGGTAGAGCATGCGCGTGGGCGTCGCGGTCTGCTCGGCGAACTCCTTGACGGTGGAGGTCTGCTCGGCGACCTCGTGGAGGATCGCGTTCAGCCGTCCGTCCTCGCCGGCGCCGAGCCGGAGGCGCTGGATGGTCGGGGTCCGGTAGCCGGTGGTGGCGAACATCTGCTGGCGCGGGACGGCGAACTTCACGGGACGTCCCGCGGCGCGGGCGGCCATCGCGGCGAGCACGACGTTCGGCCGGGGCGTCCCCTTGGACCCGAACCCGCCGCCGACGTGCGGCGACACGACGCGCACCCGGGAGGGGTCGAGCCCGAAGATCTTTGCGATCATGGACTGGACGGTCGACGCGCCCTGGTTGGAGTCGTAGAGCGTGAGGGTGCCGTCCTCGTCCCACTGGGCGATCGTGGCGTGCGGCTCCATCGGGTTGTTGTGCTCGGCCGGGGTCGTGTAGACGGCGTCCACCCGCACGGCCGAGTCTGCGAACGCCTTCTCGGGCTCGCCCTGCTCGGTGTCGGCGGGGAACACCGGGTTCACCCTGTCCGGCTTGTAGAGGCCCGGATGGTCGGCGCGGAGCCGCACGTCCGGCGCCTCCTCGGTGTACTCGACACGCAGGAGGCGGGCCGCCTCCCGGGCGGTCTCCAGGGTCTCGGCGACCACGGCGGCGACGAACTGGCCGCGGTAGGAGACCGTCCGCGACTGGAACAGGGCCAGTTCGCCGTCGGAGGTGTCGCTGAGCTCGGGGGCGTTCTCGCAGGACAGCACCGCGAGCACCCCGGGCAGCCTCAGCGCGGCCTCGGCGCCGACCGACCTGACCTGCCCCTTGCCCACGCTCGCCTGGACGGCCGCGGCGTAGGCGGCGTTCGGCACGGGGTACTCGAACGCGTACCGCGCCGTCCCGGTGACCTTCTCGCGGCCCTCCAGCCGGTCGGTCATGAGTCCTCCGTAAGTTCGGTCAGCGTCCGGACGATCAGGTTGCGCGCCAGCGGCACCTTGTAGGCGTTGTCGCGCAGCGGCTCGGCGGCCTCCAGTTCGGCCTCGGCGGCGCGCCGGAAGGACTCCTCCGTCGCCTCCGCGCCGCGCAGGGCCTCTTCGGCGCGCCGCGCCCGCCACGGCTTGTGGGCGACGCCGCCCAGGGCCAGCCGGACGTCCCGCACCCGGCCGTCGGCGACGTCCAGGGCCGCCGCGACGGAGACCAGCGCGAACGCGAACGACGCGCGCTCGCGGACCTTGCGGTAGCGGGAGGGCACGCCCAGCACGGGGACCTCCACGGCGGTGACGAGGTCGCCCGGTTCGAGCGTGGTGTCGCGCTGGGGTTCGTCACCCGGAAGCCTGTACAGGTCCTCGATGGGGACGGTTCTCTCTCCCCCGCGCCCCCGGATGCGTATGGACGCGTCCAAGGCGGCCAGTGCGACGGCCATGTCGGACGGGTGCGTCGCCACACAGGCGTCCGAATGGCCCAGGATCGCGAGGTTGTGGTGCTCCCCTTCCCGCGCCGGGCACCCGCTGCCCGGGATGCGCTTGTTGCAGGGCTTGGAGGTGTCCTGGAAGTAGGAGCAGCGGGTCCGCTGGAGCAGGTTGCCGCCGGCGGTGGCGAGGTTGCGGACCTGGCCGGACGCCCCCGCGAGCACGGCCTGCGCCAGGACGGCATGGCCCTCGCGCACGGTCCGGTCGGCGGCGATGGCGCTGTTGGTCACCGCCGCGCCGATGGCGAGGCTCCCGTCCGGCCGCAGTTCGATCTGGTCGTGCGGGAGATGTGCGACGTCGACGAGCCTGGCCGGCTCCTCCACGCCGAGCCGCATCAGGTCGACGAGGTTGGTTCCGCCGCCCAGGTAGACGGCTCCGTCCTGCTGGCGCCGCAGAGCGTCCTCGGCGCTGGTGGCGCGCTCGTATGCGAAGGGCCTCATGCCTCGGCCCCCTCCCTGCGCTTCGCGGCCTGCCTGAGGGCCGCGACTATGCCGACGTAGGCGCCGCACCGGCACAGGTTGCCGCTCATGCGCTCGCGTATCTCGTCGTCGTCCAGGACGGGATCGGCCCCCAGGTCGCCGGTGACGGCGCTGGGCCAGCCGCGTTCGGCCTCGTCCAGCATCCCCGTGGCGGAGCAGAGCTGGCCGGGCGTGCAGTACCCGCACTGGAACGCGTCGTTCTCGATGAACGCCTGCTGGACGGGACTGAGCTCTCCGTCCCGCGCCAGCCCCTCGACCGTGACGACGTCCGCCCCGTCATGGGCGACGGCCAGGGCCAGGCACCCGTTCGCCCGGCGGCCGTCGAGGAGGATGGTGCAGGCTCCGCACTGGCCGTGGTCGCAGCCCTTCTTCGACCCCGTCAGGCCGAGTTCCTCGCGCAGGACGTCCAGGAGTGAGGCTCGGGTATCGACGTGGAGCCGGTGCTCCGTCCCGTTCACGACCAGGGTGACGTCGGCGTGCACCGGAGTGGCTTCGCTGTCCATGCCCGGGTGCCTACCCCGGATCTCCCGCCGGTCACCGGACCTCGGCGGCCGTCCGCGCCGTTCCCCGGTGTCCGGCGATCAGTCGTCGTTGTCGGTGAGGATCTCCACGACCTGCCGGGCCGTGTCGGTCGGCAGCGGCGAGGGCAGCCCCTTCCACTTGCGGGACGCCGCCATCGCCGCGGCGCCCGCCCCTCCCCCGTACACGGCGGCGGTGACGAACGACGCCAGCTCGGGAGGCAGCTTCTTCTCCAGCAGCAGCACGTTCATCCGGTAGGTGGCCGCGGTCGCCATGACCCCGAAGGCCCCGGCCACGGCCCCCAGGCGCAGCGCCGGGATGCGCTGCCTGGCCTTATCGATCATCTCCTGCTGCGCCGCCTCGACCACACGCCGGGCGAGCACGAGGTTCTGCTCCAGCGGGTCGTTGGCCGCGGCAGGTTTGCGCGACTCCGACATGACCTCGGCTTACCCGCAGATTGGGAGGAGATTCCGGCAAGCAATATGTCACTTTCAGTGACTTTGCAGGTGCTGTAGGTTGCCGAACCGGACCCGACAGAGAGGCCGGTTGATGCAACCCTTCGAGCTGCCCGACTTCTACGTCCCGTACCCCGCGCGTCTCAACCCGCATCTGGAGGGCGCGCGCCGGCACACGATGGCGTGGGCGCGCCAGATGAAGATGCTGGACGCCGACCGCGACCCCGGCACCCCCGACATCTGGGACGAGCGCGCACTCGAAGCGATGGACTACGCCCTCCTCTGCGCCTACACGCACCCCGACTGCGCCGCCCCCGAACTCGACCTCGTCACCGACTGGTACGTCTGGGTCTTCTACTTCGACGACCACTTCCTGGAGGTGTTCAAGAGGCCGCGGGACCAGGAGGGCGCCCGCGCCTACCTCGACCGGCTGCCGCTGTTCATGTCGCTCGACCCGCCCGAACCGGTGAACGCCGTCGAGCGCGGGCTCGCCGACCTGTGGGCGCGGACCGTCCCGGCCCGGTCGGACGCCTGGCGGCGCCGCTTCTCGGCGAGCACCCTGAACCTGCTGCGCGAGTCGCTGTGGGAGCTGTCCAACATCAGCACCGGCCGGATCCCGAACCCGGTCGAGTACATCGAGATGCGGCGCAAGGTCGGCGGGGCGCCGTGGTCGGCCGACCTCGCCGAGCACGCCGCGGGCGTCGAGATCCCCGAACGCGTGGTGGCGACGCGGCCGCTGCGCGTCCTGAAGGACACCTTCTCCGACGCCGTCCACCTGCGCAACGACATCTTCTCCTACCAGCGCGAGACCGAGTCCGAGGGCGAGGTCAACAACTCCGTCCTGGTGATGGAGCGCTTCCTGTCGGTCGCGCCGCAGGTCGCCGCCGACACCGTCAACGACCTGCTCACCTCGCGGCTGCGCCAGTTCGAGAACACCGCGGTGACCGAGCTGCCGCACGTCTTCGAGGACCACGCCCTCGACCCGGCGGAGCGGGCGGGCGTCGCGGCCTACGTCAAAGCCCTCCAGGACTGGCAGTCCGGCGGCCACGAATGGCACCTGCGGTCCAGCCGGTACATGAACGACAGGTCGCTCGGCATGTCCGCCGCCCGCATCCCCGCCCTGCTGAAGTCGGCGCGGATCAGCCTCCCCCACGTCCCGTTCCAGAAGGTGGGGCCGACGCCGCTGCCCGCGTTCGACATCCCCTACACGGCCCGCGTGAACCCGCACCGCGAGCGCGCCGGACGCAACCTGCTCGCCTGGGCGCGGGAGATGGGCATGTTCTCCCCCCACCCCCGGACGCCCGTCCCCGTGTGGAGCCCCGACCGGCTCACCGGGATGGTGCTGGAGGTCTGCGCCGCGTCCCTCGCCCCGGACGCCGGTCCCGAGGAGCTCGACCTCGGCGTCCAGTGGCTGGCCTGCGGCACGTTCGGCGACGACTTCTTCCCGGCCGTCTTCAACCGCGACCGCGACATGGCGGGCGCGAAGGCGTTCAACGCCCGCGTCCCCCGGTTCATGCCGCTGGACTGCGGCGCCGCCCCCGCCCCGGAGAACCCGTTCGAGGCGTCGCTGGCGGACCTGTGGCCCCGCACCGCCGGGCCCATGGACGACCGGGGCCGCCGCGAGTTCCGCGCGGCCGTCGAGCACATGGTCGAGAGCTGGGTGTGGGAACTGAACAACCACCTCCAGTCGCGCGTCCCCGACCCCGTCGACTACGTCGAGATGCGCCGGCACACCTTCGGCTCCGAGCTGACGATGAGCCTGGCGCGCATCGGGCGCGCGGACGAGATCCCTCCGCACGTCTTCGAGACCCGCACGCTGCGCGAGATCGACGCCTCCGCGATGGACGTCGCGTGCCTGCTCAACGACTGCTTCTCCTACCAGAAGGAGATCGAGTACGAGGGCGAGCTGAACAACGGCGTCCTCGCCGTCGGGAACTTCTTCGGCTGCGGGCGCGACGAGGCGCTGCCCATCGTGGGCGACCTCATCACCTCGCGCCGCCGCCAGTTCGAGCACCTCGCCTGCGGCGAGCTCCCCGCCCTCTGCGACCTGCTCGACCTCGACGAGGCCGCCCGCACCGCACTCTCCTCGTACGTCGAGGAACTGCGCGACTGGATGGCCGGCATCCTCAAGTGGCACCGCGAGACCGACCGCTACGACGAGCGCGAGCCCACCTTCCGGCTTCCCAAGCCCGCCGGCCTGGGAATGTCGGCCTTCCACCTCTTCGCGCGCGCCGCCCGCTGAGCGGCGCCCCCCTCGGGCCGCCGCCCCGGTCCCCGCCCGGGGCGGCGGCCCGAGGGGCGAAGCACGATGCTGCGCCGCCAAGCTGTGTTGAAATGCTCTGCGATGTGCGGACATGTGCCCTGCGTCCGGTGAGAACGCCGCGACGAGAGGAGAGGGCTTGCCATCCCCATCGCGAGAATCCGTTTCGCAGCAGTCCCACCCGCAGCAGTCCCACCCGCAGCAATCCCACCCGCAGCAGTCCCGGCCACAGGAGTCCCACCCGCCCGACGACCGGCGGCGCCGCTTCGAGGACGTCTACGCGGCCAACCGCGCCCGGATCCTCGGGTACGCGCTGCGCCGCACCAGCGACCCGCAGGACGCCGCCGACGTCCTGGCGGAGACGTTCCTCACCGCCTGGCGGCGGCTCGACGACGTCCCGCCCGGCGACCAGGCCCGGCTCTGGCTGTACGGGGTGGCCCGGCGCGTCCTCGCCAACCACCACCGCGGCGAGCGCCGCCGGTCCGCCCTGGCCGCCGACCTCGGCTCCCGGCTGCGCGACGGCCCGGCCGGTGAGGACGCGTCCGGCGACGGCCTGACGGACGTGGGCACCGCGTTCCGCGGCCTGCCCGAATCCGACCGCGAGCTGCTGGCCCTGGTCGGCTGGGAGGGGCTCGGCAACGGCGAGATCGCGACCGTCCTCGGCTGCTCCCGCAACGCGGTGCGGATCCGCCTGCACCGCGCCCGCCGCAGGTTCGCCCGCGCACTGGCCCGCATGGACGCGGACGCCCCCGCAGCCTCCACGCCCGCAGCGCCCTCGCCCGCAGCGCCCTCGCCCTCCGCGCCCCTCCAGGCCGCGCCCCGCCATGCCCCGTCCCTGCCTGCCGCATCCCTGCCTGCCGCGTCCCTGCCTGCCGCGTCCCTGCCTGCCCAGGGGCGGCGGATCCCGAACGGAGACCCCACATGAACCGCGACATCGACCCGCTGATCGCAGGGCTCGCCTCGGTCACCGACCGGCAGGCCGAGGCCCTCCTGCCCGAGGACGCGGCCACCGCCCTCGCCGACCGCATCGCCGCGACCGCGGTCCCCTCGGCCCCCGCGCGCGGGCGGCGCTCGCCGGTCATGCTCGTCGGCCTCCCGCTGGCCGCGGCGGGCGTCGCCGCCGCCGCCGTCACGGCGGTCGTGCTGACCCGCGACGGCGAACCCGGCGCGACTCCGGGCATCACCCCGACGAGTCCGCGCGTCGTGCTGGCCGCGGCCCTGACGTTCACCCGCAAGGGCGGCTACATCGACGTGCGCGTCCGCGACCCGCTGGCCGACCCGAAGCGCTACCAGGAGGAGTTCGCCGCCCACGGCCTCAAGGTCACCCTGTCGATGGTGCCGGCGTCCCCGTCCATCGTCGGCACGGTCGTCGCGATGGACACCAGCGAGAACACCTCCGGGCGCGACGTCACCACGATCACCGCCAAGGGCGAGTGCGAGACCGGCGGCGGAGGCGACGTCTGCCCGGTCGGCGTCCGCATCCGCACCGGTTACAAGGGCACCGCCTCCATCACCTTCGGACGGGAGGCCCGTCCGGGCGAGCAGTACAACAGCAGCGCCCCCGCCACCGCCCCGGGCGAGGCCATGCACGGCATGACCTACCGCGGGCACCGCGTGGGAGAGGTGCTGGCCGCCCTGCGAAAGCGGCACGTCACGGTGCCGGAGTACCGCGCCATGGAGGGCGACACCAGCAACGTGCGGAAGCCCGGCCAGATCCCGCCCACGTGGTACGTCCACAGCGCGGCCCCCTGGGCCGAGAACCAGGTCCTCCTCTTCGTGGGCCCGAACCCCACCGAGGACGCGGGCGGCGCGCCGCCCGCGTCGGCGCCTCCCGGCGCACCCGCCTCGCCGAGCGCGACCCCGACCTCGTGACCAGCAGCGGACCGCCCCGGCCGGGGCGGTCCGCGCCGCTCCTGGCGTGATCAGCTCTGTGCGCGGCGGGAGAGCGCCCGGTCGAGGAGGACGGTCGGCACGACGGCCGCCGCCAGCCCGGCGCCGATCCACGCGACGGCGGTGAGTCCCGCGCCGGCGCTCAGGGCGGCCCCGGCGAGGACCGGAACCAGGCTGATGCCGGTCTGGAACGCCGAGACGGTGGTGGCCCCGGCGAGGGTCGGCGCCTCCGACGCGATGGCGAACACCCGCCCGTAGATGGGCCGGCGCCGAGGCGCGGAGGTCAGGAGGACAGCGTTTCGCGGACGGTCATCAGGGCGAAGCCCAGGAGGTTCTCGCCCTGCCACAAGGCGGGGTCTTCGGCGCGGGGGTCGTCGGCGGTCAGGCCTATCCCCCAGACGCGGTCCAGGGGGCTCGCTTCGACGAGGACGCGGTCGCGGGTGCCGGCAAGATAGTCGCGAAGATCTCTGTTCTGGGCGAACTTGGCCTCGCCGCCCTTGGTGACAATGGTCACACGATTGTCGCGCCATGTCCGCTCGTCGAAGTCGCGGACGCGGCGGCCGAGGTCTTTCGCGCGGCGGGGATGGGACGCGGCGATGATCGCGGCGGCCGTTTCCTCGTCGCCGAAGAGGCGGGCCTTTTCCGCCATCATGTAGTGCTCGGCGGTCGCGTAGGTGACGCCGCCGACGGTGAAGGGGGACGGCCACCACTGGCTGAGGTAGCCGCGACCTGGGGTCTGGTGTCCCCAGAAGAACAGGAACCTGAGGTGCGCCCCCTGCTCCCGGAGGCGGGTCAACTCGGCGACGTCCATGGGTGGAAGGGTGCCAGGGACGGCCGCCGCGGTCCATCCGGTTTCCCGCCGGGAATGGATGATCGATTGGCGTTGTTGACAGGTTTGCCGCGGCCCCGGGCGGGGATCGCGGTCTAGACCATTTTGCGGACCCGGCATCTCGCCGGGACCATCTATTGATCCGGCCCGGCTGAACAGGAGGACTGCGGTAACAATGGACAACGCCCTGGCGAACCCCCGGCGCACCAAGATCGACGCGTGGCCCGAATGGCGGCCCGCCGAACCGGACTCCGAGCGTCCCGCGGAGGCCGACATGTCCGAGGACGAGCTCGCCGCGCATTGACGGCCATCCGGCCGATAGATGAGGACCCGCCCGGCCCCCGGGCGGGTTCTTCGCGTCAGAGGACGTCCACCGCCAGGTCGCGGACGGTCTGCTCGTCCACCTCGACCCCGAGGCCGGGGGCGTCGGGGACGCGGGCCGTGCCGTCGCGGATCTCGACCGTCGGCCCCGCGTACGGGGACTCGATGAACTGGCGGCCGTTGAGGTCGACCGGGGTGTCGACGCCGAAGGCCGAGAAGAGGTGCAGGGACGCGGCGAGGCCGAGGTCGGAGTCGGTGAGGCCGGAGCCCATCAGCGCGACGCCGCAGTCCTCGGCGAGGGCGCACAGGCGGCGGGACAGGGTCAGGCCGCCGGTGCGCTGGACCTTCGCGATGGCGACGTCGACCGCGTCGAGGCGGACGAAGGTCGCCAGGTCGGACGGGTGGCGGAGGCTCTCGTCGAGGGCGACCGGGATCGGGCAGGCGTCGCGGAGGCGGCGCAGGCCCGCGATGTCGTTGGCCGGGAGGGGCTGCTCGAACGCGGTGACGCCGAGGTCCTCCAGGCGGTGCGCCATCGCGAGGGCCGCGCGGACGGTGTAGCCCTGGTTCGCGTCGACCCAGAGCGCCGCGGCGTCGCCCGCGTGGAGGCGGACGGCCTCCACGACGTCGGCGTCCTCGGGGCCCAGGCCGACCTTGACCTTGAAGGCGCGGTAGCCCAGGGCGCGGCCCTCGGCGACGCTGTCGGCCACCTCGGCGGAGGATCGGCCGGAGACGATCCACCCGAGCTCGATCGTCTCCCGGCGGCGCTGGCCCCACATGACGCCCAGCGGGACGCCGGCCGCGCGGCCGAGGAGGTCGTGCAGGGCGACGTCCACGGCCGACTTGGCCAGCGGCGCGCCGATGCTGAAGCCCCGGTTGACGGCGCGGTCGAAGGCGGCCGTCACGCCGTCGAGGTCCCAGGCGGGACGGCCGGTGATCGCCGGCGCGAGGTACCGGTCGATGGTGGTGACGATGGACTCGGCGGTCTCGTAGGTCCAGGCGGGCAGGGGGGTCGCCTCACCCCAGCCGTGCGCGCCCTCGGCGCTCACCTTGACCAGGACGCGCAGGCTGGGCCGCCCGGCGACGGCGACCGCGCCGCCGGACACCCCGAACGAGCGCCGGGTGGGCAGCGCGACGCAGAACGTCTCGACTTTTTCGATCTTCATTCACGCCTCCGGGAAGCGGGCGCCCGCGGGTCAGCCGGGCGGTGCGGTACTGCCGCGCAGCACCACCTCGCCCGCGACGCGCTCGATGCGGCTGCGGCGGTTGACCGGCTCGCGCAGGGCCAGGCTCATGACGCGCTCCCCCATCGCGTTCAGCGGCAGCGCGACGGTGGTGAGCGCCGGGGTCAGGTCGCGGACGATCGAGATGTCGTCGAATCCGGCGAGCGACATCTCCCCCGGCACTAACACGCCGTGGTCGCGCAGCGCGGCGAGCGCGCCGACCGCCATCACGTCCGTGACGGCGAAAACGCAGGTCGGACGGTTTTCGCGGCGGAGCAGCTCGGCCGCCGCCCGGTAGCCGCCGTCGCGGGTGAAGGGGGCCTCGACGATGTGCTCGGGCGCGATGCGGACGCCCGCGTCGGCGAGCGCCTCGGTGAACCCGCCGAGCCGGTCGTGGACGGTCGTCAGGGCGCGCGGGCCGGTCAGCACGCCGAAGCGGCGGTGGCCGAGGTCGAGCAGGGCGCGGGCGAGGGCGGCGGCACCCTCCCGGTTCTGCGGCAGGATGGCGTCGACCTTGAGGCTGCGGTGCCGGCTGAGGACGGCGACGCGGCCGCCGGTGCGCTGGTAGGGGTCGAGCTCGGCGGCCATCGCCCGCTCCCAGTCGCGGTCCTCGAAGCCGGAGCCGATGAGCAGGATCGCGCGGGCCCGCTGGGCGCGCAGCATCGCCACGTACTCGATCTCGCGCGCCGGGTCGCGGAACGTGCTGGCGAGCATCACCAGCATCCCGTACTCGGCGGCGGTGCGCATGACGCCGCGGGCCACGGCGGCGAAGTAGGGGTCGCTGACGTCGTGGCAGACCACCCCGACGGACTTGCTGGAGGAACTGGCGAGTGCCTGAGCGTGGGCGTTCGGGGTGTAGCTCAGCTCGGCCGCCGCGGCCAGGACGCGTTCCCGCAGGTCGGCGCGGACCTGGGCGGTCCCGTTCAGGACGCGGGACGCGGTGGCGAGCGAGACGCCGGCCTCCCGCGCGACGTCCTGCAGGGTCACGTACGCCCGGTCGCCGGTGCGCTCCCCCTCGGCCGCTTCCGTCATCCCCGCCCCCTCGGCCGGCACGGGCCCTCGCGGCGGGTTCCTGGCGAAGACCCTCTTGACCGCGGCGTGTGCCGGTTCTTACGGTACATCAGAAAGCGCTTTCTGAACGCGCTTTCCGAACCACCCCGTCCGGAGGAACCCATGGTGAGTCAGGGTACGACGGCCGCACCGCCCTCGGCGGGCGCGGCGGGCGTCGTGGAACGCGCCAGGCCCGGCGCGGGCGAACGGGTCCGCGACGGCCTGGAACGGTCGTGGCGGCCGGTCGCCCTGCTGGTGGCCTGCTTCGCCGCATGGTGGGCGATCAGCGCCTTCAAGCTGGTCGAGGCCTACCTCGTCCCCTCGCCCGGCGCGACGCTGCGGCTGATGGGCGACAAGTGGGGCTACATCTGGCACCACACGTGGGTCACCACGTACGAGACCCTGATCGGCTTCGCGCTCGCGGTGCTCATCGGCGTCGCGTCCGCGGTGCTCATGGTGTACTCGTCGACCGTCGAGCGCACCCTCTACCCGATCCTGCTGTTCGCGCAGGTCGTCCCGAAGATCGCGATCGCCCCGCTGTTCGTGGTGTGGCTCGGCTTCGGCATCGGTCCCAAGATCGTCGTGGCGGTGCTGATCGCCTTCTTCCCGGTGGTGATCTCGATGGTCGCCGGGCTGAAGGCGGTGGATCCGGAGATGCTGCAACTGTCGGCCACCATGGGCGCGAGCCCGATGGCCACGTTCACCAAGATCCGGCTGCCGGCGTCGCTCCCGCACCTGTTCTCCGGCCTGAAGGTCGCGGTCACCCTGGCCGTCACCGGCGCCGTGGTCGGCGAGTTCGTCGGCGCGAACGAGGGGCTCGGCTATGTGATCCTGCAGGCCAACGGCAATCTCGACACCCCGATGCTGTTCGCCGGGCTGCTGGTCATGTCGGCCATCGGCGTCGTGCTGTTCGTCGTCGTCGAGGTCGCGGAGAAGCTGCTGCTGCCTTGGCACGCCAGCCGCCGCGGCGAGGCCGTCACCACCACGTACTGACGGCGCCCCACACGCCCCCCGCCACCCGAACCGCCCGCCCGGAATCCGCCGGACGGGACGTCCCGACAGACCAACGGCCGAGCACAACCCACCCCTTTACGGAGGGCCGTCCTCATGAAACTCCGCACCCTCGCCATCGCCTTCATGGCTCCGGCACTGGCACTCACCGGCGCCGCCTGCGGCGGTGACTCCGGCGACAGCACGAGCGCCTCGGGCAAGAAGCTGACCAAGGTCACGCTGACCCTGAACTGGTACCCCTACGGCGAGCACGCGCCGTTCTACTACGGCAAGAAGAAGGGCATCTTCGAGAAGCACGGCATCGACCTGGAGATCAAGGCGGGCCAGGGCTCGCAGAAGACCGTCCAGGCCACCGGCGCCGGGCAGACCGACTTCGGCTGGGCCGACACGCCCGCGCTGCTCGCCGCCGTCGACAAGGGGATGCCGGTCAAGAGCATCGGCGTGTTCCTGCAGACGACGCCCGCGTCCGTGCAGTCGTTCACCTCGGCCGGGATCAGCAAGCCCGCCGACCTGAAGGGCAAGAAGATCGCCGGGACGGCCGGGGACGCGCTGGCGCGCACCTTCCCGGTGTTCCTGCAGAAGAACGGGATGAGCGCGAGCGACGTCCCCGTCCAGAACACCGACCCGGCCGGGAAGATGGCCGCGGTGCTGGCCGGGAAGACCGCCGGGCTCATGGGCTTCGCGAACGACCAGGGCCCGACGATGGCCGCCAAGTCCGGCAAGGAGGTCTCCTACCTGCGGTACTCCGACTTCGGGCTGAACTTCTTCTCCAACGGCCTGCTGGCCGGCGAGCGGAAGCTGAAGAGCGACGCCAAGCTGGTCAAGGAGATGGTCGCGGCCACGAGCGAGTCGTGGACGGCCGCGGAGTCCGACCAGGCGGGCGCCGTCGCGAGCATGGCGGGCGCGTCCGAGCAGCTGCCGCCCGACAAGGTGCTCACCGAGCAGTTCAAGACCACGCTGACGCTGCTGCACACCCCCGCGACGCAGGGCAAGGCGCCCGGCGTCAACTCCGAGGACGACTGGAAGCAGACGATCGCCACCTTCCAGCAGGCCGGGGTCATCGGGAAGGCGCAGGCGCCGTCGGAGTACTGGCAGGCGTCGGCCGCGCCGCAGACGTGACGGGACGAGCGATGAGGATCATGAGCGAGCACTCCACCGCGAAGCCGGACACCGGCCGGGAGACGGCCGTCAGCCTCGACGAGGTCGCCGTCCGGTTCCGCACCCGCAAGCGCGACGTCACCGCCCTGCGCGAGGTGTCGCTGGACGTCCCGATGGGCGAGTTCGTCGCGATCGTCGGCCCGTCCGGCTGCGGCAAGTCCACGATGCTGAAGCTGGTCGCGGGCCTGCTGAAGCCCTCGACCGGGGACGTGCGGCTGCGCGGGGACACGGTCCGGGGACCGCGTCACGACATCGGCTACGTGTTCCAGCGGGCCGCGCTGCTGGAGTGGCGCAGCGCCCGCAAGAACATCCTGCTCCAGGCGGAGATGCGCAAGATGCCGTCCGACCAGGCGCGCAAGCGGACCGCCGAGCTGATCGAGATGACCGGCCTGAAGGGCTTCGAGGACGCGCTGCCGCACGAGCTGTCCGGCGGCATGCAGCAGCGGGTCGCGCTGTGCCGGGCGCTGCTGCACAAGCCGCCCGTCCTGCTGATGGACGAGCCGTTCGGCGCCCTCGACGCCCTCACCCGCGAGCAGCTCAACGTCGAGATGAACCGGATCTGGCGGGAGACGGGCACGACCGTCCTGCTGGTCACGCACTCCATCGCGGAGGCCGCCTACCTGGCGAACCGCGTCGTGGTGATGACCGACAGGCCCGGGTCGATCGCCGAGATCATCGACGTCGACATGCCCGCGGAGCGCGACTACGCCGCCACGATGGCCCGCCCGGAGTTCGCCCGGGTCACGGGCCGCGTCCGGGGACTTCTCGGCGCGGGCGGCGCGGCCGACTGACCGGCGCGCCGAGAGGGCGCGCCGCACAGGACACACGACAGGCTAGGAAGGAACGGGATGGCACGCAGGTCCATCGGGATCGTCATGAACGGCGTCACCGGCCGGATGGGGTACCGCCAGCATCTACTGCGCTCGATCCTCGCGATCAGGGAGCAGGGCGGGGTCCGCACGGCCGAGGGCACCGTGCTGTGGCCGGAGCCGGTGCTGGTGGGGCGCAGCGAGACCAAGCTGCGCGAACTGGCCGAACGGCACGGGCTGACGGCGTGGACGACCGACCTGGCCGAGGCGCTGGCGCGTCCGGGCATCGACATCTACTTCGACGCCCAGGTCACCGGCGCGCGGGTCGAGGCGATCCGGGCGGCGGTGGCCGCCGGCAAGCACATCTACACCGAGAAGCCCCTCGCCGAAGACCTCGACGAGGCGCTCGCCCTGGCCCGCCTGGCCGGCGAGGCCGGAGTCAAGCACGGCGTGGTGCAGGACAAGCTGTTCCTGCCGGGGCTGCTGAAGCTCAAGCGGCTGGTCGACGGCGGGTTCTTCGGCCGGATCCTGTCGGTGCGCGGCGAGTTCGGCTACTGGGTGTTCGAGGGCGACTGGCAGGAGGCCCAGCGGCCCAGCTGGAACTACCGCGCCGAGGACGGCGGCGGCATCATCCTGGACATGTTCTGCCACTGGCGGTACGTGCTGGACGGGGTGATCGCGCCGGTGCGGTCGGTGCAGGCGCTCGGCGCGACGCACATCGGCGAGCGGGTGGACGAGCACGGCAAGCCCTACGAGGCCACCGCCGACGACGCCGCCTACGGGATCTTCGAGCTGGAGGGCGGGATCGTCGCCCAGATCAACTCCTCGTGGGCCACCCGGGTGTTCCGCGACGAGCTGGTGGAGTTCCAGGTGGACGGCACCGAAGGCTCGGCGGTCGCGGGACTGCGGCGGTGCCGCGTCCAGCACCGCACGATGACGCCGAAGCCGGTGTGGAACCCCGACCTGCCCGCCACCGAGGACTTCCGCTCCCAGTGGCAGGAGATCCCCGACAACACCGAGTTCGACAACGGGTTCAAGACCCAGTGGGAGATGTTCCTGCGCCACGTCGCCGACGACGGCCCCTTCCCCTGGGACTTCTACGCCGGAGCACGCGGCGTCCAGCTCGCCGAGCTTGGCCTCCGGGCGTGGCGGGAGGGCCGCCGCCTCGACGTCCCGGAGCTGACGCCGTGAAGATCGATCTGCCCGGGGCGCCCGGCTACGCGATGAGCGAGCCGCGCACCCACGAGCCGCCCGCCGGGCCCGCCACCTCGCGCGTCGCGTACGCGGCCGCGCACGTGGTGGCGGGGGACGAGTCGCTGGACTGGGACGCGACGCTGGCGTTCCGCCGGCACCTGTGGTCCTACGGGCTGGGCGTCGCCGAGGCGATGGACACCGCCCAGCGCGGCATGGGCCTGGACTGGACGACGACCCGCGAGCTCATCGTGCGGAGCGGTGAGGAAGCGCTTTCAGCAGGAGGCCGGATCGTCTGCGGAGCGGGCACCGACCAGCTGCCCGCCGGGCCCGCGACGCTGGAGGAGATCGCCGCCGCCTACGAGGAGCAGCTCGCCGTCATCGAGTCCGTCGGCGCGGTGCCGGTGCTGATGGCGAGCCGGCACCTCGCCGCCGCGGCGAGCGGCCCGGAGGACTACGCCGCCGTGTACGGACGGCTGCTGGCCCAGGTCGGGCGGCCGGTCGTGCTGCACTGGCTGGGCCCGATGTTCGACCCGGCGCTGGAGGGCTACTGGGGCTCGTCCGACCTGGACGCGGCGTCCGGCGCGCTGCTCGCCCTGATCGGCGAGCACGCGTCCCGGATCGACGGGGTGAAGATCTCGCTGCTCGACGCGGGGCGGGAGGTCGACCTGCGCCGCCGGCTGCCGCCCGGGGTCCGGCTCTACACCGGGGACGACTTCAACTATCCGGAGCTGATCCGGGGCGACTCCGAGGGGCACAGCGACGCGCTGCTCGGCGTCTTCGACCCCATCGCGCCCGCCGCCGCGGCGGCCCTGCACGCGCTGGACGACGGCGACACCGCGTCCTACGAGGAGATCTTCGGCCCCACGGTGCCGCTGGCCCGGCACCTCTTCGAGACCCCCACCTACTACTACAAGACGGGTGTGGTGTTCCTGGCCTGGCTGACCGGCCACCAGCGGCATTTCCGGATGGTCGGCGGGCTGGAGACCGCGCGTTCGGTGCCGCACATGGCCGGCCTCTTCCAGCTCGCCGACGCCGCCGGCCTCTTCCCCGACCCCGACCTCGCGGCGCACCGGATGCGCGCCTGGCTGACCGTCCAGGGAGCCGCGTGATGGAGGGAGCCGCGTGAGGAGGTTCAGCCTCAACCAGTGGACGACCCGGCACTGGCCCCTGGCGGAGCTGGCCGCCGGCTGCGCGTCCGCCGGGGTCACGGGCGTCGGGCTGTGGCGTGAGCCCGTCGCCGATTACGGCCTGGCCCGCACCGGCAGGCTCATGCGCGACCACGGACTGGCGGTCACGTCCCTGTGCCGGGGCGGCTTCTTCCAGGAGCCGGACGCGCTGGAGAACAACCGCCGCGCCGTCGAGGAGGCGGCCGCGCTGGGCGCGCCCGCCCTGTGCCTGGTCAGCGGCGGCCTTCCGGACGGGTCCCGCGACCTGGACGGGGCGCGCTCGCGCGTCGCCGACGTGCTGGCCGAGCTCGCGCCCTACGCGGGCGAGCACGGCGTCCAGCTCGCGATCGAGCCGCTGCACCCGATGTTCTGCTCGGACCGCTGCGTCGTCTCCACCCTCGGGCAGGCGCTCGACCTCGCGGCGCCCTTCCCGTCCTCCCAGGTGGGCGTCATGGTCGACACCTATCACCTGTGGTGGGACCCGGCGGTGTGGGACGGCATCGCCCGCGCCGGCGCCGAGGGGCGGATCTCGCTGTTCCAGGTGGCCGACTGGGTCACGCCGCTGCCCGAGGGCGTCCTCACCGGACGCGGCATGCTCGGCGACGGGCGCGTCGAGCTGCGCCGCTTCCGCGAGGCCGTGGACGCCACCGGCTACACCGGCCCGATCGAGGTGGAGATCTTCAACGACGCGCTGTGGGCCATGCCGGGCCCCGAGGCCCTCGCCCTGACGATGGCCCGCTACGAGGAGCACGTCGCGTGACGTCCGCCCCGGCGCGCCCGCGCACGTCCGGATCCGGCGGCGGCCGGACGTGGCGGGCGGCGTCCGGGGCGTGGCTCGGGATCGGCACGGCGCCGGGCGCGCTCGTCCTCGGGGCGCAGGTCGGCGGGCGGCACGGCGGCGCGCTGCCCGTGCCGGTCCTGGTGGTCGGCGGGGCCGTCATGGCCGCGCTGCTCGCCGCGCAGGGACGGCTCGGCCTGCGGGAGCCCGCGGGGGAGAACGCCGGCATGGCCGACCTCGCGCCCCGCTACCTGGCCCCGGTCGCCGAGCGCGCCTTCACCGCGCTGCTCGCGGTGGCGATGGCCGGCTGGTTCGGGTTCAACGTCGGCCTCGGCGGGGCGGCCGCCGCGGCGCTCGGCGGCGTCCCGGACGCGGTCGGCGTCGCGGTGCTGACGGTCCCCACGGTCGCGGTGCTGGTCGCGGGCGGCGGGCGCTGGAACGCCGTCGCGGTCGCCACCACCCTCACCGCGGTCGCCCTGATCGGCATCGTCGCGGTGAAGCTCGCGCCGCCCGCGTCGCCCGTCTCGCTCGCGCGGGACGGGCCGCCCGGCGTCCTCGCCGCGGATCTCGCCGGGTACATCGGGTACGTGTCGGTGTTCGCCGTGCGGGCCCCCGACTTCACCGTCGGCCTGCGCGGCCGCCGCGACCTCGCGGCCTGCGTCGCGCTGCTGGTCGTCCCCGCCCTGGCGGCCTCCGTCGTCGGCGCCGGGGTCGCGGCGGCCAGCGGCTCCACCGACGTGGTCGCCGTCCTCGCCGGCCCGGACGGGCTGCCGGCCGCCAACCTGTTCGTCGCCGCGTCGGTCATAGCGCCGACCCTCGCCGCCGTCCATTCCGGCGCCCTGGCCGCCAATCGCTTCCTCCCCCGCCCACCCGACACCGCCCGCGCGAGCGACGAAGTCCCCAGAGGCGGCGCCCTCCCCGCGGGCGGCACCCACTCCGCCGAGAAGGCGAGCCGGGCGGCCGGGCGGGGGCGGGTGGACGGGCGGCGGGTCGTAGCGGTGCTGGCGATCGCGGTGCCCGGTGCGGTGCTCGCGGCGCTGCGGGTCGACCGGATGCTGCTCGACTGGCTGACGGTGCTGGCGGCGGCGCTGCCGGCACTGGTTCCGCCGATGGCGGCGGAGTTCGGGCGGAGGCGGCGCGGGCGCGCCGGACGGCCCGTGGCGACGTGGATCTGGGCGCCCGGTGCCGCGGTGGCCGTGGCCCTGACCCTGGCCGGGCATGCCGCCGCCGCCCCCGTCGGTCTCGTCGTCTCCACGGTCGCGACGCTGGTCCACGCGTGGTTCCGCCGCGAGCGGTCGTGACGTGATGTCCACATCCGGCTGGCCCGAAATTGATCCTTGACGTCGGGCGAAGCCGGTCGTACCTTCTGGAAAGCGCTTCCAGAAAGCGCTTTCCTGCCACCGATCCCCACCCTAGGACGGCTGGAATGCGAAGAAAGCTCAGCTGGTGTCTCCTCACGATCGCGGCGCTGCTGCTGCCGCTGCTCAGCGTCCCGCCTGCGGCGCAGGCCCGGGACGACGCCCCGATCCTCGACCCGATCCCCGAAGACCCCGCCCCGTCCGGCCTCGGCCTCGTCCTCCAGGAGGTCGCGCAGCTGCCGAAGTCGACGCCGACGGGCACCCCCACCGACCCGCGGCTGCTGCGGTGGAACCGCATCAACCACGTCGGTGAACTCCCCGACCACTCGGGCCGCCTGTACGTGCCCGACCTGAACGGCAACCTGTACCTGCTCGACAAGAAGACCCGCACCCCGCACGTCTACCTGGACGTCGCCGCCACGTTCGCGCCCGACTTCTTCTCCCAGGCCGGACTCGGGCAGGGCTTCGGGTTCGTCGCGTTCCACCCCGACTTCCGCAAGAACGGGAAGTTCTACACGACGCACGTCGAGGCGGGTAACGCGCTCAAGACCAAGACGCCCGACCTCACCCCCCAGCCGAAGACCGGCTACCACGGCGTCGTCGACGAGTGGACGGCCACGAACCCCAAGGCCGACACCTTCGCCGGGACGCACCGCGAGATCCTGCGCATCGGGTTCGCCGGGCGCATCCACAACCTCCAGCAGATCGACTTCAACCCGAACGCCCGCCCCGGTGACGCCGACTACGGCAAGCTCTACCTGTCGGTCGGCGACGGCGGCAACGGCAACGTCGGCGACAACGGCGGCGACCCGCAGAACCTCGGCGTCCCGCAGGGCAAGATCCTGCGGATCGACCCGGCCGGGAACAACAGCGCCAACGGCAAGTACGGCGTACCGGCCGACAACCCGTTCGCCGGGCAGGCCGGCAGGCTCGGCGAGATCTACGCCTACGGCATGCGCGACCCGCACCGGTTCAGCTGGGACACCGGCGGCGCCCACCGCCTGTTCCTCGCGCACATCGGCGAGCACGAGATCGAGTCGATCCACGAGCTCTACCCGGGCGCGAACATCGGGTGGAGCGAGCGGGAGGGCGCGTTCACGTTCCGCAAGGACGACCGCTGCCACCTGTACCCGCTGCCGGCCGACGACGCCAAGTACGACTACGAGTACCCGCTCGCGGCCTACGACCACGATCCGCCCGCCGACTGGAACTGCAGCA
Source organism: Actinomadura mexicana (assembly GCF_900188105.1). Lineage (GTDB taxonomy): Bacteria > Actinomycetota > Actinomycetes > Streptosporangiales > Streptosporangiaceae > Spirillospora > Spirillospora mexicana. The sequence continues at coordinate 629,962 of NZ_FZNP01000001.1, forward strand.
GCGACGTCGGCCACGCCATCTCCGGCGGCTACGTCTACCGGGGCGCGAAGCTGCCCGCCCTGCGCGGCAAGTACCTGTTCACCGACATCGTGGACGGCCGGCTCATGTACACCGAAGAGTCGGAGATGAAGCACGACGCGACCGGCACGAACCGCGCCCAGATCTACGAGCTGGCGGCCTACGACACCTCCGGCAAGCCCGTCACGATGCGGGAGCTGGCCGGTGACCAGCGCGTCGACCTGCGGTACGGGTCGGACGGCAAGGGCGAGCCCTACCTGCTCGCCAAGGCCAACGGCAAGATCTGGAAGGTCGTCGGGACCAGGCGGGTCGCGTCCGGCACGGCGGGCCCGGCCCGCGTCGGGAACGCGATGAACGCCGCGAACTGGACGCCCGTCACGCCGTCCAAGTGGCAGTTCCCGGGCGACCAGGTGATCCTGGCCGAGGCCGGCGAGCAGCGTCCGGGCCCCCGCCGCCCGTTCGAGTACGCGGTGCTGAACAAGGGCCCCGTGCTCACCTCGACGCGGATCGACGCGAAGGTGCGGCTCGACACGCCGGTGTCGGTCAGCAACCGGGACGTGATCGTCGTCTTCGGCTACCAGGACGACACGCACTACTACTACGCCCACCTGTCCAGCGACAACACCATCTACCCGCACAACGGGATCTTCCTGGTGAACGGCGCCGACCGGCTGCGCATCGACCAGCAGTGGAACGCCAACCGGTCGCACGGCGCCCCGCCGGCCATCACCGACGAGGCGTGGCACCGCGTCCGGGTGGACCACCGGGCGGACACCGGCGAGACCGCCGTGTACGTGGACGGGTCGTCCCGGCCGGTCTTCACGGCCGTCGACAAGACCCTCGGCTCCGGCCGGGTGGGCTTCGGCTCGTTCGACAACATCGGCCGGCTCCGCGACCTGACGGTCCGCGGAACCCCGGCGAAGTAACGGCCTCCTCCGGGCGGGCGCCGCGACCCGGCGCCCGCCCGGAGGGCTCCAAGGAGTCGACATGATGATTCGCCGCGGCACCGCCGCACTCACCACCGCGCTGCTGGGCGCCTCCCTCTGCGTCGCCGCAGCCCCGGCCCACGCCTCGACCGGCGGCGTCTTCCCGCCCCTGAAGAAGAACCTGATCTCCTACTACGACTTCGAGCACCCCGTCCCGGGCGACCCGTCCCGCGAGGCCGACCGCGGACGCTCCGGAACCGCGATCGACCTGATCAACGGCGGCGCGGCCATGCGGGTCCGGGACGGCGCGCGGCGGCACGCCGTCCAGCTCGGGCAGGTCGCCCCGTCCGCGAAGGGCAACGACGACTGGAAGGCGGGCGTCTACTCCGCGCCCGGCGTCCCGTCCCTGCACGCGTTCAGCTCCGCCAAGGGCGCGACCCTCGCGGGCTGGATCAAGATGACCGGCACGAACCCGAGCCCCAACACCGAGACGTCCAACCCGAGCGACGTCTACAACGCGATCGGCCTGTCCGGCCTGCTCACGGGCGACTCCGACGGCCACGCCGTGCGCGCCCTGCTGGAGATCATCGAGGTTTCCGGCACCCTGCACGTCGTCGCGCTGGGCCGCCGCGTGGACGGTTCGAAGTCCCAGACGTTCGCGGCGAGCGAGGACTGGCAGAGCATCCTCCCCCGGAACACCTGGGTGCACCTCGCCGCGACGTTCGACTACGACACCGGCGCGATGGCGCTCTACAAGGACGGCGAGCCGCTGGACGGCTTCTACACCACGGCCGGGGACCCGTGGGGCCTCGAAGGCGCCCCCGAGCCCGACGTCACGTCCGCCTCCGACCCCCGCGGCATCAAGATCGGCGGCAGCTACCCGCAGAACACCGCGGAGAAGAACCCCTGCAACTGCCGCATGGACGGCCTGATGTTCCTCGACCGCCCCCTCACCCCGAAGGAAGCGGCCATCCAGTACAAGTTCGCGAACCGCTGACCCCCACCGCCGGCGCCCCCGGGCGCCGGCGGTCCTCCCCATCAGTTGCGACCAGGGCCGGGTGATGACCCGGCCCTTTTCACGTACGTAGGCGGGCCGTGTAGAGGGCGGTGTCCGTGGCGGCCAGGAGGGTGCCGTCGGGGGCAAGAGCCAGGTCGTTGGCGGGGGCCGGGAGCCTGATGCGATGGGACGGGGCCGGGGCGGCGGCGTTCCAGGCGACGAGGGCGTCGGGGGCGTCCTGGAGGGCGGCGGCCACCAGGAGGTGACCGTCGACCAGGGCGGCGGCCACCTGGTCGCAGGGGGCCGGTGTGGACAGGGTCGCGAGGCGGTCGCCGTCCAGGCCGTGCACGCCCAGGCCCTCCGGGGCCGGGCAGAGGAGGACGAGGCCGTCCGGGGACGGGGTGAGGGTCGCGGTGCCGGGCGGCCCTGCGGCGGCCTCCTCGCCGCGTTCGAGATCGAGGAGCGTGACCGTGGAGTCGCCGGTCAGGCCGGCGAGGGCGCCCGTCGCGGGCGTCGCGTGCAGGAGCCTGCGGCCGATGGCGCTGTGGTGGCCGAGCCAGAGGTGGAAGCCGGCGAGGCGGTCGCCCGTGAGTGCGTCCCACACGGCGACCTCGGCGTCGTTCGCGGGTCCGAAGACGGCGACGACCGCGCCGCGGCCGTGGTGGACGGTGAGGCCGATCAGGTCGGGGTGGGCGTCCAGGGTGAGTTCGCCGCCCGTGCCGAGGTCGTGGACGTGGAGGCGGTCGCGGTGCGTCCAGGCGACGGTCGGCGACCCGGCGAGGAGGCCGAACGCCCAGTCGGCCCGGTCGGCGGGGAAGTCGGGGATCGGCGGGCCGAGCGGCGCGCCGGCCGCCAGGTCCCACGCCTGGCCGGTGTTCACGCCCTGCCCGACCCGGGAGGTGAACGCCAGCGACGGGCGCTCGGCGGTGGCGGCGACGCCGTCGAAGGACCCTCGCGCCAACGGGTCCGCCAGCACGCTTTCCGGCATGCGTCGGAGCGTAGGCCACGCGGCGGAGATCGTTCCGGACAGTCGCGAAATCGGTCGGGTCAAGCCCGTGTCAACCGCGGGCGGCGCGCAGGCGCGCGGCGACGTCCTCCGGCGGTACGTCGTTGATCCAGGCGGCCATGCCCGACTCCGAGCCCGCCAGGTACTTGACCTTGTCGGCGGCGCGCCGGATCGAGAACAGCTCCAGGTGCAGCCGGAGCAGGTCGCGGCCCTCGCCGACCGGCGCCTGGTGCCAGCCCGCGACGTAGGGCAGCGGGGCGCCGTAGAGGGCGTCGCAGCGGCGCAGGAGGTCGCGGTAGAGGACGGCCAGCTCGTCGCGCTCCCCCGCGTCGAGGGCGGCCAGGTCGGGGACGTGGCGGTGCGCCATCAGGTGCACCTCGACCGGCCAGCGGGCGGCGGCGGGGACGTAGGCCGTCCAGTGCTCGCCGGACAGCACGACGCGGCTGCCGGCGCGCTCGGCCTTCAGGACGTCGCCGAACAGGTCCGGGGTCGCGGCGGCCGACGCCAGCATCCGCTCGGTGCGGGGGGTGCGGAACGGGTAGGCGTAGATCTGGCCGTGCGGGTGGTGCAGGGTCACGCCGATCTCGACGCCGCGGTTCTCGAACGCGAAGACCTGCGCGACGCCGGGGATCGCCGACAGTTCGGCGGTGCGGTCGGCCCACGCGTCGACGACCGTCCGGACGCGGGAGACGGGCAGCAGCGCCATCGAGGTGGAGTGGTCGTCGGTGAAGCAGACGACCTCGCAGCGCCCGGCGCCGCGGAACCGTTCCACACCGTCGATCGAGGGCGGCACCGGCGGGGTGCGGGCGTCGAAGGACGGGAAGCGGTTCTCGAACACGGCGACGTCGTAGGACGGGTCCGGGATCTCCGAGGCGGGGCCGCCGGGGCACAGCGGGCACCGGTCGGCGGGCGGCAGGAACGTCCGCGTGTTGCGGTGCCCGGTGATCGTGACGTGGTCGCCGGTCAGCGGGTCGCGGCGGACCTCGCAGACCGGCTCGACCGGCGGCAGGCCGCGCGGGTCGGCGACGGGCTCCCGGCCGGGGGCCTCGTCGTAGTAGACGATCTCCCGGCCGTCCGAGAGCCGCGCGCGTGTCCGGTTCATCTCGACTTCATCCCGTCCGGCAGCCTACAGCGCCGGGGCGTCCGCCCGCGCCGCCTCCTCGTGCACCGCCAGCAGGTACCTGACCAGCGTCGTCAGCACGTCCTTGCCGGACGTGCGCTCCCGGACGTCGCACATCACGACCGGGGTGCCCTCGCTGAGGTCGAGCGCCTCCCGGATCTCCGAGGGCGTGTAGTCGTAGCCGTCGTCGAAGCGGTTCACGGCGATGACGAACGGCAGGCCCCGGTTCTCGAAGTAGTCGACGGCGGGGAAGCTGTCGGAGAGGCGGCGGGTGTCGGCGAGCACGACGGCACCGAGCGCCCCGAAGGACAGCTCGTCCCACATGAACCAGAACCGGTCCTGGCCGGGCGTGCCGAACAGGTACAGCACGAGGCCCTCGCGGATCGTGATGCGCCCGAAGTCCATCGCGACCGTGGTGGTGGTCTTCTGCTCGACGCCCTCGGTGTCGTCGACACCGACGCCCCGGTCGGTGAGCAGCTCCTCGGTCTGCAGCGGGCGGATCTCGCTGACGGAGCCGACGAGCGTGGTCTTGCCGGCGCCGAAGCCCCCGGCGACGAGGATCTTCACCGCGACCGGCGTCGCCGGGCCGACCCCCTCCTGGGGGGAAGGCCCCGCGCTCCCTCCGGCGGCCGCACCGGCGTTCTCAGAGGGCTTGGAGACCATGGAGCACTTCCCTCAGCAGACGTTCCTTGGAGAGCGCGCTCTCCTGTTGGGGACGGGTGGCGGTGATGAGCCGGTGGTGGAGCAGATCGCCGAGCAGCACCCGCACGACGACCAGCGGCAGCCGCATCCGCGCCGCGACCTCGGCCACCGGCTGCGGTTGCAGGCACATCTCCAGGATGTCGAGATGCTCGGGACCGATGCCGGGCGATCCCGACCGGGGCCGCGCCGCGGTCGAGATTATCGTGATCATGTCGAAGGCCTCGCCGGTCGCGGGCCTGGCGCGCCCGCGGGTGAGCGCGTACGACCGCACGATCGGGCCGGCCTCGTCATCGAGCCATTCGCTGCCAGGACCGGTCATGGTCCGTCACGATTCCTCGGTGTCGAAGGACTCGGCGCGTCCGCGCCGGGTGCCCTGCTGGATGGACGACATCATCGACCGCAGCTGCTCGGGCGACCGGTCGGCGCGGGCGGCGGGCGCGGGGCCGGCCGGCGCGATGTTCTCCTCGCGCAGCTGGGAGGCCATGTTCTCCTGCCGGACCCGCTTCGGCAGCGAGGGCCGGTCGCCGCCGGCCGACTTGCCCGGGGGACGGCGCCGCACCTCGCGGGGCGAGCGCGGCACGCCCGGCGGGGGCGGCGGCGCCGACGCGGGCTCGGGCGGGGGGTCGCCCCACGGCGACGGGGCCGGCCGGGGCGTCGGCGACGGGCCCTGGATCGGCTCCTCGAACACCGGGATGGGCCCGGTCAGCGCGTCCGGCTCTGAGGGCGGCTCTCCAGGCGGAGGCACGGCGGCGGCCGGGGGGATGAACGGGCGGACGGGCTGCGCGGGCGGGGCGAGCGGCTCCTGCGGCGGGGGCGGCGCGGCAGACGTCGCCGCGTGCCGTCCGGACGGCAGGTGCAGCACGGACCCGCCCTCGTCCAGCACCGGCTGCGGGCCGCTGCGGACGCTGGCGCCGCTCACGACCGTGCCGACGGGGACGAGCGCGTCCTCGGCGCGGCGGGTGGTGAGGGCGGGCGCGCTCCGCACCGGTTCGCCCTCGTCGGGGACGACGAGCTCCTCGGGCAGCAGCACGATCGCGGTCATGCCGCCGTAGGGGGACGTCCGCAGGGTGACCTTGATGCCGTGCCGGCGGGCCAGCCGGCCGACGACGAACAGGCCGAGCTGCGCGCTGTCGGACAGGTCGAACTCGGCGGCGGTGGCGAGCCGCTCGTTGGCGGCGGCGAGGCTGGGCTCGTCCATGCTGAGGCCGCGGTCCTCGACCTCCAGCGTGAAGCCGTGCGAGACGGCCTGCCCCTGCACCTGGACGGTCGTGTGCGGCGGCGAGAACGTCGCGGCGTTCTCGATCAGCTCGGCGAGCAGGTGGATAACGTCGGCGACGGCCGGGCCGACGATCGCGGCGCGGGTCATCGGGGCGACGTTGACGCGGGTGTAGTCCTCGACCTCGGACGCGGCGGCGCGGGCGACGTCCACGATCGCGACGGGGCTGCGCCAGCCGCGGCCGGGCGCCTGCCCGGACAGGATGATCAGGCCCTCGGCGTGCCGGCGCATGCGGGTGGCGAGGTGGTCGACCCGGAACAGGTCCTCCAGGTCGTCGGGGGTCTCGATGCGCCGCTCCATCGAGTCCAGCAGCTTGAGCTGGCGGTGCAGCAGCGTCTGGCTGCGGCGGGCGAGGTTGACGAACACGTCGCTGACGTTGCGGCGAAGCGTCGCCTCCTCGACGGCGCTCTGGATCGCGGTGCGGCGGGCGGCGTTGAACGCCTCGCCGACCTGGTCGATCTCGCGGGTCCCGAACGCCAGCGGCGGCGCCTCGGCGGCCACGTCGACCTCCTCGCCGCGGCGCAGCCGGCGGATCACGCCGGGCAGCCGGACGTCGGCCAGGTCGATCGCCTCGCGGCGCAGCCGGCGCAGCTCGCGGATGACGGACCGGGCGACCCAGATCGCCAGGACGAGGGTGGCGACGACCGCGACCAGCCCGAGCGCGCCCGCGAGGACGACGCGGGTGATGATGCCCTCGGAGATCGGCTGGGCGCGCTTCTCGGCGCCCGCCGACACCGACAGTTCGAGGCCGCGCAGCCGGGTGAGGTTGGAGTCGGCGGTGGTCTTCCACAGCGCGCCGGCGGCGCCGGTGGCGTTGACCAGCCGGGGCGAGGCGACGAAGCGGTCCTCCAGCACGCGGAGCCGGCCGTACTCGGGCATGCCGACGATGCGCTCGTAGTAGGACTGGTCGGGCGAGCGCAGCTCGGCCGCCGTGTAGGTGTAGAGGGTGCGCTGCGTGCCGACGAGCTTGACGTACTGGGCGTGCTCGCCGGGCGTGATCCTGCCGGCGGCGAGCGCGCCCGCCAGCAGCGCGTCCTCCTGCGCGAGGACCTCGCGGGCCCGGGTCAGCGACGCCTCGTTGCGGGCGTCCTTGGCGACCTCGGAGTTGTCCAGCGTGGCGAGCGAGCCCTGCAGCGCGCCCACGTCGCCGAGCAGGGCGGTGTAGTCGGCGAACGCGCGGGCCCGGTCCAGGCGGCCGGCGTCGATGGCGCGGCGCCGGCCCTCCAGCCCGTCCAGCTCGGTGAGGATCTTGCCGGCGATGCTCCGGGCGTCCTTCGGAGCGGCGCCGGTGACGGCGTCGGACCCGGCGAGCCTGCGGAACAGGTCGGCCTGCCGGTCGGTGACCAGGCGGCCGGACTCCATCGCGGCGCGGTCGCCCTCGGCGCGGCCGCCGAGGTACACCATCGACAGCCGCCGCTCGGCCTGCAGGGCGCTGCCGAGCGCGCCCGACGGGTAGCCGTAGTGGTCCTGGACGGTCTTGACGTGGCGGAGGTTGAGTCCCTCGCCGAGCGCGATGCTCGCGGCGAACGCCCAGAGCACGCCGAGGGAGACCACCGAGACGGTGACCATCAGGACGACCTTGAAACGGATGGAGCGGAAACGCGCGGCCTTGGGAGCCCGCCGGTGTCCGGCGGACGAGTCCGTTGTGCGGCCTCGATTTGGCACTGCGGCTGAACCTTCACTCGATCGGACGGCTGACATCGACTGGTCGGACGGCGGGTATCGATTGCGTGCGGAGCGGCTCACGCGGAACGCAGGAGAGCCTAGGACGGTCCGCCGCCATGTGTCGACAGTTTCCAGTTCATCACGTTTTGTGGCGACGGACAGCCCAAAATACCCCTACGATGCCTCAGCGTGATGGCTCGTACCCCAGAAGCGACGACGACCGCGCGCCGACCGGCCCGCGCCCGCCGGACCCTCCTCGCCGCCGGGGCGCTGGTCGCGGCGGCGCTGACCGGCGCCTGCAGCGGCGACTCCGGCGGGACCGCGGCGCCGCCCGACGTCCCGATGCTGCAGGAACTCGGCACCCCGGAGGGCCGGCTCGACCTGGTCGCCTGGGCCGGGTACGCCGAGAACGGCACGAACGACCCGAAGGTCGACTGGGTCACGCCGTTCACCAAGGCGACCGGCTGCAAGGTGCACACGAAGGTCGCCGACACCTCCGACTCGATGGTCGCACTCATGAAGACCGGGCGGTACGACGGCGTGTCGGCGTCCGGCGACGCGAGCCTGCGGCTCGTCTACGGCGGGACGGTCGCGCCCGTCAACACCGGTCTGATCAGCAGTTGGGAGGACATCGCCAAGTACCTGAAGAACCAGCCGTACAACTCCGCCGGCGGGCGGATGTACGGCGTCCCGCACGGCTACGGCGCCAACATGCTGATGTACCGGACGGACAAGATCACGCAGCGTCCGACGTCGTGGAGCGTGGTGTGGGACAAGCAGTCCCCCGCCGCCGGGCACGTCGTCGCCTACGACTCCCCCATCTACATCGCGGACGCCGCGCTCTACCTCAAGGCGCACCGCCCCGACCTGAAGATCACCGACGTCTACGAGCTGGACGACGAGCAGTTCGACGCCGCGGTGAACCTGCTCAAGCAGCAGCGCCCGAACGTCAACCAGTACTGGGCGAACTACCTGGACGAACTCCAGTCGTTCAAGAGCGGCTACAACTACGCCGGCACCGCCTGGCAGGTGACCGCGAACCTGGCCATGACGGACAAGGCGCCGGTCGCCACGACGATCCCGGACGAGGGCGCGACCGGCTGGTCCGACACCTGGATGATCTCCTCGAAGGCCCAGCATCCGACCTGCATGTACAAGTGGATGAACTGGATCACCATGCCCAAGGTGCAGGCGGAGGTCGCGCAGTGGTTCGGTGAGGCGCCCGCCAACCCGAAGGCGTGCAGGTACACCGCCAAGGGCTTCTGCTCGACCTACCACGTCGGCGACCCGGAGTTCTACAAGCGCCTGGCGTTCTGGAAAACCCCGGTGAAGAACTGCGGGGACGACCGCGGCAACGAATGCGTGGACTACTCCCGCTGGGCCCAGGCCTGGACGCAGATCAAGGGCTGACCCCCGCCTGACCTGCGCCGCAGGCCGTTGACGCGGCCACCTCCCCCGGCCGATGCACGAGCCGCCACCCGCGATCGACGGTGAAGTCGACCGGCTGCGGGCGGACTTCCCGCACCACGGGTGTGTAAAGCCGGGGGAAGGGGAACGCGGCGAAGGGTCAAGCCCGCGTCAGAATTGGAAAACGCACCGCTGACGACCGGGCCGGACGCCCTGGACCCGCACCCCCTCCGGCCGCGCCCTCCCGGGCCGACCACCGGCCGCGCCCGGTCCGGGGCCGGCGCCGAGTTCACGACCGCCGCACGTCCAGGCGGCGGCGCGTCAGGGCCAGCGGTACTCGGCGCCCTTGGACGGGACGTGGTGGGGCAGGTAGCACTTCGTGGTGACGTGCTCGTCCTTGCAGTCGAGGCACAGGTAGGTGCGGTGGCCGCGCAGCCCGCGGCCCCGTTCGTCGCAGGGCGGGCAGACGCACGGCGACCAGCCGACGATGACCCGGCCCGGGTCGAGCCGGTGCCCGGCGGGGCACAGGAACGGGACGTGTTCGGGAGCGTGCACGGCTCGCACCCTACTCGAACATGTGATCGATCGAGAAGCGGGCTCCCTCGCACGGCAGGGCCGGGGACGGGCGTACGGCCCGTGGTCGCGGACGGTCAGCGGTCGCGACCGTGGACGGCCAGTGGTCGCAGAACGGTCAGCGGTCGCGGACGGGTCAGCGGTCGCGGACGGTCAGTGGTCGCGGACGGTCATCAGGCGGGCGAGCGCCCGCAGTTCGGCGTCGGCGCACGGGGTGGCGCCGGCGGCGTCGAGGTCGGCGAGGGCGTCGGTGAGGAGTTCGTCGGCGTGGGCGGCGGCCCAGGCGCGGCCGCCCGCCGCGTCGACGAGGCCGGCGGCGAGGACCACCTCCTCGTCGGTGAGCGGAGCGTCGCGCAGGTAGAGGGTGGCGAGGTCGCTCCCCGCGGCGCTGCCGGAGGTGAGGGCCGCGACGACGGGCAGCGACTTCTTGCGGCGGCGCAGGTCGGCGTGGACGGGCTTGCCGGTGACCGCCGTCTCGCCCCAGATGCCGAGCAGGTCGTCGACGAGCTGGAAGGCCAGGCCGAGGCGCTCGCCGAAGGCGCGCAGGCGCGACACCTGCCCGGCGGTGCCGCCGCCGTACACGGCGCCGAGCGCGCACGAGGCGCCGATCAGCGCGCCGGTCTTGCCCGCGGCCATGGCCAGGCACTCGTCGAGCGTGACGTCGGCGCGCTCCTCGAACGCCAGGTCGGCGCGCTGGCCCTCGACCAGTTCCAGGACGGCCCGGGCGAGGATGCGCACGCCGCGGGCGACCACCGCGGAGGGCTCCTCGGCGAGGACCTCGTAGGCGGCGGCGAGGAGGGCGTCCCCGGACAGGATCGCGGCGTTGGCGCCGAACACCGCCCACGCGGTGGGGCGGTGCCGGCGGGTGAGGTCGCCGTCCATCACGTCGTCGTGCATGAGGGAGAAGTTGTGCGCAAGCTCGACCGCCGCGGCGGCCGGCAGGGCGGCCTGGACCGTCCCGCCGACCGCCTCCGCGGCCAGCAGCGTGAGAGCGGGCCGGATCGCCTTGCCGCCCGCCCCGGCGGCGGGGCGGCCGCGCTCGTCGCGCCAGCCGAAGTGGAATCCCGCGGTGGAGCGCGACGCGTCCGGCATGGCCTCGACCACGTGACGCAGCGCGGGGTCGAGCAGGCGGCGGCTCCAGGTGAGCACCTCCGCCGCCGTCCGGGGGCGGTGCTGCGGCCCCGTCCGGTGGTCGCAGCCGATCACGGCCGGGTCGTCTCTCCAGGCGGGCATGGCGGGGTCCCCTCTCGTCAGCGGGCGATCTCGACGTTCTCCAGGACGCCGAGGGCGTCGGGGACCAGCACGGCGGCCGAGTAGTAGGCGCTGACCAGGTAGGTCAGCAGCCCCTTGTCGTCGATCCCGGTGAAGCGGACCGCGAGGCCCGGCCGGACCTCGTTCTCCAGCCCGGTGCGGTGCAGGCCGACGACGCCCTGGTCGTCCTCGCCGGTGCGCAGCGCGAGGATCGAGCTGGTCCCGGTCGGGGAGATCGGGATCTTGTCGGACGGGAGGATCGGGACGCCGCGCCAGGCGTGCGCGCGGCGGCCCTCGACCTCGACGGGCGCGGGGTACACGCCGCGCCGCGTGCACTCCCGGCCGATCGCCGCGATCGTCTTCGGATGGGCGAGGAAGAACCGGGTCTTGCGGCGCCGCGCCAGCAGCTCGTCCATGTCGGCGGGGGTCGGCGGGCCCCCGAGGGTCTGGATGCGCTGGCGCAGGTCCGCGTTGTGCAGCAGGCCGAAGTCGCGATTGTTGATCAGTTCGTGCTCCTGGCGCTCCCTGATCTCCTCGATCGTCAGCCTGAGCTGCTGCTCGACCTGGTCCATCGGCTCGCTGTACAGGTCGGCGACCCGGGAGTGGACGCGCAGGAGCGTCTGGGTGACGGCCAGCTCGTACTCGCGGGGAGATGCCTCGTAGTCGACGAACGTGCCGGGCAGGACGGGTTCGCCGCCGTGCCCGGACGCCAGTTCGATCGCCGCCTCGCCGTGCCGGGTCTGCGGCGGGGCGGGCGCGGCCCGGTACTCCTCCAGGTGCGCGCGCAGCGCCTCGGACCGCTCGGTCAGCTCCTCGATCGCCTCCCGCGGAAGCGACAGGACGATCACGGGGGTGAGCGCGCGGAACGTGTGCGCCCACTCCCCCGGCTCGCCGAGCAGGGCGTCGGCGCCGAAGAACCCGCCGCCGTCGCGGACGCCGACCCGGCCGGCGGCGTCGTAGGCGCCGGGGACGCTCTCCTCGACCTTGCCGTGCGCGATCAGGTGGACCGCGTCCAGGGGCCCGCCCGACTCCGCGATCACCTCGCCGGGCCGGTACTCGCGCTGCTCGAACCGCGCGGCGAGACCGTCCAGGACCGCGGGGTCGGACAGGCCGCGCAGCGGCGGCAGCTCGGCCAGTTCGGGCGGGACGACCCGGATCGCCGCGCCGTCGTTGACGAACGTCACGAGCCCGTCGCCGAGCCGGTAGGTGAGCCTGCGGTTCACCCGGTAGGAGCCGCCGCCGGCCTGCACCCACGGCAGCTGCGACAGCAGCCACCGCGGGGTGGTGCCCTGCGTCTGCGGGACGGACTTGGTCGTCGAGGCGAGGTTGCGTGCGGTGCGGGTGGAGAGCGCCAGCCGTTCCTCCGTCACGCGCCGGCACCGCCGTGCGCGACCTCGACCGACTCCAGCATGCCGAGCGCGTCGGGCACCAGGACGGCCGCCGAGTAGTACGCGCTGACCAGGTAGTTGAGGAGCGCCTTGTCGTCGATGCCCATGTACCGGACCGACAGCCCGGGCTGGTACTCGTCCGGCAGGCCCACCTGGTGCAGCCCGACGACGCCCTGCGCCGCCTCGCCCGTGCGCATCAGCAGGATCGAGCTGGTCAGCGTCTGCGAGACCGGGATCTTGTTGCACGGGAAGATGGGCACGCCGCGCCAGCCGGGCACCTTGTGGCCGCCGACGTCGACGCTGTCGGGGTAGATGCCGCGGGCGCTGCACTCGCGACCGAACGCGGCGATCGCCTTCGGGTGCGCGATGAAGAACGCCGGGTCCTTCCAGACGAGGGTGAGCAGCTCGTCCATGTCGTCGGGCGTGGGCGGGCCCGAGCGGGTGTGGATGCGCTGCGACAGGTCGGTGTTGTGCAGCAGGCCGAAGTCGCGGTTGTTGACGACCTCGTGCTCCTGCCGCTCGCGCAGGGCCTCGATGGTCAGCCTGAGCTGCTGCTCGATCTGGTCCATCGGCTGGTTGTAGAGGTCGGCGACGCGGGTGTGGACGCGCAGCACGGTCTGCGCGACGCTCAGCTCGTACTCGCGGGGGGACGCCTCGTAGTCGACGAACGTGCTCGGCAGGACGGGCTCGCCGTCGTGCCCCGACGCCACCTCGATCGCCGCCTCGCCGTGCGCGTTGTGCGCGCGCCGCGGGCTCGCCCGGTACTCCTCCAGGTGCGCCTGGAGCGAGGAGGACTGGCCGAGCGTCTCCTGGAAGTCGGTCTGCCCCATGCTGAGGATCGTGCAGGCGGTCACCGCCTTGACGGTGTGCTCCCACGTCGGCGGCTCCTCGCCCTCCTCCGCCCCGAGGAGGGCCTGCTCGCCGAAGAAGTCGCCGTTGGCCAGCGTTCCGAGGACGGTGTCGGAACCGAACTCGCCAGCGCCGATCTTGCTGAGCTTGCCGTGCGCGACGAGGACGACCCGGTCGACGGGGCGTCCCCGCTCGACGACGACGTCGCCGGGCGCGTACTCCTGCTGGGTGAAGCGTCCCGCGATGGCGTCCAGGGTCAGGTCGTCGTCGTAGCCGCGCAGCGGGGGCAGCTCGCCGAGCTCGCGCGGGATCACGCGGACGTCGGCGCCGGTCGTCACGAACGTGACCCGGCCGTCGCCCAGCGTGTAGGTGAGCCGCCGGTTGACGCGGTAGGTGCCGCCGGACGCCTGCACCCAGGGCAGCAGCTTCAGCAACCACCGCGACGTGATGCCCTGCATCTGCGGCACGGACTTGGTCGTGGTCGCCAGGTTCCGCGCGGCGGCGGTGCCGAGGCTCAACTGGTGGTCCTGTTGCTGCTGCTCCTGATGCTGCTGTTCCGTCACGTCCACACCACCGATTCGTCGTGGTCCTGCGGGGAAGAGGGGGCCTTTGGCCACCCGTGACGCTACAGACGGTAATGAGACGGTCGCAAGGAGCCATGCACAGCACCTATGATTTGCCCTCACGCCACACAACTCGAACCCAGGCGCGACATCCCCCGCAACGTGCCTGCTCACCGCCGCGGGAGCGGGAGGGCGACGTGGGGCGGATCACTCCGCCGGACGGCGCCGGCGAGGAGAGATCCACTGCATTTCGCTGCCGTCCCCGGCGTGCACCGGATCGGGCCCGCTTCCAGACGGGCCCGGCGGAACCCGAGAGGGCCCAATGACCGGAGTGCGGACCGCACGCGATCGAGACCGGAGCCGCGCTGGCGGTCGCGGGTTCGCCGGCTCCCGCTGACCACCCGCTCCCGCGCTGTGCCCCGCTCCCTGGGCCTCAACTCCCCCGGGCCTCAACTCCCCCGGGCCCTCAACTCGCCCGGGCCTCAGCTCCCCGGGGCCTCAGCTCCGCGGCGCCCCGGAACCCACCGGTTCCAGGGCCTTGTCGTCCCCGGCCTGGTCGATCGGCACCCCGGCCGTCTCCGGGATCCTGATGATCGGCAGCAGCGCGACCAGCGCGACGATCATCAGGTAGTAGGCCGGGACGGAGTCGGAGCCGGTGGCGTCGATCAGCGAGCCCACGAGCACGGCCGCCGTCCCGCCGAACAGCGACGTCGAGATGTTGTAGCCGATCGCGAAGGCCCCGTACCGCACCTTGGTCGGGAACATCGCCGGGAACGTCGCGCCGATCACCGCCAGCATCAGCACCAGCAGCCCGCCGATGATCGCGTAGCCGACCACGACCCCGAGCGCGTCGTGCGTCTGCATGAGCGCGAACGCCGGCCAGGACAGCGCGAGGAAGCCGATCGCGGCGGCGATCAGCAGCGGCTTGCGGCCGACCCGGTCCGACAGCGCGCCGAGCGGCAGGATCACCACCATCATCGCCGCCTCCACGCCGATCGTGGTGAGCTGTGACGTGGTGTCGTTCATGCCCAGGTAGTCGACGAGGTAGGACGGCATGAACGTCAGCAGCGTGTAGACGGCGACGTTCAGCAGGACCACGATCCCGATGAGCCTCAGGATGGCGCGCCAGTGGTGCTCCACGGTCTCCCTGAGCGGCGACCGGGCCTTCCTGCCCTCCGCCTCCATGTGCTGGAAGGTCGGGGTGTCCTCGATGCGCGTCCGGACGTAGAGCCCGACGGCGCCGAGCGGCAGCGCGATCAGGAACGGGATGCGCCAGCCCCAGCCCTGCATCGCGCTCTCGCTGAGCGAGAGGTCGATCAGCAGCACGAGCCCGGCGCCCAGGATGTAGCCGCCGAGGGTGCCGAACTCCAGGAACGCGCCGTAGAACCCGCGCCGGTTCGTGGGCGCGTACTCGGCGATCATCGTGGCGGCGCCGCCGTACTCACCGCCCGTCGAGAAGCCCTGGACGAGCCGGACGCCGAGCAGCAGCAGCGGCGCGGCGATCCCGATCGTGGCGTAGCCGGGCAGGACGCCGATCACGAACGTCGAACCCGACATCAGGATGATGGTGGCGGCCAGCACGCGCTTGCGGCCGAGCCTGTCCCCCATCGGACCGAAGAACACGCCGCCGAACGGGCGGGCGAGGAAAGCCGCCGCGACCAGCGCGAACGAGCGCAGCGTGGCACTGCCACTCGCGTCCTCGGGGAAGAACACCGTGCCGATGATCGAGGTCATCACCCCGGCGCTGAACACGCCGAAGTCGAACCACTCGATGCAGTTGCCCATCGCCGAGGCGATCACCGCCTTGCGGACGGCGCCCTCGCCGGGCTCCGCGCCCTTCGGCGGGCCGGCGCCCTCGCCTCCGCGTCCCGGATCCGCTCCCCGCCGCGCGTTCGTCGAGTCGTTCACGGCTCGCCTCTGCCCGAAGATCGACAAAAGTAACGCCGGGTGGGGGCTCCGCCGACTCCGCGGCAGAAGGCCCTGGTCAGGCCTTGCGGGACCGGCGCGGAGTCCGCGCGGTGTCCTCGTCCTCGCCGGAGTCCGCGCCCCCGAGGAGGTCGTCCGGAAGGGCGGGCAGGACGGTGGTGCGCTGCGGGTCGCCGTCCAGGGAAGCGGCGGTGCGGGACGGGGCCTTGTCCCGCCCGGGAAGCTCATCCGTGGCCTGGGGGTCGCCGGTGGTTTGAGGGTCGCCGGTGGTTTGAGGGTCGCCGGTGGTCCGCGGGGCGTCCGGCAGCTCGTTGGTGGTCTGCGGGTCGCCGTCCAGCAGCTCGTCGAGGGACGCGGTGGTCTGCGGGTCGTCCGGCACGCCCAGCAGGTCGTCCTCGGGGATGGCGACCAGCGCCTGCGTCTCCTGCGCCTCCCGCGTGATCACGCCGCTGGCGAGGACGGTGTTGCGGTGCCGCAGCGCGCCGTTCTCGCGGAGCAGGTTGTCGATGTCGGAGCGGGCGCGGGCGACGCGGCGGCTCATCCGGACGTGCACGAGAAGGCCACCGGCGGCGGCGCCGAGGACGAACCCGGCGACCGGGAGGCCGACGGCCGGCGGTGCGAGCGTGGCGACCAGCGCGACCACGACCAGCGCGACGACCACCGCGAGCGCGAGCAGGTGCTGTTCCACCCAGTCCAGGACGGTGTTGACGCGCTTGGGAATCCTCACTCGTCTTCTCCTCCACTCGCTCGGAACGGGGACAACGACCGGGCCGAGGCGCGGTGTTCCAGCGCCGTGGCACCGCCGTTCCAGGGGACGCCGCCGGGCTCCGCGGCCGGGACGGCACCGGGCTCGCGCCCTTGCGCGCCGCCCTGTCAGTCGACGGGCTCCCACGGATCGTGACCGGAGGGAGACCTTGCCGAAACCCTAACAGGATGTGACGGCCGCATCCGACCCGGCGCCCCGCGCGTCGCCCGCGGGCCGTCCCGCACGCGTCCCGCGCACCGCCCCGAACGGCCATTAACCCCGCGCCGTGCCTCGCGGTCGCTGCGCGTGCGCCCGCGAGGATGCGAGCACATGGTCGCGGCGAATATCGTTCTTTAATATGAGCGAACACTTTGACGTCGTGGTCCTGGGCTCGGGCCCGGGTGGATATGTCGCCGCGATCCGGTCGGCGCAACTCGGGCTGAAGACGGCGATCATCGAGGAGAGGTACTGGGGCGGGGTGTGCCTCAACGTCGGTTGCATCCCCTCGAAGGCGCTGCTGCGCAACGCCGAGCTGGCGCACATCTTCACCCAGGAGCAGAAGACCTTCGGGATCAACGTCGAGGGCAGCGTGTCCTTCGACTACGGCGTCGCCTACGAGCGCAGCCGCCAGGTTTCGGACAAGCTCGTCAAGGGCGTCCAGTTCCTGATGAAGAAGAACAAGATCACGTCCTACGAGGGGCGCGGCACGTTCACCGACCCGAACACCCTCCAGGTGGCCGGGCAGGACGGGTCGAGCGAGACGGTCACGTTCGACAACTGCATCATCGCGGCCGGCGCGCACACCAAGCTGCTGCCGGGCACGTCGCTGTCGGAGCGCGTCGTCACCTACGAGGAGCAGATCCTCAGCTCCGAACTGCCGGGCAGCATCGTGATCGCGGGCGCCGGCGCGATCGGCGTCGAGTTCGCCTACGTGCTGCACAACTACGGGGTGAAGGTCACGATCGTCGAGTTCCTCGACCGGATGGTCCCGAACGAGGACGCCGACGTCTCCAAGGAGCTGGCGAAGCGGTACCGCAAGCTCGGCGTGGACGTCCTCACCTCGACCCGGGTGGACGCGATCGACGACTCGGGCGAGAAGGTCAAGGTCACCGTCACCGGCAAGGACGGCGCGCAGCGGGTGCTGGAGGCCGACAAGGTGCTCCAGGCGATCGGGTTCCAGCCGAACGTCGAGGGCTACGGGCTGGAGAAGACCGGCGTCGCGCTGACCGAGCGCGGCGCGATCGACGTGGACGGCCGCTGCCGCACCTCCGTCCCGCACATCTACGCCATCGGCGACGTCACCGCGAAGCTGATGCTCGCGCACGCCGCCGAGGCCATGGGCATCGTCGCGGCCGAGACCATCGGCGACGCCGAGACGATGGAACTCGACTACGTGATGATCCCGCGCGCCACCTACTGCCAGCCCCAGGTCGCCTCGTTCGGCTGGACGGAGGCGCAGGCGAAGGAGCAGGGCTTCGAGGTCAAGACCGCCAAGTTCCCGTTCAGCGCCAACGGCAAGGCGCTCGGCCTCGGCGAGGGCGAGGGCTTCGTGAAGGTGATCAGCGACGCCAGGTACGGGGAGATCCTCGGCGCGCACATGATCGGCCCCGAGGTGACCGAGCTGCTGCCCGAGCTGACCCTGGCGCAGCAGTGGGACCTCACCGTCAACGAGGTCGCGCGCAACGTGCACGCCCACCCGTCCCTGGGCGAGGCCATGAAGGAGACCGTGCACGGCCTGGCCGGGCACATGATCAACCTCTGATCCGCGGAACGGCACGAGGCCGCCGCCACGGTTCGCCCGTGGTGGCGGCCTCGCCGTTTCCGCGCCGGTCAGGACGCCGGCCAGCGCTCCAGAGCCTGGTAGGCGGGCTGCCACTGCGTCTCGAACGCGGTGCGGGCCGGCTCGGGCAGGACGGACAGCGTGGCCGCGGTCGTCGCGTCGTCCACTCCGTCGAGGAGCCAGGGCAGCACGCGCGGCGCGTGGGGGCCGACGTGGCGGCCGTGGGCCTGGCCGAAGCTCTGGAACTGCTCCGGCGTCAAGGTGGCGTCGATCAGCGGGAGCGCCTCCTTCTCCTCGTGCGCGAGGTGCGCGGTCAGGGCGGTGGCGAGGGCGTCGACGAGTTCGCCCACGGGTTCGGCTCCGGTGTCGATGGCCTCGACGAGGGGGTCGACGGCGGCGTGCTCGGCCTCCATCGCGTCCAGCAGGGCCAGGTCGTCGGCGCGGCCGTCGAGGGCCTCCCGGACGGCCGGCCAGAGGGCCTCGTCCTCGGCGGTGTGGTGGGCGTGCAGGGACAGTTTGAACAACTCCCAGCCCGCCGCCGCGGCGAGAAGGCGGCGGGGGTCGTCGTCCTCGCGCGCGGTCACCTTGGCGAGATGCTCCAGCTCCCTCCTCAGCGCGTCGTGCATGACGTACATCAGGGTCCAGTCGTATTCGCTCATCGCTCCTCCTTCTTCACCGCAATGACGGGGCGAACGGAGGAAAGGTGACGGCTCAGGACGTATGCGTTGGCGCGGGCCGGTTGAGACGGCTGAGGAGGCGCTGGCCCTGGCGGGAGCTGATGTCCAGGCGGCGGGCCAGCTCGGCGCCGGTGATGCCGGGCTCGGCGTCGAGGATGGCGAGGGCGCGGGCCTCGTTGTCGGCGGCGACACCGCGCGGGGCCTTCTCGGACAGGGCCTTCCCGGACGGGACTTTCTGGGACGGAGCCTTCGCGGCCGTTCTCCTCGGGGCGGGCTTCTCCGCGGGCGGAGTCTCGTCCACGGGTTGCGGCGCCGGCGCCGTCAGCTCGGTGGTGAACGCGAACGCCATCCAGCGCAGCGCGGGCATCGGCATGGCCAGCCACTCCAGCAGGAGCGCGACCGACACCAGCGCGAGGATGCCGAGGTCGACGCCCGCCGGGACGATCCACGCCTGGCCGCCGAACCAGGGTTCGGCCACGTCCCGGACGGAGGCGAACGACCCGTAGCCGCCGAGCCCGGCGAGGCCGGCGAAGAACAGCCCGCCGATCCCGGCCAGGACCCGCTGGGCCCGGGTCAGCGGCACGACGGCCGCGCGCTGCTCGTCCATCGGCGTTCCTCCGTCACGGGGTCCGGATCACCCCGAGACGGTAGCGCGCCGGCACCGCCTGTCCGGACGAAAGCGCCATAACCCCCCAAAGCCGCAGGTCGTCAGCGGAGCGGGTCGAACGGGTCCAGCTCGCCGGGACGGCGCCCGGTGGCGATCATCTCCGCGAGGAGGCTCCCGGTGGCCGGGCCGAGCGTGATGCCCCACATGCCGTGGCCGCCCGCGGCGAAGACCCGCGGCGACCGGGTGGCGCCGATCAGCGGGAGGCCGTCGCGGGTGCAGGGGCGCGACCCGACCCACTCGTCCTGCCGGGCGCCGAGGTCGGCGCCGCGCAGCAGGGGACGGGCGGCCTCGACGATCGCCCGGATCCGGCGCGGGTCGAGCGGCGCCTCGGGACGGCGGAACTCCATCATCCCGGCGACGCGGAGCCGGTCTCCGAGCGGCGTGCAGGCGACCCGCTGCGCGGGGAAGTACACCGGCCCGGCGGGGACGCGCTCCATCGGCACGCTGAAGCTGTACCCGCGGCCCGCCTGGACGAGCGCGCCGACGCCGAACCGCCGGGCGAGGCCGCCGAGCCACACTCCGCTCGCGAGGACCACCGCGTCGAACGTCTCGAAGTCGCTGCCGCCCGTGCGGACGGCCACACCGCCCGGCTCGTCCCGGACGTCCGTCACGTCCGCACCCGCGCGGATCTTGCCGCCGCGGTCGCGGACGGAGTCGGCGAGGGCGTGCACGAACACCCCGGGGTCGATGAAGCGCTGGCCGCGCAGCAGGATCGCCGCGCCGATCTCCTCGGACAGGGCGGGCTCCACCCGGCGCGCCTCGTCGCCGGTCAGGACCTCGTACTCCAGTTCCTGGCCGGCCGCGCGGATGTGCTCGATCTCCTCCAGCAGGACGCGCCGCTCCTCCTCCGTCCGGTACGCGGCGAGGAAGGACCCGGCCTCGTTCGTCTCCGCGCGGACACCGCCCTCCAGCAGCGCGTCGAAGCTCGGCAGCGCCCGGCCGTTGATCGGCACCAGCGCCTCCATCGAGCGCCGCCACCTGGCCGCCGTGCTGTTGCGGGCGAACCCCGCGAGGAACCGCAGCAGGCGCGGGCTCGCGCTCGGCGGGACGTAGACCGGCGACGACGGGCTGAGCACCGCGCGCACGCCGTAGGAGAGGACGGCCGGTTCGGGCAGCGGGGTCGCCAGGCCGGGGGTCAGCCACCCGGCGTTGCCCCAGGACGCCCCGGCCGCGACGTCCCGCCGGTCGAACACGGTGACGTCGTCGCCGTGCTCCTGCAGGAACCATGCGGTGGACAGGCCGACCATCCCGGCCCCCACGACGGCGACTCTGCGCGGCATGTCCTCTCCTCTTCTCGTGAAATGTGTCACTTCAATGGTGATACGTCCGCGAGCGGTCACCCCTGTCGTGTTCGGCCAATACGGGCGGCCGCCATGATGCGAAGCGCACAATGATGGAGGGAGAGGAGAGCCGATGATCAGCGTGACCGGCCTGGTCGACGCGCTGGGCCCGGGGCTGCTGCGGCTGGTCGCGCCCGGCCGGGACGCGCAGGTGCACGACGTCGTCCTGGCCGAACCCGGAGAGGCGGCCGGGCAGCCGGGAGAGATCGTCCTCGGCGCCGGCGTGACGGACCCGGCGGACGCCGTCGCGCTCCTGGAACGCGCCGACGCCGCGGGGGCGAGCGGCGTGGTGTTCAAGTCGCCCCTCGCCGGGGCCCCCGAGGTGACCGCCGCCGCCCGCCGCCTGGGGCCCGCACTCGTCGAACTCCAGCGGGACGCGTCCTGGACGCACGTCATCTGGCTGGTGCGCGGCGCCGTCGACCGCGCCCACGCACCGCTGCCCGGACCGTCCGGCCCGCAGGACGACCTGTTCGCCCTGGCCGACACGGCGGCGGAGATCGCCGACGCCCCGGTGACGCTGGAGGACGCGCGCTCCCGCGTCATCGCCTACTCGGGCCGCCAGGACAGCACCGACCCGGCCCGCGTCTCCACGATCGTCGGCCGCCGCGTCCCGCCGCAGGTCATCGCCCATCTGCGAGCCTCCGGGGTGTTCCGCAAGCTGGCCCGGTCGAGCGACCCGGTCCTCGTCCCGGCGGGCCCGGACGGCATGCTGCCCCGCCTCGTCATCCCCGTCCGCGCCGGCGGCGAGTGGCTCGGCTCGATCTGGGTCGTGGCACGCACGGCGATCTCCCCCGACCGCGTCCGGCGCCTGGCCGACCTGGCGTCCGTCCTGGCCCTGCACCTGCTCCGCCTCCGGGCCGAGGCCGGCGTCGCACGCCGCGTCACGGCGAACCAGGTGCGCGCCGCACTCCAGGACGGCTCGCAGCCCGTCCCGGCACCACCGCCCTGGCGCGTGGTCGCGCTCGGAAACCAGGCCGAGACCGAGGACATCCGCCAGCGCCTCGACCTCTGGGACGCGATCACCCGCCGCTACGGCTGGCACCGCCCGCTCCTCACCGACCTCGCCGGCACGGTCTTCGCGGTCCTGGCCGAGCCGGAACGCGACACCGCCGAGTCCGGAACGATGCCCTGGCTGCGCCACGTCCTCACCCGCGCCCGCGCCCACGACCGCACCCTGTACGCGGCGGCGGGCGGCCCCGCCCTCTCCCCCGCCGGCCTGCCCCGCTCCCGCGCCGAAGCCTCCGAGATCGAAGCCCTCGTCGGGTCCGGCCGCCTCGCCCCCGGAACCGTCCTCCTGGAGGACGTCTGGGACGCCGTGGTCGTCGAGCGCTCCCGCAAGGCAGTCGGCACCGACCTCCTTGGCGGCCCCCTCCCGACCCTCCGCGCCCACGACGAGAAGCACGGAACGTCCTACCTCCCGACCCTCGCCGCCTGGCTGGACCACTACGGCGACCCCAAGGGGACGGCCCAGGCCCTGGCCGTCCACCCCAACACCCTCCGCCACCGCCTGCGCCGCATGACCGAGGTCACCCCGGTAGACCTCTCAACCCCCCGGCAGCGCCTGGCGCTCCGCCTCCAACTGGCCGCCATCTTGAGGTAGAGCCAAGTGACCCCGCCGCCCGGCCCTAGCCCGCACGTCAGCACCGTGTCCCCCTTGCCCCCTGGCCGACATGTAGTCGCGAAGATTCAATGAGTGATGACGAACGGAACGGCACCAAGGAGGCCCAGTGAGCGACAACGCTCGTCCTGCGCGACAGCACCCATGGGGATGGACACGCATCACCGCTCGGCTCCCCGAAGCTCTCCCTTTCCCTGGCTCTGTGACGTTGGACGCGGCTACACAGACCGGCCGCTACCTGGATCAGCGGGGTGAGGTCATCGAGATGGGCAAGCACGGCACCAACCGTCAGACGAGTACGGCCACCAGGTCCGGCGGCGGGGACGGGAACACGCCGCAGGTCCAGACCGTCGACGACTCCACCACCGACTACGAGTCGGACTGACGGCATGACCGAGCGTTTGCAGGCCGACCTGGCCACGGAGCTTGCGGTGGACGATGCGGCATGGCGGCACGCGGTGGAGGCCGTGCCTCGGCACCGGTTCGTTCCGGGCTTCTACGCCGACTCGGGCAAGCGATCCGAAGACGGTCTGACCGTCTGGGATCCCGTCACCGAAGTGATCGACCGCGAACGCTGGCTGAAGGCGGTCTACAGCGACACCACGTTGATCACCCAGTTCGACTGCGAGGAGCCGGACTGGCGCCATCCCGCCTCCCGAATCGGAGGCGTCCCCACCTCGTCCTCGACGCTGCCGTCCCTGGTCGTGCGCATGTGGGCGGACGCGGAACTCGACGACGGCCACGACGTCCTGGAAATCGGCACCGGTACCGGCTACTCGACCGCGCTGGCCTCCGCAAGGCTCGGGGGCAGCGGCAACGTCACGTCCGTCGAGGTCGACGGTCACCGGCTGAACCAGGCGGCCACGGCGCTCTACGAGTGCGGCTACGCGCCGGATCTCGCGCTGGCCGATGGGCTCTACGGCTATTGGCCGTGCGCGCCCTATGACCGGATCGTTGCGGCATGCTCGGTGCGCACCGTCCCCCGTTCCTGGCTCGCCCAGACGCGGCCGGACGGGAAGATCCTCACCACCTTGTCCGGCTGGCTGTACGGATACTCTCGCGTGCTGCTGACCGTTCAGGACGACGGCACCGCCGAGGGGGCGTTGCTACCCGGCACCGTCTCCTTCATGGCCGCGCGTGTTCACGAGCGTCCGGAGCCGGGGAACCCGGCGCACTGGAGGGCCCTCACCCGCGACGCCGCCGCCCGCGCCGTCCGGCACAGCCCAGAGTGCCTCGACGAGCCCACAGAGGAGCGCTTCTTCGGACGCTTCCTGGCCCAACTCGCCGTACCCAATGCGCAACTCGCGACATCCGACGAGGCAGTTCAACTCATAGACGTCACCACAGGTTCCGCCGCCACCCTCATCCCGGGCCCGGACGGATGGCAGGTTCGGCAGGCTGGGCCCCTGCGGCTGTGGGACACCGTCGAGGCCGTCTGGGACGCCTGGGAGCAGGCGGACCGTCCTGGCTCCGCTTGCTTCCGCATGACCATCGACAACGGCCACCAGCGGATTCACCACCGCACTGCCGCCGACCTGTCCTTCTCACTGCCCGGCGCTCAGAGTCGAAGTGCCTGACCGAGAAGGCCAACGCCGACGGATCTGTCGGCCCGGCGGTATCCTTCTCAGCGCGTCGGTCGGTAGGTCAACGCGCGAGGTGTTCTCTGAGGCCAGGCGGCCAAGCTTCGACGTCCCGGCCCACCAGCGACTCGGCGTGCTCGGCGGCCCCTTCGACCCGGAACAGCACGATCCGCCCCTCCGGCTCCGGAGCGACCACGGTGCGATGCGCGATCTTCGCTGGGTCGAACGGGAAGTCCCAGTGCACCAGCCGGCCGTACACCCGGCCGTCGGCCACCAGTTCGGATCGCCGAACCCACCTGCTCCGCGGGCTGCGCACCGCCGCGCGGAGCAGGAAACTCCCCTGGTGCGGCCAGCCCGGATCGGACTCGTCCACGATCACGACCGATCCCGTGCGCAGCCGCAGCGGCTGCGTGGTGGCCTCGGTCAGAGCCTCCAGCAGATCCTCGTCCGCGACCGTGATCCGATCGACCAGCGCCGCCGCGTCCACGGCGTCCACCTGGCCGTACACGTCATAGAAAGAACCAACGAGACCCCTTGCCAGCGCGGGATGCAGCGCCGGGAGCCCGGCCGCCGCCTGGAACACATGGTGCTTGGCTTCCCAGGGCACGGGGCCGGCACCGCTGATCAGACAGCCCCAGTGGGACCGCGGCATCTGGAGGGCCAGCGCCGTGAAGACCTGCGATGCCTCGGGCGATTCGAAGTAGTCGACCCACAGCCCGTACTCGGCCGACTCGGCCACCGGGCTCGGACCGTGGATCAGCATCGCGGCGAACTGGCGCACGATCCAGTCCCGTAGAGCGTGGTCACCGCTCGACCAGCACATTCGCAGGTACATCAGGATCCCGTAGGACGGGAATCTCTGGTGCAGCAGGACCCAGATGGCGGCGCTCTCGGCATCCGACCCGAAATCCAGTGTGTGCGGGTCGAACTCGTCGCGGGCGTCCGCGTTCTGCAGCACGGGTTCCACATCGGCGTCGACCGATGGCCGGTCCAGCTCGATAGCCGCGAGTTCCCGGTCCCACCGGGGAGTTCCGATCGGCGGAGGGGGCGATGTGGGTTCTGCCATCCCGCAAACCCTAGTGCGCCGTCGTTGGACGTTCCTGGTCGTCAGGGCCCGACGGCCGATCGTCTGCGGGCTGACCGATCAGGCAGGGCGTCGCACGTTCGAGACTGCCTGCACCACCCCCGTCCAGGCCAGTGGGTTGGACGCCTGGTCCTCGCGGTGCCGCAGCCCTCTAGCCGAGATCATGCGCGGCCGACTGGGCAGCCTCGTCGGACGCCCTCGCGCAAGTGCGAACGTCCGGTCGGCCGCTCGGCCCGCTTTCGGGCCGGGCTCGTTCAGGTGGTGGTCAGGGCGCGGAGTTCCCTCGCCGCCGGTAGGGCACGCGCTCCGTCGGGGAGAGCGTTCAGCACGTGGGCTTTCAGGGCTGATGTACCGGCGGCCGTGAATTCGGGGTGTTCCAGGAGGGCCTCTATCGCCTGTTGCAACCCTGCTTCGATGTCCCGGCTGCGGACGAGAGCCTCGGCTTGCATCAAAGCGAGGTTCTTACGTGGGACGAGGGAACCGGGTGGGTAGAAAGCGATCGCCCGCTCCAGGACGGCTCCTGCCCGGGGATTCCCGGTACGGGTCAGAACATACGACTCCGTCCAGCGGAATTGGCTCTCGCGAAATGCCAGGACGGTTTGGGTTCCGCCGGGCAGGCTTCCGGCCGTTTCCTTGACCTTGTTCAGGGAGTCGAGGGCAGTCCGCTCGTCCCCTCGGTCTGCCGCCAGGTAGGAACGCGCGGCATAGGCACGGGCCAGGCCGGAGGATGGCACACCCCCGGCGATCAGGACGGCCTCGTCCACCAGATCTGACACGAATCCATCCGAGCCGGGACTCCAGAACGCGTCTTGTGCTGCCCTGCCGCGCGTCCAGACCCGGAGGTCGCGGTCGCCGGACGCGTCGGCGGCACGGCGCGCGGTGGCCCATGAGACGCGGGCGGGGCGCTGTTCACCGGCGTCGCCCAAACCGATCGCCAACAGGCCGGACAAGTTCGCACTGACGCGCAGAAGTCCGGATCGCACGCGCGGGTCGTGCGTTCGTTCCAGTTGGCGTCCCACGGCGATGATGTCGGCCGTCAGATCGCCGATCAACTCGCCGGTAGGCCGAAGTACGAGCCGCCGCCCGTAGTCATGGACGGCCCTTTCCCATTCGTCCACGTTCGGATCAGGACCGGCCGCGCGGTCGATGTCCGAGAGGATCTCTTCGATGGCTCCCGGTGGGACGGCGGTGCCGGCGCCGAGGGCGGCGAGTAACCGGAGTGCTGCGCGGCGTTTCACGTCGTCGGTCCCATCGTCGGGAGTGGCGCTCGGCTCTTTGGTACCCACCGGGAGATCGGGGGATTCCTGGCCGAAGAGGTCCTTCTCCTCCAGACCGAACGCGGTGGCGTAGGCGGAGCCCCAGTCGGCCGGGAAGACCTCGCCTTTCTCGTGGCGGTTGATCTGCCGGGAGAGGTTCTTGACCTGGCTCGCGTCGGGGTGGTCGATACCGGCGGCGGCGTACAGGCGGCGGGCGGCCTTGAAGGGGCCCCAGCCGCGTGCGCGGCGTTCGGCTTCCAGGCGTACGGCCCACTGGGGGCGCGGCTGTTCGGTCATTGGGGGCGGGCACCCTTCGTCCAGTGGACTTGTGTCCCTCCTACGGCTCCATTGTCGCCTTTCCCGTTCCGTGTGCGCACGGTTTCACTGAGTTATGCGAGGCGTGAGCGCCCCGCGTCCAGGAGCGGGACAACGGAGGTCGAGGCCCATGGAAGGTCTGATGAGCACACTGCGGCGGGGCGGCGTCACGCGGGCGAGCCGGGCGGCGCGGACGTATGTGTGGACGCTGGAGGAGCGGGCACCGCGGGCGGCTCGGCGGGCGGTGCGGGACGTGCTGGACGGGTGGGGCGTCGCTGAGGGCGATGTCGAGGTGGCGGTGCTGCTGACGTCCGAGATCGTCACGAACGCCGTCCGGCATGTGCGGGAGGAGTTGCGGGGCGATGGGGTGGTCAAGGTCCGGGTGCGGGTGATGGACGGGCTGCTGCGCGTCGACGTGACCGATCCGGAACCCGGGCTGCCCCGGCTCGTGGCGGCGTCCGACACCGACGAGGGGCATCGGGGCATGGCGATCGTCGCGGCGTCCGCCGACCGGTGGGGGTGGCACCCGGGGCCGGGCGGCGGCAAGACGGTGTGGTGGGCCCAGGTCCTGGAGGGCCGGGGACCGGTGGCCCCGGCCGGGGGCAAGGCCGCGAAGGCGCGCAACGATTAGGGCGTGCAGGGGAAGAAGACGCAACGAATGGCCAGGCCAGAGCAAGATTGGCGCATTGGATTGCGCGTGGTTCGTTCCTAGGCTTTCGCTGAGTCGTTCGCCCTTCGGATGTCCCTGGAGCCACCTATGATCGTCATGCCGGCGATGGAGCCGACCGCCGTCCGGACCGCGCTGCGGCGGCACTACCTCATGTGCCGTCCGGACCACTTCGCCGTCACGTACGCGATCAACCCGTGGATGGACCCGGTGGCCGGCGCCGAGGCCGCGAAGGCCGTGGCGCAGTGGGAGGAGTTGCGGGCGGCGTACCTCGCGCTCGGGCACGAGGTGAGCCTCATCGACCCCGTCGAGGGGCTGCCCGACATGGTGTTCGCGGCCAACGGGGCGCTGGTGGTCGGCGGGCGGGTGTACGGGGCGAAGTTCACGCATCCGGAGCGGTACGCCGAAGGGCCCGCCTACGCCGAGTGGATGCTGGCGAACGGGTTCTCCGAACTGCTGGAGCCGCAGTTCACGAACGAGGGCGAGGGCGACTTCCTCACGCTCGACCACGTCATCCTGGCCGGGACGGGGTTCCGGACGGAGATCGCCGCGCACCAGGAGGCGCAGGAGTTCCTCGGCCGGCCGGTGGTGACGCTGCGGCTCGTCGACCCGCGCTTCTACCACCTGGACACGGCGCTGTTCCCCCTCGGCGGCGACAACGTCGCCTACTTCCCCGGCGCGTTCTCCCCCGGTAGCCGGGCGGTGCTGGAGCGGCTGTTCCCGGACGCGGTCCTCGCGAGCGAGGCGGACGCGGCGGTGCTCGGGCTCAACGCCGTGTGCGACGGGCGCAACATCGTCATCAACGCCGAGGCGGTCGGGCTGATCGACACGCTGCGGGAGCACGGGTACGAGCCGCTGCCGGTCGACCTGTCCGAGCTGCGCAAGGCGGGCGGCGGCCCGAAGTGCTGCACGCTGGAGCTCCGCTCCTGATGGGTAGGGTGCTCCGCTCCTGATGGGTGGGGAGCTCCGCTCCTGATGGGTAGGGTGCTCCGCTCCTGATGGGTGGGGAGCTCCGCTCCTGACGGGGGCGCTGCGCTCCTAGTCGGCGAGGGCGAGGTGACGGCGGGCCAGGGTGCGGGTGCGCAGGACGCCCGCCACACCGATCACCCAGATGCCGATCTGGACGGTCCAGGCCGCCCGGAACGCTCCGGGCGTGAAGTCGCCCCCGGATGACATGGCGTCCAGGACGACCCCGATCAGCAGGATCGTGACGAGGGAGGCGACGAAGCCTCCGACGTTGACGATGCCGGTCGCGGTGCCCTGCCGTCCGGGCGGGTTGAACGTCCGGGCGTAGTCGAAGCCGATCATCGAGCCGGGGCCGCCGGGCGCGACGCACAGCACGAGCAGGACCAGCAGCCAGGACGGCGCGGGCGGCGGCACGGCGAGGACGGCCGCCCACGCCGTCGCGTTGAGGGCGACGATGCCGAGGACGAGCCAGGAGCGGCGCAGCGGGTAGCGGGCGACCAGTCGTCCGATGAACGGTCCGGAGATGACGTTGACCAGCACGAACAGCGTCAGCAGCGTCGAGGCGGTCGCGGGACGCATGCCCTGCCCGGACACCAGGTACGGGTAGCCCCACATCAGCGCGAAGGTGTTGGACGAGAACTGCGTGACGAAGTGCGACCAGAGGCCGAGGCGCGTGCCGGGGTGGCGGAACGCCTCGGCCAGGTTGGTGCCCGTCTCGCGCAGGGACGGGACGTTCGCGCGGCCGGGGCCGTTCCGCAGTAGGGCGACGGCGAGCACGGCCATGAGGACGCCGAGCGCGGCGGCGGAGCCGAACGCGGTGCCCCAGCCGGGGCCGTGCAGGAGGGCGACCAGGGGGATCGCGCTGAGCACCTGACCGAGCTGTCCGAGCTGCCCGGTGAGCTGCGTCACGACCGGGACGTAGCGTCCGGGGAACCAGGTCGCGACGATGCCGAGGACGCTGATGAACGTCATGGCGTCGCCGGCGCCGACCATCACGCGGGCGGCGACGGCCGTGCCGACGCCGGTGGAGACGGCCATGAGCGCCTGGCCGCCGGCCATGAGCAGCGCGCCGCCGGCGACCATCCAGCGCGGGCCGACGCGGTCGAGCAGGAGCCCGACGGGGATCTGCAGGCCCGCGTACACGAGCAGTTGCAGGACGGTGAAGGACGCGAGGATCCCGGCGGACGCGTCGAACCGGTGGGCGGCGTCCAGGCCGACGACGCCGAAGGACGTCCGGTGCAGTACCGCGACGGCGTAGGCGAGGACGCCGACGCTCCACAGCATCCACGCCGTGGGAGCGGGCTTCTTACGGGCAGGGGCTTTCTGGGGAGTTTGGACGGTCTGCACGTTTCCCCAACTTATGTCACGCCGTGCATGTCATGACCGGCGGGGCTTCGCGCGCAGGTGCATCCGCTCCCCCTGCGGACCGAACAGGCTGAGCACCTCCACCGGCCCGCCGTCGCCGCCGAACCAGTGCGGGAGCCGGGTGTCGAACTCGGCCGCCTCGCCCGGTTCCAGCACCATCTCGCGGCCGGCGAGGTGCAGGCGCAGGCGTCCGTTCAGCACGTACAGCCAGTCGTAGCCCTCGTGGGTCCGGGGCTCGGGCGCCGGGATCCGCTCGGGCACGACCATCTTGAAGGCCTGGACCCCGCCGGGACGCCGGGTCAGCGGCAGCACCACCATGTCGTGCATCCGCAGCGGCCGCGGCCTGATCCGCGGGTCACCGACGGCCGGGGCGCCGACCAGCTCGTCCAGCGGGACCTGGTGGGCCTGGGCGAGCGGGAGCAGCAGCTCCAGGCTCGGCCGCCGCTTGCCCGACTCCAGCCGCGACAGCGTGCTCACCGAGATGCCGGTGGCCTCCGCGAGCGCGGACAGCGTGACGCCGCGCTCCTGCCGCAGCCTCCTGAGCCTGGGCCCGACCCCGGCCAGGACCTCCTCGGTGGTCTCCATGGCCTTATTGCAGGATCGGCAACGACGTTTGTCAAATGCGGAAGGCGTCGCGCACGCTCGGGGCATGAACGAACGAGACGTACTGATCATCGGCGGCGGGCCGGCCGGGCTGAACGGCGCCCTCGTCCTCGCCCGCGCCCGCCGCTCCGTCACCGTCGTCGACGCCGGCGAGCCGCGCAACGCCGGGGTCGACCACATGCACGGCTTCCTCACCCGGGACGGGATGCCGCCCGCCCGCCTGCTGGAGACCGGCCGCACCGAGGTGCGCGGCTACGGCGGCGAGATCGTCGAGGGGACGGTCGCCCGCGCCGAGGAGGGCTTCGTCCTCACCCTCGGCGACGGCACCCGGTTGCGGGGCCGCCGCCTGCTGGTCACCACGGGCGTGACCGACGTCCTGCCGGACGTTCCCGGCCTGCGGGAGCGGTGGGGCCGGGAGGCGCAGATGTGCCCCTACTGCCATGGCTGGGAGGTCCGCGACCAGAGGATCGCCGTGCTGGGGACGTCCCCGAACTCCGTCCACCAGGCGCTGCTGCTGCGCCAGTGGTCGCCGGACGTGACGTTCGTCGCGGACGCGCCCCCCGCGGGCGAGGACGCGGCGCGGCTGGCCGCGCGCGGCATCGGCGTCGCGCCGAGCGGGGTGCGGCGCGTCGTCGTCGAGGACGACCGGCTCACCGGACTGGAACTGGCGGACGGCTCGGTGCTCGGCTGCGACGCCGTGTTCCTCGCGCCGACGTGGGTCCCCAAGGCCGGGCCGCTGGCCGACCTCGGCTGCGAGACCGGCGAGGACGGCTTCGTGAAGACCGACCCGACCGGGCGGACCAGCGTGCCCGGCGTGTGGGCGGCGGGCAACGTCGTCGTGCCCGCCGGCCAGGTCGTCATGGCGGCGGCGGCCGGGGCCATGGCGGCCGCGATGATCAACGCCGATCTGGTCGAGGAGGAGGTCGCGCGGGGGCTCGCCGCCCTTCGGAGCACGGCCTAGGCTCGGCGTGTGGCGGACGAGGAGGAGTGGCGGCGCGGGCGGGCGGCGCTGAACGCGGCCCGCGGCCGGTTCGGCGAGGTCGCCGACGGGCTGTACCCGGGCGTCCCGCGCGTCGCGGGAACGCCGCTGCTCTGCCGGGACGCCTGGATCCCCGGATCCCCGATCCCGCTGGAGGAGATCCGGCTGGGGTGGGAGCCCCGCCCCGCCCCGCCCGCGATCGCCGACCCGGCCGACGGGCTCCCGGACGGGTACCGGACGTACGCGGAGGCGGTCGCGGCCCTGGCCCCGCCGAAGGTGTTCGAGGACCGTCCGAGCTACCGGCTGGTCGGGGCCGAACCACCGGTCCTGCGGCTCGGCCCCGCCCGCTACTTCGACGGCGTCAACGTGGGCGAGTCCGTGGCGCACGAGCTGGCCGCCGGGGCGGACGGGCTGCCGCTGCGCGACCGGATCGGCGACCCGTGCGACCTGTCACGCAGGCCCGCGCTGCCCGCCGTCACCACGGTCACCGCGACGGCGTCCGGACGGTACGTCCTGCATCGGCGCGACCCCGCGAAGGTCGCGCACGCCGGCGGGCTGTACCAGGTGATGCCGGTCGGGGTGTTCCAGCCGCTCGGCGATGAGCCGCCTGACCTGTGGCAGTGCATGGTCCGCGAGTACGCCGAGGAGTTTCTCGGCGCGGCCGAGGACTACGGCGACGGCTTCGTCCAGCAGGACTGGCCTTTTCACCAGGCG
Organism: Actinomadura mexicana; assembly: GCF_900188105.1. Taxonomy (GTDB): domain Bacteria; phylum Actinomycetota; class Actinomycetes; order Streptosporangiales; family Streptosporangiaceae; genus Spirillospora; species Spirillospora mexicana. Next base: position 661,985 of record NZ_FZNP01000001.1, read on the forward strand.
ATGACCGCCGCCCGCGACGAGGGCCGCATCCGAGCGCGTTTCCTGGGGCTCGGCGTGGACCCGCTGACGCTGGCGCTCGACCTGCTGACCGTCGTCGCCATCGACGACGCGCTGTTCGGCGAGCTCTTCGGCGGCCTCGTCGCGGTCAACGACGAGGGCGAGGTGTCGATGGCGCCGTTCGACGGGGCGCTCCCCCGGCCGATGCAGCCGGCGGGGGCCGCCGCGCTGGGTCTGGCGCGGCGGCATCGGGCGGCCCTCGGGCTGTAGCGGCCTCACGAGCGGCTGAGCGAGCGGAGTTCGTCCAGCGCGTCCACCAGATGGTCGATGATCTCCGAGGGGTCGGGGATGAGCTCGCGGCAGGCGACGATGCCGACGTCCACCTTCCCGTCGTAGGAGAACACGGTGATGTTCAGGCCGCCGCTGACGTCGGTGATGACCGAGATCGGGTAGTAGCCGAGCACCTTCGCGCCGCACAGGTACAGCGGGAACTGCGGGCCCGGCACGTTGGAGATGACCAGGTTGACCGGGCGCAGCGACACCGCCGGCGCGGCCTGCAGCGCGAGCCGCGTGACCGCCGCGGCGAAGGGCGCCGGGAGCAGCCCGCTCATCTCCCGCACCCAGTTGCCCGACGACCCGGTGAACCGCCGCTTCGCCAGGTCCATGTCGCGCTGGACGGCGGCGTACCGGTCGGCGGGGTCGGGCAGGTGCGTGGCGAGCGGCGTGGTCATGATCGAGACCTGGTTGCCCGGCTCGGCGGCCGCGCCCGCGCCGCGCCGCAGCGACACCGGGACGGCCGCGACCAGCGGGCGCTCGGGCAGCTCGCCGCGCTTGTCGAGCCACTGCCGCAGCGCCGTCGCGCACAGCGCCATGACCACGTCGTTGACGCTGCCGCCGAGGGCCCGCCGGATCTCCTTGATGTCGGCGAGCGGCAGCTCCCCGCACGCGACGGCGCGGCGCCGCCCGATCGGATGGTTGAACGGCGTCGGCGGCGCGCTGACCCGCGGTGCCTTCGGCAGCTCCGGGCGGCGCAGCGCACCCTGCATCAAGGACGACACGAGCCCGACGCCCGGGATGGCCGACAGGCCCGGGATCTCGTCCAGGTAGGGGGCGGTGCGCACCGCCGACATCGCCGAGCGCACCGGGTGCAGCGCGGTCCGCAGCAGTCCCGTGCCGAGCATGCTCGCCGTGCCGGGGGCGCGCGCCGGGACGGACTCGTCGGCGGGCAGGTCGCGGGGCTCGGGCGTCAGGTCGAGCAGCGCGGCGAGCGTCTCGGCGGCCATCACGCCGTCGATGGCCGCGTGGTGCACCTTCACGTAGACGGCCGTCCGGCCGCCGGCCAGGCCCTGGATGAGGACCATCTCCCACAGCGGGCGGGACCGGTCGAGCGGCCGCTCGTGCAGCATCGCGACCAGGTTGGCGAGCTGCCGGTCGCTGCCGGGCTCCGGCAGTCCGAACTCGGAGATGTGCCGCTCGGGCTCGAAGTCGGGGTCGTCCTCCCAGTACGGGTGGTCCAGGCCGAGCGGCACCTGGACGAGCCGCTGCCGCAGCGGCCGGGCCGCGAGGTGCGCGCGGACGCGGATCAGCTCGGCGACGTGCGGGACGGTGAGCCGGCCGCCGGGGCACGTCCCGGGGTCGACGATGCCGAGCCCGGCGATGTGGGCATGGGTCTTCGCGTTCTCGGCATGGAGGAAGGTGGCGTCCACGGTGGTCAGCTGGGTCATGCTCTCTCGTCCGTCCGCTCGTCCTGCGCCGTCCGTACTCTCTAGGAGTTATGCGCTGGAAGTCCGCAGGTCAATGACGGCCGCCAGGAAGTAACAGCGACTTAACGGGGCGTTTCACCCAGTTCATCGACCACTTTTCTCGGCGCTGGAGAACATTTGCCTGTGTCCCGACCTGATGCGGTCAGAAAACTTCTCAACGCCGATAAGGCAGGCAATCTTCCGCCGACCTGGAGATCATCGCACTAGGCTCGTACCCCATGACAGCACGACCACTCTCGGAGATCGTCGAGGCGGGATGGGCGACCGCGCTGACCCCCGTCGCCGGGACGATCGCCGCCGCGGGCGACTGGCTGCGCGCCGAGGTCGCCGCCGGGCGCCGCTACCTGCCCGCCGGGAACCACGTCCTGCGCGCCTTCACCCAGCCGTTCGATGACGTGCGCGTCCTCATCATGGGTCAGGACCCCTACCCGACGCCCGGCCACCCGGTCGGCCTCAGCTTCTCGGTCGCCCCGGACGTCCGGCCGCTGCCCGGCAGCCTCGTCAACATCTTCCGCGAGTACTGCGACGACCTCGGCCACCCGCAGCCGTCCAACGGCGACCTCTCCCCCTGGACGCGGCAGGGCGTCTGCCTGCTCAACAGGTCGCTGACCGTCATGCCGGGCAAGCCGGGCTCGCACCGCAGCAAGGGCTGGGAGGAGGTCACCGAGCAGGCCATCCGCGCCCTCGCCGCCCGCGACCGCCCCCTCGTCGCCATCCTGTGGGGCCGCGACGCCCGCAACCTCAAGCCGCTGCTCGGCAACGTCCCCTGCATCGAGTCGCCCCACCCGAGCCCCATGTCGGCCGACCGCGGCTTCTTCGGCTCCCGCCCCTTCTCCCGCGCCAACCAGCTCCTGGAGCAGCAAGGCGCCCAGCCGGTCGACTGGAAACTGTGTTAGCCCAGGGGGGCGACCCCCTGGCCCCGGTTGCGGGCCGCGGGTGGGGCTAGCTCATTCCTGGGGGAGCCTGCGGAGGAAGAGGGCGAACTCGCCGGCGCCGTCGGCCGCCGCCTCCGGGGAGAGAGGGGTGAGGCGGCGCTCGCCGTGGCTCCAGTAGACGCCGGGGGCGCAGGGGTCGTCGGCGTTGGCGTGCATCTCCCGGACGACGTCGGCGAATATGGGGAGCACGTCGCGGACGGCCGTGGAGGTGATCGGGTACAGCAGCAGCGTGCTGTGGCAGGGGACCCCGACCAGGGCGCCGTGCTCGTTCGGCCACGGCACGAACTGGTGGACCTCGCTGAGCAGCGCCGACACGTAGCGGCTGCCCGGCTTGCCGACGACGCGGACGTTGCGGCCCGGCAGGAGCGGCTGGTCGTGCACGGAAACGTCGGCCAGCTCGCGGTCGTGGGTGTTCGTCATCACGTACCCGAGCTTGTGCAGGCCGAGCAGGCCCGCGCGGGCCTTGGTGAGGGGGCCGCCGTAGCGGGGGTGCTCGATCATCACCATGGCGTCGAAGTGGTCGCCGGCGGGGACGACGACGAGGCCCTCGCGGTCGCGGGGGTCGAGCTTCGGCACGATGCGCAGGCGCAGCAGCTCCCGGACGTCGCCGAACAGCTCCATCTCGCCGACGGCGAGGAACGCACGGTCGCCGACCTCGCGGACCCACTCGTCCACCACCTTCGGCCACGCCGAGCGCGGCTCGCGGGCGCAGCGCTCCAGCACCGTCCAGCTGGAGGCGCGGGCCTCCGACCGGCCCACGGGCAGCACCACCTCGGAGGTACCGTGATCGAACCAGGCGCTGGGCGCCAGGGCGGGCAGCACGTCGCGGATGAGCGCGTGCACGTCCGCCGCCGCGTCCAACGGTTCCATGGGGCTCATCCTCCCTCAGCCTTCGGCGGATCAGTTGCACACCCACCTTCTCAGAACTGGGCCCGGTTGTGCGATGCATCGCGATCCCCGCCTCGCACTCGCTGATCAGCAGTTGCTCAAGTACGGTGCCTACATGCGCGAACTCGTTTACCCACCGGTGATCAAGACGGCTCTCGGCGTGTTCAAGGCCCTGAACATCAGGATCCGTCTGGAGGGGACCGACCACATCCCCAGTACCGGTGGTGCGGTGCTCGTCAGCAACCACGTCAGTTACCTCGACTTCATCTTCGCGGGCCTGGCCGCGCACCCGGCGGGCCGGCTGGTGCGGTTCATGGCGAAGAAGGAGATCTTCGACAACCGGATCGGCGGGCCGCTGATGCGCGGCATGCACCACATCCCGGTGGACCGCGACGCGGGCGCCTCCTCCTACGCGGCGGCGCTCAAGGCGCTGCGGGGCGGGGAGATCGTCGGGGTGTTCGCCGAGGCCACGATCAGCCGCTCGTTCACGGTGAAGGAGATCAAGAGCGGCGCGGTGCGGATGGCGGTGGCGTCCAAGACGCCGCTCATCCCGGTCGCGCTCTGGGGCCCGCAGCGGATGTGGACCAAGGGCCGCAAGCGCCGGCTCCTCCAGCGCAACGTGCCGGTGACGATCATCGTCGGCGAGCCCATGTACCCCAAGCGCGGTGACGACTACGAGCAGGTCACCCGGGATCTGCACGCCCGCATGGCGGAGCTGCTGGAGAAGGCGCAGCGCGAGTACACCGACGTCCCGCGCTCGGACGAGACGTGGTGGCAGCCCGCCTACCTCGGCGGCACGGCGCCGACGCCGGAGGAGGCCGAGAAGCTCGACCTGGAAGAGGCCGAGGCGCGCAAGGCCGCCCACGCGGAGCGCGAGGCCGGGGAGGGCGGCGGCTCCTGACGCGCGCCGGGCCCTGACGCGGGCCCCGGCCCCGCGGTGAGCGCCGACTGACTTGCGGCGCGTCCGGCTAATTCGGTGGACGCGGCGCGCCGCCGGGCGTGATCATCAGTGTCATGACCATGTCGCGGGAGAGGCCGCAGGAGGTCCTGCATCTGATCGACCCCCGGGAAGGCACCGACGCGCCGGAGCCCGCGCTGCCCGTGGTCTTCAACCTGTCCGACAACAACTCCCCCGCCGACGTGATGGACGTGCTGTCGCTGCGCCCGTTCGCGTCCGGGGAGCAGCCCTGGTCGCGGTCGACGCGGCTGGAGAACGTCCGGACGGAGGCGCCGCTGCGCCCGGGCGACGCCAGGCTCGTGCGGGTCGCGCACGAGAAGGGCAAGGAGTCGGTGCTGGCCGAGGGCGACGGCTGGACGCTGCTGAGCAACCGGTGGAAGAGCGGCATCGCCTACATCGCGGTGTCCGCCGTGACCGACGAGCTGGCCGAGACCGTCCTCGCGGCGTCGGTGAAGGACGCGACCGAGCCGCCGAAGGTGGACGAGACCAGCGTCGAGATGGGCTTCTGGCACATGGGGGCGCACGGCCCCGTCCGCAGCGAGCGCGCCATCACGGCCGACTCCTGGGAGGACATCCGGCGCAACTACACCGCGCCGGTCGCCGAGGCGCTCGACGCGGTGATGAAGCTCACCCGCGAGGAGGTCTCCGGACGGCTGCTGCTCCTGCACGGCCCGCCCGGCACCGGCAAGACCACCGCGCTGCGCGCCCTCGCCCGCTCCTGGAACGACTGGTGCCAGTCCGACTGCGTCCTGGACCCCGAGGCCCTGTTCGGCACGCCCAGCTACCTGATGGAGGTCGCGGTCGGCGACGACGAGGACGAGAACCGCCGCTGGCGGCTGCTCATCCTGGAGGACTGCGACGAGCTGATCCGCGGCGAGGCCAAGCAGTCGACGGGCCAGGGCCTGTCGCGGCTGCTGAACCTCACCGACGGGATGCTCGGCCAGGGCCGGGACGTGCTGGTGGCCATCACCACCAACGAGGACCTCGCCATGCTGCACCCGGCGGTGGTCCGCCCCGGCCGCTGCCTCGCCCAGATCGAGGTGGGCCGGCTCACCCGCGCGGAGTCGCTCTCCTGGCTGGACGGCACGGACGTCCCCGGCGCGGAGATCGGCGCCGACGGCGCGACGCTCGCCGAGCTCGCCGCACTGCGCAAGGGCGAGAAGCGTCCCGACGGTCAGGACGCCCCCGCCACCGCCACCGGCTTCTACCTCTAGGCCGCCTCCCGCCCTAGGACGCCTTCCGCAGGGCCTGCTCGATGTCGGCCCAGAGGTCGTCCGGGTGTTCGAGGCCGACGGCCAGGCGCACCGTCCCCTCGCCGATGCCGGCGGCGGCGAGGGACGCGGCGTCCAGCTGGCGGTGGGACGTGCTGGCCGGGTGCATGACCAGGGTCGCGATGTCGCCGAGCGAGGGGCCCAGCGAGACCAGCTCGACGGCCTCGGAGAAGGTCCGGCCCGCGTCCCGGCCGCCGGCGAGCTCGAAGGCCAGGACGCCGCCGGCGCCGTCCGGCAGCAGCCGCCGGGCGAGCTCGTGCTGCGGGTGGTCCTCCAGCCCCGGGTAGTGGACGCGGGTGACCGACGGGTGGCCGGCCAGGCGGCGCGCGATGTCGAGGGCGGACTCGCTCTGCCTGGCCACGCGCAGCGGCATCGTGGCGAGGCCCCGGACGGTCAGCCAGGAGGCGAACGGGTCGGGGGTGGAGCCCAGCTCGACGGCGTGCTCCCAGACCCGCCGGTGGACGGACGCGTCGGCGAAGACGGCGGCGCCGCCGATGGTGTCGCCGTGCCCGCCGAGGTACTTCGTCGTGGAGTGGACGACGATGTCGGCCCCGTGCTCGATGGGCCTGCACAGGAGCGGGACGAAGGTGTTGTCGACGACGGTCAGCACGCCCGTCCCGCGGACGGCCTCGGTGAACGCGGGCAGGTCCGTCACGTGGGTGGTGGGGTTGGCGACCGTCTCCAGGTAGAGGATCCTCGTCGTACCGCGCAGCGCGTCCCGTACCTCGGCAGGGTCGTCGCCGGAGACGAACGTGACCTCGACGCCCCAGCGTGCGGCGAGGTCCTGGAGCAGCGCGTGGGTTCCGCCGTAGAGGGCGGCCTGCGCGACGACGTGGTCGCCGCTGCGGAGCAGTCCCGTCAGCACCGCGTTGACCGCGCCCATGCCGGACCCGGTGGCGAGCGTCCCGGAGCCGCCTTCGAGTTCGGTGAGCGACTGCTCCAGGGCGCGGACGGTCGGGTTGGCCATCCGGGCGTAGAAGAACGCCTCGTCGGGGCCCTGGAACGCGGCGGCGAGCGCGTCGGAGGCGTCGAAGGAGAACAGGTGCCCCTGGTAGATCGGGACGCCGAGCGGGCGGCTGCCCTCGGGGACGATCACGGGCGGGTGGACGGCTCGGGTCTGCGGGTGATGTGCGGTCATGCTCCCAGCGTGCGGCGGGAACGGCGCCGCGGGAACGGCCAATCGCGACCAGTGGCCCGGTGCGCCCCCGACTCGTGCTCGCACCGCGCCGGACCACCGGCCCGGCCGAAGGCGCCGCGTCCCCGGCCGGCCGGTACCGTCTCGCCGCCGGCCCGCCCACCCCGCAGGGGCGAACCGGCGGTCGAGGCCGTCCGGTCGGGGAGTGGTAACGGCGTCCTCGACCGGAGACACGATCATCGCCCGCGGAGGGGCCCGCCCGCCATCCGGGGGAGCACTGGCATCCGGCGGGTGCTTGTACGTACCCGCCGCCCTCGCCACCGCGCGGTCCTGCGCGGTACTACGGGGCAGCCCGGGTGAACAGCCGCCGGTACACGCGCCGCAGACCGTGGAGATCACTGACAGGCTCGGCGAACGGGAGCCGCACGTCGAACGACGACGGCGCGTCCGGCGGCGGCGCGGAGCAGCGCAGCCACATACCGTACCGGTCGAGCCCGAGCGGGCGGACCGGTCCGGGCGGGACCGACTCCGGCAGCAGGCGCGGCAGCTCGGCGCGGTGGGCGGAGTCCAGGTGCGTCAGGATGCCCGCCTCGACGGTGACGAACGGGTCGGGCGCGGCGTCGGCGTACTCCTCGGGCTCCAGGGTGTCGCTCCCCCAGGCGTCGGCGACCTCGACCTGGGCGGCTTCGAGGGCGAGGATCGTCCATTCGCGCCGGCCGTCCCGCCCGGCGCCGAGGTCGAGCAGTTCGGGACGCGGGTGCACGTGCGAGAGGCGCAGCGCGGCGGCGCCCAGTTCGCCCTCGGGGATCTCGCTCAGCCAGCCGTGCAGCCGGGCCCGGCCCCGGACGCGGTCCGGCAGCGGCACCGGCGCGACGTCGGAGATCTGCAGCGTGGCGGGCACGTCGTCCTCGCCGGTCAGGGCCGCCGCGACCGGCGCGTCCGCCCGGACGAGCAGCAGCGGCCTGCCGTCCCGGTCGGTCGTGTGCGCCGGGACGGGGGCGCAGGGAACGCCCGGCGCGACGAGCACGCCGTCCGCGACGCCGTAGGCGAGGGTCCGCGCGCGTTCCGCCGCCGTGGGGCCCTGGATGGTCTGCCTGGACTGCGTGGTCTCCGCTCGCGGCACCGTGCCTCCTTGACGTTTCAGGTTAGGCTTACCTAACTTAGGCTTACCTAACCATCAAGGAGCGTGATGAACAACCCCCGTCCCAAGGTGCGTCTCTCGCGGGCCCTCGGCATCCCGCTGACGCCGAAGAGCGTGAAGTACTTCGAGGCCCGCCCCTACCCGCCCGGCGTCCACGGCCGCGCCCGCAAGCAGGAGAGCGACTACAAGGTCCGGCTCCGCGAGAAGCAGCGGCTCCGCGCGCAGTACGACATCCGCGAGGCGCAGCTCCGCAACGCCTTCGACAAGGCCGCCCGGACGGGCGGCAAGACCGGCGAGGCCCTGCTCGTCGACCTCGAACGCCGGCTGGACGCGCTCGTCCTGCGCGCCGGGTTCGCCCGGACGATCTACCAGGCCCGCCAGTTCGTCGTGCACCGCCACGTGCTGGTGAACGGCGGCCGCGTGGACCGCCCGTCCTACCGGCTGCGGCCCGGAGACGTCATCACGGTCGCCGAGCGGAGCCGCGCGATGGTCCCGTTCCAGGTCGCGGCCGCCGGCGGGCACGCCGCCGAGGTCCCGCCCTACCTGGAGGTCCGGCACGACGCGCTCGCCGCCCGGCTCGCCCGGCTGCCCGAGCGCGCCGAGATCCCCGTCGTCTGCGACGAGCAGCTCGTCGTCGAGCACTACTCCCGCTAGACGGCGTGCCGGACGCCGCAGCGGCGCTCCAGCTCGCGGCCCGCGATCCGCTCCAGGCCCGACGCCGCGCCCAGCAGCGCGCCGAACTCGTGCACCAGCGCGTCCGGGACGGCCGTGCCCTGCCCGTCCTGCTCCGTCACGATCGACATGCCCCCGCCTGCGTCCCTCGGCCCCGTTCATCGGCATAACGCGCGAGCGCCCCGCACGGCTTCCGTACGGGGCGCTCGCGCGGGACCTCCCGGGCTCAGTTCTCGGGCTTGCCGCTGTTCTCCGTCGAAGGCGACTTCGACGCGCCGCCGCTCGGAACGGCCGGCAGCTGGTTCTGCTGGTTCTGGTTCTGGTCGTTGGTGCCCGACGCGTACTGCTTGGTGACCTTCCACGTCCCGTCGATCTTGGCGAGGGCGAGGCGGAGCAGCGTCGCGGGGGCGGCGGTCGCGCCGTCCTTGGTCCGGACGTCGATGTCGACCATGACGACGGCCGTGGCGAACCTGCCGTCCACGCTGCCCACGAAGACCTGGTTCGTCTTGGACGTCAGCGACAGCTCGGGATTGCTCTTGAACGTCTGGCCGAGGCTGGGGAGCGTGGTGCTCTTGAAGCTCTCCAGCAGGTCGCCGCCCATGAGCTTCTGGGCCTTGTCCATCTGCGCCTGGTAGTTCTGCGCGTTGTAGTTGAGCGCCACGTCGCCGTAGGCGGACGCGACCTTGCTCACCGCGTCCCTCTCGTCCTGCTCGGACGACAGGGAGCTCGCGCTCGTCCACTGCCAGATCGCCAGGCTCGCCAGCAGCGCCACCAGGACGACCACCACGACCGCCTGCACCATGCCGAGACCGAAGATCCCCGGCCGGGCCTGCGAGGCCGCCGCCGTGCTCGGGCGGGCCGAGGCCTTCTTCGGCGCCTCGACCTCCTCCTCCGCCTCGTCCTCCGGCGGTTCGAGACGGGTCGGGCGCGGCCTGGGCCTGGCGACCGGCTTGGCGGGGGCCTTGGCGACGGGCTTCGCCGCCGGCTCGGCCGGAGCCTCCTCGTCCTCGGCGTCGAGCGCCTCCAGGACCTCGTCGAGGTCCTCGTCGTCGATGACCTCGATGACCCGCACCCGGCGCTTGCGCTTGGCGGCGGGCCGGGCGGGCCGCTCCTCGGGCGCCTCCTCGGCGGACTCGGTCTCGATCGCCTCGGTCTCCTCGGGCGCCTCCTCGGCCGGGACCGCCTCGACCTGGTCGGACCCGCCCTTGGTGGTCTTGGCTGTCACTTCGGATACTCCTCGGGTTGGGGTCAGTCCTTGTCCCGACGCAGTCGGGAAAGGCGGGACACCACGGGCACCGAGCCCATCATGACCCTGATCAGCACCAGAAGGGCGATGATCGGGGGAACGTACACCAGCCAGATCGGCGGTCCGCCGGAAGAGTCGCTCTCGTTCGCGGCCTTCCTGGCCTGCACGTTCCGCTGGAGGGCGGGATCGTGGGTGGGGATCGTCTCGCCCGGGTCCTTCGCCTTGTAGGGCTTCTGCCTGGTCGTCGCCGGGGTGCGTCCGCCGGGGCAGGTCGGGATCCGGTTCACCGCGGGCTGCGCGCGCGGGTACTTGTACTCCAGCGCGGCGATCCTCTTCAGCGTGACCTGGAAGACGACGTTCAGCACGGGCCGGCCCTGGTCGGTTCCGATCACGTTGTCCAGGACGACCTTGAGCTGCGGCGCCAGCGCGAGCGTCCTGCGCAGGTCGTTGAGGTAGTTGGGGTCGTAGGTCCCGATGCCCAGGTTGCCGAGCATGTCCACGGTGCAGCCGAAGTCGGGACCGGTCCTGTCGAGCAGGTCGTTGACGGTGGCGAGCAGGCCGGGACCGCGGTCGCGCAGCTCGGCGATCTGCCCGCGGACCTGGCTGAGCGCGGCGGTGAGGGCGGCGAGGTTGTCGATCCCCGCGCCGAGCGAACCGCGGTTCTGGTTCAGCACGTGGGTGATGCGGCCGAGGTCGTTGGTCAGCCCGTCGAGCAGCTCGGTGTTCTGCGCGAACGTCTGGGTGAGGTCGTCGCCGCCGTTGACGATCTGGCGGAGGGAGTCCTCGCGCCCGGCCCATCCGGCGGCCAGCTCCTGGGTGAGCACCTTGGCGTCGTCGGGGTCGATCGCCTTCAGGGTGTCGATGACGGCGCCGAAGAGGTCGCCGTACTTCGGCGGGACCTTCGTCTGCGACACCGGGATCACGGTGCCGGGCTTCATCGGCGGGGCGCCGGCCCTCCCGGACCCCGGCGTCAGCTCGACCACCGGCTCGCCCACCGCGGACTTGCGGGCCGCGGCGGCGGTGACCCCCTGCGGGATCTTCACGCCGCGCTCCATGTCCAGCCGGACGACGACCTTGTCCTTCTCCAGCCGGACCGAGTCGATCTTGCCGACCCGCAGGCCGAGGTAGTCGACCTCGAAGTTCGGGTGCAGGCCCGGCGAGGACTCGAACTCCACGGTGATGTGGTAGGGCCGGTCGATGAAGTCGAAGCGGACGACGTTGTTGAACGCCCACACGACCATCACCGCGGCGAGCACGCCGAACGCCGCCAGGTTGATCGTCAGCCGACTGTTCATCCGCGCGGCTCCAGGATCTTGTCGAGGTCCGGCAGGGCGCCCTGGAGCTGCTTGGGGATTTCCGGCGACTTGGCCTTCTTCTTCTTCGGGCTCTGGCTGAGGCCCGGGAAGATCGGCGTCCCGTCCGGCCAGACGATCCGCAGCAGCGGGTACAGCAGCAGCTGGCCGTCATAGGTGGCCCGCGGCAGCTTGTCGGTGAACTCGACCAGGCCGTCCACCAGCCCCGTGAGCCGCTTGCGGTTGTCGCCGAGCTGCTGCAGGACGGGGTCGAGGTCGCGCAGCAGCGCGCGGAACCGCTGGATGCGCCCCTCCAGCACCTTGTCGTTCAGCTCGCGCGCCGTCGTGGTGAGCTTGTCGACCATCTGGATGATCTTGTGCTTGTCCTGGTCGAGCAGCCGGGTGGTGCGTTCGAGCTGCTCGGGCGTCTCGTTCAGGGCGTCGCTGCCCTTGGCGAGGGACCGGCCGAGGCGGGCGAAGCGGTCGACCGACTCGCCGAGCTCGCGGCGCTGCTCGGCGAAGATCTTCAGCAGCGCGCCCGCCTGCGCGATCGTCTTGTTGAGCTTCTGCCCGTTGCCGTCCAGGGCGGTGGCGCCCGCGTTGACGACCGTCGCGACGTCGTCCCCTGCCAGGGCCTGGATCAGCGGCCCGGCCTGCCCGACGACCTGCTCGAACGCCGGCTGGACGCTGGTGTCGGTGATCGCCGTGCCGGTGGCCAGGTACGGGCCGCGGTCCATGTTCGCGCCGGGCGGCATCTGCAGGTCCACGTAGTTCTCGCCGAGCAGCGAGGTCACCTTGATCTCCGCCCGGGTGCCCTGCGGGATCTTGACGCCGTCCTCGATGGCCAGCGTCGCCTTCGACCGGTAGCCGGCGAGCTCGACCTTCGTGACGGTGCCGATCGTGATGTCGGACATCTTCACGCTGTGCCCCGCGACGAGGCCCTGCGCGTCGTCGAACGTGGCGGTCAGCTTCAGGCCGCCCTTCGGCGCGCCCGCCGTCTGGTAGGAGCAGCCGGAGACGGCCAGGGCCGCGGCGGCGACGAGCACCAGCAGCAGCCTGCCGCCGGCGGCCGCGCGGCGCCGTCCCGTGATGACGAGCCTGCCCATCAGTTGCCTCCGTTCTGCCAGGGACAGTTGGAGTTGGGTGCGGGCAGCGGGCATTCGACGTCGTCGCTGTTCATCAGGCCCTTGAGCCAGGTCCGCAGGAACGCGTCCGTGGCGAACCGGATCTGCAGGGACTTGTTCTTCGGGTTGTAGCCGCCGATGAGCGCGTCGCTGATGCCGGGCAGCACCCGGATGAGCTGCGCCAGCTCCCTGGCGTTGCCCTTGAGGATCAGGGCCGTCCGGGTGAGGACCGCCAGGTCGTAGGGCAGGTTCCCCTTGTACTTGCGCAGCAGCTTGTCGCCGTTCTTCGCCAGCTCCAGGATGCCGCTGATCAGCTGCTGCAGCTCGCCCCGCTCGGAGCTCAGCACCTGGCTCGCGGTGCCGAAGTCGCGGATCATCGTGCCGAGGATCTGCTCGCGCCCGCGCACCACCCCGGCGAGCCGGCTGAGGTTCTGCGCGACCTCGATGAGCTCCTTGTCCTGCCCGGCGACGTTCTCCACGAGGCGGGCGCTCTGCTCCAGGGTCGCGTTGAACTCCTTGCCGTTGCCCTTCACCGTGTCGGCGGCCGTGCCGAGCGCGCTCTGCATCTTGGTCGGGTCGAGCGCGTTGGCCAGGTTGGTGAACGAGCTGAGCGCGTCGTCCACCTCGACCGGCACGTGGGTGCGCTCGATCGGGATGACGTCCGCGGTCTCCTTGGCCTCCCCCGGCTTCCACGCCGGGTGCAGGACGAGGTTGCGCTCGCCGATCAGGTTCAGCGGGACGATCGAGGCCTGCACGCCCTTCGGCAGCGGGACGTCCCGGCGCAGATGGAAGGTGACCTTCACCCGGTCGCCCTGGTTCTCCACCTTGTCGACCAGCCCCACGTCGGCGCCCATCACCTTGACCTTGGACTCCTTGTAGAAGGAGCGGGCCTTCGGGACGTAGACGACCATGGTGCGCTCGCCGCCCGCGGACGGGGCGAGCGAGCAGCCGCCGAGCGAGGCGGCCATGGCGAGGCCGAGCGCGACGGCCGTGCCGCGCAGCCGGCCGCGGCCGGGGCCTTCGGGGGGCCGTCCCCCCGTGCCGTCGCCGCTCATCAGTTGCCTCCCTGCGGTCGCCGCGTGGAGATCGGACCGGGCGGCTGCAGCGGGCCGAGCCCGGTGAGCAGGCCCTCGATGTACCGGCCGTTGCCCTTGAGGTTGGCGACCTGCTGGAACGTCGGGCCGAGCAGCGAGAAGTCGGCGTTCAGCGCGTCCATGTTGGGCGCGAGCCGGGTCGTCAGCAGGTGCAGGTTGTCCAGCAGGGTGTCGAGCTCCTTCTGGTTCCTGGAGATCACGTTGGAAAGCGTCCGGACGGTCCGGCTGCCCTGCCCGATCGCCGCGGCCAGCTCGTTGCGGCGCCGGACGAGCGACTGCAGCAGCAATTGGCTCGCGTCGATGATCTGGCGCAGCTCCCGGTCCTTGCCCGCCAGCGTCCCGGTGATCGTCTTGCTGTTCTCGATCAGCCGCTGGATCTCGGGGTAGGAGTCGTTCAGCGTCCGGGACAGCTCCTGGACGTTGACCAGGATGCGGCGCAGCTTCACCGCCCCCGGCGACTCGATCTCGTTGATCTCGGTGAGCAGCTTGTCGACGCTGCGCTGGTCGAGCTTGCCGACGATGTTCTGCGCGCTCTCCAGGGCCTCCGGCACGGTGAACGGGACGCTGGTGCGCGCCAGCGGTATCCGCCGCCGCGACTCCGGCACGTCCGCCAGGTAGGGCTTGGAGACCGGGCCGGACAGCCGCAGGTACCGGCCGCCGAGCAGGGTCGTCGTCTGGATCTCGGCGCGGGTCTTCGGGCCGAGGTCGATGCCCGCGTTCACGTGCCAGGAGACGATGACCCTGCCGTGGGCGAAGTCGGGCTCCACGGAGGTGATCCGGCCGGACTTGACCCCGGCGACCCGCACGTCCTGGCCCTTCTTCAGCCCGGCGGTGTCGCTGAACTCCCCGCTCATCGTGTAGCCGCGGTCGAGCAGGTGCAGCTGGCCGAGGGCGAACGCGAACACGCAGCCCGCGCCGAGCGCGGCCAGGGTGACGATCGCGACGATCTTGTGGTTGACGTCGCGCAGCGACTTCAGCGCCATCAGCCGCCACCCCCCAGCAGCATCTTCCTGAGCTTGGCGAGGTCGTCCTTGGCGGGCTGCCCCGTGCCGGGCGCCTTCGGCAGCTCCATCGGGAACGGGCAGGGGCCCTGCACGACGTTCAGGCAGAGCGCGTTGGTGCGCAGGTAGTGGCCGCCGTTCGCGGACGCGAACAGCTGCCGGAGGGTCAGCGGAAGCTGCTGCACCATCTTCTCCAGCTGGTCGACGTTCAGCCGGAACGTCTCGCTGAACCTGCCGAGGTTGGCGATGATGCGGGCGAGCTGCGCGTCGTTGCCGCCGAGCACCTGGTTGAGGTTGGTGGTGACGCCCGCGACCTCCACGACCGCGCTCTCCAGCAGCTTGCGGTTGCTCGCGAAGACCCGGGTCAGCGACTCCAGGTTGTCGGCGCTGGCGGCGATCTGCCGGTCCCGGGTGGCGATCGCGTCGCTCACCGTCTCGTAGTCGTCGATCATCCCCTTGATCGTTTTCTTCCGGGCCGCGAACGTCTGCAGCAGCATGTCCAGGTTCTCGGTCAGCAGCGAGATGCTCTGCTCGTTGCCGTCCAGCGCCTGGGAGAAGGCGAACAGGATCTTGTTGAGCTGGTTCGGGTCCAGGTTGCGGGTGAGCGGGCCGAGGCTGTTGACGATGTCGCCGAGGTCCACCACCGACCTGGTGTGCGGGACGCGGTCGCCGTCGCCCAGCCTGCCCGGGCTCGACCCGGGCTCCAGGTAGACGACCCGCTGCCCCATCACGTTGCGCCAGCGGATCGCGGCGGTGGAGTCGGAGGGCAGCCGGACCTCCTTGTCGACGGCCATCTTCACCACGGCCTTGCCGCGCACCACCTTGACGCTCTCGACCTGGCCGACGGGCGTGCCCGCCACCTTCACGTCGTCGCCCTCCAGGAGGCCGGTGACATCGTCGAACGTGGCGGACAGCCGGTAGCGGGACTTGAAGCTCGTGCCGAGGATCTGCTGGCCGATGTAGAACGTGAGCAGCCCGGTCAGCACCACGAACACCAGGAACTTCAGGATCGTGGAGTACTCGGGCCCGCGCGCGGTCTTGCCGCGCAGCAGCGGGCTCACGGCCGCGTCCCCGTCGCCGTGCGGCCCTGCCCGCCCCGCCCGCCGCCCGCGCCGGGCAGCGGCACGTCGAACGCGGTCGCCTTGGGCTTGACCGCGCAGACGTCGATGAGGATCTGGCAGATGTCCAGCGGGAGGTCGTCGCGTGCCTGGGCGATCAGGGTGCCCTCCGGGCCGGGGATGCGGATGATCTGCGCCAGCAGGCCGAAGAACCCGGTCAGGCTGTCCAGCAGCACCGGGACGTTGCGGCGCTGCCCGTTGAACACCCGCACGACCCGGCCGCCCGAGTCGATGATCCTGCCGAGGTTGCGGCCGTGCTGCTCCAGGTTCGCGCCGACCGTCTGGCCGAGCCGCGTCGACTCGTCCAGCAGCTGGGTGACCTTGTCGGGTCGCTCGTTGACGACCTGGGAGAGCCGGTTGAAGTCCCCGGCGAACCGGGTGAGGGTGTCGCCGCGCGACTCCAGCGTCCCGGACAGGCCGTTGATGTCGTTCAGCAGCGACTGGATCGCGGCCCGGTCCTTGTAGGTCGCGTCGACGACGATCGCGCCGTTGTCGATCGTCCGGCGCAGCGCCGGCCCCTGCCCGGAGAGCCCGGCGCCGAACGTGTGCAGGAGGGTCGCCACGTCGTCGGGGTTGATCGCCTGCGTGAGCCGGTAGGTGGGCCAGGCCGTGTCCGACAGCTCCTTCGGGTCGTTGGTCTTCGCGATCCGCCCGCCGTCCTTCAGGTAGGGGCCGGTCAGCTCGTGCGCGCCGAGGTCGAGGGCGAGGTCCTTCGGGCCGAACACCGAGACCGGCTCGACCGTCGCGACGGCCGTGTCGGCCACCCTGACGCCCTTGTCGACCCGGAGCCGGACGGTGACCCCGCCGTTGCGGTCGAGCTTGACCTTCTCGACCGCGCCGACCGCGATCCCGCGGACCTTCACGTCGGACTTGCCGGGGTCGAGGCCCTGCCCGGCGCGGCCGAACGTCGCGTCGTAGTAGGTGGAGCCCGCGTGGGACGGCGTGGAGCCGATCGCGACGAACGCCGCGGCCGCCGCGATGACGCCGGCGCCGACCAGCCCGAAGGCCGTCCGGGAGCGGCTGGACATCGATTCGTCGCTCATCCGGTCAGCCTCACCGTGCCGCCGTGGCCCCAGAAGATGTACGACAGGACCAGGTTCATCAGGATCATCAGGATGGTCGACTCCCGGATGGCGCGGCCGGCGGCGACGCCGACGCCGACCGGCCCGCCCGCCGCGTAGTAGCCGCGGTAGCAGTGGATGAACATGATGATGAAGGCGAACACCGCGACCTTGATGACGCTGTAGAACACGTCGATCGGCGGCAGGTAGAGGTGGAAGTAGTAGTCGTAGATGCCGGGTGAGAGGCCGAAGTACTGGATCGTGATGAACCTCGTGGCGAAGAACGCCATGAACAGCGAGACCAGGTACAGCGGCACCAGCGCGATGACGCCCGCGGCGACCCGGGTGCACACCAGGTAGGCCAGCGAGTTGATGCCCATGACCTCCAGCGCGTCGATCTCCTCCGAGATCCGCATCGCGCCGATCTCGGCGGTGAACCCGGTGCCGACCTGCGCGACCAGCGCGACGCCCGCGATGATCGGGGTGACCTCGCGGACGTTGGAGTAGCTCGCGACCAGTCCGGTGAACGCCTCGGCGCCGATGCGCTCCAGCCCGGGGTAGCCCTGGAGGCCGACCATGGCGCCGGTGGCGAGCGACATCGTCGCGATCACGAAGATCATGCCGCCGCCGATGACGAGCGCGCCCACGCCGACGGTGATGTCGCTGACCTGCTTGGCGAGGGTCTTGCCGTACTTGCGGCGGATGATGATGTCGACCAGGAGGTGGTACAGGACCCGGCCGAGGAACACCGGCAGGTCGGCCGACGCGGCGAGGCCCGCGGTGCGGCCCCTGACGGCGCGGCCCAGCTTGCGGACGGGGAATATGGCGACCATCAGAACCTCGGGGGGAAGAGGACCTGGTAGATCATGGTGAGGATGTAGTTCGTCGCGAACACCACGATCGAGGTGACGACCACGGCCCGGTTCACCGCGCGGCCGACGCCCACGGGTCCGTAGTCGCAGTTCATGCCCATGTAGCAGGCGACCGCGGCGGCGATGAATCCGAACACCCACGCCTTGAACAGCGTGATCATCAGGTCCGAGAACTGCAGCAGGGTGGTGGCGCCGTCGAAGAACGCGCCCGGGCTGACGCCCTGCTGGATGACGTTGAAGTAGTACCCGCCGATGACGCCCGCGAGGATCACCACCGAGCAGAGCAGTCCGGACACCATGCTCGCCGCCCACAGCCTGGGGGTGACCAGGCGGTGGATCGGGTTGATGCCCATGACCTCCATCGCCGCGAGTTCGTCGCGGATGTTGCGGGCCCCCATGTCGGCGGTGATGGCCGACCCGCCCACGCCGGAGACCAGCAGCGCCGCGGCCAGCGGCGCCACCTGCTGGATCATCGCCGCGGTGAGCAGCGCCCCGGTGCCCGACTGCGCGCCGAGCTGCCGGGCGATGTCGCCCACCTGGAGCGAGATGGTCGCGCCGAGCGGCACGGCGATGAGCATGACCGGCACGCTCGTGACGCGTGCGAGGAACCAGCACTGCTCGACGAATTCGCCCCACCACTGGCGCAGGTCCCAGGTGCGGCGCAGCCCTTCGAGCAGGGTCACGCACAGCAGCCCGGTCTCGTCGAGTGCTCTCCCGACGCGTCTGCGTGCCAGGTCCGGGGCCTTGGTCAGGCTCAGGGCCATCAGCCGGTGCCCTCCCCCGGGGCGGGGTCGAGAAGGGTCACTCCAGCCTCCTTCGTGCTCGGACGTCGGCGCTCATCCGAAACACCGGATCTGCCGGTACCGCGGAGGCGCCCTCGTCATGCTCGTTCGCGCGCCACAGCGGTCTCGGGCGAGACCGGTTACCACACGCGACTCCGCGCACCCTCAAGAGCACACGGGCTCCGCCTGTGATTTGAGGCACTCTATTGGAAGAAGGTCTAAGAAGCGAGTACTTACATCTGGTTTTGTCCGAAGCTACGATCAGCCGGTGCAGACCGAGGCGCGACAAGGCGTAGAAGACGAGATGGACGACGGCGTGGACCCGCTGGTCATGGGCGTGCGCGACCGCTGGGAGGGCCAGGGGCTGCTCGGCGATCCGTGGCCGTTCCTGGCGATCTGTTCGGTCGGGCGGCTCAACCAGCTGCTGAAGAAGGCCCTGGAGGTGGAGCTGAAGCGGCTGGATCTCACCCAGACCGGCTACTTCCTGCTGACCACGCTCGCCCTCACCGTCCACGGGCGGGCGCGGCTGAGCACGCTCGGCCGGATCCTGATGATGCACCCGACGACGGTGAAGCTCACCGTGGACCAGCTGGAGGCGGCCGGGCTCGTCGGCCGGACCCCGCACCCCCGCGACCGGCGCGCCACGCTCGTCGAGATCACCGCGGCGGGACGGGAGCGGGCCAACGAGGTGAGCCAGGCGCTGGAAGCGCCCGGTGGCGCGCTCGCGGCGTTCGACGGGATGCACCGCGAGCTGTTCGAGGCGCTGCAGCCCGCGCGCCTGGCCGCCGGCGACGTGGAACTGCTGAACCCCGGCGGGGGTCGCGGCCGTGGACGACGGGCAGGGTGAACCGGGTATCGTCCGGCCTGCGTACTTGCTCTTCGAGAGCACCACACCCGGGCGATAAGGCAGTCTTCTCCTATGCCACAGAGTCACGGCACACGCAGACGTCCCGCCGAGGAAACCAAGGGCGCTCAGGGGAGCGCCGGGGGCCGTCGCGGCTCCAGGAGGGCCGGCACGAGGCGCGCCGCGCGCGTGCCGGAGCCGCGCAGGACGCCTGACGGCAGCGGCCCGGGAGCACCTCACGGACCGGATCCGCTGGAGTCGGACGGCTTCCGCGACCCGTACGAGGAGATGGAGCCGCCCCGGGAGGCGCGCGAGGGCAGGCGGCGCGTCCGGCGGGTACTCACCAGCAACGTCACCATCACGATCGCGGCGATCGGCGTGCTCGGCGGTGCGCTGACGGTGGTCGACCTCGGCAGCTTCGTCGACGACGCGAGCGAGCCGCCCAAGGCCGCGAGCGCGGGGCTGTCCACCAACGACATGCTCGCGAAGCTGACCTCGGCGTCCGACATGGACAAGGTCGCGGCCGACGCGGTCGCCGTCGCCAAGAAGCGCGCCTACGAGGAGCACCAGCGGGAGCTGAAGCGGCTCAAGGAGAAGGCCAAGCGCGACGCGGCGGCGCGGGCGAAGCTCAAGGCCGAGCAGGAGCGCGAGCGGCTCGCCAAGTCGAACCCGAGCGCCGGTCAGAACAAGGCGTACGGCAGGAAGATGAGCGCGCTCAAGGGATGGGACCGCTGCTGGCCGTCCCTGCTGACGCTGTGGAACCACGAGAGCGGCTGGAACGAGCGGGCCGAGAACCCGTCCAGCGGCGCCTACGGCATCCCGCAGGCGCTGCCCGGCTCCAAGCTGGCCAGCGCCGGCGCCGACTGGCGCACCAGTTCGCCCACCCAGATCGCGTGGGGGCTCGGCTACATCAAGGCGCGCTACAAGGACCCGTGCGGCGCCTGGGCCTGGTGGCAGGCGCACAACTGGTACTGAGCCCAACGGGGCGCCCCGGCCTGGCACCATGGGGGGATGCGGACGAGCAGGGCGCGCCGCGCCGGCGACGAGCGGGCGAACGGCACGGGTGAGGGCGCCGGGACCGAGGGCGGCGCAAGCCGCCAGTGGGCCCGCGCCGACGCGACCCGCCAGGCGCTGCTGACCGCGGCGCTGCGGGTCTTCGCCGACCGCGGCTACGCCGACGCGGGCATCGCGGAGATCGTCGAGCGGTCCGGCATCAGCGTCGGCAGCCTCTACCACCACTACGGCGGCAAGGCCGGCCTCTACGTGGCGCTGTGGGAGGACCTCACCGAGGAGCAGGAGGCGAGCGCCGCGCAGGCGGTGTCCGCCGCCCGCAAGGACGGCGAGTCCGACCCGATCGCGCTGTTCATCGCGGGCGCCCGCGCCTACCTGCGGGTGTGCTGGGAGCGGCGCGAGGCGGCCCGGCTGTTCCTGGCCGGCGAGGGCCCGTCCGGGTCGTCGCTGATGCGCCGCAGCCGCGCCCAGCACTGGATCGCGCAGAACACCAAGCTGCTGCGCGGCCCGTCCGGCGACGCGCACGCCGGACGTCCCGAGCAGGTGCTGAGCCTCGTGCTCACGACGGTGATCGGCGAGGCCGGGCGGGAGATCGCCACCGCCGAGGACGAGGCGGAGGCCGCCGAGATCATCGACGAGGTGTGCCGCATCCTGATCCGGCTGGCCCGCTGACCTCCTGGCGCGGGGTCTCCGCCGGCGCCATGGCGGACTCCGGAAGCCGTGTCCCGGCGGACGCGGTGGTCAGGGGCGGGCGGTGTGGACCCGGCGGACGGAGAGCCGGATCGGGGGGACCGGCTGGACCGGGCGCGGATGCCGGGCGCGGGCAGGCTGCGGCGGGAGCGTGCGGAGCCGGGCCGCGGTGGGGCGCTTGTCCGCGAGTCGCGAACCGGCGGCGCGCAGGCGGCGGCGCGCGGCGAGCGGGACGCGGCCGTCGGAGCGCCGGATCAGCCGCATCCGGAGCAGTAGGAGCACCACCCCGGCCGCCAGTGCGGCGAGGAACCCCGCCTGGAGCGCGGTCAACTCCTCGACGGTGAACGGCTCGGGGGGCAGCCTGCGCAGGTTCGACACCGGGACGAGGGGCCCGGAGGCGGGCGCGATCTGCGGGGACTCGGCGGACACGATCGGCGGCAGCGCCACCTGCGGCCCGGCCATGCCGGCGAGGGGGTTGAAGTCGGGCGGGGTCAGCGGCGGGACGCCGGGCGTCGTCGGGCCGATCCCCGGCGGCAGCGCCCCGGACGCGGACGTGATGATCAGCTTGTAGCTGCGGAACACGCTCCTGGCACGCGCCGCCGAGACGGCCGCCCGCAGGGTGATCACGCCGGGCTCCGCACCGGACGGGGCCCGCACGGTCGCGATCGCGGAGGCGCCGCCGGATCCGACACTGCCGAGGGACTGCGTCCGGGGACCGACCGTGGCGCCCGAGGCCGACATCCGCAGGACGATCCCGTTCGCGGTGGCGTTCGCCGACGCCACCCGCACGGTCGCGGTGATCGAGCCGCCGGGCCGCATCGTCGCCGCCGAAACCGTCAGCCCCAGGGACAGTACCGGCGTCTTGGGCTTGCCCGGGCCGGCCGGCGGATGCGTCGGCGGGTTGGTGGGCGGATCGGTCGGCGGATCCGTGGGCGGGTCCGTGGGCGGATCGGTCGGCGGGTCCGTCGGCGGATCCGTGGGCGGATCGGTCGGCGGATCGGTCGGCGGATCCGTGGGCGGATCGGTCGGCGGATCGGTCGGCGGGTCCGTCGGCGGGTCGGAGGGCGGATCGGTCGGCGGATCGGTCGGCGTCTCCGTCGGCGGGTCGGTCGGCGTTTCGGTGACGGTGGTGGTCGGCGTGGGGGCCGGCTCGTCCGCGAGAACCGGGTGGACGCCCACCGTGCCGATGAGCGTCACCGCTCCGATACCGGCCAGGAGCGAAGCCGATCGTGAACGCACCCCGAACGCACCTCCACCGCATGACGACTATCCCGCCGAATTGCATTGAATTGGATGGAATCATGCGTCGATTCGGGGAATCAACCCCGCAGGTCAAGGTTCGCTTCAGGTGCTCATATCGCGCCGATCGGAAATTGGGCGATTATCAATCGGTGCTCGTTCCCGCGCGGCGGCGCCGTCTCCTGCGGCACTCGTGCCGGGCGGCCGGGCGGCGCGTTCGCGCAACCGCGTCGCACGCAGCACGGCCTCGATCGCGAAGCGCGCCTCGCGGTCGGTCAGCCGGTCGCCCAGGACTCCCACGACCTGCCGCATCCGGTAGCGGACGGTCTGCGGGTGGATGCCGAGCTCCTCGGCGATGTCGTTGGCGGTGCCGCGGGTCACCAGCCAGGCGTGCAGGGTCTCCAGCAGGCGGTCGCGCTGCCGGGGGCTGAAGCCGTCCATCTCACCGAGGTGGCGGTGTGCGAGCTGGCCGATGAGGGCCTGGTCGGAGAGCAGCCAGAGGGTGATGAGGTGCTCCTCGCAGTCGGTCACCGGGGCGTCCTCGAGCACACCGGTCTCCACCAGGCTCTGGGCGCACCGCGCCCAGCGCAGCGAGTCGGCGACGCCCGCGATCGGCACGGTGAGGCCGATGACGAGCTGCCTGTCGGGCAGGACGCGGAGCAGGGATCGCCGGCGCTCCGGGGTCGGCCTTCCGGGAACGAGCAGGAACGGCTGGGCGGCGCTGAGGTCGGCGAGCACGTCCTCGTCCAGGGCGGCCCGGACGTACCGGGCGCCGGGCGGGGCCACGACGGCGGTCGCCTCGTCCGGCAGCGTCCATCCGGCCCGTTCGGCGGCCTCGGCCAGGACGCGGGACGACACGTCGCGGCGGAGCAGGAGCTCCAGCAGGCGGCGGCGGTGCGCCTCGGCCTCGCCGTCCGGGCGGGCGTCCAGATAACCCTCCAGCGCGAGCGCGGCCAGTTCGTCGATGTAGGCGAACAGCGCGTCGGCGAGCTGGGCCATCACCTCGGGCGACAGTCGCCGGCGCGGCCCGATCTTCATGATGCGCCGCCACGCGACCTGGACGCCGATGCGCAGTGCGGCCTGGAGGGTGTCGAGCGTCCGGCCCTCCTGGGCCTCGAAGCGGCCGAGCCTGCGGTAGGTCTCCCGATGGCGCGCGCTCGGTTCCAGCGGGTTGGCGACCCGGTCGACGAAGTCCGTCAGGGCACGGTCGACCCCGATGCGCAGTGCCTCGACGTAGGGACCCTTGAGGGGCCGCCCGTACTCGGGGATCGACCGGCGCACCTCCTCGATGATCTCTCCGGCGAGGCTGGGCAGTTCCGGGCGCATCAGCAGGGCGAGCCGGCGCGGCAGCCGGCTCCGGCGACTCGCCGCCTCCCGCGTCAACGTCTGCTGTGCCATGGGGTCGGCACACCTCCAGACACCGCCATCGCGAACGAGGGGATTCCGGGCGGGGCACCCGGTCGTCCGGATGATCGGCCATATGGCGTCAACACCGAGGGCACGCCGAGCGGGGACCCTGCGCACCCTCCGGACTCTGTGAGCTGAAACACGTTGAACTTAGATCAAATGATATCAAGCAAAGTAAAGGGAAGGTAAATTCAGCAGGCTGTGGCCCTGTAGTCACATTCAGCGCCCCAATAGGGGCGGTCTCATTTCAGTGCGGGGCCGCGCTCCCGCAACCGGTACGCGCGCAGCACCGCGTCCAGCACGAAACGCGCCCCCGGGTCGGCGAGCTGCCGGTCGAATTGCGCGCTGATCTGCCGCATCCGGTACCGGACGGTCTGCGGGTGAAGCCGGAGCCTCTGCGCCGCCTCGACCGCGTTTCCTTGCGCGTCCAGCCACGCGCACAGGGTTTCGGTCACGCGCTTACGCCGGGAGCGCGGCATTCCCGCCAACGCGCCCAGTTCCCGGCGGGCGAGCTGGTCGAGCAGCGGTCCGTCCGAGAGCAGCCACAGCTCCAGCAGGTGCCGCTCGCACAGTGTGGGGCCGCCGTCCTCCAGCCAGCCCGCCTCCACCAGAGCCAGCGCCCGCCGCGCCCAGCGCAGCGAGTCGGCCGCCTCGCCCAGCGGGACGGTCAGCCCCACCGCGGAGCGGCGCTCGGGCAGGGCGCGGCTCAGCATCGCCGCGCGCTCCGCGCCGTATCCGCCGGGGATGAGCAGATGGGGTTCGGTGTCCGCGAGGTTGACGAGGACGTCGCGGTCCATCGCCTCCCGGACGCACCGCGCGCCCGCCGGCATCGCGACCATCGTCACCGTGTGGGGCACCGCCCAGCCGGCGGCCTCGGCGGCCTCGGCGAGCGCGCCGCTCGCCGCGCCGGGCCCGAGCATCATGCGCAGCAGCCGCCGGTGGTCGCCGGGCAGCTCGTCGGCGGACGACCGGACCTCCAAATAGCCCTCGACCGACAGGGAGGCCAGCTCGTCGATGTAGGCGAACAGCGCCTCGGCCAGCCGCGTCGTCACCTCCGCGGGCAGCCGCCGCGTCCGCGCCACTGCCGCCACCCGCTGCCACGCGACCTGCACACCGACCCTGTAAGCCGCCTGCAGCGCGTCCAGCGTGCGCCCCCGGTAGGCCTCGCTGCGACCGAGTTCCCGGCACAGCTCGTCGCGCCGCTCGTAGCCGTCGACGCCGCCGGAGACCTGGTCGACGAAGGCCGCCATGGCCTGCTCGACGGTGATCCGGTACGCGGCCGGTTCCGGCATCCCCTCCTGCCGCGCGTACTCGGGCACCGACCGCTGGACCTCCTCGAGGATCTCCCCGGCCAGCGAGGGCAGCTCAGCACTCAGAATGGCGATGACCTGTGGCGGGAGGGCTCCGGGACGCCCCCCTCCCCCAACGAGGGCCCTCGTCATTCGCTCCTCCCCTCGCACCGTTCAGGAAAATGCCTCGACAAAAAGTAGCCGACACCATACCCGCCGCACATTTACATGGACGATGTCTCCGCTACCGAATGGCCGAGGTACTCAACGGGCGACAAAATCGGCCGGATTAACTGATCACTCGGAGACAATCCGGAGAAGAACCGCGCCCGTCCGTTGCCGCCCGGCCACTCTCCCAGGACCGCTGATCACACCCGCACCTCAGCCGGAACCACGGACCCGATTTCCTCAATGATTTCACTCACCGTGGTCACGCGAACACTTCTGATGACCGCTTCGTGTCTGGGATCCGGTGGGTTGCACGCCCGGGCACGGCAGGGGCACCGCGGTCGCGAGCGGGGGGCGGTCATGACCGCCACTGCGGCTTCCCTCGTCTTCAGAAGGGAATGGGGCACTGCGCCGCATGGAAGGCATCTCCCCACCGCTCTTTCGACCGCCATCGGGTGCCGGGAGCCGGCCGGAGCGGTCCGTGCCCGCGGGGTCGCCGCGGGCACGGACCGCTCCGGTCGGGCGGGCTCGCGGTCAGAGCTGGCTGTACTGCTTCGAGACGATGTACTCGTTCGACACCATGGAGTTCTTGCCGGCCGCCGACGGGAATCCGCCGATCTGGTTGACGAGCCAGTCGCCGACGCCGGCGCCGTAAAGACAGCCCTTGGCGCCGGGGACCGAGAACGCGTTGTCGACCTGCTTGGCCTGCAGCACATCGCCCGCCGGGTCCGGCCGCGCGATCGTGGGGGCCTCCCCGGTGATGGGGGTGTTGGGGGCGGGCGGGTTGGTGGTGCCCGTGGTGAGGTGCAGCTTGATCGGGTTGGCGTTCGTGCCGACCGTGCAGTTGCCCCCCAGGAGCGGGTTGATGAGCCGGACCTTCACCGCCATGTTGATGTCGAGGTTGCTGGTCGTCGGGATCTCGAAGGAGCCGGCGTACTCGACCCGCGCGTACACGGCACTCAGGAACGGGTCGCCGAAGAGACCGGGCTGGACGAGCATCTTCGGGGCCTTGAGGCCACCGAAGATGATCTTGGTCTCGAAGGTCTCGAGGTCGAGGGTGCTCGCGTAGGTGAGCCTGAGCGGCTCCTTGATCTGCTGGTCGAAGTTGCCGACCTTGAAGGTGCCGCTGGTGACGACGGCCACCTGGCACCGCGAGTAGAACGGACTGGCCCCCTCGGGCAGGGGCGGGCAGTCGGAGAAGTCGAAGCTGCCCGGAATCGGGTCCGGGTTGGCCGCCGCAGCGGGGGAGGCCATGCCGAAGGCGAGCACCGCCGCGCCGGCCACGGCGGGAAGCGCGAGCCGGGAACTGCGTGTCCGGAAACGAGTGAACTTCACCAGTCCGTCCTTTCTGGTACCGGGAGAAATGGACAAAGAGCGCCGGACGGCCACAGCGTGATCCAGACGACGCGGAACCGTGAAGCGGATCCCATCGAGAGAAATCCTCGATTCCTAACCGGAGATTAATACTGAAACAATGACCGATCAATACACCCCAACGCACAAATATGAAGATCTTTCCGGCTTTGGTATCGCATGCCAGATTGAGCGTTCAGAGGGCGGCCTATATTGTCACCGACCGCGTCCCATGGGGGCCTCGGCCTTTGATGGGGCATGGCGGGGAACATGGGCGGACTAACGCAGCTCGCCGCAGGCCTGAACTGGCCTGCGGCGAGCCGACCGGGCCGAATCAGCACCCGGGGTGGTGCGGGCGGATACGGCCGGTCCTGAGAACCCCCGGAGCGGATTCGGGCTGGGCCGGGACATGCACCTCACAGCGACGCGCTTGGCCGGTCAGGGCGATGTTATCTGCAGCGTCGGCGGGAGCACGAAATCACCCGTCCCCGAGTCGAAATTGAGGCTGTACTCCGTGAACCCCGGGATATAGCACGTCGAGTCCGGCGACACCTTCAGCACCGAGGCGTCCCCGGCCACAAAGTGATCTTTTATGGAGAAGATCTTGGTCGCATTGTCATAGGTTCCGACGATCTCCCCGGGACCCTCCATCGGAGAACCGAAGAGCGACTCCATCGTGTTGGCGATCCGCAGATTGCACCGAGTGCCGTCGACATCCACCACCGCGTTGAGCGTGACCCCGTTCAGCCTCATCACACGCTTTCCATCCCCTGTTTCCTCGAAGAGCACGTTGAGCCACAACGAGCCTTCTTGGGCGACCTTGCCGATCACCTGGTACACGGAGCCGTCCAGTGCCACGACCTCGCACCCCTCGAGCGACATGTCGCCCTTGCCCAGCCTGGAGCGCGACTGCCAGTGCCCACGGTCCAGATGGAGCCGCATGGTCGCCGAATCGCACCTGAACTGGGAACCGCCCTGTGCGAGGGTGAACGGCTTCGCGACCGCCGTGACGTCTCCGCCCGGCTTGACGGTGAAGGAAGCTGGAAGTGGACCCGCACCATTGACACAATTACTGGTACTGCCGGCTTCGACATCGCACCACCGCCCTGAGGCGGCATTCGCGTAGTTGCCCGAGCCGGACACGGTGGCGGTGAGGATCGGACTGATGTCCTCTCCCACGCCGCACCCGGAGAAGGCGGGAACCTCGAGGTCCTCGGCGATGATGGTCTGCCCGTCGAGGTACTGGGTCGGCCCACTTCTCCGGGTCCCCAGAAATCCCTGCGCGGAGAACAGCGTCGGACTTGTCATGCATTTATCACCCAGGGCGATGGGCACCCCGTTCACCTCGGCCGAACCCGCCTTCACCCGGACGTAAGCACTGGCACGGAGCTCTTGTCTCTCGGGCGCATTCTCCAGGGCAGAGTACGGGTCGAGCATCTGGATGGCCCGTAGATTGCCTGTGATCGGATCTTTCTCCCCAGCTCCAGGCGCACGGGTCGGGACAGTTTTCGCCACCGCGCGCGTCGGCATGAACCCGAACCCGAGGACGGTCGCGGGAGTCGGATAAGTCTGGTTAACGAAGTATCCGCGAACTTCGTAGTAGTTCGGCCCGAAGAAAACATTCCCACTCTGCTGGAGAGTCGGCGCCCGCACCGTGTTCTCAAGGGCGACCGGGATGGCGTTCCCGGTCTTCTTTATGTTGACGAACCCGGTGGCTTTGACGCAGTACAGTGTCCCGGGCGCGGGGATCTCCATCAACCCGTCCGGAGTCGACGGGGACTCATAGATCTCCATCAGCTTGGAATCGCCGTTGATGGCGTACCGCGGATCGGTACCCGCGCCGGGGATCTTTTCACAGAGCCCTTCCGGGGCAGCGGCGGCCTGACCGGTCGGCACGCTCGGCGCACCGGGAGTCGCGGCCCCGCTCCTGGGCCCGACCCGTACGGTTCCGAGCACCCTCTCCTTCTCCGCTGCGCAATGCAGCGCCAGTTCCGCCGCGTCCTTCTCCGGCGTCATGTCACCGGGCACCAGCGACAGGTCCATTTTCCCGGCGGACCAGGAGAGCCCGCCCGGCGATCCGGGGATCACCGGCGGCGCCACCCCGCTACCGGTCAGGTGCACGGCCCCGTCACCACGTGGCGGTGCGGCCGCCAGCGCGAAGGCCGGCCACCCGCCGCGCCGGTCGTCGCCGGGCTGCCGGACGGCGACCTCGATCTCCGCGACCCCACCGAGCGCGGGGGAAGGAGCAGGCGACGGGGCGACGCCCGTCACCGGCGGTGTCGACGCCCCGGCCGGAGAACTCGCCCCGATCGCCTTCACCAGCTCAGGGGGGAGACCGACGTCGATCTTGATGGTGCCCATCTGGACGGGCTGGCCGACGGTCCCGGACGAGGGGACGGTCGTGTCGATCCGCAGGGCCACGTCGTATGTTCCGGCCTGACCAGAGCACACGAGCCCCATGTCCGCACCGATGTCCGCGATCGCCGGCGGGACGGCCACCAACACGCCACCGCTCACGGCAAGGGCCGTGAGCGCCGCGATCCGTGCGACGCCTCTGAACATCTGGTGCATCTCAGATCCTTGATCTATGGGAACCGCACCCGGGCGACGAGCGCCCGGGTGCGGCTTCGGTCGCGGCCGTGTCCTTGTCTCAGGTGGCCAGGACCGTCAGACCGGGCGTGATGTTGAGCGTGCCGGCGAGGGTGACGGGGTCGTTGTTCTTTGCGATGGACGCGGGGCATGTCGCGGAGACGTTGGCCATCTCGATGTTGTCGCCCTGGTTGGGCGGCGGCGGCAGCTTGAGCTTGCTGGGGGCGCCGGCGGAGACGCGGTCGGTGTGAGTGCCCGGGACGACACCGACGGCGGAGCCGGCGCCGTTGGCGTCTCCCGTGCAGTTGAGGGCGGGGACCACGATGTGAACGTCGACTCCGGTCAGCTTGCCGGGGGTCACCCCGGCCGCGGTGTTCCCGGTGACGTCGAGCCACCACGGGTTGGCGGCGGACGCGGTGGCCGTCACGGTGGCGGGGTTGCCGAGGACCGTGCAACCGGAGAAGGTCACGCCGGTCACCTTGGCGATGTGGATGGGCGAGAGCGGGCCGCCGCCACTCGGCAGGACGCCCGTGGCCGTCAGGCCCGTGCAGATCAGGGCCACTCCGGTACGGTCGTTGGCCCCGACGATGTTCCCGCTGTTGACCGCGCTGAGGGCGATGTTGGTACCGGTGGGGTTGATGGTGACGCTGGTGAGCAGGGCGGCCGGGGCGGGGGCCGCGGTGAGGGCGATGGCACTCGCCACGACCGCGGTGGCGGTCACGGCCTTTTGTGCGATCTTTCGCATGTCAGTTCTGTTCCCTTCAGGGGGTGGTGTCTTCTTCTACTCGTAGGGACACTGACCGCGTTCTACAGAACGAACTCCTCTGGGTTGACGGGAGCAGAACCCCAGAAGCCGAACTTCTTCAGCCTCAACGCAAGACCACCCAGTCCTGCCGTACTTTTACCAGAATATACCTGCCAGTAGCGTACTTCTCAAGAGCCGCTATGACATTCCCTCGGCTCCCCATAAAGACCCTGCGGATTGTCATTCACTTAGCATTCGATCACTATTTAAGTGTCACCCGCTTACAGTCGAATCCAGGATGCTCGAAGTGTTCGCACAGGTTCCCGGCCGTCCGCCTGGGGAGTGACGCCCGCCAGCCGGCCCCGCCCCGTCCGCGATCAGGCACCGAGGGTGTCGATGGCGGAGATCCTCCATTTGCCGTCGGCGTACAGGGCGTCCACGGCGAAGACGGCCGCGGAGTAGCTCGTCTTGTTCGTGTCGGTACGGGTGTTGCGCTGGTCGGCGAAGACGAGGAGGCGGGCGCGGTCAGCGGTCAGGGACTTCACCGCCGAGTCGGTGACCGCCGTGGTGAGTACCTGCTTCTGCTGCGGCGCCTGCTCGCGCACCAGTGCGAAAAGCTGGTTGTACTGCTGGACGGCCTTTCCGGTGAGCAGTTCCTGCGCCGCTTTCTCCGTTTTGGCCACATCGGCGTAGTTGTAGGAGAAGACCGTGTTCACGACTGTGGCAACCTGGCCTTTCACCTCGGCGGTGCGGCCATTGTCACTGAGGGCGCCGTTCTGCGCGGAGGCCGCTCCCGTCAGGTCGCGCTCCTGGGCGTTCGACCAGGCGGCCACTCCACCCAGGGCTATTGTCAGCGCACCGAGAAGGACGACCAGGCGGGTGCGCGCGGTGCCGGGGACGACCCGGCCGGCTGAGGAGATCGCTACCATTTCGCTTTCCTGCCCCCTCAGGGCGTTCCGGTCGGGGCCTGTCCGAGCGCCGACAGTTTCCAGCCGTCCGAGGTCCGGGTGAGCTGGCCGGCGAACCGGCGGGTGTTGTCGACCGGCTTGCCGTCGGCACCGGTGATGGTGATGCGGACGGCGGCGATGACGGCCGCCTTGCCCGCGCGGGAGTCGAGTTCGGTCAGCCCGGATTCGAGGATCTTCGCGGTGCTGGTCGTCTTCGCCTTCTGCACCTCGGTCTTCAGCCGGGCCCGACCCTGGACGATCTGGTCGTAGAGCTGCGCGGTCGCCGAGTCCTGCCATACCTTGAGGCCCGCGTCGACCTGGCGGTAGTCGAGGGTGTTGAGGTTGACGATCTCCTGACCCGCGACGGCGAGCACCCGGTCGCGTTCGGCGGCGTAGCCGATCGCGTCGTCGCCGGACGCGGCGTGGTACGACCAGCCGAACCACGCGGCGGCACCGGCCGCGATCAGCGTCACGAGCGACGCGACCTGGATCAGCGGATCCTTGGAGAGGCGGCGCCGGGGCCGGTCGGCCGCGTCCTTCGCCGGCGGCCCCGCGGCCGGCGCCTCACCGGTCTCCTTCTCGGACGGCGACGGCTCCGGGTCCTCGGCGGCCTCCTCTCCCGCGGGCTCCGGAGTCTCGGCCGCGTGGTTCGCGGACGGTTCCGGTTCGACCGGTTCGCGGGCCGGGGTCTCGGGCTCGTCCGCCCGCGCCTCGCGCTCGTCGGCCGCCGGGTCGGCGGTCTTGGCCCTGGTCTTGGTCACCTGAGTCACCCCTTCTTTTCAGGCGGCCCGGAGGTCGCTGATGCGCCAGCCGTGGTCGTCGCGGGCCGTGACGATGAGCTGGGCCGCGACCGGCGGACCGGTCGCCCTGCCGCCGCGGGTGGCCTGCTGGTCGAGCAGGACCAGCAGGACCGCCGTCCCGTCACGGGAGAGTCTGATCAGCCCGGCCTTCGCGACCTTCGTGGTGAGGGCGAGCTTCATGACCGGCGCGTTCTGCTTCACGAGGCCGAACAGTCTGCGGTAGTCGCCGACGGCCCGGCCGGTGAGGACGTCGTTCGCGGCGCGTTCGGTCGCCGCCGGGTCGGTGTAGGTGAAGGTGAAGATCCGCGCGACCTTCGCCGAGACGTCGGCGACGGCCGCACCGGTCCGGGCCTTGTCGACGAGTGCGCGGTTGGCGGCCGGTGACCGCTCGTTTCGCCTGCCGGCCCAGCCGTCGACGGCGAGGGCGGACAGGCACAGCACCAGCGCGAGGGCCGCCGGCCACCCCAGCCCGGCCGCCCGCCTCAGTCCGGAGGCGAGCGTGCGCCGGGCGGTCGCCTTCTTCTTCCGCGGGGCGGGGTCGCGGCGCGCGGGGCGCTCCTCGGTGATGCTCACGGGCCGCTCCCCCCGGGCGCCAGCGCTTTCAGCGAGCTGATCTTCCACACGCCACCGACCCTCTGCATCCCGACCTCGTAGCGTTTGCGCTGCTCGGTGCCCTGGGCGGCGTCACCGGCGGGCTCGGTGAAGATCCGGACGGAGGCGAGGACGGTCGCCTCGCCCGCCGACCGGTCGAGTGCGGTGACGGCGAGCGCGGTGACCCGTCCGTGCGAGGGGGCCCGCTGCCCGGCGAACCTCGCGTGTGCGCCCGGCATGTCGCGTTTCAGCGCGTCGGCGAACGGGCCGGTGGCGACGTCCAGCCAGTGCGTCATGTCCAGCTCCGCCACCTTGGGGTCGATGCTGTTGATCAGCACCAGGTCGCGAACGGCGGTCCGGCTCACGTCGTCCCGCGCGGTGGCGAGGTCGTGGTCCGCGCCCCGTCCGGACTGCAACAGGGACCAGAGCGACAGCAGCAGGAGGACGGCGGCGGCGGCCGTGAGGGCGTGGCCGGCCGGACGGATCCAGCGGATCATCCAGGTCGGCTTGCGCAGCACGGCCGCCACGACGGTCACCGCGTACCCCCGAGCCCGAGCAGGGCGGCGAGGTCGCCGGGCGGCGCCTGCTGCCGCGTCAGCCCGGCCAAGCCCAGCGAGGCGAGCAGGCCGGTCGCCTCCGGACCGCTCAGCGCGCCCGGCTTGGCCGGCGCCGGGACGCCCTTGCGCGGCGCGTTGGCGGTGCCGCGCACGTTGATGCCGCTGCTCGGGCTCTCCGCGCAGTGCGCGTCGGTGTTGAACGGGGCGGGCGACAGGGTGAGGCCGTCGCGGTACTTGGTCTTGCCGTAGCCGCGCGTGCAGGGCTGCGGGTTGAAGAACGTGGTGACCAGGCCCATGCGAAGCTTGCCGTCGGACACGATGCTGGGGCCGATCGCCGCGACCCGCGGGAGATTGGCCAGCATCTCCTCGATGGCGGCCTGGCGCGGCCCGGCCACGCGGGCGGTCGTGAGGAGGTTCGCCAGCAGCACGCCGAGGCTCGGGTCCAGGTCGTGGAGCAGGCCGGACAGCTCGGCCGCCGCGCCGGGCCCGGCCGTGATCAGCTCGCGGAGATCGGCGTCGGAGTCGCGGAGCTGCCGCGCGAGCAGGCTGGAGTTGGTCGCGAACGACTTGAACGCCCCCGACATCTCGTTCTGCGTCCGCAGCACCGCCTCCCCGTTGTGGATCAGAGCGCGCGATTCGGGGAACGCCGCGTCGGACGCCGAGATGAACCGGGAGCTCGTGTCGAGGAGCTGCTGGAGGTGCGGGCCCTGCCCGGCGAACGCCAGCCCCAGCTCATCGATGAGGATCTTGGTGTCGTTCAGCGGCAGCGAGGCGGTGAGGTCGTTGACGCTCTTGAGCGTCTCGTCGACCGGAGCCGGGGTGGTGGTGACGCTGCGCGGGATCGTGGTGCCCTGCGCCAGGTAGGGCCCGGCGTCGGCGCGGGGCCGCAGGTCGACGTACTGCTCGCCGACGGCGGAGCGGTTCGCGACGATCGCCTGGAGGTCGCGCGGGATGTCCGGCGCCGAGTCGTCGATCCGGAGTTCGGCGATGACGCCGTCCCGCGTCAGGTCGAGCTTGCCGACCTTGCCGACGGTGACGCCCCGGTAGGACACCGCGGACCCCTCGAAGAGGCCACCGGTGCTGGCCAGGTCGAGCCGGACGGAGTAGTACCCGCGCAGCCCGACGTAGCGGCCCACGTCGGCGTAGTTGACGCCGATGTAGGCGACGACGACGATCGCGATGACGGCGAAGACTGCGATCTTGATGCGGGTGACCAGGGTCAGCATGTCAGTTCCCCTCCCCGAGCGTCGGCAGCGGAAGGGCGGGCCCGCTGCCGGGGCCTTGCTTCCGGGGCGCCCGGCTCGGTGCCACCGGTCGCGGCGTCCCCGTGGTGGGAGTGTTCGTGGTGGGGGTTCCCGCGCCGGGCGCCCCGGCCGCGGAGCCGAGGCCGGTCGCGGTGTCCGGGCAGGGCTGCGGCTGCGGGCCGACGACCGAGGGATTCGCGGCGAGGGCGCGTGCCTCCGGCTTCTGCCCCTCGTCCTCGATGTCGTCGAACGGGCCCTCCTCCTTCACCGGCGGGACGACGCAGTCGAAGCCCTCGGCGGCGATGACGGTGACGTAGCCGTTGAGGTAGTCGCCCTTGATCGCCTTGAGCGCCTCGTCGGTGAACGGGTAGGTCAGCAGGATCTCCAGGGACTTCGGCAGGTCGCGGCCGGAGTCGGCGAGCTTGCGCAGGACGACCGCCAGAGAGCGCAGGTTCGCGGCCGTGTCGTCCCTGCTGGCGTTGATCGTCTTGACGGCGACGTCCGAGAGGCTCTCCAGCCGGCGCAGCATCTCGACGAGCCGGCCGCGCTGCTCTTCCAGCACCTTCAGGCCGGGCGACAGGTCGTCCAGGACGGTCCCGACCTGCCCGTTGCGGGCTCTGACCGTGGACGACAGCCGGTTCAGCCCGTCGAGCGCGTTCACGATCGACTGCCGGTTCCGGTTGAGCGTGCTGGTGAAGGTGTTGAGGTTCCGCAGCGCGGACCGGACCTTGTCCTCGCGCCCGTTGAGCGCCTGGTTCAGTTCCCGGTTGATCGTCCGGATCTGCGGGAGCCCGCCGCCCGACAGCAGCAGCGACAGCGCGCCGAACACCTCCTCGGTGTCGGCGTTGCGCGTCGTCCGGGACGCCGGGATCACGGCGCCGTCGGCGAGCCGCTGCGGGGACGGCGCCGTCGTCGGCGCGGCGAGCTTGACGTACTTCTCCCCCAGCAGGCTCGACTGCTCCAGGTTGGCGGTCGCGTTCGCGGGCAGGTGCACGTCGCCGTTCACGACGAGCGTCACCTCCGCCTGCCACGCCCCCACCGGCAGCGACACCTTCTTCACCCGCCCGACCGGGACGTCGTTGACACGGACGGCGGCCTGCGGGACCAGGTTCAGCACGTCCTCGAACTGCACCTTCACGGTGTACGGGTGGTCGCCGAGATCGGCGCCGCCGGGCAGCGGGACGTCCTCCAGCCGCACCGAGCAGCCCGCCGTCAGGACGACACCGGCGGCGAGGGCCGCGACGAGCTTGGGCGTGCGCATCAGCGGTCCGCCTTCCCGCCGCTGCCGGCGTAGATCTTGCCCGCGGGCGGCAGCGGCAGCGCCGGCAGGCCGGTCTCCTGGCTCGGCGCCACCGCGACCAGCCCGCCCCTCTTCAGCCGGTCGCACTGCTCGCGGAGCGTCTGCGTGGCGGACGCCGCCGCGGCGCACACCGGCCGCTGGTCGGCGGCGATCGGGTCGACGCCCGGCTGGTCCAGGCTGCCGAACGCCTTGGTGATCTCCAGGAGGTTGCCGCGCGCCATCAGCGTCCGGGTCTTCGGGTCGTAGGCGCTCAGGGCGTTCTGCGTCACCAGCGGCGCGGTGTCGATGAGCTCGGCGAGGGACGCCCGCTGGTCGACCAGGACCTGGGTGACGTCCGTGAGCTTGCCGACGTTGCGTTTCAGCGCCGCGCGGTTGTCCTGGATGAACCCCTTCACCTCGGCGAGCGCCCGCGCGAGGTTGCGCAGGGCCGCGCCGAGCTCGTCGCGGTCGGCGGCGAGGAACCCGCTCACCTCGGCGAGCTGGTTCTCGGCGAGGCGGATCTGCCCGTCGTTGGCGCGGAGCATCTCGCTGAACTTGTTGAGGCTGGCGACGGTCGCGTACAGGTCGCCGCTGTTGTCGGCGAGCGTCTGCGACGCCTTGCCGAGGTCGGAGATCATGGTGTTGAGCGCCCGTCCGTTGCCGCCGAGGTTGGCGGCGCCGACCCGGATGACGTCCGACAGGGCGCCCTGCGCGTTCAGCCCCCGCGGCCCGAGGTCGCCCGAGATCTTCCGGACCGCGGCGTAGAGCTGGTCGAGTTCCAGCGGGGTCGCGGTGTTGCTCACATCGATCGACGCGCCGTCGGCCATCTTCGGGCCGCCGTTGTAGGCGGGGTCGAGCTGGACGTACCGGTCCGACACCAGGTTCGGCGCGATGACGATGGCGCGGGCGCCGGCGGGGACGTCGACGTCGTCGTTCACCCGCATCTCGACCTTGACCTTGTCGCCGAGCGGTTCGACGGAGTCGATCGAGCCGACCTTCACGCCGAGGACGCGGATGTCGGAGCCGGGGTAGACGCCGATCGCGGTGGCGAAGTACGCGGTGATGCGGTGCGTCGGCCCGCCGCTCACGAAGGGGACCAGCGCGATCGCGACCAGCAGGACGAAGACCGCGATGAGCGCCTGCACCACCCGCGTCCGGTGGTCGCGGATCGGCGAGCCGAGCTTCGGCAGCTTCACCGGGCGCGTCGAGGGGGACGCCATGTCACCGTCCTCCCGTCAGGTGCGGCGGCTTGCAGCGGTCCGGGTCCTCCGGTTGCCACCTGCCGTTCACCAGGTACTCCTCGGGGACGGTCCCGCACAGGTAGCCGTCCACCCAGCGGCCGTTGCCCGTCGCGTTGCCGAGGACGCGGATGTAGGGCGTGGCCGTCGTCAGCACGCGCTCCAGGTTCTTCTGGTTGCGTTGGAGGACGCCGACGACCCGCTCCAGGGACGCCAGCGTCGGGCCCAGCGTGCGGCGGTTGTCGTCGACGAGGCCGACCAGCTCCGTGCCGAGCCGCTGCGTGCCGACGAGCAGCGCGTGGATGGCGTCGCGCCGCCGGCGCAGCTCGCCGAGCAGCAGGTTGCCGTCCTTGAAGAGCGTCTCGAACTGGGAGTTCTGCGCGGCGATCGTGCCGGACAGCTGCTTGGTCCCGGCGAGCAGCCGGGACAGCTCGGCGTCCCGCGACGCGATCGTGGTGGACAGCGCCGACAGGCCCTGCAGCGCGACCCGGACGCTGGCCGGGGTGTCCTCGAACGTCGTGGAGATCGTCTCCAGGCTCTGCGCGAGCCTGGTCGTGTCGAGCTGCTCGAACGTCCGGCCGAGGTCCTGGAACGCCGTCGTGACGTCGTAGGGGGCCACGGTCCGGTCGAGCGGGATCGGCTGCTTCGGGTTCTGCCTGCGGTAGCCGAGCGGGTCCAGCTGGAGGTACTTCGACCCCAGCAGCGTCTTGATCATGATGGTGGCGCGGGTCGCGTTCCCGACCCAGGTGTCCTTCACCCGGAACGTGACCTTGACCTTGTTCCCCTTGAGCGAGACGCCGGTGACCTTGCCGACCTTCACCCCGGCGACACGGACCTCCTGGCCGGGGTCCAACCCGGCGGCCTCGGAGAAGTACGCGCTGTAGGTCGTCCCGCCGCCGACGAGCGGCAGCCGGTCGACGCGGTAGGCGAGCGTGCCGAGGGCGAGCAGGATCACGATGCCGACGGCCGCCACCCCGATCGGGTTGCGGTCGCGCAACGGCTTCAGCCGCGGCCGGCCCCGCTTCGGGCGCGGCAGGGCGCGCGGCAGCGGCGGAGGCGGCCCGCCCGCCGGGGGGACGGGGGGCGGGCCGCCGGCGGGCGGGGTCGGGGGCGTCATCCGCGGCACCTCGCGTCCTTGATGGGCAGGCCGGTCGGCGGCGGCTGGTTCGACAGGTCGGAGCCCGCGTAGCTGACGCCGATCAACTTCACCTCGCACTGGTAGAAGTTCACCCACGAGCCGTAGGAGGCCAGGCGGCCGAAGGTCGCCATCTTCCCGGGCGAGCGCTGGAGGAAGCGCGTCAGCAGCGGCTCGTCGCGGTTGAGGTTGTCGCTGAGCCGGCCGAGCTCGACGATGTCGTCCTTCAGCGGGTCCCGCGTGACCTGGAGCAGCCCGGCGGTGGCGGTGGTCAGGTCGGCGACCGACCCGAGCGCCTGGCCGATCGGGACGCGGTCGGTGGCGAGGCCGGAGGTGAACCGGCGCAGCGTGGTGACCAGGTCGACGAGCTGCCGGTCCCGCCCGTTGATGGTCTGGACGACGCTGTCGAGGTTCGCGATGAGCTGGCCGATCACCTTGTCCTTGGCGGCGAGCGTGCTCGTCAGCTCTCCGACGGTGCGCAGCAGGCTCTCCACGGTGCCGCTCTCGCCCTGGAGCACCTTGACGACCGACTCCGAGAGCTTGTTGGCGTCGCCGGGCGACAGCGCCTGCATGAGCGGCTGGAACCCCTGGAACAGCTGGGTGAGGTTGAGCGTCCCGGCGGTGTGCTCGACCGGGATCGTCCCGCCGGGCTTCAGTACCTGGCCGGGCGAGCCGGTGCCCTGGCCGAGGGAGACGTACCGTCCGCCGACCAGGTTCAGGTACTTGACGGCGGCGGTCGCCGACGCGGGGATCCGCCGGTCCCGGTCGACGGAGATCTTCACCCGGGCGAGCCGGCGGTCGCTGACCTTGATCTCCTCGACCTGGCCGACCTCGACGCCCGCGATCCGCACGCCGTGCCCCGGATGGAGCCCGGCCACGTCGGTGAACTTGGCGTAGTAGGCGACGCGGTCGCCGCTGGTGGCGCCGGTGATGCTGGACGCCAGCAGCGCGGTCGCCAGCACCGTGACCACGATGAAGATCAGCGAGCTGACGAGCGGGAAGCCCATGCCCTTGATCCCCTGACCGGTGAGCCTCACTTCACCGTCACCTCCGTGCCCCGGTAGATCGGCCCGACCAGCACGCTGGACCAGTCCGGCAGCTCCTCGGGGACCTCGTCCAGCGGCGCCCCGGCAAGCTCGTTGACCAGGTCGTTCTCCGACGCCGAGTTCGCGGGGCCGAGGCCGCTGCCGGCCGCGCCGCCCTGGCCCGGCGCGCCGCCGGCGGGCAGCACCCGCACCCCGTCCCCGGTTCCGAGGTAGGGGACGCCCGGGCAGCGCGGCCCGCCGCCGCCGTCGTAGCGGGGGGCGTCCTTGCCCGGGACGTAGCGGCCCTTGCTCGTGACCGGCACGACCACGCCGTGGACGCCGTGCTCGTCCGTGCCCTTGCCGAGGACCTTGTTCATCGTCGGGATGAAGCCGGCGAGCGCGCGGAACGTGCAGGGCGCGGCCGGGGCGTAGCGGCGCATCAGGTCCAGGCTCCCCCGGCTCTCGGTCGCCAGCGCGATGATGTTGCCGGAGTTGGCGCGCAGGAAGTCCTCAAGGTCGGCGGACGATCCCGACACCGCGTCGTACAGGGTCGCGAGGGCGGTGCGCTGGTCGACGATCGTCCGGCTGGTGACCGTGAAGTCCGTGAGCGCCTGAAGCAGGTCGGGCGCCGCGTCGGAGGCGTGCTGGGTGAACGTCGCCAGCTCCTGGAGGTTGCGGGCGAGCGCCGGCACCTCCGGGTTGAGCCTGGTCAGAAACGCGTCGAGCTGCTCGAAGTTGCGGCCGATCTGGTCGCCGCGCCCTTCCAGCGCCCGCGCCATGGCGTTCAGCGTCGCCGAGAGCTTCGCCGGCTGGATGGTGTCGAGCAGGTCCATCGTGTGGTTGAGGACCTCCGACAGCTCCACCGCGTTCCGGCTGCGGTCCTCGGAGATCACATCGCCGTCGGCGATCGGCCGTCCCGCCGACCCGGGCGGCGGGACGAGCGAGACGAACCGGGCGCCGAACACCGTCGTCGGCAGCAGCCGCGCCTGGACGTCCGCCGGGATCCGGTCGGTCACCCCCGGTTTCAGCGCCAACTCCAGCTTCGCGCCGGCCCCGTCCGCCGTGATGGACCGGACCTCGCCGACGACGACGCCGCGGACCTTCACGTCCGCCATCGCGTGCATCTCGTGCCCGGCCGTCGAGGTGCGCAGCGTCACCATCGTCGCGTCGGTGAACTGCTTGTCGTAGATCGCGATCGACAACCAGACCAGCAGCGCCGGGACGAGCAGGAACGCCACCCCGGTGAGCCGCTGCCCGACCACGTGCCGGGTGGTTCGCCGAGCCATGTCAGATCCATTCCATGTCAGTTCGGCCCATGTCTGTCAGCCCGTCACCTTCACGGTGGTCGTGGCGCCCCAGATGGCGAGGCTGGCGAAGAAGTCCGTCACGCTGATCAGCACGATCGCGGTACGGACCGCGCGGCCGACGGCGACGCCCACGCCGGCGGGGCCGCCGACCGCGCGGTAGCCGTAGTAGCAGTGCGCGAGCACCACCATCACGCTGAAGATCAGCACCTTGGCGAACGAGAGCAGCACGTCCTCCGGGGCGAGGAAGATGTTGAAGTAGTGGTCGTAGGTGCCGGCCGACTGCCCGTTGAACCAGAGCGTCACCTGTCTGGAGGCCAGATAGGAGCTGAGCAGCCCGATGCCGTACAGCGGGACGATCGCGACGGTCCCCGCGATGATCCGGGTGGTGACCAGGTAGGGCACCGACTGGATGCCCATGCCCTCCAGCGCGTCGATCTCCTCGTTGATCCGCATCGCGCCGAGCTGCGCGGTGAACCCGGCGCCGACCGTCGCCGACAGCGCCAGCCCGGACACCAGGGGGGCGATCTCGCGGGTGTTGAAGTACGCCGACACGAAGCCGGTGAACGCCGCCGACCCGATCTGGTCGAGCGCGGCGTAGCCGGACAGGCCGACGACGACGCCCGTGAACACCGTCATGCCGATCATCACGCCGACGGTGCCGCCGATGACGGCGAGCGCGCCGCTGCCGAACGCGACCTCGCCGAGCAGCCGCAGCGACTCGCGCAGGTAGCGGCGCAGCGCGCGCGGCGTCCACAGCAGCGCCCGGACGTAGAAGCCGAGCTGGTCGCCGGGCTGGTCCAGCCAGGAGACCAGCTTCACCGGGCGGAGGCGGCGAACCCCGGGGACCGCCATGTCACGCTCCCTTCGGGGGGACGACCTGCAGGTAGATGGCGGTCAGCACGAGGTTGACGAAGAACAGCATCAGGAACGTGATGACGACCGACTGGTTGACCGCGTCCCCGACGCCCTTCGGGCCGGCGTTCGGGTTCAGGCCGCGGTAGGCGGCCACCACCCCGGCGATGAATCCGAAGATCAGCGCCTTGAACTCGCCGATGTACAGGTCGGGCAGCTGCGCGAGCGCGGAGAACGAGGCGAGGTAGGCGCCGGGCGTCCCGTCCTGCAGCAGCACGTTGAAGAAGTAGCCGCCCGCGACCCCGACGACGGACACCAGGCCGTTCAGCAGCACCGCGACCGCCATGCAGGCGAGGACGCGCGGGACCACGAGGCGCTGGATGGGCGAGACGCCCATCACCTCCATCGCGTCCATCTCCTCGCGGATCGTCCGGGAGCCGAGGTCCGCGCAGATCGCCGACCCTGCCGCGCCGGAGATCAGCAGCGCCACGATCAGCGGGCTGGCCTGCTGCACGACGGCGAGGACGCTCGCCCCACCGGTGAGCGACTGCGCGCCGAGCTGCTTGGCCAGCGACCCGACCTGGAGCGAGATGACCGCGCCGAACGGGATGGACACGAGCGCGGTCGGCAGGATCGACACCGACGCGATGAACCAGAACTGCTGGATCAACTCGCGGAGCTGGAACGGGCGCCGGAACGACAGCGCCAGTACCGTCGCGGCGAGCGCGAAGAGCCGCCCGGTCTGGCGCAGTGCGCCGGCACCGGGAACGGCGGAGTCAGGTGCCGCCACGCGCGTCTCCTTCCTCGGGCACGCGCGCGTCGCCGCGCGGTGCGGTCGGCCCGTCGGTTCGAGGGCGGTCAGTTCGCATCGGGGACGCCGCCCTCCGGCGCGTGCCTGCGGTTGGCGTAGATCGCCTGCTGCGCCCGCCGGGAGAGGCGCGGCATCATCTCGTCGAGGCGCCGCGCGTGCCGCAGCTCGCCCTGCCGGGGCGGCGCCCCGGGCGTGGGACGCAGCTGCGGCGGGATCTCCAGGGTGCGTTGGACGGGCGCGGGGCCGGCGGCCTCGGCGGCGAGCAGCGCGGCGTCCTTCTCCTCCGACATGCCGATCGGTCCGCGCGTGTCGCCGTGCAGGAACTGCAGGACGGCGGGCTCGTCGCTGGTCAGCAGCGCCTCGCGGGGGCCGAACGCGATGAGGTCGCGGCGGTACAGCATGCCGATGTTGTCCGGGACGGTCGCGGCGATGTCGATGTTGTGCGTGACGATCAGCATCGTCGCGTCGATCCGCGCGTTGACGTCGATCAGCAACTGGGAGATGTGCGCCGTGCGGACGGGGTCCAGGCCGGAGTCGGGCTCGTCGCACAGGATGATCTCCGGGTCGAGGACGAGCGCGCGGGCGAGGCCGGCGCGCTTGCGCATGCCGCCGGAGATCTGGCCGGGCAGTTTGCGCTCCTCGCCGGTGAGGCCGACCATCTCCATCCGCTCCATCACGATCCGCCGGATCTCGGACTCCTTCTTGCGGGTGTGCTCGCGGAGCGGGAACGCGATGTTGTCGAACAGCGGCAGCGAGCCGAAGAGTGCGCCGTCCTGGAACATCAGCCCGAACCGCTTGCGCGCCTCGAACACCTCGCGGTCGCGGTCGTTGACCATGTCGACCCCGCCGATGAGGACGCGGCCCTCCTCCGGCTTGAGCAGCCCGACGAGCGACTTGAGGAAGACGGTCTTGCCGGTGCCGGAGGGGCCCAGCAGCACGCTCACCTCACCGGGAGGAAGGGTGAGCGTGACATCACGCCAGATCGTCTGCCGGCCGAAGACTTTCGTCAGCCCCTCGACGACCACTTCAATTCCCACGACACCACCGCTCGCGCTAGGAAGGAGGTTTCGAGGACGTTACGGCGCACTAGACACAGTATTCAATAGGGGATCGCAGGCTCTTCGGCACAATTCGGTAAATGGCCTCAGAAATTTGTCACCGACTTAGTCTTCCCTCGCCCCGGAACCGTCATCGGTTGACTACCCGTCGGTAACATGAGGTCGGCCGGCGGCACGCCCGCCCTTCCAGGCAACCAGTTTTGTCACCGACCCAGCAACCGAACGTCATTCTTGTCACATCACGCGCAATGATGCGCCGCCGTGCGGCCGATCGAACCGAAGACCCTTGCCACCGTCGACTGGTGACTTTATGTTCACGGTGTTATCGATCTCATTCCGGGGTGTTCGCCTCCCGTCCGGCACACCCCCATACAGCGCCGCCGCCAGGACGGCGCCACGGCGCCCGGCCGGCTCGATGTGGAGGTTCGCTTTCCCATGTCGCAGGCATTAGATTTGTCTGAACACGACCGGAGTCAAACTGACTTCCAAGAATTCCTCGGCCTGCTGCGCGCGGAACTGTCCGACGTCACGAACGAGATCGTCACCGAGATCAAGCGGAGCATCCCGGAGTACGACCGGCCCGATCCCGCCTACGACCAGACCCTCCGGCTCTGCGCCGACATCCTGCTGCCGGCCTTCCTGGACCGGATCTCCGATCCGGACGCCTCCACCGACCAGCGCGACGAGACATGCCGCGCCCTCGGCCGCTTCGAGGCCATCGAGGGGCGCAGCCTCGACCACCTCCAGGCCGCGGCCCGGATCGCCTTCCACGTCGCGTGGCGCCGCACGGCCGTCCTCGCCGAGCGCGCGCAGGTCCCCACCTTCGTCGTGTCCGCCGCCGTCGACGCCATGCTCGTCTACCTCGAGGAATCCGTCGCACAGGCCCGCCTCGGCTACCAGCAGGCCACCGGGCACGCCGACCTGCGCCGCCGCGAGGAGCGGCGCCGGCTGCTGCATCTGATCCTGCAGCGGCCCGCCGTCGTCCCCGAGGCCATCGAGGACCTCGCCAAGTCCACCGGCTGGTGGCCGCTGCCGGCCGAGGCCACCCTCGTCGCCGTCCACCCCGGGGCGCCCTGCACCCGCTCCGCGCTCGACACCGACATCCTCACCGACTTCGACTCGGCGGAACCGTGCCTGCTCGTCCCCGGGCCGCTCACCGCCGACCGGCGGAACATGCTGCGCGCCGCGCTGCCGGACGCCAGCTGCGTCCTCGGCCTCACCCTGCCGCTGGAACGGGCCGCCCACTCGCTGCGCTGGGCCCGCCGCGTCCTCGACCTCGCCGAGGAGGGCATCATCCCGGACGGCTCCCTCATCCCCTGCGAGGACCACCTGATGACCATGTGGCTGCTGTCCGATCCGCCGCTGGTCGAGGAGCTCACCCGCCGGCACCTGGAACCACTGCAGGACGTGTCGGACGGGCAGCGCAAGCGCCTCGTCGAGACGCTCACCGAATCCGTCACCACCCGGGCGACCGCCGTCGACATCGGGGAGCGCCTGAAGATCCACCCGCAGACCGTCCGGTACCGGCTCCGCCAGTTGGAGGGCTACCTCGGCGACAGCCTCGAGAACGCGGACGCCCGGTTCTCCCTCGACGCCACCCTCCGCGCCGCGAGTCTGTACCGTCGCCGGCGCGCCCGCCGGGGCCAGCCCGGCGCACGGTGACCAGGACCCGCCAGGGGCGCGGGTGACGTTCGGGTCACAGGGGGTGCGACAGACCGTTATCCTGACCTCCTGGTTACCGGTTCCTGACGGAAAGTCGAAGGGGTCCATGCCGACGTCGACCTGGTTCCGCCTCAACGTCGCCAAGCGCGAACGCGTGCTCGAAGTGGCGATGCGCGAGTTCGGCGAACACGGGTACTCGACCGGCAGCCTCAACACGATCGCCCGCGAGGCCGGCATCGCCAAGGGTTCGCTGTTCCAGTACTTCAGCGACAAGCTGGAGTTCTTCGCGTTCGTGTGCGACGAGGCGTCGCGCCGCATCCGCGAGGAGATGGAGCGCCGCATCGAGCGGATCGACTTC
The DNA here is from genome assembly GCF_900188105.1 of Actinomadura mexicana. GTDB lineage: Bacteria > Actinomycetota > Actinomycetes > Streptosporangiales > Streptosporangiaceae > Spirillospora > Spirillospora mexicana. Next base: position 706,534 of record NZ_FZNP01000001.1, read on the forward strand.
GACCAGTCCTTCGACGAGTGGCTGGTCGACGTGCTGTGCGACTGGACCGAGTACATGGCCGACCACCCGCTGGAGCGCGGCGTCACCGCGGCCACGAACTTCGAGCTCGACAACGGCGTCCGGTCCGTCGTCCGCGACACGGCCAACCAGCACTACCTGCTGGTCATCCACCCGACGCTGGAGCTGTGGAAGGGGCAGGGCGCCATCGGGGAGGAGGCCGACCTGGAGGTCCTCGCCACCTGGCTGATGATGATCCTGCCGTTCCTCGCGCTCGCCCCGTACTACGACGGCCTCGACCCGATCCACGACCTGCGCGGCCGTACCCCGGCCGAGCAGCGACCGGTGATCCGCCAGCTCGTCGCGGGCTTCCGCCCGATGTTCACGCCCGCCAAGTAGCGCCGCGCAGGGCGGTCACGGGCATCCCCGCCTCGTCGCGAGGCCCCTCAGTCCTCGATGTCGGCGACCAGGACGTCCATGTGGCGGGCCGCCAGGCGGGCGGGGGGCGGGAGTTCGGCGGCGTCGGCGGCCGTCAGCACGCGCGGGCGGCCGAGGCGCCGGACGCGGCCGAGCCGCTCCACGCCGCCGCGGCCCTCGGCGAGCAGGTTGCGGACCCAGTCGGCGTCCCGCCCGTACGGCAGCCCGACGATGAGCCGGTCGCCGCTGCGGAACGCGGTCACCGGCGTGCGGTACTCCCGCCCCGACCGGCGCCCCCGATGGACGATCACCGCGAGGGGCGGGAGGTAGGGGGCGTAGACGCCCTGGATCCGGTTCGTGACGGCCTTGTTGAAGCGGGCGACCGGTCGCGGCATCAGCGGTTTCACCATGCCCCCTGGTCAGCACGGGCGGGCGCGGTCAGCGAGTGAGGACGAACTCCTCCGCGCGGGCCTTGCGGGAGCCGGCCCAGAACTCGAAGGTGTGGCCCGGCCAGAGGGTCCGGTTGACGCCCTGGTCGTCGAGGTACCAGCTGTTGCAGCCGCCCTCGTTCCAGACGGCGCGGCGCAGCCGCCGCTGCATGCGGTCGTTGAAGCGGCGCGCGGCCTCCGGCTTCGGCTCGATGGCGTCGGCGCCGGACTCCTGGAGCAGGCGCAGGCAGCTCAGCACGTGCTGGATCTGCACCTCGATCATGAAGACGACGGAGTTGTGGCCGAGGCCGGTGTTCGGGCCGAGCAGCATGAAGAAGTTCGGCAGGCCGGGGATCGTCGTGCCGCGGTGCGCCTCGATGCCGTCCGCCCAGATCTCCTGGAGCTTGACGCCGCCCCGGCCGGTGACGCGCAGGTCGGTGAGGGCGTCGGTCACCTTGAAGCCGGTGCCGTAGACGATGCAGTCGACCTCGTACTCGCGGCCGTCCTCGGTGACGACCGAGTTCTCCCGCACCTCGGCGATGCCGGAGGTCTCCACCTCGACGTTGGGACGCGAGAGCGCCGGATAGTAGTCGTTGGACAGCAGGATCCGCTTGCAGCCGATCGTGTAGTCCGGCGTCACCTTGGCGCGCAGCCCGGGGTCGGCGACCTGGTTGGCGATGTGCCGGCGGGCGATCTTCTCCTGCGGGGTGGACAGCCGCGGGTCGATCGTGAAGCCGACCGCGCGGGCCTCCAGCGCCCAGTAGATGCCACCGCGGAACGCGCGGGCGGCGCCCGGCACCTTCCCGAACACCGCGCGGACGGGCGCGGGGATGGGCAGGTCGGGCTTCGGCTGGATCCACGGCGGCGTCCGCTGGAAGACGACGAGCTCGCCCGCCCGCTTGGCGATCTTCGGCACGAACTGGATCGCGGACGCGCCCGTGCCGATGACGGCGACCCGCTTGCCGGTGAGGTCGTAGGAGTGGTCCCACTCGGCGGAGTGGAACGCCGTCCCCCGGAACCGCTCGACGCCCGGCAGGTCCGGGAAGGACGGGACGTGCAGCGCGCCGATGCCGGACACGACGGCCTTCGGGGTGAGGACCGTCCCGTCGGCGAGCGCCACCTTCCAGCGGCGGGCGTCGTCGTCGTACTCCATGGACTCGACCGCCGCGCCGAAGCGGATGTGCTCGCGCACCCGGTACTTGCCGGCGGTCCGCTCCATGTAGGCGCGGATCTCCGGCTGCGGCGCGAACATCCGCGTCCAGCCCGGGTTCAGCTCGAAGGAGAAGGAGTACATGTGCGACGGGACGTCGCAGGCGCAGCCCGGATAGGTGTTGTCGTGCCAGGTCCCGCCCAGCGCCTCGCTCTTCTCCAGCACGACGAAGTCGTGGAAACCGGACCGCTTGAGCCGGATCGCCATGCCGAGGCCGGCGAAGCCGGAGCCGATGATGACGATCGCGGGGGCGCGCTCGCTCATGACCCCTCCTCTCAGATAACCTACTCGCAGTAAGTTACCGGGAGTAGGTTACTGACGGTAGGTCCAACAGAGGGGAATCTCCTGTGAGTGGCGCCACACCCCCGCCCCGCCGCCGGATGGCGCGCGCCGAGCGCGAGCGGCAGATGCTGGACGTGGCGGAGCGGGTGTTCGGCGAGCGCGGCTACCAGGCCGCCTCCATGGACGAGATCGCCGAGCGCTGCGGGGTCTCCAAGCCGATGCTCTACGAGTACTTCGGTTCCAAGGACGGGCTGCTCGTGGCATGCGTGAGCCGCTCCAAGGCCGAACTGTTCGACGTCACGCAGAAGGCGATGGCGGGCGCCACCACCCCCGAGGACATCCTGTCGCGCGGGATGGTCGCCTACTTCCGCTTCATCGACGAGCACAGCAGGTCGTTCGCGATGCTGCTGCGCGAGCCGATGGCCGCCACCCCGGAGGCCATCCAGGCCATCGACGAGACCCGGCGGCAGCAGAGCGAGCTCATCGCCGGAGTGCTCGGCACGTTCGCGCCGTCCGCCCCGGGCGGGGCGGTCGAGGCGTACACGCAGATCATCATGGGCGCGAGCGAGCGGATGGCGCTGTGGCAGACGGGCCGTCCCGACGTGTCGGCGGAGGACGCGGCCCGCTACATGACCGACTTCTGCTGGAACGGCCTCAGCCCTTACCTGGCGCCCGCCGGGGAAGCGCGTCCAGCGCCCCGATGAGCAGGTCGAGGCCGAACTCGAAGTCGGTCTCGGGATCGACGTCGGCCAGCGCCGGACCGTAGGCGAGGACGTGCGGGAACTCGTCCGGGTCCAGGCGCGTCCATGACTCGGCCCCCGTCTCGGCGAGGTGCCCCAGCATCTTCGCCATGCCGATCTCGCGCATCTGGGCGCCGAGCGCGTAGGCGATGAGCGCCCGCATGATGCGCACGGCCGTCTCGCCGTCGAACCCGGCCGCGTCGGCGAGGGCCAGGGCGCGCTCGGCCGGCCGCAGTCCCACCGGGGTGTCGACCTTGTGGGTGAGGACGATCGACATGCAGCGCGGGTTGTCGTGGGCGACCTTGCGGAACGCCCGGACGAGCGCACGCGCGCGCTCCTGCCACGGCTCGGACGGGTCGTCGGACAGCTCCAGCCCCGCGACGACGTGCTCGGCCACGCCCTCCAGCAGCGCGCCCTTGTTCGGGACGTGGTTGTAGAGCGACATCACGGCGACGTCCAACTCGGCGGCGACCCGGCGCATGGACAGCGCGTCCGCGCCCTCGCGCTCGATCACCTCGACCGCCGCCTCCACGACGCGCGCGCGGGTCAGGCCCGGTCGCGGGGTGTCGGAGGTCACACGCCTCGCCATCGCTTCCGCTCCTCCTCGCCGTTGACACCGTAAGTGTGTCATGACACGGTACGTACATTGTACGTAAAACGTACAGCGTACGTACCAGCGGGCGGCGCAACGCCCGCGCTCGGGGAGGACGCCCCATGTCGACCCACGATCTCTACACCGGCTCCGTCCCGTCCGGGGCCTGGACCGTCCCGATGACCGGCGACGCCAGGTTCACCTGGGAGTACGACGACGGGCGCGACCGCCTCCTCGCCCTCTACCAGAAGGGCAAGGACAAGCAGTGGGACTCGGTCAAGCGCATCGACTGGGACCTGGAGGTCGATCCGCACGACGTCCTCGGCGTCCCCGACCAGTCCCTCGCCATCTACGGCACGAAGTACTGGGACATGCTGTCGGAGAAGGAGCGCGGTGAGCTGCGGCGGCACTCCGCGTCCTGGCAGTTCTCCCAGTTCGTGCACGGCGAGCAGGGCGCGATGGTCACCGCCGCCCGCATCGTGGAGTCGGCGCCCGACCTGGACTCCAAGTTCTACTCCGCCACCCAGACGATGGACGAGGCCCGCCACGTCGAGCTGTTCACGCGGTTCCTGCACGAGAAGGTCGGGATGGTCTACCCGATCAACACCAAGCTGCAGGACCTGCTGAACGAGACCCTCACCGACGCGCGCTGGGACATGCCCTACCTCGGCATGCAGGTGCTCATCGAGGGCCTCGCGCTCGCCGCGTTCGGCGTCATCCGCGACATCACCACCAAGCCGCTGCCCAAGCAGATCCTCGCCTACGTCATGCAGGACGAGGCGCGCCACGTCGCGTTCGGGCGGCTGGCGCTGCGCGACTACTACAAGCAGCTCTCGCAGGCGGAGCTCCGCGAGCGCGAGGAGTTCGTCATCGAGGGCTGCTACCTGATGCGCGACCGCATCCGCGGCCGGGAGATCTGGACCAACTTCGGGATCGACCCGAAGGAGGTCGACGAGATGGTCGAGAACTCGCCGTACATGCGGATGTTCCAGAGCCTGCTGTTCAGCCGCATCGTGCCGTGCGTGAAGGACATCGGGCTGTGGAGCGACGGCATCCGGAGCGCCTATGACGACATGGGCGTCCTGGACATGTCCAAGGCCGACCTCGACGCCCTCATGCACCAGGACGAGGAGATCGCCGAGAAGGTGGACGCCGAGCGGTTCGCCGCCGAGGAGACCGCCCGCAAAGCGGAGGTGGACGCCGTCATCGCCGACGCGGCGGCGGCGGGCTGAGTAACGTTCAGATCATTCGATCCGCCGCACACCTCGGAGGTCTGGATGCCCCTCGCGCACTTCGACGGAGCGCTCGCCGTCGTCACCGGAGCCGGCAGCGGCATCGGCCGGGCCGTCGCCCTCGCCCTGGCCGGGAACGGCGCCACCGTCGTCGCGGCGGACATCGACCTCCCCGCCGCCGAGCGCACGGTCACCCTCGCCAAGACGCTCGGCGCGGGCGGCACCGCCTACGAGGTGGACGTGGCCGACGAGGCCGCGATGGAGGACTTCGCCGCGCGGGTGAAGGAGACCCACCGCGTCCCCGACATCGTCGTCAACAACGCCGGCATCGCGGTCACCGGCCCCTTCCTGGACACCGGCGTCGAGGACTGGGAGCGCATCCTCGGCGTGAACCTGTGGGGCGTGATCCACGGCTGCCGGCTGTTCGGCCGCCAGATGCGCGACCGCGTGGACGCGCTGCCCAACAAGCCCGACAAGCCGAACCTCGGCGGCCACATCGTCAACATCGCGTCGGCCGCCGCCTTCGCGCCGTGGCGCGCCATGCCCGCCTACTGCACCACGAAGTCCGCCGTCCTCATGCTCAGCGAATGCCTGCGCGCCGAACTGGCCGGATCGCGCATCGGCGTCACGGCCGTCTGCCCCGGATTCGTCAACACCAGCATCGTCGACAACGCCCTCCACCTGGAGGGCGACGCCGAGGCCCGCGCACGCCTGCGCGAGCGCGGGCAGCGTGCCATCAAGCTGCGCAACTACCCGCCGGAGAAGGTCGCCGAGCGGGTCGTCCACGCCATCATCAAGAACAGGCCCGTCGTGCCCGTCAACGCCGAGGGGCACCTCCTGCACGCCCTGTCCAGGGTTTCCCCCGCCTCCCTGCGCCTGCTGGCCAGGATCCCCGCCCGGGGTTAGCGCCCGCCGACGGGCGCGGCCCCCGGCTCTCCCCGCGGTGAGAGGAGAAGGACCGATGCCCCCCGATGTCCTGCTGAGCGACGGCCGTCCCCGGAACTGGACGGCGCGGATCCGGTGCGGCGACGGCGACCACACGCTGGAGCTGACCCACCGGGAGGTGGTCGCCGAGCGGCTGCTGCGCGCGTCCCGCAAGCACTCCTTCGACCCGGACGTGGACGTCGACTGGGACGCCCCGCAGGACCCGGACGTGTTCTACTTCCCGCCCCAGCTCACGTCGATCTACGAGACGCCGCTGTGGGACGGGCTGACGCACCGGCAGCGGGTGGAGCTGACCAGGCGGGAGATGTGCAGCATCGCCTCGTTCGGCATCTGGTCGGAGATGCTGCTGATGCAGTCGCTGGTGATGCACGCCTACCGGCACCGCTACGACAGCGACCACGTGGCGTACGCGCTGACGGAGATCGCCGACGAGTGCCGCCACTCGAAGATGTTCGGCCGGATGGTGCGCGCGTGCGGGCTGCGCACGCACCGGCCCCGGGCGCTGGAGTTCCACTTCGCCAAGCTGTTCGGCGCCGTGTACGACCCGATGCCGATGTTCGCCGGGACGCTGATCGTGGAGGAGTTCACCGACGCGTTCCAGCGGCTGACGTTCCCGGACGAGGCCGTCCAGCCGATGATCCGCCAGGTCACCCGGATCCACGTGGTCGAGGAGGCCCGGCACATCAGGTACGCGCGGGAGGAGCTGAAGCGGCTGGCCGCCGAGGTCCCGCCGGTTCGGCGGCGGATGGCGGCCTACGGGATGGCGCAGGCGACGCGGTTGGTGGCCGCGCAGCTCGTCCACCCGTCCTGCTACACGGCGGTGGGGCTGGACCCGGGGCTCGCGCGGCGCGTGGCGGCGCGCAGCCCGCACCGGCGCGCCACGATGGCGTGGTCGTTCCGTAAATGCACCGCGTTCCTGGACGAGGTCGGTTTCCTGGACGGCCGGGCGCGCGACGTATGGGTCCGGGCGGGACTGCTGGAGCGGTGACCGACGCACCGGGCCGTTACGCCCGGCGCCATTCGTCCGCCGTCGAACCGTTTATTAGAAAATGGTTCGACAATGGCGCGGAACTGGACCTGGCACGGGTGGGAGAAAGGGCCGCGGAGCAGGGACCACTCCGCGGCCCAAGGGCGAGTAAGGGCTGCTAGCCCCGCATGTCACGCACCCAGGACACTCCGAACGATGGCATGGTCACGACGTCGACCCCCTCCTCCCCAAACCTCGCTGCGCACCGATCCCCCCGCTTCGCGCGAAAGCCCGATCGGCGCACTCCCTCCCCTTTACCGGTTCACCATAGAAGGTGCCGGCAGAAGTGCGGCCATGATCGGCCGATTCAGGTCAGGACCGGTTCAGCGCGGCGAGGACTTCCCGGGCGACGGCGGTGGCGGTTCCGAGGCACGCGCGCTCCCGGGCGTCCGCGGGCCCCTCGCGCGGCGCCTGCTCGCTGTAGCCGACCGTGAAGACCGCGTTGTGGATCCGGGCCGTGACCTGCCCGACCACCGTCGGCTGCCCCTCGTCGGTCTTGAACCAGCGGAACGCCTCGTCCCCGATGCCGCCGCGGCGCTCCAGGGTGACGGTCCGCACGAGCGGCGCGTCGTGCGCCTGCGCCCACTGCGCGTCGTAGTAGCCCCCGGCGTCCTGGACGGGCGTCGCGGTGTCGCCCGGCGCGTACAGGTGCGCCTCCACGCGCAGCCAGCGGAAGCTTGAGCCGGTCGAGGAGTACGTGCACGTGGTGAGCGTCGAGTTCGCGCTCTGCCGCCGCGTCGCCTTCGGGACGGCCCGCTCGACCGTGGCCGCCGCGACCGTCCCGCACGGCGCCGGGAGCGCGTTGATCACCTTCTGCCACGGGCCCTGCGAACCGGACGGGCGGCCGGGCGGCTGCGACGGGCCGTCCGGCGGCGTCCGCCGCGGGGCGGCCTTCTCCTGCTCGCTCCCCCCGGACATGACGAGGATCACCACGACCGCCGCGGCGGCGAGCGCCGCGGCCGCCGCGATCAGCGCGTACAGCCTGCGCGGGCGGCGCCCCGGGGCCGGCGGCTCAGGGCCGGAGTACGGCCGGTGGAACGGCTCGACCGGACGCTGAAGGCCCACGCCGCGCTCCTCACTCCCGTTTCGCCGACCGTTCCCGCCACCCGTCAACGTAACCAGGGTCGCGGCGCCTGACCATGCCCCCTGGCGGTGCCGTTCGTCAGACCCGCTGGTCACAATGAAGGAATGCTGATAGCGGACATCGCGCGGACCTCGGAGGCGGTCGCGGGCACCTCGGGCCGCAAGGCCAAGGTGTCCGCGCTCGCGGAGTGCCTGCGCGCGGCCGACCCGGGCGAGGCCGCGACCGTCGTCGCCTACCTGTCCGGCGAGCTGCCGCAACGCCAGATCGGGGTGGGGTACGCCGCGCTGCGCGACCTCCCGCCGCCCGCCGCGGAGCCGTCCCTGACCGTGCCCGGGGTGGACGCGGCGTTCGGCGAGATCGGCGCCGTGTCCGGGCCCGGCTCGGTCGCCCGGCGGCGCGAGCTGCTCGCGGCGCTGTTCGGCCGCGCCACCGCCCCCGAGCAGGGCTTCCTCGTCAGGCTGCTGGCGGGCGAGCTGCGCCAGGGCGCGCTGGACGGGGTGATGGCCGAGGCGATCGCGGCGGCGGCCGGGGTGCCCTCCGCCGAGGTCCGGCGCGCGTTCATGCTGCGCGGCTCGCTCGGCCCGGTCGCGACGACCGCCCTCGCGGAGGGGGCGGACGGGCTGCGCGCGTTCACGCTGGAGGTCGGGCGGCCGGTCAAGCCGATGCTGGCCGCCGCCGCGCCGTCGGTCGACGAGGCGTTCGCCAAGCTCAAGGGCGAGGCCGCGGTCGAGTGGAAGCTCGACGGCATCCGCGCCCAGGTGCACGTGTCCGGCGGCGGGGTCCGGGTGTTCACCCGGACGCTGGACGAGATCACCTCCCGGCTGCCCGAGGTGGTGGAGGCGGTGCGGGGGCTGCCCGTCCGCGAGGCCGTGTTCGACGGCGAGCTGATCGCCCTGCGGCCGGACGGCCGTCCCCACCCGTTCCAGGTCACCTCCGCCCGCACCGCGACCCGCACGGCGAAGGACACCGAGCCGGTGCCGCTGGCCGTCTTCCTGTTCGACGTGCTGTACCTCGTGGAGGCCGGCGGCGCCCCTCCGCAGGGCGCGCCCGGCGAGGGCCTCCTCGACGCGTCCGGGGCCGAGCGGTACGAGGCGCTCGCGCGGGTCGTCCCCGAGGATCTGCGGATGCCCCGGGTGGTCACCGGCGACCCCGCGAAGGCCAAGGAGGTCTTCGACGAGGCCGTCGCGCGCGGCCACGAGGGCGTCGTCGTCAAGGCGCTCGACACCCCGTACACGGCCGGGCGGCGCGGCGCCGGCTGGATCAAGGTCAAGCCCCGGCACACCCTCGACCTCGTCGTGCTCGCCGTCGAGTGGGGGCACGGCCGCCGGCAGGGCCTGCTGTCCAACCTGCACCTCGGTGCCCGCGACCCCGAGACCGGCGGCTTCGTCATGCTCGGCAAGACCTTCAAGGGGCTCACCGACGAGCTGCTCGCCTGGCAGACGGAGAAGCTGCGCGAACTGGCCGTGCGCGAGGACTCCTGGACGGTGCACGTCCGGCCCGAGCTGGTCGTCGAGATCGCGTTCGACGGCGTCCAGCACAGCCCCCGCTACCCCGGCGGCATCGCGCTGCGGTTCGCCCGCGTCCTGCGGTACCGGCCCGACAAGTCCGCTACCGAGGCCGACACGATCGACACCGTCCGGGCCGTCGCGCCCGTCATGGACTGAGCCCCGTCACGGACTGAGCTCGGGGGCCTCCGCCGGCGGCTGCTCCCCGGACGGCGGCTCCTGCCCGTGCGGGCGGCCGCGGGCCCGCCGGGTGGACGCGGCGCGGGTCCGGATCGGCGAGCCGGTCCGCCTGCGCACGCGCGACAGGGTGCGGCGCCGCGCCCGTGCCGCGGCCTCCCGCTGGGCGCGTGCCGCGGCGTTGCGCTCGGCGCGCTCGACGGCCTCCCACTCGGCCCGGACGGCCGCGCGGCGGGCCGCCCGGCGCTCGGCGCGGCGCGCCCGGCCGCGTTCGGCCCGGCGCTCGGTCCGGCGCTCGGCGCGGGCGGCGGCGCGGGCCATCTTGCGGCGGCGGACCCGCTCGGCGGCCTCGGCGCGGCGCTGCAGCAGCTCGGGCGGGATGAGGTCGTGCCGGCCCGCGATGAACTCCTGCACCCAGATCTTGGCGCGGATCAGCGGCCGCCTGAGCCGCTTCTCGCGCCGGACGGCCCGCTGGTACCGGCGCGAGTCCGGGTCGTAGCGCCAGCGCGACCAGGGCGAGCCGGGCCGCGCCACCCGGATCGCGCCGACGATCAGCAGCGCGGGCATGAACAGCCCGATGAGCCCCGTCCAGATCTTGCCCTTCAGCAGCGTGAGCACGGCGAGGACGAGGTTGACGGCGAGGGAGGCGACGTAGACGCGGGTGATCAGCCCGGTGCCCGGGTCGGGCGCGATGCCCTCGTAGCCGAGGGGGCGGATGCCGAGCAGCAGCAGCCCGGTCACCGCCATGGCGACGAACACGGCGTCGAGGGACGCGCGGCCCTTCTCCGTCCAGTAGACGTCGCTGAGGTGCAGGATCAGCGCGAACTCGTCCAGGACGAGGGCCGAGCCCATCCCGAACACCACGGCCGCCGCCAGGTCGAGGCCGACGTAGGCGTCCGGGACGGCGAGGCTCGCCACCCCGCCCATCAGCATCAGCACCACGCCGAACACGACGTGGTGGATGTGCACGTCGCCCGCCTTCACGTTCCGGAACCACCAGCGGACGTTCGCGCGGATCAGCCGCACGTTCACCCGCGTCAGCACGAACGTGACCATGAACGCGACGAAGAAACCGAACAGCGGCAGCCGCCCGGTCGCCACGATGCGCTCGTCGAACATCTCGATCATCTGCCCCCCGCCTCCTCAATGATGCACCCTGACATGCGCGGATATCGTGGGACCCTGCCGACGATCAAGGAGAGAACCGTCATGAGCCGCATCGTGGACCGCTGCGATCCCGGATACCGGGCGTGGATCGCCGAGGCGATCCGGCTCGTGGACGCCGACGCCAACCGCAGCGCCGACACGCACCTGCACGTGTTCCCGCTGCCGCCGGAGTGGGGCATCGACCTCTACCTGAAGGACGAGTCCGTCCACCCCACGGGTTCGCTGAAGCACCGGCTCGCGCGGTCGCTGTTCCTGTACGGGCTGGCGAACGGCTGGATCCGCCGGGACACCACGATCATCGAGGCGTCCAGCGGGTCGACGGCGGTGTCGGAGGCGTACTTCGCGCGGCTGCTCGGCCTGCCGTTCATCGCGGTCATGCCGGCCTCCACCAGCCCGGAGAAGATCCAGCTCATCGAGTTCCACGGCGGCCGCTGCCACCTGGTGGCCGACCCTTCGGCGATCTACGAGGAGTCGCGGCGGCTCGCGGCCGAGTGCGGCGGCCACTTCATGGACCAGTTCACCTTCGCCGAGCGGGCGACGGACTGGCGCGGCAACAACAACATCGCCGAGTCGATCTTCGAGCAGATGCGGCTGGAGCGGTTCCCGGAGCCGTCCTGGATCGTGGTGGGCGCGGGCACCGGCGGGACGTCCGCGACGATCGGCCGGTACGCCCGCTACCGGATGTTCCAGACGCGGCTGGCGGTGGTCGACCCGGAGGGGTCGGCGTTCCACGGCTCGTTCGCCGACGGCGACCCCGGGCGCACCGCGGCGGGCTCGCGGATCGAGGGCATCGGCCGCCCCCGCGTCGAGCCGTCGTTCCTGCCCACGGTGATCGACCGGATGATCCGGGTGCCGGACGCGGCGTCCATCGCGGCGATGCGCTGGACGAGCGAGGTCAGCGGCCGCAGCGTCGGCGGCTCGACCGGCACGAACATGTGGGGCGCGGCCGAACTGATCGCGCAGATGCGGGCCCGCGGGGAGCGCGGCAGCGTCGTCACGCTCCTGTGCGACGGCGGCGAGCGGTACGCGGGCACCTACGGGTCGGACGCGTGGCTGGCGAGGCAGGGCCTCGACATCGACCCCTACCTGGCCGCGCTGGACGTCTTCCTGAAGACCGGCACGATGCCGGACGTCACCCGGTGACGCGGATCGGGTTGAACAGGTCGGCGTAGATCAGCAGGCCGCCCATGACGATCAGGACGACCGCCATCACGTACGTCACCGGCAGCGCCTTGGCGACGTCCACGTAACCCGGGTCGGGCCTGCGGAAGATCCGGGCGAACGCCTTCTTGACCGCCTCCAGGAGCGCGCCGGCGATGTGCCCGCCGTCCAGCGGCAGGAGCGGGATGAGGTTGAACAGCCCGACCGCGAGGTTCAGCGAGCCGAGCAGCATCACGAAGAAGGAGACCTTCTGCGTGCCGGTGAAGTCGTCGGACGCGGCGACCTCGCCGCCGATCCGGCTGACGCCGACGACGCCGATCGGCCCGTTCGGGTCGCGCTCGTGGCCGCCGAAGGCCGCGTTCCACACGCCGACCATCTTCTGCGGCATCCGCACCAGCGCGCCGACGGTCCGCGCGGTCAGGTCGCCCATCGTGCTGGCGACCGCGCCCGGCCCCTGCCGCTCGATCGCGCTGGACGGCGTTATGCCGAGGAACCCGACGTTGACGACCTTGTCCTCGTCCTTGAGGTCGTACATCTGGTTGCGGGTGATGGGGACGTTCAACCGCACGTCCTCGCCGTCCCGCCGGACGGTCATCGGCACGGTCCTGCCGCCGTCCCTGCGGATCATGCGCTGCAGCTGCCCGTAGTCGTCGACCTTCCGGCCGTCGAACGCCACGATCCGGTCGCCCGCCCGCAGCCCGACCTGCCGCGCGGGCGTCGGCGCCGCGTTCGCCGGGCACTCGGTGACCTTCGCGCTGGCCGGCACCATGCACTCGGCGACCTCTTTGATCACCGGCTGCGGCTGGTTGGTCCCGATGCCCATCAGCAGGATCGCGAAGAACAGCACCGCGAGCAGCAGGTTCATCGCGGGCCCGCCGAACATGATGAGCAGCTTCTGCCACCACTTCTTGGCGTAGAACACGCGGTCGCCGTCGCCGGGCCCGACCTCCTCCAGCGAGGCCCCCCGGGCGGACTCGATCAGCCCCTGCCACGGCCCGGTGCTGATCCGCCGCACCTGCCCGGGCGCATCGCCCTTGCGCGGCGGCAGCATGCCGATCATGCGGATGTAGCCGCCGAGCGGGATCCACTTGACGCCGTACTCGGTCTCGCCCCTGTGCCTCGACCACATCGTGGGCCCGAACCCGACCATGAACTGCGTGGTCCGCACCTTGAACAGCTTGGCGAAGCTGAAGTGCCCGAGCTCGTGCAGCGCGATGGAGACCAGCAGGCCGAAGAAGAGGATCAGCGCTCCAGCCAGGTAGTAGACCATGCGGCGTGCCCTCCGGGTCCGTCCACCCCGCGCGCCCGGGGGGTGATCTCCGACAACCAGTTCAGAGTACGTTACGGCCCGCCGTCCGGTTTAAGCGAACGAAGAAGCAGCACGAGCCGGAAGCCACATTGATGCGCGGTGCTAACCCGGCAGCGCGTCATCGGCACGAGAACCCGTGTCCCCCAGGAGGGCCGACCACGCATCATGGGCGACCCCGTCCCCCCCACGGAGCGGCCCTGGCCGGCTGCGGCGGCTCCGACGACAAGGCGGACAGGCCCTGGTCCAGCAGCTCCCCGAGACGTTCGCCCCGGCCCGGGACACGCCGGGCTCAGCGGCCAGGCTCGCGACCTGGTGGCCGCACTGTTGCGCTCCGGGGTCCTTGTCGTCTGGGCGGTGAAGAGCGAGACGCCGGAGCACATTGTCAGTGGACCACGTCGAAGATCTGCTTCTGCAGGCCGTTGGCGTAGACGTCGTGCTCTACCAGCTTCAGTTTCTGGGTGTCCCTGTCCGTGGTACTGAACAGTCGCTTGCCGGCGCCGAGCAGCAGCGGGAAGACGAGCAGGTGGTAGCGGTCGATCAGGCCGGCGTCCGAGAGGCTGTGGTTCAAGGAGGCGCTGCCGTGGACGATGATCGGGCCTCCCTCGGTCTGCTTGAGAGCGGTGACCTGGTCGAGTGAGCGCAGGATCGTGGTCTCGCCCCAGTTCGACACCAGGTCCTCTTTGGTGAGGGTGGTGGAGAGGACGTACTTCGGCAACGTGTTGTAGTGCGCGAATTCCTGCAGGTTCGGCCAAACTGGGCTGAACACCTCATAGCTGATCCGGCCCAGCAGGATCGCGGTGGCCTCCATCTGCTCCCGCCCCTTGATCTCGTATGCCTCGGGGAGGAACTCGACGTCCTTGAAGGTCCATCCGGAGTTCCGGTAGCCCGGTTCGTCGCCCGGGGCCTCGACGACGCCGTCGAGCGACATGAAGGCAGTGCTGATCAGGGTACGCATTGAGGACTCCTTGGTCTGTCGTGTGCATTTCGGCTGTTCGGAGCACGCTTGGGCCGCGTTGAAGCGGAGCGCGGTCGTTCCGGCGGCACCGGGAGTGGTCCGGTCCCCTGCGGCCGGGCGGTGCCGGCGGCGTACGGGTGTACCTGTGGGGCTCTCAGGCGAGGAGCCCGGTCAGCCACTGCTGCCAGGCCGCTTCGGCCCCGTCCGTGTCGGGTCCAAAGAGGTGATGGAACATCAGCACCACGCCGGTGATGTAGAGGAAGGCGTAGATCCCGTCCGCGGTGCGGACCTTGATGCGCTCGTCGTCCGACCAGACCACCTCGCCGTCAAGTGGCGGCAGCTCCGCGGGTTCGGCGTGCGCCCGCGCGCCCACGGCGACCGGGTTCGGCAGTGACAGTGCGCGGGTGAGCGCCGCGTGAACCTCCTGCGCCGAGCGTCCGTCCGACGGCGCGACGGCGAAGACGGGGACGCTGGCGCGTCCCGGGAAGTGCGTCAGGTACTCGCGGAGTGTGTGGAGGTGGAAGGGCCAGCCGCGGCGCAGCGCGTCGTACTCGTCCTGCCAGTCGTCGCCGAGCACGCCGCTGTGAACGACGCGTAGCGCAGTGCTGCCGCCGTCCCGTCCCTCGATCAGGTACTCGAAGGCCATGAACCGGCCGTCCTCGGCGGTGGCCGTGCGGGTGGCGAAGCGCTTGCCGGGGTCGTAGGCGGTGATCACCGCCTCCTCCCGGCGGCCTCCGGTCTCCATGGCGGCGACTCCGCCCTCACGTGGCTCGACCTCGTTGCGGCCCATGAACCAGGAGTCGATCCCCGGTCCGGTGGCGATCGCCTCCCAGACCTGTTCCGGGCTTGCCGACAGGGTCGTCTCCAGCTCGATCTCGAAGGGGTGGGTCATCGTCGGTTCTCCTCTCCTGCTTCGGAGTCGCTCGCGTGCGCCTCCGCGTCTGCCTGCTGCGGGCCGGGCGCGGTCCTCCGGTCGCCGGGCTGCGCGGGGATCTGGTGGAGCCCGACGACCACCCGGTGGTTCCGGCCCTGCGGGGCGAACTCGTCGTGGTAGCGGCCGACAAGGACGGCCACGGCCTGGGCCAGTTCGTCGGCGAAGGCCGACCGGTCGGCCGCGGTGGCGAACCGCACCTCCGCGTCGATGCCGAAGGTGGCGACCTGCCGGCCGGCCCGAGCGGCGCCGGTCAGCAGGGTCCCGATCTCCTGCACCAGCCGGGCCCCCAGCGCCAGCAGCCAGTGGGCGGACATCTGGTCCGGAGACCGGGAGGGATCCGGGCTGACGGCGGCAAGGACGCTGGGAGAGATCACATAGGAGGCGGCGGTAGCGCGGTACACCCGTTCGGTGACGCTGCCCTTGCGCCGCTCCTCGGCGAGTTCGACCAGCCCATGTCGCTCCAGTTCCTTGAGGTGGTAGTTGACCTTCTGCCGAGGGAGCCCCAGCCGGGCGGCCAGCATGGCGGCCGAGCCGGGCTCGGCCAGGGCGGCGAGGATCCGTGACCTGATCGGGTCCAGGGACGCCTCGGCCGCAGCGGGTTCTTCGATCACAGCGACTTCCAGCACCGCTCCAGGATCCACCCGACAAAAAGATTTGTCAAGGAAAATTTAGTTGTCGGCTGAGCGGGGCATGCGGTCACGGTGCTAACCCGACCGCGCGTCATTGTCACGAGAGCCCGTATCCCCGAGGAGGGCCGACCGCGCATCATGAGCGGCCCCACCCCCGTCCACGGAGGTTCCCCCTTGAAGCGCGGTCATGTAGCGGTACTGGCGCTGACGCTGGCCCTGGCCGGCTGCGGCGGCTCCGACGACGGCAAGGCGACGAGCGCGTCCTCACCCCCCGCCCCGACTGCCGCGACCACGGCGCCGTCCACCCCCAAGCCCGGAAAGGGCAACGAGACGACGCCCCTCCCCCCCGCCCAGTCGAAAGCGGTCAAGGCCTTCAACGACTGCATGCACGAGCAGGGCGTCCAGATGCCGACCCCCAACCCCACGAGAACCCCCGCCCCCGACGAACTGAAAAAGATCAGAACCGCCCTGCAAACCTGCGTGAAGTCCATGTCGGCTCCCCCCACCCCCAGCCGCAGCTGACGACGAGCCCCGCCGAGGCGACATGAAGCAAGCTGGAGTTGACCGGCGCGAACGTCCTGATCGGCGGCGTGATGGGCTCCGGGAAGACGTCCGCCGTACCGATCCTGGCCCTCGCGGGCGCGCTCGACCCGACGTGCGAGCTGTGGCTGTACGAGTGAAGGGCCCCCGATACCAGGGTCGAACCCGGTTTCGGGGGTGCCTACGTCAGCAGCGTCACCGGTCGGGCCCCGATCACGGGGCGCGCAGGGGCGTCACAAGCCCTACTCGGTGGGCGCACACAACTCGCGGTATGCCTCGTTAAGCTCGGCGGCCGCCGGGACGCTTCGGGCTTCCACGGCGGTGATGACCTCGACCGCGCGCCAGTGGTTCGACGGCACCAGGCGCCCACTCGTCAACGCCTTCAGCGCAGTGTGCGCTGCCTCGTCCGGCTGATCCGCGGCCAGCAGCGCGAGCGCGAGATCGAGCCGCGCCGAGGCAGCCCGCCGCGGCCGGGCAGGACCCGAGGCTGGACGTTCCAGCCGGGCCAGGACGCCGCGCGCGTAGGGCTCGGCCGCCGGGTCACCGATCCACGCGAGCGTGGTGGCGGTGTAGGCGTCGCTCTTGGCCGGGTCGTACCGGTAATGGTGCTCGGGACGATCCGGCATCGGCAGCGGCTCGACGAGCTGCTCGACGCGCGCCAGGGCCTCCCTCGTCTCCTGGCCGGCGCCGAGTCGGGCCCATGCTCGCCCCTCCTGCGCGGTCGCCTGGATGAAGGCCGAACTGTCCCGCGGGGCGATCTCCTGTGCGCCGCGCGCTAGCTTCACAGCCTCTTGAAGGTCGCCGTCGGTGAGCCGCTGCCAGGCGCGCGTCTCCAGCGTCCACGCGAGGATCTCCGGATGCCCGGCATGGTCGGCGAGCTGCGCGGCCGTGCGCAACCTGGCGGCGGCCGCCGGGCGCTGCCCCAGGTCGATGTCGCAGGTTGCGGCGAGCAGCGACAGCCACCCTCCGACGACGACCAGGCGGCGGCGCTCGGCCAGCGTCATGCGCGCGTCCATGAGCTGGAAGACGTAGCCGAGGTGTCGGCGCGTCCGCGCGAGCAGTTCCCCGGGTGCGGACCGCGGGTAGTCCGCGGCCAGTTCGTCCACGGTCGTCTCCAGCGCGACGAGGGTCTCCTCGCCGACGTCGCTCGCTGTCACGCGTCGCACGAGATCCAACGCCTCAAGCTCGTCATCGAGGGGCGCTGCGGCGACTGGTGCGGAAGGTCGAAGCGCCGCCAGTTCGCCGCCGGCGTTGAGGACTTCGTCGAAGCGGACCGCCATCTCCGCCGATGGAACCTTCAGGCCGCGAGCGACCCGGGACACGTAACCGTCGTTGCATGGCACGAGTTCGGCCATCCTGCGCTGGCTGATCTGCCGCTCGACCATGAGCTGACGCAGCTTCTCCCCGAACTTCATCGCCTCACCCGTTTCGCCCCGGGTTGACCTGCTGCCTGTCGCTGCCCACGCCGTCAGGCAGCAGGCAGCCCCTACCAAAGCTAACGCCGGGCGCGGTCCAGTGGTGGGCGAAGGGTGTCACAAGACACACAGGCGGCCCCGGCCGGCGGGCGAACGCCGGGGGTTCCGGGGCCTGACCGGAAACGAGGTCCGGCTAGTGAGCAAGGTACTCAACCCAGCACCGCCCGCACCGCCCCCCATGGATCTCGAAGGGCGCCTCGCCACCCTGCGCGCCGAGTTCCCCGGCTGGACGATCGACGGCAGCGAAATGCCGGGCCTGCCGTACCGCGCCGTCCGCGAAGGCGGCGACGAGAAGGCGCTCATCCTTGGCGCCGGGACCTACGACGCGCTGCGGACTCTACTTTCCCAGCAGGACGCCGCCGACTGCGAGCGCGCCCTCCTGACGCTGAGTAAGGCGCTGGCGGACCGCGGTACCGAGGTCATCGAGCACAGCGTCAGCCTCGTCATGCGAACCCGAGCCGGAGTCGCCCGGTCCGTCGGCGCGCTGCGCGGCCGGTTCAACTGGGACTCCGGGCTCGACCTCGGGCCGATCGCCGACGTCGACGAGGCCACCGTGAAGATCGTGCGCCTGCTCGGCCTGGAGATGCACCCGCAGCTCGCCGCGCTCGCCACCCGCATGGGCATCCGCGGTTACAAGGTGGACATCGCCGCGCCCGAGGTGACCGTGACGACCCCCGCCGGCGTCTCGCCGCCCCGCGGCGTGCGGGTCACGTGCGAGCCGCGGCCGAAGGACGACGACCGCGACTGGTTCTGGACGCACATGGGCGACGCGCTCGCCCCGGCCACCGACGTCACCGGCGCCGAGGTCGGGCTCGTCGGGCTGCTCGCAGCCGACTCAGGAGCCGGGGGCGGTGGCGACGTGGCCAGGTGACCCCCGTTATCTCCGCCGCCGCCCCCGCCTACGTCACAGCCCCCGGAGCCGGCGCGGAGCACCCGGGGGCCGTGGCCACCAACCCGGTAGCGTGACCTGCGCGCAAAGAGCGACGCGCGAGGAACAGGAGGAGACATGCGACTGCCCCGATGGGCGCCATGGGTCGAGGACGTGCTGAAGGGTTCCCCCGCGATCACCGGCGTGAAGCTCTTCGCCGACGCGGGGATCACCGATCCCCAGTACGGCCACGTCATTACCCTGCGCACAGGCGCCCAGGTGGCGCTCCAGTGGACGCGGACATCCCCGCCGTCGGGCGACCTCGGCGAGGAGACCCCCGTCACCGGGGAGCCGCCCGCCTCCCAGACGCTCCCGGAGCTGCCGAGCACGGGACGGACGCCGCTGCGCCTGATCGAGCAGCACATCGCCGCGCTCATCGCCAACGGCGCGAACCCGGAGGTCAAGACGGTCGAACGAAAGTCGGTCCGCGAGGACGCCGGGCCGCGGCCGTGCTGCGTCATCGTGCGCATGCACAGCGGCGCAGACATCTTCGGCGTGTTCCGGAGCCTGGCGCCCGCGGGCGGCTCGATCAGCCAAGGGGGTGACTTCCAGCAGAGAGAGGAGGTGTGAACCATGGCACAGTGCCCTGACTGTCGACAGGAGACGTCCGCCGACACGGGGTCGTCGACGCCGGCGCATCAGAAGCCCGGCAGTCGAGGAACGTGTTCTGGCACGGGCAAGCCCGCCGTGTGAGATAGCGGCCCCGCCCAGGCGAATTGGGCGGGGCCGTTCGCGCGAAGAGTACACATTACGGGCATGACGAAACGCCCCCCGCCCCGAGGAGGAGGACGGGGGCGCCTGGTGCACTAACGCAGCAACCTCAGCCGCCACCCCAGCCACGCGACAACCTGGACCCTCGCGATCGCGTCCGAAGGCAGTTTCGAGCGAAGCGAGAAACTGATCGCGAAGCGAGCCGCAAGGCGAGCCGGAGCGATGCCAGCGATCGCACGCGTTTCCCCAGGGTCGAGGCCCCCAGGGCCTCGACCCTGGGGAAACGCAATAAACACTGCTAGCCTTCTTCGACAGCTGATGATCCCGTGCGGGAGAGTCCCTCGCAGCCGGTGGGGGACGCCGAAGGAGCAAATCCTCCCCGGAACCTCTCAGGCCCACGGACCGCACGGGCCAGGCGACCTCTGGAAAGCGGGGACTCCGGTCCCCCGCCGAAGGTGAAAGCCCGCCGTGCCGCGCGGGTGAAGCTCTCAGGCGCCGATGACAGAGGGGGAGGCACCGATACGCCCGGTGCGCGAGTGGGACGATGGACCACGCGCGCCCGTGACGAAGGAGCCGAGCCCATGTCCGCCGATCCGACCGCGAAGAAGACGCCGCTGCACGACGTCCATGAGGACCTCGGCGCGAACCTCGTCGACTTCGCCGGCCATCTGATGCCGCTGCGCTACGCGAGCGAGACCGCCGAGCACCAGGCCGTCCGCACGGGTGCGGGGCTGTTCGACCTGTCGCACATGGGGGAGATCTTCCTCTCGGGGCCGGGCGCGGGGGCCGCGCTCGACTTCGCGCTGGTCGGCAACCTGTCGCCGATGCCGGTCGGCAAGGCCCGCTACACGATGATCTGCGGGCAGGACGGCGGCGTCCTGGACGACCTGATCGTCTACCGGCTCGCGGACGAGACGTGGATGGTGGTGGCGAACGCCGCGAACGCCGACGTCGTCCGGGAGGCGCTGGTCGAGCGTGCCGCGGGGTTCGAGGCCGCGGTGGACGACCGGTCCGGCTCGTACGCGCTGATCGCCCTGCAGGGGCCGCGTTCCCAGGGGATTCTCGAGGGGTTCACGGACGCGCCGCTGGGGGGCCTGAAGTACTACGCGATCCTCGCGGGGCGGGTCGCGGGCGTGGACGCCCTCGTCGCCCGCACCGGGTACACGGGCGAGGACGGGTTCGAGCTGTTCGTGGACGCCTCCGACGCGGTCCGGTTGTGGAAGGCGCTCGCCGCGGTGGAGGGGGTCGTCCCGGCGGGGCTGTCGGCTCGCGACACGCTGCGCCTGGAGGCGGGGATGCCGCTGTACGGGAACGAGCTGACGGCCGAGACGACGCCGTTCGAGGCGGGCCTCGGTCGGGTGGTGAAGCTGGACAAGCCAGGCGATTTCGTGGGGAAGTCCGCCCTGGCGGCGCAGGCGCAGACCCCGCCGGGCCGTAGGCTCGTGGGACTGGTCGCGCGGGGGCGTCGCGCGCCCCGGAAGGGGTACCAGGTCGTCACGTCCGGCGGCGCGCCGTGCGGCATCGTGACGAGCGGCGCCCCGTCGCCCACACTGGGCACGCCGATCGCCATGGCGTACCTCGACAGCGGCGTCGAGGAGGCGGGCCTGGCCGTGGACGTCCGCGGCCGGCACGAGCCGGTGGACGTGGTGGCCCTGCCGTTCTACAAGCGTTCCTGAACAAGTTGTCCGGCGGTGCGGGGGCGCGCCCCCGCAGTGGAAAGAGAGAAGTGATCGTGAGCGTTCCGGAGGAGCTCCGCTACAGCGAGGAGCACGAGTGGGTGTCGGGCCTCGGTGGCGAGGACGGCATCGTCACGGTCGGCATCACCGCGCACGCCGCCGACGCCCTCGGTGAGATCGTCTACATCGAGCTGCAGCCGTCGGAGGGTGACGCCGTCGAGGCGGGCGAGCCGTGCGGCGAGGTGGAGTCGACCAAGTCGGTGAGCGACGTCTACTCCCCCGTCAGCGGCGAGATCACCGCGATCAACAGCGCGGTGGTGGACGAGCCGAAGGTCATCAACGACGACCCGTACGGCGAGGGCTGGATCTTCAAGGTGCGGATCTCGGAGGAGCCGGGCGACCTGCTCGACTCCGCCGCCTACGACAAGCTGATCGAGGAATCATGAGCCTGAACGACTCCCTCGCGACGGCCGACCCGGAGGTCGCCGAGGCCGTCGCGGCGGAGCTGCGGCGCCAGCAGGGCACCCTGGAGATGATCGCGTCGGAGAACTTCGCGCCCGTCTCGGTGCTGGAGGCGCAGGGGTCGGTCCTGACGAACAAGTACGCCGAGGGGTACCCGGGGCGCCGGTACTACGGCGGCTGCGAGTTCGTCGACGTCACCGAGCAGCTCGCGATCGACCGGGCCAAGGCGCTGTTCGGCGCCGAGCACGCGAACGTCCAGCCGCACAGCGGGGCGCAGGCCAACACGGCCGTCTACTTCGCCATGCTCCAGCACGGCGACACGATCCTCGGCCTCGACCTCGCGCACGGCGGGCACCTCACGCACGGGATGCGGCTCAACTATTCCGGCAAGGTGCTGAACGTGGTGCCGTACCACGTCCGCGCCGAGGACGGCCTGGTCGACATGGACGAGGTGGCCTCGCTCGCGGCCGAGCACCGGCCGAAGATGATCGTGGCGGGCTGGTCGGCGTACCCGCGGCAGCTCGACTTCGCCGCGTTCCGGCGGATCGCCGACTCGGTCGGGGCGCTGCTCATGGTCGACATGGCGCACTTCGCGGGCCTGGTCGCGGCGGGGCTGCACCCCTCGCCCGTCCCGCACGCCGACATCGTGACGACCACGACGCACAAGACGCTCGGCGGCCCGCGCGGCGGTCTGATCCTCGCCCGCGAGCAGTACGGCAAGAAGATCAACTCCGCGGTGTTCCCCGGCATGCAGGGCGGCCCGCTGGAGCATGTGATCGCCGCCAAGGCCGTCGCCCTGAAGATCGCCGCGTCGGAGGAGTTCCGGGCCCGGCAGGCGGCGACGGTGGAGGGCGCGAAGCTGCTCGCCGAGCGCCTGCTCGCCGAGGACTCCGCCAAGGCCGGCGTCAGGGTGCTGACCGGCGGGACGGACGTCCACCTCGTGCTGGTCGACCTGGTGGACTCCGAGCTCACCGGGCGGGACGCCGAGGACCGCCTGCACGACATCGGCATCACGGTCAACCGCAACGCGGTGCCGAACGACCCGCGCCCGCCGATGGTCACCTCCGGCCTGCGGATCGGCACCCCGGCCCTGGCGACCCGCGGCTTCACCGCCGAGGACTTCGCCGAGGTCGCGGACGTGATCGCGCTGGCGCTGCAGCCGTCCTTCGACCGGGACGGGCTCGCGGCCCGGGTGAAGGCGCTGGCCGACCGGCACCCCCTGTACTCGAACCTGTGACGTTCCGGCGCCCCCTCCCCTCGCGGGGAGGGGGCACGGCGACAACGAGGTAGCGATGGCCATCAGCGTTTTCGACCTGTTCAAGATCGGTATCGGACCGTCGTCCTCCCACACGGGCGGCCCGATGGCCGCGGCGCACCGGTTCGCCCGGGGGCTGCAGGGCGACGGGCTGCTGGAGAAGACCGCGTCCGTCGCCGTCACCCTCTACGGGTCGCTCGGCCTCACCGGCAAGGGCCACGGCTCCGACAAGGCCGTCATCCTCGGCCTCGAAGGCGACAAACCCGAACTCGTCGACGTCGACCGGGTGGACGAGCGGCTCGCCGCCATCCGTGAGCGCGGGGCGCTGCGCCTGTTCGGCGACCACGACATCCCGTTCGTGGTCAACGAGCACCTGGTCTTCGAGCGCAAGGAGTCGCTGCCCGGCCACCCCAACGGGATGCGCTTCACGGCCCTGGACGCCTCGGGCGAGGAGCTGCGCGCCAAGGTGTACTACTCGGTCGGCGGCGGCTTCATCCTGGACGAGAACGCCACCGGCGCCGACCGCATCAAGCCCGACGACACCGTCCTGCCCCACCCCTTCGACACGGCCGCCGAGCTGCTCGAACGCTGCCGGGAGACGGGTCTGTCGGTCTCGGCGCTGATGCTGGAGAACGAGAAGGCGTTCGGCCGCGACGCCTCCGAGATCCACGACGGCCTGCTCGAACTCTGGCAGGTCATGCGGGCCTGCGTCGTCCGGGGCTGCACGCGCGAGGGCCTCCTGCCGGGCGGGCTCAAGGTGCGCCGCCGCGCTCCCCAGCTGCACCGCCAGCTCTCCGTCGAGAAGGCGTCTGACCCGCTCCACGCGATGGACTGGATCACCCTGTTCGCGCTCGCCGTCAACGAGGAGAACGCCGCGGGCGGGCGGATCGTCACCGCCCCCACCAACGGCGCCGCGGGCATCATCCCGGCCGTCCTGCACTACTACGACCGGTTCATCCCCGGCCGGGACGACGAGGGCGTCGTGCGCTTCCTGCTGACGGCCGGAGCGATCGGCGTGCTGTTCAAGCAGAACGCCTCGATCTCCGGCGCCGAGGTCGGCTGCCAGGGCGAGGTGGGCTCGGCCTGCTCGATGGCCGCCGCCGGGCTCACCGAGGTCCTCGGCGGCACCCCCGAGCAGGTGGAGAACGCCGCCGAGATCGGCATCGAGCACAACCTCGGCCTGACCTGCGACCCGGTCGGCGGCCTGGTCCAGGTCCCCTGCATCGAGCGCAACGCCGTCGGCGCCGTCAAGGCCATCAGCGCCGCCCGGATCTCCCTGCGCGGCGACGGCCGCCACTTCGTCTCCCTCGACAAGGCCATCAAGACCATGCGCGACACCGGCCGCGACATGCTCGACAAGTACAAGGAGACCTCGCGCGGCGGCCTCGCCGTCAACGTCATCGAGTGCTGAGCGCCCGCACTACCGGAGCGGGATGTCGAGCCCGTGCTCGCCCTCGGGCCGCGGGCCGCGGATGCGCCGGTCGGCCTCGCCGATCGCGACGTCGTTGATGCTCGCCTCCCGCCGCCGCATCAGGCCGCGCTCGTCGAACTCCCACAGCTCGTTGCCGTAGCTGCGCCACCACTGCCCGCCGGCGTCGTGCCATTCGTACTGGAACCGGACGGCCATGCGGTTCTCGCGGAACCCCCACAGGCTCTTGCGCAGCGCGTAGTCGAGCTCCCGCTCCCACTTCGCCGTCAGGAAGGCGATGATCTCCTCCCGCCCGGTGACGAACTGGTCCCGGTTGCGCCAGACCGAGTCGGGCGTGTAGGCCGCCGCCACCAGCTCCGGGTCGCGGGTGTTCCACGCGTCCTCGGCGGCCTGGACCTTCTGCTTCGCGGTCTCCAGGGTGAACGGCGGGTAGGGCGGACGGTCGTCGGGCACAGCGGCCTCCTCAGGTTGAGAACGAGCGTTCTCTGTCCATGCCGCTAAGGTAGGGAACGACCGTTCTCAACGTCAAGTCAGGAGCGCCGATGCCGGCCGCGATCACCGAGGAGCAGCAGGACCGGGACCGCCAGGGGCTGCTGGACGTCGCGGAGCGCCTCTTCTACCGGCAGGGCGTCCAGGCGGTGGGCATGGACGAGCTGCGGACCGTGTCCGGCCTGCCGCTCAAGCGCATCTACCGGCTCTTCCCGACGAAGGAGGCCCTGGTGGTCGCGGTGCTGGACCGCCGCGACCACCGCTGGCGGGGGAGCCTGGCCGCCCATCTGGACGCGGAGCACGACCCCCGGCGGCGCGTCCTCGCCCTGTTCGACTGGCTCGGCGCGTGGTTCACCGAGCCCGGCTTCCGCGGCTGCGCCTGGGTCAACGCCCACGGGGAGCTCGGCTCGTCCTCCCCCGCGATCACGGACGCGGCCCGAGCCCACAAGCGGGCCTTCCACGACCAGGTCGTCGCCCTGGTCTCCCCCGTCGACGCGTCCGCCGCCGAACCCGTCTACCTGCTCGCCGAGGGCGCCATCGTGGTCGCCGGAATCCAAGGCGACCCCACCGCCGCCGCCCGCGCCCGGACCGGCGCCCGACTCCTCCTGGACAGGGCCCACCGGGGTTGACCCTGCCGTTGGCGGCAGGGTTCCACGATCGGGGCATGGAGACGAATTCGCAGGTCGTCCTGGTCACCGGCGCGGGAACCGGGATCGGACGCGCGACGGCGCGCATGTTCGCGGCCGGAGGTGCCCGGGTGGTGGCCGTCGGACGCCGCGCGGAACCGCTGGCCGAGACCGCGCACGGGCACCCCGGCATCGAGCCGCTCGCCGCCGACATCACCGGCGACGGCGCCGCCGCCGAGATCGTGCGCAGTGTGACGGACGCGCACGGGCGACTGGACGTGCTGGTCAACAACGCGGCGATCGTCCGGAGCGGGACCCTGGAAACCCTCACCCCGGAGGCGATCGCGCCGCAGCTGGCGACGAACCTCGTCGCGCCCGCCCTGTTGACCCGGGCGGCGCTGCCCGCGCTGGACGGCGGCGGGGTCGTCGTCAACGTCAGCACGTCCGTCGGGCAGCGGGGCTGGCCGGGCAACGCGTTCTACGCCGCCACGAAGTCGGCGCTGGAGACGCTCACGCGCAGCTGGGCACTGGAGCTCGCGCCTCGCGGGATCCGGGTGGCCGCCGTGGCCCCCGGCGCGATCGCCACCCCGATCGGCGAGCACCAGGGCCTCTCCGCCGAGCGCTTGGCGGCGCTCCGGAGATGGCAGATCGAGCACACCCCGCTCGGACGCGTCGGGCGTCCCGAGGAGGTCGCATGGGCGATCACGCGGCTGGCCTCGCCCGACGCCTCGTTCGTCACCGGGGTCGTCCTCGCGGTGGACGGGGGCGCGGTGGTCGCCTGAGCACCGGCGGGCCCGCCACCTGGTAGAACCGGGAGCGGAGGTGGTGACGGTGCGGATCGGCGAGCTGGCGCGGATCACGGGGACGACGCCGCGCGCGCTGCGGCACTACGAGGAGGCGGGGCTGATCACGTCCCGCCGGGCGGGCAACGGATACCGGATCTACGAGGACGACGCGGCCGTGCGGGTCCGCAACATCCGGGAGCTTCTCGCCGTCGGCCTCACCCTCGACGACGTGCGCGCGTTCTCGATCTGCCTGGACGGCGACGTGACGGCCTCGCCGCCGTCCGAGCGGGGCCTCCAGATCGCCCTGGACCGCCTCGCCGTCCTCGACGCCCGCATCGCCGCCCAGACCAAGGCCCGCAACCGTCTCGCCACCGCCCTGACACGGGCGACCGAGCGACGCCCCGCACCAGCCCACCGGCGCGCGACTTCCGGCGGCCCCCGCCCAGGTCGGCCGGTTCCGCACACACCGGGAACCGTGTGATGATCGCGGCATGCGGGGCGGGCCGCGAGCGGGGCTGCTCGCCACAGCCGGTGTCGCCACGAGCGCGGCGATCTCGGAAGGAATCCGGGCCTCGCAGAGGCGCGGATCAGCCGATGACCGGGCCCAGGTAGCCGCGCAGGACCTTCTTGAGCTCGCGGATCAGGGCCGGGCGGTCTTCCGCCGCGGACGCGACGACCAGTGATCGCGATGAGCACCAGGCGCCGCAGCGGCCTGCCCTCGATGCGCTCTCCCGGAGATCTCACGCTGGTCAGCCTGCCCCCCGCCAGGTAACGGCGCCCTTACCAGGGCTTGGCCCTCGGGCAGACGTATTTTGCGTTCGCGCTTGCCTCCCGTTAGGGACAGTTATCCGGCCGCTGGCTTCCTCACTCATAGCGTGAGGCTGTGAGGAAAGTTCCATTTGAGTGGTACGGAAAGGAGTCGGAGATGCGGATGATGGCCCTGGTGGCGGCCGGCGCGATGGTGGCTGTCGCTGCCGCCGGATGCGGGGGCGGCGCCACGTCACGCTCCACCAGGACGGCGGGCCCATCCGCCGGCGCGAAGGCGGCGGCCCCGACCGAGTCCAACCCTCCGGGCGACATCCCCGACAACACGGTGTACGTCGCGTTCCGGCCGTCCACCGGCCTGTATGAGGTGAAGGTGCCCGAGGGGTGGGCGCGGACGGATCTTGCCGGCGGGGCGAGCTTCACCGACAAGCTCAACACCGTTCGGGCCGAGGCCGCGCCGGCTGCGTCCGCGCCGACCGTGCAGAACGTCCGCGACCAGGCGCTGAAGATCGGCGCACCGAGGATGGCTGTGGTGAAGACTGAGACGGTGCAGCGCAAGGGCGGCACCGCGATCCGGCTGGTGTACCGGTTCGACAGCGCACCGAACCCGGTGACCGGGAAGGTCGTACGGGACGAGGCCGAACGGTACGCGTTCTACAAGTCCGGCCAGGAGGCGGTGCTCACGCTGTCGGGGCCGGTAGGCGCCGACAACGTCGACCCCTGGAAGACCATTTCCGACTCTTTCCGGTGGCTGCGGTGACCGAAGCGGTCCTGCAGGCCAACGAGCTCTACCGGTTCTACCGGGCCGGAGATGAGGAGACGCTCGCTTTGCGGGGGGTTTCGCTCGCGGTCGAGGCGGGCGAGTTCGTCGCGGTGACCGGACCGTCGGGGTCCGGCAAATCCACCCTGCTGGCGTGCATGGCCGCCCTGGACGAGCCCGACGGTGGCGCGGTGCGCGTCTCCGGGATCCGGATCAGCCATCGCCCGCAGGCCGAGCGCACGAGCCTGCGCGCCCGTCTGGTCGGGATGCTGTTCCAGTCCGGCAACCTGCTGGAACATCTCACTGTCCGGGCCAACATCGACCTGGCGCAGCGGCTGGCGGGCCGTCGTGACAGCGGCCGCCGCGACGCCCTGCTGGAGGAGCTCGGGCTCGCCGACCGGGACCGGTCCCGGCCCGCGCAGCTGTCCGGCGGGGAAGCGGCCCGCGCGGGCCTGGCGGTCGCGCTGGCCAACCGCCCTGCGGTGCTGCTGGCCGACGAGCCGACCGGCGAACTGGACCGCCGCACCGAGGACCGTGTCCTCGGCCTGCTGCGCCGCCAGGCCGAGCATGGCGCCGCGGTGGTCGTGGCCTCGCACAGTCCCGCCGTCGCGGCCGCCGCCGACCGCACGATCACGCTCGAGGACGGACGAAGGACATGACCGGACACGATGCGAGCGGACACGTTGGAGACGACCTCGTCCGGCTGACCGGTGTCGCCCGTACCTACGGGCGCGGCGCCACCGCCGTGGTCGCCGTGCACGAGGTGACCTGCGCGGTCCGCCGCGCCGACCGCATTGCGGTCACCGGCGCGTCCGGGTCGGGCAAGTCGACGCTGCTGCACCTGGTCGGCGGCCTGGACGAGCCGACCGCCGGGCGGATCGAATGGCCGGCGCTCGACGGTCGGCCCTTCGGCCGGCCCGGCGTCGCCGGCATGATCTTCCAGGGGCCGAGCCTGCTGACACCGCTGGACGTCCTGGACAACACCGCTCTGCCCCTCGGGCTCGTCGGTCTGGACGAGGAGCAGGCCCGGCGGCGTGCCGCCGACGCCCTCCACTCCGTGGGGCTCGCCGACCTCGCCTTCCGGTTGCCGGAGGAGCTGTCGGGCGGGCAGGCGCAGCGGGTCGCAGTGGCCCGGGTGCTCGCCGCTCGGCCCCGTCTGATCATCGCCGACGAGCCGACCGCGCAGCTCGGTTCGGCGCATGCCGTCCAGGTCGTCGATCTGCTGTTGCGGGCGGCCGACGAGCTGGACGCCGGTCTGATCATCGCGACGCACGACTCGCACATGGCCGCCCGGCTGCCGACGCGCTGGCGGATGGCCGACGGCATGCTCATGGAGGGAGAGCCATGCTCGTCCTGATGTGGCTGGGCGGCCTGCTGGCCCGCCGTCCCGCCCGGCTGGCGATGACCGCCGCCGGCATCGCCGTCGCGGTGGGCCTGCTGGCCTCGCTCGGCACGTTCCTGGCCTCGGCCAAGTCGACCATGACCCAGCGGTCGGCCGCCGGGGTGGCCGTGGACTGGCAGGTGGAGATGCAACCTGGCGCGGCCGTGCCGGACCTGCGGTCCCTGGTTCGCGGTGTCAAAGCCCAGTTGCCGGTCGGGTTCGCCGCCACCACGGGGCTGCAGTCGCGGTCCCAGGGCCAGGTGCTCGACACCGGCCCCGGCCAGGTCCTCGGCTTGCCGCCCGGCTATGCCGCCACGTTCCCCGGCGAGCTGCGCGCGCTGGCCGGTCGGGCCGACGGTGTCCTGCTGGCTCAGCAGACCGCCGCGAACCTGCACGCCGCACCCGGCTCGACCGTCACCATCCACCGCGCCGGACTGCCGGACACATCGGTCAGAGTCGACGGCGTCGTCGACCTGCCCGCGGCCGACTCGCTGTTCCAGAAGGTCGGCGCGCCCGCCGGGGCGCAGCCGCAGGCCCCGCCCGACAACATCGTCCTGCTGCCCGCCGCGACCTGGCACCGGCTGTTCGACAACGCGCCGCGCGCCGCCGCCCGCACCCAGGTGCACGTGCGGCTGAGCCGCAACCTTCCCGCCGACCCCTCCGCCGCCTACATCGCCGACACCGGCGCCGCCCGCAACCTGGAGGCAGGGTTGGCCGGCACCGGGCTGGTGGGCGACAACCTCGGCGCCGCGCTCGGCGCCGCCCGCGAGGACGCCGCCTACGCCCAGGTCCTGTTCCTGTTCCTCGGCGTGCCCGGCGCGGCGCTGGCCGCCCTGCTCACCGCGCTCGTCGCCGCATCGGGGGCGCCACGGCGGCGCGCCGAGCAGGCCCTGCTGCGCACCCGCGGCGCGTCCCTGCGCACCCTGCTCGGCCTCGCCGCCGCCGAGGCCGCCCTGACCGGGATCGCCGGCGCCGCCGTCGGGCTCGGGCTGGCCGCGCTCACCGGGCGGCTGGTGTTCGGCGCTGTCCGGTTCGGCACCAGCACCGGCTCCGCGGTGTTGTGGGCGGTGATCGCCGCCGCCGCCGGGCTGCTGGTCGCCGCGCTGACCGTGCTACTGCCCGCCGCGCGCGACGCGGCCACCGTCGGCGTCGTCGCCGCGCGCCGCGCGATCGGCCCGCCGCGCCGCGACCCCGCCTGGATGCGCTACGGCGTGGACCTGTGGCTGCTGGCCGCCTCCGCCCTGGTCTTCTGGATCACCAGCCGCAACGGCTACACCATCGTGCTCGTCCCCGAAGGGCTGCCGACCATCTCCGTCAGCTACTGGGCGTTCGCCGGCCCCGCACTGCTCTGGACGGGCGGCGGCCTGCTGGCCTGGCGCGTCGTGTACATGCTGCTCGGCCCGCGCCGCTCCGCAGCACCAGCCGTTCCCGCCGGGCCGTCCAGCGCGGACGCCGGTACCGGCGCCGGCGTCGGCGCGACATCGGCGCGGTTCCGCGCCACCACCGGCGCGGAACCGCTGCGGCGGCGGCTCCTCAAACGGCTGCTCCGCCCGATCGCCGGGCCCCTCGCCGGGACCGTGACCGCCTCCCTCAGCGGGCAGCGCACCCTGCTCGCCCGCACGGTCTCCTTGGCCGCGCTGGCCGTGGTGTTCGCCGCATCCACCGCCGTGTTCGACGCCACCTACCGGCAGCAGGCCGTCGCCGACGCCCAGTTGACCAACGGCGCCGACGTCACCGTCACCGAGTCGCCAGGCGCGTACGCTCCGCCGTCGTTGGAGAAGCAGATCGCCGCGACCCGCGGCGTCGGCACGGTCGAGCCCCTCCAGCACCGCCTCGCCTACGTCGGCGCCGACCTGCAGGACATCTACGGCATCCGGACCTCCACCATCGCCCGCACCACCCACCTGCAGAACGCCTACTTCTCCGGCGGCACCACCCACGACGTGCTCAGCCGGCTGGCCCACCGGCCCGACGGCGTGCTGGTCAGCGTCGAGACCGTGAAGGACTTCCAACTGCAGCCCGGCGATCTACTGCGGTTGCGCCTCCAAGACGGCCGCACCAAGCAATACCGGACAGTCCCGTTCCACTACACCGGTGTCGTCAAGGAGTTCCCCACCGCGCCGCGCGACAGCTTCCTGGTCGCCAACGCCGACTACATCGCCCGCCAGACCGGCACCGACACCATCGGCTCGTTCCTGGTCAACACCCGCGGCGGCGCCTCCCCGCCAACCGTCGCCCACGCACTGCGCAACCAGCTGGGCCCGCAGCCGCAGATCACCGACATCCACACCACCCGCAACGTCGTCGGCTCCAGCCTCACCGCCGTCGACCTCGGCGGACTCACCCGCATCGAACTCGGCTACGCCTTCGTCCTGGTCGCCCTGGCCACCGGCCTGCTCCTGGCCCTCGGCTTCACCGAACACCGCCGCAACTTCGCGCTGGTCCGCGCGATGGGAGCCCGGCCACGCCAAGTCGGCGCATTCATCTGGGCCGAAGTCGCGGTCGTCCTGATCGGAGCCGCGGCACTCGGCTCACTCGGCGGGTGGATCCTGTCCCGGATGCTGGTCAAAGTACTGACCGGCGTATTCGACCCGCCACCCGACCACCTCGCCGTGCCCTGGCCCTATCTCAGCGCCGTCGCCGGCGCCGGCATCGCAGCCATGATCACCGCCGCTCTCGTCGCGCTGCGCGCCGCCAAGCGCCCGCCCCTCACCGTCCTGCGCGACCTGTAACAGACCTTGATGATCGCCGGACTGCACCATGACCCGAGGACGAACGGGCTGCCGCCTCCCGGGTCAGCGGAAGACGCCGGTGTGGCCGAGGGAGTAACGGCCGGGCTGTGGGAACACGCACAGGCCGTGCGGCCCGTCGCCGACCTTGACCCGGCGGAGCCGGTGGAGGTGGAGATCGCATACACCTCGGAGTTGTAGCGGCCCGACAGCCACAGGACCTTTCCGTCCGCCGAGACTCAGCCCATGTCCGGCGAGCCGCCGCCATCCCCGCCAGCCCCGCAGCGGTCGGTTGGGGTGCCCGGTGGCAGCGGTACGCCCGGCGCTCACTCTCGCCGCCTCGTTCGCCGCGTACGCCACCGGCCAGGTCGTCTTCCTGAAGGAGCTCGGCATCGGGATGGCGCTCGCGGTCGCCGTCGACGCCACGCTGATCCGTGCGGTGCTCGTCCCGGCCCTCATGCGGCTCGCGGGCCCGTTCAACTGGTGGGCGCCGGGCCCCCTGCGGCGCCTCCACCGGCGCATCGGGATGTCGGAGGAACCCGCGCCGAACGCCTCGATCTCCGGCGCCGAGGTCGGCTGTCAGGGCGAGGTGGGCTCGGCCTGCTCGATGGCCGCCGCCGGGCTCACCGAGGTCCTCGGCGGCACCCCGGAGCAGGTGGAGAACGCCGCCGAGATCGGCATCGAGCACAACCTCGGCCTGACATGCGACCCCGTGGGCGGCCTGGTCCAGGTCCCCTGCATCGAGCGCAACGCCGTCGGCGCCGTCAAGGCCATCAGCGCCGCCCGGATCTCCCTGCGCGGCGACGGCCGCCACTTCGTCTCCCTCGACAAGGCCATCAAGACCATGCGCGACACCGGCCGCGACATGCTCGACAAGTACAAGGAGACCTCGCGCGGCGGCCTCGCCGTCAACGTCATCGAGTGCTGAGCGCCTCTTCTACCGGCAGGGCGTCCAGGCGGTGGGCATGGACGAGCTGCGGACCGTCTCCGGCCTGCCGCTCAAGCGCATCTACCGGCTCTTCCCGACGAAGGAGGCGCTCGTCGTCGCGATGCTGGACCGCCGCGACCGCCGCTGGCGCACGAGCCTGGCGGCCCACCTGGACGCCGAACCCGACCCCCGGCTGCGCGTCCTCGCCCTGTTCGACTGGCTCGGCGCGTGGTTCGCCGAGCCCGGCTTCCGCGGCTGCGCCTGGGTGAACGCCCACGGGGAGCTCGGCTCGTCCTCCCCGGCGATCGCGGAGGCGGCGCGAGCCCACAAGCGCGCCTTCCACGACCAGGTCCTCGCCCTGGTCTCCCCCGTCGACACGTCCGCCGCCGAGCCCGTCCACCTGCTCGCCGAGGGCGCCATCGTCGTCGCCGGGATCCAGGGCGACCCCACCGCCGCCGCCCGCGCCCGGGCCGGCGCCATGCTCCTCCTGGATCGGACCGCCCGGGCTTGACCTTGCCGTTGGCGGCAGGGTTCCACGCTGGGGGCATGGAGACGAACTCGCAGGACAGAGTCGTCCTGGTCACCGGCGCGGGGACCGGGATCGGACGCGCGACGGCGCGCATGTTCGCCGCCGAAGGAGCCCGGGTGGTGGCCGTCGGGCGGCGGCCCGAGCCGCTCGCCGAGACCGCGCACGGGCATCCCGGCATCGAGCCGCTCGCCGCCGACATCACCGGCGACGGAGCCGCCGCCGAGATCGTGCGCAGGGTGACGGACGCGCACGGAGGGCTGGACGTGCTGGTCAACAACGCGGCGGTCGTCCAGAGCGGGACCCTGGAGACCCTCGCCCCGGAGTCGATCGCACCGCAGCTCGCGACGAACCTCGTGGCGCCCGTGCTGCTGACCCGGGCGGCGCTGCCCGCGCTGGACGGCGGCGGGGTGGTCGTCAACGTCAGCACGTCCGTCGGGCAGCGGGGCTGGCCGGGCAACGCGTTCTACGCCGCCACCAAGTCGGCGCTGGAGACGCTCACGCGCAGCTGGGCGCTGGAGCTGGCGCCCCGCGGCATCCGGGTGGCCGCCGTGGCGCCCGGCGCGATCGCCACCCCGATCGGCGAGCACCAGGGCCTCTCCGCCGAGCGCCTGGCGGCGCTCCGGCAGTGGCAGATCGAGCACACCCCGCTCGGCCGTGTCGGCCGCCCCGAGGAGGTCGCCTGGGCGATCACGCGGCTGGCCTCGCCCGCCGCCTCGTTCGTCACCGGAGTCGTCCTCGCGGTGGACGGGGGCGCGGTGGTCGGCTGAGCGCCGGCACGCCCCGGCGCCTGGTAGGACTGGGGGCGGAGGTGGTGGCGGTGCGGATCGGCGAGCTGGCGCGGATCACCGGGACGACGCCGCGCGCGCTGCGGCACTACGAAGAGGCGGGTCTGCTCGCGTCCCGCCGGGCGGGCAACGGGTACCGGGTCTACGACGAGAGCGCGGCCGTGCGGGTCCGCAACATCCGGGAGCTGCTCGCCGTCGGCCTCACGCTCGACGACGTGCGCGCGTTCTCGGTCTGCCTGGACGGCGACGTCGCGGCCTCGCCCCCGTCCGCCAGGGGCCTCCAGATCGCACAGGATCGCCTCGCGATCCTCGACGCCCGCATCAGCGCCCAGGCCGAAGCCCGCGACCGCCTCGCGACCGCCCTGGCCCGGGCGAGCGGGCGACGCCCCGCGCCGGCCCGCTGACGCCCGACTTCCGGGGCCCCGCCCGGGTCGGCCGCTTCCGCACACACCGGGAACCATGTGATGATCGCGGCATGCCGATCGATTCGCACCTGCTCGCGGTGTTCTTCGTGACCTCGATCATCGCCATGGTGATTCCCGGTCCCGACATGCTGTTCGTCCTCGGGTGCGGCATGCGGGGCGGGCCGCGGGCGGGGCTCCTCGCCACGGCCGGGGTCGCGACGAGCGAGGCGGTGCACATCGCCGTGGCGGCGGCGGGGCTGGCCGCGCTCTTCGCGGCGGTACCGGTCGCGTTCACGGTGGTCCGTGTCGTCGGGGCCGCCTACCTGATCTATCTGGGCGTCCAGACCCTGCGGCACCGCAAGGACGTGGACGCGGCACCGGACGGGGTCTCGGGGCGGCGGGCGTACTTCAACGGGCTGCTGACCAACCTGCTGAACCCGAAGATGGTCACGTTCACCGTCGCGTTCCTGCCCCAGTTCATCGAACCCGGGCTCGGGCACGTGTGGGCGCAGTTCGCGATCCTCGGCGCCATCCTGATCGCACTGGAGTTCCTCGTGGACGGCACGGTCGGCGTCCTCGCCGGACGCATCGGGGACTGGCTGCGCCGCCGCCACACCGCGCGCAGGCGGCTCAACGTCACCGTGGGCACCCTGTTCATCGGCCTCGGCGTCCGCCTGGCCGCGGAGCGCTGACGCCGCGACGCGGGCGGGGTCAGGGGCGGGCGCCTCGGCCGGTCGGGGAGTGGGCGCCCTGGCGGGCCTCGCTGCCGCAGTGGCGGCAGACGACCAGGGGGCTGACCGTCTCGCCGCAGGAGTGGCGCCAGCGGACGGGCGGGTCGTCCGGGTGCAGGTGCCGGTCGCCCCAGGCCATCAGCACGAGCAGGACGTCGCACAGTTCCATGCCGGCGGGCGTGAGGCGGTACTCGTGGCGCACCGGGTGGTCGCTGTAGCGCTCGCGGCGGATGACGCCGCCCGCCTCCAGCTTGCGGAGGCGGGCGGTGAGGATGTCGCGGGACGCGCCGGTGTTGCGGACGATCTGGTCGAAGCGCCGCACCCCGTAGCTCAGCTCCCGGATCGCCAGCAGGCTCCAGCGCTCGCCGACCAGGTCCAGGGTGTCGGCGATCGAGCACTCGCGCGGATCGGCGTCCTTCGGCATACCGGGAAGCCTAGCCGCCGGACCTGGCCGGACCGGCCGTCAGAGCCGCTCCACGACGGTGGCGTTGGCCAGCCCGCCCGCCTCGCACATGGTCTGCAGTCCGAACCGGCCGCCGCGGTCCTCCAGGGCGTGCAGCAGCGTCGTCATGAGGCGGGCGCCGCTCGCGCCGAGCGGGTGGCCGATGGCGATCGCGCCGCCGCGCACGTTGACGCGCGCCAGGTCGGCGCCGGTCTCGCGCGCCCACGCGAGGACGACCGGGGCGAACGCCTCGTTCACCTCGAACAGGTCGATGTCGTCGAGGGTGAGGCCGCCGCGCTCCAGCACCTTCGCGGTCGCGGGGATGATCGCGGTGAGCATCAGCAGGGGGTCGTCGCCGGTCACGGCGAAGGAGTGGAAGCGGGCGCGCGGGCGCAGGCCGAGCCGCGCGGCGACGTCGGCGCCCATGACCAGGACGGCGGCGGCGCCGTCGTTGACCGGGGAGGCGTTGCCCGCGGTGATCTTCCAGCCGATCTCGGGGAACCGCCCGGCCATGCGCTCGTCGTGGTAGGCGGGCTTCAGGCCGGCGAGGATCTCCGGCGACGTCCCCGGGCGGACGGTCTCGTCCCACTGCCCCGTCCAGGCGACCTCCCGGTCGAACTCGCCGTTCTTCCACGCCTCGGCGGCGCGCCGGTGGGACTCGTGGGCGTAGGCGTCGAGCTCCTCCCGCGACAGGTCCCAGCGGGCGGCGATCAGCTCGGCGCTGATGCCCTGGCCGACGAGGCCGCCCGGGTAGCGGCCGGGGAGCAGCGTCCCGAACGGGTCGCTGCCCGGCAGGACGCTCGACCCCATCGGCACCCGGGACATCGACTCGACCCCGCACGCGACGGCGATGTCGTAGGCGCCGCTCTGCACGCCCTGCGCCGCGATGTGCAGGGCCTGCTGCGACGAGCCGCACTGCCGGTCGACCGTCATGGCCGGGACGCTCTCGGGGAACCCGGCGGCGAGGACGGCCGTGCGGGTGATGTTGAGCGCCTGGTCGCCGGCCTGGGTGACGACGCCGCCGATCACGTCGTCCACGGCCGCCGGGTCGACGCCGGCCCGCTCGACCAGGGACGCCAGCGTCCGCGCCAGCAGGTCGGCCGGATGGTCGCCGTGCAGGGCCCCGTTCGCCCTGCCCTTGCCCAGCGGCGTGCGCACCGCCTCCACGATCACCGCGTCCCGCATGAACCCCACCTCCGTTGTGTTTTCCAACTCACTCCGCAGTATCCGCTCGGCGAGTTGGAGAGAACAATCCAGTTCCGAGGTGAGTTGGATTACACAACTATGCAGGCAAAAAACCCGGGGGCCGCGGCTGGTCGCCGCCGCCCCCGGGTCTCGGACCGCTCAGCGGGAGGGGCCCGTGCCGTGGTTCGTCTCTACCCTCCATGCGTCGAAGAGCCCCTCGGTGGAGCCGCCCGAAAGTCGTCGGTCGGACAAGCGTGCCTCCTCGATCTCCTCGACGTCGCGTTCCCTTTGGACGTTAGCCCCGCAAGCCGACATAGACCCCAAACAGGGGTCCAAACCGCCGTCAAGCATCGGGGACCGCCGCCCCAACGCGACCGTCTAGCCCTTGTACATCTCCCGCATCTTGCGCGCGGCGTCGCCCGGTTTGCGCTTCGGCCCCTTGCCCGTGGCCTCCTCGCCGCGGCGCGGCCGCTTCTCGCGCTCCGGTTCGGACTCCGCCTTGCCCGTGGGCTTACCGGGCTTGCCAGGCTTGTCGTTCACGACAACTCCCCCGATGTCGTTCCAACTGTCGGTCCATAGGTACCCCGTCTAACGGGGATAGAAGCGCACCTCAGGACGGCCGACCTGGCCGTAGTGGGGCCGGCGGTCGGCCAGCCCGTTCTCCGCCAGGTACTCCAGGTACCGGCGCGCCGTGACCCGGGAGACCCCGGTGAGGTCGGCGGCAGCGGCGGCGGACAGGCCCTCGGCGGCCGAGGCCAGCACGTCGGTCACGGCCTGAAGCGTCTCCCCGCTCATCTTCTTGGGCAGCGCATGGTGGTCGGGGGTGCGCAGGGTGGCGAGCATCCCGTCCACGTCCGCCTGCCCGCTGACCTCCCCCGAGCCCACCGCCTGCTCCCGGAACCGCGCGTACCGGACGAGCTTGTCGCACAGCGACGCGAACGTGAACGGCTTCAGCAGGTACTGGACGATGCCGACCGCCACGGCGGTGCGGATCACCGCGAGGTCCCGCGCGGACGTCACGGCGATGACGTCCACGTCCCGCCCCCCGGCGCGCAGCGCGCGGCAGACGGTGAGGCCGTGCGTGTCCGGCAGGTAGAAGTCCAGCAGGACGACGTCGACCTGCGCGCGCTCGCAGAACCGCAGCGCGTCCGCCCCCGAGTGCACGACCCCGGCGACGGTGAACCCGGCGACCCGCTCGACGTAGGTCCGGTGCGCCTCCGCCGCCACCGGGTCGTCCTCGACCACCAGCACTCTGATCACAGCTCACCGCCCCCGTGCCGGGCCTGCGCCGCCCGCCTCGGCAGGGGCAGCCGGACGGTGAACACGGCGCCGTGGCCGGGACGGGCGGCGCTCACCCGCACGTCACCGCCGTTGCGGCGGACGGCCTGGCCGACCAGGGCGAGGCCGAGGCCGTGCCCGACCGGGCCGCCGGACGTCTTCGTCGTCCACCCGCGCCGGAACATCTCGGGCATGGCGGACGGGTCCACGCCCGGTCCGCTGTCGGACACCTCCAGCACGAGCGCCCCGTCCCGCTCGCGGGCGCTGACGCCGACGCGCGGCGGCCGGTCGGCGGCGCCCTCGATGGCCGCGTCGACCGCGTTGTCGATGAGGTTGCCGAGAATGGTGACCAGGTCGCGCGGCTCGATCGAGCCCTCGATCACGGTGTCCTCGCCGATCACGAGCTCCACGCCGCGCTCCCCCGCCTCGGCGGACTTGCCGAGCAGCAGCGCGGCCAGCACCGGCTCGCCGGCCGAGCCGACGACCCGGTCGGTGAGCCGCTGCGCGCTCGCCAGCTCGGCCGTCGCGAACTCCACGGCCTGCTCGGGACGGCCCAGCTCCACCAGCGACACCACCGTGTGCAGGCGGTTCGCGGCCTCGTGCGCCTGGGAGCGCAGCGACTCGGCGAACCCGCGCACCGTGTCCAGCTCGCCCGTCAGCGCCTGCAGTTCGGTGTGGTCCCGCAGGGTGACGACGTTGCCCATCACCCGGTCCCGCGACCGGACGGGCGAGGTGTTCACCACGAGCACCCGCGTGTCCCCCACATGGATCTCGTCCGACCGCCGCTCGCCCGACACCAGTGTCGCCACCAGCTCCTCCGGCAACCCCAGCTCCGCCACGTTCCGCCCCCGCAGGTCCCCCGCGGACCGCCCGGACGGCGTCCCGCCCCCGCGGCCCGCACTGATCGCCCGCCCGCCCGGACCGGACCGGCCGCGGGGCGCCCCGATCTCGCGCTCCTCTCCGGCCGCACCCGAACGGTCGCCCGGCACGGACGGCCCAGGCAGTGCCCCGCCCCCGCGCCCCCTTCCGGGCACCGCACCCTTCCCCCGCGCCTCCAGGTCGAGGAGGTGCCTCGCGGCGTCGTTGCAGAGGACGACGCGGCCCGTGCGGTCGAGGATGAGGAGGCCCTCGCGGACGGCGTGCAGGATCGCCTCGTAGTACTCGAACATGCCGCGCAGCTCGTCGGGGGCGACGCCGCGGGTCTGGCGGCGGAGACGGGCGGAGACGAGACAGCTGCCGGCCATCCCCACGGCGAGGACGGCCGCGGCGACGGCCCCGAGGGCCAGCAGGCGCCGGCGGAGATCGGCCGAGATCGCCTTGACCGTGATGCCGACCGCGACCAGGGCGACCACGCGGTGGTCCTCGCCGAAGACGGGGGCGACGGTGCGCACGGACGGTCCGAGCGTGCCGGTGTAGGTCTCGGTGAACGTCCGGCCGGCGAGCGCGGGGGCGGTGTTGCCGACGAACGTCCCGCCGATGCGCGACGGGTTCGGATGCGTGTAGCGGATCCCCGCCGGGCTCATGATCGTGATGAAGTCGACGCCGGTGTCGTAGCGGACGCGTTCGGCGTAGGGCTGCAGGAGGCGGCTCGGGGCCGGGTCGGCGAGCGCGGTCCGGACGGTCGGGGCGTCGGCGATGCTCTCGGCGACCGCCGACACCGTCTGGGTCGCGCTGGCGTCGACGGCGCGGCCGGAGTCCAGGAAGGCCAGCGTCGCGCCGACCGCCACGAGGAGCCCGACGATCGCCGCCTGGAGCACGAGCAACTGCCGGGCCAGGCTCCAGCGGCCCGGCGCCGCCCATCGAGGACGCACTCCCGCCCCTCCCCGTCACCACATCGCACTTGCCGTGAACGAAATGTACACAAGGGTGACCGCCGTCACGGAACCGCGCATAGTCACGGGTGGACAGCCCGCCGGCCCCCCGCCTGACCTGCGAGCTCACCCCCAGAGCGGCGCCCATGGTGTGCATGCTCCGGCTCCGGCCGGAGGATGGGCGCCGCCGCGGGGCGGCGGCCCGCCCCCGGATCCGACCGGACCGGGCGGGCGCCGCCCCTCGCACCGAGGCCGGATCCTGAGCCGAAGCGGCCCCCGTGGACGAGGGGCCGGTCCCCGCGGCCGGCGGCGCGTCCGCCTAGAGGCCCGGCCGCCCGGCGCCGCGCGTCCCCGCTCCGGCGCCGGGCGGGCGTTTCACGCGGACTCGGGCTGCGGACGGCGCCGGCGCAGGCGCCTGCGGGGCGGCTCGACCACCGGCCGGAAGCGGATCACCACCGGGAGGTCGGGCATGCCGACCGCTCGGCGGTACCGCTCGACCGGACCGGCGCCGAGTTCCCCGTACACCTCGCTCACGAGGGTGTCGCCCGCACAGGACACGTTCAGCCGCAGGCGCGGCCGGTCGACCGTCCCGGTGAGGCGGGCGCGGACGTCCTGGACGCCGGGCAGGCCGCGCGCGTCCCGGTGCAGGACGTCGGCGGCGGCGCCGGCCCGGGCGCGGGTCTCGGGGTCGAGGTCGGGCCACCGCTGGTGGACGACGGCCCGCCCCTGGAGGACCAGCCACAACTGGCCGGCGAGCGCCAGCACTTCGGCGGCGCCCGCCGCGGCGGGCAGGAACCAGCCGGCCTCCCGGGTGAAGCGCGCCAGCGCCGGGTCGAGCAGCGGGCGCTCCGACAGGGCGCCGAACGCGTCGAAGGCGCCGAGGCCGAGGGCGAGGCCGGACGCGCCGGCCAGCAGCAGCACCGCCCCGGTCACCGCGGTCGCGATCCTCATCGTCAGTCCTTCCGTCGGCACCGTCGGCCTCTCCGCAGCACTGTCAGATCTCCTGCCGGCGCGGTCGGACACCCCGCCGGCACTGGCGGACCTTCCGCCGGAACGGTCAGTCCCTCCGCCGGAACGGTCAGACGCTCCGCCGGAAGGGTCAGTCCCTCCGCCGGAACGGTCAGACGCTCCGCCGGCACTGTTCGCGTCCACGCCGGCACCTCAGTCCTTCCGCCAGCCGAGGCGGACGTCGACCGGGGGCCGGTGCATCGGCTCGATCCGGTCCAGCCGCGCGTCGACCGCGTCGTGGACGAGGTCGGCGAGGTTCGCCGGGTTGCGGTAGTGGGTGGCGGCCCGCACGAGCAGGCCCCGGCGGAAGATCCCGAGGCCCCGGACGCGGGCGCGCTCGATACCGGGGACCTCCAGCGCCGCGGCCGCGAGCGTGCGGCGCAGCGCGGCGCGGCCGATGACGCCCGCCAGCCGCGGATCGGCGCCCGCCAGCGGCACCCCGCGCAGCCGTCCGGGCAGCGCGGCCGCCATGAAGACGGCCCCGAGGGCGGCCACCGCGCCCGACGCCGCCAGCACGTCCGGGTCGTTCCAGGCGTGCCGCCGCAGGGCCTGCACGACCGGGGCGACGCCCGGCACCGGGTGGACGGCCGATCCGAGCGCCCCGGCGAGCAGTTCGATCGCGGCCACCCCGGCGAAGGCGGTCACCAGCAGCGCCGCGGCGAGCCCGGCGAGCGCGCGGCGGGGCCGCAGCTCGCGGACGGCGAGCCGGCGCGCCAGCCGCCTGCCCTGCGCCTCCTCGATCAGCTCCTTGACCAGCGTCTCGGCCATAGCCACCCCCGTGAGCCCTCGGCACGTCCGGCTTCGTCACCCATGGTGCGCGAAAGTCACGCGGAGTGAAACACGCCATGCCGACATCTCACGCGTTCGCCGGTCGGGGGAACCGCAGGTCAGCGGAAGACGACCGTCCGGTCGCCGTTGAGCAGCACGCGGTGCTCGGCGTGCCAGCGGACGGCGCGGGCGAGCGCGAGGCACTCCACGTCGCGTCCCACGGCCACCAGCTCCTCCGGGCTGTGGCTGTGGTCGACGCGCGCGACCTCCTGCTCGATGA
Source organism: Actinomadura mexicana (assembly GCF_900188105.1). GTDB lineage: Bacteria > Actinomycetota > Actinomycetes > Streptosporangiales > Streptosporangiaceae > Spirillospora > Spirillospora mexicana. Next base: position 748,485 of record NZ_FZNP01000001.1, read on the forward strand.
TCGGCCCCTCGTCCAGGTCGGCGGTGACGTAGTGCGCGGTCGCGCCGATCAACTTCACGCCGCGCGCGTGCGCCTGGTGGTAGGGGCGGGCTCCCTTGAAGCTCGGCAGGAACGAGTGGTGGATGTTGATGATCGCGCCGGGCAGCTTGGCGCAGAAGTCGTCGGACAGGATCTGCATGTACCGGGCGAGGACGACGAGGTCGGCGCGGTAGTGCTCGACCAGCGTCAGGATCTCGGCCTCCTGCGCGGCCTTGCCGCCCGGCCCGGCCGGCAGGTGGTGGTAGTCGATCCCGTACGACTGGGTGAGCGGCCGCAGGTCGGGGTGGTTGGACGCGACCGCGACGATGTCGATGTCGAGCAGCCCGGACCGCGTCCGGTAGAGCAGGTCGTTGAGGCAGTGCCCGCCCTTCGACACCATGATCAGCACGCGCGGGCGCTCGGCCAGCGGGTGCAGCCGCCACTCCAGCCCGAGCTCGGGCACCAGGGACGCGAACGCGCCGCGCAGCTCGTCGGGGTCGGTGTCATCGAGCGCCGCGAACTGCACCCGCATGAAGTAGGTGCCGGTCTCGCCGTCGCCGAACTGCTGGCTCTCGACGATGTTGCACCCGCGCTCGGCCAGCAGCCCCGAGACGGCGGCCACGATGCCGGGCCGATCGGGGCAGGACAGGGTCAGCACGTACTCGTTCAAGGGTTCGCTCACGGGTCTCATTCTTGCCTCGGCGCGGGAAGCGCCAGCTCAGGACGGGTCCCTCCCGAGCTTACGCGGGGGCGTCCCCGTCCCGCCGCCGTACCGGCCGGTCGGGCGGGCTCCGCGCGGGGGACGCCGGCGGGCCCCGGCCTGCCGCGACCGCCTTGTCTACCGGTGAGTAGTTTGAAGGCTCGCCTTGGGGTTACCTTTGCCCCCATGCGGCGAATCGCGCTCGTGGCGCTGGCGGTCACCCTGGCCCTGGCGGGCTGCACCGACAAGACCGGCGGGAAGGGCGGCGAGGCCGGGAAGGGCGGCCGTCCCGCGACGGTCGACGGCGTCCCGACATCCGAAGGGACGCACAAGCAGAAGCTCGACGTGGGGACGGTCGGGCACCGCGAGTACCTGCTGCACGTCCCGTCCAAGGTCGCGGGCGGGAAGTGGAAGGACGGCGAGCCGGCCGACAAGCCCGCACTGGTCATCGCCCTGCACGGCGGCCTGGCCAACATGTCGAAGATGCGGGACCTGACCGGCTTCGACAAGCTGTCGGACGAGCACGGCTTCCTCGTCGCCTACCCCGACGGGGTCATGACCACGTGGAACGCGGGCGACTGCTGCGGCGCGGCGAAGGTCGGGAACGTCGACGACGTCGGGTTCCTCGGCAAGCTCATCGACCGGCTCACCGGCGCCGGGCTGGCCGACCCCCGGCGCGTCTATGTCACCGGGTTCTCCAACGGCGCCGGGATGGCGTACCGGATGGCCTGCGAGAAGCCCGGCAAGGTGGCGGCGATCGGGGTGGTCGAGGGCGCGCTGGTGACCGCGTGCGATCCGGGCCGCCCGGTCTCGGCGATGATCTTCCACGGGACGGCGGACGGGAGCGTGCCCTTCAACGGGGGCGGCAATCGCGACTTCAACGACAAGCGCCCGTTCCCGCCGGTCTCGGACGCGGTGAACTTCTGGCGCAGGCTCGCGGGGCTGCCGCAGCCGCGCGAGCGGGTGAAGGCGCTGAGCGACGACACCCGGTGCGAGAGCACGGGCAAGGGCGGGCAGGGCGTCGCCGTGACCTTCTGCAGGATCGACGGCGGGCGGCACCAGTGGCCCCGGGAGGCGAGCTCCATGCTCTGGAGCTTCTTCGCCGCCCATCCCCGAAGCGGGACGTGAGAGCTTTTCATATTCATTCGGTAGTGTGGCATCGTGACGAGCATGAACCTCCGGGACCGCTATGACGCCGCGACCGCCGGACTAGAGGCGCCGTTCGCCGTCGTCGACCTCGCGGCCTTCCGCGCCAACGCCGCCGACCTCGTGCGCCGCGCGGCGGGCAAGCCCATCCGGGTCGCCAGCAAGTCGGTGCGCTGCCGGGCCCTCCTGGAGGACGTCCTCGCGATGGACGGCTTCGCCGGGATCATGGCGTTCACCCTCCCCGAGGCGCTCTGGCTCGCCGCCGAGGGCGCCGGCGACGACATCCTCGTCGCCTACCCCACGGCCGACCGCAGCGCGATCGCCGCGCTCGCCGACGATCCCCGCGCCTCCCGCGCCGTCACGCTGATGGTCGACTCCCCCGAGCACCTCGACCTGATCGAGTCCGCCGCGGGCGACCGGCGCGTGCGGGTCTGCATCGACATCGACGCCTCGTTCCGCACGCTCGGCGGCCGGGTCCGGATCGGCGCGCTGCGCTCCCCGCTGCACACCGCCGCCGACGTCCGGGCGTTCGCCGAGCTGGTCCTCAAGCGGCCCGCGCTCGACCTCGTCGGCCTGATGGCCTACGAGTCGCAGATCGCCGGCGTCGGCGACGTGCCGCCCGGCCGGCCGGCGCGGGGCCGCGTCATCCGCGCCATGCAGCGGCAGTCCCGGGCGGAGCTGGCCCGGCGCCGCGCGGCGATCGTCAAGGCCGTCCAGGAGCTGACCGAGCTGGAGTTCGTCAACGGCGGCGGCACCGGCAGCGTCGAGAAGACCGCGGCCGAGCGCGCCGTCACCGAGGTCGCGGCCGGCTCCGGCCTCTACCAGCCGCACCTGTTCGACCAGTACTCCAACTTCACCGGACGGCCCGCCGCGCTGTTCGCGCTGCCCGTCGTCCGGCGCCCGGCGCCCGGCGTCGTGACGTGCCTCGGCGGCGGGTACCTCGCGTCCGGACCGGCCGACGCCGTCCGCCTCCCGCAGCCCTACCTGCCGACGGGCCTGTCCTACGACGGCAACGAGGGCGCGGGCGAGGTGCAGACGCCGCTGCTCGGACGCGCCGCCGACCTGCTGGCGGTCGGCGACCGCGTCTGGTTCCGCCACACCAAGGCCGGCGAGCTGTGCGAACGCTTCGACGCGCTGCACCTCATCGAGGACGGCCGGCGCGTCCGCACCGTCCCCACCTACCGGGGCGAGGGCCGCACGTTCCTGTGAGCGCCCGCCCGACCGTCTAGGTTGGGGGGCATGAGCGACGCTCCCAAGATCAGTGTCCGCGGCGAGGCGGTGCTGGAGGCCGAGCCGGAGATCGCACGGCTGTCGGTGCACGTCCAGTCGCAGGAGTCGGACCGGCGCGCGGCCCTCGACCGGCTCACCGAGCGGAACCAGCAGTGCCTCGACCTGGTCAGGTCCTACGGCGAGGCCGTGGAGAAGCTGGAGACCGGCGGCCTGTCGATCACGCCGCTGCTGAAGTACAAGCGGCGCGAGGGCGACGTCCGCGCCTACCGCGGCACCGTCTGGATCAAGATCACGGTCAGCGACTTCGCGGTGCTGGGCGAGCTGGTCACCCGGCTCGGCGACCTGGAGCGCACCTACCTCACCGGGCCGGAGTGGGACCTGCGGCCGGGCAGCGAGGTGTACCGGCGGGCCGCGCGGCAGGCGGCGAACGAGGCCGTCGAGCGGGCCCGCGGCTACGCCGAGGCGCTCGGGGCCCGGCTCACCGGCCTGGTGGAGCTGTCGGACGAGGGCCTCGGCCGCGACGGCGGCCCGGGCGGGCCCGTCGCGCTCGCCGCCGCCTACGGGCGCGCGCCGGGCGGCGCCGCCGAGGAGCCCGAGCCGATCGACCTGGAGCCCGAGACGCAGATCGTCCGCGCCACCGTCGAGGCCCGGTTCACCGCGACGGCGCCCGACCTCGGCTGACCGGCGGGGCCTCGGCTGAACGGCGGGGCCGCCGCGCCCGTACTCCTGGACGTGGGAGGAACGGACTGCGGGGTGTACCGGATCGGCCTCGGCGTCTACGCCATCGGACGGCTCGCCGGCGCCGAGGCGGACGCGCTGGCGGCGCACCTGAACGGCTGCCCGCCGTGCCGGGCCGAGCTCGCCCGGCTCCGCGACGTCGCCGAGCTGCTCGCCCGCTCCGCCCGGCAGTGGAACGGCGGCGTCCCGCCGCACTCCGGTGCCGTCCCGCCGCATCCGAGCCCCGCCCGCAGACGCGGAAGCGCCGGCCGCGGACCGCGGACCGGCGCCTCGGGGACGGGGCTCAGCGGTGCCTGCGCCTACGGCGCCGCAGGACCAGGGCGGTCACGATGACCGCCGCGCCGACGCCCGCGAGCACCAGCCGCCTGTCGAGCTGACCGCCCTCGCCGTCGTCGTCCTCGGAGGGGCGCACCATCGCGCCGAGCGCCTTGGCGACCTGGTCGGCCTCCTCCTTCAGCCGCTCGGCGCCCCGCTGCGCGACGTTGCGCGGGCTGACCCGGTCGGCGAGCTCGTCGATGGTGCGGGCCAGTTGCCGCCGGCTGCGCTCTATCTCCCGTTCCAGCGCCTCCGGGTCGCGGCTCTTGTCAGCCATGCCGTGTCCTATCGTGTCGGGGCGTACTCGCGCGGGCCGGGACCGCGACGAGCCGAGCGGTGATCCGCACAGTCTTGCAGGTCTTCCCGGCGGATGCCCGCCGCACCCCAGCCGGTACCGTTGGACCCACCATCCGAGCGAAAGGCGGGACAGGGTGTCCGAGCGGCTGCAGCCGGGCGACGTCGCCCCCGAGTTCGAGCTACCCGACGCCGACGAGACCGCGGTGTCGCTGGCCTCGCTGCGCGGCAAGCGCGTGATCCTCTACTTCTACCCGGCGGCCATGACCCCCGGCTGCACCAAGGAGTCGGTCGACTTCGAGGGAAGCCTGCCCGAGCTGGAGGCCGCGGGCGTCGCCGTCGTCGGCGTCTCCCCCGACAAGCCGGCCAAGCTCGCCAAGTTCCGGGACAAGGAGGGCCTCACGTTCCCGCTCCTGTCCGACCCCGAGGCGAAGGTCCTGCAGGCCTACGGCGCCTACGGGGAGAAGAAGCTGTACGGCAAGGTCGTCGTCGGCGTCATCCGGTCGACGTTCCTCATCGACGCCGACGGCAGGATCGAGAAGGCGTACTACAACGTGAAGGCGACGGGGCACGTGGAGCGCCTCCGCCGCGACCTCGGCCTGTAGGCACCGCGCCGGCCCGCGCTCAGCGCGGGCCGGGTGCGGGCGGGGGGATTCGAACCCCCACGGTGTCGCCACCAACAGGACCTAAACCTGCCGCGTATACCTGATTTCGCCACGCCCGCCCGTGCCCTCGTCCGGGCTCCCGTTCGAGAGCGCGTCCAGCTTAGCGCCCTGATCGGCGGGCGCGGAGACGGATCCCGCGGCCTCCCGGCGGGGCGTCCGGTACAGGACCGCGACGACGACCGCGGTGACGGCGAGCGCGATCGACCCGGTGAGGAACGCCGACTGGAGGCCGTCGCTGAAGGCCGTCCGCGCCTGGTCGGCGGCCTGCGGGCCGAGCCGTACCGCCACCGCGACGGACGTCCTCGCCTGCTCGGCGGCCGGGCCCGGCAGGTTCCCGAGGTCCAGGTTCGCGCGATAGGCCGACTGCAGGAGGCTGCCGAGGACGGCGATGCCGAGCGCGCCCCCGAGCTCCCGGGCAAGGTCGTTCATCGCCGAGCCCACGCCCTGCTTCTCGGCGGGCAGCGCGTCGGTGATCGAGGCGGTGGACGGGGTCATGGCGAGCCCCATGCCGGCGCCGAACGGGATGAGGCCCGCGAGCAGCAGCCAGTAGGTGCTGTCCTCGTCCAGCAGCGAGAAGACCAGCATCCCGACGCCGACCAGGAGCAGGCCGGCCGTGATGACGCGGCGCGGGCCGAGCTTCGCGGCCAGCTTCGGCGCGACGACCCGGGCGGACGGCATCATGGCGAGCGCCATGGGCACCAGGCTGAGCGCGCCAACGAGCGCGCTGTCGCCCTTCACCAGTTGCAGGTACTGCAGGATGATGAAGACGAAGCCGAAGAAGGCGAAGAACTGCAGGGTGATCGTGAGGGAGCCGGCGGAGAACGCCCGGATGCGGAACAGCCGCGGGTCGAGCAGCGGGTTCGGCCGCTTCAGCTCCCACCCGACGAATCCGGCGAGGACGGCCAGGGCGGCGGCGAGACCGAGCAGGGTCCGCGCGGAGGCCCAGCCGTGCGTCGGCGCCTCGATGATCGAGTAGACGGCGGCGCCGAGACCGACCACGGTGATCAGCGCGCCGGTCAGGTCGAGTTTCGGCGCGTCCGGCTCGGCCGACTCCGGGACGAACGCGAGCGTCGCGACCAGCGCGACGACGGCGAGCACGACGTTCATCCAGAACACCGACCGCCAGGACCAGAACTCCAGCAGGGTCCCCGACACGAGCAGGCCGAAGATGGCGCTCGCCCCGGCGACGCCCGCCCAGGCGCCGACCGCGCGGGTGCGCTGGGCGGCCGGGAACGTCGAGGTGATCGTGGACAGCGTCGCCGGCATGACCAGGGCCGCGCCGACGCCGAGGACGCCGCGCATCGCGATCAGCCAGTTCGGGTCGCCCCCCAGCGCCGCCGCGGCCGAGCCGGCGCCGAACACGGCGAGGCCGACGGCCAGCGCGCGCCGCCTGCCGTAGCGGTCGCCGATCGCGCCGCCGAGCAGCAGCAGGGCCGCGAAGACCAGCGCGTAGGCGTCGATGATCCACGACAGCTCGGTGAGGCCGGCGCGGGTGTCGCGGGCGATGGAGGGCACCGCCGTGTTGAGCGAGGCCACGGCCGAGACCACCGTGGCGAGGGACAGCATCACGGCCGGCAGCACCGCTCGGTGGACGGCGCCCGGCCCCTGCTTCGTGGTGTTCATGCCTCGACCCTGCTCCCGGCCCGGACTATATTTCCACCTTGATGAATAAATCCGGGGGCGGGCGGGGTCGGCGGCGCGGCAGCCCGGGCACCCGCGAGGCGATCCTCGCGGTGGCCCGCCGGCGGTTCCTGGCCGACGGGTACGGGCCGGTCACGATGCGGTCCGTCGCCGCCGAGGCGGGCGTGGACGCCGCGCTGATCAGCTACTTCTTCGGCTCGAAGAAGGGCCTGTTCGGCGCGGTGCTCGGGCTCGTCGCCAACCCGCCCGAGGTGCTCGCGGGCGCGCTGCCCGGCGATCCCGCCGAGCTGCCCGAACGCGTCCTGCGCGCGCTGGTCGGCGCATGGGACGACCCCGAGCGCGGCGGGCCGCTGCTGCTCATGGTGCGCGCGGCCGTCCAGGACCCGGACCTGACCCGGCTGGTGCGCGACCTCCTGGAACGCGAGATCGTCGGCCGCATCGCCGACCACCTGGGCGGCTCCGACGCCACCGCGCGGGCCGGGGCGTTCGGCGTCCAGCTCTCCGGGCTGATCTTCGCGCGCTACATCTTCGCGGTGGAACCCGTCGCCTCGATGGCGCCCGATGAATTAATCCGGTACCTGGCCCCCGGCCTGCGCGCCGCCGTCCACGGCCCGTCCCGCCGTCCCCGGATGCGGTGACCCGGTAGCGGACGCACCCTCGGCGGGATTGCGGACGGCATAAGGGACCATTCAGGCAGAGAATCTCAGCGCGCACGGGCCGGGCGTTCTAGGCTGGCCGCATCCTTTCGCCACGCGCAGCCGGTGACAACATGATCACACATTTGGCGGGACCGCCATGAGCGCCGACTCCACGGGCACCGGCTCCGCGGGAACCGGCGCCGTGAGCGGCTTCACGCATCGCCTGCTGCCCTTCTCCGGTGCGCAGGAGTTCCTCGACGGCGCCGTTCCGTTCCTGCGCGCCGGCCTCGACGCGGGCGACCGCGTCCTCGCGGTCTGCGGGCCGGGGCGCGAGACGCTGCTGCGCCACGCCCTCGGGCCTGTGGCCGCGGGCGTCGAGTTCACCGAGGCCGCCGCCTGGTACGCGCACCCGTCCCGCACGCTGGCGGACTGCCTCGGTGACGCCTGCGAGACCGCGCGGCGGGGACACCGGCTGCGCGTCCTCGGCGAGCCCGTCTGGGCGACGCGGCCGCCGCTGGAGGTCGTCGAGTGGCAGCGCGCCGAGGCCTTGCTGAACGAGGCGTTCCGCGGCACCGGCGCCGCGATCATGTGCCCCTACGCGGCGTCGCTCCCCGCGTCCGTCGTCGCGGCCGGACGCAGGACGCACCCCGAGACCGTGCGCGGCGCGCGGGCCCTCCCGAACCCCGGCTTCGTGAGCCCCGCGGCGTACTGCGCCCGGTGCGACGGCGAGCCGCTGCCCCCGCCGCCGGACGGCGCCGAGACCCTGGAGGTCGAGCGCCCCGACCTGTACTGGCTCCGCGTGTGGGTCACCGACTCCGCGCGGACCACGCCGCTGCCGGGCGGCGACCGGCAGCGGCTGCTGGTCGCGGTCACCGAGGTCGTCACGAACGCGTTCCGGCATGGCGAGCCGCCCGTCGTCCTGCGCATGTGGACCGACGCCTCGCCCGGCGCCGCCGCCCTGGTCTGCGAGGTCGCCGACCAGGGACGGTGGGAGCCGGGCAACGGGTTCGGGCTCGTCCCGCCGAAGCCGGACGGCGGGCCGCCCGGCGACCGGTTCGGGCTGTGGGCGGTGCGGCTGCTGTGCTCCCTCGTCCAGATCCGGACAGGCCCGGGCGGCACCGCCGTGCGGCTGCGCATCGCCCTGCCAGGGGCGACCACGGCGACCCGCCGTGCTGACCAGGCCGGCTCGAACAGAGCGTGAGGAACTCCATGCGTTGGGCTTCCAAAGGCACCGGACCGGCGTACGCTGAACAGATCCGCCTCACACCGATGGGCAGGCCATGGACACATCCTGGTTCGCCAAGCGCCACGTAAGCGCACTCCGTCCCGGAGATCACGGCTGGCTGGCCTACAGCAGTCAGGAGCAGCGCGACCAGATCATCGGGCCCTTCGTCCGAGAGGGACTGGAGGGCACCGAGAAGGTCGTGTACGTCACCGACCTGCCGGCCGATCGGCTGCCCGGCCTCGGCCCGGGGCAGCCGATCGACGTGGAGGCCCGCGTCAGATCGGGCCAGCTGCGGGTCATCCCGCTGCAGGAGGCGTGCCTCGACCGCGCCGGCGGGTTCGAACCGGCCAAGATGGCCGACACCGTCAGCCGCGAGGTCGGCACCGCGTTCGGGCAGGGCTTTCGCGCCGTGCGCGTGACCACCGACCACAGCCGGCTGCTGAACGATCCCGGCCGATCCGACCTCGGCCGGATGCTGGGCTGCGAGCACCGGGTCGGCGACACCGTCTCGCCGAGCACCATGGCGATGGCGATCTGCCAGGTCGACCGGCACGCGTGCCCGCCCGCCGAGCTCACCGCCCTTCGCGACACACACGAGGTCCTCGTGGAAGTGAACCCCGAGTTCGACGACGGGATACTGAAGATCGTGCGCACGTTCGAGCCCGACGGGCTCCGCGTCGAGGGCGAGCTGGACGCCGCCCGGCACTCGGTCTTCGCCGATCAGCTCCGCCGGCTGCGGCCCGGGTGCAGCGTCCACCTCGACCTGTCCCGGCTCGGATTCATCGACCTCGGCGGGCTGCACCTGCTGGCCAAGCACGCCACCCGGCTGCCCGCCGACGCCGCGCTGGTCCTGGACCACCTGTCGCCCGACGTCGAGAGCGTCATCGACATGGTCGGCTGGCACCGGCTGCCCGGCCTCGCCCGCGGGCGGCGGCTCGCGGAGACGGAGGGCATCGCCTGATGGAACTGGAGCACCGAGCCTTCATGTACCGGGGCATCGAGCACTTCCTGTCCGTCGCCGTGCCCTACCTCGAATCGGGGCTGGAGAACGGCCAGGCCGTGATCGCCGTCGCCCGCGAGCCCAACCTGACCGCCCTGCGGGACGTGCTCGCCCCGCATGGCGGCGCGGTCGTCTACCGCGACTCCGCCGACTTCTACCAGCACCCCGTGCGCACCCTGCGCGATTACCAGACCATCGTGAAGCAGAGCGCCCCGCGCACCGTCTGCGCGCTCGCCGAACCGGTCTGGCACGGGTGGGACGAGCGCCAGACGCTCGAATGGGTCCGCTACGAGTCCCTCATCAACGTGGTCTTCGGCGAGTCGGGGGCGCGCGCCCTGTGCCCCTACGACGCCGCGGAACTGCCGCCCCGCATCCTCGACGAGGCGCGCCGCACCCATCCGCTGCTGCTCGACCCGGGCCACGACGGCGAGAACGGCGACTACATCGACCCGGTGAGGTTCGGGTCCGGCTGCGACCGCCGGCTCATCTCGGACCGTCCGGCCGTCGCGGAGTACCTTTCCATCGACGGCGACGACCTGCACGCGCTGCGCGTGTTCGTCGGCGAGCGCGCCCTCAGGCACGGCCTGGCCAAGCAGAAGGCGCAGAACCTCGTCACCGCCGCCAACGAGGTCGCCGCGAACGCCCTCCAGCACGGCACCCCGCCGATCGGGCTGTGGACGTGGCAGGACGGCGCCGACCTCGTCTGCGAGATCGGCGACCACGGCTTCTGGCGCCCCGGGCCCGGCCCGCTGACCGGCTTCATCCCGCCCGACTCCGCCCTCCAGCGCGGCTTCGGCCTGTGGACCGTCCGCCTTCTGGTCGACCTGATGGAGCTGCGCGCCGGATGGGACGGCACCTTCGTCCGGCTGCGCTGCGGATGACCGAGCCCACGTAACCGACCGAGCCCACGCAACCGACCGAGCCCACGTAAGCGACCGAGCCCACGCAACCGAGTCCGTGTAACCGATGAGGCGCGGGCCCGACCAGGCGCGTGCGGGTGGATCAGGTGGGGTCGGCGGCCCGGAGGGCGCTGGGGACGATCTCGGCGAGGGCGCGGAAGGCGCGGCCGCGGTGGCTGATGGCGTCCTTCTCCGCGGGCGCCAGCTCCGCGGTCGTGCGGGTCCCGCCCTCCGGAAGGAAGATCGGGTCGTAGCCGAAACCGCCGGTGCCGCGCGGCTCCCGGATGACGGTGCCGCGCATCCGGCCCTCGACGCAGTGCTCGGCGCCGCCCGGGACGACCAGCGCGGCCGCGCACACGAACGAGCCGCCCCGCCGGTCGTCGGCCACATCGGCGAGCTGGTCGAGGACGAGCCGCAGGTTGGCGGCGTCCCGGTCGCCGGCGCCGAACCGTCCCGACCAGCGGGCCGACAGCACGCCGGGCATGCCGTTCAGCGCGTCCACGCACAGGCCGGAGTCGTCGGCGACGGCGGGCAGCCCGGTGAACGCGGCGATCGCGCGGGCCTTCAGCAGCGCGTTGCCCTCGAAGGTCAGCTCGGTCTCGGGCACGTCGGGGGCGCCGGGGAAGCCGTCGAGGCCGACGACGTCGAGGTCACCGAGGATCCGGTGGAGTTCGGCGACCTTGCCCTGGTTGTGCGTGGCGAGGACGATCCGGCTCATCGACCGAGGGCCTCGTTCTGGATGCGGGTCAGCTCGGCGCAGCCGGCGGCGCCGAGGTCGAGCAGCGCGTCCAGCTCCGCCCGGTCGAACGGGGCGCCCTCCGCGGTGCCCTGCACCTCGACGAACCGGCCGTCGCCGGTGCAGACGACGTTCATGTCCGTCCCGGCGGCCGAGTCCTCCTCGTAGCACAGGTCGAGGCGGGGCTCGCCGTTCACGACGCCGACGCTGACCGCCGACACCGAGGTGATGAGCGGGTCCCCCCTGAGCAGGCGGCGCTCGCGCATCCAGCTCACCGCGTCGGCCAGCGCGACGTACGCGCCGGTGATCGCGGCGGTGCGGGTGCCGCCGTCGGCCTGCAGGACGTCGCAGTCGAGCTGGACGGTGTTCTCGCCGAGCGCCTTGAGGTCCAGGCACGCCCGGATCGACCGGCCGATCAGCCGGGAGATCTCGTGGGTGCGCCCGCCGATCCGGCCCTTGACGGACTCGCGGTCGCTGCGGGTGTTGGTCGCGCGCGGCAGCATCGCGTACTCGGCGGTGACCCAGCCGAGGCCGCTGTCGCGCCGCCAGCGGGGCACCGAGGACTGCACGGAGGCGGCGCACAGCACCCGGGTCGCGCCGAACTCGACGAGCACCGACCCCTCCGCGTGGTCGAGCCATCCGCGCTGGATGCGGACGGGACGGAGCCGGTCGAATGCGCGATCATCGGGGCGAGCCATGCGCCCACCCTAGCGGGCGCGCCCTCGCCGGACCCGGCCTACCGCCGGTGACGCCGCGCTCACCGCGGCCGGCCCGGCGGAAGCGGCGGGGTCTCAGAAGTCGTAGACGGCGCCGACCTCGGCCAGTTCGACCGGGCCGCGGAAGCCGCTGGCCTTGGCCTCCGAGAGCGTCTCCGACGGGTCGTTCCACGGAAGCAGGTGCGTCAGGACCAGCCGGCCGACCCCGGCCCGCTCGGCGTGCTCACCCGCCTCCCGTCCCGTCAGGTGCATGTCCGGCGGCAGGTCCGGCCGGTCGGCGAACCCCGCCTCGCACAGGAACAGGTCGGAGCCGCTGGCCAGCCGCACCAGGTCGTCGCTGTGGCCGGTGTCGCCGGAGTAGGTCAGGGCGCTGCCGCCGTGCTCGATCCGCAGGCCGTAGGCCTCGACCGGGTGGTTCATCAGCGCGGTGGTCACCGTGAAGGGGCCGATGCGCGCCGGCCCCGGCTCCAGCGGGCGGAAGTCGAAGGTGGCGGTCATCTCCGGGTTCGGTTCCAGCTCGTACGCCTTGATCATGTGGTCCGCGGTGTCGCGGGGGCCGTACACCGGGATGCGCGGCGCCGGGCCGTCCGGACAGTACGTCCGAGCGATCCAGTAGACGGTGAGGTCGAGGCAGTGGTCGGGATGCAGGTGCGAGATGCAGATGGCGTCGATGTCCAGCAGGCCGTGGAAGCGCTGGAGGCTCCCGATCGCACCGTTGCCGATGTCGAGGAGCATGGCGAAGCCGTCCGCCTCGACCAGGTAGCTGGACGCCGGGCTGTCCGGCCCTGGGAAACTGCCGGAACAGCCGATCACAGTGACCCGCACGCTCACTCCTCCTCTGGGTCCCGAGGAATCAGGTCGTCAAAGCCTTGCTCAACGTGCTCTCCACCGAACCGATCTCCGGCCCGAGGAAGCGGCGGCCGAGCTCGGCGAACACGGCGGGGTCACCGGTGGCGCGGAACCGGTGCCCCGGCCGGGGCGTCGCCTCGGCGCGGGCCAGTCCCCGATCGTGCAGCACTCGGTACACGTCCTTGGCGGTCTCGTCGGCACTTGAGACCAGTGTGACCCCGTCTCCCACCACATACGAGATGACGCCCGCCAAAAGGGGATAGTGCGTGCATCCGAGGATCAGGGTGTCGCAGCCCGCGTCCACGATCGGGCGCAGGTAGCCGCGGGCGGCGTCGAGCAGGTCCGCACCCATCGTCACGCCCGCCTCGACGAAGTCGACGAAGCGCGGGCAGGCGGCGCTGACCAGCTCGATGTGCGGCGCGGCGGCGAACGCGTCCTCGTAGGCGCGGCTGTTCACGGTGGCCTCGGTGGCGATCAGGCCGACCCGCCCGTTGGAGGTGGCGCGCGCCGCGCGCCGGGTCGCGGGGTTGATGACCTCCACGACCGGGACCTCGTAGCGTTCGCGGGCGTCGCGCAGCATCGCCGAGCTGGCGCTGTTGCAGGCGATCACCAGCATCTTCACGCCCTCGTCGACCAGCTCGTCCAGCATCTCCAGGGCGAACGCGCGGACCTGCGCGATCGGGCGCGGACCGTAGGGCTGGCGGCCCGAGTCGCCGAGGTAGACGATCGGCTCGTTCGGCAGCTGGTCGAGGATGGCGCGGGCCACCGTGAGGCCCCCGAAACCGCTGTCGAAGATCCCGATGGGCGCGTCGGGGAGGCCGTCCCCCCGGGATGGGTCTGACATGGTGCACAAGGCTAAGCGACATGGCCCCGCCCAGGTGCGTCATGCGTTGGACATCACACCGTCACGCACCGGAAAACCGTCCAGCTCACACCGTTGACGCATGATCCGGTCGTCCGGCGCCGCGAAACGCCGGTGCGTCGCGCCGGCTAGGAGCGCGCGAGGGGGACGCGGGCGATCTGCCGGCTCTGCGCGACGAGGCGGCCGGCGGTGTCCCACACCTCGACCTCCTCGTCGAACCAGCCGCCGGCCAGGAGCCGCCCGGTGCCGTGCACGGCGAGCCAGCCGGGCGCCGGGACGGCCCGCATGTGCCAGGTCAGCTCGACGGTCGGGGCCCAGCCCTGCGCGCCGAGGTTGAGCGCCACGGGCGGCAGCGCGTCCACGGCGAGGGCCAGGGAGTAGCCGTCGGGCTCCTGGCCGCAGCCGTGCCGGAACCAGGCGCGGATGTCGGGGCGACCGCTCGGCCGACCGTCCAGCCAGCCCATGGTCGCCGGGTCGAAGCGCATGTCGACCTGGTCGGCGAAGCCGCCGCCGGTGGCGGCGGGCGGCCGGAACCCCGTGCACTCCTCCAGCGGCGGCAGCGTGGCGGGCGCCTCGGTGGCGAAGTCGGGCTCGGCGGACGGGTCGAGGGTGCCGGTGGTGATCAGGGCGTCCACGACGGGGCGGCCGTCCTGGACGAGGGTGACGAAGGACGAGGCGGCCGTGCGCCCCACCTTGCGGGAGTCGACGAGGAGCTCGGCGGGGCCCGCCTTGGCGACGCGGTGGAAGTTCGCCGCGGTCGAGACCGGGTGCTCGTGCGGCGAGGCGTCCACGGCGGCGCGGGCGAGCACGGCCATCAGGTAGCCGCCGTTCAGCGCCCGGGCGATGCCGTAGCCCTCGTCCAGGACGGCCTCGTACCGGCCCTCGCCGACCGGCTTCACCGCCGTGGAGTCCCCGAACCCGCTCATCCGCACGCTCCCGGCTCGACCGTCCCGGCGGAGGTCCGCCGGGACGGTTCTAGAATCACGTTCGAGTACGAACTCTACCCTGCCCGCCCCTGCCGGCCGGCCCCGCCGGTCAGGCCCAGAGCTGGCCTTCGAGCCGGGCCTCGGCCTCCTCCAGGGTGCCGCCGTACGCGCCGGTCGACAGGTACTTCCAGCCGCCGTCGGCGACGACGAACACGATGTCGGCGCGCTCCCCGGCCTTCACCGCCTTGTTCGCCATCCCGATCGCCGCGTGCAGCGCCCCGCCGGTCGAGATGCCCGCGAAGATGCCCTCCTGCTCCAGCAGCTCGCGGGTGCGGCGCAGCGCGTCCAGCGACCCGACCGAGAACCGGGTCGTCAGGACGGAGTCGTCGTACAGCTCGGGGATGAAGCCCTCGTCGATGTTGCGCAGCCCGTACACCAGCTCCCCGTACCGCGGTTCCGCCGCGACGATCCTGACGTCCGGCACCCGCTCGCGCAGGAACCGGCCGACGCCCATCAGCGTGCCCGTCGTGCCGAGCCCGGCGACGAAGTGCGTCACCGACGGCAGGTCGGCGAGGATCTCCGGGCCGGTCGTCTCGTAGTGCGCGAGCGCGTTGGCCTCGTTGCCGTACTGGTACAGCATCACCCAGTCGGGGTTCTCCCGGGCCAGGCCCTTGGCCACCCGCACGGCCTCGTTCGAGCCGCCCGCCGCCGGGGAGGAGATGATCCGCGCGCCCCACATCTCCAGGAGCTGGCGGCGCTCGGCGGAGGTGTTCTCCGGCATCACGCACACCATCGAGTAGCCGCGCAGCTTGGCGACCATGGCCAGCGAGATGCCGGTGTTGCCGGACGTCGGCTCCAGGATCGTGCAGCCGGGCGTCAGCAGCCCCTCCTTCTCCGCCTTCTCGATCATGTAGAAGGCGGGGCGGTCCTTCACCGAGCCGGTGGGGTTGCGGTCCTCCAGCTTGGCCCAGAGCCGCACGTCCTCGCTCGGCGACAGCCGCGGCAGCCCGACCAGCGGGGTGCCGCCGAGCGAGTCCAGCAGTGAGTCGAATCGCATGTGGCGCTCGTCCCGGCCGGCTCAGCCGCCGGCGACGGCCGGCAGGATCGTGACGCTGTCGCCGTCGGCGACCTCCGTCTCCAGCCCGCCGAGGAAGCGCACGTCCTCGTCGTTCAGGTAGACGTTGACGAACTTGCGCAGGCCCTTGTCGTCCACGAGCCGGGCCCGCAGGCCGGCGTGCCGGGTGTCCAGGTCGGCGAACAGCTCGTCGAGCGTGCCGCCCTTGCCCTCGACGGCCTTGGCGCCGTCGGTGAGGTTGCGCAGGATCGTCGGGATCCGGACCTCGATCGCCATCGCGATGATCTCCTTAAACGTCGTACGGGACTGCCCGCCCCTAGAACCGGGCGGGCGGCGGGATGATTCCAGGCGTGATCAGCGCGTCAGCGACAGTCGTAGACGACCTCGGCGCGCGAGTGCCCGAACAGGAAGCTCTGCACGGGCGGCACCGCTGGGGCCCCGGCGCGGCGCCCGGCGCCGCCCGTCCCATGCCCGCTCGTCCACATGTCGACCAGTTTACCGGCCGCGGGGCCGCCGGATTCGGCCGCCTCCGGACCTCCCTCGACCCGCATCGCGCTGTCAGGGCCCGTCGACGACGGCGACCTCTTCCTCGGTGACCTCGCCGTCCACGATCCGGAACGAGCGGAACTCGGTCTCGCCCTCCTCGCGGGTCGAGACGAGGACGTAGTGCGCGTTCGGCTCGGACGCGTAGGAGATGTCGGTGCGGGAGGGGTAGGCCTCGGTCGCGGTGTGGGAGTGGTAGATCACCACGGGCTCCTCGTCCCGGTCGTCCATCTCCCGCCACACCTTCAGCTGCTCCTGGGAGTCGAACCGGTAGAACGTCGGGGAGCGCTCCGCGTTGACCATCGCGACGAACCGGACGGGCCGGTCCGAGCCGACCGGGCCCGCGATGATGCCGCAGGCCTCGTCGGGGTGGTCCGCGCGCGCGTGCGCGATGATCTGGTCGACCAGGGCCCGTTCAATCGTCAGCATGGCCGCAAGCTTAGGCGGCGCCTACTCCAGGGCGCGGACGAGACCGTCCTGCAGCATCGTCAGCCAGTCGTAGGCGGCGAACATGGGGGCGCGCGGGTCGCGCGGGTCCATGCCGCCCGCCTCCTCGTACCAGTCCTCGGTGATGTCCAGCCGGGTGCCGAGCGCCAGCCGGACGTCGTTCAGCGCCCGCAGCCACTCCTGCACCTGCTTCTCGTCGAGGACGGCCTCGGTGCCGTGCTCGCCCAGCGCCCCGAGGACCGTCCTGGCCGCCTCGCGCTTGCCGTCGCGCAAACCCATCTCGGTGTAGCGGCGGAACTCCCCGGCGGCCTCGCCGTCGTCGCGGTAGGCGTCCGGGAACAGCCGCGCCAGGACCGGGTCGTCCGACTTCGCGGCGTTCTCGGCGATGCCGAGGGACGCCAGCTCGCCGTCCTCGCCCGGCCCCTCGCCGAGGAGGGCGAGCAGCTGCTCCATGAGGGCGCGCAGCAGCGCGGTCTCCTCCGGCTCCAGCCGCACCCGGAAGCCCTCGCGCCTCTTCCTCACATGGCTCATCGGCTCAGTCGTCCTTCTTCACGGTCGCCCACAGGCCGTAGGAGTGCAGGATCTCCACGTCCCGCTCCATCTCCTCGCGGGTGCCGTTGGCCACCACCGCGCGGCCCTTGTGGTGCACGTCGAGCATCAGCTTCTCGGCCTTGGCCTTGGGGTAGGCGAAGACGGCCTGGAACACGTACGTGACGTAGGACATCAGGTTGATCGGGTCGTTCCAGACGATCGCCAGCCAGGGCCGGTCGGCGCTCACGTCCTCCGCCGAATCGGGCCGCTCCAGCTCCACCGGTGCGGGCGCCGTGCTCATGGCGCTCATTGGCCGGGTCTCCCCCTTCTCTCGCGCGCGATCTCGCCCTGGAGGACGCGGCCGCCCACCGCATCCGATGCTATGCGCCGCAGCCCCGCCGCGTGTGACGGCCCGCGTCACCATGGTGCCTGCAGTCGGCCCTAAAGTTCCACTTGTGGACCTTGGTGACGGCACGGCCCTGCTGACCGACCAGTACGAGCTGACCATGCTGCAGGCCGCCCTGCGCAGCGGGACGGAGGGCCGCCGCGCGGTATTCGAGGTGTTCGCGCGGAGCCTGCCCGCCGGGCGCCGGTACGGGGTCGTCGCGGGCACCGGGCGGCTCCTGGACGCCATCGAGGCGTTCCGGTTCGGCGACGCCGAGCTGGAGTTCCTCGGCGAGAACGGCATCGTGGACGAGCCCACGGTGCGCTGGCTGGAGAAGTACCGGTTCACCGGGAACGTCTGGGGCTACCCCGAGGGCGAGTGCTTCTTCCCCGAATCTCCGATCCTGATGGTCGAGGGGACGTTCGGGGAGGCGGTCCTGCTGGAGACCCTCGCCCTGTCGATCCTCAACCACGACTGCGCGATCGCGTCCGCCGCGTCCCGGATGGTGCAGGCCGCGCAGGAGCGCCCGATCATCGAGATGGGGTCGCGGCGCACCCACGAGCGCGCCGCCGTGGCCGCCGCCCGCGCCGCCTACATCGCCGGGTTCACCACCACGTCCAACCTGGCGGCGGGCCGGCTGTACGGCGTCCCGACGGCCGGGACGAGCGCGCACTCCTTCACCCTCCTGCACGACAGCGAGCGGCACGCGTTCGAGGCGCAGCTCGCGGCCCTGGGCGAGGGCACCACGCTGCTGGTCGACACCTACGACGTCGAGCGGGCCGTCCGGACGGCGGTGGAGCTGGCGGGGCCGGGCCTCGGCGCCGTCCGGATCGACAGCGGCGACCTCGGCGTGATGGCGCGGCGCGTCCGCGAGCAGCTCGACTCCCTCGGCGCGCACGGCACGCGCATCGTGGTGACCGGCGACCTGGACGAGTACGGCATCGCGGCGCTCGGCGCGGCGCCCGTGGACGGGTACGGCGTGGGGACGTCCCTGGTGACCGGTTCCGGCGCCCCCACGGCGTCGCTCGTCTACAAGCTCGTCGCGCGGGCGGACGGTCCGCGGGAGGACGCGCCCATGCGCCCGGTCGCCAAGCGCTCGACGGGCAAGCCGAGCCGCGGCGGGCGCAAGACCGCCGTCCGCCGCGTCGACGGCCACGGCGTCGCCTACGCCGAGACCGTGTTCGTCACCGAGCCGGCCCCCGGCCCCCACGACCGCGTCCTCCAGGTGCCGCTGGTGCGGGACGGAGAGGTCGTCGGACGCGAGGCGCTTCGCGTCGCCAGGGAACGCCACGCGCGCTCGGTCGCCGAACTGCCCCCGACCGCGCGCCGGCTCTCCCGGGGCGAGCCCGCCGTCCCGACCGAGTTCGTCAACGGCGGGCCACGCCGTTGAGCCGTCCCGCGTGGGGGAAGAAGGCTGGGGTACGGTCGTTGCAGATCCGGTGGGGCAACCGGTAGAGGGAGAGCGGTCATGGGCACGAAGGCTCTGATCATCGTGGACGTGCAGAACGACTTCTGCGAGGGCGGGTCGCTGGCCGTGGGCGGCGGCGCCGCGGTGGCGACCGCGATCTCCGAGTACATGGCCGCCCACAAGGCCGAGTACGCGCACATCGTGGCGACGCGCGACTTCCACCTCGACCCGGGCGGCCACTTCTCCAGCGAACCGGACTTCGCCGACACCTGGCCGCCGCACTGCGTGATCGGCACCCCCGGCGCCGACTTCCACCCCAACCTCGCCCTCGCCCCCATCGAGGCCGTGTTCAGCAAGGGCCGCGAGACCGCCGCCTACAGCGGCTTCGAGGGGTTCGCCGACGACGAGACCCCGCTCGCCGACTGGCTCGCCGCCCGGGGCGTGGATTCCGTCGACGTCGTCGGAATCGCCACCGACCACTGCGTCAGGGCCACCGCGGTGGACGCCGTCCGCGCCGGCCTGCGCACCACCGTCCTGCTGGACCTCACGGCCGGGGTCGGCAAGGCCACCGTCGACCAGGCACTGGACGAGCTCGGCCAGGAGGGCATCGTCCTGTCCGGCGCGCCCGTGGTGACCGCCTGACCATGCCCCCGAAGCCCACCGTCATCCTGGTCGCCGGCGTGTCCGGCAGCGGCAAGACCACCATCGGCACGCTCCTCGCCGAACGCCTCGGCTGGGAGTACGCCGAGGCCGACGCGTTCCACTCCGAGGCCAACGTCGCCAAGATGCGCGCGGGCCACCCCCTCACCGACGATGACCGCGTCCCCTGGCTGCGCTCCATCGCCGCGTGGATCGCCGACCGCCTCGCCACGGGCCGCCCCGGCGTCGTCACCTGCTCCGCCCTCAAACGCCACTACCGCGACATGCTGACCGGCGGCCACGCGGGCGTCCGCCTGGTCCTCCTGGACGGCGACCGCGACACGATCGCCGCCCGCATGAGCTCCCGCAAGGGCCACTTCTTCAAGCCCGACCTCCTCGACTCCCAGTTCGCCGACCTCGAACCCCCGGGCCCCGACGAGAACATCGTCACCGCCCCCATAACAGGCACCCCCGAGGAAACCGTCACCCACATCCTCAAGGCCCTCGCCCTGACCCCCGCTCCCCGCTGACTCTTACGGCCACTGTCGAACACCCTCGCGAGCAGGTCTTTCAGCACAGGGGTGAACTTCCGGGCAGTGTTAAGGTCTGTGAATGCGGGGCCATCACCACTGACATCACGAGGAGACCTCCGATGACGGCGATGCCGGAAGAGCCGCCGCTCGTCCGGAACGATCTACGCGAGGCTTTCGCCGCGCTCGACGTGTTGCCGGGCTTCCGTGCCGAGCTGGTGGATGGAGAGATCATCGTGTCCCCGACCCCGGACGGGCAGCACGAGACCATCGTCGTCGCGGTCGATGACTGGGTGCGCGACACGCACGGTCTCCGGCTGCACCGCAACCTGACGCTGATCAGCCCGGAGGGCGAGTACGTACCTGACGGCATCGCGGCTCCCAAGGGGGCGTTCGCCGGGCGGGAGTGGCACAGCAAACCCGACGGGGTGCTGATGGTGCTGGAGGTCACGTCCGGCCGCCGCGGCGACAGCAAGGCCGCCGAACGCGACCGCGGCCCCAAACGCCGCGGCTACGCCGCCGCCGAGATCCCGCTGTACCTCCTGATCGACCGCCTGGACGGCAAAGCGACGATCTTCTCCGAGCCTCGCGGCGACGACTACACCCACAGCACTTCGGTGGTGCTCGGCGAGGAACTGCCCATCCCCGACCCGCTCGAAAGCATCCTTCCCACCGGCGATCTCTGATCATGACCTTCGACCTCACCGCCTGGGCGATCGGCTTCGGCCCGCGTTCCGAGCACCCGATCGCGCCTCCCAGCAATGCGGGTCCGGCTTAGCCAGGCCTCCGGTCCGCTACCTGTTCCGAGGGCTCACGCGAGCCGGACGCTCCCGACTCGGAACACGATCTCGGACGGCCGTGCGATGGCGTAACGCTCCAAGCCGATGCCGTGGGCATGCGCCTTCAGCACCTCCGTGTGAGGGGCACCGGCCTCGCGGGCCTCGACGTAGTGGCCGAAGTAGAACTTGTCGAGGCCGAGGCGAGCCTTCAGGCGGTCCAGGAGGGAGAGCCCGGTCGCTCGTGCTGAGTCGATGTGGACTGGAAGACCCTCCACCGCCCACCGCAGGAACGGCGCAAGTTGGTGAGATGCGCGGCTAAGCTTCAGCGGGTGGCGAGATCGGTCGAGTAGGTGCGCTCGTACGAAGCAACCAATGCGCGACGACCAAGGGGACAACGCCTACGGGATACCAGGCCACGTCGATGAGGTCGAACTGGGCGCCTAGCAGTTGGCGCGCGAACCAGCTGCGTTGGGAGATTTCGCTGGGCAGGGGGGTGAGCTGCGCGAACTCGATGAACCAGCAGTAGGCGACCGCGACGGTACCGGCGGGCAAAGGAGAGATCCGCGGCCGCACGAAGAGCACGATCGTGTAGACGATGGCCCCGGACAAGGCGGCACCGGAGTACTGGTCGATAAGCCCGTCTCCCACGGCGCGAATCGCGTAGGCCGCGCCGGCGAAGCCGGCTGCCGATACGACCATCAGCAGCCGAACCCAGCGCGCTGTGAGCGTCATCGCACGATCTTAAGCGGCAACGCACACCCGATGCCCGCCAGCGCCTGCGCCCGCCTGTACTGCTAGGCGTTCTTGATGGCCTCGCCGAGGTGACGGAGTGCCTGGGGGGTGATGAGGAGCTTGGGGCCGTCCGGGTCCTTGCTATCACGGATGGCCACGGTGTCGTTCATGCGCGCGAGCTCGACGCAGTTGCCGCCGTTGCTGGAGCTGCGGCTGGACTTGCGCCATACGGCGTTACTCAGGTCCATTTCTCCTTCGCCACCTTTGCAATCACTTCGAGAGACTGGTCCACCGGATACGCGGCGGACTGGATTGACGCGAACAGCTCGGTGAGGCGTTTGATTTCGAGGCGGTCGGTGGTTGTGTCGCCGCTGATCGCATTGTCTTTGTACCCTACCTCGTTCCCGTCCGGAGAGGTTCCGATAGCGAAGGCCCCGGTGATGCCCTCGTGCAGGCGGAGTGGGGCGATCTGGATGCGGATGCGGCGGGAGGAGACAGTCAGGAGGTGCTGGAGCTGGTCGCGCATCACCGCGGGGGCTTCGGTGCCTCGGTGGAGGGCGCTCTCGTCGATCACGTACATCAGGCTCGGTGGCGTGTCGCCGGTCAGAACGTCTTGCCGGGCCAGACGGGCATCGACGGTGGATTCGTCGTTGTCGAGCAGATGGGCGGCGTAGGCGGGAGTCTGGAGAAGACCCGGTATGACCAGTGGTTCATAGCCGCGGATGGCGTCGAACTTCGGCTCCTGCATGGCCCAGTCGACGAACCATGCGGGGACGGCGTTGGTTCCCTTGTACAGGCCGTCCCACAGGTGGGTGAGGGCTTCGCGGGTGTCGAGGACGCGATCGGCGTGGACGGCGAGGAGCCGGTCAGGGCGAGACTCCCCGCGCTCCACTGAACCGATCGTGCTCTTCGAGTAGGGCGCGCTCTCCTGGATGAGTTCGCAGAAGGCGGCGATGCTCAAGCCCGCCGCCTCTCGATAGCGCCGCAGTTCGGAGCCGAGAAGCGCGTTCGGCGACTCCCAGGGCCGCAGATCGTTAGGACGCTGTCCCATCGCTGTTTCTCCCTTGCCTCGGATGACCGGGGATGACCGGGCTCGACCGGCCATGAGCGGCGATTGACCTGCGAATGTGCGCACTATGGGCACCCATCGCAGTATTGGCGCTACTCAGCGTGACACAGGGGCGATGATTTGACCACTGGATTCCGGAAACGAATTTCTGGAGGTCGAATCCATGATCGATTCGGGAACGACGACAGAAGGCGTTCTGATCGAATCGTCGGAGCAGGCGCCGCAACAGGCGCGTTGCTGGGTCGCCGACGTTTTCGCTAAGCGGCGCCTAGGCGACGACTACACCGCGAGGACCGTGGTCACGGAATTGGTCACGAACGCCTATAGGCACACCGACACGAAAGCCATTCCTGTACGTCTCGTCTTGGAAAACGGCTACTTCGTGGTGGAAGTGGAGGACAGGTCCGATCTGGCACCGGTTCTCCAGGGCGAGGACGACGCGGCGGAGTCCGGCCGGGGGCTGCTCATGGTCGCCATGCTCGTCGACGCGTGGGGCGTCCGGGCGCTGGACGGCGGCGGGAAGGTGACATGGGCTCGACTGCGCGCGTGAAAGTGGCGCGCGGCCGGCTCGTGATGGCGTGGTGGCGCGTCCGGCTCGGGCATGCCACCGCCGAGCGGCATCTCGACGTCCTGGCCACCGCGACGGACGCCTGCGGCTGGTCCCATCTCAAGGTCTACGTGGAGTCGCCGCCGGTGCTGTGGGTCTTCTCCGAGGAAGCCGGAGACCTCGCCGTGAGCGTCACGGCGGGACGTACCGGCGGGCGGTGGGTCTACCGGGTCTCAGGGGCGATGCGGTACCCCTGCGACGGCCCTCAGCGCGTGGCGGGCGTCCTTGACGGCGTCCTCCGGGATCGGCTGGGCTCGCGCAGTGCCGCAGACTCCGCCGGAGCGCGGCGGTGACGCGTCAGTGGCGGCGCTTGGTGGCCCATTCGCGGATCTTGGCTATGCGCTCGCGGATCTCCTCGGCGCTCGCCTGGGGGACGGGCGGGCCGCCGCAGGCGCGGCGCAGCTCGTTGTGGATGACCCCCTGCGGCTGGCCCGTCCGGTGGTTCCAGGAGTTGACGAGGCCGTTCAGCTCGCGGCGCAGGGCCGCGATGTCCTCGGCGGCGGTGCGGTCGGCGCGGGGGTCGCCGGTCTTGCGCCTGCGCTCGTTGGCGATCTGTTCGGCCTGCCGCTTGCGCAGCAGCGCCGACACCTGGGCGGGCTCCAGCAGGCCGGGGATGCCGAGGTACTCCTCCTCCTCGGCAGACCCCGGCTCGGCGTTCATGCCGAACTCGCCGCCGTCGTAGAGCACGCGGTCGAACGTCGCGGACGCCTCCACCGTCTCGAACGGCAGCTCCTCGCCGACGTCGGGCGTGTCCTGCTCGCGGTTGGCCTCGGCGAGCAGATCGTCGTCGAGGCCGTCCTCGCGGACGGGACGGTCGAGGACGTGGTCGCGCTCCTCCTCCATCTCGGAGGCGTGGCCCATCAGCGTCGGCACCGACGGCAGGAACACCGACGCCGTCTCGCCGCGCTTGCGGGCGCGGACGAAACGACCGATGGCCTGCGCGAAGAACAGCGGCGTGCTGGTGGAGGTGGCGTAGACGCCCACGCACAGCCGCGGGATGTCGACGCCCTCGGACACCATGCGGACCGCGACCATCCAGCGGTCGTCGGTCTCGCCGAACGCCTTGATCTTCTTGGACGCGGTCGGGTCGTCCGACAGGACGATCGTGGCGCCCTGCCCGGTCACCGCGCGCAGCATCTTGGCGTAGGCGCGGGCGGACTCGTGGTCGGTGGCGATGACTAGGCCGCCCGCGTCCGGGATGACGCGGCGCAGCTCGGTGAGGCGGCGGTCGGCCGCGGCCAGCACCTGCGTGATCCAGTTGCCCTTGGGGTCGAGCGCGGCCCGCCACGCCTGGGACGTCTGGTCCTGGGTGAGCGGCTCGCCGAGCGTCGCGGTGATCTCGTCGCCCGCGCGGGTGCGCCAGCGCATCTCGCCCGCGTAGGCCAGGAAGATCACCGGTCGGACGACGCCGTCGGCGAGGGCGGGGCCGTAGCCGTAGGTGTAGTCGGCCTGGCTGCGCCGGATGCCGTCCGGCCCCTCCTCGTACTGGACGAACGGGATCGGGTTGATGTCGGTGCGGAACGGCGTGCCGGACAGGGCGACCCGCCGCGTCGCCGGCTCGAACGCCTCCCGGACGGCGTCGCCCCACGACAGGCCGTCGCCCGCGTGGTGCACCTCGTCGAAGATGACCAGCGACTTGCGCGCCTCGGTGCGGTTGCGGTGCAGCGCCGGGCGCGCGGCGACCGTCGCGTACGTGACGGCGACGCCGTGGAAGTCCTTGCCGACGGGGCCCTGCCCGTTCTGGTACTCCGGGTCGATCCTGATGCCGACGCGGGCCGCCGACTCGGCCCACTGCCGCTTGAGGTGCTCGGTCGGGCACACGATCGTGAGCGAGGCGACGACGCGGCGCTCCATCAGCTCGCGGGCGAGCCGGAGCGCGAACGTCGTCTTGCCGGCGCCCGGCGTCGCGACGGTGAGGAAGTCGCGCGGGCCGGGCGCCGTTCCGTCCACGCCGAAGTACGCCTCCAGCGCCTGCTGCTGCCAGGCGCGCAGGGAGGACGCGGTCCCCCAGGCGGCCCGCTCGGGGAAGGCGGGGGGCATGCTCGATGCGGCGAAGGTGCTCACGGTCATTGAAGGCTACCGAGCCGCACCGACAGATCGGGCCGCGCCCGGTGCACCTGTGCCGAGATCCACACGGTGGCGGCCGGACCTCGTCGACCGGTACGCCGCCCAAGCCGCACGGATGCGGCGGCCCTGACCTGCGGTGAAGCCCCGCATGCAGGCGTCGTGCGCGTAGTCCATGAAATTGTGGATCGGATCGCGGCCCCGCTGCGGACACGAGTCGCGGCCCTGCGGGCAGCCCTGCGCCGGCTCCTGCTCGTACGGGGTGTCGGTCACCCCGTCGCCCGGCGACACGCACCCGCCCTCGAACGTGTGCATCAGGCCGAGCCAGTGCCCGATCTCGTGGACGGCCGTGAACCCGTGGTTGAACGGCGCGTACGACCCGTACGGCAGGCTCCGGAAGTCGACGATGACGCCGTCCAGGCGCGGGTCGCGCCGGTACCACTGCGGGAAGGTGGAGAACCCCAGCACGTCCGACCCGACGGCCGCCGTGTAGAGGTTGAGCGTCCCGCGCCCGCCCTTGCGGAGGCGCCGCTTCATCGGGCCCTCGTTGCGCTGCGGGTTGTGGAACCAGGTGGGGTTGTCGGTGCGGTCGAGGGAGTCCAGCCGGAACCTCACGCGGGTGTCGTCGCCCCCGAGGCGTCCGCCGTAGGCCGCGTTGAGCGTGGCGATCTGCCGCCGGACCGCCGCCGTGCTCAGCCGTCCCGAACTCCCGCTGTGGACGACGTGGAACCGGACCGGGACGGTGAGGCCCCCCGCCGCGCGCCGCGCCGGGTCGGGGCGGGCCGGATCGGGGCGGGCCGGATCGAGGCGGGCCTCGTCGGACGTCCCGAACCGGTCCAGGAGCGTGCGGCGGAGATCGGCGAGCATGGCGGTGGCCTGGTCGTGGCCGAGATCGGCCCGGTCGCGCGCCTGGGCCGACCGCGCCACCCCGGCCGAGGCGCCCCTGCCGCCCACGGCGGCCGCCCCTCCCGCCGCGCCCGCACGGCCGTGCACGCAGTCGTCGCCGCGCGCGGCCGGAGCGACCTTCGCCCGCTCCCACTCCCCCTCACTCACCGAACCCGGAACGGCACACACCGTAACCGTCAGTGCGCACAGTGAAACCCCGGCCAAGCGCCGCATTCAATCCCCCGATTGTTCAGGGACGTCCCTTTCGGGGCATCCCGCGATAAGAAAGGCCGAGGTCCCGCGGCACCCGACCGCAGGACCTCACGCGCGCACGCCTACCCGGCGGCGCGCCGCCGGCCGCCGTTCAGCGGCCGGTCACTCCTCGCCCTTGCCCCCGCCCGACTGCATGGACTCGTAGATCTCCTTGCACTCCGGGCAGACGGGGTACTTCTTCGGATCCCGGTTCGGCACCCAGACCTTGCCGCACAGCGCGATCACCGGCGTGCCGGTCACCGCGCTCTCGGTGATCTTGGCCTTCTTCACGTAGTGGGCGAACCGCTCGTGGTCGCCGTCACCGTGGGAGAGGTCCGGCTTGACATCGCTCTGGGTGTCGCCGTCGGGAAGGATCTTCGTACTCACACCGTTCACCTTAGTTCAGCGTCGGGTCCTCGGGGAAAGTGGCGACGAAGGCCAGGTCGCCGCCCTGCCTTCGCAGCACGTCCTGCCACAGCCGCTCCGGGTCGCCGGCGAACACGTCCCCGGCCTCGGCGGGCACCAGGTACCACGAGCCGTCCTCGACCTCGGAGCGCAGCTGCCCGGGCGACCAGCCCGCGTATCCGGCGAACACGCGCAGCTGCAGCAGTTCCGCCGCGAGCAGGCCGGGCGGAGCCTCCAGGTCGACCAGGCCGACCCGGGCGACCTCGGTACCGCCGTCCAGGGCGCGCCATCCGAGCGGCTCGTCCTCGCCGGGGAGCCGGGCCAGGGCGAGCGCGTTCTCCAGCGCGACCGGCCCGCCCTGGAACACCACGGCCGGTCCCGTCACCAGCTCCGCCCACGGCGGCAGCACGCGGTCCACCAGAATCTCGGTCGGCCGGTTGAGGACGACTCCGAGGGTCCCCCCGTCGCCGTCGTGCTCGACCAGCAGGACGACGCTGCGCCGAAAATTCGGATCCTCCAGCTGCGGGGTGGCGACCAGCAGGAGCCCGACCCTGATCCCGTCTTCCATGGGTCCCATGATGCGTTGCCCGGACCTCCGGCGGCACGCCCTCTCACTCGTTAGCCTGTTACGCATTCCTATCGATGGGGATATCGGCACCACAAGGTCCTGGGTTAAGAATGATCTAGGATCATCGGCCACCCGCTTGGTGCGCGCCGGGAGGACAGCGATGCAGTTGCCCAGGGTCGTCATCGCCGCCGTGTTCATCGTGATCGGGGCGCTGATCGCGATCCCGGCCCTGTTCAGGTCGGACGGCTCCGCGTCGCCGACCTCCGGAGCGGCGTCGACCTCGGCGAGCCCGAGCCCGACCGGCGGCTCGCCGTCCGCCTCGGGCAGGCCCACCCGGACCCCGACGCCCACCCCCACCCGCACGCCGACCGGGGCTCCGGCGCGGCCGGTGACGGCCACCGTCGGATCGGTGTCCTGCCCGGACCGCACCGTGAACGTCAGGGTCCGCAACACCGGAACGCAGACCGAGGACTTCTCCATCGAGAAGAACGACGACACCGCCGCCGTCCCCGGCAAGATCGGCCCGGGCACCACCCGGACGGTCGCGGTGAAGCTGCGCGAGGACCGCCGCACCCGTATCACCGTCCGGTGGGCGAACCGGCAGATCCAGAGCGCGGCCGCCAAGGCGAACTGCAAGAAGGCGGGCGTCGCCGCGCCGCGCGAGACGCCGCCCGGCAAGCTGCCGCACACCGGCCCCGACACCGTCCTGTGGGCGCGGGCCGCGACCGGCGTCGCCGTCATCCTGACCGGCGCGATCATCTTCTGGTGGGGCGGCACCTGGCCGCGCCGCCGCGAGCAGATGTTCGCGGGCCGCAAGTCCGACTGAGCGGAGCGGCGGGCCCGCCTTCCCGGCGCCTATGCCTCGGTGCGGGGGCGGCCGCCCGCGGCCTCGCGGACGGCGCCGGCCACGCGGGTGCTGACATCCGGGTGGAAGACGCTCGGCACGATGTAGTTCGGGCCGAGCTCGTCCGGGGTGACGACCTCGGACAGGGCCTTGGCGGCGGCCGCGAGCATCTCCAGGGTGACGCCGTCGGCCTGGGCGTCCAGCAGGCCGCGGAACACGCCGGGGAACGCCAGCACGTTGTTGATCTGGTTCGGGTAGTCGCTGCGCCCGGTGGCGACCACGGCGGCGTGCTCGCGAGCCTCGTCCGGCGAGATCTCCGGCTCGGGGTTGGCGAGCGCGAACACGATCGCGTCGCCGCTCATCGTGGCGATGTCGTCGCCGTTCAGGATGCCGGGGGCGGACACGCCGATGAACACGTCGGCGTCCTTCACCGCACCGCGCAGGTCGCCGGAGTAGCCGCCCTCGTTGGTGTGCTCGGCGATCCAGCGCAGCGAGTCGTCGAGGTCGTCGCGGCCCTTGTGCACGGCGCCGGCGTAGTCGCACACGACCAGGTTGCGGGCGCCCGCGTGCATCAGCAGCTTCAGGATGGCGCTGCCGGCGGCGCCCGCGCCCGCCATCGTGATGCGCACGGCGCCGATGTCCTTGCCGACGACGCGCAGGGCGTTGGTCAGCGCGGCGAGCACGCAGATCGCGGTGCCGTGCTGGTCGTCGTGGAAGACGGGGATGTCGAGCAGCTCGCGCAGCCGGGCCTCGACCTCGAAGCAGCGCGGCGCGGAGATGTCCTCCAGGTTGATGCCGCCGAAGGCGGGCGCGAGGATCTGCACCGTCCGGACGATCTCGTCGGTGTCCTGGGTGTCCAGGCAGATCGGCCACGCGTCGATCCCGGCGAACCGCTTGAACAGCGCCGCCTTGCCCTCCATGACCGGCAGCGCGGCCTCCGGGCCGATGTTGCCGAGGCCGAGCACCGCCGAGCCGTCGGTCACCACGGCGACGCTGTTGCGTTTGATCGTCAGCCGCCGGACGTCCTCGGGGTTGCGGGCGATGGCCAGGGAGACGCGGGCGACGCCGGGCGTGTAGGCCATCGACAGCTCGTCGCGGTTGCGCAGCGGCACCTTCGACTGCATCTCGATCTTGCCGCCGAGGTGCATCAGGAACGTCCGGTCGCTGACCTTGTGGATCTTGACGGACTCGATCCGCTCCAGCGCGCCCGCGATCGCCTCGGCGTGCTGGGTGTCGCGGGTGGCGATCGTGACGTCGATGCGCAGGGTCTCGTGACCGGCGGTGTTGACGTCGAGGGCCGTGACGATGCCACCCGCGTTCTCGACCACGTGGGTGATCTGGCTGACGGCCCTGCCGCCGGCCGGGACCTCCAGCCGGACGGTGATGGAGTACGACACGCTTGGCACGCTCGCCACGACAGCTGCTCCCTATTTATACGGGTTTGTCCACATCCGAGCGCGCCGCTCCCAGGGGACGGTGCGTCCGGGGCCGCCGCCCGGTCCCGTCCCGCGGCCCGCGGAGCCCGGGCCGCGACGACGATCAGGGTCGACGGTCGCGGGCACGGGCGGCCTCGTGATGTCGATCACGAGCCGGTGCCGGACACGGGCTGCGCCGGACACGGGCTGGCGTCGATCACGAGGTGGCGGAGCCGCGGATCCGTCGGATCGGCCGCGTGGAAGTGCTTCACCCGTGGAAGTCCTTCACGTGGCCGCACGGGCGCGGTCATCAGTCAACGAGCATACGCTCACCACCGCGGTCAGGTGTCCCGCTCGCCCCAGCTCGCCGCCCTTCGGCGAGCGCCCGGCGCGACCCGGTCAGAACAGGGCGGCCTGGAGGCCGCGGCGGGCCTTGCCGGTGCGCGGGTCGTCCGGCGGCAGGAGCTCGAACAGCGACAGCAGGTGCTTGCGCGCGGCGTCGCGGTCGTCGCCCGCGCCGCGCCGCACCGCGCCCACCAGCCGGTCGAAGGCGTCGTCGATGCGCCCGGACACCATCTCCACGTCGGACGCGCTGATCTGCGCCTGGACGTCGCCGGGCTTCTCGGCCGCCTCCTGGAGGACGCGCTCGGCGTCCAGCGACCGCACGCGCAGGCTCAGCTCGACCAGGGCGAGGCCCTGCTTGGCCTGGCCGTCCCTCGGATCGGCGGCGAGGATCCGCTCGAACGCGGCCTTGGCGCCGTCGAGGTCGCCGCGCCGCAGGGCGTCCTCGGCCTCGGAGTAGACCGGGTCGGCGGCGGGGGCCTCCGCGCCGGGGGCCGGCTGCTCGTCCTCGGGGGCGTCCGGCAGGATGCCCTCCTTGCGCAGCGCGTCGAAGAGCTGGTCGATGGCCTGGCGGACCTGCGGCTCGGGCGCGGCGCCGTTCAGGAACGGCAGCAGCTGCCCGGCGACGACCGCCGCCACGAACGGGATGCCGCGCACGCCCATCTGCTGCATGTAGGCGCCGAGCTGCGGGTTCGCGTCGATGTCGACCTTGGCCAGGATCCACTTGCCGGCCGCCTCGGCGGCGAGCTTCTCCAGGATCGGGCCGAGCTGCTTGCACGGACCGCACCACTCGGCCCAGAAGTCCACCAGGACGGGGACGGCCTGCGACCGCTCCACGACCTCGGTGTTGAAGGTCTCGTCGGTGACGTCCACGACGAAGGGGCCGCCGGGCGCGCCCGCGGCCGGCGGCGGCGCGCCGGCGCCCTGGGCCCGGCGTTCCTGCTGCTTCCTTGCCGCGGCCTGGCGCGCTCCCAGGTCGATGGCCCCGTGCAACGAAAAGTCCCGAGAAGGCATGGGTCCATCCTGCCCCATGACCGCGCCCGGCCGTGCGTCCGTACGCTCCCAGCGGAGCGCGGCGCCCGCGCCGGACGCCCGGCGCGTCCGCGGGGAGGTCCGTATCGACGACATATCCAGAGAATTGTCCGGCTTTTTTATTCTCTTTCCCGCCGCGCCCCGGGGCAAAGACTTCCGTCGTCTCGCCGTAAAGGCGATTAGATTGCTGACAGCCATCACCAAGCCCGGTTATAGTCACGATGTCGATGCATTGCGGCCCGGCAAAAGCGACCGGGCCGGAGCCGCCGGGGGGCGGCCCGGCCTGCGGGCGTGCCGCGTGGCGGGTTGGGGGACCCGAGGCCACCGGCGCGGCGGGCGCACCGTCCGGCCGCCGCGACAGCATGACGAACAACGGGGGGAAACTTGTGATCGCGGAGCATTCCGTGATCGTGGCCCGAGGAATGGGTGTCCGCCGCGGGGGGCGGTGGCTCCTGCGCCCGGTGACCTTCGGCGTGCCCGAAGGCGTGGTCGGCCTGGCCGGCCCACCGGGTGCCGGTAAATCCACTCTGCTGGCCACGTTCGCGACCTTGCGCAGACCGAACACCGGCGCGCTGCACATTCTCGGGCACGACATCACCAACGCCGCCGGGCAGCGGGCCGCCCGTGCCGGGATCGGTTACCTGCCGGCCCGCTTCTCGCGCGCGGAGGGCATGACGGCCGGCGAGTTCGTCGCCTACGCCGCGTACTACAAGCGGACGAGCGCGTCCGCCGCGCAGAGCATGGTCCGCCGCTTCGACCTCACCGAGGCCGCCGGGACGGAGCTGGCGCTGCTGCCGCCGGACGTCCGGCTGCGCGCCGGGCTGGCCGCCGCCTGCGTCCACGAGCCCGGCCTGGTGCTGCTCGACGACCCCTTCGGCGAGCTGTGCGCCGCCGCCGAGCCCTGGCCCACGGGCGCCGCGGGCCCCGGACGGCACTCGCTCACCGCGGCCATGGCCGAGCTGATCCCCGTGCTGCGCACGCTGGCGCCCACCGTGGTCGTCACCGCCGACGCCGCCGCGACGCTCACCGGCTGGTGCGACCGCCTCTTCACCCTCGCCCGCGGCCGGCTCTCCGAGCAGCCCACGCACTCGGCCGCCGCCCGCCGCGGCCGCTCCCCGGCCGACCGGCGCGGCGCCGCCGCCCCGCGGGGCGCTCTCCATCCGCAGACCGTCGACGCGATGACCCGGCGCGGCCCCGCCCGGCGCACGCTGCCGCAGGTGTCCCTGCCGCAGCTCGCGCTGCCGCCGCTGGCGCTGCCGCCGCTGACCCTTCCGCACCTGCCCCTGCCCCAGCTCGCGAAGGCGCGGGCGAGGCGGTCGCCCGCCGAGAGCCCCACCGGTGTCTGACCTCGGGCGGGTGCTCCGGCTGGACGCCCGCCGCACGGCACTGCTCGTCGCGGTGCCGGTCCTCACCGTGCTCGGCACCGCGGCGGCGTGCCTGGCGCTGAGCCCGGTCGCGTACTGGGACAACAGCGTCGTCGCGCTGGTCAACGCCGTCCGCCTCCTGGGCCCGGCCGCCGCGGGCCTGGCCGCGTGGACGGCCGTCCGGGAACGCCCGCTCGACTACCTGCGCGACCTCACCGCCCGCTCTCCCGCGACCGGCGTGCTGTTCGACCTGCTGCTGCTGTCGTCCGCCGCACTGGTCTCCTATGTCGTGGTCACGGCGGTGGTCGCCGCCGTGACCCTCGTGCACGCGCACGCCGGTCAGGCCGACCTGCTCGGTGTGGTCTCGGGTGCGGGCGCACTCGTCCTGCACGTCGTCGTGGGCTACCTGACGGGACGCGTCGCACCCCACCGCGCCACCGCGGCCGTGGTGCTCGCCGCGACGTCCCTGTGGGCCGCTCTGCGCGTCCCCGGCATGTCCTGGTGGAGCCTGCTGCCCCCTGCCGCGCTCCCCCGCATCCAGCTGTTCACCACCCTGCGCCCCGAGGTGTTCGCCGTCCAGCTCCTCTGGGCCGCCGGGCTGACCACCGCGCTGATCCTCGGCTACGTGATGTGGGCGACGCGTCGGCTCCTGCTCGTCCTGCCCCTGGCGGTGGCGCTGGCCGCGACCGTCTCCGCCACCCTCGGCCTGCACCGCACCGGCGGGACGGTCGCGCCCGCCCAGACGGAGCCGGTGTGCCGGAGATGGCCTCTCACCGTCTGCGTGCACCCCGCCCTGCGGAAGGCCCTGCCCCCGCTGATGGAGGTGGCCACCCCGCTCGCCGCGCGGCTGAACGGCACGCCCGGCGCCTTCACGATGGTCGAGCAGCGCCCCGCCTGGACGCCCGTCACGGTGGCTGACGGCGTCGCCGCCGTCCACCTCGACGAGGACCTCTCACCCGGCTACGCGTCCCGGGCCGTCCGGCAGATCAGCGAGGCGCTCAAGGACGCACGGTCCTGCGCGTCCGGCGACGGGTACAGCGCAGTGGTCGACGCGTGGCTTCTCGGCGACGAGCCCCCGGCCATGGCCGGCACGGGCGCGGGGCACCGGTTCGCCTCCTGGACCGAGCAGCGGCGGCGCGACTGGCTGCGGCTCCACTTCGCCGAGTACCGCGCCTGCGCGCTCGGCCCGCGGGACTTCCGCACCCCCCGCACCACGAAGACCCGCGCCACGGAGACCCGCCTCCACGACGTCCTGGACACCCGGCCTGCGTGACCGCGGCAGGACCCCCCGGCCGGCCGCGGTCACGCAGGAGGTCAGGCGCCCCGCCCGGCCAGTTCCGGCTCGGCGGCGGGCCGCGTCCAGTGGCGCTCCACGAAGAACGGCGCGACGGGCAGGACGGCGGCGCCGAGCGCGAGGCCCGTGCGCCTGAGGTCCCAGCCGAGCTGCTCGCGGACGAGGAACACCAGGCCGACGTAGGCCATGAACAGGACGCCGTGCACCGGGCCCATCACCTGCACGCCGATCGGCGCGTCCGCCCCGTACTTCAGCGGCATCGCGACCAGCAGCAGGAGGAGGAACGAGAACGCCTCGGCGACGGAGACGAACCGGAAAGCACGAATCATGTCCACGCCCCGCTCAACGGCACGGCATCGGCCCGCGGTTTCCGCACCCTCTATGGCGTTGCTCACACTGCGCTCACACGACCGTGTGCAAACCGTGACGTATGCGGACCCTTGCGGACCTCTAGTGTGTCCGCGTGGACTGGAGCCTGCTGACCTGCGCGCGCAAGGGGCACATCACCTACGCGCCGGACGAGGAGAGGCTGCGCGAGCGGCTCGTCGTCTCGTCGCCGATCGGCGCGGCGTGGCGATGCCTGCGCTGCGGGACCTACGTGCACGGCCGGCCGCACGGAACCGGCCCGGCCGACCGGGCCCCGCTGGTCAAGCGCGGCCGGGAGCTGCGCGACGCCTTCATCATGCGGTTCTTCGCGGTGGAGCGCGGCGTCCGCGGCCTGATCGTGCTGGTCGCGGCGTACGGGGTGTGGCGTTTCGCGGGCAGCCGCGGATCGATCGAGCGGATCTTCGAGAAGGAGATCCCGCTGCTGCGCCCCATCGCCGAGCAGGTCGGCTGGGACCTCGACCACTCCAAGGTCGTCACCTCCGTCCGGCACGTGTTCGACCTGGACGCGCGGACGCTGCGCTGGCTGGCCGTCGGTCTCGTCGTCTACGGCGCGATCGAGCTGATCGAGGCGGTCGGGCTCTGGCTGCTGCAGCGCTGGGGCGAGTACTTCGCGGTCGTCGCGACGTGCTTCGGGCTGCCGATCGAGATCTACGAGCTGGTGGAGAAGGTCACCGCGCTGCGCATCGGCGCGCTGGTGCTCAATATCGGTCTCATCGTCTACATCGTCGTCACCAAACGGCTGTTCGGCGTGCGGGGAGGCCGGGCCGCCCACGAGGCGCATCTTCGCAGCGAGTCGCTGATCGAGGTGGAGCAGGCGACCCACGAGTCGGACCTGCGGCGCCCGTCGCCGCCCGAGCCCGAACCCGCCGGATGAGGTAGCGGACGCCGCTGCCGGGAATGTCGGATACATGGCTCGCTCGGAAACGAAGAACGACGCGAAGAACGACGCGTCCGTCAAGTCGTCCCCGGACCGGTCCCGCCCCCCGCGGCGCGGCCTGCTCACCCCGGTCGCGATCATCGTCGCCACCGTCGCGCTCGTCCTGGTCGCCCAGCAGGCGCTGCACGGCCTCCCCCACTGGCTGAACCCGTTCGCGGAGGAGACCAAGGACCGCAGCGGCCCCGTCCTGCTGAAGTCGATCCGCGACCTGCACCGCTACGAGGCGGCGAGCGGCAACTTCCAGGTGGTCGTGGACCTGGAGAAGGACGCCAAGTTCCTGCCGTCCTCGCTGCGCGGCAAGCGGACCCTGTTCGTCGGCAACGGCTCGGTCGACGCCTACGTGGACTTCTCCCGGCTCGGCTCGGGCGCCCTCAAGGTCAACGCGGACCGGACGGCCGCCACGATCACACTCCCGCCCGCCCAGCTGGAGAAGACGAACCTCGACACGAAGAACAGCTACGTCTACGCGACCCAGCGCGGCGTCTTCGACCGCTTCGGCGACTTCTTCAGCAGCAACCCCAACAACCAGCAGCAGCTCTACGTCCTGGCGTCCCAGAAGATCCAGACGGCCGCGGGCCAGAGCGGCCTGAAGCAGCGCGCCGACGCCAACACGAAGTCGATGCTGGAGAACATGCTCAAGGCCCTCGGCTTCAAGACGGTGACCATCACCCCCGCCCCTCGATGAGGGGCACGGACATCAGCCACAGCCGCAACCACGCGACAACCAGAACATTCGCGATCGCGTCCGAAGGCGGATTCGAGCTCGCGAGAATCCGATCGCGCAGCGAGCCGCAAGGCGAGCCGAAGCGATGCCGGCGATCGCCCGTGGTCCGATCGGGAGCGAGCCGCTAGGCGAGTTCCCGAGTCGGAACACGAATGAGCAGCGCGTCTCCCTGGCCGCCGCCGCCGCAGAGGCCGGCGGCGCCGGTGCCGCCGCCCCGGCGCTTCAGCTCGTAGGCCAGGTGCAGGAGGATGCGGGCGCCGGACATGCCGACCGGGTGGCCGACCGCGATGGCGCCGCCGTTGACGTTGACCTTCTCGGGGCCGACGCCGAGGTCGCGCATCGACTGGATGCCGACGGAGGCGAACGCCTCGTTGATCTCTATGAGGTCGAGGTCGTCGACGGTGAGGCCCTCCTTGCCGAGGGCGTGCTTGATCGCGTTGGACGGCTGGGACTGCAGCGAGTTGTCCGGTCCCGCGACGTTGCCGTGCGCGCCGATCTCGGCGAGCCAGGTGAGGCCGAGCTCCTCGGCCCTGGCCTTGGACATCACCACGACCGCCGCGGCGCCGTCGGAGATCTGCGAGGCCGAGCCCGCGGTGATCGTCCCGTCCTTGCCGAACGCCGGGCGCAGCCTGGCCAGGCCCTCGACGGTGGTGTCGCCGCGCACGCCCTCGTCGGCGGAGAACACCACCGGCTCGCCGCGCCGCTGCGGGATCTCGACCGGGGCGATCTCCTCGTCGAGCACGCCGTTCTTGATCGCCTCGGCGGCGCGCTGGTGGGAGCGGGCGGAGAACTCGTCCTGCGCCTCGCGGGAGATGCCGAGCTCGGCGTTGTAGCGCTCGGTCGACTCGCCCATGGAGACGGCGTCGAAGGCGTCGGTGAGGGCGTCGTGGGCCATGTGGTCGAGGACCTCGACGGAGCCGTACTTGTAGCCGCCGCGCGACTTCGGCAGCAGGTGCGGGGCCTGGGTCATCGACTCCATGCCGCCCGCCACCACGATGTCGAACTCGCCCGCCCGGATGAGCTGGTCGGCCAGCGCGATCGCGTCCAGCCCGGAGAGGCAGACCTTGTTGATCGTGATGGACGGGACGCTCATCGGGATGCCCGCCTTGACCGCCGCCTGCCGGGACGGGATCTGGCCCGCGCCCGCCTGCAGCACCTGGCCGAGGATCACGTACTGCACCTGGTCGCCGGACACCCCGGCACGCTCCAGCGCCGCCTTGATCGCGTGCGCCCCGAGGTCGGCCGCGGAGAAGTCCTTCAGCGAGCCCATCAGGCGCCCGATGGGGGTACGCGCTCCGGCGACGATCACGGACGAGGTGGTCATGTGGGGGCCTCCAGGGTGGTGCTGCGGCGACGTTTGCCACGATACCCACGGGAGCGGCGTTCGTTTCCGTTCGCCCCCGCCTGGCCGTCCGAGGAGGGACTTAGCCCATGCTGACCCGTATCGACCACATCGGCATCGCCTGCCGCGATCTGGACGCGACCGTCGAGTTCTACAAGGCGACCTACGGCTTCACCGACGCGCACTTCGAGGTGAACGAGGAGCAGGGCGTGCGGGAGTGCATGCTCAAGATCAACGACACGGGGGACGGCGCGGCGAGCTACCTGCAGCTCATCGAGCCGATCCGGGAGGACTCGGCGGTCGCCAAGTGGCTGGACAAGAACGGCGAGGGCGTCCACCACATCGCGTTCGGGACGGACGGGACGGTCGCCGGCGAGGCCGCCGCGATCGCCGGCAAGGGCGTGCGCGTGCTGTACGACGCGCCGCGCAACGGCTCGATGGGATCCTTGATCAACTTTTTGCACCCCAAGGACTGCCACGGCGTCCTGACGGAGCTGGTGCAGAAGCGCCCGGACGCCGAATGATCTTGCCTGCCGGGCGTGGCGGGGGCGCGTCAAGATCGTGACGTGTTCGATATCACGGTCGCGGACCGCACGGCATGGACCGCCGCTCTGTGACCGTTCGGACACATCTGGTGTATTTGCACCCCCCACACCTGGGCTGCCGCGGGCCTGTCACAGGCTCGAACAAAAGGGACATTCCACGCAGCGCGTCAAGATGAGCCCCCAACACGGCAGTGTCCGGAGTACGCTTCATTCGCCGGAAGAGGTCTCGGGCAAGTGCGTCCGTCATGCCAGGCGATCGACCGGTCCCCGGAACCACCCGTAGCCCCGTCACATCAGGATTGAGCCACATGCAGTCCGACATCGACGCCCAGCTCAGCAACTTCTTTGAAGACACGCCCCCGCGCGAGTTCGACGTGGTGCTTCGCGGCTACGACCGGCACCAGGTCGACGAGCACATCAAGCAGCTCGACAACGAGGTGCGGCAGACCCGCGAGCAGACCCAGGCCCTGCAGCGCGAGCTGTCGGACGCCCACCGGCAGCTGCAGGAGCAGGAACGTCCGACCTACTCCGGTCTCGGCGCCCGCATCGAGCAGCTGCTGCGGCTCGCCGAGGAGCAGGCGACCGAGCTGGTCCAGGCGGCCCGCTCGGAGGCGAACGAGATCAAGGCCGCGGCCAAGGTCGACGCCGCCGAGCAGCGCGCCACCGCCGAGAACGACGCCTCCGAGCTGCGCGCCAATGCCCAGCGCGAGGGCGACGACATGCGGCAGGCGGCCGAGCGGGAGGCCGAGGAGGTGCGCACCTCCGCCCACCGCGAGGCCGACGAGCTGACCTCCACCACCGAGCGCGAGGTCGCCAAGCTGCGGGCCAACGCCGACCACGAGGTCGCCGAGAAGCGCGCCGGCGCCGAGCGTGAGATCGCCAAGCTGCGCACCACCACCGAGCGCGAGGTGGCGCAGCTGCGCGCGTCCACCAAGCGGGAGCGCGACGAGATCCTCACCACGGCCAAGCGGCAGGCCGACGAGATGCGGGCCCAGGCCCAGCGCATCCTGGAGGAGAGCGAGGCCCAGCGCGCCCAGGCCGAGGCCGAGTTCGAGATCCAGCTCGCCGCCCGCCGCGAGGAGGCCGACCGGCAGGACGCCGAGCGCCACTCCGCCGCCCAGGCCGCGACGCAGAAGCTCGTCGCCGAGGCCGAGCAGCGCGCCGCGTCCGCCGAGCAGCGCGCCGCGAAGGCGACGCAGCAGGCCGAGCAGACCCGGCGCGAGGCCGACTCGCACGCCAAGCAGCTGATGGCCAACGCCCGCAAGAACTCCGACAACGTGATCGCCGAGGCCAAGTCGCAGGCCGAGCAGCTGCTCGCCGAGACCAAGTCCGAGGCCGACCGCGTCCGGACGGCGGCGCAGCGCCAGGTCGACGAGCTCACCCGGCAGCGCGACAGCATCACCAGCCACCTCAACCAGCTGCGCCAGCTCATCGGCGGCGTCGCGCCGAGCATGGGCTCCGAGCCCGAGCTGGCCGCCCCCCCGGAGAAGGCCGCGATCCCGGCGGCCGAGCCGAAGCCGGCCCCGGCGCCGCAGGCCCAGCCCAAGCAGCAGCAGCAGCCGGCCGCCAAGGCCGCGCCCGCCGCGCCCGCCAAGCCGGCCCAGGCCAAGAAGTCCGAAGAGGACGACGAGGACTGGTGGCAGGAGTGATCCCTTAAAGGTCGGGCATGACGGGAAGCCTGGAGGCGGTGAAACGCCTCCGGGCTTTCCGTCGTCTCAACCCCGTAGACGCACGACAGAGGAGAGCGGCGTGCCCGACGAGACCCCCCAGGACGACGACCGTGAGCCCGCCCCCGGTGAGGGACGGTCCGCGACCGGCCGCCGGGTCCCCGCTCCGGCGCCGCCCGCCGACGAGGCGGACCGCGGCGCCGACCCGTCCGGCGAGTCCCGCGACGGCGGAACCGGCTCCGGTAAGGACGGCGACGACGAGACAGGCAACGAAGGCAGCGTCGCACCGAGCGGCGCGCTGAGGCCGGAGGAGATCGAGCAGCCCGTGGGGGAACGCGATCCGGCGACCGGTGCCCCGGTCACCCTCCCGGCGGCGCCGTCGGCCACCGAGCCGGTGGCGCCCGAGCCCGGCGCGCCCGACCCGGCGCACGACGTCGAGCAGCGCAAGCGCGAGGCCGGCGTCGACCACCTGTTCCCGTTCGGCAAGCCCGGCCAGCCGCTCGGCCGCGCGCACCCGTTCGTGTTCGGGTTCACCGCGGCGCTCGGCGTCTTCACGGCCTGGATGCTGGTGAAGACGGCGACGAACGCCAAGTCGGTGCTCGTCATGATCGTGGTCGCGATGTTCCTCGCGGTCGGGCTCAACCCGGCGGTGGAGCGGCTGCGCAGGATCGGCCTCCCGCGCGGCGCGGCGGTCGCCACGGTGTTCCTGATCGTGATCCTGTTCTTCGCCGGATTCGTCGCCTCCCTCGTCCAGCCGGTGTCCGAGCAGGTCACCGAGCTGCGGCACAACATCCCCGAGTACGTCCAGCAGCTGCAGGACAACAAGACGCTGGCCGACTGGGACAAGCGCTACGGCCTGCTGGAACGCGCCGAGAAGACGGTGAACGGCGACGGCTTCCAGAAGGGCCTCACCGACACCGCCACCGGCATCGGCAAGGTCGCGATCAACGGCATCTTCCAGACGATCACGATCCTGATCCTGACGCTGTACTTCCTCAGCTCGCTGCCGCAGATCAAGACGTTCTTCTACCAGCTGGCGCCGCGCAGCCGGCGGGCCCGCGTCGCCCTGCTCGGCGACGAGATCCTCGACCGGATCGGCGGCTACGTCGCCGGCCAGTTCACGATCGCGCTCATCGCGGGCGTGTGCTCCTACATCTTCCTGTCGATCCTCGGGGTGAAGTACGCGCTCGCGCTGGCGCTGATCGTCGCGGTGACCGACCTCGTCCCGCTGATCGGCGCCACGTTCGGCGCGGTGATCGTCTCTCTGGTGGCGTTCCTGACCGGGACCACGACCGACCTCATCGTCTGCGCGATCTTCTACGTCGTCTACCAGCAGGTGGAGAACTACCTCGTCTATCCGCGGGTGATGAAGCGGACCGTGGACGTCCAGCCCGCGGTGACGATCGTGGCGGCGCTGGTCGGCGCGGCGCTGCTCGGCGTGGTCGGCGCGCTGCTGGCGATCCCCACGGCGGCCGCGATCTCGCTGCTGATCCGCGAGGTCGTCATACCGCGCCAGGAGACGCTGTAGGCCGGGCCCGGGCGCGCCGGGCTCAGTGCGCGGTGCGGGCGAGGGCGGCCGTGAACTCCGCCACCGCCTGGTTGAACAGGTCGGGCTGCTCCACCGCGCACAGGTGCCCGGCCCGCGGGATGACCAGCAGTTCGGCGTTCGGCATCGCCTCGGCCATGGCGCGGGCCTCGTCCTCGGTGGCCAGCGCGTCCTCGTCGCCGATCATCACGAGCGCGGGGACGCGGAGGCCGCCGAGCGTCCCGGAGGAGTCCGCGCGTCCCGCCATGGCGCGCTGCGCCCACGCGGCGGCGAGCGGCGGCGCCGCCTGGACGAGCCCCCGGACCCGCCCGTAGATCAGCGCCCGCTGCCGGTAGGTGGTGGGGCCGACGAGGCCGGGCAGCACCTCGTCCACGAGGACGCGGGTACTGCGCTCGCCTTCCAGGGCGTCGGCCTGCCGAAGCCGGTTCTCCCGGACGGAAGCGGTGTCCGCGGTGGCGCGGGTGGCGGCCAGCACGAGGCCGAGGACGAGGTCGGGGTGCCGCCGGCACAGCGCCATCGCAACGTACCCGCCCATGGACAGCCCGCCGACGACGGCCCGCCGGACGCCGAGCGAGCGGCACGCGCGGGCGACGTCGTCGGCCATCGCGTCGACGGACGGCTCGTCGTCGCCCAGCAGGGAGCCGCCGAAGCCGCGCAGGTCGGGGGTGACGACCCGGAACCGGCCGGCGAGGCCCTCGCGCTGGGCGAGCCACATCGCCGACGACAGCGGGAAGGCGTGCAGCAGCACGAGCGGTGTGCCGGTCCCCACGTCCCTTACGTACAGCTGCACCGTCATTGGGCAATGGTCGCCCGCCGGTACGGCCGGCGGGACGGAGTGGCCGCGATCGGCCGCACGCGTTTATCTGTCCGTTTCATCCCATTCGGTGGGGAGCGGGTAGGCGGCCGGAGCGACCCGCTTGACGATCTCGTTCAGCACGATCCGGACGTAGGGCTCGCCCACCCAGAGGTGCTTGGCGTTGTCCACCGCGACCACCTCGGCCTGCGGGACGCGCTTGAACCGCTCCCGCGCCTCCGCCGGGCGCAGGTAGTCGTCGAACTCCGGCACCAGCGCCACGACGGGCCGCCCGTCGGCGCCCCAGGCGTCGAGGTCGGCGTCGCCGGCCCTCTTCAGCGGCGGCGACAGCAGGATGGCGCCCTCCACCAGCGGGTCGCGTCCCCACTTGAGCGCCAGCTCGGTGCCGAACGACCAGCCCAGCAGCCACGGCCTCGGCAGGTCGTGGTACTCGGTGTACTCCAGCGCCGCCGCCACGTCGAACCGCTCGGTCTCGCCCTCGCCGAACCCGCCCTGGCTCGTGCCGCGCGCCGACGTCGTCCCGCGCGTGTTGAAGCGCAGGACGGCGAGGCCGGCGAGCGCGGGCAGCCGGAAGGACGCCTTGCGCAGGACGTGGCTGTCCATCATGCCCTCGGCCGTGGGCAGCGGATGCAGGCAGACCAGCGTCGCCACCGGCGGCCCCTCCGGCGGCAGCGCCAGCTCACCGACCAGCTCCAGGCCGTCGGACGTGTGCAGCGTGATCTCCTCGCGCCGCGCCGGCAGCACCGAGGCCGCCCTGATCTCCGCCATCGATCTCTCCGTTTCTCCCTCGGCCGGGCGGCGTCCGCCGCGCTCCGG
Source organism: Actinomadura mexicana (assembly GCF_900188105.1). Classification (GTDB taxonomy): domain Bacteria; phylum Actinomycetota; class Actinomycetes; order Streptosporangiales; family Streptosporangiaceae; genus Spirillospora; species Spirillospora mexicana. The sequence goes on from NZ_FZNP01000001.1 coordinate 791,071, forward strand.
ACGCCGGTTCTCAGTAGCGCGGGGCGTTGCGCGACCGCAGTACGCGGGGCGACCTGCGGGTCCGGGCCTGCCAGCAGGGCCGGTGCCAGTGCCGCCGGTCGTCTCCGCCGTCACCCGCCCGCCACGCCACGACATGGCCGACGCCCGGCGGGATCTCCTGGTCGCATCCCGGGCATCGGTACGGCTTGCCCGCCCCCGCCCCGGAGACCGACCGGACGATCCACTCGCCGTCCGGCCCCTCCTCGGTCTCCTGAGCCCACGAAGCGCCCCCGCCTCCGGCGGAACGTCCAGATGCGGCACGGCGATTCTTCCGGGGGCTCATGCCCTAGAGCATAGGAACCCCCGGCCCTTCCACGGGCCGCCCGGCGCATGCCGGAGGCTAGCGCAGCGGCCTCCCCGCCGTTGCGTGCTCCACGAGGAGGGGGGCCGGGGCGAGGGCCGGGTCGCGGGTCTCGGCGTGGAGGGCGCGCAGGACGGCGACGGCGCGGTCGGGGCCGATGCGGTCGAGGTCGGCGATGGGGCCGGTCGGGTAGCCGCAGCCCAGCGTCATCGCGGCGTCGATGGAGTCGGCGTCGGCGTATCCGGCGCCGAGCATGGCGGCGGCGTCGTTCAGATACGGCAGGCGCAGGGCGTCCACGATGAACCCTGCGCGGTCGCGGCAGCGCACGACGGTGAGGCCGAGGCGCGACAGGAGGCCGGCGGCGCGGTCGGCGACGTCCGGGTCCGTCGCGACCGTGGCGGACATCTCCGCCAGGGCGCCGGCCGGGTCGAGAAGGTGCAGCCCGACGACGTCGGACGGGCGTCCGGTGGCCATGGCCTGCCGGATCGCGGAGCCGTCCGCGGAGCCGTCCAGCGAGGTGACGGCGATGACCGTGCCGGGCTTGGCGGCCTGGACGGCGGCGGACAGCAGCGCCCGCGCCGCCTCGGGGTCCTGCGCGGCCTCGATGACCAGGTCGCAGCCGGCGAGTTCGGCGGCGGAGTCGCCGACCCGGCCGCCCGCCCGCTCGCACAGCGCGGCGACCGCGTCCGCGAGCGGCCCGACGCCGACGACGCCCACGGTCGGCGCCGCCGCCCCGGACGTCCCCTCCTCGGCCGGACCCGACTTGTCGTAGGTGTGGAAGCCGCGGCCGGTCTTGCGGCCGAGCAGCCCGGCGGTGACGAGTTCGCGGAGCAGCGGCGAGGCGGCGTGGCGGCGGTCGCGGGACTCGGCGTAGATCGCGTCCAGCACCTCCAGGCAGGTGTCGAGGCCGATCAGGTCCATCAGGGTGAAGGGGCCCATCGGCAGGCCGGCGCCCGCCTTCATCGCGGCGTCGATGTCGTCGCGGGTGGCGTGCCCGGTCTCCAGCATGGTCGCGGCCTGGTTCAGGTAGCCGAACAGGAGGCGGTTGGCGACGAACCCGGCCCGGTCCCCGATCGTCACCGGCGTCTTGCCGAGGCCCTCGACCAGCTCGGCGACCCGGGCGACGGCCTCCGGCTCGGTGAGGACGGTCCCGATGACCTCGACCAGCCTCATGACCGGCGCCGGGTTGAAGAAGTGCACTCCGACGATCTTGGTGGGCCGGCCGGTGGTGACCGCGATGTCGGTGACCGACAGGGAGGAGGTGTTGGTGGCGAGGACCGCGTCGTCCCGGCACACGCGGTCGAGCTCGGCGAACACCGTGCGCTTCAGGTCGAGCCGCTCGGGGACGGCCTCGATGACGAGGTCGCAGTCGCCGAGGTCGGCGAAGTCGGTCGACAGGGTGATCCGGCCGAGGATCTCGCGCTGGGCGTCCTCGCCGAGCCTGCCGCGCTTGACGGCCCGTCCGGTCGAGGACTTCAGGTTGCCGCGCCCGCGCTCCAGCGCCTCCCGGTTCACCTCGATGCCGACGACCGCGAAGCCGCCGCGTGCCAGCACCTCGGCGATGCCCGCACCCATCGTGCCCAGTCCGACGACCCCGACCCTGCTGAACGAACCACCAGTCATGAGTCGCAGTCTTGCAGAGGGCTCGCCCGTCCCCCAGGGCGGGTACGACGGGGACGTGCGCCTCGGAATCTTCCTCCTCGCCGCCCGTTTCCCCGGCCAGGACGACGCCGCCGCCCTGTCCCGCACCGTCGAGGCCGCCGTCGCCGCCGAGCGCGCCGGGTTCGACGACGTGTGGCTCGCCGAGCACCACTTCATGTCGTACGGGGTGGTGCCGTCCGCGACCCTGCTGGCCGGGCATCTGCTGGCCGCCACCTCGCGGGTCGGCGTCGGGACGGCGGTCAGCGTGCTGTCCAGCCAGCATCCGGTGGCGCTGGCCGAGCAGGCCGCAATGCTGGCGCTGCTGTCCGGCGGCCGCTTCCGGCTGGGCGTCGGGCGCGGCGGACCGTGGCGCGACCTGGAGGTGTTCGGCTCGGGCCTCCCCCGCTACGAGCACGGCTTCGCCGAGTCCCTCGATCTCCTCCTGGCGTGGCTGCGCTCCGACCGCCTCGCGTGGTCGGGTGAGCATTTCGCCTTCCGCGAGGTGCCGGTCGTCCCGCGGACGCCCGTCCCGCCGCCGGTGACGGTCGCCTGCACGTCCCCCGCGACCGAGGCGCTGGCGGCGGAACGCGGCCTGCCGATGCTGCTCGGCATGCATGTCGGGCCGGAGGAGAAGGCCGCCGCCATCGCCCGGCACGGCGACCCGTCGCTTCCCCACGTCTCCACCCATGTGGCGCAGGTCGCCGACACGCGCGAACAGGCGGTCGCCGCCCTCATGGAGGGCATGCCGCGCTGGCTCGGCCCCGGCCTGGAGGGATACGTCCCCGTGGACGACCGCCCGCGCCCGTCCCGCGATCCCGTCGCCTACACGCGCCTGATGTGCGACCTCCACCCGGTCGGCTCACCGGACGACTGCGCCGAGTCCCTCATCACCACGGTCGAGCGAACCGGCATAAGGCACCTGATCCTGCTGGTGGAAGCCGCCGGCTCCCGCACCGCCACCCTGGAGAACATCACCCGCCTGGGCCATGAGGTCCTCCCGAAACTTCGCGCCGCGGCGTGAAGGCGCGGCGCGCCGAGCCGGTCGACGCGCCGCGGGGGGAGGCGGTCAGCAGTCCCGGAGTTCGGGGGACTGGTTGAGGATCTGTTCGCGGGCCGTGACGAACGTCCGGTACGCGGAGGAGTCATCGGTGGGGAAGACCGCGACGCGGTGGCAGTTCTGGAACGCCAGTCTCACCCCGAAGTAACGTTCCAGCGCGCCGCGCATGGCGTCGCTCGCGAGGACGCGGAGGAGCTGGCCGCGTGCCTTCTCGTCCGGCGGCGGGGTGAGGTTGTCGGCGAAGTCCCCGCCGTCCACCTGGAGCCGGGCGACGAGGCCGCTGACCATGTCCCAGGCGTAGGGGAGGGAGGTCCTGATGCACTCGACGAAGTCCGCGTCGCCGACCTCGCCCTTCTGCGCCGTCTCCAGCAGTTCCGGGGTCACGTCGAGAGACATGCGGGGTCCTTTCGCAGACGGAGGATGAACACCCACCCGCCGACGGTAATCACGGACCCGGGAGAATTCCAGGCTTGACAAAGGTTTTCATTCCGCTATGACCGCGGTCCCGGCCGGGCGGCCGGGGCCGTGGTCACCGCGCGGGCGCGGCGTCGTGGCGGCGACGCCGCCGGGCGGCCGGGCGGGCGGCGATCCGCTCGGCGCGTTCGGCCCAGTACTCGCGGGCCCGGCGCACCAGCCGCGCGTCCCGCTCGGCCCGGGCCTCCGCGCGCAGCGCGCCGGCCCGCTCGCTCATGAGCGACTGCATGATCTCGTGGTGGTACACGGCCCCTCCGAATGATCCGGGCCGATCGGCACGGCCCGACATCCAAGAGACTCGCGCTAAGGTCCCCGTTCCCACATGGGCACGACGCCTTATATCGCCCGGTCAGCAGTCTTAGGCGTACTTAGGGGCAGACGCCCCGGCGCGGCTGGCATCGCCGGTCGACGCCGTCCTCGACGGCCTGGCCCGCACGCCCGACGGGGCGTCGTTCCCGACGGCCGGGGCGGCGCTGAGACTGACGTTCCGCACACCGGTCCTCCCGCTCCCCCGGTTCGCCGAGCTGACCCCCGCGCAGCAGCGGACCGCCCGCACCATCGCCGGGCTGCCGTCCGAGAGCTGGCGGTGGGGCGATCTGCACGAGATCCTCAGCGCTCGGCGCCTGCCCGCCGTCCAGGACGAGTGCCGCCGGTTCGCCGGTCTCGCCTGAAGCAGGCCGGACGTCGCACTAAGGTGATGCAGCGTGCGTCTCGTTATCGCCCGCTGCAGTGTCGACTACGCCGGCAAGCTCACCGCCCATCTGCCGATGGCCCCCCGCCTGATCCTGATCAAGGCGGACGGGAGTGTGAGCGTGCACGCCGACGACCGCGCCTACAAGCCCCTCAACTGGATGAACCCGCCCTGCTCGCTGCGCGAGGAGGTCTACGAGGAGAACGGCGCCGTCACGCGCTGGACGGTCACGCACGGCAAGTCGGGCGAGCGGCTGATCCTCACCATCGAGGAGCTCCTGCACGACACCAGCCATGAGCTGGGCATCGACCCCGGCCTCCAGAAGGACGGCGTCGAAGCGCACCTGCAGGAACTGCTCGCCGAGCACATCACCACCCTCGGCGAGGGCTACTCCCTGATCCGCCGCGAGTTCCCCACCGCCATCGGTCCGGTCGACATCCTCTGCCGCGACGCCGCCAGCGCCACCGTCGCCATCGAGATCAAACGCCGAGGCGAGATCGACGGCGTCGAGCAGCTCACCCGCTACCTGGAACTCCTGAACCGCGATCCGCACCTGGCCCCCGTCCGCGGCGTCTTCGCGGCCCAGGAGATCAAGCCCCAGGCCCGCGTCCTCGCCACCGACCGCGGCATCACCTGCGTCACCCTCGACTACGACGCCCTGCGCGGCATCGAACACGAGGGCACCCTCTTCTGAGGGCCCGGCCCTTCCGGCGGCACCGCAGTGTCCGCGCCCTTGAGGCGATGTCGAGTGCCCGTCTTCCCTTCCGTCACTTCGTGCGGGTGCGTAGCGGGTCATGAACCGGGGAGCGTGGGTAACGGGTCACGAGATGGGGAGCAGTGCCACCAGTTCGGGCTTGAAGAGGTCTTTCACTGTTCCGTAGGGGATAGGGAAAACGTAGGCGCTCGTGCTGCTCAGATCCACTCCCCCTGAGTCCGTGCCGAGATCCTGTCCGGTGTAGACGAGGTCGAACCGCCTTTCACCGAAGACCGGCAGCGCCCATGCGGGCGACTCAGGCCGCCGGGAGGTCGGGTAGAACGCCTCGCGGTGGAGGGGGTTGAAGAACCCGCCCGAGCCGGAATGGCCGATGGACAACTGCCGCTTGCCGCGTCCTTCCGGAATCCCGTCCCACAGCCGGGTCATCCCGGCCTCGCCGAACGAGGCGGGCTTGAAGATGTCGTCGGCCGTCAGCGCGCGGCCGGTGCGCAGGTCGACGGTGACGCCGAACCCCGGGTAGTAGCCGGGCCCCTTGCCGCAGCTGCGCCGGAACCTCGGCACGTAGCGCACCGACACCAGGTCCGGGCCGGTCAGCCCCTTGACGACGCTCGTGCCGAGGAGGTTCATCCGGCCGCCGCAGGCGGCGCGCGCGGCGGCGGTCTTGCCCCATTCCTTGTAGAACGTGATGGCCTGGTCGAGAGGGACGCGCAGGGCCTTGTTGGTCGCGTTCTGGACCGACGCCTTCTTCATCCCCCCGACCCGGGCGTACTGGCCGCCCTGGACCTTGAGCGCCCGGTCGGCGTAGGTCCGGTCGAGGGAGGCGAGGGTGATCGCGGGCGCCTCCGCGGCCTCCGGGCGGGTCGTCTCGTAGGCGACCACGCTGACGGTCCCCGCCGCGGCCGCCCCCGCGACGACCAGTGCCGCCTTGGTCACGCTCGCCTTGGCGAGGAAGCCCGCCGATGTCTTCCCCGCGCCCGTGGCGGCGGTCCCGGCCGTTCCGGCGCTCCCCGTGCCCCCGGCGCCCGCAGCGGCGCCCGCGCCGGCGGCGCTCGTCCCCGCCGGCGCCGAGATCCCCGCGGCGACGAGCGGGAACAGCGTGGACAGCCCCGCCGCCGTCGTGGCCAGCGCGCGGATGCCGCGGCCCTCCCAGGCGTCCCCGTAGGCCGCGCGGGCCACGCTCTCCAGCTCGGCGACGAAGTCCATGGCCCCGGCGTGCCGCTCCGCCGGGTCCTTGGCCAGGCCGCGGACGACCAGCGGGCGCAGCGGTTCGGGGAAGTCCCCCAGCGGAACGGGGGCGGTGAGGTGCTGCCCGCGCAGCCCGGCGACGCTGTCCGCGCCGAACGGTCGCCTGCCCATGACGCATTCATAGAAGACGCAGGTCGCCGCGTAGACGTCCGCGGACGGGCCGGCCTGACCCGCCTGCCACTGCTCCGGCGCCATGTAGGACGGCGTGCCCGACCGCGACGCCGAACCGGCGGCCGACGCGATGCCGAAATCGATGAGCTTGCTGCGCCCGTCCTCGGGCACCACCACGTTGGCGGGCTTGTAGTCCCGGTGGACGACGCCCGCCGCGTGCGCCGCCGCCAGGCCGAGCAGCGACCCCTTCAGGACGGTCAGCGCCGCGTGCGGTTCCAGCCGGCCGTGTTCGTTGAGGACCACCTTGAGCGAGACGCCGTCGACCGCCTCCATCACGAGGGCGGCGCCGTGCTCGCTCTCCACCAGCCGGTACAGCCGGGCCACGTGCGGGCTCTCCACCCTGGCCAGCATCTCGGCCTCGCGCCGCAACGCGTCCAGGGGAGCCGTGTCCGTCCCGAGGGCGACGTACTTCACCGCGACCGGGAAACCGGTCTCCTCGTGCTGCGCCAGAACGACACGTCCCTGCGCTCCCGCGCCGAGTTCCCGCACTTCCCGAAAACCGGAGATCCTCCACTCGCCCACATGCCCTCCTCGCCGCCCTGCCCAGCTTCCACTGTGACGCGAGGGTCCGCGACGATGTTCGGACCGTACTCCAGGGCACCCGGAAGACCGAGGCGGCCGGCTGAGGGCAATGTTCCACGCGGCCGAGCACTCGTGCGGTCAATGTTCGAGGAGTGGCGCCCCTCCCCCTCTCCCGGAGAACTCCGGGCAAAGGATCACCTGGCCGGCGTAGGCGAGGCCGCCGCCGAAGCCGAACAGGAGCACGGGCGCTCCCGGAGGAATGCGGTTCTGCTCGACGAGCTTGGACAGTGCCAGAGGGATGCTGGCCGCAGAGGTGTTGCCCGACTCCCGGACATCGTCGGCCAGGATCGCGTTGACCGCGCCGAGCTGGGCGGCCAGCTTCTCAATGATCCGCAGGTTCGCCTGGTGGAAGACCACGGCGGCCAGCTCGGCCGGCGGGACACCGGCCAGGTCGCAGGCGGCGCGGGCATGCCGAGCCACCTCGGTCACGGCCCAGCGGAAGACCGCGGTTCCGTCCTGGGTGAAGCGTGGGGGGTTTCCTTCGATGAGGATCGCCCTCGCCTTCTCCGGGGCCGCGCCCCACACCACCGGGCCGATGCCCTGAGTCGCCGCCCGCCCGACGACCGCGGCCCCCGCGCCGTCGCCGATCAGGACGCTGACCGACCGGTCGTCCCAGTCGACGACGTCGCTGAGCTTGTCGGCGCCGATCACCAGGGCGTGCCCCGCGGCTCCGGAGCGGATGCTGTGATCGGCGATCGCCAGCGCATGGGTGAAGCCCGAGCAGGCGGTGTTCACGTCGATGACCGCGCAGTTCCGCAGGTGCAGGTCCGCCGCCACGCGGGCCGCCACGTTGGGAGCGCGCTCGGTGGCCGTGCAGGTCGCGACCACGACCAGGTCCACCGAGTCCAGCGGCAGACCGCAGCCGTCCAGGGCGTCGGCTCCGGCATGGGCGGCCATCTGGTCCACGGTCTCACCGACCGCGGCGATGCGCCTCCGCTGGATTCCCACCCGGCGGGTGATCCATTCGTCGCTGGTGTCGAGCCGGGCGGCGAGCTCGTCATTCGACAGAATTCTGGAGGGCTGATAGTGCCCCAAGGCAAGTATACGCGAGCCATTCATTCGATCATCTCCTCATTGCGCGACCTGCCTGCGGCGCGCGAAACGTTCAACTCCGGTGATCAAATACTCGTCTGGTTCCCTGCCTTCTCGCGGCGGCGATGGCCTGGAATCCGTGAAGTCCTGGTACTTCGATGACGACTCTGTGGCCCGGTCGACCGTGCCGGGTGCGTGCTCGGGCGTGGCACCTGGTCAGTTCGGCGAATTCGAGGGGGAGCCTGAACCGGCCCTGGATGACTCCTCTTCGCCACATGGCGTCACGATCCGACGAGGTCAGCCCGTCGACCTGAAGCGACCCGAAGTTGGTCTCCGGTGTCACTTCGAAACGAACGACCCTGCCGAAAGGCATGCGTCGTGAATCGCAGTTCCACTGACCGGTCCTGCCTTGCCGCCGGTTCTGCGCCAGTCTCGGATTGAGCAGGGGAAGGGGAGGCAGGCGGCCGTCATTGAACAGGCTCGGCTGGTTGTCAATGTGGCCGCCATCGGCGAGAAAGACCAGCTGAAGGGTGTTCGGGTCCTGGAACACTGTGGGCAGGCAGGCCGGCCACTGACTCATGGACACCCGGGCCCAGAAAGCCGGACTGTGGTCGTCGATCTCGTCCTTAAGCCAAGGTAGATGCTCACCGACGGTGTCGGGCACCCACATACTCTGAAATCTGCGCCAGGGAAACTGCCGACTGTAGAACGCCCATCGGAAGGCGCGGTGGACGAACTCCGGGTCGCGCAGTTGGGAGGCCGTGCACCGCATCGGAAAGGGTCTTTCCGTTCGCCATACGGAGACACATATTCCGGCACGATGGGAGACACCGACGGGTTTCGGGTCGCCAGGTTCGTACCGCAGGTCGCGAAAGGTTCGCACCCCCGCCCAGGCCAGCCAGTCGGCCAGCCATTCCTCCACCTCGGTCATCTCGAAGACACCGGCCAGGTCGAGATTCCTGCGTTCGAACCACCGAAGCCCGGGCGGCACCTTGAGGATCTTGTGCGTCGGAGCACCGGCATTCGCGATGCGACGCCAGTGCCTGCCCAGACCCGCCGCGGCCGCGAGTCCCGCGATGGTGCCGCCCGAAGCCAGATCCCAGCGGACCGGGTCGCCCACCTCCTCCAGCACATGAGCGAGCCCAGCCTGCCAACTCGCCCGAAACCCGCTCGATCCCAGAACCGCGATGAACGGAGACCGATCACCCGGATGCTCATCTCGCACATGGATCCGGTCGCGCGGCGGCCGCTCCAACAGATCGCCGAGCGGGTCGATCCCCGGATATTCCGCGATCCTCTGGAACTGACCTTCGTTGACCACTGATTGATGCCCCTCGGATCGCACACTTCGGATTCACGGTGGACTCTTCCTCGGCAATGATCGGAGACCGCACCGAGGCAAGCCTCTTGATGACTCACCGAAGGCAGCAGGCACTCCGGTAGCCACAAACGAGTCCATTCGGCTTTCAAAACCTTCAAGGGCGGACGTCAGTGCGCTCTTTCGTTCCTCTTCCGCCGACATCGAGCACTGCCGTCACACGCCTGCCCCGTTTGGACCGTTCCGCCGGGCGCTCCGCCGAAGCCGTGCTCCCTACACCGTCCACTGATCCAGCCGTTCGATCAGCGCAAGTCCAGGTCGCCTTCGATGACGGAGGGGCGGGAGGCCGATCCCGTGCCGTTCTGGCCGCAGATGGTGCGACATCGCCGAGCGAGGCACTGTCGGCGCGCAGTTTTCCAGCAGGAACCCCCGACGACATGGCCGGATCAACTGCCCTGCCCGAGTGCACACGTACCACGGGCCCGGCGACGGCCGGCGCACAGGCCAGGGCGTACACAGTTCTCTCCATGGGATTCCGCATCAGCTCTTACCTTGCAAATGAAGCTTGAGAACGTCTTCGCAACCGCAACCGCAACCGCAACCGCATCCGGGCCGGGGCGGGGCGGGGCGATTCCCTCGGTGGCGGCCACTCGTCTCGGCCTTTGCGTCGTTCCGGTGGGAACTGTGGCCGCTCAGGGCGCGGTAATGACCCCGAGCCGATCGCTGCGATGCCGACCTGTCATGAGCAGGTCGGCATCGCAGTCGCGCCCGCCATGCAGCTCCGCGCGGGTGGTGGGAGGCATGGCCGCGGCAGGGCCTCCGAGCGGCACCGGTCGGGCCACATCGGCGGCTTCATAACGCACTGACAGCGTTCAGTACGTTATGACAGCCGACGCCGCGGGCGCAACGGGCTTCTGCGTATCAGTGCGTTAGACTGCCTGCATGGCGGTGATGATCCAGGCGATGGCGCCCGCGGTGCTGGTCGACCTGGTCAATGAGTGGGGCACCGTTCCGCGCGCGGTCGCCGGGGAGCAGGACCACCCCTTCCCGCCGGCCGGCGGACTGCCGCTCGGCATCCCCGACGAACTGGCGCGCGACCTTGACGACGACACGCTCCAGGATGTCGCCGACCGGCTCTATCCGGCCTTCGCCACCGGCGTTCCACACGAGTGCGCCAGACAGGTCACCAGAGTTCTCGTCTCCGCCGGGGTGTCCCCGCGGGTGACCGTCGTCGACGACGACGTGGTCGCCGGCTGGTCCACCGACGCGCCCGAACGGGCCCTGGCCGGCGCCGCGGCGCTGGCGATCCGTGACCACCTCGGCAGGAACGGGTTCGGACGCCTCGGCACCTGCACCGCCCGGAACTGCGCCGACGTCTATATCGACGCCTCCCCCACACGCGACCGCCGCTACTGCTCGGTCACCTGCCAGAACCGCGCTCGGGCCGCCGCTTTCCGCAGCCGCCGCGCCCGCACCGAGTCCCCCTGATCTGCATGTCGGCCGGAACCACACTGCGCGGTGTCGGGTCGGTCGACGCGGCGTCCCCGAAAGCCCCACGGGCGGCCGAAACGCCCATGCGGCGGAACGGGTTACCGTGCCAGACGGCTTCTTGTGGGGGCATCACATTTCAGGGGGCTGCTCCGTCATAGGGGTGAGGAAGCAGACTCCTCACTGAATCCAAGGAGTGGTCGGGCATGCCTACGCAACGCGAGATCGACGAAGCCGAGATCCGGCGGCTGGTCGGCACGATCGTGGAGGGGATCCGCGCCAAGGACCTGAAGGCCCTGGAGCGGGTGTACGCGGCGGACGTCGTGTCCTTCGACGTCGAGCCGCCGCTCCAGCACGTCGGGATCGCCGCGAAGCTGAAGAACTGGACGAACGTGTTCACGTTCTTCCAGGAGGTGGCGTACGAGGTCCGCGACCTGACAGTCACCGCGGGCGACGACGTGGCCTTCGGGCACTGCTTCGGCCGGCTCAGCGGCACGCTGGGAAACGGGACGGCGACGAACGGCATGTGGGTCCGGGCCACCTTCTGCTTCCGGAAGACCGACGACGCCTGGCTGATCGCTCACGACCAGGCCTCCGTGCCGTTCGACATGGCGAGCGGCAAGGGAGTGGTCGACCTCGTCCCCTGACGAGGCCATGACTGGAACGTGCGGGTTCTGCCGCGTGCGCTTGCCGGGCCGGGAGGGGGTGGCGGGGCATCCGGGTGCTTGGGCGACCGGATCGGTGAGGTGGGCGTAGGTCTCCCCTGGTGTCGGACCGGGCGGGCATCATGGCGGGCATGACGTTTCAAGCCAGCGGCAAATTCGACATCGAGGCGTGGGACGCCGACAAGCCCTATGACGAGCAGAGCGGAAACCGGCTGACCCGGGTTCACGTGGGCAAGACCTTCCACGGCGACCTCGTGGGGACGAGTTCCACCGAGCTGATCACGGTGGAGTCACCGGCGGGGCCGGTCGCCTATGTGGGGATCGAGCACGTCCAGGGGATCCTGCACGGCCGTGAGGGGACGTTCGTCCTGCAGCACAGCGCGGGCAGCGAGGACGGGACGGCCGACACCCAGTGGCTGCGGTGGCTGATCGTCCCCACCTCGGGGACGGGGGAGCTCGCCGGGATCCGCGGGGTCGGCCAGATCTCCGTCGCCGAGGACGGCGGGCACACCTGGGCGCTGGAGTACACGCTGGACTGAGCGCCGACCAGCGGCCGGTAATGTTCGGGTCATGCCCCCGGTCACCGGCGACGCCACGCGCGAGCGCATCATCGACGCGGCCGAAGTGTGCTTCGGCCGTTTCGGCGTGGCCAAGACCACGGTCGAGGACATCGCCGCCGCCGCGAAGCTGTCGCGGGCGACGGTGTACCGCAGCGTCACCGGCGGGCGGGACGAGCTGATCCTCGCCGTGGTGGTGCGCGACCTGCAACGGTTCCTGGACCGGCTCGCCGAGCGGCTGCGCCGGGAGCGCTCGGTCTCGGAGGCGATCGTCGAGGGGACGCTCGACGCGGTGAACTACGTCCGCGACGAGCCGGCGATCGCGCACTTCCTCGTCCCGGAGGCGGCGGGGCACATGCAGGCGGCGGTGGCGGGGGCGGCCGAGCACGTGCTCGCGCTGTGCTGCGAGTACGTGCGGCCCCATTTCGAGCAGGCGCAGCGGCAGCGGAAGCTGCGCACCGACATCGAGGTGGAGGGGACGGTCGAGTTCCTCTTCCGCATCATCACCTCGCTGATCGTGATGGACCGGGACCGGGACGCCGACGGGTTGCGCCGCTTCCTGCGCACCTACGTCGTCCCGGTCATCGCGGCGCCGGCGGCCGGGCGGCCGGCCTCCGCATGAGGACGTGGGACGGGACGCCGCGGAGACGGCGCGGCGAGAGGGGCCGGGAACGATGAATGGCACTGCGCGCGAGAGGCGGGGAGGCGCGGCCGTCCGGCCGAGCCCGGTGTTCCTCGCGGTCGTGGCGGCGACCGTCCTGTGCGGCCTGATCGCCTGGCGGTACGGGACGATCCTGGACAAGCCGGGCCGGATCGCGCTGTTCGGGTTCGTGATCGCGGCGTGGATCCTGTCGCTGTCCCTGCACGAGTTCGGGCACGCGTACATGGCCTTCCGGTCGGGCGACCGCAGCGTCGCCGACAAGGGCTACCTCACGCTGAACCCGCTGAAGTACTCCGACGTCACGCTGAGTTTCCTCATCCCCGTCGTGTTCATCGTGCTCGGCGGCATCGGCCTGCCGGGCGGCGCCGTGTGGATCGACCGGCACGTGATCCAGGGCCGGCTGCGGCACAGCCTGATCTCGGCGGCGGGCCCGCTGTCGAACGCGCTGTTCGCCATCATGCTCGCGGTGATCTTCAAGAACTTCGCCGACGCCGACCACGCGCTGTTCTGGTCGGGCCTGGCGTTCCTGGCGTTCTTGCAGGTCACCGCCACGATCCTGAACCTTCTGCCGATCCCCGGGCTGGACGGCTTCGGGATCGTCGAGCCGTACCTGCCGCGGCGCCTGGCCGACCAGGCGAACGCCTACGGCGGCTACGCGTTCCTCATCCTGATCGCGCTGCTGTGGCTGGGCCCGATCAACCAGGGCTTCTTCAACGTCATCTACTACCTCACCGACGCGATCGGCCTCGGCGAGTTCCCGTTCCGGGTCAACGGCTCGATCGACCACTTCCCGATCGAGCTCGGGCACTACCTGTTCCAGTGGTGGAAGAACTAGCGCGGTGGCCCCGGACGTTCACCGGGTCCGTCGTGTGAGCACGGCGAAGAGCACACCGCGACCGGGGATCAGCTGCACAGGGCGCGGGCTTCGACCTTGCCGTTGAACAGCTTGGCGCTCCATCCGCCGCCGTCCCCCCTGGGGGCGTTGGTGAACACGTCGTCCAGCGACTCGCCGTAGTTGTTCTTGGGCCAGGTCTTGGCGACGTAGCCGCCGGCGATCGCCTTGGTGCCGCCGGGGCAGAGTGCGGCCGACTCGCCGTGGGGCGTGCTCTCCGGACCGCCTCTGGCCTGCGGGGCCTGGGATTCGGGCACGCACACCGCGCGGGCGCGGATCGTGCCGGTCAGCAGCCGTGCGACCCATCCCCTGCCGTCCAGGGTCGGTCCGTTGGCGGTGACACCGTCGTAGGGGTCGCCGCTCCCCGACTGGCTGAAGCCCGTGCTCTCGAAACCTCCGTTGAGGACGCGCTTGCTCGCGGGGCAGGTCGCCTGGGAGAGCTGACCCCGCCCGCTCTGCGGGCCGACGACGATCTCGATCTGCGAGACCGGCGCCTTGGCCGATCGCGGCGCGGACCCGGGTTGGGCCGCCGCGCCCGGCATGGCGGCCGCCAAGGACAGCAGCCCGGCCACCGCGACGGCGGCCGCTGCGGCTCGGGCGGGCGAAGCGGTCTTCACATGCAACTCCCCGGGAGGAACGGAAAAGGACGTCGTGACCACCGCAGGAGTTCCCTACCTCCGACTCCGGTTGCACAGTGTATCCAAGTCGGCACTCGCAGTGATGTAGCGCGACGGCGACCTTCCGGTGTTCCGACCGTGGGCGGCGAGCGATGGCCGTTCGACGGCCGTTCGACTAGCCCGTCAGGTGGCGGACGATGCGGCGGAGCTGCTCGGCGTAGCGCTCCTGGAACTCGGGTGACTCCGGGTCCATCCCGAAGACGTGGCGGACGGCGAGCGGCTTGGTGACCGGCGCCGACACCATCGCCATCACGGCGAACATGATCGCGGCCGGGTCCAGGTCGCCGGGCAGTTCCCCGGCGGCCTGGCGGCGTTCGATGTCGGACAGGTCCTCCCGGGGGCCGGGCGGGATGTCGTCCAGGTCCTCGGTGAGGCCGCGCCAGGCGTTCAGCCTCGTGCCGCGGGGGTCGTCCAGGACGTGCCGCAGGTACCGGACCACGATCTCGTCGAACGGGACGTCCGGGTCGTTGAACTCGGCCTCCCGCGCCAGCCAGCGGCGGTTGAGCTCGCAGTACAGCCCCTCCTTGCCGCCGAAGTAGTAGTTGATCAGCTGCTTGTTGACGCCGGCGCGGTCGGCGATGTCCTGGACGCGGGCGCCCGCGTAGCCCTTGGCGGAGAACTCCTCCAGCGCGGCGTCCAGCAGCAGGCGCCGCGACCGCTCGGCGTCGAGCGTGCGCTCGTCCGGGGCGGGGGCGCGCCTCGCCTGCTTCGTCGCCGGCCGCTTCGTCGGTTCCGTCACGTTCCCCATGGTAGCCGGGCTTCTGAGGAGTTCAACCATCCGGCTGTTTGACATGTTCATCTGTTTGGTTGAAGCTAGCGGCATGATTCTCGTAACCGGAGCGACCGGCAACGTCGGACGCCACCTCGTCGGCGAGCTGCTCACCGCGGGCGCCGCCGTCCGCGCGCTGTCCCGGGACCCCGCCACCGCGAACCTGCCCAGCGAGGCGCAGGTCGCCCGCACCGACGAGATGCCGCTGGACGGCGTCACGTCGCTCTTCCTCAACCCGGCCGTGTTCTGGCACGGCCTCGGCGACCTGCTCACCCGCGCGGTCGACCACGGCGTCCGGCGCGTCGTCATGCTGTCGTCCGCCGCGGCGCTGGACGACGACCCGTCCAACGAGCTGGCGGCGCACCACCTCGGCATCGAGCGGGCGATCGAGGCGACGGGGATGGAGTGGACGTTCACGCGTCCCGGCGAGTTCTCCTCCAACGCGCTGGCGTGGCGCGAGGCGATCCGCGCCGGCGAGCCCGTCCGCGAGCCGTACGCGGCGGCGCGCAGCACGCCGATCCACGAGCGCGACATCGCGGCCGTCGCTGCGAGGGCCCTGCTCACCGATGCCCTGGTCGGCGCCAAGCCGGTGCTGACCGGTCCCGAGCCGCTCACCCATCCGGAGATGGTCGGACTCATCGGGGAGGCGGCCGGCCGTCCGGCGCGGTTCGAGGAGGTCACTCCCGAGCAGGCGCGGGAGGAGATGCTCGGCCGCCCCTACATGCGCGAGGGCCTGGTGGACGTCCTGCTGCGCCTGCGCGCCCGCGCCGTCGACCACCCGGCCGCGCCGTCGGGTGAGGTCGAGCGGATCACCGGCCGCCCAGGGCGGACGTTCAAGGAGTGGGCCGCCGACCACGCCCACGACTTCCGCTGACCGCGCGCACGCCCTCCACCGACCCCCCGCCGGGCCGCGAGCCTCAGTGCTCGCGGCCCTGCCGCGTGGCGGCCCCTTCGTCCTGCCCCGCTACCCGCGCTCGGCGGCCCGCTCGCGCCCGCCGAGGGACTCGATCTCGCGAGAGGCCCAGTCGAACCAGTCCCGGCGCATCGCGGCGAACCGCTTGCCGTACTCGATGACCAGCCGTCCGTAGACGGACAGGTCGTCCTCGCCCCAGTCGACGTTCCTCTCCAGGGCGGTCAGCTCGTCGAGGTACTCCCCGAGCCCCGCCACGTGCCCGCGCATGTAGCGCCGGGCGTCCTCCGGCTCGACCAGGCCGAGGAAGAAGACCCGCAGCAGCGACTCGTCCTTGCGGCTCCCCTTCGAGGGGACGTCCACCAGCCAGTGGCGCAGCTCCGCGCGGCCGGACTCGGTGATCCGGTACGCCTTGCGACCGCGGGGCCCCTCCTCGGCGACCTCGATCAGCCCGGCGTCGGCGAGCTTGCCCAGCTCGCCGTAGAGCTGGCTCTGCCGGGCCGGCCAGACGTTCCCCAGCGAGATCTCGAACATCTTCAGCAGGTCGTAGCCGCTGGCGCCGTCCATCTCGGCGATGAGCCCGAGCACCGCATGTCGCAAACTCATGCTTCGCACTCTAACCCTTCACAGTTGACATGTCTAAATTGGAATGTTTATCTTCGACATGTCAAAGTTGGAATGTGAGGCCAGGAGGCCCCGGCCATGCCGAAGTACTACGCCCGAACCTTCCTCCCCTGGATCCTGCTCGCGGCCGTCAGCGGCTTCGGCGACCGGGCCGGCGCCGTCTCCGGGCTCGTCGCCGCGCTGGCCCTGCTCGGCCAGGACCTGCGCCGGGGCCACCGCGCCGACTCGCTGCTCCTGGAGATCTCCACCTCGGCCTTCATGGCCGCCCTCACCGCGCTCGCCTTCACCGTCCCCGGTTCGCCGGCGCTGGACTACGGCGCCTCGCTCGCGATCGGGTGGCTGGGACTCACCGCCTGGGCGACGCTCCTGCTCGGACGCCCCTTCACGGCGGGCATCGCGCGCCGCCAGGTCACCGCGGAGATCGCCGCGACGGACGTGTTCCGGAGCATCAACCGCGTGCTCACCACCGTGTGGGCGGCGAGCTTCACCGTGCTGGCGGCCGCCCTCGGCTGCGTCCAGCACTGGTCACCGGACGACACGGCGCTGCTGGTCGCCGTCAAGATCGCCGGATTCCTGGTCCCCGCCGCCGTCACCGCCCGGTACCCCGAGGCCGCGCGCAGGCGCCACCTCGCGCGGCTCGGGCTACCGTTGACGGAGGCGCCCGCCACGTCGCAGCCCGAGCCGTCCTCCCGCTGACCTCCCGTCCAGGAGCGGCCCGGAAAGGAGCACCGAGATGGGCGAGAACATCACCGAGCGCCCCGCCACCTGGCTGGACGGTCACCTGGCCCCCGTCCCCGACGAGACCGACGCCCGCGACCTCCAGGTCACCGGCGTGCTGCCCCCCGAACTGACCGGCCGCTACCTGCGCAACGGGCCGAACCCCAAGCCCGGCGAGCCGAGCAGGCACTGGTTCACCGGCCACGGAATGATCCACGGCATCCGGCTGCGGGACGGCCGCGCCGAGTGGTACCGCAACCGGTGGGTGCGGACCGACGCCTTCCTCAACGGGACGCCGTTCGTCCGCGACGACCTCACCTTCGACCGCCGCTCGGTCCAGGCCAACACCCACGTCGTCCCGCACGCGGGCAAGATCTGGGCCCTGGTCGAGGCCGGGTTCCCGTACCAGGTGACGCCCGACCTGGAGACCATCGGCGCCTGCGACTTCGGCGGGCGGCTCACCAGCGCCATGACGGCGCACCCCAAGGAGGACCCGGTCACCGGCGACCTGCTGTTCTTCGGGTACGGGGCGTTCGAGCCCCACCTCACCTTCCACCGGCTGGCGCCGGACGGGACGCTGGCCGAGAGCCGCGAGGTCGGGGTGGCGGGCCCGACGATGATGCACGACTTCGCGATCACCGAGAACCACGTGGTCTGGCTCGACCTGCCGGTGGTGTTCGACGTCGACCTGGCGCTGTCCGGATCGACCGGCATGCCCTACGTCTGGGACGACGCGTACGGCGCCCGGCTCGGCGTGATGCGCCGGGACGGCACGGACGAGGTCACCTGGTACGAGATCGACCCCTGCTACGTCTTCCACGTCGGCAACGCCCACGAGGACGCCGCCGGACGGATCGTGGTGGACGGTGCGCGCTACCGCCCCGAGAACTTCGTCTCCCTCTGGGAGGACATCGGCGGAACCGTCGACCCCGCCACCGGGGCGGTGCGCTCGCAGAACGCAAGCCTGCACCGCTGGATCCTCGACCCCGTCACCCGCCGCGCGACCGAGGGGCCGCTCGACGACCGCGGCGTCGAGTTCCCCACGCACGACGACACCCGCACCGGCAGGGAGCACCGCTACCTCTACACGGTGGGCGGGGAGTCGATCGTGAAGTACGACCTGCGCGGGCAGGGGACGTCCGCGCACGAGCTCGGCGAGGACGCGCACGTCGGCGAGGCGGTCTTCGTGCCGGCGGCGGGCGCCCGCGCGGAGGACGAGGGCTGGCTGCTGTCGATCGTCACCCGCGGCTCGGCGTCCGAGCTGCTGGTGCTCGACGCCGCGGACCTGTCGCCCGCCGCGAGCGTCCGGCTGCCGCGCCGCGTTCCGGCCGGATTCCACGGAAGCTGGATCCCCGACGCCCGAGCCGGCACATAGGGTGGTTTACTAGCCGGTACTGCCGTGCAAGCAGTCACTTACCAGGCCCCTCCCGGGAGGTTCCCCATGTCCGTGGCCACGGAGAACACCGAGACGTTCACGTCGCTGAACCCGGCCACCGGCGAGGTCGTCGCCGAGCACCCCGTCCGGGACGGCGCCGCCGTGGCCGCGGCGGTCGAGCGCGCCCGCGAGGCGGCCGGCTGGTGGCGCGCCCTCGGCTGGAAGGAGCGCCGGCTCCGGCTGCTGAACGTCAAGGGCTCGCTCACCCGCAACCTGAACCGGATGGCCGAGCTCATCCACCAGGAGACCGGCAAGCCGGTCCAGGACGCCCAGCTCGAGACGATCATGGCGATCACGCATCTGGACTGGGCGGCGCGCAACGCGCAGAAGGTCCTCGGACCGCGCAACGTCTATCCCGGGCTCATGGCGATCAACCAGCGCTGCGTCCTGGAGTACCAGTCGCTCGGCGTCGTCGGGGTCATCGGGCCGTGGAACTACCCGATCTTCACCCCGATGGGCTCGATCGCCTACGCGCTCGCCGCCGGCAACGCCGTGGTGTTCAAGCCGTCGGAGTTCACCCCGGGCGTCGGCGTGTTCCTCGCCGAGCTGTTCGCCGCGGTGATCCCCGAGCACCCCGTCCTGCAGACCGTCACCGGGCTCGGCGAGACGGGCGCGGCGCTCGCCTCGTCCCCGCACGTCAACAAGATCGCCTTCACCGGTTCGGCCCGCACCGCCAAGCGCGTCATGGCGGCCTGCGCCGAGAACCTGACCCCGATCGTGGCCGAGTGCGGCGGCAAGGACGCCTGCATCGTCGACGCCGGCGCCGACCTCGACGCCGCCGCCGACGCCGCGCTGTGGGGCGCCATGTCGAACGCGGGCCAGACCTGCATCGGCGTCGAGCGGATCTACGTCGTGGACGAGGCCTACGACGAGTTCCTCGGCAAGCTGACCGAGAAGGCCCGCGACCTGCGTCCCGGCTTCGACCGCGAGGCCGCCTACGGCCCCATCACGATGCCCTCGCAGCTCGACATCATCGAGCGCCACATCAAGGACGCGCTGGACAAGGGCGGCAAGGCGGTCGTGGGCGGCGCCGAGTCCGTCCGCAAGCCCTACGTCGAGCCGGTCGTGCTGACGAACGTCCCGGACGACTCGTCGGCCGTGTGCGAGGAGACGTTCGGCCCCACCATCACCGTCCACCGCGTGAAGGACATGGACGAGGCGGTCGAGAAGGCCAACAAGACCAGCTACGGCCTCGCCGGGACGATCTTCTCCGGCGACAAGGCCCGCGCGATGGACGTCGCTCGCCGGATGCGGTCGGGCATGACGTCCATCAACGCCTTCGCCGCGTTCGCCCAGGTCGCGGCCCTGCCGTTCGGCGGCGTCGGCGAGTCCGGCTTCGGCCGCATCCACGGCGCGGACGGCCTGCGCGAGTTCGCCCGCCCGAAGGCCATCACGCGCCAGCGGTTCGCGACCATGAACCTCACCACGTTCGCCCGCACCGAGAAGGAGATGGCGCGCGTCCTCGGCATGATCAACATGATCCACGGCCGCCGCTACAAGCGCTGACCGGGGAACGCCCCCGCCGGTCTCCGGCGGGGGCGCCGCCTAGAATCGACACCATGAACGCCCCCGTGCGGAGCCGCCTCGAGGTGACCCTGGGTGCGCCGCCTCCGCCCCCACCCGGCTTCCGGCCGTTCACCGGCGCCGACGTCCCCGCCCTGGCGGCCCTGATGTGGGACGCCTACCGCGGCACCCCCGACGAAGCCGACGTGGGGGACGTCGAGGGCGCCGTCCGCGAGATCCACCTCACCATGGCCGGCGAGTACGGCACGTTCCTCCCGGAGGCGTCGTTCGTGGCCGACCATGAGGGCCGCCCGGCGGGAGGGGCCCTTGTCACCCTCTACAAGGACCTGCCCCTCCTCGCGTTCCTCTTCACCGCCCCGGCCCACGCGGGGCGCGGCCTGGGCCAGGGCCTCGTCCAAGCGGTCATGCACGCCCTGGCCGAGCGGGGCCACGACGCCCTCACCCTGGCCGTGACCCGCCGCAACCGCCGCGCCCGCCGCCTCTACGACCGTCTGGGCTTCGTCGAGACCGCCTAGGCCCCCGGCCCGGGCCCGGCCGGGCTCAGTCGGCCACGAGGCGGGAGCCCCAGCCGCCGGGGGCGTACTCGCGCTGGCGGCGGACGGCGTAGCGTCCCGGCGCGCAGCCGGAGGCTCCGTGCTCGGGATGCAGCAGGTAGACGGGCGCCGACGCCTCGAAGACGCCGATGACCAGGCCGTTGGTCTCCCACGCGTTCGTCGTCCAGCGGCAGGTGCCGGGATCGGCGACCAGGGTATGCGGGTTGCCGCCCGCCGCGCCCCGGAGCAGTTCGACCCCCTCGGGCGGCACGTCCGTCCATGTGGCGTCCGGCCAGAACGACAGCGCCGGGAGCTCGGACGTCGGGACGACGATCAGATCGCCCTGCGCCTGGATCCCGTCGACGACGGGGATGCTCACCGACCGGTCGAGATGGTCGAGGACGGCGAGCCCGGTCTGCTCGGAGAGGGAGGCGAGAGTCACGGCGTCAGGAAGCACGGTCTCGGGATTCACGGTCATCAAGATCACCTTTCAGGTTCGGCGGACGAGGCGTGCGTACTGGTCGGCGGACAGCCCGTAGGTCCATCCGGCGGCGGCGAGCGGGTCGTCGAAGGCTCCGGGGACGGCCAGCCCGTACCGGCGGCGGCTCCCGTCGCGCTCGACGGAGCCGTTGACGGCGAGCAGCACCCTGGCCTGGTCGCGCAGGTCGTAGAGCCGCAGCTCCGAGCCGGGGTTGCCGGGGTCCGGCGCGGCGGCCACCAGCCGCAGCCCGGCCCGGTCGATGTACGCGCCCCAGCCGATGTTCTCGATCGCGCACCGCCGGACCTCGACGTTGGCCTCCCGCGCGATCCGCTCGACGCCCGGGTCGTCCACCACCCAGCCCGGCACCCTCGTGCCGTGCCAGGCGTGCGCGTCCCAGCCGTCGGCGAACCGGAGCGCGGGACCGTCCGAGCGGTGAAGGCGCACCTCGCCCTCGTCGTCCCAGACCTCCGTATGGATCTCGACGGGCCGTTCGGAGACGACGCAGACGTCCTCGCGCGGCCACCACCAGCCGCAGGACCGGGCGGGCGTCGCCCACAGGTCGATCAGCCGGTTCTGCTCGGGCGTGAAGACCACACCGGAGCACCGGCGGACCGCGTCGTAGTGGGCGCTCCACGAGACGCAGAGGGCCGTGTACCAGGCGTCTCGCCGTCCCCGCGGTTCCTGGAGCGCAATGTGGATCGTGCTTCGGGCCGAGGTCGTGAGCGGCATCCGAACCAGCTGCCGGATCATCGGGTCCAGCCCCGGAGAGCCTCGCATGACGCGTTCGTCCAGTTCCACGGACGCCCTGCCGACCAGCCTGCGGAAACGTGCCGGCAGAGGCCACTCGTCAAGTCGGTCCGCGGTCTCGGACGGCCGCGGCCGCACACCGGGCGGGACGGTCTCCAGGGCCGCCAGCGGCGACGGCACCCAGTGGAAACGGGGTGGATCGAGACCGATCAGCCGGTACAGCTCGGATATGGCGGCCTCGGCGGCCGGTCGGTCGGCGGGCGCGGTGGAGAGCAGATGCCCGAGCCATTCCGCGCGGACGGCGGCAGCTTCCCGCTGCGCGTCGACGCTCACCGGGTCAGGGCGGCGGCGCCCCTTTCATTGATCATGGCTCGGATCCTCGCATACCGGTTCCCCGCCGTCCACCTCTTTCCGGTCGGGCCCCTCGGCACCGTCCATCAGGGCGAGGACTCGTCTAACCGCCGGCGGGCCACGGGTCGGCGACCGCGTGCAGCAGCCGGCCGACGGCCGGCAGGTCGCCGACGACTCGGCGGTCGAGCTCCAGGCGGCACGTCGTCGGAGGGGCCGCGGGGTCGGGGCGGGCGGCGCGGCGCTAGAAGATCAGCACGGAGGTGGCGCTGAGCGCGGACGGCGCGGGAGGTTCCGCTGTCCGGCGGCGCACCGGTGGACTGAGCAGGGCGCGATCGATCGACGCGTCGCACCCTCTGCGCTCGACTCAGATCTTCCCGGCGTGACGGCGGGGGTCTAAGGCGCCCTAGGCATGCCTAGATAAGGCGTCGTCCCGATGCTGGGGGTGGGGCCTTAGGGCGAACCTTGTACATGTCGGGCCAAGAGGGTCCGGCAGGAACGAGGAGAAGCAGATGTTCAGCCAGGAGTTCATGAAGGTCGTCATCGAGGACCGCGTGCGAATGCTGCGGGCGGAGGGGAAGAACAGCCGTCGCGCCCGTCTCGTGAAGGCGCTCAAGCGGTGAACCCCGCAGCCTGCGTCCCAGCGGCCACGCCCCCGTCGTCTCCGACGGGGGCGTTCCTCATTTCGGGGCGCCCGCGGGCGCGAGGGGGGCGCGGCCCCGGATCAGGTCGGCGGCGCGTTCGGCGATCGCGATGGTCGGGGCGTTGGTGTTGCCCCGCGGGACGGCCGGCATGACCGAGGCGTCCACCACGCGCAGGCCCTGCACGCCGCGGACGCGCAGTTCGGTGTCGCAGACGGAGTCGTCCGCGCCCATCGCGCAGGTGCTGGTCGGGTGGAACAGCGTCGCGGCCTCGCGGCGGACGAAGTCGGCGATGGCCTCGTCGGAGTCGACCTGCTCGCCGGGGGCCCACTCGCCGCCGACCAGGCCCGCCAGCGGCCCGGAGGCGGCGATCTCGCGGGCCTGCCGGACGCCGGCGACCAGGATGTCCAGGTCGGCCTTGTCCGAGAGGTAGGCGGGGTCGATCAGCGGCTTGGCGTGGGGGCCGGCGGAGCGGAGGGTGAGCGCGCCGCGGCTCGCGATCGCAACAGCGGTGACCATGACCGACAGCAGGCGCTCGGACGAGTCGGTGAGCCCCTGGTTGACGAACGGGGTCGGCAGGACGTGGTACTGCAGGTCGGGGGCGGGCAGGCCCTCCACCGTGCGGGCGAACCCTCCGGCCTCGGCGACGTTCGAGGCGTAGGGGCCGCGCGCCAGGGCCTGGTAGAGGGCGAAGGAGCGGGCGTTCGCCAGTTCCCAGAGGGGCTTGGTGCGGAGGGTGGCGAACATGACGTTCACGAACGGGTGGTCCTGGAGGCGCTGCCCCACCGGGGAGTCGACGAGGACGTCGATGCCGAGGGAGCGCAGGTGGTCGGCGGGGCCGACGCCCGAGAGCATGAGGAGCTGCGGGCTGTTCACCGCGCCGCCCGACAGGATCACCTCGGCCTCGGCGCGGGCCGACATCGTCTCGCCGCGCGCCTCGTAGCGGACGCCGGTGGCGCGGCCGTCCTCGATCACGACGCGGGTGGCGAGGGCGTCGGTGACGACCGTCAGGTTCGGGCGGTACTCGATCGGGTGCAGGTAGCCGGCGGCGGTCGACCAGCGGCGGCCGCGCTTGTGGGTGACCTGGTAGAAGCCGACGCCGTCCTGGTCGGCGCCGTTGAAGTCGTGGTTGGCGGCGAGGCCGTACGCCTTGGCCGACTGCACCCACGCGCGGGTGAGGGGGTGCTTGTAGCGCAGGTCCTCGACGCGCAGCGGGCCGCCGACGCCGTGGTAGGGCAGCTCGCCGCGCTGCTGGTCCTCGGCGCGGACGAAGTAGGGCAGCAGGTCCTCGTAGCCCCAGCCGTCGCAGCCGTAGGAGTCGCGCCAGGTGTCGTAGTCGTACCGGGCCCCGCGGATGTAGATCATCGCGTTGGTGGACGAGCTGCCGCCGAGCGTGCGCCCGCGCGGCCAGTACACGCTGCGCCCGGCCGCGTGCTCCTGCGGGACGGTCGCGTAGTCCCAGTCGAACGGCCCCTTGATCAGCGCGGCCACCGCGGCCGGGATGTGGATCTCGGGGGCGTCGTCGGGCGGGCCCGCCTCCAGCAGCAGGACCTTCACGGAGGGGTCCTCGGTCAGTCGGGCGGCCAGGACGCAGCCCGCGCTGCCCGCTCCCACGATGATGTAGTCGTACACGGCGGCCTCCGGGGTCTTTCCGAAAACACTACCGAACGGGCTTCTGCCGGCGGCAGGGCTAGGCTGCCCCCATGGCGAAGAACAGGGACAATCCCGTCGTGCTCTCCCGGATCTACACCCGCACGGGGGACGACGGCACCACCGCGCTGGGCGACGCGTCCCGCACGTCCAAGACCGATCCGCGCCTTGCCGCGTACGCCGACGTGGAGGAGGCCAACGCCGCGATCGGTACGGCGCTCGCGCTCGGGTCCCTGCCCGAAGCCCTGGTCACGCTTCTGACCCGCATCCAGAACGAGTTGTTCGACGTGGGCGCCGACCTGTGCGCGCCCGTCGTCCCCGACCCGCAGTACCCGCCGCTGCGCGTCGAGCCGGCCTACATCGAGCGGCTGGAGGCGGCCTGCGACGAGCACAACGCCGACCTTCCGACGCTGCGCAGCTTCATCCTGCCCGGCGGGACGCCCGGCGCCGCGCTCCTGCACGTCGCGCGGACGGTGACCCGCCGCGCCGAGCGGTCCGCCTGGGCCGCGGTCGAGGCCCACGGCGACTCCGGCGCCACGCCCGAAGGCGGCGTGAACCCGCTGACGGCCACGTACCTCAACCGGCTGTCGGACCTGCTGTTCATCCTCTGCCGTGTCGCCAACGCCGAGCACGGCGACGTCCTCTGGAAGCCCGGCGGGGAACGCTGAGGCGCCGCGGAGGGTGGGGCTAACCCCACCCCCGGTCGACCGGCTCCCCTCCTGGCGGCGCCGCCGCGCCTGGAGCAGGCTTGGCCTGTACGGGCGCACGCCGACGACGGGGAGAGACCAGTGAGGACCCTGACAGCCACGGCCGCCGCGGCGTTGACGGCCGCGGCGGCGTTGACGGCGGCGGCGCTTGCCGGCTGCGGCAACGTGAACGCCGGCCGGCACCAGCAGGACCGCTCCTACGCCGCGCCCGCGGGCACCGCCGGGCTGAAGATCACGACGAACGGGGGCCGGGTCGAGGTCACCGCGTCCGACTCCCCCGGTATCAGGATCACCGAAGTCCTGCGCTGGTCCAACGACAAGAACAAGCCGAAGGCGCGGCGCGTCTCCGAGGGCTCCACGCTGGTGCTGTCGTCCTCGTGCGGCAGGAACGTGATGGGGTTCGCGGTGTGCGGGGTCTCCTACCGCGTCCAGGTGCCCCGCAGCACTCCGGTGCAGATCGACAGCCACGACGGGACGATCGAGGCGTCCGGCCTCGCCGGGCCGGTGCGGCTGCGCAGCGGCAGCGGCGCGGTCAGGGCGACGGATCTGCGCGGGGCGACGGTGTCGATCAGCGCCGACGACGGCTCGGTGCGCGTGACGGGCCGCGCGGCCGCCGCCGACCTGCACAGCGGCAGCGGCGCCGTCACCGCGCAGAACCTCACCGCCGACCGGCTGAAGGCCCGCGCGTCCGACGGCCGCGTCGAGGTGAGCGGGCGCGTCGCCGTCGCCGACCTCGGCACCGGCAGCGGCTCGATCACCCTGGACGGGCTGGCCGCCGACCGGATCACCGCCCGGACCGACGACGGCGGCATCACGATGCGGCTGGACTCGCCGCCCGCGAACGTCCGGGCCGCCGCCGGCACCGGCTCGATCCGGCTGCGCCTCCCGGCCGCGGAGACCTACGCCATCGTCCTGTCCGCCGAGGGAGGCAAGCGGATCGACCCGGCCGTCCACCAGGACTCGCAGGCCGCGCGGCGTGTCGATCTCCGCACCCGCGACGGCGGCATCACCGTGGCGCCGAACTAGCGGTCACGCCGGGCTTGACCCGCCCCGAGGTCTCCGGACGGTCATCCATGGTGCTCGCGGCCAGTAGCACGATGGAGACGCATCATGACCGACTCACCCGACGACCTCGCCGAAGATCTCGCCGATCTGCGCGCGGTCGTCGAGATCCACGGCCATGGACTCGCCAGGCACGCGGAGTTCATCAAGGGACTCCGCGATCGGCTCGGTTCCCCCGCCTCCGTCGACGCCGAGGAGACCGCCGCCCGGCCGGATGGCGGACGTCCGCTCGTACCGACCTTCCTGCTGTACCTGGACGGCCCGGAGCACACCCTCGAACTGGAGACCATGGCCACGTGGGTCAACGTTCTCCTGGTCCCCGTCTACGTCAACCAGGTGAGCCCGCTCCGACCGTGGTGTTCACGCTGGTGGGAGCATCCCGAGGCACTCGCCCGCCTCCACGCTCTCTGGATGGCCTGGCAGGGGCTCACCGACTCACCGGCCTGCGGGCACACCGGCCCCGGCGACTGGCACCGCGACCATCTCGACCCCGCGCTCGCGCGCCTCCGCGCCCCCGACGGCCCCTTCGCGGGGTGCATGCTCGATCCCGAGCGGCCCGCCCACAACGCGAACCCCGCGACCCCGGTCGAAGACTTCGGGCTCCCCCCGGCGTGACGCCGAGCCGGCCGAACCTGCCCGCCGCTAACGCAGCAGGTAGGGGCCCTGCCACAGCGGGGCGTAGGACGGGTCCCGGACCGGGCCGAGGCGGGCGCCGCCGTTCACCGCGACCGTCGTCCGGGCCAGGTGCTGCAGGACGTGGGCGACACCGTCGGCGTTGCCGTCGAGCATCTTGAGGTCGACGTTCTTCAGGCGGTCGCACTTGGCGTGGTAGCACGGGTCGTACGCCTCGCCCGCCCTGCCGCCGAACGCCTTGGCCTCGGCGGCGGTCTTCACTCCCTCGGCGCCGGTGTCCATCCCGCCCGCCGGGATGCCCCGCTCGATGAAAGGCCCGTAGTCGGAGCGACCGTTGAACTGGCTCGCGGTGACCGGAAGGCGGCGGCCCTGGAAGTACTGCCGGAACATCCGCTCGATCGCCCCGGACCCGGCGGGCGCCCGCGTGCCCGCGCCGGTCGAGTGGTCACCGTCGTAGACGCCCCGGGTGCCGTTCGGTGAACCGAGCATGTCGAAGTTCAGGTTCAGCGCGATCCGCCCGCGCTGGGCGGCGGGCAGCGACCGCAGGTACTGCTCCGACCCCTGCATGCCCTCCTCTTCGGCCCCCCACCAGGCGAACCGCACCCGGTTGCGCAGGCCGTCCTCGCCGAGCCACCTGATTTTGGCGGCGATGGCGAGCAGGGCGGCGGCGCCGGTGCCGTTGTCGTTGATCCCCGGCCCCGCCGGGACGCTGTCCAGATGGGCGCCGACGACCACGACGTTGTCGGCCCGCCCCTGCGGGGTGTCGGCGATGACGTTGGCCGACGTCCGCCTGCCGTGCACGGCGTCGGTCCTCACCCGCAGCTTCAGGCCGCCCTTCCGCGCGGCCTTCACCAGTGCGGCGCCGACCGCGTGCGTCGGGCCGACGACCGGGATCGCGGCCGGCTTGGACAGCGTCCCGTTCACCGGCCCCTTCTCCCCCGGCTTGTTGAAGATGACCACGGCGGACGCGCCGGCCGCCCGCGCCCTGGCGGCCTTGGCCGCGAACGTGCAGGTCCCCCGCTGGACGAGCGCGATCGAGCCCTTCCTGAAGCCCGTGAAGTCACCGGCCTCGCAGCCGCTCGTCCCCTCGCCCTCGGCCGGGACGTCCACCGCCGCCGCCGGTGCCGTCACATCGCCGGAACCGGAGTACGCGAGCGTGAGGAAGTCGGCTTCCCGCTTGTAGGACGCCTTGGAGGGCGCCGTCCGCGCGAACTTCGCGCTCGACCGCTCCCGCCAGTACGGATAGGTGAACTCCTGCACCTTCGGCGAGAAACCGGCCTTCTTCAACCGCCCGGTGACGTACCGCACGGACACGTCGTAGCCGGGCCTCCCCGCCGCGCGGTTCCCGCCGTTGTAGTCGGCGATCTCCTGGAACGCGGCCAGATGCGGCTTGACGTCCTTCATCGTGACCAGCGCCGCGAGATCGGGCCGCGCCGGCGCGGCCCCGGCCGGGAGCAGGGCCGCGGGCAGGAACAGGGCGGGCAGCGCCACCGCCGCGCCGAAGAGGAACCTGCGGGCGACGAAAAGCCTGCGGCCGGTGAGGAGCATGCGCACGTGCACTCCAGCGGGGCGGAGGAGGAAGCGGACCAGCGCGATCCTCACCCCGCGGCCCGGCCGCCTCAAGCAGCGGCGGCACGGCAAGACCGTTTCGATACCGGGGCCTTACCGGCTCATTCCCGGCCGGGCTCGTTCCGGCCCGCCGGACCCGCCCTCATTCCGGGGAGTGCAGGTCCACCGGGAAGCCGGGCGGGGCCGCCTCCAGCCACGCCAGGAACCCGGTCAGGGCCGCCGCGCCCATCGCCAGCTCCACCGCCAGGTCGCCGTTCCTGACCTCGATGACGCTCACGTCCGGCAGCAGGCCCTCGGCCTCGTCCCGGTCCGGGACGCGCCGGTTGGACACGACGAGGCCCCGGCGGTGGATCACCTGCCGGGGCCGTCTGCGGAAACCGAACACGCGGTGCCAGTGCAGGACATCGCCCTTGTAGCGGCCGATGCCGAGCCTCCACACTCCGGGGGCTCCGCCCTCCCGGGGCAGTTCGCGCAGGCTGCACTCCACGGTGCCGCCGCCGCGCGTGAACAGCCAGCGGCGCACCGCCATGGAGGCGAACAGCAGCGCCGCCGCCAGGACGAGCGCGGCGAGCACCCCGCCGACGTCCAGTGCCAGGTGCTCGCCCAAATCCCCCGCCGTCCGCCCGAACCTAGACCTCGACGCCCGCCGCGCGCAGCCGTGCCCTGGCGCGCCGCTCCGGCGTCGCGTCCTCGGCCTCGGCGGACAGCGCCGCGTCCAGCGCCCGCTTGGCGTCGTCGACGTCGATCTCTTCGTCCCGTTCGACCTGCTCGGCCAGCACCGACACCTCGTCGGCGGCGACGGAGAAGAACCCGCTGCCGACCGCCGCCAGGACCGGCGCGCCGCCGTCCGCGGGCTCGATCTTCACCACGCTGCCGTCGAGGAGGACGCCCAGCACCGGGGCGTGCCCCGGCAGGATGCCGAGCGAGCCCTCGATGGTCTGCGCGACCACCATCTTGGCCTCGCCGGACCAGACCTCGCGCTCCGGCGAGACCAGCCCGACCTTCAGGGTTGCCACGTCTTTCCCTCCGACTACTGGAGCGGATCCGGCGGGCCGCCCCGGGCGCGGGGCCCGGGCGCGGCCCGCCGGAGCGGACTACTTCTCCAGCTCCTTGGCCTTCTTCTCGACATCCTCGATGCCGCCGCACATGAAGAACGCCTGCTCGGGGAGATGGTCGTACTTGCCCTCCGCGATCGCCTTGAACGAGGAGATCGTCTCGTCCTTCGGCACCGTCTCACCGGGCTGGCCGGTGAACTGCTCGGCCACGTACATCGGGTGCGAAAGGAAGCGCTCGATGCGCCGCGCCCGCTGGACGGTGACCTTGTCCTCCTCGGAGAGCTCGTCGATGCCGAGGATCGCGATGATGTCCTGCAGCTCCTTGTACTTCTGCAGGATCCGGATCACTTCCTGGGCGACCTCGTAGTGCTCGTTCCCCAGGATCTGCGGGTCCATGATCCGCGAGGTGGAGTCGAGCGGGTCCACCGCCGGGAAGATGCCCTTCTCGGAGATCCCCCGCGACAGCGTCGTGGTGGCGTCCAGGTGCGCGAACGTGGTGTGCGGCGCCGGGTCGGTGATGTCGTCGGCGGGCACGTAGATCGCCTGCATCGAGGTGATCGAGTTACCGCGCGTCGAGGTGATCCGCTCCTGGAGCACGCCCATCTCGTCGGCCAGCGTCGGCTGGTACCCCACCGCGGACGGCATGCGCCCGAGCAGCGTGGACACCTCCGAGCCGGCCTGCGTGAACCGGAAGATGTTGTCGATGAACAGCAGCACGTCCTGGTTCTGCACGTCGCGGAAGTACTCCGCCATCGTCAGCGCGGACAGCGCCACCCGCAGCCGGGTGCCCGGCGGCTCGTCCATCTGGCCGAACACCATCGCGGTGTCCTTGAGGACGTCCGCCTCGTCCATCTCCACCCAGAGGTCGTTGCCCTCACGGGTGCGCTCGCCCACTCCGGCGAACACCGAGGTGCCACCGAAGTTGCGGGCGACGCGGCGGATCATCTCCTGGATGAGGACGGTCTTGCCCACACCCGCGCCGCCGAACAGACCGATCTTGCCGCCCTTGACGTACGGGCACAGCAGGTCGATGACCTTGATGCCGGTCTCCAGCATCTCGGTCCTGGACTCCAGCTGGTCGAACGGCGGAGCGCTGCGGTGGATGCCCCAGCGCTCGTTGATCTCCAGCGAGGCGGTCGGGACGTCCAGCGCGTCGCCGAGGGCGTTCCACACGTGGCCCTTGGTGATGTCGCCAACCGGCACCGTGATCGACCGGCCCGAGTCCGTCACCGGAGCGCCGCGGACGAGGCCGTCCGTCGGCTGCATCGAGATGGCCCTGACCATGTTGTCGCCGAGGTGCTGGGCGACCTCGAAGGTCAGGGTCTTCGCCTCGCCGCCCAGGGTGACCTGCGCGTTGAGGGCGTTGTAGATTTCCGGGATGGCGTCGGCGGGGAACTCCACGTCGACGACCGGCCCGATGACACGGGCGACGCGCCCGGTCGCGGTCGCCGTCTCTACCTGAGCAGTCATACCCTTCTCACTCCCCGCCAGAATCGGCGAGCGCGTCAGCGCCACCGACGATCTCGCTGATTTCCTGGGTGATCGCGGCCTGCCGCGCCTGGTTCATCTGGCGCGTGTAGACCCCGACCAGTTCGTTGGCATTGTCGGTCGCCGACTTCATGGCCCGCCGGACCGACGCCTGGAAGGACGCCGCCGACTGGAGCAGCATGTGGAAGATGCGGCTCTCGATGTAGTTCGGCAGGAGCAGGTCGAGCGCGGCCTGGGCGGACGGCTCGAACTCGTACGCCGGCGGGACCTTGGAGGCCTCGGCCTCCTCGATCTCCAGCGGCATCAGCCGGGTGACCCGGACGGTCTGGGTCAGCATCGAGACGAACTCGGTGTAGACCACGTGGATCTCCCCGACCCCGCCCTCGGCGTCGGTCTTGAGGAAGTCCTCCGCGAGCCGCCGCCCGATCTGCTCGGCGTTGCCGAAGGCGGGGCGGTCGCTGAACCCCTTCCAGGACTCGGCGACGTCCCGGTCCCGGAACCGGTACCAGGTGATGCCCTTGTTGCCGATGACGTAGGGGACCGGCTCGCGGCCCTCGGCCCGCAGCGCCTTGACCAGCGACTCCGCCTCGCGGATGACGTTGGCGTTGTAGGCGCCGCAGAACCCGCGGTCGCTCGTGATGATCAGCACGGCGCTGCGGTTGTCGGCCGGCTGCTCCTCCAGCAGCGGATGGTCGATCCCGACGTGGTGACTCACCAGCGCGGTCAGGGCCTGCGTGATCTGGTCGGCGTACGGCTTGGAGGCCGCCACCGCCTGCTGGGCCTTGACGATCCGCGACGTGGCGATCATCTCCTGGGCACGAGTGATCTTGGCGGTCGACTTGACCGTCTTGATCTTCTGCCGGAGTTGACGAAGCTGTGCGGCCATGGCCGTCAGTCCTTCTTGACGCGGGTGATCGTCTCCTGCTTGACGTCCTCGTCGTCGATCGCCTCGACCGGCTCCTCCGCGAGCAGCTCGCCCTCGCTGGTCTGGAAGCCCTTCTTGAACTCCGTGATGGTGTTCTTGAGGCTGGTGAGGCCGTCGTCGGACAGCTTGCCGGTCTCGCGGATGGAGGTCAGCAGGCCGCCCTCCTCACGCTCGACGTAGTCGAGGAACTCGCGCTCGAAGCGGCGGATGTCGCCCACCGGGACGTCGTCCAGCGCGCCGGAGGTGCCCGCCCACACGGACACGACCTCCTGCTCGACCGGGAACGGGCTGCCCTGCGGCTGCTTCAGCAGCTCGACCAGCCGGGCGCCCCGCTCCAGCTGCGCGCGCGACGCGGCGTCCAGGTCCGAGGCGAAGGCGGCGAACGCCTCCAGGTCACGGAACTGCGACAGCGCCAGGCGCAGCGTGCCGGCGACCGTCTTCATCGCCTTGATCTGCGCGTCGCCGCCGACCCGGGAGACCGAGATGCCGACGTTGATCGCCGGCCGGACGCCCTGGTTGAACAGGTCCGTCTCCAGGAAGCACTGCCCGTCGGTGATCGAGATGACGTTCGTCGGGATGTAGGCCGACACGTCGCTGCCCTTGGTCTCGATGATCGGCAGGCCCGTCATCGAGCCGCCGCCCATCTCCTCCGACAGCTTCGCGCAGCGCTCCAGCAGGCGCGAGTGCAGGTAGAACACGTCACCGGGGTAGGCCTCGCGGCCCGGCGGGCGGCGCAGCAGCAGCGACACCGCGCGGTAGGCCTCGGCCTGCTTCGACAGGTCGTCGAAGATGATCAGGACGTGCTTGCCCTGGTACATCCAGTGCTGCCCGATCGCGGACCCGGTGTAGGGGGCGATGTACTTGTAGCCCGCCGGGTCGGACGCGGGAGCCGCCACGATCGTGGTGTACTCCAGCGCACCCGCCTCCTCCAGGGAGCGGCGGACGTTGGCGATCGTGGAGCCCTTCTGGCCGATCGCGACGTAGATGCAGCGGACCTGCTTCTTGTCGTCGCCGGACTCCCAGTTCTCCTTCTGGTTGATGATGGTGTCCACGCAGACCGTCGTCTTGCCGGTCTGCCGGTCACCGATGATCAGCTGCCGCTGGCCGCGGCCGATCGGCGTCATCGCGTCGATGGCCTTGATGCCGGTCTGCAGCGGCTCGCTCACCGACTGCCGCTGCACGACCGTGGGGGCCTGCAGTTCGAGCGCGCGGCGCTCGGTCGTCTCGATCGGCCCCTGGCCGTCCAGTGGGTTGCCCAGCGCGTCCACGACGCGGCCCAGGAAGCCGTCGCCGACGGGGACCGAGAGGACCTCGCCGGTCCGGCGGACCTTCTGGCCCTCTTCGATCTTGCTGAAGTCACCCAGGACAACGGCGCCGATCTCACGTACGTCCAGGTTCAGAGCCAGGCCACGGGTACCGTCCTCGAACTCAAGGAGTTCGTTCGCCATCGCGGAGGGCAGGCCCTCGACGTGGGCGATACCGTCGCCCGAATCGACGACGGTGCCGACCTCATCGCGCGCGGCGGCCTCGGGCTCGTACGACTGGACGAAGCGCTCCAGCGCGTTCCGGATCTCGTCCGGACGGATCGTCAGCTCCGCCATGATTCCTCTCTTGCTCCCTATGGGGTCAGCTAGCCGGCGGGTCAGCCGGTGCCGAGCCGCCGGCGGACGTCGTCCAGCCGTCCGGCGATCGTGCCGTCGATGATCTCGTCCCCGATCTGGACCGAAAGGCCGCCGATCGAGGTGGGGTCGATCTCGATGTTCAGATGTACGTCATGGCCGTAGGCGACGGCCAGCACCGCGGCGAGCCGCGTCCGCTGCTCCGCCGACAGCGGCACCGGCGTGCGGACCAGGGCGACCAGCCGCTGCCGACGCTGGGCGACGAGCTTGCCGTAGTCGGCGAGCCCGCTCTCCAGGCTACGTCCTCGCGGACGAAGCACGAGCTCGGTGACGAGCGTCAGCGTCGCGTCGGTGACCTTGCCCTCCACCAGCGCGTTGACCAGGCCGAGCTTGCGCTCGTCCGGCAACGCGGGGTCGGCCAGGGCACCGCGCAGTTCCGGCTCCCCCTCGACGACCCGGGAGAACCGGAACAGCTCGTCCTCCAGGTCGTCGATCCTGCCGTCGGCCTCGGCGCGGGCGGACTCGGCGGTGACCGCGAGGATCTCCACCGCGTCCGACAGCTCCGACGGCCTGGACCAGCGCAGCCGGACGACGTCGGCGACCAGCCCGAGAGCGGCCGGCGACACCTTGCCCTCCAGCAGGATCTGGACGAGCTGCGCCTTCTCGGCACCGTCGCGCGCCGGGTCGGAGACCGCCCGCCGCAGGCCGTGCTCGCGGTCGATCAGGTGCAGCACCGCGAACAGGTCGCCGCCGAGCCGCGCCAGGTCGGCGGAGGGAATGACGGCCTCCAGCCGATCCTTGGCCTCGGCCAGCGACGCCCTGCTCACCGCTCCCGTGATGGTCATGATGTGATCTGCTCCTGGGTGCGAGCGCGTTCCTCGAGCTCCTCAAGGAACCGGTCGACGACCCGGCTCTGCCGCGCGCTGTCCTCGAGGGACTCGCCCACGACTCGTCCGGCCAGCTCGACCGACAAGGTCCCGATCTCGGCGCGCAGCGACTGCAGCGCCTGCTGCCGCTCGGCCTCGATCTGCGCCTTGGCGTTCTCGACGATGCGGCGCGCCTCGACCTGGGCCTGCTCCTTGGCCTGGGCGATGATCTGCGCGCCCTGCTCCTCGGCCTTGCGGCGCTCGTTGGACGCCTCGACCGCGGCCGCCTTCTGCTGGGCCTTGTACTGCTCAAGGACCTGCTGGGCCTCCTGCTGCGCCTGCTCGGCGCGCACGAGACCGCCTTCGATCGCCTCGGTCCGCTCCTCCAGCGTCTTCTGGATACGCGGCGTGAGGATCTTGCCGAGGACGATCAGGACGACCAGGAACGAGAAGATTCCGACGACCAGCTCGAACGGGTGCGGAATGAGAGGGTTGTTCTCCTCCGCCGCCAGGACGGAAGCTGCTGTGATCATGTCTGCAGCCCTTCCTCAGTTCGGATGGCTACTACTTGATGCCCTGGAAGATGAACGGCGCGACCAGGCCGATCAGGGCGAGCGCCTCGGTAAGGACGAAGCCCAGCAGCATGTTGGTGCGGATGACACCGGTCAGCTCGGGCTGGCGGGCGATGGCGTTCACGCCCTGGCCGAAGATGATGCCGACGCCGATGCCCGGGCCGATCGCCGCGAGGCCGTAACCGATCGAGGTGACGTTACCGCTGAGGGCAGCGAGGTCTCCCATGTTCTTTCCCTTTTCTGTCGGCCGGCGGAAGCTCCGCCGGTCTGGGCTTACGGGGTTGTCCGGTGGGGCCGCGGAGCCGGGGCGTCGCGTGCCCCGCGGTCTTAGTGGTCGGCTTCCAGGCCGCTCTGGATGTACATGGCGGCCAGCATGGTGAACAGGAACGCCTGCAGGAACTGGATCAGCAGCTCCAGCGCCGTCATGGCGATGGTGACGATCACGCCGATGATGCCGACGCCGAACCCGGCGACCGTGGGCTTCTCGAACAGGAACCAGAAGCCGACCAGGCTGAAGAACGCCAGGATCATGTGGCCCGCGAACATGTTGGCGAAGAGCCGGACCGCGTGGGTGAACGGGGCCAGGACGAAGGTCGAGAGGTACTCGATCGGCACCAGCAGGAAGTAGACGGGCAGCGGCAGGCCGCGGGGGATCATGTTCGAGAAGTACCGGATCCCCTGGTGCCGCAGACCGAGGTAGATCTTGGCGATGTAGACGAAGAGCGCCAGGACGATCGGGAACGCGATGTGCGAGGCGATCGGGAACTGGACGACCGGGACGACCGCGAAGATGTTCCAGATCCAGATCAGGAAGAACATCGACATCAGCATCGGCATCCACCGGTCGGTGTTCTTGCCGAGGAACGGGCGGGCGATCTCGTCCCGCACGAACATGTAGCCGACCTCGCCGAGGTTCTGCACGCCCCGCGGCACGAGCTTCGGCTTGGCGAAGGCGCTCCAGAAGAAGACGCAGACCAGCAGCGACCCGACGACCGCGAAGACGACCGGCTTGGTGAGCCACTCGGGGCCGCCGGCGAACAGGGGCGGGAAGTCGAACAGCTCCGGTCCGGGGGCCTGGAACTCATCTCCGCCGGAGGCGAGGACCGTCAGCGCGTTCACGCGGCGTTCCCTTCATCAATGTGGTGATGTTTCACGAAGGCTTCTTCGGCGGCGGGGCCGCTCAGGAGGAGTGGCGACCGAACTTCACGTAGACCAGGTAGACGGCGAGCACGACGCCGATGACCAGGCCGGTCGGGACCAGCCAGGCCTGGTGCGTCCACTTGGACAGCAGCCACCCGAGACCACCCCAGATGAGCATCCCGGAAAGGAGGTAGCTGGGCGCGGACCAGGCGGCGTCGGCGAATTCCCGCTGGCCGTCCTCGGGCCGGCGTTTCTGCTCGCTCATCGCGCTCCGGACGATAGCAGGCCATGCCTGCGGTGGTCATATTGGAGTAGTCCGTCATGGGGGCCGACACCGTCCGCGAGCGCTTCATCACGGACTCCGGTCCAGGACGTCCTCGGGGTCGTCAATGTAGGGCCTCCGCTGGAGGACGACTCGGAACTCGGCTCCGATCCAGAGCAGCGCGAGCCCGATGACCGTCCAGCCGAAGACCTGGGTGTTGAAGATCGACACACCGTCGATGGCCGTGACCAGGACCATCACCGCGAGGATCTTCACCGCGTAGCTGGCGAGGGCGGCCAGCATCATGGTCTGCGCCGAGAGCCGGGCGGCCCAGGAGACCACCAGCGCGCTCACCGAGAAGAAGGCGATCACCACGACGGAGGCCAGCGCCGCCGCCAGGGCGCCCTTGGCGCCGGCGGTCAGCAGGCCGATCACAACGGCGCCCACCCCGACGATCGACGTCGGGATCGCGGCGCCGCGGAGCATCCGGGCGTCGGAGGTATGCATGAGGGCTCCGGCTGGTCACGGTCAGTGGTCGTCTCTTGTTCGTGAAAGGTATCACAAGCGTCCGGAATGTCCACAATTACCCTAGAGGTAATGCGATCCGGCGCGCGCGGGGTGCTACCGCGCGCGACGCCCGCACGAGGGACTGTAGCCGAGCCCGGCCTGTGCCCACGCACGTTCGAGGCTCCCGCAGCAGTCGGCCCCGCGCCCACCGGGTGACGTCCCGGCGCAGGTCAGACGGGCATCGAGGGGCGCTCGGCGGACTGTTCGCCGGCACCCGGGGCCTTCGCGCGGGCGGACCTGCGGCGACCGGGGATGCGGAGCATCAGCAGCACGCCCGCGACCGCGACGATCAGGGTGAGGCCGAGGGTGATCCAGGCGGCGTCGAACAGCGCGAGGCCGACCAGCCCGGAGGCCAGCAGCCCGACCCAGAAGTACATGATCAGCACGGCGCGGCGGGTGGAGTGGCCGAGCTCCAGCAGCCGGTGGTGCAGGTGCTGCTTGTCCGGGGCGAACGGCGAGCGGCCCTGGTTGGTGCGCCGCCACACCGCGAGCAGCATGTCCATGAACGGCACCGCCGCCACCGCCGGGATGAGCAGCACCGGCACGAAGAACGGGAACAGCCCGTTGGCGAGGATGGCCGGGTCGAACTGCCCGGTCAGCATGATCGTGGAGGCGCTGAGCAGGAGCCCGATCAGCATCGAGCCGGTGTCGCCCATGAAGATCTTGGCCGGGCTGAAGTTGTGCGGCAGGAAACCCGCGCACATGCCGAACAGCACCGCGGCGATGAGGGTCGCGGCGGACAGCGTGGTGAGCCCGTTCGTCCTCGACAGCAGGTAGGCGTAGGAGAACAGCGCCAGCGCGGCGATCCCGACGACGCCGGCGGCGAGGCCGTCCAGCCC
The DNA here is from genome assembly GCF_900188105.1 of Actinomadura mexicana. Lineage (GTDB taxonomy): Bacteria > Actinomycetota > Actinomycetes > Streptosporangiales > Streptosporangiaceae > Spirillospora > Spirillospora mexicana. Next base: position 828,960 of record NZ_FZNP01000001.1, read on the forward strand.
GTCGATGAAGTTGACCGCGTTGATCGTGGCGACGACGACCAGGACGGTGAGCGGCACCCCGTAGGCGGGCGGCAGCGACAGCGAGTCGCCGGTCGGCAGCGGGATCACGTAGATCTGGATGCCCTGCATGATGAAGATCCCGGCGGCCGCGACCTGCCCGGCGAACTTGGTGAGCGCGTCCACCTCCCAGCGGTCGTCGGCGATCCCGATCAGCACGATCAGCCCGCCCGACAGCAGCAGCGCCTTGCTGACGCTGATCCCGCCGTCGCCGAGTACCTTGCGCATCTCCGGGAGCCCGGTCGCGACCACCAGCGCCGCCACCATCCCGCCGAACATCGCGAGACCGCCCAGCCGGGGCGTCGGGATCACGTGCACGTCGCGGTCGCGCGGGACGGCCTGCGCTCCGAACCAGACGGCGAACCTGCGCACCGACGGGGTCAGCAGGTAGGCGACGAGAGCGGCGACCAGGATCGTGAGCAGGTACTCCCGCACTCCCCTGCGCCTCCCTTCGCCGATCAACGATGCCTACGTGCCCCGTCCGGAACGGAGTTCACCTCGGTAGACGACCCGCCGGGACGATCAGTTCACGTCGCGACCGACCAACTGTAGTCCTCCCGGACGGTCGTCCGCGGCATATCGGGCACTACGGGTCCGCTGAACGCACATGATCCCGGCGCCGACGATCATGAGCGCGAGGCCGGCGAGGCACCGGTCCCCCAGCGAGAACGCCCACGGCCCGCTCGCCGCGACGTCGTCCCCGGCGTCGGCGACGACGAGCAGCGTCCCGGCGGCGGCCAGGACGGCGCCGGACTCCCGCCGCGGCGCCGGGCGGCGCCCGAGCAGGGGCACGGCGGCGAGCGCGAGGGCCAGCACGGCGGTGCCCGTCCAGTGGCCCGTCCAGCGCGGCGGGACGTACCGCGGCGGCGGAACGGCGATCGCGTGCTTGGGCAGCCGGACCCGGATCCGCATCCCCTCGTGCGGGCCGAGCGCGTTCTGGACGAAGTCGATGGCGTACGGGCCGTCGCGGTCGCGCAGGCACCGGGTCGTCGCGCCGGGCGCGCCCGCCCGGCAGTTCGCGTGCCGCAGCGGCACCGGCGCCTGCACCCGGACCGCCGCGTTCCCGATGGGGACGTCCCAGTTCGTACCGATCGCGTCCCACAGCAGGTCGTCGTGGTCGGCGCGCGGGGTGAACACCCGGCGCACCTCGTACTCGATCACGTAGGCCTGGCGGCCGCGGACCTCGCGGTGCCGGTCGCCGACGCTGATCCGCACGTCGCGCAGGAACCGGGTCGTGCGGACGCGGGCCGGGGCGCCGGTGGAGGAACTGCTGCTGACGCCCCGGACCTCGAAGAGGCGGTCGCCGCGGCGGAACGGCACGTGCCGGACGATCCCGTGCTCCCCCGCCTGGTCGAAGTCGTAGGTGATCGTCTCCCGCACGTGCAGCACGCCGTCGGCGCCGATGGTGAGGACGACGTCGTAGGCCGGGATGCTCTCGCCGCGGTAGGCCGGCTCGGGGGGCGGCGCGACCCCGGAGGCCCCGGGCGCGGGCTCGGCGCGCGCCGGACCTCCGGCGCAGGCGGGCAGCCCGAGCACGAGGAGGAGCAGCAGCGCCCCCGCGATGGTCGCGGAGCGCCGGACACGGCCACGCACGTCGGGCATGTTTCCACCGTTGCCGTGATCGTGCCGGTGTAACGCCCCCGATCCGCCCGCCGGGTAAGCCCTTTGCCCCTTGCACGGACGATCAGCGGGGCCTTGGACGCGTCCAGCGGCGGATCGGTTCGCCGGACCGCCGGAATCGTCCTGCCCCGGTCAGATGCGCATCCCTACCAATAATCACTGGTAAGGGCCTGCTAGGTTGTCGCTCGCTAACCCCCCAATCCGAACATGGAGGGACCTATGCGGCGAATCGCTGCAGTAGCCCTGACCGCCGGCACCCTGATGGCCGGCATGGCCGCCGTCGGCGCCCCCGCCGAAGCCGCCACCGGCAGCTGGAAGCCGTACAACTCCTACAGCCACGTGGCCTCCTACGGGACCTACACGCGGAGTGGCGGCAGCACCTCCGTCACGGGCTACCTCCTCGACGACAAGACCAACGGCTGGACCTCCTGCGTGCGCTTCAAGTTCACCGAGGGCTCCAAGGTGTACTGGTCGCGCTTCAAGATCATCGGTGTGACGTCCGGCGGCACCCGTTACAACTTCGACGGCAAGGCCAAGGTCAAGATCAGCGTGAAGTCGTCCTACGGCAGCCACATGTGGGTGCAGGAGTGCGGCCGGAACAAGAAGACCGGCAAGTACTACTACGGCAAGGGCAAGAAGATCTTCTGATCCGCCCGCCCTTTCGGCCCGACGACCAGGCCCCGCCCGACCCGGCGGGGCCTTCGCGTTTCCGCGGCCCCTCGCGACCCCGGTATACGGGCCACATTGATTGGATCTTGTTCGGACGGCCCGCCGGTGGCGATCGACTCTTCTGGACGGTCCTGCCTGGTCCCCGCGCCGCGAACGCGTGTGGAGGAGCCGATCGCCCACCCTGTCCCGGAGATCCGGCCGGCAAGGCTCGCCGACGATTTCCGCCATTCATCATGGCGCCGGTCACCGAGTCGGGAATGGTCGTCCCCGGCGTCCGCGGCGATCCACGCGAACGGGTGGCCGACGCACGAGACCAGGCCGCGAGCACGGCCTGCGGCCGCCCGGGATAACCGCCGGAGAAAGAACCTCGGAAACAGCCGAACCGGTCGCCTCCGAACTCCGGGCGGCCATTCCCGGCTCACTGATCCGACCGTCCCGGGTCGCCGCGCCGGCCGCCGGCCGCGTCCCCGACCCCACGGGACAGAACAGCTAGTCGGTGCCGGGGTCGTCCTTGCGGAGGGACGGCTCGGGGTTCGGGGCAGGAGATTCCCGGAGGGGCTCAGAGGGCTCTCGAGGGGTCTGCGGAGGCTCGTCCTTGGTGAGGGAAGGCTTGGCCGCCTCGTCGGTGGAGGGGGCCTCTGCGGGCTCCTCGGGCTCGTCCTCCGCGGTGAGGAGGACGCCGACCACGGCGCGGATCTTGTCCTCGGGGACGGCGCCGGCGCGCAGGAGGCGGGGCACGGGGCCGGTCAGGTCGATGATCGTGGACGGGTCGGCGTGGCCGGAGGCGCCGCCGTCCAGGTAGACCGCGACCGAGTCGCCCAGCATCTTCTCGGCCTCGTCGACCGTGCGAGCGGCGGGGCGGCCGGACAGGTTCGCGCTGCTGACGGCGAGAGGGCCCGTCTCCTTGAGCAGCTGGACGGCGAGCTCGTGCATCGGCATCCGGATGGCGACGGTGCCCTTGGTCTCGCCGAGGTCCCACATGAGGTTGGGGTTGGCCCGGCAGACGAGGGTCAGCGCGCCCGGCCAGAACTCGTCGATGAGGTCCTGCCCGTAGGTGCCGAGGTCGTCCACGAGGGCCGTGGCGGCGCGGACGGAGCCGACCAGCACCGGCGGCGGCATCTCGCGGCCGCGGCCCTTGGCGTCCAGGAGGGCGGTCACGGCGGGCGGCATGAACGCGTCCGCGCCGACGCCGTACACGGTGTCGGTCGGCAGGACGATCAGCTCGCCGCGCCGGACGGCCGAGAAGGCCTCGGCGATCCCCCGGGTGCGCTCCATCGGCTCAGAGCAGTCGTAACGTCGGCTCACGGTCGCCCGTCCTCCCATCTGCACAGCGCTCGCGGGTATGGCACCGATCAGGATAGCGGGGCTAGTCGGCGGCCAGGCGCGCGGTGACGAAGCGGTCCCGGTTCGCCAGGTCGCGGCGGTTGCGCACGTCGCGCCAGCCGTGCTCCTCCGCGAAGACCCAGTAGACGCCGTTGCCCTGCAGGTCGCTGTGCTCGACGGCCGTGTAGCCGCCGGGGCGCAGGAGGCGGCGGGCGGTGCGCTCCACCACGCGGATCGCGTCCAGGCCGTCGTCGCCGCCGCCCCACAGGGCGTCGGCGGGGTCGTGGTCGCGGACGTCGCGCGGGACGTACTCCCACTCGCTCATCGGGATGTACGGGGGGTTGCTGACGACGAGGTCGACGGTGCCGTCCAGCTCGGTGAGGGCGGTGGCGAAGTCGTCCAGGTGCAGGCGGACGCGGCCCCGCTCGTCCAGCTCCTCCACGTTGCGGGTCGCGTGCACGAAGGCGGTCGGGTCCTTCTCGACGGCGTGGACGCGGGCGCGGGGGGCCTCCAGCGCGATGGACAGCGCGATCGCGGCGGAGCCGGTGCCCAGGTCGACGACGAGGGGGTCGCGGACGTCCATGTCGCGCAGCGTCTCCAGCGCCCAGCCGACCATCACCTCGGTCTCCGGGCGCGGCACGAACACGCCGGGCCCGACCTTCATCTCCAGGTAGCGGAAGAAGGCGCGGCCGGTGATGTGCTGCAGCGGCTCCCCCGCCTCGCGGCGCGCGACGAACTCCCAGAACCGGGCGTCGAACGCGCTGTCGGGGACGCCGTGCAGCTCCGAGCGCCGCACCCGGTGCACGGCCGCCGCGAGCTCCTCGGCGTCGGCGCGGGGCGAGGCGGCGCCCGCGTCGGCGAGCCGCGCGGTGGCCCTGGCGATCTCGTCGAGCAGCAGGTTCATGATCCTTGTGCTTCGGCCAGGCGGCGTTCCATCTCGGCGTCGACCAGCGCCTGCGTGACGTTCTGGAGGTCGCCGTCCAGCACCTGGTCGAGGTTGTAGGCCTTGTAGCCGACCCGGTGGTCGGAGATCCGGTTCTCCGGGTAGTTGTAGGTGCGCACCCGCTCGGAGCGGTCCACGGTGCGGACCTGGCTCCTGCGCTCGGCGGAGGCCGCCGCGTCGGCCTCCTCCTGCGCCATCGCCAGCAGCCGGGAGCGCAGGATGCGCAGCGCCTGCTCCTTGTTCTGCAGCTGGCTCTTCTCGTTCTGGCAGGAGACGACGACGCCGGTCGGCAGGTGCGTGATGCGGACCGCGGAGTCGGTCGTGTTGACGCTCTGCCCGCCCGGCCCGGACGAGCGGTACACGTCGATGCGCAGGTCGTTCGCGTCGATCTGGACGTCGACGTCCTCGGCCTCGGGCGTCACGAGGACGCCGACGGCGCTGGTGTGGATGCGTCCCTGCGACTCGGTCGCGGGCACGCGCTGCACCCGGTGGACGCCGCCCTCGAACTTCAGCCGCGTCCAGACCCCCTCCTCCTGGGCGCCCCTGGCCTTCACCGCGACCGTGACGTCCTTGTATCCGCCGAGGTCGGAGGGGTGGGAGTCGAGGATCTCGGTCTTCCAGCCGACGCGCTCGGCGTAGCGGAGGTACATCCGCAGCAGGTCGCCGGCGAACAGCGCCGACTCCTCGCCGCCCTCACCCGCCTTGACCTCCAGGATGACGTCCTTGGCGTCGCTCGGGTCGCGCGGGACGAGCAGCCGCTGCAGCCGCTGCTCCAGTTCCGCGCGGCGCTTCCCGAGCTCCTCGGCCTCGGCGGCGAACGCGGCGTCCTCGCCGGCCAGTTCGCGGGCGGTGCCGAGGTCGTCCTCGGTCGCGGACAGCTCGCGGTGCGTCTCGACGATCGGGCGCAGCTCCGCGTAACGCTTGCCGAGCTTGCGCGCCAGGCTCTGGTCGGCATGGACGGACGGGTCGGCGAGCCGTTCCTCGATGCCCGCGTATTCGCTGATCAGATCGTCGAGATTCACGCTGTGTCCTGGCCCGTTGCGGCACGGGGACGGCCGCCCCCGCACCGGTTTCGGGCGGCCCGGGGACCTGGAGTCCCCGGGCCGCCCCTGATGTCCGCCGTGCGGTTCGCCCTACTTGTCGGCCTTCTTCTTGCCGAAGCGCTGCTCGAAGCGCGCGACCCGGCCACCGGTGTCGAGGATCTTCTGCTTGCCCGTGTAGAACGGGTGGCAGTTCGAGCACACGTCCGCGTGGATCGCGCCGTTCGCGGCGGTGCTGCGGGTCTCGAAGGTGTTGCCGCACGTACACGTCACGGTCGTGACGACGTAGTTCGGGTGGATGTCGGGCTTCATGGGTTCTCCTCGCCTCAGGCGGTCGCCGGGCGCCCCCGGATCCGCATGGCGGTGCCATGGGAGATGTGGGAGGCGTGAACCGGTACCGCAGCGGTTGCACACCAAGTGTGCCAGATACCCGAACGCGGCGAGGTCACCGGTCATTCCCGATCTGGCACGGACGCCCTCGACTAACACAGCCCAAGGTAGGCCAGCACCGCCATGACGCGGCGGTGGCCGCCCTGCGCGGGCTGCAGGCCCAGCTTCATGAAGATGTTGGAGATGTGCTTCTCCACGGCGCCCTCGGTGACGACGAGGTCCGCGGCGATGGCGCCGTTCGAGCGTCCCTGCGCCATCAGCCCGAGCACCTCGCGCTCGCGCGGGGTCAGCGCCTCCAGCGGGTCGCCGGTGCGGCGCCGGCCGAGCAGCTGGCCGATCACCTCGGGGTCGATGACCGTCCCGCCGGCGGCGATGCGGCGCACCGCGTCGATGAACTCCTCGACGTCCGACACCCGCTCCTTCAGCAGGTAGCCGACGCCGTGGGCGCCGCCGCCGATCAGGTCCGTCGCGTAGCGCTCCTCCACGTACTGGGACAGCACGAGGATCGGCGTGCCCGGGCGGCGCTCCCGGACGGCGAGCGCCGCGCGCAGCCCCTCGTCGGTGTACGAGGGCGGCATCCGGACGTCCACGATGGCGAGGTCGGGGGCGTGCTCCTCGACGATCCCGGGCAGCCCGGGGCCGTCGCCCACGGTCGCCACCGTCTCGATCCCGGCGTCGGCGAGCAGCCGGACGAGCCCTTCCCGCAACAGCACCGAATCCTCGGCGATCACTACCCGCATCCGGCCATTATCGTCGTCGGCGCGGCGCCGTGCGCCGAGGTCACCACGTGCAGGGCAGATCAGCCCGGACGATCGTGGGGCCGCCGGGCGGGCTGTCCACGATCAGCATGCCGTCGATCGTCGCCGCCCGGTCGGCCAGCCCGGCCAGCCCGCCGTCCCGCCGCGCGACCGCGCCGCCCATCCCGTTGTCGATCACCTCGACGACCACCCAGCGGTCCTCGCGGGCCACGCGGACGGACGCGCGGGTCGCGCGGGCGTACTTGGCGATGTTGGCCAGCGACTCGGCGACGATGAAGTAGGCGATGCTCTCGACCGCCGCCGGCGGGCGCTCGGGCAGGTCGACCTCCACCTCGACGGGGACGGGGGCGCGCCCGGCCAGCCCGGACAGCGCCGGGTCCAGACCGCGGTCGGTGAGGATCGCCGGGTAGATCCCGCGGGCGAGGTCGCGCAGCTCGGAGATCGCCTCCCGGGTGCCCGCGTGGGCCTGCTCGATCAGCGCCCGCGCGCCCTCGGGGTCCTCGTCCAGCTTGGCGCGGGCGCGGCCGATGTCCATCGCCACGGCCAGCAGCCGCTGCTGCGCCCCGTCGTGCAGGTCGCGCTCGATGCGGCGCCGCTCGAACTCGGCCGCGTCCACCCCGCGGGCGCGGCTGGCCCGCAGGTGCTCGGTCCGCTCGCGCAGCGCGGCGTTCTCCCGCTGCGACGGGCTCGGGCCCAGCATCAGCGCGGCGAACGCGGCGTGCCCCATCGCCATCGCGCGCGTCACGTACATCGCCGGGACGAGGAGCACCAGCCCGAGGAGCGACATCGGCAGCGCCTCGACCGGGTTCCCCGCCCAGTACGAGACCCAGAAGTTGATCTCGGTGCCGCCGCCCACCGCCACGATCGCCGGGAGGAACAGCAGCGTGCCCGTCCCGGCCCACACCGTCATCGACACGACGAACTCCACCAGCGTGATCGGGAACAGCACGGCGAAGTAGACCAGGTCCTTCCAGGTGGCCGGGTCCCCCGCCATCCCCCTGAGCCTGGCCAGCGGGTTGCGGCCCTCCGGCATGCGCCGGTAGGGGCCCGGGATCCGGACGCCGAACGCCGCCAGGACGAACCACCGCTCCAGCACCGCGCCGAACCGCCACGCGACCATCAGCAGCGCCAGCAGCGGGACGCCCACCCAGATGATCAGCAGCCCGACCGACAGGGCCAGCCCGACGGCGAGGACGACGAACCAGCCGAGCCCCCAGGCCAGGCTGACGCCCAGATACAGCGCCGAACGCCAGGTCAGCGAGGACTTCGCCATCGCGAGAGGATGCCAGGACCGGTTCATGACGGACGCCCGCCCGCCCTCGGCCCGCGTCACCGTCGCCGTCGCCCACCGCGCCGCGGCCCACCGGACGGCGCCACCGCCCCCGGCACCGCCGTCCTTGCTCAGCTCGCCCACGTCGTCCCTCCGTGCCGCTCCGACCTGCGTTGGCCTTCCGTCCTACGTGTCAAGCGTGCCGGGCGGGAGGCGGGGCCGCCATGACGTCCGCCGCCCGATCAGGGGTGGGGCTAACCCCACCATTCCCCGGGGCGGACGCGCGGACGGCCCGCGGGACGGCGACGCCCCCGCCCGGAGGACCGGACGGGGGCGTGCGGCGCGTCTCAGCGATCGTCGGAGACGGTCGTCTTCTGCACCTGGAGCAGGAACTCGGCGTTGGACTTGGTCTCCTTCATCTTCTCGATGAGGAGCTCCAGCGCCTGCTGGGTGTCGAGCGCGTGCAGCACCCGGCGCAGCTGCCAGACGACCCGCAGCTCCTCCGGAGCCATGAGGATCTCCTCCTTGCGGGTGGAGGACTGGTCGACGTCCACCGCCGGGAAGATCCGCTTGTCCGCGAGCGACCGGTTGAGCTTGAGCTCCATGTTGCCGGTGCCCTTGAACTCCTCGAAGATGACCTCGTCCATCCGGGACCCGGTCTCCACCAGCGCGGTGGCGAGGATCGTCAGCGAGCCGCCGTTCTCGATGTTGCGCGCCGCGCCGAAGAACCGCTTCGGCGGGTACAGCGCGGTCGAGTCGACACCGCCGGACAGGATGCGGCCGGACGCGGGCGCCGCCAGGTTGTAGGCCCGGCCCAGGCGGGTGATCGAGTCGAGCAGCACCACGACGTCGTGGCCGAGCTCGACGAGCCGCTTGGCACGCTCGATGGCCAGCTCCGCGACCGTGGTGTGGTCCTCGGCGGGACGGTCGAAGGTCGAGTGGATGACCTCGCCCTTCACTGTCCGCTGCATGTCGGTGACCTCTTCCGGACGCTCGTCCACGAGGACGACCATCAGGTGGCACTCCGGGTTGTTCTTGGTGATCGCGTTGGCGATCGCCTGGAGCACCATGGTCTTGCCGGCCTTCGGCGGCGACACGATCAAACCGCGCTGGCCCTTGCCGATCGGCGACACCAGGTCGATGATCCGGGTCGTCAGGATGCCCGGGTCGGTCTCCAGGCGCAGCCGCTCCTGCGGGTACAGCGGGGTCAGCTTGCTGAAGTCGACGCGGCCCTTGGCCTGGTCGGGCTCCACCCCGTTGACGGTGTCGAGGCGGACCAGCGCGTTGAACTTCTCGCGCCGCTCGCCCTCGCGCGCCTGCCGGACGGCGCCGGTGATGACGTCGCCCTTGCGCAGCCCGTTCTTGCGGACCTGCGCCAGCGAGACGTACACGTCGTTCGGGCCCGGCAGGTAGCCGGTCGTCCGGACGAAGGCGTAGTTGTCGAGGATGTCGAGGATGCCCGCGACGGGGATGAGGACGTCGTCCTCGGTGACCACCGGCTCCTCGAAGCGGTCGCGGCCGCGGCCGCGGTTGCGCTCCCGGAACCGGCGCCCGCGACGGCCCCGGCCGCTGCCGTCGTCATCGTCGTGCTGGCCGCCGCCGCCCTGACCGCCGCCGCCCTGGCCGCGCTGGCGTCCGCCGCCCTGGTCACCACGGTCGCCCCGGTCACCGCGCTCGCCCCGGTCACCGCGCTCGCCCCGGTCGCCCCGCTCGCCCCGCTCGCCCCGCTCGCCGCGGTCGCCCCGGTCGCCCCGGTCGCCCCGGTCGCGGCCCTCGCCGCGGTCGCGGCCCTCGCCGCGGTCCCGGCCGCCGCGCTGCCGCTGGCGTCCGCCGCCTTCCCTGCCCTCGCGGCCGTCACGGTTGCCGTCCCGGCCGCCCTGGGACTCGCCGTCCTCGGCGTTCTGCTCGCGCCCCTGGTCGCGGCCCTGCCGGTCGCCGCGCCCTTCGGAAGTTCCCCGGTCCTGCTTCTCGCCCCGCTGCCGGCCGCCCTGCCGGTCGGTCTTCTCCTGCTTGTCGCCCTGGACGGCCTTCTCGGCCGTGCCGGACTGCGCCTCGGGCGCGGCCGCGTTCTCGGACGCGTTCTCGGACGCGGGCGCAGACGCGGGCGCAGACGCGGGCGCGGGCGCGGCGTCGGCGATGGTGACCTGCTCGTCGGACACCTCGCGCTTGGCCGCGGCGCGGCTGCGGCGCGGCCGCTCGGCCGTCGCCGGGGCAGCGGCTCCCTGCTCGCCCCCCGCCGAGCCCTGCCCCTGGCCGCCCTGCTTCTCCTGAATGGCGGCGATGAGCTGGCTCTTGCGCATCCCGGTCGTGCCGGTGATGCCGAGGCTGGACGCGAGCGCCTTGAGCTCGGGGAGCACCATGGCCGACAGGCCGGTGCCGCGGCGGCGCCGGGGGGCGGCGGGCTCCGTGCCGGCCGGAGCGGCGGCGGGTTCCGTGCTGGTTGCGTCCGTAAGGAGTTCGCTGGATTCGCTCACTAAGGGTCCTTCCCAGGGCGCGGGCGTTGGCCGGCGTTCGGCCAGTCGACCCGGTGGTGCGGCCCGGCGGGGGCGCCGGATCGGGCTCCGCTGATCACGATGGAACCGGGATCTGCGTGTTCTGGGCACAGCCAGATGGTGGACGGGACGTTCCGCTCGTGCGTGTCCCCGGTACCGCCACGTCCGAAGTTTCGCTGGAATGCCTGACAACGGGAAGTCACGGTGTCGGGGAGCCTGGTACGCGGGACCGACACGGCCGGAGGGCCGAAAAGGCGACGCGCGGCTGACGAGCACGCTGCCCCGAACGGGGCATCTGGTGCGGCAATCAGCCTAACATCACCAGGGCACACTGCTATTCCCCAGAGGTCGATGTCTTCGCAATTTACCTAGCGGGACCCGGCCGGACCGGCACCGGCCGGAGCGGCGCACTCCCCCGCCCCCGGCGCCGCCGTGTGTCCCGGTTACTCGGATTCTCCGGTCACCACGCGTGCGCCGCGGGTCGCGACGTCCAACGGGTGCTCGTGCCAGCCTTTACCCACTTCGCCGCCGATCGAATCAACCGGTGATGCGGTCGTGAAGGCCAGGACGGTGGGCCCCGCACCGGAGATCACCGCCGGGACGCCCGCGTCCCGCAGCCGCGCGACGAGCGCAGCCGATCCGGGCATGGCCGGGGCGCGGTAGTCCTGGTGGAGCCGGTCCTCGGTCGCGTCGAGCAGGATGCCGGCGTCCAGGCCGCCGGTGAGGGCCGCGACGAGCAGCGCGGCGCGTCCCGCGTTGGCGGCGGCGTCCGCGTGCGGGACGGTCTCAGGCAGCAGGCCGCGGGCCCGCTCCGTCGCGAGCCGCTGCTCGGGGACGAAGGCGACGACCTGCCTGACCTGCGACTCCAGCCGCACCGACCGGGGGCCGCCCGGCGTCGTCCAGGCGACGGTCAGGCCGCCGGCGAGGCACGGCGCCACGTTGTCGGGGTGGCCCTCGATCTCCGTCGCGAGGCGCAGCGCCCCGGCGTCGTCGAGGAGCTTCCCGGCGGGGTGCAGCGCGCGGCCCGCGACGATCCCCGCGACGATCGCGGCGGACGAGGAGCCGAGGCCGCGGCTGTGCGGGATGCGGTTGCGGCAGCGCAGCCGGAGCCCGTCCGGGCGGGCGGGACCGGTTCCGGCCAGGTCGTCCAGCACGTCGAAGGTCCGCCGCAACACCCGCACGATCAGGTGCCGCTCGGCGCGGCCGGCGACCTCGGCGCCCTCGCCGTCCACCTCGATGGACAGGCCGCCGCCGGTCGCCTCGACCTCGACGTCGTCGTACAGGTCCAGCGCGAGGCCGAGCGAGTCGAATCCCGGGCCCAGGTTGGCGCTGGTGGCGGGGGTCCGCACCAGCACCGGGCCGTCCTGCCAGCCCACCTCAGGTGAGGCCGAGCTCGGACGCGGCGGAGTGCGCGTCGACCTTGATGGTCGTCGGCGCGGGCGCCCCGGAGATGGCCCAGTCGGGGTCCTTGAGGCCGTTGCCCGTCACGGTGCACACGATCCTGGATCCGGCCGCGAGCCCGCCCCGCTCGCTCGCCTGGAGCAGGCCGGCGACGCTCGCCGCGGAGGCGGGCTCCACGAAGACGCCCTCCTCCCGGGCGAGGAGCCGGTAGGCGGCGAGGATCTGCCGGTCGGTGACCGAGTCGATCGCGCCGCCGGACTCGTCCCGCGCGGCGACCGCGAGGTCCCACGAGGCGGGGTTGCCGATGCGGATCGCGGTGGCGATGGTCTGCGGCTTCAGGACGGGCTCGCCCTTCACGAAGGGCGCCGCGCCGCTCGCCTGGAAGCCCAGCATGCGCGGGGTGCGCGAGGCGGCGCCGTCCTTGGCGTACTCCTTGTAGCCCATCCAGTACGCGGAGATGTTTCCGGCGTTTCCGACGGGCAGGCAGTGGACGTCGGGCGCGTCGCCGAGCGCGTCCACGATCTCGAACGCGGCCGTCTTCTGGCCCTGCAGCCGGTACTTGTTCACCGAGTTGACCAGCGCCACCGGATAGTCGACCGACAGCTTGCGCGCCAGTTCGAGACAGTCGTCGAAGTTGCCGTCCACCTGGAGGAGCCGGGCGCCGTGCACCAGCGCCTGCGCCAGCTTGCCCATAGCGATCTTGCCGTTGGGCACCAGGACCGCGCAGGTCATCCCGGCCCGCACCGCGTACGCGGCGGCGGACGCGGAGGTGTTGCCGGTCGAGGCGCAGATGACGGCCTTGGCGCCGTCCTCGGCGGCCTTGCTGATCGCCATCGTCATGCCGCGGTCCTTGAACGACCCGGTCGGGTTGGCGCCCTCGACCTTGAGGAACACCTCGCAACGGGTCATCTGGGAGAGCCGGTGGGCGGGAACCAGAGGGGTACCGCCCTCCAGCAGGGTGACGACGGGCGTCGCGTCCGTCACCGGAAGCCGGTCGCGGTACTCCTCGATAATGCCGCGCCACGCGCGGGCGTTCGCGTTCACTCGGTCTCCTCGGCTGACCTGCGATGTTCGCCCGGAGTCTACCGGGACCGGGCCCGCCTCACTCGTCTCCCTCGACGCGCATGACGCTCGTCACCCCGCGGACGATCTCCAGCTCGCGCAGGCCCGCCACCGTCGCCGACAGCGCGGCGTCCGGCGCCCGGTGCGTCACGACGACGAGCTGCGCCTCCTCGCCCGAGCCCACCTGCCGGACGGCCTGGATCGACACACCGTGCCTGGCGAACTCCTCGGCGACCGTGGCGAGCACGCCCGCCTCGTCCGTCACGTCCACCTCGATGTAGTAGCGGGTGACGGTCTCGCCCATCGGCAGCACCGGCAGCTTCGCGTACGTGACCTCCACCGGGCCGGGCGTACCGCCGACCACGTTGCGGGCGACCGCGACGAGGTCGCCGAGGATCGCCGAGGCCGTGGGAGCGCCACCTGCGCCCGCGCCGTAGAACATCAGCGAGCCCGCCGACTCCGCCTCGACGAACACCGCGTTGTACGCCTCGCGGACGCTCGCCAGCGGGTGCGACCGGGGGATCATCGCCGGATACACGCGGACCGACACCCCGCGGCCGTTCCGGCCGTCCTGCGAGGGGATGCGCTCGCAGATGGCCAGGAGCTTGACGACGCAGTCCATGCCCTGGGCGCCCGCCACGTCCGCGGCGCTCACCTCGGTGATGCCCTCGCGGTGGACGTCCGCGGCCGTCACCGGCGTGTGGAAGGCGAGCTGCGCCAGGATCGCCGCCTTGGCCGCCGCGTCGAAACCCTCCACGTCGGCCGTCGGATCGGCCTCCGCGTAGCCCAGCGCCTGCGCCTCCTCCAGCGCCTCGTTGAAACCGGCGCCGTGCGTGTCCATCTGGTCGAGGATGTAGTTCGTGGTCCCGTTCACGATGCCGAGCACCCGGTGCACGTGGTCGCCGACCAGGGACTCCCGCAGCGGCCGGAGCAGCGGGATCGCCCCCGCCACGGACGCCTCGTAGTACAGGTCGGCGCCGTACTCCCGCGCCGCGGCGAACAGCGTCGCCCCGTCCTCGGCCAGCAGCGCCTTGTTCGCGGTGATGACCGACTTGCCGGTCTTCATCGCCTCCAGCATCAGCGTCCTGGCCGGCTCGATGCCGCCGATCACCTCGATGACGAGGTCGACGTCGTCCCTGGTCACCAGCGTCTGCGCGTCCGTGGTCAGCAGCCCCGGGTCGACGCCCGCGCGCACCCGGTCCGGCCTGCGCACCGCGATCCCTGCCAGCTCCAGCGGGACCCCGACGCGCGCGGCCAGATCGTCCGCCTGCTCGTTGAGCAGCCTGACGACCTCCGTGCCGACCACGCCGCAACCGAGCAGCGCAACGCGCAGTCCGGGTTTCACGCTCGCACCTCCGCATCGAGCCGCAGCAGGTCCTCCGCGCTCTCCCGCCGGACGATCACGCGCGACCTGCCCTCCCTCACCGCCACCACGGCGGGCTTCGGGACATGGTTGTAGTTGCTGGCCATCGACCGACAGTACGCACCGGTCGCCGCCACCGCCACCAGGTCCCCCGCCGCAAGATCTTCGGGGAACCACAGGTCCCGCACGACGATGTCGCCGCTTTCGCAGTGCTTGCCGACAAGCCTACTGAGCATCGGGGCGGCATCGGACGACCTGCTCGCCAGCGCCCCGGTGTACTCGGCGCCGTACAGGGCCGTGCGCAGGTTGTCGGACATGCCGCCGTCCACCGACACGTACGTGCGCAGGCCCTCGACGTCCTTGACCGTCCCGACCTCGTACAGCGTGACGCCGCCGGGGCCGATGATCGCCCGCCCCGGCTCCACGGTCAGCCGCGGCATCGACAGCCCGTACGCCCGGCACTCGCGCGCCACGATGTCGCGCAGCCCGTCCGCGATCGACTTCGGATCGTGCGGCTCCTCGCCCGGCACGTACGCGATGCCGTAGCCGCCGCCCAGGTCCAGCTCCGGGAGCTCGACCCGGTGCTCGTCCCGGATGGCCACCAGCAGCTCGGCCAGCCGGTGCGCGGCCACCTCGAACCCGTCCACCTCGAAGATCTGCGATCCGATGTGGCTGTGCAGCCCGACCAGTTCGAGCTGCTCCAGCTCCAGGACCCGCCTGACCGCCTCCAGCGCCGCCCCGGAACTCCTGGAGAACCCGAACTTCTGGTCGTCGTGCGCGGTGGCGATGAACTCGTGGGTGTGCGCCTCCACACCCGTGGTGACGCGCACCATCACCTTGGGCCGGACGCCCATCTCCTGGGCGAGGTACCCCACGCGGGCGATCTCCTCGAACGAATCGAGCACGATTCGCCCGACCCCGACCTCCAGGGCCCTCTCCAGCTCCCAGGGCGCCTTGTTGCTCCCGTGCAACGTGATGCGCTCGGTGGGGAAGCCCGCCGCCAGCGCCACGGCGAGCTCACCCCCACTGCACACGTCGAGGCCGAGCCCCTCCTCGTTCAGCCACCGCGCGACGGCCGTGCACAGGAACGCCTTGCCCGCATAGTGGACGTCCCCGTCATGGAACGCCGCCACGTACTCCCTGGCACGGCTCCGGACGTCCTCCTCGTCGTAGACGTAGAGGGGCGTGCCGTACTCCTTGGCCAGGTCCCTGACGTCCACTCCCGCGACGGTGAGGACGCCGTCCTCCCGCTTTGAGTTCCGCGGCCACACAGAAGGCTCGAGCGCGTTCAGGTCCGCCGCCGGCGCGGCCGGATGCTCCTCCGGCAGGACGTCGGCATGCCGCTGCCCAGCAGGGTGTACTCGACTCATATCCGCTCTCTAGGGGTCTCACCGATCATGTTCAGCCCGTTGCCGAGGACGACCTTGACGGCCTCCGCCAAGCCGACCCGTCCCGCGTGCGCCGCCCGCGGCTCCTCATCGCCCACGGGCAGCGCGGGACACCGCTCGTGCACCTCGTGGTACGCCCCGGCCACGCTCTCCAAGCACAACATCAGGGGCCTGGCGTCGCGTTCCCGCTCCGCCTGCGCGGCCCGTCCGGGAACGTCCCCCAACGCCCCCACGAGCTCCTCCGCACCACCCTCGAACGGCCCGGCCGCCACCCCGAGTTCCCGGGCCCATCGCCCCACCCAGCAGGCCCGCGCGTAGGCATAACGCACCGAGAACCCCGGATTGTCGAACGTCCGGGGCCACTCACTCCACCCGCCCCGCGGCACCCGCGCGACCCCGTAACCAGGATCACGCCGGATGCCTTCCACCAGTTCGGGCCCCACCACGACCCTGACGAACCCGGGCCCGGAGACACTCCCCCCGACCCGCCGCGCGATCACCCACGGATCGACGCCGAGCCTCAGCGCCACCGGACTCTCGAAGACCCCGCCGCCCCGCCCGAAGATCACGACCTCCTCGGGAACGGCGACATCGATCTCCCCCGCGTCCACGGCGTCCCGCACCGCACGCACGAGAGCATCCGCTGGAGTCACCCTGGTGAGACTAGCCGACCACTATCTGGACACCGCGGCCAGTTTCCGCACCGTCTGGATCAGCTGATTGGGGTCGAACGGCTTCGTCACGTACGCGTCGACACCGATCTCGTGCCCCCGCCGCACATCATGCTCCTGCGCCCGCGCCGTGATCATCACGACCCGGATGTGCGCGGTCCCGGGATCCTCCCGCAGCCGCACCGCGGTGACCCACCCGTCCAGCCGCGGCATCATCACGTCCAGCGTGATCACGTCCGGCCCGACCTCCACCACCTTGTCCAGGCAGTCCTGACCGTCCACCGCGGTCGACACCTCGAACCCCTCCAGTTGCAGGTTCACGGCGATGAGCTGGCGGATCACCTCGTCATCATCGACGACCAGCACGCGTCCCAGTGGCTCGGTCACGGCCTCGAAGTTAGCCCACTCCACCCCCCGTTCGCACGGCGAACCTCCCCGTGCGCGTCACCCCGCCAACCCTGGTAACCTCATACCGCGTCGCGCCCCCTTAGCTCAGGGGATAGAGCAACGGCCTCCGGAGCCGTGTGCGCAGGTTCGAATCCTGCAGGGGGCACCTCCAGACGATCAGCGAAAACCCCGGTTGACCAGGCATTAGCCAGGCGCCGGGGTTTGTTGCGTATGCAGCCTGTGCCAGCGGAAGCCGCCCATTGTCGCGGTTCCCGGAACATGCGCGGAACGCGGTCGAGGCCATCCGCCCAGGTCACCCCCAGCAGAAGAGCCCCGGCGCGGAACCGGGGCTCAGGCTAGCGGCCTAGCGCCGCATCCATCCGTTCGACAGAGACCGTCCTCATTGTCGAGGCAGTGCACGTAGATCCGTTGCAGGACCTCCACGTTGTGACCGGCCCACTCGGCGACCTGGGTAGCCGGCATCCCGGGATTGAGCCGCCACGAGACCCCGGCGTGCCGAAAGTCGTACGGTTTGCGCGCAAGCGGAGCCTCGGCCTGTGCCGTACCTCTGGCCACGTTCAGGACCCGCCACAGCGTCAAGGGGCGGCGGCGCTCGCGCCGCCGCGCGGCCCGGCGCCGTAGGTATGGTTCCGCCATGGATGACGCCAGCTTCCTGCTGGAGTGGCTCTTAGAGCAGGGCGTGAACGCGCTTCTCAGAGTCGATGCCGAGCGTGGGGCCCGCCCTTGGACGTTCTACGCAAGCGGAGGGCCACTTGCCGGAAGTTGGGTGCGAGTCGATGCTGACACAGCAGAGGAGTGTCTGTGGCGCGCCTACAAGCACCTCAAGAAGGCGGGTGTTGAACTGCCTTGATGAGGATGCCGAAGGTCAAGGCAGAGCGAGCGCGACTCGGGGCACGCCGCCCCCGAACCCCCTGCGAGCCGGAGCATTCGTACGCGCGGACGTGCGCTAGTCGCGCATTGGAACCAGGCATCAAAGATCGTCTGCGCTGAGTCTGCGAGGTTCGTCTCGACGGCAGGCCCCGTAGGCAGCGGACGGGTAAGGAGGTCCGCGCCGATCAGAGCGATGCCGTGTCGTTCTGGAACGTCCCTGATTTGGCGATACAGGGGAAAGCGGCTCTTCTCGTTTTTGGCCCATGTGACACCGGGACGCCACCACGGGATGCCGTCTGTCACGGCACGTGCTCCAGGATTCGAAGGAAGGGCGGGGCGGATCGTTGTGATCCGTCCCGCCCTCGGCTGGTGTCCCGGCGCCGTCGGTGGCGCCGGGAGGAGTTCATCGGCGAGGATCGACCCGCGAGGCGCCGATCAGCGCCAGTGACCGTACCCCCGTGCTCCGACGAACAGGTAGCCGGATACCGAGGTGTCGTCCAGCGGGCCGTTCCCGCCGATGCCGGTCTTCGAGAGATCCCCGTCGACCTTTTTCATCAGCCGGTCGAAACTGGCCCAAGCGGTGTCCTTGGTACCGGAGAAGTGGACCAGGGCCGCGAGTTCGGAAGCGACCGGCCGGTAGATGGTCTTGCTCAGCACTGCCGGTCCGCCCTTGTCGATCGCGTCGACCAGCATGAACTTCTCGATCGCCATGGACTGGGGATCGGCTTCGGTGCTGCCGGGGCAGCCGGGTGCCTGGAGGCGATGGACGTCGACCCAGATGACGGCGTAGACGTCCTCCGACGTCCGCCGGGCTTCCAGGGCCCGCGTCAGGGCCTCGGCGCCGGGCAGGTCCGCCAGCTTCTTCTCTTCCTCCGCGCAGACCTCGGCGTAAGTCAGCGGCCCGTTGTCGGCGTTCCCGCGACTGCAGAGGCTTGCGAGCGGTGCCGTCAGTGCCAGGATGATCAGCATGACGATCACGCGTCGGTTGGTAAGCACGGTGGGTCCTCCGAGTTTTCTTTGTTGACCGCTCTTTCCGGCGGTCGTTCTCGTAGGACCGTCGCTGGTCGGCGGCGATCGGCAACTTGGGACATACGACCGGACGATGCTCACCGGGAACTACAAGGCCCAGATCCTCCGCCGCCTACGACGGGGTGTCCGAAGGCGGTTCTGAAGGTGGCGCCATGCCGCGCACCGCCAAGCCGATGCAGAGCGCGGGCGAGGACGGAGAATTCGCCAGGTTGCGCGCCGAGAACAAGAAACTGTCCGGCGATGTGTTGTGTCGGCTCTTTCTACGCCCGGGACTGGTCGGATGTTCGCCGCGATCCGGGCGGTGGTCGTTTTGGTTGGGGAGGGGACTTGGCGGGGCTTCTGTGGATTACGAGTAGCGCTCTGTCGTCTGCCAGCCTGCCTTTTGCGTAATCGTTTAGTTCTTGATGGACGGTCGGTGCGATCTCCTCGGGGGGCAGGTGCTTCCAGGCGGCCAGGCGCTCCGTCAGGGGGAAGAAGGCGCCGGACGGGTCGCGGGTCTCGGTGACGCCGTCGGTGCACAGGAGAAGTGTGGAATCAACTGGGAAGTTGAAGGCTGCGACGGTCCGTGGCTCGGGGCTGAGGAAGGCCAATCCGAGGGGCAGGGATGCCTCTCCCAGGGGTATCTGGCCGGTTTCTTGTTCGGACAGCGAGTAGGGCGGGATGTGGCCGCAGTTGATGGCCTGGGCCTTCGTTTCCGAGCCGATGTCGAGGATGAGCGCCGTGACGAAGCGTTGTTCCTCGCCTGTCTGGGCGACGAAGGCGTTGTGCCGCCGCACCGAGTTCTCCAGGGCTTCCACGACGGCGGCGAGCGTGGGCTCCGCCAGGGCCGCTTCACGGAACGAGTTGAGTACCGCGAAGGCGGCGCTGATGGCGGGCAGGCCCTTGCCCTGGACGTCGGCGATGAGGACGCGGCTGCCGTACGGGGTCGGCATGGCCTCGTAGACGTCGCCGCCGACCAGGCTGTCCTCCTCGACCGGCTCGTACAGGCCGTGGACGAGCAGTTCGCGGGTGACGAGGGGGAACGGGCGCAGGATCTGGCGCTGCAGGGCGGCCGCCGCGGAGCGGAGACGGCTGATCTCTCGTTCCTGGCGGATGCGCCGGACCGCCTGGACCACGCTCAGGCCGTTGAGCGCGACTGCGAAGATGATGACGCTCGCGGCGGCCGCCGCGGTCGACAGCGGGCTGCGGATCAGCGATCCGGCGATGACCAGGATCGTCCAGACGGAGGCGACCGCGGTCTGCCGGACCGTTCCGCGGCCGGCGATCAGGGTGGGCAGGAAGACGAGGAACGGGGCCAGGCCGGTCTCCCTGCCGAGCACGACGCCGGTCACCGCGAGGACCGTCGTGATCCCCACCAGCCATCCCGCCACGACCGGCCAAGGGAGGCCGCCCCGTCTCGCGGCGGCGTTCGGATCCTGCGAGATGCCCATCTGCTGCCCCACCGAGAGCCGTCACTTCCGTGATCATTAGAACACGCGTTGTGATCAGACCCGGGGGCGGTTCGTCCCTGGAGGGAGATGGGGCGGACCCTGGCTGCAGGCGATCAAGGCTCTCGTCCGACGGTGCGGTGGCTCGGCGTCGGCACGCTGCCGTGCGACGCCGAACCGCCTTACCGGCACTCGCGGGCGGCTACTCCGCGTAGGGCTGGTCGGTTCCCTGGGCGCTGTAGCCGAGGCTCCAGATGTAACCGTCCGGGTCGGCGAAGGTGCCGCCGTACCCGCCCCACGGCAGGGCGCCGGCGGGCTTGAGGATCGTGGCGCCGGCCTTCTCGGCCTCCGCCATGACCTCGTCCACCCGCGCCTCACTGCGGACGACGTAGGTCAGGACCAGCCCGCTGAAGCCGCTGCCCTCCGGGCTCGTGCCCACCTGGTCGGCGAGGCCCTCGCGGCCGTAGAAGCCGACGGGCGAGGCCCCGTCCGACTCGAAGAACACCGAGATGCCGTAGTCGTTCTGGATCTTCCAGCCGAGCCCCTCGGTGTAGAACCGCTTGGCCCGGTCCATGTCCCGGACGCCCAGCAGGATCGAACTCACGTGCGCCTTCATGTCTGTCCCCTTGTGTGCGTGATGGTGGCCGGTCGGCCACCTGCTTCCGCCTTCGTGAGGATCACGCTATGTAAGGACCGGGGGCGGGCACTTCTCGATTCCTGATCGATCCTTCGGGTCGTTTCACGGGGAGTGGAGGTCCAGGGCTGCGCGGATCATCGAGTCGGCGTCTATGCCGTGGTGACGGTGGACGTCTTCGATGGAGCCGGACTGGCCGAAGGTGGTGACGCCCAGGGTCGTGCAGGGGACGTTGTTCACGCCGGCCAGGAAGGCCAGGGTGTGGGGGTGGCCGTCCAGGACGGTGACCAGCGGGGTGGCGCGCGAGGCGGGGAACGCCTGGTCCAGGATCCAGTTCGGGGCGTCGTCCTGGCCCTGCCGGGAGCGGAGGGCCTGGAAGAGCAGGCCGGGGCTGGTCACGCAGACCACGTCCGTGCCGACGCCCGCCTGCTCCAGGCGGTCGGCGGCGGCCAGGGCCTCGGGGACGAGTGCGCCCATCGCCGCGATGGTGACGGCGGGACGGGCGGAGCGGCGCAGCGGGTAGGCGCCGGCGATCACTTGGCGGCGGCGGCGTTCGCGGGACGCCGGGTCGGACGGGACCGCCGCGAGGGTCTGGTCGACCGGGCGGGTCGACAGGCGCAGGTAGGCGGATCCGCCGTCGGGGCGGCCGAGGCGGGCCATGCTCGCGAGCAGCGTCCATTCGGTGTCGAGGACGAACGCGGGCTCGTAGGCGACGCAGCCCGGCTGCTCGACGCCGATCGACGGGGTGACGATCGACTGGTGCGCGCCGCCCTCGGGGGCCAGCGTGACCCCGGACGGGGTGCCGATCAGGATCGACTGGCCGCCCGCGTAGATGCCGAACGACCAGGGTTCGAGCGCGCGGCCGACGAACGGGTCGTACAGGACGCCGATCGGGAGCAGCGGACGGTTCCAGCGGCTCCAGGTGGCGCCGAGTTCGCCGAGGAGGCCGACCAGGTTGGTCTCGGCGATGCCGAGCTCGATGTGCTGGCCCGCCGGGCCTTCCCGCCAGTGCAGGATCGTCTCGCCGTCGTCGGCGAACCAGTCGCGGCGTTCGGAGGTCGACCAGACGCCGACCTTGTTCACCCAGCCGCCGAGGTTGGTGCTGGAGCTGACGTCCGGGCTCACGGTGACGACGCGGGCGGCGGCGTCGGGCGCCTCGCGCGTGAGGTCGAGGAGCAGCCGGCCGAGGGCGGCCTGGGTGGTGGCGGTGCCCTTGGGGGTGCGGCCGATGTCGTCCGGCACCGGGGGCGGGGCCTGCGGCGCGGCGGGGGGCCGGCGCAGCCGCGTCGCGGTTTCGGCGCACAGGAGGGCGGCGGCCGATCCGTCCTCGAAACGGGCCCAGGGGGCGTCCGGGTCGGCGCCCAGGCGGGGCGCGAGCTCGGCGATCTGGTCGGCGGTGAGGAGGGAGGAGTGGTTCTGCGGGTGGCCCTCGCTGGGCAGGCCGTGGCCCTTGACCGTGTACGCGAACACCACGGTCGGCCTGGTGTCGTCGATGGCGTCGAACGCCTCGGCCAGGGTGCCGAGGTCGTGGCCGCCCAGGTTGCGGAGGGCCGCGAGGAGGGTGGTGTCGTCGAGTTCCGCGATCAGCCGGGCGACCGGTTCGCTGCCGCCGGGGAGGCGGTCGCGGAGTTCGCCGGCGTCGCAGCGCAGCAGGCGCTGGTACTCCGGGTTGGGCATCGCGTCGATGCGGGCGCGCAGGTCCTCGCCGCCGGGGCGCTCGAACAGCCCGGTCAGCAGCCGGCCGTACTTCAGCGTCAGCACCTGCCAGCCGGCGGCGGCGAACATGCCCTTCAGCCGGTGCGCGGCCAGGTACGGGACGACGCGGTCGAGGGACTGCCGGTTGAGGTCGACGATCCACACGATCTCGCCCAGCTCGGCCACGCCCGGGTCGAGGATCGCCTCCCAGACGGCGCCCTCGTCCAGTTCCGCGTCGCCGACCAGGGAGTACTGCCGCCCGGCGGGCGCTCCTTGCACGTACCGGCGGGCGACCGCGCCCCAGATCGGCGCGGTGGCCCCGATGCCCACCGAGCCGGTGGAGTAGTCGACCGGGTCGGGGTCCTTGGTCCGGCTCGGGTAGCTCTGCAGCCCGCCGAACTCGCGCAGGGTCGTCAGGTACCGCTCGTCCAGCTCGCCGAGCAGGTAGTTGATCGCGTGCAGGACGGGGGAGGCGTGCGGCTTGACCGAGACGCGGTCCTGCGGCCCGAGGTGGCGGAACCACAGCGCCGTCATGATGGACGCGATCGACGCCGAGGACGCCTGGTGGCCGCCCACCTTCAGCCCGGACGGGTTGGGCCGGACGCGGTTGGCGTGGTGCACGATGGCCGTGGACAGCCACAGCACCCGCCGCTCGACCTCCTCCAGCACCCCGGAGTGCGCGGCCGTCGCCACCGGATCGTTCATCGTCGGCTCCTTTGCCTCGGCGCCAGGGCGGGGTCGGGTCGACGGAGATCGACTGGCTCCCCGTGACGGCGTCCGCGATGGCCACCGCCAGGGTACGGCCCGGAACGCGCCCGATAACCGCCGACCTCAGCCCATACCGGCCGGTTCTACCCGGCCGATGCCGTGGTGGCGAGGTCCAGGGAGGCGCGCACGGCGGCGGGCAGGTCACGCAGCCGGTGGAGCGGGAGTTCCAGCAACGTGACGTCTCGCGCCCAGGGAGCGGCGTCGGCCACGACTGCGCGGGCCTGCCGCTTGGTCAGGCCGGCGTGCGCGTCGACCAGGGCGTCGCGCCAGACGTTGGCGACCTTCCCGTGCGCCCGGTCCATGATGGCGCGCACGATCCGCTGCGCCTGGTCGGCCGTGCCGGACGAGGCGCGCACCGCCTCCACGGTCGCGCCGCGCCGGGTCAGCTCGTACACGCCCGCCAGCGACGCGGCCTCGTCCGCGAGGTCGCCGGGAGGCTCGGGCAGGAACACCCGCACGTGCTCGGCGCGCGTGGCCAGCAGCACGCGGACCAGCGCGCCCTCCAGCCCCGGGGGCAGCGCGACGGCCGCGTGCCGCACCCGCGCGGCGTACGGCTTGGCCAGCCAGGTCGTCAGCCGCACGCGCGGCACCTGCGGCAGCACCTGCTTGGGCCAGTCCCCGACCAGGACGTCCGGCCGCAGATCGGCGACGTCGTCGGGCGACGCCCGCACCGCCGTCCGGGCTTCGACGGCCTGGGGCCCCTGGGTGTAGATGGCGGTGGCGAACCGGTCGGCGCGGGCGCCGGCGGCCGGGAGGCTCTTTCCGGTCGGCCGCAGGATGTACAGGTCGGCGCGCGATCCGATCGCCTCCGCGCCGAAGTAGCCGTTGAAGTCCGGGTAGACGGCCTCGCTCACCAGGTTCAGTTCCTGCAGCGCCTGCTGGACCTTCAGCGCGAGCATCGGCGTGCGGTCGCTCGCCCCGTAGGCCAGCAGGACCCGGCCCTGCCCCTGGTCTCGTAGTCCCTGCACCGCCCGGGCCACGAACAGCCCGACGCCCTCCGGCGTGTACGGAGGATCGGTCACCGCCAGATCCGCGTACTCGACGGCGGACGCGGGCAGTCCCAGCCTCAGATCCGCCCAGCGGGTGCGCACGTCCACCTCCAGTTCGGCGGCGCACGCGTCGATGTAGGCCAGGATCCGCTCGTCGACGTCCACCACGGTGGTCTGCACGCCCGGGTGGACGAGCCCGACGGCCAGCGAGGTCAGATCGTGGTCCCCCACGCACAGCAGGCGCGTTCCCGGCAGCCAGAACCGCGCCCCCAGGAGCAGCGCCCGCCGCACCACCGTCTCCGGCGTGGCCGAGACATGGTCCAGGACGTGCCGCGCCCGCGGCGCCCGCTCGATCAGCCCGGCCACACGCTCCACCACGGCGGCGTACTCCGGCAGCAGGTGCCCCACGGGGTCGGCCGGGTCGAGCGGACGGTACCCGGTGCGCAGGGACTCGGCGATCTCGGCGCCCTGATCGGGGGTGAGGCGGAACCGGTCGCCGCCGGAGTGCTCCAGCGACAGCCCCGCCAGCAGCGACTCCACCGAACGCCGCGGCGCGCCCGTCTCCCGGACCAGTTCGCCGAGCGTCCGCCATCGCCGGTCCGCCAGCAGGCTCAGCGCGGCGTGGATCCGCCGGGGATCCATGTCCGCCGCGACCGGCTGCCCGTTCGGCACTCCCCCATCGACCACCCGCGAATGCTACCGGCGCACGGCCTCGGGAGGGATTCGCCGTGATGCCGCAACGGAATCACACGGCCACCTCTGGTCACGATGAGCACCTTTGCCGCCACTCTCGGTAGCGTAGCCTCGTGGTATGCCCCTCCCCACAGAGCCCATCGGCAGCATCCCGCGTCCCCAGGAACTGCTCACCGCCTCGCCGACCGAGCTGTCCGGCGCCCAGGACCGCGCCGTGCGCGAGACCCTCCGCCGGCTGGAGGAGCTCGGCTGTCCGGTGGTGACCGACGGCGAGCAGTCCAAGCCGAGCTTCGCCACCTACCCGATCGCGGGCCTGGCCGGCCTGGCCCCGGACGGCGCGGTGATCCCGTTCGCCGACGGGCACCAGCGTCAGCTGCCGCGGCTGACGGCGGGCCCGTTCCGCTACACCGGCCACGCCGTGGACTACCTGCGGGCCGCCCAGCGCCACGCGACCGCGCCGGTCAAGCAGGCCGTGATCGCGCCCTCGGCGCTGAGCCTGCTGTACCCGGCCGACGGCATCGACGGCTACCCGCGCGAGATGTTCCTCGACGACCTGGTCAACGAGGCCGAGGCCGACATCCGCTCCTGCCTGGACGCGGGCGCCCACGTGGTGCAGCTCGACTTCACCGAGGGGCGGCTGTCGCTCAAACTCGACCCCAGCGGCGGCGTGCTGGACGCATTCATCGCGCTCAACAACCGGGTCCTGGAGCGCTTCTCCGAGGACGAGCGCACCCGGATCGGCGTGCACGTGTGCCCGGGCGGCGACCTCGACTCCACCCACAGCCTCGACGTCGACTACGCGGAGCTGCTGCCCAAGCTCTTCGAGCTCAAGGCCGGCGCCTTCTACCTCCAGCTGGCCAGCGAACCCGACCCCGACCGGATCCTGGCCATCGTCGCCGACCACCTGCCCGCTGACGCCCGCGTCTTCGTCGGCGTCGTCGACCCCATCGACCCGCGCGTCGAGACGCCCGAGCAGATCCGCGACCGCGTCCTCGCCGCCGCCCGCCACCTCCCCGTCGACCGCCTCGGCACCTGCGACGACTGCGGCTTCTCCCCGTTCGCCGACGACACCTCCACGTCCCGCGACACCGCCTTCGCGAAGATAGCCGCCCGTGTGGAGGGCACCGCCCTGGCAGCCGCCCAGCTGGGCCTCTGACGCCCCCGTTTCTAGACCGCTCCCGTGCCGTCACGGTCTGGGGACCGACTCCCCTGAGCGTCCGGGGAAAAAGTGGAGGTTTTTCCTCCATTCAGAGGTGACCTTGCCGTATTCGAGAGGTTTCAGTAGCTTTGCCCCTTCGAGACGCCTTCCAGGCGTTTTGTCCCACCACGGTGGGGCGGGGTGCCATCCCCGCGCGACAAGGCCCGAGACGCTTCATCGATCGGGCCCCACATCGTCAGCGCCGCTTTCTCTCAGCGGCACCCGCCGAGTCCGCCATGGGGCGGAGCCGGGGACCCAACCCGCACTGGGGTGAATCGGCCTGCTCAGGCCGTAGGGCGACTTCCACGTCCGAACCCGTCAGCTAACCCGGTAGGCGGCACATGGAAGCAAGGAGCCCCCCTTGAAAGGCAAGCACACCGAGCGGTCGCGTGTTCTGCGGCCCGGTCCCCTGGCCACGGTCACGCTGACGGGTCTCGCCGTCTTCGGCGTGACGGCGGCCGTGCCGACGACCTTGCAGCATGCGTCCACCGAGACGGTCGCCGCCGTCCAGACCGTGCCGAAACAGCGGACCGCGCCGCAGCAGGCCGCACCGCAGGAGCAGGCCAGGGCGCAGGCCCAGGTCCAGAAGGAGTTCAAGGCGCCGGCGAAGGCCGAGCCGTCGACGAAGGCCAAGCCCCAGAAGCAGGCCGCCGAGCCGGAGTCGGACGAGCGGTCCGAGGTCATCACGCGGGCCAGGATGTGGCATCCGCACTCCGACGAGCGGGTCCCCTACAGCCAGACCAGCACGCACAACGGCTACCGCACCGACTGCTCGGGCTACGTGTCCATGGCGCTGGGGCTGCCGGAGCCCGGGACGAACACCGTCGGCCTCACCTCGTCGCGGTACACCGAGCGCATCGGGATGTCCGAACTGAAGAAGGGCGACCTCGTCATGGACGCCCTCGGCAGCAACACCACCCGGCATGTCGTCATCTTCGAGAAGTGGGCCGACAAGGAGCACTCGTCGTACTGGGCCTACGAGCAGCGCGGCCGGTACGGAACCGACCACCGGACGCTCGACTACGGGCTGTCCTCAGACGACGAGTACAAGGCGTACCGGCCGACGTCCCTCAAATAGGCCGCCCCGGAGCCCTCGGAAACGCCCGGCATCGGCGGATCGCCGGTGCCGGGCTGGGCGGGCCGTGGAGTCAGACCGAACGGACCGCCCGCAAGGACTCCTTCAGGGAACCGAGCGTCGAGAAGACGGCCGTGGGTTCGTAGCCGCAGTGGGCCATGCAGTTGGCGCAGCGGGAGTCGCGTCCCCTTCCGTAGGAGTCCCAGTCGGTCTCGTCCAGGAGTTCCCGGTAGGTCTGCGCGTAGCCGTCCGACATCAGGTAGCAGGGACGCTGCCAGCCGAAGAGGGAGTAGGACGGGATCGCCCAGGCCGTGCAGGGGAAGTCGACCTTGCCTTCCAGGAAGTCCAGGAACAGGGGCGAGTGGTTGAAGCGCCACCGCTTGCGGTTGCCGTCCCCGAACGCCTTGCGGAACAGCTCCCGCGTCTCCTGGACGCCGAGGAAGTGCTCCTGGTCCGGCGCCTTGTCGTAGGCGTAGCCGGGGGAGATCATCATCTCGTCGACCCCGAGGTCGTCGTTGAGGTAGTTCATGACGTCGATGACGGTCTGCGGCGTGTCCGTGTTGAAGATCGTCGTGTTGGTGGTGACGCGGAACCCTCGCCGCCTGCATTCCCTGACGGCCGCGACCGCGTCGTCGAAGACGCCCTCCTTGCAGACGGACTCGTCGTGGCGCTCCCGCAGGCCGTCGATGTGCACCGCCCACGCGAAGTACGGCGACGGCGTGAACTTGTCGATCTTCTTGGGGATGAGCAGCGCGTTCGTGCACAGGAAGACGTACTTCTTGCGCCGGACGAGCTCGTCCACCAGCTCGTCGATCTGCGGGTGCATGAGCGGCTCGCCGCCGGCGATGGAGACCATCGGCGCGCCGCACTCCTCGATGGCGGCGAGGGCCTGCTCGACCGGCATGCGTTTCTTCAGCACGTCGTGCGGGTGCTGGATCTTCCCGCAGCCGGCGCAGGCGAGGTTGCAGGCGAACAGGGGCTCCAGCTCGACGATGAGCGGGAACTTCTCCCGGCCGCGCAGCTTGTTGCGCAGGATGTAGCCCCCGATGCGAAGGCTCTGGCGGAGCGGCATGCTCATGGTGTCCGGACCTCCTTGTGCAGGGTGAACCCGGTGGTCTCCCCCGGGCCGCGCGCGAGCCGCCTCATCTCGCGCCTTCCAGGTAGCGGCCGAGGGCGCTCACGGGGAACACCAGCCGGTACAGGTGGTAGTTGATGTAGAAGTCGCCGGGGAAGCCGGTGCCGGTGAACTGGTCCTCGTCCCAGGTGCCGTCCGGGCGCTGGTGGTCGACGAGCCACCGCACGCCGGCCTCCACGGCCGCGGTGCGCTCGCCGGCGGCGAGCAGCGCCAGCAGCGCCCAGGCCGTCTGCGACGGGGTGGAGGCGCCCCGCCCGATCCACGCGGGGTCGTCGTAGGAGCGCAGGTCCTCGCCCCAGCCCCCGTCGGGGTTCTGGTGGTCCTCCAGCCAGACCACCGCGCGCCGGATCGCGGGCTTGCCGGGACCGACCCCGGCCGCGACGAGCGCCGGCACCACGCCACCCGTCCCGTACACGTGGTTCGCCCCCCAGCGCCCGAACCACGAGCCGTCCGCCTCCTGCGCCCTGAGCAGCCACACGACGGCGCGCCTGACCACGGCCGACTCCGCGAGGCCCTCCTTCGACAGCGCCTCGACGACGTGGGCGGTGACGTCGGCGGACGGCGGGTCGATGACGGCGCCGAAGTCGCAGAAGGGCAGCTTCGTGCACAGCTCGCGGGTGTTGTCGGCGTCGAAGGCGCCGAAGCCGCCGTCGCGCGACGCCATCCCCTCCAGCCAGCGGACGGCCCGCCTGATCGGCTCCTCCGCCGCAGGAAGGGAGACCCTGCGCAGCGCCAGGATCGCCTCGGCGGTGTCGTCGGTGTCGGGGTAGACGTCGTTGTCGAACTCGAACGCCCAGCCGCCCGGCGGGACGTCCGGCCGCTTCACCGCCCAGTCCCCCGGCCCGCGGACCTCCTCGCCGACGACCCACTCGGCCGCCCGCAGCAGGGAGGGGTGGTCGGCGGCAACCCCCGCGTCGGCGAGGGCGTTCATGGCGAGCACCGTGTCCCAGACGGGCGACTGGCACGCCTCGAGGCGGCGTCCCCTCTCGTCCCGGATCGTGAAGCGTTCGAGCCCGTCCAGGCCGCGCCTGACGACCGGGTGGTCGAGGCCGTAGCCGAGCTCGTGCAGCGCCATCAGCGAGTACACCCACGGCGGCTGGATGCCGCCCCAGCAGCCGTCGGCCTCCTGCCTGGCGACGATCCAGTCGGCGGCCCGGCGCAGCGCCGCCCGGCGCAGCGGGCGCACCGGCCGCCTCTCGTACACGTGCAGGACGCGGTCGAGGGCGTTGAACGCCGCCCCCCAGCCCCGGGCGTCCCTGGCCGGCATGACGCCGCAGCGCAGTTCGGGCAGGTCGAACGGCAGCGCCCGGACGGGACGCAGGGACCCGAGGATCGTCAGCGGGACGATCGTCTGCCGCGCCCAGCACGCCCAGTCGTAGACGTTCAGCGGGACGCGGCTCGGCAGGAACATCAGCTCGGGCGGCATGACCGGCAGGTCGTCCCAGGACCACTGCCCGAACAGCGCCAGCCAGATGCGGGTGAAGACGCGGCTGCCCTCGATCCCGCCCGCCTCCCGCACGTACGCGGCGGCCTCGCGCATGTGCCCGGCGTCCACCGGGTCGCCGGCGAACCGCAGCGCGACGTACGCCTCGATCGTCGTGGACAGGTCGGCGGGGCCGCCGTGGAAGTTCGCCCAGGTGCCGTCGTCGCGCTGCACGGAGCGGATCCAGCGCGCCGCGTCCTTGGTGTCGGCGTCGGAGCGGATGCCGAGGAACTGGCGGAGCAGGAGGTCCTCGGCGTCCATGGTGACGTTGGTCTCCAGCTCGCCCTTCCACCAGCCCTCGGGCGCCTGGAGGCCGATCAGGTGGTCGCGGGCGGCCTCGACGGCGGCGGCCGCGCCGGTGAGTCCGGACACGTCGGTGGTGGTCATTCAGCGCTTCCCTTCTCGCGCGCGGCGGGGTCAGTGGTCCCGGGAGGTGACGAACAGCGCGATGTCGCGGAACTCGGCGGCCACGGCATCGTCGATGCCCGAGTCGTCGAGGTGGCGCCCGGCGGCCGGTCCAGGAGCAGGTTCTCCGACAGCGCCATCAGCGCGTCGTCGCCGAGGATGGCGGCGGACGGGCCGAACACCGTCCACGCGGCGGGTCCACGGGTCGAGCCGCTCCGCGGAGGCGCGCATGGCCCGGTCGACCAGGGCGCGCCCGTCGGTGATCGGGGTCGGGACGGCGGTCATCGGCCGCTCACCCCGCCCGAGGCCGCCCGGTGCAGGTGGCGGCGGACGAGGCGGGCCGCGGTCAGGCCGCTGCGCACGGCTCCCTCCATCGTGTCGGGCCAGCCCGTGTCCGTCCACGCGCCGGCGAGGAACAGCCACGGCAGCCGGGTCGCGGACGCGGGACGCAGCGCGTCGCTGCCGGGGCTCTGACGGAACGTCGCGTGCCGCTCCCGCGTCACGAAGAAGTCGGTGACGCGGGCGCGGCGGGCGGCCGGGAACAGCCGCTCCAGTTCGGCGAGGTACACCGCGCGCAGCTCGGCGGTGGGCGTGTCGATCCAGCGGTCGGCCGCCGACACCGAGACCGCCAGGTACTGGCCGCCGCCGGTGAGGCCGCCGACCTCGGTGCGGTCGAACACCCACTGGACGGGCGAGCCGACCGCCGCGGCGAACGGCGGGTCCGCACCGTCCACCCGCAGGACGGGACGGTCGTAGACGACGTGGACGTTGACGATCGGGCTGGAGCCGAGGCCGCCCCAGCGCGCCCGGCCGGGGGCCGCCTCCTCGGGGACGATCGCGGCCGCCGCACGGTGGGGCACGGCGACGACGACGGCGTCGGCGCCGACCGGGGAGCCGTCCACGACGAGCTTCGGCCCGGCGTCGATCGCCGTGACCTTCGCGTTCAGGTGGATCCGGCCGCCGTCGCGCTCGATCCTGGCCGCCGGGAGGGTGCCGTGCAGGTCGCCGAGCGGGACCGCGGGCACGCCGATGTCGGCGGCGTCCGAGCGGCCGAGGAGCGCGGTCTGGCACACGAACGCGGCGGGGCCGAACGCGGCGCCGTCCAGGCGGGCGTTGAGCGCGGCCGTGACGAACAGCTCCCAGAGGGCCTCGCGCGCCCAGGGGCCCTGCCCGTGTTCGGCGAGCCAGGTGCCCATGCTGATCCGGTCGTTCGACGGGTCGGACGGGCCGGCGCGGCCGAGCGCCAGCGACCCGCCGACCGCCCGCAGCCGGTCGGACGGCGACAGCAGCCGGTACCCGGCGAGCGCGGGCAGCAGGTGCAGCGGTCCCGGCGCCTTCGCGCGGCGGAGCCGTCCGCCGCGGCCGTCCGGGGTCAGGACGCGGACGTCGAAGCGGTCCTGGACGCGGACGCGGTCCAGCGCGTCCAGCCGGGCGAGCAGCCCCTGGTACGCCGAGCAGCACTTCAGGAAGATGTGCTGCCCGTTGTCGACCGTCAGCCCGTCCCGCGAGAACGAGTGGGTGGCGCCGCCGAGCCGGGGGCGCGCCTCGTAGATCGTCGCGCGCACTCCCGCCTCCTGGAGCGCCAGCGCGGTGGCGACCCCGGCGAGCCCGCCGCCGACGATCGCGACCTCCGGCGGGCCGCCGTCGCGGGCGCTCACCGGTGGATCCCGGCCATCGCCATGGCGGACACGGTCGCCTTCTCCCAGGCGGGCAGGGACGTCCGCGTCTCCAGGGCGGCCAGCGGGTCGGCCGTGATGCGCCGCAGCAGGTGCCGGTAGATGCCCGCCATCGCGCCCGCGCACGCGGCGCTGCGCCGGTCGAGCATGGGCAGCAGCTTCAGGCCGTCGGCGTACCACCGCCCCGCCCGGTCCGCCTGGAAGCGGATGAGGCTCGCCGATCGGCCGGGGTCGTCGGTCGCCCGGCCCGCCTCGTCGCGGTCGAGCGTGCACCCGAACCGGACGAGGTCCTTGGCGGGAAGGTAGACGCGGCCGTTCAGCCCGTCCTCCCGGACGTCGCGGAGGATGTTCGTCAGCTGCAGCGCGACGCCGAGCGCGTCGGCGCGCGGCACGGCCGTGGCGGGGTCGGCCGTCCCGAACACGCCGAGCGACAGGCGGCCGACGGAACCGGCGACGCAGCGGCAGTACCAGAGGAGGTCCTCGAAGGTGTCGTAGGTCTCGCCGCGCACATCGGCCTCGCAGCCGTCGATCAGCTCGCCGAACACGTCGATGGGGATCGGGTGGCGGCGGGCCGCGTCGGCCAGCGCGACCAGCACGGGGTCGCGGGGATGGGCGCCGAGGTCGGTGAGCCGCGCGCGCTCGTCGGCGAGCTTCGCGAGCCGGTCCGCCACGGGCGCCCCGTGGTCGTCGCCGATGTCGTCGATCCGCCGGGCGAACGCGTACACGGCGCTGAGGGCGCGCCGTTTGGGCGGGGGAAGCAGCCGGATCCCGTAAGAGAAGTTGCGCGCCTGGGAGCGTACGACGCTCTCGCAGTGCCGGTAGGCGGTGGATGCGTCCATCTATGCTGCCCTTCTCCTTCCCATGGTCCGCGACCACTCGGCGAGCAGCCGCACCTTCCTCGGCCGTGGCGGGCCCGGCAGGACGTCGTAGGCGGCGCGCTCCAGCGCGTCGAGGGCGGCGAGGCCGCCCGCGACGTATCCGGCGACGGCGATCCGCGCGAACCCGTGGAGCCCGCCGGTGAGGGCGGCGCCCTCGCCGAGCATGCGCCGCGCCCGCTTCGCCTGGAGCGCCACGACGCCGCGCAGCCGGGTCGGGGTCGCCGGGGCGGTGAGGTCGTCCTCGGTGCAGCCGAACCGCCGCAGGTCGTCCGCGGGCAGGTAGACGCGGCCGTTGCGGTGGTCCTCACCGACGTCCTGGCAGTGCTCGATGATCTGCAGCGCGGTGCACACCTTGTCCGACAGGCGCAGCCGGTCCGGCGTGGCGGCGCCGAACACGTGCAGGACGATGTGCCCGACCGGGTCGGCGGACAGCGCGCAGTAGCCGAGGAGGTCGTCGAACGTCGCGTACCGGGTGACGTCCTGATCCTGGCGGTTCGCCTGGACGAGGCGGCGGAACGGCTCGGCCGGGACGCGGCGTGCGACGATCGTCCCGGCAAGGTCGCGCAGCACGGGCAGTTCCGGCCGCTCCCCCGCGTAGACGCGGTCGAGGTCGCGCTCGACGAGGTCGAGGAGGCCGGCCCGCTCGCCCGGCGGCGCCTCGTCGCCGATGTCGTCGACCAGCCGCGCGTACCCGTACACGTTCAGCAGGTGCGCGCGGTGGCGTGCGGGAAGCAGCCGGGAGGCGACGGGGAAGTTCTCCCCGGCCTGCAGTTCGGTCCTCGCCCGGCGTTCCTCGGTGGCGTTCCACAATCGCTCGCTGACGGACATGGTGTTCCCCCTGGGGCGGTGGCGGCGCGGGGGCGTACATCGATGCCCGTTAACCGGGTGACCGACCGGTAAACATGGCCATCGACGGGGCCCATGATTCGTACGTCCCCGATCGGCCGCGCTGAGCCTCCCGATTTTCCGTCCGTTATGAATATAGGCCGGAAGCGGTCAGGCGGGAATATGGAATCGGAGGCGCGGGCGATCACCGGTGGTCATGGCGCATTCACCCATAAACCGATCGTGGCCCCCGGCAGGCGGGGGCCACGGGCCGCGCGCAGCGGGCGGCGGCCGGCTCAGTACGTCGTCCAGTAGGCGGTTCGGTAGGTGGTGAGGATTCGCGCGAGTATCCGGGGCGTCTGCTCGGGAGGTGCGGCCTCGGTGACCAGCCTGTTGAAAATGTGCCAGTGGTGCTCGATCTCGGCGCGCCGCGTCGGATAGACGGCATTGTCGGGACGCTCCAGATAGACCATGTCCTGGAGGCCCTGCTGCGGGAACCGGACGAGGGTGAGCGACCCGTCGCCGGCCACCTGGCCGGAGATGCCGAGGGGCGCGATCTGGATGGTGACGTTCGGCCGCCGGCACTGCTCGACGATGTGCAGGATCTGCATGCGCATCGTCTCGGGCGCGCAGGCGGGACGCCAGAGGGCCCCCTCGTCCAGCACGACCCAGAGGTTGAGCGGGCGCGGCCGGCGGCGCAGGACGCGCTGGCGCCGCATCCGGAGCTCCACGCGCCGCTCGACCTCGGCCTCGGACTCGGGGTGCAGGCGGCGGACCAGGTCGCGGGCGTAGTCCTCGGTCTGCAGCAGGCCGGGGACGAACTGGGCCTCGAACGTGCGGACCAGCTTGGCCGCCTGCTCGGCGCTGAGGTAGTCGCGGACCCAGCGCGGCACGATGTCGCCGTCGCCGTGCCACCAGGGCCGCGCGCCGGTCTGCTCGGCGAGGGCGAGCAGGGTCGCGCGCTCGCCGGGGTCGGTGCCGTAGTGGTCGAGCAGCCCGGCGACGTCGCCGGCCTTGGCGCGGGTGCGGCCCAGCTCCAGCCGCGTGATCTTCGACTCGGACGCGCCGATCGCCAGGCCCGCCCTGGGCCGGGACAGCCCGGCCGCCTCCCGCAGCTCGCGGAGCCGCTTGGCGAGCAGCATGCGCGGGACGAGCGGGTCGCCCTGCGCGCGGGCCGCACCGGCCGGAGCGCTCCGCGACGACGTCGGTTTCCTGCTGCCGGTGATCGTGACGGAGGCCAAGGGGGGACTCCTCATCAGAAGACGGCATGGACGACCGCTCCGACTATAGTTCACGCTGCGCGTCGGAGATAAGACCGTATGTTACCTACCGTCCGGGCCACGTGGTCCGGACCCCTCCGGCGGTTCTCGGCACGGCGCGTCAGGGTTTACGGGCCACCCCGCACCTGGTCGGCAGGGCCTCGCCCTCGATCGGCCCCACTTCGGGACGCCACGCCCCGCTCGTCACCAGCCCCGGCTCCTCCATCTCCAGGCCGTCGAAGTAGCCGCGGATGAACTCGGGTGTGCGCAGCCGGAACGGGTTCGCGCCGGTCTCGTCGTAGGCGCGCTGCGCCGCGTTGAACCTCTCGTTCTCGTCGGTGGAGTCGTGCAGGATGAGGTAGCTCCCGGACGGCAGCGGGTCCATCAGCCCGCGGACGACGCCGTACGCCTCGTCGGGGTCGACGATGTGCCCCAGCACCCCGATGATCATCAGCCCGACGGGCCGGGACAGGTCCAGCAGCTCCGAGGCCCGATCCATGATCGTCTTCGGGTCGTGCAGGTCGCAGTCGATGTAGGCGGTGCGGCCCTCGTTCATGAGGGCGCGGGCGTGCGCGAGGACGAGCGGGTCGTTGTCGACGTAGACGACCTTGGCGTCGGAGGCTGCGCGGTGGGCCATCTCGTGGGTGTTGTCGACGGTGGGCAGGCCGGTCCCGCAGTCCATGAACTGGCGGATCCCGCGCTCGCGGGCCAGGAACCGGATCGCCCGGTCCATGAAGTAGCGGCCGGCGCGGGCGATCTCCACGATGCCCGGGTAGAGCCCGACGTAGTGGTCGCCGGCGACCCGGTCGATCTCGTAGTTGTCGGTCCCCCCGAGCCAGTAGTTCCAGATCCGCGCCGACTGCGGGACATCAGTGTTGATCTTGGTGTCCGATCCCTTTCCCGGGCCCCGGGTGGCATCCGTCATGTCTGACGCTCCTTCCAGCAGGTACGGGCACCTCTCGCGGCAAACCTAGACCCCCCATCCCAAGAGCGGCCGGAAAAGCGGAATTCGGACCTGTCCGCCCGCCCATTCAGGACGACAATGAATACGCAGGGTGGTCAGAACGCCGAAATCGGCGTGGCGCGTGCGCCTGGAGCGACGAAGGTGATCCAGGAACGGACCCGTGCGGGCACCGGCCGGACGACCGGAAATGATCACTTTCGGTGGGGACAGGGACCGGTGTCCGCGCCGTCATGATGATCGGACTGGGCACCCGGGAATCGACGTCGCTCTTTTCCGAGATTTTGCCGAACCGCGCTGCCCTCATCACCGAAGGCCGCAAACCCCTAATCCCGTCCATATCAGACGATTCTGGACGGGGGACGGCCCTCAGCGCCCCGCCCAGACGGCGATCGCCAGCGCCACCCGGTCCTCGAACCGCATCGGGTCGCGGCCGGTCAGCGACTCGATCCGGGACAACCGGTGGCGCAGGGTGTTCGGATGCAGGAACAGGGTCCGCGACGTCGCCCCGACCGCGCCGCCCATGTCCAGGAAGGTGCGCAGCGTCTCGGTGAGGCGGGTGCCGTGCGCGGCGTCGTAGTCGCTCAGCGGCCGGGCGATCTGCTCGGTGAACGGGGCCAGCTGGTCCTGGTCGAGGCGGCCGAGGAGGGCCTGGAAGGTGGCGAGGTCGGCGGCGTGCACGACCCCGCCGCCGCGGCGCGCGGCGTCCAGCGCGGTGAGGCTCTCGGCGAGCGAGAGCGGCAGGTGCTCGAGCGGGCCGGGGCTGCCGACGCCGGCGGGCTCGGTCCAGGCGTGGGCGTCGTTGGTGACGAGCAGGGCCGTGTCCTCGTCCAGGCCGAGGACGCCGGGCAGCTGCTCCTCGACCGCGCCGTCCATCGCTATCACCAGCAGGGACGCGGGGTCGAGCCCGGCGTCGTCGATCCGGGAGCGCAGCGCCTCGGCGGACGCGAGCCCGTCGCGCACCATGCGCAGCAGCCGACCGGTCTCCTCCCGCTCGTGCCGCTCGTCGCCGGCGGACGCGAGCCGCTCGGCGAACCACTCGGTGAACCCGAGGAACGGGATCTCCGGCGGCACCTCCAGCAGCGGGAGGCCGGCCCGGTCGCAGGCGTCGCGCAGCTCCGCGGGGACGGCGTCGGTCATGTCGCCGACGCCGTAGCCGATCGCGCTCGCGCGGCCGGCCTTGACCGAGGCGGCGAACGCGGCGCACGCGCCCGCGTCCCGCAGCGACGCGCCGACCGTCAGCACGACCTCCTGCCCGCGCAGGTAGGGGCCGGGGTCGAGCAGCTCGGTGGAGTGCGCCCAGCGGACCGGGCGGTCGAGGCCGTCCTGCCCGGCGACCAGGCGCAGCCGGAAGCGCGGCACCTCCAGGAGCTGCCGGACGGTGAGGTGCGGCAGCGCGGAATCGCTGGTCACAGCCTCACCCTCTCACCCCGGCCGGGCGCCCTCCCGCGGCCGTGACCGTGTTTTGGGCAAGTGCACGAAAGGCCGGGCGCGCCGTGGTGGGTTCGGCCAAGAAATCCCCATGATGCTTGTCACCAGCGGTTATGCCGGGTTTGCCTGGTGTTTTCGGAGGGTTGCGAGGTGATCTCATGGACGGGCGGGTCGCGCTCGTCACCGGGGCGGCCGGTGGCGTCGGCTCCGCGCTGGTGCGCGAGCTGGCGGGGCGCGGCTGGCGGACGGCGGGGCTCGACCTGCGCCAGGCCCCGGACACCTACCACTCGGTGAGCGTGGACGTGGCGGAACCCGCGCAGGTGAGCGCGGCGGTCCGGCGGATCGAGCGGGAGCTCGGCCCGGTCGAGGCGGCGGTGTGCGCGGCCGGGCACCACGCGATCGTCCCGATGTCCGACATCGCCTGGCCCGACTGGCGGCGGATGCTGCGGGTGCACCTCGGCGGTGTGGTCAACGTGTGCGCGGCCGTCGCGCCGGGGATGGCCGAGCGCGGCCGGGGCAGCATGGTGGCGGTCACCTCCCACCTCGCCATCGGCGGCGCGAGCGCCGAGGCGCACTACTCGGCGGCCACCGGCGCGGTGATCGGGTTCGTCCGGTCGCTGGCGGTGGAGCTCGGACCGTCCGGGATACGGGTGAACGCGGTGGCGCCCGGCCCGACCAACACGCCGATGGTCCCGTCCGACTCGCCCTGGCGCAGGCCGTCCTACCTGCAGGGGGTGCCGGCCGGGCGGCTGACGTCCCCGGAGGAGGTCGCGCTCGCCGTCGCCTACCTCGTCGAGGACGGCACGTTCTGCGCCGGCGAGGTCCTCTCCCCGAACGCCGGGACGGTGCTCTGATGACGATCGCGCTGATCACCGGGGCGGCCGGCGGGCTCGGCGCGGCCGTGGCGCGCCGGCTCGCGGCCGACGGCCGCATGGTCGCCCTCAACGACCGTCCCGGGCGGGACGTGGCCGCGCTCGCCGCCGAGCTGAACGGCCTCGCCGCGCCGGCCGACGTCTCCGACCCGGCGGCGGTGACCGCGATGGTGGCGGAGATCGAGCGCCGCACGGGCGGCCAGATCGCGCTCCTCGTCACCTGCGCCGGCCGGCTGGAGATGGTCCCGTTCACCGAAGTGCAGGACCGCGGCGGCTGGTGGCGCGCGGTCGACGACGACCTCGGCGGGACGTTCGCGTGCGCGCAGGCCGTCATGCCGGGCATGGTGGAGCGCGGCGGCGGCCGGATGGTGTTCACCGCGTCCGAGTGGGGGCTGATCGGGTGGCCGAACGCGAGCGCCTACTCGGCGTCCAAGGCGGGGGTCGTCGCTCTCGCCAAGTCGCTCGGCCGCGAACTCGCCCCGCTCGGCATCGCGGTGAACGCGGTCGCGCCGGGCGCGATCGACACGCCGCTGCTGGAGGTGGACGCGGCGGCCGCGGGCGTGCGCGTCGAGGAGATCCGCGCCCGGTACGCCGCCCGGGCGCCCCTCGGCCGGATCGCGACCCCCGAGGAGGTCGCGGCGGCGGTCTCGTTCCTGGCCGACGAGCGCCTCCCGACCCTCGTCGGCCAGATCCTCCACGTCAACGGCGGCACCACCCGCTCCCGCGCCTGACCGGCGTCACTCGCGGGCGCCCACGGCTTCGGCGGGGCGGGAGGCCATGGCGAGGCGTGCGGCCGGGAAGGTCGCGGCCGCGGCGAGCAGGAGGCCCCAGGCGAGGATTCCCAGGTGGCCGAGGGGCGGGACGTACGGGGGGCCGCCCGTCATGCCCGCGCCGAACGCGGCGAGCGTGGCGAGGGCGATCGCGGTGCCGAGGACGGCGGCGATCAAGGCGACGGCGAGCGTCTCCCACCCGAGCATCGCCATGAGCTGGCGCCGGGTCGTCCCGACCAGGCGCAGCAGGGCGAACTCGCGGGACCGGCCGGCGGTGGCCATCGCGAGGGTGTTCACCACGGCGATCGCGGTGAAGGCGATGATCAGCCCCATGGCGACGTAGGCGATCTCCGCGTTGCCCGCCGGCCCGGCCTCGGCGAGCGCGCCCGGGGCCGCGACCGGGAGACCGCGCGGAGGACCGCCCGCGATCAGCAGCGTGCCGCGGGGGTCGTCGACATGGGCGGCCAGCAGGTCGCGGTCGACGGTCAGGTCGCCGAAGCCGAGGCCGCGCCCGTAGACCGCGATCACGGTGGGAGCGAACGGAGTGCCGTCGCCGAGGGTGAGCGGCAGCCGGTCCCCGGGCCCGACGCCGAGGCGCCGGGCGGCGGTGGCGCTGACCGCGATGCCGGAGGCGTCCAGGCGGTCGAGCGACCCCGCCCGGACGTCCAGGTCCAGGGTGCGGTCGAGGCCCTCCGGCGTGACGCCCTGGACGCCGTAGTTCTCCAGGCCGACCCGGACGGTGCCGTGCAGGACCTCGGTCACGGCGGTCACGCCGGGCGTCCGCCGGATCCGCTCGGCGGTGCCGTGCGGGATCCCGGGACCGGCGGCGTGCGCGGCGAGCGTGCCCTCGCGCGCCTGCCGTGTCGCGGCGTGGCCGATCGTCGTCTGAACGAACAGGATCGTCGCGGTCAGCCCGATCATCAGCGTCAGCGGGGTGACGACGGACGCCAGGCGCCGCGCGCCCGCGGCGAGGTTGGCCGCCGCCAGGAGCCCGCCGCCCGGGAGGAGCCGGAGCGGGACGGCGAGCACGGCGATCGCGGCCCGGACGACGGCGGGGCCGAGGATCGCGACGGCCGCGGTCCAGACGATCGTGGTCAGCATCGTCACCGGGCTGGACGCCGCCTCCGTGTCGAGGTGCGCCAGCAGCACCGTCAGGGCGGCGGCCCCGGCCGCGACGGCCAGTCCGGCCGCGGTCCGGACGGCGCCGAGCCGGGCGCGGCCCGTCGCCGCGTCGCCGAGGGCCTCGACGGGACGGACCCGGGCCGCCCCGCGGGCGGTGATCCGGGCGGCGGCCACGGCCGCGAGGACGGTGGCGAGCGCGGCGGCGAGCGGCGGGAACGGGCCGACGACGAGGTCCAGGTTCGGCGGGAGGGCGCCGAGCCCGCGGAACTCGTCCCGCAGCCGGAACGCCAGCGGCAGGCCGGCCGCCGCGCCGAGCGGTCCCGCGAGAAGCCCGACCAGCAGCGCCTCGCCCCCGATCATCCGGCGGACCTGCCGCGGCGTCGCGGCGACCGCCCGCAGCACCGCGATCTCCCGCTCCCGCTGCCGCACCGACAGCGCGAACGTCCCGGACACCACGAGGACGGCGACGAGCAGGGCCGTCCCGCCGAGGGCGCCGCCCAGGGAGATGAGCTTGACGCGCGCCTTCTCCGCGCCGAGGAATTCCGCCCGGCCCCGGTCGCCGCCGGTGTGGACGGTCGCCGTGGTGCCGCGCACGGCCTCCTCGACGGCCCGGGCGGGGCCGTGGGCGCCGACGGCGGTGACCATGCCGTCGTGGCCGGACAGGCGGGCCGCCTGAGCCGTCGAGAAGAAGACGGCGGTCTGGTGCGCGAGCGCCTGCCGGGTCACGCCCACGACACGGTAGGTGCCGGGGACGGCGGACTCGACCCGCACCGCCGTGCCCGGGTGCAGGCGGCGGGCGCGCGCCGTGGCGGCGTCGACCACGATCTCGTCGTCCGCGGCCGGGGCGCGGCCCTCGCGGAGGGTGAACGGGGTGAGCGCCGCGGACTCCCACCCGTGGCCGGAGGACGGGCGGCCGTCCACGGCGGCGCCGATCTCGGCGGGGAACGTCACCTCGGTGACGACGCCCCGGACGCCGTCCGCCGCCCGGACCCTCGCGGCGACCGAGGCGGGCAGCCAGACGCGCTCGGCGAGCGGCTTGGCCTTGTGCTTGCGCTTGCCCTTCTTCTTGACGGTCACCTGGTGGACGGACTGGTCGCCGGTGACGACGACCGGCGCCCCCGCGTACCGCTCGGGCGCGACGGAGCCGCGCAGGCCGGTGTCGAGCAGGATGCCGCACGCGCAGACCAGGGCCGCCGCGCACAGCAGCGCGGCGAACGCCCCCGCGAAGCCCGCCTTGCGATGGCGCAGCGTGCCGAGCACGAGTCCGATCATCACTTCCACGCTCCCAGCCGGGTCATGCGGGCGGCGACCTTGTCGCTGGACGGGGCGTCCATCGTGTCGACGATCCGTCCGTCCGCCAGGAACAGCACCGTGTCGGCGTAGGAGGCGGCGACCGGGTCGTGCGTGACCATCACCACCGTCTGGCCCATGCCGTCCACGGCCTCGCGCAGCAGCGTCAGCACGTCCCGGGCCGTCACCGTGTCGAGCGCGCCCGTGGGCTCGTCCCCGAACACCACGTCCGGGCGCGTCACCAGGGCACGTGCGATCGCGACCCGCTGCTGCTGCCCGCCGGACAGCTGCCCGGGCCGGTGCCCGGTCCGGTCCGCCAGCCCGACGCGGGCGACCACCTCGGTGAGCCACGCCTTGTCCGGGCGCGTGCGCGACAGGCGGAGCGGAAGGGTGATGTTCTGCTCCACGGTCAGCGACGACACCAGGTTGAACGCCTGGAACACGAAGCCGACGCGCTGCCTGCGCAGCTCGGTCAGCCTCGTCTCGTTCATGGAGGACAGTTCGGTGTCCCCCAGCCGGACCGTGCCGGAGGTGGGCGTGTCGAGACCGGCGGCGCAGTGCAGGAAGGTGCTCTTGCCCGAACCCGACGGCCCCATCACCGCCGTGAGGCGGCCCCGCGGGAGGGACGCCGTCACCTCCCGCAGCGCCGCCACCGCTCCCCTACCTCGTCCGTAGACCTTGCTCACCGCGTTCATGCGCACCGCGTCGTTCATGCCCATCAGTCTCGTGACCTGCGGTTCCGGCCACCAGAGTGGAGATCACCGGCCACCCGTGACCTCGTCACGGGTGCGGGCGTGACGCCGTCCGGGCGGCCGGCGCCTGGTAGACATGAGCCGTGATCAAGGTGCTTCTCGCCGACGACCACCACGTGGTGCGCGGCGCCCTCGCCGCGCTGCTGGCGCTCGAACCCGACCTCACCGTGGTCGCCGAGGTCGAGCGCGGGGACGAGGTGCTGCCCGCGGCCCGCTCGGCCCGTCCCGACGTCGCCGTGCTGGACATCGACATGCCGGGCCTGGACGGCCTCGCGGCGGCGGCGGCGCTGCGCGAGGCCGTCCCCGACGTCGCGACACTCGTGCTCACCGGGCACGGCAAGCCCGGTCACCTGCGCCGCGCCCTGACGGCGGGCGTCCGCGGCTTCCTGCTGAAGACGGCGCCGCCGGAGGAGCTGGCCGCCGGCATCCGCAGGGTCGCCGCCGGGGAGCGGGTCCTCGACCCGAGCCTCGCGCTCACCGCCTGGGACCTCGCCGACAACCCGCTCACCCCGCGCGAGACCGACGTGCTGCGGCTCGCGGCGGAGGGCGCGGACGCCCCGGAGATCGCCGGGCGCCTCCACCTGTCCGCCGGGACGGTGCGCAACTACCTGACGGCCGCCGTCACCAAGCTCGACGCCCGCAACCGCACCGACGCCGCGCGCATCGCGCGGGAGGCGGGCTGGCTCTAGCCGATCCTCGCCTCCAGCCGGAAGCATCCCTTCCCGTCGGCGCGCACGCTGAGCGTTCCCCCCGCCGAGGCGAGCCGCGTGGTCAGATTCCCGATGCCGGCGCCGGGGGCGGTCCGGGGAGCCGCCGGGTCGAGCCCGTCGTTCTCCACGACCAGCCAGACGGCGCCGCCGTCCCGTCCGGTCGCGATCGTGCTGCGGGTGGCGGCGCTGTGGCGGAGCACGTTGGTCACCGCCTCGCGCAGGACCGTGCCGAGTACCGCCGACACGCGACCGTCCAG
Organism: Actinomadura mexicana; assembly: GCF_900188105.1. Classification (GTDB taxonomy): domain Bacteria; phylum Actinomycetota; class Actinomycetes; order Streptosporangiales; family Streptosporangiaceae; genus Spirillospora; species Spirillospora mexicana. The sequence goes on from NZ_FZNP01000001.1 coordinate 872,019, forward strand.
GACCGGGTGCCCGAGGACGGTCTCGACCTCGACCCCGGCGGCCGCCAGCACCGACCGCGCCGACGCCGCCTCCCCGTCCAGTGTGAGCTCGGCGTCCCCGCCGGTCGCGGTGCGCAGGTCGCCGCGGGCCTGCTCGGCCATGCCGACGACCTCGGCGAGCTCCGCGCGGGAGCGCTCCGGGTCCACCCGGGCGAGCCGGCGGGCCAGCTCGCACTTGAGCAGGATCGCGGCCAGGCTGTGCCCGAGCAGGTCGTGCAGGTCCCGGGCGGCCCGCAGCCGTTCCTGGACGGTCGCCGCCCTCGCCAGCTCGTCCCCGGCCGCCCGCAGGTCCCGCACCAGCCGCGCCAGCCGGACGAGCCCGTACACCACCAGGCCCGTCACCAGCGTGCTGATCACGTAGTTGGCGACCGCCGCCGTGCCGAGCCCGAGGGCCCGCGCGGCGACGCCGGTCGCCGCCATGCACGCCGCCACGAGGGGGACCGCGGCCCATGCCGGGAGCCCGACCAGGAACGTCCCGGCGAGGAACCCGGCGACGCCCAGCCACGCCTTCCCGAAGACGGCGAGGGGAGCGAAGCCGAGGACCGCCAGGATCGGCGGCCACCACCGGGGCCGCCCGCGCCCGGCCCAGAGCAGCTGCACCGCCGAGATCAGCGCCAGCCCCGCGGCGGCGGCCGGCCACAGCGGCCCCCACGCGACCAGCAGCAGCCCCTTGACGGAGAACCCCGCCAGGACGGCGGCCAGCAGCGCGAGCGAGAGCCGGTAGGCCGCCCGGTCGGGCAGGCTCACCGCGGGCTCCCCCGCGGCGACGGCGGCCTCCACCGCGAAGCGGCCGTCCTCGTCCAGGCCGGCCGAGAAGGTCCCGCCCGCGGCGCGCACCCGTCCCGCCGCCGCCTCCAGTCCGTCCGCGCCGCGCTCGGCCGTCCGGACGCCGTCGTTGACCACCCGCAACCCGACGAGGCCGCCCCGCTCCGACGTCGCGACCAGGCAGGTCCGCGCGGAACCGGCGCGCACCACGTCCGTGACCGCCTCGCGCAGCACCGTCGCCAGCAGCGCCCCGGCCGGGCCGAGCGGCTCCCGGTGCCCCTCGCGCACCTCGGCCCGGACGTCCGCCGCCTCCAGCAGCGCCCGCGCCGCCGCCATCTCGGGGGCGAGCGACATGCTCCGCAGGTCGGCCGCGGCGGTGCGCGCCCTGTTCAGCGACTCCCTGGCCACCGCCAGCACGTCCGCGATGCCCTCCGGCCGGTCGAGCGCGCGCCGGCTGCCCGCCGAGATCGCCCGCAGGCCGTCGCCGAGCCCGCCGTCCAGCTCCGCCGCGATCCGCAGCCGCTCCCGCTCCACGGCCGCCACGGTGAGGGGCAGCCGGGCCGCCGCGACGTCGTCCGCCCGGTCCGCCAGCCGCACCAGCCCGTAGACCACGAGCCCGGTCAGCAGGCAGGTGATCGTGACGTCGGCGCTCGCGCCGCCGCGCAGGGCGTCCGCGAGCGCCGCGCTCGCCAGGACGCAGGCGGCGGCCGGCCAGGCGCCCGCGAGCAGCAGCGACCCGACGACGAAGCCGAGGACTCCCGCCGACGTCCCGAACGCGATGACGCCCGTGTAGGCGGCCGCCGCCTGCGCCGGCAGGCTCCAGCCGCGCCGTCTCCGCCAGTGCGGCACGACCTGGACGAACTGGGCCAGCACGACCACCACCACGAGCGCGGTCGCCGCGGCCACCCGCGCGGCGCCCTCCGTCCGCGAGGGCGCCGCCAGCGCGTACACCGCGGCGAACGAGGCGAGCACCACCCCGACGATCACCCGCGCCGACCGCGGCCCCGGTACCGCCCCTGCCACCCCGTCCCCCGCTTCCCGGCCCGAGGGCCGCCGTCCCCGCCGCCCGTGCCCGCGAGTCCGGTCACGGCGACGGGTGCCAGCGTACGAGCCGGGGCGGGCGGCCCCGAACTCCGTCAGGAGTCGCCGGTCTTCAAGGCCGACCATCCGGCGGCCCAGGAATGCAGGAAGGGGCTGCTGGAGGCGGCCGGGATACCGGTGCCGGAGGACGTCGTCCCCGCGCACCTGTGGCGGCGGGACGACGCGCTGCGGCCGTTCGGCTTCTTCCGGCTGGTCAGGGCGGCCGTCACGGGATGACCGGCGATTTCGCCGATGTCCCGGGGCGCGCCGCGCGCCGAGAATGTGCGCGTCCAGGAGCCGGGTGACCGGCCCCGCCCCGTTTCGGAGCCGGCCCTCCGGCTCCGCCCCCCGGAACAGGAGCGACACGACGTGCCCACCCTCACCGCACGCGCGGCGAAGACGGCGCTGGCCGCGGCGCTGACCGCGGCCGCCCTCGCCGTCCCCCAGACCGCACAGGCCGCCGACAACCCCTACGAGCGCGGCCCCGCCCCGACGCGGCAGAGCATCGAGGCCCTGCGCGGCCCGTTCGCGACGTCCCAGACGAGCGTCTCGTCCCTCGGCGTCACCGGCTTCGGCGGCGGGACGATCTACTACCCGACCAGCACCGCCGAGGGCACCTTCGGCGCGGTCGCGGTGGCGCCCGGCTTCACCGCCGACCAGACCAGCATGGCCTGGCTCGGGCCGCGGCTCGCCTCGCAGGGGTTCGTCATCTTCACGATCGACACCCTCACCCGCCTCGACCAGCCCGACAGCCGCGCCCGGCAGCTGGAGGCCGCGCTGGACTACCTCACGCAGCGCAGCACCGTCCGGACCCGGATCGACACGACCCGGCTCGGCGTGATGGGCCACTCGATGGGCGGCGGCGGGACGCTGGAGGCCGCCGAGGACCGCCCGCAGCTGCAGGCCGCGATCCCGCTGACGCCGTGGGACCTGCAGAAGAACTTCTCGGACGTGCGCGTCCCCACCATGATCATCGGAGCTCAGGCGGACACGGTCGCTCCGGTCGCCAGCCACTCCCAGCCGTTCTACGCGAGCATCCCGGCGGCGTCGGAGAAGGCGTACCTGGAGCTGGCGGGCGCCAGCCACTTCGCGCCCAACACCTCGAACACGACGATCGCGAAGTACAGCATCTCCTGGCTCAAGCGGTACATCGACAACGACACCCGCTACGACCAGTTCCTGTGCCCGGCCCCCTCGCGCGACCTCACCATCTCCGAGTACCGGGACACCTGCCCCAACTCCTGACCCTGATCACCGACCGGACCGACTCACCTGCCGGGCCGCCCGCCTCCCCGCGCGGGCGGCCCCTCGGCGTGCGGGCCGGGCGCGCCGTCCCCGGGGCCGTGCAGCCGCAGCGCGCTCAGCGCGAGGACGAGCTCGACCAGGTCGCCGGGCCGGGCGAGGGTCCGCCCGGTGAGCAGCTCGATCCTGCGGAGCCGGTTGAGGACGGTGTTGCGGTGGCAGAACAGCCGGTCGGCCGCGCGGGCCGCGGAGCCGCCGCACTCCAGCCAGGTCTCCAGCGTCGTCAGCAGGGCGTCGCGGAACCCGGGGTCGACGTCCCCGAGCCCCCCGAGCGCGACCTCCCCGAGGCGTCCGGCGAGGCGGGGCTGGGACAGCACGAGGGCGTCGGGGAGCCTGCGGTCCAGGCGGGCGATCTGGTTGCCGGGGCCGCGGCACGTCCGCAGCGCCAGCTCGGCGAACCAGCGGGCGCCGCCCAGCTCGGCGAGGTTGCCGACGACCGGGCTCACGCCGGCGTGCGACCGGGCGTAGGGGCGGACCGCGTCCACGAGGTCGTCGAGCTCGGCGGTGCCGAGCGCGACCAGCGCCACCTGGGCGTCGGTGCGCAGCCGCCAGATGAACCGCATCCCGCCGGTGTCGCCGGGCCGCCGGTTCACGCCGTCCCCGAAGCCGCCCTCCGCGCCGAGCATCACCACGGCGTAGCGGCCGGTCGCGGGCAGCCCGAGGACGGACGTGGCGGTCGCCAGCAGCCCGCCGTCGGCGCCCTGCCCGTCCAGGAGGGCGTCCACGATCGCCTGGACGCGCTCCTCGCTGCGCCGCGCGAGGTCCAGCTCGGTGCGGTGGTAGGCGGCGGCCGCCGCGCCGGACTGCTGGTCGATCGTGTCCCAGGTGCGGGTCGCCTGCCGGATCAGCGCCGCGACGTTCTCCGGGTCGTGCCGGCCGACGACCTCGACGACGGCCTCCCAGAACACCCGCCCGGCGAGCCGGTAGGAGCGCAGCAGCTGGTCGAGCGGCTGGCCCTGGTGCGCGCGCCGCTGCCCGAGCCGCCGCGCCCACTCCAGGTCGGCGCGGCCGCGATCGGGGTCCAGGATCGTCTTGAAGCCGTGCCCGAGCCCCGTGTGGCACATCTCCCACACGTCGTGGCGGAAGGCGTCGTCGCGGTCGCCGCGGTCACCCGACAGGATCTCGGCGGTGAGCCGGTCGGCGAGGTCGGGCAGCCGGTCCGCGAGCCGCAGCACCGCCTTGCGCATGATCGTGCGATCGGCGTCCACCTGGCCGACGTTCATCGCGGGCCACCTCCAGCACCGGGCGCGCCCCGCACAACGCGGGGGCCTCATCGTGCCACCACGGGGGCGCACGGGCCATCCTGGGACGCCGACACTGTGCGCGCTCACAACCGGCGCCCGTCCCGATTGCGCCGGGTCCCCGAAACCGAAGCCCGCTCTGGACCGGTGCGGGGTGCCCGTGTTGACCTGAGGTCACCTTCCCTTTTGAGACCCCGTCCAATAGCTCCCGCGGCTCCCGGGCGAGGGTGGTTCCCGCCGAGGAGGGACCGGCATGGCACACGAACGGCTGCACGGACGTGAACGCGACCTTCAGGAGGTCGAGGCGATGCTCGACCGGGCCCGGGACGGGCACGGCGGCGCCCTGGTCGCCGCCGGGGACGCCGGGGTCGGCCGGACGGCCCTCCTGGAGGCCGCCGTGCGCGGCGCCGGCGCGGGCTTCCGCACGCTCGGCACGACCGGCGTCCCCGGCGAGACCGGCGTCCCGTACGCCGGGCTGCACCGGCTGCTGCGCCCGCTGTCCGGCCAGGTCGCGCAGCTGCCGCCGGCGCACCGCGACGCCCTCGCCGCGATCCTGTCCGGCGCCCCCCGCGCCGAGCCGTTCGTGCTGTTCACGGCGGTGTGCGAGCTGCTGGGCCGGGCCGCGCGGAAGGGGCCCGTGCTGTGCTGGGCCGACGACGTCCACTGGCTCGACGCGGGCTCACTGGAGGTGCTGGCGTTCGCGGCGCGGCGCGTCGGGGACGAGCCGGTGGCGGTGCTGTTGTCCGTCCGCGACGGCGAGCCGGACGCGGGCGCGCTCGCCGGCATCCGGCGGTTGCGGCTCGCGCCGCTGGCCGAGGACGCGAGCCGGCGGGTGCTGCGCGACGCGCTCGGCGGCGACCTGGACGGCTCGGCGGGCGGCGAGCTGACCGAGGAGATCGTCGACCTGGCCTGCGGCCGGCCCCTCGCGATCCGCGAGCTGGCCGGCGCGCTGACGTCCGGGCAGCTGTCGGGCGCCGCGCCGCCGCCGCGGGCGCTGCCCCCGTCCAGTTCCCTGCGCGCCCTGCACCGGCGCCGCTACCGCGCGCTGCCCTCCGGGGCGCGGCGCCTGGTGCTGATGACCGTGGCGGAGGAGTGGCTCGGCGCCGCGACGATGGAGCGGGCCGTCCGGGCGGACGGCATCGGCGACGGCGACCTCGACGCGGCCCGCGAGTCGGGGCTGCTGCGGTTCGAGGGCGACGGGGTCACGGTGCGCAACCGGCTCGTCCGGTCCTCGCTGTGGGCCGACGCGACGCGCGAGGAGCGGCAGGACGCGCACACGCTGCTCGCCGGCGTCCTGGTCCAGGAATGGCAGCGCCCGCGGCGGCTCTGGCACCGCGCGGCCGTGGCGGGCGAGCCCGACGACCGGCTCGCCGCCGAGCTGGCGGGGGCGGCGGCCGCGGCCCGGCGGACGGGCCGCTACGCCGACTCCTGGCGGATGTGGCAGCGCGCCGCGGCCCTGACCGTCGAGCACGGCGCGCGGACGGACCGGTACCTGGCCGCCGCCGGGGACGCCTGGGCGAGCGGACGGTCGCGGCGGGCCCGCGCCATGCTCCGGCAGGTCAGGCCGCGCGGCTGCGACGGGACCCGCATCGCCCGCGCCGCCGCCCTGCGCGGCGAGATCGAGACGGCGGCGGGCTCCCCCGCGGCCGCGGTCCCCGTGCTGCGCGACGCGGCCGAGCGGCTCGCCGGAACCGACGCCGGGGCGGCGCTGGACGCGCTGATGTGGGCCGCGGAGGCCGCCGACGCGTCCGGCGACGACCGCGCCCGCCTGGAGATCTCCGAGCGCGCCCGCGCGCTGGACCTCCCCGCGCCCGGCCCGCGCGCCGAGCTGCTGCTCGCCCACCTCGGCGGTGTCGCGGCGGTGCTCCGCGGCCGGTACCGGGAGGCCGCGGAACGGTTCGGGGACGCCGCGCGCCTCGGCCCGGACGTGGCGGACCCCGCCGCGCAGGCGTGGGCGGCGCTCTCGGCCCTCGCGCTCGGGGACGGCGCCCGCACCCGCGCGCTGGCGGCCGAGGCGGTCGCCTCGGCACGGCGCTCGGGCGACGCGCCCGCCGAGTCGTTCGCGCTGATGGCCGCCGGGCGCTGCGAGGCGCTCCTCGGGCATCCCCCCGCGCCGATCGCCGCCTGCCACGACGGGCTGCGCCTCGCCCGGGCCACCCGCCTGCACGGGCACGCCACCGAGCAGCTCGCCACCCTGGCCCTCACCGCCGCCTTCAACGGCGACGAGGCCAGGACGCGCGAGCTGCTGGAGCAGCTCACCGGCACCGCCGACGAGCGGGGCCTCACCCGCGCGGCCGCCCTCGGGTCATGGGCGCCCGCGTGCCTCGACCTCGCCGCGGACCGGCCGGCCGACGCGGCCGCGCGCCTGCGCCTGCCGGGCGGCGCCGGGCTCGCGCATCCGCCGGCGCGGCTCCTCGCCGTCCCGCACCTGGTCGAGGCGCTGGTCCGCACCGGCGAGCACGAGCCGGCCGCGGGGGCCTACGAGCACTTCCGCCGCTGGGTGGACGGAATGGGCTCGCCCCCGGGGCCGGAGGCGCTCGGCCGCCGCTGCCGGGCCCTGCTGGCCGGATGCGACGGCGAGGCCGAGGAGCACTTCACCGAGGCCCTCCGCCTGCACGAGGCCGCCGGCGCCGCGTTCGAGCTGGCCCGCACGGAGCTGCTGCTCGGGCACCGGCTGCGGCGCGGGCGACGCCCTCGCGCCGCCCGCGAGCACCTGCGCGCCGCGCTGCGCGTCTTCGAGCGCTACGGCGCCGCCCCGTGGACGGCGCGGGCCCGCGCCGAGCTGCGCGCCGCCGGGGAGACCGCGCCGCGGGCGGCGAGCGGGTTCGGCAAGCTCACCGCGCAGCAGGCGCACATCGCCCGGATGGCCGCCGAAGGGGCCACCAACCGGGAGATCGCTGCGCGCCTGCTGCTCAGCCCGCGGACGATCGACCATCATCTCCGCAACGTCTTCACCCGCCTCGGGATCCGCTCGCGCGTCGAGCTGGCCCGGCTGATCCGCTGATCCGCTGATCCGGCCGGCCGCCGGGTCAGCGGGCCTCCTCGTACTCCTCCTCGCGGTCCTCGGTCTTGCCGGTGCGGGAGGTGGAGGAGGAGGAGCTCCGGGTGCCTCGGCCGTTCCGGGAGCCCTTGGTCTCCGAGTCCTTGGAGTCCTTGGCGCTCTCGGAGCCCTTGGCCGTCTCGGAGTCCTTGGCGGTGTCGGAACCCTTGTCCTTGGAGGTCCCGGAGCCCTTGCCCTTGCCGGACTTCTCCTCTTCCTCCATGGCCTCCTCGTGCGTCCGGACGACCTCGCTGTCGCGGATCTCGCCGCGCCAGCCCTCGATCTCGTCCGCGCGGGTGAGCGAGTTCGTCATCACGTACCGGCGGAAGTGCTTCAGTTCGAGCCGGGCGCGGCGGCCCTGGGCGCGCCAGAGGTTCCCGGTCCGCTCCATGAAGCCCTGCGGGTGGTACTCCAGGACGACCAGGACGCGGGTCAGGTTCGGCGCCAGCTCGTGGAAGCTCACCGTCCCGTCCACGTGGCCCTTCGGGCCCTTCGAGCGCCACACGATGTGCTCGTCGGGGACCTGCTCGACGATCGTCGACTCCCACGTGCGCGCCGACCAGAAGATCTTGGCCTTCCAGTTCAGCTTGGTCTCGTCGGCCTGGTCGACGCTGATGACCTTCTTCATGAAGGACGGGTAGTCCTGGAACTGCGTCCACTGGTCGTAGACGAGGCGGGCCGGCGCACCGATGTCGGTGTGCTCGATGATGTTGGTGACCTTCACCTTCTTCCCGCCGCCCTTGCCGCCCTTCCCGCCCTTGCCGCCGGGCAGGATGTTCTTGAGCTTGCCGAAGATGCCCTTGCCCTTGCCGCCGGACTGCTCGTCCTTGGCGTCGTCCTTGGAGTTCTTGGCGTCCTTGGCGTCCTTGGCCTCGGCCTTGGTGTCGGCCTTGGTGTCGGCCTTGGTGTCGTTCTCGGCCTCGTCCTTCGCACCCTTGCCGGTGCCGGAGACCTTCGACTGCTCCTGGTCGCCCTGGTCGGAGTCGCGCCCGCCCCGGTTGCCGGCGATGGCCCGGCTCGCCGCGACGGCCGCGCCCGCGCCGAGCAGCACACCGCCGGCGGTGCCGACGGCCCGGCCGCCCGGGAGGGCCTTGGTGATGGCGCTCAGACCGGACGAGCGCTTGCGCCCGCCGATCGGCAGCCTCTTGGCGATCTGTCCGACGGGCAGCTTGCCCATCGGGTTTGCGCGTGCCATGTTCCGCTTCCTCACTTGGGGTTGGTGACGGTCTCGCCGTCGCGGATCTCGCCGCGCCAGCCCTCCACCTCGTCCGGGTGGAGGAGCGCCTGCGTCATCACGTGACGGCGGAAATGCTTCAGTTCCAGCCGCGTCCGGCGGCCCTGGGCGCGCCAGAGGTTGCCCGTCCGCTCGAACAGACCGACGGGGTGGTACTCCAGGACGAGCAGGACGCGGGTCAGGTCGGGGGTCAGCTCGTGGAAGCTGACCGTCCCGTGGGCGTGGCCCTTCGGGCCCTTCGAGCGCCACACGATGTGCTCGTCGGGGACCTGCTCGACGATCGTCGACTCCCACGTGCGCGCCGACCAGAAGATCTTGGCCTTCCAGTTCAGCCTGGTGTCGTCGGCCTGGTCGACGCTGATGACCTTCTTCATGAAGGACGGGTAGTCCTGGAACCGCGTCCACTGGTCGTAGACCAGCCGGCGCGGCGCGCCCACGTCGATCTGTTCGACGATGTTGGTCAGCTTCCCCTTTCGTCCCCGCCCGAAGATGCCGGCGAGGGTCTCTTTCAGGGCCGTCCAGCCGAAGCTCAGCAGCGCGCGCAAGGGGGACTTGCCCTTTTGCAGCGCCTTCACCCCGGCCAGGGCGGCCTTGGCGAGCGGGCCGGCCTGCTCCGCCTTCGCGGTGAGGTGCCGGACCGCGCGGTCGAGCCGCCGTTCGAGCCGGGTGACGAGCCCGGCCAGGCCACGGCGTGCCAGGCGCCGCGCCGAGAGCGCGGCCAGCGCCCCGCCGGCGCCGACGGCCGCGCCCGCGACCGGGCCCGTCCGGAGTTTCATGTCCTGTCCACCTCATCGTCCAACTCGGGTACGGCGGCGGGTTACCCGGTCAAGCTGGGGCAAAACAGGACGCAGGCAAGATGAATGACATCTCAGGCGGCCGGCCGCGTCAGGACGGCGGCTCCGGCGACGTCCTGAGCGAGCTCCGGGAGCGAACGTCCGGACGCTGCTGTCGGGCGACCAGACCAGCCCAGCGTGGACACCGGACCAGATCGGCGTCTCCGAAACCTCGCATAACGGTTGTGAGTCGTGCTTTACGGGCCCCTTGAACTGGTACGGACCAGTGTTTATCTTCATCCCCACCACGCGCGTTTGTGCTCGGGGGGCGTTCACACCGCGCAGAATCTTTCATGCGCGAAAGCCGGAGAAGGCGGGGACAGATGAAACGGCACCTCATGGGCGTCGTCGCCGCGGGCCTGACCGTGGCACTCGGCGTCAGCGGCTGCGGCAAGGGCAGCTCGTCGGGAGGCGACTCCGACGGCAAGACCATCAAGTTCGTCGCCGCGATCTACGACGACAACACCAAGCCCTACTGGGACGCCCTGATCAAGGACTTCGAGGCGAAGAACTCGGGCTACAAGGTCAACCTGGAGATGGTCGACTGGACCCAGATGGACGCCAAGGTGAAGACCTACGTCCAGACCAAGCAGGTTCCGGACGTCCTCAACTACAACGCGTTCTCCGACTTCGCCCGCGACGGCCTCATCTACAAGGCCGACGAGGTGCTGTCGCCGGGAACGCTCGGCGACTTCACCCCGACCTTCGTCCAGCAGGCGCAGTACAACGGCGCGCAGTACGGCCTGCCCTTCATCTCCAGCGCCCGCCTGCTCTTCTACAACAAGGCACTGTTCACGAAGGCCGGCATCAGCGACCCGCCCGCCACCTGGGACGACGTCAGGGCGGACGCGGAGAAGATCAAGAAGGCGGGCGCGACCGGGTACGGGCTGCCGCTCGGCCCCGAGGAGTCGCAGGCCGAGTTCTACTCCTGGGCGATGAACAACGGCGGCGGCTGGGTCGACGCGTCCGGCAAGTGGGCGATCAACCAGAAGGCCAACGTCGACACCCTCGCCTTCCTCAAGGACCTCAACAAGTCCGGGCTGACCCAGCCGAACCCGGAGACCACCGACCGCAAGACGGTGTTCAACCAGTTCGCGCAGGGCAAGATCGGCATGGCGATCGGCGGCCCGTTCACCAAGGCCGGGTTCATCGACCCGGTGAACAAGGAGCTGGACTTCGGCGTCGCGCCGCTGCCGAGCAAGAGCGGCACCGAGCACAACACCCTCGGCGTCATGGACGTCCTCGCCGCGTTCAAGAAGGACGGCGGCAAGAACAAGGAGGCCGTCAAGAAGTTCCTGGACTTCTTCTACCAGAAGGAGAACACCTCGAAGTTCCTCACCACCGAGGGCTTCCTGCCGGTGACGAAGTCGGCCGGCGACGCGCTCAGCGCCGACCCGTACATGAAGCAGTTCGTGGACGCGCTCCCGACGTCGAAGTTCGCGCCGACGTCCAACCCGGCGTGGTCGGCGGTCGCGGGCGCGGTCAAGCAGGACCTCGGCACCGCCGCGGCGAACGAGGACCCGAAGAAGGTCCTGGACAAGATCCAGAAGACGGCCGAGAAGGCCGGCTGAGTGCGGGATCCCAAGGCCGGGGAGCGGGGGGCCGCCGCCTCGACGGCCCCCCGCCCCTCCCTCCTCCGGCGGACCGGACGCGCCCTGGCGCCGCTGCCGTGGCTCGCCCCGTCCCTCGCGCTCATCGCGCTCGTGGTGCTGTGGCCCGTCATCGAGATGGCGCGCACCTCGCTGCAGAAGATCAGCTCGTCCGGGGTCACGCTCGGCTACCGGGGCGGCGGCAACTACACCGACCTGTTCGGTGAGGACGACCTCGTCCCGGTCGTGCTGCGGACGCTGCTGTGGGTCGCCGGCGTCGTGGTCATCACCATGCTGCTCTCGCTCGCCCTCGGCCAGCTGCTGAACGCCCGCTTCCCCGGCCGCCGCGTCGTGCGCTGGGCCGTCATCGTCCCGTGGGCGGCGTCGGTGCTGATGACGGCGCTGATCTGGAAGTGGATGCTGGACAACTACTCCGGCCTGGTCAACCGCGTGCTGCTCGACCTGCACGTGATCGACGAGCCGGTGAACTGGCTGGCCCACCCGGGGCAGGCGATGCTGTGGATGATGTGGGTGGCGGTGTTCGTGTCGCTGCCCTTCACCTCGTTCGTCATCCTCGCCGGGCTCCAGACGATCCCCGCCGACGTGTACGAGGCGGCCCGCGTCGACGGCGCCGGGCCCGTGCGCACCTACGTCGCCATCACGCTGCCGCTGCTGCGCCCCGCCGTGCTCATCGGGTCCATCATCAACGTGATCAACGTCTTCAACTCGTTCCCCATCATCTGGGCGATGACGGGCGGCGGCCCCGGCAGCAAGACCGACACCACCACCACCTTCATGTACAAACTCGCCTTCTACGACCAGAACGTCGGCGAGTCCGGCGCGATGGCGGTCGTGAACTTCGCCCTGATCCTCGTGATGGTGCTGCTGTACCTTCGCGCCGCCCGCTGGCGGGAGGAGGTCCGATGACGCGCCGGATCGTCCTCACGGGCGTCGGCTGGCTGGTCGCCCTGGCGTTCCTGCTGCCCTACCTGCAGATGTTCGTCACCGCGCTCAAGCCCGAACGCGAACTGACCGAGTCGCCGGGCACCTACCTGCCCTCGCACTGGACGTGGTCGAACTTCGTGGACGTCTGGTCGGCCGCGCCCGTCTGGACGTACCTGCGGGTCTCCCTCACCGTCGCGGCCGCCGCCACCCTGGTCACCCTCGCCTGCGCGATGCCCGCCGCGTACTACACGGCCCGCAACCGCTTCCGGGGACGCGGGGCGTTCCTGCTGCTCGTCCTGGTCACGCAGATGTTCGCGCCGACCGCGCTGGTGATCGGCATCTACCGGGAGATGGTCGCGCTCGACCTCACCGACACCCTGCTGTCGCTCATCCTGGTGAACGCGGCGTTCAACCTGCCGTTCTGCATCTGGATCCTGCACGGCTACTTCTCCAGCATCCCGAAGGAACTGGAGGAGGCCGCCTTCCTGGACGGCGCGGGCCGTATCGGCGCCCTCACCCGGGTCACCCTGCCCATCTCCATGCCGGGCGTGGTCACCGCGATCGTCTACACGTTCATCGCGGCCTGGAACGAGTACATCGTGGCGCTGACGGTCACCGCGTCCCCGGACCGCCGCCCCCTCACCGTCGGCATCCCGTCGTTCGTGACCCAGTACCAGGCGCACTGGCAGTACCTCTTCGCCACCTCGCTGATAGCGATCATCCCGGTCGTCGTCCTGTTCGTCTTCATCGAGCGCTACCTCATCGGCGGCCTGACGGCGGGCTCGGTCAAATGACTCTGATCGGGCTGGACGTGGGCGGCACGACGATGAAGGCCGCTCTGGTCGGTGAAGGTGCACTGGTCCGTGAAGGTGCGCGGGTCGGTGAAGGTGCGCGGGCGGACGGGGACCTTCAGGTCCTGGCGAGCGAGTCGCGGCCCACCGACCGGGCAGACCCGGTGGGCGGCGTCCTCGACTTCGCCGCCCATCTCGCCGCCCGCGCCGCGTCCCTGGGCTCCCCCGCCCGCGCGGCCGGCATCGCCCTGCTCGGCATCGTGGACGAGGCGACGGGCACCGCCGTGCACTCCGCCAACGTGGGATGGCGGGACGTGCCGATCCTGCGCCTGGCGCGCGAGCGCCTCGGCATCCCCGTCGCCATCGGCCACGACGTCCGCACCGGCGGCCTGGCCGAGGCCGTGCTGGGAGCGGGCCGCGGTGCGGGCGACTTCGTCTTCGTGGCCGTCGGGACCGGCATCGCCGCCGCCCTGATCCTGAACGGCGCCCCCTACCCGGGGACGGTCGGCTGGAGCGGCGAGATCGGCCACGTCGTCGTCCGCCCCGGCGGCGAGCCCTGCGCCTGCGGGAACCGGGGGTGCCTGGAGACCTACGCCTCGGCCGCCGCCATCGCCCGCCGCCACGGCGAGGGCGTACCCGCCGAAGAGGTGGTCGCGCGGGCCCGGAGGGGTGAGGAGAAGGCGGGGCGGGTCTGGTCGGAGGCGCTCGACTGCCTGGCCGACGGCCTCGCCGCGACGACCCTGCTGCTGGACCCGGGCCTCGTGGTCATGGGCGGCGGCCTCGCCCGCGCCGGTGACGCGCTCCTGGGCCCCCTCGAATCGCGCCTGACCGCCCGCTTGAAGTTCCGCGACCCGCCCCGCGTGCTGCGCACGCAACTGGACGACCAGGCGGCCGTCAGGGGCGCGACGATCCTCGCCCGCCGCCTGCTCGACGACGCCTAGGAATCCGCCGGACGACCACGGCCGGGCACGCCGACCGATGGCCTGATCAGCGGCGGTCGCGAGACGCCCGTTCGGCACTTCCGCAGCGGACTCCTAGTCCGATTCGACGAGCCTGGCCAGGTTGTCCAAGGCCATGCGCATGCCGGTCTCGTTGTCGGCGGCCGGCACGGTGTCGGGCACGCCGTCGTGCACGATGAGCACGTCGGTGCCCCCGTCGACCTCGGTGAGCGTCGTGGTCATCGTCATCTCGCCCTGCAGGGCGGGCTCGGCGGTCTCGAACTCGAACACCTCGACCACGCGCTCGCCGGGGACGAGTTCCACGAACCGCCCGTGGTAGGTGTCGGTGTGCGCCGACGACTTACCGGTGCCGGTCGGCGCGTCGTAGGTGAGCGAGATCCGGAAGGCGCCGCCCTCGCGGCCGTCGAACTCGTGCACCTCGCTCGTCATGCCGTCCGGTACCCGCCATTTCATGATCGCGTCCGCGTCGGTGAGCGCCCGGTAGACGTCCGATGGACGGGCCCTCACGTGCCGCGACACCCGCGTCGAGTACATGCGCCCACCCTACGGCGCCCCCTGACACGACCCCCGCCGCTCCGGGCCGCGGGGGTGGACGGTTCGTCCGGCTTCGGGGGGTGCGGCTTGTAGTGTGGGTGCCGTGCTCATGGGGCGAGACCGCGAGCTCGACCACCTCGCCGGTCTGCTCGGAGACGCCCGCGCCGGGCGGGGCAGGACCGTGGTGGTCCAGGGCGAGGCGGGGATCGGCAAGACGGCCCTGATCGAAGGGATCGCGGCGGGCGCCGGGGACATGCGGATCGTCCGCGGGACCGGCGTCGAGTCCGAGACCGAGCTGGCGTTCGGCGGGCTGCATCTGATGCTGCACCCCCACGGCGACCGGTTCGACGCGCTGCCCGAGCAGCAGGCGGCGGCGCTGCGGTCGGCGTTCGGCCTCGGCTCGGGCCCGGCGGGCGACCGCTTCCTGATCGGCGCGGCCACGCTCACGCTGCTGTCGGAGCTGGCCGCCGACCGTCCGCTGGTGTGCCTGGTGGACGACGCGCAGTGGCTGGACACCGCGTCGCTGGACGCGCTGCTGTTCGCCGCCCGCAGGCTCGGTGCCGACCCCATCTCCATGATCTTCACGGCCCGGGACGGCGCCCGCCCGTTCCCCGACCGCGGCCTGGAGGTGCTGCGGCTGACCGGCCTGGACCGCGGCGCCGCCGGAGACCTGGTGGCGGCGCGCGCGCCCGGCCTCACCGTGCCGGTGCGGGAGCGCCTGCTGGACGAGGCGGCCGGCAACCCGCTCGCGCTCATCGAGCTGGGGAGCGCCCTGCGGTCGCGGCCCGCCCGTCCCGCCGGTCCGCTGCCGGTCGGCGGCAGGGTGCAGGAGACGTTCCGGCGCCGGCTGGCCGAGCTGCCGGACGCCACCCGCCGGCTGCTGCTGATGGTCGCCGCCGACGGCACCGCCGACCTCGGCCTCGTGCTGCGCGCCGGAGAGGCGCTCGGCCTGACGCTGGCCGACCTCGGACCGGCCGAGGAGGCCGGGCTCGTGGTCCTGGACGGCGGGGAGGTGCGGTTCCGCCACCCGCTCATCCGCGCCGTCACCTACCAGGACGCGGCCCACCACCGGCGGATCGACGTCCACGGCGCCCTGGCGGGCGTCCTGCGCGGCGACGAGCACGCCGACCGGCGCGCCTGGCACCTGGCGGCGGCCGCGACCGGCCCCGACGAGGGCGTCGCCGCCGAGCTCGAACGGGTCGCGCACCGGGCCGAGCTGCGCGGCGGGACCGCCGCCGTCGCCACCGCCTACGAGCGCGCCGCGCGGCTCAGCACCGAGCCGGAGGGCAGGGCCCGGCGGCTCGTCCACGCGGCGCGGGCCGCCTACGACGCCGGCCGGCCCGACCAGGCCGCCCGCCTCGCCGAGGAGGCCGAGCACCTCACCGAGCAGGACGGGGTCGTCGCCGAGGCCACCTTCGTCCGCGCCCAGGTCGCCTACGAGCGCACCTCGCCGGCCGCCGACGCGGAGCTGGCGCTGCGGGGCGCGGCGCTCATCGCCGGGAGCGATCCCGAGCGGGCGGTGTCCATGCTGACGGAGGCCGTCTGGTCCGCCCGGGACGCCGGCGCCCACGACCTGGTGCGGCGCAGCGTCGAGCTGCTCGGGAGGGTGCGGCTGCCCGCGGGCTCGGCGAAGGCGCCGGTGACCGCCGCGCTGATCGCCTACGGGGGCCTGGCGGACGGCGCGCGGGGGGCCGTCCCTGCGATGCGGGCGCTCTTCGAGGCCGCGCGGCGCGGCGAGATCGAGGACGTCGTCGAACTCATCATCGCCGGTTTCATGGGCCTGCTCGTGGCCGACGACCGCGCCGCGACCGGGCTGCTGGAGCGGATGGCCGCGCAGGCCAGGGCCCGGGGCGCGCTCGGCTGGCTGCCCTACATCCTGGAGGGCCTCGCGATCGGGCGGGTCCTGCTCGGCGACCTGCGCGGCGCGGACGCGGCGGCGGCCGAGGGCATGTCGCTCGCCGTCGACATCGGCATGGACACGCAGGTGACCGCGCTGCGGTGCATCGCGGTGCGGCTGGAGTCCGACGCCGGGCGCAGCCGGGCCCTGGCGGCGGGCGTCCTCGAACACGCCGACCTGCACCCGACCAACACCGCGCTCGCGTCCTGGGGCCTCGGCCTTCTCGACCTCGCCGAGGGGAACGCCGCGGCCGCCCTGGAGCGGCTGGACGCGGTGTGCTCCGGCCCGGCCCGGCACGACGTGCTGATCCGCGCCGTCCCGGACCACGCGGAGGCGGCGGTGCGCGCCGGGCGCCCGGAGCTGGCCCGCACCCACCTTCCCGCGTTCGAGACATGGGCGGCGGCCACGTCGAGCACGGCCCTGATCTCCCGCTGCCGGGCCCTGCTCGCCACCGGGGACGACGCCGACGAGCACTACCGCACCGCCCTCGGCCTGCACGGCGACCGCGCCTACGACACCGCGCGGACCCGGCTGCTGTACGGGGAGTGGCTGCGCCGCCGGCGCCGCCGCACCGAGGCCCGGGACGAGCTGACCGCCGCGCGGGCGGCGTTCGCCCGGCTCGGCGCCGAGTGCTGGGCCGAGCGCGCCCGCGCCGAGCTGGAGGTCCTCGGGGACCGGCCGGCGGCCCGGTCCGGGGACGCCGACCCGCTGAAACGGCTGACCCCGCAGGAGCTCCAGGTCGTGCGGCTCGCCGCCGCCGGGCTCAGCAACCGGGAGATCGGCGCGCAGCTCTACCTCAGCCCCCGCACGGTCGGGCACCACCTCTACAAGGCGTACCCGAAGATCGGCGTCACCCGCCGCGCGGAGCTGGCCCGGCTGGTATCGGACACATGACCTAGGGCCGCCGCCGCACCCGCCCGGCCCGCCCCGCCCGCGCCGCTCCCCGGCCCCGCCCACCCCCGCCGACCTGCCCCGTTGAACGCCCGTTCGATGACCGATGCGGGCCGTCCCGCCGAGCTCGTAGCGTCGTGGCCACCTCGAACGAACGGAGAATCACCATGCTTCTGGAGAACAAGACCGCGGTCGTCTACGGCGGAGGCGGAAACATCGGCGGCGCCATGGCGCGCGGCTTCGCGGCCGAGGGCGCGCGGGTGTTCCTCGCCGGCCGCACCCCCGCCAAGCTCGACGCCGTCGCCGAGGAGATCCGGGCCGCCGGCGGCCTCGCCGAGACGGCCCGCGTGGACGCCCTGGACGAGGACGCCGTGAACGGCTGGGTCGATTCGGTCGTGGAGACGGCCGGCAGCATCGACGTGTCGGTCAACCTCATCTCCCAGGACGCGCTGTTCCGGCCCATGATCGAAATGCCGGTGGCGGACTTCGGCCGGGCCCTGGAGAAGATCGCGCGCTCGTTCCTGGTGACCACCCGGGCCGCCGCGCGGCACATGGTCGAGCAGGGCTCGGGCGTGATCCTGCACTTCGGCGGCTCCGACAGCACCAACCGCGCGCCCGGTCTCGGGACCGTGCAGATCGGCTGCGACATGGTGGAGGCGATGCGCCGCCAGTGGGCGTGCGAGCTCGGGCCGCGCTCGGTCCGCGTCCTGTCGATGCGCACCGGCGGCATCCCCGGCGACGCCCTGCCGGACCCGGTGAAGCAGCAGATGGTGGACGCCACCCTGCTCAAGCGCGCCGCGACGCTCACCGACGTCGGCCGCGTCGCCGCCTTCCTGGCCTCCGACCACGCCGCCAGCCTGACCTCCACGCAGGTCAACATCACCGCGGGCGCCCTGGTCGACTGACCGGCCCGTCCTGGCGCCGTCTCGTCCGATCCCGCGTTGCCATGCGAGCGTCGGTCGCCGGTCAGGTGGTCGGGCCCTGGGCGTCGTCGTGCAGGGTCTCGGCGATGGCGTCCTGCCAGCCCGCCAGGAAGGCGGGGTATCCGTCGGCGAAACGGCGCAGGTGGGCGGCTCCCCCGCTGGAGAGTGCGGTGAGCTCGTAGGTGACGGTCACGTTGCTCTGGTCGCCGGCCTCGTCCAGGACGACGGAGACCGTTCCCGCGCTGACGCCCGGGGTGACGCGCGCGTAGAGGATGCGCCGCCCCGGGGTCGCCTCCACGACGATCCAGGTGGTGGTCTGGTCGCGGTCGAGGGTCTGGAAGACCGTCCCGGGCTCGGTGTCGTCGGCGGCGGGCGCGGGGAAGGACGGCTCCCAGTGCGGCACCCACCGCCGCTCTCCCTGCGCCGTGAACAGGTGGAACGCCTCGTCCGGGGGCAGCGCGACCGTCAGGCGGCCGGTGAGCCGGTGCCGGGCGCCGCTCATCGCCCGTCGTCCAGGGTGTGCGCGTCCGCCGCGGTCAGGGTCAGGCCGTAGACGTCCTTGAGCTGCTCGATCTTGGCGAGCGTCTCCGGCGAGAAGGGGGCCCTGCCCTCGAAGGCGTGCAGGGCGATGCCCTCGACCAGGTCGCCCAGGGACAGGTCGAGGTACTCGGCCAGCGCCTTGAGCACCTTGAGCACGTTGCGCTCGATCCGCACGCCGGTCTGCACCCGTTCAACTTTTACCATGGTACCAAGTTACCAGATTGACCTGGTACGGGTGGTCATACCCGAGCGATCACCCTTACCTTGGACGATCACGCGATCTTCGGACGTGGCAGGCGAAAGGGGAGGGAGCGTCATGCAGGAACCTTCGGGCGCGCCCGGCGACCCCGACGGAGAACGGCCACCGGGCGGGCGGGCGGCGACGGACACCGGCCCGCGGGGCGGCCTGTGGTGGGCGGCCTGGCTCGTCCCGGGCTACGCGATCTCCTACGGGCTCGTGCTGGCGGTCCTCAGCGACTCCTTGTTCTGGATCGCGATCCCCGGGATGGTCGGGCTCGCCACCGTGGTCCTCCTGGCGCTGCACGTGCTGCTCGAAGGGCCGTTCCGCGGCGCCGTCCCCTATGCCACGGACGGAACCGACCGCCGGGGCCCGGTGAAGCACCACTACAAGGTCCTGATCGGGCGCTACCTCGTGCTGGTGGTGGCCGGCGTCTCGATGGTGGCCGTCCCGCTCGCCGTGGACGTCCGCTACCTCTACCCGTTCGTCGGCACGGGTGGGGTGGCGCTGCTGCTGGGGACGAGGTTCTGGCTCCCCCAGATCGCCTGCCTGCGGAAGTGCGCCCGGGTGCTGAAGGTCTACGACTTCGAGTTCCGCACCCCCGTGAAGAAGTCGAACCTGCGCGGCAACGGGGTGCGGTCCCTGACCCTGGGCGACGGCGACTCCCCGCGCATGTCGGCCAGGGAGCCGCTGTTCTCCGACCGGTGGCCCAGGGGGATCGAGAACGGAGTGTGGTTCGCCGGGGACGACCCCTTCGGCGGGGTGATCCTCGTCCCGGACACGGGCGAGCTGATGTGCATGCAGCCGGAGAACTGGGCGGCGCAGGACAAGGCCCGGCGGCAGGCCGCCCACAAGCGCCGGGAGAAGGCCCGGCAGGCCGGTCTGGCGCGCAAGTCGATCTAGCGGACCGGAGGGATCCGCCCGTTACGGCGTGATGACGAGCTTGCCGCGCGTGTGCCCGCCCCGGCTGGCGTCGAAGGCCTCGCCCACCTTCTCCGGCGGGTACGTCCCGGCGACCTCCACCGTGAGCGCGCCGCGGTCGGCCATGGCCGCTAGCTCGGCCAGCTTCGCGCCGCTCGGGCGGACCCAGATCCAGTGGCCGCCGTGCTCGCCGACCGTGTTGTCGGCGACCGACACGTGCCGCCCGCCCTCGGCCAGGACGGCGAGGGTCGTGTCGAGCTGGCCGCCCGCGAAGTCGGCGACGGCGGACACCCCGCCGGGCGCCAGGTCCCGGACGCGCTCGGCCAGCCCGTCCCCGTAGGCGACGGGCTCGGCGCCGAGATCACGCAGGAAGCCGTGGTTGCCCTCCGAGGCCGTGCCGATGACGCGGGCGCCGCGGTCCCGTGCGATCTGGACCGCCAGGCTCCCCACTCCGCCGGACGCCGCGTGGATGAGCAGCACGTCGCCCGGCCCGACCTCCAGGCGGTCCAGGGAACGCTGCGCGGTCATTCCGGCGAGCGGCAGCCCGCCGGCCTGGTCCCAGTCGAGCGACGCGGGCCTGCGCGCCACGTGGTCCGCCGGGACCGCGACGTACTGCGCGAACGTCCCGGCGCCGACGACGTCCTTGCGGGCGTAGGACATGACCTCGTCGCCGTCCGCGAACTCCGGCGTGTCGGGACCGCGCCCCCGCACGACCCCGGCGACGTCCCAGCCGGGGATGACGGGGAACACCGCGTCCATCATCCCGTCCAGGCCGCCGGCCATGACCTTCCAGTCCACGGGGTTGACCCCGGCCGCGCGGACCTCGATCAGGACCTGCCCGGGGCCGACCTTCGGGTCCGGGACGTCTCCGACCCGCAGGTGCGAGTTGTCGCTGGCATAGGAGTCATAGGTGACGGCGCGCATGCCCCCAGCCTGCCACCCGGCCCGCCCGGCAAACATGGCCGCCGAAGCGTAGGGACTTCCCTACGTTTGACAGGTAGGCAGTCCCCTACATATTTTGGGGCGCATGAACATCACGCATGTGCGGCTGCTGACCGTGCCGGTCTCCGACCAGGACGCGGCCAAGGACTTCTACGCGGGCAAGCTCGGCTTCGAGGTGGTGATGGACCGTTCGACGGGCCCGATGCGCTGGCTCCAGCTGGCGCCCAAGGGCGCGGAGACGAACGTCGTGCTGGCGGACCATGTGCCCGGCGCGGCGCCCGGGACCGTGCACGGTCTGATACTGGAGACGACCGACCTCGACGCGGACTGCGAGCATCTGCGCGGCGCCGGGGTGCGGGTCGAGGGCCCGCAGGACCTTCCCTGGGGACGGCAGGCGACGCTGACCGACCCCGACGGCAACGGCATCGTGCTGGCCGCGCGGTGACAGTGGACGTCTTCGCGGCCCTGGCCAGCCCCGTCCGGCGGGAGCTCACCGCCCTCCTGCTGGACGGGCCGCGGCCGGTCAACGACCTCGCCGCGCACTTCGCGATGAGCCGCCCGAGCGTGTCGGAGCACCTCAAGGTGCTGCGCGACGCCGGACTGGTCAGCGAGCGGCGCGACGGCCGGCAGCGCATCTACCGGCTGGAGCCCGCGCCCCTGCGGGAGATCTCGCAGTGGCTCACCCCGTACGAGCGTTTCTGGCGGGAGAAGCTCTCCGACCTGCGCGACCTGCTGGACGAGGAGGACCTTTGAGCGCCGAGCGCATCGAGGTGGACGAGTTCCTGCCGCATCCGCCCGCGAAGGTGTGGCGGGCGCTCACCGATCCGGACCTGCTGGCCCGGTGGCTGATGCCGAACGACTTCAAGGCCGTCGTCGGGCACCGCTTCACGTTCACCGCCAAGCCGATCCCGGCGATCGGCTTCGACGGGACGATCGCGTGCCGCGTCCTCGACGTCGAGGACGTCCGCCTGCTCTGCATCAGCTGGCGCGGCGGCGGCCTCGACACGACGGTGACGTGGCGGCTCGTCCCCGAGGGGCACGGCACCCGTCTCTTCGTCGAACACGCGGGCTTCGACCTGGACGACCCCGTCAACGCCCACGCCTTCCGCGGCATGGGCAGCGGCTGGCGCTCCGGCGTCCTGCGCTCCCTGCGGGATTTCCTCGCCGGCCTGCGCTGACCTCGGCGCAGGCCGGCGAGACGCCCGGAGGCGGGGTCAGGCGACGGGCTCCAGGGGCGGGTCGTCGGCGAACTGGGTGCGGTAGAGGTCGGCGTAGCGGCCGTCCGCGGCGAGGAGTTCCTCGTGGGTGCCGCGTTCGATGATGCGGCCGCTCTCCACGACGAGGATCAGGTCGGCGGCGCGGACGGTGGACAGGCGGTGCGCGATGACCACGGCGGTGCGGCCGTCGAGGGCCTCGGTCAGGGCCTCCTGGACCGCGGCCTCGGACGTGGAGTCGAGGTGCGCGGTGGCCTCGTCCAGGATGACGACGCGCTGGCGGGCGAGCAGGAGCCGGGCGATGGTGAGGCGCTGGCGCTCGCCGCCGGACAGGCGGTAGCCCCGCTCGCCGACGATGGTGTCGAGGCCGTCGGGCAGGCCCTCGATGAGGGCGTCGAGGCGGGCGCGGCGCAGGACGTCCCAGAGCTCCTCCTCGGGCGCCTCGGGGCGGGCCAGCAGGAGGTTCGCGCGGATCGACTCGTGGAACAGGTGCCCGTCCTGCGTCACCATGCCGAGCGTGTCGCGGATGGCCTGGAACGACAGGTCGCGGACGTCGACGCCGCCGAGCCGGACGGCGCCGGAGTCGACGTCGTAGAGGCGCGGCAGCAGCTGCGCGATCGTCGACTTGCCCGCGCCGGACGAGCCGACCAGGGCGACCATCTGGCCGGGCTCGGCGCGGAACGAGACGTCGTGCAGGACGTCGACGCCGCCGCGGGTGTCGAGGGTGGCGACCTCTTCGAGGGAGGCGAGGGAGACCTTGTCGGCGGAGGGGTAGGCGAAGGTGACGTTGTCGAACTCGACGGTCACCGGGCCCTCGGGCACGTCGCGGGGCTCGGGCTTCTCGGCGACGAGCGGCTTGAGGTCGAGCACCTCGAAGACCCGCTCGAAGCTGACGAGCGCGCTCATCACCTCGACGCGGGCGCTGGCCAGGGCGGTCAGCGGCGCGTAGAGGCGGGTGAGCAGCAGGGCGAGGGCGACGACGGCGCCCGCGTCGAGGTGGCCGCGCAGGGACAGGAACCCTCCGACGCCGTAGACGAGCGCGAGGGCGAGCGCCGAGACCATGGTGAGCGCCGTGATGAAGACGTGCTGCACCATCGCGGTGCGGACCCCGATGTCGCGGACGCGGCGGGCCCGCGCGGCGAACTCGGCCGACTCTCGGGCCGGGCGCCCGAACAGCTTCACCAGCGTCGCGCCGGGGGCGGAGAACCGCTCGGTCATCTGCGTGCTCATCGCGGCGTCGTGCGACGCGGCCTCGCGTTCGAGCTTGGCCAGGCGGCTGCCCATCCGGCGGGCCGGGAGGACGAAGACGGGCAGCAGGACCAGCGCGAGCAAGGTGATCTGCCAGGAGATGCGCACCATCACGGCGAAGGTCAGCAGCACCGTCACGAGATTGCTGACCACTCCGGAGAGGGTGTCGCTGAACGCGCGCTGGGCGCCGATCACGTCGTTGTTGAGCCGGCTCACCAGGGCGCCGGTGCGGGTCCGGGTGAAGAACGCGACCGGCATGCGCTGGACGTGGTCGAACACGGAGGTGCGCAGGTCGAGGATCAGCCCCTCGCCGATGCGCGCGGACAACCACCGGTTGACGAGCCCGAGGGAGCCCTCGGCGAGCGCCAGAACCGCGATCACTATGGCCAGCCACACGACCGTGGACGTGGCGTCATGGTCGACGATCGCGTTGACGACCCACCCGGCGAGGACGGGCGTCGCGACGGCGATGACCGCCATCACCACGCTGAGCAGGAGGAAGGCCGTGAGAATGCCCCGGTGCGGGCGGGCGAAGCGGGCGATGCGCCGCAGCGTCGCCCGGGAGAACGGCCTGCTGTCCCGCGCGTTCATGGCGTGGTGCAGCGACATCCACGCCGTGACTTCCATGTCCATGGAGACCCCTGTGATCGTTAGCCTGGAACAGCAAGCATGCGACCTCAACATTGGTTGAGGTCAAGCCGCCGCCGGATGTCAGTATCCCGCGGGGGTACGACGTTTCCGTGAAGGAAGGGCTGCCCGTGGACATCGACGAGCTCCGGTCCGACACCCCCGGCTGCGCCAGGGTGGCCCATCTCAACAACGCCGGGGCCGCGCTGCCGCCGCGTCCCGTCATCGACGCCGTCGCCGGGCACTTCGAACTGGAGACGCTGATCGGCGGGTACGAGGCGGCCGAACGCAACGAGGCGCCCATCGCGCACTTCTACGACGCCGTGGCCCGGCTTCTGGGGGCCCGCCCTGACGAGATCGCCTTCGTGGAGAACGCCACCCGCGCGTGGGACATGGCGTTCTACGCGATCCCCTTCGCGGAAGGCGACCGCATCCTGACGACGACGAGCGAGTACTCCAGCAACGCGATCGCCTACCAGCACGTGGCGGCGGCCAAGGGCGCGCGCGTGGAGGTCGTCCCGGACGAGCCCGACGGCACTCTCTCGCTGGACGCGCTGGTGGCCGAACTGGCCAAGGGGGACGTCCGGCTGGTGTCGCTGAACCACATTCCCACGCACAACGGGCTCATCAACCCGGCCGCCGAGGTCGGGCGGCTGTGCCGTGCGCACGGCGTCCTGTACCTCCTGGACGCGTGCCAGTCGGTGGGGCACCTCTCGGTGGACGTCGACGAGATCGGCTGCGACATCCTGTCGGCGACGGGGCGCAAGTTCCTGCGCGGCCCGCGCGGCACCGGGTTCCTGTACGTCCGGCGCGGGATCCTGCGGACGCTCGTCCCGCCGTTCCTCGACCTCCAGGCCGCCGACTGGAAGGCGCCGGACGGGTTCGAGATGCGCGAGGACGCCCGGCGGTTCGAGACGTGGGAACGGCACGTCGCCGGGCAGATCGGGCTGGGCGTCGCCGCCGACTACGCGGCCGACCTGGGGGCGGCGCGGATCGAGGACCGCGTCCTGGGCCTCGCCGCCCGGCTCCGGGAGGAACTGGCCGCCCGTCCCGGGATCACGGTCCTGGACAAGGGCACGCGGCCGTCCGGCATCGTCACCTTCACCGTGGACGGACGCGACCCGGCCGCCGTCAAGGCGGCGGCCAGGGAGCGGGGCGTCAACGTCAACGTGACCGACCCGCTCTCGCACGGATACGACCCGCACGCCCGTCCAGCGGCCGTGCGGGCCTCCGTGCACTACTACAACACCGACGAGGAACTGGAGCGGCTCCTGTCCGTGCTGCCCGAGTAGGCACTGTCCGGCAGATCAGGAGTGGACGGCTTAGAGCCCGGGTTTGCCTGCGGCGCGTAATAGCATCCAGGGGTGCAAGCTTCAGGAACGTTCAAAGTTGCCGATTTCACCCCGACTCCGATGCCGAGCCCGGCGATCGAGACCGCGCTGCCGGTCGCTGTCGCCACGATGGAGAAGCGGTACGACGGTGACGTGGTCGGACGCTCCGCCACGTTGTTCACCTCTGCCTTCGACCACGGGACCGGCACTTACGTCGCGATGGAGTCCTTCGAGGGGACGCTTCATGACCGAGCCGGCGCCTTCAACTTCGCGCACTCTGCGACGACCCTGGGCGAAGGCATGGACAACGCGTTCTTCGTCATCGTCCCGGCGAGCGGAACGGGCGCGCTGGCCGGGATCACCGGGACGGGCGGTATCGCCATCGATGCCGACGGCACGCACCGGATCTGGTTCGACTACGAACTCGGCTAGGCATGTCCGGGGAGCATCTTTCTGATCCCCGACCCTGCGGCGGACGGTCGAGGGGGACGGTGAGCGCCGGGGGATCCGGGTGATGGAGGTTCTCACTCACCGGCGGCTGCCAGGTCGAGTCCGCCAGTGGAGACCGGCCCGGCAGCGCCCCTCAGGTGTTGGAGCGTGCCGCGCTGATGTCGGCGAGCGCGGACGCCGAGTCCTTCTCGATCGCCAGGTCGCCGATGGACACGATGCCCACCGGACGGCCGTCCTCCATGACGGGGAGCCGCCGCACGGAGCGCTCGCGCATGATCTGCGCGGCCCTGTCGAGGGAGTCGTCGGGCCCCACCGTCGCGGTCACCCTGCTGGCGATCTGACCGATCTTGGCCTGGGCGGGGTCGCCGCCCGCGGCGAGCCCGCGCACCACCAGGTCGCGGTCGGTGACGACGCCCTTCAGGTCGTCGCCCTCCGCCACCAGGACCGCACCGATCTCCTCGTCGCGCATCGCACGCGCCACGGTCACGATGTCGAGCTCCGGCGACACCGACGTGGGCGAGCCGGTCATGATGTCGCGGACTTTCGTGGCCATCGCTCACTCCTTGCTCGTGGGTCGCAGCCGGGGGCGATTCGGCCCCTACCCGCAGACGGGGGGCTCACTCATCGCGTCCGGAACGGCGCGAGCACCCTGCGGGCGGCGGCCTCGTCCACCACGAGCCGGTTCATGTCCGAGGGCGCGGGACGGACCGGAATCGTGGCCGCGGCGACCCCGCCGCTCCCGTCGAACCCGCGCGCGAGCGTGCGCAGCGCCCCGGCGTCCAGTCTCGGCGTGCTCTCGACCGAGTCGGCCACGACGGCGAGGAAGCGCGCGAACCTCAGCGGGTTCTCCGCCATGAGCTTCTCGGCCTGCCGCGCCAGCGAGGCGAGGAACCGCTGCTGGCGTTCGACGCGGTCCAGGTCGGAGCCGTCCCCGAGGCCGTGCCGGACCCGGACGTAGGCGAGGGCCTGCGCCCCTTTCAGCCGTTGCCGGCCGGCTGGGACCCTCAGCCCGGAGCCGGGATCGTCGACCGCCCTCGGCAGCGTCACCTCGACCCCGCCGAGCGCGTCCACCACCCGCGTGAACCCGCCGAAGTCGATCACCACGGTCTGGTCGACCCGGACGCCGGCCAGTGCCTCCACCGTCCTGCGCGTGCAGGCGGCGCCGCCCAGCGGGAACGCCGTGTTGACCGTCGCCTGCCGCGCCGGGTTCCGGCCGCAGGCGGGGATGCGCACGAGCACGTCCCGCGGGATGCTCACCAGCTGCGGCCTCTTCCGGTCGGCGGGGACGTGCACGAGCAGCAGGGTGTCCGAGCGCTGCGCGCCGCCGTGGCGGGCGTCCAGCCCGATGACCAGCACGTTCATCGCCCTCGCGGCAGTGGGCGCGGTCGAGCCGGTCGCCGCGGGCCTCGCGTCGCGCCTGTGCAGCACCACCGCCGGGACGAGGATCGCCGCCGCCGTCACCGCCGCGACCACGCCGAGCAGCGTCCAGCGCACCGTGCCCGTCCAGCGCACCGTGCCCATCCAGCGCACCGTGCCGCGGCGCCCGCGCCGCGCCCCGTCCAGCAGCCGGTTCCGCTGCCGGGCGAGGGACGGCGGCGGCTCGTGCTCCAGGTCGCGGCCGAGGCCGCGGATCAGGTCCAGGTCGTCCACGCTCACGCCTCCTCGCGCGTCGGGTCGGTGTCGCCGAGCGCCGCGCGCACCTTGCGCCGCGCCCGGTTGAGGCGGGAGCGGACCGTGCCGACCGGGATGCCGAGCGCCCGCGCCGCCTCCTCGTAGGACAGGTCGCCCCAGGCCACCAGCAGCAGGACGTCCAGGTCGCGGCGCGCCAGGCCGGACAGCGCCGCCGCCAGCGCGGGACGGGTGGCCGACGCGGTCACCCCCGCCGCCACGCGGTCGTCGGGTCCCTCCACCGGACCGTCCACGGGGCTGCGCCGCAGCGCCCGGTAGCGCGCGGCCTCCGCCCGGTGATGCCGCGCGACCAGCTTCGTCGCGATGCCGAACAGCCACGGCCGCGCGTCCCGCTGCTCCAGGTCGTAGCGGTGCCGCTTGCTAAACGCGACAAGGAACGTCTCCCCGACGACGTCCTCCGCGGCCTCCCCGAGCCTGCGGGAGACGTACCGGTAGAGCATCGCCGAATAGCGGTCGAACAGCGCGGCGAACGCCTCGGGATCGGCGAGCGAACGCTCGATGAGAGCGGCGTCGCACTCCCGAGCCGTCGGGGGAACGGTCATCGCGGCCACCATGGCATGCGCACCGGGCCTTCCCGTGCGGGGACGTTGTCAGCGATGTATCTCCGCAACCCGCGCTCCAGGTTCATGGCGACACGGCGCGCGCCGATACGGATCCCGGCGAACCTTCCCGATAAAATGCGCATCCTCTATGTGCACGGGGTTGTCGGCAGGACCGCTCCGCCGCCTGTCGGGGAACGAGCAGAGGGGGTCTGCACGTGGGCGACGACGCCGAGCTTGACGCGGAACCGGCGCGCAACAGAACCGCCGAGTTCCGCGTGCCGGTGAAGGTCAACCTGACCCGTCCGGACATCGCCGTCCGCCGTCCCGCCGAGCGGCGGGACGAGCCCGGCGACGAGACCGACGAGGGCGCGGACGAGGCTGCCGGCGAGGTCGATGAGGCTGCCGGCGAGGTCGGCGAGGTCGCGGACGAGGCCGGCGACGAGGCCGGCGACGAGGCGTCCGAGAAGCCGGCGGGCAGCACCTGGTACGTCCAGTTCACGCCTCCTCCCCCGGACGAGGAGCCCGAGCACGAGGCGCCCTCCGCCACCGCTGCTCCGCCCCCGGAGACCAAGCCTTGGCGCCCGACGTCCCCGTCCGTCCAGGACGAGGAGCCCGCCCAGGAGGACGGCACCGCCTCCCCAGCGGAGGAGTCCCCGGCCGAAGAGCGCCCCGAGGACGACCCCACCCAGACCACCGCGCCCCAGCAGGACCGCGCGGCCCCCGCCACGCAGCCGGAACCGCAGGAGCGCACCGACGACGCCCGCGAGGCGCGCAGCACCCCGGCACGGCGCCATGCCGCGCCCCCGAAGCCCGACGACGACCCGCCCCCGGCCGCAACCCCCCGAACCAGCGGCCGCCACGCGGTACGGCCCGCAACCGGACACCCCCAGGGCGCCCCCGAGCCGGCGACAGAGCAGAGAACACCGGGCGATGTTCCTGAAACCCGTGCCGGCGCGGCTCCGGCCGCCCCGCCACGACGCCACGCGGCCCCCCCTGACACCGAACGGCCCCAGGGCGCGGCCCCGCACACCGCCCCCGCGCCGCCGCAACACCAGCAACGCCCCGGCGACGTCCGCGAAACGCGCGGCAACCGGGCGCGACCCGGCCCGCCCGACAGCGAGCGTCCCCAAGGCGCGCCCGCGCCTGCGGCACGGCAAACCACACCCCGCAACGTCCGGGAGGCCCGTGCCGGCGCGGCGCCGTCCGCCCCAGCGCGGCAGGTGGCACCCCCCGAGACGGGACGCCCCCAGGGCGCGGCCGCACCGGCCATGTGGCCGGAAGCACCCCGAAGCGCGCCCTCGTCCGCCGGCCCCACGCGGGTCGAGCGGTTGCCGGATCTGTCGGCGCAGGACGGGCCCTGGGAGGCGTCGCTCCCGGCTCCGGCGGCGCGGACGTCCGGGCAGTGGAGCGTGCCCTGGGACGGGGCGGCCCCACCTGCCCCACCGGCCCCACCGGCCCAACCGGCCCCGGCGACGCCTCCGGCCGCGCCCGCCGTGGCGGAGAAGCGGAAGGGCGGGCGGCGCTGGCTCGTCGTCGTCGCGGCCATGCTGGTCCTCGTGGCCGGGGTCGTCGCCGGGCAGCTGCTGCGGCCGCCGCCCGACCCGACGGTGCGGCTGACCATCGCGTCCAGCCACACCTTCCCCGGGCAGGCGCCGGTGCTGCCGTGGCCCGCGGTGGGCCAGGCGGTGCTCTACGTGGACGGGCTCGGGACGATGGGCTCGGCGGGCGGGGCCGTGCCGACCCCCACGGCGAGCGTCGCCAAGGTGATGACCGCCTACGTGTACCTGAGCGATAACCCGCTGAGGTCCGGCGAGGCGGGGCCGGTACTGACGGTGTCGCCGCAGGCGGCGGCGCAGATCCCGGCGCGCAAGCGGCGCGGCGAGTCGCTGCTCGGCGTCACGGCGAACCAGCGGCTGACCCAGCGCAAGGCGCTGGAGTCCCTGCTCATCATCTCCGCGAACGACGTGGCGCACGAGCTGGCGCGCTGGGACTCCGGGAGCGACCAGGCGTTCGTGGCGAAGATGAACGCCGCGGCGAAGCGGCTGGGCATGACCGGCACGCGCTACACCGACCCGAGCGGCTACCACTCCGGCACCGTCAGCACGGCCGCCGACCAGGTGAAACTGCTGCGGGCGGCCATGCGGATCCCGGCGTTCACCGAGATCGTGAACAACCGGATGTACGTGCCGGACGGAGGCGGCTCCCCGCGGCAGGGCGGCAACTTCATCCTCGGGCGCAACGGCGTGGTCGGCGGCAAGACCGGATACACGGACGCGGCGGGCGGGAACTTCGTGTTCGCCGCGCACCGGAACGTCGGCGGCACGCAGACCCTGATCGTGGGCGCGGTGATGGGGCAGCGCTCCCCCAGCGCGGCGGACGCGGTCAACACGGCGGAGGGCATCCTCGTCGCGGCCGAGCAGGCCATGGTCGCGGTGCCGCTGGCGCGCCCCGGGCAGACGGTCGCCTGGATCGACGACGGGCTCGGCGGCCGGAAGGCGCTGACCGCCACGTCGCCGGTGAACGTCGTCGGCTGGCCCGGCCTCACCGTGCCCGTCGACTATGACGGCGACCCGCCCGCCGAGCCCGAGCGCGGCACGAAGGCCGGTGTCGTGGACGCGGGCGCCGCGCGGGTGCCGGTGGAGGTCGGCACGGGACGGTCCCCGTCCATCGTCAAACGGCTGACGCGCCGCGGCTAGGCGTACAGGGCCGACAGGAAGCGGATCAGCAGGGCCTCGCGGGTGGCGGGCGGCAGGGCGTCCAGGATGGCGTTGACCATGGCCATCTCGAGCTCCGCGCCGCCGGCGAGGTCGACGCCGACGGACGCGAGCAGCCCCGCGAAGCCGGCGTCGTCGAGGCTGTCGAGGTCCAGGTCGGCGAGCGCGTCCACCAGGCCGGACGGGACGTCCGGCGGCCCGGCGGCGCGGGCGGCCTTCACCGCGTCGGCGAGCGCCGCCAGGAGGGCGTCGACGTCGCTGACGCCGGTGAGCGTGAAGTGCAGGTTCCGCGGGATTCCCTGGTAGGACAGCTGCGGCTGGAAGAACCAGCCCCGGGCGCGGGCCTCGTCGGCGACGACGAACACGTCCAGCGCCGGGTCGGTCGAGGCGACGGCGACGAGCGGGGCGGCGGGCTCGCCGAGCACCCGCAGGCCCGGGATCCGCGCGACGCCCGCGACCAGCCGCTCGGCCGCCGTCATCGCGGACTCGGCGAGGTCGCGGTAGCCCCGGGCGCCGACCGCCATGAGGGTCGCCCACGCCGCGCCCAGCGGCCCGGCGCTCTTGCTGCTCTGCACGCCCGCGTTGATGACGGTGTACCCGGGCCATTCCGCGGACGCGAAGTAGGCGCGGCGGCGGAGCGACTCGTCCGCGAACAGCACGACCGATGCCCCCTTGGGCGAGTAGCCGTACTTGTGCAGGTCGCAGGAGAGGGACGTGACGCCGGGCACGGACAGGTCGAACGGCGGGACGTCCCGTCCGGCGTCGCGCAGCCAGGGCAGCACCCAGCCGCCGACGCAGGCGTCCACGTGGCACGGCACCCCGGCGGACGCGGCGATGGAGGCGATCTCCGGGACCGGGTCCATGACGCCCTGCGGGTAGGACGGCGCCGAGGCGACGACCAGCACCGTGCGGGGGGTCAGCGCGGCGGCGGTCGCGGCCGGGTCGGCGCGGAACGCGTCGTCGACCGCAACGTGCACGATCTCAAGGCCGAGGTAGTGCGCGGCCTTGTGGAACGCGGGGTGCGCGGTCGCGGGCAGGACGATCTGCGGCGTGCCCTCGACCGGACGGGCGTCCCGCGCCGCCTTCACCGCCAGCATGATCGACTCGGTGCCGCCGCTGGTGAAGATGCCGGTCCCGCCGCCCAGCTTGCCCGCGACGCACCCGACGATCTGACGTTCGAGCGCGACGATGCTCGGGAACGCCGTCGGGTCGAGGCAGTTGACCTCCAGCATCTCCTGGTAGGCGGTGGCGGCGAGTTCGTGGACGGCCTCCCGCCCGGTGTCGTAGACGTAGGCGGTGACCTGCCCGCCGCGCACGGGCAGGTCGGCGTTCCGCAGCCGGGCGAGTTCGGCGAGCAGGTCGGCGCCGGGGCGGCCGGCTTCGGGAAGGCGGTCAGACGGCATGTTCCGGTGTTCCCTCGATCGTGCGGTGGACGGCGGCCCGCCGGCGGTAGGCCAGCAGGAGGGGGACGCTGAGCAGCAGCAGCGCGGCCGGGACGAGCGTGAACCCGGCGGTCAGCCCGGTGAGGGCCGACTCCGGCTGGACGACGGGGGTGTCCAGGTCGGAGGACTGGAACGACGAGACGGCCAGGATCAGCGCGAAGACGCCGGGGCCGAGGGCGAGCGCGCCCGTCTCCGCCGCCGTCCACAGCCCGGTGAAGGCGCCGGACTGCGCGTGCCCCGTCCGCCCGGCGTCGGCGTGGACGGTCTCGGGCATCAGCGACAGCGGGAGCAGCTGCACGGCCGCGTAGCAGACGCCGACCAGGGCGCTGAGGGCCAGGACCCCGGCGGTGGAGGTGATGAGCGGGTAGGCGGCGACGCCGGTCGCGGCGAACACCACCAGCGCCGCCGCGTAGCAGCCGACCTCCCCGTACCGGCGCGCCAGCCACCGCCACAGCGGGACGGCGAACGCGCTCGGCGCGACCATGCAGACGAACATCACCGAGGTGAGGCCGTAGTCGTCCAGCCGGTACGTCGCGACGTACGGCGCCCCGGCCAGCATGATCGCGACGGCGAGGGTGTTCCCGACGTGCGCGCCGAGCAGCAGGAAGAACGGCCGGTTGCCGCGCGCGGTGCGCAGTGCGGCGGCCAGCCCGAGCGGGTGCGGCCCCGGGCGGGAGGGGATCCAGCGGGTCGCCAGCGTGCTCGCCACCATGGCCGCGCCCATGACGAGCCCGATCACGCCGCCCATCAGGGCGTATCCCGCGCGCCCGCCGCCGGCGGCGCCGGTCAGGACGGGCGCGAGCCCGCCCGCGACCAGGATGCCGACCGTCAGGCAGACGACCCGCCACGCCATCGCGCGGCCGCGCTCGGACGGCTCGCCGGAGATCTCCGCGGGCAGCGCCACGTACGGCACCTGGAAACACGCGAACGCGCTCGCGGCCAGCAGGAACATGATCCCGGCCCAGCCGGCCGCGAGCCCCGGGGAGTCGGCCGGGACGGCGAACATCCCGGCGAACAGGACCGGCAGGGTCAGCGCGCCCAGCGTCAGCAGGCGGGTGCGGCGGCCCGTCCGGACGGCCTCGCGGTCGCTGGCGGCGCCGACGATCGGGTTGAGCAGCACGTCCCATGCCTTGGGGACCACGAGGACGGCCCCGGCGATCGCGGCGGACACGCCGAGGACGTCGGTGAGGTAGTACAGGAGCAGCAGCCCGGGGACGGCGGAGAACACGCCGGTGCCGATCGAGCCGACGCCGTAGCCGAGGAGCCGCCGCCGGGGCAGCGCAGCGGTCATCCGGGGCTGCCGGCGGGCGGGCTGATCGCCGCGGCGACCGTCCGGCGCAGGTGGGCGCGGAACCGGGCGACCGCCTGCGGGTCGTCCAGTCTCCGGCGTTTCCCCTGCTGGTCGAGGACGCCGCCGGAGCCGAACCCGTGCGTGCACCAGACGACCGTCCACACGAGGAAGTCGAGGTCGACCTCGTCGCTCACGACCCCGCGGGCGGCCTCGCTGACCAGCTCCATCAGCGGCCGGACGTACTCGTCCTCCAGATGCGCGACGTCGGCGGCGTCCGACAGCCACCGGTGCATCCACAGCGCCGGGATCTCGGGCCGCTCCATGCAGAACTCGACGTAACGGTCGACGAGGGTGAGCAGGCCCTGCTCGTCCAACGTGATCTCGGCGAGGGCCTCCTCCAGCACCTGCCGCTCGGCCCGGTGGGCGCGCTCCATGACGGCGAGGTAGAGGTCGCGCTTGCCGCCGACGTGGTAGGCCACCGTGGCGATGTTGAGCCCGGCGGCCTCGGCGATCATCCGGGTGGACGTCCCGTCGTAGCCGAGGGCGGCGAACAGCCGGGTGGCGGCCTCGATGATCCGGTCACGCCCGGTATCGCTGCTGCTCATCCGCTCACGCTAGGCGCTCGGACCGCGCCCGGTCAATCGCTTGATTGAGCGGCCGCGGCGGGGGGCTCGGTGAGCCGGACGGTCAGCACCATCTCCATCTCCAGCCGCAGCTCCGGCTCGTACATCCGCTCGCCGAAGAGCTCCTCCAGCTGGTGCAGCCGGTACCGGACGGTCTGCGGGTGGACGTGCAGCCGGTTCGCGACCTCGGTGGCGTTGAACCCGTTCTGCAGGCAGGCCAGCAGCGTCCGCATGAGCCTTTCGCGGTGCCGGGGCCGGACCTCCTTCAGCGGCGCGAGCCGCAGTTCGGCGACGGCGCGGACCAGCTCCTCGTCCTTGAAGACGACGAGCGCCGGCATGTGCTCGGCGCAGCGGATCAGCCGGTCGGACGGCAGGACGCCGCGGCGCGCGAGCGGCAGCGCCTCCCGGGCCCAGCGCAGCGACCTGGCCGCGTCCTCGGTGCGGACGGTCGGGCCGAGCGCGGCGACCCAGTCGCGCAGCGCCGACTCCAGCATCCGGCCGCGCCCGGGGCCCTCCGGGTCGGGCACGAGGAGGCAGGGTTCGCGGCGGTTGACGTCCGCGAGCACGTCGGGCGGCAGGGACGGGTGCGAGAAGGGCTGCCGCCCCCGCTCGTACAGGACGGCGGCGGCGACCGTGCGCGGGACGCGCCACTGGGCGAGGCGGGCCAGGTCGGCGACGGCCTGCGGGGCGGCGGGCGGCTCGGCGAGCAGCAGATCGAGCAGCCTGCGGCGGCGGTGCTCCAGTTCGCCGGCCTCCTGCTCACGGGCCTTGGTGTACCCCTCGGTGGCGGCGCGGGCGATCTCGTCCAGGAACGCGAAGATCGCCTCGGCGATGCCGGCGAGGGTGCGGCGGGAGATGTCGTACCGCTCGGACTCGGCGGCGAGCCGGCGCCAGGCGACGCGGGCGCCGAGCCGCAGCGAGGTCTGCAGGATGTCCAGGTTGCGGCCCTCGCGCGCCTCCGCCCAGCCGATCTCCCGGTAGACGGCGGCGACCGGCTCCCAGGAGCTCTCCGGGTCCATGATGAGGTCGACGAACTGCCGCAGCGCGCCCTCGACGGCCAGCCGGACGAGCCGCGCGTACTCCTCGTCCTGCGGGCGGGAGTACTCGGGGATCCCGGCGAGGATCTCCTCGATCATCTCCTCGGCGAGGGCGTCCAGGTGGGGCCGGAACACGGTGGACAGCTCGCGGGGGACGCCGGCCCAGGGTTTCAGCGGCGAGCGCTGCTCAAGGCTCGTGGTCACCGTTCGCACCTCCCGCTCCGGAAGCTACCGACGACCGGGCGGGCGGGCTGCAAGACGCAACACGCATTGCGCTGCGTCACTTGTAAGCCGACTGACAAAAGGCGCCACACCCGCAGGGGCGCCCGCGGAACGGGCGTCCCGCATCGCCGCCGGACTTCACGCGCGGCGGGGGCTCGGGGCTGCGAACACGGCCGCGGCGCCGAGGCGAGGTAGATCAGCCCGGTCGCGTACCCGGTGGTTGGGGCGTGGGGGCGGCGAACGCGCCGGCGAGCACCAGCCGCCCGGCGGTGCGGACCATCGCGGCGACCTCCTCGGCCGGCTGGCGCAGCGACGCCAGGCTGATCAGCGCGGCGAGCAGGATGTGCCCGAGGACGATCTCGACGTCGTCCCGCTCGGGCACCGGGTCGCCGATCGCCGTCGAGAGCCGGTCGCGCAGGAACAGGAACAGCACCGTGCGGGCGTCGTCGACGCTGGAGTCGTCCGAGGTCACGGCCTGGATGATCGCCGACGTCAGGGTCGGCTCCGCCGCCGCGACGAACACGATGCGCTCCAGCAGGGCGGTGAGCCGCTCCTGCGGCGTGTCGCCGACGGCGAGCGCGTCGACGTCGTCGGTGACGCGGTGCGCCCACGTCGCCGCGACTTCGGTGAGCAGGTGGTCCTTGGTGGCGAAGTACCGGTAGACGGTCGCGCGGGCGACCCCGGCGCGGTCGGCCACGTCGTGCATGGTGACGGCCGGGTACCCGCCCTCCAGCGCGAGCTCGCGAGCCGAGTCGATCAGGCGCTCGCGCCGCGCCTGCTGGTCCTTGCTCAGCGTCCGCGTGACGGTGAACCGCGCCTCGCCGCTCAAATCGCCCTGCCCTTCCGCATGGCCCGCCTCGCCGTGACCGTTCCCCATTCTTCCGTACATCGCCCCCTAACGCGTTAATCACCGGCGTATGCCCCTTTACCGACGGCGCGTCCGGGTTCACGATAGACCTACCGCTTGCTTGGGTGAGACGCTGGTCTCGACTCACGTCTCCCTCTCCTGTCCCGAGGAGCGAGCCCGTGGCCATCGACCTTCTCGACGGCGAGATGTACGCCACCGACCCGTCCGACCCGTCGATGATCGGGCAGGACGATCCCGAGCACGCGCACCGGCGCCGCATGGTCTACCAGAGCTTCACCCCGCGCGGCGTCTCCCGCTACGCCGACCGGCGCGCCGCTCGGCCGCCTGTGCAGCGAGCCGGAAAGGCTGCTCGGGGTCGTGCGGGCGCAGCAGCAGGACGCCGTCGCCGTCCAGGCCGGGACAGTGGATCCGGCGGGGGTCAGGGGAGG
This sequence comes from Actinomadura mexicana, assembly GCF_900188105.1. Lineage (GTDB taxonomy): Bacteria > Actinomycetota > Actinomycetes > Streptosporangiales > Streptosporangiaceae > Spirillospora > Spirillospora mexicana. The sequence goes on from NZ_FZNP01000001.1 coordinate 908,449, forward strand.
CGGTAGCGGGAGACGAAGTCCCAGATCACGGCGTTGGCGTCGATGTCGTAGGTGGTGCCGCCGAGGAACGGGCCGAGGAACGGCGTCCCGCCGGGCCAGTTATGCCCGCCGCCCTTGATCTGGTAAAGCGTGACGGGGCCGTCCGCCGGGCAGTCGGGGTGGTCATGGCGGACGACGGTGGTGTTGTCGCCGGGCGCGGTGTCGGGCAGGTTCGTCGGAACGGCCCTGGTGCCGCACCCGTTGTTGCGCATCCAGAAGTCGAGCGCGGGCTGGACCGTCGTGTAGGGGACGAGGGGGTCGCCGTCCCCGTGGATCAGGACGATCGGGACATGGCGTCCGGGATGGCAGGCGCCGGGATCGTTGAGCTGGCCGGACACCGGCACATAAGCGGCGAACCGATCGTTGTCGCAGGCCATCTTGCTGGTGAAGAAGCCGCCGTTGCTCATGCCGGACGCGTACAGGCGCCTGGGGTCGGCGTTGAACCGCTCGACCAGGATGTCCTGCAGCCGTCCGACGAACCCGGGATCGTCGACGTCCGGGCTCGGCGTCCCCACCTGGACGCCCTGCCAGCCCTTGCCGTAGTGCTCAGGGGTGATCATGATGAAGCCGCGGGTCTGCGCGTAGTCGGCCATGCGGCCGAAGAACTCGGCGGCGCCCGGCGTCTCGAACAGCCCGGGGAAATGGAACAGCACCGGACGCGGCGTACCGTCGTAGTCGTCGGGCAGCCGGAGGACGGCGTTCCTGGCCTGCCCGGCGTGGGTGATGCGGATGGCGTGGTCGCCCGGATCGGGACGGCGGTCCTCGACCGTGAACGAGACCCGCCGGCCGGACGCCGCGCCGCCGCGCCGGACGGTCCCGCTCCCCTCCCACTTCACCGTGGCCTGACCGGGAACCGCGACCTGGCCGCCGACGTTCGCGGACACCTCCACACCCGCGCCGGGATCCTTGAGGGTGAACGTCCCCTTCATCCCGAAGCCTTCGCGAACGATGTCGAAGGAAACGGTCGCGGTACCGCCTTCGGCGCCCGGAAGCGTCCCCGTCCCCTGGATCTTGTTGGTCTCGTAGGACGCGACATTGTCCAGGACGGCGATGGCCCCCGAGGACAGCTCCCCCGTCAGGGAGTAGGCCGGCGACCCGGCCGCGGTGACGGTCACACGATCTGCGGCGGGTGAGGCGGCGTGGGCCGTTCCCGCGGAGACGGCGCTCAACGCCGTCCCCGCCAGCAGCGCGGCACCGAAGCCGCGCCGCATCCGAGCGAGCTGGGAGTCCACAGCGGTCCCTCCTGTGAATCGCCGACAGGCCCGTCAAAGGCGAAGTCGCGCCACAGTAAGTCCCGCCCGCATCAACGACCACTCACCAACCGAACACACTTGCCCGCCTTTTTTGACACCCCCCGACAACTAATTTTCATACCTCCAGGTAGGCCCCCTCACGGGCGCAGCGATCAGCCGCCTCGGGGCCCCACCCGCCGCCACCGGACACCCGGGCAGGGCCCGACCACGGACTCTGCGGCTCCGGGTGAGTTGGTTTCGGAAACGTGCAGTGACCGCGATTCGTCGGTGCTACTCCATCAGGTCGCCGTCTGGACGGGTTGCCGGAGGACGGTCTTCAATTTGGCGGGCTCGGTCCGGCGGTGGTCGCCGAGGTAGATCTCGTGATGGTGCCCGGACATTCGCAGGTTGTTCGCGGCGAGGTACTCGTGATGGAGCCTGGCGAGTACGGGCCCCTCATCGTCGTAGGGTCCGACGTGCAGGAGCTGGGCGCTGGTGCCCTCCTTCAGGGTCTCGTGGCGGACCTCGGCGATCGAGGGGAGGCCCTTCTTCGCCAGCGCGGCCTGTTTGGCCTCGTCGACGAGGTCGGCGGTGATCCAGTCGGGCTGGCTGATGAGCATGCGCCACTGCCAGGCGTCCTTGACCCGGGTGATGAACACCTCCGGGCGGTCGGACCACCACAGCCCTTCGAGCGGCCCGACGACGAAGTCCCGGCCGAGGGCGGACTTGCTGGTGAACTTGATCGTGTAGGCGACGGCGTAGAGCGCCTCGACGGCGCGGGCGTAGTCGGCGCTGGTGTTGGGGTCGCCGGAACCGTCGACGGCGATGAACTGCTGCGCGGGCACGTCGACCAGAGCCCAGTCGGTGTTCTTCGGGGCGTAGCACTGCTTGAGTTCTCGTTTGATGTCATAGCGGGTCATTGCCGTCTGCCTTTCTGGCCGGGGGGCTTGGTGGAGAGTGGTCCTCGGCTTCGGCCGCCCGGTAGTCGGCCAGCCACTGCTGTTCGGCCGCCAACTGACCCAGCGCGTAGTCGAAGGTGGCGCGGACGAAACCGGGCACGTCAGGTTGCGCGTCGCGGGCCGCCCTGACGGCGGCCGCCTTCTCCGCCAGGGCCGCGGCCCGCCGGTCGAGCGCGGCCCGCAGGCGCTCGGGCGCGATGACCGGCTGGTTGGCCAGACCGACCAGCAGGGGCGGGAACACCGGCCGCAGTTCGGCCACCGCGGCCTCGGCCGCCCGTGCGCACGCTCGACGCCCCTCGGGCGTCGGCCCGTATACCCGGCGGGCCTTTCCCGGGCCGGCTCGCGGCACGTCGATCTCGGTGATCAGCCCACGGTCGCGGAGCCGGGTCAGCAGGTAGTAGATCGAACTGAAGCCGATCTCGGTCCACTCGCGCATGCCGCGGGCGCTGATGACCTCGTCCAGCTCGTAGCCATGCCTCGGCTTCTCCACGAGCAGGCCGAGCAACGTCAGCTCAGCGGGTGTCAGGTCGGCGGCCACCGTTATATCCTAGCGCTAGAACAAAGGTCCATGTGCGATGACCGCACCTGCGTCCCCGCTCAGGCGGCCTTACGGGGCGGACGGCCCCGGCGCTCGTCGCGGATGCGGGCGCGTTCGCGACGTCGGGCGGTCAGGACGCCGGCGTGGTGGGGAGTTGGCGCTGCGTCGGCGCAGGTGAGCATGACTCGCCCCGCTGACCGAGACCGGTCCGCTTCGACTGGCCCGCTGCGTTGTCGATGACGGGCGGCCGCTGCTGGAGTGGACCGGCGGCCTGTCGTTGAACCGTCTATTCCCGATACCCCTGAGAGGAAAGTCTGCGTCGGGTCAACGAGAGGCTGATGTTGATGCTCCGGGTGAGGATCAGCGGCTCTCGGGGGTCGTCGGCCTGGAAGCTCACGCGCCGAAGCAGGCTGACGTCGTCGAGCGCGACGCCCTCACGGGCGAGGATGAAGATGAGGGCGAGGAACGCCGCGCGGGCGTTGCCGTCGTCGAACGGGTGAAAGAAGCAGATGTCGAGATAGGCCCGGGCCGCGCGAGCGGTCAAGGAGAGTGGACGCTCACTGTCGTGCGCGCTCTCCGCGAGGCAGGCATCAAGGCGGCTGCGTGTGTCAGGACCGATGCCGTAGCGTTCGCGGCCCCCTTTGGCGAAGGCGGGCGAGCTGCGAAACGGGGGTGGTCGGGACGTGCCGAGGACGTGTTGCTGCCAGCCCTGGAGCCGCTCGAAGGTGAGGGGGGCACCGCGCGTCGCGTCCGTCCGGACCAACTCCAGGGCGGCGAGCATGCCTTCGGCACGGGCGGGTTCTATGGCGCCGTCGAAGGCGAGGATGTCTTCCACCGCTCCGTCATGGGACGGGGTCACCGGGTCGTCCCCACCGCCGTCCGAGGCGTCTTGCCAGGGCACGGCACCACGTGCCGCAAGCCAGCGCTCCAGGTGGTCCAAGGCAGGCCCGCAGGAGTCGGGCTCGACGGGATCCCCTGGTAGGGACAGGGCGAGCTGTTCGGCGATGTCGCCGACCAGCACTGTTCCTGGGCTGGTCCAGCTGTGGAATCGCCCACCGATCGCTTCGGCGACCAGAGCCTGTGCGACGTCGGCCGCCACATGCCAGCGTTGGAGGAACCAGTTGAGTACCTGTTCGCAGTGCCCGTACCAGCCGCTGCCGTGGCCCGTGCGGTCAACGACCTGCCAGATCAGTTTCCGGACGGCCATCTCCCACAGGATCCGCTGGTCGGCGACAGCGGTCGACCGCAACGGGTAGGCCTCGAACCAGTCGGCGAGACTCTCCAGCCACGCGCGCCACTCGCACAGCGCCGCGACGACATGGGCGAGCGTCTCCTCCGGTGTGGTGATCGAGTGCCGCGGGCAGCACCAGCCACCGACTGGACCGCCGTCGAAGTCACCCTCATCGTGGGCCCAGCGCCAGCCCACGGCCCAACGACCGAAACGCTCAGAGAGGGCGTGTGACATGGCGTCCGCCCAGAGCTTGCCGTTGCCGTGGTCGCGGACCCTCATCGCCGGGGTGGCGAAGGAGACCTCGGGACGGCGACATGCACACCGAGCCGGCCCGAGCGAGTCCACCGCCTGCGCTGCCGACGAGCGGTCGAACGGATGACGAGAGGGGTCAACCTCGTCCCAGCTCAGCGAGCGAGGGGACAGATCAACGATCACCACGTGAGCTTGCCACGCCCACCCGGCACCTCGGCAAGGGGATATGCGTCCCCAACCTCATGGGACAGAACAGCTAGCCAGACGCCTCAGCGCCTCTTCCGCGCGCGCCGCTCCTCTTCCACGGCGTCGAAGAACCAGTCGGGGAGCACTCCTTCAGCACGCAGAATCCTCCGCTCGTCCGGCCTCAGCCGTTCGGCCACGACATCGACCGGAACGGCGAACCGCTTGAGCCGCCCACTGGACGCCTCCCGGCCGACCTCCCGGGCATAGCCGGTGGACCCACCGGGAATGTGCCGGTGCATCGGCCCGAGAGGGACCGCTCCGCCGAGAATCCGCAATGGCACCGCCCACCATGGGTTCGCCCGGCGGCGCAACTCCGGCACCGCGGCCTCCCACGCGAGTCTTGAATCCTGCACCGGCCTGTTCGGCACCCAGTCCTTGGCACGAGCGATACCCACGGAACACACACCTTTCCTGATCCGGGCACACACTAACGCCGCGTGCACATCCCACACAGCGCCATACGCCACAAACCGGTGACCGCAGCCGCGCTCGGGACGCCTGGCCTCCCGGGCGCTCCAGCGGCAGGACGTAGAAATCTTCAGGGCTCTGCGAAGCACCAGAAACTCACCACGGCCGACGATGCACTTGAGGGCTCTCGGGCCCTTGCTGTCGGGTATCGCCGCAGCCCTCGCAATGCCAGCGATCTCGACGCAGTTATCTACCAACTCGTTCTCCGCCACGTCCAGCAAATCCCTCCAAGCCGTTTCCTTGGCAGATTCTCCTTTCACTGGAGGCCATACTTACAACTTTTTGAGTACCTCAGCGAGACCCCGAAAGTCGTTACGACTTACCGAAATCTGGGGGCCGCCAGGATCTTTACTGTCACGAATTGCAACGATTCCGGAGAACTCGGCCAGCTCTATACAGTTTGAACCGTCTTCCTTGCTGCGCGACGCCTTGCGCCATACAACTTCAGTCACATCCATCTCTCATCAATCACCTTTCTGATCAGCGCTCGCGAATCTCTCACATTCAGCGCCTCTCCCTGCAACACGACAAACGTCTCAATCACCAATGCCACATGCCTTGGGCTTGTCGTGGTCTCACCCCCGTAGGCGTTGTCCGTGTACACAACCTGACGCTGGTCGGGCAGGGTAGCGATGACGAAGGGCGCCCATACGTTTCGTATGTAGCGAATCGGGGCTATCTGGAGAGTAATCTTGTCCCTACAGGAGAGCTCGATGAGATATTCCAGCTGCTCTCTCATCGTCTCCTTCCCGCCCACCTCACGATAGAGGACAGTCTCGTCCATTACCACCGAGAGTGCCGGGCCAGGATTCTGACTTAGAATATCCTGCCGCCTCATCCTGCTCCTCACGGCATCTTCATCACCCAAAAGTGCGCGTGCATACGCCTCCCGCTGGAACAGTCCGTAAACTAACCGCTCCTCAAAGGCGCGGAGCATGATAGCCGTTTGCTCAGCCTTCGGAAAGTTGGCGAAAAACTCGGGATACTTGTCTGACTTGATCGATTCTAGTAGCTCATCCCACGTGTCGACGAGAGCCGTTCCGGACTTGAGCGCCCGGTCGAGCCGGAGTGCGAACTCCCGTCGACAGCGCGTACGACCAGACTCGACCTGCGCTATGTAACTACGCGTCACGTTGACCAGGTCGGCAAGGACCTGTTGATTGAGGCCCGCCGCCTTCCGGAGGCGCCTGACCTCTGCACCAAAGCTCAAGAACTCAGGCTTGACTTTGTTGTACATCGTCATGACGTCCTCCCGGGAGGTCACAGGTGGGGCTGTCATCACTAGTGTTAGTGCGTGTTGGTCTTTTGTTAGCAGTCATTCACTACACAGACATCGTAGAGCGCTTCATGGCCTGATTGTGTTCGTTCCAACACACAGGGTGATAGCGGCAGGTTCTCCCGGTTTGACGTGATGCCTCCGTCGAGATCAGCCGCCGTCCAGGCTGGAGGGGTTCACCGATGCCAGCGGTCATGCTCGCGCCAGAGGCGCCGCCGCTCGTTCTGGAACCGTCTGACGAGGCTCCCGCGAAAGCGCGGCGCTACCTCACCGACCGGTTCCGCGAACTCGGGCACGCCGACGACTTCGTCGGCCGGCTCGTGGTCACCGAGTTGGTGACCAACAGCTACCGGCACGTCGGTGTCGGGCACATCGTCGTGCGCGTCCTCCCGGACGTCCGCGAACCGCTCACCGTGATCGAGGTGTGGGACGAGAGCAGCGCCCTCCCCGTCGTCCAGGGCGAGTCCGACGACGCGGAGGGCGGGCGCGGGTTGTTGCTGCTGTCCGAGCTCGTCCACGACTGGGGCGTCCGGCCGCTCAACGAGGAGGGGAAGGTCGTATGGGCTCGCTGCGCTCGCTGATCGTCCAGGCGGGAGGGCGCCTGCTCTGGTGGCGGACCCGGCTGGGACGCGCGACGGCGATCCTGTATCTGGAGCTGCTCGCCGCTGCGATCGAGTCCAGGGGCTACCGCTGCGTCAAGCACTACCAGGCCGATGACCTCCCTACCTGGGTGCCGCTTCTACTGGTCCTCGCGTTCAGCCCGGACGACCACGTCCGTCTGACAGTGAGCGTCCATGCCATGCCCGGTCGGACCTGGGCCTATTACGAAGCCGAGCGCGGCGGGCGCGGCTACCTCTCCCCCTGCGGTGACACCGAACGCGCCGCCGACCAGGTGGACGCACTCCTCAAGCACCGCATGTTCCCCTCCACCTGGTAACAGCGCTCGTCACCAGCAGAACCACGATGACTCTTACTTCCGCCTCTATAAAGAGCCATCGCGGCCTATACCGGAAGATCAAGTCAGGCGGTTAGTTGCTTCGGTCGTCGGCGGCCGCCGTTCAGTCGCGGTCCGGTTCCGGGGCGCCCGGGGTTTGGTGGGCGGCCGGGCCGGCGACGCCGACGGGCAGGGCGTCGGATGGGCGCAGGGCGGCGGTGAGCAGGGTGTCGAGCAGCTGCTGGGACGTTTGGAGCCGACTGATCGCCTCGGAGATGCGGTGGTGCTCACGGCGCAGGTTGCCGACCATCTCCGGGCAGGTCGACGGCATGAGCCGCTCACCGTCGTCGCGGACGCAGTGCAGCACCCGGGCGATGACGGCGGTGGGCAGGCCGGCGTCCAGCAGGACGCGGATGTGGCGTACCGCGGCGACGTCCGAATCGGAGTACTCGCGGTAGCCGTTGGCCAGCCGTAGCGGCCGGAGCAGTCCCTGCTCCTCGTAGTAGCGCAGCAACCGCCGGCTGACCCCTGTCGCGGCGGCGAGGTCACCGATCCTCATGCGGCCTCCTGCTCCGGGTTTGACCTTCACACCGATGTGACACCTTAACGTCCTGCCTGATCAAGCTCGTAAGGGGAAGGAGCCCGCCATGCCGGGAGCAGTGGTCATCGGAGCCGGTCCGGGAATCGGCCGTTCGGTCGCGCGCCGCTTCGCCCGAGAGGGCCTGCCGACAGGCCTCATCGCACGGACCGCCGCGACGGTCGCCGACGCGGCCGAAGCGGTGTCCGCCTTCGGCGCGCCGGTCATCGCGCTGACCGCCGACGTCGCCGACGAGACGGCGCTGCGCGCCGCTCTCGACGCCGCGACCGACGAGTTCGGCCTCCCGGACGTCGTGGTCTACAACGCGGCGATCGTCCAGCCGGACACGCCCGGACAGCTGTCCCAGCGCGCTCATATGGACGCCTGGGCGGTCAACGTGGTCGGAGCGCTCACCGCCGCCGCCCACGTCGGACCCCAGATGGCGCGGCGCGGGAGCGGTTCGTTCATCATCACCGGCGGGATGCCCGAGCCGAAGCGGCAGTATGTCAGCCTCTCGCTCGGCAAGGCGGGCGTGCGAACACTGGTGGCTCTGCTCGACCAGGAGTACGGGACTTCCGGTGTCCACGTGGCCAGCGTCACCGTCGACGGTCCCGTCGCTCCGGGCACGGCCTTCGACCCGGACGACATCGCCGAACACTACTGGCGGTTGCACTCCCAGCCGCGGGACGCATGGCAGCAGGAAGTCCTTCACAGCGGCCTCGCCGAGGACGCGGTGCCGGACGCCGACGGCGATCAGGGTTGACCGGCATCACGGGAGCAGGGCTCCCAGACGCGGGCACGGAAGACGCCGCCTACGGCGTCATCGCCGAGTTGCTGGGCCGCTGGCAGCGGGCCTTCGACGACCACCGGACGGCTGACCTCGTCTCGCTGTTCACTGAGGACGCCCTGTTCCAGGGCATCAGCCCGCGGCTGCTGGTCGGCCCGGCCGGGATCTTCGGTTACTACGACGACGTCGCCGAGGGCGCGAGGGCGGCGAGCGTGGAGGTACTGCGGGCGAACCCGCTGTGCGACGGAATCGTGGGCGGGTTCGCGGACGTGACCTTCACCTCCCGCACGGGCGAGAACACCCCCATCCGCCTTTCCGTTGTCGCTCAGCGTTGTGAGGGGACCTGGCGGATCCGCCAGTACCACGCAGCGGCGCGCTGAAGGTGATCAGTCGCGGCGGCGGGGTGACGAGAGGAGGAGCGGGCTCGAACCGTGGCCGATCCGGCCGGGCGGCTTCATGCCGTGCCGGGTCATCCGGCGCGGTCGAGGTGGGGGGCGTCGGGGTGTGATTCGCGGGCGTCGAGGAGTTCGTCCCAGTGCTCCTCCGCCCAGGCGCAGGCGGACGCCATCGGTACGAGCATGCTGCGGCCCAGCGGGGTCAGTTCGTACTCCACGCGCGGGGTTGCCTCGGCGTAGACGGTGCGCTTGACCAGACCGTCGCGTTCGAGGGACCTCAGCGACTGGGTGAGGACCTTGGGGGTGACGCGGCTGAGCGGCACGCGCAACTCGGAGTACCGGCGAGGCCCATGCTCCAGGCAGCGGATGATGAGCCCGGCCCACTTGTCACCGAACCGGATCGGGTTGAGCGAGGACGGGCAGAGCTCGTCGAACATGTCGGCGGGCAGGGGTTCCCTCATGGCCTCACGATAGCCGGTATCCCGGCGGTAACCACGGCCCCCGATAGCGTCCGCGCAGTGGTCGGGCAGAGGGGTTCCGGCCCTGGTGAAAGGGGTCCTCATGAACATCGTGGTCTTCGGTGCGGGTGGACGGGCCGGGCGGCAGGCCGTCGCCGAGGCACGCCGGCGCGGCCACCGGGTCACCGCCGTGGTGCGCGACCCCGCGGGTCACGGCGACCTGACCGACGCGCGGGTCGTGGCGGGCGACGTCACGGACGCGGTGAGCGTCGAGCAGGCGGCCGCCGGGCAGGACGCCGCCGTCAGCGCCGCCGTGGACCTGACGGTGGCACCGCACGACTTCTTCACCGCGTCGTCTCGTGCCCTGGGCACCGGCCTGGCGAAGGCGGGGGTGCGCCGCCTGGTGGTGGTCGGCCTCGCGTCGATCATGCCCGGGGCGTCCGGTGCCCCGCTGATGGACGAGCCCGGCTACCCCAACGAGTACCGCTCCTTCTACCTCGGCCACGCGGCGGGCCTGGACAAGCTCGGAACCTGCGACCTCGACTGGGCGTACGTGGCTCCCGCGGGTGACTTCGACCATGACGGCACGCGCACCGGCCGGTACCGGGTCGCCGACCATGGCGACCCGGCCAGCCGGATCACGTATGCGGACTTCGCGATCGCGCTTCTCGACGAGATCGAGGCGCCGCGCCACCACCGCACCGCTGTCAGCGTCCGGGAGGCGTGACGCCCGAGGTCCCCGAGCTTCCCGCGGTGGGGTGGGCGGGATCCTTTTGCCGGGATGGGAATGATCTTCACCCTGGCATCGCCGGCGGTTGACATGAAGATCGTCACGCTGAGGTGATCACCGATCTTCGGTGGTCACCGATCGTGGGAGAGCTCCATGCGCCGCTGGCCGGCTACCGCCATCTGCACGTTCATCGCCACCCTGCCCGTGTCGGCCGGCTTCCTGGTCGCGCCCGCCGCCGCGCACACCCCGCACCCGGACCGGCAGACGCGGCAGCGGGCGGTGCGGCTGGTCCCGCCGCCCCCGCCGGACGTGGCCGCCGCGCGCGTCCACCTCGCCGAGCTCACCACCGCGCCGGAGGGGTCCATGGAGGGGTACTCCCGCGAGCGGTTCCCCCACTGGGCCACGGTGGAGGGCGCCTGCGACACCCGCGAGGCGGTCCTCAAGCGCGACGGCCAGGACGTGGTGACCGATGCCGCCTGCCGGGCCACCTCCGGCCGGTGGGAAAGCCCCTATGACGGGGGAGTGTGGACTGATCGCCAGGACGTCGACATCGATCACATGGTCCCCCTTGCGCAGGCCTGGCGTTCCGGGGCCAACGAGTGGACGACCGCGCGGCGCCGCCAGTTCGCCAACGATATGGAGAGCAGCCAGCTGTGGGCCGTCACCGACAACGTCAACCAGGCCAAGGCCGACAAGGACCCCGCCCTCTGGAAGCCGCCCCTGACCTCCTTCTACTGCACCTACGCCAGGAGCTGGGTCGACGTGAAGTGGCGGTACGGCCTGCGCGCGGACGCGGCGGAGAAGGACGCGCTGACCGACATGCTCGCCACCTGCTGACACCCGGCGGCGGCCCGTCCGGTCCCCCTGCGGAAGGGGTGAGGTGACCGGACGGGCCGCCGCGGCGGGTCAGGCGACGTCCGAGTTCCCTCGGCGGCCGGCCCACTGGAGGGAGTGCCGGATGGCGTCCTCGACGGTGTACTCGGGCTTCCAGGCGAGCAGGTCCCATGCCTTGGCCGGGTCCACGTAGGCGCCGACGACGTCGCCGGGGCGGGCGGGGGCGTCCTCGGCCCGGAAGGAGTCGCCGACGACCTCGCGGAAGGCGGCGACGAGCTCGCGGACGGTGGTGCCGTCGCCGGTGCCGAGGTTGATCACCTCGTAGCGGGCGTGGTCGCCGGCCGGCGGGATGACCGCGTCGAAGCGGGCGGCGGCCGCGTGGAAGGCGCGGGCGATGTCCCACACGTGGATGTAGTCGCGGATCGCGGTGCCGTCGCGGGTGTCCCAGTCCACCCCGGTGATCTTGAAGGGGACGCCCAGCGAGTAGCACTCGATCATCTTGCCGAGGGCGTGGGTGGGCTTGCTGTTCTGCAGGCCGGTGCGCAGCCGCGGGTCGGCGCCGATCGGGTTGAGGTACCGCAGCGAGATGACGCGCAGCCCGTAGGCCCTGCAGAAGTCCTGCAGAAGCAGCTCCGCCATCATCTTCGAGCGGGTGTAGGGATTCTGCGGTTCGAGTTCGGACGTCTCGGTCACCGACAGGTCGGCCTCCGGACGGTACATCCCCGCGGTGGAAGCGAAGATCATCCGATCGCGGCCGTTGCGGACGAGGTGGCCGGCGAGGTCGAGGGTCTTGGACAGGTTGACCCGGTAGTAGCGCAGCGGGTCCGTCATCGAGTCGGGCACCACGATCAGCGCGGCGCAGTGCACGGTCACGGCGATGTCGGGGTGGTCGCGGAAGATCTCGTCGACCAGGTCCCCGTCCCCGATGTCGCCCTGGTAGAAGACCTTGCCGTCGGCGAACTCCCGCCGTCCGGTGATGAGGCTGTCGAGCACCACGGGGGTGGCCCCGCGCTCGGCGAAGGCGGAGGCGATCGTGCTGCCGATGAAGCCGGCTCCCCCTGTGATCAGCACTTTCATGTGGCATCCCTGCAGGCCAGTGCGTCCCCTGAAGTTCCAGCCACAGGATGAGCAGGCCGCCGCGGACGGTCAATGTCTCGCGGCCCCGCTGACCGGGTCCGGACGCGCGTGAACCGGCCGGGCCCGGCCGCGTCCGCGCACGAGCCTCCCCCGGAGCCGTCGTCCCGCGCGGCCGCGAATCGGGCTCCCGGCAATGGGACGGCCGAAACGAAGTACAGCGTTTGCAGGATCCGCCGGGGTCGCGCAGCGGTCATCGTCGGTGCATGGAACCGATCCGTGTCCTCATCGTGGACGATCACGCGCTGTTCGCCGAGGCCCTCGCGGCCCGGCTGGGGCGCGAACCCGATCTGGTGATCCTCCCGATCGCCGCCGACGTGCGGCGCGCGCTGGCGCTGACCGCCGCCGAGCGCCCGCGGGTGCTCGTCCTCGATCTGACGCTGGACACGGAGAGCGGGCTGGACGTCCTGGAGCGGGTCCGCAAGCGCCACCCCCACGTCCGGGTCGTCATGCTGACCGCGATGAGCGACGTCGACGCGATGGTGCGGGCGGTCCGGACCGGCGCCGTGGGCTGGGTGGAGAAGACCGAGAGCGCCGATCTCGTCGCCCGGGTGATCCGGTCCGCCGCCCGGCAGGGCGGCTGGATCCCCCCGGACGTGCTCGGCGAGGTGCTGCGGAGGCTGACGGAGGGCGGCGGCGGCGGACGGATCGCCGAGCTGACGCCGCGGGAGCGCGAGGTCCTGCAGTGCATGGTGGACGGCCTCGGCCGCGCGGAGATCGCCGAGCGGCTGGGCCTGTCGGCGAACACCGTCCGCACCCACACGCAGAACCTGCTGGCCAAGCTCGACCTGCACTCCGCTCTGGAGGCGATCACCCTCGCGATGCGCGCCGGCATGCGGCCCGCCTCGGACGACTACTGAGCAAGGGGGCGCGCTCTGGTGCAAACGACGTAGAGCGGGGTCGTCTTTTTGGTGATTCCTCCGGCGAGGCGGCTTCCTACGCTCGCCATGACGGAGCCGGAGGGGGGATCGTGGAGATCGACGAAGTCGCCGCGCGGGTGGTCCGGAGCTACTGGGCGCTCCTGCTGGTCATGACGCTTCTCCCCCTGGTGCTGGTGGGCCTGGCCATGAGCGGGCGGGAGCCGCCCCACACGGCCGGGACGCGGTTGCAGGCGAGCAGCCGGGCGACCGACGCGGCCCCCGGGGACGCGGGCGTGTCCATCGTGGTCAGCCAGGTGAAGGCGTTCGCGACCAGCGAGAACCTGCTGCGCGGGGTCCTGCGGCAGCAGCGTCTCGACCGGTCGACGGTGAAGACGGCGAAGGCGATCGGGGTGACCGGGCTCGGGACGTCCACCGTGGTCGAGCTGACGGTGAAGGACCGCGACCCCGGCGTGGCGCGGCGGCTGGCCGACGCGATCGGCGCCGCCGTCATCAAGGAGATCAACGAGTCCAACCAGGGCTCGATCCGCCAGCAGATGGACGACATCGACAAGCGCGTCCGGGGTCTGGAGAAGCGTCTCGGCCCGCTGTCGCGGCGGGCGGGCGCGCAGCCGAATCCCGACATCGGCGCCGCCAACGAGCGCGAGCGGGTGCAGGCGGAGCTCACCGACCTGCGGTCGAACCGGTCGGATCTGCAGACGCAGCTGTCGTCGGCGGGGACGGCGTCGGTGGTGCAGCCGGCGGTGCTCGCGCCGCGCACCAATCCGGTCGTGATGACGGCGGCCATCGCGGGCCTGGTCGGGCTGGTCGGCGGGATCCTGATCGCGGTGCTGACGGAGACGGCGCGTCCCACGATCCCGGGGCAGCGGCGGGTCGCGCGGCGGCTCGGGGTGCCGCTGCTCGGCTGGGTCGACCGGGGGCCGGCGCAGCTCGCCGACCTCGGGCGGCGCGTCCAGCTCGCCGTGAAGAAGGAGGGGGTCGGACGGGTCGCACTGGTCGGTGCGCCCGGCCCGCTGCCGGCCGACGTGGTGTCGTCGGTCGCGTCCGCCGTGTACGGGGACGGCACGAAGGTCGTCACGGCCCGCCCCGGAGACGACGACCCGGACGGCGACGGCGACGGCGGCAAGGGCGGGGCGCCGCCGGCCGGCGGCGGGTCCGGCAACAGCAAGGGCGGCACGTCGGTGGTCCGCGCGGGCACCGCCGTGATGACGAAGAAGTCCGAGATATCGCCTTCGGAGATCGGCCCGGCGGTCCCGGCGCGCCGGCTCTGCCACGTGCACGCGTTCGAGGAGATCGATCCGGGTTCGGACGACGAGGTCGGCGTGGTCGTGGTGGTCGGGCCGGTGACGAAGGCCGCGGGCCTGGAGACCGTCCGCGACCTGGTCGCCGCGTCCGGCTGGCCGCTGCTCGGCGTCGTCGCCGCGTCCCGGAAGATCAAGGGGTGACCAGATGAGTTCGTCCGTTCCGTTCACGGTCCCGTCGGTGGCCGGCGAGGTGGCCGACGCCGTCGTCAAGGTGCTCGACTCGGGCTGGATCACGACGGGGCCGCAGACGGCCGCGTTCGAGCAGGAGTTCGCCGACCATCTGGGCGCCGCGCACGTCGTCGCGGTCTCCTCGTGCACGGCCGCGCTGGAGCTGTGCCTGCGCGCGCTGGACCTCCCGCCGGGTTCGGCGGTGCTGACGCCGAGCCTGACGTTCTGCGGTGCGGTCAACGCGATCCTGCACGCGGGGCACCGGCCGGTGCTGGTCGACATCGACGAGGACACGCTGGTCCCGAGCCCCGGGACGGTCGCGGCGGCGGCCGGCCGCGCCGTCCCCGCGGCGATGATCGTGCAGAACCAGGGCGGCTACCCGGTGGACGTCGCGGCGCTCGCCGAGGCGGCGGGCCTGGACCGGACGAAGGTCGTCGAGGACGCGGCGCACGGCCCCGGCGCCGGGCGCGGCGGCCGGCCGGTCGGGTCGGAGTCGTTCGCGGCGTGCTTCTCCTTCTACGCCACCAAGAACATGCCGATCGGCGAGGGCGGCGCGGTCGCGTCCAGCGACCGGGAGTTCGCCGACCGGGTCCGCGGGATGCGGATGCACGGGATGAGCAAGGACTCGTGGAAGCGGTACCTGCCCGGCGGCAGCTGGCGGTACGACGTGAAGACGGTCGGGCTGAAGGCGAACATGACCGACGTCCAGGCGGCGATCGGGCGGGCGCAGCTCGCGGCCCTGCCGGGCTGGCAGCGGGACCGCGCCGAGATCGCGGCCCGCTACGACGCCGCGCTCGCGGGCCTGCCCGGCCTCGTCCTGCCCCAGCGCGCCCTGGACGGCGTCCAGCACGCCTGGCACCTCTACCAGGTCCGGGTGCGCGACCGGGACGCGATCAGCGCCGAGCTGGAGGCGGCGGGCGTCGCGACGTCCGTGCACTTCATCCCGGCGAACCAGATGACGGCCTACCAGCGGATCCTGGGCGCCGAGGAGTGCGCCCGGGTGCCGGTGACCGACCGGGTCGGCGAGGAGCTGCTGTCGCTGCCGCTGTATCCGGGGCTGACGGCCGACGGCGTCGAGCGCGTCGTCACCGCGCTCTCCGCGGCGCTGCGGAGCCGGAGCTGACCGTGCGAGGACTCCTGCCGCGACGGCGCGGGGCGCGGATCCGGCCCTCCCGGCCTGTGAGGTGCGCATGAGCACCCCGAGGAAGCTCAGAGTCGCCACGGTGATCACCCGCTTCAACGGGGGCGCCGGCCAGGTCGCGCTGAACGGCGCGCTGGCGCTGCCGGACGGCGGCTACGAGCCCGCGATCGTCACCGGCGGCGTCGGTATGGACAGCACGGCCTCCTCCACCGGCAGCGGCGTCCTCTTCGGGGAGGAGGCCGTCGCCAACGCCGCCGCCGGTGACCTCACCCGGCAGGCCCACGCGGCGGGGATGGAGATCGTCCAGGTGGGGCCGCTGGTGCCGCAGGTGTCGCCGCGCGACGACCTCGCCGCGCTGCGGACGCTGACCCGCGTGCTGGCGGAGGGGCGCTACGACGTCGTCCACACCCACAGCGCGAAGGGCGGCGTGCTCGGACGGATCGCGGCGGCCCGCGCGGGCGTCCCCCGCATCGTCCACACGTGGCACGGATTCCCGTTCAACGAGTTCCAGTCGCGGGCGCGGCGACACCTCTACATACGCCTCGAACGGATCGCGGCCAAGCGCACCGACGCGTTCCTCGCGATCGGGTCGGAGACGGTGACGACGGCGCTGCGGCTCGGGCTGACCACGCCGGAGCGGGTCCGGCTGTCGTGGCCGGCCGTGGACGTGGACGCCTACGCGACCGCGCCCGGCTCCCGCGCGCGGGCCCGCCGCCGCCTCGACCTGCCGCTCGGTGTGAAGGTCGTCGGGTCGGTCGGGCGGCTGACGTTCCAGAAGGGACCGGAGATCTTCGCGAGGGCGGTCGACCGGCTGCCCGACGACGTGTTCGGGCTGTGGGTCGGCGGCGGCCCGATGGCCGCCGAGATGGAGAGGCTCACCGCCAGGCTCGGCATCGGCGGGCGGATGCGCTGGCTCGGGCACCGCGAGGACGTCGCCGACGTGCTGCCCGCGTTCGACGTGATGGCGATGGCGAGCCGCTGGGAGGGGCTCCCGTGCGTGCTGGTCGAGGCGATCGGGGCGGGGATCCCGCTGGTCGCGACGGCCGTCCCGTCCAACCAGGACCTCGTGCTCGCCGGGGAGACCGGCATGCTCGTGCCTCCCGGGGAGCCGGACGGGCTCGCCGCCGCGGTGTCGGCGCTGCTGGACGACCCGTCCGCCGCGGCGCGGATGGCGGAGCGGGCCCGGGCCAGGGTCGGCGAATGGTTCTCGCCCGGGTACCTCGGGACGGTCCTGGACGAGACCTACCGAGGCGACTCCAGCCGCCCATGACCACGGTGATCGAGGCCCCGCCCGCGCCGCCGCCGCTGAGGCGCCGCACGCGGCCGGCGGCCGTCGTGCTGGTCGGGGGCATCGCCTCGCTGCCGATGCTGATGCCGGCCGGCCTCGCGCCGGGCCCCGGCAACACCGGGCTGCCCGACGTCGCGCTGGTCGGCCTCATCGCGACGGCGCTGGTGTGGGCGGGCACCCGCGGGCTCCCGGTCCGGTGGCCGTTCCTCATCCCGACGCTGATGACGATCATCGCGGGCGGGATCGCCGCCGTCGTCAACGAGGCGGGCGCGCTGACCCTGATCAAGGACATGTTCGTGCTGCTGTGGGCGGTGGGCATCGCCAACCTCGGCCGCGACCCGGCGCTCCTGAGGGTCGCGCTCCGCGCGTTCGTCCGGATCGGGACGTGCTACGCCGCCGTCATGATCGTCGGTTTCGTGCTGGGCATCGACGCGCTGTCGGGCAAGCAGATCGACGGCGAGCGCGCGATGTTCACGTTCGGCGACGCGAACTACGCGTCGAACTGGTTCATCTGCGTCTTCTTCGTCGCCCGCGCGACCCGCCATCCGCGGTCCCGGGGGAGGCGGTGGGCGGTCTGCGGGATCCTCCTCGCCGCCGAGCTCCTCACCGGCTCGAACGGCGGTCTGCTCGCGCTCTGCGTCGCGGTCCTGCTCGGCTGCCTGTTCCGGCTGTTCCGCGAGGGCAGGGCGCACCACGCGATCGCCGTCGGCCTGTTCGCCGTGTTCGTGGGCGGGGCCGGCGTCACGGTCGTCACCCAGGTCGACGTCCAGCCGTTCCTGGACCACGCCAGCCAGACGTCCCCGATCCTTCGCGACTCCATCGGGCGGACGACCGGGGAGAGCACGAACTCGCGCGGCACGGTCCTCGCCACCACCCTCCAGATGATCGACGACCAGACGCACCCGTGGGGCATCGGGCCCGGCCAGACCGAGCGGCAGATGCTGGTGCGGCAGGAGACCTACGTCCGGGAGGCGCACAACGACTACGTCGCCGCGGTCCTGGAGCGCGGTTTCCTCGGGGGCGCCGCGCTCGTCGTGCTGGTCTTCGTCCTCGTGCTCAAGTGCGTGCGGATCGCCCGCCGGGACGCGCTGACCGGCGAGTACGCGCGGCTCGTCCCGCGTCCCGAGCTGTTCGGCGCGCTCGTCGCCGTCTTCCTCGTCTCCGGCCTGTTCTACGAGACGCTCCACTACCGCCACGGCTGGGCGATCTTCGGGTTGATCGCCGCGCTCGACCTCTTCGGACGCGGCGACGGCTCCCCCGGCCGCCGGCGCATCCGGCCGCACGCGACCGCGCCCACCGTCTCATCGGCCGTGCGACGCCCCCAGGCGAGACGGAACGGTGCGGCGGTCATCGCTCCCCGCCCCGCGTCCGGCCTCCCGGAGCCCGAGGCCGAGGGCGGGGCGGGGAGAACGCGGCGCAGGCTGCTGGCACTGGTCGCGGGGAACGTGGCGGGGCGGGTCGGCGCGCTCGCCTCGCTCGGCGTGGCGACGGTCCTGGTGGCGCGGATCGGCGGGCCCGAGCTCGTCGGCGCCTTCACGCTCGTCCGGATCCTGCCGGGACTGCTGTGCCAGTTGTCCAGCGCCGGGCTGCCGGGCGCGGCGCCGTTCTTCCTCGCCCGGGGCGACTACGACCAGAGCCGGGTCCGGCCCACGCTGGCGTGGCTGACCGTGATCGGCGCGACGATCTCCGGCGTCGGCTGGCTGGCGCTCAGCCCGCTGGTCTACCTGGTGTTCTTCAAGTCGTTCGGACTCTGGGTCGCGGTCGCCGCCGCCGCGCCGTCCTTCACGCAGGGCTTCGTCTCGGTCGGCAAGGGCCTGCTGCAGGGGACCGACGACCAGCCCGGCGCGAGTCTCGCCATCGCCGTCGAGGAGTTCGTGTTCCTGCCGATCTACCTCGTGCTCCTCACCGGCTGGTACGGGCCCGGCGCGCTGATCAGCGGTCTGGTGCTCGCCGACGTCGCCGCCGCCGCATGGATCATCCGGCGGCTGGCGCGGCGCGGGTTCTTCGCCGGATGGGGGCGTCCCGACCGCCGGCTCGGCCGGTCCATCGCCGGGTACGGGCTCCGCGGCTACCTCGGCCAGCTCATCGACCTGCTGCAACTGCGGTTCGACATGGCGCTGCTCGGCGCGCTGGCCGGGCCGAAGGTGCTCGGCGTGTACACGGTCGCGAGCAAGTTCGCCGAGCTCGTGCAGCTTCCGGGGCTCGCGGTGAACTACATCCTCTATCCGGACTTCGCCAAGGAGGACCGGGACACCGCGACCAGGAGGACGTCCCGCCTGATCCTGCCCGCGCTCGGCGTGTCGGCCCTGGCGGCGCTGCCGCTCGCCCTCGTCGCCGGGACCGCGCTGCCCTGGGTCTTCGGCGACGTGTTCGACGACGCGGTCGTGCCCACCTACATCCGGCTCGCCGGCGTCGTGACGTTCGGGGTCACCGGGCTCGTCATGGCCTACCTGTACGGGGTCGGACGGCCCGGCGCCGCGTCCGCGGGGCAGGGCCTCGGGCTCGCGGTCGTCGTCGTCCTCGGCGCGCTCCTGATCCCCGCGCACGGCGCGACCGGCGCCGCGGTCGCCACGTCCGTCTCCTTCGTCGCCACCACGGCGGCGCTGCTCGTCTGGTTCCGGCGGGTCGGCAGGACCGCGCCCGCGCCCCCCGCACCCGAAGACAAGGGGTGATCATGTCCGAGTTCGCGAGCCGTCCCGTCGACACGTCCGACGGCGTCCCCCCGTCCACGGCGCGCCGTGTGCTGGACGTCGCCGGCGCCGTCGCCGGGCTGCTGCTCCTCAGCGTCCCGCTGCTGGTCGTCTACCTGCTGGTGCGGCTGTCCAGCCCGGGGCCCGGCGTGTTCCGGCAGACGCGGGTCGGGCAGGGCGGGCGGCCGTTCACCATGTACAAGTTCCGGACGATGCGGCAGGGCGTCGGCGGCCTCACCGTCACCGCCAACTGCGACCCGCGCCTGACGAGGACCGGGAAGATCCTGCGCCGGTGGTCGCTGGACGAGCTGCCCCAGCTGGTGAACGTCCTGCGCGGCCAGATGACCCTCGTCGGGCCGCGCCCGGAGACCTACGACCTCGCCGTCCACTACGACGCGCGGTGCCGCTGGATCTTCGACCACCGGCCCGGCCTGACGGGCGTGTCGGAGGTCCGGTTCCGCGACTTCGACGTGCTCGGCCCCGGCGAGGAGGTCGACCTCGCCGGCTACATCGAGCGGATCGTCCCGGCGCGGGTCGCGGTCGACGCCGTCTACCTCCGGAACCCGTCGATGCGGGCCACGCTCGGCGCGCTCTGGGACACCGTCAGGCACATCCTCGGCTTCACGGTCCCGCCCCTCCGGGTGGACGCCGCCGGGGCCGTCCGCGAGACCGCGGTCGAGGGGGCGCGGGAGCAGCCGGTGCGCGCCGCCGAGGAGCCCGGCTCCGCGGCCTGACATCCACAGGAGCATCCACCGCCTTCGGGGAGTGACGCGGGATGGACGTCCAGGACGCCCGGTTCAAGATCGCGGCCGTCGCCACGGCGGTCGTGCTGGCGGCCGGATTCCTTTTCCACCTGAATGGCCGGACGCCGGTCCACCGGTCGTACGGGGGGCCGGCCGCCACGCCGGGGACGCCCGCCACCGAGCCCGGGAGGACCCGCCGGATCGCGCTGAACACCGAGCCGTCGGACTATCCGCGGCTCCGGGCGCTCGGCTACGACCTGGTGGACGTCAAGGCGGATCCGGCGCTCGTCGCCGGGGTCCCCGCCGGGATGCAGGCGCTGCTCTGGGTCGGCAACTTCACCTGCGGCGACTTCGAGCTCGGCTGGGAGGCGTTCGAGCGGGCCGTCCAGCGGTTCGGGCGCGACCCGAAGGTGTACGGGTGGTACCTGTCGGACGAGCCGAACACCGGCGACTGCCCGGAGGTCGCCGGCGAGATCCGCCGCCGCGTCCGGTACATCGAGCGGAAGGCACCCGGGCAGATCTCGTTCATCTCGCTGACGGACTGGCCGATGAAGGCGCTCACGCCGCGACGCGTCGGCGTCGACCTGATCGGCCTGGACCCCTACCCCTGCAAGGGCTCGCCGGAGGCCCGCGAGCACTGCGACATCGGGGCGATCGACCGGATGGTCCGGATGGCGGACGCCGCCGGGATCCCGCGCGCCAAGGTCGCACCCGTCCTGCAGACGTTCGGGCAGAGCTGCACCCAGGGCGACAAGCAGTACTGGATGCCGACGCGGGCCCAGTTCCGCGCGATCCTCGCGCGCTGGGACCGGCTCGCGCCGCGGCCGCCGCTGGAGATCTCCTACTCCTGGGGGCGTCAGGAGGAGTGGGCCTGCCCCACCCTCGCGGACGCCTCCGGCGGCGCCCACCCCGACCTGCAGAGCCTCATGCGGGCCCGCAACACGGCGCGCTGAGGGGTCAGTTTCCGCCGGGCTGGTCGGCGACGGCCGGATGCCGCGACTTCGACGGGACCTGGAACTCCAGCGACCCGAGTCTCAGGGCCAGGACCTCCATCACACCGACGGCCAGAATCAACGCGACGGCCACCAGGCCGAGCTTCCTGCGGTTCAACCGCGCACCCCTTCAAACCCCCGGACAAGCAGGCAAAAAACTTAACATGTCATGATCTAAACCCTGTTCCAGATCCGCCCTTTTCTCACCCTTCGTGACGCCTTTGTGATCCTGCGCAGCCCCGTGTCGCGGTCAGAGCGGTCGGCTGGTGAGGTTGGCGGCGCGGGCGTTGAGACACTCGCCCGTGGCGAGGTCGAAGGCGAAGTTGTGGGCCAGGCAGTGGATCCGCCCGTCCCGGACGACCGCGCCGACCGACAGGTCCTCGCCCGCGTGCGGGCAGTAGCGCGGGATGTCGTAGCGGGCGCCCGCGTCGGCGATGACGATGCGCTCGCTCTCGTCCCGTCCGGTCTCGTACGCCTCGACGGCGTTCAGCGCCGGCGCGTTCGCGTGCTTGAGCAGTCCGACCAGGTGGTCGTTGTAGACGTCGGGGTCGCGGTAGAGGCTGAGCCGGAACGAGATGAGCAGGTCCTCCCACGCCATCCGGCCGGTGAGCACGCCGTCCAGCCAGCGGGCGGCGGTGGTGATCCGGTAGTGCGGGCGGACGTCCGGGGACGCGTGCGCCACCGTGAGGCCGTCCGGCGAGAAGTCGACGTCCCAGGCGCCGCCGTTCGGACCGGTGACCTCGAACCGGACGATCATCGCGATCCGCCGGAGGAAGTAGTCGCTGAGCCCGCCGAGGTGCGCGAAGTGGGCGGCGAACCGGTCGAACAGGTCGGGGCCGGGCTCGGGGTGGTCCGCCAGCACGGCGGCGATGGCGCCGGCCCGGTCGGCGGCGTACCGCCTGAGGTAGTCGCTCCGGCCGGCGTCGGCGAAGGAGAACTCCGCCGAGACCGGGTCGCGGGTGATCTCCCCGGTGTCCAGGTCGACGGTGTCGCCCGGCTTGAAGCACTCCCAGCGCTGCCCCGGCAGATGCTCGCGCAGCCAGGCGGTGGCCGCCTCCGGGTCGCAGAACGCGCCGTCCGCCTGGTCCAGTACCCGGTTGAGATGGTCGACCTCGGCGTCCAGGAAGCACGGCGGCCCGGCGAACGGGGCCGCCAGCACGGGCGCGGTCTGCCGGACGAGCCGCTGCGCCGCGCGCAGCTTGGAGACGCGCTTGGCCATCGAGACCTCGGCCATCTCGGCGGCGGAGTACTCGTAGCAGATCGGGTGCCAGGACGCCCCGGACGTCTGCAGCGCCATCAGGTCGAGCCGGCCGCCCGCCAGGTGCCCGGCCCGGCGGGCCTGCGCGGCGGTGAGCCGGGCGTCGTTGCAATGCAGGATCCCGCGACCGTCCGCCACGATCAGAAAGGCGGCGTCGTGGCACATGGGCGACAGTTCGGGAATGACGGTGATCCAGGAGCCGCGATTGTCAAGCGCGAATTTCTCCCACGGCTGGATTTCGATGACCTGACGCCCGCCCGCGGCGGCCGCCATGCGTTCCCGGAAGGCGGGTCCGGGATAACACGGAATGAGGATCCGGGTTCGCGCGGGAAGGCGCTCGATGACCCACGGATCGAAATGGTCGAGATGCTCGTGCGAGACCGCCACCCAGTCGGCGTCGAGCAACGGAGCGAGCTCCAGGTGATCGTTTCTCGGGTACTGGTGCCAGGAGCCCAGAAAGGCCCCGGTCGGAGCGAGCCACGGGTCCGCGAGCAGATGGAACGCGGCCGCGTCCACCGACACCCCCGCATGTCCGATAAATGTGACAGTCGGCATGTCCAGACTGTCGCTCCCCGGCCCCGCCGGCGCACCCGCCGGAGTGCGTAAAGCGACTACGCCCGCAGCATGAAAGAGATATGCGCCGGGACTGGATATGTCGAGGGAGACGCACCAAAAAAAGATCGAGTTTACCTTGCCCATGAAATGTCCACTTCCGGACAAAAAGGGCATTCTGCGGGGCGGGCCGCTGGACATCCGCGGGGCGGCCGGGCGATCGTCGACACGGGTGCTGGAATAGCGGGCGGTGGTCGTCATGAACAACGGGCGGGCTCGATCTTCTCGAGGGGACACTTCCGGGGGCGCGAGGGCGCTCGCGGGCACGGGCGTCCGGGACGGCGTGCGCCACGACAACCGCGACCGGACGGGCGCGTCCGACCGCGGCGGGCAGCCGCTGTGGCGGCGGCGGCTGCGGCACGACATCCGGCACGAACTCGGCACGATCATCATGCTGGCCTCGGCCGTCGTCGTCGCGGAGGACGTCGGCGACACCAGCCGGGCCCGCATCGACCAGCTGCTCGGCGAGACGCGGTGGCTCGACCACCTGCTGCGCCGGCTCGACGAGGACGACGACCACCCGGTGCCCGCCCCGGAGCGGATCCGGGTGGACGGCCTCACCGCCGAGGTCGTCACCGGGATGCGGCTCGTCACCCCGCACGAGATACGCCTCACGGCCGGCGAGGCGTGGGCGCACATGGACCCGGTCTCGTTGTGGCGCGCGGTCCGGAACGTCCTTGAGAACGCGTGCCGCGCCGCCGAGGGACGGGTGGACGTGCACGTCGAGGCCGCGCAGGGCCGGCTCGTCATCCAGGTCGACGACGATGGCCCGGGGTTCGGCGCGAGCCGGGGGGCACCGGCGGGGCGGCCCCCGGCCCGTCCCGGCCTGGCGTCGCTCGGACTCGGCATCGTCCACGACCTCATCTCCGGGTACGGCGGCACCCTGGAGATCCGCACCTGCGAGATGGGCGGGGCGCGCGTCCGCATGGTGCTGCCGGCGGCGCCGCCCCCGGAGGACCGCGCGGCGGCCGCCCTCGCCGACGCGCACTCCGACGCCCGCTCCGACGCGCACTCCGACGACTGGCGGCCGTACCCATGAGGATGGTCATCTGCGACGACCACGCGGTCTTCGCCGAGTCGCTGTCCCTGGTGCTGGCGAACGCCGGGCACAGCGTCGTGGGGGTGACCTACTCCCCCGCCGAGGCGCTGCCCGTGCTCCGGACCGGTCAGCCCGACCTCTGCCTCATCGACCTGCACTTCCCGTCCGGCACCGCGCTCGACTGGATGCCGCGGCTGCGCGGCTCGTCCCCGCGGACGAGGTTCGTCGTGCTGACCGGATTCCTGGAGCAGTCCGTGCTGGAGGCGGGCCTCGCGGCCGGCGTCCGCGGGTTCGCGCACAAGGGCCAGCAGGCCGGCGACATCCTCGCCGTGCTCCGCCGCGTCGCCGCCGACGAGATCGTCGTCGACCAGGAGATCCGCCGGGGCGACGGCAGGCGGCGCGCCCAGGCGCGGAAGTTCGCGCGGTTCCTCACGCCCCGGGAACGCGAGGTGCTGACGCGGCTGGCACGCGGCGAGTCCACCCAGATGCTCGCCAAGGCGATGGGGGTGACGCGCAGCACGGCGCGCAGCCACGTCCAGAGCGTCCTGAGCAAGCTGGGGGTGCACTCGCAGCGGGAGGCGGTGATCGAGGCCGCCCGGCACGGCCTGGTCAGCGTGGAGACCGGGGAGTGGCTCGCGGGATAGCCGGCGCGCGGTTTCGGCGGGATCCTCAGCGGGCACGGCCGAATCCGGCCCTTCAGGGGGCGACCCCAACGCGTTAGCGTCTGCCTGGGAGAGGAGGTTCCCATGCCTCAACGGCGAGGCACGCCGCCCGTCTCCGACGCGGGGGTCCTCGACTGCCCGGACGCCTACGTGCGCGGGGTCCCCTACGACAGGCTCGAACGGCTCCGCACGCGGACGCCGGTGGTGTGGCTCGACGGGCGCACGGCGGGCCGGCCGGGCGCCTGGGCCGTGCTGCGCCACCGCGACGTCCGGCATGCGCTCGCGCACCCCGAGTTGTTCTCGCCGCAGGTGGACGGTGTCGTGCACGGGCCGCTGAGCGCGGCGGAGCCGCCGGGCGAGGCCGCGCTGATCGACATGGATCCGCCGGCGGAGGCGATGCTCGCGCGGATCCCGCAGGGGGAGAAGGTCGACTTCGTCCGCGAGGTCGCCCGCGACCTTCCCGAGACGCTGCGCAACACCCTCGCCGGCGGCCTGCACGCGCTGCTGCGCCACCCCGCCGAGTACGTCCGGCTCCGCGAGGGGCGGCGCGACGAGCGGCTCCTCGCCAGCGCGGTCGAGGAGATGCTGCGCTGGTGGACGCCGGTGCTGCACGTCCGGCGCACCGTGCGGCGCGGCACGGTCATGGGCGATGTGCCGCTGCTGGCGGGCGAGGAGGTCATGCTGTGGCTGGTGTCCGCGAACCACGATGACGGGGTCTTCCCCGAGCCGGGGCGCTTCGTCCCCGACCGGTTCCTGGGGGACGCCCCGCCCCATCTGTGCTTCGGGTTCGGGCACCGCGCCTGCCTGGGCGCGCAGCTCGCGCGCGTGCACCTGCGGGCGCTGCTCGTCGCGCTGCTCGAACGTCCCGGCCTGCCGCGGCCGGCGGGCGAGCCGGTGATGCTGCGGTCGAGCGCCCGGCACGGGTTCGCGCACCTGCCCGTCCGCTGGGCCCGCTGAACCTTTCCCGCCCCTCGGTCGTAGTAGGTGCGTGGGACTCACGAGCCCGGGGACGCTGAGCCTGCTCGTCCTGCTGGCCTTCGGCTGTATGGCCGCGACCGTGCGGGCCTGGCCGCGTGCCGCGGCACCCGGGCCTCGGGCCGCGGGAGCCCGCGCGCTGATGCTGGCGGGCTGCCAGTCGTCCGTCCTGCTCACGCTGGTGGCGGCCCTGAACTCGCACTACCTGTTCTACGGGTCGTGGACGGACCTGCTGAGCGCCGCCGGCGGAGGCGCCCAGGCGCACCGGCCCTCCGGAGGGAACGCGGCCGCCGCGACGAGGGTCGTGCGGACGGTGCAGGCCGGCCTCGACCCGGGACCGCGCGCCGAGCACGTCCCGGCGAAGGACGGCCAGGTCGAGCGCCTCGACATCCGCGGCGTCCGGACGGGCCTGGCGTCGCAGGCGTACGTGTACCTGCCGCCGCAGTACTTCCAGCGCGCCCACGCCGCCCGCCGCTTCCCGGTGGTGATCCTGCTGGCCGGGTACCCGGCGGCGGACCGGCTCGTGTGGATCCGTCAGGGGCACGTCCCCGAGGACGCCGCGCGGGCGCAGGCGCGGGGGCGGATCCAGCCGATGATCTACGTGATGATGCGGCCGACCGTGGTGCGGGGCTGGGACACCGAGTGCGCCGACGTGCCCGGCGGCCCCCAGGTCGAGACGTTCTTCGCCCAGGACGTCCCCGAGGCGGTCGCCGAGACCTACCGCGTGCCGCGGGACCGGAGCGGATGGGCGCTCGGCGGGTACTCCACCGGCGGGTTCTGCGCCGCGAAGCTGGCGATGCTCCACTCCGACCGGTTCTCCGCCGCCGTCAGCATGGCCGGGCACTTCGACGCGCTGATGGACCCGACGACCCGCGACCTGTACGGCGGGAGCAGGGCCGTGCGGATGGGCGACGACCTCGTCTGGCGGCTGCGGCACCTCCCCGCGCCGCCGGTGTCGATCCTGGTGGCGTCGGCGGACGCCGGCGAGAAGACGTTCCCGTCGGCGCAGAGGTTCATGCGGGCCGCGCGTCCTCCGCTGGTCGTGGACAAGGTGCTGCTGAGCAGCGGCGGCCACAACTTCAAGACGTTCCGCAAGTACATCCCGCCGTCCATCCGGTGGCTGAGCGCGCTGCTGCGGGGCGAGTGACATGGAACCCGTGAAACTGACATGGAACCGGTGAAGCTGACATGGAACCGGTGAGCTGACGTGGAACCGGTGTCCGCGGCCCTCATCGGCCCCGTGTGCCTGCTGGCGCTCGGCTGCGCGGTCGCGGCCGTCGTCCTGTGGCGGCGGCTCGCGGGGGCGGGCGTCCGGGTCGTGCTGGCGCGCTCCGGGCTCCTGCTGGCCACGCAGGCGGCGCTCACCGCGTCGGTCGTGCTGCTGGCCAACCGGTACTTCGTGTTCTACGCGACGTGGAACGAGCTGCTCGGCAACGATCCCGCGCACCTCCGGGTCCAGCACGTCCAGCCGCAGCGGGCGGCGGGACGCCTCGTGGAGCGCACCGCCACCGGCCTCGGCCCGAAGCGGGCGGGCCACAGGCCCGACCCCGCCAAGGACGGACGGGTCGACCGCCTGACCATCCACGGCGCGCGCAGCGGCACGGACGCCGAAGCGTACGTCTACCTCCCGCCGCGGTACTTCCAGCGGGCCGAGCGGCTGCCCGTGGTCGTCCTCATGGGGGACGGCGCCCCCGCCGACCGGCTGCGGGACGCCGACCTGCCCCGCGCCGCCGGAGCGACGCGGCCCATGGTGTACGCGGTGGTGCGGCTCCACGGTGCCGCCGACTGCATGGACGTGCCAGGACCGCGCCCCACGCTCGGCGAGACCTACCTCGCGCAGGACCTCCCCGAGGCATTGGCGTCCCAGTACCGGGTGGCGGAGTCCCGCGAGGGATGGGGCGTGGCGGGGACCGGCGGCGGCGGGTGGTGCGCGGCGCGGCTCGCCATGCTCCGCTCCGACCGGTTCGCCGCCGCCGCGAGCCTCGGCGGCCGGTTCGGCGCGCCGGACGGCGACCTCTACGGCGGCAGCGAGCGCTACCGGCTCGGCAACGACCTGCTGTGGCGGCTCCAGAACGTCCCGCCGCCCCCGGTGTCGGTCCTCGTCGCGGCCGGGAGGAGCGACGAGCAGGCACGGCGGTTCGCCGCGCTGGCGCGCCCGCCGATGCGCGTCGAGAC
This sequence comes from Actinomadura mexicana, assembly GCF_900188105.1. GTDB lineage: Bacteria > Actinomycetota > Actinomycetes > Streptosporangiales > Streptosporangiaceae > Spirillospora > Spirillospora mexicana. Next base: position 936,464 of record NZ_FZNP01000001.1, read on the forward strand.
CTCCCCGGTGGCCGGCTCCCCCGCGTCCGCCTCCGAGGTCGCGTCCGTCCTGGCGTGGCTGGGAACCCGGCTCCGGATACCTCCCGCGGAGTAGGGGCGCTGACTCCCCAGGGCCGACGTGGCCCGGCGGGCCCATGACTTAACGTGCAGGAATGAGCACTTCGCCGCCGCGCTGGCCGCGGCCCGCCGCGTGGCCGGTGTGGGTCGTCCCGCTGCTGGTCGCGTTCCTCCAGGTGGGCGGGTCGCTGGGCGCGCAGGGCGACCGGTCGCACGGAGGGCGGCCCGGCGGCCCGCCGTGGGAGCACGGGAGCGAGTCCCTCGGGCACACCGGCCTGGACGCGCTCGGCTTCGCGCTGCTCCTCGCCGGGCCCGTCCTGCTGCTGTTCCGGCGCCGGTACCCGGTGTTCACGGTGTGCTCCACCGCGGCGGTGACCGCCCTGTACTTCCTGCGCGCCTACACCTACGGCCCGGCGCCGCTGGCCCTGGCCGTCGCGATGATGGCCGCCGTCGTCGCCGGGCACCGGCTGCTGGTCTGGGCCGGGACCGGCATCGGCCTCGCCGCGTTCTTCGGCCTCACCGCGCTGATCGGCGTCCCGGCCGCCGAGCGCGGTCAGGGCGGCCCGTTCCCGGTGGAGGAGCCGACGCTCGGCGGGTCGAGCTTCGTGGTCGGGTGGGCGCTGGTGGTGCTGGTCACCGCGGAGCTGATCCGGATGCGCGGGCAGCGCGCCGCCGAGACGGCCCGCACGCGCGCCGAGGAGGAGCGCCGCCAGGCCAGCGAGGAGCGGCTGCTGATGGCCCGCGAGCTGCACGACGTGCTCGCGCACAACATCTCGATGATCAACGTGCAGGCGGGCGTGGCGCTGCACCTGATGGACGAGAACCCCGAGCAGGCACGGACGGCGCTCGCCGCCATCAAGGACGCCAGCAAGGAGGCGCTCACCGAGATGCGCGGGGTGATCGGCGCGCTGCGGGCGCAGGGCGAGACCGCGCCCCGCGCACCGACCGCCGGGCTGGACGGGCTGGACGACCTGCTGGCCCGCGCGCGGTCCGCGGGGCTGGACGTCGAGGCCGAGATCACCGGGGAGCGGCGGCCGCTGCCCGCCGGCACAGACCTGGCCGCGTTCCGGATCGTCCAGGAGTCGCTGACCAACGTGACCCGCCATGCCGGTCCCGGCCCGGTGACGGCGCGGGTCCGCATCGCCTACGGTGAGCACGAGATCGTGGTGGAGGTCGAGGACGACGGCCGGGGCGTGTCCCCGCTGGACGACCGGCCGGCCGGCAGCGGGATCCGCGGCATGCGCGAGCGGGCCGCCGCGCTCGGCGGCGCGTTCGACGCCGGTCCGCGGACCGGCGGCGGGTTCGGCGTGCGGGCGAGGCTGCCGCTGGACGCCGGCCCGGACGCCGGGGCGGCCGGGCCCGAGGGGGATGCGCGATGATCAAGGTGGTGCTGGCCGACGACCAGGTGCTGGTGCGGGCCGGGTTCCGGGCGCTGCTGGACGCGCAGCCCGACATCGAGGTCGCCGGGGAGGCGGGCGACGGCGAGGAGGCGGTGGCGCTGGCCCGCCGGCTGCGTCCCGACGTCATCCTGATGGACATCCGCATGCCCGGCCTGGACGGCCTGGAGGCGACCCGGCGGATCGCCTCCGACGAACGCCTGAACGGCGCGCACATCGTGATCCTCACCACGTTCGAGCTGGACGAGTACGTCTTCGAGGCGCTGCGCGGCGGGGCGAGCGGGTTCCTGGTCAAGGACACCGAGCCGGTGGAGCTGATCCACGCCGTCCGGGCCGTCGCGGACGGGGACGCGCTGCTGTCACCCAGCGTCACCCGGCGCCTGATCGCCGAGTTCGCCGCGCGGGCCAAGGAGCCCGCGCCCTCGCCGCGGCTGAACGCGCTCACCGACCGGGAGCGGGAGGTCATGGCGCTGGTCGGCGAGGGACTGTCGAACGAGGAGATCGCCGCCCGGCTCGTGGTGAGCCCCGCCACGGCGAAGACGCACGTCAGCCGCACGATGGTGAAACTGGGGGCGCGCGACCGGGCGCAGCTCGTGGTGTTCGCCTACGAGTCGGGACTGGTCAAACCGGGCTGGCTGCCCTAGAAACTTTACCCAGCGGCGATTCACTGTTGCCGCCCGCAGGATCATGACAGGGTGGACGGCACAGGCCGTCACCGACGTGAGGAGTCCGGTGCCGCACGACGCGAGGATTCTGGCCGTCGACGACCGCGAGGAGAACCTCACCGCCCTCGCGGCCGTGCTCGACGCGCTGCCGGTCGAGGTCGTGCCGGTCACCTCCGGCCAGGCCGCCCTGAAAGAGCTGCTGAACGACGACTTCGCGCTGATCCTGCTCGATGTCGTGATGCCGGACATGGATGGCTTCGAGACGGCCGAGCACATCAAGGCCCGGCCGCGCACCCGGGACATCCCGATCATCTTCCTCACCGCGGGCGGCGGCGCCGGCGAGCAGGCGTTCCGCGGCTACGCGGCGGGCGCCGTCGACTACCTCACCAAGCCGTTCGACCCGTGGCTGCTGCGCGCGAAGACGTCGGTGTTCGTGGAGCTGCACCGGCGGAACCAGCAGCTCCGGCAGCAGGCCCGGCTGCTGCGCCAGACGCTGGAGGAGGGCGAGGGCGAGGCCACCCCGGCGGGGTGCGACCGGCTCCTGACGGCCCTCGACCAGCGGGTCGCCCGCATCGAGGCCGACATCGCCCGGATGCGGTCCGGCGAGCCCGCCGACGAGCTCGACGCCCACGTCGCCGATCTGCGGACGGCGCTCGACGCCCTGGCGGCGGGCGGCTGAAGGCTTCCCCTGACGCCGCCCTACCCGGTGATGACGGACGTGGTCTCCGAGCAGCCCGCCGTCACCGCCGGCGGTGCGCAGATCAGCGGGCTCGCCGCCGACGGCCGACCGGGCGCGTCGCCCAGCGAGCCCGTGCTCAGCCTGCCGCGCAGGATGAACGCGCCCAGCAGCACCGCCGCCACGACGAGGACGACCGCGATCGTGACGACCAGCACCGTCTTGCGGCGCTCCCCGCCACCGCCGGGCCCGTCGTGGACGGGCGGCGGCGGAGGCTGCTGCCAGTTCGCGTACTGCTGCGGCTGCTCCCATGGCGGAGGCGTCTGCGGCGGAAGGCCCGGATGCGGTTGCCGCACGGACGGGTGCACGGACGGTCGCCGCACGGACGGGTGCTGGGACGGGGGCGGCGCCCACTCCGTCCCCACCAGCGTCCGCGGCTCCGGATCCGGCCGGGGAGGGGGCGGCGGCGGGCGGTTCGGGGCGCCGCGGTCCTGGAACCGGCCCGGATCGCGGCGGGTCACCGGGTCGGGCTCGCCGCCCTTCCCCACGTCGCGGCGGGTGACCGGGTCGAGGTCCTCGGGGTCCAGGACGGTCTCCGAGGCGTTCTCGGACCGGCCGCCGGGCAGGTAGCGGGCGGACGGCTCGTCCGTCATCGTCTCGTTCACCGGCGGCGGCCGCGGCGGGGACGGCGGCGGCATGGCCGCGACCTGGGTGAGCAGCGGCAGCGCCTGCGCCGCCGTCATCCGGCGCAACGGCTCGCGCGCGAGCAGCCCCTCCAGCACCCGGCCGAGCGGCCCCGCGTTCCGCGCGGGCGGCACGGGCTCGGTCAGCGCGGCCTGCAGCGACGACATCGCGTCCGACCGCTCGTAGGGGGAGCGGCCCTCCACGGCCGCGTACAGCGTCGCGCCGAGCGCCCACAGGTCGGAGGCGGGGACCGCGCGCTCGCCCTGCACCCGCTCCGGCGCGATGTAGGCGGGCGACCCCATCACCAGGCCCGTCTGGGTGAGCGTCGAGTCGCCCTCCATCTGCGCGATGCCGAAGTCGGTGAGCACGGCCCGCCCCGCGTCGGTGACCAGCACGTTGCTGGGCTTGACGTCGCGGTGCAGGATGCCCTTCTGGTGGGCGTGCTGGAGCGCGCCGAGCATCTGCAGCCCGATGTCGGCGACCCGGCGGTGCTCCATCGGGCCGCGCTCGATGATGTCCTGCAGCGACGGGGCGAGGACCAGCTCCATCACGATCCAGGGCCGGTCCGACTCCTCGACGACGTCGTGGACGGTCACCACCCCGGGGTGGTTCAGCCGCGCCGACGCGCGGGCCTCTCGGAACGTCCGCTCGTACAGGACGGCGCGCTCCGCGTCGCTCAGCCCGGGCGGGAGCACGACCTCCTTCACCGCGACCTCGCGGTCCAGCATGGTGTCGAAGGCGCGCCACACGGTGCCCATGCCGCCGCGGCCGACCACCGAGTCGAGCCGGTAGCGGTTACCGAGCAGACGTGCCTGTGCCATCTCTAGAAGGTCCCCCCACTGGTCATCCCACCCCGGAGGGCTGGAACGTGTCGAGCACATTGTTCACGAGTGTCTCGTTCTCGTTCCACTGGGAGGTGGGTACCGCCACCACCACGGCGAAGGGCCGGCCGTCCACCATCACGCCGCGGTCCTTCGCGCGCGTGCCGCCCGAGCGGGACCAGGTGAACTCGATGTCGGCCGCGGGCCGCCCGGCGACGGTCGTGCGGGTGATCTCTCCGATCCGCTGGAAGCCCTGGAGCTTGCCGTCGGCGATCGCCTCCCGCTCCCAGGTGACCCAGTGCTCGTAGGGGTCGCCGGACCAGACCGTCCGGTCGACCTGCACGTAGGCGCTGGATGCGGGGTCGGTCCAGACGACGCTGTTGCCCTGCACCGAGCGCCGCCACCCGCGCGGCACCGCGATCGTGTAGCCGGGCCCGCTCGCGCGGACGAGCCCGTCGGGCAGCCGTTGCCCGCTCGGACCCGGCGTGGGCGCGGGGTCGTCCGAGGAGGCTGTCGGGGTGGTCTGCGTGACCGGCGTCGTCTGCCCGGCGGCCTGCGGCGGCTGCGACGCGCCCGGCCCGCCGGCCGCGGAGCCCTTCGGCCAGAGGGCGTACCCGGCGACCGCCAGGACCGCCGCCGCCACGACGACGCCGGCGAGGACCGGCAGGACCGGGGACTTCCGCCGCGCCGGCGCGGCGGACGGGAGCCCCTGCGTCCACTGCGTGCCCGTTCCCGGCGGATAGTGCTCCGTCGTCTCGGGCGGGACGGGCACCGGAATGGACGCGTGCGCGTGCGACCGCGCCGGCGCGGGCGAAGGGCCGGACGGGAGCGTCGCGGTCCAGGTGGCGCCGGCGGCCGCGGCCGTCGCCTCGTTGGCGGCGATCTGCGCGGCGGCCGCGTCCGCGGCGTGCCCGGAGGCGACGGCCCTGAGCGCCTCCTCGGCCCGGTCCCCGGTCATCCGCCGCACCGGGTCGCGTTCCAGCAGCCCGGTGAGGACGGGCGCCAGCGGCCCCGCGTTCTTCGGCGGCGGGACGTCCTGCGTCATCACGGCGGCGAGGACCGCCATCGCGTCGCTGCGGTGGTGCGGCGCCCTGCCCTCCGTCGCCGCGTACAGGGTGGCGCCGAGCGCCCACAGGTCGGACGCGGGGATCGCCGGGTCGCCGTTCACCCGCTCGGGCGACATGTACGCGGGCGACCCCATGATCAGTCCGGTGCCGGTGAGGGTGGCGTCGCCCGCCACCTGCGCGATGCCGAAGTCGGTGAGCACCGCCCGGTCGTCGCCGGTGACCAGCACGTTCGCCGGCTTGACGTCGCGGTGCAGGACGCCGATCGCGTGCGCCGCCCGCAGCGCGCCCGCGATCTGCGCGCCGATCGTCGCGACCCGTCCGGGCGGCAGCGGGCCGTCCTCCTCCACGACCTCCTGGAGGGAGCGGGCCCGCACCAGCTCCATGACGATCCACGGCCGGCCGTCCTCGTCCACGACGTCGTGTACGGTCACGACGCCGGGGTGGTTCAGCCTTGCCGAGGCGCGGGCCTCGCGCAGCGTCCGGCGGTGCCGGTTCTCGCGCTCCTCATCGCTCAGGCCCGCGGGCAGCACGACCTCCTTGACCGCGACCTCGCGGTCGAGGGTCTCGTCGGTGGCGCGCCACACGGTGCCCATGCCGCCGCGCCCGACGACGGATTCGAGCCGGTACCGACCGGCCAGCAGCCGCCCTTCCATCAGGCGTCCGCGGGCTTGAAGAACCGGTAGACCGGCTGGAGTTCGGAGTACACCTCGTCCCAGTCGCCGGCGGGGGCCCGCAGCAGGATCGCGTAGCCGTGCCCCTTCGTCACGAACCCTCGGTTGAGGATGTGCACCCGGCCTCCGTCGCCGTCGTAGGTGAACTCCCAGTCCGCCGACTTGTCGCCGTTCCCGGTGTCGGGCACCGGCGGGTGGTCCCCGGTCGCCGCGATCCTGAGCTTCCGGTAGCCGGGCCAGCCGGAGCCGCCCCGCTCCTGGCGCCGCCAGTCGTCGATCGCGCTGGCGCCCGGGTCGTCGGTCTGGTCGATCTGGATGTAGGTCTTGCGGCCGGGCGCGTAGAAGAAGTCGCCGCCGTTCTTGCGCTCGGGTCCCTTCCAGTCGTCCGGGACGGGAACGGAGTAGCCGCTGCGGTCCTTGTGCGTCCTGAACCCGGCGGGGAGGGCCGGGCTCGGGTTCGTGGACTTGACCGGGGAGGACGAGGATGCCTTCCCCGTGGCCGGCGGCGTCGAGGCGCCCTTCTTCTGCCCCTTCGCGTCGTCGTCTCCGCCATTGCCGGCCAGCGCGATCCCCACGACGACCAGGATGACGAGCAGCACCACCCCCGCGATGATCAGCACGTTGCGGTTGGACGCGAGCGCGGGACGCCCGGCGACCGGGTGGTGGGTGGTCGGCGGGAAGTGGGTGTCCGGCCCGGGCGCGGGTCCCTCGCCCGGAGTCGTCACCCTTCCGGCTGGCTGCGTGCGGGGGCCCGGCCGCCACGAGCGGACCCGGTCGGGGTCGGGCGCGGTCTCGGCCGGGTTCGCGGTCTCGGGCGCGCTCGGCGCCCCCCTCGGCAGGTCGAAGCTGGTGAGCTGGTCGGGGCGGGCGCCGGCGTCCGCCGGGCGGAGCGCCTCGCCGGGCGCCTCCGGGATGGTCGTCTGCGTGCCCGGCGCCTCCGCGGCCGGGTACTCGACGGCCATCGTCCGCTGGGTGTCGACGGTCTCCTGCCGGACGATCTCGTCCAGCATGCGGCCGGCCTCGATCGCGTCCATCCGCTGGTCGGGGTTCTTGCGCAGCAGGCCCTCGATGACCGGGACGAGCCGGCCGCCCTTCTCCGGCGGGTCGGGCTCATCGGAGATCACCGCGACCAGCGCGGCCATCGGCTCGGGGCGCTCGAACGGCGACTTGCCGTGCAGCATCGCGTACAGGGTGACGCCCAGCGACCACAGGTCGGAGGCCGGTCCGGCGACGCGGCCGCGGGCCCGCTCCGGCGCGATGTAGGCGGGCGAGCCCATGACGAGCCCGGTCTGGGTGAGGGTGGCGTCGCCCGAGGCGGTCGCGATGCCGAAGTCGGTGAGCACGGCGCGCTCGCCCATCCGGCCCGTGCCGGTGATCAGCACGTTGCTCGGCTTGACGTCGCGGTGCAGCACCCCGGCCTCGTGCGCGGCGTGCAGCGCGGCGAGCATCTGCCGGGCGATCTCCGCGGCGCGGCGCGGCTCCATCGGCCCGTCCTGCTTGATCACCTGGTCCAGGGAGCGCGCCCTGATGAGCTCCATGATGATCCAGGGGCGGTCGTCCTCCTCGACGACGTCGTAGACGGCGACGACGCCGGGGTGGCTGAGCCTGGCCGCGGTGCGGGCCTCACGGAACGTGCGCTTGTGGTGCACGGCGCGTTCCTCATCGGTGAGACCATGCGGGAGGATGACCTCCTTCACCGCAACGTCACGACCGAGGACCTCATCGTGCGCCTGCCAGACCGTCCCCATGCCGCCTCGGCCGACCTGGGTCACCAGGCGGTAGCGGCGAGCGAGCAACCGCTCACCGGCGGGTTCATTTGGCATATCCGCGACCATATCGACTTTTGCTGACAACCTTGGACTGAGAGTGCAAGCCACTTCCCCCTACCCGTACGACGTCCGAGATCACCACGCGGTTCGCCGCCGGCCGGGTGCGCGGAAGCGGAGGCGTGGCCGACGTGCGACCCGGTAGGAAGGGGACCATGACCGAGCAGGGCCAGCAGCGCGGCCTGCGGGGCGAGTGGGGGCGGCTGATCCAGGCCGCGCCGACGATCTTCTTCTGGTACACCCGACTCTCCGGGATCCTGTCGCTGCTCGCATGGGTCTCCTATGGTCTCATCCTTGAGATAGCCGATATCTGGGCGTTGCGATGGATCGGCTATCTCGGCTGGTTCCCGAGCGTCCCGATCGGCCTGCTGTGGATCCTGCTGTCGATGGGCGTCCGGCGGCGCAAGAAGGCCGCGTGGCGGATCCTCGTCCTGATCTTCTGCCTGCCCACCGCGCTCGGCGTCACCGCCGTCCTGACGACGCTGTTCAACCCGGACAAGCCCACCCCCGTCGGTCTGATCGTCACCGCCGCCGTGTACCTGGCGGTGCTCGGCCTGCTGATCTGCGCGCGCGGCCAGTTCACCACCCTGCCCGACCGGGCCAACCGGCGCCTGGCCACCGTCGTGTTCACCAGCCTCCTGATCGTGACCTGCGGGATCGGGACGTTCCTGGTCACCCTGACCGACCGCAACTCCCGCGGCGACTTCTGGACGCACCCGCTCTACGCGGTCTCCCAGACCGTCCTCGGGCCGCGCGTCACCGGCAAGCCGATCGACGTGTCGGTGCCGTTCTGGGTGAACGTGATCCTGTGGGTGCTCGGCACCGGACTGATGATCGCCACCTTCTGGGCGCTGTTCAGGCCGGGCCGGCGCGACCCCGTCCTCAGCCCCCAGGAGGAGCTGGCGGCGCGCGCCCTGCTCGCCGAGTACGGCGACCAGGACTCCCTCGGCTACTTCGCGCTGCGCCGCGACAAGGACGTCATCGTCGCACCGAACGGTAAGGCGGCCATCGCCTACCGGGTGGAGGGTTCGGTCTCGCTGGCCAGCGGCGACCCTCTCGGCGACCCCGAGTCGTGGGACCAGGCGATCGAGGCGTGGCTCGGCGAGTGCCGCGCGCACGCCTGGATCCCCGGCGCGGTCAGCGTCGGCAAGCGCGCCGCCCGCGTCTACAGGCGGCACGGCTTCGACGCGCTGGAGCTCGGCGACGAGGCCATCGTCGACCTGACCGACTTCAACCTGGACGGACGGGAGATGCGGCAAGTCCGCCAGGCCGTCCGGCGGGTCGAGCGGGCCGGGTACACCGTGCGGATCCGCCGCCACTCGCAGATCCCCGGCTGGGAGATGGCCAAGCTCATCCGCAGCGCCGACGCCTGGCGCGGCGAGGAGACCGAGCGCGGCTTCTCCATGGCGCTCGGCCGGCTCGGCGACCCGACCGACGGGCGCTGCGTCATGGTCGAGGCGTTCGACGCGCACGGGGAGCTGCGCGGCCTGCTCAGCTTCGTCCCCTGGGGGCGGGCCGGGCTGTCGCTCGACCTGATGCGCCGCGACCGGCTCGCCGAGAACGGCCTCAACGAGTACATGGTCGCCAAGCTCGCCGAGAAGGCCGCCGCGGTCGGCGCCCAGCAGCTGTCGCTGAACTTCGCCATGCTGCGCTCGGCGTTCGAGCGCGGCTCCCAGATCGGCGCGGGCCCCGTCGCCCGGCTCTACTACCGGTTCCTGTCGTTCGCGTCGAAGTTCTGGCAGCTGGAGTCGCTGTACCTGTCGAACGCCAAGTACATGCCCGACTGGCGTCCCCGCTTCATCTGCTACCAGCACGGGCGGCACCTCGTCCGGCTGGGCCTCGCCTACGCGCGCGCCGAGGGGTTCCTGCCGAGCCTGAACCGCCCGAAACTGGACCGGGCCGCCGCGATGGTCCCGGCCGACGACCTCGTGGACAAGATCAAGGAGATCGAGGAGGCCGCGGAGGCGGCCCGCGCCCCGCAGCGCCGGCTGTCGGAGCAGGAGCGGGTCCGGCACGCCAAGCTCGACCAGATCCGCGCCGCCGGGATGGAGCCGTACGCGCGCGGCTGCGAGCGCACCGACGCCGCCTCCGGCATCCGGGCGCGGCACCCGGGCCTCGCCCCCGACACCCGCACCGGCGACGCCGTCGCGATCGCGGGGCGCGTCGTCCTCGCCCGCGAGCACGGCCGCCTGATCTTCGTGACGCTGCGGGACGAGACCGGCGACCTCCAGGTCATGCTGACCGCCGACGCTCTCGGCGAGGACTCGCTGCGCCGCTGGAAGTCGCTCATCGACCTCGGCGACCAGGTCGGCGTGCGGGGCGAGGTCGTCACGTCCCGGCGCGGGGAGCTCTCGGTGCTCGCGTCCTCCTGGACGCTCGCCGCCAAGTGCCTGCGCCCGCTGCCGAACAAGAGCTCCGGGCTGTCGGACCCGGAGGCCCGCGTCCGGCAGCGGTACGTGGACTTCATCGTCAACGACGAGTCCCGCCGGATGCTGCGGATGCGCGGCGACGCCGTCGCCGCCGTCCGGGACGGCCTGCGCGCCCGCGGCTACCTGGAGGTCGAGACGCCGATGCTCCAGCCGGTGCACGGCGGCGCCACCGCCCGCCCGTTCACCACCCGCATCAACGCCTACAACATGCAGCTCTACCTGCGGATCGCGCCCGAGCTCTACCTCAAGCGCCTCCTCGTCGGCGGCGCCGGCCGCATCTTCGAGCTGAACCGCAGCTTCCGCAACGAAGGCGTCTCGCAGCGGCACAACCCCGAGTTCACGATGCTGGAGGCCTACGAGCCCTACGGCGACTACGACACCATGGCCGAGCTGACCCGCTCCCTCGTCGTGGACGCGGCCCGCGCCGCCCTCGGCACCACCGTCGTCGTCCGGGACGGCGTCGAGCACGACCTCGCCGAGCCGTGGGAGGAGATCACCGTCTACGAGTCGGTGTCCAAGGCGCTCGGCGAGGAGATCACCCCGGGCACCTCGCCGGAACGGGTCCGGTCGTTCGCCGAGCGGACGGGGCTGAACGTCGACCCGCAGTGGGGGCAGGGCAAGGTCGTCCAGGAACTGTTCGAGGCGCTCGTGGAGGAGAAGCTGGCGGCGCCGACGTTCGTCCGCGACTACCCGGCCGAGACGTCCCCGCTGACCCGCCCGCACCGCGACGACCCGCGCCTGGCCGAGAAGTGGGACCTCATCATCTTCGGCCTCGAACTCGGCACCGCCTACTCCGAGCTGATCGACCCCATCCTCCAGCGGCAGCGGCTGACCGAGCAGTCGCTCCAGGCCGCGGGCGGCGACCCGGAGGCCATGGAGCTGGACGAGGACTTCCTGCGCGCCCTGGAGTACGCGATGCCGCCCGCCGGGGGCATGGGCATGGGCGTCGACCGGCTGCTGATCACGCTGACGGGCCGCAGCATCCGCGAGACGATCCCGTTCCCGCTGGTGCGCCCCGGCTCCTAGAGGCTCCGCGGAACGGGCCGGAACCCCTGCCCCGCGAGCCACGCACGCGCCGCTCCCCGCCGGGCGTCCTCCCCCTCGGGCAGGTCGCCCGGCGGGACCGGCAGCCCCTCCGCCTCGTCGGCCGGGAGCACGTCCCCGCGCTCGGGATCGAGCACCTGGAACCCGTCCTCCATCGCCGCGGCCACCGCCCCCAGATCGACGGGCAGCGGAGCCAGCCCGGTCGGCGCCCGCACCCCGAGGGCGGCGGCGAGCTCGTCCGCCAGCTCCGCGTCGCCGGGCAGACCGCGCTCGTCCAGCCCGTCCAGGCACGCCAGGGCGAGCGGCCGCACGTCACGGCCCCGCGCCAGGCCGGCGACGAGCACGTCCCCGGCGTACTGGAGCACCGGGGTCAGCGGACGCCCCTGGAGCAGGCCGGCGTCCCCGAGCCCCCGGTGCGCGTCCGCCCGCAACCGCGCCAACGCCGCCTCGCCCCATTCCGTCACGCACACATTTGTACAGACATCCTCTGACACACGCCCCGTTCACCGGATGCGCTTGTCCTCCACATGCACGACCACGAGTTCCCGGCCGTCCTGATCGCGCTTGGAACGTCCGAGAAGTCCCCCGGCCAGATCGGGCGCGTCGTCCCCGGCCTCTTCGGGAGCGACAAAGGTGAGGATGTCGTTGTGGTGCCCGTACACGGCCCAGCCCGGCGCCTGGTCGAGATCGATCGTCCCGAACTCACCGGCCGGAGTGCCCCCGTGGACGGGCCCGTACTCGCGGTGGTCTGTGCCGTCGTCGGAGGCCCGGCGGGCTCACCGCGTGCGGCGCAGGATCGGGTGGCGTCGGCGGCGACACCGGACCCTTCGCCATGCTCCTATCATGGGATCGGGAAGGTAGGTGGTCACGTGCGCTATGTTGCCTACATCGGCAACCTGACCCGGCTCGCGGTCGAACTGGTCAACGGGGACGAGCCGAGCGAGCTGCGGCGGGAGTTCTTCCAGCAGCACCACGTGGCGGAACCGGACGACCTGGGAGACCTCCTTCCGGCCCTGCGCGACGCGGTCGCGGCCGTCGCCGACGGCGGGCCGCCCCTCCCGGTCAACCTGCTCCTGGACCGCCACCCGCCCGCGATGCACGTCGCCGCGCACGACGGGGACGGCCCGCACCTGCACTTCGCCCGCGACGGGGAAGACGGCGTCCAGTGGCTCGGCCGCAGTTGCGCCGCCGCCCTCGCCCACGTCGTGTGCGGGGACCCGGACGTCACCGTGGGCCGGTGCCGCGCGGACGGCTGCGCCCGCTTCTACGTGGACGAATCCCGCAACCGCAGCCGCCGGTTCTGCTCCAACGCCTGCGCCAGCCGCACGACCGTCGCCGCCCACCGCGCCCGCCGCCGGGCGAGCCGGTGACCGCTACCGGGTGCCCTCCCGGTACGCCTCCACCGCGTACCGCAGGCGCGCCCCGACGAGCAGCGCCTCGTCCTCAGGGCATCCGAGGAGCCGCGTGACCAGCTCGACGATCTGGTCGTCGGTGAGATCCGGTTCGCGCTCGGCGACGTGCCCGACGATCTCGACCAGCTCGGGCCGCTTGTAGGACGCGATCGACCGCCCCCGCCGGACCTTCGCCTGCCCACCCGATGCCCCACTCGCCCGCCCCTGCGACGCCCCTTCCGCGCGCGCCGGAGATCCCGCCTGCGGACGAGGCCGCCCCTGCTGCGGGCCTTGCCGGCGCGCGGGTTCCGTCCGTGGCGGGGTCTCCGACTGCGGACGAGACTGCGCCTGCTGCGGGGGTCGTGTCCGTGGCGGGGGTTCCGGCTGCGGGCGAGGTTGTGGTTGTTGAGGCGGTGATCGCCGGGTCGGCTTCGGGTCCGGTAGCGGGCCGGGGTTACCCCAGATCGCCGGGATGTCCGTCCGGCCGGGAGGCGGAGCGTGCTCGGGCTCCGGGACGCGCGGGTTGGGGCCCGTGGCCTGGACGCCCGCCTCCTGGGCGGGCTCGTCCCGCCTCATGGCGTCCAGCCGCCGAGGCGGGAGGCCGCCGCCGCGCCCGCCCGGGCGGGGCGGCGCCTCGCCCTGCCCCTGCTGCTCCGTGCCCTGCGGCTCCCGCCGCGCCGCGTCCAGGCGCCGGGGCGGGACGCCCTGCCCGGGCGCACCCGCGCCAGGACGCGCGGGCGGCCGGGCCCGCACGTCCTGCTGCGTCACGTCCGGCCGCTCCCCCGCACGCGGGCCACGGTCCTCACGTGCTCCCGGTCCGGAGGCGGTCCCCTGCGGGCGCGCGGGTGCCCGACCGCGCACGTCGCCGCGCGGTTCCTCCTGGCGCGGCTCTTTCGGCCGTTCCAGCGGGCGCGGATCGCGGGGTCTCGTTTCGGCTTCCTTACGCGGAGCCGCGGGCGGCCGGGGACGGAGGTCTTGTTGCGTCACGTCCGGCCGCTGCCCCGCGCGGGGATCACGAGCTCGCGGGTCTGCCTCCTTGCGCGCAGGCAGCTCCGAGGCGGGGCTCGGGGGCTGGATCGGAATGTCCCGCTGGGTCGCGTCCGGGCGCTCGAACAGGGGGTGCGCGGCGGGCGACGGCGGGGTGCGGGGAGTGGTGAGGGCGGTGAAGAGCGGGGTGGTGGGGGTGATCACGTCGTGCAGGTCGGACGGGAGGCGGGGGCTCGGCGGCGGACCCTCGGGGGGCGGGAGCTCGGGGCCGGACGGGCCGACGAGGATGGTCCGGGGCGCGTGCCACAGGACGAAGAGCGCCTCGGCGCCTGCCTCGTGCTCGCCGTCGACGATGACGACGTCGAAGCCGTCGGGGGCGGGCGGGAGGACGTCCGGGACGCGCCACAGCGGGAGGATCCACGCGGGCACGATGTCGGGTCCGGAGCGGGCGAGGGCGGACGCGGCGGCGCGGGCGGCCGTGAGGTCGGCGCGGGCCTTGCGCAGGGCGTCCTCGGCCTCGGCGAGGGCGTCGCGGAGGCGGTCCGCGGCGGCGGGGCCGGTGGAGGCGGCGCGGCGGCGGGCCCACGTCCAGGCGTCGTCCCAGCGGCGGGCGCGGGCGTGCCAGACCTCGTCGCCGTCGGTGGCGACCATGAGGTTGGCGAGGTCGGGGTGGACGGCGCGGACGCGGGCGACCAGCTCCTCGGACCGGATCTGCCGGGAGCGCTCGTGCCGGGCCTCGGCGAGGGCGCCGAGGGCGCGGCCGTAGGCGGCGGCGTCGCGGGCGTCGACGGCGGCGAGCGCGGCGCGCAGCTCGGGCGGGTCGTCGCCGTCGGCGGGGCCGATCGAGTCGCGGAGGGCGTCCAGGTCGGCGGTGGCGCGGCCGACGCCGAGCCCTTCGAGGGCGTTGCGCAGGGCCGCGGCGTAGTCGTGCCACTGGATCGGATGGACGAGCGGCACGCGGAAGCCGGAGCGTTCGAGGAGCCGCCGCGTCGAGTCCAGGGCGGTCATCGCGTCGCGGACGCGGGCGAGCCGCGCGTGCGCGCGGACGAAGCGGGCGACGCGCTCGTCGGGCGGCAGGTCGGCGGGGAAGGAGATGCCCGCGGCCTCCCACACGTACTGCAGCTCCCGGCAGGTGATCCGCACCATGAGGTCGGTGTGGACGATGTCGAGCAGCTCCGGCGTGGTCGGCGCCGCGCCGTCCACCTTCACCGTGGCGAGGAGTGGCTCGGCCTGGCGCTGGGCCCCCGACCGCAGCGGACCGCGCTTGAGGGCGCCGCCGTCGGCCAGGTAGGCGCGCAGGTCCTGGGCGGCGGCGGCGAGGCCGCGCAGGTCGGCGTCGGAAGGCAGCTCGACGCGGTGGCCGCTCAGCTCGCCGAGGGCGTGCTCGGCCCACTGCGCGCGGGACGTCATCTCCACCACGCGGGCCCAGATGAGGGGCCGCCGCTCGGCGAGGGCGTCGCCGAGGGCGCGCACCGCGAGGTCGGAGGGGCTCCAGCCGCCCGGGTGGCCCTCCAGGCCGAGGTCGCGGAGCGCGGCGCCGACGACGGAGGCGTCCCCGTCGAGGCGGGCGAGAAGGGTGACGTCGCTGTCGCGCAGGAGCTGCGACAGCTCGGTCCGGGACCGTTCGGCGCGCTCGGCGGCGGCGGCCTCCGCCTCGATCAGGGTGCGGACGTAGGCGGCGCTCGGCAGCGCGCCCGGGTCGACGTCCCGCTGCTCGGTGCGGGCCTTGCGTTCGGCGGTCTCCTCCGCGAGGAGGACGACCAGCTCGGCGGCCTCTGACCGGGAGATCGGCGGGCCCGGCGGCAGGTCGGGCCGGACCGGCATCCACGACAGCTCGGGCTCCTCGCCGCGCAGGTCGGGCGGGGGCTCCGCCGGCTCGCCGCCGCGCAGGCGCTCGGTGATCTCGGCGACCCGCCGGGCGGCGGCCTCCTCCCGCTCGGCGAGGGCGTCGAGGCCGGGGTCGCCCGCGGCGCGGATCGCGTCCGCCACGCGGGCCGCCATGGCGGCGTCGGTGGCGGTGAGGGCGGCGAGGCCGGGCGGGAGCGCGCTGCGCAGCGCGGCGGACGCGGCCGGGCCGGAGGTGGCGACGAGCACCCGGCGGCCCCGCGCGAGCAGCCCGGCGAGCAGGTCCGGGACGGTCTCCGGCGCCCGCTCCGGTATGTGCATGACCTGCGGTTTCAGCGTCGGCGAGACGAACCGCGCGACCCCCTCGGGGACGCCGCGCGGCAGCAGGCTCAGCAGCTTGGCGTGGTGGTCGGCGACGGCCTCGCGGCCCGCCGGGCGGACGACGAGGGCGGGCGCGAGGCGCAGTCGGGGGACGGGCGAGGCGGCGTCGGCGTCGGGCGTCCAGTCCTCGCGGTAGTCGGCGGGGCTCGTCAGCGCGACCTGGCACCACTTGCGCAGGACGTCGCCGACGGAGGCGTTGAGCCCGAAGCCCTGCCCGGCCTGCACGGCGTCGGCGATCCAGTCCGCGGGCCGGAAGCCGGGGTGCCCGGACAGCAGTTCCCGGTCGCGCAGGGTGGTGTGCCCGGCGAGGACGACGTCGACGCGCTCGGTCCGCTCGTCCAGGACGATCCGGACGGGCGTGCTCAGCAGATGGTCGTGGACGGCGGGCCGCCACGACAGCAGGCCCGTGGCGAGGACCGCCTCCTCGCCGGACAGGTCGCGCAGGATGCGGTACCAGTTGCGGAGGCCGAGCCAGCCGTCGAACTCCTCCAGCACGACCGGCGGCGTCAGCGGGATGACCGGGACGCTGAACAGCACCTCGCCGGGCCCGGCGTCGGCCTCCACGTAGACGTCGCCGGGCAGGCCGGCCAGCCAGTGGACGTGCTCGTGGTCGGCGAGGTCGCGCGAGGGGCGCCGCCGGGCCCGCGCCAGGTCGCGCAGGTACCCGAGCAGTCGCGCCGCGTGGTCTGCCTCCCGCGCGGCGGCTTCGTCCAGGGCCTGGCCCGGACGGCCGGGACCCGGAGCCTCGTCAGGCACCGCGGCTCCTCCCCACGGGAATGGTGGTGCCCCGATCTAACACCCCTGGGCGGCCCCGGTCGAGCACAATCGTTGATCTTGAGTTAGCGGGCGCCGGCCATGTGGCGCTCCTCGTTCGGCATCATGGCCCAGAGGACCAGGTAGACGACGAACTGCGGCCCGGGCAGCAGGCACGAGAGCAGGAACAGGATCCGGACGGTCCACGGGGTCATGCCGAACCGGCGCGCGAGACCGGCGCAGACACCCGCGATGACGCGGTCGCGACGCGGACGATAGAGGCCGTTCATGGTTCTTCTCTCCCCGATTCTTCGAGCGGTGAACACGACCGCGGTTCTCGCGGCCATGTCCCTCACGCTACGAACCGGACGGCCGGTCCCACATCGCTCTCTCGGCGTGTTCCCCGCTGCTACCTCAGGAGTACGGGACGTCCCCTAGGGGGCAGCCGGCCCTTGGGCGCGGCCGGCGTTGTGCTCGGCGACGAGGCTCGGCAGGCCGGCCAGGTCGTCGAGCACGAACAGGCACTCGCCGAGCGCTTCGTCGTCCTTCTGGATGTTCCCCCACGGGCCGCGGCGCAGGAACGCCGCCCGCATCCCGAAGTCCAGGGCGGGCCGGACGTCGTTGTCGATGCGGTCCCCCACGTACAGGACGCGGTCGGGCAGGACGTCGGCGAGCTGGGCGCAGCGCTCGAAGAACTCGTGGGACGGCTTGCTGACGCCCCACACGTCCGAGATGCCGACGACGTCCGCGTCCAGGGCCAGCTCCGCCATCTGCTCGGCCGCCTGGACCGGCTGGTTGCCCGCGATCCCGACGAACAGGCCCTGGTCGCGCAGGCCCGACAGGCACGCCCGCGCGTCCGGGTACAGGTCGTCCGGCCCGAACCCGTTCGGGACGCCCGCCTCCTCGCGGCGCCGCTGCTCCTCCTCTAGGTCGAACCCGGGCCGGAAGTACTCGAACAGGTCCGCGTGGTCGCCGCCGGTCGCGAGCAGCGCGCCGAGCTTGGTGAGGAAGGTGTGCCTGGGCACGCCGAGCCAGTCGGCCCAGCGCCCGTAGATCTCGCCCTCGTTGATGAGGGTCTCGCCGATGTCGAAGAAGACGGCCTGGATGGAGCGGGGCTCCAGGAGGCGCGCTCCGTGCTCGGCGGAACCGGCGCGCTCGCCGGCCGGCGGCTCGGCGGTCGGGGGGATGCGGGGGGAGGCGTTCACTTGGCGGCCAGGTCCACGGTGGTGCCGGGAGCGAGGCGCACGAACTCCCTGCCGAGTTCGTCGCCGGCACTGGTGAGGACGCGTTGCATCACCTGGAGGCCGATGTCGTTGAGCAGCCCGTCGTGGATGGCGAAGGCGCGCTCCGGGCGGACCGCCCGCGTGTACTCGTACAGGTCGAGCGCCCGCATCCAGGGCGCGTTGCCGGGCAGGCACAGCGTCGGGACGGGCTCGGACGGGACGGTCAGCGCGTCCCCCGGGTGGAAGACCTCGCCGTCGACCAGGAACCCGACGTTCGGGACGGGCGGCAGGTCCGGATGCATGATCTCGTGGTCCTCGCCGTAGACGTGGACGTCGAAGCCGGCGATCGTGACGGCGTCGCCGTGGCCGACCTGGTGGACGCGTCCGCCGAGGTCGGCGAGGTTCTCCGCCACGGCGCGGGACGTCCACGCCTCCAGGGCGGGGCGGTCGGCCATCGCCGCGCGCAGCGCGTCGGCGTCGAAGTGGTCGAAGTGCTCGTGGGTGATCAGTACGGCGTCGGCGGCGGCCAGCGCGTCCGCGGCCCCGCTGAACGAGCCGGGGTCGATGACGATCGCGCGGTCGTCCTCGGCGAGCTGCACGCACGCGTGTCCGAGCTTGGTGAGGCGCATCCGGCGATTTTTTCACGGGACCGCCCCCGCCCATTGACCACCCCCCGGACCGTTGATAGAACACGTTCTAATTCGGGCCCGACCCCGGCCAGCAGGCACGGCAAGGAGGCGGTGCGATGCCCGTTCCCGACCAGCGCGATCCCGAGATCACCAGGCGGACCCTCACGCGGTGGCTGCAGGGCCATCTGCCCGGTGTCCGCATCCCGCGCGTGGAGACGCCCCAGACCAGCGGCTTCTCCAACGAGACCCTGCTCTTCGAGGCCGAGTGGAACGACGCCGGCGGCGCGCCGAGGCGCGAACCGCTCGTCGCGCGGGTCGCCCCGGAGAAGTACCAGATCTTCCCGGAGCCGCGGTTCGAGGAGCAGTACCGGCTGATGCGCATCCTGGACGAGCGCACCTCCATCCCGGTGCCGCCGATCCGCTGGTACGAGCCGTCCAGCGACGTGCTGGGCGCCGCGTTCTTCGTGATGGGCCGCGTCGACGGCCGCGTCCCGACCGACATGCCGCCGTACCACATGGACGGCTGGGTGACCGAGGTACCGCCGGGCGAGCGGGCCGCGATGTGGTGGTCCACCCTGGAGATCATGGCGCGGCTGCACCGGCTGGACGTCCGCGCGCTGGACCTCGGCTTCCTCGACCAGCCGGCCTGGGGGGCGCCGGGCCTCGACCAGCGGCTCACCTACTACGAGCACTACCTGGGCTGGGCCTACCAGGGGCCGCAGGAGACGGCGCTCAGGGCCCTGGAGTGGCTGAAGGCGAACCGCCCCGACGAGCCGGACGACCCCGTCGCCCTGTGGGGCGACGCCCGCATCGGCAACGTGATCTTCCAGGACGGGACGCCGGCGGCGGTGCTGGACTGGGAGGGCGCCGTGCTCGGCGCCCCCGAAGAGGACC
Organism: Actinomadura mexicana; assembly: GCF_900188105.1. Lineage (GTDB taxonomy): Bacteria > Actinomycetota > Actinomycetes > Streptosporangiales > Streptosporangiaceae > Spirillospora > Spirillospora mexicana. The sequence continues at coordinate 955,904 of NZ_FZNP01000001.1, forward strand.
TCGCCTGGTTCATGTTCCTGGACCGGCACCACTCCGAGGGCGTCGGCGCGGCCCGGCTGGAGGGCTTCCCCTCCTACACCGAGACCGTCGCCCGCTACGAGGAGCTGCTCGGACGCCCGATGCGCCACATGGCGTACTACGAGATCCTGTCCGGCTTCAAGTTCTCGGTGATCATGGCCCGGATCGGGCAGGCGATGATCGACTTCGGCTGGATCGACGAGACGTCCGACTTCCCCCACGACAACAACTGCACGCAGCTGCTCGCCCGCATCCTGGGAGGGGACCGGTGACGCACCCGTGGTTCCCGGGCTGACCGGTCCCCGACGGCCGCCCGAACACGGGCCCGCGCCCCCGCGATGCGACGTCCCGGGCGGGCGGCGGGCGGAGTGATCCATCTGCGACACTGGCGCTCGTGACGACCCCGCCTTCGCCCGACCCCCTGGACGCGGGACGGTCGTTCCGGCGAGAACCGGACCGGCAGGCGCGCGACCGCTCCCCCATCTGGCGCGACCAGCCGCGCGGCCTGGCCTGCGCGGTGATCGCCGCGTTCGCTGTCCTCACCGCGGCGGCGTTCGTGTTCGCCGTGGTCGCCGTGGTCGCGGCGATGCGCTGACGCGCGGGACGGCGGACAGGACGCGAGACCGGGGCGGCCCGGCGGGCGCGCCCCGGTCTCGTCCTACACGTCAGGTGGGAGTTCCCTCAGACCCCTCCGCGATGGTGAAGGCCACGTCGCCCTGCGGGTCGACCTGGGCGTCGAGGGTCTTGTCGTCGAGCATCTCGGCGACCGTGGGTTCCAGGTACACCTTGGCGCCCTCCTCCTCCACGACCTGGTCGCCGGCCTCGGGGGCCGGGGCCACCGATAGCCGCAGCGCGTCCGAGCCGTCGAGCCCGGACTCGATGCGGATGCCGGTCTCGGGCGGAAGCTCCGGGTTGGCGGTCACCGTACGGATGACCTGGACGGCACCGCTGGTCAGCGTGAGCACGATCAGCTCCTCACGTCTCTTCGTTCGCTGTCGGGATTTGCCCCACCCTCCCCGATCCTCACTGCGGTAAACATCGGGACGTGATCGGACGGTCTCAGTCCGCACTCGGGGCGAGCGCCCGCACCGCCTCCGCCTGGGAGAGGCCCCCGCCCGGGACGATCGCCAGCACGGGGGTGGTGAGGCCGTTGGCGGTGTACTCGCGGACGCGGGCGCGGCACCGCTCCGGGGAGCCGTGCACGATCAGGTCGTCCACCACCTCGTCCGGGATGACCTCCAGCGCCTTCTTCCGGTCGCCGGCCGCCCACGCCTCGTTCATCGGGCGCAGCGCCTCGCCGCGTCCGAGCCACTCGTGGAACGCCCGGTAGACGGGGACCGTCATGTACGCGGCGATCATCCAGCGGCCGATCGCGCGGGCCTCCTCGGCGTCGTCGGTGGGGCAGACGAACAGCCGCGCGATCAGCTCCGGCTCGTCGCCGAGCGCGCCGCGGACCGTCCGGACGTCCTTCGGCGCGAGCCAGTTGGTGATCGCGCCGTCGGCCTCGCGGGCGGCGAGCCGCAGCATGCCGGGGCGCAGCGCCGCGAGGACGATCGGCGGCGGCGTCGCCGGTGCGCTCTCCAGCTTGAAGCCCTTCACGGCGAAGGTGTCGTACTCCTCCTTCACCTTCTCCCCCGCGAGCGCCCTGCGCAGGAAGCGCAGCGTGTCGCGGGTGCGCTTGTAGGGCTCGTCGAACGGGATGCCGTTCCAGCGCTCCACGATCGTGTCGGACGACGTCCCGATGCCCAGCACGAACCGTCCCGGCGCGAGGTCGGCGATCGTGGCGGCCTGCTGGGCCAGCAGGGCGGGGCCGCGCGTGTAGACCGGGACGATCGCCGGTCCGAGGCGCAGCCCGGGGTCCCACTGCGAGGCGAGCGCCAGGGGGGTGAAGGCGTCGGCGCCGTTGGTCTCGGCCGACCAGGCGTCGGTGTAGCCGAGCCCGGACAGCCCGGAAACGATCTCGCGGTGCTCGGCCAGCGGGAGGCCGGTCAGCGGAATGGTCAGTCCCCAGCGTGACATGCGCGTCTCCCTTTCTAGGGGTGTTCCCGGACGGTCAGGCGATCGAGGGCCGGATGGTGGCGCCGCCGTCCACGACGAGCGTCTGCCCGGTCATCCAGGACGAGGCGTCGCCCGCGAGGAACACCGCGGCGTCGGCGATGTCCTCGGGCTCGCCGAGGCGGCCGAGCGGCATGTACCTGCTGATCTCGGCCTCGTTGTTCTCCCACAGGGCGCGGGCGAGGTGCGTCTTGACCAGGCCGGGCGCGATGCAGTTCACCCGGACCTTCGGGGCCAGCTCCATCGCGAACTGCCGGCTGAGGTGGATCACGGCGGCCTTGGTGGCGTTGTAGTAGCCGATGCCGTGCTCGGTGACCATGCCGCCGACCGAGGCGATGTTGATGATCGCGCCGCCGCGCTCGGCGAGCGAGGCGCGCAGCGCGAGCTGCGTCCACTGCACGATCGCGAACTGGTTGACCTGGACGGTCTTGGCCGCGGCGGCGGGCTCGATGTCGGCCATCGGGCCGAAGTAGGGGTTCGTTCCGGCGTTGTTGACCAGGATGTCGAGGCCGCCGAACTCGGCGACGGCCGCGTCCATGCACGCGGCGGCCTGCTCCGCGTCGCCGACGTGCGCCGCCTTGGCCAGGACGCCGGCGCCCGGGTGGGCCGCGCCGATCTCCTTGGCGACCTCGTCCAGCGCCTCCTGCTTGCGGGAGGAGAGGACGACGTTCGCCCCCTCGGCGGCGAACGCGGTGGCGATCGCCTTCCCGATCCCCCGGGACGCCCCGGTGACCAGCGCCGTCTTGCCCTCTAGACCAGTCCGCATCCGCACGCTCCCTACCTGTTCGCACCCCGAGGGCCTGCCTTTTCGCACCCTGCGGGCGGCATGACCAGAATCCGACTCGGTTCACTGTACCGAAGTGACTGACGAGTCAGTTAGCTGGGTTCGCGCGGGTCGGCGCCGGAGCCGTCCCGCTCACCGGACACGTCCCGTTTCGAGCGCTCGCCCGGTTGTTACGCTGCGCCCGGTCGGAGACGAGGAGGACCGCGTGACCACGACCAAGGAACGCCGTCCGGCGATCGAGGGCTGGTTCACCACCGGGGACGGCGACGTCCGCCTGGTGGGTACCCGCTGCGGCGCCTGCGGAACGCCGTACTTCCCGCGCAACGAGCTGGCCTGCCGCAACCCCGGCTGCGCCGGCCCGAAGGACGGTTCCGAACTGGAGCCCTACGCGCTGTCGGGGCGCGGGCGCATCTGGTCGTACGCCGACTCCCGCTACAAGCCGCCGCCGCCGTACGTCTCCCCCGACCCGTTCGTCCCCTACACCGTCGCGGCCGTCGAACTCGAAGCCGAACGCATGGTCGTCCTGGGCCAGGTCGCCCCCGGCCACACCGTCGACGACCTCGCGGTCGGCATGGAGGTCGAGCTGACCGAGGGCGTCCTCTACGAGGACGACGAGGCCGAGTACACCGTCTGGATGTGGAGGCCCGTCACATGACGCGCGACATCGCCGTGCTGGGCGCGGGCATGCATCCGTGGGGCAAGTGGGGCCGCAACTTCGTCGAGTACGGGCTCGCGGCGGCACGGTCCGCGCTCGCCGACGCCGGCCTCGCGTGGACGGACGTCCAGTACGTGGCGGGCGCGGACACCATCCGCAACGGCTATCCGGGGTTCATCGCGGGAGCGACGTTCGCGCAGGCGCTCGGCTGGTCGGGCGCGCGCGTGTCCAGTTGCTACGCCGCGTGCGCGTCCGGGGCGCAGGCGATCGGCAATGCGCGCGCGCAGATCCTCGCGGGCCTGTGCGACGTCGCGCTGGTCGTGGGTGCCGACGCCGCACCGAAGGGCTTCTTCAAGCCCGTCGGCGGGGACCGCCCTGACGACCCCGACTGGCTCCGCTTCCGCCTGCTGGGCGCGACCAACCCCATCTACTTCGCCCTGTACGCGCGTCGGCGGATGGCCATGTACGGCGCGACACTGGACGATTTCGCCGCCGTCAAGGTGAAGAACGCCCGGCACGGGCTGTCGAACCCGAACGCCCGGTACCGCAAGGAGGTGACCGTGGAGGACGTACGCGAGTCCGCCGTGGTCGCCGATCCGCTGCGGCTGCTGGACATCTGCGCCACCAGCGACGGGGGCGCGGCGCTCGTCCTGACGTCCATGGAGTTCGCGCGGAAGCACGGGATAGCCGACCCGGTGCGCATCCCGGCGCTGTCGACGGTGACGCCCACGTTCCCGAAGAACGTCCTGGACCTGCCCGACTTCGCGACGGACTCGGCGATGACCGTCCCGGAACCCGAGCGGCCGTTCCGGTCCGCGATCGCGCACGCCGCCTACGAGGAGGCGGGCCTCGGCCCCGAGGACCTGTCGCTCGCCGAGGTCTACGACCTGTCCACGGCCCTCGAACTCGACTGGTACGAGGACATCGGCCTGTGCGGGAGGGGCGGCGCCGAGGAACTGCTCCGGTCGGGCGCCACGACGCTCGGCGGTCGCGTCCCGGTCAACCCGAGCGGCGGGCTCGCCTCCTTCGGCGAGGCGATCCCGGCGCAGGCGATCGCGCAGGTCTGCGAGCTGACCTGGCAGTTGCGCGGTCAGGCCGACGGCCGCCAGGTCGAGAACGCGCGGGCCGGCATCGCCGTGAACCAGGGCCTCTTCGGCCACGGCTCCGCCGTGATCACCGTCCGCTGAGCCGGGCGCCTAGGCGACGGTGAAGCCGTCGCAGGTCAGGTAGTAGGCGTCGCCGTTCGGGTGGACGTGCAGCCAGATGACCGTCCAGTCGCCCTTCATCAGCGGGTAGGTGCCGTTGCCCGCGCCCCCCCACTCGAATTCCGACGGGTAGTGGATGTTCAGCCACGCGGCGTTGCCGGGGTACAGGTGCGGCTTGCTCTGCACCACCCCGGTGACCCCGTTCCCCTGCTGCTCCACCGGCGGGCGGACCTGGACGGCCACGTAGTACCTGGGCGGCTCCGAGTACTTGAAGCGCAGGCCGAAGTCGACGGTCTTCTTGGTGTACGGCTCACGCGGCACTGACGTCTGGGTGTCGCGGGTGAGGTCGAAGTCCTCCGGACGGGCGGCGGGCTGGCACGCCGAGTTCGCCGCGCTCCACCGGAGGTCGGCGATGTCACCGGGCTGCTTGACCAGGATCCGGTCCGGTGGGGCGCCGTTGGCGCCCTTGGTCGCGCCCGGGGTCTTGCCGCCGGGAGTCGAGCCCGCGGGGTCACCGGTCGCGGTCCCGCCCTGCGTTCCCTGCCCTGCCTGCGGCTTGTTCCGGTTGTCGTCGCCGCCGTCCCCGTCGAGGACGAACCGCGCGAGGAGCGCGCCCACCAGGACGACGGCGGCCACCCCCGCGCCCGCCGCGATGACGGCGGCGCGCGACCGTCCACGCGAGACGCCCGGGACCGTCCTCGTGCGGTCGGCCGGAACGAGCCCCGACGCGATGGCGTCCGTGACGCTGGCGGGCATCGGCCGCGGGACGCCGACGATCCGCCGGTAGGCGGGATCGGCGGCGAGGGGACCCGGCACGGGCGCCTGTCGCAGCAGCCGCTCCAGCGTGATCCTGGCCTCGGGCTCCTTCTCGGCGCACTGCCGGACCAGGCCGGCGACGCGCGGGTCGACGCCCTCCAGGTCGATCTCACCGCTGAGCGTGCGGTGGATGATCGCCTCGATGCGGCCGCCGCCGAACGGGGGACGTCCCGTGGCGGCGTAGACGACCGTCCCGGCGAGCGAGAACACGTCCGACGAGGGAAGGGGCCGCTGCTCGCGGACGACCTCGGGCGCGACGAAGCCGGGGGTGCCGTTCCACGCGCCGGTCTGGGTGATCTGCGTCTGGCCCTCGCCGCGCGCGATCCCGAAGTCGATCAGCCGCGGCCCGTCCGGGGCGAGGATCACGTTGCCCGGCTTGAGGTCGCGGTGCTGGACGCCGTGCCGGTGGATCTCCAGGAGCCCCTGCGCCAGCTCGGCGAGCAGCCGCAGGCAGGTCTCGGGGGGCAGCGGCCCGTGCGCGGCCACCGCCTGCCGGAGCGTCGGTCCGGGAACGTACTCCGTCGCCAGCCAGTACGGCGGCGCGTCCAGCCCCGCGCCGACCATCGCGGCGGCGAACCTGCTGCGCACCCGCTCGACGGTCGCGACCTCGCGGCGGAACCGGGCGAGCGCCGTCGGCCCCTCGAAGTCCTCCCGGATCACCTTGAGCGCGACATGCCGCCCGCTACCGGTCAGCCCCAGATAGACCTGCCCCATGCCCCCCGCGCCCAGACGCCCCAGCAGCGGATAGCCACCGATCTCAGCGGGATCCTCCGCACGGAGTGCTTCCATGGTTCACCGGCCCCTCGTCGCCACGCACCGCCGAGAATGATCTCATTCCGGGAGGAGCCGCGCCCCCGGGTCGTCAGTCGGCCTTGCGGGCCACGTGGAGGGCCCAGGCGATGAGCGGGGCCTGGAACGGCAGGCGGCCGTAGGCGGCTGCGCGGAGGGGCAGCGGGCGGTGGCGCCAGTCGCGGGCCATCTTCACGTTGGCGGGGAAGACCGCCGCCATCAGGCCCGCCGTGGCGAGCGCGCCCGCCCTGCGGGTGCGGGGGTGGGCGACGGCCGCGGCGCAGGCCAGCTCGGCGACGCCGCTGAGGTAGGTCCAGGTCCGCGGCCCGCCGGGGAGCCGCTCGGGGACGAGCGCGTCGAACGGCTTCGGAACGATCATGTGGAGGGTGCCCATCCCGGCCATGAGCGTGGCCAGCCTGCGGTGCGCGCGCGACGACTCGGTCATCCCCGAAGTGTGTCAGATCAGACAGTGCGTCCAATAGTGATCCCGCCGTCTCCCTGGTCGGATGTGCCTTTTGTGACTCAAATCACGGCTCTGTTCCGTGTGACCTGAGTCGTGGCGGTCACGTGTCTGATGTCACCGCTTCGGGCGGATCCGCGAGGTTCTCGGCGGAGCTAGATTTGCACTGACCAGTCAGTACAAATCTGGCTCTTCGGAAGGTCGCGCTGACGTCCGAGCACCAGACTCCAGGGACGGCCGCCGTGGCCGGGGGGACCCCGGCGCCCGTCCCTGGACCCCGCCCGATCGGCTTCGGGGCTGGCGGGGGCCGCCCCGGAGCCGGTCCCGCACGCGGAGCGTCCGTGCGGGCGCGGGGCCTCGGGGTGAAAGGCGCGCGGGGCTGGGCATTCCGCGACGTCGAGCTGCCCGTCCCGGCCGGCGCGCTCGTCGCCGTCAGCGGCATCGCGGGCACCGGCCGCACCGCGCCCTGCGCCGCCCTCGCCGTCCTGCACTTCGCGCTCGGCCTGCGCGCCGAGCACTGGCCCGGCCTCGTCGCGTTCCTCGCGCTCGCGTCCGCCGCGTTCCTCGCGGTCATCCAGTGGGTGAACGCCCGCTTCGGGCCGATCGGCCGGATCATCGCGCTGGCGCTGCTGATGCTCCAGCTCACCTCGGCCGCCGGCACCTACCCGGTCGAGACGAGCCCGGCGTTCTTCCAGGCCGTTTGCCCGTACCTGCCGACGCCGTGGGTCGTGGACGCCGTCCGGCATCTGATCAGCGGCGGCGACCTGGCCTCCGTATGGCAGGGTTGTGCGGTGCTGGCCGCCTTCCTGGGCGGCGGGCTCGCGCTCACCGCCCCGGCCGTCCGGCACAACCGGGTCTGGACGATGAAGCGCCTGCACCCGGCACTGAAGCTCTGATCGGAGGCAGCGGACGTGGCCCGCATCACGACCCGGGAGAAGCTCTTCACCGCGGCGATCGAGCTGATCGCCGAGAGCGGGCTCGCCGCGACGACCGTCGACCAGATCGCCGAGCGCGCCGGTGTGGCCAAGGGCACCGTCTACTACAACTTCGACGGCAAGGCCGCGCTGTTCGCGGCGCTGCTGGAGTACGGCGTCGACCGCCTCGCCACCGCGCTGCGCGACGCCGCGTCCGGCCGTCCCCCGCTGGAGGCGCTGGAGGCCGTCGTCGCCGCCGAGCTGGCGTTCATCGGCGAGCACGAGTCCTTCGCCCGGCTGCTGATCGCCGAGACGTGGCGGGCCGGCGGCGACTGGCAGCACGCCGCCCGCCTGATCCGCGAGCGCGCCATCGACGTCGTGGCCGGCGTCCTGCGCGAAGCGGTCGGCACGGGCGACCTCCGCTCCGACCTGGACACCGGCACGGCCGCCTCCGCCGTCTTCGGCATGGTCCTCACCGTCGCACTGGACTGGCGCGCCCTCCAGCCCGGCCGCTCGCTGGACGACGTCCAGGCGACCCTGCTGGCCCTCCTGCGAGGCCGCCTCACCACCTGATCCTTCACTGGACGAACTGCTGGCCGCCGTCGATGTCGTAGGTGGCGCCGGTGAGCGCCGTGTTGGCCATGATGTGGACGGCCAGTGCGGCCACGTCGGCCGGACCCACGACCCGGCCGATCGGGAGCGCCGACCGCAGCTCGTTCCTGCGCTCGTCGAGCCGGTCCCCGAGAAGCGACGCCGACAGCGGCGTGTCGACGAAGCCCGCGGCGATGAGGTTGACCCGGACGGGCGCGAGTTCGAGCGCGAGGGTCGCGGTGAACGGGGGAAGCGCGGCGGTGGCGGCGGAGATGAGCCCGAGTCCGCGGCGGATGCGGCGGCCACCGGTGCCGCCCATGAGCAGGAGCGTGCCCCCGGGGCGCATCCTCGGGGCCGCGCTGCGCGCGACCTGGAGCGCCACCACCATGTGCCCGCCGACCTCCTCACGCACCTCGTCGGCGTCCATCTCCAGCAGGGGCTTGTAGCGCGGTCCCCCGGCCGTGATCAGCACATGGTCGATGGGTGAGGGAAGCTCCCGGAAGAACTCCTCCACGGCGGCCCGGTCGTTGGCGTCGAAAAGGGCCGTGCTCCGCGCGCCGACGTCCAGGGCTGCGCGCTCCAGCCGTTCCGGACTGCGCCCGGTGAGGACGGCCTCGGCTCCCTCGGCCCGGGCGAGCCGTGCGGTCTCCAGCCCGATCCCCGCGCTGCCGCCGACCAGGACGACGGTCTGCCCCTCCAACTGCGTCCCCATGATCCCCCCGACCGGTGGTGGCTCCCGGGAGCCGACGAGACGGCGACCGGAAGGCGTACGGCGCCACCATCGCCCGCGCCGTTCATGTCAAAACCCATCTTTCGAAGTCTTTATCGGCCTTTGGGTGGCTTCCCGGGCTCACGCGCCAAAGATGTGAACGTGGAGAAGATCCAGCACGGAGGAGGCCGCAGCGTGGACATGACACTGGAGGTCGTGGTGGTGCCCGTCACCGACGTCGACCGGGCCAAGGACTTCTACAAAGCCCTCGGCTGGAGGGAGGACGCCGACGTCGCCACCGGCGACGACTTCCGGGTGGTCCAGATGACGCCGCCGGGGTCGGCGTGCTCCGTCATCTTCGGTTCCGGCGTCAGCCCGGACGAACCGGGATCGGCGCACGGCCTGCACCTGGTGGTGGACGACATCGAAGCCGCCAGGGCGGAACTGGTCGAGCGCGGCGCGCAGGTGAGCGAGATCTTCCACGACGCCGGCGGCGTCTTCCACCACGCCCAGGCCCACGCGCTGCGCCCCGGTCCGGATCCCGATCGGACGAGCTACGGCTCGTTCGCCTCCTTCAACGACCCCGACGGCAACGGCTGGCACCTCCAGGAGATCACCACCCGCCTGCCAGGCCGCTGATCCCGCGCTCCGCGGTCGCCGTGGGCCCCGGCCGACGGCAGCGCGCCGCCCGCCTGATCCGACCGGGTCAGGATCCGGCCTCCGCCGTGATCTTGGCGACGTCGGGCGCGTAGGCGGCCATCCAGTGCGGACGCAACCGGTAGTAGACGATCTCGTCGTCCCAGTCGAAGGCGTCCCCGCCGTAGAAGCCCTTCAAGTAGGCGAGCAGGTCCGGCCAGTCCGCGGCCGGCTCGCCGTCCGGCGGGTTGAGGATCTCCACCGTGCCGTGCGTGAACACCCCCAGGTCCTCCCCGCGCATGTGCGCCGCGCTGACGGCGGGCCGGGCCGCCAGATGGCGGGCCTTGGCCGCGTCGCGCGCCGTGCCGAAGTGCCACCTCCCGTGCAGGAAGTGCCCGTCCACACCACTGATCCGCGGCTCCCCCTTGGCGGTCACCGTGGACAGGGCCAGGGTGCGCATGCCGGTGAGCACCCGGCAGAGCTGTTGCGCGGTCAGGCTCCTCTCCGTGTTGATGATCGAACGCAGATGCGCGGTAGAGCGGGACAGAGAGTCGTCCAGAAGCGCCTGGAGCTCTACGAGTTCTTCTCGGGTTTCACGCATGGCAAGTCCTAGTCCGAAGGGTCCGGTCCACATCCTCATCCCCCAGCGCCGGCCGGTACCTCCACCCTCGCCCCAAAACCTGACACCTACCGTCATGTTTTCTCCCCCGCCCGACTCGAATACACGGGGACCAGGCGACCCTGGCGGAGGACCTCAAGGGCCACGTGGACTGACGCGTCCCTCCGCACAAGCAACTGACGCTCCGGCGCGGCGGCCCCCGCCACGCCGGAGCGTTCCTCGTCTTTCGGGCGTCAGGGGAGTTTGCGGATTTCCTCGATCACGGACGGCATCGTCTCGTTGTTGCGGCGTATCCAGTCGAGGAGGAGGGCCACCTGGTCGTCGGTGTAGGTGTCGAGGCGGTCGCGGAAGGCGCGGCCTATCGGCTCGAAGTAGCGGGCGAACTGGGCGACGTTCTCCTCGACCAGTTCGACGATCACGCGGCGGCGGTCGTCGGGGTCGCGGGTGCGGCGGACGTAGCCGGCGCGCTCCAGGCGGTCGATGACGGCGGTGATGGCGCCGCCGGTCGTGATGCCCATGAGCTGGGCGAGCCGGCCGGGCGTCTGGGGGCCGTCCAGCGTCAGCGCGTTGACGCACTGCGCGTCGGTGACGTTCATGCCCGCCTTGCTCGCGGTGGCATGGTGCAGCAGCACCGTGAACATCGTGCTGCGCTGCATCGCCATCTGCAGCTCGCCCGCCATCCGCTCGCGCTCCGGGGTCGACACGCCTTGACCTCTCTCCCTTTTTCTCTCATGTAGAGACACTCATTTCAAGAGCGACTCTCTGGGGGAGATTCTATCGACCCGGCCCCGCCGGGACCAGGTGGAACGGCGACGGCGTGTGGCGGAGCCGACACCGTTCAATGATCGCACCACTGCGGGACGGCGCCTACCATGGTTTTTGTTAGGACCACTAACAGAGGTCCGCTCCTGGCCCCGGATCCCACGAGGATTCGGGGCCGACCCCCATCCGCCCCCTATCCGGCCTCCTCCGCCACCTGCTTCGCCCAGCGGTAGTCCGCCTTGCCGGCCGGGGAGCGCTTCATCTCCGCGACGAACGCGTAGACGCGCGGCACCTTGTAGCCCGACAGCTGCTTGCGGCAGTGCTCGTTCAGCTCCTCGAAGGACGGCTGGGCGCCGGAGGGCTGGACCACCGCCGCGACGCGGTTGCCCCAGCGTTCGTCCGGAACGCCCGTGACCACCGCGTCGTAGACGGACGGATGCCCCTTGAGGACGGCCTCGACCTCTTCCGGGAACACCTTCTCGCCGCCGGTGTTGATGGTCTGCGAGCCGCGGCCGTACACGGCGATCGAACCGTCCTCCTCCACGGTCGCGATGTCGCCGGTGAGCAGCCAGCGCCTGCCGTCCACCAGGGGGAACGTCCTGGCGGTCTTCTCCGGGTCGTTGTAGTAGCCCTGCGCGATGTGGCCGGTGCGGGCGACCTGGCCGATCACGCCGGATCCCGGTTCGACGGGCTTGAACGCGTCGTCCAGGACGGTGACGTTCTCCACGTCCGGCGCGAACCGCAGGCCCTTCTCCGGGGTGGAGCCGGCGACCGCCTCGGCCGTCGAGCCCGACTCGGTCGAGCCGAAGCGGTCGAGGATCATCGTGTTCGGCAGCAGCCGCTGGATGCGCTCGCGGACCGTGCCGGTGAAGATGGCGCCGGTCGAGACGTAGGCCAGCAGGGACGAGGTGTCGTAGTCCCCGCGCGCCAGCTCCTCGGCCATCGGGATCGCCATGGCGTCCCCGGTGATCGTCAGCGAGTTGACCTTCTCCCGCTCGATCGTCCGCCACACGTCGGCCGCGTCGAACCTGCGCGTGTAGACGAGCGTCGCACCCATGAACCAGGCGATCCAGGTGGCCATCTGCGCGGCGCCGTGCATCAGGGGCGCGACCGGCATCATGGTCATCGGGCCGCCGCCGCGGGCGTTCTCGACGATGTCCTCCGGCTTGGCCGGACGGGGGTACGTGGGGTTCCAGAACGCGAGCAGCATCTGCTCGGTCGACCACATGACGCCCTTCGGCATCCCGGTCGTCCCGCCGGTGTAGATGATGTAGATGTCGTCCTTGGAGCGCGCGGGGAAGTCACGTGCGCCGGAGGCGCCCCTCAGCGCCTCGTCGTAGGCGACCGCGCCCGGGATGGACGGCTCGCCGCCCACCGCGACGAGGTGCCGCAGCTCGGGCGCCTCCGGGACGGTCGCCGCCACCCGGTCCTCGAACTCCACGTCGTACAGCAGCGCGACGCTGTCGGAGTCCCGGTACACGTAGAGCAGTTCGCTCTCCACGTACCGGTAGTTGACGTTGATGGGCACGGCCCGGATCTTCAGCGCCGCCAGCAGCGCGGCGGCGTACTCGACGCCGTTGTAGAGCTGGACGGCGACGTGCTGGCCGGGCTCGACGCCCGCGTCCGCCAGATGGTGCGCGAGGCGGTTGGCGTGCTCGTCCAGCTCGGCGTAGGTGAGCCGCCGGTCGCCGCACACCAGCGCGAGACGGTCCCCGATCGCGTCCGCGACGCCCTCGAACAGGTCAGCGTGGTTGAACTCCATCGGACGGGCCTCCGGGAATCAGGGTTTGTCGCTGCCGACGATCCACATGGCGAAGAACTGGGCTCCGCCTCCGTAGGCGTGGCCGAGCGCGCGGCGCGCGCCGTCCACCTGGTGCTCGCCCGCCTGGCCGCGCACCTGCAGCGCCGCCTCGGCGAACCGGATCATCCCCGACGCCCCGATCGGGTTGGACGACAGCACGCCGCCGGACGGGTTCCACGGGATGTCTCCGTCCAGGGCCGTCGCGCCCGCCTCGGTGAGCTTCCAGCCCTCGCTCTCGCCGCAGAACCCGAGGTTCTCCAGCCACATCGGCTCGTACCAGGAGAACGGGACGTAGACCTCGGCGCAGTCCAGCTCGCGGCGCGGGTCGGAGATCCCGGCCTGCCGGTAGACGTCCGCCGCCGCGTCCTTGCCGCCCTGCGGGCTCACGGTGTCGCGTCCGGCGAACTGCATCGGCTCCGAGCGCATCGCCGTGCCGTGCACCCACGCGGGCGGGGCCGGGGCCTTCTTCGCCGCGTCCTCCGAGGCCAGCACCATCGCGCACGCGCCGTCCGACGACGGGCACGTCTCCAGGTAGCGGATCGGCTCCCAGAGCATCGGCGTCGACTCGACCATCTCGCGGGAGATGCCGGGGATCTTCAGGTGCGCGTACTGGTTCTTCAGGGCGTTCTGCCGGTCCTTGACCGCGACGAGCGTCCCGACGTGGTCGGGGGCGCCCGAGCGGCGCATGTAGGCCCGGATGTGCGGCGCGAAGTAGCCGCCCGCGCCCACGACCAGCGATGTCGTGAACGGCGAGTTGACCGTCAGCGCCCACGTCGCGTTCGACTCCGACTGCTTCTCCCACGCGATCGTCAGGACGCGGTCGTGGACGCCGCCCTGGATCAGGCCCGCCGCGACGATCGCCGTGGAGCCCCCCACCGACCCGGCGGTGTGCACCCGCATGACCGGCTTGCCGGCGGCGCCGAGCGCCTCGGCGAGGAACGTCTCCGGCATCATCACGCCCTCGAACAGGTCGGGGGCCTTACCGACGACGACCGCGTCGATGTCCTTCCAGGTCAGCTGCGCGTCCTCCAGCGCCCGGCGGGCCGCCTCGCGCAGCAGCCCGGCCATCGAGACGTCCAGCCGCTTGGTCCTGTACGCCGTCTGCCCGACGCCGATGATCGCGCAACGGTTAGCCATGGTTCTCTCCCGACAGGACGCAGACGAGGTTCTGCTGGAGGCAGGGGCCCGACGAGGCGTGCCCCAGCGTGCGGGACGCCGACCCGTCGTGGATGCGGGACGCGGCCTCGCCGATCCGGATGAGGCCGGCGGCCATCATCGGGTTCGCCGACAGCGGCCCGCCGGAGGGGTTGACCGCCGCGTCCTCGCCCAGGCCGAGCGCCTCCCGCAGGATCAGCTCCTCGTGCGTGTACTGCGCGTGCAGTTCGGCGACCTCGATCCCGGTCGCGCCGGCCTTCTCGCCCGCGAGGCGGGCCGAGCGCGAGCGGCTCAGGTCGCGCACGCCCGGCGCGTGTGGCTCGGTGCGGTGGTCGATCCCGGTGATCCACGCGGGACGCTCGCAGAGCTCGCGGGCCCGGTCCCCCGCCGCGAGGACGATCGCCGCGGCGCCGTCGGTGATGGGCGCGACGTCGTAGGGGTGCAGCGGCGCGACGTCGTAGTCGTCGCCCTCGGGCTCGGGCAGGTGCAGCGCGAACGGGTTGCCGTGCCCGGCCTCGCGGGACCGCGCGGCCACGGCGCGCAGGTCGTCCTCCTTGGCGCCCGACCGCTCCATGTAGGCGCGGGCCTGGAGCGCGGCCAGGGACACCGCGTCGATGCCGAGCGGCGCCAGGTGGTAGGGGTCGAGCTGCTGGGTGAGGACGGTGCGCAGGTCGCCCTGCGACGACTTGCCGAACCCGTACACGAGCGCGGTGTCGATGTCGCCGTGCTGGAGCTTCACCCACGCCTCGTACAGCGCCCAGGCGGCGTCCATCTCGACGTGGCTCTCGGAGATCGGCGGCCACGCGCCGATGGCGTCCAGCGCCGACACGAACGCGAACGGGGCGCCGGCGAGGTAGTCGCAGGATCCGGAGCAGGTGAAGCCGAACTGCTTCTGGCCCGTCCGCTCCTTGATCTCGGTGATGACGGGGGCAAGGAGCTCGATCTCGGCCATCCCCCGGTCCTCACCGCTGTGCTCGGTCTGCGCGAACGCGACCACGGCCACGGGACGAGGCATCACATGAAGTCCTTGATCTCTTCGAAGGGGACGTCGGGCTCGTCGACGGGCTCGAACCACTTGATGTTGCCCATCGTCCGCGCCCACTCCTCGCGGGGCCGCCACGCCGCCTTCACCCGCATGCCCATCCGGACCTGGTCGGCCGGGATGCCCGCCACGAGCGTCAGCATCGTCAGGCCCGCGCCGTCCAGCAGGACGTAGGCGGACACGAACGGCACCTCGGGCGCGCGCGGGTCGGGGATGTTGTTGACCGCGAAGGTGGTGACGGTGCCGGTGTCGGGCAGCTCCACCTCCTCCGTCGTGGGGACGCCGTCGCGCGGGCACAGCCCCTTCATCGGGACGATGACCGAGTCGCACACGTGGCATCGGTGGCCGAGGATGCGGCCCTCGGAGATGCCCTCCAGGAAGCGCTGCAGGGCCTGCCCGCCCGTCAGCCGGTACTCCAGCCGCGTCGGCGCGTTGATCATGGTGACCTCGGGCTGGAAGCACTCGATGTCGCCGATCCCGCCGGTGCGCTCGGCCCGCCACCGGGGGCGGACGCGCATGCCGGTCCTGAGGGACTTCGGCGGCTTGGCGCCCTCCTCGAAGACGCCGAGGTCGAGGGCGTGCAGGAGCGCTGTGTCGGCGCCGTCCGGACGGACCAGCGCCCAGGCGAACGGGCGGTCGAGCGGGTGCTCCTTCGCCGGGTGCGCCACCCACGACCAGGTGGTGACCGTCCCGACCGGGCCGACCTCGACGAACTCCTCCGTCACGTCCTCGCCGGTCTCCGGGTCGTACTCCGACGGCGGGACGAGGACCCTGCCGTCCGCCGTCCGGATGCCGACCAGCCGGCCGTCGCGCAGCTCGCTGAGGAAGCGGCCGATCACCGGGCCGACCGAGCGCGTGTAGCCGCCGGGGAACTCCAGGACGTGGTTCGGCTCGGGCTGCCCGGTGTCTGCGGGCGCCGTGTCAGATGGCACTGTCGCGGTCCTTCCAGTACGGGTCCCTGAGCTTGCGCTTGAGGAGCTTGCCGTTGGGCTCGCGCGGCATCGCCTCGATGAAGTCGACCGACCTCGGCCACTTCATCCTGGCCAGCCGTCCCTCCAGCGACGCGAGGATCTCCGTCGCGAGCGCCGGGCCGGGCTCGACGCCCTCGGCGGGCTCCACGACGGCCTTGATCTGCTCGCCCCACTCCTCGTCCGGGATGCCGAACACGGCCACGTCCCCGACCTTGGGATGCAGGATGATCTCGTTCTCGATCTCGGCCGGGTAGATGTTCGCGCCGCCCGAAATGATCATGTCGGCCTTGCGGTCGGACAGGAACAGGAACCCGTCCTCGGTCAGGTACCCGATGTCCCCGACGGTGAAGAAGTCCTTCAGCCGGTTCTTCTCCGTCTTCTCCTTGTCGCCCTTGTACTCGAACTCGACGCCGGCCATCTTCATGTAGATCGTGCCGTGCGTCCCGGCCGGGACGGGCTCGCCGTCGTCGTCCACGATCAGCAGCTCGCTGATCGGCCACGCGTTGCCGACCGTGCCGGGGTGGGCGCGCCAGTCGGCCGGGCTGGCGATCGTCCCGCCGCCCTCCGTCGCCGCGTAGTACTCCCAGATGCAGTCGCCCCACCAGTCGAGCATCTGCTGCTTGAGCGGCACCGGGCACGGCGCCGCCGCGTGGATCGCCCACTTCATGCTCGACACGTCGTACCGCGACCGGACGTCCTCCGGCAGCGACAGCAGCCGCTTGAAGTGCGTCGGCACCATGTGGGTGTTGCTGACGCGGTGCTCCTGGATCAGGCGCAGGGTCTCCTCGGCGTCCCACCTGTCCATGTAGACGAGCGTGTGGCCCATCTGCAGGGCCGTCCCGCCGAACTGGGTGACGGCCGTGTGGTAGTTCGGGGAGGTGATGAGATGCGCCTGCTGCTCGCCCCCGGCGGGGCGGCCCGGGGGGATGCCGAACATGCCGAGCAGGAACGTCATCAGCTCGGCGCTGTCGTCGGGGTCGAGCCCGGCCAGCGCCCGCTTGACGCCCTTCGGCCGGCCCGTCGTCCCCGACGTGTAGTGCATCGTGGCGCCGTTGGTGCGGTCGTCCGGCAGCGTGTCGGGCTGACCGTCGACCAGCTCCGCGACCGGCCGGAAGCCCTCGACCTCCCCGAACGCGAACCGCCGGTGGGCCTCGATCTCCTCGCCAGCACGCGTGCCCTCGGCGGCGTACCGCTCGTGCACGAAGAACGCCTTGGCCTCGCTGTCGGCGACGATGTAGCCGATCTCCGGGCCGGTCAGATGCCAGTTGATCGGCGTGTAGTACCAGCCCGCCTGGAGCGCCGCCAGGTAGAGGACGACCCCGTCCGCGCCGTTCGGGACGAGGCCGCAGATGCCGTCGCCCTTCTCGAGACCGAGCGCGCGCAAGCCGTGGACGAGCCGGTTCGAGCGTGCGAGGAGGTCGCCCGCGGCATGCGGCGTCCCGTCCGGATCGACGGCGGCGACCCACTCGGGATCGGCCTGCGCCAGCCGCCAAAAGCCCAATGACCCCATCGGATCTCCCTACGTGAGCACACAGCACACAGAGCACAGAGCACCGGCACGCGCTCCGAGCGCCCGGCGTCCAAAGTAGATCACGTTCTCGTTTTGCAGTTCAACCCCTACCGGTAGGGCGACGGCTTAACTAGAATCTGTTCTCGTTTGACATCTGAGCTGGAGGAACCATGACGGAACGGCTGCCGATCAGCACCGAGCACTGCATCGTCGAGCGCGACGGCCACGTCGTCATCGTCACGATGAACCGCCCGGAGGCGCGCAACGCGCTCAGCTCGTCGATGCTGGTGGGCCTCGCCGACGCCTGGACCTACATCTCCGACACCCCCGAGGTCCGCGTCGCCATCCTCACCGGGGCCGAAGGCACGTTCTGCGCCGGCGCCGACCTGAAGGCGATGGGGCAGCAGCCGTCCGACCCCCGCGTCCAGGAGCGGATGGCGCAGATTCCCAACTTCCACTGGAAGGGCCTGCTGCGCGAGGGCCAGCCGACCAAGCCGCTGATCTGCGCCATCGAGGGCTACGCGGTGGCCGGCGGTACCGAGCTGCTCGTCGGCACCGACCTGCGCGTGGTCGCCGAGGGCGCCACCCTCGGCCTGTTCGAGGCCAAGCGCGGGCTGTTCCCCATGGGCGGCTCCGCGATCCGCCTGCCCCGCCAGATCGGCTACGCCAACGCGATGGACATCCTGCTGACCGCCCGCTCGGTCACCCCGCGGGAGGCCCTCGCCATGGGCCTGATCAACAAGATCGTCCCGGACGGGCAGGCGCTCGCCGCCGCCCGCGAGCTGGCCGACCAGATCGCCGCCTGCGGCCCCCTGGCCGTCCAGGGCATCCTGCGCACCTACCGCGAGACCCAGCACCTGTCCGAGGAGGACGCCCTCAAGATCTCCGACGAGATCGGCTGGCCGGTCATCGGCTCCGAGGACGCCAAGGAGGGCTCGCGCGCCTTCAAGGAGAAGCGCCCGCCCGTCTACCACGGCAGGTGACCCGTCCCCCGGGCGCCGGACGCCGTCCGGCAACTGGAACCAATGACCCGATAATGGTCTGTCCGTAAATAGGGCCCGGGTTTGCGGGGGGCCCTGCGTGGCATCGCTGGGGGCGAAGGCGAGCACGGAAGGACCTTGCCATGGCCCTGCATCTGGGACGCAAGCACGAGACGCCGGAGGAGACGTCCCCCCGTCCGCCCCGGCGGACGCTCTGGCGGCGGACGGACGGCACCGCCGTCCAGCGCAAGCCGCCGCGGTGGCGGCGCAGCAGGCCGAACCCGGTCAGCGCGATGATCATGGCGGCGGGCTGGGCGGCGGTCGCGATCCTCGCCCTCGGAATGCTGCTGACGTGGGGCGGCGCGAACCCCGGGAACACCCTGGTGGACGCCACGCTCGACGCGGGACGCTGGCTCGCGGCGCCGTTCCACGACATCTTCACGCGCAGCGACCCCGACGAGCAGCTCTACATCAACTGGGCCCTCGCCGGCGCCGTCTACTACGTCCTGGCCCGCGCGCTGTCCTGGATGACCCGCTTCTAAGCCCGTTTCCGACCTGCCCGCAGGCCGGAGGCCCTGGCCGAACCGCCGCCCGGACGCGAACGGACCGGCGCCCGCCCCGAAATCAGTCCCTCGGGGCGGGCGCCGGTCCGGTTCGATCGACGTCAGCCGCTGCGCCAGTGCGCCAGGTCGGCCCACCGGGTCGCGTCGGTGCTCGTCCAACCGACCGCCCACATGGTCGTGCCGCCCGGACGGAGGGCCAGCTCCGAGGGGACGACCTTCGTCCCGGCGGGCTGGGTCAGGCTCTCGTCGGACCAGACGCCCGCCGCGGTGCGGTGGCGCATGGTGCCGCCGGCGGAGACCCAGATACCGCCGGCGCCGTCCGAGGCGACCTTCGTCATGTAGGTGCCGGGGGCGCCGAGGACGCTGGTCCACTCGGTGCCGTTCCAGTGCGCCAGCATCGACCGCCCGGCCGTCTTGCCCGCCCCGTCCGAGACCTGCGCCGTGCCGACCGCCCAGACGTCGTTCTCAGAGGCGGCGTACACGTCACTCAGGGCGGACGCGATCTCACCCCGGACGACCCCGTCGACCTGGGGGAACGGGACGGTGGTCCACGAGGTGCCGTTCCAGTGGGCCGTGGCGGGCTGCCCCTCGCCCGCCCAGCCGACCGCCCACGCGCTGGTGGGCGAGACGGCGGTGATCGCGCGGGGCTTGATCCCGATCGGGGTGTCGGCCCAGGACGCGCCGTCCCAGTGCTTGGCCGCCGAGACGCTGACCACCCATGCGTCGCCGGGGCCCGTGGTGGCGACGTCGCGGGGCTGGAAGGCCAGCGGCACCTTGAACGTCTTCCAGGCCGTGCCGTTCCAGTGCAGCACGGCGTGGGAATCGCCCGAGGTGTTGAGCTGGGCGCCCAGCCACAGGTTCGACGCCGACGTGGCCGCGGCGGCGCTGAAGCGGTACGGCGCGGCGGCCGCCGGCAGCGTCACGTCGCTCCAGGTGCCGCCGGTCAGGCGCTGGAGGATCGGCGTGCGGACGGTGCCCGCCTGCCGGCCTCCGGCGGCCCACATGGTGCCGTCGGGTGCCGCCGCCAGACCGCTGAGGCTGGTGCCGGTGTCGGCCTTGGGGCTGCTCTGGACGATGGGCCACGTCGTCCCCTCGCCGGCCGCGACGGACGCCGCCCGGTGCTCGCCGGGGCGCGCCGCGGTGATCCCTGCGGCGGCGACCGCGCCCAGGGCGAGGGTGGTCCCCGCGAACAGGGCAAGCCTTCTACTTCTCTTCACCCGATACCCGTCCAGTCGAAATGATCTTGGTAGCGGCACACCGTAACAGTCGGCCGCCGCCGGTATCCGGGCTTTGATGATCTTCGCGCGGCCCGCTCCGCGGGGACCCGCGGCCGAGAACGCGCGCGGCCCCGGCCGGGGCTGGGAGGAACAGCACCGGCCGGGGCCTTCGGGCGGTCAGCCCTCGGTGATGGCGTTGAGCCGCTCGATCGCCTCGACGTACTCCTCGATCAGGTCGTAGACGACCTGGGCGGCGGGCTTCACCTGGTTCATCGATCCGACGATCTGGCCCACCGGGAAGGTGACCAGCTCGCCGTCGCCGGACCGCTGGATCCGGGGCAGGGCGTCGGCGATCAGCATGAACTGCATGGGCATCGGGAGGTAGCCCGGCGAGTTCTCGCTCTCCCACGCCTCGGTCCACGCGGTCTTGAGGAAGCGCGCGGGCTTGCCCGTCCAGGCCCGGGACCGGACGGTGTCGCGGGACGTGGCGTTGAGCAGCTTCGGCAGGGCGCGCTCGGGGGTGTCGGCCTCGTCGACCGTCAGCCAGATCGAGCCCGTCCAGACGCCGTCCGCGCCGAGCGCCATGCCGGCGGCCATCTGGCGGCCCCGGCCGATGCCGCCCGCCGCGAGCACGATGGTGTCCTCCCCGACGGCGTCCACGACCTCGGGGATGAGGACCATCGTGGCGACGTCGCCGGTGTGCCCGCCGGCCTCGGTGCCCTGCGCGACGATGATGTCCACGCCGACCTCGACCTGCTTGCGGGCGTGCCGGGCGTTGGAGGCCAGCCCGGCGACCTTCACGCCGTGCTCGTGCGCCTGCTCGACCACGTCCGCCGGGGGCGGGCCGAGCGCGTTGGCCAGCAGCGCGATCGGGTGCTTGAGCGCCACCTCGACCTGGGGCCGGGCGGTCACGTCCGTCCAGCCGAGCAGCGCCTTGCCGGCCTGCTCGCCGCGCGGCTCCACGCCGTGCTCGGCCAGCAGGTTCTCCAGGAAGTCCCGGTGCTGCGCCGGGATCATGCCCTGCAGCTTGCCGAGCAGTTCCTCGGCGTCGCCGACGTCGGCGCCCTCGTACTTGGCGGGCATCACGACGTCCACGCCGTAGGGCTTGCCCCCGACGTGCTCGTCGATCCACTTCAGCTCGAGTTCGAGCTCCTCGGGGGTGAAGTGCAGGGCGCCGAGGACGCCCATGCCGCCGGCGCGGCTCACCGCCGCGACCACGTCGCGGCAGTGACTGAACGCGAAGATCGGGTACTCGATGCCGAATAGTTCGGTGACTCGTGTCCGCACAGCCTCGACCCTAGGCGCGGGCCCGAAAAACTGCAACAGGTTCTAGTTAGGAATCTCATCCCGGACGCGCCAAGGACCTCCATCTAGAACACGTATCAGCGAAGCCATGGCGTAGGTGTGCACGGCGTAGGTGTGCACGGCGTAGGTGTGCACGGCGTAGGTGTGCACGGCGTAGGTGTGCACGGCGTAGGTGTGCACGGGCGGAGCAGGCGAAGCTGGACGCGCACGGCGTTGGAAGCGCAGGGCGTGGGATGCGGGCCGTGCCGGAGGCGCCCGGCGTTATCGGCGCATGGGGGAACAGGTTGAGGCTGGACGTGCGCGGGCGGGATGGGGAGGGCGGCTTGCCGGGGTGGGTCAGCGGCGTTTCGCGGGGCCTGCGGCCTTGCGTTGCTGGCGCTGGCTGCGGGGCGCCGGGCGGCGGGACTGGGACGGCCCGGCGGAAGGTGCGATGGGCGCGGCGGATTCGGTGGGCGGGGTGAACGGCTTTGACGGGCCGGGCGGCCTGGGCGGGCCGGGCGGGGTCATGTCGCCGAACTTGCCGTCGGGGCGGCGCGGGGCCGCCAGAGGCGGGGCCTCGCGGCGGGCCATGCCGAGGTAGCCGCCGACGAGCAGCAGGACAAGGCCGAGGAGGACGCCGGTGGCCGGGATGTAGCTGCGCACCAGGTCGATCTGCAGGGCGGTGCCGTTCGCCATGTCGACCAGGCCCCTCTGGTCCTTGTCGACGGTGATGAGGTCGGCCTGCGCGACGATCATCGAGCCCCTGCCGTCGGACGTGCGGACGGTGCTGCGGATGTTCTCGCGGTGCTTGACCGGGATGCCCGTGCGCGGGTCGACCCAGACGGTGTTGTAGGCCTCGGTGTACCGGTCGACCTTCTGGCTGCCCGCGTCCTCCGGCAGGCCGAGCATCTTCGCGGGCAGCTTGGCGTCCAGCGCGGCCGTCTTGGTCAGCGGGATCGTCTGGGTGAAGCGGTACGTCGACAGCCCGTGGACCTTCTCGACGGCGTTGAACTGCATCGGCGCCGTCTGCCTGGTCGTCATGTCATAGAAGGGGTAGTCCTTCTTCTGGACGTTCGCGAGGGGGAACAGCAGCCCGTATCCGGACATCCGGACGCCGTTGTCACCGTCGACGTTGGCGCCGCAGCAGTTGGTCAGGACGCCCGTCCGGCGGTCGAAGGCGATGCGGAAGCCCTGAATCTGGACGGGCTTGTCCGGCTTCTTCTGGTCGTAGATGTTGGTGGTGGAGTCCCAGACGGCGATGTCGTCGTTGCCCTCGTTGGCGCGGACGTCCCCGCGGACCGTGTTCTTGGCCAGCAGGGTGACGCCGGTCTTGAGCTTGAGGTCGGCCTCATCGAAGTACGTGGAGCCCTTCGACTCCAGGCTCGTCACCTGGTAGCGGTTCAGGGGCGCGACGATCACCTGGTCGGCCACGTAGAAACGGACGAGCGGCGCGAGGGTGAGGAAGAACGCGCCAAGGCCGATCAGGACCAGGCCGACCGGTCGCCGCATGAACACCTCCGGGGCTGCCGTCGCTCGCACGGCGGGCGGGGGCCTCGCCGAGCCGTCGGGCCCCACCTCCAGCATGTCCGGGTCACCCTACCGGACCGCTGTACTGGTCGGTAAGCTCCCCGTTACCTTGAGGGCGCCCGATCGGCGGGACGACCGGCGGGACGACACGGACGGCGAGGTGGCGATGGCGGCGGCGCCCCCCAGGCGGGACGGAGCCCGTCCCGAGCACGGGCACCGGGCCACGCTGGCGCGGTCGGTCCGGCTGCTGAGCGCGTTCCGGCGCGAGCAGAGCGAACCGGAGTACTTCTACGACCTGATGGCGCGCGACACCGTCGCCCAGCTCGGCCGGTACGCCGACCTCGCGGGGGCGACCGTCGTCGACGTGGGGACGGGCTCCGGGTTCTTCACCCGCGCCCTGACCGCGGCGGGAGCGCGCTGCACGGGCATCGACCACGACCTCTCCGAACTGACCGCGCACGGCGTCGACGTGCCCAACACGCTCGTCGGGAGCGCGCTGGCCCTCCCGTTCCGGACGGGATCGGTCGACGTGTGCTTCTCGTCGAACGTTCTGGAGCACGTCCCCGAGCCCTGGCGCATGGCCGACGAGATGGTCCGGGTGACCAGGCCCGGCGGGACGGTCTTCCTGTCGTTCACCAACTGGCTGTCCCCGTGGGGCGGCCACGAGACGTCCCCCTGGCACTATCTCGGCGGCGACCGGGCCGCGCGGCGGTACGAGCGCCGGAACGGGTTCCCGCCGAAGAACCGGTTCGGGCTGGGCCTGCATCCGGTGTCGGTGTCGTCGGCGCTCAGATGGGCCCGCGGGAACGACCGGGTGACCGTCCTGAACGCGCTGCCCCGCTACCACCCGCGCTGGGCGGAGGCCGTCGTGCGCGTCCCCGGACTGCGCGAGGTCGCCACCTGGAACCTCGTCCTGGTGCTCAGGAAGCACGGCGCGCCCGGCAGGCACGGCCCGTGAGGTCCGCCGCGCAGGCGGCCCGGCCCGCGGCGCCGCCCGTTTCGGGACACCAGGACACCCTGGACGGCCTCCGGGCCGTGGCGGCGCTCGTCGTCCTGGTCTTCCACGTCGCGAGCGCGGCCGGTTCGATCACCAACCCGAACGGCGCGCGGTGGCTGTTCAACGGCGGCCAGGTCGGCGTGCCCGTCTTCTTCGCGCTCTCGGGACTGCTGCTCTACCGCCCGTGGGCGGCGGCCGTCCTGGACGGGCGGGCCGCCCCGAGGGCGGCCGAGTACCTGCGCAGGCGCGTGTTCCGCATCCTGCCCGCGTACTGGGCCGTGGTCGCGGTGTTCATGGTCACGGCCGGGCGCGACCACATCGGCGACCCGCTGACCTGGGGTTCGCTGCTCACCCTGACGCAGACCTACCTGCCCGACCCGTGGTGGAACGGCGACCTCGGGCCCGCGCAGCTCGGGCAGATGTGGAGCCTCGTCGTCGAGGCCGGCTGGTACGTCCTGCTCCCGTTCACCGCGGCCGCCCTCTCCTGGTACGCGCGCCGGACGCGCAGCCGCGACGTCGGCGTCCGCGCCAGGCGGCTCCTCGTCGGGATCGGCGCGTACGCGGCGCTGTCGCTGCCGTGGACCGTCCTCATGTTCGTCCCGGAGCGGCACACCGGGATGGGGATCTGGCTTCCGCGGTACTTCGCCTGGTTCGCGATCGGGATGGCGCTCGCGGTGGTGACGGTGTGGGCGCGACTGGACGAGCGCCGTCCCGTGGCCGCGGTGTGCCGCGCCGTGTCGGACTCGTGGGCGGCGTGCTGGGTCGCGTCGGCGATGCTGTACGTGGTGGCGGCGACGCCCGCCGCCGGGCCGCTCAGCCTCCAGACGCCGGACGCCTTCTGGACGTCCCTGCTGCACGTGGTCGTGTTCGGGCTGTGCGCGGCGGCGCTCGTGGCGCCGGTGGCGCTGGCCCCGGCGGACCACCCGGCGCTCGGCGCGATCCTGGGGAATCCGGTGATGCGGTTCCTCGGCCGGATCTCCTACGGCGTGTTCCTGTGGCAGCTCCTGATCATCATCGCCTGGTACGACGCGACCGGCCGCGGTTTCCGGGGGAACGTCGTGACGGATCTGCCGCTGATGGCCGCGGCGACCATCGCAGCGGGGGCCCTGACCCACTACCTGGTGGAGTGGCCGGTCCGGCGGCTGACCCGGCGCCGGGCCCCGGCCCGTCCGGCGGGCCCTGCCCGGGCGCCGTCCAGCTGAGCGAGATCCGGCCGCCGGAGCCGCCACCGGGCGGCTTGGGCCGCCACAGCTCGACCGCGAGCCGCCCGACGATCACGAGCCCGAGCAGCTGCGGGGCGATGTCGCCGAGCGGGCCGGAGGGGGCGGCCGGATTGTCGAGCAGGTCGAGCCGGACGCCGGCGGCGAGGCAGCCGGCCCCGGCGAGCATGGCGAGCGCGACCGGCCACGGCGAGGCGAGGGCGCGGGGCACGGCGGAGCGGCGGGTGCGGGCCCAGCCGCAGACGGCCGCGACGGCGACCGTGACGGCGAGGCCGGGCACTGCGGCGATCCAGCCGCCGAGCGCGGCGGCCAGGCCGATCGCCGCCCACGCGGGCCAGCCCGTCCCGGCGACGAGGGCGCGGGGCTCCGGGCGGCGCCGGCCGCGGCGCCTGCCCGGCCGGACGGCGACCAGCAGCAGGACGAGCAGCAGGCTGAGGCCCGCGACGACGGCGATCCGCTGGGCCCGGTCGGGGGTGTAGGACAGCTCGACGACGCCGCCGGTCCCCTTCGGGACGACCCAGCCCTGCTTCCAGCCGTCGAGGCGGACGGCCCGCAGTTCGGTGCCGCCCGCGGTCGCGCGCCAACCGGCGTTGAAGTTCTCGTTCACGGTGAGGAAGGAGGCGGTGGCGGCGTCCACCTCCAGCCTGCGCGTGCCGGACCCCCAGCCGAGCACCTTGACCTGCTGCGGCGGCCGGGCGGCCGCGGCCGGGCCCGGCTTCGCGCCGACCGTCACCGTGTCGAGGCGGTAGGGGTCGAACGGCGCGGACGCCAGCCGGTTCCGGCCCGCCTGGAGCGCGGCCGGCGAGCACGCGCCGAACCGCAGCGGGCGGCCCGCGAGCAGGTCGCCGAGCGTGCCGGTGGCCCTGGTCTGGACCGTGCCGCCGCCGATCCGCAGCTTCGGGCCGTATCCGCACCGGAGCCGCAGCGGGAAGGCCCGGACGTCGGGGATCGGCTCGACGCCGGGGATGACGAGGTCGGTCACCTGGATGGGCTGGGCCTGGCTCTCCCGGAAGAAGGTGAACGTGACCCGGTCGGTCTTCATCGGGGCGAACGCCAGCCTGCCCTGGGCGTCGGACAGCCCTTCGCGGGTCTGGCCGTTCTCCCCCTCGACCCGGACGCGCATCGGACCCGACGCGGTGGGCGGACGGGCGACGGTGACGGACGCCAGCCGCTTGCGGCCCTTCCAGCGGACGGTGTACGTGGGCGCCTCGTCCCGCTCCCCCGCGATCCAGGCCGTCTGCGGGTCGCCGTCGAAGCCCGACCTCGGCTGGTCGGCGGGGTGATCGGCCAGGACCGAGCTCGCGGCGACGGCCGGCTGCCCGCGGACGGCGGTGAACCGCTCGACGAGCCGCCGGTCGGTGAGCACGGCCGTCCCGGTGACGGCGGCCCTGCCCGCGGCGGAGGCGGTGAACGTCCGGTCGAACCCCGCCTCCTCCTCGTCGCCGGACCCGAGGGACGGTGAGCACACCCAGCGGCGGCTGCCCTTCACGCACTCGCCCGCGGCGCCCTGCGCCCGGCTCATCACGTACGTCGCGGGCCCGTCGACACCGGCGGGCGCGGGCATCGTGAAGGTGCGGGCGGGCCGCACTCCGCCGATCGACAGCTCCCCCACGCCCGCGCGGGCGAAGCCCGGAACGAGCGGCTCGGAGGCCAGCCCGAGGATCCGCAGCCGCAGCCAGCGGGTCGGGCCGCCGGGCGCGCGGAGGGGCTGCCCGGTCACGATCTTCTGGACGTCCTGCCGCACCGTCCCGTTCTCGGTCTCGACGGCGACGCGCGAGACGGCGGGGCCGAGGGACCCGTCCTGGAGGAACGCGGCGGTGAGGCTCCGCACCTCGCGGGGCCGGTCGAAGTCGACGCGGAGCCACTGCCCGACCGGCCCCTTCCAGCCGCCCGTCTTCCAGGCGGTGAACTGGTCGCCGTCGAGCGCCGCGAAGGGGGTCGCCTCGGGATCGCGCGCCTGCGGGACGGCGTCGTCGCCCGCCGCCGAGGTGGACGCCGTGACGTCGCGGACGCCGCCGCCGTACGTCACGTGGGTCGCGTAGCGCCTCCAGCCCGTGTCCAGGACGTCGGCGGCCTCCCCCTCGCGACCGGCGGTCAGCGTCGGGGACGTCTGGTGCAGCTCGCCGAAGTTGCGGCGCAGCAGGCGGGGCGAGTCGGTCACGACCGGGGCGCCCCTGAGGTCGCGGGCGTCGTCGTCCAGCAGGACGGGCCCGTCGGGCAGCGTGCCGCCGTCCGCCATGGCGAGCAGCGACTCCGGCCCTCCGTAGACGCGGACGGGCTTCGAGGCGTCGGCGAGGTTCGCGACGTCGGCGGCGCCGTCGACCTCGTAGACCTCCAGCGCCGGGTACTTCTGGTCGACGGCGGTCACCGCGTCGTCGGCGTCTCCCCCGACGGGCCCGCCGAACGCGGCGACCCTCCGCATCCCGGGCGAGTCGCCGAGCGCCTGGTGGAGGCGGGCGGGCCAGGCGCCGCGCAGCGTCTCGCGCCGCAGGTCATTGCGCACCAGGACGTACCGGACGCCCATCCGGCCGAGGAAGGCGCTCAGGCCCGGCGACCCCTGCCCGGAGCGGATCTGCTGGTCGATCGCGTCCAGCGCGCGCGTGTACCCGGGCGACCCGGCCGGGACGAGCTGCCGGACGCCCCACCGCGCCAGCAGCAGCGGCTGCACGATGTCGTCCATCGGGCGGCCCCACAGGTACTCGCCGAACGGCGCTCCCGGGACGGCCAGCACCCCCTGCTGCCCGGCCCGCGCGTTGATCCATGCCGCGGCGTCCCGCCAGTAGCGGGGCACCTCCCTGAATTCGCCCGGCCCGGACAGGCCGTGCGAGGCCGCCGTGAGGCCGATGCCGCCGAGCGCGACGGCGGCGGCCACCGGCAGGCTGAGCAGCGACTTCAGCGCGATGCCGGACGCCGGCTCGGCCCCCCGGGACGGGCGCCGCGCACCACCCGCCGATCGCCGGGCGGCCGCGACGAGCGCGTGGCCGAGGCCGAGCGCGAGCGGCAGCCGGACCACCGCGTCGAACTTGTGCAGGTTGCGCAGCGGGGCGAGCGGGCCGTCCAGCAGGTCGCGGAGCTGCCCGGCGAACGGGCCCGGCAGGTCGCTGAGGTGGCCCATCGACAGGATCGCCAGCCCGGCGAGCAGCGTGAGCAGCAGGAACGTCCGTTCGGGCAGCAGCCGGCTCAGCAGCCCGGCGAGCCCGAGCGCGGCGGCGAGGCCCGTGCAGACGATCGCCACCGGGCCGAGCGACAGGCCGTGCCCGACCGGCCACCAGACCTGCCCGTCCACGATGAGGTAGTTGACCCAGCGCTCCGCGCCGCGCAGCACGTTGACCAGGCCGGTCGGCCCGGTGGTCGTCCGCGCCTTCTCGGTGTAGGTCAGCCAGGAGAACCCGTACGTCCCGGTGAGCAGGAGGGGGGCGAGCCACCAGGCCACGGCCGCGCCCGCCGCCACCGACCACCACGCGAGCATCCGCGCCCGGAACGACCCGCGCGGCCGCGTCACCACGTACACGACGGGGACGACCAGCACGGCGACGGTCGCGGTCGCGTTGACGCCGCCGCAGCAGGCGATCGCCAGGCCCGACCTCGCCGCGGCCCTGAGCCGTCCCGTCTCCCCGGACGCGGCGCCGACCAGCGGCAGGACGATCCAGGGCAGCATCGCGACCGGCAGGTACTCCGAGGAGATCTGCCCGAGCGTGGCCAGCCCGTTCGGGGCCAGCGCGTAGGCCATCGCCGCGAACAGGCGGGCGCCCTGACCGTCCCCGCCGGCGCCTCCGCCGAAGCCGAGGCGCCCCGCGAGCCGCCAGGTGCCGGCGAACGCCAGGCACATCAGCAGCGCCAGCCAGAACCGCTGGGTGATCCACGCGGGCATCCCGACGACGTCACCGAGCGCGAAGAACGGACCCATCGGGAACAGGTAGCCGACGGCCTGGTTCTGGAGCTGGCCGAACTGCTCGGGGTCCCACAGGTGCAGGGCGCGGCCGAGGAACCCGAGCGGGTTCACCGCCATGTCGATCTTGGTGTCGGCCAGGATCGCGCCGGGCCGGGTGCCGAACGCGAGGGCGGTCAGCGCGAGGCAGCACGCGAGGACGCGCAGCCGCTCCCGCACCCGGCCCGCGACGTCCGGACCGTCCGGCACGGGCCGGCGGGACGCTCCGGCGCGGGGCGGATTCGCCTCTCCCACGGCCATGCTCGCCCTCTGCCCCTCTCTGTCCTTCCCCTGGTCTGTGCTCTTGCGGGCGTCAGCCAGGGTGCCCGTCACCGTACCTTCGGTCGCCCTGCGCACCGGCCGGATCGGCCCGGACGGTGGAGGTGGTCCGGACGGTGGAGGTGGTCCGGACGGTGGAGGTGGTCCGGACGGTGGAGGTGATCCCTGCGGAGGCGATGAGGTCCCGCATCCGGGCGGCGGTGCGCGCCCAGTCGAACTCTGCCGCCCACCTCTGACATTCCGTGGCGACACGATCGCGCTCCGTGCGATCGCGCAGGTCCTTGAGGGCGCGCCGGACGACGTCGGCCTGGTCGTCGCCCGCGCGGACGAGCCATCCGGTGGCCCCGTCGCGAACGGCGTCGCGCAGGCCGTCCACGTCGTGCGCGACGGTCGGGACGCCGAGGGCGGCGGCCTCGATGACGCTGAGGCCCCAGCCCTCGCCCTGGGACGTGCTGAGGTGCAGGTCGGCTCGGGCGACCAGGGCCGCCTTGACGTTCTCGGGAACGTAGCCGTGCGCGACGACGACCTTCTCCAGGCCGCGGGCTCTGATTCCGGCCGCGAGAGCGCCCGCTTCGGGACCGTCCCCGACGATGTGGAGCTTCAGCCCAGGATGCGTCTCGCGAAGGGCCTCCGCGAGATCGAGGAGCAGTGGGAGGCGCTTGTGCGGGACGAGCCGGGTCACGCAGACCAGATCGGGATCCCCTGCGGGCTCCGGGGTCGCGCCGTCTGGTTCGGCGACCACCGTTCCGTTGGGGACGACGTGGGTCGGCCCTGTCCAGCCCAGTCGCTCCCTGACGGCGCGCTCCGTGGACGGCGAGACGACCACGAACGCATGCCGCCGGTAAGTCCAGCGGCTCACCGGCCCCTCCAGCACTTGGCCGACCCAGGCGAGCCATCTGGGGAAGTACAGGCCGAACTGAGCGTCGTGCACATGGTGGATGACGCAGAACACCGGAACACGGCGCGGCAGGACCCATGGCGTGAAGAAAGGGATGCCGTTCTGGCAGTCGACGACCGCGTCGAAGCGGCGCCGCCTGAGGCGGACCCCCAGCATCCACAACAGGACCAGGGGGTAGACGGTGAAACGGCCGCCGAGACGCACGAACTCCACGTCCTCGACCCGTTCCCTGCGTCTCTGCCCCGGCGCCCTGCTCGTCACGTAATGGACGCGGGCTCCTTCACCGGCGAACCGGCGCGCCAGTTCCCAGGCGTAGCGTTCGGCGCCGCCTGCGGAGGGATGCCAGGGATCCCGCCAGTTGACGACCGCCAGCCGCAGGTTCTCGCTCATCCCGTCTTCGCGCGCGACGTTGGAACGTTCTCCACCAGTGCGGCTGCGTTCGGCAGAGCCGCCGAATTCGACAGGGCGAAGGGCTCCGACACGGCGATGGGCACCGGGCCCGGCTCACCGAACGCCGCCCGCAGCGGCACGACCGGGATGTTCGGTCTCACCGGCATGACGGGCAACCGGACCCCGGCGCGCGCGCGGATGCGGGCAAGGTCGAGCAGGCATTGCAGTGAATGCCGCCGGACCGAGAACGTCGAGCCCGGACGGTCACGCCAGATCACCGGGATGTCCGTCACGGACGCTCCGCGCCGCACGCAGTGGGCGAGGAGTTCGACGTCGAACGAGAAGCCCGACGTCCGCAGGTCCGCCGCCGCGGCCCGTCCCAGCGGGCCGTAGAAGAACTTGAACCCGCACTGGGTGTCGGGGACGCCGCCCACGAGGTCACGGACGATCCGGTTGAACGTGATGGCGCCGAGGCGCCTGACGGGCAGCGCGTACCCCTGGACGACCGACCGACCGTGGCGCCTTGACCCGACCACGACCGGGCGGCCCTCGCGCAGCAGGACGATGGCTTCGTCCAGCGCGGCGAGGTCTGTTGCCATATCGGCGTCCATGAAGCCCACGTAAGGGGCCCGTGTCGCGAGCAGTCCGGCGCGGACCGCCGCTCCCTTTCCCCGGCGCTCGCAGCGCACCAGCCGGACGGGGACCGGCCCGTCCCAGGACTCGACGATGCCGGCCGTCCCGTCGGTGCTGGCGTTGTCGACGACGATGACCTCGGCCCGCGCCGCGAGGCCCGCGAGCTTGCCGCACAGCAGATCCAGTCCCGCCGGAAGCCGGTCGGCCTCGTTGAAGGCGGGTACGACGATCTCCAGAAGTGCCGGCCGGTCACGCCTGGTCCCCATCAGGGCCTACACGTCACCGGGAGCCGTAGTTGTACAGCGGCTTGATGACGGGGTCCTTCTGGGAGGCGCTTGCGAGCTGGACCGCGCCGAACGACGCTCCGGAGGCCAGCAGGACGCCGACGATTGCGGCGATGGCGATGCGCATCAGGGGGTCCTTCGTCGGGGGTCGGGTCTGCGGGACGTGATACCGCCGAGTAACGGGATGCTCAGAGTAGTCCTTGAGGCCGTGATTGACCAGAAAACAGCGAGACCGGTCAGCACCCACGCGGCCGCCACGGGCGCGACGGGCACCGTGTCCCGGGCCCCGCCCGCGGCCCCGTCGATCCGATATACGACCAGGTCAGGTCCGCGCAGCACTTCCGCGGCCGCGCCGGAGGGACGGTTGCCCCCCGGCTCCGCGTCCACCACGACGTACCGTACGCCCTCGTCACGCAGCGTCGCCGCGGGCGGTGTTCCGGTCCGCGCCGCGGGCGCGAGCTCGACCGCCCTCGGGTCCTCGGGCGCGACGGTCGTTCCGTCCACGGTGACGGCGTCGTCCACGATGACGCGGCGGTGCAGGTAGCGGGGCAAAGGGTCGAGCACCCGGCGGCCGTTGTTCCACGGGTAGCTCCGGTAGGACGCCCAAGGCAGGACCAGCACGTCCCCGGGGGCGGGGTCGCCGTCGATGATCTGCCGTGCGCGCGCCCAGTCGTCCGGGTATCGGACGGACCGCAAATCCCCCGCCGCACCCCACGCCAGCGTCGGCAGGAGGAGGACCGGGACCGCCACCGCGGCGGCGGCCACTCCCGGCCACCGGGCCTCGGCCGCCCGGTCGGCGGCCGAGCCCAGCCCCACGGCGACCACGACGGCGAGAGGAGCCGCGAACTGCTGCCCGTCGCGGAGGACGGCGAACCCCGGCCAGAGGTCGATGACGCCTTCGAGGACCGGCGCCGCCACCGCTCCCAGAGCCGCCACGACGAACCCGGCCGCCGCCGCGACGGCCGCCCCCCGCCACCAGTCGGGCTCCCGGCGCCATCTCCAGTAGGCGGCCAGCGCGACCACCACCACGGCCAGCCAGATCGTCGCGGTGACCGGTGCCCCGTAGCCGCTCGGGACCGTCTCGCCGTTCCACGCCCCGCCGAGCAGGAGCAGGCTGCCGAGCGTCCCGAACGGCGTGTCCGCCCTGGCCGCGAACAGGTCGACGGCCGTCCCGTCCCCCGGCAGGCCCGCGGGACGCAGCGCCCCCGGTACCAGCCAGGGCAGGCTGAGAACGCCCGCGGCCGCCACGGCCCGCAGGCCGGCGCGGAGACGCCCGGCCCCCGCCGGGGACACGAGGGCGACGGCGAGGGCCGTCATGGCGGAGACCGCCAGGGCGGCGAAACCGCCGATCGCGGCGGGCAGGAGGGCGCGGACGAGGCGGCGCCCGCCGCCGGGCTCGCCGGTCCGCGCGGCCGCCGCCACCACCCAGGGCAGGGCCGCGTAGCCGAGGAGGAGCGCCCACTGCCCGAGCAGCAGGCGTTCGGCGACGAACGGGTTCCAGGCGTAGCAGACGCCGGCGGCCAGCCGCGGCAGCAGCCGGGGCGAGGGGACCAGCGACGCCGCCGACGTGCACGCCATCACGAAGACCGCGAGCAGGACGAGCTTCTGCACCGCGTCCGCCGGGACGACGGCGGCGAGCGCGGTCACGAACGCGTCGCTCGGCACGTGCCGGGGCACGACCCCGGTCAGCCCGAACGTCATGCGGGTGAACGCCGGGTCGGGCACGAACACCATGTCGTAGGACAGCACGAAGCCGGGCGCGAGCCCCGGCCCCAGTGCCGCGAGCCCGAGCCCGAGGCCGGTGAGGGCGGCCACCAGGTGCCGCGTCCGTTCGGTCAAGCAGTCCGCTCCCGCATGTGAGCCTGGACGCTACCCGACCGGCTCGGGGTCGCGGGGCAGGCCGAGGATCCGCTCGCCGATCACGTTCAGGTTGACCTCGGTGGTGCCGCCGCCGATCGTCATCGCCCGGGAGGCGAGCAGGTAGCGGGTCCAGCGGGCGCGCAGGGGATCGCGGCGCCCGCCGGTCAGGGCGCCCTCCTCGCCGAGCAGCGTGAAGCCGAACTCGGTGGCCTGCTGCCCGTGCTCCATCGCCACCAGCTTGCGGACGTTCGCCGTCGCGCCCGGGTCGGTGCCCGACAGCCGTTTGAGCGTGGCGCGCAGTCCGAGCAGGTTGAACGCGTGCTCGTCGCAGGCGAGGCGCCCGATCCCGTCGCGGACGAGGGGGTCCCCGTCCAGGCCGAGTTCGGCCGCGAGGTCGAGCAGCTTGGGCAGGTCGCCGCCGAGCTGGAAGCTGCTCGTCAGGCCGACCCGCTCGTTGGCCAGCGTCGTGCGGGCGACGCGCCAGCCCTCGTTGACCGGGCCGACGACGAGGTCGTCCGGCACGAACACCCCGTCGAGGAACACCTCGTTGAACACGGCGTCGCCGGTGCACTCGCGCAGCGGGCGGACCTCGATGCCGGGCGAGGCCATGTCGACGAGGAAGTAGGTGATCCCGGCGTGCTTGGGACGGTCCGGATCGGTGCGCGCGACGCAGATCGCCCACTGCGCCTCGCGGGCCAGCGACGTCCAGATCTTCTGCCCGGTGATCGTCCAGCCGCCCTCGGCGCGCTCGGCGCGGGTCCGCAGTCCGGCGAGGTCGGAGCCCGCGCCCGGCTCGGAGAACAGCTGGCACCAGATGATCTCGCCGCGCAGCGTCGGCGGCAGGAACCGCCCCTGCTGCTCGGGCGTCCCGTACTGGACCAGCGAGGGGACGACCCACGCCGCGATCATCAGCGGCACCGGGCGCACCTTCGCCGCCGCGAGCTCCTGCTGGATCACGATCTGTTCGAGGGGCCCGGCGGCCCGGCCCCACGGCTCCGGCAGGTGCGGCGTCACCCAGCCGCCCTCGGCCATCGCGGCGCGCTGTTCGGGCGGTTCCATCGCGGCCAGCTCGGCGACGCGGGCGCGGATCTCCTCGCGGACCGGCGCAGCGTCCTCGGCCAGGTCGATGCCCATCGGGCGCCGGACGCCCCTGACCGCGAGCGCGGCGACCTTCGCATGGTGCGAGCCGGCCCGGCCTAGAAGCGCGCGCAGGGTGAGGGCCCGCCGGTAGAGAAGGTGGGCATCGTGCTCGTAGGTGTAACCGATGCCCCCATGGACCTGAATGTTGCCCTCGGTGCAGGTGACGGCGGCGTCCGCCGCCAGGGCGGCCGCCACTCCGACGGCGTAGGCGCGCTGGTCTTCTGGCTCGTCCAGAGCGCGCGCGGCGTCCCACACCGCCGCCCAGGCGCGCTCAACGGCGATGAGCATCCGCGCGCATCTGTGCTTGACCCCTTGGAACTGGCCGATCGGACGGCCGAACTGCTCGCGCAGCTTCGCGTACGCGACGGCGTCGTCCAGGGCGCGTCCTGCCACGCCGCACGCCTCGGCCCCCAGAAGGACGGCGGCGAGGGCGTGCACGTCCACGCCGCCGATGAAGCACTCGTCCGGAAGGGACACGCCCTCGACCGTGACCGATCCCACCGGACGGGTGATGTCGAGAGACTCCAGCGGCTCGACGGTGACGTCGTCCCGCCCCAGGACGGCCCAGCGGTCTCCGGCCGGGAGCACGAACAGGTCGGCCAGCGGGGCGGCCAGCACCGGCTGGACCGTCCCGGAGACGGTGGAGCCGTGCACGGCGAGGCCGCCGGAAAGCCCGACCGCCGCCTTCCGGGTCCCCGCGACGAGCCCGCGCACGTCCGCCCCGGCAGCGTGCAGGATCGCGGACGCGAGCACGGTCGGCGCATACGGGCCGGGAGCGAGCGCCCGCCCCAGTTCCTCCAGCGCGACGGCCTGCTCCAGGATCCCGTAGCCCTCACCGCCGGCGTCCTCGGGCAGGTGCAGGCCGAGCAGCCCCTGCTCGGCGAGCGCCGGCCAGAAGGCCGTGTCCGCTTCCCGGACGGCCTGCCGCGTGACGGCGCGCTCGGCGAAGCCTCGCACCGACGCCGCCAGCGCCTCGTGTTCCTCGGTCAGCCCGATGGCCATGGCCACACCTTTCTCAGGGGCGGCCCAGCGTATGAGAACGCGATTCGGTTGTCAGGAGGCGGCCGGGTCGGGAGGCGACCCGTCAGGAGGCGATCTTGAGCTGCCCGAGGAACCGGTTGACGTCCGGCCACTGCTTGCGGTGCGTGTTCGGCATCGACGCGAACACCACCGCCGGCGCCTTGCGGCCGGTGTCGACCACCGCCACGGCGACGATCTCGCCGGTCGCGCGCACCCCGGACCGCTTGTAGGTGAGGTACGAGGCGACCAGCCAGCCCTTGTGCCCGTCCACGTTCAGCGCCTGCGACGCCAGCGGCGCCGACTTGTGGGGGAACGCGTAGTACTGCGCCTCGTAGCCCTTCGCGGCCAGCCCGGCCACGGTCTTCACGCTGCCCGGCCCCTGGTAGGCGCTCTGCAGGGTCGGGATCAGCGTGCCGGTGAGGAGCTGCCCGTACCAGAACCGCCCCGCGTGCCGCTCGGTCAGGAGAATCTGCTGCCCCGACCATCCCGGCGTGCCCAGCTTGTTCTTCTTGGTGGGCACCTGCCAGGGGGAGGCCAGCCGCGGGTACGACAGGCCGGAGTGGACGTCGTCGACCCGCCCGAGCATCCGGCTCGGCTTCCCGGGGAACGTCGCGAGCCGCTTGTCCGGCGGCATCTGCACCTGCGCCGCCTCGGACTGCTCCGCCGCGGCCCGCCGGTCGGCGTTGCCGGACGTGTCGGAGGTGTCGGCGGGCTCGTCGTCGCCGCTCTTCATGAAGTAGACGCCGCCGGCCGCCAGGAGCGCGACCACCAGCAGGCCGACCCCGCCGAACAGCACGAGCCGGGAGCGCCCGCCGCGCTCGTCCAGGACATCGCGCCGCGGCTTCGGCGAGCCGCCGAGCTTGGCGTCCGCGGCGTCCTCGTCCGCCATCCAGTCGGGCATCTGCCA
The DNA here is from genome assembly GCF_900188105.1 of Actinomadura mexicana. Classification (GTDB taxonomy): domain Bacteria; phylum Actinomycetota; class Actinomycetes; order Streptosporangiales; family Streptosporangiaceae; genus Spirillospora; species Spirillospora mexicana. Next base: position 992,523 of record NZ_FZNP01000001.1, read on the forward strand.
GTTGCCGCTGCTCGGCTTGCCGGGCTTCGCCGGCTGCCCGGACCCGGTGGGGACGGCCGGGACGTACCTGTCGTCGGCGTCACCGTCGTCGGCGCCCTCGTCGAAGAGCGACCCCTCCCACTGGGGCGCCTCCTCGGCCACGGGCGCCACCTTGACGTCCTCGGGGTCCGGCTCCTCGCCCGCGGCGGTCTCCCGGCGTCCGGTCTCGACCTTGCCCCAGACGTCGTGCGTCCCGGCGCCCTCGCCGGACGCGGAGAAGTCGGTGCGGCCCGTCGGCGGGGGCACCGGCACCTCCGGCACCTTCGGCTCGGAGAAGGCCGCCTGCGGCCCGGTCGCGCCGTCCCGCGGCTCGCTCTCGCTCATTTCGGTCCAGCGCACGCCGCGCTCCCCCTGATCGGACATGCGGCACACGTTACGCCAAGATCACTCTTGCCGTTCCGGCCGGTCATCACGCTCAGGACACATCTTCTCATCGCCTCGGTGCCGACGTCCCCGCCGCCTCACCCGGGGCTCGTCAGGCCCGCCCCGGCCGGCGGCTCGTCGGCCAGGCGTTCCCTTGCCAGCAGCGTCCCGCCGGCCACCGCGCCGGGCATCGCGAGCACCGCGCCCAGCGGGATGAGAAACACCACAAAGGTCGCCGCGCCGAAGCCGACGGCGAGCGGGCGGTGCGCCTTCAGCCGCGCGAACCGGTCCCGGCGCCGCATCCCGCGCCGCTCCAGCGCGATCGACGTCAGCTCGCCCGCGAGGAAGTAGCCCGACACCAGCGCCGCGACCACCGGCACGACCGTCTGCCCCACCACCGGCAGGAAGCCGCAGGCGAAGAACACGATCGCGAACACCAGCGCCACGGCCCCGAGGATCAGCGTGTCCTTGACCGCCCGCCCGATCTGGACCAGCAGCGGGACGTCCGGTTCCGGCGGCGCACCGCCCTGCGACTCCTCCACCCGGACCGCGATCGCCTCGTAGAACGGGTCGCCCACCAGCAGCGTCACCGCCGTGAACGTGATGATCGCGAGGAACAGGGCCGACCCGTACAGCGCGATCCCGGCCACGACCCGCACCGACGTCCGCGCCGCGTCCGACCAGCCGTCGGCGAAGCCCGTCACCCCTCCGGACAGGTCGTCGATCCGGTACGCCAGGAGGACCAGCGCGCCTGCGTACAGCGCCAGGACGATCAGCGCGGGGATCAGCCCGAACAGCCACTGGGCCGGGTGCCGCGCCGTCCATCCGATGCCGCGCAGCAGGTAGCCCACGCCGTTGAAGAAGTCCTTGAAGGCCGACGGCCGCTGCCGCGGCTCTGGATCCGGCTGCTGCGCGGGGCTCGTCTGCCGGGGACCCGGCTGAGGGCCGGGCGGCGGGCCCGGCGGCGGGCCCGGCCGGGGACCGGGCGGCGGGCCCGGCTGCGGCTGGCCGCTCCAGGCACCGGGCCGGTCGGGCGGTCCGTACGGTTGGCTCACACACCCTGACCCTATAGGGCGGGCAGCCCCACAAGGCGGACAGAACGGTCCCACACCGCGCGCCGCAGTTCCGGATCCCGCAAGGCTTCGACCGTCGGCAGCATCCCGGCGCCCGGCGTCGAGGTGCGGTAGCCGCCGCTGCGCCCCTCGAACTCCTCGTCCAGCGCGAGGCGCAACGCCATCCGCGCCCCCTGCGCCGGCGTCCGCATCACCGGGGTGTGCGAGCACAGGGCCATCACGCGCTCGGTCCCGCGGACGTCCCTGCCCAGGCTCGTCGCGACGAATCCCGGGCAGACCGCGTTCGCCGTGACGCCGCTGCCCTCCATCCGCCTGGCCAGTTCCTGCGCGAACAGGATGTTGAGCAGCTTCGACCGCCCGTACACGCGCAGCGCCCCGGCCGGACCGTAGGACCAGGGCTCGGCCATCCGCTCGACGTCGAGCCGGTCCGAGAACCGGTGCGCCTCCGAGGCCACGACCACCACCCGCGACGGCGCGCCCCTCTCCAGCAGCCCCAGCAGCAGGTTCGTCAGCAGGAACGGCCCCAGGTGGTTCGTCGCGATCACGCGGTCGTACCCGTCCGCGCTGACCTTGGCCCGCAGCAGGTACGCGCCCGCGTTGTCGACCAGCACGTCCAGCCGCTCGAACCGCTCCTCCAGCGACGCCGCGACCCGCCGGACGTCCATCTGCACCGACAGGTCCCCGATGAACGTCTCGACCCGCGCGCCCGGCACGTCCGCCGTCAGCTCCTCCACCGTCGCCGCGGCGCGCAGCTCGCTCCGGCAGACGATCCCCACCAGCATCCCCGCCCGGGCCAGCCCCCGCGCGATCTCCTTCCCGATCCCGGAGGTCCCCCCGGTGACGATCGCGATCCTGCGCTCCATCCCCCCACCGAACCACCCCCCGCACCCCCGGGCAACAACGCGGCGCCCCTGGCACCGAAGTGGAACACGTTCTACTATTTCCGCCATGAGGTTCACCTACGCCGAGGCCATGACGGATCCGTCGTTCTACCTCCCGCTGGCCAGGGCCGCCGAGGAGGCCGGGTACACGAGCATGTCGGTCGCCGACTCGCTGGTGTACCCGAAGGAGTCGGACTCGGTGTATCCGTACACCGCGGACGGGAACCGCGAGTTCCTGGAGGACAAGCCCTTCATCGAGACGTTCACGCTGATCGCGGCCATGGGGGCGGTGACCACCCGGCTGCGGTTCACGCCGTTCGTGCTGAAGCTGCCGGTGCGTCCCCCCGTCCTGGTGGCCAAGCAGGCGACGTCGATCGCGTGCCTGACCGGCGGGCGGCTCGCCCTCGGCGTCGGGCTCAGCCCCTGGCCCGAGGACTTCGAGGTGATGGGCGTCCCGTGGGAGCGGCGCGGCAGGCGGATGGACGAGGCCATCGACATCGTGCGCGGGCTGAGCGGCGGCGAGTACTTCGAGTACCACGGCGAGCACTTCGACGTCCCGGCGATCAAGATCTGCCCGGCGCACCCCTTCCCGATCCTGGTCGGCGGGCACAGCGAGGCCGCGCTGCGCCGCGCCGTCGTGCGCGGGGACGGCTGGATGCACGCGGGCGGCGGCGACGACCTGGACGGCCTGCTCGCCCGGCTGGACCGGATCCGGGAGGCGGAGGGCAAGGCCGGCGACCCCTTCGAGGTGCACGTGATCTCGATGGACGCCTACACCCCCGACGGGGTGCGGCGGCTGGAGGACAAGGGCGTCACCGACGTGATCGTCGGCTTCCGGACGCCCTACGCCGAGGGTCCCGACACCGAGCCGCTGGACAGGAAGATCGAGCATCTCGAACGGTTCGCCGAGACCGTCATCGCCAAGACCGCCCCCTGACCCAGAAACGAGAACACGTTACAGTGAATGCCGTCGCCTGGGACGCCCCCGACTCCGACCACCCGGCCCGCCGCGCCGCCCGCGCCTCCATGACCGCCGTCGCCGAAGGCCGCAGGGACGACTGGCTGGCCCTCTTCGCCCCGGACGCCCTCATTGAGGACCCGGTCGGCCCGTCCTTCCTCGACCCGGAGGGCGCGGGCCACCGGGGCCCGGACGGCATCGAGAACTTCTGGGACTCCTTCATCTCCACGATCGCCGGCTTCCGGTTCCGCATCGCCGACTCCTTCGCCAACGGCCCCTGCTGCGCCAACGTCGCGACGATCACGACCGAGACGCCCGACGGCGCCACGATGACCATCGACTGCGTCCTCGTCTACACGGTGGACGGCGCCGGAAAGATCACGTCCCTGCGCGCCCACTGGGAGCCCGACCGCGCCATGGCCACCCTCACCACGCCGTGACCTGACGGGGCCCGGTTCGGCCCGAGCGCGCCCGCGGCGCCGCGCGGACGGCCGGCGCCGTGCCGGCACCGGTCAGCGGCGGCCTCCGGACCGTCGTCGCGCATGGAAGCGGTGGTCGCGCCGGACCAGGTCGGCGATCTTGCGCTGGGCTTCGTGGTCGAGGATGCCTCCCGTCCGGGAGACCTGGTCCAGCAGGGACCGGGTTCCGATGCCGACGACATCGACCCCCGGCTTCCGGCATGTGCCGAGTTCCGCTCGTTCGTGCATGACGACGACCGCGGTGCGCACCGGGACGGGCGTCCCGCGGGAGCGCAGGAACTCCTCGAGCGCCCCGGCGACCTCGCCGACCTGCCGTCCCCAGCTGCGCCCCCCGCGGTCGGCCAGCACGCCCGACTCCACCCGGTTTCCGTAGCGGTCGAACTTCTCGAAACGCCAGTCGTCGCCGGTGACGTGCACCCGGACGCCACGGCCCTTCACCTCGACCGCCCAGACCCCGCCGGGGCCGACCAGCAGATGGTCGACCTCGCCGCGCCGGTTGGCATAGCCGCGGAACAGCGTCCAGTCCCCGTTCAGGGAGCGTTCGAGTTCGGCCGCCACCCGATCCTCGGCGTCGACGCCGGCCTGCTGCTGCGCGCGCCGATGCATGACCGCGGGGTCGGCCGCGGGCGCGGTCCGCAGCAGGGCCTGCAGTTCGCGGGAGTGCCGCAGCCACCTGCCCAGCTGCCACCATCGTCGTGAGGCCCGCTGCCGACGGCGGAGATCGTCCACGGCTCGGGCATGCGCGGCGGCGCGGTCCCGTTCGCGGGCGAGCGCCGCGTCGGTGTCCTGAAGTTGAGCTCCCGGATGGTCTGACAGCACTTCGATCCGCATTGCCATAAGGTACTGCGAACTTCGCAATTAGCCCGGCTCGTCCCCTTCGGCCGCGTCACCGTAGACGCGTGTCCAATCTCGGCCAGTTATGGCGTTAGGTGTCACCTTTTCGTCCATTCTGGCGGGCGGTTCCGCCGCCTTACCTTCAGGGCTGGTCCCCGGCGGGAGCCCGGGGAGAAGGGGGCTGGAGTGAATCCTTCGTCGAAGACGCAGGCTCTGATCGGCAAGTACCTGGTGCGCGAGACCGACCGGGCGAAATGGGGTGACGGCGAGTACGCGCCGCAGCAGAACTTCCTCGGCGACCTGTCCGGGAACACGGTCGACCACTTCGTCAACGGAGTGGCGTACTTCAAGGCGCTGGAAGAGGAGATCGAGGCCCTGCGCACGTCCACCGCGAAGGGCCGGTACCTGTACCTGACCGCGTGGTGGCTCGGCCTGGCCAAACTGCCCGCCGAGACCGAGGTCCAGGCGTTCGGGGAGTTCGGCAGCACCATCGTCCAGCAATTCCCGGTACTGAAGGACCTGGCCCGGCCGGTGCGGGTCGGCAAGGCCTACCCGCCGCTGACGCTCCCGAGCGGCGCGTTGCTCTCCAGGCGCCTGGAAGAACTGCACAAGTGCGGCGTCGACGTCCGGATCCTCGCCTGGGTGTCACCGTTCGCCGCCCGGTACGACGTCCCCGGGCTCGGCGGGATACGCATAGTGAACGCGCAGACGCTGCTCAGCGTCGCGGAGATGCGCAGCCGCTTCGGCGAGCAGGGCGCCGGCAAGGTGATGGTCAACCTGACCGCGCACCCGCTGGGCGCAGTGCACTGCAAGCTGGTGGTGGCCGGCGACCAGAAGTCCACGCGCGCCTTCACGGGCGGCATCGACCCGGTCATGAGCCGGATGGACCCGGCCTGGCACGACCTCGCGGTGCGGGTCACCGGGCCCGCGGCCACCGCGGTCCACCGTTTCTTCCAGCAGATGTGGGCCGAGAACCTCAAGCTGCCGGCCGAGAACTTCCTGGTCGACCGCCACCCGATCGAATCGCGGCTCAAGACCGCCGCCGCGGTCCCCGATCCGCCGGAACCGCCGCGCGGGGACGGCACCGGGGCCCACGTCCAGGTGCTGCGGACCGTTCCGCAGATGCGGTTCTCCTCGTCCGGCCCCGCGTGGCTCTACGACAAGAGCTCGGTGGTGCGGGCGCTCATCACCGCCGGCGCCGGCTTCAGAAAGGAACCGATCAGTTTCGCGCCCGACGGCATCTTCGAGTTCAAGGTGGCGCTGCAGAAGGCGATCGGCCAGGCCGAGAAGTACATCTTCATCGCGGACCAGGCCTTCAGCAGCGAAGAGATCATGGGCTGGATCAACGCCCGGCTGCTGGCGAAACCGGACCTCAAGGTGATCCTGCTGTACGGCGGTGACCCCGACGATCCGCCGAGCGGGGACATGCCGGAGGCGGTCAACGGGCATCTGATCCCGCACGTGCCGCAACTCCTGCTGGACAGCCGCAGCGGCCTGCAGGGCCTGGAGATCTACGGCTGGACCGGCACCGCCGTGCACTGCAAAGTGACGATCATCGACGACGTCTTCTGCATCGTGGGATCGGCGAACGCGATGCGGCGCAGCCTCTACACCGACACCGAACTGTCCGTCGCGGTCCTGGACGCCACGGACACCGGCGTCGTCCGCCGACTGCGCCGCGACCTGTGGGCCAAGTACTGCGGGATGACACTGCCACCGGAGATGCTGCTGGTCGGCGCTACCCAGCCGGGCTACGACGAGATCCTCGACCTCGACGACGCGCTGTCACTGTGGTCCGCGGCCTGGGGCGGCGCGCTCCCGGCCGACGTCAAGCTGCTGCCCGCGATCAAGGGCTTCCAGCTGCCGATGCCGGTGACCGTCCCGTACTCGCAGCAGGAGCACGACCGCCAGGACGCCGACTCGCGCATGACCTTCTGAGCGTCCTCACGCAAGGTGCCGGGGGCGTCCAGCGTGCGGACGTCCCCGGCCGGGCGTGCGCCCGCTCGCGGCCCCTGCCTTGACAGGTCAAGACGTCCCAGGGTACAAAACCATCTGGTTATAGAACCGGAAGGTTGACCTGATGGACACCAGCACGCTGGACACGACGTTCGCCGCACTGGCCGACCCGACCAGGCGGGCGATCCTGACCCGGCTCACCCAGGGCGATGCGTCGGTGGGCGAGTTGGCCGCGCCCTTCGCCATGAGCCAGCCCGCCGTGTCCAAACACCTGCGCGTCCTGGAACGCGCCGGCCTGCTCTCGCGCGGCCGGGACGCGCAGCGGAGGCCGTGCCGGCTTGAGGCCCGTCCCCTCCGGGAGGCGCTGGACTGGCTCGCGGACTTCCGCCAGTACTGGGAGGAGAGCTACCAGCGGCTCGACGAGCTGCTCGCAAGGCTCGAAGAGCAGGACGACTCGTGACGGCGTGGCCGCCCCGCGGGGCGGGCCTCGTGGTCAGCGCGCCGTCCGGAACCGAGATCCTGCTCACCAGGACGTTCGACGCGCCCCGCCGGCGGGTGTTCGACGCGTTCACCCGTCCGGAACTGCTCAGGCAGTGGCACGGCGCCCGCGGTTGGCGGCTCGCCGTCTGCGAGATCGACCTGCGTCCCGGCGGCGCCTGGCGTTTCGTCTCCCGCGGTCCGGGCAGCGCCGAGATGGGCTACGGCGGCGTCTTCTTCGAGGTGGACGCACCCGCAAGGCTGGTGCAGAGCGAGATCCGCGATGACTGGGAGGCCGGCGAGGCCCTGGTCACCACCGTCTTCGACGAGCGGGACGGCCGCACCGCCATGAACATCACCGTTCGCTATCCCACCCGCGAGATACGCGACAGCGTGCTCCGCAGCCCGATGCGGCGCGGCGCGGGCCAGTCCTACGACCGACTCGACGACCTGCTCTCGGAAGGACACCACCCATGACCGAGCCGCAAACCCCGGCACCGCCCGTGCGACCCGGGATGCTCCTGCTAGAACTCGTCCCGGTACCCGTCGGCGACATCGACCGGGCCAAGGACTTCTACACCGGTCTCGGCTTCAACGCCGACGTCGACGTGCGACCCGCGGACGGCGTCCGGTACGTCCAGCTCACGCCGCCGGGCTCCGCCTGCTCGATCGCGCTGACCGAGGGCCTGCCGGGCATGGACATGCCGGTCGGGACGCAGCGCGGCCTGCACCTGGTCGTCAGCGACATCGAGCAGGCCAGGTCCGACCTCGTCGAGCGCGGCGCGGACGTGGCCCCGGTGGAGGACATGGGCGGCGTCTTCTACGCCGGTTTCGCCGACCCGGACGGCAACACCTGGACCCTCCAGCACATGCCCTGGCGCCCCTGAACCGGCGGAACGCCCCTCGCCTCCGTGAGAAGATCCATCGCAGTCCGTGCTGGTACTGACCGTGGAGGCGAGGATGTACGCGGTATCCCTTGGCGACGACGGCGCGGAACTGCGGCCGCTCGAACCATGGCAGGCCGAGGAGTTCCTGGCGCACATCGACCGAGGACGAGACTTCATCGGCCAGCACGTCGGGCTTCCGGACCGTGTCACGGACCTGAAGTCCAGCCGCGCTCACCTTCAGGCGTACGCCGACAAGGCCGCAGCCGACAGAGGGCGCATCTACGGCATATGGACGGGCGGCCGGTTGGTGGGCGGGGTGCTCTTCGTGACGATGGACGTCGCGCAGGGCACCGCCGAGGCCGGCTGCTGGCTGGAGCCGTCGGCGGCGGGCAAGGGCCTGGTGACCAGAGCGGTGCGCGCCATCATCGACTGGGCCATCGAAGAGCGCGGCATCCACCGCGTCGAATGGCGGGTCTCGACCGCCAACCAGCCCAGCATCGCCGTCGCCAAGCGGCTCGGGATGACGAAAGACGGCACCCTGCGAGAAAGCCACTCCTACCGAGGAAACCGGCAGGACATCGAGGTCTGGTCAGTGCTCGCGCCAGAGTGGCGAGCGGCCGGGCGGGCGTCCTAGAGCCGCTCCCGGTCAGCTGCGGTCCTGGGCTATGGTCCAGCGGCCGGATGTCGCGCGGGGTGCCGGGCGGGTTCCGGGGTCGCCTCCGGAGGGGAACACGGCGATCGCGACGTACACGTGCTGGCCCTCGCCGAGGCCCTTGGCCATGGCCCTCCTCTCCGGCCACCGGCACCGTGCCTACTCGGCCGTGATCTGTTCCCTGACGGACAGCCACTCAGGCCAGAGGTTTTCAGGCGGGATGTCGGCGTACCCCCGGGATCGCTCAAGGTCACTCGCGACGCTGAGCGGGACGGTCATGCATGTCGCGTTGTCGCGGAGAGCGAGCACCTCCGCTTCCGTCAGCGGCGCGCCCTTCTCCTGCTCAGCCGCATGCAGGACCACCACCAGAGCCGGCATGAAGACGACACAAAGAGGGTCTTCGTCGTGGGACATCTGGTCTCCAGCCTTGTCAGTTTGTCGCGGCGTCATCGCGCCAGTCGGTAGCGCAGGTGCGTCACCCCGGGTGCCGGGACGGCCTCGATGAGGCTGAGCCGCACGTGGGCGGGCAGTTCCTGGAAGAGGCGCCGGCCGGCGCCGAGCAGCACGGGGACCTGGTGGACGACGATCTCGTCGACCAGGTTCGCGGCCAGGGCGGCGGTGAGCACCCCGCCGCCCATCAGGACGATGTCGAGGTCCCCCGCGGCCGTGCGGGCGGCGGTGACCGCTTCCTCGATGGAGGTGGTGAACCGCTGCGCCGAGGTCGCCTCGGGCGGTGCCGGTCGATGGCTGAGGACGATCAGCGGGGCCGTGGGGTGCGGGCTGCCGCCGCCCCAGCCTTCGGCGTCGTCGTAGCTGTTGCGGCCCGCGATCACCGCTCCGGTCCGCTCGGCCAAGGGGTCGATGAAGCGGCGGGTCGTCTCGGAGAGGCGAAAGCTCGGGACGACCGCGCTGAGCGTGTCGCCGTCCCAGTACCAGTCGTGCAGGACGGCGCCGTCCCCGAGCCCGCGGCCGGGGCCGGGGTCGCGGCCGGTGATGAAGCCGTCGACGGAGACGGCCATCGCGCTGCGGATCGTGGTCATGGTGTTCGCCTGCTCTCTCGAAGACCCGATGCGCACGGCACGGGTGGTCTGTCTCGGATCCGGCTCGCCGGTCGGGCGTTCCGGTGCGAAGGTGGCGGTCAGGGGGTCAGCAGCTCGTCCAGGCGCGACATCGAGTCGCGGACGCCGCGCTCCATCCCGCTTTCGATCATCGCGTCGCGGCCGGCCACCGAACCGAACACGCAGTGGGTGCGCACGCGGGTGCGTCCGCCGAGGTCCTCGAAGGTCAGCGTTTCCAGGCTGACCTCGTCCGGCAGGCCGTCGTACTGGAAGGTCTGCACGATCCGCTCGTCGGCCACGACGGTGTGGAACACGCCGCGGAAGCCGTGCTCACCCGTCCCGTCGCGGTGCAGGTAGCTGTAGCGACCGCCCGGGGACACGTCGTACTCGATCAGGGTCATCGTCGTTCCGGAAGGTCCCAGCCAGCGCGGCACGATCTCGGGGTCGGTCCAGGCCCGGAACACCTGGGCCGGGGCCGCCTCGAACTCGCGCTCGATGTCGATGAACGGCGTGCCGGGCGGGGCGGTGATCGTCGTCTCGTTCACTTCTCCTGCTCCTTCATGGTCTCCAGAACCGCGTCGAGGCGGCGATGGCGCTGTTCGGCGGCCAGCCGGTACCTGTCGATCCAGCCGGTCAGCTCCTCCAGAGCGGCCGCGTTCAGATGGCACGGCCGGCGCTGGGCGTCGCGGCTGCGCGTGATCAGGCCGGCCGCCTCCAGCACGTGGATGTGCCGCGAGACCGCCTGCTTGGTGATGGAGAACGGCTCTGCCAGCTCGTTCACGGTCGCCTCACCCCGCGACAGCCGGGCGATCATCGCGCGCCGGACGGGGTCTCCCAGCGCGGCGAACGCGCGGTCCAGCCGCTCCTCCCCCTCTTCACCGAGCGCCATAATCAATCTCCTCGTTTATCAACGAATATGTTGAATATAGGACCGACGGCGCCCTTCGTCAAGCCTCGGCCTTACAGGCCGATGTTGCTCTTGGCGCCCATGTAGGAGCCGGCACCGGGGAAACCGGCCCTCGCGAGGCCGACGAACCGCTCGCCGAATCCGAGCGGCACCAGATCGGCGAGGCGCACGAACTCGACCCCGCGGATCGGCCGGGAGTCCGCGGTCCCGGCCACGACCCCGACCGTGCCGCCCACGCGACGGGCCTCGAAGGTGATGTGCAGGACGTGCACACCACCGCGTATGTGGTCGCACACGTACAGCAGCCGGCCGACCTCGACGTCGGCACCGGTCTCCTCCCGCATCTCCCGGACCAGCGCATCGGCCAGCGGCTCGGCCTCCTCCACCTTGCCGCCCGGCAAGGACCACGACCGCCCGGTGCCGGTGTCCTGGTCCAGCAGCAGAATCCGGTCGTCCTCGATCACGACCCCGGTGACTCGTATGTCCATCTCGGCAACCTACCGGGCCGCAGAATCGAATCGCCGGGATGCGGGGAGGGCCCGCACGACCGGGAACCGCCTTCCGGATACCGCTGCGGGCCACCCGAAGGCGAGGGGGCGCCGGAACGCGGGAACGGGCCTTCTCATGGCACCATTACGGTGGATTTCGAGGAGGCTCGTTGCATCGTCTGGTCGTGTCACTGACCTCCCCGGGGGCGTATCGGACGGTGCTCGAAGCGTTGAAGGCACCGCTGCCGCCGGATGCGCCACCTGGGCGGCACATTTTGATCGAACCGGGCTCGTACCCGAACACGGGGTTCCGCAGCACGGGCGACTTCGTCATGACGGCCGTGGAGGGACCGGGTTCGGTCACGCTGGACGGTCGCACCGTCGGCACGATCGAAGTCACCGGGAAGGTGACCTTGCAGGGGCTCGTCGTCCGGAACTGGAGTGACAAGGGCCTGGCTCTGGAGGTCGCCGAAGGCACCGTCCTGGCCGAGCACTGCGAGTTCACGACGAAGAACTCCCTCGCGGTGCGGGCGTCGAGGGGCGCCCACCTCACCCTGCGGGACTGCAGGGTGCAGGACGGCGCGGTCGTGTACAGCGCCTCGTCCGGAATCATGGAGGACACCTCCGTCACCGGGACGAGCGGTAACGCGGTGGCGATCCGCAGCGGCAGTTCGGTGACCCTCCGGTCGTGCCAGGTCAGAGACTCGGGCGGGGACGGCATCTGGGTGACCGAGGGGTCCAAGCCGCTGATCGAGCGATGCACGATCAGCGATCCGGCCGAGAACGGGATCCGGGTGGACGACCGCGCCGACGCGACGATCCGCGACTGCGAGTTCGACGGCTCGGGCAAGGCGACCCAGAAGGCGTCCCTGTTCGTGACGAAGAAGGGCATCGCGCTCGCCGAGGACTGCCGGATCGTGCACCCGGGGCTGGACGGGGTGTGGGTGACGGCCGGCGGCTCGCTGACCGCCCGGCGGGTCAGGATGGAGTCGCCGCGGCGGATCGGCGTGGTGGTCCAGAAGAGCGACGCGCTCCTGGAGGACTGTGAGGTCGTCGGCCCGGCCTCCAGCGGCTTCTACCTCTCCGATCAGGCGAACGTCACGGTCGTCCGGGGGCGGGTCGCCGATGCGGCGAGGACCGGCGTCGGGCTGAGGGGCGGCAACCCCCGCGTCCTGCTGGAAGGGATGACGATCACCGGCAGCAAGCTCGCCGGCGTGAACATGGAACCGGAGGGCGAGCTCACCATCCGCGGCTGCACGGTGGCGGACAACCGCGGCGAGGGCATCCTCACCTGCCTCGGGTCGAGCGTGGAGATCGACGACCTGACGAGTGTCCGCAACGGGAAACCGGACCGGTTCGACTTCGACTTCGTCGCCGCGAACGCCAAGGCCGCCAAGAAGGCGCCGACCGGGACCGGGAGCAGTAAACCGGCCGAACCGGTGAGCCAAGCGCCGGCCGAGCCCGTCAACCAGGCACCGGCCGGGCCCAAGAGCGAGGCGCCAGCCCAGGAGGGGTCCGGTGGGGCTTCGGCGGACGTGCTGCTCGCGCGGTTGGAGGCGATGGTCGGGCTGGCCGGGGTCAAGCGCGAGATCCGTAAGTTGA
>NZ_FZNP01000003.1 GCF_900188105.1 Actinomadura mexicana
AACACCCGGTCCCATCCCGAACCCGGAAGTTAAGCCCTTCAGCGCCGATGGTACTGCATGGGAGACCGTGTGGGAGAGTAGGACACCGCCGGACTTATATTGCAGAAAGGCCCCGCCGTCACCGGCGGGGCCTTTCTCATTTTCCCGGTCCTCGGCGCCGACACTCGGCCCCGGCCGGAAGAGGATTGATCAGAACTCGTCGCCGGCGAGGACGGTGTCCGCGTCGACGATCCGGTAGGCGTAGCCCTGCTCGGCCAGGAAGCGCTGCCGGTGGGCGGCGTAATCCTGGTCCAAAGTGTCGCGGGCCACGACGGCGTAGAAGCGCGCTCCCGTACCGGAGGCCTTGGGCCGCAGCAGGCGACCCAGTCGCTGCGCCTCCTCCTGCCGGGACCCGTAGGCGCCCGAGACCTGGACGGCTACGGACGCCTCGGGCAGGTCGATGGAGAAGTTCGCGACCTTCGAGACGACCAGGACGTCGATCTCCCCCTGGCGGAACGCCTCGAACAGCCGCTCCCGCTCGCGGATGCGGGTCTCGCCCTTGATGACCGGAGCGTCCAGGAGTGCGCCCAGCTCGTCCAGCTGGTCGATGTACTGGCCGATGACGAGGGTCTGCTCGCCGCGGTGCCGGTCGACGAGCGCCTGGATGAGCTTGGTCTTGGTGTCGGTCGTGGCGCAGAAGCGGTACCGCTCCTCGGGCTCGGCGGTCGCGTAGGCGAGGCGCTCGGAGTCGGTGAGGGTGACGCGCACCTCGACGCAGTCGGCGGGCGCGATCCAGCCCTGCGCCTCCATGTCCTTCCACGGTGCGTCGTACCGCTTGGGGCCGATGAGGGAGAACACGTCCCCCTCGCGGCCGTCCTCGCGGACGAGGGTCGCGGTGAGGCCGAGGCGGCGGCGGGCCTGCAGGTCGGCGGTCATCCGGAAGATCGGCGCGGGCAGCAGGTGGACCTCGTCGTAGACGACCAGGCCCCAGTCGCGGGCGTCGAAGAGCTCCAGGTGCGCGTAGGCGCCCTTCCGGCGCGTCGTCATGATCTGGTAGGTGGCGATGGTGACCGGCCGGATCTGCTTCTTGGTGCCGGTGTACTCGCCGATCTCGTCCTCGGTGAGGGACGTGCGGCGCAGCAGCTCCTGCTTCCACTGGTGCGCGGAGACGGTGTTGGTGACGAGGATCAGTGTGGTCGCCTGGGCGCGGGCCATGGCGGCGGCGCCGACGATCGTCTTGCCGGAGCCGCAGGGCAGGACGACGACGCCGGAGCCGCCGTGCCAGAACGCCGAGGCGGCCTCGCTCTGGTAGGAGCGCAGCTCCCAGCCGTCCTCGGCGAGGGAGATGGCGTGGGCCTCGCCGTCCACGTAGCCGGCGAGGTCCTCGGCGGGCCAGCCGAGCTTGAGCAGGGCCTGCTTGAGGGCGCCGCGCTCGCTCGGGTGGACAGCGACGGCGTCGTCGCCGACCCTGTCGCCGATCATGCCCTTGATCTTCTTGGCGCGCAGCACCTCCTCCAGGACCGACCGGTCGGAGGACGACAGGACGAGCCCGTGCTGGGGGTCCTTCTCCAGCCGCAACCGCCCGTACCGGGCCATGGTGTCGGCGATGTCCACGAGGAGGGCGTGCGGCACGGGGTACCGGGAGAACCGGATCAGGGTGTCGACGACCTGCTCGGCGTCGTGGCCGGCCGCGCGCGCGTTCCACAGCGCGAGCGGCGTCACCCGGTAGGTGTGGACGTGCTCCGGCGCCCGTTCGAGCTCGGCGAACGGGGCGATCTCCTTGCGGCAGGGGCCGGCCAGGTCGTGGTCGACCTCCAGCAGCAGCGTCTTGTCGGACTGGACGATGAGCGGACCGTCGGTCAAAGCAGAAGCCCCCGTCGGGTTTCGGAAGATCGATGCCTCGTCCGGATGAGGGCATCGCTGCCGCACGCTACCCGAGCGGCGACGGCGCTTCGCGCGTTCCGGAGAGGACTGCGGTCTTCAACGCCCGGGCCGCCGCCTTTATTGCGACCGGGCGGCGCGGGCGGGTTCCGGCGCGGCGCGGGTCAGATCCCCTCGGAGGAGCCGTAGCCGGGGTCGGACATGACACCGACCGCGATGTAGATGATCAGAAGGACGATGCCGATGAGGATGGACGCGGCGAAGAGCGACCAGCTCCAGATCGTCAGTCTCCGGGCGGACGGCGGGTCGGTCTGGGTACGGCCGAGGGCGATCGCCGCGGTGATCACGCCGGGGATCGCCACGATGTTGCAGCACAGCACGATCGCGACGGCGTTGCAGACGAGGGCGGCGATGGTGGAGCCGTTGCTCCCCGCCTGGTGGGGGACGCCCGGTGGCCCGTACCCGTACCCGTAGCCGGGCTGGCCGTAGCCGGGCTGTGTGTAGCCGGGCTGTGTGTAGCCGGACTGTGTGTAGCCGTAGCCCTGCCCGTACGGCTGCCCGTAGGCGTCGCCGGCGTCCCAGTTCTGGTTCCCGCCGTAAGGGTCGTCCCAGCCCGACGGCGGACGCCCTCCGTACCCGCTCATCGGGAGCCTCCTCACACCACTCGCCCGGACACGCTATCCCGTCCGATGGGCCGTTGATTGGACCGTATGCGAGGTTCGCCGGTTCCCACCGTTTCCAGCGTCCGTTTCCGGACAGCAGCGGGTTTCGCCGGGGGGTGCCTTCAGGAGGCGTCGTCGAGTTCGGAGACGCCGGTGATGCGGTGCAGCGCGAAGCGGTGCACGGCGGCGCGGGTCGCGTCGTAGCCGGTGAGGAAGCCGCCCTCGACGCGGACGGGCTCGACGATGCGGCTGGACGCCTGGCCCTGCTGGTCGAGGTAGCCGATCCAGACGCGGCCGCCGCGCTCGACGGCGCCGCGGAGCCGCTCCACGGTGGCCATCGCGGGAGAGCGGGGCGGTTCGCCGGACGGGGTCTGCCGGGCGTGCTCGGCGCCGTGCAGGGACGCCTCGTCGCCGGCGCGCAGCGCCCGCACGGCCGCGGAGATCATCGAGGCGTCGGTGCGGTCGTCGGGGCGGAGCCGGACGATCTCGGCGGTGGGCGGCGGATCGGCGCGCTGCGCGTCCGGCCGGGTCACGATCACGCCGCCGCCGGGCGCCTCGGCGACCGGGGCGAGGCCCATGGCGCGCAGGCCGTCGAGCAGGTCGGCGCGCTGCACCCCGGACGCCAGGACGGTCGGGGCGAGCCGGTACAGGCGCAGCGGCGCGGCGCGACGGTCGGCGAGGATCTCGTCGAGGGTGGCGGGCGCGTCGGTGCGGACGTAGGACGACAGGGCGCCGACGCGCAGGTGGCCGTGCCGGCGGCCGACGTCGTCGATCAGGTAGACGAGCGGCTGCGGGAGCGGGGTCGCCGAGTGCCGGGTGAGCAGGTCGGTGACGTCGGCGGCGGTCCGTCCCGCGTCCAGGGCCCGGCGGATGGACTCGGGGGTGAAGCGGTACACGGTGGCGCCGCCGGTGGACTCGACGTCCGCGGCGAGCGCCAGCTCCCGGGCGAGTTCGGTGACCAGCGGGCCGGGCGCGACGGCGGTCAGGTCGGCCTGGACGAGGATCTCGTCGACGGGCTCCGGCAGGTACTTCTCCAGCGCGGGCTCGGGGTCGTCGCCGGCGAGCAGGTCGCGGCCGAACGGGGCCAGCTCCCCGAACCCGGTGAGACCGAGGGCGGCGGCCTCGCGGAGCGTCCAGCCGACGAAGCGGTCGCGGGCGGGGCCGCCGTGGCGGGGCCGCAGCCACGCCAGCCGGGCGAGGAGCGCGTCCTCGCCGACGACGACGCCGCGGCCCGCGCCGGCGAGGACGTCCAGGGCGGCGCGGCGGGTGGACGGCGCGCTGCTGCGCACCATCGCCTCGCTGAGGGCGTTGATGAGACGGTCGCGGTCGTCGCGTTCCCCGGCGAGCCCGGCGGCGCGGACGGACTTCAGCCAGCCGCGGGCCAGCTCCGTCCAGCGCCCGGCGGTGTCGCGCATCAGCCACAGGTCGTAGGCGGGGGTGGGCAGCCATTCGCCGTCGAGGTCGCCGCTGCGGGTCAGCAGGCCCGCCGCGTAGGCGACCTCGACGAGCAGGGCGGCCTTCCACTCCGGGACGTCCAGGAGCGTCGCGGCGGCGCGCAGGTCGCGGACGGCGAGGCCGCCGCTGCGCAGGACGGGCGGCGGTTCCAGGCCCCAGCGCTCCAGCAGTTCCTCGATCAGCCGGACGGCGCCCGCGGCCTCGCCCGCCGCGGCGCGCACGACCACGTCCTCGCGGCGCGGTCCGGCCGCCGGGGTGAGCGGGGGCGGCTCGGCGGGGACGTCCCGCAGCAGCCGCCCGCCGCGCAGGTGCAGGGCGACCTCGCGGGGCAGGGTGACCGTGCGGTCGTCCTCGGCGGCGAGGAGGCCGCGGGCCAGGAGCCGTTCGATGGGGGTGGTCGCGGTGTCGAGCCGGACGGGACGGCGCGCGTCGGCGACCCGCCCGACCGGCGGTCCCCACGCGAGCTGGTCGAGGGCGGCCCGTGCCTCGGGTCCGGCGTCCTCGACCAGCGCGGCGGGGTCGCTCAGCAGCTCGGTGAGCCGGGTGAGGAGGCGGCCGGAGTCGGCGAAGCCGCGCGGCGCCTCGCCGTCCAGGTCGGTGACCAGGTCGGTGAGCCGCTCGACGGAATGGCCCGCGAAGACCTCCCGGGCGGGCGGCCCGAGCCCGGCGGGGTGCGGCAGGCTCTGCCGGACGCCGGGCGCCGCGGCCGGGGCGTCGTCCCCCCAGGCCAGCCCGAACCGGCGGAGTGTGGCGAGCGCGCCCTCGACCTGCTCGGGGGTGGCGTCGAGGGCGGCGGCGAGCGCGTCCGGCGCGGCCGGGGAGGGCAGGACGAGCAGGGCCTCCAGGACGGCGAGGGTGAAGCGGTCCAGCCGGTCGAGCGCCCGGGACACGGCGGCGGGCGTGGCGGCGCGGGCGGCGAGCGCGGTCAGATCGGCGGGGACGGGGGCGAGCAGCTCGGGGCGCGCGGACAGCAGCGCGCGCAGTTCGTCGTCGCCGCGCGCGCGCAACCAGTCCGCATACGTTTCCATGCCGTTCCCCAACTTTAAGTGCGCGTGCATGCCGCAGGCACGCGGGCCTCCAGGTTAGAGGCCCGCGCGAGGTGGGGAACTCCGGTGTGCCGCGATCAGGTGGCCGGCGTGCGCTCCAGGTGCACCAGTCCGAGGCCGAGGCGCGCCCAGCTCTCCACGAACCGCTTCTCGTCGATGCGCGTGGGCGGCTCGTACATCGCCTCGTTCGCGAGCCAGTAGTTCACCACGGCGCCGCCGAGGATCGACGCGACCGCCGGCCAGTCCTCGTCGAAGCCCTCGAACTCGGGCTGCGCCGCCAGCCAGGTGGCGATCCCGTCGTACAGCGGGTTGACGATGCCCTCGCGCATCTCCGCGACCAGGTTCGGGAACTGGTCGAGGTCGCGGAACAGGACCCGGATGAGGTCCTGCTCCTCGCGCATCTTGGCCAGTCCGGCCTGGCACGTCATGCGCAGCCGGGTCTCGAGCGGGCGCTCCTTGAAGGCGGTGGACTGCGTGAGGACGTCGCTGATCTGCCGGCGGGTCCGCTCGATGTGCTCGCGGATGGCCGAGGAGAGGACCTCCTCCTTGGAGCGGAAGTGCCGGTAGAGACCGCCCGCGCCCGGGGACAGGCCGGCCGCGGCCTCGATCTCGGCGACCGACGTCGCCGCGTAGCCCCGGTCGGCGAACAGCCGGAGCGACTCGGTCACGATGCGGTCGCGCGTAGATGTCGTCATGTTGATGAATTCCTCCGCAAGAACAGTAAGGCATGTTCCTGCGGCGGGTCCCCGCGTCACGCGCGGCGCGCCCGAATCCGTGATGCTGCTCGCGGCGGGGCGCCCGGCGACTAGAGTTCCCTCGTCCGCGCCCCGTCGCCGGAAGGGGCGTCGTCGGAAAGGTCGGCGATGTTCAAGTCTCCGCGGAAAGCGGCCGACGGGGCCTTCCTGCCCGAGGACTTCGTGGTGCCCACGCTGGTGGCCGGGCCCGACTTCCAGATCCGTCCGATCACCGTGCACGACGTGGTGAAGGACTACGGCGCCGTCATCGGCAGCCTGGACCGGCTGGCCGGCCGGTTCGGGCCCGAGTGGGGCTGGCCCGACCGCGAGTTCACCTTCGAGCAGGCTCTGATCGACGTCGCGTGGCTGCAGAAGCAGGGGCAGCTGCGGCGCTCGTTCAGCTACGTCGTGATCACCCCGGACGGGGAGCGGCAGCTCGGCCGCATCCACGTCGCCCCGTCGGACCGTCCCGGCTCGGACGCGGTGGTGGTGTTCTGGGTGCGCGCGGACGAGGAGAACTCCGTCCTGGAGAAGGAGCTGGAAGGGTTCGTCCGCGAGTGGGTCGGCACGGCGTGGCCGTTCGACAAGGTCCGCTTCCCCGGCCGCATCTAGCCCAGGCGGCGGACGAGGCCGACGAGGACGCGGCCGACCACCAGGTAGACGAGGGCGGCCAGGCCGTAGTTGACGGCGACCTCCACCTTGGGGTCGCCCGGCTGGAAGACGTCCCTGAACTGCCAGCACAGGTCGGTGGCGCGGTCCCCGAACCAGCGGACGAGGTCGTTGGCGGTGTTGGCCTCGAAGACGACGAAGACGATGTGCACGGCCAGGACCGTCACCACGAGGGTGGTGGCGATGGACACCGCCGCCGCCAGCAGGCCGACGCCGCGGCGGCGCGCCGCGGCGGCGGTGGGAGTCCGGCGGGCGCGCGGGGCGCGGTGGTCACCGCCCGGCTCGGTCTGGGTCCCTGCCATGTGCGGCCTCCTTCACCGGTCGGACGCTGATGGTCCTTGGGGCGGGGATGGGGGGTTCGTATGCTGCGTTTTCCCTGGTCAGGTGGTTTGTGGGCGAGGGCCCGGGTATATCCGGAGCACGGTCCCGCGCTCTCCTACTCGGATCCCGTCGCATCGCCACTACCAGGAGAGCGCGGGTCCTTGCGCGTGTCCAGCCCCATTAGCCTGTGGACGTGCTCGATCTCGCCTCCTCCACCCCGTCCCGCGACGGCCTCGCCATCGGTTTCGACCTCGACCTGACCCTCGCCGACACCCGCGCCGGGATCAGTGCCGTCTACGCGGCCCTGGCGGCGGAGACGGGCGTGCCGATCGACACCGGGCAGGTGGTGAAGCGCATCGGGCCCCCGCTGGAGGAGGAGCTGGCCTACTGGTTCCCGCCGGAGCGGGTGCCGGCGATGGCGGCGCGCTACCGGGCGATCTACGCCGACGTCGCGGTCCCGGCGACCGTCCTCATGCCGGGGGCGTCCGCCGCGCTGGAGGCGGTGCGGGCCCGCGGCGGGCGGGTGGTCGTCGTGTCGGGCAAGAACCAGGCCGACACCGAGCGGACCGTCCGGTTCCTCGGGCTGGCGGCGGACGCGGTGGTGGGCGGCCTGTTCGGCGCCGACAAGGGCGCCGCCCTGCGCGAGCACGGCGCCGGCGCCTACATCGGCGACCACACCGGCGACGTGGACGCCGCCCGGGCCGCCTCGGCGGTGTCGGTCGCCGTCGCGACAGGCGCGTTCGACTCGGCGGCCCTCACCGCCTACGGCGCGGACGTCGTCCTGCCGGACCTGCTGGCGTTCCCCGGCTGGCTCGGCGGTTTCCGGGCGGGCTGAGCCGCCACCGGCGGGCTGAGCTGGGGAGCGATATCCGGGTGCCGTTCCGGGGCGTCCGGGATAGCGTCGATCGCGTTGCCCCGTAGGCGTCGCGGGGCCCCCGGCATGTTCCCCGGCCCGCGGCGAGGGACTAATCTTGGGGTCGATTCAGGACGATTACCGAACGAGGTATCCGGTGCCGACTGGCAAGGTCAAGTGGTACGACTCCGACAAGGGGTTCGGCTTCCTCACCCGCGACGACGGCGGTGAGGTCTTCGTGCACTCCTCGGCGCTGCCGGACGGGGTCACGACCCTCAAGCCGGGCCAGCGCATCGAGTTCGGCGTGGTCGAGGGGCGCCGCGGTCAGCAGGCACTGCAGGTGCGGGTGCTGGAGACGCTGCCGTCGGTGGAGAAGACCATCGCCAAGCAGCGGCGCAAGAAGCCCGACGAGATGGTCGTCATCACCGAGGACCTGATCAAGCTGCTGGACGGGATCTCCAACACCTACCGGCGGGGCAAGCACCCGGCCCCCGCGGACGCCAAGAAGATCGCCATAGTGCTGCGCGCGGTCGCCGACGACCTGGCGTCCTGACGCCTCCCGGCGCCGGGGTCAGGCGCGCATCTCGTGGTGCGCGTCCTTGAGCGGGCCGGTGCGGCCGGGCCCGCCGGCCTGACGCCGGGCTCCGGCCTGCCGCATGACCAGCAGCCCGGACGCCAGGGCCAGCGCCGCCGCGACGACCGCGAGCGCGAGCCGCCCGTCCGCGACGATCGACATGCCGAGGCCGAGCAGCCCGCCGAGGACCCAGCTGAGCTGGTGCAGGGTCTCCGACACCGCGAAGGTGGACGAGCTCACCTCCTCGCCGATCTCGCGCTGCACGACCGCGTCCATGGACAGCTTGCCGAGCACCTGCCCGAGCCCGGCCGCGGTCGCCACGGCGAGGGCCGCCCACAGCCCGAAGAACGCGGCGCCCGCCGCGGTGACGCCGGTGACGGACGCCAGCGTCGCCGACACGATGAACCGCGGCGCCCGCGCCTTCATCCAGGCGCCGAGCGCGGTGCCCATCAGTCCGCCCGCGCCCGCGCACGCCGCCAGCAGGCCGAGGGCGACATGGTGCGACACCGGGTCGAACCGCTCCTGGCGCAGCAGGAACGCCAGGTAGATGATCAGGAAGCCGGAGAACGCGCGGAGCACCGCGTTCGCCTGCATCGCCTCGGCGACGACCGGGCCGACGCGCGGCAGCGCCCGCCACGCGCGGCGCGGGGCGCCCTTGTCCGCACCCGGTTCGGTTTCGGGGACGTCCACGTGCCGGGGCAGCCGCATGGTGAACACGGCGCCCAGCAGGAACAGGATCGTGCCGATGCGCAGCACCCATCCCGGCCCGATCAGCACGGCGAGGCCGGCCCCGGCGGGCGCGGCGATCGACGCGGTGATGAGCCCGGCGAACGAGCAGCGCGCGTTCGCCGTCACCAGCGGGATCTCCTCCGGCAGGACGCGCGGGGTGACCGCGGCGCGCAGCACACCGAAGGCCTTGGACAGCACCAGCACGCCGAACGCCGCCGGCAGGAAGGTGACCTGGTCGCCGTGGGGGAGCGCGCTCGCCAGCGCCCAGCACAGCAGCGCCCGCATCACGAACGTGCTCGCGATGGCGTAGCGGCGGACGTGCCGGGCCCGGTCCAGCGCCGGGCCGATCAGCGGCGCGACGAGCGCGAACGGCGCCATCGTGACGACGAGGTAGAGGGCGACCTGGCTGCGCGCCTGGTCGACGTCCAGGCCGAAGAACAGGGTTCCCGCGAGCGCGACCGTGACCAGCGCGTCCCCGGCGGAGTTGAACGCGCACGTCTCGATCAGGCTGCCGAGCCCGCTGCGGCCGGCGCCCTGCGCGTGGGTGGCGCGGCGGGTGAGCCGTCCCGTCCCGAGCGCGGCCGAGCGCGCTGCGCGGCACGCCCGCGCCGCACCCCCGGTGACGGCGCGCGCGGACCGACCCGCCCGTGTCCGGTCTGCCATGCGCCCTGATCTCTCCTCGCGGTCGTCCCGGCTCGGGGCCGGGGGCGGCCATCGGAGTCCTCGACTGAGAGTACGTTCCCCGCTGGAATGCGGGATCACCTCGCGGACGACGCCCGTCTTGTGCGGGTCACGTGCCCGCATGGGCGAGAATTGACGTGTGAGCCCACAGCGCCAGTCCAGCCCCGCGCGTTCCGCCGCCGCGCGCACCACGTCCGGGGCCGCCCGCCGGCCCCGCACGCCCATCGTCGACTCCGCCTGCGCCGAGGCGGTCGACCTCGCACGCGAGGCCGCCGAGGACACCGCCGGCCCGGCCGAGGTCGGCGAGCACCTCGGCCTGCTCGCCGAGGGCGACCGGGTCGTCACGCACTACTTCGTGTGCCTCGACCCCGCCTACACGGGCTGGCGGTGGGCCGTGACGGTGACCCGCGCGTCGCGCGCCAGGAACGTCACGGTCAGCGAGTGCGTTCTGCTCCCCGGCGACGACGCGCTCCTCGCGCCGCCGTGGGTGCCGTGGCTGGAGCGGCTGCGCCCGGGCGACCTCGGCCCCGGCGACCTGCTGCCGACCGCGCCCGACGACGTGCGGCTCGCGCCCGGCTTCACGCAGGTGGACGAGTCGACCGACCGCGAGACCCAGTGGGAGCTCGGCCTCGGCCGCGTCCGGGTGCTGTCGCGGGAGGGCCGCGACGAGGCCGCCGCCCGCTGGTACGACGGCGTCGCCGGGCCCCGCGCCCCGATCGCCGCGTCCGCCCCCGCCCAGTGCTCCACCTGCGGCTTCTACGTGGTGCTGGCGGGTGCGCTGCGGCAGGTCTTCGGCGTCTGCGCCAACGAGTACGCGCCCGACGACGGCCGCGTCGTCTCCGCCGACCACGGCTGCGGCGCGCACTCCGAGGCCGTCTCCCTCCCGGCGGTGTCCGAGCACAACCCGCCCGTCATCGACGAGCTCGGCTACGAGATCGTCCCCACCGGCGGTGACGAGGACGCCGCGGCCCTCGATGACGAGGCGCTCGGCCACAGCTGAGCCGATGGAGGACGTGTTCGGCGCGCGGGCGCTGCGTGAGCGGGTCCTGCGCGCCTGGGCCGAGTCCCCGGCGCGCTTCCGCGAGGACGCCAACGCCGAGGAGGACCACGCGCTCGGCGGCTACCGCGACCGCGTCGTCATCGAGCTGGCGCAGAACGCCGCCGACGCCGCCCGGCGTGCGGCCGTGCCCGGCCGCCTCAGGCTGACGCTGCGCACCGGCGGGGAGCCGCTGCTGATCGCGGCGAACACCGGCGCACCGCTGGACGCCGCCGGCGTGGAGGCCCTGTCGACGCTCCGCGCCTCGGCCAAGCGCGACGAGCCGGCCGCCGCCGGCCGCTTCGGCGTGGGCTTCGCCGCCGTCGTCGCCGTGACCGACACCCCTGCCATCGCGTCCGGGACGGCGGGCGTCGAGTGGTCGTCGCCGCGGGCCAGGGAACTGGTCGAGGGGATCGCGGGCCTGGCCGGGGAGCTCGGGCGGCGCGGCGGGCACGTGCCGCTGCTGCGGCTTCCGTTCGCCCTGGAGCGGGCCGTCGAGGTCCCGGCGGGCTTCGACACCGTCGTGCGGCTGCCGCTGCGGGACGAGGCGGTCGAGCCGGTCCTGCGGCAGCTCCGGCAGGTGGGGGCGGCGCTCGTGCTGGCGCTGCCCGTCCTGGAACACGTCGAGATCGACGTCGACGGGGACGTCCGGACGCTGACCGCCGAACGGCGCGCCCCGGGCGAAGTGGTCATCGACGGCGGCCTGTGGCGGACGGTCGAGGAGCACGGGGAGATCCCCGCGGCGCTCCTGCGTGACCGTCCCGTGGAGGAGCGGGCCCGGCCGTTCTGGCAGGTGCGGTGGGCCCTGCCCGAGGGCGGGCTCCCCGAGGGCACGCCCGGCGTGCTGCACGCGCCCACGCCGAGCGACGAACGCCTCGACCTCCCCGCGCTGCTCATGGCGTCGTTCCCGCTCGCGCCCGACCGGCGGCACGTCGCGCCCGGCGCGCTGACCGACTTCCTCGTCGACCGGGCCGCCGACGGCTATGTGCGGCTGCTGGGCGAGCCGCCCGTCTCCCCGAAGGTGCTGGAGCTCGTGCCGGGGCCGATCGCCGCCGGCGAGCTGGACGCGCGGATCCGGCGGGGGATCCGGGAACGGCTCCCGGAGGCGCCCGTCCTGCCCCACCGGACGCGCGGGCGGGACGCGGTCGCCGTGGACGCGCCCGCCGCGTTCGTCGATGTGCTCCGCGGCCGGGACGCCGAGGGGGACACCGGGGGCGACGTCGTCGTCGGCGGCCTGCTGCCGCCGGAGTGGCCCGCGCGGAGCCCGGCGCTGGCCGCGCTCGGCGTGCGGCGGGTGGAACTGGCCGACGTGATCGACGAGCTGGCCGCTGTGGACCGGGAACCGGCGTGGTGGAAACGGGTGTACGAGGCGCTCGCCGGGGCCTCCACGGAGGCTCTGGGGGCTCTCCCGGTGCCACTGGCGGGTGAGGCGGGACGCGTGGTGCGGGGGCCGCGCGGGCTGCTGGTCGCGGACGGCGTCGATCCCGCGGGTCTGGACGCGCTGGGGCTGCGCTTCGTCCACCCGGAGGCCGTGCACCCGCTGCTGACGCGGCTCGGCGCGGTCGAGGCGGGGCCGCGGGCCGTGCTGGCGGACGCCGCCGTGCGGGCGGCCGTCGAGGAGTCCTTCGACACCGACGATCCCGACGCGGTCGCCGAGGCCGTGCTGGGACTGGTCGCGGCCGCGCACGCCGATCCCGGCGACGAGCCGTGGCTGGCCGCGCTGGCCCTGCCCGGCGACGACGGCGAGCTCTACCCGGCGGGCGAACTGCTGCTGCCGGAGAGCCCGCTGCGGGGGCTCATGGCCGATGACGCGCCGTTCGGCGTCGTGGACGGCGGGATCCTGGAGCAGTGGGGCGCGGAGACGCTCACGGCCGCCGGCGTCCTGGACGGGTTCGCGCTGGCCAAGGCCGAGGACGTGGACCTCATGGGCCTCGCCGACGAGGCCGAGAGCCTCGACCTCGACGACGAGGACCTGTGGGCGGACGACGTGCTGCGCCGGATCGGCGAGCAGGACCTTCCGCCGCTCGTCCCCGAGTTCACGGCGGTCCGCGACCTCGAACTCGTCGACGACTGGGCGGCGGCGCTGAGGGTTCTCGCCAAACCGCCGTGGCGGTCCGCGATCGTGGATCCCGCCCACGCCACCCTGCACAACGGGCGGCGTGTCGCCGTCCCGTCCTACACGGCGTGGTGGCTGAGCCGCCGTCCCGTTCTGGACGGCCGAAGGCCGGGCGAGTTCCGCCTGGGCGGCGACGAGGCGCTGGCAGGGCTCTACGACGTCGCGCCGCAGGGCCTGGACGAGCACCTCCTGCTCGCCCTGGGCGTCCGCACGTCACTGGTGGAACTGCTCGATGAGCCCGGGGGCGCGCAGGAACTGCTCGATCGCCTGGGCGATGCCCGGCGGTCGGTGGGACGGGCCCAGCTGGGCGGGCTCTGGACTGCGCTGGCAGATGCCCCGGACGCGGCCGTCGAACCGCCCGACCGCGTGCGGGCGGTCGTGGACGGCGGCGTCGAGGTGGTCGACGCGGCGGACGCCCTCGTGCTCGACGGCCCCGACGTCCTGCCCCTCCTCGAAGGGCAGCCCCTCGTCATCGCCGCGCAGGGCCGCGACGTGCGCCTCGCCGAACTCCTGGACCTGCCGCTCGCCGGGGAGGAGATCCCGGGCCTCGTGGAGCCGGACGGCGAGAAGCGTCCCGTCCCGGAGGCCGTCAGGGCGGTCCTGCCCGACGCCCCCGCCGACTACCTCGCCCATGAGCGCCTCATCGTGGACGGCCAGGACGTCCCGTGGTGGACGAGGGACGGACGGGTCCACGCGAGCGGCGTCGCCGGACTGGCGCGGGCGCTCGCCTGGTCGGCCGGGCACTGGGGCGACCGGCTCCTGCTGGAGGCCGTCCTGCGCGCCCCCGAGGCCCTGCCGGTCCTGCTCGCCGAGGACGATCTGGAGCACTAGGGCCCGGCCGGTCTCAGCGGGACGCCTCGCGCTTGGCGGCGCGGTCGGCCTCCTGCCGGGCCCGCCCGGCCTGGAGCCGGGGGGTGTACCACATGCCGAACAGCCCGATCACGATGCCGACGCAGCACACCCACAGCCACCAGCGGTCCTGCGACGGCAGCCCGACGATCAGCAGCACGACGAGCCCCACCGCCCACGCGGCCGCCCCGGCGGCCGCGATGCGGACGTCGTTGGTCTGCATCGGCGGCGGATCCGGGCGGCGCGGAGGGCTCATGGGCTCAGGCTACGCGGCCCCGGCCCGCCAGTCCGCCGATGACCATCGTGACGAGCAGCTCATAACTGGCCTCCAGGTCCGCGGGCAGCCCGAAACCGCCCGCCGCCTCCAGGACGGCGAACCCGTGGACGGCCGAGCGCAGGCAGCGCGTCGCGTGGACGAGTTCCGGCCCTTCCAGGGCGTAGCCGCGCAACGTCCCGTACAGGATGTTCACCAGCCGCTCCGCGGCGCCGTCCACCGACCCGCCCGCCGGGGCCGCCGTCTGCTCCATCGCCCCGTAGCGGCCCGGATGCTCCACCACGTACGCCCTGTAGGCGTACATCAGCGCCCGGACGGCGTCGTCGCCGGACCGCCCGAGCGCGGCCTCCCCGAGCCGTCCGGCGAGCTCCTCCAGGACGCGCGCGGTCACCAGGTGTCGCAACTCGGCGAGATTGCGGACATGCTTGTACAGGGAGGGCGTCGCGACCCCGGCCCTTCCCGCCACCGCCGCCAGCGTGAGGGCACCGGGGCCCTCGGCGTCCACGACGGCGACGGCGGCGTCCACGACCGCGTCGGGCGACAGTCCCGCACGGGGCATCGCGACCCTCCTCTACGATTCTTTAGCTGTGAGGCTAAGAAGATTAGCGAAGGTGTCAAGCGGCGGCGTGGCAGCATGGGCAGCACAGGAGACCGAAGACGATGACTATGCCACCGATCCGCGGCCGCACGGCGTCCGCGCCCGGGCTGGCCGAGGAGCTGCGCATCTCGATCGCGCGGCTGTCGCGCCGGCTGCGCACGCTGCGGCCGTCCGCGGCGGGCGAGGGCGGCCCGAGCCCGCTGTCGCTCACGCAGTTCGCCGCGCTCGCCGCCATCGAGCGGCACGGGTCGATGACGCCGCGCGAGCTGGCCGACCACGAGAAGGTGCAGCCGCCGTCGATGACCCGCGTCATCGCCTACCTGGAGGAGCGGGGGCTGGTCGCGCGCAGCCCGCACCCGACCGACGGGCGCCAGGTCGTGCTGAACGCCACCGAGGAGGGCGCCGCCCTGCTCGCCGACGAGCGCCGCCGCAAGGAGGCATGGCTCGCGATGCGCCTCAGCGAGCTGACCGACGAGGAGCGAGAGATCCTCCGCCGCGCCGCCCCCGTCATCGACAAGCTCAGCCGGTCCTGACCCCGCCCTCCGGGCCGGGGCGGGCGTGATCGGGTCTCCTCGCACTTGCCGGAATGAGGGTGGGGCGATTACCGTTAGCGTTGGTAATGACTTCTGCTAACGAAACCCCCGACGAACCCGAGGGAACCGCGACGCGCGGGGCCCGCGGGCGGCGGGCCGCACATCCAGCCCGGGCCGCCGCCGTGGCGAGTCCTGCCCGCTCCCGCCGTCGCCGGCCCGCCCCGCGTCCCGCCCCGCGTGCGTCCGCCCGCCCCGTCACGCGGCCGGACGCCGCCCCCTCCGCCCCCGTGAAGGACCAGGCCGGAACGTTCCACGAGGCCGTGGCGGACGTCCCGGAGCAGCCCGAGCCCGCACCGTCCGCCCCCGCGACCCCGGACCCGGAACGGCCCGACAGCGCCGAGACGCCCCCCGAGGAGCCCGAGGGCCGCGCCGGCATGTTCCGCTCCCTCCACAACCACAACTTCCGCCTGTACACCGCGGGCCAGGTCGTCTCCAACACCGGCACGTGGATGCAGCGGATCGCGCAGGACTGGCTCGTCCTCGATCTCGCCCACGGCAGCGGTACCGCGCTCGGCATCACGACCGGCCTGCAGTTCCTGCCGATGCTGCTGTTCGGCCTGTGGGGCGGCGTCATCGCCGACCGCTACTCCAAGCGCCGCCTGCTGATGCTGACGCAGGTGGCGATGGGCGTGCTCGCGCTGGTCCTCGGCCTCCTCGTGATCTCCGGCACGGCGCAGGTGTGGCACGTGTACGTGCTGGCGTTCGGGCTCGGCGTCGCGACCGTCGTGGACAACCCGGCCCGCCAGTCGTTCGTGGTCGAGATGGTCGGCAGGCGCGACCTGCCGAACGCGATCGCGCTGAACAGCGCCACCTTCAACGGCGCACGGCTGCTCGGCCCGGCCGTCGCCGGAGTGCTGATCGCGCTGATCGGCACCGGCCCGGTCTTCCTGGTGAACGCCGCGTCCTTCGGCGCCGTCCTGTTCGGCATCTACGCGATGCGGACGGACGAGCTGCGCCAGGCCGCCCCCGTCAAGCGCGCCAAGGGCCAGCTCCGCGAGGGGCTCCGCTACGTGCGCGGGCGCCGCGACCTGATGCTCGTGCTCATCCTCATCGGCTTCCTCGCGACGTTCGGCATGAACTTCAGCACCACGGTCGCCCTGGTGGCGAAGCAGGTCTTCCACACCGACGCCTCCGCGTTCGGCCTCGCGTCCAGCATGCTGGCGCTGGGCGCGCTCGGCGGCGCCCTGCTGGCCGCCCGCAGGGTCGCCCGGCCCCGGCTGCGGCTGCTGGTGGCGATGGGCCTGGCGTTCGGGGTGCTGGAGGTCCTCACCGGCCTGATGCCGACGTACTGGTCGTTCCTGGCGCTGCTGGTGCCGACCGGGATCGCGATGATGACGATCATGACGGCGGCGAACGCGTCCGTCCAGCTCGGCGTCGCGCCGGAGATGCGCGGCCGCGTCATGGCCCTCTACATGCTGGTGTTCCTCGGGACGAACCCGCTGGGCGCGCCCGCGGTCGGCTGGCTGGCCGAGCACTTCGGCGCGCGGGCCTCCCTCGTCCTCGGCGGGCTGGTCTCCGTGGTCGCCGCCCTCGCCGTGGGCGCCCTGGCCCTGCGGTGGAGGACCGACGAGCAGAAGGGGACGGCGGACGAGCACGGGGCGGTGCGTCCCGCCCTGGCCCGGCTCCGCCGCGCCCGGGCCGCTGAGCGGTAAAGGTCGCGCGCGGTCCATAAGACCGGCCGGGTGAGGCGATTCGGTTGGCCCTATTTGCGTGACAAGGAACGCCGCCTGCTGAAAAGCTGGCGGGGTGGCCCTGTGGAAGCGTTCATGAGGCTTTTCGTGGCGCTCGTCCCGCCGCCGGAGGTTCTGGACGAGCTCGCGGAGGCCGTCCGGCCCCATCTCGGCACGGTCTCCGAGCTGCGCTGGATCCGGCGCGAACTGATGCACGTCACGCTGACGTTCCTCGACGAGGTCGACGACCGCACCCTCGAGCGGCTGCTCCCGAGGCTGGAACGCGCCGTCCGCCGCCACGAGCGGATGACGCTGTCGCTGGCGGGCGCGGGCGCGTTCCCCGGCAGCGGCGCGCACGCCCGCGTCCTGTGGACGGGCCTGTACGGCGACCGCCGCGCCCTGGCGAGGCTGGCCGCCTCCACCACCGCCGCGGGCCGCCGCGTCGGGACGATCCCCGACAAGCACCGCGGCTTCCGCCCGCACATGACGCTGGCGCGGTCGCGGCTGCCGGTGGACGTGCGGTCGCTCGTCGAGGCCCTGTCCTCGTTCGCGGGGACGCCGTGGACGGCGGACTCGGTCCACCTGATGCGCAGCCACCTGCCCGGAAAGGACAACGCCCAGCTGGAGTACGAGCCGCTGATGACGTGGCCGCTGCGTCACAGCTCCGGCGGCGGAGGGGCGGGGCGGTCGGCGTCCGGCGGGCCCCAGGGGACGCCGTAGCGCTCGCAGGCGCGGCGCAGCTCGGCGAGGTCGGGCGGGAAGGTGATCTGGCGCAGCACCCGTCCGGACGGCGCCCACACCACCAGCCGGGGCATCCGCTCGACCGCGTCGTCGATGCCGACGCCGCCGAGGCGGTCGCGGGCCAGGTCCCACTCGACCCGGCCGCGCCGGGTGACGACGGCGACCCCGGCGGACGACACCCGCAGTTGCGACCGGTTGCGGTCGTACAGCCAGTAGCCGAGAAGCCCGATCACGAGCCCGGCCGGCATCGACCACAGGGCCGTGGTGTTGAACCCGCCCAGGTCGGGGCCGAGCCACACCGCGCCCAGCAGCGCCACCGCCTCGCACAGCAGGACGCTCATCCCGTAGGTGCCGGCACGGGACCGGCGGGTCGCGTCCAGGACCGTGCCCGGCGCGGTCGCCGGGGTGGGCGGAGTGTGGGCGGGGAAGACGAAGCCGGGCTCCTCGGACGGCTCCGGCCGGGACGCCGCGCCCTCGTGCGCGACGCCCTGCGCCGACTGGGCCGCGGCGGGCTCGGGGCCGGGGGCCGACAGCGAGGACATGGCCGAGTGGAACGCGGCGCTCAGGTAGGCGTCGTACTCGGCGTCGTTGACCGGGAGCCCCGCGCGGCGGGCGGAGTCGCGCAGGTCGGTGCGGGAGATCCGCAGCGCCGACAGGGGCGAGGAGAAGAACTCGTCGCCGTCGGAGTCGTACAGCCGGACCCAGGCGTGCCCGGACACGGTCAGCAGCTCGATGCCGCCGATGCGGTCGTGGGGCATCTTGAGCACCACGTCGCCGGCGGCGTCCGCCCAGCCGAGCCCGTCGCCCTCGACGACCAGGCGCCCGCCGGGCACCTGGGCGAAGATCTCCGGCAGCCCTTCGAGCCCGTAGTCGGGACGGCGCGGCGACCGCGCCCCCGGGGTGATCACGCGGTAGCCGTGGTCGTCGAGGGCGTGCGCGAGCTGGAAGCCGTCCAGGCCGTGCGCGGGCAGCCGGGCGACCAACTCCAGCCGGTGCCCGAACGCCAGCGCGGCGAGGTCGGCGCGGCGCGGCTCGCCGCTCACCGGGTCCAGGCGCAGGCCGGGCCCGACGACGACCGCCGCGACGTTCTCGGCGGGCAGGTCCTGGGTCTCGCGGCGGCGGCCGGGGCGGGCCCGCACCAGCAGCCGCTCCGCCGTGATCGTCCAGCGGACCTGCGCGGCCCGCAGCAGCCGGCGGCGCGCCGCGAGGACGCCGCCGATCGCGGCGAGCGCCCAGCAGCCCGCGGCGAGCCGGGCGCCGAACTCGCCCGTCCCGTCCAGCGCGATCCGGACGATCATGACGGCGCCGAGCAGGGCGGTGAGCGCGCCGAGGAAGACGATCCGGCGGCGGCTCGGGAGCGGCTCGGGCGTGGCCAGCCGCTGCTCGTCGGGCGCCGCGCGCGACGCGCGGCGCGAGGGCGTCTCGGGGGGCGGCTCGTGCGCCGCCGCCAGCAGGGCCGCCTCCTGGTCCAGCAGGCGCTTCTCGGCCGCGTGGTCGCGCGGCAGGGGGCCGCCGCCGGGGACGTCGTCCTCCAGCCCGGACACGCGCAGGGCCTCGTCGAGCGCCGGGTCGAGCAGGTCGGTGGCCTCGCCGTCCAGGACGTGCATGGGGATGCCGAGCCTGCGGGCCGCCACGAACACCGCGAGCGGCTCCAGGCCCATCGCCGTCATCCCGCCCACGGCGGTGCGGCCGAACCGGTGGAAGACGGTCAGGACGCCATCGCCGGTGGTGATGGCCAGGCCGTCGATCCGGGACCGCTCGTAGGAGACCATCGTCAGCCCGCCGGGGCCGACGCGTTCCAGACCGGCCGCCGACAGCCGCCAGTACGGGCGCGGGCGGCGGCGGCGCGCCTCCGGGATCGCGCCGAGCAGCCACGGGAACGCTGCGACGGCGCCGATCAGCGCGGCCCACAGCCACACCGGCCTGATCGGCAGCAGCGCCAGCGCCACCGCGAGGACGGTGAACGGGCCCGCGGCGACGGGGCGCCACCGGCCGCCGGATCCCGCGAGGCCCACCAGCTCATGCTCCACAGTCCGCATCCTCACACGGGTCCCCGCGGGACCGTCGCCCCCTTCCACGATCCGGTCGCCCTCCGGAACCGACATCCATCGCGCCGGTCAGGTCGGGGCTCCACCGCCGTCATATGAGTCTCACCGGTCACGTGAGTCCCGCAGCCGTGCTTTCACCGCCGGCGCCGCAGCAGGCCGTAGCCGACCGCCGCCGCGATCGCGAGGGCGAGGAACAGCGCCGTGCGGGTGTTGGTCGCGTCCCGGCTGCCGCCCGTGGTGTCCTTTTCCGCGCCCGCGTTCCCGGGGGAGGACGCCGGGGACGGGCGCGCCTCCTCCGGCAGCGGCAGCCGGTAGACCGGCTGGTTCCTGCCCTCGGACCCCACCAGCAGCGACCTCCCGTCGGGGGTGTAGGTCACCGACTCGCCCTGCACCTGCCTGGGCAGGTCGAGGGACTCGATCGTCTTGCCGGGACGGCCGTCGGCGCCGACCGAGTACAGGCGGGCCCCGAAGTAGGTGCGGATGACGCAGGTCCGCCCGTCGGGGGCGAACGCGCCGTCGGTCGCGATCGCCGGGGCGTCCCCGACCTTGCGCAGCACGTTGGAGCCGCCGGTCCGCAGCCGCGCCGGCGCCTCGTAGACGTCGCCGCCGAACAGCTTGCTGACGATGTAGAGCCGGTTCGTGCGCGGATTGATCATCATGGTCTCGGCGTTGCGCGGCCCGTCCTCGTACTTGATCTGGAACCGGGTCGCCCGGAGCGTCTGGCTCACCAGCCGCGCCGGCTCGGGAATCCGGTAGACGGTCACGTAGGGCCACGCGCCGCCGAGGTTGTCGCCGATGTCCGCGACGAAGATCGCCGGACGGCCGCGGCCGTCCTTGCCGATCGCCATCGCCTCCCAGTCGCGGGCCCCCGCGCCGGCGAGCGTGAGCACGGCGGCGACCCGCCCGTCCGGGCCCAGCGCGTAGACCTTCGGGACGCCGCCGGAGTCGTTGTGGGTGTACACGACGCCCCGGTGCCGGGCGCTGGCGGCCAGGCCGCTGGACTCGGTGATCCGCGGGTCCTTGATCGTGAAGGCGACCGCGTCGCCGCGGCCCGTGCGGGCGGCGGCGGAGGCGGAGG
Organism: Actinomadura mexicana; assembly: GCF_900188105.1. Classification (GTDB taxonomy): domain Bacteria; phylum Actinomycetota; class Actinomycetes; order Streptosporangiales; family Streptosporangiaceae; genus Spirillospora; species Spirillospora mexicana. The sequence goes on from NZ_FZNP01000003.1 coordinate 20,588, forward strand.
CGGGGGAGAGCAGGCAGACCGGGGCGCCGGCGAGGACGATCGCGGCGCCCGCGCGGACGGCGGCCCGGCGTGCTGACATGGATCGATCATCCCCGTTCCGCGCCCCGACGATCACCTGATCCGCGCCGCTCAGCCCAGCAGCGCCCCGACGACCACGGCCAGGATGAGCGCGGTCAGCACGGTGGGCAGCAGCCATTGGGGCGCGCGGTTCACGCCCCTGAGCTTATTCGGCCTCCCGGCCGCCGCGAACCGTCCGCCCATGATCTGCATCTCATCCCGCGGGCAGGGACAGCACCGCGACGAGCGCACCGGCGAGCATGCAGGGGCCGAACGGGAACTCGCCCTTGCGCGACCTGCGGACGATCATGATGCCCACGGCCACGAGGCCGCCGAGCAGGTAGGTCGCCAGCAGGCCGACGACCCACGCGTCCCGGCCGTACCAGCCGAGGTAGAGGCCGAGCACGCCGGACAGCTTGACGTCCCCCAGCCCGATCCCGGACGGGACCGCGAACGCCTGCGCGAAGTACAGCGCGAGCAGCGCGGCCATGCCGACGAGTGCGTGCCCGAACCGCTCCGGGCCGTCCTCGGTGAACGGCGCGGCCGCCGCCAGCAGCGCCGCGGCGATTCCGTAGGAGGGGAGTGTGAACCGGTCGGGCAGCCGCTTGACGCCGACGTCGATGAAGCCCAGGAGCGCGCCCACGGCCGCGAGGTACAGCAGCGCGGGCAGGACGGGCCCGAACCCGACCCGCCACCCGAGCACGCCGAAGAGCGCCGCGGTGACCAGGCCCAGGACGACGCCGTGCCGGCGCGGGACGTCACCGACGTACGGCGCAGCCAACGGCACCGCGAGCAGGCCGACGGCGAGCCCGACGGGCACCAGCACCAACGCGACCATCGACCCTCGCCCCGATCCGCACTCTGCCACGCCCCGGCACCTGACCGGACGGACGCCGGCGGCGGAGGGCCCCGCGCCATTCAACCCGCCGCACCGGCCCCCGCGCATGGGCCCCCGGACCCCGATCGGGGCTCCGGGCGTTGTGCGGGCCCTTCCGGGCGAAGGCGGATGTCATGTCGAATCTGACCCCGGGGCGCTGCGGCCCGGGCTCCCTGTCAGAGCCGGCTCGCGAAGAGCAGGCCGACGCCGAGCAGGACGAGGAAGAAGCCGAAGGCCACCATGCCGACCGAACTGGCCGTCCCCCTCCCGGACGAGGTGTCCATCCGTGCCGCGCGCGGGTTCCGCGGGTCGTAGAACACGGCCACCTGCCGGCCCTTGAGCCGGGTCAGCTCGAACGACCCGCCCCTGGTCTGGCCGACCGTCTCGATCTCGGCGCCCTCCAGCGTCCGGAAGCGCAGCACCGGGAAGAACTCGGAGGTGTCGGTCCTGTCGACCCGGTGGACCCCGGCGACGACTCCCGCGACCCGGTGCGCGGAGGCCATGAACGCCCGGCCCGCCCGGTAGCGGTGGACGCCGACGGCGCAGAAGGCCGCACCGAACCCCAGCGCCATGAGACCGAACAACCACACCGGCATCACCAGTACCCGCCGAGTTCCGAACGTCTGACGCTGATGAGCGAGGCCAGGGCCAGACCGGCGGCCGCCCCGGCCACCCCCTCGGCAACGTACAGCACCGCGGAGAGCGCGCCGGCGTCCCCGGCGACCGGGGCCGCCGACCCGGCGAGGACGGCCAGCAGCGGCGGCGGAAGGACGCTCGCGAGCCAGCGCGCCCGCCGCGTCCGGTCGCGCTGGACGGCGCCGGCCACCACGACCACGGCATTACCGTCCGGCAACGAATTGGGTCCCAGGGCCCAAGCCCTACCGAAGAACGATGAACCGCCGCTGACCGGAGCGTTCCGGGCCGCCCGCGTGGCGCCCGGAACACGCCGGTTCGCGTCGGCTAACTGACGGCTATGCCCTTCATCCGGAGACCTTCCTGGCCGGACCAGGGGAAGTCGATGTCCACGGTCCGGGCCTCGGGGGGAAGCCGGTAGACGCCCGAGTAGGTCACGCTGTCTCCGGGGTTGAGGACCTTCTTCGCGTCAGCGCGGGGCAAGGAGGTGCAGACGCACTCGGCGCTCGATGCGCGCAACGGGTAGTATCAGACGCCACTGGCCGTGTCGCGAATGGAGATGCCGTCGGTGCTCTGCGAGACGGGGCTCAGCCTGCCGTTGTACTGGAGGTCCAACTGGAAAGCCGAGCCCGCGTCCGCCTGGGACTGCCCGTTGTTGCGCAGCGTCCAGACGAAAGTGGTCAAGCCTGCCGGATCGCGGTGCATGGAGTTCACCTCCACCTGGAGGTTCTCGGCCTCTGCCGCGGTGAAGGCGGCCGTCTTGGACGAGGTCGGCTTGCCGGGCGCCCAGCGGTAGGGCTGCCCGCCCGCCGGGGCGGGCGGGGGTGGCGGCATGGTGAAGCTCGCGGTGACCCGGCGGTTCTTGCGGCGTCCGCTGCCGGTGCTGTTGGAGGCCACGGGGTCGGCCGATCCGTGCCCGGCGGTCTGGAAGGCGACGCCGGTGCGGGTGACCAGTTGCCGGAGCCGGTCGGCCACGGCCTTGGCGCGCCGCTCGGACAGCGGCTGGTTGATGGCGTCGTTGCCGCTGGAGTCGGTGTAGCCGTCGACCTTGACCGTGCTGCCGCGGGAGGCGTCGACCTGCTTGGCGACGCCGCGCAGGAGCTCGTCGGCCTGCGGGGTCAGGTCGGCCTTGTTCAGCGCGAACAGCACGTCCGACGACAGCCGCACGGCACGTTTGTCGCCGTCGTCGTTTACGGACTGCTCGTCGCCTTCGGCGACCCCGGCCACGGTGAGGATGCGCGGCGCCGCCAGCGGCACCGAAGCCGGATCGGTCTGGTCCGGCAGTGCCCGGAGAGGGCCGTTGGAGATCGGCACGTCCTGCATCGGCACGGTCAGCGGGAGCGTCACCGTCACCCTGTTCACCCCGGCGGGCGGGGCGGGGAACACGGCGTAGACGTCCAGTGAGGCGCCGGGGGCGAGACTCTTGTCGCCGAGTGCGGAGCACAGGCACTTTCCGTCGGCCGTCCTCAGCGGCATGTAGAGCTTGCCGCCGACACCGTCGAGCAGTCCGATGCCGTTGGCCTCCAGGCTGCGGATGTCGCCCTCACGGCCGCCTTCGAACAGGCTGATGTGCAGGTTCAGTTCGCTCTGCCCGTCGTTGACGATGCGGAACTGGCCGGTGACGGCGCTACCGGATGTGCGGGCTAAGGCGAGGAGTTCGACATGCGCGGGCCCGGCACGGTGCGCCATGGGAACCGCGACTCCTGTGCCGGGATTCTTACCGGCCGGCCTGCCGGTCGTCTTCGGCGGGTCGGAGCCGTCGTCGCCGCCGCCGCACGCGGACAGGGCCAGGAGAAGGGCGACCGCACCCACTCCGAGCCGAAGAACCCAAGACTGATCCCGGCCACGTTCAACCATTTCTCTGCTCCCGTCCCACGGAATGAAGAATCCATGCGAAAGCGACAGGGAGAGCCACCGGCTCGGCCGGTGGCTCCACGGGCACCTCGGATGATCTTTGGGCCTCACCGGGCGGATCCCTCCCGTCCTGAACGGCGACCGAACGGCAGGCGGCCTTTTCGCCTGGTCACGGAATCGCTGACTATAGTCATTACGGCTGTAACCATTCAAGAGATTGGTCCTTCCGGCAGGGGTGTCGGCCTCAAAACCGGGAGCAACGCATTGTTCGATGTCAGGCGCGGCGCCAAGGTTCCCCTCGGGGGTGACACGTTCGAGAAAGCTTGTCACGTCCGTCCTGACATGCGCCTACGGAAAGAGTGTCCTGCCTGGCCGGGGCGTGTGCGGGCCGGGAGTCGGCCGCCGTCGTCGCCGACGTACTCCCGGAAGAGTGGAATTTTCCACTCTTCCCTTCCGGGCCGCCCCACCTGGCCATTCTCGCCGGAGCGCCGACTGTTGATCAACGGCGAGCGAAAGGTCCACATTCGGCGGGAGGTCACACCCGGCCCGGCGGTCCTCGCCGGTCGGCGGCGGGCAGGCCGACCGGTGCGAGAAGGCCGAACCGTCCGCCCAGGATCTGCATCTCATCCTGCATGTGCGGATTGTTCGGGGTGGTGCGCTCGCCGTTCGCGCCCGACCCGGGTCGGGCGTCGGACGTGTTCGTCATGCTGGGCGCGTTCGCCGAGGAGCGGGGGACCGACTCGGCCGGCCTGGCGCTGCTCGGCGCCCCGCCGGGGCTCGGCGGGGAAGGCGGCGGGGGCTGCCGGGTGGTGAAGGGGCGCGGCCGGTTCTCGGGGGTCTGGCGGCCCGAGTTCCTGCCCGGGCTGGACCGTGCGGCCGTGGCCATCGGGCACACCCGCTGGGCGACGCAGGGCTCCCCGACCGAGGCGGCCAACGCCGGCCCCATGGTCGTCCCCGGGCCGTCGGCCACGGTCGTGGGTACGCACAACGGCGACATCGACGCCGCGGGCCTTCGGGAGCGGTTCGCGCCGCCGCCCGCGTCCGGCGCCACCGACAGCGAGCCGATCTTCCAGCTGCTGGCCGGCCGCCGGGCCCCGGACGACATCACCGGCGTCCTCCAGGCCCTGGTCGGACGGGTCGCGCTGGCGTGGGTCGAGCGCGACCGCCCCACCGAGGTGCACCTGGCGCGCGGCGCGCTCAGCCCGCTGACCGTGGCCGTGGACACCGACCAGAACATCTACTGGGGGTCCAACCCGCGCTGGTTCCGGGAGGTCGAGCGGCACACCCGGGTCCGGTTCGCCACCGTCGTGCTGCTGCGCGAGGGCACCTACCTGAAGGTCGGCATGGAGCGCCGCCCAGGGCGCCGCGACCTGCCCGAGGTCCTCGCGACGGCGGCCTTCGCGCCCACGGCGCGGGACACCGACATGGACCCGCGCGTCTGGACGGGCTTCACCCCGGCCGACGCCGAGGCCGACAAAGCCCGCCTGCTCCACCGCGTGGTGGAACGGGCGGGCGGCACCGGCGGTCTGCTGACCGTCGCCTGAACCGGCCCTCGGGGGAGCGGCGTGGCCCCCCGAGGGCTCCGGCTCGTCTCAGAGGCGCTCGACGACGTAATCGACGCAGGCGGTCAGCGCCTCGACGTCGGCGGGGTCGATCGCGGGGAACATGCCGATGCGCAGCTGGTTGCGGCCCAGCTTGCGGTACGGCTCGGTGTCGACGATGCCGTTGGCGCGCAGCGCCTTGGCCACGGCCGCCGCGTCCACCTCGTCAGAGAAGTCGATCGTGCCGACGACCTGCGAGCGCTGCGCCGGGTCGACCACGAACGGCGCCGTGTACGAGGTCTTCTCGGCCCACGTGTAGAGCCGCTGGGACGAGTCCGCCGTGCGGGACGTCGTCCAGCGGAGGCCGCCCTGCCCGTTCATCCACTCGATCTGCTCGGCGAGCAGCAGCAGCGTGGCCACGGCGGGGGTGTTGTACGTCTGGTCCTTGGCGGAGTTGTCGACGACCGTCTTCAGGTTGAAGAACTCCGGGACGTACCGGTCGGACGAAGCGATCTCGTCGATCCGCTCGAGCGCCGCCGGGGACGCGAGCGCGACCCACAGGCCGCCGTCCGCCGCGAAGCACTTCTGCGGAGCGAAGTAGTAGACGTCGGTCTCGGACACGTCCACGGGCAGGCCGCCCGCGCCGGACGTGGCGTCCACCAGGACGAGGCCGTCCCGCGCGGTCGTGCCCGCCGGGCGCTTGATCGGCATGGCGACGCCGGTCGAGGTCTCGTTGTGGGTGAGCGCGTAGACGTCCACGTCCTGCTCGGCGGACGCCTCGGGGTGCGTTCCGGGCGGGGCGGAGATGACGGTGGGGTCCCCCAGCCAGGGCGCGCCCGTGGTGACCTTGGCGAACTTGCTGGAGAACTCGCCGAAGGTCAGGTGCTGCGACCGCCGGCGGACGAGGCCGAACGCGGCCGCGTCCCAGAACGCCGTGGTGCCGCCGTTGCTGAGCAGGACCTCGTACCCCTCGGGCAGCGAGAAGAGCTCGGCCAGCCCCTCCCGGACGCGGCCGACGAGGGACTTCACCGGCTTCTGCCGGTGCGAGGTGCCCATGTAGGTCGAGCCGGACCCGGCCAGGGCCGCCAGCTGCTCGGGACGGACCTTGGAGGGACCGCACCCGAAACGGCCGTCGGCGGGCCTGAGATCGGCGGGGATGTCGATGGTGGGATTCGCGCTGTCGGTCACTCACACGAGGCTATCTGACCTGCGGCGAAGATCGTGGCTCGGGTTCACATCCCGAGACGCCGCCGGCGCCACCCCCAGGTCAGCAGGGCGACCAGGCAGGCGGCGCAGGCGCCGCCGACCACGGCCGGGGGGTAGATCCAGGCGTCGCCCCTGGAATGCGCCCGCACGGCCGTGGTGGTGGAGTCGTAGGTGAGGAAGACCAGGAAGAGGGCGGCGACCGCGACGGCGATCCGTCCCGCGACGGCGTTGGTGGCGCGGCGGCGCTCCTCGCGCTCCGCGTCGAACCGCCTCAGCGCCTGCGCCGCCTCCACCGCCTCCGGGACCGCGGGCGCCGCGGCGGGGCCGGACGCCGCATGGGAGGCGCCGCCGGCCGCGGGGCCGATGTCGCCCTCAAGCGGCTCGTCGTGTCCGGCGGGGGCTTTTGTCATGCCGCCCATGATGACAAAGTGGCCGGGTTTCGGGAACCGGCGCACGATCAGCGGAAAGTTTCGATCCGATCGACCGTTCACCGCGTCCAACCTGAACGAGGGCGGGCGAGTCGGGGGGCCGGGCAGAGGCGGGCGAGACACGGAAGCGAGGCGTGGCGCATGGCGGGCGACGGCGACCGGATCCTGAGCGAGGATCGGCTGCGCGGGGTCCTCGACCTGTTCGAGCGGCTGCGGGAGCGGCCGCCGTGGCGGTGGCGGGAGCGGCTGCGGCCCCTGCTCCTGCTGCTCGGGCCGGACCGCGCCGCCTCCCACGCCGCCGAGATGCTCAAGTCCCGCTGCGAGGACGAGCGGGCCCCGGTGTCGCACATCGCCGCCGACACGCCCGCCACCGACGTCGCGGGCGTGCTGCGCGAGGCCAAGCGCGAGCTGTCGCAGCCGAGCAGCCGCGCCCGGGGCGAGCCGGCGCTGCGGTTCCCGCTGCTGGAGATGGCCCTGTGGCTGCGCGACCTGCGGGAGATCCGGCTGGCCGGCGAACGCCCGCCGCCGCGCGGCGCCGCCTCCTCCGAGCGCGAGAACCACCTGCTCGTCCGGCGGCTGACGCACCCGCCGGTCGGCGACAACGAGAACACGCGCCGCCGCGAGCTCAACCGGGTGATCCGGCGGCGCGGCCGGGACGTGCTGCGCGACCTTGAGGAGGTGCCCGGCAGGCGCGCCACCTTCTTATCGTTCCTGGAGCAGATCGCCCCCATCGGCATCGCCGTCGTCGCGCTGGTCAGCGCGGGGACGGCGGCGGCGCTCGACCTGGCCTACGCCGTGCTGGCGGCCGTCGTCGGGCTGGCGTTCGTGACCGTGCAGATCGTCGCCCGGACGCGCGGCTGGTACGGGGTGCGGCGGTTCGGCTGGTTCCTGCGCCAGCCCTACGTCGACCGCGACTCCACCGGCTTCCTCGGCTTCGCGCTGGGCGTGTTCGACCCCCGCCCGGTCGAGCCGGACGACCACGGCGAGCAGCTCGACCTGCTGCTCGTCGCCGCGTTCCTGGAGGACCTGCGCCGCAACTACCGCCGCGACTACCGGCGGGCCGCGTGGGCCCGGGTCCGCTACCCGGTGCTGATCTTCGAGCACCTGTCCGCCGGGCATCCCGGGGTGGCGTTCGTGGAGCTGGTCGAGCGGGTCCGCGCCGACGGCCGGGCGAGCGACCGGCTGCCCGGCTTCGACCCGCTCATCGTCGTCGCCGGAGTGGACCCGGCCGCCCCCGCGAGCGTGGATCCGCCCGACCCGTCCGGGCTCCGGCTGCTGGAGCGGCTCGCGCGGGCCGTCCGGGTGGACGTGGCCTCGGACGAGCCGCAGAGCGTCATCGCCGCGCGCGGCCTGTGGGACCGCTACACGCGCGAGCAGCGGCGCGTCGGCGCCCTCGGCTCGCGCCGCGAGCTGCGCGTGGACGTCACCCGCGACCCGGGCGGCGACCTGCCGCCGGTGCGCCCGGTGCGGCGCCGCCCGCGGCTCGCCCATCCGGCGCTGCCGTGGATCGCCATGGTCGCGGTCGCCGCCGCGTCCGTCTCGGTGATCTCCGTGCAGGTGGTGCGGTACTGCTCGCCGTTCGGTATCAGCCGGATGCCGAACGGCGAGTGCGTCGGCATCACCGACGGGTCGTTCCGCTTCGGCGAGGACTCCGGCGGCAAGAACAACGACAACCGGCTCAACAAGGTCCTCGACCGGATCGAGTCGCTGAACGACCACGTCATGGAGTCCGGCAAGCCGTACGCGACCGTGGTCTACCTCGGTCCGGTGACCGCCGACCCGTCCATCAAGAACAAGCGGATCGACCTGCTCGCCGGGGTGCAGGGCGAGCTGATCGGGCTGGCGATCGCGCAGAAGCGGTTCAACGACGCCGCCGAGGGCGACGACCTGCGGCTGCGGCTGCTGGTCGCCAACGCGGGCGCCAAGTTCCGCTACGCCGAGGACGTCGCCGAGCAGATCCGCGGGCGGGCGCTGAAGGACCGCTCGATCGTCGCGGTGATCGGGTTCGAGCAGAGCCGCCGGCAGACCCAGCAGGCGATCAGGCTGCTGGCCAAGTCCGCGCTGCCCCTCGTCGGCACCGCCAACAGCTACGACGGGACGGCGCTGCTCGACGGCGACGCCGGCTACTCGCCGTACTACTTCCGGCTCGCGTCCCCCAACGCGCGGACCGCGCGGCACGCCGCGTTCTGGGCGCGGCACGGCGACGTCGGCGGCAGGAAGGCGGACGAGGCGGTCGTCATCTACGACGGCGACCCCGACGACCTCTACAGCGCGAACCTGGCGACCGACTTCCAGAAGTCGTTCCGGCCCGGCAAGGCGCTGATGCGCCCGTACAAGAACCCCGGCGAGCTGAACAAGGCGGTCAGGGAGGCGTGCCAGGACCAGCCCGACCTGTTCTACTACGCGGGGCGGTCGGACGAGTTCCGCTCGTTCGTCAACGTCCTGGAGCTCTCCTGCCCCAAGCGCCCGCTGGTCCTCGCCGACGACGAGATCGCCAAGTACGTCAGCGACAACGCCGAGGAGCTCGGCCGCAAGAACACCTTCGACCTGTTCTTCACGCCGCTGGCCGCCCGGGAGGCGTGGACGTGGCGCTGGATCGGCGACCAGTCGCCGCAGACGTTCTACTCCGACTACGACCCGGGGGTCCGGGAGATGACCGACGACGGAAACGACCCGTCGGGACGGCGGCCGTCCATCACCCGCGCCGCCGTCAGCTACGACGCGGCGACCCTCGTCGCGACCGTGGCGAGCAAGGTGTACTGGCAGGAGAAGGCGCTGCCGTCGGCCGGCTCGGTGTTCGCGGCGCTCAACGACCCCGACCACGACGTGCTGCGCAACGGCGCCAGCGGCGTGCTGCGGTTCGGCTCCCGCAACGGCGGCCACCAGGTGATCGACCGGCCGGTGATCCTCGCGACGATCCGGCAGGACGGGACGACGGAGGTCAAGCAGGTGTGCGGGCGCCTCGTCGCCGGCGGGCAGGGCCCGGCCGACTGCCCGCCGGGGGGAGGGCGGGGCGGCGCCTCGCCGAAGTAGCCGGGCACGGCGGCGCCCCGGACACGGCGCCCCGGACACGGCAAAGGCCCCCGGTTCGACCGGGGGCCTCAGGCGCGTCGGTGCGGGGGGACGGGCCGGATCAGCCGCCCTGGCGCTTGAGGACCTCCGCCGCGCCGGCGACCTCGTCGAGGGAGCGGGTGCCGGGACCGGTGTAGCGGGCGCTCGGCCGGACGAGGCGGCCGGTGCGCTTCTGCTCCAGGATGTGCGCCGCCCACCCGGCGGTGCGGCCGCAGGTGAACATCGCGGGCATCATCGCGGTCGGGACCTCGGCGAAGTCGAGGATGACCGCGGCCCAGAATTCCACGTTCGTCTCGATCGGGCGGTCCGGGCGGCGCTCGCGCAGTTCGGCCAGGGCCGCGTCCTCCAGGGCCTTGGCGGCCTCGAAGCGGGGCGCGTCCAGTTCCCTGGCGGTACGGCGCAGCACGCGGGCGCGCGGGTCCTCGGCGCGGTACACGCGGTGCCCGAAGCCCATCAGCCGGTCGCCGGAGTCGAGGATGTCGGTGACGACCTTGCGGGCGTCGCCGAGCTGCTCGACCTTCTCGATCATCGGCAGGACGCGGGCGGGGGCGCCGCCGTGCAGGGGGCCCGACATGGCGCCGATCGCGCCGGCGATGCTGGCCGCCACGTCCGCGCCGGTGGAGGCGATGACGCGGGCGGTGAAGGTGGAGGCGTTCATGCCGTGCTCGGCGGCCGAGACCCAGTACGCGTCGATGGCCCGGACGTGCTTGGGGTCGGGCTCACCGCGCCAGCGGACCATGAACCGCTCGGTGATGGTTCCGGACTCGTCGATCCGGTGCTGCGGGACCATCGGCTTGCCGACGCCGCGCGCGGACTGCGCCACGAACGACAGCGCCGTCACCGACACCCGGGCGAGGTCGGCGCGGGCCTCCTCGTCGGAGATGTCGAGCAGCGGCTTCATCCCGTACGCGGTGGCGAGGGTGGGGAGGGAGCTCTGCACGTCCACCCGCACGTCGCCGGAGGTGACCGGGAGAAGGTGCGGGTCGGCGGGGGCCAGGCCCGGGGTGAAGCTGTCGTCCACGAGGAGGCCCCAGGCGTCACCGAAGGAGACGCGCCCGACGAGTTCCTCGATGTCGACGCCCCGGTAGCGGAGGGCGCCGCCCTCCTTGTCCGGTTCGGCGATCTCCGTCTCGAAGGCGACGACCCCTTCGAGACCGGGTTTGAAGTCGGACATGTCGTCCTGCCTTTCGTCCCCAAGAGTGATAAGGCGGTGCCGTGCCATTGAACCCTGCCCGCCTTACTGACCAGTACCCAGGGGTCCTGCGAGTTGCACAGGGCCCAGGTGAGAGGCTCTGACGCTGTGGATTCCCCAACGCCCGATCCCGCACGGCTCCGGAGATCTTACGAGGTGGGCGAATTGTCCGAGTCGGCGCTCCCCGCCGATCCGCTCGCCCTGTTCGCCGCGTGGTTCGCCGAGGTGCACGCATCCGGACTGGCCGAGCCGAACGCGATGATCCTCGCGACCGCCTCCGGCGACGGGGTCCCGAGCGCCCGGACGGTCCTGCTCAAGGGCTACGGGCCGCAGGGCTTCCGGTTCTTCACGAACCTGACGTCCCGCAAGGGCCGCGACCTCGCCGAGAACCCGCGCGCGGCGCTGGTGTTCCCGTGGCATCCGCTGTACCGGCAGGTCCGGGTCGCGGGACCGGTGTCCGAGCTCCCGCGCGAGGAGACGGCCGCCTACTTCCGGACCCGCCCGTACGGATCCCGGATCGGCGCGTGGGCGAGCGAGGACCAGTCGGGCGTCATTCCGGGGCGCGAGGTGCTGGAGCGCCGCTACGCCGAGGCGGCCGGGCGCTGGCCGGATCCGGCCGCCGGGCGGGCGGAGGCGCCGGAGGGGGACGCGGCCGGCGCCGTCCCGCTGCCGGACTTCTGGGGCGGCTACCGCGTCGCGCCCGAGTCGGTCGAGTTCTGGCAGGGCCGCCCCGACCGGCTCCACGACCGGATCCGCTACCGGCGGGCGGCCCCCGGGGGCGCGGAGGAATGGGCGGTGGAGAGACTGGCTCCGTGACACCGCCGGTTGGAACGGTCCGCCGCAGGCGGCTCCGGGGGCTCGCGATCGACACCCGGCCGCTGGCCCGTCCGGCCTACCGGCGGCTGTGGCTGGGGCAGGGCGTGTCGTTCGTCGGGTTCCAGGTCACCGCCGTCGCCGTCCCCGTCCAGGTCTACGACATGACCCGCTCGTCGTTCTGGGTGGGCGCCCTCGGCGTCGTCAACCTCGTCCCGCTGATCGTGTTCGGGCTGTGGGGCGGCGCGGTGGCCGACCACATGGACCGGCGCAGGCTGCTGTTCGCCTCGTCCTGCGTCATGTGGGCGGCGACGCTGCTGCTGCTCGTCCAGGCGCTCCTGGGCGCCGGCAGCCTCGCGCTGATCATGGTCGTGGTGGCGGTCCAGGCGATCGGGTTCGCGGTGTCCTCGCCCACCCGCAGCGCGATCATCCCTCGGCTGGTCGACCGGCCGCTCGTCCCGGCGGCCAACACCCTCAACTTCACCGCGAGCCAGTTCGGGATGCTGGCCGGGCCGCTGTTCGCCGGCGTCCTGCTGGCCCACTGGCACTACGCGGCGGCGTACGCGCTCGACGCCGTGCTGTTCAGCGTCGTGCTGTACGCGGCGCTCAGGCTCCCGCCGATCCCGCCGCTCGGCGACGTCACCGGCACGCCCGGCCTGCGGTCGGTCTTCGACGGGCTCCGCTACCTGGCCACGCAGCCGGTGCTGCTGATGTCGTTCGCGGTGGACGTCATCGCGATGGCGGTCGCCATGCCGCGCGCCCTGTTCCCCGAGGTCGCCGAGACCCGGTTCGGCGGCGAGGGCGCGGTCGGCTACCTGTTCGCCGCGATCGCGGTCGGGGCGTTCCTCGGCGGGCTGTCGTCGGGCTGGGTCGGGCGGGTGCACCGGCAGGGGATCGCGCTCGTGGCGTCCATCGCCGTGTGGGGCCTCGCCGTCGCGGCCGCCGGGCTGGCCGGCCGCCTGTGGCTCGCGGTCGTCCTGCTCGCGGTCGGCGGCGCGGCCGACCTGGTGTCGTCGGTCTTCCGCCAGTCCATGCTCCAGACGTACGCGCCCGACCAGATGCGCGGACGGCTCCAGGGCGTCTTCACCGTCGTCGTCGCCGGCGGCCCCCGGCTCGGGGACGTCCGGGCGGGGGCGACCGCGAGCGCCGTGGGCGCGACCGCCTCCTGGGTCGGCGGGGGCCTGGCCTGCGCCGCCCTGGTCATCGCGGTGGGATTCGCCGTCCCGGCACTGCTCCGCTATGACACCCGCACCGCCGAGACCGTCTCGGCCGAGCCGCTGCCCGTGGAGGACTGAGCCGCCGTCGGCGAGGGCCGAAGCGACGACCCCCGGATCGTCTCGGGCTGAACCGCTCCGCGTCGCGGGAAGGTTTCGCGTTCATCTCGCGTTCCCCCGTACCCGGCTTCGGGGGATATTCGCAGGGCCCGGCGACGTGGGGTCCGAGCAAGTAGACTCATGACCATAAGACTGGAGGGAGCTGTGACCTCACACGGCCTGATCGATACCACGGAGATGTATCTCCGGACGGTCTTCGAGCTCGAGGAAGAGGGGATCATCCCCCTTCGCGCGCGCATCGCCGAGCGGCTCTCCCAGAGCGGCCCCACGGTGAGCCAGACGGTCGCGCGCATGGAGCGCGACGGGCTGCTGCGGGTCGAGGGCGATCGGCACCTGGAGCTGACCGACAGCGGGCGCGGTCTCGCGACGCGCGTCATGCGCAAGCACCGCCTCGCCGAATGCCTCCTGGTCAACGTCATCGGACTGCCCTGGGAGGACGTCCACATCGAGGCGTGCCGGTGGGAGCACGTGATGTCGGAGGATGTCGAGCGCCGCCTGGTCGCGCTGCTGGACAACCCGACCACCTGCCCGCACGGCAACCCGATCCCCGGCCTGGACGAGCTCGGCGGGCACGGCGGCGAAGCCGAGGAGTCTCCGCTGGCGGTGATGACCGCGGTGGCGAGCCCCCAGGGCGCGGGCGCGGTGATCCGCCGGATCAGCGAGCAGGTGCAGAGCGACAGCGACCTGATGCTTAGACTCAAGCAGATAGGGATACAACCGGGACGAGAGGTGATTCTCCGGGCGACCGACGACGGGGTACGGGTGATCGGTGACGACGAGGACGACAGTCCCGCGACGGAACTCTCGCGCGGCATCGCCGAGCACGTCTTCGTCAGCAGGCGCTGACGCGGTCAGTGTGTGCACCCCCGCCTCGACGGTCTATACCGAAGATCTCCATAACATCGCGTCTTTCGGGCGTATCCCGGCGGCGGGTTCGTCGTTCAATACGACGAGGCGACCACGTAGGACGTCCGTGCCGCGACGCGCGGTGATCATCGGGGCGAGGATCGGGACTGGTATCGGGATGGGGAGATGAGCCACTGGGGGGAAGCGCCTGACGAGGCGCACCTGCCGCCCGAGACCGTCCTCACGCAGATGGAGATGGCGGTCATCGTCTGCGACCGCTTCAGCAACATCATCTACGGCAACTCCTTCGCCCGGCAGCTGTTCGGCTTCGGCGGGGACGCGATCATCGGCCATTCCATCCTGTCGCTCGGCATCGCCGAGGAGGACCACGAGCAGGCCACCGAGCTGGCCAAGCACGTCCTCAAGGGCGGCGTGTGGGAGGGCACCTTCTGCAACCTGCGCGCCGACGGCACCACCGTGTACACGCGGGCGCACGCCGTCCCGCTGCGGCACCCCTCCGGCGCCGTCGACGGAGTGGTGATCTTCGCGCGCGAGGCGCTGCGCTCCAACCAGCGCGAGCAGGACCGCTACGGCCTCATGGAGCGGATCGGGGAGCGGCTGGCCGGGTCCCTGGAGCTGGAGAGCACCCTGCGCCGCGTCGCCGACACGCTCGTCCCGCAGTTCGCCGACCACTGCTTCATCGACCTCTACAGCGGCGACCGCCTCTACCGGCGGGTGTCGCGGCACGCGGGCGGCTGGGAGCCGCCGCCCGGCACCTGGGCGGAGGTCGGCGACCCCGTCTCCTACCCGCCCGGCCACTTCAGCGCCAAGGCGATGGACCGCCGCGACGCCGTCCTCGTCGAGGACATGATCCAGCACCGGTTCACCGCGCCGAGCGAGTCGTCCCAGCGGCTCGGCCACGAGATGGGCATCACCTCGGTGATCTCCGCGCCGCTGTTGGTGCGCGGCGAGATGCTCGGCGTGATGAGCCTCGCGCTGTCGAACCTGTCCAAGCGGCCCGACCCGCACTACGACGGCTTCGACCGCGACCTGCTCGGCGCGATCGCCAGCCGGGTCGCGCTCGCCGTCGACAACGCGCTGCTGTTCGAGGAGGAGCGCGAGACCGCGCTCGCCTTCCAGAAGCACCTGCTGCCCGGCGACCGGCCGCCCCCGCTGGACGGCCTGCAGATCGCCTGGCGGTACGAGCCGGCGCGTCCCCTGGAGTCGCACGGGCACGGCATCCAGACGCAGGTCGGCGGCGACTGGTACGACGTCATCCCGCTGTCGGCGGGACGCGTCGGCCTCGTCATCGGCGACGTCGAGGGCCGCGGGGCCCGCGCCGCCGCCGTGATGGGCCAGCTGCGGGCCGCGCTGCGCGCCTTCGCCCAGGACGACAAGCCGCCCGCCGACATCCTCCGCAAGCTCGACGAGTGGGTCCGCACGATGACGCGGCCCGAGCGGATGCGGTCCGGCTGGAACAGCGACGACCTCGTCCGCCCGCCCCTGGTGTCCTGCACCTACTTCGTCTACGACGCCTGGTCGCGGGTCCTGGAGTTCGCCAACGCCGGGCACGACCCGCCCCTGCTGATCGTCGACGGCGAGGTCTGCGAGCTGGACTTCGAGAGCGAGGGCGGCATGCTCGGCCTGCGCGCCCCCGGCATGGGCGGCGAGCTGCTGTTCAACGAGGAGTCGGCCGAGCTGAAGCCGGGCTCCACCCTCGTCCTCTACACCGACGGCCTGATCGACCGGCGCGCCAAGGACGACGGCGACTACCACACGCGCGAGGAGGCGCGGGAGATGGTCCGCGCCGCCGTCGCGGGGGTCTCGCGCGGCGGGGTCGAGGCCATCGCCAACGCCGCCTACGACGCGGTGCCCGGCGACATCGACGACGATGTCGCGATCGTGGTGATCCGCACCGCCGGCGAGGAGCTGGCCGTGGAGGAGCGCGTCTTCACCGCCGAGCCGATCATGGTATCGGAGGCGCGCCGGATGGCCTCCGACGCGTTCGCGACCTGGGGCATGCTCGACGAGCAGGCCGAGCTCGCGTGCCTGCTGGTGTCGGAGGTCGTCACGAACGTCGTCCTGCACGCCACCGCCACGCCGTCGCCGCGCCGCGAGATGGTCCTCCCGGTCCCGGCCGGGCAGCCGGGACGCGGCGGCGAGCCGCTGGGCGCGCCGCCGCCCGTGCAGTTCAACACCGACTTCGCCGCCCTGGACGCCGACCCCTTCGAGGGCGGCGCGTTCGACGAGGACGACTGGAACCTCGGCGCCGACCTCGGCCGCCGCGAGCCGCCCACCAAGGAGTTCCGGCTCCGGCTGCGGCGCGGCGCGGACGCGATCTGGGTCGAGGTGTTCGACTCCGACATGCGGCTGCCGCGCATCCGCAGCGCCGGCGAGACCGACGAGGGCGGCCGCGGCCTCTACCTCGTCGACCAGCTCGCCACCCGCTGGGGCGCCCGCCCGACGTCCGACGGCAAGGCCGTCTGGTTCGAGCTGCCGCTGAACCCGGCGTGAGCCGGTGCGCGCCTGGGCGGTGGAGCGGCCGGCCCCGATAGAGGCGGGGCCACTGCGGCGCGCCGACCGCGAGGTGCCCTCGCCCGGTCCGGGCGAGCTGCTGGTCCGCGTGCTGGCCTGCGGCGTCTGCCGTACCGACCTGCACGTCGCCGAGGGCGACCTGCCCGTCCACGTGCCGGGCGTGACGCCGGGCCACGAGATCGTCGGCCGGGTCGAGTCCGCGGGCCCCGGCTGTCTGCACGGCCCCGGTGACCGCGTCGGCGTCGCCTGGCTGCGCGGGACGTGCGGCGCTTGCCGGTTCTGCCGCCGGGGCGCCGAGAACCTGTGCCCGTCCTCGGTCTACACCGGCTGGGACGCGCACGGCGGCTACGCCGAGTACGCGCTCGCCGTCGACGCCTACGCCTACGCGCTGCCCGCCGAGCTGGACGACGTGCGCGCCGCCCCGCTGCTGTGCGCCGGGATCATCGGGTACCGGGCGCTGCGCCGCGCGTCCCCGCCGCCGGGCGGCCGGCTCGGCATCTGGGGGTTCGGCGGCTCGGCGCACCTGGCCGCGCAGATCGCGCTCGCCGAGGGCGCGGACGTGCACGTGTTCACCCGCAGCCCGGCCGCCCGGGAGCTGGCCCGCGAGCTCGGCGCGTCCTGGGCGGGCGACTCCTTCGACGCCGCCCCCGCCCCGCTGGACTCGGCGATCGTCTTCGCGCCCGCGGGCGAGCTGGTGGCCGCCGCGCTCGAACGCCTCGACCGCGGCGGGACCTGCGCCGTCGCGGGGATCCACCTGAGCGACGTCCCGTCGCTGGACTACCGGCGGCACCTGTTCCAGGAGCGGGAGGTCCGCTCGGTCACGGCGAACACGCGGGCGGACGGCGAGGAGTTCCTGACGCTGGCCGCGCGCTTGGACGTCGCCGTCACGACCCACGCCTACAGTCTGGACGACGCGGACCGCGCCCTGGCCGACCTGGCGGCGGACCGCTTCACGGGCGCCGCGGTCCTCGTCCCCTAGGCACCGGTTCCGCGCTAGGGGATCGGTTCTGCGGCGACGTGCGCCCAGGACTGGGTGAACCAGAGTTCGCCGCCGATGACGCGCGGCTTGGCGCCGGTGCGGGGACCGCCGTCCACCTCGTCGAGCATGGCCGCGCGGATGCGGTCGGCCGCGGCGTCGTCGCGGGCCCCGGCGAGCCACGGCTCGACGGGGCGTTCCACGGTGAACACGTCCAGCCGCCGGATGCTGCCGCCCACCGAGGTGATCATCTCGGTGAGCCGGGCGATGGACGGGGTGCCGGGATGGTCGGGGTCGCGCAGGCGCTCGATCCGGTCGCGCTCGGGCCCGGCGAGGTTGCCGCGGACGAGGTCGGCGATGACCACCCGCCCGCTCGGCCGGCACACCCGCAGCAGCTCCCGCAGCACGTCGTCCGGAT
This sequence comes from Actinomadura mexicana, assembly GCF_900188105.1. Lineage (GTDB taxonomy): Bacteria > Actinomycetota > Actinomycetes > Streptosporangiales > Streptosporangiaceae > Spirillospora > Spirillospora mexicana. Next base: position 38,370 of record NZ_FZNP01000003.1, read on the forward strand.
CGCCCAGGGTGTGGACCGAGAAACGGGCCGTGACCAGGGAGAACGTATTGTCTCGGTACGGCAGCGCGGTGGCGTCCGCCTTGATCGGTTCGCGCGGGGCGGGCCGCGCGGGCCGCGGCCGCCGGTCCTCGCGCGTCATGGCGGCCGGGGGCCTCGGGCGGGCCCGGCCGCCGTCGTCATGGCCGCCGCGGGCACCGTCCGGGCCGCGGGCGCCGTCCGTGCGGGCGCCGTCCGGGCCGCGGGCACCGCCCGTGATGCGCACCGGGCCCGTACCGAACTCCACCGTCTCCATCCGGCCGGTCCTGGCCGGCGCGGACGCCGCCGCCACGGGCGTCGCGTCCACCGCGGTCACGTGGCGGACGTGCGGGCCGAGCGCGGCGGGCATCGGGCCGCGGCCGCGCGCGACGTCCAGGCACACGTCGCCGGTATGGGGTTCGACGAACTCCAGCAGGCGCCTCAGATGCGGGGCGATCGTGCCCCCGGTCTCCTGGACGGCGGTCGCCGGATGTGGCACGGGCGCTCTCCCTCGGCTCGGCCGGCTTCGCCGTACGGGGCACCGTTCGCGTCCACCGTGCAGGCGCGTGCCGGGGGATGCCGCCCGGGACGGGCGGGGCGCGCCGGCGCCGGCGGGCAGCGAACGGGCGTGAAGCCGGTTTCGCCAGTTATGACTCCCCGCGGGGCCGGGAGGTTCGGATCCGGCCCTGGAAATTCACTCGCCGTGCATGTCCGCCGGTCAGTTCCGCAGGTGCTGGCCGTACAGCGCCAGGGCGACGATGACGAACACGATGATCACCGCGGCCCGGGCCGGCATGGGCAGCCGGAGCCGCACCGCGGCCCAGCGCACGCAGAACGCCGCGAGCAGTGACGCGACGATGAGGGTGAGGATGCCTTCCATGGCCACCTTCGTCCGGGGAGAGCCGCCTTCCTGAACCATAGACGTGTAAGGAGGGGGTTACCCGCCGGTCGGGGAGCGGAGGCGGGCCGATACCCTCACTTTTGTGGCAGATGCGAAGGAAACAGACGGCCGGGACAGGGTCGACGCGATGGCGACCAGCCTGGCGCGCGGGCGGATCGCGCTCGGGCTGGCGGCGCTCGCCGTGCCGAGGCTGACCGTGAAACTGATGGGCCTCGGCGGCGCCGCCGACCCGGGCCGCGACTACGTGGCGCGGATGTTCGCCGCCCGGGAGATCGCGCTCGGCGCGGGCTACCTGCTCAGCGGCGACGACTCCGGGCGCCGGCTGTGGGCCCGGATCGGCCTCGCCGTCGACTCGGTCGACGTGATGAGCGGGCTGAAGACCCGCAAGGGCGTGCCGCTGTGGGTGACGGCGGGCGCGGTGGCGGTCGCCGGAGGGGCCGCCTCGATCGGCGCCGCGAAGGTCGCCGGCGACCTGGTGCGCTGACTCGTCCCGCCGGGCCGCGTGATCCCGTCCGGCTCGTGGGTAGGCCTCCTCCCGCACGTACCCGGCACATGTGCGGCGGCAGGGGGACGACGGCATGACGGCGACGACGGCATGACGGCGACGGCGACGCGGGACGAGCGGGCCATGCCGAAGGGCAGGGACCTGTACGTCGTCCTCGGCGCCCTCATGCTCGCCATGCTCCTGGCGGCGCTGGACCAGACGATCGTGTCCACCGCGCTGCCGACGATCGTCAGCGACCTCGGCGGCCTCAACCACCTGTCATGGGTGGTCACGGCGTACCTGCTCGCCTCCACGGCGTCCACGCCGCTGTGGGGCAAGCTCGGCGACCAGTACGGCCGCAAGCGGCTGTTCCAGGCGTCGATCGTCATCTTCCTGATCGGGTCGGCGCTGTGCGGCCTGTCGCAGAACATGACGGAACTGATCGTTTTCCGCGCCCTGCAGGGCCTCGGCGGCGGCGGGCTGATGGTGCTCGCCGTCGCCATCGTCGGGGACGTGGTGCCGCCCCGCGAGCGCGGGCGCTACCAGGGCCTGTTCGGCGCGGTCTTCGGCGTGGCCAGCGTGTGCGGCCCGCTGCTCGGCGGCTGGTTCGTCGACAACCTGACGTGGCGCTGGGTGTTCTACATCAACCTGCCCATCGGGGTGGTGGCGCTGGCGGTGATCGCCGCCGTGCTGCACGCGACGGGCGAGCGGGAGCGCCACCGCATCGACTACCTCGGCACGCTGCTGATCGTCGGCTGGGCCGTCGGGCTGGTGCTGATGACGACCTGGGGCGGGACGCGCTACGCCTGGACGTCCGCGCCGATCATCGGCCTGGCCGCCGGCTCGGTGGCGCTGATCGCGGTGTGGCTGCTGGTCGAGCGGCGCGCCGCCGAGCCGGTCATGCCGCCCTCGCTGCTGCGCCACCCGGTCTTCGCGCTCGGCGCCGCGATCAGCTTCGCGGTCGGCTTCGCGATGTTCGGCGCGCTGACGTTCCTGCCGATCTTCCTGCAGGTGGTGCACGGGGTCTCGCCCACGCTGTCGGGCGTCTACCTGCTGCCGATGATGCTCGGCATGCTGATCAGCTCGATCGGCTCCGGCCAGCTGATCACCCGGTTCGGCCGCTACAAGATCTACCCGGTGGTCGGCACACCGATCATCGCGCTGGCGCTCTACCTGTGCTCCTCGCTGGACGAGAACTCCACCACCCTGAGCATGAGCCTGCGGTTCGCGCTGCTCGGCTTCGGGCTCGGCCTGGTCATGCAGGTGCTCGTCATCGCCGTCCAGAACGCGGTGTCGTACGAGGACCTCGGCTCCGCGACGTCCGGCGTCACCTTCTTCCGGCAGATCGGCGGGTCGTTCGGCGTCGCGGTGTCCGGCTCGATCTTCAGCAACCAGCTCGCCGGCCATGTGGCGGACCTGGCGCGGGTCCTGCCGCCGGGGTTCGACCCGGCGGCCGTCCAGGGGAATCCGGGGCTGCTCGACCGGTACCCGGCCGCCGTCAAGGACGCCGTCCTGCACGCCTACGCGGAGTCGATCGACTCGGTGTTCTTCTGGGCGGTCCCGGTGGCGGCGGTCGCGTTCGTGCTGACCTGGTTCCTGCGCGAGGTCCCGCTGCGGGCGACCTCGCAGACGTCCGACTACGGGGAGGGCTTCGGCGCGGCGCCGACCGTCCGGTCGTCCAGGCACGAGATGGAGCGCGCCCTGAGCGAGCTGATGCGCAGGGATGCCAGGGCCTTCGAGCTGTACGACCGGCTGGCCGCGTTCTCGGGCGTGTCCCTTCCGGCGGGCAGCGTGTGGGCGCTGTGCCGGATCGCCAAGGACGGGACGGTCACCGGCCGGGACCTCGCCGACCGCGCGGGCGTCCGGGTCGAGCAGGGCCGCCCGTACGTCGACCGGCTCGTGGACGCCGGCTACGTCCTGCGGCGCGAGGGGTCCCTCACCGTCACGCCGTCCGGGCGGGTCACCGCCGAGCGCCTGTTCGCCGCCCGTCGCGAGGGGCTCGCCCGGCATCTGGACGGCTGGGCTCCCGAGGAGCATCCTGAGCTGGCGGACGTCCTGTCGCGGCTGGCGGAGGCGTCCCTCGGCGACGAGTCGGACGGCGAGGTCCTCGGTCCCGGGACGCGGCCCGCGGCGCGGGGCGTGTAGCCCGAGACCCACCTCACAGCGCGTTGCGCCGGGAGGGATGTAATCTCATACTGACTAACCGAATCACACTCGGTTTCGGGACGGAACCCCAGATTTTGGAGGCGTAGTGGCCGAGGCGTACATCGTCGGCGCGGTCCGTACCCCCGTCGGCACCAAGAAGGGCGCCCTCAAGGACGTCCACCCCGCCGACCTCGGGGCGCACGTGCTCAAGGAACTCGTCAACCGCACCGGGGTCGACCCCTCCGGGGTCGAAGACGTGATCATGGGCTGCGTCATGCAGGTCGGCCCGCAGTCGCTGGACATCGCGCGCACCGCGTGGCTTTCGGCCGGGCTGCCGGAGAGCGTGCCCGGCGTGACCATCGACCGGCAGTGCGGGTCGTCCCAGCAGGCGATCCACTTCGCCGCCCAGGGCGTGCTGTCGGGCACCCAGGACCTCGTCGTCGCCTCCGGCGTCGAGCAGATGGCGGTCGTCCCGATGGGCTCCTCCGTCGCCATGGCCCTGGAGAAGGGCATGCCCTTCCCGTACGGCGAGGGCTGGGCCGAGCGCTACGGCATGCAGGAGGTCTCCCAGTTCCGCGGCGCCGAGCTGATGGCCGAGAAGTGGGGCTTCACCCGCGAGGACCTGGAGAAGTTCGCGCTGGAGAGCCACCAGCGCGCCGCCAAGGCCATCGAGGCCGGCTACTTCGACCGCGAGATCGCCCCGATCGCCGGGCTGTCCAAGGACGAGGGCGCCCGCGCCGACACCACGCTGGAGAAGATGGCGGGCCTGAAGACCCTGCGCGAGGGCGGCCGGATCACCGCCGCCGTCGCCTCGCAGATCTCCGTCGGCGCCTCCGCGGTGCTGGTCGCCTCCGAGGAGGCCGTCAAGCGGTACAACCTCACCCCGCGCGCCCGCATCCACACCCTCGCGGTGTGCGGCTCCGACCCGGTCTACATGCTGACCGGTCCGATCCCGGCCACCGAGAAGGCCCTGGACCGCGCCGGGCTGAAGATCGACGACATCGACGTCTTCGAGGTCAACGAGGCGTTCGCCCCGGTCCCGATGGCATGGGCGCACGACACCGGCGCCTCGCTGGACAAGACCAACCCCAACGGCGGCGCGATCGCCCTCGGGCACCCGCTCGGCGCGACCGGCGGCGTCCTGATGACCAAGCTGCTGCACGAGCTGGAGCGCACCGGCGGCCGCTACGGCCTGCAGACGATGTGCGAGGGCGGCGGCCAGGCCAACGCCACCATCATCGAGCGCATCTGAGTCCGTCGAGGTACCGCCCCCTGGAGCCCGCTCCAGGGGGCGGTACCGTTCGGAGGTGGGCGGGGACATGTACGAGACCATCCTGTATTCGGCGGACGAGCGGATCGCGCGGATCACGCTGAACCGTCCCGGCGCCCGCAACGCGCTCAGCGACCAGATGATCGTCGAGCTGCTCGACGCGTTCGAGCGGGCCAAGGCCGACCCGGAGGTCCGGGTGATCGTGCTGACCGGCGCCGGGGACCGGGCGTTCTGCGCGGGCGCCGACCTCGGCGGCCTCGGCCGGGCGCAGGCGGACGGCCGGTCGGTCGCCGACGCCGCCGCCATCCGGGACAGCGCCCCCTTCCGGCTCTTCACGGCCTTCCCCGGGCTCGGCAAGCCGATCATCGCGCGGCTGGCCGGGCACGCCGTCGCGGGCGGCCTCGGCCTCGCCGCCGCCTGCGACCTGGTGATCGCGGCGGACGACGTCAAGCTCGCCACCCCCGAGGTCGAGGTCGGTCTCTGGCCCATGATGATCATGGCGATCATCAACCGGAACGTCGCCCCCAAGCACGCCTTCAAGCTCTACTACACCGGCGCCCGCGTCACCGCCGCCGAGGGCCGCGACATCGGCCTGGTCACCGAGGTCGTCCCGCGCGCCGACCTGGACGCCCGCGTGGACGAGCTGGCCCGCGTGATCGCGTCCAGGAGCCCGGCCGGCCTGCGCCGCGGCCGCGACGCGTTCTTCGCCATCGAGGGCCGCCCCCTGGAGGACCAGGTCGCCCACCTCCTGTCCGAGCTGGTCGAGCTGGCCGCCACCGAGGACGCCAAGGAGGGCATCACGGCCTTCCTGGAGAACCGCCCCCCGGACTTCCGGGGCCGCTGAGCCGCCTAGTCCGCGGGTGCGAGCTCGGCCAGGGCGAGGTGGAAGAGGGCCTTCAGGCCGCGGGTGCGAGGGGTGAACGGTTCCTCCAGCAGGGCGGAGACCTCCTCGTCCCATGAGGCCGCGGCGAGCGTCAGGTCGCGGACGGCGTCGCCGTCGCCCTCGCCGGACATCAGGGCGAGCGCGAGATCGAGAGCGGGGCTCGGGCCGTCCAGCCGCCTCCGGAACTCCGCGAACTCGGGCCGCGGCTCCGCGCCGGGGCTGACGGCCGCCAAGACGATCAGCCACGCGCGCGCCGGGGCGGGCAGGTCCGGCCAGAGGGCCAGCAGGTCCGGGAGGTGGTCGATGACCGCGCGGCAGGCGGCGGCCTCGTGCGAGCCGGCCTCGCCGGTGGCCGGGACGGGGTCGATCGTGGCGATGTAGGCCAGGTGGATCAGCAGTTCCAGGCGGTAGGCGGGAGTCAGCCGCGGTGCGCGGACGAGCCGGACGAGGAACCTGATGGTCTCCGCCGTGCAGTCGTAGCAGGTGTCCTGGTGGACGACCGTGCTGAAGTACTCGTGGACGGCCTCGTCCCACCCCTCGTCGTTGGCGGCGAGGCCCCGCAGGATGTCCGGGACCTCGCCGGCCGGTCCGTAGGCGCCGGTGAGAGAGGCCCAGTCGACGTCGTCCAGACCGTCCAGGACGATCGGCTCGCCCGTCGGGCCGCCGGACGGCTCGCGCCTTCGGAGTCCGTGGACGATGGCCGGCGGGGGTGTGCGGGCGGGCTCGCGGGACAGGACGTCCAGCCGCGCTCGGCGCACGTCGCCGACGCTCGGAGCGCAGAGGCCCTCTCCCGCGGGGAAGAGGCGGCGGGCGGTCTCGGGGAGGGCCATCGAGCACGAGAAGCGACCGCCGAGCTCCTCGGCCAGCACCGCGACGGCGCGGTACTCGGCGGCGGCCCACCACTGCTCGTCGCCGTCCGGATAGGGGCCCTCGTCGAGGCTGTCGATCCGCCACCCGGAGCCGGTCGCGGTATCGGGGGCGACGCGCACGAGCGCGTGGCCGCGTCCGGTGAGCGTCCGGGCCCCCGCGCGGGCGGCTCCCTCGTCCGGAACGAAGAGGCTGTAGGTGGTGGCATGCCGGGGAACCGTGATCACCGGGTCAGCCTAGAGGTCGCCTCCCGGCATCTCGGGTGTGAGACTGCGCGGTGTGGAGATCGAAAAGGCCGTCCGGCGGATGGGGCTTGCGGACACCTACGAGGACCGGCACTGGGACAGGGCCGTCAAGGTGACCGACGACACCGTCCAGAAGGCGGAGCCGGAGTGGCTCGAAGGGCTGCTGGCCGCGTTGCTGGAGGTCGGGAAGCCGACCTACCCGATGCGGTACGGCTTCGAGGTCGCGTTGAGACGGCTGGCGAGCGCACCCGGGGACGCGGGGCGGGTCGCGCGCGTCCGCGCCCTCGCGGCCGAGGGACGGACGTGGGGCGGCGGCCTCCGCTACGACCTGCCGGAGGTCGCGGAATGGCTGGCCTGCGCCCAACCCCCCGAGCATCTCCTCGCGGTGTTCGACGACGCCGAGGCGTCGGACGAACTCGCTGCCTGCCTGCTCCAGGAGACGGCCCTGCGTTACGACGCGACGTCCGCCGCCGGGTTCGCCGAAAGGCTGCGGGCCGCCGGGCACCCGCTGGCGGAGCTCCCGCTTCGTCCGACCGAGACCGAGCGGCATCTCTCGCCGCCCCGGTATCCCGGCCTGGCGCAGCCCTGGCGTCCGCCCGGTGAGGGGGCGCCGGACGCGCCGGGACCCTCCGGTCTCGACATCGGGGTGGCGGCGGTCGACTGGCCCGGCGCGCGGCAGGCGTTGAGCGCCTACCGCAACTGGCCGTCGGGCGCCGATGCCGTGGAGGCCGCACTGTTCCGGCTGGACCGCCCGCAGGACCCCGCCGACTTCGGCGCCTCGCTGCTTCGCCTCCTGCCGGCCGCCAGCACCGGTGCGACCGTGGCCGGAGTGCGGCGGGTCACCACGGCCGACGTCCTGCGGACGCTCTTCAGCGGGGCCGCTTCCGGCGGTGCCTACGGGCCCCGCATGCACGGCGCCTATGCGCGCAGGGCGTCATGGGAGTCGCTGGCGGCGCTGGCGGACGTCGAAGAGACCGGCCTGGAGGCGATCGAGCGGGCCGCCGACCGGTGCACCTGGCTCTTCTACGGCTCGGACTGGCATCTCCAGGTCGTCCCGCCACTGGACGCGGGCATCGCCGTCCTGCGGCCGGACCGCCGGACCGTGGCCGTGCTAGCCGTCACCGACTCCGACTGACCCGCGAGCGGCCAGGAGATCATCGATCTCGGCCTGCCGAGCCCCGTCGAAGGCGGCCTTGGGGAGGAACACGGCGGGCCGGCCGTCCACGTACAGCAGCCAGAACCCGGGGCTGGAGAGGACGTTGGAGAACCCGGCCCAGTGCATCGTCGTGGTGGACTCGTCCGTCCGGCGGTCGTAGCCGGTGTCGGTCACCCGCGCCGTCGTGGGGACGCAGAGGAACGAGAGCTGCTTCCGCGCGCGCCTGCGAAGCCACCAGGTTCCCGCCAGGGGAAACAGCGCCGCTGTGACCAGCATGGTGACGCCCATCGTCAGGTTGCCCGCGACGAACCTGACCGTCGCGCCCACGGTGAGGGCGGCGACGAGAACCGCGTACACGGCCGTGAGCTGCCGCCTGAACCCCTGGGTGAACGCCTGGGCCACGTCGTCCGCGGTGGGCTCGTATCTGACCGTGATGTCCATTCTGCCGCCCTCTGCTCCAAGATGCGGATCATCCTTCCCGGGCCCGCTCACCAGCGCAACCGCACGCGGGGGGGCACGCGTCCGAGATGACACAGCAGCGGCCGTCCCCAGTTAAGTGCAACCGTAGGGTTGCGTCTCTGGCGCCACATGTGCAACCCTGGGGTTGCAACGATGGCCGAACCGAGGGAGCAGCCAGATGAGCGAGAACCGGATTGAACGCGAAACCCTGATCGCGGCATCCTTGGAGCGGGTCTGGTCGCTGGTGGCCGACCCCGGGTTCTGGGTGGCCGACGTGCCGGGCCCGCCCAGCGGGGCCGCGGAGGGCGAGTCGATGGTGGTGAAGAACGCCGAGCACGGCGACTTCCCCGTGCGCGTGGAGAAGGTCGAGCCGCCGACGTACGTCGCCTACCGCTGGGCCAGCGCCTTCCCGGGGGAGGAGTTGCGCGACGACAACAGCACCCTCGTGGAGTTCACGCTGACCCCCGAGGGCGGCAAGACGCGGCTGCGCGTCGTCGAGAGCGGGTTCGCGGCGCTGGCCGGATCCGAGGACCTGCGCCGCAAGGCCGTGGAGGACAACACCGGCGGCTGGCCCCAGGTGCTGGACGCCTTCAAGACCCGCGTCGAAGCCGCGTGACCGACACCCCTGACGACGGCGCCGCGCCGGTCGACGGCGTCCTCGCGGCGCTGGCCGATCCGACGCGGCGCCGCCTGCTCGACCTGCTCGCCGCACACGGCGAGGCCACCGCCACGACCCTCGCCGGGCCGCTTCCGGTCTCGCGGCAGGCGGTGGTCAAGCACCTCAACGTCCTGGAAGCGGCCGAGCTGGTCTCCAGCGGCCGGGTCGGACGCGAGGTGCGGTACGCGGTGCGGCCCGCGGCCCTGAACGCGACGGCGCGGTGGATGGCCTCCCTCGCGGCCGACTGGGACCGCCGCCTGGCGAACGTCAAGCGCATCGCCGAAGAAGCGGAACGCGACGCCCGCTAGTCCGTCCCCCATGCCATCGGCCGCTCACGGCCATTGCCCGCCGGACGACGCCCTGATCGTTCCGCGACCCCGGATCCCTTACGGAAAGGGCGTTTCGTCATGCCCACAGAGACGACCTCACCCTCGCGCATCGGCGGCAGGGAGCGGCTGATCCTGCTCGTCCTGCTCGGCGCCGGTTTCACGCTCTCCGTCGATTTCTCCATCCTGAACGTCGCCCTCCCGCTGGCCGGTGAGGGCGTCGGGATGGGCGTCGACGGCCTCCCCTGGATCATCGCCGCGTACGCGCTGCCGGCCGCCGGCTTCACGCTGGTGTTCGGCCGGATGGCGGACCTGTTCGGCCGCCGCAGGCTGTTCCTCGCCGGGATGGCGCTGCTGACCGGGGCCTCGCTGCTCGGCGGCTTCGCCTCCGGCCCCGAGACGCTCCTGACCGCCCGGGCCCTCCAGGGGTTCGCCACGGCGATGGCGACCCCCGCGGCGCTGTCCATGATCACCAGCACGTTCGCGGAGGGCCCGCTGCGCGAGCGCGTCCTCGGCCTCAACGGCGCCCTGCTCTCCGCGGGCTTCACCGTCGGCGCCCTGGTCGGCGGCGCTCTCGTCAGCCTGCTGAGCTGGCGGGCGGCGTTCTTCGTCAACGTCCCGGTCGCCGTGGCCGTGCTGCTGGCCACCCCCGCCCTGATCGGCGAGAGCAGCCGGCCCGCCCGGCTCCGGCTGGACCTGCCCGGCGCGGTGACCGTGACCGGCGGCCTGCTGGCCGCGATCTACGCGGTCATCGAGCAGAACGTCCCCGCGGCCGTCGCCGGCGTGCTGCTGCTGGCCGCCTTCTGGATGATCGAACTGCGCTCTCCCGCGCCGCTCGCCCCGGTGCGCATCCTTCGCCGTCCCACGGTGAGATGGGGCAACTACGCGGGCCTCGTGGTGTTCACCATGGAGCCGGCCATGATCTTCCTGACGACGCTCTACCTGCAGAACGTCCTCGGCTTCTCCCCGCTGGCGACCGGCCTCGTCTTCGGTGTCCCCGGCCTGGCGTCCGTCGCCGCCGGAGTGATCGCCGGACGCGTCATCGGGCGCTTCGGCGCCCGGGCCGTCCTGACCGGGGGCCTGGCCGTGCAGGGCCTGGCGACCCTGCCCCTGGTGCTCCTCGGCGCGGACCGCGCCGCGCTCGCGATCCTGATCCCCGCGCTGTTCATCGGATTCTTCGGGCACGTGACGTCCATCGTGGCGTACACCGTGACCGGCACCTCCGGGCTCCCGAACGACGAGCAGGGCCTGGCGAGCGGGCTGACGCTGATGACCCAGCAGGTGGCCATCACCATCGGCATCCCGATCCTCAGCTCGGTCGCCGCGACGCAGAGCGTGGAGATGACCGGCATCCGCCTCGCCCTGAGCGTGAACGTGGCCGTGACCCTGGCCAGCGTGGCCCTCGTCTGGTTCGGCCTCCGTCCCCGCTCCGGAGAGGGCTCCGGCCGGCGCGGAGGTGGACTTTACCCGCCTCGGGGAAGGGGGCGGGTGTGGGGGAGTGGTTCACTCGCGAGATCGCGGACGCCGGACGGCTCCGGCTGTTCTGCTTCCTCGTGACGTTCATCGCGGCGTTCGTGTTCATCCGGTTCAGCGTGCGGATGATCCGGCGGCAGGTGCGGTGGTGGCCGGGGAACGTGACGCCCGGCGGGCGGCACATCCACCACGTCGTGTTCGGGCTCGTCTTCATGTGCGCCGGCGGCGTGGGCGGGCTGGCCCTCACGGACGACTCGTCCTGGTGGGCGGCGGCCGCCGCGGCCGTGTTCGGGGCGGGCACCGCGCTCGTCCTCGATGAGTTCGCCCTGGTCCTGCACCTCCGGGACGTCTACTGGAGCGAGCAGGGCCGGTTGTCGGTCGAGGTCGTCTTCATCACGATCGCGCTCTGCGGGCTGATGCTGCTGGGCCTGAGCCCGCTGGGCGTGGACGACGCCGCCGGGGACGGGGTGCTGGGCGTCGCGGGCATCCTGCTGTTCAACCTGTGCGTCGCGGTGATCGCCCTGCTCAAGGGCAAGGTCTGGACGGGCGTCATCGGCCTGTTCATCGGGCTCGTCGCGATCATCGGTGCGGTCCGGCTGGCTCGGCCGGACTCGCCGTGGGCGCGGCGCCGCTACGCGGAGGGGTCCCGCAAGGAGCGGCGGGCGCGGACACGGGAGCGCAGGTACCGCCTCCCCGTCCAGCGCCTCGGTGACCGGCTGAGCGATCTCATCGCCGGACGCCCGTCCAGCAGGTAGCGGCGCGAGCGGCCCGTCTTCCTTTCCGGCGCCGGACGTGAACCAAGCGCTCGCTTGACTGTGGGTGCGGCCGACCGGCACGGTGGGGGTCCCCGACCCGGGAGGAGCGCCATGGCGCCGCTGGACGGACTCCGCGTCCTCGATCTGACGATGTGGCGGCCCGGACCGTACGCGACGCAGCTGCTGGCCCAGCTCGGCGCCGACGTGATCAAGGTGGAACCGCCCGGCGGGGAGCCGATGCGGATGTTCCGCGACCATTTCGACGTCCTCAACCGGCACAAGCGCGGCATCGCGCTCGACCTCAAGTCCGAGGACGGGCTCGCGGCGCTCACGGAACTGGCCAGGGACGCCGAGGTCTTCGTCGAGGGGTTCAGGCCCGGTGTCGCCGAGCGGCTGGGCGTGGGCCACCAGACCCTCAGGGCGCTCAACCCGCGGCTCGTCTACTGCTCCATATCCGGGTACGGGGCTGAGGGCCCGCTCAGGGACGTTCCCGGGCACGACGTCAACTACCGCGCCCACGCGGCCGCGCTGCCGCCCGACGCCGTCTCGCCGGAGGCCGACGAGCTCCCCCTCGCGGACATGGCGGCCGCGACGATGGCCGCCTTCGCGATCACCGCCGCCTGCCTGAAGGCCCGCGAAACAGGTGTGGGCGACCGCATCGACCTCGGTATGGCGGACGTCCTGGCGCACTGGGTCGGCACCGTCCCGGCGGCGACGCGGCGGTCGGGCGTGGGGCCGGTGCCCGGCTACGGCGTCTACCCGACCAGGGACGGCCAGAAGATCACCCTCGGCGTCGTGTCCGAGGAGAGGCTCTGGGCCGCGACCTGCCACGCGCTCGGCATCGGCGAGCACGCCGCCGTCCCGTTCGCCGAGCGGCTCCAGCGGATCGGCGAGCTGGACGGCGCGGTCGCCGCCGCGGTCGCCGGACTCACCCGGCAGGAGGCCATCGAACGCCTGACGCGGGCGGGAGCCCCGGTGGCGCCCTTGCTGTCGCGCGCCGAGATGCTCCGACTCGACCACTTCAAATCGCGCGGGATCCAGGAGGAGGGCCCGGTCCGGACGGCCGTCCACCCGCCGCTTGCGCAGGGGGCGGTCCCGGAACTGGACGAGCACCGGGGCCAGAGCTGGCGTCTCACGAAGTGATACTCGGGTGGGAATGTCCGATCCGTTTGGCATGCTTGTGACGTGAACGCGCGTGCGATGAGTCCCGTCCTGATCGGCAGGTCGGCCGAGCTGCGGCAGTTGCGGGACGCCCTCGCCGCCGCGCCGGGCGCCGTGCTGCTCGGCGGCGACGCCGGACTCGGCAAGACCCGCCTGATCAGGGAGTTCAGCCGGGACACCGACGCCAGGACGCTGGTCGGCGGCTGCCTTGAGCTCGGTTCCGACGGCCTTCCCTTCGCACCGTTCACCACCGTCCTGCGCGGGCTCGTCCGCGACATCGGCATCGAGGGCGTCGCCGGGCTCGTCCCGCGCGGCGACACCGGCGCCCTCGCCCGGCTGCTGCCCGAGTTCGGGGAGCCGGAGAGCGACGCCGCGTCCGGCGAGGAGCGCGCCCGGCTGTTCGAGGTCGTGCTGACGCTGCTGGAGCGGCTCGCCGAGCGCGGCCCGGTCGTGCTCGTCATCGAGGACGCCCACTGGGCGGACCGCTCCACCCGCGACCTGCTGGCCTTCCTGATCCGCAACCTCGGCTCGGCGCCACTGCTGATCGTCATGACCTACCGGTCGGACGAGCTGCACCGTACCCATCCGCTGCGCCAGCTGCTCGCCGGCCTGGAGCGGCTCGAACGCGTCCGCCGGACGGAGATCGGCCGGCTGGCCCGCGCCGACGTCGCCGCGCTCGTCACCGAACTGCTCGGCCAGATCCCGCCGCCCGGCCTCGTCGAGCGGATCGAGGCCCGCAGCGAGGGCAACCCCCTGTTCATCGAGGCGCTGCTCGACGACGACGGCACGCTGGCCTGCGAGCTGCCCGAGTCGCTGCGCGATCTGCTGCTGGCGGGCGTCCAGCGGCTTCCCGAGGAGACGCAGGACGTCCTGCGGGACGCCAGCGGCGGCAGTACCCGCATCGAGCACGCGCTGCTGGCGGCGGTGTCCCGGCTCGACGACGCCGCGCTGACCCGCGTCCTGCGGCCCGCCGTCGCGGCCAACGTCCTGGTCGTCGACGGCGACGGCTACGCGTTCCGGCACGCCCTGATCCGCGAGGCCGTCCACGACGACCTGCTGCCGGGCGAGTACACCCGCCTGCACACCCGCTACGCCGAGGCCCTGGAGAAGGAGCCCGGGCTCGTTTCGGCCGGGCGCCTCTGGGTCGAGCTGAGCTACCACTGGATGCAGGCCCACGACAGCACGTGGGCGCTGGTCGCGTCCTGGCGCGCGGCGAGGGAGGCCCGCAGGGCGGTCGCCTACGCCGAGTGCCTGGCGATGCTCGAACGCGTCCTCCAGCTGTGGGACAAGGTCCCGGACGCGGCGGAGCGCATCGGCGCCGACCACGTCTCGGTCCTGGAGGACGCCGCGTCCGCCGCCGACCAGGCCGGCGAGTTCGACCGCGGCATCAAGCTCGCCACCGCCGCGCTGAAGGAGGTCGAGGCCGCCGACGGCGAGCGCGACACCGCCCGCTGGGCGGCGCTGCTCGAACTGCGCGGCCGCATGCTCTACCACGTGGCGCGCCCCGGCTTCGTCGAGGACCTGCGCGCCGCGGTGGACGCGCTGCCCGCCGACCCGCCGACCATCCTGCGCGCCCGGGCCCTGTCCACGCTGGGCAACTACGTGCGCATCACCACCTCCATGGACGAGGCCCGCGAGGCGGCGCTGGAGTCCCTGTCCATCGCGCGCGCCCTCGGCGACCCCGTCGCGGAGACCGAGGCGCTGATCACGCTGTTCTGCGCCGGCATCGACTACGACGACGAGGCGCGCGTCGCCGAGGTCGGGGAGAGCGCCGAGCGCAGCGGCAGCCACAGGGTGCTGCTCCGCTACTACGTGATCAGGTCGCACTTCCTGGAGGGCGCCGGGCGGCACGAGGAGGCCGCCGCCGTCGCCGGGCACGGCGCGGAACTGGCCCGCCAGTACGGCGTGGGCCGCACGCAGGGCACGTTCCTGTCCATCAACGAGGCCGAGCCGCTGGTCTCGCTCGGCCGGTGGGACGAGGCCCTGGCCGTGATGAACCACGCCATGGAGCAGGACCCCGCCATCACGACCCGCACCTCGCTGCTCGTCCTGTCCGGCTGGGTGGCGCTCGTGCGCGGCGATATCGCGACGGCCAAGGCGCAGCTGGCCAGGTCGCGCGAGATCATGAAGCTCAAGCTGAAGTGGATGAAGACGCAGGACTACTTCAGCACCCTCTGGCTCGAGGCGAACATCGCCTTCGCCGAGGGACGCCCCGAGGCCGCACTCGCGGCGCTGGACC
The DNA here is from genome assembly GCF_900188105.1 of Actinomadura mexicana. Lineage (GTDB taxonomy): Bacteria > Actinomycetota > Actinomycetes > Streptosporangiales > Streptosporangiaceae > Spirillospora > Spirillospora mexicana. The sequence goes on from NZ_FZNP01000003.1 coordinate 53,407, forward strand.
CCGTCCTCGAACACACCGGCATGCCGGACGACGCCCGCTACGCGTGGCCCGCGCTCATCGTCGGCGCGGCGGCCTGCGGCGAACTCGGCGGCGCCGCCGAGGACCGCCTGCGCCGGCTGGAGGAGCGCGCCGCCGGCCTCGTCACGAGCGGCCCGCTCCAGCACGCGCACTGCCTGACGTTCAGCGCCGAACTGGCCCGGGCGCGCGGCATCCTCGACCGGGCCGCCTGGGAGGAGGCCGCGGCCGCGTGGGAGGCGCTCGGCAACCCCTACCACCGGGCGCGGGCCCTGTCCCGCACGGCGGAGGCCGCGCTCGCGGCCGGCGACCACGAGGCCGCCACGGCGGCGCTGCACACCGCCGCCGCGCTCGCCGGCGGGCTGGACGCCAGGCCGCTCGCCGAGAGGGTCGCCGACCTGCTGCGCCGCACCCGGATGCCGCGCCGCGGCGAAGCCTCGGCGCCGCTCGGGCTGACGCCCCGCGAGTTCGAGGTGCTGCGCCTGGTCGCCGAGGGCCGCAGCAACCGCGACATCGCCGAGGCGCTGTTCATCTCGGTGAAGACGGCCAGCGTCCACGTGTCGAACATCCTCGGCAAGCTGGAGGTGGCGAGCCGCGGCGAGGCCGCCGCGACCGCGCACCGGCTGGCCCTGTTCGCCACCCCGAAGGTCGGCGCCTGAGCCGCGCGCCCACCTGATTCACGGCGGGGAACCTCCCCTCCCGGATTCCCCACCGCGAACCGTCGGACCACACGGGAACTTTTCGTGGCTGGCCTTTCGGGGACGCGGCCCGCGGAAGCAGGCGGTGCTTCTCCGCCCGGAGAGGCGGACCGGGACCCGTCCGGCCACTGCACAGTCTTGCGGTCCCGGGCCGGGACGCGGTGCGGGACATACCGTGTTCCGGCCAGGAAAAAAGCGACGGGGACGGGCCACCGCTGGTGACCCGTCCCCGTCGCGCGAGGAGCGCGGCGCTAGCGCGGGACGCGCGCGACGCAGAAGACCGTCTGGCCGAACGGCGGCTTGACGAAGCGCTCGATGGTGCGGGTGAGCGGCACGACCGTCCGGTCGTAGATCTTGACGAGCTTGGGGTCGGGGTAGCCGGCGCCGCCGCGGCGGACCGCGAACCACCAGGCGATCCCGCCCAGGAAGTTGATCGGCTTGAGCACCTCGGGGACGAGCCCCGCCTCCCGGACCGACGCCTCCAGCGTGGCCGGCGTGTACCGGGTGACGTGCCCGACCTTGCGGTCGAAGTCGCCGTAGAGCTGCATGTAGCCGGGCACCCAGATGACGATGCGGCCGCCGGGCTCGGTGACGGCGGCGAGGTCGCGCAGCGCCTGGACGTCGTCCTTGATGTGCTCCAGGACGTTCATCATCACGACCGTGTCCACCTTGCGCCGGATCGTGATGTCGGCGGGCAGGGCCAGGTCGATGACCTCGACGTCGTCGTTGCCGTCGTAGCGCTTGCGCAGCTCGCCGACGCAGTACGGGTCGTTGTCGCTGACGACGAGGTAGTCCAGGCGCCCGGCGAACTGCTCCGAGAAGTGCCCGAGGCCGGAGCCGACCTCCAGCATGGAGCGGCCGACGTGCGGGGCCACGGTCTGGTACTCGTACTCGCGGTAGTTGCGGGCTTCGTCCCCGCCCAGGTGGTTCTCCAGCGCGCCCTCCCCGGCGGCGGGCTGGACGACTTCCCCGTCAGGGGCCGGCCCGGCGGCCGGTGCGGCCTTCTTCGGGCGGCTGCCGACGAGGTTGAGGAGGGTGCCTGCGATGGACTTCTTCTGACCAGATGACTGCATTACTTCCCGCTCGCTGGGTGCGTTGGCGTTCGGCTTCTCGTTCGCCGGACCGTTCCCCCGCCCCTCGGGACGGTTCGATCTCTGGCGCGAAGGTCGGGTCAGTCTACTCCCGCGCCGAAGCCGGACGCCCCGCGACGCCGGGACGCCCTCCCGCGACGGCGTGTCGCCCTTCCGCGACGGCGCGTCGCCGGTCAGCCGATGCTCCGGTGCACGTCCTCCCGCTCGCTCGGGCCCGGCTCGGACGGCGCGATCCACGGCCCCGGGATGGACGGGTCCAGGACGCCCTCCTCCACCCAGGCGAAGTCCCCGGCGAGAACGGCCCGCGCCAGCTTCACGTCCATCGCGTCGGTGTTGCGCCACAGCCCGTCGAACAGCTCCTCGACGCGGACGCGCGCCTGCCGGCAGAAGGCGTCGGCGAGGAGCACGGCGGACTTTCCGGGTGCCGTGGCCGGCCCGATGCCGTTCGAACCCATGCCGCCGAGCGGCCCCTGCGCGGACGCGTCGGCGTGGGCGCGGACGCAGACCGCGCTCATCGCGAACAGCTCGGCGCCGATGTCGACCATGCGGCCGAGGAACCCCTGCCGGTACTCCAGGCCGCCCTGCCAGCGTCCCGCCGCGTAGAAGGTCGACCGGGCCAGCTTGCGGGACGCCCGCTCGACGTACCGCAGGTGCCGGGCCAGCGGGCCGAACTCGGCGTAGGCGTTCGGGCGGTGCCCGGCGCCGGTGACGAGCGTCGGCAGCCAGCGCGCGTAGAACCCGCCCGCCTTCGCCGCGGCCCGCGCCCTGCGTCCGGTGGAGGCGTCCGGATCGATGATGTCCCCGGCCACCGACAGGTGCGCGTCCACGGCCTCGCGGGCGATCAGCAGGTGCATGATCTCGCTGGAGCCCTCGAAGATCCGGTTGATGCGCAGGTCGCGGAGCAGCTGCTCGGCGGGCACGCCGCGCTCGCCGCGCGCCGCGAGCGACTCGGCCGTCTCGTAGCCCCGGCCGCCGCGCAGCTGCACCAGCTCGTCGGCGACGCGGCACGCCATCTCCGACGACCACAGCTTGGCCAGGGCCGCCTCGATCCGGATGTCGTTCCGCTCGTCGTCGGCGAGCTGGCCGGACAGGTCGAGCATCGCCTCCATCGCGTACGCGGTCGCCGCGATGAACGCGATCTTGGTGGCGACGGCCTCGTGCTCGCCGACCGGCCGCCCCCACTGCACCCGCTCCCTGGACCACTGCCGCGCGATCCCGGCGGCCCACTTGCCGCCCGCGGCGCAGATCGCCGGCAGCGACAGGCGCCCGGTGTTGAGCGTGGTCAGCGCGATCTTCAGGCCCGCGCCCTCCGCGCCGATCAGGTTCGCCTTCGGAACGCGCACGTCGTAGAACCGCGTGACGCCGTTCTCGATGCCGCGCAGCCCCATGAACGCGTTGCGGTTCTCGACGGTGATGCCGGGCGAGGCCATGTCCACGATGAACGCGGAGATGCCGCCGCGGTGCCCGTCCGACTTCGGCACGCGCGCCATCACCACGACGAGGTCGGCGACGACGCCGTTGGTGGTCCACAGCTTGACGCCGTTGAGGATGTAGTCGTCCCCGTCGGGGACGGCGGTGGCGCGCAGCCGCGCCGGGTCGGAGCCGACGTCGGGCTCGGTGAGCAGGAACGCGCTGACCTCCCGGGCGCAGCGCGGCAGCCAGGCGTCCTTCTGCTCCGGCGTCCCGAACATCTTGACCGGCTGCGGGACGCCGATCGACTGGTGCGCCGACAGCAGCGCGCCGATCGCCGGGCTGACCGACCCCGCCACCATCAGCGCCCGGCCGTAGTAGAGCTGGCTGAGCCCGAGGCCCCCGTACTTCTCGGGGATCTTCATGCCGAGCGCGCCGAGGTCGCGCAGGCCCCGCACGACCTCGTCGGGGATGCGCGCCTCCCGCTCGATCGCCGCCGGGTCGATGCGTGCGGTGCAGAACGCGGAGAGCTCGGTGAGGAAGGCCTCGCCCTTCGCGCGCTGCTCCCGCGACGGGCGGGGATGCGGATGGATCAGATCGAGGCGCAGGTCGCCGAGGAACAGCTGCTTGCCGAAGCTCGGCAGCCGCCATTCGGCCTCCCGGGCCTCCTCGGCCACCTTGCGGGCCGTCCGCTCGTCGACGTGCTCGTGGGTTCGCTGGCTCATGAGATCGAAGTTTCCACTGGTCGGAAGCGGAAACCCCCGGCCGGGCGCCGGGGCGGGGACGCGCCGGCGAAGCCGGGGCCGCCGGCGGCCCCGGCCGGATCACGCGGACGCCGATTCCTCGAACATGTCGCGCAGGATGAGGAGCCCCTTGGTCAGGGTCTCCCGGTCCGTGGCGAACGACAGCCGGACCGATCCCTCACCGCCGAACTCGCTCCCCGGGCGGATCGCCACCCCCCGCTCGCGGGCGTTCGCGGCCACCTGCACCGACGTCAGTCGCGCGCCGTGCCCGACGAAGGCGTAGAAGGTGCCGTCGGGGGCCCGCAGCCGGGTGCCGGGCACGCCGTCGAGCAGCCGCATCACCAGCTCGCGCCGCCCCCGGTACTCCGCCAGCATCCGCTGGACGGACTCCTGGGGCCCGGTGATCGCCTCCAACGCCGCATGCTGAACCGCGGTGTTGAGGGGACCGGCCATCCGGGTGTGCACCACCGCGGCCGCTGCGACCACGTCGGGCGGTGCGACGAGGTACCCGATGCGCCAGCCCGTCATCGCGTACGTCTTGGAGAACGTCTGGACGTACAGCACCCGCTCGGCGAGGCCGGGGATGTCCAGGACGGAGGTGAACCGCCCGGGGTCGTAGACGATCTGGTCGTACGCCTCGTCGGCGAGGACCAGCAGGCCGTGCCGCTCGGCGATGTCCCGCAGCCCTGTCAGCTCCTCCGCCGAGTACACGACGCCGGTCGGGTTGCACGGGTTGCAGATCGCGACCATCCGGGCGCCGGGAGCGGCCGCGGCCACCGCGTCCAGGTCCAGGTGCAGGTCGTCGCGCTGCGGCACGAGGACGGGCTCGCCTCCGGCCATCCGCACCAGGTCGGCGTAGAGGGAGTAGGTCGGGACGGGGATGACGACCCGGTCGCCGGGGTCGACGCAGGCGAGGATCGCCGCGGCCAGGGCTCCGCTGCCGCCGTGGGTGACCAGGACCTGGTCCGCCGCCCGTGCGGGCCGGCCGGGGCCGCCGGCCTGCCGGGCCAGCGCCTCCCGCAGGTCGGGGGCGCCGTTCCAGGCCGCGTAGTGGGTGGCGCCCGCCTCGACCGCGGCGGCGTGCGCCGTGCGGATGTGCTCGGGGGTCGCGAAGTCCGGCTCGCCCGACGCCAGGGAGATCACGTCCGCCGGCGGGCGGGTGGAGGGCCGCAGGGAGTGCCGGAGGACCTCCTGCACGCGGTCCGATGAGATGAAGGTGGTCACGGGTGCTCCTGCTGGCTCATTGCCGACGGTTCCGGTGAGGCGGGGGAGAGGTCGCCGTAGATGTCGGGCCGCCGCTCGCGGGCGACGTCCACGACGCGGCGGGCGTCGGCCAGCGGCCGGCCGTGGAGGCGGGCGCGGACGACGGGGTCCCGCGCACCGTGGGCGCCGGTGAGGATCTGGCCGGTGGGTCCGGCGACCACGCTGCGGCCGGCGAAGTCCGCCCCGTACTCGCTGCCCAGGCGGTTGGCGAGCACGTAGTAGGCGCTGCTCTCCCACGCGCGCGTCACCGTCCGGTGGGCGAGGATGTCCGCGGGGACGCCCGGGTCGGGGGCGTAGGCGAAGACGCAGACCAGGATCTCCGCGCCGGCCACGACCTGCCGGCGCGTGGCCTCGGGGAACCGCGAGTCGTGGCAGACCGACAGCCCGACGCGGCCGAGGCCGGTGTCCAGGACGTCGAACCGGCTCCCGGTGCTGAAGTACTTCGGCTCCTGGTCCCACAGGTGCACCTTGCGGTGCGCGCCGATGGTCCCGCCGTCCGGGCCGATGAGGAGGAGCGTGTTGTACAGCTCCTCGCCGCCCCCGCGTTCGGCCAGGCCGACGATGACATGGGTGCCGGTCTCGCGTGCGACGCGGCCGAGCGCCTCGGTGGTGCGGCCGGGGATGGTGTCGCCGGCGGCGGCCAGCCGGCGCCGGAAGTCGTCGCTGTAGTCCGGCGGGAGGTAGCCGGTGGTGGCCAGTTCGGGGAAGACGACGAGGTCGGTGGGCCGGCCGGCCGCCTCCGCCCGCACGGCGGCGGCCATGGCCTCGAGGTTGCCGGCCAGGTCGAGCGGGCGCGGATCGAACTGGACGATCGCGACGTCGACGTGGTCCTTCATGCCGTGCCGCCTTTCACAGGATCGTCGAGAGGAACCCGCGGGTCCTCTCGTGCAGGGGGTCGGCGATCACGTCGCGGGCGGGGCCGACCTCGACGACGCGGCCCTCGTCCATGAAGACGAGGGTGTCGCCGGCCTCGCGGGCGAACCCGGTCTCGTGGGTGACCACGATCATCGTCATGCCGGTCCGGGCGAGGTCGCGGATCACCGCGAGGACCTCGCCGACGAGCTCGGGGTCCAGCGCGGAGGTGGGCTCGTCGAACAGCATCACCTTGGGGTCCATCGCGAGGGCGCGCGCGATCGCCACGCGCTGCTGCTGCCCTCCGGAGAGCTGCCGGGGATAGCTGCCGGCCTTGTTGGCGAGCCCCACGTCGGCGAGGAGCTTCCTGCCGGTGACCTCCGCGTCGCCCGGCCTGACCCCCTTCACCCGGATCTGGGCGGCGGTGACGTTCTCCAGAACGGTCATGTGCGGGAAGAGGTTGAAGTGCTGGAAGACCATGCCGATCTGAGACCGCTGGCGGCAGACCTCCCGGCCCCCCAGGTGCTGGAGGCGTCCTCCCCTCCCCTCCCGGTAGCCGACGAGTTCGCCGTCGACCCGGATGCGTCCGGCGTCGATCGTCTCCAGATTGTGGATGCAGCGCAGGAAGGTGCTCTTCCCGGAGCCGGACGGCCCCATCACGCAGACCGTCTCGCCCCGCTCGACCGTCAGCGACACGCCGTTGAGGACCGGCGTGGCGCCGTAGGACTTGTGCACGTTGTCGGCGCGCACCATCGGTTGCTCCATGGCGGCCCTCCTCCTAGAGCTTCCGCAGTATGGGCATGCGCCGCTTGAGGGCGGCGAAGCGGTCGACGCCGTCGTCGAGGTGACCGCGTGAGAAGTACCGCTCCACGTAGCGCTGGCCGATCGACAGGACGGTGACGAGGACGAGGTACCAGATCGAGGCGACGATGAGCAGGGGGATCGTGCCGAAGGTGCGGTTGTAGATGGTCTGGGCGGAGTGCAGGAGTTCGGGCACCGCGATGACGCTCGCCAGGGCCGAGTACTTGAGCATGGCGATGATCTGGTTGCCGGTGGGCGGGACGATCGCCCGCATCGCCTGCGGGAGAACGATGCGCCGGACGACCTGGACGGGGGTGAAGCCGAGCGCCTTGGCGGCGACGGTCTGCCCCCGGTCGACCGACAGGATGCCCGCCCGGACGATCTCGGCGTAGTACGCCGCCTCGTTGAGGCTCAACCCGATCACGGCCGCGGTGAAGGACGTCATCACCCGGTTGCTGTCGACGGACGCGAACTCCGGGCCCCCGAAGGGGATCCCCAGCTTGAAGTGCGGGTAGAGCGTCGCGATGTTGTACCAGAAGATCAGCTGGACCAGGACGGGCGTGCCCCTGAAGAACCAGACGTAGGCGCTCGAGGCGAGGTAGGCGGCCGAGTTGTTCGACAGGCGCATCACGCCGAGGACGATCCCCAGCGCGATGGCGATGAGCATCGACAGGGCGACGAGCTGCGCCGTGACGGCGGTGCCCCTGAGGATCTCGGGCGCGAAGAGGTACTGGCCGACGACGTCCCATTCGAACCCGGGATTGGTGAACAGGGCGTGGGTCAGCCACACCGCCACGAAGGCCACGAGGAGCCATGCGATCCAGTTGCCCGGCTCCCGGGCGCGGCCGGCCTCGACCGGTGTCGCCTCGCTCGGATCGGGTCGCGGTACGACCTCGTGGGCGCGGGGGCGTCTCGGCCGCCCGCCGCCGGAGGCGGATGGCCGCGCGACGTCAGGACCCTGTTTCATTGCGGATCTCGCTCGTCTTGAGGGCCTGGTCGGTGACCTTCCACTTCTCGAGGATCTTCTGGTAGGTGCCGTCGTTCATCAGGGACAGCAGCGCCGCCTGCACGGCCTTCCCGACTTCGGGCTTCTTCTTGGAGTACGCGATCCCCGAGAGGGTGCGCGAGCCGGGGATCGTCTCCTTGCCCATCACCAGGCCGTTGCCCGAGGTGGCCGCCACGTACTCGCCCACCGCGCGGTTGGTGAGGAAGACGCCGCGCTTGTTGCCCACGGCGAGGATCGTGGCCGCGCTCTTGTCGAAGACGTGGATCGTCATCTTGGGCTTGCCCTTGGCGACGCATTCCTTCTCGGAATACTGCCGGGTGAAGTCGAGCGGCCCGGTCCCCTGGGTGCCCACGAAGGTCTTCCCGCACATGTCGCCCGGGGTGACCTGGGGGGAGTAGTCCTTGTGCTGGATGATGCCCAGCGTGTTCTGGATGTAGTCGACGAAGTTCACCGCCCGGAGCCGTTCGGGCGTGGTGACGAGCTGGCTGACCGCCACGTCGTAGCGGCCGTTCTGCACGCTGGGGATGATGGTGTCGGCGCCCAGGTCGGCGATGCTGGCCTTCAGGCCGAGCTTCCTGCCGATCGCCTGGACCATGAGGACGTCGATGCCCGTGGTCTGCCCGCTGCCGTCCTTGTAGGAGAACGGCGGCCAGTCGAGCTCGCTCGCCACCTTCAGGGTGCCGGACTTCTTCAACGCCTCCGGCAGTTCGGCCTGCGCCTTCGTGTCGACGGCTATCGCGTCGATCTTGAGGGCGGCGCCGGTGTCGGGTCCCTCGCCGTCCTCCGCGGGGGTGACCCCGCAGGCCGCCAGGGCCACGGCCGCCGAGACGGCCAGGAGCAGCGCGCGGTCACTTCGCCGAGCGTGGCGCAGTACGTTCATGGGGTCCTCGTTCGGGTGGTGCCGTGTCCTTGGGGCCCGCCGTAGGAGGACGGCTCGGGCATGGTCCAGCCGTCCAGCAGGGACGGGTCGAGGTCGAAGATCTCGATGTGCAGGGGGCGGCAGTGCTCGGTGGTGTCCTGCGCGCCCGGCCCCCAGCGGGGCTGGGAGAGGTCGCCGCCGCGGCAGTTCGACAGCGCGCACAGCAGGGGGATCTCGGCCAGGAACTCGATGTGGTCGCCGGCCTTCGCGGGGGACGCCGCGGTGTAGTACTTGCCGTCGACCAGCCCCGTCAGCTGGAAGACGTTCAGCACGTCGTGCACGTCCATCTCGTCCAGCCCGAACGGCTCGACGGCGGAGACGAGGTTCGTGTGGCAGTGGTCGTCCACGTCCACGCCGGTCAGCAGCTTCTTCATGTGCGGGTCGCAGCGGGAGCCGAGCAGGTCGTGGCAGCCGCCGCCGTACTCGTCGACGCCGTAGGCGACGCTGTCGCCGGTGATCGTCAGCATCGGCCGCAGGTAGGGCAGGCAGGACCACAGGCGGTCGCCGGTCGTGACGTGGGTCCCCTGGATCTGGCGGGTGCGCGCGGCCCAGAACCGCTCGCGCGGGTTGCCCGCGTTCCAGAAGTTGAAGTCGCCGACCTGCGGGCCTTCGGGTGTCGACACCCGGCAGACCTGGCCCGCCTCGACGCGCCACGCCTTCCCCGTGCGGATGGGGAGGGTGAACTCCTCGACGAGGGTGCGGCGGTCGGTCGCCTCGCCGATCGCCTCGTACATCGCGGTGTCGGTGTATCTGCTCGGCAGGATGCCGGTCGGATAGATCGGCTCGGGGCGCTGAGTGGTGGTCATTCGCCGTCTCCGCTCGTGATGGTCATGACGAGATTGCCCATGTCGTCGACCCGGACGGATCCGGAGGGGCCGACGACGACGGTCGACTCGGTCTCCTCGATCAGCGCGGGCCCGCTGACGGTGCCGCCCGGGGCGAGGCCCGCGCGGCGGTACACCGGTGTGTCGGTGTAGTCGCCGAGTTCCGCGAAGTACGCGGGGCGGGTGCCGAGGGGGGCCGCGGAGTGCCCGGCGGTGCCGGCGGCCAGTTCCACGGTCTTCACCACGGGTGAGGAGAGCGCGCGCAGCCGCCAGGAGATGACCTGGGCGGGCATGCCCTTGAGGACCCGGTCGAACCGGGTGCGGTACTCGGTCTCGAAGGCTTCGACCAGGCCGGCCGTGTCGTGGCCGCGGACGACGTCGAGCGGCAGCGGCACGGTCAGCTCGTATCCCTGGCCCACGTACCGCATGTCGGCCGCGGCCTCCAGCCTGACGTCCGCGGGGTTGACGTCCGCCTCGTCGAGCTGTGCGCGGGCCTGGCCCTCCAGGTCCTTCAGGACGGCGTCCACGGCGTCCCAGTCCGGTTCGTCGAGGGGGACGACCAGCGACGTCGTGCACTCGACGGCACGGGGCGCCACCAGCATGCCGATCGCGGACGCGACGCCGGCCCCGCGCGGGAAGACGACCTCCCCGATGTGCAGGAGCCGGGCGACGTCGTAGGCGTGCACGGGCCCGGCCCCGCCGAAGGCGACCATCCGGTAGCGGCGCGGGTCGCGCCCCTGCTCGGAGATGTAGAGGCGGGCCGCGGTCGCCATGGCGTTGTTGACGACGTCGGCGATGCCGGCGGCCGTGGTGCGCCTGTCGGTGCTCAGGCGGGCGGCCAGCAGGTCCAGGGCCTGGCCCGCGGCGGCGGTGTCCAGGGTCATGGCGCCGCCGAGGAAGCTGTCCGGTGCCAGGTAGCCGAGCTCCAGGTCCGCGTCGGTGACGGTGGGCTCTGTACCGCCCTTGCCGTAGCAGGCGGGGCCGGGGACGGCGCCGGAACTGCGCGGGCCGACCTTGAGCAGCCCGAGGTCGTCGACCCAGGCGACGCTGCCGCCGCCGGCGCCGATCTCGATGAGGTCGACGGTCGGCACCCGGACGGGGAACCCGCTGCCCCGCTTGAAGCGGTGGGCGCGGGCCACCTCCATCAGGTGGGTGCGCGCCGGCGCTCCGTCGTGGACCAGGGAGACCTTCGCGGTCGTGCCGCCCATGTCGAACGCGACGACGTCCTCGAACCCGCAGGTCGTCGCCATGTGGGCGGCGGCCATGGCGCCGGCGGCCGGTCCGGACTCGACCAGCGCGATGGGGCGCTCGGAGGCTGCGCGGGCCGTGGTGATGCCGCCGTCGGACAGCATGATCATCGGCGGGATGCCGAGCCGGTCGGCGAGCCGTCGCAGGTACCGCGTGGTCAGCGGCTGCACGAAGGCGTTGGCGGCCGCGGTGGAGAACCGCTCGTACTCCCGGATCTCGGGCGCCACGTCGGCGGAGGCGCAGACCGTGAGCTCGGGGAACGCCGCCCGCAGGATCTCGACCGCGCGCCGCTCGTGCGCCCCGTTGCGGTAGGAGTTGATGAACCCGACGGCGACCGCCTGCACGCCCTGGTCGAGGAGCCGGCGGCCGGCATCGCGCACCGCGTCCTCGTCGAGCGGCTCGACCTCGGAGCCGTCGGCCCCGATCCGCCCGGCCACCGTCAGCCTCAGGTGCCGGGGCACCAGCGCCTCGGCGCGGCGCAGGAAGAGGTCGAAGGTGTCGTAGCGCAGTTCGTTGGCGATCTCGAGGACGTCGCGCCACCCGGCGGTGGTGATCAGTCCGGTCGGCGCGCCGCGGCGCTCGATCAGGGCGTTGGTGACGAGGGTGGTGCCGTGCACGACGAGCGGGGACCCGCCGAGGGCGTTCAGGCCGTCGATGATGGCGTCGGTCGGGTCGTCCGGGGTGGTCGGGAGCTTGTGCACCTCCACCACGCCGCGGACGGGATCGTGGACGGCGATGTCGGTGAAGGTTCCACCGACGTCGACACCGGCGATTCTGGGGACCTGGATGTCGTTCACAGTCCGTAGACCTCCCGGGCCGCGGACTCCGAGACGAGTCCGGCGTGGACGTCGGCGCGGACGGCGTCGCGGTCGCGCTCGGCCGGGTCGCCGTAGCCGCCGCCGCCCGGATAGTTGATGTTGATCCGGTCTCCCGGACGGATCCGGCTGCGGCCCTTGAGCGGGAAGCCGTCGCCGCGGCCGTTGATCGTCACCCGGGAGGCCCCGCCCGCGTGGCCGCCGAGGATGCCCTCGGGGCGGTTGCGGACGTGTTCCACGAAGAGGGACAGCGTGCACTCGCCGGGGGCGAGCAGCTCGATCTCGACGTTCTGCCCGAGGCCGCCGCGGTACGTCCCCGCTCCGCCGGAGTCGGGGAGGAGTTCCTTGCGCCGGATGCGCAGCGGGGCGGTGGCCTCCAGGGCCTCCATGGAGCCGGCCTCGATGTTCGAGGGGAAGCACGTCGTCGACAGGCCGTCGGCGACCGGGCGGGCCCCCATGCCGCCGTTGATGAACGGGATGGCGGTGAACTGCCTTCCGGACTCGTCGCGCGGGCCCGAGATCACGGCGCGCAGCGACGGTGCGCTGCCCGATTCGGCGATCACCCGGTCGGGGATGACGGGTGCCAGGGCCTTGTAGAGGGTGATGGCCAGGCAGTGGCCGACGAGCTGGCGGGCGTTGACCGGTGCGGGGTAGCGCGGGTTGAGGATCGAGCCCTCGGGGGCCGAGACGGTGATGCAGCGGTAGGAGCCTTCGGCGCGCGGGGTGTTCGGGTCGAGCACGCACTTGAGGGGATAGCAGGTGTACGCGTCGGTGTAGGGCTTGACCACGTTGAGAGCCCGGGTCACCTCGGGTGAGGTGCCGGTGTAGTCGACCGTCATGGCATCGCCCTGGACGGTGACGGCGACCTCCAGATGGACGGCCTCCCCGTCCATCGTCCCGTCGAGGTCGTGGGCCGCGCGGTAGGTCCCGTCGGGGATCGCGGACACGGCCCGGCGCATCGACCGCTCGGAGAGCCGGCAGATCTCCCCGGAGATCTCGTCGAGGGAGTCGACGCCGGTCTCGTCGGCGAACTCGATCAGGCGCTGGGCGGCGGTTCGGCCGGCGGTGACCTGCGCCATCAGGTCCCCCACCACCTCGACCGGCATGCGCAGGTTCGCCCGCAGGATCCTCAGCAGCGTCTCGTTGAGCTCGCCCTGCTCGATGAGCAGCATCGGAGGGATGAACATGCCCTCCTCGTAGACCGAGCGGGTGTCGGCGGACCAGAGGGCGCCGCTGATGTCGGCCATGTGGGCGATGCTGCCGGTCCAGCCGAGGAGGCGGCCCGCGCGGAAGACCGGGGCGATGACCGTCACGTCGGGCAGGTGCCCGGAGGTGATCCAGGGGTTGTTGGTACAGGCGACGTCGCCGGGCCGCCACTGGTCGGCGGGGCGCCAGGCGAGCATCTCGGCGAGGGTCACGCCCATCGTCATGTTGAAACTGGGGATGCCGATGGTGTTCTCGGCGATCGCGTTGCCGCGGGCGTCGAAGACGACGCAGGCGAAGTCGTTGGACTCCGTGACGATGGGCGAGAAGGCCGTTCGTTTCAGGGTGGTCGCGGCCTCGTCGGCGATGGCGATCAGCCGGCTCCAGAGGATCTCCAATGTGATCGGGTCGATGCGCGCAGAGGGCGCCAGCTCCTCGTCGGCGGCGCCGATGTCGACTGCGGTCATAGCCCACTCCCTCCGTTGACCTGGGTAAAGGTGGGTGGCCCTATGGTTGGCGCGCCCGCGGCGCGCTGTCAACTATTCTGGCTGACAATTTTGTGGACCTAGATTGTTGACAATCCGTCGGGCACCTCACATGCTGAAGACGGCCCGCCATTCGAGGCGCCCCCGCCGCATCCCCGACGCGTCCTCCCGGGGCGGCGGGCGAGCATCCCCCCCGGAGATGAGGTAGAGCATGTCCCCAAATCCACTGAAGAGTTCGGCATCGCTCCTGGTCGTCAGCGCCCACGCCGGCGACTTCGTCTGGCGCGCCGGAGGCGCGATCGCGCTGGCCGCCGAACGGGGCGAGAGAGCCACCGTCGTCTGCCTGAGTTACGGCGAGCGCGGGGAGTCCGCCCGCGCCTGGCGTGAGGGCAGGCTGCTGGACGAGATCAAGGAGATGCGGCGCGCCGAGGCCGAGAACGCCGCGAAGGCCCTCGGCGCGGAGGTCATCTTCCTCGACGCCGGCGACTACCCCCTGCGGGAGACCCCCGAGCTGGTCGACCGCCTCGTCCGCGTCTACCGCGACGTGGCCCCGAGCGTCGTCCTGACCCACACGCTCGCGGACCCCTACAACGGCGACCACCCGGCCGCCGCTCGCATGGCCCTCCAGGCGCGCGTGCTCGCCCAGGCCATCGGGTACGACGCGCCGGGCGACCCCCTCGGCGCCCCGCCGGTGTTCTGCTTCGAACCGCACCAGCCGGAGATGTGCGAATTCCGGCCCGACGTCCTGCTCGACATCACGTCCACGTTCGAGCGCAAGCGCGCCGCGATGGAGTGCCTGCCCGCCCAGCAGCACATGTGGGACTACTACACCGATCTGGCCCGGCGGCGCGGCGTGCAGCTGAAGCGGAACGCGGGGCCGAACCTCGGCCTGCCGCACGCCACGATGGGCGAGGCCTACACGCGGCTCTACCCGCAGGTCACCGGGGTGCTGGCATGAGCGCTCGCCAGATCCGGGAGGGGTCCTGATGGACAAGGTGATCGTCACCGACGCGCCGCGCGCGCCGCTGGACCGGGTCGACGCGCTGGCCGCCCACGGCGTGGCCACCGTCCACGAGGCGCTCGGCCGCGAGGGATACCTCGGGCCGGGCATCCGGCCGGTGCACCTCGGCTCGCGCATCGGCGGGACGGCCGTCACCGCGCTGTGCTGGCCCGGCGACAACCTCATGATCCACGCCGCGGTCGAGCAGTGCCGCCCCGGCGACGTCCTGGTCGTCGCGACGACCTCGCCCTGCGCGGACGGCCTGTTCGGCGAACTGTTCGCCACCGCGCTGATGAAGCGGGGGGTGCGCGGACTGGTCACCGCGACCGGTGTCCGCGACGTCGACGACCTGCACCGCATCGGCTTCCCCGTCTGGTCCGCCGCGGTCAGCGCCCAGGGGACCGTCAAGGCCACCGCCGGAAGCGTCAACACGCCCGTCGTCATCGGCGGGCAGACGATCCGGCCGGGGGACGCCGTCCTGGCGGACGACGACGGGGTGGTGTGCGTCCCCCGGAGCGCGGTCGACCGGGCCCTGGCGGCGTCCCGGGCGCGCGCCGAGAAGGAGGAGGCCACACGCGCCGCCTTCCAGGAGGGCGAACTCGGTCTGGACCGGTACGGGCTGCGAGCCGCGCTCGTCCGGCTCGGCGTGCGTTACGTCACCGCGCAGGAGTACGCCGCGGAGCGCGCGGCCGCGGACCGCGTGACGGGCAGCGCCCCGTGACGGCGGGAACGGCGGAGCGCGGCGTGCCCTGCATGCTCCTGCGCGGGGGCACGTCCAAGGGCGCGTACTTCCTCGCCGAGGACCTTCCCGGCGACCCCGCGGAACGGGACGACCTGCTGCTGCGCGTCATGGGCACCCCCGATGCCCGGCAGATCGACGGGCTGGGCGGGGCGACGTCCCTGACCAGCAAGGTCGCGGTCGTCTCGCGCTCCGCCCGTCCCGGCGCCGACGTCGACTACCTCTTCCTCCAGGTGGGCGTGGACGAGGCCGTGGTCAGCGACCGCCAGAACTGCGGCAACCTCCTGGCGGGAGTGGGCCAGTTCGCCGTGGAGCGGGGGCTCGTCCCCGCCGGCGACCCGGAGACCGTGGTGCGCGTCCGCATGGTCAACTCCAGCAGCGTGGCCCGCACGCGGTTCCCGACTCCGGGAGGCGTCGTGCGGTACGCCGGCGGCACCGCGATCGCCGGCGTCCCGGGGACGGCGGCGCCGGTCGTGCTGGAGTTCGCCGACACCGTCGGGTCGGCGACCGGCCGGCTGCTTCCCACCGGCAGCGTGCGGGACGTGGTCGACGGGATCCCCGTCACCTGCGTCGACAACGGCATGCCGGTGGTCGTC
Source organism: Actinomadura mexicana (assembly GCF_900188105.1). Lineage (GTDB taxonomy): Bacteria > Actinomycetota > Actinomycetes > Streptosporangiales > Streptosporangiaceae > Spirillospora > Spirillospora mexicana. The sequence continues at coordinate 69,115 of NZ_FZNP01000003.1, forward strand.
GCCGCGGCCGCCTCGTTCGGCCTGAGCGGCCACGAGTCCCACGGCGAACTGGCCGCCGACCAGCGGCTGCTGGAACGCGTCGACCGGTTGCGGATCCGGGCCGGCGCGCTGATGGGGCTGGGGGACGTCACCGCGTCGTCCGTCCCGAAGACCACGCTCGTGGCCGAGCCGAGGGACGGCGGCATGCTCGCCACCCGGACCTTCATCCCCGTCGACCCGCACACCGCGATCGGCGTGCTCGGCGCCATCTCCGCCGTGACCGCCGTGCGCCTGCCCGGCGCCGTCGGCCACGACCTCACGGCGTCCTGGCCGGCCGGCGGCACCCGCGTGGACGTGGAGCACCCGACGGGGCACCTGGTGATCGAGGTGGACGTCGACCCGGTCGCCGAGCCGCCGGCGGTGCGGCGCAGCGGCGTCGTGCGGACGGCGCGCAAGCTGTTCGACGGGACGGTGTTCCCCCGCGGCTGAGGAACCGGGCCGCCGGGGGCCTCACTCGGCCGGGAGCGGTCCCAGCGCCAGCTCGTCGCCCTCGCCGAGGGCCCTGATCACGTCCATGACGTGCTCGCGCATGGCCGCCTCGGCGCCCTCGGCGTCCCCGCCGGCGACGGTCGTGATGATCCGCAGATGCTGGGGCAGGGACTGCCCCGGCCGCCCGGGGCGCAGGGCCAGCCGGAAGCGGTGCCGGACCAGTTGCGCGTGCATCCCGTCGAGCATCTCCATCGCGACCGGCTGGGCCGCGATCTCCCGGATCCGGGTGTGCAGCCGCTCGTTCAGCTGCGAGTACCGGAGCGGATCCCCGTCCCGGACGGCCGCCTCCATGCTCGCGCCGATCGTGCGCAACTGCTCGGCCTCGTCCTCGGTGACGTTCTCGGCGGCCTTGCGCGCGCACAGGCCCTCCAGCACCATGCGGCACTCGTACATCGCGATCGCCTCGGCGACGGTGATCACCCGGACCCGGGCGCCGCGGTTCCTGATCCGCTCGACGAGCTTCTCGGCGGTGAGCTCCACCAGTGCCGTGCGCACGGCCGACCGCTTCACCTGGAGCAGTTCGGCGAGATCGCCTTCCACCAGGCGCTGCCCCGGGGCCATCTCGCCCGCGAGGATCAGCGCGCGCAGACGGTCCGCCGGGCTCTGGCCGTCGGCGGTTCGACCGCTCCCTTGGGACACCAACGGGGACGCTCCCTCCTGATGCCCGCCGGGTCTCGACGGGCACCTATATTTGCAACAATATTAGCGCCATTATTTCAGGCGCGGGGCGCGGAGGAAGTTCGCGCCGCGGCCCGCGCCGGCCACCGCCGGTAACGGGACGGGCTGAGCGGCGGCTACCGGGTGGCGAGTTCCGTAAGGCGGGTCCGGACCGCCGAACCCCTGGACCGAGCGACCGTTTTGTGCCTGGGGCGTAGTTCGGCGATGCTTGGGGGGTGTCAACGGAGACTCAGAACAGCACCGCCGAGCTGCGCGCCTTCCTGCACGGCCTCCCCGGGGTGGACCGGGTCGGCGCAGAGGAGCGGGCGGCGAGGCTCGCCACCCGGTCGATCAAGACGTCGGCGAAGGCCGCGGCGATCGACCTGGCGATCTCGATGGTGGACCTGACCACGCTGGAGGGCGCGGACACGGCGGGGAAGGTGCGGGCCCTGTGCGCCAAGGCCGCGCGGCCCGACCCGTCGGACGCCTCGGTGCCGAAGGTGGCGGCGGTCTGCGTGTACCCCGACATGGTCGAGGCCGCGGTGCGGGCCCTGTCCGGGACGGGGATCGGCGTCGCGAGCGTGGCGACGGCGTTCCCGTCCGGGCGGGCGCCGATGGAGGCCAAGCTGGCCGACACCCGGGCGGCGGTCGCGGCGGGCGCGTCCGAGATCGACATGGTGATCGACCGGGGCGCGTTCCTGGCCGGCGACTACGCCAAGGTGTTCGACGAGATCGTGGCGGTCAAGGACGCGTGCGGGCCCGCGCACCTGAAGGTGATCCTGGAGACCGGCGAGCTCGCCACCTACGACAACGTGCGGCGGGCCTCCTGGCTGGCGATGCGGGCCGGGGCCGACTTCATCAAGACCTCGACCGGCAAGGTGGCGCCGGCGGCGACGCTGCCGGTGACGCTGGTCATGCTGGAGGCCGTCCGCGACCACCGGGCCGCCACGGGGCGGCAGGTCGGGGTCAAGCCCGCGGGCGGGATCCGCACCACCAAGGACGCGATCAAGTACCTGGTCCTGGTGAACGAGACCGCGGGCCCCGACTGGCTGGCGCCCGAGTGGTTCCGGCTGGGGGCCTCCTCGGTGCTGAACGACCTGCTGATGCAGCGCCGCAAGCTCGCCACCGGGGTGTACTCCGGTCCCGACTACTTCACGTTGGACTGATCATGGTCTTCGAGTACGCGCCGGCACCCGAGTCCCGGTCCGTCGTCGACATCCGCGGCTCCTACGGGCTGTTCGTCGACGGCGAGTTCACGAGCGGGCACGGCGAGCCGTTCAAGTCCGTCAACCCGGCCGACGAGAGCGTCCTGGCCGACATCGCCTGCGCTGACGAGTCGGACGTCGACCGCGCGGTGCGGGCCGCCCGCACCGCCTACGACAAGGTCTGGGGCCCGATGCCCGGGACCGAGCGGGCCAAGTACCTGTACCGGATCGCGCGGATCGTCCAGGAGCGGTCGCGGGAGCTGGCCGTGCTGGAGTCGATCGACAACGGCAAGCCCATCCGCGAGTCGCGGGACGTGGACGTGCCGCTGGTGGCGGCGTGGTTCTTCTACTACGCCGGCTGGGCCGACAAGCTGCGCCACGCCGGGTTCGGGCCCGACCCGAGGCCCGTCGGGGTGGCGGGGCAGGTCATCCCGTGGAACTTCCCGCTGCTGATGCTGGCCTGGAAGATCGCCCCCGCGCTGGCGTGCGGCAACACCGTCGTGCTCAAGCCGGCGGAGACGACGCCGCTGACGGCGCTGCTGTTCGCCGACATCTGCCGCCAGGCCGAGCTGCCGCCCGGCGTGGTCAACATCGTCACCGGCGCCGGCGAGACCGGCGCGGCCCTGGTCGCGCACCCCGGCGTCGACAAGGTCGCCTTCACCGGCTCCACCGAGGTCGGCCGGCAGATCGCCCGCACCCTCGCCGGGACCGGCAGGAGGCTGACGCTGGAGCTCGGCGGCAAGGCCGCCAACATCGTCTACGCGGACGCCGCCCTCGACCAGGCCGTCGAGGGCATCGTCAACGGGATCTTCTTCAACCAGGGCCACGTGTGCTGCGCCGGGTCGCGGCTGCTGGTCCAGGAGTCGGTCGCCGAGGAGGTCCTGGAGCGGCTCAAGGCGCGGATGGCGACGCTGCGGGTCGGCGACCCCCTCGACAAGAACACCGACATCGGGGCGATCAACTCCGCCGAGCAGCTGGCGCGGATCCGGGAGCTGTCGGACGCCGGCGAGGCCGAGGGCGCCGAGCGCTGGACGCCGCCCTGCGAGCTGCCGTCCCAGGGGTTCTGGTTCGCGCCCACCCTGTTCACCGGCGTGGCGCAGTCGCACCGGATCGCCCGCGAGGAGATCTTCGGGCCCGTGCTGTCCGTGCTGACGTTCCGCACGCCGGACGAGGCCGTCACGAAGGCCAACAACACGCCGTACGGGCTGTCGGCGGGCATCTGGACCGAGAAGGGGTCGCAGATCCTGTGGACGGCGCAGCGGCTGCGGGCCGGGGTGGTGTGGGCCAACACGTTCAACAAGTTCGACCCGGCCTCCCCGTTCGGCGGCTACAAGGAATCAGGGTTCGGCCGCGAGGGCGGACGCCACGGACTGGAGGCCTACCTCGATGCCTGACCGTCTCGCCGTACGCAAGACCTACAAGCTCTACATCGGGGGCGCGTTCCCCCGGTCCGAATCCGGCAGGTCCTACCCCGTGACCGACTCCAAGGGCCGCTTCCTCGCCAACGCCTCCCAGGCGTCCCGCAAGGACGCCCGCGACGCCGTGGTCGCCGCCCGCAAGGCCTTCCCCGGCTGGTCCGGACGCACCGCCTACAACCGCGGCCAGATCCTGTACCGGATCGCCGAGATGCTGGAGGGCCGCCGCGACCAGTTCGTGGACGAGCTGCGCCAGGCCGGCGCGTCCAAGGGCGCCGCCGGGACGGAGGTGGACGCCGCCGTCGACCGCTGGGTCTGGTACGCGGGCTGGGCCGACAAGCTGGACGCCGTCGCCGGGGCCGCCAACCCCGTGTCCGGGCCGTTCTTCAACTTCTCCACGCCCGAGCCCACCGGCGTCGTCGCCGTCGTCGCGCCCGACTCGCCGCTGCTCGGCCTGGTGTCCGTCCTGGCCCCGGTCGTCGTGTCCGGCAACACCGCCGTGGTGGTCGCGTCCGAACCGGCGCCGCTGCCCTCCGTCACCCTGGCCGAGGTGCTGGCGACCTCCGACCTGCCGGGCGGTGTCGTGAACCTCCTCACCGGCCGCCGCACCGAGATCGCGCCCTGGCTGGCCGCCCACATGGACGTCAACGCCCTCGACCTCGCCGGCGCGCTCCCCGAGCACGTCCGGGAACTGGAGGACAAGGCGGCCGGGAACCTCAAGCGCGTCCTGCGCCCCGCGGGCGACGACTGGGCCGGCGAGCCGGGGACCGCACGTATGACCGCGTTCCTGGAGACCAAGACCGTCTGGCACCCGGTGGGCGTCTGAGCTGAAATGACGCCGCGTGTGTAGAGGGTCACGAAGTGTGGAATAGATCTCCCCGTAACTGATCACAGTGGGGGGAGATCAGTGCCTACCAAGACCGCATCGCGTACGGCGAGCCGAGGGTCGGCCGCCCGTACGAAGAGCACATCAGCGACCAAGTCCACCGCCGCCAAGAAGCCGGCGGCCAAGCGGACCTCGGCGGCGAAGGCGCCGTCGCGGTCCACGACCAGCCGCACGACCGCGACCAGGAGCAGCACGGCGAGGAGGCCGGCGGCGTCCAGCCGCTCGTCGTCGTCGGCCGCGACCCGCGTCACCAAGGCCGCGAGCCAGGCCAAGACCGCCGCGACGCAGATGAAGTCGGTGGCGACCAAGGCGTCCTCGTCGGCCAAGGCCATGACGGCGATGACCAAGGCGATGACCAGCGCGACCAAGGCCATGTCCGACGCCGCCAAGGCGATGGACGCGGCGGCGAAGGTCATCACCACCAACGGGAAGTCGACGGGGACCCGCGCCACGCCGGCGAGGAAGACCGCGGCGGCGAGCCGGAGCGGCACGAGCCGGACCACGGCCCGCAAGTCCACCACGGCGGCGTCGAGCCGGTCCAGGACGACGGCGTCGGCCCGGGCGGGTGCCGCGAAGACGTCCACGGCGCGCAAGTCCACGTCCAAGGCGGCCACGTCGCGGACGTCGAGCGCGGCGAAGCCCTCGGGCACGGCGAAGCCCTCGGGCACGGCCAAGGCATCGGGAGCGGCGAAGACCTCGGGCACCGCGAAGACGCCGAGTGCGGCGAAGACGTCGGGTGCGGCGAAGACGTCGGGCACGGCACGGAAGACGGCCGCGCCCAAGTCCAGGACCAGCGCCGCCCGCAAGTCGACGTCGGCGCGGACGACCGCGGGCACCGGCTCGGGCGCCGCGAAGGGGTCGGCCAGATCGGGGACCGCCAGGTCCGCGTCGTCGGCCCGCAAGACGCCCGCGCGGACGACCGCCGCGCAGCCCGCGCCGCCGCCGTCCGTCGTGGAGCCGAAGACCAACTCGCTCCAGCACTCGACGCGGACGGACGGCGGGTTCCTGAGCGGGCTCACCGACGTCGGCCGCGAGCGCTGAGACACCGATGGACGACAAGGACATCCTGGCCCGTATCGACGAGTACGTGGTGGAGGAGCGGCGGCTGCGCGAGCGGTACCAGCGCGGCGAGCTCGATCGCGAGGAGGAGCACCGGCGGCTGGAGCGGCTGGAGGTCGCGCTCGACCAGTGCTGGGACCTGCTGCGCCGCCGCAGGGCCAGGCTGGAGGCCGGCGAGGACCCCGGCGGCGCCGAGGCCCGGCCGCCGGACGAGGTCGAAGGCTACCTGCAGTGACGCCGCCTCGACCGAGGCGCCCGCTGCGGTTCGGCCTTTCCCTGGTGCCGGACTCCTCCGCCCCGCTGGTCCGCACCGCCCAGGAGGCGGACCGGTACGGGCTCGACCTGTTCGGGATCCGCGACCAGCCGTACCGGCGCGACACCGCCGACGCGCTCGCGCTGATGGCGGCCGTGCTGGCCGGCACGTCCCGGATCCGGGTGCTGCCCGCGGTGGCGTGCCTGCCGCTGCGCCCGCCCGCCGCGCTCGCCAAGGCGATCGCGACGATGGACCGGCTCAGCGGCGGCCGTGCCGAACTCGGTCTCGGCACGGGGATGGAGCCGGGCGGCGTCGAGGTCTACGGCGGGCCGCGCCTGGACGGCGCGGCGTCGCGCCGTGCCCTGGAGGAGGCGGTGCAGCTCATCCGGCTGCACTGGAGCGACCAGAACGGGCTGCGGTTCGTCGGCGAGCACTACCGGTTCGCGGCGTCGCAGGCGGGCCCGGCGCCCGCGCACCAGATCGGCATCTGGCTCGGCGTCACCGGTCCGCGCGGCCTCGACCTCGCCGGGAGGGTCGCCGACGGCTGGATCGCGCCGTCGTCGCTCGTCCCGCCGAAGCGGCTCGCGGACGGGCAGCGCCGCCTCGACGACGCCGCGCTGAGGGCCGGCCGGGGCCCCGGCGAGATCCGCCGCGTCTACGTCCTCGAAGGGGACATCGACGGGCGGGAGTCGCGGGGCTTCCTGCACGGCCCGCCGCGCCAGTGGATCTACGAGCTGACCGAGCTGGCCGTCGGGCACGGCGTCGACTCGTTCCTGTACGGCGGCGACCCCGGGCAGCTCCCGGTGTTCGCCATGGAGATCGTTCCGGCCGTCCGGGAGCAGGTCACCCGCGAACGGGCCCGGCCCGCGCAGGGCGAGCCCCGGCCGGAGGGTCCGCCCCGGGCCGGCCGGCCCTCGCCCCACGGTACGAGCGTGCCGTGACGTGCGGCGCCGCGAGCGGCGCCCGCCTCACATGCGCTCGGGGACGGGGACGCCGAGGAGGCCGAGGCCGGTGACGAGCGTGCGCAGGGTCGCCGCGCACAGCGCCAGCCGCGACCCCTTCGTCTCCTCGTCGGGGGCCTTCAGCACCGGGCAGTTCTCGTAGAACGTCGTGTAGGCGTCGGCGACCGAGTAGACGTAGCCCGCCAGCCGGTGCGGCTCGGCGGTCTCGCCGGCCTGCTTCAGCACGGCGCCGAACTTGAGCAGCTCCAGTGCCAGCGCGCGCTCGGCCGGGTGGGTGAGCGTGATCGGACCGGTCGCGTCCTCGGGGGCCACGCCGCCCTTCCGGAAGATCGACCGGATCCGGGCGGCCGCGTACTGCAGGTACGGGCCCGTCTTGCCGTGGAACGAGATCATCCGGTCGAGGTCGAAGGTGTACTCGCTGTCGCGCGCCACCGACAGGTCGGCGTACTTCACCGCGCCCATGCCGACCGCCTGGACGATCCCGGCCCGGGTCGCGTCGTCGAACGGCTCGTCGTGCTGGATCTCGTCGAACACGGCGCCGGCCCGCTCGACCGCCTCGTCCAGCAGCTCCGACAGCTTGACGGTGCCGCCGGCCCGGGTCCGCAGGATCTTGCCGTCGGTGCCGAGGACGTTGCCGATCTGCGCGTGCTCGGCCTTCACCTCGTCGTTGAGCCAGCCCGCCATCCGCGCGACGGCGAACACCATCTGGAAGTGCAGCGACTGGGGCGCCCCGACCACGTAGACCATCCGGTCGACGTGCTCGGTGTCGACCCGGTACCGGATCGTGGCGAGATCGGTGGTGGAGTAGTTGTAGCCGCCGTCGCTCTTGCGGATGATCACCGGGAGGGGCTCGCCCTCGCGGCCGGTGAACCCGGGCGGGAACGCGCACAGCGCCCCGTCGCTGATCACCGCGATGCCCTTGTCCTCCAGCTCCCGCGCGGTCGGGGCCAGCAGGTCGTTGTAGTAGCTCTCGCCCTTGATGTCGTCGTCGGTGAGCGTGACGCCGAGCCGCCCGTAGACGGAGTTGAAGTACCGCTTCGACACCTCGACGAGGACGTTCCAGAGCCGCAGCGTCTCGGCGTCGCCCGCCTGGAGCGCGACGACCCTCCGCCGGGACCGGTCGGCGAACGCCTCGTCGCCGTCGAACTTCTCCCGCGCGGCCTGGTAGAAGGCGGTCAGGTCGCCGACGGACGAGTCGTCCCGTGCGGCGGTGTCCTCCCCGAGGTCGAGCAGGTGCTCGATCAGCATGCCGAACGGGGTGCCCCAGTCGCCGACATGGTTGTCCCGGACGACCTCGTGCCCGAGGAACGCCAGGATCCGCGCGATCGCGTCGCCGACGATCGTGGTCCGCAGGTGCCCGACGTGCATCTCCTTCGCCACGTTCGGTGAGGAGTACTCGACGACGACCTTCTGCGGCTTGTCGGCGAGGGGGACGGCGAGCCGCTCGTCCTCCAGGGCCCGCTGCGCCTCGCCGGCGATCCACCCGTCGCTGAGCGTCAGGTTGATGAAGCCGGGTCCGCTGACCTGCACGTCCGACACGACGCCCGCGGTGTCGAGGTTCGCCGCGATCTCCTCGGCCACCTCGCGCGGCCTGCGGCCCAGCTTCTTGGCCAGCGGCAGCGCCACGTTGGCCTGAAGGTCGGCGAACTGCGACGGCCGGATGACCGGGTCGGTGTCCGCGTACGACGGTCCGAATGCGGCGCTCAGCGCGGCCTGGACCCGGGCGGCGAGTACGAGTTGCGGATCGGGCATGTGCCAAGGTTATCGGCGACGCGACAGGGCCCGGAATCGGTTTTGCGCGGGGCTAGGGCGCGGCGGGCGGCTCCTTGCGGTCGGGGACGGTGTCGGCCGCGGGGGAGGGGACCTCCGGGACCCTCTCCCCGGGCCTGTCGGCCGGCTTCTCGGCGGGCCTGTCGCCGTCCCGCTCGCCGTGCGTCCAGCGTCCGAACCGGGACGTGCGGGTCGCGGCGACCTGCTCGCGGATCCGCTCGACGATCCGGCCGGCGGCCAGACGGTGCGCCAGGTCGCAGGCCGCGGTGACGGCGCGGGCCCGGGAGGCGCCGTGCGCGATCACGACCGTCCCGTTCAGGCCGAGCAGGACGCCGCCGCCGTAGGTGTCGGGGTCGAGGCGGTCGCGCAGGTCCTGGAGGCGGCGGCGCTGCAGCAGCGCGCCCATCCGGGCGGCGGGGGTGGAGGTCATCGCGTCGCGGATCTCCGTGAACGCGGTGGCGACCGTGCCCTCCACGGTCTTGAGCGCGATGTTCCCGGTGAACCCGTCGGCGACGATGACGTCGACGCGCCCGCCCAGCAGGTCGTGGCCCTCCACGTTCCCGGCGAACTCGATGCCGTGGCTGCCGGTCGCGAGCAGCTCGTGCGCCCGCTTGGTGAGCTTGTTGCCCTTCCCCGGCTCGGTGCCGATGTTGAGCAGGCCCACGGTCGGGCGGTCCACCCCGAGCAGGATCTGCGCGTAGGCGGTGCCGAGCGCGGCGAACTGGACGAGCCCCTCCGGCTTGACGTCCGCGGTGGCGCCCGCGTCCAGCAGGATCGTGGGGCGCGGCCGGGTCGGCAGCGCCACCGCGATCGCCGGCCGCACCACGCCCTGCTGGCCCTTGAGCCGCAGCCGCGACGTCGCCACCACCCCGGCGGTGCTGCCCGCCGACACCAGCGCCGACGCCCGCCCCTGCTTGATCAGGTGGCAGGCGATCGCGATGGACGAGCGGGGCTTGCGCCAGCTCGCGAGCGCGCCCTCGCCCATGTCCAGGGCCTCGTCGGCGTGCACGATGGGGATCGTCCCGAGGACGCCGTGCAGGTCCAGCTCCCGCCGGATCCGCGCCGCCCGCCCGACCAGCACCAGCCGGACGCCGTGCTCGCGGACCGCGGCCACCGCCCCCGCGATGATCTCCTCGGGGGCGTGGTCGCCGCCCATCGTGTCGACCGCGATCGGCAGCGGGCGGACCGTCGCCGGACGGCGCGGCGCCGGGCGCGGCGCGGTTCTCCCGGGCGGCGGCGGAGCGGCCCGCGGCGGCGCCGGGCTCGTGCGTGACGGTGCCGTGCGTGACGGTGCCGTGCGTGACGGTGCCGTGCGTGACGGTGCCGTGCCGGGCTCCGCGGGGCCGGGCACCGGCGGGCCGGGCTCCGCCGGGCGAGGCGTCACGGGCCGCGACGGCTCGCCGGTGCCGGTCATGGCCGCTCCAGGAGGACGAAAGGAAACACGGTGGGCCGCAAGAACGCAGCTCATCGCATCGTATGGCGTCCTTTCACCTGCCTTGGCGCCCCACGCCCGGAGTGGCGATCCTCACCCCGCCGGGATCAGCCCTCCTTCTTCCGGCAGTCGGCGCCCAGGCACGACGCGTTCTCCACGACGGGCCGGCCGTCCACGAGGATCGTGTAGTAGTTCCTGCGCGTCTCCTGCTCACCGCTGCCGATGACCTCGACCGGCTTCTCGTCCGAGGTCATGCCGGTGCAGGACACCCGCATCTTCTTCGTCGTCCAGCCGGGCAGGTCCGCGCATCGAAGCGGCGCCCCCAGCCGCACGCCGTGCTGGTGCAGCTCGGCGGTGGCGGCCGCGGGAAGCGCCTTGCGCAGCGCGGCCTGCGTCTTGTACTGCAACTCCTCGCCGCCCGACAGCAGAAGGAACGCGCCGCCGCCCACCGCGGCGATCACGAGGAGTGCTGCGGACCCCAGGATCAGGGCCGGCTTGCGCCCGATCTTGAGGCGCGGCATCTTCACGCTGGGAATCTTCACACCCGCTACGTCACCGACGGTACGGGTATACATGCACTGCGTGATGGGTTTTTCCGTTCCGTATGCGGATTCCTTGCCCGGTCAGCCGTTCGGGTGCTCGCAGCCGAGGCCGAGGCACTCCTTGCGCAGCACCTCGCGCCCGCCGACGGTGACCACGTAGGACTCGCGCGGACGTTCGGTGTCGGCGTCGCGGGCGATCCCCGCCACGGCGACCGGCTCCCCGGTCGTGGTCCGTGCGGTGCAGTCGACGCGCACCACGGAGTCGGTCTCACGCCCCGGCGACTCGCAGTCCGGGCGTGCACGCAGCTCGATGCCCCGCGCGTCCAGCTCGTCCACGACCCCGTCGCTGACGGCGTTGCGGTACGCCCCGTCGGAGATCCTCTGCATGACCTTGCAGCCGGACATCGTCACGGCGAGCAGGAGGGCGAGCACGGCGGCGGGAAGGCGGCTCATGCGGCCCCCTCCACCCGGCCGAGGCCGGCGACCGCGTCGGCCACCGCGTCGGGACGGTCGAGCGGGACCATGTGCAGGGCGTCCGGGAGTTCGATCCGCCTGCCGTGCGGGGTCATCCCGGCGAGCCGCTCGTGCGCCTCGGCCCAGGCGCGCTTGCGGTCGTCGCCTTCGACGTCGCCCAGCGCGGTCACGACGGCCAGCGGGACGGGCGGGAAGGGGCGCCGCTCGCGCAGCCCCGCCAGGTCGGCGGCCATCTCCCGGTAGGCGAGCTCCTCCGCGAGGACCGCGGCGAGCACCGTCCCGCGCCCGTACACCGACCGCACGACCTCCTCCGGGACGGCCTCGTCCCGGAGGCTGGTGCGCCTGAGGACCATCCGGCGGCCGAACGGCCCGGCGGCCCGCGCCAGCCGGGTCGCGCCGAGCACCGCGCCCATCGCCGCGGCGAGCGGGGCCAGCGCGGCGGCCAGCCGCACGGGCACCCACGCGTCGCCCTCGTAGCTCGGGTCGAGCAGCACCATGCCCCGCACGGGCCCGTGGCGCGTCCTGGCGAGCGCCTCGGCGGCGAACGCGGCCATCGAGTGCGCGAGGACGATCACCGGCCGGCCGGCCCGCTCCGCCAGCGCCCCCATGACGGCGGTGTCGCGGCGCAGCGAGGGCGGCGCGGCCGCGGCGGGGCTGAGCCCGAGGCCCGGACGGTCGTAGACGATCACCCGGTGCTCCTTCCGGAGCAGCGCGACGGACGGCTCCCAGTCGAACCAGGCGCCGCCCAGCCCGGAGCTGAGCAGCAGCGGCGGCCCGTCCGCCGGGCCCGACTCGACGACGTGCACTCGCTCGCGGCCCACGTTCACGATCTCGCCGGGGCCGCGGTCCGCCCTGTCGTCCGCCCTGTCGTCCGCCCTGCCGTTCGTGCGGCTCACAGGCACGCCTCCTCCCGCGCGGACGACGCGTCCCGTGCCTCGCGCGCCGCGTCCCGCCGGTCGGAGTACAGCGCCCACGCGATGGTCAGCAGCCCGAGGCACAGGATGCCGATCTGGACGCGCTGGACGACCCCGAGCCACTGCCCCATGTACATCGCCACCAGCGTCCCGAGCGCGGCCGCCGACTCGGCGAGCGCCAGCAGCCAGCCCCAGCGGGCCAGGGCGGGCCACCAGCCGTACCGGCGGGCGGCCAGGGACAGCAGCAGCAGCGCCGCCACCCCGCAGACGATCACGGCGCTGCTGGTCACCGAGTGGAACTCGTGGGAGAACGACACGTTCTCGGAGCGCTCCCGGAGGGCGCACCAGGTCTCCAGGCTCGGCGCGCAGTCCAGGGGGAAGGACGCGTCGCCGATGGCGCACACGCCGAACAGCCCGAGGAACACCCATCCGGCGGTGGCGAGGGGCTTGCGGGTTTGCTTGCGGAGCGTCCCGGCCGCCACCAGGATCGACAGCACGCCGGTGATGAGGTCGCCGGCACTGTAGACGAAGTGGTACGGCTGGTCGGAGGCGGACAGCTCGCTCACGTAGCCGTTGAAGAAGTCGAGCTTGGGGCTGAGGGCGTTCTCCAGCACGAAGCTGGCGTAGGTGACCGACGCCAGGGCGGCGAGGACGATCAAGCGCATGGGGACGACACCCGGCCCGCCCCGCTGGTCAGCGTTCACCCGGTCCCCTCCCGCCCGCACGGTCCGTGCGCCGATCGGTCCTACCCGCCCCCCAGTATTTCCGAACCGGCCGCGGATGCGTGACCTGGGTCGGCCTTAGCCGAGTATCCGCTGGCCGAAGGCTTACCGCGGGCTGAAGGAGAAGTTGACGTCCCGTAGTCGTTGGACAAGACATGGGGGTTCAACGATGATGACCAGGCTATTTGTCGGGATCGTCCTGACCTTGGCTTTGTCGGTGGCGCACAGGGGGTATTAATTGGTCATGAAGCCACCCCAAACGGTTGAATAGGGTGGCCCGAGCAGTCCCGATCACGGTACGTGACGGCGCCCCCGGGTGCGCTTCCCCGCTGACAGCAAGGAGTACCAACACGTGACACTGGTGAACGACGCGGCTCCCGCAATGCGATCCACCGGTCGCAAGTTCCGCGCCTTCACGGCGAAGCACCTCGACGAGCTCACCGCTCGCGCGGGGCTGACCCCCGCGCAGCGGCTCGCGACCCGGGCGGTGGCGACCGTCCTGCCGTTCAGAACGAACGCGTACGTCGTGGACGAGCTCATCGACTGGTCCGCCGCGCCCGACGACCCGATCTACCGGCTCGTCTTCCCGCAGGAGGACATGCTCGCCCCCGAGGACGTCGCGCTCCTGTCGGACCTGCTGAGCCGCGAGGCGCCCAAGGCCGAGGTCGAGGCCGCCGCCCACCGGGTGCGGATGCGCCTGAACCCGCATCCGGCGGGCCAGATGGAGCTCAACATCCCGAGCTTCGGGGACGGCAAGATCCCCGGGATGCAGCACAAGTACGACGAGACGGTGCTGTACTTCCCCAAGCAGGGCCAGACGTGCCACGCGTACTGCACCTACTGCTTCCGCTGGGCCCAGTTCGTCGGCGAGGCCGACCTGAAGATGGCCGGCGACGAGCCCGCCGCGCTGCGCGAGTACCTCCTCGCGCACCCCGAGGTGACGAGCGTCCTGTTCACCGGCGGCGACGCCATGATCATGGGCGAGCCGGTACTGCGCCGCTACGTCGAGCCGCTGCTCGACCTCGACCAGCTCGAATCCATCCGGATCGGGACCAAGTCGCTGGCCTACTGGCCGCAGAAGTTCGTCACCGACCCTGACGCCGACGCCATGCTCCGGCTGTTCGAGCAGGTCGTGGCCTCGGGCAAGAACCTGGCCTTCATGGCGCACTTCACCCACCCGCGCGAGCTCGAACCCCTCATGGTCGCCGAGGCGTGCCGCCGCATCCGCGACACCGGTGCGATCATCCGCACCCAGTCGCCGGTGATCCGGACGATCAACGACGAGGCCGCCACCTGGCAGAGCATGTGGCGCACGCAGACGCGGATGGGCCTCGTCCCCTATTACATGTTCGTCGAGCGGGACACGGGGCCGCAGGACTACTTCGCCGTCCCCCTGGCCCGGGCGTACGAGATCTTCCGCGACGCCTACAAGAACGTCTCCGGGCTCTCCCGGACCGTCCGCGGCCCGTCCATGTCGGCCACGCCCGGCAAGGTCTGCGTGGACGGGGTCGTGGAGATCGCGGGCCAGAGGGCCTTCGCGCTGCACTTCATCCAGTGCCGCGACGCCGATCTCGTCGGCAAGCCCTTCTTCGCGCAGTACGACCCCGAGGCCGTCTGGCTGGACGACCTCAAGCCCGCCTTCGCCGAACGCTTCCCCTGGCAGGAGTGACCACCGCGGCGTGTTCGCCCGCCCCAGGGCGGACACGCCGCACCCCTCAGCGGAGGGGCCGGTGGAGGAAGAGGCACGCGATCAGTGTCGCGGCGCCGCACAGCACCACGACATGACCGGGCGCCATCACCTCGCCCAGGGCGCCCGCCGCGCCGATACCGGCCGCCTGGCCGGTCATGAGGCCGCTGCCGTACAGGCCGACCGCCTGCCCGCGGATCTCCTCGGGCACCGCGTCCACGAGCCGCCGCTGGACGACCAGTTCGTAGCCCAGCCCGGACGTCCCCGCCGCCATCAGCGCGCACGCCGCCGGCAGGCCGGGCCCGAAGGCGAACAGCAGGAGCGGCGCGCCGGTCAGCGCGGCCAGCGGCAGTGCGAGGCGATCCCGCAGCTCCGGGCGGACCCAGCGGGCCGCCACCAGGTTGCCCGCGAACATCCCGGCCGCGGCGGCCGACAGCAGCAGCCCGGCCGCGTCGGGGCGGCCCAGTTCCCCCGCGTAGGGGACCGCGACCCCCTCCGCCGCCACCGACAGGGAGATCGGCAGCCACCCGGCCAGGAGCAGCCCGCGCGTCGTGCGGCGGCCGAGCAGGAGCCGGTTGGTCCGCCATGTCGCCCGCGCCGTCCCGGTGGACGCGGGCCGGGACGCCACCGGCACGTCCGGGAGGCGGAAGCGGGCGAGGCCCGCGGCCAGCGCCGCGCCGGCGGCGGCGAGCCAGAGCGTCCCGGCCGGGGCCAGCACCGAGAGCAGCAGCCCGCCGGCGGCCTGGCCGGCGATCTGGGCGCCCGCGCTGGTCATCGAGAACAGGGAACGCCCGAGCACGTAGCCGTCCCCGGGGAGCAGGACGGGCAGCCGGGCCTGGACGGTCGCGCTGCCGACCGGCGCGAACAGGCCCGCCGCGACCAGCAGCGCCATGATCAGCGGCAGCGGGAGCCCGCCCACCGCGAGGACGGCCGTGACCGCCAGGCGCAGCAGGTGGTAGCCGGTGAGCAGCCGCCGCGCCGGGATGCGGTCGGCGAGCGAGAGCAGCAGGGCGCCGCCGACCACGTACGGGAGCATCCCGGCGGCGAAGACGAGCGCCGCCGCGACGGGCGAGCCCGTGCGTTCGAACGTCTGGACCGACAGCGCGATCGTGCGGACCGAGTCGCCGCCCACCTGGAGCGTCTGCAGGGAGAACAGCGTCCGGAACTCGGGGACGCCGAAGATGTCGCGGTACCGCGCGGAGGTCGTCGAAGGAGCGGTCATGGCGGCGACTCTGCGGCCGCCGGTCCCGTCATGGACAATGTTTCGGGGAGGAGCGAAACGTGTACCGCATCGTGGTCGGACCCGGAGACCTCGCGGCGAGCCGGTTCGGGGTCGCCCCTCTGATCGAGGTGCACAGCGCGCTCGGCGTGCTCGCGGGCCGGATGCCGGTCGGGCCGCTCGGGCCCTGGGTGGAGCGGGTCCGCCCGGCGTACCGGCGGGTGGCCGGGGACCCGGCCCTGCGCGCGCTGGCCTTCCTGCGCCGCCCGCACGGGTACATGGCCGACTTCGTCGTCCCGCCGCCCGCCCGCCCGAACCTGACGGTCGCCGATCAGCTGGTGACCGTGCGGGCGACACCGCTCGGCCAGGCGCGCCGCGAACTCGCCCGCAACCTCGAGGGGCTGCCTGAGCCGGACGCCGCCGTCCGGGACGTGCTGGAGGCCCCCGACGTGGCCGAGCGGCTCGCCGCGGGGCTGGAGACGGCCTGGCGTGCCCTGCTGGAGCCGGACTGGCCGGTGCTGCGCTCGATCCTGGAACGCGACATCGTCCACCGCGCGGGACGCCTGGCCGCCTACGGCTGGGCGGCGGCGCTGGACGGCCTGTCCCGCAGGGTGCGCTGGCGCGACGGCGTCATCGAGGCGGACATCCACGGCGACGCCACCTACCGCCTCGGCGGGGCCGGGCTGACGTTCGTGCCGGTCGTCTTCGCCGAACTCGGCGCGGCGCTCGACCAGGACTGGCCGTACACGCTGATGTACCGGGCCAGGGGAGTGGCGGCGCTCTGGGAGAGCCGGGAACCGCGCGGCGAGGACGCTCTGGCCAGGCTGGTGGGCCACACGCGGGCCGATCTGCTGCGCCTGCTCGCCGAGCCCGCCACGACCAGCTGGCTGAGCGCCCGCCTCCGGATGAGCGTCGGCGGGATCGGCGACCACCTCGCGGTGCTGCGGGAGTCCGGGCTCGTCACGCGCGAGCGCAGCGGCCGCTCCGTCCTCTACCGCCGGACGGCCGTCGGGGACGTCCTCATCGGAACCGGCTGAGGGTCGTCGAACCGGCTGAGGCCGCCCCGGAGGGGGTCCGGGGCGGCCTCGGCGCGGACGCTCACGCGCGCCTGGGGCGGCTGCGGGGCAGCAGGGCGGCCGCGGCCACCAGCCACAGGAGGCCGCCGAACCGGATGACCGGCAGCAGCGGCGCGAACCCGTCGGCCAGCAGGGACAGCGTGGACAGCATCCCGGCGGCGGCCAGGGCCAGCCCGATCCAGGTCAGCGGGCGCGGCAGCAGCCCGGCGAGCAGGCCGGTCACCGAGACCCCGGCCACGAGCATCGCGAAGCCCGCGCCGTAGAAGGGGCCGCCGGCCAGGAACGACAGGTCGGCGAGCGCGCGGGCGAGGGCGGGGCTCGCGTCGTCCGGCAGCCGCCCGCCCGTCCAGGCGGTCATCGCGCTCAGCGTCAGCGCGACCGAGGCCAGCAGCCCGCCCGCCATCGTGATCGCCGAGCCCGGCGCGGTGATGCCGAGCGCGCGCAGCCTGCGGTACAGGACGGCGGCCAGCAGCGCCAGCGGGATCGCCGAGGCCAGCAGCAGCCACGAGCCCGCCCTGATCGCGGTGCCGTGCTCCCGCGCGTACCGCAGCACTTCGGCGCCCGTCGCATCCGGGTGCGGCGTGGCGCGGTTGGCGATCACGTAGCCGACGGTCAGCGCGGCGAAGGACAGGACGGGCACGAGCAGCGGCGGCCCGGACTGCGGGCGGCGGGCCGGCGCGGATCGTTCCGGAACGGATGCGGTGGTCATGAGCTCTCCTCGATCGGTCCATCGCTATACACTCGATAATGATTACAAACTGGAACGATTGTCAAGTCGCTATCATGTACACATGGGTATGAACGATGAGGAGGGCCGTCCCCCCGTGCAGGTCGGGGTGGCGTTCCTGCTGGCCCAACTGGGCGCGCACGCGGCAGGCCGGTTCGCCGAGCGGATCGCGGAGCTCGACCTGACCCCGCCGCAGGCCGGGCTGCTGCGCATGCTGGCCGGCGCGCCCGGCCGCAGCCAGCGGGAACTCGCCGACGAGCTCGGCATGCCGCCGAGCCGCTTCGTCCCGTTCGCGGACGAGCTGGAGGAGCGCGGGCTGATCGAGCGCCGCCGCAACCCCGAGGACCGGCGCCTCTACGCGCTGTACCTGACCGAGAAGGGCTTCGCCCTGCTCGCCGGGCTGGCGGAGGCGGGCGCGGCGCACGAGAAGGAGATGTGCCGGGCGCTGTCGCAGGACGAGCACCGGCAGGTGAAGGCGCTGCTGGAGCGCGTCGCCGAGCAGCAGGGGCTCGGCAGGGGGATCCACCCCGGCTTCCGGCGCCTCAGACCGGGCCGCGAACCGGGGTGAGGCGCGCGAGGCCGTCCCGGAACCCGGGACGGCCTCGGAGCGCGGACGGCGTCAGACGCCGTACTCCGCGACGATCGTGGCGCGCGCCAGGGTGTGGGCGGTGATGTTGAAGCCCACGACGGCGGGGGAGGTGTCCGGGCCGAGGCCGAGCGAGTCCACGTCCAGCGCGTGGACGGTGAAGACGTAGCGGTGCGGGTCGCCGGGCGGCGGGGCGGCGCCCCCGAACGCCCTGACCCCGTAGTCGTTGCGGGCGTGCACCCCGACCTCGGCGTCCTCGGTCCCGGCGCCCGTGGGCAGCTCGGTGACGCTCGCGGGGATGTCGAACAGCGACCAGTGCCAGAAGCCGCTGCCGGTCGGCGCGTCCGGGTCGTAGCAGGTCACCGCGAAGCTCTTCGTCGCGTCCGGGAACCCGGACCAGCGCAGGTGCGGCGACGCGTTGCCGCCGCTGAAACCCCAGTCGTCGAAAACGTGCCGGTCCGCGAGCCGCTCGCCTTCGGCGATGTCGTCGCTGGCGACCGTGAACGAGGGGACCTCGGGCAGGTGCTCGTGCGGGAGCGGGGGCTTGCCGGCCATGGCGACCTCCTCCATCAGGATCATCGTGACACCCCATCTCTACCAGGGGGCGTCACGTTCCGCCGGTCCCCGTCGCGAACCCGGCGACAGGTGCTACTTGCCGGTCGCCTCGATGTAGGCGGCGATGACCTCTTCGGGGTCGCCGTCCATGTGCATGCGGCCCTCGTCGATCCAGATGACGCGGTCGCACATCTCCTTGACCGTGTCGAGCTGGTGCGCCACCAGGAACACCGCGCCGGCGTCGTTGCGGAGCTCCTCGATGCGGCGCTTGCTCTTGACCCGGAACTTGGCGTCGCCGGTGGCGAGCGCCTCGTCGATCAGGAGCACGTCGTGGGTCTTGGCCGCGGCGATCGCGAACCGGAGGCGGGCGCCCATGCCGGAGGAGTACGTCCGCATGGGGTACTGGATGAAGCCCTCCTTCAGCCCGGCGAACTCGACGACCTCCTTGTACTTGGACCGGGTCTCCGCCGGGGTCATGCCCATCGCGAGGCAGCCGAGGACGATGTTGCGCTCGCCGGTGAGGTCCTTCATCAGGGCCGCGTTCACGCCCAGCAGGGACGGCTGCCCGTCGGTGTAGACGCCGCCGCGGTGCGGGGGCAGCAGGCCCGCGATCGCCTTCAGCAGCGTCGACTTGCCGGAGCCGTTGGTGCCGATGATGCCGACGGCCTCGCCCCGGTACGCGACGAACGACAGTCCCTTGATCGCGTGGACCTCGGTCATGGACGGGCGGTGCTTGCGGCGCAGGACGCGCGAGAACGCGCTCGCGGCGT
The DNA here is from genome assembly GCF_900188105.1 of Actinomadura mexicana. Taxonomy (GTDB): domain Bacteria; phylum Actinomycetota; class Actinomycetes; order Streptosporangiales; family Streptosporangiaceae; genus Spirillospora; species Spirillospora mexicana. Next base: position 88,554 of record NZ_FZNP01000003.1, read on the forward strand.
TGCCCTTGCCGCCCGCGCCGTACACCCGGTAGACGATGTGCAGGTCGTCCACGACGACGATCGGCTCCCGGGTCGGGTCGATCGAGGCGGACCCGCGGACCTTCGTGTCAGCCACGGCCGTATCGCTCCTCGGCACGGTAGAAGAACAGGAACCCGCCCACCAGCATCACCGCGGCCCACACGAGGGCGTAGAGCCACAGTTGCCCCGTCGGGGTGGCGTGCGCGAGACCTTCGACATAGGACCGGTACTCACCGAGCAGGACGTGCCGGCTCAGCTCCACGTACACGTACGCCGGGTTGAGCTGCATCAACTCGCCCAGCCACGGGTACTCGGCCAGCCGGCTGCCCGGCTTCATCAGCGACGGCAGGCTGAAGATCACACCGGACGCGTAGAGCCAGGTCCGCATGACGAACGGCAGGAGCTGGGTGATGTCGCGGTTGAACGCCCCGAGCCGGGCCATGACCATGCTGATGCCCACGTTGAACATGAGCTGGAGCGCCACCACCGGGACGAACAGCAGCATTTCGGGCCCGATCGGCTCGCCCCATGCGAACACGATCACGAACAGCACGACCAGCGCGAGCAGCAGCTGCTGCAACTCCACGATCGCGATCGCCAGCGGCAGCGTGGCGCGCGGGAAGTGCAGGGCCCTGATCAGCGAAAGGTTGTCGCCGACGGACTTGGCGCCCGATGTGACCGACCGCTGCGTGAACCCGAAGAGGAAGACGCCCGTCACCAGGAAGGGGATGAAGTCGTCCACCCCGCGCTTGGTGTTCAGCAGCACACCGAAGATCAGGTAGTAGACCCCGGCGTTCAGCAGCGGGGTCAGCAGCTGCCACACCTGACCCAGTCGGGAGTCGGTGTACATCGAGATGTTCTTGGCGGATGCGAACGCCCAGATGAAGTTCCGGCGAGCCCACACATCCTGGATGTACTTGCGCAGCGGGGGGCGCGCAGCGCTCTGCCTCAGCCCGTATCGTGCGGCGTAGTCGGCCAGGGTTCCGTTCACGTGAGGAGGCTCCGCGATCGTTCCGACCGACTCGCCACCCGGGGTTCCGAGCCGTTCCGGGTGACTCATGCCGCGAAGCCTATTGCAGTCGCTGAGTCCAGAGTGACGTTCGCCCGCATGTGACCCCCGATTTGAGATCTTTACGGAATCATGTCGGCCTCCCTGGGGATACCCGGGAGATGCGCGTCAACCATTCCCGGCGCACTTGTGCGCCGTCACGGTCCGTCACCCGGCGCCGGTCGCGGCACGCCCAGGAGCATCGGGCCTGGCCCCAGCGCGTCCCCCTCCTGCGCAGGCTCGGCCGGATGGACCGGTGGGCGTTCGACCAGGTGGCGTCGGCGCGGCTGCGCGGGCTGGAGTACGTCCTGCCGCGGCTGTCGCGGTTCGCCGACCACGGGGTGCTGTGGTTCTCGGCGGCCGGCGCGATGGGGATCGCGGGACGGCCGCGGCTGCGCCGCGCGGCGCTGCGCGGGGCCATCGCGATCGCCGTGGCGAGCCCCGCGGTGAACGTCGTCGGCAAGCAGGCCTTCCGCCGCAGGCGCCCCGTCGTCGACCTCGTCCCCCCGATCCGGATCCGGTGGAAGCTGCCGACCTCGCACGCCTTCCCCTCCGGGCACTCGGCCTCGGCCGCCGCGTTCGCGACCGGCGTCGCGCTGGAGGCGCCGGCGGCGGTGGGCGTCCCGGTCGCGGCGACGGCGGCGGCGGTGGCCTTCTCCCGCGTCTACACCGGCGCCCACTATCCGGGCGACGTCCTGGCTGGGCTGGGGATCGGCGCGCTCGCCGGGATCGGGACGCGGATGGTGTGGCCCGCCCGCCCTCCGGTGGCGCGCGTGGCCCCGGCCGGGGACGGGGACGTGCGGGTCGCCCAGGACGGGCGGGGCGTGGTGGCCGTCGTCAACCTGGGCTCGGGCCCCGCGGCCGAGACGGACGCGGGGATCCTCCCGAGGCGTTCGGAGATCGCGCTCGCGCTGATCGAGGCCGAGCTGCCGGCGGCGGAGATCGTCCGGCTGGAGCCGGGCGCGGACGTCGAGAAGGCGTGCGCCGAGGCCGCCGAGCGGGCCGACGTGCTGGCCGTGGTCGGCGGCGACGGCACCGTGAACGCGGCCGCGCGGGCCGCGCTGGGCCGCGACGTCCCGCTGCTGGTCGTCCCCGGCGGGACGTTCGACCACTTCTCCCGCGCGGTCGGCGTGGAGACCGCGACGCAGGCGATCAGGGCCTACCGGGAGGGCCGGATCGGCCGCGCGGACGTCTCCTACGTGACCCCGCTGTCCGCCGAGGTGGAGGACGAGGCGGAGCAGATATTCCTCAACACCGCGAGCATCGGCGCCTACACCGAGGTGGTCGAGCGGCGCGTCCGGCTGGAGAGACTGATCGGGAAGTGGCCCGCGCTCGCGGTCGCCGCCGTCCGCACGCTGCGGCACTCCGAGCCCGTGGAGCTGGTGGTGGACGGCAGGCGCCGGCGGGTCTGGCTGGCGTTCGTCGGCAACGGCGTCTTCGGCTCGTGGGGCGCCGCGCCCACCTGGCGCGAGCGCCTCGACGACGGGCGCCTCGACGTCCGCATGGTCACGACCGGGAGCCGCGCGCCGCGCGTCCGCGCGGTCGCCGCGATCATCGTGGGCCATCTGCGCGTCACGCCCGGGTACCGCTCGTGGCGGACCACCGGCATGGAGGTCGTCTCGCCGGCCGGTGACCTGCGGCTGGCGCGCGACGGCGAGGTGGCGTCGCTGCCGCCCGCGGTGCGCTTCGGCAAGCATCCCCGTGCCCTGCGAGTGTTCACGGTTCATGCCCCGGTGACCGGGTAAGGCACGGGACGCCATGAAGGAGGAGATCACACGATGACAAGCCGTGACCTGGGAGTCGCGCCCGGCGACCTCAGCGACGACGACCTGCTCCGTGAGCTCGGCCACCTGTACGAGACGAGGCTTGACGCGCTGCGGCACGCCGCCGACCAGGCCTACGGCGAGCACACGCGGCGCATGAACGAGATGGAGGCCGAGTACCTGCGCAGGCGTCCCGGCCGGGAGATCGACCCCGAGCGGATGCGCGCCGGGGCCCGCGCCCGCTGACGGCGCTCGGCGCCCCCCCGCGCCCGCCGTCCCGTAGGGCCCGTGTTGTTCGGACGTTCGTTCTGTTCGGGTAAAGGCGCGGGTGCCCGCCGCGGGTGGGCGGCAGGGTCCGTGAAAGATCCCGTTGGGATCGTCGGGGGGTGTGGTCGGTGGGGCGGATCGGGCCTGGGCGCCGTCGGGAGGGACGGGGGCGCCGCGAGCGGCTGCGGCGCGGCGTCCGGCGGTGGTGGCCCGTCGCGGCGGGCGCCGTCGCGTCGACGGGGCTCCTGCTGGCCGCCTACCTGGAGGGCCCGCGGCTCTCGGGGGTGTCGGCGGCGCTCACCGTGCCGCACCGCGACCCGGCCGGGCGCGGCGGGCCCGGCGCGCTGCCGCCCGACCGCCTGATGAGCACGTTCACCACGCGGTTCGCGGCGGGCGAGCCCCGCGTCCGCAACATCGAGCTCGCCGCCCGGGCCCTGGACGGCCATGTCGTCGAGCCCGGCGCGACGTTCTCGTTCAACGACGCCGTCGGGCCCCGCACCAGGAGCCGCGGGTACGTGCCCGCGCCCGCGATCATGGGCTCGCGGCTGGCGAACGACGTGGGCGGCGGCATCTGCCAGGTGTCCACGACCCTGTTCAACGCGGTGTTCCTGGCCGGGCTGGACATCCGGAAGGCGAGCGCCCACACCCTGTGGATGCCGGAGTACCCGGAGGGGCGCGAGGCCGCGGTGTTCTATCCGCAGCTCGACTTCGCCTGGAGGAACGACACCGGCGAGCCGGTGCGGATTCAGGTGGCCTACTCGGCGACGTCGCTGACGGTCGACCTGTGGGGCCGGCGCAAATACGAGGTGCGGTCGCGGACGTCCGACCGGTACGGGTTCAGGCCGTTCGGATCGGGCGTCGGCCGCGGCGGCGAGTGCATCCCCATGACGGGCCGGGAGGGCTTCGAGGTCGACGTGTGGCGGACGCTGCTCGCCGGTGGGCGCGAGGTGCGCCGCGAGAGGTTCCACACCGAGTACCGCTCGCAACCCGAGGTGGAGTGTCTGTGACCCGCGTGGCAGGGTGGGATGCATGGACGGAGAGTTCGAGCTCGGGCCGCAGGACGGTCGGCTGCTCGTCCGCACGGGGCGCAGCGGGCTCGGCCGGCGCGCGGGGCACGACCTGACCATCGAGGCCGCGCGCTGGTCGGCGGCGGTCGAGGCGCGCGAACCCCTGGACGCCTCGTCGGTCGAGGTGACCGTCGAGGTGGACGGGCTGGAGGTGCGGGAGGGCGCCGGCGGCGTGAAGCCGCTCACCGACCAGGACCGCGCGGAGATCGTGAAGAACCTGCGGAAGGTCCTGGACGTCCGGCGGTACCCGCAGATCCGGTTCGTCTCCACCGCGATCGGCGAGGACGCCGTCGAGGGCGACCTGACGATCATGGGACGGACCAAGCCGGTTCGGCTCGCGGCCGCCCGGGACGGCGAGCGGGTGCGCGGCGGCGTCACCGTCGAGCAGAGCCGCTGGGGCATCAAGCCCTACTCGGCGTTCTTCGGCGCGCTCCGGCTCGCCGACGAGGTCGAGATCGAGTTCGAGATCCGCCTGCCCGAGTAGGCCCCGCCCGGGTCGACCCTGCCCGAGCAGGTCCTGACCGGCGGCGCAGGGCCCCGCGTTCGCCCACCACTGAAGATCGAATGCACTAGAGTTCATGATCACCGCTTTCCGGACATTCGATCTTCAGGGGGCCGCGGTGGCGGAGCTGAGCAGGCGGAACTTCGGGAAGGCGGCGGGCCTGGCGGCCGCGCCGGCGCTGCTCGCGGGCTGCGCTTCCGGGGGGTCCGGGGCGTCCAGGACGGTGCGGGCGGCAGCGGCGGCCCGCACGTGGGGAGTGACCGGCAGGGCGCTCGCCGGACTCGGCGGCTTCGACTCCACGCTGAAGAGCTTCATGCAGGCGCGCGCGATCCCCTGCGGGCAGCTCGCCGTCGTCCGCAAGGGCAAGCTGGTCCTGTCGCGCGGCTACACCTACGCCGAGGACGGCGCCTTCAAGACGCAGCCGACCTCGCCGTTCCGCATCGCCAGCATCTCCAAGCCCGTCACGGCGACCGCGGTGCTCCGCCTCGCCCAGGACGGGAAGCTGAAGCTCACCGACCGGGCGGCGACGCTGCTCGGGCTCCCCACGACGGCCGATCCCCGCCTCGCGGACGTCACGGTGCTGCGGCTGCTGCAGCACCTCGGCGGCTGGGACTCCGGCATCTCGCCCGACCCGATGTTCCGGGACGCGGCGATCGCCAGGGAGCTCGGCGTCGCGCTGCCGGTGTCGCAGGCGAACATCATGAGGTACGTGTCGGCGCGCGCGCTCGACCACGCGCCCGGGACGCAGTACGCCTACTCCAACTACGGGTTCCTGCTGCTCGGCCGGATCATCGAGAAGGTCACCGGGAAGAAGTACGAGGACTACGTCCGGCAGACCGTGCTCGCGCCCCGCGGCATCACGCGGATGCGCCTGGGCAGGACGCTCACCAAGGCCGCCGGCGAGGTCCCGTACTACTCCGGCTACACGGGCACCACCGTGTTCGACAACAGCGGCACCAAGGTGCCCTTCCCGGACGGCGCGTTCAACCTGGAGAACATGGACGCGCACGGCGGCTGGCTTGCCACCGCCATGGACCTCACCCGTTTCGCGGGCGTCTACGACGGCGGGACGTCCGTCCTGACGTCGGCGTCCGTCAGCCGGGCGTTCGCCAAGCCGGAGACGGGCGTCAACGCCGACGGCTGGTACTACGGCTGCGGATGGCAGGTGCGCCCGGTGACAGGGGGCCGCAACACCTGGCACAACGGGAGCCTGGCCGGGACGTACACGCTGCTGGTCCGGCGGTACGACGGGCTGTCGTGGGCGGTCCTGTTCGACCAGCGCCAGGAGGGCGACGCGGCGAGCTACGCCGACATCGACTCGCTGCTGCACAAGGCCGCGAACGCGGTGACGACCTGGCCGACCGGCGACCTGACCTCCACCTACTTCTAGCGCGCACCTATTTCTGGCGCGAGGACCCGCCTCTGGCGCGGGCCGCGCGGGTGTACTGGTCGTCCAGGCTGCGCGGGAACGGCATCATCCGGTGCCGTCCCCGCCAGGGTGCGTACTGGCGGACGGCGTTGAACCCCGCCGCGGTGACGATCCGCTCGACGTTCGGGCCGGGAACGCAGGCGGGATAGACGTCCAGGTGGACGACGTGCGGCGGCAGGCCGTGCGGCCTGGCGGGCGACACCAGCGTCATCGGCGGACGGACCCGTTCGAGCGACGCCATGTCCTGCGCGTAGGCGACGAGCTGGAGCGTCTCCGCGTCTGGGCCGCTGTGCACGATGAGCCAGCCGTGCACGTCGACCGGCTCCGACGGGGGATCGGCGAGTGTCAAAGGCACGACCTCGTCCGAGACCGTGCGCAGGTAGGCATGGTGGGCGGGGTCGAGCTCCTCCAGGACGAACGCCCGGTCGAAGCGGGGCGGGTCCGGGGGGAGCAGGGGCCGGTAGGCGTCCCAGCGCAGCAGCCGCGCCAGATGCGTCGTCCGCGTCCCGGAAGGGAATCGGGTCAGCTCGCCCCTCAGCCCGGCGGGGAACGCGTCGACGATCACCTCGTCCGGCTGCGGGGCCGCCGGGCCGGCGGTCTCCACGACGTCCCAGCCGCCGGTCACGCGCGGGTCGGCCGCGAACCGCGACCCGGTCACCACGGTGACCGGCCCTTCCCGCCCGAGGGTGTGCAGGGCGGACCGGAGCCGCGTCAGATGCCCCAGCCCGTCACCGGCCGCGTAGCAGACGATCAACGCGCCTCGTCGAGGACGGCCAGGTAGCCCGCGGTCTCGGCGGCCGGGGTGAAGTCGCGCCGGATCCGCTCGGCGCCCGCCGCGCCGAGCTTCGCCAGCTCCTCGCCGCCCGCCCGCGCGGCCCGGTCGACCGCCGCGCGGCACGCGTGCGGGTCGCCCGCCGGGAAGGTGAACCCGATCTCGTCGTCGGCCACGTCCGCCAGCCCGCCGGCGTCCGAGGCGATCAGCGGCACGCCGAGCGCCGCCGCCTCCAGCGCCACGTTCGGCATCCCGTCGTAGAAGGAGGGGAGCGCGACCAGGTCGCAGCTCGCGTAGACGGCCGGAAGGTCGTACCGCTCCAGGAACGGCAGGAACGAGTGCGGGACGCCGCGTTCCACGAGCCACTCCCGCACGGAGTCCTCGACCTCGCCCACGAGCAGCAGGTGGAAGGCGTCGGTGCGGCGCGACGCCGCCAGTGCCTCCAGGAAGAAGCCGACGCCCTTCTTGACCTTGAGCTGGCCGATGAGCCCGATCGTCCGGCGGCCGGGGGCGACGTTGCCCTCCCGCCAGGCCCGCCCCCGCTCCCGTTCGGAGGGCAGCACCCGCCACTGTGCGGTGTCGACGCTGTTGGCGACGAACGCGACCGCCGCGCCGGGGGCGAGCGCCGACACGAGCGGCGCGTGCGACCGGGCGACGACGCACACGCGGGACGAGGCGCGCAGCGCGTCCGCCAGCACGCCGCGCCGCCGCATCGAGAAGGCGCCGACGTCGATGTCGTTGCCGCGCAGCAGCGTCACCAGCGGCGCGCCGAGCAGCGCGGACAGGACGGGCGCGGCGAGCATCGCGTGGACGCCGCCGAACGCCACGACGTGGCTGTACCCGGTCAGGTCCGCGGCGGTGATCGTCGTCCACAGGCGGCGCAGCGCGTGCTCGGAGTCGTCCCCGAGCGGCGCGGTGACGAGCCGCCCGCCGTGCTCGCGCGACACGCCCCACGGCCGTGACCGCCGGGTCAGGTGGGCGACGTCGACCTCGGCGCCGGCGCCCCGCAGGCCCCGCACGATCCGGTCGCAGGACTGCGCCATGCCGCCCCGGCTCGGCGGGTAGTGCTCGGTGATCCACAGGACGCGGGGCATCAGCTGTCCACGAAGCCGGTGTCGTCGTCCGGTTCCCAGTCACCGCCGTGGGAGTAGTCGTCGCCCGGGTTGAAGGCGCCCCGGTCGTACTCGTCGAACGAGGAGTACCAGTAGCCGTCGTTGTAGGTCTGCGAGCTGCCCTGGTAGTACTCGCGCCGGTACCCGTGCGTCCAGCCGGGGTGGTGCGGGTCCTGCGTCCGGTACCCCTGCGCCGCGGCGCATTCGGGGCACAGCGCGTTCGGTCCGGCGTGCGCGCCGCAGACGGGGCGGCCGCACTGCGGGCACGTCGCCACGGCGGACCGGCCGCAGCGGCCGAGCACGAAGAACCCGGTGGTCACGGTGCAGCGGTTCACGTGGTCCTCCTCGCGGCCGTGCCGGGCGGCGTCCACCGGAACGGCTCCGTCGACACCTGCAGGATCCGGTCCACCAGGACCCTGTCCTCCACCGGCCCGGGGAACTTCCCGCTCGCGCGGATCACCAGCCGCCTGCCCTGCTTCACCTGCACCCTGACCCAGCGCGGCGGCGGCGACGAGGGCCGCCGGACGGCCGCGTCCCTGGCCAGCCGCCGGGTGACCCGCACGAGCTGCACCGTCTTCGACTTGCTCTTGTACTTGGTCTTCCCGCGCGCGTTCCTCTTGCGGTACTTGCGGTGCCGCACCCGGTCGGTGACCGACAGCTCGACGACGCTGCCGTCGCGCAGCTCCGCCCGCATCCGCAGCCACGGGTCGAACGCGTACCACTGCCTGAGCCCCGAGATCGGGGGCCGGGAGGGCAGCGACTGCTGGGGGCCGTTCTTCTCCGGGACGCGGGACCCGCGCATGTCCGCGGACACCGACAGCACCCCGTCGGGGGGCATGTCGGCCGACAGCACCCGCAGCAGCGGCACGAGCACCCCCGGGACCCGCCCGTGCAGCCGCCACCGGCGCCGCCGCACCTGCGCCCCGTGCTGCGCGAGGCTCTGGATCACCGGCTCCCAGTCGTCCCGCCGCAGCGAGACGGAGAAGCCCTGCTCCAGGGTCAGCGCCCTGTGCAGCGGATGGAACCGCTCGATGGCGGCCTTCTGCTTACGCCAGAACATGACGAACCACCTATCGACCCCGTGTCGTCGTGCGGTAGACCTCGGCCAGCCGGGCGCGCGACCGCGCCCAGGTCAGGCTCTCCTCGATGTGCGCGCGGCCCCTCCGCCCCATCGCCGCCGCCTCCTCCGGGTACTCCAGCAGGATCCGGACGGCCCGGGCCAGCTCGGCGGGACGGTCCGCCGGGACCAGCCGCCCGTGCCGCCCGTCCGCCATCAGCTCGCGGACTGCGGGCAGGTCCGAGGCGACCACCGGGACGCCCGCCGCCATCGACTCGATCACCTTCAGCGGCGCGCACCCCTGGTCCAGGTTGCGGGCGCAGCCGGTCAGTGGCGCCACCGACACCTCGGCGTGCGCCAGCCACGCGGCGACCTCGTGGTGCGGCAGCGCGAACCGCCAGTCGACCCGCTCGGCGACGCCGAGGCGCTCGGCCAGCCGCCGCACCGGCTTGGCCCGCCGCTCCGGGACGGACGCGCACACCACCAGCCGCAGGCCGGGCAGGTCGGCGAGCCGCGCGAACGCGCGCATCAGCACGTCCAGGCCCTGCCACGGCTGGAGCGCGCCGACGTAGACCAGATACCGCTCGGGCGCGCCCGCGGGACGTTCCGGCCTGCCGCCGACGTCGGCGCCGTTGGGCACCAGGTGGATCAGGCCCTCCGGAACCCCGAGTCCCCGGACGGCCTCGCCGATCACTCGCGACGGCACCACCACCGCGTCGCTGCGCTCCAGGCAGAATCGCTCCAGTTCGCGGATCTTGCCGAGCGTGGCGGGCGCGGCCCAGGGCCAGGTGTGGCTCATCTCGATGGACGGCAGCCCGTTGACCTCGTACACGACCTTGTGGCGCCGTCCGTCCGCGACCGCCGGAAGCGCGCTCCACGGGTCGCGCACGTGGCAGACCTCCAGCGTCTCCCAGTGCGGCCGCAGGTGGGCCGCGACCCAGCCGGAGAACGCCTCGGCCCGGTCGATCAGGTTGGGGATCGACGCGTCGAACCGCGCGACCTCCCGCGTCCCCTCCCGCTGGTAGCGCGGCAGGTCGCCGCCGCCGATCGCGGCGAGCAGGCCGCCGTCGAACCGGGTGAACAGCTCGTCGGCCATCTGCGCGATGTGGACCGCCGACCCCTTGCTGGACGGGAACCGGTCGAACGCGACGTACGCCGCCCTGTGCCGCAGGGGACCGTGCATCATCCGACCGCCGCCCCTTCCGGCACGGTCCGCAGCCCGCGGTGCCAGGCGATCTGGTCCGCGAGCCCCTCGGCCAGGTCCGTCGCGGCCGTCCAGCCGAGCAGCTCCCGGGCGCGGGACGTGTCGGCCCAGGTGCGCGCCGCGTCCCCGGCCACGGGCGTCTCGCGCCGGATCTGCGCCGGGACGCCCAGTGCGCCGGTGAGCATCGCGATCGCGTCGCGGACCGCCACATGCTCGGCGTGCCCGATGTTGACGGCGACGCCGGGCGGCAGGTCCTCGGCCGCCGCCGCCAGCGTGGCCGCGACGACGTCCCGCACGTGCGTGAAGCTCCTGGAGCTGCGGCCGTCTCCGAACACCGGCAGCGGGCGCCCGTCCAGCGCCGCCTCGACGAACCGGTGGAACGCCATGTCGGGGCGCTGCCGGGGGCCGTAGACGGAGAAGTACCGGAGCAGCACCGTCCGCAGCCCGCTCCGGGCGGCCGTCCGCGCGAGCCGCTCCGCCTTCGCCTTGCTCACCGCGTACGGGCTGGCCGGCTTCAGCGGATCGTCCTCCCGGTTCGGACGCGGTCCCGCCGACCCGTACACCGACGAACTGGACGCGACGACGACCTTCGGCCGCGACCGGGGCGGCCGCTGAACGCAGGCCGCGAGCAGCCGCCGCGTCGCCGCCACGTTGTCCCGCTCGACGACCGCCTTGCCCGGCCCCCACGAGTCGCGCACCCCGGGACGTCCCGCCAGGTGCACGACGACGTCCGCGGCCGAGACGGCGGCGAGATCGTCCACCGCCAGGTCGAGTTCGGCGGCGACGACCCCCGGCCTGGTCGCGACCCTCGCCCACGTCCGCCGGGCGACGCCGGGACTCAGCGAACGCTCCGGCGCGTCGACGGCCAGCACCTCATGCCCCGCCCCCGAGAACGCGTCGACGACATGGCTCCCGATGAACCCCGCCGCACCAGTGACCACCACCCGCACCCGGGCACCTTATCCATCACAGCCCGAATTGGGACAGGGCTCCCGTCCCTGCTCACAAGGGACTTCCCGCCGGGACACGGGCTCGGCCCGGGATCGAGTGAACGAAAAAGGTGGCCGGACTCTCGTCCGGCCACCAGAAACGGTCCTCACCGCGTCAGCGGCGAGGTCCGGTCAGCTCTGGCCCGTCGTTCCCTCGGGCTTGGGCTTGGCGCCCCCGGGGTGGGAGCCGTCCGTGTCGTTCTCGGCGTCGCGCAGCTGCACGAAGCCCGCCGCCCGGACATCCGGGTCCGAACTCGAGGTCATGTCCAGACCGGTTTGCCACTTCTTGGGGTCGTGGGTGTCAGCCACTTGAACCACATCCTTCGGTGTATTTGGTTCCGTTCCCCGCGACGCGAGGCGACCCGGCCCTGATGGCCGGGTCGCCGAAGACCCTAAACGATCTTGCCGCCGCGTGCACGCTCACGGAGCGTCCGCCGGTGTCCAGCACCTCGGCGCCGAGCGTGCGGGCGCCCGCGCGGCTCAGCGGGGGCGGGACACGCGGGTCTCGTCCCAGACGGGATCCGCCGACTCGTACACCGAGCCGTCGGACCCGAACACCAGGTGGCGGTCGAAGGCGCGGGCGAACCAGCGGTCGTGGGTCACCGCGACGACCGTCCCCTCGTAGGACTCCAGACCCTCCTGAAGCGCTTCGGCGCTGGCCAGGTCGAGGTTGTCGGTGGGCTCGTCCAGCAGGAGCAGGGTGGCGCCGCCCAGCTCCAGGAGCAGGATCTGCAGGCGGGCCTGCTGCCCCCCGGAGAGGGTCTCGAAGGGCTGCTCGGCGCACACGTTCAGCTCGTAGCGGGTGAGCGCGCTCATCGCGTCGCCCCGCAACTTCGCGTGCTCGGTCATGACGATCTCGCACGGGGTGCGTCCGGCCAGGTCAGGACGGGCGTGGGTCTGCGCGAACAGGCCCGGCACCACCCGCGCGCCCAGCCGGGCCACGCCGGTGTGCGCGACGGGCTTCACCGGCGTCGCGCCGCGGGGAAGCGCCTCCGCGACGGCCGCGAGGAGGCGCAGGAAATGCGATTTCCCGGAGCCGTTCGAGCCCAGGACGGCGACGCGCTCCCCGTACCAGACCTCGGTGCCGAACGGCTTCATCAGGCCCGTAAGTTCGAGCTCCTCGCAGACCACCGCGCGCTTGCCCGTCCTGCCGCCGCGCAGGCGCATCTTCAGGTTCTGGTCGCGGGGCGGGATCTCGGGCGGCCCCGCCTCCTCGAACTTGCGCAGCCGGGTCTGCGCCGCGCGGTAGCGGGACGCGAAACCGTCGTTCACCGTGGCCTTGGTCCGCAGGGTGTTGACCAGCTCCTTGAGTTTCGCGTGCTCCTCGTCCCAGCGGCGCCGCAGCTCCTCCAGGCGGTCGTTGCGGTCGCGGCGGGCGGCGGCGTAGGTGGAGAACCTGCCGCCGTGGATCCACACCCGGGACGCCTCGACGGTGACGATCCGGTCGGCGGTGCGGTCGAGCAGCTCCCGGTCGTGCGACACCAGCAGGACGGTCTTGGGCGTCTCCCGCAGCCGCTCCTCCAGCCACCGCTTGCCCGGGACGTCCAGATAGTTGTCGGGCTCGTCCAGGAGGAGGACCTCGTCGGGGCCGCGCAGCAGGGCTTCGAGCGCGAGCCGCTTCTGCTCGCCGCCCGACAGGGTGCGGACCTCACGCCACCGGCACGAGTCGTAGGAGACGCCGAGGGCCGCGACGCAGCACGCGTCCCAGAGCACCTCGGCCTCGTAGCCGCCCGCGTCGCCCCATCCGGCGAGGGCCGTGGCGTAGCGCAGCTGGGCGGGCTCGTCGTCGCGCTCCATCATCACCAGCTCGGCCGCCTCCACCGCGGCCGCCGCGTCCCGGACCCGCGGCGGCGCCAGCGACAGCAGGAGGTCGTGCACGCTCGACCCGTCCCGCACGCTGCCGATGAACTGGCGCATGACGCCGACGCCGCCGCTGTGCGCGACGGTCCCGGACTGCGGCACCAGGTCGCCCGCGATCAGGCGCAGGAGCGTCGTCTTCCCGGCGCCGTTCGGGCCCACCAGGGCGGCCGTGACACCGTCGCCGACCCGGAAGGAGACGTCGTCGAGCAGCATCCGGCCGTCCGGCAGCACATGGCCGACGTGGCCCACCTCGACGTGTCCCATGCTGCCGAGTGTCGAGAACCCCCGCCGGACCGTCAATCCAATTAACCACGCCTGAGGGCTCGGTCATGCCGGGCCCCTCACCCGTCAGGCCCACGCCGTCCAGTGTCGGGAAGGCCCGCCGGCCACCGGCCGATTCAACCCCGCGAACAGGGACCGAGAAGCGGTCGGAGGCGTATTCCGGGATCGACGGATCCCGGGAGCGTGGCGTATGTGCCCTGACCAACGCCGATGGTCAGTACCCTTGGGGCCGTGAGTCGAGAAGGTGTGACGCCGCAGAGCGAGGATTTCTCCGCCTGGTACAACGAGCTGGTGGTGCAGGCCCAGCTCGTCGACCGCGGACCGGTTCGCGGCACGATGGTCATCCGCCCGTACGGTTACCGGGTGTGGGAGCTGCTCCAGGCCGACCTGGACCGGCGCATCAAGGAGGCCGGGCACGACAACGCCTGCTTCCCGATGCTGATCCCGGAGTCCTACCTCAAGCGCGAGGCCGAGCACGTCGAGGGCTTCTCCCCGGAGCTGGCCGTCGTCACGCACGCCGGCGGCAAGGAGCTGGAGGAGCCGCTGATCATGCGGCCGACCTCCGAGACGGTCATCGGCGAGTACATGGCCAAGTGGATCGACTCGCACCGCGACCTGCCGCTGCTGCTGAACCAGTGGGCGAACGTCGTCCGGTGGGAGATGCGCCCCCGGATGTTCCTGCGCACCACCGAGTTCCTCTGGCAGGAGGGCCACACCGCGCACGCCGACGAGGACGACGCGATGCGCGAGACGATGTGGGCGCTGGACGCCTACGCGAGCGTCGCGCGGGACCTGGCGGCGATCCCGGTCGTGGCGGGGGAGAAGACGCCCGGCGAGCGGTTCGCCGGCGCCGTCCGCACCTACACGATCGAGGCGATGATGCGCGACGGCCGGGCCCTGCAGGCCGGCACGTCCCACTACCTCGGCACCAACTTCGCCAAGGCGTTCGAGATCCAGTACCAGGACGAGGAGGGCAGGCTCACCCTCGCGCACACCACGTCCTGGGGTATGAGCACCCGCATGATCGGCGGCGTGATCATGACGCACGGGGACGACAAGGGCCTGGTGATGCCGCCCCGGCTCGCTCCCTACCAGGTCGTGATCGTGCCGATCGGCCGCAAGGAGCAGGGCGAGCAGGCCGCCGAGCAGGCCCGCCGGCTCGGCGCGGCGATCAAGTCGACGGGCATCCGGGTGCACGTCGACGACAACCGCCCGCAGCTGACGCCCGGGTTCAAGTTCAACGAGTGGGAGATGCGCGGCGTCCCGATCCGCATCGAGCTGGGCAAGCGCGACATCGAGGCCGGCGTCGCCACCGTCGTCCGGCGGCTCCCGACCGTCGAGGGCCAGGGCAAGGAGCAGATCCCGCTGGACAAGGTGCCCGAGGTGCTGCCCGGGATGCTCGCCGACTTCCAGTCGTTCCTGCTGGCCAGGGCCGAGAAGTTCCGCGAGGACAACACCGCCGTCGTGGACGGCTGGGACGCCTTCGCCGCACAGGTCGCCACCGGCTGGGCCCGCGCGTTCCACTGCGGCGACACCGCGTGCGAGGACGACATCAAGGCAGAGACCGCCGCGACCCCGCGCGTCATCGCGACCGACGCGCCCGAGGAGACCGGCGTCTGCGTGAAGTGCGGCCGCCCCTCCGCCTACGGCAAGCGCGTCATCTTCGGCCGCTCCTACTGAGGCGCCTCTGGGCGGGCCCGCCGAGGGGCGGGCCCGCTCCGGGCCGGCCGGCGAGTGGCCCGACTTTTCGGTTTCCACGGTCGATTCAGGCAAGTCCATCGACATTGACAGGGACGGTCACGTTCCTCTCGTGATGCGTGCGCACTCTCGCTCCCTCCAGAGTGATTCTCCGGTCTCGCCATCGATTTGGTTTCTCGGCGAGACAGCGGAAAGGTATGCATCGCTGCGGATATCGGACCGCAGAGCAGACCTCAACGCATCCGAGGAACTCTCATGGACTTCTTCAATAAATATCGCTGGGCCTTACTCCTCTCCCTCGTGGTGGCGGCAGTGGGCGGCATCCTGGCGATGGCGGGCGGCTCCAAGGCCGACCGCGACACGCACCCCGGCAACGTCGGGGACTGGGGCACCTGCCCGAACGGCAAGGAGATCAAGTCCCTGGCCCGCGGGTTCTCGACGCCGAAGGACGGTGTCATCACCCGGCACCTCGAACAGCCGGGGTGCTCCGCCGCCGTCAAGGACCCGACCGGGACGGTCCTCTACACCGAGGTGATCCGCTCGCACCGCTACGTGGTGGTGACGGGCAACGGGCTCACCGTGACGAGGCTGGTCGACGGACGCGACCCCGAAGACTGCAAGATCGGGCGACCGTACCGCCGCTGCCTCGCCTCCCACGATGCCGTTGACTGAGGGGCTCCCTCGGCCGACGGCCGGCACCTGGATCCTCGGAGCGTGCCACGCGCGCTCCGAGGGTTCCTTCGCCGCGTTCGCGGCCGCACCGGCCGGAACCCGGGCGACCGCGTTTCAGGACTCCTCGGCCTCCGGCGCGCGGGCCTCCGTGCGCCGCCTCGTCAGGTACGGCTGGACGAACCACGCCCACCCGCCGAGGACCACGGCGACCGCGGCCGTCGCGGCGGCGGCCGCCGCCTCGTCCGACAGCGACTCGACGAGCAGCGTCGTCGCCGCGGTCATCGAGACGCCCAGCGCGAAGGCGCCGGCGATCCCGAACCGGTTGGCGCGCCGGATCAGCAGGGCCTTCTGCCCGAGCCGGAAGAGGATCCGATGCTGGATGACCGGGGCGATGAAGCACACGGACGCAAGGCCCGCCCCGAACAGCGCGACGTAGAACAGCACCCTGCCCGTCTCGCCGACCTCCTCGTCGAAGCGCGCGGAGAACGGGACGGTCAGCAGGAACGCGAAGAGCACCTGCACACCGGTGGTCGCCACACGGAAGCCCTGGAGGAGCTCCATCAGTTGCCGGTCCAGCCGCTCGTGCTCTGTCTCGTTACGGGGCTTGCTGGCGGGATCGACGCTCATGAAAGCCGTTTACCCCAGCAAAACGCCGGTCAGTCGCGCGGCCGGGACGTTCTAGTCGAGGCTCGGCGGCTCCACCCGCAGCGCGAGCATGGACACGTCGTCGCGCAGGTCGCCGTCGCAGTAGTCGAGCAGCGCCCGCTCCACCCCGGCGAGCATCTCCTCCGGCGGCTTCCCGGCGTGCCCGGCGAGCGCCTCCAGCAGCCGCTCCTGGCCGAACTCCTGCCGCGTCATGTCGCACGCCTCCAGGACCCCGTCCGAATGCAGGATCAGCGTGTCGCCGACGGACAGGTCGATCGTGTCGAGCCCGGCCTCGAAGTCCTCGAACAGGCCGAGCGGGACGCCGCCGCGCGACGCCGACCGGATCACCCCGTCGGCGCGGACGACGATCGCCGGCGGGTGGCCCGCGGTGCCGAGCGACACGATGATCCGCTCGGTCTCCAGCGTCATGCTCGCCATCACGGCGGTGACGAACCGGTCCTCGTCCAGCAGGGCCTCGTTCACGGTCGCGAGCACGTCGCCGGGACGGGCCTTCCACCGCGACGCGAGCCGGACGCAGTGCCGGGCGGTCGACGTCACGGCCGCCGCGTCCTCGCCCTTGCCGCACACGTCGCCGAGGACGAGCCCCCACCCGTTCTCGGTGCGGAACACGTCGTAGAAGTCGCCGCCGACCTCCGAGCCGTGCGTGGACGTCAGGTACCGGGCCGCCACGCTCACCCCCGGGATGGACGGGAGCGTCTTCGGCAGCAGCCCGGCCTGCAGCGTGTCCGCCACCTCGGCGCGGCGCCGGTAGAGCCGCGCGGCCCGGATCACCAGGGCCAGGTAGCGGCCGAGCCGCTGCACGACCCCGAGGTCCATGAGGTCGAACGGGCCGTACTCGCCGCTGGCCGCCAGCGTGATCGTGCCGATGGCGCGGTCGCCGTCCTCGATGGGGACGCTGAGCACCGACGTCGCACCGATCTTGCCGCACACCGGCAGCCCGTCCGGGCACATGCCGAGCACGTCGAGGTCCTCCACGTGCGGGCGCAGCGCGCTCTGCCGGGTGACGAACACGTCGTGGGGAAGCGTGTCCTCGGCGGGGTCCACCTCTTCCAGCATCCTCGCGGCCTCGACGGACCGCTCGTCCTCCGGGCCCATCACGACCTGGCGGCGCAGCGGGAGCGCCGCGCCTGCCCTGGTCGCGCCGCCCTGCGCGCCCGCCGGCGGACCGCCGCCGCCAGGGCCGGTCAGGTCGATGAAGGCCCAGTCCGCCAGCTCGGCGGCCAGCAGCCGTGCGCAGCGCCGGACGGCCACCGTCTCGTTGAAGACCGGCTCGTCCAGCAGCAGCTCGCTGGCGGTGGCGAGGACGTCCATCCGGTGCACGATCGTGGCCACGGCCTCGTCGTCGCCCTGCCCGCCGTCCCCGGCCCGCACCCGGGCGGCACCCGCCGCCTGGGCCCTGGACGCGGGCGGCCCGCCGTCGTCGGCGGGGGTGGTCGTCGGCCCGGCGGCCACCACGACCATCGGGTCGGGCTCGCCGCGGATCCACACGCGCGCCACCGTCAGCACGGCGTCGATCGGATGGTCGCGGCCAAGGAACCGGACGCTGACGCGGCGCCGCTGCCCCGTCCGGATCACCGCCGCCAGCTGCGACCGGACCGCCGCCCGGGTCGCCATGTCGCAGAACGCCGTGAACTGCTTGCCCGACACGTATCCCGCCGACGTGCCGAGCAGCATGGCCGCCTGGCGGTTGACGCGGCGGACGTTCGTCGTCCGGTCGAGCAGGAACAGCGGCACGGGGGCGTCCTGGAAGACCGTGCGCAGCACGCGCCGCTCGTTCTCGGCGGCGGCCGACCCGCTCGGCTCGCCGGCCTGCTCGCCGCCCATCGTGCGCAGCACGGTCAGCGCCAGCTCCAGCTCGACCAGCGCCGCGTCCAGCGTGGCGCGCAGGTCGGGCTCGGGCACGCCGGCGGCCTGGCGCAGCTCGCCGATGCGTCCTTCGAGGTCCGAGACCTCCCGCAGGAGGGTCTCGGGCTCGAGCTGGTCAGGCCGATCGTGCATCTGGTCTCCTTTCGTCCGCGTCGCCACGGTGGAACCAGGCGGCTCCCGCCCGTCCCGGGCCGGACACCGTTCTACGGGGCCGCTCCACGCAGCCTATGCTCCCCGCCCGCACCTAGGGCAGGCCCTGGTGACCGACGATACGCTGGGCAAGTGCGGTGAGCTTCACGTGGCGTGTCTGTGAGATGCGACGCATCTCGGCGAACGCCTCGTCGGCGTCGCAACCGAGCGCGTGCATGAGAATTCCCTTGGCCTGGTCGACGACCGCACGCGCCTCGACGGCCGCCTGGAGCTGGACGGCGGTGCGGTGCACGTCGTCGTACTGCTGGCTGTTGGAGAAGGCCGCGGTGCCCTGCGCGACCAGCAGGGAAGTGATCGCGTGCCGCTCGGGCCCGAGCGCCTTCGCCGTCACCCCGTACAGGGTGAGCGTGACGAGGACCCGCGGGCTCGCGTGCGGGGTGGTGGCGAAGCAGCGCACCCCGCGGCGCAGCATGTCCGACATCGCCTCGGGCCAGCGGGTCTCGGCGAGGATGTCGTCGGAGGTCAGCGCCCGGCGGTCGGCCACCACGTCGAACAGCGGACCGTGCCCCCGGGACAGCTGCCGGTCGGTCACCTCGGCGAGGTCGGGATGGCTGGCCGCGGCGGCCAGCGGTTCGGGCCGGTCCTCCTGCGCGGCGGCGCCGTGCCCGTCCCTCGGGGACATGCCGGGCATGCCGCTCGCCCGGTCGGGCAGGCCGACCGTTGAGCCCGCGCCGCCGTGCGCGCTCGGCACCGCCCAGCGCACGCTCGCGGCCCCCGCGCATCCGGGCACCGCCCGCGCCGCGAGCTCGGTCACCCGGTGCAGGGTGCCCACGTCCGAGGACTCCCCGACCATGCCCAGCCGGGCGATCTCCAGCGCGAGCTGGTCGGTCAGGACCGTTTCGGTGGGCGTCACCTTTCCGAGAGTAGCCTGCCCCGGGGGATGCGCAGGCGGGCCCTGCTCGGCCGGGCGGCCCTGGTACCTCACGGGGGAGTCCTAGTTGTTGGGCGGCGCCTTGCTGATCTCGGGGAGCGGGCCGGAATCGCCGTTGGCCAGGGCCAGGTCGCCGATGCACACGATCCCGACGGGGTGGTGCTCGGCGTCCACGACCGGCAGGCGCCGGATGGCGTGCTCGCTCATCAGCCGCGCCACCGTGTCGGTGTCGTCCTCGGGGTGGACGGTGGTCAGCTCGGCCGTGCACACGTCGCCGAGCGGGGTGAGCGAGGTGTCGCGGCTCTCGGCCACCGCGCGGATGACGATGTCACGGTCGGTCACCAGGCCGCAGAGCCGTCCGGCGTAGGTGACCAGCACGTCGCCGATGCCCTCGTCCCGCATGATGCGAGCCGCCTCGTAGAGCGTCGCGTCGAGCGGCAAGGACTGGGGCGCCGCCGTCATCACGTCGCTGATCCTCGATGACATAGCGCGCACATCCTCCCGAATAGCCGACGCCTCGCGTGGCCCGTGTGTGCGCGCCTTACCCACGGTCGGCGGCCTCATTCGGACGGTTTGCGAATCGGCCGCCGACCTGCGCCGGGTCAGAACGCGAAGACCGTTCCGGTGCGCGACAGCATGACGCAGTCGTTGCCGTACTCGGCCTTGAAGCGGGCCGGTCTGCCCTTCCACCGCCCCTCTGCGCGGGCGACCACAGGTGCGTGGACGGCGGTGCACATCCGGCCGTCCGGCCGGTGCTCGAACCGCCCGCCCGACCCGTTCAGCTCCAGGCAGGCCCGCGCCGCCTCGGGGTGCTCGCCCCCCGCCGGATCGCAACGCAGCGTGACCGTCCTGCTCCCGGACGTACTACTGCCCGGATGCGTGACGGAAAGCCGCAACGACGTCTCCGGCCCGGAAGGCGCGGTGGGCATCAAGGCGACCACCGCCCCCACGACGACCGCACTGAGAAAGTTCGGCATACGCGACTCCCGAGATTCCGAGGGATGTCGCACAAAGTATCCGACCAATAACAGACCGTGCAGGAAAATGAACAACCCGCAGCCACAAATGCAGCTGCGGGGTCATTGTCGCCTAACTACGCGGCCAGGGTGTGCGCGGCGCGGTGGTCTCCGAGGGAGTCGCGGAGCTGCTTGCGGCCGCGGTGGAGGCGGGACATGACGGTGCCGATGGGGGTGCCCATCATGTCGGCGATCTCCTTGTAGGCGTAGCCCTCGACGTCGGCGAGGTAGACGGCGTCCCGGAAGTCCTTGGGGAGGTCGCGCAGGGCGGCGACCACCTGCGAGTCGGGGATGCGGTCGAGGGCCTCGGACTCGGCGGACCGGAAGCCGGACGCGTGCGCCTCGGCCTGCGCGATCTGCCACTCCTCCAGCTCCTCGGAGCCGGCCCGCTGGGGTTCGCGCTGCTTCTTGCGGTAGGTGTTGATGAAGTTGTTGGTGAGGATGCGGTGCAGCCACGCCTTGAGGTTCGTGCCTTCCTGGAACTGGTGGAAGTTCACGTACGCCTTGGCCAGCGTCTCCTGGACCAGGTCCTCGGCCTCGGCGCTGTTGCGGGTCATGCGGACGGCGCTGATGTAGAGCGGGTCGGCGAGGGGCAGGACATCGCGCTCGTAGCGGTGCGCGTCGTCGGACGTGGCCGTGCCGTCGCGGCCGTTGTCGCCCTTGGCGTTGCGGTGGACGGGCGTGGTGACAGCGGTCATCGTCGCTCCCCGTGGTTGTGTCCCCGGTCAGAGGGGACGGTTGCCTGGCGCGTGGTCGGGGGCACGCGCGGGCCGGGCGGATGAACCGCCCCCCGTCAAGTGGTACGTGCCACCGTTCCCGGCGGGTTCGGTGTGGCCTCGGCCTCGCATGGAGGGTGGGCCGAGGGTTCGGCGCGCTTCGGCGATGCCAGAGCGACCCCGTACTTGGGACGTCGCGGGCCTGCCCGATCGAGCGCTTCCGTCCGCCGGTGGGTCTTCCTGCCCTGTAAGACGCATGGAACGCGCCAAATGGTTGCCAGGATCCACGTGGCCTCCATCACACCGAGTCGTTTCTTGGTCAAAGCGGTACTGATCGGCGGGTATAGAGCCCGCCTCCGGGCCCGCACGCCGAGCTGGTCGGGCCGTGGGCCGGTCGTCTCCCCGGTCAGGGCGCGGCGAGGTGGCCTGCGAGGACGGCCCGGACCAGCCCGGCCGCGAACTCCTCCGGCTCGGGCGGGAGCCCGGCGCCCGCCGCCACCGTCTCCGCGCCCGCGAGCCGGGTCAGGAAGGCGTGCTGCTGGCAGCCGCCCAGCAGGGCCGCGGCGATGAACGGCAAGGGTGCGCCGTCCGCCAGTCGTCCGGCCTTCCGCTCGGCCTCCAGATATCCGATGAGCGCGGCGTGACCCATCACCGGCCCCGCCGCCGGCCCGCCGGGCGGGCCCGCCGGAGGACCGCCCGGCGCCCCGGGAGGCGTCGGCTCGCCGGTGGGGTGGCCTCTGCTCCACGCGCGCGACTTGGCGGCGGCCTCGTCCTGTGCCTTTCCGGGGCCGTCGCTCCGCAGCCACGCGATCAGCTCCGGGTCGGCCAGGACCGGGCCGGTCATCGGCAGCAGTTCGCCGTAGAAGCGGACCATCTCCGTCGCCAGGCGGGTGAGGTTCTCCTCCACCGTGCTCTGCCCGACCGACCCGAGAAGCCCCGTCATCGCGGTGCGCGCGGTCTCGGTCACCTGGGTCAGGGCCGCCGCGAACAGCGCGGTCTTGTTCGCGAAGTGGTTGTAGAGGCTGCCCTCGGACACGCCCGCGGTGCGCGCGATCTCCTTGGTCGTCGCGGCCACGATCCCGCGCGTCCGGATCACCGTGACCGCCGCGGCCAGGATTCGGTCCCGCATGGGTTCCGTCCGTGTCGCCAACCCGTCCCACCTCGCTTCCCTGCTGGACGTTAGCACGGGTCACGCGCAATGAGTGAGTGCTCACCCGGAGGCATTCGGCGGATCCCGAGGCGATCCGCCCTCACAGCATGTAGCTTCACTTTCACCGTGAGTCGCCGTAGGGCTCGCGGGCGTCGTTCCACTCGGGGGAGGGGGACCGCATGGTGATCGCGGATCTGCTGGGCGTCACGAGGATGACGGCCGTCACGGTGAACGACCGCGGCCGCATCAGCCACTGGGACGATACCGCCGCCGACCTGTTCGGCGCCGCGCGTCCGCAGGCCATGGGCCGCCCGCCCGGCGATCTCCTCCGGCTCCCCAGGGAGCACCGCGGCGCCTTCGAGCCGGAGGCCTTCGGGCAGGTCTGGTGCGGCGCCTGCACCCTGCGGCGGGCCGACAACGGGGAGCCCGCCGAGGTCGGCTGGTGGATCTACCCCATCGACGGCGCCCCGGGCGACCACGGCGTCCGGGTCCTGGCACTGGCCGCCGACCTGCGCAGGCTCCGCCGCGACGGGATCGGCATCACCGTCGGCGACCTCCTGCTCGCCCCGCCCGGCGAGCCGGGCCCGGCCGGCGCCGCCGCCCTCCGCCCGGCCGCCGTCCGGCTGCTGCGGGTCGAACCCACGCTCGCGGGCCCCTCGCCTGACGGGCCCGACCCGTTCGCGGGCCCGTTCGCCGACCGCCTCGCCGAACTGCTGCCCGCGCTCGACCCCCTCGCGTTCGGGAAGATCGCCTCGCAGGTCCTCGGCCTCGGCTGCCCGGCGGTGTCGTTAGGCCTGACCATCCGGCTGCCCATCGTCCCGCACACCGAGGCCGCGCCGGCCCCCGCGCCGACCGTCCCGCTGCCACGGCCGGTGCCGCGCGTCCCGGCGCCCCGGCCGCCGCGCGCCCGCCGGAACCTCTCCCACGCGCTGGAGCCGCTCGCCTTCCTCGGCGCGGCCGGCGAGCAGATCGGCAGCTCGCTCGACCACCTGCAGGCCGCCCGGACGCTCGCCGAGGTCCTCGTGCCGCGACTCGCCGACCTCGCCGCCGTCGAACTGCTCGAAAGCGTCGTCACCGACTCCGCGCCGCCCGCCGGCGAGGTCGACGAGACCACGCCGATGCGCCGCGTCGCCGTCGCCCACAACGACGAGCCCGGACGCTGGGACGAGGCCGTCCCCGAGGACGAGCCGCTGTCGGTGCCGTCCTGCACCCCGTTCGTCCAGGCCATGCGGACCGGGCGGCCCGTGCACGTCCAGCGCGTCGACGACGGGAGGGCCGCCCGGCTCGCCGCCGCCTTCGGCGCCCGCGACCTGCGTCCCCTGTTCACCGGCCGGGCGCTGCTGGTGGTCCCGCTGATCGCGCGGGGACGGGTGCTCGGCACGTTCATGCTGCTGCGCAAGCCCGACCGGCACGGGTTCGACGAGCTCGACCTCGCCATGGTCGACGAGCTGGCCCGGCGCGCCGCGCTCTGCGTCGACAACGGGCGGCTGTACCGGCGCGAGGTCCAGGTCGCCGAGGAGCTCCAGCGCAGCATGCTCCCCGACGTCCCGCCGGACGTCGACGGGGCCCGCGTCCGCTACCGCTACCGGCCCGCCGAGCAGGCCGCCCAGGTCGGCGGTGACTGGTTCGACGCCATCCCGCTGCCCGGCTGCCGGCTCGGCATCGTCGTCGGCGACGTCATGGGGCACGGCCTCACGTCCGCGGCGATCATGGGCCAGCTGCGCACCGCCGTCCGCACCCTGGCCGCCGAGGACATGCGGCCCGACCGGCTGCTGCGCCAGCTCGACGGCCTCGCCCGCCGGCTCGGCGAGGACTATCTCGCCACCTGCCTGTTCGCCGTCTACGACCCGGTCGAACGGCGCTGCACGGTCGCCAGCGCCGGGCACGTCCCGCCCGTCCTCGTCACGGCGGAGGGGGAGAGCCGCGTGCTGCCCGTCCCGCCGGGAGTGCCCATCGGGGTCGGCGGCGAGCCGTTCGAGACGGTGGAGTTCAAGGTCGAGGACGGCTCCCGGCTCGTGCTGTGCACCGACGGCCTCCTGGAACGCCGCGACCGCGACCTCGACACCGGCCTGGAGGAGCTGCGCGCCCGCCTCGCCGAGGCGTCCGCCGACCTCGACGGCACCTGCGACGACCTGCTCGACCGGCTCGCCGGGCCCACCCCCGCCGACGACATCGCGATCGTCGCGGTCGGGTTCGACGGCATCCCCCTCGACGACGTCGTCACCTGGCAGCTCGAAGCCGTGCCCGCCAGCGTCCCCTGGATCCGCGCCCAGGTCGGCGCCCTGCTCACCGGCTGGGGCCTGCACGACCTCGCCGAGAGCGCGCGGCTGCTCGTCAGCGAACTCGTCACCAACGCCCTCGTGCACGGCGCCGGATCCGTGGGCCTCCGCCTGATCAGGGGACGCACGCTGCTCTGCGAGGTGCACGACGACGGCGCAGACATGCCCCACCTGCGGCACACCGAGGCGACCGACGAGTCGGGCCGCGGCCTCCATCTCGTCGGCCACCTAGCCGCCCGCTGGGGCACCCACCGCACCGAGGGAGGCAAGGTCGTGTGGTTCGAACAGCGGATCCCGGGCCCTCCCACGGGCCGAGGCCGAGATCACGGGAATCGAACTGACGGCGTGGTCGGCTGACGGCGTGGTCGTGGGTGCGGCTCGCGGCTGTGTGAGGTAACTGTCCCGTTCGCGCCAGATACTTTCCAACGCCCGCTTCGTTCTGATCGAAGTGTCGCCGTTCGCCGAGGCCGCCGGGAGATGAGTTGGGTGGAAAGCTGACACTGCCGGTCCCCGAGACGCTCTACGGCACCTACGCCGTGGCGCTCGCCGAGCCGATCCGCGACCCGGCGGCCCTCGCCCGCGAGGAGCTGCTGCGGCGCATCTCGCCACCGCTCCGCGACCTCGTCCTCGGGATGCTCGGCAGCCCCATGCTCACCCTCGACCAGCGCCCGGCGGAGGGCTTCCCGCCGCTGCCCGCCGACCTGCTCGCCGTGTACGGCGGCTCCCCGTCCGACGTGGACGCGGTCGCCGCCGCGGCGCACGTCCTGGCCGTCCGCGCCGCGTACCGGCCGGGACGGCCGCCCGCCCACGAGTGGGCGGCACGCGCCGTCGCGGGCGCCGTCGGAGCGGCCGCGTCCGCCCCGGTGATCGACGTCTTCACCCCGCAGATCCTCACGCACGACCGGCTCTTCCGCTCCCTGCCGGGCCCGGGCGGCGCCGTCCGGCTCACGGACTGGATGCTCCTGCCGCACACCACCGGCAGGGACGGCTCCTACATCACCACCAGGGGACTCGCCAGGTTCGGACTCCCCGAACTTCAGACCGAGCACGTCCCGCCGGGCCTTGTCGAGCCCTGGGGACGCCTGCTGAACGGTCTCGCCCACCACGTCCTGGACCTCTGGCAGGACGAGCTGCCCGCCGGCGAGCAGCCTCTCTTCGTCGAGATCCCCGACGTGGTCTCCGTCGGCCTCCAGGACATCGCCGCCGCTCAGGGCGCCGACGAGCCGATGCGGCGCGAGGTGCCCGTGCGGCTGCGCCACGACCCGGCCCCGGACCCGGTGCTCACCGTGCTGCCCGCCGAGGACGGCCCGGACCGCCTCCGCTCCCTGTGCACCGCGCTCTTCGGGTCCCGATGAGCTTGCCTATGACCTCGATCTCAGCGCAGGATCGACATCGTGAGATTCGGCCCGCGCGACCGTCGCACCCCGCAGCCCGAAGACCCCGGACCCGAGGAGGCCGGACCCGAGACCACCCCCCGCCCAGGCCCCTACCCCGAAGACGTCCACGTGGCGGGCAAGGGCACCGCCCCGGAACCGGCGTCGGAACCGGCCTCGGCGTCGGAGGAGCCGCCGTCCGACTGGGTCCCCGTCCAGCCCCCTCCGGTGCCCGGGAACGAGCCCTGGACCCCCCACGCACCGGTACCGCCCCCGGCCCCGCCCGTCGAGACACCGGCGTCCGAGGAGGAGCCGCTGTGGGCACCGCGCGAGACGCCTTCCGGGTTCGGCGCGGGCGAAGCGTCGCCGGGCGAGTCCTGGACGCCCATGGAGGCCGGCCCCGCACCCACGGGGCGGCACGCGCGAAGTGACGACGAGCCGTTCCTGCCGGGGAAGGGGCTGGCCGCCGAGCCGCCTTCGGTGACCGCGCCGGACATCCCCGTGCAGCAGTGGGCGCCCCCGCCGCGGCCCGGCCCCATGGCCGACCCCGAGCGGCGCAGGGCGATGGCGGACGCGTTCGTGGCGGAGTTCGTGGGCAGCACCACGTGGCGGGCGACGCTGGCCGTGCTGGAGAGCGCCTTCCCCGGCCTCGGCATGGCCTCGACGCTGTCCCGCCGGACCGACGAGCTGTGGCAGACCATGGACGCCCTGGACCGGACGTCCGCGGCCAAGCTCGGAGTGCCGGCGTGGCTGGACGACGCGGGAATCGTGCTCGACCTCAGCGCCCGCCTCGGCGTGCGCCCGGTGCGGGCGCCGGGGCACGGGCTGTCGCGCCCGCCCCGCGCGTCCCGGCCGTACGCGGGGGCGTTCGTCATCGACACGCTCGACCCGCTGCGCTACCACCGTGCCGTCGGCGGGCCGCGGGCGCCGCGCGACCTGCCGGGGGAGGGGACGCTGCAGGCCCCGTCCGCGTCCGAGGACGACGACAGCGGCGTCGTGATCGTCGCGAACCTGACGTCGGCGGGCGTGCGCGTGCTGGACTCGGTGGCGCTCTGGCGCTACGCGGGCCGGGTGGTCACCGGCACGGTGCGCGAGGCGGGCCGTCCGGAGACGCGCGTCCGGGCTCGGCGTGCGCTGCGGGCCCTGCGGCGCGTGGTGGTCGTCGACCCGGACCTCGGGCTCGGCCTGTGCCTCCAGATCGACGCGGCGCGGGTGCCCCGGTGCCTGCTGGCGTTCAGGGTCGACCGGACCGACGGAGCGCCCCGGTTCGTCCGCCCCTGATCAATCCTCGGAACGCAGCCAGGTGAGGTCGCGTTGCCGGTCGGCGGGCAGCTCGCGGATGTGCTCGACGAGCCGCCACGGCTCGGTCGGCGGCGCGCTCTCGTCCGGCAGCACGCCGCACAGCACCGCGCTCTGCGTGCTGACCGCGACGAACGGCCCGAACCGCGCGACGCCGCCGCCCCGCAGCGACGCCAGCTCGGTGAGCAGCACGGTCACCGCGGCCGCGTCCTTCGGGTCGTAGAGGCCGCGCACGTAGGAGAACAGGTCTTCGGCGAGGACGTCGGGGCGCCGCCCGGACATCTGGTAGACGGTTCCCCGGTAGGTGCCGGTGGCCTGCTCCGACCGCTGGTCGCGCAGGCGGACGCGCAGCCCGCACTCGGCGGCGCACTGCTCGTAGGCCTCCGCGAGCAGCGCCTCGCTCTCCCCCTCCTCGCTCAGCAGCGCCCCGGTGACCACGCCCTCCTCCCGTTCGAGCCGGTCGAGCATCTCGCGGTGCAGCTCCTGGACGTCCTGCTCCACCGCGTCGAGCGTCCGCGCCAGCGCGTGCTGGGAGTCGCGGTCGAGGTCGATGCCCGCCAGCTCGTCCGACAGGTCGCCGAACTGCTTCTCCAGCCGCTCCACCCGCCCGGTGACGGACTCCAGCCTCTCCGTGACGTCGGACGGCGGCCCCTCGGGCTGCGGCGGCGGGATGGGGATGCCGACAGGCTCGGTCGCCTCGTCCACCACCCGCTTGAGTGCGTCGTGGTCGCGCGCGAGCTCGTTCATCTGCTTCCGCAGATTGCGCAGCTCCGCCTGGGCTTGCGGTAGCCGCTTGTCGGACGCCAGGTAGAGCTCGCGTCCGGCGATCGCGAGGCAGAGCAGAACCAGGATCACGGTGGTCATGTGACTCCTCGGGAAGCAGGCTGCGCTCACGACGATAACCACCCCCGGCCGGGTTGGCCGAGTGCGCAGCGGATCCCGTCCGAAACGCCCTTTTTTCCTTTACCCACCGTCCCTCCGGCTACCCCCGGGATCAGCCGAAGAGGCCGCCCAGGAGGCCGCCGAGGATCTCGGCGGCGCCGCCCGCGATCTCGCCGGCCACGTCGCCCGCGATGTCTCCGGCGATGCCGCCGGCCGCGTCCGCGATGACGTGGCCCGCGACGTTGCCCGCGTACCCGGCGAGAGCGTTGCCGAAGGCGTCCACGGGGACGCCGGCGACGTAGCCCGCGACGTTCTGCGCGTATCCGGCCGCGTCCAGGGCGCCCATGGCCATGCCGCCCGCGACCCCCGCCGCCGCGACCCCGCCGACCAGACCGGCCGCGGCGGCGCCGTGTCCGAGGTGGCCGTGTCCGAGGTGGCCGTGTCCGAGGTGGCGGTGCCCGTGGTGGCCGGGCGGACCGTGATGGACGGGCGCCGGCGGCGCGTGCCCGTGAGGCGGGTACGGCGCGGGCCCCGGCGGCGCGGGCGGGGGTGGCCCGCCATGGGCGGCGGGCGCATACGGCATCGGCCCGGGCGGGGCCGGAGGCGGCGCTCCGTGCGACGGCATCCCGTGCGGCGGCGCGGGAGGCGGCGGCGCTCCATGCGGGGCCGGAGGCGGTGCCCCATGAGGCGGTGCCCCGTGTGACGGCATCCCGTGACCGGGCATCGGCGAATGCGCGGGCGGCGGGAAGCCGTGCACGGGCGCCGGGGGCATGCCGGACGGGCCCGGCGCGTAACCCGGACTGGCCATCGGCGCGGGCTGCTGCTGCCCGGGAGCCGGCGCGGGAGGCGGGAAATGGGCGTTGCCGTGCGACCCGTACTCAGCCGGCCCGCCATAGGCGGCCGCGGGCGGCGGCGGTGGGAACGCCGAATGGCCACCGGGCGGCGGCAGCGGCGCCTGCCCGGGAGGCGGCGGGGGAGCGCCGTGGGACGCCGGACCGGGCCGGGACGACCGGGGCAGCGCCACCGCGGCCTCCAGCCACTGGCTGATCTTGGCGTTCCAGTCGGTCTCCGCGGCCTCGGCGTGCGGCACCTTGAAGACGCCGAACGACTCGTCCTGCGGGGTGTCGCGGTCCTCGGCGCGCAGGACGAAGGCCATGGCGCGCGGGCTGGCGACGAAGCTCAGCCCGACCTTCTCGATGCGCCCCTGGTGCGACGACGGCGGGTTGAGGTGGATCTCCTGGTGGAACGGCAGCTGCTGGGACACGCCCCGCAGCTGGGACGACTCGAACGTCACGTTCGTGATCTGGAAGCCGAGCCGGGCGATCGAGGCGAGGACCCACTGCTGGGACTCCAGCGGCTCCACCGAGATCGGGTCGATGTCGCCCGGGTCGGGCTGCCCCGCGACGTCGATCTCGGTGCACATCCCGATGGTGAAGCCGGGAAGCTCGTGGCCGAGGACGGTCGTGAACGGCAGCTCGTACGGCAGCGGGATGGAGAACGCCAGGTCGCGCTGCCCCCCGGTGTCCAACCGGAACCCGCGGGTCAGTGCGCCCCGGTACACCTCGGGTCCCGCCGTCTCGCCGCCGTGGTGCTGCATGCGCGGCATCAGCGCCAGCGTCACCTGCCGGATCTCCGCGGGCCCGGCGCCGCCGCGCAGGTGCACCTTGCCCGCCACGACCCCGCCGGGTTTGCAGTTCGGCTCCGCAAGGATCGTGTCGACGGACGGTCCACCGCCCGCCATCTGCCCGTAGGACACCGGCCGTTCCCCTCTCCCACCGCGAGGCGACACGCCCCGCGCCCACCCGCGCGACCCGGACGGTGCGCACCAGAAACTTAGACTCCCTCCACCATGCCACCGGTTCACCCCGCCCGGCCCAATCCCCCCGATATCCGACGGGTGCGTCTGCCGACTGCTCGTCCCGCGCGCGGCGTGCACCCGTCGTCCGCCGACGTGCGCCATCACCCCGACGAGATGCGCCGGACGGCTCGTTGGGCTGCCCTGAACCCCGGCCGGGCGTCTCGACGCAGAGGACGGCGCGGGACGGTGGAGAGTCGCTGCGCCGCCGCCCTGTCGCGCATGGCGCGGTACGGGGCGCTCAGGGCGTAGGACGGCCTCGCGCGCGGGCCCTGCCTCGGACTCGCGGATACGCCTCCATGCCCCTCACGGCCACGCGATCGCCGTTCCACGTCTGTCACAGCCCACGCGATCGCCGTTCCACGTCTGGTGCGGCCTCGCGCGGTGGCCGTTCCAGATCTGTCGCGGCCTCGCGCGGTGGCCTTTCCACGCCGTCACAGCCCCGCGCGGTGGCCGTTCCACGTCTGTCGCGGCCCCGCGCGGTCGGCCAGGGGGCGGGGTCAGTTCTCCTTTGTGGTGACGGTTACGGGGGCGTAGCCGAGCTTTTCGAGGGGCTCGCGGATCTGGGCGGCGTCGCCCACGGCGATGACGGTGAGGGCTTCGGGGTCGATGTGCTTGCGGTAGGCGCGGGCCACGCCGTCGGGGGTGGAGGCGCGGACCGCGGCCAGGTAGGCGCTCGGGTAGTCGGCGCCCAGGCCGTTGGCGGACACGTCGGCCAGCTCGGCGGCCACGGCGCGGGCGGTCTCGTACTCGGCCGGGGCGCGGTCGGCCAGGGCGCGGACGGACGAGCCGTGCTCCTCGGCGTCGATGCCGCGGGACACGATGCCGCGCAGTTCGGTGAGGGCGTCGGCGACCGCGTCGGCGGTGACCTCGGTGTGGACGGCGCCCTGGGCGATGAACAGGCCGCAGTGCCGCATGCGGAGCAGCCCGGCGCGCATGCCGTAGGTGTAGCCCTTCTCCTCGCGCAGGACGGCGTTGAGACGGGACGTGAGGCCGCCGCCCAGGACGTGCGACGCGACCATCAGGGACGGCCAGTCGTGGTGGGAGCGGTCGGGCACGCCGTGGCCGAAGCTGAGGTAGGTCTGCACGGAGCCGGGGCGGTCGACCACGACGATGCGGGCGGCGGACTCGGGCATGATCCGGTCGGCGGTCGGAAGCGGGGCGGCCGAGCCCGCCCAGCCTTCCAGGGCGGCGCTGAGAGCGCCCTCGGCGTCGGTACCGGCCAGGTCGCCCGCGACGACCGCGGTCGCCTCGGCGGGGACCACGGAACCGTAGAAGTCGCGGACGTGCGAGCCCTGCAGCGCGCCGACCGAACCGGGGGAGCCGCCCGTCGGACGGGAGGCACGGGCCTGCTCCGGGAAGAGGACGGCGCGCAGCTCGCGCATGGCGCGCGTGCCGGGGTCGGCGTCCTCCTGGGCGATCTCCTCCAGGCGCTCGCGGACGAGGCGCCGCACGTCGGCGTCGTCGAGGGCCGGGCGGCGCACCACCGAGGAGAACAGGTCCAGGGCGGCGCCGAGCCGCGTGGTCGGGACGTCCAGCGCGATGCGCAGGGCGGTCAGGTCGGCGTGCGCGTAGAGGCTGGCGCCGAGCCGCTCGAACGCGGCGGTCAGCGCGGTGCCGCCGCCGGGCTCGGTGCCCTCCAGCAGGGCGCGGGAGACCAGCGTCGCGACGCCGTCGAGGCCGGACGGCTCGCGGCCCGCTCCCGCGTGCAGCACGAGGCGGACGGCGGCGAG
This sequence comes from Actinomadura mexicana, assembly GCF_900188105.1. Classification (GTDB taxonomy): domain Bacteria; phylum Actinomycetota; class Actinomycetes; order Streptosporangiales; family Streptosporangiaceae; genus Spirillospora; species Spirillospora mexicana. Next base: position 120,211 of record NZ_FZNP01000003.1, read on the forward strand.
CCGGCGGCCGGGCAGGTCGCAGCGCAGCGTCGCGGGGCCGGCCGGGACGCGGCCCGCGGTGCCGGCCGGGAACGCCCAGGCCGGGACGGGCCCGGGGACGGGACGGGGCTGCAGTGCAAGGCCGCTGCTCACGAGGTGCCTCCGTAGGTCAGGGCGGTGCGGGCGCCCGGGGCCAGCCAGCGGCCCGCCATCTCCTTGATCGCGTCACCGGTGACCGCGGCGGCGCGGCCGGGGGCGGTGAAGACCCGGGCGGGGTCGCCGAACTGCGTCGCGTTCTGCGACAGCGCGTTGGCGAGCCCCGTCACCGTCTCGGTCTGCTCCAGGAAGCCGCGCTCGGCCTGGGCGGTGGCGCGGGCGGTCTCGTCGGCGTCCGGGCCGTGCGCGGCGAACCGCCCGAGCTCCTCGTCCAGCACGGCCGCGATCTTCTCGGGCTCCGGGCCGACGGCGTCCACGATCGCCAGGGAAGGCCCGGACGCGAGCCGCGTGACCCCGGCCCACACCTCCGTGGCGATCTGGTCGCGCCGCACCATCCGGTCGTAGAGGCGGGAGCCGGAGCCGCCGCCGAGGATCTCGACCGCGAGTTCGGCGGCCTCGATGTCGTCGCCGCCGTCGGTGGGGAGCGGGAACATCGCGAAGTAGGCGGGGGAGGGGACCTCCTCGTCGAGCGTCTCGCCGCGGACGCCGGTCAGCGGCCCGAGCCCGCCGGGACGCGCGCCGGGCTGGTCCGGGCCGGGCGGCAGGCCGCCGAAGTAGCGCTCGACCGCCTCCAGGGTCTTCTCCGGGTCGACGTCGCCCACGACGGACAGCACGGCGTTGCCCGGCGCGTACCAGGTGCCGAAGAAGTCGGTGCAGTCGTCGAGGGTGGTGGCGTCCAGGTCTTCCATGGAGCCGATCGGGGTGTGCGCGTAGGGGTGGCCCTCCGGGAACATCAGCGCGCACAGGCGCTCGAAGGCCGTCCCGTAGGGCTGGTTGTCGTAGCGCTGGCGCCGCTCGTTCTTCACCACGTCGCGCTGGTTGTCGAGGTTGGCCTGGGTCAGCGCGGCGGGGAGCGTGCCCATCCGGTCGGCCTCCAGCCAGAGCGCGAGCTCCAGGTGGCTGACCGGCACCGTCTCGTAGTAGTTCGTGCGCTCGAACGACGTGCTGGCGTTGAACGCGGCGCCGGCGCTCTCCAGCAGTGCGGCGTGCTCGCCCTCGGCGACGTTCTTCGAGCCCTGGAACATCAGGTGCTCGAAGAGGTGTGCGAGGCCGGTGCGGCCGGCCCGCTCGTGCCGCGAACCCACCCCGTACCAGATGTTCACGGCGGCCAGTGGTACGACGTGGTCTTCGCAGACCACCACGCGCAGGCCATTGCCGAGCGTGTGCTCATGCAGCGGCTGTTCTGCCACGGAGCGCTCCCGTCCGTTCGATGGGCCGGACAGCACCGCGCGCGTCGGGAGGCGTCCCAGGCGGCGGGCTTGATCTCGGTCTCACCGTACCGGGTGCGCCCGGCGGGGGGAGCGCCGACGGAAACTGTGGATAACTCGCACCGAGAAAAAGGTGCGAGGGCGGGCGAGGGGGGGAGGCGGGGGCGGATCCGGGAGCGCGGGCGTCAGGACGCCGCGGACTCGTGCGCCGCGATCGCGTCCTCCAGCGACCGGTGCAGGACGAAGATCTTGGTGAGCTGGGTGACGTGGAAGACGCGCCGCACCCGGTCGTTGACGCCCATGAACGACATCGACCCGTCCCGCGCCCGCAGCCGGTGGTAGATCCCGACGAGCACGCCGAGGCCCGTGGAGTCCAAGAACGTCACCTCGCCGAGGTCGATGACCAGGTGCGCGCCGCCGTTGTCGATGATCTCGAGCAGGGCCTCGCGCAGGCGGGGGCTGGTGAAGACGTCGATCTCACCGCTGATCTTGACGACCGTGAGGCCCTTCTCAACGCGATGCTCGACGGCGAAGTCCACCGGTGCTCCTCTCCACCCCTCGACTCGTCCAACCCTGGAGGAGTTCTAGGGCCTCGTCGGGGGAACTCAATTGTTACCCCGGTCGCGCGCTGTTACGCCCGTGGATCCGGTCGCGTCCGTCAGGGGGTCCGGAAGAGGGCCCAGACGACCTTCCCGTGCGCGAGGGCGCGCCATCCCCACCGGACGCTGAACGACTCGACGAGATGCAGGCCGCGCCCGGTCTCGGCGATGTAGTCGGGTTCCTTCCGGCGGGGCGCCGTCCGGCTCGCGTCCATGATCCCGCAGAGCAGCCACGGTCCCTCGTGCCCGAGGCGCAGCCGGATGGCCGACGGCGCGGAGCCGAGCGGGTCGGCCGGGTCGCCGTACACGCCCTCGCGGTGCACGTCGTGACCCGGCCGCCCGCCGGCCGTCTTCCCGCTGTGTCGCAGCGCGTTCGTGACGAGTTCGGAGACGACGAGCCCGACGTCGTCGGCGAGCTCGGCCAGGCTCCACTCGATCAGCCGGGAGATCGCGAAGTGCCGGGCCTCGGTGACCGATTCCGGATCGGGCTCGACGGTGAACGAGACCGCGGATCCCCGTAGTTCCGTCAGCGCCGTGACGGCCTTGTCCAGGCGCGGAGGCAGGTCGAACGCCTCCGGGACGGGCGTCGAGCGCCCAGCCTGGGCCCGTGGGTCGACCGGCCCCGCGAGAGGGCCGAGCTCCCAACGCGTGTCGTCGTGCGCGTGGCGTGACGTCATTCCACCGGACCCCGCAGAGTGATCTCGTTGTGCAGCCGTGGCTCGGAAGTCTCGTGCGTTATCCTGCGCATCGTAGCGTGCGAATGCAAGGCCCAATGCACGTGCATCCGCGTCGCGAGGGTGTGGGGCGACGCGGATCGCACGCGGGAGATCGGAGGTAACCGCAGGACGCTGAGGCCAGTGGCACACTAGGTTCGCTGTCCGCCGAATAGCCGGGAGGTTGGGCGTGACTCCAGAGACGCCGGGAAGCGGGTCGACGGTCCGTCGGATCCTGCTCGGGTCGCAGCTTCGCCGTCTGCGTGAGCAGAAGGGCGTGACCCGTCAGGACGCCGGCTACGTCATCCGCGCGTCGGAGTCGAAGATCAGCCGTCTTGAGCTCGGCAGGGTCAGCTTCAAAGAACGAGACGTGGACGACCTGCTCACGTTGTACGGCGTCGGCGACAAGACGGAACGCGAGGCGCTGCTACAGCTTGCGCGGGAGGCCAACACCCCCGGTTGGTGGCACCGGTACAACGACGTGTTGCCCGGCTGGTTCCAGACCTATGTGGGTCTGGAGGAGTCGGCGGCGTTGATCCGCACGTATGAACTGCAGTTCGTCCCGGGACTGCTGCAGTCGGAGGGGTACGCGCGCGCGGTGATTCGCCTGGGCAACGCCGGGGCCGCCGAACACGAGATCGACCAGCGCGTGGAGCTGCGCATGCAGCGTCAGGAACGCCTCACGGGCCCGGAAGCCCCGCGCCTGTGGGCCGTGGTGGACGAGGGGGCGCTGCGGCGCCCCATCGGCGGACCGGAGGTGATGCGGGGCCAGTTCGAGCACCTCATCGAGATGTCGAAGCTGCCCAACGTCACCATCCAGATCATGCCGTTCAGGTTCGGAGGCCACGCGGCCGAGGGGGGAGCCTTCACGATCCTGCGCTTTCCCGAGCAGGATCTGCCGGACGTGGTTTACGTCGAGAACCTCACCGGCGCGATGTACCTGGACAAGCGCGACGACGTCGACACCTACCTCCAGGCGATGGAACGCCTGTGTGTCGACAGTGCGACCCCGGAGCGCACCGTCGAGCTTCTCGGTGATCTTCTCAGAGAGACATGATGCTCCAGACCGATTACGACAACGGGATGCCGGCCGCCGAGCTCCTCGGAGCACGATGGCTGAAGTCCCGGCGAAGCAACTCCCAGGGGAACTGTGTGGAAATCGCCGAACTGCCCGGTGGGCAGGTGGCGATGCGCAACTCCCGCCATCCCGAGGGCCCGGCCCTCATCTACACCCGCCCCGAGATAGAAGCGCTCATCCTTGGAGCCAAGGACGGCGACTTCGACCATCTCATCGCCTCCCGTAACTGATCCAGCAGCGGCCGGGTCGGCACCGGTGCACCGAACGTCGACCCGACCGTCCGCACGAGAAACAGGCCACCCCAGGCGCGAGGGTGGCCTTGTTCTGTGCGTCAGCCGCAGTTGCCGTAGGGGGCGGTACCGCCGTTTCCGCCGAAGCGGACGCACGCGCCAGGCGCGTTAACGTACACCGGCCCCGCGTACCAGGCGAACGAGCCGCCGTCGCTGATGGCGCCTCCGCCCTTCTTCTGGATCCAGGCGGAGACCGGCGACTTCGTGCCGACGTGCTTCGACTTGATGGTGACGGCGCAGTTGTACTTGGTCGAGTTGCTGTAGAGCAGGTAGGCGACGCCGCCGGACACGCCCATGGAGCGCAGCACGTAGTACCCGCTTCCCTTGCCGCCGCTGTTGCACGCGGACTGCGGCGTGTACTTGTTGGGCGGTTCCTTCGGCGGCGTCGAACTGCCCCCGCCCCCGCCTGTGCCCCGCGTAGGGGTCGATCCGCCGGGCTGCTGCGGTGAACCCGGTTTCGGGGACGCACCGGGGTTCGCGGGGCTCCCGCTCTTTCCAGGCTTCGGCTGCCCCGGTTTGGTCTTCGTCGGGCTCTGGGTGCCGCCGGCCGCGCCGTTCGCGGAGCCGGAGCCGCCGCCCGCGCCCTGGTTCTCGTCGGACGCCGAGACGGACTTGCCCTTGTCGCCGCTCGGCCTTGTCGCGGCCCACGCGGCGCCGCCCGCGATGACCAGCGCCACCGCCAGGGCCGCCGCCACCGGTATGGCGAGGCGTCCGCGCCCCCTGCCGTCCGACCCGTGGTCGCTGGACGGCCCCGGAGGGGGCGGTGGCGGCATTCCGGGCGCGCCGTGGCCGTGGCCGTCCGGAGGCGGCGCGCCCTCGGCGAACGGACGCGGCTGCGGAGCCGTCCCCTGCCGGACGCCGGAGGGGTCCGTGGCGTGTTCGGGAGGCGGCACCGGGCCGGGCATGGCGGGCGGTGCGGCGTACGGGTCCGTCGAACCGGGCGGCGCGGACGCCTGCGAGGGAGCGGGGATCTCGGCGGGAAGCCCCGGGAGGGCCGGCAGGGCCGGCAGGGCCGGAACGGAGGAGACGGCCGAGGACGCGCCGCTGGCAGCGCCGACCAGCCGTTCCTGGGCCTCGCGGGCGGTCGGGCGCTGCGCGGACTCCTTGGCCAGGCACGCGAGGACGAGTTCGCGCATCGGACTCGGCAGGTCGCCCAGCTCGGGCTCGCCCGTCAGGATCCGCTGCATGACCGTGGCCATCTCGTCGTTGCCGAACGCGGGACGTCCCGTGGCGGCGAACGTCATGGTGGTGCCCCAGGCGAACATGTCGGCGGCCGGACCGACCCGGTCGCCGGTGAAGTGCTCCGGAGCCATGTAGGCGGGGGTGCCGACGTTCTGCGTCTCACCGGCGGCGCCCAGCGCGCGCGCCACGCCGAAGTCGATGACGCGCGGGCCGTCCGGTCCCATCATGACGTTGCGCGGTTTGAAGTCGCGGTGCACGATCCCGGCCTGGTGGATGGCCGTGAGCGCGGTGAGGGTGCCCACCGCGAGCCGCTCCAGGGCGCCGCCCCTCCGCGGGCCTTCCGTCCGCACGACGTGGAACAGCGACAGGCCGGGCACGTACTCGCTGACGATGTAGGGCTGGTCGCCCGCCACGTCGGCGTCCAGGACCTGCGCGGTGCAGAAGCGCGCGACGCGCTTGGCGACCTCCAGCTCGCGGACGAACCGGGCGCGGGCGGACGCGTCCCCCGCGAGCCTGCCGTGCAGCAGCTTGATCGCGACGTGCTCGTCGGCGCGGACGGCTCCGGGCCCGCCCCGCGGACGTCCCAGGAAGACCGCACCCTGCCCGCCCTCGCCGAGGCGGCCCAGGATCTCGTATCCGCCGAGCTCATCCGGGTCCCCCGACTTCAGCGGATGGGCATCCGGCATCGTCCTGTCCGTCACACCACTCGCTCCCCGTCGTTCCGCCTCGTCACTGGACCGCTCCGCAAGACTATGGCCAACGATGTTATGCGCTCGGCAAAGCGGGTGATCAGGTGGTGGTGGCCGCGGTCATCTAATAGGACTATAGTCCGTTTGTATCCCAGGGGAGGAGACGATCATGGACCGTCGCCCGGCCGGTACGAGGCGCGTCGATCTGGAGTTGATGCGGACCCCGCCGCCCAAGGAGCGCGCCGACGCCGCCCGCAACCGCGCGAAGGTGCTGGACGCCGCCGCCGCGCTCTTCGCCCGGCACGGAGTGGAGGCGGTCTCCATGGACGCCGTCGCCGCCGAGGCGGGCGTCGGCAAGGGCACGCTCTTCCGCCGGTTCGGCGACAAGGCGGGCCTCGCCGTGGCGCTCCTGAACGAACGCGAACGCGAACTCCAGGATGCGATCCTGTCCGGCCGGCCTCCTCTGGGCCCGGGGGAGGCCGGCGCTGTCGTGCCGCCGTCGGAGCGGCTGCACGCCTTCGCCGACGCCTATCTGAACTACGCGCTCGACCATCTGTCGCTGGTGCGCATGTCCGAGACCGCTTCGCCGGGGGCGCGGTACCGGATCGGCGCCTACGGCTTCTGGCACCGCCACCTGACGATCCTGCTCGACCAGCGCGGTGACGCCGTCCCGGACGGCGAGGCCGCCGCGCACGCGCTCCTGGCCGTCCTCGGCGCGGAGCACCTCACCGCGATGGTGGAGAGCGTGGGCAGGGAACGCACCCGCGCCACCGTCCACAAGTTCTTCGACCTGGCCCGCGCCTAGTCCGGCACGGCACGCGCCCCGCCGGACGTGGCGGGGGCCCGGGAAGGCGCGGTAAGCACGAAAGCCCCCGCGAGGCGGGGGCTTCCTCATGCCTGACCGGAGGTGCGGCCGGGCGGGGAGTGTCAGGCCGGGTCGGGTGTCCGCCGTCGGCGGCGGGTTTCCGCCCGGCCCTCCGCGTTGCCCGGTGGACCCTCCGGGGCATGGTTGCGTTCCAACCGCGCGGCGACCGCGAGGGCGCGGAGCGACGTGGTCCTGACGTGTCTGCGCTCACCGGTGGAACGGGTGCGGGGGATGCTGCTCGGCACGGTTCACCTCCATAGGTCACTGACATGGGTGCTACCCGGCTGGCGGGATCTCGCACGGTGGTTGCAACCGCAAGATCCTTCCGGCTATTCCGAGTGATCGTTCCGTTTGGCGACGACCAGACCCGGCCCGGCGCGCTGGACTCGTGTCGGCTATATAGACCGCATTCCTGACTAGGTTGCCGTACGGTTCAGCTCGCCGGACCGACCAGCCAGAGGTGACCGACCGTGATGATCACACCTGCCGCCGCGACCCGCCCCGGCCGCCCGCCGGCGCGCCGCGGGGAATGACCGCCGTGCCCGCCGACCGCCGCGCCAGCTGGCTCAAGGGCGTCCTCGACCTGCTGGTCCTCGCCGGCCTGACCGGGGGCGAGAGCTACGGCTACGAGATCGCCAAGACGCTCGCCGACGCGGGCCTAGGACAGATCAAGGGCGGGACCCTGTATCCCGTCCTCAACCGCCTGGAAGAGGCGGGGCTGGTCTCCGCTGAGTTCCGCGCCGCCGACCGCGGCCCCGGCCGCCGCTACTACCACCTCACCGACGTGGGTCGCGTGACGCTCGCCGAGCAGAGCGGCCTGTGGCTCGACTTCGACGAGTCCGTGCGCACCATGCTCACCGATGGAGCAGGACGAGGACGGACCCCCGCTTGATCGTCTTGGGCCTGGTCGCGGCACGCGTCTGGCCCGACCGCCGCCGCCGCGCGCTCCTGACCAGCCCTTGCCGGGGCGCACGCTCCACTTTTGGGCGAAACTTTCCTCCCTTTTCACGTCTCGCATCATCTGTCCCTTTGTTCTGGGCCGCGGGCGGGGCCGTCCGAGCCGCTCAGCTGGGTAGGTATCCCAGGATCCGGTTCGCCCGCGGGTTCGTCCCGCCATGAGCGGCTCAGCGTGGAGCCCAGGAGGCCGTCGGGCGCGGCCGGACGCGCCCCGAACCTCTCCTGGGAGACACACGTGATCAGTAAGCTGCTCGTCGCCAACCGTGGCGAGATCGCCGTGCGCGCCTTCCGCGCGGCGTACGAACTCGGCATCGCCAGCGTCGCCGTGTACGCGCACGAGGACCGCCTGTCCCTGCACCGGCAGAAGGCGGACGAGGCGTACGAGATCGGGGAGCACGGCCATCCGGTCCGCGCCTACCTGGACGTGGACGGGATCGTGGAGACGGCGCTGCGGGTCGGCGCCGACGCCGTCTACCCGGGCTACGGGTTCCTGTCGGAGAGTCCCGAGCTGGCGGCGGCGTGCGAGCGCAACGGGATCAGGTTCGTCGGCCCGCCGTCGCGGGTGCTGAGCCTGGCGGGCAACAAGATCGAGGCGGTCGCGGCGGCGCGGCGCGCGGGCCTGCCGGTGCTGCGCTCGACGACGCCCGAGCCGGGACGGGAGCTGGAGGCGGCCGACGAGGTCGGCTTCCCGCTGTTCGTGAAGGCCGCGGCGGGCGGCGGCGGGCGCGGGCTGCGCCGCGTCGACCACCGCGAGGAGCTGGAGGCCGCCGTGGACACGGCGCGCCGCGAGGCCGAGAGCGCGTTCGGCGACCCCACGGTGTTCCTGGAGCAGGCGGTGGACCGTCCCCGCCACATCGAGGTGCAGGTCCTCGCCGACGGCGCCGGGCACATCGTCCACCTGCGCGAGCGCGACTGCTCGGTGCAGCGCCGCCACCAGAAGGTCGTCGAGATCGCGCCCGCGCCCGGGCTGGACCCGGAGACGACCCGGCGGCTCTGCGAGGACGCGGTCCGGTTCGCCCAGGAGATCGGTTACGAGAACGCGGGGACGGTCGAGTTCCTCGTGGACGACCGCGGCGAGCACGTCTTCATCGAGATGAACCCCCGCATCCAGGTCGAGCACACCGTGACCGAGGAGGTCACGGGCGTCGACCTGGTGCAGAGCCAGCTGCGCATCGCGGGCGGCGAGACGCTCGCCGAGCTCGGCATCGCGCAGGACGAGGTCAGCGTGAGCGGGTTCGCCGTGCAGTGCCGCATCACCACCGAGGACCCGGCGAACGGCTTCCGGCCCGACACCGGGAAGATCTCGGCGTACCGGTCCCCGGGCGGCGCCGGGGTGCGGCTCGACACGGGCACGGCCTACGGCGGCGCGATCGTGTCGCCGCACTTCGACTCGCTGCTGGTGAAGCTGACGTGCCGCGGCCGGACGTTCGAGGACGCGGTGCGGCGGGCGCGCCGGGCCGTCGCCGAGTTCCGCATCAGGGGCGTCGCGTCCAACATCCCGTTCCTGCAGGCGCTGCTGGACGAGCCCGACTTCCGCGCGGGCGGCGTCACCACCTCCTACATCGCGGACCATCCCGACCTGCTCACGGCCCGTTCCAGCGGCGACCGCGCGACGCGGCTCGTCCGGTATCTGGCGGACGTCACGGTCAACAAGCCGCACGGCGAGGCGCCCACCGACCTGGACCCGGCGACGAAGCTGCCGCCGCTCGACCTCGACAGGCCGTTCCCCGAGGGGTCGCGCGACCGGCTCCTGGCGCTCGGCGCGCGCGCGTTCGCCGAGCAACTCCGGAACCAGGACGCCCTGGCCGTGACTGACACGACGTTCCGCGACGCGCATCAGTCGCTCCTCGCTACGCGAGTACGTACCTATGACCTGCTGTCAGCCGCGCCCTACCTCGCCCGGATGACACCGCAGCTTCTCTCCGTCGAGGCGTGGGGCGGGGCAACGTACGACGTCGCGCTCCGGTTCCTGGGCGAGTCGCCCTGGGACAGGCTGGCCGCGATCCGCGAGGCGGCGCCCAACATGTGCATCCAGATGCTTCTGCGTGGCCGCAACACCGTGGGCTACACGCCGTACCCCGACTCGGTGGCTCGGGCGTTCGTCAAGGAGGCGGCCAGTACGGGAGTCGACATCTTCCGTGTGTTCGACGCCCTGAACGACGTGGACCGCATGCGTCCGGCCATCGACGCGGCCCTCCAGACCCACGCGCTGGTGGAGGGCACGCTCTGCTACACCGGCGACCTGTCCTCCCCGGGCGAGACGCTCTACACGCTCGACTACTACCTGCGGCTGGCGGAGGACCTCGTCACCGCGGGAGTCCACATCCTCTGCGTCAAGGACATGGCCGGTCTGCTCCGGGCGCCCGCCGCGCGCACCCTCGTCAAGGCGCTCCGTGAGCGGTTCGACCTGCCCGTCCACCTGCACACCCACGACACGGCCGGCGGGCAGATCGGCACCTACATCGCCGCCATCGAAGCGGGTGTCGACGCCGTCGACGGCGCTGCCGCGCCGCTCTCGGGCACCACGAGCCAGCCGCCGCTCCAGGCGATCGTGGCCGCGACCGACTTCACCGAGCACGCCACCGGGATCGACCTGGACGCGCTCACCGTGATGGAGCCGTACTGGGAGGCCGTCCGGAAGCTCTACGCGCCGTTCGAGATGGGGCTCCCGTCGCCGACCGGACGCGTCTACCGGCACGAGATCCCCGGGGGGCAGCTGTCCAACCTGCGGCAGCAGGCCGTCGCCCTCGGCCTCGGCGACCGCTTCGAGGAGATCGAGCGCCTCTACGCCGCCGCGGACGCCATCCTCGGGCGGCTCGTGAAGGTCACCCCGTCCAGCAAGGTCGTGGGGGACCTGGCCCTGCACCTCGTCGCGGCGGGCGCCGACCCGGACGACTTCGCCGAGAACCCGGACCGCTACGACATCCCCGACAGCGTCATCGGGTTCCTGAACGGCGAACTCGGCGACCCGCCCGGCGGCTGGCCCGAGCCGTTCCGCACCAAGGCCCTGGCAGGACGCCAGTACACGCCCGCCCGGGCCGAACTGGACGGCGCCGAAGAGAAGGCGCTGGCCGGTCCAGAGGTCCGCGACACGCTCGACCGCCTGCTCTTTCCGGGCCCGGCGAAGGACTACCGCGAGACCCGTGCCGCCTACGGCGACATCTCCGTCCTGCCGACCGGCCCGTTCCTGTACGGGCTGCGCGCCGGGCACGAGGTGGCGTTCGACCTCGAACCCGGCGTCCGCGTCCTGGCCGGGCTGGAGGCCGTCGGCGACGTCGACGAGGCGGGCGTCCGGCAGGTCATCTGCTCGGTGAACGGCCAGCTCCGCACGCTCTCCGTCCGCGACAAGTCCGTCAAGTCGGACGCGCCGCCGGTCGAGCGCGCCGATCCCGCCGAGCCCGGCCACGTCGCCGCCCCGTTCGACGGCTCGGTGACGCTGCGGGCGGCCAAGGGCGACGAGGTCGCCGCGGGGGACGTGGTCGCCACCATCGAGGCCATGAAGATGGAGGCCGCGATCACGGCCCCGGTCGCGGGCACCGTCGCCCGGCTGGCCGTCCCGGAGGCGACGCCCGTCCAGGCCGGCGACCTCCTCCTGGTCATCCAGGACGGCGCCTAGAACACCTTCTGACCCCGGGGCGCCGGACGCGTCGCGTAGGAGCCCAGGGACGGTTCGAGCAGGTCGAAGGCGGTCTTCGCGGACTCCGCGAGGGCCGCCTCGATCTCTTCGTGGGTCTCGCCCCGCACGGTGCGCCGCAGGGTCTCCCGGAACAGGACGCGGTGGACGCCGCCGAGCTGCGCGGCGACGAGGCGGGGCAGGACGTCGTCCGGGCCCGCGCCGGCCTCCTCGGCGAGGACGGCGGCGAGGGCGTCCTCCCGCTCCTCGTGGAACTCGCGGAGCCGCGCCACCAGCGCGGGGCTCTCGGTGATCATTCGGGCGAAGTCGGGGCCGGAGAAGCCGATCACGGCGTCATGCCGCCGGACGGCCTCCAGGAAGCCCCGCCGCAGCGCGGCCAGCGCGGACTCGCCCGGCGCCCGCTCGGCGACCGTGCGCGCCAGGAGGGCCACGAACACCTCGTGCAGGTCGAGCGCCAGGTCCTCCTTCCTGGGGAAGTAGTTGGTGACCGTCATCTTCGCCACCTGTGCCGCCGCGGCGACGTCGGCGATCGTCACCCGGTCGAAGCCGTGCCGCAGGAACAGGCGGGTCGCCTGGTGCGAGATGCTCTGCCGCGTCTGCTGCTTCTTCATCTCCCGCAGTCCCATGCCGCCATCCTCTCACGGGCCGACCTAAGCTCGTACTTGATACATAATTAGGTCCGGTCTAAGTTTGGTTCGCGAGTCTGACGGGTACCGAGATCGGGTGACCGTTCCCTCCCGGCCGCCGGACGAGCAAAGGACACAGCCCTGAACGCCAGCCACGCGCCGAGCGCAACCCCCCGCTCCACCGTGAACCTCGTCGACCCGATGAAGGACTACCTGTCCCGCATCGGGCGCACCGCGCTGCTCACCGCCGAGCAGGAGGTCGACCTGGCCAAGCGCATCGAGGCCGGCCTGTTCGCCCGAGAGCGCCTCAGGACCCTGGGCGACGAACTGAGCCTCCAGGACAAGCAGGACCTGGAGTGGATCGCCGCCGACGGTGCCCGCGCCAAAGAGCACATGGTCGAGGCGAACCTGCGCCTCGTCGTGTCGCTCGCCAAGCGCTACATGGGCCACGGCCTCCAGCTCAACGACCTCGTGCAGGAGGGCAATCTCGGCCTGATCCGCGCCGTGGAGAAGTTCGAGTACCGCCGCGGCCTGAAGTTCTCCACCTACGCCGTCTGGTGGATCAAACAGGCGATCAGCCGCGCGCTGGCCGACCAGAGCCGCACCATCCGCATCCCCGTGCACGTCGTCGAGGTGCTCAACCGGATGACGCGTGTCCGGCGGCGGATGATGCAGGACCTCGGCCGCGAGCCGAACTCGCGGGAGCTGGCCGTCGAGCTCGACGTCACGCCCGAGAAGGTCGAGTGGCTGCGGCGGCAGGCCCGCGAGCCGCTGTCCCTGCACACCCCGCTCGGCGAGGACGGCGACGGCGAGCTCGGCGACGTCATCCAGGACCCCGACGGCGGCGACCCCGCCGACGTCGTGGCGACCTCGATGCTGCGCGGGCGGCTCGACGCCGTCCTGGAGACGCTCACCGAGCGCGAGGCGGGCGTCATCTCGCTGCGGTTCGGGCTGTCGGGCGGCGAGCCCAAGACCCTGGAGGAGGTCGGCAAGGTCTACGGGGTGACGCGCGAGCGCATCCGGCAGATCGAGTCCAAGGGCATGCACAAGCTGCGCCACCCGTCCCGCCGCGAGACCCTCGCGGACCTGCTCGGCTGACCCGCCGGCCGAGCGGCGCCCGGGGCGGCCGGCGGCCCGCGGCGCCTGCCGAGCGCCCCCGGTGTCCTGATCCGGGGACGTCAGGTCGCGGCGCCGGGGCCTCCGGCCAGCCGCCGGGCGAGTTCGTCGCGCTCCCGGGTGAGCTCGGCCACCTCGTGCTGGAGCTCGAAGATGCGCTTGATCGCGGGCAGTGTCATGCCCTCGTCCATCATCGAGACGACCTCCTGGACGCGGCCGATCTCGTGGCGGCTGTAGCGGCGCTGTCCGCCGGTCGAGCGCTGGGGGGAGACGACCCGGTGGTCGTCGATGCGGCGCAGGAACGCCTGCTGGACGTCCAGCATCTGCGCCACCTGCCCCACCGTGAACAGCGCGGCGTGCTCGTCGTCGAACGGCAGGTTCATGGGGGCCTCCTTGACGCCGGTGCGGGCCCGGCGAACCGCCGGACGGATGTGGGCGGCCCCGGCCCGCGCGGCTCGTCGAAGGCCGCGCCGGCCGGGGCCGCCCGGACGCCGCGCGTCAGTTCCTGATCGCCTTCTGGCCGCCGCCGGACTGCTGGACGGCCACCTTCCGCGGACGCGCCCGCTCCAGCACGGGGATGCGGACGGCGAGGACGCCGTTCTCGTAGGCGGCCTCGACCGCCTCGGCGTCCAGGTGCTCCGACAGGTAGACCCGGCGGGTGAAGGAGCCCATCGTGCGCTCCCGGACGAAGGCGCGCTCGTCCTCGCCGAACTCCTCCTCGCGCCGCGCGGTCACCGAGAGCACGCCCCGGTCGACGGTGACCTCGATGGAGCCGGGGTCGGCCCCCGGCAGGTCGAACCGCAGGACGACGTCGTCGGCGCGGCGGATGCCGTCCATCGGCATGCCGGCGCCGCCGCCCTGGCCGGCGGCCTGGCGGACCGCCCGGTCGAACTGACGCTCGAACTCCTGCACGAACGGGTCGATCGACGTCAGCAACATGGACCATCACCTCCGAAGACCTCGGCGCCTGGCTGCGCGCCGATTACCTATTCCTCGTACAAGAGGAAACCTGTAACTCCAGTTATAGGAAACTGGGAAGCCGGTGTCAAGCCCCGGTCGCCGTGACCGCCCACCCGCACGTGTCGCCGTCGCCCCGTTCTGGTGGCTCCGGGGCCGCTTCCGCCGCCGGGATGAGAGAGTGGATGATCTAGAAGAGGCTCCTTCGGGAGCGCGGTCGGCACGGAGAGACGGGGACGATGGCCAGAGGGCTGGGACGGCTGACGGGACGCGGCGTGGTCAGGGGCGCGGCCGCGGGTGCGGCGCTCGTCCTGACGTTGGCGACGGCCCAGGCCGCGGCGACGGCGGCCGGGCCGGACGCGGGCCCGTCCGCGATCGCCACGGCGCTGCCGCCCACCGCCCCGTTCGACCCCGCCAAGCTCCGGGCCACCCTTGACGCCACGCACGACGCCGGCATGTACGGGCTGTTCTCCGAGGTCCGGGACGGCAGCACGGAGTGGGACGGCGCGGCCGGTGCCGCGGACGTGCGCACGGAGCGCCCGGTCACCCCGGGCATGCGCCAGCGGGTCGGCAGCATCACCAAGTCGTTCGTCGCCACCGCGATCCTCCAGCAGGTCGAGCGGGGCCGCGTCGAGCTCGACGCCCCGGTCGCCCGCTACCTGCCCGGCCTCATTCCGGGACGCTACGGCGAGCAGACGACCGTGCGGATGGTGCTCGGCCACACCAGCGGCATCGGCGACTACGTCGCTTCGGCGTTCCCCTCGCTGCGGGAGCTGTCGGCCGACAGTCTGGACGAGCACCGGTTCCGCGCCGTCCGGCCCGCGCAGCTCATCGCGTGGGGGCTGGGGGCGCCGCGCACGGGGGAGCCGGGCGAGCGCTGGTCGTACTCCAACACCAACTACGTCATCGCCGGAGAACTCCTGGAGAAGGTGACCGGGACCGAAGCGGAGAAGTACATCACCCGGAACGTCATCCGGAAGGCCGGCCTGAAGCACACCTACTTCCCGTCCTCGCCCTGGATAGCGGGACCGCACCCGCGGATGTACGAGTCGCTGTACCAGCATGTGACGCCGCCCCGCGACTACAGCGCCTTCGACATGAGCTGGGCCTGGACGGCGGGCGCCCTGGTCTCCACCATGGACGACCTCAACCGCTTCTACCGCAGGCTCCTCACCGGCGACCTCATCGGCACGGACGCCCTGGCGCAGATGCAGCGGACCGTCCCGGTGAAGGACGCGGACGGCAACGTCCTCATGAACTACGGCCTCGGGCTCTACTCCCTCGACCTCCCGTGCGGGACGTTCTGGGGCCACGACGGCGCGGTCTTCGGCGCCGGGACCCAGTCCCTGTCGTCGGCCGGGGGCGAGCGGCAGATCTCGCTGGCCTTCAACCTGATGAAGTACCAGCAGCTCAGCGCCAGCGGCGCGCCCGTCCCGCACCCGATCGACAACGCGCTGGGCGCGCACGTGGTGGAGGCCCTGTGCGGCAGCCGGCCCGCGACCGGCGCGACCCGTCCCGCGGCGCAGGTGCGGTTGCTGCCGCTCCAGGCACTCCGCGCCGCCGGATGAGACGCGGCTGACCGCGGGCGGGCGTCAGGCCAGGTCGGACGGGTCGGTGTTGGCGCCGCACAGGACGACCACGACGCGTTCACCGGGGGACGGACGGTAGGCGCCGTCGCGGAGCGCGGCCACGGCGGCGGCGGTGCCGTGCTCGACGACCAGGCGGTACTCCTCCCACACGAACCGGCGGGCCTCGATGATGGCCTCGTCGGTGACCAGGACGGGACGCACTCCGGTGCGGGAGGCGACCGCGAACGCGATGCCGCCGGCCCGGGTGGCGCCGAGGGAGTCGGCGGCGATCCCCGACACCTCCACGTCCACCGGACGTCCGGCGTGCAGGGCGCGTTCGAGGGTCGGGATCGTCACGGGCTCGACGCCGACGACGCGCGCCCGCCCTTCGAGTGCGGCGGCGACGCCCGCCATCAGCCCTCCGCCGCCGACCGCCAGCAGGACGGTGTCGGCCTCGCCGCCGGTCTGCTCCAGCACCTCCAGACCCAGCGTGCCCTGGCCCGCGCACACCTCCGGCAGGTCGTAGGCGTGGCAGTACAGCGCGCCGGTGTCGGCGGCTCGCTTGGTCGCGGCGTCCTGCGCCTCGGCGTACCGGGTGCCGACCTGCACGACCGCGGCGCCGAGGGCCCGCAACCGCGCGACCTTCACCGCGGGCGCCGTCTCCGGCACGTACACCTCGGCCGGGACGCCCGACCGCGCCGCCGCGTACGCGAAGGCCAGCCCCGCGTTCCCGCCGGACGCCGCGACGACTCCCGCCTCCGGAAGCCGTCCCTCGTCCCGCGCGGCCAGGATGTGGTTGAACGCACCGCGCGCCTTGAACGACCCCGTGTGCTGCGTCAGTTCGAGTTTCAGCCACATCCGCCCGGCGGGCGCGAGCGGCCCCGGCTCGACCTCGATCATCGGCGTGCGGCGGACATGCCCCGCCACACGCCCCGCCGCGGCCTGGACGTCCGAAAGATCGATCACCGGTTTCCCCTCCGAAGCCATCAGCACCCAACGCCAGTTTGGGACATGACACCCGATCCCGCCACCACCACGTCGGGAGGGGGCGACCAACCCACCCCGGCAGGGGCCGCCGACCGGCGTCCTCCGCTCCGCTCCGGACGCCGGTCGGTGTCACGTTGGGGGGGCGACCCCCCAAGCCCCCCGGTAAGGGCCGCTGACCGGCGTCCTCCGCTCCGCTCCGGACGCCGGTCAGCGACTGGTGCGGGGTTGGTCAGCGCGGCCGGCGAGTCTCTTCATCGGCGCGGGAGACACGTCCCGCCGGACTAGGGAGGTCCCCATGAAGAACGTCCTCATCTCGGGTGCGAGCATCGGCGGTCCCGCGCTGGCGTACTGGCTTCGGCGGTACGGGTTCGGCGTGACGGTCGTGGAGGTGGCGCCCGGGCCGCGGGCCGGCGGGCAGGCGATCGACGTGCGCGGGCCGGCGCTGGAGGTCGCCGAGCGGATGGGCGTCCTCGACCTGATCCGCGAGCAGCGCGTCGAGATGCGCGGCATGTCCATGGTGGACGGGGACGGCAACGAGCTGTACCGCAGCGAGGAGTACACGATCAGCGGCGGCGACCTGAGCAGCCCCGACGTGGAGATCCTGCGCGACGACCTGTCCCGGATCCTGGCGGACGCGGCCGGCGACGGCGTCGAGTACCTGTACGGCGACTCGATCGCCGGGCTGGAGCAGGGCGACGACGGCGTCCGGGTGATCTTCCAAAGCGGGCTCATCCGCACGTTCGACCTGGTCGTCGGCGCGGACGGCGCGCACTCCACTACCCGCCGGCTGGTGTTCGGGCCGGAGAGCGACTACCTGACCCACCTCGGCACCTACCTGTCGGTGTGGACGGCGCCGAACTTCCTCGGCCTGGACCGCTGGCAGGTGTTCCACCAGATGCCGGGCAGCAGCTGGGGCGGCGGCGTGATGAGCGTCCGCGGCAACGAGGAGGTCCGCGTCTACATGGGGTTCGAGTCCGAGCGGCCGATCGCGTACGACCACCGCGACATCGCCGCGCAGAAGCAGATCATGGCGGACGCGCTGGCCGGCGGCGGCTGGATCATGCCCGAGCTGGTGGAGACGATGTGGGACGCGCCCGACTTCCACTTCGACTCGATGGCGCAGATCCACATGGACTCCTGGTCGAAGGGGCGGGTCGTCCTGCTGGGGGACGCGGGCTACTGCGGGTCGCCGCTGTCCGGGCAGGGCACGAGCATGGCCATCGTCGGCGCGTACGTGCTGGCCGGGGAGCTGAAGGCGGCGGGCGGCGACCACCGCGACGCGTTCGCGAACTACGAGAGGGAGCTGCGCGGGTACGTCGCCGCCAACCAGGAGCTGGCGCTGACCAACAAGGCGCGGGTGGACGCGCAGCGCAACGCCGAGACGGGCGCCGAGACCGAGGCCATCGACTTCCAGGACTTCGGCGAGATCGTCGGCTCGTTCACGGTGCGGGACTACTGAGCGAGGCGGCGCGGTCCAGCAGGACCCTGCGTTCGGGCGCGTTGCGGGTGAGCTCCGCGGCGCGCTCGAACTGCGCCCGGGCCTCCTCCGCGCGGCCGAGGCGGGCGAGCAGGTCGCCGCGGACGCTCGGCAGAAGGTGGTAGCCGTGCAGAGCGGGCTCGTCCACCAGCGCGTCGGCGAGCTCCAGACCCTTCTCGGGGCCGTCCGCCATGCCGACCGCCACGGCCCGGTTCAGCTCCACGACGGGGGACGGCGCGACGCGGGCGAGGATCTCGTAGAGCGAGGCGATCCGCGCCCAGTCGGTGTCCTCGGCGGCGGGCGCCTGCGCGTGGCAGGCGGCGATCGCGGCCTGCAGGACGTAGGGGCCGGGCGGCTCGCCGATCTTCTTCGCGCGCAGCAGCGCCTCGAACCCGCGGTGGATGAGGAGCCGGTCCCACCGGCCGCGGTCCTGCTCCAGAAGCGGGACGGGCTCGCCGGACGGCCCGGTGCGCGCCCGGGTGCGGGACGCCTGGATCTCCATCAGCGCGGCGAGCCCGTGCACCTCGGGCTCGCCGGGGGCCAGCTCCGCGAGGACGCGGCCGAGGCGCAGCGCCTCGCGGCACAGGTCCGTCCGCACCCAGGCGTCGCCCGCGCTGGCGGCGTACCCCTCGTTGAAGATGAGGTAGACGACCTCCAGCACGGACGCCAGCCGGGCCGCGCGGTCGGGTCCCTCCGGCACCTCGAACGGGACGTTCGCGTCCGACAGCGTCCGTTTCGCCCGGACGATCCGCTGCGCCACGGTCGCCTCGGGGACGAGGAAGGCGTGTGCGATCTCCTCGGTGGTGAGGCCGCCGAGCATGCGCAGCGTCAGCGCGACCCGCGCCTGCGCGGACAGCACGGGGTGGCAGGCGGTGAAGACGAGCCGGAGGACGTCGTCCTCGATGCGGTCGTCGTCCGGAACGTCGAACTCCTCGGGCGGCGCCTGGGGCTCCAGGCCGCGGCCCATCTCCTCGATCTTGTCGTCGAGCCGCCGCAGCCGCCGGATCCGGTCGACGGCGCGGCGCTTGCCGACGGCCATGAGCCAGGCGCCCGGGTTGTCCGGGACGCCTGACTCCGGCCACTGTTCGAGCGCGGCGACCAGTGCGTCCTGCGCGAGTTCCTCGGCGAGCCCGATGTCGTGCACCATGCGGGCGAGGCCGGCGATGATGCGCGCCGCCTCCAGCCGCCACACCGCGTCGATGCTCGCGTGCACGCCCGTGCCGCGCGCGGGCGCCTCACCCGCCCCGGGCTCGTCCGATGCCGTCACGCTGCCGATGAGAGCACCCGCACCGGCCGCCGCGCAAGCTCAGCGGACGCTCACCGGCCTGACCGGACCCCCACCGGCTGCGACGGGGTCACTGGCCGGGGATGTCGTCCGGCCCGAACACCTGCTGGATGACGCCCTGGCCGTCACCGGCGATCGCCCAGAACCGCTTGGACAGCTCGATCGCCTCCTCGCGGGAGCCCACCTCGATCAGCGCGAACCCGACGACCGCCTCCTTCGCCTCGGCGAACGGGCCGTCGAGGACGGTGACCTTGCCGCCGGACGACTTGATCCGGGTGCCGCCGGGCTCCAGCCCGCCCGTGGCGAGCAGCGCCCCGCTCTTGGACATCTCCTCGATGAACGCCCCCATCTCCCTCTGCAGGTTCTCGCTCGGCGGCCCGGCGGGCGCGGCACCGTCGTCCGTCGTCATCATCATGAATCGCATGTCGTCTCCTCTGTTCACCGGCCCGGTCCTTCCCGGCCTGTCACGAACGCGTCGAAGAAGGGGTGACCGGATCGACATCCCGGGCCGAAATCTTCTGGAATTTTTTTCTGCCCCGTATCGTGCCAGGTCATGGCGGTATCGGGCTGGATGCTCCGTATATCCACCGAGATGTCCATCGAAGAGGACATTCCGGACTAGTGGGCAAGTCAGTCTCCAACGAGTAACTTCATCCGGTGGAAAGTTTTTCGCTTCGAGGAGGGCGTCCCATGGGAGTTCCGGCACCGGTGACCGGTGGGCCGTCCACGCCGCGGGACGGAGGCACGGCGACGCGCGAGCGGTGTCGCGGCGCTGGGCGCGGGGCCTCATGAGCACCGCCGAGCCGGCGGGCGACCGCGCCCCCGTCGCCCAGGACCACCGGACGGCGGGCCCGACGGTGCTGCGGATGCTGGTCGGCGCGCAGTTGCGCCGCTACCGGGAGGCCGCCGGCATCTCCACCGAGGCCGCCGGGTACGAGATCCGCGGCTCGCACTCCAAGATCAGCCGGATGGAGCTCGGCCGGGTCGGCTACAAGGAGCGCGACGTCGCCGACCTGCTGACCCTCTACGGCGTGACCGACCCGTCCCTGCGCGAGCCGCTGCTGGAGCTGGCCGAGCACGCCAGCGCGCCGGGCTGGTGGCAGCCGTTCGGCGACGTGGTCCCTTCCTGGTTCGAGCCCTACCTGGGGCTGGAGCAGGGCGCGGTGCTCGTCCGCGTGTACGAGGTCCAGGACATCCCGGAGCTGTTGCAGACCAGGGACTACGCCCGCGCCCTGATCGCGGCCCGCCACCCGGAGGCGGGCCCCGAGGAGATCGAGCGGCGGGTGGAGCTGCGGTCGCGGCGCCGCCGCGTGTTCGAGCGCCCCGATCCGCTGCGGCTGTGGGCGGTGCTGGACGAGGCGACGCTGTGCCGGTCGGTCGGCGGCCGCGCCACGATGCGCGCCCAGATCGAGCACCTGATCGAGATGGCGGAGCTGCCGAACGTCACCGTGCAGATCGTGCCCTTCGCCTCGGGCGGGCACGTGGCGGAGGGCGGCCCGATGACGCTGCTGCGGTTCGCCGAGCCCGAGCTGCCCGACGTGGTCTACCTGGAGCACCTCACCTGCGCGGTCTACCCGGACCGGGCGTCCGACATCGCCCGCTACCGCGACGCCCTGAACCGCGTCGGCGTCCTGGCCGAGCCCCCGGACCGCACCCGCGGGCTCCTTCGGGCCGCCCTGGCCCGGCTCGGCGGGCCGCCTCGCCGGGCCGTCGGGTGACCGCCCCCTAGCGTGCGGTGGGGACGTAGGTGGCGATGATGACGCCGGTCTTGAAGACCTTGGTGCCCGCCAGCTCGAACGTGGCCGAGAACTCGTCGGCGTTGAGCAGCTCGCCGGTCTCACGGGGGCCGACGAGCACCGGGTGGATCCACAGGCGCAGCTCGTCCAGCAGGCCGTGCTCGACGAGCGTCCGGGACACCGGGCCGAAGCCGTACTGCAGGATGTCCTGGCCGTCCTGCTCCTTCAGCCGGGTGATCTCGGCGACGGCCTCCGCCCGCGGGATCGCCGTCGTGTCGCCCCAGCCGGGTTTGCGCAGGGAGTCGGACACGACGTGGTGGGGCAGGGTGTTCATCCGGACGCCGAAGTCGCCGGTGGCCTCCTCCATGGCCGGCCACGCCTGGGAGAAGCCGTCGAACGTCCTGCGTCCCATCAGCAGGGCGCCGCAGGAGAACAGCAGCTCCCGCGCGTAGGCGGCGGCCTCGTCCTGGAAGTAGGCCGAGGTCCAGTTCTGCGGGTTCTCGATGACGCCGTCGAGCGACACGTACGTCGAGTTGATGATCTTGCGCATGGTCTCCTCCGTCAGGGTGATCGTTCGCCTTCCGGCGCGGTGGGACCACTCTGCGCGAGAGCCTTTACCGCATCCTTACGCTTCCTTTCCGGTGGCCGCCCCGACGCGCCGGAGCACGAATTCACATTAGGGTCGAAAGATGCGTTTCGGGCTGCTCGGACCGCTCGCGGTCTGGACCGACGACGGCGGGCTCGTCCCCGTGCCGGGGCTGAAGGTGCGGGCGCTGCTGGCGGACCTGCTCGTGCACGAGGGCCGTCCGGTGCCCGCCGACCGGCTGATCGACGACCTGTGGGGCGACGCGCCGCCCGGGAACCCGATGGGCGCGCTGTCGGCGAAGGTGTCGCAGCTGCGCCGCGTCCTGGAGGACGCCGAGCCGGGCGCGCGGGCGCTGGTGGAGTCGCGCCCCGCCGGATACCTGCTGGCCGCCGCCGCCGAACGGGTGGACGCCCGCTGCTTCCCGGCGCTGGTCGAACGGGCGCGCGGGGCGGCGGAGCCGAAGGAGAAGGCGGCGCTGCTGGCGGAGGCGCTCGGGCGGTGGCGCGGCCCCGCGCTCGCCGACTTCCGGGACGAGGAGTTCACCCGGGCGGCGGTGGCGAAGCTGGAGGAACTGCGGCTGACCGCGCTGGAGGAGCACGCCGAGGTGCGGCTGGCGCTCGGCGAGCACGGCGCCCTGGCGGGCGAACTCGGCGCCGCCGTCGAGGAGCACCCGCTGCGCGAGCGGCTGAGGGCCGCGCACATGCGGGCCCTCTACCGGGCCGGGCGGCAGAACGAGGCGCTGGAGGGCTACGAGAGGTACCGGGTGCTGCTCGCCGACGAGCTGGGCCTGGACCCGGGCGCCGAGCTGGCCGCGCTCCAGCGGGCCGTCCTGCGGCAGGACCCCGGCCTCGGCGGACCCGCGGCCCCGCCGCCGCGCCCGCGGTCGAACCTGCCCGTCCCGCCGACCGGGCTGATCGGGCGGGACGGCGTCGTCCGGGAGATCCGGGCGCGGATCGGCACCGACCGGCTGGTCACGCTGACCGGTCCGGGCGGGGTGGGCAAGACGCGCCTGGCGATCGAGACGGCGGCCGGGCTCGCGGACGCGTTCGGCGACGGCGTGTGGATGGCGGAGCTGGCGGGGCTGGAGCGCTCGACCGTGCCCGACCTCGCGGAGGTCGTGACGGCGATCCTCGACATACGGGACGCGCCGGGCGCGCCCGCCGCGGCGCTCGACCGGCTGGCGGCGGCGCTCGGCGCCCGCCGGCTGCTGCTCGTCCTGGACAACTGCGAGCACGTCGTCGAGCAGGCCGCCGAGCTGGCGGACCGGCTGCTGCGCGGCGTGCCCGGGGTGCGCGTGCTGGCGACGAGCCGGGAGCCGCTCGGCCTGCCGGGCGAGGTCGTGTGGGCCGTCCCGCCGCTGGACGTGCCGGGCCGCGGCGACGACCCGGCCGAGTCGAGCGCGGTCCGGCTGTTCGCGGAGCGGGCGCGGGCGGCGTCGCGGGGCTTCCGGCTGGACGGGGACACGGCCGGGCCGGTAGGAGAGCTGTGCCGCCGGCTGGACGGCATCCCGCTCGCCCTGGAACTGGCCGCGACCAGGGTGCGGACGCTCGGGGTCGAGGGCCTCGTCGAACGGATCGACGACCGGTTCCGGCTGCTGTCGTCCGGGCACCGCGGCGCCCCGGCCCGGCAGCGCACGCTCACCGCGGTGATCGACTGGAGCTGGGACCTGCTGACGGGGCCGGAGCGCGCGGTGCTGCGCCGGCTGTCGGTGCACGCCGACGGCTGCACGGCCGACTCGGCCGAGGCGGTGTGCGCGGGCGGGGACGTCCCGGGCGCGGAGGTCCTCGACGTCCTGATCCGGCTGGTCGACCGCTCGCTGGTCGTGATGACGGAGCGTCCCGGCGAGGGCCCCCGGTACCGGCTGCTGGAGTCCGTCGCCGCCTACGCGGCCGAGCGGCTCGCGGAGGCGGGGGAGGCGCGGCGCGCCGAGGCCGCGCACAGCGGCCACTACCTGGCCCTGGCCGAGCGTGCGGCGGGCCGCCTCACCGGGCCCGAGCAGGCGCGCTGGTTGGCGATGCTGGACGTCGAGTCGGCGAACCTGCGGGCCGCGCTCGACGCGGCAGGGTCGGCGGACGCGGCGTTGCGGCTGGTCAACGCGCTCGCCTGGTACTGGTTCCTGCGCGGGCGGCTGACCGAGGCGCTGCGGTCGCTGGAGGCGGCCCTCGCGCGGGGCGGCTCGCCGGACGTCCGGGCCCGCGCGCTGGCGTGGCGGGCGGGGCTGGCCGTGCTCAAGGGCGCCCCCGGCGACTGGAAGGCCCGCCGCGACGAGGCACTCACGCTCGTGGACGCCACCGGCGACGACCGCCTGAAGGCGTGGGCGCGCTGGTTCCTGACGTTCGCCCGGGCGGAACTGGACGACACCGGCGAGGGCGCCGCCATCCTGGAGGAGGCGCTCGCGGGGTTCCGCGCGTCCGGCGACCGGTGGGGCGAGGCGGCGGCGCTCGTCCAGCGCGCCATGCACGCCCACGCGCGCGGCGAGCCCGCCGCGCTGGAGCGCGACGCCGAGCGGGCCGCCGTGCTGTTCGGCGAGGTCGGCGACCGCTGGGGACGGCTCCAGGCGGTGGAGTGGCTCGGCGGCCTGGCGGAGCTGACCGGTGACTACGACCGGGCCGAGCGGCTCCACCACGACGCGCAGCGGATGGCCGAGGAGCTGCGGATGTGGCCGGACGCCGCCATGCGGATGGCGTGGCGCGGCTGGATCGCCTACCTGCGCCGCGACCACGCGTCCGCGCGGCGGCTGTTCGGGCGGGCGCGCCGGGTCGCCGTGGAGCAGGGGTTCGCGCCCGCGGTCATGTTCGCCGACATCGGCCTCGGGCTGGCGGCGGAGCGCGAGGGGCGGCTGGAGGACGCCGAGGACCGGATGCGGCCCCTGCTGGCGGCGGCCTCGCCCGAGGAGTTCCCGCCCCTGTACCTGCCGATGGTCCAGACGGGGCTGGGGCGCGTGGCGGAGGCGCGGGGCGACGCGGCGTCCGCCGTGCGGTACCAGCGGGACGCGCTGGCCGTCGCGATCAGGCTGGCGGCGCCGCGCGACCTGGCGGGCGCCCTGGAGTGCCTGGCCTGCGCGCTGGCCCTCACCGGACGGCACCGGGACGCGGCGGAGGCCCTCGGGAAGGCGGCGGCGGTCCGGGCGGCCGCCGGCGTGCCGCCCGGCCCCGTCGAACAGGACGACATCGACCGGGCCGCCGCGCGGATCGGGGACGCGGCCGGGCCCGACGCGTTCGCCGCCGGTGCGGGCCTCGATCCGGTGGAGATCATGCGCCGTGCGGAAGGCGTCCCTCCGGAGGGCGCATCCGTATGGGCTGACCGGTAGAGCATGGGCTGACCGGTAGAGCATGGGCTGACCGGTAGGGCATGGGCTGACCGGTAGGGCATGGGCTGACCGGTAGGGCATGGGCTGACCGGTAGAGGATGGGCGATTCGTCCTTGTTGCAAGTAGGTTGCGAATGGTCCCGGAACCGTCACGACCCCTTGTGGCCCCCCTTCGCAGGCAATGATCATGACCCTCCGTGGGACGACGGGGGTTGGTGCTCAGCCGGATCATCGGCGACCGGACGCTGGTGCTGGCCGCCTGCGCGACCGCGCTGTTCGCCACGACCGTCCTCGCGGCCCTGGTCGGCTACACCGGATCGGTGACGCGCGAGGGCCTGCGCAGCACCCTGGCGGACGCGACGTTCGAGTCCGTCGGGACGGCGCTCGGCACACAGGTCCCGGCGAACGGCCTCCCCAGGGTCCAGGGCCAGGTCGACCGGGCGCTCAAGCAGATCTACCGGGACGTCCCGCTGTCGGTCTCGATGAGCGTCCGCAGCGACTCCTACACGATCCCGGGCCAGGAGAAGAGCGACCACCCGGACCTGACGGCGTTCGAGACCTACACGGGGATCGAGAGGCACGCGCGGCTCACCATGGGACGCTGGCCCGGCGCGGGCGCGGGCTCCGGCGAGGTCGAGGCGGCCCTGCCCGGCGCCGCCGCCCGCGCGATGCACGCCGGCGTCGACGACGTCCTCACGCTGCACGGGCGCGTCGACAAGGAGTCGGTCGTGAAAGTGCGCGTCGTCGGGCTGTTCGAGGTCCCCGACCCGCAGGACTACTTCTGGCAGGGCGACAAGCTCGTCACGACCGGCGTCGAGCGGCTCGACTACACGAGCTACGGGCCGTTCATCGTGCCGCCGCAGGTGTTCGCCGCCCGCTTCACCGGCACCGGCTCCGAGGCCCGCTTCACCGTCATGCCGGACCTGCGCGGCGTCGAGCCCGGCGAGCTCGGCCCCCTCGGCGACCGGGTGGCCGCCGGGGGCGACACCTTCGAGAAGGCCGGCGACGGGGCGCAGTTCAGCGTCGCGACGGACCTGCCCGATCTGACCGCGCAGCTGCGCACCGCGCTCCAGGTGGCGCGCTCCACGATGCTCATCCCGGTGGTCCAGCTCGTCCTGCTGGCGGGCTGCGCGTGGCTGCTGGTCGCGCGGCTGCTCGCCGACCACCGGCGCGGCGAGGTCGCGCTGCTGCGCACCCGCGGCCTCGGCATGCGCCAGCTCGCCCGGCTCGGCCTCGTCGAGGGACTGCTGATCGTGCTGCCCGCCGCGCTGTTCGGCCCGCTGCTGGCCGGGCCCCTGCTGCGCCTCGCCGGGCGCGCGCCCGCGGTGCGGGACTCGGGGCTGCGGCTGGACGCCGGGCCGCTCCTGCCGCTGTGGACCGTCTCGGTGCTGACGGCGCTGGCCTGCGCCGTCGTCCTGACGGTCCCGACGCTGCGGGGCGCGAACCGGACGTTCGTGGAGGCCCAGGCGGGCATCGGGCGGCAGGGCCGCGGCGGCCTGCGCGGCTCGGGCACCGACCTCGCCCTGCTGCTCGTCGCCGGGCTCGCGATCTGGCAGCTCACCCGGTACGGGGCGGACGGCGCGGGCGGCGACGGCGCCCCCGGCCGCGGCACGGGCGGCGTCGACCCGTTCATCGTGTCCGGCCCGGCTCTGGCCCTGCTCGCCGGCGGGGTGCTGCTGCTGCGCCTCGTGCCCGCGGTCTCCCGGGTGGCCGAGCGGGCCGCGACCCGCAGCCGCGGGCTCGTGGCCGTCCTCGGCACCCGGCAGGTCGGGCGGCGCCAGCTGCGGTACACCGGCCCGGTCCTGCTGCTGGTGATGGCGATGGCCGTCGGGGTGCTGTCGGTCACGACGATGGCGACCTGGCGGCGCTCCCAGACCGATCAGGCGGACTTCCAGAGCGGCGCCGACCTGCGGCTGTCCGCCTCGTCCCGGGCGGGCGGCCCGGAACCGCTCGGGCAGGCCGGACGGTTCGCGGCGCTGCCGGGCGTCTCGGCCGTGACCGGGGTGCTGCGCATGGACGCCGACCTCGGCACCGAGCCCGCGACGCTGCTCGGCGTCGACGCGAGGACGCTCGGCCCGCTCCTGCGCGTCGGCCCCGGCCTCCGGCGCGACCTGCGGCTGGACGAGCTGGCGAGGGCGCGTCCGCCCGCCCCGGCGCTGACCGTCCCCGGCAGGCCGAAGCGGCTGCTGTTCGACCTGCGGCTCACCCGTTCCGGCCCGGGTTCCGAGGTTCCCGCGGACCAGGTGCCGGAGTCCGGTGGGGGCTACAGATTCATGGTGACGGTCGTGGACGCGCAGGGACTGTCCCGGCAGGTGGCCCTGCCGGGTCTCGAGGCGGACGGCGACGAGCACACCCTCGCCCTGGACACCGCCCGGCTCGCCGGACCGGACGGCGTGCCGTCCTACCCGCTGTCCGTCCGCGGCGTCCACTTCGGCGACGACGGCGGCGGACTCTCCGGGAAGCTCGAACTGGAACTGCGCGGTATCACGGGCGAGGGCACCGGCCGGGCCGTGCGCCCCGCCGGATCCCGGTGGGACGCGTTCGCCGGACCGCAGGACCTGGAGCGCCCGATCGGCGCGAGCGCCGCGGACGGCCACGACGCGCTGGTGACTCTCAAGATCTCCTCGCCGCCGCCCCCCGTCGACATCCCGGGCTACGACCGCTTCGCGGCCGGCAGGGCCGTCCACGCGATGCTCGGCACGCCCAGACCGCCTTCGCACGACGCCAGGAACGCCGACCTGCTGCCGGCCGTGCCGGGCGTGATCACCGAGGAGATGGCGAGCCGCGCCAAGGTCGGCGTCGGCGGCACCGTCACCGTGAACACCATCGACGGCGACCAGCCCGTCAAGGTCGCGGGCGTCGCGCCCGCGCTGCCGAGCGTGCCGCCCGGCATGCCCGGCGTCCTGGTCGACCTGCCCACCCTCACCCAGTCGCGGCTCGCCGTGGAGGGCTCGGCGGGCGACCCCGTCACGCCCCGGGAGTGGTGGGCGGCGGCGCGCGGCGGCCGCACCGGCCCGGCCGTCCGGGACCTGGTCCGGCATCCCGCCTGGGGCGAGGTCGCGGCCGACCGCGTCGAGACGCGCGCCCGGCTCCGCGACGCCCCGCTGGGCGCGGCGCTCCAGGGCGCCCTGGTGCTCGGCTTCGCCGCGGCGCTGGCGTTCGCCGTCATCGCGTTCGTGGTGAACGCGGCGGTGACCGCGGGCGAGCGGTACCGGGAGTTCGCGGTGCTGCGGGCGCTCGGAGTGCCGCCCCGCCAGGTCGCCGGGATGCTCGCGATCGAGCAGGCCTACCTGGTCGGGCTCGGCCTGCTCGGCGGGACGGTCCTCGGCCTGGTCGTGGCGCGGCTCGTCGTCCCGCACATCGTCCTGAGCGTGCAGGCCGCCGAGCCGTACCCGCCCGCCGGGCTGGTCGTCCAGTGGCCCGTCGTGCTGGCCGTGCTCGGCGGGGTGGCGGTGGTGCTCGTGCTCGTGATCGCGCCGGTCGTCCGGGCGCTGCGGCGCCGCGACCTCGGCGGCGGGCTGCGCGTGGGGGAGGACCGATGAGCGGTGCCGGGATGCGGCTCGCCCGCGCGCAGTGGGCGCCGCTCGCCGCGCTGGCCGTGCTGATGCTGGTGTCGGCGCTGCTCGCCGTCGCCGTCCCGTCCCGGACCACCGCCGGATACGACCGCGCCGCGATCGCGGCCGTCGGGCCCGGGGCCTCCGTCCGCGTGGAGGGCAAAGCGGGCGGCCCCACCGCCTTCGCCGCCGTCCCGGGCGAGGCGGCCCTGAACGGCAGCGCCCTCACCTGGCGGGAGCTGATGCCCCGTTCCCTGAGCGGGATCACCGGCGAGCCCGAGGCGTCGGTCACCTCGCCCGCCGACGCCGTCGAGGGGGACTTCCACCGTCCGAGGTTCCTGTACCTGGGCTGGGAACCGGGTGCGTGGCGGCGGATCCGGTTCGTCTCCGGCGGCTTCCCCGACAACAAGCCGGGCCAGACGAGCGGCGACATGAACGTGGTGGTGGCCAAGGCGTACGCCGACCAGCTCGGCTACAAGGTCGGCGACCGGATCGAGCTCAGCGGCAGGACCGTCCGCGTCAGCGGCCTCTACCAGCCGGTGAACGCCGCCGACCCGTTCTGGGGACCGCGCGCCCGGATCCTGCACCCGAGGATCGAGTTGCTCACCTTCCCCCCGAAGACGACCCTTGAGGTCGACGCGGGCACGGCGCTGATCGACCCCGCCGGGTACGCGCGCCTCACGCGCGACCCGCGCCTGAAGCTGACCTACGACTGGCGGTTCCCCGTGCGCGACGGCGCGGTCGGCGCCGACCAGGCCCGCGCGATGGCCGGCGACCTCGACGCCTTCCGCTCCGCCGTCGAGGGGCGCGCCGACCTCTTCCCCTGCGAGGTCTCCACCCCCCTCGACGTCCAGCTGAAGGAGTTCGGCGGACAGCTCCACACCGCCCGGTCCGTCGTCGGCCTGGCCTTCGGCGGCCTCGTCGCCGTGGCCGCCGGGCTGCTGCTGCTCGCCGCCGGCCTGCTCGGCGAGCGGCTCCGGCCGGTCCTCGGCGTGATGCGTGCGCGCGGTGCGTCGCTGCGCCAGCTCGCCGTGCCCGCCTGCGGGCTGACCGCGCTCGCCGCCGTCCCGTCCGCCCTGCTCGGGTACGCGGCGGGACGGCTCCTGGACGCCGGTCCGCCGCAGACCGCCTCGCTGTACGCGATCGGGCTGCTCGTGGCGGCGGTGCTGGGCGTCTCGGCGGCCATGGTCCTGCGGGAGCGCGGCGGCGGACTCGGCTCGGTCGCCGACCGGCGCGACGACCTCGTCGCGGCGCGCCCCTCCCGGCGGCGGCTCGTCCTGGACGGCCTGCTGGTGGTGCTCGCCGTGATCGGCGTCGTGCTGCTGCGCGAGCGCGGCACCTCCGCCGGGACCGATCCGCTGGTCGCCGCCGTCCCCGCCCTGCTCGGCGCGGCGCTCGGCGTGCTCGTCCTGCGCGCCTACCCGTACCTGCTGCGGGCCGCCGGGCCGCTGCTGCGGCGGCGGAGCGGGGCCGTCGCGTTCATCGGCCTCGCCCGCGCGTCCCGGCAGAACCTCGTCGGGGCGCTGCCGCTGGCCGTCCTGCTGCTGGCCGCGACCATCGCCGGCTTCACCTCCACCGTCGACACCGCTCTGCGGGCAGGGCAGGAGCGCGCCTCCTGGGCCGAGACCGGCGCCGACGCGCGCGTCGAGGCCAGATCGCTGGACGAGGCGGGGCTCCGCCGCATCCGCGCGGTGCGCGGCGTCACCGGCGCCGTCCGGGTCCGGGTCATCCCGCAGGCCTCGTCCGCCACCGACCAGGCGCCCATGACCGTGGTCGGCGTGGACCTCGACGCCTACCGGAGACTCGCGCCCGAGGTGCCCGGCATCCCCGACACCGACACGGGCGTGCTGGTGTCGCCCCTCGCCGCCCGCACCCTCGGCTCGGGCACCGTGACGCTCGGCCGCGCGGGCATGGACCCGGTGACCGTCAGGCCGTCCACCCAGATCGTGCGCTTCCCCGGGCAGGAGAAGAACAGCGCGTTCGTGATCGTCCCCTACCGGATGGTCGCCGGCGCGACGGGCTTCACGTCCCACGTCTTCGTCACCGGGGACGACATCGACGCCAAGGCGCTGCGCGCCGCGGCCCCGGGGGGCGGGCTCGTGCTGCGTCGGCAGGTACTGCACGACATGACGGAACTGCCCCTGGTGCCGGTCGTTCACGACACCTTCCGGAACGGCGCCCTCGCCGCCGGGGTGTTCGGGCTGCTCGCCGTCCTGCTCATGCTCGTCGTGGGCGCCCGCGCCCGCGGCCGGACGATCGCCCACCTGCGCGCCCTCGGGCTGAGCCGCCGGCAGAGCCGGGGCCTCGCCCTCGTCGAGCTCGCGCCCGTCCTGCTGTGCGCGGTCGGCGCCGGCTGGGTGCTCGGCCTCCTGCTCCCGGAGATCACCGGGCCGGTCGTGGACCTGCGCCCCTACACCGGCGGCTTCGCCGTCACCGCGCACGTCCCCGGGCCCGCCGCGCTGCTCGGCCTGCTCGCCGCGCTCCTGCTGGCCGCGGCCGCCGCCGTCGCGGTCGACCGCGCCTTCGACACCGACCCCGGCAACGCCCTTCGAACGGGGGACTGAATGACCGACACGACCGACCTCGCCGAGCTGGAGCGCCGCGCCGCCGAACGCGGCCCCGTCTACGGCGAGGGCGCCCACATCGTCTGCGACAACCTGGTGCGCATCTATAAGACCGACGGAGTCGAGGTCGTCGCCCTCCAGGGTCTCGACCTGCTCGTCGACCCCGGCGAGCTCGTCGCCATCGTGGGCGCGTCCGGGTCGGGGAAGTCGACGCTGCTGAACATCCTGTCCGGCCTGGACGTGCCGACCGCCGGCGTCGCCCGCGTCGCCGGCTCGGACCTGCTCACCATGGCGTCCAGGGAACGGCTGGAGTTCCGGCGCGAGAAGGTCGGGTTCATCTGGCAGCAGACGTCCCGCAACCTCCTGCCCTACCTGACCGCCGCGCAGAACGTCGAGCTGCCCATGAGGTTCGCCGGACGGTCGCGCCGCGAGCGCGCCACCCGCGCCGCCGAGCTGCTCGGCATGCTGGACGTCGGCGACTGCGCGGACCGCCGCCCGGCGGAGCTGTCCGGCGGCCAGCAGCAGCGCATCGCGATCGCCGTGGCCGTCGCCAACGAGCCCCAGGTCGTGCTGGCCGACGAGCCGACCGGCGAGCTCGACACCATCACCGCCGCCCTGGTGTTCGCCTCGCTCCGCCGCGTCAACGAGGAGCTCGGCACCACCACCGTGGTCGTCACCCACGACGCGCAGGTGTCCGAGCGCGTCGACCGGACCGTCGGCATCCGCGACGGCCGCACCAGCGTCGAGGTCCGCCGCCGCTCCGAGGACGACGGGACCCGCGTCGTCGAGGAGCACGCCCTCCTCGACCGCGCCGGCCGCGTCCAGCTTCCCCAGGGCTTCACCCGGGCCCTGGACATGCGCGACCGCGTTCGCCTTGCCCTGGAAAGCGACCACGTCGGCGTCTGGCCCGACCGGGAGGAGACCGAATGACCACGCCGATGGTGGCCGTGGAGGGGCTGGTCCGGACCTACCGGACGGGGCGGATCGAGGTCCCGGCCCTGCGCGGGGCGTCCTTCACCGTCGCGCCCGGCGAGCTCGTCGCCGTCCAGGGCCGCTCGGGGTCCGGCAAGACGACCCTCCTCAACCTGATCGGCGGCCTGGACAGCCCGGACGCCGGCACCGTCCGCGTCGACGGCCGCGACGTCGGAGCCCTCTCCGAGGACGACCTCCTCGCCCTGCGCCGCGACGACATCGGCTACGTGTTCCAGTCGCACGGCCTCATCCCCGTCCTGTCGGCCGCCGAGAACGTCGAGGTCCCGCTGCGCCTCGTCCGCACGCCCCCCGCCGAACGGGACGAGCGGGTCCGCGTCCTGCTGGGCCTCGTCGGCCTGGCCGACCACGCGCTGCAGCGCCCCAACGAGCTCTCCGGCGGCCAGCGCCAGCGCGTGGCCATCGCCCGCGCCCTCGCCAACCGCCCCCGTCTCCTCCTGGCCGACGAGCCCACGGGCCAGCTCGACTCCGAGACGGCCGCGGCCATCATGCCGCTGCTCCGCGCGGTCGTCTCCAGCGAAGGGGTCACCGTCCTGGTGGCGACCCACGACAAGCCGCTCCTCTCGGAGGCCGACCGCGTCCTGACCCTGGAGGACGGCGCCGTCACCGAGGCGCCCGTCCCCGCCTGACCGTCACCCGCCGAGGTCGCCTCCCCGCGGACGCGGGCCGGCGAGAGTCGGGCCACATCCCGTTCCCATGCTCGCGGCGGTAACCGGGGGGAC
The DNA here is from genome assembly GCF_900188105.1 of Actinomadura mexicana. Lineage (GTDB taxonomy): Bacteria > Actinomycetota > Actinomycetes > Streptosporangiales > Streptosporangiaceae > Spirillospora > Spirillospora mexicana. The sequence goes on from NZ_FZNP01000003.1 coordinate 153,098, forward strand.
AGGCTTGCGAGGTGATCGGCGGGGGAATCGGTATCGGGGGATGGGAGGGCTCGATGGCGACCGTCGTGCTGGTGGGGACGCTCGACACCAAGGGCGCGGAGTACGCGTGGCTCCGCGAGCGGGTGCGTGAACTGGGCTGCGACACCGTCCTCGTGGACGTGGGGGTCGGGCCGTCCGACGTGGAGGCCGACGTTCCCGCCGAGGAGGTCGCGCAGGCCGGGGGCGCCTCGCTCCAGGCCCTGCGGGACGCGGGCGACCGGGGCGCGGCCGTCACGGCGATGGGGGAGGGCGCGGCGATCGTCCTCGCCGCGCTGGACCGGGTGGACGCCGTGCTCGCGGTCGGCGGGAGCGGCGGATCGTCGATCGCGGCGCGGGCCGTCCGGGACCTGCCCATCGGGCTGCCCAAGCTGATCGTGTCGACGATGGCGTCGGGGGACGTCTCGCCCTACGTGGGCGCCAAGGACGTCACGCTCACCTACAGCGTCGTCGACATCGCGGGCGTGAACCGGCTGTCGCGCCTGATCCTCGGGAACGCCGCCGCGGCGGCGGCGGGAATGGCGAAGGCGCACGCGGTCCCGGAACCGGCCCCGGACGAGCGGCCCCTCATCGGGGCGTCCATGTTCGGGGTCACGACCCCCGCGGTCGACGCCGCCCGGGAGCGGCTCGGCGAACTGGGCTACGAGGTGCTCGTCTTCCACGCGACGGGCGCCGGCGGCCGGGCGCTCGAGGGGCTCGTGGAGAGCGGCATGCTGGCCGGGGTGCTCGACCTGACCACCACCGAACTGGCGGACGACCTCGTGGGCGGCGTCCTGTCGGCGGGGCCCGGCCGGCTCACGGCGGCCGGACGGCACGGCGTCCCGCAGGTCGTGGCGCCCGGCGCCCTCGACATGGTCAACTTCGGGCCGCGCGGCACCGTCCCCGAGCGGTTCGCCCGGCGCCGGCTTCACGTCCACAACCCGACCGTGACGCTCATGCGGACGACACCGGAGGAGATGGGCGAACTGGGCCGCGAGATGGCGTCCAAGCTGGCCGCCGCGACCGGGCCGACCGCGCTGTTCGTCCCGCTCAAAGGCGTGTCGGCGCTGGACGCCCCCGGCATGCCGTTCCACGATCCGGTGGCGGACGTGGCGTGCTTCATGGCGCTGGAGGAGGTCGCGGAGGCGGAGATGCTCGACATGCACATCAACGACCCGGAGTTCGGCCGGGCGATGGCCGACCGGCTGCACCGGCTGATCTCGGAGGGCGCGCAGTGAACCGCGAGACCGTCCTGTTCCGGCTGCGGAACGCCGTCGAGGAGGGCAGGCCCGTCATCGGCGCGGGCGCCGGCACCGGGCTGTCGGCCAAGTGCGCCGAGGCGGGCGGCGCCGACCTGATCATCATCTACAACTCGGGCCGCTACCGGATGGCCGGACGCGGGTCGCTGGCCGGCCTGCTGCCGTACGGGGACGCCAACCAGATCGTGGTGGAGATGGCGTCGGAGGTGCTGCCCGTCGTCCGGGACACCCCCGTCCTGGCCGGGGTGTGCGGCACCGACCCGTTCCGGGTGATGCCGGTCTTCCTCGACCGGCTCAAGGCCATGGGCTTCGCGGGCGTGCAGAACTTCCCCACCGTCGGGCTCTACGACGGCGTCTTCCGGCAGAACCTGGAAGAGACCGGGATGGGGTACGACCTGGAGATCGAGATGGTCCGGCTCGCCCACGAGCGCGGACTGGTCACCGCCCCCTACGTCTTCGACGAGGACCAGGCGCGGGCGATGGCCGAGGCCGGCGCCGACGTCCTCGTCCCGCACGTCGGCCTCACCACCAAGGGCAGCATCGGCGCCGGGACGGCCCTGACGCTGGACGAGGCGGTCGCGCGGGTCCAGGCCATGCGGGACGCCGCGGCGGCCGCCCGTCCCGACGTCCTCGTGCTGTGCCACGGCGGCCCCATCGCCGAACCGGACGACGCCGCCTACGTCCTGTCCCGGACGGAGGGCGTCGCCGGCTTCTTCGGCGCCTCCTCCGTCGAGCGGCTCCCGACCGAGAAGGCCATAACCGCGCAGGTCGCGGCGTTCAAGAACCTGGAGGTCTGATGTTGAGGAACCCCGGTGACGTGGCGACCGCGACCTTCGGCTGGGGGTCGATCAAATGGTTCGTCACCCCGTCCGCGGTGCCCGGTGCGGGCAGCACCCTGGGGGAGGTGATCGTCAACCCCGGCGAGGGCCACGCCCGCCACCACCACCCGGACGCCGAGGAGGTCATCTACGTGATCTCCGGCGAGGCCGCGCAGATGGTCGACGACGGCGAGCCCTTCCTGATCCGCGAGGGCGACGCCGTCCACATCCCCAAGGGCGTCTGGCACTCCACCTACAACATGACCTGGCGCCCCCTGCGCCTGATCGTCACCTACACCCCCGGCGGCGAGGAGAGGGCGTTGGAAGCGGCCCCCGACTACTGCCTGCACGAACCAGGCGCCATCCCGGAATGGCGCCCCGCCTGACCCGGGCCCCCGAGCCGGGGCGCCCGATTCCTCCTCAGGTGCGGGCCCAGGCTTCCAGGCCCTCCTCGGTCAGGAGGGTGTCGAAGGCGGCGTCCGCGGCTCCGGTGAGGGGGCCCTGCCGGCCGAGCGTCGAGGGCAGGATGGGCGGCGGCGCCGCACGGCGGTAGCGCATCAGGGCTGCGGTGTAGCCGTTCTCAAGGGCGGTGGGCGCCGTCGCGGCCAGGTCGGTGGCCAGGCCGGAGAGCGTGACGACGCCGGGGTCGAGGGCGTTGGCGAGGGCGCCGATGCCCCGTCCCAGCGCGTGTGCGGCGGCCCCGGCGGCCGAGCGGGCCGCCGGGTCGGACGCCGCGGCGGTGATCACCTGCTCGGCCGCCGTGCGCGGGTCGCGGGGTGCGGGACGGCCGAGCGCGCGGGCCATGGCACGGCCGTCGACCTCCAGGTCCCAGCAGCCGCGGGCGCCGCAGGGGCAGTGGAGCGAGGGGTCGCCGAACGGCATGTGGCCGAACTCGCCGCCCGCGCCCGTGGCGCCGTCCACCGGCCGCCCGTCCACGACGAGGATGCCGCCGACCCCCACCTCGACCGTGAGGTGCAGGACGACCCGCGCCCCCGCACCCGCCCCGCGTCTCGCCTCCGCCAGCCCGGCGAGCGAGGCGTCGTTGCCGACGAGCAGGGGGAGCCCGGGCGGCCGGAGCGGGCCGAGGTCCACGTCGCGCCAGCCCATGCCCGCCGCCTGGACGACCGTGGTCGCACTGACCGTGCCCGCGACGCAGGCGGACACCGCGCGGAGCCGGTGCCCGTAGCGGGCGTGCAGCGCCGACACCTGGTGGGCGAGCGTCCCGAGGACGTCCGGGGTGCCGGAGTGGCCGCCGGCCTCCTGCGTGACGACGCGGCCGCCCAGTTCGACGCAGGCCACCCGCCACCGCTCGTGGCTGATGTCCACGACGCACACCAGCGGGCCGTCCCGGTGGGGCACGAGCGCCGGGGAGGGGCGGCCGCGCCCGCCGGTCAGGGCGGAGGCCTCCTCGTCGACCAGCCGGGACGCCTTCAACCGGCTCGCGATCTCCGCCGCGGACCCGCTGCTCAGCCCCAGCGTCCGCGCCGCGTCCGCGCGCTTCGCGGACGGGTGCGCGTGGACGTGGCGGAGCACGGCGAGCGCCCCCTGGCTGCGCAGGGCGCGCGCGGAGTGCGCGGTCATCGGCTCCATGGGTGACATCCTGGCGTGCCCGACTTATCCTCGCCCTACGAGTTTAACGGGGAGGCGCGATGAAGCCCGCCGGCACGGTCCCGGCCCGGACACGGGAGACGCTCGGGCTGTACGCCGCCTTCGGATGCCTCGGCTACCTGCTCACCGCGCTCGGCGCGATCCTGCCCGAGTTGCGGGAGGAGCGCGGTCTGCCCCGCGCCGAGGCCGCCCTCTACCCGTCCGCCTTCGCTCTCGGGCTGGTGATCGTCGGTCTGACCGGGCACCGGCCGGCGGCCCGGCTCGGGCGTTGCGCGATCCCGGCGGCGCTGACCGCCCTCGTCGGCGGCGCCGCGCTCCTGGCCGCCTCCGGCGGACGCCTCGGGACGGCCGCCGGCGCCCTGGTCCTCGGCCTCGGCGGAGCGGGCCTCGTGCAACTCGTCCCGGCCGCCCTGGGCGCCGCGCAGCACGGTGATGGAACGATCCAAATCGGCGAGGCCAACGCGGTCTCCAGCGCCGCGTCCGTCCTCTCCCCGATCCTCATCGGCGCCGCCCTGGCCCACGGCCTCGGCTGGCGCCCCGCCTTCGCCGCCCCACCCCTGCTGGCGGCCGCCGCCCTCCTCCTCCTCCTCACCCGCCCACCCCGTCCCGTCCCCAGCCTTCCGCCCACACCTGCCCCCGCCATCCCTGCCCCCGCCACCCCTGCCCCCGCCACTCCGGCTGACGCCGTTCCCGTCGACGCCGTTCCTGCCGACGCCTCCCGTGCCGATGCCGGTCCGGCCGGCGCCGAGGCTGCCGAGAACTGGAGCGAGGGGGAGGAGCGTCGGGGGCAGGGTGGTCCCGGTTCGCCCGCCGGTGCCGTCGGAGTGGGGTTCCGGGGGCGGTGGGTCGATCTTGTATTGGCCGTCGGGGTGGAGTTCTGCATGGTCTTCTGGGCGGCGGACTTCCTCGGGAGCGTCAAGGGGCTCGGGTCGGGGGGCGCGGCCACCTTGTCGGCGGGGTTCGTCCTCGGGATGGCCGTCGGGCGGTCGGTCGCCGGGCCGGTCGTGCGGCGCGGGGGACGGCCCGACCGGCTGCTCGCCCTCGCGGCGGCAGTCGGAATCGGCGGGTTCGTGGTGCTGTGGGCGTCGCCCGCGCCGGTCGCGGTCGCCGGGCTCGTGGTGACCGGGCTCGGGGTGGCGCTGCTGTATCCGGTGATCCTGGGGCAGGCGCTCGCCGCGCGGCCGTCCGAGCCGGTGCGGGCCGCGGCGCGGTGCGCGCTCGCGTCCGGGGTGGCGATCGGCGTCGCCCCGCTCGCGCTCGGGACGCTCGCCGACCTCACCACCCTGCGCGCCGCCGTGCTCGTCGCGCCCGTCCTGCTGCTGGTGCTGCTGGCCCGCTGCGGGCGGCGGCTCAGAACGGGATCGGCGTCGTGACCATGCCCGCGTGGGCGAGAATCGTCGCGGCGTCGTCCACAGGCGGGTGGATCTTGTCCATGAGCCAGCGCTTGACCCACTTGCCCTCCGCGCCGTGCAGCGCGACGAGACGGTCCCAGCCGCGCGTGTAGACGGCGCCGGCCGCGCCGAGGTCGAGGTCGGTGACGTAGGGGGCCGGGGCGAAGGCGATCGGCGGGACGCCGAGGAGGTCGGCCGCGGCGTTGTGGCCGGCCGTCTTGCCCATCGGGATCGCGTGCTGGCAGCTCTGCATCGTCAGGTGCCCCTCGTCGGCGCGGGCGGCGGCGACGTCCCCGGCCGCGAAGACGGCGTCGTGGGCGCGCAGGTGCGCGTCGACCTCCAGGCGGCCCAGCCGGTCGCGCGCCCCGGGGATCTGGGACGTGAGCGGGCTCGCCTCCAGACCCGCCGTCCACACCACGGCGTCGGCCGGGATCGCGGAGCCGTCGGCCAGCATCGCGCTGCCCGGCGTGACCTCCGCGACCGTCGTGCCGAGGCGGCACTCGACGCCCAGCCCCTCCAGCGCCACCTCGATCACCGGCAACGGTCCGGGACCGAGGTCGGGGGCGAGCCCCTCGGCCTTCTCCACCAGCACGACCCGCCCGCGCCCGGCCAGCTCGGCGGCGACCTCCAGACCGGCGAAGCCCGCGCCGACCACGACGGCCGTGCCGCCGTCGCGGCCGCGCAGGTGGCCGCGCAGCCGCCGGGCGCCCGCGAGGGTGTCCACGTCGAACATCCGCTCGGCGCCCGGGATCTCCGGCCGGACGAGACGGCTCCCCGCGGCAAGGACGAGCCGGTCGTACCCGACCTTCCGCCCGTCCGCGGTCACGGTCCGCTCGTCCACGTCGATGTCCTGGACGGCCGCGCGCATGTGCTCGACGCCGACCGGCCCGAGGATCCGCTTCAGCGCGACCGTCGCCCGCTCGGGCTCCGGTTCGTACAACCGGGGCCGCAGGACGAGATCATCCCCGGGCGCGATCAGCGTGATCCGCAGGTCCCGCGTTCCGCGGACCCGTGCGGCCGCCGCCGCGCTCCACACCCCGGCGAAACCCCCGCCGACGATCACCACGTGCGCCATGTCCGTCTCCTCGTCTCGATAGGCGCCAGGGAGACAAGGCAGCGCCCGGACATGTGACCGGCGGGCTAGAGGTGGCCGAGCTTGTCCGGGTTCGCGACCCGGTGGAGGGCCGTCACGCGGCCGTCGGCGATCTCCAGCGTGTCGACCCACATGAGGCGGCCGTCGCGGTGGGTCGCCAGGGCGAGTTCGCCGCCCACCTCGACGAGGCCGATGCGGTCCGTCCGGGACTGGGCGGCGACGCCTGCCAGGAGGCGGGCGATCCGGTCCGCGCCGGTGATCGGGCGGCGGGACGCGACGGCCTTGCCGCCTCCGTCCGCGACGTAGACGGCGCCGGGGTGCAGGAGGCGGACGAGGCGGTCGATGTCGCCGCCCTCGGCGGCCGCGCGGAACGCGGTGAGGACCCGTTCCCGTTCCGCGCGGCTCACCTTCGGCCTTGCCTCGCGCGCGTCCGCCACCCGCCCCCGGGCCCGGGACGCCAGCTTGCGCGCCGCCGCCGCCGAGTTCCCGAGTACCCCCGCGACCTGGGCGAACGGGACGTCGAACACGTCGTGCAGGACGAACGCCACCCGCTCGGGCGGCGACAGCTCCTCCATCACGAGCAGCATCGCGGTGCTGACCGAGTCGTCCACGATCACCCGGTCCGCGACGTCCGGGCCGGTCGGGAGGGGTTCGGGCAGCCACGGCCCGGTGTACGCCTCGCGGCGCACCCGCGCCGACTTCAGCACGTTGTAGGCGAGCCGGGCCGCGATCGTCACGAGCCACGCGCGCGGGTCGTGGACGCCCGACCGGTCGGCCTTCGAGGCGCGGAGCCAGACGTCCTGGACGACGTCCTCCGCCTCGGCCACACTGCCGAGCAGCCGGTACGCGGCGCCGAACACCGCCGGGCGGTGGGTCTCCCAGTCCAGGTCGTCCACGGCGGGGAGCCTACCCGTCGGCGAACGAGCAGTCGGCGGGGTTGTCCGGCGGCTGGAAGTCACCGGTCGGGACGTCCAGCGGCGCGTCCTTCACCGTGTAGCCCTCCAGCCATTTCCCGAAAGGACCGGAACTGTTGGCACTGAAGGGCGCCGGCCCTTCACCCATCTGGTGGCACTGCGGGAAGACGACGCCCCAGGAGAAGCCCATCCGGTCGAACTTGTGGCCGCGCGGCGACTGGTAGAACGTCAGGTTCGCGCGCTTCTGGTTCGGCGGAATGCCGTGCTCGTCGTCCTGCCGGATTCCCGACACGACCGCGACCGGCCCGGACGCCATCACGTAGTCGACCTTGATCCAGCCCCAGTGGTGCTTCGAGGGCCCGCCGGGCTCGTCCGGCGAGTAATGGTCGAACTTCACCGTCCCGCGCGCCGCGCCCATGACCATCTTGCCGTCGACGAACTTCCACGGCCCGCCGTGCGCGTCCACGACGAACCGCCGGTACGGGTACTCGGAGTCGCCCGGGAACTTCACCCACGCATCCCCGGTCACGTGGGACTCCTTCGGGAGCGGCCCCTGGTCCTGCGCCATCGCGCTGCCGGTGCCGACCGCCCCGGCCGCGCAGAGCACGGCCATTCCGGCGACCACGGCACGCCTTTTCCGCGACATGTGGATTCCCCTTTTCCGTGGGCGTCCCTCGCCCGCCTCCACACGTTCTCAGCGCCGCAGGGGCCGTCCCTCCCCCGCACGGGCGATGCCGATCGCCCGTGCGGCGGAGAATCAACTCACTCTGCCGCGGACATAGACCCACACACCGTCCTGCCGCACGAACCGGCTGACCTCGTGCATTTCCCCGGGCACGGTTCCCGTCAGGTGATGGGCGCGGAACTCCACGAGGCCCCTGTCGTCGTCCGGCCCGCCGCCCTCGGTGCGGACGATCTCCAGCCGCGTCCAGCGCGTCCCGTCCTCGAACCCGATCCGCTCCGGCCGGGTCGCCGGATGCCAGGTCGCGAGCAGGTACGCCTCGTCCTCCATCGCGAACGCGCTGAACCGCGACCGCATCAGCCTGACGGCCGTCTCGGCCGCTTCCTCACCCCGGTGCAACGGCCCGCAGCACTCCCGGTAACGGGAGCCGACCCCGCACGGACATCTTTTCGCCACCCTCCGATTCTGCCTTGCGGGGCGGTACCCGTGCGGAGACGATGAGCGCCATGTCCGCACAGCAACCGCCCGAGATCGACGCCTCCCGCCCGCATCCGGCCCGCATGTGGAACTACTGGATCGGCGGCAAGGACTACTACGAGATCGACCGGCAGGTCGGCGAGCAGGTCGCCGCGGCGTTCCCGAGCGTCGGCGACGTCGCCCGCCACTCCCGCGCGACGCTGGGCCGCATGGTCCGCCACCTCGCCGGGCAGGAGGGCGTCCGGCAGTTCCTCGACATCGGGACGGGCCTTCCCACGCACGACAACACCCACGAGGTCGCCCAGCGCGTCGCGCCCGAGTCGCGCGTCGTGTACGTGGACAACGACCCGCTTGTCCTCGTCCACGCGCGGGCGCTGCTGACCGGACGCGCCGAAGGCAGGACGGACTACGTCGAGTGCGACGTCCGCGACCCCGGCCGGATCCTGGCCGAGGCCGCCCGCACCCTCGACCTCGACCGGCCGGTCGGCCTCATCATGTTCGGGATCATGGGCAACGTCGTCGACGACGGCGAGGCGTACGCCATCGTCCGGCGGCTGCTGGACGCGCTCGCCCCGGGGAGCTTCATGGCGTTCAACGACGGCACCGGCGTCGTCGACCAGAAGGGTCGCGAGGAGGCCATCCGGATCGCCGTCGAGCAGGGCTCGACGCCCTATGTCGTCCGCGCGCCCGAGCAGATCGCCGACTTCTTCGCCGGCCTCGAACTGCTGGAGCCGGGCGTCGTCTCCACGTCCCACTGGCGCCCCGAGGCCACGCCGTTCGGCATGCCGGAGACCGTGGACGCCGCCTGCGGCCTGGCCCGCAAGCCCTGACCCGGCAGTCGTCGCGGACGTGTCGCAGGACGGGCCGGATCGGCTGATCCCACCCCGTTCGCCATCCGCTCCGTCCCGGGTCCGCCCAACAAGATCGTTTTGTCGGGCTCGATCGACTTCTCCGGCGGGCACGTTATCGATCATGTCTCGGTCGCCGCCGAGGCGGGTCATGGGCGAGCCCAACGGCGCGTCCACCTGGTTCCCGGCCAACGACCACCCGCGCGACAAGGCGCTGGTCACACTGGAGACGACCGTTCCCCACGGCCTCAAGGCGATCGGCAACGGACGCCTCGTCCGGCAGTGGAGCGCCCACGGCAAGGACACCTTCCTGTGGCGGGAGGACCGGCCGATGGCGACGTACCTGGTGACCAAATCGATCGGACGGTTCAGCGTCTCCGCGACGACCACCCCCAAGGGCGTCCCGCAGCTCGACGCGGTCGACCCGGACGTCTACTTCCGCGGCGCGATGACCCTGCAGGCCCTCCGCCACAAGATCGGTGACGGGCCGTTCCTGCGCCTCGTCCGCACCTGGGTTTCGGACAAGCGGTACGCCAACGGCAGTACCGGGGAGTTCGAGGCCCTGGCGGAAAGGATTCACGGCCAGAACCTGGACGCCTTCTTCACGGCATGGCTCCACAGCCCCAGCAAGCCCACCACCTGGTGACCCCGGCCCGGGCCGGCCGACCCGCCTGCCGGCCCCGGGCCTCGAACGGCGCCGAAGCGTGACCGCCGATAGTCAGAGCCCGGCCATGCAGGCGACGATTTCGTTTCAGTCCAGCAGCAGCCCCATGTAGTACTGGTCGATCCGATGCCCCTGGACCTCCAGGGCGGCCCGCCGGAGCCCCTCCACCTGGAAACCGCATTTCAGGTAAAGCGCCAAAGCGCGGCGATTGTGCTCCATAACGGTAAGTTCCAGGCGCCGCATCCCGCGCGCCCGTGCCTCCCGCACCCCCGCCCGCATCAGCGCCTCGCCCAGCCCCCGCCCCCCGTACCCGGCGCGCACACCGGCCACCACATGGCCGGTGCGACGGGCGCGGGCATAGGGAAGCACCGACACCTCGACGTAGCCGACCGCCGCGGGTCCGTCCAGCGCCACGACCAGGTAGGACAGATCACGCCCCTCGGCGCAGGCGGCTAGGCGCACTTTCAACGGCTCAAGGTCCGACTCCCGCTCCCCGGGTTCCAGAAGCATGAACTCCGTCTCGCCGTCCAGAACGTACTGCAATTCCACCAGAGCAGACGCGTCACCCGGACGTGCCAGCCTTATCAGCGGTTCAGTAGCCGTCACACCCCCAGTGTGCCAGATGCAAATAGTCGCCATTTCAAACTAAACACCACGACCACTCCCCAAACCCGCAAGAAACGAACCCTGGACCGGTAATGACATCACCCCCGGCGGCCGTCGCCGCACCGGAGACCGTGAGCGAGCGGCGCCGGCCGGGTGGTGGTCCGCTGCTGTTCCGAGAGGGGATCCGCGAGGCCGGCGAAATGGAGCCGACCACGGACGCGTCCGCCGAACCGGACGGCGCTCGCCGTCCCGGAACATCTCCGGGCCTATCCTGGCGGGGCCGGGGGACGGGGAACGGGGGACCGGATGATCCGGGTGCTGTTGGCGGAGGACATGCGCATCCTGCGGGAGGCGCTCGCCGGGCTGCTGGCGCTGGAGGACGACATCGAGGTCGTCGCCGCGCTGGCCGGCGGGGCGGAGATCGTGCCGACGGCGCTGCGCGTCCGGCCGGACGTGGCAGTGATCGACATCGAGCTGCCGGGACTGGACGGGCTCAGCGCGGCGGCGGAGCTGCACGAGCGGATGCCCGGGTGCCGCACGCTGATCCTGACCGGCGTCGGGCGTCCGGGGAACCTGCGGCGGGCGCGCGACGCGCACGTCTCCGGTTTCATGGTCAAGGACTCTCCGGCCGCCGATCTGGCCGGGGCGATCCGCACGGTCGCCGCGGGCGGGCTCGTGGTCGATCCCCAGCTGGCCTTCGCGGCGCTGGAGGCGTCCGGCAGTCCGCTGACCGACCGGGAGACCGAGGTGCTGCGGCTCACCGCCGCCGGAGGCGAGCCACCGGAGATCGCGGCGCAGATCGGCCTGTCCTACGGGACGGTGCGCAACTACCTGGCGTCGGCCGTCGCCAAGCTGAGCGCGCGCAACCGGGTGGACGCCATCCGGATCGCCACCGAGGCCGGCTGGATCTGAACCGTCAGGACGCCAGGGCCAGGGCGGCGGGGAGCTCGGAGATCAGGGTGAAGCTGTCGTCCTCGCGCCGGACGGTCAGGCGGCCGCCGGCCTCGGCGGTCCGGGCCTCCAGGTTGGCCAGGCCGGTGCCGCGCCGGCCGGAGGAGCCGGGGAGCACGCCGTCGTTGGTCACCCGTAGCCGGACGGTGGCGGCGGTGACGCACACCTCGATCTCGCAGGTGGACGCCCGGGAGTGGCGGACGACGTTGGTGACCGCCTCGCGCAGCAGGATCGCCAGGAGCGGCCCCGGCGCGGTGGCCGGCATGTCGTCGAGGGACAGCCGGGTCTCGGCCCCCGCGGCGGCCAGCATCGAGCGCGCCGCCTCCACCTCGTCGCGAAGGGACAGCCCCGTGGCGTCCCGCGTGATCGAACGGACGGTGGACAGGGCCCGCTCCGCCTCCTCCGCCAGCTCGGCGAGTTGGCGGAGGGCCGCTCGCGGGTCGGCGGCGGCCAGCCGGCCGGCGAGCTCGCCCTTGAGGGCGATCGCCGACAGCTGGAAGCCGAGCAGGTCGTGCACGTCGCGGGCGATCCGCAGGCGTTCCCGGACCACCGCCGTCCGGGCGAGCTCGCGGCGGGCGTCGTCGAGCCGCCGGGCGACGAGCGGGAGGCGGCACAGGGCGTGGACGGCCACCATGCAGAACGCGCTGGAGGCGAGGGCGAAGTACAGCGAGGGCGGGTGGCCGATCCCGTACAGCAGGGGCAGGGGCGCGCAGACCAGCGGCGCGGCGATCGCCCACGACAGGGGCGGCCGCAGATGGAACAGGACCACCCCGGCGATCATGCCCGTGTACTGGGGCGGGAACGACTCGCCGAGGACCGCCAGCGCCGCGCCGACGAGGAGGACCTGAAGGAGCAGCGTCCATCGCCAGGCGCCGGGCTGGGCGCCTCCGGGGCGCGGGACGACATGGTGGAGTTGCAGGAGGGCCACCGACGGCAGCAGCACGGCGGCCGCCGCGAACTGGGCCGGGGTCGCCCGAGCGATGTTCCCGAGCATGTTGAGCAGCGTCGTCGCGATGAAGTCGATCTCGTACGCCAGCAGGACGCCCCAGGCCAGCCAGGGCGCGGCGGCGACGGGCCCCACGGGCAGCCGCGGCGGCGTGCGGTGCCGGTCGTCCGGAAGCCGCACCTCCGCGTACACCTCGTCCCCGGACGTACCGGTCTCCAGCTTCCCGCCGAGCTCGGCGACCGCGTCCGCCAGGCCGCCGAACGCCGTCTGGGGGAGGCCCGCGAAGGCCACCCGCAACCGGCCCGGATCGCCCAGCCCGATCCGGCAGCTCCGGGGCGTGCCCTCCCGGAGTGCGGTGATCACCGTGCGGCGCAGGATCGCGGCCAGGGCGGCGTCCCCCCGCCGGGCCGGGTCACCGTGCGGCCCGGCCGGCGGGGCGTCGGCGGTGACCGGGACGCCGGCGGCCGCCAGGACCGACCGCGCGCCGGCGACCTCGGCCGCCAGCGACCGGTCCGCGTGGTCGTCGGCGACCGACCGGACCCCGGTCAGGGCCCGGCGGGCGAGCCGCGCGATCCGTTCGGCCGCCGCTGCCGCGTCGGGTTCGGCGGCCCGGCGGGCCGTGCGGAGGACGACGGTGAGCCGCTCGCCGAGCGCGGTGCGCAGGCCGCGCGCGATCCTGAGCCGTTCCCTGGCCGATTCCAGCGACGCGAGCTGCGAGCGGGTGTCGTGCAGTTCCCCGACCAGGTACGCCAGCCTGCCCACCGCGAACAGGAGCACGCCGGTCACGGCGGTCGCCACTGTGGCCCAGAGGGCGAAGTAGAGGGGGTGGGGGACGCCGGGCGACGGCAGCCACACCGTCCTGACGAGGAACTCCGCCGCCGGTACGAGCGCCGCCGCCGCCCAGCGCGCCCGGCCGGTGAAGACGAGCATCAGCGTGGCCATCAGGAGCGCCGAAACCGCGGGAAAGGCCCCACCGACGACCGCGTAGGGCCCGTAGGCGAGGACCGCCTGGCCCCCGACGAGCGGAACCGCCCAGGGTCGCGGCGGACGGCGGAGCACGGCCGCGATCGTCGACGGGTACAGCACGACGATGGCGCAGACGCCCAGCGCGACCGCCGCGGCGCCGGGACGGGGATAGCCGCCCTGCCCTCCGGACAGCAATGCGGCGATCTTGTAGGGGGCGATCAGCCCCACGCACAGCGCGAACTGCGCCCTGGCCAGCCGCGGCGCACGATCGCCGTTCGGGGTCGCTGCCATACCCCCCGCCAACCGTCCAAATCGTCCCAAATATACAGATCCGGCGACGGCGGTATGCAGACTGCACGCCCCGGTCGAGCGGACGGCACGGAGCGCACCTGCGGACCGCGCCCGAACCGGTGCGCGGGACACTACCGCGCAGGTCGCCCGGTTGCGAGACTCAGCAGGTCAGCAGATCTTCGCAAGGGAGACCCATGAGCACCGTCGAACCGTTCCGCCTCGCCGTTCCGCAGGCCGACCTGGACGACCTGCAGGACCGGCTCGCCCGCACCCGGTGGGCCGACGAGCTGCCGGAGACGGAGGTGACCGACGGTGTCCGGCGGGGCCCGATCGCGCCCGGATGGGAGTACGGCGTCCCGTCGGCGTACGTGCGGCCGCTGGCCGAATACTGGCGCACCGGCTTCGACTGGCGCGCCCAGGAGGCCCGGATCAACGGGTACCCGCAGTTCACGACGGAGATCGACGGGCAGAACGTGCACTTCTTCCACGTGCGCTCGCCCGAGCCCGGCGCCGTCCCGCTGCTGCTCACCCACGGGTGGCCGAACACCTCCTTCGAGTACCTGGGCCTCATCGACCGGCTCAGCGACCCCCGCGCGCACGGCGGTGACGCCGCCGACGCGTTCCACCTGGTGATCCCGACGATCCCGGGCTTCGGGCTCTCCGGGCCGACCACCCGCAAGGGCTGGAACGAGTACCGCGTGGCGCGGGCGTGGGCCGAGCTAATGAGGCGCCTGGACTACGACCGGTACGCCGTGCACGGCAACGACGGCGGCGCGATCGTCTCGCCGGTCCTCGGGCGGCTGGACCCCGACCGCGTGATCGGCGTGCACGTGAACCAGATCTTCTCCTTCCCGTCGGGCGACCCGGCCGAGTTCGCGGACCTGGCCCCCGCCGAGCTGGAGTACCTGGAGTTCCTGCAGGCGTTCGTCGGACACTCGGTGCACGACAAGGTCCAGCGGGCCCAGCCGCAGACGATCGCGCACGCCCTGGCCGACTCGCCGGTCGGGCAGCTCGCCTGGAGCGGCCAGCTCTTCGGGGACGCGCTCACCCCCGACGAGGTGCTGACCAACGTCTCGCTCTACTGGTTCACCAACACCGCCGCGTCGGCGGCCCGCTTCTACTACGAGTGCGCCCTCACCGAGCCGGAGGCCGAGCCGACCACGGTCCCGATCGGCCTGGCGTCCTTCGTCAACGACTTCCGCCCCATCCGCAGGCTCGCCGAGCGCGACCACTCCAACATCGTGCACTGGAACGAGTTCGACCGGGGCGGCCACTGGGCCGCCCACGATGCTCCCGACCTGCTCATCGAGGACATCCGCGAGTTCTTCCACAAGCTCCGTTGACGGGGGCGCCCCGAGAGGACGCGCAGGCGTCGGGGTTCCCGGCGGCGGGCCGCGCGGCCCGCCGAAGGGGGCGTCCGCGCCCAGTCGGTCAGCCCCGCCGTGTTCGAGCGGGAGCCGGGTGGCGACGCAGCCGTGGGGCACGGGTTGTGCAGGGCGGTGGTCCTCACCGCGGCGAACGCGGTCCTCGATACGGTGCCCGCCCCGTCCGGAGCGACGCTCTCGGCCGATCGTCGTTCGCCCGATGACACCGACGGGCGGGCCCGCCTTCGGCGGACCTGCCCGTCGGTGGTCTGTCGTCGAACCGCATGGGGTCCGTGGGGCGGGACCGGTGTGATCAGGTGTTCGGGTTGTTGCCGGTGGGGATCTGGATGCTGATCGGGAGGTTGCCCCCGGACAGGAAGAGCAGCGTCCCCAGGCGGATGATCTCGTCGAAGGCCCAGTAGATCTGGAGCAGGCCGGGGGGAGCGTCCGTGATCTTGAGCAGGCCCTCCTTGATGGCGACGAAGGTCGGCCAGAAGGCCTGGAAGGCCGGGTCCCACACCGGTTCGCGCGGGATCCGCAGCCAGCCGCAGATCTGGTCGCCGAGCATGTAGCGGGTGAGCGCGCCGAGGATGTGCGTGGTGAGGATGCCGCCGTCGATCGTGACGCCGAGGTGGAGCAGGATGTCGGCCAGCTTGACGCCCTCGGGCGTGGAGGCGAGGACCGGGTCGAGGACCTGCGCGGCCTGGGCGTTCGCCTCGTCCCACGAGTTGGGGATGTACTCGTCCAGGATGCCCAGCATGTGCGCGGTCAGCTGCCAGGAGTGCAGGAACGCCGTGGACTCGTCGGCGGGGATCGGCACCTTCCACCTGGTGAGCTGCTTCATGACCGTGGTGGGCAGGCTGTGCCAGGTGACCATCATGTCCGCCTGGCTGATCGGGATCTGCTCGTCGGCCACCTGGTCCCAGTTCGGGGACTGGGGCAGCAGGTGGCGCACGCCGGCATGGGCCAGCCGCGTCTTGACGCAGGTGACGATCATCTCGCCGTCGGGCTGGAACGCGTTCCTGGTGCCGATGTCGTAGCCGAGCTTGGCGGTCTTGGTGATGCGGTCCCTCATGTCCGCACCGCCCTTGGAGTAGTAGACCGCGCGCGCCTCGTGGGGGATGACCGTGCTCATCATCCCGCTGGCGAAGCCGTAGCTGACGCCGAGGTAGGTGCCCCGCTTCTGGTTGAACTTGTACGCCGTGGCGAGTTTCGCCTGGTCGGCCCATGAGGGCAGTTGGCGGGCCTTCTCGATGAACTGCTTCAGGTCCGCAGGGAGCCCGGCCGGCAGCGCCTGGCCGTTCTTGGTCCAGCTCTTGAGCAGCCTGTTGACCTTGGGGACGTCGCCCCGGTCGATCAGCGAGGCGACCAGCGGATCGGCCTCCTCGTCCCAGACCCACCGCGGGTCGACGCCCTTCCCGGCGCCCACGACCGATCCCTTGGGCGACCACGTCCACAGCGGCCTGGCCTGCGCGGGCGTCGCGACGCTCAGTGCACCGAGCGCCCCGAGCACCCCGCCCGTCATCAGCACGTTGCGCCTGCTGGGCTGTTCCATGCCTTTCCCTCCTCGGGCCGACAGCGACTCCTGGTACGATGAAACACGTCGTGCTTCCGTGTATCAGGGTCTGGCATCATGAGAGCACACTGTGGCGTCGGTCACAAGGCCCTTCGTGACGTACATGGACGATTCGGGCAGAATCGGTGTCTCGGGAGGGGATCGTGGAACCTGTGCTGTCGTTCCTCATGACGTCGTCGGACTCGGGGTCGCTGCTGGACAGCGTGTACGTCGAGGCCGTCGAACAGGTCGACGACGTGGACGAGGCCCGTTCGCGCATCCTCGACGCTGCCTACGCGCAGTTCTGCCGGATGGGCATCCAGCGCTCCACGATGGACGACGTGGCCCGCCGGGCCGGCGTCTCGCGGATCACCGTCTACCGGCGGTTCGCCACGAAGGACGTCCTGGTGGAGCAGGTGGTGCGGCGGGAGTTCCGCCGCTACTTCGACCGGTTCCTCATCGACGTCCAGCAGGCCGAGACGGCCGCCGACCGGGTCGTCCACGGTTTCGTGAGCTCGCTGCGCGCCATCCGCCGCAACCCCCTGATCGGCGGCCTGATCGCCACGGAACCGGACCTGCTCCTGCCCTCCCTGACGGGCGACGGGGGCCGGACCCTGGCCACCGTGCGGCGCTTCGTCGCCGACCAGCTCCGCCGCGAGCAGCGCGCGGGCAACGTGTCGAGCGACCTGGACACCGACTTCGTGGCCGAGATGATGGTCCGCATCTCGGGCTCGCTCCTGGCGGTCCCCAGCCACATCATCGACGTGGACGACGACACCCAACTGGCCGCCCTGGCCCACCGCTTCCTGGTCCCCATGCTGGAACCCCGAACCCCCCGCCTGGACCACCCCTGACCCGCTCCCTGGGCGGAAGAGGCAACCGCACTAGGGCATGGGGCGAACCGAGTCGCCTCCAATAGCGGAGCACACCTTGCCCCCGCAGCCTTTTCGGGTCTAGACGCCGAGGCTCCCGCATTGAGCGGGCCGCCTGCGCAACGGCCCTTCGATGGCGCCGGGCAGGGCATTGACGACCTTTAGGTCGCCGCTCGAGTACAGCGCCCCGCTGTCACTCATCGAGGTCGACTTCACCGTGGTGGAGTCGATCGTGGTGGAGTTCACCGTGGTGCGGATCCCCATGCTGGACCTCTTCACGATGCGCGTCATCGTGGAGGAGTTCATCGTGGTGCGCGTCACCGTGGTGAGGTACGTCGTGGTGCTCGTCACCGTGGTGCGGGTCACCGTGCTGCGGATCACCGTCGTGGAGTACACGCTGGTGGGCTGCATCGTCGTGAAGTCCACGCTGGTGGGCTACATCGTGCTGGACTACATCCCGATGGAGTACATCGTGCTGGTCTCCGCGAGGGAGTGGTGGGTGTGACGACCGCGCCTTAGGCCCCGGCCTGCGCGGCTCCACCTGAGGGATGCTCGAGAAGAAGGCGCCGCCATGGCGCCGGCTTCTTCGGCCCCGGTGTGAAACCGGAGGTCGACCGCGACAAATCATCGGCTCGGCCATGCGCCTTGCAGGCTAAGTCGATTTCCACTTGGAGCGCGCCGTCCTGCATTGGTGCGCTTTCACAAGGCGGCCCTTCTCCTTCTGGAGGAGGGCCGCTTTCGTCGGGAGGTGACCGTGCGACATCGGATCGCTGACACACCGGTGGACGATTGAGCGGCACCCTGGGGACGCCTCGGGCGCGGCGCACCGCGCCGAGCCGCGTCCCTCCCCGTACCCGCAGGGACCACAAAGGCCCCTGACCGGCGCTTCACGCTGGTCAAAGGCCTTTGGGCAGGGCTGGAGGGCGCCTCCGGCAGGATTCGAACCTGCGGCACCCGCTTTAGGAGAGCGGTGCTCTATCCCCTGAGCTACGGAGGCATGTCGTCGCTCGCGGTAGAGCGTAGCGGACGGCACCTACAGGGTAGGGGAAGGGAAGCGGTGGGCGCTCCCTGTTATGCGCGCCGGGCTCTAGGCCGAGCGGGCGCGGTGTGGGTACGCTTCCGTCCCGTGACGGGACGGCATCGTGGGCAGCCGAAGGACCGGGACGCCGAGGACGCGGTGGGCGAGGACTCGCCGCGCGGCAGGCGGATCATGGTCGTCGCCGCGGCGTTCGCGGTGCCCGTGCTGGTGGCGTCGGTGATCGCGTTCGGGCTGCGGGACGAGCCCGTGCGGGAGAGGCCGGAGTCGGCGGGCGGGTCCGCGCGGAGCGTGGCGCCGGCGGCGCCGGAGGGCGAGCCGACGTTCGGGACGTACGTGCCGCCGGAGGCGGAGCCGCAAGTGGCGACCAAGCCGCCGAAGCGGGCGCCGAGACCGGTGGTGACGCCGCGGAAGAGGACGCCCACGCCGGCGCCTTCGCCGTCCGTGCGGGAGCGGCGACCATGCCCCGCGGGCTGGGAGGACGTCTGGTGGATGCGCCGGTGGTGCGAACATCACCGAAGTCGCTGAACCGGTTACGGACAGGTCGTCGTAGAACCTGTAGTAGCGTCTTGGCGCTGTTCCGCTTTTGGGCATCAGGAGGAAAACCACCGTGCCGAACCCCCGGTCGGCGGCGCTGACCGCGGTCTTCCTGGTGATGACGACGCTCTCACCGCACGGCGCCGCGAACGCGGCCGCGGGGGCCGACTCTCTCGAGTCGCTGCGCCGCGAGGCATCGAAGGCGCGCACCGAGTTGGAGAAGGCCACGAGAAAGATGGAGACCCGGAAGAAGGACCTGGCCGGGTCGCAGGTGAAGCTGCGCGCCACGCTGAAGGACCTCGCCGGGGCCGAGGCGGAGCTGAACCGGATACGCGAGCCGCTGGCCAGGCTCGCGAACACCTCCTACCAGCAGAGCGGCGCGACCGGCTCCATGGCGATCTTCGGCGGCGGCGACCCGAGCACGGCGCTGCGGTCGACGGCGGACGTGACGCTCATGGCGACGTCGCAGCAGGCGCTGGTGGACCGTGCCGACGAGTTGCAGGACCGGCGGCAGCGGCTCGCCTCCACGGCCCAGGAGCTGCAGTCGCGCAACGCGGTCGAGCAGACCCGCCTCCAGCAGGAGGTGGACGGGTTGAAGAACCGGTCGGCGCAGCTGACCAAGCAGCTCAACGCGATGCTCGACAAGCTGGCGGTGACGCGGCAGAAGCGGCTCGAACTCGGGTGCGACAGGTCTCTGGCGAAGGATGCGAAGAAGTTCCCCAACGGGCTCATCCCGTCGAAGTACCTGTGCCCTCTGCCGCAGAAGAACGGGCACATGCTGCGGGCGGACGCGGCGCTCGCCTTCTACAAGCTGAACGAGGCGTACAAGCGCGGTTTCGGCCGCGACATGTGCGTGACGGACGCCTATCGGAGCCTGTCCGAGCAGCATCGTGTCTACGCGCAGCGGCCCGGCTTCGCGGCCGTCCCCGGGACGAGCAACCACGGCAAGGGGCAGGCACTCGACCTGTGCGGCGGTGTGCAGAGCTCGGGTTCCGTCCAGTTCAACTGGATGGAGGCCCACGCCGGGAAGTACGGATGGATCCACCCGGCCTGGGCCTACAGCAACCCGTTCGAGCCCTGGCACTGGGAGTTCGGGACGGAGAACGGGTGAGCCGGGCCTCCCGGCGTCAGCGGGAGTACGGCACCTCGTCGGCGGGGACGACCTCCGCGGTGCAGTAGCGGCAGCGGCGGGCCTTCACCGGGATGTCGCTGAGGCACTGCGGGCACTCGCGCTCGGCGGCCTCCTTGCCGCGGTCCATCCGCTCGATCAGCTTGGTCGTCGGGAGCACGACCAGGAAGTAGACGATCACGGCCGTGACGCAGAACGCGATCGCCGAGGTCACGAAGATCCCGTACGGGAACGTGGTGCCGTCGATGGTGACGGCCAGGCGCGTGTAGTCGGGCTTGCCGCCGATGAGCGCGATCAACGGGGTGATGAAGGAGCTCGCGAAGTCCTTCACGAGCCCGGCGAACGCCGCTCCGACGACGAACGCCACCGCGAGTTCGACCAGGTTCCCGCGGAAGAGGAACTTCTTGAATCCGCTCATGCCGGCTCCAGGGCTGTCGGGGGTCGCGCCCCTGGCTGTCGGGGCGCCTGAAACGGCTACGGATCGTAATGAAGTCATCCATGATTCGCCAAGTCGCCCACCTCACACCGCCCCGGTCAGGGTGCGGTGATCGTCAGCGCCAGGGGGGTGCCGGCGCCGGCCAGGGCCACGGCCTGGGGGCGGTCGGTCGCGAGGACGACCAGGGCGCCGCCTTGGCCGGCGTTCTCGTCCGGAGGCGGGATCGCTATGACCGGTATTTCGGAAACCACCACGCGGGCGGCGTTCCAGCGGGGGCGCGGGCCGTTCGCGGGGGCGGCCTCGGACGGGACGGTCAGGACGTCCACGCGGTCGCCGGGGTGGACGAGGCGGGCGGTGCCCGCGTCGGCCAGGCGGACCGGCGTGGCGACCGTGCCGGGGCCGTAGCCGCGCAGGAGCCCGGCGCCGACGACGCGGGCGTCGGTGAGGGGTTCGCCGCGGCGCATGGGGCCGGCGAGCACGCGGCCGGCGCCGCCCGTGCGGAGCGCGCCCGCCGGGACGGCGGCCGGCGGCAGGTCGAGGCGGCGCAGGTCGGACGGGCCGAGGGGCGTTCCCGCGGGGAGATCGCGGGCGGCGGCGAGGACGCGGACGGACGGCGGCGGGCCGGGACGCAGTGCGAGGAGCGCCAGGCCCGCGGCGGCCGCGGCGAACAGCGCCGCCAGCGGCCGCCGCAGGCGGGATAAGCGGGCGCTCACGGCAGTTCCAGGGGGAGCTTGATGCCGTCCAGGACGGTGGCGCAGGCGCAGGTGCGCTCGGCGGGCAGCGCCTTGACGGCCTCGGCGACGACGCCGCGGAGCCGGTCGATGTTCTCGCCGAACACGCGCAGGACCTCCTCCATCGTGACGCCCTCGCCCTCCTCGATGCCCGCGTCGAGGTCGGTGACCAGGCAGAGCGAGGTGTAGCAGAGCGCCAGCTCGCGGGCGAGGACGGCCTCCGGGTGGCCGGTCATCCCGATCAGCGTCCACCCCTGCGAGGCGAACCATCGGGACTCGGCCCGGGTCGAGAAGCGGGGGCCCTCGATGACGACGAGCGTGCCGCGGTCGACCGGTTCCCACCCGGAGGTCCGCGCGGACTCGACGGCGGCGCGGCGGCCCGTCGGGCAGTACGGGTCGGAGAAGGAGACGTGGACGGCGGCGCCCTGGTCGTAGAAGGTCTGGTCGCGCCCCGACGTCCGGTCGGCGAGCTGGTCGGGGACGGCCAGCGTGCCGGGCCCCAGGTCGGGGGTGAGGGAGCCGACCGCGCACGGCGCCAGCACCTGGCGGACGCCGAGGGACCGCAGCGCCCACAGGTTGGCCCGGTAGGGGATCTTGTGCGGGGGGAACCGGTGGTCGCGGCCGTGCCGGGGGACGAAGGCGACGCGGCGGCCCGCCAGCTCGCCGATCGCGATGGGGTCGCTGGGCGGGCCGAAGGGGGTGTCGACCCGCACCTCCTCGACGTCGTCGAGGAACGAGTAGAAACCGGAGCCGCCGATGACCCCGATCTCGGCGACGGGCTGGGACGCGGAAGCCTGAGTGGACATGCCGCCGACCCTAGCCACCCGGGCGCCGTGCCCGGCAGGCCGTCCGCCGATTGTGGATAACTCCGCCGCCGCACGAGAAGGGCCCGGCCGGAGCCGGGCCCTTCCCCGCGTTCCCGGACGTCAGCCGACCGGGTCCAGGACCTTGGGCGGCGGGGCGGGCGCCTCCTTGGCGAGCCGTCCCGGCGTCCAGATCCGCCGTCCGATGTCGTAGGACAGGGCGGGCAGCAGCAGCGACCGGACGATGAGGGTGTCGAGCAGGACGCCGAACGCGACCGCGAAGCCCATCTCGACCATGAACACCAGCGGCAGGGTGACCATGGACGCGAACGTGGCCGCGAGCACGAGCCCGGCCGAGGTGATCACACCGCCGGTGACGGTGAGGCCCCGCTGGATGCCGCGCCGCGTGCCGAGGGCCTGCGACTCCTCCCGGACGCGGTGCATCAGGAAGATGTTGTAGTCGACCCCCAGCGCGACCAGGAAGATGAACGCGAGCAACGGGAAGCCGGAGTCGGTGCCCTCGAACCCGAAGACGTGCTCGAAGATGAGCGCGCAGGCGCCGAGCGAGGCGAGGAACGACAGCACCACGGTGCCCATCATCAGCAGCGGCGCGACGACGGCGCGCAGCAGCGCGATGAGGATGAGGAGCACCACGGCCAGCACGATCGGGATGATGACCTTGTTGTCGCGGGTGGAGGCGCGCTTGATGTCCAGGTACGTCGCGGTCGTGCCGCCGACCTTGGCGTCCGCCGCCGGGACGGCGTGCACCGCGGTCCGCAGCCGGTCGATGGTCGCGCGCGCGGCGGGGCTGTCGGCGGCGTCCTTCAGCGTCGCCTCGTACTTGACCAGGCCGCCCGCCGCGACGGGGGCGCTGACTTCGGCGACGCCGTGCGTCCCGCGCACGGCCTGGGCGATCTGGCCGGACGCCGTGGCCTTGCCGATGACGAGGGCCGGGGAGCCCGAGCCCGCGGCGTAGTGCCGTGCGATGATCTCCGAGCCCTGCACCGAGTCGGGCTTGCCGGTGAACTGGCCGGCGTCCGACAGGCCGTCCGCCTTGAGCGAGCCCAGCCCGAGCGTGAGGACGATGAGGCCGAGCATGGTCACGGCCCAGAGCGCGCGCGGGCGCTTGCCGACCATCCCTGCGACGCGGCTCCAGACACCGTGCTCGGCCTCGTACGCCTCGGGCTTGAGGTACTTGGCGTCGTAGCGGGGGATCAGCGGCCAGAACAGCCAGCGGCCGCAGATGACCAGGAGGGCGGGCAGCAGGGTCGTCATGGCGGCGAGCGCGGTGAGGACGCCCGCGGCGGCCACGGGGCCCATGCCGGCGGTGGAGTTCATGTCGGCGAGCAGCAGGCACAGCAGCCCGACGGCCACGGTGGCGGCGGAGGCGATGACGGCGGGCGCGGCGCGGTGCAGCGCGTAGGCCATGGCCTCGTGCCGGTCCTCGTGCCGGTGCAGTTCTTCCCTATAGCGGGCGACGAGCAGCAAGGCGTAGTCGGTGGCGACACCGAAGACGAGCACGGTCAGGATGCCGGCGCTCTGGCCGTTGACGGTGAGGTCCGCGTACTTGGCGAGGAGATACACGGTCGACTGGGCGAGCCCCAGGGCGAAGACGGCGCTCAGCACGGGGACGAACCACAGGACCGGGCTGCGGTAGATGAACAGCAGCAGGACGATGACGACGAGACCGGCGGCCATGAGCAGGAAGCCGTCCAGGCTCTGGAAGACCTCGAACTGGTCGGCGCCCCCGCCGGCGGGGCCGGTGACGTGGGAGGCGAGTCCGGGGGGTCCGCGCTCGGCGAGGTCGCGCGCCTGGTCGACGGCGGCGGTGAGGTCCTCGTCCGTCAGGGGCACGAGGGTCTGCAGGGCCTTGCCGTCCTTGGACGCGAACGGCCCCTGCGCCTTCTGCGCGCCGGGCAGCTTCTGGAACGCGGCCACGTCGGACTCGGCCTTGGCCTTGTCCGCCGCGGTGATCCCGCCGGACCGCTCGTAGACGACGACGGCGAGCATCGTCTCGTCCTTGCGGAACCGCTCCTCCAACTCCACGACCCGGGTGGACTCGGCCCCGGAGGGCAGCCAGGCCGCCGCGTCGTTCTTCTCGACGTCGCCGAGCTTGCCGGCGAGGGGGCCGAGAGCCGCCAGGAGGACGACCCACAGGGCCAGGACGGCCCATTTGGTGCGCCGTCCGGCGATCAGTCCGGCCAGGCGATGTGTCCGTGGCCTCGGGGGAGCCGGGCTAGGTGCGGTCATGGTTCCTCTCCTGGGTACACCGGGCGATATCGAGATATGTCGCGTTCGTGCTAAGAGTCTCTCGTTAGGCGAGAAGTGTCAAGTAATATCGCGAATCCGGAAAGCATGGCCCTATGGCGAGCTTCTCGATATAAGAGTCTCTCTAAAATAGAGCTAAGTCAAGCCGTGCGACGGGAGGGGCCCTGCCGGGCCGGGGGTTGCTCCCTGTCTCCTCTATCGTCGCGGGACGTCTGCGGCTGCGCCTCCGGCGTTAGGACGGACCTGCGCTACGTCTGCCGAGGCAAACGGAAGCCGCCGCCTACCCCTGGAGATGTAGGCGACGGCTTCCGGATACGGCGAAAGCCGGGGGATCCGGCCGGATCCCCCGGTGCGAGCGGAGATGCCTAGAAGGTCAGGCGACCTTCTCGGACGACGACGACTTGCCGGTCGACGAGGACGACGACGAGTCGGAGGACGAGGATGACGAGTCCGACTTGGCGGAGTCGCCCGAAGAACCGCCTGAATCGCCGGAGGAGCCGTTGGACGACCCGTTGGACGAGCCGTTCGACGAGGCCCCCGCGGTGGCGGGCGACTTGCCGGAGCCGCGGCTGTCGGTGCGGTAGAAGCCCGAGCCCTTGAAGATGATCCCCGCCGCGGAGAAGACCTTGCGGAGCCTGCCGGTGCACGCCGGGCACTCGGTCAGCGCGTCGTCGCTGAACTTCTGCACGACCTCTAGAGGCTCGCCGCAGTCGGTGCAAACGTACTGATACGTCGGCACGGTTCCTCCTCGCTGACTCAGCCCGGCACGGAGCCGGACTGGCACTCACTCTAGACGACTGCTAATGGTACCCATTCGTCGAACAGGATTCGCCCCCGGGATGTTCCCAGGCGGCGCGCCGCGGGACCACGGCACCGCCGGACCCCGGCGCCGCGGGGCTCCGGGTCACTGTCCCTTCTCGCCGAACCATCCCGCCAGCCTGCCCTTGCGGCTGACCGCGCGCAGCCTGCGCTCGGTGGCCTCGCGCACCTCGGCGGTGGTCACGACCAGCAGGGTGTCGCCCGCCTGCAGGGGTGTGGTGGGCTCGGGCACGAAGCTGGCCCCGTCCCGCACGACGAGGGTGATGGACGCGCCCGGCGGCAGCCGCAGCTCGAAGATCTCCACGCCGCTGATCAGCGAGTCGGCGGGGACCCGCACCTCCAGCAGGTCGGCGTGCAGCTCCTCCAGCGGTGCCGCCTCGACGTCCAGCTCGCGGGTCTGCTCGTCGCTGGTCAGCCCGCACAGCCGCGAGGCCAGCGGCAGCGTCGGCCCCTGGAGCAGGGTGAACATGACGACGATGTTGAAGACGATCGCGAAGAGCCGGTCGGCGTGCTCCACCTCCGCGACCATCGGGATGGTGGCCAGGACGATCGGGACGGCGCCCCGCAGCCCCGCCCAGGACGCGAACACCTTCTCGCCCCACGACAGCCGGAATCCGATCGTGGACAGCACCACCGACAGGGGGCGGGCCACCAGCAGCAGGACGAAGCCGACGATGAGCGCGGGCAGGATCTGGCCGGGGAGGTCTCCGGGGTCGGCCAGCAGGCCCAGCATCACGAACAGCCCGATCTGCGCGAGCCATCCGACGCCCTCGGCGAAGCCCCGGGTGGCGGGACGGTGCGGCAGCCGCGCGTTCCCGAGGACGAGGGCGCTGACGTAGACGGCGAGGAACCCGCTGGCGTGCATCAGGGAGGCGGCCCCGTAGGAGCCGATGGACAGCGACAGGACGGCGATGGGGTAGAGGCCGGAGGCGGGGAGCGCGACGCGGCGCAGCGCCTGCGCGCCCAGCCAGCCGATGGCGACGCCGACGATGCCGCCCGCGACCAGCTCGTAGACCATGACGCCGAGCAGTTCCGCCATGTTGGGGACGGCGGTGTGGGCGCTGAGCGTGATCACGATGATCACGACGGGGGCGTCGTTGAAGCCGGACTCGGCCTCCAGCAGGCCGGTCAGCCGGGAGGGCAGGGGCAGCCGCCGCAGCACCGAGAACACCGCGGCCGCGTCGGTGGGGGCGAGCACGGCGGCGAGCAGGAACGCGGGACGCCACTCCAGGCCGACGAACCACATGGCCGACAGCGCGACGACGACGATGCTGATCAGGGTGCCGAGGGTGGAGACGCTGAGCGCGGCCGGCACCGAGGGCCGCACGCGCCGCCAGCTGGTGGTGATGCCGCCCTCGGCGAGGATGAGCACGAGGGCCGCGAGGCCGAGCGTCTCGGCCAGTTCCGCGTTGTCGAACCGGATGTGGAGGGGGCCGGACTCGCCGATGAGAAGGCCGAGGCCCATGTACGCCAGCAGCGTGGGGAGGCCCGCCTGGTGCGACAGCCTGACCGCGATGATGGCGCTGAGTACGAGCGTGGCCCCGAGGAGTAGCCAGATGTCGAGGTGCACATCCCACCCTTCGGGGTCGTCAAAGTTGATCGTTTAGGAATCCTACAGATTCACGGGCAAATCGCATATTTACGATTGAGGGACGGCGTGTCCGGGATGGCCGCTATCGCCGTGTGACCCGTGGGTTGAGCCCGTTCACTACGTTCTGCACGTCCCGTCCCCGAACGGCCGCGGTGACGTTGTCGCGCACCATCCCGAGCAGGTTCAGCTGCGACTGGACGGACGCCCCCGCCGCGTGCGGCGACAGCAGGACGTCCTCGCGGGAACGCAGCGGATGCCCCTCCGGAAGCGGCTCCTGCTCGAACACGTCCAGGGCCGCCCCTGCCAGACGTCCCGAGCCCAGTGCGGCGAGGACGGCGTCGTCAGGCGCGATGCCCCCGCGCGCCACGTTCACCAGCAGCGCCTTGTCCGGCAGCAGGGCGAGCCGCTCCGGACCTATCAACCCCCTTGTCTCCTCCGTCAGCGGCAAGGCGAGGACGAGGATGTCGGACGTCGCCACGAGGTCGTCCAGCTCCCGGTACGTCGCCGCCGCCTCGGGACGCCTCCGCCTCGTCCAGTACGAGACCGTGCAGCCCAGGGCCGCGAAGAGCCGCGCGGCCTCGGCGCCGATCGCGCCGAACCCGACGATGCCGACCCGCTGCGTGTGGATCTCGCGCGGGCCGAGCGCCGCCATCTCCATCTGCGGCCATGCGCCCGCGCGGACGGCACGGTCGCCCCGCGCGAGGTTGCGGCACAGCGCGAACGCCGCGCCGACCGCCCATTCGGCGACCCCACGCGCGTTGAAACCCGCCGCGTTCGCCACCGGCACGCCCGCGGCCGCCCACGCGCCGACGTCGATGCTGTCGGTCCCGACCGCGGGCATCTGGACGAACGACACCCGCGGCGCCGCCGCCACGGCCTCGGCGTCCAGCGCCAGCCGGCCGGTGAAGTCGCCGATCACCAGGTCGGCGCCGGCGAGCGCGGCGAGCAGGCCCGCCCGGTCCCTGGCCGGCGGGAACGCCACCTCGGCGGCGTCCGCCAGCGGCGCGAACAACCCCTGGACGATCTCGTCCGCGATCGGGGGCAGGGAAAGGATCCGCCACGGCGCCGTCATCTCGTACCTCCCGTCAGGCCGAACTCGACCGCGTCCCCCATCCACGATCTTGGCCCTCTCACTCTACGAGCAGACCGGCGTCCACGAGCAGGTCAGCCCAGCCGGACCAGCCCCTGCGACGGCGTCACCACCGCCCGGACGCGCTGGTCGTGCGGCTCGGCGGGCACGCTTTCCACCAGCTCCCCGTCGTACAGCAGCGCCACGGTCAGGATCGCCGGGCCCACGCGCGCGAGCGCCCGGTCGTAGGAGCCGCCGCCGCGGCCGAGGCGCACGCCGGTCCCGTCGACCGCGACCGCGGGCACCAGCACGACGTCCGCGCTGGCCACGGCGCCGGGGCCGCGCGGAGGCTCGGACGACTCCAGGCACCCGCGGGCCCCGGGGACGAGCGAGTCGGGCCCCTCGTAGGACGCCCAGTCGAGGTCGCCGTCCGGGAGCAGGCGGGGGACCAGCACGTACGTCCCGCGCTTCCACAGCGCGAACAGCAGGCTCCGCGTGTCCGGCTCGTCGCCTATGGAGACGTACGCCGCGATGGTCCCGGCCATCTCCACCTCCGGGACCGGCAGCAGCGCGTCCCGGATCGGGCGCGCCGCGCCGGAGCGCGACTCGGGCGGCATAGCCGCACGTCGTGCGAGCAGTTCGGCCCGGAGGCCGGTCTTCGTGGCGATGGGGTGCACGCTGTGGTCCTCGTGGATGGCTAGGGTCGTGTATATGGCCGACATTGCACCAGTGCTCAAAGCGGTCGTCCCGGCGGCCGGCCTCGGTACCCGATTCTTGCCCGCGACCAAGGCGACTCCCAAGGAAATGCTGCCCATCGTCGACAAACCGGCGATCCAGTACGTCGTCGAGGAGGCGGTCGACGCGGGGCTGTCCGACGTCCTGATGGTCACCGGACGCAGCAAGCGGTCCATCGAGGACCACTTCGACCGAGCGTACGAGCTGGAGGAGGCGCTGCGCGCCAAGGGCGACGACGAGCGCCTGGAGGCCGTGCACGAGTCCAGCGATCTGGCGATCATGCACTACGTCCGGCAGGGCGAGCCGCGCGGCCTCGGGCACGCGGTGCACTGCGCCCGCCAGCACGTCGGCCGCGAGCCGTTCGCGGTGCTGCTCGGCGACGACATGATCGACGCCCGCGACAAGCTGCTGCAGCGCATGATCGAGGTGCGCGGCCAGTACGGCGGCAGCGTCATCGCGCTGATGGAGGTCGAGCCCGACCAGGTGTCGGCGTACGGGTGCGCGGCCATCGAGGCGACCGACGAGGAGGACGTCGTCCGCATCTCCGACCTCGTGGAGAAGCCCGCCGCCGAGGAGGCCCCGAGCAACTGGATCATCATCGGCCGCTACGTCTGCGACCCCGCGGTGTTCGACGTCCTGGAGAAGACCCCGCCCGGCCGCGGTGGCGAGATCCAGCTGACCGACGCGCTGCGCGCCCTCGCCGACATGCCCGCCGACCAGGGCGGCGGCGTCTACGGGGTCAAGTTCCGGGGCCGCCGCTACGACACCGGCAACAAGCTGGAGTACCTGCGGACGGTCGTCCAGTTCGCGGCGGAACGGCCCGACCTGGCGCCGGAGTTCCTGCCGTGGCTGCGGGAATTCGTCCGAACGCAGGACGGCGTGGGCGACACAACGGATTCGTGACGACGCGTCAGACTGGGGCCGTGGCTATGAGAACGGTCGACGAGCATCTGACGGAGATCCTCGGCAGCGTGGCACCGCTGCCGCCGCTCGACCTGGCGCTGCTGGAGGCGCAGGGCACGGTGCTCGCCGAGTCCGTGTCCGCGCCGGTGCCGCTGCCGCCGTTCGACAACTCCGCGATGGACGGCTACGCCGTCGTCGCGGCCGACATCGCGGCGGCCACCGAGGCCGGACCCGTCGCGCTGCCCGTCGTCGGCGACATCGTCGCGGGCGACTCCGGCGTGTCGGCGATCCGGCCGGGCCTGACCGCCCGGATCATGACGGGCGCGCCGCTGCCGGCCGGCGCCGACGCCGTGATCCCCGTCGAGTGGACCGACGGCGGCAACGCCACCGTCCGGATCTCGCGCGCCGCCCCGCCGGGCAACTACATCCGGCGGGCGGGGGAGGACGTCCTCGCCGGGCAGGTCGTCGCCGAGGCCGGCACCCGCATCACCGCCGCGCGGATCGGCATGCTCGCGGCGGTCGGACGGTCCCGGGTGACCGTCCGGCCGAAACCGCGCATCGTGGTCGTCTCCACGGGCGACGAACTGCGCGAGCCGGGCACCTCCCTGGCGCCCGGCCAGATCTGGGAGTCCAACAGCTTCATGCTCACCGCCGCCGTGGCCGAGGCGGGGGGAACGGGCTTCCGGCAGGCCACGGTGCAGGACGAACCCGCCAAGGTCCTGGAAATGCTCCACGACCAGCTCGTCCGGGCCGACGCCATCGTCACGACCGGGGGCGTCTCCATGGGCACCAGGGACGTCGTCAAGGAAGTGCTCAGCGGTACCGGGACCGTGAGTTTCCACAAGGTGCGAATGCGTCCTGGCAAGCCGCAGGGGTTCGGCCTCCTGGAAGGCATCCCCGTCTTCACGCTTCCAGGCAATCCCGTCAGCGCGTACGTGTCGTTCCAGGTGTTCGTCCGTCCCGCCCTACGCGTCATGCAGGGGCTGCCGCCCGAACCGCTTCCCACCGTGAGCGCCGTTGTCGCCGAGGACGTCAAGTCGCCCGCGGGGCTCCGTCACTTCCTGCGGGGGCGACTCTCGTTCACCCGCGGTTTCTACACCGTCACGGCGGCCGGCGTGCAGGGCTCGCACCAGCTCGGGTCCCTGTCGTCCGCGAACGCGCTCATCGAGATTCCGGAGGACGTCGAAGCCATGCCGGCCGGGTCGCACGTCGAGGTCATGAGGTTGCCGTCATGAGTGCCATGGGGTCCGAGTTCACCCATCTGGACGACAAGGGGTCGGCCCGCATGGTCGACGTGTCGTCGAAGGACGTCTCGTCCCGGACGGCGACGGCGACGGGGTTCGTCCGCCTGTCGCCCGAATGCGTCGCCCTGCTGCGCGCCGGCGACATCCCCAAGGGCGACGCCCTGTCCGTCGCCCGCATCGCCGGGATCATGGGGGCCAAGCGCGTGCCCGACCTCGTCCCGCTGTGCCACCCGATCGCGCTGCACGGCGTCACCGTCGACCTCGCCATCGACGACGCCGGCGTCGCGATCACGGCCGTCACCCGCACCGCCGACCGCACCGGCGTGGAGATGGAGGCGCTCACCTCGGTCACCGTCGCCGCCCTCGCGCTGGTCGACATGGTGAAGGCCGTCGACCCCGCCGCCGTGATCACCGACGTCCGGGTCGAGGAGAAGACCGGCGGCAGGAGCGGGGTGTGGCGCCGGTGATCAGGGCGATGGCGGTCACCGTCTCCAACCGCGCCGCGGCGGGCCTCTACGAGGACAGGTCCGGCCCCGTGATGGTCGAGATGCTGGAGGACATCGGCTGCCAGGTGGACGGCCCCGTCGTCGTCCCGGACGGCGAACCGGTCACCGGGGTCCTGCGCGACGCGGTCGCCGCCGGCTACGACGTCGTCGTCACGTCCGGCGGGACCGGCCTCACCCCCACCGACCAGACCCCCGAGATGACCCGGCCGGTCATCGAACGGGAGGTTCCGGGCATCGCCGAGGCCATCCGGCTGGAGGGCCGCGGGAAGGTCCCCGCCGCGATCCTGTCGCGCGGCCTCGCCGGCATCGCGGGCCGCACCCTCATCGTCAACCTGCCCGGCTCGACCGGCGGCGTCCGCGACGGCATGACCGTCCTCGCCCGCGTCCTGCCCCACGCGGTCGACCAGATCAACGGGGGCGACCACCCCCGCCCGCAGGGCTAGAACCGCCCCCGCCGCGCGACCGCCCTGCCGCGGGGGGACCGGAAGGGACCACCCCGCGATCATCGAGCCCGGCTACGCCCGGATGACGTGGACGCCGGCCTCGGTGAAGGCGGCGAGTTCGGACTCGGGCGCCGTCGCATCCGTCACCAGGACGTCGATCTCGTCGGTGCCGCAGATGCGGGCGAACGCGCGGTGGCCGACCTTGGAGCCGTCCGCCACCACGACCACCCGGTCGGCGCGCTCGGCCATCAGCCGGTTCACGACCGCCTCGCCCTCGTTGTGGCAGGTCGCGCCGTGCCGCGCGGTCACCCCGTTCACCCCGATGACCGTTACGTCCAGCGTCACGTGGTCGAAGATGCCGGTGGCGAGCGGCCCGGTCAGCTCGTAGGACTGCGGCCGCGGCACCCCGCCCGTCAGGACGATCTTCACGTGCGGCCGGACGGCCAGCTCGTTGCCGATGTTCAGCGCGTTCGTCACGATCGTGATCGCCGGGGTCGGCCCCTCGGCGTGCAGGTCGGCGCGCGTGGCGAGGACCCGGGCGACCTCCGAGGTCGTCGTCCCGCCGTTCAGCCCGATGATCGACCCCGGTTCGGCCAGCTCCGCGGCCGCCGCCGCGATCCGCTGTTTCTCCGACGCGTGCCGCGCCGCCTTGTACCGCAGCGGCAGGTCGTAGCTGACGCTCTGCGCGACGGCGCCGCCGCGGGTGCGGGTCAGCATCTGCTGCTGCGCCAGCTGGTCGAAGTCGCGGCGGATCGTCGCGGCCGACACCCCCATGCGCAGGGACGCCTCCTCGACGGTCAGCCGCCCGGCGCCCGCGAGCAGTTCGAGCAGCCCGTTCCAGCGCTCGTGCCGGGTCACACCGGCCCCCTTTCCTGCGGGTGGACGGGAGTCCGGGGAGGTGGTCATCCGCGGAGTCTAGCCGTGCGCGCCCCTGGCCCTACCTGAGCGTTGCGGCCATGGAACAATCAGGATCGATCATATGCGTGCACAGAGAGGATTCCATGGCGAAGCCGGCCGGCGACGGCGCCGTTTCCCTGGCCAACGCGCGGATCGTCCTCCCGGACGGCGTCCGCGACGGTGCCCTCCACATCGCCGGCGGCACGATCGCGGCCGGCCCCGCGCCCGGCTCCGGCGAAGTGATCGACCTCGCCGGACGGCACGTCGTGCCCGGCTTCGTGGACATGCACGTCCACGGCGGCGCGGGCGCCTCCTACCAGCTCGGACGCGCGGACGAGGCCCGCCGGGCCGCCTCCTTCCACCTCGCGCACGGCACCACCACCACGATGGCGAGCCTCGTCACCGGCGACCCGGAGGAACTGGCCGGCGCCGTCGAGGGCCTGGCCGACCTCGCCGCCGACGGCGTGATCGCGGGCGTCCACCTGGAGGGCCCCTACCTGGCCCGCGCGCGCTGCGGCGCGCACGACCCCGCGCTGCTGCGCGACCCGGACCCCGCCGAGTTCCGCCGCCTCGTCCGCCTCGGCCGCGGGCACGTCCGCATGATCACTCTCGCGCCCGAGCTGCCGGGCGCCCTCGACCTCGTCCGGGAGGCGGTGGACGCGGGCGTGATCGCGGCCGTCGGCCACACCGACGGCTCAGGCCGGGCGGCCCGGGCGGCGTTCGACGCGGGCGCGCGCGTGGCGACGCACCTGTTCAACGCGATGCGACCGCTGCACCACCGCGAGGGCGGGCCGGTCGCCGCCGCCCTGAACGACCCCCGGGTCACCGTGGAGCTGATCAACGACGGCGTCCACGTGGAGCCCGCCGTGGCCCGCCTGGTGTTCGCCGCCACGCCCCGCGCCGCGCTCATCACCGACGCGATGGCCGCCGCCGGGATGGGCGACGGCGACTACCGCCTCGGCGTGATGGACGTCGAGGTCCGCGACGGCCGCGCCGTCCTCGCGGGCGGGACGTCCATCGCGGGCAGCACGATCACCATGGCGGACGCCTTCCGCCGCGCCGTCGCCGACGTCGGCCTGCCGATCGAGCGCGCCGCCGAGGCCGCGTCCCTCACCCCGGCGCGCGCTCTCGGCATCGACGCGCGTGTCGGGTCACTGGAGCCCGGCAAGGACGCCGACCTGGTCGTCCTGGACGATGACCTGCGCGTCGACTGGGTGATGAGACGGGGCCGGCGCCTGTGACGGCGGTGGCCGAA
This sequence comes from Actinomadura mexicana, assembly GCF_900188105.1. Lineage (GTDB taxonomy): Bacteria > Actinomycetota > Actinomycetes > Streptosporangiales > Streptosporangiaceae > Spirillospora > Spirillospora mexicana. Next base: position 186,820 of record NZ_FZNP01000003.1, read on the forward strand.
CGTCCCGCGTGCCCGATTTCTCGGGGACGATATGGCGTTCGGACATCCGACCAGGGAATCATGGAACCGTGGAACGTTTGCGGGGATGGCCGGTCACCCTGACCGAGGGCCCTGTTGGGCTGCGCCCGCTGCGGCACCGCGACGCCGCCGTCTGGCGCGAGCTGCGGGTCCGCAACGCCGACTGGCTCCGCCCCTGGGAGCCCACCAACCCCGAGACGCCGCTGTTCCGCAGCGGCCTCGGGCCGTACGTCAGCATGGTCCACACCATGCGCCGCGAGGCCCGCCACGGCCTCGCCCTCCCGTGGGTGGTCACCCACGAGGACGATTTCGCCGGGCAGCTCACCATCGGCGCGGTCGTCTGGGGTTCGGCGCGGTCCGCGCAGATCGGCTACTGGGTCGACAGGCGCGTCGCCGGCCGCGGCGTCATTCCCACCGCCGTCGCCCTCGCCGTCGACCACTGTTTCTTCACCGTCGGCCTGCACCGCCTCGAAGCCAATATCCGTCCGGAGAACACCGCGAGCCGCCGCGTCGTCGAAAAACTCGGATTCCGCGAAGAGGGAATTCGGCGCCGCCATCTGCACATCGACGGCGCCTGGCGCGACCACATCTGCTATGCCCTCACCGTCGAGGACGTCCCCGGTGGCCTGCGCGCCCGCTGGCTGGCAGACCGGAAACAGGCATTTCCCCGGCGCACCTGAGCGGCCCATGACTTTCCCACCGTAAGAATCCTGCGATCGAGAAGTCCCGGCAAACGGAGAGTAACGGCGAGATCGATCTCGCGACACACCGTCCCTTATGCTCGTCAACCTCTGACAGCCCCTCGTACCGTGCGGGGCGTGACCCTGCTCCCATTGCACGTTCGCGCGCCGAAAGTCGGCCCGCCCGGCGAGCGTGCCCTGGAACGGTGGGGCCGATGAGCAGCGCCGTCCTTTACCTTGCGATCGTCGCCGTCTGGGCCGTCGTCCTGGTACCCATGTGGCTGCGCCGCGACACCGAGACCACGGGGATCTCCCGCCTCCTCCACAAGCGTCCCGACGAGCCCGTCGCCGAAGACGAGGCCGGTGAGGAGGAGACGCTCCGCGAGGAGGAGGTCCCCCCGCCGCGCCGCCCGGCGAGCCGCGCCACCGTCATCGCCCGGCGCCGCCGCCGCACCACCGGCCTCGCGGCGCTGCTCCTCACCTCCGCGGCGGTCGCCGCCTCCGGCCTCGCGCCCTGGTGGATCACCGCGCCCCCGGTCCTGCTCCTGTCCGGGCACCTGGCGCTCCTGCGCGTCGCCGTGGGCATGGACACCGCCCGCCGCCGCGCCACCGCCCAGGCCCGCGCCGCGGCCCGCGCCCGCGCCCTGGAGGCCCGCCGTGCCGCCGAGACCGCCGAGCCCGCCGAGGTCATCGAGCTCGTCACCCCCGACGAGGTCTTCGACCAGTACGCCGACGACCGCCGAGCCGTCGGCGAATAACCGGTGCGCGAGCACTCCCCGATGTTTGCTAACCTTACGGAGTCCTCGGGGCTGTGGCGCAGTCCGGTAGCGCACCTCGTTCGCATCGAGGGGGTCAGGGGTTCAAATCCCCTCAGCTCCACGAGTCGGGCCACCCTGGTCGACGCTTTGCGTCTTCCCTGGTGGCCCGCTGTGTTTTCCGGGGGACGCCCCGGATTCCGATAGGTCAAAGGCCGGTCCAACAAATGGGAACCGGCCTTTTCGATGCTCGTACAGCAGCAGAGTACGGGCCGGCCGGCTCAGGGAAGGCTGCGGTCAGCGGCAGGAGTGAGCAGGTTGCCGGCGCGGACGGCGTTCAGGCGCTGCCGGATGAAGCGGTCCTGGTGCCGGCCCCATGTGTCGATTTTTGTGGGGTGGGTGCTCTGGTCCGGGTGCTTGCGGTAGAGCCAGGTCACGGAGGGTTCCTGGTAGCCGTCGAAGACTTCGCTGAGTGCGATGAAGAGGGCTACGTCCTGCGCGCGGGGAAGGGCGCCCCAGCCGCCGAAGGCGCGAATCAGGTTCGTGGGGGCGACAAGGCCGGCGCAGGCCGCCTGGCATAGTCCCGTCTCTTCGTAGAGACGGCCGATCGTGCCCGCGGGCACTCTGCCGCAGGGGTAGGCCAGGGGGTAGCGGACGCGGCGTCCGTCGATCAGGTCGTCCGCCTGACCGATCGTCCAGCCGATGCCGGGTTGTTGGTCGAAGGCGGGGATGAGCGTTGCGAGGCCGTCGGGAAGAAGGACGTCGTCATAGTCGAGCACCGCGACCAGCTCGCCGCGTGCCCGGCTCAGTGCGAAGTTCCTGGTTGTTCCGGTGCCGAGCTGGGCGCCGTTCGCCTCATAGAGCGCACCCGGACACAGGTCGCGGGCCGCCGGCGTGTCCCCGTCCTCTTGGACGAGCCATTCGAGGTCCCAGCCGGGCGGGAGGCGTTGAGCGGCGACGCCGGCAGCGGCCTGCCGCAGGTAGTCGGGTACCGGCTCCCGTACGGCGGTGATGATCGAGATGAGCGGCATGGCACTCCTCCTCGTGGGCGGCGGCGGAACACGGCCTTGATCATCACATGGCCCGAGGCGGAGGCGGGGAGACGGCAGCCCCTACAGTGCTGAGATGGACGTGAGCGCGATGCTGGAGCGGTACGCCTATCCGGAGACGACACCGTGGCTGCGGGCGAACATGATCGCGTCGCTCGACGGGGGGATCCAGTACGAGGGGAGCACCAGCGCACTCGGGTACGCGGGGGACTGGGCTCTCATGCAGCGGCTCAGGACGTTGGCCGACGTTGTGATCATGGGGGCCACGACCGTCCGGGAGTACGGGACGTATCCGGCGGAGGCGTCGAAGCTGGCGATCGTGTCGCGGAGTCTGCGGCTCGACTTCGACGGGCCGCTGTTCGCCGAGGCGCCCACGCCGCCGGTCGTCATCACCTGCGGCGCGGCACCGGCCGAGCGGCTCCGCGAGGCGGAGGAGCACGCCGAGGTCATCGTGTGCGGTACTGACTCCACGGACATGGGCATGGCGTTGCAGCAGCTGGCCGACAAGGGTTACCGGCGCCAGCTCTGCGAGGGCGGCCCGGTCGTCCTCGCCGAGATCGCCGCCGCGGGGTGGTTGCACGAGCTGTGCCTGACGTTGAGTCCGGTCATCACTGCCGGCGGCGCCGCCCGCGTTCTCAACGGTCCGGCCATCGACATGCAGCGCATGGAGCTGTGCCACGCGATCCAGGACGAGAACTATCTCTACTTGCGGTACCGCATGGCCCAGACCTAGACGAGGTTGTGACGGACGTAGGCGGGGGGACGCCACCCGAGAATGCTCTCGACCATGTTCACCGCTTGCCTTGCCTCTGCCACGTCGTGGACCCGCACGATGCGTGCGCCGCTCAGGATGGAGACGGCGAGGGTGGCGATGGTGCCCTCGATGCGGTCTTGCTGGTCTCGCCGCAGGGTCTCGCCGATGAAGTCCTTGTTCGAGATCGCGACGAGCAGCGGGTGGCCGAGCTGCGCGATCTCCGGGAGGCGGCGGGTCAGTTCGAGTGAGTGATAGGTGTTCTTGTTCAGGTCGTGGCCGGGGTCGATGACGATCCGGTCCGCCGGCACGCCGTGCTTCTCGGCCAGGGCGACCCGCTGACGCAGGAACTCGGCGACCTCGGTGACCACGTCGTCATACTGCGGACGGGGGTAGGGGGTCCGGGGGTCGGCGAGGCTGTGCGTGATGATGAGGGTCGCGCCGGCCTCGGCGACCACATCGGCGAGGGCGGGGTCGTGCAGGCCGCTCGTGTTGTTCAGGACGTCGGCACCGGCGGCGAAGGCGGCGCGGGCGACCTCTGGCCGGTACGTCTCGACGGAGATCACCGCATCCGTGCGGGAGCGAGCACCCTCGACGACGGGCACCACGCGGTCGATCTCTTCCTCGACGCTCACCGGAGGCCCCGGAGCGAAGGGGACGCCGCCGATGTCCAGCCAATCGGCTCCGTGGACGAGCGCGTTCTCCGCCGCGATCAGAGCTTTGTCCAAGGCGAATGTGCGGCCTTGGTCGTGAAATGAATCGGGAGTGCGATTGATTATCGCCATCACGGCGACCTGCCGGGAGAAATCAAACGTTCGTTGCCCGATCGTCCGCTCAGGGCAAATAATCTCAGGATAGTAGACCGCGTTCTTTTCGCTCACATCAGCCGCCTAAGTTGAACTCGGCGCCAGCATAGCAAGGTGGGGGACGGCTACCTCTCTGGTCGCACCCGTCGCAGCCCCACGGTGGTGACGAGCCGCAGGAGGGCGAAGAAGACCAAAGCCCCGCCGACTACCAGAAGCATGGAGAGCGCCCGTTCCTGGAAGCCGTGCGACTTGATCACTACGGCTCCGGATCCGGCGATGAAGCCGACGAGAGCGACGAAGAGCCCGAGTATCTCCACCATCTTGAGCAGGCCGGACGAGACCATCTCCTGCGCCACGTCGACACGTTGGGCCAGCCTCAGCGAAGCCTCGTTGAGCCGTTGTTCAAGCTCGGTCGAGGCCGCCGCGATTCTTTCGTCCACCTGCTCGGCGATGGAGGCCGCGACGGCCTGGGTGTTGCGTTCGATCTGCTTTTGCAGATCCTGGGCAAGGATGATCGATCGCCGCTCTTGCGTGAACTGTTCGTGTACCAGAGCGTCGCCAGGGCCGAGAGCGTCTATCGCCCGGTCGATCTCGTAGAGCCCGTCCTCGAACCGGCCTAGTTTCCGATACGCCGTCGCGCGCCGGTAATAGACGATCTCGTTCTCCTGGCCGCGCGCCATCATCTCATCGGAGAGGCCGAGCATCAGCTGTGGCTGTTCCGGCAAGTGATCGGCGAAATTGATGCCCGTCAGGAGCACCTGGTTGCTCTTGTCGTCGGCGTCGGGAGCGTCGACTGCCCGCCGGAACATGCTGAGCCCGTTCGACGTACGAGCGCCGAGTGCGGCGAAGGCCGCGAAGCTCAGGACGAGGGCGTCGTCCTCGAATTCGGTCAACCAGTCGACGCACTGCCGGTGGAGCTGCCGCCCCCATGCGCTCCGCGAGCTGGTCGCTCTCCGGGCTCCGCCGTTGCGGCGGGACGCCGTCGTCCATGAGACCCCTTGCCGTCTGAAGCGACTGAACCAGCCCAGCAGTCTAGGCCGCCGCCGCATGCGGACGGCCGCCAGGAAGACGGGCTTTCGGTGGCGGGCCCTCCGCGTGGTGCGGGCCCGGCCGGCGCCCCGGGTACAGCCGTCGATCGGGAGGAGGAGCGCATCATCGGAGGTCAGAGGGGAAGGTACGCCCGCATGATCGCTGCCGGCAGTCCCGAGCCCGACGAGGCGACCGTGAGAGCCGTGGGCAAGCTGAGCGAGGCCCTGGAGAGCATCGAGCGCGCCCGAGGCCATCTCTACTCATGGCACCAACTCACCGGCAAGGCGGACTTCGAGTTGGGCGATGCGGCCGCGCTACTAGCCAAGGCCGGGCACCAGGGCCTTGCCGATGAACTGTCGCGCGAACTCGTAGGCCGCAATGTCCTCCCGGACCGTTGGAGCTTCCAGGCGATCGAGGAGTACGAAGACACCTACTACGAGCCGCTCCGACGTTATGAGGCGCGGGTTCGAGAGGCGTTGACCGCTGGTAGACGGCACCTCTACGAGGCTCAGTTGAAGGAGGAGCGGCGTACCCACGGACACCCGCACCATACGGCCGCGCCAGGTAACGCGTAGCAGTCGCCTGGAGAAGGCGGAGGGTGGGAGTCCCCAGGGCACCGACGCGCCCCGGGAACTCCCGGTCGTTCAGTTACCGCCTCCCCTTGCAGTCGGGAAAGGCGCTGCCGGCGCCGCAGTTGCGGCCCTCGTTCGCGGACACATCGACCGTGGTGCCGTCCTGGAGGAAGATCTTCCAGTGATCGGTCTGCCAGAGGCGGGAGGTCACCTGCCCCGTCCCCTCGCCGGGAGGGGCCGAAGCGGCGGGACGGTCCGAGCCGCCCGGGGTGGAGCCGGACTCAGGAAGTCCGGTCTTCCCCGTGCCGCCGATCAAAAGAAGGAGGACCGCTCCCGCGACCCACCCTGTTGTCTTGTTCTGCATTGTCCTGACTGGCAGCCTGCCCCACCCCCGCGGGGCTCATTAGGCACCAGCCCTCCTTTCGAAGGCGACCGTCCTCTGAGAACCGGGACCGGCAAGTGGCCGCATCCCCTCGTATCAGCGAGAGTTGCCAGCTCAGAACCTTGATCGGGGCGTATTTCGAGGAAGTCCCAGATCGGTCGTCAGGACGGGGGCGGCGTTGAGCGGGCGGCGAGGGGTCGTGCGCAGTGCCGGGCAGACGAAACGGTGGGGAGGCATTGCCTCCCCACCGCGGTTGCCGGGCCGGTCGAGCCCAGCGGTTCTACCGGGCGGCGCGGTTCACGCGCCGCCCGGCGGATTGGCCGCCGGGACCCTGAGCGGGGCCCGGCGGCCATCTGTCGGCAGTGGCCTCCGGCAACCGGCTGCCGGCCGTACCGCTACTCCAGACGGCCCAGATACCGGAGCAGCGGCCTGTCCAGTTCGGCGGTGTTCGCCACGATGGCCACCACGATGATCAGCACGCCGGCGGCCACGAACCAGCCGGGGACCTCCCCGAGCAGCAGCAGTCCGACCGGCAGGCTCATGATCGGCTCACCGCTGGACAGCACACCGAACTTCTCCTTGCCCAGGTGGCCGATGGCCCGCGCCTCCAGCACCGGGGCCACGCACGCCGTGAACAGACCGGTCAGCATGGCCAGCAGGAGGGTCCGGGGCTGGAACCAGTCCAGACCCCCCCGCGAGCAGCCAGCAGGCCGCGCCCGGGATGGTGAGCAGGCCGGCCAGGGCCAGCCCGATCGTCTCGGCTCCCCGCTGCTCCAGCTTCTCGACCGCACTGACGTTCACGGCGAAGCAGACCGCGGCCACGGCGGCGAAGGCGTAGCCGAGCCAGTCGGCGTGGGCCTCCTCCTGCAGCGACATGATCCACAGACCCGTGCCGGCCAGGACGGGCCAGGCCACCGCGAGGTAGCGGGCCTCGCGGAGCGTGCCCCAGACCGTGCAGACCGTGTCCGAGCGGGTGAAAATGACAACTGTTGTCGTCATCACAACGGCCGGTCAGTTCCGGGGTGAGGGCTGCGAGGCTCGCCGCGTGCCGGGCGGCGGTGGAACTTCCTCGGGAGTCGCCCGGGTGCGGCGCCTCGCCGATGTCGACGGGAGGGAGCGCATGCCGTTGCCGCGGCCGGGCTCACCGCTTCGAGCGAGCCGGTACGGCACGTCCGCGAGGGCGACGGCAAGACGTTCGTCTCGCATCGTGGGACGGCGGCGGGGCCTTGCTGAAAAGGGGCGGCGGGGCTGGCTAATCTATCGACTTGGTAGGATTTTCACTCCTGTGCCACGCATCCCTTCCGTTTCATGAGGTCACCCATGCCGCAAAGTCGTCCGTTCGTCAGCCTGGCGACCGACTTCGGTGCGGCGTACACGGCGATCTGCGCGGGAGTGGTGTACGGGATCGCTCCGGACGCGAACGTGCTGGTGCTCAGCGATGAGATCACCCCGTTCGACGTGCGGGAAGGGGCGATGCTGCTGCGGCAGGCGTTGCCGTACCTGCCGGTGGGCGTGCACGTCGGGATCGTGGATCCGGGGGTGGGCACGTCGCGCCGGCCCGTGGCGATCGTGACGGGGCGCGGCGATGTGCTGGTCGGGCCCGACAACGGGCTGCTCGTTCCGGCGGCGGGGGCGCTGGGCGGGATCTCCGGGGCGTACGCCCTGGAGAACCCGGCCTACCGGCTGCCGCAGGTCTCGACCTCGTTCCACGGGCGTGACGTCTTCGCTCCCGCGGCCGCGCATGTCGCCGCGGGTGTGGACGCGGCGGATCTCGGTGCGTCCGTCGAGCCGCTGCCGCTGGACGTACCGCCCCCGGTCGTCCGCCCCGGCGAGCTGACCGTTCCCGTGCTGTACACCGACCGGTTCGGCAGCCAGGTGCTGGGCGCGGAGCGCGGCGACCTGGCGGCGGCGTTCGGCACGCTGGAGCCGGGCACCCCTCTCGACGTGGAGTGGAACGTTGCAGACGCACCGTCCCGGACGGTCCGCGTCCCGTTCCAGCTCACCTTCGGCAGCGTCGCGGTCGGGGAGCCGCTGCTGTGGACCGACTCGTCCGGATGGCTCGCCCTGGGCGTCAACCAGGGACGCGCCGTCGAAGTCCTCGGCCTGGCCGGCGCGCAAACCCTCACTCTGCGCGCGGTGCCGCATCCATGATCCGTCAACCCTCACCGCCGGAGGCATCTCCTGTGATCCGCCGTCCCCTCGTGGCAACGCTCGCCGGCGCCGCCGCGCTCGCCCTCGCCGTCAGCGCCTGCGCTCCGCAGGATGAGGACTCGAACGCCTCGGCGAGCAAGAGCCCCGCCTCCTGCGCCAAGGACAAACTGCCGCTGAAGTCCGCCGGCAAGCTCACCGTCGCGACCGACAAGCCGGCGTTCGAACCGTGGTTCAAGGACGACGACCCGTCCAGCGGGCAGGGCTTCGAGAGCGCCGTCGCCTACGCGGTCGCCGGCCGGCTCGGCTTCAGCAAGGACCAGGTGGTGTGGAAGACCCAGTCGTTCGAGTCGTCGTACGCGCCGGGGCCCAAGACCTTCGACTTCGACATCAACCAGATCTCGGTCACCCCCGCGCGCGAGAAGGCGGTGGCGTTCAGCGACGGCTACTACGACGTGCAGCAGGGCGTCGTGACGCTCAAGGGCGGCAAGTTCGAGAAGGCGACGACCGTCGCGGAGCTGAGCAAGGCGCGCATCGCGGTACAGGTCGGAACGACGTCGCTGCAGGCGGTGAAGAACCAGATCAAGCCCGGGGACGAGCCGAAGATCTTCAACACGCAGATCGACGCGGTGAACGCGCTGAAGAACAAGCAGGTGGACGTGCTGGTGGTGGACCTGCCGACCGCCTTCTACGTCACCGCCGCGCAGATCGACGACTCCAAGATCGTCGGCCAGCTGCCGCAGTCGCAGGGCGGCTCCGCCGAGCACTTCGGGCTGCTCATGGAGCGGGGCAGCGGCCTCGCCGGCTGCCTCGACCAGGCGATCGGGCAGCTGAAGTCGTCCGGTGAGCTGGCGAAGATCGAGCAGCAATGGCTGACGGCGTCGGCCGGCGCGCCCGTCCTGAAGTGACCGCGCAGACGGGCGAGAAGGCCGCCTGGGTCAAGAGCGAGCGGCAGCGCGAACGGGAGCGCCGGCGCCGCCGGGCCGACGTCCGGTCCGGGTCGGTGGCCGCCGCCTCGACGGTGCTGTGCGCCGTGCTCGTGGTGCTCGTGGTGGTGGGGTCGCCGGGCTGGCCGCGCGTGCACGAGACGTTCTTCAACTGGGGCGAGCTCACCGGCGCGTTCCCCGACGTGCTGCGCGGCTTCTGGTTGAACGTGCGGATCTTCCTGATCGCCGAAGTGGTGATCCTGGTGCTGGGGCTGCTGGTCGCGCTCGCACGGGGGCTGCGGACCCCGCTGCTGTTCCCTCTGCGGGCGCTGGCCGTCGCCTACACCGACGTGTTCCGCGGCATCCCGACGATCCTGCTGGTGTACCTGGTCGGGTTCGGGCTACCGGCGCTGCGGTTGCAGGGCCTCCCCGAGAGCCCGGCCGTGCTGGGCGGGTTCGCGCTCGTCCTCTCCTACGGGGCGTACGTCGCGGAGGTGTTCCGGGCAGGCATCGACTCCATCCACCCGAGCCAGCGCGCCGCGGCCCGGTCTCTGGGCCTCAGCAAGGCTCAGAGCCTGCGGTACGTGGTTCTTCCGCAGGCGGTGCGCCGGGTCGTCCCGCCGCTGCTCAACGACTTCGCCTCGCTGCAGAAGGACACCGCGCTCGTCGCGGTGCTCGGTCCGCTGGAGGCGCTGCGGCAGGCGCAGATCCACTCGGCCGAGACTTTCAACTACACCCCCTACCTGGCCACGGCGGTGCTGTTCATCGCGCTGACGGTGCCGATGGCCCGGTTCACCGACCATCTCGCGGCGCGCGCCGAACGCCGCCGCGCCCCCGGAGGCGGCCGATGAGCACCCCGCTGCTGCGCATCGAGGGCGTCTGGAAGACCTACCACGCCCATCCGGTACTGCGCGGCGTCGACCTGGACGTCGCGCCGCACGAGGTGGTCTGCCTCATCGGCGCCTCCGGATCGGGCAAGTCGACGCTGCTGCGCTGCGTCAACGTCCTGGAGACCGTCGACGACGGCGCGATCTTCCTGGAGGACGACGACATCACCGACCCCGGCGCGGACCCCGACGAGGTCCGCAAACGGATCGGGATGGTGTTCCAGTCCTACAACCTGTTCCCGCACATGTCGGTGCTGGACAACATCACCCTCGCGCCGCTCCGCGTCCACAGGCGACCGAAGGCGGAGGCCAACGAGCAGGCGCACGATCTGCTCAAGCGGTTCGGCCTGGCCGACAAGGCCGACGAGTACCCCGACCGGCTGTCGGGCGGCCAGCAGCAGCGTGTCGCGATCATCCGGGCCATGGCCACCCGTCCGAGCCTGCTCCTGCTGGACGAGGTGACCTCCGCGCTCGACCCCGAACTCGTCACCGAGGTCATGGGCATCATCCGGGAGCTCAAGGACTCCGGCATGACGATGATCCTGGCCACGCACGAGATGGGATTCGCCCGCGACATCGCCGACACCGTCTGCTTCCTCCATGACGGAGTCCTCCTGGAACGCGGCCCGGCCGAGCAGATCTTCGAAGAGCCCACCGAGCCGCGCACCCGCGAGTTCCTGAGCCGCGTCCTGGAGTCCCGCCGCCTCTGAAGGAGCGGCGCCCTGGACGGGCGCGGCGGATCCGGGCGACCGGCCGCCTCCCACGGCAGGCGGCATCCTCGTGTGAACGAGGGTGCCGCCTTTTCTCGTCCATGACCTCGGTCGGCCCTGTTCCGGCCGTGTGATCTGCGTCTTTTCTTCACCGGCCGCGGTGCGCCCGCGGCTCTTCTCCACACGGTCCTCACTGTTCCGGCCGTGCGCCGGGACATGTCCGGGTTCTGTGGAACCCCGGCGTGTCCTGGCGCGGTCTGCCAGAGCACGCCGTGGTTTCCGAACCACAGCCACCTCCGTCCTCAGGGCGGAGTCGTCACAAAGGAAAAACTGTGTACGGCATTGTCGTATTCGGCGAACTGTTGATTCAACAGATCGGCTGGGCTTTTAACACCCTGGCCGACCCACTGGCGAGCGGGCTGGTCACGGGCGTGGTCGGTGGCCTCGTGATCTGGGGCTGGACGGTCTGGAGGACCCGAAGGGCCCTTCCGTTCCGGTCGCTCACGCCCTACGACCGCGTGATCGTCGGTCGCCTCGCGGTCGGCCTCGTAGTGATCAACGTGCTCTACCCCTACGGCTCCCAGTTGGTGGGCATGGGGGCGATCATCACGATGTCCGCCCTCGGGCCGCTCTGCTCCAACGGCGGAGTACTGTGGACGATCTTCCGGCATCCCAAGGAGGCGCCGGACGGCGTCCTTCGTGACGCCGTCCTGAGCGTCGCGTTCCGCGTGGCCGCGTTCGCGGGGGTCGTGGTCGTCAACAACCCCGGGGACGGGTTCGAGCACTCTCTCTGGGAGACGGTGATCGGGATCGGCTGCGGCCTTCTCGGCGCCTGGAGCTTCTGGAACTACCTCCACTGCCTGTACGACGAGGAGCACTATCCGAAGGCCGAAGACCGGCTGAGGATTCTGGCGGTGGCGGATCTCGTCGCGATTCCCCTCACCGCCCTCGCGGTGTGGGGGGCGAGCCCCCTCCTCGGCGGAGGGTACTCGGAGTTGTCGGGGAAGGTGGTCCTGCTGGGCTCCTGCGCAGGCATCCTGTCCTTCGCGGTGCCGACGATCATCGGTGCCTGGGTGAGCGGCAAGGTCTCGCTGAACGTGTCGAGCCTGCTCTACCTGCTCGACAGTCCGATGGGGTGCTTGATCGGCTTCCTCGGCGCCGTCTGGGGGGTGCTGCCTGCGGTACAGGCCCCCGGCTCCCTGGTCTGGATCGGGATGGGCATCGTCTTCCTCGCGGCGCTCGCCGCCGTGAGGTGCCCGATCCCGAAGGTGAAGTGGTCGAAGAAGGAGAACCGCTTCATCCTGCCGATGGGCGATCCCGCCTGACGGTCACACCGGCCGGGCGGGGGGCGGCGTACGCGCCGCGGCCCGCCCGGAACAACACCACCAGTGGGGAGGGGCCGCCGCCCCTCCCCACACTTCGTCCCCCCAGCTCTCGCCGCCCGAGCACCTGCACGACGCCGCCGCCGAATATTTCAGGCCACTGGTCGGGCGGAATGGTCAGCTGGGTCTGCTTCGGGTGGGGGACGTAGTCGGCGCATTTCGAGGGCCAGGAAGGCGGTGAGTGCGACGACGGCGGCGGACTCCAGAGCGAGTGCGAGTTCGACGGTGGTTCGGTAGCCGTATTCGTGGAAGCCGAACAGTGCGGCCTTTTCGCTGATCAGGAGGCCGATGAGGGTTCCCAGCAGGAAAACGATCGCTCCGAGCGCCACGAGTGCGTGGGGTGCGCGACCGGCGATCGGCACGGAGCCAAGGCCGGGCAGGGACCTCAGCGGGCCGGCCAGCACCAGCCCCAGCACCACCGCCCCGGCGAAGTTGAGCAGGAACAGCACGCCGATGACCGGGATGACGCGGTAGTAGTCCGCGAAGTACTCGTAGAGATGGACCGCGCCGATGCCGAACAGCAGCAGCACGCCCAGATAGCGCAGCAGATGACTCATGGCGATCCTGTGCTCGTTCCGCTCTGGATCTGCTGGCCCTGCGGGGAGACGGCGTACCATTCGGCGCCGAACTGGGTGAGGGCCTGGCCGTGGATGTCGCCGCGTCCGGTGTCGGCTTGGTAGTAGTACAACGGGTGGCCCGCGTAGACGATCTGCGGGGGGCCGTCAGAGCGAGTGATCGAGGTGATCTCGGACTGCCGGGCGGCTCCGGCCGTGCTCGGAGAGCCCCGGGTGGTCGCCGGTGGCCAGATGCTCGCGCACGCCCCTGAACAGGTCGACTGGTTCGGTGGGTCGGCGACGAACAGGTAAAGCGTTCGTCCCGTCCTGTCCACCAGGATCTGCCCGAGGTGCGGCGCCTGGTCCGAACCGATCTGCATCCGGCCGGGATTCTGCGAGTTGGTCGCGGTCGCGCAGCCGGCGAGCGCCAACGCCGCCAGCGCCGCGATCGGGGCGGCGAGAAGCCTCCCGCGGGACCGGGCCGTCCGGCGGCGCATCTCAGTAGCCGCCACCGCCGCCCGACTGCTGTTTCGTCACTGGAGCACCGGAGGGGGACAGCACGTACCACTTGGCGCCGAACTGGTTGAGACCTTGCCCATTGGCGCTGCCGCCCGTGGTGCCGTCAGGCGCGTAATAGTAGAGAGGATGCCCGCTGTAGGTGACCTCGGTCGTGCCGTCGCTTCGCTTGGTGGTGCCCAGCTTCGACGCGTCGACCCCCGAACCGGCCTGGGGCTTTCCGCCGGCGGTGACCGGCGGCCACACCGCCGCGCACGATCCGGAGCAGGCCGAGGTGGTCCCCGTGTCCTTCTGGAACAGGTACACGGTCCGGGCCTGGCCGCCGACCAGAATCTGCCCCAGTTGCCCGACGTTCGCGGTCTGTATCATCGCAGCGGCCGCGCCGCCGCCGCTGCTGCTGGTGGTGGCGGCCGAGGGCGCGGGTGACGTCTTCTCGCCGGACGAGTTGTTCGACCCGCCGCACCCGGCGACCGCTACCACGGCGGCCGCGGAGACCACCAGCGGCCCCGCGATGGCCGGGATCCGCGACCGGCGGCGCCGCAGGACGGCGGCCGGATCGGACGAACGGACCGTGGCGGCCGGATGTTCCTGAACCATGCGTGCCCCCTCCCGGAGCGCGGTACCGGAAGGCCGGTACCTCCTTCGGCGTCGCATACCCGCGCGGCCGGGGAGCGAACTGCCCCTTCCCAGCCATGAACTGGTCTTTCCACTACCGCTTGACCGTTGACGCGTCCATTGCGGTGCGGTCTTCACAATGCGGAGGAGGATCTCGCCCGCGCGGCGGGCTCAGGTCGGTTCGGGGGCGTCGCGTCTGGGCGGGAGGGCCAGGGAGGCGGCGGCCATGGCGAGGAACATGAGCGCCATGAGCTGGAAGGCGTCGCCGTAGGCGTTCGCCGAGGACGGCGGGGTGGCCGCGCGGCCGGTCTTCACCACGCCGGAGACGGCGCGCGACCGCGTCGTCTCCGCGATCGCCGCCCTCTGCGGAGACGGGTAGCCCGTGCCGTTCGCGGCGCGAGCAGGCGCGTCGTCACGGGTCAGTCCGGGACGCCCGCGGCGAGCATGGGGGTGAGGGTGAGGTCGGGGTGTTCGCGTTCGATCGCGCGTACTCGCCACTTGTCGATGAAGACCGCGATGTGGGAGCCGTCGAGGGTGCGGGTGAGCACCTCGATGCCGCGGCGCCCGTTGAGCGTCTCGGCGGACTCCTTGTCGGTGATGCGGGCGGTCGTGTAGTCGAGGCGGGACAGCTCGGTCGGCGCGCCGAACTCGTCGGCCATCCGCGCGGTGAACACGTCGAACTGGAGCGGGCCGACCGCGGCCAGGACGGGGGCCTGGTCGCCGCGCAGGTCGCTGCGCAGCACCTGCACGACGCCCTCGCTGTCGAGCTGGTCGATGCCGCGGCGGAACTGCTTGGCCCGGCTGTTGTCCTTGACGCGCGCCACCATGAAGTGCTCGGGGGCGAACGCCGGGATCGGCGGGAACGTCACGGGGGTCTTGGTGTACAGGGTGTCGCCGACGGTCAGGCCGGAGGCGTTGGGCAGCCCGATCACGTCCCCGGGGTAGGCGGCGTCCAGGGTGGAGCGGTCGCGGCCGAAGACCGTCTGGGCGTACTTGGTCGCCAGCGGGCGCCCGGTCGGGGCGTGGGTGAGGGTCGCGCCGCGCTCGAACCGGCCCGAGCAGACCCGGATGAAGGCCAGCCGGTCGCGGTGCGCCCGGTCCATGCCCGCCTGCACCTTGAACACCTGCCCGGAGAACGGCGCCGTCACCGGGCGCTCGCGGCCTTCGGCGTCGGGGCGCGCGGACGGCGCGGGCGCCAGGCGGCGCACGGTGTCCAGCAGCGCGCTCACGCCGAAGTTGGGCAGCGCGGCGCCGAACAGGACGGGGGTGCAGGCGCCGGCGGCGAAGGCCTCCATGTCCAGGACGGCGCCGATCTCCTCCAGCAGCGCCAGCTCCTCGTTCGCGGTCACCCACGCCGGGCCCTCCTCGGCGGCGGCACGGTCGGCCGGGACGCGTTCGGCGGCCGCCCGGGTGGCGCCGCCGGGGGTGCGGCGGAACCGGGTGTAGGAGCCGTCGGCGCGGTCGATCAGGCCGCGGAAGTCCCCGGCGATCCCGACCGGCCAGTTCAGCGGCGCCGGGTGCAGGCCGATGCGCTGCTCGACCTCGTCCAGCAGTTCCAGCGGTTCGCGGCCCGGCCGGTCCCACTTGTTGACGAACGTGATGACGGGGATGCCGCGGTGGCGGCACACGTCGAACAGCTTGAGCGTCTGCGCCTCCAGGCCCTTGGCCGAGTCGAGCAGCATGATCGCCCCGTCGACGGCGGCCAGCACCCGGTAGGTGTCCTCGGAGAAGTCCGCGTGGCCCGGGGTGTCGAGCAGGTTCAGAAGGGCGTCGCCGAACTCGAACCGCAGCACCGAGGAGGTGATGGAGATGCCGCGCGAGCGCTCCATGTCCATCCAGTCCGAGCGCACGCCCCGCCGCCCGGCCTTGCCGTGCACCGCGCCGGCCTGCTCGATCGCCTGCGCGTGCAGGGCCAGGGCCTCGGTCAGCGTGGACTTGCCCGCGTCCGGGTGACTGATCACCGCGAACGTCCGGCGCCGCGCCGCCTCCGCCGCAACGTCCTCCGCCGTGCCGATTCCGGCGCTCACCGCGCTCCCCTCTCCGACGACCGTCCCCCCATACTCTAACCTCACGTTAGAGTAAGTTCGGCCGGTGGCGTGGGGAGAGGAACCCGATGGACGGCAGGCACATGCAGATCGGCGAGGTCGCGGACCGGACCGGCCTGAGCCTGCGCACCATCCGCCACTACGAGGAGGTCGGCCTCGCCCTCCCCACGGCGCGATCGCAGGGCGGGTTCCGCCTCTACACCGACGGCGACGTCGCGCGCCTGCTGGTCATCAAGCGGATGAAGCCGCTCGACTTCAGCCTCGACGAGATGCGCGACCTGCTGACCGTCCTGGACCGGCTCCGTTCCGACGCCGGCGGCGGCGCGGCGCGCGACGAGCTCACCGAGCGCCTCGCCCTCTACCGCTCCCTGGTCGAGGAGCGCTGCGACAAGATCCGCACCCGGCTGTCGGACGCCGAGCAGTTCTCCACCGAGCTCTCGGCGGAACTGGGCAGGCACCGCCGCTGACGGGGCCGCGCCGCTATCCGCGGGGGAGGCGGGGGGCGGTCGTGGCGTGGAGGGCGAGGGAGAGTTCGACGGCGCTGTCGACGACGGCGTCGAGGTCGCCGCCCAGCCGGCCGTCGGCCCACTGCTGGGCCAGCTCGGTCATCGCGCCGGTGAACATCGTCGCGGCGACGACGACGGGGAGCGGCGGGCTCTCGGCGCGGCTCATCGCGAGGACGCCCTCCAGCAGGGCGGTCTGCGCGGCGCGGCGGCGCTCGGCCAGCACCTCGTTGCCGCGCGCCTCGGCGAACAGGACGCGGCCCCGGCGGGGGTCGGCGCTGATGAAGCTCAGCACGCCGCGGATGCCGGCGCGGGTGCGGACGTCGGGGTGGGGGCCCGCGGCGTCCAGGGCGCCGGCCAGGACCTCGCCGAGGGCGGCGGCCTCCCGGTCGTAGACGGCGGCGAGCAGGGCGCCGGTGTCGGCGAAGTTCTCGTAGAAGTAGCGCGTGTGCAGCTCTGCCTCGCGGCAGACGGCACGGACGGTGAGGGCGGCCTCGCCCTCCTCGCCGAACAGCCGGAACGCGGCCCGGACGAGCATGGCGCGCCGCTCGTCGCGGCGCCGGCTCGCGGGGACGCCGGCCCACCGCGTGGACGCGGCCGTGCGCGTGCTCGCCATGCCGGTCACCCTACCCCGCCGGGCCGCGGGGCCCCGAAGTCTGGACACGGATGTACCCAGACACTTACTCTGGATACACCTGTCACCAGAATGGGCCGGGAGTGCGGCATGCCATCGAGGACCAACATCATCGCGGCGCGGTTCGAGCGGGCCTTCGACGCCGAGATCCGCTCCCGGTTCTTCCGCGGGCTGGAGTTCGCCGGCCCGGAGGGAGACCCCGGCTGGTTCGGGCCCGGCAGCGCGGTCTGGTACGTCCACTCGCACCTGCCGACCCTGCTGCTCGGGCTGGTCGGGGCCGCCTACATCGAGGGACTGGACCCGAGCATCAGCTGGATGGCCTACGACCACTCCCGCATCCCCGAGCGCGCCGACGGCGTCCCGACCGGCGGCATCGACCCCGAGGGCGCGGCCGTGCGGCTCGGGCACTCCCTCTCGTTCTTCATCGGGACGGCCTACGGCTCCACCGCGACCGCCGAGCGGCTCGCCCGGACCGTCCGCGCCATGCACCACACGGTGAAGGGCACCCGTCCGGACGGCCTGGCCTACGACGCCGACGACCCCGACTGGCTGCGCTGGAACTACGCGACGGTGGTGTGGGGGCTGGCGACGGCGCACGAGCGCTACCACCGCCGCCCGCTCAAGGGCGACGACCTGGAGCGCTACTACCGCGAGTTCGTCCGCGTCGGCGAGGCCCTCGGCGGAACGGACCTGCCCGCCACCAAGGCTGACGTCGCCGAGTGCCTGGAGTCCTACCTGCCGCGTCTCGCGATCACCCCCATCAAGGCGTTCGGGACCGGACCCAACCTGCGCGACAGCAAGACCAGGCCGTGGGAGCCCGGCAGCCCGTTCATGGACTGGGCGGCCCGCGACATGCTGCCGGAGTGGGCGCGCAAGCTCGCCCTCTACCAGCCGCCCAACCCGGTGACGCTGCGGCTGCGCCGGACGACGCTGTGGGCCGTCCTCAACGCCCTGCACGACGCCACCGGCCCGCTGCCGGAGTTCCGCCAGGCGCGGGCCCGGGTCGCGGCGGGGGTGTCGGCGCCGGTCGCCTCCACCGCGCCGGTCGAGCCCGACCCGGTGCTGTCGCGCGCGGAGGTGGAGGCCACCGCCTGACCCGCCGAACGGCGTTCGGGTGCGGCTGCGGCACCCGGTCGGCGGGCGGGCGACGCTGTTCTGATCGGGCCTCCCCCTCGCCTTGGACGGTAACCGAATGCCATTCTGGTGTTCTGGCCGGGACGGAAGCTTGGAGGGGCCATGGCGATCGCCATCAGCGACGAACACCGCGAACTGGCACGGACGGCGCGCTCGTTCCTGCGCGACCGGGAGGCGCGGGCGGCGAACCGCGCGCTGCTGGACGCCGAGAAGGAGACCCTGCCCGCCTTCTGGGCGGAGTTCGCCGCGCTGGGACTGCTCGGCCTGCACCTGCCCGAGGAGCACGGCGGCGGGGGCGCGGGCCTGCCGGAGCTGGTCGTGGTCGCCGAGGAGCTCGGCCGCGCCGCCGCGCCCGGCCCGATGCTGCCGACGATGATCGCGTCCGCGGTGCTCGCCGCGTCGGGGGACCGGGAGCGGCGGGCCCGGCTCCTGCCCGGCCTCGCGTCGGGCGAGGTCCCCGCGGCCCTCGGGCTGGACGGCGCGCTCACCGTGACCGGCGGCGCCGCCACCGGCGACGCGGGCGTCGTGCTGGGCGGCGGCCTCGCGGAACTGCTCGTCCTGCCCGCGGGCGACGACATGGTCGTCGTGCGGGCCGGCGGCCCGGGCGTCGCGGTCGAGGTGCCCGGCAACCTGGACCCGTCCCGCCGCTCCGCGCGCGTGCGGCTGGACGGCGCCGCCGTGGAGGTCCTCGCCGGGGCCCGCGCGCACGCGACCGCCGTCGCCCGGACGCTGATGTCCGCCGAGGCGGTCGGCGGCGCGCTGGAGTGCGTCGAGACCGCCACCGCGTATGCCAAGGTGCGGCAGCAGTTCGGGCGGCCGATCGCGACGTTCCAGGCCGTCAAGCACCACTGCGCGAACATGCTCGTCGCCGCTGAGCTGGCCACGGCCGCGGTGTGGGACGCGGCGCGGGCCGCGTCCGGACCGTCCGACCAGTTCGAACTTGCCGCGGCCGTGGCGGCGGCGCTCGCCCTGCCCGCCTTCACCTCCGACGCGGGCCTGAACATCCAGGTGCACGGCGGCATCGGCTTCACCTGGGAGCACGACGCGCACCTGCTGCTGCGCCGGGCCGCGGCGCTGGAGGCCGTCGCCGGCCCGCGCGGCGCGGAGCGGGACGTGACCCGGCTGCGGGCGGCCGGGGTCGTCCGGGAGGCGAGCCTGGACCTGCCGCCCGAGGCCGAGGCGCGGCGCGCGGAGATCCGCGAGCTGGCCCGGGAGATCGCCGCGCTGCCCGAGGACGAGCAGCGCGAGAGGCTCATCGAGACCGGCTACGTCCAGCCGCACTGGCCGCGCCCCTGGGGCGTGGCGGCGAGCGCCGGGCTGCAACTGGTCATCGAGGACGAGTTCCGCGCCGCGGGCGTGAAGCGCCCCCAGCTCGGCATCACCGGCTGGGTGATCCTCACGCTCGTCCAGCACGGCACCCGGGACCAGGTCGACCGGTGGGTGCGCCCGGCGCTCACCGGCGAGGAGGTCTGGTGCCAGCTGTTCAGCGAGCCCGACGCCGGGTCGGACGCGGCGGCCGTCAAGACCCGCGCCGTCAAGGTGGACGGCGGCTGGGTCGTCAACGGCCAGAAAGTGTGGACGAGCGGCGCCCAGTACTGCCGCTGGGGCTTCGCCACCGTCCGCACCGACCCCGACGCGCCGAAGCACTCCGGCGTCACGATGGTCGTCGTCGACATGCACCACCCCGGTGTGGAGGTCCGGCCGCTGCGCCAGACGACCGGCACCTCCGACTTCAACGAGGTGTTCTTCTCCGACGTCTTCGTCCCCGACGCCGACGTCGTCGGCGCACCCAACCAGGGGTGGACGGTCGCCCGCGCCACCCTCGGCAACGAGCGGGTCAGCATCGGCGGCGGCGTCGGCGGCCCGCCGGGGCCCGACGTGTTCCGGCTCTACGCCGAGCGCGGCGACCGCGTCCCGGCGGCGGCCGAGCGCGTCGGCGCCTACGCCGCCGAGGAGCAGGCCCTGCGGCTGCTCAACCTGCGGTCCGCCGAGCGCGCGGTCGCGGGCGGCGAGCCGGGCCCCGAGGGCAACATCACCAAGCTCGTCCTCGCCGAGCACGGCCACGCCACCGCCGCCCTCCTCGCCGAGTTCGCCGGGCCCGAGGCCGCGTTCACCGAGGGCCTCGGCCAGTTCGCGGGCCTGATGCGCCTCGGGTCCCGCGGCATGTCGATCGCGGGCGGCACCTCCGAGATCACCCGCAACCAGATCGCCGAGCGCATCCTCGGCCTGCCCCGCGACCCGCTGATCCGGTAGGGACGGTCCGGCCCCGGCGCGGCCGCGCCGGGGCCGGGGCCTTGTCAGGACCAGCGGCGGTTTCCCGCGTCCAGGGACGGGTTGCCGGTCATGTGCCTGATGCCGGCCATGTCGGTACCGGGCGGGACGACCTCGTCGATGGCGTCCAGGACGGCGGCGTCGAGCCGGACGTCGGCGGCGCCGAGCAGGTCCTCCAGCTGCGCCATCGTCTTCGGTCCGATGATCGTCGAGGTGATGGCCGGGTGCTCGGCGACGAACCCGAGGGCCAGGTGGGTCAGCGAGAGTCCCGCTTCTTCGGCGATCTTGGTGAGGCGCTCCACGGCGTCGTAGCGGGCCGGCACGCTGGGGTCGGTGTCGACGGTGCGGCCCCGCCACGCCGAGTTGTCCGAGGGCGCGAAGCGGGCGCCCTCGGGGGCCTGCTCGCCGCGCCGGTACTTGCCGGTGAGCCAGCCGCCGGCGAGCGGGCTCCACGGGATGACGCCCATGCCGTGCCGCCGCGCCGCGGGCAGCACCGACTCCTCGATCGACCGCGCGAAGATCGAGTACTGCGGCTGCTCGCAGACGAACCGGACGCCGCCCCGGCGCTCGGCGGCCCACTGCGCCTCGACGATCCAGTCGGCGGGGTAGGACGACGACCCGACGTAGAGCACCTTGCCCTGGCGGACGAGGTCGGTCAGCGCGTCGAGGGTCTCCTCGAGGTCGGTCTCCCAGTCGCGGCGGTGCATCTGGTACAGGTCGATGCGGTCGGTGCCGAGGCGGCGCAGGCTGTCCTCCACGGCGCGGACGATGTGGCGCCGCGAGCCGCCCCGCGCGTTGCGCTCCTCGCCGAGCGGGAAGAAGAACTTGGACGCGAGGACGACGTCGTCCCGGCGGCCCTTGAGGGCCTTCCCGAGGATCTCCTCGCTCTCCCCGGCCGAGTACATGTCGGCGGTGTCGATAAAATTGATCCCGGCGTCCAGCGCCCGGTGGACGATGCGCTCGGACTCGCCGTGGTCGGGGTTGCCGACGGCGCCGAACATCATCGCGCCGAGGGTCTGGGTGCTGACCTCGACGCCGGTACGGCCGAGCTTGCGGTACTGCATGCGTGCTCCTCGTCAGTCGCTCGCGCAGAACGCTAGGTGCTGGAGCGCACTCCAGGTCAAGGCCCGGCCGTCGCCTCGTCGAGCCAGTCGTACCAGGCGTCCAGGCCGTCGCCGCGGGTCGCCGAGACGGGCAGGACGCGCAGCCCGGGGCACAGCCGGCGGGCCGCGTCCCGGCAGGCGTCCACGTCGAAGTCGACGTACGGCAGCAGGTCGGTCTTGTTCAGCAGCAGGACGTCCGCGCCGCGGAACATGTGCGGGTACTTCAGCGGTTTGTCGTCGCCCTCGGTGACGGACATGAGCACGACGCGGGCCCGCTCGCCGAGGTCGAACAGCGCCGGGCAGACGAGGTTGCCGACGTTCTCCACGAACACCGTGGAGCCGTCCGGCGGCGCCAGCGCGGCCAGTGCGCCCGCCACCATCGCGGCGTCGAGGTGGCAGCCGGCGCCGGTGTTGACCTGGACGGTCCGGGCCCCGGCGGCGGCGAGGCGCCGCGCGTCCAGCAGCGTCTCCTGGTCGCCCTCGATCACCGAGATCGGGCGGTCCGGGCTCAGGTCGGCGACGGTGCGCGCCAGCAGCGTCGTCTTCCCCGAACCCGGGGAGCTCATCACGTTGAGCGCGGCGATGCCGCGTTCGGCCAGCCACACCCGGTTCCGCCCGGCCAGGTCGTCGTTGCGGGCCAGGACCTTCTGGCCCAGCGTCACGACGTGCCCGTCCCCGTCCCCGTGTCCGTCCCCGTGTCCGTGGACGGGTTCGTGGACGTGGCCGGGGGCGTCCCCCGGGGCCGCCAGGGTCGTCAGGCGCGCGGCGTCCCCGCCGTCGCAGCCGCAGGTCTCACACATCGTCGGCGACCTCCACCGCAGTGATCGTCAGGTCGGCGCCGCCGCTGATCGTCACGTCGGCGCTGCCGCACGGGCACAGCGCGAGCGGATCGCGCGCGGGGAACGAGGCCCCGCAGCCGGCGCAGTCGCCCACGCCCTCCGGCTCGGTGATGTCGAGCCGCGCGCCCTCGACGCACGTCCCCTCGCCGGCCAGTTCGAAGCAGAAACGCACCGCGTCCGGCATGACTCCGGAAAGTCTCCCTATTTCGAGGTGCACCACCACCACCCGTGAATCGGGCAATTGGGTAGAAATTGCCGCGATAACGCTCTCCGTCACGACCAGTTCGTGCACGCGCCCCCCCGGCCCGCTTCCATTGTCCCAGCGCCGTTCTGCTGCCCCGATCTTCCCAGCTCAAACGGTGTGTTTACCGAATCGGGGAAACGGCTTGGGGGGCTTTTCGGTCGGTGTTTCGCGCCGTTCCCGCAGGGCAACCGCATGGGTGATGACCGCAGCCGGTCGAGGGGGGGAAGCGATGACGAGCGTCGCTCCGGCGCAACCGCTGACGGACGAGATCCACATTCTGTGGACGTCCGAGGGAATGAGCTGCGACGGGGACACGATCTCGGTGACCGCGGCCTCGCTGCCGAGCATCGAGGACGTCGTCCTCGGCGCGATACCGGGCCTGCCGAAGGTTCACCTTCACAACAAGGTGCTCGCCTACGAGAACGGCGACGAGTTCATGGAGGCGTTCCGGCAGGCCGCGCGCGGCGAGCTGGCGCCCTTCATCCTCGTCGTCGAGGGTTCGATCCCCAACGAGAACATCAGCGGGGACGGCTACTGGACGTCGATGGGAAACGATCCCGAGACCGGCGAGCCGATCACGCTGAACACGTGGATCGACCGGCTCGCGCCGAAGGCGTGGGCGGTCGTGGCGATCGGCACGTGCGCGACCTACGGCGGCATCCACGCCATGGCGGGCAACCCGACGGGCTGCATGGGCCTCGCCGACTACCTCGGCTGGGACTTCCGCTCCGCGGGCGGGCTGCCGATCGTTAACGTGCCGGGCTGCCCCGTGCAGCCGGACAACTTCATGGAGACGCTGCTCTGGGTGCTGCACCAGGCGGTCGGGCAGGCGCCGGTCATCCCGCTGGACGACAAGCTGCGCCCGACGTGGCTGTTCGGCAAGACCGTCCACGAGGGCTGCGACCGCGCCGCCTACTACGAGCAGGCCGACTTCGCGCGCGACTACAACTCGCCGAAGTGCCAGGTGAAGATCGGATGCTGGGGCCCGGTCGTGAACTGCAACGTCACCAAGCGCGGCTGGATGGACGGCGTCGGCGGCTGCCCCAACGTGGGCGGCATCTGCATCGGCTGCACCATGCCCGGCTTCCCGGACAAGTTCATGCCGTTCATGGACGAGCCGCCGGGGGCGAGCCTGTCCTCGACGCTGCTGCGGTCCTACGGGCCGTTCATCCGGAAGATGCGGTCGATCACCAACAAGGGCGCGAACCGGGAGCCGAAGTGGCGCCACAACCGGGAGAGGCTGACCAGCGGCTACCAGCCCCGCTGGCCGCACCAGTGAGCGGCGGCCGCGCCGGCGGGCGACCCCGCCGGCGCGGTCCGGCCTGACCAGGAAAGACACGGACGCAGGACGGCCGCGCCGACCGACGGTGGCCGGGCGATGGAACAGGGGCGAGTCATGAAGCGGGGCGAGTCATGAAGCAGGGGACGCAGGCGCGAGGCGAACGGGCCGCCACGCAGGCGGGGCTCGTCGAGGTGGCGTTCGACCCGATCACCCGGATCGTCGGCAACCTCGGCATCTACACCAAGATCGACTTCGCGAACGGGCAGGTGGCCGAGTGCCGGAGCACCTCGTCCATCTTCCGCGGCTACAGCGTTTTCATGAAGGGCAAGGACCCGCGCGACGCGCACTTCATCACCAGCCGGATCTGCGGCATCTGCGGCGACAACCACGCGACCTGCTCGGTCTACGCCCAGAACATGGCCTACGGGATCAAGCCGCCGCCGCTCGCCGACTGGATCATCAACCTCGGCGAGGCCGCCGAGTACATGTTCGACCACACGCTGTTCCAGGACAACCTGGTCTTCGTCGACTTCTGCGAGCGGATGGTCGCCGAGACGAACCCGGGCCTGCTGGCGACGGCCAAGAACACCGACGCGCCGCGCGGCTCCGTCCACGGGTTCCGCACTATCGCCGACATCATGACGGCGTTCAACCCCTTCGAGGGCTCGGTCTACAAGGAGGCCCTCCAGCTCAGCCGCATCACCCGCGAGATGATCTGCCTGATGGAGGGGCGCCACGTCCACCCGTCGACGCTGTACCCGGGCGGTGTGGGGACGGTCGCGACGCCGCAGGTCTTCACCGACTACCTCGTCCGGCTGACCCGCTGCCTCGACTTCGTCAAGCGTGCCGTCGCGATGAACGACGACATCTTCGACTTCTTCCTGGAGGCGCTGCCCGGCTACGACCAGGTGGGCCGGCGGCGGACGCTGCTCGGCTGCTGGGGCGCCTTCCAGAACCCGGACGTCGTCGACTACGACTACCGGCACATGTCCGAGTGGGGGCGGGCCGCCTACGTCACCCCCGGCATCGTCGTGGACGGGCAGCTCGTCACGACGGACCTGGTCGAGATCAACCTCGGCATGCGGATCCTGCTCGGCAGCTCCTACTACGACGACTGGGTGAACGAGGAGACCTTCGTCAAGGAGGACCCGCTCGGCAACCCGATCGACCAGCGGCACCCGTGGAACCAGACGACGCTGCCGAACCCGCAGAAGCGCGACCTCGACGGCGGCAAGTACAGCTGGGTGATGAGCCCCCGCTGGCGCCACCCCGGGACCGGCGACCACCTCGCGCTCGACACCGGCGGCGGGCCGCTCGCCCGGCTGTGGGCGACCGCGCTGGCCGGCGAGGTGGACACGCCGTACGTCCGCTCCACCGGGCACAGCGTCCAGATCGACCTGCCGAAGACCCCCGGCATGCCGGAGGTCAACCTGGAGTGGAGACCGCCGCAGTACGCCAACACGATCGAGCGCGACCGGGCCCGCGCGTACTTCATCGCCTACGCGGCGGGGATGGCGCTGCACTTCGCCGAGAAGGCCCTCGACGAGGTCCGCTCCGGACGGACGAAGGTGTTCACCGACTTCGACGTGCCGGACGAGGCGATCGGCTGCGGGTTCCACGAGGCGGTCCGCGGCGTGCTGTCGCACCACCTCGTCATCCGCGACGGCAAGATCGCCAACTACCACCCGTACCCGCCGACGCCGTGGAACGCCAGCCCGCGCGACTCCTACGGCACGCCGGGCCCCTACGAGGACGCCGTCCAGGGGCAGCCGATCTTCGAGGAGAACGGCCCGGACGACTTCAAGGGCATCGACATCATGCGGACCGTCCGCAGCTTCGACCCGTGCCTGCCGTGCGGCGTGCACATGTACGTCGGCAACGGCCGGACGATCGAGAAGCGGCACTCCCCGATGTTCGGCGCCCAGGAAGGCCACTGATGGGCTGGGACGACGAGCGCGTCCGCGAGCACGTCCAGCGACTCGAAGGGCTGCTCGACGGGCTCGACCCCGGGGCGCACCAGGCCGTCCAGGCGCTGGTGGAGCTGTACGGGGAGGCGCTCGACCGGATCGTGCGGCTCTGCGCGGACGCCTCGGCGCTGGCCGGCGACGAGCTGGTCTGCCACCTGCTGGCCATGCACGGCCTGCACCCCGAGTCGCCGGAGGCGCGGGTCCGGCGGGCCCTCGCCGCGCTGGAGGGGTTCCTGGGCAAGCACCGCACGTCCGTTGAGCTGACCGGGGTCGACGGGGAGGCGGTGCGGCTGAAGGTCGCGACCGAGGGGCGCGCCGCCGCGCCCCGCCCGGTGCTGGACGCCGTGGAGCGGGCGGCCCTCGCCGCGGCGCCGGAACTGGAGCGGGTCGAGATCGAGGCGCCCGCGCCGGAGAAGGTGCTGATCACCCTGGACCAGGTGCGGAGCCGCGTATGACGCCGGGGCTCCGCACGCCGAGGCTGGCCGCGCTGGCCTCGGCTCCGCCGTGCCCGGCGCCGCCGCCGGGCGGGGCCGCCGAGCGGTGCGAGCTGTGCGCCGAGCCCGTGCACGACGCGCACCGGCACCTGCTCGACCTGGAGGAGGGCGAGCTGCTGTGCGCGTGCGGGGCGTGCGCCGTGCTGTTCGACGGCCAGGCGGCGGGCGGGCGGCACTACCGGCTCGTCCCGGACCGGCGGCGCGAGCTGACCGGCTTCCGCCTGGACGGCCCGCTGTGGGCGGGCCTGGAAATCCCGGTCGACCTGGCCTTCTTCTCCGTCTCCGGGACGGGCGAGGTCACCGCCCGCTATCCGAGCCCGGCGGGGGCGCTGCACGCGGCCGTCCACGCCGGGAGCTGGCGGCGCCTGGCCGAGGCCAACCCCGTCCTGGCGGAGCTGCGCCCGGACGTGGAGGCGCTCGTCGTGCACCGGGCGCGGGACGCGGCCGAGCACTGGATGCTCCCGGTCGACGACTGCTACCGCCTCACCGCCCTGCTGCGCGAGCACTGGACGGGCTTCACCGGCGGCGACGCGGTCTGGCATCACATCGGCGCGTTCTTCACCGAGTTGAAGGCGGCCCGGGCGGCCGCCGGGGAGAAGAGGGGAACACGATGATCAGAGTGGGGAAGCCCGACGTCACTCCCGACAAGCCCGCGCACACGAAGGGCGTCCACGAGGGCAACCAGACGGGCAACTACGACAAGCAGGTCGGGCACCTGCCCGACGGCACGTCCACCGCGGCCCGCTCGACGGGGATCAACCCGGAGACCCACGGCCCGATCCTCGACTCGATGCCGAATCTGTCACCAGCATGAGCGCAGCGAACCGGGGGGTGTGGGGGGTCGTCCCCCCACAAAAACAGGGCATGAGCGCAGCGAACCGGGGGGCGTGGCGGGTCGTCCCCCCACAGGGGCAGGGCATGAGCGCAGCGGTCCGGGGGGCGTGGCGGGTCTTTCCCGCGCGGGGAGACGGAGCATGATGAACGGGACACCGGAGCTCGGGCTCGACCTGCTCGGCATCGAGCCGGAGAGGTTCGCGGCGACGCCGACGCTGAGCCTGCGGATCGGGTTGCGGCGGCTGGACGGCGGGCCCGTCCAGTGCGTCCTGCTCACCACGACGGTGACGATCGCGGCGGCGCGCCGCGGCTACGACGACGCCGAGCGCGACCGGCTCGCCGGGGTGTTCGGCCCGCCGGAGATGTGGGACCGGTCGCTGCGCGGCCTGACCTGGGCGCGCGTCGGCGCCACCGTGCCGACGTTCCAGGGCGGGACGGAGGCGGCGCTGTCCCTGCCGTGCGGGCACGACATGCAGGTCGCGGCCGACCGGTACCTGCACGCGCTCGGCGGCGGCGACGTCCCGCTCGACCTGGCCTTCAACGGCACGGTCTTCTACCCCGGCGAGGACGGCGCGCTGCGCACCGGGCAGATCCCGTGGCATCACGAGGCCACCGGCGACCTGCCGCTCCAGGTGTGGCGTGACCTGATGGGCCGCTACTACGGCACGGCCCGCTGGCTGCGGCTGGACGACGACTGCTTCGGCCGCCTGTCGGCCTACCGGGCCCGCCGCGCGCACTCCTCGTTCGACG
Organism: Actinomadura mexicana; assembly: GCF_900188105.1. Classification (GTDB taxonomy): domain Bacteria; phylum Actinomycetota; class Actinomycetes; order Streptosporangiales; family Streptosporangiaceae; genus Spirillospora; species Spirillospora mexicana. The sequence continues at coordinate 214,700 of NZ_FZNP01000003.1, forward strand.
ACACGGTCGACGAACTGCTGCGCCACGCCGAGAAGCGGCGGGAGGAGGAAGAGTGGACCGCTTGAGGGCGATCGCGGACACCGTCCTCTACGAGGGGTACCTCCTCTGGCCGTACCGCCGGTCCGCCCTGAAGAACCGGCGGCGCTGGACGATCGGGGGCGTCTATCCGCGCGGCTACGCCGAACGGAACGGCGACCGCTGGACGGTCCACGCCGAGTTCCTCCTTGAGGCCGGCCCCGGCGCCGGCGTCGAGGTCACGCTGCGGTTCCTGCACGCGGTGCACCGCCAGGTGATGCACGGCGACGTTCCCGTGGACGAGATCCGCGTCGGGGACGAGACCTGCACCAGCTGGCAGGAGGCCCGCGAACGCGAGCTCACCAGCGGCCCGATCGCGGTCGCTCGCCTCGTGCGCGCTCCCGTCCGCGTCCCCGTCGAGGTGGTCGCGGGCACCGAAGAGGAGCCCGTGGACGGCAAGGCGTCGTGCAGCGGCGGCGGCGTGCGGTTCGTCCGGTCGTGGGAGCACGTGGCAGGGCGGGTCGAGGTCTCGGCCGTGCCCGCCGGGGACGGCGTGGTGCGGCTGCGCGTCGAGGTCGTCAACACCGGCACCGCCGAGGAGCGCGAGGACGCCGTCCGCGCCGGGATGCTGTGCGCGCATGTCGTGGCGCACACGGGCGGCGGCGCGTTCGTCTCGCTCACGGATCCGCCGGAGCGGCTCGCCGAGGCGGCGGCCGAGTGCGGCAAGGAGGGGCTCTGGCCGGTCCTGGCGGGGGAGCCGGGCAGCCGCGACACCGTCCTCGCGGCGCCGATCGTCCTCTACGACTGGCCGCAGGTGGCGCCGGAGAGTCCGGGCGACCTGTTCGACGGGACGGAGATCGACCAGCTGCTGATCCTCAGCGTGCTCAGCCTCACCGAGGACGAGCGGCGGGAGATGGCGGCGACCGACCCGAAGGCGCGGCAGATCCTGGAGCGGTGCGGCGCCCTGTCGTCCGGTGAGCTCCTCGCGCTGCACGGCACGCTGCGGGATCCGCGGAGGGACGTCTGGTGAGCGGGGACGATGTGAGCGGGGACGATGTGAGCGGGGACGACGTGAGCGCGGGCGGGCGGGAGCCGGGTCCGGGGAGCCGGGTCCGGCTGCGCCCCCGCGGGGGAGCGGACATCTTCGACCTGGCGCTCGTCGGGCGCACCGCCGTCGTCGAGCGCGTCGAGGAGGACATGGAGGGCGGGGTGCACCTGGTCGTCGCGCTGGACGACGACCCGGGCCGCGACCTCGGCCCCTACAACCAGCTCGGGCACCGCTTCTTCGTCCGGCCGGACGAGGTCGAGCCGCTGCCCGGGGCGGCGCCGTCCCGCAAGGTGCTCGTCGCGGGGATCGGGAACGTCTTCCACGGCGACGACGGGTTCGGGGTGGAGGTCGTCCGGCGGCTGGCGACCCGGGCTCGGCCGCCCGGCGTGGACGTGGTCGACTTCGGCATCCGCGGCATCGACCTCATGTACGCGCTCGGCGACGGCTACGAGGCCGCGGTCCTGGTCGACGCGGCCGAGCGCGGCCACGCGCCCGGCACCGTGTCGCTGGTCGAGCCCGGCCCGGACGACTTCGGCGGCGTCGCCGTCGATGCGCACGGCCTGGACCCGGCGCAGGTGCTGCGGCTGGCCCGGGACAACGGCCCGGTCCCGGCGCGCATCCTGCTCGTCGCGTGCGAGCCGTCGGCGCGGACCACGGACGCCACCTGGGAGATGAGGCTCAGCGCGCCGGTCGGCGCGGCGGTCGAGGAGGCCGCCGGGATGGTCGAGCGGCTGCTGGCGGAGGAATTCACGCAGGAACTCGCGCAGGAGGGAGCGGGGGGATGAGGAAAGGGATCTGCATCGGCTCGGGCGTCGTCCGGCTGATGCTCGGACTGGTCGCGGTCGCCGCGATCGTGGTGCTCGTCAAGGAGGTGCCGGCGCTGCGCCGGTACGTCAAAGCCGAGTCGATGTGATCGGGGACGCGGAGCGGACGCTCATGACGACGATCGAGCGGCGGCTCGTCGGCCACCTGAGGGACGCGCACGCGCTCCAGGAGCACGCCGAGGCCGCGCTGAGCGAGATGCTGGCCGCGGCGGCCGACGAGCCGGAGCTGCGCCGGCCGTTCGGCCACTACGCCGAGCGGTCGCGGGCGTACACGAGGGCGATCGAGGCGCGGCTGCACGCGCGCGGATCGTCCCCGGGCATCGCGCGCGACGCCGGGACGCTGCTCGCGCCCGTGCTGGAGGGCGGTATCGGCGACGGCCACCGCGACCCCGTCAGGCACATGCGGGACGCCTACGTCGCCGTCCACCTGCAGATCGCGGCGGGCGAGACGCTGCGGCGGGTCGCCGACCGCGCCGGGGACGGTGAGACGGCGGCGGTCGCGGCGGCGATGTGCGAGGACGCGCACGCGATGTCGCACGAGCTGTCGGACCGCTGGGACCTCGCCGTGGACATGTCGCTGGGCGCCCGGCACGCCCCGCCCGCGGGGGACGGCCGGTGACCGCCGCCGTGGCGGAGGTGTTCCGCCGCCGCGCGGAGCCGGGCGCCGCGCTCGCCGAGGAGGCCGGCGCCATCGCCGCGGCCTGCCACGCGATGGCGGTCCGGTTCCACCGCGGGGGGCGCCTGCTCACCTTCGGGACCGGCGCCGCCGCGACCGACGCGCAGCACGTCGCGGTCGAGTTCGTGCACCCGGTGATCGTCGGCAAGCGGGCGCTGCCCGCGCTGTCGCTCACCGGCGACGTCGCGACGCTCACCGGCGTCGGCGCCGGCGCGGGGTTCGACGACGTGTTCGCCCACCAGGTCCGCTGCTTCGGCGGCCCGGACGACATCGCGTTCGGGGTCTCGCCGGACGGCCGCTGCAACAGCGTCCTGCGCGCCATGGAGTGCGCCCGGGACCGCGGCATGCTGACGGTCGCGCTGGCGGGCGGGGACGGGGGAGCGCTCCCCGGGGCGGTCGACCACCTGGTCACCGTGCCGTCCGGCGACCCGCGCGTCGTGAAGGAGGTGCACGTCACCGCCTACCACGTGCTGTGGGAGCTGGTGCACGTGTTCCTGGAGCAGCCGGGCGTGCTCGGCCAGGAGGTGACCGCGTGACCGGGTGCACGGGCGACCACTGCGTGACCTGCGCGGACGAGGCCGTCCCGGTCGTCGTCGCGCGGCTCCTCGGCGACGGCCTCGCGGTCGTCGACGTCGGCGGCGGGCGGCTCGAACGGGTCAGCGTGGCGCTGGTGGACGCCGACGTCGGCGACACCGTGCTCGTCCACGCCAAGGAGGCGATCGGGGTCGTGACGACGTGACCGACATGCTCTATCCCTTCCTGTACGCGGGCGGCTCGGGGCTGGACACCCTGCTGGAGGACGTGCGCCGCTCGACGCGCGAGAAGGCCGAGGAGATCGTCCGGCTGCGCGAGGCCGTCCTGGAGCTGTACGGCGCGGACCTGGCGGCCTGCGCCGCGCGGATGGCGGGCGCGTTCCGCTCCGGCGGCCGGCTCTTCACGTTCGGCAACGGCGGCAGCTCGACGGACGCGCAGGACGTCGCGGCGCTGTTCCTCAACCCGGGCGGGTCCGCGCGGCCGCTGCCGGCGCTGGCGCTCACGACCGACGTCGCCGTGGTCACCGCGCTGTCCAACGACGTCGGGTTCGAGGTGGTGTTCGCCCGGCAGCTCGCCGCGTTCGGGCGTCCGGGCGACATCGCGCTGGCGCTGTCCACCAGCGGGAACTCCGACAACCTGATCGCCGCGCTGCGGGAGGCGGTGCGGCGCGCGATGACGGTGGTCGGGCTCGCCGGGTACACCGGCGGGCAGATGGCGGAGACGCCCGGCCTGCACCACCTGTTCACCGTCCCGTCGTCGTCGGTGCACCGCGTCCAGGAGGCGCAGACGACGATCTACCACGCGCTCTGGGAACTGACGCAGCTCGAACTGGCGGGGGAGGCCCTCTGATGTGCCTGGCGATTCCGGGCGAGATCGTGGAGATCATGCCGGACGGCCCGGTGGCGAAGGTGGACGTGACCGGCGTCCGCCGGGCGGTGAACATCGCGCTGCTCGACGGGGAGCGGCTCGCCGCCGGCGACTGGGTCCTCATCCACGTCGGGTTCGCCATGTCCAAGATCGACGAGGCCGAGGCGAGGGCGACGCTGGCCCTGCTGGAGGGCCTCGGCGAAGCCTATGACGACGAGATCGACGCGCTGCGGGAATCGGGGATCGACTGATGCGCTTCGTCGACGAGTACCGGGACGCGGAGCGGGCGAGGGCGCTCGCGGCCTCGATCGCCGCGCTGTGCGAGCCCGGGCGGCACTACAAGTTCATGGAGGTGTGCGGCGGCCACACGCACACCATCTACAAGCACGGGCTGGAGGACTACCTGCCGGAGAGCATCTCGCTGGTGCACGGGCCGGGCTGTCCGGTGTGCGTGATCCCGATGGGGCGGGTGGACGACGCGATCCACATCGCGTCGCAGCCCGGCGTCATCATGGCCTCGTTCGGGGACATGATGCGGGTACCGGGCGGCAGGGGGTCGTTCCTGGACGCCAAGGCCGCGGGCGCGGACATCCGGATGGTGTACTCGCCGCTGGACGCTCTGAAGATCGCCGAGCGGAACCCGTCGCGGCGCGTGGTGTTCATGGGGATCGGGTTCGAGACGACCGCCCCGTCCACCGCCATGACGGTGCTGCGCGCGGCCGCGGCCGGGATCGAGAACTTCTCGGTGTTCTGCAACCACGTGACGATCCTTCCGGCGATCAAGGCGATCCTCGACTCGCCGGACCTGCGCCTGGACGGCTTCCTCGGCCCGGGCCACGTGTCGACCGTGATCGGCTGCGGGCCCTACTCGTTCATCACCGAGGACTACCGGAAACCGCTGGTCGTCGCCGGGTTCGAGCCGCTGGACATCCTGCAGTCGGTGCACATGCTGCTGGCCCAGCTCGCCGCGGGCCGCTCGGAGGTGGAGAACCAGTACGGCCGGGTCGTCACGTGGGACGGCAACCCCCGGGCGCTGGAGGCGATCTCCGGGGTCATGGAGCCGCGGCCGTACTTCGAGTGGCGCGGCCTCGGCTTCATCTCCCACTCCGCGCTCCGGATGAGGGAGGAGTTCGCCGCCTTCGACGCCGAGCGCATCTTCGACATCCCGGGCGGACGGGTCGCCGATCCGAAGGCGTGCCAGTGCGGCGAGGTGCTCAAGGGCGTCCTGAAACCGTGGGAGTGCAAGGTCTTCGGGACGGCCTGCACCCCGGAGACGCCGATCGGGACGTGCATGGTCTCGTCGGAGGGCGCGTGCGCCGCGTACTACAACTTCGGCCGCTTCACCCGCGAGCGGATCAGCGGGGTCGGCCGGAACGGCGGGACGGGCCGGGCGGAGGACACCGGACAGGTGAGGGAGACGGCGCGATGACCGTTCGCGAGGAGCAGGTCCTGGAACGCATCGAGCGCGCGCGGAGCCGCAAGGCCCGGCTCCGCGAGGACACGATCACGCTCGCGCACGGCTCCGGCGGCAAGGCCACCCGCACGCTGGTCGAGGCGGTGTTCCGGGAGGCGTTCAGCAATCCGCTCCTGGACCGGATGGACGACTCGGCGCGCTTCCGGGTGAACGGCGCCGACCTCGCCTTCACCACCGACTGCCATGTCGTGTCGCCGCTGTTCTTCCCCGGCGGCGACATCGGCGACCTGGCCGTCAACGGGACCGTCAACGACCTCGCCGTCTGCGGCGCGAGGCCGCTGCACCTGTCGGCGGGGTTCATCCTCGAAGAGGGGTTCCCCGTCGCCGACCTGCGGCGCATCACCGAGTCGATGCGGCGCGCGGCGGACGCGGCGGGCGTCGACATCGTCACCGGCGACACCAAGGTCGTCGAGCGCGGGAAGGCCGACGGCTGCTTCGTCACCACGGCCGGCGTCGGGGTCGTGCGGTCCCGGCCGGCGGGGGAGATCCGTCCCGGCGACGCCGTGCTGGTCACGGGGCCGATCGGCGAGCACGGCGTCACGATCATGCTGGCGCGCGGCGAGCTCGACCTGGAGGCCGACGTCGTCTCCGACACCGCGCCGCTGACCTGCCTGCTCGCCGACCTGGCCGACGCGTGCCCGGGCGGCCTGCGCCGGATGCGGGACGCGACCAGGGGAGGCGTGGCGACCGTCCTCAACGAGATGGCGTCGGACGCCGGGGCGGCCGTGGTGGTGGAGGAGGACGCGATCCCGGTGCGTCCCGCCGTCCGGGGCGCCTGCGAGCTGCTCGGGATCGACCCGATGTACGTCGCGTGCGAGGGCCGCGCCGTGGTGGTGGTCGCCCCCGAGTGCGCGCCGGCCGCGCTGGCGGCGCTGCGGGCCCACCCGCTGGGCGAGGAGGCCGCCGCCATCGGCCGCGTGACGGACGACCCGTCCGGCCTCGTCCTGCTGAAGACGGCCTTCGGCGGCACCCGCATCGTCGACCTGCTGGTCGGCGACCCGCTACCGCGCATCTGCTGACGCCGGGCGGCCCCGCCGGACGCCGGCGAGCGTGACGAGCAGCGACGCCGCCGTCAGCGCCGCGCCGAACCACAGGACGCTCCTGACGCCCAGGTGGTCGGCGAACAGCCCGCCGAACAGCGCGCCGACCGCGATGGAGGTGTTGTAGGCCAGGGTGTTGAGCGACATCGCGGCCTCGAACGTGTCGGGCGCGGCGGCGAGCGTCATGGTGATCTGGCACAGCTGCCAGGCGCCGAAGGACACGCCCCACACGACGAGCAGGACGACCGGCGCGGCCGGGCGGCCGAGCGCTGCCGGAAACGTCGACGGGGGAAAAGGGGGCAGCGCAGGCGGGCGCGGGGGCGTGAGCCCACTCCGGAAGCGCCCTCCCCGGCCGGCAGCGCATATCTCGGCGCACTTTGGGCGGACGGGAATCCGCACACCGGGCATTACTCGGGAAGGGCGGCGTCAACCGGCGACGGCGGCGCGTACGCCATCTACCGGACGACGCGATACGACCCTTCGGGCCATTGAAGGCTTTCGAACGTTCAACCACTTCGGGCGAGTCCGGCGCGCGGGTAAACGAGCAGGGCAGGGTCGCCGCCCAAGGGCGACACGCCTTCGGCGCCGGGGCCGAAGCGGGCGGTCCGGATCGGCGGGTGGGGCCCGTGCGAACCATGAGACTGATGTGACCTGCGCTCTTCAGGTTCTGTTGAGGTTCGTTTGAGCTTGGTCCGAGGGGGCGCGGGTACGTTCGCGGGCCATGACAGGGGAGTCATGCCGGCCCATCTTCGTGCTCGGGTGCCCGCGCTCGGGGACGACGCTGCTCCAGCAGATGCTGCACTCGCACCGGCACATCGCGTTCCCCTCCGAGACGCGGTTTGTGCACATTTCTTACGACATGCGGCACCGGTTCGGGGACCTGGAGCGGCCGGAGAACCGGCTCGCGCTGGCCGAATGGATCGTCAGCGGCGAGGGCACCAAGTTCGGGGTGCTGCGGCTGGACGCCGCAGCCGTGGTCGAGGAGATCGTGCGGGGGCCGCCGACGCTGGGGTCGGCGATCGCGGCGGTGTTCCGCGCCTACGCGCGCCGGCACGGGAAGCCGCGCTGGGGGGACAAGCGGCCGAGCTACTTCCGCCGGGTGCCGATGCTCCGGCGGATGTTCCCCGACGCCCAGTTCGTCCACCTCGTCAGGGACGGCCGGGACGCGGTGAGCTCCCTCATGCGGATGCCGTGGTTCGACGGCGACATCCACGCCGCCGCCCTGACGTGGCGGGAGGCGGTCGACATGGGCGCGCGCCTGCGGACCCGCCTCGGCCCGGACACGTTCTACGAGTTCCGCTACGAGGACCTGGTCGCCGAGCCCGAGGACGCCCTGACGAGGCTGTGCGCGTTCCTCGGCGAGGAGTACGACCCCGGCATGACGGCGGCGTACCGGCACGCGCGGCGGACGGTGCCGTCCACGCGGAAGTGGCACCTCGGCACGCACGAGGCCGTCAACGGCCGCCATGTCGGCGCCTGGCGCGACCGCCTGGAGGGCTGGGAGGCGGACCTCGTCCAGCATGTGCTCGCGTCCCGGCTGCGGCACCACGGTTACGCGATCACGGAGGGGGCGCGTCCCGCGGCCGCGCCGCTCGCCACATTCCACCGCCTCGCGGCGCACCGCTGGCGGGCGCGGCACGCGCGGGCCGTCCGCGAGCGGCTCGCGGAGGGGCGCGAGTTCAACCCCGTCGTCTCGTGGCTGAACGGTCCGGTAAGCGTGTCCTGACAGACTGAGGGCGGGGACTGAGGGGACAGGTGATCCTTTCCTTCAGGTAAGGCCGCCTCGGCCGGGCAGCACGGGTCCCGGCCGAAGGGTTGTCCGAAACTCTCCTGGAACGTGCCCGGTTCCCGGCCGGCGCCGGGGGGCGCCCGGACCGGCCTGATTGGGGAACGGCGCAGGTAGCGTGCCGCCGGGAGTCCCGCGGGGGAGGACGTATCGGTGGGGCGCGCGGGGACGGCGTGCCCGCGCCCGCGTGCGTTGGGCCCTTATCGGAAGTGGTTACCGGCAAGTAACTTATCGCCGTTTTTACCGTACCACTGACTGGGTTTACAGGACGGAGACACCTCCGTGTCCGATCGTTCACATCCGGATCGAGACATGCCAACCATTTGGCTGTATCTTGCGTGTTGCTCGTCTTCCGTTACCAATCGCGATTGTTTTGATGATCCTCTGACATAAGGAGGAGTGGCGGTGGCCCGATCGGAAATAATTTCCCACGACGAGCTGCAATCGTGGCTTCTTGACAAGATCGCCTTCTACCTCGACAGGCCTGTGGAAAACATCGATCCCGGGGTCGAACTCGCCCGTTACGGGGTCGACTCGGTGTACGCGATCAGCATCATCAGCGACATCGAGGACCACCTGCAGGTCGAGGTCGACGTGGCCGAGGCGCGGCGCCGGGAGACGGTGGCCGACCTCACCGACTACCTGCTCGACCTCGTCGCGTGATGGCCGGCCGGCCCCCCGAGGTCGGCGGCGCCGGCGTCGCCGGGCCCGCCATGGTGGTGCTCGGCGACAGCGTGGCCGAGGGCCAGGACGATCCGGACCCGGCCGGCGGATGGCTCGGCTGGGCCGGACGGCTGGCCCGCCACCTGGGGATTCCCCGCGAGGAGATGCTCAACGCCTCCGATCCGGGCGCGACGGTCGAGGACGTGGTCCGCGACCAGCTGCCCGCCGTGCGCGAGATGGCGCCGCGGCTGGTCGTGCTCGGCTGCGGCATGAACGACGCGCTGCGCGGCTTCGAGCGGGAGGCCGCGGGGCGCCGGCTGGCGGAGCTGTTCGGCTGGGCCCGCGGGCGCGGCGCGGTCGTCCTCGCCATCCCGGTGCCCCGGCCGCCGCTGCTGGACATCACGCCGATCTCGCAGTTCCGCAAGAAACGCACCGTGCAGCGCATTCACGACTTCAATGCTGAACTCGACCGGGTCTCGCGCAAGTTCGGAATGGCGTTCCCCGAGCGGGAGACAGTGGCGAGAGTCGCCGATCCCGCGATGTGGAGCGCCGACGGGATCCATCTGAACCCGGATGGGCACGCATATGTCGCAGAGGTGATGGCGCGGATTGCGGCGAACCTGCTCGGCGAGCGAGTGAAATGATTTCCGGGGGCCGATCCAGCAGTCTGGGAGACTGATGAAGAGAGCATGTTCCGTCGCCCGCGCATTCCGTGCGCCGATGCTGCTGTTCCTCGCTCCCGTACTGGTCGTGCAGGCATGGCGGACGGTGCGGCGGACACCGCGGCTGGACCCGGCGACCGGGGACGAGCAGGGCTTCGTCGCCGGCGCCGACCCCGGGCGGGGCCCGGCCTTCCGGGTCGTGGTGATCGGCGAGTCCACCGCCGTGGGCGTCGGCGCGTCCCGGCACGCCGACGCGCTGCCCGGCTTCCTGGCGGAGGAGCTGGGCGAGCGGCTGCGGCGCAGCGTGGCCTGGTCGGTCTCCGGCCGGGGCGGCGCGACGGCGCGCCGCATCATCGGCGAGCTCGTCCCGCCCGCGAACGGCTCCGCGCCGAACTTGGTGGTCGTCACCGCGGGCATCAACGACCTGCTCAGGCGGCGTCCCCTGCGCCGGTGGGCGGCGGACGTGACCGAGCTCGTCGCCCTCCTGCGCGGCCGGTTCCCGGAGGCGACGGTGCTCGTCGCCGGGATGCCGCCGGTGCACCGGTTCCCCGCCCTGCCGCGGCCGCTGCGCTCGGTCCTCGGCGCGCGGGCGCGCGCCATGGACCGGATCACGCGGGACGCGGCCGCGGCGGGCGGCGCCGTCCACGCTCCCATGGACGAGGCGATGGCCCGCGACCCCCGGCTCTTCGCGTCCGACGGCTTCCACCCGTCGGCCGCGGGGTACCGGGTCTGGGCGCGCGACCTCGCCCGCGCCGCCGTCCCCACCACCGCTCCCGCGACCGGACCCGGCGGCGCCGCCGTCGCCGGACCCGGTGACCCGCCACAGGACACGCCCCCCGCCGGCGCCGTCCCGCCGAGGACGGCCGACTGACCAAACGGCAAGCGAAGGGAGCAGCTCGGATGACGGTTCCCGGAACGTTCCGATCGGCGGTGGAGGCCAAGGACCTCGCCGCCATCACCGGTGCGCTGGACCCCGGCATCGAGTTCCGCAGCCCGGTGATGGTGAAGCCCTACCTGGGGCGCGACGCCGTCGCGGCCCTGCTCGGCGTCCTGCTGGAGGTCTTCGAGGACTTCCACTACACCGACGAGCTGGTGGGCGTCCCCCCGGGCGGGACGAACGGCGCAGGACCGCCGGCGCAGGCGCTGATCTTCAGCGCCCGGGTGCTGGGCAAGGACGTCCAGGGGCTGGACCTGCTCAGGTTCGGCGAGACCGGGCTCGTCACAGGCCTGACCGTCATGGTCCGCCCGCTGCCCGCGGCGATGACGCTCGCCCGGGTGGTCGGCAGGCGCATGGAGGATCCGACGAACGCCGACGACGCGGGGGGCCCGTCCGGCGACACCGCGCAGCCATAGGGAGCCGACCCGCACAGGAGTCGCGGCCCGCGAACCGGAAGGCGCGACCCACACAAGGGAGTCGAAGGAAAAATGGATAGCAAGGTCCCCGCACACCCCGTGCATCCCGCCCGCCCCGCTCACTCCGCCCCCGGGGCCCACGCTGAGAGTCCCGTCCATCCCGCGCATTCCGCTCACCCGGGCCATTCCGAGAACCCCGCGGCCGAGAACCCGGGATCCAAGACCTCCGCATCCGAGAACCTCGTGCCGGAGCAGTCCGCCCCCGCGGGTCCCGCGTCCGGACGGCACCCGCGCGAGCGGCTGGCCCCGGCGCACCGGATCGCCGCCGACCTGGACGGCTACCTCGGCGACCCGATGGACGACGAGGCCGGGCCCTTCTCCTACAAGGCCATCGTGGAGGCCGAGGAGCGCGACGAGATCCCGCCGGGCGCGGTGGACGCCGTCCGGGCGTGGGGTTTCCCGAAGTACCTGGTGCCGAGCGGGCTGGGCGGGCGCCTGACGACGCTCGAGGAGCTGTTCTTCGTCACCCGCGGCATCTCGCGCCGCAGCGTCACCGTCGCGGTCATGTACGGGTCCGGGTTGCTGGCGGTCAACCCGGTGTGGCTGTGGGGCGACGCGTGGCAGCGCAGGACCGTGGCGGACGGTGTGCTGCGCGGCGACCTGGCCTGCTTCGGCGTCTCGGAGGCCGACCACGGAAGCGACGTGATGGCCTCGGAGTCGGAGGCCGACATCCAGGGGGACGAGCTGGTCCTGACCGGGGTGAAGTGGCCGGTCGGCAACGCCACCCGCGGACGGTTCGTCACCACCTATGCCAAGACCGGCCCGCGCGACTTCTCCCTCATCCTGGTCGACAAGCGGGAACTGGACCCGGCGGCCTGGTCGACGCTGCCGCCCGTCCGGACGGTCGGGCTGCGCGGCCACGACCTGTCCGGCGTCGCGTTCTCCGGAGCGCGGCTGCCCGCCGAGCGGGTGATCGGGCGGCGCGGCTCCGGGCTCGTCCAGACGCTGAAGACCCTGCAGATCACCCGGACCGCGATCGCGGCGCTGTCGGTCGGGACGATGGACGCGGTGGTGCGCATCGGGATGGAGTACGCGCGCCAGCGCACCCTGTACGGCTCGGACATCTACCGGATCCCGGTGATCCGCGACCATCTGGTCAAGGCGCATCTGGACCTGCTGATCGCCGAGTGCGTGGCGATCCCGGTGGCGCGCTGCCTGACGGTCGCGCCCGGACGGCTCAGCCTGTGGTCCTCGATCGTGAAGTACTTCGTGCCCGTCCTCGGCGAGGAGGTCGTGGCCAGCATCGGGACCGTGCTCGCCGCGCGCGGCTACCTGCGCGAGGGCGTGGCGCACGGGGTGTTCCAGAAGCTGCAGCGCGACCACGCGATCGCGAGCATCTTCGAGGGCACCACGCACGTGAACCTCGCCAACGTCGCGGGCCAGCTGCCCTTCCTGATCGACCCGCAGGCGGAGACGGGCCGCGAGGACGAGCTGCTCGCCGACCTGTTCTGCTGGACGCGGACGCCGCCCGCCTGGGACCCCGACGGCCGCCTGCTCCAGCTCACCAACGAGGGGCGCGACGAGATCGGCCAGCGGTTCGAGGAGATCTCCGAGGAGGTGCTGGCGGCGGCGAACGCGCACGCCGCGCCCGGCGTCGCGGCCGAGCTGAAGGACCTGCTGTCCGCCATCGGCACCCTGCGCGCCAGGATCGAGGCGGGCATCCGCGCGAACGAGGGCGACACCTCCTCCGTGGCGGCGCTGACGCGGGCCAGACGGTACTGCGAGCTGCACGCGATGGCGTCGTGCATGCTCACCTGGCTGCACAACCGGGAGGTGTTCGGCGGGGCCTTCGAAGAGGGCCAGTGGCTCGTCCTGTGCCTGCAGCGGCTGCTCCAGCGGGCGCAGCCCGACACCGTCCTGTCCGAGGACTTCCTCCCGCCGCTGGAGGACGCGATGTTCCGCGGCACGGGCGAGCGGCGCTGGTTCTCCCTGCTCTCCCTGTCCCCGCTCCCTCCCTCCCTGCTCATCCCCGCCGAGGACGAGTGACACCCATGACCGGGCCACCGGAGACGACGAGAGATTTCGTGTCGCTCGTCCGGAAGAACATCCGGACGCACGGCGACACCCGCTCCTTCACCTTCATCAGTGAGGAACCGGGACGCAAGTACAAGGAGAACGTGCTCGGCTTCGCCGACCTGGACCGCAGGGCCCGCGCGCTCGGCTGCCGCCTGGAGGCGCGCGGCCTGCGGGACCGGGCCGTCCTGCTGCTCTATCCGGAGGGGCTGGAGTTCCTGGCGGCGTTCCTCGGCTGCCTGTACGCGCGCGTCATCGCCGTCCCGGCCCCGCTCCCGGACCTGGACGCGGGCCGCTTCGGCCGCACCCGCCGGATCATCGAGGACGCCGACATCGCGCTGGTCCTCACCGACACCGCCCACCGCGACACCCTCGACGCGTGGCTGTCGGCCGCCGGGCTGAAGGGGCGCGTGCACTGCCTGGACACCCAGGCGGGCAAGGACACCGACGCCGGCGACTGGTCCCCGCCGCGGTCCGGCCCGGACACCGTCGCCTTCCTCCAGTACACCTCCGGGTCGACCAGCGAGCCGAAGGGCGTCATGGTCACCCACGGCAACCTGCTGGCCAACGGCGAGGAGATCAGGCGCCGCATCGAGGGGTCGCACGCCACGGTCGGCGTCGGCTGGGTGCCGCACTACCACGACATGGGCCTGGTGGGGCAGTTCCTCCAGCCGCTCTACCTCGGCTGCCGGTACGTGTTCACCTCGCCGATCACGTTCATCAAGCGCCCCGTGCTGTGGCTGGAGCTGATCACCCGCTACCGGGGGACGATCACCGTGGCGCCCAACTTCGGGTACGAGCTGGTGCTGCGCCGCGTCACCGACCGGCAGCTGGAGGGCCTGGACCTGTCGTCGCTGACGGTCGTGAAGAACGGCGCCGAGCCCGTCCGGGCCGCGACGCTGGAGGCGATGGCCGAGCGGTTCGCCCCGGTCGGGTTCCGTCCCTCGATGTGGATGCCGTGCTACGGGATGGCCGAGACGACCCTGCTGATCACCGGGGCGCCCCTCGGCGGCGGCCCCGTCGTCCGCGACTTCGACGCCGGGGCCCTCGCGCGGAACGAGGCCGTCCCCGCGGACGAGGCCGCCCCGCCGGGCGCGGCCCCCGCCCGCGGCGGCGTCAGGCGGCTCGTCAGCAGCGGCCGTCCGGTCACCCTGGACGTCCGCGTCGTCGACTCCGAGACCCGCGCCGAGCGGCCGGAGCGGCGCGTGGGGGAGCTCTGGGTGCGCGGCGGCAGCGTCGCCCGCGGCTACTGGGAGAGCCCCGAGCAGACCGAGGCGACGTTCCGCGCCCGCACGTCCACCGGCGAGGGTCCGTTCCTGCGGACGGGCGATCTCGGCTTCGTCGCCGACGGCGAGCTCTACGTCACCGGGCGGATCAAGGACCTGATCATCGTCAACGGCCGCAACATCCACGCGCACGACATCGAGGAGGTGGCGCGGGCGGCCCATCCGGCCGCCCTCCTCGGCGCCGCCTTCGCGATCGACGCCGCCATCGATCCCGACCTCGGCCCCGGGCCGCCCGCCGGCGGGGACGCCGTCGACGCGAGCCGGGAGCAGGTCGTCATCGTCCAGGAGGTGAGCACCCGCGCCGCCGCCGGGACGCCGCTGGAGGAGGTGGCCTCCGCCGTCAAGACCCGGGTCGCCCGCACCTTCGAGCTGCCCGCCGTCAGCGTCGTGCTGGCCGCGCGGGGCTCGGTCAGGCGGACGACCAGCGGGAAGATGCAGCGCCGGCTCACCCGCGAGGCGTTCCTGACCGGGAAGATCACCGAACTGGCGGCCGATCTCGAACCGGGCGTCGCCGCCCTCCGGGACGCGCGCGCACAAGTCGACGCTGACCAATACTAGTCAACATGATGACTAATCATGTCGTTGTCTGCTAACGTCGGGCATCACCCTGAGTCAAGGCGGGGAGAGAAGGCCGATGGCGCTACGTCACGCGGTGCTTGCGGCGCTGCTCGACGGCGAGTACAGCGGCTACCAGCTGGCAAAGATCTTCGATTTGTCGGTCTCCAACTTCTGGCACGCCGTACCGCAGCAGCTCTACTCGGAGCTGTCGAGGTTGGAGACGGAAGGTCTGATCAGCGGGCGGCAGATCATCCAGCACGACCGTCCCAACAAGCGCGTGTACACGGTCACCCAGGCCGGCGTCGACGAACTCGAACGGTTCGCCGTGACCCCCGCCAAGCCCGGGATCATTCGCGAGAACCTGCTCGTCATGGTCCAGGCCGTGGACCACATCTGCGCCGACTCCGTCATCGCGCAACTGGAAGACCGGGCGGTGGCCTCGGCGGCCAAGGTCGAGGTCTTCGAACGCACCCTCAAGCACCTGCGCGGCGACCTGGACGAGGATTCCTTCCTGCGCACCGGGTCCCCTCTCGGGCCCTACCTCACGTGCCTGCGCGGACGCCGCTTCGAGCAGGAGAACTACGCGTGGTTCACCAGCACCGCCCGGCTGCTGCGCGCCCGGGCGGGCACCCAGTCCGAGGGGAGCGGCCCGCCATGAGGCGGCCCAGTCCCTCGCACGCCGTGCCGCCGTCTGCCCGGACAGCGGCGGCACCGGCACCAACCCCCCACGCCCACCTCAGCCTCGCGCCTCGGCCGGGCTGGGATCGGGCGGCACGCCTTAGTCAAGGAGGCGTTCATCATGTCAGGCGACCACCACACCATCGAACTGCCCAGCACACCACTCCCGAGCCACCTGACCGCCAGCGCGACACCGGTCGCGCCACCGAACGGCACCGCGCCTAACGGCACGGCGCCGAACGGGCCGCGGGGCCTGGACGAGCCCCCGGCGGTCCTGCTGGGCGAGCTGACGCTGCCCGCCGAGCGGGAGTCCGTGCCGGCGGCGCGGCGCTTCAGCAGGTCCGTCAGCACCGCGTCCGGCATCGGGCACATCGCCGACGACACCGAGGTCCTGGTGTCCGAACTGGTCACCAACGCCGTCCGGCACGCACCGGTCCCCGGCGCCGCGCTGTGCCTGCGGCTGCTGCGCGCGGGCACCCGGCTCCGCATCGAGGTGCACGACCAGAGCGCCGCCGTCCCGACGGCGCGGCCGGTCGACCTCATGGAGGAGACGGGGCGCGGCTGGTTCCTCGTCGCGGTCATGACCGACGGGCACGGCACCGACCACACCGCCTCCGGCAAGGCGGTCTGGTGCGAGGTGCGCGCCTGGCCGCGGGACGAGCACCCCGGCCACTGAGCAGTTCCCGCGCACCCCCGGTACGGCGATGGGAAATGCCATGCCTGCTAACGCCATGCCCGCAGACAAGCGGCCCGCCGGCCGGCGGCCCCCCGACCAGGGGCCCGCCGACCAGCGGCCTCCCGACCAGCGGCCCGCCGACCAGCGGTCCGCCGACCGGGGGCCGGTCGACCGAAGGCCCGCCGACCCGGAGCCCGGTGACCACCGGCCTCCGGGGGAGCCCGCCGGCCGGCGGCCCGCCGATCCTCGCCGTCCCCCCGACTACTACCGGGAGGACGGGCGGCGCGCCACGGCCGAGGAGGCCCAGCGGCTGCTGCTCGACGTGCGGGGACGCCTGCTCGCGCAGGACGTCATCCGCGTCGGCGCCGTCGTCGTGGTCGTCTCGACCTGGTTCACCGTGATCGACCTCGGCATCGCGGCGAACGGAAGGCCGCTGCTGTGGCAGACGATCGTGTCCGACCACGCGATGCACGCCGACATCGGGCAGTACACCGCGCGGGACAAGGCCCTGCGCGGGCACGCCCAGGCCGTCGCCATGATCACCGGTCGGCTGCGCGGGCTGGTCGCCCGCGCGGCCCTGGACGAGGCCCACCCCTGACCCCGCACCCCCGAAGCACGGGCCGCCCCCGGCACACCGACCGGCAGGCGCGGCCCGCCCCCGGCTAGAGGTAGTGATCTCGATGTCCCGCACGACACCCCGCGACGACGCGTCCGGGCGAAGGCCCCGGCGCAGGCGTCCCATCCGGCTGCGGATCACGGCGCTGCTGCTGGTCCCGCTGGTGTCCCTCATCACCCTGTGGGCGTTCGCCGCGAACATCACGCTCGGCGACGCGTTCGACAAGTACGACTTCTCCACGACGTACGAGAAGGTGGGCCTTCCCGGCATCTATCTGGTGAACCAGCTCCAGGCGGAGCGTTCGCTCAGCGTCGTCGCGCTCAGCACGCGCGACCCCGCGAACCGGCAGAAGCTGGGCGGGCAGCGCGCCCGGGTGAGCGCCGTGGACAAGGCGTTCCGCTCGACCGCGCTGTCGCCCGAGGCGAGGGACGCGGCCCGGCCGGAGACCAAGCGGCGGCTCGCCGAGGCGGTCAGAGCGCTGGACCGGCTGCCGCAGCTGCGCGCCAGGGTCGACTCGGGCCGGGTGCAGCCGCTGGAGGTCATCAACTCCTACAGCGTCCTGCTCGACCAGGTCATCAAGGTCTTCGACGGCCTGGTGACCGTCAACGACGTCGCCATCTTCACCCAGGGCCGGGCGCTGATCGGAATCGGCAACGCCCGCGCCTACATGCTGCGGGAGGACTCGCTCGTCACCGCGGCGATGGCGCGCAACGGGAGGCTCACCGCCGCCGAGCACACCGCGTTCGTCCAGTGGGCCGCGGAGGGGCGGCGCGAGTTCGAGGCCGGGCTCGCCGACCTCAACGAGCAGATCCGCGGGCCGCTCGGCAAGCTCGCCGCGTCCGAGGAGTTCCGGCGGTACCGGGCGGCCGAGGACGCGATCGTCAACGCGCGCGGCGACCGGCTGCCGGCCGAGGCCGCGGACTGGCAGGCCACGACGCAGCTGCTGTCGCAGGCGTGGGCGCAGAAGGTCACCGAGGCGAGCCTCGCGCTCAACGAGATGGCCAAGCCGATCGGTGAGCGGATCATCATGCGGCTCGTGCTGGCGGGCGGGTTCGGGCTGCTCGCGGTGATCGCCTCGATCGTGCTGTCGCTGCTGGCCGCGCGCAGCCTGTCGCGGGAGCTGCGGGGGCTGCAGCACGCCGCGCTGAAGCTCGCCGAGGACCGGCTGCCCGGCGTCGTCGCCCGGCTGCGGCGCGGCGAGGAGGTGGACGTGGACGCCGAGGCCCCGCCGC
Organism: Actinomadura mexicana; assembly: GCF_900188105.1. Lineage (GTDB taxonomy): Bacteria > Actinomycetota > Actinomycetes > Streptosporangiales > Streptosporangiaceae > Spirillospora > Spirillospora mexicana. Next base: position 232,761 of record NZ_FZNP01000003.1, read on the forward strand.
TCGTCATCGGCAGGTCCCGGGAGGTCGCGCGCGTCGGCGACGCCTTCACCAAGGTGCAGCACACCGCGATCGAGACCGCCGTCCGGGAGTCCTACCTGCGGCAGGGCATCAGCCGCGTGTTCCTCAACGTCGCCTGGCGCAGCCAGTCGCTGCTGCACCGCCAGCTGCGGATGCTGGACGAGATGGAGCGCGACGCCTCCGACCCCAAGGTGCTGGAGGACCTGTTCCGCCTCGACCACCTCACCACCCGCATGCGCCGCCACGCCGAGGGCCTGGTCATCCTGTCCGGGACGTCCCCGGGGCGGGGCTGGAGCCGGCCGGTGCACGTCGAGGACGTGCTGCGCGCGGCGGTCGCCGAGGTCGAGGACTACACGCGGGTCGAGATCGTCGTGGTGTCCGGGCAGGCCGCGGTGATCGGCGGGGCCGTCGCCGACATCATCCACCTGCTCGCCGAGCTGATCGAGAACGCCACGGTGTTCTCGCCCGCGCCCACCGAGGTGCTCGTCCGCGGCGAGATGGGCGCCAACGGGTTCGCCGTCGACATCATCGACCGCGGCATCGGGCTCGACCAGTCCGAGCTGGACGCGCTGAACCTGCGGCTGTCGCAGCCGCCCGAGTTCGACCTGGCCGTCACCGACCGGCTCGGGCTGTTCGTCGTCGGCCGGCTCGCCGGACGGCACGGCATCAAGGTCGCGCTGCAGCCGTCCCTGTACGGGGGCGTCAGCGCCGTCGTGCTGATCCCGCGCCAGCTGATCGTGGACGTCGACCAGCCCGAGGACGAGGACGGCGCCGTCCAGGCGGGTCCCGCCCAGCAGCGGGGCGCGGCGGCGGTGAACGGGTCGGCGCGCGCATGGCCGACGCCTCCGACGCCGTCCTCCACCGCGACGCTCAACGCGCCGGTGTACGACATCGCCCCTGTTCGGGACGTGGCGTCCTCCGATACGGCGCCCAACAGGGCGGTGCCCGATGCTTCGGTGCCCGGCGGTCCCGTGCCGATCGGCGAAGCGGCGCCGCCAGAGACGCCGGTGTCCCTCCCCGAGTGGACGAGCGAGGAGAGGCCGGACCAGAACGCGGCGGTGGGGTTCGACGACGGTGACCAGACCCCGACGTCGTTCGGGACCCCACCGCCGCACGGTCCACCGCCGTCGCGGGGGACGCCGCCGCCGACCGACGCCGCGCGTCCGTTCCAGGCCGCGGACCCCCGCGCACCCGCCTACGGCGGCGGGTCCTACGGCGGCGGGTCCTACGGCGGAGCGACCGGTCAGTACGGCGGAGCGACCGGCCAGTACGAGGCGCCCGCCTCGTTCGGTGAACCGGCGTTCGGCGGGACGCGGTTCGGGGATCCGCAGACGACCGGGGGCGGGCGGGTTCCGCTGCCGCGCCGGGTGCGCGGCGGGAGCCTCGCGCCCCAGTTGCAGGACGCCGGCGTCCACGAAGACACCGGTCCCCACGAGGAGGCCGGCCCGTACGGAGAGGAATCCGCCGCCACCGGCGACGCCGTCGCCGCCTGGGAGGAACGGTCGGCGGAGGCGTCCCGGGACCTGTTCGCGTCGCTGCAGGCGGGCTGGCTGCGCGGCCGGGACGAGGACGAGGCGCCCGAAGGACCCGCGGACGGCATGGAGGGAAGATCATGACCTATCAGGGAGTGGCCGCGGAGCTGAACTTCCTCCTCGACGACCTGGTCGACCGGGTCCCGCAGATCCGGAAGGTGGTCGTGCTGTCCCGGGACGGGCTCGTCATGGGCATGTCGCGGGGCGTCGGGCGCGAGGACTCCGAGTACCTCGCGGCCCTCGCCGCCGGGTTCCACAGCCTCGCCGTCGGGGCGCGGCCGCAACTGGACTCCGGCGAGATCCGGCAGACGCTCGTCGAGATGGACAAGGGGCTGTTCTTCGTCGTCCCGGCCGGGGCCAACAGCTGCCTCGCGCTGCTCAGCGAGGTCGGCGCCAACGCGGGCCTCGTCGCCTACGAGATGACGATGCTGGTCAAGCGGGTCGGCAGGCAGCTGTCCACCGGACTCAGGCAGGGTGCGCCCGGGCCCGGACACCGGTGACCCGCCATGGACCCCAGTGACGGGCCCGGTGCTCCCCGGGGTCCCGGCAGGGAACGGTGGCTCGACGCCGCCGCCGGACCGATCGTCCGTCCCTATGCGGTGACGCGCGGCCGCACCCGGCCGAGCGGCGAGCCGCTCGACATCGTGGCGATCCTCGTCGCGACCGGGCGGCCGCCGCCCGAGCCCGCCCGGCTCTCGCGCCAGCAGCGCCGGCTGCTGGCGCTGTGCCGGCGCCCGCACGCCCTCGCCGACCTCGCCTCGGATCTGAGCCTTCCCTTCGGGGTGATCCGGGTGCTGGCCGGCGACCTGCTCGACTCCGGCCTCCTGGAAGTCCAGCGATGGTCCCCGGCGCCGTCGCCGTCCGGGCCGTTCGGCCCGGCGACCGCGCTCCAGCCGCACAACGACCCGAACCTGCTCAGGAGGGTGCTCGATGAACTCCGCGCGCTCTGACGCCCCGCCCCCCGCCACCGCGGAACCGGACGAGCCCGACGACCGGGCGAACGGTCCGCGCGTCGCGCTGAAGATCCTCGTCGCCGGAGGGTTCGGCGTCGGGAAGACGACGCTGGTCGGCGCGGTCAGCGAGATCCGCCCGCTGCGCACCGAGGAGGCGCTGACCGACGTGAGCGTCGGCGTCGACGACCTCGACGGCGTGGCCGCCAAGACCACCACGACCGTGGCGATGGACTTCGGGCGCATCACGCTGCGCGACGGCGTCGCCATCTACCTGTTCGGGACGCCCGGCCAGGAGCGGTTCTGGTTCATGTGGAACGAGCTGTCGCGCGGCGCGCTCGGCGCGGTCGTCCTCGCCGACACGCGGCGGCTGATGGCGAGCTTCGCCTCGATCGACTACTTCGAGCGCAAGGGCACGCCGTTCGTCGTCGCCGTCAACTGCTTCGACGACGCCGACCGCTACGATGCGCCCGAGATCCGGACGGCCCTGGACATCGATCCCCACGTCCCCGTCCTGCTGTGCGACGCCCGCCGGACGGTGTCGGCGAAGCAGGTGCTCGTCTCGCTGGTCGAGCACGCGCTGCGGCTCGCGGGCGGCACCCGGCACGCGTAGCCGCCCGTCAGCCCCCGGATCCGCCGCGCTGGCCCTCCGCGGACCCCCCGTCGCCCTCCTCGCCGTCCTGCATGCCCGGCGGGCCCATGACGATCTCGTCCACCGCGACGTCGTGACCGTCCGCGCATCTGACCTGCGCCGTCACGCGCTCGCCGCAGCGGGCGTGCGTCAGCATGACCTGGCGCCCCTCCTCGTGGGGGAGGTAGGTCTCGCCGAACTCCATGAGGCTGACGAGGGTGGGCGCGAGATCCAGGCCCATCTTGGTCAGGTGGTACTCGTACCGCGTGCGCTGCCCCGGCTCCTGGTAGGGCTCCCTGGTGAGCAGGCCGGCGTCGACGAGATGGCGCAGCCGGGCGGTGACGGCCGACTCGGTCATGCCGAGGTTGCGCACGAAGTCGCCGAAACGGTTCGTCCCGAAGAAGGCCTCGCTGAGCACCAGCACCGCCGACGGCGGGCCGAGCGCGGCGAGCGTCCTCGCGACCGGGCAGTTCTGCATCGACCAGGCGTCACGGTCGGCGAAGTGCCCTTCAAGTGAGATTGTCACCCTTCCACTATAAACCTGCTGACTTTGCTTGACCAAAGTCAGGGCGCTCGCTAGCCTCCCTGACTATGGTGGAACAAAGTCAGGTGCGCGGCACGGGCCGGGTCCGCAGGGGTCCGGTGCTCGCGGTGCTCTCCGTCGCCTCCTTCATGGCGGGCCTCGACCTGTTCATCGTCAACGTGGCGTTCACCGACATCGGCCGCGACTTCGCCGGGGAGTCGATGGCCGACCTGACGTGGGTGCTCAACGGATACGCGATCGTGTTCGCCGCCCTGCTGGTGCCGCTCGGCCGGCTCGCCGACCGCTACGGCCGCAAGGCCGGCCTCCTCCTCGGCCTGACCGTCTTCACCCTCGCCTCCCAGGCGTGCGCCGCCGCCCCGTCGCTGTGGTGGCTCGTCGCCTTCCGCGTCGTGCAGGCCGCGGGCGCCGCGGCGCTCATCCCCACCAGCCTCGGGCTGCTGCTGTCGGCGTTCCCGGCGGAGCGGCGCGGCGGGGCGGTGCGGGTCTGGTCGGCGGCCTCGGCGATCGCCGCCGCGGCCGGGCCGGCGGTCGGCGGCGTCCTGGTGGACGTCTCCTGGCGCTGGGTGTTCGAGGTCAACGTCCCCATCGGGATCGCGGCGGTGCTGCTCGCGGCCCGCCTGGTGCCCGACTCGCGCGAGGGCGTGACGGCCCGCGTCCCCGACCTGCCCGGGACCGCCGTGGCGACCGCGGCGATCGCGCTGCTGGCGCTCGGCGTGGTGAAGGTCAACGACTGGCCGGGCGAGCGGACGATCCTCGTGGCCGCCGCCGCGCTGCTCGGCCTCGCCTGGTTCTGGCTGCGCTCCCTGCGCCACCCCGCGCCGGTGATCGAGCCCGCGCTGCTGGCCGTCCGCACCTTCTTCTGGTCCAACGCCGCGGTCCTGCTGTTCACCGTCGCGTTCGCCGCCAACCTGCTGCTCGGCGTGCTGTGGATGCAGCAGGTCTGGCACTACTCGCCGATCCGCACCGGGCTCGCCGTCGCGCCCGGCCCCCTGATGGTCCCCGTGATGGCGCTCATCGCCGGACGCCTCGCCGCGCGCGTCCCGGTCGGGCTGATCACCGCCGTCGGGTGCATGCTGTGCGCGTTCGGCGTCGTCCTGATCGCGATGAGCCTGGGCCCGGCGCCGGCCTACGCCGCCGAGATGCTGCCGGGCTGGCTCGTCGGCGGGACGGGCGTCGGGCTCGCCCTGCCCACCATCCTGTCCGCCGCCGCGGTCGAGCTGCCGCCCCACCGCTACGCGACGGGCAGCGCCGTGGTGAACATGAGCCGGCAGATCGGCGCGGTGCTCGGCGTCAGCCTCGCCGTCGCGGTCCTCGGCACCCCGCGCGGCTACCCGGGCGCCCACACCGCCTACGTCCACGCCTGGCTGATGGTCGGCGCGTTCATGGTGATCGCAGCGATCGCCGCCCTTGGCATGACCCCGCGCCGGCTCCGGCCGTCCCGTCCCGTCCCCGAGCCAGAAACGGAAGTGATCGCCCGCGCCTGACACCCCTCCTTGACACGGGAAACGGGCGAAGCCTTGACCCGGACCGCGAGGCCCGGTTCGTCCGTACCCCGCACAGCAGGCACCTCATCCGGAGAGGTGCCTGCTGTATTTATTGTGCTTTCTGGGGCGGTCGGCGCCTGGGGGCGCCGACCGCCCCAGAAAGCACGTGCGATCGCTGCATCGCCTCGGTTCGCCTGGCGGCTCACTCGGCGATCAGGTTCTCGCAGGCTCGAACCTGGCTTCGCTCGCGATCGCGACGGTTCGGCTTGTTGGTGGTTGCTGTGGTGGCTGAGGTCGTCGCGTCCGACGGTTGCGGTTTGCGCGGTTGCGAGGTGTCGCTGTCTCGGGCTCTCAGTCCTCGGTGTAGGCGAGGAGGTCGCCGGGCTGGCAGCCTAGTTCGCGGCAGAGGGCGCTGAGGGTGGTGAACCGGATCGCCTTCGCGCGGCCGTTCTTCAGGATGGAGAGGTTCACGGGGGTCACGCCCACGCGTTCGGCCAGTTCGACCAGGGTGATGCCGCGGTCGGCGAGGATCGCGTCCAGGTGGACGGTGATCTGGTGGGGATCCTCGGGCGGCATCAGACCAGGCCCTCGGTGTCGGCGCGCAGGCGGGCGCCGTGCCCGAACGCCCCGGCCAGCGCCGCGATGAGGACGGCCAGCAGGACGTCCGAGGCCCGCATCATGAAGCCGACCTCGACCGCCGGCGCGAGCGGAGTGCCGCTGACCAGCGCGTTCGTCGTGACCATGTCGAGTGCGGGGGCGGCGGTGCCGAGCAGCAGGACGGCGGTGGAGATCGCGAAGAGCCGCCGGACGTTCGCCGGGACGAAGACGTCGCCGGTGCGGAGGGTCGCGGCCATCCGCATCAGGATCGACAGGATCACGATGACCAGCACGGCCCGGGCGACCTCGGGGGCGGCGAGCAGCACGCGGTCCCCCAGACCGGGGTCGCCGACCGCCAGTTCGGCGTGGTGGGTGCCGCGCAGGGTCGTCCCGCCGGAGGCGAGGTGCGGCACCTGCGCGGTGGAGCGGAGGCTGACGTCGCGGGTGTCGACCGGCGGGAAGGGGCCGGTCACACCGAGGATCGGGAAGAGGGCCTGGAAGAGCCCGACCAGCAGCAGGCCGAGCCCGATGAGCAGCTCCAGGACATGGCTGTCGAACCGGGACCAGAGCGTCGCCGGGGTCATGGGTCGTCTCCTCGGGGGGGCGTATCGTTTATCGATAATAACGATAAACGATATGGTGCCGTCAAGCCCCCGGTCGTCCCGTGGACGGCCGGGCGGCGGTCAGGGGACCGCGCCGTCGAGGATCACGCGGAGCTGCTCGGCGCGGCCGCCGGTGATGGCGCCCTCCCGGGCGCGGGTGGCGATCTTGTGTCGCAGGGAGGCGACGTCCGCGCGGCTCCGCTCCCCGTGGTCGAGCATCCGCTCGATCACGTTGCCGAGGTCGAGCCCGACGTCGTCGCGGACGTCCCCGGCGGCCACGCCCTGGTCCACGGCATGCCGCAGCCTCACCAGGACCTCGTCGATGCCCGGTTCCGCGGGCGGCGGCTCCTGGGGGGGCGGCCCGGAGGCGGTCGATCCGGGCGGCGGCCAGGGTGTGCGCGGACTGGACGTCTCGGGCGGGAACGGTTCGGAGGGGGACGTCGCGGGCGGGGACGCCGCCTGGAGCGGGAGCAGTCGCCCGGCGGAGCCGTCGCGGCTGGAGAGGGTGTCGCCCATCCCGAGGACGAGGACCGTCGCCGCCACGATCGTGGCGACGGCCCCGGCCAGCGCGAGCCAGGGGAAGCGGGCGGCGGGCGACCTGCGGGGGAGGACCTCGCGCCGCCACGCCGCGGTGTCCCGTTCGCCCGTCATGCCTGGGCGGTCGCGAGGACGCGGTTCAGTTCGGCGGCGAGCCCGGGGGACAGGCCGCGCTCCCTCCGCCGCGTGATGATCTTGTCCCGCAGTTCGGCGATCCGGCCGCCGACGTCGACGCCGCGGTCGGCGGTGAGGTCGTTCTCCAGGTTCGTGATGACGTTGTCGAGGTCGATCGCGACGTCGGAGCGGATCTCGCCCGCGGCGTAGCCGCGGCTGACGATGGGGCGCAGCCGCCCCAGCGCGTCGGTGACGCGGGGAGCGCCCGCCGGCGGGCGCGTCCGGAGCGTCGGCACGGGAGCCGGCGGGGCGGCGCCGGTCCGCGCCGGGGCCGGGAGGGCCACCGGGGAGCGCGGCGCCGACAGCAGGACCGCCGCGGCGGCCGTGACCGGGATCGCCACGACCAGGGCCAGCGCGGCGAGGCGGGCGCTCCCGCGGCGGGCGGGCCCGGGCGGCGGGGGAGGCGGGGGCGGGGCACTCGTCCGACGGTCGTCGGGACGGGCCCTGCCCGAGGTGATGAACAGGGCGCTCGGCGGCCCCTCGTCGCGGACGAGCGCAGCGGCGACCTCGGCGGCGGACGGGGCGTCCGGGCCCAGGCAGCGGACGGCGAGCGCGGACGGTTCTCCGGCCGCCCCCGGGCCGAGGCAGGCGGCGATGACGGCGCCCAGCGCGCGCACGTCGCCGGCCTCGGTGGCGGCGCCTCCTGTGCCGCCGCCCGCCGCCGCGCGGACGACGCCGCCGATGCCGGTGTCGGCGACCTTCACATCGACGCCGGCGCCGGCGCCGGCGTCGCCGTCGACCAGCACGACCTTGTCCGGCGTGAGATCGCCGTGCGTCACGCCCGCGCTGTGCGCGGCCTCCAGCGCGCCCGCGATCTGGGCGCAGACGGCGGCCGCCTCGGGCGCGGCGAGCGGTCCGCGCCGCAGCCGGTCGGTGAGGGTCTCGCCGACCAGGAACTCGGTCACGACGAAGGACGCGAGCCGCCCGGACGCGTCGCGGGTCTGGTCGCTGTCGAAGACGGTCTCCAGCGCGGCGTGGGAAAGCGCGGCGGCGCGGTTCACGCCCCTCCGGAACTCCCGCTGCGAACCGGTGGACGCGGGCGTCAGGACCTTCACCGCGACGGGACGGCCCAGCAACTCGTCCCAGGCGCGCCAGACCTCCATCGTCCGGCCGCCGTCGAGGCGTTCCACGAGGCGGTAGCGCTCCGTCAGCCGCAGTCCCGTTTCCACTGGACGTCACCCTCGTCGCACTCCGGTGCCGGGCGCGGTCCCCGGCTCGCCAGGAGGTACGCGCCGCCGGCCCCGGCGGGTTCGACCCGCCCGCCCGCGACGGCGGAGCCGGTACGCGGTGATCGCGCCGGCCGGGGCGGCGGCCGGCGCGATCACCTGAGCGTCACACCCGGCTCGGCGACCGCTCGGCGCGCCACGCGGCGAGCTGCTCGCGCAGGCTCTCCTCGTACCGGGCCACGTTCGCGGTCTTGACGTCCTCGTAACCGCGGATCATGTCCGGCAGCTCGGCGATCCGCACGGCGGCGTCGTGCCGGCCGTCCCCGGCGGCGGCCGCGTCCAGGCCCGCCACCAGCTCGTTCACCACCGCGACGTAGCCGGTGACGAGGCGCCGCTCGGCGCGCCGCTGCGCGGTGGCGCCGAACGGGTCGAACGGGGTGCCGCGCAGCCGCCGCATCGCGCGCAGCGCGCGGAACGCCGGGCGGGCCGTCCGGCCGAGGGCGATCTTCCGGTCCACCCCGACCGCCCGCAGCAGCGGCGGGTGCAGCAGGTACGCGACCGTGGAGCCGGGCCCGAACCGCTCCTCGACGCGCCGGGCGAGCTCCGGGTCGAGGTGCAGGCGGGCCACCTCGTACTCGTCCTTGTAGGCCATCAGCTTGTACAGGTTGCGCGCCACGGCGACCGCGAGGCGCCGCCCGCCGGCCCCCGCCGCGTCCTCGGCGCCGGCGACGCGCAGGACCGCGTCCAGGTACCGTTCGGCGAGCGCCAGGTTCTGGTACGCGGCGAGGTCGGGCACGCGGATCCGCAGGACGCGGGCCAGCTCGCCGTCCACGCCGGACGCGTCGACGAGGTCCATCGCGGCCGATGCCGTGGAGTCCAGCGGGCGCGGCGCGACCTGCGCGGCCGGCGCCGCGGCGGCCGCGTTGCTTCCGGGTTCGAGCACGAGGCGGCGCCCGGCGCGGAACGCCTGGATGTTCGCCTCCACCTGCACGCCGTTCAGCGTGAGGGCCTCCTCGATCGCCTTCGCCGACGGCGGCAGCAGCCCCGCCTGGTAGGCGGCGCCGACCACCACGAAGTTGGCCGTGGTCGTGGCGCCGAACCAGCGCTCGGCGAGCGCGAGGGCGTCGAGCGCGACCAGCCGGTCCGCCCGGGTGCGCTCGGCGATCCGCCTGACCAGGGACGCGCTCGGCGGCAGCGACGCCGAGGTGTCCACGATCATCTGCCCCGTCGGCACCTCGCTGGTCGACACGACCGCGGCGGTCCGGTCCGGCGCGCAGCGGCGCAGGCTGGCCTCCGTCGTCCCGGCCAGGGAGTCGAACACGAGGTAGGCGTCGGCGCCGCCCGCGCCGACCATGCCCGGCCGGTCCCGGTCGGCGGTTCCGATGCGCAGGTGCGACACGACCGCGCCGGCCTTCTGGCTCAGCCCGGTCTGGTCGAGCGCGCGGGCGTGGCGGCCGTCGATGAGGGCCGCCGTGGTCAGGACCTGGTTGACCGTGACGACACCGGTGCCGCCGATGCCGACGAGCAGCACGTCCGCCGACTCCGGGCGCGCCCCGGGCTCCTCCAGTTCGCCGATCGGCGGCAGGGTCCGCGCCGCCCTGGGCTTCCCGCCGGGCAGGACGGTGACGAACGAGGGGCAGTCGCCGTCCACGCACGAGTAGTCCTTGTTGCAGGACGTCTGGTTGATCTGCGTCTTGCGGCCGAACTCGGTCTCGACCGGCTCCACGCTGAGGCAGTTCGACTTGGTGCCGCAGTCGCCGCACCCCTCGCAGACGGCCTCGTTGATCAGGACGCGGGTCTGCGGGTCGGGGACGAGGCCGCGCTTGCGCTTGCGCCGCGTCTCGGCCGCGCACGCCTGGTCGTACAGCAGCACGGTCACGCCCGGGATCTCCCGCAGTTCCCGCTGGACGGCGTCGAGGTCGTCGCGGTGCCGGACCCGGACGCCGGGCGCCCAGTCCGTCCCGCGCGGGTAGCGGGACGGGTCGTCCGCCACCACCACGATCTTCGTGATGCCCTCGGCGTGCAGCATCCGGGTGATCGCCGCCGGGTCGGAGCCGCCGTCGGCGTCCTGCCCGCCGGTCATCGCCACGGCCGCGTTGTAAAGGATCTTGAAGGTGATGCTGGTGCCGGCGGCGACGGCCTGCCGGACCGCGAGGCTGCCGGAGTGGAAGAACGTGCCGTCGCCGAGGTTCTGGAACATGTGCCCGGTGTCCGAGAACGGCTCCGCGCCCACCCACATCGCGCCCTCGCCGCCCATCTGCGTGGTGCCGATGCCGCGGTCGGTGAACACGGTCATCACGTGGCAGCCGATGCCGCTCGCCGCGACCGACCCGTCCGGGACGACCGTCGACCGGTTGTGGGGGCAGCCCGAGCAGAAGTACGGGGTGCGCGCCGGAGCGAGCAGGTTGATCTGCGGCGTGCGGGGCTTCAGCACCGCGTCGCGCAGGTCCACGTGCTCCTCGCCGACGCGCTCGGCGAGGAGCCGGGCGAGGGCCTTCACGAGCCGGTCGGCGTCCAGGCCCCCGTCCACCGGGACCAGGCCGGCGCCGTCCGGGCCGTTCTTGCCGTACACGGCGGGACGCTCCGCCAGGTCGTACAGGACGTCGCGGATCTGCGTCTCGACGAACGCCCGCTTCTCCTCCACCACGACGATCTCGCGCAGTCCCCGGGCGAACTCCCGGATCCGGTCGGCGTCCAGCGGGTAGATCATGGCGAGGCGCAGCAGCCGGACGCCCCGGCGGGCCAGGGCCTCCTCGTCCAGTCCCAGGCGGTCGAGGGCCTCGCGCAGCTCCACGTAGGTGCGGCCCGCGGCGGCCAGCCCGACGACCGCGTCGCCGGCGGCGCCCTCGATCCGGTCGAGGCCGTTGGCGGCGGCGTAGGCCGTCGCGGCCCGGAGGCGGCCCTGGAGGACCTCGGTCTCCAGGGCCGTCGTGCCCTTGAGGTCGACGCCCGGCCTGCGCGTCGGCCTCCACGGCCGTCCGCGCCACGCGAACTCCGGGTGCACCGGGTCGGGCACCGGCTCGACGTCCACGATCTCGTGGGAGTCGGCGACGTCCGTCACGACCTTGAAACCGGTCCAGGCCCCGCTGAACCGGGACATCTCGAAGCCGTGCCGCCCGAGGCGCAGCAGGTCCCCCACCGACGCGGGGACCAGTACCGGCATGAACGCCTCCGCGAGCGCGCCCTCCGTCGCCGACGGCAGCGTGGACGACTTCGCGGCCGGGTCGTCGCCCACCACGGCGAGCACCCCGCCGCGCTCCGACGTGCCGAGCCAGTTCGCGTGCTTGAACGCGTCCAGCGACCGGTCCACCCCGGGCGCCTTGCCGTACCAGAGCCCGAACACGCCCTCGAAGCGGGGACCCGGCAGGTGCTCCACGAGCTGCGATCCGTAGACGGCCGTCGCCGCCAGCTCCTCGTTCACGCCGGGCACGAACCGGATGTCGTGGCCCTCCAGCAGCTTCGCGTCCCGCACCAGCTGCTGGTCGAGCCCGCCGAGCGGGGACCCGCGGTACCCGGACACGAACCCGGCGGTCCGCCATCCCCGCCGGGCGTCCGCGCGCCGCTGCTCCAGCAGCAGCCGGACGAGGGCGTGCACCCCGCCGATCGCGATCCGGCCGCGCTCCAGTTCGAGCCGGTCGCGAAGGGGTGAGGAAGAAACGGTGGTGCTCATGCTTGCATTGAGCCGCCTACGCTGAGCGGAGTGCAAGATGGCTGGACGATAATTGAGCGGATTGCTCAAGTCAGAACCGAGTTACCCGCCGGAGCTGAGCGTTGTGACCCGTACCACTCTCCTCGATCTGCAGATCCTGCGGCGCCTCGTCGAGCAGCCCCGCATCGGCGTCACGGAACTGGCCGCCAAGCTCGGCATCGCCCGCAACACCGCGCACGCCCGGGTGGAGCGCCTCGAACGCGAGGGCGTCATCGGCCACCGCGGCCGCGAGGTCGACCTCGGCGCCATCGGCTTCGAGCTGACGGCCTTCGTCACCCTGGAGGTCGCCCAGGGCCGGCTGCGCGAGGCCGCCGTCGCGCTCTCCGCGATCCCGCGCGTCCTGGAGGTCCTCGGGATCACCGGTCAGGGCGACCTCCTCGTCCGCGCCGTCGCCCCCAACGGCAAGCAGCTCCACGAGGTCATCGACTCGATCCTGGCCTGCCCCGGCGTCCGCCGCAGCACCACCTCGATCGTCCTGACTCACCAGGTCCCGTTCCGCGTCGGCCCCCTTCTGGAGGACGAGGAGAAGCGCGCCCGCGCCACGTCCCGCAAACCGGCCGACTGACGCCCGCCGGGTCAGGCGCCCCGGCGCTCCAGAGGGATGCGGCGGGCGACCAGGAGCGCGACGTCGTCGGGGGCCGCCTCGCGGCCGATCAGCGCCGACATCACCGCCGCGCCGACCGCCTCGGGAGGCCCGGCGTAGGCCGCCTCGCACAGCCGGGTGACGCCGGCCAGGATCGAGTCGTCCCGCCGCTCGACCAGCCCGTCGGTGTAGAAGCAGAGCAGGGCGCCGGGCGGGAGGTCGAGGATGAGGGTCCGGCGGGGGACCTCCTCGCCCAGGCCGATCAGGACGTCGAACTTCATGTCCACGGACTCGGCCGGGCCGTCCGGCGGCGCGAGGACCGGGGGAGGGTGCCCGGCCGACGACAGCCGGACCCGGCCCGTGGCGGTGTCGGCGACCGCGTACAGGACGGTCGCCGTCGCCTCGGGTTCGAAGTGCAGCATCTTCCGGTTGAGCTTGCGGAGCACCTCGGCCGGGTCGTCGTTGTCCAGCGCGTAGGCGCGCAGCGCGCTGCGCATCCGGCCCATGACGACGGCCGCCGCCAGCCCGCTGCCCGCCACGTCGCCGATGACGATGCCGACCTCGCCCGAGGGGAGCGAGAACACGTCGTACCAGTCCCCGCCGACGATCGCCTTGCCGGGACGGTAGCGGGCGGCCAGTTCGAGCCCGGGGACCTCCGGGGGGGCGGCCGGGATGAGGCTGCGCTGCAGTTCCAGCGCGCCGGCCCGTTCGGAGCGGCTGAGCAGGGACTGCACCGCCAGCGCGGCGCGGGAGGCCGCGAGCTGGAGGAACTCGGTCTCCTCGGCGGTGAACCGGCGGGGGGCGACCGTCCCGACGTGCATGACGCCGACCAGCGCCCCGCCGCCGACGAGCGGAACGCCGAGCAGCGAGTGCAGGCCCCGCTCGACGAGCAGCGGGTTGAACACGCCGGCGCTGGGCACGTCCGGCACGTAGATCGGCCGCCGCTCGGCGGCGACGCGCCCGGCGAATCCCTCGCCCATGGGGACGTGGGCGGCCTGGGCGACCTCTTCCTCGATGCCCTTGGCCGCCGTCGCGACGAGGAACCGCTCCTCCCGGTCCAGCAGCAGGACCACGGCGGTGTCGACCTCCAGGACGTCGCGGACGCGGTCGACGAGGGTGTCGAGCAACTCGTCCGCGTCCATATGGGCGAACGCCTCGTCGGTGATCGCCTGGATGTTCGCCAGCCTGCGGATCGCGCCCTCCGAAGCGCCCTCCGAAGCGCCCGCCGTCTTCTCCACCTTCACACCTTATGCACTACCCCGCCGGGCCGCGCGGTCCGTCTCGCCGCAGGCACTTCCGGACGCCGCCGGCGATCTCCAGATCCTCGCGGGCCGCCACCACGAGCGTCCGGACGGCGGCGCCGGCCGCGGTGACGTCGGCGTCGCCGTCCGCGGCGGCGTTGCGGCCGGCGTCGACGGAGGTCCCGAGGTAGGCGAGGTCCTCGGCCAGCCGCAGGCGGACCGCCGGATCGTGCTCGCCGATCCCGCCGGTGAAGACGAGGACGTCGAGCCCGCCGAGCGAGGCGGTCATCGCGGCGGCGCAGGCGCGGAGGCGGTGGTGGTAGACGTCCAGGGCGGCGAGGGCGGCCCGGTCGCCCTCGGCGGCCCGCTCGCGGACCCGGCGCATGTCGCCGGTGCCGGTCAGGCCGCGCAGCCCGGATTCGCGTTCCAGCGCGTCGTTCACCTCCGCGGGCGCGATGCCGTGCTTGATCAGCCAGAGCGGGATGCCGGGGTCGATGCTGCCCGCCCGCGACGCCATGACCAGCCCCTCGAGGGGCGTGAACCCCATGGTGGTGTCGACCGACCGGCCCCCGGCCACGGCGCACAGGGACGCGCCCGCGCCGAGGTGGCACACCACCATCCGCGGCGCGGCCGGGTCGGCGCCGATCATCTCGGCGGCGCGCCGCACGGCGTAGGAGAACGACAGGCCGTGGAAGCCGTAGCGGCGCAGGCCGAACCGCTCGCACCACTCCCGGGGCAGCGCGTAGGCCGCGGCGGCGTCCGGCAGGGCGGCGTGGAAGGCGGTGTCGAAGCACGCCACCGCCGGGACGTCCGGCAGGGCGCCGGTGATCTCGGCCAGGGCGCGCAGGGAGGCGGGCTGGTGCAGCGGCGCGAGGTCGGTGAGCTCGCGGAGCCGCGCGGTGACCCTCCCGTCGACGCGCACCGGGGCGGTGAAGTCGGTGCCGCCGTGGACGAACCGGACGCCGACGGCGTCCGGCCGGGGCAGGTCCGCGACCAGCCCGGCCATCTCGTGGCCGCCGCCGGAGTCCTCGGCGAGGACCGTGTCGTCGGTGTCGAGCAGGCTCACCTTCAGGCTGCTCGACCCGGGGTTGACCGTCAGGACCCGCATCAGTAGGGCCACGTCCAGTCGCGGACCTCGGGGGCGTCCTCGCCGTGCTCGCGCGTGTAGGAGCGCAGGAAGAGGCGCTGGTCGGCCATCCGCTGCCGGAGGTGGGCGACGCGGGCGCCGAGGGAGGGGACGCGGTCGATGACGTCCATGACGAGGTGGAACCGGTCGAGGTCGTTCAGCATGACCATGTCGAACGGCGTGGTCGTCGTCCCCTCCTCCTTGTAGCCGCGGACGTGCAGGTTGCCGTGCCCCGTGCGCCGGTAGGTGAGGCGGTGGATGAGGTACGGGTAGCCGTGGAAGGCGAAGATGACGGGCTTGTCGGTGGTGAACAGGGTGTCGTACTCGCGGTCCGACATGCCGTGGGGGTGCTCGCTGGACGGCTGGAGCCGCATCAGGTCGACGACGTTGACGACGCGGACGCGCAGTTCGGGGAACAGCTGCCGGAGCAGGTCGACGGCCGCGAGCGTCTCCAGCGTCGGGATGTCGCCCGCGCAGGCGAGCACCACGTCGGGGTCGGCGCCGCCGTCGGTGGAGGCCCACTCCCAGATGCCGATGCCGCGGGTGCAGTGCGCGATCGCGGCGTCCATCGGCAGCCAGTTCAGCGCGGGCTGCTTCCCGGCCACGATCACGTTGACGTAGTCGCGGGAGCGCAGGCAGTGGTCGCCGACCGACAGCAGCGTGTTCGCGTCCGGCGGCAGGTACACGCGGACGATCTCCGGCTTCTTGTTCAGCACGACGTCGAGGAAGCCGGGGTCCTGGTGGGTGAAGCCGTTGTGGTCCTGCCGCCACACGTGCGACGACAGCAGGTAGTTCAGCGACGCGACCGGCCGCCGCCACGGCAGGCCGCGGGTGACCTTCAGCCACTTCGCGTGCTGGTTGAACATGGCGTCGACGATGTGCACGAACGCCTCGTAGCTGTCGAACAGCCCGTGCCGCCCGGTGAGCAGGTAGCCCTCCAGCCAGCCCTGGCACAGGTGCTCGCTGAGCACCTCCATCACCTGGCCGGACCGGGCCTGGTGCTCGTCGGTCGGCAGCAGCTCGCCCTCGAAGACGCGGTCGGTGGCCTGGAAGACGTCCCCGAGCCGGTTGGACGCCGTCTCGTCCGCGCCCATGATCCGGAAGTTGGACGGGTTGGCGCGCACGACGTCGCGCAGGAACGTCCCGAGCCTGCGGGTGGGCTCGGTCGTGGTGGTGCCGGGCTTGCCGACGTCCACGGCGTAGTCGCGGAAGTCGGGCAGCGCCAGCGGCTTCAGCAGCAGCCCGCCGTTGGCGTGCGGGTTCGCGCTCATCCGCCGGTCGCCCGCGGGCGCGAGCGCCCGGAGCCCGGCGACCGGGCGGCCCGCCTCGTCGAACAGCTCCTCGGGGCGGTAGGAGCGCAGCCACTCTTCCAGTTGCGCGCGGTGCCCGGCGTCCTCGCGCACCCCCGCGAGCGGCACCTGGTGGGACCGCCAGGTGTTCTCGACCGGCAGCCCGTCCACCTCCTTCGGGCCCGTCCAGCCCTTGGGGGACCGCAGGACGATCATGGGCCAGCGCCGCCGCTGCGACGCCTGCCCCGCGCGGGCGGCGCGCTGGATGTCGGCGATCTCGTCGAGGGCCTGGTCGAGGGCGGCGGCCATCTTGCGGTGCATGGAGGCGGGCTCGTCCCCGCTCACCAGGAACGGCCGGTAGCCGTACCCGTCCAGGAGCTGGACGAGCTCCTCCTCGGGGATGCGGGCCAGCACCGCCGGGTTCGCGATCTTGTAGCCGTTGAGGTGCAGGACGGGCAGGACGGCGCCGTCCCGCACCGGGTCGAGGAACTTGGTGGAATGCCAGCTCGCCGCGAGCGGGCCCGTCTCGGCCTCGCCGTCCCCGACGATGCACGCGACCACGAGGCCGGGGTTGTCGAAGGCCGCCCCGAACGCGTGGGCGAGGGAGTAGCCGAGCTCGCCGCCCTCGTGGATGGAGCCGGGCGTCTCCGGCGCGACGTGGCTCGGGATGCCGCCGGGGAAGGAGAACTGCCGGAACAGCCGCCGCATGCCCGCCTCGTCCTGCGACACCTCCGGGTACACCTCGCTGTAGGTGCCTTCGAGCCAGGCGTTCGCGACCGCCGCGGGCCCGCCGTGCCCCGGGCCCATGACGTAGATCATGTCGAGGTCGCGCGCCCTGATCACGCGGTTGAGGTGGGCGTAGCAGAAGTTCAGGCCCGGCGTGGTGCCCCAGTGCCCGAGCAGCCGCGGCTTCAGGTCCCGCCGTTCGAGCGGCTCGCGGAGCAGCGGGTTGTCCAGGAGGTAGATCTGCCCCACGGACAGGTAGTTGGCGGCTCTCCAGTACGCGTTGATCTGCTGCACTTCGTCATCGCTCAGAGTGCCCGACTGGGTCATGCGCGTCCTCCGGGTGTTCTCGACCGCCCTGAGGACATCCCGTCCCCGCGGACGGGGTTCTCAACCGTCACCGAGAGCCCATCAGCCCTGTGCCTGCGGACCCAGGGCCGAACGTCCCGGGAAGGCCGCGCTGACGGCGGACGCGACAACGAGGCCACGGCCCCCGGCCGTGACCTCGTCCCCCACCTCGGTGTGAGCGCCGCCGGTTACAGGGGCGGTATGCCGGGCGCGACGGCGCACGGCCTCCGCCCCGCCCCCCGGCGAACCGGCGGGTGCGTCACCACCGGGTGCTGGAAGCCTGCCGCCTACCCGTGCGTAGGTTCCCGGTTCCGGGAGCGCGCTCGACGAGCGGCGGGCAGTCTGCGGCGAACGATCGACCGCGGGCGACTCATTGAGGACAGAGCGCCACATTGCGCACGATGACCGGGCCGGTAGGCGGGCCGAAGGGGCCGCGGTGGTCTGAGATGCTACGCAGATCGGCACAGGTAAGCGGCAAGGAGGCGGAATGGG
The DNA here is from genome assembly GCF_900188105.1 of Actinomadura mexicana. Lineage (GTDB taxonomy): Bacteria > Actinomycetota > Actinomycetes > Streptosporangiales > Streptosporangiaceae > Spirillospora > Spirillospora mexicana. The sequence goes on from NZ_FZNP01000003.1 coordinate 250,507, forward strand.
CGGGTTCTTCACCGGACGGACGCTGACCGGCATCGGGCGCGACCTGCGCGCGGGCCGGGAGTCGGCGCGGGGCCTGGTCGCGCGGGTCCTGGAGTCGGTCGACGAGGACCTGAACGCCTTCGTGACCCTGGACGCCGAGGGCGCCGAGGCCGCCGCCCGGTGGGCCGACGAGGAGCTGGCGTCCGGCATCGACCGGGGCCCGCTGCACGGCGTCCCGGTCGCGGTGAAGGACATCGTCGACGTCGCCGGGCTGCCCACCGGCATGGGGTCCGGCCACTTCGCCGGGCACGTCGCCGAGGCCGACGCGGTCTGCGTGACGATGCTGAGGGACGCGGGCGCCGTGATCGTCGGCAAGACCGGGACGCAGGAGTTCGCGTTCGGCGGCAGCGGCGACGTGTCGGTGAACGGGGCGGTCCGCAATCCCCGCGACCGGGAGCGGATGTCCGGCGGATCCAGCAGCGGCAGCGCCGTCGCGGTCGCCGCGGGCATGGTCCCGCTCGCCATCGGCACCGACACGGGCGGGTCGGTGCGCATCCCGTCCGCGTTCTGCGGGATCGCCGGGTTCAAGCCGCCGCACGGCGCCATTCCGACCGGCGGCGTGTTCCCCCTGTCGCGCTCGCTCGACCACGTGGGCGTCCTCGCCGCCACCGCGGACGACTGCCGCGTCGCCTACCACGCGCTGACCGGGCCGGCGGAGGCCGTCCCCTCCCTCCTGGACGGCTCGCCCGGCGGCGACCGGGCCGGAGCCGCCCCGTACGGGCGCGTCGCCTGGATCGAGCCGCCGGTGTGCGACCCCGAGGTGGAGCGGCGCGTCCGCGCCCTGTTCCCGGACGCGCCGTCCGAGCGGATCGACTTCGCCGGGCTCCGGCAGGTGTTCCTGGCGATCGAGTACAGCGAGGCGTACGACGTGCACGCCGAGCGGGTCGCCGAGGCGCCCGGCCGGTACCAGCCGGCGACGCTCGCCCGCCTGCGGGACGCGGGCCGGATGCCGGGCTGGCGGCTCGTCCGGGCGCTGCGCGAGCGGGACCGCTACGCCGAGGAGATCGCCGGGCTGCTGGACCGCTACGACCTGCTGGCCATGCCCACCATGCCGATCCCCGCGCCCCGGATCGGCGCGGTCGAGGTCGGGCTCGGCCCGCTCACCGCGCTGCTGGTCGGCCTCACCTCGCCGTGGAACGTGCTGGGGCTGCCCGCCCTGTCGGTCCCCGCCGGAACGGTCCCGGCGGACGGCGGCGGCGAACTGCCGATCGGTGCGCAGCTCGTCACCCGGCGCGGCGCGGAAAGCCTCCTGTTCACCGCCGCCGAGCACCTCGCCCCCTGACCGGGCAGCCGCCCGGCTAGAGGTAGAGGCCGTAGAACTCCTCGGGGTGGTCCAGCAGCGGGGGCAGGTCGTCGGCGGTCAGCGTGACCAGTTCCTCCCTCGTGGGAGGCGCCTGGTCGCCGTTCTCGCCCTTGCCGGCGCCCTTCTTCACCGCCGGGTCGTTCGTGAACGCGACGGCGGCGGAGGCGACGCGGTCGGCCTGGTTCGCGACGGCCACGTCCAGCATGTTGCGCATCAGGCGGCCGTTGCCGAAGGACGGGCCGCGGGGCGCGCGGCGCAGCATCGAGCGCAGGACGTCCTCGGTGCCGGGGGCCAGCTCGAAGCCGTCGGCGGCGGCGAGCTGGCCGAACACCGTGATCAGCTCTTCGTCGGCGTAGTCGGGGAAGTGGATCTGCTTGGGGAACCGCGAGTCGAGGCCGGGGTTGGCGGCGAGGAACTCGGCCATCTCCTGCTCGTAGCCCGCGACCACCACGACGAGGTCGTCGCGGTGGTCCTCCATCAGCTTGACCAGCTCGGCGATCGCCTCGTGCCCGTAGTCGCCCTTCAGGGGCGACTGCGTCAGCGTGTACGCCTCGTCGATGAACAGGACGCCGCCGACCGCGCGCTCCACCAGGCGGCGGGTGCGGGGCGCGGTCTGCCCGATGTACTCGCCGACGAGGTGGGCGCGGGACGCCTCCACCAGGTGCCCGGACGACAGGACGCCGAGCCGCTTGTAGATGCGGCCGAGCAGCCGGGCCACCATCGTCTTGCCGGTGCCGGGGTTGCCGGTGAACACCATGTGCCGGGTCGGCGGGGTGATCCGCAGGCCCGACTCGCTGCGCAGCCGCGCCGCGTGCGTGCCCGCGACGAGCAGCGCGATCTCGTGCTTGACGGTCTCCAGCCCGGTGAGTTCGCGCAGCTCGGCCAGCGGGTTCCCGGCGGCCTGCGCGGTGTCGAGCGCGGCCGGGACGTCCTGCTTGCGGACGACCGGCACGCCGCCCGCCGCGTCGGCGTCGAGCCGGGCCCGCGCGGCGGCGACGACCTGGTCGGCGAGATGCGGCGCGAGGCGCGCGTTGCGGAGCGTCTGCGTCGGCGGGGTCGCGGCCAGCAGCGCGCCCGCCGCCTCGATCGCCGGGCGGGTGCCGCGGGCGCCGCGGGCGTCCAGCGCGCGGCGGAACAGCTCGGCGTGGCCCGCCGCCGTGAACGGCCGGGTGCGGGCGATCCGGAACCGCTGCGGCAGGACGGGGTTGATCTCGCGGATCCGCTCCTCGCCGCCGGCGTCGCACAGCGCCACCAGGTTCAGGTCGGGGTGGACGGCGAGGAGCCGGTGCAGCTCGGCGGCCAGCGCCTCGCCGTTGCCGGGGTCGGCGACGATCCCGTCCAGGCCCTCGATGATCAGCAGCCGGTCGCCGGCGCAGTCGCGGGCGTCGGCGTGCAGCTTGGCGACGGCGTCCGACAGGCGCTGCCCGGCGAACAGGTTGTCGGTGACCCAGTGCGGGTCGCGGCCGAGCGCCAGCGCCTTGCCGAGCTCCTGCGCGGCGTCGCGCTTGCCGGTGCCGTCCGGCCCGCTGATCAGCAGCCGGACCGGCGCGCTGCCGCGGGTCAGCTCGGCCAGCGCCGCGGTCACCTCCGGCTGCTCGACCAGCGACGTGGCGATCTCCGGCCGCCCGGCCGCGGTCGTCCCGGGCGCGGCGCCGGAGGCGGGCACGCTCTTCAGCGTCTCGGTGAGCGGGTTCACGACGCGGCGGCGCGGCGCGTACAGGCGGCGCAGGTCGGTCTGGAACTGGCCGACGGGGATCCACTCCGCCTTCGGGAACCACGGGTCGCCCGGCAGGCCCTGCACGATCGCGATGAACCGCATCGCCATGTCGAGCCAGCCGCGGCACGCGTCGGCGGCGCCCGCGACGAGCGCCCGGACGAGCCACGCCCGCGTCCGCTCCTGCCACGCGCCCGCCTTGAACCCGCGGCGCTCGGCGGTGAACCGCTGGAGGAGCTCGCCGTACCGGTCCTCGCCGAGCGCGACCGCGAGTTCGGCCGGTACCTGCTCCATGCTGCCCTGCAGCAGCAGCTGGACCAGGTGGACCTCGACGGTCTCCTCGCGCGGCGCCGCCTCCATCAGGTGCTCGTAGGACGCGAGCAGGCCCGCGCAGACCCACTCCAGATAGCCGACCGGGCCGAGCAGCTCGGGCACCGCGGCGACGATGTCGTCGCCGGCGTGCGCGTGCCAGTGCTCCCGCAGTTCCGTCTTGGGCAGGTTCACGTCGCAGACCGGCGGGTCGTCGTAGAGGCGGAGCAGCGCCTTGCGGCGCTCCTCCAGCGGCTCGATGCCCTCCAGCACGGACAGGCAGTCGCGGGCCAGCTCGATCGCCAGCGCCCGGTCGGGCGCCTCGATGAGCCAGTCCACCGGGGGCCGCCACCGGCCGCCCGGCGCGTCCCAGCGGGTCATCCGGGTGCTGAGCGGCCCGGGGTTGACCAGGTGCCGGTGCAGCAGCCGCTCGGGCAGCTGCGACCACGAGCCCGCCTTGATCGCGCCGCCGCCCGGCAGGAACGCCAGCATTCCGAAGATCTCCGCCGTGACGAGCGACGCGGGCAGCGTCAGCAGCTTGTGCTCGTCGGTGGTCAGCTCCACGGCCCGCGGGTCGGCCGCCAGCCCGTCGATCCGCGCCGAGATCTCCTCGAACAGCCCGTCCGGGACGCGCCACGGGCCGTGCGAATAGACGTCGAGCACCGGCTCGTCGGTGAGCAGTAGCTCAAGATGCTCCGGCAGCCGCAACGAACACTCCCCAAGAACGTTTAAAACAGGGGTACAGCTTATGTTTCCAGAGCGGGTGCTGTGGCGCCCGTCCCCCCGCACCCGACGCACCGCGCACTCAAGGGCGGCGGAGGGACTCCACGGCGATCCGGGCGGCGGAGCCGATGACCGCGTCGGCCTCGGGCAGGACGGCCACGGGCAGCATCGACCTGGTGAAGACGGCCACCGCGTAGCGGGCCCCGTCGGGGTACTCGACCGCGCCCACCTCGTTGCGCAGCGTCGGCAGGGTGCCGGTCTTGCCGCTGACGACGACGTCGTCGTAGGGGAACCCGGACGACAGGCGGTGCGGCCAGACCTGGAGGCCGAACAGGCGGCGCATCGCCGCCGACCCGGCGGGCGGGGCGGCCTCGTCCCGCCAGATCATCGACAGCAGCCGGGTCATGTCGCGGGGCGTGCTGCGGCTCGTGCGGAGCGGGTCGAGGGCGCGCATCCGGCCCTGGAGGCCCGGCTCGTCCAGCCGCGCCCACACCTCGGCGACGCTGTCGGCCCCGGCGTCGGCGAGCAGGGTCTCGTGCAGGTCGCGGCCGTTGCCCACGATGACGGTGTGGCGGAGCCCGAGATCGGCGGCCGTCGCGTTGACCGCGTCCAGGCCGACCCGGTCCATGACGACGTCGGCGGCGGCGTTGTCGCTGACGGTGATCATCAGGCAGGTGAGGTCGCGCAGCGACATGCGGACCTCGTCCAGCAGCGCCGACACCCCGGTCGGCCCCGCGGTGCGGTCGTCCGGGCTCAGCGTGACCTGCTCGGCCGGGTCCAGCACGCCCTCGGCGGCCAGCCGGTGGAACGCGACGAGCAGCGGCACCTTGAACACCGACGCGAGCACCACCGGCTCGTCGGCGCCGACCGCGACGTCCCGCCCGGTGTCGATGTCCACGACGTGCAGGAACCCGGTGACGCCCGCGGACCGGAACGCCGCCTCGATCCGCTCGGCCGCACCCGCCCTGCCGGCGGGCACCTCGCTCATGCCAGGAACCCGGAGGACGGGCGCGGGACGACCCGGCGGGCGGGGGCCCGGTCGAGCGGCGTCATGCCGGCCTCGCCGCGCAGCACCGCGGTCGCGACGGCGGTGAAGTCGGCGATGGCGCGGGCGTGCTCGGGGTCGCGGGCCCGCCGCCAGGCGCACGACGTCCGCCAGGCGAGCGGCTCGCCCGCCAGCGGCCGCCACACCGCCCCGGCGGTGTCGTCGGTGCGCGGGACGAGCGCCACGGCCGTCCCCGCGAGGACGAGCCCGAGCGCGAACCCCGGATGCCGCGCCTCGTGGACGGCCGCGGGCGCGTAGCCGTGCCGGCGGCAGCCCGCGAGCACCTCGTCGTGGGCTCCGGGCGCCTCCTCGCGAGGCGGGACGACGACGTCGCGGGTGCCGAGGTCGGGCAGATGCACCTCCGGGGGCGCGCCCGGCCGCGCGGCCGGGTCGCCGCCGGGCAGCAGCACGCCGAGCGGCTGCGCCAGCATCGGGCCGAGCTCCAGCCCGCGGGCGTCGCACGGGTGCCGCACCACCCCGGCGTCCAGCGCGCCCTCGGCGAGCGCGCGGATCTGCTGGTCGGTGCCCGTCTCGCGCAGGTCGAGCCGCAGGTCCGGGCGGCGCTCCCGGAACGCGGCGATCAGCGCGGCGACGACCCGGCCGCCGAGGTCGCTCGGCAGGCCCGCGCGCACCGTCCCGACCTCGCCCAGCCGGGCCCGTTCGGCGACGGAGTAGATGCGGTCCACGCGGGTGAGGATGTCACGGGCCTCCTCCAGCAGCAGGCCGCCCGGTGCGGTGAGCCGCACCCGCCGGCTGCTCCGGTCGAACAACCGCACGCCGAGCTCCTTCTCCAGCCGCTGGATACGCTGGCTCAGCGGCGGCTGCGCCATGCCGAGACGCTCGGCCGCGTGGCCGAAGTGCAGTTCTTCGGCGACGACGACGAAGCACCGCAGATGCCCGACCAGGTCCACGACCAGTGATGATACCAAAACGGATATTCATCTGGACCGATATCAATCTTGGACTTTTCGGGCGACGCCTGGTGTCCTGGGGCCCCCATCGGTCATCCGCGCTCTCGGCGGTTCGTCCGGCCGGTGGGCCGATCAGGGGGAGAAGGAGTTCGACGATGCGCCGATCCCGTGTGCTCACCGTCGCCGCGGTCGTGGTGGCGGTCGTGATCGTGGGGGCGGGGGCGGTGTGGTTCCTGCGCGACGGTGACGACCCCCGGGACGCCGCGAAGCGCTACCTCGCGGCCTGGAGCGGCGGCGACCTCGCCGCGATGAAGGCACTGACCGACGCTCCGCCCGCCGATTTCGAGACGCGGTTCGAACGGATGCGGGACGACCTCGGCGTCGTCGGGCAGCGCTACACGGTCGCCTCCGTGGGGCGTCCCAAGGGCGACGAGGTCGGGGGGGCCTACGGCGCCGAGGTGACGCTGGCCGGTGACCGGATGTGGAAGTACAACGGGTCGCTTCCGATGGTCAGGAAGGACGGCGACTGGCTCATCCGCTGGTCGCCGCAGGTCATGCACCCGGAGCTCAAGGAGGGGCAGCGGCTCCGCGCGTCGCGCGCCTGGCCGGACCGCGCCGCCGTCCTCGCGGCGGACGGCAGCGACCTCGGGGCCTCGCCGTCCGGGTCCGCCCGGCAGCTCGCCGGGCAGGTCGGCCCCGTGTCCGCCGAGGCGGCGGCCAAGCTCGGCGCGCCGTACCGCAAGGGCGATCCGGCCGGCGCGGACGGCCTGCAGCAGCAGTACGAGCGCCGCCTCTCCGGCAAGCCCGCGCTCGCCGTGCAGATCGTGGACGCCGAGGGCGTCCCGGTGAAGACGCTGCAGCGGTTCGGCGGCGCCGACGGCAAGCCGGTGAAGACGACCATCGACCCGAAGGCGCAGGCCGCCGCCGGGCAGGCGGTCGCCGGGGCGGGCAAGCCGGCGTCCATGGTGGCGCTGCGCCCCTCCACCGGGGAGATCCTCGCCGTGGCGAACCAGCCCGGCGGCTACAACCGGGCGCTGATGGGCCGGTACCCGCCCGGCTCGACGTTCAAGGTCGTCACGGCCGCCGCGCTCGTCGCGGGCGGCATGTCCCCGGCGTCGAACGTCGCCTGCCCGGCGACCACCGCCGTCGACGGCCGGTCCTTCCACAACTACCACCACGAGGACTTCGGGACGGTCCCGCTCCGCGAGGCGTTCGCGCACTCCTGCAACACCACGTTCGCGCGCCTCGCCGTGGACAGGCTCGGCGAGAAGCGGCTCGCCCAGGTCGCCTCCCAGTTCGGGTTCAACGCCCCGATCATCGCGGGGCTGCCCGCCGTCCGCGCCGCGTTCCCCGCCAACAAGGACGACACCGCCTTCGCCGCCGCCTCCTTCGGGCAGGGCCAGGTGCTGACCAGCCCGCTCAACATGGCGAGCGTCGCCGCCGCCGCGGCCGACGGCACCTGGCGCTCGCCCCGCCTGGTCGGGGCGTCCCTGGCCGCGCAGGCCGCCGACTCCGGAGGCCGCAGGCCCGAGTCGCCGAAGCGGCTGGAGCCCGCCGTCGAGAACGCCCTGCACGCCCTCATGCCGGCCGTCGTCAGCGAGGGCACCGCGTCCGGCGTCGACTTCCCGTCCGGCACGGCGGGCAAGACCGGCACCGCGGAGTTCGGCGAGGGCGACGACCCGCCGACCCACGCCTGGTTCATCGGCTACCGCAAGGACGTCGCCTTCGCCGTGATCGTCGAGGGCGGCGGCACCGGCGCCGAGGCCGCCGCCCCCATCGCCGCGAAGTTCCTCAGGGCGCTCTGAGCCCCCGGCGGCCACGCTGACGCGCGTCGCCCCTGGTACCGGACGTCCGGTACCAGGGGCGGTCGCCGTGCCGCGGTCTGCTAGCGGAGCGCGCCGGCGAGGACGCGGGCGGTCTGGGCGACGGCCTCGTCGTCGGCCTCGTCGTCGACGCCGAACCGGTTCGTTGTGATCACGATGACCAGCGGGGCGCCGGACGGCGGCCAGGCGATCGCGATGTCGTTGGCGGTGCCGTAGTCGCCGCCGGTGCCGGTCTTGTCGCCCACCGTCCAGTTCTTAGGAAGCCCGGCGCGGATGCGCTTGTCCCCGGTGACGGTCGCCTTCATCCAGCCGATGAGCTGCTTGCGGTCGGCCGGGACGAGCGCGTCGCCCACGGTGAGGGCCCGCAGGTCGCCCGCCCACGGGCGCGGAGCGGTGGTGTCGCGCGGTTCGCCCGGCTTCCAGTCGTTGAGGGCCGTCTCCCATCGGTCGCTGCGGCTCACCGTGTCGCCGATCGAGCGGAAGAAGGCGGTGAGGCCGGCGGGCCCGCCGATCTGCTTCAGCACCAGGTTCCCGGCGGTGTTGTCGCTCCGGGTGATGGCCGCGTGGCACAGGGCGGCGACGGTCATGCCGGTGTCCACGTGCTTCTCGGTCACGGGGGAGAAGTCGACCAGGTCGTCCTTCGTGTAGTGGATCACCCTGTCGAGCAGGCCGGGGTCGGACCGCCGGGCCTTGCGCAGCACCGCGCCGCACGCCATCGCCTTGAACGTGGAGGCGAACGCGAAGCGCTCGTCCGGCCGGTTCGAGACCTTGCGCCCGTTGCCGGTGTCGATCGCGAAGGCGCCGATGCGCAGGTGGTGGGTCGCCTCGAGGCGGCCGATCTGCCGGGTGACCTTCGCCTGCACGGGATCGACGGCGATCGTGGACGCGGCGCCGCGCGGCGCCGCGCTCCGCACGTCCGGGTCCGAACCGGAACCGCAGCCGGCGAGGCCGGCGATCGTCGTCAGGGCGAGAGCGGCGGCGCCGAGCCGCCGGTCGCGTGCGCTGTGGGTCGTCATGCGGGAGAGCAGACCAGAGCCGCGAACGTCATGTCCAATATCGATATGGCGTGGGGTTCGATATTCGAACGCATATGACAGCGTCCTGACCACGCCGGACGCCGCGATCAGAGCCAGTCGCGGATCTTGAAGATCACGTAGAGGGAGACGCTGCAGACGACGACGATGACGGTGCTGGCGATGAAGCCGGAGTGCTGGGAGAACCCGGGATAGGGGACGTTCTGTCCGTAGAACCCGGTGACGGCGGTCGGCACCGCGATGATCGCCGCCCAGCTGGTGACCTTCTTCATCACCTCGTTCATCCGGTTCCCCTGCAGCGCCAGCCGTGTCTCCAGCAGGTCGGCGACGAGGTCGCGCAGGCTGTCGGTCGACTCCCCGACGCGCAGGGTGTGGTCGTAGATGTCCTGGAAGTAGGGGACGAGCGGCGCCGGGACGATCTTCAGGTCGCGGCGCAGCAGCGTGTTGAGCACCTCCCGCATCGGCAGCGCGATCCGCCGCAGCGCGGTCAGGTTCTTGCGCAGCCGGTAGCTGCGCCGCTGGATCTCCCTGACCGGGAACACGTCGTCGAAGACGAGGTCCTCGACCGCGTCGGCCTCGTCGTCGAGCGCCTGGACGGCCGTCAGCTGCAGGTCGACGACCAGGTCGAGCAGCCCGTAGAGCAGGAACGCGGCGCCCGGCTCGTCGAGCCCGGCGTGCGGGGTCCGGTCCCAGCGCCGGATCAGCGCGTCGACGTCGAACCCGCAGTCCTGCCGGACCGTGACGAGGGCGCGCTCGCTCACGAACGCCGACACCTCGTGCATCGCCAGCTCGCCGTCCGCCACCACCGGGACGTAGACGTTGAGGAACGCGTACCCCTGGTAGCGGTCGAGCTTGGCCCGCTCGTGCCGGGACACGGCGTCCTCGACGGCGACGGGATCGAGGCCGAGCTCGTCGCTGACCACGCGCAGGTCCTCGTGCCGCGGCGCGCACAGGTCGAGCCAGACGACGACGTCCGGGCGCTCCAGGTAGTCGCTCAGCCGAGCGACGGGGAAGCCCTCCGCCTCGATCGCGCCGCCGCGCCAGGCCCGCGTCCGCGGAGGCGCCGAGCCGATCCGGTTGCCCGGATCCTCTTCGAGATCGGTCTCGGACGGATGGGATCCCATGCGCGCCTCATACCCCCGCTTTCCCGGGAAATGAGGAGGCGGGGCGAGCCGGGCCGTCCGGGCCGGTCACCGGGCGCGCGGCGGCGCCGTCGAGCCGCGGACGACGAGTTCGCCGGGCAGGACGCGGGGGGCCGGGCTGCGGCCGTCGAGGAGGTCGAGGAGCGCCGCCATGCCCTGCGCGCCCAGTTCCTCGGCCGGCAGCCGGACGGTCGTCAGCTCGGGTTCCAGCGCCGTCGCCAGCAGCACGTCGTCGAAACCGGTGATCGACACGTCGGACGGGACGTCCAGGCGGAGCGCGCGGGCCGCCTTGTACGCGCCCGCCGCGATCAGGTCGTCGTCGCAGACCAGCGCGGTCGGCGGCTCGGGGGCGGTGAGCAGCCGGGTCGCGGCGCCCTTGGCCGAGGCGACGTCGATCGCGCAGCCGGCGCGGGTCAGGACCCCGCCCGGCAGGTCCGCCACGGCTTCGGCGAGGGCGTCCGCGCGGGCGTGGAACGTCCACTGGTCGGGGGCGGCGGCCACATGCCCGATCCGGCGGTGGCCGAGGCCCGTGAGGTGCGCCGCGATCGCCCGCATCCCGTCGGCCACGCCGAAGTCGACCGTGGGGACGGGGGCGCCGGGCGGTCCGGCCGGGCCGCTGTCCAGCATCACGACCGGCGTCTCGCCCAACTCGCCGAGCGTCTCCACGGCCGTCGAGGACGCGAGGACGCCGTCGATCGCCTCGTCCGGCGCCGCGAACGGGCCGTCGGCGGGGCCCGCCGCGCCGTCCGGCCACGTCGAGACCACGACGCCGAAGCCGTGCCGGGCCGCGACCCGCGCGGCGCCCGTGTAGACGGGGCCGAAGAACGGCGCCGTCAGGGTCGGCACCATCAGCAGGACGGTCCGCGTCGTCCCGAGCCGCAGGTTCCGGGCCGCCTGGTTGGGCCGGTATCCCAGCCGCGCGGCGGCGCTCCGCACGCTGCGCGCGGTCGCGGGGGAGACGCGCCCGCTCCACTTGCCGCCCAGCACGAGCGAGACCGTGGACTGCGAGACCCCGGCCTCCTGAGCCACGTCCTTGCTGGTGGGACGGCTGATCGCCGGCACCTGCGCCTCCCTGGCGGATCGGTGGAACGAATTCAGACTAGAACGGGAGGACTCGGAAGTGGTACGTATGACGGAGGTAATACGTATGACTGACAATTGAGACAGAATCCCGGGGGCCATCGATGCGCGGCTATGTCGTCTTCCTGCGGAGGCCGTACGCGGGACGGCTGCTCGGCGGCACCCTCCTCGGCCGGCTGCCCAACGGGATGGGCATGCTCGCCGTCGTCCTGCACGTCCGCGCCGACGACGGCGGCTACCCGCTCGCCGGGACCCTCGCCGCGATCCTCGGGCTGTCGACCGCCGCCGGGCAGCCCGTCCTCGGCCGCGCCATGGACCGGTTCGGCCAGCCGCGGGTCCTGCTGCCCGCCGCGTGCGCCTCCGCGGCCGGATTCGCCCTGCTCGCAGCCGTCGGGGCGGCCCCCCTCCCGGTGGCCGTCGCCGCCGTCTCCGCCGCCGGGTTCGCCACCCCGCCGCTCGAAGCCGGGCTGCGCGCCCTGTGGCCCGACGTCCTGGACGGCCCGGAGCAGGTCGACGCCGCCTACGCGCTCGACGCCGCCGCCCAGGAACTGCTGTTCACCGTCGGGCCGCTGCTCGTCGTCGCCGCGGCCGTCGTGAACACCGAGACCGCGCTGCTGATCACCGGCGCCCTCGGCGTGGCCGGGACGCTCGTCGTCGCGCTGTCCGGGCCGTCGCGCAGGTGGCGGGGCGAGCCGCGCGCCTCCGACTGGGCCGGGCCGCTGCGCTCGCCCGGCCTGCGGGTCCTGCTGCTGTCGCTCGCCTGCGCCGGGATCGCGCTCGGCGTCTACTCCGTCGCCGTCGTCGCCTACGCCGAGGACCTGGGCCGCGACCTCGCCTCCGGGCTGCTGCTGGCGTCCATGGCGGGCGGCGCCCTCACCGGCGGGATCGTCTACGGCGCCCGCCCGTGGGCGGGCGCCGCGCACCGGCGGCTGCCCTGGCTGCTGGCCGCGCTCGCAGCCGGGTACCTCCCGCTCGTGCTCGCCCCGGGCCTGCCCGCCATGTCGGTGCTCGCGTTCGTCTCCGGCGTCTTCCTCGCGCCCGTGCTGGCGTGCAGCTTCACGCTCGTCGACCGGCTCGCCCCGGCCGGGACCGTCACCGAGGCGTTCGCCTGGATCGTCGCGGCGATCGGCGCGGGCAGCTCCGTCGGCTCGTTCGTCTCGGGCGTCGGGCAGGACGCCGCGGGGGTGCCCGGCGCCTTCGCGGGCGCCGGGGCCGGGGGCGTCCTCGCCCTGGTCCTGTGCCTGCTCGGCGCGCGGACGCTGCGCCCCGCCGCGGGCCCGGCCGTCACCGCGGACGCCGCCGCCCGGCTGTGACGGCCCGGACGCGCGTCAGACCCAGCGGGAGAACCACATCCGCGCCTGCCAGTCGTCGTAGGGGATCGTCTGCCCGGTCAGGATCGGATGGAAGTACGCGAAGTTGGCCAGCACCACCAGCAGGAAGGCCCCCGCCGCGGCCGCGCCGATCAGCCGCCGGACCCCGGCCGTCTGGACGGCCGCCGGCGGCGCGTGCGCCCCTTGCTCGTCGTACGGCGTGTGCTCGTCGTACGGCGTGTGCTCGTCATAGGCCGTGTGCTCGTCGTGCGGGGCGTGCTCGTCATAGCGGGTGAGGGCCGATTCCGGGCCGGCAGGCGTTCCCCAGGGCAGGCCGGGAGGCGGTTCGGAGGAGGCCCGGCGGCGGGCGGCGGGCCCCGCGTCGTGGCCGTTCTCTCCGGGACGCGCCGCGTGCGCGCCCGCCGCCGAGGCGGGCGCGGGTCCTATCAGGTATCCCAGCACCAGGACGACCGCCAGCACCATGAACGGGATCAGCGGCGTCGCGTAGAACAGGAACATCGTGCGGTCGGCGAACGCCGACGGGAACCAGGTCAGCCAGCCCGCGAGGAAGCCGAGCAGGATCGCCCCCGCCCGCCAGTCCCGCAGGATCAGCCAGATGAACGCGACCACGACCAGCGCGACCAGCGCCCCCCACCACAGCGCGGGCGTGCCGATCCCGAGGATCTCGCGCGAGCAGCGGGCCGTGCCGCCGCACGCGCCCTTCGGCTCGGTGTAGAAGAACGCGACCGGACGGCGCAGGATCGGCCAGTCCCACGGCCACGACTGGTACGGGTGCTTGGCGTCCAGGCCGGTGTGGAAGCCGAGCATCTCCGAGTGGTAGTGCCACAGCTTCGGCATCGCCTCGAACGGCCGCCACAGCGGGTTGCCGGAGACCTCGCCGCGCCCCCAGCCGCCCGGCCTGAAGATCCAGCCCCACCAGGTCGCCAGGTAGGCGACCAGCCCCGCCACGACGATCTGCACGAACGCCGGGACGGCCTCCAGCATCATCGTCCCCTGCAACGGGGCCCGGACCCCGGCGGCGCGGCGGGCGCCGTAGTCCCACAGGACGGTCATGAGCCCGAACGCGGCGACGTAGAAGATCCCCGTCCACTTGGTGGCGCAGGCGAGACCGAGGCAGACGCCCGCCCCCCACCGCCAGCCGTGCGCGAGGAACGGCCCGTACACCGAGGTCCGGCCCTCGTCGATCCGCTCGGCGAGCACCCGGCGGGACCGGTCCCGGTCGTTCACCAGGCAGGCGAACCCGGCGAGGACCCAGAACATCACGAAGACGTCCAGCAGCGCGGCCCGGCTGGTCACGAACGCCAGGCCGTCCAGCGCCAGCAGCAGCCCGGCGGCGCAGCCGAGCAGCGTCGAGCCGGTCATCCGGCGGGCGACGCGGCACAGGATCAGCACCGAGAGCGTCCCGACCAGGGCGGGCACGAACCGCCATCCGAACGGTGTCGCGCCGAACATCCACTCGCCGATCGCGATCATCCACTTGCCGAAGGGCGGATGCGCGACGAAGGCGGGCCCGCTGCCCCAGATGGGGGCGTCCGGGTCGGCGATGAGCATCTTGTCGGCGTTCTCGACGGTGTTGTGCTCCCAGCCGAACTTCAGCAGGGCGAGCGCGTCCTTGGCGTAGTAGGTCTCGTCGAACACCACCGCCTTCGGCGTCCCCAGCCGGTCGAACCGCAGGTACGCGGCGAGCGCGGTGACCAGCAGCGGGCCCAGCCAGGACAGCAGCGCGCCGCCGGGGATCGCCGGGGCGAGCCATTCCCGCAGCTGAGGGGGCCTGCGCCGGGACGCCATGGCCGGGACCGGAGCCAGATCCGTCGTCGACATCCTGCGAGTTTATTTGCACTTCCCGCCTCCTTCAGGACCTTGGCGCCTTCCCTGGGACAATGAGCCGCGTGACGGGACGACCGGGATGGGGGCCGTGATGGAGGCGGGGACGGGAACGCTGCGGCTCGCGGCGGCGCCGATCGGGAGGCCCGAGGACGCCTCGGCCCGGTTGCGGGCGGCGCTGGCGGAGGCGCCGGTCATCGCGGCCGAGGACACGCGGCGGCTGCGGCGGCTGGCGGGCGACCTCGGCGTCGAACTGGCCGCGCGCGTCGTGTCCTACAACGACCTGAACGAGCGGGAGCGGGCCGCGGGCCTGGTGGAGGACCTGCTCGCCGGACGGGACGTGCTGGTCGTCACCGACGCCGGAATGCCGGGCGTGTCGGATCCCGGGTACCGGCTGGTGCGCGCCGCCGTCGCCGAGGGCGTCCCGGTCACGGTGCTGCCCGGGCCGTCGGCCGTCACGACCGCGCTGGCGGTGTCGGGGCTGCCCACCGACCGGTTCTGCTTCGAGGGGTTCCCGCCGCGCAAGCCGGGCGAGCGGGCCCGCCGGCTGGAGTCGCTCGCGGGCGAGCCCCGCACGATGGTGTTCTTCGAGTCGCCGCGCCGGCTTCCCGTCACGCTCGTGGCGATGGCGGAGGCGTTCGGCGCGGACCGTCCCGCCGCGGTGTGCCGCGAGCTCACCAAGACCTACGAGGAGGTCCGCCGGGGGGCGCTCGGCGAACTCGCCGACTGGGCGCGGGACGGCGTCCTCGGCGAGATCACGGTGGTGGTCGGCGGCGCGCCGGAGCCGCGAGGGCTGACGGACCCGGCGGAACTGGCGGCGGCGGTCGCCGCGCGGGAGGCGGCCGGGACGCCGCGCAAGCAGGCCATCGCCGAGGTCGCCCGGGAGAACGGCGCCCAGAAGCGCCTCGTTTACGACGCCGTTGTCAAGGCCAGGAAATAGTCACCGGCTCCAGAGCGGTCCAAACGGGCTCCTCCCGGGCATAAACGATGCGGTGGCCTCAGGCCGGGGCGTCCGAGGGAAGCAGACCAGAGGCGCCGACGTGATGCGCGGAAAACGGTCTGTGAGGGGTGAGTGCCGTGCACGACGCGTGGACGACCCGCGAAGTGTGGGTCTTCGAGTGTCTGAGCTGCGAGGGGTCCTGGGACGAGGAGTTCCAGGTCCGGCACTCCGGTGACGGGCACGGCAACGAGGCCGTCGTCTACCGGCGCCGGGGCCAGCCCTGCACGACGCCCTGGATGGACCGGTCCTGCCCGACCTGCGGCGGCCAGAACGTCAAGGCGCTGTCGGCGACGGACGGCAGGCAGGACGAGGTGCCGATCGCCCGCAGCGGCAGCGACGTGGCGATGGTCTTCCACCTGCGCCGCATGCACGCCTGGTAGCCCCGCGGCGGTCAGGCGGTGACGCGGGCGGCCTCCGGTGACTCCTGAGCCGCCGGCTCGGCCGGCGGGGCCGCCACGCCCTTGCCGCGCCCGGTGAGGCGGCGCGTCCAGCCGGCCGCCGTCGCGCGGGCCTCGGGCCTGAACGCCAGCCCGGCGGCGAGCGCCGCCAGCGGGACGGCGGGCAGCACGTACCGGTAGTCGAACTCGGCGGTGGCCGCGGGCGCCAGCAGCAGCCCGGTGGCGAGCGTCCACGGCAGCAGCGCCTCGCCGCCGAACCGGCGCCACAGCGGGACCAGCCCGGCCAGGCCGATGAGCAGGATGCCGCCGACCATGGTGCCGCGCAGGTAGAAGACGTCCTGGTAGCCGCGGGCGGCCCCGGCGAACGGCTCGACGACCTGCGTGCGGGCGTTGCCGTGCTCGTAGCCGCGCGCGTCCTGGGCGGCCGTCCCGCCGCCGGGCATGTGCCAGTCGGGCAGCGGCCTGCTCTTGTTCTCGAACTCGTACTGCGAGTACGTCGCCGGGTCGGGGAACACCGTGCGCTTCCACTGGAAGACGCGGAGGAAGTCGTGCGCGACGACCCCCGCGTAGTCGAGCGGCTGGGCGGCGATGGCCCGCTTGGCGAAGTCGTTGCCGAGCTTGTTGTTCTCGGGGCTGAAACGCGTGCCGGTGTAGCGGTTGAGCGGGGAGCGGGCGTTCCAGATGCCGTCCTGCGAGTTCGGCAGCCGGTTCGCGGGCTCGGTGCACAGCGGGTACTCGCTGACCGGAAGGTCCTTCATCCGGTGGCAGTCGGCGAACTTGTAGACCCGCGCGTACAGGAAGATCCCGTTGCTCTCGGTGATCGCGAACTTGTCGCTCTCGGCCTTGTACCAACCCATGTAGC
This sequence comes from Actinomadura mexicana, assembly GCF_900188105.1. Lineage (GTDB taxonomy): Bacteria > Actinomycetota > Actinomycetes > Streptosporangiales > Streptosporangiaceae > Spirillospora > Spirillospora mexicana. The sequence goes on from NZ_FZNP01000003.1 coordinate 267,045, forward strand.
CCAGCACCGGCAGCAGGCAGGCGACCAGCGTGACGGCCATGAGCCGCCAGCCGCTGCGGCGGATCAGCATGTACACCAGCACGCCGAGCAGCACCGGCATCCCGACCGAGCGGGTCAGCCACGCCATCCCGACGATGAGCCCGACCGCCGCGGCGATCTTCCAGGTCGGGCGGTCGTGCCACAGCAGCAGCGTGACCGCGCACATCACCAGGAAGGTGAACGTCGTGTCCGACAGCACCAGGTGTTCGAGCTGCAACTGGTAGGCGTCCAGCAGGACCGGCGCGGACGCGAGCGCGGCGCCCCAGCCGGGCAGCCCGAACCGGCGCCGCAGCAGCGCGTAGATCATCACGCCCATGGCCAGGCCCATGAGGTGCTGGAGCCCGGCGACCAGCGCGAAGCTGTGGAATGGCCTGAGGACGAGCAGCAGGAACGAGTACCCGTCGGGCCGCAGCGGGTGCGGATACGGGTCCATCGCGACGTTCAGGTAGTCGAAGCTGTCGTTGAAGAACATCACCGGCTGGTAGCCGAGCATCGCCACCAGTCGGAGCAGCGCCGCTATGGCAATGATCACACTGAAGACCGGGTTCCGGCGCGCCAGCGTCCACAACCCGCGTCCGCCGCCGCGCCCGCCGCCGCGGCCGCCGCCGCGGCCGGGTTCCGCGTTGTCGCCGGGTGGGCCATCCGATGCGTCTCCCGATTCCGGGCGCATCTTTGAATCGGTTTTCGGACCGTCCTTAATGGACTCGTGGAGGCAGGTGACCGTTATGCCGGATTCCTTGCTCTCTGTACCAGAATCGGGCGCGGCGTTGCCGGCTCCTGACGGAGACTTGGCCGACTCCGGGACGGACTTCGCGTCCCCGGGCGTGTCGCCCGGAGCGTCCGGTGCGGCCGTCGCCGCGGCGGACGCGGCCGCCGTCGCCAGGGCCGCCGCGCCCTGCGCCGACCCGTCGAGCGCGGTGCCCCGCGGCGTTTCCCCCGCCACTGCCGCACCTTCCCTTCGATGTCCGGCCCCCGGTCCGGTGGCATTGCGTTGGTCCAGGGCACTACGTTCGTCCACGGCACTGCGTCCTGCGGCGCGCGTCACAGCCGCCCACCCTTTCCGGGCCGCCGTGCCCGTATGCTTGACGTCCTAACATGCCGCCCGCGACCGTGCCGGATAGGGTTTCCCGGTTACAAGTGGGCAACACGATACGGGTGCTCTTGACGAGAGCGGCCATCATGCCCCGCCCTCGGCGGGCATCATGAACGCCGACGGGCCGTCCCGATGAACGACACGCGGAACAACAGAGATTAGTGGAAAACGCCGCAGACGGTCAGCAGGTGTAACAGGGTCACCAAGGGTAACGACGCCACCAGGGGTAATGAAGGAGATCGCGTGGAACTCTCCGTAGTGATGCCATGTCTGAACGAGGCCGAGACGGTCGAGACCTGCGTCCGCAAGACCATCGGCTTCTTCGAGGACAGCGGCATCGACGGCGAGGTGGTCATCGCCGACAACGGCAGCACCGACGGCAGTCAGCAGCTGGCCCGGGACGCGGGCGCCCGCGTCGTGCCGGTGGTCGACAAGGGCTACGGCAACGCCCTGATGGGCGGGATCCGGGCCGCGCGCGGCAGGTACGTCGCGATGGGCGACGCCGACGACTCCTACGACTTCGCCACCCTCGGCCCGTTCCTGGACGAGCTGCGCGACGGCGCCGACCTGGTCATGGGCAACCGGTTCAAGGGCGGCATCGCCGAGGGCGCCATGCCGCGGCTGCACCGCTACCTCGGCAACCCGGTGCTCAGCTTCGTCGGCCGGCTGTTCTTCGGCAGCAAGATCGGCGACTTCCACTGCGGGCTGCGCGCCTTCGACAAGGACGCGATCCTGCGGCTCGGCCTGCAGACCGGCGGCATGGAGTTCGCCAGCGAGATGGTCGTCAAGGCGACCCTGCAGGGCTACGACATCCGCGAGGTGCCGACCACGCTGTCGCCGGACGGCCGGACCCGCGCCCCGCACCTCAACACCTGGCGCGACGGCTGGCGCCACCTGCGCTTCCTCATGCTCTACAGCCCCCGCTGGCTGTTCCTCATCCCCGGCCTGGTCTTCATGACCCTCGGCCTGGTCGCCGGGATCGCGCTGTCGACCGGTCCGGTGACCGTCGGGGATATCGCCTTCGACGTCGACACGCTGGTGGGCGCCTCCGCCGCGCTGGTGATCGGCTTCCAGGCGGTGCTGTTCGGCCTGCTGACGAAGGTCTACGCGATGCAGGAGGGATTCCTGCCGCACGACCGCCGGGTGCAGAGGGTCATCGACTGGTGGAGCCTGGAGCGCGGCCTGCTGATCGGCGGGCTGCTGGCCGTCGCCGGCCTCGCGGGCCTCGTCGCGTCCCTGCTGCACTGGCGGGTGAACAGCTTCGGCGAGCTCGACCCCCGGCACTCGCTGCGCATCGTCGTCCCGGCCGCGACCGCGCTGGTGATGAGCTTCCAGGCGATCTTCGCCTCGCTGTTCGTCAGCATTCTCGGCATCCGCCGCCGCCAGCACCCGCCGCTCACGGACCCGGCCGAGGAGGCCGCGGGCGTCGTCGACGCCGCCGCGCTGAAGGTCGCCAGGGACGAGGCCGAGAAGGCCGCCGAGGGTGACGTGCCGGCGGACGGGGCCGCGACCGCGGACGAGCGGGAGAAGGTCGCCGCCGGCAAGGCGGGCGCGACCGCGCCGGAGGACGGCGGCGAGGACGGCCGCTGAGCGTCTCCGGGCCGGGCTCGGGAGCCCCGCCCGCACTATGACAGGCTTGACCGTCGATGGATCCTCTTTCCCCGGCAGCCGCCGCCCGGCGCGCCGCCCGCCGGTGAGCACGCGCATGCCGCAGGACGCCGCGCCCCCGGACGCGCCGCCCGGAGGCGGGGTCGCCCGGCCCCCGGCCGACCCGGTCGGCGCCGCGCCGCGCGCGGACCGCCGCCGCTGGGCCTGGCTGTTCGCGCTCGGCTGGGTCGCGCAGGTCGCCGTGCGCCTCTGGCTCGGGTCGGGGCAGACGCTGCCGGTGGCGACGCCGGACGAGTCGGGGTACCTGTTCGCGGCCCGCGTCCTGACCGGCGGGCCCGACGCCGACATGTCGTTCGGGACGGTGTACCGCGGCGGCTACCCGCTGCTGCTGACGCCCGCCTTCTGGATCGGCGAGGGCCCGGTCGGGGTCTACCGGGCCGCCCTGGCGATCAACGCGCTGGTCAGCGCGGCGATGCTGCCGCTGGCCTACCTGCTGCTGCGCCGGCTGGCGGTGCGGCGGCGGTGGTCCTACGTCTTCGCGCACGTCACGGCGCTGCTGCCGGGCGTGCTGTTCTACTCCGGGTTCGTGCTCACCGACGCGATCCTGCCGGTGCTCGTGGTCGGCTGGCTGCTCCTGGCGCACACCTGGCTGACCGCCCCGCCCCCGGCCGGGCGCCGCTCGTCCGTCCGGCTGACGCTCGCGGGCGCGGGCGCCTCGCTGCTGGTCGCCTACGCCTACGCCTGCCACACCCGCGGCGCGATCCTGCTGCTCGTGCACGCCGCGCTGCTCGGCGCCGCCCTGGTGTTCCGGTGGCGGTCCTGGCGCGCCGTGTCCGCCGCCACGGTCGTCCTCGCCGCCGCGACGGCCGCGGGGATGCTGCTGAACCGGTCGCTGCTGCCGCACATGTACCCGCACGGCGACAACGACCTCGGCGGCAACGTCGTGAAGCGCCTCACCACCCTGGACGGGTGGGGCTGGATGCTCTCGCTCGGCACCGGCCAGGTCTGGTACCAGTCCGTCGCGACCGGCGGCGTGGCGGCGCTCGGGCTCGTCGCGGTCGGGTGCCTCGCGGTCCGCCGCGCCACCCCGGGACCGCTGCGGGCGCTGGCGCTCGCGGTCGCCGTGCTCGTGGCGGGCATCGCGTTCGCCACGTCGGCGGCCCTGCCGGTCGAGTACCGCGTCGGCAACTACGTGTACGGCCGCTACCTGGCCAGCGTCACGCCGGCGCTGTTCGCGGTGGGCGTCGCGGTCCTGACGCGCGCCTCGCGGCGGACGCTGCTGTGGGCGGCGGGCGCAGCGACCGTGCTGACGGTCGCCGCCGCGTGCGTCGTCCAGTGGTACGCGGGCGACCTGCTCACCCGGTACACCTACACGGCCTACGACTTCCCGGAGACGTCGTTCCTGACCTGGGACTGGACGGCGTTCCACCTCTGGCGCGCCACGCTGGCCGGCCTCCTGCTGCTCGCGCTGTCGGCGGCGGCCGTCCTGCTGCGGCCCCGCCGCTCGAACGGCCCGGTGCTGCTGGCGGGCCTGCTGGCCGTCGTCGCGCTGGCCATGTGCACCACCGCCACCGAACGCATCGCGCAGCCGCTGGTGCGCGCCGAGACGGCCTACACCGACCTGCGGGGCAGTGCGGACCTCCCGAGGCAGCGGTCCATCGCCGTCGACTGGAACATCTGGTGGACGATCCGGCTCTCCCAGTACTACTGGGCCTGGTGGAGCGACGGGAGCGTGTTCGACGCGCGCTGGACCGCGCCGCCGCAGGACGCCGACATGGTCGTCCTGGCCTGGCCGAAGAACGCTCCTCCCACCGCGTCGTGGCCGAAGGGCGCGCCGCCCGGCTGGCACGTCGTCGCCAGCCGGCGCACCGTCGAGGGCGACTGGGTCGCCTGGACCCGCTAGGCCGCGTTGTCACAGTCCCGGCCCACTTCGCTCGCCTGGCGGCCCGCTACGTGACCGGCCTGGGCGAACGCGGCATCGCTTCGCGATCTGCCCGGCTCCCCTCGCCTCCGGCTTCGCTCCACCGGCCGGCTCACGCGTTCGCGCGTGCGGCCGAAGCCACCTGGAGACAGGCCTAGCTCCCGGCGGGGGGATTCCAGAGCTGCAGGACCCCGTCCGACGAGCGCCACATGAGCGTCCAGCCCTGGGCGGGGTCGGGGCGCCAGCCGCCGCCGATCTGCGACTCCATGCCGCGCCAGCGCGTGTAGAGCATCGGCCCTTCCGTCGCGTTGCGCGGGACGGGCAGGTAGTGCGGGAAGTCGCGGATCTCGCCGCGCCAGACCGGGCGGCCCCACATGTCGCGCGTGTAGAAGGTGAGGGTCTGCGCGAGCCGCCGGTCGGCGCAGATCAGCGTGATGCCGCGGTGGTCGCCGAGGTACCCGCGCAGCTCGTTCCACGCCTTGTCGCGCGGCAGTTCCGGGACGGCGCGGACGGCCGCCACCGCGTACGTCGCGCCCAGCGCGACCGCCAGGGCGGGCGCCACGACCGTCCGCAGCCGCAGCCGTGACACCAGGCCGGACGGCAGCATCCGGAACATCAGGATCAGCGACCCGGACCCGCCGGCGAGCAGCGCGGGCAGCACCGCGAACCAGTACCGCTGGAGCCAGGCGCGCAGCGAGATGTCGTTCGGGTCCAGGACGCCGGAGAACAGCGTCAGCGGCACCGCCAGCGTGAAGAACCACACCAGGACCAGCGCGAGCCGCCGGTCGCGGGTGACGGCCCAGCCGGCGACGGTGAGGGCCAGCGCCGCGGTGAACACGAGCCCGAGCGGGTTCCACTCGTGCATCGCGCGCAGGAACGACCGCGCGGCGAGCGAGCGGGTGACGTAGTCGCGGGACTGGCCGCCGTGCTCGGCCGCCGACATGAGCCCGGCGAGCGGGCTGCCCCACACCAGCTGGTTGTGGACGAAGTTGAGCAGCAGGATCGCCAGCATCGGGGCGCCGACCGTGACGTTGCGGCGCCACGGGATCCGCAGCAGCGCCAGGTAGGCGGGGATGGCGAGGAAGAGGAACGCCAGGAACTCCCGGACGAGGAACGACGCGCCGAGGAGCACCCCGGCGGCGAGCAGCATCCGCGTCTGCGCCCGGCCGGTCCTGCGGCTCGCGACGACGAGCCCCGCCATCCCGATGGTGAACAGCCCGGCGCCCGGCATGTCCGGCAGCATCACCCCGGACGACCAGGTGATCTCGTGGCCGAACGGGTTGGTCATGGTGAAGAACGGGTGGACCAGCATGACCGCCGCGGACGCCAGGCCCGCCGCGTCCCCGAACAGGGACCGGACGACCAGGTACGTCCCGACGAAGAAGGCGGCGCCGCCGAGGGCGGCGACGGTGAAGTAGGCGGCCTGGCCGTCCCCGAGGATCTCCTGGACCAGCCGCGCCGGGAGCACCAGCCCGATCCGGGTGACCTGGTGCGGGACCTCGTCGAACGGCCACTGGGTGAGCGGGATGTGCGGCCAGTCGCGGGCGGCGAGCCACACGTAGTACGGGTCGAAGTACAGCGGCGGCGTCATGACCACCCACTGGGCGAGCACCGCGGACGCCGCGACCAGCAGCGACAGCCACACCACCCGCCGGGTCCGCCGCACCCGGGCCAGCAGGCGGGAGGGGAGGGGCGGCGCGTCCGGCCCCGCTTCGCCTGCCTCCCGGGCGACCGCCTGGTCGGACGTGGTCTGGGCCATGCCTTCGTTCCCGCCTCCGCTGGTCCGTGCTGTGACGCCGAGCCAGGTTACTCGCGTGCCGCGGCCCCCGTGACGCGACTACCCTTGATTCCATGTCCTCGTCAAGCCGTCATATCTTGACCGCGCCCGCATGGCCGTACGCCAACGGGCCCCGTCACATCGGGCACGTCTCCGGTTTCGCGCTGCCCGCCGACATGTTCAGCCGCTACCAGCGGATGGCGGGCAACAAGGTCCTGATGGTCAGCGGCACCGACGAGCACGGCACGCCGATCCAGGTGCAGGCCGACAAGGAGGGCGTGACGGCCCGCGAGCTGGCCGACCGCTACAGCTCCGTGATCGCCGAGGACCTGCACGGCCTCGGCATGTCCTACGACCTGTTCACCCGGACCACGACGCTGAACCACTACGCGGTCGTCCAGGAGATCTTCAAGGGCCTGTACGACAACGGCTACATCTTCCCGACCAAGACGATGGGCGCGATCTCGCCGTCCACCGGCCGGACGCTCCCGGACCGCTACATCGAGGGCACCTGCCCCATCTGCGGGTACGACGGGGCGCGCGGCGACCAGTGCGACAACTGCGGCAACCAGCTCGACCCGATCGACCTGATCAACCCGGTGTCGCGGATCAACGGCGAGACGCCGAAGTTCACCGAGACCGAGCACTTCATGCTCGACCTGCCCGCGTTCACCGAGGTCCTCGGCCGGTACCTGCGCGGGAAGCAGGGCGGCGGGGCGGCCGGGCGCGGCCACGGGGGTGAGGCGCAGTGGCGGCCGAACGTGCTGAAGTTCGCGCTGAACCTGCTCGACGACATGCAGCCGCGGGCGATCAGCCGCGACCTCGACTGGGGCGTGCCGATCCCGCTGGACGGCTGGCGCGACAACCCGGCCAAGAAGCTGTACGTGTGGTTCGACGCCGTCGTCGGCTACTTCTCCGCGTCGGTGGAGTGGGCGCGGCGCTCCGGCGACCCCGAGGCGTGGCGCGCCTGGTGGCAGGACCCGGAGGCCCTGTCCTACTACTTCATGGGCAAGGACAACATCGTCTTCCACGCCGAGATCTGGCCGGCGATGCTGCTCGGCTACAGCGGCCAGGGTGACAAGGGCGGCACGCCGGGCTCGCTGGGCGCGCTGAACGTCCCGACGGAGGTCGTGTCGTCGGAGTTCCTGACGATGGAGGGCCGCAAGTTCTCCTCGTCCCGCCAGGTGGTCATCTACGTGAAGGACTTCCTGGAGCGCTACGACGTGGACGCGCTGCGCTACTACGTCGCGGTCGCCGGGCCCGAGAACCAGGACACCGACTTCACCTGGTCCGAGTTCGTCCGCCGCAACAACGACGAGCTGGTGGCGGCGTGGGGCAACCTCGTGAACCGCTCGGTGAACATGGCGGCGAAGAACTTCGGCGCGATCCCCGAGGCGGGCGACCTCACCGACGCCGACCGGGCGCTGCTGGAGCGCAGCCGCGCCGCGTTCGGGGCCGTGGGCGCCGAGCTGGGCCGGTCGCGGTTCAAGAACTCGATCACCGAGGCGCTGGACGTCGTCCGCGACGCCAACAAGTACCTGTCGGACCAGGCGCCCTGGAAGCTGAAGGACGACCCCGAGCGCGTCAAGTCGATCCTGCACACCGCGCTGCAGGTCGTCGACGACGCCAAGACGCTGCTGACGCCGTTCCTGCCGAACTCCTCGCAGAAGGTCTACGAGATGCTCGGCGGGCAGGGCGTGTGGAGCGGCATGCCGGAGCTGGAGACGGTGTCGGAGGAGGGCGGCCCCGACTACCGCGTCCTCACCGGCGACTACGCGACCGAGGCGCGCTGGGAGTCCATGCCGATCAAGCCGGGCGTCCCGCTGGCCAAGCCGGTGCCGCTGTTCAAGAAGCTGGAGACGTCCGTGGTGGACGAGGAGCTCGCCCGGCTGGAGAAGGCGTGACCGAAGAGGGGGACGGGCAGGCCTCGCGGTCCTACCCGCCGCTCCCCGAGCGCCTGCCCGTCGACGTCTTCGACAGCCACTGCCACCTCGACATCGTCGAGACGCCGGTGGACGAGCAGCTGAGGTCGGCGAAGGCGGCGGGCATCGCGCGGATCGTCACGATCGGCTGCGACCTGCGGTCCTCCCGGTTCGCGGTGGACACCGCCGGTGAGTTCGACGACGTGTACGCGGCGGTCGCGATCCACCCGAACGAGACGACGGGCATCAGCGACGCCGTCCTGGCCGACGTCGCCCTGCTGGCCGCGCACCCGAAGGTCCGCGCGATCGGCGAGACGGGCCTGGACTACTACCGGGACTGGGCGCCCAAGGCGGACCAGCACCGCTCCTTCCGCGCCCACGTCGACATCGCCAAGCGCACCGGCAGGGCCCTGGTCATCCACGACCGGGAGGCCCACGACGACGTGCTGGCGATCCTGGAGGAGGAGGGCCCGCCCGACACGGTCGTCTTCCACTGCTACTCCGGCGACGCCGCCATGGCGCGGGTCTGCGCCGATCGCGGCTACCTGATGAGCTTCGCCGGGAACGTCACGTTCAAGAACGCCGAGCCCCTGCGGGACGCGCTGCGCGCGGCGCCGCTCGACCTGCTGCTCGTGGAGACCGACGCGCCGTTCCTGACGCCGATCCCGCACCGCGGCAAGCCGAACGCCTCGTACCTGATCCCGCACACCGTCCGCGCGATGGCGGAGGTCAAGGGCGTGGACCTGGCGGAGCTGTGCGCCGCGATCGCCGCGAACGGGGAGCGCGCCTTCGGCCCCTGGTGACCCCCCCCGAAGCCGGACGGCGGTACGGATTCCGGGCATGCATATCGGGCAAATGGGACGAGTGACGGCGTTGCGGTGGCGGAGACGGGCGGGGACCTCTAATCTCTGGCCGTTGGACGGGCGCCCCCCGAGCCCGGCTCCCTGGAGGAACTCCCCGTGCCTTCCCCATCCGCGCCGTGCGGGCGCGCGCCCCGCGCGATCGCGCCCCTCGCCGTCCTGCTGGCGTCCGCGCTGCTCGCCTCGGCGTGCGGCGGGGACGGCGGATCGGCGGCCCCGAAGAACGGCGCCGTCGCGGACGCGCCGCGCACCACCGCCCCCGCGCCGCGCAAGGTCGTCATCGTGGTCGACGCGAAGAAGACCGAGACCATGACGACCGGCGCGACCGTCGGCCAGGTGCTGGAGCAGGCGAAGATCGCGCTCGGCCCGCACGACCTGGTCGAGCCGGCCGCCGACAAGCCCGCCGGGGACGTCATCAAGATCATGCGGCTGCTCTCCGACCCGGTGACCAAGGTCGTGAAGACGTCCGCCCCGACGGTCCGCAAGAAGAGCTCGTCCGTCCCGCCGTGGAGCGAGAAGGAGCTGCGCAAGGGCCGCTCCGGCATCACGATCGTCAAGGTGGCCTACGTCCGCCGCAAGGGCCGCAAGGTCACGAAGGTCCTCGCGAGGAAGGTCAAGCGCAAGCCGGTCGCGCAGATCATCGCGGTGGGGCCGAAGTCGGCGAACTCCGGCTCGGTGACGCGGCTGAACTGGCACGGCCTCGCCAACTGCGAGTCCCACAACAACCCCAAGGCCGTGAACTCGGCCGGGTACTACGGCCTCTACCAGTTCTCCCTGGCGTCGTGGGCCTCGGTCGGCGGCTCGGGCAGGCCGTCGGACGCCAGCTCGGCCGAGCAGACCTACCGGGCCCAGCTGCTCTACAAGCGGGTGAACGGCCGCTGGCAGGGCCAGTGGCCCAACTGCGGGAAGTTCCTGTTCTCCTGACCGGCGCCCGCGGGGACCTGGGGGACGGGGCCGCGCGATGACAGGGGAGACTTGTCGCATGGGGGACACCAGGGGCCTGCTCGGGCCGGCCGACGTGCGGGAGCTGGCCGGGCGGCTCGGCATCAGGCCGACGAAGACGCTCGGTCAGAACTTCGTCATCGACGCCAACACCGTCCGGCGGATCGTCCGGGCCGCGCGGCTGGACCCCGGCGACGTCGTCATCGAGGTCGGTCCCGGGCTGGGTTCGCTCACCCTGGCGCTGCTGCCGCAGGTGCGGCGGGTCGTCGCCGTGGAGATCGACCCGGCGCTGGCCGCCGAGCTGCCGGCCACGGCCGCCGCCCGGGAACCGGACCTCGCGGGGCGGCTGGAGGTCGTCCGCGCCGACGCGATGAGGATCACGCAGGTGCCGGGGCCGGCGCCGACGGCGCTCGTGGCGAACCTGCCCTACAACGTCGCCGTCCCCGTCGTGCTGCACCTGCTGGCCACGCTGCCGTCGCTGCGCTCCGCGCTGGTGATGGTGCAGGCCGAGGTCGCCGACCGGATGGTCGCCGCGCCCGGCTCCAAGATCTACGGGGTGCCGTCGGTGAAGCTCGCCTGGTACGGGGACGCCCGCCGGGCCGGGTCCGTCGGGCGCGCCGTGTTCTGGCCCGCGCCGAACGTCGACTCCGGGCTCGTGGCGTTCACCCGCCGCGAACCGCCGCCGACCGGGGCGTCCCGGCGGGAGGTGTTCGCCGTGGTCGACGCCGCGTTCGCGCAGCGCCGCAAGACGTTGCGCGCCGCGTTGGCCGGATGGGCCGGGTCGGCGGCCGCCGCCGAGGAGGCGCTGCGCGCCGCGGACGTCGATCCGCGGGCCCGGGGCGAAGCGCTGAACGTGGCCGCCTTTGCCCGGATTGCCGAGTATGGTCCTTCTCGCCGGGGTGATCACCCTCGACCCCCTGAGGCGAGGGCACCCCGCGGGGGATGAGACAGCATCAGTATGAGCCGGAGGTCGATGTGAAGGCGCGTTCGCGGGCGGCGCGGACCCGGATGCCGATCGTGGGGACGGCGCTGCTCGCGATCGCGGGGGTGATCGCCACGGTCGCCACGGTCGCGGCGGGCTGCGGTGGCGGCGCCGGCGCGGCCCCCAGGATCACGACGACGGCGCGGGCGGGCGTGGCACCGGTCCCGCCGGAACAGGGGGCCTACTTCGGGGCGTGGGTGCCGCCTGAGGGCGGCCCGGCGTCCGCCTCGGCCTCGCCGTCCCCGTCCGGCTCGCCGTCGGACTCGGGACCGCCGTCCGAGTCGCCGTCCGAGTCGCCATCCGGGAAGGACGCCGGCAAGCCGGGCATGGCGTCCCTCGTGGACTTCGAGCAGAAGCTCGGCCGCCGGCTCGACATCGTGCAGAGCTACCGCGGCTGGAAGAGCGACTTCCCGGGCGGGCTGGAGAAGTCCGTCGCGGACGGGAACCGCTACCTGCTGCTGACCTGGGACGGCGGCGACACCCGCGAGATCGTCCAGGGCGAGCACGACGACCTGATCGCCAAGCGCGCCCGCGCCGTCAAGGCCCTCGGCAAGCCCGTGTTCCTGCGCTGGTCGCGGGACATGGACAAGTCGTCCGGCCAGAAGCGCGTCCACTCGGCGGCCGACTTCGTCGCCGCGTGGAAGCACCTGCGGGAGATCTTCAAGCGGGAGAACGTCGACAACGTCGCCTGGGTGTGGTGCCCCACCGCCCGCGGCTTCAGCGGCGCGAACGCCGGCTCCTACTACCCGGGCGACGACCAGGTCGACTGGATCTGCGCCGACGCCCAGCCCGGCGCCGACTACGACTACCGCGACCTGTCGGAGGCGCTGAAGCCGTTCACGGAGTGGGCCCGGGGGCGCCACAAGCCCATCATGATCGCCGAGTTCGGGGTACCGAAGTCCTACGGTCCGCGCCGCGCCGAGTGGCTCCGCGAGGCCGCCAAGACCCTGCAGGACCCGCAGGTCAAGGCCATCGTGTACTTCGACTCCGACGAGCAGGCGAAGAACGCCCGCGACAAGCGCCGCTCCTACTCGGTGACCGGTGACAAGCACGCGACGTCGGCGCTGCGCGAGCTCGCCACGACGCCCTACTTCAACCCCCGCAACCTCCCCGTCACAAGCGGCGGCTGAGGGTCCCGTAGGGTTTCGCGAGTGAGCGCAGTGACGGTGCGGGTCCCCGCCAAGGTGAACCTCCAGTTGGGCGTCGGGCCGATCCGCGACGACGGCTACCACGACCTCGTCAACGTGTTCCACGCCGTGTCCCTGTTCGACCAGGTGACGGCCGAGCCCGCCGAGCGGCTGGCGGTGGAGGTCCGGGCGGCCCCGCACGCGCGCGTCGCGGTCGGCGGCGTCCCCACCGGCGAGGACAACCTCGCCGCCAGGGCGGCCCGGCTCGTCGCCGCGCGCCTCGGCGTCGAGACGGCCGTGCGGCTCTCGATCCGCAAGGCGATCCCGGTCGCGGGGGGCATGGCGGGCGGCAGCGCCGACGCCGCCGCCGCGCTCGTCGCCTGCGCCCGGCTCTGGGACGACCGGGAGGAGCCCGTGCTCACCCGCGACGATCTGATGGAGCTCGGCGGGGACCTCGGCAGCGACGTCCCGTTCGCCGTCCTCGGCGGCACGGCCGTCGGCGTCGGGCGCGGCGAGCGGCTCACTCCCGCCCTCACTCGCGGCACCTTCCACTGGGTGTTCGCCACCGCCGACGGCGGCCTGTCCACGCCGGCCGTCTACGGCGAATGCGACCGGCTCCGCCTGGCGGCGGGGGAGGCGGCCGCCTGGCCGACCGTGTCCGAGGCGCTGATGACCGCGCTCGCCACCGGGGACGCCAAGGCCCTCGGTGCCGCGCTGTCCAACGACCTGCAGCCCGCCGCGCTCTCGCTGCGCCCGTCCCTGCGCCGCACGCTCGACACCGGCCGCGAGCTCGGCGCGATCGGGGCGCTCGTCTCCGGCTCCGGCCCCACCTGCGCGTTCCTCGCCGAGAGCGAGGACGACGCCGCCGGGCTCGCCGACGCGCTGGACTCCGCCGGTGTCGCGGAGCAGATCGTCCGGGCCCAGGGACCCGTCCCCGGGGCCACAATCCTCTGACGGGACGGTTGGACGGCCCTGTCCTGGTAGCTGCCATCGTCACACAAGCGAACCCCGGGGTAGCAGAGCGCGTCATCTATCCGTGACACCGGTTCCTCCGGGACTGACCCGAACGGCGAGGTGGAGCGATGACGTATCTGTCCGGGGTGCTGGGCCTCGTGGCGATCGCCGTGTTGGCGACGCTCGTCCTGCTGGCGGTGCGCCGCGACCGGGACCTCCGCCGCAACGCCCCTGACAAGGTGGTGGCGGCCGCCGCGGGGACGGGTTCCGCCGGAAGGGGCTCCGCCCTGCCGGGTCCGGGTGCGCCGGGCCCCGCCGTGCCGGGGCCCGTGGCGCCCGGCTCCGTGATGCCGGGGGAGGCGGGCGGGCAGTAGGCTCGCCGCGCGGCCGGGACCCGGCCGCCTCGACCGATCGATTCGCGCCGAGATGGGCTGACAAGATGGCGAGCGGCCGCGGCATGACAGCTTTGCTTCTCCTCGTGATCCTTTTCCTGGTCGTCGTCATCGGCGTCGTGGCCCTGGTGGTGGTCCTCGCCACGAGATCGTCGAGGTCCGGGGGCCCGGGCGCGGTGTACGGGCCGCCCGGCGCCCCGTACCCGCCGCAGCAGCCGGGTCAGTACGGCCAGCCGGATCAGTACGGGCAGCCGGGTCAGTACGGCCAGCCGGATCAGTACGGGCAGCCGGGCCAGTACGGGCAGCCGGGCCAGTACGGGCAGCCGGGCCAGTACGGCCCACCTGGTCAGCCTGGTCAGCCCGGTCAGTACGGCCCACCCGGTCAGCCCGGTCAGCCCGGTCAGCCCGGTCAGTACGGCCAGCCCGGTCGGCCGGATCAGTACGGTCGGCCGGATCAGTACGGGCAGCCGGGGGAGGCCGGACCTTCGGGCCCGCCGCCCCCGAACTGATCGTCCGGACCGGACGCGCCGCGCGAGCGGTGTGCGCGGGGCCCTACGCTTGAAGGCGCCGTGAACCTGATCAATCTTGAGAACGTCGCCAAGGCCTACGGGCCCGAGCCGCTGCTCGACGCCGTGTCCCTCGGCCTGGACGAGGGCGACCGCGTCGGCGTCGTCGGCCGCAACGGAGGCGGCAAGAGCACCCTCGTGTCCGTCCTCGCCCGGGAGACCGAACCCGACGACGGGCGCGTCACCCACGCGCGCGGGATCCGGCTCGGCTACCTGACCCAGCGGGACGCGTTCGCCGAGACCGCGACCGTCCGGTCCGTCGTGCTGGGCGACCGCGCCGAGCACGAGTGGGCGGGCGACGTCCGCGTCCGCGAGATCCTCGGCGGCCTGCTCGCCGACCTGGACCTGGACGCGCCGCTGGCCGGCATGTCCGGCGGGGAGCGCCGCCGCGTCGCGCTGGCCCGGCTCCTGGTCCCCGAGTCCGACCTGCTCCTGCTGGACGAGCCCACCAACCACCTCGACATCGAGGCGATCGACTGGCTGGCCCGGCACCTCAAGGGCCGCAAGGTCGCGCTGCTCGTCGTCACCCACGACCGCTGGTTCCTGGACGAGGTGACCGACCGCACGTGGGAGGTCGTCGACGGCCGCGTCGAACGCTACGAGGGCGGCTACTCCGCCTACGTCCTCGCCAAGGCCGAGCGCTCCCGGATCGCCGCCGCCACCGAGGCCAAGCGGCAGAACCTGCTCCGCAAGGAACTGGCGTGGCTGCGCCGCGGCCCGCAGGCCCGCACGTCCAAGCCCAAGTTCCGGGTGGACGCCGCGCAGGCCCTCATCGCCGACGAGCCGCCGGCGCGCGACGCGGTGGAGCTGACCCGGTTCGCGACCGCGCGGCTCGGCAAGACCGTCTACGACATCGAGGACGTCAGCGTCCGCCTCGGCGACCGCGACCTGTTCCAGCGCATGACGTGGCGGCTCGGCCCGGGCGACCGGGTCGGTCTCGTCGGCGTCAACGGCAGCGGTAAGAGCACCCTGCTGCGCCTCCTCGACGGCTCCGTCCAGGCGGCCTCGGGAACGGTCGTGCAGGGCAAGACCGTCCAGCTCGCGCACCTGTCGCAGAACCTGGAGGATCTCGACCCGTCCCGGCGCGTCCTGGAGTCGGTCGAGGAGATCCGCCGCCGCATCACCGTCGGCAAGCGCGAATGGACCGCGAGCCAGCTCCTCGAACGGCTCGGCTTCGCGGGCGACCGGCAGTGGACGCCCGTCGGCGACCTTTCCGGCGGTGAGCGCCGCCGCCTGCAACTGCTCCGCCTCCTGATGGGCGAACCCAACGTCCTCCTCCTGGACGAGCCCACGAACGACCTCGACATCGAGACCCTCACCGAGGTCGAGGACCTCCTGGACGGCTGGCCCGGGACCCTCGTCGTCGTCAGCCACGACCGGTACTTCCTGGAGCGCATCACCGACCACGTCGTCGCGCTGCTCGGCGACGGCCGCGTGTCGCTGCTGCCCGGCGGCGTCGACGAGTACCTCGGACGACGCGCCGCCGGAACCGCGCCCAAGCCCGGCGCCGTCCGGGACGAGCCCGCCCCGGCGCCCCCCAGACCCAAGGCGGGCGGCCAGGACTGGAAGGCCCGCAAGGAGCTCGACCGCCTCGAACGCCGCCTGGAGAAGCTCGCCGGGCAGCAGGCCGCCCTCCACGAGCAGCTCGCCGCGCACGCCACCGACTATGCCAAGCTCCAGGAGCTGGACGCCCGGCTCAAGGAGATCCAGACCGAGGCCGCCGGCGTCGAGGAGGAGTGGCTCATGCTCGCCGAGGATCTCGGCTAGCAGGACGTTCCTGGCGGTTCCCAGACTCACCGGGCATCATCCCTGGATGACGACCTGGGTCCTCCGGACGGACGAGCCGGGCGACGGCCCGCGCCTCGCCGTCGAGGACGCGATCGACGTCGCCGGGCTGCCCACCACCGCGGGCTGCCGGGCCGTCGCCGAGCGCGCCGAGCCCGCCGCCGCGGACGCGCCCGCCGTCGCGTCCGCCCGCGCGCAGGGCGCCCGCATCGCCGGCAAGACCAACCTGAACGAGCTGTGCATGGCCGCGGACGGCGTCAACCCGTGGTCGGGGAGTCCGGTGAACCCGCTCAGACACGGCCGCGGGTCGGGTGGCCGGAAGGCGCTCTGAGCGCCTGGAGGTCGCACGACCCGTCGAGCCGGGCGACCGCAGCGACACGACGGAGACTCGCGCGGGCACGGAGACTCGCGCTGTGGCGTGAGGACCGCCCGGCTCGTGACGGGGGTTTCCAGGGGGTCGCCCCCCTGGGAGATCACGCGTCGAAGGGTACGAGCAGGGTTCTCAGGAGGTCGGCCAAGGCTTCGCGCTGGTCGGGGGAGAGGCTTTCCAGGATCGCCTGCTCGCGGCCGAGCAGGTCGGCGAAGGCGGCGTCGACGCGGGTCAGGCCCGCGCCGGTGAGCCGGACCTGCACGCCCCGCTTGTCCTGGGGGTCGGGATGCCGCTCGACCAGGCCCGCCGCCGCCAGCCGGTCGATGCGGTTCGTCATGGTGCCGGAGGTCACCAGCGTCGCGTGCAGGAGGCGGCCCGGGCTCAGGCGGTAGGGGGCCCCCGCCCGGCGCAGCGCGGTGAGCACGTCGAACTCCCACGGCTCCAGGCCGTGGTCGGCGAACACGGCGCGCCGGGCGCGGTCGAGGTGGCGGGCCAGCCGGGAGACGCGGCTCAGGACCTGCAGCGGCCGGACGTCCAGGTCCGGACGCTCGGTGTTCCACGCCTCGACCAGCCTGTCGACCTCATCGCGCATGCCGACACCCTACCTGTCTTGATATCGAGAAAGACGGGGTGCGATCAGCGGCGGACGGCCAGCGCGGCGGCGATCCGCTCGGCCGCCTCCGGGGCCTGCCGGACCCCTTCCCGGTAGACGGGCGTCCAGCGCGAACGGTCCCCGAGGCTCGGCCCGAACACCTCCAGCGCACGCCCGTCCGGGACGATCCGGACGTCACCGGCGCCGCCCCGCATGTGGGGCATCGGCTCCATCACGACGAGCGGCCCGGCCCCCTGCGCCAGCTCCGCTTCCGACCACCCGGCGAACGCGCCGTCCAGGTAGCGGCGCCCGCCGATCGGCACCGGCTCGGCGAAACCGGGTGCGGCGCTGCTCGCGGCCACCGCCAGCGACAGCGGGACGCCGCTCGACCCGTCCCACAGCACCGGTTCGCCCGACACGGCGTCCACCCCGGTGATCAGCAACCGGGCGTCCGGCCACGTGTCCGTGCCGACCAGGTACCGCATGCTCGCACGGTGGTGCTCCGCGGGCAGCGCGGCCGCGTCGAGGGCCAGCCGCCCGATCCGCCGCCTGGCCTCGTCCGGTTCCAGTCCCGGAGTGCCGCCCACCGCGAACACCCGCGCCATCACCGAGTCGTCCACCGGCGCCGGCGGGCCGCTGGGCGGCGGCAGCTCCGCCAGCGCCGCCAGGTCCCTGCCCGTGGTGATCGCCGCGCCGGCGATGGCGCCCGCCGACGTCCCGACGACCAGGCCCGCACCCGCCGGGTCCACGCCCGCCTCGCGCAGCCCGGCCGCAAGGCCGATCAGCCACGCCGTCCCGACCGGCCCGCCGGGGCCGAGCGCCAGCGCCCACCCGCTCTCGTCGTTCGTCATGCCGGTGAGCCTAGGAGCGCCGCAGGCGGGGGCGCATCCGTCAGGCGACCGGTCGCGCGACACGCACCCAAAGACTCTTGACATCAAGATATGCGCGGGGCATGATGTCTCTTGATGTCGAGACAAACCGCGGCCGTGTGGGACCCCGCGCAGTACGGGGTCTACGGCGCCGAGCGCGCCAGGCCCTTCACCGAACTCGCCGGACGGCTCGGCGGCGCACCGCCCGCGCGCGTCGCCGACCTCGGCTGCGGGAGCGGCGAGCTCACCGCCACCCTCGCCGCCCGCTGGCCCGACGCCGTCATCGACGCCCTCGACAGCTCGCCGGAGATGATCGAGGCGGCCCGCGCGCACGAGATCCCGGGACGGCTCGCCTTCCGCGTCGCCGACGTCGCCGCCTGGGAGCCCCGGCGGCCCCTCGACCTCGTGATCTCCAACGCCGTCCTGCAGTGGGTCCCCGAACACCTCGACCTGCTGCCCCGATGGGTCGGCGCCCTCGCCCCGGGCGGGCGCCTCGCCTTCCAGGTCCCCGGCAACTTCGACGCGCCCAGCCATGTCCTGCTCCGCGAGATGGGCCGCTCCGAGAGGTGGCGCGGCCGGCTCGCCCACCTGCAGCGCGACGCCCCCGTCCTGGACGCCGCCGGATACGTCGACCTCCTGGCCCGCACCGGATGCGCCGTCGACGCCTGGGAGACCACCTACGCCCAGGTCCTCCCCGGCGACGACCCCGTCCTCGAATGGGTCAAGGGCAGCGCGCTGCGTCCCGTCCTCACCGCCCTCTCGCCCGCCGAGGCGGACGAGTTCCTCGCCGAGTACCGGGAGCGGCTCAGGCGCGCCTACCCCGCGGCCCCCTACGGCACCGTGTTCCCGTTCCGGAGGATCTTCGTGATCGCCACCACCCCCTAGACGGGATGCCGCCCGCCCGCCCGAGGGAAGCGACTCGTTCCCCTGCGGTGTGCCATCTCCGGCGGACGGGCGGCGTCCGCGAAACCCGGCTCGCGACCCGAGACCGGCGACCCCTGCCGGCGGCCTCCCGGACGAACTCCGGGCGGCCGCCGGTGTCACGCCCGGAGGCAGCCATGATCACCGGTGTCCACCACGTGCAGCTCGCCGCCCCGCCCGGCAGCGAGGACCGGCTCCGCGCCTTCTACGGCGGCGTCCTCGGCCTTGAGGAGGTCCCCAAGCCGCCCGACCTCGCCAAGCGCGGGGGAGCCTGGTTCCGCGGCCCGGGCGTCGAACTCCACCTCGGCATCGAGCCCGGCTTCCGGCCCGCTCGCAAGGCGCACCCGGGCCTGCTCGTGGACGACCTCGACGCCCTCGCGGCGCGCCTGCGGGCCGCCGGCCACGAGGTCACGCCGGACGACCTGTTCCCCGGCCACCGCCGCATCTACGCCGACGACCCCGTGGGCAACCGGCTGGAGTTCCTGCGGCCCTCAGGCTGACGGGTCGACGATCTCCTCGACGTCGCGCCGTGCCCGGCGCTGGGCCTTCTCCGCCTTCGCCGCCGCCCTCTCCTCGGCCCGCCCGGCCCTGGCGGCGGCCTTCTCCGCGCGCTTCTCCTGCCGCTCCAACTCCTTGCGGCGGCGGCGCGGATCCAGCGACGGCCTCGGCTCCAGCCCGGACAGGCCGTTCCACGCCAGGTTCACGATGTGCGCGGCCACGTCCTCCCGGTGCGGCTTGCGGACGTCCAGCCACCACTGGCCCGTGAGCGCCACCATGCCGACCAGGCTCTGCGCGTACAGCGGCGCGAACCTGTCGTCGTACCCGTGCCGGTCGAACTCCTGCGCCAGGATGTGCTCCACCTCGCCGGCGATCTCGCTCAGCAGGCTGGCATAGCTGCCCGTGCCCGTCCCGCCGTGCGAGTCGCGCACGAGGATGCGGAACCCGTCCGGGTGCTCCTCGATGTACTCCAGCAGCGCCAGCGCCGCCTTCTCCAGCTTGCTCCGGTAGTGGACCGCCGAGTTCAGCGAGTCGGTGACCAGACTCAGCAGCCGCTCGAACTCCCGGTCGACGACGACCGCGTAGAGCCCCTCCTTGCCGCCGAAGTGCTCGTACACCACCGGCTTGGACACCCCGGCCGCGGACGCGATCTCCTCCACCGAGGTGCCGTCCAGCCCGCGCTCGGCGAACAGCGTCCGGCCGATGTCGAGGAGCTGCTCGCGGCGTTCCTTGCCGGTCATCCGCTTTCTGCGGGCCCGGGGAGCGGGATCTGTCACGGGTTCAATTGTGGCGGTCAAACCGCCTGCTTCGTGCGCTTGGCGGCCAGCCTGTCGGGGTTCGGCCACCGGACGTCATGGGCCAGGCCCATCTTCTCGAACGTCCAGATGATGCGCGCGCTGATGTCGACCTGCCCCTTCAGCACGCCGTGCCGCGCGCAGGTCGGGTCCGAGTGGTGCAGGTTGTGCCACGACTCGCCCAGCGACGGGATCGCCAGCCACCACACGTTGCGCGACTTGTCCCGGACCTCGAACTCCTCCTTGCCGAAGGTGTGGCAGATCGAGTTGATGGACCACGTCACGTGGTGCACCAGGGTGATCCGCACGAACCCGGCCCAGAACAGCGCCGTGAGGAAGCCCGTCCACGACATGGTGACCACGCCGCCGATCACGGCCGGGAGCAGGAAGGACACCGCGACCAGACCGGGGAAGGCCAGGTGGATGCGCCTGATGTCGCGGTCGTTCAGCAGGTCCTTGGCGAACCGCTGCTTGGAGGTCCGGTTGGCGTCGAACAGCCAGCCGTAGTGCGCCCAGGCCAGCCCCTTGCCCAGCGCCTTCCAGTCGTTGCCGAACCGCCACGGCGAGTGCGGGTCGAACTCCTTGTCCGAGTGCTTGTGGTGCCGCCGGTGGTCGGCCACCCACGTGATGACCGGCCCCTCGATGGCCAGGCTCCCGGCCAGCGCCATGAAGATCTTCAGGCCGCGCGTGGCCTTGAAGGACCCGTGGGTGAAGTACCGGTGGTAGCCGACCGTGATGCCCCCCGCGGACAACAGGTAGAAGACCGCCGTGAGCACGACGTCCGTCCAGCCGAGGAACCGGCCCCAGGCCAGCGGGACGGCGGCGAACAGTGCCAGGAAGGGCAGCGCGGTGAACGTGGCGACCAGCGCCCGCTCCGCGTTGCCTCGTTGCTGGGGCGCGAGTTCGGGACGCCGCTGCGGGCGGGGCGGATCCATGGTCGGAGCTGTCGTCATGCGTCATCACTTCCCGTGAGTCGGGGCAGCCTTACCTACGTCAACGTAACCTACGAGACCGTAGGTTGTGCAGAGGCGAACGGTAAGTTGAGGGGGAAACTGCCTCTTCGGTCACATAACTCTCGTGCGCAGCAGGGGCCGGCGCCGCCACCGCCGCATCTCCGCGGCGAGCGGTGCGCCGCCCGACCGGGCCCTGGCCGACCGGCACGCAATGGGCTTGCTCGGTACCGCCCGCTCTAAACCGATCCAGACAAAACGACACCCTCTTAGCACTGCGTGCAGTCATGATACAACTACAGAGAGTTAAAACCCCTGCTAAGGTTCCCCCATGAGTGGACCGATGCCGGACGAGATCCGAGACAAGCTCAAGCCCAAGGCCCTCGAACTCCGCCGCCAAGGTTGGACCTACCGCGAGATCGCTGGCTCCCTCAACATCTCGATCAGCACCTGCTCCCTGTGGTTACGGCACCTCCCCGAGCCGCCCCGGAAGGGGTACTCCCAGGAGCGGGTCGCCGCGATGTGGAGGTCGCGCTGGGAGCCGATCCACCTGGCTCGCGAGCAGCAGCGCCGGGAGACCAAGCTCAGGGCCTGCCGGGAGATCGGAGCGATGGACGAGCGCGACATCCTCATGGCCGGCGCGCTCGCCTACTGGTGCGAGGGGGAGAAGGACAAGATCTACAAGCGCAGGGAGTGGGTCTCGTTCATCAACAGCGATCCCGCCCTGATACTCCTCTTCCTGCGCTTCCTGGAAGTCGCCGGAGTGCTCCGGGGGCAACTGCGGATCCGGCTGCACATCCACGAGACGGCCGACATCGAGGCGGCTGCCGGATGGTGGTCGGAGTTGACCGGATACCCGGCCGACGAATTCCGGAAGCCCGCCATCAAACGGCACAACCCCAAAAGCGTCCGGAAGAACCTCGTCGACGAGTACCGGGGCTGCCTGCAGATCTCCGCGACCGGGAGCGCCGAGCTCTACAGGAAGATCGAGGGGTGGGCCTATGCCGCCATGCTCGGTCCGGCCGCGGCCGAGGAGCGCCTCGTCGCGCGCTCGGACGAGACGATAAGGGAGATCATCGCCAAGCGTGCCGCGCCGACCGAATGAGGTGGGCTGCTCGCGTCTGTGTGGGTAAGGTGGGGGCGGCCACGTGGCGCTGTCCGGTTTGGCCGCTTCAGTCCGGCGTAGTGTAATTGGCAGCACATGGGTTTTTGGTGCCCCTAGACAAGGTTCGAGTCCTTGCGCCGGAGCTGTCGGAAATGCCCGCTCGGTTCGTCCGGGGTGGGCGGTGGGGTGACAGGAGCGGGGTGGGCGGTATCCTGCCCGTGTCGGGTTCGCCCCGGCCTGCCGTGGCATGATGTCGCAGGTGGGCGGGCCCGCGACCGATCCCCGTCCGCGATGCCGAGGAGCCTCCTTGTGAGTGCTGCGAGCCGCCCGGCCGCCGTCATCGTCCTCGCCGCGGGCGAGGGCACCCGGATGAAGTCCCGCACCTCGAAGGTGCTGCACGAGCTGTGCGGGCGCAGCATGCTGGGCCACGTGCTGGCCGCCGCCCGCGAACTGGAGCCCGAGCGGCTCGTCGTGGTCGTGGGGCACCGGCGCGAGCAGGTCGTCGAACATCTCGCCGAGCACGCCCCGGACGCCGAGGCCGCGGTGCAGGAGCGGCAGGGCGGCACGGGCCACGCCGTGCGGATGGCGCTGGAGCAGACCGGCGCGCTGGACGGGACGGTCGTCGTGACGAACGGCGACCACCCGCTGCTGCGGGGCGAGACGCTGCGGGCGCTGGTCCAGGCGCACGAGGACGACGGCAACGCCGTCACCGTGCTGACGACCGAGATGCCGGACGCGACCGGCTACGGGCGGATGATCCGGGCGGCCGACGGCAGCGCCGAGGCGATCGTCGAGCACAAGGACGCCACCGGGGAGCAGCGCGCCATCAACGAGATCAACGTCGGGATGTACGCGTTCGACGGCGCGCTCCTGGCGGACGCGCTGAAGCGGGTGACGACCGACAACGCGGGCGGCGAGGAGTACCTCACCGACGTGGTGGCGATCCTGCGCGGCGACGGCCACCGGGCGGGCGCCCACCTGGCCGCCGACTGGGTGGAGACCCAGGGCGTCAACGACAGGGTCCAGCTCTCCCAGGCGCGCAGGCAGCTGAACGACCGGATCCTCGAAGCGCACATGCGGGCCGGGGTCACCGTCATCGACCCCGCGTCCACGTGGATCGACGTGCACGTGACCGCGGAACCGGACGCGGAGGTCCACCCGGGCACGCAGCTGCACGGCAGGACGCACCTGGGCGAGGGCGCGCGGGTCGGTCCCGGCTGCACGCTGACCGACACGGCGGTCGGCGCCGGCGCGTCGGTGACCAACGCGGTGTGCGTCGGGGCGGAGATCGGGCCGGACGCCTCGGTCGGGCCCTATGCCTACCTGCGGCCCGGCACGCGGCTCGCGCCGAGGGCCAAGGTCGGGACCTACGTCGAGACCAAGAACGCCGACATCGGCGAGGGCACCAAGGTGCCGCATCTGACCTACGTCGGCGACGCCGAGATCGGCGCCGGCTCGAACATCGGCGCGAGTTCGGTGTTCGTCAACTACGACGGTGTGGACAAGCACCGCAGCGTCATCGGGTCGCACGTGAAGGTGGGCAGCGACAACATGATCGTCGCACCGGTGACGATCGGGGACGGCGCCTACACCGCGGCCGGCTCGGTGATCATCCAGGACGTCCCGCCGGGGGCGATGGCGGTCGCGCGAGCGCGGCAGCGCAACGTCGAGGGGTGGGTCGAGCGGAAGCGGCCGGGGACGCCGGCGGCCGAGGCGGCCCGGAGGGCCGGGGCCGGCGAGGAGAGCGCGTCTTAGCGCGCCCGATGAGGACTGCCCCGCCTCAGGGCGGGGAGGTGGAGGACGACGGCGTCTTCCGGGACGACACAGAGCCGCCCGACCGGAGAGCGGCTCGACGACGATGCGGCCCGCGCGCCCGATCTTTGGTGCGCGGGAGGTGGGGACGACAACCCACATGTAGGGCACGGTTCCATTGAGGGGGAGTTGTCAGAGGTGAGTGGGATAAAAACGAGCGGTCAGAAGAAGCTGATGCTCTTCACCGGCCGAGCCCACCCTGACCTGGCCAGGGAAGTGGCCGCCAACCTCCAGGTCGAGTTGACGCCGACGTCCGCCTACGACTTCGCCAACGGCGAGACGTTCGTGCGGTTCCTGGAGTCGGTGCGCGGCTCCGACGCCTTCGTGGTCCAGAGTCACACGGCTCCCATCAATCAATGGATCATGGAGCAGCTGATCATGGTGGACGCGCTGAAGCGCGCGTCGGCCAAGCGGATCACGGTGGTGGCGCCGTTCTTCGGCTACGCCCGGCAGGACAAGAAGCACCGCGGCCGCGAGCCGATCTCGGCGCGGCTGATGGCCGACCTGTTCAAGACGGCGGGCGCCGACCGGCTGATCACCGTCGACCTGCACACCGCGCAGATCCAGGGCTTCTTCGACGGCCCGGTGGACCACCTGTTCGCGCTGGACCTGCTGGCCCGGCACTTCGAGAGCCGGCTGGACACCTCCCAGGTCACCGTGGTCGCGCCGGACGCGGGCCGGGTGCGGGTCACCGAGCGGTGGAGCGACCGGCTGGGCGGCGTCCCGATGGCGATCATCCACAAGAAGCGCGACCCGGACGTGGCCAACGAGGTCAAGGTGTTCGACGTGGTCGGCGAGGTCGCCGGCCGCACCTGCGTCGTGGTGGACGACATGATCGACACCGGCGGGACGATCGTGAAGGCGGCGGACGCGCTGTTCGACCAGGGGGCGACGAAGGTCGTCGTCGCGGCGACGCACGGCGTGCTGTCGGGTCCGGCGGTGGACCGGCTGAAGAACTCCCGGATCTCCGAGGTGGTGCTGACCAACACGCTGCCGATCCCGGAGGAGAAGCAGTTCGACAAGCTCACGGTGCTGTCGATCGCGCCGCTGGTCGCGCGTGCGATCAACGAGGTGTTCTCCGACGGCTCGGTCACGAGCCTCTTCGGCGGCCACAGCTAGACCTTCACGTCGGGCACGGCATGGCGCGTGCCGGTGGCCATGGCGGTGGCCATGGCGTCGGCAGGGCCTTGGCGTTGGGCGTTGCCGTATTGGGCTAGACTTGTGCAACCGCGTATGCCCTGGGACGTTCAAGTGCGGTGCCCGCGCAGGGGCCGCACTCCCCCGGGGAACGCAAACGAATCTTTGAGCGCGCCCGCCTTCGACGGCGCGCGAGGAACGCAACGCATCGTCCGTAGCGGACGTCCGATGGCGGACGGCCGTGGAAGCAACAACGAGGAGTTTTCGCCGTGTCCGAGGTACGCATTGCCGCCGAGCCGCGCACCGAGTTCGGTAAGGGCGCCGCGCGGCGCACCCGCCGGGCCGGCAAGGTGCCCGCCGTCCTCTACGGTCACGGCACCGACCCGGAGCACATCGCGCTGCCGGGCCACGACCTGATGCTGGCCCTGAAGACGCCGAACGTGCTGCTGACCATCGAGGGCCTCTCCGGCGGCGCCTCGCTGGCGCTGCCGAAGGACGTGCAGCGCGACCCGGTCAAGGGGGTCCTGGAGCACGTCGACCTGCTGCTGGTGAAGCGCGGCGAGAAGGTCGTCGTGGACCTGCCGGTCAACCTGGTCGGCGACGTCGTCGCGGGCGGCGTCATCCAGCAGGAGCTGGTCCAGGTGTCGGTCGAGGCGGAGGCGACGCACATCCCCGAGGCCGTGGACCTGTCCATCGAGGGTCTGAAGGTCGGGACGCAGGTGCTCGCCGGCGACCTGAAGCTGCCGTCGGGCGTCACGCTGCAGGTCGACGAGGAGGCCCTCGTCCTGCAGATCGCCGACGCGACCGCGTCGGCCGGCGCGACCGAGACCGAGGCGGAGGCCGCCGAGGCGGCCGAGGCCGCCGCGGCCGAGGTTCCCGAGGGCGAGGGCGAGACCGCCGGCGAGTGACGGCGGTGCCGCCGGCGCTCGGCGGCCCGGCGCGCGGCCGCGCCGGACTGCGGGCCGCAAAGTACTTCCACGGCCCCCGCGGGTGCGCGCACCCGCGGGGGCCGTGCTCGTGTGTGAGGAGTGCGGGTGGACGCGGATCTCTGGCTCGTGGTGGGGCTGGGCAACCCGGGGCCGTCGTATGCGAAGAACCGGCACAACGCGGGGTTCATGGTGCTGGACGTCCTCGCGTCGCGTGCGGGGGGCAGGTTCAAGTCGCACCGGGCGCGGGCGGACGTGCTGGAGGGCCGTCTGGCCGGAGCGCGGGTGGTGCTGGCGAAGCCGCGCTCCTTCATGAACGAGTCGGGCGGCCCGGTGAAGGGCCTGCGGGACTTCTACAAGGTGCCGGTGGAGCGTGTGGTCGTCGTCCATGACGAGCTCGACATCCCCTTCGGGGCGGTGCGGCTGAAGCAGGGCGGCGGTGACAACGGCCACAACGGGCTGCGGTCCATCACCAAGTCGCTGGGCGCGAAGGAGTATCCGCGCGTGCGGTTCGGGGTGGGGCGGCCGCCGGGGCGGATGGACGCGGCGGCGTTCGTTCTGAAGGACTTCTCCGCGGCGGAGCGCAAGGAGCTCGACTTCGGGGTGGACCGGGCGGCGGACGCGGTCGAGGCGTTGCTGACCGACGGGCTTGCCGCGGCGCAGAACGCGTTCCACGCCGGCTGATCGGGTTCGGAGCGTGAGGGTGGGAGGGACCGCGGGAATCGCCGCGCTGGCAGGGGCCGGGTCGAGTGCGACCTGTTTGCCGGTTCCGCGGTGCGCGCGAATCTCGTTCACGCAGGGTGACCGGTTGCTTCCGGTCGGGTGACCGGATCCGGTCTCGCGACCGGTGCGCAGTCGTGATCAAGGCGGAGTGGCGCCTTTTCCGTGTGCGCTCGGGCCGGTTCGGGCGCATTGTCCAACTGGTAGGCGCGTTCCGTCCGTGACCACGGCAAAGCGAACGTAAGATGCAGGCCGATCGAGGTTCAGGTTCAATGTGAACCTCGGGCGACGTTCAGCCGTCTTCGGTGTGAATCGCGCTGACGGGGCGCGCGTTACACAGGATTGGTGAGTGGTTTATGGCCGTCGTTGACAAGGTTCAGGCCGAGTCATCGATCCGCCATGAGCACGAGCGCGCGGTGTCGCAGAACTGGAGCCGGACCTACCGGCGGATCGCGCGGGCTCTCGACTTCGCCAGCATGCTGATGGCCGGAGTGATCGCCTTCGTGCTCAGGTTCCCGGGCGTCCCGACGGAGCTCGACGCGCCGTACGTGGTCCTGACCGTGGCCCTGCCGGTGGTGTGGGTCCCGGCGCTGATGCTGTGCCGCGCGTACCAGCCCCGGTACGTGGGCGTCGGGTACGAGGAGTTCCACCGGGTGCTGCGCGCCGGGTTCATCCTGATGGCGGTGCTGGCGATCGGGGCGTACGCCACCAAGACCGACGTCGCGCGCGGCTACGTGGTGATGGCGCTGCCCCTCGGGACGTTCCTGGCGCTGCTGGCGCGGTACCGGCTGCGCAAGTGGCTGCACAAGAAGCGGTGGCACGGCGAGTGCATGCGGCGGGTCGTCGCGGTGGGGCACCGGACGTCGGTGTCCGACCTGATCCGGCTGCTGCAGAAGAAGCGGTACCACGGGATGGACATCGCGGCCGTCTGCCTGCCCCCGGCGCTGGCGTCGGGCGAGGACGCGGTCGCCGAGGTGGAGGGCGTCCCGGTGCTGGGCGACTTCGGCCAGGCGGCGGCGGTCGCCGACCGGATCGGCGCCGACTCGGTGGCGGTGCTGGCGTGCCCGGAGATGGACGGGGTGGCGCTGCGCCGGCTGGCGTGGCAGATCGAGCGCAACGACGTCGAGCTGGTGGTGGCGCCCGCGCTGATGGACGTGACCGGGCCGCGGATCTCGATCCGCCCGGTGTCGGGCCTGCCGCTGCTGCACGTGGAGCACCCGGAGCTGGACGGCGGCCGCAAGGTCCTCAAGGGCCTGGTCGACCGGGTGGCGGCGCTCGGCGGGATCGTGGTGCTGAGCCCGCTGCTGCTGCTGATCGCCGTCCTGATCAAGATTTCCGGGGAGGGCCCGGTGCTGTTCCGGCAGACGCGCGTCGGGCGCGGCGGCCGGGAGTTCACGGTGCTGAAGTTCCGCACGATGGTCGCCGACGCCGAGGCGCGCCGGCTGGAGCTGCTGGCCGCCAACGACAACGACGGTGTGCTGTTCAAGATCCGGCAGGATCCGCGGGTGACGCGGGTGGGGCGCCGGCTGCGGCGGTACTCGCTGGACGAGCTGCCGCAGCTGTTCAACGTGCTGCGGGGCGAGATGTCGCTGGTGGGGCCGCGCCCGCCGCTGCCGGACGAGGTCGCCCAGTACGGCGGGGACGTCTACCGGCGGCTGGTGGTCAAGCCGGGCCTGACCGGGCTGTGGCAGGTGAGCGGCCGCTCGGACCTGTCGTGGGAGGAGTCGGTCCGCCTCGACCTGCGGTACGTGGACAACTGGACCCTCGCCCTGGACCTGCAGATCATGTGGAAGACCTGGTCGGCCGTCGTCCGCGGCTCCGGCGCGTACTGAGCGGCCCGCCGGCGCGCGACCGGAGAGCGGGGACGAAACCCCGGCGGGAACACGACAGGGCGCTGCCCGCGGTACGGCGCCGGCGGAACACTGGTGGGCGAGCCGTTGAGCGGGACCTCGTCCCGTGGCCCGTGCGGGACGCATGAGAAAGTAGACCGAGCAGACCAGTCGAGTCGGGAATGTGATCTCAGATGACCGAGGCAGCGGCGGCAGACGATCATTCGCTCGCGGCCGAGCTCGCCGGGACGGCGGGCCGGCTGCTGCTGGGCGTGCGGGCCGAGGTGGGCTTCGCCGACGCGAGGGCCCTGAAGGACACCGGCGACCTGCGGGCGCATGAGTACCTGATGGCGGCGCTGGCCGAGCGCTGTCCCGGGGACGCCGTCCTGTCCGAGGAGGGGCGGTCCTCGGTCGCCGGGAAGCGGTCCAGGGGCGACGACCGCGCGCCGACCCGCAACACCGCCGACGCGGAGCGGCTCACGGCCTCCCGCGTGTGGATCGTGGACCCCCTGGACGGCACTCGCGAGTTCTCCGAGGAGGGCCGCCGCGACTGGGCCGTGCACGTGGCGCTGTGGGAACGGGACGCGTCCGGAACCGGTCGCCTGGCGGCCGGCGCCGTCGCGCTGCCGGCGCAGGGCCTGACGCTCCGCACGGACGCGGTGGGCGGTGCCTCGCTCGTCCGGACCGACCCCGACCCCGACCCCGTCACGGCCGGGTACGGCCCCGCCGGGGCGCCGCCGCCCCGCGAGGCACCGCTGCACGTCCCCGCGCCGGACGCGGGAAAGCTGCGCATCGCCGTGAGCCGCACGCGGCCGCCGGAGTTCGTCCGGCGGCTGGCGGAGGCGGTCGAGCCGGAGGTGGAGCTGGTGCCGATCGGGTCGGCGGGGGCGAAGATCTCCGCGGTGCTGCTCGGCGAGGTGGACGCCTACGTGCACGCGGGCGGCCAGTTCGAGTGGGATTCGGCGGCCCCGGCGGCCGTCGCGCTCGGCGCCGGGGCGCACGCGTCCCGGGTCGACGGGTCGCCGCTGCGCTACAACCGTGAGGACCCCCGGCTCCCGGATATCCTGGTGTGCCATCCCATGTCGGCGTCAACGCTGCTGTCCGGCATCCGGGAAGTGAGCGGCGCGCTGCCCTGACCAGTCCGTCCCCACGGCGGGACTGAACCGGCGCGGGCCGGCGTTTCGATCCGGTGGGAAGGCATGCGCCCGTCTCCGTGCCACCGGTTGCATCTGCCAGAACAGCGTGAAAAGAGCCCCAGACCATGCAGCGTTGCGATTACCTGCTGTCCCAGCTGGACGTCCTAGAAGCCGAGTCGATCCATATCTTCCGGGAGGTGGCGGCCGAGTTCGAACGGCCGGTGCTGCTGTTCTCCGGCGGCAAGGACAGCATCGTCATGCTGCGCCTGGCCCAGAAGGCGTTCTGGCCCGCCCCGATCCCGTTTCCGGTCATGCACGTCGACACCGGCCACAACTTCCCGGAGGTGATCGAGTTTCGGGACCGCCGGGTCGCCGAGCTCGGCGTCCGGCTGATCGTGGCGTCGGTGCAGGACGCGATCGACAGCGGCCGGGTGGTGGAGCAGAAGGGCCGCCGCGCGTCCCGGAACCGGCTGCAGATCACCCCGCTGCTGGACGCCATCGAGGAGCACCAGTTCGACGCGGCGTTCGGCGGCGCGCGCCGGGACGAGGAGAAGGCCCGCGCGAAGGAGCGGGTGGTCTCCTTCCGCGACGAGTTCGGGCAGTGGGACCCCAAGAACCAGCGCCCCGAGCTGTGGAACCTGTTCAACACCAGGATCGTGCAGGGTGAGCACGTCCGGGTGTTCCCGCTGTCGAACTGGACCGAGCTCGACATCTGGGACTACGTGCGGCGCGAGGAACTCGAACTCCCGCCGATCTACTTCGCGCACACCCGGCAGGTGTTCGAGCGCGACGGGCTGCTGCTGGACGCCGAGACGGGCTTCGCGAACCGCGGCGACGACGAGCCCGAGTTCGCGGCGACCGTCCGGTTCCGGACGGTCGGCGACGCGTCCTGCACGGGCGCGGTGAAGTCGAACGCGGAGACGCTCGACGAGGTGATCGAGGAGATCGCCGCGACGCGGATCACCGAGCGCGGCCAGACCCGCGCCGACGACCGCACCAGCGAGGCCGCGATGGAGGACCGCAAGAAGGAGGGCTACTTCTGATGGCCAGCGCGAACGACGGGCTCGCCGGGGACCGGCCGGCCAAGCAGATGGACCTCCTGCGGTTCGCCACCGCCGGCAGCGTCGACGACGGCAAGTCCACGCTGATCGGCCGGCTGCTGTTCGACTCCAAGTCGATCTTCGAGGACCAGCTGGAGTCGGTCGAGAAGACCAGCGCCGACCGCGGCGAGGAGTACACGAACCTGGCGCTGCTGACCGACGGCCTGCGGGCCGAGCGGGAGCAGGGCATCACCATCGACGTGGCGTACCGGTACTTCGCGACGCCGCGCCGCAAGTTCATCATCGCCGACACGCCGGGGCACATCCAGTACACCCGGAACATGGTGACCGGCGCCTCCACCGCCGACCTGGCGATCATCCTCGTGGACGCCCGGAAGGGCATCCTGGAGCAGTCGCGCCGGCACGCGTTCCTCACCACGCTCCTGCAGGTCCCGCACCTGGTCGTGGCGATCAACAAGATGGACCTGGTCGACTACGACCGCGGGCTGTACGAGCGGATCGTGGACGAGTTCACGGCGTTCGCCTCCAAGCTGGAGGTCACGGACCTGACGTTCATCCCGATCTCGGCGCTGCACGGCGACAACGTCGTCGAGCGCAGCGTGAACATGCCGTGGTACGAGGGCTCGTCGCTGCTGCACCACCTGGAGCACGTCCACATCGCCTCCGACCGCAACCTGATCGACGTGCGGTTCCCGGTGCAGTACGTGGTCCGCCCGCACGCCTCCACGGACCCCGACCTGCACGACTACCGCGGCTACGCGGGCCAGGTCGCGGGCGGCGTGCTGAAGCCGGGCGACGAGGTGGTGCACCTGCCGTCCGGGCTGAGCACGACGATCACCCACATCGACGGGCCGGGCGGGCCGGTCGAGGAGGCGTTCGCGCCGATGTCGGTGACGCTGCGCCTCGCCGACGACATCGACATCTCCCGCGGTGACATGATCGCCCGCCCGAACAACCGGCCCGAGGTCGCGCAGGACATCGACGCGATGGTCTGCTGGATGACCCCGGACCGCGCCCTCACCCCGCGCTCGAAGCTGGTCATCAAGCACACGACCCGCACCGCGAAGGCGATGGTGAAGCAGCTGCACTACCGGCTGGACGTCAACACGCTGCACCGCGACGACCAGGCCGACTCCCTCGGCCTGAACGAGATCGGCCGCGTCTCGCTGCGGGTGACCCGGCCGCTGTTCGTCGACGACTACGGCCGCAACCGCCTGACCGGCGGCTTCATCCTGATCGACGAGGCCACCAACAACACCGTCGCGGCCGGCATGATCACCGGCGCGCGCTGACCCGGCGCCGCGGGGCCCGCCGGCCCCGCGGCGCCGCCGGTCCGCGCCGCCTCCCGACCCCCTACGACAAGGCAGGCCCTGGATGCCCCCATCCGTCGGAGTCGTGCTCCCCACGCACAACCGGCCGGAGCTGCTGCGCCGCGCGCTGGAGTCGGTGCTGGCCCAGGAGTACGGGGGCGAGGTGCGCGCGGTCGTCGTCTTCGACCGGGCCGAGCCCGACCCGTCCCTGGCGGGGGACCGCGTCGAGGTGATCCGCAACACCCGGGCGCCGGGCCTCGCGGGCGCCCGCAACTCCGGGGTCCTCGCCCTCGGCACCGACCTGGTCGCGTTCTGCGACGACGACGACCTGTGGCTGCCCGGCAAGCTCGCCGCGCAGGTGGAGGCCCTGGAGGGAGATCCGGACGCCGTGCTGTGCAGCTCCGGCATCCTGATCGACTTCGACGGGCGGGAACTCCCCCGGCTGGCCGGGACGGACCGGGTCACCTACGACGCCCTGATCCGCGACCGGATGATGAGCGTGCACTCCTCCACCTACGTGGCGCGCCGCGAACCGCTCATCGAGATCGGCATGGTGGACGAGACGATCCCCGGCAGCCAGGGCGAGGACTGGGATCTCGCGCTCCGCGCCGCCCGCCGCCACCCGGTGGTGAACGTGGACGAGCCGTACGTCCGGGTCCTGTGGGGGCTGACGTCCTACTACGCGCAGGCGTGGGAGACGAAGGTGGCCGCGCTGGAGTGGTTCCTGGAGCACTACCCGGAGATCGGCGAGGAACCGGGCGCGGCCGGGCGCGTCTACGGGCAGCTCGCCTTCGGCTGCGCGACCGTGGGCCGCCGCAGGGACGCGCTGCGCTGGTCGGCGCGCGCCCTCAAGGCGAACCCGGCCGAGCGCCGCGTGCCGTTCGCGCTCGCGGTGGCGTCGGGGATCGTCTCCGGCAAGCGCGTTCTGCTCGCCCTGCACACCCGGGGCCGAGGCATCTGACGGACCGATGCCCATTCCTAGGCTTTGGCCACCTTTCCCCAAGTCGCGCCGGTAATGTCGATGGCCATCCCAGCGTTGAAGGAGCCTCTCCCGTGAACCACTTCTCCCGCCGCATCGTCGCGTCCGGGACGTTGGCGCTGGCCCTCGTGCCGGCGTTCGGCATGACCGCCGCACCCGCCTTCGCGGGCGTCGACCTCGACGCGGTCGCCGAGGGCATCGGCGAGAGCGGCTACTACGTCGACTCCCACGCGAAGTACTACCAGTCGGACGGCGCGCAGGAACTGCTCCGCACGGCCCAGGGCCGGTCCGTCGCGGTCTTCATCGCGATCCTGCCGCCTGGAAACGACCCCGGGCAGGTCCTCCAGCAGTTGCCGGGCCTGATGAAGCGCAAGGGCACCTACGCGGTGCTGGCCGGCGACCACCTCCGGGTGTCCTCCACGGCGCTGCCGGGCGCCCGGGTGAAGTCCATCTACGACGGGGCCGTGAAGGGCAGCAAGGGCAAGCCCGACCTGGCGCTGCTGCGCTTCGTGCAGACGCTTCCGGAGTCGAAGTACGCGCCGCCGAAGACCGGCAGGCCCGGCAACAACGGCAAGCCCGCACCGGAGGCGTCGGTCCAGAAGCAGCAGGAGCAGGAGGAGCGCACGCTCGCCCAGTCGCAGCCGACCGGCCGCGCCACCGGATACCAGGCTCCCGAGGACGACGGATCGGCCATGCCGTACCTGCTCGGCGGTGGCGCGGTGGTGGTGGTCGCCGCCGGGGCGGGGTTCCTGCTGTGGCGCCGCCGCTCCGCGACTCCGGCGCCCGCCGGCGGGACCGGAGCCCCCGCGCCCGGCGCGGCCGCGGCGCCGCCGCCCGCGCCCGGGGCCCAGCCTCCCGGGGCCCAGCCTCCCGGGGCCCAGCCTCCCGGGGTTCAGCCTTCCGCGGACGGGCCCAGGCCCGGCGACGCCAGGCCTGAGCCGCCCCAGAACCCCTGAGGGCCTCCGGGCGGGCTACCGGGCTACGGACCTCGACAGCAGGATCAGGTGGCGTTCGCCGACGCCCACCGACAGGGCGTCGGCCGGCACCTTGCCCTCGGCCGTCATCGCCGTGCCGGGACGGCTGCGGGGCGCCCTCTGCCCGGAGCCGAGCTGGCCGCTGCCGCCCGCGCCCCAGGTCAGCAGTGTCCCGTCGGTCAGGATCGCCGCGCCGTAGGCCTCCCCGGCGAACACGCGGGTGGCGCCGCGCAGCTTCGGCGCGCTGCGCCCGACGACGGTGACCGGGGCGGTCCGCGGTTTCACCGTGCCGTCCCCGAGCTGGCCCGCGGTGTTGTTGCCCCAGGCGACGATGGTGCCGTCACCCCGGAGCGCGTAGTTGTGCTTCTCCGCGGCGGCGACCGCGGCGACGCCGTCGAGGACGCCCTCGCCGCCCGCGCCCGAGACGAGGGCGGGCGTGAGCCGGTCCCGGCGCGTCCCGTCCCCGAGCTGGCCGAGCTCGTTGCGACCCCACGCCGCGACCCGCCCGTCCCGCAGCAGCGCCAGCGCGTGCTGGCCGCCGATCGCGATGCGGACGGCGCCGTCCAGCCGCGCGGCGCCGTCCAGGCCGCGCACCGGCACGGGCAGGGCCCGGTCCTCGCGGGTGCCGTCGCCGACCATGCCGCCCGCGTTGGCGCCCCACGCGAGCACCTGCCCGCCGGCGCGCAGCACCAGCTCGGTGTGCCCGTCCGCGGCGATCGCGGTGACGCCGGTGAGCGCCCCGCGCCCGTCCGGCGCCCGCACGGTCGTGGGGACGGGAGGGGCGGTGCGCTCGCCGGTGCCGCGCTGCCCGGACGATCCCTCGCCCCAGGTCACGACGGTGCCGTCGCGGCGCAGCGCCATCGAGAAGTCGTTGTTGGCCGATACCGCGACGGCGTCGTCCAGCCGGCCGGGCCGCCCGTCCGGTGCGCGGACGCGGACGGGCGCGCCGCTGTCGCGGGTGGTGCCGTCGCCGAGCTGGCCGTCGTCGTTGGCGCCCCACGCGACGACCTGCCCGCCGTCGAGGACGGCCAGTGAGTGGCGGCCGCCGCCGGCGACGGCCACGGCGCGGTCGAGGCGTCCCCGGCCGCCGACGCCGGTGACGGGGGCGAGCCGGGGATCGGCGGCCGCCCCCGGCCGGCCGAGCTGCCCGCTCCCGTTGGAACCGCTCGTCCACACGGTGCCGCTCCGCGCGCCCGCGGAGCCCGCGGCGGGCGGCGGGGAGACCTGCGGCACGCTCGCGGGCGCGGCCGTCCCGCCGCACGCCGCCGCCAGGAGCACCGGGAGGGCCGTGAGCGCGGCGAGCGGGCGGCGCGGCGAGGTCACGCCGCGCGGACGCAGGCGAACAGGTGCCTGCCGTAGTTGTCCTCGTAGGGCGGCCGGGCGTCCTCGTCGGGGCCGAGGTCGATGACCTCGTCGAAGCCGGTGTTGTCCCGCAGGAACGTCGCGACGCGGGCGGGGTCCCAGCCGCGCAGCGAGTCGGCGAACCACGCCTCGTTGTCCTGGCCGGTGTCGAAGAACAGCACCCTTCCGGTGGCGCGGTCCAGCAGCCGGATCAGCTCCTCGGCGCTCACCGAGCCGCGGCCGAGGACGAAATGGTGCAGCAGGCTGAAGCACGACACCACGTCCCAGCGGCCGGGGTCGTGCCCGCCGAGGAACTCGACGCAGTCGCCGGTGGAGACGGCGCCGTCCGGGAGCCCGTAGACGGCCCGGCCGAGGGGGACGGCCAGCGGGTCGCGCTCGATGCCCTCGGCGTCGAAGCCGCGCTCGGCCATCTTCGCGACGAACCAGCCGTAGCAGCTCGCGACGTCCAGGTAGCGGCCCCCGGCGAGGCCGCGCTCGCCGAGGAACGCGTCCATCTTCGCGAGCCGGTCGGTGCACTGCCGGACGGTCGTCCAGCCGGACCTCAGCTCGGGCGCCCCGATCGGCTGGTAGAGCTCGTGGGTGCCGTCGAGCCAGCTCATCTTCAGCAGGAGGTCCTGCAGGGGGGTGGTGACGGGCAGCCATTTGGCGACGACGTCGGCGCCGTCGGCGCCGCTCATCGCGGCGATGGCGAGCCGGTGGTGGCCGTCGAGGACCTGGTACCGGTCGGAGCCGCGGACGGGGGCGACGAGCACCGGGTCCTGCGGCCCGCTCTGCTGCGGGCGGGGCGCCGCGCCGGGCGCCTCCTCGCCGCGGTACCGCGCGATGAAGGCGCGGGCGGCCGCGAGGACTCCGGCCTCGTCGGTGCCGCCGAAGTAGGTGCCGCCCGCCTCGATGCAGCGCAGCCCGAGCCTGCCGTAGGGGCTGGCCAGGATCTCGGCGTCGGTCGGTTCCGGCCGGTCGTCGGCGAGCCGGAGCAGCCCGACGTGCGGGCCGTCCAGGAACGGGGTCGACGGCCACAGCAGGTCGCCGGTGCGGTCGGCGAACTCGCGGGCCGTCCAGCCGCCCTGCGCGCCGACGAGCAGCTGGTCGAACCGGACCGGCACCTTCCACGGGCGCCGCAGCACGGCGGTGGACACCGCGACGCGGGCCGCGGCCGGGATCGGCAGCGAACGCCCGGCGTCGACCAGCCGCCCGTACACCGGACCGCTCGGGGCGAGCCCGCTCTTGCGAAGGACCGCGCGGGACTTACGGCGCACTTGGTCAATTCCCGTGGGCATGCATGCTCCTGGCAGATGTCGTTTCGGTGGCGGGTGAGGCGGCGGCGCCCGCGGGTGCAGTGCGGCCGCGCCTTCCCGGCAGCAGGGAGGCGAAG
This sequence comes from Actinomadura mexicana, assembly GCF_900188105.1. Classification (GTDB taxonomy): domain Bacteria; phylum Actinomycetota; class Actinomycetes; order Streptosporangiales; family Streptosporangiaceae; genus Spirillospora; species Spirillospora mexicana. Next base: position 303,730 of record NZ_FZNP01000003.1, read on the forward strand.
GCGGTGAGGGACAGCCGCTCGCGGCCGGCCCAGAGCAGGGCGAGGTACAGCATCGCGCCCGGGATCAGCCCGCCGGCGAGGGCGGCCTCGCCGGAGCCGGCGGCCAGCCGGACGGCGGCCGGCACCGCCGCGAAACTGACCAGCGCCGAACCGCCCGCCCAGAACAGCCCCGCGCTCGCCGGGGTCATGTCGAGGATCCGGCGGACCTGGACCAGGGCCAGCAGCGTCCGCACGAGCAGTCCGCACGCCCGCGCCGCCGCCGCCCCGGCGATCCCGAACGGCGGGATCAGCAGCACGTTCAGCACCAGGTTCACCCCGAGCGCGGCGCTCTGGTTGACCAGGCTGAGCCCGCTGCGCCCCGCCATCAGCAGCATCACGTCGCGGGCGCCCGTCGCGGTCGCCACCAGCATCGCCATCGCCAGGATGACCGTGACGACCTCGCCGGACCCGCGGTAGCCGTCGCCGAAGGAGCCGACGTACACCGGCGCGCCGACCGCGATCGACAGGTGCACCGGCCAGGCGAGCGCGAGGTTCCAGGACGCGCACACCGCGAACACCCGCTGTGCGCCCGCGCGGTCGGCGAGCGCCATCAGCCGGCTCACCGCGGGCTGCATGACGTTCTGCACGGCCTGGGTGACGAGCTGGCTGATCACGATGAACCGGGTCGCGGCGGTGTAGATCGCCGCCTCGCGGGGCGAGCTGAGCGCCGCGACGAGCACGATGTCGGCGCGCTGGAACGCCGTCTGGCAGATCTGCGCGAACGCGCGCGGCGCGGTGAAGCGCCAGAAGTCGCCGGCCAGCGGCCGCCAGCCGGACGGGGCCCCGGGCGCCGCGGTCACCGGCGCCTCGGCGCGGCCGCTGCGGCTGATCTTCAGGTACCAGAGCAGGGCGACGACCAGGCACGGCAGGTACGGCGCCGCCCACGCCAGCGCGAGCCACACGGCGTCGTCGGTCAGCAGCGCCGCCACGATGACACCGGCGACCTGGAGCGTCTGCCGGAGGATCTTGTCGACGAGGACGGTCGGCCGCATCGAGCCGTGGCCGCGGGTGGCCGCGAGAAGCGCGTCGTGCGCCCCCGCGAGGGGCAGGAACAGCGCCAGCGCCCGCACCATGCCCGCGGCCTGGCCGGGGTCGTCGGCGCCGATGTGCCCCGCCGTCCACGGCGCGGCGAGCGCCAGGACGAGGCCGGCGGCCAGTGCCGTCACCGCGACCGGGACGAGCGCCACCGGCACCGTCCGCCGCGCCGCGCCGCGGTCGCCGAGCGCCAGGTGGCGGGGCAGCCAGCGCAGCAGGCCCGCGTCCGTGCCGAGGCCCGACACGGCCTGCAGGATGATGAACAGCGACGTCGCGGCGAAGAAGGTGCCCGCGATCCGCTGCGAGTACAGGTGCGCGACCAGGAAGACCAGCGCGAGGCCCTGGACGCCCGCGACGGCGGCGCCGACGAGGTTCAGGGCGCCGCCCCTGGCCAGCCGGTTCAGGTTCGGCCCGCCCGGGCCGGGCGGCTCGGACCCGCCCGGCCCGGGCGGCTTCGGCTCGTCCGCCGCGGCCTCGCCGGATTCAGGGGCCGGCATGCCGGCCGGCCTTGTGCGGCTTCTTGCCGTAGCGGGGCGCGACGTCCGGCGCCGCGTCCTTCGGCCCGGCCGGGGGCGTGCCGTCCGCGCCGTCCTCCGGCAACTCCGGCGGCATGAACTTGGAGATGTCCTCCTGCGTCCGCGTCGCGGCGGACTCCAGCGTCTCCTCGGTCTCCGCGTCGGCCGGCTCGGGGGGCTCGGCGTCGGAGGGCGCCGCCGGGCGCGGGCGCACTGGCCCCGTGCCCTGGGTGACCTCCGTGGGGGAGACGGGCTTGGGGGCGACGGGCTTGCCCGGCCCGGACGGGGGGTCGAGCGCGGGCGGCAGGGGACGCCGCCGCGGCTCCGGCTGCGGTGCGCCGCGCCGCCCGGACGGCGCCGGCCGCGCCTCGCCCGTGCGGGGCGGCTGTGTGACCTGCGGCAGCGCCTGGGTGACCAGGGACGGGGAGTCGGCGGGGTCTGCGGCGGGCTCGTCCTGCGAGGCGCGGGGCGGGTCCTCGGCCCACGCGAGAGGGGCCTCCGGGGCGCGGCGCTTGCCGCCGCGCGTCTCCGGGAGGCGGGGCTCGGCGCCGCCCCGTGCTTCGCCGCCCTGCGGCGGGCGGGCTTCGCCGCCCTGCGGCGGGCGGGCTTCGCCGCCCTGCGGCGGGCGGGCTTCGCCGCCCTGCGGCGGGCGGGACTGGCGGGCGGCGGGAGCCTGCCGCGTCCCGCGCCCTCCTCGCGGCTCCGGCGGCTCCAGCAGGGCGCCGAGCACCGTGACGCCGGCGCGTTCGGCCTCCACGTACGCCTGCCGCAGTTCCTCACGGGTCGTGACGCCCTGGTTGATCACGAGCACGACCGCGTCGACGAACGTGCACAGGGCCTGCGCGTCCGCGTCGTGCAGGCTCGCCGCGTTCACGATGAGGTACTCGCTGCGGCGGCGCAGGACCTTGACGGTCTCGCGCATCCGCGGGCCGCTGAACCGGTGGGCGGCCTCGCGGGCGCGCGGGCCGCGCGGCAGCAGCCGCAGCTGCGAGTCGGTGTGGATCAGCAGGGTCGCCGGGTCCGTGCCGCTGAGCAGGGTGTCCGACAGCCCCTTGCCACCGGGCCGCGCGCCGAACAGGGTGCTGACGTCGGCGTCCTCGGTGGTCGCGTCGATCATGATGGTCTTCGCGCCGGCGAAGGCGAGCGAGACCGCGAGGTTGGCGCTGGCCATGCGGGCGCTGCCTCCCGGGGTCGCGTTGCTGATCAGCAGCGCCACCGGGGTCTGCGGCGCGGTGGCCACGACCGCGGCGCGCAGCCGCCGGTACGCCTCGCCGACCGGGCTCTTGGGCGCGCTGACCAGGGCCAGCGTGTCGCCGGACGGGCCGCCCGCCGGGATGGCGGACAGCGTCCGGACGCCGAGTCCCTCGATCGACTCGGCGTTGCGCAGCCGCTGGTTGAGCCGCTCGCGCAGCAGCATGATCACGAAACCGGCGACCAGCCCGAGCACCAGGCCGCCCGCGCCGTACATCGCGGGCCGGACGATGCCGGGCCCGGCCGGCGCGTCCGCCGGGGTGATCACCTGGCCGGGGTCGAGGGGGGTGCTGGCGATGTCGTTGGACTGCTCGTCGATGACGCCGAGCTGGTTGGTGTAGGCGGTGACGCGCTGCTGGAGGGTGGAGCGCCGGGAGCCGGAGGAGGCGGCCAGCTCGTTGTTCGCCCGCTGCAGCAGGCGCTCGACCCTGGCCGACTGCGCCTTCAGCTTGGCGAGCTGGTTGTTCACGACGCCCTGCGCCCGCTGCGTGCGGTACTCCAGGTAGGCGTCGGCGAAGGCCTGCGCGCCGGCGCGGGCGTTGCCGGAGCTGCTCGCGGTGTAGGTCAGGTTGAGCACCTGGGTGTTGGGCGGGACCGAGACCCCGATGTCGCCCTCCGCCTCGTGCCCGAGCTTCTTCTCGACGATCTTGGCGACGCTGTCGGTGGCGACCAGCTGCGCCTCCGTCTGCAGGTTCACCAGGTCGTCCCCGCGGCCCTCCGGCGAGTACGGGTTGCCTTCCAGCGGGCTGACCAGCACCGTCGCGGTCGCCTTGAACGGCGGCGGCACGGCCATCTCCAGGACGACACCGGCCGCGGTGCCGAGCACGGCGAGCCCGATCAGCGCCCCCAGATAGCGCCGGACCAGGGCGAGCAGCTGCCCACCCTGGGCGTCGGCCGTCCGGTCAGCTCCCACGACGATCTCCCTCACCGATCGGAATCGTGCTTGGCGGAGTGTTCATCTCGACTTTAACCGCGCGTTGCAAGAAGACGGTTCTGTTCATCTCAACCTTGTCCGGGAGCGGCGGCCCCGACCGGGGACCGGTGCTGGGCGCGCCGCGGCGCCGGGGACGCGGGCCCGTGCAGGACGGGTGCGGTCAGCACGATCACGCGCGCGGGGCTGGCGGCCTGGTCGAGGGCCAGCACCCCGCTCGCGACCTCGCGGTCCAGGGCCCGTCCCCGTTCGACCACGACCAGGGCCACGTCGCTGGCCGCGGCCGCGGCGATGGTGTCCGCGCCGTTGATGTCGGGTGTGGTGATGACGACGATGCGCGAAACGCGGCCCGCCTTGTCGACGGCCCGGGTGAGCTGCCGGTCGTCGTCGCTGCGCACCAGCCGGACGTTGAAGGAGTGGCCGGTCCCGGCCGCGGCCGGCGGCTCGTGGAAGGGCTCGCCGTCGGCCACGATGCGCAGCACCGTCGTCGCCGAGCCGCCCTCGGTGCACAGCTCGGCCAGCTCGTAGGCCACGGCGGTGCCGGCGGATCCGGGCACCCCGGTGACCAGCACGGTGGTGGCGTCGGCGTCGAAGACCAGGTTGCGCAGCCGGCGCGCGACCTCGCGGTGCCCGGTGCCGAGCGCCGTCCCCTCGACCATGATCGGAAGCCGGCTGTGCAGCCGCAGGTCGGCGGGGCGCCGGATGCGGCGCGGCCGCACCTCGCGGATCACCACGTAGCCGAGCCAGCCGAGCAGCCCGATGCCGAGCCCGGTCGCGGCCGCGACGTCGCGGCCGGGATCGTCGCCCCGCCGGGGGAGCGGGGCCCCGCGCAGCACCTCCCCGGGCTGCTCCTGCTTGCTCTTGATCGTCGTTACCTGCTTCTCCACGTCGCGGATCTGCTTCACGAGCGCCTGGCGGCGCGTGCGGGTGGTGAGCCGGCGCAGCTCGTCCTCGTCGCCGGGCAGCGCGGCGAGCTGCTTCTTCAGCAGCTCGGCGTTGTGCTCCAGCGCCTGGCGGTTGTGCTCCAGCACCTGGCCGAGGATCCGGTTCCGCAGCGTCAGGTAGGAGTCGGCGACGACCCGGGCGCCGTCCTGGGCGGTCCGCGGCGTGCCGGCCCGCACCGAGATCGTGAGCACGTGGGTGTTGGACGGCACCGTCAGGCCGATGCGGTCGCGCAGTTCGGCGTCGGACGCGTCGAAGCCGGGCCGCCCCGCCAGCTTGGACAGCACCGGGTGGGACCAGACGAGCTGGGCCTCGGTGTCCATCGTCGTCTCGCGGGGAGCGCGGGTGTTGGTGTCGAGCGCCGAGCCGATGTCGATGGAGGGGTGCAGCGCGACCGGCGGCGCCAGCACGTAGATCTGCGCGGTGTAGGTCGTCGGCGTCAGCACGATCTTCACGATCCCGAGCGCGCACCCGGCCAGCAGCGCGGCCAGCAGCGCGACCAGGTGGCGGCGGACCACGCCCGCGTACCGGGTCACCGGGATCGAGTCCGGAGCGAGCGGCGGTTCCGCCTGCACGCTGGCCGGGCCGAGGGTGCGTTTGCTCATCGCCGCCTCATCGCCGCCAGGCGGGTTCGGCGCCGAGGAGCGCGGCGAGCTTGTCGTCCCAGGGGGCGTAGTAGTCGGCCAGGCGGCGCTGCAGGTGGTCCGGCAGCGGGGAGCCGGGCCGGGCGTTGTGCCGTTCGAACGACGCGGGCCGCCACGCCGGCAGTCCCAGGAACTCCAGGGCGGAGTCGTAGCAGGGCTCCGGTTCGGTGAAGAAGTCCTCCGCGAACAGCACGAGCACCCTGTCCCTTCCGAAGAGGGCGAACAGCCGCTCGATCTGTTCGGCGTAGCGGCCGCGGTCCAGGTAGGAGTGATGCCGGTGGCTGTGGCTCACGTAGGCGGGGTCGGCCCGGATCTTCTCGACCTCCCCGGAGAGCCGCTCGGGCTCCAGGTCCAGGGCCCGCTCGAACGGCTCGGTCTCGAACCCCCGGGCGAGCTCGTGCTTGTGGGCGGAGTAGGCCCGCACCACGGGGTCGCGCAGCAGGACGACGAGCTTGACCCCGGGCAGGTCGGCGGCGATCCGCTCCGGCGCCAGCGGGTGGTGCATGTAGTAGCCGGCGGACTCGAACGCCTGCGGGGCGGCGCCCCGCGTGCGGCGCTCGGCGAGCGCGCGGACCGGGAAGTGCCCCCGGTACCAGCCGAGACCGCGCGGGTAGTTGACGTCGAAGTAGTGCACGCCCTTGTGGAAGTTGGGCTGGACGGTCGCCGGGTGCGCGGCCAGGGCCCGGAACAGCGAGGTGGTGCCGCCGCGCTGGGTGCCGACCATGAGGAAGTCCGGCAGCATCCGGGCGCCGGAGGTCAGCCGACCTCCGGCGCGGGTCGCGGCGCGGCCCGCCTCCTTGACCCACGGGGGGGCGTCACGGCGTGAGATCACGGGGTTCCTCCCGAAATCGTGTCCGGTGTAGTGGTGTGCAGGAGGGTGAGCAGGCGCTCGGTGTCGGCGCGCAGCGGCCCGCCGATCGGCTCCTGGGCGGCCAGCAGGTAGCGGCGGCACAGCTCCAGGAGGTAGAGCCGGACGGTCGCCTCCGCGGCGGGGCCCGTCGGCCCGAGCGGCTCCAGGAGGGCGGCGGCGCCGTCCGGCCAGGTGGCGTAGGGCGGCCCGGACGCGGTGCGCATCGCCTCCTGGAGCCGGTAGTGCAGCAGGTCGAACCCGTTCGGGACGCCGCGCGAGAACCGCTCCCAGTCCCACAGGCGCAGCACGCCGCGGTGCCAGGCCATGTTCCACGGCGTCCAGTCGCCGTGCCAGGCGCCGAAGTCCAGGACCAGGTCGCCGTGCGCCTTGCCGACGCCCTCGACGACCTCGCCGAAGGCGTCGCGCTGCCGCTCGTCCAGGACCAGGCCGGGGCTCGCGGTCATCTCCTGCCAGTAGGCGCTGCCGCGCAGCGGCGCCCGCTCGACGCCGCCGACCTCGAACAGCGCCCGCATCTGGGCGACGGGGGCCCGGCTCCGCGGACGCCAGCCAAGCGCGCCGGTCGGGAGCGGTTCGAGGACGAGCAGGTCGAGGCCGTGCCAGGTGCCGTGGTGGAGCAGCCGCGGGACGTGCGGGCGCCCGCGCGACTCCGAGGCGGGCAGGTGGGCGTTCAGGTAGGTGAGGGCGGCTGCCTCGCCGGCGAGCAGGGCGCGGGCCGTGCCGGTGTCGCCGATCTTGACGAACGCCGCGGGCTCGCCGCGCGGCGTCAGCACGTGCAGGATCGGTTTGCGGTTGGCGCGGGCGCTCCCGAGCCCCACGCTGACCACCACCGGCCGGCCGAGCAGTTCCGACAGCCGGTCCTCGACGGAGGGGCCGCCGCCGGTGACGCGGAGCCGGTCGCGCAGCGTCCGCTCCGGCAGCCCGGTGCGCACCGCCGCCGCCGTCAGGCCGCGGGAGGCGCGCTGCTTCACGCCGAGGTCGTGGCTGTAGCGGCGCAGCGCGGCCGCGGTGGCGCGCGGCATCCCCGCCGGGACGAGCAGGCGCGGCCGTTCCGCGTCCGGCAGGAACGCCAGTTCCCGGCGCGCCCCCTCGGAGCGCCCCGGCCCGACGGCCTCCACCCGCGCGTCCGGCCACAGGTCCCGCACCGCCGAGATCCAGGCGGCCCGCGTCTGCTCCGGGGCGCTCACAGCGGCGCCTCCTCGGCGGCGACCCGGGCACGGGCGCGCGGCCGGGCCTCGGCGCGGGCGTCCCGGCTCGCCCGCCACATCAGGCCCACAGCGATCATCACCGTGTACAGCGGTACCTCCACCATGTCGTAAGTGATCATGAACAGGCCGCAGGCGATCAGGACGGCGCAGCCCGCCAGCGAGTACGCGCCGCGCTCGCGCCAGTGCCGCAGGAACCGGACGGCGAAGAACGCGCAGAACGCGATCGTCCCGACGATGCCGTTGGCGAACAGCAGGAGCCACAGATGGCCCTGGGTGCCGAGCGGCGGCGAGCCGCACGCCTTGCAGCCGATCTTGTCGCCGCCGGAGACCTGGCCGAGGTCGCCCTGGACGTTGCGGGTGGACCCGAAACCGACCAGCGGGGAGCCGGTGAGGGCGCTGCGGGTGGTCTCCTCGGCCAGCAGCGTGCGGCGGTTGTTGCTGTGCGGGTTGTCGAGGCGGTCCTGGACGAGGCCGGGCAGCGGCGACAGCGCCACGACGATCGCGCCCGCCGCGGCCATCCCGGCCGTCCAGGCGATCACGCGGGGACCCCCCACCTGGAGCAGTTTCGCGACGCCGAACAGGCCGATCGCGCCGAGCGCCCCCCACAGCCCCCGGTTCAGCGAGTACACGACCGGCCACAGCGACGCGGCGAGGACGGCCAGCCCGAACGCGCGGCGCCGCATGTCGGCGCGGACGATCCAGGTCAGCAGGAAGTACGGGAGGAAGAACGCGTAGGCGGCGCCCCAGGTGTTGGCGTAGGCGAAGGGCGCCATGGGCCGGGACTGCTCGAACCCGAGGATCGACTCCACCTCGGAGACCCTCGGGTGGACGATGTCGCGGACGAAGGAGTTGGAGGTCAACCCGTGCGGCAGCACCATCTCCACCGGCGAGGTGAGCTGGATCGAGGGGAAGAACGAACCGATCACCCCGCCGACGGTCGTCACGATGAACATGTAGCCGAGGAGCCTGCCGATCTTGCCCGACGGCAGCTCCCGCTCGCTCATGTTGCCGACGTAGAGCAGCACGATGGTGGACGACAGGTACCAGGCGAGCCGGTAGCCGTACACCAGGACCCGGCTGAACCCGCCGCCCGGTTCGGCGAGGGGCGCGTCGGCCCACAGCACGAGCACGCCCAGCGCGACCCAGAGCAGGAAGAACAGCCACACCCCGAACCCGCCCGGCGCGACCAGGGTGCCGCGCCGCCGCCACAGCGTCATGCCCATGGGCACGCTGATGACGAGCAGCACGATGTTGGCCAGGCCGAGGATCCACCACAGCGGGAAGCCGAGCAGCGCGACGGCGAGCGGCCATCCCGGCCGCAGGCGCCAGGGCAGCAGCCGCGGCGTCGCGAGAGGAGTGCTCCCCGCGATCCCTCGCATCCCGGCCAATCACCGCTCCGTTTCCGTGGGACGCGCCTGCGGGCGCGCGGACCGTTCCGTCCGGTCCCGGACGCGCGTCGCCCATGGAAGGACGTCCTGTCTCTTACCAGGGGCGACAGCCCGCGGTGGCCGACTTCGGCCACGCGATCCGGTCGTCCGGTGAGACCCGGCAAGCGTCCTTTCGAGGTGCGCAGCGTACCTCGCGAGACGCGATGGGCGTGCCCGCCGGGGCGCGTCGCGGGGTCCTGCGGCAGGCGGATCGCCGTGCTGTTCGGCGGCCGGAACCGAAAAGTCAGTGATCAAACGGCGGTCCGGTGGCCCGCTGGCTACGATTGCGCGGCGTCGTGTGCCTTCACGGGCAACGCGGCGTCTTACTTCTATCTTGCACGGAGGGGTCGATGGGCAGACGCAGGTGGGGGGCGTTGGCCGTGGGGGCCGCGCTGGCGCTGGGAACGCTTACGGGGAGCCTCGCCGCGGGCACCCCGGCGCGCGCGGACCAGAGGGGATCCGAACCCGGGCACGGCAGGGTCGTCAGCGCCGACCCGGCGAACCACACGCCGAACGTGCTGGACGGCGATGTCAAGTCGATCATCAAGATCGGCGGCAAGATCTACGTCGGCGGCTCCTTCACCCAGGTGAAGGAGGTCGGGGCCAACAAGCCGACGCTGGTCCGCAACCGGCTGTTCGCCTTCGACGCCGCCACCGGCGCCATCGACACCGGCTTCACGCCCGACCTCAACAAGGGCGAGGCCAGCGCTCTGCTGCCCGCACCCGACGGCCAGTCGATCTACGTCGGCGGAAGCTTCAGCGAGATCAACGGCGTCCGGCACTTCGTGCTCGCCAGGATCAACGCCCAGACCGGCGCCCCCATCGCCTCGTTCGACCCCCAGCTCGACGCCAAGGTCCGCGACCTGCGGCTGGCGGGCGGCCGGCTGTACGCCGGCGGCACCTTCGCGACCGTCGGCGGCGCCGCGAGGGCGGCCCTCGCCGCCCTCGACCCCCAGACGGGGGCCCGCGACGACTTCGTGAACCTGAACTTCGCCGGCACCCAGACCGGCGACGGCGTCACCCAGATCTACAAGATGGACGTCAGCCCGGACGGCTCCAAGCTCGTCGGCATCGGCAACTTCAACTCGGTCGCGGGCAGCACCCGCCGCCAGATCGTCATGGTGGACCTCGGCGGCCCGTCCGCCCAGCTCGCGAACTGGGACACCGCCCGCTACGCCGACCAGTGCTCTCAGTCGTTCGACACCTACATGCGCGACGTCGAGTTCTCTCCGGACGGCTCGTACTTCGTGGTGACGACCACCGGCGCCTACGGCGGCTCCGCGAAGCTGTGCGACACCCAGGCCCGCTGGGAGAACACCGCCGCAGGCGGCGGCCAGCAGCCGACCTGGGTGAACTACACCGGGGGCGACACCACCTACGCCGTGGAGATCACCGACACGGCCGTCTACACCGGCGGCCACTTCCGGTGGGCGAACAACCCGTTCGCGGGCGACAACCCCGGCCAGGGCGCCGTCGGCCGCGAGGGCATCGTCGCGCTCGACCCGGCCAGCGGCCTGCCGTTCAGCTGGAACCCCGGCCGCGACAAGGGCGTCGGCGTCTTCGACATGCTGGCCACCGACGAGGGACTGTGGATCGGCAGCGACACCGACAACGTCGGCGGCGAGTTCCACCAGAAGCTCGCGATGTTCCCCGTCGCCGGCGGCGCGGCCGTCCCCGCGTACAGCACCGGTGAGCTGCCCGGGAACGTCTACTCCGGCGGCGGCACGGGCTTCGGGGCCGCCAACTACCTCAGGCACCGCTCGTTCGACGGCAGCACCGCCGGCGCCGCGGTCGAGGACGGCACCGCGGGCGTCGACTGGCGGACCGCGCGCGGCGCGTTCATGGTCAACGGGGAGCTCTTCTACGGGTCGTCGGACGGCCTGTTCCGGCGCCGCTCCTTCGACGGCACCGCGCTCGGCACGGCCGCCACCATCGACACCGCCGACCAGCTCGCCACCATGTCGACCTGGCACTCGCAGGTGGCGAACATCACCGGCATGTTCTTCGCCAAGGGCCGGATCTACTACACGCGCGGGCAGTCGGCGCTCTACTACCGGACGTTCAACCCGGAGAGCAACGTCGTCGGCGCGCAGGAGTTCGTCGCGGTGAACAACCTGCCCGGCATGAGCTGGAGCTCGGCCGGCGGCATGTTCGTCAACGGCGCGGACCTCTACTACGTCAACAACGGCAACGGCCGGCTCTACCGGGTCGCGTTCTCCGCGGCGGGAGTGCCGTCCGGCTCGTCGACCGAGGTCAGCACCGCCGACTGGCGCGGCCGGACCGTGTTCCTGTACGCGGGGACGCCGAACCAGCCGCCGAACGCCGCGTTCGCCGGCAACTGCGACGGGCTCGACTGCACGTTCAACGCCGCCGGCTCGTCCGACCCCGACGGTTCGATCGCCTCCTACGCCTGGGACTTCGGCGACGGCGAGACCGGCACGGGCGCCGCGCCGCAGCACGCGTTCGCCGCGGCCGGCACCTACACGGTCAAGCTGACGGTGACCGACGACCGCGGCGGCAAGGGCACCAGGTCCCAGGACGTGACGGTCGCCTCGAACCAGGTGAACATCGGCTACCGCGGCGGGGCGGGCGGCAACGGCAACGTCCAGACCGCCACGGCGCAGGTCCCGCCGGCGGTGCAGCCCGGCGACGGCATGATCCTCATGCTGACGTTCAACAGCAGCGAGGCGACGCTGGCGTCCCCGCCCTCCGGGTGGACGCAGATCGGCACGCAGGCGGCGGGCACCGCGACGTCCGTCGTCTGGAAGCGCGTCGCCCAGGCCGGTGACGCCGGCACGCAGGTCGGCATCGGGTTGAGCACCTACACCAAGGCCGACATCCGGCTGCTCGCCTACGAGGGCACCAACGCCACCGACCCGGTCGCGGCGGTGGCCAAGGGCAGCGACCCCGGTTCCGGCACCGACCACACCAGCCCGTCCGCGCAGGTGGACGCCGCCGGGTCCTGGGCGGTGACGTACTGGGCGGACAAGTCGTCCAGCACCACGTCCTGGACGGCCCCGGCCGGTGTGGAGACCCGCGGCACCGGGATCGGCTCGGGCAGCGGCCGCATCACGGCCCTGGTCGCCGACAGCGACGGCACGGTCGCCACCGGCACCTACGGCGGAAAGACGGCGACGACCGACGCCGCCAGCCGCGCCGCGCTGTGGACCATCATCCTGGCCCGCAAGTAGGAACGCGTCACCGCACGTGCCGCGCCCCCCACCGGGAACCCGGTGGGGGGCGCGGCACGTCGGCGGGCTCCATGGGGGGCCCGGCCCGTCAGGGCCTAACCCGCCAGGGGCCCGGGCCGGTAGTGGCCCGGGCCGCGGACGGGGCCTTCAGCAGAAGTCGCTCCAGGCCTTGCGGCTCTGGGCGTCGAGGAGGCGGAAGTCGCCGGTGTTCCAGTCGAGGTCGAAGTAGGCGACCCACAGGGCACGGTTCCTGGCGAGGTAGGCGTTGGTGGCCTGCAGCCAGGCGGCGCGCCGGTCGCCGTTGTCTCCGGCGACGAGGTAGCTGCCGGTCTCGGCGACGCCGAACGGGAGGTCCTCGCCCTTGCTCACGGCGACGACGCGGTCGTACATGGCGGCCGGGTCGTCGTAGCGGCCCTTCTTCCAGCCGAGGTTGTACACGTCCCAGCCGAGGACCTGGACGACGTCGCGGCCCGGGTAGTAGTCGCGCCAGTCGCGCTTGGACAGCGGGTCGAGGCTCCAGCCCATCAGGACGAGGGTGGCGTGGAGGCGGGAGTTGCCGGCCTTGTCGGCGAGGGACCGCAGCCGCCGCCACGCGGCGCGGTAGTCGGCGGCGGTGAACTCGCCGGAGGCGATGTTGTCCTCGGGCTCGTGGTAGTAGACCCAGTAGAGGTCGCGGTCGCGGGGCGCGGTGGCGAACCAGCGGGTCAGCTCCCGGTCGTACCTGCCGGCGAGGACGTCCTTGGGCGCCAGCTTGAACGAGATGATCGGCGGGCGGTTCCCGGTGTCGGGCTTGCCCGGCCAGGCGGGCGGGACGCCCTGGTAGAACAGCCGGACCGTCTCCAGGCCGCCGTAGGCGGCGTCCAGGCGGGTGAGGGCCTTCTGGAAGGTCTCACCCGGCTTGAGTTCGAGGGAGAGGCCGCAGAGCGTCCGGCCGCCGGCCGGGGACGTCCTGGGGGTCTTCACCGGTTGCGGGGTCTCCCAGGTGGGTTCCGGCCCGGGCGCGGGAAGCGCCGTGCCGGACGTCTCCGGCGACCTGCTCGGCGTCGGCGGCGGTGCGCCGGGCCGGGTCCGCAGGACGAGGCGCGGGCCCGCGGCGGTCTCCCGGGAGCGCAGCGAGACCGCCGTCCGTGAGCCCGGGCCGGTGATGGCGAACGCGTAGAGGCCGGGGCCGGACACCACCTTGCCGACGTCGAAGGACACCTTGCCCCCCGAACCGGTGGGGGCGGTCGCCACGACGGGTCCGGCGACCGGGCGGTTGCCCCAGGACGTGCCGTCCTCCGTCCACGCGCCGGGCAGCGTGCGCAGCTCGACCTGCCGCGGCCGGTTCTCCAGCCGGTCGAACGTCAGCTCCACGCGGGCCCGGGTGACCGCCGGGGTGCCGGGCGGGACCGTGAACGCGACGTAGGCCTCGGTGTGCCAGCCGGGCCACGCCGAGGCGGTGATCTTCTGCGCGTCGCCGAACGTCGTGCCGGGCATCTCGCGCACCACGTAGGTGTCCGCCGTGGCGGACACGACCGCGTTCGCGCGAGCGGCGGCCGTCCGGGCGTGGTGGGTCGTGCCGGTCCCCGACAGGGCGATCGCGCCCGCGGAGCCGCCCAGGACCAGCAGGGCGCCCGCGGAGGTGACGTAGAAGAACGGGCGGGGCCCGCGGCGCCGGTCGCGGCGCCGCCGCGGCCCGGCCGGCGGGACGGGCAGCGAGCGGCGCGCGTCCGGCCGGTGATGGCCGCCGGGGACCACCTCGCGCTTTTCGTGATGGACCACGGTCCCGCCCCCTCCCGCAGAACGTCCCCGCTCTTCATCTCATGCGAGCCGCCGGCTCACCCCGTGGGGAACATCCCGAGGCGTCCGTGGTACTCGTGACCGAGCTGGTCGGTGTCGCTGCCGACGAGCATCCCCTTCGGATGGGCGACCAGCGTCTCGACGCCGTGGCCGAGCGTCCGCGTGGGGTTCCACGGGAGCGCCTTGCCGGTCTTCGGGTCGAGCGCGCCGATGCCGGGGCGCGAGACGGCGCCGGGACCGGCGGAGTCGTGCCCGTAGGGGTTGTTCAGCCAGCGCTGGTGCCCGCCGACGTAGACCGCGGCGCCGGTCACCGAGGTGGACAGCAGCGTGTCGCCGCCCGTCCAGTTGACCCAGGTCGGCTTCTGCCCCGACCCGGTGGGGGACGACTCCCAGCGGGCGGCCGAGTCGCACATCTGGGCCTGGCCGTAGGGGCCGCCCGTGGTGACGACCACGAAGTACTTGCCGTCGGGCGAGAAGTCCATGCCCCGCATGTAGGTGTCGAACGCGGCGAGGTTGCAGGGGGTGGCGTACCGCTCGGTCGACCAGGTCGACAGCTTCGCGGTGCCCTTGCCCAGGTTGATCATCGCGATCTGGACCCGGCGCTGGTCGTTCACCCTGGTGAACGTCCCGTTGATGACCATCCGGGTGTCGGTGCGGTCGACCGCCATCCGGTACACCTTGAGGTCGCCCGCCCGGGGCTGGGCGATGGTGAAGTTGAACGCGTTGTCGGCGACGCCCGTCAGCCTGTCGACCCGCGCGAGCCCCGTGCGCGCCTTGCCGCCGGCCTTGGTGAAGGAACCGCCGATGTAGAGCCGGCCGCCGCGCACCACCATGGTGTTGACCCGGTAGTTCACGTTCGGCTTGAAGCCGGTGTGGACCTTGTTGGTCGAGATCTTGAGCGCGGTCACCGTGCCGGTCTTGACGCCGTTGACGGTCGTGAACGTCCCGGCGGCGTAGATCCAGTCGCTGGACCCGGGCTGCAGCGCGTGGACGGTCCCGTTGACCTTCGGGACGAAGGCCGTGCTGATCTTCCCGTTCCGCATGTCGTAGGCGAACAGGTTGTGCCGCTTGACCGTCTTCTTGCCGCTGCCGGCCTCGCGGACCTCCTCGAAGTTCCCGCCGACGACGACCCAGTTCCCCACGACGGTGATGGCGCGGACGGTGCCGTCCAGCACGTGCGGGGTGATGTTCACCGGGTTGGCGGAGACGACCGCCGACTGGGAGAGGTCGGCGGAGGCCGTGCCCGCGGCGGCGGGGACGGCGAGCACCGCGGCGAGCGCGGTGACCGTAAGGCGGGCGATGGTGGGGCGCATGAAGGTGCTCCGGGATGCGGCCGGGGACGCTGATGGCATCTTGTCCTACCACATAGCTAGATAGCGGGAAGTGGTTCCTGGGAAGTGCGGCGTGCGAAGCTCGTGGCTCAGTCGGCGGGCCTCCTGCCGTGCCGCAGGCGATGGTGCAGGACCCGGGCCAGGTAGGCGCCCAGTTCGACGGTGTAGCGGCGCCAGAGGCGGCGGGGCTCGCGCGCCAGGCGGTAGAGGAAGCCGACGCGCAGCTTCGTGACCCAGGCGGGGTAGTAGTCGCGCCGTTCGGCGAGGTGCTCGAAGTACGCGCCGCACGTGATGATGACCGGTGCGGTGAGGCGGTCGCGGTACTCGGCGACGAACCGCTGCTGCAGCGGTGTCCCGAGCCCGACGTGCAGGATGTCCGGGGCCGCGTCGTTGATCTCGTCGACGAGGCGCTCGGCGGTCTCGGCGGGGATGCGGCCCTGGCCGTCCGCCCAGTGGCCGTGCTCGGTGCCCGCGACCTCCAGGCCCGGGTACCACGCGCGGACGTTCGCGGCGGCGGCCTCGGCGATGCCGGGCGCGTTGCCGAACAGGAAGACGCGCCAGCCCTCCTCGGCGGGCTGGCCGAACAGGTCGTCGGTGAGGTCGTCGTTGGCCATCCGGCCGGGAACGGGACGCCCGAAGATCTTCGCGGCCAGCACGACGCCCCACCCGTCCGGGAGGTTGAGGTCGAAGCCGTTCATGAGGTCCCGCAGCGCCGGATCCTTCTGCGCCCTGAGCACGTAGTCAGGGTTGGCGAAGGTGACCGTCAGCTTGGACCGCTCCTTGACGGCCGCCGCCACGAAGGAGCGGAACCCCGCGACGTCCACGCGGCTGACCCGTACGCCGAGGACGTCGACGGTGTCATGCGGCCATCGTGGGTCCACGTTCGCTCTGCTCTCCTGAGGCACCGGCGACGCCGGGGGAAACGACCGGAGAGGAGAGCGTATCCCGGCGCGGCGCCGCCCGGTGGCGAAGCACGAGCCAGGCGGCGACCGCGGCGGAGGTGAGCACGACCATGGTCCAGGCGAGGGGGACGGGCGCGACGCCGAACATCTTCAGCGAGGAGGCGACCAGCACGAGGGCCAGCAGCCGCCGGATCAGGGCGCTCGGGGCCCGGGAGGAGATCTTGGAGCCGAGGTAGACGCCGGGGACCGAGCCGGCGAGCAGCGCGGCGGTGACCTCCATGCGGAAGTCGCCGAACAGCAGGTGGCCGATGGCGGCCGCGAACACCAGCGGGACGGCCTGGAGCAGGTCGGTGCCGACGAGCTGGTTGGCCTTGAGCGCGGGGTAGAGGGCGAGCAGCGCGACGATGATGAGGGAGCCGGAGCCGACCGAGGTGATGCCGACGACGAGGCCGCCGACGGCGCCGACCAGCACGGTCGGGACGGGGCGGACCGTGATCTCGGGGGACCGGTCGCCGTCGCCTCGGGCGGAACCGGCGCGTCCCCGGTAGGCGAGGTAGCCGCGCAGCACCAGGCCCGCGGCGGCGATCATCAGGGCCGCGCCCATCGCCTTGCTGATGACGTTCTCCACGGAGTCGCCGTGGCCGAGCGCGCGGGCCAGCAGCACGCCGGAGAACGCGGCGGGCACCGAGCCCGCGCACAGCCACCGGACCAGCCGCATGTTGATGGTGCCCTGCCGGTAGTGGACGGCGCTGCCCACCGGTTTCATCACGGCGGCGGCGACCAGGTCGCTGGACACGGCGGCGAGCGGGCTCACTCCGAAGAACGTCACGAGCATCGGCGTCATCAGGGCGCCCCCGCCCATGCCGGTCAGCCCGACGATGATGGCGACGAGGAACGAGCCGAGCGCCATCGTCCAATCGAAGTCCATCGGCATGACCTACCTGTCATGTAGGAATTATGGTTAACACGATAGGCGATGCCCTCCGGATCGGGAAATACCGGGCAACAGGGACGGGTGGGACGGGGGAGGCTACTCCGCCCGTACCCAGCCGCCGCCGACCAGCAGGTCGAGGACCTGTGCGACCGCCTCGTCCGGCGTCAGCCGCGAGGTGTCGAGCGTCAGGTCGGCGTCGTCCGGCTCCTCGTAGGGGTCGGAGATGCCGGTGAACTCGGGGATCTGCCCGGCGCGGGCCTTGGCGTACAGGCCCTTGCGGTCGCGGCGCTCGCACTCCTCCAGCGGCGTCGCCACGTGCACGAGGATGAAGTCGCCCACGGCGGACACCATCCGCCGCACCTCGGCGCGGGTGGCCGCGTAGGGGGCGATCGGCGCGCAGACGGCGGTGCCGCCGTGCCGGGTGATCTCGGCGGCGACGAAGCCGATGCGGCGGATGTTGAGGTCGCGGTCGGCGCGGGAGAACGTCAGGCCCGCCGACAGCATCCGCCGGACGACGTCGCCGTCCAGGAGCGTGACCGTCCGGCCGCCGCGCTCCACCAGCGCGTCGGCCAGGCCGCGCGCGACCGTGGACTTCCCGGAGCCGGACAGGCCGGTGAAGAACACCGTGATGCCGCGCGAGCGCTTCGGGGGCCGCGCCAGCGCCAGCTCGGCGGCGACGGCGGGCGGGGTGAACCAGTCGGGGACGGGCTCGCCCGCGTCCAGCAGCTCGTCCAGCCGCTCGGGGGTCAGCTCCGCCTGGACGTGGTCGGGCTCGATGCGCGCGACGGGCCGCCAGACCTCCACGTCGGCGTCGTAGGCCCACGGCTCCGGGACGACGAGCGGGACGGCGGTGCCCTCCATCTCCCGTTCGGCGAGCAGGTGGGTGGCGCCGTAGGCTGCGGCGACGTGCGCGCGGAGCAGGATGTCGCGTTCCCGGTCGCCGCGCGCCGGCAGCGGCACGGGGACGATCTGGGCGCCGTCCGGCAGCTCCTTGCGGACGCCGAGCAGCGCCCGGACGAGGGAGTCGTCGTGCTCGCCGCCCAGCAGCGGCAGGACGAGGACCTTCGCCGCGAGCCGCTCGGCGACCTGGCGGAGCTGGCCGAGCTGCTTGCGGTGCAGGGGCTCGCGGGTGGCCACCGCGAGCACGGCGCCCTCGGACGCGTCGAGCTCGTCCGGGCGGCGGCGCAGGCGGTGGAACGGTCCGTGCGCGGGGGCGCGGAGGGCCTCCAGCGGCCCGGCGAGCCGCCAGCCCTGGGTCGTCGGGTCCTGCCACGCCTCGCCGACCCGCAGCACCGCGAGCGGCACGCCCTCGGGGTCCTGAAGGACGACCCGCTCATGGCCGGTCAGCTCCTTGGGGACCGAGAGCGTGACCGGGACCGGCCACGGGGTGCCGTCCGCGAGCCGCCCCCCGGCGATCACCATGGCGGCGTCGAACGAGCCGAGGAAGCCCGTCAGCGGGCGGTACACCACCGCGAGGACGAGTTCGAGGTCGGCGAGCTCGACCGGGTCCGGGGTCCAGGCGGGCAGGTCGCGCAGCGTGTCGGGAAGGCCGGCTTCGGCGGTCACCGCGATCTCCGATCCCGCCCGGCGAGGCAGCCGGGCTCATCCGTGGCGAGCAGGGTTTTCGCAGGAAAAATACTGCCCCGGCCTGGCCGTGCGCACGTCCGCCCCGGCCCGGACGGCCCGCCGCCCCGGTCAGATGACCCGCGCGAAGCGGTTCTCGGGCTTGCGGATGACGAGGGTGACCTCGCTGTGGTCCGCCGTCAGGCGCCCCCGGGTGACCGCCGACACCAGCCGGCACAGCAGGTCGGCCAGGCCGCTTCCGGCCCCGAGGGCCTCCAGCGCCTGCCGCGAGGTGTACTCCTCGGCGACGACCAGCCCGCGCATGACGCAGTACCAGCGCAGGCCCGACCGGGACGCGACCCGGTCGTAGATCGCCGCGGGCGGGCTCGTCCGGACGACCGGCACCGGCCGGGGCACGGCCGGCTCCGGGCCCGCCGGTGCCGTCAGGACCTCCCCGGCCGGGGCGTGCCCGGGGCCGGCCCCGCCCTCGCCCGCCGGGTACGGGACGCGGGCGTGGGCGCCGCGGGCGCGGCGCGGGCGCTCGGCGAACGGGGCGCGCTCCGGGCGGAGGCGGCGCCGGCCGGGCGCGCGCAGCCAGCGGGGGAGCGTGCGGTCCAGGAACCCGAACGCGGTGTCGCGGTCGCGCAGATGCACCAGCATCAGCCCGCCGGGCTTCAATGCGGCGACGAACCGGTCGAGCACCAGCTCGGCGTGCGGGACGCGCTCGATCAGGTACGAGGCGTGGACGATGTCGAAGGCGCGCGGCGGCAGCGGGACGGTGCGCAGGTCGCCGAGGTGCCAGGTGTCGAGGTCGGGCCGCTCGCAGGTGTAGGCGCGCAGCTCCGGGGACTCCCTGTCGACTCCCGTGACCTCGCGCTCGTGGTCGCCGAGATCGAGGCCCGTACCCCAGCCGCAGCCCGCTTCGAGGATGTGGATCCGCTGCAGGGGCTTCTCTAGGGCGTACTGGCGGGCGCGTTCTGAGAAGAGATCGCCGCCGTTGACCGGCGACGTACGCAGATCGGTCACAATCTCGCAGCGTAATCGCTTGGCTGCGCTCCGTCCGCTATTTGCTTTTTCTTGGCGACGACCGTGTCGCCGTCCGTGCCGGTCAGGGCACGGATCGCGGGCCGCACCCCCCGGACGGGCGCCTTCGGCGCCGCCTGAACGAGCGCCGCCGGGGGGCGCGTACGCTGGTACGCGGTACCGGGTCCAGCTGGATTCCGGGGTTTCGGCCTGCCCTGCCTCGGGGTGATCGGCCAAATAGCGGGCGAATATCGGGCGAATTATGACGCTTTCTGGACTTGTTGACCTTGCGTGCACCGATCCCGGTCTGCGGAACGCGCTCACGCGGCCGCGCACGGACCGGGAGATCGTCGCGCCCGCCGCGCTGTGGCCGATCCTGGCCGCCGCGCTGAGCCGCCGCCTGGGCGAGGACGGCGCGGGCGTCGTGCTCGCGGTGACCGCGACCGGCCGCGAGGCCGAGGACCTGACCGCCGCCCTGTCGAGCCTGCTCGACCCCGAGCGCGTCGCGCACTTCCCGGCATGGGAGACGCTGCCGCACGAGAAGCTGTCGCCGCGTTCGGACACGGTCGGGCAGCGGCTCGCGGTGCTGCGCCGACTCGTCCACCCGGGCGCGGGCGGCCCGCCCGGCGGGGACGGCTCGGCGAAGGGCGGCGCGCTGGACGTCGTGGTGACGCCGGTCCGCGCGGTGCTGCAGCCGATCGTGTCCGGGCTCGCCGACCTGGAGCCGGTGCGGCTGGCCTCCGGCGAGGACGCCGACATGGACGAGGCGGTCCGGCGCCTGGTCGAGGCCGGGTACCACCGCGTCGACCTGGTGGAGAAGCGCGGCGAGATCGCGGTGCGCGGCGGGATCCTCGACGTGTTCCCGCCGACCGAGGAGCACCCGCTCCGGGTGGAGTTCTGGGGCGACACCGTCGAGGAGATCCGCTACTTCAAGGCCGCCGACCAGCGCTCCCTGGAGGTCGCGCAGGGCGGGCTGTGGGCGCCGCCGTGCCGCGAGCTGCCGCTGACGGAGAAGGTGCGCGAGCGCGCGAGGCTGCTCGCGCGCGAGCACCCCGCCCTGGAGGAGATCCTCGGGCGGATCGCCGACGGCGACACCGTCGAGGGCATGGAGGCGTTCTCGCCCGTCCTCGCCGAGAGCATGGAGCTGCTGACCGACCTGCTGCCGGACGGGTCGGCGCTGCTGGTCTGCGAGCCGGAGCGGATCCGCACCCGGTCGGTGGAGCTGGTCCGCACGAGCCAGGAGTTCCTGGAGGCGAGCTGGGTCAACGCCGCCGCCGGGGGAGAGGCGCCGATCGACCTCGGCGCCGCGGCGTTCCGCTCGCTGGAGGAGGTCCGCGAGCACAGCACGGAGCTCGGGCTGCCGCGCTGGAGCGTGACGGCGCTGAGCCCGCTCGCGGCGGCCGGCGGGCTCCCGGGCGGCGAGTCCTCCGGCGGCGACGCGGAGGCGCTGAGCCTCGCGGTGCAGCCGGCGGAGGCCTACCGCGGCGACACCTCCCGCGTCGTCGGCGACCTCAAGGGCTGGACGGACGGCGGCTGGCGCGTCGTGCTGGTCACCGCCGGGCACGGGCCCGCCGAGCGGCTCGTCCAGCTCGTCGGGGAGGAGGGCGTCGGCGCGCGGCTCACCGATCTGGCGGACGCGCCCGATCCGTCGGTGGTCACGGTCACGACCGGGCTGCTGGAGAACGGGTTCACCTGGGAGTCGGTCAAGCTCGCGGTGCTGACCGAGACCGACCTGTCGGGGCAGAAGTCGTCCACGCGGGACGCGCGGCGCATGCCGTCGCGGCGGCGCGGCGGCATCGACCCGCTCCAGCTCAGGACGGGCGACTACGTGGTGCACGAGCAGCACGGCGTCGGGCGGTACGTGGAGATGGTCAGCCGGACGGTGCAGGGCGCCACCCGCGAGTACCTGATCCTGGAGTACGCCAAGAGCGACCGGCTGTTCGTCCCGACCGACCAGCTGGAGGAGCTCACCCGCTACGTCGGCGGCGAGGCGCCCAGCCTGCACCGGCTCGGCGGCGCCGACTGGCAGAAGGCCAAGTCCCGCGCCCGCAAGGCGGTCAGGCAGATCGCCGGGGAGCTGATCCGGCTGTACTCGGCGCGGATGGCGAGCCCCGGCCACGGGTTCGCACCCGACACCCCGTGGCAGCGGGAGCTGGAGGACGCCTTCCCCTACAACGAGACGCCCGACCAGCTCGCCGCCATCGACGAGGTGAAGGGCGACATGGAGCGGCCCGTCCCGATGGACCGGCTGATCTGCGGCGACGTCGGCTACGGCAAGACCGAGATCGCCGTGCGGGCGGCGTTCAAGGCCGTCCAGGACGGCAAGCAGGTCGCGGTGCTCGTGCCGACGACGCTGCTGGTGCAGCAGCACCTGTCGACGTTCAGCGAGCGGTTCGCGGCGTTCCCGGTCGTGGTGAAGCCGATCAGCCGGTTCCAGTCCGACAAGGAGATCGAGGAGACGCTGCGCGGGCTGTCGGAGGGCTCGGTGGACGTCGTTGTCGGCACGCACCGGATCCTGTCGGCGCAGACGCGCTTCAAGAACCTCGGCCTGGTGGTCATCGACGAGGAGCAGCGGTTCGGCGTCGAGCACAAGGAGGAGCTGAAGCGGCTGCGGACGCAGGTGGACGTGCTCGCCATGTCGGCGACGCCGATCCCGCGGACGCTGGAGATGGGCCTCACCGGCATCCGGGAGATGTCGACGATCCTCACCCCGCCCGAGGAGCGGCACCCCGTCCTGACGTTCGTCGGCCCCTACGAGGAGAAGCAGATCGCCGCGGCGGTCCGGCGCGAGCTGCTGCGCGAGGGCCAGGTGTTCTTCGTGCACAACCGCGTCCGCTCCATCAACAAGGTGGCGGCGAACCTGGCGCGGCTCGTACCTGAGGCGCGGATCGCGGTCGCGCACGGCCAGATGAACGAGCACGAGCTCGAGAAGGTCATGGTCGACTTCTGGGAGAAGAACTACGACGTCCTCGTCGCGACCACGATCGTGGAGTCCGGGCTGGACGTCCCGAACGCCAACACCCTCATCGTCGACCGCGCCGACATGTACGGGCTGTCGCAGCTCCACCAGTTGCGCGGGCGCGTCGGGCGCGGCCGGGAGCGGGCCTACTCCTACTTCCTCTACCAGCCGGAGCAGCCGCTCACCGAGACCGCGCACGAGCGGCTCGCGACGCTGGCGCAGCACACCGAGATCGGCGCCGGCATGTACGTCGCGATGAAGGACCTGGAGATTCGCGGCGCGGGCAACATCCTCGGCGCCGAGCAGTCCGGGCATGTCGCGGGCGTCGGGTTCGACCTCTACGTCCGGATGGTCGGCGAGGCGGTGCGGGAACTGAAGGAGGGCGGCGGCGAGCCCGAGGCCGTCGAGACCAGGGTCGAGCTGCCCGTCGACGCGCACCTGCCGCACGAGTACGTGCCGGGCGAGCGGCTCCGGCTCGACGCCTACCGGCGGATCGCCGCGATCACCTCCGAGGACGAGATCGGCGCCGTGCACGAGGAGCTGAAGGACCGGTTCGGCCCGCTGCCCGTCCCGGTGCTGAACCTGCTGGAGGTCGCCCGGTTCCGGGCCAAGGCCCGCAAGGCTGGGCTGAGCGACGTCACCCTCCAGGGCACCTTCGTCAAGTTCACGCCCGCGCACCTGCCCGACTCCAAGCAGGTCAGGCTGCAGCGGCTGTACCCGAAGAGCATCCTGAAGCCGGCGACCGACACTCTGCTCGTGCCCGTGCCGAAGACCGCCCCGCTCGGCGGCCGCCCGCTGCGCGACCAGGAGCTGCTGAAGTGGGCGACCGACCTGGTGGACGCGCTGTTCCTGGAGTCCGCGGCGCGGCGCTAGGCTGGCGCCCGCCCCGATCCAGCGACGAGACGAGGAATCCGTGCCTGGTAAGTCCGTGAAGGCGGCGGTGGCGGCCGTGCTGGCGGCCGCCGCGCTGGCCGGTTGCGGCGGCTCCCCGAAGGTCGGCACCGCCGCACTCGTCGGCGACGACCGCATCACCGTCACCACCCTCAGCCAGACCGTCCGCGACTGGCGCGCGCAGTTCCGCGCGGACCCGGCGGCCAACGAGCTGCGCGCGAACCCCGCCAATCCGGCGCCGCAGGTCGCCGGCGAGTCCGAGTCCGACCTGCAGGGCGCGCTCACCCTGCTGATCAACTTCAGGGTCGCCGAGAGGGTGGCGCACCGGGCCGGGGTCGAGGTCACCGGCGGGCAGGTCGACGGCGCGCTCCAGGCCCTGGACCACCAGGGCGGGGCCCAGTCGATCACGCTGGCGAGCGGGCTGCCCCGCGCGCACGCCCGCGACCTGGCCCGGCTGGTGGCGACGCAGCTGGCGGTCATGCAGCGGTTCGGCGCCGACCTGGACAACCGGCTGAACCCGGCGACCCAGCAGGCCGGCCGGCAGTGGAACGAGCTGTTCCAGCGCACCGCCGCGGGCATGCGCATCAAGGTCAACCCGCGCTACGGGCACTACGACCCCGCCAAGTTCGAGATCGCCCCGATCGTCTACCGGCTGTCCAGCCCCGATTCGGGTATCTGACGCCCATGAGCCTCACCCTGCTGGCGACCACGCACCGGGTCGCGCCGGGCCTGCTGACCTGGCGGGCCTGGGACGCGCTCCGGTCGGCGGACGCCGTCCGCCTCCGGGACGGGCATCCGCTGCTGCCCGCGCTCCTCGACGCCGGCGTCGTCCCGGACCTCGTGGAGGAGCCCGACCCGGCCCTCCTGGTGGCCGACGCCCGGCGCGCGGACGTGCTGTGGGTGGCCGCGCCCGAGGGCGACGAGGCGCTGATGCGCGGGGTCGGGGCCCTGGTCGTCGACGACCCGCTGGACGTCGAGGTGCTGCACGGCTCCTACGACCTGCCCGGCGCGCGGCTGCTCGACCTGGTGTCGGTGATGGACACGCTGCGCCGCGAATGCCCGTGGGACCGCAAGCAGACGCACACCACCCTCGTCCCGTACCTGCTGGAGGAGGCCTACGAGGTCCTCGACACCGTCGAGGAGGGCGACTACGGCGCGCTTCGCGAGGAGCTGGGCGACGTGCTGATGCAGGTGGCGTTCCACTCGGTCGTGGCCGCCGAGCGCGACGACGGGACCGCGTTCACGATCGACGACGTGGCGGGCGCGATCGTCGACAAGCTCGTCCGGCGGCACCCGCACGTGTTCGGGGACGTCACCGTCTCCGGCGCCGACGAGGTCAACGCCAACTGGGAGCAGATCAAGGCGGCCGAGCGGGCGGAGAAGAGCGGCGCGGACGCCTCCGCGCTCGACGGCGTGCCGATGGGCCAGCCCGCGCTGTCGCTGGCCGCGCAGCTGCAGCGCCGCGCCGCGCGCATGGACGCCCCGTCCGGCCTCGCCGAGGGGCTGGCGGAGGAGGCCGGGGCCGAGCTGGGCGGACGGCTGTTCGCGCTGGTCCGGGAGGCGGGTGAGCGGGGTGTGGACCCCGAGTCCGCGTTGCGGGCCGTTTCGCGGGTATTCCGGGACCGTGTCCGAGCGTGGGAGCGGCGGGACGCCTGAATCGGGGGATAACGGGCGGAACCTCGCCGATGGGGTGGTCCGCTCGGGGAGGCGCGTCTACTCTGAGCGCGTGCCGACCGAGGCCGGAAGTGACGCAGGGGATCCCGGGACGGGAGCCCCCGCGGCGGGGCGCCGCCGCCCGCGCCGCCTGCTCACTTCGTCGACGACGCGCGCCGAGAAGGCCCGCGCGGTGCGAGGCCTCGGCGCCTTCGGCGGCCTGGCCGGCCTGCTCGTCGCGCTCATGCTGCTGCCGACCGCGTGCACGGCGGGCGTCGGCGCCCGCGACGCCGCCGGCTGGTTCGAGGCCGAGCCGGACGGGCTGACGACCTCCGGCGTCCCGCAGCGCTCGAAGATCCTGGCCGCCGACGGCTCCACCCTCGCCACGTTCTTCTACCAGAACCGGGTCGACGTCCCGTTCAAGAAGATCGCCCCGGTGCTGCGCCAGGCGGTGCTGGCGATCGAGGACAGCCGCTTCTACGAACACGGCGCCATCGACGCGCAGGGCACCCTGCGGGCGCTCGCCAGCAACCTCAGCAACGGCCAGGTGACGCAGGGCGGGTCCGGCATCACCCAGCAGTACGTGAAGAACCTGCTGCTCACCCAGGCCGACACCGACACCGAGCGGCAGGAGGCGCAGGAGGTCTCGGCCGCCCGCAAGATCCGCGAGCTGAAGTACGCGGTGGCGCTGGAGAAGAGGTTCAGCAAGGACGAGATCCTGCGCCGCTACCTCAACATCGCCTACTACGGCGACGGCGCCTACGGCGTCGAGGCGGCGTCCCGGCACTACTTCTCCAAGCACGCCTCCGAGCTGACGCTGCCCGAGGCGGCCCTGCTCGCCGGCGTCGTCCGCTACCCCTACGCCTACGACCCGATCCGCCACCCCGCCGTGGCCCGGGAGCGCCGCGACACCGTCCTGACCCGGATGGCCGAGCTCGGCTGGCTCGACCAGGCCAGGGCGGCCGAGGCCAGGCGGGCCCCCGTCAAGCTGGACGTCGACAACGTGCGCAGCGGCTGCGTCACCAGCGACGCCCCGTTCTTCTGCGACTACGTCCAGCGCGAGATCCTCACCGACTCGGTGTTCGGCAAGACGGCGGAGGACCGGGAGAAGCTGCTCAAGCGCGGCGGGCTGACGATCCGCACCACGTTGGACCGGCGCGCGCAGAAGGCCGCGCAGCGCGCCGTCGACCGGCACGTCCCGCCGAAGAACTCCGCGCACAAGGCCGCCGCCGAGGCGATGGTGCAGCCGGGAACCGGCGAGATCAAGGCGATGGTCGTGGACCGCGAGCTCGGCCCCGACCGGGACCGCGGCAGGACGTGGATCAACTTCGCCGCCGACGCCAGCCACGGCTCCAGCATCGGCATGCAGGCGGGGTCCACGTTCAAGGCGTTCACCCTGGCCGCGGCGCTGGACGAGGGCATGCCGTTCGGGACCCGGCTGATGGCGCCGCGCGCGTACACGCCCGTCGGCTACCGCAACTGCGACGGCGACCGCGTCGGCGACCCGTCCGCCTCCCTGCGCAACTCCGCCGACGGCGAGGGCGGCAAGCAGTTCAGCATCGTCACCGGGACGCACCACTCGGTCAACACGTTCTTCCTCGGCCTGGAGAAGAAGGTCGGCCTCTGCGACACCGTCAAGATGGCCGAACGGCTCGGGATGAAGCAGGCGAACGGGAAGCCGCTGGAGCAGTACCCCTCGTTCACGCTCGGCTCCAACCCCGTCTCCCCGCTGCGGCTCGCGGCGGCCTACGCGGCCTTCGGCGCCCGCGGCCGCTACTGCGAGCCGATCGCGATCCGGGAGATCCGCGACGCGTCCGGCCACAGGCTGAAGGTGCCGGGGCGGCACTGCGAGCAGGCGATGGACGAGGGCGTCGCGGACGCCGTCAACTACGTCCTGCGCGGCGTCCTGACCAAGGGCACCGCGCGCGGCATGGGCCTCGGGCGCGACGCCGCGGGCAAGACCGGGACCGTCGACGACTTCTCCGCCGCCTGGTTCGCCGGGTACACCCCGGACCTGGCGGCGGCCGTGTGGGTCGGCGACCCGCGCGGCGGCTACAGGCACCCGATGGGCAACCTGTGCATGGACGGCCGGTGCTACGGCTCGGTGTTCGGGGCGACGATCCCGGCGCCGATCTGGCAGCAGAGCATGCTCGGGGCGCTGTCGCGCACCGATCCGGGCTCCTTCCACCGGCCGCCGTCGCATTTCTTCAGCAGGGGCTCGGGGGAGGACCGGGCCCGGGTGCCCGACGTGCGCGGCATGAAGCAGGGCGAGGCCGTCGCCAGGCTCCGCGCCGCCGGCTTCAAGGCCCGGATCGGGGCGCCCGTGGCGTCCCGCCGCTTCCCGAAGGGGACCGTGGCCGGCATGTCGCCCGCCTCGGCCGAGCCCGGCGACACCATCACGCTGCACCTCAGCAAGGGCGCCGGGCGCGGGCCCGACGGGCAGCGCCGGGGCGGCGGCCCGCCCACCCCGCCGCCCGTCACGCCCACCCCGAGGCCGGAGGGACCGGCGCAGCAGGCTCCCGCGTGACCTGCGCCGACGTGTGATCGTCCGGCCTCAGGGTAGATCGACACCGGAAGATCGACAGCGGGACGCGACACCCGCGCTGATCCGTTTCGGGGGACGATCGTCATGCGAGCCATCGCCGTGTCGGAGTACGGCGCCACGCCGGCGCTCATGAACCTGCCGCGCCCCGAGCCGGGGCCCGGCGAGATCCTGGTGCGAGTGATCGCCGCCGGGCTGAACCCGCTGGACTGGAAGATCGCCGAAGGCATGCTCAAGGACTCCGTCGACGTGCCGTTCCCGCTGATCCTCGGCCGGGACGGCGCGGGCGTCGTGGAGGAGGCCGGTGAGGGCGTGACCCGGCTGCGGCACGGCGAGCAGGTCTTCGGTGCCTTCGCCATGGTGGACCGGGGGCTCGGCAGCTACGCCGAGTACGCCCTCGTCCGCGAGGACGGCCCGGTCGCGAGGATGCCGGATGGGATGATCTACACGCAGGCGGCCGCGGTGCCGACCGCGAGCGCGACCGCGCTCGCCATGGTCGACCAGGCGCGGATCGACACCGGCCAGACCGTCCTCGTGGTGGGCGCGACCGGCGGCGTCGGGCAGGGCGCGGTGCAGCTCGCCTCCCGCGCGGGCGCCAAGGTCATCGCGACCGCACGCGACGACATGGCGGGCACGATGCGGCGCCTCGGCGCCGACGAGACCGTCGACCACTCCGCGGGTGACCTCAACCGGCAGGTGCTCGCCGTCCACTCGGACGGGATCGACGCCGTCCTGGACATGGTCGGCGACACCCGTTCGGCCGAGCACCTCATGCAGCTGCTCCGGCCCGGCGGCACCTACATCTCCACCACCTGGTCGGTGAACCCCGACTCCCTTGAGGCCAAGGGGCTGCGCGGCGTCAACTTCCAGGGGCAGCCGTCCGCCGAGCTGCTGGACCGCCTCTCCGACCTGATCGACGCGGGCGCGCTGCGCGTCCGGGTCGAGCGGGAGGTTCCGCTGGAGCAGGCGGCCGAAGCCCTGGCCGGCAACCGGTTGGGCGGCGCCCGCGGCAAGACCGTCCTGCGCATCTGACGGCGCCGCCGAGGTGAGGACGGCGCCGATGCGGGCATGCAGAGCCGGAGAGGGAGGCACATGAACCAGCATGAGACCGCGGACGACCGGCGCGCCCGGCTCCGCGACATCGAGGAGTCGCTGGAGCGGCTGCGCGCGGACCTTCCCGCACCGTCCGGCGACCCCGCGGACATGGTGGACTCCGGCCAGTACCTCGCCCAGCGCGAGGAGCTGCAGGGGCAGATCGACCTGCTGGAGGCCGAGCGCGAGCGGCTGCGCGGCGATCTCGGGATGACCTGAGCGGCCGGGGGCGGCCGGGAACAAAGCCCGGCCGCCCCCGGTTCGGCAGGCATGACCACCTACGAGGAGTTCGAGCGCGCGACGTCGTTCTTCGACGCCCGGGACTACGCGGGCGCGGCGCGCATGCTGGCCCCGATCGCCGCCGGCGACCCGGGCAACCGCGCCGTGGTCGAGCTGCTCGGCCGCGCCTACTTCCACAGCGCCCAGCTCGGCCGCGCCGAGGAGACGCTCCGCCGGCTGGTCGAGCTCGACCCGTGCAGCGGCTGGGCCCACGAGGCGCTGGCCCGCACCCTGGAGCGGCGGAGCCGCCCGGACGAGGCCCGCGCCTTCCGCAGGCTCGCCCGCGCCATGGGCGTCGAGCCCACCGAGGAGATCGAGGTCTCGGTGACCGCCGCCGACCTGGCCTGACCCCCGTCCCACGCGGGGAGCCGTCCGCCCGGGGCTACTGCGGGGCGTCGTCGCGGGGGAGGCGCAGGACGAAGCGGGCGCCGGGGACGCCGTCGATGCGGTCGGTGAGGACCAGCGAGCCGCCGTGCGCCTCGGCGATGTCGCGGGAGATGGCCAGGCCGAGGCCGGTGCCGCCGGCGTCGCGGTGCCGGCCCTCGGCCAGCCGTGCGAACCGGTCGAACACCCGCTCGCGGTCCTCCGGCGCCACGCCCGTGCCGTCGTCGATCACCTCGACCACCGCGGTGGCGGGCGACTCCGTGCGCAGGATCACCAGGACCTCGTGCTCGGCGTGCCGGTCGGCGTTGTCGACCAGGTTGGTCAGCAGCCGCGCCAGGTCGCCGCGCCCGCCCCGCACCGTCACCGGACCCTCCGACAGCACCGTCACCTGGGCGCGGCGGGGGCGGCGCAGCACCTCCTGGTCGGTGATCTCGGTCAGGTCCACCCGCTCGCGGGGGGAGGTGCGGTCGGCGTCGAGCCGGGCGAGCGAGAGCAGGTCGTCCACCACCGCCGACAGCCGCTCGGTGTTGACCAGGATGGCGCGCAGCGCGGCGGGGACGTCGGCGTCCTCCGGGGCCGACATCGCCAGCTCCAGCTCCATGCGCAGCGCGGTGAGCGGGCTGCGCAGCTCGTGCGACACGTCGGAGACGAACGCGCGCTGCCGCGCGACCGCCTCCTCCAGGCGGTCCAGGGTGGCGTTCACGCTCTCGGCGAGCCGCCCCACCTCGTCGCGGCGGGGCGGCTGCGGGACGCGGCGCTCCAGGTCCGTGACGGTGATCTCGTCCAGGTCCCGGCGGATCCGGTCGACCGGACGCAGCGCCCGGCTCACCGACAGCCACGTCCCGTAGCCGGCGAGAAAGGTGAGAAGCGGGACGCCGAGCATGATCAGCACCCCGATCGCCGGGCGCGGCAGCGGCCCCGGCACGGGGCTCAGCGAGTAGACGTACAGCGCGTCCGGGCCGAAGCCCACCCGGCGCTCGACGACCACGAAGCAGCGGCCGCCCGGCGCGTCGATGCCGCACCGCTGCCCGACCCGGCGCTCCTCGAACGGCGACGGCGGCGGGAACCGGACCCTGGCGCGGCCCTGCATCCGCGGCGTGGCCGCGACCACGTGGCCCTGCGGGTTCACCACCTGCTGGAGGATGTCGGTGGTGGGGGAGATGTCCAGGGTCAGCTGCCCGGTCTCGATCGCCGTCGCCGTCCGCCGGTTGTCGCGCGTCAGACTCCGCACGAGGTCCTGGTGGGCGTCCTGCCGGAGCTGGACGAGCAGCACCGCGCTCAGCACCGACGACAGCACGAACGCGATCAACGAGGCCGTCGCCGTCACCCGGACCCGTATCTCCGGATGGCGCAGCACGGCTCGCCAGATCCAGCCGCTCGGCGACGGCCGGCGGAGCCGGACGCCTATGACGACCTCCCGGGTGCGCTGCATGTCATGCCAGTACCGGAAGTTCATACCTGAAGCGGCAGGCCCCACCCGGGTCGCCGGGTAAAGGTTTCTAGGACGACCCCTCGTCGAGGCCCCAGCGGCGCCGGATCGCCCCGTCCACCAGACCGAACAGCTGGTCGATGACGATGCCGAGGATCAGGATCATCAGCATGTAGGAGATCATGTCGGCGGTGTTGTTCAGCTCCCTGGCCTGCGACAGCAGCACGCCGAGCGAGGTCGTGTCGCCGATGATGACCAGCAGCTCGCCCGCCATCAGGCTGCGCCACGCGAACGCCCAGCCCTGCTTCAGCCCCGCGACGAACGAGGGCAGCGACGCCGGCATGATCAGGTGCCGGTACAGCGCGATGCCGCGCAGCCCCATCACCTTCCCCGCGCGCAGCAGGATCGGCGGCGTGTAGTCGACGCCCGTGATCAGCCCGTTGGCGATCGACGGGGCGGCGCCGAGGATCACCACGAACAGGATCGCGCTCTCGCTGAGCCGGAACAGCAGGATGGCGAGCGGGAACCAGGCGATCGACGGCATCGTCTGCAGGCCGGTGATCAGCGACCCGAACGCCCGGCGCAGCACCCGGAACCGCGCCACGAGCGCGCCGACCACCACGCCGACGGCCACCGCGAAGGCGAATCCGACGACGGCCCGCCGCAGCGTCAGCGCGACGGCCTCCCAGAACCGCGCCGAGGTGAGCTGGTCCCAGAACACCGGGAGCGTATCCCGGGGGCCGGGGAGCACCCACGGCTCCTTCCAGCCGCTCCAAACGACCAGCTGCCAGGCCGCGAGCGCGATCAGCACGGCCGCGACCATCGGCCACAGCGACGACCACGCCCGCTGGAGGAGCCGGGTGCGGGTCGTGCCGCCGAGCTCCAGCGCGTCCAGCCCGGCCAGCTCGCGGTCGAGCCGCGCCTCGCCCTTCACCGTGTCATGCGCCATGCCGGACGACCTCCTCGCGCAGCCGGTCGGTGATGGTCCCGGCCAGGGTGGCGACCTCGGGGGAGTCGATCCGCCGCGGCCGCTCCATCGGGACGGGGAACTCCTCGACGACCCGGCCGGGCCGGCTGCTGAGCAGCACCACCCGGTCGCCGAGCCGCACCGCCTCCCTGACGTTGTGGGTGACGAACAGCACGGTCAGGGCGCGCTCCCGCCAGATCCGCTCGATCTCGTCGTGCAGCAGGTCGCGGGTCATCGCGTCGAGCGCGCCGAACGGCTCGTCCATCAGCAGGACGGTCCCCTGCCCCTCGCCGGCGTCGTCCTCGGTGAGGGCCAGGGCGCGGGCCAGCGCGACCCGCTGCCGCATGCCGCCCGACAGCTGGTGCGGGCGCCTGCCCGCGAACCCGCCGAGGTGCACCGAGTCGAGCAGCCGGCCCGCCCGGCTCCGCCGCTCGCCCCGGGGGACGCCGCGCGTCTTCAGGGCGAGTTCGAGGTTGCCGGTCACCGTCAGCCACGGGAACAGCGCGGGCTCCTGGAACATCAGCGCGACCCGCGCGCCGTCCTTGTCGATCGTCCCGGCGCTCGGCCGGTCGAGGTCGGCGACCAGGTTGAGCAGCGTGCTCTTGCCGCAGCCGGACGCGCCGACCAGGCACACGAACTCGCCCGGCGCCACGTCCAGGGAGACCTTGTCGAGCGCGAGGAGCGCGGAGCCGCCCGTCCCGAACGCCTTGGAGACCTCGCTGAGGCGGACCGCCGTGTCCGCGGTCATCGGTCGCTGACCTGTGCCTTCCCGCCCGCCTTGAGCACGCCGTTGAGCGGGGCCAGGTTGTAGATCCCGGCCAGGTCGGTCTTCTCCAGCAGGCCGATCTCCTCGGCGTGCGCCGCGCCGGCGACCAGCGAGGACGCGACCGGGTCGGTGGTGAAGTCGATCTCCTTGAAGGCCGCGGCGAGCACGTCCTGCTTCAGCGGCTTGCCGCTCAGCTTGGCGAGGGCGTCGTTGGTGACCTTCTCGGCGTCCGCCTTGCTCTGGTTGATGAAGTCGGTGGCCTCGACGACCCCCTGGAGCAGCTTCTCGACCTGCTCCGGGTGCTTCTTCTCGTACTCCTGGCTGACGAGCAGGTTGGTGATGACGAACTTGCCGCCGGGCCACAGCGACTTCTCGTCCAGCAGCCTCTCGCCCTTGTTCTCCAGGATCAGCCGCGAGGCGTACGGCTCGGGCACCCAGGCGCCGTCGACGTCGCCCTGCGCGAAGGTCTGCAGCGTCTGGGCGTTCTCCTGCGGGACGACCTTGACGTCCCCGCTGCCGTCCTTGTTCGCGGTGAGACCGTTCTTCTTCAGCCAGTACCGCAGCGCGACGTCCTGCGTGTTGCCGAGCTGCGGTGTCGCGATCCTCTTGCCGCGCAGGTCCTGGACGCCCTTGATCCCGGGCTTGACCACCAGCGAGACGCCGCCCGAGGCCGCGCCGGAGATGATGTGGACCGCCTTGCCGTGCGACTTGGACCAGGCGTTGATGGACGGGTTGGGCCCCACGAACGTCGCGTCGATGGCGCCGGAGAACAGCGCCTCGACGGCGGCCGGGCCGGCGTTGAACGTCGCGGTCTTCGGCGGGGCGCCGAGGTGCTTGGCGAAGATGCCCTTCTCGACGCCGACCAGGGCGGTCGCGTGGGTGATGTTCGGGAAGTAGCCGAGCCGGAGCGGGGCCGCGTCCCCGCCGGACTCCTCATCGCCGCCGCAGGCGCCGAGCGTGCCCGCTGCGACCAGAACGGTCAGTGCCACGGCGGCGATGCGCCCGCGGAGTCCACGATGCATTGTCATCTTTCCCTATCAATCAAGTCTGTTTGACCTGCATAGTAGATAAGGAGGGCGTTCTCCGCGTCAAGTCGCCTTCCTGGCACAAAGCGGTCGCCGAGGTTCAGTGGGTTTCGCCGCCGACGTCCCCTATGTGGGCCTCCAGCCGGGCAACGGCGAGGCGGTTGGGCGGCGGCCGGGCCGCGCGGATAGGCTCGGTGACCGCACCGACCATCCGCACCATCAGGGGGTTCCCCGTGTCGTCGATCGAGGCCGTACTCGCCCGGGAGATCCTGGACTCCCGCGGCAACCCGACCGTCGAGGTCGAGGTGCTGCTCGCCGATGGGACCGAGGCGCACGCGGCGGTGCCGAGCGGCGCCTCCACCGGCCAGTTCGAGGCGGTCGAGCTGCGCGACGGCGGCGAGCGCTACGGCGGCAAGGGCGTCCGGAACGCCGTCAGGGCCGTCAACGAGACCATCGACGAGAAGCTCGTCGGCTACCCCGCCTCCGACCAGCGCCTGATCGACCAGCTGCTGATCGACCTCGACGGGACCCCCGGCAAGTCCGCGCTCGGCGCCAACGCCATCCTCGGCGTCAGCCTCGCCGTCGCCAAGGCCGCCGCCGACTCCGCCGGCCTGCCGCTGTTCCGGTACGTGGGCGGCCCGAACGCGCACCTGCTGCCCGTCCCGATGATGAA
Source organism: Actinomadura mexicana (assembly GCF_900188105.1). Taxonomy (GTDB): domain Bacteria; phylum Actinomycetota; class Actinomycetes; order Streptosporangiales; family Streptosporangiaceae; genus Spirillospora; species Spirillospora mexicana. Next base: position 337,973 of record NZ_FZNP01000003.1, read on the forward strand.
CATCCTGAACGGCGGCGCGCACGCCGACACGAACGTCGACATCCAGGAGTTCATGATCGCGCCGATCGGCGCGGCCACCTTCGCCGAGGCGGTGCGCTGGGGCGCCGAGACCTACCACGCGCTGAAGTCGGTGCTGAAGTCCAAGGGCCTGAACACCGGCCTCGGCGACGAGGGCGGCTTCGCCCCCGAGCTGCCGAGCAACCGGGACGCCCTCGACCTCATCCTGGAGGCGATCCGCAAGGCCGGCTTCACCCCCGGCCGCGACATCGCCCTCGCGCTGGACGTCGCCGCCACCGAGTTCCACGCCGACGGCCGGTACGCCTTCGAGGGCACCAAGCGGTCCGCCGACGACATGGCCGCCTACTACGGCGAGCTGCTCGACGGCTACCCGCTCGTCTCCATCGAGGACCCCCTCGACGAGGAGGACTGGGCCGGCTGGGAGGGCCTCACCGCCGCCGTCGGCGACCGCGTCCAGCTCGTCGGCGACGACCTGTTCGTCACCAACCCCGAGCGGCTCGGCCGCGGCATCAGGTCCGGCGCCGCCAACGCGCTGCTGGTCAAGGTCAACCAGATCGGCACGCTCAGCGAGACCCTCGACGCCGTCTCGCTCGCGCAGACCAGCGGCTACCGCTGCATGATGAGCCACCGCTCCGGCGAGACCGAGGACACCACGATCGCCGACCTCGCCGTCGCGACCAACTGCGGCCAGATCAAGACCGGCGCCCCCGCCCGCAGCGACCGGGTCGCCAAGTACAACCAGCTGCTGCGCATCGAGGAGCTGCTCGACGACGCCGCGCGCTACGCCGGCGCCGCCGCGTTCCCGCGCTTCGACGCGCAGGGCTGAGCCGCGTGACCCGGCGGGGCGGCGTCCCCGCCGGGCACCGGGTTCCGGCAGCCGAGCCACAGGCAGGGGACACGATGGCGCAGGGCGACGACCACGAGACCGGCCGCGGACCGGGCGAGCACGGGGCGCGGGGCGGCCGGACCCGCCGCTCGAACCCGGCGCTGACGAGCCGCGCCGCCATCCTGGCGGTCGTGATGTGCGCGATCGCGCTGAGCCTCGCCTACCCTGTCCGTGAGTACATCGCCCAGCGCAAGGAGATCGCCGACCTGCGCCGCCAGGAGGCGGTCTCCCGCCGCCAGGTCGAGATCCTCGCCCAACGCAAGCAACAGCTGGGCGACAAGTCGTACATTGAGCGTGAGGCGACGCGGCGGCTCCATTACTGTCGTCCTGACGTGAAGTGCTACATCGTCCTGGACGGCGGAGAAGGGGACGGGAAGCAGTCCCGCAGGGGCGGAACGGAGAGCAGGCCGCCCTGGTACGAGACGCTGTGGCGGTCGGTGGAGGCCGCCGACAGGCCCCGCTGACGTTCCTTGAGGCGCGGAGGAGAACGGATCATCGGATCCGCGGGTGGGTACATGATCGATTCACGTGACACGGCCGCGGTGGCGGCCCAGCTCGGGCGCGAACCGCGCGGCGTGCGCCGCGTGGCGGGCCGCTGCCCGTGCGGGCAGCCCGCCGTGATCGAGACGGCGCCGCGGCTTCCCGACGGGACGCCCTTCCCCACGCTGTTCTACCTGACATGCCCGAAGGCGGCCTCGGCCATCGGGACGCTGGAAGGGAGCGGCGTCATGCGCGACATGCAGGCCAGGCTCGCCGACGACCCGTCCCTGGCGGCCGAGTACGCCGCCGCCCACGAGGACTACCTGCGCCGCCGCGACGAGGCCGCCCGCGAGGACGGCGTCGAACCGCTTCCCGAGGGCATGCAGAGCGCCGGCGGAATGCCGGAGCGCGTCAAGTGCCTGCACGCCCTCGCCGCGCACGAGCTGGCGGTGCCGGGCGTCAACCCGTTCGGCCGCGAGGCCCTGGACGCGCTGCCCGACTGGTGGCGCTCGGGGCCCTGCGTCCAGACCGAACCTGTCGAAGCGGAACCTGAACCGGGGGAGGCGCGGTGACGCGCGTCGCGGCCGTCGACTGCGGGACCAACTCGGTCCGCCTGCTGATCGCCGACATCGCGGCCGGAGGCGGTGAGGGCGCCGCCACCCTGACCGACGTCGAGCGCCGGATGGAGATCGTCCGGCTGGGGGAGGGCGTCGACCAGACCGGGCGGCTGTCGCCCGCCGCGCTGGAGCGCACCTTCACCGCGATGCGCGGGTACGCCGAGCTGATCGAGCGGCACGGCGACGGGCACGGGCCGGTCAAGACCCGGGTGGTGGCGACCAGCGCGACCCGCGACGCCGCCAACCGAACCGACTTCGTCAGCGGCGTCGTCGACATCTTCGGCGTCGTCCCCGAGGTGATCAGCGGGGACGAGGAGGCCGGGCTGTCGTTCACCGGCGCCACCCGCGAGCTGGCGAAGCTGCGCCCCGCCCGCCCCTACCTTGTCGTCGACATCGGCGGCGGGTCCACCGAGATCGTGCTCGGCAGCTCCTCGGCGGACGCGGCCCGCTCCATCGACATCGGCTGCGTGCGGATGACCGAGCGGCACCTGAAGGACGACCCGCCCTCGCCCGAGCAGATCTCCAACGCCGCCGCCGACATCGACACCGCGCTCGCCACCGTCCGGGAGACCGTCCCGGTCGACGAGGCGCGCACCCTCGTGGGGCTCGCCGGTTCCGTCACCACGGTCGCCGGCATCGCGCTCGACCTGCCGCGCTACGAGCCGGACCGCATCCACCTGGCGCGGATCACCGCCGGCCAGGTGCACGAGGTGACGCGGCGGCTGCTGCACGCGACCCGCGCCGAGCGCGCCGAGTTCGGCGTCATGCACCCCGGCCGCGTCGACGTGATCGGCGCGGGCGCGCTCATCCTCGACCGCATCATGCGCGAGTACGGGTTCGGGGCCGTCGTCGTCAGCGAGCACGACATCCTCGACGGCATCGCCTGGTCGCTGGTCTGACCGCCCTCGCGCCGGGCGTCCCCCCGTCCGGCGCCCCTGGTACCTGAGCCGGGACGGCTAGTACCTGAGCCGGGACAGCAGCGCGGGGATCAGCACCGCGTTCGGGTTCTGCTGCGGGACGTAGAGGATCGGCGTGGTGCCGCCGGCCTGCTGGATCCAGACCCGGCCCCGGTCGACGGTCGCGGCGGAGATCGACGACCAGCTCAGCGACACCCGGTTGCCGCGCACGCCGCCCGGATGGACGGTCAGCCCCTGCGCCACGTCGACCGACTCGCCCGCGCGGACGCGGCCGGCCAGCTCCTCCACGAGCCGCGGCTCCGCGTGCTCCTGGCAGAGCTGGATCAGCCGCCCCCAGACGCGCTCCGGCTCGCCGTCCGGCCCCGGCGCGCGGCCGGGCAGCGCGCCCGGCTCGATGACCACCTCCACGCGGGGCCCGCCGCGGAACGGGTACCGCCCCGCCTGGAAGACCCACTGGGTGCCGGGGAGGTGGCCCCGGCCCGTCGGGCGCTCCGCCGCCCAGTACGCCACCCACTCCACGCGCGGCCAGGCGAGCGAGGCGTTCCCGTAGGCGACGCCCTGGTCGTCGGCGTGCAGGTGCAGGCCGCGCACGTTCACGTCCAGGGAGGGGGCGGACGGAGCGCGGTCCCAGGTCGGCTCCTGCGGGGCGGCGGGGTGCGCCCCGCCCGCGGACCCGGTGCCCCGCCGCTGCTCCCGGCGCGGAAGCCGGGGCGGGCGGTCGGGCTCGGGGTTCAGCCGCTCGGTCCAGGTCCCCCCGTCCCACCAGCGCAGGCTGGCCGTGCCGTAGGGGTCGGGGTACCAGCCCGGTTGCGACACTCCTGCCTCCCGCTTCGCACGACACGCGTGCCGAGACACCCGCCTCCCCGACCGGCGAACGCATCGTACCGACCGGACCCGCCTCCCACCGGCCATGGGCGGAACCCGGCCACTGGCCGTGGCGTGGGACGATCGGTGGTATGCCGCCCGCCAACCCTCCGTTCGTGCCGCCCGGGTCAGGGTGGCCGGAAGACCCCGCCGCCCCCGCGACCCCCGTCGCGCACGGCGCCGGCGAGGTCGCCGAGCTGGCCGCCGGGGCGCCGGATCTGCGCGAGCTGTGCGCCCGCCAGTCGGTGTGCCGCGCCTGCGACCGGCTCGTGGAGTGGCGGGAGAAGGTCGCCGTCCAGCGCCGCCGGGCGTTCGCGGACGAGCGTTACTGGGGCCGTCCCGTCGCCGGATGGGGCGACGAGCGGCCGCGCATCCTGATCGTCGGGCTGGCCCCCGCCGCGCACGGCGGCAACCGCACCGGCCGCATCTTCACCGGCGACCGCTCGGGCGACTGGCTGTTCGCGTCCCTGCACCGGGTCGGGCTGGCGGCCCGGCCGACCAGCGTCCGCGCGGGCGACGGGCAGCGGCTGATAGGCGCGCGGATGGCGGCGACCGTCCGGTGCGCCCCGCCCGACAACAAGCCGACGCCCCTGGAGCGGACGACCTGCCTGCCGTGGCTCGCGCGCGAGGTCGAGCAGGTCGCCCCGAGCGTGCGCTGCGTGGTGTGCCTCGGCGGGTTCGCCTGGCAGGGCGTGTGGCCCGCCCTCGAGCAGGCCGGGTACGCGGTGCCGCGCCCCCGGCCGAAGTTCGGCCACGGCGCCGAGGCCGAGCTGGCTCCACCGCCGTCGGCGTCCCGGCGCGACCCCGTCCTGCTCCTGGGCAGCTACCACCCCAGCCAGCAGAACACCTTCACCGGCCGTGTCACCGAGGACATGCTGGACGCGGTCTTCATCCGCGCCCGCGACTTCCACTAGGCCGGAGGGGGCGTGGCGAGGGGCGCCAACCGGGGAGAGCCGCCTCCACGAAGAGTTCGACTGCGAGGCAGGGCCGTGGCCAAGCGGCCGTGGCGCGGCGGACCGGCCCCTGCACCGATCCGCCGCCCGCGACCGCTTGGCGCCCCCGTCGGGCCCTGACCTCGCAGTCATCCTTCTGGTCGTACATCGGATGAGATGCCGGACGAGCCGAGGAAGTTCGCAACTCCCCCCAGGACGTGAGCCCGCGGCAGAAGCGGGTATCGCCTCGGATATGCCAACCCAGCGCACGAAACAGATCGTGATCGTCGGCGGCGGGTACGTCGGCATGTACACGGCCCTGCGCCTGCAGAAGAGGCTGCGCGGCGAACTGCGCCGCGGCGAGGTCGCCGTCACCGTCATCGACCCGCAGTCCTACATGACCTACCAGCCCTTCCTGCCGGAGGCGGCCGCGGGGAACCTGGAGCCCCGCCACGTCGTCGCGCCGCTGCGCAAGGTCCTGAACCGCTGCCGCATCGTGAACGGGTTCGTGACGCGGATCGACAACGCCTCCAGGCGGGTCACCCTCCGGCCCGCCGGGGCGCACACCGCCGGCGTGCCGGAGCGGGAGGTGGAGTACGACGTGCTCGTGGTCAGCCTCGGCTCCATCTCGCGGACCCTGCCCATCCCGGGCCTCGCCGAGTGCGGGATCGGCTTCAAGACCGTCGAAGAGGCGATCTTCCTGCGCAACCACGTCCTGCACCAGCTCGACATCGCCGCGTCCAACCCGGACAACGAGACCGTCCGCAGGCGCGCCCTCACGTTCGTGTTCGTCGGCGCCGGGTTCGCGGGAGTCGAGGCCATGGCCGAGCTGGAGGACATGGCCCGCGACGCCTGCAAGTGGTACCCGACGATCGACGCCAAAAAGATGCGCTGGATGATGGTCGAGGCCACCGACCGCATCCTCCCCGAGGTGGGCCCCGAGATGGGCCGCTGGACCGCCGAGGCCCTGCGCCGCCGCGGCATCGAGATCAAGATGAACACGCTGCTCAAGTCCGCCGAGAAGCGGCGCATCGTGCTGAGCGACGGCGAGGAGTTCGAGGCCGGCACCCTCGTCTGGACGGCCGGCGTGAAACCGCACCCCGTCGTCAGGGAGAGCGACCTGCCCCTGGACGGCAAGGACCGCATCAAGACCACCGCCGAACTCACCGTCGAAGGGCTCGACGGCGTCTACGCCGCCGGCGACAACGCCGCCGTCCCCGACCTCACCGACACCGGGGACTTCACCGCCCCCAACGCCCAGCACGCCGTCCGGCAGTCCAAGCGGCTCGCCGACAACATCGTGGCGGACCTGCGCGGCAAGCCCCGCAAACCGTACGCGCACGCCTACGTCGGCTCGGTCGCCGGCCTCGGCCTGCACAAGGGCGTCGCCAACGTCTACGGGCTCAAGCTCCGCGGCCTCCCCGCGTGGTTCATGCACCGCACCTACCACCTGTCGCGCATGCCGACCGTCAACCGCAAGTTCCGCATCACCATGGACTGGACGCTCGCCGCGTTCTTCCGCCGCGAGATCGTCTCGCTGGGAGAACTCGAATGGCCCCGCCAGGAGTTCGAGCTCGCCGCCGGCCGCAAGCACGACATCTGACAAGAGCACTTGACCGCACGGACCGTTCCACTGGCCGAACCCGGCCGCCGGAGCTCCACTCTCACGGCCCCTGGAGACGGCGGCGACAGCCACTGACTCGATATGATGACGCCGCCCCTGTAGCCCAACGGCAGAGGCGGGCTCCCTAAAAGAGCCAGTGTGTCGGTTCGAGTCCGACCAGGGGCACGTGCGGCGAACCCTACTCGCCGACTTCGTCGGCTTCGCGGGGGCTCGCAGTGTCCGCCCAGGGGGCGACCCCCTGGAACCCCCGATGCTCGGGCTCCGCCCTCGTGCGGGCTCGGCTCCGCCTTCGCTCGGGCTCGGCTTCGCCTTCGCGGGGCTCGCAGTGTCCGCCCAGGGGGCGACCCCCTGGAACCCCCGATGCTCGGGCTCCGCCCTCGTGCGGGCTCGGCTCCGCCTTCGCTCGGGCTCGGCTTCGCCTTCGCGGGGCTCGCAGTGTCCGCCCAGGGGGCGACCCCCTGGAACCCCCGATGCTCGGGCTCCGCCCTCGTGCGGGCTCGGCTCCGCCTTCGCTCGGGCTCGGCTTCGCCTTCGCGGGGCTCGCAGTGTCCGCCCAGGGGGCGACCCCCTGGAACCCCCGATGCTCGGGCTCCGCCTTTGCTGTCTTTGGGGGCTGAGGTCGGTGTCCGCGGTGCTCGCCTTCGCCGCGGCGAATCGGTGTCGGACGAATCGGTGTCGGACGAATCGGTGTCGGACGAATCGGTGTCGGACGACTCGGTGCAGCCGGTCCGCTGTCCGGCTGCCCTTGGACCGTCGCGCCGGTATTGCCTGGTGGCCTGCCGGGTCGGGCGGTGGTGCGGAGGCGGCAGTCGCCCGTTCTTGCATACCGCAGCTGCTCAGCGCAGGACGGCCCCCAGCAGGTCGGTGCCCAGCGTCGTCATCTCGGGCAGGTTGAGGGTGTAGTGGACGTAGCGCCCGTGCCGCCGGGTCGTGAGCAGGCCCGCGCGGCGCAGGACGGCGAGGTGGCGGGAGACCTCGGGGGGCGAGAGTTCCCAGGCGTGGGCCAGCTCGCCAGTGGTGTGCGGGCCGCGGGCCAGGGTGCGCAGCAGCCGCAGTCGTACCGGATGTGCGAGTGCCTCCAGCCGGAGGGTGACCGTTTCCAGCGGCACCGGCTCTGACGGACTCGGCTCGGCCACGGGGTACTGCACCACCGGCTGCCATCCGGGCGCGTGCACCACCACCAGGTGCGGGCGGCCGAAGACACTGGGGATGCAGGCGACCCCGGCGCCGTGGGCGGCGACCGCGTTGTCCTGCAGCTTGTCCACGACGATGCAGTCGCCGTCCGGTGCCAGGGTGACCGCGCCGGAGACCGAGGCGAGTGCCGCCCTGACCCCCTGGCGCTTCAGCAGATCGTTCTTCAGGCGCAGGTCGGTGGCCAGCTGCACGGCGACGCCCGTCCAAGCGGCGTCGAAGAACGCCTCGGCGCACTGTTCGAGGGTGTGGCGCACCCGCGCCCGCACTGCGGCCGGGTCCGCGAGCAGCCGCTCCGCGAATGCCTCCTGGAGGGCGCCGCGGGCCTGGGCCAGTTCCAGGGCCCGCTCGCGCGCGGTGGCGTCGGCGAGCGGCGACGGCGCAGCGAAGAGGACGCGATTGCTGCCGCACGTGGTGGTGAGCGCGGCGGTCACATAGGTCTCGTCGTCGATCCGGTCCACGTCGTCCAACTCCTCGGCGAGGGTCTGCCGAGGGCGGGCGGGGACCAGGAAATCGGCTCGTGAGGAACGCCAGAGGAACTCCGCCTCCCGCAACCGCTCGGCCAGCTCCGGCGGCAGCCCGGCCCAGACGTCCCCGGCCCAGACGGCCAGCCGCGGGTGGTGCCCGGGTTCGGCCAGGACGTGCAGCATCGCGGTCAGCTCGGCCAGCGGGGAGGCGGCGAACCGCAGCCGCTCGGCCGGTAGCCCGGTGATGTCGATGCGCAGCGTCATCCCCCCATCATCGCTGGTCGGACGGCCGGCGACGGCGCCGGTTGACGATGTCCGTCAACCGGCGGGCCGCATCCGGCGGCCCGGCACGACCGTTGGCGCCATGGCGACCACCACGAGAATCCGGCCCCGCGCCCTCCTCCGTGCCTCCGGCGGCCCCCGCTATGCCGTCGCCCTGGCCGTGGACGCGCTCGGCACCGGCCTGCTGCGGCCCTTCCTGCTGCTCTACGGGGTGACGGTGCTCAGGCTGTCCGCGCCGCTCACCGGCCTCGCCATGACGGCCGGCGTCGTCATGGGCCTGGTGTGCATGCCCGTGGTGGGCCGGTGGCTGGACCGGGGCGCACGCAGCACGGTCGTGGCCGCGTCGATGCTGGTGCGGGTGCTGGGCGTGGCGCTGCTGCTGGCCACCCCGACGGGGAACGTCTGGCTGTTCGCGGCGGCGGCGCTCTTCCTCGGCATCGGCAACCAGGCATGGCCGGCGGCCCACGCGGCTCTCGTGGCCACGGTCGTCCACGGCCGGGAACGCGACGCCGCCCTCGCGGGAGGCCGCGCCCTGCGCAACGCCGGCCTGGGCGCCGGTGCGCTCCTCGCCACCGCGTGCCTGGCCGGCGGCACCACCGCACTGCAGGTGCTGGCAGCCGTCACGGGGCTCGCCTACCTCGCCGCGGCGGCCCTGGCGTGGTCCGTCCACGTGCACGCTCATCCGGCCCCTGCCGCGGTCGAGGGCAGGGACGGCGAGCCCGCACCCGGGATGCGGGCGCTGCTGGCCGCCAACGTGATCTACGTCTTCTGCCTCAACGTCCCCGAGATCGCGCTCCCTCTGGTCCTGGTGACGCAGATGCACGCATCCGCGGTGTGGTCGGCGGCCATCTTCGTGGCCAACACGGTGCTGGTGGTCACCCTGCAGGTTCCGGTCACCGTCCTGCTGTCCCGCTTCCCCCGCCGGTCCGTGCTGGCAGTCGCCGGCGTGGTGCTCGCCGCGTCCTACCTCGGCTTCCTCGCGGCCACCTCGCTGGGACACGGCTGGGGTGCCCCGGCCGTCGCCGCGGTGTCCGTCGTCTGCACCCTCGGCGAGATCATCTACGCGGGCAGCGCCACCGCGCTCGTCACCGCCCTCGCCCCGGCCCCCGTCCTCGGACGCGCCCTCGCCCGCTTCCAGCTCTCCACGGGCTTCGGCCTCGCCGCCTCCCCAGCGGTCATCACCGCCCTCGCACCCCACGGCCCGGCCGCCCTCTGGGGCGGCCTCGCCGCCGCGACGCTCCTCTCCGCCTCCGCCGTCGCCCGCTGAGCGTGCTCGATCACGAGGCACCACACAACGGCCGCCACCGCCGAAGGACCGATGCTCGGAGGGGTTTCGGGCTGATCAAGTGCGGGGACCGCGGCTTAGACTGGGGGGTCACGTCGGCCGAAGTGGAGACCTGATGGAGAGCAGAAACCCCGCGTTCCGGGGGAGCGCCTTCGACCAGCGGGCCGGGGGGTACGGCGCCCGGCCCTACGGAGGGGCCGCGTACGCCGCGCCCGGGTACGCGCCGGCCGCCACCAGGCCGATGACCATGGACGACGTCGTCGTCCGCGGGTTCCTGACGCTCGTGACGCTGATGATCACGGCGGCGCTGGCGTGGGCGTTCGTGCCCACCTCGCTCGCCGCGCCCGTGCTGGTCGTGGCGCTCATCGCCGAGATCGGCATCTGGGCGTTCATCGCGTTCGGCCGCAAGGCGAACGCGGCGACGGTGCTGGCGTTCGCCGCGGTCTACGGCGTCGTCGTGGGCCTCGTCAGCCACTCCTACAACGACCTCTACCACGGGGTGGTGTTCCAGGCCGTGGTCGGGACGGCGCTGGCGTTCGGCGCCACCCTCGCCGTCTACGCGCTGCGCATCGTCCGGGTCACGCCCAAGTTCGCCCGGTTCGTTATGGCCGCCGGGCTCGCGCTGATCGGGTTGATGATCGTCAACCTGGTGGTGCACCTGTTCGGCGGCGACCACGGGATCGGGATCCGCGACCCCGGCAGCCCGCTCGCCTACGTCTTCAGCGTCGCCGCGATCCTCGTCGGCTGCTTCTTCCTGCTGCTCGACTTCGACGCGGTCGAGACCGGCGTCCGGACGGGGGCGCCCGAGAAGTTCGCCTGGTACTGCGCGTTCGGGCTGGTGCTGAGCCTGGTGTGGATCTACCTGGAGATCCTGCGGCTGCTCAGCTACTTCTCCGGGCGCGACTAGCCCTCGCGATGATCAGCCCCGCGCCGGACGGCGTGGGGCTGATCTGTGCGGGATCTCTGCGCCAAGGTCGTGGCGCGCAGCGGCACGACGGCGGGGGCGTCCTCTGGCGGGATCCCGCCACGTTCGTGGTGAGGTTCGGCCGGCGCGTCCTCCCGGGGGAGGCGCGTGCTCAGTAGTGGCGGGCGCGGCGTGTGCGCTCGTGCTCGCGGACCAGGGCCGCGGCGTAGCCGTGGGAGAGGTTGTGCTCCTCGGCCAGCCAGGTGCTGCGTTCGTCGCAGCGGGTGAACGAGGGCCCGTTCTCGATCGTGGTGAACCACTCGGGGATGTCACGTCCGGTGACTTGCGGAATGCGGGCTATCAGCTTGCTGTGGGTCTCCGGCGAGTGGTTCAGTGACAATTGGCACCTCCAGGTCGCGGGGCTCTTCCTGCCGACTCTGCAACACCGCTCCGCATGTGACAACCCCCTAACGGGGACCTATCTATTGCGTTACGTAGATCATCTGTAACGGGGATGATCCCCGGAAACGCGCAGGTGGCCCGCATGAAGCCGCTTGAGGGCGGTTCCGTGCGGGCCACCATGCACCGGTCAGGGTTACATTTCCTTTGGGTAAGACCGGGCTTACCTCTAGGAGAGGCGCTCCAGGACCATGGCCATGCCCTGGCCGCCGCCCACGCACATCGTCTCCAGGCCGAACTGCTTGTCGTGGAACCTGAGGCCGTTGAGGAGCGTGGAGGTGATCCGGGCGCCGGTCATGCCGAAGGGGTGGCCGACCGCGATCGCGCCGCCGTTGACGTTCAGCTTGTCGTGGTCGATGCCGAGTTCCTCGGCGGACGGCAGCACCTGCGCCGCGAACGCCTCGTTGATCTCGACGAGGTCGATGTCGTCGATCGTCATCCCGGCCTTGGCGAGGGCCCTGCGGGAGGCCTCCACCGGGCCGAGGCCCATGATCTCGGGAGACAGGCCGGTGACGCCGGTCGACACGATGCGGGCCAGCGGGGTGATGCCGAGCTCGGCGGCCTTGGTGTCGCTCATGACCACGACCGCGGCGGCGCCGTCGTTCAGCGGGCAGCAGTTGCCGGCGGTGACCGTCCCGTCCGGGCGGAACACCGGCTGGAGCTGCGACACCTTCTCGTAGGTGGTGCCGGGGCGGGGGCCGTCGTCCTTGGCCGCGACGGAGCCGTCCGGGAGCGTGACCGGGGTGATGTCCTTCTCCCAGAACCCGTTGGCGAGGGCCTTCTCGGCGAGGTTCTGCGAGCGGACGCCGAACTCGTCCTGCGCCTGGCGGGACACGCCGCGCAGGGCCGCCACGTTCTCGGCGGTCTGGCCCATCGCGATGTAGATGTCGGGCAGCGCGCCGTCCTCGCGGGGGTCGTGCCACGCGGGGGCGCCGCCCTCGCCGGCCTTGGCGGTGCGGCCCTGGGCGTCGGCGAACAGCGGGTTCTGCGTGTCGGGCAGGCCGTCGCTGCTGCCCTTGGCGAACCGGCTGACGGTCTCGACGCCCGCCGAGACGATGACGTCGGCCTCCCCGGCGCGGATCGCGTGCAGCGCCATCCGGGTCGTCTGGAGCGAGGACGAGCAGTACCGGGTGATGGTGGCGCCGGGCACGTTGTCCCAGCCCAGCAGGACCGACACCACGCGCCCCATGTTGTAGCCCTGCTCGCCGCCGGGCAGGCCGCAGCCGAGCAGCAGGTCGTCGATCTGGCTCGGGTCCAGCTGCGGGACCTTCGCCATGGCGGCGGTGACCATCTGGGCGGTGAGGTCGTCGGGCCGGATGTCCTTGAGCGACCCCTTGAAGGCGCGCCCGATCGGCGAGCGCGCGGTTGCGACGATGACTGCCTCGGGCATGTGCGGGTCTCCTTCTCAGCGGCCAACGGTGTTACTCACCGGTCACCAGCAATCTAGCCGCTGGTCCCCCGCGGCGTACACGCCGCCCCCCGGGCCTGATGGACGGCGCGTCCAATAAGTGCGGGCTTACTTCGCCCACCTGGGCGGGGTCCCGGCGGCCGGGTGACCGCCGCCCCATGTGCCCGGGACGCCGGGAACCGGAGAGTGGGACCGACGCCACCGGTCAGGCCACCGCCAGCGCGGGCGGAGGCTCGGCCGGTGCCTCGGGCGGCCGGGGCCCGCCACCGGTGACCGGGCGGGCCCCGGCTCCGTGAGGGCCATGCCGTCCCCGAGGGGGAGGCGTCCGGCCGCGCGGCGCCGGGGCAGGCGCAGCGCGGGGCGGCGCAGCGGGTACCGCAGGGTGGCCCAGCGGCCCCGGGGGCCGCGGTCGAGCCCGGCGACCGTCGCGCCGCTGACCTCCGTACCGGCCAGCTCGGCCGCCTCGGCGGCGGCCAGGTAGACGGGGAGGACGTCCGCGGTCAGGTGGCCCGACAGGTCGTGGCCGAGGCCCAGCGCGGACGCCATCGACGGCAGCACGGCGGCCGACGCGGCGGCGTAGCCGCGCGCGGACGGGTGGTAGCGGTCCTCGCTGAACATCGCGAGCGGGTCGGCGGCGAACTCGTGGCCGAGCAGATCGCCGAGCGACACCGAGCGGCCGCCGCGCTCGACGACGGCGATCGTCTGGGCGGCGGCGAGCTGCCGGCTCGCCCGCCGCGCGAACCAGCGCAGCGGCGGCATCAGCGACTTGACCGAGCCGAGGTCGGGGCAGGTGCCGACGACGACCTCGCCGCCGGCGCCGCGCAGCCGCTCCACCGCGCGGGCGAGGTGCCGGACGGACTCGGCGGCCGGGACCCGCCCCGTCACGTCGTTGGCGCCGATCATGATGACGGCGACGTCGGGCCGGACCGCCAGGGCCCGGTCGACCTGGACGTCGAGCGCCTGCGACCGGGATCCGGAGCGGGCCACGCTCGTCACCCGGACGGGACGTCCGGCGATCGCGGACAGCCCGGCCGCCAGCAGCGCGGCGGGCGTCTCCGCCGAGCCGTGCACGCCGAGCCCGGCGGCCGTGGAGTCGCCCAGCAGGACCAGCGAGAGAGGCTCGCCGCCGCGCATCTCGCCGTACAGCCCGTCGGCGACCGGCGGGTCGCCGTTCGGCCGTGCGAGGATGGTCCTGCGGGCGAGCCTGGCCTGCATCAGCAGGAGGCCGAACGTGATGCCGCCGAGGGCGGTGATGCCTCCACCGCCGTAGGCCGCGGCGGCCGCGATGCGGCGCGCGGTAAATGCTCTCCACATACTGCGCTGACCCTCCGTGAATAGTTTCCTACCCGCGCGAAAGGGTCGCGATACCTGCGGTGACCGATGTCGGCTACCGTCGGGAACGGGAAACCTTTCGGTCCCCGCGCCGGTTTCCGCACGTGACCGGCGGCGGAACAGAGACGCGTCATTAAGATCAACACACTGAACGACAAGGATGTCGCGGTGCACGTACACGACTCGCTCGTCGAACTGATGGGCAACACCCCGCTCGTCCGGCTGCGCAAGGTGACCGCCGGCGTCGGCGGCGGCCGGGGGCCGCAGCTGTTCGCCAAGGTGGAGTACTTCAACCCCGGGGGGTCGGTGAAGGACCGCATCGCGGTCCGCATGATCGACGCCGCCGAGAAGTCCGGCGAGCTGCGCCCCGGCGGGACGATCGTCGAGCCGACGTCCGGCAACACCGGGGTCGGGCTCGCCATCGTCGCGCAGGAGCGCGGCTACCGCTGCGTCTTCGTCTGCCCCGACAAGGTCGGCAAGGACAAGATCGACGTGCTGCGCGCGTACGGCGCCGAGGTCGTCGTCTGCCCGACGGCGGTGAACCCCGAGCACCCCGACTCCTACTACTCGGTGTCGGACCGCCTCGTCACCGAGATCCCGGACGCGTGGAAGCCGGACCAGTACACCAACCCGCAGAACCCGCAGTCGCACTACGAGACGACCGGGCCGGAGCTGTGGGAGCAGACCGAGGGCCGTATCACGCACTTCGTCGCGGGCATCGGCACCGGCGGCACGATCAGCGGCGTCGGCCGGTACCTCAAGGAGGCCTCCGGCGGGCGGGTCCGGATCGTCGGCGCGGACCCGGAGGGCTCGGTCTACTCCGGCGGCAGCGGCCGCCCCTACCTCACCGAGGGCGTCGGCGAGGACATCTGGCCCGAGACCTACGACCGCGCCATCTGCGACGAGGTCATCGCGGTGTCCGACAAGGACTCCTTCACCATGACCCGCCGCCTGGCCCGCGAGGAGGCGCTGCTCGTCGGCGGGTCCTGCGGGATGGCCGTCGTCGCCGCGCTGCGCGTGGCCGAGCGCGCCGATCCGGACGCGGTGATCGTGGTGCTGCTGCCCGACGGCGGCCGCGGCTACCTCGGCAAGATCTTCAACGACAGCTGGATGGCGGACTACGGCTTCCTCACCCCCTCCACCGAGGAGGCGCGGGTCGGTGAGGTGCTCACCCGCAAGGGCGGCACGCTGCCGGAGTTCGTGCACGTCCACCCGCACGAGACCGTGCAGACCGCGATCGCCATCATGCGCGAGTACGAGGTGTCGCAGCTGCCGGTGATGAAGGAGGAGCCGCCGGTCATGGCGGCCGAGGTGGTCGGCTCGGTCGGGGAGACCGACCTGCTCGACATCATGGTGAAGGGCCAGGCCAAGATGACCGAGCCGGTCGAGTCGCACATGGCGGCGCCGCTGCCGACGCTCGGCTCCGGCGAGCCGGTCAGCAAGGCCGTCGGCGTCCTGGAGAAGTCCGGCGCCGCCGTCGTCCTCGTGGACGGCAAGCCCAAGGGCCTCATCACCCGGCAGGACCTGCTGGCCTTCCTGTCCGACGCCACCGGCTGACCCGGGGGAGCGCCCGGAAACGGCCGAGCGCCTGGAGATCGGTGATCTCCAGGCGCTCGGCCGTTCAGGTGTCGGGTTGCGGGGCCCGGCCGGTGGGCGGCGTTATGGGCCGGCCCCCGCAACCCGACGTCTCGGGGGCGCCGCGGCTAACCGCGGTGCCCGGTCGGGGCGAGGTCCTCCCGCGTGTCGTTCGGCCGCGGCTGCTTCTTCGGCTCGTCGCCGTGGCCCGGCCACCAGGCCTTGTGGCCCAGCATCGCGGTGAGGCCCGGCACCAGGAAGGTGGACATCACGAAGGCCGACAGCGCGATGCCGATCGCCACCGAGAAGCCCATCTGCTTGAGCATCGAGACCGGCGCGAGCATCATCACCGAGAACGTGCCGGCCAGGATCAGGCCCGCCGCGGCGACCGTCGGGCCGCCGTGCTGGACGGCCAGGGCCGCCGCCTGCCGCGGCTCGTGGCCCTCCTTGGCCTCCTCGCGCAACCGCGCCGTCATCAGGATGTTGTAGTCGGTCCCGATGGCCAGCACGAACAGGTAGAGGACGATCGGCAGCTGGAAGGTGACGCCGGCCTCGCCCATCGCGCCCTGGAAGACGTACACGGCGGAGCCGAGCGTCGCCGCGAAGCCGAGCAGGACGGCCACCACCAGGTAGATCGGCGCGACCACCGACCTCAGCAGCAGCGCCAGGATCAGCGCGATCAGCACCGCCGCGACCGGCAGGATCACCGACAGGTCGCGGTTGTTGACCGCGTTGATGTCGGAGAAGATCGCCGTCGATCCGCCGACGTAGGCGCGGGTGCCCTCCGGCGCCGCCTTGTGCACGGCGGGCGCCAGCTCGTCCTTGACCAGGCTGATCGCCTTGTTGGACGCCGGGTTGACCTTCAGTACCAGGTCGACCCGGGCCACGGTCTTGTCCTGGCCGGGGACGGGCTGCTGCACCTTGCCGACGCCGGGCGCGGTCGTGGCGGCCTGGCTGAACGACTGGAGCTGCTGCCGGGTGACCGGCTGACCGTTCTGGCTCTTGATGAACACCTGGACCGGGGTGGTCAGGCCGGGCGGGAAGCCCTTCTCCATGTCCTTGGTCGCCTGGGCGGACTCGGTGTTCTGCGGGAAGCCGGCCGCGAAGTCGTAGTCGGCCTTGAACCCGAGGGTGCCGAGCGCCAGCACGATCAGGACGAGCCCGGACGCCGCGGCGGCGACGGCGGGGCGCTTGCCGACGCCGCGTCCGATGGCCGTGGAGAACCTGCCCTTCGGCTGCTTCTTCCACGCCTTGGACGGCCAGAAGACGGCGGTGCCGAGCAGCGAGACCAGCGCCGGGAACAGCGTCAGCGAGGTGATTCCCATCACGACGACGGCGATGGCCAGGGACGGGCCCCAGGCGCTGAAGACGCCGAACGTCGCGAGCAGCAGGACCAGGAACGTCACGGCGATGGCGGCGGCGGCCGAGGAGATGACCTCGCCGACCCGCTCCACCGCGGTGATCATCGCGGTCTTCTTGTCGTCGCCGGCCCGCAGCCGCTCGCGGAACCGGAACATCAGGAACAGGTAGTAGTCGGCGCCGATGCCGAAGAGCACGATCAGGATGATGGTGCTGAGGCTGTCGTCACCGGAGAACCCGAAGACCTTCGAGGCCGCGCCGATCAGACCCATCGCGACCTGCATGGTCACGGTGATGACGACGATCGGCAGCACCGCCGCCAGCGGGGCCCGGAAGATCAGCAGGATCAACCCGATGATCAGCACGAGGGTCGCGATGCCGACGATCTCGAAGGACTTGTTGAAGGAGTCCTCGTTGTCGACGAAGCCGGCGACGTCACCGCCGACCTTGGCCTCCATCCCGCTGTCCTTCAGCAGGGTGGGCAGGTCCTTGCGGATCTGCTTGACCGCGTCGCCCTGCTTCTCGCTGTCGGCCATCGAGGTGCCCTTCATCGGCACCATGATCACCTGGACGGCCTTGTTGGGCGCCACGGCCTCGGGGCCGGTCGCGAAGGCGAGGACCGTCGGCGGCTTCTTGGCGTTGAGCGTCTTGGCGGCCTCGTTCACCTTCGCGGTGTCCTGCGCCGTCAGCGCCTGGCCGTCGGAACGCTTCACCACGACGAGCGAGGAGGTGTCCTCCTGCTGCGGGAACGCCTTTTCAGCGATCTTGAGCGCCTGCACCGACTCGTACTTCGAGGGCAGGAAGTCGCCCTGGTCGGACTCGGTGGTGAGCTTGGGGGAGAGGGCGATGATGAGTACCGCGGCCACGAGCCAGGCCACGATCGTCCACCACGGGTGTCTCACGACGAAGCGCGCGAGCCGAGCGAACATGGGGGCTTCCTTAATTCACAGTCGTAGGGATACCTGTAAAAGGGTAGAGACCGGACACGGCGCGGGGGTCACCCGCAGCGCCGAAATGCGGTGTGATACCTCCGGGGGAGCCTCTCCTCCTCTAGGAGGGGCGGGGAGTGGATAGCCTCGTACCCATGGACAACGAGGTTCTACGGGGGTTCGAGACCCTGGCCATCCACGCCGGGCAGGAGCCCGACCCGGCCACCGGCGCGGTCGTCCCGCCGATCTACCAGGTCTCGACGTACAAGCAGGACGGCATCGGAGCGCTGCGCGGGGGCTACGAGTACTCCCGGTCGGCCAATCCGACGCGTACGGCGCTGGAGGTATGCCTGGCCGAGACGGAGGGCGGCGCGCGCGGGCTGGCGTTCGCGTCCGGGCTCGCCGCCGAGGACGCGCTGCTGCGCACGGTCTGCAGGCCCGGTGACCACGTCATCGTCCCGGACGACGCCTACGGCGGGACGTACCGGCTGTTCGCGAAGGTCGCCCAGCCGTGGGGCGTCGAGTTCGACCCGGTGCCGCTCAGCGACATCGCCGCGGTGCGGGCGGCGGTCCGCCCCGAAACGAAGATCATTTGGGTGGAGACGCCCACCAACCCGCTGCTCGCCGTCGCCGACATCGCGGCCCTGGCCGCCGTCGCCCGGGACGCGGGGGCGCTGCTGGCCGTCGACAACACCTTCGCCTCGCCCTACCTCCAGCGGCCGCTGGAGCTCGGCGCGGACGTCGTGGTCCACTCCACCACCAAGTACATCGGCGGGCACTCCGACGTCGTCGGGGGCGCGCTGATCGCCGCGGACGCGGGCCTCGGGGAGCGGCTGGCGTTCCACCAGAACGCGATGGGCGCCGTCGCGGGCCCGTTCGACGCCTGGCTCACCCTGCGCGGGATCAAGACGCTCGGCGTGCGGATGGACCGGCACTGCGCCAACGCCGAGCGGGTCGTGGACCTGCTGACGCGGCACCCGTCCGTCCGGCAGGTCCTCTACCCGGGGCTGCCGGGCCACCCGGGCCACGAGATCGCCGCCAAGCAGATGAAGGCGTTCGGCGGCATGGTCTCGTTCCGGATGGAGTCGGAGGAGGCCGCCGTCCGGGTCTGCGAGCGGACGAAGCTGTTCACGCTCGGCGAGTCGCTCGGCGGTGTCGAGTCGCTGATCGAGCACCCGGGGCGGATGACGCACGCCTCGGCGGCCGGATCACCGCTGGAGGTGCCCGCCGACCTGGTGCGGCTGTCGGTCGGCATCGAGGACGCCGCCGACCTGCTCCGCGATCTGGAGCAGGCGCTCTCCTGAGAATCGGCTGACCGTTCCCCACCGGACTTGATCAAAACATCTATACTCGGCGCGCCGGGTTCGCGAGGAAAGGGCGCGGGGTGCGCAAAGTACTGGTCTGTGGGGCGGCGTTCGCCGCGACGTGTGTCTCCGCCGTGACCGTTCCCGTGGGAGCCCACGCGAACGAGCCGGCCCCGACGCCGAGTGTGTCCGTCCCGTCCGTCCCGTCCGAGCCGCCGCCGGGGAGCCCGTCCGGCGGGCCGGAGACCGGGGCCCCCGGCACCGGGTCGCCGTCGGCGCCGTCCGCGACGCCGACGGAGGGCGGCCCGGCCGGCGCGGACGGGGAGCCGGACGGCACCGTCACCGCGCAGGCGGTCATGGTGACGCCGCAGCTCCCGCTGTTCCGCACCTACCCCTACGGCAGGCAGCCCGCCCAGAAGATCGACGCCTACTGGCGCAAGCCGGGGCCGCGCGCCACGCCGCGCCCGGCCGTACTGCTCCTGCACGGCGGCTACTGGCTGGAGGGCGACAAGGGCGGCGGCTGGAAGTACTTCGCGCGCCGGCTGACCGAGCAGGGCTTCGTCGTCCTGTCGGCCAACTACCGGCTCGCGCCCAAGGCGCAGTGGCCGGCCCAGCGCGACGACGCCATGGCCGCCCTCGACTTCATCAAGAAGCACGCCCAGGTGTGGAACGTCGACACCAGCCGCATCGCGGTCATGGGCTCGTCGGCCGGCGGGCACCTCGCGACGCAGCTCGGCACGTTCGGGACGGGCACCGGCCAGGTCCGCGGGGTGATCGCGCTGTCGCCGCCGAACAACCCGTTCCTGGCCTTCCAGGACGGCGCGAAGCCGGACGCCTCGTTCGGCGAGCGCAAGCTCCGCCGGGCCGTGGTCGACCTAGTGCACTGCGTGCCCGGTGCGGCCGCCGCCCCGGACTGCTGGACGAAGCTGGACGACGCCAGCACCGTCACGCACGTCTCCGCGGGCGACGCCCCGATGCTGCTGATGCACGCCACCGGCGACTTCGTCCCGGTCACCCAGAGCACCGGGCTGGCGACCGCGCTGCGCGCCGCGGGCGTCCAGGCGACGGTCAAGACCGTCGAGGGCGACATGCACGCCTCGGACATGCTGGGCGACGAGGGCGTCTACCCGACGATCCTGGCGTGGCTCAAGAAGCGGCTGAACCCCGGCGGGTAAAAGGCGGTCGATCCGCTCGAACCTGCCTTCGGACGCGATCGCGACCATTGAGGTCGTCGCGTGGTTGCGGCGAGCGGCGGGGGCACGAGGGCTAGGGTCGGCTCATGTCGACTTCGGACCGCATCCTGCTCCTTCTCCACATCGGGTTCGCGATCTTCACGCTGGGCCCGCTGACCGCCGCCACGATGTCCACGCCCCGCTACATCCGCAAGCGCAACGTGGTGGTGGTGCGCTACCTCCACCGGACCACGCAGATCTACGGGATCGGCACGCTGGGGATCTTCCTGATCGGGCTGGGGCTGGCCAAGGGCGATCTCGCCGAGGTGTGGCTGACGGTGTCGATGACGCTGTTCGTCGTCGCGCTGGTGCTGCTGCTGATCGTCGAGCGCGATCAGCGCAAGGCGGTGCACCTGCTGGAGGTCGCGGCGGCCGAGGCGGCGCCCGCGGCGGTCCCGGTCCGTCCCGCCGCGGCCGAGGAGGCCGAGGAGCCCGGGGAGGCCGAGGGCGGCGCGACGGGGGCCGAGGCCCCTGCCGCCGCGGGACCGGCGGCCGACACCGGCGAGATCGCCCAGGTGGAGCGGGGGCGGCTGGCCGCCATGTCCGGCGTCGTCGCGCTGATCTGGCTGGTGATCCTCGCCCTGATGGTCTGGAACGGCTGAGCCGGCCAAGAAGGCGACTAAGCACGCCTCACTCTGAGGTAGTCGCTGACGACGTACTCGCCGAGCCGGTCGGCGTCGGGCGCGAAGACCCGGCCGCCGTTGCGCCGCGCGACCTCCTCCACGAACGACACGAGCCGCCGGTCCTCGGCGAGCATGAAGAAGTTCATGCTGGCGCCGCGCCGGGTCATCTTGTCGACCTCGGCGAGGGTGAGCACGAGCGTGTCGGTGGACGGCGGGTAGTCGAACAGCGAGCGGCCGTCCGGCCGCAGGTGCGCGGTGGGCTCGCCGTCGGTGACGACGAGGACGATTGGCTCGAAGTCGGGGTGCCGGTCCAGGTGCCGTCCGGCGATCATCAGGGCGTGGTGCAGGTTGGTGCCCTGCACCATGTCCCAGTCGAGGCCCGCCATCTCCGTCGGGTGCAGCACCCGCGCGTAGTTGGAGAACCCGATGATCTGGATGGCGTCCTGCGGGAACTTGCTGGTCACGAGGGTGTGCAGGGCCAGGGTGGTCTGCTTGGCGGCCGCCCACGTCCCGCGCAGCACCATCGAGTAGGACAGGTCGACGAGCAGGCAGACGGCGGCGCCGGTGCGGCGCTCGGTCTCGTGCACCTCGAAGTCGTCCACGCTCAGCCGCACGCCGTCCGGGCGCCGGGCGCCGTTCCCGCCGACCGCCACGGCGTCGGACGTGCCCACGGGCTCGGTGACCCGCGCGTCCGCGGGCGGGGGGACGAGGCCGGTGCCGCGCTCCCCGGTCCCGCTCGACGCGGTGCCGCGCTCCATGGCGCCGCGCCGGATCGCGTTGCTCACCGTCCGGACCACGTCGAGGGGCTGCTCGTCGCCGAACCGCCACTCGCGGCTGGAGCCGGTGAGCTCGCCCGCCTGGCCCGCGTCCCGCTGGTCGTGGTCGCCCCGCCGGCCGGACGCCAGCTGGGAGAACACCCGGCGCAGCGCGGTCTCGCCGAGCCGCCGCACCGCCTTCGCCGTCAGCTCCAGCTTCCCGCGCTTGCGCCGCAGGTAGCCCTGCCGCTCCAGTTCGGCCTCGATGCGGCGCAGCGCGGCGAGGTCGTCGACGGCCTGCCGGCCGAGGGCCCGCCGGACGGCGTCCTCGTCGATGTCGTCGAGCCGCGCGCCCGGGTAGTCCTGCCCGAGCGCCGCCTCCAGTTCGCTGAGGTCGGCCAGCTCCGCCAGCGCGGTCGTGGCGTCGCCCACGCCGAGCGGGTCGTCGCCGGTCATCTGCTCGGGCTGCCCCCAGCCGAGGTCGGGGCGGCGGGCCCGCAGCGCGTCGCCGAGCCGGGTCATCTCCATGGCGAGGCCCGCGTCCTGCATGGCCTGCTCCATGAGCCCGGCCAGCTCGGCGCGCTGCTCGGGGCTGAGCGAGGCGAGCAGCCGGTCCATCGCGGCGGCGCGGCGGGCCAGCGCGTCGACCAGCTCTTCGAGGTTCTGCGGGTCGTCGGGGAACATGTCCCCGTACTCGCCCATGAACCGGTCGAAGTCCTCCTGGGTGTGCTCGCCGCGCGCGTCCCGCTCCAGCATCGCGTTGAGTTCGGCCATCATGTCCTTGACCCGCTGCATGGCGGCCGGGTCCTGGTTCTCCAGTGCCTGCTTCATGCCCTGGAACTGCGCGTCGAGGACCTCGCTGCGCAGCAGGTCCTTCAGCTGCTCGAAGGTGCGGCGGGCGGCGGCGGAGCGCCAGTCGTAGTCCGACAGCCGCCGGATCGCCTGCGAGGTGTCGGACGGCAGCGTGTCCAGCTCCGCCTCGCGCAGCCGCGCGTCGTCGCCCGGGTCGGGGAACAGCTCGGCCCGCTCCTGCCCGATCGCGGTGTCCAGCAGCGCGCGGGCCTGCTCCAGCGTGCCGTCGAGGCGGCCCCGGTCGCGCAGCGCTCGGCGCCGCTCCCGGACCTGGCGGAGCATGTCGTCGAGCCCCCGGCGGCCCTCGGCGCCCGGCAGGCCGCGCCGCAGCAGCTCGCGGAGCGCGTCGTCGGGGCGGGCGCCGTCCAGCACCGAGTCGCCCACGGCGTCCAGCGCGTCGCGGACGTCGTAGGGCGGCGCGAGCGGGTCGGGCCCGTCCTCGTAGGCGCCGTAGCGGTATCGGCTCATCGAATCCCCTTGCGCGTGGAGACCTCGGGACGCGGTGTCACGTCCGGTACGTCGCCGTCCCGTCGGGCCGCCCCTCGGCGACGTCCTTGGAGAGCCGCCGGGTGAGGAACAGCCCCTCCATCGCGAACTCGATCGCCGCCGCGGCCTGCCCGGGGGACTCCCCGCTCATGCCGAGCCGGTCCATGATCTTGGCGAGGCCGGGCACGTGGCCGGTGCGGCGCAGCAGCTCGCGCGCCGGCACCAGCTCGCCCGACTCCACGCTCTCCCCGGAGTCGAACTTGTCGAGCAGGCCGGTGAGATCGGCGGCGCCCAGCGTCCGGCGGTAGGTCTCGGCGACAGCGCGGCGCAGCAGGTGCTCCAGCACCTCCTGCTCGCGGCCCTCCTCGCTGACCTCGAACTCCACCTTGCCCATCAGCGACGGCACGACGGCCGGCAGGTCGCAGACCCGCGCGACGGCGTGCTCCTCCCCGGTGAGCGCCGCGCGGCGCACCGCGCCCGCCGCGACGGTCTCGGCGCCGGCGAGCGCGAACCGCGCCGACACTCCCGACCGCGCGTCCACCGCCGTCGAGTCGCGGACGAGCCGGGTGAACCGCCCGATCACCTCGATCATGTGGTCGGGCACCTCGGCGGGCAGGCCCGCGAGGTCGGCGAAGTCGGCCTCCTGGCGGATCAGCGCGAGCTCGGCGTCCAGTTCGAGGGGGTAGTGGGTGCGGATCTCGGCGCCGAAGCGGTCCTTCAGCGGGGTGATGATCCGGCCCCGGTTGGTGTAGTCCTCGGGGTTGGCGGACGCGACGAGCAGCACGTCCAGCGGCAGCCGCAGCGCGTAGCCGCGGACCTGGACGTCGCGCTCCTCCAGCACGTTCAGCAGCGCCACCTGGATCCGCTCGGCGAGGTCGGGCAGCTCGTTGATGGAGAAGATCCCGCGGTTGGTGCGCGGGACGAGCCCGAAGTGCACGGTCTCCGGGTCGCCGAGCGTGCGGCCCTCCGCCACCTTGATCGGGTCGACGTCGCCGATGAGGTCGCCGACGCTGGTGTCGGGCGTGGCGAGCTTCTCCCCGTAGCGGTCGTCGCGGTGCTTCCACTCGACGGGAAGCTCGTCGCCGAGCTCGCCGGCGAGCCGGCGGCAGCGCACGCAGACCGGCGCGTACGGGTGGTCGTTGATCTCGCAGCCGGCCACCACGGGCGTCCACTCGTCCAGCAGCCCGACCAGGGTGCGGATCAGCCGCGTCTTGCCCTGCCCGCGCTCGCCCAGCAGCACCAGGTCGTGCCCGGCCAGCAGGGCGCGTTCCAGATGGGGCAGGACGGTGTCGTCGAACCCGAGGATGCCGGGGAAGCGCGGCTCGCCGGATCTCAGCCGGTCGAGCAGGTTGCGCCGGATCTCGGCCTTGACGGCGAGCCGCACGTGGCCGCCGGCGCGCAGCGCGCCCAGCGTTGATTCACGGGGTGCGGATTCGCCGGGGGAGGACTCGCGTGGTGTGGATGAACGCACGCGACCGACACTACGTCGCCGGTCCGCGGAATCGCACCCCCGCCGGGGATTCGCCCGTCCCGTCCCGTCCCGCCGGTGTTTGGGTGGAACGGTCGCTGAGGGGGAGACTGGTGGTGTGAAGCGACCCGGCGAACGGAGTGAGGGAGGCGGCGCCGATGGCGCGATTCGGTGATGGCCTGGCCCTCGGACCCGATCTGTCCAGCGCCGCCGCGACGGCGGTCGAGCAGGCGCTCGCGCCGCTCAGCGCGGCGCCCGACCTGGTGTGCGTCTTCGTCACCGGCGACGACCCGGACCAGATCGAGGAGGCCGCGCAGGCGGCGCAGCGCGCGGCCGGTCCCGCGCTGCTGCTGGGGTGCAGCGCGTCCGGTGTGATCGGGGCCGGTCGCGGCGTGGAGGAGCGGGGCGCGGTGAGCGCGTGGGCGGCGGTGCTGCCCGGCGCGCGGCTCGACGCGTTCCGGCTGGAGACGCTGAAGGGCGACGACCGGCTCATCGTGGTCGGCATGCCGGAGGGCCAGGACGACGACGCGGTCGGCGTGCTGCTGGCCGACCCGTACAGCTTCCCGGTGGACGCGTTCGTGGAGCGCTCGGACGAGGCGCTGCCCGGCCTGCCGCTGGTCGGCGGGCTGGCCGAGGGCAGCGGGATCGGCGAGACCGGGCACGGCGAGGCGCGGCTGTTCGTCGGCGGCGAGGTGTACCGGGACGGCGCGGTCGGGGTGGTGATCGGCGGGCCCGTCGCCGCCGCCACGGTGGTCAGCCAGGGCGCCCGCCCGATCGGCCCGGACATGGTGGTGACCAGGGCCGAGGAGAACGTCCTGTACGAGCTGGCGGGGGTGCCGGCGCTGGAGAAGCTGGAGCAGATCGTAATCGGGCTGCCGGAGGAGGAGCAGGAGCTCGCCGGGCGCGGGCTGCTGATCGGCGTCGCGATGAACGAGTACGCCGACGAGCACGAGCACGGCGACTTCCTCGTCCGCGGCGTCGTGGGCGCCGACACCGACACTGGGGCCATCGCGATCGGCGACGTGGTGGACGTGGGGCGGACCGTCCGGTTCCAGGTCCGGGACGCGGGCGCCGCCGAGGAGGACCTCGCCGCGCTGCTGGAGCGGTTCGACCTCGCGCCGGTCGAGGGCGCGCTGCTGATCTCCTGCAACGGCCGCGGGCAGGCGATGTTCCCCGACTCCGACCACGACGCCAAGGTGCTGGACCGCGCCTTCGGCCCCGCCGGGGTGGGCGGCTTCTTCGCGGCGGGGGAGATCGGCCCGGTCGCGGGGCGCAACCACGTGCACGGCTTCACCGCCTCGATCCTCGCGTTCGGCCGGGCGGAGGAGGGCGTTTGAGCGCCGTGCTCGCGGTGGACATCGGCGGGACGAAGCTCGCCGCCGCGCTGGTCGAACCCGGCGGGCGCGTCACCGACCACGACCGGGCCCCCACCCCGAACGCGCCGGGCGTGGACGGCGAGGAGCTGTGGCGGGCGCTGGAGGCGCTGCTCGCCAAGGTCGCGGCCGGCGCCGGGGACCCGCCCCTCGCGGGCGTCGGGGTGGGCTGCGGCGGGCCGATGACCTGGCCGGCCGCGGAGGTGTCGCCGCTGAACATCCCGGCGTGGCGGGGCTTCCCGCTGCGCGAGCGGCTCCGCGCCCGGTACCCGGGCCTGCCCGTCCGCATCCACAACGACGCGGTCTGCGTCGCGATCGGCGAGCACTGGCTCGGCGCGGGGCGCGGGCACGACAACGTCCTCGGCATGGTGGTGTCGACGGGCGTCGGCGGCGGCCTCATGCTCGGCGGGCGCCTGGTGAACGGCGCCAGCGGCAACGCCGGGCACATCGGGCACGTCATCGTCGAGCCCGATGGGCCGCCCTGCGGATGCGGGGGCCGCGGCTGCCTGGAGGCGGTCGCGCGCGGCCCGGGGCTGGTCGCGTGGGCGCGGGAGCAGGGCTGGCAGCCCGGGAGCGCGGACGCCACCGGCGTGGAGCTCACCGGCGACGCCCGCCGCGGGGACCCGGTCGCGGGCGCGGCGATGCGCCGGGCGGGCCGCGCCCTCGGCATCGCGATCGCGTCCGCGACGCACCTGTGCGATCTGGAGGTCGCCGCGATCGGCGGCGGGCTCTCGCAGGCGGGACGGCTGCTGTTCGACCCGCTGGAGGAGGCGTTCGCCGAGCACGCGCGGATGGAGTTCGCGCGGCGGCTGCGGATCGTCCCGGCCGAGCTCGGGCAGACCGCGGGCCTCGTCGGCGCCGCGGCCCTGGTCTACGCCCAAGATCGTTATTGGAGTGCCGGATAAGTCCGGCATGCAAGGATGAACGAATGAACGAAGCGGCCCGGGGGGTGTGGGGGGTCGCCCCTCCACGAGCGAGTACGAGTGACGCCGGTCCGGCCTCCATCGGTGTCGACGACGTCCGCGCCGCCCGGGAGCTGCTGGGCGGGGTGGCCGTGCCGACGCCGCTGATCCCGTCCCGGGTGCTGTCGGAGCAGATCGGCGGGCCCGTCCTGCTGAAGTGCGAGAACCTGCAGCGCACCGGCTCCTTCAAGATCCGGGGCGCGTACGTGCGGATCGCACGGCTGAGCGAGCGGGAGCGGGCGGGCGGCGTGGTCGCGGCGAGCGCGGGCAACCACGCGCAGGGCGTCGCGCTCGCCGCCTCGATGCTCGGTTGCAAGGCCACCGTGTTCATGCCGGTCGGCGCCCCGCTGCCGAAGATCGCCGCGACCCGCGGCTACGGCGCCGAGGTCGTCTTCCCGGGGCCGACCGTGGACGAGTGCCTCGTCGCCGCGCAGGAGTACGCGGACCAGTGCGGCGCGGTGTTCATCCACCCGTTCGACCACCCCGACGTCGTCGCGGGGCAGGCCACGATCGGCCTGGAGGTCATGGAGCAGTGCCCGGAGGTGCGGACGATCGTGTCGCCGGTGGGCGGCGGCGGCCTGCTGGCCGGGGTCGCGGCGGCGGCGAAGGGCCTGGCGAAGGAGACCGGCGGCGGGGACGTCAAGCTCGTCGGCGCGCAGGCCAAGCGGGCCGCGGCGTTCCCGCCCTCGCTCGCGGCGGGCAAGCCCACCCGGATCGGGATCGAGCGCACGATGGCGGACGGCATCGCGGTCGGCCGTCCCGGTGCCCTGACCTACGCCATGTTCACCGAGCTGGTGGACGCCGTCGTCACCGTGACCGAGGAGTCGATCTCCCAGGCGCTGCTGCTCTGCCTCGAACGCGCCAAGCAGGTCGTCGAGCCCGCGGGGGCGGCGGGCGTCGCGGCGCTGCTGGAGCACGGCTACGCCGTCGAGCCGCCCGTCGTGGTGCTGCTGTCGGGCGGCAACATCGACCCGCTGCTGCTGTCGAAGGTGCTGCGGCACGGGCTCGCGGGCGCGGGACGGTACCTGGTGGTGCGCTGCCGCCTGAAGGACCGTCCGGGCGCCCTGGTGACCCTGCTGAGCGAGCTGGCCGAGATGGGCGTCAACGTCCTGGACGTCATGCACGAGCGGATGGCGGCCCGCCTCCACGTCGAGGAGGCCGAGGTGCTCATGCACCTGGAGACCCGCGGCGCCGACCATTCCGAGGACGTCATCGGCCGCCTCCGCGAGAAGGGCTACACCCTCACGCTGAGCTAGCCGCGCGCGGCGGGCCCGGCGTGAGGGTGCGGTGCCCCTGCCGAACGGGGTCCTACAGGGACGGCTTGCCCTCGGAGTAGAGCCAGGCCTTGGCCCAGGCGTCCAGGTCCTTGCGGGACAGGCGCTCGGCGAAGCGGACGAAGTCCTTCGTGGAGGCGTTGCCGTACCGGTGGGCCGCCGGCCACGCCTTCAGCAGAGCCGAGAACGCCCGCTCACCGATCTTCGTGCGCAGCACGTGGACGGCCATCGCGCCGCGGTCGTAGACGAGCCCGTCGAAGATGTGGTCGCGGCCCGGGTCGGCGACCCTGCCCGTCCACAGGCCGTCGCTCGCGGGCGACGCGTAGGTCTCGTCGAACTGCTTCTGGACGGACGTGCCGCCGTGCGCCGCCGTGTACAGCCACTCGGCGTACGTCGCGAAGCCCTCGTTCAGCCAGATGTCGGCCCACCTGGCCGGGGACACCGAGTCGCCGAACCACTGGTGGCCCAGCTCGTGCGCGAGCAGGGCGGTGCTCGGGACGCCGCCCGGACGGCGCCCGAGGTCGTACACGGGGCGGCCCTGCGTCTCCAGCGCGTAGCCGACCCCGGCCTTGACGACGATCCCGCCCGTCGAGGTGAACGGGTAGCGGCCGTAGAGACCGTTCTGGAAGTCGGTGACCTCGGCGGTCTGGTCGTGGAACTTCTTCGCGTCCTCCGGCTTGATGGCCATGGCCCGGTCGGTGGCGGTCAGGTTGGGGATGCCCGCCTTCGTCCGTCCGGTGGCCACGTCGTACCGGCCGATCGCGATCATGGCGAGCTCGCTGGCCATCGGGTTGCGGACGTCCCAGCGCGTGGTCGTCCAGCCGCCCGCGGTCCGCCTGCCGCGCGGGTCGCCGTTGGCGAGCGTGGTGAGGCCGCTCGGGGCGGTCAGCGTGTAGGTGTAGGTCGCCTTGTCGGTCGGGTGGTCGTTCACCGGGTAGACGGCGGCCGCGCCGAACGGCTGGTTGAGCATCACCGCGCCGTCGGGGGTCGGCACCCAGCCGGACACGCCCAGCGCGTCGTCGTTGATCGTCTGCGGAACGCCGGAGTACGCCACGGTCACGGTGAAGGCGCGCCGGTCGCGGATGCCCTTGCGCGGGGTGACGACCAGTTCCTGGGCGCCCGTGCGCGTGTAGGACGCGGCGCGGCCGTCGACCTTCAGCGAGGAGATCTTCAGCGGGCCGAGGAAGTCCAGGTCGAACCGGGACAGGTTCTGCGTCGCCCGCGCCGTCACCCGGGTCACCGCCTGGATCCCCTTGGTCGCGGGATCGTATTTCAGGCCGATGTCGTAGTGGGCGACGTCGTAGCCACCGTTGCCCATGTCGGGGAAGTAGGGGTCGCCCGCACCGGGCGCCCCGGGGGTGAACCGCTCCGCGGCGCCGGCGGGCGCCGCGGTCACCGCGAGGCTCGCCGCGACGCCCAGCGTCACGGCCGCCAGCGCTCTGGGGGTTCTGCTCATCGACCTCGTCCTCGGTAGCCTCGGTGGACCGTCATGACCGCGCTCAAGACTTTCTCGTGAACCGACCCCGCACAAGCGCGATTTGGTATCGAATCTGCCGGTCAGGTGAGGTTTTCATGGCCGGATCCGGTGTCCGGTCACCAACTCAGCGGTTTGGTCTCCGAACGGAGCCACGCCTGGAACAGCGGCGTGAGCCCTTGCCCCGACACCCGTTCGGCCAGGGCGGTGAACTGCTGCGTCGTGGCGGTGGAGTGGCGGTGCTGGGCCGTCCATGTCCGCAGGATCGTGAAGAACGCCCTGTCGCCCACCCTGTCGCGGAGGGCCTGGAGCGTCATCGCGCCACGGACGTAGACGGAGAAGCCGAACATCTTCGCGGCCCCCGGTGCCCCCGGCGGCGGGCTGAAGATCGGCGAGCTCGCGGGCTGCGCGTAGTACCGCTTGAAGATCTTCGCCGCCGAGTCCTTCCCGGTGCGCTCGCGCCACAGCCACTCGGCGTAGGTCGCGAAGCCCTCGTTCAGCCAGATGTCGCTCCAGACGCGCAGCCCGACGCTGTCGCCGAACCACTGGTGGGCCATCTCGTGGACGATGAAGCCCTCGTCCGGCGCGAAACCGCCATAGATGGGGCGTTCCTGGGTCTCCAGGGCGTAGCCGAGCTTCGGGTCGTCGACGATGCCGCCCGCCGTCGCGAACGGGTACGGGCCGAAGAGCGGCGCCGCCCACTTCATCACCTTGACGGTGGTGGTCTCCAGCCCCTTAGCCGCCGACCGGAACGCGGGGTCCACGGCCGTGATCACCGGGACGCCGGCCACCTCGGTCCGCCGCACCTGGAACCGTCCGATGGCGACCGTGGCCAGGTAGCTCGCCATCGGCGCGTCCTCGGCCCACTCGTAGGTGGCGGTCGCGCCGCCGGTGCGGACGGGGCCGGGCCGCCCGTTCGCCACGGCGCGCAGGTCCTTCGGGACGGTGATGTGGAACGCGTACGTGGCCTTGTCGCGGGGGTGGTCGTTCACCGGCAGCCAGGTCGAGGCGCCGTCCGGCTCGGAGGCGACGACCGCGCCGTCCCTGCTCGGCACCCACCCGTAGGAGCCGAGTGTCCTGTCCCCGACCGGCTCCGGCCTGCCCGCGTACCGGACGGCGACCCGGAACGTCCGCCCGGCGCGGATCGGCGCCGCGGGCAGGATCACGAGTTCCCGGCCCGCGCGGCGGTGGCGCGCCTCCCGGCCGTCCACCGCGACGGCGGTGATCTGCGGGCCGCGGAAGTCGAGGTCGAAGGCGGACAGGTCCTGGGTGGCGGTCGCGGTGACCGTCACCGTCGCGTCGACCGACCCCGTCCCGGCGCCCGCGTAGGCCAGCGCGACGTCGTAATGGGCGACGTCGTAGCCGCCGTTGCCCGCGCCCTCGAAGTAGGGGTCGCCCAGGCCGGCCGCTCCCGGGGAGGGGGCGCCGCACTCGCTCGGCGACGGCGGCACGGCGGGCGGCAAGGGCTGTGGACAAGGTGCGGCCGCCCGCCGCTCCGCCGCGGCGTACGGATCCTTGGACGCGGACGCGGCGCCGGGCGACCCGACCAGGACCGCGACGGCCAGGGCCGCGGTCATCCGCCGAGATGGCCCGTTCATCAGGCCGATGATGGCGGCGCGCCCGCCCCGCCGCGACGGCGACCGGCCGGCCTTTCCCCACTCCTTGCCGGGGCTTCACCCGCAGCGGACCGGGATCACCGCGTCAGTTGGACGGACGGCCCTTCTGGTACAGCCAGTCGTCGAAGAACGCGTCCAGCTTCTTGCCCGACACCCGGTTCGCCGTCTCGATGAACTGCTTCGTCGTCCCGGAGGCGTGCCGGTGCTCCTTGGTCCAGGTTTGGAGGATCTTGTAGAACACGTCCTCGCCGACCCGGCCGCGCAGCGCGACCAGCGTCATGCCGCCCCGGTCGTACACCGACCGGCCGAACATCTGCTTGCGCCCGGGGTCGCCGGGCGGGACGTCCCACAGCTCCCCGCCGCCGATGCCGTTGTAGGCCTCGTCGAAGTGCTCCTGCACCGTCCGGCCGCCGCTCTTCTCGTCCCACAGCCACTCGGCGTAGGTCGCGAAGCCCTCGTTCAGCCAGATGTCCTGCCACCGCGTCAGGCTGACGCTGTCGCCGAACCACTGGTGCGCCAGCTCGTGCGCGACGATCGTCGGCTGGAGCCCAAACGCCCCGTACACCGGCCGCGTCTGCGTCTCCAGCGCGAAGCCGACGTCGGCGTTGTCGATCAGACCGCCGGTCGAGGAGAACGGGTACGGGCCGAACAGCTTCGACCACTCGTCGACGACCCGGGCGTTCAGCTGGTGGAACTGGTCGATGTTCACGCCGGAGGTGGTCGCGTCCACGGCGGTGATGTTGGGGACGCCGCCGGCCGTCCTGCCCGTCCGCACCGCGAACCGGCCGACGTCGACCGTCGCGAGATAGGTGGCCATCGGGTCCTTGACCCGCCACTTCGAGGTCGTCGCGGCGCCCGCCCCGGCGCGGTGGGCGATCGGCACGACGCCCGGCCCGCCGGTCGGCTCGGGGCTCGGGGGCTCGGTGGGCGGACCGCCGGGCAGGCCGGGCGGCGTTCCCGTTCCGGGCGCCCCGCCGCCGGTGTCCTGCGGCGGCGAGTCCGGC
Organism: Actinomadura mexicana; assembly: GCF_900188105.1. Classification (GTDB taxonomy): domain Bacteria; phylum Actinomycetota; class Actinomycetes; order Streptosporangiales; family Streptosporangiaceae; genus Spirillospora; species Spirillospora mexicana. The sequence goes on from NZ_FZNP01000003.1 coordinate 369,925, forward strand.
TCGCCGTTGGCGATCGCCGTCAGCCCCTGCGGGACCGTGATCTCGAAGTCGAAGGTGGCCTTGTCGCTCGGATGGTCGTTGCTCGGGAACCAGGTGTGCGCGCCGCTCGGCTGGCACGCCACGAAGACGCCGTCGGACGTCCGAATCCAGCCGTACCGGCCGAGCACCGGGTCCGACACCGGGCGCGGTGTCCCCGAGTAGGCGATCACCGTGGTGAAGGTGCTGCCCTTCTCCAGGGGCTTGGCGGGCGTCACCTCCAGCTCGCCGCCGCCGCGCTGCTGCCGCGCCGGCGCGCCGTCCACCTTGATGGCGGACACGTCCAGGCCGGTCAGGTCGAGGTTGAACCGGGCGAGCTTCGCGGTCGCCCTGGCGGTGATCGTCGCGACGCCGTCGAGCTGCTTCGGGCCGTCCGGGGTGATGGTGAGCTTCAGCCCGTAGTGCTGGACGTCGTAGCCGCCGTTGCCGTTGCCCGGCACGTAGAGGTCGCCCGCGGTCGTGGGGCCCGCCGGGCCGCTCACCACCGGTCCCTTGGGCGGGCCGGAGGCGCCCGGGTCGTCGAACGGAGCCTGGCAGGCCGCGGTCAGCGACCCCGCGACGGCGAGGGCGGCCAGTCCCGGGACGCCGCGCGACGCGGCGCCGCGGACGGCCCTGGAGCCGTTACGACGGGGACTGGGTGAGTTTCCGGCCATATGCACGCCGTCCAGCCTGCCCGGACGAGACCCCGCCCGGCAACTCGGACGGCGGCGCGAAGCCCGCCGGCGGAGGCGATGTCAGCGGTGGGCGTAGGGATTCGGGCGGTACGGGTCGGCCTTGACGACGACCGTCCGCGCCACCTTGCAGTGCAGCGCCTGCTTGCGCTGGTCCCAGAGGATCCACGCGATGTCGATCAGGCCGACGCACCCGCAGATGCCGCCGAGCACGCTGTAGAACGCCGAGCGGCCCGCGGCCTGGCCGGTGGTGATCGCCTGCCCGTCGTCGGCCCGCACGACCCGCGTCCGCACCAGCATCTTGCCGAGCGTCTGCCCCCACCTGGCGTGCATCAGCCAGAAGTAGAAGAACGCCAGCAAGACGCTGACCGCGTTCGCGCCCACCTGGGCGCCGTTGTACATGGAGGTGCCCGGCTCCGGGTCGACGACGTTGTTCCAGTTGACGAACGGGATCGAGATCAGGCCCGTCACGATGCCGATGATGATGAGGTCGACGATGCCCCCGCCAAGCCGCGCCCAGCGGCTCGCCAGCTCCCCCGAGGGGTGCGCGTACCCGCCCGCCCCGTAGCCGGGATGCTGCTGCCCGTACCCCGGCTGGGCCCCGTAGGGCTGCTCGCCGTACGGCTGCTGCTGCCACTGCCCCTGCTCGCCGTACGGCTGCTGCCCGTATGGCTGCTGCTCTCCATAGGGCTGCTGCCCCCCGTACTGCTGCCCGCCCCACTGCTGCTCTCCATAGGGCTGCTGGCCGTACTGCTGCTGGCCGCCGGGCGGCTGCTGGCCGTACTGCTGCTCCCCGTAAGGCTGCTGGCCGTAGGGCTGCCGGCCTTCGCGCGGTGGCTGCTCGCCGTACGGGGGCTGCTGTCCCTGGGGCCGTTCCCCATACGGCTGCCGTCCGCCGTAGGGGCCCGGCCGGTCGGGCCGCTCCCGGTCCCCGTGCGGCCGATCGTCTTCCGGCTCTGGCCCGGACGCGGGGTCGTGCGGCGGTTGCGTCATGCCGTGAGGGTCGCCGCGTCACCGCGGCCCAATCCCGCCGCGCCCGGGTGGAGCCGGAACCTTTGCCCCCGCATGACCGAACCCTTCCCGGAACGCGTTCAGGACCGGGTCTGCTCGCGGGCGTAGGGGTTCGGCGTCCACGGCGTCGCCTTCACCACCACCGTCCCGGCCACCTTGTCGTGCAGCGCCTGGCGCCGCTCGTCCCACAGGATCCAGGCGTTGTCGAGCAGGCCGACGAGCCCGAGGATCCCCGCGACGGGCGTGAGCAGGTTCAGCGCGCCCGTCGTCACGCTGATGGCGTAGACGAAGGCCTGCCGTCCGAGCGCCTGCCCCCAGCTCACCGCCGACAGGTCCGCGGCCCGCACCAGCCGGATGCCGAACGCCTTCTTGCCGAGCGTCTGGCCCCACCGGGCGTGCAGGACGGTGAAGTACACGAAGCCCAGCAGGAACGCGATCGCGTACCCGGTGAGGAGGCGCGGAATGTTGTAGAGGTCCATCGGGTCGGTCATCGGCTCGCCGGACCTGGCCATGTCCTCCAGCCGGTCCCAGCGGATCGAGAACAGGACGGCCGGCGTCGCCGCGATGCCGAGGAGGACACTGTCGAGAATGCCGGCGCCGAGCCGCGCGCCCCGTCCGGCGATCCCGTCCTGCGGGCCGTGCCGACCGGGGTGCTGACCGGGGTGGTGGTGGCCGGGAGGGCCGTAGCCGGGGACCGGCGGCGCCTGCGGCGGCGGGGCGCCGGGGTGGCCGTACCCGGCCGCGGGGACGGCCTGGGCCGGGGGGCCGCCGTAGGAGCCCTGGTAGGGCGGCGGGCGTTCGGGGGAGGCGGGGGCCTCGCCCGGCAGCTGGTCCGGTGGCTGCCAGCCGCTGCCCGGCTTCGGGGTGTCCTGGGGTGGTTCGCTCATGGCCCCACAGTGTGCCCGGTGCGGGCGGCGCGCGGTCGCCCGGGCGACGACCGGCCCCGGACGCGGGCGCGTCCGGGGCCGGGTCCCCCGAGTCCGCGGCACCGCGGCGTCGAGGCTCGCCGCGGTGTCACGGTGTCACGGAGTCGCGGTGTCAGGGATGTCGCGGTGCCGGGGATGCCGCGGTGTCACGGGTGTCGCGGTGTCACAGGTTGCCGCGGCGCTCCTGCTCCCGCTCGATCGCCTCGAACAGCGCCTTGAAGTTGCCCTTGCCGAAGCCGAGCGAGCCGTGCCGCTCGATCAGCTCGAAGAACACGGTCGGACGGTCCTGGACGGGCTTGGTGAAGATCTGCAGCAGGTAGCCGTCCTCGTCCCGGTCGACCAGGATCCGGCGCTTCTGCAGCTCCTCGATCGGGACCCGCACCTGGCCGATGCGCTCGCGCAGCTCGGGGTCCTCGTAGTAGGAGTCGGGGCTCTCCAGGAACTCCACGCCAGCGGCGCGCATCCGGTCGACCGAGGCCAGGATGTCGCCCGTGGCGAGCGCGATGTGCTGGACGCCCGGACCGCCGTAGAACTCCAGGTACTCGTCGATCTGCGACTTGCGCCTGCTCTCGGCGGGCTCGTTCAGGGGGAACTTCACCTTGCGGGTCCCGTCCGCGACGACCTTCGACATCAGCGCCGAGTACTCGGTAGCGATGTCGTCGCCGACGAACTCCGCCATGTCGGTGAAGCCCATGACGCGGTGGTAGAAGCCGGCCCACTCGTCCATGCGCTCGACGTTGCCGACGCAGTGGTCGATCGCCTGGAAGAACCGCTTGCCCACCGGCTCGACGATGGGCTCGGCGGGCTCGAACCCCGGCAGGTAGGGGCCGGTGTAGTTGGAGCGGTCGACCAGCGTGTGCCGGGTGTCGCCGTAGGTGGCGATCGCCGCGATCGTCACCTTGCCGTACGTGTCCTCAAGGACGCGCGGCTCCTCCAAGCCGGTGGCGCCCTTCGCGAGCGCGTGCCGGTAGGCGTGCTCGACGTCGGGCACCTCGATCGCGAGGTCCACCACGCCGTCGCCGTGCTCGGCGATGTGCCGCCCGAGCCCGGTGCCCGCCTTCACCGGGCCGCGGAACACGAACCGGGCACCGCCCGACTCCAGCACGTGCACCGCCTCGTCCGGGCTGCCGTTCTCCGGGCCCCGGTAGGCGACCCTGCGCATCCCGAACGCGGTCGAGTAGTAGTGGGCGGCCTGTTTGGCGTTGCCGACGGCGAAGACGACGGCGTCCATACCCTTGACCGGAAACTCATCCATGCCACCCAATCTCGGCATGTGGCTGCAAGGTGCGCAAGAGCGTGCTGAAACACTGGTCAATCTGTACAGTGCGACCGCGATCCGACCGGTCGCTCTGTACATGGTGACCACGACCACAGGAGGGTGCCGTGCCGATCGACGAACTGGACGGCCGGCTGATCGAGCTGTTCGCCGCCGAGCCCCGGGTCGGCGTCCTGGAGGCGTCCCGGCGGCTCGGGGTCGCGCGCGGCACCGTCCAGGCGCGGCTGGACCGGCTCGCGCGGGACGGCGTCATCGCCGGCCACGGCCCGCAGATCGATCCGGCCGCGCTCGGCTACGGGGTGACGGCCTTCGTCACGCTGCAACTGCGGCAGGCGGGCGGCCACGACCCGGTGGCGGCCCGGCTGGCCCAGGTGCCCGAGGTGATCGAGGCCCACACCATCACCGGCCCCGGCGACATGCTGTGCCGCATCGTCGCCCGCAGCAACACCGACCTCCAGCGCGTCATCGACGTCATCGTGGACGTCGCCGGTGTGGAGCGCGCCTCCTCGGTGATCTCCCTGGCCACCCAGATCCCGTACCGCACCCTCCCCCTCGTCCGCGCGGTCTCGGGCCCCGCCGGGCGGGGAGCGCCCCGCGGACGGGCGCCCGGGTAGGGGCGCACAAGCAACGACCGCCGGGCGGGGGCCGCCCGGCGGTCTTCACCTCCGCAGTGTCGAGGACGGCGGCTACGCGCCGCCGTAGGGGGTGGCGTCGAGGACCTCCACGGTCATCGAGCGGCCGTTGGGGAGGTTGTAGGTGGCCTTGTCGCCGACCTTCTTGCCGTCGATGGCGGAACCGAGCGGCGACTTCGGGGAGTAGACGTCGATGGGGGCGCCGACCTCCTCGCGGGAGGCGAGCAGGAACGTCACCTCCTCGTCGTCGCCCTCGAACGAGACCGTGACGGTCATGCCGGGCCCGACGACGCCCTCCGTGCGCGGGGCCTCGCCGACGCGCGCGTTCTCCAGGATGCCCTGGAGCTGAAGGATCCGGCCCTCGATCTTGCCCTGCTCCTCCTTGGCCGCGTGGTAGCCGCCGTTCTCGCGCAGGTCCCCCTCCTCCCGCGCCGCCTCGATCTTCTGAGCGATCTCGATGCGGCCCGGGCCCGACAGGTGGTCCAGCTCAGCCTTGAGCCGGTCGTACGCCTCCTGGGTGAGCCAGGTGACGTTGTCAGCGCGGGTCTCGGTCACGGGTACTCCTCATCCACATGGTGCGATCAGCCCGCCCCCGCGGGCGGGTGTCACATCGACATGAAGTGCGGCTGGGTGAAACCTCAAGCCTATCCGGTGTGTGCGGGTAAAGGTTCCCTGAACACGGCGTCCGCAATCCGCCAAACCGTGTCTCGTCACTCACCGGGCGTATCGGTCGGCCGCTGGCGGCGTTCCCCCTGGCAGGAGCGTCAGACCTTGCGGCAGTCGCGGATCCTGGCCCCGGTGGCCCGCCGCGGCGTCCGCAACGTCTCCGCCCCCTTCACGCTGGACGTCCCGGGCGGCGCGGAGACCTCCTTCTTCGCGAGCACCGCGAAGTCGGTGTCGTAGGCGTCCACCGTGCAGCGCACGTCGTCGCCCTTGCCCTTGGCCACCGTGTAGTTGATCTCGACCGACGTGTCGGTGATGTCGTAGGTGACGGTCTGCGGGACGATCCCGGGCGTCTGCCCCGTGTGCGCGGCCAGGATGCCGAAGCCGGCCGCCATCACCGCCGCGAGGAGGCCGATGACCACCAGGCCGAGCCGGCTCCGCCGGGACTCGGCCGGAGCCGCTGCTTTCGACACGCTCATCGCCATGGCGGGAATCCTCGTGCGGGGTGCGGACGTTGTCAGGGACAATTCATTCTCGTCTGTCATGGCGCGTGCCTCGAACCGGGGGCCGCTCTACAGTCCGGAGAGGGAGACCCCCAAGTGTCCGAGGTCATCGACGGTACGTCCGGCGTCTTCGACGGCGCGGCGCTCGAACGGCCGTGCGGCGGCGACGAGCCCCTGCGTCTCATGGCGGTGCACGCGCACCCCGACGACGAGTCCAGCAAGGGCGCGGCCACGATGGCGCGCTACGTGGCCGACGGCGTCGAGGTCCTCGTCGTCACCTGCACCGGCGGTGAGCGCGGCGACATCCTGAACCCGGCGATGGACCGTCCCGAGGTCAAGGCCGACATCGGCAAGGTCCGCGAGGCGGAGATGGCGCGTGCCCGCGAGATCCTCGGGGTCGGGCAGCGCTGGCTCGGGTTCGTCGACTCCGGCTTCCCGGAGGGCGACCCGCTGCCCCCGCTGCCGGAGGGCTGCTTCGCGCTGGAGCCGCTGGAGACCGCCACCGAGCCGCTGGTGCGCGCGGTCCGCGAGTTCCGCCCGCACGTGATGCTCACCTACGACGAGAAGGGCGGCTACCCGCACCCCGACCACGTGAAGTGCCACGAGGTGTCGGTGGAGGCGTTCGAGGCCGCGGGCGACCCGGAGCGCTACCCGGGCACGGGCGACCCCTGGCAGCCGCTGAAGCTCTACTACCACATGACCTTCAGCAAGGACCGCATCCTCGCCCTGCACTCCGCCATGGACAAGGCCGGCCTGGAGTCGCCCTACGGCGACTGGCTGAAGCGCTTCGAGGAGGAGGGCGACGAGCGCGCCAGGTGGGAGGTCACCACGCGGGTCCCCTGCGCCGACCACTTCGAGACCCGGGACCAGGCCCTGCTCGCCCACGCCACCCAGATCGACCCGAACGGGTTCTGGTTCGTCGTCCCGCTGGACGTCCAGCGCGAGGCATGGCCCACCGAGGACTACCATTTGGCCAGGTCCCTGGTCGACACGGAACTGCCGGAGGACGACCTGTTCGCCGGCATCCGGGAGAAGGTGTGTCTGTGATGCCTGCCGTCTACGCCATGCCGCTGAACGACGACACGGTCAGCCCCGGCGTCCTCGGCTTCGTGGTGTTCCTCCTCCTGCTGGCCGCGACGGTCCTGCTGATCCGGTCGATGGGCAGGCAGATGAAGAAGATCCAGGCGCCCCGCGAGGCCGACCTGAGGCAGCAGGAGTGGGAGCGCGCGGAGGCGGCCAAGGCGGCCAGGGCCGGTACGGCGGCCAAGCCCTCCTCCGACGACGACGCCTGACCCGGCGGGCCCCGGCGCCGGTTGGACGCCGCCGCCTCCGGGGATGACCCTCGACGTGCGCGCGAACTTCGATGACGCCTACCGGGATCTCCCGCCCGCGGCGGCCCGGCTGCTCCGGCTGCTGTCCCTGCGGCCGGGCGGCGGCGACTTCGGGTCCGCGGCGGCCGCCGCCCTCGCGGACGTCCCCGAGCCCGAGGCGCGCGAGCTGCTGGAGACGCTGGCCGCGGGGGACCTCGTCGCCGCCTCTTCCGGTCACCGGTTCCGCCTTCCGGAGCCGGTGCGCGCCCGCGCACGCGCGCGCGCCGAGGGTGAGGAATCCGAGGCCGAGCGCGACGCCGCGCTCCGCCGCGCCCTCGACCACCATCTCGCCGGGACGGCCACAGGCGAGGGGGAGGGTGAAGTGGAGGCCGAGGGGCTGGCCCTGCTGGAGCGGGAACGCTGGGCGGAGGCCGCCGAGACGCTGGGGGAGGCCCTGCGGCTCGCCGAGCGGGGCGGCGACCCCCACGCGGTGCTGGCGGCGCGCCACGAGCTCGCCCGGGCGCTGATCGGCGGCGGCGACCTCGACCGCGCGATCGGGCTCCTCGGCCCGCTGCCGGACGAGTTCGCCGCTCTGCCGGAGCCGGACGAGCACGCCCGGGCCCGCGCGCTGGAGAGCCTCGGCGAGGCCTACCTGCGCGCGCACCGTCCCGTCGCGGCCGTCAACTTCTTCGGCCAGGCCCTGGAGATCCTGCGCCGGCTGGACGCGGTCGGCGGGCAGGCCGCGATGTTCGTCCGCATCGCCGACGCCGCCCGCCTCCGCGGCGACGACGCGGCCGAGCGCGCCGCCCTGGACCGCGCCGCGGAGCTCATACGCCCCGCCTGACCCGCCTGACCCGCCTGACCCGCCTGGCCCGCCTGACCTGCCCGGCCCGGCGCCTACACCTTGCCGTGGTCCCAGCTGACGACCCGGTCGGGCTCCATGACGATGAGGACGCGCTTGGCCAGCGCCTGCTCGATGCCCTCGGCGATGACCGGGTCGACCGGCGCGCCCAGCTCCGGGACGGGCAGGCCCGCCATGCGGGAGCCGACGACCATGCCGACCTTGGACCGCGGCTCGGGGTCCTCGATGACCAGGCCCCGCCCGTACAGGGCGACGCCGCGCAGCTCGTTGTACTCGACGCCGTCCTCGACCAGGCAGGTCATGGTCGGGTCGCGGCGCAGATTGATCACCTTCTGCGAGGACTTGTACGTGGTGAAGGCGATCCGGCCCTCGTACAGCGTGTAGAACATCGTCACCAGGTGGGGCTCGCCGTCCTTGCCGACGGTCGCGACCTGCACCTTGAAGTTGGCGGCCAGGTAGTCCGCCACCTCCTCCGGCGTCATCTTGATCTTGTCGCGCTTGCTACCGGCCAACGGGCCCTCCCAAGGTCGTCTGCATCGCGCACAGAATAACCAAGCGCTTGTCCGGCACTTCGACCGGCACCATGGGGGGATGTCCGTACGCGATCTCACCGTCCTCGGCTCCGCCAGCGCGGTGCCCACCAGGTCCCGCAACCACAACGGCTACCTGCTGCGCTGGGACGGGCACGGCGTCCTGTTCGACCCGGGGGAGGGGACGCAGCGGCAGATGACGCACGCCGGGCTCTCCGCGAACGACGTGACCTGGATCTGCGTGACGCACTTCCACGGCGACCACTGCCTCGGCGTGCCGGGGATCGTCCAGCGCATCGCCCGCGACGGCGTCGCGCACCCGGTGGACGCGGCGTTCCCGGCGAGCGGCCGGCCCTACTGGGAGCGGCTGCGGCACGCGACCGCGTTCCGCGACACCGACGTCATCCGCGAGCGGCCGGTGTCCGGCGAGCGGATGGCGCTCGACACCGGAGACGCCCCGTTCAGCCTGGTCGCGCGGCGGCTCTCCCACCCCGTCGAGGCGTACGGGTACCGGCTGGAGGAACCGGACGGCGTGACGATGCTGCCGGACGAGCTCGCCGCGCGCGGCGTCAGGGGCCCGCTGATCCGCCGCCTCCAGGAGGACGGGAGGGTCACCACGCCCGCCGGCCGCACGGTCACGCTGGACGAGTGCAGCGTGACCCGTCCCGGGCAGAAGGTCGCGTTCGTCATGGACACCCGGCTCTGCGACGGCGTCCGCGAGCTGGCCGCGGGGACGGACATGCTCGTCATCGAGTCCACCTTCCTGGGCGAGGACGCCGCTCTGGCCGCCGAGTACGGGCACCTCACCGCCGCCCAGGCGGGCGCGGTGGCCGCGGAGGCGGGGGTGGGGCGGCTCGTCCTGACCCACTTCTCCGAGCGCTACCCCGCCGCCGACGAGCACCGCTTCGCGGACGAGGCGTCCGCCGCGTTCGGCGGCGACATCACCCTCGTCCGCGATCTGGACCGGATCCCGCTGCCGCCGCGCCGTCTGACCTGACGGGAAGGTGGGCAGGACCCAGGGCATGGCTGACGAAGTCGATGTCGTGGTGATCGGTCTCGGGCCGGGGGGAGAGGAGGCCGCGGGCAGGCTCGCCGAGGCGGGCCTGTCGGTCGTCGGCGTGGAGTCGCGGCTGGTCGGCGGGGAGTGCCCCTACTACGCCTGCGTCCCCACCAAGATGATGGTGCGCGCCGCCGGGCTGATCGCCGAGGCCGGCCGCGTCCCCGGCATGGCGGGCGAGGCGTCCGTCCGGCCCGACTGGGGGCCGGTGGCCGCCCGGATCCGCGACGAGGCGACCGACGCGTGGGACGACAAGGTCGCCGCCGACCGCCTCACCGGCAGGGGCGTGCGGCTGGCGCGCGGCCAGGGCCGCATCACCGGTCCCCGCGAGGTGACCGTGGAGGGCCGGGTCTTCCAGGCCCGGCGCGGCATCGTGCTCAACACCGGCACGTCGCCCACGGCCCCGCCCGTCGACGGCCTCGCCGGCACGCCGTACTGGACGAACCGCGAAGCCGTCCAGGCGGCGGAGGCCCCCGGGTCGCTCCTCGTCCTCGGCGGCGGCGTCGTCGGCGTCGAGATGGCGCAGGTCTTCTCCCGCTTCGACAGCCGCGTCACCGTCGTCGAGGCGGCGGACCGGCTGCTCGTCAACGAGGAGCCCGAGTCCAGCGCGCTGCTGCGCGAGGTCTTCGAACGCGAGGGCATCGGCGTGCGCACCGGCGTGAACGTCACCCGCGTCGCCCACGACGGAACCGAGTTCACGGTGCACCTCGGCGACGAGGCGCTCGCCGCCGACCGCCTCCTCGTCGCGACCGGCCGCCGTCCCAACCTCGGGGGCCTCGGCCTCGGCGCCGTCGGCCTGGACGAGAGCGCCCGCCGGATCTCCGTGGACGGCCACATGCGCGCCGCCGCCGGCGTGTGGGCGATCGGCGACATCACCGGCATGGGCGCCTTCACGCACGTCTCGATGTACCAGGCGGCCGTCGCCGTCCGGGACATCCTCGGGCAGGAGGGATCGCCCGCCGCCTACCGCGCCGTGCCGCGCGTCACCTTCACCGATCCCGAGATCGCGTCCGTCGGGCTCACCGAGGCCCAGGCCCGCGACCAGAACCTCCCCGTCCGCACGGCCGTCGCGCCGATCCCCGAGTCGACCCGCGGCTGGATCCACAAGGCCGGCAACGACGGCTTCGTCAAGCTGGTCGAGGACATCGAGTGGGGCACGCTGGTCGGCGCCACCGCCGCGGGCCCGTCCGGCGGGGAGGTCCTCGGCCTCCTGGCCGTGGCCGTCCACACCGAGACCCCGACCGCCGCCCTCCGCGAGATGATCTACGCCTACCCCACCTTCCACCGCGCCGTCGAGTCCGCCCTCGCCGATCTCGCCGCGCAGGCGCGGGGGGAGTGAGGCGGCGGCCGGATCGGGCAGGATCGTTGCATGAACCGGCTCAAGGACGCGACCAGCCCGTACCTGCTCCAGCACGCCGGCAACCCGGTGGAGTGGTGGGAGTGGACCGGGGAGGCGTTCGCCGAGGCGCGGCGGCGCGACGTCCCCGTCCTGCTCTCCGTCGGATACGCCGCCTGCCACTGGTGCCACGTGATGGCGCACGAGTCCTTCGAGGACGGCGAGACGGCGCGGACGATGAACGAGCTGTTCGTGAACATCAAGGTCGACCGGGAGGAGCGCCCGGACATCGACGCCGTCTACATGGAGGCGACGCAGGCCATGACGGGCCAGGGCGGCTGGCCGATGACGGTGTTCATGACGCCGGAGGAGCATCCGTTCTACTGCGGGACGTACTTCCCGCGGGCGCAGTTCCGGGCGCTGCTGCAGGCCGTCCACAAGGCGTGGACGGAGCAGCGCGACGACGTGGCCCAGCAGGGGCAGCAGGTCGTCGAGGCCCTGACCTCGCGCGGGTCCGGCCTGGCCGGGACCGAGGCGCCCGGCGAGGCGGTGCTCGCGCATGCGGTGACGGTGCTCGCGGGCTCCTACGACGAGGTGCGCGGCGGGTTCGGCGGTGCCCCCAAGTTCCCGCCGTCGATGGCGCTGGAGTTCCTGCTGCGCCACCACGCGCGCACGGGCGGCGGGGAGTCGCTGGCGATGGCGTCCCGCACGCTGGAGGCGATGGCCCGCGGCGGGATGTACGACCAGCTCGGCGGCGGGTTCGCGCGGTACTCGGTGGATGCGCGGTGGGTCGTCCCGCACTTCGAGAAGATGCTCTACGACAACGCTCTGCTGGCCCGCGTCTACGCGCACTGGTGGCGGCTGGCGGGCACGCCGTTCGCGCGTCGGGTCGCGCTGGAGACGTGCGACTGGATGCTGCGCGACCTGAGCACCGACCACGGCGGTCTCGCCTCGGCGCTGGACGCCGACAGCGAGGGCGTCGAGGGCAAGTACTACGTGTGGACGCCCGAGCAGCTGCGGGAGGTGCTCGGGGACGAGGACGGCGCGTTCGCGGAGGCCCTGTTCGAGGTGACGGGCACGTTCGAGCACGGCACCTCCGTCCTCCAGCTTCTGAGCGACCCCGAGGACGTCGAGCGGTACGAGCGCGTGCGCACCGCGTTGCTGGCGGCGCGCGCGCAGAGGATCCCGCCTGCACGGGACGACAAGGTGGTGGCGGCGTGGAACGGGCTCGCCATCGCGGCGCTGGCCGAGTGCGGCGCGCTGTTCGACCGGCCGGATCTGGTCCGGGCGGCCGAGGAGGTCGCGCGGCTGCTGGTGGAGGTCCATCTGCGGGACGGCCGGCTGGCGCGCACGTCCAGGGACGGGACGGCCGGCGCGAACGCCGGCGTGCTGGAGGACTACGCCGACGTGGCCGAGGGGCTGCTCGCCCTGCACGCGGTCACCGGCGACCCCCGCCATGTACGGCTGGCCGGCGAGCTGCTGAACACCGTCCTCGAACGGTTCGCCGACGGGGCCGGCGGCTTCTACGACACGGCCGACGACGCCGAGCGGCTGTTCCGGCGCCCGCAGGACCCGACCGACAACGCGGCGCCGTCGGGGCAGTTCGCGGCGGCGGGGGCGCTGCTGTCGTTCGCCGCGCTGACCGGGTCGGACTGGCACCGGCAGGCGGCGCGGGACGCGCTGGCGCCGGCCGGAACGCTCGCGGACAGGCACGCGCGTTTCGCGGGCTGGGGCCTCGCGGTGGCCGAGGCCCTCGCGACGGGGCCGGTGGAGATCGCGGTGATCGGCGATCCGGACGACGCGCGCACCCGCGGGCTGCACCGGACGGCCCTCATGGCGGTCGCCCCGGGCGCGGTGGTCAGCACGGGCCCGCCGGACGCCGAGGGCGTGCCCCTTCTGGAGGGGCGGGGCCTGCTGGACGGGGAGCCCGCGGCGTACGTCTGCCGGGGGTTCGTCTGCCGGCTGCCCGTCACGACCCAGGCCGAGCTGAACCGCGAACTGCGTGGGCAATTGGACTGAGCATCCACTTTATGGCAACGTGACCTTGATCTCAGATAGCCGGGGTGTTACTACTGAGTAACTGGGACGCTCCTGACCCGACGGGGTGGAGCGGACGAGGGTGTCATAGGGCGCTCCGGGTATCTGGACGATGGCCGACCATCTGAGTCATAGTCGTGTCCGGTGCACGTCAGGAGCCGGTGCAGGGCGACCATCGAGGGAGCGTGGCAGTGGGAAAGCCGAACCGCCGGGTGCTACCGACGATCATCGGCGTCTCCGTGCTGACGACGCTCGCCGCGAACACCGCCGTCCTCGTCGCGCACGACGACGGACCGGCGCAGACGCGGCGCGGCGAGCAGCGCGCCCGGTTCGTGGCCGCGTCCGGCAGCACCGGACTGTCGCCCACGGCGGTCGCGCCGCTCGGCAAGCGGCTCACCCCGCACGTCCTCGTGGCGGCGCCGTCCACGCTCCCGGCCGACTTCGTCCAGAAGGTCCGCGGCGCCAAGGGAGTGAAGGGCGTCGAGGTCGTCGACGCCGTGCAGGGCATGGTCGCGGGCAAGCGCGTGGGGCTGATGGGCGTCGACCCGTCCACGTTCCGCAACTACACGCCGAAGCCGACCGCCAAGTCGGACGCGCTCTGGCGCAACGTGGCCTCCGGCGACGTCGCCATCTCGTTCACGATGGGCAGCGACGGCGGCGTCGAGCTCGGCAGCCAGGTGCCCGTCGGCGGAAGGCAGCACCAGTCGCAACTGCGGGTGGGCGCCTACGCGACGATGGGCATCAGCGACGTCGACGCGGTCGTCTCGCACGCCACCGCGCAGGCCCTCGGACTGCCGACCGGCAACGCGATGCTGGTCAGCGTCCCGAAGGCCGCGCCGAAGACGTTCATCAAGAAGCTGCGCAAGGCGCTGCCGAAGGGCGCCAGGGCCGTGGCGGTCAACCCGGAGATCGACTTCCCGAAGTCCGGAGACGTGCCGGCCGGTGACGTGCCGGCCGCCGACGGCCAGGTCATGACGGCCGGCCAGGTCCGGACGGTGATCAAGGCGGCCTACACTCGGCTCGGCTGGCCGTACGTGTGGGGCGGCGAGTCCGAGGCCGAGGGCGGCTACGACTGCTCCGGCCTGATGCAGTACGCGTTCGCCAGGGCGGGCATCCGGCTCCCGCGGGTCGCCGCCGACCAGGCCCGCGCCGGCTGGGTCGTCCCGTACAGCAAGGCCCGGCCGGGCGACATGCTCATCTGGGCCAACGACCCGACCGCGCCCGGCTACATCTCGCACATCGCCCTCTACCTGGGCCAGGGCAAGATGCTGGCGGCCCCGCGGACGGGCACCGTGGTGCAGGTCCAGAACGTCTACACCCGCAACATGCGCGGCGCCGTCCGTGTCAGCCCCAAGACGGCCGCCACGCTGACCCGCTGACCCGCCCGGCGCGGGCGCCGGGTCACAGCGGGCAGCCGCGGCCCGGGAACTCCAGGCCGCGGTCGACGAGATCGGGAAGCTCCTCGGTCCTCGCGCGCCCTTTCACCTCCTGGCACATACCGCCTGGAGCACGCCCATGACGGCTCAGGTGAACGTCCTCCACGTCCGGGTCGTCGGGCCGCCGTCCGGTTCGGCGGCCTCGGGCGGCACGGCGGGGCTGGCGCATTGCCCGGCAGCGCTGTAATTTTGATTACATGAATACGAGCGAAGCGGCGGAGCAGCTGCGCGGCTGGTTCACCGGACGGCTCCCCGAGGAGTGGTTCGAGGGTGCGCCCGAAGTCGTCGTCGACCGCGAGGAGGTCGCGGTCCTCGGCGCGCTGCCCGTCCCGGCCGCCGCGGCCGAGGCGTCCGGCGCCGAGCGCGCGGGCGTCGTCGCCGGGCACGTGCAGCGCTTCCGCGACGAGACGCGCGACCGGCGGATCGCCATCGCCCGGGAGGCCGAGCAGCGCTTCGGGCGCAAGGTGTCCTGGGGTGTGGAGTGCGACGGCGAGCGGGAGATGTTCACCACCCTGTCGGTGCCGGTCATGACGCGGCTGCGGCAGCCCGAGCGCCGCGTCCTGGACACGCTCGTGGACGCCGGGGTCGCCCGCAGCCGCAGCGACGCGCTCGCCTGGTGCGTCCGGCTCGTCGGCAAGAACACCGACGAGTGGCTGTCGGAGCTGCGCAGCGCCCTCCAGCACGTCGAGCGCGCCCGCGCCGCCGGCCCGCAGGCCTGACCCGGCCGGCCCGCAGGTCAGCCGGGCGAGGCCGGGACAACCATTACCCGATCACGATGGTCACCGGGTGTGATCATGGTGGCGACCTCCCCTACTGTGCCTGGAGAGCGGGCCGGACGCGGGCGGGAGGTGCACGGGATGCCGGGGCTGCGCTGCCTGGACGGATCCGACCTCGCGGTGGTCCCGGTCGCCTCGCTCGACCGCGGCGGCACCCCGTTCGAGGTCACGCTCGAACTGTGGCGCGACGGCGACTCGTTCGGGGCGGTGGGGGAGCGGTGCGGCTACTTCCTGGCCGGTCTCGCCGCCCGGGTCGCCACCGCACGGGCCGACGGGTCCCCGCAGGCGGCGCGCTGGCCCGACCCCGCCGACCGCTTCCCCGATCCCGTCCCCGGCGACACCGCCCGCGAGCCCGAGCTGTTCGCGTTCCGGTACCGCGACCGCGGCGACGTGATGAGCACCGGCGAGCTGCGGTGCTCCCTGCGCACGTCCTCGATGTGGGTCGGCCGCCAGCAGTCCGCGGCGGGACGGTGGCGGGTCGCGCGGCGCGCCGTGGTCGAGGCGTGGGGGGCGAGCGGGCGCGGCGTCCGCGCCGTCCTCACGTCGGCCGAACTGGCGCGTTTTCTCGCCGACCTGCTCGCCGAGGCGGAGCGGGCCAGAGCAGGCCATCCACCCCGCCTGGCGCGCCCCGCGCGTTAGTCTGACGTCACGGGGACGGTGGGAGAAGTGTCGCCGCCGGGCCATAATTGAGCGACTTTCCGCCAGGGTCGGTCGCTCGAAGGGAAGCCCATATGGGGGTTCGGCGTACGGGAGAGCCGCGCACCAGGATGTCGCGCGGCGCGCGGAGGGACGGCGTGCGCCGGCGCCCCGCCGAGGGCGGGCGGCTGATCTCCGCCATCCGGCGAAGCGGCCCGTACGCGGCCGTCCGCGACGCCGTCTACCGGATGTACGAGCGGCGCGTCGAGGCCGAGCTGCCCACCGACGTCACCCCCCGGCACGTCGGCGTGATCCTGGACGGCAACCGGCGTTGGGCCAGGTCGATGGGGCTGGCCGACGTCAACTCCGGGCACCAGCGCGGCGCCCAGAAGATCTCCGAGCTGCTCCAGTGGAGCGCCGAGGCCGGGGTCGAGCACGTCACGCTGTGGCTGCTGTCGACCGACAACCTCAACCGTCCCGCCGACCAGCTGGAACCGCTGCTGGCGATCATCGAGAACACCGTCCGCAAGCTCGCCGACGACGGCTGGCACGTCAAGCCCGTCGGCGCCCTCGACCTGCTGCCCGATAAGACGGCCCGCGTCCTGAAAGATGCCGGAGAGGCCACATCGAGCGCACCCGGCCTGATTGTGAACGTCGCGGTTGGGTATGGAGGTAGACGTGAGATCGCTGATGCGGTGCGCTCACTGCTCATCGAGCAGGCGAGTCGTGGCACCAGCATCGAGGAACTCGCCGAGATCCTCGACGTGGAGCACATCGCGGAGCATCTCTACACGCGCGGCCAGCCGGATCCGGACCTGGTCATCCGCACCTCGGGGGAGCAGCGTCTCTCCGGCTTCATGCTCTGGCAGAGCGCCCACTCGGAGTTCTACTTCTGCGAAGTCCATTGGCCGGACTTCCGCAAGGTGGACTTCCTCCGGGCCATCCGCTCCTACGCCGCGCGGCACCGGCGCTACGGTACCTGACCGTCCTCCTCGGACCACCGCCCCTGCGCGGGCGGACCTGCGCGCCACCGGCAGTTCCCCCATATCCAGGGAGATCGAGTGGCCACAACCTCCGCGCGCCGTCCCGGCACGTCCGGGAACCCTTCCGGGATTTCCGTCCCGGAGACCTCTGGAGACCTCGGGGGCGCCGCCCCCGGCAGGGAACCGGACCGGCGCACGTACGTCCTGGACACCAGCGTCCTGCTCGCCGATCCGGGGGCGATGACCCGGTTCGCCGAGCACGAGGTCGTACTCCCCATCGTCGTCATCTCCGAACTGGAGGCCAAGCGGCACCACCCCGAGCTCGGCTACTTCGCCCGGCAGGCCCTGCGCACGCTGGACGACCTGCGCCTGCGGCACGGGCGGCTGGACGAGCCCGTCTCGGTCGAGGGGCCGCTCGGCGACCAGGGCGGAACGCTCCGCGTCGAGCTGAACCACGCCGACCCGAGCGTCCTGCCGGACGGGTTCCGGCTCGGCGACAACGACACCCGGATCCTGTCGGTGGCCGCGTGGCTGGCCCGCGAGGGCCGCGACGTCGTGCTGGTCTCCAAGGACCTGCCGATGCGGGTGAAGGCGTCCGCGGTGGGGCTCGCCGCCGAGGAGTACCGCGCCGAACTGGCCGTCGTGGAGTCCGGCTGGACCGGGATGCGCGAGCTGGAGGTGACCGCCGGAGCCGTCGAGGAGCTGTACGAGGCGGGGAGCGCGGACCTGGAGGAGGCGCGGGACCTGCCGTGCCACACGGGGCTGCGGCTGCTGTCGGAGCGCGGCTCGGCGCTCGGCCGTGTCCAGCCGGACAAGTCGGTGCGGCTGGTGCGCGGCGACCGCGAGGTGTTCGGGCTGCGCGGCCGGTCCGCGGAGCAGCGGATCGCGCTGGACCTGCTGATGGACGAGGACGTCGGCATCGTCTCGCTCGGCGGGCGGGCCGGCACCGGCAAGTCGGCGCTGGCCCTGTGCGCGGGGCTGGAGGCCGTGCTGGAGCGGCGGCGGCACCGCAAGGTCGTGGTGTTCCGCCCCCTGTACGCGGTCGGCGGCCAGGAGCTCGGGTACCTGCCGGGCTCGGAGAACGAGAAGATGTCGCCGTGGGCGCAGGCGGTCTACGACACCCTCTCGGCGGTGACGACGCCGGAGGTCGTCGACGAGGTGGTGGACCGTGACATGTTGGAGGTCCTGCCGCTCACGCACATCCGGGGCCGGTCGCTGCACGACGCGTTCGTGATCGTGGACGAGGCGCAGTCGCTGGAGCGCGGCGTGCTGCTCACCGTCCTGTCGCGGATCGGCGCCGGGTCGCGGGTGGTGCTGACCCACGACGTGGCGCAGCGCGACAACCTGCGCGTCGGCAGGCACGACGGCGTCGCGGCCGTGGTGGAGCGCCTGAAGGGCCACCCGCTCTTCGCGCACGTGACGCTGACCAGGTCGGAGCGCTCGCCGATCGCGGCGCTCGTGACGGACATGCTCGGCGACGTCGGGGTCTGACCCGGACGAAGGACCCCGGCGGACCGTGACGGCCGCCGGGGTCCTCGTGTCTCAGAACGCCGGTTCTGATTCCTACGGTGTGTGATCGCTAAACCTCGCAGGGTAGGAATGTGGCGAAGGTCACACTTGCTGCGGCGTGGGGGGAGAACCGCAGGTCCATCCGGGTTTTCGGCACCCGCTCGGCCGGGTTGACAACCGGTCCATCGGCCGCATTCATCTCGTTTCGGTTGCGAAGCAGCCCTCGGCCTGGGGCATTGTGTCTCCCCGTAAGCACCCCCAGTGCGGTGCCGGCCCGGAGCGCGCCCCCCTGACGCGCGCGACGTGCGGGGCGCCGTCCCGAGTCCGAGGCCGCCGGAGCAACGGCGGCAGGCCGGACCGGGGTGGAAACAGTTCGTACGCGTGTCCATGCGCGTGCGACCGTCGGAAGGACCGCCTTGTTCGGAGACCGTCCCGGGTCCCCTAGGCGAGACGAACGACAGAGCTCCGACCCCCGGCAGCCGCTGACCGCCGCGGCCCCCGTCCCGGCGCAGTCGCCCGGCCCCTCCGCGGAGGGGCTCGAGGCGCCGCACGAGGACGACGTGCGCGTCGCCGGCACCGGCCCCCGCGCGGGCGTCCCCGCGGGGGACACGCTCGGACTCCAGGCCCTCCAGGAGCCGCTGCGCACCGGCGTCTCCACCGGCGGCCCCGGCGACGAGATCTCCTCCGGGCCGGGCGGACCCCGCCCGGCCGGCCGCAAGGGCGGTTCCGGCGGGCGCAACGGCGTGCGGATCGCGGTGGTCGCCGCGGGCGCCGCCGTCCTGCTCGGCGGCGGCGCGGTCGCCGCGTTCGCGCTGACCGGCGGCTCCGGCGACGAGGGCACGCAGACCGTCAAGCCCACCGAGCAGGTCGCCGACGCCGCCGCGCCGCCGAAGATCGACCCGAAGGTGCTGGAGCAGCAGCGCAAGAGGCTGGCGCTCGACCGGGCCTCCCGCGCGGCGCGCGAGGACGCCGGCAAGAAGGGCCCCTCCCTGCTTCCCAAGGGCAAGCCGATCCCGACCAAGACGCCGGAGAAGAAGAAGACCGGTGGCGGCAGCGGCGGCGGCCCGACGGGCGACCCGGTTCCGGCCGGCGAGGCGCAGGCGATCGCCAAGCGGCTGCTGCCGAGCTACGGCTTCAGCGGCAGCGGCCAGTTCGGCTGCCTGGTGAACCTGTGGAACAAGGAGAGCCACTGGAACGCCCACGCGGCCAACCCCTCCTCGGGCGCGTACGGCATTCCGCAGGCCCTGCCCGGCTCGAAGATGGCCAGCGCCGGACCCGACTGGCAGAACAACGCCACCACCCAGATCAAGTGGGGGCTCGGCTACATCAAGAACCGCTACGGCACGCCGTGCGGCGCGTGGTCGCACTCGCAGTCCGTCGGCTGGTACTGACCTGTCCGGCGCGTCCCGGACGCCCTGCGCGGCGTCTGGGACGCGCGACGGGCACCGCCCGCCTCAGCGGCGGGCCGCGCCGGTCATCCGCAGCACGTCCAGCGCCTCGTCCAGCTGCTCGACGGTCAGCCTTCCCTCCTCGACGTAGCCGCGCTCCAGCACGACCTCGCGGATCGTCCGGCGCTCCCGGAGCGCCTGCTTGGCGACCTTCGCGGCCTCCTCGTACCCGATGTAGCGGTTCAGCGGCGTCACGATCGCCGGTGAGGACTCGGCGTACTCGCGCATCCGCTCCTCGTCGGCCTCGACGCCGTCCACGCAGCGGTCGGCCAGCAGCCGGGACGCGTTCGCCAGCAGGGTGATCGACTCCAGCACGTTGCGGGCCAGCATCGGCAGCATCACGTTCAGCTCGAAGCTGCCGGACGCGCCGCCGAACGCGACCGCCGCGTCGTTGCCGATGACCTGCGCGGCGACCTGCGCCACCGCCTCGGGGATCACCGGGTTCACCTTCCCGGGCATGATCGACGAGCCCGGTTGCAGGTCGGGCAGCCGGATCTCGGCGAGCCCGGCGCGCGGCCCCGACCCCATCCAGCGCAGATCGTTGGCGATCTTGTTGAGGCTCACCGCGACGGTGCGCAGCGCGCCGCTGGCCTCCACCAGGCCGTCCCGCGCGCCCTGCGCCTCGAAGTGGTCGCGGGCCTCGGTGAGCGGCAGCCCGGTGGCCCGCGCGATCTCCGCGATGACGCGGGCGGCGAAGCCCTCCGGGGTGTTGATGCCGGTGCCGACCGCCGTCCCGCCGAGCGGGAGCTCCGCCAGCCTCGGCAGGACCGCCTCCAGCCGCTCCGCGCCGAGCCGGGCCTGCGCGGCGTACCCGCCGAACTCCTGCCCGAGCGTCACGGGCGTCGCGTCCATCAGGTGGGTGCGGCCGGACTTGACGACGGTCGCGAACTCCTCGGCCTTGCGGGCCAGCGCGGCCTCCAGATGCCGCAGCGCGGGGATCAGCTCGTGCACGACGGCCCCGGTCGCCGCGATGTGGATGGAGGACGGGAACACGTCGTTGGACGACTGGGAGGCGTTCACGTGGTCGTTGGGATGGACGGGGCGGCCGAGCCGCTCCTGCGCCAGCGTCGCCACGACCTCGTTGGCGTTCATGTTGGACGACGTCCCCGAGCCGGTCTGGAACACGTCGATCGGGAACTGGTCGTCCCACCGCCCGCCGGCGACCTCGCGGGCGGCCTCGGCGACGGCGGCGGCGATGTCCTCGTCGAGGACCCCAAGCTCGGCGTTGACGACCGCCGCGGCGGCCTTGATCTGGCCGAGCGCGGCGATGTGCGCGGCCTCCAGCGTCCGTCCCGAGATCGGGAAGTTCTCCACCGCGCGCTGCGTCTGGGCCCGCCACTTGGCCGCGGCCGGCACCCGGACCTCGCCCATCGAGTCGTGCTCGACCCGGAACCCCTGCTCGCCCATGGAAACGCCTCCCACTCGACTTCGGCGGCCGCCGTCGTCCATGGCAGCCCGGTCGGTGGGTCACGCATTCCCGCGTGAGGCGCGGATCACTCCTTGTTCAGCGTGTAGTTCTGCCGCTCGCCCGGCTTGCCCGCCGGCTTCTGCCGCCCGTTCACCCAGACGTCGCAGGCGGACGCGTCGTAGACGACCGCGTTGATGCGCGGCTGGTCGTACTGGCGCGCCTCGCCCATGTGCAGCGTCTCGTCGCTGAGCACGGTCATCGCGGCCCCCGGCACCGACACGAAGATCTTGCAGGAGTCGCTGCGGGCGCGGACGACCAGCGTGTTGGTCGCGGCGCCGGGCGGCGCGGCGGCCTGGGTGGCTCTGGCCGGGCCGGACGCGGTGGCGGTGGGGGAGGGGCCGGGGCTCTCCCGCATCATGCCGACGATGAGGGCGGTGGCGCCGATGCCGCAGGAGGCGACGGTCGCGCCGATGAGCCCGATCACGACCATCAGCCGGTAGCGGGGGGTGGGCGCGCGGCGCCCCGAGCGCGGGCCCGTCAAAGCCCGTTCGAGCCGGTCGACCGCGCGGGCGTGGCTGAGCCGCCGGGTCGGGTTCTTCTCCAGCAGCCCGGTGATGACGGGCGCGAGCGCGCCGGCGTTCTGCGGGGCGGGGGTCGACTCGTTGGCCAGCGCCGACAGCGTCGCCATGACGTTCTCGCGCTCGAACGGCGGGCGGCCCTCCAGCGCCGCGTACAGCGTCGCGCCGAGCGACCACAGGTCGGACCGCGGGGTGGCCTTCTCCCCGGCGGCGACCTCGGGGGCCACGTACGCGGGCGACCCCATGAAGTGGCCCGTCTTGGTGAGGCTCGCCGAACCCGAGGAGAAGGCGAGCCCGAAGTCGGTGAGGACGACGCGGTCGCCGTCCAGCAGCACGTTGCTCGGCTTCAGGTCGCGGTGCACGATCCCGGCCTTGTGCGCGGTGTTGAGGGCGTCCAGCAGGGCGCGGCCGATGTGCGCGACGCGCTCGGGCGGCAGCGGGCCCGAGCGCTCGATGAGCTGTTCGAGGCTGGGCGCCTCGATCATCTCCATCACGATCCAGGGACGGCCCTGCTCGATGACCACGTCGTAGACCTCGACGATGGAGTGCGTGCGCAGCTGCGCGGGCGCGCGCGCCTCCCGGAGGGTACGGCGGTAGAAGACCACCCGGTCGTCCTCGGCGAGGTTGTCGGGGACACGCAGTTCCTTGATCGCGACAGCGCGGTCGAGGAGCTCGTCGTGCCCTCTCCACACGGTGCCGTTGGCACCCTGACCTATCTCCGAGACCAGCCGGTAGCGCGTCGCTAGCACGAGGCGCTCTGACTGTGACATGGCGGAAAAGATACCGGAGTAGCCAGCCGGTCATCGGGGAGACTTCATCACCAACGCGAATTTTGGCCCAATACTGTGACCTACCGCTAAGAAACCCTCGGGGACCGCTTCGCGGCGGCCCCCGCCGAGGGCCGCCGGGAGCTGCGGAAAGTCAGCGCCTGCCGATGCTGAGGACGGGCCCGGTGGTGTCGGCGAAGAAGTCCTCGCCCTTGTCGTCCACCACGACGAACGCCGGGAAGTCCTCGACCTCGATCTTCCAGACGGCCTCCATGCCGAGCTCCGGGTACTCCAGGACCTCGACCTTCTTGATGCAGTCCTGCGCGAGCCGCGCCGCCGGGCCGCCGATCGAGCCGAGGTAGAAGCCGCCGTGCTCCTTGCAGGCGTCGGTGACCTGCTTGGACCGGTTGCCCTTGGCCAGCATGACCAGGGAGCCGCCCGCGGCCTGGAACTGCTCGACGTAGGAGTCCATCCGGCCGGCGGTGGTCGGTCCGAACGAGCCCGACGCGTAGCCGTCGGGCGTCTTGGCCGGGCCCGCGTAGTAGACGGCGTGGTCGCGCAGGTACCGCGGCATCGGCTCGCCCGCGTCCAGCCGCTCCTTGATCTTGGCGTGCGCGATGTCGCGCGCCACGACGAGCGGGCCCGTCAGCGACAGCCGCGTCCTGACCGGGTACCGGGTCAGCTCGGCGCGGATCTCGGCCATCGGGCGGTTCAGGTCGATCGCGACGACGTCGTCGTCCAGGTGCTCGTCGGTGGTGTCGGGCAGGTACCGGGCGGGGTCGGTCTCCAGCCGCTCCAGGAACACGCCCTCCGCGGTGATCTTGGCGAGGGCCTGCCGGTCGGCGCTGCACGACACCGCGATCGCGACCGGGCAGGACGCGCCGTGCCGCGGCAGCCGGATCACCCGCACGTCGTGGCAGAAGTACTTGCCGCCGAACTGCGCCCCGATGCCGAGCCTCTGCGTCAGCTCGAACACCTGGAGCTCCAGCTCCAGGTCGCGGAACCCGTGCCCGAGCGGCGAGCCCTCGGCGGGCATCGCGTCCAGGTAGTGGGCGGAGGCGTACTTGGCGGTCTTCAGCGCGTACTCGGCGGATGTGCCGCCCACGACGATCGCCAGGTGGTACGGCGGGCACGCGGCCGTGCCGAGCGAGCGGATCTTCTCCTCCAGGAAGGACATCATCCGCCTGGGGTTCAGGACGGCCTTGGTCTCCTGGTAGAGGAACGACTTGTTGGCGCTGCCGCCGCCCTTGGCCATGAACAGGAACTTGTAGGCGTCGCCGGGCGTCGCGTACAGCTCGATCTGCGCGGGCAGGTTGGAGCCGGTGTTCTTCTCGTCCCACATCGTCACCGGCGCCATCTGCGAGTAGCGCAGGTTCAGCTTCGTGTAGGCGTCGTACACCCCGCGCGAGATGTGCCTCTCGTCGTCGCCGTCCGTCAGGACGTGCTGGCCGCGCTTGCCCATGACGATCGCGGTGCCGGTGTCCTGGCACATCGGCAGGACGCCGCCGGACGCGATGCCCGCGTTCTTCAGCAGGTCCAGTGCGACGAACCGGTCGTTCGGGGACGCCTCGGGGTCGTCCAGGATCCGGCGGAGCTGCGCTAGGTGCGCCGGGCGCAGCAGGTGGGCGATGTCGCGCATGGCGGTCTCGGTGAGCAGCCGCAGAGCCTCCGGCTCGACCTGCAGGAACGTCCGCCCGTTCGCTTCGAACGTCGAGACCCCGGCGGAGGTGAGGAGCCGGTAGTCGGTCTCGTCCGGGCCGAGCGGAAGCAGGTCGGTGTAGGAGAACTCAGGCATCTCAGGCAGATCCTCGCGCGATTCCGATGGGGGCCGCCTCACAGGTTACGGGCTCGGCGGGCGCGGGCTCACGGGGGGCGACCCGGGCGCGCAGGCCCACCACGACGCCCGCGGCGACCAGCGCGGCGCCCGCCAGATCGGCCGGTTCCGGCCGGTCGATGCCGAGCGCGAGGGTCGTGACCACCGCGCTGACCGGGATCAGGCCCGCGCACAGCCCGGCGCGGTCGGCCCCGAGCCGTCCGATGGCGTCGTACCAGAGCAGGAACGCGATCGTGGTGACGACGATCGACAGGTAGGCGAAGCCGGCCAGCTCGCCGGGCGTCGGGACGCGCAGCAGCGCCGTCCCGTCCGCGACGAGGCCGACCGCCAGCAGCATCGGGACGGCCAGCGCGGCGGAGTAGGCCGAGACCCGCAGCGGGCCGAGGCGCGGCAGCAGCGGCACGGCCAGCAGCGAGAAGCCCACCTCCCCGGCGAGGGCGCCGAGCGAGAGCAGCAGCCCGCGCCCGCCGCCGCTGCCGAGGCCGTTCGCGAGCGCCGCGCCCGCCGCCACCACGCAGGCCGCCGCGATGATCGCCGGGGCCGGGCGGCGGCCGTCCATCAGCGGCCCGACCACCGCCAGCACGATCGGGACCGTCGCGATCACCGTGCCGATGGTGGCCGGGCTCGTGTCCCGGGTGGCCAGCACGATGCAGACGTTGAACGCGACCAGCCCCGTCCCCGCCAGCGCCGCCAGCAGCAGCCAGTCCCGCGCGGAGGGCCGGCGCGCGGGCCCTCCGGTGAGGCGGGCCACGGCCAGCAGGACCAGCGCGGCGACGGCGTACCGGGCGGCCTGGCCGCCGAAGACGGGATAGTCGGAGATGGTCGCCGAGACGGCGGTCAGCGTGCCGACGAGGGACATCGCGGCCCCGGCGCCCGCCATGCCGCGCTTGTGGGAGGTGTTCATGGACCGAACGCTAGGGCGCGGTTGGTCCATCAGACAGAGCCAATCAATGCACCAGAAGGGGGGCCAAAGTCCTGCCCGTGACGTCCACGCCGCCCCTTGACGCTGAGAGTCATGTGACCGACCTTCATCTTTCCCTCGACCGGTCCGCCGGGCGGCTGGCCGCGCAGATCGCCGCGGGCTTTCGCGCGGGGGTGCGCTCCGGCCGGCTGACCGCCGGGACCCGGCTGCCGTCGAGCCGCGATCTGGCCCGTGACCTGGACGTCTCCCGCGGTGTCGTCGTCACCGCCTACGAACAGCTCACCGCCGAGGGCTTCCTGATCGCCCGGCGCGGCGACGGCACCCGCATCGCGCCCCTGGCCCGCCCGGACGAGGAGGCCGCGCCGCCGCCCCGTCCCCCCGCCCGGGCGGCCGAGCGCCCGGCGGGACCGGCGGTCCGGTACGACCTGTCCCCGGGGCAGCCCGACCTTTCGGCGTTCCCCCGCGAGCGCTGGGTCGCCGCCGCCCGCACCGCCCTGCGCACCCTGCCGCACGACGCGCTCGGCTACCCCGACCCGGCCGGCGCCCCGGACCTGCGCGCCGAGCTCGCGTCCTACCTCGGCCGGGTGCGCGCCGCGCACGCCGACCCCGGCCGGATCGTGATCATGAACGGGGTGGCCCAGGGACTGTCGGGCCTGCTCGGCCGGCTGTGCGCCGACGGCCACACCGCGCTCGCCGTCGAGGACCCCACCAGCGTCCGGCAGCTGCCGATGCTGGCCGCCGCCGGGGTCCGCCTCGTCCGCGTCCCCGTGGACGAGGAGGGCGTGGACGTCGCGGCGCTCGCCCGCACCCAGGCCCGCGCCGTGCTCGTCACGCCCGCGCACCAGTACCCGACCGGCGTCGTGCTGTCCCCGGCGCGCCGCGCCGAGCTGATCGCCTGGGCGCGCGACGTGGACGGGGTGATCCTGGAGGACGACTACGACGCCGAGTTCCGCTACGACCGCGACCCCGTCGGCTGCCTCCAGGGCGTCGACCCCGACCGGGTCGTCCTCCTCGGCTCGGTCAGCAAGTCGCTCGCCCCGGCCCTGCGCCTGGGCTGGGCCCTCGCGCCGCCGTTCCTCGCCGAGGGCCTGCGGGAGCACCGCAACAACACCGACCTCGGCGCGCCCGTCCTGGAGCAGTACGCGCTGACCGAGTTCCTGCGCGGCGGGGGCTACGACCGGCATCTGCGCACCATGCGGAGGCGGTACCGGGCACGGCGGGACGCCCTGGCCGATGCGCTCGCCGAGAACCTGCCCGGCGCCAGGGTTCGCGGCGTCTCAGCGGGCATCCACCTCTACGTGGAACTTCCGGGCGGGTGCGCCGAGGACGAGGTCGTGGAGCGCGCCGCGCGAGCCGGGGTGTCGGTCGCGGGCGCGCGCGCCATGTGGTCGCCGCGCCGCGCCGAGGAGGCGCCCCCCGCGCTCGTCCTCGGTTACGCGGGTCTCCCGGAGCCCCGCCTGGTCAAAGCCGCGCAACTGCTGGGTCAAGCGGTTGCTCACGGTGCTGGAGGGTAAGAAGAGCTTCCCCGGTGTAGGAGGAATGCATGAGTCTGGAAGAGGCCGCGCGGCAGTTGAAGATGGCCGGCCACGACGCGCAGGTTGCCTTCGACTGTCTCGGTCTGGGCGACCTCGAACGGGCGCAGGAGCACGCCGTGACGCTCCGGGCCGCGGCCGACGCCGCCGAGGTGGCGCTCAGCCAAGCCCTGAAGGACATGTCTCCCGAGGAGGCCGTGGCCGAAGGCGAACGCGCCATCACCTCCCTGGCTGACGACGCGTGAGGGGTGTCTTCCCTGGGGCGCCCCCAGGGAAGACACTGCGCGGCAGGCGCGTGGAGCGAGTGCAACGCGCATGCCCGCCGAGCCGGCAACCGCAGCGACACCACAAGCCGGCACGGGCACGACCAAGCTCAGCCGCGGGTTGAGGATCGCCCGGCTCGTGACGGGGGTTCCAGGGGGTCGCTCCCCGGGGAGACACGGTCCCCCTGGGCAGGCACGGCGAAGCCCTTCGCGGTGGCGAAGACGACCAGGATCAGGACCGACGGGACGATGAAGGCGATGCGCAGGCCGTGGTCGGCGCTGAGCGGGGCGATGGCCCCGACCACGGCGGCGCCGAGGACGAAGCCGACGTAGTTGAAGATGTTGACCCGGGCGACGGCGACGCCGAGGCCGGTCGGGTCGACGCGCCCGGCGGCGGAGAAGGACACCGGGGCGATCACGCTCAGGCCGAGTCCGGCGAGCGCGAACGCCGCGATGGCGAAGGCCGCGTTGGGTGCGGCGACCACGCCGATCATGCCGAGGATGCCGACCAGGCCGCCGATCCGCACCACCGTGACGGCGCCCGAGCGGCGGACGGCGAGGTCGGCGACGGCGCGGCTGACGACCATGGTGATCTGGTAGGCGACGTAGCCGAGCGGGGCGACCCAGTCGCTCGCCGACAGCTCGTCGTCCAGGTACTTGGCGCCGTAGTTGGAGATCGCCGAGTCGGCCAGGTAGGCGACGGCCATCGCGGCGCCCACGACCAGGATCGGACGCCACGGGACGCTGCGCCCGGCCGCCTTCAGTTCCCCGGCGGTCGGCCCGTCCCCCTCCTCCGCGCGGCGGTAGAGGCGGGCGCCGGTGGCGAGCGAGGCGGCGACGCCGACGGCGGCGGCGACGGCGAACCCGGTGAACAGCGACAGGTCCAGCTTGTTGGTGAGGGACGCCCACAGGCCGCCGAGGATCCCCGCCACGCTCCACACCGCGTAGAACCCGGTGATCAGGCTGATCCCGTACCGGCGCTCGACGGCGACCGCCTGGGCGTTCATCGACGCGTCCACCGCGCCGACGAACAGGCCGAAGGCGGCGACGGCGAGGTAGAGGGCGAGGTCGTTGTCGCCGGTGAGGCCGATCAGGGCGATCGTGACGGCCACGGCGGGCTGGGAGACGCGCAGCACCGGGCCGCTGCCGAGCCGCTGGAACAGCGCGCCGGACGCGACGCTCCCCACGCCCGCGACCAGCGGCACCATGAGCAGCACCAGCGACAGCGTGGCGTCGCTCAGGCGGTGCGCCTCCTGCATCTTCGGTACCTGCGTCACCAGCGAGGCGAAGCAGAGCCCCTGGACGGCGAACGCCGTGTACGCGGCGAACCGGGCCCCGCGGTCCCGGGCGGTGGTGCCCTCGCTCATGCGCCCGACCCTCTCTGGCTGCGCAACGTGAAGAAGATTCGCGTCAGCGTAGGGACAGGGTACGCCCCAGGTCAATGGGCGGAGCGCGTCAGCCGATGAGGCGGTTGCGCATGCCCCGGACGGCGATGATCCACATCAGCGCGGCGAACGCCACCAGCGCGCCGAGGTGCCCGAGGTCGGCGAGCGGGTGCAGGCCGAACACCGCGTCCCTGACCAGCTGCACGCAGTGGTAGAGCGGGTTGAGGTGGGAGACCTTCTGCGCCCAGCCGGGCAGCGCCTCGACGGGGAAGAACGTTCCGGCGATCAGGAACAGCGGCGTCACCACGCCGGTGATCACGTAGTCGAAGGAGTTGATCGACGGCACCACCGACGACGTCCACATGCCGAACAGCCCGAAGCCGAGCGCGGTGAAGAACGTCACGAACGGCACCAGCAGCATCCCGGGGGACGGGTCCAGGCCGAAGAACAGCGCCACGACGATCGGGGTGCACGAGTACACCGCCGACTTGGCCGCGATCCACAGCGCCTCGGCGGTCACCAGTTCGTGCACGTCCACGGGCGCGGCGAGCATCGCGTCGTAGGTGTGCTGGAACACGCGCCTGATGTAGCCGTTGAACATCCCCGGGAACACCGAGGTGAACAGCGCCGCCGTCCCGACGACGCCGGTCGCGACGAAGTCCAGGTACCGGTAGTCCCCGATCACCGCGACCATCGAGCCGAACCCGTAGCCGAAGGCGAGCAGGAAGAACGTCGGCTCCACCATCGAGGCGAACGACTGCGACTTCCAGTACCGCTTGTAGAGGGCCAGCTCGTGCCGCCATATCCCGCGCACCGGGGCCGTCTCGAACCGGCGCAGGCGCGGCGCCCGCTCCGGATGAGCCGCTTCCGCCCGGGCGGTCACTCCACACGCTCCCCGGTCAGCACCACGAACACGTCCTCAAGGTTGGAGGCGCGGCGGACGCCGTCCGGGCCGAGCGCCTCCTCCAGGGAGGGCGCGATGGTCTCGGCCTTCAGCACCGACACCGACGGCCCGGTGCGGCGGGTCGGCAGGCCGGCCGCCCGCGCGACCCGCTCCACCTCCGTCAGCCGGTCCGGCGGCCCGTAGTGCTCGACGACCCGTTCGCCCGCGTACTCGGCGACCAGCGCCGACGGCGTGCCCCGCGCGATGACCCTGCCGTGCGACATCAGCGCGCACTCGTCGGCGAGGCGCTCGGCCTCCTCGATGTAGTGCGTCGACATCAGCACGGTCGTGCCGCCGGCGCGCAGCATGTCGATCAGCCCCCACAGCTCGGCCCGCACCTGCGGGTCCAGGCCCACGGTCGGCTCGTCCAGCAGGACGAGCGCGGGCCGGTGCACCAGCCCCCGGGCGATCAGCAGCCGGCGCCGCATGCCGCCGGACAGGGCGTCCACCCTGGTCAGCTGCCGCTCGGTGAGGTGCGCGATCGCCAGCGCGTCGTCCACCGCCTTGCGCCGCGCCTGGCGCGGCACCCGGTACAGGTGCGCGAACACCTCCAGGTTCTCGCGCGCGGTCAGCTCCTCGTCGAGGTTGTCCTGCTGGGGGACGACCCCCATCGCCGCCCGCGCGCGCTTGGACTCGCGGGGCACGGCGAAGCCGAGCACGCGGATGCTGCCCTCGTCGGCGATCGCCTGCGCGGTCAGCATCTTCATCGTCGTCGACTTCCCGGCGCCGTTCGGCCCCAGCAGCCCCAGGCATATCCCCGCGGGGACCTCCAGGTCGAGCCCGTCCACGGCGGTGAAGCCGCCGAACCGCTTCACGACGCCGCGCAGGCTGATCGCCGCCGTGCCGGTGCCCTCGCGGGCAGCCGCGATCTGGGCACGATGCAAGGTCATACCTCTCACACTAGGTAAGGGAGGGACGAATCCCCACCCGTTTTCCTGTGGGGCCGTCCCCGCCGGGGGATACCCTCTTCCCTGTGGACGTCCCCTATCGCCCGGCGACCGAAAAGGTCACCAGCGTGCGCGACCTGCGCGCGTCCGACGCCGACCGGGAACGCGTCGCCGCCGTCCTGGGCGAGGCCCTCGCGGACGGGCGGCTCACCATGGAGGAGCACTCCGAGCGCACCTCCCGCGTCTACGCCGCCCGCACCCTGGGCGAGCTGACCGGGCTCACCGGCGACCTCAGCCCCGAGGAGGCGCAGCCCATCCTCGTGGACGACCGCCCAGTCTCGGTCTTCTTCGGCCGCACCAGGCGGGACGGGCGCTGGGTCGTCCCCGTCAAGCTCCCGCTCCTCGCCCTGTTCGGGACGGTCGAGCTGGACCTGCGCGAGGCCGTCCTGCAGCGCCGCCACATCGTGGTCGACTCGCTGGTGCTCGGCGGCCGCATCCGGCTCCTGGTCCCCGAGGGCGTCCGCGTGGACGTCACGGGGCGCACCATCCTCAGCACCCGCGACCTGCGCGCCCGTCCCGCGGCCGAGGGCCCGACCATCGAGGTGGGCGGCACGCTGATCTTCGGGTCGGTGCGGGCGCGGGCCCCGAAGCCCTCGCTGCGCCGCCGCGTCCGCAACCGCATCACCCGCGGCCGGTAGGCCCGCGGCCCCTACACCGCCGTGTCGAAGTTGATCGCGCTGTAGGCGCGCAGCTTGCTCAGCTGGTGCTCGCTGGAGATCGTCCGGATGGTGCCGCTGCGCGACCGCATGACCAGCGAGTGCGTGACCGCCGTGCCCTTGCCGTAGCGGACGCCGTCGACCAGTTCCCCGTCGGTGATGCCGGTCGCGGCGAAGAACACGTCGTCGGAGGTCACCAGGTCGTCGGTGGTGAGCACCCGGCCCAGCTCGTGGCCCGCGTCGGCGGCCTTCTGCCGCTCCTCGTCGTCCTGCGGCCACAGCCGGCCCTGGATCACCCCGCCGAGCGCCTTGATCGCGCACGCGGCGATGATGCCCTCCGGGGTGCCGCCGATGCCGAGCAGCAGGTCCACGCCGGTGCCCGGCCGGGACGCCATGATCGCGCCGGCCACGTCGCCGTCCAGGATGAACTTGATCCGCGCCCCGGCCTCCCGGACCTCCTTGACGATGCCCTCGTGCCGCGGCCGGTCCAGGATGCAGACCGTCACGTCGTGCGGCGAGGACCCCTTGGCACGGGCGATCGCGCGGATGTTGTCGGCGATCGGGCGCTCGATGTCGACGGCGTCCGCCGCCTCCGGGCCGGTCACCAGCTTCTCCATGTAGAACACCGCCGACGGGTCGAACATCGACCCGCGCGGCGCCACCGACAGCACCGCGATCGCGTTGCTCATGCCGAGCGCGGTCAGCCGGGTGCCGTCCACCGGGTCCACGGCGACGTCGCACTCGGCGCCGGAGCCGTCCCCGACCGCCTCGCCGTTGAACAGCATCGGCGCGTTGTCCTTCTCGCCCTCGCCGATCACGACGACGCCCCGCATGGACACCGTGTTGATCAGCTGGCGCATCGCGTTCACGGCGGCCCCGTCGGCGCCGTTCTTGTCCCCCCGGCCGACCCAGCGTGCCGCGGCCATGGCGGCGGCCTCGGTCACCCGGACCAGTTCCATCGCGAGGTTGCGGTCCGGCGCCGACGGCTCGGTGGTGAGGGGAGAGGAAACGGTGGTCTCATCGGACATGGCGGGGCAGCCCTTCGGTCGGTGGTGCCTCGGATTCTCCGTGGACCGGATGTCAGGCCACAAATTGGACCAGACCAGCCGGGCCGCGGGCCGTCCGGGCACGGGGTCGAACAGGTGTCCTGGCGCGGGTGAAACGGGCCGACGCAGGTGAAACGAGACACCGTGCGGAGCCGTGAAACCACCGCGGCACGGACAAGGGATCGTTTCCCCCTGGGAGAGGGCGTAATCTCAGGCGTCATGAGCAGCGACATCGACGTCCCGTCCGGCGGGGTGACTCGGAACGGGGGCGCGCGGCCCGCCGACGGCCCCGCGCGGACCTCCGACCGCGGGGCCGCCACCCGCGGCGCCCTGCTGGCCGCGGCCAGGGACGTCTTCTGCGAGTCCGGCTTCGCCCAGGCCGCGGTGACCGACATCGTCGCCAAGGCCGGCGCCAGCGTGGGCAGCCTCTACCACCACTTCAACGGCAAGGCGGACCTGTACCTGACGCTGTTCGAGGACTTCCAGGGACGCCAGCAGGAGCGCACCCGCGAAGCGATCAGCGCCGTCCGGGAGGCCGGCGAGAAGGACCCCATGCGGCAGTTCATCGCCGGCGCGGGCGCCTACCTCAACGGCTGCCTGGACGAGCGGGACGTCGCCCGGCTGTTCATCTCCGGCGACGGGCCCCCCGGGTTCGACCGGGTCATGCGCCAGCGGCTGAACAAGTGGGCCCGCCGCAACGCGGCCCTGTTCCACACCGCCGACGGCGGCGTCGACGAGGCCCTGGTCACGGTGCTGACGGGCGCGATGGCGGGCGCGGTGTCGGAGATCTCGCTGCTGGACGACGAGGACGCCGCCCGCAGGCTGGCCGACAAGATCATGGTCATCGTCGGCACGATTCGCAACCCCGGTACGGAGCAGCGCTGAGGGTGGGGGATCCTGGAGGGGTGACCGACGAGACCCCATCCTCCGCCCCGGACGCCGAGGCCGCTCCGCCCGGGGCGCCGTCGATGCCGGACGCGCCCGCGGACCGGCCCGAGACGGATGCTCCGCGGGCACGGCCCGAGCCGGCCGCGCCCGCGGGACGGCCCGTGGTCGAGGTGAGCCCCGGCGTGTACAAGCGGCTGACCACGGGCCTCGGCGGCTTCACCATGGCGATGGGCGCCTGCCTGCTGATCGTGCTGGCGATCTACGTCGTCTCGCCGCGCAGCGACGGGGAGGTCCTGCCGACCGTCGACTACAGCTCGCAGCTGTGGGTGATGC
The DNA here is from genome assembly GCF_900188105.1 of Actinomadura mexicana. GTDB lineage: Bacteria > Actinomycetota > Actinomycetes > Streptosporangiales > Streptosporangiaceae > Spirillospora > Spirillospora mexicana. The sequence goes on from NZ_FZNP01000003.1 coordinate 403,065, forward strand.
GCAACGACGCGCCCTTCACCGTCCACGCGCCCGAGGGGCTGCCCGCCACCTGGCGTCCCAACAGCTCGCGGGTGCACGGGCTGGACGCCGGCGGCAAGGACCCCGTCGCCTGGCATCTGGGGTTCGTGACGCCCGGCGACGAGTACGCGGCGCTGGAGCAGAGCAACGAGAAGGCGTCGCAGTACGTCCCGCGCATGGCCAACAGCAGCCAGCCGGTCGGGACGCAGCAGGTGAACGGCGTCACCTGGACCAAGTACCACCGCAAGGACAAGAAGGCGAACTCACTCGCCCGGACGCTTCCGGACGGGGCCAGCATCGTCGTCACCGGTACCGCGTCCTACACGGAGCTGGCGGTCCTGGCCGGGTCGCTCAAGGAGCAGGCGAAGACCGGGGGGCCGGCCCCCACGGCGACGGTCACGCCGGCCTCCTGAGCCTCAGAACGGGGCGGCGGCGTCGCCGTCGTCCGGCCGTTCCAGGGCCGCGGCCAGCCGGGCGCGGGCGCCCTCCAGCCACTCCTCGCAGACGGCGGCGAGCCTCTCGCCCCGCTCCCACAGGCCGAGCGACTCCTCCAGCGTCAGGCCGCCCGCCTCCAGCCGCTTGACGACCTCGGCCAGCTCGTCCCGCGCCTGCTCGTACGACGGCTTCTCGGCCGTCCCCTTCTCGTTCGCCACCGGCCCACCCTCTCATCCCCCGGGGGACCTCCCGCCCCCCGGTCGGCAACTCACGGTCCCGTCGGCGACCCGCGTCATTCCCGGTCGGTCACGCTCACACCGAGCCGCCCGTCGGCGAGCCGCACGTGCAGGCGCTCGCCGTCCTTGACCGACGCCGCCTCCCGCACCACCGACGCGTCCTCCCGCTGGACGATCGCGTACCCGCGCTCCAGCGTCGCGGCGGGGGACAGGGCGAGCAGCCGGGCGCGGGTGTGCCCGAGCTCGTCCCCGGCCCGGTCCAGCGCCGCCGACAGGCACCGGCGCGCCCGGTCGCGCATGGCCGCGACCTGCTCGGACTGCCGCTCGATCTCCCGCACCGGGTCGGCCAGCGCGGGCCGCGAGCGCACCGACCGCAGCCATGCCAGTTCCCGCTCCACCGCGCCGGACAGGCACCGCCGCCCGCGGTCGCGCAGCTGCCGGACGAGCTGGAGCTGCTCCCGCACGTCCGGTACGGCCTTCTTGGCGGCGTCGGTCGGGGTGGAGGCCCGGACGTCGGCGACCAGGTCCAGGAGCGGGCTGTCCTGCTCGTGCCCGATCGCGCTGACGACCGGCGTGCGGGCGGCGTGGACGGCGCGGACGAGGGCCTCGTCGGAGAACGGCAGCAGGTCCTCCATCGCGCCGCCGCCGCGCGCGATGATGATCACATCGATCTCGGGATCGGCGTCCAGCGCGCGCAGCGCCTCCATCACCTCGCCGACCGCGTACGAGCCCTGCACCGCGGTGTTCTCCACCCGGAACGCCACCGCCGGCCACCGCCGCCGCGCGTTCTGCAGGACGTCGTGCTCGGCGTCGGAGTCGCGCCCGCAGATCAGCCCGATCCGGCCGGGCAGGAAGGGCAGCGGGCGCTTGCGCTCGGGCCGGAACAGCCCCTCGGACGCCAGCACCCGCTTGAGCCGCTCCAGCCGGGCCAGCAGCTCGCCGACGCCGACCGGCCTGATCTCCAGCACGCTGAGCGAGAACGTCCCGCGGTTGATCCAGAAGTCGGGCTTGGCGTGCACGACGACGCGGGCCCCGTCGGTGACCGCCGGCCCGGCGGCCTCGAACACCGCGCGCGGGCCGACGACCCGCACCGACATGTTCGCCACCGGGTCGCGGAGCGTCATGTAGACCGTGCCGCCGCGGGCGTTGAGGTCGGTGATCTGACCCTCCACCCAGATGCGGCCGAGCCTGCCGATCCATCCGCTCACCGCCTGCAGCACGGTGCGCACCGGGACCGGGGATTCGGCCGTGGTCTCCATCGCCATGCAGGCAGCCTACGGCGCGGGCCGCGCCCCCGGTCCGGACGCCGCCCGCACCGGCAGAATCCCTGTGACCGACGGGACGCGTCCCGGGCCACCGGACGCGAGCCGAGCCGACCCCGTCCTGCCAGGCAAACCGAGGAGAACGCCGTGACCGCATCCGAACGCGAGCTCGCCGAGCAGCTCAACCGGCGCCTGCGCCACGTGGTGCTGATGCTCCGGCAGGCCGGCGCCGACCAGCCGATCACCAGCCAGCAGCTGTCCGTGCTCGGCTCCCTGGAGCACGGGCCGCGGCGGATGACCGAGCTGGCCGCCGAGCACGGCGTCCGGCTGCCGACCATGACGGCGCAGATCAACCGGCTGGAGCGCGACGGGCTCGTCGCGCGCGGCCGGAGCGGTGCCGACGCCCGCGTCGTCACCGCACGGCTCACCGGCCCGGGGCGCGACCGGCTGGCCGCCGGGCGCGAGCGCCGGATCGGCTTCCTCGCCGAGCGGTTCGCGGAGCTGACCGGCGAGGAGCGCGCGGCGGTCGCCGCGGCGCTGCCCGCTCTCGACAAGCTCTTCGGCGTGCCCTGAACCAGCACACGGAGGTACTCATGCACGCGAAGCCCTCGGCGACCCCGAAGGGCGGCGGCATCCTCAGGCAGCCGACGTCGGTGTGGGCGACCGCCTTCGCCGCCGTCGTCGCCTTCATGGGCATCGGACTCGGGTCGACGTCGACCACACCTTCCAGGACGCCCCCGCGGCGGCCTGACCCCGGGACGGAAGAAGCCCCCGGGCGCTCCCGGGGGCTTCGTCCTGCTGTCGCTCTCAGTTGAGGCCGTTGAGCTTGGCGATGCGGCGCTCGTACATGCGGATGACGTCCTCACGACCGGCGTGCGTGCGCTCGTACTCGCGCAGGAGCTTCACCTGGTCGGCGGACAGGCCGCGAAGGCGCGCGCGCAACTGCGGCAGCGTGGCGCTGTCGTAGTCCGGCACCGGCAGATCCTCGGCGATGTGCTTGGCCTCCGCCTGCGCCGCGGGCTTCGCCTCCGGCTTCGGCTCGAACGCCGCCTCATCGGCCTTCTTCTGAGCCCTCTGCTTCGGCTTCTCCGTGGCCTGGCCCTTCGGAGCCGCGGCCGCCCTGGGCTCGGCCGCCCTGGGCTTGGCGGTCTCGGCCTTGGCGGTCTCGGCCTTGGGCTTTGCGGGCGCGGGCTTTGCGGGCTCGGCGGCCTTCGGGCTCGGGGCGGGCCCCGCCTGCGGCGCGGGCTCCGGCTTCGGCTCGGACGGCACCGGCTTCGGCGCGGATTCGGCGGCCGGACCGGCCTCGCCCCCCGCCTTGGCGTGGTGCCTGCCGAGCGCGCCCGGCCTGGCGGGCTTCGGCGGCGGTCCCGGACGGGCGTGCTTCGCCTTGTGGTCCGGGCCGCCGCCGGGCTTGCCGACCGCGATCTCCTCGGTGGCCGTCCTCGCGGTGGCCGACCTCGCGGCGGCCGTCCTGGTGCGGCGCGCGGGCTCGGGCGCGGGCTCGGCCTCGGGCTCCTCACCGCGGACGCGCTCGGCGACCAGCCCGACGACCCTGCCGGCCGTGTGCTGGACGTCGTCGCGCAGCCGCAGGGCCACCGGCTTCACACCGCCGCCTTCGGTGATCTCCTTGTAGTCCCTGGTCACCCGGTCGCTGAGCAGCAGTGCCCGGCCGACGCCGAACATGGCCAGCCGGACGGCGTGCAGCGGGAGATCCCGGACCTGCTCGCCCATCGTTTCGCGGACCTGCTCACTGAGGCGGCGCGGCGATTTCCTCATCGGACGTTCCTCTTCCTGCCTCGTCTCCGTCCCCCTCACTCTGCCCCATCGGTGCGACCCTGGTCACGCGGGGTGAATGGAATTCTGGCAAAGCGTGCCGTGGAGTCGGTCACAGCCCGGCCCCTCGTACGATGGGGCCATGACCTCCACCCAGCGCCGTGTCCTGCTCGCCAAGCCGCGTGGTTACTGCGCGGGCGTCGACCGGGCCGTGCAAGCGGTCGAGATCGCCCTGGAGAAGTACGGGGCCCCGATCTACGTCCGCAAGCAGATCGTCCACAACGTGCACGTCGTGAAGACGCTGGAGGAGCGCGGCGCGATCTTCGTGGACGAGACCGAGGAGGTCCCCGAGGGCTCCATCGTGGTGTTCTCCGCCCACGGCGTGGCGCCCGTCGTGCACGAGGAGGCCCGGAACCTCGACCTGCGCACCATCGACGCGACGTGCCCGCTGGTGACCAAGGTCCACAAGGAGGCCGTCCGGTTCGCCGCCCAGGACTACGACATCCTGCTGATCGGCCACGAGGGCCACGAGGAGGTCATCGGCACCACCGGCGAGGCCCCCGACCACATCCACCTCGTCGACGGCCCCGACGACGTCGCCAACGTGACCGTCCGCGACCCCGAGAAGGTGGCGTGGCTGTCGCAGACCACGCTGTCGGTCGACGAGACCGTCGCCACCGTCGAGAAGCTCCGCGAGCGGTTCCCCAAGCTGATGGACCCGCCGTCCGACGACATCTGCTACGCCACCCAGAACCGGCAGGTCGCGGTGAAGGAGATGGCGGCGCAGGCCCAGCTCGTCATCGTGGTCGGGTCGACCAACTCCTCCAACTCGGTCCGCCTGGTCGAGGTCGCCAAGGAGCACGGCGCCGACGACGCCTACCTCGTCGACTACGCCGAGCACATCGACCCGGCCTGGCTGGAGGGCGTCGCCACGGTGGGCGTCACGAGCGGTGCCTCCGTACCGGACGAGCTGGTCCAGGAGGTCCTCGCCTGGCTCGCCGAGCGCGGCTACGGCGATGCCGAGGAGATCGAGTCGGTCGAGGAGAGGATGCGCTTCTCCCTGCCGAAGGAGCTCCGCAAGGACCTGCGCATCACGCCCGTCTAGCCCGCGGCGGACGGCGGCCGGTCGCCGCGGGCGTGCCGGCCATCCGGCGGCGTGCCTGGGGAGTCGTCCCACCGGACGGGGTTCTCGTTCTCGTCCTTCTCGAAGAGGCGGACCCCGACCAGCTTGTCGTGCAGCTCCCGGGCGTTCGTCAGGACGCCGCGCGCCAGGCAGATCACGACCACGAGCAGCGTGCCGAAGAACAGCCACGGCGCGGTGGCCGCGAGCGCGGTGAAGACGCCCACCGTGACGCCGCGCAGCAGCGGGCCATCGCCGAGCGTGGTGGCGAGCACGACCGCGAGCGTGGCGGCGAGGAACACCAGCGGCGGGCTGACGACGAGCGTGAGCAGGTCGGCGGGACGGGTCGCGAACGCGGCGAGCGCGCAGCCGATCGCGAACCCGGCGCCGGCGAGCAGCGGCACGCCGAACCACCGCGACAGCAGCCCGCACAGCACCCCGGCGGCGAACATGACCACGATGCCGCCGCGCCCGGTGAGCGTGATCGGGCCGGCCGACTCCGAGCGGGGCCGGCCGCCGCGCCGGCGCCGCGCCGGGCCCTCCGGGGACGCCGGGGAGCCGCCCGGCGCGTCGCGTACCGTCGATGAACTCATCGCCACCTCTTCCCCGTGGGAGGCGGACCCCCCACACGCCCCGGCCCGCTCCGCTCCTGGACGTTCCGCGGATCGCCCTGCTCGGGGACGCGCCCGCCGAGACCCGCCGCTCCCGCGGCGGGGCCGGGCCGGGAACGCTCCCGATCAGGCGGATGGTCCTCGTCGTCGAAAAGTTCGTCGCCCACGGTCAGTTCGGCCGCGGACAGGGCGCGGGGGCTCTCCTCGACAGGATGGGGGCTTTGCAGGCCGTCGTCCACCACTCCGAGCTCGTTCAGCTTGCGCGCACTGACCAGGACGCGCGTCTCCAGGGATCCGACCGTCCGGTTGTAGGACTTGACGGCGCCGGTCAGCGCGCGGCCCAGCTCGTCGACGTGCTGCCCCATCGTGCCCAGCCGCTCGTAAAGTTCCCTGCCCAGCTCGAAGACCGCGCGGGCGTTGTGCGAGAGGGCGGCCTGCTGCCACGCGTAGGACGCCGTCCGCAGCATCGTGATGAGGGTGGTCGGCGTGGCGATGTGCACGCGCCGCCGCATCGCGTACTCCAGCAGTCCGGGGTCGCGGTCGAGGGCGGGCGCCAGGAACGCCTCGCCCGGGATGAACAGCACGACGAACTCCGGCGCCGGGCTGAACGCCTGCCAGTACGACTTGGCCGACAGGCGGTCGACATGGTCGCGCAGGTGCCGCGCGTGCGCGTCCAGCCGCACGGGGTCGCCGCTCTCCGCCGCCTGGAGGTAGGCGGCCAGCGAGACCTTGGAGTCGACCACGATGCTCTTGCCGCCGGCCAGTCGCACCACCATGTCGGGACGGACCGTGCCGTCGGCCGTGACCGCGCCCGCCTGCTCGTCGAAGTCGCAGTGGTGCGCCATCCCGGCCAGCTCCACGACGCGGCGGAGCTGGAGCTCGCCCCAGCGCCCCCTGGCCTCGGGCCGCTGCAGCGCCCGCACGAGCGACTGCGTCTCGCGCCGGAGCTGGTCGGAGCTCTGCCGGACGAATTCGACCTGCTTGGCCAGCATGGCGTGCGACTCGCGGCGGCCCGTCTCCACCTCGCGCAGCTGCTCCTCCACCTTGGCGAGCGTCTCCTTGAGCGGCGCGACCAGATGCTCGACGGCCTGCTGGCGCCGCTGCAGATCCCCGGCCGCCTCGACGCCCGCCGCCTTGAGCCGCGCGTCCGCCAGCTCCAGGAACCGCTGGTTGCTGGCGTCCAGGGCCTTGGCCGAAAGGTTCTCGAAGTGCTCGGCCATCCGCTCCTCGGCGTAGGCGAGCTTCTCCTCGGCCGCCCGCGCCCGCGCGATCAGCCCGCCCTGCCGGCCCGTCGCGAGCGCGTACCCGGCGACGGCGCCGAAGACGGCGCCGACGAGGAGTCCGGCGAACAGCGCGAGATCCATCCGCTCATCGTGACAGCGCGCCCGCGTTCGGCGACCGCGACGCGCCGGGACGCCCCGCCTCACCGGACATTTGGCCCAGCGTTCACCAGGGGGAGGCCGCACGGAGGTTCCGGGCAGCCCGAGGGGTCCCCGGACGCCCATAAACTTGGCGGCCGTGAGCCTCTCCATCGGAATCGTCGGGCTGCCCAACGTCGGCAAGTCGACGCTCTTCAACGCGCTGACCAAGAACGACGCGCTGGCCGCCAACTACCCGTTCGCGACCATCGACCCCAACGTCGGCGTGGTCGGGGTGCCCGACCCGCGGCTGACCGTGCTCGCCGAGCTGTTCGGCTCGCAGAAGGTCATCCCGGCGACGATGGAGTTCGTCGACATCGCGGGCATCGTCAAGGGCGCGTCCGAGGGGCAGGGCCTCGGCAACAAGTTCCTCGCCAACATCCGGGAGACCAACGCGATCTGCCAGGTCATCCGGGCGTTCGAGGATCCGGACGTCACGCACGTGGACGGCGACGTCGCCCCGTCCCGCGACATCGAGACGATCAACACCGAGCTGATCCTGGCCGACCTCCAGACGATCGAGAAGGCGCTGCCGCGCCTCGACAAGGAGGCCCGGACCAAGAAGGACAAGGACAAGCTCGCCGTCGTCGACGCCGTCAACGCCGCGCAGAAGCTCCTGAACGACGGCGTCACGCTGTTCGCGGGCGCCGAGCGGGCCGGGATCGACCTGGAGCTCCTGCGCGAGCTGCACCTGCTCACCGCGAAGCCGTTCCTCTACGTCTTCAACCTGGACGAGGGCGAGCTGACCGACGAGGCCCTGCGCGCGCGCCTGCGCACCCTGGTCGCGCCCGCCGAGGCGATCTTCCTGGACGCCAAGATCGAGGCGGAGCTGATCGAACTGCCCGACGACGAGGCGCTCGAACTGCTGCAGGGCATGGGGCAGGAGGAGTCCGGCCTGTCGCAGCTCGTCCGGATCGGGTTCGCCACCCTCGGCCTCCAGACCTACCTGACGGCGGGGCCCAAGGAGTCGCGCGCCTGGACGATCCCCAAGGGCGCCACCGCGCCGGAGGCCGCCGGCGTCATCCACACCGACTTCCAGCGCGGCTTCATCAAGGCCGAGATCGTCTCCTACGACGACCTGACCGCGGCGGGCTCGATGGCCGCCGCCCGCACCGCCGGCAAGGTGCGCATGGAGGGCAAGGACTACGTCATGCAGGACGGCGACGTCGTGGAGTTCCGCTTCAACGTCTGACCGCGCGCCCGGCGCGCCCGGAGGGGCGGGCGGGCGCCGTGATCCCGTGTGATTTTGGCGACACGGGACGCCCGTGTGGCCGGTGCGCCCGGCGAGCCAGGTGCTTTGATGCTAAGTGTCGCATTTTCGGCACCGTGTCGGATATTTCTGTGCACGGATTGCGGGCGCCGTCGCCATCCCGTGACCGAGCGACTTCTGAGGCGTCCGGCTTGTCCGTTACCTGGGGTTGCGCACCCTTCGAAGCCCTGGGTAGGAGAACGTCACCGTTTGGCAATCATCTCCGTTCCTGCTGAGGTGGATTGCATTATCCGCAACCGCGTGCCGGGGCTGTGCTTCGCCGGGATGCGCTGGAACAATTGACGCCCGTGGTTACCCTGGGCCCGAGGTGGGTTCAGAAAAGCCACCGACATGACCGGCAACAGGACCGCGCCGACCGGGGGCGAGGCGCGAGCGGAGGCAGGATGGCTCGCAGGTCGGCCGTGGGACGCGGCCGTGACACCGCCGTAGTCGAGGAGACCGCGGCGCCCGGCCGGGCGCTCGCGGCGTCCGCCGACCCGGGGGACCTCCCCGAGCGCGGCCGCGGACGGTCCGGCGGCGGCGGCTCGGGCGGCAGGGGTCGCTGGGGCGGATCCGGTGGGCGCTGGTGGGTCTGGGTCGGCCGCGCCGTGCTGTGGGCCCTGATCCTCGTCATCCTCGTCAACGGCATCCGCGCCCCGTTCGAGCGCTTCACCGCCGACGACACGCCCGGCGGGGGCACGGCCGCGTCCAAGGCCCCGAGGAACGCCGGCTTCCCCAGCAGCGCCGCGGGCGCTTTCGCCCTCCAGTTCGCCAACGTCTACCTCAACTTCGACCAGAGGACCGCGCCCGCCCGCGAGGCGCAGCTGCGGACCTTCCTGCCCGACGGCGCCGACGCCCAGTACGGCTGGAACCGCGTCGGCAGGATGCAGGTTCAGTCCGTCCAGGTCGCGGGCGTCGACGCCCGCGACGCCAGCAACGCCACCGTGACGCTCCTGGCCCGCACCGCCGACCGCTGGCTCCGCCTCGCCGTCCCGGTGTACGCCGACCGGAGCGGCTCGCTGGTCGTCTCGGCCCGTCCCGCCCTGCTCCCTCCTCCGTCCAAGGCACAGCTTCCCCAGGACGGGGTCCAGGACCGCGACGCCTCCCTCGAAACCGAACTCCAGCCCTTCCTCGGCACCTTTTTCCAGGAGTACGCGGACGGCAACCAGGCGGCCCTGTCCCGCTTCTCCAACGGGACGACCATTGCGGGGCTGGCCAAATCCGTCGTATTCGTACAGGTCAAGGAGGTCGTCGCGCCCAAGGGGCCCGACGGCTCGCGCACCGTCACCGCGACCGTGGTGTGGCAGCCCGCCGGAGGCGGCGGCGGTGAACTCGAACAGAGCTACCAGCTCGCCATGGTGAAAAAGGGGACGACCTGGCTTGTCCAGGACATTCGCGGCACCACACAACCGAACGCATCATGAGAGGGATCGGAAGAGGAGTGGTCGTCCACGTAGCGAACATCATCGAGACCACGGCCAAGGCGATCGCCGAGGCCCTAGGCGTGGACGCCTGACCTCGGGCGGAGGTCGGCAGGCGGCACGGTGCCCGCGCAGTTAGGGGAGTAGGGGCGTGGATCTACCCACGTACACGAACATCTGGCGCATCGAGAAGCGGCTCTACAAGCTGTACGACCTGCGGCTTCCGATGCCGCTGCCGCTGGTCCAGATCGGCGTCTTCCTCGGCGTGTTCGTGCCGTGGATCCTGCTGCTCCGGCTCGTCGGCATTCCCTTCGCGTCCCCCTGGCACGTGCTCTACATCGTCCCGCCGGGCGTGCTCACCTGGCTGGCGACGCGCCCCGTCATCGAGGGCAAGAGGCTCACCGAGCTACTGCTCTCCCAGGGCCGCTACCTCGCCGAACCCCGCACGTGGTGCCGCCTCACCGCCATCCAGGAGCCGCGCGAGGTCGTCATCGTGGCCCGCGTCTGGCGGCGCGCCGGGAGCCCCGCCCCGGCCGCCGCGGCCGAACGTGCCGCGATCAAGACCCGCCGCCGCGCCCGCAGGCGCGCCGCCGAGCCGGAACCCGCCGCGGCCCCCGCCGCGACCCCGGCCCTGATCCCGCGCCCCGCGGTCGCCACCGCGCCCCCGTCCCTGGTCGAGTACGCGGCCCAGCGCGAACCCGTCCCCGCCGCCCCGCTGCCCGCCTCCCCGCTGCCCGCTTCCCCCCTGCCCGCTTCCCCCCTGCCCGCCGTCCCGCTCCCCGCCGACCCCGAGCCCGCCGTCCCGCAGGCCGCCGTTGCCCCGCCCGCCGCGCCCGAGCCCGTCGTCCCGCCCAGGGCGTGGCGCCGCACGAGCCGCGACATCTCGCACGAGGACGACGTCCTGGCCTTCCCCGCCGGCTTCGAGCACCCCCCGGCGACGCCGCGGCTGGAGGTCCCCCCGCCCGCACCGGCGCCCGGCTCCGGCAAGCGCGCCCTGGCCTCCGGCGTCCGCCGCCCGGGCGAGCAGGCCGAGTTCTGGCAGGCCGTCCCGGCCGGCGAGACCCGCCCCGACATCCCCCAGCAGCACCGCCCCGGCGACCGCAGGGCCGCGGAGGAGACCGCGGGCGCACCCGAACCGCCCCCGCGCGAGAACGAGCAGGCCCCCGCGCCGCCGGGCGTCCGGTGGGTGCGCCCCGCCGAACCGGGCGACGGCGTCACGCGGCAGCCGCCGGCCGAGTCCGACCGGACCCACGCCGCCGACGGCGAGCGCGTCCGCGCGACGCAGGCGTTCAACGGAGAGCCCGGCGACAAGAAGGTCGCCGGCGCGCCCTCCCCGCACCGAGCGGCCCCCGCCCCCCGGATCCCCGCCGCCACCCGCCCGGACATCCCCATGGTCCCCGGCGCCTTCGGCGCCGAGAGCCCCCGCCCCTCCGCCCGGCCCCAGGAGCAGCGCGCCGCGGAGCCGGTGCGGCTCCCCACTCCGCCGCAGCAGCCGCACGCGCCCTCGGAACAGCCCGCCGCGCGGCCGGAGCAGCCCGCCGCGCGGTCGGAGCAGCCCGCTGCAGGGTCGGAGAACCCCGCCGCGCCGGAGCGGCCCGCCGCGCGGCCGGAGCACGGCACCGCGCCGCAGGAGCGGCCTTCTGCGCGGCCGGAGGTGCCTGCCGCGCACTCCGAGCGGCCCGTTGCACCGGAGCAGCCGCACGTGCCTTCGGAGCGGCCTGCCGCACGGGCGGGACGTCCCACCGCGCCGGCCGAGCAGGGTGGTGCGCCGACGGCGCGGCCCCCGGTGCCGCCGGAGCGGCGTCCCGGGTGGACGGTGCGGCCTCCCGCTCCCGCGCCGCCGGAGCGGGAGGCCGCGCGACCCGAACTGCCCGCCGCGTCGGCGGAGCAGGCCGCCGCGCCGCCGGCGCCGCGGCCCGTGCCGCAGCAGCCGCCGCCGGTGCGCCCCGCCGCGCCGCCGGAGCGGCCCGGGGTCCTGCGGGAGCCGCCCAGGCCCTGGTCGAAGGGGTTGTCCAAGCCGCAGCGACCGGCCGGTTCCGAGCCGGTGGCGCCGCCCGCGCAGGAGGTGCCGCCCGTGGCGCCGCCGCGCTCGATGGAGCCGCCGCGCCCCTTGGAGTCGCCCCGTCCGGTGGAGGAGGAGGCGCCGCCGCGGGAGGTGCGGTCGCAGCCCGCGTCGCCCGTCCGGCCGAGGCCGCTGCCGCCGCCGCCGGCGCCCCCGCCGTCGGGTCCGGCGATCACCCCGCCCGGTCCCGAGCACGAGGTGACGTCCGGCGGGCTGCGTCGGCTCATCCACGCGGTCGGCGGCGGGCACGGCGAGGTCGACGCCGACTACCAGCAGCGGATCCAGCAGCCCTTCCACGGGACGCGGCACGTCGTCGTGCTCGGCTGCACCGGCGGCGCCGGGCAGACCGTCACGGCGCTGATGCTGGGCCACACGTTCGCGCAGCACAACGGCGAGCCGGTCGTGGCGATCGACGTGAACCCCGGGCCGGGCGCGCTCGCGCGGCGCACCCGCAGCGACACCAACGAGACGCTGACCGGGCTCATCACGCGCGCCGACCAGGTCTCCAGCCTCACCGCGATGCGCCGGTACACCTCGCAGGCCAAGTCCGGCCTCGACGTCATCGCGGCGGGCAAGAACCCGCTGCAGGCGCTCGACGACCGCGACTACGCGCTCGCGATCCGCACGATCGACAAGTTCTACTCGGTGACGCTGCTCGACGCGGCCGCCGCCGTGGTGGCGCGCGTCCTGCCGTACGCCGACCAGATCGTCCTCGTCGCGCCGGCCAGCGCCGACGCGCCCCGCGCCGTCGCGATGACGTTCGAGTGGCTGGACGGCCACGGCTACGAGGAGCTGCGGTCCCGCGCGGTGACGGTCATCAACGGGGTGAGCCGCCGCAGCATGGACGACGTCGAGCAGGCCGAGGCCGTGGCGCGGGGCCGGTGCCGGGCGCTGGTGCGCATCCCGTGGGATGATCACCTGAGCATGGACCGCGCGCCGCGCAACGAGCTGAAGTCGTTGCGCACCCCGACGCGGCGTGCCTATCTTGCCCTCGCCGGCGTCGTGGCCGGCGGCTTCACCGTCGTGCCCGAGCGTTACCAGGAGCTTCAGCAGGAGCAGGAGGCCACCCGATGAGCGCCCCTCGCGGGCATCGAGCGGAGACCGAAGTGAACCGGGCATTGCTGGCGGACGCGCCTGACGTTCATGACCGTCCGGATGGCGAAGACTCTCCCGGGCAGCCCTGTGCGGCCGCCCGGCGGTGGAGAGAATCGTCGATCGGAACCGGCGTCGGGAGGACGGCATGAGCAAGTCGAGCCGACTGGCCGTGCGGTACTTCGACGACCGCGTCCTGCTGACCGACAGCGCCGCGTGGGCGTACTTCCGGCTCCCCACGGTGTCCTACGAGTTCACGACCGGTGAGGAGCGCGAGGCGCTCGCCACCAACATCACCATCGCGCTGGCCGGCATCCGCATGCAGGACGCCGAGGTCCACCTGCGGATCGGGCACCGGACGTATCCGGCGGCGGAATGGGCGCTGGCGCTGGACGGGACGTCCGACGGCGGCCCCGGGTGGCGGGAGTACCTGGAGGAGACCTACGCCCACGTGTGGGCGAAGGACTTCTGGACCAAGGAGGTCTACCTCGGGGTGCGGCTCGGCCAGCGCGGCATGGGCGCGCAGCTGTCGGGCGGCGTCCTGTCGCAGCTCCTCAGGGTCTACAAGCGCAGCGAGAGCGCCCTCGGCGTGCACGACGACGCGGTCGACAAGAAGGAGGTCGCGCGCTGGACCGAGCAGGCCGACCGGATCGGCCGCGCGCTCGGCGGGTCCGCCCTGTACGCCAGGCACGCCACCTCCACCGAGGTCGCGTGGCTGTTCCAGCACGCGGTGACGGGGTCGCTGGCCGATCCGCCGCCGTCCGCCGTCGCGCGCCGGACGTGGGGCAAGGGCGAGATCGAGTCGCTGGTGGAGGGCGCCATCCACAACGGGCGCTCGTACCTGCGGATCGAGCAGCCCAACTTCACCGGGGCGGGCGGCGGCGCCACGGCCGCGTCGTACGTCGCGTACCTGTCGTTCGCACGGTTCCCCGACATGATGCCGTTCCCGGACGGCGAGCCCTGGCTCCACTACGCCGACGCGCTGCCGTTCCCCGTCGAGATCAGCTCGCGGATGAAGCTGATCCCCCCGGCGAAGGCGTCCAAGGACGTCTCGCGCAAGCTCGCGCACGCCCGCGACATGGACCAGCACATCCGGGAGGCCGGCGCGGAGGCGCCGATCGCGCTCGCGGAGCAGATCGACGCCGCCCGGATGCTGGAGCACGGCATCACCAAGGAGCGGCTGCCGTTCGTCTACGGGTGGCACCGGCTGATCGTGTCGGCGCCGACCGAGGAACTGCTCGCGCAGCGCGTGGACGCCGTCGTGGAGCACTACCGCGACATCGGCATCGACGTCGTCAACTCGACCGGCGACCAGTTCTCGCTGTTCCTGGAGTCGCTGCCCGGCGACCAGATCCGGCTGAACGCCTACGCGCAGCGCCAGCCGCTGCGCACCATCGCGGGCGGCATGCCGGTCGCCACCGTCGACCTCGGCGACCGCTCCGACGACGAGGGCGAGGGCTGGGTCGGTCCCTACATCGGCGAGACGCTCGGCCGGGCCCGCGCCATCGTGCACTTCGACCCGCTGGTCGCCGCGGCGCGCAACCGCCCGACGGCCGTGGCGATCACCGGCGAGCCCGGCGGCGGCAAGACCACGCTCGCGCTGCTGCTGATCTACCAGATGGCGCTGCGCGGCGTCACCATCGCGGCGATCGACCCGAAGGGCGACGCCGAGTCGCTCGTGGAGCTGCTCAAGGCGCGGGGCAGGAGGGCGCGCATCCTGCCGCTCGGCTCGGCGGCGCCCGGCCTGCTCGACCCGTTCTCCTTCGGCGACGACCTCGCCACCATGAAGATGATGGCGACCGAGACGCTGCGGCTGCTGCTGCCGCGGATGTCGGAGGAGCGCGAGTCCGCGATGATCCAGGCGGTCGGCGCGGTCGCCAACGCCGAGCGGCCCTCGCTCGGCCGCGTCGTCGACCACCTGGAGGCCGCCGGCGACGCGGCGTCCAAGAACCTCGGCGCGGTGCTGCGCTCGATGTCGGAGATGCGGCTCGCGCGGCTGTGCTTCGACCCGTCCGGCGGCGAGCGCATCGACAGCGCCGGCTGGACGACCGTGTTCACGCTCGGCGGGCTCACCCTGCCGGACGTCACGATCCCGCGGGAGGACTACTCCTACGAGCAGCGGCTGTCGGTCGCGCTGATGTACCTGGTGTCGCAGTTCGCGCGGCGGCTGATGCACGGCCTCGACCGGCGGCTTCCGAAGGTCATCTTCCTGGACGAGGCGTGGGCGATCACCTCGACGCCCGAGGGGGCCAAGCTGGTGCCCGAGGTGTCGCGGATGGGACGCTCCCGCAACACCGCGCTGATCCTGGTCTCCCAGAACGCGGGGGACCTGCTGAACGAGCAGGTGACGAACTGCCTGTCCTCGGTGTTCTCGTTCCGCTCCACCGAGCGGGTCGAGGTCGGCAACGTCATGTCCCTTCTCGGGGTCGAGGCGTCCGACGAGCACAAGGCCGTGCTGCGCAACCTCGGCAACGGCGAATGCATCTTCCGTGACCTCGACGGCCGAGCGGGGCGCATCGGCGTCGACCTGATCTCCGAGGAACTGCAGCGTTGGCTCGACACCAACCCCACCCGGTCCCGTCCGGGCACGTCCGAACTCACCGCCGCGGGGGCCGAGGTCGAGGAGGTCTCCCGATGATGGGTTCCCGCGACGGGACGGCGCGCCTGCAGCGCTCGCCCGGCGAAGGACTCGACCGCAGGGCGCTGCGGCGCCCCCGGCGCCCCCGGCGCCGCAGCGCGCCGCGCACCCGCCGCTCGGTGATGCTGCTGGTGGTCATGGCGCTGTTCATGCTGGGGCCGCTGACACCGGCGTCAGCGTCGGTCCCGCAGCTGCCGAACCCGCTGAACGACGCGTGCAGCCCGGCCGACCATCCGGCGCCCGAGCAGTACGGATCCGGGACGGACGGCATGATCAAGCCGCCCGAGTACCCGAACGAGAAGCTGCAGAAGACGCCCGTCGAGAAGCTCACCTACTACGACCGCTACGGCACCGCCGGGCAGACGTGGTACGCGGTCGACATGGGCTGCTCGGACGCGATGTCGATGATGGGCAACGCGATCGCGAACACCGTGTTCACCCTCGTCCGGACGATCGACCGGACGACGATCAGCGTCTACCAGGCGGCCGCGTCGGAGTCGCTGCTGAGCTGGCTGAAGGACACCGTCGACGGGGTCATCACCAACATCGGCGAGACGTTCAACGCCCGCTACTGGTCGTGGGTGATCATCCTCGGTGCGATGTGGCTGGCCTGGTGGGGGCTCGTCCGCCGGCGGGCGAGCAAGGTCAGCGAGGGCGTGATCTGGATGGTCGCCGCGATGGTGGCGCTGACCTGGCTGATCACGCGGCCCGCGGACTTCACCACGCTCGGGACGAAGGTGTCCGAGGCGACCAGCGCCGCGTTCAGCGCCGCGCTGCCGCCGAGCAACACCAAGGGCGGGACGTGCGTTCCCGTCCCCGAGGGCAAGCCCGACCCGGCGATGTCGGAGAGCATGGACGCGACGTCCCGCAACGCCAACGCGCTGTGGGTGGCGCTGGTCTGCAAGCCGTGGCTGCAGGGCGAGTTCGGCACCAGCGACCCCAACGCGAAGATCATCAAGCAGAACGCCGACAAGCTGCTCTGGTCGCAGGCGGTCGACCTTCCGGAGACGTACGGCACGAACAAGGTCGACCTGGGGAAGAAGTCCGACGCCTACAAGGACGTCACGAAGGACATCAAGGACAACCATCCCCAGAACTATGCGCTGTTCCAGGGCAAGGACTGGCAGAACCGGCTGGGAGTGTCGCTCATCGCGCTGTTCGCGGCGCTGGTCGCGGGCCTGCTCATCCTGGTCATCGCGCTCGCGCTGATCGTCGTGAAGATCGCGTTCCTGCTGCTGCTCGTCGCGGGGCCGATCTTCCTCGGGATCGGCATCCATCCGGGCGTCGGACGCGTCGTCGCCATCCGCTGGCTCGAACTGCTGCTGTCCATGCTGCTGAAACAGGCGGCGCTCATCGGGGTGCTCTCGCTGCTGCTGTGGGCGTACGGCCTGATCCTCGGCGAGACGCTGCCCTGGGGCCTGCAGGTGGTGCTGATCGCGCTGGTGACTTTCGCGGCGTTCGTGTACCGCAAGCCGTTCCAGCACCTGTTCTCTTCCGTCGGCTACTCGGCGGTCGGGGCCCGGGGCAAGGGCGAGGAGGAACTCGGCAAGTCGATCGCCGCGGCCCGCAAGAGCACCGAGGCGATGCCGCCGGTGGCGGCCTACCAGATGTTCCGCAAGGCCAAGAACGACCCGGCGATGGCCGCCGCCGTCGCCGGCGGCGTGACGGGCGGCGCGGCGGTGGCCGGCACGGTGGCCGCGGCCGACCGGTCGGCGCCCGGCGCGGGCACGGAGCAGTCCCCCGAGGACGCACCGGTGCTCGCGGCGAAACCGCGCGGCGCGGGCGGTGCGGGCGCCGCCGCGGCGCAGGGGCGGTCCAGGCGCGGTGCTCCGCCGCTGAACCTGCCGACCAGGGCGGGCGCTCTCGGCGATCGCCGCACGGACGGCGCCAGGGCGGCGGCCGCCAAGCCCGGCGGCGTCGTCGTCGCGAAGGGCGACGGTGAGGACGCCGGAGGCGGAGGCGGGTCCGGCAAGGGCACCGTCCGCCCGACCTCCTGGTCGGGCCGCGGCGGAACCGGCGGCGGCGTCTCCGGTGGCGGCGGCTCGGGCGGCGGTTCCGGCGGCGGCTCGGGCGGTGGTTCCGGCGGTTCGGGTGGCTCAGGCGGCGGTGGCGGCGGCCGTGGACGCTCGGCCGGCTCCGCCGGTCGCGGCCGCGGGCGCTCGGGCGGCGGCTCGGGCGGTGGTTCCGGCGGTTCCGGCGGTTCGGGCGGCTCCGGCGGCGGCTGGTTCGGCGGCGGCAACGGCGGTTCGGGCGGTTCGGGCGGCGGGTCCGGGAACGTCCCCCGGCAGCGCGGCCGCGGCGGCGGCGCCGGGGGCGCAAGGCCCTCGCGTCCCGAGCCGGGCGGGCGGCAGGCGCCCCCGCCGCTGTGGGGCAGGGGCGGCTCCAACGCCAGCCCGCCGATCCCGTTCTGGCTGCGTCCGGTGGATCGCCGGTCCGGTGAGCCGGATCGGGACGAGTGATGAACCTGAACGACCGGCGGCGCAAGCTGCTGTTCGCGGGTCTCGTCGTGCTGCTCGCGGCGGTCGGCGTCTACCTGACGGTGGCCTCGCCCTCGGGCGGGTCCGGCGATGAGCCGCGGGCCCGCCCGAGCGCGACCGCGACGCAGGGTCCGCAGGCCCCCGCATCGCCGCCGCCCGGGATCCAGAACGCCGTCGACCCGAACGACTTCGACGTCTACCGGCTGCTGCCGTTCTCCCGGCAGGAGTTCGCCACGGCGGCCGACATGGCGCAGCGGTTCGTCGCCGCCTACGGGACGTACCGCTACGACGAGGCCCCCCAGACCTACATGGCGCGCTTCGCCGGCCTGGCCACCGCCGACCTCGGGCAGCGGCTCGGCCAGGGCGTGGCGACGCCGGGGATGGTGGAGGAGCGCCGCCGCGAGCAGCTCGTCGCGCAGGGCACGGCGTCACTCGACCGGGTCCGCGACATCGAGAACAACTCGATCATCTTCCTGGTGACCGGCCGGCAGCAGGTCACCAGGAACGGGAAGACCAGCAGCGACAGCAAGCAGTACGCGGTGACCGTGACGAGGGACGGCGGCTCGCTGAAGGTCTACTCGTTCGAGCCGGCCGACGCCGGCCAGGCGGGTGACACGGGATGAGCCCGCGAAGGCTGCTGCTCGTCGGTGCTCTCGGCGTCGCCGCGGTGATGTTCGCGGCGCTGGTCTTCGTCCCGGTCCTGTTCGGCGCGAGCCAGTTCCTGTTCGGCGGCGGGATCGGCGGTGGCGGCGGCTGCGTGAACGTCGCCGGCGCCGGTGCGCAGCCCGCGGCGGCCGCCGACGCGAAGTCCGTCCCCGTCGACTACCTGAGGCTGTACCAGGAGGCCGGCAAGAAGTACGGCATCCCCTGGAACGTCCTGGCAGGAGTCGGCAAGGTCGAGACCGACCACGGCAGGTCGACGATGCCGGGGGTCTCCAGCGGGGAGAACTACGCGGGCGCGGGCGGTCCCATGCAGTTCCTGGCCGCGACGTTCAGGGCGTTCGCGGTGGATGGCGACAAGGACGGCAAGAAGGACCGCTACGACCCGGATGACGCCGTCCCGACGGCCGCCGCCTACCTCAAGCACAACGGCGCCCCGGAGCGCATGCGCACCGCGATCTTCCAGTACAACCACTCGTGGGACTACGTGGACCTCGTCCTGGACTGGGCGAAGCGCTACGTCGGCGGCGAGTTCAAGGCCGTCCAGGCGAACGGGATCAACTGCGAGGACAACGAGCTCCCCGCCAACGTCGGCGCACTCGTCAAGACGATCATCGCGTTCGCGATGGCGCAGCGCGGCAAGCCCTACGTGTTCGGGGCGAACGGGCCGGACGCCTACGACTGCTCCAGCCTGATCCAGGCCGCCTACCGGCAGGTCGGGCTGAACCTCCCGCGCACGACGTTCGAGCAGTGGCCGTTCGGCGTGAAGATCGCCAAGGGCAAGGAGCAGCCCGGCGACCTGGTGTTCTTCAACTCCGGCCCCGGGACGTCGGCCGACAATCCCGGCCATGTCGGGATGGTCATCGGCGGCGGCAAGATGATCGTGGCGAGCTGCTCGGCGTGCGTGCCGGCGATCGGCGTGAAGACCTACAAGAAGGCGAACTGGATCGGGGTGACCCGCCCGCTCGCGCGGCCGGACTTCAAGAAGAAGGCGTCCGAGCTGGCCGCGCGGCAGTAGCCGCCCGGCGGGCTCAGCGGAACCGGCGCCTGCCCACGACGCTCAGGATCTCGCGCAGCGCGTCGGCGGCCGCCCGGACGTCCTCCGGCGGCACCCCGGCCATGACCTCCTCGTGCGCCGTCCCCGACGCGGCCAGGGCCTGCTCGGTGACGCGCAGCCCGTCGGCGGTCAGCTGGACGAAGCGGCTGCGCGCGTCGCCGGCGTTGGCCTCGCGCTCCACGTAGCCGGCCTTCTGCAGCCGCTGCAGGACGTTGCTCGTCCCGCCCGAGGTGAGGAACGCCGACCGCGTGAGCTCGCTCGGTCTCAGCCGGTACGGCTCGCCCTCCCGGCGCAGCACGGTCAGCACCTCGAACTCGGCGTAGGTGAGGCCGAGTTCGGCCAGCGGGCCCCGGAGGGCCTGCTGCACCAGCACGGCGACGCGCGCGGCGCGCTTGCTCAGCTCCAGCATCGCGACGAGCGGTTCGGGCAGCCCGTCCCGCCGCCACACGTCGGCCAGGCCATCGATCTCGTCCTGCACGCCCCGAGCGTACTCGCTCCGACAGTTGCTTTTGAGAAAGCTAACTCTTAAGCTTTTGAGCATGACAACGACCCTGCTGCTCACCAACGGCCTCGTCATCGACACCGATCCCGAACCGACCGTGCTGGGAACCGCCGACGTGCTCGTCGAGGACGGCCGCATCGCCGCGGTCGGCCCGGACCTGGCCGCGCCGGACGGCGCCGAGACCGTCGACGCGACCGGGCGCATCGTCATGCCGGGCTTCGTCGACACCCACCGGCACACCTGGCAGGCCGGGATCCGCGCCGCCCTGCCGGACGGCACGCTCCCCGCCTACCTGCGCCGCGTCCTCGGCGAGCTGGCGCCCCGGTACCGCCCGGACGACGTGTTCGCCGGAACGCTCGCCGGGTCCCTGGAATGCCTCGACTCCGGCATCACGACGCTGGTCGACTGGTCGCACATCCAGCTCAGCCCGGATCACACCGAGGCGAACATCGCGGCGCTGCGGGCCGCCGGCATCAGGGCGGTGTTCGGGTACTGCTACGGCGGCGGCGGCGACCTCGGTGCGCTCGCCGCCGAGACCCGCCGCGTCCACCGCGAGCACTTCGCCGCCTCCGGCGGCCCGGTCACGATGGCGATGGCGGCGCTCGGCCCCGAGATCGCGGGCGACGAGCGCGCCCTCGCCGAGTGGCGCACGGCCCGCGACCTCGGGCTGCCGGTCACCGCGCACATGGGCGGCCACGGCGCCGAGAGCGCCGCGCGCGGCCTGGCGTTCCTCGACGCCCACGGGCTGACGGACCACCCGGCCACGTACGTGCACGCCAACTTCTACAGCGACGAGGACCTGAAGCGGATCGCCGGAAGCGGCGGGACGGTCTCCGTCGCTCCCGCGATCGAGGCCGCACTGGACATCGGCGCCCCGCCCACCGGACGTGCTCGCGGCGCGGGCGCCCCGACCGGGCTCGGTGCCGACACGGTCGCCTCCGGCCCCGGCGACATGTTCAGCATCATGCGCGCCGCCTACGTCCTCGAACGGGGACGCCCGGACGGCGCCGGCCGTGGCTTCACCACCGCCGACGTCCTGCGGACGGCCACGATCGAGGGCGCCGAGGTCGCGGGGCTCGCGGACGCCACCGGATCGCTGACCCCGGGCAAGCAGGCCGACCTCCTCGTCCTGCGCACCGACACCTTCGGCCTCGCGGCGGCCCACGACCCCATCGCGGCCGTGGTCCTGGCGGCGGACACCCGCAACGTCGACACCGTCCTGGTCGGCGGGCGGGTGGTCAAGCGCGGGGGAGTGCTGCAGGGCCACGACGTCCCCGCCCTCCTGGCGTCCCTGGCGGACTCCGCCGCGCACGTGACGGCGGCCTGAACCGGCGGGAATCGTCGGCCGCGCGTGGCATGCTGATCGGCGTGGAGTCCGAGATAACGATCCGCGTCGCCGACGAGCTGCTGATGTTCCTGCCCGCCACCCGGCGGGAGTCCCCGGCGCGGGTGCCCTACGACGGCACCTCGACGCTGGGGCACCTCGTGGAGTCGCTGGGCGTGCCGCTGCCCGAGGCCGGCCCGATGACCGCCGACGGCGAGCCCGCCGGGCCCGCCACCCGGCCGGACGCCGGGGCCGAGGTCCGCGTGGCGGCGGTGCCGCGCCCCCAGCCCGTGCCGCTGGACCCGGGCCAGGTCGCCCCCCGCTTCCTCCTGGACGTGCACCTCGGCACGCTGGCCCGGCGCCTGCGCCTGCTCGGTCTCGACACCGCCTACCACAACGACATGGACGACCCGGCGCTCGTCGTCCAGGCCAACGAGGAGCGCCGCGTCCTGCTCACCCAGGACCGCGGCCTCCTGCGCCGCCGCGCGCTGTGGTTCGGCGCCTACGTCCGCGGCTCCCGCCCGGACGACCAGCTCCGCGACCTGCTCGACCGCTTCGCGCCCGTGCTGCGGCCGTGGACGCGCTGCACCGCCTGCAACGGCGAGCTCGTCCCCGTCGACAAGCAGGAGATCGAGCGCGAGCTGCGGGCGGGCACGCGCCGCAGCTACGACGTCTACGGCCGCTGCGCCGGGTGCGGGCAGGTGTACTGGCGCGGGGCGCACGGCGACCACCTGGAGGAGATCGTCCGCGACGCGACGCGTCTGGTCGACTCCCTCCGGGGGAACGGAACCGGACGGACCGGCGCCGCGGTCTGACCACGGACACGGAGAGGAGCTGGTCGCGATCGATCTCGTGGTGGTGGGGGCGGCGATCCTCGCGGACGGGCGGCTGCTGGCCGCCCAGCGCGCCGAGCCGCCGCACATGGCGGGCGGCTGGGAGCTGCCCGGCGGAAAGGTCGACCCCGGGGAGTCGGACGAGGACGCCCTGGTGCGCGAGTGCCACGAGGAACTGGCCGTGAAGGTCCGCCTCGTCCGCCGCGTCGGCGGCGACTGGCGCCTGAGCGAGCGCGCCGTCCTCCGCGTCTGGACGGCCGAGCTGGCAGAAGGCGAGCCCCAGGCCCTGGAGCACCTGCAACTCCGCTGGCTCACCCCGTCCGAGCTCTACACGGTCACCTGGCTCCCCGGCGACCGCCCCGTAATAGACCACCTAGCCGCCCAAGTCCTGACCTAGCCACCCCCCGGCGCACCCCCCAACGGCGCCGCCCGGGCCGACTCAGGGCCGACGTGGGAGCACCCCCCCGAACACGCCGTCCCGGAGCACCGGGAACGCGCCGCCCGTGCCGACCAGGGCCGACCAGGGCCGACTTTGCCATACCGGACCTTCGCGTAAGAAGAGGAGGCGGGAGTGGCGCCCCCTGAAGGACTCTCCGTTGAGATTCTCGGACGATCCGCCTTGCCAGTGTCATCAAGTTCCCGCTTGACCTCTGGCCGGGCGTGAGGTCGATCGTCTCCGTCGCCGAATGCAGGCATGCTGGAGGAAAGGCGGGGTACCGAACGGGGTCCGGCTCGCCGTGCTGTCCGCGCGGCGAGCCGGACCGGGCTGTCGGGCGGCTGATCAGGTCGCCGCGAACATCTGGGCCGCCAGGCGCCGCGAGTTGTCGATGGCCGCGAAACCACGCGGCAGCATGATCGCCTGGTAAGCCGCAACCGCTTCGACCAAAGATTTCCCGCCTCGTGCGGCGGAAAGGATCTCGTCCGCCAGGGTGGCGGCGTCGGCCAGCGCGGTGTTGGCGCCGGCCCCCGCAGTGGGTGGCATGGTGTGGACCGCGTCGCCGAGCAGGGTGATCGGGCCCGGCGCCCACGCCGGTAGCCGTTCGCTGATCCGGAACGTGATCGGGAAAAACGATTCGATGTCGGCGCGGGCGTAGATCTCGCGAACAGCCGGATGCCAGTCGGCGACGGTGTCCGTCGATAGTCTCCACAGTTCTTCCGACGACATGCGAAACAGTTTCTCGTCCGAGACGCCGAGATGATCCGGGGTCGCGACGAGGGTGACCATCAGATAGTCCTGCGGCCCATCCACGGGCGTGCGGAACCGGACGGTACCAAACCCGGCGCCGCACGTGCTGCCGCCCGAAACCCAGCACAGACCACGCTCGAATTCCTCGGGAGACAGCGGCCCGGTGAGGGGCATCCGGCCGTACAGACACCGCAGACCGAAGTCGTGCAGCACCGCTTCGGGGAGCAGCAGGCGCCGGATGGCCGACCCGGCGCCGTCCGCGCCGACCAGCAGACTCCCCTCGTCGCTGCCGCCTTCGGCGAACTCGACCCGCACCCGTCCTGAGCCGGTCACCTGATAGCCGGACACCGTGCGCCCGAACCGGACGACGTCCTCCAGGCCGGTGAGCAGGCCCTGGCGGAAGGTGTTGCGGTCGACGGCGGTGAGCTGGTCGGCGGGAATGTCGGGGAAGTGCTGCGTGAACACCTGCCGTAGCCCGGTGGTGAAGGTCGTCACCAGATCGCCGTTGCGGCCGCTGGTGCGGCGCAACTCTGCCAGCACGTCCGGCGGGACGCAGTCGGCCAGCGCCGCGTTGCCGGTCGGGTCGATGTGGATCCGGTAGCCCTGGTTCCTGGTGAGGGGTGTCGGGTCCTGCTCGTAGACGACGACATCGAGCCCGGCGTGGTGCAGCGCCTGCGCGAGCGCCAGGCCGCCGACCCCGCCACCGGCGACGAGAATCCTTGTGCTTTCCGGCATTTCACTCCCCTTGTTGACTTCGATGCCCCAATGGTGTGCCCGAAAAGCGACGCTGTCAAGCGTTCGTTTGATACATTCAAATAGAAGCTTGATAGAACCAGGTGAAGGTATGATCGCGTGCATGTCCGCGTCGAAACCCCGAAGGTCCCCCAAGCCGCAGGAGCGGCAGCGCGATCCCGAACGCACCCGCGCGCTGATCCTGGACGCCGCGATGGCCGAGTTCGGCGCGCATGGCTACGCGGGTGCCCGGATCAGCGCCATCGCCGCCCGCGCCGGGGTGAACGTGCAGCTGATCTCGTACTACTTCGACGGTAAGGAGGGCCTGTACCAAGCCATTTCGCAGCAGTGGCGGCAACGGCAGGGCGAGCTGACGCCTGCGGGCACGCCGTTGCCGGAGCAGCTACGTCGCTTTGCGCTTGAGGCCTTGCGCAACCCGGACGGGGTCCGGCTGCTGGCCTGGAACGGGCTCGAATACACCGGATCCGACGCGAACCCGTCGACCGGCATGTTCGCCGAAACCATCGACGAGCTGCGGAATCTGCAAGATGCCGGTGAACTGCCCGCCGATCTCGATCCGGCCTGCCTGGTCGTCATGCTGATGGCGATGACCATGGCGCCCACCACGCTGCCGCACATCATCGAGGGCACTTGCGGCGTCGACCCGCGCTCGCCCGAATTCCTCGACCGATTCGCCGGCCAGGTAGCTGTCCTGGCCAGGCACCTCGGGCTCGGCTGAACAGCAGGGCCCGCTTCGAGCCACGGCCGAATGGCTTGTGAGAGCCCCCCGAGCACGCCGCCCCGCGCCGCCCGAGGCCGCCCCGGAGCACCCCAGCGAACGCGCCGACCTCAGCCACCGCCGCGACCCCGCGACGACCTGGGGGCCGCGATCGCGTCCGAAGGCAGATTCGAGCGAAGCAAGAATCTGATCGCGCAGCGAGCCGCCAGGCGAGCCGGAGCGATGCCGGCGATCGCCAGCAGTGCCCGACGATGGAGGGCCCCCGGGCCCGAAGGAGGAGGGCACTGCAATAGACACAGCAGGGCCCCCGGGCCCGAAGGAGGAGAAAAAAGCTAAGAGATGCGATTCGCTCCGGCGAAGTCGGAGCGGTCGGAGAGTTTTGAGATCTTGACCACGTCGCCGGTCTGGGGGGCGTGGAGGTACTTGCCGTCGCCCAGGTAGATGCCCATGTGGTGCAGGTTGCCGCCGAAGTACACGAGGTCGCCGGAGCGGAGCGCGCCGCGCGAGACCTTCGTTCCCATGGCGAACAGGTCGCCGGTGTAGTGCGGGAGGCCCGGCCTGCCGACCTGGCCGTAGGCCCAGACGACGAGGCCGGAGCAGTCGAAGCTGCTCGGTCCGGCGGCGGCCCACACGTACGGGGAGCCGAGCTTGGTGAGGGCCTTGCGGGCCATCTTCGCGGGCAGGCCGGAGCCCTTCACGGTGGCGCTGAGGCCGGTGCGCGGGTCGCTCGCGTGGGTGGTGGTCAGCTTGTCGAGGCGCTTCATCACCTCGGAGACCTTGGACTTGGCGGCCTCGCGCGCCTTCTTGGCGTCGTCCCAGGCCTTCTTGACCTGCTCGGTCTTCGCCTTCGCGGTGCGCTCCGCGGCGCCGGCCTGGTCGATCTGCTTCTTCAGGGCCAGGACGGCGGTGGCCTGGCTCTGCGCGAGGTAGGCGCGGTCGGACAGGCCCTCGGGGGAGGCGCCGGAGCCGAAGAGGACGTCGGGGCTGCCGGCCATGTAGTTGGCGGCGGCCAGGCTGCCGAGCCGCCGGCGGGCGGGCTCGGCGAGGGCGCGCAGCCGCTCGGCCTCCTTGGTGGCGTCCTGCTCGGCCTTGCGGGCCTTGGTGAACTCCACGCGGGCCTTGTTGAACTTCTCCGTGAGGATCTCGGCCTCTTCGTTCAGCGCGTCGAGGCTCTTGCGCAGGCCCTTCTCCGTCGTCGGCGTGGGGCTCGGAGCCGACGGCGCGGAGGCGGGCCGGAACGGCTGCGCGGCGTGGGCGAGGTCCGGCGCGGTGGCGCCGAGGCCGATCAGGAGCAGGGTTGCGGTGGCGGTGGGCAGGACGCGACGCCGCCGGTGGGAATCCGGAGCCAAACCGGTGTTCTCCTCTCCTCGTACGCCTACCGGGTTAGCTGACGGGTTCGGGCCAGGAGTCGCCCTACGACGAGCGTCGATTCACCCCGAGGGTGGTGGGTCCCCGGTTCTCCCCGTGGGAGATTCGGCGTTCCGGCCGCAGTCCCGGGGGGTGGGACTCCGGACGACCGGATCTCGGGCAGATTACAAAGGATGCGCAAAGATGGCCAATCGGGGTCCGTGTGACCGGTGGGACGAACGGCTCGGAGTGGTTGGTGCGCACGGCCAAGTAGAATGGGGTCTGCCGCGCGTCTGCGGTGACCCCGAACTCTCACGCAAGGCGAACCCGCATGCCCATCTCCACGCGCGACGACCTCCGTAACGTAGCGATCGTCGCCCACGTCGACCATGGCAAGACGACGCTGGTCGACGCCATGCTCTGGCAGTCCGGCGCCTTCCGCGAGAACCAGGACGTCGACGACCGGGTGCTCGACTCCAACGACCTGGAGCGCGAGAAGGGGATCACCATCCTCGCGAAGAACACCGCGGTCCTGCACAACGGGCTGACCATCAACATCATCGACACCCCGGGGCACGCCGACTTCGGCGGCGAGGTCGAGCGCGGCCTGTCCATGGTGGACGGCGTCGTGCTCCTGGTGGACGCCAGCGAGGGCCCGCTCCCGCAGACCCGGTTCGTGCTGCGCAAGGCGCTCGCCGCGCGGCTGCCGGTGATCCTGGTCGTGAACAAGACCGACCGTCCCGACGCGCGCATCGACGAGGTCGTGGACGAGACCTACGAGCTGTTCATGGACCTCGACGCCGACGAGGACCAGATCGACTTCCCGATCGTGTTCGCGTCCGGCCGCGCCGGGCGGGCCTCGCTCGACAAGCCCGCCGACGGCGCCATGCCCGCCAGCGACGACCTGGAGCCGCTGTTCAAGGTCATCACCGAGACGATCCCCGCGCCGTCCTACGACCCCGACGCGCCGCTCCAGGCGCACGTGACGAACCTGGACGCCTCCAGCTACCTCGGCCGGATCGCGCTGTGCCGGGTGCACGCCGGCACGATCAAGAAGGGCCAGCAGGTCGCCTGGTGCCGGCACGACGGCAGCATCGACCGGGTGAAGATCACCGAGCTGCTGATGACGGAGGCGCTCACCCGCAAGCCCGCGGACGAGGCCGGGCCCGGCGACATCATCGCCATCGCCGGCATCCCCGACATCATGATCGGCGACACCATCGCCGACCCGGACGACCCGCGCCCGCTGCCGCTGATCACGGTGGACGAGCCCGCGATCTCCATGACGGTCGGCACCAACACCGGGCCGATGGCGGGCCGCGAGAAGGGCACCAAGGTCACCGCCCGGATGGTCAAGGACCGGCTCGACCGCGAGCTCGTCGGCAACGTGTCGATCCGGGTGCTGCCGACCGAGCGCCCCGACTCCTGGGAGGTGCAGGGCCGCGGCGAGCTGGCCCTGGCGATCCTGGTGGAGAACATGCGCCGCGAGGGCTACGAGCTGACCGTCGGCAAGCCGCAGGTCGTCACGCGGGAGATCGACGGCAAGAAGCACGAGCCGGTCGAGCGGCTCACCGTCGACATCCCCGAGGAGCACCTCGGCGCCGTCACGCAGCTGATGGCGGTCCGCAAGGGCCGCATGGAGCACATGACGAACCACGGCACCGGCTGGATCCGGATGGAGTTCCTCGTCCCGGCCCGCGGCCTGATCGGGTTCCGCACCGAGTTCATGACCGAGACGCGCGGCACCGGCATGGCGCACCACGTCTTCGAGGACTACGAGCCCTGGTTCGGCGAGCTGCGCACCCGTCCGTCCGGCTCGCTCGTCGCCGACCGGTCCGGCGCCGCCACCGCCTACGCGATCACCAACCTCCAGGAGCGCGGGACGTTCTTCGTCGGCCCGACCACCGAGGTGTACGAGGGCATGATCGTCGGGGAGAACTCCCGCGCCGACGACATGGACGTCAACATCACCAAGGAGAAGAAGCTCACGAACATGCGGTCGTCCACCGGCGACGAGCTGGAGCGGCTCACCCCGCCCCGGCTCCTGTCGCTGGAGGAGGCCCTGGAGTTCTGCCGCGAGGACGAGTGCGTCGAGGTCACCCCGACCGCCGTCCGCATCCGCAAGGTCGTCCTGGACGCCAAGGAGCGCGAGCGCACGCGCGCCCGCACCAAGCGCGCCGGCTGAGCGGCGAAGCCGAAAGGGGCGGCCCCGCGGTTCTCGTGACCGCGGGGCCGCCCCTTTGACGCGTGCTGCGCTCAGTTCAGCTGGACGGTGCCCGTGACGTCGGCGGCCAGGCGGAGCTGGTCACCGTCGCGGAGCGGGGCGTCCACGCCGCGGGGGAGCCGCTCGCCGTTGACGAACGTCCCGTTGGTGGAGCCCTCGTCGCGCACCCAGGCCGTCCCCGAGGGGTCGAGCCACACCGTCGAGTGGCGCCGCGACACGTTGTCGTACTGCGTGAACGTGGTCGCCACGGGCGACTGGCCGGCGTCGCGGCCGAGCACCAGGTGCTGGCCGACCGAGACCTTGAGCTCGCCCGCGGGGAACTGGACGCGCAGGACGGGCGTGCCCTTCTGCGGCAGCGGGCGCAGGCACGAGTCGCACTGCGCGGCGCCCGGGTTGGTCAGCACCGCCTCGCAGTACGGGCACATGAACGCCGTGCTGTCGGGCGCGGGTGGCCGCTGCTGGCCCTGGTTGTGCTCGTGCGGCAGCAGCGTCGCCTCGCGGCCGTGCGGCGGCAGCGGCGGCTGGCCCCCGTGCGGTGGCTGTCCCTGCTGCGGCTGCCCGTGCTGTGGCTGCCCGTACTGGGGCTGCCCGTGCTGCGGCTGCCCGTGCTGCGGCTGCCCGTACTGGTGGTCGGCCGGCCCGGGCTGCGGGGCGCCGTACTGGTCCTGCGGGGCGCCGTACTGCTGCTGCGGCGGCTGGTACTGGTCTTGCGGCTGCTGCTGGTAGGGGTCGGGCGCCTGCTGCTGCTGCTGTTGCTGTGGCGCGCCCCACTGGTCCTGGGGCGGCTGCTGCTGGGGCTGCGGCGCGCCCCACGGGTCCGCGGGGGGCTGCTGCTGCTGGGGCTGCCCGTACTGCGGCTGTCCCTGCTGCGGCTGCCCGTACGGGGGCTGCCCGTGCTGGCCCTGCCCGGGCTGACCTTGCCCG
The DNA here is from genome assembly GCF_900188105.1 of Actinomadura mexicana. GTDB lineage: Bacteria > Actinomycetota > Actinomycetes > Streptosporangiales > Streptosporangiaceae > Spirillospora > Spirillospora mexicana. Next base: position 432,405 of record NZ_FZNP01000003.1, read on the forward strand.
TGCTGGTCATGAGACTGCTGCGGGGGCTGCGGCGGACCCCACGGGTCCGGCTGCTGCTGCTGTTGCTGTGGCGCGCCCCACTGGTCCTGGGGCGGCTGCTGCTGGGGCTGCGGCGCGCCCCACGGGTCCGCGGGGGGCTGCTGCTGCTGCGGCTGCCCGTACTGCGGCTGGCCGTGCTGCGGCTGCCCGTACTGCTGCCCGTGCTGCGGCTGCCCGTGCTGGGGCTGCCCGTGCTGCGGCTGGCCGTGCTGTGGAGGGGCACCGTACTGCTGGCCCCCCTGCGGCGGCCCCGGCGGCGGGGGTATCCGCTGCGGTTCGTACCCGCCCGGGCCCGGCTGGGGAGCGCCGCCACCGGCGCGCGCCAGATTGGCCCCGCAGCTCATGCAGAGCAGATCGCCCGGCTGGAACGGTTCGTCGCAGACCGGACAGTTCAAGGTCGCCATGACACATCCCCCGAGCGCACCCCGGCGCGGTCGAGCCGCGACGTGAGGTGCTCCATGTCACCTCTTCGCGGGATCCCGATGTAGTACACCCGCTTTCCCTCCGGCCCTTCGTCCACGGACACCTGTACTCGGGGCCCTCTTCCTTCAGTGTCGCCGACGCCGGCCACTGCCCCGTACCGCTCGCGTCCCAGGGGGGACACCGGCACGACACGCTGGTTGGCCGACCCCCTCCAGAGTAGGGAGCCGTCCCCGGGGTGTCGCCGCCCAGGGTTGAGCCGGTCGACGTACGGCCCCGTGACCACGGCGTCACACATGTCCACGATCTCGCGCGTCACAGCGGCGCGCGAGAGCCGAGAGTAGACATATCCGCTGTAAACCAATATGTCCAACGCAATCGTCTCACGGTCGCGGGTCTCCCGCCACGCGCGGATCCCCCGCACCAGGGCCGCCAGCGCGGCCGGTTGCTGGAACGGTTCGCCGCCCGAGATGGTCACCCCGTCGACCGGTTCGGGAAGGGACGCGAGCCATCCTAGGACCGCTCCGACGGGGATCGCCCGTCCCGGGTCGGCGTCCCACGTGTCCCGGGAAAGGCAGCCGTTGCAGTGCAGCGTGCAGCCCTGCGTCCAGATGCCCGCCCGCGTCCCGGGGCCGAGTGTGGTCACCGGGTAGTGCGCCTTGGCGAGCAGGAGCGTCTCGCCGGCCTCGTCCCCGACCCCGCCTCCGGCCGCGTCTCCGGCCCCGTCTCCGGCCGCGGGGGGACGGCCCGTGCTCACTGGAGGTCCAGGTGCACGATGCTGCCCTCGCGCCGGATCCCCGTCACGGTGACCTTCTCGTCCGGGACGAGCTCCCGGTCGAACAGCGCGCGCGCCAGCGGGTTGACGAAGTGCGACTCCAGCGCCATGCCGATGCCGCGCCCGCCCTTGGCGAGCTCCTCCGTGCACCACTCGCGGAGCGTCTGCAGCGCGTCCCCCTTCACGGCGAGGACGAGCCGGTGCTCCTCGGTGACCCGGCGGCAGATGTTCGCGAACTGCAGGTCGAAGATCTTGTGCGCGGCCTCGCCGGAGATGAAGTCGAACACCACGATGTTGTCGCCGAACCGGTTCAGCAGCTCCGGCCGGTTCAGCACCGCCGTGAAGTGGTCGGCGACGGCGCCCTTGATGCGCTGCTCGACCTGTTCGTAGGACATCCCGGGTGTGATGTTCTGCACACGGTCCGGCGCTCCGTAGGCGGACCCGTCGCTGGTCGTGAGGTCCCGCCCCGGCACGAACATCCCGAGGTTGGAGGTGAAGATGAGGATCGACTCGGAGAAGTGCACGGTGTTGCCGCGCCCGTCGGTGAGCCGGCCGTCCTCCAGGATCTGCAGGAACTTGTCCAGGATCCGCGGGTGCGCCTTCTCTATCTCGTCGAACAGGATCACCCGGAACGGGTCCTCGCGGACGGCGTTGGTGAGCTCGCCGCCGGCCTCGTGCCCCACGTAGCCGGGCGGCGACCCGATCAGCCGGTCGCCGGAGCCCTCCCCGGAGAACTCGCTCATGTCGAAGCGCAGGTAGGCCGACTCGTCGCCGAAGACGAGCTCGGTGATCGCCTTGGCCAGCTCCGTCTTGCCGGTGCCGGTCGGGCCCGCGAAGAACAGCACCCCGCGCGGGCGGCTGCCCGACCTGGTCGCCTGCGCGCCCGACAACCCGAGCACCGCCCGCTTGAGGATGTCCAGGGTCTTGGTGACCGCCTGCGGCTGCCCGATCACCCGCTCGGGGACGCGCCTCTCGCCCTCCAGCACCCGGCGCCGCAGGTGCCCGCGGCTCCACGGGTTGTCGAGCACGCCCAGCTTGTAGGTGCGGACCGCGTCCGGCAGGTCGGCGAGGTCGACGCCCCGCTCCTTCGCCAGCCGGGTCACCTCGATCATCGACTGGAGGGTCAGCCCGTCGGCCTGCTCGGCGAACGCGTCGCACGCCGCGGCCGCCACCTCGTCCGACCCGACGTCGCCCACCCCGAACGCGCGGGCCAGCAGCCGCGCCGTCTCCTGCCGGTCGCCGAGATGCGGGCGCGGGATCGTGATCTCGCGGATGTTCTCGTTGTCGGCCGTCAGCCACGGCGGCAGGTCGCCCGGCCGCTCCACCAGCCAGATGACCGGGTTGTAGAGCGGCTTCGGCCGCGCCCCCGCCACCCGGACGGGACGCGCGCTGCGCGACAGCTTCGCGCAGAACCGGAAGAAGTCGCGCTCGGCAGGCTCCAGGTCCGTCGGGGTCCGGGCGATGCGCGACGCCGAGTCGATCAGGAACGCGGCGCGGACGTTCTCCTGCGGCCGGGCGATCGCGGCCAGATGCCGCGTCAGCCCCTCCAGCGACGGCTTCTCGTCCGCCTTGACCTTGCCGAGCAGCGACTCCGCCGCCGACGCCGCCTCGCCCCCCGCCGCGTCGCCCGGGCCGGGAACGATCTGCAGCCCGTCCACCGGGTCGTAGACGGCCATGAAGGACGCGCCGCTGGAGCGCAGCGACTCCCACAGCAGGTCCCGCAGCGGCAGCAGCCCCGCCGGGCCGCCGTCCGACGGCGCGAGGAAGCTGTCGTGCAGGTTGCCCGACAGGACGTACTGGGAGTGCACCGAGAGGGTCGCGTCCAGCTCCCGGATGAACGGCGGCCAACCCTGCAACCGCCCCCCGAGGGTCGGCGAATCAATGCTCATCTAGTCACTCCACTCCGTCCGAACGCCCCCGCACACCTCACTTGTGACGCTCGCGGGAGCGCTCGCGTTGGGCGGCACGGCCCCTAGTCTGCCGTGCCTCCGCCGAAACGGGCAGCTCACGCACCCCGGGCTCCAGCCGCCACGCCACGTCCGAGCGGACCCCCGCGCCCGCCAGGCGCTCGCGCGCCGCCTCGAACGCCTCGCACCACTCCCGTTCCCGCTCGACGTCCAGCCGGCGGTCGTCCTCGCTCTCGGCGGGCCGCTCGCGCACCATCGAGGCGCGCACGTGCGCGGCGTCGTCCACGCGCATCCGGACGCTGTGGTCGGGCCAGGCGCCCTTGGTCAGCGTCACGGTGCCGTCCTCGGCCGTCAGCGTCTCGAACCCGGCCTGGACCTCGTACCCCATGTCCTCGAACGCGGCCGTGACCGAGTCGAGGACGTACCGGCGCTCGGCCTCGGCCTGCTCGGCGGCGTCGCGCTCGGCCGCCCGCCGCCGTTCCTCGTCCCGCCGCTCCCGGGTGCGGCGGTTGGCCTCCTGGATCCGCAGGCGCACCTCCTGCAGGACGCCCTCCGCGTCGGCCGGCGTCGCGACGCCGGCGAGCAGTCGCGCCGCCTCCGCGACCGCCCGCCGCTCCGCCTCCCCGGCGTCGGGCAGCAGCCGCACCATGATCCGCTCAAGGTGCTCGCGCACGTCGCCGGCCGGCGGCGGCGCGCCCGCCCCGGCGTCGGCCGCCAGGCCCTCGGCGGGGACATCGAAGATCTGCGTGCTGACCTGGGCGGCGAGATGCTCGGAGAGGCGCCGTTCGGCCTCGTCCAGGACGGGGTCGGTCGCGGCGCACCATGCGGTCAGCTCCGCGGCGGACCGCTCGGCCGGGTCGAGGCGGTCGGGCAGCGGCACGTCCGCCCCGATCTTCGCGCGGGTCTCGGCGAGCGCGGCGATGCGCGCGTTGCGATCCACCGTCTCCCGCAGCGCCCGCTCGTGCGTCCTGACCTCGGCGAGCGCCGCCGCCCGCGCCTCGGCGCGCCCGGCGGCGAGCGCGGCCAGCGCCTCCGCGCCGCGTCCGGCCAGGCCCGCGCCGTGCCCGAGCAGGCGGGTCATGCCGAGGCTGAGCACCACCGCCGCGTCCAGCGCGATGTCCGCGTCGATCCCGCTGCTCATGGGGTCCCTCCGGTCGTCCGTGCCCGCCGCCAGTGGTGCAGCCGAACCCCGGCCGCGACGGCGTGCGCGGCGGGGACGGCGATGAGGACGAGCACCCACAGCAGGCTCGCGACGGACGTCACCGCCGCGAGCAGGAGAAGGAAGATCAGCAGCGGCACCGTCGCGGCGGCGAGCACGCACCCGCACCCGCGCCGCCCGGTCCGCTGCGCGGCGCCCGACATCGTCTGGGACGCCGTCGACAGTCCGCGGCCGCCCGCGCCGAGGATGCCCGAGAGCATCGCCCATGGGCCGTGGGGAAGGTAGTCCGTGCCTTGCGCGCGCGCCACGAAGACCTCGCTGCCGCATTGCACCGCCCAGGCGAGCACGGACGCGACGGCCAGAACACCGAAGGAGATGCCCGAGGAGGAACTGTGCAGCCCGACCGATGTCGTGCCGGCGTCGTCGCCGCCTCCGCCGAACAGCGACCCGATGACCCAGCTCCCCAGGAGCCAGAAGAACAGCAGCGGCGACGTCAGCGCGACGGCCTTCGCCATGGCCGGGTTGCGCCCGGCGAGCCGCTGCCGTTCGCGGTCGGCCCGGTGCGTGCGCAGCGCCTCGTCGCGTTGCTCGGCGGCGTGCCGCTCGCGCGTCCGCGACTCGCTCTCGGCCACGGCCTCGGGTGCGGCACGCGCCACGGCGAGCAGCCGCAGCGGATCGTCGCCGGCCCCGTCCACCATCCAGGTGAACCACGGCACCGGTTCGGAGACCGGCGCGCGCGCCCGCGCCGCGCCCTTGGCGATCAGCCGCCCGGTCTCGTCCGGACGCGCCGCCAGCGCGAGCAGGGCGAGCAGCACGGCGGGCGGCTCCTCCGCGCCGGCGTCGGGCAGCCGGGCCGCGAGACCCGGCGGCGCGGTGCCCTGCTCGCGCAGCCAGCGCGCCAGGTCGTTCCACGCCGACACGTGCGCGCGCCACTGGTCGTCGACCCGGGCCAGTTCCTCGCCGCCCGCGAAGCCGGCGAGCACGGGCAGCAGGCGGTGCTCCCACAGCGCCCGCCCGATGAGGCAGGCGGTGCGGTGGTCGGGGTGGCGCCGGTCGGCGGCCAGGCCCGCCAGCCCGGGCAGGTCGGCGGCGGTGATCCGGCGGCCGAGGTAGTGCGGGGGCATCGCCGGGTCCAGCCACCGGACGAGGTGCAGGAGCTTGACGTCGGGCGGCAGCGTCGTCATGAGGTGGCCGTCGACGAGCGCGATGCGGCTGTCGTCGGGCACCTCCGCGAGCCATTCCCGCAGGCTCCGCCACGCCTCGCCGGTCTCGCCCCGTCCGAAGAAGTACTGGGCGGCGTGGTCCCAGTTCTCGACGAGCGCCCGCGCCAGCTCGCTCCTGCCGGTGTGGCGCCGCCCCTTGAACGGCAGCCCGGCGCCCGTCTGGAGGGTCTCCTCCGCGACCCGCGGTGAACCGCCGTCCAGCCACTCCCGGACCTGCTCGCCCGTCCATCGTCCGCGCGGGTCGCGGGTCAGCAGCCCCTGGCACAGCAGCCGCAGCCGCGGGTCGGGGACGTCGTCCGCGCTGACCGGCCGCGTCGCGAGATGGTCGACCACGACGGTCTCGCTCAACCCCTGGAACGGCGGCCGGCCCGTCGCCAGCTCCCGGACGATCATGCCGAGCGACCACCAGTCGCGGGCCGGCGACACCTGGCCGGACAGCGACTCCGGCGCCGCGTAGGCCAGGGTCCGCGACGACGAGGCGAACACCACGCTCTGGTCGAGGACCCTGCTCAGCCCGAAGTCGGCGATCGCGAGCCGCAGCGGCTCCCTGCCCAGCACCAGGACGTTCTCGGGCTTGAGGTCCCGGTGCACGATGCCGGCCCGGTGCAGCGCCCGCAGACCGGCGGCGAGCTGGGCGGCGACCTCGCCGACCGTCTCCCCGGGGAGCGGCCCCTCGTCCATCAGCGCCCGCAGGTTGCCGTCCGGCGCGTACGCGGCGACCTCGTAGTCGCGCCCGTCCGCGTGCCCGGTCTCCAGGATGCGCAGGACGTTCGGCGCCTCCAGCGCGGGAAGCTTCGCCCACACCTCCCGGTCGGCGCGGTACCCGCGGCGGAAGATCTTCGCCACGAACTCGGCGCCGTCGCCGTCGCGCACCAGGAGCAGGTCGGACTCGGCGCCCTGCACGGGCAGTTCGGCGACCACCGCGTACCGCTCGCCCAGTACGGCCGGCAGCCGCATCAGCGGATCCCCCGGACCGTGCCCCTCCCGCCGGGTATGCGACGCCGGGCGCGGCCCGGGCACCCCCGCGTCCCGCCGCGTCGTCCCGGCATCCCGCCGGGTGTCCCGCGGCGGGGTGCCATCGAACTCGCCCACAGCAGTCCCGTCTAGCTCTTGTCCTTGATGGCCCGAAGATACTCGCTGATCTTGAACTGGTTGATGACGAACTCCAGGACGATCCGGGTCGCGAACACCTGGAAGAACCACACGAACGGGGACGCGAGCAGGAGCAGGTAGCCGAACGCCGCGCTGTCGTCGATCCACGCCAGCCCGTACACCGCCATCAGCAGCGAGAACAGGGAGATCGGGATCAGTGCGAGCACGTAGAGGATCTTCACCACCCGCGTGGTGATCATGTTGTCGAAGTTCAGGTCGAACAGCGCCTGGAGGACGTTCCTGCCCCCCGGATCGCCGGGCGGGGGCGCCCACCCCTGCCGCGGGTCCTGGAACCCGGAGGCCGGGCCGGGAGGGCGGGGGCCGGGGACGGGCCCGGGGCCGGGTGCATGGCCAGGGGCGTGGCCGGGGGAGTGGCCAGGGCCCGGGAAGGGGCCGCCGGGCCCGCCGGGCGGCGGACCGTAGGGCCCGCCAGGCCCGCCGGGCGCCTGCGGACGCGGAGGGTGACCAGGGTCCGGTGGGTTCGTCATCACCGTCGTCTCCAGTGTGGGGACCGCTACACGGAGACTCTAAAGCCTGGCCCCGTCCCTTGCCGGAACCCGCCGCGCGACGATCCCGTATCGCGCGGGGGCCGGTGCGGACGTCGGACCGGTGGCGCCAGGGTTCTGGCACCACCGGTCGGACGGACCCCGCGAGGCGAGCCGCCGGACCGCGCCGGGTGTCAGGCGGCCGGCACGCCGGTGGCCGGCTGCGCGGACCGCACCTCGGCCTGGTTGGGCTTGGCGGCCAGGCCCGGAAGGTCGGTGGTCGCGGCGCGCAGGCGGGCGATGCCCTCGGCCCCGAGGTCGCCCAGCATGATGTCGTAGGCCAGGTCGCGCACCGTGTCGATGCCGACGGCCGAGTGGAGCATGGCGCCGATGGTCTCGGTGAGCACCCGCTCGTAGACCTCGAACTTCATCGTGTCGGTCACCGCCGGGTTCCACTCCAGCTGGTCGCCCGCCGTGACGTGCAGCTGCAGGCCGCCGGTCACCGGGTCCACCTGGTCCAGGTCGATCTCGGCGGCGACGCGGCCGCGGGCCGCCGGCGTGCCGTCGTCGGTGAACAGCAGCGCCGGGACCGTGAAGGTCACCTGCTCGGCGGGCTTGCGCTGCCGGACGGCGTTGCCGCGCGGCACGGCCGGGACGTCGACGTGGTCCAGCTGCGACAGCATCCGGAACGTCGCCAGGCCGAGGATGCTGTTGACGGCCAGCGCGGTCGCCCGGGTCACCGTCTCCATCTCGCCCGGCTTGCGGGTGAGGTAGCCGCTGAAGCCGTAGGCGATGATGCGGTCGCGGACCGGGGAACGCAGGAAGATGCGCAGCCGCACCCCCGCGACGGGGAGTTCGAACTCGGTGTCGGCGTCGCTGACCTCGGACCGGACGAAGCCGCCCTCCGACCTGGTCAGCTTGCCGGCCAGGGCCAGCGTCCCCTCGTTGCCGGCGCGGGTGAGGGTCAGGACGTAGAGGTCGCCGTCCAGCTCGGTGATCACTTCGTCGCCGAGGACGACCGCCAGGGCCCGCGCCGTCTCGTTCAGGCCGTGCAGGGTCCGGCGGGGCATGCGCAGCCGCAGCTGGTTCTGCGCCGTCACCCGCCCGCCGACGGTGCTCTCGACGTGCTCGACCTCCCGCTCGGCCTGCTTGCCGGTGTAGTTGCGCAGGCTGAACGCCAGGACCTCGTTGTCCGTCCGCACTCCGCAGGTCGCCTTCAGCGCCTTCTTGGCGCTGAGCGGGTACGGCAGGTCCTGCCGGACGTACTTGGTCGCGTCCACGAACACGGGGACGTCGTCGTCGAAGAGGCGCCGGACGTAGAATTCTTCCTTGGTTTGCGCTGGCACTGTGCACCCTTCTCCGTGTCCTGCCACCGACCGCGCGGGCGGCCGGCGGTAACGTCGGCACCCGGCCGGTTCCGGCCAGGTGCGGCACCGGTCGCCCCGGCCGGTGTCCACTCTTCACCCATAACCGTTTCGGGCCAGGTCGGATCGGCAAGTACCAGAGGGCCGGACGACGAGGGCCGACGAACAGGTTGACAAATAAAGCATGCGGCTCGCCCTGTCGCGTGGACAGTCATGCGTGACACACGGGGGCGGCACACTACAAAGGAGACCAGATGCACCAGTTGACCGATTACGTGCTGGCCGTTCGCACCACCGGGTCACCTCCGGCGATCGAAGGGGTCAAGTCGGTCGACCTTGTTCCGGGCGACGACGAGGACGTGATCGCCGCGACCATCGCCGGCCTGCGGGCGAGTGGCCTGACCGCGGCCGACTTCCGATCGCGCGTGATCTACCTCGCGCCCGAGGACCCGAACTGCCTCGTCCCGTACGCGGCACTGTGCGGCTTCGCGGGCCGCCGCGTCGACGCCTATGCCGGCGGGACCGTTCTGGAGTTCTCACGGCTCGACCCGCAGGGGGAGGCCTTCACCGACGCGGGCCGGCCCTCCGCCTACCTGGAGTGGGGCCAGGTCGGCGGCCAGGAGGCGGAAGGCGTCCCGACCGTGCAGGTCGGCTCCGGCGCCCAGCAGCTGGTCACCCCGGAGGCCGCCACGGTGATCCGGTACGCGGCGCGGCTGCGCATGGTCCCGCCGGACTCGGCCAGGGACGCGCTGGCCACCTTCGTGCTCGTCGCGGCGCTGCGGCGGCGGGCCGACGACCGGTTCCCCTACCTGTCCACCGGGAACGAGCCCGCCCCGGTCACCAAGGACGATCCGACCCAGGGCATCGACCTGGAGAAGCTGCGGCGCGAGGCGGCCAAGTACCGGCAGGAGCTGCGGGCCGGGCGCCGCGGCGCCGACATGGTGCCGCCCGTCCCCGTCTCGCCGCACAACAAGCGGATCGCCGAGGCCAAGTCGGTGGACGTCCGGACGGTGCTGACGCGGCTCGGCTCCTCCTCCGACGACGGGAACCTGTGGCACTGCCCGCGTCCGAGCAGGCACAGCAACGGCGACCAGAACCCCTCGATGAAGGTGTACGGGGACAACCGGACCAGGTGCCACCGCTGCGACGCCGAGAAGGTCGGTCCGATCCGGCTGGTCATCGATGTCCTGGGGGTCACCCCTGACGAGGCCGCGAGCTTCATCCTGGACTCCGACCGCGTCGTGGACATGCGTACTGCCTGAGCCGTCCCTGGCGGCCGGGGGCCGTCCGGGCAGGGGGAACCGATGGCCGATTCGCAGGGCCGCGCGAACGTGGTGCTGCTGACCGTGGATGGAGAGCAGGTGGGCCACGTTCACCGCAGTGTCCTCGATCGGGTCGCCGAGATCGCGGGCCGGCTGGGCTGCCGCGACGCCGTCGCCCTGGCCGGCCCGCCGGTCACGTTCGGCGGCTCCTGCGTGCCGCGGCTGCTGCGCGACCTGGAGCAGGTCATCGCCTACGCGGACGCGGCGCAGCGGACCGGCTGGGTTTTAGGCGATCTCGCCGTCGCCCCCGGCGATCGGGCGGTGCCGGTGATGGACACCGCGCAGGGCAGGCTCTGGGCCCACCCCGTCCGCGGCTTCGAGCTGCACGGGGCGACGGGGGTGCGCCGGGTCGTCGAACTGGCCGAGGCGCCGGGGACCCCGCAGCGCGCCCCCCTGGCCCGTCTCATCGCGCCGCTGGCCGAGGCCGCGGCCCGTGCGAGGGTGCTGGAGATAGGCGAGGGGAAGCACAAGCGCGCCGTGCACCTGAGCTGACATGCGAGGGGCGCCGCTCGCCGGACGGTGAGCGGCGCCCCCTCGTCGTTCCCGGGGGAACCGGGCGCGGAGCGTGGGCGGCGCCGCGGCTCCGGTGGCGTGCGGTCAGCGGTCGATGAGCCGCTCCGGCGCGGCGGACGGCCCCGTGACGGCGAACCGCAGCGCCGCCGGGAACTGCGTCTCCGGGTTGGCGATGAGGCCGCCGACCTGCCCCGCGCCCGCCATCTCCTCGGCCACCGCGCCCGGGCGCACGCCGAGCACGTAGTCGGCCTCCATCGGGCTCACCGCGGTGACGCACCCGGCGGGCAGCGTCGCGTACGCCCCGAGGAAGACGCGGCTGCCCTCCGGGATCAGCGAGGCGAGCGCGCGGATGACGATCCGCGCGGCCGGGCCGGTCACGGTCACCGTCTGCATCTGCTGCAGCGCCTGCCGGATCCGGGCGAGCTGGTCCCCGCCGACGACGCCGCTGGCGACGAGGGCGTTGGTGTTCGGGACCGTGCCGCTCCGCCGGCTGATCACGACGGAGTCGTTGACCTTCGAGACGACGAGGCCCCGCTTCTCCCGGGACGCCGTGATCGTCTTGACGGCCCGGCGGGACGCGGCGAGGTTGGGGAACCCCGGGATCTGGCGGATGCCGCGCGCTCCGCACACGGTCACCTGGGTCCCGTGGACGTGCACCTCGTCGATCGTCTCGTCGCGCATCAGCTCGCCGAGCAGGTGGGTGCCGTTCAGCACGTGGTAGACCCTGCTGGCCATGGCCGGATCCCCGCCCGTGTGCCGGGTGAGGACCTCCAGCCAGAGTTCGGCCACCCGCGGGCGGAGCGTGGTGGCGATGCGCTCCGCGATGGCCCACGCCGGGTCCGCCGCGGGCGGCGGCTGGGACGTGGCGGCTTCCGCGGGCTCCTGCGGAGTCTGGGCGGCCTGCGGGGCCTGCGGGGCCTGGGCGGTCTGCGGAGTCTGGGCGGCCTGCCGGGCCTGGGCGGGTGCCGCGGTCTGAGTCGCCTGCCCGGACGTCCCGAAGGGCGTGCTGCGCGTGGTCCGGTGATCCTGCGAGGGCGCGAGGGCCTGTTCCGTCCCGCCCGCCTTCGGGGCGGGCGGGGCTTCGGCGTCCTGTGCGTCCTCCGGGTCCTTGGGAGGCTGCTCCGCCGGCGCGTCCGCGGGCTCGTTCGGCTCCGGCTTGCGGGGCCTCTCCTGCGCCTTCGGCGTCGCGGCGGCCGACGGCGCCTGGGCCTCGACCGCCCCGGCGGCCGCTCCGGCCACCGCCTGGTCGGACGGCGCCTGATCGGCAACCGCCTGGTCGGACGGCGCTCCGGCGGCCGGCGGCCCCGATGCGGGGGCGGCGCCGTTGGCGGAGTCGTCCCAGGCGGAGAACAGCGACGCCCAGTCGTCCTGCGGACTCTGCTGCCCGGCTCCCGTCTCGGAACCCGCGGTGGAACCGTTGACGGACCCGTTGGTGGAACCCGTGGCGGCGCCCGTGTCCGCCGGTGCGGCGGTTCCCGTGCCCGCCGGTGCGGCAGTTCCCATGTCCGCCGGTGCGGCGGTTCCCATGTCCGCCGGTGCGGCGGTTCCCATGTCCGCCGGTGCGGCGGTTCCCATGTCCGCCGGTGCGGCGGGGGCGGGGGCGCCGGTCACCAGGAGCTTGTCCTGCGAGGGTTGCTCGTCCGGCCCGTCGTCCTCCTCCTGGCCGACGCCGATGGCCGCCCAGAAGTCCATTCCGGTGGCGGGCTCATTTTGCGCTGCCATATGGCCGCTTCCTTTCTCGTGATAGGGCCGGATCGAGGATGATCACTTGGGGTCCATGCCGAGGAGCCTCTTCAGCAGGCCGCCCCGGCCGCCCCCCGGCTGCGCCGCCAGGGACTGGCCGAACACCGGGTCCCCGGTGACGAACTGGAGGATCTCACGGAAGGTCGCGTCCAGGTCCGGGCCGATCTGCAGCGCGTTCAACCGGCGGTTGTTGGCGGCCTGCGTCCACTCCAGGTCCTCCGGGATCATCCCGACGAACCGCCAGCCGGGCATCAGGTCCATGACGTCCTCCGGGCTGCAGTCCACGTCGGCGCGGGCCCGGTTGAGGATGAGCGACAGCTTCTCCGGGTCGACGCCGCCGCTCCGGGAGTGCCGCGCCATGGTGATCGCGCTGAGCCAGGCGCGCGCGGCCTCCAGCGTCACCCGGTTGGGCTCGACCGGGACCAGGATCGCGTCGGCCTCCGGCAGGATCAGGTCGGTGAACGTCATGTGGTAGAGCTCGGCGACGGGCGTGTCGACGAACACGAAGTCGAACGCCTGCCGCAGCACCGTGATGATCCGCCGGTACAGCATCGCGTTGATCAGTGCCGGGTCGGCCATGGTGATGTCCTGCGGCCCGAGCAGCGTGAACAGGTCGGCGTCCGGGATGTGCGCCAGGTGGGCGCGCACGTTCTCCACCCTGAGCGAGCCGTTCGCCCGGAGCAGGTCGAGGACCGTCGGCGTCTCCACGTTCAGGTACCGCGCGACGTCGGCCTGCTGGAAGTTGGTGTCGACCAGCGCCACCCTCCCGGGCCGGCCGGCCGCGTGCAGATGCCTGGCCGCGTAGACCGACAGGTTCACCGCCGTCGTGGTCTTGCCCACGCCGCCCTTGGCCGAGGCGATGGCGATGACCCGCCCGAGGGGCGCGGCGGGCGTCTCGGCCCTGACCGGTGCGGCCGCCGCCGTCTGCTGCGGGCCCGGCCATCCGTTCGAGGACGGCTGGGCCGGCATCGGGTTGTGGTCCTGCCGCGTCGCGAACCCCGCGTCCGGCGCCGGCTCCGCATGGCCTCCCGGGACGGGCTGCTGCCCCGCGAACCCCTGCTGCACGGGCGCGGCCGCGGACCACGGCTGGTGGTTCGGCGCCGCGGCGGGAGGCGCGGGCGGTTCGGCGGCCTGCGGCGGCACGGCTCCGGGCGCCTGCGCGAAGGACGGAGGCTGCGCCGGGTTCGGGTTCCAACCCCCGGCAGAAGGCCGGCCGGTGGCAGGTGGCTGTTCGGTGGGCGCCTGGGCGGGTGCCTGGGCGGGTGGGTGTTCGGCGGGCGGTGGGGCGGCCGTGAAAGGTTGGGCCACCGGCTGCTGCCGTCCTCCGGCCTGCGTCTGGGACGCGGCCGGCGGCCGGGGCGCGGCCGGTGCCGGGGCGGCGGGCTTGGCCGGGGGCGGGCCCGTGATGCCGAACAGCGCCAGCAGGTCCGACATCTTGAGCTGCCCGCCGATGACGTGGACGCCCGGGGCGAAGGTGTCGCCGCGCTCCGCGAAGTAGCCGTGCACGAGCACGGTGAATCCGCGGCCGGCGAGCCCGTTCGCAAGGACGGCCACGCCCGCGCCCGGGAGGTCCTCGACGAACCCCGGGGCGAACATGAAGGCGGCAGGGGAACCGACCTGCCCGCTCTTGGACAGGTCGCGGAGTACCGCCGCGGAGGCGGCGTCGTACACCGCGGAGAACCGGCCGGTCTCCCGCAAACTCCGGGCGACGCCCGGGTCCCCCGCGACGACGAGGTTCGGCGCAGTTGCCATCACTCAGTGTCCTCAGCGCTCTGGTTGTCACCCGGTCGGCGAAGCGGCCGGAATCTCTAATAGCGACTGTGCGGACAATGATGGATGCCGCCAGCCCCGGTTGCCGGACTGTCTCCCTGAGAGCCAACACGACCAGGGAGATGACAGCACATGGTCAACCTGAGGGCGGCGCTCGGACGTGTCACCGGGACCAGCCGTGCAGGCCGTTCCGAGGCCGACACCGCCACCATGTGGACCACTCCGTACGCCTGGCGTACCGCCGACGGCGTCTACGTCGGCTACAACGGCGAGGTGTGGATGTACCGCACCGTGCGGCTGTCGCCGATGAAATGGGAGGACCCGGCCGAGCAGCTGTCCATGGCGGCGCCGCTGGCCAGGCTCCTCGGTGACCTGGGCCGGACGTCCCGGCAGCCCGTGGGCGGGTTGGCGACCCTGTCCAACAACCGCAACGTCCACCTGGTCTCGATCACGTGGGACGACCTCGTCACCCCGCCGAAGGAGAACACCGACGAGCTGCGCGCCTACCAGGCCGAGGCCTTCGGCTTCCTGGCCCCGAAGCGCGTCCTGTTCGTCGGAGTGCAGCTCCGGTCGTCTCTCATGGACAAGACGTCCCGCGCCGGCAAGGGCTCGCAGGGCGGCATGGGGACGATCAAGGCCCTGACGGACCTGGTCAAGGACTCCATGGCCGACGACGTCCCCGACCTGTCGGACTACCAGAAGGACATGGAGCACATCGGCTCGATCTTCAAGCGGGCGGACGCGCAGGAGCCGACCCGGCAGGAGCTCGACCAGCTGGAGTCCTGGTACAACCTCGGGCGGGGCCCGGACGCGGTGATCGAGGAGATGCCGACCCGGCTCGGCGTCACCGGCATCGGCGAGCTGGAGATGGCCGCCGTCATGCGCTTCGACCAGCCGATCATGCCGTCCCCGGAGGCCCAGTGGGCACTGGACGTGATCAGCCACCCCGGCGACGCCCCGCACGTGATCTCGATCAGGGCCGAGCTCGAGCCGGCCAACCTGACGCGGGCGAGGGCCCGCCGGGCGCAGCGCCGGATCATGTCCAACATGGAGGAGGAGCGCAAGACCCAGGACCTGGAGAAGGTCGAGCTGTCCCAGACCTTCCAGCAGGCCAAGGAGGTCGAGGACTACCTCGCGAACTCCAACCAGCCCATGCTGGCCAGGTGCAGCTTCATCATGGCGCGGGAGGTGACCGACGCCACCGAGACCTACATGGAGTTCCTGGCCCAGTACTACGGAATCCAGATGAAGGCGCTGGAGCACCGGCAGATCCAGGCCCTGGAGGAGACCCTGCCCTGCTCCTCCGTCCGGGTGAACCCGTTCCTGCAGGACGTCAACGTGCCGATGGTCTCGCACGCCGGGCTCCAGGCGTTCTCCGACCTCGGTGACGACCTCGGCGTCTACGGCGGGCTCATCGACCCGGACGGCACGCCGTTCTTCGTCGACCCGCTCGGCGCCCCCCGCAAGAACCTGCCGCCGGTCTTCGGGATCTTCGGGGACCCGGGCAGCGGCAAGACCTTCTTCGCGCAGTCCGTCGCCACCCAGGCCGCGCTGAACGGCCTGCCGGTGATCTTCGTGAACCCGAAGGGCGGCGACTCCCTCTACGGGATGGTGGACTACGTCCAGCGGCTGGGGATCCCCGCCGGCCGGGTGTCGATGTCGGCGCTGGAGGAGTCGCCCGGGGCCTTCGACCCCTTCCGGTACGCGCCGCCGACGATCGCGGCCGAGATCGCGAACGTGCACATCCTGTCCGCGCTGGACGACGCCCGCGACGGGCTCTCGCTGTCGGAGCGGCTCGCGCTCGGGTCCGGGCTGAAGCGGGGCGCGCTCAACGGCGCGCGCTGCGTCTGGGACGCCCTGCAGTACGTCCCCGGCGACGACGCCGAGCGGGTGCGCGGCCTGGTGGAGCAGCAGATGGAGGCGTCCTCCATGTTCTCCCTCGGCATCGCCCTCCAGCCGCTGCCCCGCCTGGACATGTCGCAGCGGCTCACGCTGGTCGACTTCGACCGCGAGCTCGGCCTGCCGGAGGGCAAGACGCCGAGCGAGTACTCGGTGTCGGAGCGCATCGCGCTGGCGGCGGTGCGCCTGGTCATCCGCGCCTCGCTGGAGATCCTCATCGCCAACCGCTCGGGCGTGCTGATCGTGGACGAGGCGTGGACCTTCCTCTCGCAGGCCGAGGGCCTGGCCTCGCTGCAGCGCATCTCCCGCGAGGGCCGGTCGCTGAACATCATGCCGGTGTTCCTCACCCAGCGGATCGCGGACGTGGTGACCAAGGACCTGGAGTCCTACCTGAGCCGGGTCCTGGTCCTGAAACTGAACGAGAAGCGCGAGGCGGAGACGGCGCTGCGGCTGTGCGGCCTTCAGCCGACCTCCGAGCGGCTCACGCAGATCCGTGAGTTCGGCCCGCTGCCGGCCGAGGACGGCAAACCGGCGCGCTGGGCACGCGGCATCTTCCGCGACCTGTTCGGACGGCACGCCCAGGTCGTCCTCGGCCCCACGCCGCCCGAGGCGGCGGAGGCGTACAGCACGAACCCGGAGGACCGCCGCAAGCGCGAGGAGGCGCGCAGGGAGCGCGAGGAGGCCGAGCGGGCCGAGTACGAGGCGGCCGTCGCCGCGGCCGCCCGGATGGAGCAGGCCGGTGCCGCGCCGCCGGGGCAGAACGGCACGGCCCAGGTGCCGGTAGCGGGGCAGGACATCAGCGCCGCGGCGCACACGGGGCACGACGTCACCGCCGCGCCGTCGCAGACGGGGGAGGAGCAGAACCCATGGCTCGTCGGCTGAGGACCGGCCCGGCACGCCGCGGCGACCCGCGGAAGAAGGGCGGCCTCGACCGGGCGGAGCCGGGCGGCGCGAAGGCGGCACGCCAGAGCCCGCGCCGCGCGGTCCAGCTGCTGGTGTGGGCGCTGGCGCTGACCGTCTTCGGCGGTCTGGCCCTGCTCGCCGGGCAGACCGAGGGTCTCGGGTCCGGCGGCCAGTCGTCCAACGCGGCCGCGCCCGCCGCACCGTCCGCGCCCGCCGCACCGTCCGCGCCCGCCGCACCGTCCGCGCGCGCTGAACCGCCCGCGCCCGCCGCTTCCTTCGCCCCGGTGGCGCAGTCCGGGACGGGGACCGGCGGGCGCCTGCTCGCGGCGGCCCCGGACGACGACGTCCCCACCTACGAGATCAAGCAGAACGACTGCGACGTCTACAACGAGGCGAGGACCTTCCTGCCGATGCATCGGTGGACGTCCTTCGAGCTCTTCGTGGTGGACAACGCCCGGATCTTCAAGACCCAGCGGTTCGTCTCGATGATCGCCAGCCTGATGTTCATGGCGGCGGCGCTCTGCTGGCGGATCATCGGCGCGCTCATGGGGTTCGGCTACTCGTTCGACATGATCTGCCGGGCGGCGGACCCGATCAACTCCGTCGTGCGCACCTTCTCCCTGTACGCGGCCTGGTTCCTGATCCCTTCGTGGATCTTCGTCATGGCGGCGGTGTTCCGGCGCTGGTCCAGCAGCGGCCACCGGCGGGGGCCCGCGGCCGCGTTGCGCCTGATCATGGTGTTCCTGGCCGCGAACGGGTTGATCTTCTTCATCGGCGACCAGGCCGACAAGCACCAGGACAACCCGACGTCGGCGTACACGACGCCGTGGATGGCCGCGACCGTCCAGGGCTGGTTCACCACCGCGTCGGACTCGCTCTACGACCTGCAGAAGATCGGCAGGGTCAACGACGGCGTGGCCACCAATCCCGTGTTCTACGACGGCCATCCGGACGGCGGGGCGGGCGCGGTCACGTGCGCGAAACTCGACGACAAGCTCAACGACGAGTACATGGCCCGCAACAAGGAGACCTCACTCGCCAGCGGAAAGCAGGCGATGGTGCAGGTGAGCAAGATGTGGGAGATCTCGCTCGTCCGTTCCTGGCAGGCCGCGCAGTTCGGCGAGGGGACGAGGCCGTTCCCCTCGCCGGCTCACGCGTCCTGCCGCTGGCTCGAAGCCAACGCCGATGTGAGCACCGAGAGCAAGCTGGAGGCCTACGACCTCGCGACCGGCCACGCCAAGGGCACCACCACGTCGAACTCGGCCCGCGGGTACTTCATCGACCCCGCCGCGGACGAGCAGATGATCATGATTGCGTGGGGTGCCTGCAAGGCCAACGACGACGGGCTCGGCAGCGCCCACACGATCCCGCAGTGGGACAAGGCCACCGACACCAAGGACAAGGCGAAGGCCTGCGAGAAGCTCTACAGCAACGTCACCTACGAGGACGACAAGAGCGGGCACCAGTTCACCGTCGCCGGCATCGATGTGCTCTGCTTTCTGTGCGACAACGGCACGATGGGCACGTTCTACTTCAACGGCGACGATGAGCTCAAGAACAAGCTGGGCAACTGCTACGCCAGCGAGCCGGCCTGCCAGGCCGACTGGGACTTCGTCAGCGCCTGGCTGGGCAAGAACCAGGCCCAGCGGCTCACCCAGGGCCTGATGTCGATGATCGTCGCCTTCGTCTTCCTGTTCGTCATGGGACCGATGGCGATCGGTATGACGGTGTCCAGTGTGGGTCTGGCAGCCCTTGCAATGATCTTGCCATTGACATTGCTGCTGATCGGAGCGGGCCTGCCGCAAGGCATGAGACTGCTCAAACTCACCGGAGCGGCGGCGGCGGGTGACGCCCTCTTCACCTTCGGGCTGACGTTCCTGACCATGCTGACCGACACCACGTACCAGGCCATCGAGGCGACCACCAACGATGCCACGCCGAACTTCTTCCAGCAGGTCGCGCAGGGCGCGGCCCCCCTGGTGGCGCTGTTCCTGTTCAGGAAGATCAGCAAGATCCTGAGCCTGGGGGACATCTCCTCCACCACGGGGGCCACGGGGTTCGCCTCGGCCATCGTGCTGCGGAGCAGTGGTGACCGGAGACTGTCGCGCAATGCCGGCCAGCAGGTGTCCCAGCGCCTCGGCCGCCTCGGCGTGGGCAAGGCGCGGCTGGCCGCTCTGGACGAGCGGTCGCTGCAGCGGCGCATGCTCAACAACCGCGCGACGAGGGCGGTCGCCGGTGCGGCGAAGCGCGGTGCGCAGAAGGCGACCCGCCCGATCACCGACTGGGCGAAGGACAGGTACGACGGCGGCCGCGCGCGGCTCCAGCAGGGTGTGAACGCCCTGCAGCACAAGGCCGCGTCCGGGTCGCCCGCGCAGCGTGCGGCCGCGTACGCCGGGCTGACCGCGGGTCTGGCGGGCCTGACGATGGTGGCGCCGCCGGCGGTGCTGGCGACCCTGCCGCTGATGGCCTTCACCGGCGGTGCCGCCTCTGTCCGTGCCGGCCAGGCGCTCGGTGATCGGTTTGGCCCCAATCTGCTCGGCCGTCCCGGCGCCGGCGGCGACGGGACGGGCATGGCGGCGATCTCCGCGGCGGGCATGCCCATGGCGCAGAGTGCCCGGACGGGCCTGCGGGAGGCCGATGACTGGCATCGCAACATCATCCGCGTCGGCGACTCCGAGGAGCAGCGCCGGCTGACGGCCCAGCATGCCGAGGATGGGCTGAACATGCTTCGGGCCCGGCAGTGGGGTGAAGGGCAGCCTGGCGGGCTCAGACCGGAGTTCACCGGGTTCGTCAACAACGAGGAGAAGATGCAGGCGCTCGCCGACATGGCGAACGCGACGGGGCTGTCGGCCGACCAGATTCTCCTGGGCAACCATGGTCTGGCCATTCCCGTTCCGGCCCAGGTGGACAGGCGGACCGGTCAGCGGGCCTTCCCCGAAGGAGCCAGCATCGAGCAGGCCTCGCACCCGGTTCACTACCTCGACCGGTACACCTTGCGGCGACAGATGGTCGACGGGGTCGAAGAGAACGACGATCAGTACATCGCCCGGCTCACCGCGCAGTTGAGGGAACGCGGCTACGTCAATGACAACGGCGAGGTCGTCGATGTCTTCGCGGCGCATGGATTCGACACGCGCCTTCCCGAGGTGCGGGAACGAGTGGCGCGTTTCGTGTCCGGGGGCAGGGACGAGGAGCTGTCGAGAATTGTGATCAACTCTCGGCGGGCCGAGGACACGGCCGTCGCGGCGTCCCGGGAGTGGGCCGAGATAGAGATGCCGAGCGCAGACAGCCGCCAACTGCGCGACGTGCGGGCGGTGACCAGGGTGGTGGACTCCGCGCGCCGCGAGATCCGAGACTTCAACCAGATACGCATCGAAATGCCGGACGGCGCTTTCGTATCGGCCGGGGATCTCCACAGCCAACTGGAAGACGAGATCTCCACCATGATGAGAATCGCCACGGAGACTATGAATCTGCACGAGGCGAGGAACGCGAGGACGATCACCAGGGAGTCCTACGAAGACGGTTTCGACCGGCTCACCCGGATGCAGCAGAGCTCCGCCCAGGAGGTCGACAGGCTGAGCGCGCTGTTCCGTGACGTGGTCGACAGTTCCCGTGAGGCGCGGGGTGTCTGCGATCTGCGGCTGCAGATGGCGGATCCGGGCACCATGATCGACGCCGCCGAGCTGGCACGGATCGCCGACCAGGTGACCAAGAGCAACCAGCAGGCGCAGCAGCAGTGGCACCAGGAGATCGAAAAGCTGGCAGGCGCCATCTCCCAGAAGCCGAGGAACGCAGCTTCCGCGGCTGCGATCATCAACGAGCTCGACCGCTTCCAGGACGTGCTCCAGCAGCAGACGAAGGACGAGCGCCGGCAGAACCAGACGGTGTTCGAGCGGCTGAAAGATCTTGAGGAGACTCTCCAGACCAGCAGGCGGATGAGCCAGGTCGACCCCCGGCAGACGGCGAGTCGGCCGGTCGACATCCGGGCGGAACTGCGGAAGATGTACCAGGACGAGATGTCCAGGACCTAGCCGGAAGGCGCCGAGAGCCGAAAGAAGGACCGGCCTCCACCCCGCTGGGGTGGAGGCCGGTTGTTGTTGTCGGGGTTCGGGTCGTGTTCCCGCAGGTTCGGGGAACCTGCGCCTGCGTAGGCGTTCAGCTGACGCCCTCACAGGGGTTGTAGTCGTGCTTCTTGGAGCATGACTCGAACCGCTTGGCGTACTCGGTGACCTTGTCGTCGAACACCTGAGTGGAGTCGATCTTCTCCCACACGAGCTCTTCCACGCCGAAGGTCTGGTCGAACTGCAGACGGGTCTCCCCCTCGATGAGCTCGGCCGTGACCGGCCCGCGGTCGCCCAGGTCGTTGAGCTGGAACCTGCTGCCGGTGCCCATGCCGTTGAAGGGCTTGGCCTTCGGGTACTCGACCTTGCGGCCGTTGCCGTCGAAGTGCACCAGGGTGTAGGTCCCGGTCACCTGGCCGCCCTCGGGGTAGACCTTGAAGTCCAGCAGGGCGTGCTGCTCGCCGTGCTCGACCATCGCGATGACCCGGCGGGGCTGAGTCGCCGGGGCCGTGGTGGTGACCTTGGCTTCGGGCTGGTCGCTGCCGCCGTCCGAGCCGGTCATCTTGACCAGACCGAACGCCAGACCGGCGGCGGCCAGTACGGCCACGACGGCCAGGACGATGAGCTGGATGCGTCGGTTGTTCGGCTGCTCGCTGTTCACGGTATTTCCTTTCGGTGAAGGCGCGAGAAGCCGGGTGGTGGACCCGGCTTCTGTGCGCGTCTGATGAGATGCGAACGGGGCCGGGTCGGCTCTGTTTGCGATATTCTCCTCAATTGTCGCGTATAGCGCACTGGCTTCGCAAGCGGAAGGTGCGCTTCCTCCGCGTTCGTGAGGATCCCAGGTGGTGCGGCCGAATAAAAATGGCCGAGCCGCCGATCCGGCGTGATCACGATCACGCCGGATCGGCGGCCGTCGCGGCGGAACTTTTTACACCTTGCTGGCGTCGACCCAGCCGACCCATACGGCTGTGGGATATGCGCGCTCCACCTTGGAGACGTCTCCGGTTTGATTGGTGTGCACCTTGTAGCCGTCGGCCAGTTGCATGGCCACATGGCCGGAAGTCGGCTCCACGAGATCGCCGGGTTTCGCCTGGGAGAGCTGGATCTGGCGCGCCCAGGAGAGAGCGCGGAGGGTATGGGTGGTGGGGGCGTTGCTGCCCTCCGGGTACAGTTTCGGAATCGCGCCGCTGTCACGGTAGGCCCGGGAGACGAAGCTGGAGCAGTCGGCCCACCCAGGGTCGTTTCTCTTGTTCCTCTCACCTTTCTTGTCCGGGGCGTAGGGCCAACCGAGATGGGTGAGCGCCCACTTGATCGCCATCGCGGCCTGGGGTGTGCGGGCGTGGGCCACGGAGTCCACGCACAGCTTGCGGATACCGATCTTTTCGGCCCCTTGCCGCAGGGTGTTGTTCGGGGCGTTCTCGGGACAGCCGTCAGGCCCGACCGTCACCTGCACGGCGCCGTTGTCCACCGTGCCGCCGCCACCGGTGGCGAGCGAGCCGATCAGTTTGCCCGCGCTGTTGAACGGGGGGATGATTCCGCCGAAGAACCAGGCGTACTCGACGGCGACCTGCTCCAGAGGGAGCAGAACCCCCTCGGTGTTGCCGAGCCGGGACCATGCCTCGGTCGCGTCCGGGGCGATCGGCGCGCCGACCGGCTTCAGCGGACGCAGGGCCAGCCGCGGAATGACCAGGGTGTCCTCACCGACGACCGGTGGCATCTCGGCGTTGGCGGCCTCTCTCCCCTGGTAGTAGTTCTTCAGGCCACTGAGGTTGGCGTTGATCGTCTCGTTGCCCGCCACGTCGGCGGCGACCTGGGAAAGAGTGCTGTTGTACCCGGGGGCCCAGGACCCGATCATGCATGCGGGATCGTTTTCCGGGTCGGTGATGCCGTGGGCCTCCTCCACCGCTTGCAGCTTCGGCTGCCATTCGCTGAACACCTTGTCGGTGCTCGGGGGTTCGTCCAGCGACGCGAACTCGGTCGCGTACGGGGCGATGTCGGTGAGGAACTTCCGCATCACCGTGATGCACTCGTCCGAGGCCTCGAAGCCGTTCTGGCCGGGGCCGATCTGCGAGAACAGCTTGAGGTCGGTGCCCATGGCGATGCTGAGCTTCTGCCAGCCGCCGACCATCGGCTGGAAGTTGCCGAGGTCGTGCGGGCGCTCCTCCGGCGGGACCTTCTCGACGGACAGCACCAGCTTGGCGGCGCCGGCGATGTTCTTGTCGACGTCGCACCGGTCCTCGACGCCGGCCTCCTCCGCCTCCTTCTTGGTCATCGGGAAGATGCCCTGGCGCGAGTCCTTGCCGTTGTCGCACCCCTCGGTCTTCCACTTGCCGGCTCCGTAGCTGACCGACATCGCCTCGTTGACGAGGGTCTCGACGGCGGCGGGACGGTTGTCCTGTACGGAGTACTTGAACCCGCCTTCCTGGTACTTGCCGCCGGTGACCAGGTAGAGGTTCTGGATGCGGTTGGTCTCGCAGCGGAAGATCGAAATGATCTTGAAGCTGACCGACCACGGCTTCTCGGGGTCGTCCGGCGGGGGGACGGCGCAGGGCCCCTCGGGGTTGGCGGTGCGCTCCACGAAGATTCCGGAGGTCGCGATGACCTTGCTCCAGTACTTGCGGGCGTTCTCCTGGTCCTTCTCGTTGCCGTCGGGCTTCCACTTGGGGCTCTTCGGGTCGCGGTGCACCCTCTCCGCCGCCTTGACGAGCTCGAAGGCGACGAAGTACGAGGACTGGCAGGGGTTCTGCGGGTCGAGGCCGTGCATCCGCATCTGGCCCGAGGCGGCGGGAGTGAGCAGGTACGGCCCGCTGCCCTGGTTGTCCTTGCCGCCGATGTCGGGATCCGGGTCCTCGACGTCGCATCCCCAGGCGCGGAGGCCGGGGCGCCCCGCCTCGGACGTCCCCGCATCCGCGCGGGGTGCTGCTCCCGCAACCGTGCGGGGTGCTGCTCCCGTGTCCGCGCGGAGCGCGGCGGTCGGCGCCCGCGGCCCGCCGGGCGCGACGCGGTACGAGGCGGGCTGCGCGGCGCCGGATCCGGCCGGGTGCGCCTGCGCCGCGGCCCGCATCTTCGTCATGACGCCGTCGACGTACTCCCAGGCCGTCGGGTTGAAGTCGCACGCCCCCGGGCACTGGTCCCACTTCTCCGGGTTGGGGCCCCAGCTCCCCGTGAAGTGGTCGACCGCGATCGGCTGCCACTTGTGGTACTTGTTCCACATCCTGAGGACGTCTTCTTTGACCCGGCGGTCCTGCACGCTCGGCGGAGCCTCGCACGCCCTCGCGTAGCCCCCGTAGTTGTTCCAGGTGCTGGTGATGTACTGGTAGGCGCCGCAGGCGGTGCTCTTACTCGTCCCGGCGTTGCGGTCGTAGACGCCGTTCGACTCCTGCATCCGCAGGGCCCAGAGGAACCAGCCGAGCTGGTGGCTGAGATCACCGTCCGGCGGCGCGACGTGGTTGCTCCCGGTGCCGGGCACGGTGGCGGCCGAGCCCGCGCCGGTCACCCCCTGGACCGGCCCGGGTCCGGCGCCGACGGTGTTGCTGACGTTCACGTCCACGCCGCCGGTGCCGTCGCCGGTGCCGTTCCCGCCGGGGACCTCCTTCGACTTGCGCCCGGGGTCGCGGTCGACGTTGTCGTACGGGCTGTAGCGGGCGAAGTCGGTCTGCGCCTTGGCCAGACCCGCCAGGATGGTCCAGGGGACCTCGGAGTAGTCCTGCGCGCTGCCCGAGGTCTGCTCCGACGCCTGCTTGAGGATCCGCTGCCAGTTGCCGGGGAAGTACTCGGCGACCTTGGTGTCGGAGGTCTGCTCGGGCTGGGACTCAGGGACGTCGTCGTCGACGTTGACGCCCAGGATCATCCCGGCGATGAGGACGATGCAGAGGAACGGGATGAGGATCGGAAGGCTGGCGGCGAGCAGCATCTTGAACTTGCCGTGCTTCTTGTCCTTCTCCGACTTCGAGCCGTCGGCCCTGTCCTTGCTCTGGCCCGCACCGGCCGCGTTCGGGGCGCCCCCCTTCCGGCGCCGGAAACCGTCCCAGAACGACTGCGGTATCTTCTGGCCGATCTTGGACTGCTCGAACTTGTCGAGCGCCTTGCCGCCGGCGCTGGAGTCCTTGACGCCGTCGTAGACCTTGGGCGCGTACCGGTCGGCCAGGGCGCGGGCGCCGATGTCGGCGGCCTGCCCGAGGAGGTTGAGGCCCTTCTCCCCGAGGTTGTCGCCTTCCGGAATCGACGGGACGTAGTTCGCCGGGAGGCCCTTCTTCGCGGCCGCCTCGCGCAGCTTGCCCTCGGCGAGTTCGCCGGCCGCCTTCTTGAGCCCCTCCTTGGGGTCGCTTCGGGGCGCCTGCTCCGATGGCGTGCCGGTGGGCGGGGCCTTGAGGTCCTTGGCCAGCTGCGCGGCCTTCGCGGCGGCCTCCAGCGCCCGCTGCATGCCGAGCGGGTTGTCCTTGTCGAGCTTGACGGGCCCGCCCCGGAGCGCCGCGTCGCCGTACGGGTTCGTCCCCTTGCCGTCCACACCGCGGTCGATGGCCGACTGCTCCGCGAGGATGTCGGCGACGTTCTGCGGCTGCTGGGCCGCCGCGGCGACGCGGGGGTCCGAACCCAGAGTGGCGACCTCCTCCGGCGTCAGCTCGGCCAGGTCGTCCGGCAGTGCCCCCTCCGCCGCCGGCTGCAGCGCCGTCGGCACGGGCGGCGGCTGGGGCGGGTCGTCCTGCAGCTCATCGCCGTTCAGAGGCCGCGGTGAGACCTCCGAGCCCTTCCTGGGGCTGCTGTCCTCGTCCATCCAGGGCATTAGCCGCTACCTCGGTTCCGGTACCTTGCTCGGCTCTGCGCTCACCCCCCGGGCGCGGGAGACGATCGACCATGACCGTCCGCCGATTCGCGTTCAGGGCAAGGGAATGCCTGAATGCGGGCGCCGAGTGTGCTAACCCGCCCGCACCGCGTATCCGCGCCCGTCCGGCTCCACCAGGAGGTCGACGACATCCGGCCTCGCCCCGCTCGCGTGCGTGATCGTCGCGCTGAACCGGTACTGGCTGTTCCCGGTCTTCGTCGGATCCGCGACGGTGATCCCCTGCACCGCCGATCCCCGCGGCATGGCCTTGGCCGGAGAAGGCCGCGCCGTGCCGATGATTGGAATGGCCTTCCAGTTCCCGGTCACGATGGCCCTGGCGGAGGCCGCGGCCACGTTGAGGGCGCCGGCCGGGACGACCGTCGCGCCGCCGTCCGTCATCGGGACCCTGGTCGCGGCGGTGGCGGTGAAGTTGGCGGCGGCGGCCCCCGTCGGAAGCACCTGCGAAGGGCTCCCGGACGGGGTGGGCGTCCCTTCCCCCGGGCTCGGAGAGGCGGTGAGACCGCGGGGGTCGAGTGTCTGGACCTGGTAGCGAGGCGCCTGGCTCGCGGAGGTGGCGGTACCGGAGGAGTCACCGTGGTCGAACACCGCACTGACCAGAAGCATCAGGATGATGCCACCGACACCGGCCCATACCGCGATGTTCCACCACTCGGGCAGCTCGGTCTCCTGGAAGAGGCGCCGCCGCCGGAAGCCCTGGCGGGCGTAGTCGGTCAACTTCGGCATGCCTTTGACCGTCGCGGGCGAGGAGGTCCGGGCAACCGGAGGGCGGCGACGTGTCGCGAATCGTTATGGCGTCCGCGCTGCAACCCCGCACGGTTCCAGGCATGAGCGAGGAGGACGACCGCGTCAGGGGGCCGGCGATGCTGGCCGCCACCAACATGCTGAAGCCGCCGCCCGCGGTGATCGGCAGCCTGAACAAGGACATCACACTGCCCCGGACGGTCCGGCTGACCACGCTCATCGCCGTGATCGTCGGGGCGGCGCTCGGGTTCCTGATCGCCTTCCTCGTCTTCGGCCCGGGGCTGAACGCGCTGATGTACGGCCCGGTGCTCGGCGGGGCCGCCGGCTGGGCGGCCGTCAGCCTGTCCCCGCTGAACGGGGAGTCGCTGGCGACGTGGCTGGGGCTGCAGATCAACGGGAGCCGCAACCGCAGGCTCTACGTGGACGGCCGGCCGGTCCGGCTGTACATCGGCATCTCGCCGCTGCGCCGCACCGCCGCGGGCACCGTGCGCATGCTGCCCGGCGGCGTCCCGGTGGACGCCGTCCGCTGGGACTCGCGCGGTTACCCGCAGCAGGAGATGCCGGGGGCGAACCGGCTGCGGGCGCCCCGCCGCAAGGGACGCGGGCTGACGGCGTCCACCCAGCTGTCCAGCGGCCGCCGCCGCGGCCGGAGCGCTCGCCGCCGCGGGTGACGCGGCCGGCACTTGCGCATCCGCGTGAGGGCCGCACGGTCCTGGCTGCAACACGACAAATAGAGGAGGGACGATGCCGGAACAGTCACCCACTCGTTTCACCATGGTGCCCGCCCGGCGTTCCAGTGAGCCGACCGCTCGCAGGCGGGCCAGGAGGATCCTGGGTGCGCTCTTCCTCGCCGCGGGGCTGAGCATCGTCGCGGTGTTCGTCGCCCTATCGAAGGGCAGCGACAAGCCCGACCTGTCGTCGGTCACCCCGCAGGGGCGCGACCTGTCGTACACCGCCGCGGTGAACTTCCTGGCCGGCAGGCAGCAGGACGTGCCCCGCGCCGCGTCCTTCGACCCGGAAGCGGCGTCCGTGGAGGGCCCTGACGGGCGCTCCACCGCGCTCGACTACCGGGCTCTGAACTGGGTCGGATTCACCCCTCGGCATTTCGGTACGGAGAAGCTCGGCTTCACCGACTTCGAGATCCATCACTACCTCGTCGTGCTGAACGATCAGGGGGAGGGAGCCACGCAGGCTCCGTCCCCGGCGGGAAGCGGCACGCCGGCCGCGTCTCCGACCGGAGGGGCGTCCGCGCCGCCGACCGGCGGGGCCTCCGCGGCTCCGAGTGGAGGGGCGTCCGCGCCGCCGACCGGCGGGGCCCCCCAGGCCGGAGCGACCGGCACGCCGTCCCCGGGCACGACGGCCGACCCTCAGGGCACTCCCGCGGCCGGTGGCAGCGAAACGCCGGCGGTGAGCTCGCACGTGCTCCAGCTGGACGTGACGGTGCTGCTCGACCCCTCGGGGCCCCGTCTGGCCTCCTCCCCGGCCTTCTCGGTCTGGAAGAACGGTGCCGGCAAGCCCGAGGGAACCGGCGACTACACCAATTACCGGCAACTGACCACGGAAGTCAGTGCCGAGTCCAAAAACCAGATTCTGCGATGGGCGGCGGCCTACGCCACGGGTGATTCGACGGCACTGCTGGCCGTCACCGGTGACCAGGACGCCAAGCACCGCTACGAGGGCCTTTCGGGGTTCCGCCTGGCGGACTCCTCCCAGGCCGTGCAGATCCTTTCGGCGATCAAGACGCTCGACGACCAGCTCGTCGTCCGGGTGCGGATCATGCTTGCCAGAGCCGAACAATCCGGGACGGTCCCTGGAAAGAAGGGAAACGTCCAGCCATTCACTAATTTCGCCGACTTCGACCTGCTGGTGGGAGCCAGTGGGGCGCAGCCGCCGGTGCTCGCGTGGGGACCCGCCGGTTCCGCAGCGGAACTGGATCCCTACAGCAACGCACTGAACAACTGACCGGGACCTCAGACCACGGAGGTAAAAAGGATGTCAGTTCCTGGTTTTCACATACTCGCGGGACCGGAACTCGGCCAGACCGGGGCCGACAGTTTCTTCACCTCGCCCGCGGGCAAGGCGCTGGTCGCGATCTGCGGCGCTGTTGCGGTCGTCATCGTCGTGTTCGGGGTCTTCCGGATGATCAACGGCATCGGCCGGGGGCGTCCGGGCGAGGCCTTCAAGTCGCTCATCTTCGCTCTGCTCATCGGCGGGATGCTGTTCAACCTCGGCCTCACCGTCCAGGGGGTCAAGATGATGAGCAACCTCGTCGGAAAGATCTTCTCCAGCGTCGACCAGGTCGGCAACAGCGGCTGATGCGGGAACCCCAGCCTAAGGAGTGAACGTGGCGGACCCGAGAGGGCCGGAGAGCAGGCCCGCGGACCTGGCCGGAGGCGGCTACGTCTTCCCCACCGTGGTCCTGCTGGTGTTCGCGGTCGTCCTGGCCGTGCTCATCCCGGCCCTCTGCGCTTGGGCGCTGCTCATCGCGCTGCGCCGGTTCCTGGCCCGGCGCGACTGGGTCATCGTCTCGCTGGCCGGCGTGGTGGGGTTCGCCCTGCGGGCCAAGGACAACGCCTACGCCTACGGCTACTGGCTGGCGAGCTTCGCCGACGTCGGCCCGGGACAGCCCGGGAAGGTGCCCGTCACCGTCCTGCTGTCGCTGACCGCGGTGCTCGCGGGCCTCTTCGGGCTGATCGTCGGGAGGGCCAGAGGGTCGGCGATCATGACGCTCTCGTCCTTCCTGCGCAAGAAGAAGAAGTTCGTCGACCTGTTCGACGGCACCTGGTTCCGGCAGAAGGAACTGGTCGACGACCCGATCACTCCCCGGGACGGCCGGCGGGAGATGCTGAAGAAGCGGGTGTCCACCCGGGTGACCGTGGCCGACATCCCCGCGGTGCACGGCCCGTACGCCACGGAGAAGGCCAGGAAGACGCCGATCAAGGCCAAGGCGATCCCCATCGGGCTCGGAGCCAAGGACCGTCCCGTGTTCCTGAGCACCCAGGAGATGGGCATGCACGGCGCCGTCGTCGGCTCCACCGGCAGCGGCAAGACCGTCACGCTGATGTGGATCATCGGGGCGGCGCTCGACATGGGCTTCGACGTCACCGTCCTGGACATGAAGGAGGACACCGAGCCGGGAGGGCTGCGCGACTTCCTGCGCGCCTACGCGCAGGCGCACCGCGTGCCGATGCAGGAGATCGCCCTGGGCGACGAGCAGCCGGCCTTCTGGTTCAACGCCCTCGCGGGCATGTCCGCCGACGAGGCGTTCGACACCATCATGACGATGGTCGAGTTCGACGACGCGTACTGGCAGGCGCTGAACCGCAAGGTCCTCCAGCAGGTCGTCCAGATGCTCCACGAGGCCTCCGAGATCGCGCCGGACCGGTTCGCCCCGCCGAACATGCTCGAGATCGGCAAGATCATGGAGCACGGCGAGAACATGAAGGGGGCCGTGAAGGAGCACGTCCTCGCGATCGACGGGGTCCGCGGCTTCGGCCACTGCACCGAGCGCTACACCAACGTGCTCCGGCCGTCCCGCGACGAGGGCGTCTCCGCGGCGAGCTTCGGCACCAAGCTGACCGGTCTCTACGACTCCGGTGCGGGCCGGCGCATCCTGGTCCCCGGCGGGGACCGGCAGATGATCGACGTCCGGCGGGACGGCCTGACCTACATCGGGCTCAACTCCCTCGGCCAGCCCGACATGGCGAAGATCCTCTCCTCCTCGGCGCTCCAGCGGCTGTCGGTGTACGCGGCGCAGCGGATCCAGGGCCGCGCCCCCAAGGACCGGCCGCGGCTGATCGTGGTCGACGAGGCGAACTTCATCGACCGCGAGATCGCCATGAACATGCTGTCCCGGGTCCGGTCCGCGCTGTTCAACATGATCCTCTGCACCCAGGGGCCGACGGACTGGATCGACAAGGACGGCGACGACTGGTCGCGGCTCACCCAGAACATCAACTGGCTGATCGCCATGGCCCAGTCGTCCCCCGAGGCCGCGGAGAAGTGCGCGGACTTCCTCGGCATGCGCGACAACAACAAGTTCAGCGAGCGGGTCGGCCAGGACGGCCACACGCAGAACCTGCAGGCCATGGGGGAGGAGCAGTACATCGTCTTCCCGAAGGAACTGCGGGCCCTCGGCACCGGTGAGGGGTACCTGCGGGTCAACAAGCCGGCCAGCCGGGTCGAGTACGTGATCATTCCGATGCGGAAGCAGGAACTGGACCGCTACGAGCCGCCCTCCCCCTACGGCGTCCCGGCCACGCTCCCGCTGGGCGCCCCGCAGGGGATGAGGGGGCCGGTGTGAGGCCGCTGCGACGCCGCCCGAAGGACGAGGCGCGGTCTGGGGAAGAGGCGCGGTCGAAGGAGAAGGCGCGGCCTGAGGACGAGGCGCGGACACGGCGGATCGACTTTCTGGCGGTCGCGCTGGAGGCCTCGATCGTCGTCTTGCTCGGCTTCGTCCTCGCGGGCGTCTCGATCGGGCTGCTCATCCTCCAGTACGGGGACGTGGTCACGTTCGACGTCGGGGACGTCGTCACCGCCGGCGCGGCGGGCGTCGTCGCCGGCGCGGTGGTCCGGCTGAACGTGCGGCTCCACCGGCGCTGGAAGAAGACGATCGGCAGGTTCACCGCCGCGGCCGCGCTGTGCGCCCTCGCCGCGGCCGTGGGAGCGCTCGTGGTGCTGGTGCCGGGCGAGTGCCCCGGCGGGCTCTTCAGCACGGGCCGGTGCGGGGTGCGCGAGGCGGCCGCCTGGGGGCAGGTGGCCGGGCTGGCCTCGGTGCTCAACTTCATGATCGCCGGCGTGGCGCTGACGTTCTGGCGGCTCGCCCGGCGGCTCGCCCGGGAGGTCCGGGACGTGATCCGCGACGGGGCGGAGCAGGGCGTCATCTGGTTCAGGGCGCTGAAGAACATCCGGGGACGCCGGGCCGGCGCGCGCGAGGCCGACGGGGCGGCGCGCGGCTCGCAGGACTCGAAGGGCCGGCCCACGCCGCGCCGCGCCGACGCCGAGCGGGCCCGCCGCAAACGGCTCCGCGCCCGGGCCTGATCCGCGGCCAGGGACAAGCGTCCAAGGGAGATCCATGTACGAGGTCGGGCGGGCCGGAGACTTCGTCTCCCGGCAGATGTGGCGTCACCGGACCCGGGGGTCGCTCTACGCGGCCGGGGCCGCCACGCTGGCCGTCACGGCCATAGGGGCCCTAGTGGGGGCGCTGCTCTGGGACGCGAGTGCGCTGAGGGTGACGGCGGTGGTCGCCGGGGCGGCCGCGGCGGCGGGCTGCGGTTACGCGTGGATCCGCGCGACACGGGCGCTGGGACAGGCCCGCCGGTCGGCCGTGGGCGCGCGGTCCGAGCGTGAGGTGCGCGCGGCCGTCCGGCGTACGGAGTCGGTCGCGGCGGCCTACGGGCTCGTGCTCGGCTCCCGCGGCGGCGACTGCGACACGGTGGTCTTCACCCGCGGCTGCGGGGCCGCGGCCATCGAGGTGAAGACGGGGCACGGCCGGGTCTCCGCCGACGACGGGACCATGCGGGTCGGCAAGCGCGTGCTGCACGGCGACCCGGTCCGGCAGGCGGCGAACCAGGCGCGGAGGCTGTCCCGCAAGCTGGGCGGCAGGACGGTGCTGGCGGTCGTGTGCGTGCCGGGGATGCGGAACCGGCCGTTCACCACGGCCGCCGGCGTGTGGGTGTGCTCCGCGCGGGACCTGACGGCGGTCCTGGATCGCGCTCCCCGCGTCTTCGGCGCGGCGGAGGAAGCGCGGGAGACGATGCGGAGCCTCTGGCACGCGGCCCCGGCCTGACCGGCCGGTTCGGGACGTCGGCCAGGCCCCCCTGGGCGTCCCGGAGGCCGGCTACGGCACGTCCGGGCGCCACATGAGCGATGCGATGACCAGCAGGACGCTCATGCAGGTGATGAAGAGGGTGATGAGCATGGGCATGAGTTCGAAGGTGCTGGCCGGCAGCCGGCCGGGCAGCGCGCGGCGGCCCGCGCCTCCGGCTCCGGTGTCCTTCGTCGTGTCCGCGTGGACGTCGTCGGTGTCCTCGTCGAAGAACCAGGCGTTCTGCACGGGGCCGGCGGTGCCGCTCTGGACGGCGGTCTGCGCCCAGCCCGCGGCCGGCTCCGGCTGGAACGCGCCAACGGCTTGGGGGGAGTTGTGGGGCGCCGCTGCCGGCACCGCACCGGGCGAGTTCCAGCCGGAGCCGGCACCGGGTGCGGCGGCATGCGGCGCGCTCGCCTGGGCGCCGTAGGGCGCGCCGGGCGGCAAGCTGTGGCTCGGCGGCGCACCGTGATTCGGCGGAACGCCGTGTTGCGGGTTCGGCGGAACGCCGTGCTGCGGGTTCGGCGGAACGCCGTAGTTCGGGGGACCGCCGTGCTGCGTGTTCGGCGGGTTCGGCGGGACGTTGTTCCGGGGGCTTGGCGGGGCGTTGTTCCGGGGCTTTGGCGGGACGTTCTGCTGGGGGCTCGGCGGGTTCGTCGGCGGGGCGGGGCGGGTGTTCCGTTGCCCGGAGGGGGCGCCGGTGCCGCCGGGCGCGGAGCCGGGAGCGCTCCAAGCGTCGCCGGGGGCTTCGGAGGGCGCCGCCGGGGCGCCGCTCCAGGAGTCCCAGGTCCCGAGCGAGGCCCAGGGGTCGCTCTGCGCGGCCTTCGGGCTCTGCTGCGGCTGCTCGGACTCGGACTCGGACGCGGCGGGCTTCCCGCCGGCCGCGGGCGGTGCGGCGGGCGGCTCCTCGGCGGCGGCGTCCGCGGTGTCATCGATGATGATCCACGCAGACGTCTCCCCGGCACCCCCGGCCGGCCCCGCGCCGGGGCCGCCCGCGTGCTCCCGTCCGTCGTTCATCCTGCCCGTCCCTCGATTCTCCGGGCGCCCTCGGGTGTCTCGACGACGGGCTGGAGCAGCTTGGCCAGCGCCTTCTGCTGGATCTGCCGCACCCCTTCGCGGGACAGCCCGAGTCGTTCGCCGATGACGCGCAAGGCCTGCTCCGGCTCGCCGTCCAGTCCGAACCGGCGCGTCAGTACGTACCGTTCGCGGGGGTCGAGCAACGGCAAGCCGCGGCTGCTGAGGGCGCGCAGGTCGAAGCGGAGCAGCACCTCGTCCTCGATGCTCGGGGACGAGTCGGGCAGCCGGTCCTCCCACGCGACGTCGTCCTCGCCCGAGCCGCCCGCGACCGTGTGCAGGCTGTCCAGCCGGGGGGCGTCGAGCACGCGGCGCACCTGGGCCTCGGTCACGCCGGCACGGCGGGCGATGTCGGCGTGGTCGACCGGGGCGTCCGGCCCGGCCTCCTCGAGGAAGGCCCGTTCGGCGGCCAGGATGGCCGGGCGCTTCTCGAAGTCCCCGGGATTGAGGTTCGGGTGGTCGGCGTCCCGTACCGCGCGCAGCACCTCCCGCTGGATCGGCTTGAACGCCCAGCTGGCGAAGGGGCCGCGGTTCGGGTCGTAGGAGGCGATCGCCCACAGGAGCCCGACCTTGCCGGCGCTCTCGAAGTCCTCGATGTGCTCGCTCGACTTTGAGGTGAACATGGTGACGTACCTGCGCACGAGACCGAAGTTCGCGATCATGATTTCCAGCGTGAGGTCGTCGAACTCACGCTCGACCCGTCGTAGTACCAGTTCCGAGAGCATGTCGAGCTCACCGGTGTCGGCCCGCACGCGAAGCGCTGTGAGCCGCTCCTGGAGCTCGTGGCGCCGGGCGAAGAGTTCGTCGTTGCGGGTACGGAACTCGTCGGCGGTGGGGCGCTCGCCACGCGCTGGCTGCTCGATGTCCATCCGTCTCCCTCGGCTAGTCGGGAATGCGAGGCTGGAGTTGTAGCTATGCACGTTCGATGCCGAACGGACCGGGAACGGTCGGAACTGAAACAGATCGTTGATACGTTCGCAGGCCGTTCGGACGGTCGCGAGGCTCCTGGTCGGCCGATGAAAACGCGCACTCGGACGGGCCTCGGCGGAAGATCGCAGTTGAGCGCTTCGCCGGGAGCGGCGCAACAGTCCGGGAAGGGAACGCCGCGACAAGTTCGTTGACAGAAAATTGACCTGCCATAGATCTACTGTTGCCCTGCTGATGGATGTCTGGTGTACACGCGGTGTGTCGGACGAGGGAACGCGGAACCAGTTCGCCGCGTCGGGTTGCGGATCCGGGAACGCACGGACTCTAGAGGTCAGGGGGTGCGCGCTTAGGCTGCGGTAGGAACAGGCGATGCCACGGGCCTCGTCTGCCGACGAAAGGAAGAATGACGGTGCAAACGATCCTCAGCGATCTCGGTCTGGAGTCCCCGCTCGTCGGGACGACGGTGACCGCCCACATCAAGTCGAGCGGGCCGGACGGTTTCCGCTGCGCCGTCTATGACGTCGCGACCGGAGAGGCCCGCGACGCCCTTCTGCCGCGCGCCGACGCCTTCGACCTTCCGGAGGGGGCCGCCCCGCCCGAACTGGCGCCGGGCAGCAAGGTCATCGCGCTCGTCGCCGGCGTGGCCGCCGGCCCGGACCCGGGCTCCGAGCGGCTCATGCTCTCGGTCACGGCCCCCGAACTGGTCGAACGCCTGCTGGCGGGGTTCGTCGACGAACTGCTCAACGGCAAGGTCGTCATCAAGGCCATCGCCCGGGTCGCCGGGACCAAGACGAAGATCGCCGTGGCGCCGACCGTCACGGGCGTCGACGCGCGGGGAGCCTGCATCGGCCGCGGCGCCAGCCGGCTGAAGGGTGCCCAGAGCCTGCTCAACCACGGCTACGGCAGGGAGCGCCTCGAGATCATCGAGTACGCCAAGGACCCGGCCGCCTTCCTGGTCAACGCCATGAACCCGGTGCAGGTCACCGACGCGCTCGCCGAGCGCGGCAACGCGATCGTGGCCGTCGAGGAGCACCAGCTCTCCGGCGGTATCGGTGAGGGCGGCCTGAACGCCCAGCTCGCCGGGCGGCTGACCGGGCACTACGTCCGGGTCGTCAAGACCGGCACCGACCTGCGCGAGGCGCTCGACCAGCTCGTGGCCGACAAGGCCGCCGCGGAGAAGGCCTGAGGGAGAACCACCGTGGTTCCGGTGGTCGTGCACGCCAGGGCGGGGGTCCAGCCCTGCGGCGTAGAGGATCTGAGCGGTCCGGGCGGCGGGACCCTGGACCGGGACACGCTCGTCGCGGCGGGTCAGGCGCTGACCTGGCGATCGGTCTTCACCAGCGGTGCGCTCACCGCGATCCCGCTGACCGCCGCGTCCGCGGTGATCATCGGCCATGACGCGGAGACGCCGCCGGAGCTGTGGCACGACAGGTTCACCCGGGGCATCGCCCACCGGATGGCGGGCGAGCTCACCATCGCCTCGGTGACCGCGGGGCTGCTCGGCGAGACCGGCATCGGGAACCGGGACGAGGACGCGAAACTGCTCGGCTCGGCGATCGACGGGCTCGCCCGGCTGCTCACCGACCTGGAGGAGGCGCGGTCGCCCGGCGAGAAGGCGGACCGGATCGTGGCCGACACCGTCCGGACCCACTCCGCCCTGCTGGGCGTGCTCGCCCACCAGCAGGTCTCGGCACGGGAGCAGGCCGACTTCACCGTCCACACCGTGCGTTCGGTGGCCCGGTACCTGACCCGCTCGGATCTGGAACCGATGCGGGCCCGGATCGGGCTGCCGTGGCCGGCCCGCGTGACCAGCGGGGTCGGCGACCATCTGGGGCTGGCCCGGTGGCGGGCCACCATGCAGTCCGACGGCGACCAGATGTGGTGCCGGCTCGAAGCGCAGAACGTCCTGGTCACCGAGCTGTGGCTGCGGAATCCTCCGGAGCCGCCGGAATGAGGTACCCAAAGCCCGTCCGGGTCACGATCACGCCGTCGCCGAGCTTGCGGCGCAGCCGGGACACGTGCTCGGCCAGCGTCCGGGAGATCCCCCGGTCGGTGCCCCACACGTGCAGCATGATCTCTTCCTTCGAGACCGCCCGGCCGCGGTTCACCGCCAGGAACTCCAGGACGGCGTACTCCATGGGTGCCAGCCGCACCTCCGCTCCCTCCCTGAACACCTGCCGGGCGGTGAAGTCGACCCGCACCGGCGGGATGTCGAGCAGATCGCCGCGGGTCTCGCCGGCGTGCCGGGCGATGCTCCCCGCGCTGCGCCGCAGCAGCGCCTGGATCCGGGCGATCAGCACCTCCGGGTGGAAGGGCTTGACGACGTAGTCGTCCGCGCCCAGCCGCAGCCCGAGCGCCTGCTCGTGCGGCTCGGAGCGGGCGGTCAGCAGAATGATCGGCGTGGTGTTCCCCTGGTCGCGCAGCTGGTCGATCAGGGACAGCCCGTCGATGTCGGGGAGGTTGATGTCCAGCAGTGCGAGGTCGATGTCCCCGCGGCGCAACGCCAGCCGGGCCAGTTCGCCGTTCGCCACCGACTCCACCTGATAGTGGCGCTTGCGCAGCAGACCCGACACGAGCTTGACGAGACGCGCATCATCATCTACGACCAGGATCCGCGCCATGGCGCCATGATAACGGGGGTGCGAGGGCCATCCGGAGGGGCAGTGAGCAGGGTGGGGTGCCGGTGGGGCGCCGCGTGCTCTACGGCGTGGTCGCGGCCGTCGTCGTCCTGACCGTCTTCGGGTCGAGCGGCTCACCGTACAACCGCGTCGGTCCCGGGCCGGCGATCCAGGTCGGCCGCCCGGAGGGCGGGTCCTGGTCGGTCATGACGGCCCGCGTCCAGCGCAGCAACTGGTTCCAGTGGGGGAAGGCCGAGCTCACCGGGGAACGCGTGATCCGGGACGCCGGGGGCGGGCACGGCGGGGGCGGGCACGGCGGTGCCGGTCCGACGCCGGGCGGCGACGCGATGAGCACCGCGCAGACGCACGCCGCGCTGGTCGCCGCCCAGCTCGCCGCCGGGCGGGCGCCGGTGAGCGCCGCCGGCCTGCAGGTCGGCGCGGTCGGCGGACCGGCCCACGACAGCGGCCTGCACCCGGGCGACGTCCTCCTCGCGGCGGGCACGGCCGACCGCCTGGCCCCGCTGCGCGCACCGTCGGACCTGGAGACGGCGTCCGCCGGGCGCGCGACCGTGCACGTGCTCGTCGTCCCGCACACGTCCGCCGACGCGTGGGGGAGCGCCGAGGTCCGGCGGATGCCCGTCGGCCGGCTCGCCGGGATCGAGGCCGGCCCCACCGTCTCGCTCACCGCCTACCCGCTCGGACCCGTCGAGGGGCCGTCGGCCGGACTGATCCTGACGCTGGCCCGCCTCGACGCGCTCACCCCGGGCGACCTGACCGGCGGGCACCGCGTCGCCGGAACCGGCGGGATCGGACTCGGCGGGAAGGTGACGGCCGTCGGCGACGTGCCCGAGAAGGTGCGCGCGGCGGTGAAGGCGCGCATGGACGTGTTCTTCGTGCCGGTCTGGCAGCGGTCCGCCGCGGTCACGGCGGCCGAGGGCACCGGCCTGCGGATCGTGCCGGTCGGCACGGTGTCGGAGGCCGTCGACCGGCTCTGCGCCGACGGAGGCCGCGCTCCGCTCTGCTGACGCCCGGCCCGCTCAGGGGCGGCGGAGGTGGGGAAGCAGCGCGGCGAGCACGCGGCGGTCCACGACCGGGTCGCCCTCCCCGAGCCAGGCCGCGATCCGCTCGCGGACCTGTTCCAGGTCGCCGGCGAGCAGGTCGCCGTACTCGGGCTCGGGGAACCTCGCGCGGGGCGACCGCACGGGATCGTCCGGAAGGACGGCGACGAACCCGCGGACCCGCACGCCGCGCGGCACCACCTTGCGGATCTCCTTGACCGCGGCGCCGATGCCGGTGTCGCCGCCGGGGAACGGGCGTCCGACGGTCGTGATCGCGCCCTTGCCCGTCCAGGCGTAGGTCCCGGCCGGCCAGCGGCGGGCCATGACGACGGCGAGCCGGTCGCCCCGCAGCACGACGTGCTCGACATAGTGCGGGCCCTGCCCTGGCGGCTGCGGCGGCGCGAGCGCGTGCACGATCCGGACCCCGTCGAGCCGCGCGAGCCTCTCCATCTCGGCCGCGCTCTCCCGCGCGACCACCTGGCGCGCGAGGTCGCCGTCGAGCCCCGCCCCGGGCACGTTGAAGATCTGGTAGTCGAGCGAGTCGGGCGCTATCAGCCGGTCCAGTTCCCGGCCCTTCCGGACGAGGTGCGGTGACGCGGCCAGTCCCGCGCCCCCCGCGGCGAGCCCCGCCAGCGCGGCGCAGAGCGTCCAGAAGGCGCCGCCGTCGGCCTCGGCGGCGGCGAGCACGGCGCCCCCGGCGAACATCAGCACGCACAGGGCCCAGAGCCAGGACAGGGACCGCAGCGTGGGCTCCAGGGCGACGAGCGGCACCGCGACCAGCGGAAGGGCCAGCAGGAGGAGGAACCCGACCGGGAGCCCGGCGGGCCACAGCACGTACACCGCGGCCAGGAACACCACCGTCCAGACGGCGACGGCCGCCACGCGGATCCAGTGGGAGCCGAACCGGGGGCGGACGCGCGGGGCGGACACGGGTGCGGCCGCCTGCGGTTTCGTGAAGGAGGGGCCGCGCGGCGGCGCGCCGGAGGGGCGGCCGGCTCCCGCGCCCTCCTTCCTCCCGCTCTCCGGCTGCGGTCGCGGCCCGGGATCAGGAGCCGGTTCGGGCTCCGGGCGGGAGCGGGGCGGCTCGGGCGGGACCGTCCGGCTGCGGGCGTCGTACGCGGCCCGGGACGCCGGGTCCTTCAACGTGTCGTACGCCGTCTTGACCAGCCGGAACAGCCCGGAGGTGCCGCTGGCGTCGGGGTGCACCGCGCGCATCGCCCGGCGGTACGCGCGGGTGATCTCCTCCGGTTCCGCGGTCCGCTCCACGCCGAGGAGCTCGTAGTAGTCCGGCTGATCGCTTCTCATGGCTCCCACTCGTCATCGGTCCTCCATGCGACCGTCCGTGATTCCCGCCCCGCGGCTGGTCGCCTCCCGCCTCCTTGTGCGCCGTCCGGCCGATTCCGTCCCGCACACGGGCTCGCGTGGTCGGGGGCGCCGCCGCCCGGACGGTTCTCATCGAGTCACTACAAACAAGAAAGGGGGCGGTACCGATGACCGATCCTGTTCGGACATCATGCGCCTGTCTGATACACCGAGAGAAACGGACGGGCGATCCGGAAGTCGACGACCTCGCCACGCGGGTGCTCAATGGCCGCTGGACGAGGATCGGGGACGACCGGCAGGCATGGTCCTGCACCGTGGGCCAATGGCACACCTTCGGATCCCCGGAATTCGTGATCTGCGGTCGGCCTCGCGCGGAGCGCCGTCACATCCTCTGGAGGGCCGTGATGGCGATGGAGCACGGCCTCCCGAGACTGGGGGAGGTCGACACCGAGCTGACGTCCCTGAAGGTGAAGACCGTCAGGGTCCACGGGAGCTGGCACGGCTCGCCGCTGCTGCGCACCGCCCGTGCGTTCTACGGCGGCCGGCTGCCCGAGTACCGCCAGCTCATGTGGGCCGAAGGCAGCGAGGGCTTTTACGGCGACCCGGGGTTCGACGAGGAACTCGTCGAACGCCAGCCCGATCTGGCCATTCCGCTGGCGGATCATCCGAAATGCGTCTGGACGGCCCTGCCGTAGACCGGCAGGGCACCGGACGCCGAACAGAAGGCGCCTCACGTCGACGACGTGGGGTGCTTTTTCTGTGGAGGGCCGATCGCCGGCCGGAACAGAGAGGTGCCCCGGTGGGGACGGCGTGAGCCGCCCCACCGGGGCACCGGTGTGCTTACCCGCCGACCGTCACTTGCGCACGGTCACCGGGTGTCACTCGGCCAGCAGATCCGGGATGCTGATCTGCCGCCCGTCGGGCAGGACCCCGTGCAGGCCGGGGTCGTTGTAGTACAGCGCGGTGAGCCTCGCGCCCGATCCGGGATCGCCCTCCGTCTCCGCGTGGATCCCCTCGTACGGGTGGATCGTCACGTTGTCGAAGGTCAGCCCCGGGTGGGCCGCACTCAGCTCCGAGCCGCCGCCGACGATGGCCTTGGCCATCTTGTCGGCCTCGGCCTTGATCCGCCCCTCGCTGGCGTTCTCGACGCCGATCAGCAGGACCCGCTCACGGGAGGGGTCCTTGGACATCGAGTGCTTGAGGACGGCGTGCACGTAACCCCAGCTCGCGCCGGAGTGCACGTCCACCGGGCGACCGGTGCTCCCCATCGCCTTCCAGGTCTCGTCCCCGTGCCGGATCTGCTGGTCGAACAGCGTCTCCAGCGCCGGAGCGCGACCCCCGGTCTCCAGCTCCTCGCGGAGCAGGTCCCGGACGATGTCGAGGTCCTCCTCGTACGGCAGGACCTTGAGGCGGGCCCGCTGCTCCGGGGTGATCTCACCGCGGAGCACGTTGACGAGGTTCTCGCGGAAGAGACCCTCGACGATGCTGGTCCGACCGTCCCACAGGGAGATCAGGTCGAGGTACAGCCCGTTCGGGATGTGCCCCTCCCGCGCTCCGGGCAGGAAGTACAGGTCGTACCCGGTGTTCGGGATGTTGAGCACGATCTCGATCTCCAGCCCGGGGTTGGCGGACAGGAGGGCGAGAACGATCAGGCCGATCGCGCTGGCCTGGCGTGCGGTGCTCTCGATCTCGTACAGCGTCGGGCCCTTCGTCCACGCGAAGTCGTGGACGCCGGAGGCCAACTCGTCGGTCGTGGCCTTGCTGAGGACCATGTCGAACGGCCCGTCGGCGGTGTGCAGGGTGAACCCCGGCCCACTGACCAGGCACGGCCCGGTCTTGATCACGACCTTGTCGATCTCGGACAGCGGGATGGTCTCGGGTTCGGCGCGCTTGTCGGTGCTGACCACCCGTTTGGGCAGTTCACCGGCGAGAGCCCAGTACCCGACACGACCACGCTGGGAGATCTCGGTGAAGACCCGGACCTCGTTTCCCAGGTGGTGGCAGATGGCGGCGTCCCCGGCGAGGGCCTGCGCCCCCATCCAGGACAGCCAGCGGTCGGCCTTGGCCTGCATCGAGCGCGCCGGCTTCCCGTACGGCTTTCGCGGCAGGTCCTGCAGACCCGTCACGTACACCCGCCCGGGAGCGAACTCGAACTGCGGCTGCTCCGCCGGCATCTCCACGGGGGAGACGAGGGGAAGGGCACCCGGACGCGACAGCGTCCGCCACCCCAGTTTTCGGTTCTCGCGCAACACGCGATCACTCCTTTTCGTTTGTCCTCGTCCCGGTTGATCCGGGACGACGCGGCTTCGGGAACCGCTCGCGCGGCTGAGCCACGCAGAATTGACCGTACGAGGTTCGAGCGTTGTGGCAACCCGAGATGCCGACCCCCTGCGGGGTTTCCGCGAATGGCGCCGTAGCTCACCGATGCCGCATTCGAGGCTCGATCACGAAATGATCTTTGGCCCGGCCAGACCTGTTCCGCTGGGCAGAGACAGAGAGATGCCCCGGTGGGACGGCGTGAGCCGTCCCACCGGGGCACCGGTGTCACTGTCCCCTCCTGCTGGAGGGGACAGATGCCTGAAGAACCTTGCCCGTTCCCCAGGCTCTCCCTTCGGTGGCCGCTAGGCGGCTACCTCTGGTAGCTCCTCGGGAGCAGGTCGACCGGGTCGACCCACTCTCCGTGGTCGAAGCCCGAGATGCCGTTCCGGTCGTTGACCGTCACGATGCGCCCCGGGTCCCGGTGGTACATGGCGGCCCCCTCCTCCAGTGGAACGAAATGCGAGAAGGGGTAGACGGCGAACGACGTGCCGCGGAACGCGAGTCCGTGCTTGACGAGGACCTCGGTCCACGCCTGCACGTACTGCTCGATGGTCGTTTCCACGTAGTCGTTGACCGACATGACGGTTCCGGCGAGCATCCGCCGGAGCACCGCCACCACGTAGGACGTTCCGCACAGCTCCTGGACCGTGCGGACCACCGGATCGAGGAACCTGCCCTTGACCTTCACCTGGCACCGGAGTTCCGGATCCAGGAGCAGGTTCCAGAGCACGTCACCCGAGTTCCGCATCGTGTCCACGAGGACCTGGAGGTCCGGGGCACGTCCCGGACCCATGTCCGCCAGGATCCCGTCGAGCGGTGCGAGTTCGTCCTGGTAGATGATCTCCGTCTGGGCTGACCGTGCGCCGAGGGCTTCCCGAAGGAGGTCCACGGTGCGGTCGGACAGCAGACGGGATCGCCGGGTGACCTCACCGCGCCACCGGTTGTAGGCGCGGGCGGAGGTCTGCTCCTGCTGCAACGCCGGGAACATGTACAGCCAGTAGCCCCGCCACGGCACGTCGACCACGACCGAGTACCGGACACTCTCCGGGGAGTGGACCATCACGTTCCCGGCGAACATCGCCGACAGGTGCGCGAGGTTCTCCTCGTAGAAGGAGAGCTGCGGGTTGAAGCCGACCGAGGTGATGAACTCGGCCACTTCTTCGGTCGCGCCGTGCGAGCCGAACTGGAACGCACTTCGCCGGCCCTCGGGGTTGGTCGAGATCGTGGCCCAGCTCGAACCGTTGCAGACACCCAGGACGATGGACACGGTCTCCGGCCTGTCGGCCAGAACCTTGCCCGGTTCGCCAGAGATGAGCACGTGCTCGAATGCCCTGCCGAGCTTGAAGCCGGCGTAGGCGCCCTGCACGTACCGAGAGCCGTCCGATGCGAGCCGGAGCTCGTAGATGACGCTCTCGTCCACGACGGTGTCCGGATCCGCCGACAGTCGGAGACCCCTCACCAGGTCGCCGACCTTTCGGCGCGCCTTGTTCGTGGTCTTGCCCTTGCCGAGCTCCAGGTCCTCGAACGAACCCGTGATCGGCTTGGGGGCCCACAGCCAGTCCGGCGTGATCCGGACGGGCGCCTGTCCGAGGAGGACAGGGGTGATGCGGGATGAGTAGGGCCCTTCCGGGTCCCACTCGGTCGTCCAGCGGGTGAGACCGCCGGAATCCGGAGTTTCGGTTGCCATGAGCAACCCTCCTCTTTTGGTTGTTCTGTCGCCCGGACCTGGTCCGGACGGCGCGGCTCGGAAGCCACTCACGTGGGTGAGCCACGCATAGTTGACTGTGCCGATCGAGCGCGGATCGGCAAGCGGAAATCGAAATGACGCCCGTGTAACCGATGTAACAAAAAGATTGGCGGGCGGGGCCAGACGGAAAGAGGCGGGAACGGAGCAGTGCTCCGTTCCCGCCTCAGGGTGAACCGGCGGCCGTCAGACGGCCGCCGGCCACGTCCGGTGGGGAGGTCGCCCTCCCCACCGCGATCGTCGGCGGCTGTGCGCCGCCGGGATCAGGTGGCCAGCCCGGGCCGCGCCTTGGCGCGGACCTCGAGCTGGTAGAAGCAGCCGGCCCCCGCCGCGGTGACGAGGAGGCTGCCGATCACGTCCAGACCGGTCGGCTGGTGTCCGAGGACCCACCAGCCCAGGCTGAGGGCCACCACCGGCTCGACCGCGGTCAGAACCGAGAACGTGGCGGCCTTCATGAGGCGCTGCCCGAAGATCAGGTTCTGCCCGACCTGGGCGACGAACCCCGTCAGCAGACCGGACAGGAGGGTGAAGCCGACCACCCGCCAGCTCAGCCAGTCGGGGCCGGGAGTGATGCCCGGAACCGTCTGGCCGAAGGCGGCGAACGTGGTGATCACGATCGCCGACAGCGCGGC
Source organism: Actinomadura mexicana (assembly GCF_900188105.1). Lineage (GTDB taxonomy): Bacteria > Actinomycetota > Actinomycetes > Streptosporangiales > Streptosporangiaceae > Spirillospora > Spirillospora mexicana. The sequence goes on from NZ_FZNP01000003.1 coordinate 476,228, forward strand.
CAGCGCGGCCGTCGACCGCAGCATGGACTCGGCGATCGCCACGTTGACGCGGTCGCCGAGCGCCTCCCCCAGACGGTCATACGTGAGGAGGAAGTTGCCGTAGCACGCCGCGCCGCCGAGCGCGAGCAGCACACCCAGGAGGTCGGCGTTGCCTTCCCAGGGCCGGGTCAGGAGCAACATCCCGGGCGTCGCCAGGGGCAGCCACAGCAGACTCGAAAGCCTGCGGGGACTGCCGGTCACCATCTTCTTGATCGCCACCGTCAGCGGACCGACCCACAGAAGCGCGATGACCGTTCCCAGCGCCTCCAGCCGCTGCAGGGACAGCAGCGTGAGAGGGATGACGAAGGTGTTGCTGACCGCCATGCGGTTGATCAGCGTCCCCGCGTCGAGGTCCCACAGCAGCCGCCGCCTGCCCCGGCGAAGGAGCGCGGCGCGGTCCGCAAGGAGGACCAGGGGGATGGTGCCGAAGACGCCCGCCATGACGGCGGCCACCAGCGGCGACGCCTCGTCGATGACGAGGCCGTTGACCGCGTCCCCGCCGATGAGGCTGTAGAACACGATCAAGCCGATCAGAAGCCCGGCTCCCGGCATCCTGCCGAGGCGGGCGGTGATACTGGCCATGGGCCATCTCTCCTTTGTGTGCGTCCCGGACCGAGCCGGGGCGCGTTCGTGGTTCCGTGAACCCGATGCGCGTCCTGACCTGGAAGGTCGGGACGCGCACCCGGTCGTGAGAACCGGTGACACGTCCCGAGCCTTTTCGGAACGGCGTGGCTGAGCCACGCAATGAAGACTGTGTTGTGCCGGTCATCAGCGGCAACTCCGGCCGAGGGCCGGAAGAACGAAGACGGCGGGGAGGATTGCTCCTCCCCGCCCGGGTTCGTTGGGTGCGCCTCGCAGCGCGTTCGGTCAGTTCTTCGCCGTGGAGACCGCCCAGAGGGTGGTCAGCGCGGCGGCGAACGTGGCGACCCCCGCGATGGCGCAGGCGATGACGACCTGCCAGGTCAGGGACCCGGCCAGGGCCATGGATCCCAGGGCCAGCAGGCTGAGCGCGACGGTGAGCAGGCTCCCGAGGACCACGCCCAGCACGGGGTGGTGGGGGGCACCGCTCCTCGCCTCGCCCTTCATCGACCGGATCGTCCTCGCGGTCAGGACGTAGAAGACCACGGACGTTCCGGCGAGGATCAGGACGCCCAGCGCGTGGCCGACCCCGCCGATCAGGCGCAGGCTCGGGTCCGACGCCCACAGCATCGCCAGGGTGCCGAGCGTGGGGAGGATCGCGATGCGGAGGATCTCCTTCTGGTACATCCTCCAGCTCCCGATGATCTCGGTTTCGCCCGCCCGCCGGACGCCCGCGATCTTGCGGAGCCGGGGGCGGCGCAGGGCCACCAGGAAGAGCAGGGCGGTGATGTTGGTCGCCGCCGTGATCAGGCCCGTGGCGTGGTTCGGACTTCCCTCGCCCAGCGCCGACGAGGCGCCGGACACGGTCGCGAGGACGATGAGCCACGCGAGTGCGGTGAGGAGGACTCGGACGTAGGGAATCCTCGTGATGCGGTCTGCGGACACGTTCGTCTCCCTTTCGGTTGAGGCGGAATCTGCCGGTCCTGAGGACTCGGCAGGCAGTGACGACCGTGCGAAGCGGACGAGGAACGGCAACCGCGGTGCCGTGGAGGGCGACCCGCTCGGCCGCACGGAAAGTGCCCCGGCGGGGACGGCTCGGAAGCCGCCCGCGCCGGGGCACTCTGGTCGGCTCACCCCCGCGCGGTCATCGCACGGAGTAGAGCTGGCGGAACAGGTCGCCGGTCGGCACCAGCTCGCCCCTGGAGGGCTCGTCGGGGTCGAGGACGACCATGTGGGCGATGTCCCCCTGGAACGGGGCGAAGGGGCCGTGCGGCCCCGGCGCTCCGCCGAGGACCTTGCTCAGCGGTCCGATGGCCGCCATCCGGGCCGCTCCGTCCGGGTGGCGCCGCGCGATGCGCTCGGCCACGCCGAGCAGGCGCCGTGCGGCGTTCGCCTCGTCGACCACGATGGCCAGGCCGTCGCTGCCGTACTTCAGCAGGTCGACGACGTCGGCCGCGTTGACGAGCCCGGCGAGGCCGTCCAGACGGAGAGGTTCCTCCAGTGCGAACCGCCGCTCGGCGACGAGTTCGCGGCGGACTGCCTCCTGGACGTGCGAGTACAGGACGAACTTCCAGAGCTCGTCCGTTTCACGCAGCTCGCTGTGGAGGTCGGACACCATCGGCTTCTCACCCCGGGCGACGGCTGCTTCGAGCCGGTTCCCGACGTGGTGAAGCGCGTCGTGGGCGACCACCTGCACGCGGTGCCGGTCCTCGCCCAGCATCTCGTCGAGGATTGCGGTGAACGCTTTCTCGAAGAGACCGCGGTTTCGCCTCGTCCGCGCGAACCAGTTGGTGCACAGTTCGGGCGAGGCGAGGTTCTCGTGCAGCGCGGGGAGCAGCGGAAGCCAGTGCTCCTCGGCGGGAAAACGGAACAGGATTCGCACCGCGGGCCCGTTGACGGGCAGGGCGCGAACCAGCTTCGCCACACTGCCGGCGAGGAGCCAGAGCGACTCCCGCATCCCGAGAAGGTGGCCCTGGGGCCCGAAGCCGACGGACGAGATGGGCTCGTTCATCGACATCAGGAACCGTTCGGAGGCCAGCAGTTCCAGCGCGACCGGGGACTCCGCCGTCTGCGCGACCGGACGGCGCCTGCCGCGCAGGTTGCCGGCGCCCACGAGGAGCGTGATGACCCCGGGTGCGGCTCCCCTGAACGCGTGGTCCAGGTCGCCTCCGACCCACCAGTGGTCCGTTTCCTCACCGTTGCGGTACCCCGCGTAGGCGAGTCCGTCCGGACCGGCGGTGGTCTCGATGAGGGCCTCCTGCTTGGCGAACATGCCGCGCAGGTCGAGCCCGTTCACGACGGCCTCCAGCCGGCGGCACGCCTCACCCGAGGCGCCCCGCAGCGGCCGGCGCGGTCCGCCGACCTCGCGCCGCAGGCCGGCGAGGCTTTCGCCCGCCGACATCTCGACCGGCCTGAGGACCTGCGGGACCTCCGGCACCCGCTGGCCCTGGGACTCCGCGAGGAGCCGCCTGATCGGGAATGACATACGTCATCCCTCCTTCTTTCGATTGTTGTCGCTCGCCCGCACGCTTCGTGCGGACGGCCCGGTCCGAGGACCGGGCAAGGGTGACCGTGCCGTGATCGTGGCGACCGGCAACGCCGTCAGGCCGTGAGACCGTCACGGGGAGGGAAACGTGATGTGCGACCCGCTTACACGGAGCCGAAGAGTTGCGTCCAGTAGGTGCCTGCCGTGCCGCCCCCCTGGAAACCGACCCCGATGTAACTGAAGTCGGGCTTGAGGATGTTGGCGCGGTGTCCGGGGCTGTCCATCCAGCCCTGGACGACCTCGGCGGGGGAGCGCTGGCCGCAGGCGATGTTCTCGCCGATGCCGAGGTGGGTGGAGCCGGCGGCGCGGGCGCGGTCCCAGGGCTGCGTCCCCTCGGGGGAAGTATGGGAGTAGAAGCGGCGGGCGGCCATGTCCTCGCTGTACGCCTGGGCGGCCGCGGTCAGCGTCGCGTCGTCGGCGAGCGGACGGAGTCCGTGGGCGGCGCGGTGGGCGTTGGTGAGCGAGACGACCTCGGCGGCGAAGCGCGACAGGCCGCCGGGGGAGAACGGCGCCGCCCACAGGATCGTCCAGTAGAGGTCGCGGTCGCGGCCCCTCCCGGCCGCGTGGCCGATGCCGACGTCGCGGAACTCCCCGTTGCGCAGGGCGTCCACGGGCTGCCCGCCGTCCAGGTGGTACTGGGTGAACTCCTCCAGGGAACGCGGGCCGGACACGAACTGCTCGTCGATGGTCAGGTACACGTAACCGTGCAGGGTGACCTGGTCGAAGACCGACGTGCCGTCCGGTCCGTCGGCGTCGAGCCGGCGCTTGGCGGCCATGACGGCGGCGTGCGCCTGCGCGGCCGCGGTGAGCCGGCCGTCCAGCGTGACGGGCGGCAGCCCGCTCCGGGCCCGCCGGGAGTCGACCTCGCGGGCGAAGGATTTCAGATGCCGGACGGAGACCGGTGGCCGTGCGGGACGGGAGACGGCCGGAGGCGGGGGCGGAGGCGCGACCGGAGGCGGGGGCGGCATGGCCGGAGGCGGGGGCGGCATGGCCGGTGGGGGAGGAGCCTGGGAGCCGTCGTCGGTGACGTCGACACCGAAGTCGCGGGCGAGCCCGGCCAGGCCGTCGGCGTACCCCTGGCCGATCGCGCGCAGCTTCCACTGGTCTCCGCGCCGGTAGATCTCCACGAGCAGCAGGACGGTCTCCGTCCCCGGGCGCGGCGGGCTGAACCGGGCCACCACCGCGCCGTTGCCCGCGACGGCGCGCAGGGCGGGGGCGGGCAGGCGGCTCAGCGGCGTCCCGGGATCGGCCGCGCTGATGACCACGGTGACCCGGCTGGCCCCGGGCCGCAGCCGCGGCGGATCCACCATGACGGCCCCGGCTCCCAGCTGGGCGCCCGGAGCGGACGGCTGGTTGTAGAAGACGAAGTCCTGGTCGCCGCTCACCTTCCGGTCGTCACCGGTGATCAGCGCGGACAGGTCGAACGGCCCCGGCACCTCGATCGAGACGGCCCCGCCGGGCAGCGGAACATTCCCACCGGAAACCAGCTCGCGCATCGCCTACCCCCGTCCTCACCGCGCCGACCGACCACAAGCGCTCGTCAAGGACCGTACGAGGGCGCCTCGCGGCGGCAAGGGAACGTTGACCGGGCACCTGCGCCGGTACTGGGAAGGGCCCCTCGGCCGTCCACACGAAGTGTGGCCCCTGGAACGCTCCAGGGGCCACGGGTGGGGTGGTCGCGCCGCAGTCGGCGACTACGGCGCGCCTGTCACCAGGTGAGCTGGCACAGCCTCAGCAGCATCGTGAGCGTGCCCAGGGGGCCGTGCACGAGCAGATCGGACCGCGCCTTCACGGTGGTGTTGTCGGACGTGCCCACCTTGAGGGTGGGGACGCCCTTGGCCCTCAGCGCGTCGAGGACGTCGAAGGCCGCCAGGTCCGGCTCGCTGTCGCCCGCGTAGAGAACCACGGAGGGCTCGAACGGGAGGGCGGCGACGAACCAGGCGAGGGCGTCCCTCTTGTTGACCTTCGGGCCGAGCTCGATCACGTTGTGACCGGGCAGGCACACCAGGCCGGTTTCGTCGGCCAGGTGCGTGAGGCCGGCGACCAGCGCGGCGACCGTGTCGGGATCCGTGCCGGCCTCGTAGTGGACGGCGCGGAAGTGGGACTTCACGCCCTCGATGCTCGCGTCGGCCAGACCGGCCGCCACCAGCACCTCGGACAGCTTCGCGTCGACCACGGACAGCGTGGCCGGGCGATCGACCGGCTGGGTGAGCCGGCCGTGGTGGTACCACTCGCACCCGAACTGGCCGAGCACGTGCAGCCCCTCACCGAGGAGACCGAAGCTCTGGACCTGCCCGACCGACCGTCCGGTGAGCATGCCCGTGGCGCCGGTCTGGGCGACGAGCCTGTCGAGCACCGAGCGGTACCGGCCGTCGACGTCCGGCATGGTCGGGAACTTGACGACGTCCCACATCGTCCCGTCCCCGTCCAGCATGACGACGGCCCGCTCGGGGTTCTCCGCGAAGGCCTCCCAGGCCTTCTTGCCCGCCTCCGACACGAAGGTGAGCACGTGGTTATCTGCGTGCATGAGTTGTTGCTCCTTCTGGTTTGGTTTGTGGCGCCCTCGTGTTGCACGCCACCCAAGTGAGACCGTTCCTGGCCGGGCCAGGGGTGGTCTCACCCGAGACCGTCCCTGACCAGGCGAGAGGCGCAACTCCCGGACGGCCTGGCCGATTGGCCGCGCGCCGGACGCTCGGCGTCCGCCATGGCACAGGTTCGTGAGGGAGATCCGGGTTGCCGTCGCGCCGTGTTTCGGGACGGTTAACGGTGCCGACTCAACAGTCGGCTCGCCTCGACCCCTCAGGGGCAGGCGAGACAACAACCACTCCGGTCTAGGGCCGGGTGGTACGCAATAAAAGGAGGTGACTGATGTCACCGCTCAAGCAAGACGGACAAGGCGGACTGACCGCGGTCATGAGCCGACTCGGGATGTTCATGGGCTTCGGCGCGATGATCGTGGTGGTCATCAGCCAGGGCTCGGGGCTCGCGCTCGGCAGTGCGCTCAAGTCGTTCCAGGGATCGTTCTCCATCGTCCTGGTGGGGACGGTCATCGTCACGATCGTGACGGTCCTCAAGAACGGCATGAGGGCGCGCGGTATGCACCTGTCCGTCGCGGCGGTCTCCACGCCGGAAGTCTGGCGGGAGGGCCTGCGATCGCTTCGCTGGAGCCTGTTCACCAGGGGCCAGAGGGACGCGATCTTCTCGCTGGCCGTCACCAGTGCCCTCATCAACCTCGGGGGCGTGGTCGCGGTCAGGGAGCTGGGCAACGGTGTGAACGCGGCGTTCAGCACGGCCGGGGCACTCGCGGCCGGAGCACTCCTCCTGCGGTTCGCCCCGCAGTGGCTGCTCCGCTTCGCCGTCCTCACCGCTGTGGTGTTCGCTGCGATCGGGACCGGGCAGGGGAACCTCAGTCTCCTCGGCCTGGTCGCGGCGCTGTGTGCCGCCAGCCACATGTGGAACCTTCCGAAGCGAGTCGTCCGTCTGGGCGACAAGTCGGACGAAGGGCTCACCTGGGCGAACCTGATCTCGGCTCCGCCCGTCCTGATCGGGACGTTCTGGTGGGACCACTCGCAGGGCGTCTCCTGGGAGTGGGGCGGCAAGGAGATCTTCGGTGCCGTGTGCGCCGGGCTCCTGGTCATGGTGATCCCCGTCTTCCTGCAGAACTGGGCGGGGTCGCGTGGCGTGAGCGAGCAGGACATGGGAGCGCTGTCTTCCCTGTCCTCTCCCCTGCACGCTGTGGTGGGAGTCGTTCTCGCCCCCGTCACGCTGGCACTCACCGGCAAGGAGCCGGTCCTGCCCACCTTCAACCAGTGGGGGTTCTTCATCATCGTGGCGGCGGTGGCGATCATCGCGCCGCAGCTGCCGAAGGACAACCGCTGGAAGATCCAGCAGGCTGGTCCGGGTGTCGCCGTCCGCGAGGACGACGAGGCCTGTGAGCAGCCGCCGGTTCCGCACGGCGACCTCGACGAGCAGCCGCAGGCTCCGCTCGTCGAGCCGAAGAACCCGTGGGTGCCGCGTCAGCGTGGCGAGGAGCAGTCGACCTCGCGCACCGACGTGGAACACCCGGTCGAGTCGGGCGTGGGCGGTTCCGCCTACGAGACGCCGGCCTGGGCAGTCGCCCAGGGTGCGAACCTGGACCCCGACGAGGGCAAGCTCATCCTGACCCCCAGGGGCAGGACGGTGCTCACCGAGGAGGGCGTCCACTACCCCGGCGGTTGCAGCCTCACCTACCGGAAGGGCAACCTTTCGGTCGAGGTCGAGTTCGTCGACGAGGGGACGTTCGACGTCGGAGCCTTCGTCGGCCTCCGGGCCACCGGCATCACCGTCGTCATCGGCGGTACCGAGATGCGGTACCCGGACGCTGAGAAGTTCAGCGTCGACCTCAGGACCGGCAGGTTCCACGTGACCAAGCCGGGCGACGTCCTCTTCGGCGGCCGCGCCGCCGAGTAGGACAGCAGTTCCAGAGATCCGGCCTTAACCGGCACCGCGTGTAGGCGGATGCGAGGTGAGGGCCGGCCAACCCTCCCTTCGCGTTCGGCGAAACACGGTGTCGGCCTCGGCAGATGCCGCGGTTCAACCGAATGTGGGGCGAGGGCCGGCCAACCCTCCTCCGCATTTCGGTGAACCGCAGCGTCGGCCTCGGCTGACGTCACGGCGTAGTCGGGTGCGAGGTGAGGGTCGGCCAACCCTCCCTTCGCATCTGGCGAAACCGTGGCGTCCGCCTGGCGGGCACTTCGGTGTAGTCGGATGAGATGGAGGGTCGGCCAACCCTCCGTCGATTCCGACGAACCGAAGTGTCCGAGCCGAGTGCGGCACGGAACCTCATGCGAGGGTCGGAGGCTGGCCGCCTCCGACCTGTGCATCGAGCGGAAGGGAGCGCCACTCCCCTCCGCTTCTCGATGGTCGTCCGGGGGCAACCCCGGACGACCATCACCTTCTCCACGGCCGGTCTCACCAGACCGGCCGTTGTTTTGGGTACGGGATGTGCCATTCCAAGCCGGGCACAAAGAACCGGCCCGCACCTTGAGAGGTACGGGCCGGTCTTTTTGCAACTGTTTCAGCGGCCACGCCCCGGGAGGCGTGAGCCGAATCTTCAGTTCTGTTGTGGTCGGGACCGGCCCGGGTCGTGGGACCTGGACCGGTCGGACGGATTCAGTCGAGCCGGCCCGCCGTTGACGGTGCGGGCCGGTGCGGGCCTAGGCGGCCATGCCCTCGAAGCGGTCGTCCTGCGCAGCGACGAAGGCCGCACGCTCGAGGCCGTAGGCGAGCGCCGTGATGTAGACGTACGCCTGGTCCGGGTTGCCCAGGTGAAGGTTTCCCATGAGCTCTTCGGACCACATGCCCAGGTCGTTCTGACCAAGCAGGAGGTCCGCCATGACGGCGTCGGCACGCTCCAACTTGCCGAGCCGCAGGAAGACCTGCGCCACCCAGCCGGTGACGTTGTTGAACGTGCCCTCTTCGTCCGAAGTGATTCCGTCGCCGAAGGACGCCGTGTGGTACCGGACGTATCCCCGGCCGACCCGAAGCCCCTGGATGGGGTTGCTCGGGTCGTCAGAGGGCGCGTCGATGGCGCGTAGCGTGGCCTCCACGAGCTGCCTGTCACTCGGGTCGTCGAGGTTGAACACGTCCTGGCCCATGATGAACGCCAGGAGGATCGACGAATCGAGGACGTTCAGCCCGGGGGCGGCCACGATGACGCCATTGTGGACGCAGTTCTCCAGGACCCAGGCCTTGACCTCGTTGGCCATCTCCCTGTATTTGTGCGCCATGAACTTCAAGCCCAAAGACTCGAAGATCTTGGCGGCGAAGATCAGGGCCTGGGCGTTCAGCAGCTGGGCCGACGCGTAGACGACGAACGCCTCGCCGTCCTGGCGACGGACCTCCCAAACCCCCGAACAGGGCTTGAACCTGGCCTGTGCGGCCTGCTCGGCCAGACAGAGCACGAGGTCCTCGAGCCCTCGGTCGAGCATGCCGCGCTGGGTCCCGCGCCACAGGTGATCCAGCGGGTAGACCCACCGGTCGTGCTGCTTCTGGTTTCCCGCTCCGTTGCCGTAGCGGAAGAGGGAACCCCGGTAGCCCAGCTCAGGGACGATGTGCTCGCCCTGCTGAGCCACGTCCTCGCCGTTGGGCCCGTACATGATCTTCGTGCCCAGGAAGACGCTCGGGTTGGACCTGTACCACTCCAGGACGGCCGGAAGGACCTCGCGGTCCCCCAAGTCGTCCAGGGTGGAGACGGTGAGGCCACCGTCTCGCATCCAGTGGTAGAGGTAGTCCCACACCCGGATCGCCCGGCGGAGCCAGTTCGGGACATCCTCCGGGAGGCTGCGCCCGAAGGCCGCGAAGAACGTCCCCGCCCGGTGGCCGAGGCCCCGGAGCAGGATCGCCCACCTGGTCATGTCGGACGCGGTGTCGTTGTCGGGAATCTTGTCGAGGGTCTGGACCCACGTGGCCCAGCCGTCGTCGGACTCCATGACGAGGTGCTCGATGTCCTTGTCCGACATCGGAACGTGGTTGTCGCGCCACCCGAGCCAGATCCAGGCCTTCTTCCCCGCCTCCAAGGTCAGGCGGCCCGTGAGGGAGGTCATGCCGTCGTCGAACTCGAGTGCCATGTTGGTGGCGAGGACCAGCTTGCGGCCCCCAACCTCGGCCTCGGCCACCGTGTACCCCGGCCTGAGCTGCCGGATGATCCAGACGAGCGGCTGCTCGCCCCGGTACCCGTGGCACAGGTTGAGGTCCAGACGGGCCGTGACGGACCCCCGCTCACAGGTGAGCAGGCGCACCATCTGGCCGAAGTTCGAGGATCCGGGCGATCCGACCATCAACGCCTGTTCCCGGGCGGTTCCGGTCTGGGTCGCCCACGTCGACACCAGGGTGTGCGACAGGTCCTCGTACCTACGGTTGGTCGGGAACTCCTTGTCCTCCAGCGCGAGCCGGAGGCCGGTCTTCCACGACGGGTCGTACAGCGCGGTGATCACCGGGACGTCGTTGGCGTCCGGGAGGCCCCACGCGATGACGTTCGACCTACGGTCGACGAGAGCACCCTCGCCCAGACCGTTGGCGAGTACGGCGAGGTCGCGGATCGGCGGAGACCGCCACGGACCACGCCGCTGAGAGGGACTCTGATTCATGAGCCCTGTCCTCCTGTTGTTTGAGCGATCCATCTTTGTGGCCCCTAGAGCCACAGACGGTGTCCGGCGGGTGCCGGACACTGTTAACCGTCCCGAAACCTCCGCGAAACGCAATCAGAAAATTCTGCCGGATCGGTCGAACGGTCGGGAACGGGCGTGCCTGTTAGATGACGGACCGTCGTGCTGTCAAGGGTCGATTCGAAAACGTCGCCTGATCGTGCCAGCCAATGTGGAATAAGTTCTGCGGCGGCCGCTGTGGGGGTGCGCTCTCAGGCGCCGCCGGAGATGCGGGTTCGCGGCGTCGCCCGTGGTGGTAGGGACACGGGACGTGACGGAAAACGGAGGGAGCCTCCGCAAAGTTCCTCCGGAAGCGTCCGCCGTTTCTGTGCGCCCTCGCCGGCGGTTCACGAAGCCACCGCTTTCCAGGGAGGGCGTGCACCCCCCCGCGGGCTAGAGCCAGAAATGGCGTCAAAGGCGTTTCGTAAGAGCCTGTTCACCGGGCGGCCACCCGCATGTCCCCGCGGCTGAGTCGGCATGCATGAAGATCGTTGAGCACGACCCGGCTCCACGGAGTCGTACCCGTTCATCGGTGCGACAAAGGGAGCCGGGTCACCACCGGTTCTCTTTGTGCGCACTTCACACGAGGAGTTCCGGAAATGACAAACCAAAGTTCTGAACGCAAGCGGTACCCCTGGCTGGGGGTGGCGCTCGGAGGCGCGGACCGGCTCAGCTCCGCGTCGGGCAAGGCCCTCCTGGACAACCGGCTGATCGGCGCGAACGGTCTGCAGGTGCACCAGGCGACGGCGCTGGAGGCGACCTTCGGCGGGCTCCTGCTCCTGCTCCGCCTCTTCTTCTGGAAGCTTTCGGGGAAGGGCGGAGACGACAGGCCCGCAGCCGAGATGCCGGCACGGTCGCGGCGCAAACTGTCCCTGATGACGTTCGGGGTGATCGGCATGGACAAGGCGCTGCTGTTCGCGGCCCTGTCCTTCATCCCCTTCAGCGTCGCCGGAGGGATCTACTACACCGTCCCGCTCTCCATTCCCGTCATCGCGGGGTTCAGGAGCGGGAGCAGGGGGCGAGCCGCCCTTCTCACGCTCTTCGCGGCGGCCGCCGCGCTCGGCGTGGTCCTGCTCGTCCAGCGAGACGGGCCGGCTTCGGGAAGCGGCTACCTGCTCGGCGTGATCTGCGCCCTCGGCGCGGGCGTCCTGCGGACGCTGTACCTTCCCGTCACCGACCGCCTCATCAAGGGCGCGGGCCGGTTCTACACCGAGAAGGTGATCGCCTGGTCGACGCTGTCCGTCGGCGTGCTCGCCGGCGGCATCGTCATGCTCACGGGGGGCTTCGCCTTCCTGAGCTGGCAGATCGTCCTGTGGGCGCTGCTGGTCGGGCTGCTGAACAACACCCTGCCCCGCATCATCCAGATGCCGGCGAGGGAACTCGCGGGCGACGCCGTGTACGCGGTGTTCCTCACCGCGAGTCCGCTGATCGCCACGCTCGTCGGGCTGGCCTTCCTGGACACGCGGCTGATCCCGATCCAGTGGGCCGGGGTCATCGTCATCACGGTGGCCGCGGCCGCGGTCGCCCAGATGAGCTTCAGCCTCAGGGACCGGGGCCACGCGCCGCTCATCGAGCTGTCGTCGGCCACGCCCGAGGCCGTCCTGCAGCACGCCCTGGACGAGCGCGGCAAGATCCTGGAGACGCTCGAACGGCTCACCCAGGAGTACGGGGACTGCGAGCAGGCCGTCGCCCAGGCGGAACGCAGGGTCGCCGAGGCCAGGCTCGCGAAGGCTCGCGCCGACGCGAAGAAGGCGGAGGCCGCGGCGGTGAAGACCCGGACCGAGGCGGAGAGGGCCGCGGCCCAGGCGCAGACCGCCGCCGCCCACAAGGACGCCGCCGAGGCCGCGGTCAGGACGGCGGAGGAGGGGGTCCGTCTCGCTCTGGAGAAGGCCCCGGCCACGTCGTCCTAGCGGCGGTCGCCGCGGCGGGCACATCGCCCGCCTGACGGCGGGACGTACACCGCCCTAGAGGTGGAGCAGGGGCGCGGAGACGGTCTCCGCACATCTGAACACGGTTCGGGGCCGGGCCGGCCAACCCGCGCCCCCGAACCGTGGAACCGACAGCAGCGTGACGCCGGCCAGCGCCACGTATCCAGATGACGGCGGGAGGAGCCATCCTCCCGCCGTCCCTTTCTCACAGCTCGGCGCCGGACCGGTGGTCGTCGGCCTCGGCCGGGACGGCCCTGTCGGCCTCGGCCGGGACGGCCCTGTCGGCCTCGGCGGGGACGGCCCCGTCGGCTCCGGCCGGGACGGCCCGGTGGCAGGCGACGCTGTGCTCGTCGGCGAGCGGCAGCAGCCGCGGATCCTCGGTGGCGCACCGGTCGACCGCGATCGGGCAGCGGTGCCGGAACGGGCAGCCCTCGGCGGCGGGCAGCGCGTCCGAGGCGCCGGCGGCCCGGTGCGCCGCGCCCAGCCGGGGGACGGCGTCGCGCAGCGCGGCGGTGTAGGGGTGGGCCGGGGCGCCGAGCACGGTGCCGATCGGGCCGGACTCCACGATCCGCCCGGCGAACAGGACGTGCACGGTGTCGCAGAGCCGGTCGACGATGGCCAGGTTGTGGGTGATCAGCAGGTAGCTCAGCCCGTGCTCGTCGCGCAGCCCCGCCAGCAGGTCCAGCACGTGGGCCTGCACGGTGACGTCCAGGGCGCTGGTCGGCTCGTCGAGGACGAGCAGCCGCGGGTCGACCGCCAGCGCCCGGGCGATGACGACGCGCTGCCGCTGCCCGCCGGACAGCTGGTGGGGGCGGCGCCCGGCGAGGTCGGGATCGAGGCCGACGTCGGTGAGCAGCTCCGTCACCGACGGGAGGTCCCCGTCCTTCCCCGCGGGCTCGCCGCCGGCGCGGCGCCGCCGGATCCGCAGCGCCTCGGAGATCGAGGCGCCGATGCGCATCCGGGGGTCGAGGGCCTCGCTGCCGTCCTGGAACACCGGCTGGACCTGCGAGCGGTACAGCGCCCGCCCCGCCCGGTCGAGCCGGGCGATGTCGCGGTCGCGGAACAGCACCCGGCCGCGCTCGGGCCTGACCAGGCCGAGCAGCGCCCGCGCGATGGTGGTCTTGCCCGATCCGCTCTCCCCGATGACGGCGACGCCGCCGGAGTTCTCCGGCACCGTGAGGGAGACGCCGCGGACCACCGGGGTCCGGTCGTAGCTGACGGTGAGATCGTCCGCGCTGAGCATGGTCACTCCCCGATCGCGGGGACCGCGTCGAGCAGTTCCCGGGTGTAGGCGGCGGAGGGGCTTTGCAGGACGTCGGCGGCCGGTCCCGCCTCGACCACACTGCCCTGCCGCATGACGACGACGTGGTCGGCGATCCCGGACACGACGGCCAGGTCGTGCGAGACGAAGACCAGGGCGATCCCGTGCTCGTCGCGCAGCCGGGCCAGCAGGTCCAGGACGGCGGCCTGCACGGTGACGTCCAGCGCGCTGGTGGGCTCGTCGGCCAGGATGACGTCGGCGCGCAGGGCGACGGCCATCGCGATGGCGAAGCGCTGCGCCTGGCCGCCGGAGACCTGGTGCGGGTAGCGGCGCAGCAGCCCGGGGTCGAGCAGGACGCTGCGCAGCGCCTCCTCGGTCCGCTCGCGGGCCTCGGCGCCGCGCAGGCCGTGCCGGGCGAGCACCCGTTTGAGCAGGGCCCCGAGCCGCATCGTGGGGTTGAGGGACGCCTGCGGGCTCTGGCTGACCAGGGCGATGACCGAGCCGCGCAGCTTCGACAGGGTCCGGTCGTCCGCCGTCACGACGTCCGTGCCGTTGACGACGACCTTTCCGCTGACCCGCAGCCCGTCGGTCAGCCCGAGCATCGCGTTCAGGGCCGTGGTCTTGCCCGACCCGCTCTCGCCGACGATCGCGGCGCACTCGCCGGGGCCGACGCTCAGCTCGTCGAGCGAGGCCAGCAGCCGGTCGCCGGCCCGCACCCGCAGGTTCTCCGCAGTGAGCACCGCTTTCATCGGGTGACCTCCCGCCGGGGGTCGAGGGCGGACCGCAGGCCCTCGCCGAGCACGTTGAAGCAGAACGCCGTGACCACGATGGCCAGGCCGGGGAAGGCGACCACCCACCAGTTCGTGGTGAACAGGCTCTGCCCCTGCTGGACCATCAGCCCCCATTCCGCGGTGGGCTCCTGCGGCCCGAGGCCGAGGAAGGACAGCGCCGCGGCCGTGAGGATGACCCCGCCCGCGTCCAGGGACAGCTGGACCAGGACCGGGGTCAGCGAGTTGGGCAGGACGTGCCGCAGCACGATCCGCGTCCGGGACCCGCCGAGGCAGCGGGCCGCGTCGATGAAGCCGCGCGATCTGATGGACGTCGCGGCGACCGCGCTCATCCGGGCGTACCAGGGCCACCAGGACGCGGTGATGGCGATGATCGCCCCCTGCGTCCCCGGGTGCAGCACGAGCGCCAGCGCCACCGACAGCAGCAGCGCCGGGAAGGCCAGGAACACGTCGGTGATCCGCATGATGACGTCCCGGACGATCCCGCCCGCGTACCCGGCGACGACGCCGAGCAGCACGCCGATGACGGCGGACAGGGCGAGCACCGCGACGGCGATCGTCAGTGAGGTGCGCGCCCCGTAGAGCACCCGGGTCAGCATGTCGCGGCCGACCCCGTCGGTCCCGAACCAGTGCTCGCCGCCGGGCGCCCGCAGCGCCTCGGCCGGGTGGGTCGCGTCGGTCCCGTCGCCCGGATAGGGCGCCAGCAGCGGGGCCGCGATGGCCGCGACCACGACCAGGGCGAGGACCACGGCGCCGACGGCGGCCAGCCGGTCGGTGCGGGCCGCCCGCATCACCCGGTGCACGGGCCGTTCCCGCAGGGGCGCGGCGGGGGTGTCGAGAGCGGTCATCTGATCCTCACCCGCGGGTCGATGGCGGCCTGCGCGAGGTCCACCAGCAGGTTGACGACGACGTAGGTGAACGCGATCGCGATGGTGACGCCCGCGATGGCGGGGGCGTCGGACGAGCGGATCGAGTCGGCCGCGTACCGGCCGAGCCCGGGCCAGTTGAAGATGGCCTCGACCAGGAAGGCGTTCACCAGCGAGAAGGCGAAGACGAGCGCCAGCAGGGCCAGCACCGGGCTGAGCGCGGGCCGCAGCGAGAACCGGGTCAGCACCTGCCAGCGGGTGAAGCCGAGGGCCCGTTCCAGCCGCGCGTGGTTCTGCGTCGACTCCTCGATGAGCGCGGCGCGGGTCATCTGGGCGACCACGCCGGTCGGATAGGCGGAGATCGCGGCCGCGGGCAGCACGAGGTGGGCCAGGGTGCTGCCGAGGACCGGCCAGTTCCCGGTGATCAGCGCGTCCACCGCCGTGATGTTGGTGTACAGGTGCAGCGGGCTGGTGCCGTCCAGTTCGGGGTCGTACTCACCGGCGACGGGGAGCCAGCCCAGTTTGGTGGCGAACACGTTCTGCGCGAAGAGCGCCAGCAGGAAGACCGGCACCGACACGCCCGCCATCGAGGTGATCCGGATGGATCCGTCGGCCGGCCGGCCCCGGAACCGGGCGGCGAGCACCCCGAGCGGAATGCCCACCAGCACCGCGATGATCACCCCGGTGCCGACCAGCTCCAGCGAGGCGGGGAAGGCGGTGGAGATGTCGCCGAGCACGTCCTGGCGGGTGTGCAGGCTGATTCCCCAGTCGCCCTGGACCAGCGAGGTGAGGTAGTCCCAGAGCTGGACGGGCAGCGTGTCGTCCAGGCCGAGCTCCGCGCGGGTCCGGGCGAGCTCGGCGGCGGAGGCCCGGGGCCCGGCGTAGGTCACCGCCGGGTCCCCGGGGACCAGCCGCATCACCACGAAGGTGAGCACCACGACACCGGCCACGACGAACGCGGCCTGTGCCAGGCGTCGGAGCAGGTAGCGGGTCATGTCACGCGGCCGGGCTGAGTTCGTGCGCGAACACGACGTTGGGGTACGCCGGGTCGTCGGTGTAGCCGTCGACGTCCGCCGAGTACGCCCGCTGGTACTGCTGGACGAACAGCGGCGCGGCGACGGCCTGGTCGACCAGGAGCCTGCGCTGGAGCGAGGCGTAGGACGCCTCCGCCGCGGACCGGTTCGTGGCGGTCAGCTCCGGCAGCTTGTCGATCTCACCGTCGACGCCGGGGTCGTCGAGGTAGGTGAGGTTGAAGTTGACCGGGTCGGCCGAGCGGAACAGGTTCAGGAACCAGCTGTAGGCGTCCGGGTAGTCCGGGTACCAGTACATGACGAAGACGTCCTGGCGCTTGGACGCGTCCTTGCTCTTGGCACGGTCCCACTGGGCGTCCCACTGCATCGGCTTGGCCTGGACCTTCACGTTCAGGCCCTTGAGCGCGGAGCTGAGCAGCGTCACGAACTTCTGCTGGTCGTCGTCGCCCTGCGCGTAGGTGAGGTCGAGCGTCAGCGACTTCTTGCCCGGCCCGTACCCGGCCTCGTTCAGCAGCCGCGTCGCCGCCGCGGTGTCCTGGCGCCCGGCCAGGCCGGGGGTCGCCCCGGTCAGCCCGGTCGGGACGACGCCGCTGGCCGCGGTTCCCGAGCCCTTCAGCGTCGACACCAGGCCGTTGTAGTCGATCGCCGCCTGGACGGCCTTGCGGAGCTTGACGTCCTTCAGGGGACCGGCCTCGGTGTTGAAGAACGCCATGAGGTTCTGGAACGACGGAACCGAGTCGGTCTTGAGGTCCTTCATCCCCTTCGCCTGTGCGAACAGCTGCGGGTTGAGCCGGTGCACGTAGGTGACGTCACCGGCCTGCAACTGCTGCCACGCGGTGGTGACCTGCGGGGTGTTGCGGAACTCGACGCTGGTGTAGTGCGAGCCCTTCCAGCCGCCCCAGTAGTCCTTGAACTGGCCCAGCCGGACCTCGGCCTCCTGCCCCTTGTTCCAGGAGGCGACGGTGTACGGCCCGGTGCCGGTGTCGTGGCCCTTCGCGACGTAGTCCTTGAGGTCCGCGCCGCCGGGCGCCTTCGTGTCGTAGATGTAGGAGGCGTAGCCGGAGGAGGAGACCAGGTCGAGCGGCGCCGCGTACTTCAGCTCGAACACCAGCGTGTGCGGGTCCGGCGCCTCGATCGTCTTCACCGGGTCCCAGATGTAGGCGGCGCCGCCCTTCATCTTCATCGTCCGCTCGATGGCGGCCTTGGCGACGCTGGAGGTCAGCGCGGTGCCGGTGTGGAACTTCACGCCGTCCCGCAGGGTGAACGTCCACTTCTTGCCGTCGTCGGACGAGGTCCACTTCGTCGCGAGCCGCGGCTCGACCTTCTTGGACTCGGTGTTGTACCGGGTCAGCGACTCGTAGACGTTCTGCATCGCGATGATCTCGTTGGAGTACGAGGTCGCGGGGTCCCAGTCGGTGACGATGTTGAGGTTGAACGAGTAGACGAACGCGCTGGACGTCGAGGCCGACTTGCGGACGGCTCCGCCCGAGCAGCCGGTGACGGTCACGGCGACTGCCGCCGCGAGCGCCAGTGATCTTATGCGCCAGGACATGACGGGATCTCCTTGCAGGGGGACCGGACAGGGGGGAGTGGGGGGCCGGGCTAGAGGTTGCCGAGCGGGCCGGCGGCCTTGACCCGCAGCCGCAGCGCGGGTTCGGGCAGGTAACTCATCGGTACTTCGGTGATCTCCACGACCTCCACTCCGGCCGGATCGGCTCCGGCCTGCACGGCCCGGCGTCCGGCGGCGTCGGACGCCTCGGCGATGGCCTCCCTGCGGCCCTCGCCTGCCGGGATGATGGTCTCAATGGTTCCGCTGACCATGGCGATCGCCGCGCCGACGGCGTTGGCGACGTCCCCGTGGGCGGGGCGGATCACCTCGGCGACGCCGGCCAGCGTGTCGGGGATCAGGAACGACCCGCCGCCCACCGCGATCAGCGGCTGGTCGGTCTTGCCGAGGGTCATCCGGTCGACCGCGTCGGCCAGCATCTGGTCGGCCGTCTCCACCGCCGCGCCGAGCGCGCCGCGCAGCCGCTCCGGGATCGCGGCGCCGGCCGGCGCGCCGCGCCCGGCCAGCGCGCCCGCGTCGGTCATGGTGGGGGTGTCGCCGCCGAAGGTCAGCGCCTTCTCGGTGATCCGGTACCCGACCGACTGCGGCCCGACCGCCCCGTCCGGCCCGATGACGGTGCCGCCGCCGAGCGCGAGGGCGAGGATGTCGGGCATCCGGAAGTTGGTCCGCACCCCGCCGATCTCGACGCCCGCCGACGACTCCCGGGGGAAGCCGGCGTACAGCACGCCGAAGTCGGTCGAGGTGCCGCCCACGTCCGCGATGATCGCGTCGGTGAGGCCGGACAGGAACGCCGCGCCCCGGATGGAGTTGGCCGGGCCCGAGCCGATCGTCAGCACCGGGTACCGCACGGCGTAGTCGATCGCCATGAGGGTGCCGTCGTTCTGCGCGAAGTAGGTGGTGACGTCCAGGCCCCGCTCGGCCAGCGTGTGCTGCAGCCCGTCCCACACGGCGCTGATGACCCGGTAGAGGGCGGCGTTGAGGATCGTGGCGTTCTCGCGCTCCAGCAGCCCGAGCGTGCCGATCTCGTGGCTCATCGAGATGGGCACCGCGTCGCCGAGCTCGTCCCGGGCGATCTCCGCCGCCTCGATCTCCTGGTCGGCGAAGGCGGGGCTGAACACGCTCGTCAGCGCGATCGCGTCGGCCTCGCCGGCGACGTCGGCGAGCACGGCGCGCAGCGCGCCGGGGTCGAGCTTGGAGATGGGCCTGCCGTCGACGTAGTGGCCGCCGGGGAGCACGGCGGTGCGCGCGGTGATCGCCGCCGACAGGTCCGCCGGCCAGGACTGCGCCGGGGGCACCGAGGTGGTGGCCGGCCCGCCGAGCCGGATCGCGGCCACCTTGCCGAGCCCCCGCCGCTCCAGGATGGCGTTGGTGGCGTGCGTGGTGCCGAGCATGACCCGGCCCACCCGCCGGACGTCGTCGCCGAGCTGGTCCAGCACCGCGGTCAGCGCCGCGTGCAGACCCGAGGAGACGTCGGCGCTGGTCGCCTGCTTCGTCCGGGCCAGCACCTCGCCCTTGGCGCTGAGGACGACCGCGTCGGTGTTGGTGCCGCCGACGTCGACGCCGATGCGCAGGTCCCGGGCGACGGTGCCGCCGGACGTACGGTCAGCCATGAGAGAGCTCCTCCACGGGCGTGTAGTCGATGTCGTAGCCGAACGCCCGAGGGCCGGCCGTGGCGAGACCGCGCTCGGTCCGCCAGATCGGGTCGCACGCCCAGGACAGCACCGCCACCCGCTGTCCGTAGCGCAGCGACTCGGTGGAGATGGCGCCGGCGGTCTGCGCGTCCACCACGGTGATCAGGTCGGGGACGCAGGCGCGCGCCCGGCCGTCCTCCAGCGCGATCAGGTTCTCGTTCTGGATCTCCACCCGGAGCAGCCGGCCGCGGTCCTCGCCGGTGCCGTCGACGACCAGGCTGCCGCGGACGAACCCGCCGCCGGTCCGCCGCTCGACGTCGACGACCTTCCCGGTGATCAGGACGGTGGCGTCCAGCGTCGCGCACAGGGAGCCGAGCGGGTCGGAACCGTCCCGCACGGCATGGCCGATCGCGAGGGCCTTGGTGACCGTGCCCTCGATGACCGCGCCCCGCGCCTGCGCGCCGGTCAGCACGTAGTCGGCCATCAGCGCCGACGCCCCGCTGGCGACGCAGACCGCCCGGGAGATGCGCTCGGACCACAGCCCGTCGACCGGGCGGACCGTGGTGACGTTGCCCTGCACGTCGGCCAGGACGACGAGGTTCACCGGCCGTCCCGCCACGTACATCGAGACCATCTGGACCTCGGGGAACGCCCGTCCCATCCCGTCGGCGTCGACCAGCGGCAGGCCGAGCCGCGCCGCCCAGCCGACCGGACCGACGCCGTTCGAGCCGCCGATCTCGCAGGCCATCACCGCGGCCACCGGACGGCCGAGCGTCCGCTCGACCTCGTCCCGGATGAGCAGCGGCTCCTCCCCGCTCATCAGCATCTCGTGGGCGACGGTGGGCGCTCCGATCCCCGACAGCGGGAGGACGAGGCTGTCGTCGGGCACCTCCGACAGCGGGATGAGCGGCACCTCGCCGAACTCGTCGATCGCCCGGACCGCGGTCAGCGTGCCCGTCTCGACGTCCCCGCCGCCCCCGGTGCCCAGGATCGCGCAGCCGCGGGCGAGCGCCGGAACGTCGTCTAGGGTCACGCGACCGGTCCTCGAAGGTGTCATCTGCATGCTGGAAGAATGGTCCCACCGTCTGACCTGGCGGAAGGGTGGAGGGCACAAGGTTTCGCGAGTGTTTGTGTCGGTGGCACAATGCGGGCGTGTCCTTCGTCGCGGACCTGGTCGGGACCGGTTCCCGGATCCCCCTCACCCTGCTCGCCGGCCCGGCCGACGCCGTGCCGCTCACCTCCGTCACCGCGGTCGAGGCGCTGGCGCGTCTGCGGCGCGCCCCGGAGGGCGCGCTGGTCGTCGTGACGGGACGGTCGGCCGCGAGGGCCGCCGGATACGAGCTGGACATCGCCGTCCGCACCGCCGCCGAACGCGGCGTGCCCGCGCTGGTCCTCATCGGCTGCGGCCCGCTGCCGATCACCGCGGCCCGGCTGGCCGACCGCGCCCGCCTCGCCGTCCTCACGGCCGAGGAGGACTGCGACGTCGCCGAGGTCGTGCTCTACCTCGGCCAGGTCATCCGGGGCGACGCCGCCGACTCGCTCGCCCGCGCGCAGGCGGCGCTGCGGATCGTCCGCGAGGCCGGCGAGCCCCCCGGCGCCGCCGAGGACGGCGACCGCGTCGTCGCGCTGCTCGAACGGGTCGGGGCGGTGCTCGGCCGCACCCTGACGACGACGGACGAGGCGGCGGGGCCGGCGGACGCCGAGCCGATCTGGGTGGCGGGCCGCCGCCAGGGCGGCGTGACGGGTCCGCCGGACGACGCCGTGCGGCTGGTGCTGCCCGCCGTGGCCGCCGCGGTCGGCCGGTTGCGGCAGTTCGCGCTGGAGCGGGCGACCGCGCCCGGCCAGACCCGGTCCGACATCCTCACCGAGCTGATCGTCAGCGAGCGCGTCCAGGCGGGGGCACTGGCCGACCGGGCCCGGCTGCTCGGCCTGGCCGTGGACGACCTGCACACCGCCATCTGGATGACCCCGGACCGGCCGCCCGGCCCGGACCCCGCCGAGCTCGCGGAGCGGCGGCGGCTGTTCGACACCCTCACCCTGCGCACCCACCAGGCCCCGCAGCCCTCCGGCGAGTCGTGGAACCTGGCCCGCCTCGCCGCCGACATCGTGCTGGTCGGCACCGCCCGGGCCGAGATCCGGCCGCCGCGCGCCCTGCAGATGATCGACGCCGTGCGCGCCGCCGTGGCGGAGGAGCATCCCGGTATGGTGCTGCGCTTCGGGATCGGCACACCGCAGCGGGGGATCGAGGGGCTGCGCCAGTCGGCCACGGAGGCCCGCGCCGCGGCGGCGATCGCCGTCCGCTCCCGCGAACTCGTCCACACCTTCGACGCCGCCGGCATCAACCGGGTGCTGTCCCAGATCGCCGCCTCCGCACTCAGCCGCCGGGTGGTCGACGATCTGCTGCGCCCGCTCGACGCGCTCGGCCCGGGACGGTCGGCCGAGGCCATCGCCACGCTGTGCGCCTACCTTGACGCGCGCGGCTCGCTGAAGGCCGCCGCGTCCCGGCTGGCGCTGCACCCCAACGCGGTCAACTACCGGATCAGGAAGATCGTCGAAAGGCTCGGCGCCGACCTGTCCGACCCGGACACCGCGTTCGCCCTGCACCTGGCCTGCCGCGTCCGCCTCCGCGACTGACAGGACGCCGCCGACCGGAGAAATGAAGAACCGCTCTCGTCCCGGGGATCCGGGACGAGAGCGGCCTATTGATCAGCACCGCGGCCCGGAGGCCACATCGATCAGTTGTCGTCATGCACCCTTGATGGTGCCGTCGTCGTCGAGGATGATGTCGCCGTCCTCGTTCTCGCCGACCTTCCTGCCCATTTGCATGGCCATGGTGATAACCCCGTTTCGTTTTCAATCATCTGTTAACAAAATGACGGGTCTCGAGAACCCGCATAGTGGACTGTACAGAGCCCGGCCGAGTCGGCAACCCGCATCTTCGAATCGGGCCGGAAATCTGCGGTCCATCGGAACAAGAACCGGCCTCCACCCCATCGGGGTGAAGGCCGGCCACTGCATCGCCCGGATCGGTGGATCCGGGCGTCGGTCAGGTGGAGATCAGCGCGGCTGCGGGTCCACGATGGCCCAGGCGCGCTTGCCGCCACCGGTGCGCACGGCGCCGCACCGGTGGGTCTGCGAGATGACTCGCTTGAGCCCGGTCCGGGTCGACTCCTGCACCGTGGGCATCTCGGGGTTCCGGTCGCCCACCATGACGAGGGGGTACTTCACCATCTCCCGCTCGTCGGTGGCCCACCCCAGGAACAGGGTGACGGCCGGACCGTCGGGCAGGAACACCCCTGCCGGCGCCTGCCCGTACCACTGGGCATTGCGGATCAGCTCCATCGCGACGCGCGTCACGATGCCCCGCACCTCCGGGGGGAGGTCGGCGAAGATGCCCTGCACCGAGTGCTCGACCATCGCCTCCGTGGGCTCGTTGGCCTCGCTCGTCTGCTTCCCGATGGTGTAGGGCACGGGGCCCGTCTCGAACTCGGGACGCTGCTGCGGACGGGATCCGATGACCCCGGTCAGTCCGTTCATGGAAAAGCTCCTTCGGTCTTGGTTGCGTAGCGAGAGCCGGGAAGGTCACTCGCGGGGTCTACCGTCCGGACGCGGCCGGAAGCGGCAACTCCTGCGGCGTGCGGTGCACCCGAGAAACCGGCCTCCACCTGGGGAGGCGGGGGCCGGCCGGTGCATCGTGCCCGGGCGCCGAACCGCCTCGGAAGGCGGCTCGGCCGGGCGTTCGGGAGGCGGGGTGGTCGAGCGCGTACTCGGCCACCACGAACTTCCCGTTCTTGGTGGAGAAGGCCCCGTACCGGGACAGATCCGTGCGGATCAGTGCCGGCCCTCGGCCGTTGAGAGCGGAACCGTCGTCGAGGCTGCGAGCCCGGTCGGGCGGTGTCGGGCCGGTGAGGCCCAGCCCGTCCGCCACGCCGGCGGAGCGTTGCGGCCTTCCATGGCGGCCGCACGGTAACTCGTGGGTGCCCTAGGGGCGCCCGCGACCTGTCGATAAAACAAGAAGGAGACGAGGATGACGGTCGAAGAACCGGAGCGGCGAGGCGGATCGGCACCGGATCGAGCGGAACTCGCCGGTGCGCTCGGGGTCGCGCATGACGACCCGCTGCTCGAAGAGGCCCTCACGCACCGTTCCTACGCCAACGAGAACGGCCTGCGCGCTGACCAGCGCCTGGTCTTCGTGGGCGAGGCGGCCCTGCGGATGTGCATCACCGACATCGTGTTCCACCGCAGGCCCGGGGACGCGGAGGGCTTGCTGAGCCAGTTGCGGGCCGCCGCGGTCACCGCTGCGGCGCTGGCAGGAGTGGCCCGCTCGCTCGGCGTCGGGGCTCACATCCGGCTGGGCCGCGGCGAGCAGGCCGACGGTGGGAGGGAGAAGGACTCCATCCTGGCCGACACGCTGACTGCGCTGATCGGGGTGGTCCACCTGCGGCACGGCATAGGCGCGGTCTCCGCGCTGGTGCACCGGTCGTTCGGCGATCTCATCGAACGGCTGGCGCTGCTGGGCGCGGGGCTGGACTGGAAGAGCGCGCTGCAGTCCCTCGCCGTCTTCAAGGGGCTGGGGGCGCCTCGGTACCGGGTCGAGCAGAGCGGACCGGACCACAGGGCGCACTTCACGGCCTGGGTCCTGGTCGGCGGCGTCGAGTACGGCCCGGGCCAGGGCGGCAAGGCCAAGGAGGCCGAGAAGCTCGCCGCGGAGGCGGCCTGGCACGCGATCACTGGGTGACCGGGCGACCTGCTGTTCCTCGGGGCGACGAACCCGGGGGGCGGCTTGATCTGAAGGCCTCCCTGTGAGGCACTGACCGGAGACGGCCCCCTCGCGGGGGCCGTCTCGTCTTCGTCCGGCCTGGTTCGTGCGCCGATCGGAACCGGTTGCGCCTTCCGCCGGTCTCCGGACGGGTCCTCAGTGTGTTCTACCGTCGAAGTGCCGGGATGGGTTGTTTCGGGCTGATAGCCCGCATCGTTCTTCTCGTGATGATGGGCATCGTGTTGATCATCTGTGTGGCCAACCGTTCCTGGCTGCAGGCGAAGGCCGTCAACGCGATCTACGAGGGCCGGCCCCGGATCCATGCCGGCAAGTACTTCGAACCCGGCGCCACCGCGATGGAGGACGGTGTACGGCAGACGGCCGTACTGATCAAGGACAAGCCGCACGTCCGCGTGACCTCACCGCCCGACGAATGGCGCGAGAAGCACGAGGACGCCAAGTGCAAGGGCAAAGTGTGCACGGCGGCCGCGACCCGCGAGTCGTTCACCGGCGGAGGTGCGATCGATATCGGCAGCATCCTCGCGGGGCTGCTGCTGTGCTATTTCATCTGGCTCCTGATCAATGGCGATGACGACTATGACGACCGTTACGACCGTCGTTACGACCGCCGCTACTACCGCCGCTGATCCTGCTGGCCGCCTCCCTGCCCGGCGGCCTCGTCGCCGTCGGCATCATGATCGTCCGCAGGTCGCGCGAGGGCGAGTTCCCGTACGGCCCCTGCATGCTCGCCGGGGTGCTCGCGTCGATCCTCTCCGCCGCCGGCCGAGGGTCAGCCGCAGAGCTTCCGGCCGGCCTCGACGCCTCCGCCGATCTTGTTGATGGCGGGCGGCGCGAGGCGCGCCCCCCTCGCTCCGACGACGAGCCGGACGCCGTCCCGCGGCGCGGCGGCGTCGGAGGTGAGCAGCGCGTCCGGGACGTCCCGCGCGAGCGCCGAGGCCTGCGCCTCCGCGGCCGGCGCGTAGACGAGGCGGGTCTGCGGCGCCGCGGCGGCCTTCTCGACCTTCTTCGCCACCGTGAACCCGCGCCGCCGGAGCTGGTTGACGACCCGTTTCACCTGCGCGTCCCGGGCCCCCGCGTCGACCACGGTGACGTGCACCTTGCCGGGTGAAGGCGGCTCCGGCCGCGCCTGGGCGGGCTCGGTGGGCTTCGCGGGCAGTTCGTCGTCATGCCGGATCGCCTCGAACAGCGGCTTCGCGAGTTCCCCGTTCCACTGGACGCGGTTCGGGTCCGGCGCGTACCCCTCCACGGGGACGGTGACGAACCGCACCTGGCCCGCGCTCATCCCCTTCAGCCCGTCCGCCAGCTTCCGCATCCCCGCCAGATCCAGGTCGTCGTCGGTCGTCATCGACTTGGTCGCGGCCTTGAGGAACTTGTACGTCTTCGCCGGATCAGTGAGGACGGACCCGCTGGTGGCCTTGTCGACGACCGCCGCCATGAACTTCTGCTGCCGTTCGATGCGCTCCAGGTCGGAGCCGTCACCGAGCGAGTAGCGCGCGCGCACGTAGCCGAGCGCGTCCTCCCCCTTCACGGTCTGCTTCCCGGCCTTCAGGTAGAGCTCGGCCCTCGGGTCCCTCACGGGCTTGTCGACGCAGATCTCGACGCCGCCCAGGGCGTCCACCATCCGCTTGAACCCGGCGAAGTCCACCTGGACGAAATGGTCGATGTGGATGCCGGTGAGCGACTCCAGCGTCTTCCACGTGCACGTCGGCCCCGCGTACGCGAACGCCGCGTTCAGCATCCCGAACTGTGCCGGGACGGTGCCGCCCTTCTCCTTCCTGCACGCCGGCATCCTCACCATCGAGTCGCGCGGAAAGCTGATCCCGACCGCCTGGTCCCGGTTCGGCGAGAGGTGCAGCAGGATCGTGGTGTCCGACCGCGCCCCGGCCATCCCCGGCACCGCGTACTCCGAGTTCTCGCCCTCCCGCGTGTCGGACCCGATCAGCAGGATGTTGAGCGACTTGTTCAGCTTCTTCGGCCGGTTCGCGCCGAGGTCGTCGCTGACGTGCTTCTGCTCGATGCCGCCCATGAGGTCGTGGTAGAGCCACGCCGCGCCGCCCCCTGCGGCCAGCAGCAGCGCGACCGCGCCGACCGCGACCCACCGCAGCCCCCTGCGCCGCCCGCCGCCCCGCCGGACTCCGGTGGCGGCCCCGGACGGCGCGGCGTCGTCCGGCCTGCCTCCGTCCGGCCCGCCTCCGTCCGGCCCGCCTTCGTCCGCCGGTTCCTCGCCACCGACCGGTTCCTCGCCACCGACCGGCTTCTCGTCGCCGGTCGCGGTCCCGTCGCCGGTCGCGGTCTCTTCCGGGGCTTCGGCGTCGCCGCCGTCCTGTCCGGACGCGGCGCCGGCCGTCTCCGGGGGCGCCGGTGGTCGGCGGGCGGCCTCGTCCCCCGCGAGGTCGTCGCGGCGCGGGTCTCTGTCGCTCATCGGTCCCGTCTCGGGGGCGGGCCCTGGGGAGGGCGCGTGGTCTGCGTGATCGTCAGTTTAGGGAGGCCGCCTTCAAGGGGCGTCTGTACCTCCTCGTGTTAGATGCGCAGAACGCCTGTTCTGTTGACAAGTGTGCGTAAATCTGGCATCCCCGGGACGGGTGGTCTTCCGTACGATCGGTGCCGTGGACTCGGGGTGGGTGGTCGGCGGGCGGTTCACCATGCTCGACCGGATCGGGGTGGGAGGGACCAGCCGCGTGTGGCGTGCCTACGACCACGCGGAGGGGCGGTACTGCGCGGCCAAGCTCGTCCGGCAGCCGGGCCCGACGTCGATGCTGCGGGTCGTCCGGGAGCGTGCGCTGCGCATGGCGCACCCCCATGTGCTGACGCCCTACGCCTCGTGCACGGCGTACGACGATGTGCTCCTCGCCATGGACCTCGTGCGCGGGGGCTCGCTGGAGACGCTCCTCGGGGACTACGGCAGGCTTCCGCCCGAGTACGCGGCCGAGGTCCTCGACCAGTTGCTGGCCGCGCTGAGCCACATCCACGGCGCCGGGGTCGTCCACCGGGACGTCAAGCCCGCCAACCTGCTGCTGGAGCCGAGTCCGGTCGGGGCGCCGCACGTGCGGCTGGCCGACTTCGGGATCGCCCTGGGGGAGGACGACCAGCGCTTCACCACCACCGGTTTCGCCGTGGGGACGCCGGGATACCTCGCGCCCGAGGTGTTCGACTGGGACCGGCCCGGCCCGCGGCAGGACCTGTACGCCGCCGGCATGGTCGCCTGGCGGATGCTGACCGGCGCCGGGGACCCCGAGCCGCGCCAGCGGATCGGGGTGCCGCCCCCAGGGGTGCCGCCTCTGCTGTGGGCGGTGGTCGCCCATCTGTGCGCGCCCGACCCGGGGCAACGTCCCGCCCACGCCGACGCGGCGCGCGGGGCGCTGGCGGCGTGCCGGCTGGAACTGCGCTTCCCCGTCCGCACGCTGGACGGCGAGCCCCTGCAGATCTTCGACCATCTGGGCCCGCCGCCCGCACCCGCGTGAACGGGAGCGATCGGGTCACCGCTTGCGGCGGCCTCGATGCTCGGTGTCCTCCTCCTCCATTTCGATGCGCTCCTTGCGGACTTCGCCACCGACGGTCTCCTGTTCGGTCACGGTCTCCTTGGAGGCCCGCACCCGCTCCACCGGGGTCGTCTCCTTGGACACCACCGGTCGCTCTTCGTGCAGGACGACCTCGTGCTCGGCCTCGGTGATCTCCTGCCCGCGCAACGCCGCGTCCCGGTTCTCATCGGTGATCGGCTCGCGCTCGACCCGGACCTCCTCGTGGCTGACCGGGACGGTCACCTGCTGCTCCTCGGTGACCACGTACTTGCGCAGTCGGGCCCGGCCGGACTCCCGGGTCTCCGTGCCGACATGCAGCTTCTCTTCTGAGCGGGTCATCGCGTCGTCGGGCTCGTGGGCCCGCTCCGGTCCCGCCTCCGTCGGAGCGCCGGCGGGCTCCTGGCCGCCCGAGTCGATGCCGTAGTAGTGGTACAGCCGCTGTACCTCGGCCGCCGGAATGTGCTCGCCGGCTTCGAGGTCGACGTCGGGTGCCTGCTTGATGAAGTCCTTCTCGTATCCCGCCTCGACGTGGTCGGAGACCCACTCGGCCCGTTGGGCCGGGACGAGGGACTCCTTTGCGCCGAGCATCCCGGTCTTGACGCCCAGCCACTCGGGGCGACCGGTCCGGTCGTCCAGGAAGACGTGCTTGACGTCGCCGACCTTGCTGCCGCGCTCGTCGTAGAGCGGGTGTTCCAGCACTCGGGGAATCTGTTGTTCTGTAATCATCTGTTTCCTTCCTCTGACTGAGAAACCCCTACCGCTGAGAACCCAAAGAACCCGTCTTGAGTAGTAAATGTCCCTCAAAGCCTGATTTGCTCAGGCTTGTCGGCCTGCCTAAAACAACTCGCGTGGTGTCCCGACCTCGTCGGCAGACGCCCGGCCGGGCCTAGCTGAGAGGGTCCGGGGCCAGGTGACCGAGGTATCGGCCGATTCGTCTCGCCGCAGCGCGCGGTCAGCCCTTCTCGTAGATGATCTCGACGCGGCGGTTCTTGGCGCGCCCGGCGGGGTCGTCCTTGCCGCCCTGCTCGTTGGGGACGACGGGCTTGGTCTCGCCGTAGCCCCTGGCCTCGATCTGCGGGCTCGTCCCGGTCAGGGCCTTCGCCAGCTCGGCCTTGACCGCTTCGGCGCGCTGCTCGGAGAGCGTGAGGTTGTAGGCGGGTTCGCCGACGGAGTCGGAGTGCCCCGCCACCTGGACGGCGCCGCGGGCCCCGCGGAGGCGGGGAGCCAGCTCGGCTATGCGGCGCCGGGCGGCGCCGGTGAGCGTCGCCTTGCCGAAGTCGAACAGGACGTCCGCCGAGATGCGGACGGTGACCCGCGCCCCGTCGCCCTCTTCCTCCTCCAGGGAGACGACCGCCTGCTGCAGTTCGATGCCGTACACGGAGGCGCCCGTCTCGATGGGGAGGATGCTCTGGGTCAGGTTCAGGTCCGGCACTCCGGGGTCGGCCCCGGCGACGGCCGGGACGGCGAGCACGAGGGCCAGGGCGGCCGCGAGGACGGCCGGGCGGCGCACGCGGCTCACCGTTCGACCGGGATCTCGCGGAACGTGGGCCAGGTGCCGATCTGCACGTCGACGGTCTTCACGTTCTCGGGCGGGGCGGCGAAGGTGAAGTAGAACGGGGTGACCTGGTCGTTGGTCATGGTCGTGAAGATGTCGTCGGTCTCCAGCTCCTTGCCGCCGGAGTCCTTCACCACGACGTACCTCTTGAGGTTGACCGGGTCGATCAGCGAGGTGCCGAGACCGTGCTCGCCGTTGAGGCGGTAGGCGTTGAGGCGGTCCGGCCCGCCGGGGGGGACGTGCGGGGTGAGCTGCATGGTGAGGGTGGCCAGCCTCCCCCTCACCTTGAGGCCCATGACGGCGATGTCGATCTTGGCGCCCTGTGCCACGGGGCTGTCGAAGGTGCCCTTCACCAGCGGCTTGGCGGAGTTGTCGAAGCTCGCCTTGCCCGCCGAACCTGCGGCCTTCTCGCCGCCGGACGAGGGCGTGGACGAGGCCGGGCCCGAGCCCGAGGACGAGCCCGTCCCGGGCAGCGAGCAGCCGGCCAGGCCGCCGGTGAGGAGCAGGGCCGCCGCGGCGGCGGCCGCGAGGCGAGGTGCCAGAGCCATCGTCGTTCCTCTCGATCTGTCACATATGCAAATACTTGTTTCCGTGGCACCATGGGCTCAGAGGTCGCAGAACCTTGTGCGGTCGCGAATCTATCGTTTGCATCTGTAAATCGTCAAGAGGGGGTCGCCGGGTGAGCGTCGCCGAGGACACCATCGCCCGGAACCGCGCGCTGCAGGCCGAGTGGTACGGCGAGCCGCTCGGCGAGCGCGTCCGGCCGCTGCTCGGCCGCCTCGGAATGTCGCAGTCGGGGCTCGCCGGCGTGCTCGGGCTGTCGGCGCCGATGCTGTCCCAGCTCATGTCGGGCCAGCGCGCCAAGATCAGCAACCCGGCCGTCCTGCACCGCCTGATGGCGGTCGAGGACCTCGTCGCCGGGCCCGGCTTCGACGCCCTGACCGCCGCCGGGATCCAGGCGCGCCTGGAGGAGATCAAGGCGGAGTCGGCGGCCACCACGTCGGGGATGCGCGGCGCGGTCTCCGGACGCGTTCCGGCCGGGCCCGTGCCGGCGGGTCCTGAGGGCGGTGCGGAACGCGCGGCGGCCGAGCCGGCGCGGCTCGTCCAGGCCCTGCTGCGCGAGGTGGCGTCCGCCGCCGAGATCGAGGCGGCCGCAGGGCTCGTCGCCGACCGCTTCCCCGACCTCGCCGAGGTGCTGCGGGTGTACGGCACCGGCCGCACGAGCGAGGCCGAAGCGCACTTCGCCCGAACCGTGCTGAAGCAAACGCCGGGCGACCGGACGGTCATGCCGGAGCGGTCTCGTCTCGATTCACTTTGATCATAACGACTGGTTATGGGTCCCAGGGGCCGTGAAAGGGCGCTGAGCGGGCTAAAGTCTGTGGTCAGGGTCACATGCGGGTCTGCCTGTTATGTATGTCACAGCTCGTGGCGGGTGGCGTAGGGTCGCTTCGCTGGAAGCGCACACAAGGCGTCACCGCCCGCATGCGGCACGGTCTTCCCCCGCCGCGCGCGGCCCGGCCGGAGGCGCCCTGCCGCCGGCCGCGGCGCGACGGCCGCATGGTGCGCGCGGACCGTGGTACGGGGACACGACGACCCGAGCTCAGGAGAGCGATCGATGACCACTGTGGAGGCGCCGGCCAAGTCGCGCGCCCAGATCAAGGAACGCACCCTCCGCAAGGACAACTGGCGCCTGTATCCGGTCACGACCTTCGTGATCTTCACGGCATGGGTGGTGTACGCGACCGTCCGGGCCTTCTGGGGCGCGGCCTTCTACGTGCCGGAGTTCCACTACCTGACGCCGTTCTACTCCCCGTGCCTGAACGAGATCTGCGACAACGTCACGGTGGGCGACCACACGGGCGACGCGGCCGAGTTCGGGACCTTCCTGCCGGCGGCGACCCGCGGCTGGATCCCCTTCGCGGCGATCTCGCTGCCGTTCCTGCTGCTGTTCCGGCTGACGTGCTACTACTACCGCAAGGCCTACTACCGCTCGTTCTGGGCGTCGCCGACCGCGTGCGGCGTCCGAGAGCCGCACGGCAAGTACACCGGTGAGCGCCGCTTCCCCCTGATCGGCCAGAACCTGCACCGGTACTTCTGGCTCGCCGCCTTCGCCATCTCCCTCATCAACACCTGGGACGCGGCCCGCGCCTTCCACGGCAAGGACGGCGGGTTCGGCATCGGGCTCGGCACGGTCATCCTGGTCGCGAACGTGGTCCTGCTCTGGCTGTACACGCTGTCGTGCCACTCGTGCCGGCACGTCGTCGGCGGCCGGCTGAAGAACTTCTCCAAGCACCCCTTCCGCTACCGGATGTGGGGCTGGGTGTCCAAGATCAACCAGCGCCACGGGATGTACGCCCTGATCACCCTGGGGTCGCTGGTGGCGGCCGACCTGTACGTCGCGCTGGTCGCCAGCAGCACCATCTCCGACCTGCGCATCTTCAACTGAGGCCAAGGAATCATGACTGAGATCGAGAGGCACCTCTACGACGTCGTGGTGATCGGCGCGGGCGGCGCCGGGCTGCGCGCGGCGATCGAGGCGCGCCTCCAGGGCAAGAAGACCGCGATCATCTCCAAGTCGCTGTTCGGCAAGGCCCACACGGTGATGGCCGAGGGCGGCGCCGCCGCGGCGATGGGCAACGTCAACGCCAACGACAACTGGATGGTCCACTTCCGCGACACCATGCGCGGCGGCAAGTTCATGAACAGCTGGCGGATGGCGGAGCTGCACGCCAAGGAGGCCCCGGAGCGCATCTGGGAGCTGGAGCTGTGGGGCGCGCTGTTCGACCGCACCAAGGACGGCAAGATCAGCCAGCGCAACTTCGGCGGGCACGAGTACCCGCGGCTGGCGCACGTCGGCGACCGGACGGGCCTGGAGCTGATCCGCACCGCCCAGCAGAAGATCGTCGCCCTCCAGCAGGAGGACCACGCCGAGCACGGCGACTACGAGGCCAGGCTGAAGGTCTGGTCCGAGACCACGGTGACGCGGCTGCTGAAGGACCCCGAGGGCAAGATCTGCGGCGCGTTCGGCTACGTCCGGGAGACCGGCAGGTTCGTCGTGTTCGAGGCGCCCGCGGTGGTGCTGGCGACCGGCGGCATCGGCAAGGCGTTCAAGGTCACGTCCAACTCCTGGGAGTACACCGGGGACGGGCACGCGCTGGCCCTGCTCGCGGGCGGATCGCTGCTGAACATGGAGTTCGTCCAGTTCCACCCCACGGGGATGGTCTGGCCGCCGTCCGTCAAGGGCATCCTCGTGACGGAGTCGGTGCGCGGCGACCGCGGCGTCCTGCGCAACTCCGAGGGCAAGCGGTTCATGTTCGACTACATCCCCGAGGTCTTCAAGAACCAGTACGCCACCACCGAGGAGGAGGGCGACCGCTGGTACGACGACCCCGACAACAACAAGCGCCCCCCTGAGCTGCTGCCGCGAGACGAGGTGGCGCGCGCGATCAACTCCGAGGTCAAGGCGGGCCGGGGATCGCCGCACGGCGGGGTGTTCCTCACCGTCGTCGACCGGATGCCGGGCGGCGCCGCCGAGATCGTCAAGCGGCTGCCGTCGATGTACCACCAGTTCAAGGAGCTGGCGGACGTCGACATCACCAAGGAGCCGATGGAGGTCGGCCCGACCTGCCACTACGTGATGGGCGGGGTGGAGGTCGAGCCCGACACCGGCGCGGCCAAGGTGCCCGGCCTGTTCGCGGCGGGCGAGGTCTCCGGCGGCATGCACGGCTCGAACCGGCTCGGCGGCAACTCGCTGTCGGACCTCCTGGTGTTCGGCCGCCGGGCCGGGCTCGGAGCGTCGGAGTACGTGGACGCCCTTCCCGCGCGCCCCGCCGTCCCCGACGCCGAGATCGAGGCGGCGACGGCCGAGGCGATGGCCCCGTTCGAGCGGGAGGGCGGCGAGAACCCCTACACCGTCCACGCCGAGCTGCAGCAGACGATGAACGAGCTGGTCGGCATCATCCGCAAGGAAGAGGAGCTGCAGCAGGCGATCGCCTCGCTCGGCAAGCTCCGCGAGCGGGTCGCGGCCGTCAGCGTCGACCCCGTCGCGGTCGGCGACGGGCGCGGTTACCACCCGGGCTGGCACCTCGCGCTGGACCTGCGCAACATGCTGCTGGTGTCCGAGGCGGTCGCCAAGGCGGCGCTGGAGCGCCAGGAGAGCCGCGGCGGCCACACCCGCGACGACCACCCGGCCATGTCGGCGGAGTGGCGGAAGATCAATCTGGTCTGCTCGCTGGTCGGCGACCCGTCCTCCCCGCACGTCGAGCTGCGGCGCCAGCCGCTGGCGCCGATGCGGCCGGACCTGCTCGAACTGTTCGACAACGACGAGCTGAAGAAGTACCTGACCGCCGAGGAGCTGCCGACGAGCCCCGCCGGGCAGGCCCCCGCCGCCGACGCCGCGGAGAACGAGGAGGACGGCCGATGAGCTACGAGGCGAAGTTCAAGGTCTGGCGCGGCGACGACGGCGCGGGCGAGCTCACCGACTACACCGTCGAGGTGAACGAGGGCGAGGTCGTCCTCGACATCATCCACCGGCTGCAGGCCACGCAGGCTCCCGACCTCGCCGTCCGGTGGAACTGCAAGGCCGGCAAGTGCGGCTCGTGCTCCGCGGAGATCAACGGCATGCCGCGGCTGCTGTGCATGACCCGGATGTCGACCTTCGACCCGGGGGAGACGATCACCGTCACCCCGGTCCGCACGTTCCCGGTCATCCGCGACCTGGTCACGGACGTGTCGTTCAACTACCAGAAGGCGCGGGAAATCCCCTCGTTCGACCCGGGCGACGCCAAGCCGGGCGAGCTGCGCATGCAGCAGGTGGACGTCGAGCGCTCGCAGGAGTTCCGCAAGTGCATCGAGTGCTTCCTGTGCCAGAACGTCTGCCACGTCATCCGTGACCACGAGGAGAACAAGCCCGAGTTCGCGGGCCCGCGCTACCTGATGCGGATCGCGGAGCTGGAGATGCACCCGGCCGACCAGGCCGACCGGCGCAACATCGCCCAGGACGACCACGGGCTCGGCTTCTGCAACATCACCAAGTGCTGCACCGAGGTCTGCCCGGAGCACATCAAGATCACCGACAACGCGCTCATCCCGATGAAGGAGCGGGTCGTCGGCCGCAAGTACGACCCGCTGGTGTGGCTCGGCAGCAAGCTCGGCATCGTGCGCAAGGGCGAGGACACCCCGTCCGCCTGAACCGTCCGCCTGAACCGTCCGCCTGAACCGCCCGAACGGCTTTCGCGAACGTCCCCCGCCGCCCCGCGCGGCGGGGGACGTTCGCGTTTTCCGCCGCTTCCCGTCACGGGGCGCCGTTCTGGCAGGCGACGCTCCGTGGCCCGGCGGGCGGCGTGCCCCCGGCCCGCCGCCCGCCGTTCCGCCGTTCCCCGTGAACGCCGTGGACGCCGGGACGACCTCCGGCCGTGCACGCCGCGTCCAACACTGGCGCACCCTCGAATGTTCGAGTAGGGATAAGTGCACACAACGCGTGATTGAACCGTGATTCTCTCCCAGGAGGCGGGAACGCTCCAGGCCCTTTAGCGTTGTGGACATGAGCGCCCTCGAAGGTTCGTTCCTCGGCGATCTCACCCCGGCGGAACGCGAGGAGCTGACGGCCCGCGGCCGCGTCCGCGAGTTCGACCGGGGGGAGAGCCTCTTCGTCGAGGGGGAGGACCCCGGCTGGGTGGCGGTCCTGCTGCAGGGCCGGGTCAAGGCGTGCTCCTACCGCGAGTTCGGCGGCGAGACGCTCCTCGCGGTGCGCGGCCCGGGGGCGCTGCTCGGCGAGGTCGCCGCGATCGACGGGCTGCCCCGCTCGGCGACGGTCACGGCGCTCGAACCGGTGCGGGCGCTCGCGGTCACGGCCGACGAGTTCATGGCGTTCTTACAGGTGCACGGCCGCATCTCCGTCCTCATCATGCGGATGCTGTGCCAGCGCTGGCGCGACGCCGACCGCAAGCGTGTCGAGTTCGGCATGTTCGACGCGACGGGACGGGTCGCGCAGCGCCTCGTCGAGCTGGCGGAGCGGTTCGGCGTGCCCTACGACCGCCGGACGGGCGAGGCGGGCGGCGACAGCGTCCAGATCACGCTGAACCTGTCGCAGGAGGAGCTGGCGGGCTGGGTGGGCGCGTCCCGCGAGGCGGTCAGCAAGGCGCTGCGCACGCTGCGCCGGCACGGCTGGATAGAGACGGGCCGCCGCCGCCTCATCGTCCACGACCTCCAGGCCTTACGCCGCCACGCGCGCTGACCCGGTGCGGAAGGCGCGGAACGGCGACCCGTACGCTGTGCAGGATGCAGTTGCAGCAGCTCGCCTACTTCGTCGCGGTCGCCGAGGTACGCCACTTCACGCAGGCCGCCGAGCTGCTCCGCGTCGCGCAGCCTTCGCTGTCCAAGCAGATCCGCGCGCTGGAGAACGAGCTGAACGTGTCGCTGTTCAGCCGCGCGCGGGGCAACATCACCCTCACTCCCGCCGGCGAGGCGCTGCTCCCCCTGGCGAAGCGCATCCTGGCCGATGTCGACACGGCTCGCCTGGAGGTGCAGGAGCTGGTCGGCCTCAAGCGCGGGCGGGTACGGCTCGGCGCGACTCCGTCCCTGTGCGCGGGCCTGCTGGCGGACGTCCTGCGCCGCTTCCACGACGCGTACCCGGGGATCCAGCTCCTCGTCGAGGAGGGCGGCTCGCGCGACCTCGTCCGGGAGCTGACGCGCGGCTCGCTGGACATGGCCCTGGTCATCCTCCCCCTGCACGGCGACCCGCCCCTGGACACCACACCGATCCTGCGCGAGTACCTGGTGGTGGCCTCCCCGGCGGAACCCGAGCCGGGCGCCCCGGAGCGCTCCCCGAGGACCGCCCAGCTCCCGCGCCGCTCGTACCTGCGCATCGAGGACCTCCAGAACCGCCCGCTGGTAATGTTCCGTTCCGGATACGACCTGCGCGAGGCGACCATCAGCGCGTGCAGGGCCGCCGGGTTCGAGCCGAGGTTCGCGGTCGAGGGCGGCGAGATGGACGCCGTCCTGCGCTTCGTGGAGGTCGGGCTCGGTATCGCGGTCGTCCCCAGCATGGTGCTGGCCGGGCGGCCCGGCCTGCGCGGGACCCCCCTCGTGCTGGCGGACGAGGAGGCGCGCCGCGGCCGCCACGGCCCCGGCCTGCTCCGCACCATCGCGCTCGCCCACCGCAAGGACGTCGAGCTCACCCACGCGGCCCGGGCGTTCCAGGAGACCCTCCAGACGTTCCTCGTGGAGGCCGCCTTGGCGGGCAGCCTCCCCGCCGGCGTCGAAACCCTGGTCCACGCCTAGCCGGACGGGCGTCAGCCCTGTTGGAGGGTCAGGTAGTCGGCGGGGACGAGGTGGGGCGGGTTGGCCGCCTGGGTGGCGTCGGGTTCGATGATGCGGAACATGTCGAAGAGGACGATCGGCACCTCGCGGCCCAGCACCTTCCGGACGAGGCCCGTGGAGTGCAGGTGCCGCGCGGCGTCGATGCAGAGGTCGTCGAAGTGGGCGCAGAGCCGTTCGTCCTGCTCGTCCTCCACGTCCTCGCCGGGCTCGTACCAGAGGCCGAGGCGCTTCACCTCGTCCAGGTAGAGGGCGGTGCCCTCGGGGTCGGCGGGGTGGTGGCCCGCCGGGCCGGACTCCTCCAGCAGCATGTAGGCGTAGCTCCAGCGCACCTCCAGCGGGTCCGCGGAGGAGCTTTCGAGGTGCTGCCGGACGTTGCTCCCGGTGTTGTAGCCGATCGCCATGTACGGGTCGTAGGGGTAGTCCCAGAGTTCGTGGACGGTCGAGAACTCGCCGTGCGAGATCCGGAGCGAGATGACGTAGACGTCGGGGAGGAGGGCCTCGGGGAACGAGCGCAGGGAGTCCTCGGCGGCCCGGCGCATGTGCTGCTGGAGGGTCATCCCGTCATGATCGCGTATCGAGGGAGCGCAGGCGGGCGAGGATGCCGGCGCTCTGCGGGGTCTGGAGGTCCTCGAAGATGGCGAGGGCGCGGAGCCAGCAGTCGCGGGCGGCGTCCGGGCGGGACACCTGCATGTGGGCGCGGCCGAGGTTGTAGAGGGTCTCGCCCTGGCCGGGGCGGTCGCCGAACTCGCGGAAGACGTCCAGTGCCTTCTCGTAGTGGGCGATGGCGGTGTGCAGGCGGCGCAGGCCGTGGTGGGCATAGCCGAGGCCGTGCAGAACCCAGCCGAGGGTCCGCCCGTCGGACTCCAGCGCGATGCCGTGGGCCTGCTCGAAGTGGTCCAGGGACGAGCCGAAGTCGGCGAGCCCGGCGTAGGCGTAGCCGAGGGCCGTCAGCGCGCGCCCGGTGTTGCGGCGGTCGCCCATCGCGGCGGCCAGCAGCACCGACCGGCGGTGGTGGGCGACGGCCTCGCGGTACCGCTGGAGGCGGCGGCAGGCGTAGCCGAGCCCGTGCAGGGCCCACGCTTCGCCCCGGACGTCCCCGAGCCGGGAGAACACCTCGCACGCCGCGGTGAACAGCTCGGCGGACTCC
Organism: Actinomadura mexicana; assembly: GCF_900188105.1. Classification (GTDB taxonomy): domain Bacteria; phylum Actinomycetota; class Actinomycetes; order Streptosporangiales; family Streptosporangiaceae; genus Spirillospora; species Spirillospora mexicana. The sequence continues at coordinate 513,967 of NZ_FZNP01000003.1, forward strand.
TCGAACCGCCACCGGTTCTGGCTGGCGTAGCCGAGGCCGCCGAGCACGTAGGCGATACCGCGGTCGTCGCCGAGGAGGCGCGCGGATTCCAGGCCGTTGCGGAGCGCCTCGCTCCAGTCGGTCCTCGGGCCGCGGAGGAAGAAGAACGTCCACAGCGCGAGCGGGAGCCGCCAGGCGATGTCGTGGTGGCCCTCGGCGGCGGCGGCGCGGGCGGCGGCGACCAGGTTGAGCCGCTCGGTCTCGCACCAGCGCCGGGCCTCGTCCGCGGAGGCGAAGCGGAGGGCGCGGCCCGGCTCGTCCGGCAGCGGCGGGGCGGTGACGCGGTCGGGGCACAGCAGGCGGCGCGCGTTGCCGGCGGTGCCGAGGTACCAGCCGAGGACGCGGCGGACGGCGGCCGAGCGCTCCTGCGGCGCGAGCCCGGGACCGGGGTCGCGGCCGGGGTCGGGGGCGGGCACGCGGTACCGGCCCTCGGCGCGCTCCACCAGGCCGAGGTCGCCGAGAAGGAGCCGCGCCTCGGCGTCGGGGACGTCGATGAGGGCGGCCGCGGCCGGAACGGAGATCTCCGGGCCGGGGTGCAGGGCGAGCAGCCGGAGGGTCCGGGCGGTGTCCGCATGCGGCCAGGAGTCCGGCAGCCGCATCCAGGCCCGCTCCCGGACCTCCTTGACCGCGACCTGCGCGGGACGGAAGGCGGCCGCGCGGCACGCGGGGTTCTGCCGCACGACCTCCTCGAAGAACCAGCCGGAGGTGATCAGTGCGAGGACGCCGGGGGAGGCGCGCAGCGCGTCCTTGAGGGGGTCGGCGGCCAGCAGCCGGAACGCCTTGTTGATCGCGGTGCCGGCGACGCCGTGGTCGTCGTGGTGGATCTCGCCGGCGTGCACGGCGACGCGGACCCTGATGCGGGCGTCCGGCGGGACGCCGCCGTTGTGCCGTTCCAGCAAGGCGGCCAGCCGCGCCGGGAACACGCCGGCCAGCAGCTCCTTCGGCACGTCCGGCCGGATGAGGATCATGGCCCCGTCGCCCCGGTCCTCGCAGTAGCAGGAGGCCGCGGGCACGCCGGACTCGTCGAGGGCCCGCCGCAGGGCGCGGTATAAGCCCGCCCGTACGGCGAGCTGGTCCCCGTTCGTGCGGCGCCCGTAGCCCTCGACGTCCAGGCACAGGATCGTCCGGTGCACCGCCGGGCCGGCGCCGCCTGCACAGTGCATTAGCTCGTGCATATGCACCCCCTTATGCATGTGCGGCGCATGTTACGGCAAGATCGGCACCTGTCGAAGCGCTTGGGCGGACCGGCCGGCGATCGGGTCAGGCGGTCAGGAGATCCTTCAGCAGCCGGGCGCGGACGGCGTCGTCGTCGCCCTCCGCCGGATGCCAGGGGCAGGCGACGTCCAGGGCGGCCACGCGGCCGGTGGCCATGATCCGCCGGACGGACGCGACCACCGCGGCGCAGGACGGCCCGCCGCCGGCGGGGAACTTCAGCCCCGGCAGTTCGGCGGCGTCGACGACGTCCACGTCGACGTGCAGCAGCAGCGGGCCGGGGGGCAGCACCACGTCGTCGACCGGGCAGCGCCGGACCTGCGAGGACGCGAGGAACTCCGCCTCGGCCGGGTCGAGGTCGCGGGCGTCCACCAGCACGGCGCGGTCCTCCGGCAGCGCGCGCAGGCCCAGCCGGTCGGGGAGGAGCGCGGTGTCGGCGCCGAGGATCTGCCGGAGCGGCATCCCACCGAGGTAGCCGGACGTCGAGCTGTCCACCGTGTGGACGTCGCCGTGCGCGTCGAACCAGATGACGGAGGCGTCCACCCCGGCCTTCTGCACGCCCGCGAGGACGGCCTCGGCGGTCAGGCAGTCGCCCGACACCACGCGCGGCATCGAACCGCCGTCGATCTGGCCGGCGACCTCGGCGACGACCGGTTCGAACAGTGCCGCGACGCGCTGCCACACGTCGCCGTCGGGCAGGTCCGGCGTCACCGGGACGACGTCGAGTCCGGAAAGGGGGAAGGACGCGTCGGGGAGGCGTTCGTCCTGGTGGTAGGGGAGAAGTGTGATGGTCATTCGGACACATTAGAACGGTCCCGCCCGGTACTCCGGGCGGGACCGAGAACGAGGGGGGCGGCGGTTACCGCTTCTTCCCGCCGGCGGTGGCCTTGAGATAGTCGTGGTTCAGCCGGCCGATGACGTCCAGCGGGATGCCCTTCGGGCAGGCGACGGTGCACTCGCCGGTGTTGGTGCAGCCGCCGAAGCCCTCCTCGTCGTGGGTGTCCAGCATGGACACGACGCGGTCCCAGCGCTCGGGCTGGCCCTGCGGCATCAGGCCGAGATGGGTGACCTTGGCGCCGAGGAACAGGGCGGCCGAGCCGTTCGGGCAGGCCGCGACGCAGGCGCCGCAGCCGATGCACTCGGCGGCCTCGAACGCGCGGTCGGCGTCGGGCTTCGGGACGGGCGTCGCGTGCGCCTCGGGGGCGGTGCCCGTCGGCGCGGTGATGTAGCCGCCCGCCTGGATCATCCGGTCGAACGCCGACCGGTCGACGACCAGGTCCTTGACGACCGGGAACGCCTTGGCCCGCCACGGCTCGATGTCGATGACCTCGCCGTCCTCGAACTTGCGCATGTGGAGCTGGCACGTGGTGGTGGCGCGCTCCGGGCCGTGCGGGGTGCCGTTGATGACCAGCGAGCACATGCCGCAGATGCCCTCGCGGCAGTCGTGGTCGAACGCGACCGGCTCCTCGCCGGAGGCGATGAGCTTCTCGTTGAGGACGTCCAGCATCTCCAGGAACGAGGCGTCGGGGGAGACGTCGTCGAGCTTGTACTCGACCATCCCGCCCTTGTCCCGCGGGCCGCTCTGGCGCCAGACGCGCAGTGTGAGCTTCATTACTTGTACGACCTCTGCGTGGGCTTGACGTAGTCGAAGTTGAGGGCCTCCTTGCGGAGGACGGGCTGCGCGCCCTCCCCGGCCCATTCCCATGCGGCGACGTAGGCGAAGTTGTCGTCGTCGCGCTTGGCCTCGCCGTCCTCGTCCTGGCTCTCGGCCCGGAAGTGGCCGCCGCAGGACTCGGCGCGGTGCAGCGCGTCGATGACCATCAGCTCGGCCAGCTCGAAGAAGTCGGCGACGCGGCCCGCCTTCTCCAGCTGCTGGTTCAGCTCCTCGCCCCTGCCGGTGACCTTGACGCGCGCCCAGAACTCCTCGCGCAGCGCCGGGATGAGGTCCAGCGCCTTGCGCAGCCCCTCCTCGGTGCGCTCCATGCCGCAGTACTCCCACATGATGTGGCCGAGCTCGCGGTGGAAGGAGTCGACGGAGCGGTCGCCGTCGATCGACAGCAGCCGCTCGATGCGCGTCCGCACCCGCTCCTCCGCCTCGCTGACCGCGGTCTCGGCGACCGGGGGGAGGCTGTTGCGGGCGATGTAGTCGCCGATGGTGTTCGGCAGGACGAAGTAGCCGTCCGCGAGGCCCTGCATCAGTGCGGAGGCGCCCAGCCGGTTCGCGCCGTGGTCGGAGAAGTTCGCCTCGCCGATGACGAACAGGCCCGGGATCGTGGACTCCAGGTCGTAGTCCACCCACAGGCCGCCCATCGTGTAGTGGACGGCGGGGTAGATGCGCATCGGCGTGTCGTAGGGGTTCTCGCCGGTGATGCGCTCGTACATCTCGAAGAGGTTGCCGTACTTGGCCTCGACCTTGTCCCGGCCGAGGCGCGCGATCGCGTCGGCGAAGTCGAGGTAGACGCCGAGCCCGCCGGGGCCGACGCCGCGCCCCTCGTCGCAGACGTTCTTGGCCGCGCGGGAGGCGATGTCGCGCGGGACGAGGTTGCCGAAGGACGGGTAGATGCGCTCCAGGTAGTAGTCGCGCTCGTCGTCGGGGATGTCGTACGGCCTGCGGGTGTCGCCGGCCTTCTTCGGCACCCACACCCGGCCGTCGTTGCGCAGCGACTCCGACATCAGCGTCAGCTTCGACTGGTGGTCGCCGCTGACCGGGATGCACGTCGGGTGGATCTGGGTGTAGCAGGGGTTGGCGAACAGGGCGCCGTGCCGGTGGGCGCGCCAGGACGCGGTGACGTTCGAGCCCATCGCGTTCGTGGACAGGAAGTACACGTTGCCGTAGCCGCCGGAGGCCAGCACCACCGCGTCCGCCGTGTAGTGCTTGATCTCGCCGTCGATCAGGTTCCGGACGACGACGCCGCGCGCCCGCCCGTCCTCCATGATCAGGTCGAGCATCTCGTGCCGCGGGTACAGCTCCACGTTCCCGGCGTCCACCTGCCGCATCAGCGCCTGGTAGGCGCCGAGGAGCAGCTGCTGGCCCGTCTGCCCGCGCGCGTAGAAGGTACGGGAGACCTGCGTGCCGCCGAAGGAGCGGTTGTCGAGCAGGCCGCCGTACTCGCGGGCGAACGGGACGCCCTGCGCGACGCACTGGTCGATGATCTGCCGGGAGATGTCGGCGAGCCGGTACACGTTGGACTCGCGGGACCGGAAGTCGCCGCCCTTGACCGTCTCGTAGAACAGCCGGTACACGCTGTCGCCGTCGTTGCGGTAGTTCTTGGCGGCGTTGATGCCGCCCTGCGCGGCGATCGAGTGGGCGCGGCGCGGGGAGTCCTGGAAGCAGAACTGCTGGACGTGGTAGCCGGCCTCGCCGAGGGTCGCGCCGGCCGAGCCGCCGGCCAGGCCCGTGCCGATGATGATGATCTTCTTCTTGCGCTTGTTGGCCGGGTTGACCTGCTTGGCCTCGAACTTGCGGGTCGTCCAGCGCTCCTCGATGGCGCCGGCCGGAGCCTTGGCGTCGGCGATCGGCTCGCCGATCCTGTAGAAGCCGTGTGTCATGTCGTCAGCTGTCATGGGATCAGCTCACCCATCCGAACGTGATGGAGACGGGGACGGCGACGAAGCCGAGCGTGACGAGCGCGGCGGTGGTCGCGGCGAGGCCCCGCAGGGCGTTGTGGCTGCGCGGGCTGCGCATTCCCAGCGTCTGGAACGCGCTCCAGATGCCGTGGTTGAGGTGGAGGCCGACGAGCAGGACCGCGACGACGTACCAGACCGTGATGTACCAGCGGGACGGGTCGAAGTCGGCGACCACCCGCTGGTAGGGGGTGGCGTCGGCACCCTTGGGGTTCACGACGAAGAACGTGAGGTCCAGCAGGTGCCAGATGACGTAGACGGCGATGATGACGCCGCCGTACCGCATCGTGCGGGTGGCGTAGCCCTGCGCGTGCGACTTCTTCTTCGACTGGTACTTCACCGGGCGCGCGGCCGAGGCGCGGCGCGCGAGCGACACCGCCGACCACATGTGCAGCACGATCGAGGCGCCGAGCACCAGCTCGATGATCGTCAGCACCGTCCGCCGCGGCACCGCGGGCTCACCCATCGTGCGCAGCCAGTGCGCGTAGTGGTTGAAATCCTCCGCGCCGAGGAAGATCTTCAGGTTCCCGATCATGTGCGCGACCAGGTACAGCACGAGGATGCCGCCGGTGACGGCCATCACGGCCTTCTTGCCGACGGTCGATCGGTAGATCGCAGGTATCGCTATAGCCACGACCTGCACGCTATGTCCGGTTCGGTGATTCGTTCCAAGTCATGAGCGCACTTGTGGCGATAGCCGCAGGCTATGAACACACGCTGCGCGCGGCTTGTGTCCGTTCCGTGACACCGGTGCGGGTGAGGGACTTCACAGCGGGTGCGGAAACTCTGCCGGGGAGTGACCCAGTCGACATTGACGGAGGTCAGGGACTTGTGGTCAGCACGCTGGCCGGTCCGGTTCGGCGTTGCGCGACAGCAGCAGGACGGCGAGGTCGTCGGTCAGGGCGTCGCCGTTAAGCCGCTCCACCTCGGTCACCAGCGCGTCGATCAGCGACCGCCCGGCCGCGCCCCGGGTGCGCGCGGTGCGGGCCAGGCCGACCAGGCCGTCGGTGCCGAGCCGGTCCGAGCCCTCGCCGACGCGGCCCTCGATCAGGCCGTCGGTGTAGAGCATCAGGCCCCAGGACTCGCCGAGGTCGATCTCGGTGGTCGGCCACTCGGCGCCGGGCACGAGACCGAGCGCCGGGCCGTGGGCGTAGTCGGGGAGCGCCGCGACCTCGCCGCCCGCGCCCGGCGCGCCGCGGAACAGCAGCGGCGCGGGGTGGCCGGCGAGGTGCATCCGCGCGGTCCGCCGGGACGGCGCGATCGTGATCATGCAGAGGGTGGTGAAGATCTCCTCGCTGCGCCGCTCGTGCCCGAGGACGGTGTCGAGGGTGCCGAGCAGCTGCTCGCCGGTGTGCCCGGCCAGGACGAGCGTCCGCCAGGCCATGCGGAGCTGGACGCCGAGGGCCGCCTCGTCGGGGCCGTGCCCGCAGACGTCCCCGATCATCAGGTGGACGGCGCCGCCCTCGGTCTGCACGGTGTCGTAGAAGTCGCCGCCGAGCAGCGCCCGCCGCCGGCCGGGCCGGTAGCGGGTGTGGTGCCGCAGCGTCGGGTCCTCGATCAGCGGGACCGGCAGCAGGCCGCGCTCCAGCCGGGCGTTCTCGCGGCCGAGGATGCGGGCCTCGACGAGCCGCCGCTCGGTCTCCTCCGAGCGCTTGCGCTCTATGGCGTAGCGGATCGCGCGGGCCAGCAGCGGCCCGTCGACCTCCTGCTTGACCAGGTAGTCCTCGGCGCCCGCGGCGACCGCCTGGACGCCGAGGCGGCCGTCGTCCAGGCCGGTCAGCACGACGACGGCGGCGGGGCCGGACAGCGCGAGCACCCGCCGCAGCCCCTCCAGCCGGTCGATGTCGGGCGTGGAGAGGTCGACGATGATGCACTGGGTGCGCCGCGTCAGCATGCGCCGCGCGGCGTCCAGGTCGTTCGCGACGGTGATCCCCGCGTCCAGGCCGCTGTCGGCGAGCATCTTCTCCACCATGAGCACGTCGGTGGGGTCGTCGTCGATGAGGAGCAGCTCGATCCTGTCCTCGCTGCCTGGCGTGAGGGGATGCGTCTGGCGACTGATGGTGCTCACAGGGCTTCCGGGATGTCGGGCTGGCGACGGCACTGGCAACGACCGCGTCGTCCCGTTCGTCCCTGCGGCCGCAGGGAGCGGTACGGGCCGCACCGGGGCGGCGGCGTGGGCCTAGCCGCCAAGTGTCCCGGCTCATGGAGCGGAGGAAGCATCGCTCCGTACGGTGACGACCTTAGCGTGTCCCCGCGCCCTGGCGCACCCCCCGCGCTCGCCTTTGTCGGTGTTTCCGGACGGACCGAAACCTGTTTCCGCTGCTGAAAAACCAGTCGTGCGCCGAGGGTTCCGCTGCATAGCCTTCGTCGCGTGAAGCCGTTGCCGGTGAAAGATCCTGGCGGCCCCGACCACGTCGCGCGAGGGCGGACGACGTCCCTCGACCCCTGGAGCGCCTCCCGCGCCGATCGCGGAGCCCCCGCGCGCTACCTGCTCTCGCTGCTGCGCGTCCAGTGGCGCAGCGTGACCGCGGGCGCCCTCCTCGGCGTGGCCTGGATGCTCAGCCAGGCCCTGATGCCAGCCGCGCTCGGCCGCGCCATCGGCGACGGCGTCGCGGCGCGGGACGAGGGCGCCCTCGTGACGTGGGCCGCCGTCCTGCTCGGCCTCGGCGCCGTGCAGGCCGTGACGGGCGTGCTCCGGCACCGGTTCGCCGTGTTCAACTGGCTTTCCGCCGCGTACCGGACCGTCCAGCTCGTCACCCGGCAGTCCACCCGCCTCGGCTCGAGGCTGCCGAAGCGGCTGAGCGCCGGAGAGGTGGTGAGCGTCGGCCTCTCCGACGTGTCGCACATCGGCGACACCCTCGACATCGCCGCGCGCGGGTCGGGCGCCGTGGTCGCGATCGTCGTCGTCGCCGGGATCCTGCTGTCGACGTCGCCGCCGCTCGGCCTGATCGTGCTGGTCGGCGTCCCGCTGATCCTGGTGGTCGCGGCGCCGCTGCTGCGCCCCTACCGCGAGCGGGAGCAGGCGCACCGCGAACTGGTCGGCGAGCTGACCACGCACGCCACCGACCTGGTCGCGGGGCTGCGGGTGCTGCGCGGCATCGGCGGCGAGGCGCTGTTCTCCGGCCGCTACCGCGCGGAGTCGCAGCGGGTGCGCGAGGCCGGGGTGGCGGTCGCGCGGGCCGAGACGCGGATGAACGGCGCCGAGGTGCTGCTGCCCGGCCTGCTGGTCGCGCTGGTCACCTGGGCCGGCGCCCGGTTCGCCGTGCGGGGGTCGATCGGCGTCGGCGAACTGGTCGCGTTCTACGGGTACGCGGTGTTCCTGATCGTCCCGCTGAAGACCCTCGGCGAGGCCGCCAGCAAGATCACCAAGGGGCTGGTGGCGGCGGGCCGGGTCACCGCGCTGCTGCGGCTCGACCCCGAGCTGCCCGCCACCGGGACGGCCCGTCCGGCGGCCGGCGCCGAGCTGGTCGACATCGCCTCGGGGCTGGTCGTGCGGCCGGGCCGGGTCACCGCGATCGCCGCGTCCGACCCGCGTGACGCGCAGGCCGTCGCCGACCGCCTCGGCCGGTACGAGGACGGCGAGGTCGACTTCGGCGGCGTCCCGCTGCGCGCGGTCGAGGACGTCCGCGAGCGGATCCTGGTCGCGGTCAACGAGGACCGGCTGTTCTCCGGGCCGCTGGCCGAGTCGCTCGCGCCCCACGCGGGCGAGGCCGTGCTCCGGGCGGCGGTCCGCGCCGCCTGCGCCGAGGACGTCGTCGACTCGGCCGGTCTCGACGCGCACGTGGCCGAGGCCGGACGGGAGTTCTCCGGCGGCCAGCAGCAGCGCCTCCGCCTGGCCAGGGCGCTCGCCGCCGACCCCGACGTCCTCGTCCTGGTGGAGCCGACCAGCGCGGTGGACGCGCACACCGAGGCGCGCATCGCCGGCAGGCTCGCCGAAGCGCGCGCGGGCCGCACCACCGTGGTGTGCACGACCAGCCCGCTGATGCTGGACCGCGCCGACCACGTCGCCTTCGTCCGCGGCGGCGTGGTCGTCGCGGAGGGGACCCACCGGGAGTTGCTGGACGCCGAGCCGCGCTACGCGGCGACCGTCACCAGAGGCGAGACCGCGGAAAGGGCGGGAACGTGAGCGCCCAGATCCTGCCCGTCGCGACGCCCGCGCAGGTGCGGGCCTATGCGCGGCGGCTCGTCCTGCGGCACCCGCGCGACCTCGCCGGAGTGCTGGCCCTGCACGCGCTGGCCGCCCTGACCGGGCTCGTCACGCCGCGGCTGCTCGGCTCGCTGGTCGAGGGCGTCCGCGACGGCCGCGCCGACATCGACACCACCGGTCTGGCCATCGCCGGGTTCGTGGTCGTCCAGAGCGTGCTGATCCGGTACGCCTACCTGGCGTCGGCGAAACTGGGCGAGCGGGTGCTGGCCGAACTGCGCGAGGAGTTCGTCGACCGCGTCATGGCCCTGCCGCTGTCCACGGTCGAGCGCGCGGGCACCGGCGACCTGGTCACCCGCGCCTCCCGCGACGTGGACACGCTGAGCACCTCCGTCCGGTACGCGATGCCGGAGACCCTCGTCGCCGTGGTCGTGGGCGGGTTCACCGTCGCCGCGCTGATGCTGAACGGCCCGCTCGTCGCGCTGCCCGCCCTGGTCGCGGTGCCGATGCTGGTGGCGGTGATGCGCTGGTACCTGCCGCGCGCCCACAACGGCTACCTGCGGGAGAACGCGTCGTGGGCGCGCATCGCCGACGGGCTGACCGAGACCGTCCAGGGCGCCCGGACCGTGGAGGCCCTCGGCCTCGCCGAGCGCCGGCACGAGCGCGGCGACGCCGACATCGCGGCGTCCTACAAGGTGGAGCGGTACACGCTGCGGCTGCGCACGGTGCTGTTCCCGGTGATGGAGATGAGCTTCGTCCTGCCCGTCGTGTCGACGCTGCTCGTCGGCGGCCTGCTCTACATCAACGGCATGGCGACGCTCGCGCAGGTGACCGCCGCGACCCTGTACGCCCAGCAGCTCATCGAGCCGGTCGACACGCTCCTGCAGTGGCTGGACGAGCTCCAGCTGGGCGGCGCGTCCCTGGCCCGGCTGCTCGGCGTCGGCAACGTCCCGCCCGACCGCACGCCGAACGGGGGCCGGCCCGCCGGCGAGCGGATCGCGGCGCGCGACGTCCACTACTCCTACCGCCGCGGCCACGACGTCCTGCACGGCGTGGACCTCGACCTGCGGCCGGGCGAGCGCCTGGCGATGGTCGGGCCCAGCGGCGCGGGCAAGTCGACGCTCGGCCGCCTGCTCGCCGGCGTCGACGGCCCGCGCGCGGGCGCGGTCACCGTGGGCGCGGGCCGCGGCGTTCCCCTGGTCGAGCTGCCCCTGGACGACCTGCGCGGCCATGTCGCGCTGGTCACCCAGGAGCACCACGTGTTCCGGGGCACCCTCCGCGAGAACCTCGTGATGGCCCGCGAGGGCGCCTCCGACGACGACGTCCGCCAGGTCCTGGCCGCCGTCGACTGGGACGGCCCCGGCCTCGACACCGTCGTCGGCTCGGGCGGCGAGCCCCTGTCGCCCGCCCAGGCCCAGCAGCTCGCCCTGGCCCGGCTCGTCCTCGCAGACCCGCACACGCTCGTCCTGGACGAGGCGACGTCCCTCCTCGACCCGCGCGCCGCCCGCCGCCTGGAACGCTCGCTCGCCGCCGTCCTGGACGGCCGGACCGTCGTCGCCATCGCCCACCGCCTCCACACCGCCCACGACGCCGACCGCGTGGCCGTGGTGGAGAACGGCCGCATCACCGAACTCGGCACCCACGAAGAACTCCTGGCCGCCCAGGGCTCCTACGCAGCGCTTTGGAGCTCCTGGCGGAGTTGATTGCGTTTTCTCCTCCTTCGGGCCTGGCGGCCCTGCTGTGCCTATTGCAGTGCCCTCCTCCTTCGGGCCCGGGGGGCCCTCCATCGTCGGGCACTGCGGGCGATCGCCGGCATCGCTCCGGCTCGCCTTGCGGCTCGCTGCGCGATCAGATTCTTGCTTCGCTCGAATCTCCCTTCGGACGCGATCGCAACCATGAGGTCGTTGCGGGGTTGCGCATGGGCCTGATGTCGGCGCCGACCGCTATTGGCTCGCGAGCGACTCCTTCAGGAAGTGGACTTGGATGTGGAGGAGGTTTTCGGCGACGACTTCTTGCGGGGTCATGTGGGTGACGCCCGACAGGGGGAGGACGGTGTGCGGGCGGCCGGCGGCCAGGAGGGCCGAGGACAGGCGCAGGGTGTGCGCGGCCACCACGTTGTCGTCCGCCAGGCCGTGAATGATCATCAGCGGCCGCTTCAGGTCGGCGGCCCTGCCGAGGAGGGAGTTGTCGGCGTAGTTCTCCGGCTCCTCGTCGGGATGGCCCAGGTACCGCTCGGTGTAGTGGGTGTCGTACAGGCGCCAGTCGGTGACCGGGGCGCCCGCGACGCCCGCGTGGAAGACGTCCGGGCGGTGCATGACGGCCAGGGCCGCGAGCCATCCCCCGAACGACCAGCCCCGGATGCCGACGCGGTCGAGGTCGAGGGCCGCGGGGTGCTTGCGGGCCGCCTCGATCAGCGCGCTGATCTGGTCCTCCAGGACGGGCCCGACGAAGTCGCCGCGTACGGCGCGCTCCCAGGCGGGACCGCGTCCGGGGGTGCCGCGACCGTCCGCGATCACGACGGCGAAGCCCTGGTCGGCGAGCCACTGCGCCTCGCAGTACGAGCGCTGGACGGCGAGCACGCGCTGCGCGTGCGGGCCGCCGTAGGGGTCCATCAGGACGGGCAGGCGGCCGTGCCCCGGCTCCCAGCCGGTGGGCAGCACGACGGCGGTGCGCAGCTCGCGGTCGCCGGAGCGCAGCAGCTCCACCCGCGGCGTGATCACCGGGGTCTCGGCGAACGAGGCGACGGGGTGCACCGCGGTCGGCGTGCGCACCTCGGCCTGCGAGCCGAGGCGGTCCAGCCGCGCGCCCGAGACCACGGTGACGTCCCCCGACCGGGTGCCGCCGAAGACGCCCGGCCCCTCGCTGAGCCGGGTCACCTCGCCGCCCTCGTAGGAGTAGAGGTGGACCTCGGTGGGCTCCTCCCAGGCGGTGAACAGGATCGACTCGCCGTCCACGCCGAGGACGGAGCGCAGCTGCAGGCCGCCGGGCGTGACGGGCTCGCCCGCGACGGTGAGCCGGCGGGTGTCGGTCCCGGCGTCCTCGGTCGCCCAGACGAGGTCGCCGCCGTGCGTGCGGACGGGCAGGCCGGGGATGACCTCCGTCCATATCGGGTCGTGCTCGGTGTGCAGCAGCACCGTCTCGCCGTTGGTCGGATCGACCCGCAGCACCCGCTGGGAGCGCTGGTCGCGGGGCTGCACGACGATCAGCAGGCCGTGCCGGTCCCAGACGGCGGTCACGAGGTAGGGGAACATGCCGCGGTCCCAGTCCACCGCGATCCGTCCGCCGTCCACCTTCAGCAGCACCAGGGACACCAGGGCGTTCGGGGTGCCCGCCGCCGGGTAGGCGACCTCGGACGGCGGCCGGTCCGGGTTGGCCGGGTCTGCGATGTGCCAGCGCTGCACGGGCGTCTCGTCCACCCGCGCGACCAGCAGGGTCCCGCCGTCGGGCGACCACCAGTGGCCGCGCATCCGGTCCATCTCCTCGGCCGCGACGAACTCGGCGAGGCCGTAGGAGACCTGGTCGGACTCGGGCTCGACGAGAGCGCGGTCCTCCCCGCCGTCCAGCTCGACGACCCGCAGCGTGCGGCCCGACACGTAGGCGACGCGGCGGCCCATCGGGTCGGGGCGCGGGTCGAAGACCGGCGGCCGGGCGGGCAGCTCCCGCACGAGCGCGGTGCCGAGGTCGACGGTGTACAGGCGCCCGCCCAGGGTGAAGACGGCCCGCCTCATGGCGCGGTCGGTCGCGTACCCGACGATGCCGCCCGCCTGCTCGCGGGCGCGCTCGCGCCGGGCCCGCTCCTCGGCGGGCAGGTCCTCCTCGCCCGGGACGTCCAGCGCGGCCGGGTCGGCGACGCACTCCTCCTCGCCGGTGGCGGTGTCCAGCGTCCACAAGCAGGTCACCGGATCGTCGCCCGCCCGGGTGCGCAGGAAGGCGACGCGCGACCCGTCCGGCGCGATCTGGAAGGCGCGCGGGACGCCCAGGCTGAACCGTCGCGTGCGGGCGCTCTGCCGCGGATAGCTGATGCTCATGGCACCCGAGTCTGCCAGCACGGTCCGGAACGGCGGCGCGCGGCGGCTCCCGCCCTCTATGATCACGGGTCGTCGCGTGGTGGACGGGAATGTCCCGTGCCCCTGTCCGCGCTCGCGTAAGCTCAAAGCTTCCCCAAGCACTTTCTTCGTTCGCGGGCTGAGGAGTTGTCAATGCCTGAGCTGCAGCCGGGAGACCCCCGGCGGCTCGGTTCCTACGAGATCGTCGACCGGCTCGGCGAGGGCGGCCAGGGCGTCGTCTACGGCGGGGTCGACGCCTCCGGGAGCCGCGCCGCGATCAAGCTCCTGCGTTCCGACCTGGCCGGGGACACGATGGCGCGCAACCGGTTCGTCCGGGAGGCGCAGGCGGCCAAGCAGGTCGCGCGGTTCTGCACCGCGCAGGTCCTGGAGGCCGACGTCGCGGGCGACCAGCCCTACATCGCCAGCGAGTACGTGCCGGGGCCGTCGCTGTACAAGCAGGTCACCGAGACCGGCCCGATCGGCGGGGCGCCGCTGGACCGGCTCGCGATCGGCACCGCGACGGCACTGGTCGCGATCCACCAGGCCGGGATCGTGCACCGCGACTTCAAGCCGCACAACGTGATCATGGCGCCGGACGGCCCCCGGGTGATCGACTTCGGCATCGCGCGGGCCCTGGACACCGGGCAGACCAACGCGACCAAGGCGATCGGCACCCCGTCCTACATGGCGCCCGAGCAGGTGGCGGGCGCCACCCTCACCGAGGCCGTGGACGTGTGGGCCTGGGCCACCACGATGGTGTTCGCCGCGACCGGGCACCCGCCGTTCGGCGACGACACCGTCGTCGCGGTGATCAACCGGGTGATGAACGAGCCGCCGTCGCTGGACGGCGTGCCCGCCGACCTGCACCGGCTGATCGCGGCCTGCCTGGTCAAGGAGCCGGAGCGGCGGCCGACCGCGCAGCAGATCATGATGGCGCTGATCGGCAGCGGCCCGGCCGGCGCCGGGCAGACCCGCATGGACGACCCGGCCCAGGCCACCACGATGCTGGCGGAGGGGTCCACGCTCGCCGCGGGCGGCCTCGCCGGCGCCGGGATGATGGCGGGCGCCACCCACCCGGGCCGCGGGGCGCCCCCTGTCGCGCCCCGCGACTACACCGGGACCCTCCCGCCGGCGGGGCCCCCGACGGGGGCCGGCCGCGCCCGGTACGACAACAACTGGGAGCCCGAGCGCAAGTCCAAGGCGCCGATCTTCGGCGCCATCGCCGCGATCGCCGTGCTGGCGCTGGTCGTGGGCCTGTTCATGGCGTCCCGGGGCGGCGACGACCCCGCGGACAACCCGGCCACCCCGACGATCAGCGACTCCGGGTCGGCCTCGGAGGAGCCGACCTCCGAGAAGCCCGAGGAGCCGACGCCGACCCGCACCCGGACGCGCCAGAACACGCCGCCTCCCCAGCCGTCCCAGCCGACGGAGGAGCCTCCGACCAGCGAGACGCCGACGGAGACGCCGACCACCGAGACGCCGCCGAGCACGCCCACCAACCCCGGTGGCGGAGGGGGCACGGGCGGTACCGGCGGCACCGGCAACGGCGGCGGCAACGGCGGAGGCGACGGCGGCACCGGAGCGGGCGGGGCCGGCACCGGCGGCTGACCGGGGCCCGGCGGTGCCCCTCCGGGATGCGCGGGGCAGGGCGGTCATCGCCGCGGCGCCGGGCCCTGAGTAGGCTCGTGGACTATGAAGGAGCCGCGGATCCTGTTCGTCCACGCCCATCCGGACGACGAGTCCATCGGGACCGGGGCGAGCATGGCCAAATACGCCGCCGAGGGCGCCCACGTCTGCCTCGTCACCTGCACCCTGGGCGAGGAGGGCGAGGTCATCCCCGAGGATCTGCGCCATCTCGCCTCCGACAAGGAGGACGCCCTGGGCGAGTACCGGATCGGCGAGCTCGCCGCGGCCTGCGAGGCGCTCGGCGTCCGCGACCACCGCTTCCTCGGCGGTCCCGGGCGCTGGCGCGACTCCGGCATGATGGGCGCCCCCACCAACGACGATCCGCGCTGCTTCTGGCAGGCGGACCTCACGACCGCCGCGCGGGACCTCGTGACCGTCATCCGGGAGGTCCGCCCGCAGGTGATCGTCACCTATGACGAGCGCGGCAACTACGGCCACCCCGACCACATCCAGGCGCACCGCGTCACGTGGCGGGCGTTCGAGCTGGCCGCCGACCCCCTCCACGAGGACGGCGCCGAGCCGTGGCGGGCGGCCAAGGTCTACGCCTACGCCGCCCCGCGCACGGTGCTCGCCCGCGCGATCGCGGTGATGCGCGAGGCCCGGCTGCCGTTCGCCCGCGTCGCCGGGCTGGAGGAGCTCGGCTCCGGCGTCCCGGACGGGCAGGTCACCACGGTCGTGGACGCCCGCGCCCACCTGCCCGCCAAGCTGGCGGCGCTGCGCGCCCACCACACCCAGATCACGGTCGCGCCCGAGCAGGTCGGACCGTTCTTCGCGCTGTCGAACAATCTGGGGCAGCAGGCGTTCGGCACCGAGTACTTCATCCTCCAGGCGGGCGAGCTCGGCCCGGTCGGTCCCGGCCGCCGCGAGCGGGACCTGTTCGCCGGTCTGGCGAGCGCGGGGGAGTGACGGGCCCCGGTACGCTGGCGTCCGTGGACAAGGACGACCAGGCCCGGGTGCGGCTCGCCAAGGACGGCCTCCCGGCGGACGCCGGCGCGACGGACGCCGAGGCCCGGGCCGACGTCGCCGAACCCGCCGGCGCCGAACCCGCGGAGCCCGCGGAGGGCGCCGGCGCGTCCGCGCTGGAGCCGGCCGGCGAAGGCCCTGGCGACGCGTTCGTGTCCGGCGCCGCCTACGCCGCGCTCGGCGTCCTCGGCGGCGTGTTCGGCGTGGTCGGCTCGTTCGCGCAGGACTGGTCCGTCGGTCCCGTCCCGCTCGTGGCCCTCGTCCTGGTCGCGCTGGTGTTCGCGATGGCGTGGGCGTCGGGCCGGGCGATGGGCGGGCGGCTCGGCGCGTTGATCCCCGCGCTGGTCTGGGGCGTCGTGGTGTTCGTCCTGCAGATGCGCCGCCCCGAGGGCGACCTCGTCGTCCCGGCGACGCTGCCCGGGTACGTGTTCGTCATCGGCGGCATGGTCGCCGCCGTGATCGCGATCATGCTGGTGCCGCCGGCCCGCCCGCCGGGCGAATGGATGCTCGGCAAGGCGGGCCGTTCTCGGGGTTAGCGGCGTCTCAGCCCGCCACGGAGGCGGGCTCGGAATCCTTCTGGACGGGCGTGCCGGCGTTGTGGCCCTTGAGGGTGAGGCACGCGGCGGCGCTGAGCAGGACCACGCCGATCGGAAGCCACATCGTCGGCCTCATCGCGTGGACGAAGCCGTGCGAGAACACCTGGCCGGCCAGCTCGTGGACGCGGTGCGCGACGTTCGGCGGGACGCCGGGCGGCAGCTGCTGCCGGGCCCCGCTCTGCCCGGCGCCGACCTCCAGGCCGCCCTTGGCGGCGCCCGCGAAGCCCTTCACGAAGCCGCCGCGCACGTCGGGCGGGAGGGCCGCCGACCGGGTGGCCGCCTCGTCCCGCAGCGACGACGCCAGCTGGTTCTGCAGGACGGCGCCGACCGCCGCGCTGCCGAGCACCGAGCCGACCTGCCGGATCGTGTTGTTGACGCCGGACGCGGCGCCCGCGAGGTGCGGCGGGACGTTCCGGGTCGCCTCGGTGGCCATCGGCGCGAAGACGCCGCCGATACCGAGCCCGGACACCACGAGCGGGGCGATGAACGCGGTCCAGTCCGTGCCGACATCGGCGACGATCACGATCCAAGCCATGCCGACCGCGTAGAGGGTCAGGCCGGTCATCAGGATGAACTTGCCGCCGATGCGGTCGGACATCCGGCCCGCGACCGGGGCGAGGAACATCGACACCAGGGACGAGGGCGCCATGACGAGGCCCGCCTTGAGGGCGCTGAAGCCGAGCACCGACTGCAGGTAGATCGTCATCGGCAGGAACATGCCGATCATGCCGACCGAGACGGCCGCGCCGACGAGGTTGAGGATCGTGAAGTTGCGGTCCTTGAACAGCGAGAACGGCACGAGCGGCTCGCGGTCCTGGCGTCCCCGCTGGTGGACCACGAAGATCACGAAGAGCGCGAGCCCGGCGGCGACCAGGCCCCAGATGCCCTCGTTCCACTCGTACTTCTGGCCCTCGGTCAGCGCGAACGTGAGGCAGAACAGGGCGGCGGACGCCAGCAGCACGCCCGCGACGTCGAACCTGTGCCGGACGGTGCGGGTGTGGCCGGGCAGGATCGGCACGGCCATGGCCAGCACGAGGATGCCGATCGGCAGGTTCACGAAGAAGATCCACCGCCAGTCCAGGCTGGTGACCAGCAGCCCGCCGACCGTGGGCCCGGCGATGGTGGACACGCCCGCCACCGCGCCCCAGACGCCGAGCGCGGCGCCGCGCCGCTCCGGCGGGAAGACGCTGATGATGATGGACATGGTCTGCGGCATCAGCAGCGCGGCGCCGAGGCCCTGCACGGCGCGGGCCGCGATCAGCTGCGCCGGGTCCTGGGAGATCCCGCAGGCCAGGCTGGACAGTGTGAACAGCGTGACACCGGCGATGAACAGGTTCTTCTTGCCCCACAGGTCGCCGAGGCGGCCCGCGGTGATGAGCAGCACCGCCAGCACCAGGATGTAGGCGTTGACGACCCACAGCACCTGGTCCAGCGAGGCGTCAAGCTTGTCGATCATGCTCGGGATCGCGATGTTCACGATCGTCAGGTCGAGCAGCGTCATGAAGAATCCGAGCGAGAGCGTCAGCAGGATCGCCCAGGGATTTCCGCTCCACCTCTTCATCAGGCCCCCATATCGTCAGTGCGTCGTGGCCGGGGCCGCGGGTGGCAGATCGCCCGCGGCTCGGCGTCCTTCCAGGTGAGCCGGCCGGACCGCAGGTCCTCGCCGAGCCCCCGTACGTAGTCGAGTTCGCAGCGCACGCGCGCGATCTGCCACTCCTGGTCGATCAGCTTGTAGCGTTCGATGCCCTGCTTGCGGAGCGAGTCGTGCGCGGCCTGGTGCCCCGCGAGCGCCGCCTCCAGGGCGACGCTTCGCTTGCGGAGCAGCCGGGCGACCTCGTCCTCCGGTAGCAGGTTGATGAACGCCAGGGCGGTGCCGAAGAGCGGGAACTCCTCCGCGGGACGGGCCAGCAGCTCGGCGAGCCGGAACTGTGCCGCGTCGCGCCCGGCGCTGGTCACCGCGTAGACGGTGCGCTCGGGCCGGCGGCCCTCCCGGCTGGTCTCCAGCGGCTCGATCAGGCGGCCCTTGGCGAGCCGCTCCACCGAGTGGTAGAGCGACCCGTGCGTGATCTTGACGGCCTGGTCGTAGGCGTGGTCGCGGATGCGCTGCTGCATCTCGTACGGGTGCATGGGCCCGTCGCACAGCATGCGCAGCACGGTCAGCGCGAGCGGCGTGAGGGGTCGGGACATACCTGCGGCCTCAATGGTCGAACTCGATTAGTCCACGTAGACTAATCCACTCGGACCGCTCTCGTCACCTTTGCGAGAAAACGGACATCTCCGGGCAGGTCAGCGCACGGAGTCCACGGCGTTGGCGGCGCCGTTGCGGGACACGTAGTCGCCGACCCGGTCCTCCCGGACGGCGGTGAACAGCTTCCCGGCCCCATCGTCGTCCAGGAGGACGACACTTTGCCCGTCGCGTTCCGCCGTCCGGTCGACCGGGGCCGTCAGGTACTCCATCAGCGAGGTCCGGAGCAGCCGGTGCGCCAGCCCGCGCAGCGTGCCGGACGTGACCGAGTCGTCCACGGTCGCCGAGCGCGTCGCGGCCCGCACGAACCGGTCGATCCTGATCGGGTTGCGGGTGTCCAGCGCCTTGGCGGCGAGCGCGTGCAGGAACGCCTGCTGCCGCTTGATCCGGTCGAGGTCGCCGCCCGGCAGGTTCCAGCGCTGCCGGACGAAGTCGAGCGCCTCGACGCCGTCCAGATGGTGCCGTCCCGCCTGCCAGGTCCGGTCGTGCATGGGGTCGTGGGTCGTCCGGGTGACGGTGACGTCCACGCCGCCGAGGGCGTCGGTCATCTTCACGAACCCGCCGAAGTCCAGCGCGGCGTAGTGGTCGACGCGGACGCGGGTGAGCTGCTCCACCGTCCGGATCAGCAGCGACGGCCCGCCGTGGGCGAACGCCGCATTGATCTTGGTGAGGCCGTGCCCGGGGACGGGCACCCAGGCGTCCCGGGGGATGGCGATCACCGACACCCGGTCGCCGCGCCCGGACAGGTGCACCATCATGATCGTGTCGGCGCGGGCGCCCATCGAGGGCACGTCGGCGCGCCGGTCGGACCCGATCAGCAGCCAGTTCTCGCCGCGCCCGCTGGAGGCCGGGCGCCCGCCGGCGGTCGGCAGCGCGCCGGAGACCCGCCTGACCTCGCCGTCGTAGAAGCGCTGCAGGAAGTACAGGCCGCCCGCGAGGAGCAGCACGAGGCCCACCGCCAGCCCCCCGCACCCGATGATCACACGGCGCCGACTCCTGTTCCGCAGCATCCCCACACCCTCACGGGGAACGCGGCGGACGCGGCGGCGCCGGGCGGAGCGCTGGCCGAGCCTTGGCGGAGACCGGGGTTTGCGATGACGGAAACGGGCGTCCGGCCGGCGGGGAACGCCGCCGGGCGCCGTTGGCCGGCGGCGTTCCCCGCCTTGTCGGCGGAGCGGCGGTCAGCCCTTGAGGGCGATCTCCAGCTGGTCGAGCGCCCAGTCGAGCTCGTCGCGCTCGATGACCAGCGGCGGGGCGAGGCGGAGCGTGGTCTCGTGGGTCTCCTTGGCGAGGACGCCGAGCTCCATCAGCCGCTCGCTGACCGGACGGGCCCTGCCGTGCAGCTCCACGCCCGCCCACAGGCCGCGGCCGCGCACCTCGCGGACGAGGTCGCCGGGCAGCCGCCCGAGCCGGTCGTGCAGGTGCGCGCCGAGCGTCCGGGACCGCTCCTGGTACTCGCCGGTCTTCAGGATCGCGACGACCTCGCGGCCGATGGCGCAGGCGAGCGGGTTGCCGCCGAACGTCGAGCCGTGCTGGCCCGGCTTGAACACGCCGAGGACGTCCCGGTCGGCGACGACCGCGGACACCGGCATGATGCCGCCGCCGAGGGCCTTGCCGAGGATGTAGACGTCGGGCACGACGTCCTCGTGCTCGACCGCGAACGTGGCGCCGGTGCGGCCGAGGCCCGACTGGATCTCGTCGGCGATCATCAGCGCGCCGCCCGCCGTGCACAGCTCGCGCACGGCGCGCAGGAACCCGCTCGGCGGGACGTTCACGCCCGCCTCGCCCTGGATCGGCTCGACCAGCACGCCGACCGTGTTGCCGTCCATCGCGGCCTTGAGCGCCTCGACGTCCCCGTACGGGACCGTCCGGAAGCCCGGCGTGTAGGGGCCGTAGGAGTCGCGGGCGTCGGGGTCGGTCGAGAAGCTGATGATGGTGGTCGTGCGGCCGTGGAAGTTGCCCTCGAACGCGATGATGTTCGCCTCGCCGGCGGGGACGCCCTTGACCTCGTAGCCCCACTTGCGGGCCGTCTTCAGAGCGGTCTCGACGGCCTCGGCGCCGCTGTTCATCGACAGCACCATGTCCTTGCCGCACAGCTCGGCCAGCTCGGCGACGAACGGGCCGAACTGGTCGTGGTCGAAGGCGCGGCTCACCAGCGTGACGCGGTCGAGCTGCCGCCGCGCGGCCTCGGTCAGCCGCGGGTTGCGGTGCCCGAAGTTGACGGCCGAGTAGGCGGCCAGCATGTCCAGGTAGCGGTGGCCCTCCGCGTCGGTCAGCCAGACGCCGTCCGCCTCGCAGACCACGATGGGGAGGGGGTGGTAGTTGTGCGCGCTGTGGTCCTCGGACATCGCTCGCAGCTGGTCGGTCGGCGTCACGACGCTCCTTCGCGGCTCGGCCCGGCCGGTCGGGCCGGGGCATGGCGGGGACACCGGGCGCGTGCCCGGTGCCGAGGGGGAGGGGGCCGGCGGATCGGGTGGCCGCCGGTCCGTACCCAGCGTATGTTCGGAATTGACTGCCGACCAATGACGAAAACCGACTTGGGGGGTGTTATTTGTTGCGTCTTGACGAGCTGGACCGGCGGATCGTTGCGCGGCTGCTGGAGGACGGGCGCGCTTCGTACGCGCAGATCGGCGACAGGGTGGGGCTGTCGGCCCCCGCGGTGAAGCGGCGCGTCGACCGGCTGCGCGCGGACGGTGTGATCAACGGCTTCGCGGCCGTGGTCGACCCGGCCGCCCTCGGCTGGACGACCGAGGCGTTCATCGAGATCTTCTGTACCGGGGCGACGTCCCCCGAGCAGATCCACTCCAGCGTCCGCGGCCACCCCGAGGTCGTGGCGGCGTACACGATCAGCGGGGACGCCAGCGCGCTCGTGCACGTGCGGGCCCGCGACATCCAGCATCTGGAGCAGGCCCTCGAACGGCTCCGCCGCGAGGACAACATCACCGCGACCAAGACGGCGATCGTGCTGTCCCGGCTCATCGGCCGCCCGACCGACGCGCCCTACGGCTGAGGTATTACCGGCGAGTAGGCTGCCGCCATGGACTTCGCGACCGCTGACCTCATCGACGACTTCGGGGACGAGCTGCGCAGCTGCGAGACGCAGTTCCGGCAGTACGGCGCGCGGACGGCGTTCGCCGGCCCGGTCGCGACCGTGCGCTGCCACCGTGACAACGGCCTGGTGAAGCGGCGCCTCGGCACCCCGGGGGAGGGCCGGGTGCTGGTCGTGGACGGCGCCGGGTCGCTGGCGTCCGCGCTGATGGGCGACATGATCGCGGCGGCGGCGGTGGCGGGCGGCTGGGCCGGGGTCGTGATCAACGGCGCGGTCCGGGACGTGGCGGCGCTGCGCGGGATGGATCTCGGCGCGAAGGCCCTCGGGTCCAACCCGCGCAAGAGCGCCAAGGACGGCGCGGGCGAGACCGACGTCCCGGTGACGTTCGGCGGCGTGGAGTTCCGGCCGGGCGACTGGCTCTACAGCGACGAGGACGGCATCGTCGTCGCGGCGCGCGAGCTCCCGCTCTGACCTGGGCGCCCGGCGCGAGGTGCCAGGGCATCCGGCGCAAGATCGTCTAAGTCGGCCGTAGCCGTGCGGGACCGCGCGTCCTTACCGTCTCCCCGCAACCCACCCGAGGTAGGGGAGACATGCGCGCCAAGAAGATTCTGCTGGTGCCCGCGGCGGCGATGGGGCTGGTCGTGGGACTCGCGGCCGTGCCGGCCGCCGCGCAGCCGGGGCCCCCGGTCCCGAAACCGACCGCGAACCCCTGGCAGATGCGGCACTGGCCGCAGACGCAGCCGTGGCAGCGGGCGCAGCCGTCTGCCCGCACGTACGCGGCGGGCGCCCCGCGCCCGATCGACCCCCAGAACTACGAGCTTCCCGACACGATGACCTGGGACGACTACACCGCGATCCCGGGCACCTCGTGGTCGGACCCGGCCCGCAAGGGGTCGGAGAAGAACTTCAACGTCGCGGTCGTCCTCGCCGACTACCCGAACCAGCCGTTCGAGGTCACGCAGCCGGTGAACTCGTCGGTCTTCGGCAACCCGGTCAAGGTCGGCGACGTGCCGCGCGCGCAGGTGGCGAAGTTCTACCAGGACTTCCTCAACAAGCCGCAGGAGTTGAACCACGGCCACACCCTCCACGAGTACTGGATGGAGGACTCCGGCGGCCGGTTCGGCGTGAACCTGACGGGGTTCGGCGCCTACCAGATGCCCGCCAAGGACCACGAGTACGGCGTGGACGGCATGCAGGGCGGAACGGGATGCCCGACCGGCGACACCTGCAACCGCGACCTGCGCAAGGACGCGCGGGACGCGTGGGTCGCCGACGTCGGCGAGGAGGCGGCGAACGAGTTCGACTTCGTCTTCTTCCTCAGCGCCGGGCAGGACGAGTCGTCCACCTGGCAGGAGTTCGGCGAGATGAAGTTCGGCACGAAGGAGCAGGTGCCGAACGAGTGGGGGCCGGGCGATCCGACCCTGACGAACTGGGTGAAGACCCGGTACGTCCCCTGGACGTCCTGGCAGGCCGGCTCGACGATCTGGCCGAACGCCATCCCGGGAGTCTCCTCGACGCAGGCGGAGAGCTCCGGCATGTCGGTCTACGCCCACGAGTTCAGCCACATCCTCGGTATCGGCGACAACTACAACAACCCCTACGGCGACCCGCCGCGCCGCGCCTTCAGCGGCCCGTGGGACATGCTCAGCCGCGGCACGTTCAACGGGCCGGGCGGCCCGCACAGCCGGTGGACGATCCCGGCGACGGGCGGCGGGTCCATGGGCGCTCAGCACATGCTCCGCAACAAGCTGAAGCTCGGCATGGTGAACGGCGACGACGTGCTCCAGCTCAGCCGGGACGCGCTCGCCGCGTCCGGCCTGGTCGTCGCCGACGTGACCGCCCGGTCGGCCGACCCGGGCGAGGGCGGCCTCACCGGCATCAACGTCAAGCTCGGCGAGGGCGGTGACAAGAGCCCGCAGTGCGACACCGCCGCCGACCCGCTGTGCGACGGCGGCGGCTACGACAACTACACCCTCGAAGTCGTCGACCGGATGGGCACGGACTCCTTCACGCCCGACTCCGGCGTCCTGCTGGCCAAGACCAAGGACCAGGACCGCGCCCCGTTCATCTGGGTCGAGGACGCCAACCCGCAGGACATCGACAAGGTCGACTTCGTCCTGCCCGACGGCACCCCGAAGAAGATGACGATCGGCGACTACCGGCAGCTCTCCGACGCGCTCTACCACGCGGGGGCGAACTCCGGCAGCGAGTACGAGTACGTCGACCAGGCGAACCGCCTGCACTTCTACGTCCTGAACCTCAGGCGGGACCGCGAGGGCGTGCTGTCCTACACGGTCGCGGTCGGCTCGCTGGACGGCGCCGGGCCGCAGCGGCGCGGCGTGCGGGTCGACTCGGGCCCCGCCCGGCCGACCGGCGCGGGCTGGACGAAGTGCACGATGACGCTCACCAACACGGGCCGGGGCGGCGAGGGCCGCCACGGCTCCGACGTGTTCCGTCTCAAGGCGGCCGTGTCCGGCGGCGGCTGGACGACGTCGCTGCCGAACGAGCTGGCCACCGCCCGGGCGGGCGGCCGCACCAAGGTCGAGGTCTGGGCGAAGGCGGAGCCGGGCGCCGCCCGCCACGCGCGGCTCAGCCTGACGGGGACCTCGGAGAGCGACCCGTCGAAGTCCGACTCGGGGACCTGCGCCCTGCGCTGACCCGGTCCGGACGGGACGGCCTCCCCGTGCGGGGGCCGTCCCGTCCGTGACGCGGGGGGCGGGTGCGGGTCGACGCCCCCGAAGTAATGGGCCGCGAAGCATAAGTTGTCCTTCCCTAGATCATCTCGGGGTCGTCCGCAGCATCCGGCCCGGGTAAGTGCCGCCTTGTGACGATCATGCAACGTACGGTGACGGCGGTCCGGTGGCCGGGAGCCGCGGCGGTCGCGGCGGGTGTCCTGGCGGCCGCCATCCCGGGCGTCGCCCATGCGGCGCCCGCACCCGCGTCGGCGGAGTCTCGGGCGGAGCCCGCGGCGCGGGCACGGACCGCGGCGGCGCCCCTGGACCCGCGCGACTTCGATCTGCGGCGCGGCACCGACCGGAGCGGGGCGATCGGGGCGCTCGGCGGCAGGCTCCGCAGGACGGGTGTCGCCGCGCTGCTCCGCTCGTCCGGCCACGCCAGGCTGGGCGGCGGCTGCGGCCGGGCGGCCGGTGTCCCCGCCGGCTCGCTCGTCTACTGCTTCGACAGGGCGGACAGCACCACCGGGAACTGGGTTCCGCAGGGCGTCACGTCCGTCTCGGACGCGGCGGCGGGCGAGAGATGGGCGGGCGGCGTCCGGCCGATCCTGGTGTCCTGGCACAACGGCGGCCGGGTCAGGCTCACGTTCGTCGACCCCGACCGGCGCACGTACCGGCACGTCCTGCTCGTCGCGCCGGTGATGCGGGGCGGGCGGCCCACCTACACCGACGTCGGCGTCCACGCGGGGGGCATCGCCTGGTACGGCGACAAGCTGTACGTCGCCGACACCCGGCACGGGCTGCGCGAGTTCGACATGCGGCAGATCTTCGACCTGGCCGCGAGCAGGGCGGGCTCGACCGGCCACGCCGGCCGGATCGGGCTGTACGGCGGCACCTACTACGCCCACGGTTTCCGCTATGTGATGGCGCAGACGAGCAGCCGGCACTTCGCCCGCGGCCGGGTCGGGGGCAGGTGCAGGGGCTCGGGTCCGCTGCGCATGTCGTGGACGGCGATCGACCGCACCACCTGGCCGCACGTCCTCATCGCGGGCGAGTACTGCCGCCCGGACTGGCCGCGGGGACGGGTGGTCTCCTGGCCGCTGGAGGCGCTGGCCGGAGGCGGGACCGCGAGCGCCGACGGGGGCGCGCGGCTCCCGGTGGACAGGGTCCAGGGCGCGGTCAGGACGCACGGGCGGTGGTGGTTCACCCAGGGCCGCGGCGGCAAGCGCGGCCGGCTCTTCTCGACCCGCCACACCGGCCGCGGCTGGGCCCCGGTGCGGCGCCGCACGATCTCCTACGGACCGGAGGACCTGTCCTGCCACCGGGGCCGCCACCGCGTCTTCACGCTCGCGGAGCACCCGGGGCGGCGCGCCCTGTGGGCGTTCCGCGCGGCCTCGTGCTCCTGACCGCCGGCTCCCTCACACGCTGATCGTGGACCCGGCCGGCTCGGCCTCCCCGGCGGGCCGCCGCCGGGGCCCGCCGGGCGCCCCCGTACCGCCCGTCACGGTGCCGGCCAGCACGGTGCCGACCAGCACGGTGTCGACCAGCACGGTGCCGATCGCCGCGGCGCCCAGCGCCGCTCCGATCCAGGCCGTGGACGGGTAGCCCTTCCCCGCGTCGAGCGCGAGCCCGCCGAGCCACGGGCCCACCGTGATGCCGATGTTGAACGCGACGACGTTCCCGGCCGCGACCAGCGTCGACGCGCCGTCCACCATCCCGAACGCCCGCGAGTTGAGGGTCGGGTTCGTCCCGAATCCGACGAACCCCAGGAGGAACACCAGGACCACCACGGGCAGGGGCGACCGCGCCGCCAGGGCGAGCAGGACGGACACGACGGTGAGTCCGGCGAAGCCCGCGTACAGCGTGGGGACGCCCCACCGGTCGGCCGTCCGGCCGCCGAGCGTGATCCCGATGAGCGCGCCGACGCCGTAGAGGGCGAGCACGCCGGGGACCCACCCCTCCGCGATCCCCGTCGTCTCCGTCAGGAACGCGCCCAGGTAGCCGAAGACGGCGAGGAGCCCGCTCGTGGCCAGGGCCGTCGTCCCGTACAGCAGCCACAGGCGGGGGACGGCCATCGCGCGCACCTCGTCCCGCACCCGGGGCGGCGCGGCGCCCGCACGCGCGGCGGGGATCGTCGCGACCACCCCCGCCATCGCGGCGGCCGACATCGCCGCGACCGCCCAGAACGCCGCCCGCCAGCCGAGATGCTGCCCGACCACCGTCCCGGCGGGCAGTCCGACGATCGCCGCGACCGTGAGGCCGCCCGCGACGACGCCCATCGCCTTCCCGCGCGCGTCGCGCGGCACGAGGTTCACGGCGGTCGCCGCCGCCACCGCCCAGAACCCCGCGTAGACGAACGCGCCGACGATCCGCATCGCGAACAGCGTCCAGTACCCCGGCGTGAGCGCGCTGACCACGTGCGTCAGCGCGAAGACCGCGAGGAACGCCAGCATCGCCCGCCGGTGCGGCCAGCGCATCGTCAGGACGGCGAGCAGCGGCGCCCCGGCCAGCATCCCGATCGCGAACGCCGAGATCAGCCATCCGGCGGCCGGCACGGACACGCCGAGGTCGTGCGCCATGCCGGGCAGCAGCCCCGCCAGCATCAGCTCGGACGTGCCCTGCGCGAAGATCGCCAGCCCCAGCACGTAGACGGCCAGTGGCATCGGTGTCCTCCTGTGGTGTGAGCGCCGTGGTGAGCGAGGATTGTATTGGATAGATCAGTACAAAATTCGGGCGGGAAAAAGGGCGGCTCACCGGCCGCCCGGGTCAGAGGGAGTGCATCGCGGTGTCCGCGATGGCCCTGAGGGTGTCGGGGCCGGCGCCGCCGCGCGCGGCCACCTGGATACCGCTGATCGTCGAGATCATGAAGTGCGCCAGCGCACCCGCGTCCTTGGCGGCGTCGATCTCGCCGTCGCGCATCCCGTCCTCGATCGCCGCCTTGAGGGCGGCGAACCGCCGCCGCCGGTCCCGTTCCAGCCGCTCGGCGATGTCGGGGTCGTGCGGACCGAGCTCCACCGTCGCGTTCACGACCAGGCATCCGGACGGGTCGTCCTCGTCCGGTTCGGCGGCCCAGTCCATGACCGCCCGGAGGCGCTCGCGGACCGTGCCCTCATCGCCCTGCAAGTGGTCGATGAGCCGGGTGGTCCGCACGTCCATGTACCGCGTCAGCGCCTTGACGAACAGATCGCGCTTGCTGGCGAACGTGTTGTAGATGCTGCTGCGCCCGAGGCCGGTCGCCGCGCACAACTCCTGCGTCGACGTCGCCTCGTAGCCGTCCGCCCAGAAGGCCCGCATGGCCGCCTCCACGGCCAGCGCCTCGTCGAACTTCCTCGGCCGTGCCATGGGATCACCGTAACACGTTATGGACAGCTCGATCCAATATCATCCGGTCGGATTGCCGAGCCGGACGAGCCGCTGCCGCCCGGGATGCGCCAGCAGGGCGTCACCCGCCTCCAGGGGGCCCTGCAAGGTCGTGGGCACGTCCCAGAGATCCGCTTCCTGGCCGCCCACGCGGCCGGTCAGCAGGGCGGGTGCGCCGAGTCTCCGGAGCAACGCGACCACGGGGTCGAGCGGCTCCCCGGCCGTGATCTGGTGGTGGGCGAGGACGAGGTGGACGCCGTGCTCGCGCATCGTCCGAAGGACGGGAACGGCCGCCGCGAGCGGATCGTCCCTGACCGGGCGCCGGCGGTGCGCCACGAGCACGTACACCTCGGGACCCGTGCCGCCGAGGGGAATCTCAGCGCTCCGTATGACCTCGTCCAGCAGCCCGCCGAACTCCTCCGGCGACGCCGTGTACCGTACGCCGGCCTGTCTCCGCGCCTCCGCGTCCGCCAGGTCATGCGGGCTCATGTAGGTGTCCAGGACGTAGACGAGGCGGTCCCGCTCGGTGCCGGTCGATGCGAGTTCCTCGGCCATCCTGTGCACCAGGGGAGACTTCTGGCTGTCGCTCGGTCCGCTGATGAGCAGGTGGCGATCGGTGCCGAAGTCCAGGAGCACGGGCTCGCCCGTTTCCGGATCGCTTCCGAGCCGCACGCTCGGGCTCCGTGGGATGCTCGGGGAGCGCGGCGGCGCGGCCTTCGCGTTGAAGGCGTGGACCGATCTGAAACGGTCGGTGAATCCGGGAACGGTCGAGAGCAGCGCCCACTCGCTAGGCCTCCCACAGAGGACGACCAAGGTGTTGTCCCGCGTGTTCCGCATCGCCACGACGAGCTTGTTGATTATCTCTCGATGAAGGTAATTGCTTGACGTGGCCTCCCCCGATATGTCGCGAATGAGGAGCACGCTGCCCCGGTTCGCTCTGAAGATCTCGGCGACTCGGCCGGTGGGGTCGAAGCCGTAGCGCGCGCCGGACGCATCGATGTAGGGGGTCGGTGCGTTGCCGGCGGAGTCGCCGTAACGGACCGCGACACGGTTGGCGCTCCGGCGCGGGAGGACTCCGAGTTCGGCGAGCATCCGTGCGTACAGCTTCGCGGTCATGAGCATCTCCGGCCTGTACGGGGCGGGGAAGAGCAGATGACGGAGTCGTCGGGATCTCCCGGCACGTGCGGTCTCGGCATCGTCCCGGAGGATCTCTTGCAGGGCCGCCCGCACCATCGCGCCGTCAACGGGTTCGCCCGCCATGGTCCGTTGCTCGCTCGCGATCGCCTCATCCAGGCCATCGAGGAGGCGGCGGTCGGCCCCGAGGCCGGCGCCGCCCGGAGCGGCGTCCGCCGAGGTGGGCGGGAAGTACTCGCGTGTTCGTCGGACGAAGTCGTCGACGGCCTCCCGGGGAGGTTCCGGCGCCACCGTGAAACGTCGGGGGGAGCCGCCTCCGGCGAGGAGGTAGGCCGTTCGCTCGCCGTCCGGGAACTGGAGGCTCGCCTGCCCCAGGACGCGCTGGAGCTGGTCGGGCGGTAGACGGCTCGCCGCGATTCGCCAGCCGAGCAGGGGCAGGAGGCGGTCCCAGATCGTGGTGGTCTCGACGGTGGACGAGGTGAGCAGCAGTTGGACGCCGAGCGCCCTGCCTCGCTGTGCCAGGGAGAGGAGTGTCTCGCCCACCTCGCGCCTGCTGAGCGGGAACGTGAGCGACAGATCGGCCACCACCAGCAGACGCGGCCGCGTCTCGGGCTGCGGGGTCGACAGGGCCGCGGGGCGTTCGCCCGGCTGGTAGTCGTCGAAGAAGTCCCACCAGACCCGGTCGACCGAATGAGGGTCTCGGCGGTACCGCTCGTACATCTCGTCGACCGTCCATTGGTCGGTGCCGGGATTCGCAGCCCGCGGCACGTTCTGGGACGGGCCCGCGGACCGTTCGTCGAGCTCGCCGGACAGGAGGTCGAAGAACCGCCGGAGTCTCTCCGGCGAGCCCAGCAGCTCTTCCTCCGAGTGGCGGACGTGCGGAAGGTCGATGGGCTCGCCGAGCGGATGCTCGCCCAGCCCCGCGAAGACGAACCGGAGGTCCGCCGGGGAGTATCCTGCGGCGAGGGCAAGGGTGATGGCGCGAACGACCTTTTGGCGGGCCTCCGGACTGCCGACGACCAGGCCGTGCGGAATGCCCGACGAGGCGTCCAGCGGATAGAGGCCGAGGAGATGGCCGCCCGGCCGGTAGCCGATCGTCGGACTGCGCGGCATGTCGGCGGGCAGCGCCCACGTCTCGCGCAGCATCCCGTCCGACCCGCCGCCGTTCAACCGCAGGACGTCGAACTCGGGCAGGACAGAGGGCTGGGCGGAGGACTCCTGCGCCGGAACGACGGGTTCCACGGGTCGTTGTGGCCAGGGGACCTGGCGCGCTCTCAGGCCGCGCTGCTGCATCAGCCTCACGATCGGGCGGACGGCGTCGAGTGAGATGCGTGCGGGCTCGAAGGCGGGACGGGCCTCCTGCGCGAAGATGTGGACGGACGCGAGATGATCGCCCATGCGGCTGGGAAAGCCGATGTTCCAGCCTGCGAAGCCGGAGAGTTCCGGCTGCGTGAGCGAGTCGTTCGGCGAGCAGAAGACGAATCTGAGCCCCTGGGCCGGTCCCGCTTCGCAGAGGGCGGCGAGAGGGTCCAGGAGGTTGGATCTCGCGTTCAGCAGGGGCCCGGCGTTGTCGATGACCACGACGAGGGCGGGCAGCGGGTCGAGCGGTCGGCCGCCCGCGATGGCCGCCTGGTACTCGTCCCAGGTGGTGACCCCTGCGGCCTGGAGGACGTTCTCCCGGTGCCGCCGCTCCGTCTCCAGGAAACCCGCGATCGTGCCCATCTTCCAGGAATTGACCGAGTCGGCGGAGATGGACCTGGCCACGTGGGGGAGGCGATTCAGCCCGGCGAAGGATACGCCCCCGTCGAAGTCGACGAACGCGAAGTTGAGGATGGTCGGCGCGTGGTCGAGCGCGAGGCTGAGGACGAGCGTCCGCAGCAGCGCGTCCCGGGACGCACGGGGACCGGTGATCAGGCCGTGCGGCAGGTCGGGGTGGCCGTGCAGGACGTCCACCGAGACGAGGTCGTCGCCGTCCACTCCGATCACCGCGGGGCGCGGGCCGCGGTCCCAGCCGTCGCCGACCAGTTCCTCGACCGGAGTGCCGAGAAGCTCCAGCAGGTCCGGGGCCGCAGGAGCCGGAGCGGGGGTCAGGTGGGAGCGGGCCTGCGGGGTGACAAGGGCGAAGTGGTCGGTGTCGGCGGTGAGGACGACCGGGCCGCCGTCCGCCGGCAGCAGGGCGCGGAACGTTTCGGCGGTCGTTCCGGCGCGGCGCTCGATCTCGGCGGAGACGGCTTCGAGGACGTGCCGGGTGTGCAGGGCCTCCGGGCGCGGGAGGGTGTCGAGGAGCGCCTCGCGGGCGCCGGGGACGAACTCGTAGCGCACGCCGCCGGCCGGGCGGAGCAGCCCGCTCAGCAGCACCTCAGCGAGCTGGCCCGGGCCCGAGCCGCCGAGGATCCGGTGCTGGATCAACCGCATCACCGGCAGGGACGGGACGGAGACGGCGACGTGGGCGGCCAGTTCGGCGGCGGCCGGTGAGGCGGTGGCGAGGAAGCGGCGGACGCGCTCGGCGACCGGCAGTTCCCGCTCGCGCCGCACCGGTGCCGCCCCGGACGGGCGCCCGGGCAGTATCGCGATGGCCGCTGGCTGCGGTTCGGAGCCGGAGACCAGCCGGGCCCACGCGCCGAACCAGCGCGGCGCGATCTCCAGGACGGGGACGGGCACGCCGGCCCCGGCTGCGCCGTCGTAGGGGGCGAAGCGCAGGTCGGTGTTCGGGGCGCCGGGGCGGGGGAGGACGGCGAGGCCGGGGGAGGCCGGCGCGGCGGTGCGGCGCCAGAGGCGTTCGGCCAGCGGCTGGACGATCGCGGTCGGCCCGGCCTGCGCCCAGCGGCGCACGGCCTGCACTGCGCGCCCGTTCCACCAGTGGGGGCCCGAGCAGTCGCTGAGGACGAGCACGGCCCGCCGCCCGGAGGCGTCCAGGAGCGTTCCCGGGTCCTGGGGCGGCGCCTCGGGTGCGGAGGCGACGCGGCCCTTCCCGTCGAGGTAGCCGAGGCGGACGTCCCGGAAGGCGCCCTGGCGGAGCAGCGTCTCCGCGAGCTCGCGGGCGAGGGGGCGCCACAACCGCATGGTGGGGCCGGTGTCGACGACCAGGCTGAGGCCGAGCCAGCGCTCGGGGGACGGGACGAGGACGGGCGTCCACAGGCGGGTGTCGGCGATGCGCGCGGCGGTGGCGTCCTCGTCCAGTTCGACGCGGTGCCGCGACGGGACGCGCCGCTTCAACGGGCGCAGCGCCCGCTGGACGCCGAGGGGGTCGGCCAGCATCGGCGCGGTCGGGACGAGCACCTCGGACGCGCGGCCCGCCGGCTCCGCTCCGGCGCCCGGCCGAGGGTGGAGCTCGGTCAGCGGCTCGGACGGGCGCGGCGCGGCGGGCTCCGGCGGTTCGGGCGGCGCAGGGGCGTCCACGGGCTCGTCCGCGACCGGAGGCGGGACCGGCGGAACGGCGAAGGGCCGCTCCGCGGGCGGGGAGACGTGGCAGGCGAGCCACAGCATCTCGCTCAGTTCGCGGGCGTCCGGCGGCGGCCCGATGGCCGACAGGGCGTCCCGGAGCCGGTCAATCGTCATCGACGGGCCCGGCCAGGTAGGGCATGATCCGGTCGGCGAGGGCGCGGCGGTCCTCGGTGCCGGCGTGGCGGCACAGGTAGACGGCGTTGAGGAGCTGGTCGGTGGCCAGCGTGCCGGACGCGGAGCGCTCGAAGAAGCGGCGGACGAGGTCGTCGCTCCGGTCGGCGAGCGGCCCGAGGTGCTCGCGGACGATCGCCGACAGCTCGGCCTCGCCCGACGGCTGCCGCAGCTCCACGGTGACGCAGCGCCGAAGGAAGGCGGGCGGGAACTCGCGCTCGCCGTTGCTGGTCATCACGACCAGCGGGAAAGCGCGGCAGCGGACCGTGCCGGCGGTGACGGCGGCCCGCCCGCCCGGCCCGTCGGCGGTCATGACCTCGGCGACCGGGTCGGCCCGCCGGGACAGCTCGGGCAGCTCGTACTCGCCCTTCTCGAAGATGGTGAGCAGGTCGTTGGGCAGGTCGATGTCGCTCTTGTCGATCTCGTCGACCAGCAGGACGCGCGGCCGCCGGTAGGGCAGCAGCGCCGTGCCGAGCGGGCCGAGGCGGATGTAGCGGCCGATGTCCTCCTCGCGTGCCGCGTCGCCGCGTCCCGCCGCGTCGTGCCGTCCCGCCGCGTACAGGCGGGTGAGCGGGTCGTACTGGTAGAGGCCGTCGCGGAGCGTGGTCCGGCTGGTGATGGGCCAGTGCAGGACGGGACCGAGCCCCAGTTCGTGGGCGACGGCGTAGGCGAGCGTCGACTTGCCGGTGCCGGGCGGCCCCGTCACCAGCAGCGGGCGGCGCAGGTACAGGGCGGCGTTCACCTGCTGCACGGCATCGTCGGACGGACGGTACGTGGTGGCCTGGTGCTCGTTCCCGGAACCGCCGGACGGGGGCTCCGCGGCGGGCCCGCCGTCGAACGCGCGCCACGGCGGCGGCGGAGGCAGCCGGTCGATGCCGTCGTGCGTGCGTCGGCTCCCGGTGTAGAGCAGCCAGTCGGGCACCTATGCCTCCATCGCGAGCGGGGGGTCGGGCAGCCGGGACGGATCGTCCCACAGCAGCGTCAGGTCGCGCCCGCAGTGCGGCGCGTCCTTGGGGGCGACGAGCGCGGCCCTGCGCAGCGCGAGCGCCAGCTGCGGGAGGTCGCCCGGGTGCCGGTCGCCGACAGCCGCGGTCAGCTCGTCGAGGACGCGGTGCCCCCGGCAGTCCTCGTGCGACGGCGCGTCGCAGGGGGTGCGCGTCCACATCATGACGGGGACGCCGTTGTTGAGCGCGGCCGTCAGCCAGCTGCGCACCGGACGCGACCCGTAGACCAGGACGCAGAAGTCGACGTTGGCCTCCAGCCAGTCCTGGAAGTCGCTGCCCTTGCGCGGGGCGTCGCACGCGATGGGGCGCGGGTCGCTGCGGCCGCGCTCGTTCAGCAGCCGCCAGCGGTGGTGGGCCTGGTCGCGGCGGATCGACTCGGGCCGCAGCCGCTCCACGTCCCGCACCACCACCGGGTACCTGCGCATGGGGATCTTGTTGCGCGGGTCGACGTACCACTGCTCGAACGGCTTGCCGAGCCAGCCCTCCGGCACCGCGAACTCGATCATCCACTCGCGGCCGAACAGGGCGGGCGCGAGCGCCGCCACGCCCGCCTCGACCACCGGCCGCACCCGCCGGTCCGGGACGCGCTCGGTCGGCCGCCCCGGTCCCTCGGCGCCGTCGATCCAGGTGTGCACCGTCACGTCGAAGGCGTTGTCGAACGTGGCCCGCTCCAGCCGGACGATCACCGACGCGGGCCCCGGGGACGGGACGGCGGGCGCGGCGCCGGGCAGGTGCCGCGCGGACCACGCGGCGAGCCGCCGCCGGGCGGAGCCCGGCAGGTGCGGCCCGAGCGCCGCCACGTACCGGACGAGCCGGTCCGGCTCCCAGCCCTCGGCCACGTAGCGCACCGAACCCCACGCCGACCGGAACCCGCCGAACGCCCGCCGGCCGGTGATCCGTTCGAGGTCGGCGGCGAGCGGGTCGGTGCAGCGGACGCCGTCCAGGAGTTCCCGCAGTTCGCGGCGGGCCTCGGGGGTGAGCCACCGGAGCGGCAGCAGGTCGTCCAGTTCTTCCCAGTACGTACGGATGTGCTCGATGGGCAGCATCCAGCCGAGGTCGGCCCGGTCGCCGTGCCGCAGCTCGGCGTTCGTCACCATGCCGATGACCTCGCCGGTCGCCGGGTCGTACACGGCGGACCCGCTGTAGCCCTCCTCCAGCCAGTCGCCGGGCCCGGTCTTCAGCTCCCACCACTCGCGCCGCATCCCGCGGTGCGGGAACGTCGTCACGGACGCGTGCCGCTCGTTCCGGTCGTGACGCCGCGGGAACCCGTACACCCCGAACGTCCGTCCGCCGAGGCTCCCCTCGTGCAGGCCGCCCGGCGCGGCCAGCGTGGCGGGGGTCAGCGCGACGGGCTCGCGCAGTTCGAGGACGGCGACGTCGCCGCGGTCGCCCGCCCGCCGCCAGTCGCCGCGGCGCACCACCCTGGCGGGCAGGTCCTCCAGGAGGCCGGGGAATCCGACGCGTGCCTCCTCCAGGCCGTGGACGGTGTGAGCGCAGGTCAGCAGCCGCGTCGCGGTGACGAGGAACGCCGCGCCGAGCTTGCCGCCGGACGGTGGGCCGACCCAGGCGCGCCACTGCCAGTCGTCCACGATGCCGCTACGCCTCCTCCGCGGCGCGCGGCGGCTGCCCCCACGTCATCTTGACCTTCAGGTGGCCCTCGACGGTCGTCTTCGCGATGACGGCCCCGGCGGCCGCGTTCAGCTTGACGCCGAACTCCAGCTCGATCCCGTCGGGGTCCAGGTCGCCTCCGCGCAGCGACGCGAGCGCCGCCTGCGCCGCCTCCCGGACGTTCTGGAACGCGTCCTCCAGCTTGCCCGCCGCGTCGTGCACCAGATCGCCGGCGCGGGACACCGACTGGAACCCCGGCTCCCGGTCGTCGGTCTCCACGACGATGGTCCCGTGCTCGGTCCGCCAGCGCACCAGTTCGTTCACCCGGCAAATCTAACAAGATCATGCGTTGCGGGGTGCTTTGCTGGGGAGACCGCGCCGGGAGCGGCGCGGCCACAGGAGGACAGGATGATCACCGTCGAGCAGGTGCGGGCCCTCGCGATGACGCTGCCCCGCACGTCCGAGCACCTCATCAGGGACCGGGTGAAGTTCCGCGTCGGCTCCATCGTCTACGTCGCCTTCTCGCGGGACGAGACCGTCATGGGCTTCGCGTTCCCCAAGGAGGAGCGGCTCGCCCTCGTCGAATCCGAGCCGGACAAGTTCCACCTCCCCGGCCAGTCCGACATGCGTTTCCACTGGGTGCACGCATGGACGGCGGCGCTGGACGAGGCCGAGATGGAAGAGCTCGTCATCGACGCGTGGCGCATGGTCGTCCCGAAGAAGGTCGCCGCCGCCCGCCTCGGCCTTCAGGACGGATGACGCCCTTCCAGCGAGCGCGGGGGTGATTCGAAGAGCGTCCCGGCGGCGCGGGTGATGTCGTCCGACGCGGCCGGCAGGAGCCGCGCCATGCGCCCGGTGGACAGGCTGCCGGTGCGGCCTGTCACGCCGAGACAGCCGATCAACCCGCCGCCCGGGCCGCGCACCCCGGTGGCGACGCAACTGAAGCCGAGCCGGCACTGCTCGTGCTCGACCGCGATCGCGGTGTCGCGCACCGCCCTGAGCTCGTCCAGGAAACGCGGCCAGGACATGGTGCCGCGCGGGGTCTGCGGCGCCGGCGGCCGTCCGCGCAGGCCCTCCAGCAGGTCGGGCCGCTCGGCGAGCACCACCCGCCCGAGCGCGGACGTCTGCAGCGCCGCGCTGCGCGGGTCGTTCGGCCATTCCCCGCGCCGCACGTCGGGGGCCCGGTTGGCGCCGAACGCCATGCCCATGAACGTGATCGAGCCGTCGCTGATCTCGCAGACCCACACGATCTCCCCGGTACGGGCGAACAGGTCCTGCACGTGCGGGGTGGCGGCGTGGAGCAGACCCTGCTGGAAGGC
Organism: Actinomadura mexicana; assembly: GCF_900188105.1. GTDB lineage: Bacteria > Actinomycetota > Actinomycetes > Streptosporangiales > Streptosporangiaceae > Spirillospora > Spirillospora mexicana. The sequence goes on from NZ_FZNP01000003.1 coordinate 550,283, forward strand.
CGCGCGCCTCCCCAGGTCCAGCAGGTGCGAGCCCAGCCGGTAGCGCCCGTCGGGGGACCGCTGCAGCATCCGCCGGGCCACCAGGTCGGCGGCGATGCGGCGCACCGTGGGCTTGGGGACGCCGACCTCGCGCGTGAGATCGGCCAGCGTCATCGGCCCGCCGTGGGCGGCGACCGCGTCGAGGACGGCGACGACGCGTCCGGTCACGGTGCGGTCGTCCATGCCCTCCATGTTCGTGGCCGGGCGGACGAAAAGCCACCGGTGGGTCACTCAGTGACACGCTCCCGTGGCGTCCGGAAGCGGTCTCGGTGACCGTGGCGAGGACGGCGCCGCGCCGCGGGTGCCCTCGCCGCACCGGAGTCCCGACCGCACTGGGGGAACCAGCCCATGACCCAGCCCTACCGTCAGGCGGCCCACCGCCCCAACGTCCTGCTCCTCCTGCTCGGCCTGCTCCTGATCGTCATCGGCGCCGCGGCGATGCTGCTCGGGTTCCTCTACGGCGTCCAGGCGGTCCTCGGCACCGGCCTCGGGTCCGACCTCGGCTCCGCCGATCTGAGCGACGCCGGCGGCGACCTGGAACCGCTGGTCGACGGCTTCACCGTCGTCATCGTCGGCTGCACCGTGCTGACGATCGGCCGCTACCTGTGGCGCGGCGCCCGCCGGCGCGGCGCCCGCGACCGGATCGGCCGCCTCCTGATCATCCTCGGGTACCTCGTCGTCTGCGCGGCGCTGGTGATCTTCACCCGCTTCGTGCTGTCCGCGCTGGACGCCGGCGACCCCGGCGAGGGAGAGAAGATCCTCTTCAGAGGCCTGATCGCGTGCGCGGCGGTGTGCGTTCCCGGCCTGCTCCTGGCCCTGCCCGGCCTGCGGATGGCGAAGGAGCGCCCGCTGATGGAGGCCGAGGTGGAGGTGAACCGCCCCGGGCCTCCACCGCCGCCCCCACCGCCGCCGCCACGCCCCTACATGCGTTGACCGGCGCGGCCTCAGTGCGGCGGCGGCAGCGGGTCGACGGCGTTGCCGGCGCCGCAGCCGCCCTCGCCCGCCATCCGCTGCGTGCGGGGCGGAGTCCACACGCTGGTGCGGCCCGGCGCCACCCGGGCCAGGACGCAGTCGAAGGCGTCCGACCCGTAGGGCCTCACGGTGAGGGCCACGCCGACCACGTCGCCCCCGGTCGCGAACTCGCGCCGGATCGCCGGGTCGAGCCGCAGCGATCCGACCGCCGCACGGACCTTCGCCTCGTCCGCCCCGCCTCCCTTCGGGACCCGGGGCAGCGCCTTGCGCAGCCGCTCGAACGGGATCTGCGGCGTCTTCGGCCACGGCTTGAACGTCAGCGGGCCCCCGGACGGGCACGCCACCTGCCGGGTCCCGTACCGCTGCCATTCGGTGGTGGTCGAGAACCGCATCTCGAAGCATCTCCGCACGGTGATCGTCGAGGTCGTGAACCAGCCGCCGTCCGGCGCCGTCCCGGACGTCCGGAGCACCAGCCGCACCCCGTCCCCGGCGGTCGAGACGCCGGACACCCGCATGACCTCCACGCCGTCGAGGTCCGCCGCCCGGTGCCCGACGTCCTGCGCGGGCCGCACCCGGGAGTCGTAGACCCGGTCGCCGGCCCGCTCGGCGGCCTTCCGCGCGTCGGTGGCGGCCACGTCCTCGGAGCTCCGGCCCACCTGCCCGCACCCGGCGGCGAGCAGGACGACCAGCGGGATCACGAATCGGCGCATGCGCCCAATGTTCCCGTCGGCCGCCGCGCGGCGGTATCCGCTCTCGTACTCAGACTCAACCGGCATCGTGTCAGGCGTCCGCCGGCTGCACCTCGGGCGCCGCCCCGGCCGGCTCGGTCTCCGGCGCGGCCGGGACCGGATGGCGGCGGCCCCACGCCAGCGCGGCGGCGAAGCACGCGAACGGCAGGGCGGGCAGCATGTAGCGGTAGTCGAAGTCGACCGTGACCGGAGGGATGGCCAGGAGGGCGACACCGGACGTCCAGAACAGCGCCGTCCGCGCGCGCGCCCGCCGCCACACGATTCCGGCCGCGCCCGCGAGCAGCACCCCGCCGAGCACCGTCCCCGGCACGCTCACGTGCTTCTGGTAGTCGCGCAGCACGCCGGCGTACGGCTCGACGACATGCGTGCGGCCCGTTCCATGCGAGTACTCGTACACGACCGCCCCCCGCTCGCCGCCCCCGTAGACGGGCAGTTCCGGCTTGCGCGCCGTGGGCCGCGTGGGGAAGTGGTACCTGGCCTCGGTGCCCACGGTCGGGTAGCGCGACCGGTGCCACGAGAACGTCCGGACGAAGAAGTCGTAGGAGACCACGCGCAGGTAGTCGAGCGGCTGGTTCTTGATCGCCCACACCGCGAACCGCTGCGCCCGCGCGTTGGTCTCCTCGTCGAACGCCCGCCCGTTGGACCAGCCGGTCGGCGAGTTGTCCTCCCAGATCTGGTGGGACGAGGCGGGCCGGTCGCCCTTGGCGCCGTACGGGCACAGCCTCGCCAGGTCCGGAGGGGGCGTGAACGCGTCGCAGTCGGCGAACGCCGCCGTCCGCCCCCACAGGAAGATGCCGTCCACGCCCGTCATCTGGAACCGGCCGTGCTCCCGCTGGAACCACGTCGCGTACGCCCCGACGGGCAGCGCGAACGTCACGGCGAGCGCCACGTACACCGGCCACCGCGTCCGCCTGAGCAGCAGGTAGAGGACGGCGATCAGGAACAGCGGCACCCCCACGGTCCGCGTGACGGCCGCCACGCCGAGCAGCGCGCCCACCAGCGCGGCCCGCCGCCACCCGGCCTCCCCCGGCTTCGCCAGCAGCAGCATCGCGCCGAACACCAGGACGGTGAACAGGGTGTCCGACAGCAGCAGGTGCTCGAGTTCGACCTGGAAGGCGTCGAGCAGCATCGGGGCGACCGCCAGCGCCGCCCACGTCCGCCGCACCTCGAAGTCGCGGACCAGCATCCGGTACCCGAGCACCGCCAGCCCGAGGACCGCCGCATGCTGGAGCACCGTCACCAGCGCCAGGCTGTGGAACGGCTTCAACGTCCACAGGAAGAGCCCGTACCCGGACGGCCTCAGCGGGTGGGGGAACGGGTCGTCCGCGATCCGGACGAAGTCGTAGCTGTCGTTGAACCACAGCACGCCCCGGAACCCCACCATGGCGAGCACCCGCAGCGCGACGCCCACGAGGAGCACCGCGCAGAACAGCCAGTTGCGGCGAACGGTCGAAGGGGAGAACGACACCGGGAACCTAACTGTGGGACGTGCGGGCGGACCGAATCCTGCGCCGGTCCGGGGCCGGCGGCGTCACGCCGGGGCGGGCCACCATGTCACTCGCCACCGCCCATGCATCGGCCGAGATCCTATCAGCGCCGTCCCGGCCCCTCCGTGCCGTCCGCCGCGGATGGCCAGGTGGCGACGATATTCGGCCGTCCCCCCCGGCTTGGAATCCGGGGCCGGCGCCGACCCTGCCGGCGGGCGGTGCGTTGACGATGGCCGGGAGTGCGGGACGGTAGTGGCCGGGACGGGCCGTCAACGAGCCGTCCCTCCACCACAAACAAAAGACCAGAAGGAGACCTGTCATGGCATTGAGGCGAAGTCGAGGAGAACAAGAACGGCTCAGTGAAACCCAGCAGGCTTGCGGGACCAAGGCCGAGGAGTACACACTCCTGGCCCTGCGTACGACCGACCCCATCGTCAGGGAAGGTGCCAGGCAGATGGCCGCGGCGAGCAATCGCAACGCCGGGCAGACGCTCATGGAGTCGCTGGCGGACCCGGATAACGAGGTCACACCCGAGATGCGGGCGGCGCGGCAGGCGCTGCAGGACGGCGCCTGATCAACTCAACGGCCGGCGACCGTAACCCTGCCGGCTGAAACACCCATAGAAGCGGGCCCCCTGTGGGCCGCTTCTATGGGACCGGCCCCTCGGGGCCCGCCACTGCGCAGGGGTGGTCGCGTCCATGCCGACCGGCCGCACCACCGGCACCGGCCTCGCGATCAGGTGGCCTTCGCGTCCGCCGTCAGGTAGTCCGCCCGGCCCTCGTCGTCGAGCTCGAACGGGCCCTTCGGGATGATGCAGAACTCGTTTCCCTCGGGGTCGGCCATGACGAGGAAGCCTCCGGGGTCGTACTCGGTCAGCCGCCGTCCGCCCAGCGCCTCCACTCTGGCCTGCTCGGCGGCTGGATCCTCCGACTCCAGATCCAGGTGCAGCCGGTTCTTCGCGGCTTTGTCGCCGCCGGCGCGCTGGAAGCCCACGCCCAGACCGTTTCTGCGTTCCAGCCAGACGTACGGTCCGGAACGCGCGACGACCGGCCGGTCGAGCAGTTCGCTCCAGAAGGCCGCCAGCCGATCCGGGTCAGCGGAGTCGACGATCACGCAGTTGATGTCCATGTTCACCAACCTGCCAGGAAAGGTCCCGGGATGCCGGCAGCGGCTCCGCGCGCCGGCGCCGCTCGATCTCGGCGTCGGAGGTCCCGGCGGGGATGTCGACCTGGAACCGGACGAGGTACTCCATGTCGTAGGCCGGTCTGCCCGTTCGACCGTAAGGCCCTGATCGCCTGGGGGAGCGTACCAAAACTCCCATTGTTGAGATTTTGGAGCAAATTAAAGTGGTTTTATAGGAATTGGTGCCTTGTGGTGTGAATGTGGGTATCAGGACAGCCGGGGCCTGCGAGTGGAAAGTGTCGATCGGCCCCGCGGGTCGCCCGCAGTAAAGGCCGGCGGCTTCACGGCACCAGCTGACGAGCGAGGGGATGACCATGAGAACGATGTCCCACTTCTCCGCATCGGCGCAGCGCAGGAGGGAGCGGCCGACCGCCCCGCTGCCCGAGAACGCGAAGGGGCCTGAGATCCCGGACGCCGGGTACGTCATGAAGGAGATCGCCGACGGCGTCTTCTGGCTCAGCGACGGCCAGTACGGGAACATGTTCGTGGTCCATGACGAAGGGGTCATCGCGGTCGACGCGCCCCCGACGCTCGGGCACGACATCCTGCGCGCCATCAAGCGGGTGACCGGCAAGCCCATCACACACGTGATCTACAGCCACGAGCACGGTGACCATGTCGGCGGCATGTCGATCTACCCCGATTCCGTCCCCCGCTACGCCCAGGGCATCGTCGCCCAGCGGCTGGAGGCGCTCGCCGACCCGGATCGGCCTCTCCCCACGGAGGTCTTCGATCACACCCTCACCATCGAGGCCGGCGACCACACCGTCCATCTGGACTACCCCGGCCCCAACCACAGCGAGGGGAACAGCCTGATCTATCTCCCGAAGCAACGGGTCGTGATGCTGGTCGACGTCATCTTCCCCGGCTGGGTGCCGTTCTCGAACCTGGCGCTGTCGGCCAACCTGCCCGGGGTGTTCGCCCTGTACGACAAGGTCCTGGGATACGACTTCGACCAGCTGGTCGGCGGCCACGTCAACCGCCCCGGGACGCCCGAGGACGTGCGCACCCAGATCGAGTACATGAACGACCTGCGCACCACCACCGAGGCGGCGCTCTCGAACGTGGACCTTGAGTCGGTCATGGCGCCGGTCGACACCGAGAACGGCTGGGCCGTCTTCCGCGCCTATCTGGACGCGGTGGCGGCGCAGGCGGCCGACGACGTCGTCCCCCGTTGGCTGGACCGCCTGGGCGGCGCGGATGTGTTCACGCTGCCCAACGCATGGGCGATGGCCGAGTCGCTGCGGCTGGACTACAACTCCCTCGGCCCGTTCGGCATCAAGCCCTGAGCCGGTGCGGGCACAGCCACGCTCATGAACAGGAGCCCGGCGTCCTGCGCCTACCTGGGCAGGGTGAGGATCTCGGCTCCGTCGTCGGTGATGGCGATCGTGTGCTCGCTGTGGGCCGTCCGGCAGCCCGTCGCGCTCCGGAGCGTCCACCCGTCGGCGTCGGTGACGAGTTCGGCGGTGTCCGCCATGATCCACGGCTCCAGGGCGAGCAGCAGACCGGGACGCAGCCTGTATCCGCGGCCGGGCCGTCCGGTGTTCGACACGTGCGGGTCCTGGTGCATCGTCGATCCGATGCCGTGACCCCCGAACTCGGTGTTGATCGGGTATCCGGCCTCGCGGAGGACCGAGCCGATGGCGTGGGAGATGTCGCCGACGCGGGCCCCGGGGGCGGCGGCGGCTATCCCCGCGCTCAAAGCGCGTTCGGTCGCGCTGATCAGCGCGACGCTCTCCGGGGGCTTCGACTCGCCCACGATGAAGCTGATGGCGGAGTCCGCGGCGACCCCTCCCAGGGAGACCGCGAGGTCGAGCGTCAGCAGGTCGCCGTCGGCGAGCGCGTAGTCGTGGGGCAGCCCGTGGAGCACGGCGTCGTTGACGGCGGTGCAGATGTAGTGGCCGAACGGCCCGCGTCCGAAGGACGGCTCGTAGTCGACGTAGCAGGACTGCGCCCCGGCGTCGACGATCATGGACTCGGCCCACCGGTCGATGTCCAGGAGGCTCGTGCCGACCGTGGTGCGGCTCCTGAGCGTCTGCAGGATGTCGGCGACCAGGGCGCCGGTGTCCTTGGCTCGGGCCACTTCGCTGGGGTTCAGGATCTCGATCATGCGACGCCCATCCTAGGCAACCAATAACTATACCGGCCATACTATACCGGTATTAGAATAGGGGCCATGGTCAGGTTGCCGCTCACTCCCGCGGAGCTCGAACGCGGGCAGCGCCTCGGCGCGCTCCTGCGCCGGGCCAGGGGAGAGCGCTCGATGCTCGCCACCGCGCTCGACGCACGCGTCTCGCCCGAGACGCTCCGCAAGATCGAGTCGGGCCGCGTGGCCACCCCCGCCTTCACGACCATCGCCGCGATCGCCGGCGTCCTCGGCCTCTCCCTCGACGAGGTGTGGGCCGAGATCAGCCGGCCCGAACGCGACGTCGAGCCCACCGGTTCCGGCGCCTGAGCGGGTCGGAAGGTCGGGGCATCGCGGGTGGCCTCACCTTGCGCGGGGTGCCGCCTCCTCCAGGTCGTCGACGCCGCCGGACATGATCGTGCGGACGTGCTCGGTGATGTGCTGGAGCGGCCAGTCCCACCAGGCCAGGGCCAGCAGGCGGGCGACGTCGGCGTCGCCGTGGCGGCGGCGGATGAGCCGGGCCGGGTTGCCGCCGACGATGCCGTAGTCGGGGACGTCGTCGACGACGACGGAGCCGGAGGCGACGATCGCTCCATGGCCGATGCGCACGCCGGGCATCACCGTGGCCCGGTAGCCGAACCAGACGTCGTGGCCGACCACGGTGTCGCCCCGTCCGGGCAGGCCGGTGATGAGGTCGAAGTGCTCGGCCCAGGAGCCGCCCATGATCGGGAACGGGAAGGTCGAGGGCCCGTCCATGCGGTGGTTGGCGCCGTTCATGATGAACCGCACTCCCTCGCCCAGCGCGCAGAACTTCCCGATCACGAGCCGCTCCGGCCCGTAGTGGTACAGCACGTTGCGGGTCTCGAAAGCGGTCGGATCGTCCGGGTCGTCGTAGTAGGAGAACTCTCCGACCTCGATCAGCGGCGAGGTGACCAGCGGCTTCAGCAGCACCACCCGCGGCTGGCCGGGCATCGGATGCACGACGGTCGGGTCGGCGGGGACGAGTGGCATGACGGGTCGCTTCCTTGTTGACGAGGTGTCTGCGGGCTTGGCGGACGTCAGGCGCCGGCCGCGGGCATCGGAGTCGCCTCCAGGGCCGGGTGGCCGCCCTTCCGGCGCCGGCGCAGCCGCCGATCATGGCTGACGCTCGGTGTCGGCGAGCCCTGCCGCTAATGCGACATCTGTTACATTAAGATACTGCCATGCCGCCGTCCCATCGAGCAACCGGACCACCTGCGATGACTCCCCGAACACCACGACCGGAGGGCGCCCGGCCCGCGCCGCCGCCCCGGCCCCGCCCCGGCGGCCGCACCGCCCGCACCCGTGCGCAGGTGCTCGAAGCGGTCCTCGCCGAGCTCGGCGAACACGGGTATGACGGGCTCACCATGGAGGCCGTCGCCGCCCGCGCCGGCGTGCACCGCGCCACGGTCTACCGGCGCTGGAGCGACGTCGGCGGCCTGCTCGCCGACGCCCTCGACGCGGCCGGCGACGACGACTGGCGACCCCCGGACGGCGGCTCGCTGGAAGGCGACCTGACGGCCCTGAACCAGGAGATCCAGGCGGCCATGGCCGCGGAGCCGCCGATCATGGCGGCCCTCATCGCCGCCTCGTTCCGCTCCGAGAAGGCCGCCCGCGCCCAGCGACGGCTCTGGGAGGACCGCTACGCCCGCTGCGAGGTCGTCGTCACCCGGGCCGTCCGGCGCGGCGAACTACCGCCGGACACCGACGCCCGGCGCCTGCTCATCGCCGCCACCGCACCGCTGTACCACCACCTGGTGCTCCTCCGAACCCCGCCCGACCCGGCCCTGCCCGCCCACGCGGCCAGGACCGCCGCCCTGGCCGCGACCGCCGGCGCCTTCACCGTCCCTCCAGGCGACGCACCCGAGTAGGGCCGAACGCGCGTCCACCGGATTCCCGCTAACTGATCTTGTAGGCCCCGCTCGGGGACGATGCCGGCTGAGATGTCCCCGCGCGGCCCGCGGGGAGTCGGACCGCGACGCGGAGGCCGCCGGTGGGGCAAGGGGTGATGTCGAGGGTCCCGTCGTGTGCTCGGACGATGCTGTGCACGATCGCCAGCCCGAGGCCGACGCCGGCGTGCTCGTCGTTGCGCGTGCGCTGCGTGCCGCGCTGGAAGGGTTCGGTGAGGGTCGGGACCAGTTCCGGTGGGACCCGATGGCCGGTGTTCACGACCCGCAGCACGCTCGCGTCGTGCTGCGATTCGGTGTGGACCGTCACGGTGCCGCCGGAGACGAGGTTGTGGACGACGGCGTTCTGGACGAGGTTGGTCACCATCCGCAGGATGAGCGCCGCGGAGCCGACGGTCTGCGCCCTCTCGCCGGTGACGTCGAGCACGACCCGGCGCTGTTCGGCGAGGGGGAGCAGCGTTTCGGCGGCTTCTTCGGCCATGAGGGACAGGTCGACGTTCTCGCGGCTGAAGCTCCTGCGATCGCTGCGGCTGAGCAGCAGGAGGGCCTCGGTGAGATCGATCGCCCGCGTGTTGACGCTGTGGAGGCGTTCGATGAGTTCGCCCTGGTCCCGCGTGGGGTCGGTGCGGGCGACGTCGAGCAGCGTCTGGGAGATCGCCAAGGGGGTGCGCAGTTCGTGGGAGGCGTTCGCGGCGAACCGTTGCTGTTCTTCGACGTGGGACTGCAGTTGTTCGAGCATGGCGTCGAACACGTCGGCGAGTTCGCGGAACTCGTCCTTGCGGCCCCGTAGCCGGATTCGGTGGGACAGCGATCCGCCCGAGGCCGTCCGTGCCGCGTCCGCGATCCGTGCGAGCGGTGCGAGCATCCGGCCGGCGAGGATCCAACCGCCCAGGAGGCCGAACACCAGGAGGAAGCCCATCGCCACGGCCGCGGCGGGGTAGAAGCCGCGCAGGAGGTCGGAGCGGTCGGGCCCGACCACGATCACGATGCCGAATTTCCGCTGGATGGCTCCGGGGTCGACATCGCGCATCCAGCGCAGCACGAACACCCAGAAAACGGCCAATAGGAGCGCGCCGCCCAGCAGGAGGAATCCGGCGTAGCTGAGCGTGAGCTTCAGGCGGGCGCTGAGCCCTGGGCGCCTATCCATGAGTGCCGCCGGGGTGGACGGGCTCGACGATCCGCACACGCATGCTCTCGATGTTACGAACCGCTGCATATCGCCGGCATATCGAAAACCCCATACGCGCCGGCAACACCGCACCGCCTTGACTGGCGGTGCGACTCGAAGGTGTGACCGTCCGATCATGAACGCGATCCACCGTGGTCGCCCCCGCGTACATGCCGACCCCGCTCAGAACCCGAGGATGCAGCAGTGACCGGCAGTGAACGAGGACAGACGATGGCGCCGGTGGACACGGCGGAGACCGGGCAAGGGGGCGCCGACCGGCACACCGGCGCCGGGAGCTGGCGCGCGGGCGTCCGCCGGGCGATCCGCGTCGGCTCCCGGCCGGGGCCCTGGAAGCGCGGCCCGGTGCTCGCGGCGGTGGCGCTGCTGCTCGGGTCGCTCATGCTGCTGCACGCGACGATCCCGAACCGGATCGGGAACCTCGGCAGCCTGGTGGAGACCTTCCTGCCGTGGTTCGGCCTGTTCGTCCCGGTGCTGCTGGCCGGGGCGCTGTGGCGCCGCTCCGCCTCCGCGGTGGCCGCGCTGCTGCTGCCGGTCATGGTGTGGCTGAACCTGTTCGGCGGGCTGCTCGGCGACAGGTCCCACCCGGGCGGTGACTTCACCCTGGTCAGTCACAACGTCGGCGCCGACAACCCCGACCCGGCCCGCACCGCCCGCGACCTGGCCGCCTCCGATGCGGACGTGCTGGCACTGGAGGAGCTGCCCCCGGAGGCCAGGGGCACGTACGAGAGCGAGCTCCGCAAGGCGTACCCGTACCACACGGTGCAGGGGACGGTCGGGCTGTGGAGCAGGCTGCCGCTTTCGGACACCCGGCCGGTCGACATCAAGACGGACGCCGGGCCGCTGGGGGAGTCCAAACCGGCCGAAGTCAAGATGCACTACAACCGGGCGCTTCGCGCCACAGTGGCCACGCAGCACGGGCCGCTCGCGGTGTACGTGGCCCACCTGGGGTCCGTGCGCGTGAATCCCAGGGCGGGCTTCTGGACGGCCCACCGGGACAGAGGCGCGCAGGCGCTCGGCGAGGCCGTCGCCGCCGAGCAGAACGAGCGGGTGGTGCTGCTCGGGGACCTGAACGGCACCATGGACGACCGCGCGTTCGCCGGCATCACCTCGCGGCTGCGCTCCGTCCAGGACGCGGCCGGGGACGGCTTCGGCTTCAGCTGGCCGGCGGCGTTCCCCGTAGCGCGGATCGACCAGATCCTGGTCCGCGGCGTGGAACCGGAAAGCTCGTGGCTGCTGCCGTCCACCGGCAGCGACCACCTTCCGGTGGCGGCCGAGATCAGCTGGTGAATCCCGTGGCGCATCACTGTCAGCGCCACATCTCAACCGGGAGAGGACCTGAACATGGACTCGGATTCGGGACGCGGTATCGGCCGGCGGCGGCTGGTCACATGGGGCGGGCTGGCCGCCGCCGGCATGGCGGCCGGCGTTCCGCCGGCGAGCGCCGGGATCGGCCACGCCGCCTCGCCCCCGACCGGCCCGTCCGGGCGTGACGAGATCCCGCCGGACACCCTGCCCGGCGGAGCCTACGACCGGTACGTGGCCAGGCTGGCCGCCGAGGGCGAGTTCTCCGGTCGGGTTCTGCTCTCGCACCGGGGCCGGACGGTGCTGTCCCGCAGCTACGGCATGGCCGACCAGGAGAGGCGGATCCGCAACCAGGAGGGCACGGCCTTCAGCCTCAGTTCGGCGGGCAAGCCGTTCTACGCGGTGGCCATGTTGCAGCTGGCCCAGCAGGGCAGGCTGCGGCTGGCGGACACCGTGGGCGTCCATCTGACCGGCTTCGCCAAGGACATCGCCGAGATGGTGAACATTCACCACCTGCTGTCCGGCACCTCCAGGCTGGACACGGTGGATGAGGACGTGCAACGCGTCTTCCAGAGCCGCGACGAGGTGCGCGAGTACTACGAGCGGCGAGCCCGCCAGGCGAAACTGGTGGGCGTCCCCGGCACTCCGAACACCTCCCACGCGGAGCCGGAGGTCACCATTTCCGCGCTGATCGTTGAGGCCGTCACCGGCATGACGTACTGGGACTACGTCCAGGAGAACATCTTCGAGCGCTGCGGCATGACCGGCTCGGGCTTCTACACCAGGCCGCAGTGGCTGACCGACGAGCGCATCGCGCACCCGCACATGGAGGTGGCCGACGGCAGCGTGGTGGACGCCCTCCGCAACCTGGACAAGGGCAGTCCGAAGCCGCACGTGCTCGGCAAGAACCCGGGCCGCGCCTTCGTCGACGCCCCCGGGGACGGCGGCTTCGCCACCGCGCCGGATCTGGCCCGTTTCGCGCACGGCCTGAGCGACGGCACGGTGCTGGAGCGGCCGTGGGCCGACGTGCTCACCGCGGCCAAGATCCCCCACGGACCGACGTCGTTCGGCGCGTACGGGATCCCGATCAGCATCGTCAACGGCCAGTGGATGTACCAGCGCGCGGGCGGCAACCCCGGAGTCGGCGCGAACTGGAGCATCTACCCGTACACCGGCTGGGTCGGCGTCATCCTCACCAACCGCGACTCCGACGGCGGGTCGCTGGTGGACGTCATGCGCCAGGAGATGAAGGCCATCACCGGCGCCGAGCCCGACCCCGGCTCGGGCGGCTGAACCAGTCTGGCGATCCTGGCTTGAGTCGTGGAGCCCCGGGCGAGTGTCCGGGGCTCCACGGCGGCCGGACGGCGTTACCGCTGCTTGAGGCCAGTCAGCAGTGCGCGGAACGCGGTTGGGTCGAGGAGGATTCTTGGTCCGTCCGGGTCCTTGGAATCCCGCACCCCTACGCCTTCAACGAGGGCAGCCAGTTCGATGCACGCTCCGCCTTGATCGTTGCTACGACTTGCCTTTCGCCAGGTCACGCCTTCCATCGGTCCATCGCCTTTCGTAGGAGGTCGCGAGAGCCGTCGACGCTCAGGGCGCGCGCCTGTAGCTCCGCGAAAGCGCGAATCACGTGCAAGATATCTTGAGTGTCGTCAGTTGTGAGGCCGCCGGGTGAGGTCTCCAGGTAAACCAATTCCTCCCGCGTCGACTGAGTGGCGATATTGAACGACCCCGAGACGCCCCGGTAGTAGGCGATCGGGGCGACCTGGATGCTGATGTTGTCTCGCTCTGACATCTTCAGCAGATGGTCACACTGACCTCGCATCACATCAGGACTGCCCACCTCTCGCATGAGCACGCTCTCCTCCATGACGGCGATGAGCCTGGGCGGTATCTCACGGAAAAGGATCTGTTGCCGACTGAGACGCCCATCGAGAGTGCTCTCGGAGACAAGAAGCACGCGGGCGTACTCCTTCGTCTGTAGCAGGCCGGGCACGAACGTTGCCTCGTAGGCGCGCAGGAGGTCGGCGGATGCTTCGGCTTCGGAGTAGTCGGCGAAGAACTTCGGGTAGCTCGCCGCGCGCAGGTGCTTGGTCCAGGCCGTCGTGAGCTGGTCGCCAGTGCCCAATGCCTGGTCCAGACGCTGGGCGAAGTCTTTGCGACACCGGGTGTTGCCGCTCTCGACCTGCGAGACGTAAGAGGGCGTCACCGATATGCGGTTGGCGAGTTCTGTCCGGGTGATGCCGACGTCTTCCCGAAGGCGTCTGACTTCTGCGCCGAAAGCCCTCAGGGCGGGGGACGGCTTGCGCTTGGCCATGACGGAGACCTCCAGCGGCTCTGAACTGGAATTAAGTGATTTTGAGTCCTCGGTGTGCGTCTCGGGGCTTGCGTGCTCACATTACGCCGTGGAGTGGATTCTGTGCGGGGAGTTACCGGGAATCGGAGGTGATCGGTTATGGAGTGCCCCGCGGAGATCGTGGTGCCGGTTCGGGCCGAGTCGGTGAAAGTGGCCCGGGACTGGATCGAGGCCGTCCTGGGGACGTGGGGCCAGGACGCCTATGTGGCGAAGGTCGTGGTGTCGGAACTGGTGACGAACGTCTTGCGGCACACCAGGAGCGCGACGGCGACCGTGCGGGTCGTCCGAGCGGACAAGGGAACGGTCGTGGAGGTCTTCGACTCCTCCAACGCCCTGCCGGTGGCGGGCTCGGCGAACCTGCTGAGCGAGGGCGGACGCGGCCTGGCGATGCTGGGCTTCCTCGTCAAGGAATGGGGTGCGCAGCCACTCGGAGGCGGCGGGAAGGCGGTGTGGGCGCTGCTCCCTGAAAGCACGTCATGAACGAGCCCGACGCACCGGTGTCCCTACGCGAGCGTTACCCGTCCTGGGGCATCTCCCTGTACCGAGGCTGACCCCTCCATGCCGCGTCGGGTTCAGCTGTCAGGGTGGACGCTGTTGATCACTATGGTTTCGCCCATGACCAGGTAGTACACCGTGATGTCGTCTCGGGTGACCATGTAGTGCGCGAACTCCAGGTCCTCGATGCCGAGTGGTTTGGCGTCAGGCGGAACCGGGTCGGTGAGCAAGGACATGATCACCAGTTGGATCGCGGTGCGATAGTGCGGTGCCATCGCGGAGATCTGCAGCCGGATGGATCTGGAGATGGTGAGGTGGTCAGGCAAGCCAGTCCCCTGAGGCGATCTGCTCACGGGTGTAGACCTCGTAACCCGGCGGGGTCTTGCCGGCTTCCAGGTGGGGCCGGATGCGCGTGGCCTCCCGATCCGCTTCTCGGGCCGCGCGCTCAAGACGGAGTTCCTGGAGTTCCCGCCACTCCTGCTCTGTGACCAGTACGACCGGATCCTTGCCGTTCTTGGTGATACGGGGATGTGCGGCCCGGTGGACGACGGCTGCGTGGAGATCGCCGAGCCGCACGCGGGCTTCTTTGATCGGGTAGGACTCCATTGTTCGACCATAGTGCACATAGTGATCAGAGTGCACACTTTGTACATCGTAGATGGTGTGAGTCGGTTGGGCCTGCGCGCTGACGGTTCGCCGGGTGGCGATGGGCGGGTCAGCCGCCGGTGTTGGTCTGGATCTCGCTGACGATCAGGGGGGTGGGCTGGGAGGTCATGGTCTGGTCGTCGAGGGTGCCGCCGGCGGGGTCGCAGTCGGCGCCCTGGCAGGTCCAGGTGATCTTCCAGGTGATGGTGGCGGTGATCTGCCAGGCGCCGCCCGGCTGGCCGGCCGAGGAGCGCTTGTAGGTGTAGCCGCAGGTCTTTCCGTCCTTGCTGCCCGCGTCCTGGCAGACGATCTGTGTCTCGCCGAGGTTCCAGGTGACGGACGAGGGGGTCGCCGTCGCCTGGACGGTCTGGGCGCCCACCGTGATCGGCTGGGTCCGGACGACGGTGAAGCCGTCCACCCACAGGGACGTCCGCAGCCGGACGAAGGTCTTGGTCCTGGGGGCCGTGTGGACGGTCGGCACGGGGAACTGGGCCGAGGCCCTGGCCTGCTGCACCAGCGTCCAGGTGTCGGGCGGCGCGGCCGCGGGCGGCGCGTTGCCGGCGGGGCCGTCGACGGTTTCCACGTCCTGGTTGTCGATCAGGCCCAGGGGGGCGGGTGGGGCCACCGGGCCGCTCCCGCCGCCCGATCCGCCTCCGCCCGTCCCGCCTCCGCCTCCGCCGCCTCCGCCGGTCACGCCGGACAGGTTGCAGTCGAGACCCTTGTTCGCGCTGCCGCATCCGTCGGCGAGGGCTTCGGCCGGGAACGCGAAGGTGGAGAGGAGGGCTGCCGCCACGGTGATGCCCGACGCCACGCGGCGCCGGGTGGGGGTGTGAGACATCGCGTGTCCTCTGGGGAATGTCAGCATGTGCGGTCCCGGACGGAAGCGGCGACCTTCCAGGAGCCACCGTCGTACTGGACGGTGTACCGGTAGAGGTAGGCGCCGCCCTTCCCTCCGCCCGTCCGCTTGCCCGTCTTGGCGGAGAAGCGGTAGCCCGCGACGGTGTTGACGCAGTCGATGAGGTAGACCTTCGTGCGGTCCTTGGAGTTCGCGTAGACCCGGGGGTTCAGGGTCTTCGTGAAGCGCCAGATCTGGCCCTTGGCCTTGGTGGCCTCGACGTCGTCGGTGACCTCGGTGAGGAGGGGGTCCATGGCGACGTCGGTGAGGCCGGCGGGGTCGTTCTTCTCGTAGGCCTGCTGGTAGGCGGCCTGGTAGGCGCGGTAGCGGGCAAGGACCGTCTTGAAGAGCCGATCCGTCGAAACCGCGGTGGGCCCGCCCGCCGGTGCCCGGGTGCCGGTGTCGAACCGGCCGTTGGGGGACAGTTCACCGCTGGCGGACGAGCCGGACGAGCCGCATCCGGCGGCCGTGCACACGGCGAGGACGGCCGTCAGGAAGGCGGCGCGGCGAGTCCCCAGAGGGGAGGAACGTACCAACCGGGTGCGCATCGCCATCCCTGAGCGGCAGCAGACAACGGGCCGAACACGCGCGAAAGCTTACAGAGATGCGTGGGGCGAGAAAAGAGATTCGTTGCGGCCGCTTGACCTCGACCTTGCTTGAGGTGCCAGGCTCCTGGTGAACGCGCTGATGGGAGGAGTCGGATATGCGTGCCGTGTGGTTGAGGAAGTTCGGCGGGCCGGAGGTTCTGGTGGCGGGGGAGGCGCCCGATCCGGTGCCGGGTGAGGGCCGGGCGCTGGTCGAGGTCGAGTTCGCCAACATCACGTTCGTGGAGACGCAGATGCGGTCGGGCACCGGTCCGGCGCCCGTGCGGCTGGAGCCGCCGGTGATCCCGGGCAACGGGGTCGGCGGCGTGGTCACGGCGGTCGGGGACGGGGTGGACGGGGCGCTCGTCGGGCGGCGTGTCGTCAGCGGCACCGGCGGCACCGGCGGCTACGCGGAGAAGGCCGCCGTGGACGCGAAGGGGCTGTTCGAGGTGCCGGACGGCCTGGCGCTCGACGACGCGGTCGCCCTGCTCGCCGACGGACGGACGGCGACGATGATGACGCGTGCCGCCCGGCCCCGCGAGGGCGAACGCGTCCTGGTGGAGGCGGCGGCCGGCGGGGTGGGGACGCTCCTCGTCCAGCTCGCGAAGGCGCAGGGGGCGACGGTCGTCGCGGCCGCGCGAGGTGCGCGGAAGACCGGGCTGGCCATGCGGCTGGGGGCGGACGAGGCCGTCGACTACGGCGAGCCGGGCTGGGCGGAGAAGGCCGGGCAGGTGGACGTCGTGTTCGACGGCGTGGGCGGCGACGTGGCCCGTGAGGCGTTCGGCCTGCTCGGGAAGGGCGGGCGGATGGTCAGCTTCGGCCTTGCGAGCGGGGAATGGGCGAGCATCCCCGAGGAGGACGCCCGGGAGCGGGGCGTCACGCTCGTCCGGCCCACGGCCACGCCGGAGGAGTTGCGGGAGTTCACGGAGCACGCACTGCGCGAGGCGGCGGCCGGACGGCTCAAGCCGGTGATCGGGCAGCGTTTCCCGCTCGACGGCGCGGCCGGGGCGCACGCCGCGATCGAGTCGCGCGGGACCGTCGGCAAGACCCTGCTGGAGGTCAGCCGACCTTCTTGAGGAACGCGATCAGCGAACGCTCGTAGGCGGCGGGGTCGACGTTCCAGGACTCGGTGTGGTCGCCCGGCGTGGGGATGTGGGTGACCGTGCCGGGCGGGGCCTTCCGCGCGAAGGCGAAGGCGGGGCCGTTGGCGACGGTGGCGTCGTCCTCGGTGGTGAACAGGAGGACCGGCGTCCGCAGGTGGGGCGCGAACCGGCGCATGTCGAAGTCGGTCAGGTCGATGCCGATGCGCCACTGCAGGACGCGCTTGGCGATGCCGGTCATGAAGCCGGGCAGGTGCCGGGCGTCGCCCTGCTTGTCCAGGGTGGCGCTCCAGTCCAGGACGGGGGAGTCGAGCACGACGCCGCGCACGAACGACGGGTCCCGCTGCAACGTCGTCATCGCCATCGCGCCGCCCATCGACCATCCGTACAGGACGACGCCCGTCGCGCCGTGCGCGCGTGCGTAGCCCATGGCGGAGACGACGTCGTGCCACTCCTTGTCGCCCAGATGGTTGCGGCGGTCCTGTGAGGGGGGCGCCCCCACGTCGTTGCGGTAGGCGATGGACAGCATCGGCATGCCCAGCGTGTGGACGGTGCGCATGACGCGGAACGTCTCGGCCTTGTCGGCGTTGCGCCCGTGGACGCCGATGACCCAGGTGCCCTTGGGGGACTTTCCCGGGACGAGCCACGCCGGCATGGGCCCGACCTCGGACGGATACGTCACGTCCTGGAACGGCAGCCCGAGCGCCGTCTTCGGGTCGCCGTCGTACATCCAGTGGTCGATCATCGCCGGGGCGTCCTTCACCAGGGCGCCCTCCACGGGGGACACCTTCCGGACGACGTGCTCGTCGTTCCCGCCGACGACGGGCCCGAGCAGGGCACGCCCGCCCTTCCAGACCAGGGCCCAGGCACCGGGGCGCTCCGTCCCCGGCTCGCGGGGCAGCGTGACGGTGCCGTTCCCCGCGTCCTCGATGGTCAGCGGGTATTCGGAGGAGTGGTCGACCTCGATGGCGACGCCGGCGAAGTACCAGCCGACCCCGCCGACGAGCGCGCACAGGAGCGCGGTGATCGTGACGACCGCCGACATCAGCGGGCGGGCACGGCGGCGGCGCCGGCGGTGCGGCGGGCCGGGGGACGCCGGGATGGACGACGCTGGTGCAGCAGTGGACACGACATACGAAAGTAGCCTCCCGCGAGCGTCGCCAGCGCCCGGGGCAGTGCGCAATACATCGAGAAGTGCGGTTAATCTGCCGATCAGGTGCCATAGGGGGAGCCATCGGGACGGAGGGACGCGCGGTGACGGGCCAGGACGACCGCGTCGCGGAGCTCGAGAGCCGGGTCGCCGAGGTCGCGCGGCGGCTGGCCCCGCCCGGCTGGCGGCGGCTCGACCTGCGCTGCGCCGCGACGGTCGCCGTGAGCGACGTCGCGCTGACGGTGCTGACGGGCGAGGGCGGGACCGTGACGGCCGAGGACGCCCCGCAGGAGCTGACCGGCCTGCTGATGGACCTGCGCCGCGCGCGGTACCGGCCCGAGCGGGGCAGCTGGTTCTCGATGACCATGATCATCGAGCCGGGTTCGGTGCGCCCGCTCTACAACCACGACTTCGACCCGCTGTGGGATCCGCCGATCCCGGTGGAGTGCTGGCGGCGCGACCAGATCGTGATGCCGCGGGACGGCGGCAACGTGCCGGGCTGGCTGCGCGACCGGCTGGAGGGCCGCGAGCCCGCCGCGCCGCCCGCGTCCGACCCGGGGCCGATGAACCCGGTCGAGCAGACGGAGCTGCTGTCGGACCGGTTCGCGATCCTGGTCGCCGACCGCGCGCCGGCGCTGTGGGAGCGGGTCCGCGGCCACTACCAGGCGGTCGGCGGGCACGCCGAGCTCCCCGCGATGACGTGCCACCAGGCCGACGGCGCCCGGACGTCCTGCGCGGCGCCCGCCGCGGCCGCCGCGCTGCTCGACCGGCTCCGCGCCGGGACGCACGCGTTCCAGGGCTCCACCTGGTCCCGGATCGACTTCGAGGTCCGGTACGAGGACGGGGCCGTGCGCTGCCGCGCGGGCTTCACCCACGACGACGAGCCCCGCTGGGACGAGGAGCCGTCCGCCGACGACGTCCGGCGCGAGCTGGAGCGGTTCCCGCGCGAGAACGTCCCGGACTGGATGGCGCGGCGGCTCGGGACGCGACCCCGGCCCGTGACGGCCGCCGGCACGCCGCCGCCCGTGCCGCGCCCAGGGCTGCGCCGGGCCAGGATCTTCGACCACGCGGGCCCGGACGGGAGCCGTCCCGCCGTGTCGCGCCCGCCCGTCCCGCCGGACGAGGCCGGCCGCGTGGCCGAGTACCTGCGGCGGGCCCCGACCGTCACGGCCGCGCGCTCGAACGCCCCCGACAGGCTCGACCCGTCGCGCGGGGCGGCGGTGCCGCTGGCCTTCCACACCGACGGGACGTGGGTGTGGTCGGGCGCGGTGGCCTACTACCTGAGCGAGCACGGCGTCCCGCCGGAACCCGATCTCGTCGCGCACATCAGGGCCAACGCGTTCCGCGTCCCCGACGTCGACGACGGCGCCATGAACGCCGCGAACGCCGCCGTCACCGGACGCGCCACGCCCGAGCGCGTCCCGACCGAGCCCGGACCCGACTGGGCGGGGACGCTCCGGCACCGCCTCGACCAGCTCCGCGTCGACCGCGCCGCCTACCGCATCGACACCGGCGGCCCCGACACCGGCGGCCCCGACGACGCGACCGAGGGCGTCTGGTGCCTGGAGTCCCGGCCGGGCCGCTGGTCGGTGTTCCAGATGCGCGACGGCGAGCGCCGCAAGGAGGCCGTCTTCGACGACGCCGAGCCGGCCTCCGCGCACCTGCTCGGACGGCTGCTGCTCGACCCCCGCCACACCGTCGAGGACGGGCCGTTCACGCCGCTCAGGGGTGAGCCGCCGCTCTCGCTCCTACGCGACCGCCACGTCGCGGAGCTGGCCGCGGGGACGGAAGTGGACCGCTACGGCGCCCCGGACGGCAACGTGACGTACGCGGCGCGCACGCCGTATCCGCAGCGGTCGCTTCCCGCCGAGTGGCGGGACCGCCCGTACCGCGTCTACCGGTTGCAGCGGCCCATGGAGACCCTGACCGGAACGGCCGTCCCGTGGTTCGGGCAGCCGGGCGGCGGGACGGCGCACGTGTTCCGGCGGTCGGTCGCCGACCTGCTCGCCGACGGCGGCCTCGTCGAGATCCCGGACGCCTGAGCGGCCCTGCCTGCGAGGCCCGGGCTCAGGCCCGGCCGATCGCGGCCACCAGCCCGAGCGCCAGCACCAGGTCGAGGTGGATGAACGTCTCCAGCTTCGCGCCCGGCGCGATGTCCGGGTCGGCGGCGAGCCGGTCCAGGACGGCGAGCGCGGCGGGGCTGCCGAGGTCGTCGGCCAGCGCGGCCTCGGCCTCGGCCGCGTACACGCGGTTCATCGGGCGCCCCGGCGCCGTCGCCCACCCGGCGACCTCGCCGCGCCACGCGTCCAGCCGCTCC
Organism: Actinomadura mexicana; assembly: GCF_900188105.1. Taxonomy (GTDB): domain Bacteria; phylum Actinomycetota; class Actinomycetes; order Streptosporangiales; family Streptosporangiaceae; genus Spirillospora; species Spirillospora mexicana. The sequence continues at coordinate 570,795 of NZ_FZNP01000003.1, forward strand.
GCGGCCGCCGACAGCCTCTCGGCCGACAGCTCCAGAGGCTCCCGGTAGGGGACCTCCAGGATCGCCAGGCGCGCGGCCGACGGATCCGGCGATGCCCCGGTCTCTTCGGGGACGGCCAGGCACAGCGCGTCCATGTCGGCCGCCCCGGAGACGTACACGTCGGCGTCCGGGAGGACGTCGTCCAGCACCTCGAACGGCTGGACGCTGTAGTCGTCCAGGCCCGTCGGGGCTCCCGGCGTGCACACGACCCGGACGCGGCGCCCGGACCGTTCGGCGACCCGCCGCAGCAGGTCGGCGACGACCGCGCGGCGGTACCCGCCGTCCACGACCTGGACGCGCAGCCCGCGCCCGGCGGGCAGCACCTCCGTCCGTCCCGTCCGATGGTCGTGGAGCCGCAGCATGCCCCCCACCCTAGAGCGGCGCCTACAGCGGGTGGTCGGCGGCCATCGGCCCGAACGGCGTCGGCGCGGGGCCGTCCGACCGGCGGACGGCGGCGAACCGCAGCCGCACGTAGTCGGCGACCCACCCCGACTCGCGGCGCAGCGCGGGCGCGGCGAGGTCGTTCACGCGTTCGAGCAGCGGGTCCACCAGCTCCGGCGGGACGTCGGCCAGCGCGCGGGAGGCGTAGGCGCGGACCCAGTCCGCCGCGCCGTTCGGGCCCTCGGTCATCCGGGTCGGGCGGTCGGCGTGCTCCAGCAGCCGCAGCGTGAACCCGGCCTCCTCCAGCTTGGTCGCGTACGCGGCCGGCGACGGGAAGTACCAGGGCAGTTCGGGCTCGCCGAGGCCGAACACCCGCCACGCCGTCTGCATCGCGACGATCAGCTCCGCGCAGTTGCCCGCGCCGCCGAGCTCGCCGACGAACCGGCCGCCGGGGCGCAGCGCCGCATGCACGCGCCCGATCACCGCGTCGGGGTCGCGGGTCATCCAGTGCAGGGCCGCGTTCGAGGCGACCGCGTCGAAGGACTCGCCGACGGTGAAGTCGTGGGCGTCGCCGACGGTGAACGACAGCCCCGCGTGCAGGGCGATCGCCTGCGCGACCATCTCGGGGCTGCCGTCGATGCCCAGCACCTCGGCGCCCCGCTCGGCGATCTCCGCGCTGAACGCGCCGGTGCCGCACCCGAGGTCGATGATCCTTTCGCCGGGCTGCGGATCGAGCAGGTCGACGAGGGGCGCACCGTGCGCGGACACGTACCCGAAGGCGGAGTCGTACGTCGTCACGGCCCAGTTCACTGTCACAATTTATCGGACATCGACCGATGGTGAGGTGGGGTTGCCGTGGCGAACGTCACGTCCGAGATCCGCGTCGTCGGGGCCGAGGGCCCGGACGGCCTGACCCTGCGCACCCGCGGCCTGTCCGCCAGGGGCCTGCCGGAACTGCGCGCCGACGGGCTCGCGCCCTATCTGGGGCAGGGCTGGGCGCGCGTCCTCGCCGCGCTCGCGCAGCGCCTCGCCGCCACCGGGGAGATCCCGGGCGAGCTGGCGCCCGGCGTCGAGATCCGCCTCGCACCGGCCGGCGACGGCGCACTGTCGCCCGTCCCGCCGCCGGGGCGCGACCTCGCCGAGTGGCGCCGCGACGTCCTGCTCCGGTTGTTCCCCGAGGCCCGCGCCTGACGGCGCCCTTCCTAGAATCGGATTCTGACAGCCGGTCCGGAGAAGGGTGCGCAGGGTGCCGTACGCAGAGATCGAGTACGAGGTTCGGGACGGGATCGCCACCGTCACGCTCAACCGGCCGCGGAAGATGAACGCCTACACGTTCGTCATGCGCAACGAGATGCTGGACGTCTTCGACCGGATCGACGCCGACGACGACGTGCGCGCCGTCGTGGTGACGGGGGCGGGACGCGCGTTCTGCGCGGGCGCCGACCTGAGCGGCGGCGGCGACACCTTCGACAAGGACAAGTCCACGGACATGTTCGCGGGCGAGGACGACGTCCTGGAGGACGGCACCCCGCGCGACGGCGGCGGGACGGTCGCGCTCCGCATCGCCCGCTGCCTCAAGCCCGTCATCGGCGCGTTCAACGGCGCGGCGGTCGGCGTGGGCGTGACCATGACCCTCCCCATGGACGTCCGGCTCGCCAGCGAGAAGGCCAGGTTCGGCTTCGTGTTCGCGCGGCGCGGGATCGTCACCGAGGCGGCCTCCAGCTGGTTCCTGCCGCGCCTTGTCGGCATCGCGCAGGCCATGGAGTGGGCCGTCACCGGCCGGATCTTCGACGCGCAGGAGGCCCTCGCGGGCCGTCTGGTCTCCCGCGTCCACGCCCCGGACGAACTCCTCCCCGCCGCGTACGCGCTCGCCCGCGAGATCGCCGACAACACCTCCGCGGTCTCGGTCGCCGCGATCCGCCGCCTCATGTGGTCGGGCCTGTCCGCCCCGTCCCCGTGGGACGCCCACATCGCCGACTCCCGCCTCATGGCCTCGCTCGGCGGCGCCGCCGACGCCGTCGAGGGCGTCTCGTCCTTCCTGGAGAAGCGCGACGCCGCCTTCCCGCTGCGCGTCAGCGAGGACCTCCCGCCCGAGGTCCCCGACTGGCCCGTCCGCTGAGGACCGAAGGCGCTCGTCACCCTGCGTGACGGGCGTCTTTGCTCGGGGACGGCCCGCCGAGGGTCTCCGCGCCCTCGAACGGTGGCCGCCTTCGGTCACCGGAGGGCCTGCCGCAAGGGCGTCACGGGGGCGTCCGGCCCCCGGCGACCCCGGTGACATGCGGGGGAGCGGGGTGTCGCGCGATGGAGGGGAATCCCCCGGTGCGTCCCAAGGACGATCTTGATTTTCCGGACCATAGGGAAGCGTGTCTCATCGGTTACGGAGGGTATTAAGCCGCCCGAGGCAACACGTTACGGGGGTGCCTGGTGCGGATCAGGAATTGTGCCGTCATCGGCGCCGGACTCCTGCTCGCGGCCGGATGCAGCCACGCGGAGCGGCAGGCCCGGACGGCCGGGGAACACGGCGCGGTCAAGAGCGGGGCCCCGGCGACGCGGTCACCGAGCCCGGTACCGCCCCCGCCCAGGAAGATCGACTGTGACCGGGCGAAGTGCGTCGCGCTGACGTTCGACGACGGACCCGGCCCCTACACGGCGCGGCTGCTCGACACGCTCCGGAAGAACGGCGTGCGCGCCACGTTCTTCATGCTGGGCGAGAACGTCGGCGCCCACCGCGACGTCGTGCGCCGGATGGCCCTGGAAGGCCAGGAGGTCGCCAACCACAGCTGGTCGCATCCGAACCTGACCACCCTGTCGTCCGCCGAGGTGCGGTCCCAGATCCAGCGCACGCAGAAGGCCGTCAAGGACGCCTCCGGCGTCGCGCCCACGCTGGTCCGGCCGCCCTACGGGTCCACGAACAAGCGCGTCGAACGCGCGATCGGCATGCCGCTGGTCCTCTGGAGCGTCGACACGCTCGACTGGCGCTACCGCGACGCCGCCCGCGACGCCCGCGTCGGGGTCAAGGAGCCGAAGACCGGCGGCATCGTCCTGTTCCACGACATCCACAAGCCGAGCGTCGACTCCATCCCCAAGGTCGTGGACGGGCTGCGCAAGCGCGGGTTCACGTTCGTGACCGTCTCGGAGCTGTTCACCGGACGCCGGCTCGCGCCGGGCACGTCCTACAGCGAGCGGCCGGCGCCGCCCACGCAGGTCACGGCGAGCCCGCCGCCGGCCGGATCGTCCGCCGGCCCGCCGGCCGCGAGCACGGCGCCCACCACCCCGGCGCCCACCACCCGGGCGCCCACCACCCCGGCCCCCGACGCATCGGCGTCCAGGAGCCCGGCGCCCGGCGGCCCGGTGCCCAGCGGCCAGTCGCCCAGCAGGCCGGTGCCCGCTCCTCCGGTGTCACCGAGCCCCTGAGCGGCCACCGGGTCGTGGGCCACCATCACCACCGTCCGCCCCTAGCCGTCTCCGGGCTCCTCCCGGCGGGGGCGCCGCCGGGTCGGGGGCTGCCGCGGGACGACCTTCGCCGCGACCATGGTCGCCTCCGGCACCTCGACGAGCTCGCCGTCGCGGCGGCGCACCGCGAGCGACCCGCCGGACCATGATTCGAGGACGCCCACGACGTCGCTGTACTCTCCCGTTGGCAGACGGCGGCGCAGCGAGATCCGCTGGCCCACGTCCGCGCCACTGATGGCCACCACCAGGCGTGCGGCGAAGCGGCCGGACATGTAGGGACCCCCATGTCGAATCGACGGCGGCGGGGTGGCCATACTATTCACAGCGAGCTTGCGGTGAGCCGTGACGTGCGGCGGGGCCGGAAATCCGAGAGGAGTCACTGACGTGACCTACGTCATTGCACAGCCCTGCGTGGACCTGCTCGACAAGGCATGCATCGAGGAGTGCCCGGTCGACTGCATCTACGAGGGCAAGCGCATGCTCTACATCCACCCGGACGAGTGCGTCGACTGCGGTGCGTGCGAGCCGGTGTGCCCGGTCGAGGCGATCTACTACGAGGACGACACGCCTGACCAGTGGAAGGACTTCTACAAGGCCAACGTGGAGTTCTTCGACGACCTCGGCTCGCCCGGCGGCGCGTCCAAGGTCGGGAAGATCGACAAGGACCACCCGATCGTCGCCGCGCTGCCCCCGCAGAGCCAGGACGACTGATCTCAGGCGGGTCTGGAGCGCTCCGTGCGGGCGCGCTCCGGGGCCCGCCCGTGCCGGGAACCGGGCCGTGGTCGGGGACGACCGCGGCCCGGCGGGTTTCTCCAAGGAGGTATGGGCGTTGTTCACGCTGCCGGACTTTCCGTGGGATCGGCTCGCGCCGTACAAGGAGCGGGCGCTGGCGCACGCGGACGGCATCGTCGACCTCTCGGTCGGAACGCCCGTGGATCCGACGCCCGAGCCGATCCGGCAGGCCCTGGCCGCCGCGTCCGACGCGCCCGGCTACCCGCAGACCTACGGGACGCCGGAACTGCGCGAGGCGGTCGCGGGATGGCTGCGGCGCCGCGCCGGCGTGACGGGCGCCGACCCGGACGCGGTGCTCCCCGTCATCGGCACCAAGGAGCTCGTCGCCTGGCTGCCGACGCTGCTCGGCGCCGGCCCCGGCGACAAGGTCGTCTTCCCCGCGCTGGCCTACCCGACCTACGACGTGGGCGCCCGGCTCGCCGGGGCCGACCCCGTCGCGACGGACGGCCTGCTCTCCCTCGGCCCCGTCGCCCCGAAGATCGTGTGGGTGAACTCCCCGTCCAACCCGACCGGCAAGGTGCTGCCCGCCGAGCACCTGCGCAAGGTCGTGGCGTGGGCGCGCGGGCGCGGCGCGGTCGTCGTCAGCGACGAGTGCTACCTGGAGTTCGGCTGGGACGAGCGGAACCCGCCGATCTCGATCCTGCACCCGGACGTCTGCGAGGGCTCCCACGAGGGGCTGCTCGCGCTGAACTCGCTGTCCAAGCGCTCCAACATGGCGGGCTACCGCGCCGGGTTCGTCACCGGAGACCTCGCGCTGGTGAGGCGGCTGCTGGAGGTCCGCAAGCACGCCGGGATGATCGTCCCGGCTCCGGTGCAGGCCGCGATGACCGTGGCCTACGGCGACGACGCCCACGTCGACGAGCAGCGGGCCCGGTACGCGCGGCGCCGCGCCGCCCTGCGCGAGGCGTTCGAGAGGCACGGCTTCCGCATCGAGCACTCCGAGGCGTCCCTGTACCTGTGGGCCACGCGCGACGAGCCCTGCTGGGACACCGTCGCCCACCTGGCGTCCCTCGGCGTCCTGGTCGGCCCCGGCGAGTTCTACGGGCCGGGCGGCGCCCGCCACGTCCGCATCGCCTTCACCGCCACCGACGCCCGCGTAGCCGCCGCCACCACCCGGCTCTGACCCGCTCCTGCGAGCTCGGGCCCGGCCGGTTCTGGTCGGGGTGTCGGCCGGGAAGTCCGGTGTTCTCGGACGAAACCGCATCTTCCTTTGATACGTCTGATCGCGGTATGGGCTTGACAGGCCACAGTCGGTAGGATCCGCAGGTCTGCCCCCCTGAAACGGACGAAACGATGGAGGTGCCGTGGGCAAAGCGGCGATAGTGATCCTGCTGGCACTGATCCTGATCGCCCTGGTCGTGGTCATCGTCGTCCTGCTGCGGCGCCGTTCGGGAACGCAGGCGCCCGCGCCCGCCCCGGCCGTCCCGCGCGACCCGTTCGCCGCCGAGGACCAGGTGGCCGGCGACCCGCGCGCCCTCAAGGCCGGCGACATGGTGGAGTACCTCGGCGCCCGCTACTTCGTCCGCGGCTCGCTGCGGCTGAAGGAGGGCGGCTTCACCTGGAGCGAGCACCTCCTGGACGCCGACACGATCGAGGGCACCAAGGTGTGGATCTCCGTCGAGGAGGATCCCGACCTCGAAGTCGTCTGGTGGACCGAGTACGAGATCGGCGACCTGCGGCCCGGGGAGAAGAGCGTCGTCGTGGACGGCGTCGAGTACCGGCGCGACGAGCACGGCACCGCCGACTACACCAGCGAGGGCACGACGGGCGTCGGCGTGCAGGGCCGCGTCGAGTACGTCGACTACGAGGGCCCGCGCGGCAGGTACCTGTCGTTCGAGCAGTACGGCGGCGGCCGTTGGGAGGCGGGTCTCGGCGAGCGCGTCCCGACGGGGTCGATGACGATCTACCCGGGCGGTAGCTGATCTTGCTGGCCACCCTCGAGACCCCCTACGAGGACGCACGGGCCGACGGGCTGTCGTTCGCGCTCGGCCTGCCGCCGATGGACGCCCTCGCCGTCCTGCCGGTGGAGCGCGCGGGCCTGACCGTGGAGCTGCGCCTGCTCGGCGCGTCCCACCAGGTCCTCGCCGGGCCGCTGAGCGAGACGGTGGCGTGCCTGCCCGGACGCGCCGAGCCGCTGCCGGGCCACGCGACGACGAGCGTGCCCGGCTGGGCCTACGACTTCGCCGCGACGACCGCGGCGCACAGCGACGAGACGGCGTTCGCCCGCGCCGTCGAGGCCGTGTGCGCCCGGCTCGCGGACCGCGGTGACGCGCTGACCGGGGCGTTCCCCGGTTCCCCGCACGCCGTCACCGTCCTTGCCTTGGAGGAAACGGCGGGGCAGGAGGGCGCGCTCGGATGGCGCACCTGGCACGCCTACCCGCAGACCCGGGAGATCGTGATGACGCGGAGCCGGCTGGTGAGACCCTCATGAACAGCAGATACCGGGTGGCGGGCGCAGTGGTCGCCGCCACCCTGACCGCCACGGCGCTCGGCGGCTGCGGGAAGTCGCAGTCGTCCTGGATCGCCGGCAAGTACACCAAGATCGGGGCGGACACCTACCGGTCGCCGAAGGCCCCCCGGACGGTCGCCTCGGAGATCGGCCGCAAGTTCAAGCCGATCGACCGGGTGGACGACATGGTCACCATGGGCGCCAACGGCGGGATCTTCATGCGGTACCCGAAGCTGGTCGTCGGCGTCCTGCCGAACGGCACGGGCAGCCGGATCACGGTCGACGGCGCGCGCCGCGGCTACAGCCGCCACTACTCGCACGTGAGCGGGCGCTGGAGCAGTCCGGGCAGCAACGGATGGACGAGCAGGGGCGCCGCGTCGTTCCGCGGCGGCGGACCCGGGTCGGGCAAATGACGCGGTCGGGGACGCGGTCGAACAGATGACGTGGTCGGGCAGATGAGGAGCGACACTTGAACGACGACATCCTTCACGAGATCGGGGCGACCTTCGCCTACGGCGCGGTCGGCATCGCCCTGATGGCGCTCGGCTATCTGGTCGTGGAGGTGACGACGCCCGGCAAGCTCGGCAGGCAGATCTGGACCGAGGGCAACCGGGGCGCCGCGCTCCTGCTGGCCGCCAAGCTGCTCGGCGTCGCCGCGATCGTCACCACCGCGATCGTGACCAGTGACAGCGACCTGACCGACGGCCTGGTCGACACCGCCGTGTTCGGCGGGATCGGCATCGTGCTGATGATCGTGGCGTTCTTCCTGCTGGACGTGCTCACCCCCGGCAAGCTCGGCGCGACGCTCGTGGACGCGGGCGGAGCGGGCGGCGCGATCCACCCGGCGGGCTGGGTCGTCGCCGCCGCCGACCTCGGGGTCGCCGCGATCGTGGCCGGGGCGGTCTCCTGACGTCCCGCGACCTGGACCAGGCCGTCCGGCCGTCCGGCGATCCCTCCCCGGAGCCGTCCCGTCCCGAGCGGGACGGCCCGGGGAGGCCGCGCGTCCCGGCGCGGGCGGCGCGCGCGCTGGTCCTCGCGGCCGTGTTCGCGTGCGCCGCGTGCGGCCTGGTGTACGAGCTGGCCCTGGTCGCGCTCGGCAGCTACCTCGTCGGGAACTCCGTCACGCAGGCGTCGATCGTCCTGTCGGTGATGGTGTTCGCGATGGGCGTCGGCTCCCTGGCCGCCAAGCCGCTGCAGGGCCGCGCCGTGGTGGCGTTCGCGGTCGTGGAGGGCCTGCTCGCCCTGATCGGCGGCGTGTCGGTGCTCCTGCTGTACGCGGCGTTCGCGTGGCTCGACCTGTACGTCCCGGCGCTGGTGGTGGTGGCGTTCGCGGTCGGGGCGCTGATCGGTGCGGAGATCCCGCTGCTGATGACGCTGCTCCAGCGGATCCGCAGGCAGGACGCCGGGTCTGCGGTGGCCGACCTGTTCGCGGCCGACTACGTGGGCGCGCTGGTCGGCGGCCTGGCCTTCCCGTTCCTGCTGCTGCCCACGTTCGGCCACATCAAGGGCGCGCTGCTCGTCGGCGTCGTGAACGCCGTCGCCGGGATGGCGGTCGTGATGTGGCTGTTCCGCCGCGAGGTCGGCCGCGTCGCCCGGATCGCGCTCGCCCTCGGCATGGTCGCCGTCCTCGCCGTCCTCGGCGGGACCTACACGCTCGCCGACGGGTTCGAGGTGTCGGCGCGGCAGGCGCTGTACGAGGCCCCGATCGCGGTGGCGGAGCGGACGCGGTACCAGGAGATCGTCATCACCCGGCGGGCCGGGCTCGGCCCCTCCGACCTGCGGCTGTTCCTGAACGGCGACCTCCAGTTCTCCTCGGTGGACGAGTACCGGTACCACGAGTCGCTCGTCCACCCGCTGATGTCGGGCCCGCACGGGCGGGTGCTGATCCTCGGCGGCGGGGACGGCCTGGCGCTGCGCGAGGTGCTGCGCTACCGGGACGTCCAGAGCGCGACGCTGGTCGAGCTGGACCCCGAGATGATCCGTCTGGCCCGGACGTACCGGCCGCTGGAGTCGCTCAACCGCCGCGCCTTCGAGGACCCGCGCGCCCGGATCGTCAACGCGGACGCGTTCTCCTGGCTTCGCGGCCTGGACGAGCAGTTCGACGCGGTCGTCGTGGACATGCCCGACCCTGACGACGTGTCCACCGCGAAACTGTACTCGGTCGAGTTCTACGGCATGGTGAAGCGGGCCCTGGCGCCGGGCGGTCGGATGGTCGTGCAGTCCGGGTCGCCCTACTTCGCGCCCAAGTCGTTCTGGAGCATCCAGAAGTCGGTCGCCGCCGCCGGCCTCGCGACCACCCCGTACCACGTGGACGTGCCGAGCTTCGGCGACTGGGGGTTCGTCCTGGCGGCCCCCGGGAAGCGGCCCCCCGCGCTGGGGCTGCCGCGCGACGTCCCGGACCTGCGCTTCCTCGACGGGCCGGTGCTCCAGGCGGCGGCGGTCTTCCCCAAGGACCGCCGGGGCCGCGACGTGGACGTCAACACCCTCGTCCACCCGCGCCTGGTCGAGTACGAGGGCCAGGAGTGGAAGAACTCCTAGCCGGGCCGCCTCCGGTGCCCCCGGCGCCCGGGAGGCGGCGGCGCGCGCGTTACGCTGACGTGCATCAGTAGGCACTTACCTGGAGCACGCGCGAGTGAGGGAGACCGGCCGATGGGACGCGACATCTACACCGAGGAGCACGAGGCCTTCCGCGACATGGTGCGCTCCTTCATCGCCAAGGAGGTCGCGCCCCACCACGAGCAGTGGGAGAAGGACGGGATCGTCTCGCGCGAGGTCTGGCTGGCGGCGGGGCGCGCGGGCCTGCTCGGCATCGACATGCCGGAGGAGTTCGGGGGCGGCGGCGACCCCGACTACCGCTACTACGTGATCCTCAACGAGGAGCTGGCGAAGGCCGGCGTGCACGGGCCCGGCTTCGCCGTCCACAACGACATCAACGGCGGGTACCTGCGGCAGCTGTGCGGCCCGGAGCAGCAGCGGCGCTGGTTCCCCGGCTACTGCTCCGGCGAGATCGTCACCGCGATCGCGATGACCGAGCCCGCCGCCGGGTCCGACCTGCAGGGCATCAAGACCACGGCGGTGAAGGACGGCGACCACTACGTCCTGAACGGGTCGAAGACGTTCATCTCCAACGGCATCCTCGCCGACCTGGTCATCGTCGTCGCCAAGACCGACCCGTCCGCCGGGGCCAAGGGCGTCAGCCTCCTCGCCGTCGAGCGCGGCATGGAGGGCTTCGAGCGCGGCCGCAACCTCGACAAGGTCGGCATGCACGCGCAGGACACCGCCGAGCTGTTCTTCGACAACGTCCGCGTCCCGAAGGAGAACCTCCTCGGCGAGGAGGGCATGGGCTTCGTCTACCTCATGCAGAACCTCGCCCGCGAGCGGCTGTCCATCGGCGCCACCGCGCAGGCCGCCGCCGAGACCGCCTTCGAGCAGACCCTGGAGTACTGCAAGACCCGCGAGGCGTTCGGCCGTCCCATCGGCAAGTTCCAGCACAACCGGTTCACGCTCGCCGAGATGAAGACCGAGCTGACCGTCACGCGCGCCTTCACCGACGAGTGCATCGTCAAGGAGAGCAGGGGGGAGCTGACCCCCGACGAGGCCGCGATGCTCAAGTGGTGGAACACCGAGCTGCTCAAGCGGGTCGTGGACCGCTGCGTCCAGCTGTACGGCGGCTACGGCTACATGACCGAGTACCCGATCGGCAAGGCCTACCAGGACGTCCGCATCCAGACCATCTTCGGCGGCACCACCGAGATCATGAAAGAGATCATCGGCCGCGGCCTCGGCGTCTGACCTCCAGCGCCGGCGGAACGCCCCACCTGGGACGTTCCGCCGGGTCGGCTGTTCGATGACGACGCCGTGGTCTCTGGCCGACCCGGCCAAGCCGTTAGCGCCTGCGGGCGGGGATCATCGGGCCGGGACGAGGCACAGGGTGATCGGGCCCTTCCCCTTGCGCTCGGGCAGCACGAGGACCTTGTTGCTGCTGGCACAGGCCGTCTCCCACTCGTAACGGTAGGTGACGAGGTAACCGTTCGCCCCCGGTGGCGTCGAGCAGGGATGCGTTCGCCATCCGCCGAGCCCGTCGAGGTCCAGACCGTTCGGGTGGACGCACTCATCGGGCTTGGCGTCGTACGCGGTGCCGCCGTAGGCCCGGATGTAGCCGATCCCCAGAAGCAGCGGGATCGCGAGTACCGAAGCAACGGTCAGGGCCACCACGCGTCGACGGCTCCTGACGAAGACGAGCCACCACCGTTTCCCGGGCTCGTCGCGGTCCGGCCGCCGGGTCGCGGTCACCTCCCGCCGAGGAGCCGGCGCCGGGCCGATCAGCTCCAGGGCCTCGGCGGCGGTGGGACGCGTCCCGGGGTCCTTGTCGAGCAGCCGGACGATCAACCGCGCGAGGCCCCCGGCGTGCCTCGGCGGCGGCGGCTCGTCCCGCAGCAGCGCCGTGACCGTCTCGGCCGGGGTGTCGCGGTGGAACGGCGACACGCCCTCCACGCACCGGTAGAGGGTCACGCCGAGGGAGAACAGGTCACCGGCCGTGCCGTTGTTCCTGCCGCGCAACCGCTCGGGCGCGAGGTAGGCCATCGAGCCGATGAGCGCGCCGGACGCCGTCATCGCCGTGTCCGTCTGGTGCACCGCGATGCCGAAGTCGGTGAGCAGGACCTCCCCGCTTCGGGCCAGCATCACGTTCGCCGGCTTGACGTCGCGGTGCACGACCCCGGCCCTGTGCGCCGCGTCCAGCGCTTCGAGCAGCGCCGCCGCGATCCCGGCGGCCTCGCCGGCGGGGACGCGCCGGTCCTTCTCGAGCCGGTCTTCGAGGGAGTGCCCGTCGATGAGGCGCATGACGATCCACGGCACGCCGCCCTCGATCACCACGTCGTGGACCGGGACGATGCCGGGATGGTCGCGCAGCCGGGCGGCGTTGCGCGCCTCCCGCTTCGCCCGGGTCAGGAACTCCTCGCGCTCCTCCTCGGACGCGGTCGGCTGCAGCCGTACCTCCTTGACGGCGACGTCCACGCCGAGCGTCTCGTCATGAGCCCGCCACACCCGTCCGAACCCACCCGAACCCAGTACCTCCACGAGCCGGTAACGCCCGCCGATCCGCTCCAGGTGCGCCTCCTGGGCCACGCGCCCCTCCGCTATTCGACACCGTCTCGAAGAAGCAGACTATCCCCCACAAGATCGCCCGGCGGCGGTTCGGCCAGGAGGTTCGGGGGCGGCGACCCCCAGTGCCGCCGCCAGTTCCAGAGCGCGGCGCGGGGTGGTGCACCGCTTGGCCAGGACGCCCGGGTCGAGCCGTCCGCCACGGGCCTGGAACAGCACGGGCGCGGCCGGATGCCTTCGCATCTCGTCCGTGGTCAGCACCCCCGCGACCCGGTGCGCCGCGTCGACCAGAGTGGGGATCGAAGCCCGCACATCCCCGGCCCACTCCTCGACCGCCCGAAGCCATTCCTGCGAAGCCGCGTCGGACGTGCCGGAGAACCGCGCGACCTTCTCGCCCAACTCCGACCAGGTGAAGTCGCCCCACGCCTTCTCCCTCAGCACCGGCAACTGCCATCGGCGCTTGGCGACCGACCAATGGTCGGCGTGCGCCTCCACCGAGTGGACCGTGAAGCCGGGGATGCACAGCGCGGTGAGGTTCCAGCCGTGGCAGGCGCCGGTGTCGAGCCCGAAGACCCTGCCGTCCCGGATCAACGGCTCCCGCCCGGTGACGTGGTGACCGAACACGACCGGCTTGCCGTCGGTGTAGCGGTCGTGCCAGTGGCCGTCCGGGAACAGCGCCGCCAGCCCCCGTTCCCCGCTGGTGGAGCCGCAGAGGACTTCCTCCCTCTGGTCGGCGAGCGGAACGCCGGGGATCAGCGCGGCATGGACGACCCGCACATGCTCGTCCTCGAAGAAGTACGGAAGCGTCCGCATCCAGTCGACCGCTCCCGCGTACGCGTCCCCCATCTGCAGCCGCGTGATCTCCTGCGCATAGGAGAAGACCCCGCGCACGTGCTTGCGCTCGTGGTTGCCCATGACCACGACCGAGTTCGGACGCTCGCGGAAGAACCCGACGACCTCACCGGGCGCGGGCCCCCGGTCGACCAGATCGCCCACACTGACCAGGAGGTCGTCCGGCTGAAGCTCGACCTTCTCCAGCAGCTCGACCAGCTCGTCGAAGCAGCCGTGAATGTCACCCACGATGACGGTACGTCCCACTCGCGGCAGCCTAGGCAGGCGCGCATTTCACCTGCAAAGCAATATCTAGCCCTGCGCCACGAGCTGCTGGACGCTCCAGCCGTTGCCGTCCGGGTCCTGGAAGTAGACGAACCGGCCCCAGGGGAACTCCTGCACCTCGCTGACCTCGACCCCCCGCCCCGCGAGCTCCGCCCGGGCGGCATCGGCGTCCGACACGACCAGTTGGAGCCCCTGGGCGGAGCCGGGCGCCGTGTCGACGAGCCCCTCGCCGATGGCGATCGAGCACGCCGACCCGGACGGCGTCAGCTGCACGAACCGGATCTCCTCGCTCACCCGATGATCATGGTCCAGAACGAACCCGGCCTTCTCGGTATAGAACGCCAACGCGCGGTCCACGTCCGAAACGGGCACCGCGACCAACTCCAGCTTGAAGTCCATGCCGCCTCAGTACCACCGCAGGCCCGTTCCTCACCACTGGGCGATCGACCCTTTCAGGCCGGACCCACGCGCCGGCCGTAGAGGTGGGCGGTCTGGTGAGGCTCCGCCAGGCATCGGCGGGGGGTACCGACCCCTTCGGCTCCTCCGGCAGCGGATCGGCGAGTGGAGGGGGCGGCGTGACCCGGTCCGGCTACGGGGTCCAGATCATCGTCTGCTGGTGCATCCGCCGGCCGCCGTACCTGAAGCCGGGGACGAGAGGAGTCGGGCCGTGCTCGACGAAACCCATGCGCTTAAAGAAGCGCACGGCCCGGGTGTTCTCGACCAGGGTCTGCAGGTGGCATCCGGGCGAGCCGGTCTCTCTGAGCCGGTCGAGCCAACGGTCCATCAGCGCGTCGGCGGCGCCCGTGCCCCGTGCCTCCGGCGCCAGGTTGATGTGCAGGTGCGCCGGCCGCCGGGCGTCGCGGAAGTCGCGCGCGGTGGGCTCCCGCCGGAGCACGACCGACGCCGCGTCAAGTGCCGCGCGCGCGAAGAAGCGGGCATTCCTGGGTTGGAGGACCAGCCGGTACTTCCGGATGGCCCGACCGACGCGCTCGCTCTCACTGGGGAACTTCGCACTGTCGAGGCATCCCGTCAGGTAACCGACCAGGGCTCCGTCGTGCACGGCGACGAAGAGCGAGTCCGGTGCCAGGTCCATGTACGGGTTCAGGTAGATGGCCGCCTGGGAGTCCTCGTGGCCCCACAGGGCGGCGCTCGGGGACGCTTCGCCCGCGCGCCGGAACAGCCCGCGCAGTTCCGCGCGGTCGGTCTCCGCATAGGAGCGCACCTTGATCATGATCACCCCGTTCCGGTGTCTGGCGGCCTGCTTCCGGCCCCGAGCCGTGTCGGCGGCCGATCGGGCGGCCTGCTGGTCGTCTCGGGCTACGCCCGCACGGGTCAGGTGCTCGCGCAGGCGATGCAGGTGCGGGCGGCGGGCCGCGCGGCCAGGCGCTCCGCCCCGACCGGGCCGCCGCAGCGTTCGCAGGCGCCGTAGGTGCCGTCGCGGAGCCGGCCCAGTGCGCCGTCGATGTCGGCCAGATGCGTGCGGGCCCGGCTCAAGGACGCGTCGATCCGGGCGCGTTCGTAAGCGATGGTGGCGCCCTCCGGGTCGTGCTCGTCGTCCACCCCCGTCTGCGCCGACGCCTCGACGACCCCCTCCCAGTCCCCGGTCAGCGACGCCATGAGCTTCAGCGTGCCGACGCGATCCGCGATCAACCGTTCCTCCGCCGTGGTCACTTCACCTACAACGCTCCCCGCGTGGCACCCGATTCCGCAGCGTCGCCCACACCGCAGGCAGACGCCGTGACCGGCCGACGGACGCGGCGGAGTCCACCAGCCCGTAGGGGCGTGGGGGCCGACCGCAGGCCGGACCCCCACCATCTTCGTCAGTCTTCCGGGCGTCCGATTTCGAGACGTGGCCAGTCGGCGAGGTCTCTCAGCAGTTGCCGGTCGTGGGTGGCGACGACGACGGTGGCGCCGGTGTCGCGGATCGCGTCGGTCAGCTCGTCGACCAGCGCCGACGACAGGTGGTTGGTCGGCTCGTCGAGCAGGATCAGGCCGGGTCGCCCGGCCAGCGCGAGGGCCAGGTCGAGGCGCCGCCGCTGGCCCTGCGACATCCGCGCGGTCGGCGTGCGCATCGCAGCGGAGTCCAGGAGTCCGAGCGCTCCGAGCGGGACGATGTCGGCGTCGCGCAGCGCCGCGCGGGCCACCAGCCGCCCCGCGTGCCGGGTGTACACCTCGCGGGCGGTGAGTTCGGGGTCGTGCTCGGTGGTCTCCTGCGTGATCAGGGCGACCCGGGCGCCGTTCGCCCTCCAGAGGCGTCCGCTCGTGGGGTGCAGAGAACCGGCCAGCACCGCGAGCAGCGTGGATTTTCCGGCCCCGTTGGGTCCGGTGACGAGCAGCCGGTCGCCGCCGTCAAGGGTGAGGTCGATCGGGCCGGCCAGTCGCCCGTCGACGGTGACGCCATGGGCCCGCAGCTGCGGTGTCCGCGATCGGATGCGCAGGTCGGGCCATCGCAGGGTCGGCGGCGGCTCCGGCACATCGATGCGGTGCGCCTGGAGTTGGTCCTGCCGCCGGTTCAGGGCCTGCACGACGCCCGGCGCGCGGGACTGGCGCTGGTGCTTGCCGGTGCCCTTGTCCGGACGCCAGCCGGTGGACAGCCGGTCGCGGGCCTTGGACACCGCGTCCTGCAGCCGCCGGTGCTCGGCCTGCTGCTGCTCGTAGTCCTGTTCCCAGTGTTCCCGCTCGCTGCGCCGTGCGTCCTGCCAGGCGTCATATCCGCCCGCGTACAGCCGCGGCCTGCCGTCGCGGCTGGGGTCGAGGTCGAGGAACCGGTCGGCGACGTCGCGCAGCAGCGCGCGGTCGTGGCTGACGACGGCGAGGCCGCCGTCGTGCTCGCGGAGCCGGCGGGTCAGGAAGTCCAGCCCGCCCGCGTCGAGGTGGTTGGTCGGCTCGTCCAGCAGCAGGACGTCGTGCCGGGCGGCGAGCAGGCACGCGAGCCGCACCCGGTACCGCTGTCCGACCGACAGCGTCGCCAACCGGCGGTCGCGGTCCGTGCACGCGCCGAGGGCGTCGAGGGCGACGTCGAGACGGCGTTCGGCGTCCCATGCGTCGAGCCGGGTGGCGGCCTCCAGCGCCGCGGCGTAGCGGTCGTCGGCGGCCGGATCACCGGCGGTCAGGGCCGCGGTCGCCTCGTGCAGCGCGGCGAGGGCCGCAAGCGGGGCGGCCAGCGCCGCGGACGTCAGGGTGCCGACGGTCTCACCGTCGCGCGCCGCCAGCTCCTGGCGAACCAGGCCGATCGTGCCGGCGCGTTGCACGGTGCCCTCATCGGGCGTGATCAGACCGGCGAGGACGTGCAGCAGCGTCGTCTTACCGCGGCCGTTCTCGCCGACGACGGCGATACGGGACCGGGCCGAGACGGTCACCGACACGTCGTGCAGGACCCGCCGCGACCCGCGGGTGACCGCGACGTCCTGGGCGCGGATGTGCGCGCTGCCGCCCGCCGGGACGGCCAGGGACATGCTCTCGGGAAAAGGGGTGAGGCTCAAAAGGTGCTCCGCAGCTCGCAATGGAGCCGGGCAGAATCACAAGACCGCCCGGCAGGACCGGGACGGCGAACGCGGATTCAGAGAAGGGAGAAGGCGCCGCCGTCAGCGGGCGCTGCGAACCTTCTGCGACCAGATACCTCGTGCCATGCCGCCCAAGCTACCCGCCCACGCCCCGCGGCTTCCACCGAATAAGCACCGCTGCGAGGGAATCGGCGCCGTGCAGCCACACAATGCGGGACGTAGACGGGCCCGGTCGGTCTCTCGTCGTCACCTTCTGCAGCCGCACTCCTGCCGAGGGAAGGCGGCGACAGCAGCGGTCAGATCCAGCGCCGGACGCGGCAACTGCTGCTCGATCAGGGCGCCCGCGAACTCGGGGGCGGACCGGTGGGGCGTCATGTCCACGCCGTCGAACAGGTCCGCCAGCAAGCTGAGCAGCGCGCCGACCCGGCCCGGGATCGGTGAGTCGCTTCCGGAGAAGGCGACTGCGAGAGAAGAGCCGATGTTGGCGGCCTTCCATGAGCCGTCTCGTTCTTCGGTGATGCCGAGCCAATGCTCGATCGTGCCCGTGAGGCGGAGCGCGCCGGCGAACGCCGAACCCGTCTCGCGCGTGCATTCGGCCAGCGCGGCGAGAGCCGCATCGTCCTGGCAGCGCCTCTGCCTGAGCTTGTTGGCGTCATCGGTCGGCATGGCGGCGTCCTCGTCCCACAGCACGACATGGGGGATGCCGAACAGCGAGAGCGTGCTCGACGCCCGGTGCAGTTCGAACTTCCCGAACGCGTCCAGTACGCCGACGTTGGGGCCGAGCCCCGTGAGACGGCCTTGTCTGGCGAGCCAGTCGAAGAACAGCACGTCGCTGGGCCCCTCGACCACGATCACCCGGTCGGCGAAGAAGGCGGCCGCGCGCCGGGCGTCCAGGTCGTACAGGACGCGCTGCCGTTCTTCCTCCGGCGAGGTGAGCCGGGGCCGCCTGAAACAGGAGCGCGAACCCAGTGCGTAGGCCGAGCGCGTGTGGATCCGTGCAAGGGCGGCCTCCACCTTCACGGGCGTGGGGGAGACGGCATCGATCTGATGCACCGGGCGCTGCACCCGGACGATCCCTTCCGGCGAGGCCTCCGCCGCCGCCAGCATCGTCGGGTCGTGCGTCGAGATCGTCACCGCGGCGTCGCCGGACCCGACCAGTTCGCGCAGGTCGTGCGCGAGCCGGGTCACCTGCGCCGGATGCAGGAAGGATTCAGGCTCCTCGAAGAGGATCCACCGGAACGCGTTCTTCTCGCCGGTCGAGCGGATCTTCGCGGCCGCCTGGATCAGCGCGGCGATCAGGGCCCGCTGCACCCCGGACCCCTGGGTCTCCAGCGGGCGCGTGGTCCCGCCCTGCTGAACGTGCAGTTCGATGAGGTGCCGCAGGATCAGCTCGTTGGTCAGCTCGCCGACGTCCACCTTGACCGACAACCCCCAAGGGGACAGGGCGTCGTCGAGGTCGCTCTCCAGCGTGGTGATGGGGCCCTGCGCCAGCGCGTCCCCCAGCGCGCTCAGTCCCCTTCGGGCACTCAGCAGTGCACCGTCGAAGAACCGGTCGGAGAACGCCAGGAGCAGGATGTCCCGTAAGGGCGAGGAGGGACCTGACGTAGAGGTCTGCTCGCTCATCTGCGCCAGGGTCGGCACGTAGACGCACTGGCCGAGCTTGTCCGCCGAGCTCCAGCCGGTCGGTTCGGGGTCACCCCCGCCTGGCGGCATCAGGTAGAACATCCCCGCCTTGCCACCCGCGCCGTCGGTGAGATAGCGGCGGATTTGCAGGACCTGCGCCTCCTCGGGCTCCTGGAAGATCTCCTTGGCCTCGTCCGCGCCGACCTCGAAGTCGATCTCGACCCAGGATTCGCCGTCGATCCCGTCGTCCCATGGACGATCACGGTCGCCGTCCCATTCCAGGGCGCCGTAGAAGAGCCGGACGGCGTCCAGGAGCGTGGTCTTCCCCGCGTTGTTCGGGCCGATGAGGGCGGTGAAGGCCCGGAGATGGATTTCCACGTCCACGGCACCACGAACGTTGTGCACGGCGACGCGTTGGGGGCGCATGGAAGGGGCTCCTCCAGATCGGCGTGGTCAGCGCGGCAGGAACGGGCTCGGGGGCCCGGAGTGGGACACGTACAGGCGGTCGCGGGCGCGGGTGCAGGCGACGTAGAGGACGCACCGCTCCCGCTGAAGGCTCTCCCGGTGGGACGCTTTGTCGACCTCCGGCGGCACGAGCGCCTTGGGGTGCGGGACGAGCCCTTCCTCGACGCCGACGACTGCGACACACTGGAATTCGAGTCCTTTCAGGCTGTGCATCGACCCGACCCGCACGTGCCGGCCATGGCCGGTGGGATTTTCCGTCTGGATGCCCAACGCCTCGAACCGGGACCGGACGTCGTTCGCCCTGGCATTGACACGGGCCGCCACCGCGATCGCGCCCGGCTCCACGCCGTCCGCCAGCCACGACCGGACCTGGGTGACGACGGCCTCGCACTCCTCGTTCCAGCTCTTGAACCTCCGCACGATCGGCCGGCGTCCGTGCATCGGGGACTCGTAGCCGTCCAGGCTGTCCGGCCAGCCGTCCAGCTCGTCGGCGGGGGCCAGGCCGAGCACCCGCACCGCCCAGTCCAGGATCTCCTGGGTGGTGCGGTAGCTGACCGTGAGCCGCTGCGTCCGCCCGACGATGTTGACGCCGGTGTCCCGCATCGACACGCGGTGCTGCTTGATCCGCTGGTGCGGGTCGCCGACGAGGAACAAATCGTCCGGGCCGGTCGGGACCGCCGCGCGCAGCAGCCGCCACTGCGCCGGATGGAGGTCTTGCGCCTCGTCCACAATGATGTGGCGGTAGGGCGTTTCTCCGGTCTCCCGCAGGATTCTGGCGGCCTCGTCGGCGGTCTGGAGGTACGAGCGCTGGTCCTCGGCACGAAGCCGTTCGATCAGCGTCTTGATCGCCGCCCACACCGCCGGCCGTTTGGACGTGGGGAGTGACACGCCTCTCCCCGTGCGCTTCGCGTTCTCGTAGTCGGGGTAGTCGGTGATGTCCTGGGCGAGCAGGACCCCCTCCCACTCGTCCACGAGGAACTCGCCGGAATAGTCAGGATGCAACCGCAGGCCGTCCGCGAAGTCGCGGAGAGGCCGGTCGTCCATCGTCTCGCCGGAGCGGCCGAGGCGCTCGCGCAGGATTCGCGCCGCGAGCTGATCGGTGGTGAGGATCTCGATGCGCCCGCGTTCGCCCGGATCCTCGATGAGCTGGTCGAGCTGGCGGCCCAGCTCGGACGCCAGGGGGCGGCCGTATGTGGTCATCAGGATCGGGAGGCCGTCGCCGTACCGCCGGGCGAGATGCGCCGCCCGGTGCAGCGCCGTGACGGTCTTCCCGGTCCCCGCACCCCCGGTGATCATGACCGAGCCGGGGTAGGTGTCGCGGTAGGCGATGCGGCGCTGCGCCGGGTGCAGGAAGATGCGCCACAGCGCGAACGGCGGCCGCAGGATCTTGGCCAGCTCCTCCGGGCCGTCGACCAGCGTGACCTGGGCGGGGGTCCGCTCGATCGCGGCGGGCAGGTCCTCCGGCTCGACCGATTCCGGACGCTCGGCGTCGACGAGGTTCTTGGCGATCTCCTCCCAGGCCTCTTCGGGGCTCATCCCGGACGCGAGGGCCACGAGCGCGTCGTACTGGAGTTCCGGAAGGAGGTGCTGGAGCGCGTCCAGGTGCGCCTCGCGTACGAGTAACCGGACGATCGGCAGCACCTGGTCGTCGATGCCGAGCCAGCGGAGCTGGGAGTCCTTCACATGGTCGAACAGCCGGGGGCTCCGTATGGCTCCGGCCGCCATCTCCAGTGTCTCCGACATGGTCCGGAGCTGCTTCTCGTCGCGAACCTCCAGCACGCCGAGCACCTGGTTGACGGTGAACCGGCGGCTCGTCGCATAGGCGATCGCGTCGTCGTGGGGGAGCACCCGCAGCAGGCAGTAGATGTCGCCGGACTCGGGCGCGAGGACGACACCGCGCCAGAACCGGTCGATCCGGATCGTCCGGATGCGGGGGTCGGCGCCGCCGTGCAGCTTCTCCAGGTGCAGGCCGGCGTGCGTGTGGTGGGCGAACTTGTCGATCGCCTCCTGGACGGCCCGCCTGACGGGCTTCTCCAGGTTCGCGAACTCGGCGAGGAACTCCTTCGCGATAGCCAACTGCGGCACGGACGCTCCTCCGACGGACCATGCGGGATCTTCATGCTAGGCCCCACCGGGCGTCCGCGCAGGGCTGTATGTTTGTCGCTCTCGAAGCCGCACGATGAGTTGGGGGCCCCGTCCGTGGCGAAGCTGACATTGCCGCAGCTGGAAGCGCATCTGTTCGGGGCGGCCGACATCCTGCGCGGCAAGATGGACGCTTCGGAGTTCAAGGAGTACATCTTCGGGATGCTGTTCCTGAAGCGGTGCTCCGACCAGTTCGACACCATCCGGGAACGGATCGTCGAGGAGCAGCTCGCCGCCGGCCGGACGCGCATGCAGGCCGAAGAACTGGCAGACAACCCGCTCTTCTACAGCGGCGGCGACTTCTTCGTCCCGAAGACGGCCCGCTGGAAGCACATCGTTGACGAGTCGGGTAAGAAAGCTGTCGCCGATCTGCTGAACAAGGCTCTCGCGGCACTCGAAGAAGCCAACGGCGAGGCATTGCAGGGTGTGGTCGGGCACATCGACTTCAGCCGCAAGGTCGGCAAAACCACGCTGTCGAACCAGAGCCTCCAAAAGCTGGTCCGACACTTCAACCGGCACGGGTACCGGCTGCGCAATGACGACTTCGAGTTTCCCGACCTGCTCGGCGCGGCCTACGAGTACCTCATCGGCGAGTTCGCCGACTCGGCGGGCAAGAAGGGCGGCGAGTTCTACACGCCGCGCGGGGTCGTTCGCATGATGGCGCGGCTCGTCGACCCGCACGAGGGCATGAGGATCTATGACCCCTGCGCGGGCTCCGGGGGAATGCTCATCATGGCGAAGGAGTACGTCGCCGAGAACGGGGAGGACGCCAGCGACCTGTCGCTCTACGGGCAGGAGGCCAATGGCGGCACCTGGGCGATCTCCAAGATGAACATGATCCTGCACGGGATCGTCAACGCCGAGCTGGAGAACGACGACACCCTCGCCAATCCCATGCACGAGGAGAACGGACGGCTCCTCACCTACGACCGCGTCCTCACCAACCCGCCGTTCTCTCAGAACTATGAGAGAGCCGGAATGAAGCATGAGGATCGGTTCGAGTACGGCTGGGCGCCGGAGACCGGTAAGAAAGCGGACTGGATGTTCGCCCAGCATGTTCTTGCCGTGCTCCGCCGCGACGGTGTCGGAGCGACGGTCATGCCGCACGGCGTGCTCTTCCGGGGCGGCGAGGAAGGGAAGATCCGGAAGGCGGTCATCGAAGCCGACCGCCTCGAAGCCGTCATCGGTCTCGCGCCGAATCTTTTTTATGGAACCGGCATCCCGGCCTGCATCCTGATCCTGCGCGGCACCGCGCCCCGGCCCGCGTCGCATCAGGGCAAGGTGCTGTTCATCAATGCGGACCGCGAATACACGTCCGGCCGCGCGCAGAACTATCTCGACCCCGAGCACGCCCAGAAGATCGTCGCCGCCCATCGAGCATTTCTTGCTGACGAGACCATGGAGATTCCAGGTTTCGCCCGTGTGGTCTCGCTCGATGAGCTGGCGGAGAACGACTTCAACCTCAACATCCGCCGCTACGTCGACAACACCCCGCCTCCCGAGCCGCAGGACGTCCGCGCCCACCTTCACGGCGGGGTTCCAAGGACGGAGGGGGAGGCGCACGAAGCGGCCTTCCGCGCCTTCGGCGTGGACGTCCACACCCTGTTCACGCCCCGGGATGACGACTACTACGACTTCCCGGCTGAAGGCTGGCAGTCGGTGGTGGACCGGATCCCGGAGCTGACCGCGCCCGCCGAGGAGCGCCTCCGCGAAGCGTTCGACGAATGGTGGGACAGCCACGCCAAGCGCCTCCGCGAGCTGCCCGGCACCCGCCGCGTCATGGACACCCGCGCCGAGCTGCTCGAAAGCTTCGTCGCCGAACTCACGCCCATAGGTGTACTCGACCGCTTCCAGCTCGCCGGCGCGGTCGCCTCCTGGTGGGGCGGAGTCCAGGCCGACATCCGCACTCTGGCATATAACCAGTTCAGCGGCGTGGTGCAGGGCTGGCTGACGAGCATCCAGACCGCCTTCGACGACGAGGGCTCCGCTGCCGTCCTCAATGCTCAGCGTCGTGCCGCCGCGAAACGCAAGGCCAAGGATCACCCGTTGGTTCCGTTCGTCCTCGCCGACTACCTCACGGAACTTGAGGAGGCCGAGAACCTTCGGGCCGAACTCGATGCCAAGGTCAAGGCCGCCACCGCCACCCCGGACGAGGACGCGGAAGACGCGGAGCCGGTCGACCCGGTCGTCCTCAAGCGCCTCAAGGCTCAGCTCACCGCCGCCAAGGCGAAGGTGAAGAAGCTCGAAGCCGCCTTCGTCGACAAGCTCGCGGCAGGCGTCCGCCAGATCCAGAACGCCGAGACTGAGCCGGACCTCGTCATGCACATTCTCAAGGCGGACCTCAGCCGCCGCCTGGACGCCCGCATGGCCACCCGCCGCAGAGCTCTGGCCGGCCGCTACAAGACCTGGGCGGAGAAATACGCCGTCACCCTTCCCGAACTAGAAGCCCAACGCGCCGCCGCATCCGCTCGCGTCAACGAGATCCTGCGGGAGCTCGGCTATGAGTGACCTCCCCTCTGGCTGGACGTTTCGCCGCCTCACTGAGTTGGTCGACTTTCCAGAAGGGCAGGTTGATCCAACAAGACAGCCCTACGCAGATTGGACGCTAGTCGCGCCCGACCATGTGGAGTCTGGGTACGGGAGGCTGGTTGAAAAACAGTCTGCTGCGGAGCAGGGAGCCGTGAGCGGCAAGTACGTGGTCAAGCCTGGTGACGTCATTTATAGCAAGATTCGACCCGCTTTGCGTAAAGCCGTACTTGTAGACTTCCCAGGTCTATGCTCCGCGGACATGTACCCGCTCAGGGTGCGCAAAGATCTGGATACGCGGTTTCTGTTGGCAATTCTTCTCGGTGAGCGGTTCTCTCGATTTGCTGAAGCCGTCTCTGGGAGAAGTGGCATCCCGAAGGTCAACAGGCGTGAGCTTGCGGAGCATAAGTTGCCCGTCCCTCCGCTCTGGGAGCAGCGGCGGATCGCGGAGATCCTCGAAGCGCTCGATGGAGAGGTCAAGGTCACACGGCAGTTGGCAAGTAAGGCGAGGGCTACTCGGAGGGCACTTCTTGAGGCTGAACTGAAGATCATTGAAAATAATGCAGAGGATTTCCCGCTGCGAGAACTCAGCCTGGAGGGCGGGGAGTACGGCAGTAACTCTCCTTCAGTTCCATATACTGAGGGGCTTCCGCGCTATGTGCGCATTACTGATATCGACGAGTATGGGCGCCTTCGGGATGACTCGATAGTAGGCCACCCGGTAGTTGGATCTGCGCCTTATATGCTCCGAGATGGAGATCTACTAATAGCTCGCACGGGTTTTACTACAGGAAAGACACTGCTGTTTCAGCAGAAGTATGGCAGGTGTGTCTTTGCAGGATATCTTGTGCGCTTTCGTCTTGACCCTTCCTTGGTAGATCCACGATACGTATTCTTGTGGACGTGCGGTAATGCTTTTTCAAGGTGGGTAAATCGCACCTTCCGTGAAGTTGGGCAGCGGAATATAAGTGCGATGGAGTATGGTGTACATCGTCTTCCCGTGCCATCGCTTGAGGTGCAACGCCGCTTGGTTGATCGCATAGAAGCTCTTGATGGGTTGACTGAGAATTATCAAGGTAGATGGCATCGGCTGCTGGAAGTCAAGAACGGTCTGGCGGAGGATTTGTTGACGGGGCGGGTTCGGGTCTGAGTTTTCACGCGGGCATTTTTGCCCAGACAACTTTGCCTTCGCCGGTGGCGGAGGGGCGGGTGCCGGTTTGCTTCGCGTAGGCGGAGATGATGGCCAGGCCGCGGCCGTTTTCGGCCATGGGAGTCGGCGTGTTGGGGGTTGGGAGTTCGGGGGACGGGTCCCAGCACTCCAGGAGTGGTGTCCCCTCGTAGAGGGCACAGCGGAGGCGGAGTTGCCGGCCGCGCGCAGCCTTGACGGCGTTGGTGACCATCTCGCTCATGACAAGGGTCGAGTCGTTGATCACTTCGCGGTCGAAGCCCCAGTTCGTCAGTGCGTAGCGGACGAGTTCGCGGGCCAGGACCACGGTTGAGGGTGCGGCGAGCAGGGTGAGGCGTATCTCGGGGACCCCGGGCGCCGGTGTGACCAGTTCAAGATCATTCATTGAGGGCCATCCTCCATTTGCGGATTGTGCCCTCACTCTGAGTGTGCGCGTTTTAACCTGAAGTGATTTCGGGGTGGCGCGATACACCTACGGGGGAACGATGAGTGTTCGAGAGTCGATCGACCCGGCGTCCTCACTGTGGGCCTGGCTGGCCTTTGACCTGTGGTTTCACCGCACGCAGCGTGGTCTGTCGCTCGCGCAGACCGGCATGATCGTCCATGTGACTCGGGCGACGGTATCCAACTGGGAAGCCGGTCGCCTCCGGCCGCGCGATACATACATGAGGCGTCTCGACCAGGCATGGGACACCGGTGGGCATTTCGAGCGGCTGCACATGTTCGCCTGCAACGGGCATGATCCGGACTGGTTCAAGCAGTACATCCAGTACGAGGAAGCCGCGGACGTCCTCAAGATGTACCACGGCAAGACCGTGCCAGCGCTGGCGCAGACCAAGACGTATGCAGAGGCGCTACTGAAGGCCGCTGGCCGCGCCGACGAGGCCGAGACAGAAGCCAAGTCCCGCATGAAGCGCCAGGATGTGCTGCGGCGTAAGCAGCCGCCCTACCTCTGGATTCTCATCGATCAAGAGGTGCTCGAGAACGTCGTGGGTGGTCGGGAGGTGATGGCGGAGCAGTTGTGCTACCTCCTTGAACTCGCGGCGGCGGAGCGTGTCTGCGTTCGCGTCGTCCCGCGCGCCTCGGGTTGGCATCCAGGGCATGACGGCCACTTTCAGGTGATGACCATAAATGGGCGGGGTGTTTCCTACGCCGTCGCCCAGGTCGCCGGCCGGTTGATCGAAGCTGGTGACGAGTCCACCCTTCTGGAAGTACGTTTTGATCAGATCGGGGCGCTTGCCCTGCCTCGGTCTGATTCGCGAATCCTGATGGAACAGACGTTAAGGACGTACGAGTGATCAACTGGCGCAAGAGCTCCCGCAGTGGCGGCGGCAACGACGATGCGTGCGTGGAGTTGGCCGAGATGGGGGGCCGGGTGTGGGTGCGGGACTCCAAGGATCCGGACGGGGAGCGGTTGGCGTTCGGGCGGGAGGCGTTCAGCGGGTTGCTGGAGCGGGTGAAGCGCGGGGAGCTTGGCCGGTAGTGGTAAATGTCCACATAGCTGGGAATTTCGTGGCCGGTGAAGGGCGTGTGGCGGAATGATTGGGATCACGGTGACCATGCGCTGACGTGAACGGGGGACGCTGGTGTCCGGGCCCGAATATCTCCAGGTCGAAGCTCCGCTGCTGAGGCAGCTCCGCGATATGGGCTGGGATCATCTGGCCGGCGCGCCGCCGGAGGTGTTCGCGCCGACGGATCCGGCGGTCTCCGGGCGCGGCTCGTTCGGCGAGGTGCTGCTCGAAGCCCGATTGCGGAAGGCGATCCGCGAGATCAACCCCGGTCCGGACGGGGACCCGTGGCTGGACGAGGCCCGCGTCTCCCAGGCGGTGGCCGAGCTGGCGCGGATCGGCGCGGCCGGCCTCCTGGAGGCCAACGAACACGCGACCGAGTTGCTCCTCTCCGGTGTGACCGTGCCCGGCCTGGACGGCTGGGACGGCGGCCGGGACCAGCGCGTCCACTTCATCGACTGGCGGAACTGGCAGCACAACGACTTCGCGGTCGTCTCACAGTTCCGGGTGGACGTCCCCGGCACGCAGGGACGCAACTTCATCGTCCCCGACGAAGTGCTGTTCGTGAACGGCATCCCCCTGGTCGTCGTGGAGTGCAAGAAGCCGAGCCGGGGCGACGCGATCTCCGAGGCCGTGACGCAGATCCGCAAGTACGCCGAGCAGAACAGCACGCGGACGCCCGAGGGCAATCGCAAGCTGTTCCACACCGTCCAGCTGACGGTGGCGACCTGCGGTGAGCGGGCGCGGCTCGGGACGTTCACCGGCGAGACCGAGCACTACATGCCGTGGCGGGACCCGTATCCCCGGACGGACGCGCAGATCGCGTCGGGGCTCGGGTGCGACGAGCGGTCCGTGACCGAGCAGAACCGGCTGGCCGCCGTGGTGCTGAATCCTGAACGGCTGCTGGAGATCGTCCACGACTACGTCACGTTCATGACGCTCGACGACGGCCGCCGGATCAAGGCGGCCCCGCGCTACCAGCAGTACCGCGCCGTCGAACTCGCCCTCCGTCGCCTCCTGGAGGGCGAGACGAAACCGGAGAACGGTGAGCAGGACCGGCGCGGCGGCGTCATCTGGCACACCCAGGGCTCGGGCAAGAGCCTCACGATGACGTTCCTCGTCCGGCGGATGCGGTCGATCGACGAACTCGCCGATGCCAAGGTCGTCCTGATCACCGACCGGACGCAGTTGCAGCAGCAGCTCTCCAAGACGCTGAGGCTGACCGGCGAGGAGGTCCAGGAGGCCACGAGCGTCAAGAAGGCCAAGCGGCTCCTTGGGGAGCACGGGCCGGGCATCGTCGCCGTGATGATCCAGAAGCAGCAGGATGTGGCCGCCCGGAAGTCCGACGGGGAGCTGAGCGAGGCGGCGCCCTCGCTCGGCGAGCTGAACACCGACGAGTCGGTCATCGTGCTGATCGACGAGGCGCACCGGTCGCACGGCTCGCGCCTGCACATGAACCTCCTCGAAGCGCTGCCCAACTGCGCCCGGATCGGCTTCACCGGAACGCCGATCATCATGGGGAAGCGGAAGAAGACCAGCCAGATCTTCGGCCCCATCATCGACCGCTACCTGCTCGCCGACGCCGAGAAGGACGGCGCCGTCGTCCGCATCTTCTACGAGGGCAACACGGTGAAGGGCGCCGTCCGCGACGGCCGCGACCTGGACGAGGTCTTCGAGGACATGTTCGCCGAGCAGAGCGAGCAGGAGCGCGAGCTGCTCCAGCGTCGCTACGCCACCAAGGGCGACGTCCTCGAAGCGGAGGAGCTGATCGAGGCCAAGGCCCGGCACATGCTGCGCCACTACGTCGCCGGGGTGCTGCCCAACAAGTTCAAGGCGCAGATCGTCGCCAACAGCCGGGAGGCGACGATCCGCTACCGCGAGGCCCTGATCAAGGCCCGGGACCGGCTGGTCGCCGAGGCTGAGACGGTCCCGTCCCACCTGCTCGACAGTTCACTGGACGAGCTGACCCCGCGCCAGGTCGTCCTGGTGCAGGCCCACAAGAAGCTCGCCCTGCTCCGCGCCATGGACTTCGTTCCGGTCATCTCCCCGGGCACGGACGACGACGAGGCCCGCTTCGCCGAGTGGACCGACAAGCGCAGCCAGGAAGACCGCATCGAGGCGTTCAAGAAGCCCTTCCCGGAAGACCCCGGCCAGGGCGACAAGCCGATCGGCTTCCTGATCGTGAAGTCGATGCTGCTCACCGGCTTCGACGCGCCGATCGAGCAGGTCCTCTACATCGACCGCTCCCTGAAGGAGGCGGAGCTGCTCCAGGCCGTCGCCCGCGTCAACCGTCCGGCCGAGGGCAAGAAGTGCGGCTACGTCGTCGACTACTACGGTGTCGCCAACCACCTCGCCGAAGCGCTGAAGGCGTATGCGGCCGAGGATGTCGACGGCGTCCTGTACGACCTGCGGGAAGAGGCCGCCAAGCTCGACCCGATGCGCCGCCGGCTCCGCGCGATCTTCACGGAGAAGGGCGTCGTCCCGTCCGGCGGCACCCTGGAGGACTGCGTGCTGTCGCTAGAGGAGGGAGCGCGGTTCGACCGGTTCGAGGCCGAGCTCAAGCGGTTCCTCAGCACGATCGACGTCATCCTCCCCGAGCCGGTCGTCAGCCCGTACCTGCCCGACGCCACGCTCTACGCGGAGATCGCGATGCGGGCCCGGCGCCGCTACCGCGTCGACGGCGGTGGCTTCGACCCCGCCGTCTACGGCGCGAAGGTGCGCCAGCTCATCGACGAGCATCTGCGGTCGCTCGGCATCGAGGAGAAGCTGCCGCCGGTGTCGCTGACCGCCGACGACTTCGAGGAGAAGGTCGCGGCACTCTCGGACGCGCGGACCCGCGCCTCCGAGATGGAGCACGCCGTCCGCGACCACATC
Organism: Actinomadura mexicana; assembly: GCF_900188105.1. Lineage (GTDB taxonomy): Bacteria > Actinomycetota > Actinomycetes > Streptosporangiales > Streptosporangiaceae > Spirillospora > Spirillospora mexicana. Next base: position 599,955 of record NZ_FZNP01000003.1, read on the forward strand.
GAGGTCAACCGGGGCCGGGACCCGCGCCGCTACCGGATGCTCAGCGAACGCCTCGAAGAGATCCTGCGCGACTACGCCGACAACTGGGAGCAGCAGGCCGCTCTGCTGGCCGACCTCGTGGCGGACCTGCGCGCCGACCGTCCCGAGCAGGACGACGACCCGCTGAGCCCGCCCGAACGGGCCCTTTACGGGGTGCTGCTGGAGGAGACGGCCCGGGACGGTGTCGTCCAGCCCGAGACCGACCGGTGGCTGTGCGACATCGTTGCAGGGGTTTTCGAGCTGGCGGTGCGAATGACGCATCGCCGCGACTTCTGGCGCAAGCCCGTCGACCGCGAGGATTTCCGCCTGCGCGTCGCGCAGACCCTTGCCGCCAAGGACGTGGACATCGATCTCGTCTCGGGGCTGGCGGACCAGCTCGTCGATGTGATCTCGCACTGGCGGGCGGACATCCCGCGCCCCTGATGGTGCGCCGGTGTCGGGAACGTCGGCGTCCGATGGCAAGCTTGGGCCGTGGACGGTCCGGTGGCCGTCGAGATCGTCAAGGTCGGCGATCTCGACGTACAGGTGAGGGTGAGCGAGCGTCGCCGCCATGTCCGCCTGACGGTCGAGCGTGACGCGGCCGTCACTGCGGTCGTGCCGCCCGGGGTCGACCGGGCCGAGCTGGTGAAGATCGTCAAGAGCCGTCGGCGCTGGCTGTACGGCAAGCTCGCGGAGCGTCAGGCCCTGGGGGAGGGCAGGCCGGAGCGCGAGTACGTCTCCGGAGAGGGCTTTCCTTACCTCGGACGCAGCCACCGGCTTCTGATCGTGGACAGCGCTCCGTCTTCTGTCCGGCTGTTGCGTGGTCGTCTGGAGTTGCGCCGGGATGCTCTCGACGATGCGGCCGGCGCGCTCATCGGTTGGTATTCGCGGCGGGGGAAAGCGTGGCTACCCGCCCGTCTCCACCCCTGGGCCGAACGTATGCAGGCTCCTCGCGCCCCGCTGAAGGTTCTTCCCCTGGGCTACCGGTGGGGGTCGTGCTCCCCGGATGGGCGTCTCAACGTCCACTGGGCGACGATGCAGCTGCCCCCCGACCTGATCGACTACGTGCTGGCGCACGAGGTCGCCCACCTCCACGAACGCGATCACAGCGAGCGGTTCTGGCGGCGCCTGGAGCGGGCCATGCCCGACTACCCCGCCCGCCGGGCCCGGCTCAAACGCCTCGGGCCTGACCTCTGGCTTCCTTAGAGCGAGCCCTTACTTCTGCTAGTTCGAGATCCGCGACGTTCCGCGGGCTGGACGAGGGCGTCTGGGGCACACCGTTCAGGGGCGTTCGTAAAACAGTCGTCAGGCGTGGGCGTCGCCGATAGCGTCGCTTGGTCATGGAGCGCTTCGGTCAGTTTCTCAACGTGGTCGATGTGGAGGCGACCTGTTGGGACGGGCCGCCGCCGCCCGGACAGGCCAGCGAGATCATTGAGATCGGGCTGTGCGTCGTGGACGTGGAGTCGCGGACGCGCGTGGCCAAGCACCGGTTCCTGGTCCGTCCTGTCCGGTCTGTGGTCAGTGCGTTCTGTACCGAGCTGACCGGGCTGACACAGGCGGAAGTTGAGAGCGGCGTCGAGTTCCGGGAGGCGTGCGCCCTCCTGGAACAGGAACATCGGTCGCGGTCCCGCGCTTGGGCGAGCTGGGGCGACTACGACCGCAAGCAGTTCGAGCGTCAGTGTTCGGCCGGCCGGGTCTCCTATCCGTTCAGCTCGCGGCACACCAATGCCAAACAAGCCTTCACCGACTGCTTCGGCCTCCAGCGGAGGCTTGGCATGAGCGCGGCGCTGGACCACGCCGGCCTCGCCCTGGAGGGCCGTCACCACAGCGGAGCCGACGACGCCTGGAACATCGCCGCACTGATTCTCGAGATCATGTCCCGTGAGGGATGGCGGACCGGCGCGTTCTGATCGGCCCGCCGGGCTTGGCGGAGTTCGGCCACGCGGCGCCGAGTTGCGGTGGTGCGCTGCGGAACGGTGACAGGGGTCAGGTCAGCGCTGCGATGGCGGTGTCCGCGTCGGCTTCTGTCGTGTAGAGGTGGAAGGCCAGGCGTGCCGCGCCGCTGCGCACGGATGCCCGGATGCCCGCCGCCGCGAGCCGCTCGGCCGCGTCCGGGCGGGCGACGATGGCGATCGCGCTGTCGCCGGGCGGCGGACCGAGGCCGGTCCGGAATCGGTTGGCCATCCGTAGGTCGTGGTCGTGGATCTGGCCGATGCCGACCTCCAGTAGCAGTTCCAGCGTGGGGGCGGCAATCCGAGGGCGCGGACGTGTTCGCGGCGATCCGGGAGGAGCCCGGCAACGTCCAGGCCCGCAAGCTGCGGCCGATCAGGTTCTGCGCGAGATGACCATGATGTATTCGCAGGGGGCGTTCGTTCGGTTGGCGAAGCCGTGGTCCGCGTCGGCCTGGAAGAACAGGGAGTCGCCTGTGTTCAGGGTCTGGCTGATCCCGCCGATCGCGACGGTGAGGATACCTTCGAGCACCACGAGTTGTTTCTCCGTACCCGGCGGATAGGCGGGCAGCAGCCCGGTAGAGACCTGCGCGGGGAGGTGGTGGACGACCATCTCGGCTCCTCCCGCGCCCGGGGCCGCTGACACCATGTGCCGCTCGAAGCCGGTTTCCGGGTCACGGAAAACGGGGCGATCGTTCTTGCGCATGACAACGGCCACACCGGACGCGGCGGCAGCCGGCGCACCGATCAGTTCCGAGAGCGACGCGTCGAGCGCGTGGGCGATCCTGGACGCGACGCCGATCGTCGGGCTCTTCTCACCGCGTTCGACCTTCGACAGCATCGCCCGGCTGACCGACGACCGTGTGGACAGCTGCTCCAGGGTCAGGCCCGCCTCCTCGCGGCGTCGCCGCACGTTACCGCCGAACGCGCCGGCCAGGTCGTCACCATGCTGTGGCTCGGCTGCGTTCGCGTCTTGCTCGACCACCGTGCTCCTCGATCGATGGGTACCTGACTGTCCACAGTGTAGAGTTCTTCTAAAGAAGATGTGTGCTCTTCTATCGGAGACACGCGATGTGTGCCCAACACGACGGAGGTTCCATGCGTTTGATCTCGAGTGGCCAGCACCATGCCAGGTTCGAATTCGGCGATCTGCAGGTGATCTCGTTGCGAGACGGGTACATCGACATGCCGCCGACACGGCTCCGCGACGAGGATGGGCACACGCTCGATGAGCTGCCGGCCGCCGTCCCGCTGGCCGGCGACAACTTGCGGCTGTCGGTCAACGCCTTCTTCGTCACTGACGGCACGCGATCGGTTCTCATCGACACCGGCGCGTCCAACGTCTGGCACGACCCCACCATGGGATTGATCTACCACGCGCTCGACGAAGCGGGAATCGACCGCGCGCAGGTCACCGATGTAGCCATCACCCACAAGCACGAAGACCACGTGAGCGGCCTGATCGCGCCAGACGGTTCACAGGCGTTCACCAGACTCCAGCGCGTGTGGATCGGCGCGGGCGACACCTCGGTGTTCACCGGGCGGCTCGAGCCGATCCGCGACCGGGTCGTACCCGTGTCGGAGAAGGTCGCGATCAACGACTGGACCACCGCGATCCCGACACCGGGCCACACACCCGGTCACACCGTCTACGACGTCAGGAGCGGCACCGGCCACCTTCTCGCCTGGGGCGACACCGTTCACGTTCCCACCCTCCAATTCGATCAGCCGAACGTGTCCTGGGAGCTCGACGGCGACCAGTCCCAGGCCCGCGCCGCGCGAGCGGCCCTCCTCGAACAACTGACCCAACCACACCACTTCGTGGCCGGCGCCCACCTCGACTCACCCGGCATCGCCCGCGTAACCCCCTCCGGCGACGGTTACGCACTGGAATACCTCGCACCACCGATCGGCTGACCGAGCCCGTCTGCTCCAGGCCGCGCTCGCGATGGCGGCCAAGCCGACACCCAGCCGGGCCACCTACCAGCGCAAACAACGGCCACCACATAGCACTTTCAAGGCCACCTGACAGCCCTTCCAGATGGCCACCGGCAGTCGGGGACGACGACGCGCGAGCCGGGTGGCAGCGAGGCCGCGACCGGGGCCAGTACCTGCGAGGCGGAGGCGCCCACGGCCACGTCCTCGGACGCGGCGCCGCCCAGCCTTCCCCCGATCCCAATGTGACAGCTGTTCACCTTTTGTCGGTTCGAGATCTACGATGTGCCGCATGCCGGGCGAGGGCGGGGTGCGGAGTCGGTCGCGGCGGCGGGGGTTTCTGGTAGCGGCAGTGCTGGTCCTCGCCCTTGGCGCGCTGGTCGCTTCGCAGGTCGGGAGCTTGCTCGGCGTTCAGGCCGCGCCCGCTGCGGTGCCCCTGGAGAACGGGGCGGCCGCCGAGGCCGGGTCGGTCGCCGCGCCGCCGCGGCTCTCGTCCGTCTCGTTGCCGACGAGCGGGACGGACGTCGAGCGGCGGCGGGAGCGGCTTGCCGCTGAGGCCGTGGCTTCGGCGCTTGGCGGGCGGGGGCTGCCGAAGCCGCGCATCGGCTCGGGGGATGCGCGGGGTGGAGGTGTTCTGCGGGTCGCGCGGGTCGCGCGGGTGGCGTCGGTGGCGTCGCCGGGCGCCTCGGCGGGACGGGCGCACCAGGCATTCCGGCTCCGCCAGAGGGGGAGTGGACTACTCCTTGAGGCGGCGACGGCCGAGGGCGCTGCCAACGGGCTCTATGCGGTCGCCGACCGCATCCGGTCCGGTGCCGAAGTGCTTCCCGAAAAGGACGACGGCCGGGTCGTCGCGCCCGTGTTGCCGTTGCGGTTGACCGACCACGGTTCGGTCGGGCTGACGGCGGACAAGGCGGCCTTCGCGGTGGGGGACGACTACGGGCTCAACACCGACGCCGTCGGACCGGCGTTGTCGGGGCGAGCCCCCTGGGTGGACGAGTCGGCAGTCGCGACCATCGCGGCGCAGTTCCGGCAGTTCGTGGACCATGCGCTCGCGAACGGCTACAACGGCGTCGTCGTGCCCGGTTTCCTGGAATATGTCACGTTCAGTGGGGTCGGCGACGGTCATGCCGTCTACGGGGCCGGTGATTCGCATATCGCGCGCGCTCTGGCGATGCGCGAGGCGTTCGGGCCGAGTTGGAAGTACGCCCACGAGATGGGCATGAAGGTCTACTTCCAGACGGACATGCTGGCGCTGTCACCGCCGCTGGAGAAGTACCTCGGTGACCTCGACACCTCCAGCCCCCGGCTCTGGTCGGTCTACCGGGCCGGGCTGCACGAACTGTTCACCGCCTTGCCCTACGTGGACGGCCTGGTCGTGCGCGTAGGGGAGGGCGGCGAGGACTACGGGCTCGCCGGGTGGGACTACCGCTCCGAGATCAAGGTGACCTCGGTCGAGCAGGTGCGGGCGATGCTCAGGGCCTTCCTGCGACAGGCGGACGCCGACGACCGCGACATCGTGTTCCGGACGTGGAGCGTCGGCGTCGGCGCGGTCGGCGACATGCACACCGATCCGGCGTCCTACCACCGGGTTCTCGACGGCATCGAGAACGAGCACCTGATCGTTTCGACCAAGTACACGCTGGGCGACTTCTACAGCCATCTGCCGCTCAACACGACGCTGCTGACCGGACGGCAGAAACGGATCGTCGAGTTCCAGTCGCGGCGGGAGTTCGAGGGGTTCGGGGCGCTGCCGAACGATCTCGGCGGCCTTCACCAGCAGGCCCTGCGGACGTTCCTCGCCACGAACCCGAACATCGTCGGCATCTGGAACTGGACGCAGGACGGCGGCCCGCTGCGGGCCGGGCCCATGACGCTCTACCTGCGCACCGGGTTCTGGCAGATGTGGGACGTCAACGTGTACCTGACCGCGCGCCTGGCCTGGGACCCGGAGTTGGATGTCGCCGCCGCCACCCATGACTGGATCAGGCAGACGTTCTCCGCCGATCCCGCCACCGTGTCCGCGATCGCCCAGGTCATGGCGCTGTCGCGAAGCGCGCTCGGCAAGGGCCTCTACATCGGCCCGTATGCCGGCACGTCGGTCAGGGCGCTCGGGCTGGAACCGCCGCCGATGATGTGGATCTTCGAGTGGGACATCGTCACCGGCGACAGCGCCGCGCTCGACACGATCTACCGGGTCGCGAGATCCGGGCTGGACGGGGCGATCGCCGAGGGCGACGAGGCGGTGGCCCTCGCGCGCAGGATGCAGGCTCTGGTCGACGGCACGGCCCCCGCGTCCTGGCACGACCCGGCGCTGAGGCGGCAGTTCGCGGACGCGCTGGCCTACCAGGTCGACCTGTTCGGCACGCTCGCCGCCTACCGGACGATGGTGCTGCGGCACGCGCAGTGGCTCGACAGCGGCTCGGGGTCCGCCAGGACGGCATGGCGCGCAGCGGAGAAGCGCTTCCGGACGGCCGCCGCCGCCCACGAGCGGCGCTACGGCCAGGACACCGCCCTTCCGGCCTACAACTTCACCGCGGCCGAGATCGGGATGAAGCACGCCGATCGGGACGAGGCCATGGCCTGGTTCGCGCGCAGCCTGCTGCTGGTCCTCATCCTCGTCTTGCTGCTCGGCGTGCCCAGATCGGCTGCGCTGCGGGCTCTGTGGGTCGGTATGACCCGGCCATGGCGAGTCGCGTCGGTCGAGCCGTCCGGGAACGTCGACCGGACGCTCGTCTGGGCACTGCCCGCTCTCGTGCTCGTGCTGAGCCGGGCCGTCCACACCTGGTTCGCGGCACCCGCCCATCTCGTGCTGGTGCTCGGTGCCTGGCTGGTCTTCGCGTTGACGCTGCGGTGGCTGACGCGGGGCCGCGACCGGTTCGCGATCGGCGCCGCGATCGGCGGGGTCGCGCTGGTGCGCAGTGTGATCCTGCTGGTCGCGCTGGCAGGGCGGGGTCCCGGCCGGTACTGGTACGACTTCTGGACGGAACCCGGGTTGCGCTTCCTCTACATCACGGTCGCGTTCGGCGCGTTCTGCTGGACGTTCGCGGTCGCCTACCTCGTCCTGCGCGGCGGCTATGGCCTGTCGAAGCGCCATGCGACGGGCGCAACGCTGGTCGGAACGGGCGTCCCGCTGGCGGCTCTCGGCTCCCTCGTCGCCGCGATCGGGCTGGAACGCGCCCTGACGATCTGGAACGACCAGATGGCGCTGCTGCCCTGGGGGCTCTCCCGCATCCTCGGCATCACGACCTATCTCGGCATCCCGTCCGCGATTCCGATGGTCGCCGCCGGAGCCGGTGGGGCCTTGGCGGCGGCCGGGGCGCTGCTCTCCTTCCGCGCGCCGGAGGCGAGGCCGGATCCGGTCTCGCCGTTCCACTGACCGACCGGGCGGTATGTAATGCGCACCATGCGCCTCCGCCCCCTGGCCGTTCTCTCCGCTCTCGCCATCTCCGTGCTCGTCCCGGCGGGTGCGGCCCGCGCTGATCGAGTTCCCGACGACCAGCCGCTCCCCGGATACACCATCGACAATCCGCCGCTCGCGCCCGTCCAGGTGGACGGAGAACCGTCGCGGGTGCTCCAGGGCGTCCACCGCCATGCGGCCTACGACATCGAGGTGCCGCCGCAGTGGAACGGCAGGCTGGCGCTCTGGGCCCACGGCTATGCAGGCCAGGGTCACGTCCTGACGGTGGAGCCGCCGCAGTACGGCCTGCGGCAACGCCTTCTCGACCAGGGCTACGCGTGGGCCTCGTCGTCCTACTACGACAACGGCTACGACGTCCGCGCAGGCGTGCTGAGCACACGTGACGTGGCCGATCTGTTCGCCCGTGTAGTGGGCCGCCCCGAGCAGCGCGTCATCACCGGCGTTTCCATGGGCGGGCACATCATCGGACGCTCGCTGGAGCAATTCCCCGGGTATTACGACGGCGCGCTTCCCATGTGCGGGGTCCTCGGCGACAACGAGTTGTTCGACTACTTCCTCGACTACAACCTCGTCGCCCAGGCCCTGTCCGGCGTCCGCGAGTACCCGGTCACCGAGCAGTACGCGACGGTGACCGTCCCGAAGATCGAGGCGGCGCTCGGGCTGACCGCGCTGCGGCCGGGCGGGCCGGACACCACGAACGAGCGCGGAAAGCAGTTCCGCTCGATCGTCATCGACCGGACGGGCGGGACGCGTCCCGGCGCCGTGCCGTCGTTCGCGTTGTGGAAGGACTTCCCGTTCACTCTGGCCGAGCCGCCCGCCCCGGACGCCACCCTCGCCGAGGATCCGGGCCAGGTAGGGACCAACCTTCTCACCCGGTACGAGCCGAACAGGCCGGTGGACGTGAACAGGACGGTCCAGCGGGTGCGGGTCGCGAACCTGCCGGCGCGGCTGTCGAACCGGCTCTCCCAGGTGCCGCGCGTCAACGGGCGTCCGGACGTCCCGGTGCTGAGCCTGCACGGGCTGGGGGACCTGTTCGTCCCGTTCTCCATGGAGCAGATGTACGCGAGGGACGTCGCGCGGAACCACCGGTCGCGGCTGCTCGTCCAGCGGGCCGTCCGCACGACCCAGCACTGCGAGTTCTCGAACGCGGAAGCGGGCACGGCCTGGGACGATCTCGTCCGCTGGATCGGCGGGGGCGTTCGGCCCGCGGGTGATGTGACCACGCGGCCGTCAGTGGTGGCGCGTCCGGACTACGGCTGCCGGTTCAGCGACCCCGCCGCCTACGCGGCCGGGACGGGGACGCGGCGGCTGTTCCCCGCCTGCGCGTAGAGGGGTTCCGGCCACGCGCGCCCGTGGCCGGATCCCGGCGGATCGTCACAGGTCGGTGGCGATGATCTTCTCGATGTTCCGCTCGGCGAGGGCGGTGATGGTGACGAACGGGTTCACGCTGGTGTTGCCCGGGATGAGCGAGCCGTCGATGGCGTAGAGGCCCGGGTAGCCGCGCAGCCGGCCGTAGTTGTCGGTGGCCTTGTTCAGGACGGCGCCGCCGAGCGGGTGGTAGGTGAGGTGGTCGCCCCAGATCTTGTAGGTGCCGAAGAGGTCGGTCCGGTAGATCGTCCCCTCCTTGCTGTTGATCTTGTCGAAGATCGACTTGGCCATGTCGATGCTGGACTGCTTCCAGGCGGTCTGCCAGTTGAGATCGACCCGTCCGGCGGAGGCGTTCCAGGAGAACTCGGCCCGGTGCGGGGTGTTGGTGATCGACAGGTAGAACGAGGCGTACGTCTCGATCCCGGTCGGCAGCGGCGCGACCTCGGCGAACGCGCCGCCGGCGTCCCAGTTGTCGATGCCGCCCGTCGGCATGCCCGACTGGAGGCTGCCGGTCGGGTCCCACAGGTGGTTGGCGCGGCCGACCATGACGTTGCCGTTGTCGCCCCAGCCCTTCCCGACCTCGCCGCTCAGGTTGGGCAGCGCGCCGGTCGCCCGGAGCTTGACCAGCAGCTTGCTGGTGCCGACGCTGCCGGCGGCGAAGAACACCCGGCCGGCGGTCACCGTCTTGGTCGCCACGACGGCGCCGGTCGTGTCGATCTGCTCGATGGCGACCGTGTACCCGCCGCCGGACGCGGGCGACACCGAGGTCACCCGGTGCTGCGCCGAGATCGCGACCCGGCCCGTGGCCTTGGCCTGCGCCAGGTAGGTCTTCTGGAGCGACTTCTTGCCGTAGTTGTTGCCGTAGAGGATCTCGGCGTTGAGCGCCGACTTCGGCACGGCGCCGGCCGCCTCCTGCTTCATGTAGTTGAAGTCGTAGACGTTCGGGACGTAGACGAACTCGAACCCCGAGCGCTGGGCGTGCTTCCGGCCGACCCGCGCGTACTGGTAGCAGTCGGTGGTGTCGAACCAGGCCCGGTCGATCTCGTTGACGCCCAGCCCGGCGTTGGCGCGCGGATAGTAGACGTTGTACATCTCGTCGGCGTTCACCGAGGGCAGGACGGCGCTGAACCGCGACCGCTTCGGCGTGACCGCCATCCCGCCGTTGACCAGGGAGCCGCCGCCGACGCCGCGACCCTGGTAGACGAGGATGCCGCCGAAGTCCTCGGCGTCCAGGATCCCGGTGTACTTGGGGACGTCCTTGTCGATCGGGAAGCCGAGGAAGTTGCTGAGGGGCTGCTTGGTCCGCGTCCGGAGCCAGTAGGCGCGGTAGTCCGGCGACCTCATGCCCGAGAAGATCTTGCCGTCCGAGCCCGGGGTGTCCCAGGTCATGCCCATCTCGACCATGTGGACGTCGACGCCCGCCTGGGCGAGGCGCAGCGCGGCGACCGAGCCGCCGTACCCGGTGCCGATGACGAGGACGGGAACGCGGGCGCCGTTGGCGATCGGCGCCGGGACCGGGGCCGCCGCGGCGCCGGTCCGGCCGAGCATGCCCAGCCCGACGATAGAACCGGTTCCAACGATGAAACCACGACGTGACACGCTAAGGGACGGGGTGGAGTCCCGCATGTGACCTCCCTCACTCGTGAAGTTAGAACGTGTTCTATATGTAAATGTGAGTCACGTCACGAGCTACCTGGAAGTATCTCGTGTCCACATGTGGACTACCAAGTGCTTGCTTGGGACCTGGTACATTCCGCGCATGATCTCCGTGGTCGTCTGGGGTACCGGCAACATGGGACGGCTGGCCGTCCGCTCCGTCGAGGCGCATCCGGCGCTCCGGCTGACCGGCGTGATCGTCCACGATCCCGCCAAGGTCGGACGGGACGCGGGCGACCTCGCCGGCCTCGGCCGCGACCTGGGCGTCGCGGCGACCGCCGACGCCGGCGCCGTGCTCGCCGCCCGCCCGCAGGCCGTCGTGTACGCGGCGTCGGGCGACATCCGGCCGGACGAGGCGCTCGCCGACGTCCTCAGGGCGGTCCGCGCCGGGGCCGTCGTCGTCACCCCCGCCCTCTACGCCCTCTACGACCAGGGCGGCGCGCCGCCGGAAATGCGCGCGGAGGTGCAGGACGCGATCGCCGAGGGCGGCGGCTCCCTGTTCGCCTCCGGCGTCGACCCCGGGTGGGGCAACGACGTCCTGCCGCTGCTGGTCAGCGGCCTCGGCGGCACGATCGACGTCGTCCGCTGCCAGGAGATCTTCGACTACTCCACCTACGACCAGCCCGACTCCGTCCGGTACCTGGTCGGCATGGGCCAGCCGATGGACTACGAGCCGCCGATGCTCGCCGCGACCGTCCCGACCATGGTGTGGGGCGGCCAGGTCAGGCTGATGGCCCGGGCCCTCGGCGCCGAGCTGGACGAGATCCGCGAGACCGTTGACCGGCGCCCGCTCGACGCCACGATCACCACCGAGTCCATGGGCGAGTTCGAGAAGGGCACGCAGGGCGCGGTGCGTTTCGAGGTCCAGGGCATCGTGGCGGGCGAGCCCCGCATCGTCATCGAGCACGTCACGCGCATCCACCCGTCCTGCGCGCCTGACTGGCCCGTGCCCCCGGACGGCGACGGCGCCCACCGCGTGGTCATCGAGGGCGTCCCGCGCATCGAGGTCACGGTCGAGGCCACCGACGAGCACGGCAACCGCGCCGCCGGGGGGAACGCCACCGCCGCCGGGCGCCTGGTGAACGCCATCGACTGGCTCGTGGACGCCGAACCGGGGCTCTACGACGCGCTCGACGTTCCCGTCCGTCCCGCCGTGGGCAAACTCGGCAGGACGGCGTCATGAGAAGGGCAGGGCCGTGAACATCGAGATCCCCGAGGGCAAGGACCCGATCCAGTACGTGTGGGGCGAGATGGTGCCGGGCATCGGCCCCGCCGCCTCGAACCTCTCCCTCGCCGTCTACGCGCACACCACCCTCGGGCTCCGCGAGTTCGAGGCGGCCCGGCTGCGCGTCGCCCAGCTCAACGGCTGCCTGTTCTGCCTCGACTGGCGGACGGAACGCGACGGAGAGAAGGTCGAGGACGGGTTCGCCGACGCGGTGACCGAATGGCGCACCACCGGTGCCTTCGACGACCGCACCCGCCTGGCCGCCGAGTACGCCGAGCGCTACGTCCTCGACCACCACGGTCTGGACGAGGATTTCTGGACCCGGATGTCCGCCTGCTACACCCAGGCGGAGATCGTGGAGCTGAGCATGTGCATCGGCTCCTGGCTGGCCTTCGGGCGCCTCAACCGCGTCCTCGGCCTCGACGCCATGTGCGTCCTGCCGCATCCCTGAGGCTCGGCCGCCCCCGGAAGAGCCGGGCCCGGTGCCACCCCGCACCGGGCCCGGTCTCCGGGCGGAACCGCGAACCCCTTCGGACCCGACATCAGCGAATCACGCCCGTCCCCCGAAAGTCAACTATTCCGACTGGCTTAATAGGAAATAGGATGCGGGTGTCGGGAACGGCGCGGTGCCCGGAGGGCCCGGTCGAGGGGGTGCATCCGGCCGCCGTGCCGCGGTCGGCTGGAGTGCGATACCGGGTCTGGGAAGTGCCGGCCCCCTCGCGACTGCGAGAGGGCCGGCGAATGTGCTGCGCCTCACAGGATGAGGACAGGTCGGGGCCTAGCGGGCCGCCTCAGGTTGCCGGCGTCGCACCCGGCTCGGTGGCCTCGGGGGCCTCGGTGGCCTCAGGGTAGGTCCACCCCTCTTTGCCGTTGGGGTCCTCGTTCCACACGGGCCCGGGGGCCTCGGGGTGGGTCCACCCCTCTTTGCCGTTGGGGTCCTCGTTCCACACGGGCTTGGGGGTGCTTGCCGGTGTTCCGCTCATTTCTTGTTCCTTCCAGGGCATTTTATTTGTCGGTGTCGCGTTCGGGATACTAGAGCGTCCGGGGAGTGATTGTAAAATGCCCAGATATGTCAAATGAATGGCCTGCCCGTGGCGCGCGTTCAGCCGGAAACCGCGCCGTCCATTGCCGAGTGGTGCGGGGTCAGTCGTCCTCGTCGATGTGGGTCAGCTTGTCGGGGTTGGTGACGGCGTAGACGCCGCGGACGCGGTGGTCGTCGGGGTCCAGGTCGAGGACCATGACGGCGAACGGCGCGTCCTTGTCGAACAGCACCGCGGACGGGTCGCCGTTGACGGCGCGGTAGGAGATGTCCAGCTCCGCGGGCCTGCGCGCGGTCGTCCCGGCGATGACGCGCGCCACCCGGCCGGCCCCCTGGACGGGACGCAGCGCCGCCGTGCCCCTGGACTTGCCGCCGCCGTCCGTCCACAGCGTCACGTCCGGCGCGAGGATGTCCATCAGCGCGTCCAGGTCCCCGCCGAGAGCGGCCTGGAGGAACCGCTCCGTCGCCTGCCGCTGCACCTTCGGGTCCGCCTGGTAGCGGGGGCGGCGGGCGTGCACGTGCTCCCGGGCGCGGTGCGCGAGCTGCCGGATCGCCGCCGGGCTGCGGTCGAGGATCGGCGCTATCTCGGTGTGCGCGTACCCGAAGACCTCGTGCAGGACGAACACCGCCCGCTCCAGCGGCGTGAGCGTCTCCAGGACGACCAGCAGCGCCATCGAGACCGCCTCGGTGCGCTCGGTGGACTCGTCCACGTCGTCCCGGGTCACCAGCGGCTCGGGCAGCCACGGCCCCACGTACGTCTCACGGCGGCGGCTGATCGCGGCCTGCCGCGACAGCGCCGTGTTGACCGCGATCCGCACCAGGTAGGCGCGCGGGTTCTCGATCTCCCCGGGGGCCCCGGCGGCGCTGCGGGACGCCCACGCCAGCCACGTGTCCTGCAGGACGTCCTCGGTGTCGGCGACGCTCCCGAGCATGTTGTAGACCACCGAGAACAACAGCTCCCGGTGACCGGCGAACACCCGTGTCGCGGTGTCGTCGGCGGTGCCCTCGGACATGGCTCGACCTCCTGTGCGCTCCCCCCTCAGAGCGGGACCGGACCCCGGAGTGTGACATCGGCGGCCGAAGTGTGACCTGGACCTCATCGGCGGCCCGCCGCGTCACACTCCCGCCTCCCGATCCGCTCATGGGTCGCGGAACGAACAAGCCAGGGGAACCCGAAGGGCCCTCTGCGCACCCCGTACCCGGCGCTCGCCGGAGCGGGTCCACCGACCGGAGGTCTCCATGACCGAATCCCCTCCGTCCTTCCTCGCGACGGGACGCGGCAAGCTCACCCTGACCCTGCTGTGCGCCATCGCGTTCCTGGACTTCATCGACGCCTCGATCGTCAACGTGGCGCTGCCCGCGATCCGCGCCGACCTGGACTTCTCCGTCCAGGACCTGCAGTGGGTGCCGTCGGGCTACCTGCTCACCTACGGCGGGTTCATGCTGCTCGGCGGACGCCTCGCCGACCTGCTCGGACGCCGCCGGGTCGTCGTCGCGGGCACCGTGCTGTTCTCGCTGTCCTCGATCGCCGGCGGCCTCGCCACCACGTCCGGGACGCTCATCGCGGCGCGGCTCGCCCAGGGCGCGGGCGCCGCGCTGATGCTGCCGGGCACGCTGTCGATCCTGACGACCAGCTTCAAGGAGGGCGGCGACCGCGGCAAGGCGCTCGGCGTGTGGGGCGGCGTCGGCGGCGGCGCCTCGGCCGCCGGGGTCCTGTTCGGCGGGCTGCTCACCGACGGGCCCGGCTGGCGCTGGGTGATGCTCGTGAACGTCCCGGTCTGCGTGCTCGTCGTCGCCGGGCTCTTCCTGCTCGTCGAGGGCGACCGGCGCACCGCCCGGCTCGCGGGCTTCGACGCGCTCGGCACCGTCCTCGTCACCGGCGGGATGCTGCTGCTGGTGTTCACCCTGGTCAAGGCCCCGGAGGTCGGCTGGGACGCGGGGCGCACGATCGGCGGCCTCGCCGGAGCGGCCGCGCTCCTGACGGCGTTCCTGGTCAACGAGCAGCGCAGCCGGAACCCGCTGCTCCCGCTGTCGATCTTCCGGATCCGGGGGCTGGCCGCCGCGGACGTCACCCAGCTCGTCGCGGTCGCCGGGTTCCTGTCGATGTTCTTCTTCCTCAGCCTGTACATGGTGAACGTCCTCGGCTACTCGCCGCTGGAGACCGGCTCGGCCTACCTCCCGCTCTGCGCCGGCGTGGGCGTCGCCGCGGGAGCGTCCGCCCCGCTGATCGGACGCGCCGGGACGCGGCCGGTGATGATCACCGGGCTGTTGCTCGCGGCCGCCGGCATCTACCTGCTGTCGCGCATCCCGGTGGACGGCCACTACCTCACCGACCTGCTGCCCGGCCTGATGGTCACCTCGTTCGGGCTCGGCTTCACGTTCGTGGCCGTCACCACCGCGGCCAACGCCAACGTCCCGCCGGACAAGGCCGGGCTCGCGGCGGCGCTGCTCAACGCCTCCCAGCAGATCGGCGGCGCCCTCGGCCTGGCGATCTTCTCCGCGGTCGCCACCGCCCGCACGGGCGACCTGCTGGCCGACCGCAGGCCCGTGCCGGAGGCGCTCACCGGCGGGTTCTCCCGGGCGCTGCTGGCCAGCTCCCTCTTCCTGGTCGCCGCGGCCGTCGTCGCCCTCCGCGCCGCCAACAGCCGGGGCGAGGCGTCCGCGCCGGAGCCGGCGGAGAAGGCCGGTGCCGTGCCGGTCACGTAGGGGACATGTTCCCGGCGCCGGGGACACGGATGAAGAACGTCCCCAGCAGGACGACCAGTCCGGACATCGCCAGCACGAACTGGCCCGGCGCCAGGCCGAGCGGGGACGCGCCGGCCTCCCTCAGGAGGTCGGCCGCGACCCCCGACACCAGCGCCGCCAGCGCCAGCCCGAACCGCAGGACGGCGTGGAAGGCGGTGAGGGCCAGGTTCCGGTTGACGCCGCTGAGGGCCTCCTGGAGGTAGGTGATCCCGCCCACCAGGGCGCTGGTCGCCGACGCGCCGAACACCACCGCCCCGGCGAACGCCCACGGCGCCGAGCCCAGTGCCGCCATCACCGTGATCGTCACCCCCTGCGCGGCCGTCCCGACCCGGATCTGCGTCATCAGGTTCCGCACCGCGCGATGGACGATCAGCAGCCCGATCAGCGCGCCCACCCCGAACAGCACCACGAGCGTCCCGAACCCCACGGGCCCCGCGGCCAGGACGTTCCGCACGAACACCACGCCCAGCGAGAACAGCGCGCCCAGCCCGAGCGACACCACCGCCACCCCCGGCAGGACGCCGCGGACCACGGGCAGCCGCAGCGCCGCGAGGAAACCGCGGGACGACGCCTCCTGCTCGCTGCGCTCCGCCTCCCGGCGCTCGGCGGGCCCCGGACCGAGATCGGGAATCGAGCGGATGGCGAAGTAGCAGGCCAGGTACGTCAGGGCATCCAGCCAGAACACCAGCACGTAGCGCCAGCTGCCCTCCAGGCCGATGTGCTCCGAGACGTAGAGGATCA
Organism: Actinomadura mexicana; assembly: GCF_900188105.1. GTDB lineage: Bacteria > Actinomycetota > Actinomycetes > Streptosporangiales > Streptosporangiaceae > Spirillospora > Spirillospora mexicana. The sequence continues at coordinate 616,049 of NZ_FZNP01000003.1, forward strand.
GCCCGAACCCCCCCGCGCCCACCGGGATCATCCCGTACGAGGTCGCCATCGTGATGCCGTTGGCGATCTCCAGCGTGCCGGTGTCGTGCCGGTTCTCCTCCTCCTCGATGAGGAACGGGATGGACGCGTCCCGGGCCGGCAGGAAGATCAGGCCCGCCACCTCGATCATGAAGGCCCAGAAGTACACCCACACCAGCCACGGCACGATCGGCAGCGCCAGCGCCATGCCCGTCTGGACCAGGGTCGACCACATCAGCACGCTCCGCCGCCGCCAGCGCGTCACCACCCGCGCCGCCACCGGCGCGCCCAGCGCGGACGGGAGCAGCCGCAGCACCAGGACACCGCCGACCGCCGTCGTGGAGTCGCTGAGCTCCAGCACGAAGTACATCAGCGCCAGGGTGCCCATCCAGTCGCCGAACGAGGACACGGTCTGGCCGACGATGAGCCGCCGGAAGTCGCGCTTGTTCAGCTGCTCCCTGAGTCCCATGCGGGCTCCATCCCCGGTGTGTCGTGCATCGGCGCGTCGAGGACGGAACCGTTCAGAAGGGCGGCGAGCCGGGCCGCGGCGGCGTCCCAGCTCCAGCGCTCGCACGTCCACCGCCGTCCGGCGGCCCCCATCGCGGCGGCTCGTGCGGGGGAGCCGAGCAGGCGGTGCAGGGCCAGGGCGATCTCGTCCGGTCCGGTGGCGTCGACCAGGACCCCCGTCCGGCCGTCGATCAGGGACTCGGGGCTGCCACCGGACCGGCCCACCACCACCGGCAGCCCCGCCGCGGACGCCTCCAGCACCGACAGGCCCAGCCCCTCGGTCTGCAGACCCGCCCGGTCGTCGCGGCACGGCAGCGAGAACACGTCGGCGGCGGCGTAGTAGCGCGGCAGCTCCGCCGCGGAGACGGGCCCGGTGACCGTGACCGTCCCGGGCGCCTCCCGGTCCGCCGCCTCGGTGAGCCTGCGCCGCATCGGACCGTCACCGACGATCACCAGCCGGGCGTCCGGGCGCCGTCGCACCACGTCCGCCCACGCGCGGATCAGCATGTCGTGGCCCTTGCGCCGCACGAGCCGCGCGACGCTGAGCACCACCGGCCCGTCGCCGAGGCCGTGCCGGCGGCGGACCGCCGTCCCGTCCAGCCCCGGCCGGAACCGCACGGTGTCCACGGCCCCGGCGAGCCGCGCCAGCCGCGTCCGATCGCCGACGGCGTCCTCCAGTTCCGGCAGTGTGGTCGCGCTGAGATGGGTGAGGACGTCGAACGACCGCGCCGCCGCCCTGAGCGCCGCCCGCGTCGGCGGCGCCCGGAACCACCCGAGCTCCTGCCCGTGCGCGGACCCGACCAGCCACGGCACCCCGGCCGCCCGCACCAGCGGCGCGTACATCCCGAACGGCGCCGCCGCCGTGATCCACCCCGCCTCGACCCGGTGCCGCACGACGAGCCGCCGCAGCCCCCGGAACAGCAGATACGCGTGCCGCCGGACGACGGGGAACCCGAGGCCGGCGTCGAACTCCGCGGCCCCGGCCCACGCGGGCGCCACCACGACCAGCCGGTCCGCGGGCAGCCGCCGCACCAACTCCCACGTGAACGTCTGCACCCCGCCGGACTCAGGCGGAAAGTGCCCGGTCAGCACCAACGTCCGCGGTATCTCCATGCGACCACGATTTCCCGCCCAGCCGCCCCCCAACCAAACCGGCCGACCCACTGGTCAGAATGCAATCGACGCCCACCAGCACGTCTTTATGTGAACTATCCGAAGTCTCCCGTCTTTCCTAAAAGGCGCATCCGACTGTCAGGGGTAAATGTCATGCTGCGGTAAACGCAGGGCAAGTAAGGGACATCCGCCTCCCCAAGTTCCAGCGCGAGTTCGTCTGGACGCGGGAGCAGGTCCTCGCCTTCTGGACTCGATAGCGCGCAACTACCCGATCGGCAGCCTGTTGCTGTGGCGCAGCGACCTTGCGCTCGCGAGCGAACGCAGCATCGCCGGCGTCGCGATCGACGTCCGCGAGGACAAGGCGGCAACTGCTGCCCCGGCACGGCCAAGAACATCGAGGTGGACGAACCGCCCCTGAGCGTCCGGCTCTGGACGTCCCAGCAGTACAGGCGCGACAGCGGCAGAACGAAGGCGTTCGCTCTGCTCCTGGCGGCGGCGGGACCGCGGGACCTGCGCACGGGGCAGCGGATCGACACCGGACGCGCCCTGGCGATGTCCAACGACTTGCAGTACCACCACTTCTTCCCGGGACGTTCTGACCGCGGTCCTCTCGACCGGCGGCGCCGCGTTCGGCGTGGCGCACAACGATCCCAGTGGACGCCTTGAGCCCAGCGCGTCCGAGGGCCGGGCGACGGAGGCGCTGCGCGATGCCGCCGACACGGTCGGCCTGCACTTCATGGACCACGTCATCGTCACCGATACCGCCTGGTCCCGCGTGCCCTGATCGCGCTGGCTGGTTCCCTGTCGGTTGCCGTGCGCCCAATCGCTCCGTTCGGCGGCGTTGGCCGTGAAATGGCGTCGAGGATGTGGCCTCCGAAGTCGTTTAGCCGCAGTATCGAAACAGCAATAAGGATCATTGATCAATGAAACGTGCAATCTCGAAGACTTCCCGCTTTCATGGACCGTGGGTGATCGCGGAGCCCCCGTGGTCATCGGGCACCGGTGGTTCTTGTAAGCGAGACAGGCGGCCGCTGCCGAACCGTCTGTGGAGGGCTGGGGCGAGCGTGGAGAATCCCACCAGGATCGAGGACAAGGAAGAGAAGGCCGACCGGCCCAGGCCGCCCAGGCTCCCGCCCGACAACCCCGGGAGCCCTGGCCAGCCGTCCCGGCTGGAGAGCCTCGCCCGCTCCCGCGCGCTTGCCCAGCAAGAGAACGGGGCACCGCAGGCTGAGGCCGAGGACAGTCGGGAGGAGAGCGGCCCTGGCCGACCCGAGGCGCAGGGCGGGGAGTCGGCCGTGGGCGGACCAGCGGCGGAGACAGATCGTTCAGAGACCGACGAGGAAGCATCGCGGGACGAGCGCAGCGAGGACACGCGTTCCGGGGACGCAAGGGCTGGGCAGACCGAGAGCGTCGGTGAGAAAGCCGAGATTCCCGAAGAGTCGGCGTCATCAGAACGGCGGTACACCTTGCCGACCGACAACCCCGGCTCACCGAACCAGCCGTCGCGGCTGGAAAGCCTCGCCCGCGCCCGCGAACCCGTCCAGCGGGAGAGCAGGCCACAGGGAACCGAAGCCGCGGACACAGGTAGCCCGCCGCCCCCAGGGCCCGCCATCGAGCCTGCTTCGCCGCTGCCGGAGAACGGCGGCCCGAAGGCCCAGCTTCCGCAGGAGCGGGGTTCGAGCGGCCAGCAGGACTATAAGTCGGGCACCGACGAACCAACGCCCGCCTCGGGATCGGAGAACGGGAACGCGCGCGACCTGGGGGAAGTGATCGCTCGGGAGTCCGCGAGTCAGCCGGAAGACCTGCCCGCCAACGACCTCCGCCCGGGCTTTACCAGCGAGTCGGACGGTTCGGCGGCCTCCAACATCTCGGACGACGTGGCGGACGACCTGGAGACAAGAATCTCCGGGGAAGAACCAGCCGCCGACAACGGGCGCAACGTCGACATCGACGAGGACGTCCTCGAGGGCGAACGCGGAATATCGGACCGGCTAAAACAGCTCGCCGCCAAGTTGGACCGAAGCGATGAACCAAAAGAGTTGGACGGCAGAGTCGATCGCCCAGATTTCCAGGATCCACGGGAGGATTCGCGCTATGTCCCCGACCGCTATGGCACGCCGCTGGATCGCACTGACGGTACCCGGATACCGTTGTTCGACGGTGAACTCGCCCGGGAGCAAGCAGAACAAGGGATACTCGGCGACTGCGGTGTAATCGCCACCCTGGGAGCGGTCGCCGAAAAATATCCAGAGGCCATCCGGAACTGTGTGAGCGAGACCGAGGACGGCAGCTATGAGGTCCGCCTGCATGAGGCTGAGTACTCGAAGTCCAAACATCGTTACGAGCCGACCGGACTGTCTATAAAGCTTGCGGTGACACCTGAGCTCCCGATCAGGGATAAGGATCCCAGTAAACCCGCGTTTGCTGCACTTACGTCAACGAATGTGGCTTGGGCGCCCGTTCTGGAGAAGGCAATAGCCGGGTTGGATCAGATGTGGAGCACTGAACGCCGGGAGAGGGTGAACCGTATCTGGAAAGCGCAGGGCAAGCCGGGAGACGCGCCGACCGGCTATGTGCGATTGAATCAGGGCAGCAACCCTGCCCAGCGCGCCGAACTCCTCACGCAGCTCACGGGCCTTCCTGCCAAGACGGTGAATTTTCCTACCGGCTATGATAGTCAAGGGCGAAGCGCGGACCGTCGGCTTCAGGACGAGATCGCCGACCATCTCTCCCGGGGCAGGCCCGTACTGGTCGGAATCCGTGAGCTGGACAAAGATGAACTGCTTTTGCCGAAGAGACTCGTTGCCGGCCACGCCTACGAGGTCACCAAGGTCGACGATCAGGGGAATTTCCACCTGCGCAATCCCTGGAACGACAAGCAACCTCTTCCGTTGACGGTCAAAGATTTCAAGGCCAACATTCGGCCGCCCTACACCACAATGGAGTGACGATGGCAATCGAAGAGATCGGCCTGAAGCAGGGTACGCAGACCTATATCGACAAGGAGATGAAGATCGGACTGGTCGGTGCGCGTAAAGGGAACAACGACCGGCCGCCAGAGGTTGCTCTCTATGTGAAAGACGATAGAGAGCGTGACTTGATCCTCCGCCCTGGAGACACCTTTCTAGTCGGGAATCAGACTTGGAGGCTTGAGCGAGTCGATGAAGCCGGGGTGGACAAGCTCGGCGCCGTCTTTGCCAGAATTGAATAAGGTCTTCAGGTGGCGCGTGCCTGTCAGCGGGTCGGCGCGAGCCGGTGGCCGGGCACGAACGCCCACCACCAGCAGGCGTAGATCCCGTACCGAATCTGCAGGCCAGGGATCCAGTACGTCAGGCCGGCGGCCGGGATCATCGGCTCAGCCCCCGCCGGACGGCTGAGCGGCCAGCGCCTCCCGCAGTTAACCGGCCAGTCGGCGGACACGAGGCCATGGCGGAACAGATCGACCACCTGATCTGCTTGGCGCAGTTGCCGCACGTTCAGATCCGGGTCATCCCATTCAGCCGAATCACGCCAGTTGCGCTGGTCGGACTACTCAGCTTCGAGAGGGAGGCCGACCTTCTGTACTTTGAGACAGGGAGCGTCGGGCAGTTGGTCGACCGTGAGGACGACGATCCCCAACGTATTGACAACTCGTTGGCGCGAGAGCAGTTACAGCGGCGGAACAGGCGGTGAGTGTGTAGAGCTTGCCGTCGTATCAGGACACGTCCTGCTCCGAGACTCCAAGGACCCGGACGGTCCTCGACTCGAGTTGATCGGATACTGGTCGCGGATCTGGTCATCCTGCCGCGTCCAGGGCGGGCTCCACGAAGCGGCGGCACGTCTCGTCCTCTAGGGGGTCCTGGAATCTCGACGTCACTGGACCATTCTCGCTCGGACCGCCGACGATTTCGGGACGATCGGGCCTTCCGCCGTGATCTGGCCGTCCCCGGTCGGAGGGCTACTGGACTATGACGGTGGTCTGGGTGGCTTCCTTGTCCTCCGTCCAGCCGTCGTGGCCGGCCTTGGACTGCCAGTGCTTGCCCGCGTAGCGGACTTCGGTCAGGCCGTAGGCCTGGGCGTGGGTCGCGGCCCAGCTCGCCACCGCCCAGCCTGAGCGGGGGTTGGTGACCTGGATCGCGTTCCACGATTTCGGGTCGGACGGGGAGCCCGCCTTGAGGGGGCCGGGGCCGCCGACCTTCAGGCGGCTGCCGAAGGCGCGGCGCATCTCCAGAAGGGCCTCGGGGCGGCGGGACGTCGTCTTCTTGCCGGGCGGGTACCAGCAGCGGGCCGTGGCGGGCTCGCGGCCCGTGAAGGCGGTGGCGAGGAGCTTGCCGTCGGGCTCGTGCTGGGCGTAGGCGCTGCCGTCGGCGCTGCGCTGGACCTTCTGCGCCGCGTCGTGCAGGTCGCGGTCGAGGTAGTCCTTGACCTTGACGAGGGCGTCGAAGAACTTGCTGGTGGCCTGGACGGGGTCGCGGAGCTTGTCCGGCGTGCCCCAGCCCTGGGACGGGCGCTGCTGGAACATGCCCACCGAGTCGCGGTCGCCGTTCGGCAGGTTGTGGATGTGCGACTCCTGGATCGCGGTCGCGTAGGCGATCACCACGGCGCGTTCGGGGAGCTGCTTGCGGAACGCGACGGCGGCGATGGTGGCGGCGTTCGCGCCCTGCTCCAGGTCGAGCGGCATCTTGCCCAGGCTCGTGCGCACCTCGCAGCCGGATCCGTGCAGGTACGGGCGCGCTCGCTGGAAGGCCGCGTAGACGCCCACGCCCACCAGCAGCACGACGACGCACAGGATCGCGGCCCAGCGGACGCCGCGCCGGCGGCGCCCGCCGCCCGCCCCCTCCTCGGGGCGCGCCTTCAACCTCGCCCAAACAGCCACGCGAAGACAGTACTGGGAGATGGCCCCCAGTAAGCTCAGGAGGCATGACCGAAACGTTCACCAGCCCGATCTCCGGCGGCATCGACGAGTTGTGGGAGCGGCGCGCCGAACTGACGCCGGACGACGCCGAGGCGCGCGCGGCGATCGTCGCCGCCGTCGACCAGCTCGACGCCGGGGAGGCCCGCGTCGCCCGGATCGACCCCGCGACCGACGAGGTGGTCGTCGACGAGCGGGCCAAGCGGGCGATCCTGCTGAGCTTCAAGGTCCTCGGCATGGCGCGGTCGCAGGTGGGCGACTTCCGGTACCACGACCGCATCCCGTTGAAGACGCGCCTGGACGGCGTGCGCGTCGTGCCCGGCGCCATCGCGCGGTGGGGCGCCCATCTGGCGCCGGGCGTGGTGCTGATGCCGTCGTTCACCAACATCGGCGCCTACGTCGACTCCGGGACGATGGTCGACACCTGGGCCACCGTGGGGTCGTGCGCGCAGGTCGGCAGGAACGTCCACCTGTCGGGCGGCGTCGGCATCGGCGGCGTGCTGGAGCCGCCGAACGCCAAGCCGGTGGTCATCGAGGACGAGGCGATGATCGGCAGCCGGTCCATGATCGTCGAGGGGGCGCGGGTGGGGCGCGGCGCCGTCGTCGGGTCGGGGACGAACCTGTCGGCGTCCATGCCGGTCATCGACGTCGAGACGGGCGAGGAGATCGGCCGCGGGCGCATCCCCGACTGGTGCGTCGCGGTGGGCGGCACCCGCTACAAGGAGTTCAAGGGCGGCACGTTCGGGCTTCCGGCGGTGCTGATCCTCAAGCGGCTGGAGGAGGGGCAGCGCCACGACAAGGCGTCCCTCAACGACATCCTCCGCGACCACGGCGTCAACACCTGAGCGGGAACTCGGCGAGCCTGAGGGGACGGCCGGTGAGGACGGCGGCCGAGGCGGCGTAGCCGGGGCCCGCGTCCAGGTCGGCGAGGCGGACGGGGGAGACGGCCGCCTCGCCCTCCCAGCCGACGACCTCGGGCGGCTCGTCGGGGCCGGAGACGTGGATGGCGGTCATCGGGGCGGCCAGCCCGTGGCCGGTGGCCTTCAGGAGGGCCTCCTTGCGGCTCCAGTAGGCGTGGAAGCCGCGTCTGCGGTCCGTCATGGTCCTCAGCACCTCCGACTCGGCGGCGGTGAGGACCATCCGGGAGAGGCCGTCGATGTCGCGGTCGCTCTCCTGCTCCACGTCCGCCCCGACCTCGGCGCCCTCGACCAGGACGAGCAGGACGCGGTCCCCCGAGTGGGAGAGCGAGAAGTCCAGGCCGCTGCCGGGCAGGCGCGGCTTGCCGTGCGTGTCGCCGCAGAGCGGGCAGTCGGTGGTGAAGCGCAGGTCGCGCGGTGGCCGCCCGGTGGCCTCGGCGAGGACCGTGCGCGCGAGGAACCGCCCGGTGACGAACCGGGCCTTGTCCTCGGCGCGAATGAACCGGGCGTAGCGGGCGCGCTCCCCCTCGTCCAGGAGGTCGCGCATCCGGGGGTCGTCGGCGGGACGCGCCCAATGGACGGCGCACTCCAGTACGGGCATCTCCACGAACGCGATGATAGATAACCTTCGACCATGGGGCTTGATCTCTGTTCGGACGTGGTGGACCTGACGGCGGCCGTCGTCGACATCGAGTCGGTGAGCGGCGGGGAGGAATCCCTGGCCGGGGCCGTCGAGGAGGCGCTGCGGGCGCTGCCGCACCTGGCGGTGGAGCGCGTCGGCAACAACGTCGTCGCGCGCACCGACCTCGGACGGGCCGAACGGGTCGTCCTGGCGGGGCACCTCGACACCGTCCCGCTGAACGGCAACCTCCCGTCCCGCGTGGAGGGCGACCGGCTCTACGGCTGCGGCACCACCGACATGAAGAGCGGCGTCGCGGTCGCGCTGCGGCTCGCCGCGACCGTCGAGGCGCCCGGCCGGGACGTCACCTACGTCTTCTACGACTGCGAGGAGGTCGAGGCCGCGCGCAACGGGCTGCGGCATCTCGCGGAGTACCGGCCCGAGCTGCTCGCGGGCGACTTCGCCGTGCTGATGGAGCCGACCGGCGGGATGGTCGAGGGCGGCTGCCAGGGCACGATGCGCGTCCAGGTCACCGCGACGGGGGAGCGGGCGCACAGCGCGCGCGCCTGGATGGGGTCCAACGCGATCCACTCGGCCGGGGCGATCCTGGACGTCCTGCGCGCCTACGAGCCGTCCCGTCCGGTCGTGGACGGCCTGGAGTACCACGAGGGCCTGAACGCGGTGTTCATCTCGGGCGGCGTCGCAGGGAACGTCATCCCGGACGAGTGCGTCGTCACCGTGAACTATCGGTTCGCGCCCGACAAGTCCCTCGCCGACGCGGAGGCGCACCTCAGGGAAACATTCGCCAGCTTCCAGGTGACGGTGACCGACGGTGCCCCGGCCGCCCGCCCGGGGCTGAACCACCCGGCCGCCGCCGCGTTCGCCGCGGCCAGCGGCGCCGAGGTACGCGCCAAGCTCGGCTGGACGGACGTCGCCCGCTTCGCCGAGCTCGGTGTCCCGGCCGTCAACTACGGCCCCGGCGAGCCGACCCTCGCGCACACGCGGGACGAGTACGTCGAGATCCCCCTCATCGCCGAGTGCGAGCAACGTATGCGCATGTGGCTGGAGGGTCCCACTACCGTGGCTTCATGACATCGGAAGTGAATTCCCGCTCGCGCCGGCAGGGGCCGGCCATGCTGCGGGGGCGGGCCGTCCCCCCGACGACGACCGACCAGCGGCTCCTGGACGGCCGCGGTTCGGTCGACTGGGTGCACGCCGACCCGTGGCGGGTGCTGCGGATCCAGGCGGAGTTCGTCGAGGGCTTCGGCCTCCTCGCCGAGCTGCCGAAGGCCGTCAGCGTCTTCGGCAGCGCCCGCACCAAGCCGGACTCCCCGGAGTACGAGCTCGCCGTCGACATCGGCGCCCGCCTGGACGAGGCCGGCTACGCCGTCATCACCGGCGGCGGCCCGGGAATCATGGAGGCGGCCAACAAGGGCTGCGACGAGAACGGCGGCCTGTCGGTCGGCCTCGGCATCGAGCTGCCGTTCGAGCAGAAGCTGAACGACCATCTCGACATCGGCCTGGAGTTCCGCTACTTCTTCGTCCGCAAGACGATGTTCGTGAAGTACTCGCAGGCCTTCGTCGTCCTGCCGGGCGGGTTCGGGACGCTGGACGAGCTGTTCGAGGCGATCACCCTCGTCCAGACCAAGAAGATCACCCGCTTCCCGATCGTGCTGGTCGGCACGCGGTTCTGGGGCGGCCTGCTCGACTGGGTCAAGGAGTCGATGCTGACCTCCGGCAAGATCTCGCCGCAGGACATCGACCTGATCCACCTCACCGACGACCCGGAGGAGGTCGTCAAGATCATCGTTGAGGGCCACACCCGGGCGGAGCAGGAGATCATCGAGTCCCGCGCCGCGGCCGAGGCCGCCGACACCGCCGGAGAGTAGCGCGCGCCGTGGACCTGCATGATCGGCCCGATCATGCAGGTTTAGGCGTTCTCGTGCGCGGATCGGGCTACCTGGGCGCCAGGTCCGTCCACTCGGCCGCGATCGTGGCGCCGCCGGGAACCGTGACCTGTGCGCCGTCGGCCGAGACGAAGTAGTCGGTGCCGGTGATCCGCGACGTCTTCGGGTCGATGACCAGGTGCGCCTTCCCGCCCCCGCCGAAGGAGATCGACAAGCCCTGCCCGCCCTTGACCGGGCCGAGGTTGCTGACGTTCGGGTAGGAGGCGACCGCGCGGAAGGCGGCGGCGCGGACCTGCGGCGGTGTCGGCAACTGCGAGAGCAGGGACAGCAGCCCTTCGAAGACGAACCGCTCCTGCGCGGCGCCGTCGGGACGTCCGGCGCTCGTCGTGACGTCGCTCTTCTTCACGGCGGCGGCGATCCACGCCTTCAGCCCGCCGGGCGTGGTCGGCAGCTCCTGCAACTGCGCGAGCGTGACCTCGGGCCCGCCCAGCCGGAACGGAGCGGGCCGGGTGAGCACGACCACCTTGCCCTGGGTCTTCTCTCCCTTCCACCAGACCCGGCCGTCCCGCCGGGTCCAACTCTCCATGGTGGTGCGCGCACCACCGTCGCGGTTGGTGGAAACGGTCCTGACGTACCAGTACGTACCGGAACCCGCGGGCGCCTTCAGCGCGGTGGTGGCGGCCACGAGCAGGACCTGCCGACCGGAGGGGGCGGCCGCGGCGGACGCGGCCGGGCCCTCCTTCGCCCCCTCGGCCCCACCGGCGCCGACGGTCCCGACCACCACCGCGGCGGCCGCGGCGGCGAGGGCGAGCCCCGCCGAGGCCAGGAGCACGGGCCGCCGCCGCCCTGCGGAACGGCGCGGGGCCTGCTCGGCCGGTCGCGTGTTCTGGTCGATCTCGCTCATCACGAACTCCCGGAGTCGTTGGTGACGGTCGCCCGGAAAGTCCCGCTCCACCGGTGCCGGCAGCTGGGCGCGGGGACCGACGTTCTCCTCATCCGCTGACGATCACGGCCGCCTGAGTCACGATCAGAAGTGCCACCTGCCCCACGACCAGTAGCGGGCGGATCCACGCGGTCATCGTCCCGCCGGGCCGGACCAGCAGCGCGAGGACACCGGCGACGCCGCTGCCCCAGAAGGACCACCAGGCGATGGGCAGGAGGGTGTCCGAGGCTGGATCGCACTGCTCCCCATAGGTGAGGCATCTGGCGTACTCCGGGGTTGCGAGCACGTAGAGCCAGGCGAGCACGGTCACGGGAAGGAGCAGGGCGAGTACGACCCCCGCGCCGACGCGCCAGCCGGAGCGCGTCCGAGAGGCGGCAGCGGTGCTTTCCACGATCATGCCTCCAGTGAACAGGCCGCCGACCGCTTGATCGATCCGTACACCTACTCACGTTCCTGCGGTGCGGTACTCAACGGGACCGGCGCACCGGGCCCGGGAGCACCCTCATGGACGGTCGGGTCTCCCAGGTGGGGAGGGTCCGAGCGCCCGTGCTGCCGGGCCCCATCTCTTTCGGGCATACCGGCATTGCCGGCAGTTCTCGATCTCATGCCCTCGCTCTGGGACGCCCCCGGCCACCGAGCCGCTCGAACCGAGGCGGCGGGCGTGCTCGTGCGCTGGGCGCCGAACCTCGCCAGAGGTCGGCTCAACCTGGCGGCGGAACGAGGTCGGCGTGGCGGACGGTGTACCCGCCCCGGGTGACGGGGGCGAAGGGCGCCGGTGCCTGGCAGGTGCCGCTCCTGCCCTCGATCACGTTCCCGTCCCCGTCCTCGTCGGCATTGCCGGCCAGCCAGGACAGGCCGACGCGGTCCCGGGTATGACCAGGGCCGTCCTTTCCCGCGTCCAGAACGCTGAAGCCGAGCCGCTTCCCGAGCCAGGCCCGTACCGGTTCGTCCGCACGGACCACCTTCGCGGTGAGGGCCGCGTAACCCGGACTGGTGATCATGCAGTCCACCGCCGCCTCGAAGCGCACCGTGGTGTTCTGACCCGCGAGGTAGTGCGAGACCCTCACCGAACCCGCGGCGTCGGACGGCAGGCCGTGCGGGGCGCCCGGAAAGGGACGGGTGTACGGCGTCGCGCGCACGTCGAACTCGAAGTGACGGACGTCCTTGTCCGGCGCGAACGTCAGTCGGAAGTCGGCGGCGCCCCGAACGCTCGCGATCGGGGTTCCGGCCGCGGGCCCGGCCCCCGGCCGGCCCTGAGGGGCGGCGGCCTGAGCTGCCGTGGCGCCCCCGGCCACCACGATGGTGGCGGCCGTGATGAGGATCGCCTTCGTCCTGATGCTGCGCAAGGCCGTCTACCTTCCTGAAGTCCAAGCCGGTGCGGACTGCCGGCCCCTCCGATGCTCCAGTCTCGGCATTGCGCTCGGCCTCCCCCGTGCGGGTCGGGCGGCTCCCCCTTGGGGACCAGTCAGGTCCGCGGCGTTCGCACATCGCCCGCGCGGGGACGTTCGATTCTCGAACGACCGACGGCGGCGGGAACGCGCCTGCCGGGGACTGCGTCCTCGGCAGGACCGCGGCCCTCCACGCGGGGGCGCTGGTCGATGATGGTCACTTCTTGTCGCGGGCGTCGCGGATCATGTCGCGGACGCGGTCGCTCACCGCGGCCAGCGGCCCGGCGAGCATGTTCTTGGTCGCCGACTCCACGCCGGGGTGCGGGTGCGTGGGCGCGGTGGCCTCGGCGGCGCGGACGGCGGCGGCGAAGCCCTTGAGCTGGGCGGGGCTGAACTCGTCCTTGAGCCGGTCGAACTCGTAGCGCTCCTCGGCGCGGGCGTGGGTCAGCACGTCCACGCGCAGCTTGTCGAGCGACTTGAGGAAGCGCGGGTCGCCGGTGTCCATGCCGTCGAGCTCGGCGAGCAGCTCCTTGGCCTCGCGCTCCTCGGCCAGCCGGTCGTCCACGATGCCGTCGCCGCCGGGCAGGCGCCGGGCCACGGGATGGACGATCTCCTCCTCGGCGGTCTCGTGGATCGCCAGCAGCTTGACCAGCTGCCGGAAGGCGTCCTCGCGCGCGGCGCCCTCGGACTTCATGACCTCGTCGAACAGGTCCCTGATGCGGCCGTGCTGCGCGCGCAGCAGGTCGACGACGTCCTCGGTGGTCTCGGCGTTGGCGGGTGTGGTCTGCATGGGCCTTCCTCGCTTCCTGGCCGGCCGCGGCCTCGCGCCGGGCGGGCGTGCACGTGCGGTGGGCGGGCGATGCGGCGGCCCGTACCCGGGGCCGCCGACTCCATGCGGGTGGCTCCCGCTTTTCGGGCCGAGGTTCGGTCAACGCGGGACCAATCCTGAAACCGGGCGTGCCGAACAGGTGCAGGACGGATCGCCTCGGGTAGGCGCACCGGGCGTCAGTCCGATCAGCCCCGCACAAGGAAGGGACGAGCCTGGTGGCCTTCAACCCGCTCGAACACCGCGGCATCCCGCTGGACGACCAGTTGCGCAACTGGGCCCAGCTGGACGTGGCGCCCGTCGACCCCGACAAGTCCGATCCCTACACCAAGTGCCGCATCATCGCGATGAACGGCATCGAGGTGGAGGCGATCATGTTCAGCCACCACTTCAACCGCATCTGCCCCGACCTGGAGGTCAAGCAGCAGCTGGCCCAGGTCCGCAACATCGAGCAGCAGCAGCAGAAGGTGGTCAACTGGCTGCTGCCCGGCCAGGCGTCGGTGCTGGAGACCACCATCAGCTACGAGCAGGTCGCGGTCGACCTGACCGGCTGGGTCGCCCGCCAGGAGCCCGACCCCTACCTCAAGCAGGCCTACCAGTTCGGGCTGCTGGAGGACTTCGACCACCTGTACCGGTACTCCAACCTGTACGAGATGATCGAGCACCGCAAGGCCGAGAAGATCGTCGACCAGCTCACCGAGGTGATGCCGGGCCGCCCCGGGCCGATGCAGCACCGCCACCCGTTCGACAACGTCCGCGAGCCCTACGACCGCGAGACGGTCGCGCCGATCTCCAAGCTGCACGCGCTGACGATCATGGCGGCCGAGCAGCAGACGATGAACTTCTACATGAACGTCGGCCCGATGTACATGGAGCCGATCGCCCGCCAGCTCTACCAGGACATCGGCCTGATCGAGGAGGAGCACGTCACCCACTACGAGTCGCTGGTCGACCCCGGGGAGACCTGGTGGGAGCGGCTCGTCAACCACGAGTACAACGAGTGCTACCTGTACTACTCGTTCATGCAGACCGAGTCCGACCCGCGCGTCAAGGGCATCTGGGAGCTGCACCTGAACATGGAGCTGGAGCACCTGCGGATCGCCTGCGACCTGATGCGCCGCCACGACGGCCGCGACCCCGAGAGCATCCTGGCTCCCGCGCTGCCCGAGCCGGTCACCTTCGAGCCGAACAAGCAGTACGTGCGCGAACTGCTCGCCACGCAGATCGACTACACCACCCTCGGCACCGGCTACGTCCAGGAGGCCCACCGCCGCTTCGAGGAGTACCAGGACAAGATCAACGCCGAGCCGCCGCCCCAGGAGCGCGTCATCGACGAGCACCGCGCCAAGTTCGGCGACGAGTACCGCCTGGAGACCGACGGCCCCCACCCCGTCGAGCGCCTGCGCGACAAGCCCGCCACCTGACCGCCGGCCCCGCCTGCAGGGCGCCGGGTCGGGCGCGGCGTCCCGCGGCGACCTGGCGGCCCTGTTTCTCGACCATTGGGCGGGCCCTCTGGGTCCGGAAGACGTGGCACGGTCCACCGCCGGATGGCCGTAATCGGTCACATGACCCGGTTCATGATGTGCTGGGGTTGGGGGAAGGCGCCGTAAGCGATTGCTGACCGGCGCGCGGCTTTCGATGGCGGTGGGAGGCTGCGATGGGTGTGCGCTACAGCCTGTACGACTACGCGATTCAGCAGGACCCCTATCCGGTTTACGCGCAGTTAAGGGAGGACGCTCCGGTCTACCGTAATGACGAGGAGGATTTCTGGGTCCTGTCGCGGCACGAGGACGTGACCGCGGCGTTCCGGGACTTCCGGCGCTTCTCCAGCGCGAACGGGATCCTGCTGGAGCCGTCGGTGTGGGGGCCGGAGGCGCGGACGCACGCGTCGTTCCTCGCGATGGACCCGCCCGAGCACACCCGGATGCGCGGGCTCCTGGCGATGGCGTTCACCCCGCGCCGCGTCGCGGGACTGGAGCAGCGGGTCCGCGGCATCGCGCGCGGCCACCTGGACCGGGCGCTGGACGGCGCGGGGCCGGGCGGCGCGGAGATCGACCTCGTGGCCGACTACGCCGCGCTGCTGCCGATGGACGTCATCTCCGAGCTGGTCGGCGTCCCGGAGGCCGACCGCGGCGAGCTGCGGCGGCTGGCCGACGCGATCGTGCACCACCAGCAGGGCGTCCAGGACGTGACCGAGGCGGGCCGTGCGGCGATCCCCGCCCTGGTGGGCTACTTCCGGAGCCTGATCGCCGAGCGCCGGGCGCGGCGCCGCGACGACCTGGCGTCGGCGCTGCTGGACGCCGCCGAGGGCGACGACCACCTGACCGAGGCCGAGCTCATGGGGGTGCTGTTCATCCTGATCGCGGCCGGGAACGAGACGGCCACGAATCTGATCTCCAATGCCTGGCACTGCGCCTGGCGGCACCTGGACCGGCCGTCCGACGCGTTCGGGCGGGTCGGCGACTGGATCGAGGAGACGCTGCGCCTGGAGGCCCCGGCGCAGGCCGACGGGCGGACGGTGACCGGGGAGTTCGCCCTGCACGGGGTGAGCGTCCCCGCCGGGGCCCGCATGCTGCTGGTGATCGGCGCGGCCAACCGCGACCCGCGCGCGTTCGCCGATCCCGACCGGTTCGACCTGGGCCGCGACACCACGGCCAAGATCAGTTTCGGGTCGGGACGGCACTACTGCATCGGTGCGCACCTGGCCCGGCTGGAGGCCCGGGTCGCGCTGGAGGAGCTCGCGGCCCGCACCGGCGACTACGACATCGACGAGGCCGGGGCCCGGCGCGTCAACTCGCCCTACGTGCGCGGGTTCGCCGAGCTGCCGACCGCGATCACCCGCAGGGCGGGGTGAGGAGCGGGCGGCCGGTCAGGGCTTTCGGGCGACGGCCCCGATGAAGTGGCTCCACTCGGGGTCCCGCGCCGGCCGCGCGGGGTGCGGGCGGTCCCATCGCGGCACCCACACGATGCCCGGATCGAGGATCTCCAGCCCGGTGAGGCAGCGGGCCACCTCCTCGGGGCCGCGCGAGTAGATCGGCAGCTTCGACCTGCGGTACACGGCCTGGGAGTGCTCGGTGTCGCCCGGGTCCATGCCGCCGTCGTAGCCGTGGGAGATCACCACGTGGCTGCCGGACGGAAGCCGGCCGGCCAGGCGCCCGACCAGCCCGGCGGGATCGTCGTCGTCGTGGACGAAGTGCAGGACGGCCACCAGCAGCAGGCCCACCGGCTCGCCCAGGTCGATCAGTTCGTTCAGCCGGGGGTCGGCCAGCAGCTCCTCGGGGCGGCGCAGGTCGCCCTCGACGACCGCGACGCAGGGGCTGCCCTCCAGCAGGGCCCGGCCGTGCGCGAGCACGACGGGATCGTTGTCGACATAGACCACGCGGGCGTCCGGAGCGGCGTCGCGGGCGATCTCGTGGACGTTGCCCTGCGTGGGCAGGCCCGTCCCGACGTCGAGGAACTGCCGGATGCCGGCCTGCGCCGCCAGGTAGCGGACGGCGCGGGTCAGGAAGTCGCGGTTGGCGCGGGCCGCGGCGGGGGCGTCGGGCACCGTCTTCATGACCTCCTCGGCGGCCGCGCGGTCGACGGCGTAGTTGTCCTTGCCGCCGAGGTAGTAGTCGTAGATGCGGGCCGGGGAGGCCTGGAGGGTGTCGATGGACAGGTCGGCGGCCCGGTCCGCGGGCAGCGGCACCAGGACGGGCCGGGGCCGGTACTCCAGGCCCGGGTCGTCGCGGCCGATCTGGCCGGCGGTCCGCCGGAGGGCGGGCCCGGGCGGTGCCGGCAGGTTCTCCGCCTCCTCGTACAGGCGCAGCGCCTCGCGCTTGCGCCCGGCCCGGTGCAGCGCCAGCATCAGCAGGCCCCGCAGGTGCTCGTTCGAGGGCTCCTGCACGACCCAGCCGCGCGCGGGCCCGATGAGTTCGAGATGCCGGCCCTGGGAGAGCCGCACCTCGGCCAACTCCTCGCGCACCTGGCCGCGCTCGGCGACGAGCGCCCGCCGGGTCGCGTCCATGGCGCCGGCGGGCAGGTCGCCCAGCGGCTCCCCGCCCCACAGCCCCAGCGCGCGCTCGTAGCCGGCCATCGCCGCGGCGGCGTCGGAGGCGCGCAGCCGCCGGGCGCGCGCGGCCAGGACCCGGAACCGGCTCAGGTCCAGATCGTCGTCCTCGTCCAGGACGAGCCGGTACCCGCCGTGCTCGGTGACGAGGCGGCCGGGCGGGAGCGAGAGCCGCGCGGCGCCGACGGCCCGCGTGAGCGTGGCGGCCGGATCCGCCTCGCCGGAGGGGGCCGCGAGCCGCTCGACGAGCACGTCGGCCGGGACGGGACGGCCCTCCTCGAGCAGCAGCACGACCAGCAGCCCGCGCGCGTGCGGGTGGGGCACGGCGATGGATTCGCCGCTTCCCGCCCGGATGCCCAGCCTCCTGCGCAGAATACGGAATTCCACCGTGCGCCTCGCTTCATCCCCGGATACAGCGACGCAGAGAGAGAGTAATGCAGGTGACCTTTTCCGATGCGCGCCCGACCGGATGTGGCGGATCACGCTTGCGCATCAATCGGCTTTTGGCCGCTCCTTTGACTCCGCGGCAAAGCCGTGACCGCGAGCCCAGTGAACCGAACATGATTGGTGATCAACAAAATTCGGTAAAGCACGGCGCCGGGCGCATCGGGAACGGCGGCCCCTCAAGCCCCATCGCGGTAGCGCGGGTTGGTGGCATGCCATTCGAAACCGCCGCCCATCCAGGCCCGCAGCCCGCGCAGGAACCGCTGCAGCTCGGGGGAGGGGACGCCCGCGAGCTCCCGGTGGCCGGCCTCGAAGTCGCGGACGAGGTCGTTGTGCAGGCGCACCGCGGTCTCGGTCGCCTCCTCCACCGAGCAGCCCCGGTCCGCGGCGATCAGCAGCACCAGGTTGCAGACCGGGTTCTCGTCGGCGGCGTCCTTGGCCACCGAGTGCAGGTCGTTGACGATCACGCTCGCCGTCCCGGCCCGGAAGGCGGCGCGGCGGACGCGCGGGTCGTAGTACAGGTGGGCCGGGACCTCGTAGCCGCCGACGACGTCGACGAGCGTCATCGAGGTGTAGAAGCTGTCGTGCTGGCGTGCCGCCAGGTACTCCCAGGCGGGCGGGTGCTCGCCGGTCTCGCGCCAGGCCGCGTAGGCCGTCCAGCTCACGAACATGGCGAAGGTGGAGTAGCAGATCCGCTGGACCTGCACGGAGGACGCGTGGCGCTTCAGGTGGCCGACCGCCGAGCCGAGCATCCGCAGGACGACGTCGCCCTGCAGGGCCTCGCTCAGCGGCGGGGTGAACCCGCCCGCGGACGGGACGGGGTCCATCGCCGACATCACCAGCGTGAGGCGCTGGGGCAGCACCGCGGGCACGGCGCCGAGGGCGGTGTCGTCGGCGTAGTAGTCGTCGGCCGCCCACCAGCCGGCGTTCAGCTGCGCGGCGACGAGCAGGGCGTCCGGGTCGTCGGTGTCGGGGTGGGCGAGGGTCACGAGCCGTCCGAAGGCCGCCTTGCCCAGCGCGCCGAGCTCGTGGTCGTCGAATCCCTGGTCGCGCGCCCAGGAGGCCAGCCGGGCGTCGACCTCGGCGGCGAGGGCGTCGTCGGCGCGCTCGGGGAGCGGGCAGTAGAGCGGCGAGTGCGACCCGTCCCCCCAGGGGCGCTCGACGTAGCCGGGCCCGCCGCCCCCGACCGGCCGCGGATGCCTTCCGGCCAGGAGGTCGCCGTAGGGCACCTCCCGGCTGGGACGCGCCGCGGCGATCAGCGACGGCAGGTACGCCGCCCCGGTCCCCGGCCCGGACGGTCGCGCCGGCCCGGGTTCCGCGGACGAGCCGTACG
This sequence comes from Actinomadura mexicana, assembly GCF_900188105.1. GTDB lineage: Bacteria > Actinomycetota > Actinomycetes > Streptosporangiales > Streptosporangiaceae > Spirillospora > Spirillospora mexicana. Next base: position 635,003 of record NZ_FZNP01000003.1, read on the forward strand.
GCGCGCGCCTGCCGCTGCACCCGTGGTGCGTCGTCTCCATGGTCTGCTCACCTGCCTCTGCCCGAAGGCGGCTGGTCCGGGTCGACGGGTCAGATGCGATCGGCGGCGATGAGCAGGTACTGGAAGCTGCCGTCGCGGTAGGCCTCCAGGAAGGCGCTCTCGATGCCCGTCGCGACCGACGACTTCTCGCGCAGCTCCCAGTACGGGATGGTGTCGGCGGTCAGGTCGACCACGGTGACGGGCACGAGCCGGTTGGCCGCCATCGCGCGGAAGTAGGCGCTGCGCGGGTGGATGTCGCACACGTAGTGGGCGTTGATGGTCGACACCGCCCGGGACGGCAGCCCGTAGACGTCGTTGTAGCAGCCGGTGATGGTGACGTACCGGCCGCCGCGGGCCAGCAGCCGGGAGTGCGCCGTGAACAGGTCGTCCAGGACGGTGTACATCGTCGACTCGTTGTTCCAGATCGCCTGGAACGCGCCCGCCTCGAACCCCGTGTCGAGCATGTTCCTGAAGTGGAACCGGACCTTGTCGGACACGCCGCGCTCGGCGGCCTGCGCGTTGGCGAAGTCGACCTGCGCCTGGGAGATCGACACCCCGTCGACCTGGCAGCCGAAGGCGGCGTTGGCCATGATGCTGGAGCCGCCGCGGCCCGAGCCGGCGTCCAGCAGCCGGTGGTCGGGCCGGATGTCGCCGAGGTGTTCGAGCAGGAACCGGGCCTGGGCGTTCTCCAGCCGGTGCAGTTCGGCGATGATCGCCTCTTCGCGGGCGTCCTCCGGCGTCTCCAGGACCGACCAGTCCACCTCGCCGATGCCGTAGTGGTGGTGGTAGATCCCCGACACGTCGCCGAGGCGCAGGTTGACCGGGTTGCGCTCGGTGTTCCAGTAGGTGGCGACGTCGTGCTGGTAGACGCTGGCGATGGCCGTCATGAACGCATTCCTCCACGGGGACGGTGGCTTCGGATCACGGGATGAAAGCTAACGGTGACCGTCCGTGTCCGAAAGGCCACCGTTCAGCACAGAAGGAAGACACCTCCGTTAGGGGAATGTGCCACCGGGGTCACTGCTGTCCGCCGGTGCCGCGCGACCGGCCGCACCCGTGCTATCCGAGCCCCGTGCTGTCCGGGGACCCGTGCTATTTGAGGAGGGCGCGCGGCTCGCGGTCCGGGCGGCGCGGCCTGCGGACCGCCAGGTAGAGCAGGACCATCCCGACGATCTGGGCGAGGTGGTAGACCGATGTCGGGTCCAGCGCGATGCCGCGGGTGACGCTCGGGTCGATCGCCTTGGTCGCGGCCGCGGCGGCGCTGGCGACCAGCGCGACGATCACCGGGCCGGCCATCGGATGGTGGTGCAGGGCCGCCCGGGCCCAGAGGGCGAGGATGCACACCATCGTCAGGCTCTCGCAGGCGAGCAGGGCGCCGACCCCGGCGTGCCCGGTCACCGCCAGGACGGCGTAGGCGCCGATCCCGACCGAGCGCAGCAGCCAGAACGTCCGGCCGTGGTGCGGGCCGAGCACCTCGGCTACGGTCGCCGCCAGCAGGTAGGAGACCGCGACGACGACCATGGCGCTGATCAGGGCCCAGCTCGGCCCCGACCACCGCTCCGAGTACTTGACCAGCCCGTGGTGGACGGATCCGGCGAGCGCCGCGATCCCGGCCCACCAGAAGGCCGTGCGCCAGTGCCGATGCGGCGCCGGGGAGCGTCCCAGACGGAGCGCGAGCGCCACCACGACCAGCCCGAGCGCGAGGTCGCTCAGCGAGGGCGCGGGTTCGGCCAGCATGATTCGCACGCTACCCGCCTGACGCGCGTGACCCTCCCGGCCGCCGGCGGGCCGGGAGCGCACGAGGTGCGCTTGGGGAGCGAGGCCGGGGGTACCCCCGCCTTGTGGACGCCGACCTGGTCGAGGACGGGCCCTACCGGTTCCGGATCGAACCGGTCGGCGCCATGCGCGTGCCCGGCGTGGTGTTCGCGTCGCGGGAGCTGCTGGCGCCCGCCGAGAACGCGATCGAGCAGGTCGCCCACGTCGCCGCGCTGCCGGGAGTGGTGGAGGCCTCCTACGCCATGCCCGACGTCCACCTGGGGTACGGCTTCCCGATCGGCGGCGTGGCGGCGACCGATCCGCGCGCGGGCGGCGTGGTCTCGCCCGGCGGCGTCGGGTTCGACATCTCGTGCGGCGTCCGGCTGCTGGCGGCGGACATCGACGCCTCCGGCCTCGGCCCCGTCCTGCCGGACCTGATGGACGGCCTCGACCCCGTCATCCCGCGCGGCATGGGCAAGGGCGCGGTCTGGCATCTGCCGGGACGGCGGGACCTGACCGGCATTCTCACCGGGGGAGCGCGGTACGCGGTCGAGCGGGGCCACGGGGACGAGCGCGACCTGCGCCGGTGCGAGGACGCGGGAGCGGTCGCCGACGCCGACCCCGGTCAGGTGGGCGAGCGCGCGGTGGAGCGCGGCGCCCGCCAGGTCGGCAGCCTCGGCTCGGGCAACCACTTCCTGGAGGTGCAGCGTGTCGCCGAGGTCTACGACGCGGACGTGGCCGGGGCGTTCGGGCTGCGGCCGGGGCAGGTCTGCGTCATGATCCACTGCGGGTCGCGCGGGCTCGGCCACCAGATCTGCACCGACCACGTCCGGGCGATGGAGGCGGCGATGCCGCGGTACGGCATCGAGGTCCCCGACCGGCAGCTCGCCTGCGCCCCGGTCGACTCCGCCGAGGGCCGCGCCTACCTGGGCGCGATGGCGGCGGCGGCCAACTACGGCCGCGCCAACCGGCAGCTGCTGACCCAGGCGGCGCGCCGGGTGTTCCGGCGGGTCGCGGGCGTCCGGCTCGACCTCGTCTACGACGTCTCGCACAACCTGGCCGAGCTCGAGGAGCACGTGGTGGACGGCGAGCGGCGGCGCCTGTGCGTGCACCGCAAGGGGGCCACCCGCGCCCTGCCGCCCGGCCACCCCGATCTGCCGCCCGACCTGCGCGGGGCCGGGCAGCCCGTGCTGATCCCCGGGACGATGGGGACCTCGTCCTACGTCCTGACGGGGGTGCCGGGCGCGCCGGCGTTCTCGTCCACGTGCCACGGCGCCGGACGGGTGCGTAGCCGCCACCAGGCCGCGCGCGGCGTCGGCGGCGAGCAGTTGCGGGCGAGGCTGGAGGGGCAGGGCATCGCCGTGCGGCCGTCGTCGTGGCGCGGTCTGGCCGAGGAGGCGCCGGACGCCTACAAGGACGTGTCCGCCGTGGTCGAGGCCGGCGAGGGCGCGGGGCTCTGCCGCAAGGTCGCCCGTCTCGTCCCGCTGGGCGTCGTGAAGGGCTGATCGGCGGTCGCGCGCGCCCTCGCCCGGCGCGCCGCCGGTCACACGTCGATCGTCACGGCGCAGGTCCAGCCGCGGGCGTCCCGGTCGAACCGCAGCTCGTGCAGCGACACCGCCTTGGGCACGGCTCCCGTCCCCACCGCCTCCGCCGCGTCCCCGGTCGCGAGCCGGGCGGTGAGCCCGCCGTCCGGCGTCTCCGCGATCTCGGCGTCCAGGACCAGGACGCCGTCGACGTCCAGGCGGTAGACCACCTCGTCCAGGACGGCGACGAGCAGGTCCGCGTCCGGGCCCGGCGGCACGTCCGCCCGGATGCCGCCGGACGGGCGGACGCCGGAGACGTCGGCGAACGATTCCACGAGCCCGGCCACCGCCTCGGCGACGCAGCGTTCCCGTGTCGGCCCCCACGCCTCGATGCGCAGGTCGGCGGTGTGGGGGACGCCTCGGTGCCCGCTTCCGCGCGACATGGTCGGACGGCTACCCGGCTCCGATCGCGAGAAACCGGCCGGGCCCTCGCGGGCGGCCGGGCGCGCCGGGCGCTCAAAGATCAGCTGCGGCTCTGACCTGCGGCATGACGTCGCAAAATCGTGCGTGGCGCGGCGCCCGCCGCGCGGCGGACGGGAACGGTGCCCTCTGGAGGTGGGAGCGTGGACAGGAGCGCGAGGGCGAAGGCGTGCGCGGCGGCGCTGGCGGGGTCGGTGGTGCTCGCCGGGTGCAGCGGGAAGTCCGAGAACGCGGGGAACGCCGGGAACGCGGGGCCGGCGTCGGTGCAGACGTCGGCGCCGGTGCCGGAGTCCGGGTCGGACCTGCAGCAGCAGTACGTGAAGGTCGTGGACGCCGTCCTGCCGTCGGTGGTGAAGATCCAGACCGATCAGGGGGAGGGGTCGGGCGTCGTGTTCGACGCCCAGGGGGACATCGTCACCAACGCGCACGTGGTCGCGGGGGCGAAGACGATCCAGGTCACCTCGTCCGGCGGGGGCTCCCCGGTGAAGGCCTCGATGGTCGGCGCGTTCGCCGCCGACGACCTGGCCGTCGTCAAGGTCAGCGGCGGGTCGCTGAAACCGGCCTCGTGGGGCGAGTCGAGCAAGGCGCAGGTCGGGCAGATCGTGCTGGCGATGGGCAACCCGCTCGGCCTCGCCGGAAGCGTGACGAACGGGATCGTCTCCGCGCTGCACCGCACGGTGTCGACCAAGGGGGAGGGGGCCTTCCAGGGCTCGACGATCGCCGACGCCATCCAGACGAGCGCGGACATCAACCCGGGCAACAGCGGCGGCGCCCTGGTCACGCTGGACGGGCAGGTGATCGGCATCCCCACCGCGGCGGCGTCCGACCCGCAGATCGGCGCCGCGGCGCCGGGCATCGGGTTCGCGACGCCGAGCGACACGGTCAAGCGGATCGTCCCGCAGCTCATCGAGTCGGGGAAGGTCTCGAACTCCGGCCGGGCCGCGCTCGGCGTGGTGGTGCGCACGATCGTCGACCCGCAGACCGGCCGGCGGTCGGCGGTCGCGGTCGTGGAGGTGCAGAAGGGCGGCGGGGCCGCCAAGGCCGGGATCGAGCCGGGCGACCTGGTCCTTTCGGTGAACGGCACCGCGACGCCCGACCAGACGGCGCTGACGACCGTCCTCGCGAACCTCAAGCCCGGCGAGACGGTGAAGGTCGAGATCCAGAAGCCGGACGGCTCGAAGAAGCAGGTCCAGGCGAAGCTCGGCGAGCTGCCCGGAGGCGGCTGACGCTCATCGCCTCGTCCCACCGCTTGACGGGGGCCTGTACGCGGGTACAGTGTACAAGCGTACAGGCAGCTGAACATCCGTACAGGGGGTGGGGATGGCCGCGCGGGAGCGGGCCGAGGACCTGACCGGGCGCGCCCGGATCAGGGACGCGGCCCTGCTGGAGTTCGCCGAGCACGGGGTGAAGGGCGCCACGATCCGCGGCATCGCGAAGGCCGCCGGCGTGTCGCCCGCCCTCGTCCAGCACCACTACGGGACGAAGGAGGCGCTGCGCGCGGCCTGCGACGAGCACGTGATCGAAGTGATCCGCGAGACCAAGCAGGAGGCCCTGCGCGGCGGGATGGGGAGCCCGAGCTTCCTCGCGATCGCCATGCGGACGGCCCTGCCGATCCAGCGCTACGTGGCCCGCGCCCTGACCGACGGGTCGGCCGCCGCGGCCGTCCTCTTCGACGACGCGGTCGCGTTCAGCGAGGAGATGCTCGAACGCGGCGCGCCCGACATGAATCCGCCGGCCACCGACGACCTGCACGGCTACGCGACGGTCATGACCGGCATGAGCTTCGGCCTGATCGTCCTGCACGAGCACATGTCGCGTGCGCTCGGCGCCGACGTCCTGATGGGCGACGGCTACCCCCGCATGGCGCTGGCGATGCTGGACGTCCTCGACGACCGGCTCCTGACGCGCGAACTGGTGGCGCAGACGCGCGCCGCCCTGAAGAACCTGCCCGCCCCCGGCGGGCGACCCCCCGACGAGGAGGACCGGTGACCACCAGCACACCCCCCATAGCCCTCTCCGGCCTGGTCAAGAACTTCGGCCGGACCCGTGCGCTGGACGGGCTCGACCTGACCGTCCGGCCCGGCGAGGTGCACGGCTTCCTCGGCCCGAACGGCGCCGGGAAGTCGACCGCCATCCGCGTCCTGCTCGGCCTGCTGCGCGCCGACGGGGGCACCGCCCGCCTGCTCGGCGGCGACCCCTGGCGGGACGCGACCGAGCTGCACCGCCGGCTCGCCTACGTCCCCGGCGACGTCACGCTGTGGCCGAACCTGTCCGGCGGCGAGGTGATCGACCTGCTCGGCCGCATGCGCGGCGGCGTGAACGCGCGCCGCAAGGCCGAGCTGCTCGACCGGTTCGAGCTCGACCCGCGCAAGAAGGGCCGCGCCTACTCCAAGGGCAACCGGCAGAAGGTCGGGCTCGTCGCCGCGCTGGCGTCCGACGCCGAGCTGCTGCTGCTCGACGAGCCCACCTCCGGCCTGGACCCCCTCATGGAGGAGGTGTTCCAGGAGTGCGTCCGGGAGGAGCGGCGGGACGGCCGCACCGTGCTGCTGTCCAGCCACATCCTGTCCGAGGTCGAGGCGCTCTGCGACCGGGTGACGATCATCCGCAAGGGCGCGGCGGTGGAGTCCGGGACGCTGGACGAGCTGCGGCACCTGACCCGCACGTCCATCGACGCGGAGCTGGCCGGACCGCCGGACGGGCTGGAGCTGCCCGGCGCGCACGACGTCCGCGTCGACGGCAACAAGATCCGCTTCGAGGTGGACACCCCCGCGCTGGACGCCGCGTTGCGGCGGCTCACCGAGGTCGGCGTGCGGAGCCTGAGCAGCCGCCCGCCGACGCTGGAGGAGCTGTTCCTGCGCCACTACAAGGACGAGCTCGCCACGGAGGCCGCGCGATGAGCGCGACGATCCAGGAGGCGCGGACGGCCGAGCCGTCCCGCGCGACACCGCTGCGGTCGCTCACCGGGACCGGCGGGCTGATCAGGCTGATCCTGCGCCGCGACCGGTTCCTGCTGCCGTCCTGGGTGATCGTGCTGGCGCTGATCCCGGTCAACTTCGTGGCGGCCACCGACGGCCTCTACCCGACGACCGCCGAGCGCCTCGCGTACGCGCGGACGACGGGGACGAACCCGACGTTCCTCGCTCTGTACGGGCCGCTGTACGACACGAGCCTCGGCGCGATCGTCGCCCAGCGCTCGGGGTTCATCCCGGTGATCATCGCGCTGATCAGCGTGCTCACCGTCGTCCGGCACACCCGGACCGAGGAGGAGGCGGGCCGCCGCGAGCTGCTCGGCGCCACCGTCACCGGGCGCGGCGCGGGACTGGCCGCCGCGCTCGCCGTGACGATGGCGGCGAACCTCGTCCTCGCCGCCCTGCTGACCGCGGGCATGGCCGCGCAGGGCCTGCCGCTCGCGGGCTCGCTGGCGTTCGGCCTGCAACTGGCCGCCGCCGGATGCGTCTTCGCCGCCGTCGCGGGCGTCACCGCCCAGCTGAGCGAGGGCGCGGGCGCCGCCCGGGGCACGGCGATCGCCGCGCTCGGCGCCGCGTTCGTGGTCCGGATGGCCGCCGACGTCGGCGGCGCGGGCAACGGGCTGTCGTGGCTGGGCTGGCTGTCCCCGCTCGGCTGGGGGAGCCGCATGCGCGCCTACGGCGGGGAGCGCTGGTGGACGCTCGCGCTGGTCGCCGCGCTCACGGCCGCCCTGGTCGCCGCCGCGGGCCTTTTGTCGGCGCGCCGGGACGTGGGCGCCGGCGTGCTGCCGCCCAAGCTCGGCCCCGCGGACGCCCCGCGCCTGCTCTCGGGGTCCCTCGGCCTCGGCTGGCGGCTGCAGAGCCGCGCCCTCTATGGCTGGCTCGCCGGGTTCGCCGCGCTCGGCGTGGTGTACGGCGCGGTGGCGGGCGGCGTCGGCGACATCGTCAAGGACAACCCCGAACTGGAGAAGGTCTTCACCCGGCTCGGCGGGCAGGGCGCGCTCACCGACGCCTACTTCGCCTCGATCATGAGCATGCTCGGCCTGATCGCCGCCGCCTACGCGGTCTCGGCCACGCTGCGGCTGCGCGGCGAGGAGACCGCGCAGCGCGCCGAGCCGCTGCTCGCCACCCCCGTCGGGCGGCTGCGGTGGGCTTCGGGCCACCTGGCCTTCGCGCTGCTCGGCCCGGCCGCCGGCCTCGGCGTCGCGGGGCTGGCCGCCGGGCTCGCGCACGGTCTGGACACCGGCGATCCCGGCCGCGTGGTGCCGCGCGTCCTCGGCGCCGCGCTCGCGCAGCTGCCCGCCGTGTGGCTGGTCGCGGCGATCGCGCTCGCGCTGTTCGGCCTCGCGCCGAGGCTCACCGGCGCCGCCTGGGCCGCCGTCGGCGTCTTCGCGGTCGTGACGCTCTTCGGAGCCGGGCTCGACCTGAACCAGTGGGCCCTGGACGTCTCGCCGTTCACCCACGTCCCCAAGCTGCCGGGGCACGACTTCGCGGCCGCGCCGCTGCTCTGGCTGCTCGCGGTCGCGGCCGCCCTGTCCGCCCTCGGCCTGCTCGGTTTCCGCCGCAGAGACCTCTCCACGGCATGACACCGTCCTCCACCCCCCAGCTCCCACCCCCACTCCCACCTGCCGCCGAACAATGGACGAGCCTCGCTCGACGACAGCCGTTAGATTGGGGCGGGTGAACTCCCGGAAACCCCTCGCCGTCTGCGTGTTCTGCTCGTCCAGTGGCAAGATCGACCGCCGGTACGTCGACTTCGCCGCCGAGGCCGGCGCCGAGCTGGCCCGGCGCGGCCACAGCCTCGTCAGCGGCGGCGCCCAGGTCTCGTGCATGGGCGCCGTCGCCCGCGCCGCGCGGGCCGGCGGCGCCCGCACGGTCGGTGTGATCCCCGAAGGGCTGGTCAGCGTCGAGATCTCCGACGAGGACAACGACGAGCTGATCGTCACCGCCGACATGCGGGCCCGCAAGGGCGAGATGGACCGGCGCAGCGACGCGTTCCTCGTCCTGCCCGGCGGCATCGGCACGCTGGAGGAGCTGTTCGAGGTGTGGACGGCCCGCGTCCTCGCCATGCACGACAAGCCCGTCGTCATCCTCGACCCGACCGGCGTCTACGAGCCGCTGCGCGAGCTGATGAAGGGCCTCACCGAGCAGGGCTTCGCCCGCCCCAAGATCTGGGACGCCGTCGGCTGGTCGAGCACCGTCCCCGAGGCGTTCGACCTCCTGGAACGGGAGCAGCCCCGCATCGGGTTCTCCACCGAGGACTACGCCGAAGCCGAACTCTGACCGGCCCAGGACCCTGTCATCGTGGGGGCGCCCCCCACGCCCGCCGAGACGGCTGACCGTCGTCCACCGCTCCGCTGGGACGCCGGTCAGTCATGTTTGCGGCCCGGCATGTTCTCGTACATGTCGGTCAGCTTCTGGCGGAAGCCGCGGGCCGCGATGCCGATCTTCTGCGGGTCCCTGAGGCCCGCCTTGACGGACTTTCTGGCCTGGTCCTTCATGATGTGCGGCGGGATCGGGGCGATCTCGGCGTCGACCACGAACTCCAGGACGACGGGACGGTCGCTCGCCAGGGCCTCCCGCCAGGCGTCGGTGACCTTCCCGGGATCGTCGCAGTAGACGCCCTTGAGCCCGCAGAGTTCGGCGTACTCGGAGTACGGGAAGTCCGGGATGCTCTGCGAGCCCTCGTACTTCGGGTCGCCGCCCATCGCGCGCTGCTCCCAGGTGACCTGGTTGAGGTCCTGGTTGTTGAACACGGCGAAGATCAGCGGCGCCCCGCCCATCCGCTCGGCGTACCGCTTCACGGTGAGCATCTCGTTCATGCCGTTCATCTGGAACGCGCCGTCGCCGACGAAGCAGATCACCGGGCGGCCGGGGTAGGCGAACCGGGCCGCGATGGCGTACGGGACGCCGGGGCCCATCGTGGCGAGGGTGCCCGACAGCGAGGCCCGCATGCCCCCGCGGAGCTTGATGTGCCGGGCCCACCAGTTGGTGGCCGAGCCGGAGTCGGCCGTGAGGATCACGCCGTCCGGCAGCAGCGGGGACAGCTCGTGCGCGACGGCCTGCGGGTTGATCCTGCCCTCGAAGCTCTGCCCGGCCCGCTTCTCCATGACCGTGTCCCAGGCGCGGACGTTCTCCTCGATCTCCTCGCGCCAGGAGCGGTCCTCCTTGCGGCGCAGCATCGGGATCAGCTCCCGGAGCGTCTCCCGGGCGTCCCCGACGACGTGCGCGTCCATCGGGTAGCGAATGCCGATCATGCGCCCGTCGATGTCGATCTCCACGCCCCTGCAGCTGCCCTCGTCCGGCAGCCACTCGGCGTACGGGAAGCTCGTGCCGATCATGAACAGCACGTCGCAGTTCATCACCATCTCGTCGCTGGCCCTGGAGCCGAGCAGGCCGATGGGGCCGGTGACGAACGGCAGGCCGTCCGGGACGACCTCGCGGCCGAGCAGCGCCTTGGCGATGCCGGCGCCGAGCAGCTCGGCCGTCTCGATCACCTCGGCCTCGGCCCCGGCGGCGCCCTGGCCGATCAGCATCGCGACCGCGGTGCCCTCGTTGAGGACGTCGGCGGCCTTGCGCAGCTCCTCGGGGTCGGGGAGGACGCGGGGCCTGCTCCACCCCACGCTGGAGTACACCGAGCCGTGCTCCTTGGGCGGCGACGGCACCGCGTCGGCCTCCTGGACGTCCTCCGGAATGATGATCGTCGAGACGCCGCGGGCGGTCAGGGCGGTCTTGAACGCCCGGTCGACGACATGCCGCATCTGGCCGGGGTGCATGACGATCTGGCAGAACTCCGAGACGTCGGAGAACAGGTTCTCCAGGTTGACCTCCTGCTGGTAGTGCGCGCCCTGCGCCAGGCGCTTCTGCTGCCCGACGATCGCCACGACCGGCTGGTGGTCCAGCTTCGCGTCGTACAGGCCGTTCAGCAGGTGGATCGCGCCCGGCCCGGACGTCGCCGCGCACACGCCGACCTCGCCGGTGAACTTCGCGTGGCCGCAGGCCATGAACGCGGCCATCTCCTCGTGCCGCGTCTGGATGAACTCCGGCTCCCCCTCGGCGCGGTCGAACGCGCCGAGCATCCCGTTGATGCCGTCGCCCGGGTACCCGTAGACGCGCTTCACGCCCCACTCGGTCAGCCGCCGGAGGACGTAGTCGGCCACCTGCTGCGCCATCGCTCTCTCCTTCGTCGTCACTCGTGCGTCATCGCCGCAGCAGCCTGGACGCGCCCGCGGCGGCCCCCTCCAGGCCCTCGTCCCCGCGGGCCAGGAGGGCGACCCGGACTCCGCGTCGCGCGAACGCCACGGCGGCGGCGCGCCCGATGCCGCCGGAGGCTCCCGACACCGCGACTACCGCGCTCTTGTCGATCTTGTACTTCATGCTCTTTCCCCAAGACGGCGACGTCGGGTCCGGCACAGGGGCCACTGCCCGAGTCGGGGACGCTGTAACAGCGGGGCCGCCCAGGCGCCTTGCCGGGCTCGGATACGGTCGTGATGTGCGCGTTCGTGACCTGGCCGTGATCGAAGGAGACCGATGAACCCTGATGTCCCCGCGTCGCGGGAGCTCGCCGGGATCGCCGAACTCGCCGCCCGCGCCACCGGGGACCGGCTGCGGGCGGCGTTCCGGTCGCGTCCCGAGGTCGATCTCAAGCGCGACATCCACGACCCGGTCACCGAGCACGACCGGGCGGCGGAGGAGACGATCCGCGAGGTGCTCGCCGAGCAGACCCCCGGAAGCGTGGTCGTCGGCGAGGAGGGCGGCGTGGGGGGCGGGGACGGCGACCTGCGCTGGTTCGTCGACCCCATCGACGGGACGGCCAACTTCGCCGTCGGCCTGCCGTTCTTCTGCGTGTCCATCGGCGCGGCCATCGGCGGTGAACTGGTGGCGGGCGTGGTGTACGACCCGGTGCGCGACGACATGTTCACCGCCTCGCTCGACGGCGCCACCTGCAACGGCGAGCCGATCCGCAGCCGGGGCGCGACCCGCGACGACGCCGCCGTCGTCGCCACGTCCTACCCGAGCGCTCACGACCTGAGCCTCGGGCGCGAGGAGGCGCTGCGGCGCTACGGCCGGGTGGTGGACGCGTTCGCCACCGTCCGCCGCCCGGGCAGCGCCGCCCTCACCCTCGCGCACGTCGCCGCCGGATGGTTGGACGTGGCCTACGACTCGTCCATCAACGCCTGGGACATCGCCGCCGGGCTGCTGCTGGTCAGGCAGGCCGGCGGGACGTACGTGCCGCTCGGCGGCGAGCCGGGCGGCAACGACTGGGAGGCGCCCGGGTACCTGGCGTGCGTGGGCGGCTTCGACCTCGCCGGGTCGGTCGTCGCCGAGGCCGCCGACTACAAGGGCGCCGGGGCCTGAGCATCCGCCCGGCGGGGCGCCGATGATGCGCCCCGTGGCGGATTGACAGCCGTTCGTGATCTTGACCAGACTCGGCGGTGCCGGTGGCGCGACCGGCGCCGCGCGCGTTTCGCGGGACAGGGACGGTGAACGATGATCGATGCGCTGGCCGGGCAGGTGGCCGCATGACTCTTGACATTCCGGTGACTCCCGCGGGTTCGCGGGCGGAGCGGATCGCGGGGTTGGCCGAGGTGCGG
>NZ_FZNP01000018.1 GCF_900188105.1 Actinomadura mexicana
GGTGGAGCGGATGATGCGCGACGCCAAGATCACCCAGATCTACGAGGGCACCAACCAGATCCAGCGCATGGTCATGGCCCGCCAGCTCCTGAAGTAGCACGCGGCGGCGCGGTCGAGGGGCGGGCCGTGCGGCCCGCCCCTCGGTTTCAGCGCCGTGAGTCGGATCAGTCGTGCGAGATGTCGAGGATCATGGCGCCGTTCTTGGCCCGGTGCGGCCGCAGCGTGAGGTTGTTGTAGGTCGCGTTGGAGCGGGACCAGGCCGCGTCGATCGAGGTGATCATGACCCCGTTGCGACCGCGCGAGGAGAAGGTCACCCGGCTGCCGTCGATCTTGATGTGCAGCGGGTCCAGCCCCAGCTTGCGGTCGAACGTGATCGTCTGACCGTCCTTGATCTCGACCTGGCACTCCGCGTCCTCGCAGGCCTTCAGGTCGGTGCCGTCCTTGGCCTCGGACCTCCCCCTGGGCGGCGACTCGGGCGCCGCGGCGTTCGGTTCCGGTGCGGTGTTCGGCTTCGGCTCGGCGTTGGCCGCCGCATTCGGGTCCGGCGCCGGGTCGGACACCGAGTTGATGGTGAACGGATCCATGTCGAACGCCGGGTTCGTGCCGGACGGGGCGTTCGCCTGCGGCGGGGCCGGCGGCGGCGCGGTGCGCTCGACGCTCGCGGCGGCGACGCCGCCGCTGAGCGCCACCGAGATGGCGGCGGTCGTGGTGAGCAAGCCGAGAATCCTTGTGGACATCTCTGCACTCCTGACGAGGTGGGAACTCTGCTCTCTGTGCTCTCTGACGCCCGGGCGCTACCCACCGTAGCAGAATGATGACACAGGGTGTTGACCAGGCCATTCTCGGCCGTGTCCGGCCGGGCCGCGCTCAGCCGGGCGGGCGCTCGTCCACGAGGAGGGTCTGCAGGACGCGGCCGAGCTCGCCGGAGCGGTCGGCGAGCGTCCCCTGGCAGAGCGCGCTGCCGCCCGGGGCGGCGTCCAGGGACGCGGCGAGGCACAGCCACTCGCCCACGGGGTCGCGGTGCAGCGCGACGGTCATGTCGGTGTTGATGATCAGCCACTCGGCCACATCGAGCTGGCTGCCGACGCCGGACGCGCTGTCGGCGAGCGTCAGCGCGCGGACGAGGGGCGTGTCGGCCTCGCCCGCCACCAGCGGTATCCGCGGCCGCGCCCAGACCGTCCCCGGGCCGGGTTCGCCGAAGGCGCCGCGGACGAGCCGCCACTCCATCGCGGACAGGTAGCCGTCCCGGTGCATGCCCGCCCACTCGCCGAAGGGTTCCGGCGTCCCGGGCAGGTCCGGCGGCGCGGCGGCGTGCACGACGGGCTCCAGCCGGGAGGGGGCCGCCATGATCCGCCAGGCGCTCGCGCGGACGACCGGCCGCCCCTCGTGCGTGATCTCGCCTTCGAGGAAGGCGACCCGCCTGCCGGGGCGGACCACGCGCACGCCCACCTCCAGCTCCGCCACGGGCACGGGGCTGAGGATCTCGACGGTCACCCGCGCCAGCCGGGTGCCGGGGACGGGTTCGTGCCGCTCGAAGGCACGCCCGATGAGTGCCGAGAACGGCCCGCCGTGCTGGAGGCCCGGCGACCAGGGGCCCGCCGTCGCGGGCGTGGAGGCGAACCTCCCGCCGCCGAGCGGCTCGTAGAACGATCCGGCCGGCACGTCCTCGCCCATGCTGCTTCCTCCCCGCTCGCGACTAGAAACGCATTCTAGAAGGCGGGGCGGCGGCGCGGACGCCCCGGCTCAGCCGCAGAGCTTCTGGGTGGCCGTGCCGGTCTCGATGGCGGACCCTCCCGACGGCGGCGCGCTCGGCGACTCCTTCACCTCGACCTCCTTCACGCCGGCCCAGTCCGCGCCGTCCCAGTCGGCACCGACCATCACCTGCACCTGGGAGCCGAGCGAGGAGACCTTCTTGCGCTTGGCGTCCGGGATCGCGGCGGCGAGGGTCCGGGCCGAGTCCTCCCGCCCCGGCCCGTAGAGGATCTGCGTCGTCTGCTGCCCGCGCCGCGCCACGCCCGGCACGACGGTCACCTTGAAGCCGGCCTCGCGGAGCTCGCCGCCCGCCTTGGTGGCCAGGCCGCGGGTGCCGATCGCGTTGAGGACGCGGACGGAGATGTCGCCCGGCGGCACCGTCGGCTCGTCCCCGGTCTTCTTCGTCGGCGTGGAGCTCGGCTTCGGGCTCTGCGTCGCGAGCGGCTGGTCGCGGCGGAGCCGGGTGAACAGGTCGCGCGCCTTGTGCTGGTCCCACTGGACGGTCGACTGCGGCGACGGCGCGTTCCACAGCACGGCGTCGTAGGCCGGGTTCGACAGCGGCACGTTCGCGAACGTGAGGTCGTCGGTCGACAGGTTCTTCATCTGGTCGGCGAGCCCCGGCAGGTCGTCGGCCAGCTTCTCGTCGACGCGCAGCGACTTCAGCGAGGCGTTCAGGAACCTCGTGGACTTGACCGGGTCGCCGAGCGTCTTCGTCGACAGCGCCTGCTTCATCATCGCCGCCATGAACTGCTGCTGCCGGTCGATGCGGCCGAGGTCGCTGCCGCCCGTCAGGGAGTAGCGGGCGCGGGCGAACGCGAGCGCCTTCAGGCCGTCCACGTGCGACTTGCCGGCCGGGAGCCGCAGTCCGCTCTTCTTGTCGTCGACGGCCTGCTCGGTGCACACGTCCACGCCGCCGATCGCGTCCACCATGCGCACGAACCCGTAGAAGTTCACCTCGACGTAGTGGTCGATCGACACGCCGGTCGCCTGCTTGACCGTGCTGACGGTGAGGTCGGGCCCCCCGAACTGGTAGGCCCAGGTCAGCTTGCCCGGACGGGCCGGGACCCGCGTCCCCTTGGCGCCCTCCGACCCGTTCGACCGGTGCCCCGGGATCGTCACGTAGGAGTCGCGGGGCAGGCTCACGACCGACACGCCGTCGTGGTCGCGGGACACGTGCACCAGCAGCATCGTGTCGGAGCGCTCGCCCGCCTCGTGCCCGAGCTTGGCCGCCTTCTGCTGTTCCTTCGTCAGGCCCTCGCGCCGGTCGACGCCCGCCACCAGGATGGTCATGGCGCCCTTCGGCGTGTCCCGGCCCTTGCCGAGCCCGCCGACCGACACCTTGTCGATCATTCCCGTGACGTAGTTCTGGAACGCCCACGCGCCGCCCGAGGTCAGCAGCACGAACGCCGAGGCCGTCCCGGTGAGGGTGAGGAAGCGCTTCTGCCGCCGCGCGCTCGTCGCCGCCCGCGGGCTCAGCCCCCGGCCGGGCCGGCGCGGCCCGCGCGGGCTCTCCACCGGGACGCGCGGCGCGGGCATCCCGTCGATGGTCACGCCCTCGATGTCGCCGTCGTCCTCGGCCGCGTGGGCGCCGGGACGCGGCCGGAAATAGCGCTCCAGGGGGTCGGCGTCGCCGCGACCCGAGTCGTGCCCGTCTGCCATGCCGGCCGCCGCCTCCCGATGATCACGTGCTGACGCGAGTCCACACCACTCTAAAGTGGGGGACACCCGTCCGTTCGCTACCTGGACCTCGTGTCCTTGCAGTAACGTGGCGCCGTCTTGACCACACCCCGGCGGCCCGCACGCAAACCTGGGTGGCGTGGGCTGCGTCAGACAAGCGAGCAAGAGAGAGGAAGGGGCGCCTCCCTCCGGTCCGCCGGACGGGTGCGCCCGCGAGCCCACATGAATTCGTCTCCCCATGCCCAGCGCGCCATGAACCAGGAAACCCGCTACGCCGTGAAGCCCCTTCCCGACTCCGGTCAGCGCACGTGGCCCGCCGTCTCGGTGGTGATGCCGGTCCTCAACGAGGAGCGCCACCTGACCGACGCCGTGCGCCGCATCCTCAGCCAGGACTACCCGGGCGAGCTGGAGCTCGTGCTCGCCATCGGGCCGTCCCGGGACCGCACCGAGGAGATCGCCCGCAAGCTGGCCGCCGAGGACGCGCGCGTCATCGTCGTCGCGAACCCGACGGGGCGCACCCCGCAGGGCCTCAACATCGCGATCAAGGCGTCGCAGTACTCGATCATCGTCCGGGTGGACGGGCACTCCCTGCTGCCCGCCGACTACGTGCGCGCCGCCGTGGAGACGATGGAGGAGACCGGCGCCGACAACGTCGGCGGGATCATGGCGGCCGAGGGCGTCACCCCGTTCGAGAAGGCCGTGGCGCGCGCGATGACCTCCAAGCTCGGCGTCGGCAACGCCCGCTTCCACACCGGCGGCGAGGCGGGCGAGGTGGAGACGGTCTACCTCGGCACCTTCCGCCGCAGCGCGCTCGACCGCGTCGGCGGCTACGACGAGACGTTCACCCGCGCGCAGGACTGGGAGATGAACCACCGCATCCGGCAGACCGGCGGCCGGATCTACTTCACCCCCCGCATGCGCGTCACCTACCGGCCCCGGCCCAACCTGCGGGCCCTCGCCCGGCAGTACTTCCACACCGGGCGCTGGCGGCGCGTCGTCGGGCGCGAGCACCAGGGCACGCTCAACCTGCGCTACCTCGCGCCGCCGATCGCCGTCGTGGCGATGGCGGCGGGCGTGGTCGCGGGGCTGTTCGGTTTCTGGCCCGGCTGGATCCTGCCCGGCGGGTACGCGGCCGCGATGATCGCCGGTGCCGCCGTGGAGGGGCGCGGGCTGCCCCCGGCCGCCTGGATCCGGCTCCCGCTCGTCTTCGCCACCATGCACGTGACCTGGGGTGTCGGATTCCTGACCAGCCCGCCTCGGCTCGGTCAGCCCGCTCCGATCAAACCCGGCGAATCCATCCAGTAGCGGGACAAAAAAGTACGACCACCACCGAACCGCCATGGTGCGCGGCCCGTCCGACCGTTAGGTTTGGCGGGATCTCGCCCGCCGCAGTACGGAGGTGGCCATGTCCAACGGAGCGCGCCACGGCCTGGGCGTGTTGATCGGGCTCGTGGTGACCCCCGTGATCGCGCTGTGCCTGATGTACAGCACGACCAAGTTCACGGAGTACTTCCGGTACTTCTTCACCCGGGGCGGCGAGGACCGCTGGATCGGCGCCGCGGTGGTCCTGGTGGCGGCGGTGCTGGTGGGCCTGGCCGCCGGGTCGCGCGTCTCGCCGCTCGCCTCGCTGATCCCGGGAGCCGCCTACACGGCGATCGGCGTCCTCTGGCTCGCGTCGCCGCGCTTCGCGGTCGGGCACTCCGGACGCGATCTGCTGGGCCGCGAGCTCTACCTCGGCTACGCGACGCTCGCCCCCTACGGGATCTTCCTGCTGCTGGGCGTCGCGCTCCTGGTCGCCTCGCTCGCGCCGTCGCGGTGGAAGGCCCGCACGGCCGCCGCGCCCCGCTTCGGCGGACCGCCGCCCGCGCCGATGGGCCCGCCGCCCATGCACGGCGCCCAGGCGCCCATGGGAGCGCCGCAGCCGCCTCCCTCGCCCGGACAGGGCCCGCCCTGGCAGGGCGGGCCGCAGTACGGGCAGCCGCCCGCTCAGCCGCACGGGCGGCCGTCCGACTCGAACCCGCCTCCACTGCCGCCGGCCCGGCGCGCCGAGAACGCCCGGCCCGAGCCGCCCGCCAGGAGCGGCTCGGACGACGACGAGCCCCCGGGCGAGTGGACGCAGATGTACGGCGGCAACCGCCCGAGCTGACCTCCCGCCACCGGCGCCTTGCCGCCGACGCCTCAGACGGCCGCGAGCACGCCGGGGACGTCGTTGACCACCATCGCGTCGAACCCGGCCGCCGCGTAGGTCGGGGCCGCCTCGGCCGACGGGCACCAGGCGACCGCCTCCAGGCCCGCCTTGTGCGCGATCTCCACGCAGTGCTCCAGCGGCCGCAGCCGGGTGTCGGGGTGCTCGGTGCCGCACGACCCGGTGTGCACGGCGACGACGTCCATGCCGAGGCCCGCCGCGGCCGGGACGGCGTGCCACAGCGGGAACCGCAGCCACGTCAGCAGCCCGAGCGGGACGCCCGGCGCCTCCTCGCGCAGGAACATCAGCAGCGACGGGTCGAACGAGGTGACGAGCAGCCGGCGCCGCTCCGCCTCCCGCCTCAGCACCGGGGCCAGGAGCGCCCCGGTGCGGCGGGACGGCTCGTCCAGCGCGTCCTCCAGCACGGTCTTGACGTCCACGTCCACCGCGACGTCCGCCGGCAGCGCGTCGAAGATCTCGGTGAGCCGCGGCAGGCCGCTCGCGGTCGCGGGCAGGTCGACCAGGTGGTCGCCGTCCACGGTCGTCGGGTCGTGCCGCAGGACGAGGACGTCGTCGGCGGTCCGCGTCACGTCGATCTCGATCCAGGACAGGCCCGCCTCCACCGCGGCGAGCATCGAGGGCAGCGTGTTCTCGGCGACGGCCTCCCGCGCCCCGGGCGGGGTGACCTCGCCCGAGCCGAAGCCGCGGTGGCCGATGACGGTGGGGGTGTTCTCGAAGATCACGGTGCTTCCTCGCTGGCGAGATGTTCGGCGATGACGGCGTCGAGCGGCTGGGTGACCTTGAGATTGCGCTCGCTGCCCGCCACGACCCGGATCGGGACGCCCGGCAGGTAGCGGTGCACGATCCCGCAGTCGTCGGTGGCGCGCAGCCCCGGGTCGGCGAGGGCGAGCTCGTAGGCCTTGCGGATCGTGCCGAGCCGGAACCCCTGCGGCGTCTGGAACCGGGTCAGCGTCTCGCGCGGCGGCATCGACGCGACCGTCCCGTCCTCGACCACCACGATCGTGTCGGACGACGGCACGCCGACCGCGACGGCCTCGCAGGCGTCCAGCGCGCCCAGCACGCGGTCGATGACCGCGCGGTCGACGAACGGGCGGGCCGCGTCGTGGAACAGGACGCGGACGTCGTCCGGACGGTCGTCCAGCAGGCGCAGCGCCGCCACCGTGGACGCGGTCCGGGTCGCGCCGCCCTCGATCACCGCCGCCGTCTTGGCGAACGGCGCGGTGATCGCGGCGGCCTCGCGCAGATGCCCGGGCGCCATCACCACCACGACCTCGCCGATGCCCGGATGGGCGTCGAACGCGCCGACCGCGTGCGCCAGGATCGGCCGCCCGCCGACCTCCATGAGCTGTTTGGGGCGCCCGGCGCCCATGCGCTCGCCGACCCCGCCGGCGAGCACCACCGCAACCGTCCGCGTCGCCATCTCTTCCCGGTTTCCATGACTCGACGTAGTCGATCCACTACGCTTTGCACTGCTCCAGCTTCTGTGACCGGCCCGGAGGCACCGATGGATCAGGCGCCCGCGCGTGAGCGGCCGGTCGCGCTCAACGTACCGGACCACCCCGCGATCACCCGCCCGGATCGAGAGGCCGCCGATGCCGTGGACACCGTGGATGCAGATGAGGAGGGCGCGCGCCCGCGCGGCCGCGCCGAGCCCGGCGACGGCCTCGTCGCCGCGTACCTGACCGGACCCTGCGCCGCGGCCGTCGCCCGGTGGGCCGGCGAGCGCGGGGTCACCGCCGGCGCCGTGTCGGCGTCCTCGCTCGCGCTCGCGGGCCTGGCGGCGGTGTGGTTCTCCGCCGGCGCGCGGAGCGGCCTCGTCGCCGGCGCGCTGATGCTGGCCGCCTCGCTCGTCCTCGGGCAGGCGGGTGCGGGCCTCGGCCGCCGGGCGAGCCCGTTCGCCGTCCGCCCGGACGCCGTCCTCGACCGCGCGGGGGAGCTCGCCGTCTACGCGGGCCTGGCGGCCGGGGCCGCGGCCTCCGGAGGGAGCGCGTGGTGGCCGGCGGTGGGCGCGGCGGCGCTGCTGTCCGTCCGCCACACGGTCTCGGCCTCGTACGCGGCGGGCCGGCACGCGCGCCGCCCCCGTCCGTCCCGGCGCGGCCGGTCCCTGCGGGGCGCGGTCGCGCGGCGGGCCGCCAAGAGCCTGCGGCTGCCGCTCGGCGAGCGGTTCGCGCTGATCGCCCTCACCGCCGCCCTCGCCGACGCGCGGCTGACGTTCGCCGCCCTGCTCGCGTGGGGCTCGGCCGCCGCCGCGCTGACCCTGGGCGGACGGGTGGCGAGGTCGCTGGCGCCATGACGACCGTGCGGACCCACCGCGACGACGGCCCGCTGTCGCACGCCCTCGGCCGGGTGGCGGGCGGGAGGCTCCCGCCGCTGCCGGTCGCCGTGCTCGCGGCGGCCGCCGCGGGCGTCCTGCTCGCCGCGGGCCCGCAGCCCGGAACGCGGCTCGGGCCCGAACCGGCGGTGTTCGCGCCGCTCGTCGTGCTGCTGCTGGCCGGGCCGGCGTCCGAGAACCCGCACGCCGGGCGGCTGGACTGGCTGGTTCCGCCCATTCTGCGCGGGATCGAGTATGGTTACCTCGCCGTGTTGGGGGACGCGCGGGCAGTCCCGGCGCCGCTCGTCTACGTGCTGCTCACGGTTCTCGCGCTCCACCACTACGACGCCGCCTACCGCACCCGCCAGGGGCGCCGGCCGCCGCGGTGGGTCCGCCTCGCCGGGCTCGGCTGGGAGGGCCGGATGCTGTTCACGGCCTTCGCGGGGGTGTTCGCGCCGCTTCCGTTCGCGTACGCGGCGCTGGCCGCCTACCTTGGCGTGTTGTCCGGCGGAGAGAGCGCCGCCACGTGGGCGCGGCACGGCCGCGCCGGCGGAGTGACGATCGACCTGACGAAGAAGTTGTCCGGGGGTGTGGGGGACGGTCCCCACGGCGAGAGGGAGAAGAGAGCATGATCGGCATGGTGCTGGCGGCGGGCGCGGGCCGGAGGCTGCGGCCGTACACCGACACCCTCCCCAAGGCCCTGGTCCCCGTGGACGGCGAGACCACCATCCTCGACATCGCCCTCGGCAACCTCGCCGAGGTCGGGCTGACCGACGTCGTGATCGTCGTCGGCTACCGCGCGGAAGCGGTGCGCGAGCGCAAGGCGGCCCTTGAGGAGCGGTACGGCGTGTCGCTCACGCTCGTCCACAACGACAAGGCCGAGGAGTGGAACAACGCCTACTCCATGTGGCTTGCTCGGGAGCACTTCTCCAAGGGCGTCCTGATGGTCAACGGCGACACGGTCCATCCGGTGAGCGTCGAGAAGACCCTATTGGCGAACCGCGGACCGGACATCCTCCTGGCGGTGGACGACGTGAAAACTCTCGCCGACGAGGAGATGAAGGTGATCCTCGACGGTGAGGGCCACCTGCGGACCATCACCAAGCTGATGGACCCCGCCACCGCGAACGGCGAGTACATCGGCGCCACCCTGATCGAGCCGGCCGCCGCCGGGCCGCTGGCCGACGCGCTCAAGGCCACCTGGGAGGGCGACCCCGACCTCTACTACGAGGACGGCTACCAGGAGCTCGTGAACCGAGGCGGCCGCATCGGCGCCGCGCCCATCGGCGAGGTCGCCTGGGTCGAGGTCGACGACCACGACGACCTGGAGAAGGCCCGCCGGATCGCCAAGGGCTACTGACCGCACGCCCGGCACGACGCGAGGAGGCCCATGCCCCTGCTGACGCGGATGCTGAACGCGCCGCTGTCCATCGACGTGCGGCGCGGAGCCGTGGCGACCCTCGGCGAGCTGCTCGCCGACAGGCGGATCGTCACCGAGGGGCGCGTCGCGATCGCCGTCGGCCCCGGCCAGGGCGACCAGATCGCCGAGCACGTCCGGCCGTCCCTGTCCGCCTGCGAGGTGTTCCACGTCGAGGGCGGCACCGTGGACGCGGCGGTCAGCCTCGGCTCCCGGCTGCGCGCCGGGTCCTACGAGGCGGTCGTCGGCATCGGCGGCGGCCGGACGATCGACGCCACCAAGTACGCGGCGACGCTGTCGGGCATCCCGATGGTGTCGGTCGCCACGAACCTGTCGCACGACGGGATCTGCTCGCCGGTCGCCTCCCTCGTCCACGACAAGGGCAAGGGCTCGTTCGGCGTCGTGATGCCGCTGGCGATGATCGTCGACCTCGACTACGTGCGCGCCGCGCCCGACCGGCTCGTCCGCGCCGGGATCGGCGACGTGGTGAGCAACTTCTCCGCCGTGGAGGACTGGCTCCTCGCGGCCGACGAGTGCGGCGAGCGGGTCGACCGGATGGCGCTCACCGTGGCGCGCACCGCCGCCGAGGCCCTGCTGCACCAGCCCGGCACGATCGACTCGGACCGGTTCCTGACCGTCCTCGCCGAGGGGCTCGTGCTGTCGGGGATGGCGATGGCGTTCGCCGGGGACTCCCGCCCGGCGTCCGGCGGCGACCACGAGATCCTGCACGCGATCGACCACCTCTTCCCCGACACCGCCAACCACGGCGAGCTGGCCGGGATCGGCGCCGCGTTCTGCTACCACCTGCGCGCCACCCGGCTCGGCACGGGGCACGAGCGGCTCGAAGAGATCCTCACCTGCCTCGGACGGCACGGACTGCCCCGGTTCCCGGCCGACATCGGGCTGTCCCCCGAGCAGTTCGCGGAGGCGGTGCGGTACGCCCCGCAGACCCGTCCCGGCCGCTATACGATCTTGGAACACCTCAGCCTCGACGAGGACGAGACGCGCAAGGCGGTGCACGAGTATGTCCAGGCCCATGGAGGCTGAGCTGTCCGGGCAGAACCCTTCCACGCAGCCCCCCGGCTCCCCCGAACCGTCCGGTGCCGCGGAGCCCCCGGGCGACGACCACCGGCCGCACCGCAAGGGTGCGAGGATCGCCGACATCCGCCGGTACGGCCAGCCGCCCGGTCTGAAGGACCGGCGCAACGAGGAGCACTGGGCGGGCCGCCTCTACATGCGCGACCTGTCCCCGTTCTTCGGGTGGATCGCGCTGCGGCTCGGGTTCAGCCCCAACCAGCTGACCTACCTGATGATGCTCAGCGGCGTCCTCGCCGGCGTCGCGGTGTCGCTGCCCGCCGACCCGCTGTGGACGGCGCTCGCCGGCGCGTTCCTCATCCAGGTCTACCTGCTGCTCGACTGCGTCGACGGAGAGGTCGCCCGCTACCTGCGGCAGACGTCGGTCGCCGGGGTGTTCCTCGACCGGATCGGCCACTACCTGTCGGAGGTGTCGCTGCTCGCCGGGCTCGGCTTCATGGCGCAGGGCGGCTGGGAGAACGGCGGCTGGGTCGAGCTCGGCCTGCTCGCCGCCCTCGGCGCCGCGCTGATCAAGGCGGAGACCGACAACGTCGTCGTCGCCCGCGCCAAGTCCGGGCTGCCCGCCGACCCGACCGGCGGCGACCGCGCGCTGCGGCCCCGCTCCACCGGCATCGCGCTGGCCCGGCAGGCGGCGTCCATGCTGCGCTTCCACCGCATCATCGGCGCGGTCGAGCTGTCGCTGCTGATCCTCGCCGCCGCCGTGATCGACACGCTCACGGGCGCGGACGACCCCGTCGCGGTCCGCGTCCTGATGGCCGCGGTCGCCGCCGTCGCCGTCCTCCAGACCCTGCTGCACCTGGTCAGCATCCTGGCCTCCCGGAGGCTGAAGTGAAACTGTCCGTCGTCGTCCTCACCATGGGCAACCGGCCGCAGGAGCTCGCCCGCGCCGTGCGCAGCGCCCTGGAGCAGGAGCACGTGGACGTCGAGGTCGTCCTCGTCGGCAACGGCGCCGACCCCGTCGGCGAGGCGGCGGGCGCGCCGCCGTTCGACGACGAGCGCGTCAAGACCCTCAGCCTCCCGAAGAACCTCGGCATCCCGGGCGGCCGCAACCGCGGCGTGGAGGCGTCCTGCGGCGACGTCATCCTCTTCCTGGACGACGACGGCTGGTACCGCTCGCCCCGCCTCGGCGCCCACCTGCGCGACCGGTTCTCCGCCGAACCCGACCTCGGCGTCGTCTCGTTCCGCGTCCGCGACCCCGAGGGCGGGCGCGGCGAGCGCCGCCACGTCCCCCGGCTGCGCGCGGGCGACCCGGAGCGCTCGTCCGCCGCCACCACGTTCCTCGGCGGCGCCTGCGCGATGCGGCGCGCCGCGTTCGACGCCGGCGGCGGCCTCCCGGAGGACTTCTTCTACGCCCACGAGGAGACCGACCTCGCCTGGCAGATCCTCAACGCCGGCTACCGCATCGTCTACGACGCCTCGGCGGTGATGTTCCACCCCGCCGTCCTGCCCACGCGGCACGCGATGTTCTACCGCTACAACGCCCGCAACCGCGTGTGGCTGGCCCGCCGCAACCTGCCGTGGCCCCTGGCGCTCACCTATCTCACCGTGTGGGTCGGCATGACCGTCCTGCGCGAGCGCAAGCCGAGCGCCCTCAAGCCCTGGTTCAAGGGCTTCCTGGAGGGCTGGCGCAAGCCCGCCGGCCCCCGCCGCCCCATCTCCTACCGCACCGCCTGGCGCATGACCCGCACGGGCCGCCCCCCGATCATCTAAGGGGTGGTCACGGCCGCCACGATGAGGTGGGTCAGTTCGGTCGTGATGTCGTCGAGGGGGACGTTCTGGTCGCGGGCCGACCAGTGGTGGACGAGGTTGTTCACGGCGCCGATGACGGCGATCATCGTGAGGCGGTGGTCGCGGTCGACGGCCTCGCCGCGGGCGGCGGCCTCGCGGACCAGCGCGAGCATCGCGTCCTCCCACTGGCCGCGCCAGCGGAAGCGGTGCCGCTCCAGGCCGGAGCTGACGCCGATCACCTCGACGAACGCGATGCGGGCCCAGCGCGGGTCGCTCGCGGTGACGGTGACGAACGCGCGGACGGCGCCCTCGACGCGGGCCGGGAAGCCGGCGCCCGCCGCCTGCGCGTACGCGGCGGAGACGGCCTCGGCGGCGCGCTCGTTGATGCCGCGGTGCAGCGCGGTGAGCAGTTCCTCGCGCCCGGAGAACTCCTCGTAGAAATTGCGGGTCGACACGCTCGCCGTCGCGCACAGCCGCTCGATGGACGTCGCCGCGTAGCCGCGCGTCCCGAACAGTTCGAGCCCGGCGGCCAGCAGCCGGTCGCGCCGCTCCGCGCGGCGCTCCTCGGCCGACCGGCCCGCGTAGCTGCGCCTGGGTGCGGGATTGCGGCCGCTCATCGATCTCCGTTCACCCGTGCGGATGGGGCAGCGCCAGCCTAACCCCGAGCAGATCGGCGGAGGGTCCCGTCAGCCGGTGATCAGCGCGTCCCTCCACTGCGGGTCGGCGGTGAGGACGGTCAGGCGCTGCGTGGCCCGCGACACCGCCACGTACAGCACGCGCAGCCCGCGCGGGGACTGGGCGGCGACGGTCTCGGGCGCCACGATGACGGCCGCGTCGAACTCCAGGCCCTTGGCCTCCAGGACGTCCAGCACCTGGACGCGCTCGGGCAGTCCGGCGCCGAGCCGGTCGCGGTCGGCGGCGTCCCAGGCGGTGGCGGGCTCGCCGAACAGCGAGGCCTGGCCGCCGGACTCCGCCAGGCAGAGCGGGACGATCAGGCCGATGGTGCCCTCGACCTGGCCGAGCAGCTCCTCGACGGCGGCGCGGGCGGCGGAGCCGAGACCGGGTTCGGGGACGACCTGGACGACCGGCTCGATCCCGGACGTGCGGACGGCGCGGGCCGGCCTCGCCTCCGGCAGCGCGCGGGCGAGCACCCGCGCGGAGACCGCCGCGATCTCGGTGGAGTTGCGGTAGTTCGTGGTCAGCTCGTACTCGTGCCGGGCGCGGGGCGGGGACGCCTTGCGGTTCCGGCGGCGGCCCCGGGACGAGGGGCGTTCGCCGCCGAGCGCGGCCTCCATCGCCCGCCGGGCGGCGGCCAGGTCCTCCCAGGCGCTCTGGGCGGGGTCCTCGACGATCGTCCAGCTCGCCTGGCGGCCGCGGCGGCCGAGCATCCGCCACTGCATGGGGGACAGGTCCTGCGCCTCGTCCACGACGAGGTGCGCGTACTCGGGGCGCTCCTCGACCACGCCGTCGTCCACCCGCCGGGAGCGCTCCAGCCGCTCCATGGACGTGGTGAGCTCCTGCATCTCCGGCTCCCACGTCTCGTCCGCGACCTCCTCGCCGGTGAGGATGTTGACGCCGTCCACGACGAACGGGTCGTCCTCGGACGGGGCCCTGCGGCGGCGGGACGGGCGGGGCGGGGAGCCGAGCAGCGCGTCGAGTTCGTCCAGCAGCGCGACGTCCTGGTAGCTGAGCGGCGCGCCGTCGCCGGCCCAGGACGCGGCCAGCGGCCCGACGTCGGCGCGGTCGAGGTCGCGTCCGGCGGCGGCGCGCAGCCGGGCCGGGTCGCCGAGCGAGCGCAGCACGTCCAGCGGGCCGCGGATCGGCCACCAGGCGACGAGGAAGTCGGTGAACGCGCGCTGCTCGCGGACCCGCGCGTCGAACCGGGCGCGCTTCGGGTCGCCGTTGCCGCCGCCGCTCCCGCGCGCGGGCTCCTCGTCGAGGGAGCCCAGCCCGTCGGCGGCGAGGATCGCGTTCCACAGGCCGGCCTCGGCGCCCTCCTCGGCCTCGGCCGCCTCGGGGCCACCGATCTCGCCGAAGCGGTGCCAGAGGGCGTCCAGGAGCATCTCCGCGGCCCTGCCGCGCGCCGCGTTCACGCTGCCGCGGCTGCGCCGGTGGACCTCGTTCCTGATGCGGTCGAGGCGGGCGCGGTCGAGGGTGACGACGACGCCCCTGAACACCACGCGCAGCTCGTCCGGGGCGCCGGGAGCATGGTCGGCCACGGCGCGCCGCAGCACCGTCACCATCGCCTCCGCGCCCTTGACGCGGGCGAGCCGCGGCGTGTCGTGGACGGTCGCGGTGACGCCGTCGACGAGGTCGCCGAGCGAGCGGAGGGTCGCCGAGCCCTCGCCGAGCGAGGGCAGCACCCGCTCGATGTAGGCGGTGAACCGGCGGTTCGGGCCGACGACGAGGACGCCGCGGGATCCGAACCGGCGGCGGTGCCGGAACAGCAGGTAGGCGACGCGGTGCAGCGCCACGGCGGTCTTGCCGGTGCCGGGGGCGCCGCGCACGAGGACCGTCCCGTCGGCGGGCGCGCGGATCACCTCGTCCTGCTCCCGCTGGATCGTCGCGACGATGTCGCGCATCGCGCCCTCGCGGGTGCGGGCGAGCGAGGCGAGGAAGGCGCCGTCGCCGATGACCGTCATCCCGTCGGACGCCTCCGGGTCGAGCAGGTCGTCCTCCAGGTCGACGACGGTGTGGCCGCGCGAGTGCAGCACGCGGCGGCGCACGACGCCGCGCGGGTCCTCGGGGGTGGCGCGGTAGAAGTCCTCGGCGGCGGGCGCCCGCCAGTCGATGACGAGGGAGTCGTGCTCGCCGGTGCGGACGCCGACGCGGCCGACGTAGCGGACCTCGCGGGAGGCGAGGTCGAGCCGGCCGAACACCAGGCCGTCGTCGGCCACGTCGAGGGCCTGGACGCGCAGGGCCGCCTGGTGGACCATCGCGTCCCGGTCCACGAGCGAGCCCTTGGTGCCGGCGAGCGACTGGCGGTAGCCCTCGCGGATCATGGCCTGGGCGTCCGCGCGCATCTCCTCCAGTCGCGCGTAGGCGGTGTCGACGTAGCGCTGTTCGACGGCGATCTCCCGATCCTTCACCGTGCCGCCGGGACCGGTCGGCCGCCCGTTGACCTGGGACGACATGCAGGCTGCTCCTCGCGCGTGTGTCATGCCGGGGACATCCCCCCGGCACCCCGAAGGCGAAAGAGACAGCTTATGCGGTTCCGGCGGCGCTCAGCGTCGGCCGAGCGTCGCCAGGAGCGGTCGGCGCGCCTGCCCGACCCGTACGTGGACGCCCTGGGCGGGGCGCGCGAGCGAGCGGTCCATCGCGTCGAGGACGAGGCCGTGCGGTGTGCCGGCCGCCGCGTGGACGCAGCGCAGCGTCACGCCCCGCCCGCCGTGCTCGGCCCACAGCGCGTCCGCGTAGGCGGCCACGGCCGCGGCGGACGGGCTCGCGGGCGGGCCGGAGGCGTCCGGGCAGAGGAACAGCTCCCCGGCCCGTCCCCGTGGGGGGCGACCCCCGGCACTCCCCGGCGAGGGCGGGTCCGACCCGGGCTCCTCCGCTCCGCCGGCGCTCCGCTCCGGGGACCGGGTCGAACGTTCCAGCATCCCCGGCAGCGTGGCCTGGACGACGTTGACGGTGCCGAGGACGTTGAGCCGCAGGACGTCCTCCACCTCGCCGAGGGGCTGCGCCAGAACCGGCCCGGACGGCGCGGCCGAAGCGGCGTGGACGACGCGGTGCACCGGGCCCGTCATCGCCAGCACCTGCGCCAACGCGTCGGGGTCGGTGACGTCGCACACCCGCACGTGCGTGTTGGGGGAGCGATGCGCCGTCTTGGCGAGGCCGATCTCGTCCACGTCCAACGCGACGACGTCCCACGCCGCCGCGGCCAGCCGGCGCGCCGCCACGGCGCCGAGCCCGTGCGCGGCGCCCGTCACCAGAGCCGTCCGCTTCACGTGCGCACCTCCTCGGCGCCCTGGAAGACCATCTGCAGGTGCCCGACCGTGCTCGTGGTGAGCGCCCGCGCCCGGTCGAGCCCGAGGCCGCGCAGATCGTCCGCCACCGGATGGTCGCCGAGGACGACCGTCGCGCCGCCCGGACGGGTCCGGACGGCGGACGGCGTGAGCGTCCAGGGGGTCCGGCGCGTCACACCGTCCAGGCAGGAGTAGGCGTCGACGCTCGGGGCGGCCGAGCCGGCCGGCATCGGCACGCCGGGGCGGATCGCCACCTCGATCGCCGTCCGCCCGCCGATCCGCACCGCGCAGCGCTTCACACGCCCGGCGAGGTCCATGGGGATGTCGGCGATCTCCTTGGGGAAGCCCCAGATCGACCGTCCGGCCTCCAGGGTGAACTCCTGGTTGACCGGCAGCCAGTGGATGAACGCCCCGATCCCGCGCATCCGCCCGAGCACGCCCGGCGACGGGGCCGCGTCGGGCGGGCGCACCAGGAACGCGACGGCGAACTCGTGGTACGGGCCGAGGTCGCCCTCGGCGTACCGGACGAACGCCAGCGAGCAGACGGCCCTGCCGGGCAGCGGCTCCGCCACGGCGAGCCCGGAGTAGGCGATGACGTCCTGGGCGGCGCCGGCGGGCACGGCGAACATCGCCGAGCCGACGGCGGCGTCACGGATCCTTACCGGGAGGGTGACCCGCTCCCCCTGGATCGCGTGCGCCTGCGCGGTCGTTGTCACACCGCTAAGTAGAACAGGTTCTTGTTTTGCTGCCAAGCGCCGGAGCCGGGGAAGGGGGGTCACCCCTTCTCGACGGCCGTCCGGATCCGGTCGAGCGTGGCGCGCATCCCCTTGCGGTTCACCTCGGCGCGCCCTTCGGCGGGGACGCCGGTGAAGAGCTTGCCGAGCAGCGACACGAACCCCGCGCCCCGGTGGTCGCGGCGCTGGTCCTCCCAGTACTCGGTGAGCCGGGTGCGGGGCGCGGACGGGTCCTGCGCGACGTCCTCGAAGCGGTATCCCCACAGCGCCACGGGCACCCCGAAGCTCGACACCCGGAAGGCGAACACCTCACCGGGCACCGCCGTGCTCACCTGGCACGTGGTGAACCACACGCGCCAGCCGATGCGGTTGAAGCCGACGAACCTCGTCCCCGGCCCGACGGCGCGCCCGCGCACCCACGTGGCGAACACCTCGGGGCTCCACTCGCCCATCCGCCGCAGATCCGCGACGGCCGCGTAGACGTCACGCGCCGGCGCGGCGACGACCACGCTCTCCTCGACGACCCACTCGCGCTCCATGGCTCCGCATCCTCCCACTTCATGACCGGCGGGTCACTGGAGGTGGGCGAAATGCCGCCGCCAGTCCGCGAACCAGGCCCTGAACCACGGCTCGGGCTCGGCGAGCGGGGCGATGTAGGTGAGGGTCTCGGCGTAGTAGCGGCGCTGGAAGTCCGGCGCCATCCGGTCGAGGGTCTGCACGTTGCTGGCGCGGTCGGCGAGCTTGACCAGGACCGCCTCGCGCGGGGCCTCGCCCAGACGCCGCAGGTAGGCGGCCCTGGCGGCGCGCTTGGCCTGGCGCCCGGCGCCGGCGGCCGGCGGCTTGGTGACCCAGTCGACCAGCTCGGTCACCTCCGGGCCGAACTCGGCCTCCACGTCGGCGAGGGAGGCGGGCGTGTCCTCGACGACGTCGTGCAGGACCGCGGCGGACAGGACGGCGGGCGCCGTCACCCCCGCCCCCCGCACCAGCACTTCGAGGGCTTCCAGCAGGTGCTCGACGTAGGGGGCGCCGGTCGGCCGCCGCTGGTCGCCGTGCCAGCGCAGGGCGGCGGCGACGGCCCGCTCCAGGCCGTCCAGCCCGACGGGCGCGCCGGACGCGGTGATGTCCGCGCGGGCCGTCTCCCAGGAGTGCCAGCGGGTGAAGACCTCCACGGGTTCGCTCCGTTCTTCCCGGCCGTGTCGCGCGGGAGCCCCGCACAGGGCATGGTGGGTGTCGTCCTTGTGGTTCACCGTACGTGGGGGGAGGCGGCGCGGTCGTGGTCGGGAGCCGGCAGCGGCCTGACGGCCGACCGGAGTCCGTGGGCAGGGTCCGCGTCACGCTCGGTCTGCTGTCCGGGGCGGTCGCCGTCGCGCTCTGCGTCGTCCTCGTCGACACCTATGTGCTGCGCGCCGAGTGGTGGCAGGTCCGCCACACCGTGACCGGGGAGCCCGTGGCGCCGCAGAGCGAGGTGGGCCCGCCGCCGGGCCCGCTCGCGGTGAGCTGGGAGCACGCGACGCGGACGCACCGCGGCTCGGTCGCCGGCTACGACGGCGTCGCCTACCAGGTCGCGCGGGGGCAGGTCGTGACGGCGTCCGGGCACGGGATCGAGGCGCGGGACGCGCGCACCGGCCGGGCCCGCTGGAGCTACCGCCGCGCCGGGTGGTCCCTGCTCGGCTGGACGTCCACGGGGTCGCGCGTCGTCGCCTACTTCGAGCGGGACGGCGACCGCGGCGCCCGGATGCTCGTCGCGTTCGACGCGCTGTCGGGCGGGCTGCTGTGGCGGCGCGAGGACGAGCGCCCCGCCGCGGTCTCCCGGACCACGCTGCGCTGGCCCGCCGGGTCCGACGTGCTGCTCACCGCCGACGAGGGGCGCCGGACCCTGTTCGGGGTGTCGGCCGTGACGGGGAACCGGGTGTGGCGGCTGGCGCTGCCGCGCGGCTGCCGCCTGTTCGAGGGCGGGGCGCACCCGTCCGACGGCCGGGAGGACCTCGCGGCGCTGGGCCTGCGCTGCGCGGGCCCCGGCAGCGACAGGGGACGACGAAGCCGGCTGCTGGCCGTCGACCCGGCGAAGGGCATCGTGCGCTGGGAGCGGTGGCTCGGCTCCCGGGAGTCGCCCGAGGTGTCGATGCTGGACGGGGTGGCGCTCGTCTCGGACGGGACGGCCCTGCGCGCGTTCGACGACGGCGGCCGCCAGTTCGGCGTCTGGAAGGGCGACGACGTCTGCGGCGACCTGATGTGCCCGGGCGTGCTGGCGCCGGGCCGGCTCGTGGTCGTCTACCACCCGGACGGGGCGGGCACCGACGGGGCGGGAACCGGGGGAACGGGCACCGAGGGCACGGGCACCGACGGGCCGGGCGAGGCCCGCATGGAGGCGGTGGACGTTCCGTCCGGGCGGGTCGGGTGGAGCCGCGACGTGCCCGCCTACACCGCGCTCGCGCAGGCCGGCGGGCAGGTGTTCGCGCTGCGCCCCCGGCTGTCGGAGGGGCTGCTGCCCGCGGGGCTCGACATCGTCGAGCCCGGCGACGGCAGCGCCACGACCGCGCCCGCGCCGTTCTCGATGGACCCGGACCTGCCGGGCGTCCGGCCCTGGCTGGCGGCCGCCGGAGGGCTGCTGTACGCGGCGCTGCCGCAGGCGGCGCCGCGCCCGGACGGCGGGGCGCGGCTGGTCGCCCTGCGCGGCGGGCTCGCCGGCGCCGGGCCGCCGGAGCTCGGCGGCGTGCCGGAGAAGGACTGGCCCGACGCGTGCTCCCTGCTCAGGAAGCCCGATCTGGCCGCGGCGCGCATGACCGGCTACGCCACCGAGCCGCGCCGCGCGTCCGCCGGGACGGTGCGCCTTCCGCAGCCGGTGTCCTGCACGTACATGCCGCGCGGCGGCAGGCGCGACCCGGCCGGGTCCGGCGCCCGGAGACCGCCCTCGCCCGAGCCGGGCGCGGCGGGTTCGGCCACGCCCGATCCCTCGGCGGGGCCGCGGGAGGGCGGCCCGGAGCAGGACGACGGGCCGGAGGCCGCCGTCACCGGCCTCACGGTGAGCGTCCGCTGGGTGGCCGACACCGACGCGGCGGCGTCGCGGATGCTGGAGACGCTGCAGGCCGCGCAGGCGCAGGCCCGGCGGCGGCGCGACATCGGGGGCGACGAGGCCTACGAGATCGGCCCGACCGCCGGGATGATCGCACTGCGGGTCGGCCGGTGCGTGGTGATGGTCGAGGCGAACCGGCCGCCGGGAGCCGCCGCCCGCCTCGCGCGCTCCATCGCCTACCGCCTGCGCCACCTGTCCCAGGCCCGCTCCTGACCGGGCCCGCCCCCGGTCCCGGCCGGCTCAGAACTCGGAGACCGGTTCGGCCTCCGGTTCGGGGACGGCGATGGGGGTTCGGCCCGCCCATGCCTCCAGCTGGGCGACGAAGCGTTCGGCGTGGACGGGCCAGTGGAAACGCTCTCGGGCGGCCTCGTGGCCGCGCCTGCCGAACGCGGTGCGCAGGACGGGGTCGTCCCGCAGCCGCAGGACCGCCTTGGCCGCGGCCTCCGGGGCGCGGAACGGGACGATCAGGCCGCACTCGGCGGGCTCCACGATGTCGACGGCCGGCGGGTTCGGCGTGCTGATCACCGGGATGCCGCGGGCCATGTACTCGACGATCTTCGTCGGCATCGAGTGCCGGTAGTTCGGCTCGTCGTGCAGCAGCGCGAGCCCGGCCATCGCGCCCTCGGCGATGCGCAGCGCACGGTCGTTCGGGACGAACCCGTACCAGCGCACGATCCCCTCGCGCTGCGCCGCGCGCAGGGCGTCCCGGACGTCGGGGTCGGCCGCGCCGATCAGCTCCACCAGCACGCCCGCGGCGGCCAGCGTCCGGGCCATCTCGATCATGTCGAGGGCGCCGCGGGCCCGCGAGAGCTGCCCGACATAGACGGCGCGGCGGTTGTCCGGCGGTCCGGGCGGCAGGTCGGACACGTAGGTGGTGTTGGGCACGACCGGGTGGTCCTCGCGGAACCGGGACCGGTAGCCCTCCTCGGCGAGCAGCAGCCGGTGCCGCCGCTCGCTGCGGCGCTCCAGGCGGCGCACGGCCGGGCGCAGGAGGGGGCGGGCCGGCCCGGGGACCCAGCCCTTGGCGGAGAGGGCGGCGGCGGTGTCCTCGTGGACGTCCCAGACGACCGTCCGCCCCAGCAGCTCGCGCGGGAGCGACACCAGCAGTTCGGGATCGTGCAGGAGGACCACGTCGGCGTACGCGGCGTGCTCGGCGAGCGCGCGGTGGGCGGCGCGCAGGGCCCGGACCCGGTGCCGTCCCGTGGCGCGCGGGACGTCCACCGGGCTGATCTGGCGCCACGGGGTCGCGTTACACGCCCGGAAAGGGGCGATGTAGGTGACCTCGTGACCGGCGTCGAGCAGGGCGCGTATCTGCCGGTGCAGAATGCGCGCGTCCTCGGGGTGGTGCACCACCGTGCAAACGCAGACCCGCATCACACTCACTCCGCAACGTCCGATTCGTTCATCACCGGCGAGTCTCGGGTGCCGATGGAAATTGCCGATGAATTCCCGTTGTCCGGGGCGTGGACGCTGCCGGGCGACTCTTCCCTGACTGAAAGGGAAGGCCGTCGGTCAGGCAAGCCCCACCGGATGGAGAAGTTTCGTCAAAGAAGCCCGCCACGGAAAGGAGCCCGCCGTCAGAGGAGCTCGACGGTGTCCTGCTGGACGTTGCGCGTCCGGCCGCGGGTGTCGAACAGCAGCCGGGCGTGCCGCGCCAGCGTCGCCGCGTCGTAGGCGGCGTGGTCGGCCAGCACGATCGCCAGGTCGGCCGCCTCCAGGGCCGCGGTCAGGTCGTCCCCGGCGGAGGCCACCGGCTCGCCGTCCACGTCCCACGCGGCGACGAACGGGTCGTGGAACGACAGGTCGGCGCCGAGGCGGGCCAGCCGCCGCGCCACCGGGCGGGCCGGCGACTCGCGCTGGTCGGCGATGTCGGCCTTGTAGGTGACGCCGAGCAGCAGGACCCGCGCGTCCTTGAGCGCGCGGCCCTCCCGGTTGAGCAGCTGCTGGGCGCGTTCCGCCACGTACCGGGGCATCCGGTCGTTGATCTCCTGGGCCAGCTCCACGAACCGGAACGGGTATCCCAGCGAGCGGACCTTGTAGGACAGGTAGTTCGGGTCGATCGGGATGCAGTGCCCGCCGACGCCCGGCCCCGGCCGGAACGCCTGGAACCCGAACGGCTTGGTGGCCGCGCAGTCGATGGCGTCCCACAGGTCGATGCCGAGCTCGTTGCAGAACACCGCCATCTCGTTGACCAGCGCGATGTTGACGTGCCGGTAGGTGTTCTCCAGCAGCTTGGCCATCTCGGCCTCGCGCGTCCCCTTGGCCTCCACGACCCGGTCGACGAACTTGCCGTAGAACGCCGAGGCCGCCGACGCGCAGGCCGGGGTCAGCCCGCCGACGATCTTCGGGGTGTTGCGGACGCCGTAGACCGGGTTGCCGGGGTCGATCCGCTCCGGCGAGAACGCCAGGTGGAACTCCTCCCCTGCGACCAGGCCGGACGTCTCCAGGATCGGCCGCACGACCTCCTCGGTCGTGCCCGGGTAGGTGGTGGACTCCAGCACCACCAGCGTCCCGGGCTCCAGGTGGCGGGCGACCGTCTCGGCGGCGCCGCGCACCGCGGTCAGGTCCGGTCCGCCCTCCGGCGAGAGCGGCGTCGGGACGCAGATGACCACGGTGCGGGCGCCGTCCAGGACGTCCTCGTGCAGGCTCGGGGCGAACCCCGCCTGCAGCATGTGCTCGACCTCCGCCGGCGCCACGTCGTCGACGTGCGACATCCCGGCCTTGAGGCCGGCGACCACGCGGGCGTCCCGGTCGAGCCCGCCGGCCCGCAGGCCGGCCCGGCAGGCCTCCCGCGCGAGCGGCAGCCCCACGTAGCCGAGTCCGATGACCACGAGATCCACGCGGCAGGCTCCCTTCGATCTATGTGCTCTGGCGTGTCGGGAAGCGATAGGCGGCCCGGTATCCGGTCGTCACGGCGCGCCAGGTCCGTTCCGCCGCGACCCATTCACGGGCCGACCGCCCGATTTTCTGTCTCCATTCGGGACTGTAAGCCAGATCTTCCAGACAATTCGCCCAGGCTTCCGGGTCTTCCGGAACTGTTAACGCCCCCGTCACGCCCGGTTCCACGATTTCGCGGAGAGCCTTGACATCACTGGCTATAACGGGGATTCCCCCCGCCATGGCCTCGATCGGTTTCAGAGGCGTCACCAACTGGCACACCCGGTCCGCCCGGCGCGGAACCGCGAAGACATCGAGGACGGCGTGGTACTGGCGAACGGACTCCATCGGCACCCGGCCGGTGAACACGGCGTGGACGCCGCGTTCGGCCGCGCGCCGTTCGAGCGCGCCCCGCTCGGGGCCGTCCCCGACCAGCAGCAGGGTGACCGGCGCGCCGCGGTCGCGCAGCAGGGCGGCCGCGTCGATGAGCGTGTCGATGCCCTCGTAGCCGTAGAACGAGGACGTGAGGCCGGCGACGGTGGCGCCGCGGTCGATCCCGAGCCGCTCGCGCAGCCCGGAGCCGTCCGGGAGCGGCGCGAGGAACGCCTCGTCCACCCCGTTCGGCACCGTGAAGATCTTCTCCTCGGGGACGCCGCGGGAGGCGATCTCCGCGCGCATCGCCTCGCCGAGCGTGACGACCGCGTCCGCCTCGGCCATCCGGCGGGTCTCCAGCTCGCGGGTCAGCCGGTAGAACTCGTCGTCCTCGCCGTGCGCGGGATCGCGGGAGAGCCAGGAGTCCTCCAGGAAGCCGCGCACCTCGTAGACGACCGGGACGCCGTGGCGGCGTCCGAGCTCCAGCGCGACGGCCGCGTTCAGGTGGTTGCTGACCGCGTGCAGGACGGACGGCCGCAGCTCCTCGACCAGCCGTCCGGCGAGGTCGGCGCTCTTCGCCACGGTGTCGCGCGGATCCGTCCGCGGGAACCAGGGCAGCAGCCGGTGGTAGGGGACGCCGTCCACGTCCACGCGCGCCCGCGCGTCGCCGATGCCCTGGCTGAGCGGGTATCCGAGCCGCGTCACGATGTGGGGGTCCAGCCCCATCCCGCGCTGGGCGAGGGCGATCCGGTGCGTCCGGACGGTGTAGCCCGCGTTGGTGCGCGGCAGAGCGTTGGTCACGAACTGCAGGACGGTCGTGCCCTGCCCGGCCCGGCGCGTGCGCGGCGGCGCGGGCTCGGCGAGCAGGAGCCGCAGGTCCCGCGTCTCGCGTCCCGCGTTCCGGGGCCTCGGCACGACGAGGCGGGAGCGCCGCAGCCGGGCGCCGAGCGGGGTCCGGGCGGCCAGCCGCACGGCGAGCCGCGACGCCCGTCCGGGGTCGTCGCGGAGCTGGCGCCAGGCGAGTCCGGCCAGGTAGACGGTTTTCTTCACGGGTTCGTCGGCCACAGGCCGGACGGTAGGCAACCCCGATGAACAGAAGGGAAATTGTGTTGGCACCCATCGTGCACGTCCTCGGGGCGAGGCCCAACTTCGTCAAGGCGGCGCCGGTGATATCGGCGCTCGCCGCGGCGGGCGCCGAGCAGGCGGTGATCCACACCGGCCAGCACTACGACGCGCGCATGTCGGAGATCTTCTTCGACCAGCTCGGGCTTCCCGAGCCCGACGTCAACCTCGGCGTCGGGTCGGGCGGACACGCCGAGCAGACCGCCGCGCTCATGATCGGGCTGGAGAAGGAGTTCACGGGTCGTTCACCCGCGCTCGTCATCGTGTACGGCGACGTGAACTCGACGATCGCCGCCGCCCTCGTCGCGGCCAAGCTGCACATCCCGGTCGCCCATGTGGAGGCCGGGCTGCGCAGCTTCGACATGACGATGCCGGAGGAGGTCAACCGCAGGATCACCGACCAGCTCTCCGCGCTGTGCCTGGTCACGAGCCCGGAGGGGATCGGCCACCTGGCCGCGGAGGGCGTCGCGGTGGAGCGGGCGCACCTGGTCGGCAACCCGATGATCGACACGCTGCTGGCCAACCTGGACCAGTTCGACACGGCCGCCGTGCGGGCGGCGCACGGGCTGCCGGAGCGCTACGTCCTCGCGACCGTGCACAGGCCCGCGAACGTCGACGCGCCGGAGACGGCCGCGGCCCTCGTCCGGCGCCTGCACGGCGTCGCCGACCTCGCCGACCTGGTCATCCCCGTCCACCCGCGCGGGCGGGCCAACCTGCTGGCCGCCGGGCTGGACGGGCACGACCGCGTGCACATCCTGGAGCCGCTCGGGTACATCGACTTCATCGCGGCCGTGCGGGGGGCGGCGGCGGTCGTCACGGACTCGGGGGGCCTGCAGGAGGAGACGACGATCCTCGGGGTGCCGTGCCTGACCGTCCGCCCCAACACCGAACGGCCGATCACGATCACCCACGGCACGAATCGGCTCGTCACGTTCGAGGAACTGGTGCCGGGGGTCCGCAAGTGCCTGGAAGGGGGATCGGCGCCCGGGGGCGGGCCGGGCGAGCGCAGGCCGCCGCTGTGGGACGGCCACGCCGGCCCCCGCATCGCCGAAGTGATCATGGAGTTCCTGGGTGAGTGACGAGGAGCGGAACGTCAAGGCCTACCAGCAGCTCGGGCGGCTGAAGTCCACGCTGCGCGAGCGCGAGGCGCGCCTCGACGAGATGGAGAGGCGGCTCGCGGCCCTGGAGGCATCGACGGCCGTCCAGTTCGGGCGGCTGGTCGCCGGCGCGGCGCGCAACCCCAAGCGCGGCAAGCGGCTGCCGAGGGAGCTGTACCGGCTCTGGCGCAAGCGCAGCGCCCCGGTCTCGGCGAGGGCGGCGCGCACCGGCGGCGGCGGCGTGCAGCCGGACCGCGTGAACCGGCCGGAGGACCGCCTGCTCGTCGCGGGCCCGTCCGACGTCCCGATCATCGCGGGCGTGCTCGCGCCCGGCACGGCCGCCGTCCTCGCCGAGCACGCCAAGGTCGTCGCCCTCTACCCGCACGACGCCGCGATCGCCCTCGAAGCCGCCGACGTGGACGCGCTCGTGGTGGACGCGGCGGCCGGCGAGCCCGGCGGGCCGTGGGCCTACCTGGGGGTCCCCGGCATGTACGACCGCGATCTGGCGCTGCACGAGATCCGCCGGATCGCCGCGGCCCGCTCGCTCCCGCTCGTCCTGTGGGGCGAGGCGCCGCCCGCCACCCTGGCGTCCCTGCACTGGGACGCGACCGCCACCGCGCCCGCCGGGCTCGCCCGGCTCCTCGACCCGGCGCCGCCGGACGGCCCGGGAGACCGCGCCGCCCCGAGCACAGCCGTGCCCAGGGGTCCGGCCCGTTGAAAGGAACCACAGTGCGACCACGTGCTCTCGTATACGGCGATGTCGACCTCAACATCATCGACGGCTCGGCCATCTGGGCCCAGGGCATGGTGCAGGCCCTGGTCCGGGCGGGTTGCGAGGTGACCCTGGTCCTCAAGGCCCCCGTCCGGACCGGCCGGCTCGTCGACCCGCTGCGCGCCCTGCCCGGCGTCACCGTCCGCAGCCCGCACGCCGAGGGCCTGTTCGAGGGCGCCGCCGGCATGGCCGCGCGGCAGGCCGCCGCGGTGCTCGCCCGCGTCGACGAGGAGGACCCGTACGACCTCGTCGTCGTGCGCGGCCGCCTCCTCGCGGGCAAGCTCGCCGCGGGCCCGATGGCCGGGCGGCTCTGGACGTACCTCACCGACGTCCCGCAGTCGGCCGCGGAGTTCACCGCCTCGGCCAAGGGCGACCTGCGCCGGATCGCGGACGCCTCCCGCATGCTGCTCTGCCAGACCGAGGAGCTGCGCGGGTTCCTGGAGGGCGCCGTCCCGGCCACGGCCGGCAAGAGCGTGCTGTTCCCGCCGGTGGTCGTGCTCCCGGACGGCCTGGAGACGCGCCGCCCCGGCCCCTCCGACGGCCCGCTCCGCCTCGTCTACACCGGCAAGTTCGCGCCGCGCTGGAACACCTACGAGATGACGTCCCTCCCGCGCCTGCTGGCCATGCGCGGCGTGCACGCCGAGCTGCACATGGTCGGGGACAAGATCCACGACGACCCGTCCGACCCCGGCTTCGCGTCCCGGATGAGGACCGCGCTGGAGACGGGCGAGGGCGTCGTCTGGCACGGCGGCCACCCGCGCGCCGAGGCGATGCGCCTGACCGCCGCCGGCGACGTGGGCCTGTCCTGGCGCGACGCCTCCATGGACGCCAGCCTCGAACTGTCCACGAAGGTGCTGGAGTGCGGGACGCTCGGCGTCCCGGTCGTCCTCAACCGCACCCCGATGCACGAACGGCTCCTCGGGACCGACTACCCGCTGTTCGCCGCCACCGAGGACGACGTGCTCGACGCCCTGACGCTCATCGGCAAGAACCCGGAGGTCTTCACGCTCGCCGCGGACCGCTGCCGCGCGGCCGCCGCCGGATTCACCCTCGACGCGGCCGCCGCCCGCCTCCGCGACCACCTGGCGCAGGCGTTCCCGGAGCCGTCCGAGAGGGTCCTCGCCGTGAAGGGGCGCCGCCTGCGCGTGGGGGTGGCGGGCCACGACCTGAAGTTCTTCTCCCGCCTGCTGGACTACCTGCGCTCCCGTCCCGACCTGGAGGTCCGGGTCGACCACTGGGCCGCGCTGAAGGCCCACGACGAGGAGCGCAGCCAGGCCCTGGTCGACTGGGCGGACGTCATCGTCTGCGAGTGGTGCGGCCCGAACGCCCTCTGGTTCGCCCAGCGCAAGCGCCCGGACCAGCGCCTCGTCGTGCGCCTGCACCGCTTCGAGCTGTACGCGGCCTGGCCGAAGCAGCTCGACATCGGCGCCGTCGACCAGGTCGTCTGCGTCAGCCCCCACTACAGCGCGCTGACCCGCGAGATCACCGGCTGGCCCGCCGAGAAGGTCGTCACGGTCCCGAACTGGGTGGACGACGCGCAGCTCGACCGCGCCAAGCTCCCCGGCGCCGAGCACCACCTCGGGATGATCGGCATCGCCCCGTCCCGCAAGCGCCTGGACCTGGCCCTGGACGTG
This sequence comes from Actinomadura mexicana, assembly GCF_900188105.1. Taxonomy (GTDB): domain Bacteria; phylum Actinomycetota; class Actinomycetes; order Streptosporangiales; family Streptosporangiaceae; genus Spirillospora; species Spirillospora mexicana. Next base: position 27,833 of record NZ_FZNP01000018.1, read on the forward strand.
GTCGAGGAGCTCCGCCGCGACGACCCCCGCTTCACCCTCTTCGTCAAGTCCAAGCTCCCCTGGGAGTACTGGTGGATCTGGCAGAAGGACGAGGAGCGGGCCCACTACGAGGAGGTCTTCCGCCGCATCCGCCGCTCCCGCCTACTTTCCGGCGGCGTCGTGTTCGACTCCTACGGCCGCGACGTGCCCTCCTGGCTGCGCCGCATCGGATGGGTCCTGTCCACCAGCGACGACGAGAGCTTCCACCTCGCCCCCGCCGAGGGCATGGCCTCGGGCGCCGTCCCGGCCCTGCTGCCCTGGCCCGGCGCCGACACCATCTACGAGCGCCGCTGGATCCACGACGACACCTCCGCCATGGCCGCGTCCATCGCCACCACGGTCTCCCTGAACCGCTGGCGGGACGATGCCGAGCAGGCCCGCGCCCAGGTGAAGGCCGCCTACGGCCTGGACGAGGTCTGCCGCCAGTGGACGGACCTCCTCACCGGCTAGACCGCTCCTCCCGTCCGGGCGGCACGGGGGACGGCGGCGAAGGGAGGGAGGGTGAACCACGTCGGGACGCCGCGGCGCAGGTGCTCCGGCCCGTGCAGCTCCACCGTCCCCGCCCGCAGGGCGTCGGACCAGGCCAGGTCGCCGCGCCAGATCTCGACCAGGGCGCGCAGGGGAGCGGCCACGGTGACGGAGACCTCGTGCCCGGGGTCCTCGTCGCAGAGGTCGGCCGTGCCGGAGTCCAGGACCAGCCACCAGTGGCGGGCGGCGGGCGGGACGTCCGGGAAGCCGAACAGGACCACGGTGCGGCCCTCGGGCGCCGCGCCGGCGTCCACGTGCCGGCACATGTCCCAGAGCAGGAGCTTGGGGTCCAGGTCGCGCTCGCCCAGCTCGCCGATCCAGCGCACGCCCCAGACGGCGAGGGCCTCCACCACCGGGCGCAGCTCCACGCCCGCCGGGGTCAGGACGTAGCGGTCGTCCCGCTTCTCGACGACCCCGGCGCGCACGAGCTGGTTCAGGCGCTTGGCCAGGAGGGTGGGCGACATGCGCGGCACGCCGCGCCGCACCTCGTTGAAGCGCTCGCTCCCCGACAGGAGCTCGCGGACGATCAGCAGCGTCCAGCGCTCGTCGAGCAGCTCCATCGCCTTGGCGACGGGACAGAACTGGTAGTACGAAGCCCCCATGACGGGCAGGCTAGGCGGCCGCGGCGCCGGCTGCCAGGGCCGGTACAGATCCTGTACTAGGAGCGCGCCCGGCCGATCCCTAGCGTGGACGTCCACGACACGAGGGGAGATGTCATGGGGGATGCGGTGAAGGCCGCGCATCGGGCGATGTGGGCGTCGGGCGACTACCCGGCGCTGGCGGACGAGGTGATCCCGGAGCTGGGGGCCGCGCTGGTGCGCGCCGCCGGGATCGGGCGCGGGCAGCGGGTCCTGGACGTCGCGGCGGGGACCGGGAACGCCGCCGTCGCGGCGGCGCTGGCGGGCGCGGACGTGGTCGCCGGCGACCTGACGCCGGAACTGCTCGACGCCGGGCGGGCCGCCGCGGCGCGGCGGGGCGCGGAGCTGGAGTGGCGGGTGGCCGACGCGGAGGCGCTGCCGTTCGAGGACGGGGAGTTCGACGCCGTGCTGTCCTGCGTGGGGGTCATGTTCGCCCCGCACCACGAGGCCGCGGCGGCCGAGCTGGTGCGCGTCTGCCGGCCGGGCGGCACGATCGGGCTGCTCAACTGGACGCCGGAGGGGTTCATCGGCCGGATGTTCGGCGTGATGAGGCCCTACGCGCCGCCGCCCCCGCCGGGGGCCCAGCCGCCCCCGCTGTGGGGGAGCCCCGAGCACGTCCGGGCGCTGCTCGGCGAGCGCGTCACCGACGTCGGCTTCCGGCGCGACGCGCTGCGGGTCGACCTGTTCGACAAGCCCGGCGACTTCCGCGACTACTTCAAGGGCCGCTACGGGCCCACGATCAGCGTCTACGACCGCATCGCCGGAGACCCGGGCAAGGTCGCGGCGCTGGACGAGGCCCTCGCCGGCCTGGCCCGCGAGCACGACCGGGGGGCGCCGACCCTGTCCATGGACTGGGAGTACCTCCTGGTGACGGCCCGCCGCGCCGGCTGAAGGGCGGCCCGGGAAGGCTCCGTCCATGAGAAAGGTCCCCGCGGCGCCGCCGCGGGGACCTTCCGGAGGTACGGGTCAGCCGGAGCTGCCGACGGCGGCGCCGGCCTGGACGGGCTCGGCGGGAAGCGCGGCGCGGTGGGTCTCGATCTTGGCGTTGAGCTTGGCGAGGCTGCGGCTGTAGTCGCGGCTGGAGAGCCAGAACTTGTAGATGATGATCAGCTCGAAGGCCAGCAGGCCGATGCCGCTGAGGATCACCACGGGGATGATGGCGCCCGGGACGATCGCGGCGGCGATCGGGGCGACGATGAAGACGCCCATCTGGAACTCGATGCCGCTGATCAGGTGGGGGCGGATACGGCCCGTCATGAGGACGTTGCGGATGCGGGCGTACCAGGGGAAGCGCTGGTTGAAGCCCGCCTGGAGGACCGCCGCGTTGGGGTCGTCGCCGACGACGCGGTTCTCCGCGTCGGCCTCGGGGTCCTCGGTGAGCGCTTCGGCGGAGCGCAGGTCCTCGTCGGCGTCCGCCAGGTCGCCGTTGGCGCGGCGGGCGGCGAGCTCCAGCGTCCGGGCCTCCTCGCGGGCCGCGGTGAGGGTCGTCCGCATCTGCGAGCGGACCTTGTATATCTCCAGCGCGTCCATGTAGCGCAGCATGTCGAGGAAGACGACGCCGAGCGCCGTCCAGACGTAGGCGACGTTGCCGGTGGCGGCGTACTGGCCGGCCATCAGGGCGATCGCGCAGGCCAGGACGCGGACGCGGTCGAAGATGTAGTCGAGCCAGGCGCCGAACACCGAGCCGGTGCCCTTCAACCGGGCGATCTTGCCGTCCATGCAGTCGAGCGTGAACGACAGGTGGTACAGCAGCGCGCCGGCGAGCAGCCACGGCCAGGACGCGACGGCGAAGCAGGCGCCGGCGGCGAGGCCGAGGACGAGCGCGCCGACGGTGAGCTGGTTCGGCGTCACGCGCGTCCGGTTGGCCGTGAACTTGACCAGCCTTGCGGCGAGGGGGTCGACCAGCAGCACGGTCCACCAGGCGTCACGCGCCTTGTACGTCCGTTGCCGAACGTCGTCGAGCGTGAAGTTCGCCATGGGGTTCCTTTCGTTCGCGGAGCGGTCTGATCGTATCGGCTGTCCGGTTCCGGTCACTGGCGATCTCCCGGATCGTGATCGTCCGGTCACTTGACGATCACCGCCGTGGGTGCAGGGGGCGGGGCGCGCGTACGTTCCGTCCTGCCCCACGTCCGGGCCGTCACCGTCCTCGGCCATCCGGCGCCGCAGTGGTTCGGCGATTCGCCCGGGTACTGGAGGCCGCGATCGGGTTCCGGACGACACGCGTCCCAGTGGATATCCGATCATGCTGTGGCCGCTCAACCCGTTCCACGGTTTCAGCCTGATCGTCCCGTTCGCGTGCGCCGCGCTCGGCCTGGCGTGCCGGCGGTCACCGGCCTCCGCCGTCCGCGCCGAAGACGCGGTCGACGGCGCGGGAGGCGGCGTGCCCGTCGTCGAGAGGGCAGAAGCGCGCGACGAAGTCCTTGTAGCGGTCCCGGTAGCCGTCCATGGCGGACTCCGCGTCGCGGACCGCCTCGATGAGGTCGTCGGAGGTCTCCACGAGCGGCCCGGGGGCCTCGGTCTCGAAGTCGAAGTAGAAGCCGCGCAACCGGTCCCGGTAGTCGGCCAGGTCGTAGGTGAAGAACAGCATCGGCCGGCCGGTGTTGGCGTAGTCGAACATCACCGACGAGTAGTCGCTGACAAGCACGTCGGAGATCAGGTACAGCTCGGTGATGTCGGGATAGGCCGACACGTCGCGGACGAAGCCGTGCCCGTCCTCGCGGACGCCGTCCACGACATTGGTGTGCAGCCGGACCAGCAGGACGTGGTCGTCGCCGAGCGCCGCGCGGGCCCGCTCCAGGTCGATCCGCATGTCGAACCTGTAGCGGCCCCGGCTGTAGTACTGGTCGTCGCGCCACGTCGGCGCGTACAGCACGACCCGCTTGCCCTCGGGGATGCCGAGCCGGGCCCGCACCCGCGCGGCGACCGCGCCGGCCTCCGGGCTGTACAGCAGGTCGTTGCGGGGGTAGCCGACCTCCAGCATCTCGCCCCTGAACGCGAACGCGCGACGGAAGATCTCCGTGCTGAACGGGTTGGGGGACAGCAGGTGGCTCCACTCGGGCAGGGCGGGCCCGGGGTCCATCGAGCGCGACTGGAGCGCCTTCTTCATGCCGGGCGCGTAGGCGAAGTGCACCTCCCTGATGTCACCGCCGATCTTCTTCAGCGGCGTGCCGTGCCAGGTCTGCAGGACGATCTGGTCCGGGTGCCGCCGGAACGCGTCGCCCAGCCGGTGGTTCGTCACGATGTAGCGGGACGTGGCGAGCGCCTCGTGCCACTCCCTGCCGTGCAGCCGGACGGGCCGCAGCGTGCCCGGCAGCTCCACCTGCGCGTCGTTGACGACCCAGAGCTGGTCGAGGTCCGAACCGCGGCGCATCAGCTCCTCGTGGACGGCCTTCGGGCTGTCGGAGTACTGCCGCCCGCCGAAGCAGGAGAACAGGACCGCGTCGCGCAGCCCGTCGCGGTCGACGCGGCGGCGCGCCTCCTCCCGGTACCTGGTGCCGGCGCTCTTCTCCTCCGGCGGCACGTCGCCCGTCACCGCCACGGCGAGCCGCCCGTCGCGCGCCTCCAGGGCGTAGCCGCGCCGCGCCGCCTCCAGCGGTCCGGGCAGGTCACGCTGCGCCTCCGGCGACAGCCGGACGGTCAGCGCCCGCCCGCCCGGGGGCCGGAACAGCACGTCCCAGCGGCCGGGACGCAGCGGCAGGACGCCCGCGACGCCCGGCACGGCCGCGACCGGGACCCGCCCGTGCAGGACGCCCGACGCCGGGTCGGCGACGAGGTCGAACGCGTACTCCTTGCGGTGCCACCGGCCGCGCAGCACGATCTGGCCGCCGCCGTGCGCGGGGTGCGCCGCGGTCAGCACGAGGGTCCCGTCCGGCCGCCAGGCGCAGGCGTCGACGGAGAGCCGCGCCGTGGTGCGCCGGACGCGCAGATAGCCGCCGGGCCCGCGCCCCGCGGCGACCTCCAGCGGGCCGAACGCCCGCCGGACGTCCTCGACCCCTTCGGCGAGCACCAGGGGGCGGCCCGCGACGCGGACCGTCCAGTCGCGGGTGTCGTCGATCTCCTCCGGCGGCGGCGGGGACCCTTCGAGGGCCTCCGGGGCGACGCGGGCGACGTACCGGCCGCCGGACGCCGTGACCGGGACGTCGACGCGGTCGTCGCCCAGCGTCAGCGACAGCCCGTCCGGCGCCTCGTCCGCCCGCACCTCGACGACCAGCGTGTCGCCGTCCCAGGACAGCGCGACGGCCGCCGCCCCGACCCGCTCGACCTCGATGACGAGGCGGCCGTCGTCGATGCGCGGGACGACGCGCACGCCGTCGGCGACGTAGCGGTAGGGCGGGTGGGCGCCGCTGCCGGAACTGCCGCCGCGCAGCGGCCCCCGCCGGAACACGCCCGCGTTCAGCACCGACGCCTCGACCGTCCAGACGCCCTCGACCCACCTCCCGTGGTCGCGGAGGCGGCTCACGTCGAAGGCGAACTCGAAGCCGGACCAGCCCGACCGCTTGCCCGGCGCCGGCACCTGCCGCGCCCGCGCGACGATCTTCCGTCCGGCGGATCGCAGCGTCATCGCCTTCACCGACGTCCAGCGGCGCCGCATGCTGACGGAGTTGATGTAGGCCTCGCCGGTGACGGTGAGCCGGTCGCCGTCCCAGCCGACCGCGTGGACCCGGCCCCGCATCCGCAGCTCGCCGCGGGCCCGGTAGACCTCGCGCGGGACGGCGACCTTGGCGTCCTTCCAGTACGGGTAGACGACGTACCGGCGCAGCGGGTCGCGGACGATCGACGGCGAGGCCTTCCCGCGCTCGTACCGGACGACCTTCACCAGCTCCGTCGTGTGCCCGGCGGACGCCAGATGCCACTTCAGCCGGGTCAGCGCCGGGACGTCGGCGAGCAGCCTGGCGGGCAGCCCGGACGCGTACGCGGCGGCCTGCGCGACGACCTGCTCGCGCTCGCCGGCGGGCAGGTCGGGCAGCGCGTCCAGGAACACCCGCAGCTCCTCGGCGGCCGCGAGGGACTGGAGCCGCCGCCGGGACCGGGCGTGGCCGTGCTCGCCGAGCCAGGCGACGGCGAGGGCGACGGCGCCGAACCCGTCCGCGATCTCCTGTGCCTCCGTCGTGGCGGGGAACCGCTCGCCCCGCCGGTGCAGGACGACGCCGGGCAGCACGTCGACGCCCTTCGCCAGGTGCAGCGCCCGCATCGCCGGCAGCAGTTCGTCGTAGCGGCCGAGATCGGGGAACGCCAGCCCGTGCGACGTCCAGAACGACCGCCGGAACAGCTTCCCGCGGACCCCGCGCTCGCGGACGAGACCGGGGGTGCGGCGCACGTCCGTGCCGGTGGCCGGGGCCGGGGACGGCTCGACGGGCCGCCACGCCGGCGCCCGGTCCGGCCCGCGGCGGACGGCCTCGCGGCCGAGCGCGATGTCGGACCCGGACGACTCCAGCGCCGCGACCAGCGACGCGGCGGCCTCCGCCGGCAGTTCGTCGCCGCCGTCCACGAACAGCAGGAAGTCGCCGTCGCTCTCCGCGGCGCCGAGGTCGCGGGCCGCGCCCCGGCTGGGCGCGCCCCGCCGCACGACGCGGAACCGGTCGTCGGGCAGGACGGCCCCGGCGGCGGCGCCCGCGCCGTCGTCCATCACCAGGACCCGCAGGTCCGCGTGCGTCTGGCCCGCGATCGACGCGAGGGTGCCCCCGAGCGACTCTCCGGCTCCGTGCGCGAGCACGACGACGCTGATCCTGCTGGAGGGCAAGCGACCCACTCCTTCGGGCGTGACGGGGTGTGCGCCGGACGGCGCGGCGGCGGCTCCGGCGCCGCGGCCTACTGCGGCGGGTTCGGGATCTTCTCCCCGAGGAACATGCGGCGGACGGCGCGCTCGGCCGCGTGCCCGTCGTCCCACGGGCAGAACCGCGCCCGGAAGTTCGCGAGGTCCTTCGCGGCGGCGTCGCTCCACGCGGCCCGCGACGTGAACGCCTCGACCAGCTCGGCCTCGGTCGCGGCGACGACGCCGGGAGGCGTCTCCAGCAGGTCGAAGTTGACCCCGCGGGTGAGCCGGTAGGTCTCCCAGTCGTTGGCGTAGACCACGATCGGCCGGTCGAGGTTGGCGTAGTCGAACATCACCGAGGAGTAGTCGGTGAGCAGCGCGTCCGAGGCGATCATGAGGTCCTCGACCGACGGGTGCCTGGACACGTCGATGACCCGGCCCTCCGGCCAGCCCAGGTCCGCCGCCATGTTCTTGATCTTGTAGTAGTAGTGCGCCCGAAGCAGCAGCACGTGCCCCTCGCCGAGCGCGGCCGCGACCCGCCCGATGTCGAACATGGGGGTGTAGCGGCGCTGGTAGTCGCGGTGCGTCGGCGCGTAGAGGATCGCGGTCGCGTCGTTCGGGACGCCGAGCTCGGCGCGCAGCCGGGCGCGCTCGTCCCCGTCCGCCGAGACGAGCCGGTCGTTGCGCGGGTAGCCGATCTCCAGCATCTCGTAGTCGCAGGGGAACCCGCGCTCCCACGCCTCCGTCGACAGCGGGTTGGACGAGACGAGGTAGTCCCAGCGGTCCGACCGGGCGATGAGGGCCTTGAAGTCCATGTCGTTGGCGCCGACCGGGTACTCCATCTGGTCGAGGCCCATCTTCTTCAGCGGCGTCCCGTGCTGCGTCATCATGTGCACCTGCCCCGGCCGCTTCACGTAGCCGTCGGGGAAGTTGACGTTGTTGACGAAGTACTTCGCGCGGGCCAGCGTCCGGTAGTAGTCGGCGGAGCCGGCGACCACGTAGTCGACGCCCTCCGGCATCGTCTTGCGCGCCCCGGGCTTGACGATCCAGACCGGGCGGACGTCCGGGGCCAGCTCCCGGACCTTCTCGTAGATCGCCGCCGGGTTGCAGGCGTACCCGCGGTACCAGTACGCGCCGAAGACGGCGAGGTCCTCCTCGATCGGGAGGCGCCGCTGCATCTGGTAGTAGCGCTCCTTGGCGAGCTCCTTGCCCAGCAGCACGCCGCGCCTGCGGATCTTGGCGGCCCTGCCGCCCCGGTTCCGCGCCCTGTCCTTGGCCTCGGCGGCGCGGACCCGCTCGAAGCCCCGGTGGTCGCCCGCCTTGATCATCCGGTGCTTGTCGGCGAGGAACGGCTTGTCGTCCGGCGGGACGTGCCCCGCCGGCTCGTACCTGCCGTACGTCTTCGACATCTCCGCGAAGAACCGCGCCTTCTCCGACTCGTGGACGCGGTCGGGCCGCTCGATGATGACGAGCAGGTGCCAGATCGTCCGGTCGAACATCAGCGGGCGGAACGGGTCGGCCTTCGCCCCCATCCCGTCCATGAACGCGAAGATGCGGTCGTACTGCGCGAACGCGTCGAAGTGCTTGGCGCTCGCGGTCTTGGTGATCGCTCCGCGGCGGCGCTGCCGGTAGACGTAGCAGACCCGGTCCAGCAGGCTCAGCCGCTCGGCGGCCATCAGGATCGGGTAGGTGACGTTGACGTCCTCGTAGTATCCGCCGCTGAAACGCAGCCCGAGGTCGAGCAGGAACTCGCGGCGGATGGCCTTGTTCCACGCCGTCATCATCATCTCGAGGACGCTCGGCCGCTCGGCGAGGGTGAACACCTCCGGCGCGGGCGGCTCGCGGAACAGGTGGTTGATGATGCTGCGCTTGACCTTGCCGTTCCAGTAGGACCGGGCGTAGTCGAAGACCAGCACGTCGGGGCGGGTCTCGGCGAGCCGGTCGCAGATCGCGCGGACGGCCCCGTCGGTCGCGTGGTCGTCGCTGTCGAAGAACCAGACGTAGTCGCCGGTCGCCATGTCGAGCCCGATGTTGCGCGCGCGGCCGAGCCCCACGTTCTCGGCGAGGTGCCGGACCTTGACGCGCGGATCGCGCTCGGCGAACTCGTCGAGGATCTCGCCGCACCCGTCCGGCGAGTGGTCGTCGACGGCGATGACCTCGAGATTGGGAAGATCTGGATCGAGGATGGAGTCGAGGCATTGCCGGATGTACCCCTGCACTTTGTGCACGGGCACGATGATGCTCAAAGAGATGTCGTGATCAGAGCTCACGCGAAGGCCAATCAACTACTCGGTGATTCTGGACTATACCCGCAGGTCGGGGCTGAACCTCAGGTCCTGCCGGGCGCGGATCGAAGGAGCCACCGCGCGTCGGGCTCGACCGCCCAGCGGGTGAGCCGCCGCACGGGTGCGGTGGCGAGGACGACGCCGAGCGCGGCGGCGGCCACGGTGACCGAGACGATCCCGAACGGGTGGTGCAGGACTGGCTTGTCCAGCACGCCGGTGTAATCGAGCGTCTTCATGACGAGCCCGTGCAGCAGGTACACGTACATCGTCCGCGTCCCCATCTCGGTGTACCGGGACCGTCCGCGCGGGATGCATGCGAGGAAGGCGGCGCCGAGGAGAACGGCGAAGACGAGGGCTGCGAGCCGCCACATCATGCCTTCGGCGGTGCCGAAGCCCATGGCATCGTAACCCTGGTTCCAGTAGAGGAGGCCGCTGTCGATCTTCGGGACGACCGTGCCGAGCTCCCAGACGTAGGCCGCGGGGAGGGCGGCGGCCAGCACGGCGAGCCCGGCCCACCGCGCCCGGCGGGCGCGCAGCCGCCGCACGTGCTCCGGGTCGACGGTCAGTCCGAGGACGAAGAGCGGCAGCAGCCCGGCGGTCCGGCTGAGCGTGGAGTCGGCGGTGAACGCCCAGCTTCCGCCGACGAGGCTGAACGCCACCGAGACGGCCACCGGATGGCGCAGGTGGCCCCACAGCGGCGCGCTCAGCCGCCAGAACACGAGCGCCACCAGGAACCACATCAGGAAATGCGGCCGGAGGAGTTCGCCCAACCGGAACTGCACCCCGTTGATGAGGATCAATTGCGCCCGGTACAGCAGGATGAAGATCACATAGGGGACGACGAGCGTGGGGAGAACGCTGCGGAACTTGTCCGTCGAGCGCATGAATCCGCGCGAGAAATAGCCGGAGATGAACACGAAAACCGGCATATGAAAGGCGTAGAGGACGACATATGCGGCGTGTGCCGCACGACTGTCCCCGAACTGGGACCAGAAGTGCCCGACCACGACCAGCACGGCCGTGAAGAACTTGGCGTTGTCGAAGAACGCGTCCCGGGGGCGCGCCGGCTTCGGCTGCGCCGCCGGGCCGGGCGCGGGACGCGGTGCGGGGGTGGACGGCGCTCCGGGCGTGGCGAGCGCACTGTCCGTGGCGAGCGCACTGTCCGTGGCGGGGGGCGCACTGCCCGTGGCGGGTGGCGGGGTGGCGAGGACGTCGGTCATATCTCCGGGGGGTCGGGTCTCTCAGCGGGAGCGCGAGCGGGAGCGGGCGTCAGCGGGAGCAGGAGCAGAAGCAGAAGCGGGAGCGGGAGCGGGAGCGGGAGCGGGAGCGGGAGCGGGAGCGGGAGCGGGAGCGGGAGCGGGAGGTCAGCGGGAGCGGGCGGGTCTTCTCAGCGGCGTGAAGACCCTTGTCATCTTCGGTTCCAGTGCCCAGCTCATCGTCCTGACGACGGGCTTGGAGCAGAGGAACGTTCCGACCACCAGAGCGCCGCCGACCACGATGACCACCCCGGCCGGGGTGTGCATCCAGTCGGCGCCCCACCAGCCGGTGAAGTTGAGCAGCCGGGTCACGAACCCGTGCAGCAGGTAGGCGTACAGCGTGTAGGAGCCGAGGGCGGTGAACCAGTACCGCCCGCGCGGGATGAGGCTGAGGAACGCGGCGACGAACACGACCGCGCAGGCGAACATCGCGATCCGCATCACGGTGCCGGTGAGGTTGCCCACGCCGAGCTCAAAGTTCGGGTGCTTCCAGTAGATCCAGCCCCGCGACATGTGGTTCATGACGAGAAAGGTGCCGGCGAGGCCGGCGGCGAGGACCGCCGCGCCGATCGGCCGTGCGACCGGTTTCTTCAGCAGCTCGAAGTGCTGCGGCTTCAGGGTGAGGCCGAGGACGTAGAAGGGCAGCAGCCCGATCACCCGGTGGATGTCGAACGTCCCGCCGAGGTCGCTCATGTACGACAGCAGCGCGAACACCGTCGCCACGGCGAGCGGCCAGCGGATCTGCTGCCAGACCGGGGTGGACAGCCGCCACATGAACAGCGCGCACAGGAACCACGTCAGGTAGTACGGGTTCAGCAGGCTGATCTCGAGGTGGTTGCGGCCCGCGAGCCAGTCGTAGAGCGAGTAGGCGAACTCGAACACCACGTACGGCACCCCGACGTTGGTGATCAGTTTGCGGGCCTTGCCGCCGGAGAACGTCCAGTTCCGGGAGAAGTAGCCGGTGATCACGATGAACAGCGGCATGTGGAACATGTAGATGAACAGGTAGAGGCCCTTGGCCAGCGGGACGTTCAGCAGGTTGGCCAGGGAGTGTCCCGCCACCACCAGCAGGATCGCGAAGTACTTGGCGTTGTCGAAGAACGGGTCGCGCACCTTGCGCGCGGCGCCTTGCGGGGCCGGGCTCCCAGAGGCGGCGGTGCCCGCGGCCTCCGGCGCCCCCGCCTCGGGGGGCGCCGCCGGGTCCGTGGACGACGGCCGTTCGGTCCGCTGTGCCGCGTCGGCCTCTGAGGGCCTGGTGGTGTAGGTCATACGGCTGCCCGGTCAGCTCTCCTTGCAGATGTCGTCGCTGGCGCGGATCTCACCCTGCTGCTTGGGGATGCCGCCGCCGGCGCTCTTGAGGTTCGTCCAGTTCTGGCCGACGATCAGGTCGACGACGCCCGGCGTGCCACCGGTGGTGCGCGCCGCGGCCTGCGGCTTGCTCGGGATCATCGCGGTCAGGGTCTGCGCCTGCTGGTCGGCACCGGCACCGTACAGCACCTTCGTGGCGGTCGTGGGCGCGGGGGCGTTCCCGCCGACGGTGACCTGGAAGCCCTGCGACTCCAGGTCGTCGGCGACGCGCCCGGCCTGGCCGTCGATGCCGCTGCCGTTGTAGACCCGCACGCGCACCTGGCTCGGCGGGATCTTCGTGGCGCCCGGCGTGGGCTCCTTCGGCACGGTCTTGTCGTTGCGGACGGCGGAGAAGAACGGCTGGGCGCCGGGGGAGAGCGCCACCCGGTTCGTGTCCAGCGGGTCGGGCCCGGACGGGACGGTCACGAACCGCAGCTTGCCGGTGGTCATGCCCTGCATCTCCTTGCCGATGTCCATCATGACCTGCGGCGTCAGCTCCTTGTCGGTGGTGAGCGACTTGGTCACGGCGTTCATCAGCTGGAGCATGCGCCGGGGGTTGCTGAGCACCCCCGCGCTCATCGCCTGGCCGGCGAGGGCGCCCATGAACTTCTGCTGGCGCTTGATGCGGTCGGTGTCGGAGCCGTCGCCGAGGCCGTGCCGCACGCGCACGTACGCCAGCGCCGTCTCGCCCTTGATCTTGTGCTTGCCCCTGCTCAGCTTGAGCTTGGACTTGGGGTCGTCGACGTCCTTCGGCAGGCACACCGGGACGCCCCCGACGGCGCTGGTAATGGACTTGAAGCCGTTGAAGTCGACCTGCATGAAGTGGTCGATGCGGATGTTGGAGATGCTCTCGATCGTCTTGATGACGCAGGCCGCGCCGCCGTTGGTGAACGCCGAGTTGATCTGCGCGCGGGTCTGCGCCGGGATCGTCCCGCCCTTGCGGTTCTTGCAGGACGGCATCCGGACCATCAGGTCGCGGGGGAAGCTGATGCCCATCGCCTGGCCGCCGCCCGGGGACAGGTGCAGCAGGATCATCGTGTCCGAGCGGGGCGGCTCGTTCTTCATCGAGCGGCCGTACTTGGCGTTCGAGCCCTCACGGGTGTCGGACCCGAGCATCAGGATGTTCATCGCGCTGTTCAGCTTCTTCGGCCGGTTGGGGCCGAGCTGGGCGTTGACGTCCTCGTGCGAGATGTTCCCGAACGCCCGGCGGTACAGGCCGTAGGCGGTGAGAGAACCGACCACCATGACCGCCGACAGTCCGATGCACACCCAGCCGAGGATGCGCCAGCCGCGTCGCGGCGCCGGCTGCGGGTCGGCGTCGTCGACGTACTCCATGTACATCGGGTTGCTGTTCATCGGCTCCGAGGTCCGGGGAGATAAGCGGTTCCGGGGGTCCGGGGGTCGTCCCCGCGAGGAGGGCGGCCCGTGGCTCATGGTCGAACGGACGGGACGAGGGCAAGGGAAGCGTAGGTCAGGGGAGGCGGTGTACGGAGCCGGATTCGTCATTCGGTCCGGGCGTACCGGCCACCACCGTCACATGCTCCAGGGTCAGGCGACGATCTAGGACGGCTTTGTCGAAGTTTCGTTGGATTATGACGGAAGCACCCGAGGCTAGTGGTGCGAGAAGGCAGGTCAGTACCCCGTCGAGTGTGGCGAAGGACATGTCAACCAGGAGCCGGTCGCGTGCGTCGAGCTCCCATTTCTCGACGGCCCCGCGCGCGGCGCCCACCAGCTCCGCCGCGCTGAATGTGGTCTTTGTCACACTCAGCGCGGGGCTCTGCGGCCCCACCCCGGGGCCGGGGGCGAACCGGTCGCCGTACGCGCGCACCTCCGCCGCGTAGTCGGTCACGCCGGGCGGGCAGTCGGCGAGCGGGCCGCCGAGCGCGTGCAGCGACAGGCCGACGATCTCCTCGGCCCCTCCTGCGAGCACGTCGTCCGCGAGCACGTCGTCCAGCACCTCCTGCGCCGCCGCCAGGATGTACGGATCGGACGCCCCCGCCGGTTCGGCGCCGCCGCGCCGGAAATCCTCCGGGTCGACCGGCTCGGCGACGAGACCCGCCGACCAGCAGGCCATCAGCCACACCGCGGTCTGCCAGTGCGGCGGCAGGACCAGGACGACGCGGGTCCCCGGCTCGGCGGCGAGGCCGTCCACCAGGAAGTTCGCCGTCTTGGCCACCCAGTTCCCGAACGTCCGCGCGGACAGTTCGACGCGTTCGCCGCTCGCGTCGTCGTAGAAGGTGACCAGCGGGCGGGACGGGTCGTCCGCGACCCGCCGCAGCAGCAGCTCGGCGGGCGTGCCGGCCCCGGCATGTGCGCTCATGGTCCGAGCGTATGCCCGCATGATCGTCCTGGCGCCGCCATCGCGCCGATGCCGCTACGCTCCGCACGGGTGAAGGACGGAACAGTGGCGGGCGAGCGCCCCGACGGCGGGCATGGGGCGAGAACATGAACGCTGGTCGGCTGCTCGTCCGGGTCACCGCGGCCCCGGCGCTGGTCGTCGTCGCGTGGCTGGCGGTGTCGCTTCCGCTGCTGATGGCGGGCGTGTTCCGCCCGGCCCCGGCGGTCGCGCTGTTCGTGCCGGTCGCGGCCCTGGTGCTGTGGCTCGGCCTGCGGACCCGGCCGGGGGAGGCCCCCGGCGGGCGTCCGGGGAGCCTGAACGCCCCGGGCGGACTCGACGCGGTGCAGCGCTGGCCGGTGTGGTCGGTGTTCGCCGTCACGGCCGCGTTCCTGGTGCTCCAGGTCGTCATGTGCGCCGAGCAGATCGTCGTCCGCCGCGACCCCGCGTCCTACGTCCAGTTCGCGACGTGGCTGGCCGAGCACGGATCGCTGCCGATCCCGCTGTCGCAGGGCGCCTTCGGCGGCCCGGACGCGGCCCTGAGCTTCGCGAGCCCCGCCTTCTACCAGGACGGCGGCGCCGTCGTCCCGCAGTTCATGGCGGGATGGCCGCTGGTGCTGGCGCCGGCCGGCTGGGTCGGCGGCGCCCACGGGATGGTGCTGATGGCGCCGCTGCTCGGCGCGTGCTGCGTGCTGTCGTTCGCCGGGCTCGTCGCGCGCCTCGTCGGCCCCCGCTGGGCGCCCGCCGGGGCGCTGCTGCTCGCGCTGACGCTGCCGATGCTCTACGTCTCCCGCAACACCTTCAGCGAGCTGCCCGCCATCGTCCTGCTGCTGGGCGGCCTGTCGCTGATGTACGACGTCCGCCGGGAGCCCCGCGACGGGCGGGTCGCCGGCGCCAAGGCGCTCCTCGCCGGGGCCGCGCTCGGGCTGATCGTGCTCGTCCGCATCGACGGGCTGCGGGACGTCCTGCCGGTGCTGGCGTTCGCGGGCCTGCTCATCGGGCGCGGGCGGGCGGCCGGCTACTGGACGGCCGGCGGCCTGCTGCTCGGCGCGGGCGCCGGCGTGGTCGAGGGCCTCACGATGTCCCGGCCCTACCTGTCCTACCTCCGCTCGTCGCTCGTGCCGCTGCTGGCCATCTCCGCGGCCGTACTCGTCGCGACGGTCCTCCTCGTCGCGGCGCTGCGCTGGGACCCGGCCGGGACCCGGCTGCGCCGCGCCGGCTCGGCGGTCGCGCGCGGCCGCCTGCCGGGCGCCGCCGCCGTCCTCACCGTGCTGGTGGTGGCGGGCTTCGCGCTCCGGCCGCTGGTGCAGACCGTCCGCCGCCCGCCCGCGACCCGCGACGACGCGATGAACGCCCGGTTCATCGAGATGATCCAGAAGATCCAGGACCTCCCGGTCGACGGCACCCGGCAGTACTCCGAGCTGTCGCTGTACTGGGTCGTCTGGTACGTCGGCGTCCCCGCGCTGCTGTTCGCCGCCTTCGGTGCGGCGCTGCTGGTGCGCCGGCTGCTGCGCGGGCAGTCCCCGGAATGGCTGCTGCCCTACGCGATGGTCGTCTGGACGACCGCGCAGGTGCTGGTCCGCCCCGGGATCACCCCCGACCACCCGTGGGCGTCCCGGCGGCTGATCGGCCTCGCCATCCCCGGCCTGCTGCTGTTCACGGTGTTCGCGTCGGCCTGGACCGTCAAGCGCGTCCGGCGGCTCGGCTACGGGCCGAGGATGGTGCGGACGGGCGCGATCGCCGGCGTCGCGCTGATGCTGGCGCCGATCGTGCTGACGTCCGGCGGCTACCTGGTGACCCGCACGGAGCAGGGCGAGGTCGCCGCCGTGGACGGGATGTGCCGCGCGCTGCGTCCGCGCGCCTCGGTCGTGGTGGTCGAGCAGGCCACCGCCGACCGGTTCCTCCAGGTCGTCCGCGGTGAGTGCGGGCTGCCCGCCGCGCGCACGACCGGCTCCGCCTCGCCCGCGGACGTGCGGCGCGTCGTCGCCGGGGTGCGCCGGGCCGGGCGGCGTCCGGTGGTCATGGCGGCGAGGCCCGAGCAGGTCGCCCCCTACGGGACGCCGCGGCACGTGCTGCACCTGGTGACGCGGCAGGACGGGCGCACGCTCACCGGTCCGCCCGGCGGCACCTGGGGGCTGACCATGGACGTGTGGACGGCCGAGCCCGCGCGGCCGTAGTTCCGCCGATGTGCGCGGGGGCGAGTATCCTCGCGCTGCGTGAGCACCCAGTCTGTCGAGCCGAAGTCCCAGCCGCCCGCCGATGTGGAGCCCGCGTCCGATCCCGCGCCCGTGCCGCATCCGGTGCCCGCGCCCGGTCCGCCGGCCGCGTCCGACACCGTCCACGTCACGATCGTCCTGCCCTGCTACAACGAGCAGGACCACGTGATCGACGAGGTCGAGCGCATCTGCGAGGCGATGGACGGCAGCGGCAAGACCTACGAGCTGTTGGCCGTCGACGACTGCTCGACGGACGCGACGCTCGCCCGGCTGGAGGAGGCGGCGCCCCGCTTCCCGCACATGCGCATCATGGCGTTCCAGCACAACAGCGGGTCGGGCACCGTCCGGCGCATCGGCTCCCAGCAGGCCCGCGGCGACATCGTCGTGTGGACCGACGCCGACATGACCTACCCGAACGAGCGGATCCCCGAGCTGGTCGAGGTCCTGGACTCCGAACCGGCGGTCGACCAGGTCGTCGGGGCGCGCACCTCCGAGGAGGGGACGCACAAGGCGCTGCGGGTGCCCGCCAAGTGGTTCATCCGCAAGGTCGCCGAGCGGCTCACCAACACCAGGATCCCCGACCTGAACTCGGGGCTGCGCGCGTTCCGCCGCGAGGTGTCGCTGCCGTACCTGCGGCTGCTGCCGCCCGGGTTCTCCTGCGTCACCACGATCACCATCGCGTTCCTGTCGAACCAGCACCCGGTCCGGTACGTGCCGATCGACTACGCCAAGCGGGCCGGCAAGTCGAAGTTCCACTTCACCAAGGACGCCTACCGCTACATCCTGCAGGTGCTGCGGATGGTGATGTACTTCAACCCGCTCAAGGTGCTGATGCCGCCCGCGCTGTGGCTGATCGTGATCGGGCTGCTCAAGGGCGTGTTCGACATGGTGGTGCACTTCGGCTACTTCGCCAACAACACCATCATGATCTTCGTCACGGGGCTGATCATCGCTTCGCTGGCGCTGCTGGCCGACCTGATCGTCCGTTCGCGCGGCGACGTCTAGCGGCATGCGCGTCGCGATCGTCGGGCCCGCGTTCCCCTACAAGGGCGGCGGCGCCCGGCACACCACCGAGCTGGCGCACCGGCTGGCGGCGGCCGGCCACGACGTCGTCATCGAGTCGTGGCGGGCCCAGTACCCCTCGTTCCTGTACCCCGGCCAGCAGACGATCTCCGAGCCGGAGGGGGAGCCGTTCCCCGGCACCCGGCGCCGGCTCGACTGGCGCCGCCCGGACGGGTGGTGGCGCACCGGCCGCGCGCTGCGCTCGTGCGACCTGGTCGTCCTGGTGGTCCTGAGCACCGTGCAGGTGCCGGCCTACCTGGGGATCCTCGCCGGGCTCCGGCGCCGGACCCCGGTGGTGGCGCTGTGCCACAACGTCCTGCCGCACGAGCGCAAGCCGTACGACGAGCCGCTCATGAGGCGCCTGCTGCGGAAGGCGGATAGCGTCCTCGTCCACACCGAGGCGCAGGCCGGCCTGGCGCGGGGGCTCACCCCGCGGCCCGTGCGGGTCGCCGAGATGGCCGCGCACCTGCCCGCGGCCGGCGCCGCCGCGCCCGGCGACGGGAAGGTGCGCCGGCGGCTGCTGTTCTTCGGGATCGTCCGCCCGTACAAGGGGCTGGACGTCCTGCTGCGCGCCCTCGCCGAGGGCCCGGACGACGTGGCGCTGACCGTCGCGGGCGAGTTCTGGGGCGGCCTGGAGGAGACCCGCGAGCTGGTCCGCTCGCTGGACCTGACGTCCAGGGTGGAGCTGCGGCCCGGGTACGTCCCGGCCGCCGACATCCCGGGGCTGTTCGCCGCGGCCGACGCGCTCGTCATGCCCTACCGGTCGGCGACCTCGTCGCAGAACGTGTGGATGGCCCACGAGCACGGCCTCCCGGTGATCGCCACCGATGTGGGCGGATTCGCCGGACAGATCCGCGACGGCGTGGACGGGCTGGTCTGCACGCCGGACGACGTGCCGTCGCTCGCCGGCGCCCTCCGCCGCTTCTACGCGCCGGGGGAGCCGGAGCGGCTGCGCTCCGGCGTCCGCCCGGTCGACCACGGCCCGGTGTGGGCCGCCTACCTCGACGCGCTCACAGGTGCGGTTCGATGACCTTCATCAGGGCGCGCTTCGGCTTGGCGCCGACGATCTGCTCCACGACCTCGCCGTTCTTGAGGAGCAGCAGGGTCGGCAGCCCCATCACGCCGTACTTGCCCGGCGTCTGCGGGTTCGCGTCGTAGTCCATCTTCGCGATCTTGATCTTGCCGTCCTGCTCGGCGGCGATCTGCTCCAGTACGGGAGCGATCATGCGGCACGGCCCGCACCAGTCGGCCCAGAAGTCGACCAGCACGGGGGTGTCACTGCTCAGGACCTCGTTGGCGAACGTCGCGTCGGTCACGGTGATCGGGGCCGTCACGGTCCCTCCTTCGTAGGCTGCGTGCCCGTCGTGGGCGGAGTACCCCTCACAAGCTCCTTGGTCCGCGGTTCATTCCCGGTGGCCGTGGCCGTCCTGCCCAGCAGGAAGGCCACGCCCGCGATCAGCAGGTCGGCGGCGGTCAGCAGCACCCGGGACGCGATCGCGACCACGACCGGCGCGCCCGCCGGGAGCACCGGCGTCAGCACGACCGTCAGCGCCGCCTCCCGGGCCCCGATGCCGCCCGGGGCGATGAAGACGAGGAAGCCGGCGACGAACGCCAGCGCGTACGCCCCGGTCGCCAGGAACGGCAGCCCCTTGCCGTCGCCGCCCACGGCCGCGCACAGCAGCCAGGTGTGCACGCCGAACAGGGCCCACCCGAGGACCGTCCACCCGACGGCCCTGAGCGTCGCGCCCAGGCCGACCGGGTGCTCCAGCGGCGGCCGCCGCACCAGCCTGAGCATCACGCCGAGCGCCCAGCTCACGATCCTCGGGTGCAGCATCGCCAGCAGGACGGGCGCCAGCAGGAACAGCCACCAGTACTCCCGGCGCGCCGCCGCGGACGTCAGGGGCAGCGTCACCGCCGCGACAGCGAGCCCGCACGAGGTGGACGTCGCGACCGCCAGCATCGTCGAGCCGAAGCTGCGCTCGGGCGGCACCTTGTGCTCGCGCGTCATCTCGATCTGCGTGACCAGCGCCCACACCTTGCCCGGGACGTACTTGCCGAGCTGGCTGATGCCCGAGATCCGGAAGACGGCCCGCACCGGCAGCGGCGACCCGAGCCCGGCGAGGAACTCCCGCCAGCCGAGCATCCAGACGAAGAGCCCCGCCAGTCCGGCGGCGAGCGCCCCGGCCAGCGTCATCCACGACATCTGCCGGAACGCGTCCACCGCGGCGTCCCACTGGGACGCCACGCTGTAGCCGCAGAACGCGAGCGCGAGCAGGACGAGGAGCACGCGCAGGCTCCGGACGGCGACGACCTTCATCTTCACGCGCCCAGCGTAGGCGAACGTGACCTTACGGCCGCCCGCTCCGCCTAGAGTTGGGGAGCGATGAAGATTTCGGATGTGGTCGCCTTCATGGGGCACCAGGTGCACGTGTGCAGGTACCGCGAGGCGGGGACGCTGCTCGACTGGATGGGGCGCGACCTGCGCGGCAGGCGGGTCCTCGACGTCGCGGGCGGTGACGGCTACTGGGCCGGCCGCGCGCGCCGGCGTGGCGCCGACGCCGTCTCGATCGACCTGGCCCGCGGCAAGATGGCCTACGGGCGGACGCTCGCGCACGCCCCCGCGCTGATCGAGTGTGACGCGCTGCGGCTGCCGTTCGCCGACGGCTCGTTCGACGCGGTCCTGTCGGTCTGCGCGATCGAGCACTTCGACGACGGCGGCAGGTCGCTGGACGAGATGGCGCGGGTCCTCAAGCCCGGCGGTGAGATCTTCATGTCCGCCGACGTGCTGAGCCGCGCCGACGCCTGGCCGAAACTGCGCGACGCGCACAAGGCCAAGTACCACGTCCAGCACACCTACACCCACGAGAGCCTGCGCAAGCTGATGGACGAGCGCGGCCTGGACCTCGTCGGGCACAGCTACCAGTTCCGCACCGCCGCCACCGAGCGCCTCTACCTGTCCCTTTCCACCTACGGCGGCAGGGTCGGCTTCAACGCGGCCGCGCCGCTCACGCCGCTCGTCGCGCTCGCCGACCGCGCCGCGCCGAACGAGCGCGGCAGCATCGTTCTGGTCCGGGCCCGAAAAAGACAGGGCGTGCGGGAGGCGGAGCGCGTAAGAGGTGGCCGTGTGGGGAGGGCCCCTCACGATGAATCGCGTGGAACGAGATCCGGCGAGTAACCGCCTTCCGGGCGTACGCTCGAAGAGTAAAGAGTGATCTACGCCACCGCGCTGGATGGGGGAGTGGACCGTGGCGCCTCGGATTCTGCTCGACGCCACCGCCGTGCCCGCCGACCGCGGCGGGCTCGGCCGGTACGTGGACGGGCTGCTGTGCGCCCTGCACCGGCAGGGCGCCGACCTCGCCGTCGCCTGCCAGCGTGCGGACGCCGAACGCTACGGGGGCCTCGTTCCCGGCGCGCAGGTCGTCGCCGGCCCGGCGACGCTCTCGCACCGCGCCACCCGGCTGGCCTGGGAGCAGTCGGGGCTGCCGCACGTGGCCCGGCGCGTCGGCGCCGAGGTCATCCACCTGCCGACCTACACGATGCCGGTGAGCGCCGGCCTGCCGACCGTGGTGACGATCCACGACGTCACCCTGTTCGCCGAGCCGGAGCTGCACGACCCGGTGCGCACCTCCTACATCAAGTCGGCGACCCGCAACGCGGCCCGCCGCGCGACCCGGCTGATCGCCCCGTCCCGCGCGACGCGCGACGAGCTGGTCCGCATCCTCGGCGCCGACCCGTCCCACATCGACGTCGCCTACCACGGCGTCGACCACGAGGTCTTCCACCGCCCGTCCGAGCCGGAGGTCAAGCACGTCTCGGACCGCCTCGGCCTGCACGGCCGCCCCTACATTGCGTACCTGGGCGCGCTGGAGCCGCGCAAGAACGTCCCGAACCTGATCCGCGGCTGGGTGCGGGCCTGCGCCGGCCGCGAGGACGCCCCGGCGCTGGTCCTCGCGGGCAGCGGCGGCTGGGACGACGAGGTCGACGCGGCCCTCGCCACCGTCCCGCTGGAGCTGCGCGTCCTGCGCCCCGGCTACCTGCCCTGGTCGGCCCTGCCCGGGTTCTTCGGCGGCGCCCTGGTCGTCGCGCTCCCGAGCCGCGGCGAGGGCTTCGGGCTGCCCGTCCTGGAGGCCATGTCCTGCGGCGCGCCCGTCCTGACCACCCACCGCGGGCCCCTCCCCGAGGTCGGCGGCGACGCGGTCGCCTACACCGAACTCGACCCGGACGGCATCGGCGCCGCCCTAGCCTCCCTGATCGACGACCCGTCCCGCCGCGCCGAGCTCGCCGAGGCCGCCCACACCCGCTCCGAGCGGTTCTCCTGGTCGGCGTCCGCGGAGGCCCACATCGCCTCCTACCAGCGTGCCGTGGACCAGTACGCCGCCGCACACACCCACTAGGCTCTCTCCGACCGCGCGTGGAGAAAGGAACCGAGTGGAAGCGATCCTCCTGGTAGGAGGTCAAGGCACCCGCCTGCGCCCCCTGACGATCTCCACCCCGAAACCCCTGCTCCCCACCGCCGGGGTGCCGCTGCTGGAGCACCAGTTGGCGCGTGCGCGCAATGCGGGCGTCACCCGGATCGTCTTCGCGACGTCGTACCGGGCGGAGATGTTCAACGAAGCCTTCGGCGACGGTGCGCGGCTCGGCCTGGAGATGGTCTACGTGACCGAGGACGAGCCGCTCGGCACGGCGGGCGCGATCCGCAACGCCTCCACCGCCCTGACATGCGACGCCGACAGCCCCGTCCTCGTTCTGAACGGCGACATCCTGTCCGGCCATGACATCTCCGCCCAGATCGCCGCGCACGAGAAGGGCGAGGCGGCGGTGACCCTGCACCTCACCCTTGTGGAGGACGCCCGCCGGTACGGCTCGGTGCCGACGTCGTCCGGCGGTCGGGTGCTGGACTTCGTGGAGAAGTCTCCGAACCCGCCGACGAACCAGGTCAACGCGGGCTGCTATGTGTTCCGCCGCTCGATGATCGACCGCATCCCTCCCGGACGCGTCGTGTCGGCGGAGTACGAGACCTTCCCCGGGCTGCTCGCGGACGGTGAACCGATCTGCGGTTACGTCGAGGCCGCGTACTGGCTGGACGTCGGGACGCCCGCCGCCTTCGTCCGGGGCGTCAACGACCTCGTCCTCGGTGCGCTGGCATCCCCGGTCGTCTCGGCGCACAAGCACGGCGTCCTCCTCCTCGACGGCGCTGCCGTGGCCGCCTCCGCCCGGGTCGGCGGCGGCACCGCGGTCGGCGTCGAAGCGAGCATCGGCGCCGACGCCAGGGTTGAGTCCAGCGTCCTGTTCGACGGCGCCGTGATCGAGGCCGGCGCCCGCGTCACCCGCTCGGTCGTCGGCCGCGGCGCCCGTATCTGCTCGGGTGCCGTCCTGGAGGACTGCGTCATCGGTGACGGCGCGACCGTGGGCCCCGGAAACCAGCTCCTCAACGGCGCCCGCGTCTGGCCGAATGTGGAACTGCCGCCGACGGCGATCCGCTTCTCGCCCGAGTAGCCTCAGACCCCGAGGATGGGTTGTTGCTTGAGTACTACTTACGCAATGACAGGCTGGACGACCTGTACCTGCTGATGGAGGGCAACCGCCGCCGGATCGAGCCTTTCCTGACCAAGCCGTCGTGGACGAACCACGACTTCGATGAGAACGTTCTGGTTCGGCAGGTGTCGCCTCATCGCCGGTCGGATAGCTCGGTGGACGAGGAGGTCCTGCGGCGACGCCGCGCCTACCGCGCGGTCGATGACGAGAACGGCGAGTCCTGGAACGACCTCTTGGCCGTGGTGCAGGAGGTGCGGGAGACCGATGACGGCCCTCGCATCAAACTGGCCCTGGCGGAGTACTTCCAGTTCTTGACGGCGTGCGGGGCGCTGGAGGACGAGACGTACGCCGCGGTCCGCAACCCGCGAAGCCCCACGCCGATCCGGGACGCGGTCCTCGGGAGCGTGGACGACGCGGCGCACGCGCGCAGGGGAGCGCATGGCTGGGTTTCGGCTTCGATGCACTGAACGGCGAAGTCGATATCTGTGGTCTCGCGTACATTAGGGATCCTCAGTTCGCGCGCCGTGAACTCCCTTTACTCAAAGCAACTGGGAGATCCAGGAGATCAGCTGCTGGGATCTCTGGGGCGAGGAGCTCACCGATGCCATGTTCGCGGGCGAGTTCTCGCCCGGAAGCGTCTACACCCTCGCCGAGGCCAGGCGTCACCTGGCGGAGGCGCCCTTCGACGTGATCACGATGATCGACGTGGTCGAGCATCTGCCCGATCCGGCCGGGGCCCTGCGGTGGGCAGCGAGCCTGGCGGCGACCGGGGCCACGATCGTGCTCCTCACGCCACGCTACGGCGGTCGCCTGCTCGCTGAACAGAAAGCCGGGTACGTCCACTTTGACAGCGATCACATGTACTACTTCACCGAAGAGACGCTGCGGGCAGTCCTCGCACGAGGCGCCGGCCAGAGCACGGCTTCGAACTCATCGCCGCGCAGGCGCTCCCCGAGGTCCCCTCGCGTCGACTGATCGAGCGCATGATGGAGTACATGAGATGACCTCCCCGGCGAACTGGCGTAAGTCGAGCTACAGCGGTATGACCGACAATTCGAGTTGTGTGGAGATCGTCCGGCTGACGGGCGCTGTGGGTGTCAGGGATTCCAAGGCCCCTAGCGCGGGAAGCCTGGCGCTCTCCGTTGAGTCGTTCGGTGGGCTGGTGGCTCGCATCAAACGGGGCGAGCTCGGTCATTGAGCCTTGCCGAAGCTCCGTCTGGAACGGCCGGGGAGGCGGCCGTCGAGCGAGGCCCGACGGCCATCCGCTTCTCCGCCGACGACTTGAGCACGGCCGAAGACCGCCTTGCGCGGCGGGCACAAGGCGGTCTCCAGGGTGCTCATGGTCAGCGGACGGAGCGGGTCCGTCCGCCAAGGCCGAGGACCGACACCGGGCGGTCGCGGGGGCGCAGCTGCACGAGGAGGCGGGAGCCTTTCCGGGGCGCCTGCACCGTGCTCCTGGCCGCAGGGGCGAGCTAGCGCGGCCGGGCTGACGGTCGCCGAGCCGGAGGGGGAAGCGCCGCGATTGGCGAAGGGGTTGTCGACTTGACAGCCGCGCCGCGGGTCTCTTTCCGCCTGTATTCCGGCCGCGCCGGTTGCTTAGAAGGTGCGGGTGGTGCTCCAGGTCGCCTGGCTGGAGGGGTGGTTCAGGTCGAAGGTGGTTCCTGACAGGCGCCTGTCGGCGCCCAGCGAGCCGACGTAGCGTCCCCGAGCCCCGTTGGACCATCCGATGTTGAAGGAGATGGTGAAGCCGTCCACCAGCCCTGTCTCGATCGTCCCGACCGTGCTGCCGGAGACCGCGGACCCGAAGAGTCTCCCGCTGCCGTCCTGGGTCACGTTGACCTGGGGGTTGCCCCCGCGGCTCTGGAAGATCGTGTAGATGCCGCTGGCGTTGAAGGCCGGCGCGGCGAGTGCCCTGCTCGGCGCGGTGGCCGGTCCCGCGGGCGCGGCGCTGGCGGCGGTGGGGGTCAGAGCCGGCCCGCTCGCGCTCAGGGCGAGGGCGAGGGCGGTCGTGGCGATCTTGCGGCGCATGATGCCTCCATGGGGCGACGACGAGACAGTGCGGGTACTCGCGCCGTCTCGGCCGGAGGCCTCCGCGGTACACCGCTCACCAGAGAATCCACTGAGACCAGAGGCCGTGCAAGCAGCAATTTGACGAACCTCATGACTGGAGTCATTTTCGGTTCGCCGGCCCCGATCTCCTCGGTGATATCGGCCGCGTTCCGGTGAGGTCGCCGGCTGGGCGCCGTGGTGGACCGCGCGACCGGGGAATCCTCTGGCAGCGGCCGGTGATCGGCGGGCTCGGCCCGCGCATGCCCGCCGGTATGAGAGCGTCAGCGTGATCATTTTTGGATCGGACGAAGAAAATCACCTTATGGTGATCATTTAATGGCCTGCCCCCGGGGGGAGTCCGGGCGAAGTCAGACCGCCTTGCGCCGGGGCGCAAGGCGGTCTCATGGATGCCGCGGGTCAGCGGAGGGAGCGGACCCGGCCGTCGAGGCCGAGCACCGTCGTGCGACCGCCGGGGCGCAGGTGCACCAGGCGGTGTGAGCCTTCCCGCGTCACCTGTATCCGCGGACTGGCCGGGGTGAGGCGCAGGCAGATCTGGCGTTCGCTGCGGATCTGGTTCGTGCAGTCCAGTTTGAGGTTGGGCATGCCCGGGCTCGGGTTGAACGGGTTGTACCGGACCGGCGTCGGCATGATCCAGCCGCAGAAGCCGCCGCCGCGCAGGGTGACGGCCTGCGCGTCCGGGCTGACGGTCGCCGTCCCGGAGGCGCCGGCGCCGCCGGTGGCGAATGCGTTGTCGACCTTGACGGCCGTGCCCCGCAGGTCGATGCCGCCCTCGCCGGCGGGAGTGCCGGTGCACGACATCGCGACGGCGTAGGGCATGCTCGTCACGGTCTCGGAGCCGGCGTGACCGAGCGAGCCGGTGGACGACGCGTACTTGAGATCGCCGATGTCCACGGTGAACGTCGCGGGGTCGAGCCGGACCCGGGTGAAGCGGGTCCTGACGTTCGTGCCGGGCGACGCGCCGCCGGCGGTGTATTGCGAGTAATTCTCGGACGAACCGGTCCTCTCGAGCGTCACGTACTCCTTGGGAATCGTCGTCATGTCGGCGCAGTAGACCGTGAAGAGTTTCGCGCCGTCGCTCAGCAGATAGGTCCCGTCCGGCGCGCTGGGGAAGTTCTGGCGCACCTGCTGGCAGCTTCGGTGCAGGACGCCTGCGTCGGCGTGCGCGGGCACGGTCGCGGCCAAGGGGAGGGCCGCGCAGGTGGCGGCGAGGATCACGGACGCCCGAAATGGCATGTTCGCCATGAACTCTTCCTTTTGTTGGGGGATGACGCTGCCCGGCAGATTAACAGCCATTTCCTGATCGCAATATGGCCGCAAGGTAAGGGCGCGGATGGGGGTCGCGTCAGAGTTCTTTCGGGGCAAAACTAGAAGAATTCTGCTTTATGGCGATATTTATATTTTGCCGTGGAACGGGAAGTGCATGCGCCGGGCGGTGGCAGACTGGTGCCGGAGTCCGCCGAGGCGCCGGCGTGCGGGAAGGCCCCGGTGGGGCATGTGAGGCAGGGAGACGGCTCGTTGAGTGTTGCTGAACCGTCCGGGGCGGCCGGGAAGGCGACCGCTGGGCGCCTTCCCGGCCGGGTCCGGGAGTGGCGGCCGCCGTGGGCGCTGGATCTGCGCGACGCGCTGGCGCCGCACCGGCGCGGGTCGCGCGATCCGGCGTGCCGGTTCGAGCCGGACGGGTCCGTCTGGCGGACGTCTCATACTCCCGACGGGCCCGGCACGCTGCGGGTCGCCTGGGCCGGGGACGCCGTCGAGGCCACGGCCTGGGGGCCGGGCGCCGAATGGCTGCTGGACGGGGTGCCCGAACTACTGGGGGCGGCCGACGAGCCGGACGGGTTCGTCGCGCGGCACGACGTCGTCCGCGACCAGGTGCTGAAGCGCCCGGGGCTGCGGATCGGACGGACGCGGCGGGTCTTCGAGGCGCTCGTGCCGGCGGTGATGGAGCAGAAGGTGCTGGGGCAGGAGGCGTGGCGCGCCTGGGCCTACCTGCTGCGCCGGTTCGGGCAGCCCGCGCCCGGCGCCCCCCACCTGCGGGTTTCGCCGCCGCCGGAGGTCTGGATCCGGATTCCCTCGTGGGAGTGGCACCGGTCCGGCCTGGAGGCCGTCCGGGCCCGGACGATCATCGGTGCGGCGCGGGTCGCGCGGCGGCTGGAGGAGGACCCGGGCGAGGCGCGGCTGCGGTCGCTGCCGGGCATCGGCGTGTGGACGGCCGCCGAGATCAGGCAGCGCGCGGTGGGCGATCCCGACGCCGTCTCCGTCGGCGACTACCACCTGCCCGGCCTGGTCGGCTGGGCGCTGGCGGGCCGCAAGGTCGACGACGCCGGGATGCTGGAACTGCTGGAGCCCTACGCCGGTCATCGCTACCGGGTCACCCGGCTGCTGGAATCGTCCGGGATGCACCCGCCGAGGCGTGGCCCCCGTCTGTCCGTCCGGGACTACCGGTCCTTCTGACCAGGGCCCGAGCCGTGCGGCAGCGGCGCAGCCAGAAGTTGTCCGGGGCCCGGTCGAGGCCGTCCCGGCTGTCGGCGCCGAGGAGGGGGCCGAGGACGGCGAGGGCGATGATGAGGCCGAGTACGTACAGCATGGTCTTCTTCCTTGGGATCGCAGTGGCGGCGTTCCCGCGCGGGGCGAATCGGAAGAGCCGGGGTCTCCGCCTCTTCCGGTCGCACCTACAGTTTGACTCCGTCCAACGTTCAGGTCCAGCGAGGCTTTCTGCATGGATCGTGTAAGAATCGCTTCACAGTGGTGGACCTGGACGTCTGCGGGCGCCGCGCGGGCTCCGCTCCGTCCCCCCCGTCGCTCACACGGGCCGGGACACCGGCGTCAGGTTGAGAGCCTGCCGTCCGAAGTGACCGATGCCGTCGGTGCGGCGGGACGCCTCCAGCCGCTCGGCGGGAACGTCCCCGTAGAGGGTGGTGCGCTGCCGCGAGGGACGGCCCGCGCGCGCCGCGATCGCCTCCAGTTCGCTGATGGGCTTGAACGACCCGTTCTCCGAGCCGGCCATCCGGCTGATGGTCTCCTCCATGAGGGTCCCGCCGAGGTCGTTCACCCCTCCTCGCAAAACCCGCGTGCACAGCTCGTCGCCGAGCTTCACCCAGGACGTCTGGATGTTGGAGATCGCGCCGTGCAGCAGGATGCGCGCCAGGGCATGGACGGCGACGTTCTCCCGCGCGGTCGGGCCCGGACGCGCCAGCCCGGCGAGGTAGATGGGCGAGTTGTGGTGGACGAACGGCAGCAGCACGAACTCGCTGAACCCGCCGGTCCGCTCCTGGATGGACCGCAGCAGCTTGATGTGCGCGACCCAGTGCGCGGGGGTGTCCACGTGCCCGTACATCATCGTGGACGTCGTCGGAATGCCGATCTCGTGCGCGGTGGTGACGACCTCGACCCACTGGTCGGTGGGCAGCTTCCCCTTGGTCAGCACCCACCGCACGTCGTCGTCCAGGATCTCGGCGGCCGTCCCGGGCAGCGAGTCGACGCCCGCCTCCTTCGCCGCCTCCAGCCACTCCCGGATCGACAGGTCCGTCCGGGACGCGCCGTTCACGACCTCCATCGGGCTGTAGGAGTGCAGGTGGATGCCGGGCGCGCGGCGCTTCACCTCGCGGGCCAGGTCGAAGTACGCGGTGCCGGGCAGGTCCGGGTGGATGCCGCCCTGCATGCAGACCTCGGTCGCGCCCGCCTCCCAGGCCTCGTCCACGCGGTCCCCGACCTGCTCCAGCGACAGCGTGTAGGCGTCGGCGTCCGTGCGGCGCTGCGCGAACGCGCAGAACCGGCAGCCGGTGTAGCAGACGTTCGTGAAGTTGATGTTCCGGGTGACGACATAGGTGACGTCGTCGCCGACGGTGTCGCGCCGCAGGCCGTCCGCCAGTGCGGCGAGCGCGTCCAGCTCCGGGCCGTCGGCGTGCAGCAGGGCCAGCGCCTCGTCGTCGGACAGCCCCGCCGGGTCCTGCTCCGCGCGCGCCAGAGCGGCCTTGACGTCGGCGTCGAACCGCTGCGGCGCCGCCATGCGGTCGCGCAGCGCGTCCCAGTCGCCGTACACCTCGTCGAAGTCGTCGCGGCGGTCCGCCGTGCGGCCCGTCGTGTCGATCCCGGTGTGCAGGTCGGTCCGGCCGAACGCCTCGAACCCGCCGTCGGGCTCCTGCCAGGGACGTCCCTCGACGACGGCGTCCTCCCGCGCCAGCCCCGTCGCGGGATCGGACAGGGCGGCGACGTGCGCGGTGAGGCGAGGATCCAGCCACGGTTCGCCGCGCCGCACGTACTCGGGGTAGATCGTGAGCCGCTCGCGCAGTTCGAAGCCCGCCCCGGCGGTCCTGGCGGCCAGCTCGTCGATCTGCGGCCACGGCCGCTCCGGGTTCACGTGGTCGGGCGTCAGCGGCGACACGCCGCCCCAGTCGTCGATCCCGGCGCGCAGCATCAGCGCGAACTGCTCGGCGACCAGGTTCGGCGGCGCCTGCACGCGCGCCTTCGGGCCGAGGACGAGCCGCGTCACCGCGATCGTCGCGGCCAGCTCCTCCAGCTCGGCGTCCGGGGTGTCGCGCATCCTGGTGTCGGGCTTGGCGCGGAAGTTCTGGACGATCACCTCCTGGATCGCCCCGTACTCGCGCATCGTCCGCCGGATCTCGAAGATCGCGTCCGCGCGCTCCTCGACCGTCTCGCCGATCCCGATGAGGATGCCGGTCGTGAACGGCACGTTGGTGCGGCCCGCGTCCTCCAGCACCCGCAGCCGGACGGCGGGGTCCTTGTCCGGCGACCCGAAGTGGGGGCCGCCGCGCTCGCTGAACAGCCGCGTCGCGGTCGTCTCCAGCATCATCCCCATGGAGGGCGCGACCGGCTTGAGCCGCTGGAAGTCGCGCCAGGTCAGCACCCCGGGGTTCAGGTGCGGCAGCAGCCCGGTCTCCTCCAGGACCCGGATCGCCATCGCGCGCACGTACGAGAGCGTGTCGTCGTAGCCGTGCGCGTCCAGCCATTCGCGGGCCGGGCGCCACCGGTCCTCGGGACGGTCCCCGAGCGTGAACAGCGCCTCCTTGCAGCCCGTCTCGGCGCCGCGCCGCGCGATCTCCAGCACCTCGTCGGGGCTGAGGTAGGGCGAGTCGAGCCGGTGCGGGACGGTCGCGAACGTGCAGTACCCGCAGCGGTCGCGGCACAGCCGGGTCAGCGGGATGAAGACCTTGCGGCTGTAGGTGATGACGCCGGGGCGGCCCGCGGCCTCCAGACCGGCGTCCCGGATGCGGGCCGCGTAGCCGAGCAGGTCGTCGAGCCGCGCCCCGCGGGCCTGCAGCAGTGTGGTGGCCTCGGATCGGTCCAGTGTCTTGCCGTCGCGCGCGCGGGCCAGGGCCCGGCGAAGAGCGGAGCTCGGGGCGTCCATGCGGGCACTCTATGCCAATCGTCATATTCCGCGCCGCGCCGGGGGTGCGAAACACCGGCGAAAGGAGAAGGCCCCGGCCGTAGAAGCCGGGGCCCGCCCGCGTCTATTCCCGCGCGGTCCCTGATCCGTTCATCTGACTTCGATGAAGGCGTCCGGGGCGCGCGGCGGGCGCTCGCGCGGGGGCGCGGCCGCGCGGCCCACCCCGACGGCGCCCATCGGGTCCCACGCGTCCGGCAGGTCGAGGACGTCGCGGACCACGTCGCGGCAGAACATCGTGCTCGACACCCAGCACGAGCCGAGCCCCTCCACGGCCAGCGCGACGAGCAGGTTCTGCACGCCCGCCCCGGCCGCCACCACGAACATCTCGCGCTCGGCGCGGGACCGCCGGTCGTCGGGATAGTCGTGCGATCCGTCCATGACCAGGCACGGGACGACGAGGTAGGGGGCCCGGCGCAGCACCTCGCCGCGCCGCAGCCGCCTGGCGACCGACTCCGCGGAGAAGCCGTCGCGGCGCAGGTCGGCCTCCCAGGCGTCGCGCATCGCGTCCAGCAGCCGCGTCCGCGACTCCGCCGACTCCAGCAG
The DNA here is from genome assembly GCF_900188105.1 of Actinomadura mexicana. Classification (GTDB taxonomy): domain Bacteria; phylum Actinomycetota; class Actinomycetes; order Streptosporangiales; family Streptosporangiaceae; genus Spirillospora; species Spirillospora mexicana. Next base: position 58,843 of record NZ_FZNP01000018.1, read on the forward strand.
GACGAACCGCCACGGCGTGGTGTGGTGCGGCGCCGGCGCGGTGATCGCGGCGCCGACGGCCCGCCGCACCGCGGCCGGGTCCACCGGCTCGGCGGTGAACTCGCGGATCGTGCGCCGCGCGCCCAGCACGTCCGCCGAGCCGAACCGGAACATGTCCTCCGCGGGCGGGCGCACCAGCGCCCGGGCGCCGGGCCCGTCCTCCGGCGTGACCAGGCCGGACAGCCCGCGCACGACCGCGATCGGCACGCCCTCCAGCTTGCCCTTGACCAGCTCGCCGGCCGCCGCGATCTCGTCGGCGACCGCCGTGATCGTGGCCTCCAGGCGATTGCCGTAGGCGTCGTCGCGCCCGCGCAGGTCGCTGAGCGGGGCCAGGCCGGCGACGCCGATCGCCGCGTCCATGAGCCCGTTGCGCCAGGGCCGCCCGAGCGTGTCCGACACGATCACGGCCACGTCCGCGCCGGTCCGCTCCCGCACCCCGGCGCGGATGCGCCGGGCCGAGGCGTCCGGGTCCTCCGGCAGCAGCAGCACCGTGCCGGGCCGGGTGTTGGACGCGTCCACGCCGGCGGCGGCCAGCACCAGCCCCTGCCGCGTCTCCACGATCCGGGTCTCGCCGCGCGCGTGCGCCCGCCGCGCCACCACCCGCACGGTCTCGGCGTCGATGGCCTTCTCGCGGTCGTCGGCGACCAGGATCCGCCCCTCCGCCTTGCTGACGATCTTGGAGGTGACGACGAGCACGTCGCCGTCCTCGACCGTCCCGTCCGGGATCAGCGCGGCGATGTCGGCGCCCTCGGCGACCTCCGGCATGCCCGGCACGCCGAACACCTCGATGCGCTGCGGGGGGACGCCCCGCCGGTCCGCTCCGCTCGACCCCGCGCTCATTCCGCGACCCCCGCCCGCTTCAGCTCCACCGCCAGGTCCAGGGCCGCGCGCGCGATCGCGGCGGTCGTCTCGGCATCGCGCATCAGCAGCGGGCGCGAGCGCACCTCGATGCCCTCCACCCGCACGTCCGCGTCGGCCTCGTCGACGAGCCAGCCGTCCAGCAGCCCGAGGCCGTAGTGCTCGGCGACCGCGCGCGCCGACGTCTCCACCCCGATCGCGGTCAGGCACGCGTCGGCCATCCCGCGCACGGGCGCCCCGCCGACGATGGGCGACACGCCCACCACGGTCTTGGCCGCGACCGCGTCCCGGATGCCGGGCACCGCCAGGATCGTCCCGATGCTCACCACCGGGTTGGACGGCGGGAACAGCACCACGTCGGCCGCCTCGATCGCCGCCTGCACGCCCGGCGCCGGCGCGGACTCCGCGGCGCCCACCGCCGCGATCGACAGCGCCGGGACCGACGCGCGCATCCGCACCCACCACTCCTGGAAGTGGATCGCGCGCCGTCCCTGCTCGTCCTCGACCACCACGTGCGTCTCGACCTGGTCGTCGGTCATCGGCAGCAGCCGCACCCCCGGCCGCCACCGGTCGCACAGCGCCTCCGTCACCGCGGACAGCCGGTAGCCGGCCGCCAGCATCTGCGTCCGGACGATGTGCGTCGCGAAGTCGCGGTCGCCGAGCCCGAACCATCCCGGCCCCACCCCGTAGGCGGCCAGCTCCTCCTTGACGGTGAAGGTCTCCTCCGCCCGTCCCCAGCCCTGCTCCTCGTTGATGCCGCCGCCGAGCGTGTACATCACGGTGTCCAGGTCGGGGCAGACCCGCAGGCCGAACAGGGAGATGTCGTCCCCGGTGTTGCCGATGACGGTGATCTCCGCCTCCGGGGCGGCCGCCAGGAGCCCGCGCAGGAATCGGGCGCCGCCGATCCCGCCCGCCAACGCCACGATCTTCATGTCCTCAACCCTACGGTGATCCCCATAGGAGAGCAGAGGGGTCGCCGCTCCGGGCGACACTATGCAAAGCTTTGCCTGCTATCGGAGAACACCCGGTCCCGAGTCTGGAGATGCCACCGTGAACAAGGAAGCCGTCCAGCGCCTGCGCGAACCGGCCGCCTGGGTCCTGCTCGCCGCGGCGGGCGTCCACCTTCTCGCGGGCATCATTTCGCTTCTCGGCGGCGGGGGCAGCTTCACGCTGCGCGCCCTCGGCCAGACCAACGACGGGACGTTCCTGCAGGTCGCGATGGTCGGTCTCGTCGTCCTGGCGATCGCGCTGACGACCTCGGGCGCCACCCCGACCCCGCAGGCGCGGACGATCACGATGGGGGCGCTCGGCGTCCTCGGCGGCATCGGGCTGTTCGGCGTGGTCTCGTGGCTGAGCGGGATGCTCGCCGACTCCGACTACGCGGGCGCGGTGACCAAGCTCACGACCTTCCTGGTCGGCGCGGGCGATCTGGCCGTGGTCGGCGTCGGCGGCTGGTTCGCCTTCACGGTCTTCAAGGGGATGCAGCCGCCCCGCCCGCAGCCGCAGATGCAGCAGCAGGGGGGCTACCCCGACTTCGGCTACCAGCAGGGCCAGCCGGGCCAGCAGCAGTACGGCCAGCAGCAGTACGGCCAGCCCGGCCAGCCGGGCTACGACCAGCAGCAGTACCAGCAGTACCAGCAGTACGGGCAGCAGGCCGGTGAAGGGCAGCAGCCCGCTCAGCAGGGGTACGAGCAGCAGCAGTACGGCCAGCAGCAGTACGGCCAGCCCGGTCAGCCGGGCTACGAGCAGCCGCAGTACGGCCAGCCGCAGGAGTACCAGCAGTACGGCGGCCAGGGCGGCTACCAGCCGGGCCAGCAGGGGCAGCCGCCCGCCGAGCAGGAGGACATGGGCGAGTGGACCCGTGCCTACGGCGGCAGCGGCGGCTCCGGCCAGGACCCGCAGGGCACCCAGCCCGCCCCGCCGCAGGGCGGCGACCAGGAGGGCGGCGACTGGTACCGGGACAACCGTCCCCCGCCGCCGCAGTAAAAAACCCACGGAGGGGGCGCGGCCCCCGGTGGTGACCGCCCGATTAACTGATCTTCATCCAAAGGTCAGCATGCCCATCCCGGCAAAACCCGCTATGTCGCCCGGGAATGCCTTCCGGCTTGACGAGGCGGCTACTACACGCGTGTAATTTCGTCGGTGTAGTTTCAATGCCGTCTCGGGGGAAGGAACTCGTGGGAGGGCATTGACCAGGGGGTTCCACGGGCAGGGAGGTGCGCTGTGAGCGAGGTGGTCATCCCGCTGGCGCACGGCACAGACGGCGAAGAGTTGGGCTGGCAGGAGCGCGCCCTGTGCGCGCAGACGGACCCGGAGGCGTTTTTTCCGGAGAAGGGCGGCTCCACTCGCGAGGCCAAGAAGGTGTGCCGGGCATGCGAGGTGCGTATGGAGTGCCTTGAGTACGCGCTGCAGCACGACGAGCGGTTCGGCATCTGGGGAGGGCTCTCCGAGCGGGAACGCCGGAAGCTGAAGCGGCAGGCCGTCTGACCCGCGGGCCGCGTCCCCGGATCTCGGTGGATCCGGAGCGTGCCCGGCGCGGCCACGCGTACAGTTATCAGCCGTGCCGGCCCCAGGGCCGGCACGGCTGCTGTCCGTCCGGCACCGCGTGCCCGTCGCGCACCGCCCGTCCGGCCGGCACCGACACCGTCCGTCCCACAGATCGAGCGACCCTTGGCCCCCACCCTCGATCGCCATGTCGTCACCGCCGTCCTCGTCGCGCACGACGGCGCGCGGTGGCTTCCGGAGGCGTTGAAGGCACTGCTGACGCAGTCGCGCCCCGTGCAGCGCCTCGTGACCGTCGACACCGGCAGCGCCGACCGCGGCCCCGCCGTCCTCGCGGAGGTCGTCGGCGAGAACGAGGTCCTCACGCTGCCGCGCACCACCGGCTACGGCGAGGCCATCGCCGAGGCGCTGCGGCAGGACGCCGCGTCCGCGCCCGTCCCCGAGGACGAGTCCGCCCCCGCCCATCACGCCCATCACGCCGACCAGGCCCAGGGGTCCCGCAAGCCCCGCACGGAGTGGATCTGGCTGCTGCACGACGACTGCGCGCCCGAACGCGACGCGCTCGACCGGCTGCTGCGGACGGCCGACGCCGACCCCAACGTGGCGGTGCTCGGCCCCAAGGTCCGCGACTGGGAGGACCGCCGCGTCCTGCGCGAGCTCGGCGTCACCGTCGACGCCGCCGGCCGCCGCCACACCGGCCTGGACCGGCGGGAGTTCGACCAGGGCCAGCACGACGGCGTCCGGGACGTCCTGTCGGTCGGCAGCGCGGGGATGCTGGTCCGCCGCGACGTCTGGGAAAGGCTCGGCGGCTTCGACGTCGAGTACGGCGTCTTCCGCGACGACCTGGACTTCTGCTGGCGCGTCCACGCCGCCGGCTACCGGGTCGTCACCGCGAGCGACGCCGTCGTGTACCACGCGGAGGCGTCCCGGCGCGGGCTCCGCGAGATCGGCATGACCGCCGAGCACCCCGCCCGCCGCGACCGCCGCAACGCGCTGCTCACCCTGCTCGCCAACCAGCCGCTCGGGGCGATGCCGCGGGCCCTCGTCCGCAACGTGTGGGCCTCGCTCGCGCACGCCCTCGTCCTGGTGGTGACCAAGCGGCCGGGCATGGCCCGCGAGGAGCTGCGCGCGCTCGGCGACGTGCTGCGCTCGCCCGGCCGGCTCCGGCGCGCACGGGCCGCCCGCGCCGAGGGCCGCACGCGCGCGCGGCGCAGCGTACGGCGGTTCCAGACGCGCTGGGTCGTGCTGCGCCGGGCCGGCGAGGCGGTCTCGGAGTACTTCGCCGCCCACGAGCGCGACCGCGAGGACAGGGACGACGACCTCACTGCCGACGAGCCCGGCCCGATCCGCCGCTTCCTCGCCCGTCCCGGCGTGATGGTCGTGCTCGGCCTCGCCGCCGTCGCGGTCGCCGCCGAGCGCTCCCTGGCGACGGCCGCCGGGCGGCTCGGCGGCGGCGCGCTCGTCCCCGCGTGGGGCGGCGCGAGCGACCTGTGGGCGCAGTACCTGTCCGGCTGGCATCCGGTGGGGCTCGGCACCGACGCGGGCAGCCCCCCGTACGTCGGCGTCCTGGCCGTGCTGTCCACCGCGGCGTTCGGCAAGCCCTGGCTGGCGGTGTCGGTCCTGCTGCTCGGCGGCGTCCCGCTGGCCGGGCTCACCGCCTACCGCGCGTCGCGGCTGCTGGTGGTGGAGGCGCCACGGACGGGACGGCGCGCCCGCGCGTCCGGCCGCCGCGTCCCGGTGTCGGCCGTCCGCGCCTGGTTCGCCGCCGTGTACGCGCTGCTCCCCGCCGCGACCGGCGCCGTCGCGGGCGGGCGGATCGGGACCTGCGTCGTCCTCGTCCTCCTGCCGCTGATCGCCGTGCACGCCGCCCGCCTCTACGGCTTCCCCCGGTCGCAGGCCGCCGGGCTGGACGCCCGGACGCGCCGCAAGCGCGCGGGACGGGCCGCCTGGACGGTCGCGCTGCTGCTCGCCGTCGCGATGTCCTTCGTCCCGCTGATCTGGCCGGTCGCCCTGCTGGCCGCCGGGATGGTGCGGGCGCTGCTGGACCGGCCGGGGCGGCAGGGCCTGCGCGGCCTTTCCATCGCGCTCGGCGTCCCGCCGCTGCTGACGCTCCCGTGGACCGCCGGCCTGCTGCTCCACCCCTCCCGCTTCCTGACCGAGGCGGGGCTGCACCGGCGGTTCGACCCCGCCGCCCCGGCCGACCTGCTGGCGCTCGACCCGGGAGGGCCGGGCACGCCCGCGCGGTGGGCGCTCGCCGGGCTGCTCGCCGTCGCCGTGTGCGCGCTGCCGCTGCGCAGCCGCCGGGGCCACGTGCTCGCTGGCTGGCTGCTGGCGGTCTTCGGGCTCCTCGTCGCGGTGCTGACCAGCGCCGCCACCGTCACCAAGGGGGCGGACGAGGCGCCGGTGTGGCCCGGGGCGGCGCTGCTGTTCGCCGGCGCCGGAGTCCTGCTCGCCGCCACCGCCGCCGTCCAGCGCGCCACCGAGGCACTGGCGGGCCACCACCTGATCTACAAGGCGGGCGGAGCGGCCGTGCTCGCCGCCGCGCTCACGGCCCCCGTCCTCGCGGCCGCGCTCTGGGTGGCCGGCGGCGCGGGCGGCCCGCTCGGGAGGCTCGACCCCGACACGGTTCCCCAGTTCGTCCAGGGGACCGGCGGAGTCAGGACGCTCGTCCTGCACCGGGAGCCGACCGGACGGGTCTCCTACACGGTCCTCAGGGGCGCGCGCCCCCGCCTGGGGGAGTCGGAGGTCACCGTCGAGGGCGGCCGGGCCCGCGACCGCATGGACGACCTCGTCGCCGGCCTGTCCGCCGGCCGGGAGGGCGACGACGGGCCCGCGCTGACGCGGATGGGCGTCCAGTACCTGCTGGTGCCGCATCCCGCGAAAGACCCGCTCACCAGGGTCCTGGACGCGTCGCCCGAACTGACGCGCCTCAGCCGCACGGGCACGTTCGCCGTGTGGCGGCTCCAGGCGACGTCCGCCCGGATGATGCTCCTGGAAGGCTCAACGGTCACGCCCCTGTCCGCCGGGCGCGTCAACGCCCGCGTGCAGATCCCGCCGGGAACGGGCCCGCGCACGCTTCTCCTGGCAGAACCAGCCGACGGTGGTTGGCGGGCCGCGCTGAACGGCGACGAGGTCAAGGCCCGGACGGTGGACGGCTGGGCGCAGGGGTACGACCTCCCCACCGCCGGAGGAGAGTTCGAACTGACCCGGTCGATGACGATGCGGCACATCTGGGTCGCCATCCAGGGGATCGCCGTCCTGCTGGTGGCCGTCCTGGCGCTGCCGGGCGCGCAGACCGACACGCTCATGCTCGCCGGGGAACGGGAACGCCGCCGCCGCGGGCGGCGGGGACGGCGCCGCGCTCCCCGCGCCCGCGCCCAGCGCGCGCTGCCGCCCGCCTCGACCGTAGAGCCGCCGGAGCAGCCGGAACCCGCGGAGGAGCCCAGCACGGAGGAGGTGTCCTGATGGACAAGGTCCTGCGCCTCCTCGGCATGCGCTACGCCACCGCCGCCCTCATGCTCGTGGCCGTCGCCGCCCTCTACGGCGCCGCGACGTTCTCCCGTCCGGGCGAGGCGTCCGAGAAGGGCCGCGAGGCGCCGGTCACGCACGCCGTGGCGGTCTGCCCGGGACACGAGGGAGGCCGCCTCGCCGTCCAGTCCCTCGCCCGCAGGAAGGGCGGCGGGCGCGTCGACATGGCGCCGACGAAGGGCGGGCCGCCGCTGGGGTCCGTGACGTCCCCCGGTCAGGGCTGGGGCAAGGACACCAAGTCCGGCGAGGACTCCTACACCCTGCGCGCCACCGGCCCCATCGCCGGCGGGCTGGAGGCGGAGCAGACCGCCTACGAGGACGGCGGCGACGACCGCGGCCTCGCCGGCGCCCGCTGCGCCGCCCCCGGCACCGACCTGTGGTTCATGGGCCCCGGGCCGGTCGCCGCCGACGAGCTCGACCTCTACCTGACCAACGTCGACGCGCAGCCCGCGTCCGTCGACGTCTCCGCCCTGTCCGGCGAGGGGCCCCTCGACACCACCGAGGGACGCGGCACGCCCGTCGAGCCCTACACCACCCGCGTCGTGAAGATCGGCGGGTCGCCCGAAGGTCTCGGCGACATCGTGAAGACCGCCGCCGACCTCGCCCTGCGCGTGCGCACCACCAGCGGCCGCGTCGCCGCGTCCCTGCGCGTCCGGGTCGGCGAGAAGAAGGGCGTCGAGTGGCTGCCGCAGTCGGCCGCGCCCGCGGCCTCCGCCCTCGTCCCCGGCGTGCCGGGCGGCTCCGGCGGGCGCCGCCTGCTGGTCGCGGTCCCCGGCGAGGCCGACGCCCGGATCGAAGTCCAGGTGATCACCGCGGACGGCGCCTTCGCCCCGCAGGGCCAGGACGTCCTGGACGCCCCCGGCAAGACCGTGACCTCCGTCGCCCTCGACGGCGCCCTGTCCGGCAGGGCCGCCGCCGTCCGGCTCGTCGCCGACCGGCCCGTCCTGGCGGGCTTCGCCGCCGACCGGGGCGCCGACGTCGCCTTCGGCGCCGCCACACCGCCGCTCGGCGCGGCCGGCCCCGGCGTCGTCGCCGACAACCGGTTCGACTCGTCCCTCTCCCTGACCGCCCCGTCCGGCGCGGCGAGCGTCCAGGTCACGACCGTGAACGCGCAGGGCGCCGGCACCCCCCGGCAGGTCGAGATCCCCGCCGGGCGGACGGTCGAGACCGAACTCGCCGCCCCCGGCACCGGTGCGGACGCCCCCTTCGGTGCGGTGATCATGCCGAGGCCGGGCTCGGCCCCCGTCTACGCGTCCCGCATCCTCGCCACCGGCAAGGGCGGCGACTACCTGTTCACGGTCCTGCCGATCGTCCCGGCCCCCACGTCCCTGCGCCTCCCGGCCACCGCCGACTCCCAGACGGCCCTGACCCCGAACTGATCCCGGGCGCCCGGCCGACCGGGCTAGTCGTCAGGAGTGTCGTAGCTGGGGTCGACGGACTCCGGGGAGAGGCCGAGCAGGTCGGCGACCTCTTCGACGAGCAGGTCGCGGATCATCTGGGAGAGTTCGGCATCGCCGGCGGCGCGGGACTCGACGGGGCGGCGGTAGACGACGATGCGCACCGGCCGGCCGCCGTCGCCGGGGAGGGTCTGGCCGAGCGGGACGGGCCCGTCGAACGGCGCCTCGACCCCCGGCACCTCCTCGACCGTGAACTCCACCCGGGCCAGCTCGCGGCTCCAGCGCGCACCGAGCCGCCGGACCTCGTCGTCCACGAGGTCGGCGAACCGTTCCGCTCGGGTGCGCGAGACCGGCGCCTGCGGGGGCGTCAGAGGACCACGGAGGCCACGACCGTGCCGGTCGCGGCGCCGTACGCCTGCCACACGGGATCGCACGCCCCAAGAGTACCTCCGCTCGCGCGGCGGCCCTCACACGAGGCCCGCACCGGAACGGTCCGTGCAGCGGATCGTTACGGAATGTAGTTGTTGCCAAGGAAATCGCCCGGTAACGGCGACACGTGTGCCGGGGTGGTGGCGGAGCCGAGTGGGGGGAGGTACGGTCAGCCATCGTGAGCCCCGTCCGCACTTGCTCCCGCACCGCCTGCAAGGCGCCCGCAGTGTTCACGCTCACGTACGTCTACCGCGACTCCACCGCGGTCCTGGGGCCGCTCGCAACGTACGCCGAGCCGCACTGCTACGACCTGTGCGCCGAGCATTCCGAACGGCTCACCGCCCCCATGGGGTGGGAACTGGTGCGGCTCCCCGTCGAGGAGGAGTCCGAGCCCAGCGCCGACGACCTGGAGGCCCTCGCCGACGCGGTCCGCGAGGCCGCCAGGCCCGCCCCCGGGTCCGGCCACGAGCCGGTCGGCCAGGGCACCGAGGTCGGCCGCCGCGGCCACCTGCGCGTGCTGCGCTCCGAACCCGCCGGAACGCAGCCCGGCCAGGAGTGACCGCGGGGCTCCGCTCCCGTCCCGATCCCCGTCCCGATCCCCGGTCCGACGTCGCGGCGGGTCGCGCCCGTGCTTCCCGGTAGGCTCGTGAGCCTGCCGTTTTCCGCGCACGGTTCTTCGGACAGGGAGCAGGAGTGGGCGACCTCGCCAAGATCTTCAAGGCGTACGACATCCGCGGCGTGGTGCCGGACGAGCTCGACCCCGCGACCGCCGAGGCGACCGGCGCGGCGTTCGTCCGCGTCACCGGGGCGAGCGCGGTCGTCACCGCCCACGACATGCGGGAGTCGTCGGTTCCGCTGGCCGAGGCGTTCGCCCGCGGCGCCACGTCCCAGGGCGCGGACGTCATCGAGGCCGGGCTCGGCTCCACGGACATGCTCTACTACGCCAGCGGCAGCCTCGACCTGCCCGGCGCCATGTTCACCGCCAGCCACAACCCGGCCCGGTACAACGGGCTGAAGCTGTGCCGCGCCGGCGCCCGGCCCGTCGGCCGCGACACCGGCCTCGGCGAGATCCGCGAGATGGTCGAGAACGGCGTCCCCGCCCACGACGGCGAGCCGGGCACCGTGACGCGGCGCGACATCCTCAAGGGCTACGCCGACCACCTCAAGACGCTGGTCGACCTGTCGTCCATCCGCCCGCTCAAGGTCGTCGTGGACGCGGGCAACGGCATGGGCGGCCACACCGTCCCGCCGGTGTTCGAGGGCCTGCCGATCGACCTGGTCCCGCTGTACTTCGAGCTGGACGGCACCTTCCCCAACCACGAGGCGAACCCGATCGAGCCGGAGAACCTGCGCGATCTGCAGGCCAAGGTCCGCGAGACCGGCGCCGACATCGGCCTCGCCTTCGACGGCGACGCCGACCGCTGCTTCGTGGTGGACGAGCGCGGCGAGATCGTCTCCCCGTCCGCGATCACGGCGCTGGTGGCGACCCGGGAACTGGCCAAGCACCCGGGCTCCTCGATCGTGCACAACCTGATCACCTCCAGGGCGGTACCGGAGATCATCACCGAGCACGGCGGGACGCCCGTGCGGACGCGGGTCGGGCACTCGTTCATCAAGCAGACGATGGCCGAGACCGGCGCGGTGTTCGGCGGCGAGCACTCGGCGCACTTCTACTTCCGCGACTTCTGGTTCGCCGACTCCGGCATGCTGGCGGCGATGCACGTCCTCGCCGCCCTCGGGGAGCAGGACGGGCCGCTGTCGGAGCTGCTCGGCGAGTACACCCGCTACGTCGCGTCCGGTGAGATCAACAGCGAGGTCGACGACCAGGCCGCGGCTGCCGCGAAGGTCAAGGAGGCCTTCGCCGGGCGGCCCGGCGTCGAGGCCGACGAGATGGACGGGCTGACCGTGCGCGACGACGCCGCGGGATGGTGGTTCAACCTGCGGCCGTCCAACACCGAACCGCTGCTGCGCCTGAACGCCGAGGCCGGCGACGAGGACACCATGGCGGCGATCCGCGACGAGGTCCTGGCCCTGGTCAGGGAGAAGTGACCGGGTTCAGCGAAAAGTGACTGCAAGGGAGATGTGACGCTGCCATGACGATGAAGCTGGACTCCTGGCTGCTGGAGATCCTGGCCTGCCCCAATTGCGGCGGCGACCTGCGCGCCGACGAGGAGGCCGACGAGCTCGTGTGCACCGGCTCCTGCGGCTACGCCTACCCGGTGCGCGACGACATCCCCGTCCTCCTCGTTGACGAGGCCAGGACCCCCGCCCCGTGAGCGTCTCCCTCGACCCCTCACGGCTGCAGAGCGCGGAGGCGGCCGAAGCGGCGGACCCCGGCGGGATGCTCCGGCAGGTCGCGTCGTCGGCCGCCCAGGTGCGGGAGGCGCGGCGCGCCGCGGCGGAGGCCGGCGTCTCCGGGCTGGCCGAGGACGGCCGCCCCCGCGCGGTCGTGGTCGTCGGCACCGGCTCCTGCGCCGTCCCGGGCGACGTGCTCGCGGCGGTGTGCGGCACGGGCTGCGCCGTCCCGATCTCGACGGTGCGCGGCGACCGGCTGCCCGGCTGGGTGGGCGCGGCCGACCTGGTCGTCGCGGTCTCGTCCTCGGGAACCGCCGAGGAGACGCTGGAGGTCGCCGCGGAGGCCGCCCGGCGCGGCTGCCGCCTGCTGGCCGTCGGCGGTGAGGACTCGCCGCTGGCGGACCTGGCCGGCAGGAGCCGCGGCGTCTTCGTGCCCGTCCGGTCCGCCGGGCTGCCGCGCTCCGCCCTGTGGGGCCTGACGGTCCCGCTGCTCCTCGCCGCCCGGGCGCTGCGGCTGACGGACGTTCCCGACGCCGTACTGGAGTCCACGGCGGAGCTGCTGGAGGACGTCGCGCACCGGTGCCGTCCGTCCAGCGAGCCGTTCGTCAACCCGGCCAAGCGCCTGGCGCTCGACCTGGCGGGCGACGTGCCGCTGGTGTGGGGCACCTCCGACCCGTCCGTCGCGGCGGCGTACCGGATGTGCTGCCAGCTCAACGAGAACGCCAAGTACCCGGCGATCTTCGGGGAGCTCCCGGAGGCCGGCCGGAACCAGGTCGCGGTGTTCGACGGCTTCTTCGCGCGGGCCGGCTCCCCGGCCGACCCGGACGACTTCTTCCGCGACCGGTCGGACGAACCGGAGCACGGCCTGCACCTGGTCACGTTGCGGGACGCGGAGGAGACTCCGCGGGCGCGCCGGCGGGCCGAGGCGTCCTCCGCGCTGGCCCGCGCCCGGGGCGTGGCGGTCACCGAGATGCGGGCGGAGGGCGACCATCCGCTGGAGAGAGTCGCGTCGCTGATCGCGTTGGTCGACTATGTCACGGTTTACTTGGCTATCGCGCTCGGTGTGGACCCCGCGTCCGAGCCTGCCGTCCAAGAGTTCAGAGCGAGGATTGCGTAGATGAGTGCTGAGGGCGGAACGAAGGCCATCGTCGCCGCGTTGGCCGCCAACCTCGGGATCGCGGCGTCGAAGGCCGTCGCGTTCGCGTTCACCGGTTCGTCGTCGATGCTGGCCGAGTCCATCCACTCGGTGGCCGACTCCGGGAACCAGGGGCTGCTGCTGCTCGGCCGCAAGCGGTCCGAACGCGACCGGACGCCCCAGCACCCGTTCGGTTACGGGCGCGAACGCTACTTCTACGCGTTCGTCGTCGCGGTCGTCCTGTTCACCGTCGGCGCGGCGTTCTCGCTCTACGAGGGCTACCACAAGATCTCCCACCCGGAGGAGGTCAAGTCCCCGGTCTGGGCGTTCGCGGTGCTGATCATCGCGATCGGGCTGGAGTCGTTCTCCTTCCGGACGGCGATCAAGGAGTCGAACGAGGTCCGCGGCGAGCAGTCGTGGTGGGCGTTCATCCGCCGCGCGAAGGCCCCCGAACTGCCGGTGGTGCTGCTGGAGGACCTCGCCGCCCTCGTCGGCCTGTTCCTGGCCCTGTTCGGCGTCTCCATGGCGGTGGCCACCGGCGACGGCATCTGGGACGGCATCGGCACCGTCGCGATCGGGCTGCTGCTCGGCGTGGTCGCGACGATCCTGGCGATCGAGACCAAGAGCCTGCTGATCGGCGAGGGCGTCGACCCGCAGACCGAGCGGCGGATCATCGAGGCGCTGGAGTCGGTGGAGGAGGTCGACCACCTCATCCACATCAGGACCGAGTACATGGGCCCGGACGAGCTGCTCATCGCCGCGAAGATCGCCGTCAACCACGACGACACGGCCGCCGATGTGGCGCGCGGGATCGACGCGGCGGAGGCGAGGGTCCGGGCGCAGATCCCGGAGGCGAAGCTCATCTACCTGGAGCCGGCACTGGACGAGGCGTCCCGCACGCACGCCGTGGGGGCGCAGCAGCCGGAGACCCCCGCGTCGTCCTGACCGAGATGCTCCGCGCGGCCCGTCCCGCGGGCCGCGCAGGACATGGGACCCCTCGCCGGGCGGTCGCCGCAGGCGCCGGCCGAACCCCAGCCCAGGCGAGAACCGGCGAGTGCCTCCGAGGAGGCGAGCCGCGGCCGTCCGGCGAGGTGCTTTCCCATGCCTCCCCGCCCGGACCCCTGAAACCGGGCGGTTCTGGTGTGACCGCGGCGGCCCCGCCGAACCCCCTAGGTCGGCGATGCCACCGTTGCGGCCACGGTTAAGACACTACGTTCGCGGCTCTCGTCCGCACGTCCCCCTCAAGGAGGGAACGCGGGTGGTACTCCAGGCGGATCTCCGCGATCTGCATACACCCGCGTGGTGAGGCCAAGGCCCGCCTCAGCGGTCAGTATTGAAGGGTGACCACCGATGACAAGGCCCGGACCGGACCCGACCCCGCGGGGTTCGGCCCAGCCGTCGCGCACCACGCGTGGCGGCTGTCCGGCCGGATCGTGGCGGGGGTCGGGCAACTGCTGCTGTGGATCCTCACCGGCATCGGCACGCTCCTGCGCCCGCTCGCGGTCCGGCTCGGCGCGCGGCTGAACGGCGGGGCGGGACGCGGCCCCGGGGCCCCGCCCGGGCAGACGGCGCCGCTGCCCCGCTGGATCAACACGTGGCGGGAGGTCGTCGGAGCCTGGTACTTCGCGCCGCTGACCGGGCTCGCCCTGACGATCGCGGCGCTCGCGGAGCTGGCGCCGCGCGTCGACTCCCCGATCAGCCTGGCGGGCGGCTTCGCGGTCGCGGCGACGTTCCCGCTCGTGTGGCGCCGGGAGAACCTGCGCGCCGTCGCGGCGGTCGTGCTGAGCGCGGTCGCGGCGAGCCTCCTCACCGGTCAGCTCCTGCTGGTCACGACCAGCTTCGCGGCCCTCTACACGCTGTACGCGCTGGGACGGCGGCTGCCCCGCCAGTCCACCGGCGTCCTCGCGGTCGGCAGCGTCGCCGCCCTCGGGGTCGTCTACCTCGCGACCGGCACGCTCGACGACATCCCCTGGCCCGCGCCGATCGTCGCCGTCCTGGCCGCCATCGGGCTCGGGGACGCGCGGCGCGTCGTGGAGTCCGCCGGCCGGACGGAGGCCGAGGCGGCCGAGCGCACCAACGAGACCCTCACCCGGCTCACCGCCGTCCAGCGGGAGCAGGCCGTCATGCGGGAGCGCGCCCGCATCGCGCGGGAGCTGCACGACGTCGTCGCGCACTCCGTCTCCATGATCGCTGTGCAGGCGGAGACCGCCCCGTACACGATGGAGAACCTCTCGCCCGAGGCGCGCGCCGGCTACACCGAGATCGCCAAGACGGCCCGGGACGCGCTGGTGGAGATGCGGCGGCTGCTCAACGTGCTGCGCGCCGACGCCACGCCCGAACCGGAGGCGGCGAACTCCCCGCAGCCGCGCCTGGACCGGCTGCCCGACCTGATCGAGCAGCACCGCGGCGCCGGCGGCCACGTCGACCTCGCCGTGCACGGCGACCCGCGCGCCCTGTCCACGACGGTGGAGCTGTCGGCGTACCGGATCGTCCAGGAGGCGCTGACCAACGCGCGGCGGCACGCGCCCGGCGCCGGCGTCCGCGTCGACCTGACGTTCCTGCCCGACCGGCTCGCGGTCCGCGTCCAGGACAACGGGGCCTCCGCGTCCACCCAGGTCCTGAACCCGCGCGGTCCCGGCTCCCGTACAGGTGGACCGAGCCCCGCGGCCCCGCCCCCGGCGGACGCCGGGCGCACCCGGCTGGAGCCGTCCGGATCGGGTGGCGGACACGGCCTCGTGGGGATGCGGGAACGTGCGACCATGCTGGGCGGGCGGTTCTCCGCCGGCCCGGCCACCCAGGGCGGGTTCCTGGTGCAGGCCGAGCTTCCGGTGACGAGTGAGGGGAATTCCACACGTGGACACGGTTCGCAGGCGCCGCCCGGCCGCCCCTGACCCCGTCGTCCCCCCGCCACCGGGGCGGCCGCTGTGATCAACGTGCTGATCGTCGACGACCAGACGATCGTGCGGGCCGGGTTCGCCGCCCTGCTCGCCGCCCAGGAGGACATCACCGTGATCGGCGAGGCCGGCGACGGGCGCGAGGCCGTCGCGCTCGCCGAGCGCCGCCGCCCGGACGTCGTCGTGATGGACATCCGGATGCCCGGCATGGACGGCATCGAGGCCACCCGCCGCATCCTCGCGCTGCCCGGCTCGGAGAGCGTCCGGGTCCTGGTGCTCACCACGTTCGACGTGGACGAGTACGTCTACGAGGCGCTCGCCGTCGGTGCCAGCGGCTTCCTGCTGAAGGACGCGACCGCGGACGAGCTGGTGTCGGCGGTCCGGGTGGTGGCGCGCGGCGACTCCCTGCTGGCCCCGCAGGTCACGGGGCGGCTCATCCGCGAGTTCACCAAGCAGCGGCGCAACCGCCCGCAGGCGCCGTCGGAGCTGGCGACGCTGACCGCCCGCGAGACCGAGGTGCTCGTCCTGATCGCGGGCGGGCTGTCCAACGGCGAGATCGCGCAGCGCCTGTTCGTCAGCGAGCACACGGTGAAGACGCACGTGGCGCGCGTCTTCACCAAGCTCGGCCTCCGCGACCGCGCCCAGGCGGTCATGCTCGCCTACGAGTCCGGCGTGGTGGTCCCCGGAAAGAGCGGGAGCTGAGACGCCGTCAGGGGCGGCGGCGCAGGAGGCGCATGGCCTTCTCCTTCTCGAAGTCCAGGGCCCGGGCGGGCGGGGCGGAGAGGCGGCCTATGCGTTCGCCCAGTTCGCGTACGTGGGCCTGGACCTGGGGTTCGGCCAGGACTCGCAGGCCGAAGGCCAGTTCGGCGGGGCCGATGTCGTAGCGCTTCTCCAGAGCCAGGGCCAGCGCGACCGCGCGCAGCTCGGCGTCCCCGAAACGGCGGTGGCCGCCTCCGCGCCTGCTGAGGGCGGCTTCCCGGGTGACGGGCAGCAGCCCGAGGGCCTCGCGGTAGCGGAGCATCCGGGGCGAGGTGCCGAGCCGCCGGGCGGCCTCCGTGATACGCATAGGGCAATTCTGACAAATTAGTGTCAGGAAGTCCTCCCCGACCGTGCCTTGGGACGCGCACCGCCCGTAGACTCGCCCCCGTTGACGCGGCCGTGCACTCGCCCGTCACGACCTCGCGTACCCGACGGCGCGCACATGACCAAGGGAGCAACGAAAGCATGGACTACAAGGTCGCCGACCTGTCGCTGGCCGACTTCGGGCGCCGGGAGATCCGGCTCGCCGAGCACGAGATGCCGGGCCTGATGGCGGTGCGCGAGGAGTACTCCGCCGCCAAGCCGCTGCGCGGCGCCAAGATCATGGGCTCGCTGCACATGACGATCCAGACGGCCGTGCTGATCGAGACGCTGGTCGAGCTCGGCGCCGACGTCCGCTGGGTGTCCTGCAACATCTTCTCCACCCAGGACCACGCGGCCGCCGCGGTCGTCGTCGGCAAGGAGGGCACCGTCGACGACCCGAAGGGCGTCCCGGTGTTCGCGTGGAAGGGCGAGACGCTCGAAGAGTACTGGTGGTGCACCGACCAGGCCCTGCAGTGGCCGGACGGCACCGGCCCCAACATGATCCTGGACGACGGCGGCGACGCGACGCTCCTCGTCCACAAGGGCGCCGAGTACGAGAAGGCGGGCGCCGTGCCGGCCGCCACCGAGGACGACCCCGAGGAGTGGGGCATCATCCTCGACACCCTGCGCCGCACGATCGCCGACAAGCCCGGCCGCTGGACCGAGGCCGCCGCCGCCATCAAGGGCGTCACCGAGGAGACCACCACCGGCGTCCACCGCCTCTACGAGATGGCGAAGGCCGGCACCCTCGCGTTCCCGGCGATCAACGTCAACGACTCGGTCACCAAGTCGAAGTTCGACAACAAGTACGGCTGCCGCCACTCGGTCATCGACGGCCTCAACCGCGCCACCGACGTGCTGATCGGCGGCAAGGTCGCCGTCGTCTGCGGTTACGGCGACGTGGGCAAGGGCTGCGCCGACGCGCTGCGCGGCCAGGGCGCCCGCGTCATCGTCACCGAGATCGACCCCATCTGCGCGCTGCAGGCCGCGATGGACGGCTTCCAGGTCACCACCCTGGACGACGTCGTCGACAGCGCCGACATCTTCGTCACCACCACCGGCAACTTCAACATCATCACGGCCGAGCACATGGGCCGGATGAAGCACCAGGCGATCGTGTCCAACATCGGGCACTTCGACAACGAGATCGACATGGCCGGCCTCGCCAGGACCCCGGGCATCGAGAAGATCGAGATCAAGCCGCAGGTGCACGAGTGGCGCTTCCCCGACGGCCACTCCATCCTCGTCCTCGCCGAGGGCCGCCTGATGAACCTCGGCTGCGCCACCGGGCACCCGTCCTTCGTGATGTCCAACTCCTTCACCAACCAGGTCATCGCGCAGATCGAGCTGTTCACCAAGACCGACGAGTACCCGATCGGCGTCTACGTCCTGCCCAAGCACCTGGACGAGAAGGTCGCCCGCCTCCACCTCGACGCCCTCGGCGTCAAGCTCACCGAGCTCACCAAGGAGCAGGCCTCCTACATCGGCGTCCACGTCGAAGGCCCGTACAAGCCCGACCACTACAGGTACTGAATTTATTGCTTTTATCTCCTCCTTCGGGCCTGGCGGCCCTCCATCGTCGATAAAAGCGGGCGATCGCTGGCATCGCTCCGTCTCGCCTGGCGGCTCGCTGCGCGATCAGATTCTTGCTTCGCTCGAATCTGCCTTCGGACGCGATCGCGGGTGTCGAGGTCGTTGCGGGGTTGCTGTGGCGGTTGAGGGCGTTGCGACGTGACAATCGCTGGCATCGGCCCGTCTCGCCTTGGCGGCTGGGCCGGGGGAGTGGGCGTTTGCTTGAGGCTGCCGGACGGGGGTCGCCCCGTCCGGCAGCCGCTTCGTGAGGTGTGGTGATGAGCGATATCGCGGATCGGTCGTTGGCCTATGAGGGCGTCAAACGGATCGAGTGGGCGGATCGGAGCATGCCGGTGCTGCGGCAGATCCGGGAGCGGTTCGCCGCCGAGCGGCCGCTGGCCGGGTTGAAGGTCGCGGCGTGCATGCACATCACGACCGAGACCGCGGGGCTCATCCGCACCCTCCAGGCGGGAGGTGCGAGCGTGGCGCTGGCGGCGTCCAATCCGCTGTCCACGCAGGACGACACCGCCGCGGCGCTTGTGGAGGAGTACGGGGCCGAGGTGTTCGCGCGCGCGGGCACCGACCGTGAGGGGTACTACGCGCACATCCACCAGGCGCTGGAGACCGAGCCCGACTTCGTCCTGGACGACGGGTGCGACCTGGTCAACACCCTGCACACCGACCGGACGGATCTGCTCGGCACCGTGAAGGCGGGATGCGAGCAGACGACGACGGGCGTCATCAGGCTGCACCAGATGGCCCGCGAGGGCGCGCTGAGGTTCCCCGTGGTCGCGGTGAACGACACCGACACCAAGCACATGTTCGACAACCGGTACGGGACGGGCCAGTCGACGCTCGACGGGATCGTGCGCGCGACCAACACGCTGCTGGCCGGCAAGACCGTGGTCGTCGCGGGCTTCGGCTACTGCGGGCGCGGCCTGGCCGAGCGGGCGCGCGGCCTCGGCGCGCGCGTCGTCGTCACCGAGATCGACCCGGTGAAGGCGCTGGACGCGACGATGCAGGGTTTCGCCGTCCTGCCGATGGCCGAGGCCGCCGCGGAGGGCGACGTCTTCATCACGGTCACCGGGAACCGCGACGTCGTGAACGCCGACCACCTCGCCGCGATGAAGGACGGGGCCATCCTCGCGAACTCCGGGCACTTCGACGTCGAGATCGACGTGCGGGCCCTCAGCGACATGGCCGTGGAGGTGCACCACGGGGTCCGGCCGCAGACCGACGAGTACGTGCTGGCCGATGGGCGGCGCCTGGTGCTGCTCGCGGAGGGCCGTCTGGTCAACCTCGCCGCCGCGGAGGGGCATCCGGCGGCCGTGATGGACATGTCGTTCGCCGACCAGGCCCTCACGTGCGCGTGGCTCGCCACGTCCCACGCGTCGCTGCCCCCGGCCGTCCACGACGTGCCGAAGGAGATCGACACGGAGGTCGCGCGGCTCAAGCTGGCCTCGATGTCGGTCTCCATCGACCTGCTGACCCCGGACCAGGAGGACTACCTGCACTCCTGGCGCATCGGATCCTGAGCCGTGCCGGCCGGGACGTACCTGCACCTCGACGAGGGGCTTGAGGAGCGCTTCCAGTGCGCGCCCGGGCCCGCCGGGTGGCGGTACACCTCCACGCGCTCCGACGGCGTCCGCGTGGACCTCGTCGTGGACGCGCGCTGGCGCCAGATCCGCGTCGAGGTCGTCACGTCCGGCTGGTGGGTGCGCGGCGGCGTGACCGGGCGCGAGCTGGCCTGGGTGCGCGCGGCCGGCGAGACGGGCACCGAGCACAGCGAGCGGGCGTCGGGCTTCCTTCACGACTCGCCGGGTTTCCTCGTCGCCGTCGCCCGCTCCCTGGAACTGGACGAGGGCGCGCAGACCGAGGTCCGCCTCGTCCGGTTGAGCGGGACGTCGCTGTCGGCGCTGACGGCCCTGTGGCGCTGGCGGCTGGCAGGGACGTCCGCCCACGAGACGGAGACCGGGCCGCTGCCCGTCTCGGCGTACGAGGTGACCGATCTGTCCACGGGCGAGGTCGAGTCGGTGCATCTGGCCGGGGACGTCGTGCTGGCCGCGCCCGGGATCGAGCTCACCGCCCTGGAATCCCCGCCGAACCTGCCCTGACCTGGCATGCGGTATCTTCTCGTACTCGTCCGACAAGATCAGGTGTAGGGGGTTGTGGCGTGTACGGGCAGGTTCCGGAAGGGCAGGGACAGGGCCAGGGCCAGGGAAGGCCGCCGATGCCCGGCCAGCCGATGAGCGGTCCGCCGGTGAGCGGCCAGCCGATGAGCGGCCCGTTTCCGCCCTCCGGGCCGCCGGGCCCGCCGCCGGTGAAGCGGCCCTCGCCGATCGTGTGGGCGGCCGTGGCGGTTGCGGGCGTGGTCGCGCTGGCGGGCGTGGCCTTCCTGGCGCTCCACGGGACGGGCGCGCCGGCCGGCCCGGTGAAGGCAGAGCAGTGCGTGGACACCGGTTTCGGGATGGACGATGGCAAAAGGATCCCGCCGAGCCTCCGGGTGAGCTGCGACGACGCGAAGGCGAAGGCCAAGGTGCTGAAGGTCGTCGGCGAGAAGGAGGCGTCGGCCTTCCAGTTCGGCTCGCGCGCCGAGCCCGACTGCCCGAGCGGCACGGACGGCTTCACGAACGTCCGCGCCGAGAAGGAGGACAAGACCTACTACGAGGCGTGCGTGCGCAACCTCAAGGGCTCCCACCCGGGCGATCCCGGCGCGGGCGGGGCCTTCCTTGCGGCGGGAGACTGCGTGAGCAGCGGCTCCATCGGCTTCGGCAAGGAGCAGCCGTGCTCCAAGCCGGACTGGTACGGCAAGCTGGTCGCGCGCGTCGGCGCGGAGAACGCGTGCCCGGCCAAGACGGTGGAGACCATGAAGATGCGGTCCTTCGGCGGCGGGAACGTGGCGAACCCGGTGCTGTGCCTGGGCGCGGGCGGCGGCGTGCTGTCCCCGGGCGACTGCATCGAGGACCCCTCGTTCAACGTCGGTGACCTCGACAAGGCCCAGTGCGAGTCCAGCGAGGCCGTAGCGAAGGTCGTCGGCAGGGTGGCCACGACGAAGGAGTGCCCGGCCGAGGCCACCAACTACATGACGAGCGAGGGCTCCTTCCGGCCGGTGCTGTGCCTGAAGAAGCTGCGCCCGACGCTGACCGAGAAGCTGCGCTCGCTCCCGGGCTAGGGTCCCGGATACGGGCGGCCCGCCGGCGGACCGCCGGCGGGCCCCGCCGGATACGGCGCGGGCGGCCCCGCCGGATAGGCCGCGGGCGGCCCCGCCGGATAGGCCGCGGGCGGCCCCGCCGGATAGGCCGCGGGCGGCCGGGGCGCGTTCAGCACGTTCTGGTACGGCCCCGCGCCGTAGTCGTTCGGCGGGAGGAAGCGCGGCCGGCCGGGCTGGGGAGCGCTGAACGGCGGCGGAGCGGGGGGCCCCTGCCGCGGCGGGCCGTACGGCGCGGGCCCTGCCATCGCCAGGACGGGCACGGGCGCGCCGGGGCCCCACGCGGGAAGGCCGAAGCGGCGCATCCGGCGCGCCCGGCGCTCGGCGAGCCGCAGCTCCTCGCGGTGGCGGCGTTCGGCCAGGACGGCCGACAGCAGGATCTCGGGCCGCACCCCCGGCGGCGGGGGCGGGCTCACCACCGCGACGACCTGCGAGGCGATCCGCCGGCCCAGCGAGTCGCGGACCTCCGGCAGCAGCTCCCAGAACCGCGACAGGTACTGCCGGGCCGTCATCGCCAGCTCGTCCGAGAGCATGGAGATCTCCAGGTTCCGCGCCCACCAGGCGAGCTGCGGCGGCATCACCGCGACGGGGCCCAGCAACACCGACGCGGGCACCCGCTCCTGGATGACGATCGTCCCGGCGAACAGGTCGCCGAGCCGCTTGCCGCGCCGGTTGCAGAACGACGTGATCAGCGCGGGCGAGCCGTAGAACATCCAGAACTCGACGAACCCGGCGAGCGCCCGTACCAGCGCCTGCCGGAACCGGACCGGCCCGCCGTCGTCGCCGACGACGCGGAGCCCGACGGCCATCTTGCCCAGCGTCCGCCCCCGCGACAGCGTCTCGAACGCGCACGGGTATCCGACGATCACCGCGACGACGGCGAGCAGCGTCAGCCCGACCGTCCAGGCATCGTCGGCCACCAGCGAGGTCATCGCCGTGACGTAGACGACGATGTTCAGCAGCACCATCTGGAAGAGCAGGTCGAGGAGGATCGCGCAGGCCCGGCTGGCCGGCCGCGCGACCCGGATGTCGAGCGCGACGGCCTCGCCGGTCACGAGATCGGCCATGTCCTGTCCCTCCAACGCGGGCGGATTGACCATTGTGCCGGTTCGGCGGGCCGAGGCGTTAGTCTCGCCGGGTGGACGTCGACGCCTACGTGGCCGCGCACAACGCCGAGTGGCTGCGCCTCGAACGGCTCATCAACCGTGGCCGCAGGCTGACCGGCGCGGAGGCCGACGAACTGGTCGATCTCTACCAGCGCACGGCGACGCACCTGTCGGTCGTCCGCTCCAGCTCGCCCGACCCGCAGCTCGTGGGGCGGCTGTCGTCGCTCGTGGCGCGCGGCAGGGCCGCGGTGGGCGGCGCGCAGGCGCCGCTCTGGCGCGACGTCACCCGCTTCGCGACCGTGTCGTTCCCGGCGGCCGCGTACCGGATGCGGTGGTGGTGGCTCGGCAGTGCCGTTCTCGGCAACCTGGTGTCGCTCGCCCTGGCGATCTGGGTCGTGCACAGCCCCGACGTGCAGGCGACCATCGGGACGCCGGACGAGATCCGCGAACTCGTCGAGCACGACTTCGCGAACTACTACACCGAGCACTCCGCGTCCTCGTTCGCCTTCCAGGTGTGGGTCAACAACGCCTGGGTGTCGGCGACCGCGCTCATCTTCGGGATCCTGCTCGGCATCCCGACCGTCTACGTCCTGCTGCTGAACCAGGTCAACCTCGGGATCAGCGGCGGCCTGATGTTCGCCTACGGCAAGGGCGGCGTGTTCTTCGGGCTGATCCTTCCGCACGGCCTGCTGGAGCTGACCGCCGTCTACCTCGCCTGCGCCGGGGGCCTCAAGCTCGGCTGGACGATCGTCGACCCGGGCCCGCGCAGCCGCGGCCAGGCCCTCGCCGAGGAGGGCCGCGCCGCCGTCAGCATCGCCCTGGGCCTCATCGCGGTGCTGCTCGTGTCCGGCCTCATCGAGGGCTTCGTGACGGGCTGGGTGCACATCACGTGGCTGCGCATCACCATCGGCGTCATCGCCGAGGCCGCGTTCCTCGCCTACGTGATCGTCCTGGGCCGCCGCGCCGTCCGCCAAGGCGAAACCGGCGACTCAGACCTCCACCCGGACCTGGCTCCCGTTTCCGGCTGAACCGCCCTCCCCAGCGACCCCGCGACAACCTCAAGGTCGCGATCGCGTCCGAAGGCAGATTCGAGCGAAGCAGTTACAAGCGCCCGGCCGCTTTGAGGGCCAGGTAGGCGTCGGCCAGTGCGGGGGCCAGGTCTGCGGGCGGAGCGTCCACCACCTCTACGCCGTGGCGCCGTAGTTCGGCTGTCAGGCGGCGGCGTTCGGCTCGGGCGCGCTCGGCGGCGGCGGCGTCGTAGACGGACGCGAGGTCGCCGCGGCCCTCCGCCATCTCCGCGACCCGCGGGTCCGACACCGCGGCGATCATGACGAGGTGCCGGGCGGTGAGCTGCGGCAGCAGCGGCAGCAGCCCCTCCTCGATCGCGGCGGTGTTCAGCTCGGTGAGCAGCACGACGAGGCACCGCTGCCGGACGCGCGCCATCAGCGTCGACACCATCCCGGCGGCGTCGCATTCGAGCAGCTCCGGGTCCAGCGGCGCGAGGGCGTGCACCATCGCGGGCAGCAGGTCGGTGCGGGACGCGCCCTCGACGCGGGCGCGGACGCGGCGGTCGTAGGCGAGCAGGTCGACGCGGTCGCCGGCGCGGGACGCCAGGGCGCCGAGCAGCAGCGCCGCGTCCATCGAGCAGTCGAGCCGGGGGACGTCGCCGACGCGGCCCGCGGACGTGCGGCCGGTGTCGAGGACGAGGTAGATGCGCCGGTCGCGTTCGGGGCGCCAGGTCCGCACGACCACGTCGCCGCGCCGCGCCGTGGCGCGCCAGTCGATGGACCGGACGTCGTCGCCGTCCACGTACTCGCGCAGGGAGTCGAACTCGGTGCCCTGCCCGCGGATCAGCGCGACGTGCGCGCCCGTCAGCTCCCGCAGCCGCGCGAGCTTGGCGGGCAGGTGGCGGCGGGACGGGAACGCGGGCAGCGCCCGGACGGTCCAGGGCGCGGGACGCGAGAGCTGCCGCGCGGCCAGTCCGAGCGGCCCCACGGAGCGGACGACGACGGTGACGGCCTTCCGGTCGCCGCGCCGGGTCGGCGTCAGCGCCATCTCGACGCGGCGCCGTTCCCCGGCGGGCACGTCCACCTTCACCACGCGGGGCGCTGCGCCCGCGCTGGGCGGCCACACGTCCCGCAGCCGGGCCTTGAGGCGCCGCCGGCCGAGGTTCTCAACGATCAGCGCGACCTGGGCCGTCTCGCCGAGGCGCACGTTGGTGTCGCCCGCGCGGTGGAAGCGCAGGGCCCGCACGTTTCCCGCCAGGGCGAGGTCGGCGGCGACCCCGAGCAGCAGGACGCCCCACACCGCGAGGAGCGTCCACCAGCTCGGCGCGATCAGCGGGACGACCGCGCCGAGGAGGGCCAGCAGCCCGAGACGCCCGGTCAGCGCCATCAGCGCGGTGCGGGGACGTGGGCGAGGATGCCCTCCAGCACGCCGTCGGCGGTCGCGCCCTCCAGTTCCGCCTCGGGACGCAGCTGGACGCGGTGCCGGAGCGTGGGCCTGGCCAGCGCCTTCACGTCGTCCGGCGTGACGTAGTCGCGGCCCGACAGCCACGCCCAGGCGCGGGACGTGGCCAGCAGCGCCGTCGCACCGCGCGGCGACACGCCGAGCTGGAGGGACGGGGACTGCCGGGTGGCCCTGCACAGGTCCACCACGTAGGCGGCGACCTTGGGGTCGAGGTGCACGGTCCTGACGGCGGCCTGCCCGGCGGCCAGCTCGGCCGCTCCGGCGACCGGCTTCACCTCGGACAGGTCGCGGGGGTCGAACCCGGAGGCGTGCCGCTGGAGCATGGAGATCTCCTCGTCCCGCGTGGGGACGGGCACCGTCAGCTTGACCAGGAACCGGTCGAGCTGGGCCTCGGGCAGGGGATAGGTCCCCTCGTACTCGATCGGGTTCTGCGTCGCGCACACCACGAACGGGTCGGGCAGAGGCCGCGCGGCGCCCTCCACCGAGACCTGGCGCTCCTCCATGGCCTCCAGGAGGGAGGCCTGCGTCTTGGGAGGCGTCCGGTTGATCTCGTCGGCGAGCAGGAGGTTGGTGAAGACCGGACCCTCGCGGTACTCGAACTCCGCCGTCCGGTTGTCGTACACCAGCGAGCCGGTCACGTCGCCGGGCATCAGGTCGGGGGTGAACTGGACGCGCTTGAAGTCCAGGTCGAGGGCCCGCGACAGGGTCTTGACGAGCAGCGTCTTGGCCGTGCCGGGGACGCCCTCCAGCAGCACGTGGCCGCGGCAGAGCAGCGCGATCACCATTCCGGTGACCACGGAGTCCTGGCCGACGACCGTCTTGGCGACCTCACCGCGCAGGGCCGCGAGCGCCGCGCGGGCCGTCTCGGCCTGGCGCCGGGCGTCCTCGGAGATCGTGCCCGGCCCCGCGCCGCCGGGGGCGCCGCCGGGCACGTCGTCCTTCCCGAGCTCTACAGGGGGGTTCAAGACTGGCGTACCTGCCTTTCCAGGTCGTCGAGGACGTCGGTGAGGGCGATCAGCCCGGCGTCGTCCAAGGGTTCAGGACCGTACAGGGCCGCTCCGACGTACGTCTCTGCGTACGCCGTGCGGCGGGCGACCGCCGCGACGATCTCCCGTGCGGCGGAGGGGTCCTGCGCGCTGCTGCGGGGGAGTCCGAGGAGCGGCACGAGCCGTTCGCGGGCGCCGGAGCGCAGCGCGTCGGAGGCCCGGTCGCGGGCGTGCCCGGCGCGGTACAGGCGGGAGAGGCCCTCGACCGTCTCGGCGGACCGGACGACGACGGGCAGCGCCTCCGCCACGACCGGGCCGAGGCGGCGGGCCCGCCACAGGGCCACCAGCAGTACCGCGACGAGCAGTTGGAGGACGAGCAGCTTCACGCCGAACGGCAGCAGATCGCCGAGCGAGCGCTGCCCCGCGCCGGAACCCGTCGTCGGCAGGTCCGGGGCGAGCCAGACCGCGGACGTGCCCGCACCGGCCAGGTTCATGCCGAGGGCCGCGTTGCCCTCCTCGGTGAGCCGCCGGTTCGTCAGCGGCGCCGTCGAGCCGAGCACCGTCACGGTGTGCGCGCCGGTGCTGACCTGGACGAGCCTCGCGTCGCCGTAGTCGGTCCGGTAGCAGGCCGTGCCGGCGCCCGTGACCTCGTAGGTCTCCGACTCGTGGAAGTCGACCGCCCCCGCGAGCGACGCCACGGGCAGGTTGCAGCGCGGCCCGGCGATCTCCTCGGACGACGGGCCCCGCCTGCGCACCTGCGGGGCGAACGCCTCCAGCGCGAACGACGTCGGCCGGACGAGCAGAACGTCCGCCGGGACGCCGCCCAGCCGGGCGAGGTCCTCCTCGGTGAGCCGCTCCGTGCGGGTCACCACCAGGACCGTGCCCGGCCCGGCCGCGCCGAGGGCGTCGCCGGTGTTCCGGGCCACCGTCACCGGCGTGCCGTGCTCCCGGAGGATCTCCGCGAGCGCCCGGCTGCCGTCCTGCTTCGGCGACTCCGGGTCCAGCGCCTCGGCCGAGGCGGAGGGGCGCAGCGCGGCCAGTACCACCGCGACCACGATCATCGCCAGGACCGCCGCGACGACGCCGCGCGCCGACCGCCAGCGGCGCCCCGCGACCTGCCGGGCGGACGCCTCCGCGGCGGGCCGCGTGTCGCGCGGCGGGGAGGCCGTCACCACCGCGGCCCCCCTTCGTCGCCGGTTCCGGCCAGAGTGAGGTCGCCGGACTCCAGGGGCTTCGGCCGCGCCGCGCGCAGCCGCTCGTCCAGTTCCTTCATCCGGGCGTATCCCTCGGGGGTGCCGGGGCGGTCCCCGTACCAGACGTCGTCGAAGATCCGCACGCCCGCCGCCAGCTCGCCGGCCAGCTCCGGCACCGCCTCGCCCGCCTCGGCCGCCAGCTCGTCGGCGGTCCGGCCGGGGTGCGCCGACAGCACCGCGCGTTCCTCGAGGTCGCGGGCGACGGCGCGCAGCCGCTCGCGGATCGCCTCGGCCCACCGCCCGGCCTCCGCGTGCCGCTCCGCCGCCTCCCGGTGGTCGAGCGCCGTGGACGGCGCGTCCTCCAGCAGCGGGTCCTTGCGGGAGCGCGGGTTCCGGCGCCCCCACATCAGCCACACCACCAGCGCGACCGCGACCAGCACGACGGCGACGACGACGGCGATGGAGATCCACCCGCCGCCGCTGCTCTGGGACTCCGAGGTGGGCGCCTTGTCGAACAGATGGCGCAGCCACTCGGCGAAGTCCTCCCAGGCCCGCTCCAGCCAGGACGGCTTGTCGCGCTGGTAGACCTGCTTCTCCAGCTCGCGGCGGGCCATCTCGCGGGCCTCGTCGCGGCCGATCGGATCGAGAATCACGTGCCCGCCCCCGTCCACGGACGTGCCTGCGCATAGCCGGTCTGCGCAGGGCCGGTCTGCGCAGGGCCGGTCTGCGCAGGGCCCGTCCGCCACAGGCCGATGAACCCCTCGTCCCGCTCGCCGTCGCCCTGCTCTCCCGCGGCTCCCCGCTCCCCGGCGGCGACGGCCGCGGCCGAACGTCCCCGGGTGCGCAGGTCCAGGTCGAAGCCCTCGCGGCGCATGCGCCGGTCCATGTAGAGCAAAGCGATCACACCCGCGTCGAACGGCATCACCACGGACCAGCTCACGATCCGCCCCACGGTGTCCACGGCGAGCGCGCCCATCGTCGACCCGCTGCCGGAGGAGTCGCCAAAAAAGATCAACTGTGCGAACAGGAACGGGATCCGCAACGCGAAGAAGCCCATGAAAACGGTCACGAGCAGGGCCAGCAGGAGCGTCCCGCACGTCCGGAACCATCGCCCCTTGGACAGGGTCATCGCGCGGCGCAGCGCGCCGCCGACCGTCCGCCGCTCCAGGACGACCGCCGGAACCGCCTGCACGAACAGGATGTACAGCCACACCATCAGCCCGATGCCGAGGGGGAAACCGAAGATCCCCGCGAGCACCGCGAACGCCGGACGCTCCCCGGCGGCGATCAGGAGGAGGAACGGGACGACCGGCAGGACCAGCGCGCCCAGCGAGACGCCCATGACGGCCGACGCGGTGGCGACCAGCCGTCCGAGCCGCGGCCGGGCGTCCCGCCACGCCTGCCCCGGCGCGGCCGGCATTCCGAGGAGCTCGCGCCCCAGGATCGGCGCCACCAGCCCCGCCAGCAGCAGGATCCCGAACGCCGACAGCACCAGCCCCAGCAGCGACAGGGTCAGCTGGGCGCCGAGGGACTCCATCAGCAGGTCGGGGGTGACCTCGTCGCGGGCCTCGTCGCCGATGAAGAAGTACGCGGCGACCGAGCTCGTCACCTGGATCACCGTGCAGACCGCCACCGACAGGCCCAGCGTGGCGCGCGGCCTGCGCCGGATGCCGGCGATCGCGCCGTCCAGCATCTCCGAGATGGACATGGGACGGAACGGAACGCCCCGCGCCACACCGGTGGCGCCGGCGTCGTCGTCCCAGCCGTCCGGTCCCGGCATCCCGTCTCCCTGCGCTCTCCGGCGGGTCGGCGGCCCGTCCGATCTGGCCCGATCCGGGCCGGTACGCGGCCGCCGGTCAGGTCATCCTGTCACGGGCGCGGCCTAGATCTTGCGCCGGTTTCGGGACTCGCGTCTACGATGGCGAGTCGCCCGGACGATGCGGAGGAGCGCCGTACGACGCAAACGCGGGTAACCTTGCACGCCAAGGCATAACTCTCCCTGGTGAGGTGGCGCAGGAGCATCGCGCCCCACTCCACCGAACCCCGACTGTGACGATGAGGGCCATGAGAGGACGTGTACTGGTCGTCGACGACGATCTCGCGCTCGCCGAGATGCTCGGCATCGTGCTGAGGGGCGAGGGCTTCGAGCCGTCGTTCGTCCACGACGGCGACAAGGCGCTGGAGGCGTTCCGGGAGACCCGGCCCGACCTCGTGCTGCTCGACCTGATGCTGCCGGGGGCCGACGGCATCGACGTGTGCCGGCAGATCCGCGCCGAGTCCGGCGTGCCGATCGTCATGCTGACCGCCAAGAGCGACACGGTGGACGTCGTCCTCGGCCTGGAGTCGGGCGCCGACGACTACATCGTCAAGCCGTTCAAGCCCAAGGAGCTGGTGGCGCGCGTGCGCGCCCGCCTGCGCCGCACCGACGAGCCCGCGCCCGAGACCCTGCAGATCGGCGACATCACCATCGACGTCGCCGGCCACTCGGTCAAGCGCGGCGACCGGCACATCCCGCTCACGCCGCTGGAGTTCGACCTGCTGGTCGCCCTCGCCCGCAAGCCCCGCCAGGTGTTCACCCGCGAAGTGCTGCTGGAGCAGGTCTGGGGCTACCGGCACGCCGCCGACACCCGGCTGGTGAACGTGCACGTCCAGCGGCTCCGCGCCAAGATCGAGAAGGACCCGGAACGGCCCGAGATCGTCGTCACCGTGCGCGGGGTCGGCTACAAGGCCGGCCCGGCCTGAGGCCGTCCCGCCGTCCGCCGCGATCCCCGTGACACGCCGATGACCGACCAGCGCCCTTCCGGACCGCCGCGCCGCCTCGCGGACCTCCCATGAACGTCGACCTGGGGAGGGCGAAGCGGTTCGTCCGGCGCGCGCTGGGCGCGGTCCGCCGCGTCGTGCAGGGCGCCGCGGGCGCCGGCTACCTGCGCTGGCGCCGGTCGATCCAGGTCCGCGTCGTCACCTCCACCCTGTTCATCTCGGCGATCGTGGTGGCGATCCTGGGCGCGTTCCTCATGCAGCAGGTGTCGTCCGCGCTGATGGACGGCAAGGTCAAGGCGGCCCGTCTGCAACTGGACGACGGCCTGGCGCAGGTCCAGCGCGACCTGGGCAACTCGGCAGGGGACGGCAGCAGGCTGAACTCGACCATCGACCGGCTCAAGGCCCGCAGCGGCCCCTCCGGGCTCTACGAGGTCTACATCCGCGACACCACCGAGCAGTACTTCGACGGGTACACCACCAACGAGCTGCGCCGGGAGAGCGTCCCCAAGCGGCTCCGCGAGGAGCTGAAGAACGCGCCCGCCGGGTCCCGCGCCTACACCTACGGCAAGCTCTCCTACATCGGAGACCGCTCTGACGAGCGCGGCCTCATCGTCGGCGGCAAGACCGGCCAGTTCGAGCTGTACTACCTGTTCCCGCTGACGCAGGAGCAGCAGACCCTGACCAACGTCAGCCGCTCCCTGGCCGGAGTGGGCATCGTCCTGGTGCTGCTGCTGGCCGCCATCGCCTCCCTGGTCACCCGGCAGGTGGTCATCCCGGTGCGACTCGCCGCCCAGGGCGCGCAGAGGCTCGCGGCCGGACGCCTCGAAGAGCGCATGCGGGTCCGGGGCGAGGACGACCTGGCCCGGCTCGCCCGCTCCTTCAACGACATGGCCGCCAACCTCCAGGAGAAGATCGGCGAGCTGGAGGACCTGTCGCAGGTGCAGCGCCAGTTCGTCTCGGACGTCTCCCACGAGCTGCGCACGCCCCTGACCACCATCAGGATCGCCGCGGACATGCTCTACGAGAACCGCGACGGCTTCGCCGACCCGTCCGTCGGGCGGTCCGCGGAGCTGCTGCAGAGCCAGCTGGAGCGGTTCGAGTCGCTCCTGGCCGACCTGCTGGAGATCAGCCGGCACGACGCCGGCGCCGCGACGCTCGACGCCGAGTCCCTCGACATGCGCGACCTCGTGCTGCGCGTCGTCGGCGACATCCAGAACCTCGCCGAGCGCAAGGGCAGCAAGGTCGTCCTCCAGTTGCCGGGCGAGCCCTGCATGGCCGAGGTCGACCGCCGCCGCGTCGAGCGCATCCTGCGCAACCTCCTCGTCAACGCCGTCGAGCACGGCGATGGCGAGGACATCATCGTCTCCGTGGGCGCCGACCGCGACGCCGTAGCCGTCTCCGTCCGCGACCACGGGGTCGGGCTGAAACCGGGGGAGGGGCAGATGGTCTTCGACCGCTTCTGGCGCGCCGACCCGGCCCGCGCCCGCACCACCGGCGGCACCGGCCTCGGCCTGTCGATCTCCCGGGAGGACGCGCAGCTGCACGGCGGCTGGCTCCAGGCGTGGGGGGAGCCCGGCGCGGGCTCGCAGTTCCGCCTCTCGCTGCCGCGCGTGGCCGGGGCCGAACTGAGGGGCTCGCCGCTGCCGCTCGTCCCCCCGGGGGCCGGTGACGCCCGCCCGCTGTTCGCGGAGCTGGAGGCGGGCGAATGAGCCCCTGCGCGGGAACCCGGCGGATCACGAGCCTGCTCGCCGTCGCCGTCCTGGTCCTGGGCGGCGCCGGCTGCGCGACCGTCCCGAGCGGCGGGCAGGTCGTCTCCGGCAAGCCCGCCGAGCGCGCCGAGCGCGTCGACGACCCGTACGTCCGGCTGATCCCGGTGAAGCCGCGCCCCGAGTGGGGCCCCGCCCAGATCGTCTCGGGCTTCCTCTCCGCGTCCGCGAGCTTCGACGACGGCCACAAGGTCGCCAAGCAGTACCTGTCCGGCCAGACCTCCTGGAACCCCGGCCTGCGGCCCTTCGTGACCGTGCTGGCGGGCCGCATCACCGACCCGCACGTGATCAAGTCGTCCGGGAACCAGGCGACCGTCCGCGTCACCGGCGAGGAGCTCGGCACGATCACCGCCGACGGCCAGTACACCGCTTCCCCGAAGGCGCTCGACGCCACGTTCCAGCTCTCCAGGACCCCGCAGGGCGTCTGGCGTATCACCGGCCTGCCCGGGGACGACAAGGCCGGCCTGCTGCTCACCAAGGACGACGTCGAGCGCGCCATGCGCACCGTCAACCTGTACTTCTTCGCGCCCGACCGGCGCACCCTCGTCCCGAACGGCATCTTCCTGCCCGTCGTGAACCGGCAGACGCTGCCCACCCAGCTCGTCCAGGCCCTGCTGGCCGGCCCGACCTCCTGGCTGAACGGCGCGGTCGACACCGCCTTCCCCGAGGGCACCCGGCTCCGCCGCGGCGTGCGGATCGACAAGGACGTCGCGACCGTCGACCTCACGGGCCAGGCCCGCGGCGGCGACGTCGAGCGCATGTCGGCGCAGCTCTCGTGGACGATGCGGCAGCTCTCGGAGATCAAGTCGTGGCGGCTGTCGATCGAGGGGAGGACCGTGGCCCCCGACGGCGCGGACGCCGCGCAGTCCGTGAACGGCTGGGAGGGCAACTCGCCCGACGGCCAGGTGCCCACCGGGGGCGTCCAGCAGAGCGCCTACGTCGTCGGCCCCTCCGGCTTCCTCGGCACCCTGGAGAGCGACCGCGCCCAGCCCGTCGTGACCGGCGCCGCCGGCCGCCTCTCCCGTCCCACCGTCGCCCCCGACCACCAGGAGTTCGCGGGTTTGAGCGCCGACGAGAGCCAGGTCCTCGTCGCCGCCCCCGTCACCGGCCAGCCCGCGCCCCGCGTCCTGCTGACCGCGCGTCCCGGGGCCCACTTCACCGCGCCGACCTGGAGCCACGACGGCACCCTGTGGGTCGTGGAGACGAAGAAGGACGAGTCCTCGCTGTGGGTGCGCAAGCGCGGCCGCCCGCCCGTCCGCGCCGCCCACTGGGGCCTCGGCGGCCGCGAGGTCCTCGCCTTCCGCGTGGCCCGCGACGGCGTCCGCGCGGCCGTGATCGCCCGCGTGGACGGCCGCCCCCAGGTCCAGGTGGGACGCATAGTCCAGGCGGCCGGGGGCGCCCTGGACGTCGGCTCCTTCCTGCCGGTGAGCTCGGAGCTCCAGGACGCCGTCGACCTCGCCTGGCGCGACTACGGCACCCTCGCCGTCCTGGGCCGCGCCAAGCGCGACTCGCAGACCCTGCCGTTCCTGATGCCGATCAGCGGCAGCGCCATCACGTCCCTGGGGGTCGGCTCCCTCGGCGAGCCCCGCACGATCGCCGCCGCCCCCGGCGCCCCGATCCTCATCGGCACCCGCTCGTCCGGCAGGGACCAGGTCTGCCGCCAGCGCTCCCCGAGCAACTCCTACAGCGCCTGGATCTGCCCCACCCCCGCCAAGGACCCCGCCTACCCGGGCTGACGCCGCCCCCCAGGACGTGCCGCGACACGCCGAAGCGGCGTCACCATCGTCCGATCGCTCGCCCGCCGCTTGATCACTGAGAGTTGTCCACAGTTCGGGGAGTGCGGGGCGGTGGGCGGGCGCGCCCGGCATCGTCGGGGGCATGAGCGTTCTCACCGATCTGATCGACCTGCTTCTTCCGCAACGCTGCGCCGGGTGCGGGCATCACCCAGGGCTGCTGTGCGAAGCGTGCGCGCGCCCCTTGCGGGCGGCGGCGCGTCCGGCGGGGCAGGCGCCCGCCGGGCTGCCCCCTCCGTGGACCGTGGCGGCCTATGAGGGGCCGCTCCGCACGATCCTGGCCTCCTACAAGGAGCGCGGCCGCGCGGCGCTCGCCGTCCCGCTGGGGGAGGCCCTGGCGACGGCCGTCCATGCCGCCCTCCCGTCCGGCCCCGGCCCGCCGGTGGTGGTGTGGGTGCCGTCGGGGCGCGGAGCCGTGCGTCGACGCGGCCACGACCCCCTGCGGGGGGCGGTGGACGTCGCGGTCCGGCGGCTCCGCGCGGGCGGTGTTCCCGTGTCCGCGCTCGGCGCCCTGCGGCAGCGAGGGCGTGTCGCCGACCAGGCGGGGCTCTCGGCCAGGGAGCGGGCCGCCAACCTCGCGGGGGCCATCGAGGTGCGCGCCGAGGTCGCCGGGTGCCCCGTCCTCCTGGTGGACGACGTGGTCACGACGGGCGCCTCCCTGGCCGAGGCCGCGCGAGCCCTGCGGGCGGCCGGCGCGGACGTGACCGGAGCGGCAACCATCGCGGCGACGCCCCGGCACCGGCTCTGGTGACTCCGTGTAGTGGCACTTGTCGGGCCTGTGTGTTGTGAGGGGACAGTGTGAAGTTAATCGAGTCACATTAGGACATGGGGCGGCAGGGATTTCGGAAACTCACCGTGGGGTCAGTCTCAGCTGACCTGGGCGGGCGTCAGGCCCGTGAGCGGCGCGCACACGGGGGTTTCGCCTCCGTGACGGGGCCCCGGAGAGGGGGCAGAAGACCCCGCTGAGGCAGTCAACGATGACGGTCAGTGAGTTTTTCCTCGCCGCACCCCCCTGACATTCGCGGCGTAAGGGGTTAGCGTTCCTGACATGGCACCCGCCCGGGTCCGTGGTTGCGTTGGATCGCAGTGCCCGTCAGGGGCATGGCAGACGATCCGGCTAGCCGATGCCAGGCGCAGGCGAAACGGCCCACGTAAGGCGACTTCTCGTCGACCGATCACGGTGCGCCTTAGAGGTAAGTCCTGCCCCGTCGTGGGATCCGACATCCCCCGAAACGGGAGAAGGGCAGTAGTGGCGAAAGCGCCGCGAGCCCCTCAGCAGGCGGATGTGGGGACGAAGACCAGGTCGGCCGGGCGGGTGCGACCCACCGTCCTTTGGTACCCGTCCGGGGCTGTCAGGGGCCCCGGAACGGGCAGGAAACGTAACCGGGAGAAGGGGGGTCCCACGTGAACATCACCGTGAGGGGCCGGCACACCGACGTCAACGACAGGTTCCGTCGGCACGTCGACAGCAAACTCGCCAAGATCGAGCGGCTCGACCAGAAGGTCATCCGCGTGGACGTGGAGGTGTCAGAGGAACGCAACCCCCGCCTTGCCGACCAGCGCGAGCGAGTGGAGCTCACGATCCGCTCCCGCGGTCCGGTGATCCGGGCCGAGGCCGCCGCCGACGACCGCTACGGAGCCCTCGACCTGGCGCTGGACAAGCTGGAGTCGCAGCTCCGCCGCGACGCGGAGCGGCGCAAGGGGCACGGCGCGAAGCACCACGGCAAGGGCCGCGCCAAGCTCGCCACGATGGAGACGCTCCCCGAGGCACTCCCCGCCGTCGCGTCCGAGACCGTCGAGTCGGCCGCACCGCCCGTGGAGGCCGAGGCCGAAACCGCGGGGGTGCCGCAGGAGGAGAACCTCGTCCCCATCCCCATGGACGGCGACGGCCCCCTCGTCGTCCGCGAGAAGTTCCATGAGGCCGAGCCGATGGGCATCGAGCAGGCCCTCTTCGAGATGGAACTCGTCGGCCACGACTTCTTCCTGTACCGCGACAAGTCGACGGGGCACCCCTCGGTCGTCTACCGGAGGCGAGGCTGGGACTACGGAGTCATCAGGCTTGTCGAAGAGTGATGCGGTACTCGCGTCACGTCACCGCTCGAACCATGTCATGATCTGAAAAGGCGCATCGGCCGACCGCGACGCGGCGCGTCCCGGGAACCTCCCGGGGCGCGCGGCGGTTAACCGGGAGACACCCCGGTCTGAAATCCCCCGGGTTCGTCCCCGGACCCCGTAGGTTCCCGAGGACGACCCGTAGGAGAACGACCCTCCGGCAGTTCCATATCGCTGAATAGTGAAGGGGGGAAGCGGCGTCTCCTCCACGCCGCGACTCTGGTGAGCGAGAAGCCCGAGACTCGCGACGCCGCGGCGGTACCCCGCCAGTCCGGCGCCGGCACCGCCCCCGCCGGCCGGGAGGCGAAAGCGCCGACCGGAGCGGCAGACCCCATCGGCGTGCTCATCGTCGACGACCACGCGCTGTTCCGCCGTGGCCTGGAGATGGTCCTCCAGGGCGAGGACGACATCGAGGTCATCGGCGAGGGCGGCGACGGGCAGCAGGCCGTGGAGATGGCCGGCGACCTGCTGCCGGACGTCGTCCTCCTGGACATCCGGATGCCGCGCCGCAGCGGCATCGAGGCGTGCACCGCGATCAAGGACGCCGCGCCCAGCGCGAAGATCGTCATGCTGACCATCAGCGACGAGGAGGAGGACCTCTTCGAGGCGATCAAGGCCGGTGCCAGCGGCTACCTGCTCAAGGAGATCTCGATCGACGAGGTCCCGCAGGCCGTCCGCGCCGTGCACGGCGGCCAGTCGCTGATCAGCCCGTCGATGGCGTCCAAGCTCATCACCGAGTTCGCCTCGCTGGCCAAGCGCAGCGAGGAGCGCACCCAGCAGGTCCCCGCGCCCCGCCTCACCGAGCGCGAGATGGAGGTGCTGCGGCTCGTCGCGCGCGGCCTCGGCAACCGGGAGATCGCGCGCGAGCTGTTCATCTCCGAGAACACGGTGAAGAACCACGTGCGCAACATCCTGGAGAAGCTCCAGCTCCACTCCCGGATGGAGGCCGTCGTCTACGCCGTCCGCGAAAAACTCCTAGAGATCACCTGACCCAGAACGCCCCCCGGCCCATGCCACCACCGGGCCGGGGCTCCGCCTGGCGAAGCCCTCCCCCGCGCGCCCGTGCCCCATGCGCCCCGGCGCGGTCACCAGCAAGGAGAGGACGACCAGCCCGGCCTATACCGCCGCGCGGTCGTGCCTCTACCCGGAGGCCAGGAAGCCTTCCGTGAGGGACGTCTACGGGGCGTGACCGTGCCGTACCCCGCGACGCTGCGCGCCCCGCGTGCCCCGCGTGGTCTGCGTGGCTTTGGGTGGTCGGGGCGGTTGCCTTGCGGGGAGGGCGACCGGCAATCCGGGTTTGTCGGTGTTGTGCCGTAGCATCGCCGGCGTGGTGGAACTCAGCGCGGACGAGGCACGGCGGCTTCAGCTGCGCGCCCAGGGTTTTCTGGGGGCGCGTCCGAAGGGGGGCGTGCCGGCGATGCTGGAACGGCTCGGCGCCGTCCAGCTCGACACGATCTCGGTCCTGGCCCGGTCCCATGAGCTGGTGCCCTACGCGCGCCTCGGGCCGGTCGGGCGCGACAAGATCGAGGCCGCCTACTGGGGCAGGCGCCGGGCCGTCGGGCCCGGAGCACGCCGCTCCGCGAAGCCCGCGCCTCCCGGACCGGCCACCGGCGGTCCTGCTCTCGGCGGTCCTGCTCTCGACGGTCCGGCTCTCGGCGGGGCGAGCGCCGACGGTTCGACCACCGGCGGGACGTTCGAGTACTGGGCCCACGCCGCGTCCATCCTGCCCATGGCCGACTGGCCGCTGTTCGCGTTCCGGCGCCGCGCCTACCTGCGCCGCGGCTGGCGCTGGCACAAGGTGCCCGAGGGCGTCTGCGACGAGATCCGCGGCCGGCTCCGTGCGGACGGACCGCTCACCACCAAGGAGCTCGGCGGCGCCAAGGCCAGCGCCGACTGGTGGGACTGGAGCGACCACAAGATCGGCATCGAGTGGCTGCTGGACATCGGTGAGGTCGTCTGCGTCGAGCGGGTCGGCTGGCGCCGCGTGTACGACCTCGCCGAACGCGCCGTCCCCGCCGGTCTCCTCGCGCTGGATCTCGACGACGACGCCTGCCTGACCGCCCTCGTCGCCCGCGCGGGACGGGCCCTCGGCGTGGCCACCCGCGGCGACCTCGCCGACTACTACCGGATCAAGCAGGACCAGGTCGACCGCGTGGTCGAGGCGGCCGGGCTCGTCCCCGTCGAGGTCGCGGGATGGGCTCAGCGCGCCTGGGCCGACCCCGGCGCGCTGGCCTCGCCGCCCAAGGGCAGGCACGTCACCGCGCTGCTCTCGCCCTTCGACTCCCTCGTCTGGGACCGCTCCCGCGCCTCGCGCGTGTTCGGCTTCGACCATCGCCTGGAGGCGTACGTCCCGAAGGCCAAGCGCGTCCACGGCTATTTCGCGATGCCGCTCCTGGCCGGCGGGCGCATCATCGGCCGCGTCGACCCCGCGCGGGAGGGCCGCACGCTCATCGCCCGCCAGGTGTCCTTGGAACCGTGGGCGACCCGCACGGCCGTCCGGACGGAGTCGTCGGCGACGGCCCTCGCCACCGCCCTGTGGCGCGCCGCTGCGTGGGTCGGCTGCGACGACGTCCGCGTAGAGCGCACCACCTTGCCCCCGATCCTCCTCAAAGCCGCTCTGAGCGCCACAGGCCCCTCGTAAGATCTACCCGGTCTGCGCTCAGGCTTCGAGTGCGAGTGCGAGGGGCCTTTTGGAAACGCGCAGCCGCTCGGTGCTCAGGTTCCGGACGCGGCAACGCGCGAGGGTGATGGGCCCAGGCCGGAGTCGTTGGCCGAGTCGGGGCCTTCTGAAACGCGCAACCGCTTGGTGCTCAGGTTTCGGTAGGGCCAACGCGCGAGGGCGGGCGGCGCCGAAAATCCGAGAAGCCGCCCGCCGAGACCGGCGGGCTCCCGCGGACGAGGAGCGGCCGGGGGCCGGGGGCGGCCGTCAGGGCTTCGGGCGAGGGGCTCAGCCGTGGGGGGTCTGCTGGGTGTCGGTCGCCACGGGGACGTCCAGGACCTCGCCGGCCTCGCCGCCGCGCCGCTTGTCGGACTGGGATCCGAACAGCGAGTAGTCGACGATCTCGGGGATGACGCGGGGCGCGTCCACGACGACGTCGGAGAACAGGTGGACGACCCAGCTGACGAGCATGCCGAGCACGACGATGCCGGCGCCGGCCCAGAACATGACCCACAGGGGGCCCAGGCAGAGCCCGACGCCGCCCACCACGAATCCGATGAAGATGACGGTGACGGCGATCCACGAACTCGGCCGACCGGCGTGCGAACCGTGCGACTCTTCCGACATAGCGGCTCCTTCCTGAGGTGTGACACATCTTCTCCGGGGCCCCGTCCGTCAAACGGGGTGCCGTGTGGATTGCGCTCCGGAGTGACCTAGACCATTCTGGGTCTCGCCTACGATGGGCATCGTACGTGTGGTGTGCGCGCCGCCTGGAGCGGTGACCCACGATCTGCAAGGAGCCTTCGAGAGTGCCGCCAGTCATCGACAAGATCCTTCGTGCGGGCGAGGGAAAAACTCTGCGCAAGCTCAAGAAGCTCGCGGATCAGGTCAACTCGATCGAGGAGGACTTCCTCGAGATGAGCGACGCCGAGTTGCGCGAGCTGACCGACAAGTACCGGGAGCGCCTCGCCGACGGCGAGTCCCTGGACGAGCTGCTGCCGGAGGCTTTCGCGACCGCACGCGAAGCCGCCAAGCGCGTGCTCGGCCAGCGGCACTACGACGTCCAGGTGATGGGCGGCGCGGCGCTGCACCTCGGCAACATCGCCGAGATGAAGACGGGTGAGGGCAAGACCCTGACCTGCGTGCTCCCCGCCTACCTCAACGCCCTCACGGGCGACGGCGTCCACGTGGTCACGGTGAACGACTACCTGGCCAAGCGCGACGCCGAGTGGATGGGCCGCATCCACCAGTTCCTCGGCCTCGAGGTCGGTGTCATCCTCCCGCAGATGACCCCGGACGAGCGCCGGGCGGCCTACAACGCCGACATCACCTACGGGACGAACAACGAGTTCGGCTTCGACTACCTGCGCGACAACATGGCGTGGAGCCTGGAGGAGTGCGTCCAGCGCGGCCACAACTTCGCGATCGTGGACGAGGTCGACTCGATCCTCATCGACGAGGCCCGCACGCCGCTGATCATCTCCGGTCCGGCCGAGCAGAACTCCAAGTGGTACTCGGAGTTCGCCAAGATCGTCCCGCGGCTGAAGCGCGCCGAGCTGATCAGCACGGCCGGGCAGGTCGACGAGTACGGGCCCGGCGACTACGAGGTGAACGAGAAGAAGCGCACGGTCGGCGTCACCGAGCCCGGCGTGGAGAAGGTCGAGGACTGGCTCGGGATCGACAACCTCTACGACTCGGTGAACACGCCGCTGGTGAGCTTCCTCAACAACGCCCTGAAGGCCAAGGAGCTCTACAAGCGAGACAAGGACTACGTCGTCATGAACGGCGAGGTCCTGATCGTGGACGAGTTCACCGGCCGCATCCTCCACGGCCGCCGCTACAACGAGGGCATGCACCAGGCCATCGAGGCCAAGGAGGGCGTGGCGATCAAGGACGAGAACCAGACGCTCGCCACGATCACCCTGCAGAACTTCTTCCGCCTCTACGACAAGCTGTCCGGCATGACCGGCACCGCCGACACCGAGGCGGCGGAGTTCAACAAGACCTACAAGATCGGCGTGGTGCCGATCCCGACGAACCGGCCGATGATCCGCCAGGACGTCGCGGACGTCGTCTACAAGACCGAGCAGGCCAAGTTCGAGGCCGTGGTGGACGACATCGCCGAGCGGCACGAGAAGGGCCAGCCGGTCCTGGTCGGCACGACCTCGGTGGAGAAGTCCGAGCGGCTGAGCAAGATGCTCAAGCGGCGCGGCATCCCGCACGCGGTGCTGAACGCCAAGCACCACGAGCAGGAGTCGGCGATCGTCGCGGAGGCGGGCCGCAAGGGCGGCGTCACCGTCGCGACGAACATGGCGGGCCGCGGTACCGACATCATGCTCGGCGGCAACCCCGACTTCCGCGCCGACCTGGCGCTGCACCAGCGCGGGCTATCGCCGCTGGAGACGCCGGAGGAGTACGAGGCGGCCTGGCCCGAGGCGCTGGAGAAGGCCAAGGAGGACGTCAAGGGCGAGCACGAGGAGGTCGTCGACGCCGGCGGCCTGTACGTCCTGGCGACCGAGCGGCACGAGTCGCGGCGCATCGACAACCAGCTGCGCGGGCGCTCCGGCCGGCAGGGAGACCCGGGCGAGTCCCGGTTCTACCTGTCGCTCGAGGACGACCTGATGCGGCTGTTCAACTCGGCCCGCGTCGAGTCGATCATGACCCGGCTGAACATCCCGGACGACGTGCCGATCGAGTCCAAGATCGTCAGCAATGCGATCAAGTCGGCGCAGAGCCAGGTCGAGCAGCAGAACTTCGAGATGCGCAAGAACGTCCTGAAGTACGACGAGGTGCTGAACCGGCAGCGCAAGGTCATCTACGCCGAGCGCCGCAAGGTGCTGGAGGGCGAGGACCTGCACGAGCAGGTCCGCCGGATGATCGACGAGGTCGTCGCCGGCTACGTCGCGGGCGCCACCGGCGAGGGCTTCGCCGAGGAGTGGGACCTCGACAAGCTGTGGAAGGCGTTCAAGCAGCTCTACCCGATCTCGATCACGGTGGACGAGCTGGTCGA
This sequence comes from Actinomadura mexicana, assembly GCF_900188105.1. Taxonomy (GTDB): domain Bacteria; phylum Actinomycetota; class Actinomycetes; order Streptosporangiales; family Streptosporangiaceae; genus Spirillospora; species Spirillospora mexicana. The sequence goes on from NZ_FZNP01000018.1 coordinate 99,676, forward strand.
GGAGGTCGGCGGCGACATCTCCGGCCTGGACGCCGAGACCCTCGCGGAGAAGATCCGCGAGGACGCTCTGGCGGCCTACGACAAGCGCGAGGAGGAGCTCGGCGCGGAGGTCATGCGCGAGCTGGAGCGCCGCGTCGTGCTGTCGGTGCTGGACCGCAAGTGGCGCGAGCACCTCTACGAGATGGACTACCTCCAGGAGGGCATCGGCCTGCGGGCCATGGCGCAGCGCGACCCGCTGGTGGAGTACCAGCGCGAGGGCTACGACATGTTCAACGCGATGCTCGACGGCATCAAGGAGGAGTCGGTCGGCTACCTCTACAACCTCGAGGTCGAGGTGGAGGACCAGCCGGAGACCCCGGTCGTGGGCGCCGAGCCGGTGTCGGTCGCCAAGTCCGCCCCCGCGGTGGACATGGAGAAGACCGACGAGGCGGAGGTCGAGGAGGCCGAGGAGGCCGTCGCGATCAAGGCGAAGGGCCTCGACGAGCCGAAGCGCCCGAAGAAGCTGGAGTACTCGGCCCCGACCGTCGACGGCGAGGGCGGCGTCGAGCACCACAGCGAGGAGACCGCGGACGAGTACGCGGGCGTCAACCGCAACGACCCGTGCCCCTGCGGGTCCGGCAAGAAGTTCAAGCGCTGCCACGGCGACCCGCGCAGCAAGGCCAAGTAGGGCGCCCGCGAGCACGAGCAGGGCGCGCGGAAGCGGCCTCCCGAAGCCTCGGGAGGCCGCTTCCGCATGTCAGGGCCGTTTTCGCGGGTCAGGCCGCGGTCGTCTCCAGCGCCGTGCAGCGCCACCGCCCCCGCGCGTGCTCCAGCCGCAGGGCCAGCGCGTGGACGCGTCCCGCCACGACCACCAGGGCGACCGCCTCGGCGACGGCGGGCGCCGGCCGTTGCGACCGCGTCGACAGCACCTTCGGCGGGACGACCCGCCCGCCGCGCGCCCTCCGCCCGAGCTGGGCGGCGATCTCCCGGCACACCGCCGGGACGGCCACGAGCGACAGCTGGTGCGCCGGCCGCATCCCCGCCAGGACCTCCACGGCGAGCCGCACGGCCGCCTCCGCGACGGCCTGGACCTCCGCGTCCTCCCCGTCCGCCGGACGGACGAGCCGCAGCCCCGGCCCTCGGGGTGCGGGCCCCGCCACGGGCCGCAACGCCAGCGCACCCTGCACGGCGGGGACCGGACGGTACCGAACGAACCGAACTGCCCCGGTTCTGACCGGACGCACCATGGAACCTCCTGAATCGCTTTTTGAAACAGGAGTCACGAAGCTTGTGGAAAATACGTCCTGACCGCATACGGCCGCTCCCGTAACGGGAATGAGAAAGGCGGCGGGACGCGAGGTGCGTCCCGCCGCCTTTCGGGAGCGAGTCCCGGGGTGCGGGGCCCGGGACTCGGGAAGGGGGCTCAGCCCGCCGGGGAGTCCTGCGCCTCGGCGGTGCCCTTGCGGCTCTTCTTCGGCTTCCCGCCGGCGAGTTCGGGGTCGGCGCCCGCGTCGACGGCCGTCGACTCCTCGTCCTCGGGTTCGCGTCCCGGGGTCGCGAAGTTGAACTTCGTGATCAGGAACTTGAAGATGAAGTAGTACAGGAAGAAGTACAGGACGCCCATGCCGAGGATGAGCCACAGCCCCTTGGTGTTGTCCTTCGAGGCGTTCAGCAGCAGGTCGATGCCGCCCGCGGAGAAGCCGAAGCCGAGCTGGGCGCCGGCCGCCTCCAGGACCGCCATCGAGATGCCGGTGAGGACGACGTGCACCCCGTACAGGACGGGCGCGACGAACATGAACGCGAACTCGATCGGCTCGGTGACGCCGGTGACGAACGCGGTGAGCGCGGCGGAGATCATGATGCCGCCGACCGCGGGGCGGCGGTGCGGGGGAGCGGCGCGCCAGATGGCGAGGGCCGCGCCGGGCAGGCCGAACATCAGGACGGGGAAGAACCCGGCGAGGAAGCCGCCCGCGTGCGGGTCGCCGGCCAGGTACCGGTTGATCTCGCCGTGCACGGTGCCGTCCGGGCCGTTGTAGGAGCCGAACACGAACCAGATCAGCGAGTTCGGGATGTGGTGCAGGCCGAACGGCAGCAGCAGGCGGTTGATGACGCCGTAGATGCCGGCGCCGGCCGCGCCCGCGCCGGTGATCCAGTTGCCGAAGTCGGTCAGCCAGCTGCCGAACACCGGCCAGATGAAGCCGATCAGCACGCCGAGCACCAGGGCGGCGAGCGCCGTGATGATCGGGACGAACCGCCGGCCGCCGAAGAACGCCAGGTAGGTGGGCAGCTTCACCCGGTAGAAGCGCTGGTAGAGCAGTGCGGCGACGACGCCGATGAGGATGCCGCCGAGGACGTCGGTGGGGTTCTTGGCCCCGAAGTCGATGACCTCCTTGGGCGCCCCGTCCACCACCTTGGTGATCAGCACGTTGCCCTTGAGCTCGTCGCTGTGCGAGAACATGATCTTGGAGACCTGGTCGAACACCAGGTACCCGACCACGGCGGCGAGCGCGGTCGAGCCGTCGGACTTGCGGGCGAACCCGATCGCCACGCCGACCGCGAACAGCAGCGGCAGGTAGCTGAACAGGGCCTGGCCGGCGCCGCCGACGACCTCGGCGACGCGGTTCCAGCCGAGGCCGTCCGCGCCGAGCATGTCGGGCTGGCCGAACCGGAGCAGCAGGGCGGCGGCGGGCAGCACGGCGATCGGCAGCATCAGGCTGCGGCCGATCCGCTGCAGCACCGCGAGGGCGCTCGACCCTCGGCGCGGCGCGGAGTCCACTGTTGTCGCAGTCATCGCGAGGTTCCTCCTCAGGGGTTTCAGGAGTGCGGCGGGGGATTTCCGAGGGCCGTGTGGATCTGGTACCGGTCCGCTCTGTAGGTCGACACGCCCAGCTCGGCGCACACTCCTCCGGTGTAGGAGCGCCGTTGCAGGAGCAGCACGGCACTGCCCCGGGCGATCTGCAGGTGCCTGGCGTCGGTGGCGTCGGCCAGGCTGGCGTCGATGGTCTGGTCGCCCGCGTCGAAGACGAGCCCGTAGACCGCTTCGAGGACGCCGTACAGGGAGCGGTCGGCGAGCCTGCGATCGAGCAGGTCAGGAGCGAGTGAGGCCAGGATATGCGCGCGTTCGAGTGCCATGGGCTCGCCGTCGGCGGTGCGCAGCCGCTCGATGACGTGGATCTGCGTGCCCGGCTCGACGTCGAAGACGCGGGCGAGGCGGGCGTCGGCCGGGACCGTGCGCCGGTCCAGGTCGACGGCCCCGGGGCGCAGCCCCCGGGCCAGCATGTCCTCGGTGAACGAGACGAGCCGCAGCGGCATCTCGATCTTGGGCCGGGCGACGAAGGTGCCCTTGCCGGGGACGCGGTAGAGCCGCCCCTCGGACACCAGCTGGTCGACGCCCTGCCGGACGGTCATGCGGGACAGCCGGTACCGGACGCACAGCTCGCGCTCCGAGGGGATCGGGGCGTCGACGGGCAGTTCCGCGCTCTCGATGAGGTCGAGCAGGATGGCGCGGAGCTGGAAGTACTTCGGTACCGGGCTGTGCGGGTCGATGGTCGTCACGGGGATGTCCTCGATGGCCGGTGGCCGGATCGATGGGATTCGCCGGGTTTCGACGGATGGGTGGGCTGGTCGGTTGTTCGACGGTATTCGATTTGGTTCGTACTGGTCTAGGCCGGACTAGACCACAGCCTCGAAAGGCGTGTCAATGCACGAATGCGTAACGGCCCGATCACGCGCCGGCGACGTCAAGATCGACGAAATGCCAGGTCAGACCGCGGGTACCGGACGGCGCCTCCGGTTCCGAGCCGAGCGTCATGACCATTTCCGGCTTCCGTTCCCGTGCCTCGGCGGCCGGAACTCCCGCGGCGGTCCGGTGCCGGACGAAGTTCCGCCCCGCATCTTCATCTCCCTCCGATTCGTGGAGTATGGTGCGTACTGGTCTAGTCCGGACTAGACCAGTTGTTCCCGGAGGAACCCACCCGCGATCATCGCGTCACAGAGAGCGCGCCCCCATGGCATCACTGCTGATCACGGCCGACCGCATGATCCTTACCCCGGCGGCCGGTCCCCACCGCGTCGTGTCCCCGGGATACGTCCGCGCGGTGGACGGCGTGATCGTCGAAGCCGGAGAAGGGCGCGGGCACAGCAGCGACGCCACCGCCGCGCAGGTCGCCGCCGCGGCCGACGCCGGCGCCCGCAAGGTCACCCACGTCTTCAACGCGCAGACCGGCGTCCACCACCGCGACCCGGGCGTGGCCGTGCGGGCCCTCATCGACGAGCGGCTGAGCCCCGGTCTCATTCTCGACCTGCACCACGTCGGGCCCGAGGTGGCGACGCTGGTGCTGCGGGCCGCGGCGGGACGGGTCGTGCTCGTCACCGACGCGGCCTCGGCCGCCGGGATGCCGCCCGGCACCTACGACCTCGGCGGCGAGCCCATCACCATGCCCGAGCAGGGCCCGCCGCTGCGCGCCGACGGCACCATCGCCGGATCCGGCCTCCGGCTGGACGAGGCGGTCGGCAACGCCGTCGCGCTCGGCGTCGACCCGGCCGACGCGGTCGACGCCGCGACCCGGATCCCGGCCGACCTCGTCGGCCGGCCCGATCTCGGCCGGATCGCCCCCGGCGCGGCGGCCGACCTGGTCTGGCTGGGGCCGGACCACCGGGCGCTTGCGACGTGGGTCAACGGGCAGGAAGTCTTCGGAGGGGGATCATGACCAGTCAGATGCGCGCCGAGATCGGCGAGCAGCCGGACGCGCTGCGCCGGACGATCGACGCGCTCCTCCCGCGCACGAACGACATCGGGGCGCTGGCGCGGGAGACCCGGCAGGTCCTGTTCATCGCGCGCGGGTCGTCCGACAACGCCGCGGTGTACGGGCGCTACCTGGTGGAGGCGCACGCGGGGCGGCTGGCCACGCTCGCCGCGCCGTCCATCGCGACCGCCTACCGGCGCCGGCTGGACCTGTCCGGCGTGCTGGCCGTGGCGATCAGCCAGTCCGGCAGGACCGAGGAGATCGTCGAGACCCTCGACTGGGCGCGCGACTGCGGCGCCCGGACGGTCGCGGTCACCAACGGCGCCGGGTCGCCGCTCGCCGAGGCCGCCGAGGTCGCGCTGGTCACGCAGGCGGGCGCCGAGATCGCCGTGCCGGCCACCAAGACCTACACGACGCAGCTCGCCGCGCTGTCGGTGCTCGGCCTCGGGCTCGGCGCGCAGGTCGCCGCCGACGACCTGCGCCGCGTCCCCGACGAGGTCGCCCGGATGGTCGCGCTGACCGAGGCCTCGCCCGCGCTGCCGGAGATCGTCGAGGAGCTGGCGAAGGTCCCGGGTACGGTGGTCTCCGGACGCGGTATCGCGTTCGGGACCGCGCTGGAGCTGGCGCTGAAGATCAAGGAGGCGTGCTACCTGCACGCCATGGGCCTGTCCTACGCCGACCTGCTGCACGGCCCGATCGCCGTGGTGGACGCGCAGACCCCCGCGCTGCTGGTCGCCGCCGACTCCGGCCCGACGCTGCCCGGCACCGTCGCGCTGGCCCGCCGGGTGCGCGGCGCCGGGGCCCGCGCGTTCGGCGTGGGCGGCGGCGCGGAGCTGGCGGAGGCGTGCTCGGCCGCGCTGCCGGGTCCCGGCCTCCCCGAGTGGGTGGCGCCGCTGGGCCTCATCGTCCCCGGCCAGATCATGGTCGAGAACCTGGCCCGCCGGCTCGGGATCGACCCCGACGTCCCGCGCGGCCTCAACAAGGTCACCCAGACCGACTGAGCGACCCGGATCCGAGAAGAGAGAACGAGCATGGACAAGGCCGAGGCCATCATCGCCGCCCTGGGCGGGGCCGACAACATCGTCGAGATCGAGCCGTGCGCGACCCGGCTGCGCACCGAGGTCTCCGACGCCGCGAAGGTCGACGAGCCGGCGCTGAAGAAGGCGGGCGCGTACGGCGTCATGCGCAGCGGCACCGTCGTGCAGGTCGTCGTGGGTCCGGAGGCCGACACCATCGCCAGCGACATCGAGGACATCCTCGACTGACAGCCAGCCAGCCAGCCGCCGCCAAGGGAACCCCTCTGTTGACTTCCTCTCCCACCTAGCGGCGGAGGGGTCCAGCGGTCGCCCGCTGGGTTTCCTGCTTCGCCGACGAGTGCCCCGTCCGGGAGGAGTCCCGTTGAGGTCTTACACCGTCTCCACAGGCGGACGCCGCCAGCCCGGCGGCCAGGATGTTGCGCGCGGCGTTGACGTCGCGGTCATGCACGGCGCCGCAATCGCACGTCCACTGGCGGACGTCCAGCGGCAGCCTCTCGCGGACGGTGCCGCAGGTTCCGCACAGCTTGGAGGAGGGGAACCAGCGGTCGATCACGACCAGGTCGCGCCCGTACCAGTCGCACTTGTACTCCAGCAGGCAGTGCGGCTCCCGCCACGCCGCATCGGAGGTGGCGCGGGCGAGCGTGCGGTTCTTGAGCAGGTTGCCGACGGTGAGGTCTTCGATCACGACCGTTCGGTTCTCACGGACGAGACGGGTCGACAGCTTGTGCAGGAAGTCGCGGCGCCGGTCGGCGATCCGGGCGTGCACGCGGGCGACCCTGCGGCGGGCCTTGTCCCGGTTCGCCGAACCCGGGGTCTTGCGCGACAGGTCCCGCTGCGCTCTGGCCAGGCGGGCGCGGTCACGTCGCTCGTGCCGGGGGTTGGCGATCTTTTCCCCGGTGGACAGGGCCACGAGGGACGAGATCCCGGCGTCGGCTGGGGTGCGGGCGCAGGCGCCGAATCCTCCTGGAGGCGACAAGCCTTTCCTTACTCTGCTCGGCGAGGGCTTGGTTTCCTCCCCTGCCGGAAGTCCGAGGTATCCACGAAGGAGAACCGATGACCCGAGTACTGTCCCCGGTCGCCGGCCGGGTCGTCGGCCTCGCCGGCGTCCCGGACCCGGTGTTCGCCCAGGCCATGGTCGGCCCGGGCACGGCCGTCGACCCCGAGCGCGGTCCCGGCCACGCCATCGCGCCCGTCACCGGGAAGATCGTCAAACTGCACCCGCACGCCTACGTCGTGGTGGACGCCGAGGGCCACGGGGTCCTGGTCCACCTCGGCATCGACACCGTCAAGCTGAAGGGGCAGGGGTTCGAGCTCCTGGCCGCCGAGGGCGACGAGGTCACCGCCGGGCAGCCGCTCGTCGGCTGGGACCCGGCGGTGATCGAGGCGGGCGGCCGCTCGCCGATCTGCGCGGTCGTCGCGCTGGACGCGGGCGCCGACGCCCTGTCGGACGTGCGCGAGTCGGGCGAGGTGGCGAAGGGGACCGAGCTTTTCACATGGAGCTGAGCGCATGGCGGTGATCGGTATCGGCGCGGCGGTGTTCGATCTCGACGGCACCCTCATCGACACCGAGCCGCGCAACCGAGTGATGTGGTCGCGGCTGTTCGACGCGCACCGCGTCCCCTACGACGAGGCGCTGATCGGCTCGTTCGCGGGGCGCCGCGGGATCGAGGCGCTGGCGGACCACGTGCACCTGTTCCCCGGCCGGACGGTCGAGGAGCTGTTCGAGCAGGCGGTCTCCTACGAGTCGCTGCCGGGGATGCCGGTCGTGGCGCCCGTACCCGGCGCGGTCGACCTCGTCCGGTCGCTGGCGGACGCGGGCGTGCCGCTCGCGGTGGTGACGTCGGGGCAGCGGCCCTACGCCGAGCGCCTGCTGGACATGCTGGGCATCCGCGGCCTGCTCGACCTCGTGGTGACCGCCGGGGACGTCGTCACCGGCAAACCGCACCCCGAGGGGTACCTGGCCGCCGCGCGCGACCTGGACGTCGCGCCGCAGGAGGCGGTCGGGTTCGAGGACGCCCCGGCGGGCGTCGCGGCCGTCAAGGCCGCGGGAATGACATGCGTGGGGGTCGTCACCACGCAGCCGGTGGGAGCGCTGGCGAAGGCCGACCATGTGGTGGCCGATTTCATGGAAGTGGACGTCGTGCCGGGCCCCGCACTGCGGGTGCCCCGGACGGTAACGAGCTGATGGGGAGTATGCGGTGACCGAGCGCAACGTCAAGATCGAGTCCAGGGTGGGGCTGCACGCGCGGCCGGCGGCGCTGTTCGTCCAGACCGCGGCCAAGGCCCGGATGGACGTGACGGTGTCCAAGCGCGGCGGCGCCCCGGTGAACGCCAAGAGCATCCTCGCCGTGCTCGGGCTGGACGCGCGGCACGGTGAGGAGATCGTGCTGTCCGCCGAGGGCGAGGGGGCCGACGAGCTGCTCGACAGCCTGGAGACGCTGCTGTCCACCCCGGAGCCCGAGGGGGCGTGAGGTGGGCGAGGTGATGCAGGGCGCGGGCGTCAGCCCCGGCGTCGGGACCGGGCCGGTGCGCACCATCGCCGGGGCCGTCCCGGAGCCGCCCGCCGGGTCGCGGCACGGCGGCGACGCCGGCGCCGAGCGCGACTCCGCGCTGGCCGCGCTGGAGGCCGTCGCCGCCGACCTGGAGGAGCGCGGGGAGCGCGCCGCCGCGGCCGGCAACACCGACGGGCGCGACGTGCTGAACGCGCAGGCGCTGATGGCCCGCGACCCCGGTCTCGCCGACGGCGTCCGGGCCGCGATCGGCGAGGGGACCTCGGCGGCCCGCGCCGTGTTCGAGGCGTTCGGCGTCTACCGGGCGATGCTGGCCGGGGCCGGCGAGTACATGGCCGCTCGGGTCACCGACCTCGACGACATCCGCGACCGAGCGATCGCGCGGCTGCTCGGCCTGCCGGTGCCGGGCGTCCCGGAGTCCGACGAGCCGTTCGTGCTCGTCGCCCGCGACCTCGCCCCGGCGGACACGGCCGTCCTCGACCCGGCGCAGGTCGTGGCGTTCGTGACGGAGGAGGGCGGCCCCACCAGCCACACCGCGATCCTGGCCCGGACGATGGGCGTCCCCGCCGTGGTCGCGCTGCCCGGCGCCACCTCGCTCGCCGAGGGCACCCGCGTGCTGGTCGACGGCGCGGCGGGGACGGTGCTCCCCGACCCGTCCGAGGCGGAGGTGGCCGCGGCGCGGGCCACCGCCGCCGCCCGCGCGTCCGCGCTGGGGGAGTCCACCGGGCCGGGCGCCACCAGGGACGGTCACCGGGTGCCGCTGCTGGCGAACGTCGGCGGCCCCAAGGACGTGGAGGCGGCGCTGGCGAACGGCGCCGAGGGCGTCGGCCTGTACCGGACGGAGTTCCTTTTCCTCGACCGCGCGGCGCCGCCGTCCGACGAGGAGCAGGAGGAGGCGTACCGGACGGTGCTGGCGGCGTTCCCGGAGGGCCGCGTGGTCGTCCGGACGCTCGACGCCGGCGCGGACAAGCCGCTGGCGTTCCTGCCCGCCCCCGGCGAGGAGCCGAATCCGGCGCTCGGCGAGCGGGGCCTGCGGATGATGCGCCGGCACCCGGACGTGCTGGCCTCCCAGCTCGCCGCGCTGACTCGCGCCGCTGCGGGTCTGAGCGTCGAGCTGCAGGTCATGGCGCCGATGGTGACGGATGCCGAGGAGGCCGCCTACTTCGCGGCCGCGTGCCGGGAGGCCGGCGTGGAGCATCCCGGCGTCATGGTGGAGGTGCCCGCCGCCGCGCTGCGCGCCCGCGACCTGGCGGCCGAGGTGGAGTTCTTCAGCATCGGCACCAACGACCTCACCCAGTACGCGTGCGCGGCGGACCGGCAGGTCGGCGGCCTCGCGCATCTCCAGGACCCGTGGCAGCCCGCCGTCCTCGACCTGGTCGTCCCGGCGGCCGGTGCGGGCGTCCCGTGCGGGGTGTGCGGGGAGGCGGCCGGCGATCCGGCGCTGGCGTGCGTGCTGGTGGGCCTCGGCGTGACGTCGCTGTCGATGAGCGCGCCGTCCCTCCCGCTGGTGCGGGCCGCGCTCGTGCGGCACACGCTGGAGGAGTGCCGCGCGGCGGCCGCGGCGGCCCGCGCCGCCCGCTCCGCCGGGCAGGCCAGGGAGGCGGCCCGCGCCCACCTGCCCCGTCTGGCGGACCTCGGGCTGTGACCCGCGGTCAGCCCGCGACCTGCCAGCGGTTCCCGTGCCCGCGCAGGACGAAGTTCGCGGCGAGCAGGCCGCCGGGACGGGCGGGCGCGCCCTTCCACCGCAGGTGCTCGAACCGGACGGTGTAGTCCCCGGCGCCCGGCCCCTCCTCGCAGGTCGGGACGGTCACGCCGCGCAGCGCCGCGAGGTCCTGCGGGCGCAGCCTCGCGCGGGCCCGGCCGAGCCCCGACGGGCAGCGGCCGGGCCCGCCGAACACGCGCCGCTCGTAGGCGGGCGCCAGGTACGCGCACGCCGTGGCGCTGCCCGCCGCCATCGCGCGCAGGTACTTGTAGAGCGCCAGCCGCGCCGGGAGGGTCTGCCGCGGCGCCGCGGCGGTGGAGGTCTCGGCGGGCCGCGAGTCGCCGGGTTCGGGGGTGAGCGGCGGCATCGTGACCTCGTTCCCGCCCCCGCAGGCCGCCAGCAGCGGGAGCAGCGCCAGGGCGGCGAGGGATCGGCGGACGCGCACGGGACCTCCTGGGGGCACGAAGGCGGCCCGATCTTCCCAGCAGAGCGGCCCTCTCGTCCATCGCTTCCTCGGGGAGGGCCGGCGGTGCCTACCGGTAGCCCATCCCGTGCCCGGCGGGCTTCCCGCCCGCCGGCACCGGCAGCCTGCCCGTGGGTTTCACCGCTCCGCCCAGCACCCTGGCCAGGGCCTCCACCGAAACCCGGCTGGAGGAGTAGGTGGCGATCGCGGCCTTCGCGCCGCTGGCCGAGTCGAGGTCGTAGGGGCGGCCGAGCGCGGCGACGACCACGGGCTTGGAACCGAGCGCCCGGATCCGGGACGCGGTCGCGGCGCCCGCGTTCACAGTGGTCAGCACCATGACGTCAGCCGAGCCGGGGGCCGTCACCGCGACGCCCTGGCGGCGCAGTGCCGCCTGGAGCCGGCCGCTGTCCGGACCGGACACGGCGACCTTCCTGCCCTTGAGCGGCAGCAGGCCCCCGTCGTTGCGGACGAGGGTGACCGCGTGCTCGGCGACGCCCCGGGCGACGGCCTTGTTCGCGGGCGTGCCGATGGCCGCCGCGGCCTCGGCGGGATCGGCGGAGGCCCCCTGGAACAGGCCGCGGCGCTGCTTGAGCCTGAGGATCCGCGTCACCGACTCGTCCAGCCGGCTCTGCGTGATCTTCCCGGTCCGGACGGCCTTCACCACGGCGTCGTAGGCGCGCGGAAGGTCCGGCGGCATCAGCAGCTGGTCGGCGCCCGCGTTGATCGCCCGAACCGGGACGACGGCGTCGCCGTACTTCTCGCGGACCCCCGCCATCTCCAGCGAGTCGGTGGTGATGACGCCCTGGTAGCCCAGCTTGCCGCGCAGCAGCCCCGTCAGGACCGTCGTGGAGAGCGTGGACGGATCGCCGGACCTGTCGAGCTTCGGCACGACGATGTGCGCGGTCATGATCATGTCGACGTCCGCCCCGATCGCCGCCTCGAACGGGGGCGCGTCCAGCCGTTCCCACGTCCGCGGCGAGTGCCGGATCACCGGCAAGCCGGTGTGGCTGTCGGTCGCGGTGTCGCCGTGGCCGGGGAAGTGCTTGGCCGCCGCCGCGACTCCGGCCGCCTGGAAGCCGCCGATCGCGCCCCGCACCAGCGTGGACGCCAGGGCCGGGTCGGACCCGAAGGAGCGCAGCCCGATCACCGGGTTGCCCGGGTTCACGTTCACGTCGGCGTCCGGCGCGTAGTCGAGGTTGATGCCGACCGCTCGCAGCTCGGCGCCGGTGACCCGGGCGGCGGCGCGGGCGTCGGCCGGGCTGCGGGTCGCGCCGAGCGCCATGTTGCCGGGGAACGTCGTGACGAACGGGGTCCGCGACACGATGCCCTGCTCCTCGTCCACGCCGAGCAGCAGCGGGATCTTCGAGGCCTTCTGCAGCGCGTTGGACTGCGCGGCCGTCCGCGCCGGGGTGCCGATGTTGCCGGGGAAGTAGATCAGTCCGCCCACGCGGTACTTCCTGATCTTCGTGAGCGCGTCGGCGCGGCTGGAGAACGTCGGGACGAACAGCTGCCCGACCTTCTCGGCCACGCTCATCTTCGCGACCCGGCCGGGGATCCAGGCGTCCGGCGCGGGCGTGCGCGGCGCACCGGGCGCGGCGGACCCTGCGGACGGCGCCCGCCCGCCCCTGCCGCTCTCGCCCCCGCCGCAGCCCGCGGCCCCCGCGACCAGCGCGGTCACCGCCGCCGCGAGCGCGAGTGAACGTGAAGCACGCACCTGACCAGGCCCCCCGACGTGGTCTCGGTTACTCGGTCGCATCGGACGCCCGCGACCGTAGCCGCTCCCCGCGCCGCTGTCGACTCCGGCGCCCCGGACGACTCCGGCGCCCCGGACGACTCCGGCGCCCCGGACGACCCGGACCGGTCGGACGACCCGGACGGGCGGTTCGGCTCAGGCGGCTCTGCGGTCCCGGGGGTCACACGGTGATCACGATGGACCCCGGACCGCGAGCGGTGGCGGATCATGTGGGGTCCATCGCGATGGACCGGTGGCCGGGCCGGGTCGGCCGGGCCGGGGCCGGGCGGGCCCTTCGCCGTACGGCGGGCGGTGTCAGCCCGGCAGGGGGTGGCCGAGGCGGCGCAGCGCCATCCCGGCCGCGCCGACGGCCCCGTCGCCGGCGCTGCGCGGCGCTTCGGCGAAGCGGGCGCGCAGCCCGGAGCGGACGGCCTCGGCGACGGGGCCTTCACGGAGCACCGAGCCGTGCATGACGACCGGTGCGCAGGGATCGGACAGGGCCGGGCGCACCGCGTCGACGTCGGCCAGCAGCCACTGGGCGGCCTCGTCGGTGATGCGCCTGGCCACGGGATCGCCGGCGGCCGCGGCGGCGGCGACCACCGGGCCGAGGCGGCCCAGGGCCGCGGGCGGGCGGCCGTACACCTCCTTGATGATCGCCTGGGCGAGGCGGGGATTGGGCGGGGTGCCGGGAGACTCGGGATGGCACGGCGGCCCGTGCGGGCCCGGCGGCCCGTCGCCGGGAGCGGGGTGGCGGGCGGACGGCGGGTAGGCGGATCCGTGAGCGAGGACGGCGGTTCCGGTGGCGCGCCCGCCGGAGGAGCCTCCGCCGGCGGACAGCGCGGCGGGCTGCGGCAGCGCAGGAGGGCCCGGTGGCGAGTGGGCGCCGGCCATGGCCAGCGCCCTCGGGTGGCGGGGTCTTCGCCGTTCCGAGTCGATCTGCGCGACCACGGTGGGGCCGAGCAGCGCCCGGGGGACCGAATCGGTGAGCAGCGTCGGGGAGCCGCGGCCGTCGTAGGCGGCGAGCGCGGCCCGGACGGCCTCCTTCCCGAGCCATACCGCCGAACCCTCGTCCCCGACGAGCCAGCCGTAGCCGTCCGCGCGCTGCACGATCGCGCCGTCGTTGATGACCGCCGCGCCGGCGCCCGTGCCGGAGAACACCACGATGCCCTTGGGCTCGCTGGTCCCCGCGGCGAACGCCACCGCGATGTCGGTCACCACCGCGGGCGAGCCGCGCAGCCCGACGGCCTGCCAGGCCCGCCGGGCCGCCGCGACCGCGGCGGGCCGGCCGGCCGAGCCGGCGCCGGCGATGCCGAACACGCCGGTGAGAATGTGGGTACGGTCTAGGTCACCGAGTGCCTCCCGCAGGGCGGTGGTCAGCGCCCCGGCGGTGTCGCCTCCTGAGTTGGGGTTGGCCCCTGGGCCGGTGCCGGAACCGGCCAGGGCTCCCCCGAGCGTCAGCACGACGCAGCGGGTCTTCGTGCCACCCGCGTCGATACCGACCACGTAAGGACCGGCCAAATGGGTCAACACATGGCGACCGTAGCCTTTCCTAACGTTGACGTGACATCCAGCGCGTAAGAAAATTTCCTCCATGAGGAAACCCATCGGCCCCGACCGGGGCCCCGAGCGGGGGAACACGGGGGAGCCCGCTGCGCCTAGGGACGACGCGGCCGGCAAGGACAGGGACGCCACGCCGCTGAGCACGGTGGTGCGGGTCCGTTCGCTGCTGCCCTCGCTGCCCCCCGCGGAGCGAAGAGTCGCTCAACGCGTCATCGACGACCCCGAAGGGGTCGCCAACTCGACCATCACCGAGCTCGCCCAGAACTGCGGCACCTCCGAGACCACGGTCATCAGGTTCTGCCGGGCGATCGGGTTCCATGGTTATCCAGAGCTGCGGCTGACCCTCGCCACCGAGGCGGGACGGGCCCAGAGCGCCAGCGGCGGCCGGGTCATCGGCAGCGACATCAGTCCCGACGACTCGCTCGAACAGATCGTGGAGAAGGTCACCTTCGCCGACGCGCGGGCCGTCGAGGAGACCGCGTCCCAGCTCGACATCAAGATGCTGGAGCAGGTCGTGGACGCGGTCGTCGCCGCCGACCGGGTCGACGTCTACGGCGTCGGCGCGAGCGCGTTCGTCGCGGCCGACTTCCAGCAGAAGCTGCACCGCATCGGTCGGGTCTGCTCCGCCTGGGCGGACGCCCACATCATGCTGACCAGCGCCGCCGTCCTGAGCCCCGGTGACGTGGCGATCGGCATCTCGCACACCGGGGCGACCGTGGAGACCATCGACGCGCTGGAGGTCGCCAAGACCCGGGGCGCCAGGACCGTCGCGCTCACCAACTTCCCGAAGTCCCCCATAGCGGAGGTCGCGGACCTGATCCTCACGACCGCCGCCCGGGAGACCACGTTCCGCTCGGGCGCCACCGCCAGCCGGCTGGCGCAGCTCACAGTGGTGGACTGCCTCTTCGTCGGAGTTGCGCAGCGCACCTACGGGTCTACCCGCAAGGCCCTCGAAGCCACGTACCAGGCGGTCCGCGGACGGACCGTGCGACCCGACCGGAGGCGTCGGTGATCGATTGCGAGCTCCCCACGGAGGGACGGAACCCCCGGACTCTCGATGTCGACACGCTGCCGACCATGGAGGTGCTACGCCTGATCAACTCTGAGGACGCGACCGTGCCGTCGGTCGTCGGCTCCGTGCTGCCCGAGGTCGCCCGGCTGGTCGACCTCGCGGTGGAGTCCCTGCGCGCGGGCGGCCGCGTGCACTACTTCGGCGCCGGCACGTCCGGCCGGCTCGCGGTGCTCGACGCCGCCGAGCTTCCCCCGACGTTCGGCATCTGGGGCCGGGTCGTGGCCCACCACGCCGGCGGGCCCGGCGCGCTGTCGCAGGCCGTCTCCGGCGTGGAGGACGACGTCGAGCTCGGCCGCCGGGACGCCGTGGACGTCCGGCAGGGCGACGTCGCGGTCGGCATCGCGGCGAGCGGCCGCACCCCGTACGTGGTGGGGGCGCTGCGCGCCGCCGCCGCGGTCGGGGCGCGCACGGCCCTGATCAGCTGCAACCCGCACACGCCGTACGGGGACGAGGTGGAGGTGCACATCGGGCTCGCCACCGGGCCCGAGGTGATCAGCGGTTCCACCCGGATGAAGGCGGGCACCGCGACCAAACTGGTGCTCAACTCCTTCTCCACCACCCTGATGATCAGGATGGGGCGCACCTACTCCAACCTGATGGTCAGCGTGAACGCGCTGAACTCCAAGCTGCGCGCCCGGCTGGTGCGCATCCTCACCGAGGCGACCGGGATGGACGCCCGCACCTGCGAGAACGCGCTGTCCGAGGCGGGCGGCAACACCCGCGTCGCCCTGGTCTCGCTCCTCGGCGAGGTCCCCGCGGCACGCGCCACGATGGTGCTGGAGGAAACGGACGGCGGCGTCCGCGAGGCCCTCCAGCGGCTGAGATCCGCCTAGCGGTGTTCTGGCAGTGCCCTCCTCCTTCGGGCCCGGAGGGCGCTCCATCGTCGGACAGCGGTGGCTGGTGTCGCTTGCAGTGCCCGTTCCGGGCGGGCGCTGCGGCGACCGGGTCAGTTCTCGTGGCGGCGGAGTTCCTGGCGGGCAACGGTGCGGACGTGGACCTCGTCGGGGCCGTCGAAGATGCGCATCGCGCGGACCCAGGAGTACATCGCCGCGAGCGGGGTGTCATCGGAGACGCCGGCGGCGCCGTGCACCTGGATCGCGCGGTCCAGCACCTGGTGGGCGATGCGCGGCACGACCACCTTGATCGCGGCGATCTCCGTCCGCGCGCCCTTCGCGCCGTGCCGGTCGATCAGCCAGGCGGTCTTGAGGGTCAGCAGCCGGGCCTGCTCGATGGCCATCCGCGACTCGGCGATCTGCTCCCGGACCACGCCCTGCCGGGCCAGCGGCCCGCCGAAGGCCTCGCGGGACAGGGCGCGCCGGCACATCAGCTCCAGCGCCCGCTCGGCCATGCCGAGCGCCCGCATGCAGTGGTGGATGCGGCCGGGCCCGAGCCGCGCCTGCGCGATCATGAACCCGTCGCCCTCGGCCGCCACCAGGTTCGACACCGGTACCCGGACGTCCTCGAAGAGGATCTCCGAGTGGCCGTGCTGGTCCTGGTAGCCGAACACGGGCAGGTGCCGGACGACCGTCACGCCCGGGGCGTCGCGCGGCACGAGCACCTGCGACTGCTGCCGGTGCGCGGGCCCGTCCGGGTCGGTCTTGCCCATCACGATGAAGATCTTGCAGCGCTCGTCGGCGGCGCCGGTGATGAACCACTTGCGGCCGTTGATCACGTACTCGTCGCCGTCCCGGACGATCGAGGTGGTGATGTTGGTCGCGTCGGAGGAGGCGACCTCGGGCTCGGTCATCGCGAACGCGCTGCGGATCTCGCCGTCCAGCAGGGGCCGGAGCCAGCGCTCCTTCTGCTCGTCCGTGCCGAACATGTGCAGGACTTCCATGTTCCCGGTGTCGGGCGCCGCGCAGTTGACCGCCTCGGGGGCGAGGTCGGGTGACCGTCCGGTCAGCTCGGCGAGCGTCGCGTACTCCAGGTTGGACAGCCCGGAGACGTCCGGCAGGAACAGGTTCCACAGCCCCCGCTCGCGCGCCTCGGCCTTCAGCTCCTCGACGACCGGCGGCAGCGCGTGCGGGTCGTTCTCCGCCCGCCAGGCGGCGTAGACGGGCTCGGCCGGGTAGACGCGCGCCTCCATGAACTCCTGGAGCCGGTCCCGGTGGTCGCGTGCCTTCGGGCTGAGTTCGAAGTCCATGGCCCGCATTCTGGCAGAACGGGATTCGGTTGTTTCGCCGGGGATCGCCTACCATCGGCGCGTGAGCGTCAAAGCTGTGATCACCGACTGGGGCGGCGTCCTCACCTCCCCCCTGGCCGAGGCCATCGAGGTCTGGCTCACCGCCGACCGCATCGACGTCGAGCGCTACAAGACCGTCATGCGCGCCTGGGTGAAGCAGGCATACGACGGCGCAGGGACGAATCCCATCCACGGCCTGGAGGACGGCACCCTGCCCGCCTCCGAGTTCGAGCGGCTCCTCGCGGCCGAGCTGCTCACCGTCGACGGCGCCCCCGTGGAGGCCGCCGGGCTCATCGCCCGGATGTTCGGTGCGTTCGCCCCGGTCGAGCCGATGTACGAGGCGCTGCGCGCCGTCCGCGCCGCGGGAGCCCGCACCGCCCTGCTGTCGAACTCCTGGGGCAACGAGTACCCCCACGACCTGTTCGCCGAGCTCTTCGACGCGATCGTCATCTCCTGCGAGGTCGGGATGCGCAAGCCCGACGAGCGGATCTTCCGGCACGCCCTGGACCTGCTCGGCCTGGCCGCCGCCGAGTGCGTCTTCATCGACGACATCGAGCACAACGTCCGCGCCGCGCAGGCCCTCGGAATCCGCGGCATCCTGCACACCGCCCCCGACGCCACGATCGCCGAACTGCGCGGAATGGACCTGCTGCCCTGACCGTCTGGCAGACTTGCTGACCGTCATGCGCGTCTACCTGCCGTCCACGCTCACGCTGCTCGCCGGCGTCCACGCCGCGCGCGAGATCGCTCCCGCGCCGCTCGCCGCCCACGCCGTCACGCCCGCGCTGCGCGAGTGGTACGCGGGCGGTGACCAGGAGGAGCTGGAGTACGCGGCGATGTCCGCCGCCGCCCGCACCTCGCTGCGCCTGCTCGCCGCCGACCCGTCCGTCCCGCGCCGCAGGGTCGTCCTGGCCGCCGAGGTCCCCGACGACCAGGTCTCCTGGACGCGCGGCGACGCGGCCCTCGGCAACGGCGACCGCGCCCTCGTCCAGATCGCGGCCCCCGTCCCGTGGAAGCGGATCGCCTCCGGCCACGTCGACGACCCCGACGCCGTCCCCGACGTCGCCGCCGCCGCGCAGGCCCTCGCGGCCGCCGACGCAGGAGACGAGGACGCCCGATTCACCGTGGACGGCGCCGAGGGCCACGAGCTCCTCTGGTACGCCACCCAGGAACTCGCCCACCTCCTCGACTAGCGGCCCGGACGCGGGGTAGGTCCCTCGGCAGGTCGACAGTGCCGTCGGATCGCAGGGGGAGACGTCAGATGGACGCCGTCACCACCGTGCCGGTTCCGGTGAACGAACCGGCCAGGACGTACGCGCCGGGGAGCGCCGAGCGGGCCGCGCTGGAAGCCAGGATCAAGGAGCTGGGCGGCGCGCAGACCGAGCTGACCATGGCGATCGGGGACGAGCGGCGGATGGGCGCGGGCACGCCCGTCGACGTCGTGGAGCCGCACGACCACGGGCACGTGCTCGGCCGGATGGGCGAGGCGACCGAGGCGGACGTGACCGAGGCCGTCGCCGCGGCGCGGGAGGCGGCGCCCGCCTGGCGGGCCATGTCCTTCGACGACCGCGCCGCGATCTTCCTGCGCGCCGCCGAGCTGCTGGCCGGGCCGTGGCGGTCCACGGTGAACGCCGCCACGATCCTCGGCCAGTCCAAGTCGGTGCAGCAGGCCGAGATCGACGCCGCCTGCGAGCTGATCGACTTCTGGCGCTTCAACGTCCGGTACGCGCAGCGGATTCACGAGCAGCAGCCGCTGTCGCCGCCGGGGGTGTGGAACAGGCTGGAGTACCGGCCGCTGGAGGGCTTCGTCCTCGCCATCACCCCGTTCAACTTCACGGCGATCGCCGGGAACCTGCCGACCGCGCCCGCGCTGATGGGCAACGTCGTGGTGTGGAAGCCGTCCCCGACGCAGCAGCTGGCCGCCCACCACACGATGCGCCTGCTGGAGGCCGCCGGCCTCCCGCCCGGCGTGATCAACATGGTCACCGGCGACGGCGGCGCCGTCTCCGCGGTGGCCCTGCGCCATCCCGAACTCGCCGGGCTGCACTTCACCGGCTCGGCCGCCACGTTCCAGCACCTCTGGCGGACGATCGGCGAGAACATCTCCGGCTACCGGGGCTACCCGCGCATCGTCGGCGAGACCGGCGGCAAGGACTTCGTCGTGGCGCACCCGTCCGCAGACCCGGCCGTGCTGAAGACGGCGCTCGTCCGCGGCGCCTTCGAGTACCAGGGCCAGAAGTGCTCCGCCGCGTCCCGCGCCTACATCCCGCGCTCCGTCTGGACCGCCATCCGCGAGGAGTTCTGCGCCGAGGTGGACGCCCTCACCATGGGCGACGTCAGCGAGGACCTGTCGGCCTTCATGGGCGCGGTGATCGACGACCGGGCCTTCGCCAAGCACCGCCGCGCCATCGAGCGCGCCCGCGGGATCGACGGCATGCGCATCCTCGCCGGCGGCCGGATGGACGACGCGCACGGCTACTTCGTCCGCCCCACGGTCCTGGAGTCGTCCGACCCGACCGACGAGATCTTCACCACCGAGTACTTCGGCCCGATCCTCGGCGTCCACGTCTACGACGACGCCGACTACGACAGCGCCCTCACCCAGCTGGAGGGCGTCTCGGACTACGGCCTGACCGGCGCCGTCATCGCCGGCGACCGCGCCGCCATAACCGAGGCCACCGAGCGGCTCCGCTTCGCCGCAGGGAACTTCTACATCAACGACAAGCCGACCGGATCGATCGTCGGCCAGCAGCCGTTCGGCGGCGCCCGCGCGTCCGGCACCAACGACAAGGCCGGTTCGATCTTCAACCTCACCCGCTGGACGAGCGCCCGCTCCATCAAGGAGACCTTCGTCCCGCCGACCGACCACCGCTACCCGCACATGGGCTGAGGCCCCTCGCCGGGTCATTCCGGGGGGATGACCCGCGAGACCCCCGGAACCCCTTCACGACCGGTCGAAGGGGTGGGAGGCTTGACGATAGGCTCGCCTCGCCGTCCGGTGGACGGCGCCTGAGCACACCCCCTGGAGCCGTCATGGGAACGGGATGTCGACGCTGAACCGTCTCGTGCTGTGGAACATCGACCACACCCTGGTCGACGTCGGACGGATCACCCGGGACGCCTATGCCGAGGCGTTCCAGCGGACCATCGGGCGTCCGCTCGTGCGCCTGCCGCCCACCCCCGGCCGCACCGAATCCGAGATCATCTTCGAGACCCTCGCGTTCAACGACGTCGTCACCACCGACGACCACCTCCCCGCCTTCTTCGACGCGCTGGCCGAGGCGTTCGCGAACCGCCGCGCCGACCTGCGCGCGCACGGCCGCGTCCTGGCCGGCGCGGGGGAGGCCGTCGAGGCGCTCGCCCACGTGCCCGGCGTCGTCCAGTCGGTGCTGACGGGATCGCTCCAGCCGAACGCGGTGCTGAAGGTGACCGAGTTGGGCCTCGCCGGCCGCCTCGACCTGGAGGCCGGCGGCTACGAGAACGGCGTCTACAGCAAGGCCGCCCTCCTGGAGGTCGCCCGCGCCCGCGCCGGCGAGCGCCACGGCGCCCGCTACCCCGAGTCCGCGACCGTCTACGTCGCCGACTCGCCCCGCGACGTCCAGGCCGCGCACATCGCCGGCTCGCCGATCGTCGCCGTCGCCACCGGGAGCGCCACCGAGGCCGAGCTCCGCGCGGCCGGCGCGGACAGGGTGGTGGCGACGCTCGCCGACACGCACGCGGTGGTGAACGCGGTCGCCGACCTGACCCGCATGTGAGACGGGCCTGAACATGAGACAGGGTTGTCACCCTGGAAAGGCGGCGCCGCCCGCACCCGCTCGGTAACTTCGGGTAATCGCTTGACGTCAAGGAGTGATTATCATGCCGTGTCGTGCCGTCGCCCTGTCCGCCATCCTCGCCGCGGCGCTCGGCGCTGCCGCGCTCCTCCTCACCACACCCCCGGCCGATCCCGCCCGAGCCTCCGCGGAACGCGCCGGAGAGATGTTCGTGTGCGAGCAGGTGGAGTCGCGGTACCCCCAGGTCTTCGGCCGGAAATGCAACCCCGGCCAGTGGGGAAGGCTCTCGGACTTCACCGTCATCGACCGCCGCAACGACAACACCTACCACTGCCGAACCGGCTGGGCCGAGGGTTCGCTCTGGGCCAACGGCCAGGACTGCCGGCCCCGGCGGGGCTGATCTTGCCGGTGGGATGTGTCCTCGGGTGCGGCGGCCCGGCACGCCGCCGCGCCCACCGGTGTGCCCTCTCCAAGCTGCCCGTTCGTCCGGAAGTGTGGGGGCGGGGGATGTCCGGGCCCGCCGCTGTGTGGGGGCGCGGGGTTGTCCGAGGGCGCGTTTTGACCTGCGATAGGACCGGTTCCGGGGCTTGGTGGCGGGCATGACGGGCAGGTTGCGCGGTGTGCCGGGCGGGGCCGATATTGGGATGGCCGCGCGGCGTGGCGCGGCGGGGAGGGAGAGAGATGGCCCGGGACGTATCCGAGGGTTCGGCGCTGTGGGAGCCGTCGGAGGAGGTGGTCGCGAACGCGCGGGTGACCCGGTTCGCCCACTGGCTGGGGGACCGGGGCGTCCTCAAGGAGTCCTACGACGAACTCTGGCAGTGGTCGGTCACGGAGGTCGACGCGTTCTGGGACGCGGTCTGGTCGTACTTCGAGGTGGTCGGCGAGCGCGGTGACGGGCCCGTCCGGACGGGCGGACCCATGCCGGTCGACGGGCTGAAGTGGTTCCCGGGCGCGACCGTCAACTACGCGGCGAACGCGCTGCGCCGGGCACAGGAGTCGCCCGACGAGACGGCGGTCGTCTTCCGGTCGGAGGCGGGCGGGCACCGGCTGCTGTCGTACCGGGAGCTGGCGCTGCACGTCGCGGAGGTGCGCGCGGGCCTGGCCGAGCTGGGCGTGGGCAGGGGCGACCGGGTCGCCGCCTACGTCCCGAACATCCCCGAGGCGCTGATCTGCTTCCTGGCCACGGCGTCGCTGGGGGCGGTCTGGTCGTCGTGCTCCCCCGACTTCGGGTCCTCCTCGGTGATCGACCGGTTCGCGCAGATCGAACCGAAGGTTCTGATCGCCGTGGACGGCTACGCCTACAACGGCAAGCGGTTCGACCGCCGAGGGGTCGTCGCGGAGATCGAGGCCGCCCTGCCGACCCTCGCCGCCACCGTGCTCGTCCCGTACCTCGACCCGGCCGCGACGCCGGAGGGCCTGCGCGTCGGCATGCACTACGGCGCGCTGCCCCGCCAGGGCCACGACGCCCCGGAGTTCGAGGACGTCCCGTTCGACCATCCGCTGTGGGTCGTGTACTCCTCCGGGACGACCGGGCTGCCGAAGCCGCTCGTCCACGGTCACGGCGGCGTGGTCCTGGAGCACCTCAAGGCGCTGTCGTTCCACCAGGACCTCGGCCCCGAGGACGTGTTCTTCTGGTACACCACCACCGGCTGGATGATGTGGAACTACCTCATCGGCGGCCTGCTGGTGGGGTCCACCATCGTCATGTACGACGGCGCCCCTGACGACCTGTGGTCGCTCGCCGCCGAGAACGGCGTCACCTACATGGGGGTCGGCGCGCCCTACATCTCCGCCTCGGCGAAGGAGGGGCGCCGCCCCGGCGAGGAACTCGACCTGTCCGGCCTGCGCGGCATCGGCTCCACCGGCTCGCCGCTCCCGCCCGAGGGCTTCGCCTGGGTGTACGAGGCGGTCGGCCGCGACCTGCTCCTCGGCTCGTTCTCCGGCGGAACCGACCTGTGCACCGGCTTCGTCGGCCCGTCGCCGCTCCTGCCGCTGCGCGCCGGCGTCATCCAGTGCCGCGGCCTCGGCGCCAGGGTGGAGGCGTTCGGCGAGGACGGCAAGCCGGTGATCGACGAGGTGGGGGAGCTGGTCATCACCGAGCCCATGCCGTCCATGCCCGTCTCCTTCTGGAACGACGAGGGCGGCGAGCGCTACCGCGACTCCTACTTCGACATGTACCCGGGCGTGTGGCGGCACGGCGACTGGATCAAGGTTCTGCCGGACGGCGGCTGCGTGATCTACGGCAGGTCCGACTCCACCCTCAACCGCGGCGGCGTCCGCATGGGCACCTCCGACTTCTACCGCGTCGTCGAGGCGTTCGACGAGATCACCGACAGCCTCGTCATCGACACCGGACGGCTCGGCCAGGAGGGCCGGCTGCTCCTGTACGTCCAGCTCGCGGAGGGCGCGTCGCTCACCGGCGAGCTGGCGGCGGACCTGCGCAAGCGGATCCGGTCGGCGCTGTCGCCCCGGCACGTCCCGGACGAGATCACCGCCGTGCCCGGCATCCCGCGCACGCTGTCCGGCAAGAAGCTGGAGGTCCCCGTCCGCAGGATCCTCCAGGGCACCCCGGTCGACGAGGCCGCCAACCGCGACTCCATGGCCAACCCCGAGGTGCTCACCCACTTCACCCCTTAGCCGCGGCGTAGGCGAGGACGTCGCGGCGGCGGTACAGGCGCCGCACGCGGCCTCCTCCGAGCGGCTCCACCCGGGCGGGCTCCGGCCAGCCGGCGGGCGGGCGGGTGGCGTAGACGGTGACGCTCGTCTGCGCCAGGCCGAGGATGCGGGCGGCCTCCGCCAGGGTGACCAGGTCGTCCGTCCCCTCCTCGGCGGGACGGTCCTCCAGGGCGCGGTACCAGGCAGTCCAGGCGGCCTCGTCCCAGTACAGGGCCTTGCCGGCGCGGTGCGCGACGCCGGGGTGGCCGTTGGACGCGCGGTCCGCCCAGAGCTGCTTGAGGCGGTGGCGGCTGAGGCCGTGGCGCTCCGCGAGCTCGTCGCGGGTGGCGAAACCGGGCGGGACGTCCCGGGACCGGCGCGCCGCGTACCAGCGGTCCCACTCGGAGGCGTCCCACGCGAGCTGGGAGCCGACCGTCCCCACCGGCTCGGGGTGGCCGTTGGCGGCGCGCTCGCGGTACCACTTCTCCAGGGTGCTGCGGCCGAGCCCGTGCTCGTCCATGAGTTCGGCGCGCGTGCGAACGCGGCGGCCGTCGAGTGTCGCCATGGGCTCAGTCTCCCGCGTGTGGCAGCGTTCCGCTTGTACGCCGCCGCTCCGCAGGCGACACTGCCCGGCTGGAGATCCGGCTTCCGGAGTGACAGCGGGCGCGCCCCCGGCGCTGGGGGAAGTAACGCCATTAGGGTGGTCTACGACCCAAAGTCGGCCCGCGGAGATGATCGTCCATATCGCTCCGAATGGTCGCGGGATCGGGTGAACTTGGCTCCGGTCTCGCGCGTCACACAGTCGGAGGGCGATCCGGGCCGGCCCGCTCGATTCGCCGATCAAGGAGAGGGACGGTTCCACGCATGGAGGTTGGGGCGCTGCGTTCCGGAGACCCGGACCGGCTGGGGACCTACGCCCTGATCGGCCGGGTGGGCGAGGGCGGCCAGGGCACGGTGTTCCTCGGCGTCGCCGAGGACGGCCGGCAGGTCGCGATCAAGCTGCTGCACGCCGAGCTGGCGTCCGACGACAAGGCGCTCGCCCGCTTCCTGCGCGAGCTGGAGGTCGCCAAGCAGGTGGCGCCGTTCTGCACGGCGCAGGTGATCGACGCCGACGCGACCGGTGACCGCCCCTACATCGTCAGCGAGTACGTGCCGGGCCCGTCGCTGAACCAGCACGTGCAGGAGGACGGCCCGCTCGCCGGCGCCGCGCTCGACCGGCTCGCCGTCGGCACCGCCACGGCCCTCGCCGCCATCCACCAGGCCGACATCGTGCACCGCGACTTCAAGCCGCACAACGTGCTGATCGGCCCCGACGGCCCGCGCGTCATCGACTTCGGCGTCGCCCGCGCGCTCAGCGGCGGCACCACCCTGACCAGCCGGGTGATCGGCACCCCGTCCTACATGGCGCCCGAGCAGATCAGCGGCGACGAGGTCGGGACGCCCGCGGACGTGTTCTGCTGGGCGGCGACGCTGGCGTTCGCCGCGACCGGCGAGCCCCCCTTCGGGCAGGACACCATCCCCGCCGTGATCAACCGGATCCTGCACGAGGAGCCGGAGCTCGGCGGTCTCGACGGGCCGCTGCGCGACCTGGTGCTCGACTGCCTGGAGAAGGACCCCTCCCACCGTCCGGGCGCCCGGCAGGTGCTGATGCGGCTGCTCGGGCACGAGGAGGCCGCGGTGCGCCCGGCCGCCCGCCCGTCCGACGACACCGACGAGACCGCGATGCTGGCCGCCGGGTCCGTCCTCGCGGCCGAGGGCGGCGACGAGGACGAGGCGTTCGAGCCCGCCGCCGCGTTCGCCGGCGACTCCCTCCCCGCCGAGGACCCGATCTTCGACGACGCCGCCTTCGCGGCCCCGGCGGAGGCCGCCGACGTCCGGGACGTCCCGGACGCGTACGAGGCCGGCCCGCCCGGCACGCCCGCCGGATGGGCCGCCGACGAGACCATGCCCGGCGCGGGCGGGAAGGGCGGCGGTCTGCGGCGCTCGCTCGCCGGTTCGGGGCGCTCCGCCGTGCTCGCCGGGGCCGCCGCCCTGGTCGTCGCGGTCATCGTGGTCTCCTCCGTCCTGCTGCTCGGCTCCGGCGACAGCGGCAAGGCGGGCCGCAAGGTCAGCGACCCGAGCGCGCCGCCCGCCTCGACCGACGTCGTGCCCACCACCGCGCCGCCGACGAGCCGCCGGCCCGTGGAGGAGGAGCCGCCGGTGTCCTACGAGCCGAAGCCCACCGGCAGCCCCTCGCCGACCGGCAGCCCGTCGCCGACCGGGTCCCCGACCCCGTCCGACTCGCCGACCGGCCCGGCGCCCAGCGACACCCCCACCGGCCCGGGCGAACCGACCACCGGCCCCAGCGACCCGCCGTCCGACCCGCCCTCCGACCCGCCGACCGACCCCGGGGACGGCGGCACCGGCACCGGTACGGGGACCGATGGGCAGGCCGCGGGCTGACACCCGGGCAGCACCGATTCTCATGATCACCCCGAGCCGTGCCGGACGCCCTGGCAGGGTGGGGTAGGCCACGCCGGCCATCCACGGGACCAGGTCGGCTTTGGGGCGATTCCTGGTTACGCTCGTCAGTGAGCGGCGCCACAACGAGGTGGCGATGGGTCTCAAGGGGAGATAGTCGATGAGCGGCATGCTCGATCAAGCGAAGGACGACCTGCTCCGGCGGGCCGCCGAGACGTGCGCGCGGCGTCCGGACGCGCACGGGGACGTGGAGGAGGTTCTCGCCTACCTTCGCCTCTACTACCGCCAGGTCGCGCGCGAGGACCTGCTGGAGCGGGACCCGGCCGACATCTGCGGGCGTGCGATGGCGCACCGCGCGCTCGGCGGGGAGCGGCCGCAGGGACGCGCGAAGGTGCGCGTCTTCACGCCGACGCTGGAGGCGGACGGCTGGAATCCCGGCTGCACCGTCGTCCAGGTCGTCACGGACGACATGCCGTTCCTGGTCGACTCGGTGACGATGGAGCTGAGCCGGCACCAGCTGTCGACCCAGTTGATCGTCCACCCGCTGCTGGGCGTGGACCGCGACGTCGCGGGCCACCTCAGGGCCTTCCGCGGCAAGCACGAGAGCGACGCCGACGTCGACGAGTCGTGGATGCACATCGAGGTCGACCGCACCACCGACCAGGCCCTCCTGGACGTGCTGGAGAAGGACCTGATCCGCGTCCTGCACGACGTGCGGGTCGCCGTCGAGGACGAGCCCAAGATGCGGGCCCGCGCCCACGAGATCGCGACCGCGATCCAGGAGGTCCCGCCGCCGCTGTCCGACAAGGAGCTCGGCGAAGGCGTCGAACTGCTCGACTGGCTGGCCGACGGGCACTTCACGTTCCTCGGCTACCGCGACTACACGCTCACCGACGACGGCACGGCGCTGCGGCCCGAGCCCGGCTCGGGCCTCGGCGTCCTGCGCAACGACAAGCGCGAGTCCGCCGGCTTCGCCGCGCTGCCGCCCGAGGTCCGCGAGAAGGCCACGGAGAAGCGCCTGCTCGTCCTCACCAAGGCGAACTCGCGCTCCACCGTCCACCGCCCCCTGTACCTGGACTACATCGGGGTGAAGAAGTTCGACGCGGCCGGCGAGGTGATCGGGGAGCGCCGGTTCCTCGGCCTGTTCACGCACGTCGCCTACAGCGAGTCGATCGCGCACGTCCCCGTCCTGCGGCCCAAGCTCGACGAGGTGCTGGAGCGCGCCGGCTTCACCCCCGACAGCTACGACGGCCAGGACCTCATCGAGATCCTGGAGAGCTACCCCCGCGACGAGCTGTTCCAGATCTCGGTGGACGACCTGCTGAAGATCTCCCTCGGCGTGCTGCGGCTGCGCGAGCGCCGCCAGTTGAAGCTGTTCCTGCGCAAGGACCTGTACGGCCGCTTCATGTCCTGCATGGTCTACCTGCCGCGCGACCGCTACACCACCAAGGTCCGGCTGCGCATCCAGGACCTGCTCCGAGAGGCGTTCGAGGGCGTCAGCGTCGACTACAGCGCGAACGTGACCGAGTCGAACCTGGCCCGGCTGCACGTCGTGGTCCGCGGCGAGCGCGGCCGCCCGCTGCCGGACGTGGACGTCGCGGAGCTGGAGGGACGCCTCGCCGGCGCCACCCGCTCCTGGGAGGACGACCTCGCCGACGCGGTCGTCGAGCAGTGCGGGGAGGAGCGTTCCGGAACGCTCGGCCGCATGTTCGGCGAGGCGTTCCCCGAGGGCTACAAGGCCGACTTCCCGGCCCGCACCGCCGTCGCCGACCTGCGCCGCCTCGACGCGCTCGACGAGGCGGTCGACACCTCGATCGACCTGTATCAGCCGCCGCTCGCCGGGCCCGGCGAGCGGCGGTTGAAGATCTACCGGCTGGGCGAGCCGATCACGCTGTCGCGGGTGCTGCCGCTGCTGCAGAACATGGGCGTCGAGGTGATCGACGAGCGGCCTTACGAGATCAGCCCCTCCGACGGCCGCCGGTTCTGGATCTACGATCTCGGGCTGCGGTACGTGCCGCCCGCCGACGTCCCGGCAGACGCCGTCAAGGACCTGTTCCAGGACGCGTTCACGGTGCTGTGGCGCGGCGACATCGAGAACGACGGCTTCAACGCGCTCGTCCTGCACGTCGGCCTGACCTGGTGGCAGGCGATGATCCTGCGGGCCTACGCCCTGTACCTGCGGCAGGCGGGCGCCGCGTTCTCCAAGCGCTACTTCGAGGAGGTGCTGCTGCGCAACGCCTCCATCACCCGGTTGATCATCCGGCTCTGGGAGAGCAGGCTCGACCCGACGCTGCAAGGCGGCGAGGAGGAGCGAAGCGACGGCATCACCGAGGAGATCCGCGGCAAGCTGGACGACGTCGCGAGCCTCGACGAGGACCGCATCCTGCGCTCCTACCTGGCGCTCGTGCAGGCGACCCTGCGCACGAACCACTACCAGAACAAGCCGTACCTGGCGATGAAGTTCGACCCCGCGGGCATTCCGGACCTGCCCCAGCCCCGCCCCATGTACGAGATCTTCGTGTACTCGCCGAAGGTCGAGGGCGTGCACCTGCGGTTCGGGTCGGTCGCGCGCGGCGGGCTGCGCTGGTCGGACCGGCGCGAGGACTTCCGCACCGAGATCCTCGGCCTGGCCAAGGCGCAGGCGGTGAAGAACACCGTGATCGTCCCGGCGGGTGCCAAGGGCGGCTTCGTCGGCAAGCAGCTGCCCGACCCGTCGGTGGACCGGGAGGCGTGGCAGAAGGCCGGCATCGACTGCTACAAGGACTTCATCTCCGGCCTGCTCGACCTCACCGACAACCTCGTGGACGGCAAGGTCGTCCCGCCGCCGAACGTCGTCCGCCACGACGGCGACGACACCTACATGGTCGTCGCCGCCGACAAGGGCACCGCGACGTTCTCCGACATCGCCAACGGCGTCGCCGCCGACTACGGGTACTGGCTCGGCGACGCGTTCGCCTCGGGCGGCTCGGTCGGCTACGACCACAAGGGGATGGGCATCACCGCGCGCGGCGCCTGGGAGTCGGTGAAGTACCACTTCCGGGCCCTCGGCAAGGACGTCCAGAACGAGGACTTCACCGTCGTCGGCATCGGCGACATGTCCGGGGACGTGTTCGGCAACGGGATGCTGCTGTCGGAGCACATCCGCCTGGTCGCCGCGTTCGACCACCGGCACATCTTCCTCGACCCCGACCCGGACGCCGCCGCCTCGTTCGCCGAGCGCCGCCGCCTGTTCGAGCTGCCGCGCAGCAGCTGGGCCGACTACGACACCTCGCTGGTCTCCAAGGGCGGCGGCGTGTTCCCCCGCACCGTCAAGTCGATCCAGATCACCCCGCAGATGCGGGCGGTGCTCGGGCTCGGCGACGGCGTGAAGAACCTTCCCCCCTTCGAGCTGATCCGCGCCATCCTGCGGGCGCCGGTCGACCTCCTGTGGAACGGCGGCATCGGCACCTACGTCAAGTCGTCCGCCGAGAACAACGCCGACGTCGGCGACAAGGCCAACGACCCCGTCCGCGTGGACGGCGCCGAGCTGCACTGCAAGGTCGTCGGCGAGGGCGGCAACCTCGGCGTGACCCAGCTCGGCCGCATCGAGTTCGCGCGCAACGGCGGCCTGATCAACACCGACTTCATCGACAACTCCGCGGGCGTCGACACCTCCGACCACGAGGTGAACATCAAGATCCTGCTCGACCAGGCGGTGCGGGACGGCGAACTGGCCGGCAAGCAGCGCGACGGCCTGCTCTACGAGATGACCGACGAGGTGGGACGGCTCGTCCTGCGCGACAACTACGCGCAGAACGTGGTGCTCGCCGCGGCCCGCGCGCAGGCGCCCGCGATGCTGCACGTCCACGCCCGGTACATGCGCAAGCTGGAGCGCGACGGCCGCCTGAAACGGCGCCTGGAGGCGCTGCCGGACGACAAGGCCCTCGCCGAGCGGCGCCAGTCCGGGCACGGCCTGGCCAGCCCCGAGTTCTCGGTGCTGCTCGCCTACGCCAAGCTCGCCCTGGACGCCGACCTCGTCGCCTCCGACCTCGCCGACGACCCCTACCTGGAGTCGTGGCTGGTCGACTACTTCCCGACGCCGCTGCGCGAGCGGTTCCGCCCCTACATGGACCGGCACCCGCTGCGCCGCGAGATCATCACGACCGCCGTGGTGAACGACGTGGTCAACGCGAGCGGCTCCACGTTCGTGTTCCGGATGAACGAGGAGACGGGCGCCTCCTCCTCCGACATCGCCCGCGCCTACCTCGTCGCCCGCGACGTGTTCCAGATGCCGCGGTTCTGGCGGTCGGTGGAGAGCCTGTCGCACCATGTCGAGGAGTCGACGCAGGTCGCGATGCGGCTGGAGGCCCGCAAGCTCACCGAGCGCGGCGCCCGCTGGCTGCTGCACAACCGGCGGCCCCCGTTCGACATCCAGGAGACGATCGACTTCTTCTGCGGCGGCGCGGCCACCCTGAGCTCGCACCTGTCCAAGCTGCTGGTCGGGCTGGACCTGTCCGCCTTCGAGCAGCGCCGCGACGGCTTCGCCGAACTGGGCGTCCCGGAAGAGCTGGCCGAGCAGTGCGCCACGTTCGTCCCCGCCTACTCCACCTTCGACGTGGTCGGCATCGCCCACGCCACGGAGCGTCCGGTGGAGGAGGTCGCCGAGATCTACTTCGACCTGGCGGACCGGCTCCAGCTGTCCCGCCTGCGCGAGCGCATCATCGCGCTCCCGCGCGACGACAAGTGGCGCTCGATGGCCCGCTCCGCCCTGCGCGACGACCTGTACGCCGCGCACTCCGCCCTCACCCGCGACGTCCTGGTCACCAGCGAGCAGGGCGGCAACCCCGAGGAGCGGATGGTCTACTGGGCGGACAAGAACAAGCCGGCCGTCCAGCGCGCCCAGCAGACGCTGAGCGAGATCTGGGAAAGCGACAGCTTCGACCTGGCAACGCTGTCAGTGGCCCTGGGCGCCATCCGCACCCTCGTCACCTCCAGCTCCCTCCCTGCTGAATGAGCTTTTTCTCCTCCTTCGGGCCGTCAAGGCCCGAAGGAGGAGGAAGAAGCATTGAAGACGCTGCACAAACCCCAGCCACCACCGCAACCACGCAACAACCTCAATGGTTGCGATCGCGTCCGAAGGCAGATTCGAGCGAAGCAAGAATCTGATCGCGCAGCGAGCCGCAAGGCGAGCCGGAGCGATGCCAGCGATCGCCCGCTTTTTCGACGATGGAGGGCGCTCAGCGCCCGAAGGAGGAGAAAAAGCTAGAACCATCGAGTGCCGGCCGGTTCCGCTGCAGCGGTCAGGAGGAGCGGGCCGGCCGGCACCCGACGGGGTTCAGGAGCCCTGGGCGGTGACGGCCTTGCGGTACATGCCGCTGATGGTGGCGCGGCCCTTGGGCGGGACGGTGGCCAGGTACTGCACGAGGACGGTGGTGTCCAGGCGCGTCCGGGCGGTGGTGGACGGGGCGAGCCCGACGAGGTCGCCGCTCACGGCGAGCCTGCCCCGCCGGGTCGCCGAGTATGCCTCGTTCTGTTTCAGGACGTACCAGACGACGGCCCCGCGGTCCTTGGTGCGCAACCCGTAGACCTTGTACTCGGCGGGGGAGAAGCGGGACGAGAGCGTGACGCCGCGCTCGGCGAGGGTCTTCTCGCCCGCCTTGAGCGCCTTGTAGGTCTCGCTGGTCTTCGCCCCGTCCGCCAGGACGGACGCTCCGGAGGCGCGGGGCCCGTCCGTGAGCAGCGCCGCGTGGGCCCTGGGGAGCTTCGCGGGGGCGACCGCGAGGTCCTTGACGCCCGGGTCGACCGGGGTGGCGTACCCCTGCGGGTCGAGCGCGACTCGGCCGAGGGCGAGTTCTGACGGGTACGGGTCGGAGGCCAGCAGCCACGGCGCGTTCTGACCGGCCTGCGTGAACAGCAGCGCGTGCCGCAGGGCCTGCTTGCCCTTGCCGCTGACGGCGTCGGCCGCGAACCAGTGCGGGTAGCCGGTCAGGCGCGGGATGTAGAACGTCGTGTGGGTGAAGGACACCTTGGGCGGGCGCTGCCGGACGGCGCGGCGGAGCTTGAGCGCCGCGACGTCCATGGTGAGCTGCGGGTCGGTCTCGACCGTGCGCAGCGTCCTGCCGCTGAATCTGAGCCCCGCCCGGTTCATGCCGGTGGCGAAGGACGCGAGCACCTGCTGTGCCTGCTCCTTGGTGAGGGCGGGCGCCCCCTGCGGCTTCTTCCCCGGAGCCGCGGAGGAGGTGTTGTCGGAGCAGCCGGTGCTCACGGCGGCGGCCAGCAGGCCGGGTAGGAGTAGCGGAACGAGAGTGCGTGCGGCCATGAGGCCCCCCGAATGGCGACGTTGGTCCGGACCACGGGGAATCCTCGCAGAGTGACCGCGCAGTCACTCTGTGAACACGAAAGTCGGCGGGAAAAGGTGGGGGACCGCTCGGGGGACGATCTCGGGTCAGGCGCTCTCCTGCTGGCGCAGCCAGCGGATCTCGGCCTCGATGAACTCGTCGATGTCGCCGTCCAGGACCGCCGAGGTGTTGCCGACCTCGACTCCGGTGCGCAGGTCCTTGACGATCTTGAACGGGTGCAGCACGTAGTTGCGGATCTGCGTGCCCCAGCTCGTGGTGCCCTCGCCGCGCAGCTCGGAGAGCGTCTCCGCCTCCTCCTTGCGCTTGCGCTCCAGCAGCTTGGCCTGCAGCACGTTCATGGCCGTGGCCTTGTTCTGCAGCTGGCTGCGCTCGTTCTGGCAGGAGACGACGATGCCGCTCGGGATGTGGGTGATCCGTACGGCCGAGTCGGTCGTGTTGACGCCCTGGCCGCCGGGACCCGACGACCGGTACACGTCGATCCGCAGCTCGGTCTCGTCGATGTCGACGTGGTCGCTCTGCTCCACCACCGGCACGACGTCCAGGCCCGCGAACGACGTCTGCCGCCGGCCCTGGTTGTCGAACGGGGAGATTCGGATGAGCCGGTGGGTGCCGTGCTCGCCGCGCAGCGTCCCGTAGGCGTAGGGGGCCTTCACGGCGAACGTGGTCGACTTGATGCCGGCCTCTTCGGCGTAGGACGTGTCGTAGATCTCCGTCGGGTAGCCGTGCCGCTCGGCCCAGCGCAGGTACATCCGCCGGAGCTGCTCGGCCCAGTCGGCCGCGTCCACCCCGCCGGCCTGCGCGTTGATGGTGACCAGCGCCTCGCGGGCGTCGTACTCGCCCGACATGAGCGTGCGCACCTCGAGCTGCTGGACGGCCTTGTGCAGCGCCGCCAGCTCCTCGTCGGCCTCCGTGCGCGTGTCGGCGTCGTCCATCTCCCGGGCCATCTCGTACAGCGTGGCGGCGTCGTCCAGCCGCTGCCGCAGGCCCTCGACCCGGTTCAGCTCGCTCTCCAGGTACGACAGGCGGCGCGTCACCGCCTGGGCGCGCTCCTGGTCGCTCCACAGGTCGGGGTCGGCCGACTGCTCGCGCAGTTCGGCGATGTCGCGGCGCATGGTGTCGAGGTCCAGCACCTGCTCGATGCTGGACAGGGTCGAGCCGAGCTCCTTGAGCTGTTCTTCGGGTTCGATGCCTGCCACGGTCCGAGCCTATCGCCGTCCCGGCACTGCTTATCGCCTCGCGGCGGGCGACCGGAGGTCCGGCCAATACCATGCGAGTGGCAGAATCACGGGCCGAGGAGGTCGGCCGAGGACGGCCGGCCATGGATTCTCGGTCCGGGGGACGGGTCTTTGCACAGCTTCCAGCGGGTGGTCGCGGCCGGGGCGCTGCTCACCCTGCTCGCCGCCGCGGGCTGCGCCGAGGGCAAGACCGAGGCGCGGCCGACCGTCACCATGCCCGAGACGTCCCCGCCCGTGCCGGTGCCGCTCACCCCGCCGGTCGCCGGCCAGGCGTTCCGCTCCTACGTCACCGACGAGGACGTGGCCAGGGCCGCCGGCGACGAACGCCTCGCGCTGACGTGGACGTCCGACGGCCAGTCCCAGCTGACCGCGGCGGAGTTCCGCAGGGCCGCCTACGACGGCGACCCGGTGCGGCGTTTCGTCTACGGCAGGCCGAAGCTGTACGTGCCGAAGCTGAGGGACGCCGCCTACCCGCAGTGGTTCGTGGTGTCGGTCGACCGCTCGGTCGTGGACCGGCCCAAGAGCAAGCGCAGGGCGCTGATGGGCTTCATCCTGCGCGGGCCGTCCGACCACTGGAAGCTCACGCTCGCGACCCTCCTGCAGGAGAAGGCGAAGGAGCCGGAGGTCGCGGTCGACGCCGCCGGCTATGCGACGGCCATGAGCGCGGAGGACCCGTCCGTGCTGATCCGTCCCCGCGACGTCGGCGGGATCCAGGCGACGATCGCCGCCGAGGGGCCGCGCAGCGTCGCCGCGAAGGTGATGCGGTCCAATCCCGTCACCACCGGCTTCTACCAGGAGGCCAAGCGCGCGAAGAAGAAGGCCAAGAAGAAGGACGTCACCTACACGGCCGTCTACACCGCGACGCCGTTCCCCTACTTCGGGCTGCGGACCGAGCACGGCGGCGGCCTGGTGATCTACTCGCTGTTCCGCAACACCTCGCTGATCGCCAAGGATCCCGGCACGCCCAAGCCGGAGATCCCGCAGGAGGCCGAGCACCTGCTCGACGGGACGGTCGAGGGCAACGAGGTCGACACCACGGCCACGCTGCACTTCGCCGCGTTCGACCCGCCGAAGGCGAAGAAGGACGCCGCGCAGCCGAAGGCGCACATGGTCGCCGACGACGGCGCCGTGACCAAGGCGGGCACGCCGCCGATCAAAAAACCGTGACGCCCGTCAGGCGCGGGCCCGTCAGCCGTAGACGCGCTGCAGGACGAGCGCCGCGAACAGCAGCGCGACGAGGACGGCCAGGACGACGGCCGGCGGCACGGACGGGCCGTGGTCGTGCAGCTCCGAGCGGGCCTCCCGGCAGGTGGGGCAGCGTCCCTCCACCACCGGGTTCGAGCACCGGGCGCAGATGAGATGTTCGCAGCTCACGTCGTGGGCCCCAATCTTCGGCAACGGCATGTGGTCCGTACGGGAAGCGTCGGCCTGTCCGGTCGTTCGTCCACCTATTAGGTATCTTTCGCCATCATCCAGCGTAGCCGGACTGTATGGTCGTTCCGGCAAGTCCGGGGGCTAGACGGTATAAAACGGCTGGACGTCGGGAGACGGTTCACATGGCACTGATCGGACGTCGCGCACTGATCGGACGTGGTGCCGGCCCCGGGCGCCCGTACCACTGCGAGTGGGACGAGGTGGTCGCCTCTCCCCTCTACACTGCTCGAAGGCTCCGCGTCCCACCTGGCCGTGAAGCCGGGCGGCGCAGGCAAGGGGTCACGGAGGCTTCCGTGGCCGCGGGCCGGCCCGCTCCCCAACCCCTACAGCGAACCGCCGTGATGCAGCCGTGATCCATTTCGACAACGTCACCAAGGTCTACCCGAGCCAGAACCGGCCCGCCCTGCAGCATGTGAACGTCGCCATCGAGAAGGGCGAGTTCCTGTTCCTGGTCGGCCCGTCCGGCTCCGGTAAGTCGACCTTCCTGCGCCTCGTCCTGAAGGAGGAGCGTCCTTCCCAGGGTCACGTGCACGTGGCGGGCAAGGACCTGAGCAGGCTGACCAACTGGAAGGTGCCGCACCTGCGCCGCAGGATCGGCTGCGTCTTCCAGGACTTCCGGCTCCTGCCCAACAAGAACGTCTTCGAGAACGTCGCGTTCGCCCTAGAGGTGATCGGCAAGCCGCGGCGCTTCATCGGCAAGGTCGTCCCCGAGGTCATCGACCTGGTCGGCCTGGAGGGCAAGGCCCACCGGATGCCGGACGAGCTGTCCGGCGGCGAGCAGCAGCGCGTCGCCATCGCGCGGGCGTTCGTCAACCGCCCGATGATCCTGCTCGCCGACGAGCCGACGGGGAACATCGACCCCGCGACCTCGATCGGCATCATGAAGGTGCTGGACCGCATCAACCGGACCGGTACGACCGTCGTCATGGCCACCCACGACGCCGCCATCGTCGACGCCTTCCGCAAGCGCGTCGTCGAGCTGGAGGACGGCCGCGTCGTCCGCGACCAGTCGCGCGGCGTGTACGGCCAGGCGTACTGACACGGGCGTACTGACACAGGCGTGCCGACACGGGCGCACTGACATCTGAACCATCGATTCCCGCCGGGTCGTAGGAAACCCAGAGGGGTGCCCGAAAGGAAGCCGCCCGCGCCGCATCCCGCGGCCGCTCCGGCTCCCGGCCCAGCAACGGCGATCAAGGACAGCGAGGCATGCGCGTACAGTTCGTTCTCCAGGAGATCTGGATCGGTCTCCGCAGGAACATGACGATGACGATCTCCCTCGTCATCACCGTCGCCATCGCCATGGCGCTCTTCGGCACCGGGCTGCTCCTGCGGCAGCAGGTCTCCGCGTCCAAGAGCTACTGGTACGACAAGATCGAGGTCTCGATCTTCCTGTGCGCGAAGACGAGCTCCAACCCCGTCTGCCAGAAGCAGGACGTCTCCGACCAGCAGCGGCAGACGCTCAAGTCGCAGCTGGAGAAGATGCCGCAGGTCTCGCAGGTCCAGTACGAGAACAAGCAGCAGGCCTACACCCGCTTCAAGGACCGCTTCGCCGGCTCGCCCGGGTTCGTGGAGAGCACCCGCGAGGGCGACATCCCCGACTCCTTCCGGGTGAAGCTGAAGAACCCGGAGGAGTACAAGGCGGTCGCGCAGGCGATGCTCAACCAGCCCGGCGTCGACTCGGTCATCAACGAGCAGGAGATCCTGAAGCGGTTCTTCCGGATCCTGAACGGCCTGCAGGTCGCCGCGTTGACGATCGCCTTGATCCAGGTGATCGCCGCGGTGATGCTGGTCGGCAACACCGTCCGGCTGTCGGCGTTCAACCGGCGCCGGGAGACCGGGATCATGCGGTTGGTCGGGGCGTCCAACACCTATATCCAGATGCCGTTCATCCTGGAGGGCGCGATCGCCGGGCTGATCGGCGGGTTGTTCGCGTCGGTGTTGCTGATCTTCAGTAAGAAACTCCTGGTCGACAGACTCGCGGGGGACGTCCAGCTCGTCAGCCAGCTCGGCTGGAGCGTGGTGATCCTCGTCATCATCGTGTCGATCTGCTTCGGCGTCCTGCTGTGCGCCGTCTCCTCGTTCCTGACCCTGCGCAGATATCTGCGGATCTGACGCGACGGCCGGATCCGGCCCAACCGCCGGATCCGGGCCGCGCCGCCGCCCTACACTTGGCCGCATGTTCCCCTCCGCGCCCCCGTCGCGCCCGTGTCCCCGCTGAGCAGGCGACCGGGCGGCGTGCTGCGCGGTGCCGCCATCGCGGCGGCGATCGCCTGCGCCTACGGCGCGGGGGTCGTGAGCGGCTCGGGCTCCGGGCGGCGCGCGGCCGTCGCCGGGGGCGGCTCCGTCCTGGACGAGGCCGCCGCGAAGATCGGCGTCCGGTCCGCGCGGCCCGTCGACCGCGGCGCGCTCGACCGCGCCGCCATCGAGGGCATGCTGCGCGGGCTCGGCGACCGGTGGGCGCACTACTACTCGGCCCGCGAGTACGACGACGTCGAGGGCCGCCTCACCGGCCGCTACAGCGGCGTGGGTTTGTGGCTCGGCCGCGAGGACGGCGACTCCCGCGTGCTGGTGGCGAGCGTCCAGCCCGGCACCCCCGCCGCCCGCGCCGGCGTCCAGGCCGGCGACGTCGTCACCCGCGTCGGTGACGCCGCCGTGACCGGCTGGGACATCGCGCGCGTCGCCGAGGCGCTGCGCGGGCGCCCGGACGAGACGGTCGAACTCACCGTGGAGCGCGAGCGTCGAACCAGGAGGTTCCACCTCGTCCGCACGAAGGTCTCTGGAGGGGACGTCACCGTGACCGAGCTCCCCGAGCGCGCGCGGATGATCCGGGTCGGCGCCTTCACCCGCGGAACGGGCCGCCAGGTCCGCGCGGCCGTGACCGGGCGCTCGCCCGCGGGCCGTCCCGAGGGCGGCGTCCTGCTCGACCTGCGCGGCGATCCCGGCGGGCTGGTGGACGAGGCGGTCGAGACGGCGTCGGCGTTCCTGGCCGGCGGCCCGGTCGTGACCTACGAGCCGCGCGGCAGGCCCGTCCAGCGGCGCACCGTCACCGCCCCCGGGGACGCCCGGACCCCGCTCGTCGTGCTCGTCGACGCGGGCACCGCGAGCGCCGCGGAGATCGTCGCGGGCTCCCTGCGCGACCGCGACCGCGCGGTGATCGTAGGATCGCGTACGTACGGGAAGGGCTCGGTGCAGGAACCCCTCCGGCTCGCCGACGGGTCCGTCATCGAGCTGACCGTCGGTCGCTACCGCACCCCGAGCGGCCGTAACCTCGACGGGGTCGGCATCGAACCCGACGTGGAGGTCTCCGCCGACCGCCCCGCCAAGGCGGCCGAGCGGCGCGCCCGGACGGTGCTGCGCGGCCTCCACGCGACGATGCCGGGCTGAAGACGACGACGCGGGACGAGGACTGAGGACGTGGCACGGGACACCGGGCGCAAGAACGACACCGGGCGCAAGATCATCGCCCAGAACAAGCGGGCCCGCTACGACTACCACATCGACGACACGTGGGAAGCGGGCATGGTGCTCATGGGCACCGAGGTCAAGGCCCTGCGGGCCGGCCGGGCCTCGCTGGCCGACGGCTTCGCGCACGTGCGCGACGGCGAGGTGTGGCTGGAGCACGTCCACATCCCCGAGTACACGCAGGGCACCTGGACCAACCACGCGCCCCGCAGGCGCCGCAAGCTGCTGCTGCACCGCCGTGAGATCCAGAAGATCATCGCGAAGTCGGAGGAGCCGGGGTGGACGCTGATCCCGCTCTCGCTGTACTTCAAGGACGGGAAGGCCAAGGTCGAGATCGGCCTGGCCCGTGGTAAGAAGTCCTACGACAAGCGCCAGGCCATCGCCAAGCGGGAAGCCGAGCGGGAGATGCAGAAGGCTGCGGCGGCCCGGTTCAGGAGACGGTGAAGGGTGTCGATGACGAACCGAGGCCGGAGGCGGGCCCGTGCCGGGGCCCGGACTTCGCTGCTTTCGCCCGCGCGGCGCCGGGCGGTCGCGCTGGCGGCCTGCGGTGCCCTGGTCGGGACGATGACGACCGGGTGCTGGGCCGAGCCGTCGGCGATGCCCGCCGTCCGCGACTTCCTCATCGCCTGGCAGGTCGGCAACTACGAGGCCGCGGCCGGGCGGACCGTCGGCGCCGACCGCAGGCAGGTCGAGGACGCGCTCGGCCGCGTCCGGCAGCAGCTCGACGCGGCGTCCCTGCGGCTGTCGCTCGGCACCGAGGTCGAGGGCTCCGGCGTCGACCAGATCGTCAAGAAGGGCGACGAGGCCGACGCCCGCTTCACCGTGAAGATCGACCTGGGTGAGAACGGGCAGCCGTGGGAGTACCCCGGCCTGATGCACCTGCGCCGCGTCGGCGGCACGTGGAAGGTCGTCTGGGACCCGTCCATCATCAACACCAAGCTGAAGCCGGGGCAGCGCCTCGCCGTGGTGACGCAGGTGCCCAAGCGCTCCCCGATCACCGACACCCAGGGCCGCTCCGCGCTGCGCGAGATCGGCGCCTACCAGGTCGGCGTGTTCCCCGGGCAGCTCGCCGACCCGCGCAAGACCATCGACCAGCTCGCCAAGCAGACCAAGATCGACGGTGGCCGGCGGCTGGACTCCGAGCGCCTCCTCGGCCGCGTGCGGTCCGCCCCGCCGCAGACGTACCTGCCGCTGCTCACCCTGCAGGTCCCCACGCACAACGCGCTGATCCAGCGGCTCACCCACATCCCGGGGCTGCGGTTCCAGGGCGTCCGCGCGCCGATCGCGCCCGCCTACGCGCCCGAGCTGATCGGCAACCTCGGCCCCGCCACCGCCGACCGGCTCCAGCAGGTCGGCGCCCCCTACCAGCCGGGCGACACGATCGGCGTCAGCGGCATCCAGCTGCTCCAGCAGCGCCGCCTCGCCGGGACGCCCACCGTCAGCGTCGTCGCGCAGGACGAGACCGGCAAGAGCACCGAGCAGCTGCGCTCCTGGCCCGGCCAGGAGCCGCAGCAGGTCCAGACGACCCTCGACCCCGGCTACCAGCGCCACGCCGACGACGCGCTGGCCGGCCTGCAGGTCCCGGCGTCCATGGTCGCCGTCCGGCCGAGCACCGGCGAGGTGCTCGCCGTGGCCAACCACGGCACGGGCGGCCAGAACTTCGCGTTCGAGGGCCGCTACCCGCCCGGCCTGACGTTCGGGATCGTGTCCGCGGAGGCGCTGTTCTCCCAGGGCGGCATGAAGCAGTCCACCGACACCACCTGCCCCGGCACCGTCACCGTCGGCGGCAAGGCGTTCGCCAACAAGGCCCGTCCCGACAGCAGCTTCGCCAACCACTTCGCCGCGTCCTGCAAGACGACCCTCGCGCAGCTCAGCAGCAAGGTGGACGCGCAGACCCTCCTCCGGGTGGCGTCCCAGCTCGGCCTGGGCAAGAACTGGGGCCTCGGCGTCCCCGCCTTCACCGGTTCCGTCCCGGCCCCCGCGAACGACGGCGAGAAGGCCGCGGCCATGGTCGGCGAAGGCTCCGTCCAGGTGAGCCCCCTGGCGATGGCCCTCGTGGCCGCCGCCGCGTACAGCGGCACCTGGCGGCCGCCCTACGTCCTCAAGGACCCCTCCACGACGGCCCAGGCGCCGCAGGCACAGAGCCTGCCGCCCGAGTCCATCTCCAACCTCAAGAAGGTCCTGAGCCGCACCGCGTCCCGCGGCAACGCCCGCGGCGCCCGCGTCTCCGGCGACGTCGTCGGCGTCGCCGCCCTCACCACCTACAACGAGGGCGGTCGCACCAGGACGGTCTCCTGGTTCGTCGGTTCCAGCGGCGACCGCGCCTTCGCCATCGCCGTCGAGGGCGTCGTCAACACCCCGGCGCTGGCCGCGAAATTCCTGGGCGGCTAGGTCCTTTGTCAGCTCTTTACAGACGGGGCGCAACCAACCCGCCCCCCGCGTGCGTCTTTACGGGTGACTGAGCCACCGCTTGGGGGTTGCGGACTCAGTCGCCGTGATGAGACCAGAGCCTCGTCTCGGGGGAGGCTCTGCCGTCCGGACCGGCCCGACCCTGCCGGTCGACCCCGGTGGGCGCGACACCGTTCGCGCCCACCGGGGTTCACGTGTGTCCGGAGGGGAATCACGTTGCCCTCGCACGCGTTAACCTTGTAGCGTCATGGTGCGGACGTCCTCGGACGGACGCTTTGACAACTGAACATGGGGGTGACCGGCTTCGACTTCGGTCGTTAGAGCCAGGGGAAGCGGGTCGAGGGTTGCTGTCGTGACCTCGTAAATCCTGTGACAGCAAACCAATAACTGCCAACAAGAAGCAGTCCGAGTTCGCCCTCGCCGCCTGAGCGAGGAGTGAACTCTGTCAGCCCGGGAGCGTCTCCGTCCCGGGGTCTGGCATCGTAAGGAGACTTCACCTGCCGGTCCGGTCGCGGGCCCGGTAGGGACACCCAACAGCGACTGAGTCCGTCGGCGACACGCCTGCGTGAGCGCCGGGACTGAGAAAACGCTAAGCAGGCTGCACCCGGAGAAGCCCTGACCCATCACCGAAGGACGCGGGTTCGATTCCCGCCACCTCCACCCAAGCGTCGTTACTCGAACACCCGCCGGCCAGCGCGGTAGCGAGCAACGTCGAGGACGAAGATTCGTCGCAGACGGCGGCGGCACTGCCCGAACGGGCGGGGCCGCCGCCGTTCTGCTGTGTGCCCCTGTGCGCGTTGATGACGGGCGCGAACGGTTCGGTCGGCTCGTCGCCCGTGACCCGTGATCCGGCCTCGTCTGCGTCCACGTAGAGCCGCGTGAACAGAGCTTGATTCAGGACGCGACGAGCCCGTTCACTCGCCAGCCGGTACAGCTCTTCCGGCTGCGTGAGGAGTTCCAAGACCATGCCGAGAGCGGCTCGTCCGGCGTCGAGGTCTGGCCGCTCGGTTTGCTCAAGTTGCCGTTGCAGTCGTGCGCGCTCGTCCCGCACACGGCGGAGACGCTCAGCGATCTTGTCTCTCGGCCACTCGGGATCGCCCACCAGGTCGAGGTACTGCCCTTCCTGGTGATCGAGCTTGGCCACCTGCTTCTTAATCGCGTCGCGCCGCTCCTCGTTGACCTCAGAATCGGACGCAACGGCGAGATCCATGGCTTCCGTGATGCGCTCCCGCATGCCGGCGGGGAGGGCGATCGACGCGTAGATCCCGCTGCGGAGGGCGTGAGGGTGTGCGGTGAGTCCGAGGACGGCAGCCGGTACGGCACCGACGAGGACGACGATCGGCCATGAGAGGTCGAGCAGTCCGGCCCCTATCGCGTGGTACGCAGCATTTCCGGTGATGCTCATCGCGATCGCGCCGAGAGCATTGTCCGGGCGAATCGGCGCGCGGCGGCCGAACGGGTCGTGCTGGCCAGCCACACGCGCGCCGAGGTCATGGCGTGCGCGTCGATGGTGATCGGCAAGAGCCACGCCAGCCGTACGGGCCAGCCGGCGACTGTGGCCAGCCCGTACAGACCGGTGAAGCTGGCGACCGCAGCCGAGACGGCCGCGATCGTCATACCGATCATCACCCACCAGTCCCGTACCGGGCCGTCCTCGTCGGGGACGGATTCCGGTACGAGGGTCGGGTGCGCATCGGTCGCGGACATGGGACCGTCCTTTCAGATTCCGTCGTGACGGGACTTGCGGCGACGCCAGCGGGAGCGAGAGCGGCACTTAAGGCACCGCCGGTTGCCGATCTCGGTACGGGCACCGCAGGGGCAGGAACTGGGACGTTGGGGGTTCGCACATTCACATCTTGAGGCCGGTGGTCTGACGGGTCGTCTGGGAGGTCTGGCATCGGACCGTGACGCCGAGGAACCGGCGCGTTGAGGCGGTCGTCCGGGAGCTGGCCGTGCCGGTGAGGCTCATGTGGCGCTCTTCGGTGTGGATGCCGACGAGCAGGAACAGGAAGACGCCGAGAGCACCACCGGTCAGGAACACGGCGAGCAGAAGCATGAAGATCGCGGAGGTCATCGGTCACATCTCCTCGGGGGCGTCCGCGATGACGGCGCCGTCGTAGGTCATCAGGGCGTTGTGGCGGGCGTGCACGGCGTTCGGGATCGCGATCGCGCTATAGGTCACGGGACCGAAGTCCCGCATGGCGCGGTAGTGGCGGCTGTACGGGTCCGGGGTGAAGACCTCCGCCCCGACGAGGGTCGCGATGCGGTGGATCTCGGTTCGCTGGGCCTGGTCGCTGCCCTGGGCGAAGACCATGAGTTCCGTGCTGTGGGGCGCCGGCACCTCGGGATGTGCTTCGAGGAAGGCGGCAAGGGCGCGAAGACCGGCGATGAGTCGCGGTCGCTGGTTCATGTCCGCGTACGGCATGTGGATCACCCCTCTCGTCCTGTCGCGCTCTTAGGAAGCGCGAGCACATTCATACTGTGCGCGCACAGTCGTGCGCGTCAAGACGTTAGCGCACACGTTCACGCCAACAGCTTCGCGCGTCATAATGTGCGCGGACAGTTGGACGCATACAGCCGTGCGCGCTAGAGTGACGGGGGACCAAGCATCGACGCAGGTGAGAGGAACCGATCGATCATGGCTGGCACGACATCGCTACCAGCGGGCGCGCGTGCGGGGGGTTCCAAGCCGAATCTGTACGAGGTGATTCGGGACCAACTGATAGGCGAGATCGAGTCGGGCCGATACCCGTCTGGCGCTCTGCTCCCGTCGGTCCGGGAGCTCACGGCGAAGATGGCCATCAGCACCACCACGGCCCGTAAGGCGCTCGCTGAGGTGGTCACGGCCGGCTACGCGCGCCCAGAGGGGACGCGTGGACACGTCTCGGCCGGTCCCCGTACCCAGCACACCGCCGAGGACGCTCGCCAGCCGACCGAAGACGCAACGGAGGACCGTCCCGCAGGCTTGATCATCCGGCCATCCGTGACTGTCGCGTCGGACGAATTCGCAGGGTCCGAGACAGACCGGACAACGATCGACGTGCGCTTCGAACCGGCACCTGCCGAGGTCGCCATTGCGCTGGACCTCAACGACGCGACCTCGCCCGTGGTGGTCCGTAGGCGCCTCACGACTGACGAGCACGGGACACCGGTAGAGCTTCGAGCCAGCTACATGGATCACGACTTCGCCCAGGGCACCGCCCTTGCCGAACCCGAACCCATTATCGGCTCATGGGTAGATGCCCTTGCCACCGCAGGCGGCAAGTCGTTGGGAGCGGCACAGCGCCACGTCTCAGCACGTCACCCAACCGACACGGAATCGGCCATGCTCGGACTCCGTCCCACGGCCTGTGTGCTCGTCCGTACAGAGACCACGCAGGACCAGGACGGGCACCCGATCGACTACACGGTCACGGTGTGGCCCGCCGAAAGCACACGCCTCAACTTGGGGAGCGAGTGATGACCGCAGGGGACGCCGACCCTCAGCCATGTCCGCGTTGCGGCTCAAGTGACATCGAGGTCAAGCCGAAAATCGACCTCGCGTTTGGTGAGGAAGTTCTGTATCGAGCCTGCCGGAACTGTGGCAACGAGTATGACCACGGACTTCCTTCGGCT
Organism: Actinomadura mexicana; assembly: GCF_900188105.1. Lineage (GTDB taxonomy): Bacteria > Actinomycetota > Actinomycetes > Streptosporangiales > Streptosporangiaceae > Spirillospora > Spirillospora mexicana. The sequence continues at coordinate 144,042 of NZ_FZNP01000018.1, forward strand.
GATCAGAAGCGTGGAGGCTCTTAACCACGTAATTTATGATCTACCTATTCGCGCTTGAAGGCTCCGGTCATGCCGGCCACCACCGCCGTCGTCAGGACCCAGCCAGCGACACTCAGCATCCAAGACCAGTATTGGGCGGGTCCGTGAGGTATCCAAGCCTTCTCCTGCCCCAGATCAAGAACCGGCAGCAGCACGTCCAGCGAGTATGCGGCAGCGTTGAACACTGGGGCTTTCGAGGGAGCCTGCGTCATATGTTCCGGGTATGCGTTGGTGAAGATCCACCAACCCAGTGAAGTCAATGCGGCCAGCCAGTACCCAGCTTGCCAAGGGCGATAGCCGTAGCCGACGGTGATGTACAGCAACCAGTTGAGTGGGTTGAAGAGGCTTCGACTTCGCAATTGCTTAGCCACACTCACGCGGCGTGCCGCATCAGTTTGCCCGGCGCTCCGGTACACGGCCGCAAGCTGATCATAGATTTGAGGATTATAGCCGTCTTCGTTGAGTTGGAGCCAGTGCAGACGCTCTGCAATATTCTGACGCTCAATTTTCCTGGTATTTCCCCTGCTGTTTTCCAATGTTTCGTAGGTGAATCCTCGAAGCCGTATAGAGCGAGGCCATGTTGCTGAGGTGTCATCGAAGAGGCCCACGCGGGCATTGGTAAGGTCGATTGTCCCGATGGGGGGACATTCGGGTCGAAGGATAAGGTGCCCGGCTTTCGCGCCCTCAAGGTCTAAAGCCAGCAGGTCAGAATCGTCCCCGCCGCCGTTATTCAACGTTGCTTCACTGAATTGAAGCATATCGCCGATTTGGGCACCGAGCAGGCGTACTTCCCCTTGGGCTTTGAATCCTTCCCGACAGAAGAGGCTCTGATCAACGGTCAGTCGATCAGCATTCAGAGCGTGGCCGTCAGGATTGTTCAAAAGGGCACCGTTAAACTCGAAGGTGCTCTTAATGTGAGCGCCGAGGAGGCGTATTTCACCTTCGGTCTCAAGCTCTTGGCAGAATATGCTTTGATCGACAGTAAGGCCGTCGGCAAGCATAGCGTACCCGCCAGGATTAAGTAGATGTGCACCGGCTAAATTAAGATTCCCGCCGATGTGAGCGCCGAGTAGACTGACATGCCCGTGGGTGGTGAAGCCGTCATTAAGGTCCAAATTGCCGATTGTGTGCAACTGATCGGCAGACAGGGCAGGCACACTACATTCAGACAGTCGGATCGAGGGGGCGTTAGTGCCATCGAAGTTAACGGGCTCGTCAAAATAGCAGCCACGTAGTTGCAATGGACAACCAAGGCTGTGGGCCTCAAGGTCAAGCGAACCGATAATGCGGGCGCCTTGGATCTTGATAGCACGTATGTGACCCACCTGAGGTGTGCGTTCTCCGGTGAGCAGCTCGATTAACAAGTCAGCGCTGACTACGCGGATTCCGTCCCAGCTTGCCCCGTTGACAGGATCGTGCTCGGTGCCGCCAAACCGCAGATCCACCAATTCCCCACTACGGGCGCAGGACAGAATGCGGTTTTCAGTCTGAGGAAGTTGGTCGTGGACCATCGCTACCTCCGATTGCTTCTGCGCCCTTCTCAAGGGTTAGTTGATCAGGCGGCGCGGTTTATCACGGGTAGCAGGGCCATCGCGGCTACTGCGCGGCTCCTCACCGATGGTTAGCAAAGGTGCCTGGGCATCGCGCGATCGACTTTTGTTAATCGATTTTCGTTCGATATTGGAACTCGTATCGGTCAGCGCGGTAAATGATCTTCGCGACCTCGACCGGTGTATCTCCCGCCCAGAACGTTTGCCATATCTGGATCACCGGGACACCCGCCGGAATGTCGAGTTGCGCCTCTTCGTGCGGTTCGGGCATGCGGACTTGCAGAACCTCTTCTTCCACATCTACCGCGTAGCCGATCGCGTCGAATCGCGGGACGATTCCCTGTCCGCGGTACGGCCCTTCGTGGGGCGACTCGATCTCAGTGCCACCCGTGATCGCGAGAGGCTCCCACGCCACGCTGAAAGAGACAGGGCTCCCGCCCATGCTGATCGCATACGAGGTCTCGGTAACAGGGTCGCCCTCGTCGATGCCGAGACGTTCCGCTACACCTGCGGGAGCCTCTGCGCGCTCCGTGGAATGCTCCATGTGGAGTTCCATACCCGCGCGGTCCGACTCCTGTCGATACGCCGGCTGGGCATGCGGACGCTGGAACCGGTCCCAATGAGTTCTGACGAGGGGCGGGTTCTTCGCAACAAAGGCGCCCTGACCTGCCAGGAAGTAGATTGCGCCAACGTTCCTCAGTGCGATGAGCGCCCGACGGGCCGCGCTCAACTCGCAATCCCACCGCTGGGCCAGCTCCTGAGCGCTTGGCAACGGCGAATCAGGAGACAAGTCTCCGCTCTTGATCTGCGACTGAAGGTCGTCGGCGATGGCCTGATACGGGGAGCTTTGCTGATCACGGTCGACCATGGACGGATTCTCTCATAGACGGAGTGCGGTACGGGGCGCCGCGCTGTGGCCGGTTCCAACCTGTTCGTGCACGCAATGCCAGGTCAGATCAGATCGTGCTCACGATCCTTGACGCGACGCACGAACGTTCGCCATTCGGTCGCCGCGAAGATCAATATTGGTCCGTCCGGGTCCTTCGAGTCACGCACACCGACCGCAGGCGCCGCGCTCGCCACCTCGATGCATGCTCCTCCGTGGTGGTCGCTACGGCTCGCCTTACGCCACTGGAGACCCGTGGGGTTCGGCAAGTTCATCATCCGAGTTCCTCCATCAGACTTTCGATCAGGCGACGGGACTCATCGGTTCGGAGCGCGTCACCTCGAAGCAAGTTGTACAACACCGCGCACTCCGCAACGGATTTCTTCTCCTGGAGAAGCATCCCTTGCCCGCCGGCTTCGATGTAGGCGACATCCGTCGAGTCCTCAAAACTGAGCATGATGAAGCTCCCACCCAACCCGGGGTAGTACCCGGCATCCTGGGGGACGACATCGATCCACACGTTGGGCAACTCGCTAATGGAGAGCAGGTGCTGAAGTTGCTCACGTACCACCGTAGGGCCACCGATCATACGCCGCAAAGCGAACTCGTCGATCGTGAACCATGCTTGAGGTGCGTCCTCAGCAGTGAACAACTCTTGCCGCTTCAAACGGTCCTTCACGAGTTGATCCACCATGTCCGGTCTCTGGTTACGTCCAAGCACGGTCCGAATGTAACTCTCTGTCTGCAACAGCCCATTGACCATGGCGACGTCGAACGCCCGAATGGTAGCCGCTTCCGCTTCCATTTCGAGGTACTGGTCGAACCCGGGAGGCCGGATCGTCCGGTGACGTGTGTCGATGATGCGCTTCCAAAGGCGCGAGAATAGCCCGTTCGTCCTGAAAAAGGTATCGAGGTCCTGGGCGAACTTCTCTGAAGGAATGTTTTTTCCGGCTTCGATCTGGCCGAGCCATTGCGGCGTGTATCCGAGCTTCTCGGCCAAGTCTTGCTTGCTCAGTTGCGCTTCCGAGCGCCACGCCGTGACCTCTGCCGCAAATGTCTGGATAGCCGGATCTTCGTACGCTTCACGCCTTGATCCCATTGCCGACTCCTCTACCAAACCCCGGTGGGAGGTTTCGTGGTCCAGGGCGGGGGTTTACCGGACCCGTTTCGGGGTTCGTAGCCGAGAGTAACTCACGCTTGCGACTCTGGTCACGGCATTTCAACAGGAAACCGGAGGCGACAGTTCCCCATGGCGAACACCCGCCCACCGCCCGGTGATCAACACCGGTTCCATCCGACATCCGGAGACACTCCAAAGGTCGTATCGATGCACGCAACCCTTCTCGCCCCCGAAACCCCGCCTCTCATCCTCGATCCCACCTTGAACGCGCCAGCCTTGGCGCGCCGCTTCCTCGCCGAACGCTTCCGCGAGTGGGGCATCGAGGACGACTCCGACGGCCGTCTGGTCGTCTCGGAGCTGGTCACGAACGCCCTTCTCCACGGCGCCGGACAGATCGTCGTCCGCGTCTACCGAGACGAGAGCGACGGCATCCCCGTAATCGAGGTGTGGGACCAGGGCGACGGCGCGCCGGTAGTCCGTCCGGAAAGCGACACCCAACTCAACGGCCGAGGACTCCTGACCGTCGAGGGCATCGCGCTCAAGTGGGGCACGCGGCCGATCACCGAAGGAGGAAAGATCGTTTGGGCACGCGTCGCTGCTTAGGGCGGGAGCTGATCAACCGCACGCGTGCCATCGTCGAGCGCCACACCCTTCGATGCCGTACCCGCATCGGCCACAACACCGCGTTGCGGTACCTGGAAGGGCTCGCCGTAGTGCTCGAAGCATCCGGCTGGCGATGCGTCCGCCTCTACCGCCCCGATGGGTTCCCGATCTCGCTGCCAGTCCTGCGGGTGTACGCCCCTGGTGCGGAAGACGTCGAGGTCTGGGTTCACGTCCGAGCAGAGCCCGACGACCGATGGAGCTATTACGAAGCTCGACAAGGACACGGGACTGGCGGCCACATCCACCTCTGCGGAGACGCGAAGGGAGCCGCCGAACACGTCGAGCACAGACTCAGAGCCCGAATGTACCTCTGCTGAAACCCCGAGACGAACCCCCGACTTCCGCCAAGAAGGCGCGCAGAGTCGGGGGTTCCGGATTACCGGAGTATTCGAATGCCTCGCGTCCGCTACACCTTGCTGTGCCCCCTCCGCCCCCTACTGCGCTTCTACCTGACCCAACAGAGCGAGATGCACATGGAATCCTCATTCCGTTGCATCCTGCTCAGGGAGAATCACGAGGCACAAGTTCACTGGGACAAAGCCGAAACCTTCAGGATGGCCGCTGAGACCCTGTCGACTGATCAGGCGACTCCTGACCCTCCCACCCGGCTTTCCGCTGTGCGAGTGCTCATCGAGGAGACGCCGGACAGCTCAGACTAGATCTCGCAAGCCGTCCGTCATCCCAGAGCGGCTAGCCCAACACCGACGCTTCGAGGGCCATGCTGAATTCCGGATCGATCTGAGTAGTGAGATCGATCCCCACAGACTTGTTGGCCCAGCTCTCAGCGTTCTTGACGTGGAACTCCGCACCCTGTCGAGAGAACTTCTCCCAGTCCTTCGGCTGCGCGTCCACCTTGGCCTGAAGGCATCGCAGCACCTCCCGCCCAGGACCGTCGAGCGCGTTGAGGTCGAAGGAACGACCTTGCTCCATGGCCCGAACCGCCGGCTGATGCCCCATGCACGTCAGCAGGTCATCCCCAACCTGCGAGCGTAGGAATGCCTCGTCGTCGCTGGTCTGGACCTTGTTGCCCACGACTGCGATCTTCACGCCGAAGTCCCGCGCGTGGTCGGTGTACTGCCGGTAGACGGCAACGCCCTTCCTCGTCGGCTCGACGACGAGGAACATCACGTCGAACCGCGTGAACAGCCCAGAGGCGAACGTGTCCGCCCCCGCCGTCATGTCCACGACGACGTATTCTCCGGGACCGTCGATGAGGTGGTTGAGGTACATCTCAACCGCTCCCGTCTTCCCGTGGTAGCAGGACACCCCAAGGTCCTTGTCGTCGAACTGGCTAGCCGCCATGAAGGTCACGCCACCGAACCGACGTGACATGGCATGGATCGGGTCGTCACCCCCGATCCGCAGGAGCTTCGAGCCGCGCCCTGGTGGCGTCGTCTTCACCATCTGAGCCGCGGATGCGATACGAGGGTTGTCGCCCCTGAGGTACTCCTTGATGACGTCGAGGTGCGCTCCCAGCGCCGGCACGCTGGCGACATCCTCATCACTGAGCCCCAGGGCCGCACCGAGGTGTTGGTTGATGTCCGCGTCGATCGCAACCACCGGCACTCCCTCCGCAGCCAGATGCCGGATGAACAGCGAAGACGTAGTGGTCTTCCCGCTACCGCCCTTACCCACGAACGCAACCTTCACGAACCCTCCCATCTAGGAATGGAAACCGTTGTCATTTCCCACATGATGTCACAACGGGTGGCGGAGGCAAGGCAAACCGCGCAACCTCAGCGCAACCGCCATCGCTTGCGTGCCGGGGGCCACACATGGTTCGGGCCGTCGCTGTCGCCCGTCTTCCGTGACCACTTGCGCCCTCTTTAACGCGTAGCAGTGCATCGAGGCTCACAAAAGGGATGTTTTGCCGCGCCGACCACCAAGGGCTGATGGGGTCAGCAGTCGATCAAGAAGGGCGCGAACCACCAGCCTTCGCGGCGCCGCCTGTCTGCCTCAGCCTCGGAGCATAGCTTCATGACCTGGACTGACGTCTATCACACGTAATCGGCGATATCACGGCACGGCCCCGACCGGGTGCCACATCTGGCCAATTGGGGCACTTAGTGGGTATCTCACCCACTGGTCGGTGCATACTCAACCACCTCGTACAAGCGATCGATAGAGGTGGGAGTGACCAAGGTGGCCGGTACCGACGACAAAGATCAGCCATCGAAGAAGGCCCAAAACAAGATGGCACTTCTCCCTACAGCGGGGTGGCTGCTCGCGGCCACTGGGGTGCCAGTGGCAGCTGGGGCAGAATGGCGCAAGCTCGCCCACGACCACCCAATCATCGCGATATTTCTAGTCATCATTTATTGGCTGACGCTCGCTCTCCTCAAGTTTGGTAGTGATGTACTCTCAGCACTCAGGTCGAAATATCTCAAGAAGACTACCGACCTGATCGGGGAGTCGATAGACCGATGGGCTTCAAAATTTGGTCGTGATTACAATCAGTACATCCTAGTTAGCACCAGATATATCGACCAAAAGGGTTTGCCGCGAATAGCGGGAAAGCCATTGGAAATGGACGAAATTTATGTAAATTTGGAGCTTGCTTCGCGTGCCCCTCATCAAGTCTCGAGCAGTCTACTGGCAAATTCGTCGACTGAAGTTGCTGGTCGCAAGACTCTTATGGACCACCTTGATAAAGTTCCACCATCGATCTTGGTGGTAACAGGTGGGCCGGGGAGTGGGAAGACCACATTAATTCGCCATACAGCGAAGCAAATGCTTACCGGAAGGCGCCGAAGGCGTAAAATTCCAATTATAGTCTACTTGCGTGATCACGCTGCCACTCTTCCCTATCTCCCGGAGCGTACTCTGCGAGAGGTCGTTTCGCAGAGCCTTGGTCGACGGCTGAGGGCCCTTGAAGCGCAGGGATGGTTTGAAAGGCAACTCGCAAGTGGCAATTGTGTGGTTTTCTTCGATGGCTTGGACGAGGTTCCGCGTGAGGAGGATCGCCGTAAAGTCTCATCTTGGATCGAGCAACAAACGACGCAGTATCCATTGAATGACTTTGTAATAACATCAAGGCCCATCGGATATAGGACGGCACCTATACACGGAGCATCCGTGATGCAGGTCCGACGACTCACTGACAGCCAGATCGCCTGGTTCGTCAAAGCATGGTATCGAGCCGAAACCAAAATAGATCATTCCGAGGATAGCGCCCAGGAAGTGGAGTCAGCTGCCGATACGGCTGCCGAAGACCTATTGAATCGCCTTCATAATATGCAGGCTCTTTATGATCTCACGGTTAATCCCCTTCTCCTCACGATGATCGTAAACGTCCACAAAACTCTCGGCGCTTTGCCGGGAAGTCGCTTTGAACTTTACAAAGACATAATAGAAGTAATGCTGTGGCGACGCCACGATGCTCTGAACATTCCAGCGGCACTGAGGGGAAATAAGAAAGAGATAGTGCTAAAAGATGTAGCCTTTTATATGATGCAACAGCGTGTTGTGTCCCTTCCGCGCCAAGAACTACTGGACATTGTCGGCAAAAGGCTTCCGTCGATCACCCAAGAGGTAACAGATGTCGAGTATCTAGCCTCCGTCGAATCGTCGGGTCTCCTGGTGGAGCAAGAGAATGGCGTGTATGCGTTCTCTCACCTAACGTTCCAGGAATATCTCGCTGCGGGCTATATTCGCGACAACAGGCATAGTCAAATGTCTGCCCTTATTGGATTCATCGGTAACTCATGGTGGCGAGAGACAACGCTTCTTTTCGCGGCTCAGTCTGACGCTACGCCCATCGTTGAAGCTTGCCTAACGGCCGGGACGGTGGAGGCACTGTCGCTCGCGCTCGACTGCGTGGAAGAGGCTAGTGAAGTATCAATACAGATGCGTACCAGCATCAATGATCTTGTTTTCGAAGCCATACAGTCGGGGATCGATGCAGAACGCCGGCGCCTTGTCATCAGAGTGGTTCTAACGCAGCACCTGAAGTCCAAGGTGGCCACTTCAACGGGTCGTAAAGTGTGCCCGAAGCCAATAACTCAAGGTATCTATCAGATCTTCCTCCAAGATTCCGATGGAAGCCATCGCCCCGATGCGCCTGGTTCAGCAGAGCATTACTTTGGCGAGGGACCGATTCTTGGTGTGAGGGGAGTGGATGCCACAGCCTTTGTGGAGTGGATGAATGAGGTGATGGAGGGGGAACTTGTCTGCGCCTTGCCACTTAGGGAAGAACTCGAACAGAACGCGGTACGAGCATCGCTGCGCGCTTTGGGGAACGGCAAGCGGTATATTTGGGTTGCTGAGGGAGATGGGCTAGCACTTTGGTCAGCTAGTGGAACTGCTGTAACTTCCGTTAAGCCGAGTGTTTTTCGAGATTTTCTGAGTAGTGACATTGAATCTTCTTCAGCACTCTTGTCGGCATGCATGCTTGTCCGCTTGCGGGCTAGGACCCAGATCCTGAACCTGGCTGTCGATGTGATAGATACGCTGGCAATCAACGCTCCAGATCATGGAGCGTCTTTGGCTCTAAGAAGTCCTCTCATTTCGAGAGAGTACAATGGCCAAGTTGACCCAGAAGTCACTGGCATCCTCGATTTGGATCAGATTCGCAATATGGACTTTTCGAATGCAAGTCACCTTTCGGTGCTGTGGTCGTTGTATCGGCTAGTTGCATTCGACTATGTCTCCGTGGTAGATGGGGATCTTTCTTTGCTTAAAGACCTTAGATATGGTGGCGGGACGGCTCACGGTGACCCGGTGATAACTGCCTTGGTCTTGGACCAGAGCAAAAGTCTCTCCTTGGAGATCACTACCGTTCGAGATCTAAGAAGAGATGCCATGAATCTGGCATTCGAGCTTGTGATTGAAAAAGAAAGGGGGTTGTCGTGGTTGAGGGGTAACCGCCCGTCGCCCTATCTTGTGTTGACCGATACGCTTGAAGAGCGTCTTGAACCAACCAGGAGCGCTGTTGGTTCAGTGTTTTCAAGGGTGCTATGTAGCACTAGTGCGGGACGTGACGATGATGCCGATACCTTTGCGGCGAGTTTTCATGAACGAGCCCTCGAAATCTTGACGCCCGATCGGAATTATGCTGCTGTGGCGCCTGACAGATTGACAAAGGTCCTAAACGAAACATGCGAGAAATTCGAATACCTGCTCAAATCTGACTCGCGGCAGATATCGTCAAATTTGTGGGCGCGAAGAGTGTCCGAGAATCTTCGGGACATTGCGCCGCCCATGTTTTCCAGACAGGCTACATTTGAGGGCGCTGTTGCATCGGGGGTGCGCATCGCTTTGGTTTGTTTGGCCGGCGAAGCCGATGAATATGGATGGCAGGATGTGTCGGAGCAATTTAGGGAGCTTGCGGCGGGCCTTATGTATCTAGAGCAAAAAATAAGGGGCGACGTCCCAGCCAACGAAATGATCGTAGTATCTGTGCAGTAGGTTGTTTATCGGCCTCAGTCGCTGAGGCAAGCCCAGCTTGAGCGTAAAACGCGTCTATGCTCCCTGAATCATGCTGGCTGCGCTGTGGCACAGAACCATCTGAACCGCCCGGTGCAGTAAGGCCTTTCTTCGGCGGCTCGACGGCGACGAGCATCGCGTCGAATCAAGTGAAACGGCCAGGGGGCGCACGTGTCTCTGGATCAATAGCCCGGAGGACGTCGCCCCTGCGGGCCAGACGAGCGGCGGAGCAGGCGATCAGGGGTGATCGAGGGGGGATCGAGGGGGGATCGTCGCCTTCCGCGGGTCGCGCCACGATCTCGGCATACCTCCCGAGAGTCTTCCTGAACTGGGCGTATGTGTTCGAGTAGGAGGTGATTACCTCCACCAAGCGTCGTTACTCGAACATCCGCCTGCCGACGCGGTAGCGGGCATGTCGAGGGCGATGACTCGTCGCTGACGGCGGCGGCACCGCCGAACGGGCGGGGCCGCCGCCGTTGTGCTGTGCGCTCTGTAGGCGTTGACGACGGGCGCGAAGGGGGCGGCGGTACACGCGCGCGGGGTGCCCCGGCCGCGCTCGACCGCTCAGATGATCCGGACCGCTTCCACCACATCGTCGGCGTCCAAGGCATGGACGGTGCCCTGCCGGCAGTCGGCCGGCCCGTAGTCGCCTCGGTCGATGACGCACTTCCAGGACGTCTCGATCTCGTCCCGCAGGTCGGCGGGCCAGTCCCGGATCGGGGCGTCACGCATCCCCGACGCCCGCAGTCGGGCGTCGAATTCGTCGTGCGCCTCCTCCCAGCGGGCGAACGCCTCGTCCTCGGACCCGCCGGGCGGCCTCGGCATCCCGGGGCCCCGGTTCAGGACCACGTGCCACTCATCGAAGTGGGAGAGGAGCACCCGCTCGCGCGGGACCCGGCAGGCGCCGTCATCATGGCGGTTTGGACTGCCCGTCGGGGTTCCCGAGAGACCCGGAAACCGGAGCTAGGTGATGTCTTCGGGGAGGAGGGTGGCGAGTTGTTCGGTGGTGAGGTCGGTGCCGGCGTTGGCGAGTTGTTCGGTGCGGCGTGCGTGTGCGGTCATGGCGGCGCGGAA
>NZ_FZNP01000036.1 GCF_900188105.1 Actinomadura mexicana
AGGATCAAACTCTCCATCAAGGCCACACGACCAGCCAGGGGGCGAACCCCAGCCGACCAAACCTCAGGAAACAATCCCAGCATCACCATCCCCCCGAAAAGGGGACAGCATTGCCTCAAAGAAATCCCCACCACCCCACAAAAGCGAGATGGCACGGGGCGACCCGGCCTTAAAGACCGAGCCGATAAAGGCACTGGCTTTTAACACGCTGTTGAGTTCTCAAGAAACGGACACCCACCGCGCCGAACCCCGCTCCCGCGGTCCCCGGCTCCGGGGCAACCCTGCTAACTTACCAGGCTCATCTCCGGTGTCAAGCCGATCTGGGAAGATCTTTTTGACGAATCGAAGGTTCCCGGTCCCCCACGCGACGACACAACCCAAGTCGAAGACTCAGAAAGATCGTTCCGTGGGAGGCGCCCTGCGGGCCGGCCACCTTGCGGCGTCCTGCATCCCGTCCGGGCTTGTTCTTCAAGAGTACCTCGGCCCGCAGACCACTGCGAACCGTTTTCCTCTGTCAGTGTCCCCCGGGGCCGTCCGCCTGTCGGCGTCCCGCATCCCCTTGGGGCACCACAGACATTAGGCAGCCCCGGAAGGCTCGTCAAACCGGGCCCGGCCACCTGTTCGCCACTCCACCGAAACCCCCAGGTCACGCGCCGTACAAGCCGGCGGCGTCACCGACCTGTCAGCGTCACGTCAGCGTTCGCGCACCGGTGTCCGCGTGATGTCAGCGCCTTCGCCCACGGTGGTGACCGTCACAGCGAAAGACCTACGGGAGGCACCCAGATGGACGATGTGATCCGCGCGGAGGGGCTGCGGAAGCGGTTCGGGGATACGAAGGCCCTGGACGGTGTGGACATCACGGCTCGCCGGGGGACGGTGCTCGGGGTCCTCGGGCCGAACGGAGCGGGCAAGACCACCGCGGTGCGCGTGCTGGCGACGTTGCTGAAGCCGGACGCCGGACGCGCCGAGGTGGGCGGGTACGACGTGGTCAAGGACGCGGTGCGCGTCCGGGCGAAGATCGGGCTGACCGGGCAGTACGCGTCGGTGGACGAGGAGCTGACCGGCTTCGAGAACCTCGTGATGATCGCCCGGCTGCTGGACTTCGGCCGCGCGGAGGCGAAGGCGCGGGCGCGGCGGCTGCTCGACCGGTTCCGGCTCACCGACGCGGGGGCGCGCGCCGTGAAGACGTACTCGGGCGGGATGCGCCGCCGGCTGGACCTGGCGGCGAGCCTGATCAACCACCCGGAGATCATTTTCCTGGACGAGCCGACGACCGGGCTGGACCCGCGGGCGCGCAACGAGGTCTGGGACACGATCCGGGAGGTCGTCGCCGAGGGGGCGACGGTGCTGCTGACCACGCAGTACCTGGAGGAGGCCGACGCGCTCGCCGATCGGATCGCGGTGTTCGACCACGGGCGGGTCATCGCGGAGGGCACCTCCGACGACCTGAAAGGGCGGATCGGGCGGCAGACGCTGGTGGTCCGGGCGGCCGAGCCGTTCCGCGCGGCGCAGCTCGCCGCGATCGTCGAGGAGCTGACCGGGGAGCGTCCGGAGGTCCAGGAGGCCGCGGGCCTCGTCACGGCGCCGGTGCACGATCCGCGCCTGCTGTCGGTTCTCGTGCGGCGGCTGGACGAGGCGTCCATCGTGGCGGCCGAGCTGGCTTTGCGGATGCCGAGCCTGGACGAGGTGTTCCTCACGCTGACGGGGCATCACGCCGAAGAACCCACGTCCGAGCTCGTCTCCGAGGGGAGCCTGGCGTGACCGCCATCACCGTTGACAGCCGTCCGCCCGCCGCGGAGCCGCCCGCACGTATCAGCGCCAGGAGAACGTTGCGGCACGGCCTGACGCTGGCGTGGCGCAACGTCTCCCAGTTGAAGCACTCGCCGGAGAAGCTGCTGGACACGACGCTGATGCCGATCGTGTTCCTGCTGCTGTTCCTGTACGTGTTCGGCGGCGCGGTGGCCGGCAACACGCATTCCTACCTGCAGCAGCTGCTTCCGGGGCTCGTCGCCCAGATGGCCATGTTCGCCACGATGGGGCTCGGGACGGCGCTGAACGAGGACATCCACAAGGGCGTGTTCGACCGGTTCCGGAGCCTTCCGATCGCTCGTTCCGCGCCGCTGCTCGGGACGGTCCTCGGGGACACGGTCCGGTTCATCACCGTGATGGCGGTGCTCGTGGGGTTCGGGTCGGTCCTCGGCTTCCGGTTCCACACCGATCCGCTGTCGGTGCTGGCGGCGTTCGCGCTGGCGTACGTGTTCTACCTCGCGGTCTGCTGGATCTCCGTGCTCGTGGGGCTGGTCGCGCCGACGCCGGAGACGGTGCAGGGGCTGGCGTTCATCTGGGTGATGCCGCTGACGTTCGGCAGCAGCATCCTCGTCCCGGACACGTCCACGATGCCGGGATGGCTGGAGGCGTGGACGAAGGTCAACCCGGTCACGCACCTGGCGGAGTCGGTGCGCGCGCTGACCGTCGGCGGCCCGATCGGGAACCACGCCTGGTACACGCTCGCCTGGGCGGCGGGGATCGTCGTCGTCACGTTCCCGCTGGCCATGCGCATGTACTCGCGGAGGGCATGACGTCCGGCCCGCATCCGAACCGTGTCGCCCCGGCGATTCCGTCTTCGGGGCGACACGCGTTTCCGGCCGGCCGCGGCGACCGGGACGCGGGTGCGCTCAGATGGAGGTGACCAGCCCGTCCGCCTGGTCGAAGACGTCGTTCCGCGTGACCCGCCGCCCGCGCTCGTACGCGGCGGCGAACGCCTTCTCGCCGAGGACGCCGCCGACGAGCGACAGCGTCCGGCAGACCTCGTAGCTCGCCGCGTCGCGGTAGCCGCGCAGGTTGTGCGCCGAGCCCAGCAGTTCGGCGGCGCGCACGTGCCTCCCACGCGCGGCGGCGTAGGCCGCGACACCCTCGACGAGGGCGGCCACGGTCGGGTTTCCCATCATCGCGTCGTTCGGCAGTTCGCTCAGCGCCTGGACGTGGCGGCGCTTCGCCGCCTCCAGGTCGCCGTCCTCCTCCGCCAGGCAGCCGAGGCGGCTGAACGTCCTGCGGGCGGTCTGCGCGAAGTCGGGACGGTGCCCGCGCGACTCGACCCACGCGCAGGCGCGGTCGGCATGGGCGTGGGCGGCCTCGCGGTCGCCCTCCAGCAACGCTATCTCGCAGAGCATGAGGGACGAGTTCGCGGCGTCGGCGAGCTCGCCGATGCGCTCGGACTGCACCATGGCGCGTTCGAGGTCGGCTCGGGCGCGCGCGATCTCGCCCTGCCGGGCACGCGCCCACGCGAGCTGGGCGAGCAGCGGGGAGCCCTGCTCGGGGCTGACCCCGACCGTGGCGTAGCCGTAGGCCTCCTCGCCGAGGCGGACGGCCTCCGTAAGGTCGCCGCGCGCCATGGCGGTCTGCATCATCCCGCTCAGCCCGACGATCATTCCGAACCGGTCGCCCAGCTCGCGGAAACGCGCGTAGCCGTCGGCGGCCTGCTCGGCGGCGGCGTCGATCTCGCCGTGGTTGATCTCCATGTGCGCGAGGATGACGCGGGCGACGGCGCGCACCCACGGGTCGGCGTGCTCGCGGATGCGGCCGAGGCTCCGCCGGACCTCCGCCATGTCCCCGCCGAACATGCTGGCCCCCGTCTCGGCGAGGGCGAGCAGAGGGTGCATGGGCGCCGGGGACACCACGGCCGTCGCGTCGATCATGGCCTGGCGCAGCGACTCCTGCGTGGGCCCCGACTTCTTGGTCATCTCGGTCACCAGGGCGGCGGCGACCACGCTTATGGCGTACTGCTCCTCCAGGCCGGGGGGCGCGGCGCCGGCCGCCATGTCGCGGACGACGATCGTCCAGCCGCCCGATTCCCGCTCCATGTCGCGCAGGACCCAGAACCACACCAGCGCACCCACGAGCCGCAGGGCCGCCTCGAGGTCCTCGACCTCGGTGACGTGCCGGAGCACGACGGTGAAGTTCTCGCGTTCGGCGGCCAGCCGGGCGGACCAGATCAGCTGGTCGCGGCGGCGCAGCTCCGGCTCGGCCCGTTCGGCGAACTCGACCATGTAGGCGGCGTGCGCGTCGCGGACGCGGCGGGTCTCGCCGGACTCCTCCAGCCGCTCCCCCGCGTAGACGCGGACGGTCTCCAGCAGCCGGTAGCGGACGTCGGAGTCGCCGTCGGCCATCACCAGCGACTTGTCGATGAGGGCGGCGATCACGTCGATGACGTCCTGCGGGTCGGGCGCGTCCGGCGCGTCGAGGCCGCACACGCGCACGGCGGCGTCCGGCGTCGCGCCGCCGGCGAACACCGAGAGGCGGCGCAGGACGGCGCGCTCCCGCTCGTCCAGCAGATCCCAGCTCCAGTCGACGACGGCGCGCAGGGTCCGGTGCCGGGGCAGGGCGGTACGGCTGCCGCCGGTCAGCAGCCGGAACCGGTCGCCGAGGCGGGCCGCGACCTGGCCGGGGGTGAGGGAGCGCAGCCGGGCGCCGGCCAGCTCGATCGCGAGCGGGATGCCGTCGAGCGCGCGGCAGATCGCGACGACGTCGGCGACGCTGGCGGCGTCCACGGCGAAGCCGGGGCGGACGGCGGCGGCGCGGTCGGCGAACAGCCGCACCGAGGCGTAGCCGAGGGCGTCGGCCGGGTCGGCGGCGTCCTCGGCCGGCAGCGGGAGGGAGGGCACCGGGCACAGCGACTCGCCGGTGATGCCGAGCGGTTCGCGGCTGGTCGCGAGGACGCGGACGCCGTCGGCGTGCGCGACGACGTGGTCGACGAGCCGCGCGACGGCGTCGATGAGGTGCTCGCAGTTGTCGAGGACGAGCACGGTCCGCTTCGTCGCGAGGAAGTCGGTGAGCCGTTCGAGGGGCCGCACGACCGCGCGGGTCTCGGTGGGGCGGACGCTTTCGGGGACCGCCAGCGCCGACAGCACCGCCTGCACGACGTCGCCCGGGTCGCTGACCGGGGCGAGCGGGACGAACCACACGCCGTCCGGCATCTCGTCGACGAGCGCGGCGGCGCTCTCCCCGGCCAGCCGCGTCTTGCCGGCGCCGCCGGGGCCGGTGAGGGTGACCAGGCGGGTCTCGCGGAGCAGCTTGCCGACCCGCTGCGACTCCTCCTCCCGGCCGACGAAGCTGGTGAGCTGCGCGGGCAGGTTGGTGCGCGCGGGCCGCGGGACGGCGGGGGGCGGGACCGGCCCGGGCGGCGGGGCCGCCGTCTCGCGCCGGAGGATCGACAGGTGGACGGCGGCCAGTGCCGGGGACGGGTCGACACCGAGCCGGTCGGCGAGGGCGCGCCGCGTCTCCTCGTACACCTCCAGGGCGTCGGCCTGGCGCCCCGCCGCGTACAGGGCGCGCATCAGCTGGCCGCGCAGGCGCTCGCGCAGCGGGTTCGCGGCGGCGAGGGGCTCCAGTTCGGCGACCGGCGGGACGGGGAGCCCGGCGGCGATCTCGGCGTCGACCCGGTCCTCCACGGCGGCGAGCCGCATTTCCTCCAGCCGCGCGATGGTCGGGTGGGCGAAGTCGGCGTCGGCGACGTCGGCGAGGGCGGGTCCGCGCCACAGCGCGAGCGCCGCGCGCAGGCCGTCCGCCCGCGCGCAGGGGTCCTCCTCGGCGCGGGCGGCGACGACGCCGCGCTCGAACGCGACCGCGTCGATCTCGCCGGGGTCGATCCCGAGCCGGTAGCCCGCCGGGCCGTGCTCGACCATGTCCCGTCCGGCGACACCGCGCAGCCGCGACACGAGCGCCTGGAGCGCGTTCCCGCCGGGCGGGGCGCCGTCCCACAGATCGTCGAGCAACCGCTCGGCCGACACGGGGCGGCCCGCCTCGGCCGCCAGCCGCACGAGGAGGGCCCGCAGCCTGCGGCCCGCGACCTCGACCGGCCGCGCGGCTCCGTCCCGCACGTCGAGCGGTCCCAGGATGCCGATGCGCACGCGTGCCCCCTTCCCGGCTGCCATTGTCCCCGATGTGTGGATCTCGCGGGCCGGGTACGGAATGCCTATGCCCAGAGCACAGATCAAGGACGAGAAGAAGTACGAGAAGCTCCGTGAGAAGGGCGCGAGCAAGGAGAAGGCGGCACGGATCGCCAACGCCTCCGCGGCTCAGGGAGAGAAGAAGATCGGCCGCAAGGGCGGCAAGAGCCCCTCCTACGACGAGTGGACGAAGGACGAGCTGCTCAAGCGCGCCCGCGAGATCGGCGTCGAGGGCCGTTCCTCGATGAACAAGGCGGAGCTGGTCAAGGCGCTGCGCGACCACTAGATGATTGATTCCAAGGGCTGTTGTTGCGGTCAGTGATCGTAGGCGGTCAGGGAGCGGGCGACCGGCTGGCCGGTCTTGTCGTTGTGCCAGA
>NZ_FZNP01000009.1 GCF_900188105.1 Actinomadura mexicana
AATTCCGGGCTTTTCCGATACGCCATTCCGGTTCCGCTTGCGCGGTTCCTTCCCGGCGGTGGTGCTATTTCATCAGATCCGGGCCGATTGTCAAATCGATCCTTTTCCGAACCCATCACGACGGCACGGGCGCGACGAAGCCGCGTCAGCTGGTCGAGGATGGTTCCCCCGGGCCGGCCGCCCTCAGGCGTCCCGCACTCCCGTGGGGCGAAGTGAACAGTATGCCCAAGACGGGGGGACGTCAAACCGGCTCGCACGCGTCATTGGCGCCGGCTCGCCCCTGCGGCCCGCCCGAAGCCGTCTCGACACCCGACCAACCTCGGACTTTGTCCTGGTTCACCCCTGCTTGAACCGCTCGAACATCGCATTCACCCGGCCGAGGTTTCTTTTCGGCAACGCCCACCGTTCGGCGCGCCTCAGGGCTTGGCGAGGAATCCGCCGACGAACAGCACACCTTCGGCGACGACCCAGACGAAGGCCGCGACGGTGAGGGTCACGTCCAGCCGACAGGGCCTGCGCCGCACACCGGGCATCGACCAGGCGGTCACGGCGACGGCAGCGGCGATGACGGCCACGGGCGCCGAGACCCGCACGGCGTCCTCGAACCCGGCCCCGCATTCCGGGTCGCGGCCCTCCTCCTCACCGCAGAAGGCGGCGTCGCCCCACCCGCCGAGGGCCGAGAAGACCCAGAGGACGGCCAGCGCGCAGTTCGCGATCGTCGGAATCGCCGGCGAGATCCACCAGCCGTTCGGGCGCCCGGACATGGCCTGCACGACCGGAACGTACCTCGCCTCGCGGGAGCCGGGAACCCCTCCATCGGGCGACCGCCGGTCCGGTCAGGTGATCTCTTTGGCCTCGTGCAGGTTCATGTCCATGACGATGGCCGTCATGACCGCCATGGTCCGCAGCGGTTCCCGCACGGGGTCGGTGATCTCCACCGCGTACCGGTCGGCCGTCGTGAGCAGGTGCGTGGCGAGGCCCGCCCACTTCTTGCGGACGTGCGCCACCTTCCCGCCGTCGGCGTCCTTCACCTCGAAGTTGTTGCGCGGCACGTCCACGTCGACCATGCCGATGAGCGTGCCGCCGTCGTCGTAGATGACGTAGCGGCGGCCGACCCTTTCGGTGACGAAGGAGCCGACGCGCTCCCCGTCCGGCCGGAGGATCTCGGTGTACTCCCGGCCGCTCTGCTTGTCCACCACGTACAGGGGGTCGCCGTCGGGCGTCGTCAGCAGGACGGCACGGGCGTCGAGGTTCGACTTGCCGGGGAACAGGCCGCGCATGACCGCGTTCTCGCCCTGGTCGTCGGTCGGCGCCGCGATGGCGACGACGGTCCCGCCGTCGTCCAGCACCTTGTACCGCGACTTGGCGAACGGTCCCCTGCGAGGCTGTTCGACCCTGAGCACCGGGGAGCTGAACACTTCGCTCACGTGTTCTCCTGCCTCGGCGGCCGCACCGGCGACCGCCTCACTGTTCACCTTGCCGGCGGCCGCGCCCTCGGCGGCACGCCTTCCAACGGGCGATCCTGCCAAGCGCCGGGCCCGCAGGGGAAGCGTTTTGCGCGCCCGCCTCCGCCCACCGGAACCGCCGCGGTGGCGCCCGGCTCACTGACCTGCACCGGCGCGAGCCGAGGTGGCCGTCCGAGAAACATTCTTCTTTCGGCCCGGCGGCCCCCGAACATCCCCGAGGACATCTACGCCGGCGTCCGTACCGGCCCGCATGGCGCGCCGCCTCGACCGGACCCGGCCCCGCGGACGGGGAAAGGGGCGGTCCCCGAAGGAACCGCCCCTTTCACATGCACTCGGAAGTGCGAACCGTGGACCTGCTCAGAAGTCCATGCCGCCGGCGTCGGGCATGCCGCCCGCCGGGGCCGGGTTCTTCTCGGGCTTCTCAGCGATCACGGCCTCGGTGGTCAGGAACAGCGCGGCGATCGACGAGGCGTTCTGCAGCGCGGACCGGGTCACCTTGGCCGGGTCGAGGATGCCCGACTCGAACATGTTGACGTACTCGCCGGTGGCGGCGTTCAGGCCCTCGCCCGGGGTCAGGTTGCGGACCCGCTCCACCACGACGCCGCCTTCGAGGCCGGCGTTGACGGCGATCTGCTTCAGCGGCTCCTCGAGAGCGCGCTTGACGATGTTCGCACCGGTGGCCTCGTCGCCCGGCAGCTCCAGCTTGTCGAACGCCTTGGTGCCGGCCTGCAGCAGCGCCACGCCACCGCCGGGGACGATGCCCTCCTCGACCGCGGCCTTGGCGTTGCGGACGGCGTCCTCGATGCGGTGCTTGCGCTCCTTGAGCTCGACCTCCGTCGCGGCGCCGGCCTTGATGACCGCGACACCGCCCGCGAGCTTGGCCAGGCGCTCCTGGAGCTTCTCGCGGTCGTAGTCGGAGTCGGTGTTGTCGATCTCGGTACGGATCTGGTTGACCCGGCCCGCGATCTCGTTGGCGTCACCGGCGCCGTCCACGATGGTGGTCTCGTCCTTGGTGATGACGACCTTGCGGGCGCGGCCCAGCATCTCGGTCGTGGTGTTCTCCAGCTTGAGACCCACGTCCTCGCTGATGACCTGGCCGCCGGTCAGCGTGGCGATGTCGCCCAGCATGGCCTTGCGGCGGTCGCCGAAGCCCGGCGCCTTCACGGCCACGGACTTGAAGATCCCGCGGATCTTGTTGACGACCAGGGTGGCCAGGGCCTCGCCCTCGACGTCCTCCGCGATGATCAGCAGCGGCTTGCCGGACTGCATGACGCCCTCAAGGACGGGCAGCAGGTCCTTGTTCGCCGACGCCTTGCCCTGAACGATCAGGATGTACGGGTCCTCGAGGACCGCTTCCATCCGCTCGGGGTCGGTCACGAAGTAGTGCGAGATGTAGCCCTTGTCGAAGCGCATCCCCTCGGTCAGTTCGAGCTCCAGACCGAAGGTCTGGCTCTCCTCGACCGTGATGACGCCTTCCTTGCCGACCTTGTCCATCGCCTCGGCGATCATCTCGCCGATCTGCGGGTCGCCCGCGGAGATGGACGCCGTGGAGGCGATCTGCTCCTTGGTCTCCACGTCCTTGGCGAGCTTGGACAGCTCCTCGCTCACCCGCTCGACGGCGGCCTCGATGCCGCGCTTCAGCGACATCGGGTTCGCGCCGGCCGCCACGTTGCGCAGACCCTCGCGCACCAGCGCCTGGGCCAGCACGGTCGCGGTGGTGGTGCCGTCACCCGCGACGTCGTCGGTCTTCTTGGCTACTTCCTTGACGAGCTCCGCGCCGATCTTCTCCCACGGGTCCTCGAGCTCGATCTCCTTGGCGATCGACACCCCGTCGTTGGTGATCGTGGGAGCGCCCCACTTCTTCTCCAGCACGACGTTGCGGCCCTTGGGACCAAGGGTCACCTTCACGGCGTCGGCGAGCTGGTTCATACCGCGCTCGAGGCCGCGGCGGGCCTCCTCGTCGAACGCGATCATCTTTGCAGCCATAGGCTCCAGTCCTCCCGGAACAAGGTGGCTTAGACGGATCGAGCCGACGCCCGCGACGGACGGCCCCGCCGACGACTTCCATTCCGCCGCCGGCCTGAGGCCTCATCGCCTCGACCCATGACTGTGTGAAGTTGTCACTCTCCACAGCAGAGTGCCAATGTTTGTTTAGCACTCTACCCCGTCGAGTGCAAGCGCCACACATCGCCGCCGCCGTCCCCTCCCCGACCCGCCCGGTCCCGCCCTGACCAGCGGAGGGACGTCCACGGGGCCGGCCCCGGACGGGCCGCTCGGCCGTCGCCCCTGACGCAGGTCGGCCGGAATTTCCGCCGGTGGCGTAGCGGGCCGGGCGACCGTCGGGCGGTGTTCACGAGCCTGTCGCCCGACCGGCTCCCGGCCGCCGAGCGGCGGGTGGTCGCACGCGGCCGGCCGGGGCGGTGGCTACCGAGATCTCACTTCCCGGTGAGGACCGGGTGTCCTGCGGCCCCCCATTTCGCGCGCCATTGCACTGGCGGCGGCCGGTGCCGTCGTTTTCGGGGAGCTTTATCCGTCGCGAGGTAATGGGCCGGTTCCGTCGATGTAGCGGCGTTTGCGGCGGCCCGATGCGCTGGGAGCATTACGGCCTGGTAGGCCGCTTTTGTGGAGTATGGCGGATGGTGAGGATGTTCTTTTCGTTCCCAGGCAAAGGGCCGCCGCAAACAGGTCCGGACATCGGGCGGCCGCTCCGGCTCGATGCGTGACCGGGCCGGAGCGGCCGTGGTGCTTCGAGGCTCTGCTAGGAGCCGCGGATCACCGCTTGTTCGACTCCTGCGCGGGGCCCGCGATCGCGTTGATCACGGTGTTGTGCTTCCCGCCGTGGAGCTTGGTGGAGATGGGGCCGGTCATCGTCGCGCTGTTGCCGGCGTAGACGTTCGAGCGGGGCGATCCGCTGAGGTTCGTGAAGATTGCGTCGCCCGGGCCCTTCTCGCTGTTGACGACGGGGCCGTTCTGGCCGACGATCGCCTTCTTGACCGCGTGGATCTGCACCGGCTTGGGGTGGTCCCCCGTGGTGGCCAGCCGCTGCCCGGCCTGCGGAGCGTTGGCGTCGGCCTGCTGCTCCGGCGCGTTCGGCTGGGCCTCCTGCTGCGGGGCGGCCTGCTGGGCCTCCTGCTGCGGGGCGGCCTGCTGGGCCTCCTGCTGAGGAGCGGCCTGCTGAGCACCCTGCTCCGGCGCGGCCTGCTGAGCGTCCTGCTGCGGGGCGGCCTGCTCCGCCTCCTGCTGAGGAGCGGCCTGCTGGGCCTCCTGCTGCGGGGCGGCCTGCTGGGCCTCCTGCTGAGGAGCGGCCTGCTGCTCAGCCTGCTGCGGGGCGGCCTGCTCGGCGCCCTGCTGCGGGGCGGCCTGCTGAGCGTCCTGCTGAGGAGCGGCCTGCTGGGCACCCTGCTCCGGCGCGGCCTGCAGGGACTCCTGCTGCGGAGCCGCCTGCTGCTCGGCGGCCTGGTGCTCGGCGGCCTTGGCGTGGGCGACCTTGGTGGCCTCCTGCTCGGAGCCCTCCACGCCGGTGACGGCCGTGTTGTGCTTCCCGCCGTGGAGTTTCGTCGTGATGTCACCGGTCGTCACCGGCTTGTTCCCGATCACCGGCGCGGCCTTGGGCGACTTGGTGATGTCGGTGTAGATCAGGTCGCCCGGACCCTTCTCACTGATGTACGAGGGGCCGTTGTGCCCCACGTACGCCTTCTCCACCGCGTAGAAGTTGATGTCAGCCATGGCCGAGGGAGCCGCGAGGACGGCCGCCCCCATCGTAATCCCGGTCACGGCCATCGTGCGCAAAATGCGCTTCATGCCTTTCCTCACTCTCGTATGCCGATCGGCGCCCCAGGGAGCGCCACTCCGGGATCAATCTTCCAGGGCGCGGCCAGCGAGAAACCCAAGTGACGGAGTGGCGCCGATCAAGATCGGAGCCGCGAAACGGGCGCTCGCTAAAGCTTCTTCCATGCGCGTTTGGCCGGACGGGACGACCAGTCGCCCAATTCAGCATGCACCGGGACAATCGCGTTCCGAAAAAGGGGGAATCGGCCAGAGGTGCAAGGAAAAGCCCCGGCACGGTGGACGTGCCGGGGCCTAGGGGACGAGACGGACGTCAGCCGCCCGCCACCGCGGGGATGATGGAGATCTGGGCGCCCTCCGGCGTCGGGGTGTCGAGACCCTCGGCGAAGCGGACGTCCTCGTCACCGACATAGACGTTGACAAAACGGCGGATCTTACCCGCGTCGTCCAGGATGCGGGCGGAGATGCCGGAGTAGCCGGCCTCGAGGTCGGCGACGACCGCGCGCAGGGTCGTGCCCTCGGCCTTCACCTCGGACTCGCCACCGGTGTAGGTCCGCAGGATCGTCGGGATACGGACGGACACGCTGCTCATGCTGCTCCTTCGTTCTCAGGCGAGGCCCGAGGCGCGGAACGCCTCCAGGGACGGGGCGATGTTCGCCGACGGCGCGACGACCGGGGCGACGGCGTCCAGGGTCTTCAGGCCGTCCCCGGAGTTGATGATCACGGTCTCGGCGCCCGGGTCGAGGGCGCCGGCCTCGACGAGCTTGCGGAGGGTCGCGACGGTCACGCCGCCGGCCGTCTCGCCGAAGATGCCCTCGGTGCGGGCCAGGAGCCGGATGCCCTCCACGACCTGCTCGTCGGTGACGTCCTCGACGGCACCGCCGGTGCGGCGGGCGACGTCCAGGACGTAGGGGCCGTCGGCGGGGTTGCCGATGGCGAGGGACTTGGCGATCGTGTCGGGCTTCACCGGGCGGACGACGTCGTGGCCCGCCTTGAACGCGGCGGCGACCGGGCCGCACCCGGCGGCCTGGGCGCCGAAGACGCGGTAGGGCCTGTCCTCGACCAGGCCCAGCTTGATCAGCTCTTGGAACGCCTTGTCGATCTTGGTGAGCTGGGAGCCGGACGCGACCGGCACGACGATCTGGTCCGGCAGCCGCCAGCCGAGCTGCTCGGCGATCTCGTAGCCGAGCGTCTTGGAGCCCTCGGCGTAGTAGGGGCGGACGTTGACGTTGACGAACGCCCAGTCGTCCTGCTCGCCGGCGATCTCGGACGCGAGCCGGTTGACG
The DNA here is from genome assembly GCF_900188105.1 of Actinomadura mexicana. Classification (GTDB taxonomy): domain Bacteria; phylum Actinomycetota; class Actinomycetes; order Streptosporangiales; family Streptosporangiaceae; genus Spirillospora; species Spirillospora mexicana. Next base: position 6,539 of record NZ_FZNP01000009.1, read on the forward strand.
TCGTCGTAGTTGCCGTCGACCGTCACGAACGTCCCGCCGTACACGGCCGTCGTGATGATCTTCTGGGACTCCAGGTTCGACGGGACGAACACCGCGCTGCGGATCCCGGCGCGGGCCGCGGCGGCGGCGACGGCGTTGGCGAGGTTCCCGGTGGACGGGCATGCCAGCACCTTGAAACCCAGCTCGCGGGCGGCGGCGAGCGCCACGGCGACGACGCGGTCCTTGAACGAGTGGGTCGGGTTCCCGCTGTCGTCCTTCACCCACAGGCTCTGCAGGCCGAGGCTCTCCGCGAGGTTGTCGGCGCGGACGAGGCGGGTCAGGCCCGGCTCGGTGTTCGGGGTGTCGGCGACGTTGGGCGGGACGGGCAGCAGCCCGCGGTACCGCCAGATGTTGCGCGGCCCGGACTCGATGGCCTCCCGGGTGACGCCCCCGAAGTCGTAGGCGATCTCCAGGGGGCCGAAACATTCCTCACACGCGTAGAAGGGTCCGAGGTCGCGGGACGTGCCGCACTCGCGGCAGACGAGAGCGGTAGCCGGTCCGAGGTCTGTGGCAGGCGTGAGTGCCATGAGGGCGAGGCCTTTCTCCCCATCTTCCCTGCGCCACCTTGGTCGCAGGCCGGAGTTGGCACCATCTCCCGGCCGGCCTCGCAGGATCGCGACGCGCAACAGCCGGGTGGTTGCCGGGGCTTCGCAGGGCCGGTCCCTCCACCCCTCTGGATGAGCAGTATTAAGTTGTGCGGGGGCTGAGCTGGAAGACCGGCCCGTCGGCCACTGTGCTCCCTGCACCCCTCTGGATGAGCAGTATTAAGTTGTGCGGGGGCTGAGCTGGAAGACCGGCCCGTCGGCCACTGTGCTCCCTGCACCCCTCTGGATGAGCAGTATTAAGTTGTGCGGGGGCTGAGCTGGAAGACCGGCCCGTCGGCCACTGTGCTCCCTGCACCCCTCTGGATGAGCAGTATTAAGTTGTGCGGGGGCTGAGCTGGAAGACCGGCCCGTCGGCCACTGTGCTCCCTGCACCCCTCTGGATGAGCAGTATTAAGTTGTACGTTCCATGAGCTATGAGCTCGTATGCGTGACTTTACATGAACTGACCGGATGCCAGACAGGCGGGTCCAGCGATTGAGACGTTACCCCGCGGTGGTCTTGATCACGCGCTGGGTCGGGTCGAGGAACACGTGCCGGACGGTCGGGACGCGCTCCCGGAGCCGCCGGTCGATCTCGCCGGCGACGTCCTCGGCCTCGTCGGCGCTGATGTCGTCGGAGAAGTGCACCTTCGCGGCGACGAGGATCTGCTCGGGGCCGAAGTGCATGGTGAGCAGTTCGTCCACGCCGGTCACGCCGGGCGCGCCGCAGATCTCGGCGCGGATCTTGCGCTGCTCGGCGGGGTCGGCCGCCTGGCCGATGAGCAGGCCCATGCTCTCCCGGCCGATCGAGAAGGCGAGGACGACCAGGAGCACTCCGATGAGGGCGGACGCGAGCCCGTCCCAGAACTCCGAGCCGGTGATCTGGCGCATCGCGAGCCCGCCGGCGGCGAGGGCGAGCCCGATCATCGCCGCGGTGTCCTCGAACAGGGCGGTCTTGAACGTCACGTCGGGCGACTTGCGGACGTGTTCGACGAGGTCGCGGTCGTTCTCGCGCGTCTCCTTCTTGGCCTGGTAGAAGGCGCGGAGCCAGGACGCTCCCTCCAGCACCGCGCCGAGGCCGAGGACGGCGTAGGCGAGCCACACCGTCGTCCCGCCGCCGCCGTGGCCGGTCATGGTCAGGATGCCCTCGAAGATCGAGAACCCGGCGCCGGCCACGAAGATGCCGAACGCGGCGAGCAGCGACCACACGTACCGCTCGTTGCCGTAGCCGAAGGGGTGGCGCCGGTCGGGGGGCCGCTCGCTGCGCCGGAGCGAGGTGTAGAGAAAGCCCTGGTTGAGGGTGTCCGCCACCGAGTGCGCGCTCTCCGCGAGCATGGCGCTGGACCCGGCCAGCAGGCCGGCGAACAGCTTCGTGATCGCGAGGATGAGGTTCGCTGCACCGGCGACGAGCACGGTTTTCGTCGTCTCGGACTTGCTCATTGCCGCCGGATACCCCCTGGGCGGATAACTAATCGGGCGGAACGGGCAGAAGCGCGGGCGATGACGATCACCTCGCGGGTCACTTTGATGCGCCTCGGCCGCAACTGAGACCCTTCCCGTATGAGCCAAGTGCTGGTGGCCTCGAACCGGGGGCCGGTGTCGTTCTCGCTGTCGGACGACGGCGGGCTCACCCTGCGGCGCGGGGGCGGCGGACTCGTGTCGGGCCTCGCCGCCGTCACGGGCGCCCCGCGCGACCCCGGGCCGCCGCGTCCGGCCGGGACGGCGGCGGAGCCGTCCGCCGGCGGCGCGGACGTCCTCTGGGTGTGCGCGAGCCTCGGCGAGGCCGACCGCACGGCCGCGCGCCGTTCCCCCGACGGACGCCTCGACCTCGCCGGCTACGAGACCGGCGGGGCCGCGGTGCGGATGCTCGACATCCCGGCGGCCACGTTCGACCGCGCCTACAACCGCGTCGCCAACTCGACGCTCTGGTTCGTCCACCACCTGTTGTACGACACACCGCGCAACCCGCATTTCGACGCCCGCGCCCGGCGTGACTGGCAGTCCTACGAGGCGTACAACGCGGCCTTCGCGGACGCCCTCGCGCGGGACGCCGCCCGGGGCGCGAAGGCGGCGATCCAGGACTACCACCTGTCGCTGGCTCCCCGGATGCTGCGCGACCGGCGTCCCGACCTGAAGATCGTGCACTTCTCCCACACGCCCTGGGCGCCGCCGGAGTACTTCAGGCTGCTTCCGGACGACATCGGCACCCAGATCCTTCTCGGCATCCTCGGCGCAGACCACGCCGGCTTCCTCACAGAGCGGTGGGCGTCGGCCTTCCTGGACTGCTGCGAACTGCTGCCGGGCGCACGCGTCGACCGCGTGGCCCGCACCGTCTCCTGCTCGGGCCACACCACGCGCGTGGGCGTGCACGGTCTCGGCGTGGACGGGACGGCGCTGCGCCAACGCGCCGCCGAGCAGGACGTCGTCGATCGGGCCCGCGCGCTGCGCGAACAGGTGGGCGACCGCAAGCTCATCGTGCGGATCGACCGGACGGAGCTCTCGAAGAACATCGTGCGCGGCCTCGCCGCGTACCGGGAGCTGCTCGTCAACCATCCCGAGTGGCGCGGCCGCGTCGTGCACCTGGCGTTCGCCTACCCGTCCCGCCACGACCTGCCCGAGTACCGGGAGTACACCGCGGCCGTCCGGCGCATGGCCGAGCAGATCTCCGACGAGTTCGGCACGGCCGACTGGGATCCGCTGATCCTGCAGGTGAACGACGACTACCCGCGTTCCCTCGCCGCCTACGGCCTGGCCGACGTCCTGCTCGTCAACCCGATCCGGGACGGGATGAACCTGGTCGCCAAGGAGGGGCCCGTCCTGTCGCGGCACGGCTGCGCGCTCGTGCTGTCGCGAGAGGCGGGCGCGGCCGCGGAGCTGTGCGAGGACGCGCTGATGGTCAACCCCTACGACGTGTCGCAGACGGCCGAGGCCCTGCGCCAGGCCCTGCTCATGCCGAGCGCCCGGCGAGCCGAACGCTGCGCCCGCCTGGCCGGCGCCGCGACCGCCCTGCCCCCGCAACGCTGGTTCGCCGACCAACTCGCCGCACTGGACTAACCGACGCCCGGAACGGAGCGGAAGGCGGTGGGTAGTCGCCCTCTCCCAGGGGCGCCCCCACAACGACGCCGCTGGAGGGAGCGGCGTGTTGCTCTGCGGGCGTCAGGGCAACACGCCGCGGGTCCGGTCAGGGGGCGGTGCTGGCGGACTGCTCGGCGGCGAGGAGGCACTCGACGGGGTTCGGCTCGTGGTGCTGCCTCCAGCGTTCGCGCAGCGCGGCCTTGCTCTGCGCCATGCGGCGGTGGGCGGCGGTGCGGGTGAAGCGGGCGAGCTGGGCCGCGGACGGCTTCGGCAGGCCGCTCGGCTCGTAGCCGTACTCGGCGAGCCGCTCGCCGAACGCGGCCTCGGCCAGGCTGATCTCCCAGGCGTCGAGGCGCTCGGCCCACGAGCCGACGCGGTTGGTGGTGACGGCGTCGTACGTGCGTCCGTGCCATTTCTTGCGGGACGGGACGATCCGCTTCGCGAGGCCCTCCGGACGGGTCATCTCGTGGTCGAAGTCCTCGCCGAGGAAGCTGCAGAGCCGGGTCAGCTCGTCGGTGGGGTCGGCGACGAGCCGCTCGTACTGCAGCTCGTAGTAGGAGTCGGGGCCGAGGCGCTCGGCGAGCCGGCGGCCGCGGTCGATCGTCTCCCGCCAGGCGGAGACGGCGTGGTGGATGTCGGCGTCGAACCAGGGCATCTCCATCAGCGACGCGACGCAGTCCCGGCCGTCCCGGACAAGGTGGACGAACTGGGCGTCGGGGAACATCCGCAGCAGCGCGCCGACGTGCTGGGAGTAGCTCGGGCGCTTGTCGCCCCAGCGCGGCTTGCCGTGCAGGCGGGCATAGGCGCGGAAGACGATGCCGATCGCCGAGCCGAGCGTCGGCGGGCCGTCGGCTATCTCCTCGACGAGCCCGTCGGTGTCCATGCCGAGCGCCCGCACCTTGGTGGACCGCTCCCCGACGATCCACTCCGCGAGCATCCGCCTGTTCTTGCCGTCCCGAAGGTCACCGTAGTCGCACCTCGCCATGTAGGCGGGCAGGACGAACCTGGTCTCCGCCGGTATCGCGATGCGGGCGTGCGAGTGGATCATCAGTCGCAGCAGCGTCGTGCCCGAGCGGGGACAGCCGAAGATGAAGATCGGGCGATCGCGGCGGAGGGCCGGTCCTGGTGGCATGCACCGCATGCTGGCGCAGAGGCCCAGCTCAGAACCCGGGTTCTGGACCCACTGTTACCGTCCGATGACCCACCCTTGACCGGCGGTCAGGTGTAGGACTCGCCGAGCGTCTGCCTCACCTGCTTGCGCGCCTCGTGGATGCGGGACTTGACCGTGCCGAGCGGCAGCTTGAGCTGCTCGGCGATCTCCGCGTACTCCAGTTGCGAGACGTCCCGCAGCACGAGGGCCTGGATGAGGTCGGGCTTGCGGGCCTCCAGGTCCTCCATGGCGTCCAGGATGTCGACCCGGGAGCCGGCGATGACACTCGTCCGGCGCGGGTCGGGGCGCTGCTGGGGAAGCTCGCCCGCCTGCTCCACCGAGCGCCGCTTCAGCGACCGGTAGGTGGAACGGGCGGAGTTGGCGACGACGACGTGCAGCCAGGTGCTGAACCGCGACCGGCCCTCGAACCGGTGGATGTTCCGCGCGACCTGGAGCAACGCGTCCTGGCACGCCTCTTCGGCGTCCTGCCGGCAGGGCAGGAAGCGGGAGCTGTGCCGCAGCACGTCCGGCTCGATCTTGCGGAGGAGCTCGTTGAGGGCGCCCTGGTCGCCCTGCGCGGCCTTGACCGCCAGCTCCTCGGTCCTCTCGTCGAATGCCATGCCGCCTCAATGCTCGTTCGCGCGCTCACCCCGTTGTTGGGATGATACGGGAGTGTCTTTCCCACCATCAGTAGGCCGTTACCGGATCGATCGCGTCCTGGGTTCGGGGGCGTTCGCCTCTGTGTGGCTGGGGCACGACGACGCCCTCGAGTCCCAGGTCGCCATAAAGGTCCTGAACGGCAGCCTGATCGACGATCTGGACGTGCGCAACAGGTTCCTCGAGGAAGCCCGGATCCTGCGGCGCGCCGACTCCGAGCGTCTCGTCCGCGTCCACGACATCGGCGAGCTCCCGGACGGGCGCCCCTACTTCGTGATGTCGTACGCCGACCGCGGAACGCTCGGCGATCGAATGCGTGAACGGCCACTTCCGGTCAGCGAGGCGGTGGCGCTCGCCGAGCAGATCGCCCACGGCGTCGAGGTGATCAACACGCTGGGCGTCATCCACCGCGACCTCAAACCGTCCAACGTGCTCTTCCAGTCGACGCCGGACGGCGGCGAGAAACTGCTCATCGCCGACCTCGGCCTCGCCAAGGCGCTCGCGCACGCGTCCGGCGCGTTCACCCTCCCGGTCGGTACGCCCGGGTACATGTCGCCCGAGCAGGCGCGGTTCGGCGGCGGGCTGGACATCCGCGCGGACGTGTACGGGCTCGGCGCGCTGACATACCACATGCTCGCCGGACGGGCCCCGGGCCCGGCGCCGGTCAAGAAGGCGCCGAGCGAGCTGCGCGAGGGCCTGCCCCCCGCGTTCGACCAGGTGGTCCTTCGGGCGCTGGAGGTCGAACGGGAGAAGCGGTGGCCGACCGCCGAGGCGTTCGCGGAGGCGCTGTCCACGCTGCGGCCGACGTCCGCGCAGGTCGCGCCGCCCCAGCCGCCCGAGCCGAAGATCGACGCGGACGCGACCGTCCAGGACTTCTACCGCGAGAGCCCCCAGGCCCAGCAGCAGCCCCGTCCCGTGCAGCAGCCCGGCCCCGCTCAGGGCGCCGCGCCGGCGGGCCAGGGCGCCCAGCCCGGCATGCGCACGCGGTTCGACCGACCCGGCGAGGACGACCTCCACACGTCCGAGATCCGCGTCCCGCCCAGTTCGTCGTCCGACGAGGTGACGGTCGTGGACCGGCCCAGCGGACGCTCCGCCCCGTTCACCCAGGCGGAGGGCCCCACAGCCCCGGACAACGACAACGACCGGACGATCGCCTACCAGCCTCCGCCGCAGGCCCAGCCGCAGGCGCTGGACGACAAGACGACCGTGTTCCCGAACCAGCAGCCGCAGGCCGGCGCTCCGCAAGGCGTCCCGATGCAGCAGATGGGCCCCGGCGGCCGGCAGCCCTACGGCCCCCCGCCCACCGGTTTCCAGCCTCCTCCCCCGGGGCCGGTCCAGGGCGGCGGGCAGGGCGGGCCGCGGGGCGGCGGCGCGCCGAAGAAGTTCGTCACACCGCTGATCATCACGGCGGTCGTGCTGGTGGTCGCGGTGATCGGCGGGCTCGCGCTCGGCATGATGTTCTCCGGCGACGACGGCAAGGACGGCGGCAAGGACGGCAAGGACAGGACGCCGGCCGTCCCGAAGGACTTCGTCGCGGTCGCCGGCGGCGCGGGCAAGATCAAGGCCGCGGTCCCGAAGGCGTGGCCGAAGCAGGACCAGGAGCAGACGTGGACGCCGTCCACCGTCGGCCTCACCGACGGGCAGCCGCGGCCGGTGCTGCGCGCGACGCCGGACAAGGCCGCGTTCCTCGGCAACGGCAAGGGTCCCGGCGTGTTCGTCGGCGTGACCACCGACCTGCGCCCCGGACGGCTTCCGCCGCCGAGCGCCGCCGTCCACTCGCAGTGCACGAAGGCCGCGCCGGAGAACTACACCACTCCGGACGGCGCCCTCACCGGGACGATCACCCGCTTCACCGCCTGCAAGACCGGCACGCCGTCGGTCACCGAGGTGGGTCTCAAGGACAAGGCCGGCAGGTTCGGCCTGTGGATCCGGGTCAAGGAGACCGACGGCCGCGACGCCACCAAGGACATCCTGGACAACCTGAAGGTCACCGGCCCCTGATCCAGGGCCCCGACCGGTAACACCGAGACCCGCGTACCGAGGCGCGGAGCGGCCACCGCTCCGCGCCTCGTTCCGTTCGCGCGGGCGCGCTCCAGAGTGATTCGCAGCACAGTTGTTGCATCGCGACATGTTAGCGATATATCGTTGAGGCATCGCAACCGATCAATGACAAGGAGACTGCGATGCACGAGCACAAGATGAGAAGGCGCGGCGGCTTCACGGGACCCGAGGAGCGGGGGCGCCGCGGCGACCCGTTCGGCCCGTGGGGGCCCGGCGGACCCGGCTTCGGCCCGGGTTTCGGTCCCGGCCATCGCGGCCGCGGTGGACGCGGGCGGCGGACCCGGCGCGGCAACGTCCGGGCGGCGCTGCTCGCTCTGCTGGCCGAGCGGGCGATGCACGGCTACGAGATGATCCAGGAGCTGGACGGCCGCACCGGCGGCGTCTGGCGGCCGAGCCCCGGCTCGGTCTACCCGACCCTCCAGATGCTGGAGGACGAGGGCCTGGTCAGCAGCGAGGAGCAGGGCGGCAAGCGGCTGTTCGCCCTCACCGACACCGGCCGCGAGGAGGCGTCGGCGCAGACCACCGTCCCCTGGGACGAGGTCACCGAGGCCGCAGGCGAGAACGTCCTGCGCGGACGCGAGGCCGTCGGCCAGCTGATGGGGGCCCTGCAGCAGGTGATGGCCGTGGGCAGCGAGGCGCAGAAGGCGCGGGCGCTGGACGTGGTCAACGACGCCCGCCGCCGCCTCTACGGGATCCTCGCCGATGACCCCGAAGCCGAGTGAACTTCAGGGAGCACCGACCGGAACCGCCGTGACCGCGCAGGTCACGGCGGTTCTCCGTTACTTCGGGAAGGGCGCCTGCTTGGCGAGTTGGTCGGCCATGTAGAGCTGCTTCCACACGTACAGGGCCATGTCCGAGCGCCTGACGCCGCGGTCGACCGGGACGTCCACCGTCGCGCGGACCAGGTACGACGCGCCCGGCGGCAGGTACTTGTCGCCGCCCTCCCCCGCGACCAGCGCGCCGCCCGCGAGGCGCCGCACGACCTGGCTGCCGGTCGGCGGCGTGCACAGGGCCTCGGAGACGCCGGCCTGCGGCATGCAGCGCCCCCGCGCCTCCGGCGTCACCAGGTCGCGCCTGACGAACACGTCGCCGGGGAAGTCGAGCAGGACGTTCGCGCCGCTCGGATTGCTGAGGATGTACTCGATGTAGGGGAACGCCGTCCCGGACGGCGGCGTGGACTGGAAGGTCGTCACCACGCCGTCGCTGATCCCCGACGTCACGGCGGCGATCCTGTACCTGGAGCCGTCGGCGGTGCCGACCGTGATGGGCGAGCCCGCGGGAGGCAGCTTGGCACCGCCGCCCGGCGCCCGCTCGCCCGCGGCGGGGGCCGCCTCCGTCCCTCCCTCGTCGCCGGAGCCGGGCGTCAGCACGAGCCCGATCGTGACCAGCCCGGCCAGGACGAGCACGCCCGCCGCGACCAGGCCGCTGCGGCGCCCCTTGCGCCGCCGCTCCCGGCGCTCGCGCTCACGCTCCCGCGACCCGAGCCGCACCTGGACGCCGCTGGTCTCACGGACGCCCATCGGTCCCGTCGCCGACGACCACTCCTCGGGTTCGGAGTAGGCGTCCTGCGCCTCGGGCACGGCGGCCCACTCGGACCCGCCGAGCGGAGGCCGGGGGTGCGAGCGCGGCGGCGTCCCCCAGACGCGCGGCGGCGCCTGTGCTGCCTGCGCGACCGGCGCGGTGTGGACGATCGGCCGCGTCGGGGCGTCCGGCGGGATGGGAGGGCCCGGCGGCACCGGAGCACCGGGCGGTACCGGACGGCCCGGTGGCAGGACCGGCGTGCCCTCCCTCGGCGTGATCCTCGGGATGCCCTGGGAGGGCGTGTGCCTGATCTCGCCTGGACGGCGCGGAAGTCCCGGCTCCGTGTCCACCGTCTAGCCTCCCGATGTCCCTCGTGCGGCTCCCCCGTGAACCCGCACTCCACACAATTCACCACATTTTGACCTAATTGACCCCCCTTTCCACACCGGCCCCCGGAGTCTCGCGAGATACGACAAGTCGAGCCGCGACTCTTATCACCTGGCGAACAACTCCCCGCGCTCCGCGCGCCCCAGAGGGCACCGGGTCGCGGGAGGAGTCAGGAGAGGGAGTCGGCCAGCGAGCCGAGGAGGGCGACCACACCGGCGGGCCCGTCGACCACCAGGTCCGCCCGTCCGGCGAGCGCGGTGACCTCGGTCGAGCCGCTGCACACCAGCACGCCGGGCACGCCCTCGGCGCGCAGCGCGTCGACGGCGTCGAACGCGGCCAGGTCGCCGAGGTCGTCCCCGGCGAACAGCACGGCGGAGGGACGGGTCCCGCGGTCGTCGATGAACGAGCGCAGCGACTTCCCCTTGTCCATGCCTGGCGGGCGCAGTTCGAGGACGAACCGCCCGGGCTCCACGGACAGCCCGGTCCGCTCGGCGAGCGCGGCGAGGATGCCGCGCAACCGGTCCAGCGCGACCTGCGGTTCGGCGCACCGCCGGGTGTGGACGGCGAGCGCCTGCCCCTTGTCCTCGACGAACGTCTCGGGCGGGGCGCCCGCGGCGGCGAGGACGCCGGGCAGCTTCGCGCGGGCCTCGGCGACGCCCGGCGGCGGCTCCGGCACGGTCAGCGTGCCGGACTCCCAGCGTTCGAGTCCGTACTGCCCGAGGACGACGAGCCCGTCGATGCCCTCGAATCCGCCGTACTCGACGGCCACGGCGGCGGGACGTCCGGTCACGATCAGCAGCGAGCCGACCAGCGGGGCCAGCCGCGCCAGCGCCGGCGCGGCGTCCGGATGGGCCCGCGCCGAGGCCGGGTCGGCGACGATCGGCGCCAGGGTGCCGTCGAAGTCGAAGCCGAGCACGGCCCGGGTCGGGTCGTCGCGGATGGCGTCAAGTCCTTCGGCGCCTGCGGCCGTCAAAGAGCGGGGAGAGTTCACGTGACCAATGGTGGCCAGGTCAGGGCCGGATGCCGAGCCGCCGCGCGGCACGGCTGCGTTGCCGCTGTGTCCGCATCCGGCGCAGGCGCTTGACGAGCATCGGGTCGCACTCCAGCGCCTCGGGCCGGTCGATCAGGATGTTCAGGAGTTGGTAGTACCGCGTGGCCGACATGTCGAACATCTCGCGGATCGCCTGCTCCTTGGCGCCGGCGTACTTCCACCACTGCCGCTCGAAGGCGAGGATCCGGCGGTCGCGCTCGGAGAGCCCGCCGGCACCGAACGCGGCGTCGTCCGCCCCGTCCTGCGCGTCGGCGGCGGGCTCGGCCGGGGGTGGCGGGGGCTGGTCGTCGTCCATGGTTCGGTCCTGCGGGGGGACGTCACCGCGGGGGTCACCGGGGGCGTTCGCCGCTCGCATCAGGTCCCCTCTGTGGCTACTGATCCCGGGTCGTCCGGGTTCGGGCGGGAGCCATGCTACGCGTCCGGGCCGACAAGTTCCGGCGGATCCCGGTGAACGGATGCCGGTGGTTCAGTGCATCACAACCCCGTTCACCTGGGGCTCTTTCGCTCCGTGTGTCTCACGGGCAACGGCGCTCACGCCGCGTCGCAACATATGTATTTTGCATACGTTAGAGTGGGTGATCCGCAGCGTCCGGCGTCCGGAACGGAGACCTTGCATGGCGACGGAGACCTCCGCCACGGGACGGACCGCCGAGCGGGACGCGCCCCGGGGCGGGAGCCCTCCCGGACCCCCCGCCGACGGCGCCCTCACCGAGATCGCGACCGCGCTGTTCCATCTGCGCCGCGTGTGGGCCAAGCCCGACCTCGTCAAGCGCGTCCGCGCCCAGACGTCCGCCGCCACGGACGGGCGCCCGCTGCAACTGTCGAACCTGATGGTGGTGAACGCGGTCGCCGCCCTCACCGCCTGCGAACGCCCGGACGCATGCTCCTGCGAGGTCACGGTCGGCGCGGTCGCGGAACGGCTGGAGATCGACCCGTCCACGGCGAGCCGCCTCGTCGGGCACGCCATCGACGCCGGCCTGGTGTCCCGGCGTCCCTCCCCCGTCGACGCGCGCCGCGCCAACCTCGGCCTGACCGAGCCCGGGCGGCGCGTCAAGCAGGTCGCCGACCGGTTCCGCCGCGCCTACCTCGACGACCTGATGACCGACTGGTCGGAGCGGGAGCGCACCGAGTTCGCGCGGCTGCTCACCCGCTTCGCCGACGCCGCCGTCCGGGCACCGATGTACCCGGACGGCATCGACCGCATCTTCGAAGAGGCCGCCGCCGACTGACCGGGGCGATCGCCCTCCCGGGGAGCGCGCGCTCCCCCAGTGTCAGTCGCTGTTGCGGAGGGCGGCCATGCGCGCGTGGTACTCGTCCTCGTCGATGTCGCCCCGGGCGTACCGCTCGGCGAGCACCGAACGCGCCTTGGTCATCGGGTCGGCCGCCGCCCTGGCCGCCGCGGCGCCGTCGTTCATGCGGCGGCGGATGAGGTAGAAGGCGGTGCCGAGCACGGCCAGCCAGAACAGGCCGAACGTGATCGGGAAGACCGGCCAGAACGCGGGTGCGTCCCCGTCGTGCCAGCCGCCCGGGTGCATCGCGGCCGCCTGCGTCGCCAACGTCGTCCACATGGTTCATCGACCTTCCTGTGTTCGGATGAGTCGATGCTCGGCGAGAGGTATGGGGGGCCGCATCGTCCGGCCGGAGGCACTCGCGCTACGCCCGCCGGAGTACCGCGCTCACCACCAGGGCGGCCGGTACTCCTCGTCGTCGCCGGGCCCCGGCCGCCGCGAGTGCCGTCCGCGCGGCTCGCCGTCGGCCGGATCCGGCGGCGGGACGGGCCCTTCCGGCGGTTCGGTGCCGCCCAGGCCGGACGGCGGGACGTCGGGGAACGCGTCGGCCGGCCCCTCGTCCGCGTGGGGTACGGGCGGGTGCGGCGGCTCGTCCGGCGGTTCCGGGGGTACCCCGGCGAGCGGAGCCGTCGTGCCGGGCTCGGGCAGGTCCGGAGCTTCCAGGGCGCCGCGGCGGAAGGCGTTCCACTCGTCGTCGTCGAGGACGGACGGCTCGTCCCGCGCCGCCCCGTTGAGGCCGGCGCCGTTGTGCCCGTTCCCGTTGAGGGCGTCGTGCCCGTTGAGGGCGTCGTGCCCGTTGAGGGCGTCGGTTCCGTTGAGGGCGTCGTGCCCGTTGCGCGCCCCGGGCCCGCCCGCGTTGAACTCGCCGGGAACGAACGGGCGCAGCTCGCTCGGCATGATCGGGGGCTGCTTCGGCTCGTTGGGGGGCGGCAGCCGCCCGTCCCAGCCGGACGGCGGCGCGGGCTCGGCGAAACCGGGGGCCGGCGGCGTGAACGCGGCGGGGCCGGGCTGCGGCACGTCCCAGAGCGGGGCGGCCTGCGGCATGGCGCCCGGCAGCGGAGGCTCCTCGATGACGGCGGGTCCCGGGTGGACCTCGTTGTTCTGGAAGAGCGGCGCGTTGACCGGCGCGACCACGGGCGCCGCGTACGTCTCGGCGGGGGCCGCGGGCACGTCGGCCGCGGATTCGCGCGGCGCGGCCGGGGCGGACGGCAGGCCGTAGTCGGCGACGGCGTCGGTGTCCCCGGCGTCCTCCTCGGGCCGCCGCCGCTGGCGCCATCCGAGCACGAGCCCGAGGACCACCAGCAGCCCTCCGCCGCCGAGGACGATCGGGAACAGCACGCCGGAGTCGCGGCCGGGCGCCTGCGCGGCCGGCTGCGGCGTCGCGGCCGGCGGCGGCGTCTCCACCGGCCCGCTGGAGGTCTTGTTGATCTCGTTGGCGGCGACGAGGGTGCGGACGGCGTCGACCGTCCCGTGGCATTCGGGCGACCCGGTGGGGTGCGCGGCGCGGGCCGGCGACCCCTGCAGGAGAGCCCGCCTGACCTCCTCGGGGGTCAGCCTCGGGTAGCGGGAGCGGACGAGCGCGGCGACCCCGGCCACCATCGCGGACGAGGCGCTGGTGCCCGTCCCGACCACGTAGCCGTTGCTGGCGTCCGCGCTGACGACCTCGACGCCGGGCGCGCACACGGCGGCGCCCGAGCGCCGGTTGCTGTCCTTCCAGAGGCGCAGGCGGCGGTCGAGCGCGCCGACGGCGATCACGCCCGGGTAGGCGGCGGGGAAGTTCCTGCGGTTCGCTCCGGAGCCGTCGTTGCCGGCGGAGGCGATGAGCACGACGCCCTTGGAGAGCGCGTACCGGATCGCCTTCTCCTGCGAGGGCGTGCCGTTGTAGGACTGGCGGCCGCCCCCCAGCGACATGTTGATGATCCCGGCGCCGTGGTCGACGGCGTACCGGATGCCCTGGGCCACCGCGTCGCGGTCGCCGCCGGCGCCGGACTGCTGCCCGTTGTCGCGGCGCAGCGGGTCGTCGTTCTCCAGCGTGACGCGGATGGAAAGGACGTTGCTGAGCGGCGCGACGCCCATCATGCCCTGCGACAGCCCGGGCCCGTGGCCGTGGCCCGCGATGATGCTGGCCATGGACGTCCCGTGCAGGCCCCAGTAGCGGCTGCCCGGACGGCGGACGCCGCCGGTCAGGTCGGGGCCGGTGACGACCCGCCCGGTGAGGTCGGGGTGCCGCCGGTCGACGCCGGTGTCGAGGACGGCGACCGTGACGCCGCGTCCCCTGGAGTACCGCCACGCCTTCTGGGCGCGCAGGACGTCGAGGTGCCACTCGCGGGAACGGATCTGGTCGGTCGGGGCGTGCAGCAGCGGCCCGGCCACGGCGCCGGCCGACGCCCCGCGAACGGTCTGGCCGTTCGCCGGAGTTCCGGAGACGATCGCCGCGGGCACCGCCACGGCGGCGCCGAGCGTGAGGGCGGCGAGGGCCGCGGTCGTCCGGGCGCCTGGCCGGAGCGACGGCACGGCCGGTCGGGCTTGCGCCGGACGGCGCCGACCGGCTTCGGACACGCCGCCCCTCCCTCTGGCTGACCACCGTGCTCCACGGCGGGTGACATTCTGCCACGCGAACCGCCCCTGGCCCGGGCACTCGGCACATTAGGGCACGGCCCCGGACAGCGCGGATCTTCCCGGCTCAGCCTTCCGTACTCACGGGTAATCAAACCGGGCACGGCATGCTAACCCGTACGCGCCGTCCAGGTCACTGTGATCCTGCACCCGTCAGAGCCCTGACCGACAGGTCGTCGTAGCGGTCCCGGTCGGCCTTCTCCCGTCCGGCGAAGGTCCCGGCGACCGCGCACGCGAACCCGATCGGGATCGACACGAGGCCCGGGTTCTCCAGCGGGAACAGGTGGAAGTCGACGCCCGCGGGGAACAGCGACAGGCTCACCCCCGTCACCGGATCGACCTTGCCGGACACGACGGGTGAGAAGACGACCAGCGCCAGCGACGCGACGAGGCCGCCGTAGATGCCCGCGACGACCCCCGCGGAGTTGAACCTCCGCCAGAACAGCGACAGCACGATCGCCGGGACGTTCGCCGAGGCGGCCATCGCGAACGCCAGCGCCACCAGGAACGCCACGTTCAGGTCGCGGGCGACCACCGCCAGGACGATCGCCAGCGATCCGACGAGGAACGAGGCGAACCGCGCGACCGCGACCTCCTGCGACTCGCGCGGGCGGCCGAGCATCAGCACCTGGCCGAAGTAGTCGTGCGCCAGCGACGTCGACGACGCCAGCACCAGCCCGGACACCACCGCGAGGATCGTCGCGAACGCCACCGCCCCGATGAACGCCAGCAGGACGTCCCCGCCGGCCCGTCCACCGACGTGCTCCCCGACGGCCTGTGCCAGCTGCGGCACCGCGGTGTTGCCCGAAGGGTCCTGCGCGACGATCGCGGACCGTCCCACCAGGGCCGCCGCGCCGAAGCCGAGCGCGAGCGTCATCAGGTAGAAGACGCCGACGAGGCCGATCGCCCACGACACCGACGTGCGCGCGGCGCGCCCGTCCGGGACGGCGAAGAACCGCGCGACGACATGCGGCAGGCCCGCCGTGCCGAGCACGAGGGCGAGCGCGAGGCTGATGAAGTCGAGTTTGTTGACCGCGGTCCGGTAGGCGTCGCCCGGGACGTCCCGCCCGTACTGGAGCCCGGGCCGCAGGAACGCCCCGCCCTTCCCGCTCGCGTCGGCGGCCGACCCGAGCATCGCGCCGGCGTCGAACCCGAACCTGCCGAGCACCAGCGCCGTCAGCACCACCGCCCCGGCCATCAGCAGCCCGGTCTTGATGATCTGCACCCAGGTCGTGGCCTTCATCCCGCCGAACGCCACGTAGAGGATCATCAGCGCGCCCACCGCGACGATCGTGACGGTCTTCGCGGTGCCCGCGCCCATCCCGAGGAACCGCTCGCCGCGATGGATGCCGAGCAGCAGCGACACCAGCGCCCCGGCCCCGACCATCTGCGCGAGCAGGTAGAACACCGACACGGTCACGGTGGACACGGCCGCGGCCCGCCGCACCGGCGCCTGCCGCCGCACCCGGCGCACCAGCACGTCCCCCATCGTGAACCGGCCCGCGTTGCGGACCATCTCGACCAGCAGCAGCGCGAGCAGCCACGCCACCAGGAACCCGATCGAGTACAGGAACCCGTCGTACCCGTTCAGCGCGATGATCCCGGCGATGCCGAGGAACGAGGCCGCCGACATGTAGTCGCCGGCGAGCGCGACCCCGTTCTGCGGGCCGGTGAACGTCCGCCCGCCCGCGTAGAAGTCGTCGGCGCCGCGCGTGGTCGCCCGCGCCCGCACCGTGATGGCCAGCGTGATCAGGATGAACGCCAGGAACAGCCCGAACGTCAGCGCGCGCCCCGTCACCGAAGTTCCCCGGCCAGCGGATCCAGCCTCCGGCGCGCGTAGACCAGGTATCCCAGGGTCAGCGCGAACGTCGAGACGAACTGCAGCAGCCCGAGCAGCAGCGCGACGTTGACGTGCCCGGCTACCGTCCGCGCCATGAACCCGCGCGCGAAGGCGGCCAGCCCGACGAACACGAGATACCACCCGAGGAACCCGGCCGTGACCACGACCGCCGCCCGCCGGAACCGCCTCCGCAACAGCAGGAACCTCTCATGGCCCGCAACGGGCGCTAGTCCCCCCGTCATCCGGTCTCCCCCTGCCCGCTCGTCACTCTCCGCGTCCTTTCGGTCGCCCTATGAGAGCAAAGATTCGCAGGCCGCAAGCACCGTTTGACGAGATCCGCATGGCGGCGGCCGGAGACGGCCAACCCTTCGCCGAGGTGGAGAAGCGACCGCGACCGCCCAGGTCAGGCGGGAGTGAACGGCATCCTCGCGCCCTTCCGGGGGCGAGGGTCAGCGTTCGTAGCGGCGATGGCCGCGCCTGCCCCTGAGAGCTGCGACGATCGCGACGCCGAGCATCGCCAGGCCGACCTGGAAGACCAGTTCGATCCAGTCGATCCCGTTCGTCGTGGCCACGCCGACCTTCTGCGCGATGGCCGTCCCGATGAGCGCGGCGACGATTCCGACGATCACGGTCATGATGACGCCGATGGGCTGGCGGCCGGGCAGCAGCAGCCGGCCGAGCACCCCGATGATCCCACCGATGACGATCGCGGTGATGATGCCTGTGATGTTCATGTCCTGGTCTGTGCCCGTTACAGCCTGAACGTCACCTTTCCCGGCCGTCCCCCATGGACCGCAGGTCGTCGAAGGTCAGCGCCGGTCCGCCGAGCTCCTCGGGACGCCCGGCGCGCAGGCCGCCGGCGCGCAGGCCGTCGATGAGCAGGTCGAGATGCCGGTGCGCCAGCTCCTCGCCCGTCTCCCGTGGCAGCGGGCCGGGCAGCGGGCGCGACAGCCGCACGAGCATCATCCCGACATCGCCGTGCGTGACGTCCGAACGCAGGTCGCCGTCCTTCTGGGCGGCGGCGACGAGTTCTCTCACGACGACGACGCCCTCGTCGCGGGTGGCGGCGATCTCCTCGTCGTCGAACGGGATCCGGTCCAGCAGGACGGGGAAGACGGCGCCGATGCGGATGTCCAGCACGCGGTGCATGTAGCGGACGAGGGCGGCGAAGGCGGTCCGCTCCTCGTCCCGCGCGCGCTTGACCTCGTCCCGGGTGCGCTCCAGGGCGTCCAGGGCGACGGCCCTCGTCAGCGTCCGCCGGTCGGGAAAGCGCCGGTACAGCGTGGCGATGCCGGTGCCCGCGCGCCGCGAGATCTCCTCCAGCGGCGCGCCCGGCCCCTGCTCGACGAACACCTCACGGGCGGCGGCGAGGATCCGGTCGCGGTTGTCCCGCGCGTCGGCCCGCAGCGGCCGCTGCTTCGCACCCATGCGCCCACCTTAGTGGAGGCCCGCCCTCCGATTTCCACTGCAACCTCGGCGGCGTCGGGTGGCTGTCCCGCCTGAGCGGCCTACCTCCGCATGACCCGCATCGGAAGGGCCCCGGCAGGACGGAACGTGATCTCCGCCCGGACGGGCACGGCCACGCCCGGCACCAGGTCGAGCCGGTGCGTCCGGGCGATGGTGGCGAGCACCAGCGTCGCCTCCAGCATCGCGAAACCGGCGCCCACGCAGATGCGGCGCCCGCCGCCGAACGGCAGATACGCGTACCGGGGATGTTTCTGCTCCCCCATGAACCGCTCCGGCTGGAAACCCTCCGGATTGGGCCAGACCTCGGCGTTCCGATGGATCAGATACGGCGGCACGGCGATCGTCGAACCGGCCGGCACCCGCACTCCGGCGACCTCGTCGTCCTCCAGCGCGTCGCGCTCGATGGTCCACGCAGGCGGGTAGAGCCGCATCGCCTCCGACAGGACGGCCTTCGTCCACGGCAGCCGGTCGAGGTCCCCGGCCTTCGGCTCCCCGCCGCCGAGAACCTCGTCCACCTCGTCCTCCAGGCGGTCTCTGGCCGCCGGATACTTCGACAGGAGCATGAACGTCCAGGCGAGCGAAGCCGCAGTGGTCTCGTGCCCGGCCAGCAACAGGGTCAGGACCTCGTCACGCAGCTCCGCCTCGTCGAACTGACCGCTCTCCTTGAGGAGATGCAGCAGTTCGCCACCGGACGAGCCCTGCACGACCCGCCGGACCATGCCGTCGAGGTGCTTCAGAGCGCCCCCGAGCCCCGGTACCCGCCGATATATGCCGCGCTTCGCGGTCGCCCCGGGCAAGAAGGTCCCAACTACCGCACCCCTTTGGAGGGCCTCGAGCGCCCGCCCCGTCTTCTCGGCCTCCCCTTCGAGCTCGCTGCCGAACAACGCCCGTCCCACGATGCCCAACGTGAGCCGCCGGAGTTCCCCCGCCGCGTCCAGCGCGACCCCGTCGGGCCACCGTCCGGCGGATCGAGCCGCCGTATCGACCATCTGCGACGCGAACCCGACGACGTGCCGCTGCGCGAACACCGGCTGCACCACCCGCCGGTGCTGCCGCCACGTCCCGCCTTCACTGGTGAGGAGCCCGTCTCCGAGTACGGCCCGGAGCGGCCGATACGTGAACGCCTTCACGTAGTTGTCCTGGTTGGCGACGAGGACCCGCTCGGCGTGCTCGGGACGCGACAACAGGAAGAACGCCCGGTTCCTTCCGAACGGCACCCGCACGGCGTCCCCGTAGCGTCTGGCGAGGGCTCCGTAGGTGTCGAGCGGGCTCCGGGCCATCCGCCCCCACCATCGAACAGCCTCGACCGCCCCCGGCCCCCGCACACCCCGTCCGTCCATGCCTCAACCGTAAGAACCGTCCCAGCCCACGACAACCCACCGCTCTTCGCTACCCATCACGGGTGAGGGCACGGATGGCTCACACGCTGGATGTGCGCTCTGCCCGCCGCTCCCTATCGTCCGAGCATGATCACAAGAAACCTGGTGCCCCGCGGCGCGGCCGCCGTCGTCCTGGCCCTGGCGGTCGGGGTCTCGGCCGTCCCGGCGAACGCGGCCACGCCCGGCCCCGCCGACCTGCGGCAGGTGGTGGAAAGCCTGAGCGGTCCGGACGGCGCTCCGGGGGCGCTGGCGCAGGTCCACGACCGGCACGGCCGTCTGACGGCCACCAGCGGAGTCGCCGACGTCCGGACGAACACACCGGTCGACCCCCGAAGCCGCTTCCGGATCGGCAGCCTGACGAAGCCGTTCACCGCCACCGTCGTCCTCCAGCTCGTCGGCGAAGGCCGCATCGAGCTGGACGCTCCCGTGGAGCGGTACCTGCCCGGCGTGGTTCGCGGCGCGGACAACGACGGGCGGCAGATCACCGTCCGCCAGCTGCTCCAGCACACCAGCGGGCTGCCGGACGTCCTGGACCACATGTCGCCGCTGGAGGTGCTCAAAGACCCGCTCCGGCACTGGGAGGCCCGCGAACTGGTGGACATCGCCCTGCCGCATCCGCGGGAGTTCGAACCCGGCAAGGGCTGGGGATACTCCAACACCAACTACCTCCTGGCCGGGATGATCATCGAGAGCGTCACGGGACGCCCCTACGGCGGGGAGATCCGCCGGCGCGTCATCCGTCCCCTCGGACTGCACGACACCTTCGTCCCGACGGACGCCCCCGGCATCCCGGGCCCGCACCCCCGCGGCTACGTCCGGCCGCAGTCCGAGCTGGTGGACATCACCCGCCTCAACCCGACCGTCGGCGGAGCCGCCGGCGGCATGATCTCCAGCGCCCCGGACCTCAACCGCTTCCTGGCGGCCGTCCTCCGAGGGCGCCTGCTGAAGCCGGCGCAGCTGCGGGAGATGCTGACCGCCCGCCCCACGGGCCGCACCTCAGGCTCCAAGTACGGCCTGGGACTGGAGTGGACCCCCTTCAAGGGCTCGCCCACCTGCGAGGACGGCTTCTGGAGTCACGACGGCGACATGCTCGGCTTCAGCGTCCGCACAGGCGCCACCACGCACGGTCGGCAGGCGACCGTCATGGTCAACCTCAACCCGGGCGGCGGCCCCGCCCTGGACGAGGCCATGAAGGCCGCCCTCCCGGACGCCCTGTGCGGCACCTGACCCGCTCACCCGGGGCATGACGCTACATACAGTGAACATCAGCGTTGACTCTCAACGCCTACCAGGAAGGGCCCACGGCGGCACCCGGTAACAGTCAGTAGCAGCGACCACATAAGGCCATCAACACACACTGACACGTGATAACTCTCCGTGTAAATCTTGTCGCGCGGCGTCACCGACGCCGCAAACCACGCCATACGAAACGGAGAGCCCCCCGATGGCCAATTGGAAAGCGCGCCTCCTGGTAGCCACGACCGCCCTGGCCGCCTGCGCCACCGTGACCGGACCTGCGGTCACCACCGCCGCTCAGGCCGCCACCGTCACGACCCAGCCGGCCCAGGCGGACCTGCCGCCCGGCGTCGTTCAACTCGACGATGCCGAAGGCTGCCCGCCGGCCACCCTCTGCCTCTACCAGCACTACAAGCGGCAGGGACCGGCCTACGGCATCGGCGCCGGCTACAAGGTCGCCCTCAAGGCCCTGCCCATGGGCAACGGCACCGCCGCCAACAACGTCTCCTCCTGGGTCAACAACACCCACAGCCTCGCCGTACTGATCGACGAGGACAACGGCAAGGCCCGTCCCCTGTACCCCGGCCAGCCCCTGGAGGAGCCGACGTCCGACAACGACACCGTCGACCTGGTCGACTGGGCCTGACGACCTAGACCCGGCCTCCCGCCTCCCCCCGCCGTCCGGCCGGCCACGTCCCACCCCGGCCGGACGGCCCTCACCCGGCCGGCAGCCCAGACCTGACCGCGCCGTCGAGCCTCCGAGTTCCGGCCTACGAGGCGCGGGCACGGCGAGGGCCCCACCGCTTCGATGGGGCCCACGGACCGCTTACCAGCGGTGCCGGTCGCGGATGATCTCATGGACCAACCGCATCAGGGAGACCAGGGCTCCAAGAGCCCACGGAGATCGCAACCGAAGACGGTCGTCTCTCTGGTTCCGCTGGAAGGGCATGGCCGACTCCTCCTCCTCGGTGCGGGCGACCCTCTTGGTGCCCGCCCCGCCGCAGGCGGGATCGCACCATTCACCGAAGATTCGACAACCGTCTTGCCCTCTGCCTCCACAGGCTAGGCCAGTACATCGCCGGTGCCCATCCGGGCTTCCACTGATTCGGTACCGGCCTGATTCCGAACATGCCCGCCGGTTTCGGCGGCAGGGTTTCACGAACGCAGCCCCGAGGTTTTCCCCGGGGCTGCATCATACGGACGCCCCACAATTAGGAGCGCCCTTTTTGGCCTCTGCCAGGCAGCAGGCATGCCAGAGGCTTGTCAAGCCCAAGCCAGGAAATGTCCGTCCTGCGCTCGGGAAGCACCGTTGACGCTTCCTCTGCGCCCGGCCTTTCCGGCGGGGGCCTATTGGGCGTACTTTGCGACCTCCGCGGCCTTCTCATCATGCGAGCCGGTCAGTGCGGCGTTGAGCAGCGAGGCGATCAGGATCGTGGCGATCCCGATCAGGCTGATCAGACCGACGCCCTGGGCGAGAACGACGAGCCCCACCACGCTGGTCAGCGCCGGCCCATTGGCCGACAGTGCACCGGCCAGCCTCTTCGGGAGACGGAGCGGCGCCTGCGCGACCCAGTAGAGGACGCTTCCGGCGACTCCGAGGAGACCTGCGACGACCCCGCGGACGGCGACTTCCCCGGTCCAGTGGACCGCGAGAAGGGAAGGCGCCCCGAGAAGCAGGCCGGCCACCATGGACAGGCCCGTTCCCTTGAGCAGGATTCCCGCGTGGGCCATCGCCTTTCCACCCGACACCATGACGGCGGAGGCCACCGCACCGCACAGGGCGGCCAGGAAGCCGGCACCGTCGATGCGCTGTCCCCAGGGGATCATCAGGGCCGCTCCGACCGCCGACATCAGCGGCAGAAGCAGCGGAAGCCCCTTCCTGTCGTCCCTCCACGCGATCACCATCGCCATGGTGATCGGGCCGAGGGTCGTGATCGCGTTGCCGGCCGAAAACGGCAGCCTGGTCACGTAGAACTGCGCCAAGAGATTGCCGCTGACGAAACTGACCAGAAAGGGCAGGACCGTCAGCACCCACCGGTGTCTCCGCTCCTTCTCGACGAGTCGGGCGAGGAGCCTGTGCGCCGGGGAGCATCTCTGGGCCGAGCGCGAGAGACCGGAGAAGAACCGATCACGCCTTTCGGTTCGGGGCACGGCGTCGAGGAGACGATTCTCCTGCAACCGCTGCCGCGCCCCCATGAGCAGCGCCACATAGAGCGGGGCGCCGAACATGTAGGTGATGGTGGTGGCCTGGAGGGCCGTCACCTGGAGATCCACCGTCAGCGGCTGCATGACGGCCGTCGTCGTACGCTGGAAGATCGCCCCTCCGACGTGCGCCGCCGAGGCCGCGAGCAGCCAGAGCGAACCGACCACGGTCGTGACGAGCCATACCTTGGCCCGCCGGGGGTGGCCGGCGAGCCACCGAGCGGCACGGCGCGGGTGGCGGACCACCCATCCGTAGAAACCACCGAGGTTGCGGAAGAGCCACTCCGGCGACGTGAACCGCTTACTTCGTCTATGGTTCACTTTCGTGACCTTTCTTTTGTTTGTGTGTGCTGCGCACGCCTAGCAATGCGCAGGGTCTGACGCCTTTGGCGGTGATACTCCCGAAGACGGCAGCGCCATCACCCACCGTCCGGGATCGCAACTCCCCGGCAAGCGTCGCCTTCGAAATGAAGAACTGATGAATATCGGGCGCGGGGTATTGCTAAGGGACCGACGTTTCCGACCAGTCCTCAGATTCGTGGCTCGAACCGAACCCGGTGCCCCCGCGGCCAGCGACCGGAGCCGCACGGGCGGCACCTGAGCTCTGCCGCCTCCAGCGCCGCTACGAGGCCCTTTGCGTCCTGGTTCTAGTGTTGGTCGCTACCCGCGTGAAAGAGGGCGTGACCGGCATCGATGCATGGCACCGTCCCCCACGCCCGCCTTCACGGCGACCCCGCTCCAGCCGAGGCGTGAACGTGGTGGCGGGCCGGCTCGGGCATGCCGACCCGGCACCCTCCACGCGCACGCCGTCAACGGGAAAACTCACCGCGACCCCCGCGGAGTTACGGCCTGTTTTCCTCTCACGCACGGCCAAACGGTTCGCACCAGACGCTTGCACGATGGGCACCGTTTGGGACGGTCAGTATCGACGGCGTGCGCAGCACGAAACATCCGGACAAGCAAAGCATTCACGGCCGTGCTCAGCACGGATCCCACAAAGGAGAGAACCTCATGCGGAACATCCGCCCCATCATCTTCGTACTCGTCATCGTCGTCTTCGTCTACCTCGTCGGCGACGGTGGCTTCATCTCCACTGCCATCGGCGGCGGCCTCGCCTTCGGCGGCTACCTGCTCAACCAGCGCTCGTGGGACAACCTCTCGGAGAAGGAGTCCAAGAAGCGCCCCCTCATCGGCAGCCTCATCCTCACCGCCCTCGTCACTTCCGCCATCAACTGCGGCGGAGGCGAGGGGGCCCTGTCCGGCGTCCTCACGGGCTTCGGCGGCACCGGCCTCATGCTGGTGGGATGGCTGATCATCAAGCACCTCGGGCCCGAGGAGTTCCGCGGCTCGAAGTAAACCCACCAGGGCTCGCCAGGGCTCTGGTCCGACCTAGAGCGGCCCCCCGTGGGCCGCTTTGTCGTATGCAGACGCCCTCTGCGAACGTCCCCGCCCGCGGCTTGTTCGTCGTCCCCGCGGCGAACCGACGCGAGATGGCATCGGTAGCGAGACACGGCCCCGGCGGATGCCCGCACTGGCGGAACCGGTGACGGGGCAGGCCCGTTGGAGGGATCGAGGCAGTCATCGCGTTGCTCACGATCCCCGGGCTAGTGATCGCGCTGGTCGCCCTTGCCGTCCTCGATCGTGTCGGCCTGTGGGCGCACCGCACCTTCCAGCCGCCCTGGAGGCGGGACGAAGCCGGCCGCCCAGTCTCCGCGGGGCCGGAACCTCAAGCCGTGGGCAGGGAGCCCTTGTCCATCAGGCCCCATGGTCGTTGGTGATCACGAGCTCCGTTCAGCGGGTTCGTGCCGGTGGCACGATCTCGCCCACGGCGCCCGAGGGTTCCAGGCGGACAACGGTGGGGCCGCGCTCGCACTCCCATGTGGTGACGTTGGCGAAAACCGTCTCCCCGTGGCGCCAGAGCCCCCCGTCCTGGTGGATGTGGCCGAACAGGTGCAGTTTGGGACGGACCTGTCGCACCCGGGCCAGCAGGTCCTCACAACCGTGGCGTCCGGGGTAGGCGTTCGCGTCACCGATTCCCAGGGGAGGCCCATGCGTGACCAGGACGTCGACGCTGTCCGGAATCATGGCCCATTTTTCCGCGAGGGAACGCCCCCGAGGAAGGTTGAAGGCCCACTCGTTGAACTCCGGCTGCCAGGGACTACCCCAGAACGTGACGCCGCCGATCTCCGTGCCGCTGTCCTCCAGATAGCGGATGCCGCGGTCGGCAAGGACGGCGCGGGCTCGTGCGGGCTCGTCCAGGAACATCCAGTCGTGGTTGCCCGCGACGACCACCTTCGTCCGATGCGGGAGGGCTTGCATCCAGTTCGCGGCGTCCTCGAGTTCTTTGAGGTCCTTGCCGTGCCGGCACAGGTCACCGGCGTGCACGAAGACATCCCCATCGGGGACGGCGAGATCGTGATGAAAGGTGTGCGTATCGGCAACCGCAACAATCCGCATAATGCAAGCGTACTGAGCCTCCGCACCACCATCGAAGATCGCGACTGCACGACCGCGGTCGGGGAGGTGTGGGCAGCCATTCTGGTTCGGTCGGCCAATGTGCCAGCAGTGGACTCGGCCAGCTAAAGTGCGCGCGTGACACCAGTGATCGGGTTCGATTGGCAGGCGGTGGTCTACCGGGACTTCGACGTCGACCTGGACGAACCCGGCCAGCGCAGTGGCGCGGCGCTAGAAGCGCTGCTGGCCGACCTGAACGTGGAGGTGGAGGCCCCGTTCGCCCTCGGCGAGTGGGTCGGCCGGCTGGGCGCCCCCGCGAAGGCGGGGCCGACCGCACTGCTGGAGCGGCTCACCCACCCCGAGGCGCGGATCCGCCGGATCCTGGCCGTCGTGCTCGCCTACCTGGACCTGCCCGACGATGCGGTTCAGGGCCTCCGCGCCAGCAGCGCGAGCGAGCCGGACGCCCCGACCAGGCTCGCGCTGCTGCTGGCTCTCGGCCGGTACCCCCTGATCCATGACCACCTGCGCCGCCACCTGGATCGCGAGCCGTCCGACGCGCTGGGCGCCGCTCTCGGCCTGCTGCTGCACAGGCCCGAGGCGGTGGACGACACGGTGCTCGACGCGCTCGCCCTCTGTGACGGCGAGGCCGGATCGGCCCTGGCCGAACTGGCCTGGGGCGACCCCGAATGGGTCGGTCTCCCGCCGTGCGGCTCCGTCGAGGCCGTGGACGGCTGGCTTCACCCCACGCCCGACCTTCGCTCACGCTGGCTGTCGCGGATGCTGGTTCGATTGAGGACCGGCCGGCTGAACGCAGCGGCCACCCGAATCCTGGTCAACGCCGCAGACTCCCTTTTCCAGCGGTTCCCCGAACACGCTCCCGCCGTCGCGTCCCTGCTCCGGCACCCAGATCCCGCCGTGCGGCGAGCGGCCGCGGCCACGAACTATCTGCCGTCTCATGACGCGTACGCCGATGCCCTGGCAGCCTCTCTGAGCGACTCCGAGGTGTCGGAGAAGGCCCTTATCGCACTCACCCGGCGCGGTGACCTCCGATGCGTGCCCCCGATTCAGCGGCTGATCCGCCACGGCACGCTGGACCTCCAAACGCAGCACCGGTTCCGTGCCGCATCGGCGCTGGCCGAGCACCTTTGGCCACAGGTCCGAGCGCGGCTCGCCACATCTCCCTCTGCCGGCGAGACCAGGGCCCTGCTGTCGTGGGTCAAGGAATGGCGCGATGGAGAACAGGCCGTTCCCGAGGTCACCGCCATCCTGGAAGGGTTGATTCCGCGCCTCGGCATCCCCACACCCCACAGCAATGAGCTCGAGACCGTCAGCGCGTGCTGCATGTTCCTACGCAGATGGGGTCTGGCCGACGAAGAGGCGCTGACCGTCCTCCGGCGGGTCGCGTCGGGCCCGGACCCGGAGACCGGCCTCGCCGCCGTCCGCGCGCTGATGGGTCTCGGCGAACCGGCCGACGAAGAGGTGGTCGGCCTGCTGCTGAACATCCTGCAACGTCGCCGCCAGTTCGGCCGCAAGGCCGGACGCCACGGCTGGCGCTTCGACACCAATGCCTGCGACTGGCTCGGCGAACTCGGCCCCAGGGCCCGTGCGGCCGTCCCCGACCTTCGCGCCTTGCGCGACGACCCAGCCGAACCCGCCCGCGCCGCCGCGGCCTTCGCGCTCTGGAAGATCACCCGCGACGCCGGCGAGGCGCTGCCCGTACTGATCGAACAGATTCCCGACGACCCCGTGCGTACGCTGTACGACCTCAGCCTGATGGGTGACGCGGCCCGCCCTGCCCTCCCCGTCCTCCGCGACTACGCCGCAGGCGAGGGCGACATAGCGAAACGCGCCCGGCAGGCCCTGAGACGCATCGAGCCCAAGGCATGACCGGGACTTGGACCCTTACCCTTTTGTCACAGCGGGATCTGTGGTGCGAGGGTTGTCCAAGAACGTTGAATGGCCTGCCATTCGGCGAAGCGGCCGGTCAGCGCTGTTATCAGAACGGCGGTCAGTATCCCCGCCTGGGCCAGGTCGGATACGCCAGTGGTCACTACGGTTGAATGTTGCCATGCGCAGCCAGCTTTGGGCCAGGCTCCCCCCTGAACTCCAGGAGCGAGTGGACGCCCTGGTCACCAGTGGCCGCAAGTTCGAAGCAGTGAAGACGATTTACGACAGCATCCATGAGCCGTCCCGGCCGGGCCTGCATGAGTGCCAGATTCTGGTCGCCGAACGTCACGCCGCCCTTGGCAGGCGCTTCCACCGGTCCCCGACCCCGCCCCTTGACCTCGAAGCCCTCACTGACAAGGTCCAGGTCCTGGCCCGGCGACCGGCCGCCATCGAAGTCCTGTGGGACGGAGACAGCGAGGGATGGTTCGTCCTGCTGCTCGCGATCATGATCAACCCCCGGGCAGAACACCACCTCGCCACCGTCCAGCACGGAACGGACTTGCGCGTCTTCAACGGTTCGGTCCCGCCCTGGCCTGAGGCAGCGGAGGCGAGCGCGATCGGGA
Organism: Actinomadura mexicana; assembly: GCF_900188105.1. Taxonomy (GTDB): domain Bacteria; phylum Actinomycetota; class Actinomycetes; order Streptosporangiales; family Streptosporangiaceae; genus Spirillospora; species Spirillospora mexicana. Next base: position 34,056 of record NZ_FZNP01000009.1, read on the forward strand.
AGGCACTCGCAGAGCGCTTTGGCGTTCCGTTCCATTTCGCGAGCCCTGAGACGCCAGACGACGAAGCGCCGCGCTGGTGGGACATCGAGCAAGCGTCCGGGATGTAAGGCAAGCACCAGAGCGGATCTGTTGGCCACTGACCCGATGAGCAGGGCGGGGGTCTGCATGCGCCTGAAGCCATGTCCGCTGGGTGCCCCGGTGCTCGTCAGGAGTATGAGGTGTCGTGGACCCCACCGGGGCGCCCATGGCCTCCTGCAGTGACTTCGACAAGGTTTTCCAGGTCGCGCCCGTCGGGTTCGTTCAAGAAGTGCTGACTCTCGCGGCGCACGGCACGTGGGCGCTCACTTCCGGGGAGACGCCCGGCGAACCTGCCCGGGCCGCCGACCGGTCCGATCGCGGTACCTCGCAATGGGGGACACTGGGACGGTGACCACCGACGACGGCCGCCCCAGCCCGCCAGTGACGAGCACATCCATCTTCCTGCTGTCACTGGCGCGTCGGATCGAGACCGAACTCAACGCCCTTCTGGCGCCGCTGGAACTAACGGTCAGCAGACTCGGGCTGCTCGCCCACATCGGCGTCGTACCGGGGGCGTCGTTCAGCGATCTGGCGCGAATGTCCGGGATCACCGTGCAGAGCGCGCACGGAGCGGTGAAGGCGCTCGCCGCTGCGGGCCTGGTGCGCGACAGCAACGCCCGCGCGGGTTCACCCTCGACGCTGGAGATCACGGCAGAGGGGGGCCGCCTGCTGGAGGCCGCCCAGCGGGCTGCGGCCGAGGTCGACGACCGGATGTTCGGCCCGGACGCCGACCCAGTCCATCGGCGGATCGGGGAAACGGTACGCACCGCGTTCGCCGGCCGCATCACTTCCTGACCTGGCACGGAACCCAACCTCCCTCCTCTGCGCCCACCCCACCTTCAGCCTTCCTGAAGCTACCCCTAGGCTTCAGGAAGGCTGAAGGTTGGATGACACGGAGTGAACCCATGAGCGAAAAAACAGGAAGCCCTTTGTCGCGGCGCGCCGCTCTCACCACGTTCGCGGCGACCGCCGGTGCTGCCGCGGCCGCGGGCGGAGCGCTGGCGGCGAGTGGCCGCGACGCCGCCCCGGCTCGCCCGTCCCATACGGAGCGGCGGACCGAACCGTTCCACGGAGCACACCAGGCGGGCATCGCCACGCCGCAACAGCGGTACGCGATCTTCGCCGCCTTCGACCTGGAGACGACCGACCCGCGCAAAGGCAGGCGGCTGACCACCGAGCAGGCCGCGGCCAACTTCCAGCGGCTCATCCAAGGCTGGTCGGCCGCCGCCGAACGGCTCACGCAGGGACGTCCGCCCGGCCCGATGCCGTTCGCCCGGCCGGAGGTGCCCGCGGACTCCGGCATCGCCGACGGCCTCGAACCGGCCCGGCTGACCGTCACCTTCGGCTTGGGGCCCAACTTGTTCAAGCGGATCGGACGGGAACGCGACCGGCCCCGGCGGCTGAGCCCGCTTCCCTCCTTCGGCGAGGACCGGCTGGAGTCGGCGTGGAGCGGCGGCGAGATGCTCGTCCAAATCTGCGGCGAGGACCTCCAGACCGTCAGCCGCGCCTTCCGTACCCTCCGCAGCCGCGCTCCAGGAGTGGCCCGGTTGCGCTGGAGCCAGCAGGGCTTCCTGGGCATGTTCGGAGGCTCGACTCCGCGCAACCTCTTCGGCCACAAGGACGGCACCGCCAACGCCCGGCCGGGGACCGGCCAGTTCGACGACGCCGTCTGGTCCACCGCGGACGAACCGGCCTGGTTCTCCGGCGGCACCTACCTGGTCTTCCGCAAGATCCGCATGGACCTGCCGAAATGGGACACCTCCACGACGCGGACGCAGGACCAGACGATCGGACGGCGGCGAGACAACGGCGCCCCGCTCAGCGGCGGGCACGAGTTCAGCACCCCCGACCTCCGCAAGGCCGGTCCGGACGGCAAGCCCCTCATCCCCGCCGACTCCCACCTGGCTCTTGTCCGCGACGTCCCTATGCTGCGCCGCTCGTACAACTACGACTACGGCTTCCAAGGAATGGGCGGGGCAATCCCGGCGGACCACCATCACGATGCCGAGGACGCGGACCACGATCACGGCGAGGACATGCCCGAGCACTCGGGCAGCGGCCACTCCAGGTACGACAGCGGCGTTCTCTTCTGCGCCTACCTGCGCGACCCCGCGGAGTTCGTCCGCCTCCAGCGCAAGCTGGACAAGTCCGACCGCCTGAACGCCTTCATTCGGCATACCGGCAGCGCGGTCTTCGCCGTCCCGCCGGGCGTGCGGCCCGGCGGGCACGTGGCCTCCGCACTGCTCACCGCCCGGTGATTCCCGACGCGCGAGAAGCGGATCTCTTTACGCTCGGACTTGGCCAAGATCAGCGCAACCACTACTCACCTTCTCAGGCGAGCGAATTCCGAGCGCGCAATCCCCGCATCTGTTTGCCGAGATAGGAAGCTTTGTGTGCCCACCTCGACTTCGGTCCGGAGTGCTTGTTCGCGCGAACGGCGGGAGGGCGTGACAGGGCGTCTCGCGCGAATGAGTGCTCCGGGTCGCGGGGGGCTGGGGGTCGCGAGACCCCCGCTTCGCGCACGCTCAACCTACTTGCCGCTGCCGTACGACTCGTACGCGAGGTACTCACCAAAATCGTCCCGAAGCCACGCGGGAGTTCCCCACTGCCCACCATGTTTCAGCGAACCCTCGTAAACGATCTCCAAGAAGCTGCCTTCCCTATCATCCATGAGTCCGAGTCGCTGATTCCCGCTGTAGAGGAAGAGCGAAACGCGGGTGTCAGGCCTCCCATCGATGAGTTGCATCCCCAGGATTCCGTCCCAGCACAACTGGAAGCCGCTGCCTTGAGGGGGCAAACTACGGATACTGCAGGAGAACCCCGACCCCTCGTCATGCAAACACTCGTTCATGGGAGTCACTAGCTCGATTTGTTCCTGCAACAACGTACTCAACTCCGCCACGAGCCGGTTAATCCAACCCGGTCGGGGATCATCTCTGCCAGTCACCCGGCACGCCTCCCGAGCCGCTAGTGAAGGTTATGGTGCCGACGCTGAGCGTAGGGCGGCCGTGCCCGGTGGCGCGAGACGGGACCGGACGGAACAGGCCGCATGCCCGGGCGTGTCCAGTTAACGGCTCTGTCGCAGCTATTTTCGGCCCTGTCGCAGTTTCGGTGGTAGCGGAGGGTGTCAGCCCGTCACGCTGAGGGGTGATCGAGGGCGGCAGGCTTGTCGATGTGGTGTTCTCGGGCCTGTCTGGCCTGGTCATCGAGGATGTGACGGACGAGGGCGAGCTGAGTCGGGTGCGGGCCCGCAGCCGGAGGGTGCCGGTGCCCTGCCCGGAGCGCGCGGTCGAGACCGCCCATGTCCATGGGTGGTGCGGGCGGACCGTGGCCGATGTTCCCGTTGATGGACGGCCGGTCGTGTTGGAAGAGGACGATCGTCCTGGCCTGTCCCCCCGCCGCCTCGCCCGGCTCCTACTCGCCCGCCCCGACAATCTCAAGCCCGACCAGCACGAACTCCTCGCCAAAACCACCGGAGCCTGCCCGGAGATGAGCGCGCTCGCCGCCCTGGTCCGCGCCTTCGCCCGGCTCCTGGTCCCCGCCACCGACAACGCAGACCGGCTGCAAGAGTGGATCAGCACCGCCGAAAAGATAAACCTGCTGAACGTCCACTCGTTCATTCGCGGCCTGCGACTCGACATCGACACCGTCCGTGCCGCTCTGACCAGCGAGAATCACAACGGCGGAACCGAAGGCGTCAATACCAAGACCAAGCTGATCAAAAGACAGATAAACAGCCGGGCAGGCTTCCACCTCCTGCGCCACCGCATCCTCCTCGGATGAGCCTCACCCTCCGCTACCACCGAAAGAGCGACAGAGCTGAAAGCCGTACAGTCCCGGAAGAGACAGCCTGATGGCCAAGACCGCTCTCGCCGACCCCGAAGAGCCGCGCAGGCCCGGCAAGTCCAAGCTCCGTGACGGAGTCATGAAGCGGGGCAAGACCTGGTCCTACGTCATCCGCGTCACCGACCCCGAAACCGGCATCTCCAAACCCAAGTGGGTCGGCGGCTTCCCGACCGAAGACGCCGCCAAAGAAGCGCGCGACGAGGCACGCGTGGGGGCACGGCGGGGCGAGTACATCGACCGCAACGCCATCACCGTGGGCGACTACCTAGACGAGTGGCTCGACGCCCACGCGGTCGAGATCAAGCCCAAGACCCTCGCCAACTACCGCTATCTGATCGACCGGCACGTCCGACCCAACATCGGTGGTCTGCGGCTCCAGACCGTCCGGCCAGGCCAGATCACCAAGCTCTACCGCGACCTCGTCACCGTGGGCGGCCGAAAGGGTGCGGGGCTCTCGCCTCGGACGGTCGCGCATGTGCACTCGGTGCTCCGGAAGGCGTTCGGTGACGCTGTCCGGGTTGATGAGCTGATCGCGTCCAACCCCACGGAACGCGCGAAGCGGCCCCGGCTCCATCACGGTGAGCCGGGGAAGGTCTGGACGCCTGCACAGCTCCGGGCCCTCCTCGTCTCCGCTGAGGGCCATCGGCTGTCGGCGTTCTTCCACCTGGCCGCCTACACCGGCGCTCGACGCGGTGAGCTGCTCAACCTGCGGTGGCCGGATGTCGACCTCGACGGGGCCTCGATCCATATCAAGGGCTCGGTAGGGTTCGTCGCCGGCGAGCGCATCGAGGGGACGACCAAGAGCGGCCGGTCCCGTGTCGTGAGCCTCGACCCCGGCACGGTCGACGTCTTCAAGGCACACCGCAAGCGGGCTCGCCGACAAACTCAAAGCGGGCGAGTTCTGGAAGGGCTCCGAAGGTCGCCACGTGTTCGCCACGGGATGGGGTGAGCCGGTCCACCCCGACACGGTCTCATCCCTCATGGCGAGGCTAATCAGAGAGTACAACGCAGCGGACGGCGTCGCCGCTCTCCCGCACGCAAGGCTTCACGACCTCCGCCACGTCCACGCGACGACCCTGCTCCTGGCGGGCGTCCCGGTTCACGTGGTGGCCGCCCGCCTTGGGCACGCTGACCCGGCGATCACGCTGCGGGTCTACGCGCACGTCGTCAACGAGCAACTCGCCGAAGCGGCCACGCCCTTCGCCGACAGGATCGACGGCGCGGCGTAGTCGGCTGTTAGCAAACCCGTTAGCAAAAGCCCCCTTCCAACACCCGGAAGGGGGCTTTGAGCTGGGAGCCGGCGAGGGGACTTGAACCCCTAACCTTCTGTTTACAAGAGACCGGCCGCTCTTCGATTACTGCCATCACCGCAGGTCAACCTGTGTGCGCCTGGTCGTTGGTGCCAGCAGTCGTAAGCCTCTGTTGCGGTACTTCCGTGCTGTACTGCATTGCTCTTGTCAAAGCTACCCCGGCTTGAAAAGCCGATCACGATCAAGTGGCGTGACCTGGCAACTCTGTGACCTCGCACTCCCTAGATCATCTCATCAGGAGCGACCGTGAGTCCCCGTTGCTCCCCCCTGCCAACGGGCACGCTCCCGGTGGCGGGCGGCGTCGGCCCGGAGTGCTCGTCCGCGCGAACGGTGGGACGTGGTGACAAGACCTACCCGCGCGGGCGAGTACTTCGGTTCGCGGGGGTCTGGGGGCGGTGGAGCCCCCCAGCGTCACCCACGATCAACCAAGACGAGTCGACCGCATCCTCATCAGTTCGATCCAGGCTGGTGGTCGGCTGCCCGCGTGCCTGGTCCGAGTGTGTGCCACGGGCCGCGATCATCCGCTCGCGTCTGCCCTGTTGCTGTCATTGTTGCCGTCAGCCGAACGTCGTGGCCGCATCGTCCTACCCGCGCGGACTCGCCTTCATCGTGCCCCGTGCGCGCCGCGCACAGCAACCCCGACCTGATCTCTTGTACGCTGCCGACCCACCCTGCGGGAAGCGGGCCGACTCCTGGGGCCAAGGTGGAGTTCCTCATTGGAAGAACGGCCTTGGCCCCCAGGTGGCGGTCTGCTCTGCTTGCCTGGGTCGGAAGCTTCGGGTGATCGGACTTCCACCCCAGCCCCAGAATTCCGGTCCGTCGGTGCCCCGCCCCGGGGCTGTTGATCCCCTACCCGAGGCACCTCTTTGTCGTAACCCGGCACCTTCCAGCCTGCGGTCAGAGCTTTGGAAACGGGCGCTCACCGGGGAGCGTCGACGACCCGGACCCCCCACAAACCCTCCTCGCCGCGGGTGAGGGTCGCGTTCATGCCGCTCGGAAGCGACTTGTCGATAAAAGACATGATCTCATCGTTGGAGAATCCGAGACGCTGCATGACGGTGACCAGGTCATCCCGGACGGCGGACAGGTTCGGGTAGGTGTCACGGGTGCCGTCGGCTCGCTGCCATTGTGTCCCGTTGAGTCTGGTCTGAATCTGGATCATTCCGTCATCGTAGGCGGCTTCAGACGGCCAGCGCCTGACGTTTCCTGTACTCACAAGTTTGGTAAACCAAGCCCGGGTTCGGGCCAGGCACTCAGCGCGGAAAGCCCGAGCGTTCGCTCGGATTGATTGGATGGGCTGGGTCGTAGTCCTGGTGCTCCTGCTCGGCCGCAGGGCGCGGGACGGGACCGGCCCCCAGGCCGCACGCCCGGCCCGCGCCGGCGGAGGCCGAGGTGGCGGAGGCCGAGGTGGCGGAGGCCGAGGTGGCGGAGGCCGAGGTGGCGGAGGCCGAGGTGGCGGAGGCCGAGGTGGCGGCGCGTAGCGCCGCCGCCCCGTGATCTAAAACAGCCGATCTCGGCACTGTGGAGCATCTATTTACAAGCAAGATCAGCACCGTCCAGGCATGTCCCCACAAGTCCCCTGACCAGCGCCGCAAGGTCCCGCACGTCCACACCCGTCCAAGATCATCCGAGCCTGCTGTTAGCACCACCATTAGCATCCCGGCTGGCCCCAACCGGTCCGGGGTGCTTGTTCGCGCAAACGGCGCGCATGGTGTGACAGACCGTCTCGCGCGAACAAGCACCCCGGCTCGCGGGGGTCCAGGGGGCGGCGCAGCCCCCTGGTTCGAGCTCGCTCAACCCCCTGAGTCGTGAAGGTCAGCCGTGTCTGGGACAGTCCTCATGACCTCCGACTAGGGCCACATCCTCGTGAACGCCAAGCCTCTTCGGAGAGTCTTGCTCCTCCCACCTGAGAGCAACGGTACGCACCGGCGCACTTTCGCGAGAGCGATCACCATCACCAGCATCCTCAAGAAGACTGGGGCATGGCCAGCAAACCGGGATCATGCATGCATCTTGCAACCAGAAGCTATATTTCGTCACACTCTTACGAGTTGGTGCCTGTGTCGACAGCGAGGCTGCGCGGTAGAGTGGTGTTGTGCTGATCAGGTTTGAAGTGACAAACTTCCGCTCCATCCGAGAGACCGTCGAACTGTCGATGGTCGCTGTAGATCAGGAACGAGAGGAGGCTCGTCCTGCACCACTGCTTGGAGAGAGCCTCCTCCCTGTTGCCGCTGTTTATGGCCCCAACGCCTCGGGCAAATCGAATGTTCTAGCCGCTCTAGCTTGGGTGCGGGATGCAGTGCAACACTCACTCCGCATCTGGGAAGACGCAATTCCAATTGAGTCATTCGCCTTTAGAGATGGTCCTACGCTCTCTAGCGAGTTCATAGTTGAAATGCTTATCCAGGGAGTGCGGTTCGAGTATGTACTAGAGGTCGATCACGAGCGCGTGGCATATGAGGCTCTTTTCCATTATCCCGAAAAAAAGCGTAGGCGGATTTTCGAACGCGAAGGTCCTGAGTTCAAAATCCAGCGAGGACTTGGGGCCCTTTCCGGCACTCGCGAACTCATGACGCAGAATACACTTGCACTTTCAATTGCTCGCCGGTTCGACGAACCGCTTGTATCGAGCTTTGCGCGTGAGTTGCTACAGATGCAAAACCTAGGACAAGGACAGAGGCGCGGCCGGGCGAGTTATCCGTTTCTCACAGCTCGGTACCCAGGAGGAGCACTGTCCACCAGGCGCCTATTCGAAGAGAATGATAAGCAGCTAGCCCTGTTCTCTTCAGATGATCCCAAGAGCCTTGCTTACGCTACCCGTAAGCAGGCCCTGGCGCTTCTTCGCCTCGCCGACCTTGGGATCGATGATGTAGTTATCGATACACAAGAGATTCCTCTTCCGGACTCCTCTGAGGTCCGCACGCAACGGAGAGTACGACTGATTCATAAGACAGCTGAGGAAAGTCTCCCCTTTGATTTCTCCGCCGAGTCTGAAGGCACCAGGACCTGGTTTCAACTGATTGGCCCGGTATTGACAGCCCTCCGCTACGGATCCGTGGTGCTGTTCGACGAATTGGACGCTAGCTTGCATCCAACTCTCTCGGCTGAACTTCTGCGCATTTTCCATAGTCCGGCCATCAACCCTCGTGGGGCACAGCTCATTTTCACATCACATGACACCAGTCTGCTTAATCACCTGAATCGAGATGAAGTCTGGTTGACCGACAAAGTCAACGACGGGTCCACACGTCTTGGGGCATTGGCCGATTTTGCCGGCGAGCGGGTACGCAAGTCGCAGAATCTTGAAAGTGCTTACCTACATGGCCGTTTCGGTGCCCTACCCCAGATTGACCAGACAGACCTCCTGCGGTCGCTTGGATTGATTGGCTGATGCCTTCCCAAAAACGCAGGCGTGGCGGGAAGTCACTTAGAAGAACCACTGCAAAGCGGTCAGAGTTCACCACAATCGTGGTTTTCTGTGAAGGAGTCAACTCTGAGCCAGACTACGTTAAGGGATTGAAGAGACTCCCTCACGTTGCCGAGAATACGGCCCTTGAGCTCAGGATCCACCCCGAACAGGGGGTGCCACTCACGCTAGTCAAGAAGGCTTCGGACTTTAAACGTGATCCCGAGATCGATGAATGCTGGTGCTTGTTCGACGTCGAATGGCCTAAACATCACCCCAACCTCCAAGAGGTTATCTCTCTAGCCAAAGCGAACGATGTAAAACTTGCGATTTCCAACCCATGTTTTGAGCTATGGCTTGTCCTGCATTTTCGCGACTATCAGGCGTTTGTCGACACGGCTCCAGCAGAGCGCCTATCTCGAAAACTCGACAATAGGACAGGAAAGAGCATTGACGCCGATATGTACATGCCGCTGCGCAAGGTCGCTACGGACCGCGCGACTCAGCTCGATCGGCGACACGAACGGAACGGAACGAAATTCCCACACAATAACCCCTCCTCCGGCATGTACAAGTTCCTGGAAGCCCTCGAAGGTAACCAAAGCTGACGCGGTCTAGAGACTGAATACTTGAGCGTTATCTGCGGACGGGACGGCGCGACGGGATCGGCCCGAAGAGGCCGCACGCCCGTCGTGTCGGCACCGGCCGCCGGCGGCCGCGGAGCGGGCGCCCTTGAAGACGTAGAGAAAGTTCTCATCCGGCGGGCAGGACCCTCGAATGATCTTGAATTCTGGGTACGCGTCAGCCCCTGAGTTGCCTGGTCAGGGGCCTTGTGGCGGCAGCTCAGGGGCCGACGTTTACCGGTGTTCGGTGGCGTTCACCTCTGACGCCATGGCCACGCCTTCGTGAGGGTGATCTGCTCGCGCAGTTGGTGAACGTCGGGGGCCGACAGGAGGTGGTCGCCGGTCGGTAGGGAGATCATCGCCCACCACTCCCCCGTGGCCTCGCCGTACCAGGCTTGGACGCCGGGGAACATCTCGGCGAGGACTTGCGCGGCCCGCCTGGTCTCAGCGTTGCCGCTCATGGCGACGAGCCTTCCGGGAGTTCGGCTGGTGAAGTCGGCCCCAAAGGATGCGCTCGACTTCGGTGACTGCGAGGTCTAGGTCGGCGCATGGGATGGGGCGGGCGCTGTTGCGGGCGAGGTAGACCCATCGGCCGAAGTGGGTGGCGCTGAGTTCTTCGGTGGCCGGCGCGTGCTTGGTCGGGCCGACGCGCAGTGTTGCCGGGGAGACGTGGAAGCGGCGGTTTGTGCGCCATCCCTGGGCGGCGAGTGCCTCGGCGAGGCGGTCAAGGTGCCACATGGCCTTGCGGTCCTGGCGGTCTCTGGTGCCGAACCAGCGGATGAAGCGGCGGGCGCGGCGTCCCCATAGCCGTAAGGTCACGGCGGATTCGTCGATCATGCGTCGCTCTCCCTGGCGAGAGCGAGGACGCGTCCGATGCGGTCGGCTGCCAGCTCGGTCTCCCACAGCGGGCACAGCGGTTCAAGCTCCGGCTCGGAGCCGCGGGACGGACCGGACCAGACCCAGTGCCACCACAGGTCGCGGTCGGGGGCGTGCGGGTGGCATCTGACTTCTTGGCGTAGGCCGGGGCTCAGTACCTGGCCTAGGGCGTTGTCGGGTGCGGGCTCCCCTGCGAGGTTCACGGCCATCACCGCGCCGTGTCCCCATGGCTTAGCGGCTAAGCCGCGCTGATCCAGGGCGGCTATCAAGGCGAGTGCTGCATCTCGCCATTCGCGTGGGTTGCCGCCTGGTGGACGGGGGTGGGTGTCTGTCGCGTCCGGCGTCGGGGCCTCTGGGGGAACGGGCATAAGGGTTCCTTCGGACGGTCTTCTGCGAGGTTAATCGGCCAGCTCATCGCGATGATCTTGCTGGTCAGAGCCCGATCAACGTGGATTGATATTCAAAGTACGGGTACAGTACTTCAAGTACAAGTCACTTCGCGTACTTGCGCCGCACAATAAGTACTGATCTCGTAGAGGCGACGAAGGAGGATGCCGATGTTCGGCTTGATGGTCCGGTTCACCTGCAAGAACGAAGAGAGCGCCGGTAGGTTCGATCAGCTGGTCTCCGAGACGATCGGCAAGATCGAGACGGAAGAGCCGGGCACGCTGATCTACGCGGTGCACAAGGTCGACGGGCAGCCGCTGCAGAGGATCTTCTATGAGCTATACCGGGACCGGGCGGCCTTCGACGTGCACGAGGAGCAGGACCACGTCCGGCGCTTCCTCGGTGCCCGTGATGACCTGCTCGCCTCGGTGGAGGTCGACTGGTTGGGCCTCCAAGTAGGCAAGGGAACGACAGGGTGAGCACTGAGTATCAAAGGGCGCTCGGACGGCGGATCGCTCAGGAGCGCAAGCGGCGAGGGCTGTCTCAGCCTGAGCTGGCGCGGCTGATCGACAGGTCCGTTGCCTGGGTCTCCCAGGTCGAGCGCGGCGTGCGCAAGGTCGACCGCATGTCGGTCTTGGAGAAGGTCGCCGAGGTGCTGGAGCTTCCGCTCTCGGAGTTGGCGGCCGAAGCTCCGGTTGTCGCCGCGTCGAGTGAGGAAATGCCGGGGTCGGCCGGGCTACGGCTGGTCCTGTCGGGTGCTCACTCGCTTCGGGCCATGCTGCACTCGGCTCCCGTCCCGCCGACGGCGGAGATCAAGCCGCGAGTCGACCGGGCTTGGGAACTGACGCATGGGAGCCACTATGTAGAGCTGGCTGACCTGCTCCGGGGCCTGGTGCCTGCCCTGGAAACCGCGGTGCGGTCGGCGCCGGAAGAGCGACGGGCAGAGCTGTTCAACCTGCTGGCGGCGACCTATCAAGCCTGCTCGGCGGCCCTGTCCAAGCTCAACGAACCGGAAGCGTCATGGATCGCCGCTGACCGCGCCATCGTCGCGGCCGAGCGTGCGGGCGATCCGCTGATGATGGCCGCCGGCGCCTTCCGGCTCGGGTTCGTCTTCTTGGGAGCGCGGCACTTCGACCAGGCCGAGGAGAACGCCCGGACGGCCACTGACGCGCTGTGGTTCCTGGTCGATCAGGGCAAGCCGGAAGCCATGTCCCTGTGGGGCGGGCTGACGTTGCAGCGGGCTATGGCCGCGGCGCGGCTCAATCAGGCGGACGTGGCATATGAGCATCTCGCGCGGGCTCGTGAAGTGGCTGAACGGCTCGGAAGCGGTCGCAACGACTACAACACCGAGTTTGGCCCGGCGAATGTCGTCCTGCATGAGGTCACCCTGGCGGTAGAGCTGGGAGACGCCGGCCACGCCCTTCGCGCCGGGAGCGAAGTCGATACCTCGATGTTGTCCCGTGAGCGCCGGGCAAGGCTGCAGGTCGACCTCGCGCGTGCGCACGCCCAGCGGCGGCAGGTCGATGGGGCTGTTGCGGCCCTGCTGGAGGCGGAGTCGATCACGCCGGAGCAGGTACGGAACCACCGGGTCGTGCGTCAGGTCGTGTCCGATCTACTGACGATGCAGGACCCGCCGTCTCCTGACCTGCGAGAACTCGCGGAGAGAGTGGGCGCGTAGAAAAAGTACGTCTTCTAGTACTCAAAGTACTAGTAGAAACTCTGAGTACCGGGTAGCGTTCGTGTTGATGCTGAAGCACTCCTGCTGGAGGTGAAGGCCCAACACGAACGCTCTTCGCGTTTCAGGGGCGCAAGGCCGCTCTTGGACGGCGAAACAGGCCACTAATGAAAGTGGCCTGAGCGGGAGACCCGCCCAGGCCGGATGCGGTTAGCACCCTAGTTGGCGCTTCGATGCTACCTCGTTCGTCCTGATGGCGTGTGCTCCCTTCGACCCGTAACGCCTGCTCAGCAGGCGGACGAGAGGTGTACTCAGCATGCGCAACATTCCTGTCGACGTCTCCGCCCTCACCTTCGTGTGCGTGTCCGCGCCGCGTCCCAAGGTGCTCAACCAGGAAACGGGCGAGGTCAAGGTTGACCGCGACGGACAGACGGTTTTCACAGTGGGTCTGTCGGCCGCCGACGCCATGGGGCGGGTCGACCTGCTCAACATCTCGGTGACCGGCGACCAGTCGGTGACGATCGGGGAGGTCGTCACGCCGGTGGGCCTCGTCGCGTTCCCCTGGGAGGCGGTTCTCGGCGGTGAGAAGCGGTGGGGCGTCGCCTTCCGCGCTACCCGTGTCGTCCCCGTCTCCTTGGGGTCGGCTTCGTCGGACGTGGCCTGAACGGGGCTGCCGTCATGACTGACTTCGTCCTGGTGCTCGGGGTCCTGGCCGCTGCGGCGGCCGGGCTCTGGGCCTGGCGCCGGTCCCACCCGGTGTCGTTCTGGTACGGCATCGGGTTCCCGGCCCGTGCGGTGCTGGTGTACCTGACGTGGCATCACGTCGCCTCGGGCTGCAAGTTGACCCGCAACCGGCGGCGGTTCCGCCTCACTCTCGACGCCATCCCCGTGGTCGGGCCCGCTTCCCGGTCCGCGGCGACGGTGGTCGAGCACAAGCGGCGGGTTCGGCGGATCGACGTCGAACGCCCTCCCCGCCTCGGCATCCTGCGGCCTACCCGGCTCGGATGGCGGATGCGGCTGCGCCTGCACGACGGCCAGGTCCCCGCCGACTACGAGAAAGCCGCGGAGGGCATCGCGCACGCCTGGCGCGTCCACTCCGTCCGGGTGGTCGACGTCCGGCCCGGCCGGGTCACCCTGTGGGCCACGATGCGTGACCCGCTGGTCGATGTAGCCACCATCCCGGAAACCGGTGAGCTGCTGACCGTGCGCCCAGGGAAGCTGGAGAACGGCCGTGACTGGGTGATCGACTTCCGCACGGTCCCGCACTGGCTCAACGTCGGCGCGACTCAATCGGGGAAGTCGAACCTGGCCAACGCCCTGCTCAAGGGCTTGGCGCCGCAACCGGTCGCCCTGGCGGGCTTCGACCTCAAAGGCGGCGTCGAGTTCACCCCCTACGCGCCTCGTCTCTCGGCGCTGGCCACGACCCGCAAAGAGTCGGTCGATCTGCTGGCCGATCTGGTGGGCGAGGTCGAGAACCGCATGGCCACCTGCCGCGCCTTTGGTGCGCGCAACGTGTGGACGCTGCCGGAGGATTTGCGGCCGATGCCCATCGTGGTCCTGGTGGACGAGGTCGCCGAACTGTTCCTCATGGCAGACAAGAGCGAGAAGGACGAGGTGTCGCGTACGGCTACCGCGCTGCTGCGGGTGGCTCAGCTCGGGCGGGCGTTCGCGGTCTACCTGGTCGTGTGCGGGCAACGCGTCGGCTCCGACCTGGGGCCGGGCGTCACGGCGCTGCGGGCCCAGTTGTCGGGGCGGGTGTGCCACCGGGTCAACGACCCGGAGACGGCGAACATGGCGCTCGGCGACCTCGACCCCGCCGCCCTGGACGCCGCACGCGTTATCGCGGCCGAGACTCCGGGGGTGTGCATCGTCGCGGGGCAGGACGGCTCGTGGCACCGGGCCCGCTCGGTCTACGTCCCCGAACACGAGGCCGAGCAGGCCGCGCGCGACTTCGCGCACCTGACCCCGGACTGGGAGACCCTCGTCGGCTCCGCCCCAATCGTCCGCCCAGCCGCGTAAACACCTCTCCTTCCCCCCACCTTCCTGGCTTGGCGTGAGCCCTGATCACGCCACGTCCTTACCCGACCCATGTCCGAAACCGGTCCTGGAGACTCCCGTGGCTACCCGCGTCCTCGCCGTTCGTCCTCGGCTCATCCCCGTCCTGTCCGCCTCGGTCCCGGTATCGTCCCGGCCGTCCGCTGTCTCGTCCTCGTCCTCGTCGAGCCGCCGGCCGGTGCGCGTTGTGTGGGACGAGTTGCGGAGCCTGGACGTCGCGGTCTGTGGCTCTTGCACCGAGTCGTCCGCCTCGTCCGGGTCCGGCAAGGTCGACGCCTGGGCCGACGCGCACATATGTGATGCCGAACTGGTCGCGCTGCTCGCCCTCGTCAGTTCCCAGCGGGCGGCGTGATGCGGCGGCTTGCCGGGGCGGTGGCCGACTCCGCGCCGGTGGTGGTCCTGGCCGGGATCGCGGCGGCCGGGTCGTTCACCCACATCCGCGACACCGCCACCGAGCACGGGCAGCGCGGGTGGATGGCCTGGGCCATCGCGGTCTGCATCGACCTGACCTGTGTCATGGCCGCCGCGGAACGCCGACGGGACAAGAGCACCGGGCGGGAGACGGGGCGGTTGTCGTGGCCGACCGTGGTCCTGGTCGGCGGGATCCTGCTTTCCCTCGCCGCCAACCTCGCCCAAGCCGACCCCTCGGTGTGGGGCTGGATCACTGCAGGGACACCGGCGGGCGCATTCCTGGTCGCGGTGTCGATGCTGGAACGCCGAAAGGCCGGCACCCCGGCGGCGGCTCACACCTCACCCGTCCCCGAGTCCTTCGGCCATCCCGACCCGGCCCCGGTCCCGTCCGTCTCGTCCTCGTCCGACTCGTCCTCGACGCCGTCCCGGTGGGTGGTCTGGGAGGACGAACGCCCCACCGTCGCCGCTGCCGTCCCCGCTCCGCAGGACGAACCCCGCGACCGCGACGAGCAGGACGGCCAGACCTCCATCCCTGTCCCTGTCCCTGGTCCCGCCGACCAGTCCCCCGCGACACCGTCCGACCCGCAGTATCCCCCGCCGTCTGCTTCGTCCTCGTCGCCCGCTGCGGCAGGCCCGCTGGTCGACTTCGCGCGCCGCGTCGCCACCGAGCACGAAAGCCGGCACGGGCGCCCGATCACCCGCGACGCGCTGCGCGCACGGCTCGGCGTCTCCAACCAACTCGCCTCAGACCTGCTCCGCCAACTCCGCACCGAACAGCCCCACGCAACCGCGTCCGTCTCCTGACCCTGGAGGAACCAGCCATGACCTCGTCCACCGTCCCGACCGGCCAGACCTCCCTTCCCGTGCCCGGTGACCTGTTCGCACGTCACCAGACCATCGCCGGCCTGCGCGCCCTCGCCGACTTCCTGGAGGCCAACCCCGCCGTTCCGGTCAACGAGTACGGCAGGGAGTACAACGTCTACACCCACGCCGAGGACGAGACCGCAGCGGTCGCCATGGTCGACCAGGTCGCCGCGCTCCTAGGCGCCGAAGTCACCGACACCCGCGCCCACGGCGGCCACTACAGCGCCGAAAAGACCTTCGGCCGCATCACCTACGGCGTCGTCCACGTTCCCCAGCGACGCCACGACGAATACGCCGCCTACACCAGCTACCGCGACAACATCCGCCTCGACCCCGACCAGGACGACGACGAGGGACAGGCGGCCTGATGACCATCGACCAGTACCCGGCGCCCTCCCGCCCGCTCACCCGGTCGGTCGTGGGCTGGGTGTGCGGGACGTGCGGCGGGGGCGGGGTCGCCTCCGACGGGTCCACCTGCCCCGACTGCAACGGCCACGGCCACACCTGACAGAAGGGGCACCCGATGTTCCTGCGCCGCTGCGCCTTCGCCTGCTTCTGGCTGGTCCTGGGCCTGTTCGCCCTCCGCCATCCCGAATCCGCCGCGCAGGCCATTCGCGCTCTCTTCGAGGGCCTGGCCCTGCTCGCCGACGCGCTCTCGCTGCTGGTCTCGGCGTTCTAGCTCCGCCCCCGGCGTGGCCGCACAAGCCGCCAAGCACACATGGCCACGCCGGGGCCATCCCCCGCCCATCCCATAGACAGGCAGGAGAAGCGTTCATCGTGCCCGATCTCGCCCCGGCTCCGCTCATTAACGGTGTGGCCGCGCGCGACATGGCCAACCGATACAACCGCGCCGACTTCCGCGCCTGGGCGCGCCGCGCACACTCCACCGGCGGCTGCGCCCAACCCGTCCACCTGCGTGGCCGCGTAACCCACCTGGACCCGCAGACCGGCGAGATTCTCCGGCACTACTCCACCGCCCAAGAGCCGGGCGGGACTCTGCGGGTGGCGTGCAAAACCCGGCGGGCCTCGAGGTGCCCGGCTTGCGCTGAGACCTACCGCGCCGACACCTACCAACTCGTCCGCGCGGGCCTGGTCGGCGGCAAGGGCGTACCGGCCACAGTCACCCAGCATCCGGCGGCGTTCGTCACCCTGACCGCGCCCTCGTTCGGGCCTGTCCACTCTCGCCGCACCGGCAAGGCCGGCGGCGTGGTCGCTTGCCGTCCCCGGCGCGACGGCGGGACGTGCCCGCATGGGCGGCCGGTCTCCTGCACCGTCCGCCACGCGGCGGAAGATCCGCGGCTCGGTCAACCGATCTGCCCGGACTGCTTCGACTACGCGGGCGCGGTGCTGTGGAACGCGCACGCTCCTGAGCTGTGGCGCCGGTTCGCTCTGGCCTTCCGGCGGTACGTCGCTCGGTCGGCGGGCCTGCGGGTCGCCGACCTGCGGGACGTGCTGACGGTGTCATTCGCCAAGGTGGCCGAGTATCAGCGGCGCGGCCTGGTCCACTTCCACGCCGTCATCCGCCTCGACGGACCCGGCGGCCCCGACGCGCAGCCTCCCACATGGGCAACCCTCAACCTGCTCAAGGCGGCCGTCGACCACGCGGCCGGGGCCGTAGCGGTGTCGAGTCCAGCGGCCGGTGACGTCCCGACCAAAGAGCACGTGTGGGGCTCTCAGATCGACGTCCGGCCGATCACCACCACGGGGGACCTGACCGATACCGCGGTTGCGGGCTACATCGCCAAGTACGCCACCAAAGCCGCCGAATGCGTCGGCACCCTCGACCGCCGCATACGCCCGACAGACGAACTGACCGACCTGCCCGTGAGCGGCCACGCCCGGCGACTCATCGCCGAATGCCTCCGCCTGGGCGCCGTCGAGGAGTACGCGGGCCTGCGGCTAACCGAGTGGGCCCACATGCTCGGCTTCCGCGGCCACTTCTCCACCAAATCCCGCCGCTACTCCACCACCCTCGGCGCACTCCGCCAAGCACGCATCGACCACAACCAGCACCAACACGACGACACCACAACCGGCCGCCTCCCCTTCGACGACGACCAGGTCCTCGTCGTCGCCCACTGGCGCTACCTCGGACAAGGCATGACACCCGGCGAAGCGCTTCTCACGGCTGCCCTCACCGGCAAGCCCATGCCCGCCCTCGACCCGTCCGGCATCACCCAAGGGAGCACACGTTGACCGACCTGGTCCTCACCGTCGACGAAGCGGCCGAACGGCTCCGCGTGAGCCGCTGGACGCTCTACAACCTCATCCGCTCCAACCAGCTCCGCACCGTCAAGATCGGCCGCCGCCGACTCGTCCCCGTCAACGCCCTCGTCGAGTACCTCGACCAGCTCACGGAAGAGGCCGCCTGATGCCGAGAACCACAACCGCCACCCCGGATGAGCCGGACGACGGCAAGAAACGCAAGAGCTCCCGGCGCAGTCGAGCCAACGGGGAAGGCTCCATCTACCCCTACCGGAACGGATACGCGGCCTACGCCTGGGTGACTACTCCCGCCGGGGAGCGCACACGCAAGTACGTCTACGGCAAGACGCGCGAAATCGTCCACGACAAGTACGTCAAGCTCCTCAGCGCGGCGGCTCAGCGCCCGATCGCTACCACGGTGCCAACCGTTGAGAAGTACCTGGCGTACTGGCTCCGGGACGTGGTCGAGCCCAACCGGGAGCCCAACACCTATTCGAACTACGAGCTGATGTGCCGTCTTCACATCGTTCCGGGCCTCGGTAAGAAGCGGCTGGATCGGCTCACGGTGCGGGACGTCCAGAACTGGCTGAACAAGCTTCCGGGCTCCTGCCAGTGCTGCGCGCAAGGCAAAGACGCCAAACGCCCATCTGACCATGCCGACCCGAGCAAGCGGCGGCGGTGCTGCGCGGTCGGGAAGTGCTGCCAGAGCTTCCCGAGTCGCCGGACCATTACGTCGGCGCGCAACACGCTGCGGAACGCTCTCAACCACGCCATGACCGAAGAGATCATCGCGCGGAACGTGGCGAGTCTGGCCAAGGTGCCGGCGGCTCGGAAGCGTGCTCGCAAGTCGTCCACCTGGACAGTAGAGGAGGCGCGCCGGTTCCTGGAGCACACGCGCGAGAGCAATGACCCGCTGTACGCCGCGTGGGTGCTGATCCTGCTCATGGGCATGCGCAAGGGCGAGGTGTTCGGCCTGCGCTGGGCTGATGTCGACTTCGCGGCCGACGAACTCAGCATCGGCTGGCAGCTCCAGCGCGTCGGCTCCCGGCTCATTCACAAGGAGCGAACCAAGACCGACGGCTCTACCGACGTGCTTCCGCTCCCCTCCCTCTGCACGACCGCACTACGGCTGCGCCAGGACCAGCAGGCGGGCGAGCGTGAGGCGTCCGGTGAAGGCTGGCACGAAAGCGACCTCGTCTTCACGACCAGGACGGGGCGGCCGGTCGAGCCGCGCAACGTCAACCGGGCCTTCGAGTCGCGGTGTGCCGCTGCCGGGGTCAAGGTCATCCGCGTGCACGACACCCGGCACACGTGCGGCAAGCTGCTGGCCGCGCTGGACGTCCATCCGCGGGTGGCGATGCAGATCCTCCGGCACAGCAAGATCAGCCTCACCATGGAGATCTACACCGAGGTCCCCACCGAGCAGACCAGGGCGGCGCTCAAGCGGCTCGGCGACCACCTTCGGCAGGATGGCCGCGGCAGTGGCGAGTCGTCCGCGTAGCTGTACTTCGCTGCTGTACCTGTTAGCAAAAGCCCCCTTGTGATGATCGCAAGGGGGCTTTGAGCTGGGAGCCGGCGAGGGGACTTGAACCCCTAACCTTCTGTTTACAAGACAGATGCTCTGCCAATTGAGCTACGCCGGCGGGCTCGTCCCGCATCGTAGTCGACTTGGGGGCTCGGGGGGATCTGGGGAGTTCTTCTGGGGTGGGTGTCGATCTGTGGGGGGTCGGGGGGCGGGGACGCTGGGTTGCGTCGTGGGTGCGCACGGTCGGCCATCGGGGGGAAGGACAGGGGCAGGGGTGCTGGTGGTGGTGGTCGTGGAGGAGGAGAGATGAAGTCCTACGTGCTCAACATCATCCAGCCGGTGGGGGAGGTGCCGCCGCCGGAGGTGCTGAAGCCGATCATGGCTCGGCTCGCCGAGATTCGGCGGGATCTGGAGCGGCAGGAGTGCTGGGTGTTCGGGCGGGGGCTGGAGCAGCCGGAGGCGAGCACCGTGGTGTGCATGCGGGGGGACGAGGTGATCGCGACGGATGGGCCGTGGACGGAGGGCAAGGAGCACATCGGCGGCATCACGATCATCCGGGTGGCGGACTTGGACGCGGCGTTGAAGGTGGCTGCCAGGTTCACCCAGGTGACCGGATTGCCGATCGAGGTGCGGCCGTTCCAGGGCGAGGGGTGATCGAGCGGGTCTTCCGGGAGGAGCACGGGCGCGCGGTGGCCGTGCTGGTCCGGGCGTTCGGCGATGTGGACGTCGCCGAGGAGGCGGTCCAGGAGGCGTTCGCCGAGGCGGTGCGCCGGTGGCCGGACGAGGGGACGCCGCCCCGTCCGGCGGGGTGGATCATCACGACGGCGCGGAACAAGGCGATCGACCGGTTGCGGCGGGAGGCCGCGCGGGCCGGGAAGCACGCGCAGGCCGTGCTGCTCGACGCGGCGGAGCCGGTCGAGGCGTCCGTGGTGGAGGACGATCGGCTGCGGCTCATCTTCACGTGCTGCCATCCGGCGCTGAGGATGGAGGCGCGGGTCGCCCTGACGCTCCGGTTGCTGGGCGGGCTGTCGACGGCGGAGATCGCGCGGGTCTTCCTGGTGCCGGAGAAGACGATGGCGCAGCGGCTGGTGCGGGCGAAGGCGAAGATCCGGGACGCCGGGATCCCGTACCGGGTGCCGGATCAGGGTGATCTGCCGGGACGGCTCTCCGGCGTGCTGGCGGTCGTCTATCTGGTGTTCAACCAGGGGTACGGCGGGCGCGAGGAGTCGGGGGTCGAGGCGGTCCGGCTGGGGCGGGTGCTGCGGGAGCTGATGCCGGACGAGCCCGAGGTGCTGGGGTTGCTGGCGTTGATGCTGCTCGTCGAGTCCCGTAGGGGCGCCCGGCGGCGGGACGGGGAGCTGGTGCTGCTGGCCGAGCAGGATCGAGGGCTCTGGGACCGGGAGCTTGTGGAGGAGGGGCAGGCGCTGGTGCGGAGGTGCCTGCAGATCGGGCGGCCCGGGCCGTACCAGATCCAGGCGGCGATCAACGCGGTGCACGGGGATGCGGCGAAGGCAGAGGACACGCGGTGGGATCAGGTTCTCCAGTTGTACGACCAGTTGATGGCCGTGGCGCCGAGTCCTGTGGCGGCGCTCAACCGGGCTGTGGTGGTCGGTGAGGTTCAGGGGGCTGGGGCCGCGCTGGAGTTGGTCGAGGGGCTCCAGCTGGGCCGGTACTACCTGTTTCATGCGGTGCGTGCTGATCTGCTACGGCGGTTGGGACGGGGTGTGGAGGCGGCCGAGGCCTATGGCGAGGCCCTGAGGCGCACGGAGGACGAGGCCGAGCGGGCGTTTCTCAGGAGGCGGCGGGCCGCGGTCTCCGGTTGAAGGTCTGGCCGGCGACGAGGGCGCCCAGGGCGATGGTGAAGCCGACGACCTGCCACGGGGTGAGGGTCTGGCCGAGGATCAGCAGGCCCGCCAGGGTGGCGACCATCGGGTTGGTGAGGCCGAGGAGTGAGACGGACGTCGGGGGCAGGCGGTCGATGCCGCGGAACCACAGGGCGTAGGCGATCGCGGTGCCGACGATGCCGAGGTAGGTGAAGCCCAGGAGGTTCTCGCCGGTCAGCGAGGACGGGGCTCCTTCGAGCGCCAGGGTGAGCGGCAGGAGGACGAGGCCGCCGACGGTGAGCTGCCAGCCGGTCATGACCAGGGGCGATTCGGGGCGTCCCCACTTCTTGGCCAGGACGATCGCGGTGGCCATGAGGGACGTCGCGGTGAGCATGGCGCCGATGCCGAGGGGGTCGAGCCTGGCGTCGGCGCCGAGGGTCAGCAGCGCGACGCCGCCGGTGCCGGCGAGGGCGGAGTACAGGACGGCGCGGGCCGGGCGGATCCGCAGGACGCCGATCGACAGCATCGCCACGACCAGGGGCTGGACGGAGCCGATCGTCGCGGCGACGCCGCCGGGGAGGCGGTAGGCGGCGAAGAAGATCAGCGGGAAGAAGGCGCCGAAGTTCAGCAGGCCGAGGACGATCGACTTCCACCACCAGTCGCCGCGCGGCAGGCGGCGGGTGGCGGCGAGCAGCACCAGTCCGGCGGGCAGGGCCCGCATGGTGGCGGCGAGCAGGGGGCGGCCGTCGGGCAGGAGGGTGGTGGTGACCACGTAGGTGGTGCCCCAGCTCGCGGGGGCGAAGGCGGCGAGGGCGAGGTCGGAGGCGTAGCGGGTGCGCAGGGCCGGCGCCGGGAGGGCTGTGGTCTGATTCACCTCAACGTCAATTATCTGAACGTTGAGATTATTTCCGATCTCAGGCGCGGAGACGGCTGATCTCGTACAGCGCGATGCCCGCGGCCACTCCGGCGTTGAGCGACTCGGCCTTCCCCGGCATCGGGATCGTGACGAGCATGTCGCAGGTGTCGGCGACGAGGCGTCCGAGGCCCTTGCCCTCCGAACCCACGACCAGCACGAACGGCCCGGACGCGAGTTCCAGGTCGGCGACTGTCACGCCGCCGGCGGCGTCGAGCCCGGCGACGAAGCAGCCGGCCTTCTGGTAGGCCTTGAGCTGCCGGGAGAGGTTCGTGGCCTGCGCGACCGGGATGTTCGCGAGCGTTCCGGCGGACGACTTCCAGGCGCCGGCCGTGACCCCCGCCGCGCGCCGCTCCGGGACGACCACGCCGGTCGCGCCGAACGCGGAGGCGGAGCGGACGATCGCGCCGAGGTTGCGGGGGTCGGTGATGCCGTCCACCGCGACGACCAGCGGGGCCTTGCCCTTGAGCAGGTCGTCCGGGTGCGCGTACCGGTAGGGCTTGACCTGCAGCGCGATCCCCTGGTGGACGGCGCCGTCGGTCAGCCGGTCGAGCTCGTTCTTGCCGGTCTCCAGCAGCGGGATGCGGCGGTCGGCGGCGATCTGGACCGCCTCGCGCACCCGCTCGTCGGTGCCGGACGTGACGTACAGCGCCGTGCCGGGGACGCCCGCGCGCAGCGCCTCGACGACCGGGTTGCGGCCCGTGACCAGCTCGGGGACCTCGCCGGTCGCGCGCCGCGCACCTGCGGGGCGGCCGGCCGGACGGTTCTCCGACGGGCCCTGGGCGCGCCCGCCCGGCCCCAGCGTCGGGGTGCCGGTGCGCTTGGAGCTCTTGACGGCGCGGGCCTTCTGGCGCTTGCCGTGCCAGTGCCGGTCCTCGGCCTTGGGGGTGGGTCCCTTGCGCTTGGCCATTGTCGGTTACGCCCTTCGCGACGATTGCGTGCTCGCCCCTGCCGGGCGACTCAAGATCTCAGCGGACGGCGACGAACCCCCGCGAACATTCGATTTTATCCGCAGCGCGGGAGCGCCGTGCACGGTCAGCCGCGCTTCAGCTCCCAGCGGGGACCCTGCGGGGTGTCCTCGACGAGGACGCCGGCCTCCGACAGGCCGTCGCGGATCGCGTCCGCCGCCGCGTAGTCCTTGCGGGCGCGGGCCGCCTGCCGCTGCTCCAGTGCCACCTTGACCAGGGCGTCGACGACGGGGTGCAGGTCGTCCTCCCCCGAAGCCCGCCACTGCGGCGCGAGCGGGTCAATGCCGAGGACGTCGGCCATCGCCCGGACGGCCGCCAGGTGCTCCCGCACCGCGTCGCGGTCGCCGGACGCCAGGGCGCTGTTGCCCTCCCGGACGGTCTCGTGCAGCACCGCCAGCGCCTGCGGGACGCCCAGGTCGTCGTCCATCGCGGCGGCGAACGCGGACGGGACGGAGGACGGCGAACCGGCCCCCACCTGCTCCGCGGCCCGCGTGACGAAGCCCTCGATCCGCTGGTAGGCGGAGACGGCCTCGGCCAGGGCGGCGTCGGTGTAGTCCATCAGCGACCGGTAGTGCGCCGACGCGAGGTAGTAGCGCACCTCGACCGGACGGGCCTTGCCCAGCAGGTCGGGCAGCAGCACCACGTTGCCGACCGACTTGCTCATCTTCTCGCCGTCGACGGTGAGGAGACCGTTGTGCAGCCAGTAGCGCGCGAAGCCGTCGCCCGCGGCGCGGGACTGGGCGATCTCGTTCTCGTGGTGGGGGAAGATCAGGTCGACGCCGCCGCCGTGGATGTCGAAGGTCGGGCCGAGGTACCTGGTCGCCATCGCCGAGCACTCCAGGTGCCAGCCGGGGCGCCCGTCCCCCCAGGGCGTCTCCCAGGACGGCTCTCCCGGCTTCGCGCCCTTCCAGAGCGCGAAGTCGCGCGGGTCGCGCTTGAGGGTCTCGTTGGGGGTGTCGCCGGCGGAGCGCATGTTCTCCAGCCGCTGGTTCGACAGCGCCCCGTACTCGTCCGCCCAGGACTTGACGTCGAAGTACACGTCCCCGCCCGCGGCGTACGCGTGGCCCTTGTCGATCAGCCGGCGCATCAGGACGATCATCTCCGGGACGTGCCCGGTGGCGCGCGGCTCGATCGTCGGGGGCAGGCAGCCGAGCAGGTCGTAGCCCTGGGTGAAGGTGCGCTGGTTGCCCTCGGCGATCGCGAACCACGGCACGCCCCGCTCCGCCGACACCGCGATGATCTTGTCGTCGACGTCGGTGACGTTGCGCGCGAACGTCACCTCGTAGCCGGACGCGCGCAGCCAGCGCAGCAGGACGTCGTAGATGACGCCCGAGCGCAGATGCCCGATGTGGGGGGCCGCCTGCGGAGTGGCACCGCACACGTACATCCCCACGCGGCCCTCTTCCAGGGGCTCGAACGTGCGGACGCTACGGGTACCGGTGTCGTAAAGGCGCAGGCTCACGGGTTCAGGTTATTGGATCGGCGTCCGGCTACGTGGCGCATCGCCCAGGCCAGGCTGGGCCATCCGGGCATGCCCCCCTGCGGTCGTGCCACCCCTCCGGTGATGCCACCCTCCGGTGATGCCACAGGGTCATTCCGCCGGGAGCGTCTCCGCCAGCCGGGCGGCGCGGGATTCGAGGTAGCGCCGCTCGGGCAGGCTCGTCGTGCCACGGGCGGCGTCCCGGTACGCCTCGCGCGCGGCCGGTGCGTCGCCGGCCGTCTCCAGCAGGTGGGCCCGGACGGCCGCCAGCCGGTGATGCCCCTCCACCCGGGTGTCGCCGTCCAGCGTGCGCAGCAGGTCGAGGCCGGCGGACGGCCCGTCCACCATGGCCAGCGCGACGGCCTCGTTCAGCGTGACCATCGGGTTCGGGGTCAGGTGCGCCAGCACCCGGTACAGCGCGAGGATCTGCGGCCAGTCGGTGTCCTGCGGCCGGGCGGCCTCGGCGTGGACGGCGGCGATCGCGGCCTGCACCTGGTACGGGCCGGGCGGCGACCAGGTGAGCGCGTCGCTGATCAGCTCGGTTCCCTCTCTGATCTCCTCGGCGTCCCAGAGCGTCCGGTCCTGCTCGGTGAGCGGGACCAGCAGCCCGCCGTCGGCGGTGCGGGCCGCGCGGCGGGCGTCGGTGAGCAGCATCAGCGCGAGCAGGCCGGTCGCCTCCCCGTCGCCGGGCAGCAGCCGGTGCAGCGCCCGGGCGAGCCTGATCGCCTCGGCGGTGAGGTCCGCGCGCCGCAGCTCGGGCCCGCTGGACGCGGTGTACCCCTCGTTGAAGATCAGGTACAGCACGTGCAGGACCGTCCGCAGCCGCTCGTCGCGCTCGTCCGGCGGCGGGGTCCCGAACCGCGCCCCCGCCGCCTTGATCTTCTGCTTGGCGCGGCTGATCCGCTGCGCCATCGTCGCCTCCGGGACGAGGAACGCGCGGGCGATCTGCGCCGTCGTCAGGCCGCCGACGGCCCGCAGCGTCAGCGCGACCCGCGAGGACGGCGACAGCGCCGGATGGCAGCACAGGAACAGCAGCGTCAGCGTGTCGTCGCGGTCGCCGGGCCGGTCCTCGTCCGGACCGGGCTCGGCGGGCTCCTCCGCGGCCACGGCCGCCTCGCGGTCGCGGCGGGCCCGCTCGCTGCGCCACTGGTCGGTGAGCCGCCGGGTCGCGACGGTCAGCAGCCAGCCCCGCGGGTTCTCCGGAACGCCTTCCCCCGGCCACTGGACGGCGGCGGCGAGCAGCGCCTCCTGCACGGCGTCCTCGCACGCGTCGAAGGCGCCGTGCCGCCGCACGAGCGTGCCGAGCACCTGCGGCGCGAGGGCGCGCAGCAGGTCCTCGACGGCCGGGGGCGTCCTCACATCTCCGTCCCGGAGTCGTGCATGACCGCCCGGACCTCCATGTAGCCGCCGTACCTGACGTCCGGCCAGCGGGAGGCGATCTCCACGGCGCGCTCCTCGGTCTCGCAGTCCACGCCGACGTAGCCGGCGAAGTGCTCCTTGGCCTCCAGGAACGGGCCGTCCGTCACGGCCGGCCCGCCGTCCCCGCCCGTGACGGTCTTGGTCAGGGACGGGTCGGCGAGCCCCGCCCCGCCGACCAGCTCGCCCGACTCCGACAGCTCGGTCATGATCGCCTCGACCTCGCCGAACAGCGCGGTCCGCTCCTGCTCGGTCAGGTCCTCCAGGAAGCCGGGACGGTTGTAGATCATCAGCATGTACTTCACGGTTCTCTCCTCGTTGTCGGGCGGCCCGCCTCCGGGCCCGTCAGAGAAGGATCGGAGCGGCCGGCCGGCTCTCGACATCCCCGGCGAAGAATCTTCAGAAATTTTTCGCGAACAGGTCCCTGACCTGGTGACACAGGACGCTGAACGCCAGCGCGTCCGGCATCCGGGAGGCGATCGTTACCAGGTCCGTCCGGCCTGGGCGGGCCTGGACGGTCACCATCCCGCCCCCGATCACCACGTCGCGGACGGCGCTCCAGGGCAGCCGCTCCCCGTCCTTCTCGACACCGTCCAGGTCCACGGTGAACGGGCCGGTCCGCACGGACTCCCCCGCCTTCACCGCCGCCAGTTGGCGCGGGACGATCCGGGCGGTCACCTCCTGGGCGACGGCGACGCCGAGCGTCCGGACGTCGGGGATGTCGTCGCCGAGCCGCAGCCGGTTCCCGTCGTCGGCGACGACCGTGAAGCACCACCGGACGCGCCCGCCGGGCCCGCCCGGTACGCCGGCGACCGTCACCGAGACGAGCTCGTCCCACGTGTAGGCCCCGCCGTCCGGCCCGGTGAGCGCCAGGCCCCCGGTGTGGAGGGCGGCGACGCGGGCCCGGACGCGCGGGCGGTCCCGTCCCGCCATCCATCCGGCGGCGGCCGCGTACCCCATCGACAGGAGCAGCGCCGGGACGCCCACCCACCAGACGCCGTCGTGCAGGTACACGACGGCCGCCGGGACGAGCGCGGCGGCGGCCAGGCACAGCAGCGCCAGCCATGCCCAGGTGCGGCGGGCCGCGGCCCGCCCGTCGAAGACCCGGACCGGTTCGCCGAGCCGGTCCCGTGGGAGTGCCACGACGGCGCTACCCGGCCGCGCGGGCCCGTGTGAAAGGCACGAACCTGCCCCACGCCATCTCTGCCTCCCTTGCCCCGTCGTCACCAATACCGTACGTCTCCCCACTTATAGTGCGCAGCGTCACAGTGATCACTAAGAAGTTGCGGTTCGGCGGCGTCCTGGCTGGTTAATCTCGGCGGAGGACCCCTCCCTTCCGGAACGAGAGACATGCCGACTGATCCGACCCGGCCCTCCTACACGCCTGTGCAGCGGCGGCTGCTCACCACCGCCGCCGGTCTCGTCGTCGCGGCGCTCGCGGGCGGCGCGTTCGCGCTGACCTACGACGTGCTGCGCGAGCTCGCCGTCGCCGGCGGGGTGAGCGGCCGCTGGGCGCCGCTGTACCCGGCGATGGCCGATACCCTCACCGCCGTGACGATCCTGTCGCTCGTCGTCACCCGCAACGCCCGCTGGTGGACGCGGCTGCCGCGCTGGACGCTGCTGGTCCTGCTCCTCGCCGGGGGCGCGGCGGTCTCCGTCCAGCACTCGGTCCGCGGGTTCGGCCCGCTGCCGGACGACGCGGTGCGGACGGGCGTGGCCGTGGCGCCGCACGCCATGCTCGTGATCGCCGTCTGGCTGTGGCTGACGATGGTCAAGCAGATCCGGGTGGCGCGACCCGTCGCCGGGGACGAGGCGCCGGCCGAGGCGCAGCGCGGCCACGTCAAGCTCCTGGGGCCCGCGGCGCCGCCGCTCGCGCTGGAGGCGCCCGCCGCGCAGGAACCGGAACCGGAGCGCGAGCCCGAACCAGAGCGCGAGCCCGAACCGGAGCCGGAGCCGGAGCGCGAGCCGGAGCCGGAGCGCGAGCCGATCCTGCCGTTCAAGGACGAGCCCGAGTGGACCGTCGCCGAGAAGCCCGCGCCCGGCGCCGACGAGTTCGAATCCTTCGCCTGGGAGGAGAGCCTGTCGTCGGAGCCGGCGCCGCCGCTGGACCCGCTCCCGCGGCCCCGCCGGCCGCTGGACGCGGTGCCGGACCGGCTGCCGACGGACGTCGAGCTCGTCCGGGGCAGGGACCGCGCCCCCGAGGAGCCCCCGGCCGCCGCGACGACCCGCCCCGACCTCGTGGTGCCCCCGCCCTACGGCACCGCCGAGGACGAGGACGACGGCCCGCCCGCCGACCGCGCCGAGGACCCCGACGCCGGAGACCGCGACTCGGAGGAATCCGACGCGGGCGACCGTCCGGGCAGGGACGACTGGAACCCGCCGCCGTCCAGCAACTTCCGCAGCGGTCCCGTCCCTCCCGCCGAATAAAGAGCCGGCCCCGGCACCGCCGCCGGGCCTTTGCCTTGATCTGAAAAGTGCCCTTTCCTCCCGCGCGAGCTGATCTGCGCGCATCGGATGAAAGGGAGGCGGCGGGGAAGGTATGTCTCTATGACGACCGTTTCGTGGGTCGAGGGCAGCCAGGACGGCGGCTTCGGCATCGAGAACCTGCCGTACGGGGTCTTCTCGCGCCCGGGGGAACTGCCGCGGGTCGGCGTGGCCATCGGCGACCGCGTCCTCGACCTGGCCGAGATGTCGGCCGCGGGGCTGGTGGAGGACCGGCGCTACTTCGCCTCCGGGTCGCTGAACGCCTTCATGGTCGCGGGACGCGCCGCCTGGCAGGCGAACCGGGAGCGGGTGACGGAGCTGCTCTCCGACGAGGTGTACCGGGGGCGGGTCGAGCCCCACCTGATCCCGGTCGCGGACGTGGACATGCAGAGGCCGTTCGAGGTCGCCGACTACGTCGACTTCTACTCCTCGGAGCACCACGCGACGAACGCGGGACGGATCCTGCGGCCGAAGGGCGAGCCGCTGCCGCCGAACTGGAAGCACATGCCGGTCGCCTACCACGGCCGCTCCGGGACCGTGTACCCGACGCGGACGCCGATCATCCGGCCGTCCGGGCAGCGGCGGGCGAAGGACGATCCGGAGCCGTCCTTCGGCCCGTCGCGGCGGCTGGACTTCGAGGCGGAGGTCGGCTTCGTCGTCGGGGTCCCCTCGCCTGCCGGGCGCGGCGTCCCGACCGCCGCGTTCCGCGACCACGTGTTCGGGTTCGTGCTGGTGAACGACTGGAGCGCGCGCGACCTGCAGATGTGGGAGTCGCAGCCGCTCGGCCCCTTCCTCGGCAAGTCGTTCGCGACGTCGGTCTCGTCGTGGGTGGTGCCGGTCGCGGCGCTGGAGCCCGCGCGCGTCTCGCCGCCCGTCCAGGATCCGGCACCGCTGCCCTACCTGCGCTGCGACGAGCCGTGGGGGCTGGACCTGCACCTGGAGGTCCTGATCAACGGCCGGGTGGCGGCGCGGCCGAAGTTCGCGTCGATGTACTGGACGCCGCCGCAGCAGCTCGCGCACGCGACGGTGAACGGCGCCCCGCTGCGCACCGGCGACCTGTTCGCGTCCGGCACGGTCTCGGGACCCGAGCGCGAGGAGCGCGGCTGCCTGTTGGAGCTCAGCTGGAACGGCCAGGAGCCCCTGCTGCTGGACGACGGTACGGAGCGCATGTTCCTGGAGGACGGCGACACCGTGACGCTCCGCGCCCAGGCGCCGGGGGCCGCCGGTTCACGCGTCGCCCTGGGCGAAGTGACGGGGACCGTCCACCCGGCTCCGTCGTAGCGGCGGCCGTTACGCGGGCGGGAGGACGAGAGCGTTGGCGATGGCCGCGAGACCCTCGCCGCGCCCCGTCAGGCCCAGGCCGTCGGTGGT
Source organism: Actinomadura mexicana (assembly GCF_900188105.1). GTDB lineage: Bacteria > Actinomycetota > Actinomycetes > Streptosporangiales > Streptosporangiaceae > Spirillospora > Spirillospora mexicana. Next base: position 63,772 of record NZ_FZNP01000009.1, read on the forward strand.
GGTGGCGGAGACGGTGACCGGGGCGCCGGACAGGGCCTCGGTGAGGGTCTTCTCCGCCTCGGCGCGCCGTTTGCCGATCTTGGGACGGTTGCCGATGATCTGGATGGCGACGTTGCCGATCGTGTAACCGGCCTCGTCGACGCGGCGGGCGACCTCGCGCAGCAGGTCGACGCCGGAAGCGCCCGACCAGCGCGGGTCGGCGGTGCCGAACACGGCGCCGAGGTCACCGAGACCGCAGGCCGAGAGGAGCGCGTCGCAGGCGGCATGCGCGGCGACGTCGCCGTCGGAGTGCCCGGCGAGGCCGTGGCCTTCGCCCGGCCATTCGAGACCGGCGACCCAGAGGGCGCGGGGCTCGGACGAGAACGGGTGGACGTCGGTTCCGACGCCCACCCGAGGGAGCCTTTCGTTCAACGCGGCCGGCCGCTCAGCTGGCCAGGACCTCGTCGAGCAGCGCCTCTGCCTTGTCCTCGTTGGTCTTCTCGGCGAGCGCGAGCTCGCTGACGAGGATCTGGCGCGCCTTGGCGAGCATCCGCTTCTCACCCGCGGACAGACCGCGCTCCTTGTCGCGCCGCCAGAGGTCGCGAACGACCTCCGCGACCTTGTTGACATCGCCGGAGGCGAGCTTCTCAAGATTCGCCTTGTACCGGCGCGACCAGTTGGTGGGCTCCTCGGTGTAAGGTGCGCGAAGCACCTCGAACACCTTCTCCAGCCCGTCCTGGCCGACGACGTCCCGGACGCCCACGTCCTCGACGTTCTCAACCGGGACCCGAACCGTCAGGTCACCCTTGTCAACCTTCAGGACCAGGTAGGTCCTGTCCTCACCTTTGATGGTGCGAGTCTCGATGGCCTCGATCCGAGCAGCCCCATGGTGGGGGTAGACGACGGTGTCGCCGACCTGGAAAGTCATGTGACAAGTACCCCTTCCGCTAACACCAGGGTAGCACGGAAACGAGCGTGCCCGAACCCGCCTTCCTGACAAATGCGCAGGTCAAGCCACATATTGAGGTATTGACAAACCCCTTTATTGGTGCATCGCCGACCAGTTCCCCTCACTCAGCGTAGCCGAGAGAACCCCTCGATCCCACCCCCCGCGCCCTTACCGGTAACCGGCCCCCGGTTACAAGCATCGTCCCGCCGGCGGTGCGGGCGGGTTCCATACTGGGATGTGAGCACCCTGGGCCGCGCGGGTACGAAGCGCCCGGAAGGGTCTTAACAGGACACGGCACGGGGACGCGCGTCCCGCGGGAACACCGATCGGCGAGGGAGGTGCCGCGTGAGGCCGGACGGCGGCGACCCGGAGCCCGACGACTACGGGCTTCCGCGCGTCGACGTCGTCGTGCCCGATGACGCCCGCGAGCTGGAGCGGGACGTCGCCGCCTACCACCGGGAGAGGCGCCGGAGACGGCGCAGGGCCCGGGTGCGGCGACTGTACCGCCCGCTGACCCGGTTCGGCGTCGCCATCCCGATCATCGCGGGCGCGCTGCTGGTCGCGCTGCTGAGCGGCGTCCTGATGACGGCGTTCGGCCCCCGTCCCACGCCCCGGCCGACGAGCGCCCAGCTGGCCCCCCGTCCCACCGCGGGCCCCGGCAGGGTCGGCGGGCTGCTGCCCGACCGCCGGGTCGACCTCGTGACCGCCGGCCGCATCTCCAAGCCGCTGCGGGACCTGCGCCCCGGCGTGATCGCCGTCGTCCCGCCCGGGTACCGGTGCGAGGGGTTGGTGGCGGAGCTGGCCGGCCGGACCCAGGAGTACACCCTCACCTTCTGGCTCGTCGCCGACCCGCGTCCCGCCGGCGGCAGAAGGCCCATGTCCCTGAAGGACCTCAAGGCGTGCGCGGGCACCGCCCACGCCGGGACGCCGCAGATCCTGGAGGACCGCGCCGGCGTCCTGGCCGGCGCCTACTCGCCGGCGCCCGGCACGCCCGGCCCGACGGGAACCGGCATCGCCGCCGTCTTCGTGCAGCCGGACGGCGTGGTCACCGAGGTCGTCCGGGCGCCCCGGCCCGGTCCCGAGCTCACCGGGAAGATCAAGAGTCTCGGTTCCGGCTAGGTAGGCCCGCCAGGCGTGTCGGCCACCCCGGGGAGGGGTTCCCGGCAGGACCTCGCTACGCTTCCTCTGGCGTATCTCACGCCAGCCTCACAACTTCTGAAGCCACCTCTTCATCTGATATTTCTCGAGGAGACCGCCGCCGTGATCCGAAACAGCCGTCGAATGGTCGTGCTCGCCATCGCGGGCGCCGTCGCCATCGCGCCGGTGGTCTCCGGCTGCGGCGCCGGCGAAAAGCCCCAGTCCGCCGCTCCCACTCAGCTCACCGAGGGCGTCAACGTGTCGGTGCCGAAGGACGAGCCGGGGGCCGCGCAGATCGACATGCGCCACATGTTCCTGCTGGGCCCGGAGGCGGGACGGCCGATCCCCGCCGGCACGTCGCTGGCCCTCTACGGTGTGATCATCAACCAGGTGAAGGGCCGGCAGGACCGCCTGGTCTCGGTCAGCAGCCCGGCGTTCGGCGGCGAGGCGAAGATCGAGGGCGGCACGCTCACGCTGCCGCCCGCCGCCCCCGACGGGACGGGCAGCTTCACCAAGCTGCTGGGCAGGCCTTCGGCGACCCCCACCCCGCAGCAGCAGGGCGGCAAGAAGACGCGGCAGCCGGGCGGCCCCTCCGGCCAGGCGGCGCCTTCCGGCGGCGCCACCCCCGCGCCGACCGGCCAGGGCGCGACGCCGAACCTGTCCGAGACCCCGACCTCGGAGAACACGTCGGGGCCGCAGGGCGGCGGCCCGTCGGCCACACCGAGCACCGGTGGGGAGCAGGCGCTGGTGGTGCTGCCCCGGCTCGGCAAGGAGCTGCTCGCCGGGGCCACGGTCCCGCTGACGATGCGGTTCGAGCGCGCCGGGTCCGTCGAGTTCCCGGTGCCCGTGGTGGCACGGCAGGACGAGTTCGGCGGCTACCCGCTGCCCGTCTCCCCCGCCACGCCGCAGTCCCCGGGCGGCCAGACCCCGGGCCAGACCCCGGGCCAGACGCCCGGCCAGACGCCCGGCGGCGAGGCGAGCACGTCGCCGTCCCCGGGCGCCGAGCAGGGCGGGCCGGAGTCGTCCCAGCCCGCGACCCCCACCGAGACCCCGGCCGGCTGACCCACCGACCCTCGGCGCCGCGCATACGGCAACGACCCGTAGCGACGGGGGCGTTCGAGGGGTGGCCGCAACACCGGTCGATCAACGGTTCCGACCAGCAGTTCGGCGAGAACGCTCGGCCGGGGTCTCCCAGCCGAGCGTTCTCATCGTGTTCGTCGTGCCCCGTCCGGTGGGACGCCCACGTCGCCCACGAGCGGCGCGCGGGCACAGCCCTCAGGAGCATTCGAACCACACCGTCGTGCCGGATCGCGCCGAGGTGACGCCCCAGCGCGTGGAGAGGGCGTCGACGATCATCATTCCGCGTCCGCCCTCACAGCTGGGTTCGTCCCTGACGCGGGGTGTGGAGCCCGCCGCGCCGTCGTCGGTCACCTCACCGCGGATCACATCGCCGTCTGCGATGACGGCGATGGCGACCTGGCCGCCGTCGCCGCTGGCCGAATACCGGACGGCATTGGTGACCAGTTCGCTGACGCACAGCTCGACAGCGTCGGCCACCGGTTCCGGCCCGAGCACCTCGCGCACGAACCGGCGGGCGTGCGCCACCGAACGATCGGTGCCAGGAAGGGTGACCGTGCCGATCCGCTTCCTCTCACGGGCCATCAGGGCACCTCCCGGGCGGACGGCCGGTCCCGAGTCCCGGGCGGCGCCGCCCGCGGGTGCCGCGGGCGAGTCCCGGCCGGGCGCGACCGCCCGCGGGCCTGGTTTGCGATGGGCGAGTTGTGACTTGACCAGCATGGTGATCACTCCTTCGGAAGAGTGCCGGTGACCATGTAGCGGCGGGGGAGCTTGTACCGCGCGAATCGCGGCCGCAACTCGGCTTCCACGTGGGCGACCAGTGACCGGGGGGAGACGTCACCGCGGGCTACGAGATGGGCGACGACGGCCTCGCCGTGCTGCTCGTCGGGTTCCCCGGATACGAGCACGTCGGCCACACCGGGGACACGGCGAATGGCGTCCTCGATCTCCTGGGGATAGACGTGGTAGCCGGTGTTGATCATTCGATCGAGCCGCCCGCGGAGATGGAGGTAGCCGTTCTCGAGGCGGCCGACGTCTCCCAGTGAGCACCAGCCGTCGGCGTCGGCGTACTCGGCGACCACCATGGGCGACCGGACGCGGATCTCCCCGGACGGCCCGATCTGCAGTTCACCGGCCGCGGCGACGGGACGGCCGCAGCTGCCCGCCCGGGACATGTCGCCCTCGGCCACCGCCCGGTGATCGGCCTGGTCGAGGACGGTGAGGGGCCAGCCGCCCTCCAGCCGGCCATAGATCTGGACGAGGACGTCCCCGAACATGAGCGCGGTGTCCCGCAGGTCCGCTGGTTCCATAGGCGCCCCGCCGTAGAGCAGGCGGCGCAGCGAACCCAGCCCGCCCGGACGCCTCCGCACGGCGGCGGCGAGCCGGGAGACCATGCCGGTGACCATCATGGTCGAGGTGACCGTGCCGGACCGGAGCAGATCGAGGACGGCGTCCGCGTCGAACCGGCGCATGATCACCTGTGGCAGCCCCATGCGCAGGAACGGGAAGGTCCCCACGAGTCCCGTGCCGTGCATCAGCTGCTGTACGCCGAGGAAGCACTCGTCCGGCCCGAAGCCCGGGCCGTAGCCGCCACCGCGATACAGAGCGATGTTGGCGGCCATCGTGGCCTCCCAGTTGCCGTACGAGATCGGCACCGCCATCAGCTCCCCGGAGCGGACGGCCCGAGGGTAGAGCAGCAGGGTGCGGTCCGAGGGGACCTCCGGCTCGGGAGGCACCGGCGGGCCGGTCAGCGGCTCGTCGTCATCGTGCACCAGCGCATCGGCACCGGCGTGCTCGCGGTCCACCAGGACGGCGTCCGTACCGGCGGCCTTCCAGATCGAGGCGGCCTCGGCGGGCACGGCGCCGGGATCGACGGGAACCCTGGTCGCACCCAGCCACTCGACGGCGAGGGACGCTTCGACGGCCGCGATCGCGTTCGTGTGCCACAGCCCGATCCGCCCGCCCCTCAGGCCGCGCTCGGCCAGGGCCCCGGCGAGCCGGTCGACACGCCCGGCGAGTTCGCCTCCGGTGCGCTTGCAGCCCGCGTCATCGCTGATCAGTACGCGTGATCCGGCGGCCAGGAGGGCGGCCCGGGTGGCGTTCACGACTCCGCCGCCAAACGCTCGCGCAGGACGGCGCGCTGCACCTTGGCCCCGCCGAGCACGCAGGGCAGCTCGTCGAGCACGACGATCTCGGGGCGCTCGTGCGGGAACAGCCCCGGCGCGGCCGTGCGGTCGATCTCCTCCCGCAGGGCCTGAGTGTCGGTGAGGCCCTCCTTGAGCACGACCGCGGCCACGACCCGGTCGTCCCCGAGCCCGACGACACCGCAGTTGGCCACCGCCGGGTGCTTCAGCACGGCCGCCTCCACGGCGTGCGGGTACACGCTCCCCGACGTCGTCGGGATCGAGTCGGCGGCGCGGTCGACGTAATAGAGGAACCCGTCCCCGTCGAGATGGCCGACGTCGGCGGGCCTGAACCAGTCGCCGGGCAGGAAGGCGCCCGCCGTGCGATCGGGCATGCCCCAGTAATGGCCGATCGACATCGCGCTGCGGACGACGATCTCGCCCAGCCGGCCCGTGGGGACCCGCCGGCCGGCGTCGTCGACGATGGCCACCTCGAAGAACGGGGACGCGGGCCGTCCCACGCTGGCGATCCGCGCCGGATCCTCGGCGACCTCCGACGCGAGAAGCCGGGTGGTGACCGCGCCCTGCTCGGTCGAGCCGAACCCGTGGCACCACACCGGCCCCAGCAGCGCGGTCGTGCGCTCCAGGATCTCGGGGGTCGCGAAGAACACCACCAGCCTGCGCACATGGTGCTCGACGCCGCCGCGCAACTCGATGAGGTCGAGGATCGGGTCGAGCATCGGCGCCGGCAGCAGGAGGCCGGTGACGCCCTCGGAGACGATGGTGTCCAGGACCTGGACGGGGTCGAAGGCGGAGTCGTCCACCAGCACCGTCCGGGCGCCGCGGACGAGGTACGGGTACAACAGCTGAAATCCCGTCGCCCACTGCAATGCGTGCGCGTGCAGCACGACGTCGGAGGGGCCGACCGGTGCGAGCCCGGGTGCGAACGTGTCGACATGGTGGAGGTTCTGGTCGACCACCGCCGCCCACGAACGATGGCTGACCGTCCAGGGTTTGGGAGAGCCCGTGGTGCCGGACGTGGGCTGGATGAACGCGGGGGAGTCCTCGTCCAGGTCCAGGGGCTCGGCCGCAGGGGACCCGGCCGCCAGCATCTCCGCCCACGGGATCGCCCAGGAGGGCGGTTCGTCGCCGATCGCGATCAGCAAGAGGTCACCGAGCCGGTCCCGGTGCGCCTCGACGGCCCCGGCGAAGCGGACATCGAAGATCAGCCCGCGGGCGTCCACCTGTTCCAGCAGATCCGCATGCGTGGCCATGTCGAAGTGGCTGTGCAGGACCGTCCGGACGATGCCGGCCCTTTCACATCCCAACCAGGCGTGCACGACCTCGGCCCGGTTGTGGGAGAGCACCCCGACCCGCTCCCCCTCACCCATCCCGAGGGCGGCCAGGCCGGTGGCGACCCGGTTCGCCGACGCGTCGAGTTCCGCGAACGTCTGGGTCCCCTCGGCCGTGGTGAGCGCCGTCTTCCCGGCGAACCGCGCCGCCGCGTCCACCGGCAGCATTCCCGCCCTGATCAGCATCTTTCCTCCTCGTGAGGTCGGCTATACCTCCGACGCTAAGAGGCGGGTGCGGTCCGCGGACGACCGTTTGCACGGAGCGACAAGCGATCTGGCACGCATCGACAAGTCCCGCCTTGCCTCCCCGCGGCATCCGGCCTAGCGTTGGTCGCGTGGGACAGGTGATTTCCACTGACCAAGTCCCGCCGGGGGATCGGACCGCGTACTGGCATGAGGTCATCTGCTCGACCTTCATCAAGCTGGACGTAGCCCAGACCAGCGGCGGAAGTTTCCGTGGCATGGTGCGGAACCACCAGGTCGGGCCGATCCAGGCGACCCGCATCCTGACCGATCCGATGACCGCCGAGCGTTCACGCCGCCACCTGCGGGCGGCGGAAGAGGACGTCTGCCTGCTCGCGTTGCAGCTGCGCGGCCGGACCGTCGGCCACCAGGACGGGAGGAGGGCCGTCCTCGAACCGGGCGACCTTGCGCTGTTCGACAGCGCGCGCCCCTACCTGGTGGATTTCCAGGGGCCGCAGTTCGATCACCTGGTGCTGCAGTTCCCCCGCGCCGCGCTCCGCGAGCGCGGCATCGAGGCGGCCGACGCCACGGCCCACCGCATCGCGGTGCACTCCATGATCGGCCGCCTGGTCTCCCCCTTCCTCATCAATGCCGTTCGGGCGGCGGACACCGCCAGTCCGGAGACCGGGCAGCGGCTCGCCGAGATGGCGCTGGACCTCGTCGCGACCGCGCTCGCCCCCCTCACCGGCCTTGACCGCCCGCCCGCCTCACCGGGAGAGGAACTGCTGCGCCGAGTCCAGCTCCATATGCAACTGCACCTGTCCGACCCGTACCTGTGCCCGCTCAAGGTCGCCGCGGCCCACAACATCTCCCTGCGCCAACTCCACCGGCTGTTCTCCCGCGAAGGCACCACGTTCGGACGCTGGCTGCGCGAGGAGCGGCTGCGCCGCTGCTTCGACGACCTGGGCTCCCCGCTGCTCGCGGAACGATCCATCGCGGAGATCGGCGCCCGCTGGGGCCTGCCGGACGCGCCCGGCCTCAGCCGCGCCTTCCGGGCCCGCTACGGCATGAGCCCCCGCGAGCACCGAAGAGCCACTTTCTCGATGTGCGACACGACGCGCCTTTGAGCCGGTTCGCGGCCGACGGCGTGCCCACCGGCGGGCCCGTCAAGCCGGCCCCCGACTGTTCCCGGGGCCGCGGAACGCACGTTCTTGAGGGCGTCCCGCGGATGTGATCGGGCTGGGTTCACAGCACACCATCTCCCCCGATCTCCCCTTCCGCCCCACGCAGCGCGCGGCCGTGGCCGGCCGGGATGACTCGGTGTGCGCCATGTGCCCGCGTGGCCACGGAACAGTTCTTCGACCAGGCGGGCAAGATCGAGGTCACAGCAGTCGGCTAGGGCTCGAACTTGTAGTTCATGCCGTCGTGACGGACCAGGGGCGATAGAAGCGCTCATGGCTTTGACCTGCCACGGAGCCTCTGGCCAGTTCTCATCTTTTCGCGATTGCTCGCGCCCTCATGTGCCCTCGATGTGCCCTACACAGCCATGGAACAACGTGCTTGTCCACCGATCGCCGAGAAGGCGTGACTCCGGAAGGCATTGCTCCGTTCATGCACGAGGGCTCACAGTCGTCGCCCTCCCTCATGCAGTACGTCACTGAGATGCGGTCCGGCAGTGGCGCACCGCGCGTTGCTCCGCACGGTCTTGCTTGGCACCTCCGACTCAACGGGGTGCAAAACAAACCAAGCGAGAAGGAGCTTCACCATGCGACGCGTTCTCACCGCGCCCAAGGCCGACACCCTCTTCATCGAGGCCGGTTCGGCCAACGTGCGGATCGTCGTCGACGAACTCCGCAAGAACGTCGAGGCCACCCTCGACGCCAGCGGCTCCCAGTTCGAGGAGGCCGCCAACAAGGCCACCCTGGTCGGCAACAAGCTGACCGTTCCCGCCATCACCGGCACCACGATCGTCTCCAACGGCGGCATGGTCGTCAGCGGCAACGGCGTCACCATCGTCGGCGGCAACGTCTTCGGAAGCGTCGTCATCGGCAACGGAACGGTTCAGGTCAACAACTTCGGGGGACGCGGCGTCGCCATCGGCGGCAACGCTGGCATCGCTGCGGGGCACCTGACGGTCACCGTCCGGATCCCCAAGGGCGTCCGGGTCACCGTGACGACCCGCAGCGGCGACATCACCGCCTCCGGCCTGCTGACCAACGCTAACCTGCACACCAGCGGCGGCGACATCCACGTCGCCGACGTCGACGGAACCACCGTGCTCAAGACCAGCGGCGGCGACGTCGTCATCGACAACACCAGCGGCGTGCTCAACGCCACGACCTCCGGCGGGGACGTCACCGCCCGGCGGGTCACCGGCGTCGCCGTCCTCAACACCTCGGGCGGCGACATCTACGCGCACGCCGACCACCCGACCATGCTGTCCGCCGGCACCTCCGGCGGCAACATCACCATCTCCGGCCGCTACGACCGGAACACCGTGACCGCCAGCACCTCCGGCGGAAGCGTCTACTACCGGTAACGACCGCGGAAGCGTCTACCACCGGTAACGATCAACGATCGCTCGATCCGCAGGGCCCGGCACCGCCGGGCCCTGCACCTTTTAAGTCGCGATGAAAGTACGAGCCGCGCACAAATATGAATCCAGGTATTCCAGGTAGTAACCTCGGCCAGCGGCCACCAGGTTCCTGCGAGCCAGAGCCAAGCCTTGATGCCAGCAGCTCTGTGAACCTCATGGATGACCGCCCTTCCAGCCCGGCGAACCACTGGAACCCAGCCAACGGAGTAATCCGTTGCTACGGCGGCGGCGCGCCCCTGCGGGGAGCGGTCGGGGCGTGGCCGGCGGGCGTGGCGCTGCGCGCGGCCCGGCGCGGCCGTCCGGTGACCGGCGCCCACGCCGCACGCTCCGGGCGGCCTGGCGCGGGGCCGCGCAGCGGCCTGAGCGCCGCCGCCCCTTGATCCAAAACAGCCCAATTCGGCAAGCAAGAGAAGTCAGTTGCGTTGTTCGGACTGGTACTGGCGGACGGCCTCGCGGGCGGTCATGAGTCGTTCGCGGAACTGTTCGGCGAGTGGACCTCAACACCGGTGCGGCCGAGGTCATCTATGTGCCGTGCGGTCACACGCTGGCCTCGGTGTGCCCCTCGTGCGCCGAGCGAAAGCGCAAGCTGCGGGCCGTGCAGTGCTCCCAGGGCTGGCACCTCACCAAGGAACCAGTCATCACGCGCGCCGATCCCGACGACGAGCAACGCACCTGGATGGAACTGCGGGCGCAAGCGGCGGCGGCTAGGGACGAGGCGGCCGAGGTGGGTTCGGCCGAGGGCGAAGACGTCGGGTTCTGGGATGCCGTGGTGCGTGACCTCGACAATGAGCTCGAACGGACCGGGGTTCGTGGTGCCCTCAAGACGGCTGAGGACGCCAAAGGCCGGCGGACACGTTCCACCCGGCGGCGGCAGGACGCGCCCGACCTTCCTCGGCGTCCGGTGGACTCCCGCACCCTCGGCAAGGTCTACACGGGCCGCGACGGGAGGACGTTCCGGCCCTCGATCTTCCTCACGCTCACCCTCGACTCCTACGGGCGGGTGCGCTCGGACGGGACACCGGTCGACCCGAACGGCTACGACTACACGCGGGCGGCTCGGGATGCTCTGCACTTCTCCAAGCTGGTGGACCGGTTCGTGCAGAACCTGCGCCGGTTCGTCGGCTACGACGTCCAGTACTTCGCCACCGTCGAACCGCAACGCCGTCACGCGCCCCACCTGCACATGGCCATACGCGGAACCATCTCCCGCGCCGAACTGCGGCAAGTAGTCGCGGCCACGTATCACCAGGTGTGGTGGCCCTCGACGGATCGCGTGGTCTTCGAGGGGGATCACCTGCCGGTCTGGGATGACGTGGCGGGCGAGGATGGCGGTGGCTACCTTGATCCCGCGACCGGGGAAGTGCTTCCGGCGTGGGATGACGCGTTGGACGCGCTCGGCCTGGACGAAGACGCCGAACCCTTGCACGTGGTGAAGTTCGGGCGGCAGATCGACGCACAAGGCGTCATGCCCGACTCTCCCCAGTCCCGCAAGCTGATCGGCTACCTGACCAAGTACCTGGTCAAAGGTGTCGCGGAATGCCACACGGCCGAGACTGGCGCGCAGCGTGAGCACGTCAATCGGATGGCTGAGGCGCTCCGGTATGAGCCGTGCTCGCCCACGTGCGCGAACTGGCTGCGCTACGGGATCCAGCCCAAGAATCCGCGGGAAGGCATGGCCCCGGGTTTCTGCAAGGGCAAGGCCCACCGCCGCGAACACCTCGGCTACGGCGGCCGCCGCGTCCTGGTCTCCCGCAAGTGGTCGGGCAAGACGCTGGCCGATCACAAGGCCGACCGTAAGGCGTGGGTGCTGGCTCGGCTCGCTGAGGCTGGCGTCCCCGTCTCCAACCCGGCCGACCCCAACGCCGTCCACATCTGGGAACGCGCCGGCCCGGCCGACCCCGACGTCAAACCGACCGAAGCGCGCCTCTTGCACCTGATCAACGAACGCATCCAACGGCGCCGCCAACTCGACGCCGCGACACAGAACGAAAGCCCCGAACTCTCGGCAGCTCAGGAGGCGGCGTGAACGCTAGCGCTGGTCCGGCGGTTTCATCGCTGCCATGGGATCGGACGTGGTCGGTCGAGGAGACCTCGTACTACCTCGGCGTGCCGGTCGCGACACTGCACCAATGGCGCTACCTCGGCAAGGGACCGAAAGCCGCTCGGGCGGGTCGTCGTCTGCGCTACCTGCCTTCTGATGTCCTCGCTTGGCTGCGTGAGCAGCAGGCGGCCGCGTAATGGCCGTCTATGACCGGTGGCACACGAACAAGCCGCGTACTGATGAGCAGGATCATGCAGTCACTGCATGCCGTGAGCACAAGCTGTTCCCCAGCAAGGATCACGGCAAGGGTGACCGTTGGCAGGTCCGTTGGCGAGACGAGGCGGGCAAGCAGTGCAAGCAGAACTTTGCCCGGAAGGCGGGGAAGGACCCGAAGACGTGCGCGGACGCCTTCGATGCGAAGGTGCGGACTGACCTCGATGCGGGGACGTACATGGACCCTGCGCGCGGGAAGATCCTTCTGGAGGACTTCGCGCGTCAGTGGCGTAGTGGGCTGACCGGTGATCCAAACACTCTGTGGAACGTTGATAAGCGGCTGGCTCACATCATCGACGTGAGGCCGCGTCCGGGCCAGAGGAAGAGCCGGCGACCGGTGGGCGCTCCCAGCATCATCGGGAAGCAGTCCATGACCGTCCTCGCCCAGCGTCCCAGCCTGGTCCAACAGTGGATCAAGAGCCTGGAGGGCAAGGGACTCTCTCCGGGCTACATCAAGCGGATCTTCGACACGCTGTCAACGATCTTCCGGGCGGCGATGGAAGACGGCATCGTGGACCGGAACCCGACCAAGGCAAGCTCGGTCAAGCCGCCTCGGGTTGCGAAGAAGAAGATCGTTTCTTGGACGCTCGACCAGGTGGAGTCGGCGGCCGTGGCCCTCGGCGACAATGCCCTGATGGTCTACCTCGGCGTCGGAGCGGGCCTTCGGCAAGGGGAGATCTTCGGTCTGGCCGTCGATGACCTCGATTTTCTCGGCAATCGCGTCATCCACGTCCGGCGGCAAGTGCGGTTGGTCGAAAATCAGCTCGTGTTCAGCCTCCCCAACGGGGACAAGGAACGTGACGTGCCGCTGCCCAACTCGCTCGCGCTGCGCGCTTCGGCTCACATCGCCGGTAACTCACCGGTGGAAGTGACCTTGCCTTGGAAGACTCCGGACGGTCCGCCGCACACTGCGCGGCTCCTGGTCGCTCGGTCGAGTGGCCGTCCTCATCACGGGAGCGTCTTCAACTACACGTGGCATCTGGTCCGCAGAAGCATCGGAGTTCCGGAGACACCTGAGAACGGGATGCACGTCCTTCGCCACACGGCGGCCTCCGCATGGCTCGCTGCGGGCGTCGACGTCCGCACAGTGGCGGAGTACCTCGGGCACGCTGACCCCGGTTTCACGCTCCGGACGTACGCGCACCTGATGCCCGATGCGGCCGACCGCGCCCGCCTGGCCATGGATCAGTTCTTCGACCAGCCGGGCAAGATCGGAAGCGCAAGTGCCCTGAATGTGCCCTCACAGCCATGACCGCGACGGAAAACGCAGGTCACAGCGGTCTGCTAGGGCTCGAACTTGTAGCCGAGGCCGCGGACGGTGACGATGTAGCGCGGTGTGGACGGCACCTGCTCGACCTTGGCGCGGAGCCGCTTGATGTGGACGTCCAGGGTCTTGGTGTCGCCCACGTAGTCGGCGCCCCACACGCGGTCGATCAGCTGCATCCGGGTGAGGACGCGGCCGGCGTTGCGCAGCAGCACCTCCAGCAGCTCGAACTCCTTGAGCGGGAGCTGGACGGGCTCGCCGCCCACGCTGACCACGTGGCGTTCCACGTCCATCCGGACCGGCCCGGCCTCCAGCGTCGCGGGCGTCGGCTCCTCGACCTCGCCCTGGCGGCGCAGCACGGCCCGCATGCGGGCGATCAGCTCCCGGGTGGAGAACGGCTTGGTGACGTAGTCGTCGGCGCCGAGCTCCAGCCCGACGACCTTGTCGACCTCGCTGTCCTTGGCGGTCAGCATGATCACCGGGACGCTGGAGCGGGCGCGCAGCTCGCGGCACACCTCGGTGCCGGGCAGCCCGGGCAGCATCAGGTCGAGCAGCACGAGGTCGGCACCGTTGCGCTCGAAGATGGCCAGCGCGTCGGGGCCGGTGGCGGCGACGGCCACCTCGAACCCCTCCTTGCGCAGGTTGTAAGACAGTGCGTCGCTGAAGGACTCCTCGTCCTCCACGACGAGCACGCGGGTCACGGTGTTGCCTCCCGGGCGGTGTTCGGTGGGGCTGGATCTGCGGTCGTCCCGGCCGCCCGGCGGCGCGGCGTGTCGATCAGGGGGAGCCTGATCGTGAACGTCGACCCGTGCCCCTCCTTGCTCCACACCGTGACGTCGCCGCCGTGCTTGCTGGTGACGTGCTTGACGATGGCGAGGCCGAGGCCGGTGCCGCCGGTCTGGCGGGAGCGGGCGGGATCGACCCGGTAGAACCGCTCGAAGATCCGCTCGATCTCGGCCTCGGGGATGCCGATGCCCTGGTCGGTCACGTTGATCTCGACGTGCGTCTCGTCGCACCGCCGGGTCGTCACCACCACCCGGGTGTGCTCGGGGCTGTAGGCGACGGCGTTGTCGACGAGGTTGCGCAGCGCGGTGACCAGCAGTTCCTGGTCGGCGCGGACCCGCAGCCCGTCCTCGCCCCCGGCCGCGAGCTGGATGTCCTTGGCGACCGCCTTGATCTGGCAGCGGTCGAGCGCCTCGGCCATCACCTCCTCAAGGGTGATCGGGGTGAGTTCGGGCAGCGGCTCGTCCCCCTGGACGCGCGACAGCGTCATCAGGTCCTGGACGAGGTTGTTCAGCCGCACCGACTCGTACTGCATCCGGCCGGCGAACCGGCGGACGGCCTCGGGGTCGTCGGCCGCGCCCTCGACGGTCTCGGCGAGCAGGGACAGCGCGCCCACCGGGGTCTTCAGCTCGTGGCTGACGTTCGCCACGAAGTCGCGGCGGATCGCCTCGGTGCGGCGCATGTCGGTGAGGTCCTCGGCGAGGACGAGGACGAGCCCGTGCGACCCGAGCGGCGCGACGCGGACCGCGAACCAGCGCCCGTCGGCCCGGCGGCGGCCGCCGTTCGAGCCGACCTGTATCTCGGTCTCGCGGATCTCCCCGTCGCGGCGGACGAGCCGGGTCATCGCGATCACCTCGTCCACCACGAGGTGGTCGCCGCTGACCAGGCCGTACGCCCGCGCCGCCGAACTGGCCCGCAGGACCCGGTCCTCGCCGTCCAGCACGACGGCCGAGGACCGCAGGACGCTCAGGACCGAGGCGACGCCCGGCGGCAGGCTGCCCACCGGGTTCGTCGCAACCGCCGTCCGCTGGGCTCGCTCGCTCACCCGCACCGCCAATCCAGTCGCGAGCCCGATCGCGAGCCCGGCGAGCCCGGTGAGGCTCGCGACAATCTCGAACTCCACACCTCGGATCGTAAGCGGCGTTCGGAGTAACGCCTCCCCCCTGGCCTGGTCAGCGCCTTCTCGTTACCCGAAAGTTCACCTTTCCCACCGGATGCGTTCACGCCCGTGGGGCAGGCTGTGGCGTGGGCGAGTCCGCCCTGCCCGCCCGCCCCCGGTTCAGATCGAAGGATTCCCAAGTGCGCGACGCCTACCACGAGGAACTCGACTCCCTCACCGACAGCCTGGTGGAGATGACCCGCCTCGTCCGGTCCGCGATGGCCCGCGCGGTGACCGCCCTCCTGGACGCCGACCTGCGGCTGTCGGAGGAGGTCATCAGCGGGGACGAGCACGTCAACAAGATCGACGCCGCCATCGAGGCGACGGTGTTCGACCTGATGGCCCGCCAGCAGCCGGTCGCCGGCGACCTGCGGACCCTGATCACCGCGCTGCGGATGAGCGGCGACCTGGAGCGCATGGGCGACCTCGCCGTGCACATCGCCAAGACGGCCCGGCGCCGCCACCCCGAGTCGGCCGTCCCGCCCGAGCTTCAGGCGATCGTCCTGGAGATGGGGCAGATCGCCGAGCGGATGATCGCCAAGACGGGCAGCGTGATCGCGTCCCAGGACGTGGAGATGGGCCTGGAACTGGACGCCGACGACGACCAGATGGACCGCCTCCACCGCCGCCTGTTCGACATCCTGCTGTCCCCGAAGTGGCGGCACGGCGTCGAGCCGGCCGTCGACATCACGCTCGCCGGACGCTACTTCGAGCGCTTCGCCGACCACGCCGTGCACGTCGCGGAGAACGTCGTCTACCTGGTGACCGGCCAGCGCCCCGAGGAGATCATCGACTCGGCCTGAACCGGCCGGCCCCGCCCGCGCCCTCGCCGTGCCGGCGAGGCGCGGAGGGCGATGGGTCTGGACGGCTTGATCAACGTTCGTTAGCTTGCGCGTCATGAGACCGATGCGGGCGCTGGTCCGGGCGATCACGGTGGCCGGGGTGGGCGGGGCGGTGGCGGCGGCGTCCCTCGGGGTGCCGGGCGCCGCGTCGGCGCGGGCGACGCCGGGGGCGCACGGGCCCGCCTGGCGGCTCACCCCGACCGGGAGCGAGGCGCGGTTCCGCGGCCTGGCGGCGGTCGGCCGCGAGGCCGCCTGGCTGGCGGGCAGCGGCGGGACCGTGCTGCGGACGGCCGACGGCGGCCGCACGTGGCGCGACGTCGCCCCGGCGGGCGCGCAGGGCCTGGAGTTCCGCGACGTCGAGGCGTTCGACGCGCGGCGGGCGGTCGTGCTGGCCATCGGCGAGGGCGACGCGTCCCGCGTCTACCAGACCTCGGACGGCGGCGTCACCTGGACGCTCGGCTTCCACAACGACGATCCCAGGGCGTTCTACGACTGCGTTACGTTCCTCGACTCCCGCCACGGGCTGGCCGTCAGCGACCCCGTGGACGGCCGGTTCCGGATCATCGCCACCG
This sequence comes from Actinomadura mexicana, assembly GCF_900188105.1. GTDB lineage: Bacteria > Actinomycetota > Actinomycetes > Streptosporangiales > Streptosporangiaceae > Spirillospora > Spirillospora mexicana. The sequence goes on from NZ_FZNP01000009.1 coordinate 80,102, forward strand.
GCGACGCGGGCCGTAGCTGGCGGGTCCTGCCGTCCAGGGGCATGCCCCCGGCGCTGGACGGCGAGGCCGGGTTCGCCGCGAGCGGGCAGTGCCTGGTGAGCCACGGGCCGCGGGACGTGTGGCTGGCGACGGGCGGGGCGTCCCGCTCGCGCGTGTTCCACTCCGAGGACCGCGGCCTCACCTGGACCGTGGCCGACACGCCGCTGCCGTCCAGTCCGTCCCAGGGCGTGTTCGCGGTGGCGTTCCGCGACGCCCGGCACGGCGTCGCGGTCGGCGGCGACTACCGGCCGGGGCAGCCGTCCCCGGCGGCCGCGGCGACGACCGGCGACGGGGGCCGCACGTGGCGTCCCGCGCGGCGCCCGCCGGCCGAGTACCGGTCGGGGGTCGTGTGGCCGGCGTACGCGGGCCCGGCCGCGCTGGCCGTGGGACCCACGGGCAGTGACGGCACCCTCGACGGCGGCCGGACGTGGACCCGGTTCGACGCCGGGAGCTTCGACACCGTCGACTGCGCGCCCGACGGCGGCTGCTGGGCCGCGGGCGAGAAGGGCCGCGCCGCCCGCCTCACCCTCACCCACTGACCGCAGCCGCCGCGTTCGCCGGCCGGCTCGGCGGGACGCTGATCAGCGACGGGCCGGGCCTGCGCTCGCTCTTCCCCGTGGCGGCCGTGCTCACCCTCGCCGGGCCGGCCGTGGCCGTGCACATCCACCGCCGCGACCGTCGTCCCGTCCCGGCGAGCGTCGGCTCCGGGTGACCGCGCCCGCCCGCGTTCACCGTGCGAGGGGCCACCCGGGGGCGGCCCCTCGGGGCTACTTGCGCTTGCCGCGCCTGGGCTTGCGCTCGTCCTTCGGGGCGGGGCTCTTCGCGGCGGGCTTGGCGGCGGGCTCGGCCTTGCCCGCGCCCTGCTTCTTGACGGCCTCGATCGCGGCCTTGGCGGCGGCCGGGTCGAGGTACTCGCCGCCGCGCTTGAGCGGGGAGAAGTCGTCGTCCAGCTCGTAGACGAGCGGGATGCCGGTGGGGATGTTCAGGCCGACGATCTTCTCGTCGGAGATGTCGTCCAGGTGCTTGACCAGGGCGCGCAGGGAGTTGCCGTGCGCGGCGACCATGACGGTCTTGCCCGCGGCCAGGTCGGGGATGATCGAGTCGTACCAGTACGGCAGCATGCGGTCGACGACGTCGGCGAGGCATTCCGAGCGCGGGATCAGCTCGGACGGCAGCTCGGCGTAGCGCAGGTCGTTGACCTGGGACAGGGGGTCGTCGTCCTTGATGGGCGGCGGCGGGGTGTCGTAGGAGCGGCGCCACGTCATGAACTGCTCTTCGCCGAACTCCTCGCGCGTCTGCGCCTTGTTCTTGCCCTGGAGGGCGCCGTAGTGGCGCTCGTTGAGGCGCCAGGAGCGCTTCACCGGGATCCAGAGCAGGTCGGCCACGTCAAGGGCGATGTTGGCGGTGCGGATGGCCCGCTTCAGCAGGGAGGTGTGCAGCACGTCGGGGGTGATGTCGGCGTCGAGCAGCAGATCGCCGCCCTTGGTCGCCTCGCTCTCGCCCTTGGCGGAGAGGTCGACGTCCACCCAGCCGGTGAACAGCCCCTCCGCGTTCCAGACGCTTTCGCCATGCCGGAGCAATACCAGGGTCGCCATGGCACCAGAGCCTAGCGGCCCCGCGCGGGTCACTCGCGGTTGGCCGGGTCCGCGAAGGAGGCGAAGGCCTGGAGGTTGGCGAGGCTCTCGCCGCGCTTGACGCGCCAGTCCCATTCGCGCTGGATGGACGACTTGAACCCGCGCTCCAGCGCCTTGTCGAAGTTCTCGTCGGAGTAGGTGAGGACGCAGCCGAGGAGGCGGTCGATCTCCTCCGGCGAGACCGCTTCGAGCGGGACCTTCCCGACGAGGTGGACGTCGCCCACGTCGTCCAGCGCGAAGGCGACCCCGTACATGCGGCCGTTCTTCTCCAGGAGGAACCGGTAGAACTCGGCGTGGTTCTCGTCCGGGCGGCGGCAGAAGAACGCCTCGACGTGCAGGGAGTGGTCGCCGGCGATGAGCCACGTCATGGTGGCGAGCTTGTGCTGCCCGGGGAGCTTGACGAAGAACGCGTTCTCGCGCGGCTCCTCGAACTCCAGCTCGTTGGATCTCAGCGTCTCGCGGATGGTCTCGACGATGGTCACGTGTCTCCCCCTTGGAGGGCGGCTCCCCCGCGCCCCCGGTCGGCTCGGCTCATACGGTGGCCCGCGCGGCCGTGGCCGGCACCGGCATGGCACCGGTATACACCTCGAGCAGCCGGTCGACGGTGGCGTCCCAGCCGAAGCCGTGCGCGTGCCGGACGGCGCCGCGGGCGAGGCGGGCGTGCAGGCCGGGCTCGGCGTGCAGGCGCCGCAGGACGGCGGCGTAGTCGGCGGGGTCGTGGCCGGGGACCAGCACGCCGGACTCGCCGTCGGCGACCGCCGTGCACAGACCGCCGACGCGGGACGCCACGACCGGGGTCCCGCAGGCCTGGGACTCGACGGCGACGAGCCCGAACGACTCGCTGTGGGACGGGACGACGGTGACGTCCGCGGCGCGGTACCAGTCGGCCAGCTCCTGCTGCGGCGACGGCGGCTCGAAGCGCACGACGTCGGAGATGCCGAGTTCGGCGGCGAGCAGTTGCAGGCCCGCGGGGCGGCACAGCCCGGAGCCGCTCGGGCCGCCGACGACGGCGACGACGAGCCGCGAGCGCAGCGCCGGGTCGTCGGCGAGCATGCGGGCGACGGCGCGCAGCAGCACGTCGGGGGCCTTCAGCGGCTGGATGCGGCCGACGAACAGCAGCACGTAGGCGTCGCGGGGCAGGCCGAGGCGGCGGCGGGCGGGGCCGGTCCGGTGCGGGAGGAGGCCGGCTCCGCGGGCGATGAACGGCGGTTCGGGGCGGAACAGCGACAGGTCGACGCCGGGGCTGACGGTCGCGACGCGGGAGGAGTCGGCGCCGTAGAGGTCGACGAGTTCTCCGGCCTCCTCGGCGGTGTTGGCGACGAGCTGGTCGGCCGACGCCGCGACCTGCTCCTCGCCGAGGACGCGCTCGGCCGGTTCGGGCCTGTCGTCGTCCGCGAGGGCCGCGTTCTTGACTTTGGCCATCGTGTGCATGGAGTGGACGAGCGGGACGCCCCACCGCTCCTTGGCCGCCCAGCCCGCCTGGCCGGACAGCCAGTAGTGCGTGTGGAGGAGGTCGTAGTGGCCGGGCTCGTGGGCCGCCTCGGCGCGCAGCACCCCGGAGGTGAACCCGCACAGGTACCGGGGAAGCTCGGCCTTGTCGAGTTCCTCGAACGGCCCGGCGACCACGTTGCGGACGAGGACGCCCGGCGCGAGTTCCACGGCGGGCGGGAGGGCCCGCGAGGTCGCGCGGGTGAAGATGTCCACCTCGACGCCCCTGGCGGCGAGCCGCTTGGCGACCTCGACCACGTAGACGTTCAGACCGCCCGCGTCGCCGGTGCCCGGTTGGTCGAGAGGGGACGTATGCACACTGATCGTCGCAACCCGGCTGATACGACGCGACACCCGACACCACCTCCGACAGTGCAACCTATCGACCGGGTTCCGTGTTCCCTCGGTCAGGGGGACAAGCGCGCCGCCCCGCCACAGTGACGCACCTCACCCGCGAACGACGCGCGGATAGGCTGCCGTTCCGGCTTACTCTGCCGATCCACGCTCACCCACCGGGAAGACTGGACGCATGCGCAAGACGGCGATTGTGACCGGAGCAAGCAGCGGCATCGGGGCGGCCACGGCGCGGCGCCTGGCCGCCGAGGGGTTCAACGTCGTGCTCGCCGCGCGGCGCCGCGACCGGCTCGACGCCCTCGCCAGGGAGATCACCGAGAGCGTCCCGGGCGCGGGCAGGATGGCGCCGTTCACCCTGGACGTGACCTCGCAGGAGTCGGTGGACGCGCTCGCGGCGGCCGTCGGCGCCTGCCACGTCCTGGTCAACAACGCCGGCGGGGCGCTCGGCCTGGAGAGCGTGGCGACCGCCGACCTGGAGGACTGGCGGTCGATGTACGACAGCAACGTCATCGGCCTCGTCCGCGTCACCAAGGCGATCCTGCCGAAGCTGGTCGAGAGCGGCGCGGGCCACGTCGTCAACATCACCTCGCTGGCCGGGCACGCCCCCTACGAGGGCGGCGGCGGGTACAACGCGGCCAAGTACGCCGCCTACGCGGTCAACGAGGTGCTGCGCCTGGAACTGGTCGCCGAGCCCGTCCGGGTCACCGAGATCGCGCCGGGCCTGGTCAAGACCGAGGAGTTCTCCCTCGTCCGCTTCCGGGGGGACGAGGAGAAGGCCGCCAAGCCGTACGAGGGCGTCCCGGAGCCGCTGGTCGCCGACGACGTCGCCGACTGCGTCGCCTGGGCCGTCACCCGCCCGCCGCACGTCAACATCGACCGCATCGACGTCCAGCCGCGCGTCCAGGCGGCCCCGCACAAGCTCCACCGCGAGTAGGCATTTTCAGGAGTAGGCCGTCACCGCGAGTAGGCCGTCACCGCGAGTGGGGCGCGACGGCGCTCCAGGGGAGCGTGACCTCGCCGAGGCGCCACCGGTTCCGGCCGCCGTACGGGGGACGCGACAGGACGGGATGACTCAGCGCCAGCAGCGACACGGCCTCGACCCAGCGTGCGCGGGGACCGAACGCCGAGTGGGGCGCCGCGGTCGCCCAGCAGCGGTCGAACGCGGTCAGGAAGTCGTGGACGGGCTCGCCCGGCACGTTCCGGTGGATCAGCGTCTTGGGCAGCCGCTCGGCCAGCGCGGACGGCCGTTCGAGCGAGCGCACGTGGGCCGCGAACGTGATGGTGGCCGGGCCGTCCTCGGTGAACGTCACCCAGACGGCACGGCGCCCGATCTCGTCGCACGTCCCCTCGACCAGGACGCCGGAGGGGGCGAGGCGCGCGCGCAGTTCGTCCCATGCGCGCCATGCCGCCGCCTCGTCGTACTGCCGCAGCACGTTGAACGCCCGTACCAGCACCGGCGGGCGCGGCACCGGCAGTTCGAAGCCGCCGCGCCGGAACGAGAGCCCCTCGTGGGGCCCGGTCGCGGCGGCGAAGGCGACCCCGGCGGCGACCCGGGCCGGCTCGATCTCGATGCCGACGACCTCCAGGCGCGGCGACACCGGGCGGAGGCGCGAGTAGAGCTCGAAGGTGGTGACCGGGGACGCGCCGTAGCCGAGGTCGACGGCCAGCGGCCGTGCGCCCGAGCGCAGCGCGGCGGTCTGGGTGGCGGCGATCCAGCGGTCGATCCGGCGCAGCCGGTTGGGGGCGGTGGTGCCGCGGGTCACCTCCCCCCGCGGCCTCGGGACAGGGGGCACGGGGTAATTGTCGGGGGTCCGGCGCTATGCCCCGTACGCCAGTTCACTTCGGTGGCAGCCCACCCGCTGAACCGGATTCGGTAAGTCATCGGTTACGGTGCTGCCGACGCCCCGTCCCCTGGAGGAGTGCCGATGCTCGACCTGGCGACCCTGCACGAGGCCATCGCCGCCGCGATCCCCGACCGCGAGTGCCTGGTGTGGCGCGAACGCCGGATGACCTGGCGCGAGGTCGCCGACCGGACGCGGCGGCTGGCGAACGTCCTGCACGCCCGCGGCCTCGGCCTGCGCACGCGGGACGGCGGCGGCGCGGCGTCCGAGCCGTGGGAGTCGCCCCACGACCATCTCGCCCTCTACCTGCACAACGGGCCCGAGTACCTGGAGGGGCTGGTCGGCGCGCACAAGGCGAGGGTCGCGCCGTTCAACGTCAACTACCGGTACGTGGACGACGAGCTGGCCCAGCTGTTCGCCGACGCCCGGCCGGCCGCCGTCCTCTACCACGCGCGGTTCGCCGACGCGATCGGCCGGGTGATCGACAGGCTCGGCACCGGCCCGCTCCTGCTCCAGGTGGCGGACGACTCGGGCGCCGCCCTCCTGCCCGGCGCGCTCGACTACGAGGACGCGCTCGCCAAGGCGTCCTGCGAGCCCCTCCCCGGCCGTCCGAGCCCGGACGACCTGCACATCCTCTACACCGGCGGCACGACGGGGCTGCCGAAGGGCGTGCTGTGGCGGATCGGCGACCTGATGGCCGGGCCGCTCGGCATGCGGCGCCGCGACGGCGCGCCGCTCACCGACCTCGGCGAGGCGGTCGAGCGGGCCGTCCGCAGCGACGTCCGCGTACTGGTCGGGCCGCCGCTCATGCACGGCGGGGGGACGTGGTCGGCGCTCGGCGGCTGGTGCGGCGGCGGCTGCGTGGTGTTCCCCGACCGGGTGGACGGCCTGGACGCCGCCGACCTGATGGCCACCGCCGAGCGCGAGCGCGCCACCCGGATGCCGCTGGTCGGGGACGCGTTCGCCCGTCCGATCGTCGCGGCGCTGGAGGCGCGCCCGCACGACCTGGCCTCGCTGCGGACACTGATCAACTCCGCCGCCGGCGTCAGCCCCGGCGTGCGGGCGCGGCTCCTCCAGCTCCTCCCGCACGCCCGGCTCGTGGACGTCCTCGGCTCCTCCGAGAGCGGGTTCCAGGTCACCCGGCACGGCCCGGACGCGCGGACGTTCCGCGCGGCGGCGGGCACGGCCGTGCTCAGCGCGGACCGGTCCCGGCGGCTCGCGCCCGGCGAGGACGAGCTCGGCTGGCTGGCCAAGGGCGGCGACGCGATCCCGCTCGGGTACCTCGGCGACCCGGTGAAGACGGCGGCCACGTTCCTCACCGTGGACGGCGAGCGCCTCGTCGTCGCGGGCGACCGGGCCCGGCTCCTCGCCGACGGCGCCGTCGAGGTGCACGGGCGCGAGGCCACCACGATCAACACCGGCGGCGAGAAGGTGTTCGCGGAAGAGGTCGAGACCGTCCTGCGCGGCCTGCCCGGCGTCGCCGACGCGCTGGTGGTCGGCCGCCCGAGCGAGCGCTGGGGCACGGAGATCGTCGCGGTGGTCGGCCCGTCCGGAGCCCCCTCCGACACGGAGCTGCGCGCCGGGTGCGCCGCCCACCTCGCCCGCTACAAGATCCCGAAGGCGTTCGTGCGCACCGACCGCGGGCTGAGGCTGCCGAACGGCAAGGCCGACTACGCCGCCGCCCGCGACCTCCTCGGCTGAACGGGACCCCGTCCGGCCCTGTACCGGGCGCCCCGCGGCACGGGATCATTGCGGGATGCCGGATCTGAAGCTCCTGCTCGCCGACCTCGCCGCCGAGGGCGACTCCGTCGACGCCCTCGTCGCGCCGCTGGCCGCCGGCCGCTGGGCGGACCCGACCCCCGCCGAGGGCTGGACGATCGCGCACCAGATCGCGCACCTGGCCTGGACGGACGCGCAGGCGGCCGTCGCGGCCACCGACGCCGCCGCGTTCGCGCGGATCGTCGGGGAGGCCATGGCCGACCCCGGCGGCTACGTCGAGGCCGGCGCGCGGGAGGGGGCCCGGGAGGAACCCGCCCGGCTGCTCGCCCGCTGGCGGGAGGGCCGCCTCCGGATGGTGGACGCCCTCGCCGCCGTCCCGCCGGGCACGCGCCTGCCCTGGTTCGGCCCGCCGATGAGCGCTGCGTCCATGGCGACCGCGCGGCTCATGGAGACCTGGGCGCACGGCGAGGACGTCGCCGACGCGCTCGGCGAGCGCCGCGAGCCCACGCGCCGCCTCCGGCACGTCGCGCACATCGGCGTCCGCACCCGCGACTTCGCGTTCCGCAACCGGGGGCTGGAGCCGCCCGCCGAGGAGTTCCGCGTCGTCCTGCGGGGCCCGGACGGCGACGAGTGGACCTGGGGCCCGCCGGACGCCCGCCAGTCGGTCACCGGTCCCGCCCTCGACTTCTGCCACGCGGTGACCCAGCGCCGCCACCGCGCCGACCTGGCCCTCACCGCGACCGGCCCCGGCGCCGACCGCTGGCTGGACGTCGCGCAGGCCTTCGCGGGCCCGCCCGGCACCGGCCGCGCCCCGGCCCGCGCCTGAGGGATCCGTGCGCTGAGAGATTCGCCACTGACCTCGGCGTTCGCGTTCGCGGCGCCCGAGGGTGGAGAAGTTGACCGTATGACAGTTCTCATCGCATACGACGGTTCTGACGACGCGCGGGCGGCGGTCGAGTACGTGGCGCGGCACCTGCGTGACGAGCCGACCGTGATCATGACGGTGTGGGAGCCGCTGTTCACCCAGATCTCCTGGGCGCCCCTGGCCGCCGCGGTGCCCGTGGCCGGCCGGATCGACGAGGGCGAGCAGTACGAGGAGGAGAAGCAGGCCGAGCGGCTCGCCCAGCAGGGCGCCGACATCGCCGCCGAGGCGGGGCTGACCGGCGTGGCGGTGCGCGCCGAGCGCGGCGGCGGGCCGGTGTGGGCCGCGATCGTGGACGTCGCGGAGGAACTGGACGCCTCCCTCGTCGTCACCGGCTCGCGCGGTCTGGCGGGGGCCCGGTCGGTGATCCTGGGCAGCGTGTCCACGCGCGTGCTGCACCACGCCCACCGCCCGGTCCTGGTGGTGCCCCCGCCGAAGGAGGACGACGAGGGCTGAGGCGCTCCCCCCGCGCCCGCTGGAACCGATGAACGCTAGAGCGCTCCCACGGCGCGCTCGAAGGCGTCGTAGGCGGCCTCGGTGAACAGGACGAAGCGGGCGTCCATCACCTGGGTCGGGGTTCCCCGGACGGTGCCGACCGCGATGCGGGCGGCATCGTCCATGGGCCAGCCGTAGATGCCGGCCGACACGGCGGGGAAGGCGATCGAGCCGACGCCCAGCTCGTCGGCGATGCGGAGGGACTCGCGGTAGCAGGAGGCGAGCTGGTGGGAGCGGTCCTCGGCGGAGGAGTACACGGGGCCGACGGTGTGGATCACCCATGCGGCGGGCAGCAGCCCGGCCCTCGTCGCCACCGCCTGGCCGGTCGGCAGGCCGCCGCCGTAGTGGGACGAGCGGAGCCTGCGGCACTCCTCCAGGATCTCCGGGCCGCCCTTGCGGTGGATCGCTCCGTCCACCCCGCCCCCGCCCAGCAGCGACGAGTTCGCCGCGTTCACGACCGCGCCGACCTTCTGCTCGGTGATGTCGCCGTGGACAAGAGTGATCTTCATGTGCCGCCGATCCTTCGCAGTGCCGAATCCCGTCAGAGAACAAGAATTCTCGCCCGTGGCGCACGCGAAACGCGTTCGGGCGCTTCCCGGCGGTACGCTCATGGCGGACGAGCCGCCGGGGGGCGGTGTGGCCCGTCCGACTTCGTCCGGCCGGACGCAGGGGGGTGTCCATGCGGAACGCCGGGCGTGACCAGTGCTGGACAGACCCCACAGCAGACGATGCACGATGGCGCGAAAGTCGCGGAGGTACCCCCTTGAAGATTCTCCTCGCCGGAGCGACCGGAGTAGTCGGCCGCCGGCTGATCCCGCTGCTCGTCCAGGCGGGCCACGAGGTCGCAGGGACGACACGCCGGACCGAACGCACCGGCATGATCCGCGACCTCGGCGCCGCACCGGTCGTGCTGGACGTGCTCGACGCCGCCGCGGTGCGCGACGCCGTGGCCGCCGTGCGCCCCGACGCCGTGGTCCACCAGCTCACCGACCTCAGCGACGAGGACTTCGCGGCCAACTCGCGCCTGCGGATCGTCGGCACCCGCAACCTGGTCGACGCGGCGAAGGCCGCCGGCGTGCGGACCATGGTCGCCCAGAGCATCGCCTGGCTGTACGTGCCGGGCGACGCGCCCGCCGTCGAGACCGACCCGCTCGACCCGCACCTGCCGCCCTACGCGGGCATCGCGGCGCTGGAGGCGGCGGTCTCCGAGATGCCGCACGGCGTCGTCCTCCGGTACGGGGCGCTCTACGGCCCCGGGACCTGGTACGCGCCGGACGGCGCGATCGCCAAGCGGGTGCGGGCCGGCGTCCTGCGCGAGGCGCCGTCCTGGACGTCGTTCGTGCACGCCGACGACGCGGCGTCGGCGGCGCTCGCCGCCCTGGACTGGCCCGCCGGGGTCGTCAACGTCGTCGACGACGAGCCGGCGACCACGGCGGACTGGCTGCCGGTCTACAGCGCGGCGCTCGGCGCGCCCAGCCCGGGCAGCGCCGGCAAGCACGCGGCCGCGACGGGCCGCCCGGCGTCCAACGCCAAGGCGCTGAGCCTCGGGTGGAAGCCGCGAGTCGCGTCCTGGCGCACCGGTTTCGCCCGGATGGACGTGCCCGTCCGGACCGACTGACCTGGTCGGGAACAGGTCCGGACGGAACGCGACGACCGGTCAGCCGAACTGGAACGAGCGCTTGGCGAGTCCCAGCCAGTAGCCGTCGATGACCGACCGCCGCCGCGAGGCGGCGTCGGCGTCGGCGCCGAGCGCCACGAACAGCGGCGCGAAGTGCTCCGTCCGCGGGTGCGCGATGCGCGCGGCCGGGGCCTTGGCGCGGAAGTCGAGCAGGGCGTCGACGTCGCCGCCCCGCACGGCCCGGTCCGTCCACTCGTCGAACTCCGCCGACCACGCGGGCGGCGCCGCGTCCGGGTCCGGGCGCATCTCGCGCAGGTTGTGCGTGGTGAAACCGCTCCCGACGATGAGGACGCCCTTGTCGCGCAGCGGCGCGAGGCTCCGCCCGACCTCGAAGAGGCGCTCCGGCTCCAGGGTGGGCATCGACATCTGCAGCACCGGGACGTCGGCGTCCGGGAACATCTCCACGAGGGGGACGTACGCGCCGTGGTCCAGGCCCCGCTCCTCGTCCTGGTGGACGCCGGGGATGAGCCTGCGCACGTCGTCGGCGAGAGCGGGCGCGCCGGGCGCGTCGTACCGGACGGTGTAGTAGCGCTCGGGGAAACCCCAGAAGTCGTGGACGAGCGGCACGGGCCGGGTGGCGCCGATGCTCAGCGGTGCCTCCTCCCAGTGCGCGGACACCATGAGGATCGCCTCCGGCCTCGGCAGTTCCGCCGACCAGCGGGCCAGCTCGGCGGTCCACCGGGCGTCGTCGGCCAGCGGAGGCGCGCCGTGGCTGAGATAGAGCACCGGCATCCTGGTCATGTCCGTCCTCCCCTTACTTGAGAGCTCAACCATACTCGATTTCGTTGAACATTCAAGTCTTGAGGGTTCAAGTGCCGGGTAGACTGCCGGCATGGCCGAGACGATGACCGAGCCGCGCTGGCTCGACGACGACGAGCAGGAGACCTGGCGCGCCTTCCTGTGGACGTCCCGGCTGCTCGGCGAGGCCCTCGACCGCCAGCTCCAGCGCGACTCGGGCCTGCCGCACACCTACTACATGATCCTGGCGATGCTGTCGGAGGCGCCCGGCCGCGCGCTGACGATGACCGAGCTCGCCGAGATCGTCCACTCGTCCCCGAGCCGCCTGTCGCACGCGGTGAACCGGCTGGAGGAGGCCGGCTGGGTGAGCCGGTGCAAGCCCGCCTCCGACCGGCGCACCACGATCGCCCGGCTGACCGACGAGGGCTTCGCCGTCCTCGCGAAGGCGGCGCCCGGCCACGTCGCCGAGGTCAGGCGGCACCTGTTCGACCCGCTGACCCGCGAGCAGGTGCTGGAGTTCCGCGAGATCCTCCACGCCCTGCTGGGCTCCCTCGACCCGGACCGCGAGGCGCCGTGCGCCCGCGAGGACTAGACGAACTCCACGCCGTGTGACTTCGCCTCGGGGTGGGCGGCGGCGAGGAGCCGCATGCCCTCCTCCTCCAGTGCGGCGCGCTCCGGCCCCGGGACGGGAGCGAACGGCTCGATCCGCAGCGTGGCCTCGCCCCGGCCCTTCTCCATCTTCCACATGCCGTGGACGAAGCCGTCCACGAGGAACGTCGCGCGGATGATGCCGTTGACGGTGAAGACGCGCTTGCGGTGCTCCTCGGAGATGATCCGCACCCGGTCGGCGTGCGACAGCAGCAGGTTGTCGAAGTCGGGGACGAACCGGACCGGCGCCTCCACGTCGGGGCCGGGGCGCGGCGCGTCCGTGAGGTCGTACAGCGTCCGGCCGTTCTCGTCGTGGAAGGTCACCAGCTCGGGCCCGAGCCGCTCGACGACCTCGCCGAGGCGCGTCAGCCCGGCCCACTGCTGGACGTCCTGGACGCTCGCGGGCCCGAACGCGCGCAGGTAGCGCCGCACGAGGTCGTCCGGGGACGGATCGGGCGCCGCGGGCCCGAGCCAGTTCTCCAGCGTGGTGTGCCGCGCGACCCCGGACGATCCCCAGATCCCGCGCGGCGGGACCTGCACGAGCGGCAGGGAGAGGCGGACCGCCCAGGCCAGCAGCGCCGGGTCCTCGTCCGGCCAGCGTTCGGCCAGCAGAGCGCGCAGGTCCTTGTCGGACCGCGGCTCCTCCTCCAGCAGGGCCCGCGCCCACGCGGTGACGGCGGCGAGGTCGAGGTGCCCCAGTTCGGCCCTGCGCGCCTTCAGGTGGTTGTCGAGGATCACCTGGGTCATCGGCCGCAGCGCGCGGGCGTCGCGGGCGCTGACCAGGTGCAGCGTCCCGCGCATCAGCACCATCCGCAGCGCCCGGCGGTCGGCGATCAGCTCCCCGGCCTCGTCGAGCGCGTAGTCCGCGAGCCGGCTCCACAACCCGATGTGGGGCGGGTTCGGGGCCTGCGCCTGCAGCCCCACCAGATGCTCGATCGCCTCCAGCGCGGGCATGGCGTGCCGCCGCAGCAGGAGCTGGCGGGCCAGCAGCGCCCGGTTGAGCGCCCGTCGTCCCAGCTCAGTCGTCATAACGCGTGACCAGCTCCTGCCAGCTCGGAGGGGGACCGGGCAGTTCGTACCGGTCCGTGAGGTTCATGGAGTCCAGGATCAGCGCCAGGTAGCGGTGCTGGAGCCGGTTCATCCGCTCGTCGTCGCCGATCCGGATGCCGTGCAGGTACTCCAGGATCACCGAGATGTCGCCGACCTCGATCTCGGGACGCAGCGCGCCCGCCTCCCGGGTGCGCTCCAGCAGCCGCTGCGTCGCGACATGGATCTCGCGGCCCTTGCGGCTCATGGCCTCGGTCACCTCGAAGCTGCCCGCCAGGCGCATGGTGAGGGAGCCCGCGCCGATGTCCAGGCAGCGGCGCATGAACGCGGCGAACGCCTCCCACGCGTCGCCGTCGTCGTCCAGGGCCGCCTCCACCTCGGCGAGGTAGCGGTCCATGCCCTCGTCGGCGAGCTTCTGGAGCAGGTCCTCCTTGCTCTTGTAGCGCCGGTACAGCGCGCTGATCCCGACCCCGGCGTGCTCGGCCACCGCCGAGACCGGCGCGCCGGGGTCGGCGGTGAACACCGCCCGCGCCGCCTCCCGGATGAGTTCGTCGTTGCGTGCGGCCTGCGCTTTCCGCCCGCTCATGGGCGCCCGTGCCGTCTCCATGCCCCCATGTTAGCGGAACGAAGAATTCCGTTCTACGTCTGCCGGGTCGCCCCTTGACGCGGTCACTGCCCGGCCCCATTATGAACATACGTTCATGAACAATTGTTCATATGGAGGAGACCGTGACGGAGATCGTCAACACGCACCAGGCGGAGGCGTGGAACGGGTACGAGGGCGAGCACTGGGCCGAGAACCACGACCGGTACGACGCCATGAACGGCGGGTTCAACGAGGTCCTGCTGGAGGCGGCGGCGATCGGACCGCGCGACCGGGTCCTCGACATCGGCTGCGGCAACGGGCAGATCACCCGGCTCGCGGCACGGCGGGCGGCCCTCGGCGCCGCGACGGGCGTCGACCTGTCCCGGCCGATGCTCGCCCGCGCCCGCTCGCTCGCCGAGCAGGAGGGCGTCGCGAACGTGGCCTTCGAACGGGGCGACGCGCAGGTGCACCCGTTCCCCGCCGCCGGCTTCGACGTCGCCGTCAGCCGGTTCGGGATCATGTTCTTCACCGACCCGGTCGCCGCGTTCGGCAACGTCCGGCGGGCCCTGCGCGAGGGCGGCCGGCTGGCGTTCCTGTGCATGGCGCCTTTCGCCGAGAGCGAGATGGGGGCCATCATGGCCGCGCTCCCGCCCCTCGACCGGCCCCCGGTCGGGCACGACGGCGGGCCGCTGTCGCTCTCGGACCCGGGCCGCGTCCAGGAGGTGCTCGGCGGCGCCGGGTTCCACGGCGTGTCCAGCCGCAGGGTCGTGGCCGACCAGATCTGGGGACGCGACGCCCGCGAGGCCGGGGAGTTCTTCGCGGGCTGGGGCCCGATCCACTACAACTACGGCTCGGGCGACGAGGTGCGCGACGCCCTCGTCGAGGCGATGCGCCCCTTCGAGCGCGACGGCGCCGTCCGCCTGCGCAGCACCGCGTGGCTGGTCACGGCGCGGCGATGAGGCGCGCGGCGTGGCCGGACTTCCCGCCCGGACTCCCCGCGCACGGGTTGGGCCTCGCTCATTACCATGCGGGGTGATGTCACCTCGAAGAGCAGCGGCGCTGGGCGCCGGCGACCGCACCCTGCGCGACCACCTGATCGCCACGGCCGAGCGGCTGATCGCCGAGCGCGGGACGGCGGGCCTGACCGTCCGGGCGATCGCGCGGGAGGCGGGCGTCGCCGACGGCGTCCTCTACAACCACTTCGCCGACAAGGAGGAGCTGCTCGCGCACGCGCTGCGGGCGCACGCCGAGTCGGTCGCGCGGCCGCTCGGCCCGCTGCCCGAGCCCGGTGCCGGCACGGTCGAGGAGAACCTGCGCGCGTACGTGGCGCACGGCCTCGCCCTGCACGACGGGCTGCTGCCCGCGCTGACCGGGCTGGTCGCGCAGCCGGCCGTCCTCGCCCGGTTCGCCGCGCTGAGCGGCGGGGGCGGCACCTGGAACGAGCGGCTCGCCGCCTACCTGCGCGGCGAGCGCGACCTCGGCCGCCTCGACCCGGGCGCCCGGGTCGAGGCGGCCGCCTCGCTGATCGTCGGCGCCTGCCACGAGCCGGTGCTGTCGCTGTTGTTCCAGGGGCGGGGCATCGCGCACCGCGTGTCGCCGGCCCTCGTGGACGACCTCGTCGCGACCGTCCTCGACGGCATCGCCCCCCGCTAGGACGCCCTGCTCTCCAGGTGCTCGGCCGCTAGGACGCCATCGCCTCTCTGACCTCCTCCAGCGTGCGCTGGGCGATCGCGTTGGCGCGCTCTTCGCCCTCGGCGAGGACGCCGCGCAGGTACGCCCGGTCGGCGGCGAGTTCGGCGCGGCGGGCCCGGATCGGGCGCAGGAACTCGTTCACCGAGTCGGTCACGACCTTCTTCAGCGCCGCCGCGCCGCCGTCGCCGATCTCGGCGGCGACGGTGTGCGGGTCGCGGCCCTGGCAGAGGGCGGCGAGCAGGACGAGGCCGGAGACCTGCGGGCGGGTCTCGGGCGCGTAGGTGATGGTCCGGTCGGCGTCGGTCACGGCCCGCCTGACCAGCCGCGCCGTCTCGTCCTCGGTGGCGGACAGGGCGATGGCGTTGCCGCGGCTCTTGCTCATCTTGTGGCCGTCGGTCCCGAGCAAGAGCGGCGCGGACGACAGCAGGGCGTCCGGTACCGGGAAGACGGGCCCGTACCGCTCGTTGAAGCGGCGCGCGATGGTCCGGGTGATCTCCTGGTGCGGGAGCTGGTCCCTGCCGACGGGCACGAGGTTGGCCTTGCAGAACAGGATGTCGGCGGCCTGGTGGACGGGGTAGGTGAACATCAGCCCGCTGACCGCCGCCTGCCGGGACGTCGCGATCTCGTCCTTCACCGTGGGGTTGCGGCTCAACTCCGCGATCGACACGAGCGACAGGAACGGCAGCATGAGCTGGTTCAGCGCGGGGACGGAGCTGTGCCGGAAGATCGTCGCCGTGGACGGGTCGATCCCGGCCGCCAGGTAGTCGGCGACCAGGCCCTCGACGTACTCCGACAGGTGGTCGGCGACGTCCCGGTCGGTGAGCACCTGGTAGTCGGCCACCAGGACGAAGAGCTCCACGCCCGTGTGCTGGAGCCGCGCCCGGCTGGCCAGCGTGCCGAAGTAGTGCCCGAGATGCAGCGGGCCGGTGGGCCGGTCGCCGGTCAGGATCCGGAAGGCTCCGGGGTCGACCGCGATGCGTTCTTCCAGCTGGCGGCTGCGGGCTTCAGGGGTGATGTCCATGGGGCTCCTCCTCGTCGGGTCTCCGGCCGTCCGCCGGTCGGGCCCGGTCACCGAGGAAGAGAAAGGGCCGCCCAGCGGACGGCCCGATCGCATGCGTCACTGTGGCCGTCCTAGGACGGCCACCAGCCGAGACATGCGGTGCGCTTCACCCCGTCATGGTAGCCCACCGAATGCGGCGGATGCCAGATAATCTAGAACGAAACCATCCTGGGTAGGCTGGGCGCATGACCTCGATGGCCCCCGCCCGCACGCAGACGGACCTGTCGTTCCTGCTCGACCACACCAGCCACGTGCTGCGCGGCCGCATGACGGCGGCGCTCGCCGAGATCGGGCTGACCCCGCGCATGCACTGCGTCCTGGTGCACGCCCTGGAGGAGGAGCGCACCCAGGTCCAGCTCGCCGAGATCGGCGACATGGACAAGACCACCATGGTCGTGACCGTCGACGCCCTGGAGAAGGCCGGGCTCGCCGAGCGGCGGCCCTCGTCCCGGGACCGGCGGGCCCGGATCATCGCCGTCACCGAGGAGGGCGCGCGGGTCGCCGCGCGCAGCCAGCAGATCGCGGACGGCGTCCACGCGGCGGCCCTCGGCTCGCTGCCGGACGACCAGCGCGAGGCCCTCGTCCGGGCGCTGGGCACCCTGGCCACCGGGCATCTGGCCACCCCTCCGGAGACCACGGCGCCGGCCCGGCGGGCCCGCGAGCGCCAGAAGTAAATCTGTCCTAGATAGTCTGTAACAAAACTATCTGCTACGGTCTCTCTTGTCCTTCCCGACAGGAGATGACCGATGCCCTCCCTCCCGCTCTCCCCGCTCCGCTCCAAGTGGGCGGCGCTCGGCGTGCTGTCCGCCACGATGCTGATGACCATCCTCGACGGCAGCATCGTCACGGTCGCGGCCCCCGCCATCCAGGACGACCTCGGCTTCTCGCCCGCCGGGCTCAGCTGGATCATGAACGCCTACCTGATCCCCCTCGGCGGCCTGCTGCTGCTCGCCGGACGGCTCGGCGACCTCGTCGGCCGCCGGACGCTGTTCCTCGCCGGGAACGCGGTCTTCACGGCGGCGTCGGTACTGGCGGGCGCCGCCACCACGTCCGGCCTGCTGATCGCCGCCCGGTTCCTGCAGGGCGTGGGCAGCGCCCTCGCCTCCGCCGTCGTGCTCGGCATCCTCGTGACCCTGTTCACCGACCCCCGCGAGCGGACCAGGGCGATCGGGGTGTTCAGCTTCACCGGCGCGGCCGGCGCGTCCATCGGGCAGGTGCTCGGCGGCGTGCTCACCGACGCGCTGAGCTGGCACTGGATCTTCCTGATCAACCTGCCGATCGGCCTCGCCGTGATGCTGCTCGCCCTTCCCGCCCTCCCCCGCGACCGGGGCGCCGGCCTGGCCGCCGGCGCGGACGTCGCGGGCGCGGCGCTGGTCACGTCCGGGCTGATGCTCGGCATCTACACGGTCGTCAAGGTCGAGCGGCACGGATGGCTGTCGGCGCACACGCTGGGCCTCGGCGCCGTGTCGCTGCTGCTGCTCGCCGGGTTCGCCGTCCGCCAGACCCGCGCCGCGACGCCGCTGATGCCGCTGCGGATCCTGCGCTCCCGCAACGTGTCCGGCGCCTACGTCGTCCAGCTGCTGACCCTTTCGGCGATGTTCTCGTTCCAGGTGATCGTCGCCCTCTTCATGCAGCAGGTGCTCGGCTACGGCGCACTCGGCACCGGGCTCGCGATGCTCCCCGCGGCCGTGTCGATCGGCGCGGTGTCGCTGCTGGCGTCCGCGCGGCTGTCGAACCGCTTCGGCGAGCGGTTCGTCCTGGTGGCCGGGCTCGTCCTGCTGATCGGCGCGATGGCCTGGCTCACGACCGTCCCGGTGGACGCGGACTACGTCACCGACCTGCTCCCGGTGTTCGTGCTGATCGCCGGCGGCGGGCTCGTGCTCCCGTCGCTGACCGGGCTCGGCATGTCCAGTGCCCGGCCCGAGGACGCGGGCCTGGCGTCCGGCCTGTTCAACACCGTCCAGCAGGTGGGGATGGCGCTCGGCGTCGCGGTCATGACCACGCTCGCCGCGTCCCGCGTCCAGTCCCTGCGGGCGGACGGACGGGACACCGCCGCCGCCCTCACCGGCGGCTACCACCTGGCGTTCACCGTCTCGGCCGGCCTGCTGGTCGCCGCGCTCGCGGTGTCCCTGCTCGTCCTTCGCCGCCCGGCGCCCGCCGCCGGCGCCGCGCCCGTCGAGTCCGTCCCCGCCAACGTCTGAAGGAGATCACGATGACCGAGTACGGCCCCGGACAGGGACCCGGCCCCAAGCCCGTCGGCGAGGACGAACTATCCCGCCTCCTCGGCGAGCAGCAGTTCGGCGTCCTCGCCACGAACAAGAAGAACGGCCACCCGCACGTCTCGACGGTCATCTACACGTGGGACCCGGACGAGCGCGTCGTCCGGATCTCCACGACGGCCGACCGGGCGAAGGTGAAGCAGCTCCGGCGCGACCCGCGCGCCGCGCTGCACGCGTCCGGCGCCGGCCACCTGTCGTTCGCGGTCGCCGAGGGCTCCGCCGAGCTGTCCGGCGTCAGCGAGGAGCCCGGTGACGCGACCGGGCGCGAGCTGCTCGCGATGACACCGGGCTTCGACGACCCGGCGGACGAGCGGGCGTTCCTGGAGCAGATGGTGAAGGACCGGCGGCTGGTGATCCGCCTGCGCGTCACCCGCCTCTACGGGACGGTCCTGGCGGACTAGTGCGGCAGGACGAGGAGCAGCAGCGGGAGGACGGCGATGACCGGGACGGCGGCCGACGCGGCGAGGCGGGCCCGGCGGGGCAGCGGCTCCGGCTCCAGCAGCCGGTTCACCCGCGCCATCACCGGGATGTCGCTGTGCGAGGCGACGCCGAGCGTGCCGGACGGCGCGGCGGCCGGGCGGGCGGCGGCGAAGCGCAGCAGCGCGGTCGCCAGCTCGCGCGGCGGGCGGCCGTGCCGGGCCCGGTCGTCGGCGGCCATCTCGATCAGCAGCTCCACCGCGTCCAGGCACCGTCCGACCAGCCGGAACTGCGGGAACACCTGGCGCAGTGACGCGAACGGCAGCAGCACCAGGTCGTGGCGCTCGCGGGCGTGGGCGCGCTCGTGCGCGAGCAC
Organism: Actinomadura mexicana; assembly: GCF_900188105.1. Taxonomy (GTDB): domain Bacteria; phylum Actinomycetota; class Actinomycetes; order Streptosporangiales; family Streptosporangiaceae; genus Spirillospora; species Spirillospora mexicana. The sequence goes on from NZ_FZNP01000009.1 coordinate 99,115, forward strand.
CGCGGCCAGCTCGCCGCGGTCGAGCAGCTCCATGGTCCCGGCGCTGACGACGACCTTGGACGAGCGGACGCCCGGCACGCAGTACGCGGCGGCGCCGGGGTGGTCGAGGACGAGGGTGCCGGGCACCGAGGAGTCGCGGCGCGACACCAGCGCGAGCAGGGCCCGGTGCCGCCGCCGGGCCCGCACGACCCGCAGCACCGCGAACATCAGCATGACCAGCAGCACGCCGGTCAGGCTGATCGCGGCGAGCAGGGCCGCCACCTGCACCGGGTTGAGCCGGGCCGCCTGGTCGGCGTACAGGCCGGGCAGCCCGCCGAGGACGCCCTTGCGGTACGGCAGGAGGGCGAGCCCGAGCAGGGCGCCGATCGTGGCGATGCCCCAGCACAGCCCGAGGGCCTGCCAGAGCGCGATCCCGATCCGGGGCGTGCGCCACGTCCACCGGGCCCGGGACAGCAGGTGCGCCCCGCCGACGGTCCCCAGTGAGATCAATGCGAGCAGGGCGGTGCCGGTCATGCCGGAGGTTCCTTACCGGTGATGCCCGCGAGGGTCTGGCGGATCACGTCGATCTCGTCCCGCGACACGGAGCGGACGAAGTGCGCGAGCGCCGCGTCGCGGTCACCGGTCTCGTTCAGGGCCCCGAGCATCAGCTCGGTGACGTACATCTCGCGGCTCGCCACCGGGTGGTAGCGCCAGGCGCGGCCGTCACGCTCGCGTTCGAGGAAGCCCTTCTTCGCGAGCCTGTCGAGGACGGTCATGACCGTGGTGTGCGCGAGGTCCCGGTCGTCGGCGAGGGCACGGCTCACGTCCCGGGCGGTGGCCGCCGGGTGCCCGGCTTCCTCCCGCGCCCACAGGACCTCCATGACCGTGCGTTCGAGCTCTCCCAGACCCTTCACACGCCCCAGATTATCCGACGGTCACCGCACTGGCCACGTCAGGTAGTACTACCGCCTGTAGGGGGCGCGACGAGGCCGAACTCGTAAGCGATGATCACGAGCTGGACGCGGTCGCGGGCGCCGAGCTTGGCCAGCAGCCGCGCGACGTGCGCCTTCGCGGTGGCCACGCTGATGACCAGTTCCCCGGCGATCTCCTGGTTGGACAGGCCGAGGCCGACGAGGGTCAGCACCTCCCGCTCGCGCTCGGTGACGCCGTCCACGCGCCGGGGCCGCCCGGCGGCCGGTTGCGGACGCGCCGCGAACTCCTCGATCAGCCGCCGGGTGACGCTCGGCGCGATCAGGGCGTCCCCGCCGGCGACGACGCGGATGGCCGCGAGGATCTCCTCCAGCGCCATGTCCTTGACGAGGAACCCGCTGGCGCCCGCCCGGAGCGAGCCGTAGACGTAGTCGTCGTCGTCGAACGTGGTCAGCATCAGCACGCGGGCGGTGTCGGGCCCCGCACGGCGGATGCGGCGGGTGGCCTCGATGCCGTCCATGTCGGGCATGCGGATGTCCATCACGACCACGTCCGGGGCCTTCTCCTCCACGAGGCGGACCGCCTCGGCCCCGGTTGCGGCCTCGCCCGCGATCTCCAGGTCGGGGGTGTCGGCGATCAGGACGCGCAGCCCGGCGCGGATCAGCGGCTGGTCGTCGGCCAGCAGGACGCGGATCGTCATGCGGCCGCCGGCGCCGGGATCCGCGCCGCCACCCGGAACCCCCCGCCGGGGCGCGGACCCGCGGCGAACTCGCCGCGCAGCAGGGCGACCCGCTCCCGCATCCCGACGAGGCCGTACCCGGTGCCGACCACGCCGCCGTGCCCGTCGTCCTCGATCTCGACGGCCAGCTCCCCGTCGCCGTAGCCGATCGTCACCCGGCAGCGGTCGGTGCCCGCGTGCCGGACGACGTTCGTGACCGCCTCCTGGACGATCCGGTAGGCGGACAGGTCCACGTCCGGCGGCAGCGGCCTCGGCTCGCCCGACGTGCGGACGTCGACGGCGACGCCCGCGTCCCGCGTGGCCTCGGCGAGGCGGCCGAGGTCGTCCAGGCCGGGGGCGGGTCCGAGCGGCGCCGCGCCCGGGTCGTCCCTGCGGAGCGCGGTGAGCATCCTGCGCAGCCCGGACAGGGTGTCGCGGCTGGTGGTCTCGATGGCGTCCAGCGCGTTGCGGGCCTCGGCGGGCTGGGTCTCGATGACCCGCCCGCCCGCGCCCGCCTGGATCGCGATGATCCCGATGCTGTGGGCGACCATGTCGTGCAGCTCCCGCGCGATCCGGAGCCGCTCGGCGGCGACGGCCTGCGCGGTGGCCTGCTCCCGCATCGACTCGGCGTGCGCGCGCCGCGTCCGGACCGAGTTCCCCGCCATGTACGTGACGGCCGTCGCCAGCAGGACCGTCACCAGCAGCGTCTCGTCGGCCTGCAGGAACGCGGCGACGGCCGCGGCCTGGAGGAGGCAGGTCGTGATCACCACGGGGGCGGAGACCTTCCGCGGGCGGGTCGCCGCGATGTAGCCGGACGAGACGTCGGTGACGAGGACCAGCAGACCGGCGACCCCCCCGGAGGGCAGCGACAGCAGGGCGAAGATCCAGGCGAGCAGCAGGATCGCGTGGGCGGCCAGCGCCTGCCGCCGCAGCAGGGACAGCACCAGGACCGTGAGCCCGGCCGCGACGAGGATCTCCAGCTGCTGGAAGGCGGACCTCCCATGGGAGAACACGACGAACACGACCAGCGGGTACACGGCGGCGCCGCACCAGGCGAGGACCGTCCCCGTACCGCGGCTCACGCGGCGCAACGACCGGGCTGACATGCGCCGATCGTAACCGCCGCCCCGTCCCGGCACATTGGCCCGGAGGCGTAATCCCGCGGGTCGCGAGCGCCTTCCGGAGCCGCTCGCCGAGCGCTACCGCCTCCGGGTCAGCCCGCCGGCTTCCTCCAGCGATCACGGTGGACGGCGGTGTCCAGCGCCCTGCGGCGCCGCCAGCCGTGCCGTTCGAGATCCGGAACGGATTCCAGGTGGGTGACGGGGCCGAGGCAGAGCCATGCGACCGGGCGGATCGTCTCCGGGATGTTGAGCAGGCCGCGCAGGTGCGGCTCCCGGTAGAACGACACCCAGCCGACGCCGAGGCCCTCGGCGGTGGCGGCGAGCCACAGGTTCTGGACGGCCAGGCACACCGAGTACAGCCCCGCGTCGGCGATCGCGTGCCGGCCGAGGACCGCCGGACCGCCGCGCTCGGGATCGTAGGTGACCACGACCGACAGGCTGGACTCCAGAATCCCGTCGACCTTGATTCGGGCGAAGCGCTCGGCGGCGGCGCCCGCCAGGGTGGCGGCGAAGGCGGCGCGTTCGGACTGGACGTGGTCGTGGAAGGCCCGCCGGATCGCCGGGTCTTCCACGAGCACGAAGTCCCACGGCTGCGACAGCCCGACGCTCGGCGCGGCGTGCGCGGCCTCCAGGACCCGGTAGAGGACGTCCCGCGGGATGGGCGCACCGGTGAACTCGCCGCGCACGTCGCGCCGGCGGTGGATGGCGTCGTAGATGTCCATGACAGGCGATTCTGCCGACGCCGGGGACGGGGCCGCCGGACGGGGTGATCAAGGCCGTCCGGCGCCCGGGACGTCGACCTCGACGGTGAGGACCCGGCCGCTGCCCGGCGTCACCGGCTCGGCCTCGGTCATGCCGCGCCATTCGGCGGCCGTGACGAACAGCGTGGCCCCGCCCGGCCCGCCGAGGACGCAGGCGAAGCCTCCGCGGTCGAGGTCGACCACGCGCAGCACCTCGCCTCCCTCGGCGACGCGCACGCACCGCTGGTTGGGGACGTCGGCGTACCAGACGGCGTTCTCCGCGTCCACGCAGATGCCGTCCGGGACGCCGTCGCCGAGGTCCGCCCAGGTCCGGCGGCGCGACAGTTCCCCGTCCGCGCCGATGTCGAAGGCCGTCAGGCCGCCGCCGTAGGAGTCCGCGACGATCAGCGTGGAGTCGCCGGGCGTCACCGCCATGCCGTTGGGGAACGCGATGTCGCCGGCCACCTCGCGCACGGAACCGTCCGGCCGCACCAGGGCGACCGCCCCGGGCGCGAACTCCTCCCCGGCCATCGGGTCGAAGCCGGGACGGTTGACGTACACGTTGCCGCGCCCGTCGGCGACGACGTCGTTCCAGCCCGGCCGGCCGAGGTCGGCGTGGGTGACCAGGGCTCCGTCCGGTTCCCGGCGCAGCAGCCGCCCGTCCGCCGACGAGACGATCACCATCCGGCCGTCCGGCAGCCACGCGGTGCACAGCGGGAGCGACTCCACCCGCGCCACCACCTCGCTCGCACCGTCCAGCCCGACCGCGACGACCTCGCCCGCGGACCAGTCGGAGAAGTACAACCGGTCACCGTGCCAGCGCGGCGACTCGACCAGTCCGCGGCCGTCGAGCAGCGTCCGTACCTCGTCCATCTTCCTCACCATCCTTCTCGGGTACCGATGTTCCGCCCTCTACACGAACGGCCTCCGGCCGGATCGACACCTCGCCGCCGGCTGTCCCGGGCCTGCGTTCCGCTCGGCCCGAGAGGACCCGAGTACACACTGGGAGGCCCCCGAGTGTGTATCGTGTGCCTCATGGCGAGACTCAACATCACGCTGCCCGACGAGCTTGCCGCCACGCTCCAGGGACTCGCCGAGGACAAGAAGATCGCCTCGGTGTCGGGGTTCCTCGCGGACGGCGCGCGGCTGAAGCTGGCCTACCTGCGGGACGCGTCCACGATCGACGATCTGTTCGGCCCGCCGACCCCCGACGAGCAGGCCATGGTCGACCGGCTGGTCGAGGGCGGCCCCTCGTCCCGCCGGGACGTCGCGTGATCACCGGTCACGTCTTCGACGCGACCGCACTCCTGGACCTCGCCACCGGCAAGACCGTCTACGTCCGCGCCCGGCTCCGGGCGTCCATCGCCCAGCACGCCACGATCGTCATCCCCGCGACGTCGCTGGCCCGCGCCTGGCAGCTCGTCCCCGACCACGGCCGCGCCCTGCTGGAGCGCCTGCCCGGCATGCAGGTCGTGCACGTCGACGACCTCGACGACGTGATCGCCCAGCAGACCGGCCTGCTCGTCACGACGATCCCGAACCTCGGCATGGACGCCGCCCAGGCCGCCTGGTCCGCCCGCTGGCGCCGCTGGCCGCTCGTCACCGCCGACCCAGGCCTCTACGCGTCCGTGCCGGGCGTCCGCGTGGAGCAGATCCCCTGACCCGGTCGGCGGCCGGACCGGTCGCGGGTCAGGTCGTGAGCTCCAGCTCCAGCTGCTCGTGGACGGGCCTCGGGGGCGGCGGCGCGGTCGGGCGGGAACGGCCCGGCCACCACCAGTTCGCGTGGCCGAGCAGGCTCATCAGCGCCGGGACGAGCATGAGGCGCACGATCGTGGCGTCCATGGCGACGGCGACCGCCAGCCCCAGGGCCATCATCTTCACCATCGGGTCCGGCTGCGGGACGAAGCTGGCGAACACGAAGATCATGATGAGCGCGGCCGAGGTGATGAGGCGGGCGGTGACCCCGATGCCGGTCACGACGGACCCGTGTGGATCGCCCGTCCGGTCGTACTCCTCCTTGATCCGCGACAGCAGGAAGACCTCGTAGTCCATGGACAGCCCGAAGATCAGGGCGAACATGAACAGCGGGATGAACGACATGATGGGGATGGCCTGGTCGACGCCGAACAGCTCGACGCCCCAGCCCCACTGGAAGACGGCCGTGACGACGCCGAACGAGGCGCCGATCGACAGCAGGTTCATCAGGGCGGCCTTCACCGGGACGATCACCGACCGGAACGCGATGACCAGCAGCAGGAGGGCGACGCCCACCACGGCGACGACCACGGTCGGCATGCGGTCCCCGACGGTGGCGGCGATGTCGATGATCGCCGGATTCTCGCCGCCGAGGTAGATCCGGGCGCCCGGATGGGCGGCCCGCACGTCGCGGATCTCCACGTTCCGCAGGCGTTGGACGAGGTCGGTGGTCGACGCCGCGTGCGGGGCGTCCCGCGGGACGACCTGCACGATCGCCGTCGTCCCGGTCACGACGGGCTCCCCGGCGAACACCACGCCGGGCACCTCGGAGAGCTTCTGCCGCAGTTCCTGCCCGAGGAGCACCGCGCGCTTGTCGGGCTTCTTGCCCGGGTCCGGCGCGCCCTTCGGACGGGCCGGCTCCGGGGAGGGGCCCGGCCCGGCCGCCGCCGGGCCCGTCAGGCCGGACAGCCCTCCGCGTCCCCTGACGGTCGGGACCACGCGCTTCGGCTTGACGCGCCTCTCCTCGCCCGGCACCTTCGCGACCACGACGAACGGGCTGTAGTGGCCGGCGCCGAACTCTTCGGCGACGATGTCGTAGGCCTGCCGCGCCTCCATCTTCGGGGACGACATGCTGTCGGCCATCACCCCGAACCGCAGGCTGAGCGTCGGGACGGAGAGCGCCAGCAGGACGAGGGTCGCGACGATCGCGTACGGCCAGGCGTGGCGGTCGACGTGGCGTCCCCAGGCCGTCCAGCGGGCGGAGGCGCGGTCCGGGCGCGCCCGGGGAAGGCGGTACCGGTCGATGCGCGGGCCCAGGGCGGCGAGGATCGCCGGGAGCAGGGTCAGGGCGGCGGCGACCATGATCGCGACGGTCAGCGCGGCGGCGATCCCGATGCGTCCGATGAAGGCGATCCCCGACAGGAACAGCCCGCAGATCGCGAACACGACGGTGCCGCCGGCGAACACGACCGCGTGGCCCGAGTGCGCCATGGCGCGCCCGACCGCGGTCTCGACGTCGTCGCCCTCGGCGAGTTGCTGCCGGTAGCGCGTCACGATGAACAGGGCGTAGTCGATCCCGGCGCCGATGCCGAGCATCGCGGCGACCATCGGCGCGGTCGGCGCGATCTGGAAGATCGACGCCAGGAAGTGGATCAGCGAGTACGCGACCACCATCCCGCACAGCGACACCACGATCGGGATGCCCGCGGCGAGGAACGAGCCGAACGCCAGCAGCAGGACGAGCATCGCCAGCAGGATCCCGACGCCCTCCTGCGGCCCGCCCTTCGGCTGGTTGAGGATCATCGCGACGATCCCGCCGAACTTCACCTCCAGCCCGGCCATCCGCGCGGGCTCGACGGCCCGGTTCAGCGCGTCGAGGTCGGCGCGGCCGACGTCGCTCATCGTGCCGGTGAAGTTGAGCCGGACGACGACGGCGGCGTCGTCCTTCAGCCCGCCCATCCCCTGCGCGTAGGGGTTCTCGACGAACGCGACCCGGTCGAGCCCGCCGATGTTCTCGATCGACTGGCCGACGGTGAGCGCGACCCTCCAGTCGGCGGGAGCGGCCTGGCGGGTCTCGTGGAACACCACCGTCGCGGTCGGCCCGGTCATCGCGGGGAAGTCCTGCCCGAGCGTGTCGATGGCGCGCTGGGTCTCGGTGCCGGGCAGCGTGCTCTGCTGGACGAACATGCCGCCGTGCATCAGGCCGAGGACGCCGGCGCCGAGCATCGCGGCGACCCAGAGCTCGAACACCGCGCGGCGCCGTCGCACGCAGAGCCGTCCGAGTGCCTCCAGGAAACGCGCCATGCCCGCAGAAAACACCCATCACATACAGTTTGCAATAGATGCAACTTTGCAGCCATGGTAATCTCCGTCACATGGAGGACGCCGGCCGGCCGGGGCTGCGGGAGCGCAAGAAGATGCGCACGCGGCAGGCCATCGCGACGGCCGCGCTGCGCCTGTTCGCCGAGCGCGGCTACGAGGAGGCGACGATCGCCGACATCGCCGCCGCCGCCGACGTCTCGCCCCGCACCTTCTTCAGCTACTTCCCCTCCAAGGAAGACGTGATCTTCGCCGAGATCGACGACCGGCTCGCCGAGGTCGCCGAGCGGCTGCGCCGCACCCCCGGCGAGTCGCCCATGGAGACGATCCGGCGCAGCATCGTGGACGTCCTGGAGGCGATCGTGGCCGAGCACCGCGACTACGGCCCCGTCCAGGTCGCCCTCATCCTGGAGCGCCCCGCCCTGCGCGCCCGGGCGCTGCAGCGCATGACCGACGCCCAGGACGCGATCGAGGCGCTGCTGCGCGAGCTGTGCCCCGGCATCTCCGAGATCGACGCGGTGGCCGCGGCGGGCATCGCGGTCGGCGGCATGCAGGCGGTCGTCGCGCACTGCCGGCGCGAGGGCTACGACCCCCTGTCCATGCGCACCGCTCTCGACCGCGCCGTGGACCTGGTCGAGCACGGCCTCGTCTCGGTGGACGCGCTGTCGCGCCCGTCACCCTGAACCGCCGGGCACCGGCCGGCGGAGGCGCCCGCCGGCCGGTGCCCGGCTCAGCGGCCGCTCCGCCGGTGGACACCCGAGCGGACCGCGCGGCGCCGGGTTACGGCTACTCGGCGATCTTGATGCGGAGGCGGCGGAAGCCGCGGCCCTTGTTCTCGACCTTGGCGACCGTGATGCGGCCGATCTGCTTGGTGGAGCCGACGTGCGTGCCGCCGTCGGCCTGGGTGTCGAGCCCGACGATGTCGACGATCCGGACGTCCTGCACCTCCGGCGGCACCAGGTTCGTGGCCGTCCGGATGATGTCGGGGATCTCGAACGCCTCGGCGCGGGGCAGGGTCCTGGTGTCGATGCGCCGGTCGGCGTCGACCTCGGCGTTGCAGGCGTCCTCGACGGCCTGCTTGAACCCGGGCGGGACCTCGCGCAGGTCGAAGTCCATCCGCGCGGACAGGGGCTCCATGTTCCCGCCCGTGACCAGGCAGCCGTAGTCGCGGAACACGACCCCGCACAGCAGGTGCAGGCCGGAGTGGGTGCGCATCAGCGCGGTGCGCCGCTCGTTCTCGACCGCGCCCCGCACGACGATGCCGGCGGGCGGGAGCGGGTCGCCCTCTGCGGGGATGAGCACGAGGTCGTCGCCCTTGCGGACGCCCGCGATCCGCGTCTGGACGCCCTGCCAGAGCAGGACGCCGTGGTCCGGGGGCTGGCCGCCGCCGCCCGGGTAGAAGGCCGACCGGTCGAGGACGATGCCGTCCGGGCCCGCGTCGAGGACGACGGCCTCCCACTCGCGCAGGGCCTGGTCGTCCAGTTCCAGCCGTGTCGTGCGTCCGAGGGTCTCCGCGCTCATGCCGTCACCCTAGAGCCGCCGCCGCCGGAGGCGCAGGCGATCACCAGGGGCCGTAGGGGCCCTGGCGGGAGCCGCCGCGGCCGCCGTTGTTCTTCTTGTACGGGCCGACGGCCGGGCGGACGTCGGCGAGGTAAACGGCGGCGGCGATGAACGCGGCGACCGGGAGGATGCCGAGCAGCAGGGCGATGGGGCTGGCGCCGAGCGCCACCGGCGCGACCGCGTACGCGGCGCCGACCACCGTCGCGACGATCAGGATGATCATCCACAGCTTCTTGCTCTGCTTGCTCGCCGCGGCGTAGGCGTTCACGGGCACGGTCAGCGAGTCGACCAGCGCCCACGCCTCCATCGCGAACGCGATGATCAGCAGCAACCAGAAGAAGTAGTCCAGCACGTTGAAGCCCGACATCGGCGATCAGCGCTCCTGCTCGTCTCGGACGGCGACTCCTCGTCGCACGCGGGTCTTCCTTCACCGCAACCCTATGCGCACCGTCCACCAGGGCGGCCTGACGGACCGGGCACCTGTACGGACGACGGAGCCCGGCCGGGTGTTCCCGGCCGGGCTCCGTCGTTCGACGCCGTTACTTCTTCGTGGTGGAGCGGGGCTGCCCGGTGGCCCGGCTCTGCGCCGTCCGGCGCTGAGCCGTGCGGGCCCTGGACGCCTGCCTCGGCTCGGCCTGGTCGGCCGCGGCGATCTCGGCGACCTCGGAGGCCTCGCGGTGCACGACCTTCTTGCCGCGCTCGGCGAGCTCGTCGATGAGCTCGAAGGCGCGGGTGCCGAAGTGCGTGGCGTACGCGACGGCGGCGCCCGGCAGGTCCTTGGCGTCCACGCGCTCCTGGTACCGGGAGACCTCGCCGCGGTAGCGGGCGGCGGTCTCGCGGACCTGCACGCGGTAGCGGCCGACGGTCTCGCGGACCTCGCCCTGGTACCTGGTCACCTGCTCGGGGACCTCACGGATCTTCTCCACCGCGAAGTCGCCGGCGCCGGCCACGGCGTAGACGGCCTTGTTCTCACGGAGGTTGCTGGCCAGCGTCATCCGACCTCATCCTTTCCCTTGCGCTCTGGTCCGGCCTGTTCCGGTCCGGCCTGTTCCGGTGCGGCGGTCTCGGCGGGCACATCGGGCTCCGTGCCGAGGACGCCGCTGGCTTCGTTCTCCTTGAGGAACGACGCGTAGATGTCGAGCAGAACCTGCTTCTGCCGTTCCGTCAGGACGAGGTCGGCCCGCACGGCGGCCTGCACGTCGGTGTCGGCCTCGCGGTCCTCCAGGATTCCGGCCTGCACGTACAGCGCCTCGGCGGAGATCCGCAGCCCCTTGGCGATCTGCTGCAGGATCTCGGCGCTCGGCTTGCGCAGGCCGCGTTCGATCTGGCTCAGGTACGGGTTGGAGATCCCGGACACGTCCGCCAGCTGGCGCAGCGAGATCTTCGCCCGCGTCCGCTGCTCCCGGATGTACTCCCCGATGGAGTCGACCTTCGAACTCGCCATGTCTCCACTCTCCGTCATGGTGCTTGCTATTGCAAGCACCATAGCTAGCACTTCGTGGTGAATCGCCTCACATGCCGGAAATGCCGGGCGGATCGTCACATCGCCGCTGGTCCGGCGATCGGGCGAGCGCCATGGTGCGGGTCACGCGCCCCGCTGTCACACGGGTCGCGACAACGGTGTCTTGCGGAGCCGGCGCGGCGAGGTGAAGTTCGTGGCGCTGAACCTGGTCTACCTCGCCCTCGCAGTGTTCGTCGCGGCGGGCCGCTTCGGCCCCTGGCCCTTCACCGGCTGACCATGCCGGGGCACATCGTGCGCCGCCGTCGGTCAGGGACGGCGGCGCCAGGTGGGGACGGGCACGGGGTCACAGGGACGGGGTCACAGGGACGGGGCGGCGTACGGGTCGTGCTCGGCGAGGAGCTTGTCGAGCCGCGCCTGGTCGACCCGGGTGCTGATGGTCTGGGTCTCCTGCCGGTCGCGGACGCACTTGGCCAGCGTGAACGTGGACGTGATCACATACAGCAGCCCGAGCGCCAGGAACGCGCGGACCCACGCGCTGACCGGCAGGTAGGCCACCCCGACGGCGACGGCGGTGCTGGAGACGGCGAACGAGATCGCCGCCTGGACGAAGAACGCGGCGGATCCGGCCTGGGCGGGCGGCTTGGAGGTCGTCATGGGACGAGTCTGCGGCCCGCCCGCGTCCCGGGCATGAGTACCGGCACTCAGCCGCGCCTGCGCGAGGAACTCAGAACCCGGAGGTCAGCTCACCTTGGACGGGGACGCGATCCAGGTGTTGCAGACGGTCAGGTCGCGCCCGTTGAAGCCGGTGATCACCCAGCCCGCGTAGTGGCGGCCCGAGCCGTGGTCGCGCTTGTCCGGCGGCTGGCGGTCGTCACCCCTGCCCAGCACGTCGTTGACCATGGCCGTGTACTGCTCGCGGGTCATCGGGAGGGTGGTGCGCTCGCTGCCGAGGAACGCGCCCGCGAAGCACTGGGCCTGCAGCTCGATGCGGCGGCTCGCCTCCGTCCGGGTGGCGGTGTCGCCGGACTCCATCTGGCCGTCCCCGTAGAGCAGGATCCCGGCCCGGTCCTGGACGTGGTGCCCGTACTCGTGCGCGATCACGCGGGCGTAGACGGCGTAGTGGGACAGCGGCTCGCCGCCCGACGTCTCCACGACGTGCCGGAGCCCCACGTACATCGTGTTGTTGGCCGGGCAGTAGAACGCGGACGCGCCGGGCGCCGGGTAGGAGCCGCACGGGCTGCGCCCCGGCTCGACCCAGAACACCCGGTCGGGCCGGTCGAACGCGACGCCGGCCTTGGTGAACTGCTTGGTCCACGCCGCGTCCAGGCAGTCGCTCAGGGTGTCCATGAACCCGCGCATGGACTGGGCGGACGGCTGGATCTGCGGCAGGCGGCAGCTCACCGGCGTCAGCGGGCCCGTCTTGTAGATCTTGCTGTTGGTCGCCTTCTCCCGCGGCGTCGACGGGCCGCTCGACGTGGTGGAGGTCCCGGTGCCGCCGACGGCGTCCTGGCCTCCCCCGAACAGCGAGATCCCCAGGATCGCCAGGACGACCAGGGACGTCAGGCCGCCGAAGATGCCCGCGATCGTCCCGCCCGCGCTGCGGCGCGGCGGCGGGCGCATCGGGACGTACCGGTACTGCGGCGGCCCGTAGGCAGGAGCCCCGTAACCCGGCCGGCCATACCCCGGACCGCCGTACGGCGGTCCTCCCTGCGGCGGCCCACCGTACGGCGGCCGGCCGTAGGGCGGGCCCGGAGGCCGCGGCGGAGGGGGCGGCGGGGGGTAATGACCTGCCATAGCGCAGAATCATCGCACGCATTCCCGATACTATTTGCGGCCATGTCTGCTCTTGCGGCGATGTTCCGGTCGCGTCCGGCCGTCCTGGCGGTCTCGGCGGCGCTGGCCTTCCCCCTGCTGACCAGCACTTCCGCGACGGCGGCCGAGGTCGGCGAGGCGTCCGGGGCCGGTGCGGCGGCATCCGGTATCGCCGCGGCCGAGCGGGTGCTCAAGGACGACGTCGTCCTCACCGCGGTCCAGGGCGGCACGGTCAGGGTGAAGGAGACGATCGTCTACCGGTTCGCCGGGCACGACGGCTTCCAGCGGACGTATCCGACCCGGGCGCACGAGAGCGTCACCGAGGACCGCGTCTACAGGATCGAGAACCTGCGGGCGGCCAGCCCGGACGGCGGGCCGTCGAAGGCCACCGCGTCCAGCGAGGGCCTGCACACGACGGTCGAGGTGGCGGGCGACCGGAAGCTGACCGGCGACCACACGGTCGTCCTGGAGTACGACGTGCGCGGCGCGATCACCCGGATGGGGGCGGCGGAGGAGCTGCGCTGGCCGGTGGTCGGCGGCTGGAAGGTGCCGCTGGACGAGGCGAAGGCCACCGTCGACGGCGGCGCGATGATCCGCAACGTCAACTGCTTCACCGGGCCGATCGGCAGCACGATCGGCTGCACGCAGTACTACACGAACCACACGCACACCCAGGGCGTGTTCGCCCAGCAGGGAATGCTGCCCGGCGAGTACCTGACGGTCGTCGCGGGCCTGCCGGCCGGGACGACGGGCGGCCACGCGATCCACGAGCGCCGCCACACGGTCGCGACCGCGTTCTCCGTCAACGCCGTGACCGGCGCCGCGCTCGGCGGCCTGCTGGTGCTGCTGGTGGGCGGCGTCCTCGCCCTCTACCTGCTGCGCGGGCGGGACGCGCGGACCGTCGGGAAGCGGGCCGCCGAGGGCGACCAGGCGCCGGTGGCCGGGGCGGACTTCGAGCCGCCGGACGGGGTGCGCCCCGGGCAGATCGGCACGCTGATCGACGAGCAGGCCGACGTGATCGACGTGACCGCGACGATCGTCGACCTCGCCGTGCGCGGCTACCTGCTGATCGAGGAGGAGGACCGGGCCGCCACCGGCCGCCTCGACTGGACGCTGCGCCGCCTCGACCGCACGCAGGTCGACCTGCTCCCCTACGAGCGGATCCTGCTGGACGCGCTGCTGACGGCCCCGGACGGGTCCGGCCGCGACGCCGTCCGGCTGTCGGAGCTCGGCGGGACGTTCGCGACGAAGCTCGCGCAGGTCAGGGCCGCGATGTACGACGACGTGGTGAAGCAGGGCTGGTTCGCGCGGCGGCCCGACACCGTCCGGTCCCGGTGGACGGTCGCGGGCATCCTCGTGACGCTGCTCGGCATCGCCGGGACGGTCGCGCTGGCGCTCACCACCGAGTGGGCGCTGGCCGGGCTCGCGCTGATCATCGCGGGCGCGGCGCTGGCCTATGGCGGCCAGTACATGCCGGCGAAGACGGCGCGCGGCGCCACGGTCCTCGCGCACACGATCGGTTTCCGCGCGTTCCTGGAGCGCGGCGCCCTCCCCGACGACGGGTCCATGGCGGCGCGCCAGCGGATCGCGCTGTTCTCGCGTTTCCTGCCGTACGCGGTGGTGTTCGACCTCGTGGCGAAGTGGGCCGAGACGGTCAAGGACGCGGGCGAGCGCGCGACGGGCGCCGACAACCTCTACTGGTACGAGGGCCCGGCGGAATGGGACCTGTCGAAGTTCGCCGAGTCGATGCGCACGTTCACGCTGGCCACCTCGGGGTCCATCTCCCAGTCGCGCGGACTGTGACGGCGCCGGGCGGTTAACCGCCTGACGCCGGGTAAAGCCTGGGGCGAGGAGGTGTCGCCTCATGGTCGCCAGCGCGGTGCTCGCCCAGTCCGACCGCCTCGGGAACGCCTACTTCCTGGCCATCGGCCCGGCGGTCATCTTCCTGGCGCTCATCGGGTGGGTGACGGTCGTGCTGACGACGTCGCGCGAGCGCCACCACTACCCCAGCTCAGGAGACGGCCTGCCGCACCGCGGGCCCGTCATGGGCGGCGTGATCATGGGCGGCCCGTCGCAGCGGCCGCGGCGCGACCCGGTGGCCCACGGCGAGGTCGCGGCCCCTGTCGAGCAGGGGCGGACGGAGGAGGAGGCCCGCGTGCGGGGACGGGCCGAAGCGGAGAGGGTCCGCGCCGAGCCGCCCGCCAGGAGCCGCCGCAGATTCGGGCTTCCCAGGCTCCGCTGACGCGGCGGCCGGAACAGAGGACGCGACGCCCGCCGGGTCCGGCGACCCCGCACCCGCACCCCGCCCGGCGGGCGCCGTAGACGCCCGTGGTGGCCGTCGAGACCCCTCCCGACGGTCACCACGGGTCAGACAGGCCGCACCGGCTTCCTCGTAAGATGTCTGACATCTTACGTTGGAGGCTTTCGTGGCGTTGAGTCCCGTATCGAGCGGGTCGACGGTGGACGCCGTGCTCGACCAGCTCCAGGCGCAGGTCAGCGGCGGCGCCTGGCCGGTCGGCCGGCGGATCCCGGCCGAGCTGGACCTGGCCGCGCAGCTCGGGGTGAGCCGCCCGGCCGTCCGGGAGGCGATCCGGGCGCTGTCGCACGTGGGGGTGCTGGAGGTGCGGCGCGGCGACGGGACGTACGTGCGCAGCTGCGCCGACCCGCGCCCGCTGCTGCGCCGGATGTCCCGCGCGTCCGCGCGGGACGTGTTCGAGGTGCAGCTCGCCTACGACGTCCAGGCGGCCCGGCTGGCGGCGCGCCGCCGCACCGGCGCGGACCTGGCGCGGCTGGAGGGGCTGCTCCGCGCCCGCGACGAGGCCACCGAACCGGACGCGTTCGGCTCCGCCGACGCGCGGTTCCACCTCGGCGTCGCGGAGGCCTCCCGCAATCCGGTCCTGATCGAGGCGATGCGGTTCTTCATCGACCGGCTGCACGAGTCGATGCGCGCGATCCGGCTGGACCACGAGGTCCCCGAGGCGGGACCGGCCCGGCACCGCGCCGTGCTGGACGCGATCGCGGCGGGCGACCCGGAAGCGGCCGCGTCGGCCGCCGCCGCCGTCGTGGAGCCGACCCTCACCGTCCTGGAGTGCCTGCTCGACGAGGCCCGCGTGCCCGAGGGCGACGCGTGACCGGGCGGCGCGCCGGACTGGCCGGCGCCCTGCTGATGATCGTCCTGCTGGCGGTCAACCTGCGGCCGGCGGTCGCGGCGGTCGGGCCGCTGCTGACCGAGATCAGCGACGCCTTCCGCCTGTCCGGGACCGCGGGGGGCGCGCTCACCACGCTGCCGCTGGCGTTCTTCGGCTCCTACGGGCTCGCCGCCGCCTTCCTGCGGCGCCCCCCGCGCCCCGAGACGCTGGTGGTGTGCGCGATGGCGCTGCTGGTCGCCGGGCTGCTGCTGCGGCTGCCGGGCGGCGTGGTCGCGCTGTTCGCCGGCTCCCTGGTCGCGGGGATCGCGATCAGCATCGGCAACATCGCGATGCCGGCGATCATCAAGCGGGACCACCCGTCCCGGATCACGACGGTGACGGCGCTGTACACGGTCGCGATCTCGGGCGGTGCGAGCCTGTCGTCGGGATTCGCCGTGCCGGTGGAGAACCTGTTCGACGCGACGTGGCGGCTGCCGCTCGGCCTGCTCACGATCCCCGCGGCGCTCGCCGGGCTGCTGTGGCTGCCGAGGGCGCGGCGGGCGACGCGCGCGGCCCGCTCGGCCCCGCCCGCGGCGCCCCCGCGCGGCGTCGCGGCGCTGGTGTGGCGGTCGGGCCTGGCCTGGCACGTCACGGTGTTCATGGGCCTGCAGTCGCTGCTGGCCTACGTGGTGCTCGGCTGGCTGCCGACGATCTGCCAGGACCGCGGGATGGACGAGGCGACCGCCGGCTACGTGCTGGCACTGGTGGCGGCGACCCAGGCGGTCGGGTCGCTGGCCGTCCCGGTGCTGGCCCGGCGGACCCGCGACCAGCGCCCCCTGGTGGTCGCCACGGTGGCGCTGACCGCGCTGGGCTTCGTCGGGGTGGCCTGGGCGCCGATCGCGTCGGTGTGGGGCTGGACGGTGGTCCTCGGCCTCGGCCAGGGCCTCGGGTTCGCGACCGCGCTGTCGTTCATCGGGCTCCGCGCCCACGACGCCCACGTCGCCGTCCAGCTGTCGGGGATGGCGCAGGGCGTCGGCTACGTCATCGCGGCGCTCGGCCCGCTCGCCCTCGGCGCGCTGCACGACGCCACCGGCGGATGGACCGTTCCGATGCTGGGCGTGCTGGCCGTCTGCGCCGCGCTGGCCGTCCCGGGCCTGCCCGCCGGACGGCTCCGCACCGTGGGCGCGCCCGCAGCACCGGCGCCCGAAACGGTTAATACGGGATCTAGCGGACACATCCCTAACTGACCCTACGGAAGGGCCGATTCACGCCATCGGGAGGTGGTCCGCCATGCTCACCACGATCGTCGCCGACCCTGTACTGGCGGACACGTCCCCCACGGGCGCACGTTACTTCGCCTGGATCATCCCGGTCCTGATCGTCGGCGCACTGCTGACGTGGCTGTACGCGACGCGCGCCGCCTCGTCCCGGAAGCTCCATTGCTCGCGCAGGAACAACCAGCTGAACCAGCGGGGCATGGAGCAGGGCGGCTACTACACCTACGCGCCGGGGATGTTCTCGCACAGCTACCCGCCGGCCAAGGAGGGCCAGCCGCTGGAGTTCCGCAAGGACAACCCCCAGCCCGGACGGGAACCGAAGAAGCCGTGGCCCGACGGCGTCCTGTACGAGCAGACGATCTTCCGGGGCGAGTTCGACGAGCTCAAGACGCCCAAGAGCACCGAGAGCCGCTCCTAGCCCGCCGGCCAGGAGGCCGACCCCCGCTCCGCGCCCCCCGCGCGGGCGTAGACGGTGACGACGAGCCCGGAGTCGAAGGAGTGGGCGTCGGTCGGGGTGAACGCCGCGAGGGAGAAGGGGCCGTCGAACAGGGGGATCCCTGACCCGATCACCAGCGGGTGGCGCTTGATGACCAGGGCGTCGATCTCGTCCACCAGTGCGGCGGCGAGCTTCCCGCCGCCCGCGAGCCAGATGTCGAGCCCCTCCCGCTCCTTCAGCTTGCGGACCAGCCCGGCCGGATCCCCAGGGACGACGGTCACCGCTGGGTCCTCGATGTCGAGCGTCGTGGAGACGACGTACTGCTCCAGTTGCGGATACGGGCTGGTGAGCCCGACGGCAAGGCCCGGCTCATAGGTGCCGCGGCCCATCACGACGGTGTCGAAGTGCCGGTTCGGGGCGGCGGCCACACCGAGCGGCCCGCGGGCATGGGCGGGCAGCGTCTCGGGGTACTCGGCCATGATCATCTCGGCGGGCTCGCCCTCGAAGGGGAAGAAGTCGAACTGCCCCTCCGGCCCTGCGATGAAGCCGTCGAGGGTGGCGGAGACGTAGTAGACCAGCTTGCGCATGCGGTGCTCGCTTCCAGGAGTCGAGTACGGGAGCCGGGACGGACGGCGATTCAGCGGACGGACCCGGGCTTGCGCGGTGGCCGCGGTCGGGGAACGGTACGGGGCTTCGGTACGTGACGGTCCCATCCGGGACGTCCCGCGCGGCCGGGCAGGGCGGTGCGGTCCTGGGGCAGGTGGAGCGCGGAAGGAGTGGTGGACTGGGCGCGCATGCGATCTCCTCTTACTGCCTTTAATGTACTCTGAGTGCAGTGGTTTGAACTTAGTACTGCACTTGCAGTGATTGCAAGCCGATGTGATGGAGGACACAGTGCGACGCAACCCCGCCCGTCGGGCCGCCCTGCTGGACGCGGCGATCGAGGTCCTGGCCCATGAGGGGTCGCGCGGCCTGACGCTGCGCGCGATCGACGCCGAGGCGGGCGTCCCCACCGGCACCGCCACGAACTACTTCGCCGACCGCGCCGACCTGCTCACCCAGGTCATGCACCGCACCCGCGAGCGCCTCACCCCCGACCCGCAGGCCCTGGCCGAGACGATGCGGCAGGCGCCCGCGCACGCGCTGGTCACCGAGCTGATGCGCCAGCTCCTCGGCCGCATGCGGGCCGACCGGTCCGGCTACCTGGCCATGCTGGAGCTGCGGCTGGAGGCGACGCGGCGCCCGGAACTGCACACCGAGCTCGGCGGCTTCCTCGCCGCCGAGCACGAGGAGATCGTCCGCTTCCACCTGGACGCGGGCCTGCCCGGCGACGCCACGGGCGTCGGCCTGCTGTACTTCGCGATGGCCGGGCTGCTCCTGGACGACTTCACCGTCCCCGCCATCACGGAGCCCTACGACACCGACGCCCTGATCGACACCATGGTGAACCGGCTGCTGCCCGAGGAGCGCTAGACCGCCCGGTCGAAGACGCCCGGCGCCGGGCGGATGGCGCCGACGACGCCGTCCCCGCCGCGCACCTCGACGGTCGCCAGCTCGTCCAGGGCGACCCTGTCGGCGCCGATGTGGACGCCGAGGGCGCGCAGCAGCGCGACGGTCACGGGCGTCCGGGCCCGCATCGCCCCGTCGTCGATCTTGACGACCCCGGCGCGCCCGTCGGCGGACGCGAAGGCGTCCACGCCCTCGGCGCCGCACTTGACGAGCAGGCCGGGGACGGCGTCCATCAGCTGCCGCTCCTCGCGACGGGTCCCGGACGTCCACTGCGGGTGCGTCCGCATGGCGTCGGCGACGCGCCGCTCGTGCGTACCCGGCTCGGCGAGGACGAGCGCCCGGAACGCCCGCGCGACGCCCGCGATGGACACGGCGAACAGCGGCGCCCCGCATCCATCGACGCCGACCGCCGCGGCGGGCTCACCGGCCAGTTCTTCGACGACCTCCCGGACGGCCAGCTGCAACGGGTGGCCGGGATCGAGGTAGGAGTCGGTGGGCCAGCCCGCCGTGACGCACGTGGCGAGCATCGCGGCGTGCTTCCCGGAGCAGTTCATGCGCAGCCGGGAGAGCCCCCCGCCCGTCCGGGCGACCTCCTGCTGCGTCGCGGGGTCGATCGGCCGGCTCTCGGGGCAGCGCAGGTCGCCGGCCCCCAGCCCGGCGCCCGCGAGGACCTTCTCCACTCCCTCGACGTGGAAGTCCTCGCCGGAGTGGCTGCCGGCCGCGAGCGCGAGCAGTTCGCCGCCGAGCTCGAACCCGCTGCGCAGCATCGCGACCGCCTGCATCGGCTTGTTCGCCGACCGGGGAAAGATCGGGGCACCGGTCTCCCCGGCCCGGAAGGCGACGCCCCCGTCCGCGGCCAGCCCGACCGCCGCCCCCCGATGCCGGGACTCCACGAACCCGGAACGCTCCACCTCGACCAGCACAGGATTGACGTCCACCGCACCCTCCATCACCACGTCACCGGCTCCCCAGAACCCCCGGCGATCTCCCCACCC
Source organism: Actinomadura mexicana (assembly GCF_900188105.1). Classification (GTDB taxonomy): domain Bacteria; phylum Actinomycetota; class Actinomycetes; order Streptosporangiales; family Streptosporangiaceae; genus Spirillospora; species Spirillospora mexicana. Next base: position 118,796 of record NZ_FZNP01000009.1, read on the forward strand.
GAAGGAATCACGCCCCCGCAGTGGCCTTCACCGGAGGCGAACCTGCACGCCTCCATGGTCAAGTACCCAGCTCAGCGCAGGAAACCAATCCACCACCTGTGGATAACTCCGCCCGCGCGGGCCCCTTCAGAGGATGCGGTTGTCGGGCGAGTCGAGCCAGATGCGTTGTCCCGCCGGGGTCACCGTCACCCCGTACCGGGACGCCTCGGGTTCGCCGGCCGCCGCCCAGCGTTCGCCGGTCTCCCGGATCGTCTGCTGCTGGAGCCGGTGGCTGCGCATCGGCATGAACCAGGCCGGGAGGCCGAATCGTCCCTCCGCAGTGCCGTCCCGCCCAACGGACAGGACGGCGAGCGGCTCGTCCGGATGGAAGGACGCCACCCACGGGACCAGGATCAGTCCACCCGGCCGAACCTGCTGGACCCAGGCATAGGGCACCTCACGCACGGCGGCGGTAGCCATGATCCTGTCGTAGGGCGCGTGGTCCGGGTGACCGAGCATCCCGTCATCGGTGATCACTATGACCGGATACCCGGCCCGCTTCAGCGCCCGGCGCGCGTGATCGGCCAGCGACGCGTCCACCTCCACCGTCGTGACGTTCTCCGCGCCGGTCAGCTCCGCCAGCAGCGCGGCGTTGTACCCGGTCCCCGTCCCGATCTCCAACACCCGCATACCGGGGCGAAGGTCAAGCGCGTCGAGCATCATCGCCATGACGCGCGGAGCGCTGCTCGAACTCGTCGGCCACACCCCGCGCTCCGTGGCCCCGTCATCGACCTGGGTGATCACCGAGCGCTCCGATTCGACCTCCCGCCGCCAGCCGTCCGGTTCGTCTCGGCGGCGGAGCGGCCGAAGCCACCCCGTACCCTCCACGGGGACCCAGATCGTTTCGGGGATGAACTGCTCACGCCGAACAGTCCCAAGCACCTCAGCCGCGGACCTCACACTTTCCCCGTACCGCTGCACATCGTGCACGGGACTTCCCGCCGGTTCCCGTCATCACTCTTGAGTTCTTTGCCCGACCCGTTACAGCCGCTGCACTTCTGCGGCTGACTGTGCTTCCCCATCCCGTCTCCCCTTCTCTTGCCCCAGTCTCTCCACGCTGGCACCAGGAGCCGCAGTCCATCAGTCGCTTGCCCGACACATCACCTGAACAGTCGTCACGCGCCCTGCCGCCCCCGCGCCCCGTCCCTCGAACCCGCCCACTCGGTGCCTGGGAATATCCGGTTCTTCAGGAGCAGGTCCAGCCGTTCAGCCGCCGACTCTGTGTCGCGGCAGAGAGACACGAACCCGCCGCGCCCGTCTCCCGCCTCGAAGTAGCCCCACGTCCCGCCCGGCAGAGCCCGCGCGGTGAGCACCGCCCCGATGTCGCCGGCCGCGCCGCCCGCATAGACCCACAGCAACGACACCGGAAAGCGGAACTCCTCTTTGTCATAAAGCCCCACACACCGCCATCCCATCGCCCCGAGCGGCCCCCTGAGCCGCTGCAGGTTGCCCACCGCGACGTCGTGGCCCTTACACGTCCGCCAGCCGAGCACCATCCGCGAACGGCCGACCGCCTGCCGGACGCCCCGCACCCTCTTACACGCCCCCTCTCCCGTCGCCCTGACCCATTCCGCCGTCCGCGTGGCTGCGGGAGCGTCACCCGACCACACGCGCCCACACCCATTTCCCGCGCGGCTCCGTCCGGCGAACCCCGCACTGGAACGCCAGTGCTTCCACGATCGGCAGTCCCCGGCCACGCGTCCCGCTGCTTTCCGCCTCCAGCGCCGCCGCGTCCGGGGCCGCGTCATCGGCCGCCTGCCTGCGTACCGGCATATCGTCCGAGGAATCCCACACCTCCAGCAGCACGCCCCTCGGCTCGCGCACGAGCCTCACCCGGATCTCCCGCTCGGACGCATGCCGGACGGCGTTCGTCACCAGCTCGCTAGCGATCAACGTCACGTCGTCCGCGAGTCCCCGAAGCCCCCACGAGGCGAGCCGCAACTCCACCTGCATACGCACCTGCCCCGGCCCCGTCCGCGCCGCCAGAAATGACATGTCCAGTTCGCCTGGAATAACAAACTTTGCGGTCAACGTTTTCACCTCCCACCCTTTCCTCCTTGGAGCAAGAGTCACTCCGACCGCCTATCCTTGACCAGGAGAACTCAACAAATGCGACTCACCGGTGGTGACCATGCGCTCGCACCCTCCGTTCGACCCGGACGGCAACCTCTGGGACTGCATAGCCTTTGAGCTGCGAAGACATCGTCACGAACGAAGCTCTTCTCTCGCCGAAGTCGGCTTGATCATTGATCGGGACCGATCACTGGTCGCGCGTGTTGAATCCGGAGACACAAAGCTGCAGAGCGCACACGCGATCAAGCTGGACACCGCCTGGAATACGGGCGGCCGCTTCCAGCGCCTGATCAAATTCGCCAAGGCCGGCCACGAGGTCGAGTGGTTCAAGACCCATCTGGAAGAGGAAGCCAGGGCCTCGCATTTGAGGATCTGGGAACTCGGCTGGATGCCGGGTCTGTTCCAGACGGAGTGCTACGCCCGCGCGATGTTCAAGACCTCCGACGTCGAGGACGTCGAAGAGGGCGTGAACGCGCGGCTCAGTCGTCAGGCCGGTCTCGACCGCAGGCCGAGACCGCGGATCTGGACGATTCTCGATCAAGGAGTCCTCGAACAGCCGGTGGGCGGCGCCCAGATCATGCGGGAGCAGCTTGCCCGCCTCATCGAACTGGCACGTCAGCCGAACATCACCATCAGAGTCGTCCCGCGGGAAGTGGGTGCGCACGTAGGTCGCGACGGGTCATTCAAAATCATGACGGTGGACGGCTCCGATGTGGTCTACACACTTGCCCCGGGCGGAGGACGACTCGTCCAAGATGCAACCGAGATACCCTCGTATCGGGTTTGGTTCGATCTCATCGGAGATGTCGCCCTTCCCAAAGACGCGTCATTGCGCCTGCTCACAGACACCATGGAGCGGTATTCATGAGCATCTGGAGGAAGTCCAGCCGTAGCGGCAGCACCACGATCCAGTCCGACTGCGTCGAGGTCGCGCGGATCGACGGGGTGGTTGGCCTGCGGGACAGCAAGGCCCCGACCGCCGGCCACCTCACCATGTCCCCCAGCGGCTTCACCGAGTTCATCGCTCGTGTGAAGCAAGGCGACTTGGGCATCTGACTCCGCGACCTGTCGGTCGGAGCGCCACTCATCCCTCTGCGCGTGAACGGGGCGGCGCCGAAGTTTCGGGCCGCCCCGTAGAGCGTCAGCGGGGTCTGGTGGCTAGGAGGGTTCTGGCTTCGGCGGGGGGCATGGGGGGGCGTTGGGCCAGGTGGGCCGCCTGGGCGGCGCGCTCCACCAGCTCGACGTTCGCCGTGACCGGGCGGCCCTTGGCGAAGGTGACCGTGTCCTCCATGCCGACCCGCAGGTGACCGCCCGCCGACAGGGCGGCGAACAGGACGGGCAGGGACGTCCGGCCGATACCGGTGGCCGACCACGTGGCGCCTTCCGGGAGGGCCTCGACGGCGGCGACCAGGGTGCGGGCGTCGCCCGGCATGCCGCCCGGGACCCCCATCACCAGGTCGCAGTGGACGTGCCCGCCGTAGGGGAGCCCGTGCCTGTCCAGGAGGCGGTGCAGCGAGGTGATGTGGCCGAGGTCGAACAGCTCGAACTCGGGGACGATCTCAAGCTCCTGGGTGCGCTCGTACAGCTCCACCATGAACGACCACGGGTTCATGAACACGTCGTCGCCGAAGTTGACCGTCCCGCAGGTGAGCGAGCACATGTCGGGTCCGGCGTCCAGGACGCGGAGCCGGTCCTCGTAGGGGTCGGTGACCGCACCGCCCGTGGACAGCTGGACGATCAGTCCCGTGCTCTCCCGCAGCGCCGCCACCGTGTCCCGCAGCCGGGACGGGTCGAGCGTGGGCCGCGCGTCGTCGTCGCGGATGTGCACGTGGATCACGGCCGCGCCGGCCGCCTCGCACTCCTTGGCCGTCTGGACCAGTTCATCCAAGGTGACGGGCAGGCCCGGGACGTCCGCCTTGGCGGACTCCGCACCCGTGGGCGCCACCGTGATGAGCGTCGTTGCTCCCATGGCGGCAGAATGCATGGTCATGCGTGCTGTAGTCCAGAGGGTGAGCCAGGCCAGCGTGTCCGTGGAAGGGCGCGTCGTCGGCGCGATCGAGGGGCCGGGGCTGCTGGTCCTCGTCGGCGTGACGCACGACGACGGCGCGGAAAAGGCCCGCAGGCTGGCGTCCAAGCTGTGGGGCCTGCGGATCCTGGAGGGCGAGAAGTCGTGTTCCGACGTGAACGCGCCGCTGCTCGTCGTGAGCCAATTCACTCTCTACGGGGACGCGCGGAAGGGGCGCCGCCCGAGCTGGACGGCCGCCGCGCCCGGACCCGCCGCCGAACCCCTGGTGGACGCGGTGGTCCGGGAGCTGCGCGGGCTGGGCGCGAAGGTCGAGACCGGAGAGTTCGGGGCGGACATGAAGGTCGCGCTCGTCAACGACGGCCCGATCACGCTGATCCTGGACGTCTGACCGCGGGTCGGCCGAACGCGGGTCAGCGGAACGCGGGTCAGCGGAACCCGTAGACCATGCCGACGAGCGCGGTGACGGTCCCGGCGGCGGCGAGGAGGATGAGGGCGCGGTCCTGCGGGACGAGGCGGCCGCGCACGTCCGAGGACACCACCACGGTCCCGGTGTCGCCCTCGTCCCCGACGGGGCCCTGCCCGAACGGGTTGCGGAGCCCGGCGAGCCGCCACAGCGCGTCGTTGCGGAGCCGCTGGTGGGCCGGGCCGCAGGCGAAGAGCCGTCCCCGGGTGCGCTCGGTGCAGGCGGCGCCCTTCGGCGTCAGCACCCGGCACAGGGTGGGGACGAGCGCGAACTCGTACAGGCTCCAGGCCAGCAGGCCGAGCAGCGCGGCGCGCCACGACTGCTGCCACCACGCGATCCCGGCGATCGCCGCGAACAGGGCCCACCACGTCAGAGCGGACTCCCGGCGCGGGCGGCGCCGGGTCCCGCCCCGCCGCGCCGCAGGCGGCTCCCCTTTCCCCAGGTTCGGGACCATCGGTAGGAATCCACCTTCCCCGGGCGGCGATCGGTCGAAAATCGTCTTATCAGACGATATTCGTCCCAGGGGCGGGCTGCTACCCGTGTTTCGCCGGCCGGCGGCGCAGAGCGATCTGCGCGTTCGCGCCCGTCTCCGGCGACACGACGACCTCCTGCGCCGCCGCGACGCCGCCCGCGAGCAGCTCGGTGTCCACCGGGACGTTCCGCTTGACCAGCGCCAGCGCGACCGGCCCCAGCTCGTGGTGCCGGGCCGCCGACCCGACGAACCCGACCGCCCGGCCCCCGGGGATCTCCACCGGGTCGCCGTGCGCGGGCAGCCGGTCGACGCTGCCGTCCAGGTGGAGGAACACCAGGCGGCGCGGAGGCCGCCCCAGGTTGTGGACGCGCGCGACGGTCTCCTGCCCCCGGTAGCAGCCCTTGTTCAGGTGGACGGCCGTCTCCACGTACCCGGCCTCGTGCGGGATCGTCCGGTGGTCGGTGTCGAGGCCGAACCGGGGCCGGTGCTCGGCGATGCGCAGCGCCTCGTACGCCCAGGTCCCCGCCGGCTTCAGGTCGGCCGGGAACTCGCCGCGCGGGACGATCCGCGTCGTCGTCCCGGCGGCGTCCGGCCAGGCGGGACGGCCGTCGGCGGGCCCGCCCGGCCCGGTGACCACCATGAACTCGTCCGACACGTCCGCGACCTCGACGCGCAGCATGAACCGCATCCGGTCGAGGAACTCCACCAGAGCCGGGGCCGTCCCCGGCTCGACGTGGGCCCAGACGGCCTCACCGTCGTCGACGAGGAACAGGTGGTGCTCGATGTGCCCGTTCGGGCTGAGCAGCAGCGCCTCGGTCGGCTCGGACGGCTTCAGCCCGTCCAGGTGCTGGCTCAGCAGGCTGTGCAGCCAGCTCAGCCGGTCCGGCCCCGAGACGCGGACGACGCCCCTGTTGCTCCGGTCGACGAACGCCGTCCCCTCCTCCAGGGCGCGTTGCTCCCGCGCGGGGTCCCCGTAGTGCGCGGCGACCTCCTGGTCGGGCGCGTCGGCGGCGACGGCTCCGGGCGACTGCAGCAGAGGGCTCTCCATGCCGTCCAGACTATGCGGCGGACTCACGAACCACGCCGCCCCGGCTATCCCGCGCGGCAGTCCTTGCAGCGCCCGTAGACGGTCAGGTGGTGGACGTCGGTCTCGAAGCCGAAGTCGCGGGCCAGGACGTCGGCCAGGCCGGCCGCCGCGCGCGGGTCGACGTCCTCCACCGTGTGGCAGCCCCGGCAGACGAGGTGGATGTGCTCGGCCTCGGCGGCGAGATGGTAGTTCGGCGGCCCGTGGCCGAGGTGAGCGTGCTTGACGAGCCCGAGCTCCTCAAGGAGTTCGAGCGTCCGGTAGACGGTGGAGATGTTCACGCCGCGGGCGGTGCGCTGCACCTCGGTGCAGATCTCCTCGGGGGTCGCGTGCTCCAGGTTGGTGACCGCTTCGAGCACCAACTGGCGCTGCGGGGTCACCCGGTACCCCTTCGCCCGCAGCTCCTCCTGCCACGACTCGACCATGCACCGAGTCTAGGTCCCGGGCGGCGGGGCTGGTCCCGGCGTCCGATTTCAGCCGTCGGAAAACCCGCTTGCCTCGCCGCGCGGGCGTCGCATACGTTCGGGATACGCGCGAAAGGAGGTGGTCCTAGCCAATGGTTTCTTGTAGGACTCGCGAGGTGACTGTCCGCTAGTCGCCGTACCGCCTCGGAGCCCCCGGCCCTTCGGGCGGGGTAGCCGGTCGCGACGGTGACCGGCGAATACCAGGCAGTTACCCGGTCCCCGGACCGATGGACCCGTCCTGTCCGTCGCCCCGCCACCCGGCGGGAAGGTCCGGGGATCGTTCATGTCCGGGGGCGGTCAACTCCGGGGTCCGCCCCGTTCGGCGCTCAGGAGACCTTCTTCAGCTGGGCCGACAGGTGCGACTGGAGTTCCTGCCCCACCGCCGCCATGTCGTACGCCCAGCCGAGGTCCTCGCCGATCAGCCCGTAGAGGCGGTGGCCGCCGGTGACCTCCTTGGCCGACTCCGTCCGCGCGACGACGTCGGTGTGCAGCTCCACCCGGTTGAACGCCACGTCCCCCACGTAGATCTCGACGATGCCCGTCGGGTGGGCCAGCGTCACCTCCACCTGGTGGTCGGGCCGCGGCCGCCAGTACCCGGTCTCCATGCCCAGCGGACGCCCGAGCGCGCCGTCCTCCTCGATCTTCCAGGTCCGGCTCGCGTAGATCAGGAAGGGCTTCCCGACGTGCGTGAACGAGATCTCCTGGCCGAAGTTGAACGACTCGATCGTGGGATAGCCGCCCACGCCGGCGCCTTCCCAGGTGCCGAGGAGGAACTTCAGCGGCTCAAGGTCCGGGTGCAGCTCAGCGTCCATGGGCACCGAGCGTAGCGGCGTCCGCGCCCCCTTCGCGCCCCGTCGTCCGCGTCCCCTTCGCGCCCGTCGCCGGCGCGCCGCGGGCGGCGCCCGGAGCGCGCGCTACTTCAACCGGCCGAGCTTGATCACGAGGAGGACGGCGGCGACCGCCATCAGCCCCAGCACGACGACGAGGATTCCCGCGTTCACCAACCCGGCCACAACGCAGGATGCTACGCGGAACCGCGGACTAGAGTGCCCCCATGGCAAGACCACTGGTCATCAAGGCGACCGCCGGCGCGGACGCCCCCGAGCGCTCCAACCAGGCGTTCACGGTCGCGGCCGCCGCCGCGGCGAGCGGGGTCCAGGTCTCCCTGTGGCTGACCGGGGAGTCCGCCTGGTTCGCGCTGCCGGGGCGGGCCGCCGAGTTCTCACTGCCCCACGCGACTTCCCTGGACGACCTTCTCGGCGTCGTCCTCGCCGCGGGCCGCGTCACGCTCTGCACCCAGTGCGCCGCCCGCCGCGGGATCGGCCCGGACGACGTCCTGCCCGGCATCCGCATCGCCGGCGCCCCGACCTTCGTCGAAGAGATCACCCTTCCGGACGTCCAGGCCCTCGTGTACTGACACGAGGAGGACGTCCGGGCTCGGGCTCCCCGGGCCGCCCGTTCGGGGACGCGGCGACCGTGCGCTCCGCAGGCCCAGCGCGAGCCCCGCGACGGCGGAGCCGGCGAGGCCGAGCATGAGGTCGCCGATGGTGTCGCGGTAGATCGTGACGGTCTCGGGGGTGTCGAGGACGAAGACGCCGTACTCGAAGAACTCCCACAGGATGGCCGCGGCGGCGCCCAGGCCGGTGCACGTCAGGGCCAGCGTCCAGGAGCCGAGGCCCGCCCACCGGCGCAGGGCGACGCCGGCGGCGGCGCTCAGCAGGGCCCAGTTCCCGAAGTGGCAGGCGTCGTCGAACCAGGCGATCGTGTCGTAGAGGTCGGCGGCGTTCCCGGCGACGTCCACGACGAAGGGGGCGGTGACGAGGAGGTCGACGTCCCAGGGGAAGGGCCGCTGCCGGCCGCGCAGCGCCCAGACGAGCGTGACGATCATGACGGCGGCGGGGTAGGCGGCCACCCGCACGCCCATCGCCTTGTCCGCGAACCGGTCCCATTCGGGGAAGGCGACCGCGAGCGCCAGCAGCGCGGCGAGGGCGGCCTTGGCCGCGAGAGCGGCCTTGGCCGCGAGAGCGGCCTTGGCCGCGAGAGCGGCCTTGGCCGCGAGAGCGGCCTTGGCCGCGAGAGCGGCCTTGGCCGCGAGAGCGGCCTTGGCCGCGAGAGCGGCCTTGGCCGCGAGAGCGGCCTTGGCCGCGAGAGCGGCCTTGGCCGCGAGGGCGGGCGGGCGCCGGCGGGAGGTGTCCATGACCGCAGCATGGCCGCCCGCCCGGTCCGGCGGCATCGGCGCGGGTACTCAGGTGCGCCTGAGTGCTTTCGCCCTGCTCCGGAGCCGGGTCGCGGCCGGGGGCGGGAGGCCGTGGAGGTAGAACCGCCCGAGAACGGAAATAGGTGTGCCGACATGCCCCCGAGGCTGGAGCCGCCGGATGGTCGACATACCCGCATGGGCCTGGGGCGCGACGATCGCACTGATCATCGCGCTCTTCGTGTTCGACCTGCTGGTCGCCGTCCGGCGGCCGCACGCGGTGCACATCCGGGAGGCGACCTTCTGGTCGGTGTTCTACATCGCCGTCGCGGTCCTGTTCGGCCTCGCCGTGTGGATCCTCGCCGGGTCGACGGCGGGCACCGAGTACTTCTCCGGCTGGGTCGTGGAGAAGAGCCTGTCGGTCGACAACCTCTTCGTCTTCGTGATCATCATGGCCAGGTTCTCGGTGCCCGCCGAGTACCAGCAGAAGACGCTGCTGTTCGGCATCGCCGCGGCGCTGCTCCTGCGGGCGGTACTGATCGTGGTCGGCGCCGCCGCGATCAACCTGTTCTCCTTCACGTTCCTGGTCTTCGGGCTGATCCTGATCTGGACGGCGGTCCAGCTCATCCGGCACCGCAACGAGGAACCCGACGTGCAGGACACGTTCCTCGTCCGCCGCGCCCGCAAGATCCTGCCGGTGAGCCAGGACTTCCACGGCGGGCGGATGCTCGCTCACGAGGACGGCCAGCGCGTGATGACGCCGCTGCTGCTGGTCTTCGTCGCCATCGGCAGCACGGACGTGCTGTTCGCGCTGGACTCCATCCCGGCCGTGTTCGGCGTGACCGACAACCCGTTCATCGTCTTCACCGCCAACGCGTTCGCCCTGCTGGGGCTGCGCGCCCTCTACTTCCTGATCGAGGGCCTGCTCGAACGCCTCGTCTACCTCTCGATCGGCCTGTCGGTGATCCTCGCCTTCATCGGCTGCAAGCTGATCCTGGAGTTCCTGCACCAGGACGTCTCCACGTCGGTCCCCGAGATCCCGACGACGCTCTCCCTGGGCGTGATCCTGGTGATCCTGCTGTTCACGACGGGCGCCAGCCTGATCCGCGTCCGGCACCACCCGGAGGAGAAGGCCAAGCCCGGCTCCCTGCGCGGGCGCCGCGAGAAGAAGCCCGGCGAAGAGGAGCCGGCCGCCCGCTGACCGGGGCTCAGCCCATGCTCTTGGCCCCGTCCAGCGACTCGCGGATGATGTCGGCGTGGCCCGCGTGGTGGGCCGTCTCGTCCACGATGTGCAGGAGCACCCGGCGGATCGACCAGTGCGTCTCGGTGTTCCACGGAGCCTTGGGCAGCTCGTGCCGGACGTCCAGGTCCGGCAGGGCAGGGATCAGCTCGTCGGTCCGGCGGGCCACCTCCGCGTAGGCGTCCAGGACCCCGGCCAGCGTCTCGCCGGGGAGCATCGTGAACTCGTCCGCGCGGCGCTTCCAGTCCTCCTCGGTCATCTGGGTGAAGTCGCCCATCGCGGAGGCGCCTTCGAGGATGAAGTCCACCCAGCCCCGCTCGCAGGACGTGACGTGCTTGACGAGTCCGCCGAGGCACAGCTCGCTCGCCGTGCTGCGCTGCCCGGCCTGCTCGTCGGTGAGGTCCCGCGTGGTGAACCGCAGGAAGTGCCGCGCCTTGGCGAGCGCCGCCAGCAGATCCGCCCGCTCCCCGGTGACGGCCCGCGCGTTGTCAACGTCCATGATTCCCGCCTTCGATCGTGTCGTTCACCAGCAGGACCACGGTAGGAACCAAGGCGGTCACATCCTGGCCTCGATCGCCGAGCCCAGGCGAACGATCTCCCATAACGATGTCCGCAGGGGACCTGTTCGAGGGTGTTTCGGCTGGATGCCGGTGCGAGATTGGGTGGGACGGCACCGGGTTCACCCAGGCGCGGACGGGGTCGCGCCGGCCCGAGCGCCCCGGGGAGCGCAGCGCGATGAGAGTCATGCTGAGAGCGGTCATGGACACCCAGGTCTCGAACGGCGCGATCAAGAACGGCAGGGTGCAGGAGATCGTGAAGTCGATGATGGACCGGCTCGATCCCGAGGCGGCGTACTTCGGCCCCGGCGACGGCGGGCGTTGCTGCGTCTTCGTCTTCGATCTGCAGGACGCCGCGGCGATTCCCTCCATCGCCGAGCCGCTCTTCCAGGAGCTGGGCGCGAAGATCGAGATCAACCCGGTGATGAACCGGGAGGACCTGCAGAAGGGCCTCGCCGCGTTGCAGTAGCGGACCAGCACCCGACGCTTCTACGACCTGCCGGTACGGGGCCGATCCAGGTCGCTCAGCCGAGGATGAAGGGGACCTTTGCCGCAAGACCGCCCAGCTCGGCCTGCTCCGCGCCGGTCGGCGCCCGGCGTCCGGTGCCGAGCAGCAGCGCGTCCCGGTCGGAGAACGAGGCGGGGAAGGGGCTCCCGGCGATCCTTTCCAGCAGCGCGCGGGCGGCCGCGAGGGTCTCGGCGGGCGGCTCGGGCCCCTCCGGCAGGTGCGCGATCAGGTCGAGGTGGTGCAGCGTCCACTCGACCACGTAGGCCGACAGGTAGTCGCCGACCGTCAGGACCTCGTCCTGGGTGCCGACGCGACCGGCGGGGTCGGCGAGCCTCGCGGCGCGTCCCGCGGCCGAGCCGACGTCGTCGAGGTGGAACCTGAGCAGCCGCGGCTCCCCGTAGGCGGCGGCCAGCCGCGGGATGAGCGCGTCGAGCGGGTCGTCGCCGGTCGGGGGCTCGACGAGCTTCCAGTAGGTGGCCGCGTCCACGGTCGGCTCGGCGTCGGCGGGAGTGGCCAGGGTGATCAGGACGTCCTGGGCGTCGATGACCAGGTGGCACACCAGGTCCCGCACGAGCCAGCCGGCGCAGCCGGAAGGGCGCGCGAAGTCCTCGTCCGGGAGGCCGGCGACCGCCGGGAGCAGGGCCGTCCACGAGCGTGAGAAGTGATCCACTTTCGGCACGGTAACGCCGCGCCGCAACGGCGGACAAGCGAATTCGGGCCACCCTAGACGGCGGCCGCCGGGGCGGCCGTGCGGGCCTCCAGGGCGCGCACGACCGCGGCCATGTCGGCCTCTCCGCACCCCAGCGCGACGGTCTCGCCGTAGAGGGCGTGGCACACGTCCAGCAGGGGCGAGGCGAGCCGCGCGGCGCGGGCGGCCTCGGCGATGAGGCGGTTGTTGTCCAGGACGTTGACGATGGACGCCTGGACGGCGAAGTCGCGGTCGAGCAGCTTACGGGCCTTGGCGCGCGACACCGTGCTCGCCATCGGACCGGCGTCGAGCACCTCCAGCAGCCGGCGTCCGTCCAGGCCGTGCCGCTCGGCGAAGTGGAACGCCTCCGCCAGCCCGGTGACCATGGTGATCAGGTACAGGTTGACGGCCAGCTTCATCTGCAGGGCCTGCGGAACCGGCCCGCAGACGAACGCCTCGCCGCACATGGGGCCGATCAGGGAGCGGACCGCGTCCACGGCCGAGGGCTCCCCGGCCAGCATCGCGATGAGCTCACCCGACTCCGCCGGGCCCCGCGAACCGGACACGGGCGCCTCGACATACCGCCCGCCGGCGGCCTGGACGTCGGCTTCGAGACCGCGCGAGTAGTCCGGTGACGTCGTTCCCATGTGGACGACGATCCGTCCTCGCACGTTCGCCGCGAAGCCGGGCGTGCCGCGTCCCAGAGTCGAATCGATGGCGGGGCCGTCGGCCAGCATGAGGAACACCACGCGCGTGCGGCGGAAGACGTCGGCGGGGTCGGCCGCCACCACCGCGCCCGCCGCGCGCAGCGGCTCGCACCTGGCGGCGGTCCGGTTCCAGACGACGAGGCCGGTCCCCGCCCGGACGAGGTTGAGCGCCATGGGCCGCCCCATGACACCGAGGCCGAGGAAACCGACGTCGCTGTCCACCATCGCCTCCGCACCTTGCGAGTTATGACAGTGGTCATGATAATGGCCCAGGTTAATACGGCAATAGGCAGCAAGAATTTCCTCGAAGGAGCCGATCGTGGCGACCGGTGACCGGGGCCCGCGGGAACGGATGGTCTTCAGCGCGGCGCAGCTCATCCGCCGCGACGGCGTCACCGCGACCGGCCTGCGCGAGGTCGCCGACCACGCCGGGGCGCCGCGCGGCTCGCTGCAGCACTACTTCCCCGGCGGCAAGGAGCAGCTGGTCAACGAGGCGGTCGAGTGGGCCGGACGCTACGCGAGGGACCGCGTCGCCCGTTTCGTATCCGCCATGGCGCGCCCCACGCCGGGCAGGCTCTTCGCGGCGATGGTCCGCCAGTGGACCGACGAGTTCGAGGCGACGGGCTTCGACCGCGGCTGCCCCGTCGCCGCCGCCACGGTCGACTGCGCGGACTCCGTGGAGTCCACCCGGAGCGCCGCGGCCGCCGCGTTCACCGCCTGGCGGCAGCCGATCGCGCGCGAACTGACCGCCATGGGCGTCCCGCCCCGCAGGGCGACCGCCCTGGCGACCGTGATGGTCAGCTCCCTGGAAGGCGCCATCCTCCTGGCCAGAGCGGAGCAGAGCGTCCGCCCCCTGCGCACCGTCGCCCGGGAACTGGCCCCCTACCTGGACTCCCACGCCCCCGAGAACCCCGGCTGACCCGTGTCTCAGTGCGTCATGACACCGGGGAGGCGGGTCTGGAAGTCGACGACGCCGACCCACGCGGGGCGAAGGGCGATCCGGGCCATGCGGGTCTCGGGGTGGTCGGCGCCGGCGACGTACCCCGCGCCGCCTTCCTCGCCCAGGAAGCGGCGCGCCGACAGGGCCTGCTCGGGCACCATGCCGTCCACCTCGGTGATCGAGACGCGGCCGCGCAGGAGGAGGACCTCCGGGGGCTGCGTGTCGGTGTCGATGGTGACGGCGACGTCGGGACGTTCGCGGAGCGCGCGGATGCGGGCGGCGGGGCGCAGGATGCCCATCGGCGGGCAGTGGACGTAGGTCGCCATCACCAGCTCCTCGCCGGTCCAGGTGAACCAGGTCGACATGACGCGGGGCGTCCCGTCGACGGCCGTGTAGGCGAGGCGGGCCGGGATCGTGGAGTGGAGCAGGCGCTTGGCGACGTCGGTTTCGAGCAGGCGCACGTCGCCCTGGGGAAGGTCCATGGTCATCTCCTTCATAGCGGTCGGAGGAGACGACCAGGGACGTCCCGAAAACTCATCGCCGCGGGACGAGATGCGGGAAAAGCCGCCCGCATGCCCGGTTCTAGATCCAAGGGATGATCGAGGGCGCTGCCGCATCTGGGTGACGACCCGAGCGAGAACGCGCTCCCTTTCGCCGGCGGCTAAGCGAGGCCCGAGAGGTCGCGGGTCATGACCGTGTTGCGGTCCGTGGGACGGTTTCCGAGGGAGAGCTGGGGCCATTGCCCGGAGAGTTCCTGGCGGCTGCGCTCGCTCCAGGCGCGGGCCTCGTCACTTCGGGTCTTGTAGAAGTTGAGCGCGTACCCGCCCGTGTGGACGCGCAGGAGCGTGAATCCGCCCGGGTATTCCTTCACCGCTCCGACCTCCTGCTGGACGACCCTGGGCGCGAGCGGGAAGACGGAACGCTGGTTGCGGTGCGTGTGGCCCGCGTGGTGGAGGAACACGCCGGGCGCCCGGTCGTAGGCCGTGAGGATGCGCAGGGACTGGCCCGCGTCGAGGGAATGAGCACCGGTGACGGCGAGCGGGTCGTTCTCGGTGAAGAGCGGATGGTGGCCGAAGACGAGGGTGGGACGCTCCGGGTCCTTCTTCAACTCCGCGTCGAACCAGGCATGCTGCTCCGCCGAGAGTCCGCCGGAGTCGCCGCCGTCGCCGGGCTTGTCGTAGGTGTCGAGTCCGATGACGCGCAAGCCGCGCAGGTCGTGGGAGAAGTACGTCCGGGCGGACGTCGAGAACGCGTCCCTGAAGCAGTCGTTCCCCTGGTGCTCGCCTGGACTGCACTCGCCGTACGGCGTCCCGGAGTGCGCACGGTCGTGGTTGCCTCGGGCTATCAGGTAGTCGTCGCCCAGGGTTCCGAAGGTGTCGAGGATGCTCTTGGCGCTCGCGAGATCGTCGGGGGCCGCCTCGCTCGACACGTCCCCGGCGGCGAGAAGATGGTGCGCGCCTCTGGCCCGCGCGTCTGCGATCAGAGCCTTCGCCATCACCTCGGGATAGGGCGGATGGCCGGGCACCTGCTCGATGCCTTTGATCCAGGGAAGCTGACCGACCAGCCCGGCGACGGTCTCGCCCAGGTGGAGGTCGTTGCAAAGGGCGACTGAGAAGAGGTGGCGGCCCGGAGGCGGCTGCGGGGTCGTGAAAGCGAAGGCGTCCCCATGGGGAGCGCCCGCCGCTCGGCCTGCGGCCAGCCACGTGGGCGCGGCGTCCCGTCCTCTGGAGCGGGCCCTGTAGTAGTAGGTGCGCCCAGGCTCCAGGTCGGTCAACTCGACGTAGTGGTAGGGCGTGCCGGAGGGGCCGTGGGCGACGCTCGTGAGGCGGGACGGGTGCGTCCCGTAGAGGACTTCGGCGTCGGACGGCGCGGGCCGCATCCGACCCAGGCCGTCGTCCGTTCCGGGGACGCCCGTGTACCAGGTGAGGACGGCCGTGGTCTCCGTGACGGTGACGAGTTCGAGGTTCACCGGCTGGACGTCGTCCGCGGCTCGCGCGGACGACGCCTCGACGGCGGGCAGGAGCGAGGCGCCCGCGACGACGGCACTCCAGCGCAGGAGCGCCCGGCGGGAGGGCCGGCAGCAGATCACGATCGCTACGGTGGCAGCACGCGGCCCACCGCACCAGGCCCAAACGGGCAACGGCCGGTGAACCGGCCGCCGGGCGGCGGACGCCCGAAACGGCCGGGCCCCGTCAGCTCACTGCGGCGTCAGCTCATCACACAGGTCAGCTCATCACGCAGGTCAGCTCATCACAGGCAGGTCAGCTCATCACGGCTTGCAGGCGCTCCTCACGGAGGCGGCCGGCCCACGAGTCGTCCAGCGGGGGGATGTCCCTGCCGACGGCCCAGCGGAGCAGCAGGTCGGCCAGGCCGGGGTTGCGGACGAGCGCCGGACCGTGCATGTAGGTGCCGAGGACGCGGCCGCTGTAGGCGCCCTCGAAGCCGTTTCCGTCGCCGTTGCCGACGCCGTGCAGCACCTTCGCGAACGGGCGCGCGTTCGGGCCGATCTGCGTGACGCCCTGGTGGTTCTCGAAGCCGGTGATGCGCGGGACGTTCAGCTCCCCCGCGACGTCCCCGACGATCTCGCCGACGGCGCGCTGCTCGCCGCGGCCGGAGCGGATGTCGAGCAGGCCGAGGCCCGGCACGGGCTGGCCCTCCTCGCCGCCGAACTCGTGGCCGAGCAGCTGGTAGCCGGCGCAGACCGCGAACACGACCGCGCCGGACTGGACGGCCCGCGCGAGGCCGCCGTCGCCCCGCAGCCGCTGCGCCGCGAGGATCTGCGGCCGGTCCTCGCCGCCGCCGAGCAGGTAGATGTCGCCGTCGGCGGGCACGTGCTCGTCCGACCGGAGGCTGACGGTCTCGGTGGGGATGCCGCGCAGCGCCGCGCGCCGCTCCAGGACGATCGTGTTGCCCTGGTCGCCGTAGGTGCTGAGCAGGTCCGGGTAGATCCAGACGATTTTGATGCGGTCAGACGACACGGCCGTACCTCGTTCGGATGGTCTGGAAGGCGGTGTAGTTGGCGATCACGTCCAGGTGGCCGGGCGGGACGGCCATGACCGCCTGGTCGATGTCGTCCACCATCGTGAAGGACACCTCGGCGGCCTCCAGCCGGGCGGCGAGGTCGATGCGGCGCTCGCCGGTCACCCACACGGGACGGCCCCGCAGGATGCGGTAGTCGACGTCCCAGAGCCAGGACGTGTCGCGGCCGTCGGGGCCCTGCGCGTTGACCGACAGGGCCACGGGACCGGGCGCGGGCTGCAGGACGTCGAACGCCTCCAGCCACCCGGCGGGGTTCTTCGACAGCAGCAGCCGGATCGAGCGGCCCTGGTGCTCGACCGTCGTGTACCGGCCGGCGACCGAGGTGACCTGCGACAGCAGCGGGAGGGCCTGCTCGGGCGGCACCCCGAACTGCGCGACGACCGCCAGGGCGATCAGGGCGTTCGAGCGGTTCGCGCGGCCGGGCAGGGACAGGCCCGCGAGCGAGTAGGCGCGGCCGTCCGGCGCGGTGATCGTGTCGCCCCTCAGCGCCCAGTCGGGACGGGGGCGGGCGAAGTGGCACTGCCGGCAGCGCCAGTCGCTGTCCTCGTCGGTGTCCTGCCGGTCGAGGGGACCGCCGCACTCGGGGCAGCACCAGGAGTCCTCGCGCCAGTGCTGGCCCGCGGCGACCCACGTGACGCTCTTGGCGGTGGACGCGCCCCAGGTGACCAGCGGGTCGTCGCAGTTGGCGATGACGTGGCTGGTCGGGGACGCCTCCAGCGCGCGCCGCCACTTGCCGGCCAGCAGCCAGATCTCGGCGGCGCGGTCCATCTGGTCGCGGCTGAGGTTCATCAGCGCGACGATGTTCGCCCCGGTCTCCTTCAGGACCATCGGGACGTACTTCTCGTCGCACTCCAGCACGCCGTAGCGGGCGGACGGTGCGGACGCCAGCGCGGACACGTGCCCGGTCGGCATGTTCGCGCCGAACGCGTTGGTGGCGACCTCGCCGAGGGGCGTCATGGCCGAGGTGATCAGCCGGGTCGTCGTCGTCTTGCCGTTGGTGGCGCTGACGAGGACGAGCTTGCGGTCCTTGGCGAGCTTGGTCAGCAGCTCCGGGTCGAGCCGGAGGCCGACGCGGCCGCCGATCACCGAGCCGTCCCCGCGGCCGGCCATTCGGGACATCTTGGCGGCCGTACGACCGAGCGCGACGGCCAGCTGCGAACGCAGCGGAAGATCGCTCATGGACTCCGTCTTCTCTGGATGCGCCGGGAAACCGCTTTGAGCCTAGCCGCTGAGTGCGACGCTCGCGGCGCGCCGGGCGGTTCGGGGGACATGCGTCACATCACCGGTGCACAATGTGAGCAGCATCACAACGATCCCGGTAAACCACTGGCGGCAATCTTGACCAGTACCGACATGTCGTGATTGCGTGCGACCTCCGACTGCGGTGCGCCGGATTACCAACCACGCGTCCAAGAACGGCGTTACCCACTACTTTTGTCGGGAGCCCCGCTGATGATCGCGGGGAGCGGTGCCCGCCCCGGGCGGCGGGCCTGGATCGCAAGCGTGGGCAAGCGGCTAAAAGGCGAGGTCTGAGCGATGCAGTGTCCGACGTGCGGGAATGACACGCCTGGGACGCTCGGCAAGTGTTCGCACTGCGAGGCGCCGATCGACGTGTACTCGGTCGCGCCCGCCGTCCCGCTGGCGTCGCCGGTCGCGGAGGCCGCCCCGGTGGGCATGGCGGGCGGCGCCGACCCGCTCGTCGACCGGACGATGACGGCGCCGCCGTCCTGGGCCGCCGGCCCGCAGGGCGCGCCCGAGCCTCCGGCGCAGCCGCCGCTCCGGCTGTCGGCCGAGCCGCCGATCCGGCTGCCCGCGGAGCCGCCCGCGACCGCCTCGGCGCCGACGCCCGCCGTCGCGTCCCCACTACCGGTCCCCGACCCCGACGACACCGCGGCCTGGACGTTCGACCCCAACGCCGACGACGACTCCGGCGCCTTCACCACACCGCCTTCAGCGCCCTCGTGGGCGGGCGGGCAGCAGGCGCCGCACGCCGCGGAGAAGCCCGCCCCGACCTCGGCGTCGAACCCGTACGGGCTCCAGGACCAGGCCCCCCGCACGGAGTCGATCGTCCCGGACTCGTGGTTCGCGCAGCCGCGCAAGCCCGAGGCGCCGGACGCCGACGCCACGCAGGCGTGGGGCCGGCAGCCGCCCGGCGGCCCGCAGTTCCCCGCCCTCCCGGACGCGGAGGCGACGCAGATCGCCCCCGGCGCGGGGACGGGCCTGGCCCTGCCCGGCGCGGAGGGCTTCGGCGGCGACCTCGACCAGACGCGGCTGGACCCCGGCTCCCCCATGGGCGCCCCCGCCCCGATGGGCGGCATGGGGCCCATGGGCGGCGGTATGGGGAACATGGGCCCGATGCAGACGATGCAGTACGGGCCGATGCAGCAGGGCCCCATGCAGCAGGGCCCGATGGGTCCCGGAATGCAGCCCATGGGCGCGATGGGGCCGGGCGACCCCGCGTACGGCGGCTACCCGCCGGGCCAGTTCCCGCCGGGCGGGCCGGGCCATCCGGGCGGGCCGGGCCAGAGCAAGAGCGGGACGAGCAAGCCGCTGATCGCCGCGGTGGCCGCGCTGGTCACGGTCGCGGTCGGCGCCGTCGCGTTCGTCGCGTGGCCGTCCGGAGACGACCCGTCGCCGGGCACGGACCCGTCTCCGGCGGCGTCCCAGAAGCAGGTCGCGCAGAAGAACGCGATCCCGCCCGAGACGAAGCAGCAGGCCGCGGCCCTGAACGCGATCCTGAACGACAGCGTCGGCACCCGCCGGATCCTCGCCGGGGCGCTCGGCCGGGCCGGCAAGTGCAAGACGCTTCCGCAGGCGATCCAGGGATTCCAGACGGTCGCGCAGCGCCGCACGAACCAGATGCGCCGCACGCAGGGGCTCAAGGTCGACAAGCTGGCGAACGGGGAGCGGCTGCGCGTCTCGCTGAACCAGGCGCTGGGGGCTTCGCTGCAGGTCGACCAGGTGCTGCTGCGGTGGGCGCAGGCCAACCAGCGGCACTGCAAGGGCAAGCCGCGCCCGGCCGCGGCGCAGGTTCCCGGGCGCGCGGACGCCGAACGGCGCGCGACGGCGACGAAGAAGCAGTTCGTCGTCCTGTGGAACCCCGTCGCGAAGAAGACCGATCAGCCGCAGCGTAGCTGGAAACGGGTGTAACGGTCGGTCACGCAGTATTCTCTGACCGTTCGAACTCA
The DNA here is from genome assembly GCF_900188105.1 of Actinomadura mexicana. Lineage (GTDB taxonomy): Bacteria > Actinomycetota > Actinomycetes > Streptosporangiales > Streptosporangiaceae > Spirillospora > Spirillospora mexicana. The sequence goes on from NZ_FZNP01000009.1 coordinate 138,478, forward strand.
CCGGGCAGGGGGCCGTCATGCGGTGTCCGAATTGCGGAACCGACTCCGCTTCTTCGTCGCCCAGGTGCGCGCGCTGCGACGCGCCCCTCGTCCCGCCGGTCGCGGACGACGCGACAGCTCGGGGCGACAGGGCCGGCGCAGGCGACGCGACCTCCCACGACGAAACGACCCGCGACCCCTTCGGCGCCCCACCGCGGGACGCCCCGCCAGGCCGGCGGGCACCGGACGCTGACGACGCGACCGTCCAAGACACCCCGTACGGCGGCGGTTCGATGGGCGGCGCTCCGATGGGCGGCATCCCACCAGGTGGAAACCCGCCTGGCAACAGCGAGGCGACCGTCCAAGGTCACTCCTACGGCGCCCCGATGGGCAGCGTCCCGCAGGGCGGAAACCCGCCCGACGCGGACGACGCGACCATCCAGAACGACACGTACCACGCCCCGTACGGGGGCGGGCCCTACGGGGGCGGGGCGCCGGGTGACAGCGGTCAGGCCGGGGTGCCGGTGCCGTGGGAACCGGTGCCGCCGCCGTGGGCCGACCAGAGCCCCGTCCAGTGGGAGGCGCGACCCGACCACACCCTGAACATGCCGCCCTCCGAGGAGCGGACGACGCACCTCGCCCCCGAGCCGTGGGCGGCCGAGCCGTGGTCCGAGCCCGCGATCTGGCAGCCTCCGGCGCCGCCGAAGCGCAGCATGCTGCCCTACTTCCTCGGCGCGGCGGGGGTCGTCCTCCTGATCGGGGTGGCGCTGGGCATCGTGTTCTGGCCGAAGGGTTCGGGCTCGGCGCCGCCCGCGGCGTCCGAGCCGTCCACGGGCCAGAGCCAGAGCGTCGCGTCCGCGTCCGACAGTCCCGCGCCCGGCGGCGACCTCGACGCGCAGGCCGGCGCCGTCGACGACCTGCTGGGGGAGATGGGCGGGACCCGCTCCGACCTCGGCACCGTCGTCACCCAGGGCTGCCCGGTCAGCGGCGTGCAGCGCGTCCTCGACGCGCGCCGCGGCCAGTTGGAGAAGGCGCGGGGCCTGGACGTGAGCGCGCTCGACCACGGCGCGGAGATGAAGGCCGCGCTCGTCCGCGCCCTGGAGGCGTCGACGGAGTCGAACCAGCGCTACCTGGACGGAGCACCCGGCTGCCCGTCCGACAGCGAGGTCGCCGACGTCAACCAGCGCGCCAGCTCCGCCAAGAGCGAGTTCATCGGCTACTGGAACCCGGTCGCCCAGCAGGCCGGGCTCCCCGCCCGCACCGAGGGCGACATCTGAGTCACTCGGCCTGCGGGTTGAGGAACGCAAGGCCCTTGGACGGGTCCTCGAACGGCGTGACGAAGCGGTCGTACCAGCTCAGCACGGGCTCCAGCCATCCGGTGACGCGCATCGTCCCGGCCACGTGCTCGATCTGCTCGTCCTCCTCGAAACCGATCGTGACGACGGCCAGATCCTCGAAGAAGCCCGACTGGTCGTCGTCGCCGTAGAGGGCGGTCGCGGCGATGGGGCGGTTGCGTTCCAGCTCCATCGACAGCGGGTGCCGGCGCAGGGCGCGGAGCCGGTGGCCGAGCTTGGCGTCCGGCGGCTGCTTGAGGCCGGGCAGCGGGTAGTCCAGGGGCGGCGCGACGGCGTGCTTGTCGGGCGCGTCGCCCCCGTAGGGGAAGAGGCTGTCGAGCTCGTGCAGCCACCTGACCTGGGGAATCACCCAGTGCGGGCCGGGGGATGCCCCCGGCGGGCCGCCGCCGAGCAGCCGCTGGGCGACCTCGGCGGCGGTGGCGGTGAGGTCCGCCGGCGGAAAGGCGGTGCGCAGCCCCCGCGACCGCCGGGACACCGCCCGTTCGAGGACGGTCGCCAGCGCGCACTCGCGCAGCCGGGCCGCACGCCGCGACCAGGCTCGCCCCAGTTCGGGCGGGACCGACGGGATCGGGCGGTTCACCACGTGCGCCAGGACGAGCGTGTCGGCCCACAGGCGCAGCCACGCCCCCTCGGGGTCGCCCGCGATCAGATCCGCCTCGCGCAGCTCGTACAGGGTGCAGGCGCGCCCCGACCGGCACTCGCAGCCGCACGCCGCCGAGCGCCGTCCGTCCACGGGTGGCGGCGGGCCGGGCAGCTCCGCCTCGCGGCCCTCGCCCAGCGGCACCCGCACGCGCAGCGGACGGTCCATGCCGTCCGCGAACACGGCGGCGACGCCCGGCCGCAGCGACACCACCTCGCGGGACTGGTCGCCGTCCAGGTTCATCGCCGCGCCGACCTGGTGCCGGTCGTCGAACGCGGGCAGCCGGTGCACCACCTTCAGCGCCGTGTTCTTGATGACGTCCGGGACGAGCTTCGTCGGGATCTGCTCGGCGACGATGATGCCCTCGCCGTACGCGCGGATCTCCGCGAGCATCCCGGCGAACAGCTCGACGGCGTGGGAGCTGCCGCGCTCCGGCCCGCGGTTGCGCAGCAGCCGGTGCGCCTCCTCGATCACGATGACGTGGCGCAGCGCCGATCCCGCGGCCCGGTCGCGCCTGCGCTCCCGCATCCGCAGGTGCTCGACGATGCGGATGATGAGCGTCCCCATGAGGAACGCCTTGTCCTCGTCGTTCGCGACGTCCTCGATGGCGAGCACGATGTTGTCGCGGAGCATCCCGCCGATGTCGGCCGGGTGGCCGCCCTCGAAGAACCGTCCGGCCGACCCGATGCGCAGGGACCGCAGGCGCACGTCCACGAAACCCTGCACGTCGGCCATCAGTTCGCGCCCGTAGCCCACGTCCTGGATGACCTGGAGCGCCGCGTTCTGCAGCTGCTCCAGCGTCGGCACCGCGGGTTCGATGCGCGACCCGGGCACGCCGCCTCCCGTCACCACGTCCCACCCGTTGTTCTCGTAGACGCGCTGCAGCGCCTGCGCCATGATCTGCGGGAACGGCTCCTCGGCGTCGAACGCGGCCTGGAACAGCGCCCGCACCATGTCGATGTGCGCCTGGACGGGGTAGCCCGGCTCCGGCGCGAGCGGGTTCACCGACAGCGGCACCGCGTCCGGGTCCGAGGGGTTGACGACCGTGACCGGCCCGCCGAGGTCCTGGATGCGGCCCGCCATCGCCGCGTACTCCGACTTCGCCGGCTCGATCGCCAGCCACGGCACGCCCGCCCGGGTGAGCTGCTCCAGCAGATGCCGGACGGTCTGCGACTTCCCCGCGCCGGTCGCGCCCGTGACGAACACGTGCCGGTTGATCGTCGAGCGGGGCACGGTGAACCGCCCGACCTCCCGGTCCTGGCCGTCCAGGATGGCGCCCAGCTCGATCTGCGCCTCGCCGCTCGCCGGCGCGGTCTCGGACGTCACGTCGAAGTACCCTGAGTCCAGCACCCGCAGCCCCGGGACCTCCCGGCGCGGCAGCCCCGCCAGCGCCGCCAGCGCCCCGGCCGTCGCCGTGAACGGGAACCGCTGCTCCGCCTCGCCCATCGGCCGCACCGGCGCGGGCGCCGTCCCGGGGCCCAGCATCTCGGCGAACGACCCGCTCCCCTGCCCCGACCGCAACCGGTACGGGTGGTGCCCGAGCTCCATGGACCCGACGAGCACGGGCGCGATCTGCCCCAGATCCGCCTGCGACGCCGCCCCGGCGACGACCCGGACCTGCCAGAGCCCGGCCTCGCGGAACGCGTCCAGCTCGGCGAGCCGCCGATCGGCCCGCCCGACCGCGAGCCGCGCATGCTCGTCCTCGCCCCGCCGCAACATCCGCAGCTCGTGATGCAACTCGCGCATCTCGACGTCGATCAGCCGCTCGTCGCACGGATCGGCCACCACGAACCATCCGAACGGCCGCTCCATCAGCGTGACAAGCGTCGCCTCGAACAGCCCCGGCCCGCCGACGGCCCCGGCCCCCTGCGGCGCGAGCCGCCCGGCGCACCGCGTCCACGCCATCCGCTCGGCCTGCCGCAGCCATCCGTCCCCGACCGGCACACCTCGCGCACCGCTCGGAAACAGCAGCCCGTGCGTCTCCGCCCCGGCCTCGGGCGTCCCGATCGGCCCCGCATTGGTGATCAGCTCCAGCGGCGCCCCGCCGCCGGCCGACAGCCACCCGACGACGAACGGCCTCCCCAGCCGCGCCGCCGACAGGGCCGCGGGCAGCACGCTCACGAAGTCCCACTCCGCGGACGCCTCCCGCTGCGGCACCGGGATCGCCTGGATCCGGTACCAGGGCCCCGGCAGCACGAACGGCGCCCCCTGCGCAGCGGCCGGAGGCCCACCCTGCGCCATCCCGCCGCCCCACTCGGAGGGCGGCCAGCCAGCACCAGACGAACCAGGGGGCATAGTCACCCCCGCATCCTTCCCCCCCCCCCCCCCCCAAGCCAATGCCCCTCCAGGAAGAACCCGCCCTCCCCTTGCGGCCCCCGCATCAACGGCGGCTTCGCAGACCGTGGTCGATGGCACCGGCGTGTCTCTTAAGCCAGTCGATCTCCTGGTGCAGCCAGGTGCCGGGGGCGGTGATGCGTCCGGCCCGTTCGTGCATGGCGAGCTCGTCCTCGACCCGAGCGACGACGAGCGCCCCGAACCCGCACCGCTGCTCTTCTTCGAGCCCGTACACGTCGAGGAAAGTACGCAAGAGGGCCACCTGCCGATCAAGAAGGCCTGCGGCATCAGCGCCGAACAACCACAACCAGGCGGCGTAGGCGAGATCACGCGTACGCGGACCGGGCGCGGCCTGATCGAAGTCGAACGCAGAGGCGGGCAGGCCGTCGACGAAGGTGACGTTCAGCGGGGAGAAGTCGTTGTGGCACACGGTCTCCTGACCGCCCGCCACCGCCGCGCCCGCACTCGCGTCGTGCAGCCTCCGCAAGAGTCGCGCAGCGGCAGTGATCTGAGCCGGCGTCCAATCCCGAGACCGGAACTCGGCCCGCGTCTCACCATCCTGGAAGCTGAGGATCTCGCGCCCCTGGCTGTCAGTTCCGAGCAGCCGAGGCGCAGCGTCGCACCCCACAGCCTCGAAGTGCCGCAGCAGCCGATGGACGAACGGCGAGTGCGCCCCCACCGGCCGCCGCACCGTCGCCCCGACCCGCACGACCCCCTCAGTGATCCGCCCCCCGCTCAACGGAATCTCTCGCTCCCCGACCTCCGACGACGTCGCCACCTAAACTCCTCCTGGTTGTCGCATTGCCACTCGGCACCGGCCATCAGACCCGAGTGAACCGCGCAGCGTCCAACAACCGACACACGAGCACTCAACAACCAGGAGTTGTCGATGGAGCTGGACCTCGGTGCGGTCCGAGCGTTCCTCGCCGTGGTCGACGACGGGCGTTTCACCGACGCCGCCGACCGCCTGGACATGACCCAGCAGGCAATCTCCAAGCGGATCGCCAAGCTCGAAGCGGCCCTCGGCGTCCCCCTCCTGCACCGCTCCCGCGCCGGCGCCAGGCCGACCGAGGACGGCGCGGCCTTCCTCCCCAAGGCCCGAGCACTGATCGGCCTCGCCGACCAGGCCACCGCGATGCTGCGCGCCCGCCACCGCGCCCTGCGCATCGACGTCCTCGCCCACAACTCGGCCCCGATCGATATCGTCCGCTCCTTCTACGAGACCGGCGACGCCGAAGTCGACATCGTCGTCTCCCGTGGCACCGGCTCACGCTGGACGGCCCTCAGCGACGGCTCGATCGACGCGGCCTTCGGCCGCGTCACCGCCCCCCTCCCGTCAAGGATCAGGCAGGTACCGGCCGCCCTGGAACCCATCCCCGTCCTGGTCGGCCACCAGCACCGCCTCGCCGAACGCCGCCAAGTCCCTATGGCCGACCTCGCCGGCTCGACGGCATGGATGCCCGGCAACACGCCCGGAAGCGAGTGGGCGGACTACTATCGCCACCTCAGCGCAGAGTTCGGCATCCACATCGACGCATCAGGCCCGGTCTTCGGCCGCGACTACATGATGGAAAAGATCGGCGCCTCCCCCGACCTCATCACCTTCGGCAACAAGACCCAGTTCCCTGGCCACCCGGACGTCGTCCAGATCGCCCTGACCGACCCCACCCCGGCCTACCCCTGGTCCCTGATGTGGCACGAGGCCAACCGCCACCCGTCCCTCCCGCGCTTCATCGCCCACGCACAACACCACTACCGCCCCCGAACACAGTGGCTCCCCACCCCCGACCGCCCTCACTTCGCGGTGTCCAGGCGAGCCGGTTTCACAGTGTGATCAGGCGGGCTGGGAGCGTGCGCCGGCAGGCCGCCCCTCCGCTGGTCTTCATGAGGAGTCGAGAACTGCGAAGACGACCTTGCCGGCATTGCCGGCCAGGGGACGGACGCCCCAGCAGCGGCAGAACTGGTCCACGATGAACAGGCCCCGGCCCACCTCGCTGACGGTGTCCGCGCGCTGGATGCGGGGCAGGTCGCAGCTCGCGTCCTGGACCTCCATCCACAGCGCGCCATCGTCGGTGCGTCCGATCCGGAACGTCACATCATCATCGGACGCGGACGCGTGGCAGAAAGCGTTGGTGACCAGCTCGCTCGCCACCAGGCACGGCACGAAGTCGTCCACGCCCCACCGACCGGTGACCAGCCGAACGAACCGCCGCACCTCGGCAACGACCGCGAGGTCGTTCTTCAGCACCATCTCGTCCTCGTACCGCGCCGCCCCACCCATGATCGATCTCCTCACCGTGTGTGCTTGTGGACACACGATGAGCTACTTTCCGCTTAGGATGCGGATGCCGCAGCAAGGTGGCAGACAACGGAAGATCGAGTTCAGGACGGGCACCTTCCCCCGAGAGGCAGACGACATGTCCCCACGTCGCCAGCGTCGTCCCAGCGAGTCCCCCGCCCTCATCGCGTTCGGCCGCCAGATGCGGCGGATGCGTGAGGTCAGAGACGTCAAACAGGAGACCATCGCTCACGTCACAAAGGTCAGTGGCCCGCAGGTGAGCAAGATCGAGAACGGGAAGAAGCGCGCCACACGCGCGTTCGTCGTGGCCGTGGACGAGCACCTGGAAGCAGGCGGCTCTCTCATCGGTTTATGGGAGGACCCCAACAAGGACGGCCACCCCGTCCCGATCTGGTTCGACTGGCCCAGGATCGAGGCGGACGCCGCCATGCTGATCACCTATCAGCACTCGGTGATCCCCGGCCTGGTCCAGACTCCCGCCTACGCGTTGGCGATCCTGCACGGCAACCAGGAGGCTGCGAACGCCCGCATCGATCGCCAAAAGATTCTCAAGGACCCGCGAGACGACGAGTTGCCACCCCCGCTCTATGTGGTCCTGATCGACGAGCAAGCGCTCTACCGGCTGGTCGGAACCGGGGAGACGATGAGAGAACAATTGGAGCACCTCATCGAGATGAGCTCGTGGCCCAACATCACGATTCAAGTATTGTTGGGAAGCGGCGAACATGACGGCAACATGGGCGCGTTCGTGGTCGCGACGATGGCGGACCGCAGCGAAGTGGCGTACATCGAGACAGCCATCCGTCCGCTCACGACCGACGACCCCGCAGACCTGTCTGCGGTTGCACGGACCCTGGTCGCCCTCCGTTCGCAGGCACTCACCGAACAGATGTCGCGTGAACTGATCAGGAAGGTGGCCCAGGAAAAATGGAGCTGAGCGACGCCAGGTGGCGAAAGAGCAGCCATAGCGGCTCCAACGGCGGCGACTGCGTCGAGCTGACGGACGCAGCCGGCGCGGTGGCGGTGCGAGACAGCAAGGACCCGGACGGCCCCGTCCTCCTGCTGACTCGCAAAACCCTGCGCACAGCCGTGAACTCCACCCCCACAACCCACTGATTCACCCCGCCTTCCCCCTTCCCAGAGCGAATCATGGAAGGACTCGTTGACCCCGTGCTCAAGCTATCTACGGTGCTTCTCGATGAACCGTGAACACCGGCCGCGACTTGGGGCATCGAACCTCCTGCCAGGGTTGCTGAGCCGCCCCGGCGAAGAAGTTCCACACATTCGGCGATGTGAAGCGCGGTTCCTTGGCACTGAGGGATGCGTCAATCTTGACGCGTTGCGGAGCCGTTGTAATGGGCACCGAGGAAGTCACCGGCGGCATTCGAGAGACAGCGCGGCGTCGAGTGGTGCGCTGGTGGTGCCCGGCGCCGTGAGAGGGCGTCAGGGGGTGGACGGCGGGTTGGCTTTGTGGCGGCCGTTTGGCTTCAGGGGTGGGACCTTGCGGGCCTGGCGGGGGGCCGTGCCTCTGGGGAGGGCGTGGCGGGCCTTCTGGATGCGCGGCGGCGCGGGAGGTTCAGGAGGCTTTGCGGGTTCAGGCGGGTCGGCCTCGGGCGGTTCCGGGGCCTGCTGCTGCTCGCGGAGGTACTCCTCGAACTCCATCGAGTGGGCGGTCGGCAGCGTGATGATGCCGGGGTTGGCGTCCACCAGGAGGGTGCGGCGGCCCGTCGCGCCCGAGTGGGTGAAGACCATGGCGGTCGGCGGGAGCTCCTGGAGTTGCGGGGGCTCGATGAGGAGCTCGCGGAAGCGCTGCTTGCTCGGGCGGGGCCGGGCGACCGTGCGTCCCCAGGCGGTCGCCGAGCTGATGCCCTCCACCAGGACGGAGTCGTCGGCGGCGGGGGCGGGCAGCGGCGACCAGACCGGGTCGGTGAGGCCGTCTCCGCGCGGGCGGGCGTAGGCGACCGTGCTCGCGTAGGTCTCGCCGGCGACGTCGAAGAGCGTCTCGGCGGCCGAGTCGGTGATCTCCGCGACGAGCAGCGGCTGGCCGGCGCCGATGTGCTCGGCGGCGACGCGGGCGTCCTCGGGGTTGCCGAGCCGCATGAAGCCCACGGCGGCGTGGCCGCGGCGGCCGAGGCGCTCGCGGACGTGGCCGGGGATCGACCGGTACATGAGGACGAGCCCGGTCCCGGTCGCCTCGCAGGCGTCGATGAGGCGGTCCAGGACGTCCCCGCGCAGCTTCTCGGCCCCGCACAGGAAGAGGGTGTGGTCCCAGCGGCCGCCGGGCGGGGCCTCCCGGATCCGGTGCGTGAGGGCGGTCGTCACGTAGGTGCCGAGGATGCGGTTGGTGAGGACGCCGGCGCGCCGGTCCATCGACACCACGTGCAGGCGCGAGGGCGGCAGGCGGACGGGCTCGGTGGCGAGCTTCTCCAGCTTGCGGAGCTGCGCCTCCAGCGCCCACGCGCGGCGGACGACGATGCGGTCGGTGGCGTCGCGGCCGAAGAGGGTCGCGATGCGCTCGTGCTGCTCGTCGGTGAGCAGGCCCTTCCGCAGGTCGTCGCGGGGGTCGCCGACCTGGGCGAGGACGCGCAGGGCGGCGGTGATCCTGGGGATCGTGGTGTCCGGGCCGAGGACCTCGATGAGGCGTTCCAGGATCGAGTTGTCGAACGACAGGTCGCGGGTGCCGCCCTCCTCCTCGCCCGCGCTGACGACCAGGGACAGCACGTCGGCGAGCGCCTCGGGGTTCAGGCCGCGGGTGGCGTCCAGGCGCGGCAGGTCGGCGGGCAGGACCCAGACGAGCGGGTCGTCGCCGCGGTCCGCCGCGAGCCGCAGGAGGTCGTGCGCGACCGCACCTTCGGACAGGTCGATGACGGTCAGCCTCGCGCCCACCGCGAGCCTGGCCGCGCCCATCGTCGTGACGGCCGCGGACCACCCGGCGAGCGTCCCGCCCACGACGTCCACCCGGTCGACCCCGGGCGGGACGGCCACCGGGTACCACTCGCGCTGGCCCTCGTACGCCGACTGGCGGCGCTCCCACTCGGCCCGATCCTTGGCGTAGGCCTCGTCGGCCTTCCGGCGGGCCCGCTCGCGGGCGGCCCGCTCGCGGGCCTCCGCGTCCCGCTCGTGGGCTATCCGTTCGCGGACGCCCCGCTCGTCCCGCCACAGCGCGCCGCCGGTGATGGCGAGGACGACGGCGCACGCCAGCAGCGCCACCGCGGCGAACGCCCACGGGATCACCCCGGCGACGCCGCAGACGAGGAACAGGGCGACGAACACCAGCGTGCCGGCGAACGCGATGCGCAGCGGCCGTCCGGCCATGTCCTCGCCGGGCCGCCGCGCGGGCGGCGGCAGCGGAGCGCGCGCCGGCTCCTCAGGCCGGTCGGGGGGCGGCCCCGGGTCGGGGTGCACCTGCGCGTAGCGCCAGCCCACGTAGACGCGGTCGGCCTGTGTGAGCCGCGCCATCGCGGCCCCGCTCGCCATGTCCGTCACGTCGAGAGACCCCTGGGAGTCGCGGGAATGTGTGGAACGCCTGGGGGTGGCCGGTTCGGTTGCTTACGGTCGGTTTCCTACACAGCACAGGGTAAAGAGCTTCCCGCGTTCCCGCGCCACGTTCAATGGAACAGTCCCGCGGACGGCCCCTCTCGCTCGTCAAATCGGTCACCAGGTCAGCCCGCAGGAAAGATCGGACACGCCGCCGCGCACGGATGGCCGCATCCGGCCACGGTCAGCCGGCGGGGGCCGCCTTCACCGGCATGAAGGCGTCCAGCTCCATCGTGGGATGCGGGTACTTCCACTCCACGCCGTCGAACGGGATGTACATCCCTTCCGGCGCGTCGGCCAGGAAGTAGTTCCCGTCCCACCTGTTCGGGACGGTCACCGGCGCGTCGGGCGGAAAGTTCGCGCCGAGCGGCTCGTACTTGACCCCCACGCCGAACATCGCGTGGACGGCGGCGTCGACGAAGTTGAGGTTCTGGATCTCGCCACGCAGGTGGGTGGCCTGGATCGCCAAGCCGTTGACGCGGTCACGGACGAAGAACAGCGAACTCAGGTCCCGGACGACCTGGTCGAAGCTGTGCGCACCGTCATGGTGCACCATGGCGCGCGTCTGGGGCTCGGCGTCCAGCACTCTCGCGACATAGGTCGGCAGGTCGCCGTGGAACATGCGGACTCGCGTCATCGCGCGGGGAAAGATGCGGTGCAGCCGCTCGTAGGTGAACCGCAGGTAGGCGTCGTTGACGTCGACGAGGTCGAGTTCGAGTCCCATCGGCTCGATGCAGCCGGCGAGGATGGCCGAGGAGCCGCCCATGAAGACCCCGAGGTCGACCAGCCTGGTCAGCTCCCCGTGGCAACGCTCGACGCAGCAGAACAGGTCGTAGTAGTGATAGGCGCTGCACTGGTCCTCGTAGACGAGTTCCGCGTTCTCGATCCGGGCCGCCGTGCGGTCGAAGACGGCGTTCCTGCCGACGAATTTCTCCAACACGGCGCGGTGCCCTCCCTGGATCGGGATGTGCAAGGCCTCGTGCAGGTTCTCGACGCCGGCGAGACTCGCGTCAGGTTCGAGGAAGGTTCCCCAGGTGGCCCGGTGCATCGCCACGGTCGAGACGTAGTTCGTCATTGCCTGCTCCCTCTCCTGGAGTTGGGGCGTCCCTGCCCGCGGAACCCGCGCCGGTTGCGGTGGCGGTGGCCGTCACGGCCGGGACTCCGGCGTCTTGCGGATGCGGGCGGAGAGCGCCCGGCCGAGGTTGGACACGGCCGCCCCGAGCTCCTGGTCCGGAGCGGGCGGCGGAGCGGGTGGTGCGTCGCGCAGCCGCTGCAGTTCCCGGCTCCTGGCCGCGTTCTCCGTTCTGGAGCGGTCGAGGTCGGAGGTCAGGCGCGCGATCTCCTGCTGCTGGGCGTTGACGGTCTCGGTCAGGCGGGTGGCGTCCTCGGTGCGGGCCGCCGCCTCGTACTGCAGTTGCAGGACGCGGGTGTAGAGGGCGATGCGGTTGTTCTCCATCGCGGCGAGCAGGCGCGAGGACGTGTAGGGCCGCAGCGCGTCGAAGACGGCGTCCGTGCCGGGCGCGCCCGCCCTGGCGAGGACGCCGAACCCGAACACGGCCGGGACGATCTGGAACCGCCAGTCGCCTGCCTCGTCCAGGGCGTCCTCGACGGCCGTGAGGACGCCGTTGCGGGGTCCGCCCGCCCGCTCGGCCACGGTGTAGGCGCCGTCGCCGACGAACCCGGCCGGGGTGAGCTCGTCGTGCCACACCGTCGGGCCGTCGGTCGTGGCGGGGTGCGCGTCCCGCGGCGCGACCGGCGACGGCTGGTAGTAGGAGTCGCGGCGCCCGCACGGCCACAGCACGTCGTGCAGGACGACCACGGCGTCCGGGGCGTTCGCCATGATCCAGGCGAGTTCGTCGCGGACGACCGCGTAGTTGTGGTCGCCGTCCAGGATGTAGAGGTCCGCCACCGGCAGATCGGGCAGGACGGCGGGGGACGGCCCTTCCACGAGGTTGAGGCGGGGATCGCCGTCCAGGACGGCGCGCAACTCGTCGCCGGGCGCGGGCTCGACGCAGTGGACGGTCGCGCCGAGGTCGGCGTACAGCGCGCTGACCTGCCCAGACTCCACGCCGACCTCGACGACGACGGCGACGTCGCGGCAGCGGAAGAGCGTCTCGAACAGCTCGCGGAACACCGCCATCGAGTGCAGCAGCAACGGCTGCTCCCGGGCGGCGCGGGCCTGCTCGTGCGGGTCGTCCGGGGATCCGGTCACGGCCGCCCCGAAGTCACGTGTCACCGAGCTTCCTCCTGGCGACTCGTCCGGCTCCGGCGGCGATGCCCCGGACGCCGGCGGCCCGGTACTCCTCGCGGAAGCGTTCCGTGAGCCGCGCGGCCCGGGCGGCCCGCTCGGCCTTGCGGTCGACCGGCATGCGCGGCGCCATGCCGGTCGCCGACTGCGGCAGCATCGCGAACGCGATCGAGATCTGCCCGGACGAGACCGCCGGCACCCCGGCGCGGCGGGCCAGCGGGAGCCACACGGCCGCGTAGGAGGTGTCGAACTCCATCAGGTTGCCGCCGAGGTAGCGGCAGTCGGCGTAGTGCAGGCCGACGAAGTCCTCCGGCTTGTCCCAGCGCAGCACCTGCTCGCGCCGGCGCCCGCCGGCGATGACCCTGGCCTCGATCCAGTCGACCCGCACGATCGCGGGACGGCCGGGGATGGCGAGGGAGATGTCGACCGTGTCGTGGTGCTCGAACGACAGCCGGGAGAACGACAGGCCGTTGTGGTTGATCCGGACGCGGTGCCGGACGGGCTCGTGCCACCGGTCGTCGGCCGTCCGGAACCGCAGCCGGGTCTCGTGCTTCTCGCCGGACGGGTCGAACGCCTCCGCGTCGATGGCGCCGTCGGCGACGGCCCTCGCCATGGCGCCGAGCCCGGTGTCGGACGCGGCGATCAGCGCGGGCCAGAACGAGTCGCGCATGTGCAGGTCGCCGAGGTCGCCCGGCGACAGGTACGGGACGGCCGCCTTGAGGTCGGCGGGCAGCAGCGTGGTGACCAGGGACGAGCCGAAGTTGTCCTCGTGGGTCCAGTTCCCGAAGACGGCGGCCTCGTCGGGGGTGGGCGACTCCAGCGCGGCCACCAGGATGCGCGCGAGCCGGTTCCGCGCCGCCGGCGGGCGGGCGAGGTCCGGCCAGGCGCCGCCCGAGGCGGCGACGTACCTGTTCCACGTGTGCTGGAACGCCAGGACGCCGTCCTGCACGGTCCGGCGCTCGGCGTTCTGGGACGGCGAGTCGGCCGTCTGGCCGAGGACCGGCGCGCCGTCCTCGGTGTAGCCGATGAGGGAGCCGCACAGCGCGTTGACGCACTGCTCCACGATCTCGGGGCTGCGGGTGACGGTCGCCGCGACGTGCGCCGGGTGCCCGGCCTGCGCCAGGTAGCCCTCGGCGCGCAGGCCGGCCATGTGGACGCGCTCGGCCCGGCCGTCGGTCGCCAGGTAGAGCCCGGCCGGCCTGACGCCGATGCGGGCGATCTCCAGGGCGCGGGCGAGCTGGCGCTGGATCGTCCCGCCCCAGCCGAGGTCGACGAGCGTCAGTTCGCCCGCCGCGAGCGCGTCCTCGCCGAGGGCGCCCGCGTCCCGCAGCGACTTGATCATGCGTTCGCGGGCGGCGGTGACGGTCACCGCGAGCCGGTTGCACAGGTGCGGCGTCTCGGTCAGGGCGCGGGCGACCCGTTCGGCGATGTCGCCGTTGTCGATGACGGTGTCCAGCTCGGTCGCGAGGCCCGGCACGTCGCCGGGCTGCAGCTCCAGGACCGACAGCGCCTGCCGGACGGTCAGCCGGTATCCGGTGCGGACGAAGGCGTGCACCGCGGCGGTGTCGTGGGGGTCGAGCCCGGCGAGCGAGGTCGTGAACCGCGACAGCCACACCGGGGCGGCGCGCACGTCCCAGCCGCGCGCCTCGGCGGCCTCGTTGATCAGCCGGGAGAGCAGCTCGCCCTCGCGCATCGGGCACCACAGCCGGCGGGTGCCGGTCTCGTGCGCACGCCAGGCCGCCCATTCGGCGAAGCCGGCCAGCACCGGGCCGAGGACGCCCGCGCCGTAGCGCCACGCGACGTCCAGCGCGGAGGTGGTGAACGGGACGCCGGAGTGGACCGCCTTGGCGCGCAGGCTGGTGAGGCCGAAGTCGCCGTGCCGGTCGTCCAGGTCGGGGGCGTGGTCGTCGAACGGCCGGACGGGTTCCTTCTCGCGTCCCAGCACGTCGAGGTAGGGGTCGTCGAGCCTGCGGTAGTGCACGGTGCGGATGCCGAGCCGGCGGGGCACCTCGTGGTCGGCGATCTCGTGGTCGCCGACGTGCACGATCTGCTCCGGGCCGCGGCCGAGGTCGCGCAGCACGATGTCCCAGAGGCCGGACGCCTTGCCGGTGCCGTGCTGGTTCGAGCGGAAGACGCGCACGCCGTCCATCGGGCCGAGTTCCGGGCGGTCGAGGAGCCGGGAGAGCTGGTCCTCGGTGAAGTAGGTGTCGGACACCAGGACGACCTGGAGATCCTGCTTGCGCGCCGCCCTGACGACCTCCGCGACGTCCAGGTCCACGACGGTCAGCTCGCGCTCCAGCCGGACCTCGGCCTCGACCAGCTCCTCCAGCGGCGCGGCGCCGAAGATCCCGTCCGGCATCGCGCGCCAGATGTCGAAGAGCGAGACCTCGGTGCCGAGGGCGTCGCGGCCGCGGCGGGCGGTGTCCTCGGCGGCGATCCGCACGCGGCGGAACGTCGCGTCCGTCACCCAGGGCGGGCAGAGGCCCGCCTCCCGCATCCGGGAACCGAGCAGGGCGAACGCGTCGGTGGGACGGGGCACGCGGCGCCACAGCACCGTGTCGAAGACGTCCAGGGACAGGACGGCGCACGCCCGGTCGGCGATGACGCGGTGGACGTCGTCGAGCAACGGGCTGCCGGACTCCTGCTTGGTCAACGCCGCACCTCTCCCCTGGTCCTGCACCGGCATGCGCGGCCCCCGGCCGCGGCTCGGGACACCCTATCCACCGATATCTCCGCCTCCCCGGGAAACTCCCGGTGCGGCGGTCGTCCCGGCCGCCCTCCCGGCCTGCGAGGCGGCGCGGCGGGCGGCGCGGTCCTCGCGGACCAGCCGGCCGGCCTCCGCCGTCGGCCCGTCGAAGATCACCCGGCCCTGCCGCATGGTGACGCCGCGGTCGCAGAGCCCGACGAGCATCCTGATGTCGTGCGCGACGACGACCATGGTCCGGCCCTCGCCGCGCAGCTCGCGGATGCGGTCCAGGCATTTCTCCCGGAACGGCGGATCACCGACGGCCAGCACCTCGTCGATGAGGAAGACGTCCGGCTCGGTGTGCGCCGCGATCGAGAAGGCCAGCCGCATGAACATGCCGGAGGAGTAGAACTTCACCTGGTCGTCCAGAAAGCGCTCGACGCCGGAGAACTCGACGATCGCGTCGAACTTGCGGGCGATCTCGGCCTGCGGCATACCGAGGATCGCGCCGTTGAGGAGCACGTTCTCGCGGCCCGTCAGCTCGGGGTGCAGGCCGGCGCCCACGTCGATCAGCCCGGCGATGCGGCCGCGGACGAGGACCGACCCGCTGTCCGGGCGCATCACCCCGGAGATCAGCTTGAGCAGGGTGCTCTTGCCGGACCCGTTCAGCCCCATGAGCGCGACGGTCTCGCCCTGGCCGATGGTGAGGCTCACCTCGTCCAGCGCCCGGAACCGGTCCGACAGGGGCTGCCCGCGGAACGCGCGGACGCTCATCTCCTTGATCGAACGCGCGTGCCGCAGCGTGAAGTTCTTCGTGACGCGGTCGATGACGATCGACGCGGCGGGGTGCGAGGTGGTCAACGGCTACAGCTCCTGCGCGAAGCGCGCCTGCATGCGGGAGAACGCCGCGTGCCCGGCGACGAACACCAGCACGCTGACGGCCAGGGAGAAGCCGGCGTGGGCGAAGAGATGGGGCGGGAACGCGAAGTCGCCGCGGGCCCCGGGGGGCCAGAAGGCCCGCTGGAACAGGGAGACGGCGCTGACGAGCGGGTTGGCGAGGTAGAGGTCCAGCACCCAGCCGGGCGCGTGCGTCCGGACGTGGGTCCACGGATAGATCATCGGCACCGACCAGGTGATGACGATCATGGAGATGTCCACGACCTGCTCCAGGTCGCGGAAGAACACGTTCACGGCCGCGCAGAGCAGCCCGAGCCCGAAACCGAGGACGAGGACGATCGCGAACCCGTACCCGGCCGCGCCGAGCTCCGCGGGGCCCGGCCGCCACCCGGCGGCGACGGCCCCGCCCAGCAGGATCATCATCCCGGGCAGGAAGTGGACGAGCGAGACCAGCACCGACGCGGTCGGGAACAGCTCGCGCGGCAGGAACACCTTGCGGACGAGCGCGGCGTTGCCCGTCACCGAGCGGGTCGCCGAGTGCAGCGTCTCGGTGAACAGGTTGATCAGGACCATGCCCGCGAACAGGTAGACCGGGAAGTTCTCGACCCGGTCGCCCATGCCGAGGAAGACGCCGACGACGTAGAAGTAGACGGCGAAGTGCACGGCCGGCCGCACGTAGGACCAGCCGAGACCGAGCAGCGAGCCCTTGTAGCGGGCCCTGAGCTCGCGGCGCACCAGCAGCCGCAGCAGGTACTTCTCCCGGAAGGTCCGCCGCAGGCCGCCGTCGCCTCCCGGCGCCCGCAGCCCCTCGTCGGCGCGGACCGGCGCGACGGTCATCCGGGCCCGCCCCCGTCCGGGCCGCCCCCGCCAGGGGCTCCCCCGCCAGGGCCCGCGGCCTCGAAGGTCGCCCGCCAGGCCTCGGCGGAGGCGATCTCGGTCATCGCGGCCCGGTAGCGGCGGCTGAGCTCCGGCCACTCGCGGCCGAGCCGGGCGTGCAGGAGCGACGTGCGCCGCAGCAACGTCCGGAAGCGCTCCGGATCGCGCTGGTACCAGGCCACCCTGGTGCCGTCGGCGGAGGAGACGAGCGCGCTGTCGACCTGCGACAGCAGGCTCCAGTGCCGGTCGATGTGCGGGACGACGGCCTGCGGGTTGCCGCGCGATCCGGGTTCGACCGGGCGGAGCTGCCTGACGGTGCCGAGCATCGCGCTCGCGAGCACGTTCACCGTGCCGCTCGGCGGCTTGAACCCGCGCCCGCGCTTCGGCGGCCTGGCGCGCCGGACCTGCGGGAACTCCTCGTGGCTGGCGCGGTTGCGGGCGTCGGGGAACTCGGCGCGGAACGCGAGGATCTCGGGCAGCTTCGAGCCGATCCCCGCGTGCATGTGCTCGGGCCCGGTCAGCACGTCCTCGATCGCCGACAGCATCAGCTCGGCGGTGGAGTACTGCATGGCCAGCGCGTGCTTCACCGAGATGATGAAGCTCTCCTTGAGCAGGTTGCCGCCGCGCTCGTACGGCGAGTGCATGAGGGCGGTGACCAGGCGGTTGCGCTCGTGGAAGTACGCCTGCCAGTCGATGCCGTCGTCCTTGTCCTGCCAGGGGACGTGCCAGGCGGCCATGCCCGGCAGCGTCACGGTCGGGAAGCCCGCCTCGCCGGCGCGGACGCAGTACTCGGCGTCGTCCCACTTGATGAACATCGGCATGGACAGCCCGACCTTGCGGACGACGTCGGTGGGGATGAGGCACATCCACCAGCCGTTGTAGTCGACGTCCACGCGCCGGTGCAGCCACTTCGTCTTGAGCAGGCTGCCGGAGCTGGTCCGCGCGCGGGGGCTCGGGTCGGGCGGCTTGGCGAAGTCGTGCTCGCGCTTGGTGTGCGGGGCCTCCTCCCACCACCAGCGGTACCGCCCGATGGTCTCGCCGTAGGCGTGCAGCTGCGAGCGGACGAACAGGTTGAACATGTGGCCGCCCACGATCGTCGGCGTCCGGGCGAAGTCCGCGAACGCGACGGCGCGCAGGACGCCCTCGGTCTCGGTGACCACGTCGTCGTCCAGGAGCAGGACGTAGTCGCTGGTCCCGGCCTTGAGGGTCTCGTCCATCGCGCGGGAGAAGCCGCCGGAGCCGCCGAGGTTGCCCTGCTCGATGACGTGCAGCTTCGGTCCGAGCGACGCCGCGGCGCGCTCGAAGCCCTCGTCGTCGCGGACGCGCTGTGTCCCCTGGTCGACGACGTAGACGGCGTCCACCACGTCCAGCGCCTCGGGTGCGCCGCCGAGCGCGACGAGCTGGTCGACGCAGAAGCCCGGGCGGTTGTACGTGGTGATGCCCAGGCTGACGCGCCCCTGCCGGACGGGCCCGGTGGCGCTCGTGTCGGCGCACCAGTCGGCCCGCTCCAGGACGGCGTTGCCCTCGCCCGCGAGCACGTCCATCCAGTACCAGCCGCCGTCGATGAACGGGCGCAGCGTCAACCGGAACGTCTCCTCACGGGAGGTCTCGGAGTCGACGCGGACGGAGTCGACGCGCTGGACGTGGCCCTTAGCGCTGGACCGGTAGACGATGACGGTGGCCTGGCCGCGCACCCGGACCCGCAGCACGACCTCCTCCACCGACGTCCAGCGGCGCCAGTAGCTGGCAGGGAAGGCGTTGAAGTAGGTCGCGAACGAGACCCGGCGCCCGACCGGCACGACCACGCTGCGCCGGCCGACGCCCTCGCCCCCGTCCGCCCGGGTCCCGGCCTCGGCTGCGGCCTCGGCTGCGAGGGCGTCGGCTCCGCGGGCGATCTCGCCCTCGACGTAGAGCTTGAGGACGTCCAGGTCGCGGTCGACCGGCATCACGACGCGCTGCAGGACCCGCGGTCCGGGGGCGCCGGACTCCCCGGGCGCCTCGGCGTGTTCGGTCACTCGTCCATACCTCCGCTAGTGAGACGCGAGCCCTCGCCGAAATGGGGACGCAGCCGGTTGTCGACCATGGTGAGCGCGCTGGCGATGGCCATGTGCATGTCGAGGTACTTGTAGGTGCCGAGCCGCCCGCCGAAGAGCACGCCGTCCTCGCGGCCGGCCAGCTCGCGGTAGGCGAGCAGCCGGGTCCGGTCGGCGGCGGTGTTGACGGGATAGTACGGCTCGTCGCCGCGCGCCGCGGCCCGCGAGTACTCCCGCATGATGACCGTCCGGTCGGACGGGTAGCCCGCACGCTCGGGGTGGAAGTGCCGGAACTCGTGGATCCGGGTGTAGGGGACGTCCTCGTCGGCGTAGTTCATGACCGGGGTGCCCTGGAAGTCGCCGGTCGGCAGGACCTCCGTCTCGAAGTCCAGCGTCCGCCAGCCCAGCTCGCCCTCGGCGTAGTCGAAGTAGCGGTCAAGGGGGCCGGTGTAGACGACGGGCACGTTGCCGACGAGGTCGTCCCGCAGGTCGAAGAAGTCGGTGTTCAGCCGGACCTCGATGCCCGGGTGGTCGGCCATCCGCTCCAGCCATGCGGTGTAGCCGTCGACCGGGAGCCCCTCGTGCGTGTCGTCGAAGTACCGGTTGTCGAAGGTGTAGCGCACCGGAAGCCGGGTGATGATCTCCGCGGGCAGGTCGCGGGGGTCGGTCCGCCACTGCTTGGCGGTGTAGCCGCGGATGAACGCCTCGTACAGCGGGCGCCCGATCAGCGAGATCGCCTGCTCCTCCAGGTTGGCCGGGCGGCTGATCTCGGCGGCCTGCCCGGCGATCAGCGCGCGCGCCTCGCCGGGGGTGAAGACCCGGCCGAAGTACTCGCAGATCGTGCCGAGGTTGATCGGCATGGAGTAGACCCGGCCCTTGTAGGTGGAGTACACGCGGTGCCGGTAGCCGGTGAAGGCGGTGAACCGGTTCGCGTACTCCCACACCCGCTCGTTGGAGGTGTGGAACAGGTGCGCGCCGTAGCGGTGCACCTCGATGCCCGTCTCCGGCTCCGCCTCGCTGTAGGCGTTGCCGCCGATGTGGTCGCGGCGGTCGAGCACGAGCACGCGCAGGCCGAGGTCGGCCGCGCATCGTTCGGCGACCGTGAGACCGAAGAACCCGGCACCGGCCACCACGAGATCAACGTTCACTGGACGGCGTCCATCCGACTCGTGCGGGGAGCGGGGATCCGGCCGCACGGGGGCGCCGGCCGGATCCCTATGTACGGAATGCGGCTAAGATACCCGGGGTTCGTTCGGTACCGGCGCAGGAAGCCAAGGATCGCGGTGGCCCCACCCACTCCCGGCAGTGCGGCGCACAGCGCGCGCCCAGCGATCTTCCTGCACGTCGGGGCCGCCAAGAGCGGCACGACGTTCCTCCAGCACGTGCTGTGGCACAACCGTGACCGGCTGCGCGAGCACGGCGTCCTCTACCCGGGCCGGGACCAGGCCGCGCACGTCCGCGCCGCGTTCGACCTGCGGCGGACGTTCTTCCGCGAGGCGTCCGACCCCGCGACGCGGGGCGCGTGGCACGAGCTCGTCGCCGAGGCCCGCGACTGGCCCGGCGACGTGGTCATCTCGCAGGAGCTGTTCGCGCCCGCCCGGCCGCGGTGGATCCGCCAGGCCATGGCCGACCTCGACTTCGCCGACGTCCACGTGGTCTTCACCGTCCGCGACCTCGGCCGGCAGATCCCGGCGCACTGGCAGGAGGACGTCAAGAACCGCTTCACGACCTCGTTCACCGAGTTCGTGACGTCGCTGCGGCGGCAGGACTGGCACGCCTACGAGAGCGCGCGGCTGTTCTGGGGCCTCCAGGACCCGGTCGCGGTGCTCGGCCGCTGGGGCGAGGACCTGCCCCCCGAGCGGGTCCACGTCGTCACCCTCCCGAGACCCGGCGCACCCCGCGACCTGCTCTGGCGGCGTTTCTGCGCGGCCACCGGCCTCGCCCCGGACGACTACGACCTGTCCCGGACGTTCGCCAACCCGTCGCTCGGGCTGAGCGAGACGCAGTTCCTCCTGCGCCTCAACGAGACGCTCGGTGACCGCGTCGGCTGGCACGCCTACAACGAGGACGTCAAGCTCTTCCTCGCGCAGCAGGTGATGGCCGGGCGTCCGTATCCGGTCAGGATCGAACTGCCCCGCGAGCACGTTCCGTGGGCCACCGAACGGGCCGTCGAGACCGTCGAGGCGCTGCGCGCGGCGGGCTATGACGTGGCGGGCGACCTGTACGAGCTGATGCCCTCGGCCGCGTCCGGCGCCGCGCTCGGGACGGCGCCCGCGCCGCCGCCCGACGAGGCCCGCTGGGCGGAGATGGCGGACGTGGGCCTCGACGCCGTCGCGGCGCTGCTGCCGCGCGTCCGGGAGAGCCGGGAGCGGACCGAGGCGGTGCCCGGCGCCGCCCTCCCCGTCCGCGACCAGATCGACATGCTGCGCGCGGGAGCGGCCGACCTGCTCGACTCGACGGACCGGCTCGTCCAGGACGCCGCTCCGTTCGTCGAGCGGGCCAAACGCACGGCGCGGGAGCGCTACCCGGCGGCGCTCCGGCTGCGCGGCGCCTACCGCAGGATCCAGGGCGGGACGGAACGGCCCGACGCCGAGACGAGAACGAGGTGAGCGCCCGCATGGGGGACCCGGGTAAGTCCGTCTATCTGCATGTCGGGGCACCGACGGCCGAGGCGGCCTTCCTGCACCGAGCGCTGTGGAGCAACCGGCGGCGGCTGGGCGACACCGGCGTCTGCTACCCGGTCACCGGGCCGCAGGAGCACTTCGCGGCCGTGATGGACCTGCGCGAGATGAGCTGGGGCGGCCACCGGGACCCGGCCTGGGAGGGCGCCTGGGACCGCGTCGTGCGGCGCGCCCGCGACTGGGACGGCCCCACGGTCGTCTTCTCCCAGCCTCTGCTGGGCGGAGCGACCGAACAGCAGGTCAAGCGGGCCGTCTCGGCGCTGGAGCCGGCCGAGGTGCACGTGGTCCTCGCCACCCGCGACCTGGGCTGGCAACTGATCCTCGACTGGCAGGAGCAGATCCGCCACGCGCACACCATCACCTTCGAGCGCTTCGTCGACGATCTCGTCGCGCTCGGGATCGACGCGCCGGAACCCTACGGGGAGATGTTCTGGGGCCTGCACGACCCGGTGCGGGTGCTGCGGGCCTGGGGGTCGGCGGTGCCGCGGGAACGCGTCCACGTCCTCACGCTGCCGCCGCCCGGCGGCCGCGCCGGCGTGATGTGGGACAGGTTCCGGACCCTGGTCGGCGTCGAGGACGGGGTGTGCGACCTCGGCGGCATCCCCGGAGACGAGCCGCTGTCGGCGATCGAGGCGGAGCTGCTCCGCCGCCTGAACGAGAGGATGGGCCCGGCGCTGGGCGGCGACTACGAGCGCATGGTCCAGGACCACCTGCTCGGGAACGGTCTCGTCGGTCACGGTCTCGTCGGGCGCGGTCTCGTCGGGCGCGAAGGATCCCCGCGGCTCGCCGGCGGAACGGCCGACACGGCCCGCACCCGGATGGGGCTGCCCGCCCGGCACGCCGCCTGGGCGGCGCACCGGACCCGCGAGCTGGCCGAGTCGCTGCGCGCCTCCGGCTACGACGTGGCCGGCGACCTGGACGAGCTGACCACGTCCCGGGCCCCGGAGGCCGCGATGCTTCCCGGCGACGTCCCGGAGGAGCTGATCGCGACCGCGTCCGTCGGGGTGGTGGCGCACCTGCTGGAGGAGCTGTCGCTGGCGCGCGAACGCGTCGGCCTCGCCCACCTGCACAGCGAGATGACGGGCGTGAAGGAGAACCTGGACCGGCTCATGGAGACCGCCGCCTCGCCGTCGCCGGCGTTGCAGCGCGCCGCCCGCCGGGCCGCGGGCAGGCGCAACCCGTGAACCGGGGCCCGCTGAGCCGCGGCCGGCCGTCCGTCACCGCGGTCGTCGTCACCTACAACCGTCGCGACCTGCTCGGCGAGGCCCTGACCGCGCTCGGCGCCCAGACGCGCCCCCCGGACCGGATCATCGTGGTCGACAACGCGTCCGCCGACGGCACCGCCGCGATGGTCGCCGAGCGGTTCCCGGGCGCGGACCTGCTCGCCCTGCCCCGCAACATCGGCGGGGCCGGCGGGTTCAGCGCCGGCATGGCCCGGGCGATGGGCGGCGGCGCCGAGCTGCTCTGGCTGCTGGACGACGACACCGTGCCCGAGCCGGAGGCCCTCCGAGCCCTGCTGGACGCGCGGCAGGAGGCCGCGACCGGGGAGGACGGGCCGCCCGTGCTCGTGGCGAGCCGGGTCGTGTGGACCGACGGCCGGGACCATCCGATGAACACCCCCCGCCCCAAGCCGCGGGTGACGGCCGCCGAGTCGAGGCTCGCGCGCGCGGCGGGCTGCGTGCCGATCCGGTCCGCGTCCTTCGTGTCGGCGCTGGTGGACGCGGCGGCGGTGCGCGAGCGCGGGCTGCCGGTCGCCGACTACTTCCTCTGGAACGACGACTTCGAGTTCACGACGCGGCTGCTGCGCGGGCGCCGCGGGCTGCTCTGCCCCGGCAGCGTCGTGGTGCACAAGACCAGAGAGTTCGGCGGGACGGACGCGGACCCGGGCGACCGCTTCTTCTACGAGGTGCGCAACAAGATCTGGCTGTTCACCGGGAGCCGCGGGCTCGCACCGCCGGAACGCGCGCTGTACGCGGGGTCGACGGCGCGGCGCTGGGCCCGCACGTTCGCCGGCTCCTCCGATCGCGCGGTGCTGCGCCGAGCACTGGTCCGCGGCGTGAAGGACGGTCTGCTCACCCGCCCGAGGCCGACCGCCGCGATCCTGCGGGAGACCGGGGCCCTGCCGGAGACCGAAGTCGAACCGCCTCCCGGCGGCCGGGGTCATGGTCGCGGCGGCTAGCCGCCCGCCGGACGGCACCGCGCACGCCGGCCGCCGGCTCGCCGGGCCGCTGCCCCCGCTCGCCTGCGCCGCGCTGACGCTCGCCGTGGCGCTCGTCGGCATCGGCTCCCCGTCGCTGTGGCTGGACGAGGCCGCCACCGTCAGCATGACGGCGCGGTCGTACGGCGACATGCTGCGCGTCTTCCCGCACCTGGACCTCGTGCACGCCCTCTACTACATGGTCATGAAGCCGTGGGTGGCGGTGTTCGGGACGGGCGCGCTCGCGTTGCGGCTGCCCAGCGCGCTCGCCATGGCGGCGGCCGCCGCGGGCCTCGCCGTCATCGGCCGGCGCTGCCTCGGACCGCCGGCCGGGCTCGCGGCCGGGCTGGTGTGGGCCGCCGGTCCGCAGACGAGCCGGTGGGCGCAGGAGGCGCGCTCCTACGCCATGACGGCGGCGGTCGCGGTGCTGGCCACCTACCTGCTCGTGCGGGCCCTCGACCGGGACGAGGAACGCCGGTGGCGGTGGTTCGCGGGCTACGCCCCCGCGGTCGCGGTGCTGGGGTTCCTGCACCTGGACGGAGCCCTGCTGCTCGCGGCGCACGGCGTGACCGTTCTGCTGACCCGTCCCAAGGCCGGGGTGTGGCTGCGCTGGCTGGCGTCCGCGGCGGTGGCCACGGTCCCGCTCGTGGTGCTGGCGCTGGCGGCGCAGGACCAGAAACGCCAGGTGAAGTGGCTTCCCCGGCCGTCGTGGGACGTCGCGTGGACGCAACTCCAGTTCCTGGCCGGGGATCGCGCGCTCGTCGCGCCGGTCGTGGCGCTCGCCTTGTTCGGCGTGGTGGCGAGCGTCCTCGGTCGCGCCTCCCTCCCGCATCGCACGGCCTCCCTGCCCGCCGTCGCGCTGCCCTGGGCGCTCGCGCCGACCGTGCTGCTGCTCCTCGTCTCCAGCGTGACGGACCCGGTCTTCTACTACCGGTACACGACCTACTGCCTGCCCGCGGTCGCGCTGCTCGCCGGCGCCGGCCTGGCCGGGCTGTTCACCCTCGCCCGCCGCTTCACCGCCCGCCCCGCACCGCTGGCCGCCGCCCGCGCCGTGCTGGTGGCCGCCGCCGCGGCGGCGCTCGCCGTCCCGTCCCTCCGGGCCCACGACAACATCCGCCGCCAGGACAGCCGCCCCGACGACATGCGCGCGGCCGCCGACGTCGTCCGCGCGCACGCCCGGCCCGGGGACGCCATCGTCTACCTCGCGGGGAGCGTCCGGTGGAGCGCCGCCGCCTATCCCGACGCCTTCGGACGGTTGCGCGACGCCGGCGTGAGCACGGACCCGGTGGCCGCCGCCAACCTCAAGGGCCGCGACCTGCTCCCCCGCGAGCTTCCGCCGAGGCTCGCCCGGGCGGACCGGGTGTGGGTGATGGACCACCGGTCCCTCGACCCCCACGGGCCGGTCATCGAACGGCGGGAGCGTGCGGTGCAGTCCGCCGGGCCGTGGCGGACGGCCGGGACCTGGCACTACAGGGGCGGCCGGCTCGTCCTGTTCGAGCGGACGGGCCCCTACCGCAGTTCCAGGTAGTCGACCTGCCCCTGGCCGTCCAGGCGGCGCAGGCCGATCGTGTTCCAGCCCGCGGCCATCTCCACCGTCGCCGTGACGGACGCCCAGCCGGCGCCCGCCGTGGCGCGCAGCCGCACGGACGTCGCGGCGTAGCCGTTCACCGACATCTCCAGGTCGGAGTCGCGCCCGGAGCGGTTGGCGTACCGGGTACCGACCGAGTAGCTCCCGGCGGTGGGCGCGAACACGGGCACCTCGACGCGGCAGTCGTCGCGTGCGAAGGGGCCGACCGCCGCTCCGCCGGACGCGTGGGGCCGCCCCAGCGCCGAGACGCAGCCGTTCAGCCGCCCCCGCTCCGCCTCGTACCGCACGGGGACGCCCCGGACGGCGGGCCGTGCGCCGTCCCAGCCGAGGCGGGCGACGTACATGCCGCGGGTCACCCTGGAGCCGCCGCGGTAGTCGAGGATGCCGTGGAAGACGAGGTAGTCGCCGGTGTCGTCGCCGAACACGTCCGCGCTGCCCGGCCCTTCGACCTTCCCGCCGTACAGGCCGGTGGACTGGACGGGGCCGCCCTTGGCGTACGGCCCCTCGATCGACGAGGCCACCGCGTAGCGCGTCTGGTAGTTCGACTTGAAGTACCAGCCCGCCGAGTACAGCAGCACGTACTTCCCGCCGCGCCGGACCAGGTCGGGCGCCTCCACCAGGACGGGCTCGTCCGCCGCGCGCCCCATGATCTGCTTCGCCGGGCCGGCCGGGCGCAGCCCGTCCGGGCTCAGCCTGACCAGGTGGATCGCGGCCGTCCTCTGGTCGTCGGTCTTGTAGAGCAGGTAGCGGGCGCCGTCCTGCTCGATGTAGGACGCGGGGTCGATCGCGCCGCCGAGGTCCAGCGGGCAGATCAGCGGCTCGCCCTCCTGCGGGACGAACGGCCCCGCGGGCGAGGACGCGGTCGCGACCCCGATGCACTGCTCGGCGCCGTCCTTGCGGCGCGCGGAGAAGTACAGCAGGTACGTGCCCGACGCCTCGCGCGGCGGGACGACCTCGGGTGCCCAGGTCCAGCCTCCGGCGGCCCATGCCGGGAGCCGGGCCAGGCCGTCGCCGGGCACCGCCTTCCAGGGCCCGGTCGGCGACGGGGCCGTCGCGACGGGCATCGTCGCGTCCGCGTTGTTGGTGCCGTAGGCGAAGTACGTCCCCGCCACCCTGATCACGGTGGGGTCGGCGAAGGATCCGTCGATGACCGGTTCGGCGGGCGAGTAGCCGGGCGGGTCGATCGCCGCCGGGGAGCCCGCCGGGCTCGGCGGCGGCGCGCCCGGGCCGGTCCGGGCGGGACCGGTCGAAGGGCGGCCGCCCGCCCCGCCGGACGGCGGGGCCACCGTCACGGCCAGCCAGACGACGAGCGCGACCAGGGCGCTGATCGCGGCCCCCGCGACCAGCGGCAGCAGCGGTGCGAGCGCCCGCGGGTCCCGGTTCGTCCACCTCATGGCACCCCGCATCATGCCAACAACCGGGGCGGGACGGCCAACGGGCGCCGCATGCGCGGCCGGCGCCCGGATCGTTACGCTTGCCCGGCGGTCTCGTCACGGAAGGGGCACGCTCTTCACGGAGGGGACGCCCGACACGGAGGGGACACGGACGTTGATCCGACACCGGCGGCTGGCGGCCGTGCTGTGCCTGCTGGCCGTCCTCGGGGCGAGCGGCTGCCTCCTCCAGCCGGAGGAGCGTTCCGCGCCGGAGGCGACGAAGGCTCCGGGAAAGCCGAACATCGTGTTCGTCCTCACCGACGACCTGTCCTGGAACCTCCTCGCGCACATGCCGCAGGTGCTGCGGATGCAGCGGGACGGGCTCACCTTCGACGACTTCATCATGGCCGACTCGCTCTGCTGCACCTCGCGCGCCACGATCTTCACCGGCCGGTACCCGCACAACACCGGAGTCCGCACGAACTTCCCGCCCGACGGCGGCTACGAGGTCTTCAAGGACAAGGGCGGCGAGCAGGCGTCGTTCGCCCCGTCCCTGCAGAAGGCCGGCTACCGGACGGCGCTGCTCGGCAAGTACATGAACGGCTACCAGCCCAACGACACCCAGGGCGACACCAAGCCGTACGTGCCGCCGGGATGGAACGAGTGGCACGTCAGCGGCAACGGCTATCCCGAGTACAACTACAACCTGAACGAGAACGGCCGGCTCGTCCACTACGGCGCCCGGCCCCAGGACTACCTGACCGACGTACTGGCGAACAAGGGCGTCGAGTTCGTCAAGCGGTCCGCTGGATCCGGGCAGCCGTTCTTCATGGAGATCGCGACGTTCGCGCCGCACGGTCCGTTCGTGCCCGCGCCGCGCCACGCCGCACTGTTTGGCGGCCTGACGGCGCCCCGGCCGCCGTCGTTCAACGAGGCCGACATCCGCGACAAGCCGTCCTGGCTGCGGTCGCACCCGCAGCTGCGCAGGCCGGGGATCCGCCGCATCGACGACGGCTTCCGCGACCGGGTGCGGATGGTGCAGTCGGTCGACGAGATGGTCGGCCGCATCCGGACGGCGCTGAAGGAGCGCGGCCTCGACCGCGACACCTACCTGGTGTTCGGCTCCGACAACGGCTTCCATCTGGGCGAGCACAGGCTGGCCGGCGGAAAGATGACCGCCTTCGACACCGACATCCGGGTGCCCTACGTCGTCGTCGGACCGGGGGTCCCCGCCGGGCGCCGGGTCCGCGAGATCGCGCAGAACACCGACCTGGCCCCGACGTTCCAGGAACTGGCGGGCGTGCGCCCGCCGGCGACGACCGACGGCCGCTCGCTCGTCCCGTTCCTGCTCGGCGCCGCCCCGGCGGGCTGGCGCGAGTCGGCGCTGGTCGAGCACGTCAAGCCGCCGCCGTCCCCGCTCGACCCCGACCGGCAGGACTCGGCGCCCGGCTCCCCGACCACCTACAACGCGATCCGCACCGACGACATGCTGTACGTGGAGTACACCGGCGGCGAGAGCGAGTACTACGACCGGGCACGCGATCCGCACGAGCTGGACAACATCGCCGCCGGGCTGCCGGAACAGCGGCGGCGCCACCTGTCCGACCTCCTGTACGCGCTGACCCACTGCACCGGCTCCGGCTGTACTCCCGCCGGCCGGAGCAGGTGACGAAGTTCCGTCCTTTATGCGCCGCTATCATCGCTGACGACTGCGGACGCGCCAGGGCGATGTGCAGGGTGAGACGTGCAGAGTGACCGGAAGCTGGGAGAGGGCGTGACTCCAACCGGAATGCCGGATGACGACCACGAGGGTGAGCGTCCAGAACCCGGACGGCCGGCGCAGACGCCTCCCCTGACGGGCTGGCTGGACGACCAGGACGCCTCGTCCGGCCCGCTGCTCCCCGCGGACGACCCGGAGGACGACCTCGACGACGTTTCCGAGGACGATCCCGACGACGGCGACGCGCCCGAGGACTTCCCCGAGGACTCCCCCGAGGACGATCCGGAAGCGGACATGGCGGACCGCACCGTCATGGACCCCAACATCAACCAGACGATGATCCTGCCGAGGAGGCAGAAGTCCGCGGCCGACCGGCCCGCGGAGACCGCCGGAGAGACCGCCGGAGAGACCGCCGGAGAGACCGCCGGAGGGGGCGGCGCGGGCGAGGAGGCAGCCGCCTCTCCCGTCCTGCCCGCTCCCGTCGCGGACGCTCCGGCCACGTCCACCGACATCCCCGCGCCGCCGCCCTTCCCGTACGGGCAGGACGCGGCGGACGTGACGAGGACAGAGCTCCCCACCCTGCCGCCCTCCCCCTACGGGCAGGAGATGGCGGACGTGACGAGGACCGAGATCCCCACCCAGCCGCCCCCCTCCTACGGGCAGGACATGGCGGACGTCACCCGCATCGAGAAGCTGCCGCCCGCGCCCCCGCCGCCCGCGCCCCCGCAGGCCGCCCATCCGCAGCCCGCGCCTCCGCAGCCGTCGCCCTCGCAGAGCCCCCCGTCCCACGAGCCGTTCCCGTTCGCGCAGGAGATCCCCGGCGCTCCCGCGCGTCCGTCCCACGAGCCGTTCCCCTGGGCGCAGGAGATACCGGGCGCGCAGACTCCCCCGGCCCCGCGGACCCCTCCGGCGGCGGAGCCGTTCCCGTGGGCGCAGCAGATCCCGGCCCCGCCCCCCGGGCCGGAGCCCGTCCACCCGATGGCGCCCCCGCCGGCGATCGAGGAGCCGTGGCGCACCGGAGGGCCGCACGGCTCGAAGGGTCCCCGCAGGAGCATCAAGAAGCCGCTGCTCATCGGCGCGGGCGGCCTGGCCGCCGTGGCGCTGGTCGCCGCGGGCGTGCTGGTCGTGCCCGGCCTGATCGGCGGAGACGATGACGACGGCGGCGGCGCGGGCGCCAAGCTCGCCGGCGCGCTGTTCCCGGTGGACGCCGCGGCCCGCACCGACGGCCGCGACCAGCAGGTCACCGGCGTCGCGGCGCGCGGCTCGACGGTGGTCGCGGTCGGCGGCGAGACCGACCCGCAGGACTCCCGCGGCCTGTTCCTGGTCTCGACGGACGGCGGACGCACCTTCGAATCGGTCGACCAGCAGGACACCGACGGCGGCATGGCGCCGCCCGGCGGGGTCCCCGAGGCGGTCGGCGCGTCGCGCCGCGGCTGGGTCGCCGTCGGCAGCCGGGCCGACGGCGGCGGCGCCGTGTGGACCAGCAAGGACGGCAAGGAGTGGCGCCGCCAGCCCGACGCCGTCGGCGACGTCTTCGGCCCGCACGACCGGGTGAACCGGATCGTCGGCACCGGCGGCGGGTTCCTCGCCGTCGGCGAGAACTCCCCCAAGGGCGACTTCAGCGACGCGCGTCCGGCGGTGTGGCTGTCGAGCGACGGGCGCCGGTGGGAGGCGCGGGTCGACGACCAGATCGGTTTGCAGGTCCAGAACGGCGATCTCTCCCTGGTCGAGGCCGCGGCGAGCGGCGATGTGATCCTGCTGGAGGGGCTCATCACGCCCGACTCCAAGAAGCCGGGCCCCTACCGGAAGGTCTGGCGTTCCGACGACGCCGGCCGGACGTGGTCGTCGTCCGAGGTGCCGGCGCCCAAGGGCAGCCGCGGCCTGATGGTCGGCGGCGGCGGCGGGTCGGGGTTCCTGGCGATGCGCGAGATGTCGGCGTCCGGGAAGCTCTTCGGCCAGGCCTTCACGTCCAAGGACGGCAGGTCGTGGACCAAGACCGGGAAGCTGGAACCGGCCGGCTACCAGCGCACGAACGGGATCGTCTCCGACGGCCGGGGCTTCACGGCCGTCGTCGTCCGGGGCGGGGACGTGCTGCTCGCGCGCAGCGCGGACGGCGCCGCCTGGAAGGCGGCCGGCTCCGCCGAGTCGAAGGAGGGCCGGGAGGTGCTGGGGGCCGCGGCGGCCGGCGGCCAGACGGTGCTCGTCGGCCGCGAGCCCGGCGGCGGCGACCTGGACCCGATGCTCGGCGTGTGGGACGCGGGCGGCGCCGCGGTCCCCGTCGACCTGGCGAAGATCCCCGGTGCCGTCCGGCCCGACCATGCGGTGCGCGCCGTGACCGCGACCGACGGCCTGGCGGTCGCGGTGGGCAGCGCGAGCGGCGACGCCGCCGTCTGGTCGTCGCAGGACGGCGCGTCCTGGAAGGCCGCGCAGGGGCTCGGCGCCGCGTTCACCCGGCCCGGCCCGCAGCGGCTCGACGACGTCGCCGCCGGCCGCGCCGGCTGGCTGGCGGTCGGCTACGACCAGTCCGCGCCGCGCCGCCCGCTCGTCGTCACCTCCAAGGACGGCGCGACGTGGCAGGCCGCCGACACCGCGCCCGCGTTCGCGGCGAACAAGCAGGGCGCGCCGGTCACCTACGCCGCGGCGGCCGGCTCCGCCGGTTACGTCGTCGTCGGCACGCAGGGCTACTCGGTCACGACCTGGTACTCGTCCGACCTGAAGAACTGGGCGCGGGGCGCCGGCGCGGATCCGAAGATGATGGCGGGCACCAAGGCCGCGAGCCGCTGGACGCTGGACGTCACGTCAGGGTCGTTCGGGTACGCCGCCGTCGGCGGCAGCCGGAACGGCAAGGGCAACCACCCGTCGGTGTGGCTGTCGCCGGACGGCAAGCGCTGGACGCTTCAGGAACTCCCGCTCCCCGGGGCCGGAGTGAGGGAAGGCCACCTCACCCATGTCGCCGCCAAGGGCGACACGCTCGTGGCCGCCGGACTCGCCGCGACCCCCAAGGGCCTCGACTGGCTCGGCTACGTGTCCACCGACGCCGGCAGGACGTGGCGTCCGCTGGAGTCGCCGAGCGGCGGCACGACCGTCGGCGTCACAGCGCTGGCCGCGACCCCGAAGGGCTTCGCGGCGACCGGCACCACCGGGCGCGCGGGCGCGACCGACGTGGTGTCGTGGACGTCCGCGGACGGCTCTTCCTGGCAGGCGTCCACGCCCGGCGGCACCGGTCTCGGCGGCGTCGGCGACCAGGAGGTCACCGGCCTCGCCGCCTTCGGGAACACGCTGCTCGGGGTGGGCCGCAGCGCCGGCTCGGGCGGCGTCCAGCCCGTCCTGTGGAGCCGACCCGTCCCGTGACCCGGGCCGTGCGGTGACCCGGGCCGTGCGGTGAACCCGCGCGCCGCCCCGCGCTACTTCTCCGGTTGCGGCGGGGCGGTGTCCAGGCCGGGCAGCCGCTGGTGCCCGTCCTCCGCCCGGCGCGCGTGGCGGGGGACGTAGGGGATCGCGGGGCCGGGGGCCGCCGTGCGGGCCCTGCCGCGGTCGCGCAAGCGGTTGCGGCGGGCGCCGTAGGGGGCGACGACCGCGCGGTAGAAGGGTTTGCGGATCAGGGTGGGGACGAGGCGGTAGCCGCCGCGGACCATGACGTTGCGCCAGTACTGGGGCTGGGAGATGAAACCCTCGCGGAGCATCTCGCGCTGCAGCCGCAGTTCCGATCGCAGCAGGTCGCGGCCGCCGCGGCGCTCGTAGGCGCCGTCGCCGACGCGGTAGTAGACGAGGGGATCGGCGACGTTCACCATCCGCGCGCCGCCCGCGATCATGCGGACGAACAGCCAGTAGTCCTCCATCAGGGGGAGGTCGCCGTAGCCGCCCGCTGCGACGACGGCGCTGCGCCGGTAGACGACCGTGGGGTGGTTGAACGGGTCGTGCAGGCGGGAGTAGCGCGCGATGTCGGCGGGGTCGCTCGGCGGGGTGCGGCGGCCGACGATGTCGGTGATGTCGGAGCCGAACTCCAGCAGGCCCGCGCCCACGAGGTCGGCGCCCGCGCGGACCAGCGGGACCTGCGTCTGGAAGCGGTGCGGCATCGAGTAGTCGTCGGCGTCCATGCGGGCGACGATGTCGTACCGGGCGGCGTGCAGGCCGGCGTCGAGGGCGGGGCCGAGGCCGCGGTTGTGCTCCAGGTGGACGAACGTGACCTCGACCGGGCTGATCCTCACGAGCTCGCGCAGGACGGACGCGAGAGCGGGCGGGACGGGCCCGTCCTGGACGAGGACGACCTGGTCGGGGCGGAGGGTCTGCAGGTGGACGGCGCTGCGGAAGGCGTCCCGGACATGCTCTTCCCGATCACCGCCGTAGACGGTCATCAGCAGGGTGAAGGGTTCGGGCTGCATGCGTCCGTTCCGGGAAAGCGTGGCGGCCGTGAGGCGCCCGTGCGGGGGCGGGTCGGCGGGCCTGGTCGGGGGATGAGGGGTCGCCGTCCTAGATGGGACGCTTTGAAGCGGTTGATGGTTTGCGCGGGCCAAGATACCGGTGAGAGACGCCTACATCAGGTTTGAGCGCAGAATCAGGTCTGTGCGCAGATATCACGGTCGGCGCGGATCTCCCCCGCCATCTTCGGGACCATCGGGCCCAGCCCCCGCAGGGTGGCACCGTCCCGGCCGACGACCAGGTAGACGTAGCCGGGTCGGGCGGACGCCCACGGGCGCGACCGGTGGCCGGGCACCGCGATCGCCACGCGGGCGGCCTGCCGCTCGGCGCCCGTCCCGTAGAGGATCTGGGTGTGGGGGAAGACCTTCTTGGCGGTGCCGACCTTGACGACCTGGAAGCCGCGCTCGGCGAGCTGGTCGGCGGTCCGCTGCGCGAGGCCGCCGGTGCCGGAGGCGTTGTAGACGCCGAGCCTGACCTGCGCGGGCGGGACGGGCTGGACCTTGTTCTGCGCGGCCACGGGCTCCGGCTGCGGAAGCTTGTTGTCCTCCCGGATGGCCCGGAACAGCGGCTCGGCGGCGGCCTGCGCGAACTGGACGCGGTTCCTGTCCTGCGGGAACGCCTCCACGGGAACGGTGACGAAGCGGACCTTCCCGGCGCTCATCCCGCCCAGGGATCCGGCGAGCTTCTGCATCACCGACAGCGTGAGCCCGTCGTCCGCCCTGATGGACCTGGTGGCGGCGGACAGGAAGTCGTAGGTGCGGCCGGGGTCGGTGAGCATGCCCTTGCCGGTCGCCTTCTTGACGACCGAGGCCATGAACGCCTGCTGCCGCTTGATCCGGTCGAGGTCGGAGCCGTCGCCGAGGACGTAGCGGGTGCGGACGTAGCCGAGGGCCTGGTCGCCGCGGACGGTCTGCCGGCCGGCCCTGAGGTGCAGCTCGGCCTTGGGGTCGTCGATCCGCCTGGGGACGCAGATCTCCACGCCGCCGAGCGCGTCCACGACCCGCTTGAACCCGGCGAAGTCGACCTCGACGTAGTGGTCGATATGGATCTTGGTGAGCGACTCGATCGTCCGCCAGGTGCAGGCCGGGCCGCCGTTGGAGAACGCCGCGTTGATCATCCCGAACTGGGCCGGGACGGTCGTGCCGTTCCGGCGCTTGCAGGGCGGCATCTGCACCATCGAGTCGCGCGGGAAGCTGACGCCGATGGCGCTCTCCCCGCCGGGCGAGATGTGCAGCAGGATCGTGGTGTCGGAGCGCTGCCCGGCCTCGGTGCCGTACCGGGCGTTCTCACCGGCGCGGCTGTCGGAGCCCATCATCAGGATGTTCAGCGAGTTGTTCAGCTTGGGCGGCCGGTGCTCGCCGAGCCTGCCGTCGACGTTCTCGCGGTCGATCTGGCCGTCGAGCCGCCGCCAGAAACCGTAGGCGGTGAGGCTGCCCGCCACCAGCACGACCGACAGCCCGATCGACACCCAGCCGAGCATGCGCCACAGGCGCCCCCGCACCGGCGGCTCCGGTGGCGGCGGGGCGCTGTCCGCGTAGTACACGGGCGGTGGCGCGACGGCTGGCTGCATCCGGAACATTTCAGCACAGATTGGACATGTGCCAGGGGGCGTCGCGAGAAAGAGGGACGCCGGCGGCCGCCCGGCCCGCGGGCTCGGGATCATCGCCTGACACGGGCTCCCCACCGCGCCGCCAGGATGCCTCGGGACGGAACGCCGCAGCCCAAAGCGGCTTTCCGCGCCCTGGCCGCCGCATACGGGGCACGAGGTAGATGATCTACCCGTAAGGGATGCTGTACGGTCCTGCCCATGGAAGAGGCCGGTCAGCTCAACGCGCTTGAGCGGGCCGTCGAGGGGACGCTCGCCGAGGGGTCGTTCGAGTTCGACGACGAGGAGGCGGTCCTGCGCATCGAGGGGTCCCTCATCCTCACGACCGGCTGGTTCCTCGGCTTCGGCGCGGGCGGCGTGTCGCTGCTGCTGACCGGTGCCGTCCTGTCCCTGACCGGGTTCCAGGACCAGGCGCGGTGGGCGCTGGCCCCCGGCGCCGTCCTGCTGGCCCTGGTGGCCGGGTTCGTCCTGCTGCTGCGCTTCACCCCGCTGGCCGGTCTCTGGTCGGACCTGGAACTGCGGTTCGCCGAGCAGGCGATGGTCCACCGGCGGACGCGGATCCCCTTCGGCGACCTGCGCCCCGAGCACCTGGTGTGGAAGAACGGCCGGTTCTTCCGGCGCCTCTACGTCCGGCACCCGTCGCTGCGCAAGCAGCTCGCCGGGTTCTTCGGCAGCGAGGAGCGGCAGGCCGAGGAGTTCCAGCGGCGGCTCTGGGAGCTGATCTCCACGCCCGACCTGCACGGCGTCCTCACCCACGGCAGCGACCTCACCCCGGTGCAGCGCTGGATCATCGCGGCCGGCGCCCCCTACGGCGCCGTCAACGGGTTCCGGGTGGACCGGCTCGGCGCCGCGGCCGGCGCGTCCGCCGCGGCCGCCGACCGCCGCGCCGCCCAGGACCTGCTCCAGGACCCCTGGGGCGCCTACGACCTGGAGCAGCTCCTCGGCGCCGTCAACTGGCTCGTCCAGGACGGGCACCGCGCCGACTTCACGCAGGACGCGCACCTCGCCGGCCGGCCCCCCGCCGCGCGGCGTGAGTACGAGTCGCTGCTGCGCGAGGTCGACGCCCTCATCGCCGGCGACCGGCTGGAGCCCCCGTTCGTCGAGCGGCTGATCGAACTGGTCCGCGTCCGGTACGGGGACGAGGGCGGCTCGTACGCGCGGCTCGTCCCGCCGCTGCTGCGCGACGAGCCGGGGGCGGACGCGAGCGAGGAGGGCGCCGAGCTGGCGCTGTTCCTCCACCAGCTATTCAACGACCGCAACCACGCGACGGAGGAGCTGCACCGGTTGGAGGCCCTCGCCGACCCGGCGCTGCGCGCCAACGTCGGACGGTTCCTGATCTGGGACTACGGGCGCGCGCTCATGCTCTACCGGTGGGGCCACATCGTCGGCTGGCTGACCGAGGAGTACTGCTGGGACCGGATGCTCCCGCTCGCGCTCGACATCCAGCGGCGGTACACGTCCTGGCGGGACATGGCGACCTGCTACCTGCAGGGGCGCCTGCTCTGGTCGGGCGGCGGCGGCAAGGCGCAGGCCGAGTACGAGCAGCTCATCGAGGAGCTCGCCGCCGAGCCCCGCAGCCCGTGGAACCTCGTCCCCTGGGACCTGGACCTCACCCGCGACTGGGCCTAGTCCGGGACTCCTCGCCCGCCGCAACGGGGCCGGGTGCGTGATCTATATCTCACACCCTCGGAAGCCTTGCCGCGGAACGGTTGTGTCGGCGCGGTCATCTGTATATGGGAAATCTGCCATGAAATCACCATTCACCTCCCGTAGTCTGGCCCGATCTCAGTCGGCATCCCGCACGTGAACCGCCCGGAGCGACCATGAACCCCCCACCTTGGCCCGGCCAGCAGCCCGGTCGGCCGGGCTTCCCGCCGCCTGCCGCACACCCCGGCCCGCCCCCGATGCCCGGCGGCCCCGGCTTCCCGCCCCCCTACCCGCCCCCGCGGCGCGGCGGCGGCGGCACGCTCGTGTGGCTGCTCGTCGTCGGCGCGGTCCTGGTGGTGGCCGTCGTGGGCACGTGCGCCGTCCTCGTCTTCGGTGGCGATGACGACGACCCGGTCCGGCCGGTGTCGCTGCCGTCCACGACGCGCATCCCGTCCTACGGCTCCACGACGGAGCCGACGACCGGGCCCTCCCCCACCAGCTCCATCGGCGGGACGGGCGACCCGGCCGGCGTCCTGAAGCGGACGATCACCACGGCGAAGGGCAACGTGTTCACGCAGGCGGGGACCCGCACCGAGTCGTGCACCACCCGCGCGAACTCCGTGCTGCTGCCCGCGCTGCGCCGGCACCCGTGCGTCGGGAGCATGCACTCGGCCGTCTACGCCAGCCCGTCCAAGCAGATCATCACCTCGGTCTCGATCCTGAAGTTCGCCACCTCGACGGACGCGTCCCTCGTCAAGGCCTACACGAACCAGGAGGGCTGGCCGAAGCTGCTGACCCCGTCGGACGCCAGCGGTCTTCCGCAGCCGAAGGCCGACCCCGCGTACTGGACGCGGACCTGGGCGCAGGGGTCCACGGTCATCTACGCCCAGTCGTACTGGTCCAGCGGCGGCCCGACGGGCGACCGCACGGGCAGCGTCTTCGCCACCGCCGGGGAACTCGGCGTCGAGGTCACCAACACGCTGCTCTGGAGCAACTGATCCCGGGCGGGGCGGCCGGCGACCCCGCCGGCCGCCCCGGCGGGGTCGCCGGGCGCCACGGCCCCCGGTCACACCTTCGATCACGAAGAGCCCGTCAACGGACGAACCCCGCCGTCCCGGGTCGGGGACGGCGGGGTTCAGAGACCCGGTGCGGGTCAGATCGTGACTTCGAGGCCGGCGACCTCGCCGGTCTTCGCGGTGACGCCGGTGTCGACGCTCACACCGCCGGCCGCCAGGACGCGGACGGTCCAGGCGCCGTCGGCGGCGAAGAAGCGGAACACGCCCTCCTCGCCCGTCACCACCTCGGCGGTGAACTCGCCGGACGAGTCGAGCAGGCGGGCGTAGGCGCTCGACACCGGGACGCCGTCACGCGTGACGGTCCCCTGGATGACGGCCTCGTTGGTCAGGTCGACGGTCGCCGGAAGGTGCGCCGTCTGCTCGGGCGCTGCGCAGCCCTGGGTCATGGTTCCTCCAAGTGTGGTGCTGCGGGACTTACTTGCCTGCGCCGAGCTCGATCGGCACGCCGACGAGCGAGCCGTACTCGGTCCACGAACCGTCGTAGTTCTTCACGTTCTCCAGGCCCAGCAGCTCGCGCAGCGCGAACCACGTGTGCGAGGAGCGCTCGCCGATGCGGCAGTAGGCGATGGTGTCCTTGTTCAGGTCGACCCCGGCCTCGGTGTAGAGGGCGCGGAGCTCCTCGTCGGACTTGAACGTGCCGTCGTCGTTGGCCGCCTTCGACCACGGGATGCTGGCCGCGGTCGGCACGTGGCCGGCGCGCTGCGACTGCTCCTGCGGCAGGTGCGCCGGGGCGAGCAGCTTGCCGCTGAACTCGTCGGGCGAGCGGACGTCGATCAGGTTCTGCTTGCCGATCGCGTCGACGACCTCGTCGCGGAAGGCGCGGATCGACAGGTCCTGCTCCTTGGCCGTGTACTCGGTCGCGGGACGGCTCGGGACGTCCTTGACCAGCTCGCGGGAGTCCAGCTCCCACTTCTTGCGGCCGCCGTCGAGGAGCTTCACCTTGTCGTGGCCGTACAGCTTGAAGTACCAGTACGCGTACGCGGCGAACCAGTTGTTGTTCCCGCCGTACAGGATGACGAGGTCGTCGTTCGCGATGCCCTTGCTCGACAGCAGCTGCTCGAAGCCGGTCCTGTCGACGAAGTCGCGGCGGACCGGGTCCTGCAGCTCGGTCTTCCAGTCGATCTTCACGGCGCCACGGATGTGGCCCTTGTCGTAGGCGGACACGTCCTCGTCGACCTCGACGAGCACGAGCCCGGGGTCGTCAAGGTGGGCCTCGACCCAGTCGGTGTCCACCAGGACGTCTGAGCGGCTCATGCGGGAACCTTCCCTTCGGAGCGGACTTTCGCGGTGATGCGGCGGAAGAGCGGATACAGCTCGCAGCCGAGGCAGAACCCGAACGCCGCGTTCAGGAACGCCGCCGCCAGCGCGAGGGCGGTGGCACCGATGCCGAGCCAGGTGGTCCCCGTCGTGTACCCGACCGTGCCCAGGAGGGCGAAGGCGAACCCGACCCCCTGCGCGAAGCGGGGCGGGGCCTCGTCCTCCAGTTCCCTGGGCGGAGCGAGACGGGGACGGACGAGCACTTTGAACACCAGTCCGTACGGGGCGTACCGGAGGCCGAGGAAGGTCGCGGTGGCGAACACGACGGCCTGAGCGGCGAGCAGTGCCCAGCTTCCGGTGACCAGAACCACGACGAGGACGGCCGTGGTGACATAGGCGCCGAAGCGCGGCCCACGCGGATCGACCTGCATCGGGGTGCTCCTGGCGGAGTGGAAGCGTGCGTACGAGCTAGAAGGAGAAATGCTCGGGGGCGGACGGGCTCGATGCCTCAGGCCATGCGACAGAGCGAGGCGGCCACGCGGCAGAAGTCCACCGCGCGGCGCTTCGTGAGCATCTGCTCTGTCCAGTAACGCACGGACACGATGTTAAGCCGACAATCCACGGGCTGTCACATCCGTCTCGCCTTGCGAGACAGTGACATTCGTCTTAGCGCAGGTCAAGAGGCTGCGGCTCATCTGATGGCCTCCCCGAGAGCGGCGATGACATCGGGTTTGCGGGGCGCGCCGGCGGCGCGCCGGACGACGCGGCCGGCGGCGTCCAGGACGAGGACGGTCGGCGTCCGCACGACGTTCAGCCGCCGGACGAGATCGAGATGCGCCTCCGCGTCGAGTTCGACATGGACGACGCCCTCCACCATCCGGCTCACCTCGCCGAGGACGCGGCGGGTGGCCCGGCACGGCGCGCAGAAGGCGCTGGAGAACTGCAGCAGCGTGGCCTTCTCGCCGAGCTCGGCGCCCATGTCGTCCGGGCCGACGGTCTCGCCCACCTGCTCGCCCTCCTTGCGCCGGGCGCGCAGCACGCCGTCACGGCGCCGCCTCACC
This sequence comes from Actinomadura mexicana, assembly GCF_900188105.1. Classification (GTDB taxonomy): domain Bacteria; phylum Actinomycetota; class Actinomycetes; order Streptosporangiales; family Streptosporangiaceae; genus Spirillospora; species Spirillospora mexicana. The sequence continues at coordinate 177,987 of NZ_FZNP01000009.1, forward strand.
AGGCCGAACACCGTGGCCGCGAGGAGGACGCCCGCTGCGGTCAATGCTCCGATCATCGTCGGCTACAACCTCCCGGGCCTGCGCATTCTTCCCGCGGCCCGTCGTGTCCTCCGCCCGGCCTTCGCCCGCCGCTCGCCCCGGTCAGGTGGGGATCGTGAGGAGGGGCCGCCCGTCCAGGCCGACGATCTCGAACGAGAACAGCTGGCCGCGCGGGAACATCGTGGACCCGCGGTACTCACCGTAGCCCTCGTCGTACGGGACGTACCAGCTGCCGAGCGCGTCCCTGCGTCCGTCCCGCGCGATCACCAGCAGCCGGCAGTGCGACCCCTTCGGGACCCCGGCCAGGTGCAGCTCCACCTCGGTCCCCCACTCCTTCCGGTGGAGCACCACGTAGCCCTTGACGGCGGACTCGGGGTCCGTCGCGGTGATCCGCTCCCCCGTCACCACCGGCGCGGGCGACGACGCGGACGGCGGCGGCCCGGCGACCGGGCCGCCCGTCCCGCCGGTCCGCGAGGGGAACAGCAGGCTCCCGAACAGGCCCCCGACGATCAGCAGCAGGCACGCGGCGGCGGCCGACGGGGCCCACCCCGCGGCCCGCCCGCCGGCCAGGCGCCCCAGCGGTCCGGGCCGTCCCCTCCGCCGTCCGGCCGCCCTGGCCAGCAGCCCGTCCAGCAGTTCGGGCGGCGGCTCGGCGACCCGTTCGAGCTGCGCCTCGTCGACCCGTCCGAGCAGCGCGGGGAGGCCGGCCATCCCGGCGAGCTCGTCGCGGCAGGCCGGGCAGTCCTCCAGATGGGCCTCCAGCCGGCTCCGCTCGCCGGGATCGAGCGCGCCGAGCACGTAGGACCCGAGCGCGGTGCGCGCCTCCGTGCAGTCGGTCATGGCGCCAGCCCCCGCTCCTCCAGCGCGAGTTTCAGTGCCCGCAGCGCGTAGTACGTGCGGGACTTCACCGTGCCGGGCGGGATGCCCAGCGTCTTCGACGCCTCCGCCACCGACCGGCCCCGGTAGAAGGTCTCGACCAGGACGGCCCGGTGCGGCGGGCTGAGCCCGGCCAGCGCCTCGGCGACCGTCCAGGACTCCAGCGCCCGGTCGATGTCGTCGGAGCCGTCGGCGGTCATCAGGACGTGCTCGTCGATGCCCGTCTCCGGCGGCCGGGCCCGCCTGGCGCGGTGCGCGTCCACGACGAGGTTCCGCGCGACCGTGAACAGCCACGGCCGGACGGGGCGCCCCGCCAGCGCCTCCGGGTGCTTCCATGCGCGCAGCAGCGTCTCCTGCACGACGTCCTCTGCCTGGGTTCGGTCTCCTCCGGTCAGCCGCAGGACGTAGCCGAGGAGGGCGCCCCCGTGCTCGCTGTACAGGGCGCGAAGCAGCCCCTCGTCGGCGGTCGGTCCCACACCACTGTCACGTACGCTCCCCCGGACCGGTTCAGGGGTTCCGCGATTACTTCTGCGCGGGCGCCTGGAGATCGTTCAGCCTGACGTTCTGGGCGGTCGCCGCCACGCGCAGCCCCTCGGGCGTGGGCTGGATCTTGCTGATCCGCGACCCGACTGGCAGGTCGGAGACGGGCACCACCCACGTGAGCTGCCGCTTCACCAGCGCCAGCGGGATCTGCGCGGCGCCGTTCGACCCCACCGACACGGGCGTGATCGCGATGCCCTTGGCGGTCGGCTCGACCTCCACGACCGCGGTGCCGTTCACCGGGAAACCGAGGACGTTCCCGGTCAGGTCGACCGACAGGTCGTCGCCCTTCGGCCCGATCCGCCTGACCTCCTTGGGCGCCTGCTTCTGGATCACGTCGTAGGGGACGACGGCCGAGGCGGTCGCGGTGCGCGCGGTCACGTCGGCGGCGCCGCCCTTGGTGACCTCCGACAGCGGCGCGTCGACGCCCCGCATGTCGACCTTGACGCCGGTGACGGTCACGCCCTGCTGCGTCCAGTCACCGATGGCCACCTCGATGTGCTTGTACTCGCCGCCGACCGCCTGCGTCAGGAACGGGATGCCGTGGATCGTGACGTCCGGCCGCTCCTGCAGGTTGTACTGCGCGGCCACCTGCTCGCCGATCTTGTCCTCGGCGACCCTGACCCCAAGCCGGTCCGCGGCGACCAGCCCCGCGGCCACGAGGATCAGCAGGACCAGCAGTACTTTCCGCATGTGTCTCCTTAGGCCTGCGGCAAGCGTTCGCCACACAATAGTGAACAAACCGCCCAGAACGGGTCGCTCCGGAGAATGACCTCGGAGCCCGGGAGGTCACCCCGCTGTGAGATCAACTGTGAGATCAACCACCTGCGAAGGGCGGCAGCACCTCCACGACCCCGCCCTCCGGCAGCGCCACCGACGCGTGCGGCCGCGTCCCGACCGGATCCCCGTCGACCAGGAAGGAACTCCGCCCGACGACCCGGGCGAACTCGTCGCCGCGCCCGTCCCCGGCTGCGGCGACCGCGTCCGCCAGCGTCGCCGCGTCGTACGGCTCCTCATGCGTCCCCGCCGCGGCCTTGGCGGCCGCCCAGTACCGCATCGTTCCCTTGGCCATGGGTACAGGCTCTCATCTCCCGCTGACACGGTCCGGCCAGGTCGCGCCCTGGCCGATGGACGCACCTCGGTTATGCTCAGGGGTGAGGGATCCGGGCGACGAGGCCATGGAGTTCATCCGCAAGGCCCTGCATGGCCGCCTCGTCTTCGAGCCGCCGGCCGTGCGCCGGTCTTGAGGATGGGCCGCCTGGGTCCTACGTCTTTTCAGGGACGGGAGGCGGCACTTGAGCAGCTTGCTCTTGCTGACCAACGCGTTGGAGCCCTCTGACGAGGTCCTTCCGGCGCTGGGACTTCTGCTGCACTCCGTGCGCGTCGCGCCCGCCGAGGGGTCCGCGCTCATCGACGCGCCACCGGCCGACGTCGTCCTGGTGGACGCCCGCCGCGAACTGGTCCAGGCCAAGGGCCTGTGCCGCCTGCTGCGCACCACCGGACTCGACTGCCCGCTGCTCGCGATCGTCACCGAGGGCGGGCTCGCCGCCCTGAGCTCCGAGTGGGGCCTGGACGACGTGCTGCTCCAGACCGCCGGCCCCGCCGAGGTCGAGGCGCGCCTCCGCCTGGCCGTCGGACGGGCCGCGGCGGGCGCGGAGGCCGACGACGTCCCTGGCGAGATCCGCAGCGGCGACCTCACGATCGACGAGGCCACCTACACCGCCCGCCTCCGCGGCCGCGTCCTCGACCTGACGTTCAAGGAGTTCGAACTGCTGAAGTACCTGGCCCAGCACCCGGGCCGCGTCTTCACCCGGGCCCAGCTCCTCCAGGAGGTCTGGGGCTACGACTACTTCGGCGGCACCCGCACGGTCGACGTCCACGTCCGCCGCCTCCGCGCCAAGCTCGGCGCCGAGTACGAGTCCCTGATCGGCACCGTCCGCAACGTCGGCTACCGCTTCGTCCCCGACCACCGCCCGGGCGACGCCGAGGAGAAGACCCCCGCCCGCGCCTGACCCGGCCGGCCCCCACCGGCGAGGCCGCCGAGGAACCGCCCCCGACGACGGGCGATCAGGACCCGGACGGCTCGTGCGTGCCGTTGAAGCAGAAGCGGGGCGGCGCCTTCAGGGTGGGCGGCTCGGAGCCGGGAAGCTCGTCGATCTCGATGCCCTCGCGCTCCGCCATGGCCGTCACCGCGGGCAGGTGGTCGTGGTAGAACACCGGGACCCAGCGGTCGGACGGTTCGCCGTGGCCGGCAGGCAGTTCCACCAGCCCCTCTTCTCCGGTGACACCCGCCCGGGCGGCCACATCGAGCGCTTCGCGCGGGTCGGCGTCCTCCACGTCCAGTGCCGCGAGCAGCGCTTCGACGGCGGCGCGCTCGACGTTCCCGGCGGTCACCGCGTGCAGCAGGTCTTCGTAGGCCAGCGCTGACGGGGAGCCGTCCCCCTCGATGAACTCGTCCATGCGCTCGGCCCCGTCGGCCAGGATGACGGACAGCCCGTCGTCCACGTGTTCGGGGAGCGGGGGGCCGCCCCAGGAGCCGTCCCACCAGCGCAGGAAGGCCACGGAGTAGTCCTCGTTCACCAGCAGGTCCTGGAGCCACCCCCAGGGCAGCCACGCCGGGCCCCCGGCGAGCAGGTCGACGGGAAGGTCCTGGATGTGCGTGTCGGAGACCTCGTTGTCGTAGCCGTACAGCAGCGCCCGGCCGCCCTCCACCCACCGCAGGGCCCAGTAGCCGTTCCCGATGTCCTCGGTGCGCAGGCTGCCGGCGTCCACATGGACCTGTCCGGAGCAGTCGTCGAGGTAGGGGGCCATCATGGCTTTGACCACGCCCTGGGCCCAGAGTTCGTCGGGGGGCGGTACGTCGGTGGAGACTTGGTCGAACACGGCGCTCCTTCTCGTCGGACGTTTTCCGGCCGTCCGACGCTTGGGGAACCGGACTGGTTCCCGAACACGCTCGCCCGGTCCACCTGGAGCGCGACCGGCCGACCCGAGACGGCGAAACGCTGGTAGATCACCGAGGCGGGAGAGGAAGCCCCGCACGGCTCTGAGGCCGGAGTGCTCGGCAGCCCGGCGGGCCTGGACGATCGGCCTTCCAGGGTTCGAGGCCGACGGCGATCAGCAGGAGGCGACGCCTCGGCAGGTCAGCCGGACTGTGGGTCTGTGCCTGCCGGTGGGCCGGACAGGACGCGTGCCAGCAGGTCACGGAGGTGCTTCTGGTCGGGGCCGGGCAGTTCGAAGATCGTCCGGGCCAGCGCGTGGACGCTGAAGCGCAACTCCCGTCGCTTGTGCTCGCCGGCTTCGGTAAGTACCACGTGCTTGACGCGGCGGTCGCCCGGGGTGGGCCGGCGGATCACCAGGCCGCGGCGTTCCAGGCCGTCGACGATGCCGGTGACGTTCGAGGGCTCGCATGACAGCCAGTCGGCCAGCCGGCGCATGGGGGCGGGGCCGGACAGGTTGGTCAGGACGAGCGCCTGGGCCGGCGGAAGGCCGAGTTCCGCCGCGGCGGCGTTGAACTGGGCGCGCAGCCGCCCGGTGACCTCGAAGACCAGGCCGCTCAGCTCGGCCACGACCTCATCCGCATCCGCGTCGGTACCGGCACCGGTTCCGGTGTCGGTGTCGGTGTCGGCCTGAGGACTCATGCGCCCAGCATAGCCGTCACTTGAGCCACTGAACTGTTCAGCTCCTGAAGTAAATGCTACGCTCCGGCCGGAGCAAAACTTCAGGACCTGAACTATCGAGCAGCTGAAGGAGATAGGGCGATGACGCACACCAGCACGGGCGGGCGCGCCGGCCTCAGGAGTCCACGTCGTGCGCGGGCACTCGCCGTGGCGGGTGCGGTCGCGGCCGCGCTGGCGATCTGGGCGGTCGGGGAACCGCTGCTTGGCCACGACCTGGTCGTCCAGCAGAAGGGACAGGAGCCGCGGGACCTGGGGGCGGCCGCCATCGGCGGCTTCGCGCTCGCCCCGTCGCTGCTCGGCTGGGCACTGCTGGCCGCGCTGGAGCGGGTGACGCCGCTGGCGGCCCGGATCTGGACGGCCGCCGCCCTGACCCTGCTCGCGGTGTCGTTCCTGCCCGTCATCAGCGTGCAGGCCTCCGGCGGTAGCAAGGCGGTGCTCGCCCTCACCCATGTGGCCGTCGGAGCCGTTCTCATCCCCGTCTTCTGGCGGACGGCCACGCTGCGCCGCGCCGACACGGGGAGCAGGCGATGACGGAGCCCGAGGACGAGATCCTCGACAGCCCCACCCCGTGGGTCGCCGACCACATCCGCGCCTACCTCGAAACCGACGGCGTCCAGGGCCACCTCTACCAGGGCTGGCCGACGCTGCTGCTCACGACGCGAGGCCGCCGGTCCGGCAGGCTGCGCCGCACCGCGCTGATCTACGGCCGGGACGAGGGCCGGTACCTGCTGGTGGCCTCCAACGCCGGAGCCGTCCAGCCCCCCGCCTGGTACCTCAACCTCACCGCGCACCCGCACGTGAGCGTGCAACTCGGAGCCGACACCTTCACCGCACGGGCCCGCACCGCCGCCCCGCAGGAGAAGCCACCGCTCTGGGCCCGGATGACCTCGGTCTTCCCCCTCTACGACAGCTACCAGGCCACCGCCGAACGCGACATTCCGGTGGTGATCCTGGACGACATCACACCCTGACCCAGCCCGCCATCCGCCGACCAGCCGATTCCACCGGAGCACCACCGCAGGTCGGCCCAGGGGGAATGCTCGCCGGGCTTCGCCGGGCTTCGCCGGGGGACGTCCGGGGGACAGCATGGGGACGCGCTGAGACGTCCCCTTGCGGCCCAGGACGTCCCAGCGGTACACCCCGGCGGCTCACCGGTTCCCGAGCGGCGTCCTAACGTCTGGCGCCGCCGGGGGGGCGGCCGGGCCGGGGCAGACCGCCAGGCCGCCGCGCCTGACCTGAACGGGCTGAGTTCGGCAGCGCCTCGGCAGCGCACTTCGGGCAGGATCGCTTTCCATGACGAACGTGGCGGACAGGCAGATACCCGAGTACCTCGACTTCGTCGGACCCGGGTGGCGCGGCATCCTGCTGCGGACCCACGCCGAGCTCATCGCCGTGCTGCCGAACTACCAGGTGGCTCAGGTCAAGGAGAAGTACGGCATGCTGGACGTCCACTTGGGCGCGTACGTCGACCCCGTCACCGGCGAGTTCGGCATCACCCGCGAACTCGGCACCCGGATCAGCGCCATCCTGCGGGCCGCCCGCGACGAGTCACGCCGCACGTGCGAGGTCTGCGGCGAGCCCGGCAGCGAGACCGGCCGGGGGTGGATCAAGACGCTCTGCCCCGACCACGCCCGGCCGCGCTAGGGCGGTCCACGCCTCGGTCGACGACCGACTCCGGGGACGGACCGAGCCGACGATCAGCCGAAGCGGCCGGTGATGTAGTCCTCGGTGGCCTTCTGGTCCGGGTTGGCGAAGATCTTGCTGGTGTCGTCGATCTCGATGAGCCTGCCGGGCTTGCCCGTCCCCGCGATGTTGAAGAACGCGGTGCGGTCGCTGACCCGGGCCGCCTGCTGCATGTTGTGCGTGACGATCACGATCGTGTACTGCGTCTTCAGCTTCTCGATCAGGTCCTCGATCGCGAGGGTGGAGATCGGGTCGAGCGCCGAGCACGGCTCGTCCATCAGCAGCACCTGGGGCTGGACGGCGATCGCCCGCGCGATGCAGAGCCGCTGCTGCTGCCCGCCCGACAGGCCGGCGCCGGGCTTGGCGAGCCGGTCCTTGACCTCGTTCCACAGGTTGGCCCCGCGCAGCGACTCCTCGACGACCTCGTCCAGCCGGCCCTTGCGGCGGACGCCGTTCAGCTTCAGCCCGGCCGCCACGTTGTCGTAGATCGACATGGTGGGGAACGGGTTGGGCCGCTGGAACACCATCCCGACGACGCGCCGCACCGCGACCGGGTCGACGGCCGAGTCGTACAGGTCCTCCTCGTCCAGCATGACCTTGCCCTCGACGCGGGCGCCCGGGATGACCTCGTGCATCCGGTTGAGGGTGCGCAGGAACGTGGACTTGCCGCAGCCCGACGGCCCGATGAACGCCGTCACCGAGCGCGGTTCGACCGTCATCGAGATGTCCTCGATGGCGTGGACGCCGCCGTAGTAGGCGTGCAGCCCGGATACCTCGATCCGCTTGGCCATGGGGTCAGGGTTCCTTTCTCTGGATCAGGGGCTCTGCTAATGCGCGGCTGTCGGACCAGGGGGGTCAGCGCCCCGCGGGCGCCTTGCGCCGCGCGACGAGCCGGGCGACCAGGTTGAGCAGCATGATGATCCCGATCAGCACGAGCGCCCCCGTCCAGGCCCGGTCGATCGAGTTCTGGCTGGGGTCGGCGGCCTGCTCCCAGATGAAGGTGGGCAGCGACGCCTGCGCGCCGTCGAACGGGTCGTTGTTGATCGCCTTGGTGAAGAAGATCGTGAGCAGCAGCGGCGCCGTCTCGCCCATCACGCGGGCGACGGCGAGCATGACGCCGGTGACGATGCCGGTCATCGCGGTCGGGAGGATGACGAAGCAGATCGTCCGCCAGCGCGGCACCCCGAGCGCGTAGGACGCCTCGCGCAGGTCGTTCGGGACGAGCTTGAGCATCTCCTCGGTGGCCCGCACGACCGTCGGGATCATCAGGATCGTCAGGGCGAGGGACCCGGCGAGCCCGGAGAAGTCGAAGCCGAACGTCAGCAGCCACAGCGCCAGCACGAACAGCCCCGCGACGATCGACGGGATGCCGGTCATCACGTCCACGGTGAAGCTGATCACCTTGCCGAGCCGCCCGTTGCCGGCGTACTCCACCAGGTAGACGGCGGTGAGCACGGCGATCGGCACGGCGATCAGGCTGGTGATCAGCACCTGCTCCAGCGTGCCGATGATCGCGTGGTAGGCGCCGCCGCCGGCGTCGCTGCCGCTGACGGCGTTCATCGAGAACTGGAAGAACGTCGGGTCGAGGCGCTCGGCGCCGTTCACGACCACGGTCCACAGCACCGACAGCAGCGGGATGAGCGCCAGCGCGAACGCGAGGTAGACCAGGGCCTGGACGGCCCGGTCCTTGATCTTGCGCCCGGCCGACACCGGCGCCAGCCGGGCGCCGGGGTCGGGCTTGCGGGTGGAGACGGCGGTCACACGAACTCCTTCCGGCGCGCGACGACCGCGCGGGCCGCCATGTTCACGAGCAGGGTGATCACGAACAGCACCAGGCCGGAGGCGATGAGGGCGCCGCGCCCGGTGGTGGACGCCTCGGCGAAGCTGTTGGCGATGTTGGAGGCGAACGTGGCGCCGCCGTTCTCCAGCAGGTGGAGGTTGATGCCGGGGACGAAGGTGAGGACCATCGCGACCGCGATCGTCTCGCCCATGGCGCGGCCGAGCCCGAGCATGGCGCCGCCGATCATGCCGGAGCGGCCGTAGGGCAGCACCGCCAGCCGGATCGTCTCCCAGCGGGTGGCGCCGAGCGCGAGCGCGGCCTCCACGTTGGCCCGCGGCACCTGCAGGAACACCTCGCGCGAGATCGACGAGATGATCGGCAGGATCATGATCGCGAGCACCACGGAGGCGGTGAAGATCGAGTTCTTGCCGGGGGAGTCGCCCCCGAAGAGCGGGATCCAGCCGAGGACCGAGTTCAGGAGCCTGCTGATCCCCTCCATGTGCTGGGACAGGAAGACCAGGCCCCAGAGCCCGTAGACGATGCTCGGCACCGCCGCGAGCAGGTCCACGACGTACCCGAGGCCGGAGGCGAGCCGCCGCGGCGAGTAGAAGGAGATGAACAGCGCGATGCCGACCGCCACCGGCGTCGCGATGAGCATCGCCAGCAGCGACGACACCACCGTCCCGAACGCGAGCTGCGCGATGCCGAACCTCGGCGGCGTCGCGTTCGGGTTCCATTCCTCGGCGGTCAGGAAGTTCGCCTTGTTGTCCTGCAGCGCCGGGACGGCCTTCCACACGAGGAAGACCGCGATCGCGGCCATGATCAGCAGCACGGTGATGCCGGAGCCGCGGGCCGCCGAGACGAAGATCCTGTCTCCGGCCCGTCCGGTGCTCATCCGCCTCGCGGCGGCACGGCGGTCGACGCCGGCGGCCGCGCCGACACCGGTCTCGCTCGTCACGGGACGTCCTCCTTCGATCATGTCGCCGGAACCCGCGTCGGCCCCGCCGCCGATGATCTCGGCGGCGGGGCTGCGGTTCCCGTCTTGTGCTGTCAGGACAGGGCCTTGACGGACGCCTGGACCTTGGTCAGCACGCTCTGCGGGAGCGGCGCGTAGCCCTTGGCGGTCAGGATCTTCTGGCCGTCCGCGCTGGAGGTGTAGGTGAGGAAGGACTTGACGAACCCGCCCTGCTCGGAGGGCAGCCCCTTCTCGCACGCGATCTCGTAGGTGACCAGGACGATCGGGTAGGCGCCCGGCTCCTTGGTCGCGTAGTCGATCTTCAGCGCGACGTCGTTGCCGGTGCCGACGACCTGCGCCCCGGCGACGGCCTTGGACGCGCTGTCGGGCGACAGCTCGGCGAACTCGCCCGCGCCGTTCCTGACGTGCGCGGTCTGCAGCTTGTTGTTCTCCGCGTACGACATCTCCACGTAGGAGATCGCGCCCTTGGTGCTCTTCACCTGGCTGGTGACGCCGTCGGACTTCGGCGCGCCCTGGCCGGTGGAGTTCGGCCACTTCTTGGCCTTCTCCCACGTCCAGGCCTTCGGCGCGGTGGTGTGCAGGTAGTTCGTGAAGTTCTCCGTGGTGCCGGACTCGTCCGAGCGGTAGATCGGCTTGATCGGGTCGGACGGCAGCTTGGCGCCGTCGTTCTCCTTGGCGATCGCCGGATCGTTCCAGGTCTTGATCCTGCCGGAGAAGATGCCCGCGAGCGTCTCGGGCGAGACCTTCAGGCCGTCCGCGCCCTGCACGTTGTACACGACCGCGATCGGGCCGACGACCATCGGCAGGTTCAGCGCGTTGCTCCCCTGGCAGCGCTTCTGCGCGGCGGCGGCCTCTTCGGGCTTGAGGGACGAGTCGGAGCCGGCGAACGCCACCTGCCCGCTCGTGAACGCCTGGATGCCCGCACCCGAGCCGCTCGGGTTGTAGTTCAGGTTGGCGCCCGCGCACTTGGACGAGTAGAGCTTCGTCCACTCTTCCATCGCGTTCTTCTGCGCGCTCGACCCGGCGGCGTTGACGCTGGCCTTCGCGCAGTCGATGTCGCCGGACGGCGCAGCGCTCGAACTCGCCGTCGTGTTGTTGTCGCTCCCGCAGGCGGAGAGGGCCAGCGCCCCCGCTACGACCACACCGCCCAGGGCGGCGAGTCGGGAACCGTTCTTCACCGGAGGGTCTCCTTGAGTTTCGTCGGGCGGGTCCCCCGAGCCGCCCCGGCCCATGTCGACCGGACGACGGGTTCACCGTCGAATGCGACGCTAGGCAGGCGAGGTGACCAGCCGCCCCGATCCAGGTGAACGGCGAATGAACGCAGACGAGCACAGTTGCGAAGAATGCCCCGATTCGTCGTGACCGCGGGGTTAACATCGCAGCTCACCACCCCAAAATCCCGGTCGGGACAGCCCCAGGCGGGGTTGGCCGACCGGCATCTGGGTAACGGGGGTTCGCCCAGCTGACGGGCGCCTTACAAGGCCGCGAGCATGGGCAGCGGGGGGGGTGTTACGGGGTCGTGGCGTACATGACGTCCACGGCGTGGCGGGCGAAGCCCAGGGACTCGTAGAGGCGGACGGCGGCGGTGTTCGACTCGTCCACGTACAGCATGATCTGGTCCATGCCGATGGCGCGCAGGTGGTGCAGGCCCCGCAGGGTGAGCGTCCGACCGAGGCCGAGGCCCTGCGCGGACGGGTCGACGCCCACGACGTAGACCTCCCCGATGCCGCCCGGGTGCACCTTCGTCCAGTGGAAGCCGGCGAGCCGCCCGTCCCGCTCGGCGAGGAAGAAGCCGGCCGGGTCGAACCAGGTCTCGGCCTCGCGCTCGCGGACGTCGTCCAGCGTCCAGGCGCCCTGCTCCGGGTGGTCGGCGAACGCGCGGGCGTTCACCTCCAGCCAGGCGCCCTCGTCCCGGCCCGGCTCGAAGGCGCGGATCGACACGCCCTCGGCGACGCGCGCCTCCGGCAGCGGATCGGCGGCCGGGCGCCGCAGCTGGAGCAGCGCGCGGGCCCGCTCCATCCCCTCGGCGGACGCGAGCGCGGCGGCGGCCGGGAGATCACCGTGCGCCCACACCCGCAGCGGTCCGCCGGCCTCGTCCCGCAGGGCGCGCAGCAGCGCCCGCCCGTGCCCGCGGCGCCGCTGCTCCGGATGGACGACCAGCTCGCCCGCCGCGGGCTCCTCCCCGGACGCCGGATCGAAGTGGGCGTAGGCCACGACGGTCCCGCCGTCGGACACCGCGAGACCGGACCGGCCGCCCCGCAGGGCCAGCAGGGCGTGCTCCGACAGCGGTCCCACCCCGTCGGCCGCGGCCGCGGCCGCGGCCACCTCCAGCGCCTCGGCCACCTCGGCGTCCCCCAGCGTCCCGCGCGCCCGCAGCTCACTCACGGTCCACACCCTATGCCGGGGCCGGCCTCTGCCAGGCGAACGCCCCGATCCGCATCCTCCCTGATCAATTCGTCATGGAAACGTCACCGGGCCGCCGGGTACCGTATGCCGGGCGAATCTAGCGTCCACAGAATGATTCGACGACGCACCTTCCTGGCCTGCGCCGCGGCGGGGCTGACGGTCGTGGGCGTGGCCGCGCAACCCGCCGCCGCGCGCCCCGCGCCGACCGCGTCCGTGCGGCTCATCGCACTCAACGACTTCCACGGCAACCTCGAACCCCCGTCCGGAAGCTCGGGGACGGCCATCGACGAGAACGGCGACGCCGTCCCCGCCGGCGGCGCCGCCTACATCGCAGCCCACCTCAAGCAGCTGCGCGACCGCCACACCCTCACCGTCGCGCAGGGCGACCTGATCGGCGCCTCGCCGCTGATCTCGGCCGCCTACCACGACGAGCCGTCCGTGCAGTTCCTCGGCGACGCGGGCGTCACGGCGTCGGCGGTCGGCAACCACGAGTTCGACGAGGGCTACCAGGAGCTGCGGCGCATCCAGAACGGCGGCTGCCACCCCGTCGACGGCTGCTCCCCGGCGGGCAGGTGGCGCGGCGCGAAGTTCGACTACCTCGGTGCGAACGTCCTGCTGAAGAAGAACGACCGGCCCGCCATCAGGCCGTGGACGATCCGCCGCGTCAACGGCGTCCGGATCGGCTTCATCGGCCTCGTCACCAGGACCACGCCGAGCATCGTCACGGCCGAGGGCATCAAGGACCTGAAGTTCCAGGACGAGGTGGACGCCGCGAACCAGGCCGCGCGCGAGCTGAAGCGCCGGCACGTCCGAGCGATGGTCGTGCTCGTGCACGAGGGCGACCAGGTCAAGGCGGGCGAGCGGCCGGACGAGTGCGGCGTCGTGCCCGGCGCCGGGACGCGCATCGCCCAGCAGGCCGACCCCGAGATCGACATGGTGCTGTCGGGGCACACCCACCAGCAGTACCTCTGCTCGGTCAAGGACCCGGCGGGCAACGCGCGGCTGTTCTCCTCGGGCTCGTCCTTCGGCCGCGTCATCACCGAGGTGAACCTCAGGGTGGACCGGCGGACCGGCGACGTCGTCCGGTCCTCGGTCAACGCCGACAACCACGTCGTGACGCGGGACGTCCCGCCGGACCCGGCGACGCAGACGTTCGTGCAGACCTGGAAGGACCGGGTCTCCGCGATCGCAGACAAGCCCATCGGCAGGATCACCGCGGATCTGACCCGCGCCCCCTCCGCCGCGGGCGAGACCGCGCTCGGCGACGTGATCGCCGACGGCCAGCTCGCCGGGACCAGGGACCTCGGCGCCCAGGTCGCGCTCATGAACCCGGGCGGCGTCCGCACCGACCTCGTCTACAGGGCGAGCGGCTCGGAGGGCGACGGGGTCGTCACCTACGGCGAGGCGTTCGCCGTGCAGCCGTTCAGCAACGTGATGGGCGTGACTTCGCTCACGGGCGCGCAGATCGACGCCCTCCTGGAGCAGCAGTGGACGGCCGCGGGCGAGAAGATCCTCCAGCCGTCGGCGAACCTGCGCTTCACCATCGACCGCGGCAGGCCCGTCGGCGACCGCGTCTCGGCGATCACCATCGACGGGGCCCCGGCCGGCCCGGCCACCACCTACAAGGTCGCGGCGAACAACTTCCTCCTCGGCGGCGGTGACGGCTTCTCCGTCTTCACCGAGGGCGAGGACCAGGTCCTCGGCCCCATCGACCTGGACGCGTTCGTCGCCTACTTCACCGCCCAGGGGACGGTCACCCCGCCCCCGCTGAACCGCATCTCGGGTCAGTGAGCACGATCTCGGATCAGTGAGCACGGTCTCGGATCGGTGAGCGCGGGCGTGGCCCGTGTGCCGGGACGCCTCGGGGCGTCCTGGCGCACGGGCCACGCGCATGCCGGCCCGGCGCTTCGATCAGGGGCGGGCCCCCGAGGTCACGCGCCGAAGAAGTGGACGACGTAGTAGACGACCGCCGCGACCGCCGCGGCGGCGGGCATCGTGAGCACCCACGCGACGAGGATGTTGCCGGCGACGCCCCAGCGGACCGCGGAGAGCCGCTTGGTGGCGCCCGACCCCATGATCGCCGAGGTGATCGTGTGGGTGGTGGAGATTGGAGCGTGCCAGATGAAGGCGGTCGCGTACAGGACGACGGACGCGGTCGCTTCGGCGGCGAAGCCCTTCGGCGGATCGACCTCGATCACCTTGCGGCCCAGCGTGCGCATGATGCGCCAGCCGCCCGCGTAGGTCCCGGCCGACAGCGCCCCCGCGCACGCGATGATGACCCACCAGGGAACGGAGCTGCCGTCCGAGTGCCCGGTCGTGACCAGCGCGAGGACGATGATGCCCATCGTCTTCTGGGCGTCCTGCAGCCCGTGGCCGAGCGCGAGGGACGCGGCGGACATGGTCTGCGCGATGCGGAAGCGGCGGCCGACGCGGCTCGGGTTGGACCGCCGGAAGATCCACAGGATCGCGACCATCACCAGGTAGGCCAGGCAGAACCCGACCACCGGCGACACCACCATCGGCACCGCGACCTTGTCGACGACACTGGTCCAGTTGACCTCCGACAGCGAGGCCAGCCCGGCCCCGACGACTCCGCCGATCAGCGCGTGCGAGGACGAGGACGGCAGCCCGAAGTACCAGGTGATCAGGTTCCAGGTGATCGCTCCCAGCACGCCGGCCGCGACGACGGTGAGGCCGTGCAGGCCGCTCGGCGGCGTGATCACCTCGCTGATCGTCTTTGCGACGCCGACGCCGAGCAGGGCCCCGATCATGTTCATCACGGCTGCCATGCCGAGCGCCACCCGCGGGGTGAGCGCACGGGTCGAGACCGCCGTGGCGATCGCGTTGGCCGCGTCGTGGAACCCGTTGGTGTAGTCGAACACCAGGGCCACCACGACGACGAGGATCAGCACCGCCGTCTGCGCGCCCGAGCGCAGCCCGAGCGCGCCCGCGATCATGACGACCAGCACGCCGGCCAGCAGGAGCAGCCAGGCGCGTCCGGAGACCCGGCGGGTCGCCTGCTCCCCCAGCGTCTCGGCGGTGGCCGGGGACTCTCGGGTGAGGGTGGCGCCGGGGTCCTCGGCAGCGCTCATGATTCCTTGACCGCGATGGTCTCGACCGTGTTCGCCACGTGCTCGAAGGCGTCGGCGGCGTCCTCCAGCCGGTCGATGACCTGCTTCATCTTCAGCACGGTCAGGGTGTCGTACTCGCCGCTGAACAGCTGGGCCAGCAGCTTGCGGTAGACCTGGTCGCCCTGGTTCTCCAGGCGGTTGATCTCGATCCAGTACTCGTTGAGCTCCTTCATCGACCGCAACCGGGGCATGGCCTCGGCGGTCAGTTCGGCGGCGCGCTCCAGGACCTCGACCATGTGGACGATGCCCTTCGGGAACTCGTCGATCTTGTAGAGCACGACGAGGTCCGCGGCCTCCTCCATCTCGTCCATGACGTCGTCGATCGTGGAGGCCAGCCGGTAGATGTCCTCGCGGTCGAAGGGCGTGATGAACGTTTCGTTCAACCGTCGCATGATCGCATGGGTGCATTCGTCGCCCGCATGTTCGCAGGCGCGCATCTTCTCCGCGATCGCCGCCCGGTCGGCGCCGTCGCTGATGAGTTCCACGAGCAACCTGGCGCCGGTGACCAGGTTGTTCGCCGAGTCGGCGAACATGTCGTAGAAGCTGTCCTCACGCGGCGTGAGACGCAAGCGCACGTCGTTCTCCTGATGTGCCGGAACAGTCCGCTGAGGATCGTAGGCGCAACCAGCCGTAAAAAGAACCTTTGCCCCGGCTTCGGCTGCTGTCCGCCATCCTCTCACCTACAAGGTTGCCCTAGATCAGGAGGTACATACCCCGCGAGAAGCCCCCTATCTGGAGGAACGTTCGCCGTTTCGGGCCGTTCCGGAGGGCTGAGCACCCCGAAAGCGGTGATCATGAGTGAGATTCGTTACAGTGCCGCGACATGGGCGGCGAGCTACGGCGGGGTGGAAAAGACGAACCGGGGACGCCCCGAAACGGCGTCCCCGGTTACGGTGCTCAATCTCGTGGCGTCAGCTCACGTCGACCGGCGTCGCCGGACCGTACTCCGAGTACCATGTCGATCTCGGCGACGGTCAGCGGCCGCTCCGCCGCCGCCACCGCGCCGAGCATCTCGGCATAGAGTTCGATCTCGTCCAGCGCAACGCGGTCGTGGACGCGCAGATCGAGGTTCTGGCGCACCGCGTCCACCTCCGTTCGTTCCCCACACCCGTCGTCGAGGCTACGCGTCTCGCCGCGGCGGGCACATGACCCAAGAGGGCCATTCGAGGGCCACCTCGACCCTGTCCGTCCGGGGGAGGCCCGCGTGCGCCGCCGGACGGCCGCACACACCGCTTTCATGAGCCGCGCCCCGGACTGGCTAGTCTTCCCAGGTGATGCCCGTCTGATGCGCGTGACCCATCTCCACGGGACGAACCGGCCGGTCACCGCTCCTACTGGAAACCCTGCTGCGTCCCCTGGTGGAAGCCTCCGAGCATCTGCTCCAGCGGCGATTCGGGCAGGTCGCGGACCGTCAGCCGGGCCACGGTCGCGGCGTTGACGTCGGCCCCCGCGAGCCGGGCCGCCTGCCGCGCCACCGTCTGGTCGAACAGCGTGCGGACCGTCCGGGCGTAGGCGAACTGGGGGTCGTCCCGCAGCCGCGAGAACCGGTTGAGCAGCTCGACGCGCAGCTCCTCGTCCAGCATGTAGAGGTCGCGTTCGGCATAGCGCTGGAAGAGCTGGACCATGTCGCGGTCGCCCATCCCGGTGAACTCCAGGGTCCGCCCGAACTCGCCGCGGAAGGCGGGGTTTCCAGCGAGGAAGCCCTCCATCTCCGCCGCCGGGCTGGAGCAGACCACCATGAACCGGGCCCTGCCGTGGCCCTCCGCGCCCCGCTTCATGTGGCGCAGCAGCTCCCCCACCACGGCGGGAGACCGGTCCAGCAGGTGCGCCTCCTGGATGAGGAGCACACCGCCGAGCGCCTGCTCGACCATGCTCGCGACCCGGTTCTCGGTGTCGACCCGGTCGCGTCCCGCCAGGTGGACGGGGCGGCAGGCGACCACGTGCCCGGAGTTCAGCAGCCCGAGCGCCGCGTAGATGCCGCCGACGAGGCCGGCGACGGTCGTCTTGCCGGTGCCGGGCGGCCCCGCGAAGACCAGGTGCCGCGCATCGCCGCCGGACATCCCGTACCGGGCCCGGTCGGCCGCGAGCCCCGCCTCCTCGGCCAGCTCCGCCACGGCGGCCTTGACGTCCTCCAGGCCGGTGAGCTGGTCGAGCCGGTGCAGGTAGCCGTCGATGTCGCCGGGCGCGCGCAGCGCCGGCTCGATCCCCTCGGCTACGCCCGCGAGATCGTCCGGGGTCAGCACGAGCCGGTCGTGGGACGCCCCGGCGCGCTCCATGTTCCGCTGGGCCGCCTGGTCCAGGTACGCCTCGACCAGCCGCGCGTTCACCAGGTCGCCCGGCCCGCGCAGCCGCTCCAGGTCGGCGCGGACCACCTCCAGGGCCGCCGCGCCGATCGTGACGCGCCGCTCCTCCGCCAGCAGGTGCAGCAGCGTCATCCGGTTGTCGAGGTCGCCGAAGTCGGGCAGCCGGTGGACGCGGAACGCCTGCACGAGCTTCGGGTGGTCCTGCAGCAGCCGCTTGTAGGCGCGCGGCTCGCAGGTCGCGATCACCGGCGTGGTGCTCGCCGGGTCGCGGCGGGCGCGGCGCACCGCGCCGACGAGCGCGGCGGGGTCGGACGCGCCGGCGACGGCCACGTCCAGCCGCTCGAAGAGGATCACCGGGCCCGGCTGCCCGAGCAGCCGCCCGAGCCGCTCCGGCGGCGCGTTGCGGACGTCCTCGGCGTCGTGCGCGCGGATCGACCCGTCGCCGAACCCCGCGTTGGCCAGCGTCAGCGCGATCATCCGGGCGAGCCGCCGCTGCCCCGAGTGCGGGGCGCCGACCAGCAGCACGCCGGGGACGCCGGACCTGATCGAACTGGGCGCGCCGTCCACGCGGGTGCGCTCGATGTCCTCGCCCGCCGGGGCGTTCCACTCCTCGGCCTGCGCCTTCAGGTCGCCGAGGAGCACGGCCGCGTCGTGCTCGCCGTACACGAAGCCGAACCCGAACCGCTCCAGGACGCGGCGGGTGCTGCGGTCGCTCGGCGGCGGGATCTCGTGGACGGGCTGGTCCGGCGACGGGGTGTCGTCGAGGAAGTCGAAGCCGCCGACCATCGTGCCGGACATGACCTTCGTCCCGGGGCCGCCTCCCGGGACGGGAGGCACGGGGTTGGGGGGCACGGGTTTGGGGGGCACGGGGTTGGGCGGGGCGTCTTCGAGGTCGCCCGGGCCGAGGATGCGCGTCCCCGGCGGCCGGCCCGGCTGATTCTGGTGGCCCTGCTGCGGGGGGCCCTGGTCTTCCACGCGCGTCGCGGACGGGTCGAACGCCTGAGGCTGCGGCTCAGGCACGGGAGGCGCGAGGTTCGCCAGGCCCGGCTGGACGTTCGGCTGCGCGCCCGGCTGCGGCGGCGGAGCGGAGCCCGCCGGCTGGTACCCCAGCACCGTGTACGGCGGCACGAAGTTGTCGTCCTGCTCCTCCTCCGGAGGGGAGAAGCCTCCGAGCTCCTGAGGGGGCGCGGGCGTATGGCCCGCCTGTACCGGCTCGGGCGCCGCAGGCTGGGCCGGGGGCGAGGGCGGGGCCGACTGCGGGCCCGGCACCGGCGCGGGCGGCGCCGGACTCTGCATGGGAGCGGGCGGCGCCGGACTCTGCATGGGTACCGGAGGCGCCGGACTCTGCATAGGCGACGGCGGCGCCGCACCGGGGCGCTGGAATCCCAGCTCGGTGTACGGCGGCGCGACGCCGCCCTCGTCCTTGTCCTCCTCGGCCGGCGAGTGGCCGCCCAGCATCGGGTCCGGGGACGCGAACCCCGGGGACCCCGAAGGCTGCGGGGAGGCGAACGCGGCCTGCTGGCCCTGGCCGGGCAGGGGGCCCTGGGCATGCCCGGCGGCCGGGCCGGGCGCGTTCTCCCAGCCTGGCTGCGCGGGCGGCTGGACGAACGGGCGGCCGGGTTCGGACGGTACGAAGTTGGCCCCGGACGCCTCCTGCGGCGACGCGCCAGGAGCGATGCCGGGCTGGCTCGGCATGTTGAACGGGGACGGCTGCGGCGGCGCCGGGTTGGGCGGCGGCGTGGTCGTCGGCGCGGCGGCCGTGGCGCGGGCCCGGTTGCGTCCGATGATCCCGGCGACGACCGCGGTCGGGACGGGGAAGCCGCGCGGACGGGCGGGCATGCCGCCGAGCCGGCACCACGCCAGGTCGACCTCGTACATGGCGGCGAGCAGCGACTCGGCGCCCGGACCCGATCCGGCGGCCGACCGCAGCGGCTCCGGGAGCCGCATGTCCTGCGGCCACAACCGGCGCAGCGGGTGCCCCTTCTGCTGCGACACCGCCTGCACGGTGTAGCGGATCTCCGGGTCCAGCCAGGGCACGATCGTGCCGACCATGTCCTTGCGGACGACGTCCAGATCGGAGGCGAGCAGGGCGGCGGCCACGAGCCGGGGCTCGATGTAGGCCGGCTCGGCGGGGTCGCCCGACAGGTCGGCCACCAGCTCGCTGAGCGTGTAGAAGGCGTGCCGGAAGTTGTCCCCCGGCGAGCTCTCGTTCCTCAGCGCGGGCACCAGGTTGGGCGGGCACCGCGTCAGCCACTGCTGGACGATCGCCTGGTCCCCGTAAGGCAGCGCCCCGTAGTCGACGGTCGGGTTGGACAGGGTGGCGCCGAGGATGGCGAGCAGCGCGTCCGCCCTCACCTGGAACCGGACGTCGTCGCGGAGCGCGCTGGCGACGGCCCACATCGTCCGCAGGACGACGACCGCGGCGTCCACCCGGCTGGCGCGCAGTCGCTCGGCGTAGAGCGCGACCAGCGACTCCAGGGCGGGCGGGGTGAGCCAGCGCGGGCCGTCCACGTCGGGGAGGGGCCTGGCGCGGTAGGGCTTCCACAGGTCGAGCATCTGGGCGTCCAGCCGCGAGTCGAACGCGGGCGCGGCGGAGCACCACAGCATCACGCCCCAGGCGACGGCGACGGTGGACGGCGTCTCGCTCGTGAACTCCCGCCACCAGTGCGGGTAGTCGGGCGCGGGCAGCGTGGCGGCGGACTCCACGGTCGAGCGGACCTGCGAGGTCAGTTCCGTCGCGAACCCGTGCGCGACGAAGGGCAGCCCGGACGGCGGGTCGTAGGAGAAGTCGGGCCCGGCCGGGATGACGTGCGGCGGCAGTGCCGGGACCTGCCCGGCCCCCTGCTGCGCGGGCCTCGCGGCCATCCGGACGGAGGGGATGCGCGGCGGCGGGCACAGGTACCACTGCCCGTCGGACGGGTGCAGCCGGTACCAGCGGGCCCACGCGCCGAACAGCCACCACGTCCCGTCCGGCAGGACGAGCATGCGGCCGGCGATGGCGTGATGGCGCTGCTGCGGAGGCGCCGACGGCCACCACGCGGCGGCCACCATCGCCCTCGTGTCGCGCTCTGCCTCCGTGAACGGATCGTGCCCCGCCGGGGGGCTGGGCGGCGGAGCGCTGCCATAGCCCGGTCCCCACACCACGATGGTCATCGTAGTCAGCAGAATCCGGCCGGGGCTCCCCTCCGCGACCACTTCCCCGCGTAACCGCAGGTCAGATGACTATCAGAGACAGGGAAACACCCGGGTCGGGCAAGGGACGGAGCACTTTGGCGCCGTCCCCGCCACGCGTTTCGGTCCGCGCCGCACCGTTTCCCGAACCCGCGCGGCTCAGCCCCACCGGCGGTTCAGTCCCACCCGCGGTTCAGCCCGACCGGCGGTTCAGTCCCACTGGGCGGTGCGGTGCCGTTCGGCCTTCTGGACGTAGACCTCGGGCGTGTACCGCAGGACGGCACGGTCGTCGTCGGTCAGCTCCCGGACGATCTTGCCGGGCGTGCCCGCGACGAGCACCCCGGACGGGATCTTCTTGCCGGGCGGGACGAGCGCGCCGGCCGCGATGAGCGTCCCGGAGCCGATGCGGGCGCCGTTCAGCACGATGGCGCCGATGCCGATGAGCGAGCCGGTCTCGACGTGGGCGCCGTGCACCATCGCCTTGTGGCCGAGGCTGACCCGGTCCTCCAGGACGGCCGGCATGCCCGGGTCGGAGTGCATGCAGCTCAGGTCCTGGATGTTGCACTCCTCGCCGACGACGATCTCCTCGTCGTCGCCGCGCAGCACCGAGCCGTACCAGACGCTGGACGCGCGGCCCAGCCTCACCCGTCCGACCACGACCGCGCCGGGCGCGACCCACGCCGTGGGATCGATCTCCGGCCGGTCCTCGCCCAACGCTCCCAGGTAGCTCATGGCGCCGATGGTAGCCGCCCCCCGGTGAAGCAATTTCTCCGTAGATTGGATAGTTTGTCGCGCATGTCCGTGTGACGAAACGGCAGCGAGAAGTGCGTTCCGGTTGCGCGAATGGGGTGGACCGGACAAGAGTCGTCCTGACGTTTCCCACCGTGGGCCGCTCACCGGCGGGTGAGGATCGCATCTCAACCGACCCTGACGGGGCGCCGACCCCCGCCAACGACCCCCAAGGCATCATGAGCAACGAAGCCGAAATCCTGCCGAACCTCCTCCAAGAAGAGTCCTTCGAGATCGTCATGCGCGGCTACAACCGCCGCCAGGTCGACGACTACATCGCCCGCGCCCAGCAGAAGCACCGTGAACTCGAGGCGCGGCTCGCCCGCGCGCAGGACGAGGTCGAGCGGATCCGCCGCGAGATGGCCGAGGTCCGGGAGGCCCGCAAGCCGACCGGCGACGACCTGAGCGACCGGCTCCGGCAGATCATCAACCTCGCCGAGGACGAGGCCCAGGAGAAGCTGGCCGAGGCCGAGGCCAAGGGCGGCGAGATCCGCAAGGACGCCGAGCACGAGTCCAAGCGGGTCATCGACGAGGCCCGCGCCCACGCCGACCGGAACCTCGCCCAGGCGCAGGAGAAGGCCGAGCACGTGCTCGCCTCCGCCAAGAAGGAGTCCGAGAGCGTCCTGTCGTCCGCCAAGCAGGAGGCCGAGCAGACGGTGACCAGCGCCCGGCTGGAGGCCGAGCGCACCCTCACCGCGTCCGAGCGCCGGGCCAGTGTGATCAACGAGGGTGCGACCCAGCGGCTCACCGCGCTCACGAAGAACCACACCCAGGCCCTCCAGCGCCTCACCGAGATCAGCGACACGCTGCACCGGCTGCTGACCGCCGAGAACGAGGCCGGTCCGCTGGAGAAGATGGTCGAGGACGCCGTCCGGCAGAGCCCGGGGCCGCGTCCCCAGGGCAAGCAGGCACCGCAGGCGCAGCCCGCGCAGGCGAGCCCCGCGCAGCCCGCGCCCGCGACGGGACCCAAGCCGGTGCAGGCCGCCGCCAAGCCCGCCCCGGCCAAGCCCGCCGCCCCCGCGGCTCCGGCGAAGGCAGGCCCCGCCCAGGCGAGCCCCGCACAGCCGATCCCCGCGCAGCCGAGCCCGGCACAGTCGGCCCCGCCGCAGGCGAGCCCGCCGCAGACCGCGCCGCCGGTCAAGAAGCCCGAGCCCTCCCCGGCCGCCGACGCCCCCGCGCCGCAGGCCCCGCCGCAGGCTCCGCCGCAGGCTCCGTCGCAGGCCAAGCCCGCCCGCCCGGACGAGGACTCCGGCGGCCCCGCGACCACCCCCATCCCGCCGCAGCAGCGCGGCCCGATCGAGTTGTAGAGCGAGCACGCCGCCGCCGGGCGGTGCGCCGGGCCCTGAGCAGGCCGGGCGCACCGCCCGGCGCGTTTTCCAGGATCTGCCGTTATATAGGATCTTGATCGTGAGCAAACGGACCCATCCGCGCGGAACCGCCCGCCCGGTCAGGCTTCTCGGGGACCCGGTCCTGCGGACCGAGTGCGACCCGGTCCGGACGTTCGACGCGTCCCTGGAGCGCCTCGTCGACGACATGTTCGTCACCATGTACGAGGAGGACGGCGCCGGTCTCGCCGGCAACCAGATCGGCGTCGGCCTGCGGGTGTTCGTCTACGACTGCGAGGACGACCGGGGGCGCCGCCACGTCGGCCACGTCGTCAACCCGACGCTGGTGGCCGCCGACGGCGAGCAGGTCGTCGAGTCGGAGGGCTGCCTGTCGATCCCCGGCCTGCGCTTCGACACGCTCCGCTACCAGCACGCCGCCGTCGAGGGCGTGGACGTGAAGGGCAGGCCCGTCCGCGTCGAGGGCACCGGGTACTTCGCCCGCTGCCTCCAGCACGAATGCGGGCACCTGGCGGGCGAGGTCTACATCGACGTTCTGTCCGGGGACGCCCGCCGCGAGGCGATGCGCGCCATCCGCGCCCTCCGCGAGTAGGCGCGGGAGGAAGGCGGGCACTGCGCCGTCCCGTGCGGCCCTCCTGTCGGGGCGGGCTCTCGACCTGTCCTCTGCCCGCATTCAGGGGACGTTCAGGTTGGGATGGAAACCTCTGGAATGATGTGGAGGGGGACTGTGCCAGTGGTCGAACGTAAGGCGAACGGCGGCAGGGTGGCGGAGGCGACGCTGCTCGTCGTCGAGGACGAGCCCAACATCCTGGAGCTCCTCGCCGGCAGCCTGCGCTTCACCGGCTTCGAAGTGATCACCGCCACCAACGGCGCGGACGCGGTGCAGTCGGCGCGGCGGCACCGTCCCGACCTGATCGTGCTGGACGTGATGCTGCCCGACATCGACGGGTTCGACGTCGCGCGGCGGCTGCGGTCCGGCGGCGACCACACCCCCGTGCTGTTCCTGACCGCGCGGGACGCCGTCCAGGACCGGATCAAGGGGCTGACGATCGGCGGCGACGACTACGTCACCAAGCCGTTCAGCCTGGAGGAGGTCATCGCCCGCATCCGGGCGGTGCTGCGGCGGTTCCGCGGCGGCATGACCGAGCCGTCGCCGCGGATGGTCTTCGCCGACATCGAGCTGGACGAGGACAGCCACGAGGTGTGGCGCGGCGGCAGGTCCGTCCAGCTGTCGCCGACCGAGTTCAAGCTGCTGCGCTACTTCATGGCGAACGCGGGCCGGGTCGTGTCCAAGGCGCAGATCCTCGACCACGTGTGGAACTACGACTTCCGCGGCGACGCGGGCATCGTCGAGTCGTACGTGTCCGCGCTGCGCCGCAAGGTCGACAACACCGAGCCCCGGCTGATCCACACGCTGCGCGGCGTCGGCTACGTGCTGCGCGAGCCGTCGAGAACGGGCTGATGGCCACGCGGGCCCCGGCGTCCGCCGCCCCTCCCGCGGCGCGGGGCGCCGGCGGCGCGGCGCCCGCCGGAGGGCTCGCGCGGCTGTGGGCCCGCACGTCGCTGCGCGTCAAGCTGATCGCCGGGATGCTCGTCCTGGTCACGCTCGGCATGACGGTGATGAGCGCGGCGGGCGCGTCGGTGCTGCGGCAGTACCTCGTCGGACGCGCCGACGACCAGCTGCGCGGTTCGGTCGGGCGGGCGATCGACCAGGTCGTCCCGCAGCTGCAGAGCGGGCAGACGCGGATCACCGTGCGGATCCCGAGCGAGATGTACGGGCAGATCCGCACCACCGACGGCCGCTCGCTCGGGCAGAACGAGGCGTGGAGCGAGTCCGGCCATCCGCGGTTGCCGGCCGACCTGAACGAGCACGTCGACCGGCCGTTCACGGTGACCGGGACCGGGGGGTCGACCTGGCGGATCCTGGCCGAGCCGATCCCCGGCGGCGCGGTGATCGTGCTCGCGTTCAGCCTGGAGGAGATCGACCGGACCGTGCAGCGGCTGGTGGTGATCGACGCGATCGTCGGGCTGGCCGTGCTGGCCGTGCTGGCGGTGGTCGGCGTGGGCGTCGTCCGGGCCAGTCTGCGGCCGCTGTCGGCGGTGGAGGAGACGGCGGGCGCGATCGCGGCGGGCGACCTGTCCCGGCGCGTCCCGGAGGCGGACCCGGGGACGGAGATGGGCCGGCTCGGGCGGTCGCTGAACACGATGCTGGGGCAGATCGAGGCGGCGTTCGGGGCGCGTGCGGAGTCGGAGGCGGCGGCACGGCGCTCGGAAGAGACGGCACGGCGCTCGGAGGAGACGGCCCTGCGCTCGGAGGAGCGCATGCGTCGGTTCGTCGCGGACGCCAGCCACGAGCTGCGCACCCCGCTGACCGCGATCCGCGGATTCGCCGAGTTCTACCGGCAGGGCGCCGCCCGCTCCCCCGGGGAACTGGACCGGCTGATCGGCCGGATCGAGGAGACCGCGTCCCGGATGGGCCTGCTCGTGGAGGACCTGCTGCTGCTCGCCCGGCTGGACCGCCAGCGCCCGATCGAGCGGCGCCCGGTGGACCTGCTCGCCGTCGCCGCCGACTCTGTCCAGGAGGCGAGAGTCCTGGCACCCGATCGCACGATCGACCTCACCGTCGAGGGAGGGCTGGCGTACCAGGTGCGGGGGGACGAACCGCGGCTGCGGCAGGTCCTCGGCAACCTGCTCACCAACGCGATCACGCACACCCCGGCGGGCACGCCGGTCGAGGTGCGGTTGTCGCCGGGCACGCTGCGCGACGAGCCGGCGGCGGTCGTCGCGGTCGCCGACCAGGGGCCCGGCCTGGCTCCCGAGCAGGTGGACCGGGTCTTCGAGCGCTTCTACCGCTCCGACGAGGGCCGCTCCCGCGACGACGGCGGCGCCGGTCTCGGCCTCGCCATCGTCGCCGCGCTCGTCGCCGCCCACGAGGGCGTCGTCCGGGCCGACTCCACGCCCGGCGAGGGCGCGACGTTCTCGGTCGTCCTGCCTCTGGCCGAAGACTAGAGACGGCTTTCAGGAAACGTTCAGGATCGTGGGTTCCAATGGGTCCACAGGGCGCGCCCCGGTCTCGACGGGGAGCGGGAGGCCGCGCCCTGGCCAGCCTAGGAAGGACCGGCGCGGCGGCCGAAGGGACGATCCTTCGGCCGCTTTTTCATGACATCTAGGCGTTCAGCACACTTTCAGGTTGACTCCAGGCGGCCTGCAGACCCGGGACGCACTCTTCATGGTGAGAGAGCGACAGGGGGATCCGATGAACGCCGACCGGCCACAGCAGCCGCCCTGGGAGCCCAGCAGACACGGGGAACCCAGCAGACACGGGGAGCCCAGCGCGCAGGGCTTCGTCCCTTACCCGCAGTGGACGGGCGCCGTCCCGCCGCCGCCACCACCGCAGCAGCCGGCGCCGCCCCGTCCCGGCATGTTCGGCACGGGCGTGCTGGGCACGACGCGGCACAGGCTCGCCGCGGTGGGCGCCGCCATGGCACTGGCCCTGGGGGCGGGCGGCGCCGGAGCGGGCGTGGTGCTGGCGCTGACGCACGAGAGCACCGTCTACGCGAGCCCGACGGCCGTCTCGGGGGCCGGGTCCAAGAGCACGACCGCGCAGGTCGCCGCCGCCGTCCAGCCGAGCGTGGTGTCGATCCAGGCGCAGACCGCATCCGGCGTGGAGGGCGGCTCGGGCGTGGTCCTGCGCTCCGACGGGGTGATCCTCACCAACGCGCACGTGGTGTCCGGGGCCGAGCAGGTCGCGGTGAAGTTCAGCGACGGCAGGACCGCGTCGGCGCAGGTCCTCGGCACCGACAAGGCGGAGGACATCGCCGTGGTCAGGGCGCGGGGGGTGTCCGGCCTCAGGCCCGCGACGCTCGGCGCCGGTGGCCGCGTCTCGGTCGGCGACGAGGTCCTGGCCGTGGGCAGCCCGCTCGGGCTGGACGGCTCGGTGACGTCCGGCATCGTCAGCGCCCTCGGACGCGAGATCCAGGAGGGCGGCGACGAGCAGCAGCTCCCGCCGGGGCTCCAGGGCCGGCTGTCGCAGCAGCAGCAGACCGTGATCAAGAACGCGATCCAGACCGACGCCGCCATCAACCCCGGCAACTCCGGCGGCGCGCTGGTCAACGTCGCGGGCCAGGTCATCGGCGTCAACACCGCCATCGCCACGTCCGGGAGCAGCGAGGGGAACATCGGAGTCGGCTTCGCCATCCCCATCGACTCCGCCAAGAAGGCCGCCGACGCGATCATCGCCGGCGCATCGGTCTGACCCGGGACGTCGTCCGGCCAGTGCTCTGGGGGGAGCGGACGGCGGACGGCGACCCGGGCCGGTAGGTCCTTCCGGCCGGGCCGGGCGGGAGGACCGAGCATGGGAGAGCGGCCGCGTGACCTGCCAGTGAGTCACGCGGCCGCTCACATTCGTCTCCCGCGGACCCGGCGCCCTGCCCGGCCCGCACCGGTGGTCAGCTCTTTTCCGGGGCCGCGCCCCGGACCTCGACGGCCGGGCGGCGCTTCAGCTTGGCCAGCATGCGCCGCGTCGTGAGCAGGTAGTACTCGCGCGGCAGCGTGCGGAGCCGCAGCGGGAGCCGCGGGTACACGAGCGCGATCACGCCGACCAGGAGGCGGAACCGGCGCTCCCGCCGCGCGTTCCACTCCCACCCGTACTGCTCGCGGATCGGCGCGGGCATCAGCCCCGCGGTGAGCAGCCGGATCGCCGCCAGGCCGGGCGCGTGCAGCGGGCCGCCCGGCAGCCTCGGGTTGAGCACCTGCTCGGCGATGGCCCGCGACGCGTCGGTGATCTCCAAGCTGCGCAGCATGCCCGCGTAGTACTCGCGGAACTGCGGATAGGTCCCCGGCATCCGTTCCTCCGGGCAGCCGAGGATCGTCGCGTAGACCTTGGTCTGCCGGTAGAACTCCTCCAGCTCCGCACCGGTGAGCGTCCGCCGGAAGACCACCTGGTAGAACTGCACCGCCACCGCGAACAGCGTGGCCGCGACCCACACCTGCAACTCCGGGTCGTTCGCCTCGTAGTCGGGGCCGGTGACGGCCGCGTGCCCCTTGGTGACCAGGGCGCTGAAGGTCTCGGCCTCCTCCCGCGTCCCGAACTGCACCGCGTAGAGCCACCCCATCGTGTTGCGCAGCCTGCGCAGCGGGTCGTCCGCCGTGTAGCTGTGGTCGTAGACGCCCTGCGCCACCTTGGGGTGCGCGGTCTGCAGCAGGGACGCGGCCCCGCCCGCGGCGATCAGCACACCCTCCCGCGTGATGACGCGGATCAGGTCGCCGTCCTGGAAAAGTCCTTGGCCACGGGGTTCATCGAGGTCATCGGGTTCATTGGCGAGCATGGTCATGGCGCCCAGTGTAAGTAAGTACTTTCAGTTGTCGCCAGTCGGGCGTACGGGCCGGGAGTCGCCGGTGCGACGGGACGGGTCGACGGGGTCGACGGGGACGGGGACGGGGACGGGGACGGGGACGATATTGAAGCGACGGGCCGATCCTTCCCTGCGACAATGGGGGCATGCCCGCCCAGATCCATGTCCGCGGCTCGATCTCCATCCCGGAGTCCGAGCTCGGCTGGCGCTTCTCCCGCTCCTCGGGGCCGGGCGGGCAGCACGTCAACACCAGCGCCACCGCCGCCGAACTCTCCTTCGACGTCGCGAACTCGCCGTCCCTCCCCGAGCCGCTGCGCGCCCGCGCCCTGGAGCGTCTCTCCGGCCGCCTGGTCCGCGGCGTCCTCACGATCCGCGCCGAGGAGTACCGCTCCCAGCAGCGCAACCGCGACGCCGCCCGCACCCGCCTGGCGACCCTCCTGGCCGAGGCGACGGCCCCTCCCCCGAAGAAGCGCGTCCCGAAGAAGATCCCCCGCGGCATCAACGAGCGGCGGCTGGAGAACAAGAAGCGCCGCAGCAACGTGAAACGCCAGCGCAACGCCCGCTGGGACTAGCCTCCGACGTTTCGGGGCCGCCCTCCCGCGGCCCGCTCAGCGGCGGAACAGGGCCCGGCTCGTCCCCATCATGATCCGATCGCGCGGGCGCAGCGTCCGCAGCACGGACTCCAGCACCGGCCGGGCCATCGAGACGCACCCCGCGGTCCGGCCCGCGCCGACGTGCATGAAGATCGCCGAACCGTTCCCCTGGACGACCGGCGAGTCCGGCGGCCGGTTGTAGTTGATCACCACGGCCTGCCGGTAGGGCCCGTTCTCCATGATCTGCGAGAGATCCTCGTCGGCGGGCAGGCACGCGCCCCGGTAGTAGCGGTTGTACCGCCGGTCGCCGATCGTCGACCCCCAGCAGTCGCCGCTCTCCCGAAGCCTCCGGTAGGGGAGGCGGGAACCGGGGTTCCCTTCGCCGAACGCCTCGGTCAGGCTGTAGGAGCCGGTCGGCGACCTGCCGTCGCCCTCGCGCTTGGCACCGGGTTCGGCGTACCCGTTCCTTCCGACATGCCCGGGTGCGGTGAGCACGGCTGTCCAGGAACGTCCTGTCCTGACGCATTCGGTGACGACCACCTCGGTCGTCCCGTACCGGGCCGCCACGGCGAACACCACATGCCGCGCCGCACCCGCCCCGTAGCGCGTCTTCCCCTGGCCGAGCGCCCGGCAGGGAGCCTCCGCCTTCTCCTGGGCAAATGCCTGCAAAGCAGGAGAACTCGCCGTAACCAGTACCGCGACAGAGGAGAGGACCGTGACCCGCATGGCGCCCGAACGCATGACGCGGCTCCCTGTTCTCCCCCGGACGAGCGTGCCGATGATCGCGTCCCGATCCCTACCCCGCCCGGGTTCGCCTCACCCGCCCGCGAGGCCGGACGGCACTACGCCCGTCCCACCGGCGGCGGGACGGGCGTGGGCGGGGCTGCTCGGCCCGGATGCCCGCTCGGTCGAAGTACCGGTCAGCTGAAGTACTCGATGAACGGGGTCTTCTTGTCGGGCTGGGACGCCGTGCCGGTGCTGACGATGCCGGTGGTGCCGGGGCGGGCGTCGATGTCGGAGGCCTGGACGGTGCCGGTGCGGGCGGGGCCGTTGAGTGTCGTCCATGCGGTGCCGTTGTAGTGCATGTACTGGGTCTTGGTCCCGGTGGTGATCGGGAGCATGACCACGCCGCCGTTGCCGTCGGAGGACAGGCCGATGCCCGCGGCGTTCAGCGGGGTGTCGACCGTCTTCCAGGTCTTGCCGTCGTAGCGCTGGATCGCGTTGGTGATCTGGGCGTTCTGCCGGACGCGCAGGACGTACACGTTCGTCGGCGAGTCTGCGACGATGCGGTGCAGGGTGCCCTGGTAGCCGGGGACGCCCAGGGAGCCGGGGACGTCGATCTTCTTCCAGGACGTGCCGTCGAAGTGCATCACCAGGCCGGTCACGGACGTGCCGGTGGCGGACGTCGTGCCCGCGAGCCACACGTCGTTCTTGGCCCGGACGTCCACGGCGGTGATGGACGAGGAGGGCGGCAGCGGGACCTTCGGGTCGACCCACGCGGTGCCCGTCCAGCGCAGGATGGCGCACGGGCCGCCGGCCGCGGCGTCGATGCCCGCGACGGAGTAGGCGGTGCCGTCGGCGGCGGCGGACACGGCGGTCGGGAAGCCCACCATCGGGTAGGCGACCTGGCTCCACTTGGTGCCGTTCCAGTAGAGGCCCAGGGTGCCGCTCAGGTTGTAGCCGATGACCCACGCCTTGCTGGCGCTGGAGACGGCGACGTCGGTGGGGGTGAAGCCGACCGGGCTCGCGTCGGCGACCCAGGCCGAGCCGTTCCACTTGACGAGCCTGGCCTCCGGGCCGAAGAAGGAGCCGGCCGCGCCGACGGCCCATCCGGCGTTCTTGGCGCCGAAGTCGACCTTGTCCAGGCTGCCGTTGTAGGCGAGCGCCGTACTGCCGATGCTCTTCCAGCCGGCGGCGTGCGCGGGGGCGGCCACGGCCACCGTCCCGGCGGCGCAGGCGAGGGCGGCGATCGTCGCCGGCACCGCGTTCCGTCTCATCAGTCGCAAGATCCACAGCTCCCAAGATCACAGCAAGCGTGCGCAAAAGAGTACGGCATTACTTACTGCTGGGTAAGTGGAACCTTCTGGGCGACCAGA
Organism: Actinomadura mexicana; assembly: GCF_900188105.1. Taxonomy (GTDB): domain Bacteria; phylum Actinomycetota; class Actinomycetes; order Streptosporangiales; family Streptosporangiaceae; genus Spirillospora; species Spirillospora mexicana. The sequence goes on from NZ_FZNP01000009.1 coordinate 208,744, forward strand.
TCAGGACGCCACGTAAACCACAAAACGCCCGGAACTATGAAGTTCCGGGCGCTCTGCGTGCCGACGCGATGCCGGAGGGCTACTCGCCCTTCCAGTTCGGCCGGCGCTTCTCGGCGAAGGCCGCCGGGCCCTCCTGGGCGTCCTTGGACATGAAGACCGGCAGGGTGATGTCCTGCTGCTTCTTCCACGCCTCGGCGGACGTCCAGTCCGCGGACTCGACGATGACCTTCTTGGTGGCCGCGAGCGCCAGCGGGGCGTTCTCGGCGACCTTCAGGGCCAGTTCCTTGGCCGCGGCGAGCGCGCCGCCCGGCTCGGCGAGCCGGTTGACGAACCCGAGCTCGGCCATCCGCTCCGCCGGGTACTTGTCGCCGGTCAGGGCGATCTCCATGGCGATGTGGTACGGGATGCGCTGCGGCAGCCGCAGCAGCCCGCCGCCCGCGGCGACCAGCCCGCGCTTCGGCTCGGGCAGCCCGAACCGGGCGTCCCGCGCCGCGACGACCATGTCGCAGGACAGCGCCACCTCGCAGCCGCCGGCCAGGGCGTAGCCCTCGATGGCGGCGATCAGCGGCTTGGCCGCCGGGCGCTCGGTGATGCCGGCGAACCCGCGTCCCTCGACGGTCGGGTTGTCGCCCGTCAGGAAGCCCTTGAGGTCCATGCCGGCGCAGAACGTCCCGCCCGCGCCGGTGAGGATGCCGATGGACAGGTCCTTGCGGGAGTCGAGCTCGTCGAGGGCCGCCGCGATCCCCTTCGCCACCTCGCCGTTGACCGCGTTGCGGGCCTCCGGGCGGTTGATGGTGATGATCAGGACGGCGCCGTCTTCCTCGGTAAGGACAGCGTCGGTCATTCAGTGCCTCACTTCGGCTGGAAGCGGATACCGCCGTCGAAGCGGATGGTCTCGCCGTTGATGTAGTCGTTCTCGATCAGGGACTTGACCAGGTGGGCGAACTCCGACGCCTTGCCCATCCGCTTCGGGAACGGGACGGGGGCGGCGAGCTTGGCCTTGAACGCCTCGGCGGCCTCGCCCTCGCCGTAGATCGGGGTGTCGATGATGCCGGGGCAGATCGTGTTGACCCGGACGCCGATCGCGGCGAGGTCGCGGGCGGCGGGGAGCGTCATGCCGATGATGCCGCCCTTGGACGCGGAGTAGGCGATCTGCCCGGTCTGACCCTCGATGCCGGCGATGGACGCGGTGTTGATCACCACGCCGCGCAGGCCGTCCTCGTCGGCGGGCTCGGTCTTGGAGATGGCCGCGGCGCCGATGCGCATCAGGTTGAAGGTGCCGATCAGGTTGACCCGGATGACGGTCTCGTAGGAGGCCAGGTCGTGCGGGCTGCCGTCGCGGTTCACGGTCCGCGACGCCCAGCCGATCCCGGCGCTGTTGACGATGACGCGCAGCGGGGCGCCGGAGTCGACGGCGGCCTGCACCGCGGCCTGCACCTGCTCCTCGCTCGACACGTCCGTCTTGACGAAGACGCCGCCGAGCTCGTCGGCGAGGGCCTTGCCCCTGTCCTCGTTCAGGTCGGCGATGACCACCTTGGCGCCTTCGGCGGCCAGCGCGCGGACGGTGGCCTCACCGAGGCCGCTCGCGCCACCGGATACGACGGCGGAAACTCCGTTCAGGTCCATAAGCGACACCTTACGTGAGGGACCGAATGTGGTTCGGGGTGATGCTATCCAGACGACGCCGCGCGCTCTGCTCACACCCCTGCGGATTGCGGAGGCGCGGTCCTGCCCGGGAGCCGAAGTTATTCAGGAGTCACAATAGAGAAAGTTTGCTCCCCCCTGGCAAGGGCACCCGAACCGCATGAGCGAGCGTCCCGCACAGAGCCAGTCCTACCCCGGGCGAACCGAGGACATGACGCCCCAGCCGCGCGACGAGATGCGCGGCTACACCGGCAGCGGTCTGCTGGCCGGGCGCCGCGCGCTGATCACCGGCGGCGACTCCGGCATCGGCCGCGCGACGGCCGTCGCGTTCGCCAAGGAGGGCGCGGACGTCGCGATCACCTACCTGGAGGAGGACGACGACGCCCGGCACACCGCGGGCCTCGTCGAGGCCGCCGGACGGCGGTGCGTGACGTTCGGCGGCGACCTCGCCGAGGAGCGGCACTGCCGCGAGGTCGTCCGGCACACCGTCCGCGACCTCGGCGGACTCGACCTGCTCGTCCTGCACCACGGCACCCAGACGCCGGTGAAGGACGTGCGCGAGATCGACGACGCCCAGCTGCGGCGGACGTTCGAGGTGAACGTGTTCTCACTGTTCTGGGCCGTCCAGGAGGCCCTTGACCACATGGGGCCCGGGTCGTCGGTCATCATCACCGGGTCCATCAACGGGCTGCGCGGCAACAAGACGCTCATCGACTACTCCGCCAGTAAGGCCGCGGCGATGGCGCTGACCACGTGCCTCGCCCAGAACCTCATGGACCGCGAGATCCGGGTCAACTGCGTAGCCCCCGGCCCGGTCTGGACGCCGCTCATCCCCGCCACGTTCGACGAGGAGAAGGTCGAGGACTTCGGGAAGCAGGCCCCGATGGGACGCGCCGCGGACCCGGACGAGATCGCGCCGTCCTACGTGTTCTTCGCCTCCGACCGTCAGTCGTCCTACTACACCGGACAGACCCTGGTGCCCGCCGGCGGCGAGATCCACCCGGGCTGACGGAGTTCCGATGGAGCTGCGGCGCAGCGACCTGAACGAGCCCGGCTACGGACGCCGGAAGTGCGGCAAGGGGTTCGTGTACCTCGATCTCGACGGCCGGTCCCTGGCCGACCCCGCCGAGAAGGCACGGATCAAGGCGCTCGTCATCCCGCCCGCCTGGAAGGACGTCTGGATCTGCCCCGACTCCGACGGCCACATCCAGGCCACCGGGACGGACGCCGCCGGGCGCCGCCAGTACCTCTACCACGAGGCCTGGCGGGAGCAGCGCGACCGGGAGAAGCACGACCACGTCCTGGAGCTGGCCGAGCGGCTGCCCGAGGTCCGGCGCACGCTCACCGGTTATCTGGCCGGACGGCGCTACACGCGCGAGCGGGTGCTCGCGGCGGCCGTCCGCCTCATCGACCTCGGGTTCTTCCGGATCGGCGGGGAGGCGTACGCGGCCGAGAACGGCACCTTCGGGCTCGCGACCGTCCTGCGCGAGCACGTCAGCTGCGGGCGGGACCGGGTGACGTTCGACTACCCCGCCAAGGGCTCGAAGGACCGGTACCAGGCCGTCGCCGAAGAGAACGTGTGCAAGGTGGTGAGCGGGCTCAAACGCCGCGGCGACGACTCGCCGGAACTGCTCGCCTACCGGACGCCCGCCGGCTGGCACGACGTCACCACGTCCGACATCAACGAGTTCATCCGCGAGGTCACCGAAGGCGACTTCACCGCCAAGGACTTCCGGACGTGGCACGCCACCGTCCTCGCGGCCGTCGGGCTCGCGGTGTCGGTGCGCGCCGGGGAAGGGGACGCCGGGAAGAGGGACACCGGGAAGAGGGACACCGGGAAAAGCGACCCCGCCCGCCAACGTGCCATCGTCCGCGTCGTCAAGGAGGTCGCGTCCTACCTCGGCAACACCCCGGCCGTGGCGCGGGCGTCCTACATCGACCCGCGCATCATCGACCTGTACGAGGAGGGCACGACGATCGCGCCCGCCCTCGGACGGCTCGGCGTGGACGTCGCCGAGGGCGAGCTGGCGACGCAGGGGCCGACGGAGCAGGCCGTCCTCGACCTGCTCCGCGCGGCGCCCTGACGCCCGTCACGCCCCGCTCCTCACTCCGCGCGGCGGTAGGCGGCCGGCGGGGTGGGCGTCGTGCCGAGGCAGGTGGCCACGGGGTCCTCGATCGAGCACCAGCCGGGCTGGCGCACCGGAACGTACCCGGTGGGGACGCCCCGGTTCGCGATGATCGACCGGTAGGTCGGGACGGCATCGGTCGGACGGCGCGCCAGGGACGGATCGGTCAGCGCGTCCACCGTGTAGAGGCCGAACCGCGGCCGGTAACTGCCCCACTCGTAGTTGTCGGTGAGGCTCCAGTAGTTGTAGCCCATCATCTTCACGCCGTCGGCCATCGCGCGCTGGATCCAGTAGATGTGGTCGCGCAGATGGTCCGAGCGCGTGTAGCCGTCCGCGCGCGGCTTGCCGTTGTCCGTGGACATGCCGTTCTCGACGATGTAGATGGGCAGGTTCGGCAGCCGGCGCTGGTAGTTCCTGAGGACGTAGTAAAGGCCCTCGGGCTCGGGGTCGATCTTCCAGAACTCGCCCATGAGCGCGTAGGCCGCGGTCACGTTCTGCAGGTTGGCGCCGTAGTAGTAGTCGATGCCGATGAAGTCGAGCTTGTCGGTGACCTCGTTGAACAGGGCCGCGTCGAAGATGCCGTTGACGGGTGACCCGTAGGCGACGTTGCTGGACACCGGGGCGCCCGGGTCCACGGCGTGGATCATGTCGTAGGCGGCGCGGTGCGTCCTGACCAGGGCGTCGCGCATCTTCAGCATCTGCCCGAGGTCCATCGGACGGGCCGTCAGCTCCTTGTAGATGTAGGCGCTGGCCTCGTTGAACGTGATCCAGACGGCGCCCTGGCGCTTGTACCTGTCCACGACGAAGCGGGCGTTGCCGAGCCAGTCGTCCTGCGTGCGGGGGTTGTCCCAGGCGCCCTGGTCGGCCACCCAGCCCGGATACACCCAGTGGTCGAGCGTCAGCATCGGACGCATCCCGGCCGCCTTGATCCGGCGGACGAGGTCGTCGTAGTAGGCGAGCGCCTTGGGATCGCGGTAACCGCGGCGCGGCTCGATGCGGGACCACTCGATGGACGTCCGGAACACGTTCGCGCCGAGCCCGCGGGCAAGTTTCAGGTCGCTCGGATACCGGTGCCGGAAGTCGGCCGAGTTCCCGTACGGGTCGGTGACGCCGGTGGCCTTGCGGTCGGCGTACCTCGTCCAGTTGCTGTCCGGGAAGGATCCCTCGCTCTGGAAGCCGGACGTGGCGACGCCCCAGAGGAATCCCGCCGGGAACTTGGCGGTGGCGGGCTCGACGGTCTCCGCGGCGGCCGGAGACCCGGCGGTCAGGGTGAGGACGACCGCCAGGGTGAGGGCCGACAGGAGGTGGACGGGGTGTGCTCTGCGGGGCCTGCCGAACACGGGGCTCCCTCCGGAGGCGGGACATGAATCTCCTTCGCACTACAGGGGGCCGCGCGGGCCGCCGTCAATGGGCGGACACGGCCAGATCCGGCAACCTCCACCCGCCCCGGGCTGTGCCGCGAATCACAGATCAATAAATGAACCACCATTTCCTCGACCCTTGTGACTCATTCCACAATTCATGAAAGGGGTTGCCGATCGCTGCTGGCAGAGCGCTGGACCAGCGTCTCAAACGGACCGCCGGCACCGTGGAGAAATGGCGGGTGATTTGCCAGCCTCGCCCGGCGCTGGCTAGCTTCCTGCTCGGTTCATGCGGCGCCCGAGGCGCCCGGACAACAGAACACGCACCCCGGCGCACGGCGGCGGCGCGGACGGTCTCCCACCGGAGGCCGGCGCGGACCCCCAGGTCGTCCCCTCCAGGGACCCCGCCCGGAAGCCGTCGTCGGACGCCGAATCCGTGCAGACGAGAGGCACGGAACCGGAAGCGGCCGCCATTTCTCTGCGTCTCCCCTCAATGACGCTGCGAAATCGGCTGCGGTATCTCGAACCCTCCAGGAAATCCGGCGGGTGACAGCTGCCCGGTAGGCATCGATCGCGAGGTCTGGAGACATTCTGCATACCCCTCGAAACCCCCTGAAGGCCGGATTCACCGTGGGCGGGCTCGTGCTCACCACGACCGCCGCGCTCGGCGCGTCCGTCCTGGCGGCAGGACCCGCGCAGGCCGCGGCGCCGCAGCGGGCGGCCCTCGCCGCGGCGCCGGCCGCGACGGTCACCAGGACCGTGACCGCCAAACAGGCCCGGATCGCCAAGCAGAAGAAGCGCGCCGACTACGCCGTGAAGTACGCGGCCAAGCAGATCGGCGACCGCTACCGCTACGGCGCGACGGGCCCCGGCTCGTGGGACTGCTCCGGGCTGGCCGGAGGATCCTGGCGCAAGGCCGGGGTGAAGCTCCCCCGGACCACCCAGCAGATCTACAAGGCGGTGCACAAGAAGGTCTCCTGGAAGGGCGCCGTCAAGGGCGACCTGCTGTTCTTCTACGGCGGCAGGAGCCACATGGGCGTCTACGCCGGCCACGGCTACATGATCCACGCGCCGAGCTCCGGCAAGCGGGTCAAGAAGATCAAGCTGAACGGCTACTACAAGCGCAACTTCCACGGCGCCGTCCGGCCCGGTATCTGACCCCGGACGCACGCCCGGCCCCGCGCCGCCCGCCCGGCGCGGGGCCTTCGCCGCTCCCGGCGCTAAGCCGGCAGGGTCCGCCGCAGGAAATCCTCGGTGAGCCGCCAAGCGCGCGCGGCAGGCTCCGGCTGGTAGAACATCGGCGCCTTGCGGTTGTGGAACGCGTGCCCGCCGTCCTCCTGGACGTGGATTTCCATGTGGTCCTTCTCCCCGACCGCGCGCTCCACCTTGGCGACGTCCTCACGAGGGATGTACGCGTCGTCGCCGCCGAAGTGGAACTGCGTGGGCGCCTGGATGGCGTCGAGCCGGTCCAGCATGTTCGGCACATCGGACCCGTAGTACGAGACGAGCGCATCGACCTGGGCCCTGGCGGCCACCAGGTACGCGAGCGTCCCGCCGAGGCAGAACCCCACAACGCCCACCGCGTCCACCTCTGGCAGCCCCCTGAGGACCTCCAGCGCCGCCACAGCGTCCTCTACGCCCTTCTCCACGTCGAACTGGGCGACCATCGCCATCGCCTTGGGCACGCCCTGTTCGTTGTGCTCGGCCGTCCAGTTCGGCTCGATCCGCCAGAACAAGTCGGGCGCCGCGACAACGAACCCCAGCGCGACCAGGTCCTCGGCGACCGCCTCCAGGTACTCGCCGACACCGAAGATCTCCTGGAGGAGCAGGATCCCCGGACCTCGCGTCCCCCACACCCGCAGGTCGAACTCACCGCCCGGAACAACGACCTTCTCTGTTCGCGTCATGTCAGCCGATGATGGCGTAAACGGCGCTGGCGTGCGCGACGGTCTTCCCCTCCGCCGCCATGTCGATCTCCGCGAACGCCAGTGTCCGGCCCAGCTTCGACAGCTCCGCGTTCACCAGCACGTCCCGTCCCACCACCGGCCGCTGGAACGTCGTGCTGAGCTGCACCGTCGTCATCGGCACGAAGGAGCCCCTGGCCCCCGACACCGCCAGCACCACCGCCGTGTCGGCCGCCGCCATCAGCGCCTGCCCCGACAGCGCGCCGCCCTCCCTGGCGAGACGGTCGGACCAGGGCAGCCGCAGCACCGCCGTCCCGTCCCCGACCTCCTCGGGCACGAGGCCGAGGTCGAGCACCCAGGGGGCGAAGTTGTCACGCAGGATCTCTTCGGGCTTCAACGTCACCCCGTCATGATGCACGCTGAGGGCATGCACGAGGAGATCTTCCTGCCCACCACCTACGCCGCCGGTGTCCCCTACGCGACGTTCGCCGGGCTCCGCACCGCGTCACCGGTCGCCTGGGTCGGCGAACCGGCCGTCGGCCCCTGGCCCGCGGGCCCCGGCTTCTGGGCGGTCTTCCGGCACGCCGACGTCAAGCACGTCCTGCGTTCCCCGGACCTGTTCTCCTCCAACCTCGGCGCCACCCAGATCCGCGACCCCGACACGCCCGAGGACCTCGCCTTCGTCCGCGCGATGATGCTCAACCAGGACCCGCCGGACCACTCCCGCCTCCGCCGCATCGTCGCCGCCGCGTTCACCCCCCGCGCCGTCCGCGCCCTGGAGGACACGATCAACGAGCGGGCGCGCACCCTCGTGGCCTCCGCCCTCGGCGAGGACACCGACTTCGTCGAGCTCGCCGCGGACCTCCCCGTCTGGACGCTGGCCCACATCATGGGCGTCCCCGAATCCGACCGCCGCCTCCTCTACGACTGGGCGTCCCGCGTCATCGGCTACCAGGACCCCGACTACGCCGGCCTCTCCACCGCCGACGCCGCCTCGATGAGCCCCATGGCCCGCGAGGCGATGAAGGACCGCCCGTCCGAGACCGTGCGCCCCGACGGCCGCCCCATCAACCCGCGCTCCTCCACCGCCCTCGCCGACATGTTCTCCTACGCCCACGCCCTCGCCGCCGAGAAGCGCTCCCGCCCGTCCGGCGACATCATGTCCCGCATGCTCCAGGGCGGGCTCACCGCCGACGAGTTCGAGAACATGTTCTTCCTCTTCGCCGTCGCCGGGAACGAGACCCTCCGCAACGGCATCCCGGGCGGCCTGCTCACCCTCCTCGACCACCCCGCCGAACTCGCCCGCCTCCGCGCCGACCCGTCGCTCCTGCCGTCCGCGGTCGAGGAGATGCTCCGCTACTGGCCCCCGGTCATGGACTTCCGCCGCACCGCCACGACACCGCTCGACCTCGGCGGCCAGAACGTCAGGGCCGGCGACAAGGTCGTCGTCTACCACGCCTCCGCCAACCGCGACGAGACCGTCTTCCCCTCCCCCGACCGCTTCGACGTCGCCCGCACCCCCAACGACCACGTCAGCTTCGGCTTCGGCCCCCACTTCTGCCTGGGCGCCCACCTGGCCCGCACCCAGATGCGCGCCGTCTTCCGCGAACTCCTCCCTCACGACGTCACCCTCACCGGCACCCCCGTCCGCCTGGCCTCCAACTTCCAGAACGGCCTGAAGCACCTCCCCGTCCACCTGACCCCCACCCCCTAACCCCGTCGCGAACCCCCCGCCGATCTCGGTACTCTTGCCGAGACGGGTCGCTAGCTCAATTGGCAGAGCTCCGGACTTTTAATCCGTAGGTTGTGGGTTCGAGTCCCACGCGACCCACCCAGCTTGACCAGGGCAAACACAAAAGATGCCCGGTTCGTCCCCTGCCGGACATGCCCCGGTTCGTCCCCGTGGCTGCTCGATAGCTGCTCGGCGGCTCGCTCCGGGCCCTGCATCCACCCGGGTAGCGCCTCGAAACTGGGTACTCTCCGCCCCGCCCAAGCCGGTCATGTCGCCCACAGAACCAGCGGCCAGGGCCGCCAGAGCAGTCAGCCACGCACATCCACGAGCGCGAGTCCGCAGGCTCGCATCCCGGCGCAGGCGGCACCCTTGAGCAATCCCCACCAAGTGGTCGCGAAGAGCAGCCGTGATCAAGAGCGCGACACGGGCTGGTGGATCGGGAGGGGGTGCGGGGGTTGGTGGCAAGAAGAGCAGGTCGCCGGGCTGGAGTTGGAAGCGGGGGGAAAGGTGATACCGCGGTTCTCACTGCGCGCGTGACCAACCTGAGCCACATCACCGCACCGCCTCAGCTTGACACCCTCGCCAATGTATGGAAGAGAAACCCAGGCCGCGCGGCGTGGCGATTCCGGCCATGCGGCGCGGCCTGAGAGCTCCAGTCATCCCTTCGGAATCACCAGATCGGGACCGTTGATCGCCTTCCCGGCGACGACGTGCAGGGGTCTCGGCGGGACCGCCGCTGTAACCGAGTTTGATCCACTGGGTGGCCAGCCCGTACAGGGCGTAGTCGGCGCCCCCGGGGATCCTCGCGAATGGCGCGGCGATGTCGCCGGTTCGGGCGCTGACGGCGACGACGCTCACATACTCGTTGGGAACCACCGAGCCGATGACCTTGCCGCTCAGCTTGCCGCTCTCCGGCAACCGGGCATCGGCGGTCACCGTGCCCCCGGCCTGGACCCTGATCGGCCGGGCGGCGAAGCGGTCGGGGGCCTCACCGGACCATTGCCACGCATAGCGGCCCCGGAAGTCCGGGTACTGGACACGCCAGTCGTAGGGGCGGAGGCCGTCGATGGTGTAGCGCCCGCCGGAGTCGGTGCAGTTCCTGGCCCCGTGCTTCCGGGCCGGATGGGCCGGCAGGCAGCACCCAGGCGCACACGTCCTCGACAGCCTTGCCGGTGCGGGCGTCGGTGACGGTACCGGCGATGGATCCCGTCCCGTCCAGCCGCACCTCGGTCTCGATGACCTCCCTCGTTGAGTGCCGGCAGGATCCGGTTCTCGCGGAACAGCCTGTTGTTCAGGGCATTGCCGTGCGCGGTGTTCTGGGTCAGGGGGAGGAACGCGCACGAGAACCGTGGGTTCTGGGTTCCGCCCTCTTCGCTGGAGGCGTACGGGTACTCGTCGCATGACAGCCCGAGCGATGACGCTTTCTGCTGGTATGCGGTGGTGCAGATCGTGGCGCGGTTCTGGTCGTGGGTGACGGGATCGGAGCGGTGCAGGGGGCTGCCGTACTGAATGTCTCCGTAGTGCTTGTAGTTGTCGCGCACCCTGATGGCATACAGGTTGTGCTTGACCACCTCTCGGTAGTCTCCGTATTTCGTGTCCGCGACCTTGTAGTCCATGTAGAAGGTCGCGGCGGCGGCGTTGCCCATGTGAACACGCAGCCTTCTGCGCCGATGTAACTCTCCTTGTCACAGCGCACGTTGAACGGCCCGGCGCTGTAGCTGTGTGACCAGGCGTTCGCGAGGGTGATATCGAGATCCGGTCGGTGATGATCGAGCCCGCCGAGTTCGCCGTGCTGAGTCCTGAACGGGAGGACTACCTGCGCACGCAGATCGCGTACCGATTAGGTTTCCGCGCCGCGCCCGTCTGTACGTGTGAGATCGACTCACAGGAGGCTGACACGATGCGGAAACTGACCTACGCCATGAACGTGAGCCTGGACGGCTTCATCGCCGCGCCCGGCGACGACCTCGGCTGGAGCGCGCCGAGCGACGAGCTGTTCCAGTGGTGGTCCGACCGGGTGGGAGCGACGGGCCTGGCGCTGTACGGGCGCAAACTGTGGGAGACGATGAGCCCCCACTGGCCGACCGCCGACCAGCAGCCGGGTGCCACACCGGCGCAGATCGAGTTCGCCCGCCGCTGGCGGGACATGCCGAAGGTGGTGTTCTCCTCCACGATCGACAAGGTCGACTGGAACACCCGCCTGGTCACCGGCGACGCGGTCACCGAGATCACCCGGCTCAAGGCCGAGGACGGCGGCCCGATGGACATCAGCGGCGCCGCGCTCGCCGCGGCGGCCATGCGGGCCGGACTGATCGACGAATACGCGATCGTCACCCACCCGGTCCTGGTCGGCGGCGGCACGCCGTTCTTCACCACGCTGGACAACTGGGTGAACCTGACCCTGGTCGAGACCCGGACATTTCCCGGCGACGCGGTACTGACCCGATACGAGACGAGGCGATGAGCACGGGCCGAGAACTCGCTCGTAAGGCCAGGTCGAAGTCCTTCCTGGCGTGCTCACCGTGACCCTCGGCTATGAGGGCCCCTTCCCCGGACCCCCTTGCGTTCCGAGGGAGCTGCTGACCGACTCGCTGAAGGTGAGGACGGCGGCGTCCTTGATCGTGACGGCGTTCTTCGGGCGTGTAGATGCCCCGCCGGCAACGTCGGCGGGGCGGTGGTGTTCGCGTTGCCGCGTTGGTGTTCAGCTGGTCGGGGTGCTCATTCCGCGGTGACTTCGGTGACGCCGGCCCATGCGCCGGACTCGTCGACGGTGGGGACTCGTCTGATCACAGCGTCGCGGGCAGGCTCAGCCATGGTTTGTCGGTGGCGTCGAATCCGGTGAGCTCGGCGATTTTCCCGTCGACGATGTGCAGGACCGCGATGTTCAGCAAGCGGTATTCCGTGTCGTCGGGGGCGCGGAGGTACAGCACGGCGGCAGGCATGCGGTTGACCGTCGTGGCGACGCAGCGCCAGTCGTCGTGGCCGCGCTGGAAGAGCCCACCGGAGACCCAGCCGTCCACCGCGTCCCTGGCCGTGACGGTCAAGGTGTCCGGCTCGGGCAGCATCGCGAAGCGCAGGTCGTCGCGCAGCAGGGCCGTCAGCCCGTCGAGGTCGTTGCGCTCGTGGGCGTCGATGTACGACTTCACCACGCCGCGCTCGTCATTCGACAGCTCGTGCGTCGCGGGGCTCCTCCAGTCGAGGCGGCGGTCGGGCAGCTGCTCGCGCATCGTCACGCGCGCCCGCTGCAGTGCGCTGGTCACCGATGCGACGGTCAGTTCGAGGGCGCCCGCGGCCTTCGCCGCCGGCCAGCCGAGGACGTCGCGCAGGATGAACACCGCCCGCTGCCGCGGCGGCAGGTGCTGGACGGCGACGATGAACGCCAGCTCGATCGTCTCCCGCGCCACCACCGCTTCCTGCGGGTCCTCGGGGAGCATCCGGTCCGGGTAGGGCTGCAGGTAGAGCACTTCCGAGCCCGCGTCCGGCAGCTCGGCAGGCACGGGTGTGCGGTCGCTGCGCTTCTCCAGGAAGTCGAGGCAGGTGTTCGTCGCGATCCGGTACAGCCAGGTCCGCAGCGCAGCGTGACCCTTGAACGACTTCCGCTTGTTCCACGCCCGCAGGAACGTCTCCTGCGTCATGTCCTGGGCGTCCTCGTAGTTCGCGAGCATCCGGTAGCAGTGCACCTGCAGCTCACGCCGGTAGCGCTCCGTGATCAGCGCGAACTGTGCTGTGTCATGTGAGCGGGCCGCCGCGATGAACGCGGCCTTGTCGGCGTCCAGCAGTCTGGCGTCGGTCATGGTCGTCGATCCTTCCGCGGGTGGCGAGGGGCTACCAGAACTGACGACGTGGCGAAGGATTTCTGATCGGTGAAGCAGCTGGCACCGGGCCGTTCGGGGCGAAGTCGCGACCGCCACCGCAGCCCGGGAACTAAAAGAGGAGACAGGCCTGGTCGTCAATCCCTCCGAGCTTAAGGTTGCGGGCATCATCCATGGCGGGTGGGGAGTGGAGGCGCCCAACGGCTTCCTCACCGTCGTGTTCGTCGCCCACCGCTGGGAAGGCGACCCGGTGAACGCCGAGCCGCGCAAGCATTCCCAGGTGGCCTGGCACCCGGTCGACAAAATGCCGGTGGAGTTCGTGTCGACGACCCGGGCAGCGCTGTTGAACTACCCGCGCGGCGATCCGATGGTGACCGCAGAGGGCTTCTGACCGGCACAGACCTGGGCTCCTCCGGCGCCTGGCCATGCGCAGATTCCGCGAATGGCTGTCCACCGAAGTGGTCGGTGAGCTGGTGTTCCACGCTTCGTGTCCAGGCCGCGGAGGCGGAGGATTCCGCAGATCTGGCCAATCGGGTGCGCTTGCGCCTGGCTGCTGTGTCATGGATCGAGCAGGGCTCCGGAGTCTTCTGGGGCCGCCCTGCGGCTTTGCCCGCGCAACCCCTGAGCGAGGCGGCGCCCTCAGTCGGATCGCGGAACATCAAGCCGTTGCCCGCCGCCTCAAAGTGGATCCTGCGAGTCGTTGTCAGGGCACTTGGCGGTCAGGGCCCGTTCGAGTGGTTCGGACGATGACGCGGGCGTACTGCTTGTCGGCGATGAGAAGCCCTTCGCCTCGTGGAGTGGTCCCGGCCGGGTGAACCTCGATTCAGATGTCGCCGCCGGAGGGGCCCTCTTGTTCCCATCGGAGTGTCCGGCTGGCGAGGCCGGCCGCGACCTGGTCGCCGAACGGCCGTGGGAGCAGACACCCAGTTCAAAGACGCGTCGCCCACCGGGACCCGCAGGCGCGGGCCGCATGGTCAAGTAGCCGATCGTGTCCTGCTGGACCACTGCCATGCTTCCCCACCGGTACATGGGCTCGACCAGCCAGCCCGCGGCGGTGCCGCCACCGGTCAGCAAGCGGCAGAACCCCTCCAGGTCGGCCAGCCAGAACTCGACGTCGCCGACGTCGTCCTCTGCAACGTTCACACCCAGCCAGTGGTGAACCGGTGGATGGTCCAGCGCGGTGCGAAGGGCGTCGGCGTCCACCGACGACCGGCCGTCGGCGCCGGGATGGGTGACGACGCCGTCCTGAGCGTAGGCCGCCTGCACGGTGGCGCTAGGGACGAACAGATGCCGCGGCACCGTGCGCATCGCGTCCTCGACCCGCCGGTCGTGAAGTACCCCCCACTGCACCAGCTCGTCGGCGTCGGCTCGTTGGCGGCTCGGCGGTTCCGAAACGGATCGACACGCGGCGGCATCGTGTAGCACGAGGATCAGGACCGATACGGATAGATCAGCACCGGCCGACACTGAGAGAGCCACCCTGATACGAGAGCTTCGGACTTTTAATCCGTAGGTTGTGGGTTCGAGTCCCACGCGACCCACCACCCCTGACCAGGGCAAACGCGAGAACGCCCGGCTTGTCTGCTGCCCGCTTGCCCCCCTTCGTCCCAATGTCGGCTCGTCGAGGGCGGTTCGCGGACACGCCCTGGGCCTGGTCACCCTCGTTCTCCAGCAGATTCCCCTCGGCCCAGGCCGCGTCGCCCGCGGCTTCCCGCGGTGGACCGAGGCCGTCCGGCGGGCGGTCGACGCGGCGCCCACCCCGGCAGAGCGGGTCCTCGCCTCCGCCCGCGCCAACATCGCCGAGGGCTCCGGCGGCGGCCACAGTGGGCGCGTCGGCCTGGCCCGCGCGTCGCTGTCCCCCCAGGGCACGGCCCGCATGCGCTGCACCGCCGATCAGGTGCCATCATCGACGGCCCGCCGGAGGAGCCCGGCTAGGGCAGCAGGTGCCGCTCGTAGGCGGTGGCCACGGCCGCCGCCCGGTCGTTGACGTCCAGCTTCGCGTAGATGTGGGTGAGGTGGGTCTTGACCGTGGCCTCGCTGATGAACAGCTCGGCGGCGATCTCCCGGTTGCCGGTGCCGCGCGCCACCAGCCGCAGCACCTCCAGCTCGCGGGCGCTCAGCGAGCCGCCGCCGCGCGGGTCGCGCATCCGCGAAACGAGGCGGGCAGCGATGGCCGGGGACAGCACGGTCCGGCCCTCGGCGGCGGCGCGGACGGCGTCGAACAGCTCGTCGCGCGGCGCGTCCTTCAGCAGGTAGCCGGTCGCGCCCGCTTCGATCGCCGGGATCGTGTCGGTGTCGGTGTCGTAGGTGGTGAGGACGAGCACCTTGCAGGGCAGCCCGCGCCGGGTGAGATCGGCGATGGCCTCCACGCCGCCTCCGCCGGGCATCCGCAGGTCCATGAGGACGACGTCGGGCCGGAGTTCCGCGGCGAGCGCCACGGCTTCGCGGCCGTCGGCGGCCTCGGCCACCACCTCGAACCCGAGGGCGCCGGCGAACATGCCGCGCAGGCCGTCCCGCACGACCGGGTGGTCGTCGACGATCAGCAGAGTGATGTCGGCGGTGGCGTCAGGCATGGCGGATCAACGGTACGCGGGCGGACACGGCCGTGCCCCGGCCGGGCTCGGACTCGACCTCCAGGGTGCCGGCGACGCGTTCGGCGCGCTCGCGCATGGCGGTCAGCCCGAAGCCGCCGGATCGGTGGGCGGCGACGGCGAAGCCGCGGCCATCGTCGCGGACGTCCAGGGTCACCTCGTCGTCCATGTAAGAGAGGGTCACGCCGACGCGTTCGGCGTGCGCGTGGCGGGCGGCGTTGGCGAGGGCCTCATGGGCGATGCGCAGCAACGCGGCCTCAAGCTCGTCGTGCAGCGGCTCCACCGCCCCGGTGACGGTGAGCCGGGCCCTGCCCTCGGTGGCCTTCTTCAGCGCCTCGGGGAGCGTGCCGTGCTCCAGGTCGACCGGCGCGAGGTCCTGCACGGAGCGGCGGGCCTCGCGCAGGCTCGCGCGGGCGAGGTCGGTGGCGCGGCGGACGTGCTCGCTGTCCTCGGCGGCCTGGAGCTGGGTGATGATGCCCGCGAGCCCCTGCGCGATGGTGTCGTGGATCTCGGCGGCCAGCCGGCGGCGCTCGTCGCTGACGCCGGCCTCGCGGGCCTGGACGAGAAGCTGGGCCTGGAGGCCGGCGTTCTCGGCGAGGGCCTGCTCCAGCCGGGCGTTGGTCCGTTCGAGTTCGGCTATCGTCTCGTCCTGAACGCGGGTGCGCTCGGCCTCCCGGTCGGCGAGGGCGCCGAAGACGAAGACCAGCCCGGTGTTCAGGACGAGGAGGCCGGCGAACCCGCCGGCCTGGGCGAGGCCCTGCGGCGGCAGCCCGCCCGACTGGGCGCCTGCCATGGTGACGGCCGTGACGAACGCCCCGGTCATGGCCCAGCGGCGGGTCAGGTAGTGCTGGGCATCGAAGTACCCGAGCACGGCGTATACGGAGAAGAACGGGTTCAGCCAGGTCATGGCGAAGGCGAGGACGGTCCGCGTCCAGAAGTAGACGGGCCCCGGGATCCTCCGTCCGGCGTGCAGGATCTGGAGGGCCAGCGCGGTGGCCAAGAGGGCCGCCGCCGCCCGCTCCTCCGCCACGGACATGAGCTCCCGGAGTAGCAGTGCCAGGAAGGTCGCGAGCGGCAGCAGGGCGAACGGTCCCCACCGATGGAACCGTTCCCATTGCTCCTGGATTGTCGCCACTGTCCCAGTTTCTCCTATCCCCAGCGAAACCAGCGCACGGCGGCGGCGATCAGGACGGCGGCCCACCCAGCGGTGACGCCGAGGTGCGCCCAGTCGGTCCAGCCGCCCTCGGCGGCCTGGTTGAGGGCCTGGGACGCGGCCCCGAACGGGAAGTACTCTACGACGTCCTGGAGCAGGTCGGGCATGGCCTGGACCGGCACCCACACCCCCGCGAGGAACATCGCCGGGAAGAAGACGACCGAGCCGACCACGGTGGTGGCCTTGGTGGTCGGCGTGACCGCCGTGACCGCCGCGCCCAGCGCGAGCGCGCTGAGGGCGCCGAGCAGCAGCGCCAGCAGGTAGCCGGGCACCTGGCCCGGCAGCGCCACGCCGAAGGCGATCCGGCCGACCGCGATGACCAGCAGCGCCGACCCCAGCGCGGCGGCGAAGTGCAGGACGATCTGCGCGGCCAGCAGCGAGCCGGGCCGCACCGGCGTGGTCGACATGCGGCGCAGGATGCCGCGCTCGCGGTAGCCGGACAGGACGGGCGGCAGCGCCTGGACCCCCGCCATGATCAGCGCGAGCAGCACGTTGACCGGGACGTACAGGTCGATGACCCGGTTGCCGCCGAGGGAGGGGTCCGGCTCCCGGAACGACGGGATCAGCCCGAGGATCGTCAGCAGCACGGTCGGGAAGGCGACGATCCAGAACAGGCTGAACGGCTCGCGGGAGAAGAGCCGGAATTCGGCTTTGAGGACGGCGGTGGACGCGGACACGTCAGTTCTCCTGCTCTGCGGTGAGTTCGAGGAAGGCGTCGTCCAGCGTGGAATCGGTGATCCGCAGTTGGTGGGCGGTGATCTGGCGGCGGGCGAGCAGCGAGACGACCGCGTTGACGGTCGCGTCGGTGCCGTGCACGGTGACCCGGCCGTCCCTCAGCTCGAAGGTCGTGGCCTCGGGCAGCCCGGTCAGCTCACCGTCGTCGAGGGGCCGGGACGGGGTGA
The DNA here is from genome assembly GCF_900188105.1 of Actinomadura mexicana. Taxonomy (GTDB): domain Bacteria; phylum Actinomycetota; class Actinomycetes; order Streptosporangiales; family Streptosporangiaceae; genus Spirillospora; species Spirillospora mexicana. Next base: position 226,029 of record NZ_FZNP01000009.1, read on the forward strand.
AGGAGAGCACGGTGCCGCCGGCGCTGCGCCGGATCAGCCCGGCAGGGGCGTCGAGCGCGGCGACGCGGCCCTGCTTGAACACCGCGATCCGGTCGCAGAGGCGCTGGGCCTCCTCCATGAAGTGCGTGACGAGCAGGACGGTGACGCCGGAGCGGCGGACGTCCTCGATCAGCTGCCAGGTGTCGCGGCGGGCGCGCGGGTCGAGGCCGGTGGTCAGCTCGTCCAGGACGACGATCCGGGGGCGGCCGATGAGGGAGAGGGCGATGAACAGGCGCTGCTTCTGGCCGCCGGACAGCTTGCCGAAGCGGGTGGCGAGCTTGCCGGTGATGCCGAGGCGCTCGGCGAGTTCGCGCCAGTCCGCCGGGTCCGGGTAGAGGGCGCTGTAGAGCTCCAGCGCCTCCCGCACGGTGAGCTTCTCCTGGAGTTCGCTCTCTTGGAGCTGGACGCCGAGGATCCGGGTCAGCTCCCCGCGCGCGGTGCGCGGGTCGAGCCCGGCGACGCGGACGGCGCCCGTGTCGGGCTCGCGCAGCCCCTCCACGCACTCGACGGTCGTCGTCTTCCCCGCGCCGTTGGGGCCGAGGATCCCGAAGATCTCCCCCTCCTCGACGGCGAACGTGACGTCGTCCACTACCGGACGGCCGCCGTAGACCTTGCGCAGGCCGCTGACTTCGATGATCGGCATGCTTCGAGCATCCCGGCGGGCGGTGCCCGCGCACATCGCCCAGGCCGCTCTACCAGCCATCAGCCGATCGGTTGATGCGGCACTACGACTTTCCCAGGGGCCACGACTCAGCGGCCACCGGCCGGGGGCAGACCAGCGTCCGGGCCAGGTGGACGACCATCGCGACGAACGCGAGCGCCCACGCCGCCGGCGCCACCCACATCCCGTGCCGGCCGATCCACTCGACCGCGGGGAGGTCGTCGGCGACCGACCTCACGAGAGATCGAGGCTCACGCACGACCCGCAGAACCATGGGAACGTCAGGGTGTCCGCGCAACGGCGGGCAGCCCGAGATGTCGTCAGAAGGTCTCACGATGACGCGGTCGTAGAGCCCGGCATGTCATTTGCTCGGCTGGGGAACCCTGCAGTTGGCGGTGGGGTTGAGGCCGATGTAGTTGAGCGGACCGGAGGCCAAGGTGATTCCGATCGTGGCGATTCTGGCGCAACTGCCGTCAAACTGGGTGTAGTAGTGGCGCTGTCCCGCGGCGAGCGCTCCTATGATCAGCCAGGCGACGAGCATCCACCGTCCGGACCTCATCGTTACCTCCGGTGACCGCTTCGCCGACCTTGGGGTACGACAGTAACGACAAGATCGTCCATAGTTAAGCAAGTCGGGCCGGGTGTGTCATGTCACCAACGTCTCGCGCGGCCGCTGTGCTCTCGACGAAGCTCTGCCCACCACCGGAAGTCTCCCGACGGCTGGACGTGGTCTCGGGGCTGGATTCCCGGCCCAACCTCATCAAACTGGCACCGACAAGCCGTGCACGCACTCACCGGCGTCATGTCGGACCACAACGCGACCACCGGGGTCCTGGTGACGACATCATCGTTCGGCCGCGCCAGCGAGCAGTTCGCACAGCACAACCGCTTAACCCTCATCAACGGCGCCGAACTCAAGCACCTGCTCAAGAAGCATGCGCCGGTGGCCGGTCCTCAGGTCATGAGAACGGCCGGAGTCACGGCCTGGACGCGGCCGATGTGGAAGACCCTCTCGTCGTCGCGCAGCCGGCACCAGGCGGTGAGGAAGGGGGCGTCGAGACGGATTTTCTCGATCACACGGGTGGTGGGATTGCCCTCGCCGTTGACGTAGTCGATGCCGACGGCAGTGCCCGTCTGCACGGCGTGGACCAGCATGCGCCGTTCGGCAACCGACAGGTGCGGAGCGTGGTCCCCCATGCGGGCCTCGACGACGTCCGCTTCGGCGGGCGGGTCCGGTGGCGTTCCGTGCAGCCGGGCGGCCAGATCGATCGGCGTGCGCGGCCGGGAGGCCTCGTCCTTCCTGGCCGAACGCTTCCTGCGGTGGGAAGGGCGTGCCGGCGCGCGTTCGATGAAGGGTGCGCTACCGTCGCCCGCGCCGACCGGTACGTAACCGGCAGCCCGGAGAGCCACCAGAGTGTGGTTCACCGGCTCGGCGCTGGCGAGCACCGTGGGCGCCAGTTCTCGGAGCTTCAGCCGGCGCAGCCCTCGATGGGCCAGGATCTCGGCGAGCAGCGCGGGGCGGGAGCAGCAGATCGCGCAGGCGAATGCGGTGACAGTGATCTCGCCGTGCCTGCGGGCGACATCGTCGATCAGGTATGCCAGCGGCTGTGGCAGGTCGGTGCCCGCCGCCGCCTCCAGGTCGGAGCGGATCCCTTCGGCGGAGCGGCCCTCGTCCAGGGCGCGCCGCACGCTGGCCATGCTGAACCTCCAGACCGAGGCGATGCCCCGGGATTCGCGATCGGCGACCAGATCCAGGAGTCCCGCCAGCCACGGCGCGGGCGGCCCGGGGACCACGGCCGTGAGGTCACTTTGCAGGAGTACCTGTCCGCAAGTCGCTTCCAGCGCGTCCGCGACGGCCTCATCCAGCGTTGCCGGGGCGTCGGCGCCCACCAGCACGCGTCCGGTCGGAGTGAGCACGCCTTGGGCGAGCACACCGAGCAGTTCCGCTTCTCGCCAGACTGCCGCGATGTAAGGCGGTGCCAGCTCGGCGTCCTCGAACAAAAGCGGGGACCGCCATGTCACCGCCGCGACCAGTCGTTCGGGTCCGGCCGCGCCGTGCCCTCCGGGGAGGTCCGCGAGGCTTTCGAGCACCGCGGCGCGAAGCCGGGGCGCCGCTGGATCGTACGCCCGAGTGTCCAGAGGAGTGCGACGGCCCTCCTCCGGGTGGTCCAGCGTTGGAAGGCGCGGCATCCGCTCCCAGGTACGCAACATGGACGCCAAGCGCGTGGCGGCCGGCATCGGGTCACCGCCTTCAGCCGTCGGGACGAGCGCGCCGTCGCGCCAGTCCAGCAACCCTTCGGCCGCGGCCAGTTCCAGCCAGAGCCGGACGGCGTCCTCGGAACCTCCTGTCCGCCTGGCCATCCGCCGCAACTCTCGGACACCGACGCCACCGGACTTCAGACGGGTCGGCGGCTCCGCGGTGCAGGACCGGAGAACCGCTTCCATCTGCTCTACGGCGCGGGCCGACGCTGCGGCGAACTCCGCCGTCACCGTGCCCTCCGGCGCCGCGGTCGTGCCGACGGACGGCGCGGCCGGTGTGAAGGACGCCTGATAAGACGGGCCGCGCAGCGCCAGTGCCACCTCCGCGGGCATGAGCGGCTCCATCCAGTCGGGCTGGACGAGCAGTCCCCGGGCCAGCGCCCAGGCATATGGGCTTTCCTGGCCGAACAGGTGAATGCCCTGGTAGTCCTCCACGCAGCCGGCGTGCGCGATCTTCTCGATCCGGCGCCGTTCCCGTTGCGGCGCGGCGGCCACGACTCGCCGCACCCGTTCCGCGTCACCCAGGCCTGCGAGAGCCGCGTCCAGCAGCTCCGCCTTGCGCTTCCCTGGTGACTCGACACCCAGACCCCGGACGATCCGGCGGAGATCCTCGACTCTCAGGTGCGGCAGCAGAACGGCGGCCGATGGCCCCAGACCGAGCGGTCCGCCCCCGATCGGCCATTCCCTCAACGGCTCCACGAGATGCAGCAGACCATCCGCCGGCCATACGAGGCCCCGCCGGACGAGTTCGTCCAGCACCCTCTCGAAGTCGTCCGGCGCGGCGCCCAGCAACGCCTCGGCGTCCGCCCTCGCCGCAGTGCCGCCGAGGGCCGCGAGCACCTCCGCGAACTGCACCAACGGCAGATCGCAGGTAGCGAACGCCGCCATGACCCCGCGCGGGCCGGACAGCCGTTCCGCGAGCTCACCCAACGTCAACGGCTCCGGGTCGGCCAACGCGTCCGGCCGCTCGGTCAGCAGGCCGGCGAGCTCCTCCCGGCTCAACCCCGCCAGCCAGGTGCTGAACGAACCCGTCACATCTCGTTCCTTCCGCGCCACCCGCCCACGATGCCACCGCGTGCGGCCGTACGCGAGCCGAACATCAGGTCCGTACCGAGCCGACCGGCGATCTCGGGTGAGCGAGGTAGGCGAATGTGCGCATCATGATGCGCGCCGCTCTGGCCGACGGCCTCGTCAACGGGCTCCTGGCGACCGTCCACCCCTTGAAGGGAGAATCATGACAGCGCCCCGCTCACAGGGATCACGTACCGTCCGTATCCTGCTCGCGACGATCGCTGCCCTTCTCGGGGTCATCGCCGCGCTGGTCGGCGGCATCCTGCAGCGCCTCGACGGCAGCTCACTTCCGCAGTCGTTCCAGTATGGATGCGGAGCGTTCGGAGCCACCGTGCTGCTCTTCTTCGCGCTGTTCTACTTCCTCAACGGCAACGGGCCGGGCGACCGCGCGGCGGCGCCGGGCTCATACTGGGCAGGACGGTGGCCGGGTCGCTCGAAGTGGGCGGCGGTAGCGTGCACAATGCTCTGCACGGCCATCTCGTTCCGGCCGGCTGGTACTCATCTTTCCCGTGGGCGTGAGCATGGACGCTGAGAAGCAAGGGGCCCCACTTCAGCCTGGCCGGCTCGCGAACCTGCGGTCCAGGCTCCGCGACGGGCAGGACCGCCCGCCGGCCTCGGTGTTCGTCGTCGGCACGCTGTTCTCGGGCTCGACGCTGCTCGGGCGCGACATGACCACTCGGATCCGGGGCGCCCACTACGTCGGCGAGCTGAACAACTTCACGCAGATGCCCGAGTACAGCCACAAGGACGCCGGTCGATACTGCGGGCCCTGCTCGCTGCTCGGCAAGGAGTGCCGGCACTTCACGGACGCGCTCCGGGAGCGGGTGTCGTACGACGACATCCTCGGCATGCACCGGCGCTTCGCCCGGTCACTGGGCGTTTCGGTGATCGTCGACGGAAGCAAGTACGTCACCTGGCTCCGGCAGGCGATCGAGCAGCAGCTCGCCGACCCGGCGAACCGGGCACTGATGAACGTGATCGTCACGGCGCGGAACCCGATCGCTTTCGCGATCAGCTACCGGAACCGGACGGGGGAGCCGCTGTGGCGGGGCGCGGGCATCTGGCGGGACACGTACGTGGACGCCCTTCGCACCGTCAACACGTACGGTCTGCCGCACACGGTCGTCCGCTACGAGGACTACATAGCGCGCCCTGAACGGTCGCTGGAGCGGCTGGCCGGCTTCCTGCACCTTCCGCTGGACTCGGAGCCCGACAACGCGAGGATCCACGACACCGGCGGCAACTGGAGCTCCTTCGTCCCGTACGTGGGGAAGGAGCAGCTGGAGGACTACATCCGGCGGCTCGACGGTCCCGGGCGTGCGGAGGCGGAGGACTTCGTGCGGCATGCCCGGGCGTACTGGAACGACGGGAAGCCCCGGGAGGACACCCGCTGGCGACGCGGCTTGGAGACCGGTGAGGTCAACGCGGTCCTCAGCACTCCGGGGCTGACCGACCTGGCGAGCGTCCTCGGCTACAACGTCGCGGAGGTCGTCCACGCGGCCGTCCGGGGTGCGCCGGCGAAGCCCCGCAAACCCATGCCCGCCGCCGAGCAGTGACGCTCGCCGTATCGGCGGGCGCTGCGACGGCCCTGTCGGCTCGTTGCCTGCTCGGCGGTTTCTCAATGGACTGGCACGGAGCGGGATGTGGCGGCACGGGAATGGCGCCGGATACGGACAGAACGTTACGGTCTGGCCTTGAGAGCACGCGTCTGATGCGAGAGCAGCCGACCTTTAATCCTTCGGTTGTGGGTTCGAGTCCAGGCGACCCACCACCTGCGACCATGGCAAATACAGATTGTCGCCTTGTCCGCCGCCCGGTTCGTCCCATTTCGTCCCCTTGCCTGCTACTTGTTGGTGCCGTCGGGGGCCAGCGAGGTCAGCCGAGCTCACGCTGCACCGAAGGTCTTCACCGCACCGGACGCGCTCCGAAGCGCTGGCAGCCGGGTGCCGGGCAGGCGAATCGGCAACGGAAATTACCAGGCGCGGCGGCGTCAGGGGGCGTAACGGTAGCCCATGCCGGGTTCGGTCAGCAGATGGCGGGGCCGGGTCGGGTCTGGTTCCAGTTTGCGGCGGAGCTGGGCCATGTACTGGCGGAGATAGTGGCTCTCCCGAGCGTACGCGGGCCCCCAGACCTCCGTGAGGAGCTGCCGGTGGCCGATCAGCTTGCCGGGGTTGCGCAGCAGGATCTCCAGCAGGTGCCACTCGGTCGGCGTCAGGCGGACGGACGTGCCGTCGGACGTGGTGACGGTCTTGCTCGCCAGGTCGACGGTGTGGTCACCGATGGCGGCCGTGGGCAGGGACTCGCCGGGTCTGGCGCGGCGGGTGACGGCGCGGATGCGGGCGATGAGCTCCTCGATGGTGAAGGGCTTGGTGACATAGTCGTCGGCGCCGGCGTCGAGGGCGTCGACCTTGTCGCGGCTGCCCGCCCGGCCGGACAGGACGATGATCGGGACGTCGGTCCAGCCGCGCAGGCCGTGGATGACGTCGAGGCCCTCGATGTCGGGCAGGCCGAGGTCGAGGATGACCAGGTCGGGCCGCGCGGTACCGGCGAGGCGGAGGGCGGCGGTGCCGTCGGCGGCGGTCTCGACGTCGTAGTCGCGGGCGCGCAGGTTGATGCGCAGGGCCCGCAGTATCTGGGGGTCGTCGTCGACGACGAGGACACGGGTCATGGGCGGTCCGTTCGGGCCGTGCGGGGCAGCGAGACGATCATCGTGAGGCCGCCGCCGGGGGTGTCCTCGGGGACGAGTTCGCCGCTCATCGCCTCGGTGAGCCCGCGGGCGAGGGCGAGGCCGAGACCGGAGCCGGTGTGGTTGTCGCGGTCGGACAGCCGCTGGAACGGCAGGAAGATCCGGTCGTGGTCGGCGGCGGGTACGCCGGGGCCGCGGTCGGCGACGCGCAGTTCGACGCGGTCCCGGATGGCGCCGGCGGTGACCAGGACGGGTTTGCCGGGCGGGTTGTAGCGCAGCGCATTGGTGATCAGGTTGACCAGGACGCGCTGCAGGAGCGCCGGGTCGGCTTCGACCTCGGGGAGGTCGGCGGGGATCCGGACGCTGACGGCGTGCCCGTCGGGTCCGAGCTCGTCGAGCGCGCGGGGAACGACCTCGTCCAGGGCGAGAGGTCGGGCGGCCATGCCGAGGGCGCCGGCCTGCAGCCGACTCATGTCGAGGAGGTCGGCGACGAGGCGGTCGAGCCGGTCGAGGGACTGAGCGGCGGTGTCGAGAAGCTCGGCGCGTTCCTCGTGGGTCCAGCGGATCTCGGTGTTGCCGAGGCTCTCGACGGCGGCCTTCGCGGACGCGAGCGGGGTGCGCAGGTCGTGGCTGACGGCGCTGAGCAGGGCGGTGCGCATCCGGTCCACTGCCTCCAGCGGCCGGGCCCGCTCGGCCTCGGCCTCCAGCCGCTGCGCCTCCAGCGCGGCGACGGCCTGGACGGCGAACGCCTCCAGGATGCGGCGGTCCCCGGCGGTCGGGGGGCGGCCGCGCAGGGCGAGGGCGAGGCCGTCGTCGACGGGGATATCGGTGTCGGCCTCCTCGGGGACGGTGCAGGGACGTCCGCCGACCGCGGCGATGACCTTCCAGTCGGCGGTGGCACCGTGGCCGCTCGGCGCGGGGAGGGCGCCGGGGACGCGTTCCAGGAGGGTGACCGAGTCGAGCCCGAAGGTCTCCCGCAGCCGGCCGAGCAGCGCGTCGAGCGCCCGCTCGCCGCGCAGGACGTTGCCGGCGAGGGTGAACAGCACCTCGGCGTCCGCGCCGAGGCGGGTGGCCTCGCGGGACCTTCGGGCGGCGAGGTCGACGACGCCGCTGACGGCGGCGGCCACCAGCAGGAACACGCCCAGGGCCAGCAGGTTCTCGTGCTGGGCGATGGTGAGGGTGTGCAGGGGCGGGGTGAAGAAGTAGTTCAGCAGGACGGAGCCGGTGACCGCGGCGATCAGGGCCGGCCACATGCCGCCGACGAGCGCGACCCCGACGATGGCGGCGAGGAAGAACATGATGTCGACGGGCAGGGAGAACGCGCCGCGCAGTTCGGTGAGGGTGTAGCTGAGCAGTGGAAGGCCGAGGATCGCGAGGACGAAGCCGGCGAGCCGGCGGCGCGGCGGCAGGGCGGGCCCGGCGGACCGGCGGTGCCGCAGGCCGCGGTGGGCGTGCTCGTGGGTGACCATGTGGACGTCGATCGAGCCGGACAGCGCGGTGGCGGCGACGCCGACGCCGGGGAAGAGAGCCCGAGCGAACCGGTTGCGGCGGGAGACGCCGAGGACGAGCTGCGAGGCGTTGACGGCGCGCGCGAACTCCAGCAGCGCCCTCGGCACGTCGTCGCCGACGACCTGGTGGTAGGTGCCGCCGACGCTCTCGACGAGGTCGCGCTGGCGGGCGAGCCGGTCGGGGCGGGTGCCGGAGAGGCCGTCGCCGCGGATGATGTGCACGGCGAGCAGGTCGGCGCCCTTGGTGCGGGCGGCGATGCGGGACGCGCGGCGGATCAGGGTCTCGCTCTCGGGCCCGCCGGTGAGCGCGACGACGACGCGCTCGCGGGCCTCCCATGTGCGGGCGATGCCGTGGTCGGCGCGGTACCGGTCGAGCTGCTCGTCGACCTTGCCGGCCAGCCACAGCAGGGCCAGCTCGCGGAGGGCGGTGAGGTTGCCGACGCGGAAGTAGTTGGACAGCGCCGCGTCGACCTTCTCGGGCGGGTAGACGTTGCCGTGGGCCATCCGGCGGCGCAGGGCCTCGGCGGACATGTCGACCAGCTCGACCTGGTCGGCGCGGCGCACGACCTCGTCCGGGAGGGTCTCGCGCTGCGCGATCCCGGTGATCTGCTCGACGACGTCGTTCACCGACTCCAGGTGCTGGATGTTGACGGTGGTGACGACGTCGATCCCGGCCTCCAGGATCTCCTCGACGTCCTGCCAGCGCTTGGGGTTGCGGCTGCCCGGGACGTTGGTGTGCGCGAGCTCGTCGATCAGGGCGACCTGAGGAGAGCGGGCGATGACGGCCGCGGCGTCCAACTCGGTGAAATCCGCGCCACGGTAGGCGAGGGTACGGCGCGCGACGATCTCCAGGCCGTCGAGGAGCTCGGCGGTGTGGACGCGACCGTGCGTCTCGACGAAACCGACGACGAGGTCGGTGCCGCGGGCGACGCGCCGCCGGCCCTCGGCGAGCATGGCGTAGGTCTTGCCCACGCCGGGGGCAGCCCCCAGGTAGATGCGGAGCCGCCCTCTGGCCATGGTCGGTCTCGCCCCCTTCAGCCCCGGGACGGGGCGGTCCTGTCGAGGTCGATGTTGAGCTGCAGGACGTTCACCGCCGGCTCCCCCATGAACCCCAGTGCACGTCCGGTCGTGTGCCTGTCGATCAGCACGCGGATCCGGTCGGCGCTCACTCCGCGCGCCCGGGCGACCCGTCCGGCCTGCAGTCTCGCGTACGCGGGTGAGATGTGCGGGTCGAGGCCGCTGCCGCTCGCGGTTACGGCGTCGGCCGGGACCACGGGCCGCGCCGGGGCGCCGCCGCGGACGGGGGTGATGCGGCCCGCGCCGACGTCCTCACCGGGGGCGTGGCACTCGACCTTGACTCCACGGTACGTCGCCAGGAACGGTGTCGCGGGGCACGCCTCGTTGACGCTGACGACCCGCGTCGGGCGGACGACGGCGCCGCTCGCGTCGCGCGGGCCGATCACGGACAGCACCGCGCCCAAACCGCCGCCGGTGCAGTACAGGCGCGACCCGTCCACGCCTTCCCGGGCACCGATCGCCTTGCTGCGCGCGCAGACCTGCGTGAGGAGGCTCTGCCGGGCGTTCGGGTCCGGTTTGCCCGCCTTGACCAGTGCGGGGTCGGGGAGGGTGTCAACGACGTCCTCGGGGCCGAGGTTGCTCGCGCCGGACGCCGTGGGGTCGTAGCCGTCTCCGGCGGCGGACGGACGGCTCTGGAAGTACCGCACGAGCGGGTTCCCGTGCGCGTCGGTGAACGTCTGCCCGATCAGGGCACTGCCGGCGTCCCTGCCGTCCGCGCTGGCCAGGGAGCCGTCGGCCTTGTGCCGGAGCCCGGGCACCTGGGCGACGGCGGTGACGGCCAGCGGATACAGGACGCCGCAGATGACGGTGAAGACCAGCAGGGCGCGGAGGGCCGCCAGATGCCGGCGGGCCCAGGCGGGAAGTGTGTTCATGAGATCCCCGGAATGAACTGGACGATGAGGTCGATCACCTTGATCCCGGCGAACGGGGCGATGACGCCGCTCAGCCCATACAGGGACAGGTTGCGGCGCAGCAGCCGAGACGCCGAGCTCGGCCGGTAGCGGACGCCCCGGAGCGCCAGCGGGATCAGCCCGACGATGACGAGCGCGTTGAACACGACGGCCGAGAGGATCGCCGACTCCGCGCTGGTCAGCCGCATGACGTTCAGCGTCTCCAGACCCGGGAACAGCGTCACGAACAGCGCCGGGATGATCGCGAAGTACTTGGCGATGTCGTTGGCGAGGGAGAACGTGGTCAGCGCGCCCCGGGTGATGAGGAGCTGCTTGCCGATCTCCACGATCTCGATGAGCTTGGTGGGATCGGAGTCGAGATCGACCATGTTCCCGGCCTCCTTGGCGGCGGAGGTGCCGGTGTTCATGGCGACGCCGACGTCCGCCTGGGCGAGGGCCGGCGCGTCGTTGGTCCCGTCGCCGGTCATCGCGACGAGCCGGCCGCCCTCCTGCTCCGCCCTGATGAAGGCGAGCTTGTCCTCCGGCCGGGCCTCGGCGAGGAAGTCGTCCACGCCCGCCTCGTCGGCGATCGCCCGCGCGGTCAGCGGGTTGTCGCCGGTCACCATGATCGTCTTGATGCCCATGGCGCGCATACGGTCGAACCGGACGCGCATGCCCTGCTTGACGACGTCCTTGAGATGGACGACGCCGAGCACCGCCGCGCGCGGCGTCCCGTCCGGGCCGGGGCCGACCTCGCCGACGACCAGCGGGGTACCGCCCGCCGCCCCGATGCCGTCCACCACCTCCCCCAGCGCGGGCGGCACCCGCCCGCCCTGCTCGCGGACCCACGCGGCCACCGCCGCAGCGGCGCCCTTGCGAAGCCGGCGGCCGTCGACGTCGACGCCGGACATCCGGGTCTGCGCGGTGAACGGGATCCAGTCGGCGTGCGCGAGCTCACCCGGGTGCCGTTCCCGCAGCCCGTACGCCTCCTTCGCATAGACGACGATGGAGCGCCCCTCGGGCGTCGCGTCCGCCAGACTCGACAGCTGGGCCGCGTCCGCGAGGGCCTCCTCGGTGACGCCGCCGACCGGGACGAACTCCGCCGCCTGCCGGTTGCCGAGGGTGATGGTGCCGGTCTTGTCCAGCAGCAGGGTGTTGACGTCGCCGGCGGCCTCGACGGCCCGGCCGGACATCGCCAGGACGTTCCGCTGCACCAGCCGGTCCATGCCCGCGATGCCGATGGCGCTGAGCAGCGCGCCGATCGTCGTCGGGATGAGGCAGACGAGCAGGGAGACGAGCACGACGCCGGTGACGCCGTTCCCGTCCAGCGCCGCGCTGTCCGGGACGCCGGGGTTGCCGGCCTTGGCGAGGATCGCGAACGGCTGCATGGTGGCGGTCGCGACCAGAAAGGTGATCGTCAGCGCGGCCAGCAGGATGTTCAGCGCTATCTCGTTGGGTGTCTTCTGCCGGGCGGCGCCCTCCACCAGCCCGATCATCCGGTCGATGAACGACTCGCCCGGCCGCTGGGTGATCACCACGACGATCCGGTCGGACAGCGCCCTCGTCCCGCCGGTCACCGCGCTGCGGTCGCCGCCCGACTCGCGGATCACCGGGGCCGACTCCCCCGTGATCGCGGACTCGTCGACGCTGGCGATGCCCTCGACGACGTCGCCATCGCCCGGGATGATCTGCCCGGCCTCGACCACGACCACATCACCGCGCCTCAGCTCGGCGGCCGGGACCTCCTCCCCGTCCGCGGCGGCCGCGCCGGGCGTCCAGCCGTGCAGCCGCCGCGCGAGCGTGTCCTTCTTGGCCTTGCGCAGCGTGTCGGCCTGGGCCTTGCCGCGTCCCTCGGCGACCGCCTCCGCCAGATTCGCAAAGATCACCGTCAGCCACAGCCACACAGCGATCAGCACCGAGAACGACGACGGGTCCGCGATCGCCAGGACCGTCGTCCACACCGCGCCGACCTCCACGATCAGCATGACGGGGTTGCGCCACAGGACGCGCGGGTCGAGCTTGCGGAGCGCGGCGGGCAGCGACGCCAGCAGTTGCCGGGGGTCGAGCAGGCCGCCGCCCACCAGGCCGGTGTCGGGACGGCCGCCGGGCCGGCGCCCGGGCGCCGGACGCCTTCCGGACGACCGCGTCCTGAGGGTTCGGGGGGGCATCAGTGGATCCCTTCGGCGAGCGGCCCGAGAGCCAGCGCGGGGAAGAACGTCAGGGCGACCAGGACGACCGCCACACCCACGACCAGGCCCACGAACTGCGGACGGTGCGTCGGAAGCGTCCCGGCGGACGCGGGGACCGGGGTCTGCCGGGCCAGCGAACCGGCCAGGGCGAGCACGAGCACGATCGGGAGGAACCGCCCGAGCAGCATCACCAGGCCGAGCGCGACGTCGTAGAACCAGGTCGCGGCCGACAGCCCGGCGAACGCCGACCCGTTGTTGCCGGCCGCCGAGGTGAACGCGTACAGCACCTCGGAGAACCCGTGCGGCCCGCTGTTCAGCATCGACGCGCGCGGCCCGGGGAACGCCGTCGCGACCCCGGCACCGACCAGCACCAGCGCGGGCGTGACCAGGAAGTACAGCGACGCGAACTTGATCTCTCGCGCGCCGATCCGCTTGCCGAGGTACTCGGGCGTCCGGCCGACCATGAGCCCGGCGACGAACACAGCGATCACCGCGAGGACCAGCATCCCGTACAGGCCGGAGCCGACGCCGCCCGGCGCGACCTCACCGAGCATCATGTTCACCAGCAGCATCCCGCCGCCGAGGCTCGTATAGGAGTCGTGCGCCGAGTCGACGGCGCCGGTCGAGGTGAGCGTCGTCGCGGCGGCGAACACCGCCGAGCCGGCGATCCCGAAGCGGGTCTCGGTGCCCTCGGCCGCCGCGCCCGCCGCCTGCGGGACGGTGCCGTGGTGGACGACCTGCGCCGCCGTCGTCGCGCAGACGGCGATCGTCGCCAGCACGGCCATCACCGCGGCGATCGCGTACCCCTGCCGCTTCTGCCCGACGAGCCGGCCGAACGTGCGCGGCAGCGCGGACGCCACCAGCAGCAGTAGGAAGATCTCAATCCAGTTCGTCCAGGCCGCGGGGTTCTCGTACGGATGGGCGGAGTTGGCGTTGTAGAAGCCGCCGCCGTTCGTCCCCAGTTCCTTGATCGCCTCCTGTGAGGCCACCGGCCCGCCCGGGATCGCCTGCCGCTGTCCGGCGATCGTGGTGACGCTGTGCGTGTCCGCGAAGTTCTGCGCGACGCCGCCGGCCAACAGCGCGACCGCGCCGACGACGGCGATGGGCAGCAGGACGCGGAGAGCGCCGCGGGTGAGGTCCACCCAGAAGTTGCCGAGCTCGCCGGTCCGCGTCCGGGCGAACCCCCGGACCAGCGCGACCGCCACGGACATCCCGACCGCCGCCGACACGAAGTTCTGCACCGCGAGACCGGCCATCTGCGTCAGATAGCCCATCGTGGACTCGCCGGAGTACGCCTGCCAGTTGGTGTTGGTGACGAAACTGACGGCGGTGTTCCAGGCGACCTGGTCCCGCACCCCACCGAAACCGAGGTCGTACGGCAGCAGGCCCTGCAGCCGCTGCAACCCGTACAGCACGAGCACCGACACCAGCGAGAACGCCAGGACGCTGCGGGCGTGCACGCCCCACGTCTGCTCGCCCTCCGGATCCACTCCCATGACCTTGTAGAGGGCCCGTTCCACCCGCAGATGCCGGGGCGAGGAGTACACCCGGTACATGTAGTCGCCGAGCGGCACGTGCACCGCGGCGAGCGCCAGGAGCAGAGACGCGATGAACACGATCCCCGCGGTCGCGGAACCCATTCAGAACCTCTCGGGGAAGAGCAACGCGACCACAAGGAAGACCGCCAGCCCGGCGGCGAGCACCAACCCCGCCGCGTTCTCGACGCTCACAGGCGCCCCACCGCCTTCACCACCAGCGCGAGCACCGCGAACACCGCGATGGTCAGCGCCACGAGCACCACGTCTGCCATGACTCCGAGTTCCTCGATCGGCTCTGGACGTGCGTCCGAGCGTTGCCGTTTCCGTCCCGCCGAGGGCCGCCGCCCGCCGGGCCCGACCCGGCTCCCAGCCGTCCCGGCTCCGCAGTGCGCGTTCCCTCAGCCGGTCAACGCGGAACTCCCAAGCAGGCAAGAAGGCCTTCCCTGCCGTCCGTCCGGCGCCGGGCGGTCCACGGCACACCACGCAGAAAACACCCCTCAGCAGGGCAAAAGGCTTATCTTGACGCCATCCCTACGCCCAACCGCGCGATCTTTACGCACTCACTACAGGCACGCCCCCTCCCCCAGATGGGGGCGTGCCTGTCCAGCAGTCGCCGCCGGGGGCGTACGACCCACCGTCGGCCGCAGCGCGACCACCGCCGCCGGCCGGTTCGGCCGGTACCCGCGTTGGCGATGACGACCACTCGTGGCCCGTCATGTTCGCTCATTTCCTGCTCGGCGGTTGAGCAGTACCGCGCGGGACAGGCCGACACCGAGATCGGGCCTGCCCTGACATGACAATTTCGGACTTCCAATCCGTAGGTTGTGGGTTCGAGTCCCACGCGCCCCACCCACCCGTGACCAGGGCGAGCGCGACCGGGTCGCCGTTCCCATCCCGCTCGTCCACTCGCTCGGCTGGGGAATCGCCATGAGCGCGCTCCTCACCGGCTGCGACGTGGACGCGGAGACCTTCGCGGGAGTCGTCCCGCCGGCCCGTAAGATCGACAGTGGGGGGATCGTACGCGGGACGGGCTCACATGTCCGCCCCATGTGACCTGCTCGTCGCGGTGCCCATGGCGCGCATGCTGGCCGAGCGCGGCGGCCGCGGTCCGAGCGCGGAGCGACTGGTGTCGGATCCCGAACTGAGGCGCATGGATTTCGCCTTGCTCGGTTCGGGCTCCCTGGACTGGCTCTCCCTGGCGGTGCGGCTGGAGACCGAGACGGGGGTGGAGTTCCCCGACCAAACCGACGGTGATGTCCGTCCTGGTCGGCCGGACGATCGCGGTGGACCGCCGGGTACGCTACCGCGCGGTCGTCAAGACGCTGAGCCATTCGGCGATGCTCGCCGGTCTGGGGCTCGGCGCGCTCCTCGTCTCGGACGGGTCGAGACGGGCCTTCGAGGTCGGCTTCGCCGTCGAAGGGGTGATGTGGTCGCCATCATGATCACGATGGCGCTCGTGCTTGTGGCCGGGGAGATCTTTTCGGCGGCCGGTACCTGGGGGCTCGTCTACGGTCTCGCCCCAGAGAGTTCACTCGGTCAGTACCAGGGCGTGTTCAGGTTGGGCACCGATGTGAGCATGGTGGCGGCGCCGACGTTGTTCGCCTGGCTGGTGGACGCCGAGAGCCTGCTCGGCTGGGTCGCGCTGGCCGGCGTGTTCCTGGTCGCCGCGGTACTGCTGGTTCCGATCAGCCGGTCGCGGAGACGTCCGGCAGCCGGGTCGCGGCGTCGGCGAGGGGAATGGCCTCCTGTTCGAGCCGGCGGAACGGGGTGGGGCCTGCGGTCGCGATGGTGTCGTATGCGGTGGCCTCGGCTTCGGTGAGGTGCGGCAGGATCGCCGGGGACGCCTTGATGGGGCGACCGGTTGCCCTCCGCCCGGCTCGCCCCGATCCTCCCCATGTCGGCAGCGCCCTCCCGCGGGAGTGAAGCCACAAGCTCGCATCCCGATGGCGGCGCCACCGGTGAGTCAGGTTTTGGCGCGCTGCTGCTTGAGGCGGAGTTCCTCTTCGCGGACTTTGACTCGGATGGCTTGCTCGCGCTCCAGCCAGTCGGGGTTCTCGGCCTTCAAATTCTCGATCTCGGCCGTGGTGAGGGAGCCCGTGATGCCGGCGCGGGCCAGACCTGAGGCGGAGACACGGAGCTTGGCGGCGACGACCTGGCGGGGGTGGGGGCCCTCGCGGCGGAGGTCGGCGAGCCACGACGGCGGGTCGGCCTGGAGCGCGTTCAGTTCGTCCCGGGAGACAGGGCCTTCCTGGAACTCGGTGGGCGCTGCCGACAGCAGGATCCCCAGCTTCTTGGCCGCGGTCGCGGACTTCATGGTCTGCGGGGTCTTCGCCCTGGACGTGCTCATGACCTCAAGGGTAGCCAGCGGAAGGGGGCTGCCCGGACGTGACTAGGCTGAGGGAGTGACCAAAGGTGAGTTCCGCCTGGCCTACGTGCCGGGGGTGACGCCCGAGAAGTGGGCTGGGGTGTGGGCCGAGCGGGTGCGGGATGTACCGCTCCGGCTGGTGCAGCTCCCCGCCGCCGATGTTGTCCCCCTGCTGCGGAACGGTGATGTGGACGCGGCGTTCGTACGCCTGCCCGTCGACCGCGAGGCCCTCCATGTGATCCCGCTGTACCTGGAAACGACCGTCGTGGTGGTGCCCAAGGATCACGCGGTGGCCGCGGTGGAGGAGGTGGAGCTCGCCGATCTCGCCGACGAGGACGTGTTCGAGCCGCTCGACGAGGTCTTGACCTGGGGCGACCGCCCCGGGCAGCCTGCCTTCACCCGTCCTGAGGACACCGCCGAAGCGATCGAGTTGGTGGCGTCGGGGGCCGGCACCCTCCTGCTTCCGCAGTCTCTCGCCCGCCTCCACCACCGCAGAGACCTCACCTACCGCACCGTGACCGACGCTCCTCAGTCCCAGATCGGCCTGGCCTGGCTTGAGGCCGTGACGACCGACCTCATGGAGGAACTGATCGGCATCGTCCGCGGTCGCACTCCCAACAGCTCCCGCGGCCGCAACGCCCGGCAACAGCCCGTCCGCAAGAAGCCGCCGCGCCAGCGCTCCACCCCTAAACACCGCCACCAGAAGCGCCGCCGGACGTGAAGAGAGCCATTGTGGGTGCCGGAGATCCTGTCACCGCATTCAACCCACGAGTGCTTGTGAAAAAGTCGGCGCGGGGTATCCCTTGTGAGAGATACTCCCGAGACGTTCCTTTAGAGATCATAATAATGTGCAGGCGATGCCACATCGCGTGATGCCGGGTGGGGTGTGGGTGGGTGCGTAAGGGTGAGCAACCTTCCTCCACACCGGGATCCGCTGGGAGTTCCTGCCCAGGAGCTGGGGAACCCGGCCCCCTGTCACACGGAAAGCTCGAAAACCGCAGGGCAGACTCCGCGGGTCCCGGTTGCTGGGACGCCTCTCGTCCGGAGCCATTCCTCAAGACGCTGATCGCTGGGCTTCGGCTCCACATGTGGACTGATCTCCAGGCGGACCACGTCCATGCCATTCTGCCGGATCGCGAACCGATGGCGATCGACCAAAAGTTCCACCTCACCGTCGCCATCGACCGTGAACAGCACTGGCCCCGCCTCCACGCCGGAGGCCAGCGATTTCCATGCCAGCGATGTCGCCTCGACCGCCATCCGACGCGGCAAAGGCCATCGCTGCAATTTCCAGGTGATGAGGCGATCGTGCAGATCGCGCTGGCTCGGGGTGCGGGCGAATTCGGCGTCTGCGTTGTCCATAGCGTGCTGGAAGTATGCGCGGGCCTCATCGAGTAGCGGTGTACCGTCCAGTCTCCAGCCGGCCTCGACTCCGCTGGTGAGTCCATGTTCCCGGTCGAAGTTGGCGGAGAATAGGGCTCCGCGGCGGCTGTCGGCAATCGCCCCTTTGGCGTGGGTAAGGGTGTCAGGGACGATTTCCACTCCGGCGTCCGCAAAAGTTCCGGCATCCGCCCGGTGATGAAGGCGATCGTTGAAGACCCGTACCAGCATCCGAACTCGGACACCTCTCCTGGTCGCCTGTTTGACCGGCTCCAGCAGCAATTCGGGGTGCCGACTCATTCCGTTCAGGGACCAAGTCGCCAGCAGGAGTTCCTCCCGGGCGCCGGTGACAATGCGCTGCAGGTGCCGCAGAATATGCTGGTCCTGGCCGTCCGTCCAGATCACCCCGTATGAGGAATCGAATCCCGGCTGGGGCACGGTGCCGGCCCATGCGGCGGGGGAGCGCCGTTCAGCGGTGTACTTCTCATGGTGGGACATTGGCGGGATCTCCCAGGTGCAGCCTTCATGCCACAAGCGGGCGAACAGCCGGGCGAGGCGACGGGCTTCAATGGCGTCGTGGACGAGGACGCCGCTCTCTCCCGTTTTCTCCAGCGCCCGAGTGGTGAAGTTCGCGCTGGTGACAAGCGCTGTCTCGTCGTCAGCCACCGCGAACTTGGCATGGCAGTTCTCATGGCCGCGAACGTAGACCCCACTGCCCACCAGCTTGTCGAAGCGCTTGTGTTCGGCCGGGTCTCTGCGCTCCCCTCCGACGCCCACACCGATGTCCCCGTCTTCGAGTTCGTCGAGCCCTCTGCGCAGGCTTCTGTCGTCGATGGCGGAGATGACGTACACCCCGCCGACCAACCGTTGCGCAGCCGCCACCAGCTCCTGCGCGAGTTCAGCGTCGCCGAGAAAGAAGCTGGCGATGAAGATCTTTCTTCTCGCGCTCTTGACCAGGGATATCAGCGCGTGCCGGATCGACTGGTCGGAGTTGCGGTAGGTGACACAGTGGCGGTTGCCGTCCACGTTCCCACCCGCGGTGAACGGGCGACTCTTCCAGCCCGGCCGATTCAGGAAGTAATCGCCCTCCACCGTTTTGGCTCCCACGTCGATCTCATCGGTCATAGGAGAAGTCATCCTCTCGCAGCATGTATACGGTGCTGTACTCGCGGAGCGTCCACAGGTGCCGCATGAGTTCGGTCCGCCGCAGCGAGCCCCCGACGAGGCCGAAGCGCTGCTCGGCGGTACGCAGGACCTTGTCCACATCCGCAGGCTCCAAGGAGGCAAGGATGCGGGCATGCATCAGGTCGCGGCGCCGGCGCAGCAGCAGACGCACTGCCCGGTCGAGCGCGAAGACTCTGCGGGCCGCCGGTGTCGAAGGTTCGAACCCAACGGTGATCTCGAAGATGGACTCGTCGTCTTGAAGGGTGAATCCGCCGCCGTCCAGGTTCCGCCCGGCCGCGGTGATCTCTGTGGCGGCACGTTCATTGAGGTGGAATGTCCATGCACAGAAGCCGGTCCGCACCGCTTCGATGTCTTCGGAATGCGACGCTCCGAGGGAGACGGACGCGGCCTGGACGCCCGCCGCCGTTTCCAGAACGCCCGCTCGCTCGCACCAGGTTGCCGCGACCGCCGTTCCTCCGGGGAGGTCGATCCGGATGCGGTCGGCGTCCTTGAAGTCATGGACGAAGGCGTGCAACTCGAGCCGATCGGCGCGGACAAGGCCGTGTACCCGGTACGCAGGGCACATTTCACCGATCGGTGCCATGGCCGGCGCGTCAAGGATCTTCTCGACGTCGGAGGGTAGACCAACAAGGCGGCCTTCCGCCGCCATTTCGGCGAGGACCTCATTGGGCCGCCTCCCGAAGAGCCAGTCGGGAACGGGAAAACGCTGGGATTCTCGGATATGCTCGAAATAGGGTCTGTGGGGACTTCTGCGTTTCTTTCCCGGCAGGGGAACGCCAAAGGCGAAGGCGTCACCTGTGTACGGGAGCAGGACAACGTCGCAGGTCGCATCCTCGCGGCGACGGAGCGCAGAGAGGCTCATCATTTCGGCGATCGCCGAAGGGACGGCTGCGTACCAGTGCTGCTCCTGGCGCAGCGCGCCATATTCGGCGAGTCGCTCGATGATCGCGCGCGTCGATTCCTCAGGAAGGTCGGTGACCTCCTGAACGGTCTCGACGGTGATCCAGCCGAGCTCCTGGGCGAGCTCGAGCACGAGCCGCTCAACTGCGGTGATCTCCTCGTCGAGATGCCGCCGTATGGGAATCTTCTGCCACGACAGCACCGGCAGATAGGCTTCGGCCACGACGGCGAGCGCCTTCTCGTCGCGTGTCGCGATGCCGTCGTTCCAGAGGATCTCGACCGCGAGATGCTCCTGGGTCACCCGAAATCCTTAATGACTTTGTAGTCGTTCGAAGCGGAGTCGAATCGGCTGAGCAGGGCCTGGTAGAAGGCAGCCGCCTTGCCGCGGCCGTCGGACTCCGCTCG
Source organism: Actinomadura mexicana (assembly GCF_900188105.1). Lineage (GTDB taxonomy): Bacteria > Actinomycetota > Actinomycetes > Streptosporangiales > Streptosporangiaceae > Spirillospora > Spirillospora mexicana. The sequence continues at coordinate 246,182 of NZ_FZNP01000009.1, forward strand.
TCCCGGATTCGTGATCACGCCGGTCCCGAGCCGACTCAGGGTGTCGCGATGACCAACCAGCACCAGAGCACGATGGGCCCGGGTGCAGGCGACATTGAGCCGTCGCAGGTCCTGGAGCCACAGACCGTAGTTCGGCCCCACGTGCTTGCTTGCCCGAGTGAAGCTGATTATCACTAGGTCGCTTTCCTGGCCCTGGCTGCGATCGACCGGGCCTACCACCCGGAATTTCAGCTTGCGAAAGCTTGTGTAACGCGGAAAACCCAGCCTGTTTTTGATCAATGCGGCCTGAGCGGCATAGAAAGAAAGGACACTCACTGACACCTGTTCGTTGCGGTCGAGTCGGCGCTCGTATTGTTCGCAGACGTCCACGACCCACTGGCACTCAAGGTCGTTGACGAAACCGGTGTTCTTCCTCTGCTCCATTGCCCGCTGACCGTAAGCACTGGTGTCGAGCAGGATGACCGGTGCGGTGAATTTTCCGGCTACCAGGGGTACGACGCCGTGTGCGGCGAGGTCCTCCGGGGCAGGGGTGAGGAGGTCGCCTCCATAGACCGGGCCGCGCACGATGTCGGCGATCGGCTCGATCATCCGCCGTTGCATGATGAGGGGTTGCCGCAGGGGCTTGCGGCAACTCTCGACGGCGCGTTGAAACAGGCTCCTCACCAGATAATCCCGCATGGTGAGCAGGACGCGCCGGTCGGTGTCGGAATCTCCGCAGGATGTCGATCTGCGGGTCGCCTCGCGAGCCTTCTTGAAGTCCTTTCTGTAGATCTCATCCCACCCGCCGGACCCAACCAGGTTCTCGGCGTACTGGGTGACTTCTGGAACCCGATATGCGCGCAGGTCCTCATCCTTCTCCCACAGGTTGGCCAGTTTCCGTACCGCGTCCTCGATCGACGGTGCGTCCCCGCGCTCGGCCCGCGCGATGGCCGCCAGGGCGTGCAGGTGTCTCTCGTCGAGATTGTCCACGTGCGGAGGAAGCTGCTTCTCGTCTCCTACGAGCACCCATCTGCGAGCACGGACGGCACCGATAAGGAATTCGCTGTCCGTGACGCGGCTGGCCTCGTCCACGATGAGCGTGTCGAAATCGGCATGGCGGACGAGGTCGCTGCCACGGCCGACGATTCCGGTGGTCGTGGCGCACACCAGGTTGGCGGTCCGGCCGTAGGCGATGTCGATCTCGGCGGCGATCTGCTCGTCCGAGAGGGATGCATTGAGCTCGAACCATCGTCGCTCGAACTTGATGAGATGCGGGATGAGGGTGTGGCGATTCCGGATCGCGTCAATCCGGGTGGCCAGGTCCTCCGCCATAGGTAGACCATCGAAGCCCAGGCTCTCGAGGGCAGGGCCGATCGAATCCGTCATCAACTCAAGGCGACTTTCCGCCTCTGCAAGGCGTTCTTGCGCCTCGGCGACCAACTGTTCGTTCCGCACGCGGTCGGACGCGGCCGCCGTGTCCAGTCGCACGATCTCTTCGTGCGTTCGCTCCTCCCGCCGGCGCAGCAGCCCGAGATCTCGTTCCCGCCTAGTGATGGCCGCCAGTTCGCGACTCGCCGCCGCGAGGTCTGGCAGGTTGAGCCACTCCGGGAGGTCGGACGTACGGACGGGGTCACGCAGAAAGGCGTCGAGGCGCCGGGCCAGGTCATCGACCTGTGATTCGACGGGGAAGACGGCCAGCCCCACCGCCCGCAGCGAGCTCTGCCATGCGTGGACGCTCCTCCGATGCACCTGGCTCGCCGCATCGACCTGTCTCAGGGCATGTTCGCGTCGTCGGTGGGTTTCCTCCCGCCACTCGGCCAGCAGCGTCTCTCGCCTGCGCAGCAGTTCCTTACGCCACTCCTCCGCGCGCGACCACTCTGAGCGCGCCCGGGCCGAGGCTTCCCACGCGGCGGCACGGTGCCGATACCACTCGGCAAGATTGGGATCCTGCCGCCCGAAGAGCGTGTCGATGAAGCTGCCGAAGCTTCCGCGCTGCAGCCGGATCGTTTTGATCATTTGCAGCGCGTGGTGCACCCGTTGCCCTTGCTCGGCGGTCTTCCGCTGAGCCCTGGCAATGCGTTCGGCGGTGGCACGGATCTGTTCGTCCAGCGGAGTGAGCGCCACGATATCGGCTTGCGCGAGATCGCGGAGAACGCCTTCTTGCCTGGCCAGTTCGGAACGGGCGGACTTAGACTCGTGACGCGCGTGCTCCAGTTCCTCCGCGGCTCTCGCCAACCGCTGCAACCCTTCGACGTACCGGGAGATACGGCTCTGGGCCCGCTGCCGCCGTTGGGTCCACGCATCCTCTTCGGCTGCCGCTTCGTTCAGCCGGGCCCGAGTATCGGCCAGTTGCCGGGCCAGGGCGCCGGCACGCTCGTCGTACTGACTCTGGGCCTGGGCGAGGAGGTCATGCCCGTCCCGCATCTCTGTCTGCGCTCGTTGGGCGGCTTCGCGGACGACGTTCACGTCGGGGAGCAGCGCTTGGAGTCGCTCGGCCGCCTTCAGCTCGGACTCCAGGCGGTGATACTCGGTGTCCCACCCGGCTGCCCGCGAGAACTCGGGTCGTCGCACCCGCAGGTTGGGCGTCAAGGCCATCTGGTCGGGCAGGAACCGCCGCAGGTCCTCGTCGACCTTGAGCTCGTTCCAGGTCAGTCTGAGGGCGCGGATCCCCGGTTTGTCGCCCACCCTGCGCAGGGCCTCGTCGATGGCCGCGTGTGTGGGGGCCAGCAGCAGCACCCGCTCGCCGCGGGCGACGAGCTGGCGCACCAGCTCGGAGATCACCGAGGTCTTACCGGTCCCCGGAGGTCCCTGGATCATGAAGGCGTGGGGTGTGCTCATCGCCCCTGTCACGGCCTTGCGCTGCTCGTCGTTGAGGGCGGGGGTGCCGGGATCGAGATCGCAGAAGAACCGGTCTGGGCGGACGATCTGGGAAGCGGCGAGTTCCAGAGCCTTGGTGTCACAGAGCAGGTTCACCAGATCCGCCCAGTCACCGGAGACATCGCCCCTCATGAACGCATCGAGCGCGGACTGGTGCTGCCGCATCCCGAAGCGGGAGTTTCTGCTGATCCGTAACGGGGCATCGGGCAGGGGAACCGCAGGGCGCTCGACGAAGAGCAGGCCCTGCCCGCTGTCGACGACCTTGGTGTTAACCGAGAACGGCCCCGCGGTGAGCGTCACGCGGGCGTCGTCGAAGTCGCGTGTGTTCCCCTCCAGTTGCAGCGCCAGCAACGGTGACTCGTCGTCAGCGCCGGATCGTCGATCGGAATCCACGATCGTGCAGGGTGCCTCGATGCATTCGTTTTCGGCCCGTAGCTTGAGCAACTCGAGGAGCGCGCGTAGTGCTCCATAGCGGCGTCCGGCCAGAGCACTGAGGTCGGCGGACCGTGCCGGAGTTCGCTGCTGGTGCCTGGACGTGAGGGCGCGTTCGGCTGCCTTACGCCGCGCGGCCTGCCGCTCCTGGCCGACGGCGTCCAGCAGGGCGGGCAGATCGCACGGGCGCTCGTCCCAGAGCCGGTCGAAGGTCACCTTGCAGGTGAACCAACCCGTCCGCGGGAGCATCCTGTCGGATTGCCGGACGGAAGCCACGACCGCCAACCGGTGTTGCCCTTCCTTGGCCTTCCGGTCGAGCAGCCGGAGCAGGTACTTCTCCCCGAAGAAGTCGTAGTACCGGCGCTCACCGGGGGCCCGGGCCAGCACCGCGGCGGCACTGAGGTCGGCGGCCACTGCGTCGAGATCCACGCCGGTGAACTGGCTCGGGTCGAAGCTCAGCCTGATCTCGCCCAACGAGGCCGTCAGTCGGCCGCGGCGCAGTTCCTCAAGTTCGTCGACCCAATGCCGGGGAGGGGCGAGCCGCGGCTCGACGCGATCCCACTTGGCCATCAAACATCCCGGACGAACCGCAGGGTTCTGCAGAGCGCGTCGATGTCCTCACCCGGTTGGTGCAGGGACCACAGAGCCCGCAGGCACCGAAGCGCAAGATCGCGCAGCTGGTCGCAGTCACGCGCGGACACAGTGCGGTTCCCATGAGCGAGGACGGATTTGTTGCGCGCCTCGGTGAGTCGGGAGAGATAGCTAATGCCCTTGACGTCGCGGACGTTGATGCGTTCCAGCATCGAGTCACCGAGGACGTGCAGCAGGACGGCCGAATCCATGAACCCGATCCTGGTGGGGAGGGCCGTCACCGGCGGTCTCTTCATCCGGCGCAGAATTTCGTTGAACCTCCTGAGAAGTTCATCGCGTGGAACGTCGATCAGCTCGTAGTCGGCATCGCCGGTGTCGAATCCCTTGAGCGCACAGTCGAGGCGCTGCTGAAAACATCCCTCCACGGTCCGGTAATAAAGCAGAGCAGCGAAGTCGGTGCGTCCCAGACCACGATAATGCTCGCCCAGCACATAGAAATTCGGCATCCCGCGCAAGTCGCCCGCCTCGGTCAGCTGGGCGATGTAGGCGAGCTGCTCCGACAGCTGGGTGGCGGCGGCGCTGCTGACGCGAGTGAGGGGGTCGGCCAATCCCTTCGCCACCTGGTCGCTCAGCACAGGCAGCCGCGGCAGGTCGAGATCGGTCCAGGCCTGGTACAGCGCGGACAGGTCACGCAAAAGCCTGGCGCGACTGGGCTCGGTCATCGACTCGGCGAGGACGGCGAACTTCTCCTGAGCGACGGCGAAGGCACCGCTGCGGAAGGTTTCCAGGGCGGAGTCCATCTCCTGGTCGCCAAAGATCGTTGTCGGGTTCTCCAAGATGAGCAGCCTCTCGGTACCGGGAATAGGCTGGCGCATCTCGCTGTCGTAACTGCTGTCGATGTAGCAGAGCCGCAGGTCGAGCTGCCATGCCACCAGGGCCGCCGCGGCGCTCATCACCTTCTTCCCGCCGGTGATGTCGATCATCGCGGACAGCCGCCGCCCGTCCTCTGCAAGGTTTCCGACCTCTTCCTTGACCAACCGGTAGATGGCCAGAGGGTCGGTCCCATCACAGGGCTTATGACGGAAGTGGCGCATGGGGAGCCGCTCACCGAGCAGATTGTCGGCTATCACGTCGATGCTCTTCTCGGTGGTCGCCGAGGAGATGACGAACAAACGTTTGGGCTGTAGCAGCTCGAAGGCCAGGATCGTGGTGGCCGGTGAGAAGCCGGACAGGCTCACCAGCAGGTCGACCTGCGGGCTCTCCCAAGCCTTGGAGTTCTTGCGCGCACGCTCTATGACCTCGGGGAACAGTTCGGTGAGGCGAAAACGCGTCGCCTGCTCGGATGGGGATCCGTCACCGTAGGTCTCCAGGCCGCGAAAGATCCTTTTCATTCGATCAACTTGCTCATCAAATGCCGCCACTGCGCGAAGATATCCACCCGGAGCGGACACAAGCCCGACAAGAGCCTCAAACTTAATCATTTCGAAATAGAATCGAATTCTATTAGCACTGTCAGCAGTGAACTATTGATCACTACTGACCGGCCAGGGCGGGCGTCGGAACGCCTCCCTGGCCGGCTTGTCACCTGATATATAGGTCGCTGTGCAACCACAGGATCAGGCGGGCGGAGATGACATGTCGCATCCAGCCGAGCCGATCGAGCCACTGTGGTTTCTGGGCGAGCCCTACACCGAACGGACGAGCCTCGCCGCCGCACTGGCGGGCAACTGGGACAAGGCAGCCGATCTTCTCAGCCACGGGATCGCCTGGGACTGGTTACGGCAATTTCCGAGTGATCGCGATCGGGAAGAACCGGACGATCTCCTTGCGCGGTGTCTGGCGACGGACAGGTTCTCCGTTGACGCCAAGCTGATCCACCTGCTCAATTGGCTGGATCCAGGGATACCTGCGACCTACCGTGGCGAGGAGCTCAAGCCAAGGCGCCTTCACGACCTGGCCACGTCCGCACGCGCGCAAGGTGACCCCGGGCGCGGCCTGATCGACGCTCTATGGCGAGAGCGATTGCTGCCCGAGTTCGAGCGGTTTCCGAACGGCAGTGAATTGCAGCAAATTCATGACCGGTGGAGCGAGTTGCACGCCTCCTTCAATCGGTTGAGCGCGACGGCGACGCTTCCATCCGCCGCTCAGACCGCCATCTCCGCGCTGCCGGTGAACGCAGCACTATTGCAACTCGCCACAGACCATGGCGAGCTCATCGAACACCTCACGCGCGTTAGCGAAGCCTGTCGCGCTTCGCTACCTGAACGCGTCGACTGGTTCGAGAGTCTTGCCTCGGAGAACCGCGACGATCCGGTCCGTGTGCTGATCCTCTGCGAATTGTTCCCGGTCGCGAGCAAGGATGCTGAGCGGCACGGGCGAGTACCACCTTCGAAACCGACCGCCCAAGGCGATGACCCCTGGCAAGTGAAACGGCACACCATCCGTGGTTTCGCAACGCTGCCTGCGTTGTTGTGGCTGGCCCTCGGAGCCGGGTTGCTTCACGCCGCATGGAGTGCGACCGGCAGCCTTCTCGTAGGCCTGCACTTCGGCTCGCGATCGGTCGCTCCTGAACCCATAAGCGAGATGTTCGACACCGCCTGGTCAATCCAGGTCCTGGTTGAGGGCGCGTTGTGCGTCCGGTTGGGCGCGGACTATGACAAGGACTGGTGGGCGCTCCGCGGGATTACCAGGCGGCTGAGACCCACCCTGGATTTCACCGCCGAGATGATCAGCGACACCTCCGGCGGGTGTTGTTGCCTCGCTGTGGCAGCCGTAACGATCATGTGGGTGCTCGTCTCTACGACCGTTCTGACCAGCGGCCTAGCCGCCATGCTGGCGGTCGCAGGCGTCCTGGTTCACCTCTACTGGACGGCAGGCCGCTGGTATCGATGGCACCAAGGCCACAAGAACAGCATGCTCTGATCAGTTGATTTCCAGATGAATTGGCGGGTGTAGACCAGAGCATCGTGGCGAGACGTGGGTGCTACGGCTCCTGCCCCAGGACGAAGGTGTGCATCTCAGCAGGCAAGGCTGCTCAGGTATCAGGCGGTGGCTTGGCGGACCGTCAGCAGATGCGTGGCGACAGGTCCGGATCGTCCGGTCTCCGAACGAACCGGGAACGCGACAAATTCGCCCACGGCCACCTTCCGCTTGGCGAGCTTGATGTCGATGTCGACGGTGGTCGACATCGATCACCCTGTTCATTTCGGTCTGCGGCTGCGTCTCGGGGCCGCGGGCATCGTCGGGCGGCGCGTCCGCCGCTCTGTGACCCAGGCCATAAGCAGTTCCTGTCAGCAAACGGGGCGCTGTTCCGCTCAACTCACCGAGAGCAAGCGAACCGACGGGAGCAACCCATGAAGCACCGCATCGTCGTCCTCGGCGCCGGCTATGCCGGGGCCTACGCGGCCGGGGTCCTGGCCCGCCGTCTGTCCCGAGCGGACACCGAGATCACCGTGGTCAACGCTGTGCCGGAGTTCATCCAGCGGCTGCGGCTGCACCAGTTCGCGGCCGGCCGGGAGATCCAGACCCCCAAGCTCACCGACGTCTTCGCGGGCACGGGAATACGGCTGCGCGTGGCCCGTGTCACCGCCGTCGACCCCGAGCGCCGAGTCGTCGCCGTGGCCGACGCCGACGGTGGCGGCGAACTCGGCTACGACACGCTTTTCTACGCGCTCGGCAGCCGCGTCGCCGACCACGGCGTCCCCGGCGTGGTCGAGCACGCCTTCGACGTCGCCGGCCGGCCTTCGGCCGTCCGCCTGCGCGAGCGCCTGGACGACCTGGACAGGCGGGGCGAAGGCGGGAGTGTGCTGGTCGTCGGCGACGGGTGGACCGGCATCGAGACCGCCGCCGAGATCGCCGAACGCCGGCCCGGCCTGTCGGTGACGCTGATCGCCCGCGGCGAGCTGGGCGCCCGGCTCTCCGTCGGAGCCCGCGACCACCTCCGCCGGGCCTGCGACCGGCTGGGCATCACCGTCCTGGAGCACACCAGCGTCGAAGCGGTCGAAGCGACGCGGGTCCTGTGCGCCGGCGGCACCGTCCTGGCGTCCGACGCGACCGTGTGGGCGGCCGGGTTCGCACTCAGCCCCCTCGCCGCCGCCGGCGGGCTGGAGGTCACCGGGAACGGTCAGATCGTCGTCGATCGCACCATGCGGTCGGTCTCGCACCCGAACGTCTACGCGGTCGGCGACTGCGCCCACGCCGTCGGCGACAACGGCCGGCCGTTGCCGATGTCCTGCGCTTCGGCCGGCTACACCAGCAATCAGGCGATCGAAGCGATCGTCGGACGCCTGACCGGCCGCAAGGTCCCCCACACCAAGCTGCTCTTCTACGGCAACCACATCAGTCTCGGGCGGCGGGACGCGATCGTGCAGATGGTCGACGACGAAGGGATGGCGAAGCCGAGGTACGTCGGCGGCTGGAAGGCCGCGAGGATCAAGGCGAGCATCGTCCGGATGTCGCTCTGGGCCACCTCGCACCCGACCTTCTGCATGCCCAAGCGCAAGCGCCGCCTGGCCACGGCGTCCGACCGGTCCGCCGAGACGGCCGCCGCATAGAGTCGCCCGGATGGACAGCACCGCCACCGATCGGTTCGAGGCCAGCCGGAACCGGCTGGCCTCGCTGGCCTACCGGCTGCTGGGCTCGGCCGCCGACGCCGAAGACACCGTGCAGGACGCGTTCCTGCAATGGCAGGCCGCCGACCGGCAGCGCATCAAGGTGCCGGAAGCATGGCTGACGAAGGTCGTCAGCAACCTGTGCCTCGACCGGCTCCGATCGGCACAGGTTCGCCGCGAACGCACTGTGGGTGCCCGGCTGCCCGAACCGCTCCTCGACGGCGACCCGATGCTCGGCCCCGCCGACACCTTCGTGCAGCGCGAATCGGTCTCCCTGGCCGTGCTGACTCTCATGGAGCGCCTCTCACCCCTTGAGCGGGCCGTCTACCTCCTGCGCGAAGCGTTCTCCTACAGCCACGCCGAGATCGCCGAGATCCTCGACATCACCGAGTCCGCAAGCCAGCAGCACCTGCACCGGGCCCGGCGCCGCATCACCGCCGCGCGCCGCCCCGGCGGCGAAGCCGACCCCGCGTCCGCCCGCAGGATCGTCGAGGAATTCTTCGCCGCCGCCTCCTCGGGCCGTACCGAACGGCTGGTGGCGCTGCTCACCGACGACGCGACCGCGATCTCCGACGGCGCCGGCCTCACCGGGGCACCGCTGCGGTACGACACCGCGCAGCGCATCGCCGCCATCGCACGGGCCGGCTTCAACCCCACACCCGCGAAACGACGGCTCGCCGGCGGCACGCCCGCCATCCACTACGCGCTCGTCAACGGCGGCCCCGCCGCCCTCTTCGTGGTCGGCGACCGTGTCGTCGGCGCCGTGGCGTTCGACATCACCGGCGGCAAGATCGCAACCGTGCGCGGCATCGCCGCCCCCACCAGCCTCGCCCGCCTCAACCATGCCTGGCGGCACCACGAACCGGACACGCCGTTCATCACCCAGTGGTGACCTGACGAAGTTCTGGCGCACCATCCGACTCGTCAGGAGCACGGCGTCTCGTGCGATCGGGGCCCGGCAGCACCCGCACGGTCCTGCGCGGGCTTTCCGGGACTAGGCCGTGTTTAAAAAGTGGTGTTGGCCAGGGCTCGCAGCCAGATGTCGATCATGGCGACTTGGATGGTGGCTTGGTAGCGGACGGCGAGCTTGTCGTAGCGGGTGGCCACCGCCCGGTGTTGCTTGAGCAGGTTGATGCCGCATTCCACGGCGTGGCGCTGCCGGTAGGCGTCGGTGTCGAATGCCGGTGGTCGTCCTCCGGCCGAGCCCTTGGCCTTGCGGTGGGCCTGCTGGTCGTCCTTGACCGGGATGGTCGCCCGGATGCCGCGATGGCGCAGGTAGGCCCGGTTGGCTCGGGAGCTGTAGGCCTTGTCGGCCAGGACGCGGTCTGGCCGGTTCCGCGGGCGTCCCGGCCCGAGCCTGGCGACCCGCACCCGCTCCAGCACCGCGGTGAACTGCGGGCTGTCGCCGCGCTGCCCGCCCGTCAGCAGCACCGCCATCGGCTTGCGGCCTTGCTCTGCGGCAAGGTGGATCTTGGTGGTCAGCCCGCCGCGTGAGCGGCCCAGCCCATGATCGGGCGGCTCGAGACCGCCGGTTCCGCCGGGTGGCTCGGCCTGGGCGGTGCCATCGCGGCGGGCACCGGCGGCATGCTGGTGCGCCCGGCAAATGGTGGAGTCCACCGACACCCACCAGCCGACCAGCCCCGCCGCGTCGGCAAAGGCCATCAGCTTCGCCCAGATCAGCGCCCACACCCCGGCTCGCTGCCAGCAGCGAAACAGCCCGTAGACCGACTGCCAGTGGCCGTACCGCTCGGGCACATCCCGCCACGGCGCACCGACCCGCACCCGCCACCGCACACCGTCCACCAGCTGCCTGCGCGTCCATTTGCGAGGCCGGCCCGGCCGCTTGGGCCGGGGAAGCAGCGGCTCCAGCACCCGCCACTGCCGGTCGGTCAGATCCTTACGCGCTCCAATCGATACCCTGGCCACCGAGGTCTCCGTGCAGATGGTCTTCTTGGTCGTTGATCCATCTACCGGAGACCTCACTCATCCCCAGACACGACATGCCGACCTGGGACCAGACTTCCTAAACACGGCCTAGATCGGCCCGTCAACGAGCTCGCCTTCTTGCATGCAGACCGACGACGCCGTCCCAGACGTCTCGACCACCCTGTCGTTTCCCTGGCGAGACCCGGCCCGGTCGCCCCGGTGATCCACCAAATGAGAGTGCCGGCGGGGCCGCCGTTGAACCCGAACCACGCGTTGGGCCGTCAACTCGGTCTTCGACCTTGTGGAACACGGCCGAGCAGGGCCACCAGGCGGACACCCCCGCAGTGCACCTGCCGCCCGGCTGTTAATGCAAAGAATTTCGCGTTACCATGTGACGTGACCCACGGAGAGGGGCGCCGTATGGACGTGAAGCCGCGCGCGACGGGGGCCGTGCGGCCCGGCGGCCGAACGGCGCGCACCCGGGCAGCGGTGTTGGCCGCGGTCCGGGACGAACTGGAGGCCGGCGGATACGCCGGCCTCACCCTGGAGAAGGTGGCCGAGCGTTCGGGCGTGCATCTGGCCACGCTGTACCGGCGATGGCGGACGGTCGAGGGACTCGTCGTCGACCTGCTGGGCGAACTGGGCAGGAGCGAGATCCCGATACCGGACACCGGCTCGTTGAAGGACGACCTCCGGGCGCTCGCGCTGGAGATCGCCGCCCTGTACCGGCAGCCCAGGGCCCGGGCGCTCGTCGAGGGCGTCGTGGCCGCCGCCGTCCGGTCCCCCGAGGCGTCCACCGCCTGGGCGACGGTGATCGCCGAACGCAACCGCCTCGCGTCCCGGATCGTCGAACGGGCCGTAGGACGCGGCGAACTGCCGCCGGGGACCGACGGAATCGCGATCATCAGCGCCGTCGGCGCCCCCGTCTACTACCGCCTGCTCGTCGCCCGCGGACCGGTGGACGACGAGATCGCCGAGAGCGCCGCCGCGGCCGCGCACGCCGCCGCCCTCGGCGGCGTCTTCACCCCCGGCGACTCCCCCGGCCCTCCCTAGGCCGCGGTGTAGACCCGCCGCACCAGCGAAAGGACCCGCAAATGCGTCAGGACATCGAGTTCGTCTCGGCCGGGACGACCCTCCGCGGATGGCTCTACACCCCCGACGGCACCTCTGGCCCGCACCCGGCCGTGGTCGTCACCCACGGACTCGGGGCGGTCAAGGAGCAGTACACCGACGACATCGCCGAAGCGCTCGCCGCGGCCGGGCTGGCGGTCGTCCTCTACGACCACGCCTCGTTCGGCGCGAGCGACGGCGAGCCGCGCCAGGAGGTCGACCCCTGGACACAGATCCAGGGATACCGGGACGCCATCACCTTCCTGTGCACGCGGCCCGAGGTGGACGCCGAGCGCATCGGGGTGTTCGGGTCGAGCTTCTCGGGCGGGCACGTGCTCGTCGTCGGGGCCGTCGACCGGCGGGTCAAGGCCGTCTACTCGCAGGTGCCGGTCGTCAGCGGCGGGACGACCCTGTCGCGGTTCATCCCCAGCGAGGCGCTCGCCGAGGTGCGCAGGAGCTTCGACGCCGACCGGCTCGCCCGGTTCAACGGCGAGGCGCCGGCGATGATCCCCCTCGTCACCGCGACCCCCGGGGAGCCCGCCGCGATGGCCGACCGGGAAACCTACGAGTGGTACCAGACGATCGAGCCGGAGCGCCTGGCGACGTGGCGTAACGAGGTCACGCTCCGGTCGGTGGAGGCGATCGCCGGCTACGAGCCGGGCGACTACATCGCCCGCATCTCCCCTACACCGCTCATGCTCGTCGTCGCCCAGCACGACATCCTCACTCACAGCGACCTGGCCTTCGCCGCCTACGAACGGGCCCTGCACCCCAAGCGGCTCGTCACCCTGTCCGGCGGCCACTTCGTCGTCTACGACCAGGAGTTCAAGAACACGCTCGCCCTCATGACCGAGTTCTTCCTCCGGCATCTCGCCCCCCGGACGGCCGCCTGACCGGCCACCCGAGATTCCTGCGCTCCGCTCGCCGGTGGCGGCTCTGGCACTGAGACTGATCAAGCCTCGCGTCGGAGCCCGCCGCCCTCACGCTTCTCACCTGCGCGGACGTAGTTCCCGGCAAGCACAGCGCTCTCCCGCAACGATCGCGCGGCGGATCGAGGCTTCCACGAGGGCCTGGTCACCGTGGCAGGCCGGTGGAGCACATGTGCAGAACGCCCGAGCACCAGATCCCGTCAAAGACATAACTGCCGGCCGTCAGCCCACGGTGAAACTGAGCATGATTTTGTTGTTGTGCTCATCGTCGTAGATGAGGACCTCAGTTATCTTCAGTGAATTCTGAGTGAGAACCAGCAGCGAACGGCTGGGGTAGGTGTTGGGTTCCTCCGTGGGGGGCTTGAGGATCACGGACCGCACGCCGGTCCGCGACCGGAGCCAGTTGATGACGATGGTGACCTGGCCCTCCAGGTTGCACCCGACGGCGGATGTGTCCTCGCACAGGATCGAGTCGACCTCCACTGTGTTCTCGTGAGTCCTGGTGAGCTCGCTTGAATCACCCGGGATCGTCCCCATCCCCGCGATGGTGTTCATGTTCGCCTCGTAGCGCTGGTTTCCCTGCCTCTCCCGGAACGCCGTCACCGCCCACCCCGCCGTGGGGACGAGCGTCAGGGCGGTGGCGGCCGCCACGAGAGCGATGAGCACAACCTTTTTCCTGCGGGTGCGGGCGGGGCGTTGAGGAAGTTGCGGAGCAGGCGGTTGTGCCGACGGCTGGAGCAGGGTCGGTTGTGCGGGCGGGCGGCCCTGGACGAGCCAGGTGAGCTGGGCGTGCAGGCGATCTAGGGTCGGGCGTTGGGAGGGGTCTCGGTGCAGCAGCGTCCTGAGGATGGGTTCGAGGGGGCCGGCGTGCGCGGGTGGGGTGGGGTCCTGAGTGGCGATGGCGATGAAGACGGCCCCGGTGCTGGCGCCCTCGAACGGGGGGCGTCCCTCCACGGCGGTGTAGAGCGTGGCGCCGAGTGACCACAGGTCGGCGGCGGCCGTGGCCTCTTGGCCGCGGACCTGCTCGGGGGACATGTACGCGGGAGTGCCCAGAACGGCGCCCGTTCCGGTCAGGGTCGCATCGCCTTCGACGGCCGCGATGCCGAAGTCGGTCAGGACGACGCGGTCGTTCTCCAGCAGGACGTTGGCGGGCTTGATGTCACGGTGGGTGATGCCCGCCTGGTGAGCCGCGCGCAGAGCGTCCAGCAGTCGCAACCCTATCTGCGCGACCCGGACGGGCGGCAGCCGTCCCTCGGCCCTCAGCAGGTCGCCCAGGGAACGCCCCCTGACGAGTTCCATGACGATCCAGGGCCGGCCGTCATCACCGGTCACGCGGTCGTGCACGGTGACGATCCCGGGATGCCTGAGCCCGGCCGCGGCGCGCGCCTCTCGGTCCAGCCGGGCGATCCAGGTCTGCCGTGCGGCGTCGTGCAGGTGCTCGGGCAGGCGCAGCTCCTTGACCGCCACCTCACGGTCCAGTTGCTCGTCGTGGGCCCGCCAGACCGCTCCCATGCCGCCCTGACCGAGCAGCGACACCAGCCGGTACCGTCCCGCCAGCACCTGCCCGTCCGCGTCCGCCACCTGTCGCGAGCCGTCCTGCCCCAGCGGTTCCAACGGCGATACCTCTCACAGGAACACTCGTGTCTGAACGAACAGGTGAGATCTTCTCAAAGGCCGCTCGCCTGTGGCGAGGGAACGACCGCCGGAGATCACCCGGTGCTCCAGCTGGTGGATTCTGTGAGCCCTTCCGCGGTCACTGGCGCGGCGCTGCGCAACGGCCGCCGGCGACCGAGGTGACGGTCGACGGGACCAATGTGGCAGAGGGCACAGACTCAGGAACACAGGTCCTGAAATGCTGCCATGCGACCCGTTGGCGCAGTTCACACTCTGCAATGGACGCACCCGAAATGATCACTCGGGCCTTCCATGAGCGCCTGAGCAGCGAGGAGTCGATGTCGTGGCGGAACGGAAGCCGGCGGTTCCGTGGCAGCGCGGGCGACTCGTCTTCGGCGGGCTCCTTTCGGTCGGGCTCGGAACCCTGACCATTGTGGCCGGATCGGGAGGCACCACCGGGCGGCTCGCCCTGCTCGTCACTCTCGCCGGGGTCATCCTCACCCTGGTCATCGATGCCTTCTTCCGTCGCGAGGAGAGCATCCAGCACGACCAGAACCAGCTCGCGGAGATCTCCGCCGCGCTGGCGATCACCAAATCGCTCGCCGACGCCCCCTCCGAGTGCCAGGCGTTCGTCCGCGAGATCGCGGAGCAGTGGATCCGGATCGACCACCGCAACAGCGCGATCCTGCTGAAACTGCGCGAGGCACGGCAGCGAGCGTTCACCGAGGACATGCGCGACCTCGCCAACGGCCAGTCGCCGCTCGGGCGCCGCCAGGAGTTCCGTCCCGGAATCCTGCCCGAGCTGACGAAGATGACCGCCCTCAGCGCGACCGGCAACGATTACTGGTGGACCGGCCGCGATACCACCTATCTCGCGGCGGAGCGGTCCGCGGTCACGGATGGCGGCCTGACGCTGCACCGGATCCTGGTCCTGTCGAATGCCGAGATCGACGGCGTCATGCTCGGGGTGCTACGGGAGCAGCTGGACGCGGGAATCGTGCTGGACGTGGTCATCCGGGAGGAGGTGTCGCCGCTGGACCAGAAATGCCTGACCGGTGACCGTGCCCTGGTCACCGACAAGGGCGGCATCGTCGGTGTGGTCATTCCCGGAAATGACGCGGACGACGCCATGGTCGACGCGGGCCATTTCACCATCAACGAGGACAGGATCGAGAGCACCCGGGACATCCTGCAGACCCTCGCCCCCTACCGGACTCCCGCCGCCGACCTTCTGAAAAGTCACCCGGAATCGGACGACGGGTGACGCCGCCGCCGGAGGAAGCCGGCAGGCCGGCAGGAGACGAGGGGCCGGCCACCGCCACGTCCAGCGGGTCGAGCGCCCCGGGCGATGTGCCGCCGATCCGGCTGCACGACCTGCGGTGCCGCCCGCAGCCGGGTGGAGCGGCCGAAGGGCCCGGTACCGGACTACGCCAGTCGGTCGGGGCCGCCGTCGGGGGCGGCGCGGGCCAGGCCCGTCCGGTAGGCGATGACGACGAGTTGCGCCCGGTCGCGGGCGTCCAGCTTCGTCATGGCGCGCTGCACGTGGGCGCGGACGGTGAAGGGGCTGAGGAACATCCGGTCGGCGATCTCCTGGTTGGACAGGCCGGTCGCGACCAGCGCCACCATCTCGCGTTCGCGCGGGGTGAGCACGGCGAGCCGTTCGGAGTGGTGCGGCGGGGCGTCGTCCGGTGTGGCCAGGAAGCGGGCGACCAGGGAGCGGGTCGCGGCCGGGGACAGCAGAGTGTCCCCGCCGGCGATCGTACGCACGGCGTCCAGCAGGTCCTCGGCCCCGATGCCCTTGCCGATGAAGCCGCCGGCCCCCGCGCGCAGCGCCTGGGCGACGTACTCGTCGGTCTCGTACGTGGTGAGGATCAGGATGCGGCAGGCCCGCAGTTCCGGGTCCGCGCAGATCTCCGACGTGGCGGTGAGACCGTCCACCTCGGGCATCCGGATGTCCATGATCACCACGTCCGGGCGCAGCTCCCGGGTGAGTCTCACCGCCTCCCCGCCGTCGGCGGCCTCGCCGACCACGGTGATGTCTTCGGCGGTCTCGAGAAGCGTCCGGAAGGCACCGCGCAGCAGAGCCTGATCGTCGGCGAGCAGCACCCGGAGCGTCACGGCGCATCCCCGGCCGCTCCGTCGCCCGTCCGTCCGTCGCCTGTCGCTCCCTCGGCCGTCCGCCCCTCGACGGTCGCTGCTCCGTCAGTCCTCCGCGTCTTGTCCTTGGCGGGAGGGAGGGGCAGCTGGGTGGAGACGAGAAAACCGCCCTCCGGGCGCCGGCCCGCGGAGAGGTGTCCCCCGACTGCGGTGGCGCGTTCACGCATCCCGATCAGACCGTAACCGGGCGGACGGTCCGCTCCCGTGGACGCGGTCGGCGCCGTCCGGGCGCCCCCTCCGTCGTCGGCGACGGTGATGGTCACGCGATCGCGGTTCCAGGCGAGGCGCACCCGGGCGCTACCGGTACCGGCGTGCTTGGTCACGTTGGTCAACGCCTCCTGGACGATGCGGTAGGCGGTCAGGTCCACTCCCGGCGCCAGCGGCCTGGCCGTGCCCTCCTGGTGCACCGACACCTCCAGACCCGCGCGGCGGAAGGACTCGAGAAGCGTGGGAAGCCGGGACAGGCCGGGCGCCGGTTCGGCGGGCGCGGCCGCGTCCCCGGTCTGACGCAGCAGACCCACCGTGGCCCGCAGGTCGTCGAGCGCGTCGCCGGTGGTCTCGACGAGCTCCTTCAGGCTCTTGCGGGTCTGCTCCGGTCGGACGTCGAAGAGGTGGGCGGCGACCGTGGCCTGCGCGTTGGCCAGGGTGATCTGATGGGCCACGAGGTCGTGCAGTTCCCGGGCGATGCGCACCCGTTCCTCGGCCACTCTCCGGCGCGCCTCGCTGTCCCGGCTCTCCTCGGCCCGCCGGGCCCGCTCCTCCATGGCCGCCAGGTAGGCCCGCCGGTTCCGCGCCGAGTGACCGAGTACGCCGGCCACCAGCGGGAACGCCGCCACCGCTGCCACCCTGCTCGCGTCCTTCCACGAGAGGGCACCGAACAGGGGGGCCGAGGCGACCAGCAGCGCGACGGAGGTGAGCGACACCGCGCTCGCCGCGTGTTGGTCGGTGCGCACGGTGAGCGAGTAGGCGGCGATCACTGCCGGGGCCACGATGAGCGGGCTCAGCAGGAGGCCCGAGAACGGCACCAGCACGCCGCACGCGGTCGTGACCGCCATGGCGGCCAGGGGCGCCCGATGCCGCAGCGGCAGCACGGCGCAGGACACCACCGCGATGAGGCAGGCGGCGGCGGGCGGCGGTGACAGCGTGCTGCCGTCGTCCTGCAGCATGCCGCCGAGCAGGCAGAGCGCGAACGCCGTCGCCGTGATCGCTCCCTGGCGCCACCACCCGCCGCGTGGTCGCGGGGCACCGCCACCCGTGTTCGTCATGGCCGGCTCAGTCCCGGCCGACGGCGAACCGCGGCACCGCCGCGTCCGGCACGGTCACCGAGGCAGGGACCTGCCTGCCGAGTCTCTCACCCTCGATGTCCACGTTCGGCAGCACGCGGTTCAGGATACGAGGCAGCCACCAGGCCCGGCGGCCGAGCAGTGCCAGGACCGCGGGTGCGATCGCCATCCGGACCACGAAGGCGTCGAAGGCGACGGCGGCGGCCAGGCCGACGCCCATCGTCTGGATGGTCGGGCTGCTCATGCCGATGAATCCGGCGAACACGCTGATCATGATGATCGCGGCCGCGGCCACCACACGTCCGCTGTGCCGGAATCCGTCGACGATCGCCTCGCCGGGGGACGCGCCATGGACGTGGGCCTCCCGCATCCGGGTGAAGAGGAAGACCTCGTAGTCCATGGCGAGGCCGAACACTATTCCGATGATGAGGATCGGCATCAGCGACATGACCGGTCCGGTCTGCTCGATGCCGATCAGGTCCGCCGCCCAGCCCCACTGGAAGACGGCGACGAGGACGCCGAAGGCGGCGGCCACCGACAGCAGGAAGCCGAGCGCGGCCTTGACCGGGACCAGGACCGACCGGAAGACCACCGTCAGCAGGAGCACCGCCAGGCCGATGACCACGGTCAGGTAGGGGATGAGGGCGTCGGACATGGCTTCGGAGATGTCGATGTTCATCGCGGTGGTGCCGGTCACCGCGATGTCGGCGCCCGTGTCGGCCTCGACTCCGGAGACCGCGCCCCGGATCGCGTGCACCAGGTCCTTGGTCTCGCCGCTGTTCGGCGCGGTCCGCGGGACGGCGGTGAGGACGGCCGTGTCCTTGCTCCGGCTGAGAACCGGATCACCGACCGACGCGACCCCGTCCACTCCCCGGACGGTCTTGGCGACCAGGTCCGCGGCGGCTCCGGCGTCCCCGGACTCCGACGTGTCCACGACCACGGTCAACGGGCCGTTGAAGCCGGGTCCGAAGCCTTCTGACAGCAGGTCGTAGGCACGGCGCTGGGTGGTCTCCACCGACTTGGACTCGTCCCCGGGCAGCCCGAGTTCGAGGCTCAGCGCCGGTAGGGCGACGGCCCCGAGACCGAGTCCGGCGATCATCAGCACGGTGACCGGCCGGCGCAGCACGAACCGCGCCCAGCGGGTCCCGAGCCCAGGCCGGCCGTCCGCGGTGGGCACCCGGTGCGGGCCCTCGTTTCCCGGCCGGGTGGCCTTGCGGACGGCACGGGACAGTATCCGCCGGCCGAAGAAGCCGAACAGCGCGGGGACCAGGGTCAGTGCGACGAGTACGGCAAGGGCCACGGCGCCCGCGCCGCCCAAGCCCATCTTGGTGAGTTCCGGAATTCCGACGACCCCCAGCCCGACCAGAGCGATGAAGACGGTCGCGCCGGCGAAGACGACGGCGGATCCGGCCGTGCCCACCGCACGGCCGGCGGCCTCCTCCGGCTCGCTGCCCTGGGCGCGCTCGTCGCGGAAGCGGGAGGTGATGAAGAGGGCGTAGTCGATGCCGACCGCCAGCCCCAGCATCAGCGCCAGGATGGCGACGGTGGACGTCAGGCCCAGCGGAACGGCCAGCGCCGAGACCAGGCCGAAGGCGATGGCCACGCCCACGAAGGCGGTCAGCAGCGGCAACCCGGCCGCGACCAGCGACCCGAGGGCGAGGATCAGCACCACCGCCGCCACCGCCACGCCGACGATCTCCGTCGTACCGCCCGGTTCCTCCTCCGAGTCCAGGGCCGAGCCGCCGATCTCCACGGTCAGCCCCGCGTCCCGGGCCTGGCTCGCGGCGCCCTCCAGGGCGCTCTTCGTCGGCCCGGTCAGGTCGACGGCGTCCGCGGTGTAGGTGACCGTGGAGTAGGCGATGGTGCCGTCCCCGCTGACAGCGCCGGTCTCGAAAGGGTCGGTGGCCGACGCGACCTGACCGCCGCCGTGCAGCGAGCCGAGCGTGTCCTCGACGGCCGCCTTGTACTCCCCGGCCGTCACCCGCTGCCCGTCCGGGGCCTGGAACACCAGGCGGGCCTCGGCCCCTTGGGAGTTGCTCTGGGGAAAGCGCTCGTCCAGCAGGTCGAACGCCTTCTGCGACTCGGTGCCGGGCATGGAGAGGTCCTCCTCCTGCCCGGCCGGCGCCATGGCGGCTGCGGCCACGGCCAGCACCAGTGCCCCCAGCCACAGACCGGTCACGAGCCGGCGCCGCCGGAAGGCCCACCGTCCGATCCGGTAGAGAAAAGTCGCCACCTGCTGATCACTCCAGACACCGCTAGGGAAGGGGGATGCGCGGGATTCACGCGCCTCCCACACTTCCCTCCGGCGCCCCGCCGGGCATCGTCCCCCGTCACCGCCTTCCTCTGGTGCACCCGGACCAGCCCCTCACGTGGCCTGGTGCCTGCGCACTACAAGATCGAGTCTCACCCTTCGCGGCCAACGGGTCGTGTTCCGTCTCCCTCAGCTCACCGCCCCCTCGGGCGCCCGCACGACTCCACCGGTCGTTATCCGGCCGCGTCCTGGGCGATCGCCGGCGTGCTGCGGTTTTTCCTTGGCCTCCTTGATACAAGTAATGGCAAGTCCGTTTTCGGACTGCTGTCGAGCCCAGCCAAAGCTCGCCGCCGCCAAAGAAAGAGAGGTCACAATGAGCCAGTGCCAGAAGTGTTACCGCACGCTCCAGGACTGCCCGGGATGCAATGGCGGCCGCGCCGGCGTCAGCCCCTTGGGCGACCGGCTGACCTGCAATAAGTGCCGGAACACCGGCCAGGTCTGCCCGGAGCACGAGGGCCACTGGAAGAAGTGAGCCGATGACGGGCTTCCTGATCATCACAGGCTTCATGCTGCTGGTCATCTGGGCGGTCTTCACCCAGGTGGCGGGTCGGCAGCAACTGGACGTCCCCACCGCGCTGCCCCTCGAAGAGGCCAGGCAGGTCGTGCTGGAGTCATTCGGCGTGGCCTGGAGTCGCACCGATGGGCTCGGAATGGACAACTTCCGACCTCGGATGCGCCTGCACAGTCCGACCATTTCGACCAACTACGCGCCGGCCGAGGACGTCGGAGCCATCGTGCACATCTGGGTGTCGCACTACACCATGCAGGCCGGATTCATCCGGCTCCATTCTCAACTGTGCTGGCGGAAGAAGCGCTACGTGGCCCGCAGGCTGCGGCACGCGACGACGCCCGCGGGCCGCTCGCCGGCCTCCTCGCCTACGCGCTCTGGCAGCGAACCGGCGGTGCGCCGACCGACGACGACCTCGACCGAATCATCGAGCACGCCGGCCCCGCCTGGGAGCTACTCGAACCGGAGGAGGGCCGGACGCTGGTCGGCCTCCTGCTCGGGACCGCCCTGCACGACCGGCTGCCCCGCACACGCCGCGGGCACGCCGCCGACCTCGCCGACATCAGAAGGGCCACGGCCGTCCTCACCGAGGTGGAGCCCGCCTTCCGGGACGACGCGGAGCTGTGCTCGCCCATCGCGGTCATGATCGGGCTCCTGCTCGCGGCACGGGGCCAGCTCACCTCGGACCGGGCCGATCTGGAGGCCGCCGGGCCATGGCTGGTCCGGGCGCTGGGGAAGCTGCCGGCGGGCACCCCGCCCGACGACGTGATCGTCCGCAACGCGGCGATGGGGCTGGTGACCCGGTCGGCGTACGACATGTCGGCGGCCGACACCACCACCGCGATCACCCTGCTGCGCTCGATCCTCGACGTCCCGGACGGCGAGCAACGGGGATGGACCCGCGCCGCGCTCGGCATCGTGCTCTGCCAGCGTGACGAGAGCCTGGCGGAAGGGATCTGGCACCTGGAGGCGGCGTACGCGGAGCTTCCGCCGGACGGTCCGGACCGGATCACCGTCGCCGATGCCCTCGCGGGTGCGCTGACGCGGCGCTTCAACGAGAGCCGTGACCGGGAGGACACCAAGGCCGCCCTGCACTACCGCGCGATCGTCGAGGAGTACGTCCGGCGCGACGTGGACGACGGGTACTTCTCGCCCGACATGCCCGCGCTGCTCCGGGCCGGCCGGGCCGGCCTCGACATCGTTCGCGGCATCCTCGGCGCGGGGGACGATCTCGTCGACCGGGGTGTGGCGGACATGCGTTCCGTGCTGGACTCGCTGCCCGAGTCGCATCCGCACCGCGCGCGCATGCGGACCGAACTCGGCACTGGTCTGGTCGTGCACGGGATCGCGGGCCGCGGCGGCGCGGCCGCGTTCCTGGAGGCGGCCGACCATCTGAGCGCCGGCCTGGACGAACAGCCGCCCGGCCACCCGGCCAGGCCGCACACGCTGCTGCGCGCCGCCGGCGGTCACCTGCTGATCGCGATCGGCACGCAGGGCCGCGCGGCGGCGGAGGAGGGCATGCGGATCGCCGATCTCGGCCTGGCCGAGGAGGCGGGCGACCCGGGTGTCCGGATCCGGCTGAGATTCTTCGCCGCGGCCGCACGGTACGCGCTCGGGCAGATCACTCGCGACCCCGCCTGGTACGCCGAGGCCGCGTCCCGGCTGGAAGCGCTGCTGGCGGACCCGGACGCGCAGCCCAACCCCGACGTCGAGGCCGGGATACGGATGATGCTGGCCGTGACACGCCGGGAGGAGGGGCACCACGAGGCCGCACGCGAGGCCGGCCTCGGCGCACTGCGGGCGCACGGCAAGGCCGTCCTGCTGCAGACCGGCACCGGCCAGGCGCTCGCCCGTGCCCGGTCGGTCTATCCGGAGGCGGAGCGGATCATCGACTGGCATGTGGGGGACGGCGACCTCGAGGGGGCGGTGTCCGCCCTGGAACTCGGGCGCGGGCTCGTCCTGCACGCCGCGACCTCCGCCGCCGACCTGCCGTCCCTGCTGGAGGACGCGGGACACGGTCCGCTGGCCGCCGAATGGCGCGCCGTTCCCGACGCGTACGGCACGCGGCCGTGGGAGCGCGGCGGGGACCCGGCGGAGCTGCTCACGGAGCTGCTCACGGCGCAGGGCGGGCTGATCGCGCCGAGCGAACTGGGACGCCGGGCGCTGGCCGCGCTGGACGGCAGCGCCGCGGAGACCCACCTGCTCAGCCCGCCGTCCGTGGCGGACATCGCGCAGGCGCTGGCGACCACCGGCGCCGACGCGCTGGTCTATCTACTGCCCCCGACGCCGGGCAAGGCGGGCACCGGCGTCGTCGTCACCGCGGCGGGACGGCTCCTTGCGCTCTCGATGCCGCTGCTCACGGCCGAGTACAGCGGGATCCTGGACGACTACATCGACGCGGGCAAGGCGCTGCTGGACATCACGGAGGCGACCGGGGCACGCGATGGCGCCCGCGATGCCAGCGCGTTGAACCGCTGGCGGCGGGCTCTGGATTCCCTGTGCAACTGGGCCCATATGGCCGTGCTGCGGCCGCTGCTCCGGCTTTGCGCGGAGCACTGGCCCGGCCGGGAGCCGCGGCTGGTGCTGGTCCCGGTGGGAAGGCTCAGCGTGGTGCCGTGGCATGCCGCCCGCCACCGCCCCAGAGAGGCGGGGCCGTCGCGCTACGCCTGCGCCGACGCGGTCATCTCCTACGCCGTGTCCGGGCGCCAGCTGGTGGACGTCGCCCAGCGCGACGTCCGGCCGCTGGGAGACGATCCGCTGATCGTGAGCGACTGCTCCGAAACCCTCTACTACGCGCCCATCGAATGTCAGGAGATACGTCTCCGCTTCTTCCCCGGCGCGCGCCTTCTCGGGCCTGGGAGCCTCACCGGGGCCACGGGTTCCGGCACTCCGGACGAGGTGCTGGAGGGCTTCCCCGCACCGGGCCGTCCCGGCGCGTCGGACGTCCACCTGGCCTGCCACGCCTTCGCCGGGGACGAGCCCGCGAAGTCGTTCTTCCACCTGGCGGGCGGGCAGCCACTGACGATCGAGCGGATCCTGCGCACCGCGCACGGGCGTGACCCAGCCGCCCCGGGCGGCCGGGTCAGCGCGGTCGCCTGCGTCAGCGACCTCGCCGTGAGCGACTACGACGAGTCGCTCACCCTGTCGACGGCCATCCTCACCGCGGGCCCGGTCACCGCTGTGGGTTCCCGATGGGAGATCCCGGACAGGGCGGCGTCCCTGCTCATGTTCACCTACTACCACCATCTCCACCGGGGACTGTCCCCGCGGGACGCGCTCCGGGCAGCGCAGCTATGGATGCTCGACCCGACGCGCGAAGCACCGGAGGGGATGGGACCTGAGCTGCGCCGCGCGATGGAAGAGGACGAGGACGACCCGGAACCCCCGCTGGACGACGTGTACTCCTGGGCGGCCTTCACACACCAGGGCCGATGAGACGCCGCCGCGGCGGCGCGGTGTGCGACCCCACCCGGTGCGGCTTACTTCTGCTGGTCGGCGAGCCACTGGTCGAAGGTGGTCGGCGTGATGCGGGCGTCCGGGCCGGGGAGCAGTACGTTGCCGGCCGTCTCCAGGCCGAACATCGTCGACCACGTCGGCACGAGCTTCACCGTGCGGCCACGGGCTTCGTTGGTGCGCCGGGCCATGTCGACCAGGTCCTGCGGGTCGGGCCCGGCGACGTCGCTGTAACGTCCCTGCGGCCGGCCCGTCGCGATCTCGGCGAGGACGTCGGCCACGTCCGCGGGCGCGACCGGCTGCACCAGCAGCGGCGCGATCGTGGCGACGCCGTCCCGCTCGGTCCAGCTCGTCACCATCGCGGCGAAGTCGTGGAACTGCGTGGCCGGGACGATCGTCCACGGCACCGGACCGGCGGAGACCAGGCGCTCCTGCTCTCGCTTGCCGACGTAGTGCGCGTTGCCTTCGATGCGGTCGACCCCCGCGATCGACAGCAGCACGTGGTGGCCGACGCCGGCCCGCTCCTCGGCGGCGAGCAGGTTCCGCGTGACGGCACCGAAGAAGGCCACCGTCTCGGCCGCGTCGGCGGCGGTGCTGTTGGTGACGTCGACGACCGCCCCTACGCCGGCCAACGCCTCGTCGAGCCCCTCGCCGGTCGTCAGGTCCACGCCGAGCGAGCGGCTGATGCGCACGACTTCGTGGCCGTCCCGCCGGAGAGCGGCGACGGTGAGGGTTCCGATGTTCCCGGTCGCACCGGCAACGGCGATCCGCATGGTGGTCTCCCTTGTCCTCGTGATCGGGCCGGAGCTTATCACGGACTAAATAGATCCATGGTATCTGCGATAAACTTCGGCTGTGAAGCTTCCCGCAAGCACCGAATGGGTTCTGCACTGCGCGACCACACTGGCTCAGCTGGATCGAGGAGTCAGCGCGTCGACGGCGCAGTTGGCGCAGTACTACGACCTGCCGGCGCCCTATCTCGCCAAGCAGCTGAAGGCCCTCGTCAAGGCCGGCCTGCTCGCCGCGACCGCGGGCCCGCGAGGAGGATTCCGGCTCGCACGACCCGGCTCCGAGATCACGCTCCTGCAGATCGTGGAGGCCGTCGACGGCACGTCCTCACCGTATGAGTGCCGCGAGATCCGCCAGCAGGGCCGGGGGGCACTGCCGCCCGGCGAGTGCCGGAACACCTGTGTCCTTGCCGCGAAGATGGCCGACGCGCACCAGGCATGGCGGGACAGCCTCTCCGGCGTCACCCTGGCCGATGTCCTTGACACCCTCCCGCCGTCGGCGCCGGCCCGCACCCGAGCACGCCTGGCGGAGATGACATAGCTCTGGACCTTCGGCCCATCAGCTTGCCTCGCGTCGCTTCTTCCATTCGGCGACGACGGCCTCGACGTGCTTGCGGATGTCGTCACTGCGGTCCGCGCTGCCGTTGACGTCACGGCACGCCTGGTCGTACTCGGCCCACAGGGCATCGTCGGCAAGGCGGAACTTGCGTTGCGGACTGCCCGGTGTAGGGATGTCAGCCGCCCAGCTTCACGACCAGCGAGCGCAGGTGAGGTGTCGCGGCGTTCTCCTGGCCGCGCTTCCCCCATGCCGCGATGTGCTCGCTGATCAGCTCGGCGAGGCTCGCACGCTCGTCGTCGCTGAGATCGACCGTGGTCGTGGTGTTGGTCCGGCAGTGGTAGGCCGTGAAGAGGATGTCTCCGACCGCCTGTTCGGCCGCCGAGGGCTTGCGGTTGCGCTGAGCATGCCAATCGGCATTGTTGTTGACGACGCCCCAACCGTGCAGGGCTTCGTGGTTGGTGAGTTCGAGCCTCATGGGGCCGGTGCCTCTCGCTGCAAGGGGTGTGGCCACACCCTTGGCGGCCACTCTACGCAGGTGTGGCCACACCCGTCGCGGGAAAACCCCTTGGGAACCGGTATTTCGGCTCACTCGGCGGCCTCGACCTCACGGCTTCCCAGGTCCTCGGCCTGAAGCCCACCGGGCTCGCAGCTCACCCGCCTTGGAGCGGTACGGGACGGGAACGTCCGAGCCGGAGGCTATGGTGCGTCTTCATGAACACACTCAACGCCAGCCCTGATGAGAAGATCCAGGCGTGAGCCGCTACCGGGGTCCCGCCACCCTGATCAGCAGCGGCGGAGCCGAGGTCGAGGTCTACGTCGATCTGCGCGCCAAGCAGCGGGAGTGGTCCGGGACCGCGACCATCGGCGACTTCGACGCCAGTGGCCCTCCCGACCGGACGCTGAGGTTTCCAGACGGCCGCGAGGGACAGGTCACCCTCGGCGGTTCGGCGGTCTGGTCCGACGTCATCACGCTGGTCGGAAGTGGTCCGCCGCCCTTTGCCTGAGCGACCGTCCGGCCGGCGGGCTCGCACGCCCCGGCTCTCCGGGCATCCGTGGACGCTCGTTCAGCGGTCGGTGACGATGAGCAGGCGCGGGCTCTGGTTCAGGCGGCGGGCTCCGAGGTCGGTGCAGACGACGACGTCCTCGATCCGCGCACCGTACAGTCCCGGAAGGTAGATGGCGGGCTGGACGGACATGGTCATGCCGGGCTCGATGACCGTCTGGTCCTCCGAGGTGAGGTAGGGCGGTTCGAACTGGTCGAGGCCGACCCCGTGGCCCGTCCGATGGACGAAGAACACCCCGTACCCGCTGGCCGCGATGGCGGCGCGGCAGACCTCGTCGATCTCGGCGGCGGTGACGCCGGGGCGTACCGCCTCGCAGGCGGCGCTGTGGACGGCGAGCACGACGGAGTACATGGCCTCGAAGTCCTCGGGCGGCTCGGCCACGACGAACATCCGGGTGATGTCGGAGCAGTAGCCCTCGTGCCGTCCGCCGATGTTGACCAGGACCGCGTCGCCCGGGTTGATCACCCGTTCGGTGGGCCGGTGGTAGGGGGCCGCGGAGTGCTCCCCCGCCGCGACGGTGACGAGCGTGACCTCGTCGTGGCCGGTCTCCAGCAGCAGCAGCCGCAGCAGCCGCGCCATCTGCCGTTCGGTGGCGCCGGACCAGCGCAGTTCGGCGGCCATCGCCACGGCCCGGTCGGCGGCGATGGCCGCGCGCTCCATGGCCGCGATCTCCGCTTCGGACTTGCGCATCCGGAGTGGTGCGAGAAGCGGCTCGGCCGAGGCGAACAGGGTCTGGGGGCCGAGCCGCTCCTGGATGGACAGCAGTTCGTGCGCGGGCATCTGGGGGTCGATGGCGACGCGCGCGCCCACCGGGATGAGGGGCGAGGCGTCGGGAACGTGAGCGGGCGGGCCGTCCGGCGTGATGACGAGGAAGCCGTGCCGCGCCGAGCCGGCCAGGTACCGCAGGTTCGAGGAAGGGCGCAGGACGAGGACGTCCACTTCGTGCTCGACCAGGCGGGCCCGCACCCGCTCCATGCGATCGTCGCTCATTCCGGCGCCGAATCGTAGAGCCAGCAGGCCACCCCGTGCTCCTGCACCGGCTCACGCTTCGAGCAGATCTCCATGGCGTGGGGGCAGCGCGGGTGGAACCGGCAGCCGGACGGCGGCGACACCGGGTCCGGCACGTCGCCGGGCAACTCGGCGGGAAGCGTCCCCGCCCCGTCCGGCGCGGGGATGGCGGCGAGCAGGGCCCGGGTGTAGGGGTGTTTCGGGTCGGCCCAGACCTCGGCCGTACGGCCGATCTCGACGATCTTGCCCAGGTACATGACCGCGATCCGGTCCGCGATCATCCGGACGACCGACAGGTCGTGGCTGATGAAGAGCAGCCCCGCCCCCGACTCCACGGTCAGTGCCCGCATCAGTGCCGCGACCTGCGCCTGGGCGGAGGCGTCCAGGGCGGAGATCGGCTCGTCGCCGATCAGGAGGGAGGGCCGGGCGGCCAGGGCGCGGGCGATGGCGATGCGCTGCCGCTGCCCGCCGGAGAACTCGTGCGGGTAGCGCGAGGCCATGTCGGCCGACAGCCCGACCCGTTCCAGCAACTCGCCCGGGGTCGGGCCGCCGCGCCGGCCGTCGGCGATCTGGCCGCCGACCCTGCGGCGCGGGTTCAGCGACGCGAACGGGTCCTGGAACACCATCTGGATCCGGGTCAGCGCGGGATCGCGGCGGCGCAGGCCGAGCGGCGTCACCGGGCGGCCCTCGAACCCGATGGAACCGCCGGACGGGCGGATGATCCCGCAGATGGCGCGGGCCAGCGTGGACTTTCCGCAGCCCGACTCGCCGACCAGGCCGACGACCTCTCCGGGCGCGACGGTCAGGTCGACGCCCGCCACCGCCCGCACCGGGGGCCGGTCCGGGCTGCGGTGGTCGACCACCAGGTCCTCGACGGCCAGCAGCGATGCGGCGGGCGCCGGCTCGACGCCGTCCAGCAGTTTCATGAGGTGCTCCGCTCCGGCAGCGCGTCCAGCAGCATTCGGGTGTACTCGTCGGCGGGCTCACGCATGACCTGGGCGCGTTCGCCGGTCTCGACCAGCAGGCCCGCCCGCATCACGCTGATCGTGTCGGCCACCGCGGACATGACGCCCAGGTCGTGGGTGACCAGCAGGACGGCGAGTCCGAGTTCGTCGCACAGGCCGCGCAGGAGGCGCAGCACGCCGGCCTGGACGGTCACGTCGAGCGCGGTGGTCGGCTCGTCCGCGATCAGGACCCTGGGGTCGCAGGCCAGCGCGGCCGCGATCGCGATGCGCTGGCGCATGCCGCCGGAGAACTGGTGGGGGTAGCGCCGGAGCGCGCCGCCGGCGTCCGGGATGCGCACCCTCGTCAGCAGTTCGACCGCGCGGCGGCGCGCCTCGGCCTTGTCCAACTCCAGATGGTGACGCATGTGGTCGGTCAGCTGGCGGCCGATCGAGAGCATGGGGTGCAGGCTCGTCGACTGGTCCTGGAAGACCATGCCGATCTCGCTGCCGCGCCGCGCGTTCATCTTCTTGGGCGGGAGGGTCAGCAGGTCGGTTCCGTCGAACAGGATCCGCCCGCCGGTGCGCGCGCCGTGGGGAAGCAGTCCCATGACGCCCAGCCCGGTCATGGTCTTCCCGGAGCCGCTCTCGCCCGCCAGCCCGTGGATCCGGCCCGGTTCCAGCGCGAGGTCGATCCCCCGGATGATCTGCCGGCCCCCCAGCTCGACGGTGAGCCCCTCGATGTTCAGCAGGGTCACAGCGCCCGCTCCTTGATCGCCCGTGCGGTCCGCGGGTCGAGCGCGTCGCGCATCGTGTCACCGAGGAAGTTGAAGGCCAGCACCACCGTCAGGATGGCCAGGCCGGGGAACACGCCGACCCACCACTTGTCGAACACATGCGTGGCCGACGCCACCATGGAGCCCCATTCGGCGGTGGGCGGCTTGGCGCCGAGCCCCAGGAACGACAGTCCCGACAGCAGCAGGAGCTGGGTGCCGATGTCGAGGGTGGCCAGCACCAGGACCGGGCCGGTCACGTTCGGCAGCACGTCGGTGCGCAGCGAGCGCCACGAGGAGAACCCGAGCAGCCGCCCGCTGATCACGAATTCGCGGGACCGGACGCCGAGCACCAGGCCGCGGGTGACCCGGGCGTACGCGGGCCAGGACACGACGAGCACGGCCAGCACCGCGTTGCGCAGACTGGCGCCGAGCGAGGCGGCCACGGCCATCGCGAGGATGACGGTGGGGAACGCGAACACCAGGTCCGCCACCCGCATGATCGTCTCGTCCAGCCAGCGGCCGAAGTAGCCGGCGCACGCGCCGAGCAGCCCGCCGATGACGACGGACATCACGACCAGCAGCAGGGTGAGCGGGATGGACAGGCGGGCGCCGTACAGCACCCGGCTGAGGACGTCGCGGCCGAGTTCGTCGGTGCCGAACCAGTGCGCTCCGCTCGGCGCCTGGAGCCGCGGGAACGCCTGGCTCAGCGGGTCGTGCGGCGCGAGCAGCGGCGCGGCGAGCACCACGACCAGCCATCCCGCCGCGATGACGAGGCCGACGACGGCGAGCGGCTTGCGCCATGCCTCCGGCACCCTGCGGCTCACGTGTGCCTCACTCTTGGGTCGATGACGCCGTACAGCAGGTCCACCACCAGGTTGACCACCACGTAGATCACGCCCACGACGAGACCGACGCCCATCACCGCGGGCAGGTCGAGGGTGGTCGCGCTCTTGTACGCGTACTCGCCGATGCCGGGCCAGGCGTAGATCGCCTCGACGAGCACGGTGCCGGACAGCAGGCTGCCGAAGGCCAGCCCCGCCACCGTGATGACCGGCACCAGCGCGGCGCGCAGCGTGTACCGGAGGAGGACGGTGCGGCCGGGCAGCCCCTTGGCCCTGGCCGCCCGCACGTAGTCCTGGCCGAGCACCTCCAGCACGGCCGACCGCGTGAACCTGGTGAGCAGGCCGATCGTGTACGCGGCGAGCACCAGCGCGGGCAGCACGAGGTGGCCCGCGGCGCTGGCGAAGACGTCCCACTGGCCGGCGAGCGCCGCGTCCACCGTGTACAGGCCGGTGGTGTGCGGGGGAGGCGACATGGCCGGGGAGAGCCGGCCGGAGCCCGGCGCCAGCCCGAACTTGTAGAAGAAGAGGTAGAAGGCCAGCAGCGCCAGCCAGAACGTCGGCACCGAGACGCCGGCCAGGCTGGTCACCCGCAGGAACTGGTCCACGAACCGGTCCCGGCGCAACGCCGCGATCACTCCGAAGGCGACGCCGACCAGCAGCGACACCAGCAGCGCCGTGCCGGCCAGCTCGAACGTCGCGGGGACGAACTCCCGCAGGTCGTCGGCGACCGGCCGGTGGCTCTGCTGCGACTCGCCGAGGTCCCCGCGGACGAGGTCCCCCATGTAGGTCGCGTACTGCACGGGCAACGGCTTGTCGAGGCCGTGCTCCTCCCGGAACTGCTGGACGATCGCCGGGTTGGCGAGCGCCTGCTGGCCGAGGTTCGCGGTCGCCGGGTCACCGGGCACCATGTTGGTCAGGATGAAGGTGACCAGGGTGACTCCGACGGCGAGCAGCACGGAGACCGCCAGCCGCCGGGCCAGGAATCGCATCAGCGGATGCCGCGACCACCACCGGGCGCCGGGTCGCCGGCGGCCCTTGAGCGTCCGCTCGTCCGACGGGTGACGGGCCTTCATTTGCTGCCGAGCGCCGCGATCTCGAAGGTCCACACCGGGTTGACCTCCAGGCCGGTCAGCGATCCGGCGGTGACCAGGCGCTGGCTCGGCTGGATGAGCGGCACGATCGGGCCGCGCGCGTTCAGCTGGGCCTGGATCTGGTGGTACTGGTCGAACCGGTCATCGCCGATGGTGCTCGCGGCCTTCGCGCCGGCGTCCTCCAGTGCCTTGTCCGCGCCCTTCTTCCAGCCCGCGCGCTCGCCGATCAGCCCGCCGGGCAGGAAGGCGAGGTAGTTGCCGGCGTCCGGGTAGTCCGGGCTCCACCACCACAGGCCCATCTCCTCCTTGCCGTCGCGGTAGTTCTCCAGCGCGGTCGCGATCGGCGCGGGGGCGAGGTCGACGGTGATGCCGACCTCCTTCAGGTTGGCCTGGATGCGCTCGGCCAGCGGCTGGAAGGACAGGCCGTTGAGCGTGAAGTCGCTGGGGAACTCCAGCTTGATCCTGGGGTTGGTGATCCCGCCGGCGGCGAGCGCCGCCTTGGCGCCGGCGACGTCGCGCTTGGGTGCCTGCGCCGCGGGCAGCGAGCCGTTGATCATGGACGGCACGATGCCGGCCGCCTGCACCGAGCCCTCGCCGGCGAGTTCCAGCAGCCCCGCGTAGTCCACGCCCTTGCTGACGGCCTCGGCGAACCGGGGGTTGGACGTGATCTTGCTGACGGACGCGTCCCGGTTGGTCAGCAGGAAGAACACGTTGGCGGACGCGCCCTTGACGACCTGCGTGCCGCCGCCGATGCCCTGGGCCTGGTCGGCCGTCATGTCCACCGCGATCTGGCTGTCCCCGCGCTGCACGTTCAGCTTCTGGGTCTGCGACTGGACGTTGCGCAGCACGACCCGCTTGTAGACCGGCTTGGTGGCGCCCCAGTACTTGGGGTTGGCCTTGAGCACGACCTGGGTGGCGGCGTTGAAGGATTCCAGCAAGTACGGGCCGGATCCGGCCGACTGGCCGTTCAGGTACTTCTCCGCCTTGTCGGCGGGGCTCGCGGCGCCGCCGTTAGCCTTGACGACCTTGGAGTTGACGATGCCGAGCGCCGGGTTCGGCAGGATGAAGGGCAGCGACGGGTTGGGCTTGGCCGACACCAGGGTGACGGTCTTGTCGTCGGTCTTCTCGACCGTCACGCCTTCGAGCAGGAACGACGGGTTGCCCTTGAGGTCGCGGACCCGGTCGAGCGAGAACACCACGTCGTCGGCGGTGACGGGGCTGCCGTCGGAGAAGACCGCGTCCTGGCGCAGCTTGAGGGTGAGCTTCTTGCCGTCCTTGGACAGCTCGTACGATTCCGCCAGCGCCGGCACCGGCTTGCTGACGTCGGAGCCCTTGAAGCCGAGCAGCGTGTCGTAGAGGGCCCGGTCGATGAGCAGGCCGGTCTGCTCGTACATCCGTCCGGGGTCGACGGTCTTGAGGTTGAACGAGGTGTCGATGACCAGGGCCTTGCCGCCCCCGGACGACGACGACGTCTCGCCCCCGCCCGAGCAGGCGGTCAGGCTGAGTGCTGCGGCCACGAGGACGGGCAACGCCGCCCGCCGTGTGGTTGCGCTCGTGATCGGCATCGCGGCCTCCGGGGCTCCGTCGGGTCGGTTCTCTGCATCTGGACGACGAAGTCCGATAGTGCGAGACTTCCGGCTGAACGTCTACGCAACCAGCGAAAGTCAAGATAAAGCGGAAGAAGGACACGGATCTATGGCCAGACCGTCGCACGGGCCGCCCAATAGGGGGCCCGAAGCTGGACAGATCCGCACCGAGCTGGACTCGATCAACCTCAAGATGCTGGAGGTCCTGCGCCAGGACGGCCGGATCTCCATCGCGGCCCTCGCCGAGCGGGTCGGGATCTCCCGGGCCAACGCCTACCTGCGCTTCGAGGCACTCCGCACCAGCGGCGTGATCAGCCGGTTCACCGTGCAGGTCGACCCCGTCCGCACCGGCCTCGGCATCTGCGCGCTGATCTTCGTCACCGTCCGGCAGCAGATGTGGCCGCAGTTCCGTGCCCAGCTGTCGCTGATGCCCGAGGTCGAGTACTGCGCGATCACCACCGGCCAGCACGACGCGATGATCCAGGTCCGGGCCACCGACGTCGCCGCCGTGCACCGACTGGTCTCCGAACGCCTGGCCGGCATCCCGGCCGTGAAGGCCACCGAGACGGTGCTCATCCTCGACGAGGTGATCCGCCGTCCGTTCGTGCTGACGTCCGACTGCGCCCCGGCGAAGGTGGAGGCCGAGCCCGGCCCCGGCCCGGTCGCCCTGGGGCGGATGCGCTTCATCCGCGCGGACGCGGGGCGGGCCGAGCTCAAGGACCTCACCTGACGATCTCCTCGCAGATGCTGACCTGGGGGGTGTCGTCCCCGTCGAACCGGAACTCCTCCACCAGCCGGATCCGGCCGTCCTGCAGCAGTTCGATCCGGTTCGTGCTGGACCCGGCGACCGGATCCGCTCCCCGCCTGGTCAGATGCACGTAGTTCAGCCGGACCTCGGCCCCGCGCCTGGCCCCCACGAACCGGCCGTGGACCACGGTGTCGCCTTCGTAACTGCCCCAGATCACGCCGTCGGCCTCCGTGTAGGCGAACCGTGTGGGCGCGGCGGGGTCCACGCGGCTCGCGGTGGAGCTGACCATCGCGAACCGCCGACCGTCCAGATTGAAAAGATCATTCTCGTTCACGCTGCCATCGTGCCGGGTTCCGCGGCTCGCGCAATCGCGCCTGAACGCATCGTCCCGGAACCGCCCGCCTCCTGGACGAACCGTCCGCGATAGGTGACCGTCACGCCAATCCGTCTCGGACGCCCCGTCCGAACCGCGGAGCCGGCGGCGCACAGGGACGCCCTTCAACGCCGATCGCCCGGCACCGCCCTGGCCCGGCACGCGAACTGGGGGAATCCTTGGCGACGCATAGGGACAGCAAGGACTGAACAGGCCGAAACCGGATGAGAGCATGGGGCCATGAGAGTCAGCGGTCCTCCCGTTGACCCCCCGTCCGGCCCCGGGCGCCCCGCGGCCCTCCGGAGCGACGGCTACGCCCGGCTGCGCGACTACGCGGTGATCGGAGACGGACGGACGGCGGCGCTGATCGCCGCCGACGGGTCCGTGGACTGGCTGGGCATGCCGGATCTGGACTCCCCCACGGTGTTCGCCGCCGTCCTGGACCCGGCCCGAGGCGGCCGCTTCCTGCTGGAGCCGGAGGAGCCCTACACGGTCGCGCGCCGGTATCTCCCCGGCACGAACGTGCTGGAGACCACGTTCACCACCGACCGCGGCAGCCTGCGGGTCACCGATGCGCTGACCCTGGAGGCCGGTGGGGCTCTGGGGCCGACGCGGGAACTGCAGCGGCGCCTCGACGGCGTCGCCGGGACGGTGCCGCTGCGCTGGAGCGTGCAGCCGCGGTTCGGTTACGGCGCCCACCGTCCGCGGATCACCATGCGCGCCGGTACACCGGTGGCGGTGGCCGGAGCGGACGCGCTCGCCGTCTGCGCCTGGGACGCGGGTGAACCGCAGTGCACCGACCAGGCGATCGATGGCCGTCTCGATCTGGGACGGGGAGGGCGGGCCCTGCTGGCGGTTCCGCTCGCCCACCAGGAACCGCTCGTCCTGCCGACCCGTTCCGAATGCGATGCCCGCATGGACCACACCGTCGCGGCCTGGCGCGGCTGGGCTCGTGAACGCTCGACCGAGGGCAGGTGGCGGGACGCCGTGCTGCGCAGCGCGCTGGCGCTCAAGCTCCTGATCTTCGCGCCCTCGGGTGCGATCGCCGCCGCGGTGACCTCCTCGCTGCCGGAGCAGGTCGGAGGCGAACGGAACTGGGACTACCGCTTCTCCTGGGTTCGCGACTCGGCTTTCACCCTCGACGCGTTCCTGAGGCTGGGATGCCCCGCCGAGGCGGACGCCTACTTCTGGTGGCTCATGCACGCCTCCCAGCTCACCCATCCCCGGCTGCGGGTGCTCTACCGGCTGAACGGCGGCGGCCGCGCCCCGGAACGGACGCTCCCCCTCGACGGATACCGCGGGTCCAGACCGGTGCGGATCGGCAACGCGGCGGGCGCGCAGACCCAGCTGGACACCTATGGCGAGCTGCTGCAGACCGGCTGGCTGTACGCGGGCGCCGCCGGACGGCTGGACACCGACATCGCCCGGCGCCTGGCGGAACTGGCCGACTTCGTCTGCGCCGCCTGGCAGGAACCGGACTCGGGAATCTGGGAGGTGCGCAGCGCTCCCCTGCACTTCACGCAGTCGAAGATGATGTGCTGGGTCGCGCTCGACCGGGCCATCGACCTCTGCGAGCGCGGCCTGATCCGAAGCCGCGGTTCGGCCCGCTGGCGGCTGGCTCGCGCGCAGGTGCGCGACTTCGTGGAGACGCGCTGCTTCTCCTCACTCCACCACTGCTACACGCGCTCCGCCGACAGCTCGGAGCTGGACGCCGCCGTACTGCTCGGCCTTCTGCACGGCTACGCGCCTCCCGGTGATCCCCGCATGCGCGCCACGGTCGATGCGGTGGCACGGGAGCTGCGGCACGGCCCCTTCGTCGACCGGTACTCGGGCGAGGACGGGGTGAGCGGCACCGAAGGCGCGTTCCTGGCCTGCTCCTTCTGGCTGGCCGAGTGCCTCGCCCGTACCGGGCGCCTCGACCAGGCCACGGCGCTGATGGACGACCTGGTCGGGCTGGCCAACGACGTCGGCCTGTACGGCGAGGAAATCGACCCGGCCACCGGCGCCTTCCTGGGGAACCTGCCCCAGGGACTGAGCCACCTGGCGTTGATCAGTGCCGCGCGCACCATCGACTCGATCGCCGAGGAGGCGGACGGGTGAACGCGTGGGGGACCGCCGCGGGCGCCTTCGTCGGCACGCTGGCGCTCACCACCGTCCTTCGCACCGCCAGCGAGCTCAGGCTCACCCGCATGGACCTGCCGTTCCTGCTCGGGACCGCCGTGACCGCCGACCGGGCCCGCGCCAAGGCGCTCGGCTACCTCTTGCATTTCGCCAACGGGGAGCTGTTCGCGTTCGCCTACTACGCGGTCTTTCTCGCCATCGGCCACGCCGGCTGGTGGCTCGGAGCCATCTTCGGACTGGTCCACGGTCTGTTCTCCGGCACCGCCCTGGTGAACATCCTGCTGCCGCTGGTCAATCCCCGGATGGGCAGCCCGCTGACGAGCGCACCTCGGGTGGCCCTCCTGGAACCCCCGGGCTTCCTGATGCTCAACTACGGGCCCAGCACACCCGTGGTCACCGTTCTCGCCCACGTCGGCTACGGAGCCATAGTCGGAGGTTTCACCACGCTCGGTTCTTCGTGACCGCTATTCGGGGCGTCCGTGCGGTCAGGAGGGCGCGGGTGTGGTGTCGGCGGCACTTTGCAGAGCGGTGTTCTCGGTCCTGATGCGGGTTCTCAGGAGGCCCAGGTTCACGACGGTGAACAGCAGGGCGGTGAGCCAGCAGGTGTGCACCAGCGGCAGGGCGACGCCCTCGGCGACGACCGCGACGTAGTTGGGATGGCGCAGCCGGCGGTAGGGGCCCCTGGCCACCAGCGGCAGATCCGGAACGATGATCACCCGGGTGTTCCACCGTTTGCCGAGTGCGGCGATACACCACCAGCGCAGCCCCTGGGCCAGGACGGCGAGGCCCAGCATCGACCAGCCCAGGATCGGGATGAAGGGGCGGTCGAGCAGCCACATCTCGAGCAGCGCGCCGCCGAGCAGGGCGACCTGGGCGGCGACGATCCCCGGGTAATGCGCGCGCCCGTACTCGACACCGCCCCTGCTCCGCGCCCAGGTCCGATGGCGGCGAGCCACGATCAGCTCCGCGATCCGCTCGGCCCCGACGAGCGCTATGAGCAGCGTGAACCAGAGCACGAGTTCACCAGCGCAGCAGGAGCAGTTCGGCGGAGAACCCGGGTCCGAGCGCTATCAGCAGCCCGGGTTCGCCCTCCGGCGGGCGGCGTCGTTCGATCGTCTCCTGCAGCACGTTGAGCACCGAGACCGAGGACAGATTGCCGAACTTCTGCAGGGAGTCCCATGTCAGGTCGAGTTCGCCGTGTCCGAGGGCGAAGGCCTGAGTGATCGTCTCGATCACCTTCGGCCCCCCGGGGTGGCAGACCCAGGAGGACACCTCGCCGGGCGACAGGCCGTGCTCACCGAGGAAGGCCGCGACGTCGTCGGCCAGCGTCGCCTCGACGTGGTCTACCAGGTCGGCCGCCAGGACGATCCGGAAGCCGTACTCTCCGACGTTCCATCCCATGAGCCTCTGGGTGCCGGGATAGAGCTTGCTGCGGGTCGCGACGACCCGAGGCCCCCAGCGGCTCGGCCCCCCGCTGCCGGTCCTCCGGTCGGCGCCGACCGCCACGGCGGCGGCGGCGCCGTCCCCGAACAGGCCGCTGGCCACCAGGTTGGCCAGCGAGTCGTCGTCGCGCTGCGCCGTCAGCGAGCACAACTCGACGCAGACCAGCACCGCCACCTGGTCGGGCCACGCGCGCAGATAGTCGTACAGCCGCGACAGCCCCGCGGCCCCCGCCGCGCAGCCCAGCCCGAAGATCGGTACCCGCTTGATGTCGTCCCGCAGGCCCAGGCGCTGGGCCAGGGACGCGTCCAGCGAGGGCGTGGCGACTCCGGTCGAGGAGCAGAAGACCAGCTGATCGACCTGCGACGCGTCCACCCCGGACGCCTCCAGCGCGCCCCGGACGGCCCGTTCCCCGAGAGACAGCGCGGTATCGACATAGGCGCCGTTCGCGGCGGTGAAGCCGTCGAGATTCGCGTACTTCTCGATCGGCAGCGCCAGGTACCGGCCCCTCACCCGGGTGGCGGAATGGAAACGCTCCACCACCCGCCGATCGGCCCCGGTCGCCCCGACGACGGCCTCGGTGATCTCACGCTGGTCGTAGCGATGTTCCGGCAGGACGGTCTGCACAGCTCCTACGCGCACAACTCCCCCCTCAGCCTCCCCTCCCGCCTCCTTACCCACCAGCGCGGCTTGTACCAGCGACGGGGATGGCGACGACCACGGTGACCGGGAGAAGGTCACCGTGGTCCGCGGAGGAGATGCTCACGCAGGGGGCAGCACGTTCAGCCGCTGCAGCAACTCGCGCGCGACCGTGGCGCGCTTACCGGCGTCGCCGTCCTTGGCGACGTCGATGTTCAGCGCGAAGGTGTACACGCGCCCGCCGCGCTCGACCCACCCGGCCCACCAGCCGGTACCGGGGTTGGGGGCGTTCTGCCAACCCGACTTGGCGAACAGGGTGTACCCGTCCTTCTCCTCCTGCTTGATCAGATCGCGGACGGTGCGCTGGTGCTCGCGCGAGGCGGGCAGGCGCCCGGCCGCCAGCCGCTCCATCCACCGGGTCTGCTCCACCGCCGATATCCTCAGCGGGCCGTCCAGCCAGAACCGGTCCACCAGCGTCCCGGTCTGGCGGTTGCCGTAGCCGAGCCGGTGCAGCCACTGCCGTTCGCGCTGCAGGCCGATACGGCGGGCGATCACCTGGAACGCCGCGGCGTTGGAGACGCGGACGGCCTCCCGCATCGTCATGTCCTGCTCCCACTCGGGGAACGGCTGCGGCGTCCCATCCCAGGGGATCACCTCGTCGGGGCTCTTGACCACCCCGGTCTCCAGGGCGACCAGCGCGTGCGGCACCTTGAAGGTGGAAGCGGGCACCAGCGGGGTCTGGGCAAGCCGCCGGTCCACCACGGTCGTGCTCCGGGTCCTCACGTCCAGCATCGCGAACGAGCCGCGCACGCCGGCCGCGTCGAAGACGGCCCGCAGATCGTCGCGCTCGGTCGTGCCGGGCCGGATCCGATCGGTGGCCGCGACGGCGGCGGCGCCGCGCGGGGCGGAGTCATGGGCGGCCGCGCCGCACGCGGCGGTACCGAAGAGGGTGAGCGCGCCGAGCGCGGCGGCACCCAGCCGGACGCGCAGGGTTCGGGAAGAAGGCTTGGTCATGCGGGTACTCGATCACTACACGACGCCCTCTGTCCAATATGGATATCGATCAACGAGTAATATCGATTCTCATATCAGCGCAGCTCAGCCGAGTGACCTCGTGGTCATTGTGACGTCATGTCCGCAACCGACCGCCGCGCGGCACCGCGGTACTGGAGGCACAAGCCTCCCGCCCGCCGCTTCGTCGCGGCACACCACGACGTCGACCAGGTCGACTGGTCGGCGGAGGTCCGGCGCTGGATCGGGGGCGCGGTCCGCTAGGCGGACGATCGCACCGCACGGATGGGAGGGGGTGCGGTCGTCAGGTGGCCGGGGCGAGGGTTGAGGCGAGTCTGCCCGCTTCCGTTCCCGCCTTGCGGCCGAACACCGTGCCCGCCGACAGGCCGCTGCCGCCGGGATAGTTGTGGTAGAAGAGGCCGCCGACCATCTCTCCCGCGGCGAACAGCCCGGGAATCGCCTCGCTCTCGTGGTCGAGCACCCGTCCGGAGTCGTCGATCCTCACTCCGCCGAAGGTGAAAGTGATGCCGCAGGTCACGCCGAAGGCCAGATACGGGGGCTCGTCGAGCGGGAGGGCCCAGTTGCTCTTGGGGGGGCGGAGTCCGGCCGTGCTCAGGCCGTCCTTGACGGAGGGATCGAAGTGCCCCGGCCGGGTGGCGGCGTTGTAGTCCTCGACGGTGGCGGCCAGTCCGGAGGCGTCGATGCCGGCGAGTTCGGCGAGTTCGGCGATCGAGTTCGCCTCGAACCGGGTGATGCCGGGGACCTGGTACTCGGCCTCGCGCAGGAGCGGTGCCGTCTTGGCGTCGAAGAGTTGGAAGGCGCGGGCGCCGGGCTGGAGGAGGATCTTCGCGCCGTACTTGGCGTAGGTGTAGTTGCGCAGTTCGGCGCCCTCGTCGAGGAAACGCCGTCCTTCGGTGTTGACCACGATGCTCAGCGGATACGACTGCTTGGTGTGCCGGTTGGTCAGCTCGAAGTCGCCGGTCTCCGGAGCGTTGGCGTCCCAGGCCACCGCGTGGCAGCCGCTCCAGTGCCCGGCCGGCTGGGCGCCCGCGTCCAGCGCCGCCAGCAGGGCGGCACCGGTGTTGTACGGCGTGCCGCGCACCTTGGCCAGGTCCCAGCTGGGGCCGAGGTACTGGGCCCGCAGCAACCGGTTGGCCTGGAATCCGCCGGCGGCCAGCACGACGGCCTCGGCGTGGAACTCCTGCTCACCGGCCCCGACACCGACCACTCGGCCGTCGGCGTCCCGCAGCAGCCGGTCCACGGGGGTGGAGCAGCGGATCCTGACGCCCTCCCGTTCGGCGATGCGCCGATGCTGGGCGACCAGCCCCTTCCCGCCGTCGACGACGGCCAGCGGGAGCCCTCCCCAGAACCGGAAGCGCCCGTCCACCTCGTACGCCTGCCTCTCGTACTGGAGGCGGAAGCGGATTCCGAGATCGTGCATCCATGTCAGGGCGTCCGCGATGTCCTGCACCATCGTGCGGGTCAGCGAAGGATCGCACCGCCCGAGCGTGACACGGTCCATGTCGCTGCCGAAGTCGGCGGCGGTGTACGGCGCGATGTCGGTGCGCGCGTGGCGCTCGTCGTCCACGACCAGCTCTGTCAGTTCGTCGAGGCCCCGGTACGTCGTCCGGATCGCCCCAGCGGTGAAGTAGGTGTTGCCGCCGATCGCCTCGGCCGGGCCCTTCTCGAGCATCAGCACGCGTGCGCCGTACCGGGCGGCCGCATGCGCGGCGCAGAACCCCGCGTTGCCGGTGCCCACGACGATGACGTCTGCCTTGTTATCCATGGAGGGAGCCTTTCGAGTCGGCCGGTTCCGCAGCCGGTCGTGGAGCGGTGACGGGGCTGTGTGCGCTCGGGGGGACTGGTTCCACGATCGCAGTGTACATGTGTATACGAACGTCCTCCAGAGTCGACACGATGCTCGTGGCCTAGCCGACCACTCCCCTTGAGCGTGGTATCGCGGCCGTCGGCCGACCCGGGGCGGGACCGTGATTATGCAGGTGAGGTCGATTTTCTCGATTCCCTGAAACTAGTCATTGAGGATCGTGAATTCATCTGTGTACACTCGCATGCCATGAGCGAGGATGTGGAAGACGTCACAGGCGCGGTCGTCGCCGCCCTGGTCGCCGAGGACACCGACGTGATCTTCGCGCTGATGGGTGACGGCAACGTCGACCTGCTCGCGCGGACGGCGACCGGAACCGGCATCGAACTGGTGCACGCCTGCCACGAGCAGGGGGCCGTCGCCATGGCCGACGGCTACGCGCGGTTCTCGGGCAGGCCCGGAGTGGCGAGCGTGACGCACGGCCCCGGCCTCAGCAACACGGCCACCTCGCTGCTGACCGCCGCGGCCGCCCGTTCCGGTGTCGTGCTGCTGGCACCCGACACGCCGACCGGCGATCTCGAGCACCCCCAGCGCTTCGACCAGCGCGGATTCGTCGAAGCGGCGGGCGCGTACTTCCGGCCGCTGCACCGGCCCGGCACGGTGTACACCGACACCGCCGCGGTCTTCCGCCATGTGCGGGCCGGCAAGGGGCCGGCGGTGCTCAACGCCCCCACCGACGTCATGCTCGCCCGGTTGCCCGCCGGGACGGGTACCTACGAGCCGGCGGCCGCCCCGCCCTCACCGCCGCCGCCCGACCCCCGCCTGGTCGCCGAGGCGGCGGCGGCCCTCACCGCCGCCCGGCGCCCGGCGATCCTGGTCGGGCGGGGGGTGGCCCCGGGCGGCGGGGCGGCCGCCGTGGGAGAGCTCGCCGACCTGCTGGCGGCACCGATCGCCACGACCCTCAAGGCGAAGGGCCTGCTGGCCCACCATCCGCGGCACCTCGGCGTGGCGGGCGGGCTCGGCTCCGGGCGCGCCGGCCAGGTGCTCGCCGAAGCCGACTGCGTCCTCGTGCTCGGGGCGTCGGCCAACCAGTGGACCACCGACGGCGGCACCGCCCTCTCCGGCGGCATGGTGGTGCACGTCGATCGGGACGGCGAGGCGATCGGCAGGCATTCCGCCGCGGACCTCGGCGTCGTGGGAGACGCCGCGGCCACCGCGGGCGCCCTGTGCGCCCTCATCGGCGGCACCGGCCGTCCCGCGCCCACCGGCTGGACGGTCCCGGACGGTCCCGGACGTCCGGCGCCGGGCACCGACCAGTCCGTTGCGGCGGCACCCGACACCTCACCGGTCCATCCCCGGCTCGCGGTGGAAGCGCTCGACGCCGTCCTGCCGGAGGACCGGCTGGTCGTCGTCGACGCCGGGCACTTCGGCTCCTACGCCCAGCAGACGCTGCGCAGCTGGGATCCCCGCCGCTACGCCTTCACCCACGACTTCGGCGCGATCGGCCAGGCCCTGGGGGTGGCGATCGGCGCCGCGGTCGCCCGTCCCGGCGAACGGGTGACGGCCGTTCTCGGCGACGGATGCCTGATGATGAGCCTGAGTGAACTGTCGACGGCCGTGCGGTACCGGCTTCCGCTGACCCTCTTCGTGATGAACGACGGGGGCTACGGACAGGAGCGCCACAGCCTGACCGCCAAGGGCCTGCCGGACACCGAGGCATGGCACGCGTGGCCGGACATCGGCGAGGTGGCCCGGGGGTT
This sequence comes from Actinomadura mexicana, assembly GCF_900188105.1. Taxonomy (GTDB): domain Bacteria; phylum Actinomycetota; class Actinomycetes; order Streptosporangiales; family Streptosporangiaceae; genus Spirillospora; species Spirillospora mexicana. Next base: position 288,534 of record NZ_FZNP01000009.1, read on the forward strand.
CGGCATCGCCGCTCATTGCATCCGGTCCGTACGGGACCTCGACCTGCTCCAGACGCTGCCGAAGACGACCGGACCCGTGCTGTTCGACGTCCACATCGACCCGGAACCACGGAACCCCGCCTTCGCCGAGATCGCCTCCCGGCTGAGCGGAGCCGCCCTCAGACAGACCTCGTCCCCGTGAACCTCAGGCCGGCGCCTTCCGCGCTCGCCGAGCCCCACCGGACAACCGAGCCCCACCGGACAACCGAGCCCCACCGGACAACCGCCCACCCGTCCGACAGCAGCTCACCGGCGATCAGATCCCGCCGGTCGAGATGCCGGCGGCCCGTCGGCCCAGAAGACGCGGCACCCCGCGCGAGGCCGACCCACCGGAGGCCACCCGCGTGCCGGGCGGCCCCCCTCCGCAATGCCATCAGGGACGACGCCGCATCGCGGCTCCCCATCCTCCGCGTCCGCCGGCGCGGCGGTTCGCCAGAGCAGACCCTGACGCGGTCGTGCCCCGGCACGGCCGCGCCCTGACCCCGTCTGAACCGGCGGCCACGCCGTTCACATCCGGTGCCGAGCCGTCGGCGGCCACGCACCACAGCACGTTCAAGGTGCCACAACCGAAGGAGATGGAAGTTGTGCCGCACGTTCAGGAAAGCAAAGACGATACCGGTACCTCGACACCGTCCCTGGCAGAAGCCACAAAGGTAGCCAAGGCCGCCTTTCTCGGCACCGCCATCGAGTGGTACGACTTCTACATCTACGCCAGCACCGCGGCACTGGTGTTCGGCAAGCAGTTCTTCCCCGCGATGTCCGATGTGGCCGCCACCCTCGCCTCCTTCGCGACCATCGCGGTGGCCTTCGCCGCCCGTCCGATCGGGGGGCTGATCTTCGCTCACTTCGGGGACCGCATCGGCCGCAAGGCGACCCTGGTGGTGTCCCTGGTCCTGATGGGCGTCAGCACGATGCTCGTGGGCGTCCTGCCGACGTACGAGACGGCGGGCGCGATCGCCCCCGTGCTCCTGGTGCTGCTCCGCTTCGTCCAGGGGGCCGCCGTGGGCGGCGAGTGGGGCGGAGCCGTGCTGATGGCCACCGAGTTCGCCCCGCAGGACCGCAGGGCCCGGCTTTCCAGCTGGCCGCAGCAGGGCGTCACCGCGGGCCTGGCCCTCTCGACGGCCGTGCTCCTGCTGATCACCCTCGTCATCCCCGACCAGACCTACCTCGACTGGGGCTGGCGGGTGCCCTTCCTGTCCAGCGCCGCGCTGATCGTGGTGGGGCTGGTGCTCCGGCTGCGGATCAGCGAATCCCCGGTGTTCGAGGCCAGCCGCAGGAAGGCCGCCGACGCCGGGCCGGGGAAGGTCTCCGGGCCGCCGATCGTGAGCGTCGTCAAGCAGGCTCGCCGGACCACCGTGCTCGCCACCCTCGCCTACGTGTCGGTCAGCACCACGTTCTACGTCGCCTTCATCTTCCTGCTGGCCCACGCGACGGGCGAGCTGGAGATGAGCAAGGCGTCCGCGCTCACGGCAGTCCTCATCTCGGCCGGCGCCTACAGCATCGGCCTGCGCCTGTCCGCGGGAACGGCCGACAGGCGCGGACGGCGCACCGCCCTGCTGTGGGGCCTGGGCGGAGCCATCGTGTCGATCTTCCCGGTGCTCGCGCTCGTCGAGACCGGCAAGCCCGTTCTCTTCACGGTCGCCCTGGCGCTCTTCGCCTTCCCGGTCGGCTTCGCCTATGCCCCGGTGGGCGTCTACTTCGCCGAGTTGTTCCCCACCGCCATCCGGTATTCGGGCGTGACGGCGGCCAACCAGGCCGGTTCGCTCCTGGGGGCGGCCGTGGCCCCCTTCATCGCCGTCGGCCTGTACGAGGGGATCGGCATGTACGCGGTCGGAGGCTACGTGGTGCTGGTCTCCCTGATCAGCGCCGGCGCCGTCTGGGCGCTCGGCGAGACCCGGCATCTCGACCTGAGGCGGTGAACGTGACCGTGGACAGCATCGACGACGCCGTGGCGGCGGCAGCCGACCTGGAGATGGCCCGGGTGCCCGAGCCGGCCGTCCGGCATGCCCAGCGCGTGATCGCCGACACCGTCGCCGCCGCCGGGGCCACGTCACCCGAGATCACCGCCCTGGTCGCCCTGGACGAGCGCAACGGCCTGGTGACCCCGGCCGGCCGGGCGGGGCCGGGGCATACCGCGACCGTGCTTCCGGCACCGGGCAGGCGCACCCATCCCGAGCACGCGGCGTTCCTCAACGCGACCGCGGGAACCGCCCTGGAGTTGGACGAGGGCATGCGCCCGACCGGTCATCCGGCCGTACAGGTCGTCCCGGCGGCGCTCGCCGTCGCCGAGCATCTGCACGCGTCCGGCACCGACCTCCTGCGCTCGGTCATCGCGGGGTACGAGGTGAGCAGCCGGCTGTTCCGGGCGTTCCGCCTGCGGCAGGGCGTGCATCCGCACGGACACCTCGGCGCCGTCGGTGCAGCGGTCGCCGTGGCACTGCTCGATGGCACCGACCCCGTGGCGGCGGCCCGCATCGCCGCCACGGGCCCCGTCCTGGCGATGTGGCAGCCCTGCTACGAGGGCGCGACCGCGCGCAACGCCTTCACCGGGCACGCCGCCGCGAGCGGAGTGCGCGCCACGGCGATGGCGCAGGCGGGGTACACCGGTTCGGCGGGGGCGCTGGAGGAGGCGTTCGGCCGGGTGGCGGGCGAGATCGCGGACGGCTCGGAGCTGTCGCGACCGCTGGACTACGGCGGGCTCGGTATCACCCGGAACTACTTCAAGGTCCACAGTGCCTGCGCTCTGACGCACTGCGCGATCGAGGCGGCACTGGCCCTCGGGACGGTGCGGGCCGATGCGGTCCGGGAGGTCCGGGTGGACACGGTGAGCGTCAATCTCAAGATCGACCGGCAGCCGGCCGCGAACGACCTGTCCGGCCGGTTCTCCCTGCCGTACGCGGTGGCGACCGCCCTGCTCGTCGGCGACAGCGGCGTCGACGCCTTCCGCCACCGCCCCGAGGTCGCCGAACTGGCGCGCAAGGTGACGGTCCGGGCCGACGCCGGGTTCGACGCACGGTGGCCGGAGGCCGCCCCGGCCCGTGTCACCGTGCGGACCGACGGCGGCACCGTGACCGCCGTCGTGGACAACCCGCGCGGCCATCACACCCGGCCGCTCGGCGCGGAGGAGCACCGTGAGAAGTTCGTGTCGCTCCTGGGCGACTCCCCGACCTCCAGAGCATGGTGGGACCGTCTCACCGAGCTGTCCGCGGTGCCCGACTGTGCGGACCTGTTCGCGCGGGTGGAGAGATGAGCGGAGGCGAAGCGGTGCGAGAAGGCCGGGCGGTGCGCGAAGGCCGCGCGTCGCGAGCGACGGGGGCGGGACGATGAGCAACGGCACGGTCAGCCTGCTGGCCATGGGCGGCACGGTCGCGGCGGCCCTCGACGACGGCGGCGCGACGCCGCGGCGCGACGCCGGCGAACTGGCGGGCATGGTGGGCGGGCTCCCGGTCGCCGTCCGGCCGCGCGACGTGCGCACCGTCCCCAGCCGGGCCGTCACCCTCGACGACATGTGGGCGCTGGCCGCCGCGGTGCGCGAGGAGATCGAGGGCGGCGCCGAGGGCGTGGTGGTCACCCACGGCACCGACACCCTGGAGGAGACGGCGTACGCCCTGGCGATGCTGGTGGACACGGTCGTCCCCGTCGTGGTCACCGGGGCCATGCGCGCCCCGCACCTGCCGGGCGCCGACGGGCCGGCGAACATCAGGGCCGCCGTCAGCGCGGCGCTGCATGCGCCTCTCGCCCGGTACGGTCCCGTGGTGGTCTTCCAGGACGAGATCCATGTGGCCCGGCTGGTGACCAAGCACCACAGCACCCGGATCGCGGCGTTCTCCTCCCCCTCCGCCGGCCCGGTCGGGTTCCTGGCGGAGGACGAGGTGGAACTGCTGCTCGGTCCGCCACCCGTCACCGACCGGCTTCCGGCCACCGCGCCGCCAGACCGGAGAGTGGAGATCGTGCCGGCGATGGCCGGTGCGGACGGGCGGCTGGTCGACGCCATCGCCGCCGAGGTGGACGCGCTCGTGGTGGCCGGTACGGGCGCCGGGCACCTGCCGCCGCCACTGGCCGACGCGCTGGTACGCGTCGTCCGCGGTGACCGGCCCGTGGTCCTCGCCAGCAGATGCGAGGACGGGCCCATCCTGCGGCGCACCTACCGCGGCCACGGTTCGGAGACCCAACTGCTGGCCGACGGGCTGATCGCCTCGCGGACGCTGTCACCGCTCAAGGCGAGGCTACGCCTGGTGTTCGGCCTCTCCGCCGGACTGACCGCCCGGCAGCTCTTCTGATCCCGCACGCCCTAGCCGGCCACACCGCCGCCGTTGGAGAAGACCCATGACCCTGGCACCACGCGATCTCGTCGGCTACGGCCCGAACGCGCCCGACTTCGTCTGGCCGAACGGCGCACGGCTCGCCGTCAACTTCGTCGTCAACTACGAGGAGGGCGCCGAACGCAACGTCCTGGACGGCGATCCGGCCCATGAGACCCTCGTCGAAGCCCGGTACGAGGTTCCGGCCGGGCAGCGAGAACTGTTCGCCGAGTCGACGTTCGAGTACGGCAGCCGCGTCGGCATCTGGCGGCTGCTGGAGGCGCTGGACGAGCACGGGATCGTTCCCACCGTGTTCGCCTCGGCCCTCGCGCTGGAACGCAACACCGCCGTGACCGAAGCGATCAACGAGCGCGGCTGCGACGTGGTGGGGCACGGCTACCGCTGGATCCCGCACACCGGGCTGACCGCGGAGCAGGAGCGCCGCAACATCGTCGACTGCGTCGAGGCGCTGGAGCGCCTCACCGGCCGGGCGGTCCAGGGCTGGTTCACCCGTCCGCCCAACACGGTGCGCACACGCTCACTGCTGGCCCAGGCCGGCCTGGTCTACGACGCCGGCTCGGTCAGCGACGACATCCCCTACTACGAGACGGTGGACGGTCGGCCGTTCCTGATCGTCCCCTACTCGCTCGACGTCAATGACACGAAGTTCTACAAAGGGCAGTTCTTCACCGCCGACGACTTCGCGCGCTACGCGATCGACTGTTTTGACACCCTCGCGGCCGAGAGCGCGCGGCGCCCCCGGTTGATGTCGGTCGGCCTGCACCCCAGGATCATCGGCCGTCCGGCCCGGCTGCCCGGACTGCTGCGCCTGATCGAGCACCTCAGCGCGAACGACGACATCTGGATCGCCGGGCGCGACGAGATCGCCCGCTTCTGGCTGGAGACCTTCCCGCCCGAGGCCGCGCACGGCTGACCCGGGCGCTCTGGCCTGGATCGGCTTCCGCGCGACCCGGACCCGCCCGGCATCGTGGGGGCCCGATCGGCTGTATACAACGGCCTACGATCTGGCAAGGACCTGCCGGGGAAGGGGTCCCCGTGCCATCTCCGCCCGCGGCCTCCCGCGCAGCAGGTGACCGCGATCTGCCGGGGGCAAGGGCGAGTCGACAGGTTCAGATGGGTGCGGATAGATTGTATGCGGCTGCGCACTGACGTGCGCCGACGGCGCCACGACGAAGGAGCGAGATGAAGTCTGCCTCGGCCGGGCCGAACCGATCGATCGCGGGCCTCCCCGAGAACCGGCGCCACGCCCTGTACGAGCAGCTCAAGCAGTCGATCTATCTCGGCGACCTGGAGCCCGGCCGGTACCTGGTCGAGAGCACCCTCGCAGCCATGTACGAGGTCAGCCGCACTCCCGTCCGGGAGGCGCTGCTGCGCCTGGAGCAGGACGGGCTGGTCGTCCGGGACGGGAGCGGCCTGACGGTCCGCGACCACAGCCCCGACGAGATCCTGGATCTCTACGAGGTGCGGATCCTCCTGGAGCGCGAGGCGGGACGGGCGGCCGCGGGCCGGCGCACCACGCACGACCTGCTGACCTTACGGAAGGCCGCCAAGCGCTACGAGGCGGTCGACGTCGACAACCCGCGGGGGATGGTCGAGACGAACCGGGAGTTCCACCAGGCCGTCTGGCGGTGCACTCACCAGCTCGCGCTGCTCGACCTGCTCGAACGCCTCGACCTGCACCTGGGCCGCTTCCCCAATACGACACTGACGTACCCGAACCGGCGGGAAGCGACCGTCGAGCAGCATCGCGCGATCGTGCGTGCCATCGAGGCGCGGGAGCAGGAACGGGCGGGCGACCTGTGCGCCCAGCACTTCAGCGACGCCCGCGACATCCGACTGGCCCAGTGGGAGAACGAGGACTGAGCCGGCGGAACCGCGCCGCCGGAGGCGGAACCGATCATGCGGGCGGGCCGTCGCAGAAGTTCACGGTCCGCTCAAGAGATCAGGGACGAAGGGCGCGATGACTCAGATCCCGCAGCCGCCGGCACCGGCCGACCTCGCCGCCGCCGGCCCCAAGGGCGCCAAGAGGATGCTGGCCAAGGCCGCGAGCCCGTTGCCCGCCGCCGAGCTGGCACCGTTCTTCGAGCACGCCTGCCGGGAGCTGGCGCGGGCCGGCGAGAGCGAGCTCGCGTTCTGGGCCTTCGGGCAGGCACGCAAGATCGAGAAGGATCGTCCCGCGCTGCTCGACCTCGACCGGGTGCAGGACGTCTTCCTCGAACTGGTGCCCGCGGGCGGCGTCGGACCGGCCGCCCTGCGCGACTACGCCAAGACTCTCGCCGCGAGGTTGCCGGGCGAGGAGGCGCACGCCCGCTTCCGCGAGGTGGTCTGCGCGGCATTCGACGCCGGCCTCATCCCGTACGCGCGGATCTTTCCCGACCTGCGCGCGCTGGCCCGCGCCGCGAAGATCAAGAAGCGGGACGAGGAGGCGTTCCTGGCCGAGCGGCTGCTGCGCGCCGGGCTCGTGCCCATCGCGTCCCACCAGGTGTGGGCGGCGGCCCGCGTGCCGCTCGCCGCGGTGGCCCGGCGCGACGGCGACCTGATGAAGCTGCTGATCGCCGCCGAACCCGACCGCGCCCGGCACGAGGAGGAGAGCGGTGAGGAGGTCGCCGAGGAGATCCGGCAGATGTGGCTGGAGTCCCTGGCCGAGAGCGGGGCGGGGGCGCACCTGCCGGCGCAGTGGTTCGCCACCACGGGACGGGGCTGCGCGGCCACCGTCCTGTTGAAGCTCGCCGACCAGGCAGGGGATCGACTCTTCCCGGAGGCCGAGGTGGTGTTCGGCGAGGAAACGGACCCGGCGCTTCCGTCTCCCGACCACCGGCACATCATTCCCCAGGGGAAGAGGGGGAGCGACTCGCCCCCATGGTGGGGCGGGGACTTCGACACAGGGCAGCACGCCGCGGACGTGGCATCCGGGCCAGAAGGACGCGAGCGTTTCGCCTGCCTGCTGGACGCCTTCGTCCGCGACATGGGGTACTACGGCAACGTCGACTACCCGGCCACGGTGAGAGCGCTCTGGGACCAGCCTGAGACCCGGGAGGTGCTGAGCGAAAGTGTCGACCGCTGGAAGTCCGACGCAGTCCGGCCGGACCTTCCCCACCTGCACGACGCCTTGCACCGGCTGGTGCGCCTCACCGGCCGCAGCGGCGGTTTCCTCGACCTGGACCCCGGGGTCGTCGAGGGGCTCGACCCCGCCGACCCCGTGGACGCCCTGCTCGCGGCGCTGCGCGGTGGCATTCCCGCCGAACTGGGCGTGCCCGGTAACGGGTCGCCGTCGAAGTCGCCGAAAGCGGGCCGGACGATCGTCCAGCACCTCGGATACCTCACCATCACGGAACGGTCCTGGTACGCCGACGCGTCCGTCACCGGCGACGACGTCCTGTCGTTGACGTTTCCCCAACTGCCCGATGGACTGCTGCCCTGGTACGACGGCAAGACCGGCCTTCTGTCACGCATCCGGGACGGCGTCTGGCAGACGTTCCGGGTCGAGGGGCAGACGGGCCAGATGGTCACGTTGACCCTGGACCCCGGCACCGCCACCGCACGGCCCCAGGCGCCGGGAACCGCCGAGGTCACGTTCCCGGGCGCCGCCGGGCCGAGCGAGATCCGGTTGAGCCGCGGTGCGATCACGGTCACCGCCCCCGATGGGACCCGGACGGCCCGGCTGCCCTTCTCGCCCGTCATGAGCACGAAGAGCGCGCTCGTGCCGCCGCCGGGCTGGTGGCCGCGGCGGGACCCGGCGGACCCGGACGGGTCGGCGGCGCTGCGGCGTCTCGACCGCGAGGATGCGGCGCGCCTGCTGGAGGCGACGCTGACCGGGCCGCGCGCGGCCACCGAGGCGCTGGAGGCCGTGCTGCCCGAAGTGACCGCACCGGTCCTGCGCGACGGCGTCCTCGAAGCGGCCCGGACGGCCGCCGAGTGCCTCCTTCTGGCCATCGAGTTGCGCGACCGGATCGGCCGCCCCCAGCCCGCGGCGCTGCCCGCGCTGGTCGAACCGGCCTCCGGCCTCCCCTTCGCGCGCACCAGTTCGCAGACGAGGTGGCTCGTGCGCCAACGGCTCATAGCCCGTGCGCTGGAGTCCGTGACGACCGGCGAGCCCGCGGCCGGCGAGCCCTACCTCGTCCGGACGGTCTCCCTGCCGTCCCGCGGCTACGTGGGCTTCCACCTGGACACCCTGGCGGGCTACGCGCTCCCGGCCGTCCTGCCGTGGACATCTGACTCGCACCGCGAACGCATCCTCGACGACCTGCGCCTCTGGGCCAACGCTCCGATCGGCGACGGCACGGGCGCCTGCCGGGTGAGGCGCATCACTCCGGCGGGCGGCGAGGGGCAGTCCAGCGCCGAACGCCAACGGGTCGACAGGCAGTTGATGACGACGGCGCCCGGGGAGCTCTGGCGTACCCCGGACGGCGCCCTGCTGATCCTGGACTACCGGCAGCACGACCGGACCGCGACTGCCGTGGAGTACGCGCCCGGCGGAACCTTCGAACCGATCGACCCGATCGAGCCCCCCGGCTGGCAGGCGGCCCGGGCCCCCGTTCCCTGCTGGGGCGACGCCGACCGCGTCGTCCGCCTCGTCCGGTTGCTGACCGATCGCGGTCCCGCGCCGATCGATGCCGCCTCCACCGTCCGCGCCCTGGCCGAACGTGCGGGTTTCGGGATGGCAGACGCCGTCGCGGTGTGCATGATTCCCGCTGAGATCCTGGACGACGACATCCCCACGACCGGCGCCACACTCACCTACTCCATGCGGGACGCGGTGCGGGAACGCCTGCTGCCCGACGACCCGGCCGACCTCTGGATCACCGGCCTCGCCACGGACGCGGCGGCCGACTGGTGGCGAACCCACGGCGAGACCCGCCCCCCGAAGCCGTGATACATGGTCGTGGCCGATGAGCCGGGCGGGACCGGCCGGCCGGTGAAGGCGAAGTCCACCCCGAGGTAGCCGAAGGCGCGGCATGAGGAACGATGCGCCGGCGGCCGTGGAGATGCCGCCACTGGCGATCATCGCCCACTGGCCGCTCGACCCGGAACTGGTCTCGGAAACCTTCCTGCAAGGCGCCGAGGGAATCCTCCAGGCACGCACCGCCTGAGCACCGCCTCTGCCCGCAGGCACCCGAGAAGCTCCACGCGATCGGACCGAAGGCCACCCGCACCCAGAGCCCAGGGCGGGCGCCCTGCCGCCGACGCATCGTCGCGGCCCGCGCCCGCGGGATCACCGTGGAACAAATAGACATAGATGTCTGACAGTTGCGTAGATCTCCTTCTTCCGGCCGTTTCGCACCGCTAGATTATGATCATGAGCTGGGACGGTGACGGGGTGCTGGCGGGCCGGTACCGGAATCTCGGCCGGATCGGCCAGGGCGGCATGGGTTCGGTGTGGCGCGCCCATGACACCGACCTCGACCGCGAGGTCGCCGTCAAGGAGCTCCGGGTGCCCGAACAGGTCACCGACCAGGAGCGGCGCGTCTGGTACGCCCGGATGGAACGCGAGGCCCGCGCCGCCGCCCGCCTGAGGCACACCGGCATCGTCACCGTCTATGACCGGGTGATGGGCCAGGACGGCCGGCCCTGGATCATCATGGAGCTGGTTCGCGGCCGCTCCCTCGAACAGCTGCTGGCCGAGCAGCGGGCGCTGCCCCCGAGCCAGGTCGCCGCGATCGGTCTCGCGATGCTGGACGCCCTCTCGGCCGCCCACGCCCAGGGCGTCGTCCACCGCGACGTCAAGCCCGCCAACGTGCTCCTCGAAGGCGACCGGGTCCTCCTCACCGACTTCGGCATCGCCGCGCTGGAGGGCGACGTCACCATCACCCGTTCGGGCACGGTGCTGGGCACGCCCGCCTACATGTCCCCCGAACAGGTGGAGGGCAAGGCCGTCACCCCGGCCTCGGACCTGTGGTCCCTGGCCGCCACCCTGTACGCGGCGGTCGAGGGCCGCCGTCCGTTCGACGGGCCGAGTCATGGCGCCGTCTTCGTCGCGATCGCCACCCGGCAGCCACCACCGCCCCAGTGCGGCGGTCCGCTGGCGCAGGTCCTGAACGGCCTGCTGCGCAAGGACCCGAACGAACGGCTCTCCCCCGCCCAGATCCGCGACCTGCTGAACGGCGTCCTGGACCCCACCGCCGACACCGCGCAGACCGCGGCGGACACCGAACCACACTTCCCCCGCCGGCCGCCCCGCACCACGCTCCTCCACCCGCCCACCAGGGACATCCCACCCCAGCGCTACCGGACTGCCCTCGTCAGAGCCGCCCTCCTGTGCACCGCGCTCGCCGTCCTGGCCTTCCTGACCGCGCCATGGAGGGGGACCAGCGGCGAGCTTCCCCTGGAGCCGGTGACGGGCAGAGCGATCGTTCTGCTGCTGCCCGTCGTCGTCGCGTTCGTCCTCATGTGCGGGCTGTGGTTCCTGCCGCACCGGCCGACACTCGTCCTCGTGGTCGTGTCCACGATCCTCGGCGGCGTCCACGGGGAAGCCCTCATCGTGTTCACCTACCGGTGGTCCGGCAGGCTCCCGGTCGTCGACCCCAACGTCGGATTCGAGATCTCCTGGGTGCTGAGCACGCTCGCGTTCATGTTCGCCTTCGCAGCGGTGAACCCTTCACTCGCCGGACGGTCGGCGGCCCCGCCCACCCGCGGCATCCTGCTCACCGTGGCCGTGCTCGTCGAAGGCCTGGTGGCCCTGCTGTGGGTCGTGCCCGTCTACGAGGTGGCAGGGTCGGGCCTGGACCTGGACTTCGACCACAGCACCAACCTTGTCGCCCTCCTCATGCTCCTGGGTCTGATCTGGCTCGGCATCCAGCCGTTCATCTGGTCGGGCAGGCTCAGAGGCGAGTTCTCCCGCCACTAGACAGGCAGAAGCCTCCCCAGTCCCCTTCCCGCACCGCGTCATGTTCGGGTGACCTGGTCCATGTGACCGCGGGGCGTAGGTGGTGCCGCAGCGCGCCAGGCCTGCGGCACCACCTTTCGCTCAGGACGCCGCGCGGTAGGTCACGTGCATGACCTGGCCGGCCGCCCGCGAATCCACCTGTTCGAGCCTCAGGGGCGGGACGCCCTCGAAGAGCCGCGTGCCGGCGCCGAGCGTGAGCGGCGCGATGTGCAACCGCATCTCGTCGACCAGGCCGGCGGTCAGGTACTGGTTGATGGTGGTCGCGCCGCCCATGATCATGACGTCGCCGTCGCCGGCCGCCGCGCGCGCCCGCGCCAGTGCCGCCTCGATTCCGTCGGTGACGAAGTGGTACGTGGTGCCGCCGTCCATCGGCTCCGGCCCGCGCGCGTGGTGGGTGAGCACGAAGACCGGGGCGTGGAAGGGAGGGTCGTCCCCCCACCAGCCGTTCCACTGCCGGTCCCACTCGCCGCGCACCGGGCCGAACATGTTGCGCCCCATGATGACCGCGCCCGCGGTGGCCATCCGGTCGGCCTCGGCCCGGTTCTCCTCGGGCGTCTCTATGAACCAGGCGTGCAGCCTGTCACCCCAGCCGTCGCCGCCGTCGTCGCCGAACGGGCGTTCCTCGGTCTGGTTCGGACCGGCCGAGTACCCGTCGGCCGAAATCGTGATGTCGCAGATGACTCTGCCCGTCTTCCCGGTCATCGCCCTCTCCTCCTCGGTCGTCTCGCTGTCGTGCATCGGGTCGGTCGCTATCGGGTGCGGGCGGGCAGCCGGGCGGCGACGAGGGGGATGACGATCGACGCGGCCACGAGGTGGGCGGCGATCAGGGTGAGCCTCGTCCCGGCCGTCGCCGAGATGATCAGGTCGGGGACGATCGACAGCGCGGTGAGGACGGCGGTGGCCGCGAGGAACGTGCGCCTGGGCGACGCGGCCCAGCGGCGCAGCGCCACGGCCAGCAGCACGCCGATCGCGCTGAACAGCAGCGTCAGCTGGGTGAAGCCGAGCAGCGGGATCGGCTCGCCGTCGATCTCCAGGGGCACCCCCGCGCCCCTGCCGGCCGCGGCGACGGCGGTGGTGGCCGCGGCGGCGGCGACGCAGCCGAACAGGCCGGCGCGCCACATCGGGACGGTGCGGGGGGCGGTCGGGGCGGCGGCCACCGGGGCCTGGACGGTGCCGACGCTGGAGGTGACGTTGCTCGTCATGGTCTGGCCTGACCTTTCACTGGGGGGAGGCGTCCACTAGATACTAAGTGTCCACCGGACACATGATGTAAGCTAGACACATCGGTGCCGGGTTGACAAGAGGGTGGTGGGATGAAGGCGCTCTGGGATCTCAGCGGCCGGCCGGAGAAGCGGCCGCGCATGCCGCTCTCGGTGTCCGCGATCGTCGAGGCGGCCATCGCGGTCGCCGACACCGAGGGCATCGAGGCGGTCTCCATGCAGCGCGTCGCCACCGCTCTCGGCTTCACCAAGATGTCGCTCTACCGCCACGTCTCGAACAAGTCCGAGCTGCTCAGCATCATGATCGACACGGCGGTGGGAGAGCCGCCCGACCTGGGCGAGGTGCCCGGCGGCTGGCGGGCCCGGCTGGAGGAGTTCGTCCGGCGGCTCGCCGAGGTCTGGCGGCGGCACCCCTGGCTGCCCACCGTCACCGTGGGCGCCCGTGTCATGGGCCCCCGCGAGGCCGGGTGGACCGAGAGCGCGATGGCCGCGCTGGCCGGAACCGGTCTCACCGGCGACGAGCGCATGGCCGCCGCGTTCCTGCTGTTCGGGCACGTCCGCACCACCCAGTCGATGACCACGGCCGGCACCCAGGCCTGGTCGGGCGGCAGCGAGACGGCCGCACTGATCCGCGGCCGGGCGGACCTGTTCCCCGAGCTCAGCAAGGCGTTGAGCGGCCCCACCCCGACCCTGGACGACAACGCCCGCGCCTTCGGCCTGGACCGCCTCCTGGACGGCCTGGCCGTCCTCATCGAGGAGCGGTCATGACCCCCCGCAGGCTGGCCGCGGACTATCTCGCCGCCCTGGAGCGCGGCGACCTGGAGGGCGTGCTCGCGCTCTTCCACCCTGAGGCGATCGTCCACTCCCCGCTGTACGGGCCGCTGCCCGCCGCGGAGTTCTACCCGAGGCTGCTGGCCGACACGGGCCGCTCCGAACTCCACCTTCGCGGCGTCACCCAGGGCGAACGGCTCGTCGGCGTCTGGTTCCGCTTCGACTGGACGCTGTCCTCGGGCACCGCGGCCGGCTTCGAGTGCGTGGACATGCTGGAGCTCGACGGCGAGGGCCTGATCACGACACTGCGCATCTTCTACGACACCGCGACCACCCGCACGGCGTTCGAACGCGCCACGGGTGGCTCCTGGCGCCACACCACCTGACATCACCGGCGTGCCAGCGCCCCCGGCCGAGGCGCGCCTGCCCCGGCCGCCGGAGGGCGGACGGGCTGAGGCGGGTCTCACGCCGTCAGCGAGTGCTCGGCTTCCTCACCGGACGCTGCGGGTCCATCCATCCTGACCGGGGCATTCGGTGCATCGCCGACCGCTTGGACAACCGCCCGGCGGCGCGCCACAACGGTCGGTTGTGCGCGCCTAGGGTGAACCGGTGGACACCGAGGCATTGCGATCGTTCGTCCGGGCGGCCGAGCTCGGGCAGTTGCAGCATGCGGCCGACGAGCTGGGCGTGACGCAGCAGGCGGTCTCCAAGCGGATCGCCGCCCTGGAGCGCGATCTGGAAGTCCGCCTCTTCACACGGACCTCCCGCGGGGTAGAGCTGACGCTCGACGGCCAGGCGTTCCTCCCCCACGCGCGGAGCGTCGTCGCAGGTGTCGAGCGCGCCGTCGCCGCGGTCAGGCCGGGGTCGCGTGCCCTTCGGATCGACGTTCTCGGCTACCGAAGCGCCCAGGCCGTGGTTCTGCACGAGTACTGGAGGTCGCGGCCCGGGTCCGACCTCGACCTGGTGACCCTCAGGGTCGACGACCCGCGCGTGGCGGTCGCCGCCGTCCAGGCAGGCGATATCGACGCCTCGTTCCGCACGGTCACCGACCCGGCCGTCCTGCCGCCCGGCGTGCGGATGGTGCACGCGTTCGACTCCCCGCTGGAACTGCTCGTCGGCCCGAGGCATCCGCTCGCCTCCGCGCGGAAACTGGCGCCACCGCAGCTGCGCGGGCAACGGATATGGGTGCCGGGCATCGCACCCCGAAGCGAATGGGGAGAGTTCTACGACCAGCTCGCCACCGAGTTCGACCTGCGCATCGACGCGGCGGGCCCGCATTTCGGGGACGAGGTGCTCCTGGACACTCTCGCGGACTCCGCGCAGGTGGCGACTCTGGTCGGGGCACGCGACCGGTACCTGTGGCCCACGAGCCACGACCTGCGCCGCATCCCCATCGTGGAGACCCTCGCGTACCCGCTCTCGCTCATGATTCCGAGGACGAATCCGCACCCGGAACTGCGGGGGATCATCACCCACCTCGGGTGCACGCCAAGGCTTCCTGGCGCGGTCTGGCTCCCGTCCTGGGCGAGGGCGCGCGGCAGCGGCGGTATCGCGAACGGTCGCCTGACGAAGGTGAAATGACCGGCTCATCCAGTCACCGCTCCACCAGGAAGGATCGCCCATGCCCAGCGACCGCCTCATGCGCATCCACGGCGCGCAGTTTCAGGCCATGGCCGCGAGGTTCCTGCGGGCCACCGAGCTCACCTCGCGCCTGAACGTCCTGCCCTTCGAGGACGAAGCGGGCAAGGCCGACCTGTTCGAGCAGATCCTCGGCAGGCCGCTGCCGGCGGGAGTCACGGTCCATCCGCCCTTCTACACCGACCACGGCCTCCGCCTGGACCTCGCGGAGCGCGTGTTCGTCAACCAGAACTGCACCTTCCTGGACTACGCCGGCATCCGGCTCGGCGAGCGCGTGATGATCGGGCCGAAGGCCACGTTCATCACCGTCGGGCACCCGGTCGATCCCGGGGAGCGCCGGGAGTGGCTGACCGGCGGGCCCATCGACGTGGCGGAGAACGTGTGGATCGGCGCCGGCGCCACGATCCTGCCCGGCGTCAGCATCGGCCGCGACTCCGTGGTCGCCGCCGGCGCGGTCGTGGCCGACGACGTTCCGCCGGCGAGCCTGGTGACCGGCGGCAAGGCGGCCCTCCAGCGGCAGTGGTGACGGCCTCCCTCGCTACTACATGTGTAGCAGGGGGGCTAGGGTCGGAAGGGACGACCGACGAGCGGAGGATCACGATGCCTTTCTGGGACAAGCTGCGCGACTCCACCCAGAGCTTGCAGACGCAGCTGCTCAGCAGGAAGAACGAACTGAAGAGCGGAGCGTTCCGGGACGCGAGCATGGCGATGTGCGCGCTGGTCGCGGCGGCCGACGGCAGCGTGGACCCGTCCGAACGGCAGCGGACCGCGTCCCTGATCGCCTCCAACGAGGTGCTGCAGAACTTCCCCGCCGACGACCTGCAGCGGCGGTTCAACGACTACGTGTCCAAGCTCACCGCCGACTTCGACTTCGGGAAGGTGGCGGTCCTGCAGGACATCGGCAAGACGAAGAAGAAGCCCGCCGAGGCGCGCGCCGTCATCCAGATCGGCATCGTGATCGGCGGTGCGGACGGGCACTTCGACGACAGCGAGAAGGCCGTCGTCCGCGAGGCGTGCTTCGCCGCCGGCCTCGATCCCGCCGAGTTCGAGCTCTGACGGCTCCCGTCACCGGAACGCGAGCAGCGACACCAGGAGCGACACGAGAACGTGGTCCAGCTGGAGGGTCGCGGCGGTCAGCGACCCGGTGACGACGCCGTTGCCCATGAACAGCAGCGGGCCGGCGACCGCGTTCTTGGCCGGTGCCGTGCCCAGCAGCGCCTCGACGCGTTCGACGACCCCGGACTCGGCGAACGCGCTCGCCGGCCCGGGGTCGCGCGGCTGCGCGAGGGCGACCTTCGCGATCGTCCGGGCGACGGCGGCGCGGTCGCCGGTCGCCTCCGCGGCGTCCTCGTCCGCCCAGCGTTCCGTCGCCAGCCGCAACCGGGCGGCCAGGGGCCGCAGCGGCGGCAGGACGGCCGAGGCGAGGGTGCCGGCGGCGAGGTAGCGGTGGTGCCGGTGCCTGAGGTGGGACGTCTCGTGCTGGAAGACGACGTGGAGCTCCTCGGACGTCAGACCACGCAGCAGGCCCCGGGAGACCAGGACCCCGCCGCGCCGGCCCGGGATCGCGACGGCGATCGGGACATCGGTGTCGAGGGGCTCGCGGGCGTCCGCCCGAGCGGTACGGAGCGCGGCCGCCCAGCGGGCGGTGGCCCTGCCCGCGGCCGCCGGCCCGGCGGCCGACAGCAGGGCCGCCGGAATCCCCACCGCGTCCGGGACCGGGCGGTCGTCACCGAACAGCGCCCATTCGGGGACGTGCGCCGCGGCGGACGGCGCCAGCGTCGCCGCGTAGTTGACGGCCACGAAGAAGCCGGTGCCGAGCGCGGCCACGGCGGTCATCGCCCCGGTCGTCGCCAGCAGCCGCGCCGACCAGGACGGATGGAGCCGCAACGGCGCCTTCGCCAGCGCGGCGCTCAACGTCAGCATGATGGCGAGGGGCAGGAAGGTGAACCAGTTCACCCGCCGGCCTCCGGAGGGTCGAGGAACTCGCGCAGCCTCCGCGCGTCCTCGGCGCTGAGCGACCGCGCGAACCGGTTCAGCACGTTCCCCGGGTCGCTGGCGTGCCGCAGGTGGTCGTGCATGCGCCCCGCCACCAGCTCGGACTCGTCGACGGCCAGCCGGTACCGGTAGTGCCGGCCCGCCCGGGTGCGCGAGACCAGCTTCTTCCCGTGCAGCCGGTGCAGGATGGTGTTCACCGTCGTGTAGGCGGGATCACCGTCCAGCCGCTCCACCAGCTCGGCGGTACTGGCCGCCCCGCCGAGCCCGGCCAGCGCGGCGAGCACCTCTGCCTCCAGCTGCCCGAGCGGCCTGCGCGGCACCGTCCTCAAACCCCCTTCCGCAGCACGTCCGGCTCAAGGTAGACGAGGCGGGCGATCGGAACCGCCGCGCGGATGCGGGCCTCGGCGTCGTTGATCGCGTCGGCGACCTCCCGCGCGTCGTCCTGGAGGTCCACGGCGACCTTCGCGGCGACGAGCAGCTCGTCCGGCCCGAGGTGCATGGTGCGCATGTGGATCACCGCGGGGATGTCATCGCCCTCCACGATCGCCCGCCTGATCAGCCGCACATGCCCCGGGGTCGCGGACTCCCCGACGAGCAGGCTCTTGACCTCGGTGGCCAGCACGATCGCGATGGCCGCCAGCAGCACGCCGATCGCGGCGGTGCCGATCCCGTCCCAGACGCCGTCGCCGGTGATCAGGGTCAGGCCGACGCCCGCGAGCGCGAACACCAGACCGACCAGCGCCCCGGTGTCCTCCAGCAGGATCACCGGCAGCTCCGGCGACTTGGACCGGCGGACGAACTGCACCCAACTCGCCCGTCCCCGGCTCCGGTTCGACTCCCGGACCGCGGTGCGCAGCGCCGCCCCCTCCAGGACGATCGCGACCAGCAGGACGGCGATCGGCACCCACTGCCACTCCTCGATCGGGTGCGGATCCCTGATCTTGTGCCAGGCCTCGTACAGCGCGAACAGCCCGCCCAGGCTGAACAGGACGATCGCCACCAGGAACGCGTAGATGTAGCGCTCCCGCCCGTACCCGAACGGATGCTCCTCGGTCGCGTCCCGCTCCGCGCGCTTCCCGCCGATCAGCAGCAGCGCCTGGTTGCTGGAGTCGGCCACCGAGTGGATCGCCTCGGCCAGCATCGACGACGAACCCGTCAGCGCGAACGCCACGAACTTGGTGACCGCGATCCCCAGGTTCGCGCCCAGCGCGGTGATGACGGCCTTGGTGCTGCCTTCGGCGCTCACGGACTCCCCTGTCGTACCCGCCCTTGCGAAACGTCCGGCCAAGCGTAGGCGGTGATCGCCGGCAGCATGTCCTGCCGGGTCCGCGCCAACTACGCTTGTAGCACAACCGGCGGGGCCTCAGGGGGACCGGCTCTCCGCGGTTTGCGATCATTGACGGCGGCGGGGCCGACCTGCCTGACGCCGCCGAATCCGGCAGGATCCAGGTGGACGAGACTGCGGCCGATTCGGAAGGGCGGGGGCATGGACGAGTTCGATGTCGTGGTGGTGGGGGCCGGGCCGACGGGTGAGAACCTGGCCGAGCGGGCGCACGCCGGCGGGCTCAGCGTGGCGGTCGTGGAGAGCGAGCTGGTCGGCGGGGAATGCTCGTACTGGGCCTGCATGCCCAGCAAGGCGCTGCTGCGCCCGGCCGCCGCGCTGGCGGAAGCGCGGCGGGTGGCCGGTGCCCGCGAGGCGGTGACCGGCCCGCTGGACGCCGGAGCGGTCCTCAGGCGCCGGGACGGGTTCACCTCGCACTGGAAGGACGACGGCCAGGTCGAGTGGCTGAACGGCGCCGGGCTCGTCCTCGTCCGCGGCCACGGGCGGCTGGACGGGCCCAGGCGCGTCGCGGTGCAGACCCCGGAGGGGGAACGGCGGGTACTGACCGCCCGCCACGCCGTCGCGGTGTGCACGGGCACCCGCGCGGCCCTGCCCGGGCTGCCGGGCCTGGCCGGGATCCGCCCCTGGACCAGCCGCGAGGCGACCTCCTCCGAGCGGGTGCCGCCGCGGCTGGCCGTCATCGGCGGCGGCGTGGTGGCCTGCGAGATGGCCACGGCCTGGCGTGCGCTCGGCAGCGAGGTGGTGCAGCTGGTGCGCGGGTCGCGCCTGCTGCCGCGCATGGAGCCGTTCGCCGGCGAGGCCGTGGCCGAGGGCCTGCGCGCGGCCGGGGTCGACCTGCGCTTCGGCGCGTCGGCCACCGCCGTCCGCCGCGACGGGCAGGTGACGCTCACCCTGGACGGCGGCGGCACGGTCACCGCCGACGAGGTCCTGTTCGCCACCGGACGCACGCCCGCCACCGACGACCTCGGGCTGGACACGGTCGGGCTGGCCCCGGGCCGGCCGATCGAGGTCGACTCCACCGGCCTGGCGGCCGGCGTGCCCGGCGAGTGGCTCTACGCGGCCGGGGACGTCAACGGCCGCGCGCTGCTGACCCACCAGGGCAAGTACCAGGGACGGATCTTCGGCACGGTGATCGCCGACCGCGCCGCAGGGCGCCCCCTGGACACCGCCGCCTGGGGTCGCAGCGTGGCGACCGCCGACGAGCGGGCGGTCCCGCAGGTCGTCTTCACCGACCCCGAGGTCGCGGCCGTCGGCCCCAGCCTGGAGGAGGCGACCCGGGAGGGGCGCCGGGTACGGGCCGTGGACTACGCCCTCGGCGACGTCTCCGGGGCCTCGCTGTACGCCGACGGCTACCAGGGCCACGCCCGCGCAGTGGTCGACCTGGACCGCGAGACGCTCCTCGGCGTCACCTTCGTCGGGGCCGGCGTGGCCGAACTGCTCCACTCCGCCACCATCGCGGTCACCGCCGAAGTCCCCATCTCCCGCCTCTGGCACGCCGTCCCCTCCTACCCCACCATCAGCGAGGTCTGGCTCCGCCTCCTGGAGACCTACCGCGGCTGAGCACTCTCAGAACGCGCCGAAATCGTCCTGCGGCGGCTCGTAAGGGGTGGACCGGTCGTGCGGTTCGAAGGCGGGGTGCGGGGGTGCCGGATCCTGGGGCGAGGGCTCGTGGCGGTCGTCGCCCGGAGGGTCCTTGTGGTGGTGATGCTCGATCTTCGCGCCGGCGGCGAGGCCCGTCGCCGCGGCGGCGGCGAGGCCGAGCCCCTCGGCCGCGGTGATCGGCCGGCCGGTTCGGTCCCGCGAGGGCGTCCGGTGGCCCGGCCGCGGGTCCTCGGCGGCGCTGGCCGGGGAGATCGGCAGATCGCCCGGTGGGCGGGACGCCACGGGCGCGGCGCCGGCGCCGGCAGGCGTCTCGCGCCAGGGGAAGTGCGGGTCCGCCAGCATGGCCGCCAGCAGGCTCGCGGCGTTGCGGACGGCGTAGCGGCGCCACGCGGCGGGCCGTCCGTCGACGTCGCGCGTGCCGTCGGCGGCGGTCTTGCGGTGCTCGGCACGGTCGGAGATGCCCCGGACGACCAGCAGGTCGACGTCTTCCTTGCGGTAGGCGGCGAGCGCGGCCCCGCCCGCCTCCATCTCGATCGCGCCGATCTTCCTGTCATGCTCCTTGATCCGTTGCTTGAAGGCGGTGGAGGCGACGACCAGCCCGCTGGTCGCGATCTTCGTGAAGTGCAGCCGGGGCGGCTCCGAGGGCCTCCGGCCCGGCGCGATCCGGCACTGCTCCAGCGCCGATTCGGCCCAGGCTCCGAGCGCGCCGCGGCTCACCTTCCTGAGCGGGAAGTTCTGCACGAACGTGCGCAGGCGTGCGGAGGGCTTCCAGTTCGTGCCGGCCATGACCACGTCGAACCGCGTCCCGTCCTGCGCGTTACCGACGACCTTGCCCTCGTTGAGGTAGTCGACGATCTCCGACCCGACCACGACGTCGCCGAGGACGATGTCGTCGCTCAGCGCGGCCGCGAGGCCGATCACCACGACCAGGGAGACCTTGAACTCGCCGATCAGGTCGGCGGCGGCGAGCGCGGCGTTCTCCGGCCCCATGTCGCTGACGACGGTGAGCACTCCGGCGTGCTCGGTCCCCGGTACGAGGAACCGGTAGTAGACGCGTCCGCCCTGCTCGTGGTCTCCGAGGACGTCGAAGACGCCTTCGACGCTCGTGTACTCCTCGGGCAGGGGGACGATCAGTCCGATGCGCGCCTTCCCCATCAGGGTCCCTCCGTGGTCAGGTCTGCGGACAGCACGATCCGGACGGCCAGCACCGCCAGCGCGAGCGTCTCCGCGGCGGACACGCCGATGAGCGCCGGCTCGCGCGGCCCCGCGGCCCAGTAGCCCGCGACGGCGAGGACCGCGGGGAGCACGCACGTGGCCAGGTCGACGCCGAGTTGCAGGCGCTTCCCCGACCTGCGGCCGCGCCCGCTCCGGTGCACCGTCTCCCAGCGCAGCACCTCTCCGGCGTCGGCCCCGATCGTCCGGGCCAGCCGGGGGCCCAGTTCGGCGCGCAGGTAGCGGCCGATGGCGGAGACCTTCTGGTCGTTCACGAGATAGGTCCATCCGAGGACGACGCACGCGGGCGGGAGCAGCAGGACCAGCTTCGCCTGGCCCGACAGCCCCGCGATGGCCACGGCGGTGGCCGCGAAGGCGCCGAGGGTGGCGTAGATCAGGTTGTCCCTCGCCACGATGCGGGCGTTCTGCTCCGCCTTGAGGGCCTGGTACTCGCTGAGGAGGACCTGCCCGGCCGCCGTCATCCCGCCGCCGCACGCCGGCGACGACGACCGCTCGGCCCTGGTCGCCGCCCCCACTACGCGCCCACCTTCCGCAGTTCGGCGAGCAGGGCGTCGAGCCGGCGAGCGGACAGGTCGATCCCGTTCAGCAGTTCGACGCGGCGGTCGGTGGTGAGCCCCGTCATCTGCGCCAGGTCCTCGCGGTCCCGGACGACCTGCTGCCGCTCCTCCTCGACCCGGTCCTCGATCACCTCGATGATCGCGTCCCGCTCCCGTTCCGCCGCCCGGACGGAGTCCTCGACCGCCGGTCCCGCGACGGCCCGCACGACCTCCTCGTAGACGCGCACCGCGGCCTCCTGCGTCCGCGCCTTGCGCCTGCGCCAGGCGTTCAGGCCGGCGAGGACCACGGCGGTCACCAGGTAGTAGCCCAGGCCGCCGCCCTGGTGCCCGGTGCCGTGGCCGGGGGGCGGGCGGTGGGCGGGCACCGGCAGGGCGCGGTCCTTCTCGTGGTCCGGCCGCCGGTCCGGCCTGTGCGTGATCGCTCCGATCCCCATGCTGGCGACACCCGTGAGGAAGGAGGTGTCCGGGGTGAGGTCGGCGGTCTCGAAGGACGTGGGCAGGTTCCCCGCGAGACCGTCCATCAGGCTGAGCCGGTCCAGGTGGGCCGAGACCGCGTCGCCGGGGCCGCGGTGCCGGATGGTGTCCACGGCGTCGTTGAGCCGGTCGGCCACGATCTGCCGCATCTCGATGACCGTGGCGTCCGCTTCGTCCATCATCTGGGGCACGGCGGCCGCGAGCTTCTTGACGCCCATGCCGGGGAACCTGTCCAGATAGGTGGTGCGCAGTATGCGCACCCGTTCCGCCGCGAGCCTGCGCACCTCGCTCTGCGCGTAGAGCGTCGCGGCCTCGAGGTCCGGTTTCCAGGTGTCCCCGCGGTCGGCGGCCCAGCGGTGGATGTTCTGCTCCCGTGCCCGGATCGCGTCGGACGCGGCGTCGTCCTGGCCGAGCAGGGTCCTGCGTTCGGTCAGGCGGGCGCGCGTGGCCGCGGCCGTCGACTCGGCCAGCCGCAGCAGGTCCCTGCGGTGGATGTCGCCGACTCGGCTGATCACCTCCTGGCGCAGGCGCTCGGCCAGGCCGGGGATGCCGCTGACGCGCAGTTCGGCGTCGCGCTCCGGACCGGGGGGCTGGACCAGGGCGTTGAGGGCGAGCCGTGCCGAGACCGCTTCGCCGCGGACGTCCGCGAACTTGCCGGCGAGCCGTTCGGCCTCCTTCTCGTCCCCGTCGCAGATGCGGGACCAGGTCGCGGTCTGTCCCAGCATGTCCAGGTTGTGCCGCAACCGCCTCGCGGACCCCGTCTGGTCGCGGTGGGTCTGGACGATCATGTAGGTGCCGACCCGCTCGACGGACTCCGCGAGGAACCTCAGCTCCGGCTCGCTGACCGGCTCTCCGGGCTTGATGACGAACAGGACGGCGTCGCAGTCGGTGAGGGTCGCGAGGGTCAGCCTGCGGTGCGCCGGATTGAGGCCGCCGACACCGGGGGTGTCGGCCAGGCGCAGCCCCTCCGCCAGCAGCGGCGAGGGCAGGGTGATCCCGGCGTTGCGGACGAAGGCGTCCCGTCCGTGCCGGACTTCCACGCCCTTCTCGCCCCGGGTCGTCAGGTACTCGCCGATCTCGGCGGTGCCGTTCAGCTCCCGGTAGGTGATGGCGTCACCGCGCTGGACCGCGACGGTGGCGCTCGTCCTGTCTCCGTGCCGGAGCTCCACCGGCACGGAGGAGAGCGCCTCGGTCGCCGCCGGAAGGATCTCCTGCCCGACCAGCGCGTTGATGAGCGTGGACTTGCCGACGGACACCTCGCCGACGACGGTGACGCGGGCGAAGGGCTCATGCCAGCGGCCCGCGAGCGCTTCGAGCGGCCGCCACAGCCGGTCGCTCACCAGCTGCTCCCTGGCGATCTCGACGATCTCCGTGACGATCCGGTCGATCGCGGCGTCGGGCGCGGTCATCGCGTGCGGGTCCGTCATCTCACTGCTCCTCGTCGTCGAAGACGGCGACACGCGCGGGCCTGACGACGGCACCGGAGGCGTCGGTGAACCCCACCGCCAGCACCTCGGCGATCCGCTCGTGGTCGGCGGGCGTCCCGGGCTTCCTGCTCTCGGCCCACTGGTGGACGAGCGGGTCGTAGGCGTCGCCGACCGCCGGATCGACGACGTCGACGGCTCCGAGCATCGCCACGGCGGCGCGCAGGCGCCGTGCGAGCTCGCGGTTGTCGAGGCGGTCGGCGACCGCGAGGATCCGTCCGGCGGCATCGGCGTCCCCCCGTGCGTGACGGTCCTCGCCCGGCGCTACCCGGGCCGCGGGCCGGGCGGGGGGTTCATGGGACGGAGCGCCAGCGGGCATGGGGGCGGGTAACCCCGGTCCGGCCGCTGCCATGGGCCGCGCCCCGGGGTCGAGGCGGTGCGCGAACAGGCGCAGGGCCTGTGCCAGGGCACGGCGGACCGCCCAGAACGTACGTTTCAACCTGCCTCCTTGTTCATCAGCGCGTCGGATCGCGGATCCGACAGCGCCTCCCGTGCCGCGTCCACGACCAGGGCCGCCAGCTCCCGGAACCGGGAGTCGCGGAACGGGTCGGCGGCGTGCTCGCGCCAGCGGGCCAGCGCGGCGGACGCATCGGCCCGCCCGACGGCCTCGGAGCGCAGCAGGCTCACCGCCAGGCGCGCCTCCCGCGCGTCGAGTCCGTCCACGCCGGACCGCTCGATCAGCCGTCCGCCCGCCCGCCGGCTCAGCAGAGCGAACTCGCGGGACCCTGCCACCGCGTCCAACCGGGCCCGCAGCAGCGCCGCCGGCCCGTCGGGGAGCCGGGCGGCCAGCCGGTGCAGCCGCAGGTTCGCGGCCGTGGCGGTGAACAGGTCGCGGTCGCCGGCGATGTCGGCGAGGACCGCCTCCAGGGAGCGGATGCGGGACAGCTCCTCGAAGACCTCGGCGACCTCGGCGGCGCTCGTCCTCCCCGCCGACGCGCGCACGAGGGCGGGCAGCCAGGCGGGGCCGCCCACGGCCCGTCTCAGGGCGTCGAGGTGGCCGGGCGGCAGGGCGTCGCTCAGCTGCTCGGCCAGCCGCTCCCAGCTCAGGGTCGGGCGTGCCAGCACGTCGGGGCGTTCCCGCAGGGCCTCCAGCGCGCCGAGGACGCGCGCGTCGACGCCGCCCGTCCGCGCGGTGGCCGCCATCAGCTGGTTCACCGCGGCGAACCGGAAGGGCACCGGCGTGGTGCGGCGCACCTTCTCCTCGATCTCCTCGACCGGGTCGCTCACCAGGTCGATCTTGGACATCGCCACGACGATGTTCCCGACGACGTCGAGCGGCCCCGCCGAGAACGCCGCCAGTTCCTCGATCCCCCGGGCCCACTGGTCGATCCGCCCCCCGGTGAGCACGCAGACGAAGGCGGCCGCCGCGCCGGTGAGGTCCGAGCCGCCCAGCATGCGCAGGGTCTCGCGGGGCGAGTGCACCACCGAGTCGAGGCCCGGCGTGTCGCCGAGCAGGACGTGCCGGGCGAGCGGGAAGTCGCAGGCGACCGAGCGGTGCCCCGGATCGGGGAGGTCGGGCGCAGGGAGATCCGGGGCGTGGTACCACGTGACGGTCGAGGTCGTCTCCGCGAACGCGGTCGCCGCCAGCGGCCGGCCCACCAGGGCGTTGAGCAGCGTCGACTTGCCCGTCGAGATCGACCCCACGAGCAGGACCCGCAGTGGCTGACCGCACTGGGCGACGACGTCGCGCAGCGTCGGGTCGTCGCGCAGCGCGGGGTCGTCGCGGAACGCCGGGGCGGCCAGCAGTTCGCTGCAGTGCCGCGCGATCAGCGCCGAGGCGCCGTCCCCGGCCGTCATGCCGGCGCCCCGTGCAGGTGCAGGCGGTGCAGCGATCCGCCGGCGTGTGCGTAGACCACGCCGGGTTCGGGGCTGGGGTGCAGGGCGCTGGGCCGGGGCATCGCGATGGCGTCCCGCAGGGCGATCTGCTCACCGGTGCCCACCTCGACGGCCCGGTACACGGAGTCGTGCCGGTCGAACGCGATCACGGCGTCCTCGGTTGCGGTGGCGGTCCAGGCGAGCGAACCGCCCGCGGGCAGCGGCCTGGCCCAGACCGGTTCCAGATCTCCGCCTTCCTCCCGCCGGGCGACGAGCTCCCCGTCGTGGGCCGTGTAGAGCACCGGCCGCCGCGGGTCGACGGCGAGCTCCGCCTCCTCGGGCAGGCCCAGCACCGTCACGGTGCCGAGCGTCGCGACGTCCAGCAGGACGACCTTTCCGGGCAGGCGCGCGACCAGCCGGGACCCGCCGCAGAACGCGAGCGACCGGACGGGGCCCCCGGGATCCAGGCGGCACCACCGGCCCGTGCCGAGGTCGTGCAGGACGCCTTCGCCGTCCCGCTGGGTCCAGGCGAGCAGCGATCCCTCGAAGGCCATCGCCGTGGTGCCGTCCGGACGGGCGGGCGTCGCCGCGAGCCGCCCGAGGACCACGTCCTCCCGGAAGAACCCCTGGGGATCGACATCCCCGACGATGAAGGCCGGGGAGTCGCTGGCCAGGACCACGCGGCCGGACAGCAGGGCGCTCCGCACCCGGCGGACCGGCGGCAGCGGCCCGCCCGCCAGGCCCGCGGGGCCTGCCCCGACCCTTACGCGGCCGTCCTCCGACAGTTCGAGGACCCCGCCGCGGGTCCCCGCCACGTCCCGGGGCCCGTCTCCGGCGCGATGGCCGGCGGGGACGAGGGTGAAGGGCCGGGAAGCGGAGGGAAGGCGGCCCGCCCCGGGGCGGGCGCAGCGCAGAGCCCCGAGCACGACAGGGCTGCCCTCGGCCGTGTCGGTGAGATCGACGAACGCCGTTCCGCAGGTGTGCGCCAGGCGCCGGACCTCCTCGCGCAGGGCCGGCACCCGCGCCGTGCCGCCGCTCAGGACGATCGTCCCGGGCGCACGCGGTCCGAGCGCGGCGAACGCCTCGCCGGCGACCGCCGTGCACGCCAGTACCAGAGGCTCGATGGCGTCGACGAAATCGTCCTGGTCTATGACGATGTCGAGCCCCTGAACGGCGAAATGCGCCTCTTCGCTGTCGCTCAGGGCGCGCTTGACGAGTTCGGCCTCCGCGCGCAGCAGTTCGGGGTCCCGCGCGGCGATCTCGTTCAGCACGCGCCGCTCCCGCTCACCGGCACGGTCGCGCGCGATCGCGAGGACGGCGGCGTCGAAGTCGTCGCCGCCGATCAGCCGCCCCGCCTGGTGGAAGGTGCGCGGAGCACCGCCGCCGGAGGCGCGCAGGGCGGCGAAGTCGAACGTCGACGCACCGAAGTCGAGGACGGCGAACGAGTCGAGGCCGCTCTGCCGCTCCACGGCCCGCGCCCCGGCGGCCTCGGCTTCGGTGACGAGGCTGACGTCGGGGCAGCCGACGGCGACGGCGGCCTCGGCGAGGACGGCCTTCTCCCGGTCCGTCCACAGGACGGGATGGGTGAGGACGAGGTGGTCGACGTCCCCGTGCCGGTCCCTGATCGTCTTCAGG
The DNA here is from genome assembly GCF_900188105.1 of Actinomadura mexicana. Classification (GTDB taxonomy): domain Bacteria; phylum Actinomycetota; class Actinomycetes; order Streptosporangiales; family Streptosporangiaceae; genus Spirillospora; species Spirillospora mexicana. Next base: position 315,544 of record NZ_FZNP01000009.1, read on the forward strand.
GCGTGGGCGAGCACCGTCGCGACGCCACGGACGAGCGGCTGGGTGTCCCCGGAGCCGAAGTGGATCTCCCGGTACAGGGGTCGAGCGCGCCCGCCCGGTTGATCATCTGCTTCAGCCCGGTGTGGTAGCGGTCGCGGAACGTCCGGCCCGCACCCCGGTTGCGCGCGGCGACGCCCGTCTCCAGAGAGCGGTCGCGCTTCAGCACCAGGACGGTCGGCCACTCCGGCACGCCCTCGACCCGCACCGCCGCGGGCGGCGCCCCGGGCTCGGTGATCACCGCCGCCTTCGTCAGGGAGGCGCCTACGTCGATAGAAGCGATCACTGGACCACCCGCCCCCGGATCCCTCGATCCCGCCTGTGATCTACATCACGTCAACTTGTTGTCATAAGGACATTAAGCGCGTTCACGATTTGTTGTCAACGCGACCATTAGTTAGTCTCTGGCCGTGTCTGGCCACCGCCGCGAACCCCACCTCGTCCACGTCACCGCCGACCTGGTCATCCTCACCATCCGCCACGGCGTCCTCTGCGTGCTGCTCGTGGAACGGGGGAACGAGCCGTTCCTCGGGCGCCTCGCCCTCCCGGGCGGCTTCCTCCGCGGCGCGGAGACTCTGGAGGACACGGCGGTGCGCGAACTGCGCGAGGAGACCGGCCTGGAGACCGGCGACTTCCACCTGGAGCAGGTCCGCGTCTACTCGGCCCCGGACCGGGACCCGCGAGACAGGCGCGTCATCACCTGCTCCTACCTCGCCATCGCCCCCGACCTCCCGGTACCGCGCCCCGGGTCGGACGCGCGGGCGGCGTCGTGGTCGCCGGTCGGCAGGACGCTGGTCCACGCCGACGCGCTGGCGTTCGACCACCGGCGCATCCTCGCGGACGCGGTCGAGCGGGCCAGGACGAAGCTCCAGCACACCACCCTCGCCACCCGCTTCTGCCCGCCGGAGTTCACGATCAGCGAGTTGCGGGAGGTCTACGAGACCGTGTGGGGCGTCGACCTGGACCGCTCGAACTTCCACCGCAAGGTCATCGACACCCCCGGCTTCCTGATCCCCACCGGCCGCCGCACCGTGGGGGGCGGCCGCCCGGCCGCGCTCTACCGCGCCGGACCCGCGACGGCGCTCGTCCCCCCGATGCACCGGCCGTCACCGCTCGGTCCGGAGCCGGGCGGAGGGGCCTGATGGGCGGTCGGAGACCCCCGGACGGCCGGCCGCCGGTGGGCGCCGACCCGGCCGCCCTGGACGGTGCCAGGGCGGCCGGACGCCGGCGGGTGCCCGCTCCCTACCGGACGGGGCGGCAGGTGATCGAGACCGAGCGGGACCGGAACTCGCGGTCAGGCGACGCGGACCCCGCCGGCGAACGGGCGGCCGGCGAGCGGAGCGATCTTGACGACGTCGCCGGTCTGCGGCGCGTGGACCATGTTGCCGTTGCCGATGTACATCCCCATGTGGTGCAGGTCGCTGTGGAAGAACACCAGGTCGCCGGGCTTGAGCTGGCTCATGCTCACGTGGGTCCCGGCGTTGTACTGGCTTCCGGTGTAGTGGCCGAGGGTGACGCCGACCTGCGCGTAGGCGTACAGGGTCAGGCCGGAGCAGTCGAAGCCCTTGATGTTGGCGCCCTGCGCCGTGCCGTAGCTCGGGCCGGAGGCGGTGCCGCCGCCCCAGGAGTAGGGCACGCCCTGCTGGGCCAGCGCGGCCCGGACGGCCGTCATCGCCTTGGCCGAGGCGCCGCCGGAACTGATGTTGGGGATGGAGCCGGGGCGCGCACCGGCGGTCTTGAAGGTGCCGAGCTGCTTCTCGACCTTCTTGAGCCTGACCTGGAGTTCCCGCCGTTTCTTCTTCGCCTCGCCGGTGAGCCGGCGCACCTGGGCCGCGCGCTGCTCGGCGGCCTTGCGGGACCGGTCCGCGCCCTGCATCACCTGGAGCATCTGGGTGATGCGGGTGTCGTTCTGCTTGGCGAAGTAGTTGAGGGTGGCCGACTGGTCCAGGACGGCCTGCGGGTCGGAGGACGAGGCGAAGGTGATGGCCGGGTCCGCCGGGCCGTTCTTGTAGCTGTCGGCGGCGATCTTCGCCATGCGTTCGCGCGCCTCCTCCAGCGTCTTCTGCTGGCGCTGGGCGCTGCTCCTGGCCACCTTCGCGGCGTGCTCGGCCTGCTTGAGCCGTTCGCGCAGCCCGTTGTACTGCTCGCTGAGCTTCTCGGCCTCGTCGGCGAGCTTCTCCTGCCGCGCGGTCAGTTCCTTGCGGGTCGGCTTGGGCTCGGCGTGGGCGGGCGCGGGCGCGAGGAGCCCGGCGGACAGGGCGAGGGCCGCCGTCCATGCCGAGCCGGTGCGGATCCTGCGGCGGGCTGTCGTTCGGGGGCCGGCAGCTCGTCGCTGCATGCGGTGTCCTCTCCTGTACCGCCTACCGGGTCAGCTGACGGGTTCGGGCCGGAGTCGCCCTACCGTCCTCGCGGGACGGATTCACCCCTGAAGATCGGGTCCCCGGTTCCCCGGACGGAGCCGTCCGCGGGATTCGGCGCGGTCGCCGGCCGTCCCCGGCGGGGACGTCGGACCGTGACCTCCTACGGAGCGTAGGAGGTTTACGGTCAGTTCGCCACCGGAGCGGAGGATTTCCCCAAAAGCCACATAACGCCTCAGCATGTCGCGGCGAGCTCGGCGATCGCCACGGCGCCGCCCAGGAGCGGCGCGGCGACCGCCGCCACCACGAAGAGACCCGCCGCGATCCCCGCCGCGGCGATGATCGTCCCGGCGAGGGCGGCCGCCCAGCAGGCGACGGCCGTCCCGGGGCCGACGGCCGAGCGCCTGAGCAGATCCAGAACGGGCCCCGCCGCCCACCCCAGCACGACCGCCGGGACGACCAGGCCGGTCACCAGGAGGATCACGGGTTCACGGGTCCTCGCCGGCGGTCCGCCGCCGCAGGGCGTCCAGGAGGTGCCGGGCGTCCTCCGGCGGGACGCTCTCGGCGAACCTCGCCAGGATGGCGCCGTGGTCGGCCGCCTCGCTCAACGCGTCCAGCATCAACTCGACCGCGTACTCCTCCCGCGGCCGCGTCGGGCTGTAACGGAAGGCCGGGCCGTCCTGCGTGCGCCGCAGGAGGCCCTTCTGCGCCAAGCGTTCGGCCACGGTCTGCACGGTGTTGTAGGCCAGCGCCTTCTCCGCGTCCTCGTTCAGCTCGGCCAGCAGTTCACGGACCCGCAGCGGACGGGGCGCCGCCCAGAGCACGTCCATGACGGAACGTTCGAGCGATCCACCGAGTGCGGACACGCGGTCACCTCCGTCCCGCCCACATTGTGCCGGACGTCTCCCGCGCGCCGGCCTCCCGACGCGGGGTTCCTCCAGCGCAGGCGGGGCATGATGGCGGCCGCGGCGGTGATGGCCTTGGCGGTGCGCGCCAGCCGCGGGTGACGGCCGCCCGGGTGTCGCCGGTGCGCTCGTACTCCTCCCGGACCGCGAGATCAGGAAGACCTCGTGGTCCATGGACAGGCCGCGGCGATGTCGCCTTCGAGCACACGTCTTGACGACAAGGGGGACGGCCTCCCCACGGTCGTCCCCGCCCGGCGGGGACACCGGGCCCCCGCGCCGCGGGACCGGATCAGCTCGCCGGGGACGGGGGGCGCGGGGTGAAGCGCACGAAGGGGATGTGCCGGCCGACCTGGCGGTAGTCCTCGACGCCGCCGTCGACGGCGAAGCCCATGAGCTTGCAGAGCCGGCGCGCGGCGGTCGGGTGGCGGGGTGCGTACCGGGCCATGATCTCGCCGCCCTCGCCGGTCGGGATCGGGGCGGCGGTCGCCTGGACGCGCCTCCCGCCGATCTGGAGGGTGACGTCCGGAGCGGCCATGACGTTGCGGTACCAGTCCGCCCGGGGGCCGAATCCGGAGGCGGCCACGTAGCCGTGTCCGTCCTTCTGGACGACCTCGATGACGACCTGGCGCGGCAGGCCGGAGACGCGGCCGGTGTGCGTGAGCAGCATGACGCGGTGTCCCAGCAGCGGCCCGAGCCCCATGCGGTACAGCCGGATGGGCAGCCGCCACAGCAGGCGGCGCAGTCCGGTCGGCGGGGCGGGCCTGTCGAGGATCTCCATGTTCGGTCCTTCACGAGGTCGGGGACGGCGGGTTCCGGGCGACCCTCATGCCCGGCCTTCCAGCAGGTCGGCCGCCGCGGACAGGGCGTCGCCGACCGGGAGGTCGCCGTCGATCATGTAGTGCAGCACCACCCCGTCGATCGCCGCGGTGATCAGGGTGGCCGCGCCGGCCAGGCGGCGCGGCGGCCAGTCCGGGTGCAGCGCCCGAAGGCGGTCCGCGATCTGCGCGCGGGCCTGCCGGAGCTCGTCGCGCAGCACCGCGCCCAGCGCGGGGTCGCGCATCGCGCCCACGATGAGCTCGGCGGCCAGCCGTGACCCCGGCTCGCCGGCCGGGGCCTGGGCCAGCAGGTTCCGCATCGCCTCCAGCGCCGCGCGCTCGTCCGGCGCCGCCAGCAGCTCGGCGACCAGGGGCCCGACGATCAGGTCCGTGGCCTGCCGGAAGATCGCCGCGTGCAGTCCGGCCAGCCCGCCGAAGTGGTAGTGGATCAGGCCGGGGTTGGTGCCGGCGCGCTCCGCCACGGCGCGGGTGGAGACGCCCGGCCAGCCCTCCAGGTCCAGCAGCGCGATCCCGGCGTCCACCAGCTGCCGTCGCCGGCGATCCCCGCGCGGCGAATTTGGTCGGTCGGCCAAGTTGGTCACCCGACCAAGTTAGCACGGGCGGCTCGCGCCCGCCCCCGGGCTGGACACGTGGCGGCAGCGGGTCGCCGAGTGGGACGCTGCTCCCGGCTCCCACACGCTCCGCCGGAAGTCTCCGACAAAGGAATTCACATGCCCCGAAACCGCATCGTCGCCGGCGTCCTCGCGGCGGCCGCCCTCGCCGCCGGCGCGGCGGCCTGCTCCGGCGACGACGGCAAGGGCGACGCCGCCGTGGCCCCGACCGCATCGCCCGCGCCGACGCTCTCGATGAGCGGCGCCCCGTCCGCCGGCCTGCCGTTCGGGCCCGCCTGCTCGGCCGTCCAGGCTTCCGGCAAGGGCAGCTTCCAGGGCATGTCCACCGACCCCGTGGCGACCGCCGCGTCCAACAACCCGGTGCTGTCCACGCTGAGCGGCGCCGTGCGGAAGGCCGGGCTGGCGGCCACGCTCAACTCGTCGAAGAACATCACCGTGTTCGCGCCCACCAACGACGCGTTCCGGAAGATCCCGAAGGCGACGCTCGACAAGGCCATGGCGGACGAGAAGACGCTGACGAGCATCCTCACCTACCACGTGGTCGACAAGAAGGTCTCGCCGGACGGGCTGGGGACGGGCGACTTCAGGACGCTGAACGGCGCCAGGCTCAAGAGCAGCGGCTCGGGCGACTCCTACACGGTCGGCAAGGACGCGAACGTCGTCTGCGGCAACGTCCAGACCGCCAACGCGACCGTCTACGTCATCGACGGCGTCCTGATGCCGCCCGAGTGACCCCGAGCCTCCCGGCCATGTGATCGTCCTCGGCGCCGTCGGAGGCGTCCTGGCGCGCGTCGGGAACCAGTGGCGAAGGCCCCGCACCGGCCTGATCCGCGGCGACCCTCGCGAAGGCGTGCCGGAGCGTGGGGCTGATCATGATGTGCGCGTCGAGGCCCGTGCGTTGCAGGATCCGGTGGCACACCGGGCTCGGGCGGCTGAGGACCAGCCGGCCATGCCGGGCCGTGACGGCCTTCCAGAGGCCCACCAGAGCCCCCAGCCCGGAGGAATCGCAGAACGCCACATCCTGGAGGTCCAGGATGATCCGCCATGCGGCCGGCGCGTGCGAGAGAACATGGTCCCGGAAGGCGTCGGCCGTGAGGTAGTCAATTTCACCATCGACGCGTACGACAATGCAGGTGTCGCGATTCTCGACGCCTATTCGGAGCCTGTCGTGAGGGTCGCGCCACAGCCGAGGCGACGTATGACTTCCGTCTTGTACCGCTTCCATCACAGACTCGACCTCCCGTTGAGGCGAAGCTACCCCGGAACGCCGAAAGCATTCGGGCAGCGCCGATCATGAGGCGCCGATCACGCGGCTGACCTGGTCGCCCTCCGGCCGGACGGCGGCCCTCGGACGGGGTGCGACGAATCTTTGCCTTCCGGCAACTGTCTTGTTGTGGTTAGGGTGGTGGTGAGGACAAGATCCTCGTTTGGCGGCACAGCTGAGGAAGGAAGTGGTCCCGCCGCAGGCTGCGACGTGATGGAACTGACCCAAGGCATAGACGGCACTCGGCGCGTTCTCGACCCGGCGCTCGGGCCCGGTCCGTACCCCGCGCTGGCCGTGAATCCGAGCGGCACCGTCACGCGGCTCAACGACGCGGCCCGCCTGCTGCTCGGCATGGCACCGGGCGCCCTGATGGACGACGCGGCGCCCGCCTGGCTGGCCGACGCGCACCACGCACTGACCAGTGCCCCCCTCGCCAACGTGACCCATGCCGATATGACCCACCCCGGTACGTCGCGGCCGGTGGCGCACGGGTCGATCGGCGACCGCGCCTTCGAGGCCCACGGCGTGCCCGACGAGGGCCACGGCGATCCCGACGCTCCGCCTGGCCCCCTGGCGGGGACGGTCTGGTGGCTGTTCGACGTCACCGCGCACCGGCGGCTGGAACGGGAACTCGCCGACGAGCGGGAGCGCACGGCCTTCCTTGCGGAGGCGTCCAGCCAACTGCTGGCGTCGCTGAACTTGGAACGGTGCATGGAAGTGACCGTCCACCTGGCGGCGCGCTACCTCGCCGACGCCGCCCTGGTGATCGCGCCCGGTTCCGGGCGCGGCTACCCCGTCTCCTACTGCGGCCCGGACGGCCAGGTGGACCACCAGGACCTCGTCGTGGACCCCGCGGCGGTCCCGGGCCTCGCGGAGGCGATGCAGGGGTTCCCGCCGGTGGCCTCACGCTGGCTCGACCCGGCGGCCGCGCCCCCCTGGATCTTCCGCGCCGACCTGGGCGACCTCGCCGCGATGGTGGTGACCGCGCTTCCGGGGCACGGCGTGCCCGCCGGCGCGCTGGTGCTGCTGCGGCGCGGCGGGCGGCGCGCGTTCTCCGAGGGCGACGAGATGATCGCCCGGCTGTTCGCGGCTCGGGCCGGCGCGGCCATGTCGGCCGCCCGCGTGTACGCCGAGCAGGCGTCCATCACCGAGACGCTGATGCGCGAGCTGCTGCCGCCGAGCGGCAGGGGGCTGAGCGAGGTGGAGCTGGCGGCCCGGTACCGCCCGTCGGGCGCCGGGGAACTCGTCGGAGGCGACTTCTACGATCTCCACCCGGCGGCCGAGGGCTCCGACGCCGAGCAGGAGTCGATGGTCGTGCTGGGCGACGTGTGCGGCAAGGGGCTGGAGGCCGCCGTGCTCACCGGCAAGATCCGCAACACGCTGCAGGCGCTGCTCCCGCTGGCCGACGACCACAAGCGGGTGCTGGAGCTGCTGAACGGAACGCTGCTGAGCAGCGAGTCCACCCGCTTCGTGACCCTCGTGCTGGCCTCGGTGCGGCGGGAGGGCGGCCATGTGCGGCTGCGCCTGACGAGCGCGGGCCACACCCGCCCGCTGATCGTGCGGGCCGGCGGCGAGGTCGAGACCGCCGACACGGGCGGATCGCTGATCGGGGTGCTCGACACGATCACCTCCACGACCGCCACCGTGCTGCTGGAGCCGGGCGACACGTGCCTGCTCTACACCGACGGCATCACCGAGGCCTTCGGCGGCCCGCTGGGCGACGAGATGTTCGGCGACGAGCGGCTGAGCGGCGAACTCACCCGCTGCGGCGGCATGCCCCCGGAGGCCCTCGTCGAACGCGTGCACATGCTCGCCTCCGAATGGGTGGGCACCGGCAAGCACGACGACATGGCCGTGGTCGCCCTCACCGCTCCCCGGCGCTTCCACCTGAGCGCCGTAGGGGGGCAGGGACCGGGGAGGTTCACCGCGTGACCGGAACCGCACGGCACCACGGGCCTCCCCCCGGGCCCGGCGCGGTGACGGACCGACTGTGGGACGCCGTCATCGCGGGCGACGAGTACGCCGCCGCCGACGCCGTCACGACCGCGCTCGACCGGGGGGCGGGCGCCGAGGCCGTCCTGCTGGAGATCATCGCGCCGCTGCAGGCCCGGGTCGGCCGGGAGTGGGCGGCGAACCGGCTCACGGTCGCGCAGGAGCACACCGCGACGGCGATCAACGAACGGACGATCGCCGCGCTGGCGCATCATCCGGCCGTCCGCAAGGCCCTGGAACGGCGCGAGAAGCCGCGCGGCCGGGTGGCGGTCGCGTGCATCGACGGGGAGTGGCACGCGCTGCCCGCACGGATCCTGGCCGAGGTGCTGCGGCTGCGCGGCTGGCAGGTCGACTACCTCGGCGCCCAGGTGCCGACCCCGCACCTGATCGCCCACGTGCACCGGACCAACCCGGCCGTGGTGGCGCTGTCGTCCTCGATCGCCACCCGGCTGCCCTCCGCGCACGCCGCCATCATCGCCTGCCAGGCGACCGGTACCCCCGTCCTGGTGGGCGGTGCCGCGTTCGGGCCGGACGGCCGGTACGCCGCCCTGCTCGGCGCCGACGGCTGGGCCCCCGACGCCCGCTCCGCCGCCGACCGGCTGGCGGAGGGGCCCTTGCGCAGGCCGCCGGCCCTCCACCAGGTCACGGACGACCTGCCGCACCTGGCCGACCAGGAGTACGCGCAGATCAGCCGGACCGCGCGCGGGCTCGTGCGGTCCGTGCTGGCCGAGCTGCCGGCCCGCTTCCCGGCGATGGCGGACTACACCGACCGGCAGCGCCGCCACACCGCCGAGGACATCGCCCACATCGTCGACTTCCTCGGCACCGCCCTCTACGTGGACGACCCCGACCTGTTCACGGGCTTCATCGGCTGGACGGCGGGCATCCTCACGGCGCGCGGCGTGCCCGCCGAGAGCCTCCTGCCGGGCCTGGAGCTGCTGGCCGAGCAACTCGTCGACTACCCCCGGGCCGCCGACCTGCTCTCCCGCGCATGTGACACCCTCCGGCAGACGGTGCCGGACGCCGCCGGCGGCGCTCCGGGCGCGGTGAGCGATCCCGTCGAAGGCAGGGACGCATGACCGCCTGGTGCGCCGTCATGCGCGGAGGCCGTTCGCCAGCGACTCGCCTGTGGGCGTCCGGTAGTACAGGACGGAGCGTCCGGCGCGGCGGCGGTCGACCAGGCGGGCGTCGAAGAGCACCCGGAGGTGGCGGCCGACCGACCCGAGCCCCTGGCCGGTGAGGGCCACGAGCTGCGTGGTGCTCAGCGGCGTGGCGAGCAGGACCAGGACGCGGGCGCGCCCCGGGCCGAGGAGGCGTTCGAGCGCCTCGGGGACGGCGGCCTCGCCCGCGCCCGCCAGCGGGGCCGAGCAGGGGTAGACGATCGCGTAACGGTCGGGGTCCGGGTCCTTCCAGGCCACCCAGCCCGTCCGGGGCGTGACCGGGACGAACAGAAGCCGGGCGCCGGAGATGTCGCGCGACGGGAAAGGGGAGGCGTCGATCTGGAGGCGGCCCTCACCGAGCCAGCGCATGCCGGGGCGCATGTCGTCGAGGGCGGCGGCCCATCCGCCCTGGCCCAGCTGCCCGGCGCGCGCGACGGCGTCGGCCTCGATGACGCGGCGGCGGCGCTCCCAGTCCGGCTCGACGGTGCGCGTCCACACCCATTCCAGCAGGCCGGCGATCCGCCAGGCCGCGTCGGGACGGCGCAGCTCGGCGGGCAGGGGGCCGCCGAACGAGACCTCCAGGTCGGCGTGCGCCCGCTCCGGCGGAGTCCGGCGGACGGTGTCGAGCTCCTCCTGGAACGGCGGCGACCCCACGCCCGGGTGCGGCGGCGTCAGGAAGTCGGCGCTCCACCTGGTCCTGGCGCCGAGGGCGGCGTCCAGCAGCGCGGCGGTGAGCGGGTCGCGCCGCAGCATCCGGCGGTAGGCGGGCAGGTGGGCGTCGAGCCAGGTCCGCTCCCCCGGGTGCGCGGCGGCGCCCTTCTCCAGGAGCTTCACACAGGCGGTGGTCTCCGCCAGGGCGGAGATGACGAAATGACCGCTCGCGAGGGTGTCCGCGTTGACCAGCCACAAGCTCACGTTTCGCCTCCTCGCGAAACTCTACCGGCCGCTGAGCGGCGGCCCCGAACCTGTCGGCCATGCGCACGTATCGGGATCTCCTCCGCGCCCCGGAGTACACGCCGCTCCTCGCGTCGTTCACGGTCCAGGAGTCCGCCCAGACGGTCAGCGGCCTGGCGCTCGGCACGCTGGTGTACGAGTCGACGCGCTCGCCGCTGCTGTCGGCGCTGAGCATGTTCGGCGGCTCGTTCGCCCAGATGGCGGGCGCGCTGACGCTGCTGTCGGCCGCCGACCGCCTGCCGCCGAGGACCGCGCTCGCCTGCATGGCCCTGCTCTTCGGCGCGGGGACGGCCGTCCTGGCGGTTCCCGGCCTTCCACCCGCGGCACTCCTCGCCGTCGTGGCGGGCCTCGGGCTGGTCGCCTCGCTGAGGAGCGGCGTCTGCTACGGCCTGCTGAGCGAGATCCTGCCGGACGAGGGGTACCTCCTCGGGCGCTCCGTCCTGAACATGTCGGCGGGCATGACGCAGATCTGCGGCTTCGCGGTCGGCGGTGTCCTCGTGGTCGCGCTCTCGCCCCGGGGCGCCCTGCTCACCGGCGCCGCGCTCTACCTGCTCACCGCGGTGGCGGCGGTCACCGGCCTGAGCCGGCGGCCGCCCCGGGCGGCCGGGCGCCCGGGCCTCGGCGAGACCTGGCGGACCACCGTGCGGCTGCTCTCCTCGGCTCCGCGCCGGTACGCCTACCTCGCGATGTGGGTGCCGAACGGCCTGATCGTCGGCTGCGAGGCCCTCTTCGTCCCCTACTCACCGCGGCACGGGGGGCTGCTGCTCGCCGCGGCGGCCGTCGGCATGCTGATCGGCGACACCGCCACGGGCCGGTTCGTCCCCAGCCGCCTGCGCGGGCGCCTGAGCTCGCCCCTGCTGCTCCTGCTGGCGGGCCCCTACCTGCTGTTCGCCGTCGACCCGCCGCTCCCGCTCGGCGCGGCCGCCGTCGCCGTGGCCTCCGCCGGCTACGGGTCGACGCTACTGCTGCAGGACCGCCTCATGGCGCTGACTCCCGTCCCCATGCACGGGCACGCCCTCGGCCTGCACTCGTCCGGGATGCTCACCATGCAGGGGGCCGGCGCGGCGCTGGCGGGCGGTACCGCGCAGGCGACGTCGCCCGCCGCCGCCATGGCGGTCATGGCCGCCGCCTCGGTGGCCGTCACCCTCGCCCTGGCCCCGGGCCTCCGTCCGCACGGAATCTCCACACGATCCGCACACGGCGGACGCCACCGGCGCGGCGGCGCGGCGTCCAATGAGACATGCGCGTGAAGATGATCCTCCCGGCCCTGACCGAGGCGACCTCGCCGTTCTTCCGTCCGATCAAGTACTCGCTGTTCCCGCCGCTCGGGCTGGCCACGCTCGCCGGGTACCTCGACCCGGACGACGAGGTGACGGTGACCGACGAGCACGTGCAGAAGGTCGACACCTCCGACGAGCCCGACCTCGTGGTGATCCAGGTCTACATCACCTCCGCGCGGCGGGCCTACGAGCTGGCCGACCTGTACCGCGCCCGGGGCGTCCACGTCTGCCTGGGCGGGCTGCACGTCACCTCGCTCCCGGACGAGGCGGCCCGGCACGCCGACACGGTCTTCTGCGGGCCCGGCGAGGACACCTGGCCCCGCTTCCTCGCCGACCTGCGCGCCGGACGCCCGGCCGCCCGCTACGACTCGTCCGAGCGGACGCTCGCGGCGCTGCCGCCGATCCGCCGCGACCTCATCGCCCGCGAGCGCTACCTCGTGCCGAACTCGATCGTGGTGTCGCGCGGCTGCCCGCACGTGTGCGACTTCTGCTACAAGGAGGCGTTCTTCGAGGGCGGCAAGTCGTTCTACACCCAGACGGTCGACGCGGCGCTCGCCGAGATCGACCGGCTGCCGGGGCGGCACCTGTACTTCCTGGACGACCACCTGTTCGGCAACGCCCGGTTCGCGTCCGCGCTGTTCGACGGGATGCGCGGGATGGGACGGCTCTGGCAGGCGGCCGGGACGGTGAAGGCGGTGCTGAATCCGGGGCTCCTGGAGAAGGCCGTCGAGTCCGGGCTGCGGAGCCTGTTCGTCGGCTTCGAGACCGTCAACGCCGGGAACCTCACCGAGCAGCGCAAGTGGCAGAACATCGACCGCGACTACGGCGCGGTGGTCCGCCGGCTGCGCGACAACGGCGTGATGGTCAACGGCAGCTTCGTGTTCGGGATGGACGAGGACGACCCGTCGGTGTTCGACCGCACCGTCGAGTGGGCGATCGGCCAGGGGATCGAGACGGCCACCTTCCACATCCTGACCCCCTATCCCGGCACGCGCCTCTACGGCCGCATGGCGAAGGCCGACCGCCTCCTGCACTCCGACTGGGACCGGTACGACACCCGCACGGTCGTCTTCAAGCCCGCCAGGATGACCGCCCGGCAGCTTGAGGACGGCTACTGGCGCGCCTACCGCGACTTCTACCGCTGGGGTTCGATCCTGCGCGGCGCCGCCACCAAGCCGGCGCTGCGCGGCAAGGCCCGGCACGTCGCCTACGCCGGCGGCTGGAAGAAGTTCGAGCCCGCCTGGGACCTGGTCATCCGCGCGAAGCGGGCAGGCCGTGCCCTGCCGCTGCTGGAATCGGTCCTGTCCGGCTTCGGCGGCCGTCCGGCCCGCCTCGAACCTCGCCGGGACCCGGAGTCGGTTTCCGTATCCTGATTCCCTCGCTCGGAGGGCCGACGTCTGCGCGCCGCTCGCTCCCCGCACAACCGGGGGAACGGGTTTTGCAGGTTTCCTACAACTACAGCGGCGCAGCGTGCGTTGTCGGCGGCATGGCGCCGCCGCCCTCTGGGCGGAAAGGTGAACGTGTCCGGGTGCGCCGTGGCCCGGCGCCGCACATCGTTCAACAGGAGGGCTCGGTCGGGTGTTCAGTCGTGTCGCCATCGTGAACCGGGGTGAGGCCGCCATGCGGCTCATCCACGCCGTACGGGACATCGCCGCGGAGAGCGGGACGCGGATCGAGACCGTCGCCCTGTACACCGATGTCGACCGGACGGCCACCTTCGTCCGCGAGGCGGACCTGGCCTACGACCTCGGGCCCGCGTCCGCCCGGCCGTACCTGGACCTGGCGGTCCTGGAGCGAGCGCTGGTGGAGAGCGGCGCCGACGCCGCGTGGGTCGGCTGGGGCTTCGTCGCGGAGGACCCGGCTTTCGCGGAGCTGTGCGACCGGATCGGGGTGGCCTTCGTCGGGCCGAGCGCGGAGGCCATGCGCCGGCTCGGCGACAAGATCGGCGCGAAGCTGATCGCCGAGGAGGTCGGCGTGCCGGTCGCGCCGTGGAGCCGCGGCGCGGTCGACACCCTGGACGAGGCGATCGCGGCGGCGGCGCGGATCGGCTACCCGCTGATGCTCAAGGCGACCGCGGGCGGCGGCGGGCGCGGCATCCGAGTGATCACCAGCGAGGCCGAGCTGGCGGACGCCTACGAGCGCACCAGCCAGGAGGCGGCGCGGGCGTTCGGCAGCGGCGTCGTGTTCCTGGAGCGCCTGGTCACCGGCGCCCGGCACGTCGAGGTCCAGGTGATCGCGGACGGGGAGCGCGCGTGGGCGCTCGGCGTGCGCGACTGCTCGGTGCAGCGCCGCAACCAGAAGATCATCGAGGAGTCGGCGTCGCCGGTGCTCGGCGCCGAGCAGACCGCCGAGCTGAAGGCGTCGGCCGAGCGGCTCGCCGTCGCGGTCGGGTACCGCGGCGCGGCGACCGTGGAGTTCCTCTACCACCCCGGCGACCGCATGTTCGCGTTCCTGGAGGTCAACACCCGTCTCCAGGTCGAGCACCCGATCACCGAGTCCACCACCGGGGTCGACCTGGTCAAGGCGCAGCTGCACGTGGCCTCCGGCGGACGGCTCGAAGGCGCGCCGCCGGTGGAGCGCGGGCACGCGATCGAGGCGCGGCTGAACGCCGAGGACCCCGACCGCGACTTCGCCCCCTCGCCGGGCCGCATCGCCCGGCTGGACCTGCCCGCCGGGCCGGGCATCCGGGTGGACACCGGCGTCAGCGAGGGCGACACGATCCCCGCCGACTTCGACTCGATGATCGCCAAGATCATCGCCTACGGCCGCGACCGGGACGAGGCGCTCGGCCGGTTGCGCCGCGCGATGACCCAGACCACGGTGATCATCGAGGGCGGCGCGACGAACAAGAGCTTCGTGCTCGACCTGCTCGACCGGCCCGAGGTGGTCGACGCGAGCGCCGACACCGGCTGGATCGACCGCGTCCGCGCCGAGGGCGGCCTGGTCACCCACCGGCACTCCGCCGTCGCGCTCGCGGCCGCCGCCATCGAGGCCTACGAGGAGGCGGAGGGCGCCGAGCGGCGGCGGCTGCTGTCGACGGCGTCCGGCGGGCGCCCGCAGGCGCGGCACGAGAGCGGCCGGCCGCTGGACCTCAAGCTGCGCGGCGCCGGCTACCGGGTGCGGGTGGCCAGGGTCGGCGCGGACCGGTTCCGCGTCGCCGTCGAGGCGGGCGGCGAGGTCCGGACCGCCGACGTCGAACTCGAACGCTTCGACCGGCACCTCGGCCAGATCACCGTCAACGGCTCCCGGTACCGCCTGCTCACCGGCACCCACGGGCCGGTCCACTTCATCGAGGTGGACGGCGTGGCGCACCGGGTCAGCCGCGACGAGGGCGGCGTCGTCCGCTCGCCGGCGCCCGCGCTGGTCGTCGCCACGCCCCTGGAGGTCGGCGCCGAGGTCGAGGCGGGCGCGCCGGTGCTGGTTCTGGAGAGCATGAAGATGGAGACGGTGCTGCGGGCGCCGTTCAGGGCGCGGCTGAAGGAGTGCGTCGTCTCCGTCGGCAGCCAGGTGGAGACGGGTGCGCCGCTGCTGCGGCTGGAGCCGCTCGCCGACGAGGCCGAGGTCGCGGACGTCGCGGCGGTCGGGGCCGTCGAACTGGACCTGCCGGCCGCGCCCGCGGCCGTCCCGGCCCGCGAGCGCGCCGCGCGCGGCCAGGAGGACCTGCGCAGCCTGCTGCTCGGATTCGACGTCGACCCGCACGACGAGCGCCGGACCCTGGACGGCTACCTCGCCGCGCGCCGGGCCGCCGCCGCGGACGGGCACCGGCCGGTGGCCGAGGAGCTCGGGCTCGTCGACGTGTTCGCCGACCTCGCCGAGCTGAGCCGCAACCGGCCGGCGGGCGGCGACGGCACCGACGGCGGCCACATGCACAGCGCCCGCGAGTACTTCCACACCTACCTGCAGAGCCTCGACGTCGAGCGGGCGGGTCTGCCCCAGGCGTTCCAGGCCAAGCTCGCCAAGGCGCTCGGCCACTACGGCGTCACCGACCTGGAGCGCTCCCCCGAGCTGGAGGCGGCGGTGTTCCGGATCTTCCTGGCCCAGCAGCGGGCCTCCGCCGACGCCTCGGTCGTCGCGACGCTGCTGCGCGAGTGGCTGGGCGAGCCGCCGCCGGACGAGGCGCTGCGCGAGTCCGCCGGCCTCGCGCTGGAGCGGCTGGTGGCCGCGACGCAGGTCCGGTTCCCCGTGGTCTACGACCTGGCGTGCGGCGTGGTGTTCGCCTGGTTCGCCCAGCCGCTGCTGCGCCGCAACCGCGCCGCCGTCTACGCCCGCGTCCGCCGCAACCTGCGGCACCTGGACGCGCACCCGGACGCGCCGGAGCGCGACGAGCTCATCGCCGAGATGGTGCGCAGCACCGAGCCGCTGGTGCGGCTGCTCGGCCGGCGGCTCGTCCGCGGCGACGGCGACAACGCCGTGATGCTGGAGGTGCTCACCCGGCGGTACTACGGGAACAAGGGCCTCACCGGCGTCCGCACCCGGGAGGCCGGCGGCTGCGCGTTCACGGTCGCCGAGCACGCGGGCTCCCGCCTGGTCTCCTCCGCGGTGAGCTTCGACGCGCTCGGCGCCGCGCTGCGCGGGCTCGCCGAGCTGGCCGACGGCGACGAGGGCGTCGACGCCGACATCTACCTGTCCTGGGAGCGGCAGCCGGAGGACTTCGACGCGATGGCCGCCGCGCTGCAGGAGGTCGTCAACGCGCACCCGCTGCCGCCGCAGGTCCGCAGGCTCACCGCCACCGTCGCGGGCAGCAGCGGCGCGGTGATGCACCACCACTTCACGTTCCGCCCGGCGGAGGGCGGCGGGACGGATGAGCGGAGCGATCCGGGGGGTGTGGGGGGTCGTCCCCCCACAGGGGGCATGGCCGAGGAGCGGCTGATCCGCGGCCTGCACCCGTTCATCGCGCAGCGGATGCAGATGGAGCGGCTGCACAAGTTCGACCTCACCCGGCTGCCGTCCTCGGACGAGGAGGTCTACCTCTTCCAGTGCGTGGCGCGCGACAACCCGTCCGACGACCGGCTCGTCGCGTTCGCGCAGGTGCGCGACCTCACCGCGCTGCGCGACGGCGACGGCAGGCTGCGCTCGCTGCCGACGGCCGAGTACACCCTCGCCACCTGCCTGGACTCGATCCGCCGGGCGCAGGCGCGGCGGCCGTCCACCAAGCGCTTCCCGACCAACCGCATCGTGATCTACGTCTGGCCGACGAGCGACCTCACCCGCGCCGAGCTGCAGCGGCTCGCGGGCCGCATGCTGCCGACGGCCGCGGGCGCCGGGCTGGAGGAGGTCCTGCTCATCGCGCGGCAGCGCGACCCGCGGACGGGCGAGCCGGTCAAGGTCGCCGTCCGGGTCTCCTTCGACGCCACGGGCGGCACCCGGCTGACCGTCGGCGCGCCGTCGGACGCGCCGGTCGAGCCGCTCGACGGCTACCGGCAGAAGGTGCTGCGGGCGAGCAGCCGCAACACGGTGTACCCGTACGAGCTGACCGGCCTGCTCGGCGACTTCGTCGAGCACGACCTCGACGGCGACCACGCCCTGGTGCCGGTGGACCGGCCGAAGGGGCGCAACACCGCGGCGATCGTCGCGGGCGTCGTCACCAAGCGGACCCGGCGGCACCCGCAGGGCGTCACCCGGGTCGTGCTACTCGGCGACCCGACCAGGTCGCTCGGCGCGCTGTCGGAGCCCGAGTGCCGCCGCGTGATCGCCGCGCTGGACCTGGCCGAGCGGATGCGGGTGCCGCTGGAGTGGTACGCGCTGTCCTCGGGCGCCCGGGTCTCCATGGACTCGGGCACGGAGAACATGGACTGGGTGGCCGCGGCGCTCAAGCGGATCGTCGAGTTCACCCAGGACGGCGGCGAGATCAACGTCGTCGTCGCGGGCATCAACGTCGGCGCCCAGCCGTACTGGAACGCCGAGGCGACGATGCTCATGCACACCAAGGGCGTCCTGGTCATGACGCCGGACTCGGCGATGGTGCTCACCGGCAAGCAGGCGCTCGACTTCTCCGGCGGCGTCTCGGCCGAGGACAACTTCGGCATCGGCGGCTACGACCGGGTGATGGGGCCGAACGGGCAGGCGCAGTACTGGGCGCCCAACCTCATCGCCGCCCGGGACATCCTGATGTCGCACTACGACCACACCTACGTCGCGCCCGGGGAGCCGGGGCCGCGCGGCGCCGGCACGACCGACCCCGTCGACCGCGACGTCTCCGCCTTCCCGCACGTCCTGGAGGGCAGCGAGTTCACCACGGTCGGCGAGATCTTCTCCGCCGCGGCGAACCCGGACCGCAAGAAGCCGTTCGACATCCGGACCGTGATGCGGGCGCTGTCCGACCAGGACCACCCGGTGCTGGAGCGCTGGGCGGGCATGGCCGACGCCGAGACCGCCGTGGTGCAGGACGTGCATCTCGGCGGCATGCCGGTGTGCCTGCTCGGCATCGAGTCGCAGTCGGTGCCGCGGCGCGGCTTCCCGCCCACCGACGGCCCGGACGCCTACACCGCCGGCACGCTGTTCCCGAAGTCGTCCAAGAAGGCCGCGCGGGCGATCAACGCGGCCAGCGGCAACCGGCCGCTGGTGGTGCTGGCGAACCTGTCGGGCTTCGACGGCTCGCCGGAGTCGATGCGCCAGCTCCAGCTGGAGTACGGCGCCGAGATCGGCCGCGCGATCGTCAACTTCCGCGGCCCCATCGTGTTCTGCGTGATCTCCCGGTACCACGGCGGCGCGTTCGTGGTGTTCTCCAAGGCGCTGAACCCGAACATGACCGTGCTCGCCCTGGAGGGCTCGTTCGCGTCGGTGCTCGGCGGCGCCCCGGCCGCCGCGGCGGTGTTCGCCGCCGACGTCAACGCCCGGACCGCCGCCGACCCGCGGGTGCGGGACCTGGAGGGCCGCGTCGCGGCGTCCTCGGGCCCCGGCCGCGCCGCGCTGACGGCGGAGCTGGACGAGCTGCGCTCGACGGTCCGCACGGAGAAGCTCGGCGAGGTGGCCGCGGAGTTCGACCGCGTGCACGACATCCGGCGCGCGGTCGAGGTCGGCTCCGTCGACGCCGTCATCCGCGCCGCGGAGATGCGCCCGCGGATCATCGAGGCCATCGAGTCCCGCCGGCGGTGACCCCGCGCCGCCGGGCGCGGGGGCCGGGACCGGCCCCCGCGCGTCAGCGGTGCGGGGGGCCGGCCGCCGGTGGTTCGCGCCGGAAGCCGTCCACCGTCAGCCGGCCGGGGGCGGTGTCCGCGGAGGCGTAGCGCAGGGTCGCGACCAGGACGCCGCCGTAGCCGACCATGTAGTCGGGAGTGACGCATCCGGTCGTGTCGCTCCGCCAGCGGACGCGGCCGTCCCCGGTGTCGGTCCTGAAGGCCTCCAGCAGCCGCATCGCCGCCGTCGCCTGGCGGTGGTACTCGCGGTCGCGCGTGTGCTGGTACATGTCGAGCAGGAAGTCGACGCTCCCGGCGAGGCCGTGGCAGTAGGACGGCCCGAGCCAGCGGGCGCCGCGCGCCACCATCGACGCGGCGGCCCGCGGCCACCGGAGGTCGTCGGTGAGGCCCGCGCGGTTCATGTTGAGAAGGAACCGGCCGACGCCGGCGGCTCCGTGGCACCAGACCCCCGCCGAGCCCTCGGCGACGCTCGGCCATTCGCGGCCCTCGCCGTCCGGTAGGGCCGGTCGTGCCCGCCTCATCAGCCAGACCGCCGCCGCGGACGCCGTCCGGGCGTACCTTTCGTCGCCCGTGGCGAGGAAGAGGTCGAGGAGGCTGTCGGCTATCCCGGCGGCGCCGTGCGCGTATCCGCAGTGGGACTTCCCGCCGAGTTCTCCGAAGCCCTCCGGTATCCGCCAGCACGCCGTCCCCGGTGCGGGCGACTCCGCGGACGACAGCAGGGTGCGGCCCGCCGCCTCCGCGTGGGCCAGGTGCCGCTTGTCGCCGGTCTCCTGGTGGACGAGGAGGTGGAAGCGGAGCATGCCCGCCCGACCGTTCATCAGGTCGGGCGATCCGGTGGCCATTCCGGCGACCGCGTCGCTGATCCGGGCCGCGTCCTCGACCGGTGCGGCGTCGTCCAGCACCTGGCCCGCCGCGAGCAGCGCGGCGCCCACACCGGCTTCTCCGACGTAGAAGCCGGGCACCACGGCGCCCGGGAAGGGCGCGGACGAGCGGAGCCATTCCACGGCCCCCGACAGGACGTCGCGATGCCGCTGCACGCCGAACCGGCGGACCGCCTCCGCGAGGGCGAGGACGCATCCCGCCGCGCCGATGTGGAGGAAACGGTGCGGCAGACCCAGCGCCGAGGGGTGCGTGCTGGTCCAGGCGAGGCCCGGGCCCGCGGGATGCGCGTCCTCGCACATCGCGTCCGCCAGGGCGTGCGCGGTTTCGAGCGCGTCGTGGCGAGGTCCGGCGGCGAGCGTCGCGGTGCGGGTCGGGGCGCGGGTCGGGGCGCGGCGGAGCAGGCGTCCGACCTCCGCCAGGGACGGCCGTGCGCCGGGTTCCGCGCGAAGGCAGCCCAGGATCAGCGATTCCAGTGGTTCCGACACCTGGGGATTGAGCAGCCGGACGGGCCGCCGCGGAAGGTCGTACGGCTCGGGGGCATGGCTCGGATTGGCGCCGGTGGCCGCGTAGTAGAGGAACGCGCCCAGCGAGTAGACGTCGTCCGACGGCTCCGGAGGGCCGCCCTCGGCCGCCCGGCGCGGGCACAGGTAGCCGCGCGTCCCGGCGGGCGGCGGCTCCGGGTCGTGCACGTCGTGGGCCAGTTCGAAGTCGATGAGCCGGAGGCGCCCGCCCCCGTCGGTCATCACGTTCGACGGCTTCAGATCCCGGTAGACGATCCCGTCGCGGTGGAGGTGCTCCAGGAGGGCCAGCAGCCGCCGCCCGACGGACCGGATCTCCTTGTCCCCGTACAGCAGGCCCAGCCGCATCCGCCGGCTGAGCAGCTCCTCCATGTTGCGCCCGCCGGCGTCCTCCATCACGAGGGCGCCTCCGGGGCCGTCGACCAGAACCTCGTACAGCTCCGGGCAGACCCCCGCCCCCTGCAGCCTGCGGAGCATCGCCGCCTCGTGCGCCAGCCGCTCCGCCGCGCCCTCGCTCCGGCGGTCGACGCATTTGACGACGCACTGCCGCAGCCGCTCCAGGTCGACCGCCGCGTGCACAGAGGCCCGCGGCGTCCAGTGCAGCCGCGCGACCACGTGGTACCGGTGCGCGAGCGCGCGTTCCAGCGGGGTGTCGCCCCGCTCGGCCGCGCCGGACGCCTCGAACGGGTCGAGCGTCACCGGAGCGTGCCTGCGCCGGTCGTCGACCACCAGCGCGCCCCGGCCGTCGTACAGCCCCGGCACCACGTGGCCCGGTTCCAGTTGCAGGGGAATGAGCTTGAACGCCCCGTACCGGTAGTGGACGGCGCTGTCGCGCCGCAGCGGGTAGTCGGAGGGGATGCGCGGACCGGCCTGGCCGGGCGTCGCCCGGTCGAGTTCCCCGGCGAGCCGCACCGCCTCGGCCGTGTCGTCGGGATACACCGTCAGCCACTTGCCGACCTGGGTGAGGCCCAGCTCGCCGCGGTTCATCCGGTCGAGCTCGGCGGCGGTCCCGACCAGTTTGAAGTCGGCCCTGCCCGCGGCCAGGACCGGCAGCACCGCGCGCAGCGCCCTCTCCGCGCCGCCCGCGTGCGCCGACACGTGGATCTTCCACCCCTGGACGGGACGGTCCGCCGGCCCGCGCCGGGTCGCGCGGACCCACACCCCGTTCTCCTCGACGTCCCAGGCCGCGCCGGGCAGGCTCGCCCGCAGCAGCCCGGGGACGTCGGCTCCGGCGTGCTCCCCCTTCACCGTGGACGCCACCGGATCACGTGGTGAACGGGACGCATCCGCAGATGGTGACGATGCACGAGATCCCGTCGCAGGTGAAGGCGCACTCCGTCTCGGGCGCCTGCCCCGACCACCCGAAGGGCCCCTCGGCGAGCCGCAGCTCCCGGGTCAGGTCCTCGATGATCGGTTCCACGACGCCCGCGTCCCCGAGCATCCGGCCCGGGTCCCGGCGCAGCGCCTCGGCGTAGTCCGGCTCGCTCACGGCGCGGGCCAGCACCCGGCGCACCTGCTCGCGCGTCTCGTCCAGGTTCTCGCTCATGACGCGATCTCCTCCCCGTTCCCGCCGTCAGGCCGTGCCCGGCCCGCGGCGCTCGATCATCTTCCGCATGCTCTGCGCCTCGATCTCCTGCTGGACGTTCTCGACCTCGGCGGCGACGGCCACCGAGACGACCACGGAGACCGCGACGTCCACGCCGACGTGCACGTAGGTCTCGGCGACCTGCCCGATCCCCGGCTCGCGGGCTCCCGGCACCTCGCGCGGGACCAGTTCGGACAGGCGCCGGCCCGCGATCTCGGCCCGTTCGGCGTCGGAGACCCGCACGCCGAGGTCGGCGAGCGTGCCCGCCGGG
This sequence comes from Actinomadura mexicana, assembly GCF_900188105.1. GTDB lineage: Bacteria > Actinomycetota > Actinomycetes > Streptosporangiales > Streptosporangiaceae > Spirillospora > Spirillospora mexicana. Next base: position 337,331 of record NZ_FZNP01000009.1, read on the forward strand.
TCGTGTTCGAGGCGGTCCCGCATCTCGGGCCGGGTGATCAGGTCGTCGAGGGCGCGCGCGAAGGTCTCGGCGTCGATGCCGACGCCCTCGCCGATCGGGAATGGGGTGGTCATGGTCGTCTCCGCTCCGGCTAGCGCATGAGTGACTCCGGTCCCCAGTCGGGACCGGCGGGCACGGGGTCGTCGTCCGTGCCGATGAAGTGGCGTTGCGGTATCCCGACGTTCACGGGCCCGGCGCCCGCGCCGGGCGGGGGCGCGGCCTCGGGCGGCAGGTCGGACGCGCGGAGGGGCTTGGGCGCCCGGGAGACCTCGCGCAGGCTGCGCAGGCCGGTGCCCGGCCGCCGGAGGACCGTCCGGGGGTAGAAGTCGTGGACGGCCTGGGGGAACGCGAACTCGATCATGCGCCGGCCGGGGGTGCGGATCAGCGCCACGGCCTTGAGCTGCTCGACCAGGTCGCCGATCTCCCAGATCTCCTCGGGGGTCAGCCGGACCCCGGACCGGAACAGGTAGAGGTCGCGGAAGAAGCCGAAGTCGTTGTACATGGTCTCGTTCACCACGCCCCGGGCGCGGTCGGCCTGCCACAGCCTCGATCCGGGGATCTGGCAGTACCACTGGAGCAGGATCCGGACGCCGTACAGCGCGTGCAGGCGCACGGCGAACCGGATGGTCTTCTCGACCTCGGCCTTCGTCTCCCAGGGCAGGCCGAGGATGAAGGAGAAGTCGGCCCGGTCGCTGATGCCGAACTGCTGGAGCCGGCGCGCGGCCCGTTCGAGGATGTCGCAGGTCGTGCCCTTGCCGACGAGCTTCAGCCCCTCGTCGTAGCCGCACTCGGCGCCGATCAGGAACTGGCAGGTGAACGGCGCGATGGCGGGCACGTACGGCTCGTACAGCAGGTCGGTCGCGCGCGAGTCGTACACCAGCAGGGGCCGCAGCCCGCGGCGGGCGATGGTCTCGGCGATGGCGGTGGCCCGGCGGGGGTTCATCGAGAACTCGTCGTCGATGATGTGGACGGTCCGGTAGAGCGTGCGGTCGAGGTGCGGCAGCACGGCCTCCAGGCGGTCGACGAACGCCTCGGGCTCCAGGCCCCGCCAGGTGCGCCGGTAGGAGGTGCTGCAGAACGAGCAGTCGAAGGCGCAGCCCCGCGACGACTCGATCGCCAGCCCCTTGTAGACGCCGGCCGGGACCTCCGCGTAGTCGGGGACGGGGAACTCCGCCAGCCGCTCCGCCGCCATCTTGGGGGCGAGGGCGTTCCGCGTGATCGTTCCGTCGGCCTCCCGGCGGCTGAGGTTCGGGACCCGGTCGAGACCGGAACCCTCGGAAATGGCCGTGCACAGCGCGGGCAGACCCGTTTCCGCCTCCCCGCGGATCACATAGTCCACCGGGAAGGCGCCGAGAATGTACTCGTCGAACATCGTCGGATGGATCCCGCCGAGGACGATCGGCACGTCCGGCCGTTCGCGCCGGACTTCCCGGATCACCACGCGCGCGGTCGGCCACGACATCGACGTGGCGCCGATTCCGACCAGATCGCAGTTCTCCAGATCGGCCGCCCAGGCCGTGAGCCGGTGGCCGGCCGCGGCGATCAGATCGGCGAGCACCACCTCGTGGCCCTCCGCGCGCAGCACCGAGGCCAGCAGGTAGATCCCGTACGGCGGGCACTCCCGCACGGCGTCCATCGCGATGGAGCGCAGATCCCCGGCCCCCGCGGCTCCGCCGCGATAATCCATGATCGGCGGTTCGACGAGCAGAACCTTCACGGCCTTCTCCCGTCCGAGAAAGACCGGACGGGGGAATGCGCGCCGCGCGATCAATTGCGCCGCCGCCTCTCCCCCCGCACCCCTTTCCCCGCATCCCCGTTAACGGGTTAATGGTCGTCCCGGCCCGAATTCCAGGTCAAGGGACGGTAAAGTGATCAATGCCCGAAAACGCCGTTAGAGTCGTCACCGAAAGAGGCCCGCGCCCTGCCGGGCGCTAGGAGATCCAGCCGCCGGCCTGCGCCTGGTCGAGGGCCTCGTCGGCCTCGCGGGTGTCGAGCATCTCCAGACCGCGGACCGCCCAGAACCGCAGCGACTCGTCGGGGCTCTCCAGCTGGCCGCGGAACACCTCCAGGGCCTCCGGCGACCGGGCCTCGGCGATCAGTTCGAGCAGCCAGCAGCGCAGGCGGGGGTCGTCCCGCTCGGCCGCGAACTCCGCGACCAGCTCGCCGACGTAGGCGTCGGCGTGCTCGCGCAGGAAGTCGAACGCGTCCTCCCGGATCCGCGGCTCCCTCGTCCGCATGAGCTGCATGGCCTGATCGAAACGCCGCCGCGACATGCGCCGACCCTACGACCGCCTCCCGACAGAACGCACCCCGACCAACGGGCGGGGCGTGGCCGGCCGACGGCGCCGAAGCGCCCGCCTTCCCTGTTCGTCACACTCCGTGTTCTTATAATTGCGATGCGTTGCGACGTTCGGGGCCGGAGCGCGTCCGCGCGCTCCGCGAGGAGGGGTGTGCGTCTTGAGGACGAGCTGGAAAGTGGCGGGCGTGGCCGCCGGGACGGCCGCCGCCGCGGTCGTGTCCGCGGGGTGGTCGGTCGGGGCCTCCGGAACCGGAGCCTCCGGAGGCGGCCGGTGGAGGCTGGTCGCGCAGGAGGAGTTCGACCGGCCGCTGCGCGTCGACGGGTCGCCGTGGCGGCTGGACCCGCAGGGGCCGCGCGGCCCGTGGCACGTCGACGCGTTCGACGACGACGGGGCGGCCTGGAAGAAGATGAGCGGGCCGCTGTTCGAGCGGCAGATGAAGACCCTCAACGTGTTCCGCAAGCGGGTCGCCTTCGGGCGCGAGGGGTGGCTGACGGCGGAGGTCGCCGCGGTCGACAAGGACCACGACGGGCGACCCGACTCCCGGCCCGGGCTGTCGGCCGTGACGCTGCCGGGCGGGCACCACGTCGCCCGGATCTCCGAGCCGAGCTGGGACGCGGGGGTGCTGATCCGGCCGACCCGCCCGCTGCCCCGGTACTACCGGGTGGAGATGACGCTGCGCGGCATCCGGTTCGGCGGCGAGCGGGGCGGCACGTTCGACTACGACGGCAGGCACAACGGGTACACCAGGGAGCCGTGCAAGACCCGGTACCCGTGGACGTTCCAGGGCGCGGTGCCCGGCAGGTCCCGGTGCCAGTACCCCGACGTGACGAGAGAGAACGGGTTCTACTACCTGACGATCCTCGACCACGCGAACCCGGCGCCGCACGGCAACCCCGGCATCCACTTCCGGCGCAAGGCCATCATGGACGGCTACTACAGCGACGACGCCCGCTGGAAGAACGCCGCGACCTGCAACCCGAAGACCCGCACGATGTACCGGACGTTCGACGGCACCTTCAACGGCGTCAACGCGCTGTTCCCGCGCGGCGACCTGTTCCGCGAGACCGCCAACAACAACATCAGCAACGAGTACTACGCCAAGACCGCGTGCGGGGAGGCGTCCATGGACCGGCGGTACGGGCCGGGCGGCCGGTTCGAGGGGCACCTCACCAGCGCCGAGCTGCGGCCGGAACTGCTGCCGAAGGCCGCCTACCGGTTCGCGATCGAGCGCGACCGCACCGGGTACACGCTGGAGATGAGCGGCCCGTTCCTGCACACCGGGCAGGCCACGCTGCGCGTCCACCACGACTTCGTGGAGAACGGGCGCCCCATCTGGCACTACAACCAGACGCCCGGCGAGTACGACGGCCGGTTCGACCGCCGGCTCGTCCACAAGGGACCTGCCGGTACGTACACGACCGAGCACAGCTGGCCCAAGGGCTCGGCCTACCCCGACTCCTTCATCATCGGCGACCCGCACCTGAACTACTACGAGGGCGAGGCGTACGTCGACGACGTCCGCCTCTACATCCCCGGGCACCGGGGGTGATCCGCGCCGGCGGGGCGCGTTCCGCCGTCAGCGGGACGCGCCCCGTCCGGGATCAGCAGCGGCCGGTCCAGGAGCACTCCAGCTGCGGGGCGTTCCCGGAGACGCGGAAGCTCCGGACCGCGGCGGGGTCTCCCCCGGCCAGCCGGATCGCGACCCTGTCCTCGATGTCCTTGGGCGCCGCGCCCTGGTAGCCGTTCAGCACGACCGAGAAGACGAGCCGCCGCCCGGACGGGTCGGTGACGTAGCCCGACAGCGCGGAGGCGCCGGTCAGCGTCCCGGTCTTGGCGTGCACGTTGCCCGCGGCCGGGGTGTTCCGCATCCGCGACCGCAGGGTGCCTCCGTCGAGGCGGTCCGGGTCGCCGGCGACCGGCAGCGCCCGGTACCAGGTGCTGAACCAGGGCGCGGCCTGCGCCTTCTTCAGGATGGTGCTGACGTCCTGCGCGGTCGTGCGGTTCTCGCGCGACAGCCCGGATCCGTCGGCCATCTCCAGCCGCGCGGCGGGGACGCCCTGGCCGCGGGCGTAGCGCTCGACCACGGGCAGCCCCGCCGTCCAGCTCCCCCTGCCCGCCTTCTCCCGGCCGATCGCCTTGACCAGGGTCTCGGCGACCATGTTGTTGCTGAGCTTGAGGAACGGCACCATCAGCCGCGACAGCGGCATCGAGGAGCGGGCGGCGAGCGCGGCCGCGCGCTTCGGGGTCCTGCCGCGCCCGGTGGCGCCCTTCACCTGGACGCCGTGCGCCCGGAGCGCGCTCCGGAAGACGTCCGCCGCGTACAGGCTGGGGTTCTCGACCGTGCGCAGGGTGGTGTAGGCCGCGGCGCCCGCCGGATGGGAGCCGCTGACCACGATGGTGCCGGTGCCGTTGGCGCGGTTCACCGCCAGCGTGGACGGCGTCCCGGGACGTCCCGTGACCGCCCTGTTGTCGATCCTGACGGTACGGGTGGCCGGGGCGAGCCCGACCGCGACCGGTGCGCCCTCGGCGCCGCCCGGCTTCACCGACACCTCGACCGACCCGGCGTCGAAGTCGTCGTTCGGGGCGACGGTCAGCGCGGACGTCTGCGCGGCGTAGTAGTACTGCAGGTCGGTGGGGTCCCAGTGGGAGGGCGTGCGGACGGCGTCGAACCAGGTGTCGTCCGCGACGAGGCCGCCCTCGACGCGCCGGACGCCCCGCGCCGCCACCTGGGCGGCGAGCCGGTCGTAGTCGGCGGCCCGCGTCGTCGGGTCGCCCGTGCCCTTGAGGTACAGGTCGCCCTTGACGGACGATCCGGACACGGTCCGGGCGTACACGCCGGTGCGGAACCGGTACCCGGGCCCCAGCAGCGACAGCGCCGCCCCCGACGTGTAGAGCTTCATGTTCGAGGCGGGCATCACCGGCGCCGTCGCGCCGCGCGAGTAGCGGACGGCGCCCGTCCGGGCGTCGCGCACCACGGCGCCCACGGTGGCGCCCTGGAGACGGCCGTCGGCGAGGATGGCGTCGAGGTCCTTGCCCAGATCTCCCTTGGCGGCTTCTCCCTTGGCGGCGGCCGCGGCCGCCGGGTGCATGGCGGGAGCGGCGAGCAGGGACGTCCCGGCGACCAGGACGGACGTGATTCGCACCAGTGGTCCACGCATGTGGTGGGAGCGTAGGGCAACGGCCCGGCTACGGCAGCGGAACGACACGGCCGGCATCAGTCCCCCGCGTCGATGTTCGCCGCCGGCCGCTCACCACATCGCGTCGAGCAGTTCCGCGACCGCGTCGGCGTCCGGCCGCCGGGGGTTGGGATAGGGATCGGCGGCCACCCGCTCGGCCATCTCGCGGAGCCGTTCGCGGGGGACGCCCAGTGCGGACAGGCGGGTCGGGCCCCGGTGCGCCCGGGCGAGCGCGGCGACGACCGCGACCGGGTCCGGCCCGGCCACCCGGGTCAGCCGGGCCGAGGCGGCGGGCGCCGAGGGCAGGTTGAACGCCATGACGTGCGCCAGCAGCATCGTGTGCAGCTCGGCGTGCGGGAGGCCGAACGCGCCGCCGAGGACGTGCGCGAGCTGGTGGTGCAGCCCCATCCGGGTCTGCGCCAGGCAGATCCCGGCGGGCCACGCGGCCGACTGGAGGCGCGCGCGCCCCTCCAGTCCGGTCGGGTCGTCGAGCACCTCGGGCAGCGCGGCCAGGATGCCGGCGGCGGCCTCGGTCGCCAGCGCGTCGGTGACCGTCGTGGCGTCCGGCGCCCACAGGGCCTCGACGGCGTGGGCGAGCGCGTTCATCGCGCTGGTCCGGGTCAGGCCGGACGGCATGCCGAGGGTGAGGCGGGGGTCGTAGACGACCGTCCCGGGCGCCAGCCCGGGGGCGCGGCGCGTGGTCTTCACCCCGTCCTCGGTCTCCCCCAGCACGGGCGTCATCTCCGAGCCCGCGTACGTGGTCGGCACCGCGACCTGCGGCATGCCGGTCCGCGCCGACACCGCCTTGGCCAGGCCGATCGCGGATCCGCCGCCGACCGCGACCACGCAGTCCGCGCCCGCGGCCGCCTCCAGGGCGCGCGCCGTCACGGCGACCGGGGTGTGCGGGGCCGGACGGTCGAAGCGCGCCGCGAGCCGGGCCCCGAGCGCCCCGGCGATCCGGTCGGCGGGCCCGGCGGCGGACGGCGCCGCGACCAGCAGCACCCTGCCCGCCCCGATCCGCGCGACCTCGTCCGCGACGAGATCGCTCGCCCCCGGCCCGACCAGGACGCGGGACGGCAGCGCCTCGTGGACGACGACCTCGTCCGCACTGCTCATCAGGACCGGCTCGCCAAACGGATCATGCTCACTCTCCTGTGCGCGACCTCTCTCCTGTTCAGCGCCGCCGGTCTCCCACGTGACACGCGTCCTCCTGCGGTACCGTCCTGACCAGGCGATACGTCCCGGCGCCGGAGCCGCCGCCGGTCAACCCGCGCGCTCGGCGATCCGGCGGAGCAAGGCGACGAGCCGGTCCCGCTCCTCGCCGTCGAGACCGCCGAAAAGCCGCTCGCCCACGTCGCCACCGGCGCGCCGCCCGCTCTCCAGCGTCCGCGTCCCGTGCGGGGTCAGGCTGATCGAGTGGGCCCGGCGGTCCTGCGGGGCCCGCTCGCGCCGGACCAGGCCGCCGCCTTCGAGTTCGTCGACGATGCGCACCATCGTGGACTTGTCGATGCCGGTGAGGTCGATGAGCCGCCGCTGGCTGGACGGCCCGTACAGCTCCAGGGCGAGCAGCATGCCGAACCCGCGCACGTCGATGCCGAGGGGGCGCAGCTCGTCGTTCAAGCTCGCCCGGCTCCGGTTGTGCGCGGAGGCCAGCAGCATGCCGAGCCCCACGTGCCGGACGGCGGGGTCGTCGTCCTCGGACAGGAGGCGTTCGAGCAGGTCGTCGAGCATGGCCCCAGCTTAGGGGTTGCTGATATAGTCTCACTTGAGACTTTCTCATTAGAGAAAGCATGGTGGGCGGCGCATCGAACGAGTGAGTGGAGACGCGCATGCCCGAGACGACCCGCCGAAGCGTCCTGCAGGTGACCGGCCTGGCGATGGCCGCGGCCGCCGTTCCGGCAGGCGAGGCGGCCGCCGCCACCCCCCGGCGGTCGCGCGGCAGGATCGACACCCACCACCACGCCGTCCCGCCCCGGATGCGGCAGTGGGCGGTCGAGCAGGGCCTCCTCCCGCCGACCGGCGGGCCGTCCTGGGCCCAGTGGACGCTGCCGGACACCCTGCGGACGATGAACACCAGCGGCATCGCCGCCGGAGTGGCCTCCGCGCCGGTGCCCGCCGAGGTGTTCAGGGACCGGAAGGTCGCCGCCTCGGGCGTCCAGGTGTGCAACGAGTCGCTGGCCGAACTGGTGCGCGAGCACCCCACGAGGTTCGGCTTCTTCGCCAACGTGGCGATGCTCCACCCCGACCTGGCCGTGCGGCAGCTCGCCCACGCGCTCGACGACCTGGGCGCGGACGGGGTGCTCCTCAACACCTCGGCCGACGGGCACTACCTCGGGGAACCGATGTTCGACCCGCTCTGGGCCGAACTCGACCGGCGCCGCGCGGTGGTGTTCACCCACCCGGTCGCCCCGAAGGGCCTGGCCGAGGCCCCGGGCGTCGGGGACTGGCTCGCCGACTACCTGCTCGACACCACCCGCACCGCGCTCGGCCTCATCGCCGCCGGGACCCTCGACCGGTACCCGAGGGTGTCGGTCATCCTGTCCCACGGCGGCGGCTTCCTGCCGTACATGGCGGGCCGCGCCGAGCGCTCGGCCCGCGAGGACGGCGGCCCGCTCCCGGCGCGGATGCGTCCGGCGCTCCGCCGGTTCCACTACGACACGGCCCTGCCGGCGTCCCCCTACGCCACACCGTCCCTGATCGCCGCCGTCGGCGCCGACCGCGTCCTGTTCGGCACCGACTGGCCCGCCAACACCGCCCGCGAGGTCGCGCTGAACACCCGGGACCTCGACCGCGACCCGGTGCTGGACGACCGCGCCCACCACGCCGTCGACCGGGCGAACGCCCTCCGACTGCTCCCCCGGCTGGCCGAACGCCTCAGGTGATGCCGACGGGGAGGGTGCGGGGGCCGCGGACCTGGCCGGCGGCCCAGGTGACCGCCGCCGGGTCGGCCAGGGAGAAGGACGGGATGCGTTCCAGCCAGACTTCGAGGGCCACGCGCAGCTCCATGCGGGCCAGGTGCGAGCCGACGCAGCGGTGGATGCCGAGGCCGAAGGCGGCGTGCCGGTTGACCTCGCGGTCGATGGCGATCTCGTCCGCCCGGTCGAACTGCGCCGGGTCGCGGTTGGCGGCGGGGAACGACAGCAGGATCCAGTCGTCGGCCTTCATCTCGACGCCGCGCCAGGTCATGTCCTCCCGCACCAGCCTCGCCATCGTCACGGGCGCGAAGGCGCGCAGGAACTCCTCCATCGCGGTCGGCACCAGCGACGGGTCGGCGACGAGGCGCTCGCGGTCCGCGGGCGTCTTCGCCAGGTGCCACAGCGAGGCGCCGATCGCGCTCCAGGTGGTGTCGATCCCCGCGATGAGCAGCAGCGCCATCGTCCCCGAGACGTGGGACGGTTCGAGCCTGCGCCCGTACAGCTCGGCTTCGACGAGGTAGGTGGTGAGGTCGTCGCGCGGGTTCGCGACGTGGTCGCGGATCTGCTCCAGCAGGTAGTCGAACAGCTTGTCCATCCGCGCGATGCGCTCGTCCGGAGGGAGGTTGACGCCTTCGAGGGTGTTCTCGACGAACTCGCGGAACCGGGGCCCGTCCTCGGAGGGGAAGCCGAGCATGTCGGCGATGACCCGGATCGGGATGTGCTGCGCGTACTCCTGGGCGGCGTCCACGACGTCGCGGCCCTCGAAGGAGTCGATGAGCTCGTGGCAGTACGCCCTGGTCGCGGGCTCCAGCCGCGCCACGGCGGACTTCTTGAACGCCGGGAGCAGCAGCCTGCGCGCGTCGTGGTGGAACGGCGGGTCGGAGGAGATCGGCGGTGTGACGCCCACCGGCGCCACCTCGCGCGGCGGCCGGAAGTTGCTCATCACGACCGAGCGGGAGGTGAAGCGCTCGGTGTCGTAGGCGATCGCCGCGACGTCCTCGTAGCGGGTCGGCAGCCAGCCGCCGCCGAACCGCTCGGTCCGCGCGACCGGGCAGCGCCGCCGCAGGTCGTCCTGGATCGGATACGGGTCGGCGGCCCATTCCGGTTCCAGGTGGGAGAAGTCGGTCGCCCAGTCGGAGACCGGGCCCGTGACGGCCTCGTTGCGCGTGCCGAGCGGGCGACTCTCCCGCTCCTCCCTGAAGCTCTTGCCGAAGCGGTCGTCCGCGGTCATCTCACGCCTCCCTGAGGACGTCGACCGCTCGCTCGGGACAGTTCGCGCCCGCCAGGCGGGCCTCGTGCTCCCCACCCCCGGGGACGGCGCCGTCCCCGAGGACCGTGCCGTAGCCCTCGTCGTCCTCGCCGAACAGGCCGGGGGCCAGGTCGTAGCACCGGCCGTGCCCCTGGCAGCGCTTCGGGTCGATCCGCACCTTCACTGTGTTCCTCCCTGGGGCCGGCGCGAGCGCGGCCACGATCCGCGCGAGCAGCGCCGCCCACTCCTCGTCCCCGACGGCGTGCATGTCCGGCGGGATGAGCGCGCTTCCCATCCCGAGCACCAGGCAGAGGTGGGCGAGCGCGTTCGGCGACAGCGCCGGATCCATCTCCTCGCCCGCCTGGGCGATGCGCATGAGCCCGGCGAGCCAGTCGCCGCGCTCGCCGACGTAGTCGCGCATGGGACGGGCGACCTCCTCGTCCCGGCGGGCCGCGACGAGGGCCTCCACGACGAGGTGGGCGCGGGCGTCGCGGCGCTTCGGCAGCCACCGCCCGATGGCGAGCAGCAGCTCGACGACCGGGCGGTCCGGGTCGGCGTCGAACAGGTCGGCCAGCAGCCGCCGCCCGTGCGCGCGGAGCGCGGCCACCAGCAGCTCGGCCTTCGAGTCGAAGTGCGCGTACAGGGCGCCGTTGCTGACGCCGGCGGCCCGCGCGATGTCGGCGACGCGCGTCCCGTCGTAGCCGCGCCGCGCGAACTCGTCGGCCGCGGCGCTCAGCAGCCGCTCCCGCGTCTCCGCGCGAGTGACGCCCGCAATACGCCCCATACCGAAATTAAACGAGCGTTCATTTGAGGGGTCAAGGGCCCCGGCGCGACGGGTGGTTCCCGGCGGGCCCTTGACGCCGGGTCCGCCGTGCTCGGATACTCGTGAGCCGGAATGAAAGCTACTTTCATACAATGAAAGCACGGAGGGCGGGCAGTGGCACGTGGCTGACGGGTCTGCGACGACTCAGGGGACGCCGGGCACCGGGGCCGACTGGCTCGGCCTGCGCGGCGCCCGGGTGCTCGTCCTCGGCGCCGGCGGGATCGGCGCGGAGTGCGTCGGCGGCTACCTGGGGGCCGGGGCCGTCGTCACGGCGGTCGACCGCGACCCCGCGCGCCTCGACGCCCTGCCGCCGGGCCCGGACGGAACCCCGCCGCACACGATCGCGGCCGACCTGGCCGAGCCGGGCGCCGGCGGAGACGCCGTCCGGCAGGCGGTGGAGGCGATGGGCGGGCTGGACGTGCTGCTGCACTGCGTCGGCGTCAACGACCGCCGCCCGATCCTGGACTTCACCGAGGACGAGTGGGACCGGGTGCTGCGCACCAACCTGTCCACCGCGTTCGGCGCGGCGCAGGCGGCGGGACGGCACATGGTGGCGGCCGGCCGCGGGCGCATCGTGCTCCTGTCGTCGGTGTCCGGACTCCTGGCGCACCAGAGGCACGGCCCCTACGCCGCGTCCAAGGGCGGCATGAACCAGATGATGCGGGTCATGGCGGCCGAGTGGGCGCGCCACGGCGTCACGGTCAACGCGGTCGCGCCCGGTTACGTCGAGACGCCGCTGACCGCGGCGCACCTCGCGCGGCCGGGCGTCCGCGACGAGCTGGTGCGCCTCGTCCCGGCGGGGCGGCTCGGCACGGCCGGGGAGATCGTCGGCCCGATACTGTTCCTGTCCTCGCCGCACGCGGCCTTCGTCACCGGGCACGTCATGTACGTCGACGGCGGCCGCACGCTCGTCTGACCATCCAGGAGAAACATGAGCACGCAGCAGGGCATCTTCCCGCGGTTCGCCGGGAAGGCGGTGCTGGTCACCGGGGCCGGGACGGGGTTCGGCGCGGAGATCGCCGTCCGCGCGGCCCAGGAGGGCGCCCGCGTCGGGGTCCACTACAACAGCTCCAAGGAGGGCGCCGAGCGCACGGCCGAACGCGTCCGGGAGGCCGGCGGCGAGGCGTTCGTCGTGCAGGCCGACATCGCGTCCTGGGAGGCGATCCGCCGCCTCGCCGACGAGGTCTTCGCGTGGGCGGGCACGCTCGACGTGCTGGTCAACAACGTGGGGGACGTCGCGACCGAGCAGATGTCGTGGCGGCAGCTGACCCAGGAGTCCCTGGACCGCGTCATCGACGTCGACGTCAAGGGCACGCTGCTGATGACCCACGAGTTCGGCTCCCGGATGCTGGACCAGGGCCACGGCTCGATCGTCAACATCGGGTCCACCGTGGTCGTGCGGGGCAGCGCCCGCGCCCCCCAGTACGCCGCCGCCAAGTACGGGCTGCTCGGCATCACCAAGTCGTACGCGGCGGCGTTCGCGCCGGCCGTCCGCGTGAACACCTTCGCGCCGGGCTTCATGGAGACCGGCGCGACGCTGGAGCGCGAGGACTGGAAGTCGGGCCGCCGCGAGAAGCTCATCGCGCAGACGCCGCTGGGCACGATCCCGCCGCCCGAGAAGGTCGCGGGCACGGCGCTGTTCCTCGCCACCGAGGACGCCTCCCACATCACGGGCGCCTACATGCTCGCCGACGGCGGCTTCAACATGGTCGGGGCCTGACCCGGCCGTGCCGGGGCCTGAGAGGAACCCATGAAACTGATCACGTTCGACGAGGGCCGGGTCGGCCGCCTCGACGGCGAGGACGTCATCGAGCTCGACGTGCCGTCCACGCGGGCGTTCTTCGAGCGCGGCGGCACGGCGCCGGAGACCGGGGAGCGGCTGAGGCTGGCCGACGTGCGGCTCCGCGCGCCCATCCGGCCGAAGAAGTTCTTCCACACCGCCGGGAACTTCGCCGACCACCACGAGGAGCTCCAGGCGGTCAACTGGTCGCATCCGGTGCACAAGGGCATCGTGTTCTTCCAGAACGTCGACGCGGTCATCGGGCCGGACGACCCGATCGTGTACCCCGAGCACCTCACCCGGGAACTCGACTACGAGCTGGAACTGGCCGTCGTCATCGGCAGGCCCGGCAAGTTCTTCGGGCCCGAGCAGGCGCTGGAGCACATCGCCGGGTTCACCGTCTTCAACGACGTCACGGCGCGCGACATCCAGCGCCGCGAGATGGAGTCGGGGGTGTTCTCGTTCAGCAAGGCCATCGACACGTTCTGCCCGATCGGCCCGTGGATCGTCACCGCCGACGAGATCGAGGACATGCAGGACCTCGCGATGGAGCTGCGGGTGAACGGCGAGACGCGGCAGACGGGGCACACCAAGCAGATGCGCGTGTCGATCCCGCACCTGGTCGCCTACCACTCCCCGCAGACCTACAGCGCGGGCGACATCATCACGACGGGCACCGTGTCGGGCGTCGCCGCCGTCCAGCCGGACCCGTTCGACTTCTACCTGCGGCCCGGCGACGTCGTCGAAGCCGAGATCGAGGGCGTCGGGACGCTGCGCAACCCCGTGGTCTCCTGGCAGGACGCCCACGGCGAGGCCCCGCCGAAGCGGGTCGACTGGTGAGGTTCGCCAACCTGGGCGGGCGTGCCGCCGTCATCGCCCGCGCGGACTCCGGCGACCTGGCGGTGGACGTGGCCGAGGCGAGCGGCGGCCGGTTCCCCGCCGACCCGCAGGCCGTCTTCGCCCGCTGGGACGCGTTCTGCGAATGGGCGGCGTGGTCCCTGGACCCGGCGCGGGGCAGGCCGTTCGCACCGGAGGAGCTCGGCCCGCCCGTGCCGCGTCCGGCCCAGGTGTTCGCGATCGGCGTCAACTACGCCGCGCACGCGAGCGAGGCCGGGTACCCGCCCGACTCGGCGCCGGTCACCTTCACCAAGTTCCCGAGCTGCCTGGCCGGGCCCGTCTGCGAGGTCGAGCTGCCGTCCGACACCGTGGACTGGGAGGTCGAGATGGTGGTGGCGGTCGGGCGGGAGAGCAGCGGGGTCCACCCGGTGGACGCCTGGGACCACGTCGCCGGCATCACGCTCGGCCAGGACCTGTCCGAGCGGACGTCGCAGCTCGCCGGGTCCAAGCCGCAGTTCAGCCTGGCCAAGTCGTACCCGAACTTCGGTCCGACCGGCCCCTGGCTGGCCACCCTGAGCGAGTTCGACGACCCGTCCGACCTGGCCCTGTCGTGCAGCCTGTCCGGCGAGACCGTGCAGAGCGCGCGGACGTCGGCGATGGTCTACAGCGTTCCGGAGCTGCTCGTCCGGCTGTCGCGGGTGTGCCGCCTGTTCCCGGGCGACCTGATCTTCACCGGGACGCCGTCCGGCGTCGGGAACGCCCGCACGCCCAAGCGGTTCGTCAAGCCGGGCGACGTGCTGGTGAGCGAGCTGGAGGGCGTGGGGCGCATCACCCAGCGCTTCGTCGCCGGGCCGCCCGGCGGGCCGCGTCCGCACGCCGCTCGCTGAGCCGGGTCAGCGCCCGCCCAGCAGGCGGGAGATCTCCGCGCACGCCTCCTGGACCCGGGGCCGGACCTCCTCCAGGAGGCGTGCCGTGGGGACCTCCGTCGCGGGCACGGCCACGTTGACCGCGGCCACCGCCGCCCCGGACGCGTCCCGGACGGGCGCCGCCACCGACCGGAGCCCGTAGGCGAGCTCCTCGTCCTGCAGGGCCCAGCCGCGGCCGCGGATCTCCGCCAGCGCGGGCCGCAGCGCGTCCAGCGAGGCCGCGGCGTTGGGGCCGGCCGCCCCGGCGAAGGACTCCTCGGTCAGCACGCGCTCCAGCTCGGCGTCGTCGAGCTGGGACAGCAGCATCTTGCCCATCGAGCTGCGGACGGCCGGAAGCCGCGACCCGACCTGGATGTTCGCCGTCACCAGGTCGTTGTTGCGCAGCCTCACCAGGTACAGCACGTGGTCCCCCGACAGCACGCCCAGGTTCGCCGTCTGCCCGGTGGCGCCGGCGAGCCTGCGCAGCGGCCCGTCCGCGAGCTGGACGAGGTCCAGGCTGCGCAGCGCCGAGAAGCCGAGCGTCAGCACCTTCGGCGCGGGCCGGTAGGCGCCGTCCGGAAGCTGCTCCAGGAACCCCTCGGCGGTCAGGGTCGCCGCCATCCGGAAGGCGGTCGGCAGGGGCAGGCCCGTCGCCGCGGCCATGTCGGTCAGCTTCATGGCCGGGCGCTGCTCGGAGAACAGCCCGAGGAGGCGCAGGCCCTTCGCCAGCGCCTCCACGTGGTAGCCGCTCTTCGGACGGGCCCGGCCGTCGGCGGAGCGGGGCGGCGTACGGTCACGCGGGGGCACGGACGCCTCGCTTTCTGCCTGGCCTGCGGACACTGCGCCCTCATCGTACGGACGCCGCGTCCGGCCGCGTCACCGCACGGCTGCGGAGTAGGACTCCGCGTGCTCCTTCCTGCCGGCGGTGAAGAACCCGATGAGCGCGGCGAGCGCGGCGACGGCCTCCCCGGCGAAGCTGATCGTCTTGTCGGCGTACCACTGCGGGTCGTACATCCGGGGGATCGGGCCGAGCTGCCCGAAGTCGACGAAGTAGTACAGCAGCACGGCCCCGGCCGCGCCCGCCGCGACGACGAACGCGATCGCGTACGTCCACCTCCGGGCCCAGAAGAGCACGAGCAGGGCCGCGACGGCCGCCGCGACGGCCTGGCCGCGGAACAGGTCGTCTCCGGGGATGACGTCGCCGGGGGTGTTGGGCCCGGGGGCCATGTCGGGTGCGAAGCGCCAGTGCACGACGGCGTCGGCCGCGAGTCCGGCGGCCACGAGTACGCGAAGAAGGATGCCCATGCCCATTGCACGGTGATACCCGGCCGGCGGATCAACCAGGCGGAACATTTCGACGAGGCCGGGTCCGGCCGCGCCGAGCCGTCCGCCCGGCCCGTCACCCGGGGGAGGTCTCGGCGCGGCGGGCCCTGACCCGCCGCCAGCTCCAGTAGAGCAGCCCGAAGAGGATGAATCCGGACAGGATGAGCCCGGAGCCCGTGCTCCATCCGCTGAGCGGCAGTTCCTCCACGAGCCCCCAGGCCACGCCCGCGCCGATCAGCGCGAGCCCGGTGAGCAGGGAACCCGTGAGGCGCCACCACGACGTCACGCTCTCCTCGGCCGCCTGGACCGCCCGCTCCCGGACGGGCTCGACGTAGCGGTTCACGGCCGGGAACTCCCGGGAGAGGATGAGCAGGCCCGCCAGCACGAGCAGCAGCCCGGGGCCGGGCAGCACGAGCAGCGCGACACCGGCCAGCAGCACGGTGCCGCCGACGATGATCACCACCCCCTGCCGGGTGGACCTCCCGTATCCCATCGCCGCTCCCGTCCTCCCGCCCCACCGGGGCCCGTCCCCGGACCCGCCATCGCATCGGGCGACGGCCGCCGCATCCGGCAAGGGCCGGTCTACCCGCCTCAGCGGATCCTGCGCGCGGGACGCCCGCCGAAATCCGCGGCCCGGACCCGCGGTGCCCGCCCGTGACGCCGCGGCAGCGCACGGTGACTCCGAGGGTTCTGGACCGTTTCGTTAGGTATGCTCCACGAGCCCCTCCCAGGATCAGAGATCTTTCATGACACAGACACCCGAGGCGTCCGTCGTGGCGGTTCCCGACTCCGCCGAGGCGGCGGTCCCCGGCTCCGCCCCGGCGTCCGCGCCCCCCGCCGAGCGCGCGCAGGACAAGCCGCGGACGCCGGGCGGCGCGGCTCCCCGAGGACGCGACCCCCACCTGGACAACGCCAAGTTCCTGGCGATCCTGCTCGTCGCCGCCGGCCACGGGCTGTCGGGACTGCGGGACGTCCCGCTGGCCGCGTCGCTCTGGAACTTCATCTACCTGTTCCACATGCCGCTGTTCGTCATGGTCAGCGGCTACCTGTCCAAGCGGTTCACCCTCACCGACGACAAGTCCGTGCGGCTGGTCGGCTCGACGATCGCGCCGTACCTGGTCTTCCAGTGCGCCTACAGCCTCTTCGCCTGGGGCGTCGACGGGCGGGCGTTCCAGTTCGACGTGCTGGACCCCTACTACCTGACCTGGTTCCTGCTGGCGCTGTTCATCTGGCGGCTTCTCACCCCGGTGTGGCGGCGGCTCAGGTTCCCGCTGGCGACGGCCGTGCTCGTCGCCCTCCTCTGCTACATGTCCGACATCGGGAGCACGCTCGACCTGTACCGGATCCTCGGGCTGGCGCCGTTCTACGTCCTCGGGCTGACGCTGTCGCCGGAGGTGATCCAGATCGTCCGGCGGCCGTGGGCGCGGATCACGGGCGCCGCGCTCCTGGCGGCCGCGCTCGCGGGCGCGTACCTCACCCACGACCGCATGAACGCGCGCTGGCTGAACTGGGACACCGCCAACGGCGACCTCGGCGTGGACGAGTTCACCGGCACCGTGATGCGCGCCGGACTGCTGCTCACCGGGACGGTGCTCATCCTGGCCTTCCTCGCGGTCACCCCGTCCCGCCGCACGTGGTACAGCGACCTCGGCGCCGCCACCATCTACGGCTACCTGCTGCACGGGTTCCTGACGCGGCTGTTCACGTTCGAGGGCTGGCAGAAGCTCGCCTGGTTCGACACGATCCCCGGCGTCCTGTCGGTCGTGCTCGCCTGCTTCGTCATCGTCACGGTGCTGAGCACCTCCCCGGTGCGCCGCGTGACCCGCTGGGCCGTCGAGCCCGACATGAGGCCGCTCTTCGGCCGGTGACGACCGGGCGTCCGGAGCCGCAACGATCATGATCCGGGGGCGTCGCAGGCCCCGTCACGCAAGGGTTACAGGAACCTGGAACGTTGCTGAATTCGCCGCAAAGTTCTACAGACCGGGTACAGTAAGGCGGCAGTTCCCCCCTGTGCGGATCACCAGCCCTGCGAAAGCCGTGCCGCCCGCACCCCAGATCCCACGGGTGACTGCATCACGTTCGGTCTCCGGCCGCCGTTCCGGCTGCCATGAAGAAGAAGGACGGTCGCATTGGTCATGGCGCCGCAGGGTGAGCATCGCGTCGTCGCCGTCATCCTCGCGGGTGGCAGCGGACAGCGGATGGGTCTCAGCACTCCCAAGCAGCTCCTCAAGATCGCCGGAAAGTCGATCCTCGAGCACACGCTGGGCGTGTTCGAGGAGGCCCCCGACGTCGACGAGATCATCGTCCTGATGAACCCCGGCTTCCTCCAGGACGCCGCGGACTGCGTGCGGAAGGCCGGCTGCACCAAGGTCAAGGCCGTGCTCCCCGGCGGGACGTCCCGGAACGCCACCACGCAGCTCGCCCTCGACGCCCTCGCCGACCACCCGGCCGAGACGACCAGCGTGCTGTTCCACGACGCGGTGCGCCCGCTGCTGTCGCAGCGCATCATCCGCGACTGCGTGGCCGCGCTGCGCGAGCACCGGGCGGTGGACGTCGCGATCCCGTCCGCCGACACGATCATCCAGGTCGACCAGGACGTCATCGTGGACGTCCCGCGCCGGGCGAACCTGCGCCGCGGGCAGACCCCGCAGGGCTTCCGGCTCGCCACCATCCGCGACGCCTACGACAAGGCGTGGCAGGACGAGAACTTCGAGGCGACCGACGACTGCTCCGTGGTGCTGCGCTACCTGCCCGGCACCCCGATCTACGTCGTCCCCGGCGACGAGCACAACATGAAGGTCACCGAGCCGGTCGACATGTTCGTCGCGGACAAGCTGTTCCAGCTCGCCTCCTCCGACGCCCCCGACCTGACCGAGGACCAGTACGCCGAGGCCCTCGGCGGCAAGACGATGGTCGTGTTCGGCGCCAGCCAGGGCATCGGCGCCGCCATCGCGGAGCTGGCCCAGCGGTTCGGCGCCCGCGTCTTCGGCTACAGCCGCGGCGCCACCCGCACCCACGCCGAGCGGCCCGAGGACGTCGCCGCCGCGCTCGCGCAGTCCTACTCGGCGACCGGCCGCGTCGACTTCGTCGTCAACACGGCGGGCATCCTGCGGATCGGCCGGCTCGACGCCATCGACCCCGAGGCGATCGAGGAGGCGCTGCGCGTCAACTACCTCGCGCCGATCCACATCGCGCGGGCGTCGTTCCCCTACCTCGCCAAGACCGGCGGGCAGCTGCTGCTCTACACCTCCAGCTCCTACACCCGCGGGCGCGCCGACTACAGCCTGTACTCCTCCGCCAAGGCCGCCACGGTGAACCTCACCCAGGCGCTGGCCGACGAGTGGTCCGGCGACAAGGTGCGGATCAACTGCATCAACCCCGAGCGGACCAGCACCCCCATGCGGACCGCGGCGTTCGGCCAGGAGCCCCCGCACACCCTGCTGAGCGCCGACCAGGTGGCCCGCACCTCCCTCAACGTCCTGCTCTCCAGCCTCACCGGGCAGGTCATCGACGTGCGCCGCGAAGACCCCCTCAGCGGCGGCCGTTCCGGCTGACCCCGCCCCCGCACGCGCCCGCCCGGCCCCGGCGGGCGCAGGTCCCCCCTTCCCCTCTCCCCAAATGCGCCCACCCCTCGGGCGCTGACAAGACGGAGGTGTGCCGTGCGGCGTCTCGTCTCCCGGTACTCGACTCTCATGCGGTACTCATCGGTGCTGTCGCTGCCCGTCACGCTCGGGCTGCTGATCGGGGCGGCCGCGGCAGGAGCGCCCTGGGCGTTCCTCGGCGCCGCCGTGCTCTGCTACGCGGCCGAGTTCGCCCTCGGGCGGACGCTGCCGGACGCGGCGAGGCCGCTGCGCTGGGGCCAGATGAGCCCGGGCGCGCGGGTGCTGGTCCGGCAGGCCGCCCTCGTGCTGCTGCTCGTCCAGTCGGGTGACGCCGGCCGGCCGTCCGTCGTCCTGGCGGCCCTCGGCCTCCTGCTGGCCGACTGGCTCCGGGCCGCGACCCTCGCCGGCGCGGTCGCCTCGCGCCGCGTCAACCGGCTCCCCTTCGTCACCCGCAACCTCGGGCAGGGCGAGCCGTCGCTCCCCGCCCCGAACTCCGCCCGGCAGGCCCGGCTGACCCTCCTGCTCGAGAGCCACGCCGACCTCCTGCCGCTGCTGTTCGGCACCGCCGGGCTCCTGCTCGGCCTCCCGGCGCTGGTCCTCGCCGGCGTCCTCGGCACCGCGGCCGTCGCCGTCGCCGTCGCGGCCGCGCAGGCGCCGCGGCTGCGCCGGATGCGCATGCTCCTCGACGCCGGACGGTCGGGCCGCAACGTGCAGCGCCGCGTCGACCTGTACAAGCCCGAGGTCGTCCTGTACTTCACCGGCCCGGCCACGACCGTCTACCAGGCCAACATGTGGCTGGAGACGCTGGAGCGGCTGGACCGCAAGGCGATGGTCCTCGTCCGCTCCCCCGAGGTCGTCGGCGCGCTCGCGCCCACCCCGCTCCCCGTCGTGTGCATCACGCGGGCCGAGGACATGATGAACTTCGACCTCGGCACCGTGAAGGTCGCGCTCTACCCGGGCAACACCGGCAAGAACCTCCACCTGCTCCGCGAGGAGCACATCAAGCACGTGTTCGTCGGGCACGGCGACAGCGACAAGGGCCCGAGCTCCAACCCCGTCAGCAAGGTCTTCGACGAGGTGTGGGTGGCCGGCCCCGGGGGCCGCGACCGCTACCGCAACTCCGACGCCGGGGTGCGCGACGAGGCCATCGTCGAGGTGGGCCGCCCGCAGCTCGGCGAGATCACCACCGAGCCGTCCGGCGGGCCCGTCCCCACCGTCCTGTACGCGCCCACCTGGGAGGGCTGGGACAACGAGCACGGCTACAGCTCCCTGCTCGGCATGGGCGAGCGGATCATCCGGACGCTGCTGGAGCAGGGGCCGCGGCTGCGCGTCATCTACCGGCCGCACCCCTACACCGGCCGGCGGCTGGCGGAGGCCGCCGCCGTGCACGCCCGGATCATCCGGATGATCGAGCAGGCGAACCGGGGCGGCGCGGGCGGCCACCAGGTGGTGACCGGCGCGGACGCCTCCCTCTACGAGTGCTTCAACCGGTCGGACATGCTGATCACCGATATCTCCAGTGTGATCTCCGACTACATCCCGAGCCTGAAGCCGTACGTCGTCACCAACCCCGACGGGATGGACGAGAACCTCTTCACGACCGAGTTCCCGTCCGCGTCGGCGGCCTACCTGCTGAGCCCCGGCTGCGGCGAGCTGGCCGACATCCTCGCCGTCGCGGTGACGCCCGGCCAGGACCCGCTGGCCGCGGAGCGGCGCACGCTCCGCGACTACCTGCTGGGCCCCGAGCAGCCGGACGCCATGACGCGGTTCGCCGCCGCCGTCGACGCGCTCGCGCAGGCCGGCCCCAGGTCGACGATGTACGGAATCTCCGGACGGGCGGTCACGGCGGCCACCGAGCACGCCTAGAGTGGCCCCACAGTCACCTCCCGAGCGTAGAGGGGCCATGAGGCAACCCCTGGTCAGCGTGATCGTCCCGGTGTACCAGTGCCGGGACACGGTGGGCGGGGCACTGGAGTCGGTCTTCGCCCAGTCCCTGCCCGCCGAGCAGGTCGAGGTCATCGCCGTCGACGACGGTTCGACCGACGGCGGCGGCGAACTGCTGGACGAGCTCGCCCGCGCCCACGACCGGCTGACGGTCGTCCACCAGCCGAACTCCGGCGGCGCGGGCGCGCCGCGCAACCGGGGCCTGGAACTGGCGTCCGGGACGTTCGTGTTCTTCCTGGACGCCGACGACCGCCTGGCCCCCGAGGCGCTGGAGCGCATGACGGCGATGGCCGAGCGCAACGGCACCGACATCGTCCTCGGCAAGCAGGTCGGAACCGGCGGCCGCAAGGCGCCCAAGGTGTTCGCCCGCTCCATCGAGCGCACCCACGTGCTCGACCCCGACTGCGACCTGTTCGGGCGGATGTCGATGGCCGCGCTCCAGCTCTTCCGCCGGTCCCTGGTCGAGGACGCGGGGCTCCGCTTCACCGAAGGCCTGGTGGCCCACGAGGACCAGCTCTTCACCGCCGGCGCCTACCTGAACGCCCGCGGCGTCTCCGTCCTGGCCGACTACGACTGCTACTACTGGGCCGCCCGCGAGGACGGCTCCAGCGCGACGCAGGGAGCGGGCGCCCCGCCCGCCGACCTGTACGCGATCATCGCCCAGGCCATGCGGCAGGTCGCCGACCGCACCGAGCCGGGCGAGACCCGGGAGCGGCTGAACCGGCGCTACCTGCGGCTGGAGGTCTTCGGCCGGCTCGACCGCCTGTACCTGGACTCCTCGCCCGACGACCAGAAGATCACCCTCGCGGGCTGCCGCGAACTGCTGGAGGAGTGGTACACCCCCGCGCAGCGGGAGCTGGCCCACCCCCTCCACCGGGTGATCGCGCACTGCGTCCTGCACGAGCTCGACGACGAACTGGTGGAGGTTTTGCGGTTCCGCCGCGGCGGGACGCGGCCCCGCCTCCACCTGGAGGACGGGCGCGCCTACGTGAAGTACCCGTTCTTCCGCGACCCCGCCGTCCGCATCCCCGACGCGTGCTTCGCGAGCCCCAAGCCGCTGGAGGTCCTGCCCACCCTGGCGCGACTGGCCTGGAAGGACGGCGCCCTCCTGGTCGGCGGCACGGTGCTCGTCCGCGACGTGGACGGGCAGAGCCCGGCCGTCCGCCTGCTGCTGAAGGACGGCGACGGCGCCCACCGCCCGGTGGAGTGCGAGACCGTCCCGGCCGCGCCCGCGGACGAAGGCGTCGAAGTGTCCTTCACCGCCGATCTCGCCCCGCAGGCGGCCTCCCTCCGGAACGGCCGCTGGACGGTCCAGATCGAGGTCTCGCTCAGCGGGCACGTGCGGACGATGCCGCTGGTGAAGCCGCGCGACCTGCCCCTTCCGCGGGCGGCCCTGGCGGGCGCCCGCCTCCTGCGCCCGACGCAGCAGCGCGGCGGCGGGCCCCTCGTGCTGGAGGCCGGCGCGGTCCTCACGTCCGCCGACTTCACCGGCGTCGAGGTCGGCTGGGGGCCGGGGCGGCGGGTCCGGGTGCGGGCCGACGCGCCGCCCGTCCTCGGCGACGGCCCGGCGATGAGCGTCCTGCTTCAGCACGCCGACGGCGAGACGACGATCCGCGCCGCGCTGGAGGCCGCGCCCGACGACCCGCCCCGCCTGTGCGCCGACCTCTCCCTCGCGGGCGCGCGTCCCGGCCGCTGGCGGGCCCGCTTCGCGGTCGACGGCGTGGGCGATCCCGTCCCGGTGCGCCTGCCGGCCGAGGGCGGCGGCGTCCTCGGGCCGGTGACCGCGTCGCTGGCGCCCCCGCGCCGCGTGCACGTCAGAATGGACCGCAGGACGGCGACCGTGCACGTCACCGCGCCGCTGGGGTCGCTCGCGAGGCGCACCCGGCGGCTGCTCCCCGGCGGGGGCAGGAAGCCGCGGTCGTGACCCGCATCCACCCGCTGAACATCCGCACGGAAGGCCCCGAATGAGTCACCGCATCCTGCCGAGCGCCCAGGTCGACCCCGGCGCGGAACTCGGCGACGGAACCACCGTGTGGGACCTCGCCCAGATCCGCGAGGGCGCCCGGCTCGGCGCGGGCTGCATCGTGGGGCGCGGCGCCTACGTCGGCGCGGGCGTGCGGATCGGCGACAACGTCAAGCTGCAGAACCACGCGCTCGTCTACGAGCCCGCCGTGCTGGAGGACGGCGTGTTCGTCGGCCCCGCCGTCGTGCTCACCAACGACCGGGAGCCCCGCTCGGTGGACCCGGACGGCAGGCTGAAGCGCGGTGACGACTGGGAGGCGGTCGGCGTCCACGTCGCCGAGGGCGCTTCGCTGGGCGCCCGCAGCGTGTGCGTCGCGCCGGTCCGCGTCGGCCGCTGGGCGATGGTCGCCGCGGGCGCGGTGGTGACCCGCGACGTCCCCGACTTCGCGCTGGTCGCGGGCGTCCCCGCCCGCCGGATCGGCTGGGTCGGCAGGGCCGGCGCCCGGCTCACCGAGCGTTCCGACGGGACGTGGGAGTGCCCGCGGACCGGTGAGGTCTACGTCGAGGCGCCCGCCGGCGACGGCTCGGGGACGGCCGTGCTGACCGAGAAGGGCTGAACCCGGAGGGGGCGGCGGGCCGGTCAGGGCTTGGCGTCGAGGCTGCGCACCTGCCGCGTCGTCACGACGAGGTCGGGGTGCAGGCGGGCCAGCCGCCGGCCGAGCGGCACCGACGTCCGGTCCATCACGACGACGCGGACGAGCCCGCCCGTGTCGATCTCGCGCAGGACGCGCCGCCGCGCGATGCGGGCCAGCAGGTGCGGCCGGACGTGCCGGTAGAACGGCACGAAGAGCCGCCGGTGCACGGCCCGGGAGACGCGGGTCCGGACGCGGTCCAGGCGGGCGCCGAGAGGGCCCGCCCGCGCCACCGGCCGGACGGCGAGCCGCGGCATCCTGACCACGACCGTGTGCTCCAGCCAGGGCAGCGGGTGCCGGGCCTCCGCCTCGTCGAGCCGGTGCAGCCGCACCCGCTCGTCCAGGTCCGCCCACCCGTCCGGCTCGGCGGTCACCACGTCGACCCGCGCGCCCTCCTGCGCGAAGTACCCGGCCAGCCCGATGACCCTCTTGTGCTGGCGCTTGGGCGGCACGTTCGGGGCGGGGTCCATCGTCAGCCTGGGGTCCATGGCCAGGACCAGCACCTTCGGGGGCCGCCCGCCGCGCACGTCACCGTCTCCCGACATGATCACCCGCTCCCGCCGCGCCTGCGGGCGGCCAGCTCGTCGAGCCGCCCCACGAGCGGCTCCAGCGTCACGTTCCGTTCGAAGCGGTCCGCGTAGGCGCGGGCCTCGGCGACCTGCCGCTCGTCCAGGCCGGCCGCCGCCTTCGCCGCCGCCACCATCGAGGCGGCGATGTCGGCCGGGGCGAGCCCGCCCGGGTTGAACCACAGCGGATACCCGCGCAGCAGCTCCTCGGCCGCCGACCCCGGCGTGTGGACCGACACGATGGGACGTCCCGCCGCCATGTACTCGAAGATCTTTCCGGAGGTGACGTAGCGTCCGCCGCCGTTGAGGAACACCAGCACGTCGGAGTCCTGGTAGACGTCGGCGAGCGCCGTCTTGGACACCGGACCGCGGTGGTGGACCCCGGGGGCGAGCACCTGCTCGCCGCCCTCCCCGCCGGCGGTCTCCACCGGCTCGGCCGTCGCCGGCCCGCCCCCGGCCTCCTGGGCGCCGACGGCGGCGGCCGCCGCTTCGGCAGCGGCGGCGAAACGCTTGCGGAGCTTGTCGTCGGTGCCCTGGAAGAACCCGAAGTAGCCGTAGAAGTTCAGGGAGGCGGCCCCCATGTCCGAGTGCGTGCGGGCGCGGGAGAACCCCTCGATCAGCTCCTCGATGGGCTGCTTGTCGGTGACCGTGCCGACGAAGGAGAAGCGGGGCGCGTGCCCGCCCGTCGTCACGGTCCCGTCCGTCGTCGCGCGGGCGGCCGGGGGCGGCGCGGCGCTCTGCGGGAGCGTGTCGGCGTCCCACCCGTTCAGGACGGTCATCATGCGGTCCGCCGCGCGCGGGTGGCGTTCGGCGTGCCAGGCGCGCTGGGCGTCGTTGACGTACAGCGAGTTCGCCGCGGACCGCAGCACCCGGCGCTCCCAGCGCCAGGCGGGATGCCCGTCCTCGAACATCGGCTCCTCGCTGAACTGGTCGAGGGTCCAGGAGTCGCGGTAGTCGATGACGTAGGGGGTGCGGGTCAGCTTGTGGAACAGCCACGCCGCGGCGAACGAGGAGTACGGGTTCCCCGTCGCGAGGACCACGTCGAACCTGCGCCGCGCGTGCATCCGCAGCGCGCGCCGGACGGAGTCGCGCCCCCAGGACGCGTAGTGCTCAGGGAAGACGTGCTTCTGCCCCCACGTGTACAGCGACTGGGCCAGCTGGGGGAACGCCCCGCGGAACCGGCTGTACTCGCGCAGGTCCGTCTGCCAGACGAACCGGTTCAGGTCCGGGCGCACCAGCGTGATCCGCGGGTCGACGGTCTCCGTCAGCCGGTCGTCGACCGAGCCGATCGTGTCGTACAGGAACGGCAGCGGCGCCGCGAAGACCGTGACGTCCCAGCCCAGCTCGGTCAGCCGGTTCGCGGTCGCCCGAGGGCGGTACACACCGCTCGCACGGGACGGCGGGAAGTAGAACGCGAGGTAGAGAAGGCGTGGACGGCGTTCGGTCATGGCGTCATCCTCTGGCGTGGCCTGCCGGGGACCTTTCATGAGCAACGGAGTAGGAGAGCGCCGCCCCGGCGCCCATGATCGTGTCCGCGAGCTCGGACACGGCCGCCAGCGACTGCGGGTCCGCGATGACGACGAGGTCGATGGAGCGGCCGCGCAGCAGCTCGCGCTCGACCGTCCGGCGGCGCACCGCACCGGCGTCGCGCCGGTAGAGACGGGCCAGCCGCCGGTCGACGGGCCGGGCGACGCGCCTGCAATAGGCGGAGTCGATCCGCTTCCCGAGCCCGCGCAGCGGCCCGGGAAGGCACACGCGCAGCAGCAGCCCCGGGATCCGGTACAGCGGGATCCGCACCGCGGCGGGGCGGTAGCGCCGTTCGAGCGCGGGCAGCTCGACGGCGTCGACGCCGTCGGGGAGCGGGTCCTTCGCCCACGCCGAGGTCTTGCGCACCAGCACGGTGGCGCTGCCGCCGTCCGCGACGACCTGCGCCGCCTCCCGGACGACCGCGGGCCGGCGGGAGGCGCCGAGCGCCACGAACAGCACGTTCACGCTTCTCCTCCCCCGTTCGCGGCACCGTCGGCCCCGGCACGGACGGCCGCGCCCTCCGGGAACCAGTGCCGGTGGTGCGCCTCGGCCACCGTGCGGTATCCGAAGCGCCCGTTCAGGATCTCGCGGGCCTTCGCCAGGTCGAGGCCGTCCGGGAAGCGGTCGCGCAGGCGGCGGTACCCGGCGACGATCGAGCCCGCGTTCTCCTCTACGTCGATCATCTCCCCCGCGGCGGCTTCCATACCGGCCAGGGTGCGTTCGGGGCCGCCGCAGCGGGTGACGAGCACCGGCAGGCCCGCCGCCACCGCCTCGATGATCGTCACACCGAAGGTCTCCCACCGGGCGGGGTGGACGAGCAGGTCGTGCTCCCGCATGAGCCGCGTGGCCTCGTCGGGGGCCACCGCGCCGAGGAACGACACCGCGTGCTCGACGCCCAGCTCGGCGGCCCGCTCCTGGAGCCGCCGGGCGAGCACGCCCGGCCCGGCCATCGTCAGCGTCAGCCCGGGGTCCTCGGCGAGGCACTCGGCGAACGCCTCCAGCAGCCAGCCGACGCCCTTGCGCTCGACCAGCGTGCCGACGTACAGCCAGCGCCGCAGCTCGGTGACGGGCCGCTCGCGCGGCTCCCCGAAGGAGATCGGGTTGGAGATCATCTCGATCTTGTGGGCGAGCGCCGGGAACGCCTCGGCGAGCGTGTCCCGCAGCACGTCGGTGACCACGAGGAAACCGGTGCAGCGCTCCAGGACCCGCTCGTACATCTCCCGCGAGTCGGGCTGCTCCAGGACCTTGTCCAGGAAGGACGCGTGCTCGGTGACGAACACCCGCGCGTCCGGGCGGGCGTTCTCCAGCGCCGTCCAGCCGCCGCGCAGCCCGACGTGCGCGTGGACGACGGGCGCCGGGATCGGCTCGCCGCCCAGCGCCTCGCGCAGCCACCGGGCGTGCTGCACCGCGAGCTCGGCGAAGGTGTAGTCGGGCACCGTCGGCACCGGGACGCGCACCAGCCGGGAGCCCGCGACGTCGGCCGCGGGGTGCAGCGCGACCGGCAGGAGGCGGCGGTGCGCCTCGCGCGCCGCCTCGACCTCCTCCGCGGGCCGCCTCATCAGCCACGCCTCGGTGTGGTAGACGGTGACGTCGCCGCACCCGGGGGCGGTCGCCTCGACCATCGCCTGGACGAAGGCGCCCGCCCACTCCTGCATCGGGTTCGGGTACCAGGGGGTGACGACGGCCACGTCACCGCCGTCGCTCCTGTCCGCGGCCATCGTCAGTCCTGGGCGCCGATGAGCTGGTCGTCCGGCCCCGCCGGGGGCGCGGCGGGGGCGGGCGCGGCGGCGGAGGGCAGCAGGCGGGTGTAGACGCCGTCCAGGACCTCGGCCTGCGCCTCCCACGTCCACTCGTGGAGCAGGTCGGGCCGGTCGTCGTACACGGCGCGGTACCGCCGCGGGTCGCCGAGGACGGCCTCGACCGCCCGCACGTAGTCGTCGAGATCCTCGGCGTGGAAGACCTCGCCCTGCCCGGTGGCCTTCACCATGTCGCCCATCGCCTGCACGTCGCTCACGACGATCGGCAGCCGCGCGTGCGAGTACTCGAAGAACTTCGTGATCAGCGCGATCTCGTGGTTGGGCCAGTGGTGGATCGGGATCACGCCGATGTCGGCCGCCGCCAGGAAGGGGACGACCTGGTCGAACGGCACGTACGGCAGCGTGTGGACGCGGTCGGCGGCGCCGAGTTCGGCGGCGCGGGCGACCAGCCCGCGGACGTAGTCGGACCCCGCCGAGGAGACGACGAGGGCGACGTGCAGCCGCGGCAGCCGGGGCAGCGCCTCGATCATGATGTCGAGGCCGCGCTGCGGGGCGGCGGCGCCGCTGTAGACGGCGATCGGGGTGTCCGGGCCGACGCCGCACATCTCCCGCATGTCCGGGACCGGCTCGGACGTGCTCGGCGCGCCCCCGGTGATCGGGGCGTTGAGCACGACGGTCGGCCGGCCGCGCAGGCCGTGGCGCTCCACGAGCCGATCGGCCAGCGCCTCCGAGACGGTCACCACCGCGTCGGCGTCGCCCGCGTACTCGCGCTCGTAGGCGCACATGGCGGGATGCCAGCGCGGATCGGAGCCCCAGGGGCGGATGCCCGGCAGGAACTCGTGCGCGTCCCACACGAGCTTCACCTGCCGGCCCTTCGCGCGGGCCCGCCGCACGGAGCGCGCCGCGACGCCGAGCATGCGGAAGTCGTTGGCGTGGACGATGTCGGGTTCGAGCCTGTCGATGACCTTGCCGTAGGCGCTGTCCCAGTCCCACAGGTTGCGGTCCAGGACGCGCCACGCCCGGTCGCCGAGGAGCTTCAGCCAGAAGTCGATCGCGAGCCGCTCCATCGGCGCGCGCGGGTCGACGCGGGCCGCGGCGAGCGACTCGGTCTGCCGCACCCGCAGCGCGACCCACCGCGACTGCACCTTCGCCGTGACCCGCCGTGCCAGCAGCCACGCCTTGCGCGCCGGCCCCCGGGAGTTCCGGTCCAGGCGCGCGGCGGCGAGGTCGGCCCGCCGGGACTGCACGAGCCGCCGCCGGTAGTCCGCCACCTTCGGATGCCCGTACGCGAGCGGGCGGCGCAGCGTGGCGCGCAGGACGCCGTGCCGGTTGCGCAGGAGCACGTGCTGCACCGGCAGGAGCCGCACACGGGCGCCGCCGATGTTCCAGGAGCGGCGCCTCTTGCCCTTCGCACTGCCCAGCAGGTGCACCTCCCAGCCGGCGTCGGCCATCGACTGCGCGGCCTTCTGCACCCGGGAGTCGCGCACGACATCGTTGTCGACGAGCATGACGACGCGGCCGCGCGACGGCGCGCCGGGAACCGTCCCGTCTTCGATTTGCATTCGATTCTCCAGTTGCGGTCGGCCGGGGCGCTCGCGCGGACCGGCCCGAGCGGTCAGCGAGGCGGCTGCGAACCGGTCCGAGCGTCCGGGGCCCCGATGACGACGCGGTGCACGCCGGGCCAGCGGGAGGCGTCGGTGACGCGGCGGCCGTCGACCAGGGCTTTGACGCCCGGCAGGTCGTCCGCGCCGAGTTCGCGGTAGGCGGCGTGGTCGGCCTGCACGATCGCGGCCGTCACCGACTCGCCGCGGTGGGGCGGCAGGCCCAGGGCCTCCAGCTCCTCGGCGGTGTACATCGGGTCGGACACGTACGGGACGGCGCCGCGCCCCCGCAGCGCCTCCACCGTGGGGAAGACGCCGGAGAACGCCGTCTCCTTGACGCCGCCCCGGTACGCCGCGCCCAGCACGAGGACGCCGGCGCCGGTCAGGTCGCCGTAGGCGTCGGCGAGGAGGCCGACGGCGTAGTCGGGCATGCCCGTGTTGGCCTCGCGGGCGGCGCGGACGACGGTCGCGTCCGGGTCGTTCCACAGGTACATCCGCGGATACACCGGGATGCAGTGGCCGCCGACGGCGATGCCCGGCTGGTGGATGTGGCTGTACGGCTGGGAGTTGCAGGCCTCGATGACCTTCGTGACGTCCACGTCGACGGTGTCGGCGTAGCGGGCGAACTGGTTGGCGAGGCCGATGTTGACGTCCCGGTAGGTCGTCTCGGCGAGCTTGGCGAGTTCCGCCGCCTCCGCGGAACCGAGGTCCCAGACGCCGTTCGGGCGGTCGAGGTCCGGGCGCTCGTCGAAGTCGAGGACCTGCTCGTAGAACTCGACGCCGTGCCGCGCGGACGCCTCGTCGACGCCGCCGACGAGCTTGGGGTAGCGGCGCAGGTCGGCGAACACCCGCCCGGTCAGCACGCGCTCCGGGCTGAACACCAGGTGGAAGTCGGCGCCCGCGGTGAGGCCGGAGCCCTCCGCCAGCATCGGGGCCCAGCGGTCCCGGGTGGTGCCGACGGGCAGCGTCGTCTCGTAGCTGACGAGCGTGCCGGGGCGCAGGCCCCGCGCGATGGAGCGCGTCGCGGCGTCCATCCAGCCGAAGTCCGGGATGCCCGCCGGGTCCACGAACAGGGGCACGACCACGACGACCGCCTCGGACTCGGCGACCGCCGCCGCCGTGTCGGTCGTCGCCGTGAGCAGCCCGGCCCGCACCGCCTCGCCGAGGTGGACGTCCAGCTCCGCCTCGCCGGGGAACGGCTCGCGCCCGGCGTTGACCTCGGCCACGACGCGTTCGTCCACGTCGGCGCCGATCACCCGGTGGCCCTTGCGGGCGAACTGCACCGCGAGCGGGAGACCGATCTTGCCGAGCGCGACCACGCAGATGCGCATGTGCTACTTACCTCCAAGGGACGTCACGCGCCGGACCCGCTGGGCGACGGCCTGGGCCGGACGTACCGGACGTGTCTCGATCATCGTGCCGTGCCGGTCGTCGCCGGCCACCGCCAGCCGGTAGGGCCTGGCCCGGTGCCAGAAGAGCTCGCCGCGCGGGCCGGGCACCGCGGACTCCCCCGCCGGCACGGCGACGTCGTGCGTCTCCCCGGCCGCCCGCACGATCAGCCGCAGCGCGTGCCGGTTCCCGCCGGACGCCGCCGTGAGCGCCGCCGGGATCCGGGCGGTGACGTGCAGGCCGTCCTCGCGCGCCTCGCGGGTGGTGTGCTCGTCGAGGTCGAGGGTCTCGCCGCCGCCGCGGGGGGCGAGCGCGAGCCGGACGGTCGCGGGGTCGCCGGCCTCGGGGCCGGTGAGCGGGGTCCGGACGGTGATCTCCACCATGTCGCGGTCGGGCCGCACGGCGACCGTCCGCGCCTCCTGGGACAGCCGCCTGCGCATCCCCTTGGTGATCTCGAACAGGTCGTCCGGCAGCTCCGGGCGGGGGTCCTCGAAGCCCTGGTAGGCGAGGTAGGTCCGGCCGTCCTTGAGCGCGATCAGGTAGGGGCGCTCGGCGACCCCGTCCCGGATCGCCTCGCACAGCAGGTCGACCTCGCCGAGCTGCGCCAGCCGGAGCCGGGCGCGGCGGACGATGGGCAGCGTGTAGAGGACCTCGTCGGTCACGTACCGCTCGACGAGCCTTCCGACGCGGGCGCAGACGTCCTCCTGCGCGGCGCGGTCGAGTTCGAGGAACCCCTCCCGCGTCGGCATCGTCAGCTCCCAGCGGGTGTGCCGCCTGAGGATCGCGTCCCGCTTCGGGCCCGGTTCGATCAGGTCGGCGACGACGCCGAACAGGCTCTCAGCGCATTCGAGCCGGGTGTGCACGTCGACGGCGCCCTGCGTGATGTTGCCGCCGTCGTCGCGCAGCACCGCGTAGTAGCAGGTGTAGTCGGCGAGGACGGAGATCCGCCGGGCGCGCACGCACGCCTCGAGGGTGAACGGCTGGTCGCTGCCGATCCGCATGTGCTCGTGGAACCGCAGCTTGTGCCGCTCCACCAGGTCGCGGCGGAACAGCTTGCAGTTCGACAGCACCCACGGCAGCACCGAGTCGTACAGGTCGATCTCGGGGCGGTTCTCGGCGAACAGCTCGGGGCGCCGGACGGCCCGCCCGTTGACGCCCTCCATCTTCCCGACGAGGACGTCGGAGCCCCATTCGTCGGCCGCCGCGACCATGCGCTCCAGCGCCTCGGGGCCGAGGTGGTCGTCGGCGCCGACGAAGTAGACGTAGCGTCCGGTCGCGACGTCCAGCGCCCGGTTGCTGGGGGCCGCCGGGCCGCCGGAGTTCGGCTGGCGCAGCACGGTGACGACGTCCGGATGCTCCGCGGCGAACCGGTCCAGCTCGGCGCCGCTGCCGTCGGTGGAGCCGTCGTCGACCGCGACGACCTCCATGCGGTCCGGGCCGATGCTCTGCCCGACCAGCGAGTTCAGGCAGTCGGTCAGGTACGGCATCGTGTTGTAGACCGCGACCACGACGGTGACGTCGGGCACCGCGGCACTTCCCTCAGACGTCACTGAGCACCTCCGCCGGCTGGAGCGTGACCGTCTCGCCGAGACGGGCGGACTTCAGGACGGCGGCCGACACCTCGACCGTCCGCAGGCCCTGCCGCAGGGTGACGACGTCGCCCGGGACCGCCCCGCCCGGGCCCGCGAGGACCGCGTCCCGGAAGCGCTCGTGCTCGACCAGCAGCGGCTCGCGCTTGGGGATCGCGTACCGGATCATGTCGCCCTCGGAGACGCCGCGGAACGCGCGCAGCGCCTCCCACTCGGTGCTCACCTCGCCGTTGGCGTAGAACGTGAGGTCGGCGGTGAGCGTGTCGGCGATGAAGCAGCCGCGCTCGCCGGTGACCACGGTGGTGCGCTCCTTGAACGGGCTCAGCCAGTTCACCAGGTGGTTGGCCATGGAGCCGTCGGCCAGGCGCCCGACGGCGGCGACCATGTCCTCGTGCGGGCGGCCGCTGCGCGCCACGGTGTGCGCGGAGATCGACACGTAGTCCTGGCCGGTGACCCACCCGGTCAGGTCGATGTCGTGGGTCGCGAGGTCCTTGACGACGCCGACGTCGGCGATCCGGTGCGGGAACGGGCCCTGCCGGCGCGTGACGACCTGGAACACCTCGCCCAGCTCGCCCGCCTCCAGCCGGGCCCGCATGCTCTGCAGCGCCGGGTTGTAACGCTCGATGTGCCCGACCCCGGCCACGAGCCCGCGCGACTCGAACGCCGCCACCAGCCGTTCGGCGGCCTCCACCGACTCGGCGAGCGGCTTCTCGATCAGCGCGCCGGCGCCGCCCTCGGCGAGCGCGAGCCCGATCTCCTCGTGCAGCGCCGTCGGGCAGGCGACCACCGCGTAGTCGATGCCGGCGTCCAGAAGCTTCTGGAGGGACGCCATCATCGGCACCCCGTGCGGGGCGCCCTCGGGCCGCCCGGCCGGGTCGACGATCCCGACGAGGTCGACGCCGTCCAGCCCGGACAGGACCCGGGCGTGGTTGCGTCCCATCACGCCGAGCCCGATCAGGCCCGCGCGCAGCGGCGCGGTCACGACGCGGCCCCGGCGGCGTTGACCGCGTCGGCCACGCGCGCCAGCTCGTCGTCGGCGAGGGACGGGTGCACCGGCAGCGACAGCACCTCGGCCGCCGCGCGCTCGGTCTCGGGCAGGTCCCAGCGCGGGTCGGGGGCGCCGTCCTTCAGGAACGGTCTGAGCCGGTGGACGGGCGTCGGGTAGTAGACGGCGCTGCCGACCTTCCGCTCCTCCAGGCGCACCTGGAAGGCGTCCCGGTCGCCGGGGACGCGGACCGTGTACTGGTGGTAGACGTGCCGCACGCCGGGCGCGACCGGCGGCACCGCGGCGCCGGTGATCTTGGCGTCCAGGAACCGGGCGTTGCCGATCCGGCGCTCGGTCCAGCCGGGCAGCCGCTTGAGCTGCTCGCGGCCGATGGCCGCGGCGACGTCGGTGAGCCGCACGTTGGCGCCGACGATCTCGTTGGCGTAGCGCTGCTCCATGCCCTGGTTGCGCAGCAGCCGCAGCGTCCGGGCGGTCTCCGCGTCGGCGGTGGTGATCATGCCGCCTTCGAGGGCGTGCATGTTCTTGGTCGGGTAGAAGCTGAAGCAGCCGATCGTGCCGAGCGCGCCCACCGGGGTGCCGCCCTGGGCGGCGCCGTGCGCCTGGCAGGCGTCCTCGACGACGGCGAGGCCGTGCCGCTCGGCGATCGCGCCGACGCGGTCCATCGCCGCCGGGTGCCCGTACAGGTGCACCGGCATGATGGCGGCGGTGCGGGGCCCGACCGCCGCGGCGACGGCGTCCGGGTCGACGCAGAACGAGCCCGGCTCGATGTCGACGAAGACCGGCTCGGCGCCGACGAGGCGGACGACGTTGGCCGTGGCCGCGAACGTGAACGAGGGGACGATCACCTCGTCGCCGGGGCCGACGCCGAGGGCCATCATGCTCAGGTGCAGGGCCGAGGTCCCGGAGTTGACGGCGACGCAGTGGCGGCCCGCCACGAGCGCGGAGAACTCCTCCTCGAACGCGGCGACCTCGGGGCCCTGCACCACCCGCCCGCTGCGGAGCACGCGGACGGCCGCCTCGATCTCGGCCTCCCCGATCACGGGGCTCGCCGCGGGGACGGGCCTTTCCGATTCCACGGGCATGCACAGGCTCCTTAGGGCGAGACGATGAGCTAGGGCTTCCTCGCGGGGCACAGATCGCGACCGGACAAAGATGCGCACTCTCGGCGGAAGCCTCGTCTGACGGACGGATTCTAGCCAAGTCAGACCGATGCGAGGACGTTTGCCGATCTATCCCCCCTCACAGACCTCCCATGAAGACGCCCGTCCAAAACCGCTGCCGGTCCGGATCGGCCCCGAACAGGTACGTCGCCTTCAGCTTGGGCGGCAGCATCGGCGCCAGCCGGGCGGCGGCCTCCGCGTGGTGGCGGAGCTGCGACAGTTCGGCGTTGGCGAGGACGCGGTGCACGATGTCCGTCGCGTCCGAGCCCTCGTCCCCGGCCGCGCGGAGCCGCTCCGCCCAGGCGTCCAGGTCCGCGGCCAGTTCGCGCAGGCCGGTCACCTGCCGCCGGGCCAGCCGCGCCTCGAGGGCGGTGAGCGGGACGGGCGCGTAGTCGCCGTCGCCCAGGTACATCTTGCCGATCTCCATCGGCAGGCCGGTGCCGTGCAGGCGGATGAGGCGCTCCAAGGTGCGCTTGGTCATCCACTGCCGTCCCTCGTCGTCGATGTCGTTCTTCCACCACTCAAGGACGGTCTCGGCCACCCCGCCGTAACGGGAAATGAGCCATTCGTTCGCCGGAATGTCATCTGGCTGGATTTCCAGCGAGACGGTGAAGCGGGACGCCTGCGCGATGGTGTTGCGTGACACGAGCAGCTTGCGGCCGAGGTAGTACGGAGGATTCTGCAGGGCGATCTGGGCGCGGAGACCCTTGATGCGCCGTCCGGCCAAGGACCACTCCTGCGTGACCTCCATGAGGCGGGCGAACGTGGCCTTGTCCTTGGGCCGGTTGTACTCGTCCCAGACGATGGCCTTGTCACCGGGCTCCATGAACGGGCCCGCCAGAAGGTTGTCGAGGGTTCCGTCCAGGGTCGGGACGGGCGCGCACAGGTCCTCCACGTTGGTGACGGGAAGTGAGAAGTAGAGCGGGTCCGTGCCGAGTTCGTCCCGGACGACCTCCTTCACCACCTCCGTCTTGCCGCAGCCGGGCGGCCCCTGGACGAGCACGGCCCAGCGCCGCTCGATCGCCGCGCGGACGACCCGGCGGACGGCGTCCGGCACGTGCGCCGGGTCCGGGACGTCGGCCCCCGCCCGGCGCAACTCGGCGGCGATGCGGCCGAGGATCTCGGGGGCCTGGTCGGCTCCCCGCTTCTTGTCCGAGGTGACGAGCGGCAGGCGGCGCCCGTCCACGAGGGGCAGGCCCCAGGCGAGCGGGAACCCGGCGAGCGCGCAGTCGAGGACGTGCTCCAGCGTGCGCGGCGACAGCAGCCTGCGCAGCTCGGCGGGCAGCGACGCCCACACCCGGAACACGCCCGTGAGGTCGACGCCGCGGAACCTGCGCGACAGCGCGGCCCGCCACGCGGTGTCGGCGGCGGTGACCCGCAGCGTCGCCATCCGGTCCAGGACGGCCGGGTCCGTGCGGAGCGCGGCGGTCTCGGTGAGCGTCTCGTTGTCGGTCAGGAACACCCCGACGCAGCCGAGCGCGCGCAGGTCGTGCTCGCCGAGCGTCCAGTCGCAGGCGATCTGCATGAGCTGCGACTGGATCGTGGCGCCCGCCTGGAGCGAGTCGTCGATGAGCAGCACGAACGGCCTGCCCGGCTTGAGCTGCCGCATGACGAGCTGGCGCAGCACGAGCTCCCCGTCCTGCCGGACGGGCGCGTTGACCAGCAGGTCGTCGGGGGTGAGGTTCGCGGCCGGGACGTAGACGAGCGCGGTGTCCTCGCGGCGCCGGACGTGGTGGAAGAACGTGGAGGTCTTGCCGATGCCGTGCTCGCCGAAGACCTGCCCGGTGATCCCGAGCTCGATCATCGTGTCGATGAAGCGGGCCAGCCGCGGCCCGTCCGGCATGCTCATGAGACCAAGTACAGCGGTCCGGGACGTCCGGTTCAGCCGATTTAATGGCGCGCATGCGCGACGACGATGTGCGGACCTGCCTGCGCGTCCTGGCGGAGCTGGCGGACGCGCCGGACGACGACCCCGACGCGGCGCGGGTCCGGGCGGCGGCGGGCGCGTTCGTGCGGCGGACCCGGGAGCGCGAGCGGGCGGCGGCCCGGCTGCGTCGCGCGGCGGCCGACGCGGAGATGCTGGCCGCGACCGCCACGGGCGCGGCGGGACGCGTCGAGGGCGTGCCCGCCGAGCCGCCGCGCGAGGCCGTCCCGGCCGGGACGGTGACGGGCGGGCTGCGCGCCTGCTACGTGTGCAAGGCGCACTTCCGGGAGGCGGACGCGTTCTACCACCGCCTCTGCCCGCCGTGCGCGCGGGAGCACCGGCGGCACCGGCACGCGCGGGCCGACCTGGCGGGGCGCCGCGCGATCGTCACGGGCGGGCGGGTCAAGGCCGGGTTCGAGCTCGTGCTGAAGCTGCTGCGGGACGGCGCCGCCGTGACCGCCCTGACCCGGTTCCCCGCCGACGCGCGCCGCCGCTTCGCCGAGGTCGCCGACCGGGCCGACTGGCACGACCGCCTCACGGTCGTCGGCATGGACCTGCGGGACGTCCCGTCCCTCGTCCGGTGGTGCGACGCGCTCGTCGAGGCCGGCGAGCCGCTCGACATCCTGGTGAACCTGGCGGCGCAGACGCTGCGCCATCCGCCGGAGTCCTACGCGGAGCTGCTGGCCGGCGAGGGATCGCCGGACGGGGAACTGCCGGCGGGCGAGGGTCTCGCGGCGCCCGGCCCGCTGCCCGTGCCGCTCTGGACCGGCGCCGTCGACGTCGCGGGCCTGGTCCCCGACCCGTCCCCGGTCAACTCCTGGACCCGGCTGGTGCACGAGGTCGATCCCGTGGAGCTGCTGGAGGCTCAGCTCATCAACGTGACGGCGCCCTTCGTCCTGCTGGGACGGCTTCGTCCTCTCCTGGCCCTCTCGCGGCATCCGCGGCGGTACGTGGTGAACGTCTCGGCCGTCGAGGGGCAGTTCGACCGCGTGTACAAGGGCGCCGAGCATCCGCACACCAACATGGCGAAGGCGGCGCTCAACATGCTGACGCGCACGACCGCGTCCGAGCTGGCCGAGCACGGCGTGCACGTCACCAGCGTCGACCCGGGCTGGTTCACCGACCAGCAGCCGGAGCCCGCGCGGGCGCGCCGGACCGCCGCCGGGTTCCGCCCGCCGCTCGACGTCGTGGACGCCGCCGCCCGGATCTACCACCCGATCGTGCGCGGCGAGCGCGACGGCGACCCGCCGAACGGCTGCCTGCTGAAGGACTACCAGGTCGTCAACTGGTGACCGCCCGGCCCGGGGCGGCTCAGCCGGAGACGGCGCCGGCGGTCGCGAGCAGCTCGGGCAGCGTTCCGACGAACCCGTCCTCCAGCAGCTTCAGCGCCACCATCCACG
This sequence comes from Actinomadura mexicana, assembly GCF_900188105.1. Classification (GTDB taxonomy): domain Bacteria; phylum Actinomycetota; class Actinomycetes; order Streptosporangiales; family Streptosporangiaceae; genus Spirillospora; species Spirillospora mexicana. The sequence continues at coordinate 374,797 of NZ_FZNP01000009.1, forward strand.
CTTCGGGACGCCCGCCGAGATGCCGGTCGACGTGCTCGGCGAGACGGCGCAGCACCCGCGGATCGGGCATGCCCCCGACCTCGCCGAGGAGCGGTTCGACCTCCACCGCCGCGAGCAGGGCGTCTACGTGCGCCTCCGCGAGCACGGCGTCGGCGGTGACGTCCCGGTCTTCCGCGAACAACCGTCCCGCCCTCTCGCCGTAGGCGAGCACGGGGTCCCAGTGGTGGCGCTTTCCGGGTTCGCGGAGGCGGCGCCTGCGCCCGTGGCCGGTCTCGTCGACGAACGGCGGCGTCAGGGCGATGTCCCCGGCCAGCCCGAGTCGCGCCCTGACCTGCGCCGTGCCGCGCAGGCCCGGGAGCCACAGCGTCTCGGCGACCGCCCGCAGCCTCTCCTCCGGCACGGTCGCGGTGACGAACTCGGCGGTGAGCGTCCCGGCGGCGAAGCCGTTCCCGACGACCTTGACGATGACGTCCGGGCCCGCCCCGGCCCCGGCGAGGTCGGCGAGCACCTCGGGCGCGGGGTCGGGCAGCAGGACGGCCAGGTCCGGGTGGTCGGCGACGACGATCCGGACCAGGTCGAGCGGGGCATCGGTGCGCCTCGCCACGAACCGCGCCGCGCGCAGGGGGAACGGCCCCTCCGCCGCCCGGCGCCGCGGCTCGTCCGCCAGCACCGCGTCCCAGCCCACGCGCGGGACGCAGGGATGGCGGCGGTTCACGACCGTCCGGACGAGCGGCCTCCCGCGCCACGGCTCGCAGCCGTCCACGTCGGCGATCTCGGCGACCGAGCGGAGGAACTCCGGCCGCCGCACCCGTTCCGACAGCTCCCGCAGCCGCCGCTCCCCCTCCGCGCTCGCCAGCGCCGCCTGCGCGTAGGCCAGCACGCTGGGCTCGGAGTCCTCCGGTCCCCACCGGAACGCGGGCAGCCGCCCGTCCTCGACGAGCTGCCCGATCTCGTGCCGCCGGCCCGCCTCCAGCAGCGTCCGGCAGGCCAGGACGGCGCCGTGCGGATCGGCGCCCGCGCCGAGGTAGAGCAGCGCGTCCCCGGCCAGCTCCGGGTCGGCCGCGCACAGCAGCGCGTGGTCGAGCGGCTCCTGCCCCCGCATGGACAGCAGGGTCCGCCGCACCCCGGCGGGCAGCGGCAGCGGCGTCACGCCGTCCCGCCGGGAGGTCTGGTGGGCGAGCTGGCGGCGCAGGTTCCGCGGGATGCGCCCGAGCGCGCTCTCGGCGGTCAGCAGGGTCGCGTTGACCTCGGGGTCGTCCAGGTCGAGCAGCCGCCCCAGCAGCTCCGGCGGGTCGCCCGCGAGCACCGCCTGCTGGACGAGCAGGTCCAGGTCACTGGGCCGGCCGCGGCGCAGCAGCGCCTCGAGGACGACCCGGTTGGGCCTCCCGAAGCTGTGCACCGCGGACTCGACGCGGCTCTTCGGGAGATGGCCGAGCAGCGCGTCCATCTCGCCGGGCGTCGCGAACCGCAGCAGGCCGGCCGTGCAGCGGGCGATGTTCTGGGCGCGGGTCCTGGGGTGGGGGGCCATGGGCCGTCACCGTAGCCGAAGGATCACCCCGGCCGGACCCGGTGGCAGGCCATTCCCCGCCGCTCCGGCCACTCGTCGCCCCCGGCGGTGATCAGCCAGATCCACTTCCCCGGGTCGGCCGGGACGATCGGGTCGGCGTACCCGTCGGTGACCACGATGACGGCGTCCGCGGGCTCGTCCCGTCCGTCCACGTGCCGCCGGACGGCCTCGAAGTCCGTCCCGCCCCCGCCGCGGAGCGGCTCCCCGGGCCGGAACGGCTTCACGGAGGCGTCGAAGGCGACCCACTCGACCTCGGTCCCGTCGATCCGGCCGACCAGCTCGCCCAGCCACTCGACGAGGCCGTCCGGCATCGACCCGGACGTGTCCAGCGCGATGACCAGCGACTTCACCCGCTGCGGTCCGCGCCGCGCCAGCACCGGCTCGTGCCCGAGCGCCGCCAGCACGGCCCCGCGCTTCTTCGGGTAGACGAGCCGCTCCCCCTCCTCCAGCTTCGAGGCGAGCACGTCCACGAGCCACCGCTGCCACCACTCCACCCGCCGCGTGGCCGACGTGACGCCCCGGAGCGCGTGCACCCCGAGGTCACCCCAGATCCTGTCGACGCCCTCCGAGGCCCCCTCGGTCCGCCGCAGCAGGTCGAGCAGTTCGTCGCGCGCCACCCGGTCGCCCCGCCGCGCCGCGATGAGCACGCTCCGCAGCACGTCGTCCCCGACCCGTCCGACCGTCTCCCGGTCGAGCGCGTCGACGAGCACGTGGATGCAGGCGGCCTGCCCGACGCCCGGCGGGTTCCGCATGCGTCCGAGCTCCCGGTAGACGCTCATGTCGGTCTCGACCCACTCCTCGAACGGAAGCGGCTCGACGCCCTGGTCCCGCAGGTCCTCGGCATAGGATCCGTACACGCCGTGCGGCGAGACGCCCACGGGCGCGCCGCCGGTCTCGGGCAGCCCGGCTCCGAGCCGCACCATCGCGACATGGTTGATCGTGACCTCGCACGCCAGCGTGAACACCGGGTCGCTCCGCAGGTCGGCGTCCGCGAAGAGGTGCCGCTGGACGAGGTGCCGGGCCTCGTGGAACAGGACGAACCGCACCCCTTCGGCCCCGATCCCCACGAAGAACTCGGGGTTGTAGAGGAGCAGGCAGGACCCGTCCCCGGAGGCGACCACGGCCGCCGTGTCCACCGCCGTGGTCGGCAGCTGGTGGTGGCACTTGCTGAACAGCCACGACGCGACGGCGCTGTGCGTCATCCCCAGTTCGAGCAGCGCCCGCTCCTTCAGCCGCCGCGCCGCCTCCACGACCTCCTCGCCGGCGGGCCGCCACCGCGCCAGCGCCCGCCGATCGGCCAGCTCGACGACCGGCACCCGCGGCCACCCGACCTCTCCGTACCCCACCCCCCAACCCTCCCGGCAACCCGCGCCGCGTTCCACAGGTTTACGGAGATCCGAGGGTTCGGACGGGCAGCCCGGCCGCGTGGCGCATGGCACTCCGCGCGCGGGACGCGGCCGAGGGGTCGCCCAGCAGCTGGATCTCCTGGTTGGCCGCCATCGACAGGCCCATCAGCGTCGTGGCGACCTCCTCCGCGGGCCGGTGCGGGCCCGGCGATGCCGCCTGCGCGGCGGCGACCTCCGCCGCCAGCGCCCGGCGGATGGACGCGACGATCTCCCGCAGCCGGTCGCGCAGCGGCCCCGGCCGCCCGTCGAGCTCGGACGTGGCGGCCGTGAGGAAGCAGCCTCCGGGGAACGGGCAGTCGGCCAGGTAGCCGACCCACCCGTCGACGAGCCGTTCCAGGCGTTCCGGCCCGGGCGGCAGGCCCTCCAGGGGGCCGGTCACCGCCGCGCGGAAGACCTCGCAGGCCTGGTCGAGCGCGGCCATGAGCAGCCGCTCGCGCGACCCGAACGGACCGACCAGGCCCGCCTTGCTCATGCCGAGCCGCTGGGCCAGCGATCCGACCGTGAGTCCTTCCAGGCCCAAGCGGGAGGCGTCCTGCACGGCGGCGCCCACGATCCGCTCGCGCGTCCGGGCCGCTTCGGCCGCCGAGTGACGAGGAGACATGGCACCAGTTTAGCGAACGGGCGTACGCTATGGTTTTGGCGAACGACCGTTCGCCAACGATGGGACGCGACATGACCGACCTGCTCAGCCTCGACGCCACGGCACTGGCCCTCATCGGCCACGACGTGGCGATGATCCCCGACGCCGCGATGGCGGACCCGACCCCCTGCGACGGATGGACGGTCGCGGACCTGGTCCACCACATGAACGAGCGCCACGAGGCCATCGCGCGGACCGCCCTGCCGCCCCTCGAACCCGCCGGGGACCCGCGCGACGACTTCGCCCTGACCGCCGCCCGCTGCCTCGCCGTCCTCGAACGGGCGGGCGAGACCGTCACCATGCCCCGGCTGGGCCCGGTGTCGGCCGAGTGGGTGCTCGGCATCCACCTGGTCGACATGCTGGTCCACCGCTGGGACCTGGCGCGCGCGCTCTGCACCGCCGTGTCCGCCGCGCCGTCCCGGATCACCGAGGCCGCGCTGCCCCTCGCCCGCGCCAACACCGCACCCGGCAGTCCCCTCAACGTGCCCGGCGGCGCCTACCGCCCGCCCCTCGCCGAGGACCCGTCCCGTCCCGCGGTCGACAACCTCGCCGCCCTCCTCGGCCGCGACCCGCGCTGGAGCGCGCCGGCCTCATCTCATGGGACGGGCGCGGCGTAGTGGCGGGTGACCCGGTGGCGGTGGCGCCGGTCGGTGGCGAGCGGGCCAGTGGGCGCCGGGAGGCTCAGTCGTCGCCGAGGAGGAGTCTGCCGGCGCGTTCGACGACCTCGCCACGGGTGCGGGAGCCGTGGTCGGCGGCGAGGAAGTGGCTGCCGACCAGGAGGCAGAAGGCGAGCATGCTGCGGGCCTCGACCTCGTCGGGGTCCGAGCGGAAGGTGCCGAACAGCTCGCGCAGGTAGTCCATGCGCTGGTTGTCCACGCGGCGGACGCGCTCGGCGACCGCCGGGTCGCGGCGGGCCCAGTCGCGCATGGCGAGGTCGATGTGCAGGTGGTCGCCCGCCCGGGTGAGCATGCCCGCCCGCCGGATCTTCGCGCGGGCGTCGCCTCCCTCGCGTTCGACCCGGTCGCGCATGTCGTCGACGGACCGCCGCTCCCAGTCGTCGAGCATGGCGGCCAGCAGCGCCTTGCGGTCGGGGAAGTGCCCGTAGAAGCCGCCCTTGGTGACGCCGAGCGCCTGGGCGAGGGCCTCGACCCGGACCGCGTCGGGCCCCCCGGCGGCGAGGGCCTTGAGGCCCTGCTCGATCCAGCTGCTGCGTGGCGTGCGGAGGACGGCGGGCATGGTCCATTATCCCCTCCCCTCCGGATATCCGGATCTCACGGCCCCCCACCCGGGGCCGATTCATACGGTGCCGTATATTTGAGCGGAGGCGGGCGCGACGGCGCGCCCGCCGACCGAGGAGGTGGCTTGGCGTTGACTTCTTCTCCCGCCTGAAGGCGGGGGCTTCCAGCGGTCGCCCGCTGGGTTTCCTGCTTCTCCGACGACCGCCCCATCCGGGAGGTGTCCCGTTGAGGTCTTACACCGTCTCCACAGGCGGTCACCGCCAGCCCGGCGGCCAGGATGTTGCGCGCCGCGTTCACGTCGCGGTCATGCACCGCGCCGCACCCGCACGTCCACTCGCGGACGTCCAGCGGCAGCTTGGCGCGGATCGTGCCGCAGGTTCCGCACAGCTTGGAGGAGGGGAACCAGCGGTCGATCACGACCAGGTCGCGCCCGTACCAGGCGCACTTGTACTCCAGCATCAGCCGCATCTCCCGCCATGCCGCATCCGAGATGGCGCGCGCGAGCCTGCCGTTCTTCAGCAGGTTGCGGACGGTGAGGTCTTCGATCACGACCGTTTGGTTCTCACGGACGAGCCGGGTCGACAGCTTGTGCAGGAAGTCGCGGCGCCGGTCGGCGATCCGCGCATGCACCCGGGCGACCCTGCGGCGGGCCTTGTCCCGGTTCACCGAACCCGCGGCCTTGCGGGACAGGTCCCGCTGCGCCTTCGCGAGGCGGGCGCGGTCACGGCGCTCGTGGCGGGGATTGGCGACCTTCTCCCCCGTGGACAGGGCCACCAGGGAGGTGATCCCGGCGTCGATCCCGACCGCTGCGTCCGTGTCCGGAGCCGGAGTGATCGTGTCCTCGCACAGCATCGAGACGAACCAGCGTCCGGCGCTGTCGCAGGACACCGTCACCGTCGTCGGCTCCGCGTGCTTGGGGAGGGGACGCGACCAGCGGATGTCCAGCGGCTCGGTCATCTTCGCCAGTGTGAGGTGCCCGTCGCGCCAGGTGAATGCGCTGCGGGTGTACTCGGCCGACGCACGCGACCGCTTGCGCGACTTGAACCGCGGATAGGCGGCGCGCTTGGCGAAGAAGTTGGCGAACGCGGTCTGCAGATGCCGCAGCGCTTGCTGAAGCGGCACGCACGACACCTCCGACAGGAAGGCCAGTTGCGTGGTCTTCTTCCACTGCGTCAGCAAGGCCGACGACTGCACATAGGAGATCCGGCGCCGCTCGCCGTACCAGGCCCGGGTCCGCTCCTCCAGCACCTTGTTGTACACCAGCCGCACGCAGCCGAACGTGCGCGACAACTCGGCCGCCTGCTCTTCGGTGGGGTAGAAGCGGTACTTGAACGCCCGCCTGACCTGCCGCGCCATGTCCCACGTTCTAGCAGGCCCGGTGCAAGCCGACCCGGCGGACGCCGAAACGCCCCGGCTTCCCCGACCTGCTCCGTAAGAGCCCGTTTCCTCCCCAGCCTAAAGGCCAGGGCATTTACGAAGGAGAACTGATGAAGCTTCCCGCGAGCGCGCACACCGACCGTCCCTGGCGGATCCACGAGATCGCTCCCGACTTCCGGCTCGAGGACGTGTGGGCCCTGCCCGCCACCGGCGGCCCGGACGACTTCCCGAAGCTGCTGGAGCAGATGACCTCCAGCGAGAACCAGCTGCCCGGCGTCGCCGGAGTGCTCTTCGCCGTCCGCCGGCGGCTCGGGCGGCTGCTCGGCTGGGACGGGGAGGACTCCGGCCTCGGCGGGCGGGTGCGGACGCTGCGCGAGCGGCTGCCGGACGATCTGCGCGACCTCCCGGCGGGCCCCGCCCCCCGCTCGCTGCCGTTCCGGCCGCTCTACCTGACCGGGGACGAGTGGGCGGTCGAGACGGCCAACCGGACGATGCACGGCGTGATGCACATCGGCTGGGTCCCGGACGGCTCCGGCGGCCACCGCGCCCAGATGGCCGTCCTGGTGAAGCCGAACGGCCTGCTCGGCAGGGCCTATATGGCCGCGATCCTGCCGTTCCGGTACACCCTCGTGTACCCGGCGCTGATGCGCACCATCGGGCGCGCGTGGAAGGCCCGCGAGGCGAAACCGGCCTGACGCGGGCAGGGGACGGCCCCGTCCCTGCGGGGGCAGAAAGGGACGGGGCCGCGAGCCGCGCGGGTGTGGGCGACGCCCGCCCGCGCGGCGGCTCTCGGTGCCGGATCCCCTAGTGCTCGGTCGCCTGCTCGGCGCCCGCGCCCGTGAGGGAGCGGACCTCGATCTCGGCGTACTTCTCCGCGTTGAACTCCTTGCTGAGCAGGGTCCCGATCCAGCCGCACAGGAAGCCGAACGGGATGGAGATGATCCCGGGGTTCTCCAGCGGGAACCAGCTGAAGTCGGAGTCGGTGAACAGGGCCTTCTCCGAGCCCGACACCACCGGCGAGAACGCCACCAGGAAGATGGCCGAGCCGAGGCCGCCGTAGATGGCGGAGACGGCGCCGGTGGTGTTGAACCGCTTCCAGAACAGGCTGTACAGGATCGCGGGCAGGTTCCCCGACGCCGCGACCGCGAAGGCGAGGGCGACGAGGAACGCCACGTTCAGGCGCTGGGCGTAGATGCCGAGGACGATCGCCACGGCGCCGATCACGAACGCGGAGATGCGGGCCACGCGCACCTCGTCCCGCTCCGAGGCCTTGCCCCTCTTGAACACGTGGGCGTACAGGTCGTGGGAGAAGGACGAGGACGAGGCGAGGGTGAGGCCCGCCACGACCGCGAGGATCGTCGCGAAGGCGACCGCCGCGATGACCGCGAGCAGGATCGTCCCGCCCGCGTCCCCGAAGACGATCTCGCCGATCTTCTGGGCGAGCTGCGGGGCGGCGGTGTTGCCGGCCGGGTTGGCCTTGGCGATCTCCTTGGACCCGACCAGCGCGGCGGCGCCGAAGCCGAGGACCAGGGTGAGCAGGTAGAACACGCCGATGATCCCGATGCCCCACAGCACCGACTTGCGGGCGTCGCGGGCGGTCGGGACGGTGTAGAAGCGGATCAGGATGTGCGGCAGCCCTGCGGTGCCGAGCACGAGCGCGAGGCCGAGGCTGATCAGGTCGAGCTTGCCGCTCAGGCCCTGCTCCGCGGTGGCGTAGCGCAGCCCCGGCTCCAGGAACTCGCCGCCCTTGCCGCTCTGGTCGGCGGCGTCGTTCAGCAGGCTGGACAGGTTGAACCCGAACTTGCCCAGCACCAGCAGCGTGATCAGGGTGGCGCCGGTCATCAGCAGGACGGCCTTGACGATCTGCACCCAGGTGGTGCCCTTCATCCCGCCGAACACCACGTACACGATCATCAGCACGCCGACCAGCGCGATCGTCGCACCCTTGGCGAAGTCGCTCGTGAAGCCGAACAGCAGCGAGACCAGGGCTCCCGCGCCGACCATCTGCGCCAGCAGGTAGAAGATCGACACGATGATGGTGGAGACGCCGGCGGCGGTGCGGACCGGGCGGGGGCTCATCCGGAACGCCAGCACGTCCGCCATCGTGAAGCGGCCGGAGTTGCGCAGCAGCTCGGCGACGAGCAGCAGCGCCACGAGCCACGCGACGAGGAACCCGATCGAGTACAGGAACCCGTCGTAGCCGTACAGGGCGATCAGCCCGGCGATGCCGAGGAACGAGGCGGCGGACATGTAGTCGCCGCCGATCGCGATGCCGTTCTGCGCGCCGGAGAACGACCGCCCGCCGGCGTAGAAGTCGGTGGCGTTGCGAGTGTTGCGGCTCGCCCACACGGTGATCGCCAGGGTGGCCGCCACGAAGACCAGGAACAGGATGATCGACAGGGTCTCGTTGCTCATCTGGCCTCCTTCTCGGCCGGGGCCGACTCGGCCTCGATGCGGGCGCGGATCTCGTCGGAGACGGGGTCGAGGCGGCGCTCGGCGTGCCGCGCGTACAGGTAGGCGATGAGGAAGGTGGAGACGAACTGCAGCAGCCCGAACACCAGGGCGACGTTGACGGCCCCGAACAGCTCGGTGCCCATGAAGTCCCGCGCCCACCCCGACAGGACGACGTACAGCAGGTACCAGGTGAGGAACGCCGCGGTCATCGGGAAGACGAAACGGCGGAATCTTCGCCGGAGTTCTTGGAACTCCGTGGTGCCCTGGAACCGTTCATAGACGGTGCCGGTGGCGCTCTTGTCGACGGACACGCCCACCCCTCCTCGATTGTGACGCCGGTCACGCGCAACCGTAAAGATCCTGCCGGGAGTGGACGAGGGGTCGGCGGCAAGGCTGCGACCAGCCGCCGTTCACCGTCGACCAAAGGTCGCCCCCGTCGCCGAACGGTCGTTCTCGCGCGACGAACGGTCACACCCGTTTGGGCCGCCACGTGCCGCGATCGACGTCGAGCGACTCCGGCGTGTGCAGGCGCACCATCATCCGCGCGACGCCGCGCGGGATCCGTCCGGGCGTGCACAGCGACACGAGGATCATGACGGTGAACGCGATCGGGACCGTCCAGGCCGCGGGCTGGGCGAGCAGCGCGCCGAGCAGCCCGGACGGCGGCCCGGCGGCGATCGTCACCACGACCGCCGTCCCGGCGAGCGCGCCGCCGAGGACGAGCCCGGCGAGCGCGCCCGGCACGGTGAGCCGCCGCCACCAGACGCCGAGGACGAGCAGCGGGCAGAACGTGGACGCCGCGACGGCGAACGCCAGCCCGACGACGTCCGCGACGGCGAGGGACCGGGCCGCGATCGCCAGGCCCAGCGGGACGGCCAGGGCGAGCAGCGTCCCGGCGCGGAACGAGCGGACGCCGCCGCGCAGGAGGTCCTGCGCCAGCACCCCCGCGACCGACACGGTGATGCCGGACGACGTCGACAGGAACGCCGCCACCGCCCCGCCCGTCACGAGCGCGCCCAGCAGGTCGCCACCGAGCCCGCCGATGAGCCGTCCGGGCAGGGTGAGGACGACGGCGTCGGCCCGTCCGGTCATCAGCAGCTCGGGGGTGTAGAGGCGCCCGAGCACCCCGTACAGGGCGGGCAGCAGGTAGAACGCGCCGAGGAGCGTCAGCACCACGACGGTCGTGCGGCGGGCGGTGCGCCCGTCCGGATTGGTGTAGAAGCGGACGAGGACGTGCGGCAGCCCCATCGTCCCGAGGAACGTGGCGAGGATCAGCGAGTAGGTGGCGTAGAGGGAGTGGTCGCGCCCGTCCAGCGGCAGCGCCCACTCCCGTCCGGTGGTGGCGGGGCGCCCGCTGACGTGCGGGACGTCGGCGCCCGCCGGGAAGGTGACGGACGTGTCCTTGTCGAGGCGGTGCGGCCCCGGCCCCAGCGCGAGGGGGACGCCGGAGTAGGCGCGCCCGTCCACCCGGCCGTCCACGGTCACCTGGACGGGCGCCGTGACCTGCACGGTGACCCCCGTCCCGACCGAGACGGTCGTCCGGTCGCCGAACCGCGGAGGCACGTCCGACGACAGGCCGGGCGCGCCGTCGTACCGCCACGCCATCAGCAGGAACACCAGCGGCACGGCCAGCGCGGTCAGCTTCAGCCAGTACTGGAACGCCTGCACCATGGTGACGCTGCGCATGCCGCCGACCAGCACGTTCGCCGCCACGACGACCGCGATGAGAACGCCGCCCGTCCACACCGGCGCGCCCGTGACCGTGCGCAGCACCAGCCCGGCGCTCTGGAACTGGGGCAGCAGGTACAGCCAGCTGATCAGCACCACGAACACGCTCGCGACGCGGCGCACGGCCATGGACTCCAGCCGCGCCTCGGCGAAGTCCGGCAGCGTGTAGGCACCGGAGCGGCGCAGCGGCGCCGACACCAGGACGAGCAGGACGAGGTACCCGCCCGTCCACCCGACGGGCAGCCACAGCATGTCGGCGCCGTAGGCGAGGATCAGCCCGGCGATGCCGAGGAACGAGGCGGCCGACAGGTACTCCCCGCCGATCGCGGACGCGTTGCGCAGCGGCGTCACCGTGCGGGACGCGACGTAGAAGTCGGACGTGGTGCGGGAGATCCGCACCCCGAGCACGCCGACGAGCATGGTCGCGACGACGACCAGCAGCACGCCCGCGAGCCCGTACGCGGCGCTCACAGCCGGTCGGCCCGGTCGACGAGGTCGGCGAAGTCGTCCTCGTTGCGCTCGGCCTGCCGGACGTACCACCAGCCGCAGGCGACGAACCACGGGTAGATCAGCCCGCCGAGCAGCACCCACGGCAGCGGCAGCCCGAGCACCTCCTGCTCGCGCACCGCGGGGACGAGCGCGAACAGCAGCGGCAGGCCGAGCACCACCACCGCGAGGACCAGGCACAGCCGCGCCGCGAGCCGCCACTGGGCGCGCACCAGCGACCGCATGTACGCCTCGCCGAGCCCGGTCTGCTCGTCGATCTCCCGCGTCACCGGGTACCGGGGCCGCCGGACGGTCCGGGTCCGCGGCCCGGTGACCAGCGTCCGCCCGGGCGCGACGTCCCGCCGGCCCGGCCCCGGCGCGCTCAGGGAGACCGCCTCGCCCGGCGGACGAGCAGGTCGCGCAACTCGCGCACATGCCGGCGCGCCACCGGCAGCTCGGCGCCGCCCACGACGACGCTGCAGCGCCCCGAGTCGAGCCGCAGCTCCGTGATCGCCGCCAGCGCGACGAGGTGGCTGCGGTGCACCCGGACGAACCCGGCGCCGCTCCACCGCTCGCTCAGCGCGGCGAGCGGAATGCGCACCAGGTGGCTGCCGGTGGAGGTGTGGAGCCGCGCGTAGTCGCCCTGCGCCTCCACGTACAGCACCTCCCCCGGGGTGACGAACCGCGTCACCCCGCCCAGCTCGACCGGCATGGCCTCCGGCTCGGACGGCTCCGGCGCGGCCTCGTCCTCCCGGGCGGCCTCGGTGACCCGCCGGATCGCCACCGCCAGCCGCTCCGGCCGCACCGGCTTGAGGATGTAGTCGGTCGCCTTGATCTCGAACGCGTCCACGGCGTGCTCCTCGTAGGCCGTCACGTAGACGATCTGCGGGGCGCGGGCGAACTGGGCGAGGACGCGGCCGAGCACGGTGCCGTCCAGGCCGGGCATCCGGATGTCGAGGAAGACGGCGGCGACGGGACGGCCCTCGGCGAGGGCCCGATCGAGCCTGCGGAGCGCGGCGGCCCCGTCCCGGGCGGTGTCGATCTCACCGATGCGCGGGTCGGCGCGCAGCAGGTGGACGAGGTCGTCGAGCGCGGGCGCCTCGTCGTCCACCGCCAGGACACGCAGGGACACCGCACCGTCCTTCCGCCGCCATTCGCCACATTCCAGTCAAGTACCGGCCGGGCGTCAAGAGGCCGTGACACCGGGCCGGTACTTCGGCACCCGCACGGTGACCTTCGTCCCGGCACCCGGCCCGGTCTCCACCGCGAGGCCGTACTCGTCCCCGTACACCTGCCGGAGCCGCGCGTCGACGTTGGCGAGCCCGATCCCGGCGGCGTCGTCGGCGGACGGCTCGGGCCGCTCCCCGGACAGCAGGCGGCGGACGTCCTCGGGATCCATGCCGATCCCGTCGTCCTCCACACTGATCACGCAGTCGGCTCCCGCGTCCTCCGCGATGATGGTGATGACCCCGGGCTCGGACCGGTCCTGGAGCCCGTGCCGGACGGCGTTCTCCACGAGCGGCTGCAGACAGAGGAACGGAACGGCCACCGGCAGCACCTCGGGCGCGATCCGCAACATCACCCGCAGCTCCTCACCGAACCGGGCGCGCTGGAGCAGCAGGTACCGGTCGATCGACCGCAGCTCCTCCGCCAGCGTCGTGAAGTCGCCGTGCCGCCGGAACGAGTACCGCGTGAACCCGGCGAACTCCAGCAGCAGCTCCCGCGCCCGCTCCGGATCGGACCGGACGAACGAGGCGATCGTCGTCAGCGAGTTGTAGATGAAGTGCGGCGAGATCTGCGCCCGCAGCGCCCGCATCTCCGCCTCCATCAGCAGCGTCCGCGAGTGGTCCAGCTCCGCGAGTTCGAGCTGGGCGTCCACCCACTGCGCGACCTCCTCGGCGGCGCGGATCAGCCCGGCGGGGACGTCCTCCCCGTAGGCGGCCAGCGTCCCGACCACCCGGTCGTCAGTGGCGAGCGGCACGACGACCACTCGACGGATCGGACAGTCGAGCCGGTCGCACTCCACGTCGTCCACCTGCGTGCGCCCGTTTCCCAAGGTGGCCCGGGCATGCTCGGGCCCGTCCACCGCGTGATGGTCGTGCTCCCCGTCCCAGGCCAGCAGCCGCTCCCCGTCGGTGATGGCGAGGGCCTCGCACCCGAGCAGCGCCCGCAGGTGCCGGGCCGCCTTCTGCGCCCCCTGCTCGGTCAACCCGGCCCGGAACGCCGGCGCCGCCCGCGAAGCGGTGTGCAGGGTCTCGAAGGTCGCCCGCCGCTCCGGCCCTCCGAGATCCCCCCGCCGCCGGTGCCGCCGCCACAGCAACGCCGGCACCCAGGTGACCACCAACGTCGCGGCAACGGCAACGACCACACTCATCCGGCAAACCTACGCCGAACAGACACGCTCGGGCCCGGCGAGGCCGGCGGTGCCCTCGTTCTCGTACATCAAGCAGGAGAACGTTTCCCTGCGGGCGTTCAGGTCCAAGCACGTGCGCACATATGGCCCCTGTGACAAGCCCCACAACCCCCACATTCCTCTGCCCCGGAGCTTGCCGCCCGACGCTGCACCGGACGGTTCCGTCTGCACGCTTGGCGCCGCGATCGAACGCGGGCCAGGGGACAAACTAAGGGAGTTCAACGTGCTTTTGATGGAGCCGAAGTCCGAGCCGCAGTCCGACCTGCCGCCCGAGACATCGTTCGACCAGCAGCCCGAGTCCTCGAACCTTCCCATGTGGATGGGGGACTGCCCTTCGAGCCCGGACGGCAACCACAATCTGGTGGACCACCACACGAAGGGCTTCAAGATCTGCACGTACTGCAGTGGGGTCTACTACGGGTAAGTAAAAGGCTTTTGAAGCTCTCCTCTCGATAAATTCGAAAGCTCCCATAGGAGGTCCTGGCCGCTCTGCGGCCAGGACCTCTCTTCGTCGTGGACCGTGCTCCTCTTCTCGGGTGGCCGAGGACGCTTCAGGGCGGACCCGGACCGGGCCCGCCGCTGAGCCCCGAACGCCTGCGCCTACGCCCGTTCCCAGCTCAATCGCGGGTCTGGAACCAGCGCAGCGTGTCGGGCAGGGCGCGGTAGAGAGTGGCGAAGTGGTCGGTGCCGGTGCCGGTGCCGTAATCCACGACCTGCGGCCGGGTCCCGTGGGCGCGGAGAGCGCGGACGCAGTTGCGCGTGTTGGTGAAGGTGACCTGCTCGTCGCCGGACGCGCCGTACAGCCGGATCGGGACGTCCGGAGCCTGGTCGCAGGTGCCGTCGGCCGCGCGGATCGCCCGCAGGAGGGCGCCGGAGGGGTGGTCGAGCCAGTGCAGGTAGCGCGGGGTCACCAGCCGATCGGGGCTCGCGGGGAGCTGCGGGAAGATGTCCGATTCATCGTGGCTGCCATCGAAGAGCCGTTCCATGCTGGTGTCGTAGGGCGCCTGGAAGACCTCCGAGGGTGTCTTGTACAGGTGGTGGAGCCGGTTCCAGGCGACCGTGGCGTAGGCGAGGTTGAACGCCGACACCCGCGGGTCCAGCGGGCCGCCGGGAAGGGATGCCGGGAGCTGCGCGCGCCGCAGGTCGTAGGCGCCGCTGATCGGAGCCAGCGCGCCCAGCCGCAGGTAGGGATCGGTACCGCGTTGCAGTTGGCGTCCCAGTGCCATGGCGGCCTGACCGCCCTGCGAGAAGCCGGTCACCAGCACCCGCCGTTCCAGCGCTCTGCCCTGCCGGGTGGCGACGGCGCGGGCGGCGCGGAGCATGTCCAGCGATGCGGACGCTTCCGAGGCGGCGTCCAGGTAAGGATGGGCTCCGGTCCCCTCCCCGAGACCGAGGTAGTCAGGGGCGACACCGGCGTATCCGGCGGCGGCGTAGTAGACCGCCGCGATCCTGCTCTGGCCGTCCGCGGCGACCGAACCGGCGGTACTTCGGCCGGCGTGGGTTCCGTGGGCGAAGCTGACGGCCTCCAGCGTCCCGGCGGTGTCGCTGGGCAGGACGACGATCCCACTGGCGAGGGTGGGCCGCCCGGTCGCGGAGACGGTGCGGTAGAGGACCTTGAAGCCGCTCACCCCACTGCGCGGCCGCGGAGACGTCAACCCCTCATCGCCGAGGTAGACGCGGACCTCCGCCCGTGACATGCGAACCACCGGCGTCACCGAGACCACCGTCCCCCGCCCACCGGAGGCGTCCGACCGCCCGGCCGCAGCCGCAGCCGGCTTTCCGGGTTGCGCAGCGCAACCCGCACCTGAAACGACCAGTGTCGTACCGAGCAGGACCCGCGACACGCGGCTGCCCACGAGGCTCATCTTCATGTCCATGACGCTAGAGAGGCGGCCGACTTCACACCATCGACCTACACACCCGGAAGCCGGTGAACTCAGACCCCTCAGGGGGTGTATCCAGACACCCGGACAAGCCGCCCACTCCCGCGCGGCAGCGGCAGGTTCGGGGCCCGTCCGGCATGCTGGCGTCGAGCGCTTTGGAGGCCCCGTGGACCCGATGCCCGAACGGATGTCCGATCACTGGTGGTGGCTGCCGGGGATGCGGCCCGGGCGGCGGATGTTGCTCTGGCACGTCCTGCTGGACAGGCAGCCGGAGGTGTTCGATCTGGTCCGTCGGTACCAGGACAAGCTTGCCGGGGTGGACGGGCTGGACCTCATTCCGGCCGAGTGGCTGCACATGACCACGCAGATCGTCGGGTTCGAGGACGAGATCTCCGGCGAGCGGGTCGAGGCGCTCACCGCGAGCGCCGCCCGTCGTCTGGCCCCCCTCGAACCGATCGAGGTGGAGGTCGGGCGGCCGTGGGTTCACAGCGAGGGGGTGGCGCTCGGCGTCCGTCCGGCACGCGGGCTCGATCCCGTCCGGCAGGCGCTGCGCCAGGCCGCGGCCGAGACCGTGGGTGTGCACCCGCTCGACGGCGAGCCTGATTGGACGCCGCACGTCTCGGTCGCCTACAGCAACGCCGATGGTCCTTCCGCCCCGATCGTCCACGCCCTCGGCCCGCGTCCCGAGCCCGTTCCCCTGCGTGTCGCCGCAGCGCATCTGGTCGGCCAGGTGAGGGACGGGCACCTGTACCGGTGGGAGCGGCTCGCCGAGGCCGCGTTGGACGGTTGAGAGCCGCAGCGCGTGAGCTGACGCCCGCCGGGGCGGCCCGGCGGGACGTCGGCTCGTGGTCACGGTAGGTCGAGGGCGTCGGCCAAGGTGTCGAGGTGAAGGTGGGCGTCGCCGAAGGCCAGGGACGCTGCCAGTGCGTGTTCGGAGAACAGGTGCAGGTCGTGTTCCCGGGTGAAACCGATGGCGCCGTGTACCTGATGGCCTAGGGCGCATACGCGTTCGTACGCCTCGCTCACCCAGGCCTTGGCCATCGCCACCTGCTGCTCCGCGTCGCGGTTCACTGACAGGAGCCAGATGGCCTCGTAGGCGGTGAAGCGGGAGCCCAGGACGTCGATGGCCATGTTCGCGCAGTGGTGCTGGACGGCCTGGAACGCACCGACCGCACGGCCGAACTGCTCGCGTTCCGTGGCGTACTGGACCGTCATGTCCAGGACGTGCTGCGCGGCCCCCACCATCTCGGCGCAGGTGGCGGCTGCGCCGAACAGCGAGATCGCGGCGGCGGCCTCCGGGGCCAGGGCGGCCTCGCCGGGCACCCACAGGCCGCTCAGTTCGGCGTGGCAGGGACGGTCGTGGCCGATCGTGCCGAGCGGTTTCAGGGTGACGTCCGCGGCGTCCACCCAGAAGGCGTGCGGTTCGCCGTCCAGGCGCGCCACCAGGAGGACGTGTTCGGCGGACGCGGCGAACGGGACGAACGTGGCCGTGCCGTCCAGGACGTAGCCGGAGTCGGAGCGTGTCGCGACCGGGCCCTCCCCCGGGCGATCCCAGGGAAGCGGTGCGGCGGTCACGATCTGGCCGTCCGAGATCGCGTTCAGCCAGCGCTCCTTCTGGGCGGACGTCCCGAACCGCGCGACCGGCATGCCGCAGCACGCGACCGAGGACAGCAGCGGGCTCGGGACCTGCGCGTACCCCAGTTGCTCGAACAGCAGGCAGACGTCCAGGAAGTCGCCGCCCACGCCGCCGTGCTCCTCGGGGAAGGCCAGGCCGGTCCAGCCGAGCTCGACCATCTCCTTCCAGAGCGGCGCCGAGTAGCCGGCCGGGTCGCCGGCCAGGGCCCGCGCGCCCGCCGTCGCGGCCTTGGACTCCAGGAGCTCGCGGGCCGTGGCGGTGATCAGCTCCTGGTCCTCGGTCAGGCTCAGGTCCATGGCGGCGGCACCTTGTCCGAGCGGACCCACACGCCCGGCCGCTCCTCCCAGAACAGCTGGACGAGGATCCCGCCGGTGTGCTTCGGGTGGACGAACGTGTGCTTCCAGGCGGCGCCGTCGGTGACGCCCTCCTCGTCGTCGAAGGTGGGGACGCCGTGGTGCTCGCAGGCCGCCAGGGCCGCGTCCCAGTCGGCCACCTCGAAGGTGACGTGGTGGGCGCCCGGGCCGCCGCGCTCCAGGAAGCGGTCGATGAACGAGTCCTCCCCGCGCGGCATGATCACTTCCCAGCAGATCGTCGAGCCGGGGATGTTCAGCACGAGGTCGGCCATGTCGGGGTGCTCCTCGTCCGCCGTCCGCCAGACCTGCACGAACCCGGCGAGGTCGCGGTACCAGCGGGCGAGGACGTCCCGGTCGTGGAAGGCCTGGCAGATGTGGTCGAGCGCCACGACGCCGAGCGACGGGCCGTCCGGCCCGGACGGCTCGGCGACCGAGGCGGCGGCGTCGCCGCACATGTCCAGGCCGCCCGGCCCGCGGAGCCGCCACAGCACGCCGGTGCCGTGCTCGGGCGGGCTCAGCGACGCCTCCAGCCAGCGTCCCCACGCCCAGTCGGTCGGCTTGATGCCGCGCACCTCGAGTTCCGCGCGGACGGCCTCCAGGTCGGGCACCTCGGCGCCGACGTGGTGCAGGCCCGGGCGCCCGTTGTGCTCGTCCAGCCAGGTCTGCAGTGCCGCGCCGTCGCCGGCGGGCGCGACCACCTCCCACGCCTGGCCGCGGCTTCCCGGGATCTCCAGCCGGGCGCCGCGCACGCCCTCGGCCGGGTTGTCCCAGCTCCGGACGCGCCGGAACCCGAACAGCCCCTCCAGCAGGGCGACCTGCTGGTCGAGG
The DNA here is from genome assembly GCF_900188105.1 of Actinomadura mexicana. Lineage (GTDB taxonomy): Bacteria > Actinomycetota > Actinomycetes > Streptosporangiales > Streptosporangiaceae > Spirillospora > Spirillospora mexicana. Next base: position 392,806 of record NZ_FZNP01000009.1, read on the forward strand.
TCGGGGGTCACCTGCGCGACATGATCGATGCGGTAGATCTGCACGGGTCCTCCTAGCTCGGGTGGGGTTCGATCCAGTCGTAGCCGTAGGTGACGAGCTCCTTGACGAGCCGCAGGTTGTAGCGGTTCATCGCCGCGATCCGCTCGGCCAGCTCGCCGATCCGCCTGTCGAACTCCTCCGCCGGATACACGTCGTTGACCAGGCCGAGTCGCAGCGCCCGGTCGGCGTCGACGCGGGCGCCGGTGAACAGCAGCTCCTTGGCGCGGGCCTTGCCGATCCGCTCCGGCAGCCGCTTCACGCCGCCCCAGCCGGGCGCCGACCCGCCGAACTCGGGCTGGTCGGGGTCGCCGTCCTCGGTCATCTTCGGGCGGTACGGGGGACGCGCCGACAGCGTGATCTCGACGAGTCCCATCTTGGCGTTGTCGGAGGCGATGATGAAGTCCGCCGCGAGCGCCAGCTCCAGCCCGCCGCCGACCGCGTACCCGTGCACCGCGGCGATCACCGGGACGGACATCCGCTCCATCATCGCGAACGTCCTCTCGCCGAGCCGGCCCTGCTCGATCCGCTCGCGCGGGGTCAGCTTCTCCGACCAGGACAGGTCCATGCCGGCGCAGAACGCGCGCTCTCCCGCGCCGCGCAGCACCACGACGCAGACGTCCTCGTCGTCGTCCACGCGGGTGAAGATGTCGCGCAGCTCCGTCATCGTGGTGGGCGTCAGGGCGTTGAGCTTGTCCGGCCGGTTCAGCGTCAGCCAGGCGACCCGCTCCTCGACCCGCAGGTCGACCGTCTCGTAGGCGTTCTCGTCGAGCATGTGCGTGCGCTCCTCCCGTGTTGGTCAGCCGCGGGGCAGGTTCAGGCCCCGGGTGGCGATGACGTTGCGCTGGATCTCGGTGGTTCCGCCGAGGAAGGTGGACGCGACCGAGTCCCGGCGCATGTGGGTGAACACCGCGTCGAGGGGCGCCCCCTCGCGCTCCCACAGCGCTGCGGACCGTCCGAAGGCCAGCGCGCCCGTCCGCGCGAGCCGCTGGTGCAGCTCGGCGCCGAACAGCTGGTTGACGGACGCCTCGAAGCCGGGCTCGTCGCCCGCCGCCTGCCGCGACACGGTGTAGCGGGCCAGGTTGTACAGGACGGCGATCTCGGTCCGCCGGCGCGCGATCTCCTGCCGCAGCGCGGGGCCGCGCCGGGCGTGCCGCCGCCCCTCCGGCGACCTGAGGTGGGCCACCAGCTCGGCGAACGCCTGCTCGTACTTGATGGTGGCGCCGATCCCGGCCCGCTCGAAGCCGAGCGCGGACATCGCCACGTACCAGCCGCGGTTCTCCTCGCCGACCCGGTTCGCCACCGGCACCCGGACGCCCTCGAAGAAGATCTCGCAGAACGGCGCCGCGCCGCGGATGTCGGTGATGGGACGGATCGTCACCCCGGGCGCGTCCGCCTCGACGAGCAGGAACGTGATGCCGCGGTGGGGACGCTCGGCGGACGGGTCGGTGCGGACCAGCACGAACAGCCAGTCGGCGTACTGGCCGAGGGACGTCCACACCTTCTGGCCGTCCACGACGTACTCGTCCCCGTCCCGGACGGCGCGGGTGCGCAGCGAGGCCAGGTCGGAGCCGGACTCCGGCTCGGAGAAGCCCTGCGCCCACGTCGCCTCGCCCGCCGCGATCGGCGGCAGGTGGACGGCCTTCTGCTCGTCGGTGCCGTGGACCAGCAGGGTCGGGCCGAGGAGGAACGCGCCGATGCCGTTCACGGTCGGCACCCGGGCCCGCATCATCTCCTCGTGCAGGACGAACTCCTCCAGCGCCGACAGCCCCGCGCCGCCGTACTCCCGCGGCCAGTGCGGCGCGATCCAGCCGCGCCCGGCCAGCGCCGCCGCCCACGCCCGCGCGCCCTCGCGGCGCCCGGGGTCGTCCGCGACCCGGTCGACCGGCCAGTTGTAGCCGGCGACGTCCTCGGGTTCGAGGCTCTGCTCCTCGTCCCCCGCCGGGCGGTACGACGCGGGGAACCGCTCCTCGACGAAGGCGCGGACCTCCTCGCGGAAGGCGGCCTGCTCCGGCGTGTCGTCCCAGTTCACGGGTTGCTCGCCTCCCGGTCCCAGGTGGTCGGGGTGATCCCGCCGTCGCCCTGCGCGCGCAGCCTGTACTTGGCGACCTTGTCGGTCGGGGTGCGCGGCAGCGCGTCGATGAACTCGACGTAGCGCGGCACCATCGAGCGCGGCAGCCGCTCCTCGCAGTAGGCCACCAGCTCCTCCGGGTCGAGCCCGGTGTCCGGTTGCACCACGACCGACACCTTGATGTCCTCGTCCTCCAGTTCCGAGGGCACGCCGATCGCGGCGCACTCCAGCACCGCCGGATGCCGGTTGATCTCGGTCTCCAGGTCGAAGGCCGAGATGTTCTCCCCCCGCCTGCGGATCGCGTCCTTCATCCGGTCGAGGAAGTAGAAATACCCGTCGCCGTCGCGCCATACCCGGTCGCCGGTGTGGAACCACATGTTGCGGAAGCAGCGGGTCGTGGCCTCCCAGTTGCCGTAGTAGCCGGTGGTGAGGACGAACGGCTGCTTCGGCCGCAGCACCAGCTCCCCCGGCTCCCCCGGCCCGACCTCCCGGTCGCACTCGTCCACGACCGCCACCTGGAACCGCTCCTCGTGCGCCTGCCCGCACGAGCCGAGCCGCCACTCCCCGTACGGGCTGCCGGTCGCGATGCCCGCCTCGGTGCTGGTGTAGGTCTCCACGGACCGGACGCCGAACCGCTCCCGCAGCGGCTCGTCCAGGTTGGACTTGCCCATGTAGAACGTCTCCAGCCGGTGGTCGCGGTCGCGGGACGTCGGCGGGCGGTTCAGCAGGATCGGGATCATCGAGAACACGCTCATGCACACCTGCGCGTCGAAGCGGCGCACGTCGTCCCAGAACCTCGACGCGCTGAACCGCTCGACGATCGCGATGGAGCCGCCGCCGAGCAGGGCCGAGAGCATGCCGTCCCAGAGCGCGGCGGCGTGGAACAGCGGCAGCGGGCAGTAGACCGTCTTGCCCCAGCGGTCCAGGAAGTCCAGCGAGTCGTAGGCGCAGGTCAGCGCGAGCGCGTGCGGGACCATCGCGCCCTTGGACGGCCCGGTCGTGCCGGACGTGTACATGATCGCCTGCATGTCGGCGAAACCGACCTCCACCTCCACCCGCCCGGACCCGTCGGCCGGGAGCGCGGACATCTCCCGCGCGGGCTTGCCGAGCCGGTCGAGCAGCACCCCGGCCGCGGCGGCGTCCCGCACGACGACCCGCTCCAGCGTGGGCAGGCGGCCGGCGATCTCGACGAGGCGCTCGGCGTACGGGCCGTCGACGAGCAGCCAGCGGGAGTCGGAGCTGTCCAGGACGTGCCGCAGCAGCTCGCCCCGGTAGGCGATGTTGATCGGCACGGCGACCGCGCCCAGCCGCGCCAGCGCGAAGATGACGTGGACGAAGTCGGCGCAGTTGGGGAGCATCACGCCGACGTGGTCGCCGCGCGCGATGCCGGCGGCGGAGAACGCGCGGGCCAGCCGGTCGGCGGCGGCGTCCACCTCGCCGTAGCTGATCTCCCCGTCGCGGAATCTGAGGAACGTCTGTCTTCGGTGAACCTGCGCCTGTGACCGGAGGACGTCCCCGAGGACGAAGCTCTCCAGCGTCTCCTTGCGCATCCGGACCTCCGCTGTCGCTGCGTGGCGTGGGGCGGCTCGATGGCTGGCGGCTCAGTGGCTGGGCGGTTCGGTGGCTCGGTGGGCGGCTCGGTGGGCGGCTCGATGGGCGGCTCGGTGGGCGGCTCGGTGGGCGGCTCGACGGCGGGCGCGCGGGCGGCGGTGGGCCGCAATCAGACATTGCCTTAAATAGAGGAACACGAAACACTAAACACGGCAATACTGACTTAAAGGTCACAAAGACGTTCAAGCGGTTAGCTACTGGGACGCCCGAGCATCAATGTGACGCAGGCCACACCGTCCCGTCCGCCGGGTTTCGGACACGCGCCCCGGGGTCGACGACCTCGTCGACGCCGTGAACAACGCGCGCGCCTGACTCGGCAGGTCAGGGGACGCGGACGACATCGTCGTCCCCGGCCCGGAGGCGGGGACGACCGCCAGGCGCGGTTTCTCTGTCCCGAAGGATTTTGCAAGCGAATCGTTCCGCTGCGTAACTGAATGGTGAACTTTCGGGCAGGACACCGGGCTATGGAGAGGTTCGAGCCCGAGCCCGGCGAGCGGGACGAGTACCCCGGCACCGAGCCCGTGCGCCTCGTCGAGCACGGGCGCCCGCACACCGACTGGATCGTCTACGGCGTCGCGGCCGTGCTGTCGGCCTCGTTCGTGATCTGGGGCGGGGCCGACACCGGCGGGCTCAGCTCGGCCGCGGACGCGATGCTGGACTGGCTGCTGACCAACCTCGGCTGGCTGTTCGTCCTCGCGGCCACCGGCTTCGTGATCTTCTCTCTGTGGCTGGCGTTCAGCCGGTACGGCCGCATCCCCCTCGGCCGGGAGGGGGACGAGCCGGAGTTCCGCACCGTCTCGTGGGTCGCGATGATGTTCAGCGCGGGCATGGGCATCGGGCTCATGTTCTTCGGCGTGGCCGAGCCGCTCACGCACTTCGTCGAGCCGCCGCCCGGCACCGACCCGGCGCAGAGCGAGGCCGCGATCGAGACGGCCATGGCGACCACGATGTTCCACTGGACGCTGCACCCGTGGTCGATCTACGCCGTGCTCGGCCTCGCGATCGGGTACAGCCACTACCGCCGGGGGCGCAGCCAGCTGATCAGCTCGGCGTTCGTCCCGCTGCTCGGCCGCCGCCGCGCCGCGGGCCCGGCCGGCAAGGTCATCGACATCCTCGCGCTGTTCGCCACCCTGTTCGGCTCGGCCGCCTCGCTCGGCATCGGCGCGCTGCAGATCCGGACCGGGATGCAGGAGGCGGGCTGGATCTCCTCACTCGGCACCACAGTCCTCGTGCTGATCATCCTGGTGCTGACGGTCTGCTTCGTGGTGTCGGCGGTGTCGGGCGTCGCGCGCGGCATCCAGTGGCTGTCCAACATCAACATGGTGCTGGCCCTGGTCCTCGCGGTCTTCGTGTTCGTGGTCGGGCCCACCGTGTTCATCCTGGAGCTGCTGCCCACCTCGCTCGGCGTCTACATCCAGGACTTCGGGCAGATGGCGTCCCGGTCCGGTGCGACGGGCGGCGAGCCGATGAAGACGTTCCTGTCCAACTGGACGATCTTCTACTGGGCGTGGTGGATCTCCTGGGCGCCGTTCGTCGGGATGTTCCTGGCCCGGATCAGCCGCGGCCGCACCATCCGGCAGTTCGTCGGCGGCGTGATCCTCGTGCCGAGCGCGGTCAGCGTGGTCTGGTTCGCGATCTTCGGCGGGACGGCCATCGACCAGCAGCGCAAGGGACTGAACCCGTTCGGGAACGGCACCGAGGAGCAGATCACCTTCAACGTCCTCGGCCACTTGCCGTGGCTGGCGGTGACCGCGGTCGTCGTCATGCTGCTCGTGGCGATCTTCTTCGTGTCCGGCGCGGACGCCGCGTCGATCGTCATGGGCACGCTGTCGCAGCGCGGCTCGACCTCCCCGTCCCGCTGGGTCGTGATCTTCTGGGGCGCGATGACCGGCGGGGTCGCCGCGATCATGCTGGTCATCGGCGGGGACAAGGCGCTGAGCGGCATCCAGAACATCACGTTCATCGGCGCGCTGCCGTTCGCGATCGTGCTGATCCTGCTGTGCGTCGCACTGGCGAAGGACGTGCGCTCCGACCCGATGATGCGCCGCCAGCACAAGGGCGCCGAGGTCCTGGAGGACGCCGTCATCGCCGGCGTCACCCACCACGAGGGCGAGTTCGAACTCCAGATCAAGCCGTCCGAGCGGGAGGGCGGTGCCGGGGACGCGGGGGACGCCGCCGAGGACCCGCCCCGCTGAGGGGCCCGGTCACACGATCGGGCGCCCGGTCCTGATGCGGCGGCGGACGTCGCGGAGGTAGAGGTTGAAGGGGAACTCGCGGGCCGGGCGCGGCAGGGCGCGGTTGCTCACCGCCAGCACGTGGACGAAGCAGTCGAAGCGCGCCTGGTCGCGGGGCGTCCACGGGAAGCCGAGCTCGTCGCGGAACGGCTGGGGCAGGAAACCGAGCGTCAGGAAGCGGTGGAACCGGCCGAGCGTCCAGTGGACGGGCGCGGGCAGGAAGCGCATCTCGGCGAGGTCGCGCAGGTAGCCGCGGGTGACGTCGTCCATCTCGATCCTCGCCAGGCCCGCCCGCCAGTAGTCCTCGAAGGCGGCCCGGTCCGGCGGCCACATGTCCGGGGTGACCTGGAGGGTGGTGCCGAAGCGGGCGCCGTGCCGGTACAGGTCGGCGGCCTGGTCCCGCGACGGCTTCCCGTACAGCATCGTGTAGATCATCTCGATGCCCACGTAGAGGCACGCGGCGACCCACAGCTGCAGCTCGCGGTCGAACGCGTTGTAGGCGACGGGCTCCTTCGCGCGGACGTGCCGGTGCGCGCGGTTCACCTCGCGGCGCATCGCCTCGCGTTCGGCCTCGGTGCCGAGCATGGCGACGGCGATGTAGCTGAGCGTGGTGCGGGCGCGCTTGAGCGGGTGCTCGTCGACGCGGCCGCTGTCGACCGTGCTCTCCGCGACGCCGTGCCCGATCGGGAGGCGGGAGAGCTGCATGACGACGTTGGACGCGGCGGCGGCCAGGGCCACCCCGCTGATCGAGTCCAGGACGACCTTCGGCGGCGTCTCCTCACCGGTCGCGGTCATGCCGGCCCCACCTCCGTACGGGCTCGCACCTGCGCCCACGTTTGATACAACGAGTCGAATTTCGTCTCACTGTGCCATCGTAAGTGCACACTTGCAAGGCGCCCGCGACGAGAGCGCCCTCACACGCGGCCCGTACGGAGCCGGGCTCAGGCGGCCCGGCCCCTCCGGGTGACCCCGGTCAGGTGTAGGGGCTCTCCTTCGCCAGGACGCGGCCCGCGAACTCCTTCAGGGTGTCCAGGGCGCGCAGGTACGGCATCGGGCCGTAGGAGACGCGCGCGACGCCCATCTCCGCCAGCTCCGCGAGCGACGTGCCCGGGAGGTTGTTCGCGTTGACCGGACCCGGGATCCCCTTGACCAGGGACGGGACGGCGTCCGGCGGCGCCGCGATCGGGTACACGCAGTCGGCGCCGGCCTCCAGGTACAGCCGTCCGCGCGCGATCGCCGCCTCGACCGGGTCCGGGGCCTTGGCGACGAACGTGTCGGCGCGGGCGTTGATCACCAGGGCGTCCCCGGCCGCCGCCCGGACGGCCGCGATGTACTCCGCCTGGGTCCCCGGCTCGGCCAGCTCCCCGGCGTAGGTGTCCTCCAGGTTGCAGCCCGCCGCGCCGATGGCGAGCAGCCGCTCGACCAGCTCCCCCGGCTGCAGCCCGTACCCGGCCTCGGCGTCCACGGTGACGGGGACGGTCGCCGCGCGGATGACGCGCCCCGCGGCGGCGAACATCTCCTCCACCGGCGCCCCCTCGTGGTCGGGGTAGCCGAGCATGGCGGACACGGCGGCGCTCGCGGTGGCGAGCGCCGGGAACCCGGCCTCCTGGACGATCTTCGCGCTTCCCGCGTCCCAGACGTTGGGCAGCAGCAGCGGGTCTCCGGGACGGTGCAGGTCCCTCAGGAGTGCGGCGTTGTCGGTCATATCTGTCTCCTTCCGTCGCACCAAGGAACGGAGAACACGGCCGCACTGTGACACCCGCCCCCGGGCAGCGGCCCCGTCCCGCCGTCCCGGCCATGGGTTAGCGTCGAGCTGATCATCCGCTTGCGACGAGGGAGTACGCAATGCAGCCGTGGTCCGCCGATCTCGCCGGCCGCCTCGAAGAGCACGCCGTCAGCAGCGAGCTGCTGCGCGGCAACCCGCTGGACGACCCGCACGAGCGGCCCGTACTGGTGTACGTACCGCCCGGCTACGACGACGAACCGGACCGCCGCTACCCCAGCGTCTACGTGATCACCGGATTCACCGGGCACGTCGGGATCTGGCGCAACCGGATGCCGTACCGGCAGCCGTTCCCCGAGACGGCCGACGCGGTGTTCGCCGCCGGGGAGGCGCCGCCCGCGATCGTCGTGTTCGTGGACGCCTGGACCGCGCACGGCGGCAGCCAGTACGTCGACTCCCCCGGCACCGGCCGCTACCACTCCTACCTCTGCGACGAGATCGTCCCGTGGGTGGACGGCCACTACCGGACGCTCGACGCGCCCGGGCACCGGGCGATCAGCGGCAAGTCCAGCGGCGGCTACGGTGCGATGATCACGCCGATGCTCCGTCCCGACCTGTTCGGCGCGCTCGCGACGCACGCGGGCGACGCCCTGTTCGAGTACTGCTACCTGACCGAGTTCCCCAAGTGCGTCCGGCACCTGCGCAAGCACGACGGCGACATCCTGCGCTGGTGGGACGACTTCAGGAGCCGCACCTCCTTCACCAAGCCCGAGGACATGGAGCTGCTCAACATCCTCGGCATGGCGCTGTGCTACTCCGCGCGCGAGGACGGCACCCCCGACCTGCCGTTCGACCCGGTCACCGGCGTGCTGCGGCCGGAGGTGTGGAATCGCTGGCTCGCCTGGGACCCGGTGCGGATGGTCCCGGAGCACGCCGAGGCGATGCGCTCCCAGCGGGCGATCTGGATCGACGGCGGCACGCGCGACGAGTGGTACCTCGACATCGGCGCGCAGGCGTTCCACCGGGCGCTGCTCGACGCCGGCGTCGCCGGGGACGTGATCCACTTCGAGCTGTTCGACGCGGGCCACGGCGCGATCGACTACCGCTACCCCCTGGCGCTCTCCTGGCTCTGCCACCGCATCGCCCCCTGACCCCGCCGGGCGTCCCAACGCACGCGCCGCCTCCGCGGTTCCCCGCCGGACGGGCCGGGCCGATCCTTCGGCCCGGCCCGTCCGCGCTGTTCCGCCACGAAATTCCATTGGTTTCAGAGAGATGCCCAACGGAATTGAAAATCCAGAACCAAATGGATTTATTGACACCTTTCTCGAACCAAGGTGCACTTCGGGTCAGCTCATCCGGATGAGTCCCCCATCCCAACCCCCCGCCGAGCGGGCGGCGGTTCCTGGAGCGCTCTTACAAGGGCCTCCACGTGCCCACCCCCTCCGACCGCCCGGCACGTGGAAGGAGCACCCCCGTGAGACACCAGACCGCGATCGGGGCGGCGGCCTTGTCCGTCGGCCTCGCCGTGGCGATGTCCTCGCCCGCCTCAGGTGCGACACCCAGCACCGCCCCCGCGGCACCGGCCGGGCCGGACCCCCGCACCGTCGCCGCCGCCTCGGCCGACCGCCTGGTCGCGGCGAAGCCCGCCGAGTTCAAGAAGGCCCCGAAGGACAGGATCGTCCGGCGCGGGGTCACCTCGGGCCTGCGCGGCCTGCAGTACGTGGCCTACGAGCGCACCTACGACGGCCTGCCCGTCTACGGCGGCGACTTCGTCGTCACCACCAACGCGACCGGCGGCGTGCTGAGCACCTCCGTCGACCAGACCCGCACGCTCGACGTGGCGACCAAGGCGTCGGTCGGCGCGGCGCAGGCCGCCGCGACCTCCCGCGCCCGCGTGTCCAAGGTCGAGACCGCCTCCACGCCCCGCCTGATGGTGCTCGCCGAGGGCTCGGGACGCCTCGTCTACGAGACCGTCGTCACCGGCACCCAGAAGAAGGCCCCGACGAAGCTGCACGTGTTCGTCGACGCCGGAACCGGCAAGGTCGTCAAGACATATGACGAGGTCCGGGACGCGGCCGACGACCGCAGCTACTACCACGGCACCGTCGACCTCAGCACCGCCGCCACGTCCATGACCGACCCGCAGCGCTCCGGCGTCCGGTGCGGCGGCCAGAACGGCTCCGCCTACACCGGCACCGACAGCGCCTGGGGCAGCGGCAGCGGCACGGACCTGGAGACCGCCTGCGTCGACGCCCTCTACGCGGTCCAGAAGGAATGGGACATGCTGGGCTCCTGGCTCGGCCGCAACGGCATCAACGGCAGCGGCGGCGGGTTCCCGCTCCGCGTCGGCCTGAGCGACGTCAACGCCTACTGGAACGGCAGCTACACCAACTTCGGCCACAACCAGGCCGGCACCAGGCAGGCCACCTCGGTCGACGTCGTCGGCCACGAGAACGGCCACGCCGTCTTCACCACCACCCCCGGCGGCGACAGCGGCGGCAGCGGCAACGAGAAGGGGGGCATGAACGAGTCGGCCGGCGACATCTTCGGCACGCTCACCGAGCACTACATGAACGAGCCCTCCGCCTACGACCCGCCGGACTACCTGATCGGCGA